>NZ_CP096440.1:0-4643368 GCF_054408525.1 Arthrobacter sp. D3-18 | reverse complement strand
CGTATAGCTCAGGCGGTTAGAGCGCTTCGCTGATAACGAAGAGGTCCCAGGTTCAAGTCCTGGTACGCCCACGGAACCGAAAGAGGTTCAGGTAAAACTGAACCGGAATGAGGTGCTTGTGAAGAAGTTGCTAGTAGTAGTGGCAGCGGCAATCGCAGGTGTCCTGGTCTATAAAAAGGCGCAGGAATCCGAAGCCCGGAAGGATGTCTGGAGCAAGTCGACCGACACGGTGGACTAGCCGAGGAGCCCGGTTCGGATTGGTAAATACCAGTCCGGGCATGGGGTATGATTGACGGGTTGCTTCTTATGGGGGCATGGCGCAATTGGTAGCGCACCTGCTTTGCAAGCAGGGGGTTCGGGGTTCGAGTCCCCGTGCCTCCACCATAAGAAAAGTCCCGGTCAGAAATGACCGGGACTTTCGCATTTAAGGGTCACACCCATATGCGGGTCATGACCGACAGGAAATGGTCTCCTGCCACGGACGGCCGAGCCTCCCCGCCGCACTAGGGTAGCCACCGCACTAGGGTAGATGCGTGACCCTTCTCATTGCTGCGCTCGGTGTCCTTGGCGTGGCGTCCTCCGGACCGCTCATTGCCGGCACACTGGGTGCCACCTCAGTGACAGCGTTGGCCATCGCGTTCTGGCGCAACGCTATTGGTGCCGTAGTAATGGCAGGCCCCGTGGTCATCCGGGAGCCGAAAGCATTCGGGAAGATCACGCGGCGCGAATTTGGCTGGTCGGCTGTAGCCGCCGTGGCACTTGCATTCCACTTTGCATGCTTCATTACGGCGCTGCAGCTGACGTCCGTTGCCGCTGCCACCGCGTTGGTGTGCCTGCAGTCGGGGTGGATCGCCGTTTTCCAGTTGTTCCGGGGTACACGGCACAGGTGGCCGGTCCTGGTGGGTTTGGGTATCGCCTTCGGCGGCGTTGTGGCGATCACAGGCTTCGACATGGGTTCATCCCCGGAAGCGCTGCTTGGTGACCTCCTGGCACTCGCTGGCGGCGCCTTAGCCGGCCTCTACACGCTTGCGGGCGGCAAAGCCCGCCAGTCCATGGGAACTGGAACGTACACCACCCTCTGCTACGGGATGTGCGCGGCGATTGTGGCCGTGCTCGCTCTCTTGAGCGCTCAGCCACTCACAGGGTTCGACGCCGGCGGTTGGCTAGGCATTATTGCCATCACCGTCTGTGCGCAGCTGGTGGGGCACACGGCGTTCAACCACTTGCTGGCCACCATGAGCCCGTTGCTGGTGTCCATGATCATCCTGCTGGAAATTCCAGGTGCTGCAATCCTGGCCGCCGTCTTCCTGAACGAGACCTTGCCGGCCGGCACGTATGCAGGTTTGGCACTGATCCTTGTGGGACTGGCAGTGGTCGTCGCCGGTCAACGGCGTGGGCGGCCGGAACCAGACCAGCGCCTAGCCGAGCTTGGCACAGACTGAGGTACCGGCGTCGGGCGTTTACACACCGCCGCGGCGGGCCCCTTGGGCAGAGTTGGCCGTGTGGATGGCACGCAGCAACTTTGCCGGGAAGTACACCGAGAAGAACACCACCATAGGCGCCTTCAGGGCCATCTTCTTGACGTTGTGGGCTTTGTACGTCCGATCAAAACGCTGGACGTAGTAGCGGTAGTCCCGCGGCGAGTCCTCAAGCCGCCGGGCAGACATGCCGGACACCATCTGCGGAAGGTACTGCACTTTGAGGTCGTGCTCGAACAAGTGCAGCGAAAGATCGATGTCCTCGTGCATCTCGTCCTTGGGGTCCAGGCACGCCTCATCACGGATGGTTTCCCATGCCGAGCGGCGGAGTGCCATATTGGAGCCAAAGAGGAAGTGGTACTGGTGCTTGGCCAAGCGGAGCATGAGCTGCCGCATCTTGTCGTCCGCCTTCAAACCGAACCGGCGCATGGGCATGTCGTAGTAGACCACCGGACCCGTGGCTGCGGCGATGGACGGGTCCATGAACGCTTTTTGAACCTGTTCCACCCAATCCGGTTCAAGGACTGAGTCAGCATCAATGCGGCCCACTACCTCCCCTGTGGCGTTATTCAGGCCGTGGTTACGTGTGGGGATCAGCCCCTGGGCGGCATCCTGTTGCAGGAGAATGATGGGGCTCTCGGGGTATTCCTGCTGCATCTGGCGCACGATCCTTGCCGTACGATCCGTGGACAGGTTATCCACCACGATGATCTCTTCGGCAGGAACAGACTGGTAGATGGCAGCGATGAGGCACTGGCGAATGACGCTTTCCTCGTTATACGCCGGGATGACGATGGACACACCCGGAGGTTCCGGAGCATCCTGGAGGGCACCCGCAAAGGGTCTATCGGCTGACATCCCCTCAAATCTAACACTCGGGCGGCGTCTCCGAGGGAGGCTTTGATGACAAGCCGGCAAACACTGAAGGGACCCCGGCATTAGCCAAGGTCCCTTCAATATTTGACTTGACGGCCCACGTCCGAGGCCGTACGTCAGGGTTTAGTTTTGTGCACCTTTGGCGTCGGAGTCCTTGCCGTCAGTGTCCTTGTGCAGGCTGGCCGCAATGTTTTGGACGGCAGTCTTGGCATCGGTTGCCACCTTGTCAGTGGAATCCTCAACGTTCTTGAAAGCGTCCTTGGTTGCCTGCTCGACTTCAGCTTGGGCTTCCTCCGGCGTGATGTCCGAGGCTTTCGGCTCGGCAACTGTGGCTGTGACCGACGCCGAGGCATCGGCCGGGGCCGGAGTGGTGCTCGTTGCAGGAACAGGAGCGGGCGTGGGTGTGACCGGAGAAGGCGTCTTCCACGGATCCTCAACCGGCTTGGAAGCCTTCCAAGCGGCAACGCCCGCAGCAGCGGCGGCAGCAATAACCGTGACGATCAACCATCCGCGCTTCTTGGGCTTGGGCTGTTCCTGCACTAACGCGGCGGAAACCGCCTTGCTGGCCTGGTCAGTAACTGCCTTGATCTGCTTGCCGGTGGCCTGAGCCTGCTCCTGGACGCTGTGGACAACGCCGGAATCAACCAGCTTCTGCGCCACCGCGTCCACCTGTGCGGGAGCGTTCTCGAGGACATGATGAACAGCTACGGAAGCTTGGCCCAACTGCTCCGAGAGCTTAGGCAAGTACTCCACCACTACCTTGTCCCGTGCGTGGCCAAGAGCAGGGGTGGCCTTGTTGAGCGTCTCCTGAATCCTTGGTGTCGCATCTTCAACCACGTCATGGATCTTCGGCGCGAGATGCGCCAACCCGTCCTGGATCCGCGGCGTAACAACTGCAACGCCATCGGCGAGGTTGTGCGCAGCGGACTTCAGCCCCTCTTGGATCTTGGGGGAAGCGGTGTCAATGCCGTGCTGGATACGCGGAACAGCCCAATTGACGGCTGCTTCCACACGCGGTGCAGCCCAGTCGCGGGCGTTATCCACACCAGCCGTGACTGATTGTTCGAGTTCGCGGGCAATACGGTCTGATTTCTTCACAACTACCTCCCGATACACATGCTCGTTTGTTGCTAGCCTACGTCGCTTGTGGAACACCGGCTATTCATCTGTTCGAGTTCGTCCCGGATTTCACCGAGCGCGGAACCGGCTTTACAGCCCGACGGGCGTTGACCCTGCATGGAAGAATGTTCCCATGACCATCGCAACCGCAAAAGCAACGATCCACACGAGCCTCGGCGACATTAAGGTTGACCTCTTCGGCAACCACGCCCCCAAGACGGTCGCCAACTTCGTTGGCCTGGCCACGGGCGAAAAGTCCTGGAACCACCCGGAAACCGGTGAAGACAAGACCGGCACGCCCCTTTACAACGGCACCATCTTCCACCGGATCATCAAGGACTTCATGATCCAGGCCGGCGATCCCCTTGGACGCGGCGTAGGTGGCCCGGGCTACCAGTTCGACGACGAAATCCACCCGGAACTGACCTTCAACGCTCCGTACAAGCTTGCTATGGCTAACGCCGGCATCCAGATGGGCAAGGGCACCAACGGGTCACAGTTCTTCATCACCACAGTGAACACCGACTGGCTGTTCGGTAAGCACAGCATCTTCGGCGAGGTCTCGGATGAGGAATCCCGCAAGGTTGTGGATGCCATCGAGTCCGTCCGCACCGGCATGGGGGACCGACCGGTTGAGGACGTCGTCATCAACAGCATCGACATCGAACAGCTCTAGTCGCACGCTGAACCAGAGCCCATGAGTTACGGAATTCCGTCGGCTGAGCCGTCCGCTGATATTCCGGTGTGCCCCAGGCACCCGGACAGGCCCTCCTATGTGCGGTGCCAGCGCTGCGGGCGCCCTGCGTGCCCCGAGTGCCAGCGGGCGGCCGCCGTCGGATTCCAGTGCGTTGACTGCGTCAGCGAACAAAAACGTACGACGCCGGCATACCGCTCCCCGTATGGCGGAGCTTTGGCAGTGGGCCGGCCTTTGGTGACGTTCGTGATCATTGGCCTGTGCGCCCTGGTTTATGTCCTTCAGTGGATCGTGCCCGGCGATGCGGTCTTTGAAAACTTTGCGTTCGCCAACATCTTTGCTGTCAGCGAGCCATGGCGCATGATCACTGCAGCATTCCTTCATTCGCAAGGTTTCCTGCTTCACATAGTCCTGAACATGTATACGCTGTGGATTTTCGGACAAGCCCTTGAGCCTTTGCTCGGGCGGATCCGGTTTCTGGCTGTGTACTTGATTTCCGCAATTGGTGGCTCAGTGGGCTTCCTTTTGCTGACCCCGGACAGGCCCCTTGTGGGAGTCGTGGGTGCTTCCGGGGCCATCTTCGGCCTGTTCGGTGCCATGCTTGTTGTGCAGCGCCATCGAGGTGGAGAGACCAAGCAACTTTGGGTCCTGATCGCCATAAATGGCGCTATTGGCTTCTTCGTGCCCAGCATCGCCTGGCAAGCGCACCTGGGCGGCCTGATTGCTGGCGGCTTGGCTGCTGCCGCCATTGCCTACGCACCTCGCGGCAAGAACCAGGCACTGCTGCAGACCGGCGGGCTGGTTCTGGTGGCAGGCCTCTTGGCCGTGGCCACCTGGTTCCGCGTCACCGCTGGCTAGCGGGCCCCTTCTCCGTCATTCCCTAACCGGCTGTCGCAGGATGGTCCTTAGCTTCTCCGGCGCGGTACGGCGAGGATCGCCGAGGTAGATTTCATGGTGCCTGCCGGTCATCGTCAGCGACTTCTCCGGTATGAATTTGTTGTGCATCTCCGCGAGCACTGGCTCTTCATCGTCGTAGGGACCTATGTGAAGCGTTTGCACGCTCAAACCTTCATGGAGGGGCTCCAGACGAAGTGCCTTCAGAAGCGGGGACTCCCCCTTCTTGGCGACCGCCTCCCGCGCCATGTCCAGGTGCTCCTGGGTGACCCAGTCCGGGACCATGTTCATCAGAGTCCAGTCCCAGCGTGACTTATCCCTGGCATTAGTGAATGACTCCATGTCGTCCGCCCACCACTGAGCCTCGAGGGGCATCACGGTGTAGTCCCGGCCAAGCTCATTCTTGCTGAAGAATTTCAGCTTGTAGGCAACGGGATACAGGGTAGCCAGGCTGTCCCTGTAAGACTCCGCCGTGTTGGGGTCCCGTGACCGTCGATCATCAAGAACTGCAGGGTGGGCACCGTAATCACGGAGAACAAGCCGTGCTTGGCGCCGTAGCTGGGGATCTGCCTCTTGAAGTCGATCTTCATGAAAGCACCGTACTCCCGGAGCTTATCCACAGGCTTTATCCACAGTGTGAGTAACTTACATGTGTGTAGTTATTCGTGTTAACCGTTCGCATACTCGTCAGACGGGTAGATATCCCCCGAATGGCATGCTTTTCTCCACAACTGTGGATAACTTTGTCCCCGTTGGGTGAAGATTTGTGGACAAACACGCGATATTGCCGGCGTCTGTGGATAACCCTGTTAATGATCGCGCAGGGCGCTGGGTATCAACAGGCTTTTCAACAGTGTTAATAACTTACATGCCTGTAGTTTAGCTTCCCGGAAGTGCCGTAAAGCCCGGGAAACCAGCGATCCGGGACGGGAAACCCACACCTTTTCCCCATCTGTGGATAACTTGTGGGTAGGGGGTTGTTGTTAAGTGGGTAAGTTATCAACTGTCCAAGGCGATGATGGTGACTTTCGAGCCGGGGAGGGTCCGCCCGGAAGTTTGCTCGAGGGTCCTCGGCAAATGGGGCAATACCTGATCGCTGAACTCTGGGTTAAGTTTGTGGCACTATCCACAGCGCGGTGCACACTGGGTACAAGCGCGGTGGCTCAGCTTTGGGATGATGTTCGCCGGTATGCTGCTGATTTTCCGGACAAGTAGGTGGATGTCCACAGAAGTTATCCACGCCTGTGGATAAAGTTACACACTTCTGTGGACAAGAGCTGTGGACTAGCTAAAGCCGTTCACCGCGGAAGCAGGGCAGCGGCTCAGGTCCAAACTCCTGAGGTGCCCCGCCGGTGGCTGTTCATCAGATGGGTATCAATGATGCCCACCGCTTCCATGAGGGCATACATGGTGGTTGGGCCCACGAAAGCGAAACCCTTCTTTCTGAGTGCCTTGGATAACGCGATCGATTCCGGGGATGTGGTGGGGATGTCCGCCATTGAGCTGGGAGTAGGCGTACTGTCGGGCTGGAATGACCACACGAATTCCACCAAGCCCCCCTCTTCGCGCAAGGCAATGGTGGCCTTGGCGTTGGTGATCGCGGCATTGATCTTTAGCCTGTTGCGCACAATCCCGGCGTCAAGCATGAGGCGCTCCACGTCAGCCTCGGCGAAGGCGGCAACACTCTCCGGATGAAAGTCCAGGAAGGCCTTCCGGAAAGCATCCCGTTTCCGAAGAATAGTGGCCCAGGAGAGACCGGCTTGGAAGGCTTCGAGGCTGATGCGCTCATACATGCCCTGCTCATCGCGGACGGGCATTCCCCACTCGTGGTCGTAGTACGCCTGCATGAGGGGATCCGAGGATGCCCATAGCGGGCGCGCCAGCCCATCTTCACCAACGACGGTGCCGTTATCCGGGGTCATGTATGCTCCTCTGCAGCCGCACCGCTAAGGCGGTGGGACGGTAATTCAGCTTCAGGGCTAGTGTGCCCGGTGCCTCTGACATTCTTGTGATGGCACCGCGGCATCAGGACAATCCCGTAACCCGCATGGTGATGTTGATCCGTCCGTGTGAGAGGCCACAACCGTCCGGTGCCGTTCCCGGGAGGACTTTGGGAATGCCGTGATACGCGAACCGTGATGGTCCCCCAAAGACGAAGAGATCTCCGGAGCGGAGTTCAACATCCGTATATGGCTTGCTCCGTGTTTGAGTATTGCCAAAGCGAAAGTGGCAGGTTTCCCCGATGCTGAGCGAAACCACCGGCGCGTTGGAGCGCTCGTCCTTGTCCTGGTGCATGCCCATGGCGGCACCGTCATCGTAAAGGTTCACCAGCGCGGCATCGGGTGTGTAATCCTTGGCCAGTCTGCTCAGGGCTTCATCATCTTCAACTCCGGAGGTGTAGGCCGCTTCCACTGCCTGCCGCCCCAAGCGCACCATCCACTCCGGAAAGTCGAGTACGGGACGGCCGTTGACGTCCGTGGCTTCCCTTGTGTACTTGTATGGCTGCCAGTGCCAACCAAGACACACAGTCCTTACCGACATCTGGTGTCCGCCAGGGAGGGTCGCAGCACGCAGGGGAACCGGTCCTTGTGTCCATTCGCCAAAGCGCGCCACGATCCACCGTTGCTGCTCAAGGGTGAGCCAGCCAGGCACATGGACGGCGCCAGGCGAAACCAGTCGGGGACCGGCGTCGTGCCCTTCCGGCTGCAGAAGTTCCAGCGGAAACAGGGCGTCGTCACTCATGCGGCTGCCTCAAGGCGGAGCAGTGCGCGTTTGGCCTCGCTTCCACCAAGGTAGCCGCCGAAACTGCCATCAGATTTCACTACCCGGTGGCACGGCACGATGAGCGGCAAAGGGTTGGTAGCGCAGGCGGTTCCGACGGCCCGGACCGCATTGGGGCTGCCAGCTGCCTGGGCCACCTGGGCATAGCTGGCTGTGCTGCCGTAAGGGATCCGAGGCAGGTGGCGCAGGACGTTGAGCCGGAAACCGCGGCACAAACGGAAGTCCAACGTGAGATCGAACTCCGTCCTGGTGCCTTTGAAGTACTCGTCGAGTTCCCGGGCGGCATCATCCAATCGTGCTGGTGCCTGAAGGATCCGCGGGCTCACAGTGTTTGCCAGGAGCTGCAGGACGGAGTCGTGGTCTTCCAGCTCGAACGCCACGCGGACGATTCCACGATCGGTCGCGGCCAGGAGGAGCTTCCCTACAGGGGAGTCCACAACCCTGTAAGCGATGTCCAAGGTGTGGGTCAGTTGAGCATCGCGGGCCAACCGGGCGTGGAGGCTGGCAATGGCTGGTTCGAGTCCTGCATCCAGGGGGTGCAGGAGGGAAACGACCTCGGCGTGATCGGGGCTGAGTTCGAGGGTCATCAGATATCACCTTTCGAGGATGTATGAGCCAGCGACTGATGTGCAGCAAGGGCGGAGCGGAGTGATTTCACACCGTCAGCGCCGGCACGGCGGGCAGCCTCGGCGGTGCCCCCCAACAGGGCAGCAACATCGTTATAGGGAAGGCCGGCGAGGTAGTGGTAAGCCACAGCCTGACGCTGTTTCGGCGGAAGGCTCGTTACGGCGTCGAGCAATTCCTCATGCCCGTCACCGGGAATGCCGAGGCTGGAGTGTTGTACAGGTGGATGGTCCACCGGCAGGGCGCGGCGGCTACCCGCACGCACCTGGTCGATGCACTTGCGGTGGGCGATGGTGACCAACCAAGCTTCAACGTTGGCCCCTGCCGGGAGGGTGGGGTAGGCCTGCAGGGCGGCCAGGAACGTATCTGACCACGCATCATCGGCATCGTGCACTCCGAGAACGGCACGGCACACCCGAAGCACGGTGGCACCCTGTTCCCGCACCACTGCTTCGAACGGCTTCTTGTTGACCATTTGCCCTGGCTTCATCAGAAAAGCTTGCCCTCCCGCACTTCTGCCGGCTCTTCCAATTCCAAGAGGAATCGCTTGTTCCGAAGGCCACCTGCGTATCCGGTGAGTTGTCCGTTGCGTCCCACAACCCGATGGCAAGGAATGATGATGCTTATGGGGTTGCGTCCAACGGCGGACCCAACAGCTTGGGCAAGATGAGGGTCCCCCAGCTCTGACGCCAACTCCCCGTAGGTAACGGTTTCACCGAAGGGAATATGTTTAAGCCGGTCCCAGACCTTCTCCTGGAAGGGGTTTCCTAAGGCTTCGAACGGCACATCGAAAACCGTCCGATGACCACCCAGATACTCGGCGAGTTCGGTTTGGGTCCGCGCGAAAACCGGGTCATCGATTCCCGTGAGATCTCCGAAGTAGTCCGGCTGGGGCATATGCCAGTGACCCTCGTAGAAAATGCCCGTCAAAAATTCCCCGCGGGCAGTCAGCGTTAACTGCCCCAACGGGGAATCCAAGGTGGTGTGCCGGCTGCTCATATCCTGTAGACGTTCACGGGCACGGAAATGTGAGGTGCGGAATTCCTAGGAGCGCCAGCGAGTGGTCATAAGGAAGCCGATAATCGCGATCCCGAAGCCTGCCACGATGTTCCACGAGGCCCACTCGCGGATAGGGAGTTGGCCCTCGGTGATATAGAACGTGATGATCCAGATCAGGCCGAGAATCATCAGGCCGAACATGACAGCCTTGTACCAAACCGGGTTCGGCTTGTACTGCTGCGCTGCGGAAGTCTGCTGGGCCTGACGGGCAGGCCGCTTGCGGGGCTTGGACTCGGGCACGGATCCTCCTGGCTGTTCGGTTAATACCCGCTCCGCCAGCCTTGATATCCTGCAGGAAGGAAATTTTCCAGCGGTTAACGGCCACACGGCGTTCCGGGTTCGTTCTAGCTGTCAAGTCTAGCCGCAACCTGGGTCCGCCCGTGCCGCCCGCGCCCTATGCAAGGAGACCCTGTGGCGCATCAGCAGCAGACGGCGGCTTCGGCCATGCCGTCCGCCCGCCAAGAGCAGGAACTGCGCCCCCGAAAGCGTCTCCGGGCATCGGATGTCTTCCGGAAAATCAGCCAGATCCTGGGCGAACTGCTCATCACCGCAGGCATAGTTCTGCTCCTCTTTGTGGGCTGGGAACTGTGGTGGACCAACGTGGAAGCGGATGCCAAGCAAACTGAAGCGGTCAAGAGCTTCGCTCAGGAATTCTCCGGCCCCGTAACTCCGGCAGCACCTGCCGCGCCCGTGGACTATGGGCCACCTGTGGTTGCACCGGCGCCGGCATACGCCGGAATGATCGGGATTATGTACATCCCCCGCTTCGGCCTCGACTACACGCGCCCCATCATCGAGGGCACCGGTTCGGACGTCCTGGACACCTTGGGACTCGGACACTACGGGAGCACCTCCATGCCCGGCGCGCCGGGAAACTTCGCAGTAGCGGGCCATCGCCAAACCCACGGCGCGGTACTGGACAACATCCACACCCTGGTTCCCGGGGACAAGATCTATATCCAGACGGCCGACGGCTACTACACCTACGTCTTCCGCAATAACCAGATTGTCCTCCCGGACCGCACGGACGTTTTGATGCCCGTTCCCACCGAACCGGGGGTCCAGCCCACGGAAAGTATCCTCACCATGACCAGTTGCAACCCGCGGTTCGGGGCACAGGAACGCATCATCGCGTACTCAATGCTGGATAGTTGGCAACCTGCCTCAGCCGGACCGCCGTCGGAAATCGCCGCCCAAGTAGCCCGGGCACACGGAAAGGGGTAACGAATGTACGCGTGGATCTTCCGTAATTTGCCAGGCCCTTTGTGGGTGCGGATCCTGACATCCTTGGTACTAGTGGGCGTAGCCCTGGTACTGATGGTCGAGTTCCTCTTCCCGTGGTTCTCCCAATTCACCACTTTGACCGACTCAACGATTGGTTCAGTGCAGCAGCCATGAGCACAACAAAAATTCTTGTAGTGGATAACTACGACAGCTTCGTCTACACCCTGGTGGGATACCTCCAGGAACTCGGCGCCGAGACAACGGTGGTCCGCAACGACGACGTGACGCTTGCCGAGGCCACCGAGCTCGCAGCAAGCCGCGACGGCGTCCTCGTCTCCCCGGGCCCTGGCACCCCTGCTGAAGCGGGCGTCTGCATCGAGCTCATCAAATGGTGTGGCGAGGCCGCCAAGCCTATGTTCGGTGTCTGCTTGGGACATCAGGCCCTCGCAGAGGCCTATGGCGGAGTGGTGACTCACGCGCCGGAACTTATGCACGGCAAGACTTCCCCCGTGAGTCACGAAGGCAAGAGCGTTTTCGCCGGCCTACCCTCGCCTGTCACGGCAACGCGCTACCACTCACTCGCGGCTGTACGGGACTCCATCCCGGACGTCCTGGAGATCACCGCCGAGACCACCAACGGAGTGGTGATGGGCCTGCAGCACAAGACCGCGCCCCTGTGCGGCGTCCAGTTCCACCCGGAATCGGTGCTCACCGAGGGCGGGTATCAGATGCTGGGTAACTGGTTGGAGTCCCTGGGCATGACCGGGGCAGCCGAGCGCGCATCGAAGTTGAGCCCGCTGATCAAGCAGTAGGTGTGGCAGGGCTGTCGCCGCTGACACCCTCCGCGGGCTCGCTCGTTCCTCGCTTAGACGCCCGCTTCCGGGTGCCAGCGGCGACAGCCGAAGCCGCCTACTTCTTGGTTGCCGTGGGCGTGGGCTTCGGCGTCGGTTTTTCGGTCTCTGTTGGCGTCGGGGTAGGTGTGGGTGCTGGAGCCGGGGCCTTGGCCACCGTCACAGTCACCACTTTGCCCTGGGCAACCTCCGTGTTGAAGGCATCGCTCTGAGCTGTGACAACCCCCGCCGGCACTTGAGAATTCTCTTGCTCCACCACTGCCATGGTCAGTCCCTTGGCCTTCAGTGCCGCTTCAGCTTCAGTCGCCGGCAAAGCGATCAGCTGGGGCATGAGGACCTTGCCCGTGGAAACCTGCAGCTCCACCTTGGACTCCACGGCGATCGCGCCACCAGGGGCGGGAGCCGTGCTGATCACAACGCCTGCGGGAACGGTGGGACTGTGGGACAGCGTTGTCACGATGTCGCCTGTGATGCCAAGCCTGCGCAAAGCGTCGCGCGCGTCCGAGTCAGTGCGACCCACGATGTCCGCCGGGATGGTGACTGAGCTGGGACCGCTGGATATTTTGAGGATCACTTCGGCATCTTGTTCCAACAGGGCACCAGCAATCGGCGTCGTGCCGATGGCCATATCCTTGGCCACGCTGTCGCTGGGCTCACGCACGGACTTGGGCTTCAGCTTGGCTGTGAAGAGTTCCTGGATCGCTTGGCTTTCGGACATGTTGGTCACAGCCGGTACGGCTATTTTTGCCGGCGGCGGTGGTTGCATGTTCATGAGGCTGTAGAGCCAGAAGCCACCGCCGGCCAGCACCAGTAGGGTGAAAATCACCAAGGTGGCAACCCAGGCACGACGCCGGGACTTCTGCCGCGCCGGCAGCTCACGTTCCGGTGGGAGGCCCAAGGGAAGAGGCTCTTCCTGGGGCTGATCAACTGGCTCGTCCTTGAACTGCCCGGCATCGAGGAAGCCCACGGCTGTGGTGCTCAAAAGCTCTGTTGCCGGGTCTTCAGGTTCCACGAGGTCGTTGGGGTCGGTAGGGGCCTCACTGGCCGCCACCGCAGGTACGGGAATGCCGTTGCTGGCCGCACGCAGGGCACGGCGGAAGGCGGCAGCGTCCTGAAAGCGATCCGTCCGGCTCTTCTGCAGCGCCTTTACCAGGACTGAATCCAGGGCTTCGGTGACTTCCGGGTTGTGGGCACTGGGCGGGTCCGGGGTCTCGCGGACGTGCTGGTAGGCAACTGATACGGGGCTGTCGCCGATGAACGGAGGCCTGCTGGTCAGCAGTTCGAAAAGGAGGCAACCCGCCGAGTAGAGGTCACTGCGCGCATCCACCGTTTCACCACGGGCCTGCTCCGGCGAAAGATATTGCGCGGTGCCCACTACGGCTTGTGTTTGCGTCATGGTGGCTGCGGAATCGGCCATGGCGCGCGCAATTCCGAAGTCCATGACCTTCACATCGCCGGTGTCGGCACAGACCATCACATTGGCTGGCTTGATGTCGCGGTGGACGATGCCTGCGCGGTGGCTGTATTCAAGGGCGCCAAGGACCCCCAGAGTGAAGCCGATGGAGTTCTCCACACCAAGCTCGTTCGCCTTGATCATGTCGCGCAGGGTGCGTCCGGCCACGTACTCCATGACGATGTAGGGGACGCGCACGTCTTCCCCAGGACCTCCCGGAACCGAATATTCTCCGGTATCGAAGATGGCCACGATGGAGGGATGGTTCAAGGCCGCTACAGCCTGGGCTTCGCGTTTGAAACGGGCCTGGAACTGGGGATCCCGTGCGAGGTCCGCGCGCAGCACCTTCACGGCAACGGTCCGTCCCAGCAAGGTGTCCGTTCCCCGGTAGACGTCCGCCATGCCGCCACGACCGATCAGCTCGCCAAGTTCATAGCGGGAATTGAGGATGCGCTGGGAGGACACAGGTGTGCTCTCCTCTCGATGCGCAGGACCTGGACGTGACGTTGACATGGCGTTTACTTAGTCGCTCGGGCTGCCGGAGCCGCTGGGGGTGGCACTCGACGAGCCCGGATCAACCGGAACCAGGGCCTTGGACAGGTAATAAGTGACCGTTGATCCTGCGGGTACCTGGGTTCCAGCTGCCGGCGAGGAACGGACGAACGTTCCCGGCTGCTGGCCGATGGCACCGTTCACGGGTTCTCCTGCAACCCACAAAAGACCGGCTCCTTCGATTGCCTGTCGAATCCGCGATTCGTCAACCCCTACTCCGATGGCGGGGACAGCCACCAGCTGGGGGCCCTTTGAGTAGGTGACGGTGATGGTTTCGCCAGGCTCGCGAGGGCCGGTGGGGTTGAGAGTCGTGACGATCCCTGCCTCGGCTGTGTCGTCGAAGACCTCCTGGCCATCCACTCCGAAGCCCAATGCACGAAGTTGCGCGCTGACCGTCTCGAACTGCTGGCCCACGTACTCCTCCGGGATGATGTTGATCTTCTGGGGAACCGACTGCGATGGCTGGGGTGCCTCAGAGGTCTCCGTCGGCCGCGGCGAGGGCGTAGCTGAAGTGGAAGTAGGACTCGCGCTCCGGCTGGGGCTCGTGGTGGTTGTCTCGATGGGCGCGGGGCTGGGCGCGAAGAAACCCGACTGCGAAATCAGGAAACCAACCAAAGCAAACAGCACCAGCAGAATCAAGGCAACCAGGGGCCAGGTCCACGGACTGCGCTTTTTGCGTTCCGGCTCAGGATCGTCGAAGTTCTCTTCTTCGGTGTAGACCACTTCGTCGTCGTTGAGCTGACGCTCGGCCTCCAGCGCGTTTGCGCGCGTCAGGGGGTTAGCAGAAGACGCGGCGGCGGCTCCAAGAGCAGCCCCGGCTGCCCCGGCGCCGAGCACGGGCAGTGCGGACGTCGCCGTCGTCGACTGTTCCTTGCCGTAAGGCGAGCTAACGACGCCGGTGGGTGCCGTTGCCGTGTCGACCGGCGCCGTGATGGGGCCGGTATTGGATTCGAACAGCAGCATTCCGGGGACGGCGGCGTGGGCGGTGGCGATGTCACCGTTGCGGATGGCTTCCGCGGCTTCGGCCAGTTTGATGGCGTTGGCCGGACGGTTTTTGGGATCCTTGGCCAACATGGACATGAGCAGTGCCCGCACGGGGGTGGGCAGCGTCTCCGGAAGGGGCGGCGGCGCGTCATTCACCTGCGCCAGGGCAATGGCGATCTGAGATTCACCGGAGAACGGACGGTGGCCGGTGAGGCACTCGTAGCCGATGACGCCGAGCGAATAGATGTCTGAAGAACCCGTAGCGGTCTGGCCCGTCGCCTGCTCCGGTGCCAAATACTGGGCGGTGCCCATGACCTGGCCGGTCTGTGTGAGCGGCACCTGGTCTGCCAACCTGGCAATGCCGAAGTCGGTGACCTTGACGCGGTTGTCCGGCGTGATCAGCAGGTTACCCGGCTTGATATCGCGGTGGACGAGGCCCTGCGCGTGCGCAACGGCAAGAGCGCGGGCTGTCTGCGAGATGATGGAGAGCGTCATGTCCGGCGAGAGCACCTGCTCACGCTCGAGGATGCCGCTCAAGGGGTGTCCGGGAACGAGCTCCATGACCAGGTAGGCTGAACCGGCTTCCTCGCCGTAATCGAAGACGTTGGCGATGCCCACGTGGTTGAGGAGGGCGGTGTGACGCGCCTCGGCACGGAAGCGCTGTAGGAACCCGGGGTCACCCGTGTATTCCTCCTTAAGCACCTTGATGGCAACGATCCGGCCGAGGATCTGGTCCTTGGCCTTCCAGACCTCGCCCATGCCGCCAATCGCAATGCGACTGGTCAGCTGGAACCTGCCGCCGAGTGTGATTCCCGAAGTAGGCCTCACTTATTCAACACCGCCTCAAAAATCTTCTTTGCGTTCGGACTGGTTAGCTGGGCCCCGGTTTGCACGTCCACACTCTCCATGACAATGGTGACGGCTACTTGCGGGTCGTTTGCCGGGGCGAACCCGGTAAACCATGAGTTGTTCAAACCTGAGTCACCGAGCTCGGCTGTGCCGGTCTTGCCGGCCACTTTGACGCCGGGAACGGCTGCGCCCCTGGCGATTCCGTTATCCACGGCGCTGGTCATCCACTCGGTGATTTGGCTCGCGATGGGCTGCGTGGTGCTGGTGCGGAGCGCCTCAGGCTTGGGTTCGTTGATGACGCGCAGATCGGGTGCACGGATGGCCTCAACCAGGTTGGGCTTCATCTGCACCCCGCCATTGGCGATGGCCGCTGTCATCATGTTGATCTGCAGCGGAGTGGCCTTGACGTCGCGCTGGCCCACCGATGACTGCGCGAGCTGGGCCTGGTCGAGGTCCTCGGGGAAGACACTGGTGGCTTGCTGGAGCTTGAGCTGATCGCCGAAGTCCTGACCGAAGCCGAACTTTTGCGCTTGCTCCCGGATGGCATCCTGGCCGAGGTCAAGTGCGATGCTCGCGAACGGCGTGTTGCACGACTGCTCCAAAGCGAACGCGAAGGACGCTGTTTCGCGGACGTTGCAGTTACCGCCGGCATAGTTGGGCAGGCTGGCACTGCTTCCGGGCAATGGCAGGCTGCTGGGATTCGGCAGCTCGCTGTCCTTGTTGTACTTGCCCGAGTTCAGCGCAGCCGCGGTATCAATGAGTTTGAAGACCGATCCTGGCGAGAGCAGGTTACCCGTAGGGCCGCTGACGCTTTGGTTCAGGTTGATGCCGGGAATCTCGAGCAGCTGCGCGTAATTAGCATCAGCGGTTGTTTTGTCATGGGTGGCAATCAAGTTGGGATCGTACGTTGGCTTGGAAGCCATAGCCAGGATGGCGCCGGTCTTGGGGTTGGTGACCACAATGGAGCCGCGCTGGCCCTCAGGAATCAGATCCATGGCCAACTGCTGGAGGGATGGATCCAAGGTCAATTCAACGGATGCGCCCTTAGGCTCTTTGCCGAGGAACATCTGACTCATACGATCCAGGAACAGCTGATCAGAGTTTCCTGCCAGGGTTTCTCCCATGGACTGTTCCAGGCCGCTTGAACCGAAGAACTTGGAGAAGTATCCGGTGATTCCGGCATACAACTCAGGCTGGTTGTACTTGCGCTGGAAGGCGCAGGACTCAGTACCTGGGACCGACTCAACTACCGGCTTGCCAGCCACAATAATGGAGCCACGTTCATTACAGAATGACGCCAGAACGGCGCGTTGGTTCCAAGGGTTGGCATTAAGGTCATCAGCACCAATCACCTGAACATAGCTGATGGCGCCGAAAATCAACGCAAACATGGCGACGGCAGCCATCCAGCTGCTGCGAATAGCCTGGTTCATTGGTGCTTCACCGCCTCCGTTGGTGCGCTGGGTGTCTGGCCTGTGGCCGGTTTACGTGTTCCCGGAGTGCTACTGCTTGCCGGAGGCTTGTTGACCATGGGAGTGGTGTCCACTGGGCCGCGTGCCGTGTTGGAAATCATGAGCAGCAGGCCAACGATTATCCAGTTGGCCAGAAGCGAGGAACCACCAGCGGCAAGGAACGGAGTAGTGAGGCCGGTCAAAGGGATGAGCCGGGTAACGCCTCCGATGACCACAAAGCACTGCAAGGCAATCGCAAAGGACAAACCACATGCCAGGAGCTTTCCGAAGGCATCGCGGGTGCCCAAGGCTGCACGGAAGCCTCGAGTGAAGAGCAGCAGATAAAGCATCACCACGGCGAAGAGGCCGATGAGGCCCAGCTCCTCGCCGATGAGGGCAACGATCATGTCGCTATTGGCGAAGGGCACCAGATCCGGCCGGCCCTGGCCAAGGCCGGTGCCAACCAGTCCGCCGTCGGCCATTCCGAACAAGCCCTCTACGATCTGCCCGCTACCTCCGGGAGATCTGCCGAAGACCTCCGGTGTAAACGCATTGATCCAGCTGTCTATGCGGAACGCCACGTGGGAAAAGATCTGGGAGGCAATGAAGCCGCCGCCCAGAATGAGGAGCAGTCCGATGACCACCCACGAGATCCGGCTGGTGGCCACGTAGATCATCACGATGAACAGGCCGAAGAAGAGGATGGAAGATCCAAGGTCACGCTGGAAGACGAGAACACCAATGCTCACGAGCCAGGCCGTGATCATGGGGCCAAGGTCCTTGAACCGTGGGAACTGCATGGGGCCGATCTTTCGGCCAGCCAACAGAATCAGGTCCCGGTTGGAGGATAGATACCCGGCAAAGAATATGGCGAGAGTGATTTTGGCGATTTCACCGGGCTGGAACGTCATGGGACCTACTCGGATCCAGACGCGCGCACCCAGGATTTCGCCAGCGGAGATGCCTGGAATCAAGGGAAGGACCAGGAGGAAGGCACTGACCGCCAAGGAGATGTATGTAAAACGGCGAAGAATGCGGTGGTCCTTGAGGAACCAAATCACTGCGATGGAGACCGCCATGGCGATGAGTGTCCACCGCAGTTGGTTGTTTCCAGTATCGTCCGCGGGGCCGTCCATACGGTGAATCAGGGCAAGCCCGAGGCCGTTGAGAGCTACCACGATCGGAAGTATTACTGGATCGGCATATTTAGCCCGGAGCCTGAGCACCACATGGAACGCGAAAGCAGCAACCGCCAGGAGGCTCGACTGGAACCAGAAGTCGCTATCCAGCCCGACTTCCGAGTTGATGCTCACCAACGCACTTGCGCCGATGCCTACGGCAAGGGCCAGGACGATGAGAACCAGCTCGACATTCCGGCGTGGTTTGGGTGCTATCTCAGTCTGCATCATTTGGCCGCCTCACAGGGAGTCGGGACGGGTGAAGGTGTGGGGCTGGCAACGGCAGCCGTGCTGGGTATGGGCACAGTGGCTGACGGCGTGGGCGTCGGGGTAGCCGATCCCGAAGCTGTGGCCGGTGGGGTGCTCGGGCAGTTGGCTGAAGCGCTGCCCGTGTTCCTCAGGTTCTCCACAATGCCCTGTGCACTGTCGAGGTCACCCGCCGGAACTGTTTGGCGTACGCTCTGCTGGCCGTATTCCGGCAATGAATCCACCCTGATATCGGTAACGGCTTCGAGCCGCGAGAGCTGAATGGGTCCGAGCCTCTGAGAGATCCCGTTGAAGATGGCGACCCGCTGATCGTACTCACCTATGTAATAGCGCGTCTGCGTCCAGGCATAGCCAAGCCACAGGCCAACCACCACGCCCAGGACAACCACGGCCGCAACGGCAGGCATCAGCCAACGCACGCGGCGACGTGCTGGCTCTTCGATCTCAATGCGGTCTTGCTCAGCTTTATGCGTGAGGACCGTTGCTGCCCTGCGTGCGACAGTACGGCCCGCCACGGTGGGAATGGAGCCCGTTTCAGCTGCCGTGGCTGCAGCGCCAACTAGTTCGTGGGGGCGGCTGGCCAACTCCTCGCGCAGCACTTCAGCCGAGAGGTGCTCACCCAAATGGGGGTCGGTAGTGGTGGGGGGCTCTGTGGACTCGTCTGACGATGCAGCCTCGTCCTCTTTGTCGTCCGGATCTCCCGCACTAAACGATGATCCAGCATCGGCATCCCGCGCGGCTTTGGCGTGGGACTCGGCTTTGGCGCCCTCTGCCGCTTTGTCCGCAGCCAGGTCGTCGGCGGACTTGGTGGCTGTGACTGCCTCCGGCTCGTCAACAGCGGCAAGCGCTGCTGCCGGAACGACGTCGACGGCGGCGGTGTTGACGTCGTCGTCGGTCTCCTCCGAGATCTCCAACATCACCACGGTGACGTTGTCCGGGGCGCCGGCTTCCAGCGTCAGATCCACCAGGATCTCAGCACATTCGCGCAGGTCCTTCGTCTCGCGGACCATGCGCTCCACCACGTGGCCGGCTACATAGTTGAGCCCGTCGGAGCACAGCAGCCAGCGTTCGCCCGGTTCGACGTCCAGGACATCCAAGTCCAGCTCGGGGCTGGCGTCGACGTCGCCGAGGACCCGCATGAGGACGTTCTTGTGCGGATGCGTTTCCGCTTCCTCCGGGCGGAGGCGGCCTTCGTCAATAAGGCGCTGCACGAATGTGTGGTCAATGCTGACCTGCTCGAACTTCTTGTTGCGCAACCGGTAGGCACGGGAATCGCCAATGTGGGCGAAATGAAGCTTGCGGCCCTCCAGGAGCAGCGCCGTGACCGTGGTGCCCATGCCCGAAAGCTTGGGATTCTGGTGGACAAGCTCGGAGAGCAGCGAATTTGCGGTCTGGATCTCGTCGGCCAGGACGGTGTCCGCGCCCTCAGGGTAATCGTCATGATCAAGGTGGATCATGTCCAGGACCGTTGACGCGGAAGCGACATCACCGCCGGCGTGACCGCCCATGCCATCGGCCACCACTGCAAGATGGCGGCCCACATAAGCGGAGTCGTCATTCTTGGAGCGGATCCGTCCGACGTCGGAACGCGCGGCGTAGCGCATGATGAGCGGGCGCTCCGCAGGCTTTTCCTGGCCTTTGGGGGTCTCGGAAGAAGCCATGGACTACGGCCTCAATTCAATGACCGTCTTGCCGATTCTCACGGGGACGCCAAGCTCAACCGGCAAAGCGCGGGTGAGCTGTTGATCGGCCAGGTAGGTGCCGTTAGTGGAGCCGAGGTCTTCGATAAACCAGCGGCTGCCCTGCGGGAATAGACGCGCATGCCGCCCGGAAGCGTAATCATCTTCCAGGACAAGCGTGGCTTCCTGTGCGCGGCCGAGCAGGATGGGGCTGGCAGCCAGGGGAACCGTGGTGCCCTTGAGAGGGCCCTCCGTGACTACCAGTGTGCGCGCATGCTGGATTGCAGGCGGCGGAGAAGCTGCGAGCTCAGGGTGCTTGCGCACTTCGCGTGCGGTGGGAACGCCAGTTACGGCCTTGCGGCCAATCTGGAAGTCGCGGCGCATGGTGGTCACAATGCTGAAGATCAGGACCCACAACAGTAGGAGGAACCCGAAGCGAAGCGCTGTGATGGTCAGTTCGCTGATGTCGTTCACGCGTGGCCACCCGGGGTTTGGGGGAGTAGGCGGAAAATGATCTTGGTACGTCCCATCGTGATGGTTGAGCCGTCTGTCAGCTCCACGCTGCCGTTCACTTTATGCCCGTTGACGTAACTGCCATTAGTGGAGCCGAGATCAACAGCCCAGGTACCGCCGTTCTCCGTGCGGACCTCAAGGTGTTTCCGTGAAACGCCTGTGTCGTCTACAAGGATGTCGGCTTCCGATGAGCGGCCCAGCACCACTGAGTGGGCGTTGAGGGAATACCGCTGGCCACCAATGTCCAGCACGGGCTGGAGGCGGGTAGGTTGCCGTGCCGGGGCAGCAGGAACATGGGCACGTGGAGCTTGTGGAGCAGGGGCCGCGTCATCGGACGATTTTTCGGTCCGGGAGTTGATTTCGAAATGTCCTGCGCGTTCTTCGTCATTGCGCCGGAACGAAATGCGGACAGCGCCTTGGAGCGTGTAACCCTGGCTGCGGACGTGCTGGATTACGACGTCGCACAGTTCCTCGGCGAGCGGTGTTCCCCATTCCTGGGCCCGGGCGAAGTCTTCATCGCTGAGGAGGACATCAAAAACATTGGGAGCGAGTGTCCGCCCGGCTGCGATAGTGATGGACTTGTTGTCCAACTCGCGCCTCAGCTTGCTTGCGATCTCCACTGGCTCAACACGTGCCCGCGACCCCGTGGAGAAGACGTTGCGGACGGCCTTTTCAATGCCGCGCTCGACTTTGTCCAGCAAACCCATGGTCCTTCTCCTTTCCTTGCCGCGGCACCCATTGTGCCTGGTCCGATAGTCCGTGCATTGCTCCGTCTGCGCACACGGCGAAGTACGCGCCTGACGGCCCTTCCACTTCCCGATACTACTGGGACTGACTGGGAATGGCCTTAATCCACAACGCCTTGCGACCCGGAAAAGTTCGTTCCCGGCCCTTGTTGGCGCGGGAGGCGGGGGCTGAAATTTTCGTCTGGTTCCGGTGTTGTTGGGGTGCTGTCGGGCTGTGCGGGGCCTCGTCCTACCGGCCGATTGGTGTTTTGCTCTGGATGTCCGTTATGCTTGATCTCGCTGCTTTTGAAGGAAACGAAGCTGGGAGACCAGCCGAAGTCCGGAAAAAGAAGTTGCGCGCGAGTGGCGGAACGGCAGACGCGCTGGCTTCAGGTGCCAGTATCCGAAAGGGTGTGGGGGTTCAAATCCCCCCTCGCGCACGCAATTGAAAGAGCCCCGGTCTTAGGATCGGGGCTCTTTTGTTTTGTCCGCACCCAAGTAGGTAGCAGTTGAGGTCGTTCCCAGCGCTGAGAACGACCTCAACTGCGACCTACTTGGGCCGGGCGGGCGGGAGGTCAGTTGCCTGCGGAACCCGTGAACCGGCGTCGTGAATTGCTCAGGTGCAGGCGCATGGCGGCCGCGGCAGCCACTGGGTCGCCCTCCGCGATTGCTGCGTATATAGAGGAGTGTTCGTGGACCACTTGCTCGAAGCGTCCTCGGGAATCCTGCTCATCGCCCGAAACGAGGCGTGGGCGGGGCATGGTGATCATGGTTTGGCCCAGGGCTGAGATGCAGTCCGTATAGAAGGGGTTGCCGGTGGCCGCCGCGACAGCCCGGTGGAACTCGAAATCGGCCTTCATTGAATGGGCCGGGTGGCCTGAGCTCGCAACGAACTGCTCCAAGGCGCCGTGCACGGCCTTCAGTTGGTGTTCTGTATGGTTTCGTGCGGCAAGTGCTGCGGCTTCGGTCTCGACGCCGATCCGGAAGTCGAGCATCTGCAGCCGCTCTTCCACGCTGCCAACGGCCCGCGTTCCTGGTGCAGGCGTAGGTCCGTCCGCGGGCGGGGTCAGTGCGAAGCTGCCCCGTCCGCGTTCGGTTTCCACAAGTCCCTCGGCCTGCAAACGGGTGAGGGCGGAACGGACAACGGTCCGGCTCACCCCGAACTCGCTGATGAGGGTGTTTTCGCTGGGGAGCTTCTCACCTGGCTGGATGACGCCGTCGACGATGCGGTTGCGAAGGTCGGCGGCGAGATCCGCGGTCAGGTTTCGGCTCATGGGTTCAAGATTACGCGCCGAATTCCACGGATTCGGTGGTCCACTCCCTGGCCTGATCGCTCAAAGTGACACCCAATCCAGGGCGGTCCGGAACGATCATGCGGCCATTCTTGGTTTCCAGGCGCTCCTCGAACAGCAGGTCCAGCCAGTCGAAGTGCTCCACCCAAGGCTCGCGCGGATAGGCCGCGGCGAGGTGCAGGTGGATTTCCATGGCAAAGTGCGGGGCGAGGCCCAGCCCTCTCTCATCTGCCAACGCCGCGAGGCGCAGGAACTGGGTGATGCCGCCAACGCGGGGAGCATCGGGTTGGATGATGTCGCAGCTGTTGGCATCGATGAGGCCCTTGTGCTCCGCGACGGACGCCAGCATTTCACCGGTGGCGATGGGCGTGTCCAGGACCTGGGCAAGGTGCGCATGGCCTTCGAAGTCATACGCGTCCAGTGGTTCTTCGATCCAGATGAGGTTGAATTCTTCAAGCTGGCGGCCCATGCGCAAGGCAGTGGCGCGGTCCCATTGCTGATTCGCGTCCACCATGAGGGGGACGTCCCAGCCGATGTGCTCTCGAACTCCGGTGACGCGGCGGAGATCTTCCTTGGAGTCGGGCAGGCCGACCTTGATTTTGATTCCGCCAATCCCCTCGTCGATGGACCGCGTGGCGCGTTCCTTGACCTCATCCAAACTTGCGTTGAGGAAGCCACCGGACGTGTTGTAGGTCTGGACCGAGTCGCGGTAAGAGCCCAGGAGCTTGGCAAGGGGGAGCCCGGCGCGCTTGGCCTTGAGGTCGTAGAGGGCAATGTCTAGTGCGGCCAGGGCTTGCGTTGCTACACCGGAGCGCCCCACGGAGGCGCCGGCCCAGAGAAGCTTGGTGTAAATCTTGCCGATGTCGTTGGGGTCCTCGCCGATGATGCCTTCTGCGACCTCCTTGGCATGGGCATATTGAGCGGGTCCGCCGG
Source organism: Arthrobacter sp. D3-18 (assembly GCF_054408525.1). Classification (NCBI taxonomy): domain Bacteria; kingdom Bacillati; phylum Actinomycetota; class Actinomycetes; order Micrococcales; family Micrococcaceae; genus Arthrobacter; species Arthrobacter sp. D3-18. The sequence goes on along the minus strand of NZ_CP096440.1, from coordinate 4,619,892 downwards.
CACGCTTTGAGTAACTGAAGCCGATGCCGCTGTGGCCCTGTTCTGTAGTGATCTCAGCGAACAGGAACAGCACTTCGGTCATGGGCTTTTGCCGGCCGGTGAAGACTTTGGCGTCGCTGATGGGCACAGTGAGGGGCAACCTTGCCGTGGATAGCTTGACATGACGGATGAGATCTACGGTGCTCATGGTTCTCCTAGTGGGTACGGCATCCTTGCCTGCCACTTAGGATACAAGTTTAGAACTTGTACTACAAGAGTGTTTCCCGCTAGAAGACTTGGAGCGCGCGGCTCACGTTGGGCGCGAACTCCGCCTGTCCTCGTAGACTTCCCATGTGTCAGAACGAAAAATAGGACAAAGAGTGGCCGGCTATCACAAGGATTTGCGGGGCAGGCGTCCCTTGGGCGGGAACGCCATCCCGGGTAAAGCCCGGAAGAGCCTGAAAGCAGCCCTTGGCGCCCTCACGCTAGCCCTTGCCCTGGCCGGCTGCTCGGGGGTGGTGTCGGGCAATCAAGCGACCGCACCGGATGCCGGCGAGTTCGACACCCTGACGTCCGATGGGGCCGAACGTATAACGTCACAGGGGACCGCGAAGCTGGATATGACAAAGGGGAAACTCGAAAAGGAGGCCGTGGGTCTACCTGCGGACGCTGCGAAAGGCCCCCTGATCTTTGCTCAGGACGGCCGCGAGATTCAGATCAGCATCGCCGGTCCCAAAGGAACCGTGTCTGGAAACTCTGACACCCTCAAATTTGTAACGGACCCCGCGCGTTCAGACTTTAAGGAGGTCACTTTCTACCACCGGTTCGACACCTGGGAGGACCTGGAAAAGGACGTCCGTGACGGGGTTTCCCGTTACGGGTTGGACGCCGATGACGCAGAATATTGGCTCCAAAACGTCAAGAAGACCAGCAGTCCAGTCGATCTGTTCAAGCACAGGTTGGGTCCAGGCACGTCTACTGGATTGGCGGTCACCTACGACATTGTCTACGACTTTCCGGACCCATCCGTCATAAGCATCCGCGTCGGCCCCCTGGAAGGCTGAGTACGCGTTAGTCAGAAACGCCTTGTCGTAGCGCCCCGAACCCTGCAATCAGGGCCTCCAGTCCCAAGTTGAACGCGACATCAGTCGGCCGAGCGTGCTCCTCGGCGGCCAGCCGGTCCACGGCGGCGGTGAAGTTGGGGACCTGCTCGGCGAGGCTGCCGGCGTCGAAGATGTCCTCCGGCGCGGTGACGTCATAAGCGGCACCGAAAACGAACGCCTCCAAAGCCACAATCGCCGAGATGATCTTTTCTTCAGGGAACCCGGCATCGCGGAAGCCCGCAGTCACGGCCTCGTACATCGCCAAGGTTTTGGGGGCATTTGCCACGGGAAGCACTGCAATCACGGGTATCAGCGGCGTATGCTCCGAGAATACGTCTCGGTAGGACCACGCCCAACGACGCACTGCAACATCCCATGGGTCCGAGCCGAAAGCGGAGACATCCACCATCGCCGCCAAGTGGTCTTCCACCAGCAGTAATACGTCGTCCTTGGAGGCCACGTGGTTGTACAGCGCAGACGGCGCGACGCCAAGGGAGCGAGCCAGGGCAGCCATGGTGAGTCCGTTGTAACCCTTGTTGCTGATCAACTCGAGCGCCGCCGTCGTAATCCCGTCCTGGTCCAGGATCGCCGCCGTCGGTCGACCGGCGCGACGGCGTACGGAGCCGGCCGGGAGGGCGGAAGGGGCGGGCGTTGGTGCGGGCATCGGAGGCCTTTCTGCTGCCTGTGTCCCCAGCATTATTCCATCGGGCCTTCACAGTGGGCGTCTCCAACGCTACTATGGAGATAAATGAATGGCATTCATTTATTGGTCAGCCACCACGGACGGCCACGGAGAGGACATCATGCAAAATCTTGATCGCGACGTTGTGATCGTCGGTGCCGGACCGTCAGGGCTGACGGCGGCACGCGAACTGAAGAAGGCCGGACTCAGCGTTGCAGTGCTCGAAGCACGCGACCGAGTGGGCGGCCGCACCTGGACCGACACCATCGACGGCGCCATGCTGGAGATCGGCGGCCAGTGGGTATCCCCGGACCAGACAGTGCTCATGGAGTTGCTGGACGAACTCGGACTGAAAATGTACTCGCGCTACCGGGAAGGCGAGTCCGTCTACATCGGCGCCGACGGCAAACGCACCCAGTACACCGGTGACACGTTCCCGGTGAACGAAACAACGAAGGCCGAGATGGATAAGCTTGTTGCCATCTTGGACGGTCTCGCCGCCGAGATCGGCCCCACCGAGCCCTGGGCGCACCCCAAGGCACGCGAGCTGGACACCATCTCCTTCCACCACTGGCTCCGCCAGAACTCCAACGATGAGGAAGCCTGCAACAACATCGGCCTCTTCATCGCCGGTGGCATGCTGACCAAGCCCGCACACGCCTTCTCAGCACTGCAGGCAGTGCTCATGGCCGCATCGGCCGGATCCTTCACCCACCTGACGGACGAAGACTTCATCCTGGACAAGCGCGTCATCGGCGGTATGCAGCAGGTTTCGCTGCTGCAGGCAGCGGAGCTGGGTGACGACGTCGTACTCAACAGCCCGGTTCGCACCATCAAGTGGGACGACAACAACGTAACTGTCGTGTCGGAGAAGGCAACCGTCAATGCGCGCTACGTGATCATGGCAGTACCGCCGAACCTCTACTCCCGCGTCTCGTTCGAACCCCCGCTGCCGCGCCGCCAGCACCAGATGCACCAGCACCAGTCGCTGGGCCTCGTCATCAAGGTCCATGCCGTTTACGACACGCCGTTCTGGCGCGAAGAAGGACTCTCCGGGACGGGCTTCAGCGCAGGCGCGCTGGTCCAGGAGGTCTACGACAACACCAACCACGGCGACACTCGAGGCACCCTGGTGGGCTTCGTATCCGACGAAAAGGCCGACGCCGTATTCGAGCTCAGCGCTGAAGACCGCAAGAAAGCCATCCTCGAGTCCATTGCCGGATTCCTTGGCGACAAGGCACTCACCCCGGAGGTCTATTACGAGTCCGACTGGGGCTCCGAAGAATGGACCCGCGGCGCCTACGCATCCAGCTACGACCTCGGCGGCCTGCACCGCTACGGCAAGGACCAGCACGCGAACGTGGGACCGATCTACTGGTCCTCGTCCGACCTCGCGGCCGAGGGCTACCAGCACGTTGATGGTGCCGTCCGCATGGGCCAGGCAACTGCCGCCCGAATCGTCGAGGCCAACAAGCTGGCTCCGGTACCGGTCGCTTAAGGCATTCAGCACCGCACCGGCAGGCTGGGGGAGCACCATTCCCCGGCCTGCCGGCTCCACTGTTTAAGACAAGAAAGGGACCACCATGCGTTACGTAGTGGGCTACACCGCCAACGCGAGGGGGCACGACGCCGTCCACCTTGCGGTCGCGCTGGCCAGGAACCACGATGTCAGCCTGGACCTGGTCCTGGTGATCCCGGAAGATTCGCCGTTCAACGCCGTCTACCCTCCTGAGGCCGGCTACAACGACATCCTCAATGAGCAGGCGCAGCGATGGCTGGATGAAGGCCTCGCACTGGTGCCGGCGGACGTCACCGCCCGCGCCCACATCCGACGCGGTGACTCCGAAGCTCAGACACTGATCGATGTTGCCGTGGAGATGGATGCGGCGGCCTTGGTGATTGGTGCCACCAACGGTGGCCTGTTCAAGCGGTTCACAATCGGCTCTGTGGCCAGTTCACTGCTCCACTCGTCGCCGGTTCCGGTAGCTCTGGCCCCCCACGGTTACCAGCGCATGGAGCCGATCACGCGTTTGAGCTGCGGTTTCGGGACGCGCCCGGGCGCTGATGAACTGCTCGACGTCGCCGTCGAGTCCGCGCGCGACCGTGGCCTTCCGTTGCGGCTCGTCTCCCTCTTGGCGCTCGACGGCGGTTACTCACCTGGGTTGGCCGACGCTGCCTGGGTGCATGCCGCCGACCACCTTGCCGCCGACCGGCTTGCCGCCGACCGGCTTGCCGCCGTCGGAGGTTCTGCTGCGGAGACGCCGGAACCTGAGATCGTGGTCGCTCAGGGCCGCACCATTGAAGAAGCCGTTGACCGACTCGACTGGGAAGATGGCGAAATCCTGCTGATCGGCTCCAGCCGCCTGGCCCAGCACCGGGTCACCTTCCTGGGGAGCACCGCCAACCGGATCCTGCGTGCCCTCCCCGTTCCCATGATCGTGGTCCCCCGCGACTACACGCGACAAAGCTCCTAGCAATCGCCTGAGAGGCAAAACCCATGTCAACTGCACCAAAGACGGTCCAGTCGAAAGAAACATCGTCCCTGAGTGAAAAGGGGCTGAAAGCCGGATCGGTGGGCCTGATCGGCGCCGTCGTGATTGGTGTTTCCTGCATCGCGCCCGCGTATACGCTGACAGCGGCCCTTGGCCCCACCGTGTCCGAGGTTGGCGTGCACCTTCCCGCTATCTTCCTGGTGGGCTTCATCCCCATGCTGCTGGTGGCGCTCGGCTACCGCGAACTGAACAACGCAATGCCCGACGCCGGTACCTCCTTCACGTGGGCCACGCGCGCCTTCGGTCCGTGGATCGGTTGGATGGGTGGCTGGGGGCTGATCGCGGCAACGATCATCGTGTTGTCCAACCTTGCCGCCGTCGCTGTGGACTTCTTCTACCTGATGCTCGCGCAGATTTTCAGCAACCCGGAGTTGGGGGAGCTCAGCAAAATCCTGCCCCTGAACATTGCCACAACCCTGGTGTTCATTGCCTTGGCTTGCTGGATTTCGTACCGCGGCATGGAGACCACCAAGGGCGTCCAGTACGTGCTGGTGGCCTTCCAGCTGCTGGTGCTGGGCTGGTTCGCAGTATCAGCGTTCGTCCACGTATCAAACGGCACTGCTTTCGACGCCACCGCCATTTCGCCCGACTGGTTCAACCCGTTTGCCGTGGACTCCTTCTCCTCGTTCGCCGCGGGTGTGTCGCTCTCGATCTTCATTTACTGGGGGTGGGACGTCACCCTCACCATGAACGAGGAGACGAAGAACCCCGAGAAGACCCCGGGCCGTGCAGCGACCATCACTGTGCTGGTCATCGTGATCATCTACATGACCGTTGCCTTGGCTACGCTGTCCTTCGCGGGCGTGGGCGAGACCGGTTTGGGCGCCGGCAACCCCGAGAACCAGTCCAGTATCTTCGCCGTGCTGGCCGGTCCTGTGATGGGTCCGTTCGCAATCCTCATGTCGCTGGCCATCCTGAGCAGCTCGGCGGCGTCCTTGCAGTCGACGTTCGTATCACCGGCGCGCACCATGCTGGCCATGGGTCACTACCGCGCCATCTCGCCGCGCTTTGGCCGTATCAGCCCCACCTACAAGTCCCCCAGCTTCGCGACGATCGCGGCTGCGATCGCTGCCGCTGGTTTCTACGTGATCACCCGGACTGTGTCCGAGAACGCGCTGTGGGACACCATCACCGCCTTGGGCATGATGATCTGCTTCTACTACGGCATCACCGCTCTGGCCTGCGTCTGGTTCTTCCGGGCATCGGCGTTTAGTGGCGTCCGTCCGTTCTTCTTCAAGTTCCTGGCACCTTTATTGGGAGGCGTGATCCTGCTGGTCATGTTCGTCAAGACGGCCATGGATTCGATGGACCCGGAGTATGGCTCGGGCTCGTCCGTTGGCGGCGTGGGCTTGGTGTTCGTGCTGGGAATGGGCGTGATCCTGCTCGGCGTGGTGGTCATGTTGGTCATGTACCGGTTGCGTCCCGAGTTCTTCAAGGGCAAGGTTTTGTAGTTTCCTCCCTGCCGAGGTGGCATTTAATGCCCATGTTGTTGAGTGAGATTGGCGTTAAGCGTCATCTGGGCGAGGGCAGGGCGGCCGTTGGGACGCCTGCTGCCCGTTCGGCGGCTGCCAAAGCTTCCGCGAGTCGCTCGACGGCGGCACGGTAGTCAGTTCCTGCTGTCACCTTGCAGTACTCGGCCTCGCGCATGGCCCGCGTGAGTGCTGCTGTTTCGGCAGTCCTGACGTCCGTCATCGCCGGAAAATCGATGGCCCGCGCAGGATCGAGCTCGTATTGGCTCCACTGTTCCAGAATGTTTCTGTGGCGGGCTGCGTCGTCCGGGAAACCAGCACGACGGCGCGGCTCAGCTGCGTGGATCCGCTCCACTTTGCGGATGCTTGCCAGTGTTCCTGCCGCTGTGGCGATGCCGACGAAAACCATGATGAGCCCGGCCGGGGCCCATTGCACTGCAGGGACGAGAATGGCGGGCGCTATGACAACGAGGCCCCCGAACAAGTCCCAAAAGAGCCCGTCCGGCTCCGGGCCGCGGCCGTGCGTCAGTTTCCTGTGTAGGACATATGTGGTTGCTGCGGTTGCGAGAACCAGAGCTACGCCCCACAGGAGCATCATGGCGGGCATCGGACCACCTCCAGGCGAATTCGCTGCTTTGAATTCAGTATGCGGCAGTGTCTGCTTGGGCGACACCTTCCACGGGACAATTCATCACCGCGCGCGCAGGTGAATTGTCCGGATGCGGGTGTCCTCTGCCCGGGACACTGTCGGAGCCGGGGCGTAGCCTTGGCAGCATGAGACTGAAAATGTGCAGCATCCACGTCAAGGACCCCGCAGCAGCCCATGTCTTCTACACGGAGACACTGGGCTTCGAGACCTTGATGGCCATGCCGGAGTACAACCTGTTCATCATCAAGGATCCCGGCGCGGACAACAGCAATTCGCCTGGGCTGCTGCTAGAGCCCAGCGACAACCCCATCGCCTCGAACTACATGAACGCCCTGCATGAGTCCGGCCTGGCAGCCATCACCTTCGGCGTGCCCGATGTCCAGGCCGAGTACGAGCGTTTGCTTGCCGCGGGTGTGACGTTCCAAGGTGAACCCTCCGAGGATCCTTCAGGCGTCAGCGCAGTTTTTGACGACGGTTGCGGCAACTTCATTCAGATTCACCAGGATTAGCCGCGCTTAAACAGCTGTGGCCGGGACACTGGTCCCGGCCACAGTTAGTGAAACCTACGCGTGATCGCGCTTGGAGGTCTTCGGAGCATCACGCTTCGCAGCGGCGTTGTCCCGGGCTTCCTTCGTGGCGGCCTTCTTGGCAGCTTCGTCCTTGACGCGCTGCGCTTCGGAGCGGACAGCAGCGTGTGTGGCGCGTTCGGTGACCAGCCACTGCGGCGGTGCCTGCAGCAGCTCGGTGATTTCCGCCGTCGTGAGCGCATCCTCTACGCCGCCGCGGGCGAGGCCGCTGATGGAGATGTTGAGCTTGTGCGCGACTACCGGGCGCGGGTGGGGGCCGTTGCGGCGCAGTTCGGCGAGCCACTCCGGCGGGTTGGCCTGAAGTTCGGCGAATTCCTCGCGGGAGATGGACGAATCCTGGAACTCCTGGGGTGTTGCGGGCAGGTAGATGCCGAGTTTCTTGGCAACTGTTGCCGGCTTCATGGACTGGGAGTTCGAGGACGTCATGCTTCAAGGGTATCTGGCCGGTACTGTGAGTGTGTGCCAGACGCTGAAGATTCCGCCGAAACAACCGAACCCCTTGCAGGCCTCCGCTTCGCCTATGTTGCCGGTGTGACTCCTGGGAAATGGATCCGGCGGTGGGAAGAACGGATGCCCAACTTCCCGTTGCACTCATTCATGTCCGACGACGCCGCTCAGGTTTCGGTGTTGCGTGACGGTTCCGCTGACCTCAGCTTCGTTCGGTTGCCCGTGGACCGCGAAGGCCTGAACGTTATCCCTTTGTATGAAGAGCAACCCGTGGTGGTCGCTCCCAAAGGACACGAGATTTCGGTGTTTGAGGAAGTTGCACTGGACGACCTCGCCGAGGAGAACTTCCTAGATATTGACGAAATGGGCGGGCCGGACATGGCCCTCCAGGTGGTCGCATCCGGCGCCGGGTTGGCGATCCTGCCGATGTCCGTTGCGCGGCACCTGAACGTGAACGACACGGTCATGCGTCGTCTGACAGGGGCTCCGGGGACGCAGATCGGCCTGGCTTGGCTGGTTGGAACCGACAGCCCGGTGATCGAAGAATTCATTGGGATCGTGCGTGGGCGGACAGCTCAGAGCTCCCGCCAGCCTTCAGCCCAGCAGGAAAAGCCCAAGAAGGCACCGAAGCCTGATCGTCGTGGCGGTGGCCCAAAGAAGCCCGCAGTTGCGCAGCGCTACGCCCCGAATCCAGACAAGGGCCGGGGCAAGGGTTCTCGCAAGAAGGGCAAACGCTGATTACTCGCCGTGGATAGCGGTTTGCTGCTGCTCTGACCGGTTGAGGTAGGCAAGGAGCAAGTCGCCGGCCCTCTCCAGCTCGCCGACTTCCAAAGCCGAGCAGATCTGCTCATTCTCCTTCAGCCAGTCGCTGTAGAAGTGGGCGTTCATGGTGGCTTTGTGGAAGTAGAGCCGCATCTCGGCCAGGATCTGCGCCATGATCGTGTTCAACCGGTTGCTCTCGGCGAGGGCGACGATGGCACCGTGGAAATGTTGGTTAGCGCTGCCCAGGCCTTCATTGTCGTTGGCCGCAGCTGCCCGCTTACCTTCTTCGACGGCGGCCCTGACGGCGGCGATACGCTCCGAAGAACCGCCCGCCCGGATAGAGCTGACCTCGATGGCCCGACGAACCGTATAAACGTCGTGAATGTCGCCTGCTTCGAGGGTGGCTACAAAAACGCCCTTATTGGGCTGGCGGAGAAGCAGCCGCTCCCCGGCCAGCTCGGCGAATGCTTCGCGGACCGTGTTCCGGGAGACGCCCAGGTCCTCAGCAATGGTGGCTTCGGTCAGTTTGGCGCCCGGGACCAGGAAACCTTCGGCAAGTTGGTAACGCAGCTCTTCGGCCACCCTCTCGGCAACGGAGGGAACTTTCATCCGTACCCGGGCCCGTGCGCTATTAAGGCCTGCATGTTCGTCTTTTCCTTGATCTGCACTGGCCATGACACCAAAAATACACGATTGCCGAAAACTAGGATCGCTGGATCGTTGAACAATCCAGCGAAAGGGTGCATGCTGGATGTAACGCGCATCACGAGGTAGGGATCACATCATGGCAATCATCGATTTGAACAGCGACGTCGGCGAGTCCTTCGGGCGCTGGACGCTCGGCGATGACACTGCCATGTTCGAGTCCGTCTCCAGTGCAAACGTTGCTTGCGGATTCCATGCTGGCGACCCCAGCGTCATCCGCAGCACCTGCGAAAAGGCGGCCAAGGCCGGCGTCGTTATAGGCGCCCATGTTGGTTACCGCGACCTCGCTGGATTCGGCCGCCGCTTCATGGACATTGACCCCCTCGAACTGGCTGATGACGTGGTTTATCAGATCGGCGCGCTGCAGGCGTTGGCGGGCATTACGGGTGGCAGCGTCCAGTACGTAAAACCCCACGGCGGCCTCTACAACGCGATCGTCAAGCACACAGCCCAGGCTCGTGCTGTGGTTGATGCTGTGAAATCGGTTGACCCCAACCTTCCGATTCTTGGCCTTCCCGGCTCCGAAGTCCTGCGCCTCGCGGAGGAAGCCGGCCTTCGGGGCGTTTCCGAAGCATTCGCGGATCGCGCTTACAACCCGGATGGAACGCTCGTCCCGCGCTCCAAAGCGGGCGCCGTATTGCACGATCCAGCCGAAGTAGCAGAGCACGTCCTGCGAATGGCCACCGAACAAGCCGTCAGAACCATTGACGGTTCCGTCCTAAAAATCCGCGCAGAGAGTATCTGCGTGCATGGTGACTCACCCGGGGCCGTCGCGATGGCCACCGCTGTGAAGTCTGCTCTGAGCGACGCCGGCGTTGGAGTCGGCTCGTTCCTCTAGCCCGCCTGGGCTCCCCGCACCATCCCTCATCCCCCCGGAGGACATCATGACCAGCACCAACAATGCACCCAAGGCAGCGACAAGGAAGCCGCCGCCCGGTGCCATCAAGGCGTACGTCGCCAGCCTCACCGGCACGTCGCTTGAGTACTACGACTTCGCCATATATTCGGTGGCCTCGGCCCTCGTGTTCCCCAAAATCTTCTTCCCGGGCAATGACGAATTCGTCGCGTTGCTGCTCTCCTTCTCAGCCTTTGCGGTTGGTTACCTGGCCCGACCGATTGGTGGCGTCATCTTCGGCCGCCTGGGCGACAAGATCGGCCGTAAGTACGTGCTGGTCTTCACCCTCGTGCTGATCGGCGTCGCGACGGTCCTCATTGGGGCGCTGCCTGACTACTCAGTGATCGGCGTCGCGGCCCCCACCATTCTTGTGCTGCTGCGATTGGCACAGGGCATCGGCGTGGGCGGCGAATGGGGTGGCGCGGTGCTGCTTTCCAGCGAATTCGGTGACCCGAACAAGCGCGGCTTCTGGTCCTCTGCAGCCCAGATCGGCCCGCCCGCCGGCAACCTCATGGCCAACGGTGTTCTTGCCATTCTTGCCGCTTCCCTCAGCGAAGAGGCCTTCCTCTCATGGGGCTGGCGCGTAGCCTTCCTGGCCTCCGCACTTTTGGTGGTCTTCGGCCTGATCATCCGGCTCAAGCTCGAAGAAACTCCTGTATTCAAGGCCATTCAGGCCCACGGAGATCGTCCCAAAGCTCCCATCAAAGAAGTCTTCACCACCCAGCCCAAGGCCTTGGTGGCAGCAGCGCTGTCACGTGTTTGCCCGGATATCCTCTACGCCCTGTTCACAGTGTTCGTCGCTGTTTATGCCACCAAGGAACTGGGCATGACCACCGGCAACGTCCTGTCCGCCATCCTGATCGGCTCGGCTTTCCAGCTGTTCCTGATCCCGGCGGCAGGTGCACTGACGGACCGCTTCAACCGTCGCTGGGTCTACGGCATCGCGGCAGCAGCTACCGCCGCCTATATCCCCCTGTTCTTCCTGATGATTCAGGGCAAGTCCGTCGCCATGCTGACCATCGGTACCGTCATTGGCTTGGCACTCCACGCCTTCATGTATGGCCCGCAGGCCGCCTTTATCACCGAGCAGTTCCCGGCCCGCCTTCGCTACGCCGGCAGCTCCTTGGCATATACCCTGGCCGGTGTTATCGGTGGAGCCGTTGCTCCCATCATCTTCACAGCGCTCTACGGTGCCGCTGGCGGCGGCTGGTCCCTGATCGCCGTTTACATCCTCATAGCAGCTGTTGTCACGATCGTGGGCATGCTCCTCGGTCGCGACCCCAAGCCGGAAGAAGACGTCCGTTTGATGCAGGGGACGCACGCTCAGCCGGCGGCGTAGCGAAAGATGGAAACCGTGATGCAAACCACCACCGCGAAAAGGGTTCGCTCGGTCAGGCCCGTTGGCACCCGTGCAGTCCTGGCCGAACTGGACAGCCTGCAGGATGTCCTCGCCCTGCAGGACATGCTCAACAAAGCCCCGCTCCCCGGCCAGGTGGACGTTCTGGCCGCCGCGGAAACTGTCATGGTGGTCGGCGAGTCGGCGGCTGCAACCCGTGCCATTGGCGCACGGCTCCTGGAGTTGGAGCTTGCTCCACTGATCGCCAGCGACTCCGGTCTTGTGGTCATCGATACGGTGTACGACGGTGACGACCTCGCCGATGTTGCTGAGCTGACCGGACTGAGCGTGGACGGCGTCGTAGCGGCCCACACCGGACAGGTTTGGACAGTGGCCTTTGCCGGCTTCGCACCCGGCTTTGGCTACATGGTGGGCGAGAATGAGGCCCTTACGGTTCCACGACGCTCCTCCCCACGTACAGCTGTTCCCGCGGGATCCGTAGCTCTCGGTGGACAATACTCCGCCGTCTACCCTCGGCGCTCCCCGGGCGGTTGGCAGCTGATCGGCCGGACCGGGGCCCGAATGTGGGACTTGGACCGGCCCCAGCCTTCCTTGGTTCGTCCAGGGGACCGGGTGCAGTACCGCGCAGTCCGCGAGGTTGTGACGGCTCAATCACCATCGAGCGGTGACGCCCCGGCGCGTGAACCGGAAAAGGAGCATCACGTTGAGTCCGGTTTTCGGATTCTCAACCCGGGCGCGCAGAGCCTGATCCAGGATCTCGGCCGCCGAGGCTACGGGCCACTGGGAGTCTCTGCTGCCGGTGCGCTGGACAGGGCATCGCTGCGGCGGGCCAATCGGCTGGTCGGAAACGCGTCTTCGGCTGCGGCGATCGAATCCGTCAATGGCGGGCTCACGGTGGAAGCCTTGGGCGACCAGGTAGTTGCTGTGACAGGGGCGCCGACGACGCTGACCATCGAGTCGCCGTCGTGGTTTGATTCCGACGGCGAGTCCGACGATGGCGACATCCAGCCGGGCGCTACGCGAACCGCCCCGATGGCCGCACCTTTCGCATTGCTCGACGGCGAAGTACTCACCTTGGGTGCTCCGGAGTCGGGGTTCCGGAACTATGTGGCAATCCGTGGCGGAGTGGATGTCCCGGAGGTGCTGGGTAGTCGCTCGGCGGACACGATGTCCGGAATCGGGCCGGCCCCCTTGGTAATCAGGCAGGTCCTCCCAGTGGGTGGCGCTACAGAGTCCACAGCGGTTGGTAGCCCCGAATTGCAACCTGACTTCCCGGGTGGGGGAGTCGCGGTGCTGGATGTCATCCCCGGACCCCGTGCTGACTGGTTTGATCAGAAAGCGCTCGATTCCCTCTGCGGCCAGGAATGGCTGGTCACTCCCCAATCCAACCGTGTAGGCATGCGGCTGGACGGCACCCCGCTGAAGCGCACGCGGGAAGGCGAACTTCCCAGCGAGGGCACCATGGCCGGAGCGCTCCAGATTCCACCTGCGGGACTGCCCGTCCTCTTCCTGGCGGATCACCCCATCACAGGTGGTTATCCGGTGATCGGCGTAGTGCGCGACGAACACCTTGATCTCGCCGCGCAGGTCCCCATCGGCGGAAAGATCCGCTTCCGGCTCGTGCCGGATTCCTCAGACTTCACCACGACTTATACGAAGACCCCAGAGAAGTGAGTATTTGATGCGCAAGGTCCTGATAGCGAACCGTGGCGAAATTGCTGTCCGCGTCGCCCGAGCCTGCGACGACGCCGGAATCCTGTCTGTCGCCGTTTACGCAGACATCGATGCCGACGCAATGCACGTTGGTGCTGCTGATGAAGCCTTCAGCCTGGGCGGAAATTCGCCGGCTGACACCTACTTAAACATCGGGAAGCTGCTTGCCGTTGCCATGGAGTCCGGGGCAGACGCTGTCCACCCCGGGTATGGATTCCTTTCCGAGAACGCGGACTTTGCGCAAGCAGTGCTCGACGCCGGACTTGAGTGGATCGGTCCATCACCGGAGTCGATACGTCAGTTGGGCAACAAGATCACCGCCCGCGAAATCGCCGTCCGCGCCGGAGCACCGTTGGTTGCCGGCAGCGACGGTCCTGTCTCTTCTGCTGTGGAAGCTCGGGCCTTCGCTGAGGAACATGGACTTCCGCTGGCCATCAAGGCTGCGTTTGGTGGAGGTGGCCGCGGCCTGAAGGTAGTACGCGAGCTCGCAGAGGTGGAAGAGGCCTTCGATTCTGCAGTCCGGGAAGCTGTGGCTGCCTTTGGTCGTGGCGAGTGCTTCGTGGAGCAGTACCTTGACCGGCCTCGGCATGTGGAGGCTCAGATCATCGCGGACAAGCTCGGCAACGTCGTTGTGGTGGGCACCCGCGACTGCTCTCTCCAACGCCGCCACCAGAAGCTCGTGGAAGAGGCTCCCGCACCCTTCCTCAGTGACACGCAATGCCAGCAAATTTACGACGGCGCCAAGTCCATTGTGCGTGAAGCCGGCTACTACGGTGCCGGAACCGTGGAGTTTCTGGTCTCCGCCGACGGAGCCGTGGCGTTCCTTGAGGTCAACACCCGCCTGCAGGTTGAGCACCCCATCACTGAGGAGACTTCCGGGATCGACCTCGTCCAAGAGCAGTTCCGAATTGCTGCCGGCCTTCCGCTGAGCATCACTGAAGATCCCTTGGCTCGTGGACACTCCTTCGAGTTCCGCATCAATGCCGAGGACGTGGGCCGCGGCTTCCTGCCCTCGCCGGGGACCGTGGCCTTGTTCGAGGCACCTACGGGTCCGGGAATCCGCGTGGATACCGGAGTCCGGTCCGGCTCGTTTGTGGCGCCGCAGTTCGACTCCCTGCTGGCCAAGTTGATCGTCACAGGAGCTGACCGGCAGCAGGCTCTTCGTCGCGCGCGGCGTGCGCTGGCTGAAATCAATATCACCGGCCTCGCGACAGTCCTGCCGTTCCACCGCGCGGTCCTCGAGTCCGAGGATTTCACGTCCGTTGCCGGAATGCGGGTTCACACCCGGTGGATCGAGACCGACTTCGCAGACCAGATCCCCGTGGATCCCGAATACAACGTGGTTGCCCCGGAAGGGGAGCGACGAACCATCACCATTGACGTCGACGGCAAGCGGCTCGCAGTAGGACTTCCCGCGGCCCTTCTAGACGGTTGGGCTCGTTCGGGGCAGGGCATTCCTGCTTTTACTACGCCGACCGAAACGACGGGTTCTCTCATCGACTCCGGCGACTCTCCCGCAGAATCCGCCCTCGTCTCCAGCATGGCCGGGACCGTAGTGAAGTGGCTGGTGGAACCCGGCGCTGACGTAGCAGCCGGGGATCCTTTGGTGGTCCTGGAGGCCATGAAGATGGAAACCCAGGTCTCGGCACACCGTACAGGCACTCTCTCCGAGGTGTTGTCAGAGCCCGGCGGTGTGGTCACTGCCGGCGCTGTGCTGGCTCATATCGAGTAGCAGCAGTAGCCCGTGGCCAACCCGCTATTCCGTCGCTGGGCAGCAACGGGATAGCGGGGCAGCAACGGAGGAGTGGAGCTAGGCGTGCGTTGCCGCAGAGATGCCCAGCACGCTGTCCAGCAGCTCATTACGGAACTTGCCTGTTGGATCATTGGCTTGAACCAAGGCTCGGAAGTCCTCGAACCGCGGGTAGAGTGCCGCGAAGTCGTAATGGCCGAGCGTGAACAGTTTGCCCCAGTGTGGGCGCGCGCCGAAGAGCCGTAGGGCGTCCTCGAGCTCCGGGAGCACAGCTTCTACCTCGGCCTGCAGCGGCTTCCACGTGAAGTGGAGTGCCACGCTTTGCTGCTGGTAGAACGGGCTAAGCCAGAACTCATCAGCGGCCACGGTGCGGATTTCGGAGACGAACAGGAGCGGTGCGAGCTTGTCGGCCAGTCCCCGGACAGCCTGCAGCGCGGCCGGCGCCTGCCCCAGGGGCAGGAGGAACTCGCTTTGCAGCTCCTCGCCGTTGCTTGGCGTAAATTCATGGCGGAAGTGCGGCAAACGGTCAAGCCACTTGCCAGCCACATCCAGTTGCTCGGTGCAGTTCTCCGCAGACATGTCCGGCAGGGGATGCATGGCGGCCGCCGCAGCGGTTGCCCCAAACAAGTCAGGCAATGGAGCTTCAGTGTCCAGTGCCTTCAGCCAGACCTGGGGAATGGTGTCGCCGGTGTAATCGGTGAAGAAGCTGACGCTGTAAGCACTCGAAGCGATGTCCTGGAAATTCGCCAATGCGCGCTCCCAGGACAAGTTGATGAGTACTCGCTGCCGTACCTCGTAGCTTGGCCGGACCGCGAGCTCCAGCCCTGTGACAATGCCAAGCGCGCCCATTCCCACCACGCTGGCGAGGAATTCGTCGTCGTCCGCCGTGAGGGTCACCAGCTCGCCGGAGGCGCGCACCAGGTCAACACTAACGACGGCGGAAGCCAGGGAGGGGTTGTTGACGCCGCTGCCGTGCGTGCCGGTTTGGATGGCACCCGCAACGGAGATGTGCGGAAGGGAAGCGAGGTTGTGGATGGCATAGCCCTGTTCCTCAAGCGCGCGGCCCAGGGCCCCGTAGCTGATGCCACCGCTGACTTTAACGGTGCCCCGCGCGGCGTCCAGCACAACTTCCTGGGGAAGGGCGTCGAGCAGGAGGTGGGTGCCGTCGGTGTCGGCAACGGTGTTGAAGGAGTGCCGGGAACCCAGGGCTTTGATCCGCGTCGCCTGAGCTACTAGCTCGCGCAGCTGCTCCACAGTGGTGGGCCGCTGGACGTCCGCTGACGAGTACTCAAGATTTCCTGCCCAGTTCTTCATCGAATATCTCCCGCTTGTATTTGTAGACTCCCGCAATTGTTAACGTTCACAACTAATTGCGTCAAGGGGAGTCCACCGCGGTTGCGGATAGAGTTCAAGAAATCCGCTGTCTACCAGGAGTTGCAACGTGAGCAAGGGATCCAAGCCCACCATCCGGGATGTGGCACTAGCAGCGGACGTATCGCTGACCACCGTCTCCTATGTGCTCTCCGGTCGTCATGGTGGCACAACGCGGATCAGCCAGCCCACGCAGGATCGGGTTCTGGCAGCGGTCAAAGAACTGGGTTATGTGCCCAATCAGGCCGCGCGGGGAATGCGTCGCGGCAAAACCGACGTGGTTGCCGTGGCAATCGGAAACCTTGAATGGCCTTGGGATCGCGCACTTGCCACGGCCGCTGCAAATATTCTGCCGCAGCACGGCTATCAACCGGTGATCCTGCTGGGCGACGACTGGCGGAAGTTCACCATGTCCGGGGGCGCCGACGGCGTCATCATTGGCTACTTCCCCGAAGCAAAGTCCGAGGATGAAACCGTCACAGAGCTCGCTCGCCGCGGCGTTGCCCAAGTGGTTATCTCGGGAACCATGAAACCGGCAGGGTTTGACGTACTTGCTCCGGAGACCGAGGCCGGACTCGCAGAGTGCATGGACTTCCTCACTGCGTCGCACCGCAGAATCGCATGCATCCGGAGGGCTGATCCGTCGGGCCGACCCAAGAGCCGCTTTGCCGCCTATGCAGCCGGGCTGGAAAAAGGGGGCATTCCCCTGGACGAATCTTTGGTCAGGACCTCACATCACCGCCCGGCCGCTGCGTATCAGTCCGCCCTCGAGCTGCTCCAGCTTTCGGACCGACCAACGGCCATCCTCTGCACAGACGACATGGAAGCGCTGCAGACGATCCGTGCCGCCTACCGCCTTGGCCTCCGCGTCCCCGAGGACGTCCAGATCGTCGGCGTCGGCAATTCCACGGAAGGCCAGGAGTACGATCCGCCGCTGACTACCGTGGGGCCGGACCCGATCTTCGAGCAGGTTGTCCGGATGTTGCTGGACCGGTTGGCGGGAACTACGCCGGCCGAGGGCATCCGGGTTGCGTCTCCGTGGAAGTTGCACCGCCGCGGCACGACGGAGGGCTAGCTAGTCCTTCAGGGGACGCCGTGCCAGCCAAGCGGCCACGATCGCCCCCGAGATGTTGTGCCACAGCGAGAACACCGCCGACGGCAGCGCTGCCAGGGGGCTGAAGTGTGCGGTGGCCAACGTCGCTGCCAGGCCAGAGTTTTGCATTCCCACCTCGAACGCCAATGCACGGCGTGCTTTGTCGTCCAGACGGCCGAGCTTGCCTGCCAAGTATCCGAGGCTCAGCCCGAAACCGTTGTGGAGGACTACCGCCAGGAACACGATCGCGCCTGCGGCAACGATCTTGCTGGCGCTACCGGCCACGACGATCGCCACGATCAGTGAAATCACGACGGCGGACGCCCATGGAAGTGCCGGAAGAACCTTTGCGACGAGCTTCGACAAGAAGAGTCGAGCCAACAGGCCTGCGATCACGGGTAGCAGGACGGTCTTGACGATGTCCATCACCATGGCGCCGGCATCAATGTGAAGGAAGGACCCGGCCAGGAAAAGAGTCAGCGCGGGGGTCACGATTGGCGCGATCAAGGTGGAGACCGAGGCAACAGCTACAGAGAGAGCAACGTCGCCCTTGGCCAGGAAGGCCATAACGTTGGAGGCGGTGCCGGAAGGGGCGCAGCCGACCAGGATCAGACCCACGGCCAGCTCAGGCGGCAACTGCAGGAGCACGGCAATGAGCCACCCCGCACCGGGCATGATCACATAGTGCGCCACGATGCCCAGTGCTACCGCCCACGGACGCCGGGCCACGGAGGCGAAATCCGGCGGGGTCAGCGTGAGCCCCATGCAGAACATGATGACGCCCAGAAGGTAGGGAACCGCGACGCCCATGGGCTTGAAGAGGTCCGGAATCAGGAATCCCAGGATGCCGGCAACCACCACCAGCAGCGGGAACACCGTGACGGCTATGCGCGCAATTTTGGCTTCAGCGGCAAGCGCAGCGTTGACGGGCGCGGTGGGGTCTTGGGTTTTCGATGGTGAATTGGTTGCCTCAAGCATTCATCCATGCTCACACTTAGCCCCCGAACCGAACGACTTCGTTACATCCGCGTGGGCGTATATGTCAGATGACTGCTGCTTGTACCCAAGTAGGTCGCAGTTAAGGCCGTTATGAGCCCGCTGAATCATGCGGTGATCGCAACACCTGATTATTGAAGGGTGTCGATTGCCATGGTGAAGTTCACGAATCGTTTGGTTGCTGAGGTTGTCCAGTCGTTCTGGCAGCAGGTTGCGGACGGTGCCCGTTTTGAAGATGCTGGTGCGTTCGTCGGGTGGTCCGTAACGACGGTCCGCCGTGAGCTGAGGTCCTCAGGAGGGGTCCGGCCCCGTCGGGGCCGGACCCTGACCGGCCGTTCCCTATCGTTCCAGGAGCGGGAGTTGATCTCGTTATGGCGGGGCAAGGAATCGGTCCGTGAGATCGCCAGACGTTTGGGTCGTTCCCCGTCAACGATCTCCCGGGAGCTCCGGCGGAACGCTGACAAGGTCTTTTTCTACCGGGCTACCACCGCCCATGCCCGCGCCCACGCCCGGGCAGCCAGGCCCAAGACCGCTAAGCTCAACAGCAACAAGCCCTTGCGCCTGGAAGTCGAAAAGCGGCTCGAAAAGAAAGACTCACCGGTCCAGATCGCTGGCAGACTCCGCAAGGACTTCCCGAACAACCCGGAGATGTGGGTGTCACACGAGACCATCTACCAGTCCCTCTATCTCGAGTCCCGGGGCGGGCTAAAGCGGGAACTGGTCAAGAACCTGCGCACCGGCCGGACCCTGCGCAAACCCCAACGCCGCCCCGACGAACGCCGCGGCAGAATCCAGGACAAGGTCATGATCGCCGACCGTCCCGCCGAGGTCGAAGACCGTGCCGTGCCAGGGCATTGGGAAGGGGACCTGATCGTAGGCAAGGACGGAAAAACCGCCATCGGCACCATCGTGGAGCGCACAACCGGGTTCGTGATGCTCCTCCATGTCCCGACCGGTCAAAACCGTGCCGAGTCTGTTCGGGATGGGCTGATCCGCAAAATGGGCGCCCTTCCCGACGAACTGAGGCTCTCACTGACCTGGGACCAAGGCACCGAAATGCGCAGGCACAAGGAAGTGAAGATCGCAGCCGACATCGACATCTACTTCTGCGATCCCCACTCACCTTGGCAACGCGGCTCGAACGAGAACACCAACGGGCTCCTGCGCCAGTACTTCCCCAAAGGCGCAGACCTAAGCATCTACAGCCAAACCGACCTCGACTACGTCGCCCACGAACTCAACGACAGACCCCGCCAACGATTCGACTTCTGCACCCCCAATGAGATGATCAGAACCTTCCTGTTGCGATAACCGCTAGAAACCACCCGCTCAAAACGGCCTTAACTGCGACCTACTTGGGTTAGGAGTTAAGCTTTCCTGCCAGCCGCTCGCGCATACGGACGCTGGCCTCGTTGAGCCCGATGAACTCCACTTCACGGCCGTGATTCCGGTACTTCTCGGTCACCGAATCAAGCACTGCCACCGTGGAGGCGTCCCAAATATGCGAGCCATGCAGATCGATGATCACTCGATCTATGACGTCTGAGGAATCTTTCGCATAATCGAACTGCGTGTACAGGTCATTCGACGAAGCAAAGAACAACTCACCGTCCACGGTGTAGGTCGCAACAACTTCACCGTTCAGCTCGAGTTCCGTCCGCTCAACTGTTGCGAAGTGGGCCACCCGACGCGCGAACAGCACCATGGCGGTCAAGACGCCGACGCCGACACCCACCGCGAGGTTGTGCGTAGCCACAACGGCGGCAACTGTGATGAGCATGACCGCGGTCTCGGACTTTGGTAGACGCTTGAGTGTTGAGATACGGACGGAGTGCCAGTCGAAGGTGATCAGCGAAACGAAGATCATCACGGCCACCAGAGCGGCCATGGGGATCTGGCCTACAACGTCGCCCAGGACAACCACCAGCACCAGCAGAAACACGCCGGCCAGGAAGGTGGAGAGCCGGCTTCGAGCCCCCGAGCCTTTGACGTTGATCATGGTTTGGCCGATTACTGCGCATCCACCCAGACCACCAAGGAAGCCCGTGACGATGTTCGCCGCACCTTGGCCCCAGGAAACGCGCGTCTTGTTGGAACGCGTGTCTGTAATGTCGTCCACCAGCTTGGCTGTCATCAGCGATTCGAGCAGGCCCACCAGCGCCATGGAGAGAGCGAACGGAGCAATGATCTGGAACGTCTCCAGGTTCAGGGGCACGTTCGGCAGGAAGAATCCGGGCAGGCTGTCGGGGAGTTCTCCCTTGTCGCTGACGGTTGGAACATCGATATTGCCAAGCGCGGTAACCAGGGTGATGGCCACGATCGCGACCAACGGCGCAGGAATGGCTGTGGTGATGCGTGGCAGTCCGAACACAATCACCAAGCCCACAACGACAATCGGATAAACCATCCACGGCACGTTGAAGAGCTCTGGCATCTGGGACATGAACACCAGGATGGCCAGGGCGTTTACGAAACCGATCATGACGGACCTTGGGATGAAACGCATCAGCTTGGTGACGCCCAGGACTGCCAGGATGATCTGGAAAACACCCGCCAGGATGATCGTGGCAATCAGATAATCCAGCCCGTGTTCTTTCATCACCGGTGCGATTACCAAGGCCACGGCACCTGTGGCAGCGGAGATCATGGCGGGCCGCCCGCCCACAATGGCAGTGACCACGCCCATGGTGAAGGACGCGAAGAGACCAATGCGCGGATCCACCCCGGCGATCACCGAGAACGCGATGGCCTCAGGGATCAAAGCCAACGCCACTACGAGCCCCGCAAGGGATTCCGTCAGCAGGCGGCGGGGCGATCGGAAGGTCGCCCGCAGTGACATGAGTTGCTCGGGAGTCATGGGTCCTTAGAGTGCAGTTGTCCTAGAGCGCAGTCTGGCGGTAGCGCTCAATCTGCTTAAGGCGCCGCTGGAGGCTGTCGCGCCGCGGGTGCGGGACGACGTCGGGCGCCTCAGCGGTGAGATCAATGTGTTCAGTTCCGTACTGCCACAGCAGGAGGTCATCCAGCAGGCGGTCCGGACCGGGGGAGTAGCGGTGGTCCAAGGCCTTGCGGACCTCTGTGATCCGGTTGGCGCTGAGCAGACCCGCAAGCTCCACGGTCTTGGTGAGTCCGTGGGCGGCGAGTAGTTCGGCAGCCCATCCCCAGTCGTCATCAACTTTACGGTCAACGTGCGGCAAAAGCGTTCGCCATACGTCCCGGACCCTGTTGGGGGTCAGGGGCATGCCGCCGTCGCCCTCGAGATCCCAATAGCCGCGGACTTCCTCGTAGCGCTCGTGAAGATCAGCGAAGGCGCTCTCCACCGTTTCCAACATGGCGGCGGTGGCCGTGAACTGGCGGTCGAAATGTGGCGTCCAAGCGCGTGGGTCCTCGGCCTTGAACCGGATGTCATGCTCGATCTCGCTCCAGGCGTGGGCAAACACGGTTCGGATCTGGCACTCGAAGAAGTAGCTTCCATTTGCGGGCATGTCCGGGTTGAAGACGTGCTGGTACTCCTTCACGGCCTCGTTCTGGATGGTGCGCAGAATGAGGTGGCGGCTGGAATAGCCGTAGGTTCCGGATTCAATGGAACCGATGTCCTTCTCGCGGTCGCCACGGCAATCGAAAAGTTGCCGCTGGCGCTTGATGATGTTGGCCACGGCCGCGTTTTCCGCGGGCAGCTTGGTGATGACGCGGATGCCCACCATGTCGTTCAAGGTGCGGAACGGATCCGGGAACTTGAGCACACGCGGCCCGCCGGGCTCCAAAGGATCATCCGTGCGGGAAATCTTTTCGCGAAACGACTCAACCGTTTTGGTCCGTCCCGTGACAAACAAAGGAGTGACCTCAGCGTCGTTCAGCATGTCACGCAGCGTGAGCAGAACATCGCGTGTGACCCGCTTCAGGGCAGGGCGAACGCGCTCATAGAGCGCCACATTCGCATCCACTGCGTCACGCTGGTCCTGGTCCAGGCTGTCCCAATTGCTTGCCATGCCCCCAGCTTACGGGGCGGGTCCGACACTCAACTGAGCCACCCGCCGTCGGGGTGCCTCTAGCCAAACTTCCGAACCGTCACGATAGGCTCAGTACAAAGGAGGGCGCAATGTTGCGGCACAAGTACAGCTACGGCGAACACCCCAGTCAGTGGGGCGAACTCTTCATACCTGAACCGTCCAACGGAAACCATCGCGGCGCATCCAGCGTCGCCGGTGGAATCGCCGTTGTGATCCATGGCGGATACTGGCGCTCACAGTACGGCGCTGAGCTCGGCGAGCCCCTGGCGCGCGACCTCGCAGCGCACGGCATAACCGCCTGGAATCTTGAGTACCGGCGCGCCGGCAATGGCGGTGGTTGGCCCCATACTTTTGAGGACATCCTGGCCGGCATCGACCATTTGTCCCATATCGCCGGTGATCACGACCTGAAACTCGGCAAAGTAGTGGCACTCGGTCATTCAGCCGGCGGCCACCTCGCCGTGTGGGCGGCCGGCCGGCAGCGGCTTTCCGCCATTGGAACGCCCGACGCCGATCGCCAACTTCAGCGCGGACCGGAGGACAACGCTGTTCACCTGACAGGCGTCGTCAGCCAATCGGGCCTCCTCAACCTTGCGGCAGCGGAAAAGTTGAACCTCAGTAACGGCGCTGTCTGCAACCTCATGGGCGGGGATTCCGCTAGATACCCCAAACGGCATAAATACGCCGATCCCATGAGTTCGCTGCCCATCAACGTCCCCGTCTACGCCGTGCATGCCACAGATGACGAGGACGTTCCTGCGAGCCAGTCCGAAGCATACGTCGCGGCGGCAACGGCGGCAGGCAGTGCGGC
Organism: Arthrobacter sp. D3-18; assembly: GCF_054408525.1. NCBI lineage: Bacteria > Bacillati > Actinomycetota > Actinomycetes > Micrococcales > Micrococcaceae > Arthrobacter > Arthrobacter sp. D3-18. Next base: position 4,596,964 of record NZ_CP096440.1, on the reverse strand, counting down.
CCAGTTGCTGCGCGTCCCCGGCGACCACTTCGACCTGATCGACCCCAAGGCCGTGGCCTACAAGAAGTGTCGCGAATTGGTGCAACGACTGCTCTCGTAATTGTTGGTCCCGGGCCGCCGTCCTCTGGCAGAGTGGTCCCATGCTGACAGTCATTGGTGAGGCCCTGGTCGACGTCGTTCAACGCTCCTCCGGGATCGAGGCGCACGTCGGAGGCAGCCCGCTCAATGTTGCTGTGGGCTTGGCCCGCTTGGATCATCCCGTGCAGTTCATCGGTCGCTACGGCCGGGACGCGTACGGCGATTCAATTGCCGCGCACTTGCGCTCGAGCTCCGTGATGGTCCCGCTTCCACCGGATGAGAAACCAACCAGCGTAGCCACCGCTCAGATTGACGACGACGGCGCCGCCACCTACGTTTTCGACCTCGCCTGGGACTTGCCAGGGCTCGCCGGACGCTTGCCGCTCATGCTGCAAGGCTCCACCCTGCTGCACACGGGGTCCATCGCCACCTTCCTGGAACCGGGCGCCGCGGACGTGCTTGCCGCCGTCGAGCATGCCCACCCGAGCAGCACTATCAGCTTCGACCCCAATTGCCGGCCCAGCATCATCACGGACGTCGACTATGCGCGAACCCAAGCCGAGCGCTTTGTGGTGCTTTCCGACGTCGTGAAGGCCTCGGATGAAGACCTTGAATGGCTCTATCCCGGTATTGATCCAGTGGAATCCGCGCGTCGCTGGCTGACTTTGGGCGGCACCGAGGGTCCGGCCCTGGTAGTTGTGACGCGAGGTTCACGTGGCCCGTGGGGCGTAACGAGGGCCGGTGAAACTCAGGTTCCCGCACCATCCGTGAACGTTGTGGACACAGTGGGCGCGGGTGATTCGTTCATGGCGGGGCTCCTGTCCGCCATTGTGGATCACGGCTTGGATGGCGCCCAGAACCGTGGCGCTTTGAGGGCGATGCCTGCAGAAACCCTGGCAGCCATCATGGATCACGCAACACGTGCGGCTGCTGTGACGGTGTCACGGGCTGGCGCGAACCCGCCCACCCGGGCCGAACTCAACCACGGAGCAGCCTGAGTACAGCTGATTAGCCGGCCCCGTGCCCCGCGGCCACTTCTTCACCGGCCTTCACCGGGCCCGGCGGAGTGCCGTCGCCAAAGGGGTTTCCGCCGAGGGATTCCCGTCCGTGGGCAGTAAGCCATCCGGATAGGTCCGGGCCCACGGGGACAATCCTGGTGGGGTTAATATCCTCGTGCACCATGTAGTAGTGCTGCTTGATCTGCACGAAATCGATGGTGTCGCCGAACCCCGGTGTCTGGAACAGGTCCCGGGCGTACGCCCACAGCGCCGGCATTTCGCTCAGCTTGTTGCGGTTGCACTTGAAGTGGCCGTGATAGACGGCATCGAAGCGCGCCAAGGTGGTGAAGAACCGGACGTCTGCCTCGGTGATCGAATCACCCACGAGGTACCGCTGGCTCGCTAGGCGCTCCTCCAGCCAGTCCAAGGCATTCCAAAGCCGTGTGTAGGCGGCCTCGTATGCTTCTTGGGATCCGGCGAAGCCGCACCTGTAAACGCCGTTGTTGACCTCGGTGAAGACGCGCTTGTTGACCTGATCGATTTCTTCGCGCAGGTGCTCCGGGTACAGCTGCGGTGCGTCCGGGCGGTGGAACTCTGTCCATTCCGTGGAGAAGTCGAGCGTTATTTGGGGGAAGTTGTTGGTCACCACTGCGCCGCTGGGGATGTCCACCAGGGCCGGAACGGTGATGCCGCGAGGATAATCCGGGAAGCGGCGGAAGAATGCTTCCTGCAGGCGCTCGATGCCCAGCACGGGATCCTTGCCATCCGGATCCAGGTCGAACGTCCAGGACCTGGCGTCGTGGGTGGGGCCAGGCTGGCCGAGGCTGATGACGTCCTCCAGGCCAAGAAGCCGGCGCACGATCACGGCGCGGTTGGCCCAAGGGCAAGCCCTGGCTGCAATCAAGCGGTAGCGCCCCGGCTCCACGGGCCAGCCGGGCTCACCATTCGGTCCGGCGGCACCGTCACGGGTGATGCGGTCCTCGATGTAGTTGGTGTCCCGGGTAAACTCGCCGCCAGTGACGTACGCCCCGCGGGTGCTGTGTTCTTCGACTTCGCTGGTCTTCTCACTCATGGCTTCACACTATGCCGCGCTCCCAAGGACGCGCGACCTTGAGGGCTTTGCGCCCACGTAGACTGGCATGATGCGGCTCGTAGCAAGCGATATTGACGGCACCATCCTCGGTCACGACGGCAAAATCAGTGACCGGACCATCAAGGCATTCCAGGCGTGCCGCGACGCAGGGGTTGAACTCGTCTTCGTAACGGGTCGTCCGCCGCGCTGGTTGTACCCGCTCCAGGAGCAACTGGGTCACAGCGGAATCGTGATCTGTTCCAACGGTGCAGTGGTATGGGATCTGGAAACCGAGAAGGCCCTGTCCTCGTGCGTTCTGGATGCCGAATCCGTGTTTGAAGCCCGCCGCATCATCAAGTCCATCCGGCCTGACGCTCTGTTCGCTGTGGAGACTCTCACGGGGTTCCAGCTTGAGCCGGGCTTCATCGAGAACGAAACAAGCGAGCTGCTCGCCGAGTTTACCCCCGCGCCTCTGGCCGAGACGCTCACGGCGGATGACGCCGTCGTCAAGTTCCTGGCGATCACCCGCAAAGGTACGCCGGACGAGTTCCTGGCTGAAGTCCAGCCCGCCGTCGCGCACCTGGTGAGCACCACGCATTCGGCGCCACGGACGGCGATGCTGGAGATGTCCGTTCCTGGCATCAATAAGGCTGTCACGCTGGCCAAGTACGCCGAGTCGCTGGGTATTGAAGCTTCTGACGTCGTGGCGTTCGGGGACATGCCCAACGACATCGAAATGCTCCGCTGGGCCGGTCACGGTTACGCGATGGCCAGCGGACACCCGGAGGCCATCCTCGCTGCCGGGCAGCAGGCACCGCACTTCGACGACGACGGCGTGGCCCAGATTCTCGAGGCGAAGCTCACGGAGCAGCGGGTCTAGTCCCGCCCGATCCGAGGAACCCAGCAGCGGACTCTTTCGCGATACATCAGGAACTCGGCGCCGAACCGCTTCGCCAGGTCGGCTTCCTCAAGCGGCCTCACAGCATAGTTCCACAGCAGCGAACCTAGAACCGCGTAGGCGACCACCAGCCACGAACCAAGAATCATTCCCACGGCTACACCTTGGGCGATGCCCGCCACAGCCATCGGGTTCCGAACCCACCGGTACGGCCCGGCGATGACCAGGCGATTAGGCATGGCAGACGGCAGTGGGGTGCCCTTTCCTGTGGAGGACATGGTCACCGCGGAAGCAATACCGAGGCAGCTGGCGAGGACCAGAAGCACGAGCCCGGCAGGTTCCACCATAGAAGGAAATACCATGGATACCATCCAGCGCTGCTCGAGGAAGGTCAGCGCTGAGGGAACTACCACGAGGAAGAACCCCCAGAAGAGGATCAGTTGGGTAAAGGTTGCCGTCACGTGCGCTGCAGTGCCGCGACGGATGGACGCCGGTCGGAATGCGAACGGTCCCCGCACGATCAACTCCGTTGGGACGCGACCCTGCACAACAAAGAACAGCGCAACCACCGAACAAGCCGTCGCAGCGACCATGACCACCACCCCCCAGCCAGCTTCGGTTGTGATGGTGGCATACCCCGCCAAGCCAACGGCAACCAGTCCCGTCCAACCGACGCTAACCACGGCCGCAGCCTTGATGCCGAGCGCCGCGAGGGCCGAGCCGATGACGAACAGCGGAACATCAAGTGCGGCCACAACGACGGGGTTGAGGCTGCCCAAGGTGGCTGTCCGGATGGCTGGTGACAGGAAAACGGCAATCCACCACACGAGCCCAGCTGCAGCTTGCACGGCGAAATAGGCCCGCCCCCACCTTTGCACCCGCGCAGCCGGCGGCGCGTCAAGCGTCACGGGTGCCGCACGCCCTCACCGGCCAGCAAAGCGCGGTAGCCCTCCTTGTAGGTGGGGAAGGTGAGCTGGAAACCGGTCGCCCGCAGGCGTTTGTTGGAACAGCGCTTGTCGCCTGGGCCGGCGTCGGACGCGTTGCCAGGTGCCGCCGTCGGGGGTTCCGGGCATCCCATTTCAGAGGCGAGGAACCTCATGACGTCTCCCATTTCCGCTGCGAGATCATCGACGCCTACGTAGACGGAATCCGGAGCCGCTTCCATGGTGGTGAGGTGCACGATCATGGCTGCCGCATCGTCCCGGTGGACGCGGTTGGTGTGCCGGGGTTGAGCCGGGATGACGGCCTTTCCGCTGCGGACCTGGTCAATCAGCCGCGTGCGCCCCGGCCCGTAAATGCCCCCAAGCCGCAGGGAGATGGACTGGGTCTGGGTCCCGCGCGTCCGGCTGAACAACAGCTCTTCGGCTTCCACGAGTACCCTGCCGCTGAACCGTGTGGGCTCCGTGGGTGTGGACTCATCCACAACAGCTCCGCCGGAATCCTTGTAGACGGCCGTTGAGGAGACGAACAGGATCCGCCGCGGCTCGATGGACTGCCTTTCCAGTCCGTCCAGCACGTTCTTCACGCCGTTCAAGTACGCCGCACGGTAAGCCTCCTCTGTGGACGTGTCAGCGGCGATAGCCACTACAACAATGTCCACGTCCTCGGGCAGTTCCGGCACTGCCTGGGAGAGGTCCGCGAACACGCCGCGGATCTCCCCGGGTAGCTTTTCAGGGGACCGACGCAGGCCAACCACTTCATGGCCCGCAGCTGCAAAGCGCAGCCCAACTTCCGTTCCGAGGTCGCCGCAGCCGGCAATCAACACAGTCATGCCCCTAGTTTGTCAGTCCCGCTGTGTCACCTGGTTCCCAGCTTCCATACAACCGGCGTTCAACTTGCGGCCGTAGGCTTCCAGCCAAGACCCGTTCGCACGGTTTATCTGTCTCATTGAATTTGTAGGGGGAACCATGGCTAAGCGTCGGATCAACAACGTCAATACCGCGCCATTGCGGCGCATCGAACCGGATCATCACTGGCGTTCGCTTCGCCAGGGCGACCGGGTCAACGTCATGCTGACGCCGGGTTTCGAGTCGGCCGGCGTGGTGGACGCCGTTACCGGCGATGCCACCGCGGTTTGGGTGGAGCTCGACGGCGGTCGCGGCCGGACATTGGTGCACGTCAGCGACGGCGTGACGATTGTTCCGCAATCGACGACGGCGGCGGTCCGGCAGGAGAGCTAGCCGCACCTTTGCGATGGGCTACGCTACGGGAGTGACGCTGCCCTATTTCCTTCGCAAGGACGGTTCGGTGGGCCCTTTGGCCTTCGCCCATCGAGGATTCTCGTTGGATGGCCTGGAAAATTCCATGGCCGCATTCTTGGCGGCAGTTGATCTTGGTACGGTGCACCTTGAAACGGACGTCCACACGACGTCCGACGGCGTACTGCTGGTATTCCATGATTCTTCTTTGGACCGTGTGACCGATTCCACGGGCAAAGTTTCTGAGCTCACGGCAGCCCAGGTTGCTGCTGCCCGGATTGGCGGAGTGGAGCCGGTTCCCACCTTCGATGAGCTGGTTACAGCCCTGCCCCACGCTCGGCTGAACCTGGACGTCAAGGATTGGAATTCTGTTGGCTCCATGGCAGCGGCCATTGAGAAGCATGGCGTCCATGACCGGGTTCTGGTAACCAGCTTCTCGGACAGGCGCCGTCGGGCAGTCCTTTCCAAGCTCTCGCGTCGAGTTGCATCCTCTGCAGGCAGTTCCCTGACCGCGCTGTTCGTTCTTCTCGGCCCCGTGATTCCAGTTCCGTTGGCACGCAAGCTGCTCGCCGGCGTCGACGTTTTCCAAGTTCCTGTCCGCTACGGGCGGTTACCCGTGGTGACGCCCGGCTTTATCCGACGAGCGCACCGGTGCGACAGGCAGGTTCATGTGTGGACGGTCAACGATCCTGTGGAAATGGAACGACTGCTGGACCTTGGTGTGGACGGCATCGTGTCCGACAGGCTGGACCTCCTCAAGGAAGTCCTGGTGCGCAGGGGCGAGTGGGTTTAATCCCCTCGCCGAGTTGGCACTTAACACCCATCCCACGCTCCAACATGGGTGTTAAGTGCCAACTCGGCGGAAGGAATTACTCAGTACCCTTTCTATTTAAGGCGGATCGGCGCTAGTGTCGAAGTGTCCGTACTCTTCGTCGGCAGCATGACGCTCTCTGCGCCGGCACAGGAAGAAAGGAACCTGAAGATGGCTTCGGAATCTCACACCACCACGGATCACGACGAAATCCGCAAATGGGTGGAAAGCAATGACGGTAAGCCGGCCAGCGTCAAGAAGACCGGCGACAAGAATGACGTGGGTATCCTGCGTATCGACTTCCCGGGAGGTGCCGGGGAGGACTCACTGGACCACATCAGCTGGGATGAATGGTTCGAAAAGTTCGAGGAGAGCAAGCTCGCTTTCCTCTATCAGGCGAAGAAGGCCAGCGGTGAGGACAGCACGTTCTTCAAGCTGGTCAGTCGCTGATACCTCAGCACAAGTACGTGTGAATCAACTAGTTCGAAAGGGAGGTTACCGTGGCTGAACGAGGAAATACCAAGCACGGTGCGCATCTGGATGAACAGATGCAACACGAAGCCGAAGGCATGGTCAGGGGAACCAAACCCGCCCATGTTGAAGAAGCTCGCGAGACTGAACCCTTTCCTGATGAAACCGATCCGGCGGAAGTCAGGGAAGCGCTGAACCCCAACACCGGTAAGGGAGAAGCAGGTGGAGGAGGGGCATCAGATGAGTGATCGGCTCGCCAAGTATTCCGAGATCTTCCGTAAACCAGGTCCTTGGTGCATGGCCTATGTAGATGCCAGCGCCGGCACCGTGGATGGTCTGGAAGCCGCTGATGTCCAACCCGACAACGTGAGGAATGCACTCGCTGGACTTGGTGCTTCCGAGGACGATTTGGAAGCCGTTGCCGGAGCCATCCAGCCCGCGACGGGTGAGCCCTCACCTATCAGTCGCTACGTGCTGGTGCGACAGGGCGAGGTGGTGATCAACGAGTTGCTTCCCGGTGCGCTGCTCGGGCCGGAGCAGATCTCCACGGATGTTGTGCCGGATCTGCTTCCGTTGCTCAAGCATCATCCGGACGGCTTCGCCTATGTGGTGGCCGAGGTCAGCCGGGAGGAAGGTGAAATTCGGCTGCACCGTGCCGGCCGGCAGGCGGCGGAGGAAAGCCAGCACATCCGAGGCTCGGACGAGAATCTGAAGAAGGTTCCGGTGGGCGGCTGGTCACAAGGCCGGTATCAACGGCATACAGAGGAAATCTGGCGCCGCAACGCTGACCAGGTGGTGGAGCAGATCGACAGGGTGGTTCGTGAGAATAACGCTCGTCTGCTGGTCCTCGCAGGAGACATTCGGGCGCGGCAGCTCGTAGCCGATCAACTGTCGGAAGCCAGTAAAGCCATTCTCTCCACCGTGGATTCCCATACCCTTGCCGCAGGCTCAGACCGCGAAAAGTTCGAGGACGAGGTCAACTCCTTGGTCGCGCAACAATGGGCCACCGAGCAGGGGCAGCTCGTTGACCGTCTCGCCGAACAGGAAGGGCAGGCCAATCCGGAGTCGGCCACCGGCTTTGGTGCCGTGGTCCACGCCCTCCAGCAGGCCCAGGTTGAGGTGTTGATGTTCGACGACGGGTCGCTCACCGAGCGTAGGGTGTTGGCCCTGAATGCCGAACCATGGCTGGCCACCTCGGAGGAGGAATCGCTTGGCGCGGAAGTGCTGGGCAAGGTTCCTGCTGCCGCCGCGCTGCTCAGGGCCGCTGCTCTGACCGATGCGAGGGTGGAACTGGTCCCTTCAGCAGCACTGCCCGACGGCGTCGAGATTGCAGCCCTGCTTCGCTGGCCGACGGGGCCGGAAGTACCCGGGGCTACATAGGCATCTGCTTGAGAGGGCGCCTGCCTTTATAAGTGCGAGCGAAAGGGCCGGGGCGGATGCCTCGGCCCTTTCATGTGAAGCGCAGTGCTAGCTGTTCCGGGTTTCGATCTCGGCAGGCCGAACTTGGCTGGCGCGGATTCTCTCCAGATCGAACTTGTTGCTGCGGTCGAAGTTGAAGATGCCGTTCTTCTCCTGGAAAACGTCCGTTAGCTGGGTGTAGCAGTAACCAAACATGTCCGGGTTATCCAGCAGTACTGAGCAGAGGCCATCAAAGCGGGTGTAGAACTCTTCCTCGCTGCTGACGCGCTGGCCGTAGCCCCATGAGGTGGCGACGTCGCTTCCGTCCACAGCCTGACGGGCCTCCATTTCGTTCCACCAGATCCCGCCGAACTCCGAGACAAAGTAGGGCTGCCCCGCGTATGGCACGGAGTACTCCTCGCCGTCGGCTTTGCGGTTGATGTATGGCTTTCCCTCCGCCAACCCCTGCTGCTCGATGCGGAATCGGTCCGGGTCCTGCTCATAGGAGTGGGAATCGTAAATGTCTGTGTCGCGGATCCGGTGAGCGTAGCCGGAAGCGTCGATCACCGGCCGGGTAGGGTCGGCGAGCTTGGTGGCCAGGAACATGGCCTCGGTGACGTCGTCCAGCACTGTCAGGCGGTCATGGAGAACTTGGTGCGTCTCGTTGAGGGGGCACCAGCCGATGATGGAGGGGTGGTTGAAATCGCGCTTCAGCACTTCCAGCCATTGGGCCACGAAGCTGGTCGTGGGCTTTTGGTTGTGCCCCACAGTTCCTCCGCCGGAGACACCCCAATCGCCGAATTCGCCCCACACGAGGTAACCGAGGCGGTCAGCGTGATAGAGGAAGCGTTCTTCGAAGACCTTCTGGTGTAGACGGGCGCCGTTGAAACCTGCAGCCATGGACAATTCGATGTCCTTGATCAAGGCAGCGTCATCCGGCGAGGTCATCAGGGAGTCGGGCCAGTAGCCCTGATCCAGGATCAGTCGCTGGAAGACAGCCTTGCCGTTGATGCGAACCACCTTGCCGTCCAAGGCAACTGACCGCACTGCCGCGTAGCTGCTGACCTGGTCAACAACATTGCCCGAGTCATCGTGAATGCTGACATCGAGGTCATAGAGGAAGGGATCTTCGATGGACCATGGGCGCAGGGATTCGGCGGGGATGGTGAGGCGGAGTGATGGCGTCAGGTCCAGGTCTGCTTTGGCTGTTGCCTCAACACGCACGTCATTGTCGCTGAGGATGGCGGTGACCGTATGCCCGCTCCGGTTCTGGCTGACGGGCACCTCAAGTGTGATGCTGGAGTCCGCAAGGTTGGGAGTCATGCGGAGGCGTTTGATATGAACCGCCGGGACCGCTTCCATCCACACCGTCTGCCAAATTCCGGTGGTCCGGGTGTACTGGCAGTGGGTGTTGTTGTACCAAGTTGCCTGCTTGCCGCGGGCCTGCATCTCATGCCGTGAATCCCTGGCCCGCACCACAATCACTGCATCCGTTCCGGGGTCGGCGACTCCTCCGAGGTCCGCTGTGAAAGGCGTGAAGCCGCCCCGGTGTCTGGCAACTTCAACCCCATTCACCCATACGGTGGCGTCGTGGTCCACGGCGCCAAAGTGCAGCAGAACGTTCTGGCCCGCCCATTCCTGAGGGATGGTCACCGTTCGCCGGTACCAGACGGCTTCCATGAAATCGACGTGCTCGATCCCCGAAAGCGCGGATTCCGGTGCGAAAGGAACCAAAATCTCGCTGTTGAGTTTGCGCGTGGTGAGTCCGCGCTCCAAACCGGAGTCACCGGCGTCGATCTCAAATTCCCAAGTGCCGTTGAGATTCAGCCACTTGTCGCGGACTAATTGCGGGCAGGGGTGCTCGGGCTTGGGCATGGCGGGGGTCACATTTTGGCTCACAATCAAAAACCTAACGTGCCATGGGGTTGAGTACCACCAGCCGTCGCGCAAGGATGAATACCGTGACCCGATTCCGTTTAGCAATCCTTGATGATTACCAGCAGGTCTCCGGCGATTACGCGCCGTGGGATTCACTGCTCGACGACGACGTGAAGGTCAGCGTCTTCAGCGCGCCTTTCCTTTCGGAAGAGCAGGCCGTGGCCGCGTTGGCGCCGTTCGACATCATTGTGGCGATGCGCGAGCGAACCCGTTTTCCACAGGACGTCCTTGATTCGCTGCCGAACCTGAAGCTGCTGGTAACCACTGGCATGGCGAATGCGGCGATCGACCTTGAAGCGGCGGTGGAACGCGGCATTGTGGTCTGCGGAACGGGTGGCTCACCGGCCGCGGCCCCTGAACTGACGTGGGCTTTGCTGCTGGCTTTTGCCCGGAACCTGACTGTGGAGGAGAACTCACTGCGTGCTGGCGACTGGCAGACCGGCGTCGGGTTTGAACTCGAGGGCAAAACCCTTGGAATTGTTGGCTTGGGCAAGATCGGCAAGCGGATGGCGGGGTATGCCAAGGCATTCGGGATGGACGTCCTCGCTTGGAGTCAGAACCTCACGGCGGAAACTGCTGAAGCCGCCGGTGCCCGCAAGGTCAGCAAGGAGGAGTTGTTCCGGGAGTCCGACGTCGTGACGCTGCACCTGCGGTTATCAGAGAGGACAGAGGGCATCGTTGGCCCGGACGAACTGCGGCTTCTCGGCCCCGACGGCGTGTTGGTCAACACTGCGCGTGGCCCCTTGGTGGATGAGGCGGCGCTGATCCGAGCCTTGGAGGAGGGTTGGATCCGTGGCGCTGCCCTGGATGTCTTCGATGAGGAACCCCTTCCGGCGGGGCATGCGCTGTTGCATTCTCCGAGGACCGTTCTCTCGCCGCATATCGGCTACGTGACGCACGAGAGCTACCGGCAGTTCTATGGCGGCGCGTTTGAGGATGTGAAGGCGTGGCTTGATGGGGCTCCTGTGAGGGTTATTAGCGGGTAATTCCCGGCTCTTGCCGCGGCGCCGCTTGAACCCGTTAGCGCCGCTCGCACCTACTGGCCGTAGTTGTCGCACCCGCTAACGCGTATCGCACCAGAGGTTACGGGGGCGGTTGGCGGCAGCGGGTGCGATCCCCGGAAGCAAACACTTAAGTTACGCACTGGGCAAGCGCTTTCCGAGCGAAGCTGGCAAGATGGACCCATGCGTATCCTCATAGCCCCTGACAAGTTCAAGGGATCCCTGACCGCCGCCGAAGCCGCGTCAGCCATGGCCGAAGGTGCCCTGCGCGTTTATCCGGACGCCGTGACCACCCAGTTTCCCGTCGCCGACGGGGGCGAAGGTACTCTTGACGCCGCTATTGCTGCTGGTTACGAGGAACGGAACAACGCCGTTGTTGGCCCGATCCTCAAGCCTGTTGGAGCCTCATGGGCCATCCGCAAGGACTCCTTCGGCGGGGCCAGCGCCGTTATCGAGACCGCGATGGCTTCCGGCCTGGCTCATATGGAACCGACGCCGGAGAATTCCCTGCGTGCCCACAGCTACGGTTGCGGCCAGTTAGTGGCAGCGGCCCTCGACGCCGGTGCCACAGAGATCGTGCTCGGCTTGGGAGGCTCTGCCATGTCCGACGGCGGCAGCGGCGCCTTGCGTGCGTTGGGGCTCAAACCCCTTGATGCGGTCGGCAATGTGGTGCCACTCGGAGGAGGTTCCCTTGCCGACGTCGTTGCTTTGGATGTCTCCGGACTGGATCCGCGGCTGTCCGCCGTGAAGTTCCGCATCGCCGTCGACGTCCAAAACCCGCTGTACGGGCCGGAAGGCGCTGCGCACGTTTTTGGTCCCCAGAAGGGTGCCGATGAGGACGCTGTTGAAAAGCTCGACGCCGGTCTCCGCAACTGGGCGTCGCTCCTTCGGGAGGCCACGGGTCGCGATGTAAACGTTCCTGGAGCTGGAGCGGCAGGCGGGTTCCCGGCGTCGTTCCTCGCATTCACCGATGCCACGCTGGAAGGCGGCTTCGCGCTGGTCGCCGGGCTGACAGGCCTCGCCAAGCACCTCGGTGAGGCAGACCTCGTCATCACCGGCGAGGGTTCCATGGATGAGCAATCGCTCACCGGCAAGGCGCCCATCGCGTTGGCTGACGCCGCAAGCGTGCACGGAATTCCCGTGATCGCCGTGGCCGGGCGCATCACCGTCACGCCTGAAGACCTGGCGAAGCACGGCATCGTTGCCGCCGCCCAGCTGTTGGATGTCGCGCAGCGCAAGGATGGCGTCCCGGACGTCGCTGATGCTGTTGCCAACGCCGCTAAATACCTGGCCTGGGCGACGAGTCAGGTGCTTGAAGGGGCATAGCGGAATGTGTGGCTACTGTCGGTAGCCCTCCACTTCACTGATGGGGCGCGGCTCGGCCTCGTCAGGGTTCTCCCCGGCGTCTCTCTTGGCCCGGCGTTGGCGCAGCAGGTCCCAGCACTGGTCGAGCTGGGCTTCGAGTTGAGCCAATCGTGCCCGGCCGACATCGCCGTCGACGTTGTCCTCGGTTCCGCCGCCGCCAGATGTGGTGTCGCGGAGTCGGTGCTCCTCTTCAACCAACGATTGGATGCGCTCCAGAAGGTCCTGCTCGTCCATGTTCTTTCTCCTTGGGTAGCGGGATTGCGTGGTTACTTCGAACGTAGTCCTGCTGATGGGGTGCGTCTACTGGTGGCCAACGGCATACTTGGGTCATGAAATTCACTACGACCATCGTTGGCGATGGCAACAAAGCGGGCATCGAGGTTCCGGACGAGATCGTTGATGGGCTCGGCGCGGGAAAGCGGCCCCCGGTGGTGGTGACCATCAACGGCCGGAGTTACCGCAGCAGCATTGCCGTGATGGGCGGGAGTTACATGGTGGGTGTCAGCTCGGCCAATCGTGAACTGACCGGGACTGCGGCGGGGGACACCGTGGACGTTGATCTCGAAATAGACACCGAACCCCGGGTTGTAGAGGTGCCTGCGGATCTGGCCGCCGCCCTGGATGCGGAACCGGAGGCGCAGGCGTTCTACGGCACATTGAACTACAGCAGCCAACGCCGCTATGTCGAGCCGATCGGTGATGCCAAGACCGATGAGACGCGCGCCCGGCGGATAGCTAAGGTCGTTGCGGATTTGAAGGCGGGCAAGAAATAGCATCTAGGCCGGACCGTTCGCCCTGGCGATGGCAACGGCTTCCTCGATGCCCTTGGTCCATGGTTCACCGTGTCCCGGGAGCACAAGGCCTGCCCGGGTCAGTGCCAGTTGCTTGAGTGATGCAAGGTTAAGGGCGCTATCGGCAGTGGCTGCGCCGGCAACGATTCGCGGCCCGGTTCTTTGGGTGTACGGATCCATGGTGACGAGGGCGTCCCCGCTGAAAAGGATTCCGCGCTCGCGGAGAAACAGTCCGCAGTGGCCGCTGGTGTGCCCAGGGGAGAAGATGATTTCCGGGCTGCCAGGGACGGGAAGAGCCCCGGTGCCGGGAAAGTGCCTGACGTCCTCGACTCCTTTCACGTTGAGAGCTCCGGCCTTGGTCATGCTCGCCATTACCGGAAGTCCTTGCGGGTGGGTGAGGGCAAAGATGAACCGCGAGCGTTCGTGCCGGTAGCGGTAGGGGTGTTTGGCGATGTAGGAGTCTTCGGTGTGCACCCACACGGGAATACCCAACTCCTGGTGGAGCCGTTTGGCCAGTCCCAAGTGATCGAAGTGAGCATGCGTCAGGACCAAAGCGCGAATGTCCTGGAGGGAATGACCGAGGATCCTGAGTGACTGGTCCAGCGGTGTCCACATAGCCGGAAGCCCGGAATCGATCAGGGTGAGACCGTCGCGGCCTTCCACCACGTAGAAATTCACGTAGGCGTCCGAGAAGCGATGGACACCGTCTGCCACCTCGGTCATTGCCATGGTTGCTCCGCTTTCTGGTTCGGTCAGATGGGCCGGTGCAATCACTACCATAAGCATGCTTAGTATTTTCGAACAAGGGTGTCGGTGCTGGATTCTCAAGAGCCTCGGAATTAAAGGTGACCTGAATCACGTCATATTCATCCGGTTGATCCCACTACCAAGTAGTGACGGGCTGTGGAGCGCATTTCGGATGCAGAACAACAGCCACAGTCGATGAGGCGAAGAGACCCTCTTGTCGGCTGGTCACCGTGCGCGAGCAAGGCCCCCACCGTCGGCTGGCCGGCCGCGCACTTGTCCGCTCGCCCAGGCGGACAGTGTGGCCGGCCAGGACTTTGACCACCCGGGCCGGCCACACCTGGCGCAGTTTGAGTGATTCTGAGCCGACCCCGCCGTCGTGCAACGGCCACTAGGCTGGAGTTTTGAATCTTTAGGGGGTGGCCGTGGTTTATGACCGGGAGCGTTATCGGCATGAGGATGCCGTGTACGCCGAACACAAGACGGCAATCGCCAATGGCGAGAAGCGAGTGCTCCGCAGGACCGCCACCGGTGAACTCCACAGTTATCCGGGCGATGAGATTGGGTTTTCGCCGGGTCGGGGCCAAGCCCAGGTCAGCACTTGGTGGGGGATGGCCATTCTGTCGGCCCTCGGATGCGCTGGATTCATCGCCGCTGTAGCCATGTTCCTGTCCCCACTTTGGATTGGGGAGGGACTCTCTTGGGGTGCTCTGTGGGTTATGGGGCTCGCAGGATTTATTGCCTGGTACGGGTTCAAGCTGGCCAGGGACGAGTACAAGGCCGCACGGCTTCGCAAGGAACGCGGTTCTCCCAAACCGGGCACCGGTTACGTGGATGTGGATCTGCTCGAACTAGGGAGTCATGAATGACTGGTGCGCCTGCACCGGAAGGCTCGCTCCCAAACGTAGGGCGCGTTTCCGCGTAATGAATTATCTCCGGACGCCACAAGCCTACGCAGGTAGGCGGGCCGCTGGGGCGAGTGCCGCCGTCGTCGACGCCTTCCGAGCTATCAGGGCGATTCCCGTCGCCGACGCGAGGAAGACGACGCCTAGGATGACCCAGCCCAGCGCGCCATGTTCGACGACGGTGGCGGTCACCACAAGCGGCGCCAGCATGGCCCCCAAGGCAGATCCCATGCCGAACATCCCCTGGTAGGCGCCTGCTTGGAGGGGGTTGGCGAGTTCGAAGCTGAGTCCCCAGGCGCCGGCTTGCGAGAGGATTTCCGCGAACGAGTGAAGGAGAGCCGCGCCGCACAGGAGGGTGATGGCTGCGATCACCGGCACCCCGCCCGCAGTTGCGTAAACTGCGCAGGCTACGGCCATGAGGACGCCACCCGCCATCACGATTCTTCCTGCGCGTCGAGGGTTGTCGGTGCCACGGGAGAGCGGCACCTGCAGCAGAACCACACACAAAGTGTTGATGACCAGGATGACGGAGATCAGGACGTCCGGTGCACTGGTGTCCTGCGAAATCCACAACGGGACGCCCATCTCGGCCAGCCCGAACTGCATGCCGAAAATGCCGGACAGCACTGTCAGCAGTACATAGCGGCGGTCCCTAAATGGGGAGATACCGCGCTTCGGGGCAGGGCGGGCGGGATCTTGACGCGGTGCGTCTACACGGGTGGGTAAGCGGCGGAGGTGCAGCGCGCTCAGGATGTAGACCATGCCAGCACCCATCATCATTCCCCGGAATGCGTCGGCGGTGCCGGCCAGCAGCGCGAGTCCGGCAATCATGCCTCCTATAGCGATGCCGAGGTTTGTGATGGTGCGGAGGACCGCACGCGCATTCACGCGGTTGGGACCGACGAAGGCCCGGGCGATGATCGCGGAGCGCGTGGCATTCGCGCCACGGTTCATGCCCACTGCGATACAGGCAATGACGACGGCGGTGCTGAAGTTCCCGGCGAACGTATAGGTTCCGATCGCCAGACCTTCGATGGCGACCATGCCCACAAGGAGTCGACGTGCGGAAAAGCGGTCGGCGAGTCGGCCCCCAATATAGGACGTCGCGACGCCCACCCCGCTGGAAACTGAAAGGATCACGGCAATTTCCACGGCACTCAGTCCAACGAAGCGACTGAAGTACAGGACTGTCAACGTGAGGAAGATGCCGCGGCCCACTGTGGCAACGAGGATGGCAGAAGCGAGGATTTTGAGGGTGGGGTCAGAGAGTGCGGCACGGAGACCGTGCTGCGCAACCGGAGCGGTATTCGCGGGGAATCTAATCACATCCCTAGTTCTGTCATCCCCTAGGAACGGTTGGAATTGATGTAGCGTTATGCTTCATGTTGAAGTACGAGTTGTCCGATGCAGACCTAGGGGGTGTGCGTTTCGGCATCTCGCCCTTGTGCGAACTCGGACTTTCCCTGAGGGCTATTCGTGATCCCAGCCGCTACCCGCTCCAATTGCCGTGGTTACGTCGGACTGAGGAGGCCCGCTCCCGCCTGAACCTTGAGGGCCTGCTGGCCCTGGTGAATGAACGGCACTGGACCCCGGACTTTCTGAATCCCCGCCCGAAGTCGCCTCTGACCCGCATCGACGACGAATTCGCTGCACTATCCGGGGTCTCTGCAGAGCAGTTCCATTCAGATTTGATGAGCGTTCACGGTTCGGTGCCTGCTGTCTATTCCGGACCCGCCCGTCCGGCGATCCGGCGAATGGTCGGGTACCTCGAAGACTTCTGGGACAGTTGCTTCGCGCCGCACTGGTTGCGTATGCGCACCATCCTGGAAGCGGATATCGTCTACCGCGGCCGGCAGATTGCGCAAGGCGGGCTGTTCACGATGCTCAACGACCTGTCCGGTGCTGTCGAGTTCGACGGGCGCGTGATCTCCGTGAAGTTGAAGAACCCGGCGTCGCGGACCGAGAAGACTGACGGGCTGGGGCTGACTCTTGTTCCCACCATGTTTACCCGTAGGGCCTCTGCGCCCGTGAACCACGGCTACCCGCCGCTACTGATGTATCCAGTCCGGGGCCAGGGTGCCATGTGGGAAGCGGAGCGCGTTACGAATCCGGCTGCGATTGTGGCTGTGTTGGGAGAGGTTCGGACCAGCCTGCTCACAGCGCTGGCTGCCCCGGCCTCGTCCACCGAGCTGGGCCTTCGCTTCGGGGTCACAACGTCCGCTGTAAACCAGCATCTCAGGGCCCTCCATGATGCGGGACTCGTGACATCAACACGATACGGCCGCAGCGTGCTCTACTTCAGGAGCGAACTGGGCGCGGCGCTGCTACTGGGGTGACCGCTCAGGCAGGCCGACGGCGGCGCGTGACTGCCGCCGTCGTTCGCTTAGTCCTTGCGCAGGCTGTACGTGCTGACCACGTTGCCCTTGCTGGTGGCGAACTGGTTCTCCAACACGAGCCGGTGCAGCGGATCGCCGTCTTCGAAGAGTCGTCGCCCGCTGCCGGCCACTACTGGGTGCGTCATGAGGGTGAGTTCATCGAGGATGCCCGCGAAGAACAGCTGGCGGACCAGGGAGATGCTGCCGCAAACTGCGATTTCGCCGCCGTCCCGCGATTTCAGCTCCTTGACGAACTGCTCAACGTCGCCCTCAATCAGGTGGGAATTTTCCCATTCAAGGGGTGCGGACAAGGTGCGGGAGGCAACAAACTTCTCCACAGGGTTGATGAAGGCGGCAAAATCTTCGTCCCGCGGCGCCGTCGGCCAATATCCCGCCCACTCCTGGTAACCGACTCGACCCAGAACCACGGCGTCCACGCTGTCAATCATCGTGGAGAGGCCAGTGCCGAGTTCGTCGTCGAAGCTATCGAACTGGAACTTGAAGGGATCCTGGACTACGCCGTCTACGGAGTGGAACAGCCCAGCGGTGACTTTGCGCAATTGTTTCTCCTGATGGACGGCGGTGTGTGGACGATTGATGTTGAGCGGCGGTGTTAGGCGGCGCGGCTAGTGGTCCGGGTAGCGCACGGCGAAAGAGCCGTCACGTTGCCGAAGTCCGGGGCAAGGCGAACGGGAACGGCATGGAGTGCGGCGTAGCCCTGCAGTTGATACAGCGCGTCCTGATCAATGGTGGCTTGGGAAAGATCCATCTCGACGCCGAGTCCGCCGCCAAGGCTCTTGGTGCGTTGGACTACCGGGTAGAGCCCTTGGAGGCTTGAGGTGGTCACTCGACCGGTCGCTGCGATCTGGATCTGTTCGCCGTCAACGTCGACGCGAACAACTACGGAGAGCTTGTCGCTGGCCAATGTACTGCCTTTCATCCTTGCTGCCACGCTGCAGCGTCCCCCAGCGTATGCGTCGAGTGTGACCTGCGCAACATTACGACGGCGGAGCTGCCGCAGCCGCTACTTCTCAACGGTCGTTTGCGCGGTAATCGGATGCGGCGAGCCCACGGGGCAGCACTCGGAGACACCGAAACTGCCAACGTCCACTCGCAAGGAAGTGGGACATGAAACGTGTGTAGCGTTCAGAGCACCTTCGCCGGGTTCTGCGCGTCGGTTATGCCCCTCGTACCAGTGCCGAGCGCGTATGCTCTGAGAATTGTTGCGTATGCCTTGCGCGCACGACCGGATTCGAGTTGCATCCAACGGATGTTGACGTAACAGTGGGTGCCCCAAAACACCTGAGGACGAATCTCAGGGGATTCAGCTGCACAGCGCTGAAACTTCTCCCGTTTCTGCGTCCAACCGGGCCATGGGTTGGACCGGCCGCGGAAATTTCGAATTGCTTGGCCGCACGGACGATGGGGAACTGGTCCTTTACCCGAGGACCTACCCCTTCAGGAAGAACGGTTGGTGCTTTGAAGGAAACTGCCCAGGCTTCGAACCTTCAAGCTGGGATGAACCGCGAGTTGTAGGGACAGGCTGGTACGTCTTTAACGTTGTGTTCTCGCCAGGGGATTTCGACGGGGACGGCAACAACGACATCCTTGCCCGGGATTCGGTGGGCGACCTCTACCTCTACCCAGGGGACGGAGAGGGCGGATGGCTGGAGAGATCGGTCGTCGGCACGGGCTGGAACATCTTCGACTCAATCGTTGGCCCAGGGGATTTTGACGGGGACGGCATAAATGATGTCCTCGCCCGGGATCGTCAGGGAAACCTGCACCTGTATCCCGGTAACGGCGAAGGCGGCTGGCTCGCTCCCGCCCAAGTTGGCTCGGGATGGCAGATCTTCGACAAAATCGTTGCCCCAGGGGACGTAGCCGGCGACGGCGGCGTGGACATCTACGGCCGTGATCGCAGCGGCTACCTCCACGAATACCCCACGGACGGTCAAGGGAACTGGAAGCAACCCTCAGTGTGGGGACCCGGGTGGGCAGTGACGTCCGAAATCAGCGGGGCAGGCAGCTACGAGCACAACCTGGACGTCGCGGTAAACGGAGGGCACCCCCAACCGGGCAACAATGTCATCGCCATCAACCAGGACGGCGATCTCCTCAAATACGGCGGACGATTCGGCACCCAACAAATAGGCAACGGCTGGGATATCTTCACTTCGCTCATTTAGCGCTCCCAAGAACCTTCCGTTGCTCCTCGCAAAGCCTGCAGACAGCGAAACGCCAAGTGCCGTCGTCGTACTTCTTGTGAAAGTACGACGGCGGCACTTGCCGTCTGTGGGTTAATGGCCGCTAGGCGGTCTGGCCAGCGTGTTGGCCCTCGGAGATCTCCTCAACCACCTTGCTGTTGAAGGCGGGGAGGTCGTCAGGGTTGCGGCTGGTGACCAGGCCCTGGTCCACCACCACTTCCTCGTCGGTCCAGTTGGCGCCCGCGTTCTTCAGGTCCGTCTGGAGGGTGTGATACGAGGTGACGTTGCGGCCCTTGATCACGCCGGCCTCGATGAGAATCCACGGTCCGTGGCAGATCGAGGCAACGGGCTTGTGCTGCTCAAAGAAGGCGCGCGTGAAGTTCTGCGCGTCCTTATCTACGCGGAGATGATCAGCGTTCACGACGCCGCCGGGGAGAACCAGCGCGTCGAAATCGGAGGCGTTGGCCTCGGCTACCGCGAGGTCGACGTCGAAGGTGTCACCCTTCTCCACGCCGTTGAAACCTTGGAGCTTTCCCTTGGAGGGAGCCACGAGAGTGGGCTCGCCGCCCGCATCCTTGACCGCCTGCCATGGGCTGGTGAGTTCCACCTGCTCCACACCGTCCGTCAGCAGGAATGCGACCTTCTTGCCTGTGATGTTGTGTTCTGACATTGTTCCTCCTCCGTTGCGCGGCGGAGTGCTTTTTGAGCGTGGGCCGCCGCTGTGAGAGTTGTTTGTCTGACCTGTTCAAGCCTAGGGAAGGTCGCTTTAGTAAGCAAGCTGACTAACTGCAAAGTGCGGAGACCCGTTGCTTAACTATCGAATATCGATAGAATCAGACTGTTGTTCGATAAAGGAGTTTCCATGGGAAAGCTGACGATCCTCGCATTACGGATAGTAATTGCGATGGTGCTGGCGGGTTCGTTGTTTGTCCAGGTACGGATGGTGCCGCTGCTCTCTACCGACCTGATTGAGGCCGGAGCCCCCGATGGTCCCCGCATCGCGCTGCTGGCCATCGTGGTCCTGGGGATTCTGTGCGTCCAGGTGGTTGCGGTCTGCGTGTGGCGATTGCTGACCATGGTGCGCCGCGGAACGGTGTTCTCCCACCGGGCTTTCCGCTTCGTGGACATCATCTTTGGAGCCATCGCTTTCGCAGCGGTGCTGGTGTTTGGCATCGCGGTGATTCTGGCGCCCGGCGAGACGGCCCCTGGCATTGTGTTGCTGATCTGCGGGGCGGCGTTGATGATCGGGGGCGTGGCACTGGTTGTGTTGGTGATGCGAACCCTGCTGATCCAAGCCGTAGCGCGGGACGTCGAAGCCGCACAGCTCCGTTCCGAGCTCGACGAGGTGATCTGATGCCGATCATCGTGGATATCGACGTCATGCTGGCCAAGCGCAAAATGCCCGTTGGAGTGCTGGCCGAGAAAGTTGGGATCACGCCAGCCAACTTGGCTGTACTCAAGAATGGGAGGGCGAAGGCCGTGAGGTTTACAACGCTCGAAGCGCTGTGCGAGGTACTGGACTGCCAACCAGGGGATCTGCTGCGGTGGGAAACTGAGGATCGCTGGGATAGCGCAGACCCATCTGCCGGCGAGCCTCGTCCAGCAGTTCCATCATCGCAACCGACTCCCCAGGAGTCATGAACGGGCTCTCGGTCAGCCCAGCCTGAAGGCACCGCGTCACCTCGCGCAGTTCATAGCTGAATCCGTGCCCGGTCACCTCGAACCTTTCCGTCCGCGGCGTGCCGCTGCGTGGCTGGATGATGAGCTCGGCCGGGTTGAACAGGGGAGCGGAGGATCGCAACCAACCTTCCGTCCCTCCGACAGTCACCACGCTGGGGCATTCCGCGCCGATCGACGTGATGAGCTGCGCATGGGCTCCGCTCTCATAATCCAGGGCAAGGGAATTCTGCAGGTCCACACCCTCAGGAGTCAGGACCCCGCTGGCAAGCATGCTGCGGGGCTCACCAAAAACTTCGAGCGCCCATGTCAGTGGATAGACGGCGAGGTCCAGCAATGCTCCACCGCCGGCGGCCGGATCCCAGATCCGGGACGCGGGGTCGTAAGCAGGCACGAAGCCGAGGTCAGCTTGGAGCCAGCGCGGCTCCCCGATCTCCCCTGACCGCAAAATTTCGACGGCGCGGCAGAAGCTCGGCAGGAACCGGGTCCACACCGCCTCCATGAGGAAAAGCCCACGAGCCCGGGCGAGATCAGACAGCTCGCCTGCCTGCACGGCATCCATGGCGATGGGCTTTTCGCACAGGACGTGCTTTCCCGCATTAAGCGCAGCCAACGCGACGGCGTGATGCTGAGCGTGCGGCGTGGCGATATACACGACGTCGACGGCGGGGTCAGCCAGCAGCCGCTCGTAGCCCGGCGTCTCTCCTGCGTCCGAGTAGGCCGTGGCAAACCCGAACTTTTCAGCAAAGCTCCGGGCCGAAGCCTCCGAGCGGGAACTGACAGCTTGCAGGACGGCGTCCTCAAGGAGCGCAAGATCCTGCACCACGCGCAGGGCTATGGATCCCGTGGCCACTACTCCCCAACGGATGGGGCGGCCTGTCGCGAGGGAAGGGGCGGTGGTGCTGACGGGAGCAGGAAGCATGGAAGCCTTTCAAGGCATGGCGCTAAACGGAATCGCGGATGACGATCGACGTTGGCATTCTGGTGACGCGTTCCGCTGGTTTGCCCTCGATCAGGTTCACCAGGGTCTCGGCCATCTTCTTGCCGAGTTCAACAATCGGGTGATGCACGGTGGTGAGGGCGGGGGTCACTGAGGTAGCGAAGGAATCGTCGTCAAAACCGACGACGGCGATGTCCTCCGGGATGCGCAGGCCCCGCCCCTGGATGGCGGTGTAGGCGCCGGCGGCCATTTGGTCGTTCGCCGCGAAAACAGCGTCAATCGGCACGCCCCGATCCAGCAAACGATGCATTGCTCTGGCGCCGGATGCCAAAGTGAAGTCGCCTTCCTCCATCAAGCCCTCCCCAAGACCTGCCTCCCGCACGGCAGTCCTCCACCCGGCGAGACGGTCAATGCCCGGGGGCATGTCTTGGGGACCCGCAATCGTGGCAACGCTCTTTCGGCCGCTCTCGGTCAGAAGCCGGGTGACCTCGTAGGCAGCTTGCTCGTTGGCCACATCCACGTAGTAGCTCTCCTTGCCGCCTACTAAGGGGCGCCCGGCGAACACCATGGGAAGTGATCCCGAAAGGTGCGTCCAGGAGTTGTCACCACTGTGGTGCGACACCACCAGGACACCGTCCACGTTGCCTCCGAGCAGGAAGCTGCGGGTTTTTTCCGGCTTCGACTCAGAAGAGATCACCATGTTCAGCGTGTACTCGGTATCGGTCAGGAACAGAGCAATGCCTTGGACCACCGATGCGAAGAAGGGGTCCGCAAAGACCTTGGATGTCGACTCCGGGACGATCAGGGTGACCGCATTCGCCCGGCGTTTGGCGAGGGAACGTGCGGCACGGTTTGGCGTGTAGTCGAGTGCAAGGATCGCTTTTCTCACGGACTGTGCCAGTTCGGGGTCAACACTAGGGCTGTCATTGACGACGCGGGACACGGTGGCCCTCGACACCCCGGCCAAGGCAGCCACCATCTCAAGGGTGGGTACCGGCCGGGGGCCGCTGGTGTCCTGCGTCATCGTCATCTCCGGAACGTCGAAAAGTAAGCCTCTGAAGGCTACTTTAGGCGTTCACGGTAGCGGTCGCAGATGCCTTGGCTGCCTCGATAACGCGGGAGTAAGCGAGTCCGCTGTCCTTCACCGTCCGTTCAAAGGTGTCGTAGTCCACACGAACAACCCCGAAGCGCTTGCCGTAACCCCAGGACCACTCGAAGTTGTCCAGGAGCGACCAAACGAAGTAGCCGCGCACGTCGGCGCCTTGGTCGAGTGCCTCACCAACAGCTGTGATGTGGTCGAGGACGAACTGGGTCCGCTCGGCGTCGTGGACTGCTCCGTCAGGACTGACGATGTCGTCGTACGCGGCGCCGTTTTCCGTGATGTACAGCGGCGGCAGCGTCGAGTACTCCTCGCCAAGGCGCACCAGGAGCTTCCGCAGTCCATCAGGGTTGACCTCCCAATTCATGGCCGTGCGTGGCAGGCCGCGGCTCGGGAAGGCGATATCTTCCGAACCGATCCAGCACGACGACGTCGAGCGCGTTGCGCCGCCCGAGTGGCCGTCTCCGTGTTCAGCAGTGGGGTGTCCGCTGATGAGGTCATCGTGGTAGTGGTTGACGCCCAGGAAATCGATGGGTGCACCGATAATTTCCAGGTCGCCGGGCTTGATGACGTCCCGAATGCCGAACTGCTTAAGGTCGTTGAGGGTGTCCTCCGGGTAAGCGCCACGGAGGATTGGATCGAGGAAGATCCGGTTCTGCAGCGAGTCGAACCGGCGCGCCGCATCGAGGTCCACGGGATCGGAAGGATCGCGCGGAATGGAGTTGCTGAGATTCAGTGTGATCCCCAATTGCTGCGCGCCGCGACTCCGCAGTTCGTTGACCACCAGGCCGTGGGCCAGATGCTGGTGGTGGATCGCCGCTACGGCCGCGTCCGGTTCCTGACGACCCGGAGCGTGCACGCCCGCCGCATAACCAAGGAGTGACGAGCAGAACGGTTCGTTGAATGTCGTCCAGTGCTGGACGCGATCCCCCAACGCCGAGTAGACAGCGTTTGCGTAGTCGACGAAACGGTAGGCGGTATCGCGGTTGGCCCAGCCGCCCTTTTCCTCCAGCGCCTGCGGCAGGTCCCAGTGGTAAAGCGTCAACCAAGGGAGGATACCGGCGTCGAGCAGTTCATCCACAAGGCGGGAGTAGAAGTCCAAGCCTTCGGCGTTCACTGTACGGCCACCTGGCCGGACGCGGGACCAGCTGGTGGAGAACCGGTAGGAATCCAGGCCCAGCTCTTTCATGATCCTGACGTCCTGGGGCATTCGGTGGTAGTGCTGCACCGCGTCCTTCAGCGTCTCGCCGTTGGCAATGGCACCCGGAACGCGGGCGAAAGCATCCCACACGGAATCTTCCTTGCCGCCCTCGTGGCTGGCGCCTTCCACCTGGGCTGCGGCGGTAGCCGAGCCCCAGATGAAGCCCTTGGGCCACACCCTGTTAAAAGGAGT
The DNA here is from genome assembly GCF_054408525.1 of Arthrobacter sp. D3-18. Lineage (NCBI taxonomy): Bacteria > Bacillati > Actinomycetota > Actinomycetes > Micrococcales > Micrococcaceae > Arthrobacter > Arthrobacter sp. D3-18. The sequence continues at coordinate 4,572,605 of NZ_CP096440.1, read as the reverse complement.
GGTCGCTGGGTGGTTTGTTGCTTCGAATGGCATTAGCCCTTCACTGCTCCTTGCATGATTCCGGATATAAGTTGACGTCCCGCTATGACGAAGAGTGCCAGCAGCGGAAGAGTTGCCATGACGGCGCCGGCCAGGACGATCGAGTAGTCCACGTACCGCGCCGACTGCAGTTGGCTGAGTGCCGTCTGCAAGGTGGGGTTGCCGGCGTCGAGCACCAGCAGGGGCCACAGGAAATCAGTCCATGCCGTCATGAACGTAAACAGGCCGAGGATTGCCATGGCCGGGCGTGCGGCCGGGAGCGCCACGTGCCAGAAGGTGGAGATCATGGATGCGCCGTCCATGCGTGCCGACTCGATGAGCTCATCCGGAATGACGTCCACCAGATACTGCCGCATGAAGAAGACACCGAACGCCGTGACAAGGGTAGGGATGACGACGGCGCCGATCTCACCGGTCCAGCCCAGCGTGCGCATCAGCATGAACAACGGGATGATGCCGAGCTGCGTCGGAATGGCCATAGTGGCGATCACTGCCACCATCAGCCAGTTGCGGCCGCGGAAGCGCAGTTTGGCGAACGCGTACCCGGCCAGGGTGGAGAATCCCACCACCGAGACGGTGATGATGCCCGAGATCAGGACGCTGTTGCCGAGCGCGAGCCAGAACGGGATGGTGTCGAAGACTTCGCCAACGTTGGTCCAGAAGTTGCCGCCCGGGAGCAGCGGCGGCCAGGTTTCCCCGAGGGCTTCGTTGGAGCGGCTGCCGATGATCACGGACCACCAGAGCGGGTAGGCCGATGCCAGGAAGAATGCGAGCAGCAACCCATAAGTGAGGAAGCCGGGCCGTCGGCCGTTGCCAAAGAGTGCCTTCCGTGTGGCCAGGGAACGGGAGGTTCGCTGAAGGGCCGGTGCTTGTGGCCGGTTTTGCGTGAGGGTCATTGCCCGCTCCTCGGGGTTGGTTCTGGTCCGGTGGCCGGTTCTGCCGCTGCCGCCTGGGCCGGGAGGCCGACGTCGTCCGCTTTTACGTTCGCGGCGGAAGAACGCTTACGACGGCGGCGGCTGGCAGCACCGCGATCGTCGCCATTTGTGGCGATACGGCGTGAGATCAACCAGTTCACAATGCCGAAGAGCAGGATGATCAGGAACAGGAGCCACGCGATGGTGGAGGCCTTGCCGAAGTTCTGACGCTGGAAGGCCATCTCCCACAGGTACAGAACGGTGGTCTGGAACTGCCGTGCCGTTCCGCCGGCAGCCACGGGATCGAACAGTCGGGGCTCTGTGAAGATCTGCAGCCCGCCGATGGTGGCCGTGACAATGACGAACACCATGGTGGGTCGAATGCTGGGCAGGGTGATGCTGAAGAAGCGGCGGACGGAGCCGGCGCCGTCGATGGCTGCAGACTCGTAGATATCGCGCGGTACTGACTGCATGGCGGCCAGGAGGATCAGCGCGTTGTAGCCCGTCCAACGCCAGTTCACCATGGTGGCGATGGCGATGTGGCTGGGAAGGGTGTCGTTCTTCCACATGATGGGATCGATGCCGAAGCTCGACAGGATGTTGTTGATGAGCCCGTACTGCTCCCCGAACATGTTGGTGAAGATCATGGCGACGGCCACGGGAGTGACGACGTAGGGGAGCAGGATGCTCATGCGCCAGAAGGTCTTGGCTCGCAGGTTCTGGTCCAGGACCGCGGCAATGATGGTGGCCATGATCAGCTGGGGGATGGTGGAAATCAGGAAGATGCTGACGGTGTTAAAGAGGGAGTTCCAGAAGAACCTATCCTGCAGCACCTCAGCGAAGTTTTGGAATCCCACAAACTCTCCCTGGCCTTTGAGCAGATGCCAGTCGAAGAGCGAGACGAAGAACGTGTAGCCCAGGGGAAAGAGGCCCACCAAGGCAAACAGGATGAAGAACGGGGCGATGTAGAAGTAGGGTGACGCCTTCATGTCGAAGACGTTCAGGCGTTGGCGGAACGTCGGTTTCGGTTTGTTGGCGGCCGATCTGCTGGCTGCCGGGCGGTTCAATGTGGTGGTCATGGACGGGTCTCAGACTCTGTGAGGGGGCCTCCGGTTATCCCGGAGGCCCCACGGCCGGGTTCTGCTAGTTGTTGACCACGAGGTCGTTGAGGAGCTTGACGGCTTCATTCCAGGCCTCATCGGCCGTACCCTTGCCCGAATCGAGCATCTTGAGGGCAGGACCGAAGACGTTCTCCTGGATCACAGAGTCATCCGGACCCTTGAACTGGGCGATGACACCCTCGGCGCGGGACTCAAAGATTGCGCCATACGGGGCATTGTTGAACAGTTCGTTCGGCTTTGCTGCCTCGACGATCTTTGCCTGGGCTTCGAGGGTGCTGGGGAAGTTGTTCGCTGCAGCGGACTGCTTGATTTGCTGCTCAGGTGCGGTCAGCCATGCTGCCAGTTTGGCTGCTTCGGCGGGGTGCTTGGAGCTCTTGGGAACCGAGAGGAAAGCACCGCCCCAGTTGGAAGCGCCGCCGGGGAAGACATCGGCTACATCCCAGCCGCTGGCCGCCCCGCCACCTGCCGACTCGAGCTGACCCTTGATGGTTCCGAGCATCCACGCCGGGCAAACGTGCGTGGCGAAGGAACCGTCCACGAAAGCCTTGCCGTTACCCCAGTCGAATTGGGTCTGGTTGGAGGACAGGCCATCCGCGGTGCCAGCAGCGAGCATGTCGAACTTTGCCCGCATCTCCTTGTTGCCCTCAACGTTCAGCTTGCCGTCTTTGGTGTAGTAGCCCTCGTCCATCTGGTTGACCATGGAGTTCCAGACGAATCCGGACTGGTCATACCAGGCCTTGCCGGTGGCCTCTTTGTACTGGCGGCCGAGCTTGAAGTACGTATCCCAGGTTGCGTCCTTGCCGCCGAAGAGTTCGGCCACCTTTTCGCGATCGCTCGGCAGGCCGGCAGCTTCGAAAAGCTTGCCGTTGAAGCACAAGGCCTGCGGTCCGATGTCCGTGCCATAGCCGATCACGCGGCCGTTGGGGTCAGTGCCTTGCTTGTACTTCCAGTCCACCCAGTTGCCCTTGATGTCCTCAGCACCGTGCTCCTTGAGGTCCACGAACTGGTCCGAAACCTCCATGATGGAGCCCAGCCAGCCTTCCTCGATTGCCGTCACATCGCTAAGTCCGGAGCCCGCGGCGAGCTTGGTGAATGCATCGGTCCGGGCGTTGGAACCACGGTCAATGTTGGTGGCCTCGATGGTAACGCCGGGGTTCTGCTTCTCGTATTCGGCGTACAGGTCGTCGTATCCGAAAGTGCCGAAGGTGGTCACGGTCAATGTGACGGGGTTGTCGGCGCTCGCCGCCTTATCGCCTCCGCCGCTGCAGCCTGCCGCCACGAGGGCCAGAGAGGCTACGCCGGCCAGGGCAGTGAATTTCCTTAGTCGCGAAAACTCCACGATCACTCCTTTGTGTGTTCGAGCGGCCGTACGCCTAGGGCGAGAGAGCGCTCTCTGGGATGTGGGACCAATGTATGTGCTGCAAGTCACGTACGTCAAGAGAGCGCTCTCTCAAGATTGCTCTGCGTCTCCGGAAGTCCATGGCAGCCGCTCGGGCGGAGGTGGTGCAACTAATGCTGAATTGCGTACTATAAGAAGCGATTGGGAGGTCCTATGCAGCTGCAGAACCCATTGAGGGCGATTTGTCCCACGCTCGAAGCTGATGTCCTCATGGCATTGGCGGACGGTCGTCCAAGCACGCCTGGGCATCTGATTCGGGAGCGAGGCATCCAGGCCTCCGTGTCCGGCACCCGGCGATGCTTGGAGCGTCTTCAAGAAAGCGGCATTGTGGTGGGATCTCAGGTCGGAAACCGAACCGAGTATGTTCTGAATTCGTCCCATATGCTCGCCAGTGTCATTGCTGAAGCGTCCCGAGGCAGGGATCGCTTGACGCGTTTTGTTTCTCAAGCAATAAACCGATGGCCGGACCGCCCCCTGCAGGTCACCCTTTTTGGTTCAGCGGCACGCGGGGACATGCGTAATGACTCCGATATCGACTTGCTGTTCATCATTCACGACGGCGCCAGCGACGGGCTTCACGAGCAGATTGGTAATTTGGCCGTTGATGTCTACCATCTCACCGGTAACGACGTTCGCCCTATGACCTACGAAGCGTCCGAAATTCGACAGGCACCGATATTCGAGTCGATTATGAGGGAGGGCATTCACGTTTGCGGTGACCGCAATTGGTTGTCGCGCCGACTCCGTGATTCGGTGGCTGCCTAGTGGCGGCGCGGTCGGACGCCAGTGCGCGGCTTGAGGATTCAAGGGCTTTCCTTGAAGCAGCCGATACAATCAACACCCTGAATTCCGGAGAAGCTTATGCAGACGTCATTGCTACCTTGGCGGTCCACGCAGGCATAGCAGCGGCGGATGCTTTTTGTTTGCTGGAGCTGGGCCGTCACTCCAAGTCCGACAATCATGCAGATGCGATAAAAGTGCTAAAAGAAGCCGGGGGTGAGAATGCGATTCTTGCCCGCCTGTTGGGTGAAAAGACAAAAGCCGGATACAACGTTTCGAGTCTCACCCGGGCCAAGTCCAGCAAGTGCATTGAGTGGGCTTCAAGGTTGGTTATTGCTGCTGAATCAAAATTCTCCCGGCAATGAACAGCATGCAAGTTGTGGATGCCGCGCTCACTGGAGCGGTGCGCGGCGTTGTTGGCGGAAGTGGGAGTGTGAGTTTGGATAGTAGGCTGGGCTGAACCACGTGGGGGCGCCGGTTCCTCCCGCATGCCGAAGGAATCGTCGAATGAAGTTCTCCATGTCCAGCCACTCAGGTCTCCCGAAGAGTTCAGCCAAACCGCCGACACGGGGGTTTACCGGCGCTAAAGCGGCCGCTGTCCTGCTCGCCACCATGCTTGTCGCCGCGTCTGGTGCAACGGTGGCCACCGCCTCCGAAGAAGCGCCAGCCGCCCAAAACGACCACGCCATGGGATCGACCATTCGTGGTCATGAAAGTGCAGGCCAATTGTTCTCCATTCAGGCCACAGAGTCCGCTTCAGCAGTGCCGGGTGTGCCCGGTATGGATGTCAGTAGCCACCAAGGGGTGGTGGACTGGACCAAGGCTGCAGCAAACGGGGCCAAGTTTGCGTACGTCAAAGCCAGCGAGGGGACCGAATACAGCAATCCGTACTTCGCCGACCAGTACGCCGGAGCTGCTTCCGCCGGGATGCTGCGCGGCGCTTACCATTTCGCGCTTCCCAACGCGTCTTCGGGCGCCGCTCAAGCCAGCTATTTCCTCCAGAGCGGTGCAGCCTGGACTCCGGATGGAGAAACACTGCCTGCGCTGCTGGACCTCGAATACAACCCCTACGGCAGCGCATGTTATGGAATGAGCCCTGGCGAGATGGTGTCGTGGGTTTCCGATTTCGCCACCACCATCCTGTCGCGAACCGGCCGCCTTCCTGCCATCTACACCACCACCGACTGGTGGAATACCTGCACGGGTAGGGCCAATGGCTTCGGGAACCACCCTCTGCACATCGCCAGCTGGGCATCGACACCCGGGGCGCTGCCAGCTGGTTGGAATGCCTACACCTTGTGGCAGCACGCCGATTCCGGCGTGTTCCCGGGTGATCAGAATGTCTTCAACGGTACCGTCGGGCAGTTGACGGCCTTCGCCAGCAACCCAGGCCCCATTTTCTCCGACATATCCGGCGGGCAGTTCACCACCGAAGTCAATTGGCTCGGATCCCGCGGCATTTCAACAGGATGGACCGAGGCCAACGGAGCCAGGACCTACCGACCCTTGGCCCCCGTAGCCCGTGACGCTATGGCTGCTTTCCTGTATCGACTGGAAGGTAGCCCGGAGTTCAACGCCCCCACCAAGTCGCCTTTTACCGACGTAGCCACTACCAACCCGTTCTACAAGCAGATCACCTGGCTTGCCAGCAAGGGCATCAGTACCGGATGGATCGAGGCGGATGGGACCAAGACGTATCGCCCGCTTGAACCGGTAGCCCGCGACGCCATGGCCGCATTCATGTACAGGCTGGCCGGTTCGCCGGAGTTCACCGCCCCCGCAGAGTCGCCGTTTGCCGATGTTGCTACCAACAACCCGTTCTACAAGCAGATCACGTGGCTCGCCAGCAGCGGCATCAGTTCCGGATGGACCGAAACCAATGGGACCAAGACCTACAGGCCCTTTGAACCGGTGGCCCGCGACGCCATGGCCGCGTTCATGAGCCGTTTCGACGACAAATTCGGGGACCAGTAAGGGCGGCTCCCGCCTTGGTGCCTCATCCGCAATTTGCCGGAAGGAAGCCCTACTTCCCCTTCTTCGCACCCCGCTTAGAAGCAGCATTTATCGCCGACTTCACCGCAGGCGGCAGCCCTGCCGTCTCGGTCTCAGGCTCAGCGACGGTCCCGCGCCACCGAGCCAGCCCCTTCATGCCGTGATAAATCACCAGTGCAGCGGCTGATCCTAGGGCAATGCCGGTGAACTTCAGTTCGCCGATGGTCCACGTGTAGTCCGCGATGCCGATGATCAGGGCCACAGCAGCCGTGGTCAGGTTGATCGGGTTGGAGAAGTTGACCTTGTTCTGCACCCAGATCTTTACGCCGAGCACGCCAATCATGCCGTACAGCATGGTTGCGGCACCGCCCAGAACGCCGGCCGGAACGGTAGCGATTAGTTCGCCGAATTTCGGGGAGAAGCTCAGCAGGATGGCGAAGATACCGGCTACCCAATAGGCCGCCGTCGAGTAGACCTTGGTGGCGGCCATGACGCCGATGTTCTCCGCGTAAGTCGTGGTACCGGAACCGCCGCCAAAGCCGGCAAGTACGGTAGCGGCGCCGTCGGCCATCAGCGCGCGGCCGGAGACGCCGTCGAGGTTTTGGCCGGTCATCGCGGCCACCGACTTCACGTGTCCCACGTTTTCAGCCACGAGCACCAGCACAACCGGCACGAACAGCCCCACCACGCCAAGGTGGAATTCCGGGGTCTGGAATAGTGGGAGGCCAATCCAAGCAGCGGCGTCCATCTTTTCGTAGCTGACCTCGCCGCGCATCATGGCAACGACATAGCCAACCACGACGCCCACCAGAATGCTCAGGCGCCCCAGAATTCCGCGGAAGAGCACACTGACCAGGATGATCGTCACCAGTGTGATCAGCGCCGTGACGGGAGCGGCGTCGAAGTTGTTCTTCGCGGCTGGCGCGAGGTTCAGGCCGATCAGCGCCACAATCGCGCCGGTGACAATCGGCGGCATGAGCCGATTGATCCATTCGGCGCCAAACTTCTGCACGATCGCACCAATAAGCGCCAGTACGACGCCGGCAAGCACCACGCCGCCCAAGGCGCCACTGACGCCGTACTGCTGCTGTGACGCCATGATCGGGGCGATGAACGCGAAGCTTGAACCCAGGTAGCTGGGCACGCGGCCCTTGGTGATCACCAGGAAGAGCAGGGTACCGATACCGGAGAAAAGCAGTGTGGTTGCCGGCGGCATGCCCGTGATGATGGGGACCAGGAACGTGGCGCCGAACATGGCTGCTACGTGCTGCATTCCGATGCCGATGGTCAAGGGCCACGCAAGCCGCTCGTCGGGAGCCACCACGTGGCCGGGGCGAATGGACTTGCCGTTGCCGTGGAGCTTCCATTTGATGCCGAGCATGCTCATGGCGGGGCCTTCCTCAGAAGAGTATTGGGATTCGGTGCAACATTACCGCCAAATGCGCACCCACATGAGGCGCTTTAGCGAGGAACCAGCCTGAACAGGAACCTGGTTTTCACCATCACCCAAAGTATGGCGAGCAAGGCGATATACACGGCGGTGTTCAGCCAGAGGTTACCGTCCCGCAGCACAGGGATGTTGGCGATGGCCACAATGAAGAACACGTGCATGATGAACACGTACAGGGTGGCTTGGCCCAGAGGTATGAAGAACCAGCCAACGGCGCGTGCCAGCGGCTTCCAAAAGACACTGAGCAATGCATACAAGGCGATGGTTATAAGGAAGACGTTGAGCACCCGTCCCGGCCCAAGATAAGTCCGGCTGAAGAAGGTGTCGTAGACGTACCTGAACGTCGTTTCTGGGATAAGCGCGAGCCGGAAGTCCAGCTGGTTGGTCATATAGGGACCGCTCCAGGAGAAGACGGCACAGGCAGCCGCCAGGAAAATGCACATGCCAAGCAGTAGGCGCCGTCGCGGTTCGGCAAACCACTGGATGATTTGATGTCGATAGAACCCGGCGGTCATTCCCACAACGAACAGGAGCTGCCACACGAGAAGCGGGAATGAATCCTCGAACTGCGAAGGCAGCAGGCGGAAGCGAAAGATCGACCCCGCGATGTAGAGGCCGACGCTGAGCGTGAGGACAAGCCAGGTAAACCCGCGGGATAGCGCCACGAGGATTAGGGGGCTGATGAGCAACAGAACGACGTAGAGGCCCATGATGTTGAACTGCCACGGCCCAACCTGCAGCATTAGGAGCGCCGGGATGAGCCCTTGCGGGACGGGGAACTGCAGCAACCCCTCCATGCCGGCGTAGAGGTCGTACGTAGTGCCCGCAGCCGCGCGTCCTGCCCCGCCGGTTCCTTGGTCGGTGAAAGTGGTCACCGCTGCGGCGTTGATGAAGGGCAGCAGGCTCAATCCGTACACCATCAGGACCACGGCAAGGGCTGTGAAATACAACTTCCAGGCGCGCTTTGTGGTTCCATCCACCACGTCCCCGAGTTCTGTAGCAATCCGGGGCCCGTAGACCATGCCTAAAACCACTCCGGAGAGCATGACGAACAGCTCCGCTCCGGAAACTACTCCGAGGGTTTCCTGGCTCAGCAGTTGGAAGACGGAGTTGATGCCTACATGGTTTACCACCACAAACACGATCGCCAGTCCGCGGAGCATGTCAATCCGTGCATCACGCTTACCCGTGCCGGTGTAGGACCACTTGTTGGCGAAAGCCCGGGAGGACAGCAGCCATAACGCCGCGACCGCTACCAGGACTGATCCGGCCGAAGCCCACGCAGCCCAGCCCTGGATGACCGTGCCTGTCTTCGGCTGCGGTGCCTCGACACCAGGCACGTTCTCCAAGCCCCGCTCAGTGACAGGTCCAATGGTGAGGCCTGAGGTGTCCAACGAGGTTCGGAAGGGGTCGGCAAGTGAGGTCTCGGCCGTGGCCCTCCAATCGATGGGCACCCCACCCGGTTCGCGCACATCCGTGGTTTCGTTCCAGACCACAGCCCGGACGGACCCATTCCCCGGCTCCGCAACAGAGGCGAAAACCTGGTGCCACCACGTTTCCTTAACATCGAGCTCAGCGGCGCCACCGGCCCCGGGCGAGTAGAAAGCTCCGGTTTCAACCACCAGGGGCTTGGTGCGGGCTTGGACGAAGGTGCTGTAAAAGTTGTCGGTTCCGCCCTCGCCGCTGGAGGTTCCGCCGCTGGAAGCATGGAGAGCGTCATTGAACTCGCCCGCCGCGGGCAGGGTATTGCTGGCCACGCCGGCGCCGGTTGTGTCGTGATAAACGGACAAGCCAACCCAGTCCACCACGTCATCACCCGGATAGTACGGCTCAAATGCGGAATCGTCCTGATCCCAGATACCGTTCCCGCTGGTGTCCAAGGATGCCAGGGGCACCTCCTTGGGAGGGGTGGACGTGGCGGCCTGGAAGGGATAGTCCTTCTCCGCTGTCGGAGACCACACCATCACGGGATCCGGCAGGGTGGCCCTCAGCGCGGCAGCGACCTTGTCGAAAGCAGCCCGGTAAGCTTCCGGCTCTTGTCCCCAGCTGACCCACGGTGCGTTCATTTCCGGTGCGAAGCGGACGAAAACTTTCCCCCGGAAGCCAGCTGCCGCCGTCGTGATGTGACTGGCAAAAATGGACGCAACGTCGTTGTTGATGTCCTTCAGGTCGATCCCGGGGCGGACCGTGAGCAGCGCGTGCGAGCCCTGGTCGGCGATCTGGGAGAAATAGCCCTTCAGGTATTCGCCGCCGCCTTCGTCCACGGGCATGGACACGTTCTGACCGTAGAGTGCCGCGGGCGCACCAAGTCTCTGCGCGTAATCGGCCGCTGAATCCTTGTCCCAGTCGAGCAATGCACCAAAGAACCGTGTTCCGGGATCCTCGACGCCGGGCTGTTGAACGGAGTTGGAATTCTGAACGGAGCCCCAAGCCTGCGCGGTTGGCATCAGGAACATCACCAGAAGCATGGCAAGAACAGCCAGCGCCCGCTGACGGGCAGCTAGGGGAAAGGTTGGCATCAGGCCCCTTCTGGTGTCGTCATTCCCACGGCTGAACGTCCCCCAAGCGGGCGGCAGCTCGTATGCATGATGCTACCGACTTTCGCGCTGTGCCCAACGTCACGGGCCGTCATGGGAAGAGGACAACGGAAGTTGAAGTTGCAACCATGGAAAGCAGAAGTGCCTGGCCTGCTCAGGGTCAGGCCCAGCGAAAGGTTCAAGAAATGACGATCGCCCACGAAGAAGCAGTCATTGACGCCGCAGCAGTCGACGCCATTTTTGCCGAAGCCCGTACCGCCAACAGCTTCGCCGGTGAGGTCACCGACGAGCAAGCCCGCGCCATCTACGAGCTCACCAAGTTCGGCCCCACTGCCTTCAATTCCCAGCCGCTCCGCGTGACCTACGTCCGCTCGGACGAGGCCCGGGCCAAGCTCGTCGACACCCTCTCCAACGGCAACAAGGCCAAGACCGCCTCAGCTCCGCTGGTCGCCATCCTGTCCTACGACACCGACTGGCAGGGTCAGTGGGACAAGTTCCTCCCCGCCTACGGCGCGCCCAAGGCCATGTACGACGCCGATCCCGCTTTCGCCGCTGCTACGGGCAACAACAACGCCCACCTGCAGGCCGGCTACTTCATCCTCGCCGTGCGCTCGCTCGGTTTCGCTGCCGGCCCGATGACCGGTGCCGACTTCGCCGCCATCGACGCCGAGTTCTTCCCGGCTGGCGACCAGAAGAGCTTCCTCGTGGTCAACATCGGCCAGCCGGGCCCGGACGCCTGGGGCGAAGCCAAGCCGAAGTTCGCTTACGACGATGTTGTTCGCACCGTCTAAGTTTTTTCGATAGCAGAAACGCCCGCTCACGGTCCTTGTGTGCGGGCGTTTTGCTTCCCTGTTGCTTCCCTGACCCCCCCAGTCCATTGCTCTCGCACATCCCTAGGGTTTGAGCCCATCGCTCTCGCACATCCCTAGGGCTTGAGCCCGACGCTCTTTCACATCTCTGGGGCTTACGGCCGACGCTCTTTCACTCCTGTCGGGTTCCATTACTCCGATCCCGTTTATCCGGCACTCCCTGCTTGTTCGACTTCAGATGTAGGTGATAGAGCGACTCGCTGAAACCCGCGGGATGTGAGAGAGGATCGGGGATTTAGGGCAGGGATGTGAGAGATGGTTTGTGCTTCCCACTTCCCGCTGGACGGGTGGCAAACTATGCCTATGCGGAACCTCATCTGGGTGGCGTTCACGGAGCCCGTCTCGCCAGGGCTGGTTTTTCCGCGCAGCGATTGGCCGCTTCACATCACGCTGCTAAGGTTCGACGTCGGCTCCGACGTGAGCGCCGACGTCGCCAATGTCCTTGCGGACCTGGCCGAAGCGCCCGTCAAGGGTGCGCTGGGAACCCACCTGAGAGTGGGCGAAGAGGCGGATTTCGGGCATATGGGGTCCATCCCGGTGAGCCTGATCGAGCACAACCCGCTGCTTCAGGGCCTTCATGAGGAGATCGTCGAGGCAGCGAACACCGTAGGCGGGCGCATTGCTACTCCCAACTACGTCTTGGAACGCTATCGGCCGCACATCTCGCATCACGACGGCAAGCGTCCCAAGCCCGGAGACGTCGTCGTGCTTGATCAGGTAGCGCTGGTGGACATGGCCCCGGAAGGCGACCACACCATCAGGCGCATCCTCAGGCTCTGGACGCAGGACGCCCAGAGCCACTGAGGAAGCTACGCGATAACCCCGTCCACCAGCGCCTTGGCCTCTTGCTGAACCTGCGCGAGGTGGTCCGCGCCCTTGAAGGACTCGGCGTAGATCTTGTACACGTCTTCGGTGCCGGAGGGGCGGGCCGCGAACCAGGCATTCTCGGTGACCACCTTGAGACCGCCGATCGAGGCGCCGTTGCCGGGAGCCTCGGTGAGCTTGGCCGTGATCTCTTCGCCGGCAAGGGATGTAGCGGTGACATCAGCGGCGGAGAGCTTGCTCAGCTTGGATTTCTGCTCGCGGGAGGCCGCGGCGTCGATGCGGGCGTAAACGGGAGCACCGAACTGGTCAGTCAGGCCCTTGTACAGCTGCGATGGAGACTGGCCCGTAACAGCCGTGATCTCGGACGCCAGCAGTGCCAGCAGAATGCCGTCCTTGTCCGTGGTCCACACGCTGCCGTCGAGCTTGTTGAAGGACGCGCCGGCTGACTCTTCGCCACCGAAGGCGCCTTCACCGGACAGCAGACCCGGAACAAACCACTTGAAGCCAACGGGAACCTCAACCAGCTTGCGGCCGAGCCCGCCCGCAACACGGTCAATAATCGACGACGACACCAGGGTCTTGCCCACCACGGACTCCGGGTTCCAGCCGCTGCGGTTCCGGTACAGGTAGTCGATGGCGACGGCGAGGTAGTGGTTCGGGTTCATCAGCCCACCCACCCCATCAACAAGAGGTGTGACGATGCCGTGGCGGTCAGCGTCGGCGTCGTTACCCGTGGCGACGTCATAGGCGGCAGTGCCATCGGCGCCAGGGGCCATCCGCTTAATGAGGGACGCCATGGCCGACGGCGATGAGCAGTCCATGCGGATCTTCTCGTCCCAGTCGAGGGTCATGAAGGCCCACTGCGGATCTACGGTGGGGTTCACAACCGTGAGGTTGAGCTGGTGGCGCTCGCCGATCTCGCCCCAGTAGTCAACGGAGGCGCCGCCCATGGGATCAGCACCGATGCGCACGCCGGCGTTGCGGATCGCCTCAAGGTTCAGCACGGACGGGAGATCGTCCACGTAGCTGGAGAGGAAGTCGAACTTGCCGGTGGTGTCGGCGGCCAGAGCATCGTTGAGCGGCATGCGCTTGACGCCGCGGAGGCCGTTCTCGAGGAGTTGGTTGGCGCGGTCGGCGATCCATCCGGTGGCGTCGGTGTCGGCCGGGCCGCCGTGGGGCGGGTTGTACTTGAAGCCGCCGTCGCCGGGCGGGTTGTGGCTGGGGGTGACCACGATGCCGTCAGCTTGGGGTGTTCCCGGCGCGGCTTCGCGGTTGTATTTGAGGATCGCGTGGCTCAGTGCCGGCGTCGGGGTGTAACCGTGGCGGGCGTCCACCAGGACGGTCACGCCGTTGGCAGCCAGCACTTCCAGCGCGGAGTTCTGTGCAGGCTCGCTGAGGGCATGGGTGTCGCGGCCGATGAATAGCGGTCCGGTGATGCCCTGACGGCCGCGATATTCAACGATTGCCTGGGTGATCGCGAGGATGTGCGGCTCGTTGAAAGACGCCTTCAAACTGGATCCGCGGTGCCCGGACGTTCCAAACGCCACGCGCTGCGCAGGGTCGCCCAAATCCGGAGTTACGTCGAAATACGCGTCCAGCAGGGCTGTGATGTCAACAAGGTCCTGGGGAAGGGCAACTGTGCCCGCTCGGCTAGCCATGGGGTCCAGCATGCCAGACCATGGGGCCCGCTGACACGAAATGTCCGGGATCCGGCCCCTGTGACGCCGAATGGCGCCGCTACTGCACCCGTGCCGAGGGCGAAGCGGCAAAGATTCACTTCACGTTCACGAGCGGCTGCTAGCCAAAAATCGCCCCGCCCCGGCCGAGGGACCCGAAGAGGACCCACGAAACCGGGCGAAGCGACAATGGATGACGCTAGACGGCGGTGTAGCCGCCATCGACGAGTACGTACGAACCGGTCATGAAGCTGGCCTTGTCCGAAAGGAGGAACGTGGTGACGTTTGCGATCTCCTCAGCCTGCCCCAAACGGCCCAGCGGGTGCTTCGCTTCGAGCCCGCTGACTACTTCCTTCGGTGCGGCGGCCAGTAAGGGAGTATCGATGTAGCCGGGGCCGATTGCATTGACGCGAAGTCCTTGGCCGCCGTATTCCGCCGCAGCATTCTTGGTCATGCCCACCACGCCGTGCTTGGCCGCGGTGTACGCGGCGTTGCCGGGAGCTGCGACAGCACCATGGATTGAGGCCATGTTCACGATGGCGCCCTCGGACGCGCCTGCGGCAAGGATGGCCGGGATTTGGTAGCGCATGCCATAGAGGACTCCGCTCAAGTTGATGGCGATGACCCGGTCCCAGTCCTCGACGTCGATTTCTCCTACAGGAGCGCTGGCCCCGCCGATACCGGCATTATTGACGGCGTAATTAAGCGCACCGTAGCTCTCCACGGCGAAGTCGACTGCTTTCTTGCTGTCCTCGGCCACAGCAGTGTTGCCTTGGAACGGGACTGCCTTGCCGCCGTCGGCTGTAATTTGTTCGGCCACGCGCGTGGCAGCTTCGAGGTTAACGTCCACTACTACAACGTTGACGCCGTTCTTCGCGAGGTCCTTGCTGATCGCTTCCCCGAGACCGGAGCCTCCGCCGGTGACGAGCGCGGTTTTGCCTTCGAAGTTACCCATGATTCCTCCTTCGCGGGACAGCTCCCGCAGTTTCGATGGTGGGCGCTGCTTGAGCGCTACTCATCAAAACCGAGTCTGACTAGGAAATATTCCATGCGTATGCATCAATATGACATTCCTCGCATTTGTCATGGCCACATACAGGGAACCCGCGTTGCCTTATGTGGTGCCCCCGGCGGCGGTAGTGTTGGGATCAAAGACCAAATCCAGGGGGATTCCTATGTCAGACCAGCCATCCAAAGGCAACGAGGACAAGCCCGCGGGCTACGAACCGCCGCAGTACGTCCCGCCCGCACAGTTCAGCGCGCCCGAGTCGAGCACGCAAGCAGAAAGCACGCCGGGTCATGGCGCGTCCGCCGCGAGTGCGTCTGAGCACAATGCCACCCAGCCGCTCCCGCCCTACGAGCAGAGCGCGCACGGGCAGAACCCATACACGCAGGATGCCCAGGGTCAGAACGACTTCTACACGCAGCCGCAGCCACCCGCCAGCGCATACACGCCGGGGGACTACAGCCAGCAGCCCCCGTCGCCCTACGGTCAGCCACCGAGCCCGTACCAGCAGCAGGCGTTCAATCAGCAGCCCTATGGCCAGCAGCCCTACGGCCAGCCGCAGTCACCGTACGGCCAGCCCGCGTATTACGCCATGCAGGCTGAGCCCAAGGGCTTGAGCATCGCCAGCATGTGCTGCGGCATCGCCATCTACGTAGGCTTCGGGTTCTTCATCCTGCCGCAGATCGCAGCGGTGATCCTGGGCCACCTCGCCTTGAAGCGCGAGCCTGCGGGCAAGGGTATGGCAATCGCCGGCCTCGTGATGGGCTACATCGGCGTGGCGTTGACGCTGATCTTTGGCATCATCTTCTTCATCGCCATCGGCGCTTCAAGCAGCAGTTATAACAACAGCTTCTAAACCGCGTACGACGGCGACCCTTGCGTCAGGTGGGAATACCACCTGACGCAAGGGTCGCCGCCGTTATGTCGGGAGGGTCGGCTGCTACCGCACGCCGCCCATCAGCTTCTTTATCGCGGGCGATGCTGCCGCCAGGCCAATGGCCAGGACCACTGCCACGCTTCCGATGCCAAGGAAGTACGGGAGCTCGTCCTCGGGGTTGTAGAGGCCCGCGAGGATGCCGGCCAGCGTGGTGCCGAGCGAGACGGACAGGAAGAACAGCGCCACCATCTGGGTGTGGAATGCCTGCGGGGCGAGTTTGGTGCTCACGGACAGGCCGATGGGGGAGAGGAACAGTTCCGCCAGGGTGAACATGAACAGAATGCCCACAAGAGCCAGCAGGGGAGTCTTGCCCTCGCCGGCCAGCGGGATGAACGCAAGGAATGCCAGGCCCATGATGAACAGGCCGGCGGAGAACTTCAGCGGTGAACTCGGCTGCTTGGAGCCCAACTTGGTCCAGAGGGCAGCCATGACGCCGGCAAAGATGATGATGAATACCGGGTTAATGGACTGCACCCAGGCGGCAGGCATTTCCCAGCCGAACAAGTTGCGGTCCAGTTTCTCCTGCGAGTACACAGCAATGAACGTGAACTGCTGCTGGAACAGTGCCCAGAACCCTGCAGAGGCGATGAACAGAGGGATGAACGCGATCACGCGCTTGCGCTCCACGCCGGTGACCAGCGGGCTGCGGAAGATCAGGAACAGGTAGATCACCGCGGCGCCGATTGCGGCGTAGGCCATGCTCCGGGCAAGGTTGTTGGCGTTGACAATCCCTGTGCCGAGCAGGACGCCAATGACGATCAGGATGGCCAGGAAGATCAGGCCGTACTTGGTGCGGTCCTTGACCGGGAGGGGGTTGGGAACCCGGTGTGCTTCCTCTGGAAGGCGTTTGCGGCCCAGCGAGTAGATGATGAGGCCGATCGCCATACCCACGGCTGCGGCACCAAAGCCAACGTGGAAGCCGTAGCTTGTCTGCAGCCACCCGGTGACCAGCGGGCCAATGAGGCCGCCGATGTTGATGCCCATGTAGAAGATGGAGAATCCGGCATCGCGGCGCTCGTCCTTCTCGCCGTAGAGGCTGCCGACCAAGGCTGTCGCGTTGGCTTTCAAGCCGCCCGAGCCGATGCCAACCAAAACCAAACCTGCGATCAGGCCCGGAATGCCCGGCAGGAGTGCCAGTGCGACGTGGCCGGCCATGATCATGATTGCCGAGCCGAAGAGGACCTTTTCGGAGCCGAAGAGACGGTCGGCGAGCCATGCGCCGAGGATCGTCGACAGGTAAACGCCACCACCGTACGCGCCCACCAGGCCAGCGGCGAGCCCCTGGTCAATGGAAAGACCGCCCTGCTCGGCGGTGAAGTACATGTAGTAAAGCAGGATTCCCTGCATGCCGTAGAAGGAGAATCGCTCCCACATTTCCACGGAGAAGAGGCTGGCCAACATCTTTGGGTGGCCGAAGAATGACGTATCGCCCGCTGGCTTTGCGGACTCAGCCGTGGTTTGAGGTGTGCTCATTTTCTCAATGCTGGCACTGACTGCGGGCATTGTCACATCGATGAATGCTCGGGGCAACCACTTTCCATATGCTAGACGCGCGTCTGCGATGAGCGTCAGCTCGAACCTCGGTGAGCCTCAGCGGGTCTCGAGGGCGGTCGCTAGCTGCAGGAGCAATAGTTCAGACCCGGACCGCCCAATCAGCTGAATCCCCATCGGCAGGCCACCCGGCGTAGTGTGCACCGGAATGCTGATTGCCGGGAGTCCGCACACGTTCACCATGGAGGACCATGGCGCGTACTGGCACTGCCTTTTGTAGTCCTCATCAGCATCGCCGGCCCACTCGCTCGGCCACTGCTCACCGCTGTGTCCGCCGCCCGTGAACCAGCCGACCGGCCGCGGTGTCTGCGCCAGGGTCGGCATGAGCATCACGTCCCACCTGGAGTACTGCGTGACGGTGTCGTGCTCGAATTGCCGCAGGAAGCTCAGGGCTTCATTGACCTTTAAAGCGCTCCGCTGTTGCGCCCGACGCCGGAACGTCCGGGTCAGCGGGGTCAGCAACGCCTCGCGCTGGGTGCTATTCGAGCACTCCCGACGCCGGCAGTCCAGGCTGTTGTGAACGCTTCGGGATAGCGGTTGTCGTAGCGGATTTCGGCTTCAGTGATGTTATGGCCGGCGTTCTCCAGCAGTTTGATCCCCAGCTCCAGGGCGTCCATCGCTTCCGGTTCCACCTCGAATGGATACACGCCCGCCCACGGGCTGTCCAAGCTCACGCCGATTCTCAGGGGTTCCGGCATCAGCCCCACCTTGGCGAGGTAGCCGCCGTCGGGCGCTTGATCACGGGGGACGAGCGCGTCCATTAGCAGTGCCGCGTCCTGCGCGGTCCGGGCGAGTGGTCCGGCCACAACGAGCTTGGCGGCGTCGCCCGCGCTGGCACCCGACGGCACCACGCCGCGTCCCGGCTTCAGCCCCACCAGTCCGCAGGCACCGGCCGGGATCCGGATGGAGCCGCCGCCGTCGGTCCCTGGAGCGAAGGGAACAAGCCCTGCAGCTACAGCGGCGGCGCTGCCGCCCGATGACCCACCCGAGCTGCGTCCCAAGGCGTGCGGATTACGCGACGGCGGTGCCACGCGGTTTTCGCTGTAGGCCGTGAGTCCGAACTCTGGAACCTGCGTCTTGCCCAGCGAGATGACACCTTGGGCCTTCAGGGTTGCCGCGAGAGCCCCGTCCTCGGGTGCCGGCTTGTGCTCGAGGGCTGCGCTGCCGTGCGTTGTGGGAACGCCGGCAACATCGGTGAGGTCCTTGAATGCCGTGGGCATGCCGTGAAGGAGGCTGAGCTCGTCTTGTCGGTGTTCGCGGAATAGCCGAGCATGGAGGCGATCCGCGGCCGCCGCGTCCTTCAAGGCCTGTTCGGCCGTGACGGTAACGAATGCTCCCAGTTGCTTGTTCCGGGATTCGATCCCGGACAGGAAAAAGCCAGCGGCCTCACGGGCAGAGAGTTCGCCGGAAGCTAAGGCATCGCGGAGCTCAACAGCCGACGTTTGCGAAAGGTCATGTACGTCAGGATCAACCAAGGAAGCGCGACTCCAACCGTTCCTCCACAGCAACAGCGTCAACGCTCTCGCCAGCACCGGCGGTCACACGGAAGGCCGCCTTGTTCTTGACCTCGGACACCACCTCCACAAGTTCCGTTCCCCGGTAAACGAGCCCGACGCCGTCGTCCGTGCAGTGCGTCTCTCCGAGCGTGCCGTTTGCCACCAGCTTGTGGATGGCCGGTGCACGCCGCAATTCAGAGTCGTAGTGGACGCCGTTACCGTAGGGGAGGAAGCCCAGCGCGTTGGTGACAGGCTGCAGCTCAGGGCCAAAGGAATCGGTCGCACCACCCTGATACCAACAGATGGAGCCGGCCGAGACGCCGGCCAGCACCACCCCGCTTTCCCAAGCCTTCCGTAGGATTCCGTCCAGTCCGTGGGCACGCCAGACGGCCAGCAGGTTCACCACCGAACCGCCGTTCACCCACACCACATCCTGCTCCAGGAGGTGCGCTTCCGGGTCCTCGATGTTGGGCATGGTGAAGAGGTTGAGGTGGCTGAAGTCGAACCCTGCCATGCGTGCTGCCTGGTCCATCTCGGCGGCCCACCAACGCTGATCACCGGATGCCGTGCCGATATGGGTCACACGCGGCGCGCGGCCGGTTATGCCGGACAGTTCCACGGCGTAATGCATCAAGTGGTTGAACTCGATCCTGGTGCGATCGCCGGGCTTGTAGCCGCCGGATGTCGCCAGAATGGTTGGATGCCCAGCCGGCATGGGGTACTCCTAACGGTCCGATGATTTGGGGCGCGCTTCTGTCCCAGTCTTAACGTCCCGTGTCCGGGAAGCAAGGGCGGTCCGCTCCTCAAGTTACGGTGTCACGACTCGGGGACTAGGCTGGATGCTGGACTTAATCGATGGGAAGGGAACGCCATGAGCGACTTCGATACCGTGCCTGTGGGCGACATTCCGGCCGACGCCAGCATCCTGGACGTCCGCGAAGACTATGAGTGGATGGCCGGGCATGCCGAAGGTGCACGCCACATCCCCATGGATCAACTGCCGGCACGCCTGGACGAACTCGATCCGGACGACGACCTGTTCGTTATCTGCCGCACCGGGGGCCGCTCCTTCCGCGCCGTTCAGTGGCTCGTGGGGCAGGGCTACTCCGCGGTGAACGTGGCTGGCGGCATGGACATGTGGTTTGAGGCCGGAAAGCCCATGGTTTCGGATAACGGGCTGAAGCCGGTTGTTCTCTAACCCAGTTATATAACCAGCAAGGAATATTTGATGTCGGCAGTTAGCTACACATTCCTGGGCCCTGAGGGCACCTTCACCGAGGCTGCTCTTCTGCAGGTACCTGGTGCTGCTGACGCCACGCGAATTCCCTGCACCAACGTCAACATGGCGCTGGATCGTGTTCGTGCGGGGGAGGCCGACGCGGCTATGGTCCCCATCGAGAACTCGGTGGAGGGCGGAGTCACGGCCACCTTGGACGCGATTGCCACAGGCCAAGAACTCCGAATCATCCGTGAGGCCCTTGTTCCTATCACCTTTGTCCTGGTGGCGAGGCCCGGCGTCGGGCTTTCCGACATCAAACGGATCTCCACGCACGGCCACGCCTGGGCGCAGTGCCGCTTGTGGGTGGATGAGCACCTCCCGAACGCCGACTACGTTCCGGGATCATCCACGGCGGCCGCCGCCATGGGATTGCTGGAGGACGACGCCCCCTATGAAGCCGCCATTTGTGGCCCGTTGGTTGCTGCAGGACAACCCGGCCTGAATGTTCTGGCCGAGGACATCGGCGACAACCCCGAGGCGGTAACCAGGTTCATTTTGGTGAGCAAACCAGGTCTTCTTCCCGACCGCACAGGCGCGGACAAAACCACCGTTGTGGTGCCTTTGCCTGAGGATCACCCCGGAGCGCTTATGGAGATTTTGGACCAGTTCGCCTCCCGCGGAGTGAACCTGAGCCGCATCGAATCGCGACCCACCGGACAGTACTTAGGTCACTACTTCTTCAGCATCGACGCCGACGGCCACGCCACCGATTCGCGGGTGGCCGACGCTCTTGCGGGCCTCCACCGAATCAGCCCCGCAACCCGGTTCCTGGGCTCCTACGCACGTGCGGACAAGCAGCCCGCTGTGGTTGCCCCGCACACTTCCGACGCTGCCTTTGCCTCGGCGCATGCCTGGGTTGAATCGATCCTGAAGGGCTCCTAGCCGCTGTCCACAGCCGGGACGGCAGCCCCTTTCGTAAGGATGCTTCTGTGCGTATGCTTGCCTGATCCATAAACGATGGATGAATGTACCAACGAAAGGAGCGGTCATGTCTGTCCACCGGGATGACAAAGACGGCCAGGGCATGATCGTCAATCCGAAGCCCACCGGCGAGAACCAGGACGACTGGAATGGCGATGAAGCCGATCGTGCAGACCGGCTCCGCTTTGAAGAAGAACAAGCCATGATCAAGGAGCAGGCCGAGGCCCGCGCCGCTGCCAAGGCTGCAACCGAGGAAGCCGACAAGAACGCCGCCCAGCCGGACGTCGGCGCAATTTAGGCGATCTTGGCCTTCGGTACGCGAATCAGCAGGGACCCTGGCTCCACTTGCACGGTGACCGTTGTCGCCTCACCCGAGGGGTCGCCGTCGAGCTGGGTAGCCATGGGTTCCTGGCTGCGGATGATGACTTTCCCGGAGCGGTAGAAGCTCATCATCGGCAAGTTGGCCTTGTGCTTGAACAGTACTTTTGTGTACATGGCGATCCAGCCGAAGGCGCTGCGCGGGCTCATCACCACGATGTCCAGCATTCCGTCGTCGATCATGGCCTGGGGAATGAAGTCGATCCCGCCGGGTATCAAGCCGCAGTTGGCGAACAGCACGCTGCGGATTTTCCGTGCCTGTTCGGGCTGATCATCCATGGTGATGGTCACGCGTTTACGGCGGCCAGGAAGATGGCGGACACCGGCTTCCGTGTAGGCGAGCCAGCCAACGCTCTTCTTGAGATCTTCCTTGGTGTCGCCAACTACCTCGGCATCCAAGCCCATGCCGGCGATGACCAGGAAGGTGTGCTGGGCGGACTCGCCGGTGATGTCATTGTCTATGCCCATGGTGGCGGTATCGATGAAGCGCTGATGGCCGAACAACGCAATCTGTATGCAGTCGGCAATGTCAGTGACGTCCAGGTCCACGTTGCGCGCCAAAAGGTTACCGGTGCCTAGCGGAATGAGGCCCATGGCCACATTCGTGTGCGCCAGCGACTCGGCCACCACGCGCACGGTACCGTCGCCGCCGCACGCAAGAACGACGTCGGCTCCGTAGGCCAGCGCCTGGCGCGACTGACCGTAGCCGGGGTCGTCCACGGTGGTTTCAAAAAACTTCGGTGCGTCCCATCCGGCCAGATCACAAGCGTCAATGATGGCCTGCCGGGCGTCTTCCGCGTTGTTTTTCACGGGATTGAGGATGACCGCGACGCGCTGGTCCCCGGGGCCGGGCTTGTGGGAGTCCTCCCGGACCGCACTCCTGATGTGCCGGGCTTTCAATCGGCGCACACCCCACCAACTGGAGACGGCAAACGCCACGCCCCCAGCGAGAATCAGGTACAGGATCCAGTCGCTCATGGTGCTCCAACACTATCCTCCTGGGCAGTGCCCTCTTGGCCGCGCATCCGGGACGGGTGACCTTTGCCCGCTGCGGGCCGGAAATCCGCGGTGGATTCGATACTCTTGTCTGGTGATCGACGTAAAAGACCTCAGCGAAAATCCGGACAAGTTCCGTGCCAGCCAGCGCGCCCGCGGCGCCGACGAGTCCGTTGTGGACGCGATCATCTCTGCTGACTCCGATCGCCGCGCTGCCCTGATCCGCCACGAAACCCTCCGCGCCGAGCAGAACGCTTTCGGCAAGAAGGTAGCGCAGGCCAAGGGCGAGGAAAAGCAGGCATTGCTGGCCGAGGTCAAGGAACTGGCCAACTCCGTGAAGGCCGCTTCCACAGAGGCCTCTGCCGCCCAGGCCAAGCAGGAAGAGTTGCTCCGCGTCATCCCCAACCTCATTGTGGACGGCGTGCCCGAGGGCGGCGAGGATGACTTCGTTGTGGTCAAAACCGTTGGTACTCCGCGCGAATTCACGGACTTCGAACCGAAGGACCACCTGGAAATCGGTGAACTGATCGGCGCGATCGACATGGAACGTGGAGCCAAGGTTTCCGGCTCACGCTTCTACTTCCTCCGCGGCGTCGGTGCCCGGCTGGAAATGGCACTCCTGCAGATGGCCATGGAGCAGGCCATCGACGCCGGCTTCGTCCCCATGATCACTCCCACTTTGGTGCGTCCCGAGACCATGCAGGGCACCGGTTTTGATGTAAAGCACGACGCCGAGATCTACCGTCTCGCTGAAGACGACCTTTACCTGGTGGGCACCTCGGAGGTGGCCCTCGCCGGCTACCATGCAGACGAGATCCTGGACCTTTCCGCGGGCCCCATCCGCTACGCGGGCCAGAGCTCCTGCTACCGCCGTGAGGCCGGTTCCCACGGCAAGGACACCCGCGGCATCATCCGCGTGCACCAGTTCAACAAGGTGGAGATGTTCATCTACACCACGGTTGAGGAAGCAGCTGCCGAGCACGAGCGCCTGCTCGCCTGGGAAGAGGAAATGTTGGCCAAGTGCGAGCTTCCCTATCGCGTCATCGACACTGCCGCCGGCGATCTTGGCATGTCCGCGGCCCGCAAGTTCGACTGTGAAGCCTGGGTTCCCACCCAAAACGCTTACCGCGAGCTCACCTCGACGTCCAACTGCACCACGTTCCAGGCGCGCCGCCTCAACATCCGTGAGCGCGTGGTCAATGACGAAGGTGTTGCCAAGGGCACCCGTGCCGTAGCCACACTGAACGGCACGCTGGCAACTACACGCTGGATCGTTGCCATCCTTGAGCACCACCAGAACCCGGACGGTTCCGTCAACGTTCCCAAGGCACTGCAGAAGTACCTTGGCGGGCTCGAGGTTCTGCCGGTTCTCTAGTTTTAGCGAATCACCGTCCAGCGGACCATTCACCCGCGCATGCGCTGGTGCATTGTCCGCTTGACGGGGTTCTTTCGAGGCGCTAGTCCGGCCGCGAGGAGTTTTGCAGCGAGCTTTGCGGGATCGTTGGCAGTGGCCCAGTCCCAGCGCACGACTGTGAACCCCATTGCACGCAACCTGTCCTCGCGTCTTTTCTCGGCCAGCACCACTTCCCGTGCACTTCGGCCAGCCAGGTACTCGTCTTGCAGGTATTTAGCGTCGCCGTCGAACTCCCCGATGAGTCCCTGGTCCCGCCAGAAGAAGTCCGTGCGGGCCACGAAGCCCATGTCGTCATGGAATTCGCACTGCAACTCCGGAGCGGGGAAGCCCAACAGGTGCATCTGCGCACGACTAAGTGACTCACCCGCAGATCCGGAATTCTTGTCAGCGAACCGAAGAAGATAGTTCACCCGCTGTCTCTTGGCCTCTGAAGCCAGTCCCTGGGCCGCTTCCCCGAGTGCCGCTTTGCTGGTGAAAAGCTTAGGAAACCTGGATTTACTGATTGCGTGATCGGCCAAGACGATTCCCTTGGTGAAGCACCCTCTGGCCAAGACATCCACCACCGTCGGCAGCAGATCCGTGAGCTGCAGCCCGAGGTGGGAGACGGTAGCAGTGGAATAGGAATGCCGGTAAATGCCATACCCCCGAACCCGCTCAAGTCCGGTGGTGCCGGAGGGTCCGATAAGGGCTGCGCTGGTGCTCGGGCTTCGGGATCCGGCATGGCCGCGTGAAGTGGTGGCAAGGTGGATGTGCGATGGGACGCCCACGACTTGGAGGCCCCAGAACAATGCCGCCGTTTCAAAGCAGAACTCCGCGGCCGGGTTCTCCGCGGCAACGGCCTGGGCGGTTGCCGCGTATCGTTGCCAAGGCTTGAGTGCGAGCCAAGTCTCCTTGTTGATGTAAATCCCCTTGCGTACCCTGATGAGTTCGCCCTTCTTGTACCGGCGGCTAAGCTGCCGCGCAGTTCCTGATTCCAGCCCATACCGGGCAGCCAAGATGAATTCGTTTCGATAGTCCATGAACCACTGTGGGCCAGATGGGGACCACGTGGCGCGAGCCAAACGTGCTATGTGCATAGCGCCCGGGTCATGCACCCATATGTGGACAAATCACCAGCGCATGCGGGGGTGAAAAGTCCAGTGCACGGTGAAAAGTCCAAGGGTGGGGTCACTATTCACCGTCCGTTAATCCACAGCTGTGGCGCCGGTCCTAGTTCAGTGTCGGAGGTTTCTGCTCTACTGTAGGCATGACTATTTTGACTGACACTCCAGTTGCTGGCATCGATGACCAGCCAAATAACAACAACAAGCTCATGATCGCATTGGACGTCGACGGTACACTCGTGGACCACGACGGCCACATGTCGTCGGCTGTTCGCTCCGCCGCGCAGGCGGTGGTGGCACGCGGCCACGACGTCATGATCGCCACCGGCCGGTCACTCAATGCGACGCTTCCCATCATCCAGCAGATCGGCCTCGAGCGAGGCTACGCCGTGTGCTGCAACGGCGGCGTGACCCTCCGCCTGGATCCGTCGTTGGAGAAGGGCTACGAGATCATCCACAAGGCAACTTTCGATCCCGCTCCGGCTTTGAAGGCCTTGCGGGAACGGCTGCCGAACGCCAAGTATGCGCTGGAAGATGAGGATGGAAACTTCCTCTCCACGGAGCGCTTCCAGGACGCCAGCTTCGGCGTGGAGTCCATCGGCGTCGACTTCCAGACCATGTTGGATTCCACGGCGGTCCGCGTAGTGGTCTTCAGCAGTGAGAACACTTCAGACGAGTTCAACGAGGCCATCAGGCACATCGGACTTTCCGGCGTGACGTACTCGGTGGGGTGGACTGCCTGGCTGGACATCGCGGCCGAGGGGGTCACCAAGGCAAGTGCCTTGGAGGCCTTGCGCCATAAGCTCGGTACGGACCTGGCCAACACAGTTGCCGTTGGCGATGGCCGCAACGACATCGAGATGCTCACCTGGGCTGGCCGCGGCGTTGCCATGGGTCAGGCTCCCGACGAGGTAATCGCCGTTGCGGATGAAGTCACCGCTTCAGTGCTCGACGACGGCGCGGCACAGGTCTTGCGTAGCCTGCTGTAACTGCTACTCGTCTTAGCCGGGCGCATCGCTGCGGTCGGACCGGCTCTTGTTCGTTATCCTCGCCGCTAAGCGCCGGGGGTTCCGAACAAGGGCGGGATCTGTGGTGGCGGGGTGGGCTGCCTAGACTGAGCCTGTGTTCTATCAAGAGTGCCCGCCACCGTCAGTGCTGCAGCCGTTCGTCAGCCAATTCTGGCTGGTCCGTGCTGAGCCGCAGGCAAGGTACGAGAAGATTCTTCCCGGGCCCGAAGCCCACCTGATTCTGAACCTGTCTGACCCGTACCGCCTCATCAGCCCGCCCGACGGTTCCGGCGACCTGAACGGTTCGGGGGAGGAAACCAGAAGGGGGACGGAAGTTTCCACCGGTTTCTATGCCGGCCTGCAGCGCAGCTATCTGATCAGCGAAAACCCGGACCAGCTTTTCAACGTCGGCGCCCGCCTCACTCCTTACGGTCTGGCGGCGTTCACCAGCTTGCCGCCGTCGGGTTTTCAGAACCGGGTTGTGGACGCCGAAAGTGTCTTGCCGGGCTTTTCGAACTTGCGTGAGACCCTCGCCAACGCGGAACCGGGGCAGGCGTTCGCGGCCTTGGGAGCCTTCCTCAAACACCATCTCAGGCCGGGATACCAAGCAGATTCCCGGACAGAAAAGGCGACGCAGATCCTCGCGCAACAGGATGTGGAAATCAGCGTGCTTGCCAGGGATCTGGGGATCAGCACGTCCACGCTGGAACGCATCATGATGCGGGATTGTGGAACCACGGCCAAGGCGTACTCGGACGTGTGCCGCTTCAACAGGATCGTGAAGCAGGCGGCAGCCCTCCCGAAAGGGTCAGTCCCAGGCCGTGAGCTCCTCCATCTGGCCGATTACTACGATCAGCCACACCTCATCCGGACCTTCAGGCGGTTCAGCGGATTCACGCCGTCGGAGTACCTGCAGGTGGTGCAGAACTATGGGGCGGAGTACGCCACTTTTGTCCCGCTTGAGGACGTAATCGGGTAGCGTGCGGGGTTTTTACAAGACCGCGGAGGCTCACAGACGTACTGTCCATTCAGGAACTGCCCGCCCTTGAGAGGACACCGATGGACATTCAGATCAATTGGCTCGCCGTGCTTCTGGCCGCACTCGCCACGTTCGTGGTGGGTGGGCTGTGGTACTCGCTGCTGTTCGCCAAGCCATGGCAAAAGGCCGCAGGTGTCAGCGATGAGCGACTGAAGTCTGGAACGGCTCGGGTCTTTGTGGGCTCGTTCATCCTTGCGTTGATAATGGCTGTCTTCCTGGCAGCATTCATTGGTCGCGGAGGTTTCGCATTCGGAACCCTTGCCGGGTTGGCCGCGGGACTTGGATGGGTCGCAACAGCGCTGGGCGTGAACTACCTTTTCGAACGCCGTAGCCTGAAACTGTTCGCCATCAACGCCAGCTACAACGTAGTCACCTTCACGGCCATGGGCGCCATCATCGGCGCCATGCAGGGCTGACAGTCGGTAAGCCGCCCGCCATGCAGGGCTGACAGTCGGTAAGCCGCCCGCCACAATGCTAAAACCTCACTTGAAGTACGTCTGAACAGGCCCGCCGCCTGCGGATTCAACAATGGCCTGCGCCACCACCCGGAGCTTTACGTTCCGGTTGCTGGACGCCTTCTTGATGAGGTCCATTGCCTCCTGCTGGGTGCAACGGTTCTGGGCGATGATGATTCCAGTTGCCACGTCTATCACGGTGCGGGATTCCATGGCTGCCCGGAGGTTGTTTGCGGTCTGACTGTGCTCCGCGATCAGAACCGCCAGGCGCAGGCCTTTGGATGCCTGCTGTACGTAGTCGTTGGCGCGTTGCACAACGGCTTGATCGAAGGCGTTGGCGTGTTCGGAATAGAGGTTGAGTCCCGCCCGGGCAGCGTCGTCGCTAAGGGGGAACGGCACGGCCAGGACGGAGCGGATGCCGTGTTCGGTGACGAGCTTGTTGTACTCCGGCCAAGTGTTGTCTTTGGCGAAATCGGGAATGTGCACTTGCGTGACTTCGCGGCAGGCGTGGAGGCACGGCCCGTCGGAGAAGTTGTACTGCAATTCATCGAGCATTTGGGCGCGCTCTCCGCTGCTTGCTACCGTTCCTGCCGAGCGATGACGCATCAGCGTGATGCCGCAGTAAATCTCGTTTCCGGGCGTGCTGAACATTCCTGCCGAATGCCGGGCCAACTCTTCAAGGAACGCTTCAACATCCGGGGTGTCGAGCAGCAGGTCTTGGATATCGGCCACCACTGTAGTCGGCTCGGCGAGCTGGGGGTCTTCCATGAGGAACTCCGATCCCTGATTGTGGCTACCTTTCGAGACTAACCCCGTGGACCCGTTGAAAGCTAATAGTAAGTGTGCTTCTCTTTTTAAGGAGTCTTGCCGTGGGCTCACCCCCACTTAGCTGGTTAAGGATTGAAGCCCCATGCGTCAAACCCGACCTTTCACCGCTCAGACCAGGCCCCCTGCCTGCAAACCGGAAGGCAGCATCCGGCAGAGCTTCCAGGACAGCCTGGTCCTGGACCACCTCAACCTGGCCAAGTCCATTGCCGCCAGATACTCTGCCCATACCCACGATCTCGACGACGTCCGGCAGGTCGCTTTCATGGGCCTCATCAAGGCCTCGCGCGGCTATGACGAGTCAAAGGGCGTCAGTTTCCCCGCCTACGCCGCCCCCACTATTGCCGGAGAGGTCAAGCGGTATCTCCGCGACCATTGCTGGGTTGTTCGTCCGCCCCGCACCATCCAGGATGTTCGCCGCCAAGTGCTGGCCCGGACCGAGGAGATGACCCAAACGCTGCAACGCACGCCTTCTCCGGAGGAGGTGGCCGAAGATCTGAACCTGGAGCCATGCCAGGTGCGCGAAGCGCTGATGGCCGGCACCAGCAAGCGTCCCGATTCCCTGGATGCTCCCGCCTCCGAGGGACGCGACGGGCTGCAGGGCTCGCTGTCGGCTTTCGGTTGCCCCACAGACCGGCTCGAAGATGTGCTGGCCCTACGCAACGCCATCCGGGGCCTGACCGCCGAGGACCGCCACCTGCTCTACCGCCGCTACTACCGCGAGGAAACACAGTCCACCATTGCCGAAGCTCTGGGGATGTCGCAGATGCAGGTGTCGCGCAAGCTTTCGAAAATCCTCGTGTCACTCCAAACGCAGCTGCTGGACGAAGAAGCCCAACTCCAAGACGGGACGGCCCCGTAACAAGGCGCCGCCGCAATAGTGCCTTAGGCGCGCAGCCGCTCCACTGCTTCCAGAACGTCGCGAACGCTGACGGCCAACAGTGCCGGATCAGGGTCTGCGGAGAACACATCACCACGGCGGAGTTCGACGGCGGTGAGCACCACGTGCGGTCCAGGCGGAGGTCCCCACTCTTCCGCGGGCGCCGGCCCGAACAGGACAACGGAGGGGCGTTCATACGCGGACGCCAGATGTGCGGCGCCGGTATCGGCTGAGATCACCAACCGCGCTTCGGCGATGGTGGCCGCAAACTCGGCGAGACCTTGACGCCCGGCCAGCAGCCCGCCGTCGAGATCTGCTCCCTTGAGCTTTGCCAAGGCAGCCGTCTCCTCTGCCCGGGCACGCTCGGACGAGCCACCGGTGAGAACTACCTCGTGCCCCGCGGCAGCGAGTTCCACGGCGACATCCGCGAACCGTTCCACCGGCCATAACCGGCTGCCATACGCCGCGCCCACATGTATCACGGTTGCCCCCGGACGCGGCGAAGGAACGGCGGGGCGATTCAGCCGATAGTCCAGGGGATCGGCATCAATACCGTGCCAGTTGAGCAGCCTGGTCCAGCGCTCGCGCTCCGGGATGCCGGTGGTCCACTCAGGTCCGTCGGTGCCGGTGGAAGCGTGCGCCACCACCCGGTTGGCCTGCAGTTCTTCAATCCGCAAACGGCTTTCAGCGCCATTGCCATGGAGGTTCACGGCGATATCCACGGCGCCCCGGGGGATTGTCAGGGGGTCATCGAGCCCAGGTGTCGGCAAATGATGAATGCCGCCCACAAGTTCTAAAGC
Source organism: Arthrobacter sp. D3-18 (assembly GCF_054408525.1). NCBI lineage: Bacteria > Bacillati > Actinomycetota > Actinomycetes > Micrococcales > Micrococcaceae > Arthrobacter > Arthrobacter sp. D3-18. The sequence continues at coordinate 4,542,916 of NZ_CP096440.1, read as the reverse complement.
CTCGGCGATCCAAGCCGGCGCAGCATACAAAATACGGTGTTCGGGGAACGCCCGCCGCAACCCACGGAGCGCCGGAACCGCGACCAGGAGGTCGCCGAGTTTCAAAGCGCGCAGGGCAAGCAGCAGGGGTTGATCGTTGCTCTCGTGACTGTCCAAAGCTGTGTCCATTGTGGCCTCCCGCTAGGAGTCTAGCTGCAGGAAACTTCTCACGGCCGCACTGTTTAGCGTCCGGAGAACTGGGGAACGTTGCGAGTATGGGAGGAACCGGAACGTTGAAGGCGGTCCTGTTTGACCGCGATGGAACACTCGTTGTTGACGTGCCATACAACGGCGATCCGCAGCTGGTGCGGCCCATGGATGGTGCCCTTGAAGCGCTTCAGAGAGTACGCCGGGCGGGACTGGCCACTGGAGTGGTGACCAACCAGTCGGGCGTGGCGCGTGGGCTGTTGACGTTGGAGCAAATGCACTCCGTTAATCAGCGGGTGGAGCAGATGTTGGGTCCGTTCGATGTATGGGAAATTTGTCCCCACGGACCGGGGGATGGCTGCAACTGCCGCAAGCCGGCTCCCGGCATGATTCTGGGAGCGTGCAGCACCTTGGGTGTCACGCCAGCGGAGGTCGCTTTCGTCGGCGATATCGGGGCTGACATGGAGGCGGCCGCCGCGGCGGGTGCGAGAGCTGTCCTGGTGCCCACTAAAGTAACCCGGCAGCAGGAAATCGAGGCCGCCGGATTTGTTGCGGAGGACTTGGGACAGGCTGTGGAGCTCCTGCTCTCCGGGGCACTGGAAGAACAGGATGCCCGTGTATGAGCCGCATCCTGGTAGCCCGCTTGGACAGCATGGGAGACGTCCTCCTGTCAGGACCGGCCCTGCGCGCCGTCGCAAACGGAAGCCGGGCCGATGGCAGCCGACCCAACGATGTTGTCCTGCTCTGCGGCCCTGAAGGAGCCAGCGCTGCGGAAATGCTGCCGGGAGTGACCCAAGTGCACACGTGGGCATGTCCGTGGATCGTGAACCCGGCGCCTCCGGTCACCGATGAGATGACCAGCGGCCTGATCGAGTTTGTGCGCAGTTCACGAATTCAGGAGGCCGTGATTCTCACGTCCTTCCACCAGTCCCCGCTTCCACTGGCGATGCTCTTGCGCCTGGCCGGCGTCAAAAAGATCACGGGAGCATCAACGGACTACGCAGGCTCACTCCTGGACGTCCGGCTCAAACCGGGCGAAGACTTTCCGGAGGACCAGCCGGAAGCGGTCCGCGCGCTCACCATCGCAGAGGCCGGCGGCTACGTTCTGCCGAACGGCGACGATGGGAAGCTGCGCATCACCTCAGGCACCGATCCTGAGGGGGTAGCCGACGAGTTGGCTGACGAAGGCCCCTACATTGTGGTTCACCCGGGAGCCGCTGCCCCAGCCAGGGCGTGGCCCGCACTGCACCATGCTGCCACGGTGGAACTTCTTGAAGCGTACGGGCACCGGGTGGTGGTCACAGGCGGCCCGGGCGAAACGTCACTCACGGCAACAGTGGCTGGCCCTTCCGCCAGGAACCTCGGCGGAGGAACCAACCTCAGGACGCTCGCAGCAGTGCTGGCGGGAGCCGCCGTCGTGGTTACCGGAAATACCGGTCCCGCCCACCTGGCGGCAGCGGTGGGCACGCCAGTGGTGTGCCTGTTCGCCCCGGTGGTTCCGGCCATCCGATGGGCACCCTACGGCGTCCCCCTGGAACTGCTGGGTGACCAGGAAGCGGCCTGCAAGAACAGCCGCGCCCGCGTTTGTCCGGTCCCCGGGCATCCCTGCCTGAGCTCGGTAACCCCGGAGCAGGTTGTCGAAGCTGTTGAAAGGCTCCTGGGAGGCGTGTCCTCCCTGTCCACTCGACGAAAGGTTTGGAAACCATGAGGATCCTGGTGTGGCACGTCCACGGCGGATGGATGGAGGCATTTGTCCGCGGCCAGCATGAGTACCTGCTTCCGAAATCGTCCGACGGCGGCGCGTGGGGTTTGGGGCGAGGCGGCCGTGAGTGGCCTGCCGCCGCCCAGGAAGTGAACCTGGAAAGCCTCGATCCGGACAGTGTGGACGCCGTGGTCCTGCAGCGGCCGGAGGAAATCGCAGCGGTGGCCCGAACACTCGGCCGCCGCCCGGGCGTGGACCTTCCCGCCGTGTACCTCGAGCACAACACCCCCAAGGGCGACGTCCCGTTCACGCTCCACCCGTTAGCGGATCAGAGCACCATTCCGGTGGTGCACGTGACTCACTTCAACCAGCTGTTCTGGGACACGGGCACGGCGACCACCGCGGTGATCGAGCACGGCATTCCGGACCCGGGGCACCTGTACACCGGTGAGCGGGAAGAGATGGGGGTGGTGGTCAACGAGCCTGTCCGTCGCGGCCGGGTCACGGGGACGGACCTGCTCCCGGGGTTTGCGGGTGTAGGACCGCTGCGGGTGTTCGGCATGGGTACCGAGGCCCTGCCGGAGGCACTGAACCTGAAAGGCTTTGGCCTCAGCGAGGAACGGCTCCGCATCGCCGGCGATGTATCCGCCGCCAAACTCCACCAGGAACTGGCCCGTTGCCGCCTGTACCTCCACCCACTCCGCTGGACCTCACTGGGGCTGGCCCTGCTGGAAGCCATGCACCTTGGCATGCCCGTACTCGCGCTGGCCACCACGGAGGCGAGCCGGGCCATTCCGCACGGCGCAGGCCTGGTCTCCAACGACGTCGACGATCTCCAGAAGTTCGCCCGGCGACTGCTGGACGACCCCGACGACGCCTACGCCATGGGCATCGTTGCGCGCGAGGCTGCGCTGCAACGCTACGGACTGGACAAGTTTCTCAAGGCCTGGGACGAACTCCTGGCCGAACTCCCCAAGGGCACGCGCCGGGGCAGCCGACCGCAACCCGGTACAGCTTCCGCCAGCCATGACCCCGCCGCCAGCCATGACACAGAGAGGACGCACCCATGAAAATCTCCATGGTCTCCGAACACGCCAGTCCGCTGGCCGCCTTGGGAGGCGTTGACGCCGGCGGACAGAACGTCCACGTGGCGGCGCTTTCATCAGCTCTGGCAGATCGCGGCCATCACGTCACGGTGTACACGCGGCGGGATGACCCCGAGCTACCAGGGCGGGTGAGTGTGGGGGCGGGGCTTACGGTGGTTCATCTGGATGCCGGGCCGGCCCGACGCATCCCCAAGGACGATCTCCTGCCGTTCATGGGAGATCTGGCCGACGGCATCTGCGCCGACTGGGCGGGCGACTTCCCGGACGTGGTGCATGCGCATTTCTGGATGTCCGGCCTCGCTGCAATCCAAGCATCCCGGCGGGCAGGAGCTGCCGATCCTGTTCCTGTGGTGCAGACTTTCCACGCCCTCGGCTCCGTAAAACGCAGGCACCAGGGCGCTGCCGATACCAGCCCGCCAGCTAGGGAATGGTTGGAACCGTGGGTAGGTCGCACCGCCGACTGGGTCATTGCCACCTGCCCGGACGAGGTCTTTGAACTCAAAGCCTTGGGCATTAGCCGGTCAAAGATTTCCATCGCACCCTGCGGCGTGGACCTCACCTTGTTCCCTGGAACGTCCGACGCCGAACCCAAGTCCCGCACGCATCGGATTCTGAGCGTGGGACGCCTCGTGCAACGCAAGGGTGTGGACCTGATCATCCAGGCTCTGCCCCTCCTGGCGGAGGCGGGCTTCAATGACGTCGAACTCCTGATTGTTGGCGGTTCCGGCGACGCCCTCAACCTCGAAGAAGATCCTGAGGCGCAGCGGCTCCGGGCCATGGCGAAGGAGCTCGGCGTCGAGGACAAAGTGACCATGCGCGGGCAAGTCCCGCGGGATGCCATGCCCGGCATCTTCCGGAGCGCTGACGCCGTGGTTTGCACGCCTTGGTATGAGCCCTTTGGAATCGTGCCCCTTGAGGCCATGGCTTGCGGAGTGCCTGTGGTGGCGGCGGCTGTGGGCGGGCTCCGGGAGACAGTGGTGGACCAGAAAACGGGGCTGCACGTCCCTCCCCGTGATCCTGAAGCGCTCGCTGAGGCGCTCGGAAAGCTGCTCGGAGATGCGGAACTCCGCACCGATATGGGCCGTGCCGGAGCACGCCGGGCACGCTCCCGCTACTCGTGGGAACGCATCGCTGCGGACACCGAGAAGGCCTACCGGTCAGTTCTGGCGGCCGGCCTGTCCCGGCAGCAAGAACGCTTGGAACCATTGGAAGGAACGGCACTGTGACTATCAACGGCCCCATGACCATCAAAGGCCCGGTAACTGCTAAAGGCCTTGCGGCAACCGAATCCACTGCTGTGCCGGATACCCTGCCGAGGCGGTGGGCTCCCGACGTTAGCGACTCAAACCACACCGCCGAGGTCAACAAGCATCTGGACAACGTCCTTCCCGCACTGGAGTCCCTGCGCTCGCAGGCTGTCCGCTTGTCCGAGTGGGGAACTGAACTGGCCAAGCGCCTGCTGTCCGGACAACGCCTGCTGGCAGCCGGCAACGGCGGTTCGGCGGCTGAGGCGCAGCACCTGACTGCGGAGCTGGTGGGAAGGTTCGACGAGGAACGCGCACCGTTCTCCGCGATCTCACTGCACGCAGAATCCTCCGCCGTTACCGCCCTTTCCAACGACTACGGATACGACGAAGTCTTTGCCCGCCAAGTGCGGGCCCACGGTCGAGCGGGTGACGTGCTCATTCTTCTGTCCACCAGTGGCCGCAGCCCAAACCTGCTCAAAGCCGTTCGCGCAGCAAGGGAACGCGGCATCACCACCTGGGCGCTCACCGGCGCTGGCCCCAACCCGTTGGCTGATGCCTGCGATCAGGCCATCACCGTTGACGCCATCTCGGCAAACGCCCAGGAAGGTCACCTCATCGCCATCCATGCCGTGTGCCGGGCCTTTGATGCCGAGGTCGCCAGGCGGGCGGGATCGTACGGCGCAGCTACCTCCGGAGGGGGTCAACCATGAGGATTACGGTGGTGGGTGACGTTCTCCTTGACGTCGACATCAACGGGGCCGCCACCCGGCTCAGCCCCGATGCGCCTGTGCCGGTAGTCGACGTCGCCGATGTCCGGCGTCGTGCAGGTGGCGCTGGGCTGGTGGCTACCGTGCTCGCGCAGGACGGTCACGACGTCGCACTGGTCACCGCGGTGTCGGACGACGACGGCGCCAGCCACATCAGGCGCGCACTGGCCGGTGTGTCTGTGCTCGCCGGAGTCCCACTCGCCCCGACGCCTACCAAGACCCGCGTGCGGATCGGCACGCATCCGATGGTCAGGTTCGATGAAGGATGCGCGCCGGCCCCTGTGCCGTCCAGTACGCAGGAAATGCTCAGTGCCATTGCTACGGCGGACGCCATTGTGGTGGCCGACTACGGCCGCGGAATCACCGCAAACACTGACATCCGGGCCGCGCTAAGCGAAGCCGCCCAACGCGTCCCGGTGGTGTGGGATCCGCATCCTGCCGGTGCCGAACCGGTGGAAGGGGTCGCCGTCGTGACGCCCAATCTCGCAGAGGCGCTGGCTTCCGCGAAGGCGGGTGGGCTGGAACCGTCCCGCACAGGTGCCGAGGAAGCCGGCCGGTACCTGCTCGAAAAATGGGGAAGTGCCGCAGTTCTGGTGACCAGGGGCGAAGACGGAGCGCTCCTGATGTCAGCCGATGATGCGGCACAGGGCATTCCCGCGCCCAAGACCAATGTCAGCGATCCTTGCGGAGCCGGCGACCGACTGGCCGGAAGCCTTGCCGTGCACCTGGGGCTCGGACTGGACCTGGCACAGGCAGCCACCCGGGCAGTGGAAGACGCATCCGCTTTCCTCGCTGCGGGGGGAGCGGCGGCGCTCGCGGCGGTGACCGAAGCGCCGGAGGCCAGGCCCGCGCCTGACGCAAGCCCCGTCGTCGAACTTAAGGGCTTGGAACTGGTTGACGCCGGAGACCTGCACCCGGACGGCATCCAGTTAGCTCATGCCGTGCGGACCAAGGGAGGCACGGTGGTGGCCACAGGCGGATGCTTCGACCTCCTCCACGCGGGCCACGCCCGGACCTTGGCTGCCGCCCGCAGCATGGGCGACTGCCTCATCGTGTGCCTGAATTCCGACGAATCGGTGAGGCGGCTCAAGGGTGCACATCGGCCAATCGTCAGCGTAGAGGACCGTGCGGAGTTGCTGCTGGCACTCGAATGCGTTGACGCGGTAGTGATCTTCGGCGAGGACACTCCCGAAGCTTGCCTTACCCGAATACAGCCCGATATCTGGGTCAAGGGTGGCGACTACACCCCCGAAGAATTGCCGGAAGCCCGCCTGGTTGCGGGTTGGGGAGGGCGGTGCGTCACTGTGCCCTTCCACCCGGCACGCTCCACCAGCGGCCTGGCTGCAGCACTGGCCAAGGTCAGCTGACAACAAGACCGATCAACCGAGAGGAACCGCATGAACACGCAAACACCCGGCCGCGTCATCGTCACTGGAGGCGGCTCCGGCCTTGGCGCTGCGATCGTGGAAGCCATCCGCGACGCCGGCGGCACACCCTTCGTCTTCGACCGCGACGTCAGCAACGTGTCCGGGGCCAAAGCCTTGGAAGTGGACGTCTCCAACCGTGAAGCCGTGGAAGCTGCCGTCAAAGAGGCAGCCGAAACTCTTGGCGGACTGGACGGTGTGGTGACGGCGGCAGGCATCGACCGCTGCGGCAAGTTGGGCGACGTCCCGGCAGAGGAATGGGAAAAGGTGATCGGAGTGAACCTCCTGGGCACCGTATCCGTAGTCCGTGCCGCGCTGCCGTACCTGAAGGGATCCCGCGGCCGGGCCATCACCATCGCCTCCACGCTGGGCCTCAGGGCGCTGCCGGACGCAACGGCGTACTGCGCCTCGAAGTTCGGAGTGATCGGCTTCAGCCGTGCGCTGGCCGCAGAAACCGGCGGCGTCATCGGCGTGACCACCATCATCCCGGGCGGCATGAAGACCCACTTCTTCGACGACCGGGACGAGCAATACAAGCCGCAGGACGATTCCAAGCTCAACGATCCCGCCAACGTGGCACAGGCTGTGGTGTTCGCCCTGTCCCAGCCATTCGGCAGCGAGGTCCGGGAACTCCTTATCTGCCCCGCAGAAGAAGGCTCGTGGCCGTAAGGTCCAGCACGTCCTGAACAACGTCGGCCACGGCGATGCCGCTCACCACGGTATCGTCGTGGCCGCAGTGCGGTGCAGTCCATCCCACCTGCGTGATATCCACTCCGCATCGCGGGCACTGCGTCGCCCACGACATATGGATGCGGTGCATGCTCCGGCCGCGCGGTCCTGCATTGAAGACGTTCCCCACCCAGAAAATACCCACTGTGGGAGTCCCCAATGCCTGGGCCAGGTGCCGTGGACCGCTGTCACTGGCCAGCATTACTGTTGCATCCGCCAGGAGCGCGGCCAGGTCTCCAACCTCCAACTCGCCCGCCACGGAACGAACAGCATGGCGGTCCGCCTCCGGGAGGTGCCGGACCGCGAGTTCCGCCACCTCCTGGGCCAGTGCCTTCTCCGAACGGTCACCCACGATCAATACTTGGGCACCTTCCGCTGCAACGCCCGCGGCGGCTTGAGCAAAGTTCGACGCCGGCCACCGCCTCCTCGGATCGGTGGCACCCGGGTGGACCACCACCAGCGATGCCCGCTGTGGATCCCTTAGCCCAACGACGTTCTGCCGATGCTCGGGCCTGGGCAGCAGGGGAGGGGAAATGATGGTGGGAGCTCCCGCAAGGCCCGCCACCTCCAGCCAACGGTCCGGCTCGTTCTGGTAGTAGACGTAGTCCAGGTTGCGTTCCAGCGGCTCCGCATCCTTGGTGCGGGTACCCACAGTGTGCCGCGCACCCAGTTGGAGCAGGAAAGGGTTGGAAAACCGGCCGCCACCGTGCATCTGGCACGCAATATCGAACTCCCTGGCCCGCATGCTCCCGAAGAAGGCCTCCTGTGCCGCCACGTCCTCAGCATCATCCTCAAAGCGCTCGCCGTTGCGGGGTCCGTCGTGAACGCCGCGCGCAACGGGGAGCAGTTCGACGTCGTCCACGGGACCTTCCGTAGCAGCCACCACTGCGGCGTGGATCGGGGTGCCCAGCAATGTGACTGTGGCATCAGGGTAAGCATTTTTCAACGCGCTTAGGGCGGGATAGGTGTAGATCAGGTCACCCAATCCGCCACCCCGGAGGACCGCTATCCGCTTCACGTCGCTGAACTTTTCCAGTACTGGTCCAACTCCGAGGTTCACGTTCATCAGCGGATTCTCCATGGGATGCTTCCTTTCGATGCTTACGCTGCTGCGCGCTGTTCAGGGCCTGCAACCCTTCCCCGTGAAACTCCCGGGCACGGCGTGTGAAGCGCGTGCCGCGGGGTACCTGAGGGGAACAGGAAACTGTTGCCCAACCGGAAGGTACCCCATGGCACGCCTATCCAATCAAGAAGGTCTGGCTGACTGGTTGCCCGGCCGCTTGGCCGAGGAACGCCCTGTTGTGACGGTCATCGGCGATTCCATCCTCGACGGCTGGTGGGACGGAACCATTGAGCGGTTCTGCCGCGAAGCCCCAGCCCCCGTGGTCCAGGTCCAGCGCCGGGACTTTGCCCCGGGCGGTGCCGCCAACACGGCGATGAACCTCGCCGCGATGGGGGCGGACGTTCGTTTCATTTCACTGGTGGGAGAGGACCCCGGCGGCCACACGCTCCTTGAGCAGCTCAGATCGGCAGGAGTGGACGTGTCGTATGTCGTGTCCCATGTTGGAATGACCACCACCACAAAATTCCGCGTGAGCAGCGGCGGGCAGGTGATGCTTCGCTTGGACGATGCCGCCGAAGAGGTCCCCGAAGATGGCCTACGCGAGATGGCCGCCGCTATCCCGCAAGCACTCCCCGGCTCGTCAGCCGTGGTCCTTTGTGACTACGGGGCCGGCGCCTTGGAAGGTGCTGTGCGGGACGCAATATTCGAAAATCTAGGACCGCAAGGTGAGGGCTCGGAAGCCGGCTCCGCCAATGCCCGGCAGGACACGCTGGTAGTAGTGGACGCCCACTATCCAGGACGTTGGGCCCAACTCAAGCCTGACCTCGCTACCCCGAATGCGCAGGAAGCGGCCAGGTTGCTTGGGATCGAGTTCCCCGGGGGTGCTGCCAGGTGTCCCTTCGTGGAAGCCCACGCGGACCAGCTCCTCCGCACCTCAGGTGCTGCCGCCGTCGTCGTGACTTTGGACCGGGAAGGAACCCTGACGATCCGGCCCAACGGCGACTCCCAAAAGCCGGCAACCCACCGGACCTGGGCGCGGCCCCAAGCGGAAAAGCAGGCCTCAGGCGCCGGCGATACTTTCGTTGCGGCCTTGACCATTGCCCGTGCGGCCGGACTGCCACTGACCACCAGCGTGGACCTGGCTCAAGCGGCCGCGGATGTTGTTGTGCATCGGCCGGGTACCTCCGTCTGCACCACTGACGAACTGGCAAAGCACCTCCGAGGTTTCGCCGATACAGCACTGACGGATTCTGAGTTGGCCCGGCACGTGGAAGAGCACCGAAGTGAGGGCAAGCGGATTGTGCTGACCAACGGGTGCTTCGATGTCCTCCACCGCGGTCACACCCGCTACCTCAACCAGGCCAAGCAATTGGGCGACGTATTAGTCGTGGCGCTGAACAGTGATTCTTCCGTGCGGAAGCTCAAAGGTCCGGACCGGCCGGTCAACCATGAGGCCGATCGTGCGGCAGTCATCGCCGCATTGAGCTGCGTGGACCATGTAACCGTGTTTGATACTCCAACCCCCATCCCGCTCATCGAGCTGCTCCGGCCCGACGTCTACGCAAAAGGCGGCGATTACACGCCGGAGATGCTCCAGGAAACCGAAGCGGTGGAACGTTACGGCGGCACAGTGACCATCCTGGATTACGTGCCCGAGCACTCCACCACAGCGGTCCTGGAACGCATCCGTTCCACGGGCGAAGCCCCGCAGACCTGAGGAAGCGGCCATGCGTATTGCGATCATCGGTGCAACAGGACACGGCGGCACGGAACTGCTGAAACGGCTCCAGAAAGCACGCTCTGAAGAAGGCGCGGATCTGGAACTGGTGGGCGTCGTCCGCCGGCAACCGGATCCGGACGCCGCCCCGTATCACGGCGTGGAATGGCACACCCTGGACATCAGCGCCACCGAGGATCAACCCGCGCTGGAAGCAGCTTTGGCGGGAGCCGATGCCGTGGTTCATCTGGCGTGGCTGATCCAACCGAACCATGACCGGGAGATGCTGCGCCGGACCAATGTGGCAGGAACAGCCCACGTGTTGGCCGCCGCGCGCAAAGCCGGAGTGGGGCACGTCGTGTGCGCGTCATCCGTGGGGGCGTACTCGCCGGCTCCCAAGGACCAACGGACCAAGGAAGACTGGCCGACGGATGGCATCCGCAGCTCGCACTACAGTGTGGACAAGGCGGCACAGGAAAGGCTCCTGGACGGTTTCGCCAAGGAGAATCCGGACATTGTGGTGTCGCGTCTCCGACCTGCGCTGATGTTCAGCGCAGGTGGTGGGAGCGAGGTTGGCCGCTACTTCCTGGGACGGGTCCTGCCTCGGCTGGTTCCGCGTAAGCCCTGGCTGCCGCTGCTTGCAATCCCCAAGGAGATGGTGTTCCAAGCCGCTCACACGGCCGACGTCGCTGATGCTTACTGGCGTGTGTTGGAGCGCAAGGCGGAAGGTGCTTTCAACATCGCCGCCGAGCCGGTCATAGACCCGAACGCCTTGGCGTGGATTTTCAACGCCCGGCGGGTGATGCCGTTTCCGCTGCCGGTGCTGCGCGCCGTCGTCGAGGTTAGTTGGCGACTCCGCCTGCAGGTGACCGACGGCGGCTGGGTGGACATGGCGGCCAACGCGCCCATCATGGACACGGCCCGGGCGCACGCACTGTTGGGCTGGTCGCCCAAGCATTCCTCGCTGGAATCACTGGCCGAAATGCTGGACGGGATCGGTGCAGGTAGGGGCCGGAAGGGGTCGCCGCCGCTGAGACCGCGCTAGCCTACTCGGAGGACAGGACAACGGTGAGAATCCGGCGCAGGCTCATGGCCACTGACGCCGGAGCGTTCACCGGTGCTTGGTCAGCCGCGGCCTCGGCCACGGCATCGCTGAGGGCGCTGATGCTGTCCTTCGCCCTTGCCAGACGGTTGGCGAGTTCGCCGGACTCCGCGTCCCGCCAGTGATCCACCACGCCGGCCACAGACTCCAAGGCTTCGGAAAGCGGACCCACCACGGCATCCGGAATGATCGTCCCCGCGCCCTCCTCCCAGATGGCGCTGGCCAGGACATCGGTGATGTCCTGGACGTGGAAAGTGAGCCGTTCAAGGGTTCGTAGGCCGGCGAGGTCGCTGGGCAGGCGGGTCGCACGACGACGGGACCTGGGGTTTGCTTTGGCGCTCAGCTCAGCTTGGTGGACCGCCGTTCGCACAGCTGCCGCGGTGAGCGAGAGTTCGTCGCTGCGGCTTGCCCAAGCCTTATGGTCAGGCGGCCAGGACTCCTCCATGGCCCGGGCCATGTCTTTGAGCTGGCGGGATAAGGCACCCTGATGCCCGGCGATGGCGGGATCAATGTCGTCCAAGTGCAGGGGCGGGAAGATCAGCCAGTTCACCGCAAATCCAACGGTGACGCCCAAGCCCATTTGAAGGACGTAGGCGAAGGAGAAACCTTCGGCGTTCGAGTCGCCCAGCACCAGCACGAACAGCGCTGCCATGGGAATCCATTCAGACGCAGTGCCCAGCCGGGGAAGGCCTCCGATGAGCACGCCGAGCCCCACCACCACTGCAACAGCCAGTGCGGTAGGCGCGGCCACGGTGGTAATCGCGAAGGCCATGCCGATGCCCAGCACCAGCCCTGCCAAGCTTTGGAGGCCGTGTTTGGCGGAGTCGGCCACTGTGGGGTGCATGCTCACCAAGGCACCCAGCGGTGCATAGTACGGGTAGGCGGCGGCAGGGCCGGGCATAAAGGGTGCAAGGTACCAGGCGAGGCCTGCTGCAACGGCCGTTTTGGCAGCGAACAGGAGTCGGTGGCGGGTGACGGTTTTTCGAAGCGCGGGAATCAGCCGTCGCCTCGCAGGCAGTTGGCTCATTAAACCCACGTTGGCAGGTATGTCCTCCCGTGTCGAGCGGGAAGCCCTGAAAGTGGGGCACGCCATCTTTTGGAAATTGGGGTGATTAGAACCGTAGCAAGCGGGTACACACCCATTGATAGTAACGATACTTACTATCCCGGCTGCTGTCCGCAGCCTGCCAACTGTGGAAAGAGAGCGACAATGACTGAGAGCCAATCGCCGCAGGACGGAAGCTTCGCGGCGCCACGGACCGGAGCCCATGCAGGGACCGAGCCATTTTCCGGAAGCTACCTCGACTCGCCGGACGTTGAAACGCAAACTGCCGGAACCACCGGAATCAGCGGAACTCCCACTGGTTCGGGAACCGGTTCTGCCAGTTCCGGCAAGGTAGATACCGCCAAGGAGGAAGCTGCGGGAGTGGCTGGAGCCGTATCGGATGCTGCCGGTGGTGTAGTTGACACTGCCAAGTCCGAAGCCGGCAACGTAGCCCACGAAGTCAAGGTGAACGCGCGTCAGCTGCTCACGCAGACCAAGGGTGAACTGACAGACCAGGCCCAGGTCCAGCAGCAGCGTGTTGCCGAAGGCTTGCGGTCCATTTCTGACGAACTGTCCACCATGGCCAACTCAAGCCAGAACGGTGGTGTGGCCACGGACCTGGTCCAGCAGGCAGCCCAGCGTTCTTCCTCCATCGCCCAGTGGTTGGAGGGCCGGGATCCCGGTTCACTGCTGGATGAAGTCAAGGGTTTCGCACGCCGCAAGCCAGGAGCCTTCCTCCTGCTCGCTGCCGGAGCCGGTGTCCTTGCAGGCCGCCTCGGCAGGGGCATGGCCGACAACTCGCCCATGGGCGGAGCATCCGGAGGAACCACTGGCACCACCACCGAGCAGACACCTCGTGCCGTCTACTACCCGACGCAGGGTGGCGCGGTAACGCCTCCAGCTGTGGACCTTCCGGGCCCGACGACCACCACCGCCGGTTACGGTTCAGCAACCACCACGGGCGCAGCAACCGGTGGTGCAGCAACGGGATACGACGCTGGCACCACGGGCGGCTACGACGGATCGACGCTCCCTTACCCGGAGACAACCGCCGGTGGAGTCAAGGCACAAGGGGACCCGCTTGCTGGAGCAATTGATCCTGAGAGCCCGCTTGATCCGGATGACCCCCAGTACGGAGGTCCCCGATGAGCAGTCCCGCCGACCTGCCTCACACAACAGCCCATGAGAAAGCGGAAAACCTTCCCCTTGGTGAGCTGCTGAGCGACCTGACGCGCGACGTCTCCACGTTGATGCGCCAGGAAGTGGAGCTGGCGAAAGCGGAGATTAAGGATTCCGCCACCAAGGCCGGCAAGGGCGCGGGAATGTTGGGCGGTGCTGCCTACGCCGGCCACATCACTGTGCTGTTTCTGTCCATCGCCCTCTGGTGGGCGTTGGGTCAGCTCGTTGGCCTGGGATGGTCCGCACTGATTGTTGCGGTCATCTGGGGAATTGTCGCGGCTGTCCTGGCCGCGAAGGGCCGCAAGGAGCTGAATGCGATCAAGGGCATGCCCCGGACCGCTGAGACGGTCAAGGAAATACCTCCCGCTTTGAAACCAAACACTGAGGAGACACGATGACGCAGAACCCCGACGCCCTGCGCGCCGATATCGAAGAAACCCGCCGGCGGCTGAGCACCAATGTTGATGCCGTGGCTGACAAAGTTACGCCTTCGCACATCGTCAACCGCCGGGTGGACAAGATCAAGACGGCTGTTTTCGGTGCCCGGGATGACGTCCAGTACCGGGCCGGCAACGCGGCTCACCAAGCTGGAGACGCCGTTTCCGGCGTGGTTTCGGACATCGGCGACGCCCCTCAGGTGATCACCCGCAAGGCCCAGGGCAGCCCGATTGCCGCCGGCCTCATCGCCTTCGGTGCAGGTTTGCTGGTCTCTGCGCTGATTCCGCCGTCGGACAAGGAACGCGAGGCGGCCCAGGCTTTGAAGGAAGCGGCCCAGCCGCTCACGGATGAGCTCAGCCACGCTGCCCAGGAAGTTGCCGAGCACCTGCGCGAGCCCGCTCAGGACGCAATGCAGAACGTCAAGGACAGCGCCACGGAAGCCGCAGCCAACGTCAAGGATGAAGGCCAGGTAGCCGCCGCCGACGTTCAGGACCGCGCACAGACGGCCAAGGACAACGTCAGCAACCAGTAAGTTGACGCGCTGACCCAACTGAGTCGCAGCAGATGCCCTTTTGAGCCCTCAAAACGGCGTTAACTGCGACTCAGTTGGGTTTGCTGCGCGTGGGGGGTGAGTGCCTACCGCACTTCGAGGATGAGCTGCAGCAAGCGGGCGGCGGCTGGGCGGGCAGCGTGCTCCTCTGCCCACTGCGCGCGTGCCAACGCTTTGCTCACGGCCTGGGTAGTGATGCCGAGCTCCTGGGCCACGGTTTTCTGTTGGCCCCGGACGCCAGGCGTGAGCAGATCCAGCACCCGCCATTCGGCCGGGCTCCTGTGCAGCACGATGTGGCCGAGGAGCCTCAGTACAGCTTCAGCTTCCGAAGCCAGGGCTGTCACGGGGCCATCAACTGCCACGGGGACACGTTCTTTGCCGTTGCGCAGCCGATCGACTGCCCGTCGGGCGTAAACAAGACCATGCCCCGAGGCGTCCTTGACCAGATTGGGCAACGGCTCATTGATGGGTCCCACGCCGATTCCCACGTACCACTGGCCTGTTCGGAGGGCGATCAGGGCCGTCTCCACGGCTTGGTGGCTGCATTCGACGATTCCCTGCACCTCATCCTCAACCGAGCGGTCAAAGTCGAGCCGCGCGGGAATGTGCCGCAGGTCCTTGAGCAGCTGCGGCACAAGGTCGCCGTCACGGCGGCTGTCGCGTTGGTTGATGGTGAGAGTGAACATAGTTGATCACATGCTACCGGCTGGTAGCAGCTCTGCAAGGGCAAAATTTGCCTGCTGTTCAGTCAAGCGCCGTACGTCCGGTCAGTACGGGGCGCGATGTCGCTCCAGGGGAACAGCGCCTTCCAGAAGATCCTGCGTGAGGATGCTACATAACGAAGCCGCCCGAGCTCAGACCGAGCCTGCGCTCCGCCCGGCGAACCAGCCAGTTACGGCCGCGCATCCGGACGCTGGCCGTAGAGGTTGGGCATGTTCCGGCGTTCCGCTTCGGAGGCCTGTTCTGCAGCCACTACCTTGGGGTCCGGGACTGGGGGCTGACCTTGGGCGATTCCCGAGCGCCGATCAATAGCGGCAAACTTCGGGTCCCAGGTGTCATCCCCGCCGCCGCTAATTGCGGAGGCAATGAGCATCACCACGAAGAACGGGAAGAAAGACCAGCAGATGGCGCGCCAACCGCCCAACCATGCTCCAGCCGTCGTGCCGTTCTTGATCCGAACTGAGCGCATGCCGGCCGCGGCGTCGCCAACACTGCCCACGGATCCCCAGATCATCCCGTAGACGAATAGACCCACGAACCACAGGACAACATAGAGCGTCAGCCACAAACCGTCGTTGTACCCGAGTGCCGAGCCGCTGTTCATCATGGATTCCCTGACTACCGCAAGGATCACGGCCAGAATGATGTAGCCAACCAGGAACACCAAGGCGTCCAGCACTCGGCCCCAGAAGTGGGCGCCCGCTGAGGCCTTGACGAAGTATGCGCCGGTCTCAGGGTGTCGGCGAACGGGGCGGCCGTTGACAGCATCAAGCAGCCCGGTGAGGGTGGTGGACTTCGAAGTGCTCATAAGGGGCTTTCAGTTCGACGGCGGTGTACAGCTTGGGTTCTTAGCGTCAGGCCAGTCCTGCAAGCCCAGCGAGGACGCGGGCCAGCGATGGTGCGGACGTTTCCTGCAGCTCGAACGACACCGATTCAGTCTGCTCCGGGCCGGATTCCGGGGAACCCTCCACGCGCGGGGTCAGCACGTGAACGCTGGAGGGGCCGGTGTACACGGTGACCGTGGGGAACTCGTTGGTATTGGAATTGAAGGCCACCACATTGCTCGCGGCCTGGGTGTCGGCCAAGGCCGTGGCGGCGTGCGCCTCGAACTGGGCTTCCGTGTAGAGGGTAGGTTCCGTGTCGCGGGCTGCGGCCTGCTGGGGGTCTACGAACTCGGCCAGACGTGGAACCAGCTGATCGCGGGTGACAACGGTGAAGCCGTGTAGCCCACTTTCGTCCACTTCTTCCAGCAGGACGCCTTCATCGTGAAGGTAGCCGTAGAGCCAGCGCTTGCCCGTGGATACGGTGCGTTCCACTGAAACTACGCTGCTGCCGCTGCGGCGCAGGGTCAGGGCGCCGGTGATTTCTTCGGTGGCGTGCAAGCGCGACGGCTCGGTTTCACCCTCGAAGACCACCGGGTAAACAAGTTCCTTGGCGAGCAGGCCGCGCAACGCGATGGCGCACATTAGTTCCTTGCTTGCGTCCTGGGCAGAAAGCCAGGGCAGGGCAACAAGCTGTTCGTGCTGAACACCGTCCAGGGCCACGACTTCTTCATCGGTCAGCGTGGGCAAAGACGCGCCGATCGCGCTGGCCGAGGCCAGAACTTTGGCCGCGGCCTCAATGTCCCGCTGGGTCCATTTCATGGTGCTGGTGGTCATCCGAATATCCCTCCGACAAAGTTTCCGACTGACTTGGCGGCGTCACTGACCCCGTCTGCCACCTTACTGCCTACGTCCTTGGCGAAGCCTGCCACCTCCTTGGCCCCGTCAGCGATGTAGCTGCCAGGGTTGCGGGCGAAGTTGCTGATGGAGTCCCAGTTGTCGGCTACGAGGTTACCCAACGCCCACGCGCCCGCGACAATGCCGGCGCCGATGACGATGGGAGCACCGATCGGCCCCAGCAGGGCTGCGCCGCCGGCTGTCATAAGCATGATGCTGCCAACGCCGCCAACCACGGACAAGCCGCCTGCGACCCGGTCACCAGTACCGCGCCAGCCGTCGTGCTCGGGGTTGATCATGTCGCTGATTCCACCAACGATGTTGAGTGGCGCCGCCAGGGCTCCGGCAATGCGGAGGCCCTTGGAGAACTTGCTGGCCTCCTGGAAGGCCTGGCTGTAGGGGATGTTGGCCTTGAGGTCGCTGAGGACATCAGTGACCTTCTCACCGTTACGCAGCGCGGTCATGGCGTCGCGGACCACAGTGCCACCTGCACGCCAGTTGGTCAGGACCTCGCGGGTCTTCACCCATTCTGCGTTGCCGAGCTTGAGGTACTTGTATGCCGTCCACAGCGGAGCAGCCACACCCTTGACGCCCATGGCGGTGTCGTACACGTCCTTCAGGACACCAACCGAGGTGCCTGAACCATCATTGTGACTGGCGAACTCCTGCTGATTCGCGTGTTTCTTCAGCTGGCTCGCATTTTCGCGCAGCATGTTGGCGGCCTTCACAAGGCTCTGGCGGTGCTGGCTGTTCCAGTCGCCCTTGAATACCGTGGCATCCCGGCCCTGCCACGCAGTGGTGGAGTTGATTGCGTTGGACAACTGCGTGCTTTGCAGGCTGATGGCGTCGGCAGCTTTGCCCATCACACCCGCCAGACTGCGAAGCTGCGCTATGTCCGCGCCGTAGAACCCAGCCATATGGAACCCCCTGTGAACAATGCATCGAAAAGTCTGGTCCCAGCGTAGGCGGACCCGCAAGCTGCCGCGATGGGGAGACATGCCCATGTGCATAAACCGTTAAAGAACGACGGCGGCAGGTGGGTCCCGGGGGAACCGCACCAGCCGCCGTCGAGCGTCAGGCGTTTAGAGCCTTGAAATCAGTGGCCTTCGGCCGAGAAGCGCTTGATGGAAGCTTCCAGCTCGGCTTCGGCAGCGGCGCGGTCGCCCCAGCCCTCAGCCTTGACCCACTTGCCGGGCTCCAGGTCCTTGTAGCGCGTGAAGAAGTGCTCGATTTCCTTGACCAGGAATTCGCTGACGTCGCTGACTTCCTGGATGTGGTCGAAACGTGCGTCAACGGGGACGCAGAGGACCTTGGCGTCTCCGCCGCCGTCGTCCGTCATGTTGAAGACGCCGATGGGGCGGGATTCGACGATGACGCCCGGGTGCAGATCGAAGTCCTGCAGGAGCACCAATGCGTCCAGCGGGTCGCCGTCTTCGCCCAGGGTGTTCTCGAAGAAACCGTAGTGCGTGGGGTACTGCATGGAGGTGAACAGGACGCGGTCCAGGCGGACACGGCCGGTTTCGTGGTCAACTTCGTACTTGACGCGCGATCCCTTGGGGATCTCGATGGTCACGTCGTGCTTCATGGAATGCTCCTTGACGGGTGTGGGTGGGGCGCGGCAGGCAAAAGCGCAGCCGGCGCCGCCGACTACTATTGAGGATATAGCGAGAGGCCCGGGTTTCTTGAACCGGCGGGGACATTTCAGGACTGACAGGACCAAGCAACTTCCATGATGGGCGTTAAAAACGGGGGTGCCCGCAAGCGGGTGCCTGCGGCGTGGGGGCGCTTTACCTGGCCGGTGCTACTGACCACCGTTTTGATGTGCCTTGGTGCCGTGGTGGCTGTGGGGATGTTTCCGAACTTGCTCACTTTCCCCAAGCCCCCGCCCTCCATTCCCTCCTGGCAGCAGGTGCCGGACCGCCTTTCGGGCGCCAACAGTGTGCTGCCGTTGGATGCCTCAGCGCCTATCCCGGTTGCTAGCGAGGTCACGAAGCTCCTGGACACTACCCTCAAGCCGGACGGCGCGGGCAGTATCAGCGGCGTGGTGATGGATGCGTCCACTGGCCAGGTTCTTTTCGACCGCGAGGCCAACGTCAACCGCATCCCGGCCTCGAACATGAAGCTGTTGACCGCTGTGGCCGCCTTGAAAGCGCTCGGTCCCGACTCAAGGTTCACCACCCGCGTGCTCGCATCTGACAATCCCTCCACAGTGGTGCTGACCGGGGGAGGGGACGTTCTGCTGGGCGCTTCCGCTTCCGAGCCCACTGCTGTACTTGGCCGGGCCGGACTAGCTTCCCTGGCTGCGGACACGGCTGCCGCTTTAGCGTCGGCTGGGGTGAAGGGGCCAATTACCGTGCAAGTTGACGACTCACTTTTCAGTGGCGCGCCCCTTAACCCCGCATGGAGTTTGGACGATGTGGCCGCCGGGGAAACCGCGCCGTTGTTCTCCTTGGCGTTGAACTCCGGCCGTTACGCCCCGGACGTTCTAACCGGTCCCAGACCCCAGGATTCCGCCATCACCACCGCGCAGGCGTTCGCCGAGCAGTTGGGGGCGGCTGGCGTAACGGTGAGTCCCGGCGTCGAACGTGGTAAGGGTCTTCCCGCCAAAGAGTTGGCAGCTGCTGAGTCCGCAACCGTGAGCGAGCAAGTGGACCTCATGCTCGAATCCTCGGACAACTTCCTCGCAGAAGCGCTGGGCCGGATGACCGCCTTGGCGTCTGGTCTCGGGGGGACGTACGACGGCGCTACTGCGGCCGTGCGGCAAAGGCTGGGGGAGCTGGGGATCGCCACGGATTCGATGCAGCTGGCCGACGTCTCGGGCCTTGCCTTGGAGAACCAGGTCACAGCCCGGCAATTTGCCGAGGTTGTCCGTGCCATCACCAGCGGTTCGGATCTTGCCTTGCGGAGCGCCCTCGATGGTTTCCCCGTGGCTGGGCTAACCGGGACCCTGAATGACAGGTACGGCGAGGCTGGTACGTCCGAGGGCGCCGGACTGGTGCGCGCCAAGACCGGGACGTTGAATACCGTGATCGCATTGAGCGGCTACGTAGTGGACTCCGATGGCCGGCTGCTCGTGTTCTCCTTTATCGGCAACGGTTTGGACCCGGGAGCCGCGGGCAACAAGGTGGCCATGGACCGTTCGGCGTCAGTGTTGGCCTCCTGCGGGTGCCGGGGCTAGTCCTCCGCGCGGAGCGAACTTAAGGCACACTGTCAGCCTCGTGTGGTGTGATGGACCGTATGGTGTCATCTGCCCGAGAATCGTCAGCAGGGGCCCCGTCCCTGATCAACTGGGACCTGGCCGCCTCTACGGCTGCCCGGCTTGCCCCGCCTGGTCCGGAGCTTAGCGCCGGTGAGATTGGCAAAGCCGTGGACAATCTGCGCTTCAACGCGGATATCTCCGTCCCGCACGTGCACGACATCACCGGCTTGGATGCCGCGAGGGACCTGCGGGATTCGCACGTTCTAGTAGTGGATCGGGCGTCGTGGTCCAAGGCCAATACCCAGAGCTTCTCGGTGATGCTCCAACCTGCTCTGAAGAAGATGCTGGAGAGCCGGAGTGGAGTGGCGATGACCCCGGCGGCGGCCGCTACCAGCGGTGCCATCACTGGCACCCAGCTTGGCGCTGTGCTCGCGTTCCTTTCCAGCAAGGTCCTCGGCCAGTATGATCCCTTTGCTGCGCTGGCCCCGGAATCCAACGTTCCCCCGGGCGGCCGACTCCTGCTGGTGGCGCCCAACATCATCTCCGTGGAGCGCGAACTCAACGTTCACCCGGACGACTTCCGTCTCTGGGTTTGCCTGCACGAACAAACCCATCGGGTCCAGTTCGCCGCAGCACCGTGGCTCCGTCACCACATGCTGGATGAAATCGAGAAGCTCAGCGGCAATCTCTTGGGCAATATGGATACTTTGGTTGAACGCGCCGGCGCCGTAGCTAAGTCCCTGCGCGACCGTAATCCCTCTGAGAAAACGCCCGGCCGTGGCGCCATCCTGGACCTGCTCCAGAACCCGGAGGAAAAGGCATCCCTGTCCCACATTACGGCGGTCATGAGTCTCCTTGAGGGGCACGCCAACGTGGTGATGGATGCCGTGGATTCGAGCATCGTTCCCTCCGTGAAGACCATCCGCCAGCGCTTCAACGAACGTGGCAAGGATCGCGGCGTGGTGGAGAAGTTCATCCGCAACCTTCTCGGCTTGGACGCCAAGATGCGCCAGTACACCGATGGCGCCAAGTTCGTCCGCGAAGTTGTTGCCGTGGCCGGCATGGAAGGCTTCAACCGGGTGTGGGAATCCGCCGACTACCTACCCACCGAGGAAGAGATCCACAACTCCAAGCTGTGGCTTGAGCGGATGGGGCTTTGAGCGTACCTGCCGGTTCCGCCGTTGGTTCTTCAGGTAAAGGTCGACGGCGGCCCGGGCGTTTGGCCCCGGTCGTCGGCAAGGCACGCAAGCAGTTACAGAACGCGTTGGCTTCTGCGGGTCACCCATCACAGGTGCTTGTAGCCTGCAGCGGAGGCCCGGATTCCTTGGCTTTGGCAGCCATCGCAGCCTACTTCGCCAGACGAGGCCATGTGGACGGACACCCAGTGTCTGTCGCAGGCGTAGTGGTGGATCATCAACTGCAGCCTGGTTCCGGGGAAGTCGCTTCCCGGACAGCTGCCGTGTTGCGTGAACTGGGATTATCACCGGTGGAAGTGCGCACTGTAGAAGTTTCCGCCACTGGATTTGGGCCCGAGGCTGCGGCCCGGGATGCCCGTCATGCTGCCTTGGAGTCCGCCGCCGACCAGTTGGGTTGTGACGCGATCCTGCTCGGCCACACCTTGGACGACCAAGCCGAACAAGTACTCCTCGGCTTGGCCCGCGGTTCAGGTACGCGGTCCCTCGCTGGGATGCGGCCCATTCGCGGACGCCTGCTCCGGCCGTTCCTTGGCCTTCGCCGCGAGGAGACGCTGGAAATCTGCCGGGTAGAAGAGTTGTCTCCCTGGCATGATCCGAGCAACTCCGATCCCGCGTTTGCGAGATCCCGGACGCGTGTTGAAGTGATGCCCGTGTTGGAAGAGAAGCTGGGCCCGGGCGTGGCCGAGTCCCTGGCTCGGACCGCCGCCATCCTGCAGCAAGATGCCGATTTCCTTGAAGATCTTGCCGACGAGACCTATCTCTCACTAGTCCAGTGGGAGGGCGGCGACGCATGGCTTCCCGAGGACGCCGTTCGTGAACTGCCCGCAGCGCTCAGGTTCCGTGTCATCGCCAAGGCGGCGGCCGCCGTCGGGGGTCAACAACCCGGCTACGGGCGCCTCCAAGCTGCGGAAGCACTGCTTCGCCGGCAAGGATCGGCCGGACCTGTTGAGCTTCCCGGCCACGTAAGCGTGTACCGTTTGTCCCTCAGCGATTTGGAGCAGGAATGGTCTGTTTCATCAGGTGTTTCAACGGCAGATGCGACTGGTGATCCGGCCAAGGGCGGTCCCCGCGAAGCCGCGCGCTGTGGGAAGCTAGTATTCCGGCATCAGAAACCGTCCCAACAGTAGCCGCACCCGAGCATCAAAACAGGAGCCATTGGTGGATTCAAACGACGTCCAGGCAGATCTCAAGCACGTTCTTTACACCAAAGAGCAGATCCAAACGCGTATCGCGGAACTCGCGGCGCAGATCGACAAGGATTACGAAGGCCGCGACATCCTCATCGTCGGTGTTCTCAAGGGCGCGGTCATGGTCATGGCCGACCTCGCCCGTGCACTGCACAGCCACGTCAGCATGGACTGGATGGCTGTCTCGTCCTACGGCTCGGGCACCCAGTCCTCCGGTGTTGTCCGGATCCTCAAGGACCTCGATACCGACCTCATGGGCAAGGACGTCCTGATCGTCGAGGACATCATTGACTCCGGCCTCACCTTGTCCTGGCTCAAGTCCAACCTTGAATCCCGCGGCACGGCCAGCGTCGAAATCTGCACGGCTTTCCGCAAGCCGACCGCCGCCAAGGTGGAAATCGACGTCAAGTACGTCGGCTACGACATCCCCAACGAATTCGTGGTCGGTTACGGTCTCGACTACGCCGAGAAGTACCGCAACCTGGACTTCGTGGGCACCTTGGCCCCGCACGTTTACGAGTAACCCCCACTCTTTACGTTTACCGCGCCGCGCCCCTTTCCGCCGTTTGCACCCGTAACCTCTGGTGCGTTTTGCGGGAGTGGGTGCGGCGTTGGTGCGGAAGGGGTGCATTTGGCGGGAGTGGGTGCGGTAGCGGGAACTTGAATGCCTGAACCTGCCTGTAGTTTTCGGTGCTCGTTCCCTGCGCCGCGCCCTTTTCCGCCGTTTGCACCTGTAACCTCTGGTGCGTTTGGCGGGAGTGGGTGCGGCGTTGGTGCTGAAGGGGTGCGCCCGGCGGGAGTGGGTGCAGTAGCGGGAACTTGAATGCCTGCACCTGCCCATGCGCTAAGCCCTCGCGCTAAACTGGACCATGACCGGTGCTCCTGCCCGTCTTTTGACGTGGCTCGCCGTCATGGCGACGCTCCTCACAGCCTGTACCCCTGCGGTCGATCTCACCGAGACCGATGCCGGTCAACCAATCGCGACCTCTTCCGCCGCGCCAACCCCGGGTGACGTCGCCGCCATCCCGTCAACGACTGCCACGCAGTCTGGGGTTCCGTCACCGCCGGCAACACAGCCTCCGCCCGCACCACCTGCCGTACCCCAGGCTTTCGCCATTAACCTCTACCAAGAGGGAGACTTCGTTCCGCAGTACACCTTTGACTGGTGTGTTGCTGCGAGCATTCAGATGGCGCACAACCTCATCGACGATACCGGGGGCGGTTCGTGGGCATCCTCCGCGCAGCAAAGCGAACTCTGGGAGATGGCCCGCGCGCGGTCATCCAACTCCTTCAACGGTGCCAACCCGCGGGGTTGGGCACAGGTGCTGACCGAAGTTGGAATGGGGCCATACACAGTGGTTAGCATCGCCTCCTATGAGGACACGCTGCAGACAGCGGCCCGCGCCATTGCCGAGACTGGCCGACCAGTGGGGTTGGTCATGTGGAGTGGTCGCCATGCCTGGGTAATGAGCGGTTTTGAGTCGATAGGTGATCCCGCGCAGTTCCCGGAGTTCCAAGTCACCGGAGTGCACGTCCTGGATCCGCTCTACCCCTACGGCAGCGGACAATGGGGTCCATCCCCAGAGCCGAACAGTCTGCTCTCCCCGGAGCAGCTGGCCACACAGTTCGTGGTCAGGGAACCGCGGCGCTGGAGCACTGACCTGCCCACGGGTTACCTGCTGGTCCTCCCAGTCGCCGGGGCCTGAACTGCCCAAGCAGTCGCCGGGGCCTGAACTGCCCAAGCCCGTCAGCCCCCACGCAGGGAGCGCAGCCCTCCATCGCTCAGAATCCGTGCGAACGCCCTTGGATTCATCATGTCGGACCAGTCCCAGCGAACAACGGTGAGGCCCAGTGCCCGCAATCCGTTTTCCCGGGCTTTCTCGGCCATGACTGCCTGCTGGATGGTCTGGTTTCCCAGCAGTTCTTTTCTCAGATACTTCCCATAACCATCAAATTCCCCCACCAGATCGAGTTCGGGCCACCAAAAATCTGTTCGAGCGGTACGTCCGGTCTTCAAGGTAAAAGAACCTTGAAGGCTGGGAACGGGGAAGTTGAGCAGAATCATTTGCGCGCGACTCATGGATTCCCCCACCGACTCGGACTTGTCCGTCGACAATTCGAGAATCGCGCCAGCACGTCGTCTTCTTGATTGGCTGATGAGATCGGCGACACCTCCAGCCAGGTCGTCCACGCCCAACGGAGGACCCCATGGCTTGTCCTTGTTCCAATTGTCAGCTTCAAGAGCGTCCCCCCACCCTTGGTCGCGACGGCCGGAGTCAAGAACCGCCAAGGCCTCAGCAAAGTTCAGGGAAGCGGCCAGCTCTATTGTCGTGCGAACCTTGTCCGTGACTCGGAATTCACCGAGTTGGGCTACCCCGCTGTCACAGGCACCGAAACTTCTCCGGATCCCATGTTTCGATCGACCACCGGTTGGGTCCGCAGTCACAGTGCACAGATGCTTCGGCACGCCCACGACGCCGAGCCCCCAGAGGAGTGCCGCCGTCTGCAAATTAAAGACGGGAGGGGTCCTGGTGGTATTGACCAAGGCAGCTGCTTGGAGTCCGTGCCGTTGGCGCTCGTTCAATTCCGCCCAATAAGCAGGGCGGGCGTAAGTGCCCCGTCGGACTCGGACCAATTCGCCCCGTTTGGCCTGCTTAGCGAGCTGGCGCGCATCCTGTCCAATCCGTGTCGCGTCAGAGGCGAGTATCAGTTCTTGAAAGGCCATGAGTTCTACACTCCCCGGTCCCGGGAGAAGCCGAAAGCTCCAGCCTGAGCTATGTGGAAAACAGCATCGGCACCAGGAGAACAAGCCAAAGTGCCAATTCCGATCAGCGCAGAATTCCAATCAGCGCAGTTGGGGCCCATGCTCAGATGCATGCCCGCTCCCTTTGCCGCCGTTCGCGCCCGGTAGTGGCCACGCCCGCACCCTTTGCCGCCGTTCGCACCAGTGGTTACGGGGGCGATTGGCGTGAAGGGGTGCGCCGTGGATGGTTGATGGTGGTTAGCCGGGGGAGTGGGAGCTTAGACCAAAAGATGCACGCCCGCACTCTTTGCCGCCGTTCGCGCCCGGTAGTGGCCACACCCGCACCCTTTGCCGTCGTTCGCACCAGTGGTTACGGGGGCGATTGGCGTGAAGGGGTGCGCCGCCCAGCCAGTGGACAAGGCAGCCAAGCCCGGAAAGCGGGAAAAAACCTGTTCCAAGACGTACAACGCGAGTATCCTGTGTACGCCCAGAGGGAACTTTTGCACTTTCCGATGCGTGAGTTACTGGGAACGGTGTATAGCTTGAAACTGAAGCAGCACCACTCGCGCGCAGAAGTTGCGCCTTGCAGCACTACCAGGAGGGACGGGGCAAAACCCCGATCAGATGAAAGCTAAGAGTTTCTTCAAGGGCCCGGGCATCTGGATTGTTGTCGTCGTTGGCTTGCTCCTGGTGGCATTCGCAACACTGGCTCCGGGCGGTTCCACGCGCATTGACACCCAGGACGGCCTCGAACTCCTTTCCCAAAGCGGGAAGGTTGAGCAGGCCAAGATTTTCGACGCCGAGAACCGCGTTGATCTGGTTCTTAAGGACAACCTGAACCTGGACGGCCAGGACAAGGGCAAGAACGTTCAGTTCTTCTACGTTACGGATCGCGGTCCGGATGTGGTGAAGGCTGTCACCAACGCCAACCCGGACAAGGGTTTCACTGACCAGCCGGTCGAGAACAACTGGTTCTCCGGGCTGTTCTCCCTGCTCATCCCCGTGCTGCTGCTCGGCGTCCTGTTCTGGTTCCTGCTTTCCCGTATGCAGGGTGGCGGCTCCAAGGTGATGCAGTTCGGCAAGTCCAAGGCCAAGCTGGTCAACAAGGACATGCCGCAGGTGACTTTCTCCGACGTCGCCGGTGCTGACGAAGCCGTGGAAGAGCTCCAGGAAATCAAGGAATTCCTCCAGGAGCCGGCCAAGTTCCAGGCCGTTGGTGCCAAGATCCCCAAGGGTGTGCTGCTCTACGGCCCTCCAGGTACTGGCAAGACGCTGCTCGCCCGCGCTGTCGCCGGTGAAGCCGGTGTTCCCTTCTTCTCCATCTCCGGCTCGGACTTCGTTGAAATGTTCGTCGGCGTTGGCGCTTCCCGTGTTCGCGACCTTTTCGAACAGGCCAAAGCAAGCTCCCCGGCCATCATCTTCGTGGATGAAATCGACGCCGTTGGTCGTCACCGTGGTGCCGGTATCGGTGGCGGTAACGACGAGCGCGAGCAGACGTTGAACCAGCTCCTCGTTGAGATGGACGGTTTCGACGTCAAGACCAACGTCATCCTCATCGCGGCCACCAACCGTCCCGACGTCCTGGACCCCGCTCTGCTGCGCCCGGGCCGTTTCGACCGCCAGATCACCGTTGAAGCCCCGGATATGATCGGCCGTGAACAGATCCTGAACGTCCATGCCAAGGGCAAGCCGATGGCCCCGGGCATCGACCTCAGGGGTGTTGCCAAGAAGACTCCCGGCTACACGGGTGCGGACCTGGCCAACGTCTTGAACGAAGCTGCCCTGCTGACTGCGCGTTCAAATGCCAATCTGATCGATGACCGCGCATTGGACGAAGCAATCGACCGCGTCATGGCAGGTCCCCAGAAGCGCAGCCGCGTCATGAAGGAACTCGAACGCAAGATCACCGCGTACCACGAAGGTGGCCACGCACTGGTTGCTGCTGCCCTTCGCAACTCCGCCCCGGTCACCAAGATCACCATCCTTCCCCGCGGCCGTGCGCTCGGCTACACCATGGTGATCCCGGAAGACGACAAGTACTCGGTCACCCGCAACGAACTGCTCGACCAGATGGCCTACGCCATGGGCGGGCGTGTTGCCGAGGAAATCGTGTTCCACGATCCCTCCACGGGTGCTTCCAACGACATCGAAAAGGCCACCTCTACGGCCCGGAAGATGGTCACTCAGTACGGCATGAGTGAACGTGTTGGTGCCGTGAAGCTGGGCCAGGGCGGTGGCGAGCCGTTCCTCGGCCGCGACGCGGCTCAGGAGCGCAACTTCTCCGACCAGATCGCCTACGTTGTGGATGAGGAAGTACGCCGTCTGATCGACCAGGCTCACGATGAGGCCTACGCCATCCTCACGGAAAACCGGGACGTTTTGGACCGCTTGGCGCTGGAACTTCTGGAGCGGGAAACACTGAACCAGACGGAGATTGCCGAAATCTTCCACGACATCCGGAAGCGCGATTTCCGCGAGATCTGGCTGTCCAAGGAATCCCGTCCGGTCCAGTCCATCCCGCCGGTGGAATCCCGCGCCGAAAAAGCGGAACGCGAAGCCCAGGAAGAGGCCAAGAAGGCCCGCTTGGACGAGCCTTTGGACGTAGTAGCACCCCACGCCCAGGGAGTCAGCAGCCAGGAGTCATTCCAAGCCCCGCAACCCGACGGCGGCAACGACCACCCGCATCACGGCTAAGCTTTCTGCTGTGACTCATTTCGACGACGACGACGACCTCGCCGCCGCCCACGGTTCCGCCGCGGGCTCCAAGCACGGCCATAAAGTGGACCGTCCGCGCATTGAAGCGGCTGTCCGCGAGATTCTCCTGGCTATAGGTGAAGACCCTGAGCGCGGAGGCCTCCTGGACACCCCAAAGCGCGTGGCCAAGGCTTACGCCGAGGTCTTCGCAGGGCTGCACCAGCACCCTGCGGATGTCCTCTCCACCACGTTCGACCTCGACCATGAAGAGCTTGTCCTCGTGAAGGACATCCCCTTCTACTCGACTTGCGAGCATCACTTGGTGCCGTTCCACGGCGTCGCCCATGTTGGTTACATTCCGTCACATGACGGAAAGGTGACCGGCCTGAGCAAGTTGGCGCGGCTGGTCGATATCTATGCACGCCGGCCGCAGGTGCAAGAACGCCTCACCACGCAGATCGTCGAGGCACTTGTGAAGCACCTCAACCCCCGCGGCGCGATTGTCGTCGTCGAATGTGAACACATGTGCATGTCCATGCGCGGCATTCGCAAGCCCGGCGCAAAGACCGTCACCAGTGCGGTGCGCGGTCAACTCCATGACCCGGCCACCCGCGCCGAGGCCATGAGCCTCATACTCGGAAGGTAAGCACTATGGACTCCCTCGCTGCAGCACCTGGAACCGGCCCGGCCACAAGCCCGCTGCCGATTCTCCGCAAACCGCGACCCGCTGCCAGGTTCGAGGACCTGCCAACGGACCGCACGCTCGTCATGGGAATCCTCAATGTCACCCCGGATTCCTTTAGCGACGGCGGCACTCACCGGACACCGGACACCGCCATCGCGCTCGGCCTGCGTATGTTTTACGCAGGTGCAGACATCATCGACGTCGGTGGTGAATCCACCCGTTCCGGCGCTGAACCGGTTTCCCCCGAAGAAGAACAACGCCGCGTCATCCCGGTGATTCAAGCATTGGTGAAAGCCGGCGCGCTGGTCAGCATCGACACGATGCATACGTCCACCGCTGCCGCTGCCATTGAGGCGGGTGCGGCCATCATCAACGATGTCTCGGGCCTGACGATCGAACCGGACATGCCCGAGCTCGTTGCCCGGACCAAGGTTCCGTACATCCTGACGCATCGGCGTGGCGACGCCCTGACCATGGACAGCCTCACTGACTACAACAACGTCACGGAGGACGTCGTGGCTGAGCTCAGCGGCGTCCGCGACAAGCTCTACGCAGCTGGCGTTGCGCCGGAACAGATCATTGTCGACCCCGGTATCGGTTTTTCCAAGAAAGAGGACCAGAACTGGGAGATCCTGAAGAACCTGGACCAGCTGTTCACGCTGGGCCACAAGGTGATGGTTGCCGCTTCCCGCAAACGGTTCCTCGGTTCCCTCCTGACAGTGGCCGGTAAGTCCGCTGCGCCGTTGGAACGCGACGCAGCTACCGCTGCCATCACCGCTTTGAGCGCCACTAAGGGCGCCTGGGCTGTCCGCGTTCACGACGTCGGCCCCAGCCTTGACGCCGTCAAGGTCGCCGCCCGCATCTCCCGCTGATTGGATACCGCTGTGGACAGGATCACGCTGACCGGCGTCACCGCCGTCGGCTATCACGGAGTGTTCGATTTCGAGCGCCGTGACGGCCAGCCTTTCGTTGTGGACGCCGTGCTGTACTCGGACTTCACCAAAGCGGCTGAGACAGACGATCTCCAGTACACGGCCCATTACGGTGAAGTCGCCGAACTGATCACCAAGCACATTGAAGGCGACCCCTTGAACCTCATTGAGGGCCTGGCCGTCAGGATTGCCGAGGGCATCCTCGAGAATTACAACGTGGCCGCCGTCGATGTCACCGTCCACAAGCCCAAGGCGCCCATCGAGGTGCCGTTTGGCGACGTCACTGTCAGCGTCCACCGGGAGCGATCATGACGTCCGGCTATACCAAGGCCATTCTGGCTCTTGGCAGCAATCTGGGGGAGCGGAACGACACCCTCTCCACGGCCGTCGCGGACCTGGTGGACCCCCCGGAGGTGCGCCTCTTGGGTGTATCGCCGGTGGTGCAGACCAAGCCTGTGGGCGGTCCGGAGGGCCAACCGGATTTTCTGAACATGGTCATGGCCGTGGAGACCACGTTGACCCCTTTGGAGCTCCTGAAGCACTGCCACGCGGTGGAACAGAAGCATCACCGCACGCGTGAGGTGCGCTGGGGGCCAAGGACGCTTGACGTGGACATCATCGTGTTTGGTGACGTGGTGAGTGATGATCCTGTTCTGACCATTCCGCATCCGAGGGCAGCTGAGCGCGCCTTCGTGCTCTACCCGTGGTCCTTACTGGAGCCGCACGCCACGCTGAGCGGCGAAAGCGTGGCTGAACTGGCCGCCGTCGCCGCTGACATGCCGGACATCCGGCGCTTCGACGGCTTTGGCGACGTAGCCGGCGTGCCGGCGACGGGAGCAGTGGAGCAGCCATGAAAGCAATGCGCCCTGTGGTTCTGGTGCTCATCGCCGTCATCGCTGCCGTCATCGGATGGTTGGCTACGGTCACTACTAACCGTTTCAGCATGCCAACACCGGTGCTGCCGGTCTCCGCACTCATCACCATGGCTGTCATCGCCGTCCTGACGCTCATCATGGGCATCCGTGTGCTGCGTTGGCGCAACGGTAAGAAAAAGAATCTGCTCAACCCGATCCTCGCGGCAAGGACGCTGATTCTTGCCCAAGCCTGCGCCTACGCCGGGACGTTGCTCCTGGGTTGGCATGTAGGAATCGCGGTGGATCTTCTCCGTATCGGTGGTTTGCGCGGCGGCGAGGGCATTCTGTGGAATGCCCTGCTGATGGGCGGAGGCGGTGTGGTGATGGTGGTGGTTGGACTCGTAGTGGAGCGGTTCTGCCGGATCCCACCGGAGGACCTGGAAGGTGGTACCGCCGGACCGGAAACCCGTCGAGGCGAAACAAAGGGTGAAGGCGAATATGCATACCGAGGCGATTGATCCTCCCGGCGTCCAGTGGCTGAGGGTATCCCCGAAGTACGTCACGGTTCGCTTGGTGGAGTGGGCTATCGGCAACGTATTGATGCTTGCGGTCCTCAGTTTGCCTCTCATTTTCGTGCTGCTCGGCTGGTGGCGGTGGCCGCCGTTGTGGCTGGCCATCACGGTTCCCGCGGTGATGCTGGTGTTGGCGTTGTGGCGGCTGGTGCTGATTCCACGCCAGGTTCGCGCGATCGGCTATGCCGAGCGCGACGACGACCTCCTCATTCGCCGCGGCATTTTCTTCCAGC
Source organism: Arthrobacter sp. D3-18 (assembly GCF_054408525.1). Taxonomy (NCBI): domain Bacteria; kingdom Bacillati; phylum Actinomycetota; class Actinomycetes; order Micrococcales; family Micrococcaceae; genus Arthrobacter; species Arthrobacter sp. D3-18. The sequence goes on along the minus strand of NZ_CP096440.1, from coordinate 4,511,928 downwards.
GGACCATGGTGGTCCCCTACGGCCGCATGCAATACGTGGACGTTGCAGTGGGTCCCGTCGAACGCAGCTTAGGGCTGTGCACGCTCAAGCTTCACACCGCGTCAGCGGGAACCAATGCGCAGCTGCCTGGCCTCCCCTCAGCAGAGGGGGCACGCTTGCGCGAGCAGCTTTCGGCCCGCGGAGAAGCCAGGTTGGCCGGGCTGTGAGCCTGGAGAATAGCGCAACTGAGAGCCTCCCGGGCAAGCCGGAACCAGCGGTCGACGGCGGCTGGAACAGGGTCCACCCCGCGTCACCTTTTGTTCGCGGCTGGGTGGCGCTGGCCGCCGTCGGGTTCTTCTTTGGCCGGGACGCTTTCGAGCGGATGCTGCAGGGCCGGGATTTCCTTGATCCGAACCTCAGCGGCCGGGTGCCGTGGCTCCTGGCTGGCGGCGGTGTGGTTCTGCTGTTGACGGTAGGCGGTTTTATTCTCAGCTGGTACTTCACCCGCTACCAAGTGGCCGAGGGGTACGTCCGCGTCAATACCGGCTTCCTGTTCAAGCAGCAACGGCAGGCCCGATTGGATCGCGTCCAGGCAATCGACATTGTGCAGCCGCTTTTAGCGCGTATTTTCGGGCTCGCTGAGCTCAAGTTCGAAGTGGCCGACGCCGGCGAGTCGGCAGTGCGGCTCGCTTACCTCCCGCTTGACCAAGCCAAGCAGCTGCGTGCCACCATCCTCGCTCGGGCGGCGGGTGTGGTCAGTGGGCCCGAGACGACAGAGGAAATTCCGGAAGCTCCCGAGCATGTTGTACTGTCCGTGCCGCCGTCACGGCTCATCGGTTCCCTGCTGCTGAGCGAGCAGACCATCGGAATCCTGGCCGGTTCCGCAGTAGTTGTTGTCGTCTCCGTTCTCACGCAGAACCAGACCCTTTTCCTGGCCCTCATCCCCGGCATTCTGGGAATCGGCGCCGCATACTGGAACTCCTTCAACAAGGGCTACAACTTCACGGCTGCAATCTCACCGGACGGTATCCGCCTTAGGTACGGACTCCTGGATACCCAGGCGCAGACCTTGCCTCCCGGACGCATCCAGGCTCTCATGGTGACGCAGCCACCCCTTTGGCGGATCTTCGGCTGGTATCGCATGCACGTCAATGTTGCGGGCTACGGGGTTTCGGGCGGTACCGAAGGTGCTGCCCGCACCATGTTGCTCCCTGTTGGCATGAGGTCTGATGTCCTGCGGATGATGTCGTTGGTGCTGCCTGATCCGGGAGTTGAGGATCCGGAACGCGTGTTCAGCGCTGGGCTGGATGGACTGGGGCCGGCAGGAGTTGACCTGGCGCCAGGGGATGGGTACGTCACCACTCCCCGCCGCGCCCGTTTGTTGGCCCCGTTGGGCTGGCGTCGCAACGGATTCTTGGCCACTAAAACTGCGCTGCTGATCCGATCAGGCCGCTGGTGGCACACGTTGGTCATGGTTCCGCACCAGCGGACGCAATCCATGGCACTTCACCAAGGCCCGTGGGCGAGGCGCTTCGGAGTGGCCGACCTTGTCCTCCACACCACGGCAGGTCCCGTTTCACCCCGGGTGTTCCAAGCCGGAGTAGAGCAGGCAGTGGAACTCTTCGATCAGCAGGCCGCGCGTGCCCGGGAAGCACGGAAGAGGCAAACCAGCGAACAATGGCTGGCGCAGGTGGCTCCGCAGGCGCCGGAGGTCGCAGCCGCCATCCCGGAACCACCGGCTCAGCCAGGACAATCCGCTCAGCCCACACAACCCCAGACTTCACCACAGGAGGACCGCCACGATGGCTAGGCCAGGACGACTCGGCGTCGGGATCATCGGTGCAGGCAAGGTGGGGGCGGTGTTGGGTGCCGCTTTGCGCGCAGCCGAGCACGCCGTCGTCGGGGTTTCTGCTGTGTCCGAGGCAAGCCGCGAGCGGGCTGAGAACCTTCTTCCCGGTGTCCCGATCCTGGAGATTCAGGACATCGTGGAGCGCTCCGAGCTCGTTTTGCTTGCCGTCCCGGACGACGCCCTCGGCGAGTTGGTCGCGGGGCTGGCCAAGCTTGGAGCTTGGCAGCCCGGTCAACTAGTGGCGCATACGTCAGGCCGGTTCGGCGTCGGAATCCTCAACCCGGTCCGTGCGGTTGGCGCGATACCGCTGGCACTTCATCCCGCCATGACCTTCACGGGAATGAGCCTGGATTTGACCCGGCTCATGGACTGCACTTTCGGGGTCACTGCCGACGCTGCCATGCTGCCGATTGCTCAGGCGCTGGTGGTGGAGATGGGCGCAGAGCCGGTAGTGATTGCCGAGGCTGACCGTACCCTCTATCACGCATCACTTGCGCACAGCTCCAATCACATGGTCACGCTGGTGGCGCAGGCATCGCAGATGCTGCGGGAGATCGGCGTCGAAAACCCGGAGTCCATGCTGGGTCCTCTTTTGCGTGCAACGCTTGAGAACGCTCTCGCGTCCGGCGAAACTGCGCTTACCGGTCCCGTAGCGCGTGGGGACGTGGGTACCGTTGCCGCGCACGCCCAGGCGCTGAAGGAGTACGACGGCGGTGCAGGCGGCGATGTTCTCGCGGCGTACCAAGCCATGGCGCGGGCCACTGCGCTCAGGGCGGGAAACCGCGGACTGCTGCGTCCCGAACAACTCGACGACATTGACGAGGCTTTGGGCGCGGAACCCAAGGCTCCGGAAGGAAACTGAACAGCATGGCCATCAAACTCGTGACCACCGCGAAGGAACTGCGGACGGAGAGCGCCAAGCTCCTGGCCGCCAAAGGTGGAACTTCGCAGGGGTTGGTGCCCACCATGGGCGCCCTGCACTCAGGGCACGCCGCACTGGCTCGGACCGCCGCGGCCGAGAACGACGTTGTTGTGGCCACCATCTTTGTGAACCCCTTACAGTTCGGCGATGCCGTGGACCTGGACCGCTACCCGCGCACGCTTGACGCCGATATGGCCCTGCTTGACGCCGAGGGCGTGGATCTGGTTTTCGCGCCGACCGTGGACGAGGTATATCCCGGCGGCCAGCCTCTGGTGCGGGTCACGTCGGGCCCGCTCGGCGACAAGTGGGAAGGCGCCTCGCGTCCCGGGCACTTTGATGGCGCGCTCACCGTAGTGGCAAAACTGCTGCACTACGGACTACCTGGAGGTGCTGCACCGGACGGGACGACGACGGCCTACCGGGCCTACTTCGGGCAGAAGGACGCGCAGCAGTTGGCGTTGGTGAAGCGAATGGTCTCGGACCTGAACTTCCCTGTGGAGATTGTGCCAGTGCCCATTGTTCGCAGTGAGGACGGCTTGGCGCTGTCCAGTCGCAATCGATTCCTTTCCGAGGAAGAACGCGAAGCCGCTTTGGTGTTATCGCGGGCTTTGCGCCTTATCGAGTCCCGCGCAAACGCGCACGAACCGCTCGACCTCGATTCCGCCGTCGCGCTTGTGGAGTCCCAGCCGCTCGTGGAACTGGACTATTTCGACGTCGTCGATCCCGTCACGCTGGAACCGCTCGCAGAGAACTGCAAGGAGACTCCCTTCCGCGGTGAGGGTTTGGCGATCATCGCCGCCAAGGTGGGACCCGTTCGGCTCATCGACAACGCTCCGTTGTTCTCCTAACGTTTGGAATTTTTCTGCTGACGGGAATTGGATGGACGTTTAGACTGTTTTAGTCTTCACCGGCACAGATCGCCGGACACCAAATCCAAACCTTGGGGAATCCTCATGTCTACCGACGTCACGTCCGACGCCAACGGCAAGCCTGAATCGGGCGCTTCCGGCACTGTTATCTCTGCAGAGACCGCAGACCCGCAGGCTCCGGTGTCGAAGGCACCTGCCTCGCAGGCCCCCGTGTCCGGGAAGATGTCACGTGAATCCGTGACCGTCATTGTCACGCTGCTGGTGGCAACCTTCGTGGTGATCCTCAACGAGACCATCATGAACGTCGCCCTCCAGCGCCTCATGACGGACCTTCAGGTGAGCGCGTCCACCGTTCAGTGGCTGGCCACTGGCTTCATGCTGACCATGGCTGTCGTCATCCCTACCACCGGGTTCATCCTGCAGCGGATGAGCACGCGCGGGGCCTTCATGCTGGCCATGGGCCTGTTCAGCGGCGGAACGTTGCTGGCCGCACTGGCGCCCGGGTTCCTGGTGTTGCTGGTGGCGCGCATCGTCCAAGCCGGTGGTACTGCCATCATGTTGCCGCTGCTGATGACCACCATCCTTACGCTGGTGCCGATGTCAAAGCGCGGCGCCGTCATGGGCAACGTCAGCATTGCCATCTCGGTTGCTCCGGCCATGGGGCCCACTGTTTCCGGCATCATCCTGGACCACTTCTCCTGGCGCTTCATGTTCGTCTTCGTACTGCCGGTTGCACTGGCCGCTTTCGCCATCGGCGCCAAGTACCTCACCAACGTGGGGGAGCGCGAGAAGACCACCTTGGATGTTCCTTCGGTGATCCTTACCGTGCCCGCTTTTGGTGGCTTGGTTTATGGCCTGAGCCAGATCGGTGGCGCCGACGCCGGCGTTGTACCCGTCATAGCACTGGTGGTTGGCGTCCTCTGCCTGGCACTGTTTGTCTTCCGGCAGCTCAAGCTCCAGAAGTCCGACGCCCCGCTGCTGGATCTCCGCGCCTTCAAGTTCCGCATGTTCACGGTTTCCACGCTGCTGATGGTCGTTGCCATGATGGCCCTGTTCGGCGGCGTTATCCTGTTGCCGCTGTACCTCCAGAACACCCTGCACCTTCAGCCCTTGGAGACCGGGCTGGCTCTGCTGCCGGGCGGTTTGGCCATGGGCTTGCTGGGGCCGGTCATCGGGCGGATCTTCGACAAAGTGGGTCCCCTGCCGCTGACTGTAACGGGCTCAGTACTGATGGTCCTGACTCTTTGGCAGTTCTCGCGTCTGGATGAGGGAAGTGCGCTCGGCTGGGTCATCGCTTTGCACGTCACCCTGAGCCTTGGGCTGGCCCTGCTGTTCACGCCGGCCTTCACCACTGGCCTCAACCCGTTGCCCCCGCACCTGTACTCCCACGGTTCGGCGATCATCAGCACCGCACAGCAGGTCGCCGGTGCAGCCGGGACGGCGTTGCTCGTGTCCATCTATGCAGTGGTTTCTGCGTCTTCGGGCGAAGTAGCCGGCATGCAGACGGCATTCCTCGCCGCGACCGTTATCGCCGTGGCCGCTGTGGTGCTCGGTGCCATGATGCGCAAGACCGAGGGCGCCGGAGGCCACGGGGGCCACTGACCCATCTTCCGACGCTCTCTCACTTCCCTCGGGTTTGAACTGATCGATCTCTCACATCCCTCGGCTTTGAGCTCAACGCTTCCTCACTTTTGGTGGGGGAGCGTTGTTGCTTTAAAGGTGTGTGTTGCCTGGGTCGGTTGAGGCTCGACGGCGGTGGTTGGCTTTTGGTGGCCGCCGCCTACCAACGCTCTCGCAGGTCCCTCGGGTTTGGGTTGATCGTTCTCTCATTTCCCTCGGGTTTGGGCTGGTCGCTCTCTCACGTCCCTCAGGTTTTTCTGCGTGACGCGCTTCACAGGTGCGGGTTTGAGGTGGTTGGAGCGACTTTTGGGTTGTTTTCCTTGTGTTTGCGGGGGTTTTAGGTGGTGTTGGGGTGGATTTGGTGTGGGGGTTGGGCGCGTGTAAAGTTATTCGAGTCGCCGCCGCTGATGCGGAAAGATAGCGACCGACTCCCTTTCAATTCACCGGTTCCGGTAGTGCTTTTGTGTGCTTCTGGTTGGTGTGGGAGGCCCGAGGTTTGGTTTGCTTTGTGCGGCTGGTTCGGGTAAGTTTGAAAAGTTGCTCCGGAGCGATCCTGGTCCCTTGTGGGGGGTTTGGTGGTGCCGGGTGTGTCTGTTGTTTGAGAACTCAATAGTGTGCCAAGTTTGTTGATACCGATTGTTTTTCAATTGGTTGAAATTATGGCTGGATCATTGCGCACCCCCGTGTGTGGTGGTCTGGTTTTCAGCTGGTTTCGAATTTTGTGCAGCCGTGTTCGCCGTTATTTCCGGTGGGTGTGGTTGTGTCTGTTTGGTTTTGTTTTACTTCAACGGAGAGTTTGATCCTGGCTCAGGATGAACGCTGGCGGCGTGCTTAACACATGCAAGTCGAACGATGATCCCAGCTTGCTGGGGGATTAGTGGCGAACGGGTGAGTAACACGTGAGTAACCTGCCCTTGACTCTGGGATAAGCCTGGGAAACTGGGTCTAATACCGGATACGACCATCTGGCGCATGTCATGGTGGTGGAAAGCTTTTGTGGTTTTGGATGGACTCGCGGCCTATCAGCTTGTTGGTGGGGTAATGGCCTACCAAGGCGACGACGGGTAGCCGGCCTGAGAGGGTGACCGGCCACACTGGGACTGAGACACGGCCCAGACTCCTACGGGAGGCAGCAGTGGGGAATATTGCACAATGGGCGCAAGCCTGATGCAGCGACGCCGCGTGAGGGATGACGGCCTTCGGGTTGTAAACCTCTTTCAGTAGGGAAGAAGCGAAAGTGACGGTACCTGCAGAAGAAGCGCCGGCTAACTACGTGCCAGCAGCCGCGGTAATACGTAGGGCGCAAGCGTTATCCGGAATTATTGGGCGTAAAGAGCTCGTAGGCGGTTTGTCGCGTCTGCTGTGAAAGACCGGGGCTCAACTCCGGTTCTGCAGTGGGTACGGGCAGACTAGAGTGCAGTAGGGGAGACTGGAATTCCTGGTGTAGCGGTGAAATGCGCAGATATCAGGAGGAACACCGATGGCGAAGGCAGGTCTCTGGGCTGTAACTGACGCTGAGGAGCGAAAGCATGGGGAGCGAACAGGATTAGATACCCTGGTAGTCCATGCCGTAAACGTTGGGCACTAGGTGTGGGGGACATTCCACGTTTTCCGCGCCGTAGCTAACGCATTAAGTGCCCCGCCTGGGGAGTACGGCCGCAAGGCTAAAACTCAAAGGAATTGACGGGGGCCCGCACAAGCGGCGGAGCATGCGGATTAATTCGATGCAACGCGAAGAACCTTACCAAGGCTTGACATGAACCGGAAAGACCTGGAAACAGGTGCCCCGCTTGCGGTCGGTTTACAGGTGGTGCATGGTTGTCGTCAGCTCGTGTCGTGAGATGTTGGGTTAAGTCCCGCAACGAGCGCAACCCTCGTTCTATGTTGCCAGCGCGTTATGGCGGGGACTCATAGGAGACTGCCGGGGTCAACTCGGAGGAAGGTGGGGACGACGTCAAATCATCATGCCCCTTATGTCTTGGGCTTCACGCATGCTACAATGGCCGGTACAAAGGGTTGCGATACTGTGAGGTGGAGCTAATCCCAAAAAGCCGGTCTCAGTTCGGATTGGGGTCTGCAACTCGACCCCATGAAGTCGGAGTCGCTAGTAATCGCAGATCAGCAACGCTGCGGTGAATACGTTCCCGGGCCTTGTACACACCGCCCGTCAAGTCACGAAAGTTGGTAACACCCGAAGCCGGTGGCCTAACCCTTGTGGGGGGAGCCGTCGAAGGTGGGACCGGCGATTGGGACTAAGTCGTAACAAGGTAGCCGTACCGGAAGGTGCGGCTGGATCACCTCCTTTCTAAGGAGCTGCTAGCAACTGCTGGTGTCCGTGCATGCGGATATGTGAGTGGTTGTCAGTGTTGCCCATTGCGCAGGCGTCTGTTCTGCGGTGGGTGCTCATGGGTGGAATATCAACGAATCAAACTTGTTTGGCATGGCCTTCACCGGTTGTGTCCTGGTGCCAGTACGGCAATCCTGTGTCCCTTTTGGGGGGTGTGGTGTTGTGTGGAACGCGTCGGGGCGTGGTGTGTGTGGGGTTGTGTTTGGCGCACTGTTGGGTCCTGAGGCAACAGGACCTTTTTGCAGCAATGCATGGGGGCATCTTCTGGTGTTTCTTTTGTTCCTGCTTCCGGTTCTTACCATTGTGTCCCCGTTTTGCGGGGTGGTGGTGGTCTGGTTGACGGGGTTGTTGTTTGAGAACTACATAGTGGACGCGAGCATCTAGAACACACACGTGGCTGGCCCCTTTTTGGCGGTTGGTGTGTGTGTTCTTACAGCAATTTCTTATGAATGAACCTGGCCCTTGTGGTCATGGTTCTCTCGAGTAAGTTTATTGATCTTGTGTGGTCAAGTTTTTAAGGGCACACGGTGGATGCCTTGGCATTAGGAGCCGAAGAAGGACGTAGGAATCTGCGATAAGCCTGGGGGAGTTGATAACCGAGCGTTGATCCCAGGATGTCCGAATGGGGAAACCCCGCACAACGCTGCAAGGTGATTGTGTGACCCGCATCTGAACACATAGGGTGCGTGGGGGGAACGCGGGGAAGTGAAACATCTCAGTACCCGCAGGAAGAGAAAACAATAGTGATTCCGTTAGTAGTGGCGAGCGAACGCGGATCAGGCTAAACCGTTTCCATGTGTGATAGCCGGCGGGCGTTGCATGGGCGGGGTTGTGGGACTTTCCGTTCTGGTTCTGCCGGACCAGTGAGGTGAGGTGCAGGCATAGGTGAACGGTCTTGAAAGGCCGGCCAGAGAGGGTGTGAGCCCCGTAACCGTAATGTTGTGCACGGCCTGGGGAGTATCCCAAGTAGCACGGGGCCCGAGAAATCCCGTGCGAATCTGTCAGGACCACCTGATAAGCCTAAATACTTCCTAATGACCGATAGCGGACCAGTACCGTGAGGGAAAGGTGAAAAGTACCCCGGGAGGGGAGTGAAACAGTACCTGAAACCGTGTGCTTACAATCCGTCGGAGCAGCCTTGTAGTTGTGACGGCGTGCCTTTTGAAGAATGAGCCTGCGAGTTAGTGTTACGTCGCGAGGTTAACCCGTGTGGGGTAGCCGTAGCGAAAGCGAGTCTGAATAGGGCGAGTGTAGTGGCGTGATCTAGACCCGAAGCGGAGTGATCTACCCATGGCCAGGTTGAAGCGACGGTAAGACGTCGTGGAGGACCGAACCCACTTCAGTTGAAAATGGAGGGGATGAGCTGTGGGTAGGGGTGAAAGGCCAATCAAACTCCGTGATAGCTGGTTCTCCCCGAAATGCATTTAGGTGCAGCGTTGCGTGTTTCTTGCCGGAGGTAGAGCTACTGGATGGCCGATGGGCCCTACAAGGTTACTGACGTCAGCCAAACTCCGAATGCCGGTAAGTCAGAGCGCAGCAGTGAGACTGTGGGGGATAAGCTTCATAGTCGAGAGGGAAACAGCCCAGACCACCAACTAAGGCCCCTAAGCGTGTGCTAAGTGGGAAAGGATGTGGAGTTGCGAAGACAACCAGGAGGTTGGCTTAGAAGCAGCCATCCTTGAAAGAGTGCGTAATAGCTCACTGGTCAAGTGATTCCGCGCCGACAATGTAGCGGGGCTCAAGTACACCGCCGAAGTTGTGGATTTCACATAATGCCCTAGCCTTCGTGGTTCAGGGGTGTGGAGTGGTAGGGGAGCGTCGTGTGGGCAGTGAAGTCGCGGTGGAAACCAGCGGTGGAGCCTACACGAGTGAGAATGCAGGCATGAGTAGCGAAAGACGGGTGAGAAACCCGTCCGCCGAATGATCAAGGGTTCCAGGGTCAAGCTAATCTGCCCTGGGTAAGTCGGGACCTAAGGCGAGGCCGACAGGCGTAGTCGATGGACAACGGGTTGATATTCCCGTACCGGCGAAAAACCGCCCATGCCAAGCGGGGGATACTAACCGCCCGGAGCCTGCCCGCTCACCCTTGTGGTGTTGTGGGTTTTGGCCGAGCGCGGGACCTGATCCCGGGAGGTAAGCGTATTAACAGGTGTGACGCAGGAAGGTAGCCGGGCCGGGCGATGGTTGCCCCGGTCTAAGGATGTAGGGTCAGGGATAGGCAAATCCGTTCCTGTGTGCTTCGAGCACGTTCCTGAGATCTGATGGGACCCCCGTATGGGGGGATCCGGTGATCCTATGCTGCCAAGAAAAGCATCGACGCGAGGTTTTAGCCGCCCGTACCCCAAACCGACACAGGTGATCAGGTAGAGAATACCAAGGCGATCGAGAGAATTATGGTTAAGGAACTCGGCAAAATGCCCCCGTAACTTCGGGAGAAGGGGGGCCTGCCCCGTGATGGAGACTTGCTCTCCGTGAGCGGGTGTGGGCCGCAGAGACCAGGGGGAAGCGACTGTTTACTAAAAACACAGGTCCGTGCGAAGTCGCAAGACGATGTATACGGACTGACTCCTGCCCGGTGCTGGAAGGTTAAGAGGACCGGTTAGCCCCTTGCGGGCGAAGCTGAGAATTTAAGCCCCAGTAAACGGCGGTGGTAACTATAACCATCCTAAGGTAGCGAAATTCCTTGTCGGGTAAGTTCCGACCTGCACGAATGGAGTAACGACTTCCCCGCTGTCTCAACCATAAACTCGGCGAAATTGCAGTACGAGTAAAGATGCTCGTTACGCGCAGCAGGACGGAAAGACCCCGAGACCTTTACTATAGTTTGGTATTGGTGTTCGGAGTGGCTTGTGTAGGATAGGTGGGAGACGTTGAAACCCGGACGCCAGTTCGGGTGGAGTCATCGTTGAAATACCACTCTGGTCACTTTGGACATCTAACTTCGGCCCGTGATCCGGGTCAGGGACAGTGCCTGATGGGTAGTTTAACTGGGGCGGTTGCCTCCTAAAAAGTAACGGAGGCGCCCAAAGGTTCCCTCAGCCTGGTTGGCAATCAGGTGTCGAGTGTAAGTGCACAAGGGAGCTTGACTGTGAGAGAGACATCTCAAGCAGGGACGAAAGTCGGGACTAGTGATCCGGCGGTACATTGTGGAATGGCCGTCGCTCAACGGATAAAAGGTACCTCGGGGATAACAGGCTGATCTTGCCCAAGAGTCCATATCGACGGCATGGTTTGGCACCTCGATGTCGGCTCGTCGCATCCTGGGGCTGGAGTAGGTCCCAAGGGTTGGGCTGTTCGCCCATTAAAGCGGTACGCGAGCTGGGTTTAGAACGTCGTGAGACAGTTCGGTCCCTATCCGCTGCGCGCGCAGGAAATTTGAGAAGGGCTGTCCTTAGTACGAGAGGACCGGGACGGACGAACCTCTGGTGTGTCAGTTGTACTGCCAAGTGCATCGCTGATTAGCTACGTTCGGATGGGATAACCGCTGAAAGCATCTAAGCGGGAAGCTCGCTTCAAGATGAGATTTCCATACACATCATGTGTGAGAGGCCCCCAGCCAGACCACTGGGTTGATAGGCCGGATGTGGAAGCGAGGACTAAAGACTCGTGAAGCTGACCGGTACTAATAGGCCAACAACTTACACCACACAACACACTGCACGCGTCCACTATGTGGTTCCCGAACAACAACCGTTCCAGGAACCAAACACAACTAAATAACACAACACCACAGTTGTAACCACAAAGACTTCCCACCCCCAAGCCCACACCAGGCACACGGGGGAACGGGTAACAAGGTTACGGCGGTCATAGCGTGGGGGAAACGCCCGGTCCCATTCCGAACCCGGAAGCTAAGACCCACAGCGCCGATGGTACTGCACCCGGGAGGGTGTGGGAGAGTAGGACACCGCCGGACAACCATTAAACCGGGGAGCCCCGACCACGAAGGTCGGGGCTCCCCGCATTTAACAACCAAACCCACAGAAGCCTCCACCACCCATGGAGGCTTCACCCCTTTAACCACCCACCGACACAGCAGCCACCTCAAGAAGAGCTGGTCGCAGGAGTGCCGGCCGTAGGGCTTGAGGTCGAAGGAGCAAACACGACGATGCATGAATCCATCGGCATCAAACACAAGACCCAAAATGTCGTCCGCGTTTCGATCAGCAGAGGCGAATATTCCTTGAACCCGACTAGTTTGTGTCGCAGTTCGCAGCCGAGGTAGAAGAACTTCAAGCTCCGGCTGACCGATGGTTGCACTCCTGGCCTGGTACACGAATTCAGCACCAGGTAGAACAAACCCCGCTTCATCCCACGCGAGCATTGTTTGCCAGCGGAAGCATGGAGGAACCTCGAGCCCGTCCCAGAGCGCTCCGCCGTAGCGGGCCGCCTTTGATATTGGCCACTTCTTGCCACCTGACCCTGACAAAGTCAGGCGGTGGCGCGACAAGGTAGATCGGGACATGATCGTCGTCGCCGAGCGAGCCGGGATCAACATCAGCGGGACAGGCGTACTGATTATGGAGAATCCAAACACTGTCCTCACAACCAGGTGGAAGAACAGCCGTCTGCGCTGCGTCGAGGACGTCATCCCCATGCCAGGAGAAGTCCTCCTCAAACCGTTTTGGCTGACCAATCGGCAGGCAATGAGCTTCGGGGGCTGCTCAGAGATGCGCCACTCAGGCGGAAGAGCAGCGTCCTCTGCAGTCAAGAGCCGAACCTACCACTGACTGCGTCTTGGCCTGGTTACGCCTTAGCAGCTTTGGCGGCTGCCTTGGCCGCTTGCTTGCTGGCACGCACTTTGACCAGGGACTCCGGGTCCACAATGTCGGCGACCGAGAGGTAGGAGCCTTCCTCGCCATAGTGGCCGGCCGCTTCCCGCCATCCGTCCGCCTGCAGATTGCATTGTTTGCCCAGTAAGGCCAGGAAGATCTTTGCTTTCTGTTCGCCGAAGCCGGGCAAGGCCTTTAGTCGACGGAGTACTTCAGGGCCATCGGGATTTCCGCTGGTCCAGATAGCGGAGGCATCACCGTCCCATTCCCGATGTACTGTCTCGGCGAGGGCTTGGACCCTCGCGGCCATGGAGCCGGGAAACCTATGGACGGCAGGCCGTTCCTTGAAGACTTCTACAAAGCCTGCTGGATCGTACTCCGCGATCGTGCCGGGTTCGAGGGAACCCAAACGTGTGCGGATCTTCTCCGGCCCGGCGAAAGCCGACTCCATCGTTACTTGTTGATCCAGCAACATTCCGGTCAACAACGCAAAAGCGTCGTCACTGAGCAGCTGGTCCGCGGCGGCATCTCCTGTGATGTGCAGTTCCATGCGTCCCATCCTCCCACCAGACAGTAGCTTCGTCATGGGTCCAGCCGGCGCTGTTCCGTCCGCTACTTTCGACGCCACGGCTCACCTTTAGTGAGTGGCGTTCGACGGCGGTGGGTGGGGTTTTGGGGGTGTTGGGGTGGGGTTGGGGGTGGATTTGCGTTGGGGGTGTGGGGGGTGTATTGTTTTCTGAGTCGCCGGGTGCGAAACGGAAAGCCGGAAGGTGTGTACGGTTCGGTAGGCGGCCAAAAATAACTCTTCTTTTCCAATGGCCCTGTTGGGTGCGCTGCTTTTGTGGTGTGCTGTGGGTGATGTTTTGGGGGGTCTGTTGTTTGAGAACTCAATAGTGTGCCAAGTTTGTTGATACCGATTGTTTTTCAATTGGTTGAAATTATGGCTGGATCATTGCGCACCCCCGTGTGTGGTGGTCTGGTTTTCAGCTGGTTTCGAATTTTGTGCAGCCGCGTTCTACCGTTATTTCCGGTGGGTGTGGTTGTGTCTGTTTGGTTTTGTTTTACTTCAACGGAGAGTTTGATCCTGGCTCAGGATGAACGCTGGCGGCGTGCTTAACACATGCAAGTCGAACGATGATCCCAGCTTGCTGGGGGATTAGTGGCGAACGGGTGAGTAACACGTGAGTAACCTGCCCTTGACTCTGGGATAAGCCTGGGAAACTGGGTCTAATACCGGATACGACCATCTGGCGCATGTCATGGTGGTGGAAAGCTTTTGTGGTTTTGGATGGACTCGCGGCCTATCAGCTTGTTGGTGGGGTAATGGCCTACCAAGGCGACGACGGGTAGCCGGCCTGAGAGGGTGACCGGCCACACTGGGACTGAGACACGGCCCAGACTCCTACGGGAGGCAGCAGTGGGGAATATTGCACAATGGGCGCAAGCCTGATGCAGCGACGCCGCGTGAGGGATGACGGCCTTCGGGTTGTAAACCTCTTTCAGTAGGGAAGAAGCGAAAGTGACGGTACCTGCAGAAGAAGCGCCGGCTAACTACGTGCCAGCAGCCGCGGTAATACGTAGGGCGCAAGCGTTATCCGGAATTATTGGGCGTAAAGAGCTCGTAGGCGGTTTGTCGCGTCTGCTGTGAAAGACCGGGGCTCAACTCCGGTTCTGCAGTGGGTACGGGCAGACTAGAGTGCAGTAGGGGAGACTGGAATTCCTGGTGTAGCGGTGAAATGCGCAGATATCAGGAGGAACACCGATGGCGAAGGCAGGTCTCTGGGCTGTAACTGACGCTGAGGAGCGAAAGCATGGGGAGCGAACAGGATTAGATACCCTGGTAGTCCATGCCGTAAACGTTGGGCACTAGGTGTGGGGGACATTCCACGTTTTCCGCGCCGTAGCTAACGCATTAAGTGCCCCGCCTGGGGAGTACGGCCGCAAGGCTAAAACTCAAAGGAATTGACGGGGGCCCGCACAAGCGGCGGAGCATGCGGATTAATTCGATGCAACGCGAAGAACCTTACCAAGGCTTGACATGAACCGGAAAGACCTGGAAACAGGTGCCCCGCTTGCGGTCGGTTTACAGGTGGTGCATGGTTGTCGTCAGCTCGTGTCGTGAGATGTTGGGTTAAGTCCCGCAACGAGCGCAACCCTCGTTCTATGTTGCCAGCGCGTTATGGCGGGGACTCATAGGAGACTGCCGGGGTCAACTCGGAGGAAGGTGGGGACGACGTCAAATCATCATGCCCCTTATGTCTTGGGCTTCACGCATGCTACAATGGCCGGCACAAAGGGTTGCGATACTGTGAGGTGGAGCTAATCCCAAAAAGCCGGTCTCAGTTCGGATTGGGGTCTGCAACTCGACCCCATGAAGTCGGAGTCGCTAGTAATCGCAGATCAGCAACGCTGCGGTGAATACGTTCCCGGGCCTTGTACACACCGCCCGTCAAGTCACGAAAGTTGGTAACACCCGAAGCCGGTGGCCTAACCCTTGTGGGGGGAGCCGTCGAAGGTGGGACCGGCGATTGGGACTAAGTCGTAACAAGGTAGCCGTACCGGAAGGTGCGGCTGGATCACCTCCTTTCTAAGGAGCTGCTAGCAACTGCTGGTGTCCGTGCATGCGGATATGTGAGTGGTTGTCAGTGTTGCCCATTGCGCAGGCGTCTGTTCTGCGGTGGGTGCTCATGGGTGGAATATCAACGAATCAAACTTGTTTGGCATGGCCTTCACCGGTTGTGTCCTGGTGCCAGTACGGCAGCGTCGTGTCCCCTTTGGGGGGTGTGGTGTTGTGTGGAACGCGTCGGGGCGTGGTGTGTGTGGGGTTGTGTTTGGCGCACTGTTGGGTCCTGAGGCAACAGGACCTTTTTGCAGCAATGCATGGGGGCATCTTCTGGTGTTTCTTTTGTTCCTGCTTCCGGTTCTTACCATTGTGTCCCCGTTTTGCGGGGTGGTGGTGGTCTGGTTGACGGGGTTGTTGTTTGAGAACTACATAGTGGACGCGAGCATCTAGAACACACACACGCCTTCGTGTGGGTGTGTGTTCTTACAGCAATTTCTTATGAATGAACCTGGCCCTTGTGGTCATGGTTCTCTCGATATGAATGATGCATCGTAGACCGGCGGCCCTTTGGGGTTGTTGGTTTGTGTGTGGTCAAGTTTTTTAAGGGCACACGGTGGATGCCTTGGCATTAGGAGCCGAAGAAGGACGTAGGAATCTGCGATAAGCCTGGGGGAGTTGATAACCGAGCGTTGATCCCAGGATGTCCGAATGGGGAAACCCCGCACAACGCTGCAAGGTGATTGTGTGACCCGCATCTGAACACATAGGGTGCGTGGGGGGAACGCGGGGAAGTGAAACATCTCAGTACCCGCAGGAAGAGAAAACAATAGTGATTCCGTTAGTAGTGGCGAGCGAACGCGGATCAGGCTAAACCGTTTCCATGTGTGATAGCCGGCGGGCGTTGCATGGGCGGGGTTGTGGGACTTTCCGTTCTGGTTCTGCCGGACCAGTGAGGTGAGGTGCAGGCATAGGTGAACGGTCTTGAAAGGCCGGCCAGAGAGGGTGTGAGCCCCGTAACCGTAATGTTGTGCACGGCCTGGGGAGTATCCCAAGTAGCACGGGGCCCGAGAAATCCCGTGCGAATCTGTCAGGACCACCTGATAAGCCTAAATACTTCCTAATGACCGATAGCGGACCAGTACCGTGAGGGAAAGGTGAAAAGTACCCCGGGAGGGGAGTGAAACAGTACCTGAAACCGTGTGCTTACAATCCGTCGGAGCAGCCTTGTAGTTGTGACGGCGTGCCTTTTGAAGAATGAGCCTGCGAGTTAGTGTTACGTCGCGAGGTTAACCCGTGTGGGGTAGTCGTAGCGAAAGCGAGTCTGAATAGGGCGAGTGTAGTGGCGTGATCTAGACCCGAAGCGGAGTGATCTACCCATGGCCAGGTTGAAGCGACGGTAAGACGTCGTGGAGGACCGAACCCACTTCAGTTGAAAATGGAGGGGATGAGCTGTGGGTAGGGGTGAAAGGCCAATCAAACTCCGTGATAGCTGGTTCTCCCCGAAATGCATTTAGGTGCAGCGTTGCGTGTTTCTTGCCGGAGGTAGAGCTACTGGATGGCCGATGGGCCCTACAAGGTTACTGACGTCAGCCAAACTCCGAATGCCGGTAAGTCAGAGCGCAGCAGTGAGACTGTGGGGGATAAGCTTCATAGTCGAGAGGGAAACAGCCCAGACCACCAACTAAGGCCCCTAAGCGTGTGCTAAGTGGGAAAGGATGTGGAGTTGCGAAGACAACCAGGAGGTTGGCTTAGAAGCAGCCATCCTTGAAAGAGTGCGTAATAGCTCACTGGTCAAGTGATTCCGCGCCGACAATGTAGCGGGGCTCAAGTACACCGCCGAAGTTGTGGATTTCACATAATGCCCTAGCCTTCGTGGTTCAGGGGTGTGGAGTGGTAGGGGAGCGTCGTGTGGGCAGTGAAGTCGCGGTGGAAACCAGCGGTGGAGCCTACACGAGTGAGAATGCAGGCATGAGTAGCGAAAGACGGGTGAGAAACCCGTCCGCCGAATGATCAAGGGTTCCAGGGTCAAGCTAATCTGCCCTGGGTAAGTCGGGACCTAAGGCGAGGCCGACAGGCGTAGTCGATGGACAACGGGTTGATATTCCCGTACCGGCGAAAAACCGCCCATGCCAAGCGGGGGATACTAACCGCCCGGAGCCTGCCCGCTCACCCTTGTGGTGTTGTGGGTTTTGGCCGAGCGCGGGACCTGATCCCGGGAGGTAAGCGTATTAACAGGTGTGACGCAGGAAGGTAGCCGGGCCGGGCGATGGTTGCCCCGGTCTAAGGATGTAGGGTCAGGGATAGGCAAATCCGTTCCTGTGTGCTTCGAGCACGTTCCTGAGATCTGATGGGACCCCCGTATGGGGGGATCCGGTGATCCTATGCTGCCAAGAAAAGCATCGACGCGAGGTTTTAGCCGCCCGTACCCCAAACCGACACAGGTGATCAGGTAGAGAATACCAAGGCGATCGAGAGAATTATGGTTAAGGAACTCGGCAAAATGCCCCCGTAACTTCGGGAGAAGGGGGGCCTGCCCCGTGATGGAGACTTGCTCTCCGTGAGCGGGTGTGGGCCGCAGAGACCAGGGGGAAGCGACTGTTTACTAAAAACACAGGTCCGTGCGAAGTCGCAAGACGATGTATACGGACTGACTCCTGCCCGGTGCTGGAAGGTTAAGAGGACCGGTTAGCCCCTTGCGGGCGAAGCTGAGAATTTAAGCCCCAGTAAACGGCGGTGGTAACTATAACCATCCTAAGGTAGCGAAATTCCTTGTCGGGTAAGTTCCGACCTGCACGAATGGAGTAACGACTTCCCCGCTGTCTCAACCATAAACTCGGCGAAATTGCAGTACGAGTAAAGATGCTCGTTACGCGCAGCAGGACGGAAAGACCCCGAGACCTTTACTATAGTTTGGTATTGGTGTTCGGAGTGGCTTGTGTAGGATAGGTGGGAGACGTTGAAACCCGGACGCCAGTTCGGGTGGAGTCATCGTTGAAATACCACTCTGGTCACTTTGGACATCTAACTTCGGCCCGTGATCCGGGTCAGGGACAGTGCCTGATGGGTAGTTTAACTGGGGCGGTTGCCTCCTAAAAAGTAACGGAGGCGCCCAAAGGTTCCCTCAGCCTGGTTGGCAATCAGGTGTCGAGTGTAAGTGCACAAGGGAGCTTGACTGTGAGAGAGACATCTCAAGCAGGGACGAAAGTCGGGACTAGTGATCCGGCGGTACATTGTGGAATGGCCGTCGCTCAACGGATAAAAGGTACCTCGGGGATAACAGGCTGATCTTGCCCAAGAGTCCATATCGACGGCATGGTTTGGCACCTCGATGTCGGCTCGTCGCATCCTGGGGCTGGAGTAGGTCCCAAGGGTTGGGCTGTTCGCCCATTAAAGCGGTACGCGAGCTGGGTTTAGAACGTCGTGAGACAGTTCGGTCCCTATCCGCTGCGCGCGCAGGAAATTTGAGAAGGGCTGTCCTTAGTACGAGAGGACCGGGACGGACGAACCTCTGGTGTGTCAGTTGTACTGCCAAGTGCATCGCTGATTAGCTACGTTCGGATGGGATAACCGCTGAAAGCATCTAAGCGGGAAGCTCGCTTCAAGATGAGATTTCCATACACATCATGTGTGAGAGGCCCCCAGCCAGACCACTGGGTTGATAGGCCGGATGTGGAAGCGAGGACTAAAGACTCGTGAAGCTGACCGGTACTAATAGGCCAACAACTTACACCACACAACACACTGCACGCGTCCACTATGTGGTTCCCGAACAACAACCGTTCCAGGAACCAAACACAACTGAATACACAACAGCACAGTTGTAACCACAAAGACTTCCCACCCCCAACGCCAAACGGCACGGGGGGACGGGTAACAAGGTTACGGCGGTCATAGCGTGGGGGAAACGCCCGGTCCCATTCCGAACCCGGAAGCTAAGACCCACAGCGCCGATGGTACTGCACCCGGGAGGGTGTGGGAGAGTAGGACACCGCCGGACAACCATTAAACCGGGGAGCCCCGACCACGAAGGTCGGGGCTCCCCGCATTTAACCACCAAACCCACCCCGCATGCGACGACGGGAACGCAACGAACTAGGGAGTGGGGCTACCACCGTTGACGTTCAGAGTTTCCCCGATCACATAGCTGGACTCCGGTGAAGCAAGGAATACATACGCCGGAGCGAGTTCTGCGGGTTGTCCGGCGCGCCCCAGGGGTGTGGATTGCCCGAACTCCGGTAGCGCTTCCTTGGGCTGGCCGCTGCTGACTTGCAGGGGTGTCCAAATGGGGCCGGGCGCCACGGCGTTGACCCGGATGCCCTTGGGAGCGAGCTGCTGCGCGAGCCCCTTGGTGAAGTTGTTGATGCTGGCCTTTGTGGTGGCATAGTCCACGAGAGTGGGCGAGGGGTTGTACGCCTGAATTGACGTGGTGTTGATGATGGTCGAGCCAGCAGGCATGTGCGGAAGGGCAGCTTTGGTCAGCCAGAACATGGCGTAAACGTTGGTCTTCTGCGTGTGGTCGAATTGTTCGTCGGTGATCTCGGCCAGGTCTTCCTGAGCCACCTGCTTGCCGGCGTTGTTCACCAGGATATCCACTCCGCCGAGGACGGCCACGGCCGTATCCACCACTTCCTGGCATGTGGCGGAGTCCTTGAGGTCTCCGGGCACTTTTATGGCCTTCCGGCCAGCTGCCTCGATGATGCCGGCAATACGTGCTGCGTCTTCTTCCTCTTCGGGCAGGTATGAAAGGACAACGTCTGCACCTTCCCGGGCAAAGGCGATGGCCGTGGCCGCACCGATTCCCGAGTCCGCCCCGGTGACGATCGCCTTGCGGCCTTCCAGTCGTCCCGTCCCGCGGTAGCTCTCTTCACCAAGGTCCGCCTTGGGCGTCAGCTCGGCATCGAGGCCCGGCTCGGGCTGGTGTTGTTTGGGCGGTGAAATCTGTTCGTAGGCGGTGACCGGGTTTCGGAACGTGTACTGATCAGTCATGATGGTCCTCCTGTTGCCGAGGTCTGAAACACGAAAGGATGCTGCCGGGAAGTCGAATCAAATACAGCACCCGCCCCTCAAAAGGTAAGGGGGCTTATGATTTATAGCCTAAAGGGGTCACCAACGATCTGCAAAGACGCCTCATCAGGCTTCAGCGCAGCTTCGGATGGTTATGTTGTCGGGGCCTAGCCCGAGAAGAACTCGGACAGTTCCGAGATGAGCTTGTCGGGCGCCTTGTTGGGCCCATCGTGCCCGAACCCGGGGAGGATGGTGTAGCTGGATCCGGACAGGACGTCGTGAATCTGGCCGCACGCGACACCGAAGTATGCGGGGCTCTTTTCGCCTACCACGATCAGAGTCTCCAGGGGCAGCTCAAGGAAAGGCTCGGCAGGCATGTCCGCGGCTATCACGGCCTTAATTTCGCGGACGCCGCAGGTCATCAGTTCACGCATCTGCTTGCCCAGTGGTGTCCCGGCGGCCAGCTTGTTGGCCAAGGTCAGCATGGACAGGGGCATTCGCGCAAAGGCACCGCCGGTCTCCACTCCCTTGATGAGGACCGCAAGGGCACGATCATAGTCTCCTGCCGCCGTCGCGCGTTCATAGTCCGGTGTCCAGTCGGCTTTGACGCTGTGATTTACGGAGACGGCGGGATCGTAAACCGCGAGGCGCTCAACCGTCAGCGACCGAGCCGCGTGCAGCGCAACGGCACCACCGAAACTGTGCCCGAATACGTCGGTGCTGGACGTGTGCTTCATAACAGCATCGAGATCCCGAATGTCTGCTTCGAGCGTGTAATCCTCGGACTGCGGAGACGAATCACCGCGGCCACGTCGGTTGAAAGTGTGGACGGGGCGGCCAAGGGCCTCGCTGAGTTTCTGGGCGAAACGCGTGTAGTCGGTGGCCGTCACCATGGAGGCAGGAACGACGACGACGCCGGAGCCTGCCGCTGCCAGCTCACCGCCCGTGGTGAGTACTTCGAGGTGTCCGCCGTCGTGGGTCATGATGATGTCGCGCGTCATAACTCGAGCCTAACTGAGCCATCTCAATGCGGGCAGCATGCCGACCCTTATGTGGACAAGTCAGCGCTTGAAGTAGTCCGAGATGTCGGAGACGAGTTCGTTGACCGCCGCCGGGACGGAGCCGTGGAAGCCCTTCGGGGAGACCTCCAACGTGCTGCCAGGAACGGCCCTGTTCAGGCGGGCTGCGGTGACCTTGTAGAACCGGGGACTCTTCTTGCCCACCATGAAGTGCGTGCTGGGAGGTAGGACTGAGAAATCCTGGGGCGTATCGGCGGCCTCGAAGGCTGCCTTGAGTTCACCGACACCCGTGGGCATGAGCTCCCGGAAGAGCCTGTTGACCTTGGTCCCCGAGACCACTGCCATGAGTCCGGCCAGTACCGGCTCCGGAACCCGGGCGAGGGCGGTTCCGGCATGCATGCCACGCTTCATCCGGGCCATCGCCCGTCCAACATCTCCAACATTGACGGACTCCGCGAATCTGTCAAGCCAGCCCGTGTCCATGCTTCCGTCAATGTTCACCGCAGCGTCGTACACCGCAAGCTTGTCCGGTTGGTGGTGAGTGCCGGCGAAGGCCTGGGCTGCGTTGAGGGCGACTGCGCCACCCAGGCTGTGGCCCATGATGTTGCGGGCACCCGTGGCGTCCATGATGGTGCGGACGTCGGCGATTTCCGTGGCCATGGAGTAGTTGTGTGGTTGATCGCTGGATCTTCCACGGCCGCGGCGGTCGTACACGTCCACGGCCCAGCCTTCGCCGAGGCCCTTGGACAAAGCGAGTGAGAAAGGGCGGTAGATCAAGGCCGTGAGGAAGGCGCCCCCGATCAGCACCACGCGGCGTTCCCCGGGCGCGTCTTCCGTACCGTAGCTGTACAAGGCGAGTTTGCCGCCGTCGTGCGTTCCAATGACCCGTTCCTTCATCGGAACATCCTAGGTGGCACTCGCGGGTTCTTTCTCCAGATGGTTCCCGGAAAGGAACCGCGCAATGCGCGATGCAAGGCGCTTCCCGGGACGGAGCGGACCTTCATGGAACTGCAGCGGCACAATCGCGAAGTCAATCGAGGGCACGGCGCCGGCCAGAATCCGACCAGTCTCCGCGAAGTATGAAGGACTCCAGCCGCCGCTGAGCATCAGCGTGGGGGTGGAGAGTTTCATGAAGTCGTGAAGGTGGGCGTCGGCATCGAGGACGGCTCGCATTTCCGTCACGGCAGTGGGTAGAAGGGAGCGCATCTCCAGTCCCAACCGGGTGCGGGCGGAGAGGACGCTGAGCGTGCGCAGGGCGCCCATGGGTAGGTAGGAAATGGGGCCCGCCGTCCCCAGCCCCTGAACCAGGTGGGCCCAGGCGTGATCAAGCTGGCCTGCAGTCACGGCTTCCTCGAGCTCGGGCCGCCACCGGCCGCTGAGGTTGCCGGAGAGGGATACCGCCGCGTCGTAGGTAACCAAGCGGTTGATTCCGTCGTGGCGGGCGGCCTGCAACGCCACGAACCCGCCATAGCTGTGCGCCACAACGTCCGTGGAACCGCTCTTTTCCATGATCGCTTGAAGGTCCGCGATCTCTGTGTCGACCGAATAGCCGGGCGGTTGCGGTGCGGATTGTCCGCGACCACGGCGGTTGTAGCTGTGAACAGGGCGCCCTAGCATGACGCTCAACGTCCGGGCGAACGGCCAATACAAGGAGTCTGTCACCAAGGTGCCATGAACAAGCACGACGCCGGCTGGTTCAGCGGGTGCCTTCGAGCCCGGGAACGAAGCACCCGACGCCGGCCGGAAGGTATGCACCTCAAGCTGCCCGCCGCCGTCGTTCGTCTCAACCGTCCACGTTTCCACAGCCCGAGTCTATGCGTTTCCCTGATCTTGATGCCCGGAAGTAAAGGCCCGCAATCACCGGTAAACTTAAGGACTGTGACTTCCGCAAACACCCCCGCCCTGAACACCTCCGCAGAGCCCATCGACGCCAGCGAGCAAATGCGCATCCGTATGGAGAAGCGCGCAAAGCTGATCGAGCGGGGCACCGAGGCCTATCCGGTGGGTGTTGAACGGACCCATTCCCTCAGCGAAATACGCGAAAAGTACGCACACCTGGAAGCCGATGAAACTACCGGCGATACTGTGGGCGTCACCGGCCGCGTCGTGTTCGTCCGCAACACCGGCAAGCTGTGCTTCGCAACCCTCCAGGAGGGCGGCGTGGATGGCAAGGGCGTTCGCCTTCAGGCGATGCTGAGCCTGGCGAATGTCGGCGAGGAAGCGCTGGCCGACTGGAAGGCTCTGGTTGACCTTGGTGACCATGTTTTCATCAAGGGCGAGGTCATTTCATCCCGCCGCGGCGAGCTATCCGTCATGGCCGACTCCTGGTCCATGGCGTCCAAGGCGCTGCGTCCGCTGCCGGTCCTGCACGCGGAGCTGAATGAGGAAACCCGCGTTCGGCAGCGCTACGTTGACCTCATGGTCCGCGACGAAGCCCGCGAAATGGTCTACAAGCGGGCCGCCATCACCCGCTCGGTCCGCGAAACCCTTGACCGCCACGGCTACGTGGAGGTGGAAACCCCCATCCTGCAGCTGGTCCACGGCGGCGCTACAGCCCGTCCTTTCGAGACGCACATGAACGCGTTCGACCAGAAGATGACCTTGCGCATCGCCACTGAGCTCTTCCTCAAGCGTGCCGTTGTTGGTGGCATTGACCGCGTCTACGACATGGGCCGCGTCTTCCGCAACGAAGGCGTGGATTCCACGCACAGCCCCGAATTCACCACGCTTGAGTGCTATGAGGCGTGGGGGGACCAGTTCGTCATGGCCGAGCGCATGAAGGAAATCATCCTGAATGTGGCAGACGTCGTAGGTACCCGCACCATCCAGACGGACGGCGGCGAAATAAACCTCGACGGCGAATGGGCTTGGATTTCGGTATACCCGGGTATTTCAGAAGCGGTGGGAATTGAAATTACCCCCGACACCACAGTGGATGAGTTGCTGGCAATTGCGGCCAAGCACGAGGTCAAGGTGGACCCCAAGTGGGATGCCGAAAAGATCGTGGTTGAACTGTTCGGCGAGATTGTGGAACCCACTTTGCTGAACCCCACCTTCGTCTACGACTACCCGCCGTCCGCACAGCCGCTGGCGCGACCCCACCGCGAAGACGGCCGGCTCATTGAGGCCTGGGACCTGATCATTGGGGGCATGGAGCGCGGCACGGCGTTCTCCGAGCTCATTGACCCGGTAATCCAGCGTGAGCGCCTTACAGAGCAGTCACGCCGCTCTGCTGCCGGCGACGAGGAAGCCATGCAGTTGGACGAGGACTTCCTCCGCGCCCTTGAATACGGTGCCCCGCCCATGGGTGGCATCGGGTTGGGCATTGACCGCTTGGTGATGCTGTTCACCGGTGCTGGTATCCGCGAAACCATCCTTTTCCCGTTGCTGAAGCCTGAAGGTCACTGATCATGGAGTACATCGCAGTCCTGGCCCCGTCCATTGTGGTGGGATTGATCTTCTGGTTTGCCATGAAGTCGATCTTCAATGCGGACAAATCGGAACGGCAAGCCGAAGCCAAGGCCCAGGCCGAAGCGAATTTGAAAAATTCAGGACCTGCATCCGAGGGCCCTGCAGCTAAATAGCCTTCCAATTGGGTTCCGCTTACTGAAGAGAATCCAATAACGCTTTGACGTGGGTGCTTGCCGTGAACGATAATCATCAAAGGAATCCGGGGAATTTCTGATTATCCAACCCTCCAAATGAGAGGCAACTCATGGCACAGAAAGTAAAAATCATCCTCGTCGATGACCTGGATGAAGGGGCAGCAGACGAAACTGTCCGCTTTGGCCTCGATGGCGTGAGCTACGAGATGGACCTGTCCACTGCCAATGCAGCCTCGCTGCGCAAGGCATTGGAGCCCTACGTTGCCAAAGCCAGGAAGACTTCTTCCGGCCGCGCAACCCGGGGCCGTGCTACAGCCGCACGTAACCAGGATTCCGCGCAAATCCGCCAATGGGCCCGTGACAACGGTTACACGGTCAACAGCCGCGGACGTATTCAGGCTGAAATTCAGGAAGCGTACCAAAAGGCCAATTCCTGATTCACCGCTTCAATGCCCCGGCAGTCGCTGCCGGGGCATTGGTGTTTAACGGGCCAGTTTGTGGTGGCTCTGCAGCGGGGCTTGGAATATTCTGTGAATCGCCTGAGCGGGGAAGGGTCGAATGCAGGCACTAATGCCCTCCAGGAAAGCCGCGGACCAGCACGCCGCAAAATGTTCACGGGCGGCCAACGTTCAGTGCACCCAGGCAAGGCGGCAGGGTGCCACCGCTGGATGGGAGAGGTCAAGGGCTGGAACCGGATTTATTCCACAACGGCGTCATGTTTCCCCTGTGGCGAACACGCTCCAAAAGTGTTGCTCCGGCACGTAGCATCAAAGTACGTCGTAGCTAGGAGTGTGGCGAAATGTTTGAGAGATTTACGGACCGTGCCCGTCGCGTGGTCGTCCTTGCCCAAGAAGAGGCACGGATGCTTAACCACAATTACATCGGTACCGAGCACATCCTCTTGGGTCTGATCCACGAGGGTGAAGGCGTTGCTGCCAAGGCGCTCGAGTCCCTGAGCATTTCGCTCGATGGCGTCCGCGAACAGGTGCAGGAGATCATCGGCCAGGGCCAGCAAGCCCCGTCCGGTCACATCCCCTTCACCCCGCGCGCCAAGAAGGTGCTTGAGCTTTCCCTTCGAGAAGCACTGCAGCTCGGCCACAACTACATCGGTACTGAGCACATCCTGCTCGGCCTCATTCGCGAAGGCGAAGGCGTAGCCGCCCAGGTGCTGGTCAAGCTTGGTGCGGACCTTAATCGGGTCCGCCAGCAGGTCATCCAGTTGCTCTCCGGCTACCAGGGCAAGGAGACCGCAGGCAGCGGCTCGGGCCAGGGCCAGCCGGAAGGTACCCCTGCCGGTTCGGTGGTGCTTGACCAGTTCGGACGCAACCTGACCCAGGCTGCGCGCGAAAACAAGCTCGATCCTGTGATCGGCCGCGAGCAGGAGATGGAACGCGTCATGCAGGTCCTCTCCCGCCGTACCAAGAACAACCCGGTCCTGATCGGTGAGCCCGGCGTCGGTAAGACTGCCGTCGTCGAGGGTCTCGCCCAGGCGATCGTCCGCGGAGACGTCCCTGAGACCATCAAGGACAAGCAGCTGTACACGCTTGACCTCGGTTCCCTGGTTGCTGGTTCCCGCTACCGCGGTGACTTCGAAGAGCGCCTGAAGAAGGTCCTCAAGGAGATCCGCACTCGCGGCGACATCATCCTCTTCATCGACGAGATCCACACCCTGGTTGGTGCAGGTGCTGCCGAAGGCGCAATCGATGCTGCGTCCATCCTGAAGCCGATGCTGGCCCGTGGTGAACTCCAGACCATCGGTGCCACCACGCTGGATGAATACCGCAAGCACATTGAGAAGGACGCTGCTCTTGAGCGCCGCTTCCAGCCAATCCAGGTCAAGGAACCTTCTGTCGCTCACGCGATCGAGATCCTCAAGGGACTGCGTGACCGTTACGAGGCACACCACCGCGTGACGATTACCGACGGCGCTCTTGCCTCAGCTGCGCAGCTGGCCGAACGCTACATTTCGGACCGCTTCCTGCCGGACAAGGCGATCGACCTCATCGATGAAGCCGGTGCGCGTCTGCGCATCCGTCGCATGACCGCTCCGCCGGAGCTCAAGGCCATGGACGAGCGCATCGCCGACGTGAAGATGGAGAAGGAATCCGCCATCGACGCCCAGGACTTTGAAGGTGCCGCCTCACTGCGCGACAAGGAGCAGAAGCTCATTGCCGAACGCGCAGAGAAGGAACGCACCTGGAAGTCGGGCGGCATGGACGACATCTCTGAGGTTGACGAAGACCTGATCGCTGAAGTTCTCGCGAACTCCACCGGCATTCCGGTCTTCAAGCTCACCGAGGAAGAGTCCTCGCGCCTGCTCAAGATGGAAGACGAACTGCACAAGCGCGTCGTCGGCCAGAACGAGGCCATCAAGGCCCTGTCTCAGGCCATCCGCCGCACCCGTGCAGGCCTGAAGGACCCCAAGCGTCCCGGTGGCTCATTCATCTTCGCCGGCCCCACCGGCGTCGGCAAGACCGAGCTCGCCAAGGCACTTGCAGAGTTCCTGTTCGGTGAAGAGGACGCCCTCATCACGCTGGACATGTCCGAGTACTCCGAGAAGCACACGGTTTCGCGTCTCTTCGGTGCACCTCCGGGCTACGTCGGCTACGAAGAAGGCGGCCAGCTGACCGAGAAGGTCCGCCGGCGTCCGTTCTCCGTGGTCCTGTTCGATGAAGTGGAGAAGGCCCACGCTGACCTCTTCAACTCGCTGCTGCAGATCCTGGAAGACGGTCGACTGACCGACTCCCAGGGCCGCGTGGTGGACTTCAAGAACACCGTGATCATCATGACCACCAACCTTGGTACCCGCGATATCTCCAAGAGCGTGGCAACGGGCTTCCAGTCCGGCACGGACACCCAGACGGGCTACAACCGGATGCGTGCCCGGGTCACGGAAGAGCTCAAGCAGCACTTCCGCCCCGAGTTCCTCAACCGCGTTGACGACGTCGTGGTGTTCCCGCAGCTGACGCAGGACGAGATCATCGAGATCGTGGACCTGTTCGTGACCCGCCTGGAGCGTCGCCTCAAGGACAAGGACATGGGCATCGAGCTCACCCCCGCTGCCAAGGTTCTCCTTGCCACGCGTGGTTACGATCCCGCCATGGGTGCCCGGCCGTTGCGCCGCACCATCCAGCGCGAAATCGAGGACCAGCTGTCCGAGAAGATCCTGTTCGGCGAGCTCCACTCCGGCGACATCGTTGTGGTGGACGTTGACGGCGAAGGTGACGACGCCAAGTTCACGTTCGAAGGAAATGCCAAGCCGCGTATCCCGGAGATCGCTCCGACCGCGTAAGGCACTACAGCACTAAGCCCCGCCCGCTCCAAGACAAGGAGCGGGTGGGGCTTTTGCGTTGGTGCTGGGCCCGGTTCATGTACAGAGAGAGCCGTTAAAGTGACTTCAGAAGGGCATTTTCTGTACAAAACGGTAGCGGGAAGTAGGGATGGCATGCGAGTGCTCATGGTGACACCAGGCACGCGAGGTGATGTTGCGCCCATGGCCGGGCTGGGAAGCAGCCTGCAGAGCTTGGGCTACGAGGTAGCCATCGCGGCCAACCCGGCTTTCGCCCCTCTTGTTGTGGAGTCGGGCTGCGAGTTCAGGCCGCTTCCCGGGGATCTGGAGGGGCTGATCAGGCAACCAGCGCCCGGAGCCAAGGGATCCTCCGGAAGCTTGCTCACCTTTTGGCGGAAGCTCACTGACTATATGGACAACGCCGCCACCGGCACCCTGGCAGCGGCTGAGGCCGGCGCCGACGTGATCCTGGCCAATTCAGTGGCACCTTATGCGTACGACATCGCGGAAGCCATGGGCATTCCGGCCCTCGGCGCACATTTGCAGCCCACGGAGCCCAGCGCAGCGTATCCGCCCGTGATCATGAATTCGGCCAGAAGCCTCGGCGCATGGGGAAATAAGATCATTGGTGAGCGCGCTGCCGCAGGCCCGGCTCCCTATGATGCCCCCAGCGCCCGCCTTCGCAAGGAGCTGGGACTGGGCAAGCTGAGCCGCGCGGCCGGTGAGCGCCGCCGTCGTAAAGCCCGCGCCACTGTTCTTCATGGCATCAGTCCCTCGGTCCTGCCAAGGCCTGCTGATTGGCCCGAGGGCCTGGTCATGGCCGGATATTGGTGGCCACCAATGAAGCCGGACTGGCAGCCGCCAGCGAACCTCGTGAACTTCCTTGCCGACGGTCCGCCGCCCGTTTTTGTTGGCTTTGGCAGCAGCGCCCACATTGATCCGGCATTCATCCTTGAGAGCACCCGCCGGGCCGGAGTGCGGGCAGTTGTGCAGGGCGTCGAGGGCGCGCTGGGCGACGATGCGATCGCCGTCGGGAGCATTCCCCATGAGTGGCTCTTTCCGCGGATGGCGGCAGTGGTTCACCATGCCGGAGCGGGAACGGCGGCGGCCGGCTTTCGCGCGGGCGTGCCGGCCGTGGGTGTCCCGGTGTACACGGACCAACCGCTCTGGGCCTCCCGGATCGCGTCACTCGGGGCGGGTCCTCAGCCAGTTCCCTACAAGAAGCTGACTCCGGAGCGCCTCGGTGACGCCATTACGGAAGCTGTCAGCACGCCGTCGTACGCGCAGAGGGCAGCGGAAGTGGCGGCCGCGATCGCGAGGGAGGACGGAACCGCACCGGTGGTCGACGCCCTGCGAAACCTCCCATCCAAGTAGCAGTTGAGGTCGTTTTGGGCACGCTGAATCATGCGGTGATCGCAACACCTGATTATTGAAGGGTGTCGATTGCCATGGTGAAGTTCACGAATCGTTTGGTTGCTGAGGTTGTCCAGTCGTTCTGGCAGCAGGTTGCGGACGGTGCCCGTTTTGAAGATGCTGGTGCGTTCGTCGGGTGGTCCGTAACGACGGTCCGCCGTGAGCTGAGGTCCTCAGGAGGGGTCCGGCCCCGTCGGGGCCGGACCCTGACCGGCCGTTCCCTATCGTTCCAGGAGCGGGAGTTGATCTCGTTATGGCGGGGCAAGGAATCGGTCCGTGAGATCGCCAGACGTTTGGGTCGTTCCCCGTCAACGATCTCCCGGGAGCTCCGGCGGAACGCTGACAAGGTCTTTTTCTACCGGGCTACCACCGCCCATGCCCGCGCCCACGCCCGGGCAGCCAGGCCCAAGACCGCTAAGCTCAACAGCAACAAGCCCTTGCGCCTGGAAGTCGAAAAGCGGCTCGAAAAGAAAGACTCACCGGTCCAGATCGCTGGCAGACTCCGCAAGGACTTCCCGAACAACCCGGAGATGTGGGTGTCACACGAGACCATCTACCAGTCCCTCTATCTCGAGTCCCGGGGCGGGCTAAAGCGGGAACTGGTCAAGAACCTGCGCACCGGCCGGACCCTGCGCAAACCCCAACGCCGCCCCGACGAACGCCGCGGCAGAATCCAGGACAAGGTCATGATCGCCGACCGTCCCGCCGAGGTCGAAGACCGTGCCGTGCCAGGGCATTGGGAAGGGGACCTGATCGTAGGCAAGGACGGAAAAACCGCCATCGGCACCATCGTGGAGCGCACAACCGGGTTCGTGATGCTCCTCCATGTCCCGACCGGTCAAAACCGTGCCGAGTCTGTTCGGGATGGGCTGATCCGCAAAATGGGCGCCCTTCCCGACGAACTGAGGCTCTCACTGACCTGGGACCAAGGCACCGAAATGCGCAGGCACAAGGAAGTGAAGATCGCAGCCGACATCGACATCTACTTCTGCGATCCCCACTCACCTTGGCAACGCGGCTCGAACGAGAACACCAACGGGCTCCTGCGCCAGTACTTCCCCAAAGGCGCAGACCTAAGCATCTACAGCCAAACCGACCTCGACTACGTCGCCCACGAACTCAACGACAGACCCCGCCAACGATTCGACTTCTGCACCCCCAATGAGATGATCAGAACCTTCCTGTTGCGATAACCGCTAGAAACCACCCACTCAGAACGGCCCCAACTGCTACCTGGTTGGGTGAATATGTGAAAGTACTGTTTCACTGTGAGTGAACCACCCTGTGATCGGCCGCACAATCCGTGTTGAATCGGAACATGGACTCTGCTGACACCCAGGGCGGGCAGCCCGAAACCCCGTTTCACGACCTCGACCATTACCTCGCCATCCCGCGGGTTGGCGGCCTCACCCTCAGCCCGGATGGCAAACGCCTGGTCACCACTGTCACAACGCTGAATGCCAAGGGAACTGAGTTCGCCACCGCACTCTGGGAACTCGACCCCAGCGGCCGGAATCGCGCCCGCCGCATCACCCGCAGCTCCAAGGGCGAAGCAGGTGCGGTCTTTGCTGCCAACGGCGACCTCTACTTCACCTCGGCGCGTCCTGATCCGGAAAGCCCTGACGCCGACCCCGTCAATGCACTGTGGCTGCTGCCCGCCGACGGGGGAGAAGCCCGCGTGGTGCACTCACGTGCCGGCGGCATCGCTTCAGTGATGGCCGCCAAGGATGCGGACGTCACCTTCGTCAACGCCGAGGTCCTGGCTGGCTCCGCCGACGAGGAAAGCGACGAGGAACGCCGCAAGGCGCGCAAGGACAACAAGGTCTCGGCCATCCTGCACAGCGGCTACCCGGTCCGCTACTGGGATGCAGACCTTGGCCCGGCCGAGCCGCGGATCTTCGCTGTGGAGCAGGGTGCGGAAGACGAACCCGGCAAGCCCTCCACGGTGGATGCATCGGCGCCGCTCCAACTCCGGAACCTGACGCCCGGCGTCGGGGGTTCGCTGCGCGAAGCCAAAACGGTGGTGAGTCCGGACGGCAAGACGATCTACACCAGCATGACCAAGGCGCTCGCGAAGGCTGACAGTCGTGAGGTGCTCGCCGCCATCGACGTCGCCACCGGGGCCGTCAAGGTGCTGCTGGACCACGAAGGCATGAGCTACTTCCCCGGGCCCGTCAGCCCTGACAATCGGACCCTGGTGGTCCAGAGCGAGAGCGACACGACGCCCAGCCAGGCTCCCCACGTGAAGCTCCACCTAGTGAACGTTGCTGACGGGGAAACCACTGACCTTGAGCCGTTCGCGCACCAGTGGGACCGCTGGGCTACGCCCCTCGCATGGCTCCCGGACGGTAATGCGGTCCTGGTAACAGCGGACGACGACGGCGCGGGGCCGGTATTTCGGATCGACGTCGCTGATGGTGCAGTCACCCGGGTGACGCAGGATGTTGCCGCCTATTCCGACGTCGTGGTTTCCCCGGATGGGACCACGGCCTACGCGCTCCGAAGCTCGTACGAGTTCCCTGCCGAAGCCGTGCGGATCGACCTCGCCACCGGTGAAGTGGTCCGGTTGCAGGCACCGGCGGAGCGACCCGTTTACAAGGGTCACCTGGAACGCGTGGAAACGACGGCGGAAGATGGCTCGCGCGTGCCTGCCTACCTCGCGCTCCCCGAAGGTGCCTCTGCGGACAATCCGGCACCGCTGTTGCTGTGGATCCACGGCGGCCCACTGAACTCGTGGAATGCCTGGACGTGGCGCTGGAACCCCTGGTTGCTCGTGGCCAAGGGCTACGCAGTGCTCCTGCCGGACCCCGCCTTATCTACCGGGTATGGGCAGGAGTTCATCCAGCGCGGATGGGGCGAATGGGGAAAGAAGCCCTTCACCGACCTCATGGCCATCACGGACGCAGTGGTTGACCGGCCGGACATCGACGAATCGCGGACCGCGGCTATGGGTGGATCGTTCGGCGGCTACATGGCGAACTGGGTTGCCGGGCAAACGGACCGCTTCAAGGCAATCGTCACGCACGCCAGCCTGTGGGCGCTGGATCAATTCGGACCCACCACCGACGCGGCGCAGTACTGGCTCAAGGAAATGACCGTGGAAATGGCGATGGAAAACTCGCCGCACCTGAACGTAGGCAACATCAAGACACCCATGCTCGTCATCCACGGAGACAAGGACTACCGCGTGCCCATCGGCGAAGGACTGCGCCTCTGGTACGAACTCCTGTCCTCATCGCAACTCCCCGCCGACGACAACGGCCAGAGCCCGCACCGCTTCCTGTACTTCCCGGACGAGAACCACTGGGTCCTGCAGCCGCAGCACGCGAAGGTCTGGTACGGCGTGGTGGAGCACTTCCTGGCGAAGCAGTTGCTGGGCGAGGACGTTGCTTTGCCGGAGGAGCTGGGGGTCTAACGGGGTGGCTGGAGGATCTGATCAGCGCTCTGACATCCGGCGGATCTGGGCGGCATAACCGTCGAGGACCTCGAAGAATCCGGGATGCTGCCACACGCGATTGCGGCCGCGGCCGGACGTTTCGACGAGCACGCCGCGGTCAGTGAGAGCGTCGAGCGCGCGCTGCGCTGCCATCTCGCCGAGGCCGAGCTTTCTCATAAGGTACTTCGAGTTCACTGCGGGCTGCCCGATCAGTGTGGGCAGCACCTTCCACGCCGCGGCGTCTGACCGGAGGCCCGTCATTTTCGCACGGGAGTCCTCAAGCTGTTCCACAAGGTTGTCCACGAGCCGCGACCCTGTAGTCGCGGCGATCCGGCTTGCCTGGGCGAACTCGCGGACGATTGGCCCGGCGTCGCCGGCACGGAAGGAGCCCAGTGCCTCGAAGTAGCGCTCTGTGTGGACGAGGAGGCCGGCGGAGATCGGCACCGCGGTTGAGCCGACCAGACCTTTGTTGCGGAGGATCGACTGTGCCAGTGCTCGGCCGGTCCTGCCATTGCCGTCAGGGAACGGATGGATCGTTTCGAACTGTGCGTGGCTGACCGCGACCTGAACGATCACGGGTAGGTCTTGACGGTTGACGAATCCAACCAGGTCCTTGATGGCATCGCGGATCCGGTCATGGTGTGGGGCTACAAAGTCGGCCAATCGCGGGCCGGCTTCTCCGCGGCCGATCCACACAGGTTCCCCGCGAAAGCGGCCGGCGTCGAGTGGATCGAAACCGCGCTGATGAATCATCAGCGCCTCGTGCATGGAAAGGATGGTCGCTTCAGTGATGTCGTCGGCCAGTTGGAGGGCCGCCTCCATCGCATGGACGTTGCCGACGACAGTCAGAGCGTTCGCTTTATCGCCCTCGTTGATTTCAGCGAGGGCGAGCTGCTTCGCCGACGTCGTCAACTGTTCGATCTGCGAGCTGGAGGCCGACTCCGTGCGCAGTAGGATTGCCGTCATTGGTCCGAGCGCGGGGTTGTTGGTGCCAAGTGTCTGCTGCGCATGCTTGTCGAAATCGACGAGCTGCCGTGTTGCATCCTCAACGTCGGCAAAGATTTCACCGGAGATGCTGGGAGTCCAGCCGGCAATAGACGCGGTGACGGCCGCTTCATAGGGGCCCGTCTGACGCGCCACCTCTGCGCGTGAGAACATCTCAGGCGCCTGCGGCTTCCAGTCGAGGGTCTCGAATGAAACCGGAGTGATCGGGATGCGTGCCTCCGCAGGTGTTGGCATTCCGTCATCTTACCAACACTTAAGTGAATAAGTGTTGGTAAGTGAGAGGTTACACGCCATTAAACGTGCGCCCGGCCGCCCGTGACTAGGATGGGGGGGTGAATTCGACCTTCAGCCTTCGTCCTGCCCGCACCAGTGATGTGGCGGCCATCAAGAGGCTTGTGGCGCCCCTGGCCGAGGAACGGATTCTCATGGCCAAGGAGACGGTGGCGTATTACGAGAGCCTCCAGGAATTCCGGATCGCCGAGTCTGATGAAGGTGAAGTCATCGGCTGTGGCGCTCTCCATGTGATGTGGGAGGATCTTGCCGAGATTCGCACCTTGGCCGCGGCTGACTCATGGCGTGGGCGGGGTGTGGGGCACGTCTTGGTGGAGAACCTGCTGGAGGAAGCCCGGGCGCTTGGCGTGAGCCGCGTGTTTTGCCTGACTTTTGAGGTGGACTTCTTCAAGCGCCACGGATTCGAAGTCATGGCGGACCAGTCGGCCGTGGATCCTCAGGTGTACTCCGAGCTGCTGCGCTCGCACGACGAAGGTGTGGCGGAGTTCCTGGATCTTGCCCGCGTGAAGCCCAACACCTTGGGCAACACCCGCATGATCAAGCAGCTTTAGCGCTCTCCCTTTCAAGTCCCGCATCAAAAGCGGCGCGTCAATCAACCCTGCCCGATTATGAGTGATTTATTAACTCTTCTCTTATATCCAGTTGATGGATAAACTGATCAAGGCTTGCTGGGGAAGCTTCCACCACATCGGTCAATTGAGAGAAGATCATGCAGTCCCACGCCTCCTTTTCAGATGTTTCAGAACTCCAACTCAGCGTGCGCGGTCCCGTGTTCACGCCTGCCGATCCGGGCTTCGCTCCCGAAGTAGCGGCCTTCAACCTCTCTACACAACACCAACCTGATCTGGCCTTCGGCGCCCTCGACGCAGAGGACGTTTCCACGGCTATTCGCTGGGCGGCTGAACGGGGAATGCCCGTTTCCGTTCAATCCACCGGACATGGTGCCACCAACGCCATCGAAGGCGGCCTGCTCATCAGCACCCGCCGGATGCTGGAACTCAGCATCGATCCCGTTGAGAAGACAGCCCGCGTCGGTGCGGGCGTCCGCTGGAAGGCCGTGGTGGATCTCGCCGCGACCTTCGGCTTGATGGGGCTGTGCGGTTCCACCACCGACGTCGGAGTGGTGGGTTACACCTTGGGCGGCGGCCTGCCCATCCTAGGGCGCAAATACGGCTTCGCTTCAGACCACGTGATCGCTTTCGAGCTCGTCACCGCCGACGGCACGCAGCGCCGGGTGACCAAGGACGAGAACTCGGAGCTGTTCTACCTTCTCCGCGGCGGCAAGGGGAACCTGGGCATCGTCACTGCCATGGAATTCCACCTCTTCCCGGGCTCGGACCTCTTTGCCGGCGGGCTGTACTACGACGGTGAGCATGCCGCTGCGGTCCTCGAGCAGTTCAGTGAGTGGGTGACCTCGCTCCCCCAGGAGGCATCGGCGTCGTTGGCTTTCCTGCGGTTGCCGGACATGGACATCGTTCCCGAGCCGTTGCGCGGCAGGTTCGTGGTCCATCTGCGTTACGCCTATCAGGGTGACGCAGCGGTGGCCTCGCAACTGCTGGAGCCGATGCGCCAGAGTGCGCCTTTCATGATGGACGGGACCGGCCCGCTGGACGCCACGCAGTTCGACACGATCCACCAGGACCCGGACCAGCCCGTGCCCGTACGCGAGCGGGGCTTCCTCTTGGACCGCTTGGACGATGGAGCCAAGGAAGCGATCCTGCGGCACTTCGGCCCCGGCGTCGAAAGTCCCGTGTTGATGGCTGAGGTGCGGCTGCTCGGCGGCGCATTGGCCAAGAGTGCCGAAGGCGAGGACACTGTTGGCGCCCGCGACGCAGCGTTCAGCTTCTTCATGGCAGGCATGGCGGTCCCGCCGCTGGCGGAGCTGCTTCCGCTAGTGTTCGACGCCGTTCGTGAGGACCTGCGCGAGGCCTCCAATGGCGGGACTTTCGTGAACCTGCACGGCCACTTTGTTGACGCTGAGGACAGGGAGCGGGCCTGGGGTCCGACAGTTCGAGAACGGCTCAGGAAGGCAAAAGCGGAGCTCGATCCGAAGAACATGTTCAGTTTCGGGCATGTTGTGGGGCTTCCGGTCATTGATCAGACCGTGCTGCTTGAGGACGTTGTTACTGCCGGCGGCGACGCCGTCCTGAACAGCTGAAAGGGGATGCGAACAATGGACCATAGGGTCACGTTCCCCGATTTCTCCGCTTTTCAGATTGACATTCCGCATGGGTCATGGCCGCACGAGGCCTCCTGGCAGGATGCGGGGCACTCGAACCCGGATCTGTACTCGGCCTTCTGGCCGGAGTACCAAGCCCGGAATGAGTCCGAGGCGGTGACAACACAAGCTGCCGAGGACTAACGGATCCAATGGATCAGCGGAAGGGACAGTCATTGGGGGCTGTCCCTTCCGCTCTTAAGTGATGAGCCCCGTTCTTTAGGCGCCGGCACCGCTATTTATGCACAGGCAGACCGCTAGGCCTACCGTGGCCCCAGTGGCCGGTAGTAGGGTCAGAGCACCAGCCACAGCACGCCCAGGAGCATCACATGAAAAAGCTCATCAATGATCCACGCGCCGTGGTGGACGAGTCCGTTGAAGGTTTCGGCATGGCCCATGCCGACATCGTGGACGTCCATCCCGAGCCTAAGTACGTCATCCGGAAAGGTGCTCCTGTTGCGGGCAAAGTCGCCCTGATTTCCGGCGGAGGCAGCGGCCACGAGCCCCTGCACGCGGGCTTCGTGGGCCTCGGCATGCTGGATGCAGCAGTCCCCGGCGCAGTCTTCACCTCACCCACACCTGACCAGATCATTCCGGCGACCGTGGCAGTGGACTCAGGCGCCGGCGTCGTCCATATCGTGAAAAACTACACCGGCGATGTCCTGAACTTTGAAACCGCCGCCGAAATGGCTCAGGCCGAAGGCGTGCACGTACGTTCGGTGCTGGTAAACGACGACGTCGCGGTGGAGGACTCGCTGTACACGGCTGGCCGGCGCGGCGTTGGCGGAACTGTCCTCGTGGAAAAGATCGCAGGGGCATCCGCCCAACGTGGTGACGACCTGGACGCCGTCACGGCCATCGCCGAGCGCGTGGTGGCTAATGTGCGGACCATGGGTGTGGCGCTGTCCGGCTGCACTGTTCCGCACGCCGGGACGCCGAGCTTTGAGCTCGCGGAAGATGAGATCGAGATTGGCATCGGCATCCACGGTGAGCCTGGCCGGCACAAGATCGCAATGGAAGGCGCTGACGCCATCACGGACCGCCTCTTGGAACCTGTGCTTGAAGATCTTGGCTTGGCGTCCGGGGACAAGGTGCTGCTGTTCGTCAACGGAATGGGCGGCACACCTCAAAGCGAGCTGTACATCGTGTACCGGCGGGCGGCCCAGGTCCTCGCCGAGCGTGGAGCTACCGTGGAGCGCTCCTTGGTGGGGAACTACGTGACGTCCTTGGAGATGCAGGGCTGCTCCGTGTCCGTGCTGCGCCTCGATGACGAGCTGACCAGGCTCTGGGACGCTCCTGTCCACACGGCTGCCCTACGGTGGGGAGCCTGAGCATGGGGTTGGGCGTTGATTGGGCCGTTGATTGGCTGAAGCTCTCCGCAAAAGCCATGGCCGAGCACCGGGTGGAACTGATTGAGTTGGACCGTCCTATCGGCGACTCGGACCATGGCGAAAACATGGACCGAGGTTTCCAAGCCGTGCTGCAGAAGCTGGATGAGACCCCGCCTGACACTCCGGGAGCAGCATTGAAAGCTGCGGCGATGGCACTCATGTCCAAGGTGGGCGGAGCGGCCGGACCGCTGTACGGCACTGCCTACCTCCGGGCTGCTACCTCGTTGGGGGACAACAGCGATATTGATGCGGAAGCGCTGGCTGGGGCCCTCGCAGCCGCCCGGGATGGAGTGGTGGCCAGAGGCAAAGCCGAGCTCGGGGACAAGACGATGATCGATGCTTGGGCGCCAGCGGTCGAAGCCGCCCAGCAAGCCGCAGCGGGCGGCTCTGACCCCGTTGGCGTGTTGGAAGCGGCCGCGGAAGCTGCCGAAACAGGGGCCATGGCCAC
Source organism: Arthrobacter sp. D3-18 (assembly GCF_054408525.1). Lineage (NCBI taxonomy): Bacteria > Bacillati > Actinomycetota > Actinomycetes > Micrococcales > Micrococcaceae > Arthrobacter > Arthrobacter sp. D3-18. Next base: position 4,473,888 of record NZ_CP096440.1, on the reverse strand, counting down.
GGATCCGTTGGTGGCACGCAAGGGCCGGGCCAGTTACCTGGGGGAGCGCAGTGCAGGGCACCGCGACCCCGGTGCCGCTTCCACTGCCCTGCTCCTTCGCGCGGCGGCAGCTGCAGCTGCAGGCTCCACCGGTGACACGGGAACTGACGCCGTATGACAGTGGGGCTAGTGGTTGTATCGCACAGCAGCAAGATCGCTGAGGGAGCGGTGGAACTTGCCGCGCAGATGGCTCCCGACGTCGAACTCGTCGCCGCCGGGGGAACGGACGACGAACGAATCGGAACCAGCCTGGAGAAGGTGCTTGCCGCCGTCGAACAGTCCTTGGTTGATTCCGGCGGCGATGGCGTGGTGGTGCTGACGGATCTGGGCTCGGCCGTGATGACAGCGGAGTCGGCGGTGGAGTTCGCCAGCGATCCGGACGCTGTGCTCCTTGCTGATGCACCGCTGGTTGAGGGGCTCGTGGCTGCCGCCGTTGCCGCCCAAGGAGGTGCCGGCGTCGAGGATGTCTGCAAGGCGGCAGAGGCTGTGGCTTTTGGCAACGTGCCCGCAGGCGTGGGGGGTCCGGAGATCCCCGACGACAAGGATGAACCAGATGCAAGCGGTGACTTCGAGCTCATCAACCCCCTTGGAATGCATGCCCGCCCTGCGGCCAAGATCGCAGGGGGCCTGTCCGGGCTGGACGCGGAAGTGACTGTGAACGGCGTCGACGGCATGTCCATTATGGCGCTTATGGCGCTCGCCGCGGGTAAGGGTTCCACCCTGCGGGTCGAAGCCCGTGGCAAGGATTCGTTGAAGGCCGTTGAATACGTGGGGCGGCTTGTGGAGGAAGGCTTCGGGGAGCTCTAGCCGGGAGATTTTCTCCCAAATATTGCTAAGCACACTGATTAGTGATGTTGTAGAGGTACAGGTTCACTACAAGGAAGAGGTACGAAACATGGGTGCTGACGACAAGATGGAGAACGCTGGCGAGAAGCTTGGTGGCAAGGCTAAGGAAGCTGCCGGAAAGCTGACTGACAACGAACGCCTGGAAGCCGAAGGCAAGGGCGACCAGACGAAAGCCGACCTTAAGGGTGCCGGTGAGAAGCTGAAGGACGCTTTCAAGAAGGACTAAGAATCCAGGCAGGGCCGCTGCAGTTGCAGCGGCCCTGCCTTGTCTTTGAGGCGATTGTTATGTGAGGCGCCGGTCGGCGGCGCGCTATCTGATGGAGGATCTTCGTGAACATACTGGTGAAACTTTTCGGCCTGGCAGTCAGCCTCGGAGCCGGCACGATCGCAAACAAGACACTGGAAGGTCTCTGGGAGAAGAGGACCGGTAAGCCCGCCCCGAAGGATGGCACGGATCTCAACGACTCCCTGCCCGGCGTCCTTGTTTTCGCGGTTGTTTCTGCAGGCGTTGGAGCCGTAGTTCACGTTCTCACCCAGCGGGGCACCAAGAGCGCCCTGGCCCGCATGAAGAAGACGGCTGACGAGGTCTAACAATGGCTATAGCTAAGTTCCCGAGTGTTGTCATCGATTGTCCCGACGCAGCTGCATTGGCTGCCTTCTACGGCGAGCTCTTCGGCTGGGACATCGAGGACAAAGGTGACTGGTTCGATATCCGTCCCAGCGACGGCAGCAACTGCATCTCCTTCCAGCAAGTGGAGGTGTACCAACCGCCAAAATGGCCCGGCCAGACCATCCCTCAGCAGATGCACCTCGACATGGTGGTAGAGGACTTGGACAAGGGGGAGGAAGTGGCGCTTTCCCTGGGTGCCACCAAGGCCGACCACCAGCCCGGAGAGACGTTCAGGGTGTTCCTTGACCCGGCCGGGCACCCGTTCTGCCTCTGCCTGAGCTAAGGGCCGGCGCCTTAGCCCTGCTGGGCCGCCCATTCATCGACGCGACGGTTGCTCTCTTCCTCGGAGAGGTCCTCAACGCGCGTCATGATGGACCAGCGAACGCCGAAGGGATCGCGGATGCTTGCATAGCGGTCACCTGATACGAACGTGGACAATGGCTCGCGGATGGTGGCCCCGGCTTGCTCGGCTTTCCTGACGAGTCCATCTGCGTCCTGGCAGTAGAGGCCGAGGGAGTAGCAGTCGTCCTCCCCGCTCGGCGCCGGGACCAGATGGTATTCCGGGCTGGGCTCGCCCAGTTGGAGGTGCCCGTTACCGAAGTCGAGTTCGGCGTGAACCACGATCCCGCCCATTTCGGTTTCGCCTACAACCCGGGCGCCAAACACGTCACAGTAGAACGCGATGGCTTCCTTGGCGTTGGGCACCGCAAGGAACGGCGTGAGGCTGGTCAAGCCGTTCGGGATGCCGTGAGTGGTGTATTCGCCGTGGGCTGCCGTGGTGGATTCTGTGCTTGTAGTATCTGTCATGGCTATGACGCTACGGGCTTTCCGCCCGGTAGCGCTTGAAGATTTGCGACAGCTTTGATCCGCTTGGAAAGGGTCCAATGGAGGGTTCGTTCAAGGGCATCCTGTATCCGGCAAGACTGCCAACCTTTCACCGCTTTCCGGCCCCGGCTTCCGTGACTGACCTGGTGCAATGGTTCTGGATTCCGGAGTGGAACATCGAGCCCGGGCGGTCGTCCCGGCAGCACGTGATCGCCTACCCCACGTCCAACCTGGTGGTGCAAGGCGAAGCCGTCGAATTCTCCGGGCCCACTACCCGAGCGGCCTACCGCGACCTGACCGGCGAAGGCTGGGCTGTTGGCGCGCTCCTCCGCCCGGCCGCGGTGCCGCTGTTCACCGACAACCCGGGAGCTCTCCGCGATCAGGAAGTCGTTTTGGTGCTGGCGAACCTTCACGAAGCCGTGTCAGCAACCATGACCCCCTCTGCCGGTGACACGCACGACGGCGGCGCTCGCCGCGAGGGTGCAGTGGAAGCCTTTGTTGCGTGGCTGGTTTCCCTTGAATGTAAAGCATCCGAGGAAGCCTTGCTCGCGAACCGGATGATGGATGTCATTGCTTCCGAGCCGGACGTGCTCCTGATTGAGGACGTGGCATCACGTCTAGCAGTGTCGCCGAGAACCTTGCAGAGAATCGCCGGAAAGTACGTCGGGCTGAGTCCCTCCGCGCTGATCCGGCGTCGAAGATTGCAGGATGCGGCTGAGCGCACCCGGTCCGACCCAACAGCGGACCTTGCCGCGATCGCCGTCGAACTTGGCTATGCAGACCATGCGCACCTAACGAACGACTTCCGGAAGTACCTGGGCTTCACTCCGAGTGGCTACCGGAAGTCGTTCGGTACAACGCCCGGGTGACTTATACGTCTGGGGGCATGAGTCCGTCAGTTGTCCTCTTCAGAATCGTCGTCTGAGGTGTTCAGTAGTCCTCGCTGTGCCAGATCCGCCTCTTCGGAGGCTTCCGGAGGCAGCGGCTCGGTGGCGTCCGGCACGTCGCTGGGAGCGTAATCAGCAAGGCCTGCGGCGACGCGTTCCTGCTCCGCGGCTTTCTCGTAAACGTCGTCGTCGATGTCCTCGGGCATCTTGCCGTGGCCGGAACGGTCGGGATTCGGCAACGCGTCGTCCTGTGGAACGATGACGTCCTCGATGGCTTCGCCCGCGGTGTTCTGTTCCTCATTGGGGTTGGACATAGCTACTCCTTCTGTTCTGGTGGTTACTTGTTTTCTCCGGATCCGGGCTCGCTCAGTTTGCGGTTGAATGCCGCTCCTGCCGCGTCGGGCATGACATTGCTGCCAAGGCCCATGGTGCGGGACTTCAGCGAGCCGCCCAGCACGTTGCCGTCACCTTCCATCAGGGCCTTGAATCCTTGTTTGGCGACCAACGCCGGGTCATCTTTGTCTTCCGACCCCACCTTGGTGTGAAGGAGGTCGGCCCGTTCAAAGAAGTCCGTCTCTGTTGGGCCCGGCAGGAGGGTGGTGACGGTGACTCCTGTGTCCTTCAGTTCGTTGCGCAGTGCCTGTCCAAAGGACTGCACAAACGCCTTGGACGCGCCATAGATGGCTTGGAAGGGTGCCGGCGCCCTGGAGATAACTGAGGAGGTGAAGAGGATTCTGCCCCTGTTGCGTTGAACCATGTCCGACGCGACCCATTTGGCGATGACAACCGTAGAGGTGACGTTCAGGTCGATCGTCTTGAGTTCTGCTTCCAGGTCAGTTTCCACAAAGGGTCCGCCCACTCCGATGCCGGCGTTGATGGCGACTGCTTCCAAGGGTCTGCCCAATGCGGCCACTGCGGAGTGCAAGCGACCCATGCCTTGCCTGTCGGTGAGGTCAATCTGCTCTACATACACCTCCCCGCCGAGGCCTTTCAGTTCCTCTGCGGCCGTGTGGATCTTGTCGTTTTCCGCGACGATGACGGTGTCGAATCCGTTGCTGAGGAACTGCCTTGCCAGCTCGAACCCGATGCCACTTGAAGCGCCGGTGACCAAGGCGAGTGGCCTGTCAGTGGTGGTCATGGTGGTTCCTTTCTTAGGTGTGGCCAGTAGTGGGTTCGGAATTCAGCCGGGCCAGGAGCAGCGCCTCAGCAAGGATTGCATTCTGGAAGTCGCCCAAATGGACGGATTCGTTTGCGCCGTGCGCCCGGGAGTCCGGGTCCTCGGCTCCAGTGATGAGAATGCCGGCATCCGGGCAAAGCTTGGACAACGTGTCCACCACAGGGATGGAACCACCCACGCCCATGCAAACGGCCGGTACTCCCCAACTCTCAGCCATTGCATCCAGCATGGTCCGGGCGGCTGGGAAGGAAGTTCCGCCAGCGAATCCCTCGGTCCGGCCTCCGGGAATCAGCCGGACGTCCGCACCAAAAGGGGCGTGGCCTTCAACATGGCGCCGAACTGCTTCCATGGCCTCCACCGTGTTGGTGCCCGGTGCCAAGCTCAGGCTGAACCTCGCCCGCGCGATGGGCAACAACGTGTCAGAGGACTCGGCGACGCTGGGCGCATCCACGCCGATGATGGACAAGGCCGGCTTGTTCCACAAACGGGATGCCACTGTGCCGGTTCCTGCAAGCTTCGTGCGTGGCGGCACCTTGGCATCGGCGCGGAACAGCACCTCGTTGAACTCGGGAACACGATCCGCCGAAGCCTCGGGCTCAAAAACGGGCAAACCGCGCACTGCCACAGCACCGTCGTCGTCATGCAACGTGGCGATCAGCCGCGACAGCACTGTCACCGCATCAAGTAGCGGCCCACCGTAGGTGCCCGAGTGCAGCGCGTGTTCCAGGACACGAACTTCGATGGTCCCCAATATCAACCCACGCAGGCTGGTGGTCAACGCAGGAACGCCCACCTGCCAGTTGCCGGAATCAGCTACCACCATGGCGTCGGCGTTGAGAAGTGCGGGGTGTTCCTGCAGCAGTTGGGGGAGGCTGGGTGATCCGGCTTCCTCCTCACCGTCGATGAAAACGGTGATTCCCATGCCGAACCCGACGTCCAGGACACGCAGCACGGAGCGGAGGGCGGCCACATGCAGGAGCACTCCTGCTTTGTTATCCGCCGCGCCCCTGCCCCATAAGCGTCCGTCCCGCTCCACTGCCTCAAACGGCGGACTGAGCCATAGCGCCACATCGCCCACGGGCTGGACGTCGTAGTGTGCGTACAGCAGGATGGTCGGCTTGCCGGGCTTCGCCGGCCTGCGAGCCACCACTGCGGGGGCACCCGGCCTGCCGTCCGGGCGCGGCGCTTGGAGGAGTACGACGTCGGCCATCCCGGCTTTTCCGAGGAGGCCTGCTACCTCAGCGGCGGCGAGGTCCAGCTGGCCCGGGTCGTAGGCTTCCCACGCCATGGCCGGTATTCGAACCAACTCCGCGAGATGTTCGATGGTTTCCGGAAAGTCTCTTTTCACGGCCTGACGCAACTCCTCCACCATAGGCATCAGCCCACACCATGGCTTTGGAGCCACATTTCCAGGAGCGCCACCTGCCAAAGGACGTTGCTGTTTACCGGTGTTCGACGTTCGTTGGGGTTAGCCAGCAGGCCCTCGATGAAGTCAGAGCGGAAAAGGCCGCGCTGTTTGGCCTCGGGGGCGTGAAGGGCGTCGCCCACCATGGTGAGGAACGGTTCCTCCAAATGCCTCAGTGCTGGTACCGGAAAGTACCCTTTGGGCCGGTCCACCACCTCATGAGGCAGGAGCCGGCGCCCCAGGTCCTTGAGGATGCCCTTGCCGCCCTGGGATGCTTTCAGCTCCGGCGGGCAAGCGGCGGACAGCCCCACCAAATCCTGGTCCAGGAACGGAACGCGAGCCTCAATGCTCCATGCCATGGACATGTTGTCCAGCCGTTTCACGGGATCATCCACCATCAACAAATGTGTGTCCAATCGCAGGACGGCATCCAATGCCGTGTCGGCACCAGGGGCCGCCAAGTGGGTCGCCAGGACGTCCCGGCTGGCATCCTTGCCAGTCCACCACTCGGGTTCCACCATTTCGGCTAGTTCCTGGTTGCCGTGGTCTACGAACGCCGCGGTAAAAGTATTCAGTGCTTCGTGCCGCGCCACGGAAGCCAGGGGTTGGTGGTATCTGTAACCAGCGAACACCTCATCAGCTCCTTGGCCACATTGGACCACCTTGAGATGTCGTGACACGGCTTCGGACAACAGGTGGAAGGCCGTCACGTCATGGCTGGCCATCGGTTCCGACATTGCCGCGATGGCGGCCGGAATGGCGGGAGCGAAGTCAGAGGTGTTGACGTGGAGCCGCTCGTGATTGGTCCCGAAAGTCTCCGCAATCCGGTCCGAGTACGCGAACTCGTTTCCGGAATCACCGCCAGCTCCATCAAAACCAATACTGAAGGTGGACAGCCCGTGCTGGCCCTGCTCGGCGAGTAAAGCCACCAGAAGGCTCGAATCGAGTCCCCCCGACAGAAGGACACCTACTGGCACATCGGCAACCATCCGGCGTCGTACTGCTGTTCGAAGAGCCTCAGCAATGGCATCCTGCCAATCCTCCACGGACCAGTTGGCATGCTGTTCCTTCCGCGTGTATTCGGGCTTCCAGTACTCCCGGTCCCGCCACGTGCCGTCCGGCCTGACGGTCCGGATAGTGGCAGCGGGAACTTTTGCGACGCCATTCAGGATGGTCCGTGGGGCGGGGACGATGGAGTGCCAGCTGAGGTAGTGGTGAAGGGCGACCTCGTTCAGCGACGTGTCTATCCCACCGGAAGCAAGAATTGCCGGCAAAGTCGATGCGAATCGCAGCCGCCCCGGGAGGTGGGCAACATAGAGGGGCTTGATACCCAACCGGTCGCGAACCAGCAGCACCTCATTGCGCCGGGTATCGGCAATGGCGATCGCAAACATGCCCGTGAGGTGGTGAACGAAGTCGTGGCCCCACTTTTGGTACGCCTTCAGAATCACCTCGGTGTCTGATGTTGACCGGAAAGTGAACTCCGGCTCCAGTTCCTGGCGCAGTTCCTTGTAGTTGTAGATGCAGCCGTTGAACGTGATGGCCACCTTGCCATCATCCACCATGGGCTGCGCACCTGCTGGGGAGAGGTCGATGATGCTGAGGCGCTGGTGGCCCATTGCCACCCAACCGGCGTCCCAAGTACCGCGCCCGTCCGGCCCCCGGGAGGTCATGGCCCCCATCATGTCCAGGACTGAATCCCTGGACGCCCGTCTACCGCTGAAAGCTATTTCGCCGGCAATTCCGCACATCGTCATTCCTTGTTATTGACGTGCTGCCAAGGGTGGCGACGCTTGGTGCCATTGCTCCAGCGTCGCGAGGACTGTATGGCTGGCCATCGCTCGTATTGACGTTGCTCTGGTGAGCCACAGTTGCTCCTTGGCAGAGCTGTGGGCTAACTGCATAACCTCTGAACTAAACCCAATAGTAAGCATGCTTACTTATTGAGGGCAAGGGGAAATTACAAGGATGCAATGCTTTTCATCAGAGTGTGGGCAGGTCTTCCGACGTCAGGGACGGTGTTCCTTCCAAGGCCTCATTCAGGTCAGCCATGGCTGAAGAGGACGTCACCGGGATCAAGCGTGACAGGTACTTTCCGCGTGCTGCTTCAATCAAGCCACGGAACAGGCCGAATTCCTCCGGAAGCTCCTCAGGGTGCCACTGCACGCCTACCGTGAAGGTGTTTGCCGGATATTCAATGGCCTCCACGATCTGGTCCTCGCTCCATGCTGCAGCCACGAGTCCCTCGCCGAGCTTATCCACCGCTTGGTGGTGCGATACCGGGACGGCATCCATGCTCAAGCCGGTGAGCCTGGCCAGGGTGGACTCCGGACGAACCATGACGGGAATCAGGTTGAACTGATAGCCGCCCAGCTGATACCTGCCGTTGCCAACCACCTCCGGGAGATGCTGGTGCAGGGTGCCGCCGAGGGTTACGTTCAACAACTGCTCGCCCCTGCAGATGCACAGCAGGGGAATATCCTGCCGAATGGCTTCACGGATGAGAGCCTGCTCCCAGGCGTCCCGTTCCGGGCGCGGCTCATCAGTCTTTTCATGGCGTTCCTGACCATACAAACCAGGGTCAACATCCCAGCCCCCCGGAATGACCAACCCGTCCAAGCGGCTGATGAGAAGCTCGATAACCCCTGCCGTGACGGGTTGTGGCGGCAGCAGGATCGGCACACCTCCGGCCGCCGTGATGGGAGCCAAGTAAGTTTCCGGAAGGAACGCCGCATTAACCGTGCCGCAACCGTCAGTGCCTGCCTGTTCAAGGTAGGTGGTGAGCCCGATGACGGGTTTCATTGCGGTGTCTGTGGTTTCCATGGGGTCCTTCCGGGGCAAATCTTCCCTTAAATTTTAGGACAGCGGACGCCATGTAATGTTTCGACAGTGTCAAAATCGAGTGTCAGTCCGATCACGCCGGTCCTGGTTCTCCGGGCTCCCGCGGGACCACCCTGAAGCGGCGGTTCAGCAGCGACGGAACCCGCCCGCGAACCTCCGCTATTCGCTCGGCAGTCAAGTCGCAATAGATGACGCCCGGCGATTCGCCGGCATTGGCCAGGACCACACCGAAAGGGTCCACCCCGATGGAGTAGCCAGTGGCAAGGGGGCCTGTTTGGTTAGCGGTGACCACGTACGCAGTGTTCTCGATGGCGCGTGCGCGGACCAACGTGCTCCAGTGATCTTCCTTGCCGGGGCCCACAATCCACATGGCTGGCACAAGCAGGACGTCAGCCCCGGCGTCCACCAGTAATCGGGAGCTTTCCGGGAACCTGAGGTCGTAGCAGGTGAGCATTCCGAAGTGCAGGCCTGCGATATTCAGCAACTCCGGGCTTGTGATCACCCCAGGGGAGATTCCGGAGCTTTCCGTGTATCCGAAAGCGTCATACAAGTGCACTTTCCTATACGTGGCTTGCACCACGCCGGCCTCATCAATGGCCACGAGCGTGTTGAATGGCAGGCCATCCGGATTTGCCTCGGTGGTTCCCACAACCACTGGCAACTGCAGGTCCTTGGCTGATGCCGCCACGCTACTGATGAACGGGCCATCCAATGGCTGGGCGACGCCGGCAAGGACGGACGCGGGCTCGTTGCTGGCGTAGAGACTGGACTCAGGAAGTACCAGAAGCTCAGCATCACCGCGGGCGGCCGTCGTCATCAACTGCCTGACCGCTTCGAGATTGCGCTGGGGATCGGTCCCCGCACTGAATTGCCCGGACGCGATTCTCATAAGACAAGAGTGCCGTTTAGCCGGCGGTCAGTGAACCCCCTGGCCTTGATCAGGCCGATGTTGATCAGGCTGGAACGTGATCTGTAAAGAACGCGCACTGCCACTGTTGAGTCCGTAGGGCTTGCCCGCTGCTCACTTCAGACCACGGCGGATAGACCCGGAAGCCGCGCTTTCCGCCGACACCTTTCACGGAAACAATCCTGTGCTTGACCAGCGCCGACCCGGGAAACGCAAAATGGCCTGCGTTGTTCCCTTCCCGCGCTGTGACCACCAATAGCCCGATGCCTTCTTCTGCCGGGAAGGGCTCAGTGGAACCGTCCTGGGCGCGGCGCCATACCGCAACGAAGAGGCCCACTTTCGTAGGGGTGAGCTTGCCGACGCGGAACCGGATCAGTTCCTGCCCTCGGCTGGCGACGGCGGCGCCGTACTCATGATTGTCGGCCTCCGGCATAGCTGGCGAATACTGTCCGGACAATTGAGTCAGAGCCTGCAATGCCTCGGCTACGTCGGGGTGGACATCATTGGCAGGCACGCTCCCATCCTAGGACGCGTCCCAGGCTTACAGCTGCCGCAACCCGTCTGCATCCAGCGCCAAGGCAGCAATAGTCACCCGCCCGCACTGCTCACCGAACGGATAGTCGCCCTTCGGAGTGAAGGTCAGTGTGCTTTCCGGCAACGCCGTTCCAGTGGGGGAAGTGCCAGTCACGGTTGCCTCAATCGAACCTTCACTGAGGGCAGGAAGCTCGAGGAAACCCTGAAGCGTCCCATCCGGCGAGGACGTCGCGGAGCACACGCCATCCGGTGTGCAACCTTGGTCCACGGCGGTCGCCCCGGGGTTCAGGATAAGGTCCTTGTCAGTGCAGATGCCGTCCTGGCACGCCTTCAACCGAAGCGAAGCAACGTCGTCTGCGTAGCTGGCAACGACGGTCAAGGAAACGCCCGCCACGTGCCCGATCGCCGGACAGGCCACAGGTTCAGCGAAACAACCGGGAAGCAGTGCTGCGGTCCCGGCAAGGGTCAAAGCCAATCCGATCCTGCCCATGCTTCAGAGTATGACCGCGCACAGGAGTTGTCGCGGGGATGCCGCCTGGGCAGAGCAAACAGCGCCGCATCGTTACGGCGCCAAGCCACCTGTTGCTGAACCGATACCCCGCTGCCGCACCTACGCTGGAAGCCGCAGACCGCCGTCGTGCATTTCTGCCAGACCGTCCACCAACAGACCCTCAAGTGCCCGCTCCAGTTGCTCGGGCGCCGAGTTGAGCCGATGCAGTGCAGCGAGCGGGATGCCGACGCCGGAAGACGCGAACCCCAGGTCGGCCGGCGCCTGCTCGAACATCTCGCGGGGGACGGGTGTGGCGGCTTCTCGGAGGACGGCCATCACGGCGCCGCGTACCTGGCGGTCCGTGCCGTGCCAGGACTGGCCCTTAGGGGTGTACGACGGCGGCGGCTCACCTGCCGCGAGCCAGGCGCAACTGGAGCGAACAGGACACTCAGCGCACTTGGGGCTGCGGGCGGTGCAGACCATGGCGCCGAGTTCCATGACGGACGCGTTCCACCGCACGGACAACTCCCGGTCCTCGGGCAGGAGGGCGCCGGCCAGGCGCATCTCCCCGGCGGTCAAGGCGGGAGCGGGGAGCGCACTTCCGGAAATGAGCCGCGCATGGACGCGCCGGATGTTGGTGTCCACCACGGTTTCGCGGCGGCCGAAAGCAAAAGCTGCGACGGCGGCCGCTGTGTAGTTGCCGACCCCCGGCAACTCCAGAAGTTCAACGTAAGTATCAGGGACCTGGCCGTCGTGCTGCTCCCGCATTGCGACGGCGGCCGCATGCAGTCGCAGGGCTCGGCGTGGGTAGCCGAGGCGACCCCAATGCCGGAGGGCTGCACCAGATGGCTCGTCGGCAAGGTGGGCGGGGGTGGGCCAGCGTTCCATCCAGTCAAGCCACACCGGGAGCACACGCACAACGGGAGTCTGTTGGAGCATCACTTCGCTGACCAGGATGCCCCACGGGCTGCAATCGGGCTCTCGCCACGGAAGGTCGCGGGCAGTCTCAGCGAACCACTGATCAAGGGCTTGGTGGAGGCCTGCCAGCTGGCTGGAATCGGGAAGTGTCATGCTGCCATCCACTGTAGTGGAATCCTGGGACCGGCGCCCTCGGCCATGCTCATGGCCGACGTCACACAGGCCGGGATTGGACCCCTGCGGCGTGGAGGTTAGGTGCCCACACGACCGCGAGCCTAGCCTAGAACTATGGCCAACAACGGTAAGCAGCAGTCGACCGCGCGCACATCAGCGCCGGCGAAGGGTGCTGCCCGTGGCTCATCCCGCGCCGGTACGCCGGGCAAAAGTACCCCGGTGAACAGGCGCCGACCGAGTGCTGCCGTGTATCGCCGTCGTCGGCAGGTGGTTTTTGGCGCCCTGCTGCTGGTCATCGCCCTTATGGTTGGCGGAGTCATCGCGCTCACAGGGGCGCTCGCCGGGACCCAAGAACCGCAGGCAGCCAGCACGCCGGATGTATCAACGGCACCGACGCAGGGGACTGCGCCGACAGGAACAGCGGCGCCTTCGCCTTCGGCCCCGCCCACGCCTGTCTGCGATTTCAACCTGATGACTGTAGCCGCCAAGACCGATAAGCCCGCCTACGGCCCAGAGGAAATTCCGCTGCTGACCATGACCATCACCAACGGCGGCACCGCCCCGTGTGAGGTCAACGTAGGCACCTCCCAAATGGAGTACCTGCTGATGAGCGGATCGGACCGCATCTTCTCGTCAAAGGACTGCCAGACGGGCGGCGAGGACCTCATCAAGACCATCCAACCCGGCAAGAGCGAGACCGCTAACTTCCCATGGCAGCGCAACCGCACGCTTGAAGGCTGTGCCGCGATCACCGCCAAACCGGGCGCAGGCGGCGCTTACTACACGTTTGAAGCGCGCCTCGGGAACAAGGCGAGTGCCAAGGTTGCCTTTCAGCTGAATTAACCTTTGTCCGGTCCCTTCCGGGCGCCCCGGATATTCGCCGCAACACGCCGTCCTGCCAAAACAAGGCGCTTGACCCGGTAGAAGAGCTCCGGTGACAGTGAAACGAGTCCCTGCTTGACCGTTCTCTCCGCCGTAGTTTTCAGACGATTGATCAGTGGCGGTGTGCCGTGGTTTTCAATAATCTGGACGTGGGTGGCGAACTCCCATTTGTAGGTCTCGGCGCCCTGCAGGAAATCGAAACTCTTGTGGCCTGCATCAAAGCTGTGCTTCATTACGCGCAAGAGTATTTCCTTGCCGATTCCGTGCTTTGCGAAGGCCGGGCTGTAGGCGGGAATGAGTGCCAGGTATTCGTCCTGCCAGATAAAGCCGGCATGGAAGCCGACGTATTCATCTTTCACTTTCAACGTGGACAGGATCAGGTGCCGGTCCTCGAAGAGCCGTCGGAGCATGGCCACGGCTTCGGCGCTTTCCAACGTTTCGTGTCCGCCCTTGTACTGCTGGATCTTCCATGCAATGCAGGTGTTGAAAGCCGCGATATCCGTATTGTCGAAAACAAATTCAGGCTCGCCAAACTGTTCTGTTACCTTCCGAAGCCGTTGCCGCTGCGTTCTCAGCAAGCTCTTGCTTCGTTTCCGAATGAGGGCCTGATACGACTCCCACGTTTCGAATTTTCCCCACATGACCAGCGGAGCCGGGTCCAAGGGGGTCGCGGGAACCACTGAGGTGGGATCCTCATCCGGCAGTTCGATGACGGACGTGACCAGCTTGGGCAGGTACTTCACAGTTCCGGCCGGCGCGGTGAAAGGTGCGCCGTTGGCCAAGGGCTTCACGTAGTCGTAGAAGGGGCCGCTGTGGACCACTCTTTTTCCGTTGATCTCAGCAAGCCGGACGCGCGCGGTACTCCCGTGGAGTGCGTACGTTTTTAGTTCAGTGCTTTTGGCCCGGTAGAAGTCGCGGGCCAGACCCGTGAGGAAGGCGTCGGAAGCGTAGAAGTCCATACTGGTTTATCCCTGAACTGCCCTGGAGGGCATAACATGTGGGCCCAAAACGGGTTTGGGCAGAGCTGTGTTCTGGGGATAAAACAAGTGAATCGGCTGAGTCCGACTCAACCCATTCTAGAGGAAGCGGTCCAGCAGGCTCGCCTCGGCCATGCGGCTCAGGCCTTCGCGGACGGTACGGGCGCGCTGATCGCCGATGCCGTCCACGGTCATGAGGTCGTCGATGGTGGCTGCCATGAGGTTCTGGAGCCCGCCGAAGTAGTCCACCAAACGGTCAGCTACCGCCTTCGGCACGGACTTCAAGCCGGACAGCAGACGGTAGCCCCGCGGCTGCACGACGGCGTCCAGTTGCTCCACCCCACCCGCGAAGCCGATGATGTGGGCAATCCGGCTGAGGTCGATCAGTTCCGTGGGGCCCAGATTGAGGAGGGCCTGGACGGCTTCTTCGATTTCCTCGGGCGTAGCGTTGGGATCGGAGTAGTCCCGGATGATGACATCACTGCCCGGGCCGCGACCCACGGTGAGTTCTTCAACCTGGAGGGACAGCAGGCGGCCGTCTTCACCCAGTTCCAAGACATACTGGGCGATTTCCTCCGAGATGCGGCGGACCATTTCCTGGCGCTGCAGCGTGACTGCGACGTCCCGAACGGTAACCAGTGCCTCGATTTCCAAGGCAGAAAGAGAGCTGGTGACCTGGTCCAAGCGGGCACTGTACCGTTCCAAGGTTGCGAGGGCCTGGTTGGCTCGGGCGAGGACCTTTTCCGAGCCCTCCAGAACGTGGCGCAGGCCGTTCACGTAGAGCGCGATGATTTGCATGGACTGACTGACGGAAATAACGGGAACGCCGGTCTGGATCGCGACGCGTTCGGCGGTGCGGTGCCTGGTGCCGGATTCCTGGGTTTCAATGCTTGAATCGGGCACCAGTTGGACGGCTGCCCGGACGATGTTGCTGGCATCCTTGTCGCAGATGATGGCGCCGTCCATCTTGGCCAACTCCCGGAGGCGGGTTGGGGAGAAGTCGATGCCGATGTCGAATCCGCCGGAACAGATGGAATCGATGGTGCGATCGTAGCCCAGCACAATCAAGGCGCCGGTGCGCCCGCGAAGGATGCGTTCCAGGCCATCACGCAATGGAGTTCCGGGTGCAACTCTGGCCAAGGTCGCCTTGAGCGACTCTTCCGGACTCCGGGCCATAGGGTTTCCCTTCGAAGGTGCAAGCCACGGCTCACAGACAAGCTGAATCAGGCGTCAGTGCGCTCTACCGAAAAATGCCCACATGACGACAAGCACAATGATAGGGCTTCCAGGCACCGTTAACCGCACCAGCAAGCCCCAAAGTGGGTCATTTCGTTATGTTCGATGATGCGCTCAAGGTGCATTTTCCGAGCTGTCCGACAGGTGCACTTTGCGGATTTTTGTCCGCTGACATGGGCGAATATAGCCAGTTGCTGTAGTTATTCCGCCATTCCTTGGGCAGGACCGCCTAGTAATCCACCTGCCGCTTCAGCTTGTTCCCGAGCCACAGCATTGCCAGGCTCACGACGAGGAAGCCGACGGAAATTGCTACGGCAAACACCACCACGCCGCCCCAACCACCCGCACGGGCGGGATCGATGAACCAGTACGGGTACCAGTTGACGAACGCTCCGCGTATGAGGCTGTAGACCAAGTAGCCGATGGGATAGAGCAGCCAATACCAGATGTGCTTGGCGCGGAGGGTGGCCCTGGGCGGTTGGAACAGCCAGTCCGCCACCATCACCACAGGGATCAGATAGTGCACCACAAAGTTGACCCAGGGGAGCAGGGAACCGAGGTCCTCACCGGCCAGTAGTGCACCAAACACCAACCCCACAACGGCCATGGCAATGGTGGCCGTGCCTCGGGTGACATCGTCGATCTCACTGGGCCGCTTTCGGATCAGCACCCGGTATCCACTGATCAGCAGCACAAGGGCAGCAAAAATGTTGGACAGGTTGGTGAAGTAGCTGAAGAAGTTCCAGAGGTCATAACCCATGCCCAGATGAACTGTCAGCTGTGTTCCCACGGCCACCAAGGTCAGAAGTCCAAAGAAAAAGCGTCCCCCGATAAGCACATTCCGTTTGGTCATGCCTCTCATCCTCGCCGAACACGCAGCTCAGGTGGCTCCGACACCCCGGCGGAATTACGTGATCAGCAGTTCCAACGCCTCGGCCAGGTGCCCTACTTCACGCACGGAGAAGCCGTCCGGGATAATCCCGGCACCTGCCGGGCTTGCCGGAACAATAGCGTGCGTGAACCCGAGACGGTGAGCTTCCTGGATGCGCTGGTTAATCCCTGGCACGGGACGTACTTCGCCAGCCAAGCCCACCTCGCCGAATGCAATGAGCCGTTGGGGGAGCGCCTTGCGGGACTTCGCCGATGCGACAGCCAAGGCAACGGCCAGGTCCGTGGCCGGCTCCGTCAGCTTCACTCCGCCCACGGTTGCCACATAGGAATCATCCTTATGAAGCATGCAGCCGGCACGCTGCTGAAGCACTGCCAGCAACATGGCAACCCTGGAGCTTTCCAGCCCGCTGGTGGCGCGGCGTGGCTGGGAATTGGCGCTCTCAGCGAGAAGGGACTGAACCTCGGCCAGCAGTGGCCGGCGGCCCTCCATGGTCACCGTGATGCAGGTTCCGGAGACCGGCTCCCGGGTCCGCGAAACGAACAGTCCGCTGGGATCGGCCAACCCCTCGATGCCAGCCTCATTAAGATCAAAGCATCCGACGTCGTCCGTGGCGCCGTAGCGGTTTTTCACAGCCCTAAGCAGTCGCAGGCGGGAATGGCGCTCGCCCTCGAACTGGCACACGACGTCCACCAGGTGTTCCAGCAAGCGCGGCCCTGCGATGGTGCCTTCCTTGGTCACGTGGCCCACCAGCAGCGTGGTCATGTTGCGCCGCTTGGCCGCAGAGATGATCGACGCCGCAACCTCGCGCACCTGGGAGACGCCGCCAGCGCTGCCCTCGACGTCCGCACTGCTCAGGGTTTGTACGGAGTCCACAATCAGCAGCTTGGGCTCAAGCTTCTCCACTTGGCCCAGCGCCTGCCCGAGGTCGGTTTCCGCGGAGAGATAAAGAGTATGGGCGACGGCGTCGATTCGCTCGGCGCGCAGCTTCACCTGCGCCGCGGACTCCTCACCCGTGATGTACAGGACGTCCTGCCCCGTGCGGGCGAACTTCGCCGCGACATCCAACAGCAGAGTGGACTTTCCGACGCCGGGTTCCCCGGCCAACAGGATGGCGGCACCCGGAACGAGCCCTCCGCCCAGGACGCGGTCCAGTTCGTCCACGCCCGTGGGCAGGAACGCTGCCGTGGTCCCATCCACCTCAGCGATACGGCGGGCAGGCTCCAAAACGGTTGCGGCCGCCGTCGTACGCGCTACCGTGACGCCGTACTCCTCCACCGTTCCCCAGGCCTGGCACTCACCGCAACGTCCAACCCACTTGATGGCGGTCCAGCCGCATTCGGCGCACTTGTAGGCGGGTGTTTTGGATGCTCGGGAGGTCTTGGAAGCCATGGGTTCAAGAGTAGTGGCGGGGACCGACAGTATTAGCCGCCGAGGTGGCACTTAATGACAGTGCCGTGCCGTGGCATCGTCATCAAATGCCAACTCGGCGAAGGCCGACGCGCGAGTTACAGCGCCGGGAGCACCGCGCGGGCCTCGTCCGGCTCCATGCCGCTCGCTTCCAGCAGGTCCACCATGAGCGGCCGGAACAGCATGACTACGGTTTCACCCTCGAGCCTCTGGACGTCAAGCATCTTGGGATGCAGCCGGGCGGCGATATCTGAAAGATCGTTCCGGGCACGGCGGAGATGCACACGGCGGGTACCTTCGCTTTGCTCGGACAAGCCGATGTTCATCTCATCAATCGCGGCGGCAGTTTCCTGAAGGACATCGGAGATGCTCTCGATCGCTTCATCGGACAACGCTGCATGGTTGATTGCGCTGGTAAGGCGCCGGGCGAACACCCGGCTGTTACGGAGCGCGAGGTCGATGTATTCCAGCGAATGCTCCAGGCTGGCGAGTTCGTCGCGGTGCCTGCGATGCGCCGGAGCCAGGGTGGCAACCTCACCCGAAGCCCGCAAAGTCTGGCGCATCCGGTCAACCAATGGCTGGCAGTTCCGGCCACGGATCAGGGCGTGCCAGGCCGTGGTGGAGTCGCTCTCGATCATCGCCTTGGCGCACTCACGGAGCACCTCGGCGAGTTCATGCAGGATTTTTTGGACGTCCTTCCGGGGCTCCCGCCGCGGATCCTTCGGCACCAGGATGGTCACCAGCAGCGCGAACACACCACCAATGACGGCGTCGAGGCTTCGTGTAAACGGCCCGCCGGCCGGCGCCGGCAGCAGCACCACCAGCAATGACTGCAGCCCCAGTTGGGTGGTGAAAATCGTGCCGCTGTCCAGGAACCTGGCCAGGAGGATAGAGAAAAGAAGCACGACGGCGGCCTGCCAGATCCCGGCGCCCAGCCAGTGAAGCAACAGGTCACCAACCACGATGCCCAGCGTGCAGCCCAGGCCCACCTCGATCACGCGACGCAGCCGCGGATCGCGGGAGAAGCCAAGGGCAATCAACGAAGAAGTAGCCGCGAACAGGGGTCCTTGGTGGCCCAATACGTATTCAGCAAAAGCGTAGGCACCAACGGCGCACACAGTCATCTGGATGGCCGGCGTCAGCGAATTGCGGCTGCGGACCAGGCCCGTCCGGACTCTGGCGCGCAGGAACCTCTTGCTTGCAGAAAATCCCTTCGCGGCAGCCATGCCTTCCAGTCTATTTGCCCAACCCTCGCAACTACCGCAAGGGAGGTACCGCTCAAGGTGGCACGCGCCACATAACCCAATGGTCCGCCGTCGTTCACCTTCCGTTCACCTTTCACCGCAGATCCCGTTACCTGCGCTCCTTACCTTCAGTAAAGGAACAAAAAGGTCCACAGCTCGCGCACGCCGAAATCTCCGTTCGGCCCGCATCGAAGAATCCCTGGAAGGGGCACATCCAAGTGAAGGCAACTCACTTCGGCCGCAACGCGGCAATCGCGGTCATCGCAGCCGGCGCTCTCGCGCTCACTGCTTGCGGTTCAGACAACGCAACGGGCACCACCGCCGGCACCCAGTCGGCTGCCTCCGGCCCCAAGGTCACAGGCACCCTGACCGGCATCGGCGCTTCCTCAACCGGCGCAGCCATGGACGCCTGGAAGGCCGGCTTCTCCGCCGCAAACTCCGGCGCAACTGTTCAGTACTCCCCGGACGGTTCCGGCGCAGGCCGCAAGGCGATCATCGACGGCTCGGCACAGTTCGCCGGCTCCGACGCCTACCTGAAGGACGAAGAGCTCGAGAGCTCCAAAGCCACGTGCGGCCCCGAGGGCGCCATCAACATCCCGGTGTACATCTCCCCGATCGCTGTGGCCTTCAACGTTCCCGGCGTCACTGAGCTGAAGCTCGATGCCACCACAGTGGCCAAGATCTTCCGCGGCGAAATCGCCAACTGGAACGATCCCGCAATCGCCGCCCTCAACGAAGGCGTCACCCTGCCGGACCTCAAGGTCACCCCCGTGAACCGCTCCGATGACTCCGGCACCACCACCAACTTCACCGACTACCTCGCAGCTGCTGCACCCGAGGTTTGGACGGACAAGGCTGCCGGCATCTGGCCCGCAACCCTTGCCGGCGAGAACGCCAAGGGCACCTCCGGCGTCGTCAAGACCGTCACCGACACCCCGGGCGCCGTGACCTACGCCGATGACTCCGCTGTTTCCGGCAAGCTGGGCACCGCCTCCATCAAGGTGGGCGAAGAGTTCGTCAAGATCTCCGCAGAAGCCGCTGCCAAGGCTGTTGAAGCAGGCAAGCCTGTGGAGGGCCGCGCCGCCAACGACGTCGCCATCAAGCTGGACCGCAAGACCACCGCATCGGGCGCCTACCCCGTAGTCCTCGTCTCGTACCACGTTGTCTGCACCACCTACGAGACCAAGGAAGTTGCTGACCTGGTCAAGGGCTTCGAAACCTACGTCGTTTCCGACGAAGGACAGAAGACCGCAGCTGACGCCGCGAAGTCCGCACCGCTCTCCAAGACGCTGCAGGACAAGGCCAAGGCCGCTATCGAAACCATCAAGGCCAAGGCCTAAGGTTTCCCGGCGGGTTTGCTGAACCCGGCTGAACACTGAAGTTCCCTGTCCCGCGCGGAGTGGCCGCAAGCCACTGGCTGGTCCATTCCGCGGGGCAGGGAACTTAGCCATGTAAGACCAGTTCACTGAGATTGAAGGATCGTGAAGTGACCACCAACTCCCTGACAACCTCCCAAGGCGCAGGACGCGCCGGGGACAAGGTTTTCTCCGGGGCCGCCATGGCCGCAGGGTGCCTGATTCTCGCGGTCCTCTTCGGAGTCGCGCTATTCCTTGTGGTGCAGGCCATCCCCGCCCTCACTGCCCCGGCTGAGGACATCCAGGGCGGCAACGGCTTCTTCGCCTACATCGCCCCGATCGTGGTGGGCACCTTGATTGCTGCCGTGATCGCCCTCGTCATCGCCACTCCCGTGGCAATCGGCGTGGCACTGTTCATCTCGCACTACGCCCCGCGCCGGCTCGCTTCGGGCCTCGGCTACGTGGTGGACCTGCTCGCAGCCATCCCCTCCGTTGTCTACGGCGCCTGGGGTGCGGCTTTCCTGGCAAAGGAAATCTCTCCGGCCTACGACTGGCTGGCCACGTACCTCGGCTGGATCCCCATCTTCGAAGGACCGGCATCCGCAACCGGCAAGACCATCCTGACCGCTGGCATCGTCCTGTCGGTCATGGTCCTTCCCATCATCACCTCCCTGTCCCGCGAAATCTTCCTGCAGACCCCCAAGCTGCACGAAGAAGCAGCGCTGGCACTTGGAGCTACCCGCTGGGAAATGATCAAGATGGCCGTGCTGCCGTTCGGCCGCCCTGGCATCATCAGCGCCATCATGCTGGGCCTCGGCCGCGCACTCGGTGAGACCATGGCCGTTGCCTTGGTGCTCTCCTCCGGTGTCCTGACTGCGAGCCTTATCCAGTCCGGCAACCAGACCATCGCCGCGGAGATCGCCTTGAACTTCCCCGAAGCCAGCGGTATCAAGGTCAATACGTTGATCGCCGCCGGACTGGTGCTGTTCGTCATCACGCTGGGCGTGAACATGATCGCCCGCTGGATCATCACCCGGCACAAAGAATTCTCGGGAGCCAACTAAATGTCCGCCACAGTAGTCCGCAAGCGCTCAGCGCTCACCAAGGGTCAACTGCCCAAGTTCGCGCCCTACATTGTCCTGGCCGTCGCACTCATTGTCGGTGCGGCCATCCTGGCGCTCATCGGCTTCAACGCCTTCGGCTGGGGCATCGTCTCCGCCATCCTGTTCGCGGTGGGACTCGTCTCCTGGAGCGGTGCTGTTGAAGGTGCCCGCAAAGCCAAGGACAAGCTTGCCACGTGCCTGGTAGTGGGTGCCTTCCTGGTTGCTTTGCTGCCCCTGATCTCGGTCATCGTCACGGTGCTGGTCAACGGCATTCCCGGACTCATCACCCCCGGCTTCCTGGGCACCTCCATGAACGGTGTCACCGGCGCCTTCGACAACAAGGCAGTGGAAGAGGGCGCGCCCGTCCTCGGCGGTATCTACCACGCCCTGCTGGGCACCCTCCAGATCACGCTCCTTGCCACGGTGATCTCCGTGCCCGTGGGCCTCCTGACTTCCATCTACCTGGTGGAATACGGCAACGACCGTCCGCTGGCCCGCGCCATCACGTTCTTCGTGGATGTCATGACCGGCATCCCGTCCATCGTGGCCGGCCTCTTCGCGGCAGCGTTCTTCTTCGCCATCGTTGGCCCCGGCACCAAGACCGGTGCGGTAGCCGCCGTCGCGCTTTCCGTCCTGATGATCCCTGTTGTGGTCCGCTCCAGCGAGGAAATGCTCAAGATCGTCCCGAACGAGCTCCGCGAGGCGTCGTACGCGCTGGGCGTGCGTAAGTGGCGCACCATCACCAAGGTGGTTATTCCAACGGCGATCTCCGGCATCGCGTCCGGCGTCACCTTGGCGATCGCCCGCGTTATCGGCGAGACCGCGCCGATCCTGGTCACTGCCGGGTTCGCGACCACCATCAACAACAATGTGTTCGGTGGCTGGATGGCCTCGCTGCCCACGTTCATTTACACGCAGATCCTCAACCCGACGTCGCCGTCCAACCCTGGTCCCTCGGACCAGCGTGCTTGGGGCGCCGCACTGGTGCTGATCATCTTGGTGATGCTCCTGAACCTCGGAGCCCGCCTCATCGCCCGCCTGTTCGCACCCAAAACGGGACGCTAGCCGGGCCAGCCACCGGTTTCCCCGGCGGCCCCTTCAAACTTCCACACCCCCAAGGAACAAAGGAACACCATGTCTAAGCGCATCGACGTCAAAGACCTGAATGTCTACTACGGCAACTTCCTGGCCGTCGAGGACGTCAACATCAACATCCAAGCCAAGTCCGTTACGGCCTTCATCGGCCCGTCCGGCTGCGGCAAGTCCACCTTCCTCCGCACGCTGAACCGCATGCACGAGGTCCTTCCCGGCGCACGCGTAGAAGGCGAGGTCCTCCTGGACGGCGACAACCTCTACGGGCCCGGCGTGGACCCCGTGACCGTCCGCACCCAGGTGGGCATGGTCTTCCAGCGCCCCAACCCGTTCCCCACCATGTCCATCCGCGACAACGTGCTGGCCGGCGTGAAGCTGAACAACAAGAAGATTTCCAAGGGTGCAGCCGATGCCCTGGTTGAGAAGTCCCTGGTGGGAGCCAACCTGTGGAACGAGGTCAAGGACCGCCTGGACAAGCCCGGTTCGGGTCTTTCCGGTGGCCAGCAGCAGCGCCTCTGCATCGCCCGCGCCATCGCCGTCGAGCCCCAGGTAATCCTCATGGATGAGCCCTGCTCGGCCCTCGACCCCATCTCAACCTTGGCCGTCGAGGACCTTATCAACGAGCTCAAGGACCAGTACACCGTGGTGATCGTGACCCACAACATGCAGCAGGCGGCGCGTGTGTCCGACAAGACCGCGTTCTTCAACATCGCAGGCACCGGCAAGCCCGGCAAGCTGATCGAGTTCGCTGACACCACCAGCATCTTCAACAACCCAGGCCAGAAGGCAACGGAAGACTACGTCTCCGGCCGCTTCGGATAAGGGTTTCTGCAGGTTCCGGCTTCTATGGGGGGAGTCGGCACAGAACGACGGCGGCCGTCGCCTTGGGGGTACGGCCGCCGTCGTTTTTTCTTGCCCAACTAGGTAACAGCAAACGTCGCAATGAGCGCTCATTGCGACGTTTGCTGTTACCCAGTTGGTTTTACAAATCCGCGAGGGGCGAGAACGCCAGCTCCAGGATGAAGGCCGCCGCGGCCGTAATCAAGGGCGTGGCCACCCAGAACAGCAGGATTCTCCTGACCAAGCGCCTGTTGACGGTGTGGAACCGCTGGTTCACGCCCGAACCCAGCACGGAGGCGGTCAGCGTATGGGTGGTGGAAAGCGGGAGGTGAAATCCGATTGCGCCGATGAAGAGCATCACGGATGTCAATGTCTGTGCCACGAAACCGCGCAGGGGATCCACCCGAATGAGTTTGTGGCCGAGGGTGTGGGAGATCCGCCAACCGCCGAACATGGTGCCCGCAGTGAGCATGATGGCGGTGAGCAGGAGGATCCAGAGAGGCACGTCGCTGCCGCTGGACAAGCCGGCGGCCACCATGGCCAGCACCATGACAGCGGCCGTGCGCTGACCGTCCTGGAGCCCATGGCCGAATGCCACAGCGGCGGCGGAGATGGCCTGCGCCCTGCGGAACCGCCGGTTCACCACGCTTGGTTGGGCGTAGCGCGCAGCCCACGTCACCGGCCATATGAGCAGGTACGCAGCCATGAACGCGATGACGGGGGAGAGCACCAAGGGCAGCGCCACTTGGGTCAGCAGGACGTTGTCCATACCTCCCACCGCGTTGCCGCCCACAAGGACACTAGCCGCCCCGGCGCCGATCAGGCCGCCAACCAGCGAGTTGGTGGAGGACAGGGGGATGCCTCGCCACCACGCGTACACGCCCCACAAAATGGCCGCGGTGAGCCCCGACGCCAGCATGGTGAGGCCGCTGGTGCCCTCCGGCAACGTGATCCACGATTGCGTAAAGGCGAGGATGAAGGTGCCGCTGAGCATGGCACCCACAAAGTTGAAGACTGCAGCCAAGAGCACGGCGATTGAAGGCGTCAGGGCGCGGGTCCGGGTGGACAGCGCGACGGCGTTGGAGACGTCGCGGAAGCCGTTGAGGAACGCAAACCCGGAGGCCAAAGCAACTACGAGGACCAGGAAGACGATTGTCACGTCATGATTCCTTGACGATGATGCTGCCTACCTGCGTGGCGACCTTCCGCATGTCCTTGGTAACTTCCACCAGTTGGTTGGCGATGTCCCGGTGCCGCGCATACTGCGTGGACTTCATGTCCTTGAGCATCTCGGCCACCCAGATCCGGTGCGACCGCTCTGCACGCTTGGCCAGCCGAAGGATCTCGATCCAGTAGTCCTCCAGTTCGTCCAGGTCCTCAAGCTTCCGCATCGCATCCACGGTGAGCTCGGCCTGCCGACTGATGATCTCCAACTGGTCTGCAGCGCGCTTGGGGAGCCGATCCAGCTTGTAGAGGGCTACAAGTTCTCCGGCGGCGTCGAGCTTCTCCATGGCCTCATTGAGGTGGCGGGAAAGCGTGTACATGTCCTCGCGCGGGAGTGGGTTCACGAAGCTGGTGCGCATGTGCGTCAGCAGCGCGAAATGCAGGTCCAGTGACTTGGACTCGTGCTCGTGCAATTCTTCGGCGAGACGCTGGTGCTCACTGGCCGGGGCGCCGAGAATCTCCGACAGCGTTCCAGTAGCGGCAACAATGACGCCGGCCATCTGCGCGAGCAGTACGAGCCCGGCAGGTTCCTGGGGAAAAAGGCGCAGCTTCATTTCGCTTCCGGGCTGGGGACGGATGGGCACGGGTGACTTGACTTGACGCCGCCCGTTTCGGTCCCAACTTTACCGGCACTGCCACGACGTCTGTGAAGCACCGGACGTCGTGGCGGGCAGTTGTCCCCATCGCTGAGCTTCCGTAACCGTGCAACACTGGACAAGCACTGAATTAATCCACTCAATGGGGGAACCATGCGCTTCAATAATGTAGTGAAAATCACGGGCCTCGCTGCTGCCGGCCTGCTTGCTCTGACTGCCTGCGGCGGAGCAACGGCGGGCTCGACGACGGCTGGTTCCGAATCGTCGTCGTCCTCGTCTGCATCGGCATCGCCTTCAGCGTCCGCCTCCCCGTTGGCCTCGACGTCGTCAGAAGGCGCCGGCACCTCCTCGGGTTCTTACAAGGTAGCGGCCTGGGCGCTGCCCATCTCCGAGGCAGGGGACAAGCTGGGCAGCCTCAAGGGCGACAGCTTCAGCGTAGACATCTACCAGGTGGCCACGGACGTGGCGTCCAAGGACAGCATGTTCGTGGACAAAGAAACCAAGGAAAACCTGCTCAAGAAGGGCGATCCCGTGGTGTACCTGAACTACGTGGTCACCAACACATCGCAAGCCGATATCCCCTTGAGCCATTCATTGGTCACTCCCAGCGCAAAATATACGGACTGGAAGTACCTGGGCGGCATGCCGTCCGACTCCAGTAGCGATGGGTATAAGAAGCATGGGCTCAGCAGCTCCGGCACCAAGCTCAAGGAAGAGGCCCCGTTCGTGCTGAAGCCGGGCGAGTCCTTCAACATTGCGGAGAATTTCGCCTACACCGCGGGCAAGGAAACCGAGATCGAGGCAACCATGACTCCTGCCGCGGCTGACGGCAAGCTGGACCACGACAAGAAGGAAAAGGCCGAAACCACGGTCACGCTGAAGTAGTTTTCAGCGCCTTTGCCCGGGTCCGCCTCAGCGCAGGCCCGGGCAAACGGCGTTCGGGCATAAAAATGGTGCCGAACCGGATACGCCTCTCGGCGGTAGGCCGCTCGAAGCGGCTATAAGTTGAAGCCCGGGGGTTTCGCGGTTCGACACCAGCTTTAGTTTTCACCGTCAGGCGGGCTAAGTCAACATTGACAGGCCGGGCCCGACGTGGGTACGTTTCGCCCCTTTTGTTGGTTAGTCGAGCTCGCCCAAGCGCCACGCGTTGGCAGCGTGCTCGAGGTCTTCGGCCGTCTTTACCAGCTGGTGCGAATTGCGCGTGAGCTTGCTGGCATGGCCCTCATTGCTGTGTTCTGCGCCATCCGCAAGGGTGGCTTGGCCGAGCGCCACCACGCGGCAGAACGCGGCGGAACGTTCCAGAGCGACGTCGAACTCGCCGTCGAAAGCGCCGGACAAAATGGCGTCAGCCATGGTCTTCATTTCGTCGGCTCCCGGCGGCTCTGCTGCGCCGGCCACCACGTTGGAAACCTGCGCGGTGTCCCGCCCCGCCCTGAAGTAGACAGAGATCCGTTCGGGGTTCTGGATGGTGGCGGCGCGGAGGGCGTACAGCCTCCAAAGAGCGCCGGGCAAGGAGCGTGCAGGGCTCTCGGCCCACATCTCGGCGATGGCTTCGAGGCCCTGCTCGTCAGCCAACTTCACCAGGCGGCGGGTGACCTTGGGGTCATCGCTGTCGCGGCCGCGTCTCACCAGCGCCTGGGCGGCCAGATGGGCTGCCTCCGAAACCCGGGCGGGATCTGCCCCACCGGCGAACGGTTCGAAATCGATGGGCGCGAAGGGCTTGGGTTTGTGATGCCTGTTCGCTCCGCCGTACGCACGTGGTCCTGGCTGTTCGCTCATGAGTTCACCGTACTCCTGTGCTCTGGTGGGGTCGAGTAACGGTTGCCGGGGCTGCCGTTCGTGCTGCCGGCGTTGCTTCCTGACCTTCTTTGCCGCCGTACTTGCCGCGACACGCCGTTGCCGCCGCGCGTCGCCGTCGGTTATTTCGTCAAAGAAGGTCACGACGGCGCATGGCGCCTTGAGTTCCTCGTCTACCGTGACATTGGGGTACAGTATTCATGGCTGTTTCTACAGCTGGAGGGGCCTTTAGCTCAGTTGGTAGAGCATCGGACTTTTAATCCGTGGGTCGTGGGTTCGATCCCCACAGGGCCCACCCTCCAAGACAGGCCGGAGACGTTGAGTCTCCGGCCTGTTTTTTGTTCCTGTGTGCATGGATCCCCGCACTTGTCCGCATCCCCCGCCGCAGTACGGTGTGCTGGGCGGACAAAGGTCAGGGGGAGTGTGTTGAAGGTCAGAGTTCCGTCCGGAGTGCGACGATGGCGGCGTGGGGGCGGGCTTCGGGGTCGACGCGGGAGTGTGTGTTGACCACTGTGAAGCCGGCCTTCTGAAGCGGCGCTGACATTTCCTCCACAGGCCAGAAGTAGGCCGGAATCACTGCATGCGGGAAGACCTCAAGGGTGGGGCCTTCGAAGAAGCCGAGCAAAAGGCCGCCGCCGGGCTTAATGCACCGGGCAAACTCGTCCAGAATCCGGCTGATGTCGGCCGGGGGTGTGTGAATTACGGAGTACCAGGCGAGGATCCCGGCAAGTGACCGATCCGCTGTCGGTAACTTTTCAAGTGAGCCGACGGAGAATCGGGCATCCGGGTAGCTCTGCCTTGCTGTTTCGATGAACGCCGGGACCAAGTCCACCCCTTCGACGGATACCCCGGCGGAGTGCAGGAAGTCCGTCCACTGTCCTGGCCCGCAGCCGGCGTCAATGACCCTGCCGGAAAGGCCCTTGGCCCACTCGAGAACGAGCTGCTGATCGGCCGGATGCGTGCTGCTGATGGACCCGAACAACGAGGTGTATTCGGCTGCGCGGGCGGAGTAGGCGGCTGCAACGGTTCCGGATGACATGGGACCCAGCCTATTGGGCACCGAAACCCGCACTTGTCCGCATCCCTCGCCGCACTACGGTTTGCTCGGCAAACGAGAGCGGGACTGGGCGAGACGTGGCAAAGAAATCCCTTGACTCACACCCCTCGGCCCAGTCAGCATAGTTTCTATAACGTTGTAGAAAGCGGCAAAAACAGCAACCCAGCAGATAAGGACTCACCCTTGGGAAATCAAGAGAACCCCGCGGCTAAAATCACCCTCGACCCCGCGTTCGTGGTTGGCCCCGTCAGGAGGAAGACCTTCGGCGCTTTCGTGGAGCACTTGGGCCGGTGCGTCTACACGGGCATCTTCGAGCCCGGGCACCCCAAGGCCGATGACGACGGGTTCCGCACCGACGTCCTGGAGCTCACCAAGGAACTGGGCGTCTCCACGGTCCGGTATCCGGGCGGCAACTTCGTGTCGGGTTATCGCTGGGAAGATGGAGTTGGCCCCAAGGAAGACCGCCCAACCCGGCTTGACCTCGCCTGGCATTCCAGCGATCCCAACTTGGTGGGCGTGGACGAGTTCGCCAAGTGGTCCGAGAAGGCCGGCGTCGAACCCATGATGGCCGTCAACCTGGGCACTCGAGGAACCCAGGAAGCTTTGGATCTGCTGGAGTATTCCAACATCACGGGTGGAACGGCCCTGTCCGAACAGCGCAAGGCGAATGGCGCCGTCGAGCCGCACAACATCAAGATGTGGTGCCTCGGGAACGAGATGGACGGCTTCTGGCAGATCGGCCATAAGAAGGCGGGCGAGTATGCGCGGGTTGCCGCCGAAACGGCGCGGGCGATGCGCATGGTCAATCCGGATCTTGAACTGGTCGCCTGCGGAAGTTCGGCACCCACCATGCCGACGTTTGGTGAATGGGAGCGTGTGGTCCTCAGCGAGACCTATGAACTGGTGGACCTGATCTCGGCGCACCAGTACTTCGAGGACTTCGGAGACTTGCAGGAGCATCTCTCCGCCGGGCACCGGATGGAAGCCTTCATCAAGGACCTCGTGTCCCATATCGACCATGTGAAGTCGGCCACGAAGTCCGCGAAGCAGGTCAACATTTCCTTCGATGAGTGGAATGTCTGGCACATGTCCCGCGATGAGTCCAAGGCCCCTACCGGGGACAATTGGCCGGTTGCACCGGTACTCCTCGAGGACCGCTACACGGTGGCGGACGCCGTGGTGGTGGGCGACCTCCTCATCACGCTGCTGCGCAACACGGACCGCGTCCACTCTGCGAGCCTCGCGCAGTTGGTCAACGTGATCGCGTCGATCATGACTGAGCCGGGTGGTCGCGCCTGGAAGCAGACCACGTTCCACCCGTTCGCGCTCACCGCGCAGAACGCCTCGGGCACAGTGCTGAACCTCGCCGTCGAATCCCCGCTGCTGGAGAGTAAGACGACATCCGGATTCATGTCGCTTTCAGCCGTGGCAACGTTCGACGCCGAAGCCAATGAGGCCGTGGTGTTCGCCGTCAACCGCTCGGCAACTGACGCGCTGACGCTGGATGCCGCCGTCGGAAGCCTGAACCCCGCGCAAATTATCGAGGCTGTCACCTACACCAACAAGGACCCGTACTGGCAGGCGACGGCTGACGATTCGACGTCGGTCCTGCCGTCCGAAAACGTCAGTGTAGAGCTCGACGGCGGCCGCCTCACCGCCGAGCTTCCGGCCGTGAGCTGGAGCATGATCCGCCTAGCCGTGAACTCCTAGGCGATAGCCTGCGAACCGTCGCGGAAGATGGGGTACGGCGAAATTGGCGTAACCGTGGCTGCCGGGGTGGGCTCCGGTGCCTGCGTTGCAGGTGCCGGGGCCGGCTCGTCGCCAGTCACGATTTCCATTGACTCCATGTCCAGCAGACGGCGGCTGCCGGTTTCGTCCTGGAGCCAAAAAAGGTCGGTGCCGGCCACTGTTTTCACTACAGTGCCCCGGTGATAGAGGCGGCCGTTGTGCCACGCCTCGATGAACTCCCCTGGCTTCAGCGCGTGTGGTTCATCCTGGCTTCCGGGCAAAGTGCCGAACGCCTGCGCCAGGCTTGCCTGTGTCTTCAATGCCTGGAAAAGATCCCTGTTTACAATGCTCATGTCTGCACCCCTCAGCTGGCTGCGCGTCTTTTATGGATCCAGCTTTGCGCATGTTTGTTGCGGGCGCGTTGCAGGTAAATGAGCGGGGTGTGACGGCTACTGGGAAGCAGGGCCGTCGTCCGTGGAATCGGTTTCCCGCGGAGCGTCGAGGGGGAATTCATCGGAGTACGGCGCGTGGGGTCCGGGACCGCTGTTGGACAGTTCGTTAGCAGCCATGGCCAGGAGGTCGCGTTCCAGTTCGGGGAGGGAGAGCATGCCCTGCAGGTAAGCTTCAACCTCGTACTCGCCCACCGACCCGCCGATGCTGAAGTACTGCAGCCATAGAGTGCCTGTGGTGATCCCCGCGCCTGAGAGCGCCGCTTGGAGTCTGCGCCGTTGCTCGGGTTCGTTGTTATCGAAGCCCATGTCCCGCGGCCCTAGTTCCGGTCTGCCGGGATCCCGGCTACCAGCTCCGCGCTGACTTCCTGGAGGCTCTGGCTCTTGTTGCGCGCCTGCAGTATCAGTTGTTGGAGGGCTCGTTCATGAGTAATTTTGTGGCGTTCCATGAGGATTCCGCAGGCGCGGTTGACCAAGTCCCTGCTGTGCAGGGCCAGCTGGAGGCCCTCGCTGATGCGCTTGGGCGTTTCGGTGCTCTGGATGTGGGCTAGAAGTGTAGCCGCAGGGGAAGCATAAAGATCCATTAACGAAACAGCGGCGGTTTCAAACACGGAAGGTTCGGAAGCATAAATTTTGATGGCACCGATGCTGTGTCCATTGGCCATGAGCGGTGCACTGACGACTGACCTGATAGGTAAGGTGCTGACTGCCGCAGACCATTCGGGCCAGCGGGGGTCGGTGCGGACATCGCTGATGATGACGGATTCCTCAGACGCCCAGGCAGTGAGGCAGGGACCCTGACCCAGCTCGTATTGCAGGTGGTCGGCCTGCTCCACGATGCTGTCCGTGAAACCTGTGCTGGTTCGGCGGGCTTGGGAATCGAGGATGGAAACGCCGGCGCCGATGGTCCCAGGTACGGATTCCTTGATGGCCTGTGAAAGGTTCTGAACTGCATGGTCCACCTTTTCCTCGGTGAGGAGAAGGCCCAGTATCCTGCCGATGGCACCGGAGAGTTCATCCAGAGGAAGTTGCTTCTTCGTCATGGTCTTCTCCCGGCCGTTCATGTCGGCAAGCCGACACGTAAATTCTGTGAATTGCTGGATTGCTTGTTGCAATTCCAGCCTAGTGCTTTTGGAACCTCATGCCCCAACCGCGTGGTTCAATTTCTACTCCTCAAATGCGGTCGGGATATTCCGGTCTCCTGCCACATGGCTGATGACGCCCTCCGCTACAGTGCGAAGTTTGATGTTGCGGTGACTGGAAGCGCTGACCAGGATCTGGAAGGCGGCATCGCGGCTGCAGCGGTTCTGCGCCATGACGATTCCGACGGCGGTGTCGATAGCCGTGCGTGACGCCAAGGCGGCCGCGAGGTTCTCGCGCGCATCCCGCAACTGGGCGATTTTCAGGGCTAAGTACAGCGCTTTCGCTCCCGTTGCTGTGATCCTCTCGGCCGCGGCGATGTCCTCATGGGAGAAGCCGTGGGGACGCGTTGAGTAAAGGTTCACGACGGCTTCCGCGGTGCTGTTCAGTTCCATTGGCAACGCGAGAATTGAGCCTACGTCCGTGCACGCGGCGGCTTTCATGTAGTCCGCCCACCGAGTTTCTTCATGGACATCCGGGACGTGCGTAATGGTGCGTGTGCGCAAGGCCGAGAGGCAGGGTCCGTCTCCGTAGCTGTTCTGGATGTCGTCCAGTTTTCGGGCCAGGGGATCGCTGTCGGCGACAGCAACTGGCTTTTTCTGCCGAATTACGGTGAGGCCGCAAGCGATGGTATTGCCGTCCCGGCTTAGTTTTCCGGAAGTCATGGTGACGAGATCCTGAAGGAATTCGCGGATGTCTGCGTTCTCCACGAGTAGCTCCTGCAGGTGCACCAGGAAGTCCGTCAGGTCTACGTGGTCCTCGTCAGGGTCCGGGACGGGAATCTGCTCCGAGGGCTGGGTTTCAGTCAATGCGTGTTTCCTTACTACTGCCCGGCCGGTTCCGTCCGACCGTTAGAGCTGAGCTCCTTCAAGGCAGTGTCTACGAGTTGCATCTGACCGGGGGCCAGGGTCAGAAGTTCGTTAAGGTAGGCCTCCAAAGCCAATTCGTCGGCGTTTCCTCCAATCCCGAAATAGTAAGTCCACAATCTATCAAGGCTGATATTTCCAACCTGGAATCTGCAAGAGGCCTGCAGACGTTGATCAAATTCTCCATGGTTACCCGATGCGCCCCAAGGTTCGGCATTCATCGAACTACCTTCCCCCCTGATCCGCATAGCCGGCACGGTCCAGGATGTCTCCCGCTATTTCATGGAGCCGTTTATTGCTGTTGCGTGAGGCCACTTGGATCAGTCGCAGCGCTGATTCCCGGTTGCAGTGGTTCTGCATCATGATCAGTGCGATTGCTGCGTCTACGATGGCGCGGGATTTGAAGGCGGACCGCAGGTGCTCAGGATAGGGGACCTCGGTGTGGAGGCGAAGAGCCAGTCGCAGAATCCGTGACAGTGATGCGGCATGGCTTTCCACCCGAGCTACCGTGTCCGGGCCAAAGGTCCCCAGCTCTTTGGAGTAACAGTTCAGGGCAGATTTTGATCCGTCATCGGTTTGAATGGGGACTGCCAGCACAGACCGGATGCCCTCATTGGATATTGCCTTTGCATAATGCTGCCAGGAGTCATCGGACTGAAGGTCCGGAATCAACACCGTGCGCTGCTGGCGGAGCGCCGTAAGACAAGGCCCGTCGTCGAACTCGTATTGTTTTTCGTCCAGGCGTCGGGCAGCCTCATTGCTGCTGGCAACCGTGGATGGGCCACCGTCACGCTCCACGGTAATGGCGCACAGCATAGGTGAGTCGCCGCCCAGCAGAGACGCCGAAATGGTTGCCAATCCAAGAAGAAAATCGGTGAATCCCGGGCTTTCCAAAAGCAGATCCTGCAGCTGTTCGGCTGTGGGCACTGCGTCACTCTCGGCCATGCGGCCTCAATTCCAGCAACACCGGAGTCCACGCATCTCCGGCTGGGCGGCAGTGCGCTCGTGTTCGCGCAAAGCCCGGATATTCAACTCCGGACCATTAGCCGCAACCCGAAATCTCCTACATTCGAGACTACGCCGATGCCATTCAACATGACAGGGCGGTGGCCCGTGATGGGATGTATTCAACCCGATAAAGACCATCAGTTGGTGGAAATCGAGGCAGTCGCCGCGGTGATGGACACAGTATGAGGCCCCCTATCTGCAACGATGTATAAGAACCTAAAGAAGGAGCACCCGCATGGCCGTCACCATGAATGACGTCGCACGCGCGGCGGGAGTCTCGTTAAAGACGGTCTCCAACGTCATCAACAACTACGAGTTCATCCGCCCCGCCACCAAGCAACGCGTCCTTGATGCGATCGACGAGCTCGGTTATGAAACCAACCTGACGGCCCGCAGCCTCCGGTCCGGAAAGACCAGCATGCTCGGTTTGGTCTTGGCCGATCTTTCCATCCCGTACTACGCGGAGCTCGCCTCGGACATCATGAAGGCGGCGTGGGCCCGCGGCTACCGTGTCCTGGTGGAGCAGTCCGGCAACGAGCCGGAGCACGAGAAAGCTGCGCTCCAAGGCCAGTTCCGTAGCCTCACCGACGGCCTCCTGTTCATTCCGCTCGCGCTCGACGCCGAACAGATCATCTCCGCTGCCGGCAAGAAACCGCTGGTCCTCCTGGGCGAATTCGTGCAGGACCCGCGGCTGGACATGGTCCTCATCCAAAACCAGGAAGCTGCGGCCGCGGTAACCACGCACCTGCTGGCGGGTGGCCGCCGTCGTATAGCAGTCCTAGGCGCGCACGACGGCGATGAAGCCGGCAGCAACGGCCTTCGCCTCCGCGGGTACCGGGCTGCGCTCGCTGCCGCCGGCGTGGAGCATGACCCTGCGCTGGTGGTCCCCTGCGATTGGCGTCGCGACGCCGGTGCGGATGCCACCGCGAGGTTGCTGGACAGCGGTGTGGAATTCGACGCCGTCTTCGGGCTCAACGACGCCCTCGCCTTGGGGGCGCTGCACGAACTCCTGGTCCGCGGTCGGAAAGTCCCGGAAGAGATAGCCGTGGCCGGCTTCGATGACATTGATGAGTCGCGGTTCGCGTCGCCGTCGTTGACCACTGTGGCGCCGGGGCGGACGGAAATTGCGGAGCGCGCCGTCGAACTCATCATCCGGCGAATTGAAAGCAAAGACGCCGCACCCACCGTCCAGCAACCGAAAGCGGCCTTCGAAATGCGCGTCAGGCAGTCCGCGCCGTAGGGTGCTTACTTTCCAGGCCGTGTGTCCCGGCCGTTAGTGTTTGAGGAATGAACGTGATTCCCGCTGCCGTCATCACCCCTGCCGTCCTGATCGACGTCGATGTCCTGGACCGGAACATCGAACGGATGGCTTCGAGCGTGCGCGGGCGCGGGCTGGGGCTCCGTCCGCATGTGAAGACGCACAAGACACTGGAGATTGCGCGCAAGCAGCTCGCGGCGGGAGCCGTCGGTATAACTGTGGCCACGATCGGTGAAGCTGAGGTCTTCGCTGCGGACGGCGTGACGGACATCTTCATCGCCTACCCGCTCTGGGTTGAAGTGCCACACGCGAAACGCCTACGCGCCTTGGCGGCTCAGTGCCGCCTTGCCGTTGGCGTTGACTCGGTGGAAAGCGCGACGGCGATGGGTGGCCAACTGGGCGCGGACGCCGGAAGCATTGAGGTGCTCATCGAAGTGGACAGCGGGCATCACCGGAGCGGCGTACTGCCGGCCGAAGTGGTGGATGTTGCGCGTGCCGCAGCGTCTGCCGGGTTGAACGTGGCAGGAGTCTTTACCTTCCCGGGGCACAGCTACAAGCCCGGCATGCCGACTGGTGCGGCGAGCAACGAGAATGAATCATTGGCGCAGGCCGCTGAGGCTTTGAGCCAGGCCGGCTTTGAGGTGAAGACCATCAGCGGGGGATCCACACCTACAGCCCTGATCTCCGGTGACACCGCGGCAACTGAACTGCGGCCCGGAGTCTACGTGTTCGGTGATGCTCAGCAACTGGAACTCGAACGCTGCAGCTGGGACGACATCGCCCTGACGGTAGCCGCTACCGTTGTCAGCAGGCACGAAGCCCGCGGCGGGAACGTACGCCGCGTTGTGGTGGACGCGGGCAGCAAGATCCTGGGCAGTGACCGTCCGGACTGGGCCACCGGATACGGACGGCTTCCCGAATTCCCCGAGGCCCGCGTTACCGCGCTATCCGAGCACCACGCCACGGTTGTGTGGCCGGATTCTTCGGAACTGCCATCCCTGGGCACGCGGCTCCGGGTCATCCCCAATCATGTGTGCCTCACCATGAACCTCGTGGACGAAGTTACTGTTGTGCGTGCCGGGGCCGTGGCGGAGCAGTGGGCTGTGGCAGCCCGCGGCCGGAACAACTAAGCGGGGCCATCTGTTGGCGTTCTGCTGACTCGCCCCAAGGACCTAGAGGTTCCCGATGATCCGATTTTCCTCCATGATGAACCTCTTCAAGTCGGGGGCTTTCCCGAGATAGGGTGCGATAGCATGGGGATATTCACCATATTCACCTCGCTACCCAAATTCACCAAACTAACCTAGATTTACCTGATTCTGGAGTCCCAGTGCCCACAACCGAGAATCCCTTTAGACCTACAGCCGGAGCTACTCCGCCGGAAGTCATCGGCCGTTCCGGGCTTCTGGACGAGTTCGAATACGGGCTCGAGCTCGGCTCAGGTGCGCCTGGTTTGCTGTCCATCTTCACTGGAGCGCGGGGTATCGGTAAGACAGTCATGTTGGGGGCAGCCCACGACGTCGCCCGCGAACACGGGTGGGCCGTCATTGCCGAGACCGCCACCGGGGCATTCATGGGCCGCATTGGGGAGAAGATGCGCCGATTGACCCAGGAACTGGCTGACAGCCCTGAATCCCGCCGCCGGATCACCGGGTTGTCGATCGCCGGCTTCAGCATCACCTCCCAGCTGACACCCGAACGCCAGGTCGACTGGCGTGAACTGGGAGAAACCCTGCTGGCGCTACTTGATGAACGCGGCACGGGCCTGCTGATCACGGTGGATGAGATCCACGCCGCTGATCGTACGGAACTCGCCCAACTGGCCGCCAACGTACAGCACTTCATCCAGGACCGCCTACCCATCGCGTTGATCTTCGCGGGACTGCCCTCAGCAGTATCGGACCTCCTGAACGAAGGTGTTGCGACGTTCCTTCGCAGGGCCGACAAAATCGACTTGCACGCCGCAGCTGTCCGCGACGTCGAGAAGTCCTACACCGACACGTTCGCCGCCGCTGACATTAGCATCCCGCCTGAGCTGGTTCGTGAGGCAGCAGCCGCCACAGGCGGATACCCCTTCCTGATCCAGCTCATCGGCTACTTCCTCTGGCGAGAAGCTGAGAAGAACAACGGAACACTCTCTTCTGACGCGGTCGACAGAGCCATAGCCGCCGGCATCCGACGCAACGAACGCGTCGTCATTGAAGCAGCCCTCGCAGCAGCCTCAGCCAAGGACCGTGAATTCCTCCATGCCATGTCCATCGATGACGGACCCTCAGCGACGGCCGACATCATCCACCGCACAGGATCCCGGCCAACCCTCGTTGCGAAATATAGGAACCGGCTCCTCGACGCCGGCCTCATCGAATCAACCGGACACGGCAAGGTTGACTTCGCCATTCCCGGCCTCCGAGAGTACCTGCGCAAGAACCCAGACGCCTGACACCGCAGTGAGACGCTTGAATTGAGGGGGCTTCCCGGGGTCATCTAGGCAGTGGAGGTGCCGTTCCTAGCAGAACGGCCATGTGCGCTCGTGGACCAGCACGAAAGCTTTACCCCTCGCGGGTCCTGTGACAGAGTGTCATCAAACAGCCTTCTGGTCCGTTAGCTTGATGACTGGAGTCAAGTATGACCGCCTTTTCCGAGGAGCTCAAAAGCCATACAGCCTCCGCGCACGAGCATGCCGAGCAGGCTGGATTCGTCACTGAATTGCTGGCCGGCCGGATGGAGGCTAGCCAGGTAGCAGCTATTCTGCTGCAGAACTATGTCATCTACCGGGCCTTGGAATCAGCGCTGGAAGTCAATGCGGACCCTCGTCTCGCACCCTTTGCTGACCCGGCCCTCATGCGGGTTCCGGCGCTGCAAAAGGACTTGGCTGTCCACTACGGGGATGACTGGGAGCGGAAGCTCGCCGCAGGCCAACTGCATGTGACGCCCGGCGCCAAGGCGTATGCCGATGAACTCCATGAACTCGGTCCGGGCTCGACCACGTATCTCATGGCACACCACTACGTCCGGTATTTGGGTGATCTTTCGGGCGGGCAGATCATCTCCGCTCTTGTTCAGCGGCACTACGGCATCAACCCCGAAGGGCTTAACTTCTACGCTTTTGACAGCATTGGGAAAATCAAGCCGTACAAGGAC
Source organism: Arthrobacter sp. D3-18 (assembly GCF_054408525.1). Taxonomy (NCBI): domain Bacteria; kingdom Bacillati; phylum Actinomycetota; class Actinomycetes; order Micrococcales; family Micrococcaceae; genus Arthrobacter; species Arthrobacter sp. D3-18. The sequence goes on along the minus strand of NZ_CP096440.1, from coordinate 4,436,883 downwards.
TCATATCGCAGGCACTTGGACGAGGCCGAATTCTCGGACACCGAGAAGCAGGAAATCCTTCACCATGCCGAGACGGCTTTCGAAACCAACCGGCAGGTCTTCGTGGATCTGATGGACTACTACTTAGAGCTAAGCGACGGCCTGCACGCTGCGAAACAGGGTATGGAACTCCCTGTTGTGGTAAACCAGCGGAGCTGAATCTGACGGGTTGGACCGGATATCCAAAACCCTCGCTGCCAGCAACACCGATCCGCCCAGCGGCGCCCGGTGGATGATTTCGCAGCGCAATGCCCAAACGGCTTCCTTGAGCAGGGGCTCTCCCGTGGGCAGCACCTTCCAGTCCATGGAGTCCGTGAAACGCGGGGCCGATGGATCTGCAAAGCTCCGAGCCAGCTCCAATTGATCAGCGCCGATCAGGTGCACCACGACTGTCTGTGCGGCTGCGATATGAGAAGCCGAACGGCCGCCGGTTACAGAGAATGCGAGGGTGGGTGGATCCACTGCCACCGATGCTACTGAGGATGCCGTCAGCCCCACCGCTCCGTCCGGTCCCGTTGCGGTAACAATCGAGACTCCAGCCGGATGAGCGCGAAACGCAGCCCTGAACAAATCGTCGACTGGTTCGGATGGCAGGGGCTTGTGGTGGGTCATTCATACACCTTCGTGGGACTTGAACTGCGTTCGGGAGGGCGCCTCTTGCAGGCACACACCTGATTGATGCTAGGACCTCAACTTAAGTTGAGGTCAATTCCTGAGAAACCGACCCTCGACTGAGACGATTTGGAAACGTAGCCGAAACTTCTGCTCCCTACGCTGGTCACAATCTGTCCAGGTGCCCGCTGTCCAAGGAGTAACCATGCATCTTTTGCCCCGCGAGCAGGAGAAACTCATGATCGTGGTGGCCGCAGACCTTGCGCGGCGCCGCCAAGGACGAGGCCTCAAACTGAACTACCCGGAAGCCGTGGCGATCATCAGCTACGAGCTCCTCGAAGGGGCCCGTGACGGCCGAACAGTTGCCCAGCTCATGAGCTACGGGACCACCCTGCTCCGCCGCGAAGACGTGATGGAAGGCGTACCGGAGATGATCCATGACGTCCAGATCGAAGCCACCTTCCCGGATGGCACCAAGCTCGTCACAGTCCACAACCCCATCCGTTAGGAGCCCCCATGATCCCCGGTGAATACAGGCTCCAGCGCGGTTCCATCGCGTGCAACAGCGGCCGTGCGGCGATCGCCGTCGAGGTTGTGAACCGCGGCGACCGTCCCGTCCAGATTGGTTCGCACTACCACTTTGCCGAGGCCAACAGAGCTTTGGAGTTCGACCGCGACGCCGCTTACGGCCGACGCCTGGACATTCCCGCGGGCACGGCCGCCCGATTCGAACCTGGCGACAGGAAGACGGTCCAGCTGATCGCGATTGCCGGGGCCCGGGAAGTTTTCGGGCTCAGTAACGCCGTCAATGGAAAGCTCGACGGCGGTACTCGCCTGAGTAGGACTGCTTCACTGAGCGGGGCTGCTTCGGAAGGAGACGCCAAATGAGCTTCGAAATTCCCCGCAAACAGTACGCCGAGCTGTACGGTCCGACCACCGGTGATGCCATCCGGTTGGCTGACACGGAACTGTTCCTCGAGATCGAGAAGGACCACACGGTCTACGGCGAAGAAGTGGTCTTCGGTGGGGGCAAGGTCATCCGCGACGGCATGGGCCAGAACGGCCAGCTCCTCCGCTCAGATGACATCCCTGACACAGTGATAACCAACGTGATCGTCCTGGACTACACGGGCATCTACAAAGCCGACATTGCCCTGAAAGACGGGCACATCTTCAAAATCGGCAAGGCCGGCAACCCGCAGATCACCCACGGCGTGGACATCGTGATCGGCGCCAGCACGGAAATCATCGCCGGTGAACGGAAAATCCTCACCGCCGGCGGCATCGACACCCACATCCACTTCATCTCCCCGGAACAGGTGCCGGCTGCCCTGTGCAACGGCATCACCACCATGGTGGGCGGCGGCACCGGCCCTGCCGAAGGAACCAAAGCCACCACCATCACACCCGGCGCCTGGCACATTTCCCGAATGCTCCAAGCGGCCGAAGGGCTCCCCGTGAACATCGGCCTCTTCGGCAAGGGTCACGCGTCCGCCGTCGAGCCCCTCGCAGAGCAGATCCGCGCCGGTGCCGTAGGGCTCAAAGTCCATGAGGACTGGGGCTCAACAACCTCATCCATCGACGTGTCCCTGCGCGTAGCAGACGAATACGACGTCCAAGTTGCCATCCACACAGACACCCTCAATGAGTGCGGTTTCGTGGAAGACACCATCCGGGCGATCGACGGGCGCGTGATTCACACCTTTCACACCGAAGGCGCAGGCGGTGGCCACGCTCCGGACATCATCAAGATCGCCGGCCTGCCCAACGTGCTTCCCGCATCTACCAACCCCACGCTGCCGTACACCAAAAACACCATCGAAGAGCACCTGGACATGCTCATGGTCTGCCACCACCTCAACCCCGACATCCCTGAAGACGTGGCCTTCGCTGACTCGCGAATCCGAGCCGAAACCATCGCCGCGGAAGACGTCCTGCACGACCTCGGTATCTTCGCCATCACCTCCTCCGACTCCCAAGCCATGGGACGCGTGGGCGAAGTGGTCACCCGCACCTGGCAGGTGGCTGACGCCATGAAACGCCAACGCGGTGTCCTCCACGATCCGTCCGGAGCCGTGCACGGTTCCGCCGAATCCGACAACTTCCGGCTCAAACGCTACGTCGCCAAATACACCATCAACGCGGCCATTGCCCAAGGAATGGCTGACGTCATTGGCTCCGTGGAAGAAGGCAAATTCGCCGACCTCGTCCTCTGGGACCCTGCCTTCTTCGGCGTGAAACCCGAACTCGTCGTCAAAGGCGGACAAATCGCCTACGCACTCATGGGCGACGCCAACGCCTCCATTCCCACGCCGCAACCACGCACCATGCGGCCCATGTTCGCCACGTACGGCAAGGCACTTCAACAGACGTCCATTACGTTCCTGTCCAAAGCCGCCATCGACGCCGGAGTGCCTGCCGAACTCGGACTCGAACGCATCATCAAACCCGTCACCGGGATCCGCAACCTCAGCAAAGCGGACCTCAAATACAACGGCGAAACCCCGGACATCGCCGTCGACCCCGAAAGCTACAAGGTGAGTGTCGACGGCGTCGAAATCACCTCCCAGCCCTCCGATGTGCTGCCCATGGCCCAGCGCTACTTCCTCTTCTAGGAGCCTCCATGATCATCGAAAAAATCCTGGGCAACCTCCACGAACAGCCCAACCACTATGCAGGCCGCCACAAAGAAAAAGTAGTCCTGCCCAGCGCCCTGCTCGTCAAACGCATCCAACGCGTCACCACCGACCACGGCAAAGAACTCGGTATCCGTCTCCCCACCGGAACCGGCGACCTCCGCGACGGCGACATCCTCGCCGTCGACGACCACAACATCATCGTCATCTCCGTGCTGCCCACCGACGTCCTGGTGATCGCGCCGCGCAGCATCCACGAAATGGGGGTCGTGGCACATTCACTCGGCAACCGGCACTTGCAGGCACAGTTCTTTGACGCTCCATCCGAATACGGCGGTGAGGTCATGGTTTGTCAGTATGACCACACGGTCGAAGATTATCTGAAGAGCGTCGGCGTCCCCTACGACAGGCAAGAACGGGTCATGCCGGTGCCTTTTCGCCATGCTGAGCATTCGCACTAGGCGAATCCCGGTGCTGGCTTTCGGGGTTGGCAAGCCTCCGGCGGGTGATAGGGGCCGTGCCCGCTTCGCGATGCCCTCCACACCGCGGCCCCTATCACCCGCCTCCGCTTGTCGAGCCCAGTTACAGCGCGGTGCGCTTTGAGTGCCGGATATCAGCTTGCTCTTCAGCAGTTGACTGACTCTGCGTTGCCTACGGGGGCGTTTGCTCATTCTTTGGGGTTTGAGAGCTACATACATCGTGAGTTGGTCCGGGATGAGGTCACTTTCGGGAACTGGCTGGGGGTGTTTGTGGGGCAGCAGCTGACTTATTCCGATGGGTTGGCTCTGCGGTTCTTGTATGAGGGCGTGGATGTGGGCTTGTTGGATGGGGTGCTATCTGCCCAGTTGTTGGCTCGGGAGGTTCGGGAGGCCTCCTTGAAGATGGGGGGACGACTGTTGGAGATCGGCGGTGAAGTGTTTCCTTCGGGGGAGTTGGAGGCGTATAGGGCGTTGGTTCGTGGGGGTGGTGCCGGGGGGCATCAACCTTTGGCCTTTGGGGTGATTGCGCGGTCCTTGGGAGTTCCTTTTGAAGCGGCGCTCTCTGCGTATCTATTTGCCACCGTTACTTCGCTGACCCAAAACGCCGTGCGCGCCATTCCGCTCGGGCAGAACGCCGGGCAGCGCGTCCTTCGCCAAGCGCACGACGCCGTCGCTACCGCCGTCGATGATGTAGCACAGCTGTGCTGGGACGACTTCGGGGCCGTCAGTCCCGGCCTCGAAATTTCACAAATGCGGCACGAACGGCAACGCGCCCGCATGTTCATGAGCTAGCTAGTGCAAAGGACAGAAAACATGACAGAACCCATCAAAATCGGCGTCGGCGGACCCGTCGGAGCAGGCAAGACCCAGCTCGTGGAACGCATCACCCGACACATGAGCGGCGACATCTCCATGGCCGCCATCACCAACGACATCTACACCATCGAAGACGCCAAAATCCTCGCAGCCAACGGCATACTCCCCGAAAACCGCATCATCGGCGTCGAAACCGGCGGCTGCCCCCACACCGCCATCCGCGAAGACACCTCCATGAACACCGCGGCCATCGAAGAACTCAAAGCCCGGCACCCCGACCTCCAAGTCATCTTCGTCGAATCCGGAGGCGACAACCTCTCCGCCACCTTCAGCCCCGAGCTCGTCGACTTCTCCATCTACATCATCGACGTCGCCCAAGGCGAAAAGATCCCCCGCAAAGCCGGCCAAGGCATGATCAAATCCGACCTGTTCATCATCAACAAGACCGACCTGGCACCCCACGTTGGAGCGGATCTCGCGGTCATGGAACGGGACTCCAAGGAATTTCGCGGCAACAAACCGTTCTGCTTTACGAATCTCAAGACGGACGAAGGGCTGGAAGCCGTCCTCAACTGGATCCGGCGCGATGTCCTGATGCTCGACTTGGCATCGTGACTCCGCTTAAGACCGTGCCCCGGCCGGGTCCGGCGGCTGCACCGGGTGATAGGGGCCGTGCCCGCTTCGCGATGCCCACCACGCCGCGGCCCCTATCACCCGGCTCCGCAGCCTCTGCGGTCGAGTCACCCGACGGACAATGCCTATGAGGGCGCCAGTGCAGGTTCCTGTCGATGGTTTGGCCGCTCGGGAAAATGTAGAGCCCGGCTCCATGTTGGCTGTGGGCGGGCGGGGGGAGCGGGGCAGGTTGGAGTTGGGCATTAGTGTGCGCGGGGGGAGGTCCGTTGCTTCGCGGCAGTTTCATGAGGGCGCGTTGAGGGTGTTGCGGCCGCATTACTTGGATGGGTCCGGGCAGGTTTGTTATGTCATGGTCAATCCGGGCGGGGCCTATCTTGGGGCTGATTTGTTTGTTGTTGACGTGGAGGTCGAGGCCGGGGCGGATCTGCTGCTGACAACGCAGTCGGCCACCAAGGTGTATCGGACTCCGGGGTCGTTCGCTGAGCAGCGGATGAACATCAAACTGGGGAAGGGGTCGCGGTTGGAGCTGATGCCCGACCAGTTGATTGCCTACCGGGAGGCGAGCTACCGGCAGAATTCGCGCATTAGTCTCCACCCGGCGTCGAGCCTTGTCATGGCCGAAGTCATCACGCCCGGGTGGTCCCCGGACGGCAGCGTGTTCAAGTACGAAGAGGTGCGGCTGCGCAACGAGATCTGGGTGGAGACCGGTGAGGGGTCCAAATTGTTGGCGCTGGACAATGTGCTGATTCTCCCACCTGTCAACGATGTGACCAGGATGGGGTTTATGGAGGGTTTCAGCCATTTGGGGTCGTTGGTGGTGGTGGACCCGAGGGTGGACCAGGGGCTTGCAGATGAGCTGGACCAAATTGGGCGCGACTTTGACGCCTATACGGGGGTGTCCTTGACCGCGACTATTGCCGGAACTGCCGGGCTTGTGCTGCGATCGTTGTCCAACAGCACTGAGGAACTCAACAATTTGCTGGGTGCCTGCACCGGTGTCCTGCGGGAACGTTGGTATGGGCAGGCGCCCTTGAACCTGAGGAAGTACTAATGACTGCGCTGACTGAGTTCGCCACCATGTACCGGGAGCGGGAGACGTTGTCCTTGCGTACCAGGCTGTTGTTCACGTTCGGTGCCGTGGCCGCTTTGCACGTTGCCGCCGTCGTGCTGTTGCTTGTTGGAACAGCTGGTGGCGCGCAGGCGCTGGCGCTGGGGTTGGTGATCACCGCGTATGTGGCCGGAATCAAGCACAGTTACGACTGGGACCACATCGCTGCAATTGACAATTCCACGCGTAAATTCGTGGCACAGCACAAGGACCCCGTGAGCGTGGGGTTCGCGTTCAGCTTGGGCCACAGCTCCGTGGTGATCCTCGCCGGGCTGCTGGTGGTGGCGGGCGCGACGCTGATCGGGCAGTTCATGGAGGACGGGACCACGGGAAACAAGGTGCTGGGCCTGATCGGCAGCTGTGTTTCCGGGCTGTTCCTGCTGACGATGGGCTTGTTCAACGGCTCGGCGTTCGTTCGCGCAACGAGCGTCTACCGTCAGGTGCAGCGAGGAGGCGAGCTGAGTCCCGAAGACCTTGAAGCGAAAGGGTTCGTCGCCCGGTTGCTCGCTAAACCGCTGTCCAAAGTGGAGCGGCCACGGAACATCTACGTGATCGGTTTCCTGTTCGGGCTTGGGTTCGATACCGCCACCACCATCGGGCTGCTGGTCATCACCACGACGGCGTCCCTCGCCGGGGTCTCACCGCTTGCCTTGATGGCGCTCCCGCTCGCGTTTACCGCCGCGATGACTCTGTGCGATTCCGTCAACGGCGTGGCCATGATGAAGATGTACAAATCGGCCATCCACAACCCGAGACGGAAGCTCGGATTCAACGCCGTGATTACCGGCATCTCAGCAGTCTCGGCGCTATTCATCGCCGTGATCACGCTCGGGGGATTCGTGAATTCCGCGCTCGAACTCGAAGACCCCCTCACCACGTGGCTTGGCAGCATTGACCTTGGCGACGACGGCCTGATCCTGGTGGGGCTGTTCGTGATCGTCTGGGCGGTGTCCGCAGTCCGTGGGCGCGTAACACGGCCAGCCCCGCCCAACTGAGTCGCAGTTCAGGGCGTTTAGAGCCCTCAGAACGCCCTGAACTGCGACTTACTTGGGTTAGGAGACCGCCACCGCGTTGAAGAGCTCGTTCGTGTCCACGCCGCGGTCCGGGGTGTCCAGCACGTTGGTCAGGAATACGACGCAGCGATCCTGCTCCGGGAACATCCACCACTCCGTTCCGGACCAGCCCGGGTGCCCATAAATGCCCTGCGCGAACAGCTCGGACTCGTTGGCGGGCATCTGGAAGCCGAGCCCGGTGTGGCGGAGTGGCTCGGGTCGGGTGGTGATGTGGGAAACCTCCGTGGTCCGGGGCCTCCGCATGGCCGCGAGCGTTGCGGGCTGAACCGCTTTTCCGGAGTCCCGCAGCAGCTGGGAGCCCAAATTGAGCAGGTCTGTGGCCGTGCCGAACAGGCCGGCTCCCGGGTGCCTGTTCTTGTACATGGCCTGGACATCTAGGCCCGCAGCGTCGGTGCCATGAACAGTGTGCGGGTTGCACTCCGTATTGAACGTGAGGCCGTGGGCTCCCGTGTCCCCTGCCAAGGCCAGGAGTTGCTCCTCGAACGGGCGTCCGCCAGCCCATTCGGCCATTGCCGCTGCACCTTCGAAGGCGATGTTGCAGTACTGAACCAGGGAGCCGGCGTAAAAGGCTTGCCCCGCGGAGGTGAGCGCCTCGCGGAGGGGCGCGCCGTCGTCGAGCGCTGGGTCTGCAATCCCGGAACGGTGGCTGAGCAACTGCTCAAGGGTCACGGTGTCCGTGCGCCCGGCGCCAAATCCCGGGAGGGCGTCACCCAGCGAAGCTCCAAGGGAAAGTTTCCCCAACTCGACCTGTCGCATGACCGTGAGGGCACTGATCGGTTTGGTGACAGAAAACAGCGCAAAGTGGTCGTCGGCTGTGGCCTGCCTGTCGTCGTCGGACCCTAACGCCATGACGTCCTCGATGCCCTGGCTCGAGGCGATGCCCATTACCGCGACGGGCACACGGTTAAGGTCTACCTGTTTGCGGGCCCAGTCTGCAGCGGGTCCTGTTTTCACCATGGTTGTTTCACGCCTTTGATCGGGGTTTATGCATGAATCTATCGTGGGCGTGAAGAAATTTGCTACCCGTGTAACCCTGGCCGCCCAGCCGGAAACTATACAAGTATCCTGCAGTTCAGGGCTCTAATTATCAGGGGGAACAATCGTGCTTTCAGAGCGCGAATTGGCGTTTATCGCCATTCACAAAGACAGCTACCCATCCGTTTTCAAGTTCGTCTGCCGACGCGTTGAATCCGCGGAGGTAGCTGAAGAGATCGCGGCCGACGTGTTCCGCATCGTGTGGCAGAAATGGACCGACGATTCCCGCCCGGACCTCCCGTACCTCTTGACGGTTGCACGGAACCTGGTGGGAAATGCGTACAGGAGCCGTGACAGGCGCCTGGCGCTACAGGAAAAACTGCGGACGACGGCGGTCCAGCGGTTTGGTGACAACTCCGAGAACGTTGCTGTCCAAGACGCGATGGAGCGCCTGCGGGAGCAGGACCGCGACATTTTGCAGATGGCCTACTGGGACGGATTGGGGACCGCCGACATCGCGAAGGTGCTGCAGTGCAGCGAATCGGCGGCTAAAGTCCGCCTTCACCGCGCCCGGACAGCCTTCAGAAAACAACTGCCTGCAGGGGCCGAATCGACTACACAGAAGATGGGGGTCTGAAGACAATGGATCCGATCAAGAACCAGATATCAGCGATTGACCCGCTCACTATCGATCCAGTGGCGGAACCCAACGGCGAAGAAGCGCTCCACAAAATCCTGTCGGGCACCACGGTGTTCAGCGACAGCCGCCCGATCGCCGCAGTGACGTCCCTGGAACAGCGGAGGCGCCGCAAAGCCCAGATTGCCGGGGGACTGTTGCTGGGCGCTGCCGCCGTTACAGCGGGAGTACTTGTGGCCGCCAACTTTGGTTCCGTGAACACCGCGCCGGCGCCTGCCGTCACAGTTACGTCCACTGAAGCGACACCCACGCCCAGCGCATCGGTAACCCCAACGCCCACCGCGACGCCCTCAGCTACTCCGACCCCAGCGCCCACAATCGCCGCGCCGATCATCACCCCGCCCATTGCTCCTACGGTTCCGGCGGTCGCGCCAACAATTGCTCCGACGCAGCCGCCCGTTCCCGCTGCTACTTCCCAGACCTACACCTTCCCCGACGGACACATCTCCTTCACCTACCCGGTGGGATGGACCGTCCGCCCGGAACAAGGGCCTTCCGACGGAGCCACCATCTTGGACAGCACCGGTGCCGAGGTTGCCTTTATGAGCAGCGGCTTCTACGGCGACGGCACCGGTGGCCCGGTGACCAGGACGGTGTATGACCGCGCAGTGGTCCCAGGTCTCACGGACACGTCAGGCAATCCCGTGGAGTTCGGCTTCGCGGCCAATCAGGCCAGGTATGTTCCCTACGGAGCGCCCGCGGATAGTGCCCCGGTGCTGGATCCGCCGAGCTACTTCATGGACCTACGGATTGCTTCCGAACTCCAGCCCGGTGAGACGGGGTCCGGATCCAACCAGATCCTGATGCCCAACGGGTACATGTCCGCACGAGTCATCTTTGACATCAACAAGCAGCCTGCCTTCGCAACCCCGGAAGCTGCCAAGGCCTGGATGGGCAGCGCCCAGTATGCCCAACTCAAGACCATGCTCCTCAGCCTGAGCTACAAATAACCCCATCTGAGTAGCAGTTGAGGCCGTTCTGAAAGCGCTGAATCATGCGGTGATCGCAACACCTGATTATTGAAGGGTGTCGATTGTCATGGTGAAGTTCACGAATCGTTTGGTTGCTGAGGTTGTCCAGTCGTTCTGGCAGCAGGTTGCGGACGGTGCCCGTTTTGAAGATGCTGGTGCGTTCGTCGGGTGGTCCGTAATGACGGTCCGCCGTGAGCTGAGGTCCTCAGGAGGGGTCCGGCCCCGTCGGGGCCGGACCCTGACCGGCCGGTCCCTGTCTTTCGAGGAGCGGGAGTTGATCTCGTTATGGCGGGGCAAGGAATCGGTCCGTGAGATCGCCAGACGTTTGGGTCGTTCCCCGTCAACGGTCTCCCGGGAGCTCCGGCGGAACGCTGACAAGGTCTTTTTCTACCGGGCTACCACCGCCCATGCCCGCGCCCACGCCCGGGCAGCCAGGCCCAAGACCGCTAAGCTCAACAGCAACAAGCCCTTGCGCCTGGAAGTCGAAAAGCGGCTCGAAAAGAAAGACTCACCGGTCCAGATCGCTGGCAGACTCCGCAAGGACTTCCCGAACAACCCGGAGATGTGGGTGTCACACGAGACCATCTATCAGTCCCTCTATCTCGAGTCCCGGGGCGGGCTGAAGCGGGAACTGGTCAAGAACCTGCGCACCGGCCGGACCCTGCGCAAACCCCAACGCCGCCCCGACGAACGCCGCGGCAGAATCCAGGACAAGGTCATGATCGCCGACCGTCCCGCCGAGGTCGAAGACCGTGCCGTGCCTGGGCATTGGGAAGGGGACCTGATCGTAGGCAAGGACGGAAAAACCGCCATCGGCACCATCGTGGAGCGCACAACCGGGTTCGTGATGCTCCTCCATGTCCCGACCGGTCAAAACCGTGCCGAGTCTGTTCGGGATGGGCTGATCCGCAAAATGGGCGCCCTTCCCGACGAACTGAGGCTCTCACTGACCTGGGACCAAGGCACCGAAATGCGCAGGCACAAGGAAGTGAAGATCGCAGCCGACATCGACATCTACTTCTGCGATCCCCACTCACCTTGGCAACGCGGCTCGAACGAGAACACCAACGGGCTCCTGCGCCAGTACTTCCCCAAAGGCGCAGACCTAAGCATCTACAGCCAAACCGACCTCGACTACGTCGCCCACGAACTCAACGACAGACCCCGCCAACGATTCGACTTCTGCACCCCCAATGAGATGATCAGAACCTTCCTGTTGCGATAACCGCTAGAAACCGCCAGCTCAAAACGGCCTCAACTGCTACCTACTTGGGTTAGCGGACGGTGACCAGATGGCTGGCGGGGTCGTACCCGAAGGTGACCGGGCCGCCGTCGTGCTTCAAGGCGATGTTGCTGCCGTTCGGAGCTCCGGCCAGGCCGTAGTTTTCAGCCCAGGAGCCGTTGATCGCGGCCTTGAACTCGTAACTTCCTGCAGCGAGATTTGGCACGGAGAGCTTCCACAGTCCATCAGTGGCATCCAATGACAGCTGTGCCTGGGCGCAGTCCGGCATCCAGTCACCTGCGCAGCCGAGCTCAGAGTTCAGGCTTCCCGGCACGGAGACGGCGGCCGGCTGCTGTCCTGGAACAGCTGCGCTGATCACGTTGGTTGCGTGGTCGTACAGGAATGTGACGGCGCCGCCAGCGTGCTGGAACACCACGTTGGCGCCATCCAACTCGCCGCCTGCACCGTAGTTTTCGTCCCAGCTTCCGTTGAGCGCAGCCTTGAACTCATAGGTTCCGGCCGGCAGATTGGGAACGTTCAGCTGCCACAGCCGGTGCGTCGGCTCGTAGCTCATGAGCGCCTGCTCGCAGCCCGGCTGCCAGTCCTCGGTGCAGCCCAGTTCCGTGTTGAGGCTGCCAGCAACGGTGACGGTTTCGGGTTGGGTTGGTTCTCCCACCACGCCGCTCTTCGGCTCACTCGCTGACGTCTGCCCGCGGTTGTCCAATACCACCGCGCGATACTCCACTGAGGACCCCGACTCCACGGACGACACGTCGTGGAACACTTGGTAGGGCGCGTTGTCGTCGGTGCCAATCGGCGTCCACTCGCCGTCGGCAGTACGTGCCTGGAAGGTGACCTCGTAGAACGAGTTACCGTCGACGTCGGCCGTCACCTTCAGGCGAGTCGCGTCACCAGCCGCGGTGACCGGCTTCTTGAGCACGACGCCGGGTGCGGCTTTGGATTTGGCAAGTTGCCCCGTTGCTTCGTAAACCACTGCGGAAAGCGGTGGGACGGTGACGGCCAGGTTGGCCTGGGAGTCGGTCTTGGCATTCTTCGCGGCGTCACCGTAGACCAGCTTGAACGGCTGCTTGGCTTCATACGTGGGGATCGCCGCTGTCTGGGCAGTCTCGCTGTTGTTTACGGCAACGATGTATTCGCGCTGCTCCTTGGCGTCAATACGGGAGAAGGCGTAAATCCCAGCCCCGTCCGCTGCATAGCGGTTCTGTTGGGCACCGCTGCGGAGCGTCGGATGCTCAGCTGTGAGGGCCGCGAGTTCGCTGATCTTTTTGTACAGCGGATGTTCAGTGTTGAAATTGTCCGTGGCGTGGGTGGAACTGGTGCCCAGGAGGTCGTCATCCAGGTATTCCTGGACCTTGCTCGCGAACATCGTCTGCCGTGAATCCTGGTCCCCGCCGGCACCGGTGAAGCCCTGCTCGTCGCCGTAGTAGATCACGGGGTTGCCGCGCGAGAAATACATCAACTCATGGGCGAGCTCGTCGCGTTCCACCAGTTCGGTCTCGGAAGCTCCCACGTTGTCCTGGGCGATGAAGGTCCCGATACGGCCCATGTCATGGTTTCCCAGGAAGGTGGGCAGTTGGTAGACGTTGGAGTCAGCATCCGTGTACCAGTCGTCCCCGTTGAAGAAGTCGGCCAGGCCGGTGGCTTTGCTGCTCTGGGAAGCGAAGCTCCGGGCTGCTCCTTGGAAGCCGAAGTCCAGCACTGCCTGCATCTGGTTCTTGGTGGTGAACTTGGACGTGATGCTCTTGGAGGTATCGAAGACCTCGCCGAACATGAAGAATTCGTCCTTGCCTTGTTCCTTGGCATAGCTGAGAACCTGGGGCCCGAACTGCTGCCAGAACTCGTCATTGACGTGCTTCATGGTGTCAATGCGGAAGCCGTCAATCCCGAAGTCGCGGATCCACGTTTTGTAGACGTCCATCATTCCGTTCACCACCTTCGGGTTCTCGGTGAACAGGTCATCCAGCCCAAAGAAGTCGCCGTAGAGGGAGTCCTCGCCGGCAAAGTTGGTGTTGCCGCGGTTGTGATAGAGCGTGGGGTCGTTCAGCCAGGACGGAACCTTGACGTCCTTCTCTGCCTCTGGGATCACGGGCGTGTACGGGAAGGACGTCGCCGGGTCCAGCGCGGGGAAGTCCTGCGTCCCGGCATAGTCGCGGTCATCGAAGACTTCACCCGCAGCGGTCCGGTAGGGCTCGGTTTCCTTGGAAATGTACGGCGCCGAGGCGGTCTCCTGGTATTGGATGACGTCCGCCGTGTGGTTGGTGATGATGTCGAAGTACACCTTCATTCCACGGGCGTGGGCGGCATCGATGAGGGTCTTCAACTCGGCGTTGGTGCCCAAGTGGGGGTCGATCTGGGTGAAGTCCGTGACCCAGTACCCGTGGTAGCCGGCTGAACTGTTCGCCAGGGTGCCGTCACCTTGGACGGCCTTGTTCTTGAAGCTCGGTGTGAGCCAGAGTGAATTGGTGCCCAGTCCTTGGATGTAGTCCAGTTGGTCCTGGAGACCCTTCAAGTCGCCGCCGTTGAAGAAGCCTTTACGCGTGGGGTCGTAGCCGGAGACCATCGGATCAGAACCCAGCCCGCCGTCGTCGTTGGTCTTGGTGCCGTTGGCGAAGCGGTCGGCCATGACGAAGTAGAAGTTCTGATCGCTGACACCGCCTCGGATTGAGTGCTGGGCGGCGGGATCGGGTGTGCTGGCTGGTGCGGCGCCTGCGGGGAGGACAGCCGAGACGGTCAGTGCCGCCGTCGTCAATACAATTGCGGCGATTCGCGTGAGGGATGGGCGCTGGGGGCAGGGGCGGTGTCTATTGCGAGATAACAACGTGATGGAACCTTCCGCTAAGCGACAGTGCTGTGGGACAGAGGTGCTGTGTGGCAAGTCACAACTGTAAGCGCTTCCGTCTATTTATTCCACAGCTTTTAGGGCATTGCGGAATATGAAGAGGCTTCTCATTCTCGTTTCTTGGAAGCGCTTGCAGGGCATCTACCCGAGATTACAAAGAATTTTCACTGTGCCTTTGCATGGCCTCAAGCGGAAACGCTATGCATCTGCCCATAACCAAGCTCGTGTGACTTGCATAGGGTTGAAGAGATCTGCTTCACATAAACGCCCCCGAACTACTTCCAAGGATGAGTTTCAACGATGAAGAGCATCGCCCTCCTGCGCGAACGAGCCACCCGCGTCATGCCTACCGGTTCCCACTGCCCGGCGTCAGGCCTGTGGAGCCCGGACTCCGATCCGGATGCCGTCCAGGTTTTCGCGGAAGGCCACATCCTCCCGGCGCACAATGGTGTACCCACTGTGTGGCGGCGCCGCACTGCCGCTGAAGTGTCGGCATGACCAGCACCATCCTGAACAGGCCCGCCGATTACCGCCACGTACCGGCGGCTGAGTGGACTGAACTCAGCTCCGGCGATCCCGTGTGGATCTACGACGTCGCGTGGGGCGCCGGGACCGGCCGCGTGGACGATGTTTCCAAGCACCAGGAGTTGCTCTGGGTCATCCTCGAGCCGACCGGCCGCCGTCTCATCTGCGGAACGGACGACGTCGAGGTTTGGACCGTCTGAAAAGACTCGCCGAGATGGCATTTCATACCAATGTCTGAGCGGATCATAGGTATTAAGTGCCATCTCGGCGTCATTTAACCGGCGGGAATCAGCACACTCGGAGAGCCCGTCTCCACCCGACTCACGACGCCGCCGGGCAAGCCGGTTTCACGGTCCAATTTAAAGCTCACGACGTCGTCCGAGCCTTCGTTGGCGACGTACAGCCAGCCTTCGCGGACCAGGTGGTGGCGCGGCCACTCGCCGCCGCACGGCACCTCCGCGAGGGGCTCCAGCTCAGCCCCTCCGTGGGACACCTTCAAAACACAAATGCGGTTGGATCCGCGCACGCCCACGTATGCGAAGCGGCCATCGGGTGAGAGCGCAATCTCCGCGCCGGCGTCGCCCTCTTTTGCCCCCGCTGCGCTCGCCGGAACCATGGTGGTCAGCTCGTATGTGCCGTCCGGTTCCATCCGTAGGGCGGCTACTTCCACGGAATATTCGGTGTCCACAAAGACTGTTCCGCTGTGATGACGGGCCATGTGCCGGGGGCCGGAGCCCTTCGGCAGGATCACCTGATGATCCAAATGCAGGCCCTCAGCCGGTGAATACTGCCACACCCTGACCAGATCATGTCCCAAATCCGTGGTCATGACGCGGCCGTCCGGGAGCATCAGGCTTGCGTGCGCCCGGCTGGGCCGCTGCTCGTCAGGAGACGTTGCAGTGTGGGGATCGACGGCGGCCGCTGCACTGGTGCGCGAGGTGATAGCGCCGTCGTCGTCCAGTTCGTACAAGATGACTTGGCCGTCGCCCCAACAGGTGGCCACAATGAAACGTCCTTGCGGATCGGCGGCTACGTGGCAGGTCGCTTCGCCGGCCGGCCAAGGATCGCCGAAAGCCTCCAGTTCAGCATCCCCCGTCCGGCGATACGCCCGAACAGTCTTGCCTTCCTCGGCTACGGCGTAGACCACAGGGAGTGACGGGTGGAGCGCAAGGAACGATGGCGAGTTGGCGGCGATTGCCAAACCAAGGGACGTCAACTGGCCGTCATCATCGGCCGAAATTGCGACGATGCCCTCGCCGTTGCCGTTCCTGTCGGCTGTGTAGGAACCAACCCAGATCAGTGTTTCTTGGATATCCATGGTCAGTGCCCCTGTACGTCTGAGTCCACACCGGCGTCCGGTCCGGCGTCGAGGGTTTGCAATCGGGTGAGGTCGTCGTGGTCCAGTTCAAAGTCGAAAATGTCCATGTTCTCCTTCATTCGTTCCGGATTCGCGGTTTTGGGTATGGCCACCAAGCCCTGCTGAACGTGCCAGCGCAGCACCACCTGGCTCGGCGTCTTACCGTACTTATTCCCGATGCCGGCCAGCACTGGCGCATTCAGGAGGTCGCTGCTGGCACCCAGCGGGCTGTACGACTCGGTGATGATGCCGTTTGCTTCGTTGAAGGCCCGGGCGGCGGGCCGCGGGATGGAGGGGCTGACCTGGATCTGGTTGACCGCCGGAACAACAGCAGCCTCCCTGAACAGTTGGTCCAGGTGGGAGGGCTTGAAATTGGAAACACCAATGGATCGTGCTTTGCCTGAGGCCTGCAGTTCCTCGAAAGTCTTCCACGTGGACACGAACTCACCGCGGCGGGGGAGCGGCCAGTGGATCAACAGGAGATCGACATACTCCAGCCCCAAGCGCTCCAACGAGCCGTCCAGCCCTGCCACGGCTTTGCCGGAGCCTTGGAATTCCCCGTCCAATTTGGTGGTGATGAAGAGTTCTTCGCGATTCACCCCGCAGGCCCGGATGCCGTTGCCCACGCCCTTCTCGTTGCCATACTTCACGGCAGTGTCCACGTGCCGGTAGCCGTGCGACACAGCCTCCACCACGGCATCGGCAACCTGGGCATCATTCAGCGGCCACGTGCCGAGCCCGAGTTGCGGGATCTTGTGGCCGTCGTTGAGTTCAATGAGCGGGGCAAATGTCATGCGCGTGATCTCCTTTGGGTCTGTTGCTGTTCTACGCTGGCCGCTTGCTGCTTGGCAACAGCTACCGCCCCGACCATTTATGGAGCCGGTCACTCAGCTCCATAAAATCCTCGCTCACTATCTGCAGCTCAGGGTGGCTGTCATGCCACTCCACGATCTCCCTGGCGCCGTCAGCAAACGGAATCGTGGCCTTGTAATCAGGGATGAGTGCCTTGATTTTGGAATTGTCGAACACCACGGAGTGCGAGCGGTCGCCCAACAGATTCGGTCCGAGCTCCGAACTGTGGGCTGCGATGGTGTCAGAAGAAACATGGAACAGTTCCGGTTCTTCCACCCCGGCCGCACGCGCAAACAAGCGGTAGATCTGGTTCCACGGCAGGAACTCGTCAGAAGTAATGGTGTAACTCTCGCCTACGGCTTGCGGCCTCCCCAGAAGACCGACGAAGGCCTTGGCAAAATCCCGGGAATGGGTCAGCGTCCAAAGGGACGTTCCATCGCCGTGCACCATGATCGGCATTCCGGCACGCATCCGGTGGATATCGGTCCAACCGCCCACCATCGCGATCTTGGTCCGGTCATAAGTGTGGGACGGTCGGACTACTGTCAACGGGAAGTCCTGCTCACGGTAGGCCTCGAACAGCAGCTCCTCGCAAGCGATCTTGTCCCGCGAGTACTGCCAGAACGGGTTCTTCAGCGGAGTTGATTCCCGAATCGGCAGCGTAGTGGGTGGCTTCTGGTACGCCGACGCGGAACTGATGAAAACGTACTGTCCAGTCCGTCCGCGGAACAATTCGAACCCGGCCCGCGCCTGATCCGGTGTGTACGAGATGAAGTCCGCAACGGCGTCGAACTCTCTTCCTTGAAGTACCTCGCGCACGGCGGCGGCGTCCCGGACGTCCGCGTGGAGTACTTCCGCGCCTTCCGGAACCGGTCTGCCGGCTGACCTTCCCCGGTTGAGGATGGTCAGCCGGTGGCCCAATGCGACGGCGCGTTCAGCCGCCGCCGCACTGATGACCCCGGTCCCGCCGATGAACAGGATGTTCCGCGGCGAGACGGTGTCCGCTGCCGTTCCGAGGGTGGTGGGGAGGGAACTGCTCACCAGGCGTAGTCCTCGGGGGCGGTGCGGTGGCCCGGGAAGATGTCGTCGAGGCGCTTGAGGGCGTCCTCATTCAGGGTGACGTCCAAAGCACGGATAGCAGCATCAAGCTGTTCCTGGGTTCGAGGTCCAACGATCGGAGCCGTTACGGCAGGCTGGTGAAGCAGCCAGGCCAACGCTAGATCGCCGGGTGCCTGGCCCAATTCATCCGCGAAATCCTCGTACTGGCGGATCTGCTCCTCATGCTTCTTGAGGGTCTCCAGAGCCCGGCCCTCGGTGCGGCGAACACCCTGCTCTTCCTTCTTCAGCACACCACCAAGGAGCCCACCCTGCAGCGGGGACCAAGGGATCAGGCCCAGGCCGTAATGCTGCGCGGCGGGAATGACTTCAAGCTCAACTTCGCGCCGGAACAGGTTGTAGATGGACTGTTCGCTGACGAGACCCGTGTAATTCCGCCTCCGGGCGGCTTCCTGGGCTTGGGCGATGTGCCAACCCGCAAAATTGCTGCTGCCCGAGTACAGGATCTTTCCCTGCTGGACAGCTACCTCGATAGCCTGCCAGATCTCGTCCCACGGCGTATCCCGATCGATGTGGTGGAACTGGTAAATGTCGATGTAGTCCGTCTGAAGCCGCTTCAGGCTGGCATCGAGTGCACGGCGGATATTGAGCGCCGACAGCTTGGACTCGTTAGGGCGGTCAGTCATGGTGCCATACAACTTGGTGGCCAGGACGGTGCGCTCGCGGCGCTCGCCGCCCTTCGCGAACCATCGACCGATGATTTCCTCGGTCCAGCCGCGGTGTCCGGTTCCTCCGTACACGTTGGCGGTGTCGAAGAAGTTGATGCCGGAATCCAGCGCAGAGTCCATGATCGAGTGCGCTGTCGCTTCGTCCGTCTGCGGACCGAAGTTCATGGTGCCCAAGCAGAGACGGGAAACTTTCAGGCCCGAGCGGCCCAAGTGGGTGTACTGCATGTTTGCTGTCCTTTGTTGTGGTTAGAACTGCGTAAAAGCGGCGACGGCGGGATCGGAGCCTATGCGGGCGCCCGCCTCAAGTGCCGTGATGGCAGCCAGTTCCGATTCGGTGAGGGTGAGATCGGCCGCGCCGAAGTTTTCGCGCATCCGCTTCGAATCCGCGGACTTGGGGATCACGATGGTCCCCTGCGCGAGATGCCAGGCCAGAATCACCTGTGCAGGAGTAGTGCCGTGGGCAGCCGCCACCAGGGCCACCTGCTCGGCATTCAGGTCCTTGCCCTGACCCAGCGGGCTGTATGCTTCCACGGCGATGCTGAGGTCGCGGCACTTGTTGGCCAGCTCGCCCTGTTGGTACGTGGGGTGGACTTCGATCTGGTTCACAGCGGGAACTACTTCAGCGTCCCGCAGCAGTGTGTCTACATGGTCGGAGAGGAAGTTGGAGATGCCGATAGCCCGGATCTGCTTGTCCTGGTACAGCTTCTCCATCTCTTTCCATGCCTGCGTGTAGAGGCCCTGCGAAGGGACGGGCCAGTGGATCAGGTACAGGTCGATAACTTCAAGGCCCAAGGCGTCGCGGCTCCGCTGGAAGGCGTCATAGGCCTCGCCTTGCTCCCCGTTGCGGAGCTTGGTGGTGATGAAGAGTTCTTCCCGGGGAATGCCCGAGGCCGCGACGGCAGCGCCGACTCCTGCCTCATTGCGGTAGGCAGCCGCGGTGTCGATGTGACGGTAGCCGGCTTCCAAGGCGTCTTCCACGACCTTCTGCGTTTCCTCAGCAGGTACTTGGAAGACACCGAATCCGAGCTGTGGGATGGTGACGCCGTTGTTCAATGTCAGCTCTGGCATGACGGTCTCCTTCGACGGAATGATTATGGTGGGACACTCCAGAAAGCGTTTTCGGAGGCTCTGTACTGAGCCTATGCACTTTTGGTGGCAGAGTCAGCAATCCAACCTGATCCTGTTTTTCCTAGGTCTGGTAGTCCTACCCAAAATGGTGGTCTTTCACACGCCCCGAACGGCAGAATGGACGGATGGGTCAAAGCGCCGAGTTCGGTAAATTCCTCAAAATCATGCGTGCGCGTCTCTCACCTGAAGACGCTGGAGCGCAAGAGTCCAGCGGTGCCCGCAGGGTGCCCGGACTCCGCCGCGAAGAAGTTGCCCGACTCTCCGGAGTGAGCACTGACTACTACACGCGCCTGGAACAGGGCCGCAACATCCACCCGTCCAAGGCCGTCCTCGACTCTGTGGCCCGCGCACTGCGCCTGGACGCGGGGGAGCAAGCGCACATGATGGACCTCCTGGAGCACTGTGCAAGTTCCGCCGGCAGTCCCGGTCCCGTGCAGAAGGTCAGGCCCGGGCTCCGGCAGCTGCTCGACGCAGTCGGCGATGTTCCTGCCATGGTGCTGGGCAGGCGCGCGGACGTCCTGGCCGGAAACCGGATGGCCCACCTGCTCTTCACCGACTTCCCGGCACTCGCTGCCGGGGAGAGGAACCTGACCCGCTGGATCATCCTGGATCCCTTGGCGGGACAGCTGTTCAGGGACTGGAAAACCGTGGCTGCTGAAGCTGTGGGTGCCCTCCGGATGGACGTGGGCCGGCATCCGAACGATCCGCAGACAAACCAACTGGTGGGCGAGCTCGCCGTACACAGCGAGCATTTCCGGCAGTGGTGGGCCGGGCACAGGGTGGCATCGCGATCCGCCGGCACTGTTCGCCTGCACCACCGGATTGTGGGTGACCTGGAACTGAACTTTGAGACGCTGAGTCTTCCGGACGACCCTGACCAGATGCTGAGGATATATTCCGCGAAGGCCGGTTCGCCGTCGTCGGACGCTTTGACGCTGCTGAGCTTCGGTGAGGCGGCCTCCGTGCCCGTTCCCGAACCCGCCCGCCGAGACGACAGTTGACGCCCATGTTTTCCGAAAACATGGGCGTCAACTGCCATCTCGCGGGGTGGGTAAAGGGGTGATCAGCGCTCCAGGCGGAAACCAAGCTTGATGGTGACCTGCCAGTCGGCAACTGCGCCGTCCTCGAGGTGGCCGCGGATTTCCTTGACCTCAAACCAGTCCAGGTTCCGCAGGGTCTGGGAGGCTGTTGCGATGCCGTTCTTGATCGCGTCGTCAACGCCTTCGGTGGAAGTTCCTACAATTTCGGAAACGCTATATGTGTGGCCAGCCATGGTGCTCCTCATCAACGTCTTACGAATCTCTGGAAAATCAGGCCCGCCAGGCAGGCCGTCCAAGCAGACTAGCCCACGGATCACCGCGCGGCCAGAGTCTGCAAGGGCTTAGCTTTCGCGCCAGTCGTTACTGGTGATGTGCGAACCTGCCTGCGGTCCCATCTGCAACATTCCGCCGTCCACGGGCCACGAAGCGCCGTTGACGTAGCTGGAATCCGGTGATGCCAGGAAGGCGATGACGGCGGCGATTTCCCGGGCATCGCCGGGGCGTCCCAGCGGAACTCCGGGCCGTTCTTTCTGCGTGGGATCTTCATCTTCCTGGCCCGTCATCGGAGTCGCGATTTCACCCGGTGCCACGTTGTTGGCAGTGATCCCGTGCTCAGCGAGTTCCAGGGCCATGGTTTTGATGAGGCCGCCCAAGCCGTGCTTGGACGCGTCATATGCCGAGGCCCCAACCCTTGGCTGGAACTCGTGGACGCTGGTGACAGCGATGATGCGCCCACCGCGGCCGGCCTTGACCATGCGCTTGGCTGCTGTCTGCATAGCCACGAACGCACCGTTGAGGTTGGTGTCCAAGGTGGACATCCACGTGTCGTAGTCCAACTCAAGGAATTTGGTGCCGTCGCCGGTTCCGGAGTTGTTGACGAAGACGTCCACGCCACCAAGTTCCTCAGCCAGTTTGTCGATGGCTGCAGCGGTTCCCCGGACATCCGTGGTGTCCAGTTGGTGCACCACAGCTTTCCGGCCCAGACCGCGCACTTCCTCCGCGGTTTCCTCAGCTCCCTGCTGGTCCGAGTGCCAGGTGATTCCTATGTCCATGCCCGCCTTGGCCAACGCCACCGCAGTGGCCTTTCCGATGCCGGAATCCGATCCGGTGACGATGGCGGTCTGCGGGGAAAATGGTGCGTCGCTCATTGTCTTGCCTTTCGGTGATGTGATCGTTCCGATGGTTTATCCCTACCCAGTGAATCGGGCCGTAAACACTCCCGGCGCAAAACGGTCATCCCGGCGCGGGGTGATCGAGTGTAGATTTCTTGCAGCAGCACCTAGTGAATCCCCACAACCAGGAGTACTCATGTCAGAAGTTATTGTGGTCGGCGTTGACAGCAGCGAGACGGCCAAGCGCGCAGCAGTGGCAGCAGCGAAGCTCGCCACCGCTCTCGGTGCCGAACTGCACGTGATCAGCGGCTTCTCCGATGACCGCATCGAAGAGTTCGGCAGCGGCAGCGACCGCATCACCGTCTCCTCGGCGGACTCCGCGGAATACGTGGCGCGCAAGGTCTCCGAAGAGCTGGACGTTCCCGCCGGCAACATCAAGTACTTCGCAGCCCGCGGCACTCCGGCCAATGCCCTCATCAACTATGCCGAGACCAACAACGCCTCACTGATCGTGGTGGGCAACAAGCGCATGAAGGGCCTGGGCCGCGTCTTGGGCAGCATCGCAAACAGCGTGGCGCACGGTGCTCCCTGCGACGTGTACATCGTGAACACCGACGTCGACGCGTAACCACCCCATGTAGGTAGCAGCACATGCCGTTTTAAGCGCTCAGAACGGCCTGTGCTGCTACCTAGTTGGGTTCAGTGCTGCTTAGTTGAGTTAGTGGCGGCGGGTTGTCCGGGCAGCTTTGGCGACGCCCTTGAGAACGAGGACGACGCCGGTCCCCACCAGGAGCCACGGCCCGGCCACGATGATCGGGTCCATCCACTGGTGCTTGGTGTCTGCACGCTTCCTGCCCCGCCGAGAAGCCCAACCGTGGTTCTTGAACTCGCTCAGCACACCGGTTTCCGTGATCGGGTTATCAGGATGCAGCGTGCCAAATGACCGCAGGTGGCTCTCCCAAGCGTCGACTCGGTCACCTGCGATCAGGAGCAGCCAGTGCGCTGCCCGTCCTTCGCTGTATTTGTACGCGTACTTCCGGATGGCTCCCGAGACGCCCTTCGGTGGGGTGGATGTTCCGAAAACCGGTGTCAGGAACTTGTGCTCAATAGAGCGTTCCCGTGGCCACTTTTCCTCCTGGCGCTCCGGAAAGTCCCAATGCGCCCCAGTGATGATCCCGCGCTGCTCGCGTGGGAAAGCAGGCCGATCCTTGGGGTCCAGGTCCACGCCCCAGCCCGGGATTTTAGCCCGGAGCTCCTCGGGCGTCGGCCTTGGTTGGGGCCGTTCTGCTGTGTACGGCATGATGTTCCTCCTTGCTATGCCTGATCCAGCTGGCACTACGCTCATTCAGCTGGCGCTAAGCCTGATCAGCGTCTAGGCGGCCGTGGTCACGATCGGCTTGATGCAGTCATCCAGCTTGGCCGAGAAGATGTGGTAACCCTCGGCGATGTGTTCCAGCGGAATCCGATGGGTAATGATGTCGCTGGGCTTCAGGTAGCCGTTCTGGACATGCTCGAACAGTCGGGGCCACTGCCTCTTGACCGGGCACTGGTTCATCCGCAGCGTCAGCCCCTTGTTCATGGCATCGCCAAACTTCACTGCACTGAACATCGGGCCATAGGCACCCACCACCGACACCGTTCCGCCTTTACGGACGGAATCGATGGCCCAGTTCAAAGCAACAGGCGAACCGCCCTGCAGCTTGAATTTCGACGACGTGATGTGTTGGGTCAGGTTGCCGTCAGCTTCAGCCCCGACGGCGTCAATCACCACATCTGCGCCAAGGTGATCCGTGGCCTTCTTCATCTCCACCACAATGTCGTCGTATTCGGTGAAGTTGTACGTTTCCGCGTGGGCAAACGTCCGGGCCTTCTCCAGCCGATACTCGAGATGGTCGATGACAATGACCCTGCCCGCACCCATCAACCAGGACGACTTCGCCGCGTAAAGCCCAACGGGCCCCGCACCAAAAACCACCACCGTGTCGCCCTGTTCGATGTCACCCAATTGGGCTCCGAAGTAGCCAGTGGGGAGGGCATCAGTGAGCATTACCGCGTCTTCCTGATCCATCCATTCGGGAATTTTGGTGGGTCCGACGTCGGCGAACGGCACGCGCACGAACTCCGCCTGGCCGCCGTCGTAACCACCGGTGGTGTGGGAGTAACCGTAAATGCCGCCCACCGCCGTCGCATTTGGGTTGACGTTGTGGCAGTTGGAATACAGGCCACGGGTGCAGAAGTAGCAGGATCCGCAATAGATGTTGAAGGGCACCATCACGCGGTCCCCGACGCTCAGGTTCTCCACCGACGAGCCAACCTCATGGACCTCTCCCACGAATTCATGCCCGAAGGTCATCCCCACCCGCGTATCCGGCATCATGCCGTGATACAGGTGCAGGTCTGAGCCGCAGATCGCGGCTCCGGTTACCCGGACGATAGCGTCATTTGGATGCTCAATCCGGGGGATATCTTTTTCTTCGACCCTGACTTTATAAGGGCCGCGGTACACCATCGCTCGCATTTTCGCCGCCTCCAACAGCTAGCTGTCGATACAGGTAAAAATGCTAAGCCTCCTTATTATGCGTGTCCAGTTCTTTTTCAAGTTGGGAGAGCGCGGTGCCTAATGGCCTTGGAAGGCCTCGGCCAGCCACCACGAACCACCGTCTGAAGCGATCTTCGCGTCGATGACCAGCGGTCGGTCCTGTGTCCCGGCCTGGTAGGCGGCGATCCAGGGGCGCACGGCTTCCAGATCCGCCACGGTCCGCACGGTGACGCCCTCAGCCCCGAATCCTCGGGCGATCGCTGCGATATCAGTCTCGGGGAACACCACGCTGGAGAGGTCCTTCTGAGAGTGCTCTGAGGCGAAGTGGTGCACCTCTGCCCCGTAGGCTGCGTCGTTGTAGACGATGCACACCAGGGGGAGTTGGAGGCGGGCGGCGGTCTCGAGTTCGCTGATGCCCATGAGGAATCCACCGTCCCCGGCGCCGAGGACCGGGAGCCGGTGCGGTTGGGCGAGGGCGGCACCGATGGCCGTGTAGAGTCCGAGCCCGATTGCTTGGAATGCCTGGGTGAAGCAGAACCCGAATTCGTCCGGCACGGCGAGGTATTGGCTGGGGTAGCCCATGAAGTTGCCTGAATCGACTGCCACGATCCGCTCGGCAGGGAGCAGAGTGTCGAGTTCGCGGGTGAGGACTCGGGGATCGATGGACGTTGCCGTGGACAGGTCTTCGGTGTCGACGTCCCGCCATCTGGAGCCCTGTTTGATGGCCAGGGCGTTGGCTTCGGTGCGGTACTTCTCCGCTGGCTCTGACTGCCTGGAGCGCAGCGCCGTCAGAGCATCCAGAGCTGTCAACGCCGAATCACCCAGCAGGCCAAGGCTGATAGGCCGGTTGGCGCCCAGTGCGGAGTCTTCGACGTCGATCTGCACCACTTTGGTGCCTGCGGAGATCAGCCGCCCGTGCCGCATGGTCCACATGTTCAGCGCGCAACCCCAGCCCACAATCAGGTCCGCATCGCTGATCAGTTGGGCGGTCACCGGGGAGGAGAAGCCACCCGAAATACCCAGGTTGTGGGAGTCGCCGTTGAACAGCCCACTCGCCACAGCGGAGGTCGCCACCAGCGCACCCGCGTGCCGTGCCAGCTCCAGGATCTCGTCCCCGGCACCACGTCCGCCGCGTCCGGCGACGAACACAGGCCGTTCCGCGGCTGCGATCAGTGCTACCAGTTGCTCAATGGCGGCAGCATCCGGGCGGATCTTCAAAGGTTCAGGCACGACGGCGGCACTCACCTCGTCTGCCGCGGTGCCGCTTTGGACGTCCAGTGGCAGGCTAAGGACCACTGTGCGGCGGTCGTTCACCGCTGTCCGGAAGGCCCGAACGGTGTCCGCGACGGCGGTGGCGGGGGAGTGGATGCGCTCGGCCACGGCCCCTACGCTGCGGGCCAGTCCGTCCTGGTCGATTTTGAAGTTGGACCTGATCGCTGCGGCCTGGGTGTCGGCTGTGAGCACGATCATGGGGGTTCGGCTTTTCGCTGCCTCACCGATCCCGGTGATGGCGTTGCTCAGACCGCACCCTTGATGCGTGGTCACCACGCCCACCTTGCCGGACATCCGCGAATACGCGTCAGCCATGGTCGCGGCGCCGCCCTCATGCCGGGCTGCTGTGAACCCGATGCCTTCGGCCATGAGGGTGCTGGTGACATCGAAGTTGCCGGAGCCGACCACGCCGAAAACATGCCCGACGCCGAGCTTCGCCAGCGTCCTGCCCACCAGTGTGGAGACCCGTACTTGTTCGCTCATGCTGCTACCCCAGTGTCCTTTTCAACCATGCCCTTTTCAACCAGTGCGTACACCCGGCTGGGGCTGCCGGTGCCGCCCACGATCGGCAATGGCGCCACTACCAACGTGGCACCAGTGACGGGGAGCCGGTCGACGTTCCGCAGCGAGGTGACGCCGTACTTGTCTGCGCCCAGGAGGAAGGAGTGGACAGGGAACATCGGATCCAAGCCGCCGGCCTGGCCGGCGTCGATGCCCACGGTCTCAACACCGAAACCACTGATTGAGGCGTTACCGGCAAGCCACTTGGCACCCGCGGCAGAGACCCCCGGGGTGTGGGGACCGGCGTCGTCCGCGTTGACGAATGCCGCCGCATCAGTGCCACGGGCCGCCCATCCGGTCCGGAAAATGACCCAGCAATTCTGAGGGAAGGCACCGTGCTCTTCCTGCCACTGCTCCAAGTGTTCAGGTTCCAACAGGAAATCAGGGTTGCCGGAAACCTCGGCGGTTTTGTCAATCACGGCAATGGGACCCACCAGCCGGTGTGGTTCGATCTGGTCCACGGATTTTCCGTCCTTGCCCGTGATCCAGTGGACCGGGGCGTCCAGATGCGTCCCGGCGTGTTCACCCACGGTGACGTCGTTCCACGCCCAAGCAGGGCCGGCGTCGTCGAAATTGCTCACCGGCGAGACCGACAATCCAACCGTGTTCGCGAACGGTTGCGGCAGGTTCAGGATGGGGGTTTCGGAGCTTAGGGGCGTGGTGAGATCGATGATTTCCACCGAACCGCTCGAGAGGGCTGCAGTGAGCCCGGCCAGAACAGACATTGTTCTCCTATCGCTTGCTTGGTTTCAGTGCTGCTTGAATACGGGAAAGCCGTGAGGGTGGCGCGGTCAGTTTTTGGGCCACCAGGTGTCCGGAACCACCGGAAAGACCAGGGCCTGGATGAGTGGAAGCGCCGATATGCCAGAGACCGTCGACGGCGGTTTGGTGGCCTGCCGCCGCAGGAAAAGGTCGCCAGAGCAGGTTTTGGAAGAGTTCCGCGGAACCACCATAGGGGTCGCCGTTGACGGCATTGGGATTCGCGGACATCAGGTCCGTGGGAGCGATGATGTCTGAGGCAAGAACCGTGGCGCGGGCTCCCGGAGCGAACTGCTCCAATCGGTCGAGGACCCGGTCCAGGTAGCCCTGTTTCAGTTCGTGGGTCCAACCTTCGCCAACGGGCAGCCGGCCCGCCGCATCACCAATGGGAGAGAAGGGGACTTCCTGGAGTTGCAGCCAGAGCGTGGCCTTGCCCTCCGGAGCGCGGGACGGGTCCAGGACGCATTGCTGCCCCACCACCACGGTGGGTTCGCTGGGCAGCAGCCCGGCTTCGGCCTGGGCGCAGGCGATCCCGGTGCTGTCCGAGCCGTTGCTGATGTGAACCAGGGGAACCTCGTTGAGCCGCGGATCGAGCCACTCCAGAGGCTTGTCCAAAGCCAGATGGATCTGCATGGCCCCGCGGCCGTTTTGGTAGCGTTCAGCGGCTTCGGCAATACCGGCCGGCGCTTGGCGAAGCAGCTGGGAGTAGAGGGCTTGGGGCGAAACGTTTGCGAGCACCGTCTTGGCAGAAACTACTCCCTGCGAAGTCCGCACTCCAGCCACTGACCCTTCAGCCACCAGAATCTCCTCGGCCTCCGCGCCCAGCATGATCCGGACCCCGTTGTCGCGCAGCAACGACTCAAAGGCCGCCACGAACCTTGATGCCCCGCCCTTCACAATGGGAAGTCCGAAGCCGTGCATGCTCAGGGCCATCACGGGCAGCATGACGCCCCCGGTGGCTTGGTCTGGGCCGAGCCCTGCGTGCAGGAGCCAAGGCGACCACAACTGGTCCGCTTCCCACCCGTCAAAGCGGCTGCGGGTGTAATTCCGGCCGCTCATCACCGAATCCCGGACGAAAGCCTCCGTGCCACTCCAGCGCCCGTGCCGAACAGCGCCAAACGCAATCTTGGCCACCTCCCCAAACGAGCGAAGTTCCGCCCCGAACGCTCCAAAAACCGTGCCGGCATTTCGCCCAAGATCATCCAACATAGCCAGATAGGCGGCTTGATCGCCAGAGGACTTGAACGCAGCAGCCGTCTCGGCCGGATCACGCTGGGCAATGACCACGCGGTGGGCTCCGGTGGCCGGGTCCGTAGCAACGCTGGCCGTCACTGGGCCGGTGGTGTTGCAGTACTCCAGGCCCCTGGCGTGCAGTTCCTTACCCAGCGCACCGTAGGCGCCGCCGGACACGAATAACGGGTGCCAGGAAGAGAAGGAGTCGTGGATGAAGCCCGGAAGGGTCCGCTCGGCTGACTGAATGAAACCGCCCAACCGGTCCGAGCGCTCCATGATGCAAACGCGCCTTCCGGCCAAGGCCAACTCAGCCGCCGCCACCAAAGAGTTAATGCCTGATCCAATGATCGCGACGTCAACGGATTCGTCCATACCCGCACCTTTCTAAAGGGACTGCCTAGAAATCCGGATGGCTGGCGGTGGCGTGGTACTTGCCGCCATGGAACACCAAGGGAGCGCCGCCGTCGTGCTTGTAGCTTTCCACTTCACCCACGTAGATGGCATGGTCCCCGGCGTCATGTCGCGAAACTGTTCGACACTGGAAGGTGGCCACTGCGCCTTCCAGCAGGGGAATTCCGGCGATGCCCTCTGTGGTTTCCGCGCCGGCGAACTTATCCGTGGCCGGTGTGGCGAACTGGCGGGACAGCACATGCTGGTCACTGGCCAGGATGTTGATGGCAAAGTGCGTTGCGTCCTCGAAATCGTCCAAGCTGGGCGCGCGTTTGCTGGGGCACCAGAGTACCAACGGCGGATCCATGGACACCGACGTGAACGAGTTGGCCGTCATGCCCACTTTTCGACCGTCTGCCGAGACTGTGGTGACCACGGTGACGCCGGTGGCGAACTGACCCAAGGCGCTGCGGAAATCCCGGACATCGAAAGCCGACGAGTCCTCTTCTTTGCGGGCTTGCATGAAGTCCACGGCTGCAGCTGAGTCAAACCACCATGGGTACGACGTCCGAGGATCATCAAAGCCGCTCACGATGCTTGCCGCCAAAGCAGGGTGCTCAGCGGCTTCACTGAGAAGCGTCTTCTGGTGATCCCGGCGCGGCTTCAGCAGGTCGTTGGTCCATTCCACCGCCCATTGGCCCCACCCGCGCCAGAACTCGTCGAACGTGCGCTCCATCCATGCACGGTCAAAAGACTGCTGGCCGCGGCGAACGATCGCATCAAGGTAGTACTTCGCGGCCAGTGTGGCGTTGTTGGAACCCTGCCCGGTGAGGGGATCGTTGAGGACCACGGCGTCACCGAGCCCGAACACCAGCTTCCCGTTGCCAAGCTCCCCGACGGCGGAACGCACCGTGGGTGTGATGCGCCCCAGGAGCGTGGCGCCGTCGTCCGTCAATTCCGCATCGGCGAAGTTTTCGGCCTCGTGCGGGAAATGTTCGCGCAGGATTTCCAGCGAACGCTCCAGCTGCTCTTCCGGCGTTCCGACGTCGGTCCAGCGGTCCATGGGTCCGCCCACCACCCCTTCGAACACCATCATGTGGCAAGGACCTGAAACGGTCAGGCCGGGGAAAGTGAAGAACTCCCCGACGCCGGGGACCATGGACATGCGAATGGCATTGTCGCTGATGGAGGTGCTTGCCGGTGAATCGGCGGAAGCGCCGCCGTCGGGCTTGACGTAATTCAGCGCCAGCACCCGCTGCGGCCGGTCGAAGGGTGACTTTGCCTTGTCGCGGGGAAAGATCTGGCCGATCTCGCCCTTGCCGGTGCTCACAATGACCAGCTCGTAGTCATGGGCGAGTTCTTCGAGCATCCGCGGGGTGACCTTCTCAATGCGGAAGTCACCACCGGATGCAACAAACGTCTCGATCCAGAGGGCGCTCTTGATCCGTTGATCGATGGAGTGGGCCGGGCCATCCAAAGGGGCTTCCCACTCAATGGGGTCGTCCGCTTCCACGTGCAGTCGGATGGAGTTGATGCCTGGGACCGATCCGGATTCGTAGAACTGTGTGAGCGCTGTCCCCATTTGGGCTTCGGCGTCCAGGGCAGTGGCGAACATGCATTGGCTGGACATGACCTTGCCGGTGCGGATCTGGGCTGCGGAACGATCGGACAGGAGCGTCACTGCGTAGCCTGCCCGCTGGAGGCCAAGGGCCAACTGGGCCCCGGATTCGCCGGCCCCAATAATTGCTATCTTTCGCATGATGGTGTCCTTGTTAGCAGGGGTGTGCTATGAAACTTTGGCGGCCGACAGGTCAGCAAGATAGCTCGCGGCTTTGTCGGGGTACATGAACCAGTCCTGGAACTCCGGAGGGTGGTTGAAGCCATTGGCGAAGCGATGCGCAATGGCCGGTTCGTTGTTCGCAGCCCCCAGGAGCTCAAGGACATGTGGCGGCGGCGGGGCCAGGAGGGCATTTGTCCAGTGCGCAACGTGCTGGGCGTAGTCCCAATAGCGCTCAAAGGTGGCCTGCATGAAGCTCGCATCGAAAGCTGCAGTGCCGTGCTGAATGATGCTGTCCACATACGATGCCGCGCATTTGCTGGCGTTGTTGGAGCCCTGTCCGGTGATCGGATCATTCAACACCACGACGTCGGCCAGGCCCAGTACCTGCCTGCCGCTCGGCAGCGTAGCAATCGGGTGGCGGACGGTGGGCGCGAAGCGACCCTGAAGCACGCCGTTGGGATCGGTCAGTTCCACATTCGTGGCCCGTTCGGCTTCCCAAGGAAGGAAGGTTTTGAGGATGTTCTTGGAGTTCTGCAGGTGTTCTTCGGGGGACAGGCCCTTCCAGGTATCCATGGGTCCGCCCGGAACTCCTTCAAAGACCATGATTTCGCAAGGACCGGTAGTGGTCAGTGCCGGGAAAACGAAGTATTCCCCTACCCCGGGGATGAGGTTGAACGAGACCGCGGAGTACTCTTGCCGGGGCTCCAGGCCTTTCACGTAGGTCAGGGCCAGTGCGCGCTGCGGTGCGTCGTAGGTGCTGCGTTCGGCGTCGCGGGTGAACAGCTGTGCGATCTCGCCCTTGCCCGCTGCCACAATCACCAGGTCCGAGTTCCGTGTGTATTTTTCCAGCTCAGCGACACCGGCATCCTCGAACACCAGCTCGCCGCCCCTTGCAGTGAACTCCTCCATGAACTTGGGGAACTTCACGCGCTGATCGATCGACTTGGCGTGGTTGTCCAGGCGGGAAGCCCAGCTGATGGCCTTCTCACCCGGAACTTCGGGGTGCGGGATGGTGAAGGAGATGCCGTCAACGGTGGGGGCGTCCGGCCAAAAATCCAGACCCAACGCACGCTCGTGCTCCAGGGCGTTGTGGAAGATGCACTGGCTGGAGGCCACTCTGCCTCCGGCAATCTCCTCGGGCGTGCGGTTGGAAATCGTGGTGACCTGGTATCCGGCATCGAGCAGGCCGATGCCGAGCTGCAGCCCGGACTGGCCGGCTCCGACGATGGTGATATGGCGTTGTGTCATAGTGTTGCCCTTTTCTCTTGGTCTCTGGTTCCGGCTCTTGGGACCGACTGTCTGTGATGGTTAGTTGGCGGCGAGCAAGGGGATGGTTTCTTCGGCGCGTTCCGGGCCTAAAGCCGAGTAGCCGCCGTCGACCGCCCAATCAGCACCGGTCACGAAACTTGCCTGGTCGCCGGCAAGGAACGCGACGACGTCGCCTATCTCCTGCGGGCGGCCGACGCGCTTGAGAGCGTGGAAAGGTGCGGCGACGGAGTCTGTCTTCTCAATGTTTCCGTTGCTGAGGGAGTCCATGATGTTGCTCCACACCCAACCGGGACTAACAGAATTCACCCGGATGCCGTCCCCTGCGAAGTCCACTGCCATGCTCCGGGTGACTTGGACCAGCGCCGCTTTGCTCGCCGGGTAGAGCCAGCGGCCGGTCTGGGCCACCGAGCTGGAAATGGAGGTGAAGTTGATGATGGCACCGTGTCCGGAGGCTTTCAGGTAGGGGCGGGCCGCGTTGCTTGCCACCACAGCGCTAACAAGGTTGACATTGAGTGCGTCGAGCCAGTCGGCGCGACCGGAAGCTCCGCCGTCGTCCTTGTAGGTGCAGGCGAGGTTCACCAGAATGTCCAGGCCCCCATGTGCAGCAGCGGTTTCGCTGACCAACCGTTCCACGGCGCCGTCATCGGTGATGTCAGTGTGGGAGTAGGTGATTCCTTCGCCCAGCCCGGCGGTGAGCGAGGCGCCGTCGGGGTCTATGTCCGCAACCACCACAGTGGCTCCCGCGTCCCGAAGCGCCGAGACTACGCCTTGCCCCACCTTGGTGGCTCCACCGGTAACAATTGCCGTCCTGCCCTTGAGTGCTGGCATGTGCCGAACCCTTTCGCGTGGGGATGATGCTGTTACGGAGATATGACGTGCGTCATATTTATCCTGCTAGCGACTCTAGGCAGCCGCTGCCGGTGGGAATATCCACTTAGCGCGAGGATCATCCAAATTACGCAGGGTCTTCCTCTTCTTCATGCCAACCAACCCACGCTGCGGAAGTGAGGTGGGTTTCCCTGGCCTGAAGCTCCGCCGCCCAGAGTTCGAAGTGGCTCCTGTCCCATTCGTCCCGGCGGTCGTGCACGAGCTTGATGTTCTTCACTTGTCCTCACCTCGCTTCCACGACTGTTATGGTTTTGTGAGCTGCGTCATACTTGTCTTAAAGGCGACTCTAGACAGCCGCTGCACTGCGGAATATCCACTTGGCGCGGGGATCATCCGAAAGGCGAAAAGCTGCAAAATGCCGTTTAAATGTGGAGTGCAATTACCCGTGAAGTAGGTGGCGGATGGTCAGGATTCTTGCCCGTGATGTTCTGCGGGGACAACCAACGGTGGCCACAACGGATGTGGACGAAGCACATGCCAAGATCGCGGAGCTGTTCTGCAGCCACGAGCTCGCTCCACGCACGCGCGCATCGTTGATGGACATGAAGCTGCGTTCGTTGCATCGCGGCGACGTTGGCATCGAGTTCCTGGACTACGGCGCGGACGTTCGGATAGAACCCGAGGGACTGCAGGATTTCCATCTGGTGCAGATTCCGCTGGCCGGGCATGCTTCCATGCAGGTGGGTACAAACACTGTGGAATCCAGTGCGAGTGTGGCCACCGTTCCGCCGGTCGACCGGCCCTTTTCCATGAGTTGGGACAGCGGCAGTCCGCACATGATTGTCTATGTGCGGCGCTCGGCGATGGAGCGCGTGGCCGAGCAATTGTACGGCGACCGTGCTGTTGACCTGGGCTATGGCATGGATCTCTCAAGCGGCAGCGGCCGGGCGTTCTTGAGGTCCGTCGTCGAACTTCATGACGACATGATCAGCCAGCCCGCCACCAGTGCCCCTGCGTTCGTTCAGGGATTGCTGGCGGACAGCATGATGTCGCGCTTGCTGATGGCGATGGAGTTGCCCGGTGGCGAGACCCGGGACGCGGAGTCCGAAAGCCGGCTTGTCCGTGAATGCCGCGAGCTGTTGGAGCGGCATGCATTCGAGGAACTTACGGTGCCGGACATTGCCGAGTGCTTGGGCGTTTCGGTCCGTACGCTGCAAACGGCGCTTCGGGCGGAAACCGGTGCCACGCCGTCGGACATGTTGCGCAGTATCCGGCTGGACCGAGCCCGGGAGATGCTCCTGGAAGCGAACCCGCGGGAGCAGAGCGTCACTGCCATTGCGGAGTTGTGCGGGTTTACGCACCAAGGACGGTTCTCGGCGCTGTACCTCAAGGCATTCGGCGAGCTGCCCAGCGTGAGCCTGCGTCGCTGAGTGTCATAACCGCGCAAGTTCCAACAACGCGCTCATGGCCCTTGTGGCCTTTTTAAGCTGTTCCGTAGTGACGGTGTGGTGCCCGTACCCCGCGCGAGTTTTCATGGCCAGCAGAGTGGTTAGGTGCTTTGCTGCAGTTGCATCTACTGTCCTCAGGAGTCCGGCAGCCTCACTGTGGTCTTGTCCCTGTGCGAAGTGTCCGAGCCGCGCAATGCAGATGGCGTCAGAAGCGGCAATGCCGGCGTGGACGCAGAGTGTTGCCACGGCGTCAGCTACTTCATGATGTTCCTCAGCCAAGTCGAGTGCATCCAAAGCAACTTTTTGGAATTGGACGGCCTTGTTCAAGCGACCTAAGCGGATTTCTTCACTTCCTTGGGCGGTCCTCATTCAAGCAACGCTGTCGGCGCGTAGTGCGCGCCTCAGCCAAGCAGGATCGCCGAAAATTGTGTACCCGTCGGCCATGATGGAATCGAAGATCGGCGCAGGGGCAACTTCGGACTCGAGGTAGACCAAGGGCCGCGTGTCGTTGCCTGTCCACGCACTGACACGGGCGGCTAGTTGGGCAATCATGGTGTCAGCCTGTGACTCCTCGATGGAGTCATTGAGGACTATGAAAAGGTCTATATCGCTATCGTTCCGCATGTCATTACGTGCAGCTGAGCCAAAGATCGTGACGACAATGGGCGAGAATTCCCACATCTCGATCTCGCGCCGTATCCGGTCGAAAAGGCGATCTTTTGTGAAAGCCATAGCAATCACAGCCTCGGCCAGAACGTGATCACGGTTCAGCCGGAAAACGTGCGTTCTTCCGGCCACCTTTTCCAAGACGATGCCCTGGGCGACGAGACGAAGGAGGGCCTTGCGGACGCCGGCCAAGGAACTGCGCTCGGGAAGAAGGTTCGAGAGGTTGGGGGCCGTGAACTCGGCATCAGCCCGTGCCAAGACGTAGAGTACGCCCATGTCAAGCGTGGGGCTGATAGTCGTTAAGGGGTTCTGCAGCCGCACGGTATCTCCGACATCTACTATTGTGCACTTATATCTACAATAGTAGGCTAACGAGCCTGCGTCGGTAGCTACGCCTCCAGCACGTACGTCTTCAGGTCATCCAGCGTCTGCTGCATATGGGCGTCCATGGCGAGACGCGAGTCGTTGGGGTTGCGCGATTCCAAAGCGGCCGCGATCTTCCGGTGATGGCCGATCGCGTGTTCCTGGATCTCCGGGAAGGCTGAGGTCTCGGTGCGCCGGGCTTCGAGGACCCGGTGCAGCGGCTCGAAGAGCACGGCGACAAAGACGTTGCCTGAGGCGTGAAGGATCACGTCGTGGAAGGCAAGATCTGCTTCCACGAAGGCGGCGAGGTCATTGATTTCGTGGGCGGCCTGCATCTTTTCCACGTGCTCTTTGAGGGCCGTGAGTTCATTGTCGGAGATGCGCTCCGCTGCCAGTTCGCATGCCCCGGTTTCAAGCATGCGGCGCAGTTCGATCAGCTGGATCGCGGCAGCTGCATCCTTGGTTCCCTCTGAGGCCGCACGCAAAACGGCTTCCAGCGACGCCCATTGGTTGAGGGGGTTGACGAACGTTCCGCGGCCGCGTTCAACACTAAGGATCCGCTGCGCTTCGAGGGTTTTCATGGCCTCGCGCACGGTCATCCGGCTCACCTCGTGTTTGGCGCTGAGCTCCAGCTCTCCCGGGACCACCGTTCCGGGCGGAAACTCGCCCGCGATGATCCGGTCCAGCAGCTCGTCAGCGACGACGCCGACCAGCGACTTGCGTGCCATGTATCCCCATTTCCTCTACTTCAGACCGCCCGGCTCCCCGCGCATTTCCCTCGGACGGGCGGTTGTCAGACATCTTACGCTGGCGGTGGCCAGCTTGTTTCCCAAAACCCAGTTAGTGCCGCAGCGCATTTTTCCGGCTGTTCCCAGTGGACGTTGTGGCCGGCGCCGTGGATGGCACTTAGCTGCCGATGCGGGCTTTCGGCTACGAACGTGCGCATCTGCTCCATGGGCCGCACCCGGTCATCGGTGCCGGCTATCACCAGCAGTGGCGCGTGGACGCGCCCGGGCACTGAAGGTTCGACGCCGGTCATGGCCGCCACAGCGCTGGCGGACAGGATGGGGAACGGCGCATCAAACCCGGTGCTGAGCCGGGCAGTGTCTGCTGCGGACAGTTCCCCGTACCAAGCATTCATGAGCTTCGCTACGGTCTCGGGATCGAAAAATCCCTGATCCAGTTGCGAGCTCAGCAGCTCCTTGAACCCCTGATTCTGCGGCACGGGCGCCATGCCCACCAAGGTTATGGTGGCCACCAGTTCGGGGCGGGCTGCCGCAAGCGTCAACGAAACGCTGCCTCCCATGGAATGCCCCACCAGGTGCACCGGTCCGCTGCTCCTGACTTCAATGGCTGCCGCTACCGAACCGGCTACCGAGTCCATCGTCCACGCGAAGTCCGCTGGCAGTTCTTCACCTGGGTGGTAGCCCGGGAGGTCGAAAACCCAGACCGTCCGGCCGGCGTCGAGCAGTTTTTTCGCAAGTGGTTCCCAGTACACAGAGCCGGAGGCCCAGCCGTGGATCAGTGCCACGGGAACCGCCTCACCTGCGGAAACGGAAGGCGTGAGGACGTTCACGAACGGGAGCGGAACAGCACTGTCGGCCATGCCCCCAGCCTAGTGAAACGCAGCTCCTTGCGCGGTGAAGAGCCGTGTGTCACACTAATTCAAATGTTAGATGTCTGACATCTTACATTCACGAAACCGCTACAGAGATTTCCCACGATGGAGTGCACAGTGACCCTTGAAGCCGACGTACTGGCCGCTTTCCCGGCGGAAGTCCAGATTCCTGCTCAGTTGGTTGCCGACGCCCTTGCGGCGTCCTCGGCAACGTCTCCCCGCGTCCTGGTAGTACTCGACGACGACCCCACCGGAACGCAGTCCGTTGCGGATCTCGCCGTGCTCACCCGGTGGGACGTCGCAGACTTCACCTGGGCTTTCACCCACATCCGGCAGAACCAGACCAAGCCTGCTGTCTACGTCCTCACCAATACCCGCAGCCTGGATCCGGCCGAAGCCGCCGCGCGGAACGAGGAAATTGTGCGCAACGCCCTTGCTGCGGCAGCAGGGAATGTAAGGCTCGGTTTTGTGAGCCGCAGCGACTCCACCCTCCGCGGCCACTACCCGCTGGAGCCGGACGTCATCGCATCGACCGTGGCCGCTGAGACCGGCGAAGCCACCGATGGCGTGGTAATCGTCCCGGCATTCCCCGACGCCGGCCGCGTCACCATCGGCGGCATCCACTACATGCGCGGCACCGGAGAAACCGCAGGCTCCCTCACCCCCGTTGCTGAGACGGAATTCGCCAAGGATGCCAGCTTCGGCTTCAAGAACTCCGAGATGGCCAAGTACGTGGAGGAGAAGTCGCAGGGCCGGTTCGCTGCCGGCGATGTGATCGTGCTTGACCTCAACATCATCCGTGCCGGAGCGTCCGCCCAAGATCCCACCATCTCAGCGAAGGCCATTGCCGACGCCCTTGAGTCCGCCACCAACTCCACGCCCATCGTGGCCGACATCGTCACCGAGAATGATTTCCGCGCCTTGGCCTTGGGCCTCGAAGAAGCCGAGCGCCGTGGCAAGAAGCTCCTGTACCGTGTGGGCCCGCCCTTCGTGAGGGGCCGCATCGGCCAGGAGATCCGTACCGCGCTGACCTCTGAAGAGGCCTTTGCCGGCAACTCTCCCTCCACAGCAGGTGGCCTGATCGTGGTCGGCTCCCACGTCGGCGTCACCACCCGCCAGCTGAACGACCTCACGGCGGAGCACAGCTCGGCACGGACCATCGAGATCGACGTCGAGAAGCTCCTGACCGCCGAGGCCGAGGCCTACATCGCAACTGTCGTCTCCGACGTCGTCGATGCACTTCGCAAAGGCGACGTCATCGTCCACACAAGCCGCCTGCTCATCAAGACCGACGACGCCGCAGCGAGCCTGAAGATCGCCCGCACCGTCTCGGCCGCCGTCGTCGCCGTTGTGAACCGGACGCTGAAGACCTTCCCGCCGCGGTTCGTCATTGCCAAAGGCGGCATCACGTCCTCGGACGTCGCTGCGCACGGCTTGGAAATCCGCCACGCGATTGTCCGCGGACCCATGCTGCCGGGCATCGTCTCGCTCTGGGAACCGGTGGACGGTCCCGCGAAGGGCATCCCGTACATCGTCTTCGCCGGCAACGTGGGCGACGACCAATCCCTGACTGAAGTCACCCGCAAGCTCAGCGCCACTTTCTAGTACCCCGAAATTCAATGGAGAACACCATGACCAGCAACTACACCGTCACAGTCCTGGGCCTCGGCGCCATGGGCCTGCCCATGGCCACCCGCCTCGCGTCCGAGCTCACCGTCCACGGCTTCGACATCGCCGAACCCCGCCTGGAACTTGCCGCAGCGGCCGGCATCAAGACGTTCGCCTCCGCCCGCGAGGCATCGGACGGCGCCGACGCGCTGCTCCTGGCCGTCCGCAATGGTGAGCAGCTCAACGATGTCCTCTTCGGCGAGAACGGCGTGGCTTCGGTCCTCAAACCGGGCGCCGTCGTGATCCTCGGCAGCACCGTCGGCACCGAAGCCATTCCGGCTACGGTGGAAAAGCTTGCGGAATACGGTGTGGCCCTGGTGGATGCGCCGCTCTCCGGCGGCCCGAAGCGTGCCGGTGAAGGTGACCTGCTCATCGTCGTGGGTGCCGAGCCCGAGGCACTCGAGAAGGCCCGCCCCGCGCTGGAGCTGCTGGCCTCCACCCTGAGCATCGTGGGCGACAAGCCCGGCGACGGCCAGGCGCTCAAGACCGTCAACCAGCTCCTGTGCGGCGTGCACATAGCAGCTGCTGCCGAGGCCATGGCCCTGGCCGACGCCCTCGGACTCGATCAGGCTAAGACCCTCGCCGCCCTGGAAGCCGGAGCCGCCGGTTCCTTCATGCTTTCAAACCGTGGCCCGCGCATCCTCGAGGCCTACTCCGAAGACGGCGCCGAGGTACTCAGCCGCTTGGACATCTTCGTCAAGGACATGGGCATCGTGGGTAAGGCAACCCGGGCCGCCGGTCTTGCCGCACCCGTTGCCGCTGCTGCCGAGCAGCTTTACCTTCTCGGCCAGGCCCAGGGCCTCGCCGCCGCCGACGACTCCGCCGTCATCAAGGTTGTTGCGCCCGCAAAGCGCACCGCCTAAGCACCCCACCAGAACGCGCGACGACGGCGATCCCCCCTTCGCCGTCGCCGCCACCTCCCGCCGGTCTTCTCTAGACTGGTATGTCAAAGGAGACACCCCCCAATGAATCCCCTCGTTAACTCTCTGATGGTTCAGGCGGCGGACGCCCCCGCCATCAAGCCCGCTGTGGAGCTGGGAACACCCCTGCTGCTGACCATCGCCGCAGCAGGCATCGCCCTGTTGCTGGTGCTGATCATCCGCTTCAAAATCCAGGCTTTTGTTGCGCTGCTTGCTGTCAGCATCCTGGTGGGCGTAGCCGCGCAGATTCCGCTCAAGGACATCTTCACTGTTGTGACTACAGGCGTTGGCAGCACAATGGGCAAGGTCGCTTTGCTGATCGCCCTTGGCGCCATCCTCGGCCGCATGATTGAAGTTTCCGGCGGCGTGCAGTCGCTGGCTACCCACTTCACTGAAAAGCTCGGCGCCAAGCGCGTTGCCATTGCCCTGACGGCTGTCGGCTTCCTCGTGGCGATTCCCGTGTTCTTCGAGGTAGGCGTGATTGTCCTCGTTCCCATTGTTTATGCGTTCGCGAAGATCGCTAACGTGCACCCGATCAAGTTCGGCCTGCCCATGGCCGGCATCATGCTGTCCATTCACGTGGCCGTCCCGCCGCACCCGGGAATCGTTGCCGGCGCCGGTGTGTTTGGTGCGGACATCGGACTCATCACCCTGATCTCGCTGATCATCTGCGTGCCGCTTGGCTTCCTGTCCTACTGGGTTGCCAGCATCATGAACCGCAAAGAGTACGAACTGCTTCCCGGTGTGAAGCAGCAGGTAGACGAGTTCGGCTCCGAATCGCTTGTCCACGTTGGCCATGACGGCCCCGGGGCCCGCGCCATCGCTCCTCCGCGGCCTGGCCAGATCATGTTCCTTATCGCCGCCCCGATCGTCCAGATCCTCCTTGGCACCGTGGGAACGCTGACCCTCCCCAAGGACAACTACTGGTACGGCGTGGCAGCCTTTATCGGCAACCCGTTCTTCGCACTCCTGGTGGCTGTGGCACTCTCCTTCTTCCTGCTGGCCGTTCGCCGCAACTGGTCCCTCAAGGAAACGGGTGAGATCTTCGAAGGCGCCTTGCCTCCCATCGCTTCCATCCTCATGGTGGTGGCGGCTGGTGGCGTGTTCGGTGAAGTCCTCCGTACCTCCGGCATTGGCGCCGCTTTGTCCCACACGTTGGACAGCCTGGGTCTGCCGGTGATCGTGCTCGGCTTCATCATCTCCCTGGCGTTGCGTGCCGCGCAGGGTTCGGCCACCGTCGCCATCGTGACGACGACGGGCCTGCTCACCTCCGCTGTGATGGAAGGTGGCTACACGCCGGCCCAGATCGCTGTAATCGTTATCGCCATTGGCTTCGGTTCGCTGGGCTTGTCCCATGTAACCGACGCTGGGTTCTGGACGGTGGTCCGTTACTACGGCCTCACCGTGTCCGACGGCCTCAAGACCTGGACCGTCCTCACCACCATCCTGGGCCTGGCCGGCTTCGCGTTGACTTACGTTGCCTGGATCCTGGTGGGAGGTTTGGCCCACTAATGCGCGGCAAACTCGACCAAATGGTCAGCTCTGCCCTGAACTCCGGCTCGGCTGTTCCGGCCTTCACCTGCTATGACTTCACCACCGCCCTGGCTGTTGTTGGCGCGGCGGAAGAAGCAGGGCTCGGCGTGATCCTGCTCGTCGCTCCGAAGACCGCGTCCACACCCAATGGGCTGCGCCTCATCGCAGCCCTTCGTGGCTTAGCTGACCACGCCAGCATCCCCGTCTCGGTCCAGTTGGACCACGCCTCGGACCTCAAGGTCATCCTGGAATCCGTGACCGCCGGCGCGGATGCGGTGCTCGCTGACGGATCATCATTGCCCTACGAGGACAACATCGCCCTCGTCCGCGAAATCCGTGCGGCATTGGACACGCAGGGCGCTACCGACGTGGTGATTGAGGCGGAGTTAGGCGGCCTTGCGGGCGATGAGGACAAGGCGTTCGGTGCCGAAGATTCAGCGCACGACGCCGGAACGTCCGTTGCGGGACTCACCAACCCGGCACAGGTGGCCGACTTTGTGGAGCGCACGGGTGCCCAGCTGCTGGCTGTCGCCGTGGGCAACGTACATGGAAAGTACAAGGGCGAGCCCAACATCCGTTGGGACGTACTGCAAGAAGTCGCTGCTCAGACCGAGGTGCCGCTGGTGCTGCACGGCGCCTCCGGCATCCCCGCCGACCAGCTCGCGAAGGCTCCTTCCATGAATGTTGGCAAGGTGAACTTCAACACCGAGCTGCGTACGGGAATCCTGTCCACGCTGGAGGCTGAAACCGCGGCGCACCGGGCTGACGGCGAGAACCTGCAAGGGTTGTTGGCCCGATGGAATGGCTCGGCGGCAACTTTCGCGGGCGCCACACTGGAGTTGCTCAGCGCCTGACGAGCAACGCGGCAACCACGCCCGGGAAACAGGCGCAGCAACCACGCCCGGGAAACAGGCGCAGCAACCAAGACCGGCAATCAGGGAGGCTAGGATCAAAACATGATCCTGGCCTCCCTGATTTTCGCGACGATTGCCGCTTTGCTCCACGTCTATATCTTCACCATGGAGTCCATTACCTGGACAAAGCCAAAAACCTGGAAGACCTTCAGCATCACTTCCCAGGCCGATGCGGAAACCACCAAACCGCTCGCGTACAACCAAGGTTTCTACAACCTGTTCTTGGCCATCGGAGCACTGATTGGCATTGTTGCAGTGGCTATGGGTGCACCCCAAGTGGGCTGGACCCTTGTCTTCAGCAGCTGCGGTTCCATGCTCCTGGCCGCCCTCGTGCTCGCAGCAAGCGGCAAGAAGTACCTCCGCGCAGCTACGCTCCAAGGCACCACGCCGCTTCTCGCCGTCGTGCTTGGCGTGCTGGCAGTGACGCTGGGCTAAGCCAAGATGGCCTAAGCCAATGGGCTAGGACTCCGGCGGACCATCCTGCGCTGCGGCGTCGTCCATCCAGAGGACTTCCCAGTGGTGGCCGTCCAGGTCACGGAACGCGCGGCTGTACATGAAGCCGAGATCCTGGGCGTCGTAGGTTTCGGATCCACCAGCTTCGAGTGCCTTGGCAGCCAAAGCATCCACGTCCTCACGGCTGTCGGCTGAAATGGCGACGATGGCCGCCGTCGAATTTTGCGTGTCCGCGATGGGCTGCTTGGTGAATTCACTGAACTTGGCGTGGGTCAGGAGCATTGCATAGATGGTGTCGCTGAAGACCACACAGGCGGCGGTCTCGTCGGTGAAGTTCGGGTTAATGGAGTAGCCAAGGGACGTATAGAAGGCCTTGGAGGCCTCGAGGTCGCTGACGGGCAGGTTCACGAAAATCGACGTAGTCATGCGTCTGATCCTGCCGGTGATTCTCCGACCCGTCCAGAGCCAATTTCGAGTCTGTGGATAACGGCTGGGTAGTCCGCCCTGCCTGCTGGCCCAAGCCCTCGCACCGGCGGACAATGGAGTCAGCACGCAGGCGCGTGCCATTGTAGGGAGAGCCATGGAGATGGACGCGCATCCTCCGGCCGGCCAGGCAACGGCTGTGCAAAGGGACCCTGCGATCGACCTTGTCCGCTTCACCTGCCTGCTCCTGGTCGTCGCGGCACACTGCATGATGGTCAGCCCTGTCCTGCACAAAGATGGAACTGTCACTACCCTGAACGTGCTCATGGAGCAAAGCTGGTTCACCCCTGTGGCGTGGGCGCTCATGATTGTGCCGCTGTTCTTCGTCCTAGGCGGCGTGACAGGGCTGCAATCGTGGCGGCGCCTGAAGGCGCGCGGCGGCACCGGGTTCGACTTTGCCCAATTGCGGCTCCTGCGCTTGGTCCGCCCGGCCATGGCTGTGCTGGCTGTTATGTGGGGAGGACTATGGGGCGCGTTGCTGCTTGGTGTCCACCCGCAAGTCATCCAGTTGATGACTGCCGGGGCCGCAATGCCCCTCTGGTTCCTGGCGGCCTACCTCACCGCCCAACTCAGCATTCCGCTGATGGCCCGCCTTCACGAACGTGCGCCACTGCTGACTTTCGCTGCGCTTGTGGCACTGATCATTACGGTGGATTCCCTTCGCGGCGCTGTCCCTGTCCTGGCGTTCGCAAACATGATCTTCGTGTGGTGCGCTGTCCAGCAGCTGGGCCTTCTCATGGCGGATGGCTTCTTCGAGAAACGGAGTCGCAGCTGGCTTCTTGGTGCCACGGTTTCCAGCAACCTTCTGCTGGGACTGGTGACCGGCGTGGCCGTGTACCCGGGGAACATGGTGGTGAACCTGAACCCGCCTAATTTTTGCCTGCTTCTCCTGGGCATTTCCCAGGCGGCGACTCTTCAACTGCTGCAGAAGGGCATTCGGTGGATCGCCCATAGCCGTTGGGTCCAGATAGTCATTGCAGCGGCGGGACGACGGTCCATGACTGTCTATCTGTGGCATCTTCCGCTGCTGGTGGGCATATCCGGGTTGCTGTTGCTCACCGATGTGCCCAAGCCGTTGGCCGGGACTTCAGAGTGGTGGTGGGCCCGGATACCCGTCTTCGTCGCAGTAGTGACCCTGATGGTCCCGGTTGTGTGGATTTTTGGTCGCTTGGAGAACCGTCCGACGGCGGCCAGCCATGCGCGGGGACCGTCACGTA
Source organism: Arthrobacter sp. D3-18 (assembly GCF_054408525.1). NCBI lineage: Bacteria > Bacillati > Actinomycetota > Actinomycetes > Micrococcales > Micrococcaceae > Arthrobacter > Arthrobacter sp. D3-18. Next base: position 4,393,050 of record NZ_CP096440.1, on the reverse strand, counting down.
CCGCTGTGGTGACCGCCGCCGTCGTGGTTTTGATCCCGGTGGCGGACGCCGCCTTCAACGGGTTGACCCTTGCTCTGTTGGGTGGGGGAGCGGCGTGCTTTGCCCTTTCGGTCCTGTTGCTTGGCAGGGTTCCGACGCCGGTGCTGACGCGGCCCACGCAGGAAGGCGCTGAATTCCGCGGGGGGCGGTGGCGCACGTTGCCAGAGCCGGATTTACGTGCCAATCTCGAAACATGACCGAGTACACGGATTCACTGGCAGAGTCGTTCCGAGCTGGCGTCACCACGGTGCGCAACGACAAATTTCACCGCTATGAGCTGCACGTGGACGGTGAGCTGGCCGTGATCTCCCAGTTCATGGACAAGCCCGGTCATATCGACTTCATCCACACTGAAACGAAACCCGGGTTCCACGGCCAAGGCCTTGCAAAAGTCCTGGCGCACTTTGCGCTGGATGACGTGGTGGCCTCCGGGAAGCGCATCATCCCGCACTGCCCGTACATCGCCGCGTACTTGAAGAAGCACGAGGGCTACGAGCAGGACGTCGACTGGCCCGCGGAAAAGCCGGTGGGTGAACCCGAGAACGAGTAACTTGCCGCCTGCTTCCTCAAGGAACCGGTTCCCTAGGGAATCGGATGGCGCTTTCTTTGCCATTGCACTGCGTGCCACAAGAGCAGGGCGGCAGTGATCAGCAACGCAGCCAGGAGCGCATAGGGTGCGTTGGAGAGCATGATGAAGTTCATTTGGGCTGTCTGGGCTGACTCGGCGGACTGAGCTTGCGCAGTGCTCACTATCGCACTGGCCGCCGTAGTTAGGGCCCATAATCCAAACCATGCCAAGCCGGCGTCCAAGGCCCACAAGGCAATGATGAAGGGGTTGAGCTGAACGCGCTTGCGTTCCGGGCCCGCGGCCTCCGGCACGTGGGGGCTGACGGCGGGCTGGGCGTTGCCATGCTCGTCGATTTCGCGGAAGCCGATCCGCTCGTGGGCGTGGTCCTTCATGTGGTCCCCCAACCGTTGACAGCGGGTAGTCCTAGCACTCTACCCCCTGCAACCCGGAAGGCAGCAGGCTGCGCAAATGGCCCAAAGGCAGCATTCGGTGGCCGAGAAAAGTGCCATATTTTGCACCCAAGCAGGCCCGAAAAAAAGTCAATGACGTGATTCCGCCCGGCATAGTCACGAGAAACCGCCTTCTCAGCGAAATACATCACAAAAGTTTGACGGAAAGGCTTACCTAAGTAAGGCTTACCTTGCTAACAAGCGCCCCCAACGCAATGGAAGGAAGCTGACGTGACGTCACCTAGTGTCGAAGAGCGGATTGCTCAGGAGCAGGATTTTGGCTCCAAAGTGGAACTGGCCCTCGCTGCCACAAACCAGCTGTTCAACGCACGAAATTCACCCAGTTACGTCGCTCAGGTTCTCCAGGGGGTCAACGCGGTCTCAACCAAAGTTCAGCGGACCGCCCAGCCGTTCACCGGCGTCGGGCATGCTGAACTGAAGGCCAAGGTTGGTGCGGTGGATCTTGAACTCCCGCTGCCGGACACAGCTGCAGCCTTGGAAGAGCTTGAGGAGCTCTACCTCAAGGACGCCATCTACTTCCACGATTCCCGCTACGCGGCGCACCTCAACTGCCCGGTTGTCATTCCGGCGCTGGTTGGCGAAGCCGTGCTCTCGGCAGTGAATTCCTCCATGGACACCTGGGACCAGAGCGCCGGTGCCACCATGATCGAGCGCCGCCTGATCGACTGGACGGCGGAGCGTATCGGCTTTACGGGAGAAGCTGACGGCGTGTTCACGTCCGGCGGCAGCCAGTCCAACTTCCAGGCCCTGCTGATTGCCCGGAATCATGCCGTCGCCAAGCTGCGGGCCGCGAATGGGGACGCGCGCCTGCCGCACCTGCTTGACCGGCTCCGGATTTTCACGTCCGTAGATAGCCACTTCAGCATCCAGAAGTCTGCTTCCATGCTGGGGTTGGGCTTCGATGCCGTCATCGCAGTGCCCACCACCGAAGATCACCGCATGGACCCCGCCGCGCTTGCTACTGCTTTGGCGGAAGCGCACGACGCCGGACTGGTGCCAATGGCGGTTGTGGCCACTGCCGGGACTACAGACTTCGGCTCGGTTGACCCGTTGTCCGAAATGGCCGCATTGGTTCGCGCCTACGATTCGTGGCTGCACGTGGACGGCGCCTACGGTGGAGGGCTCATCGTTTCCGGCAGGCACCGTCATCTCCTGAACGGGATCCACCTGGCGGACTCCGTCACGGTCGACTTCCACAAGACCTTCTTCCAGCCTGTCAGCTCCAGCGCAGTCATTGTCCGCAACGGCTCCATGATGGGCCACGTCACCTACTACGCGGACTACCTGAATCCTGAGAGCGCGGCGAAGGCCGAGATCCCCAATCAAGTGGATAAGAGCATCCAGACCACCCGCCGTTTCGATGCACTGAAGCTTTGGCTTACCCTCCGCATCATGGGTGCCGACGCCATCGGCGCACTCTTTGACGAAGCGATCGACCTCGCCGCCCGGGTGGGAACCTCGCTGGCTGATGACGCTGAGTTCGAGCTCGCTGCCCCGCCCCAGCTGAGCACCTTGGTTTTCCGCTACCGCCCAGTGGTTGACGGTGCAGCCCTCGATGAAGATGCTGCAGACGTTCTCAACCCGGCTATCCGCGCCGCGATCTTCGCTTCCGGCCAGGCCGTTGTTGCCGGCACCAAAGTGGCTGGCCGCCACTACCTCAAATTCACCCTCCTCAACGCCGAGGCGAGCCTGAGGGACATCCAGGAAATCATCGAACTTATCCGCCGGACGGGCGACAACCTGTTGGCGAACACCACGGAGGCCGCAGCGTGAGCACCCAAGACAACGGCAAGATCTACGACGTCGCAGGCATCGGCGTCGGGCCTTTCAACCTGGGCCTGGCCGCCCTGAGCGAGCCCGTGGACAACCTCGACTGTGTTTTCCTTGACCGCCGCGAGTCCTTCGACTGGCACCCCGGCATGATGTTGGAGCCGGCGCACCTGCAGGTCCCGTTCATGGCGGACCTGGTGACGCTCGCCGACCCGACGTCGCCGTTCTCGTTCCTGAACTTCCTGAAGCAGACCGGGCGCTTGTACCGTTTCTATATCCGCGAGAACTTCTACCCGCTGCGGGCCGAGTACAACCAGTATTGCCAGTGGGTGGCCGGCCAGCTGGAGTCCGTTCGTTATAGCACAGATGTGCTGGATGTGACGTACGACGACGGTGTGTACCGGCTTTCGGTGCAGGGGCCGGAAGGAGCTGAGGTGCTTCGCGCCCGCAAGCTTGTCCTGGGCACCGGCACCTCCCCGTATGTCCCGGAATCCTGTGCAGGAATAGTGGACGCAGGAGGACTTGTCCTCCACAACGCCGACTACCTGTCGAGGAAGAGTGAGCTGCAGTCCAAGCGCAGCATCACTATCGTGGGCAGCGGACAGAGCGCCGCGGAGCTGTACTACGAGTTGCTGCAGGAAATCGATGTCTACGGTTACCAGCTCAACTGGGTCACACGTTCGGGCCGGTTCTTCCCCCTGGAGTACACCAAGCTCACGCTTGAGATGACCTCGCCGGAGTACGTTGACTACTTCCACTCACTCCCGGGCGAGCAGCGGGATTCGCTGATCAAGAGCCAAAAGAACCTGTACAAGGGCATCAATTCGGACCTGATTGACGACATCTACGATCTCCTTTACACCAAGAGCCTCTCGGGCATGGTGGACACCCAGCTGCATACGCATTCGTCGCTCATCGCCGCAGAATGGGATGCCGTCGCGGGCACCCACACGCTCCAGTTGCACCATGAGGAGCACGGGCAGGGCTACACCTTGGAGTCGGAAGCCGTGGTTCTGGCGACCGGTTACACCTACAAGGAGCCCGCCTTCCTGGCAGGCATCCAGGACCGGATCCGTCGTGACGCCAAGGGCCGCTTTGACGTCGAACGCAACTACGGCACCGGCGTGGAACCGGGCGAAATCTTCGTCCAGAACGCCGAACTGCACACGCACGGCTTCGTCACGCCGGACCTTGGCATGGCCGCCTACCGCAACTCCTGCATCCTCCGCGAAATAACCGGCCGCGAGGTCTACCCGATCGAGCGCAGCATCGCCTTCCAGCAGTTCGGTGCTCCCGCTCCCGTGACTGCTGCCGCCCCCGAAACCGCTGGAGCCACCGTATGAGCTTCACGTTTCGACCCGTTGATCCCATAGCGGACGCACCCGTCCTCCACAGCTGGGTCAGCCAAGAATATGCGCGGTTCTGGGGCATGGTTTCGGCCACCGAGCAGGACGTTGTGGAGGAGTACTCGAGGATCGCCGAGTCCGGCCATCACCAAGCGTTCCTGGGGCTCGACGACGGCGTCCCCGCCTTCCTGATGGAGCGGTACCGCCCCGAGTCATCGCCGTTGGCGGACGTTTACGAGGTCCAACACGGTGACGTCGGCATGCATCTTCTGGTGTCACCGCCCCATGGCGAGCCGCAGCCTGGTTTCACCACCGCCGTCATGCAGTCTGTCATGACTGAACTGTTCGCCGACCCGGCAACCCGGCGGGTCGTCGTCGAGCCTGACGCCAGCAACCACAAGATCCATGTCCTGAACGAGAAGGTGGGCTTCCGGCCTCACGGCGTGGTGACCCTTCCCGCCGTCGACCCCGCCGAAGACCACAAGCAGGCGCTGCTCAGCTTCTGCACCCGCGAGGATTTCCTCGCGACCCTGACCCCGATTCTGGCCGCGCCTGCCGCGGCGACCAGAGGAGAATCCCTGTGACCACTACTGCCGGCACCACCGAAACCGTGACCGCTGTCAATGATCTCGCCGCGCCCGTGTCCCATCTGACCCCGGAGCGCTGGGCCACCGCCAACCGGCACCTGGTCCGCAAGGCGATCGCTGAGTTCTCGCACGAGCGCATCCTGGTCCCGGAGCTGATCCGCGAGGAGGGCGCCGGCGTGGGACTGTACAAGGTAGTGAGCGATGACGCTGCCACGGAATACCGCTTCCGCGCCCGGCTGCTGCAATTGGAGCACTGGTCCGTATCCCCGGAATCCATCGTTCGGTTGCGGGACGGCGAAGAGCTACCTGTGGATGCCATGGACTTTATTGCCGAGTTCCATGAGGCACTGGCCATCCGCCAGGAAATGCTGCCTGTATACCTCGAGGAAATCAGCAGCACGCTGGCCAGCCACGCCTATAAGCAGGGCAAGCCGTTTAGCTCGGCCCAATTGGCTGCGGGCATCACCGGCGGCACTGACCGCGCCGCTGACTTCCAAGCCATTGAGCACAGCATGACAGAGGGACACCCGTGCTTTGTGGCCAACAACGGCCGGCTTGGATTCGGGATCGCCGACTACCATGCGTTCGCACCGGAAACCGGCGCAACCGTGAAGCTGCAGTGGATCGCTGTGCACCGCAGCAAGGCAGTATTCACCTCAAGCGCGGGGCTGGATTACCGGACGCACTTCGAGGCCGAACTTGGGCCCACGGCTCTTGCATGGTTCAACGCGGAACTGTCCGCATCCGGCCTGGATCCGGAGGACTACCTCCTCATGCCCGTCCATCCGTGGCAGTGGGACAACAAGCTCACGGTGACGTTCGCGGCAGAAATCGCCCAGCGCCACATCGTGAACCTTGGCACTGGGGAAGATTCGTACCAGGCACAGCAGTCGATCCGTACGTTCTTCAACACCGACTACCCTGAAAAGGCCTACGTCAAGACGGCCATGTCCGTGTTGAACATGGGCTTCATGCGTGGCCTGTCCCCGCAGTACATGAAGGCAACGCCGGCCATCAACGATTGGCTGCAGGAATTGATCGGCAATGACCAGGAGCTCCAGAACCGGGGCCTGGCCATGATCCGTGAAACCGCGGCCATCGGCTACCACAACCACTATTACGAGGCTGCTTCGGCCAAGGGGTCCCCTTACCGGAAGATGCTCTCGGCCCTGTGGAGGGAAAGTCCGTTGCCGTTGCTCAAGAACGGGCAGCAGCTGGCCACCATGGCATCTTTGCTGCACGTGGACACCTCCGGGGAATCGGTGGTGTCTGCGCTGATTCAGCGGTCCGGCCTGGCACCCACCGAGTGGCTGCGCCGCTACTTCGAGGCCTACCTCGTGCCGCTGGTCCACTGCCTCTACGAGTACGAGCTGGCTTTCATGCCGCACGGCGAGAACGTCATCCTGATCCTCGAGGATGGAGTGCCCGTCCGCGCCATCATGAAGGACATCGCGGAGGAAATCGTGGTCATGGGGGACCGGCTGGAACTTCCCGAGGAAGTCTCCCGCGTCAAGGCCGAGATCCCTGCCGAAGAAATGGTCCTGGCCATCTTTACCGACGTGTTCGACTGCATTTTCCGCTTCCTGGGGGCAATTCTTGTGGAGGACGGCACGCTGCGCGAGGACGAGTTCTGGGGAACTGCGGCCGCCGTGCTGCGGGAATACCAACAGCGCCACCCGGAACTGGCGGACCAGTTCGCGATGCATGATCTGTTCGCTCCGGACTTCGAGCTCTCCTGCCTCAACCGCCTGCAGCTCCGGAACAACCAGCAAATGCTCGACATCTCGGATCCCTCCGGTGGGCTCCAAATGGCGGGTCGTTTGGCGAACCCCTTGGCCAAGTTCGCCTAAATTACTCCGCCGAGGTGGCAGTTAACGCCAATCCGGCTCGCAGACATTGGTGTTAACTGCCATCTCGGCGCGGGAAAAGGGGAGGGGCTAGTCTAGGCGCATGACCACTCGAGCCAACGAACTCACTGCCTTGGTTACCGGCGCCACCGCCGGGCTCGGTGCAGAATTCGCCCGCCAGCTCGCAGAAGCCGGGCACCACCTTGTCCTGGTGGCCCGCGATGAAGAGCGCCTAAAAGACAAGGCCGAGGAACTCGAACGCGACTTCAGTATCTCGGCGGAGGTCCTTTCCGCGGACTTAACCACCGACGTCGGTGTCTCGGCTGTGGCTGACCGTTTGCGGGACGCTGCACGGCCTGTGGATGTCCTGGTCAACAACGCGGGCATCGGACTGTTGAAGTCGTTCGAACTGAATGACCTGGACGAGGAACGTCGCCACCTGAGGCTCCACGTCCAAACGCCCATGGAATTGAGCCACGCGGCACTTGAAGTCATGCTGGCGCGCGGGAAGGGGCGGATCATCAACGTCGCCAGCGTGGCAGCGTTCGCCAACAGGGGTACTTACTCCGCCGCCAAAGCATGGCAAGTGACATTCAGTCGGTGGGCCAACATCACCTACGCGAAATCCGGAGTGCAGGTCACCGCGGTTTGCCCAGGTTTCACCCACACCGAATTCCACGACCGTATGGGCATGGACAAAACTGTTGCTCCCCGGTTCTTGTGGCTCACAGCCGAGCGGGTAGTGCGCGAGGGTCTGGAGGACAACGCCAAGGGCAAGGGTGTCTCCATCCCTACACGACGCTATAAAGTGGTCAGCTTCTTTGCGCGTATCCTGCCGGCGAAGCTCACCTCGGGCCCACCCCGGCGGCCGCTCGAACCGTAAATCTGAGACCCCGGGTTACTATGACAGTTCATTCGAGCCTGAGGGGGCAGTGCTGTGAGGAACAAATCCTTGGCATTCATTATGGCCATGGTTGTCAGCGGAGTGCTGCTGAGCAGCTGCACCGGAACGAGCAACACGGGATTCAAGGCGTTGGAACGAGAGGCAACGGAGACCGACACTCCGCCGACGGGCCTGAAACTCGAGCAATTCGACTTGGAAAAGGTGCTGTTGGTCGCTGAAGCGAACGGGAAGAAGTACTACTTGGGACAGGGCAAACAGGGCCGTCCGTCATGCCTGGTCGTAGAAAATGCGGACCCATCGCTCTCTCATAGCGGCTGCACTGACTCCGTTCAGGGGGAGATGCTGAGGATCAGTGGTCCCGACCAGAAATCTGCTGTTCTGGTTGCCGACGACTATGACACCAAGGAGCTTGAGTCGAGTGGCTTGACGAAAATCCACCCGAACATCCTGGTAGTTACCAACTGACCCGATTAAGAGTTGACCCGGCCCCGCGGTGCCCGCACCAGCACCGCCACTGCGATCCCAACCACGGCCCCCACAAATGTCTCGATGGCACGCTCCATGACCAGCACTCCTGGATCCATGGGAGCAGCGAGTTGGGCGATCAACAGGATCACCGGCGTGAAGAACACCATGGCCCAGCCGTAGTGCCGTGCCATGAACAGCTCGGTGGGGAACTGGCACAGAACCACCAGCACAGCGAGCACCACCGCGGTTTGACCGGGGAAGTACTGAAGCGGCGATAGCGGACTGGGGAAAAGCACGACGGCGACGATCCCCAGCCCGAGGAACGTCCCCACGATGCGGTGGATACCTCGGTGGACGCGGCTTGGGAGGTCGGCTCCTGCCAACGGCACGGCCGCGGCGGCCATGGCCCAGTGGGGATGGCCGCTGCCGCTCAGCACTCCGATGGCCCCGGCTGTCCCGACCGCCAAGGAATAGCGTGCAGCATGAACTAGAGCAGCCCGGATCAGGGCATCCTGACGCTGCGGGCCGCGAAAGACGGGAACGTCGCGGCCAGCACCGGCGACCCACGTACGCGCCCGGAACCAGCCGCTGAAACCGACCACCAGCGAAAAGACGGCGGACGCGGCGCCGATGAGTACCGCCGTCGCAAATGGCACATTGGTTGGCACGGAGGCGCAGGCGCCCAGGGCGAGGATACCGAAGAACGGGCCTATGGGCTTGAGCCGTACGGCGTCTGCATAAAGGGATCCGGCGCCGGCGAAGAAGGTTGCCACGAGTACCAACCACCAAGACTGGATGTGGTTGACGGAGAGGAACACCCCGACGGTGAGTCCGCCAACCAGGAACAGGGCGGCCTGGGCTTGATGTTTGAGTCTGAGCTGATGCGTTTCGTTGCGGCCGTACATGCCGGTGAGTGCACCGAATACGGCGTACATCATAAGGTCCGGACGGCCGATGAGAATGAGGAACAGCCCAGGAACTGCGACACTCAGGGCTACGCGTACTGCTGAGAGGCGATCGTTGTTGGCGGGGCCAAGCCGGTGCAGTTCGCGGGCATGGGCGATGATTGCAGGCACAGAAAACACCACCAATCATCGAGGGACTCCTTTGAAATTATCAGGATGGCTACGCAGCTCGCCATTAGCCCGGTCACAAGCCGTAGCGAGGTTGGGCACACGCAGCCGGGAAGTTCTGGGAAGATCAAGGTATGCCCGTCGCTTTCGTCTGCCGCACCCGCTCCAGCCTGTCACCGCAGGAGCTGTTTGATCTCTCCCGCAACATCGATGCCCACGTAGGGTCCATGACGCAGAGCCGCGAGAAGGCAATCGGCGGCGTCACCACTGGGCTCATCTCGGAAGGTGAGACTGTTACCTGGCAGGCCTGGCACCTCGGAGTCCGGTTCCGCATGACCAGCCGCATCACGGGGATGGACGCGCCGTCGTCGTTCTCTGATGAACAGGTGAAGGGCCCTTTCAAGTACCTCCGCCACACGCACGAGTTCCGGCAGGACGGCAGCGGGACCCTCATGGTGGATACCGTGGAATTCGCCGCACCGTTCGGTCCGCTGGGCAGGCTGGTGGAAAAGCTGGTTCTGGCCCGCTACCTGCAGAACCTGATTGAGAAGCGCAACGCGTTCCTGGTGGCCCCAACCCCTCCCACTCTGGACTCCCGGCAATGATCAGGCTCGCGCACGCGGACGACCTGCTGATTCTGCAGGACATCGAGCGTGCCGCGGGCGAGGCTTTCCGGGCTTTGGGAATGGACTCCATCGCGGACGACGAGCCCCTTTCCATCGATGAGCTGAACAGTTATGCCTCGGCCGGGCGCGCTTGGGTTTCCGTCGACGGACTCGACTACCCGGTGGCGTACCTGTTGACGGATATCGTTGACGGCAACGGTCACGTGGAGCAGGTCAGCGTCCACCCGGATCAAGCACACCAAGGACTGGGCCGGGAGTTGCTGCATGCCGCGCGCGTATGGACGCGCGGACACGGAATGCAGCGCCAAACCTTGAGCACCTTCCGGGACGTGCCGTGGAACGCCCCGTACTATCGCCGCCTCGGCTTCGAAGTGCTCGACGCCGGCAGTTGGGGTCCGGGGCTGACCCGCCTCATGGAGCACGAGGCTGAGTTGGGCCTGACCCGCTGGGCCCGTGTAGCCATGTGGCGCCCGGCGGTCCCGCCGAAATAGCTAACTGGCCACCAACTCAACCTCATAGCTGTCCGTGTTGAGCAGGTATGCCGCGTAGTGGTCCGGGCCGCCAGCGTGCGGGTACTTCGACTCGAACATCTCGTACCAACCGGCATCTGCCCCGAGAGCTCGGATCCTGTCCACGTTCTCCCGGGTCCCGGCGTGGAAGGCTATGTGGTTGACTCCTGGATCAGTGCGTCGGTGGGTAGTGGCGGTGGTTGCATCAGTCTGCTCCACCACCACATACGTGCCGTCAAGCTTCCAGCTGCACCCCGTGGGCCACTCCTGGAATGGCTCATAACCCAGCTCACCCAGGAGCCAGCCCCACTCTTCCCTTGCCCGGTCAAGGAACGGCACCCAGATCTCAAGATGGTGGATCGATCCCACCGGAACCTCACGCATGCGCCGATTCTACGAGGTCCGCGCCCGTTCCACATCGGTTGCGTTCGCCGAGTCGCTGCGCGTACAGGGGTTTCTACTTCCTGAGCCTGACGCGAACGGCGGCGCCGGCGCACAGGATCACCGCAAGGCCGCCCACTACGGTGGTCCACGTCATCGACTCGCCTAACAAGAGTCCGGCCCAGGCGATACTCATGACCGGTTGGACGAGTTGGATCTGGCTGACCTGGGCCATGGGCCCGATGGCCAGGCCGCGGTACCAAGCGAAGAAGCCGAGGAACATGCTCACCACTCCCAGGTACGCGAAGGACAACCACTGGACCGGAGTGGCAGAAGGTATGCCGGAGCCTAGCGATACCACCGTCAGCAGGATCATCACTGGTGCAGCCACCACCAAAGCCCAGGAGATGGTCTGCCATGCGCCCAGTTCCCGGGCCAGCAACCCACCCTCTGCATAGCCGATGGCGGCAGCCACCACTGCACCCAGCAGCAGAAGATCCGCCCAGTGAAGCGCACCAAATCCACCGGACTGCACCAAAGCGAACACCACGGCGGCAATCACTCCCACCACTGTCAGTACCCAGAACAAGGGACGAGGATGTTCCCGTCCCCTGATCACCGCTACAGTCGCTGTGGCCGCTGGCAGTAGCGCGATGACCACGGCTCCATGGCTGGCGGAAGTACTGGTCAACGCGAACGTGGTCAGCAGCGGGAATCCGGCCACGATTCCCCCGGCAACTACAGCCAGCCGCAACCATTGGATGCCCTGTGGAAACCGCTGCCGAGTTAGCGCCAAGGCAAGGGCCGCGAGAATGGCGGCAACAACTGCCCGGCCGGCGCCGATGAACAGGGGAGACATTCCCTCCACAGCCACCCGTGTCAGCGGAACAGTGAAGGAGAAAGCGACGACGCCAAGGAGACCCCACCAAACACCCGTTGATGTCCGGGTGGATACCACTGGCCGCAAAAGCGTAGTAGCGCTACTATTAGGACTCATGAACAACGATAGCAGTTCCCGAATCGTCTCGCGAGTAAAAGAATGGATCGCAGGGGCTGCGCCGGGAGCCAAGCTGCCATCAACGCGCCAACTCGTTGCTGAGTACCAAGCCAGCCCTGTCACCGTCCAGAAGGCCCTCAGGACACTCACCGCGCAGGGCCTGATTGAGAGCCGGCCCGGCGTTGGAACTTTCGTCCGGGCTTATCGCACTGCCAGGCCCTCCGACTACGGCTGGCAAACAGCAGCCTTGCGGGCAGCCCAAGTCGCCCGACCACTGAACTCTGGCGCCATGCGGAGCGCTACCAATGACGTCATCGCATTCCATTCCGGATACCCGGACCGCGAACTCCTCCCCGAAAGACTCATCCGCGGCGCCCTCACACGTGCCGCAAGGGGAGACGCCGCTCTGACCCGGCCGCCGGCCCAAGGACTTCCCGAGCTCCAGACCTGGTTCGCGCAGGAACTTAGTACCTCAACGCCAGTGGGCGTTACGCCGCCCCAGCCGAGCGACGTCGTCGTACTTCCGGGGAGCCAGAGCGGACTCAGCTCGATTTTTCGCGGACTAGTGGGGCATGGCCAGCCGCTGTTGGTGGAGTCGCCCAGTTACTGGGGTGCGCTGCTGGCGGCGGGCCAGGCGGGCGTCAATGTCATTCCTGTTCCGAGCGGCCCGGAGGGCCCCGACCCGGAAGAACTGGACCGGGCTTTCGAGGAATCGGGCGCGCGGCTGTTCTACGCGCAGCCCAACTTCGCCAATCCCACGGGCGCGCAGTGGTCGGCGGAGCGTGGGGAAGAGGTACTGCGGATCGTTCAGAGGCACGGGGCCTTCCTGGTGGAGGACGACTGGGCGCACGACTTCGGCATCACGGCGCAGTCGGTCCCGCTCGCCGCCAGAGACGATTCCGGGCATGTGGTCTATATCCGCTCGCTGACCAAGAGCGTCTCGCCTTCCATCCGTATTGCAGCGGTCATCGCGCGGGGACCGGCACGCGAACGCATCATGGGGGCGCAGGCGGCTGAGTCCATGTACGTCAGCGGCCTGCTTCAGGCGGCAGCGCTCGACGTCGTCACGCAGCCAGGGTGGCAAACCCACCTTCGCGGCCTCAGCCATCAGCTGCAGTCGCGGCGCGATTTGCTGGTCACCAGCCTCCGCGAGCATGTTCCGCAGGCCCATCTCAGCCACTTGCCAAAAGGCGGTTTGAACTTGTGGTTGCGGATGCCGGACGGGTTCGACGTCGATCAACTCACCAAGGATTGCGAGGCGGCCGGCGTTCTTATTGCGGCCGGAACGGAGTGGTTCCCTGCGGAACCTGAAGGGCCGTACATCCGGCTCAACTACGCCGGACCGAATCCGGGCGGCTTCCCGGAAGGTGCGCGGATCATTGGCGCGGCAGTGCAGGCCCAGTTGGGGCTTTAACAGCCGCAGCCACCAACCTCAAGGAGAGCGCCTTGGGGCTGGTGGCTGCGGTGGGCGGCTAGCTGCCGCGAACTATCTGAAGTGCGTTGCAGAAGTTGCAGGCAGTGAGTGCCTAAACGGGAGTCAGGTCCTTGTTGCCTTTACCAAACACCGCGTCATCGATGGGCTGGCCGTCAAACGGCATTTCGTCCAGGTTGATAAGCGGGTTGGTGTCCTGCGTTGCTACGAGCTCACGTGCCTCGGCCTGAGTATCCACGCTGGGCATGGAGCCAGGCAGGGGGCGCTGGGCGGATTCACGCAGGAAGTAGATGGCGATTGCACCGATGATGGACGTGGCCATCAGGTAGTACGCCGGCATCATGTCGTCGCCCGTGCCTTCGATCAGGCCCTGGACAATGAACGGTGTGGTCCCGCCGAAGATCGCAACCGAGAAGTTGTAAGCGATGCCCATTCCGCCATAACGGCTGGACGTCGGGAACAGGGCCGGCAGGGCGGAAGCCAGGTTGGCGATGTAGAACGTCACCGGGAAGGCGATCAGGGCGAGGCCGGCCAGCGTGGACCAGATGTCGCCAATGCCGATCAGCAGGAATGCCGGAATGGCGAAGACGATGGTGCTGCCTGCGCCGATCCACAGCACAGGACGGCGGCCGATGCGGTCGGAAAGCTTTCCGGTCAGTGGAATACAAACAGCCATGATCACCAAGACCGGGATGGTCAGCAGCGTGCCATGAACGGGATCGTAACCCTTGGAATCCGTAAGGTACGTGGGCATGTACGACGTCAGGGCGTAACCAACAGTGTTGGCTGCGGCCGCGAGGATCATGGCCAGCACGATCTGGCGCCAGTAGGCCTTGATGATTCCAATTGGACCCTTGGCCACGGCAGCATCCTGCGATGCGGCGTCCTTGGCAGAGGCTTCCTGGGCGTCCAGGGTTGCCTGGAACTGGGGTGATTCCTCGATCTTGCTACGGAAGTACACGGCGATGAGGCCCAGCGGACCTGCGATCAGGAAGGGGATCCTCCAACCCCATTCCTCCATGGCTGCCTGTCCGAGCGTGAGCTGCAGGACCGAAACCAGGGCGGCACCAAGGGCGAATCCGATGTAGCTGCCCATATCGAGGAAGCTGGCAAAGTAGCCGCGGCGCTTGTCCGGGGCGTACTCGCTAACGAAGGTGGTGGCACCGGCGTATTCGCCACCGGTGGAGAAGCCTTGGATGAGCTTCAGGATCACCAGCAACGCGGCGGCCCAGATGCCGATCTGCGCGTAGCCGGGAAGGAGGCCGACGGCGAACGTACTTGCCGCCATGAGCATCAGTGTTGCGGCGAGGACCTTCTGACGGCCAACCTTGTCGCCAAGCCAACCGAACACGACGCCGCCGAGGGGGCGCGCGATGAAGGTTGCGGCGAAGGTGCCCAGAAGGAAGAGTGTCTGGACGGACTTGTCTGCTTCCGGCAGGAAGACAGGGCCCATGGTGGTGATGAGGTAGCCGAACACGCCGACGTCGTACCATTCCATGGTGTTGCCGACGATCGTGCCGCCGAGTGCTTTGCGCAGCATCGGCTTATTCACCACGTTGACGTCGGATTCTTTCAGCCGGCGCTTCGGGCGAAGCTTCGTTTTCTTTACTGTATCTACTGAATTTGGTGCGTTTGTGGCGGCCGGGGTGGGGCCTGCCAATACCTGGTTCCCGGTGGCGTTCCTTGCGCCATCCGGAGAGACGGTGTTGCTTTGGTCTGTGGGCATTTGGGCTTCTCCTAGGGAGGTCATTTGCTTGCGACTTCTGCTGCCCCGCTCTGGGCAGGGTTTCAATTTTACGCGTTTTGGACCGAAAACCCGAGTTGAGATCCGATTTTTGGGCCATATGAGGGTGCAAATTGCCTAGCTGTGTTGCATCTCATTACCCGCTCTTGCCCTGTAATCATGCGGATCCGGGCTCGTTTTTGCCCTCGGGAGCACGTTGTTACCAAATTGTTTAGCTGAGCCCACTTAACGGGCCGGATTCGGGCCTAAAAGCTGACGGTTTGAACGGATCACCCGTGCGCCGCGAGCACCACGGTTGCATCCAACTCCTCGTCCGAGGCCACCTTCGTGAGCAACCCCGCCTCCTGCAGGAGTCGGGCAGTGCGCGGCGCCTGTTGACTTGAGGTTTCCATCACCAAGGACCCACCCGGCGCCAGCCACTCAGCCGCGCCCAGCGCTAAGCGACGCTGGACATCCAAACCGTCAGCGCCGCCGTCGAGCGCTACCCTCGGCTCGTGGAGCCGCGCCTCCTGCGGCATCAGCACCATGGACTCCGTAGGAACATAGGGCGCGTTCGCGAGCAGCACGTCAACTTTCCCGCGTAGTTCCCGGGGCAATGCCGCGTAGAGGTCCCCCTGGTGGACGCGGCCGCCGCGAGGCTCAACGTTGCGGCGGGCGCACTGAACCGCTGCGGGGTCGATATCCGCAGCGTGCAGTTTGCAGCTCCCCAGGAGATCGTTGAGTGCTGCACCTATCGCCCCGGAACCGCAGCAAAGGTCGACGACGACGGCTCCGGGTTTGGCGATCATCGCCGCCACTCGCACCACGAACTCCGTGCGCCGCCGGGGCACGAACACACCGGGGTCCACGGAGATTCGCGTCCCGCAGAACTCCGCCCACCCCACAATGTGTTCCAAGGGGCGTCCGGTAAGGCGTTGGTCCACCATGCGGTTGAGTTGGTCCGGATGGTGGGCGGCATCGAGGAGCAGTTGTGCTTCGTCCTCCGCAAAAACGCAGCCGGCGGCACGCAGTGCTGTGGCGATGGATGCTCTCCGGGTCACGTTTGCCATGCTAGCCGAGGAGGAATTCCTGTGGAGCACGAAGAAGCTGCAGGTGAGGGGTTCACAAATCTGCAGGGATTTGGTTAGGGTATGAGGCATGGGAACACTGATTTTTGAGTAGACCGGCCTCTGCCCTAGCGGCACAGCCGAGTTTAACCTGACAAAAATCCACGCCTGTTGAGGCCCTGCCTCCATGCCGTTCCCGTTCTTGATGACTTTTTCCCGAACCGCGACGACAGGGATACGTGTCTCTTCAGGACTCACACTTTTAGGAGTCCACGTATGACTGCCAACCCTTCCGAAAACAAGAAGACCCCGGCTTCCGGCGGTATCAAGTCCAAACTGACCGACGCCCAGAAGGCCATGCTGGCCAGCAAGTCCGGGGGTGGTGCTCCGGCCGGTTGGCAAAGCACAGGCAAGGGGCATAAGCCAACCTCCGCCAGCGGTAAGCAGGCTAAGACGGAAAAGAAGGTCCGCTGGTAAAACCAGCGGACAGGCACATTGGAAATACAGGCACACTGGAAAGGAAGAACCATGACTGCGAATCACGAGTCTGAACGCATCAATCCTGAGGTTGCTAGCCACTTGGTGGAGTCCATGGGTATGGCGCCGATGCCCGAGCCGACAACCGTCGCCGTCGCGCTGGGCGCTGACCAGAGCAAGCAGTGGCCGGACGGTAACGGCAAACGTCGCCACCCGAAGGACCGCGACCAAGCCCATGGCCGGATGGGCCAGGGGGCAGCTGTGACGGCGATCCACAGGACCAGCCGCCCGCAAATGCCGCACTCCTCCTAGGCTCGCATCGCCGAACCAATCGCACCAACAGGAGCCAGCCCAACTAGGTCGCAGATCATGCCGTTTTGAGCCCTCAGAACGGCATTAACTGCGACCTAGTTGGGCTGGCTTACGTCCTCAGGGGACTTGTCCGGACGCCAGCCACGCCACACCGGATGCCGCAGCCGGCCGGGGCCTGTCCATTCACCGAACGTTACCTCGGCCACCAGCTCAGGGCTCACCCACTTGGCACCCGCAGCATCCTCCCGCGGAATGTCCGCGAAGGGGGAGTTGCCCACTCCCAGGGGCTCCAGTTTCTCCATGACGTCGCGGAGCTGCCAGTCCTTGAACCCGGTGCCCACCCGGCCCACGTAGTGCAGCTTGTCGCCGTCTGGGATGCCCAGCAGCAGCGCACCGAAAGTCCCGCTCCTGGCGCCCGCACCGGGACGCCAACCGCCCACTACCACTTCCTGGCTTTGCTCCAGCTTCAGCTTGATCCAGGACCTGCTGCGGCGACCAATCACGTAGCGGCTGTCGGCCTTCTTGGCCATGACACCCTCCAAGCCAAGCTCGGCCGCGCTGGTCATCAGGTCCTCAACGTCGTGGTCCAACACTGCCGAAAGATGCAACGGGCAGCCTTTCGGCAAGCGCTGCGCAAACCCGGAGAGCCTCTCGCGACGCTCTCGGAAGGGCAGCCCGCTCAGGTCCGTGGCGTCGTCGTAAAGAAGGTCGAACAGCATCAGCTGCACCGGAACCGTTGATCGGGCACGTTCAATATCCGCAGCCTTGACCAGGTTCATCCGGAGTTGCAGCCGCCCGAAATCAGGCCGCGAACCTTTGCCGAGCGCCACAATTTCGCCATCAGCCACGAAGTCGCCATCGGGCCAGCATGCACGGTCCGTCAGTTCGGGATAGGCGGCGGTGAGATCGTTTCCGTTGCGACTCATGAGCCGGATCTTGCCCTCCGTGCCGGTGATGATCGCCCGGATTCCGTCCCATTTCAGTTCATACAGCCAATCATCGCCGCGCAAATCGGCTGTGGTCCCGGAGGTGGCGAGCATGGGGGTGTAGTTCGGCATGGGCTGGGGAGCAGCAGGCTTGGGCGGCCGCGGCGAGGACTTCGCCGAGCTCGCGGACGGAACCCGCCGTCCTCCCGGCTGCTCCTTCATCAGGTGAATCAACCATCGGTCGCCCGTATTGATGAGCGCAAAACGTTTGGTTCCACCGAGACCACCACCCGGCTCGCCCGTGAGGGTCGCGATCACTTCCTTGCCGTCGCGCCACTTCTCGCACGTGTACTCGCCGCGGTCCCAAATGGTCATGGTGCCTGCCCCGTACTCACCTTTGGGGATCACGCCCGCAAAGTTCGCGTATTCCATGGGGTGGTCTTCGGTATGGACGGCAAGGTTGTTGCGGTCGGGGGTTTCCGGGATGCCACGCGGCAGCGCCCACGACGCCAGGACGCCATTGTGCTCCAGGCGCAGGTCCAAGTGGTAGCGGCGGGCGTGGTGCTCTTGGATGACGAAGATGCCGCCGGGGGGTGGAGGATCGCCGGGCTTCGGTTGATCGGAAGAGGAGCCTCCGGATTGCTTGGAGGTGGAAACAGCCGACGACGACGGAAACGGCTCCGGGGTTTTCCCCGGATCGCGCATCCCGACGTATTTGGCGAGACGGTTCTCTACCGTCACCACCCGCTCGCGGGAACGGACCGAACCGCCGCCGGAACCGGCGGTGCTTGAACTGCCTCCGGCAGCAGCGCCGTCGTCGTCATTATCATCCTCACCGTGAGGCGGCAGGTGCCGGTCGGAGATGGACGCAAAGTGGTCCTTCCCGGTAGCAACGCGCTTCATCACGGCCAAGTAATCGAGATGGTCCAATGAAGGGGAGGAGAGCTCCCGCCAAGTGCGCGGTGCGGCGACAGTAGGGTGGGCTTTTCCGCGCAGGGAATAGGGGACGATGGTGGTCTTGTTCCCGCTGTTCTGGCTCCAGTCCACCAGCACTTTTCCGTGGCGGAGGGACTTCTTCATGTCGCTGACCACCAGCTCCGGGTGATCCGATTCCAAGGCACGGGCGAGCTCTTTGGCGAACGCGGACACTTGCTCGGACTTCAGGGTGCCGTCGAGGCCGGTGTAGAGGTGGATACCCTTGCTTCCGCTGGTGACAGGGACTGGATCCATGCCCATGTCCTGCAGGATGGAACGGGCCAGCTTGGCCACCTCAACGCACTCGGGCAGTCCAGCACCAGGGCCTGGATCGAGGTCAAGGACGAAGCGGTCGGGTCGTAGCGGCTTTCCCGAAGGGTCCACCTGCCACTGCGGTACGTGGATCTCCAAGGAGGCGATCTGGGCCATCCAGGTGAGCGTCGCAAGGTTGTTCACCATGGGATACACGTTGGTGTGGTCCGAGTGCTGGATGGCGGCACGGGGAATCCATTTGGGAGCCGAGTCTTCGAGATTTTTCTGGAAGAACACTTGCCCGGGATCCTCAGCGGTGCCCACCCCGTTGACCCAGCGCTTGCGGGTTACGGGCCGATTGGCAGCGGCCGGGATCAGGAACGGCGCGACGGCGGCGTAGTACTCCAGCACTTCAGCCTTGGTGGTGCCGGTTTCGGGGTAGATGATTTTGCCCAGGTTGGTGAGGGTGAGCTCGTGGCCTTCCACGTTCACCCGCTCCTGTTGCTTGCCTGCCACCTCTTCTCCTCTGCTGTGTTGTGCTGTTGACTGGGTGCATGAGGGCCATATGGAAGGGATCTATCGCGTTCGGTCTGGTCAACGTACCAGTGAAGCTCTACAGTGCCACGGAGGATCACGATATTGGCCTGCACCAAGTCCACAATAAGGACGGCGGGCGCATTCGGTACCAGCGGAAATGCGAAATTTGCGGCGAAGTTGTGGCGTACGAGGATATCGACAAGGCCTATGAAGAAGAAGGCCGCACCGTAGTCCTGACGTCGGCTGAATTGAAGTCGTTGCCGGAAGAGAATAGCCGCGAAATTGAGGTGGTGGAGTTCATCCCCGCCGAGCAACTGGACCCCATCATGTATGAACGCAGTTATTTCCTGGAGCCGGACTCCAAATCGCCCAAGGCGTACATGCTTCTTCGGCAGACACTGGAGGACACGGACAGGATCGCGATCGTCCAGTACGCGTTGCGGCAGAAGACCCGCTTGGGGGCGCTGCGGGTACGTGGTGACGTGCTGTTGTTGCAGGCGCTCTTGTGGGGAGATGAGGTCCGGGAAGCCAAATTCCCGTCCTTGGAGACCGACATCAAAATCTCCGACAAGGAGCTGGAAATGTCCTCCGCTTTGGTGGAATCCATGGCGCACGACTTTGACCCCGATGAATACACCGACGACTATCAAGCGCAGCTCCGAACGCTGATTGAGGCAAAGCTGGAAAAGGGCGAAGCCTTGGATACCGAGGCCACTTTCGGTGCAACGGAAGGCGAAGGCGAGGGCGGGGACGTCATCGACCTCATGGAAGCCCTCAAACGCAGCTTGGACAAGAAACGCGGAAAGGAAAAAGCGGACGACGACGCCGCTGCCGCCAGCAAAACTGCCAGCAAACCAAAGACGCGGGCCAAGAAAAAGGCGTGAACCGGCGTCGTAATTCACCCGATCGAATTTCATGAAAGCAGTGGCCGCCGTTCAAGCGGCCGCTGCTTTCATGTTTGACCTGGATAACTAGTGATTCCGCAGCATGGAGATGAGCTCGGATTTCTTCTTATCCGAGTAACCCTTTAGCCCAAGTTCTTTGGCGCGTGACTTCAATTTGTCCACAGTCCAGTCATCGTAGTCACCGGACTTACCGCCCTTGCGTCCTACTTCCTTGCGGCCCTTCGCCGCGGCAGCGTTCGAGACGCGGGCTGCCTTCTCCTTGGACGCGCCATCCTCGCGGAGCTCTTCATAAAGTTTGGGGTCCTTCAAACTGGAGTTTTTCTTTCCAGGCATGATGCCGTCCTTTCTCTGAATTGGGTTAGGCGCCCGTCTCGTAGTGTGGCTCTGCAACCGGCTTTGACTCCGGTGAGCCTCTTTCGCGGAGGTACACGGACGCTCCTACCAGCACGGCCACGGCCAGAAACTCGCTTTGCCAGTTTTGGAAGGACTCAAACCAGAACTGGCTTGACCCGACGTACTCCCACGTGGAGACCTCGGGAAGGCCATGGCTGCGCTGTTCGTCGTTGTAAGCGGACGTTCCGCTAAAGGCATGCAGGATGAAGGAAAGCAGGAAAAGCAGGCCGAGCAGGCCGGAAAGCGAATGCTCGTAGACCTTCAGGACCCAACCGCCCCGGCGTACAGGCCAAGGGGTCTTGGCTGTCATCTTTGCGTCTCGCGGGTCCTCGTCCTGAGGGGCGTCCTTGTCCACGGGCTTTGATTCGGAGGAGCCCCTTTGGAACAGGAAAACCGTCAGGACCACGTACATGGCCATCTGGAGGAACTCCGACTCCCAGTTCTCAAAGACGGCTTCCCAGAAATTTCCAGAAGTCAGGAAATCGGAAATGCCGGTTGCCGGTTGTCCGTGTGTTTGCTGTTCTTCGCTGTAATGGGCTGCCCCTGAAATGATCATTCCGCCGAGGAAAACGACGAACAGGCCCGCGTTGACCAGCAGCAAACCATGGTCCTTGACCCACTGGCGGGCTGGCTTGTTGTCTTTACCAGATGTGTCTTGGTGCTTGGCAGGTTTCAGCATGCTCACACCTCTCTTGAATTTCCGCTGTTGCTGTTGCCGTTGCCGTTCCGGACGGCGCGGCGGTGCAGCCATAGCGGCGTGCCCACCACGAGGAGCAACAGGACCAGGATGATGAAACTGGCGGCCACAATTCCTGCGGTTCGTCCTGCGGTGAAGTCGAAGACCAAGGTGGCCGAGCCCACGATCAGGAGTGCTACCCCGCCCAACGCCCACTTGGTGACAACGTCGGCACTGGAGACCAGGGTGGCCTTCAGCCCCCTGCGGAACAACCGGCGATGAACACTGACGGGGAGCACGATGAGGATTGTCGTCAGCGCTGCCACCATCACGTTGAAGAGGTAGAGGCTCCGTTGCCAGTCGTCCAGCTCTTCGAAGCGTTCCTGGAAGGGCAGCGTCAGCAAGAAGCCTCCCAGAATCTGGACCCCGGTCTGGAGCACCCGCAATTCCTGGATCAGTTCCATCCAGTTCCGGTCCATACGCTCCTCGAGCGATTCATTGCGACCGGTTCTGGGAGCCTGCTCCGGCTCTACCATCTGTGCACCTCCATTGTGGTTTTGGTGGACGACGACCATGCGTGGGACTACGGTCGAACTGTCAGCATTCCTCGATCTTTTCTATCGGGGCCTCATCGGATTTCCAAGGAGGAAGCAATGAGCCAGGACGAACACCGCGTAGACCCGGAGAGCGAACCCGGCGGCTACGGCACCCCCACCCCGGAGCAGGAGATGCCTGGCCAGGGTGATGAACGCGAGACGCCGGAACGGCCGGCCCAGGGAGTGCCCGACACCCTTGGTGACGAGTTCCCGACACCCCAGGACCCTGATGCGGCCCCGCCACCTTCAGCGACCGGTAAAGGCGCCGACGGCGACGGGTGATACAGGAGGGCTGCTCCCAGTGCACTTGCAGTGATGGGAACAGCCCTCACGGTCTGTAACTGCTTAGGGCCTGGCCGTGGGATCCGGGAGGGGTATGTCCGGTTTTGGTTTATACCGTGTGTCCCCTGCGACCCGACATGAAGCTCAGCAACCAGCCGATGGCCGCAATGACGAGGAGGATGACGCCTACCCACAGCAACCAACTCAGGGCTTCAGTGAAGCCGCCTACCAAGAGAAGAACAATTGCTACTACACCAGCAATGATCAGAAGCGTATTCATGGTCAGCACATTCCTTTCTGGGGGAATCTTTGATGAATCGCCGATTCCAAACTATGCATTCCGATTTACTTCGATTGAGTTATGCCGGTACTTGGAGGCGTTCCACGGCCTCAAAGTGCCTTTTCGTGTATCACATGCCGGTCTTCGCCATGTGGTGAAGTTCGCCAGTCGTGAACAGTAACACTCTTCATTGTACTACTAAGCAACCTTATGAAAGGCTTATGGCAGTCGTCACCTGATGATTGGGCAGTTGCCGCAGAGATTATGCGGCGCGTTTTTGGCTCACATGAACGTCCATGAGAGGAACACATGAAAGCGTCACAGCAGCTTGCAGACAACCTTCAGATCGTCCTGACCGACCTCATCGAGCTGCAGCTCCAGGGGAAGCAGGCGCACTGGAACATTGTGGGACCGAACTTCCGCGATCTCCACCTCCAGCTGGACGAGCTGGTCCTGGCCACACGCCAATTCGCTGACGACACAGCCGAGCGCATGCGTGCACTCCACGCCCTGCCCGACGGCCGCAGCGCAACCATCGCCAAGGGCACCCGCCTGGAGGAATTCCCGGCAGGCCTGGTCAACACCAAGAACGCCGTCAAGCTGGTCACTGAGCGTGTGGAGCGTGCCGTTCAGACCATGCGCGATGTCCATGACGAAGTGGACGAGGAAGACCCCACGACGGCGGACCTGCTTCACGCGTTCATCTCCCGCCTTGAGCAGCTGGTGTGGATGATTAACGCGGAAATCATGAACGCCGGCGCTGCCGTGACGGATCCGGACGAGGCCTAGGCCTTAAAGGACCGGGCGACCACGAGTAGGGCGGAAGAACCGTGCCCAGGCTTAAGCGCAGTGACCTGTCCAAGCCCGGCATCGTCCGCCGCAAGGTAGGAAAAGGGTTCAGCTACAGGCATCCGGACGGGACCCTTGTCAGCAAAGAGGATCGCCAGCGCATTAATGCGCTGGCGATCCCGCCTGCGTGGACCGACGTGTGGATCAGCCCCTACGAGCACGGCCACATTCTGGCCACCGGGGTTGATGGTGCAGGCCGCAGCCAGTACATCTACCATCCCCGGTGGAGGGAACGGAAGGACACCGAGAAGTTCCTTCGCGCAGCCAAGCTAGGCCTTGTCCTGCCCGCAATTCGGCGCAACGTCACGGTGCACCTGCAGAACTCCGAAGATCCCAGGCAACAAACCCTCGCCGCTGCGGTACGGCTCATGGATCTGGGTGCGCTCCGCGTCGGCTCCGAGATCTATATGAAGCAGAACGGCTCCTATGGGCTCACCACACTCCGATGCCGCCACGCCCGGGTGGAAGGGCAGGATGTCTTCCTGAAGTTCCCCGGTAAGAGCGGCCAGTTGTGGGACACATCCATACACGACCCCGGGCTGGCAGCCTTCCTGGAACCGCTCGCACAACGGCCCGGCAAAGAGCGGTTGCTGGCCTACCAAGCCAACGGGTCATGGGTTTCCGTTGACGCGTCCATGATCAATGAATACTTGCGTGGCATCGCCGGCGAAGCCTACACATCAAAGGATTTCCGGACGTGGAAAGGCACTGCAGCTGCGGCGATATGCCTGATCAAGTCCGGCCATAAGGGCACACCACGCCAAGCGATAGTGCGGGCCATCAAGGAAGCTTCGGAGTTGCTGGGCAACACCCCGTCGGTGGCCCGCTCTTCGTACGTCGACCCAAGGATCATCGAGGCCTACCTCTCGGGCAAGCTCAAGGAAGTGAAGCCAACGGAGGCGTCTGTTGCGGCCTTCCTGAACGAAGAGAAGACCTAGCCGGTGATTGACGGCGGCAGACACAGATAGAGCCTGCCGACACCCTTATTCCGGTGTTGACAGGCTCTATCTGTGTCGCTGAGGGACTTGCGTATCCCGGGTTAGGCGTCGTGGTCCGTTTCGAGGATCTTGACCAAGCTGTCCAAGGCCGCATCCGCACCTTCACCATCGGCGCGCAGGACTACAACGTCGCCGTGGGAAGCGCCCAGGCTCATCAGTGACAGGATGCTCGCGGCGTCCATGGCGTCATCCGCGGGCTCGCCCTGGCGTGCGATGGTGACGTCGAGATCCAGGTCTCCAGCTGCTTCGGCGAAAATGGCTGCCGGACGGGCGTGGAGGCCCACACGGCTTGCAATGGTGGCTGTACGTTCTGGCATTGGTGCTCCTCTTTGTAAGGGGTGGCTGTGTTGAGGGGTTGCTTTGTGGGAAGTCTAGACCGTTGTGGCTACACGCTGGCAGTAGCAGGAATGGGTTCCGCTTCCACCGGCTTCTTGACTGCAAAGCGCTTGAGGGCGATAACCAGAAGTGCGGTGATGACCACACCAACGGCAACTGACAGGAAGAACAGCAGGAAGTTGTCGATCGCGAAGAACACGAACAGGCCGCCGTGGGGCGCCTTGGACGTTACGGCAAAGGCCATGGACAGTGCGCCGGTTACTGCACCACCCACCATGCTGGCAGGGATGACGCGAAGGGGATCAGCAGCGGCGAAGGGGATGGCACCTTCCGAGATGAACGAAGCCCCGAGAAGCCATGCAGCCTTTCCATTTTCACGCTCAGCCAAAGAGAACAGCTTCTTGTTCAAGACCGTGGCCAAAGCCATCGCGAGGGGCGGAACCATGCCGGCAGCCATGACAGCTGCCATGATCTGCCATGGTGCCTGGTTTGCTACCGAAGCAGCTCCCAGACCCGCGACCGCGAAGGAGTAAGCCACCTTGTTGACCGGGCCACCCAGATCGAAGCACATCATGAGGCCGAGGATGATGCCCAGAAGGATAGCGCCCGCACCCGTCAGGCTTGAAAGTCCAGCATTGAGTGCGTTGGTCAGGTCCACGATGGGGCGCCCAAGGATGAGGAACATCAGTCCGGACGCCACAATGGAAGCTATAAGAGGGATGATGACTACGGGCATCAAACCTCGGAGCCAACGAGGAACGTTGAGTTTTCCTATTTGGTAAGCGGCGTAGCCGGCGAGGAGGCCGCCGACGATGCCGCCGAGGAAGCCCGCCCCCATGAATCCAGCCACCGCGCCGGCAACGAAGCCGGGTGCAATACCGGGCCTGTCGGCGATGGCGTAGGCAATGTAGCCAGCCAGCGCAGGCACCAGGAACTGAATCGACAGGTTGCCGATCTTGAACAACACGGCTCCCAGATAAGCACCCAGAGGACCCCAAGCGTTGTCGGGGAAGGCGGTGGGGAGGTTGAAGATGCTGTTTTCGACGACGATCTTGTCGGCGAAGTCCGTAATGAGATAGCCACCCATAAGGAATCCGAGCGCCATCAACAGGCCACCACCGGCTACGAACGGAATCATGTAGCTCACGCCGGTGAGGAGTGCTCGCTTCAGCTTCTGGCCGATGTGCTCGCCCTTCTCCTCCGCATCGCGCTCAGCCTGCTCTTCAGGGCCTGCATGGGGAACGCGGCGTGCCCGGGGGTCGTCGGCAGCTGCAAGTGCTTCCTGAACCATCTTGGTGGGTTCGTCGATGCCCCGCTTGACCGGTGCGTTGATGACCGGCTTGCCGGCGAAACGTTCCTTGCCTCGAACATCCACGTCGACGGCGAAGATTACTGCGTCAGCTGCTGCAATCACTGCCGGGTCAAGCGGCTTGGCGCCAGAGGATCCCTGGGTCTCGACCTGAAGGTCAACGCCCATTTCCTTGGCGGCGGCCACCAAGGAGTCGGCAGCCATATACGTGTGCGCAATACCTGTGGGGCAAGCAGTCACGGCCACGATGCGCTTTGGTGCTGCAGTCGTCGTCGTACTGGCGGTAGCGGCAGCGGGTGCAGCCTCCGCAGGTGCTGCAGCCGGCTTGTCGGCCAGGGCGCCATCGACGAGGTCCACAATGTCCTGCTCGGTGGCTGCCGCACGCAGAGCCGCCGTGAAGTCCTTTTTGATCAGCGAACGGGCCAGCTTGGAGAGCAGCTTCAAGTGCTCCTGGTCCGCGCCGTCCGGGGCCGCGATGAAGAAGATGAGGTCAGCCGGGCCGTCCTTGGCACCGAAGTCCACTTTGTGGGACAGGCGCGCCATGGCCAGGGCAGGCTCCTGGACGGCAGCGGAGCGGCAGTGCGGAATAGCGATGCCGCCGGGAACGCCGGTTGCGGTCTTTTGCTCGCGGGCGAAGGCGTCGGCGAAGAGGCCTTCAACCTCGGAAGCACGGCCGGTGGCGGCAACTTTGCCAGCCAGGACGCGGATGACGTCGGCAGGGGAGTCGCCCAGGTTTTGGTCGAGGGTGACCAATTGGGGTGTGATCAGCTGGGTCACTGTGAGTCCTTCTGGAGGGCCGTGATGGTTACGGCATTGGGGTTTGTCTGGTGGACTGCCGGGACAGTGGAGCCCGGCAGCGAAGCAGCAGCGGCACCATGTGCCACGGCTTGACGAAGGCAGTCCTGCGCAGAGCCACCTTGGGTAGCAGCCAACAAATAGCCGGCCAATGAAGAGTCCCCGGCGCCCACCGTGCTGACGGCTTTGATGGGAGGATGCGTGGCGAACCATGCTCCGTCGGCCGTCACCAGGACTGCTCCCTTGGACCCGAGTGTTGCAAGAACGGCACCTACACCGCTGGCGACGACGGCGGCAGCGGCTTCAGCAGCTTTGGCCGGATCCGCTTCCAGTTCGTCAGCAGTGGAGACGTTGGTAAAACCGGCCGCGGCGGCAAGCTCTGCGAGCTCTTCCGCGTTCGGCTTGAGGAGGTCCGGCTTTCCTGCGGCATCGCCCACCAAGGCGGCCGCGAGCGGCGCTCCGGAGGAGTCAATGGCGATGCTTGGGGCGGCCGTTCCGTCCGCGTTCGACCGGAGTCGACGAGCGATGGTGGCGTAGAAATCCGCGGGTACTCCTGGTGGGAGCGAACCTGCGAGAACCACCCAGCTGGCGCCACGGGAGCGTTCCAGCAGCAGCCCGATCAGGGCTTCCTGCTGTTCACCGCTCAACTCCGGGCCGGGTTCGTTGATCTTGGTGGTGACACCGTCCGGTTCGGTGAGCGTGACGTTGCTGCGCAACGCCTGGCCGATGGGCAGCGCCGCGAACGGTACGCCGCCGTCGTGCAGCCCTGAAAGTACAGGATCCGAATCGGCGCCCGGAAGGACTGCCAAAGTGTCCAGGCCAGAGGCAACCAGCGCCCGTGAAACGTTGACACCCTTTCCGCCGGATTCCTGGTGGACGGCCACCGCGCGCTGAACCTCACCGCGGGCCAAGGCGCCGGGGAGCTCAACCGTACGGTCCAGGCTCGGGTTGGCGGTCAAAGTGATGATCATGCGATCACCACGTCGACCCCGGCATCGGCCAGGGCCGCTGCGAGTTCCGCGGACGGTTCGCTGTCTGTGATCAAAGTGTCAACGTCCTTCAGGGTGGCGAACTGGACCAGTGTTTCGGCGTCCAGCTTGGAAGAGTCGGCCAGGGCCACCACGCGGCGGGCTGACGTGACGAAGGCGGCTTTCACCGCGGCTTCTTCGGGATCCGGCGTGCTGAGCCCAAATGTTGCGTGGATGCCGTTGGCACCGACGAAGGCAATGTCCGGCCGAAGTTTGTGAGCTGCCTCCACGGTTGACTGCCCGACGGCGGCCTGCGTCAGTCCGCGGACACGGCCGCCAAGGATCTGGAGTGCTATGCCCTGCGAGGAGGAGAGCTTGCCGGCGATGGGGATGGCGTGCGTGATGACCACGAGCTCATCATTTCCGTTGGCCGGTGGCGTGCGCTGGGCCAGTAGGTCGGCGAGGGTCTCGGTGGTGGAACCCGCGTCCAGGAGGACGCTTCCCGTGGTGAGTTGGGGGATCAGGGCGAGTGCCGCGTTAGCGATGCGAAGTTTTTCCACCTGACGCTGGACGGCGCGCTCGAGGATGCTCTCCTCACGTGTGCTCAGGAGGTCGGAGGTGACGGCGCCGCCATGAACGCGCCTCAGGTTCCCGGAAACCTCAAGGGCCGCGAGGTCACGGCGGATTGTCTCAGTGGTGATGCTGAAACGGTCGGCAAGGTCAGTGACGCTCACCCGTCCGCGCTCTGCGACGAGTGCGGAGATCAGTTGCTGGCGTTCTTCGGCGAACACTTACCCTCCATTGCGGTCAAGCTGGCTTATCAGTGCAGCCACATCAGTGACTGCTGTCACAACGATGTGGAATTGCTTGACTCTATCTTTGTTTATGTTGGTAAGTCAATAGAAACCAACATAAACGCAGATGCAGATGCGGATAGTGCGGACGACAGAAGACTCCAAGCGCACGAAAAGGGCGTTCCGCGCTCCCTGTAGCGCGGCACGCCCTCGTTCGGATCCCGACTGGGGGATATGTACGGGATCCGGTCTGTGGAGTGAACCTGCCTGGTTTTCCTGCCGCCGTGGGCTAGGTCAAAGGCCCGGGCGGTTCTCCCGGTGTTGGCGGCGAAGGCACTGTAGGTCCGGGTGTGGGCTCCGGAACGGGCGGCGGCCCTGGTTCCGGCAACGGAACGGGCTCAGGAGTGGGACCCGGCTCGCGGGTGGGATCAGGATGTGATGGGTCCGGCGGGAATTCACTCATGATCAGGCGCTCCGCCGATGTGCGGAGTGTTGCGGCCGAAGGCTTCCCGGAACAGCGGAGGGATACCTGCTGGAGTCCCACCCCGAGCCCGGGTAGTCGATGGGAAGGTTGTCCGGATCGGGCGGATCCGGAAGGCGGCGCTTGCCGGCTTGCCCCAGCTTTCCAGCCGTGGTGGAAGACTCTTTTCGTTGCGATTCTGCGTGCATGCTATCCCTCCCGGTAGCTTCAGAATTGTTGGTGTAGCTTCTCATCGCGTTGTTTCTCATGGCGCTGCTCCCCATGTCGTCCCCAATCTCAGTCCGGAATTTCCATACGGAAGCCGCAATGGCACCCGAGGATGCGTGTGTTGATAAGTACCTCGTACATCCGCAGCTGCGCTCCAGGAGTCAGCACCAGAGGGGCCTGGACTCTGCGAAGCTCGCAACTTTTGGTTTTCATAGGTTCACCGCAGTGGAGGTACTGGCCGCCGAATTGCAGAACGCCTTGGGGGACGCCGGGGCGGTTCAGGATCGCGGCCACGCGTCGTACGGAGGCGACATGTTCATAGGAGTACCTGCAAACATGGCACTCGTATGCCACTTCCACCATGTTGGGCGCGGGCGGATAGTGCGACTGAATGGAATTCACCAGGAGGTGCTGGTCGGTATTGCAGCGCGAGCACCAAAGCGGTTCATCTGGCGGTTGATGTGCTTCGTCCGGGACTCTGGACGCTGGCTGAGCCGGCATGGGTCTGTACCTCTGCATCAAAAAATGCGGGGTGCCCGTCTGCATGAGCTGAAAAGCCTGAGTCCTGTGACGTGGACTATAAATCGATTGTGCACATAGGTGCACGCCAGATGCAAGGATTCTGTTTCCATTGCCGGACGGGTGACGAGTTGGGCCTGGGCGACCGTAAAATGAGGCATGGACGAAATGAACGTTGATTTTGCGGCGCCTGATGCTGTCTCTGCGCCCGACGATGTTTCGGTGCCTGAGCAGCTTCAGGACCTGGTGATAGACAGCGAAGATGTGGGCGGATTTCTCCATGAGCTCGCGGTTTTTTCGGCTTCTGCCGTGTCGCAGGCCGTTGGCATGGATGTGCTCTGCGGCATCACCCTCAGCCGGCGCCGACGCACTGCCACGGTAGCTGGAAGCACCCATGAAGCCAGGCTGATCGATGAAGTTCAGCAAGCGTACGGTGATGGTCCGTGCCTGGAGGCCATGCGCAGCCATGGGACCCAGCATGTTCCTGACACATCAACCGAAGAAAGGTGGTCGGAATACTGCAGGGTCATCGCCGAGCGAGGGCATCTTTCGGCCCTCTGCGTGCCCCTGGAATTGGACGAAGGAGCCACCGCAGCCCTCAACTTCTTCGCCCCGCAAGCCCACGCATATGATGACGCCACCATCCGTAATTGCGAACTTTACGCAAGCCAAGCCGAGCGCTCCCTGCGGCTGGCCGTACGGATTGGTGTGAAGCAGCAGCACGCAGACGATCTGCAGGAAGCCATGCAGACTCGTACGGTGATCGACCTCGCCAGTGGAATCATCATGGGCCAAAACCGCTGTACGCAGGAAGAAGCGTTCCAAATCCTCAAGAAGGCATCGAGCACCCGGAACCAGAAGCTGCGGAACGTGGCGGAGGCTATCGTCAAGAGCGTGGCCAACGAAGCTCCCGTGGCGCACTTCGAAGCTTAAAAGCGCGCGCACCAGGGGTAGGAGGAAACCCGATCACTTGTGACGGGCGCCACTAGTGAACTACATTCATACATGGGTTAAGCAGATAGCCCTTGGAGCCTCATGAGTTGTGCCATCCCGGATGGTCCAAGAACTGCACCTTTTTAGCCGTGGCCCTTTTCGGCCGGCTCACAGTGTGCCTCCATGCAGGCTCCTTGAAGGAGTAAAAGGAGAATGGCAATGACGCTTGGATCCCCGATTCCCGCCCCGAAGCCTGCAAGTGGACAGGCACCTGCAACTGCCGATACCGGAGCACGCCCGTGGTGCACCGTTTGCAATACTGATTCCTACGTTTTTGTAGAGACGGTTGTGGAAGCAACACCGAATCAGTCGGAGATCGTCGAAGTCAGCTACACCTGTAGCGAATGCGATACGTTTTACGCCCACGCAGTCCGACTGGATGCCTTGATACCAGCCATCCAGAGTGAATTTCTTTCCACGTCCGCAGCGGGCCTCTGGTTCAGCTGCACCCACTGCGGTGATCCCATGACCTTGGGACGCCCCACGGAACGCGTCATCGAGGCGCCCCGGACCACTGACGATCCGGACAGTCCCAGCCTCCTTGAGGTGTACTTGCAAACGCAGGTGCTCCACTGTCGTTGCGGTTTCCAAATGGAGGTTCCGCGCCACGTTGGATAATCGCCGTCTCTAAACAACTCGTCGCGGGGAGGGGTGGCTATGCGTACGTTTGGCGTCGAAGAGGAACTGCTCATTGCTGATCCGGTGGATGGCATGCCCTTGGCATTGGCCGCCGACATCCTGGATGTGGCCTCCCCTGAGGGCCCGGAGTCCAACCCTAAAGAGCCTTCGCTGAAGTCGGAGTTCAAGCAGGAGCAGATTGAGGTCAACTCGCTGCCCTGCCGGACTGCCAAAGAACTGAGGGCCGAGATCCGGGCCGGCCGGGCGTTGGCGGACTCCGCCGCCCGGGCCGTGGGGGCGCGGGTTGCGGCATTGGCAACCCCGCCCGTCTTCCATGCCACACCCACTGCGGGCAATCAGCGCTACGCCGCCATGGGCACGGAATTTGGCCTCATTTCCCGTGAGCAACTCACCTGCGGCTTCCACGTCCACGTGTCCATCGAGTCGCCGGATGAGGGCGTCGCAGTGCTGGACCGGATGCGCCATTGGCTGCCGGTCCTCTTGGCATTGAGCGCCAATTCCCCTTACTGGATGGGGGCTGACACGGGGTTCGCAAGTTATCGCACCCAGATCTGGAACAGATGGCCTACGGCTGGTCCCATGGATGTTTTCGGTTCGGCTGACGGCTACCGGGCAGTGCTTTCAGAGCTGCTGGGCACCGGAGTTCCACTGGACGAGGGCATGATCTACTTCGACGCCCGCCTGTCCAGGGGACACCCGACGGTGGAACTTCGGATTGCCGACGTCTGCCTCTATGCAGCGGATGCCCTCACCATTGCGGTCCTCGCACGGGCCCTTGTGGAAACGTCGGCAAGCGAGTGGCGCAAGGGGGAACCGCCGTCGAGCACTTTGACCCCGGTGATCCGCATGGCCAACTGGAAGGCGAGCCGTTTCGGCGTCAATAACCAATTGCTGCACCCGCTGGAGCAGGCGCCATATGCTGCCGCTGATGTGGCCGCTGCCCTACTCCGGCACATCCGCCGGGCCCTGACCGAATCAGGGGACCTCGCGCTCGCGCGGACAGGGGTGGCGAACATCCTCCGGCGCGGAACCGGCGAGCGGCTGCAGCGGCAAGCTTATGGCCGACGGCAGCGGCTGTCCGACGTCGTAACTGAGGCAATCACCTCCACGCATCAGGGCGGCGAGCGGTCCGATGCCAGCCTGATGAGTCTCTGACAACAGAAGAACGACGACGGCGGGACGTCGCTGTGGGTGCCCACGGTGACATCCCGCCGTCGTGCTTTCGGACTGTGAACCCTGCGAGGATGGTTAGCCCTGATTGATGCGGATCATGTTGCCCGAGGGGTCGCGGAAGGCGCAGTCGCGCGGGCCCCACGGCTGGTCGATCGGCTCCTGGAGTACTTCGGCGCCGGATGCGCGTAGCTTTTCGAAGGTGGCGTCGAGGTTATCCGTGGTGAACACGAGCATGGGCATGACGCCCTTGGTAAGGAGTTCCTGGATGGCGTCGCCGTCGGCCTGTGAGCGGCCTGCGTGTGGCGGAGAAAGGACAAGCTCAAGGTCAGGCTGGGCATCGCTGCCGATGGTTACCCAGCGCTGTCCGTCGGAGCCGACGTCGTTCCGAACGTCAAAACCCAGGGCGTCCCGGTAGAAGGCGAGCGACTCATCGACATCGTTGACTGTGACGTGTGCGTACTTCAGTGAAATGTTCATGGATCACACGCTATTGCAGCTATGACGCGGGCGCTTCTTCAATCCTGCTCAGATTTTTGTTGCCCGTTCTCTCAGGGCGGGTGTGCTGTTTTGCGATGCAGTTGGGCATGGCCTTCACGGCGTGGTGCTCCCGGGTCCGGTATTCGCTGGGGTTGATTCCTACGATCTCCGTGAAGCGGCTGCTGAACGAGCCCAGCGAGGTACAGCCGACTTCCATGCAGGCATCCGTCACGCTTGTTCCTGCGCGGAGCAGGGCCATGGCACGCTCGATGCGCCTGGTCATGAGGTAGTTGTACGGCGATTCACCGTAGGCGGCCTTGAACTGGCGGGAGAAATGCGCGGGGGACATCAGTGCCCCGGCGGCCATGGTGGGAACGTCCAGCGGACGCGCGTATTCGCGATCGATGAAGTCGCGGGCGCGCCGCAGATGGGCCAGGTTGGCCAGTTCCTGCGGAGTCATGGGCACAGTCTACTAGGCTCGTCCCCATGGAATCAGTGGTGTGGTCGAAGCCCGAAAATCAGCGCAAGGGCACCCCGTTGCTGGTAATGATGCACGGGTATGGCACCAGCGAGCAGCGCATGGTGGACCTCTTCCCGCACCTTCCGGGTGAGTTCACCTGCGCGGCACTTCGCGGCCCCAAGATCATTGGTGACCACTATGGCTGGTTCCTGCTGGACTACTTCTTGACCAACGACTTCGCGGATGTCATCGCATCCACCAACTCAGTGTTCAACTGGATCAACTCCGTCAAGGACAACCACAGCAGCGTCAGCCTGCTGGGATATTCGCAGGGCATGGCCATGGCCAGCACTCTCCTCCGTCTGCGGCCCAACGCGTTCAAGGCAACGGTGGGCCTGTCCGGGTTCGTCCTGGACAACGATCTCCTGGCTCTGAGTGAGTCTTTTGACGCTCCACCACCCTTCTTCTGGGGGCGGGACAAGGCTGATCCGGTGATCAATGAGGACGCCATAGCCCACACCGAGGAGTGGTTGAACGCCAACGTCGCACTAACGGCGCGCACCTATCCGGGGATGGGACACAGGATCGAGCCGCCGGAGCTGGTGGATGTGAGCGCGTTCCTCAAGTACTACGTCTTGGGTTAAGCCCTAAGGATTAGAAGGCATCAAGGCCTCGGAATCAAGCTTTCGGCGAGATTCGCGTCACAATATCGCATTCGACCACACTCTATTGAATGACAAAATTGTAAGCGCTTACACTTTTGGCTGGTGTCCCGGTTAGGGGCTCACGCGAAGGCGTCAGACGAGGATGGAAAGGGTTGAGGCCGTGTTGCATGGTTAGGACTCACAGAGTGACAATCCAGGACGTAGCCGTTCTGTCCGGGTTGTCCATTTGCACGGTGTCGCGGGCCCTCAGGAACCTCCCCAATGTTTCTGAAAAAGCCCAGCGACAGGTGGCGGAAGCCGCCAGCAAACTTGGCTACAAAGCCTCCGCCGCAGCTTCCAGGCTGGCCGGTGGGAATACGGGTTCGGTGGCTATCGTGGCCCCGACAGCCACTGCCTGGTTCTTCGCCCAGGCCGTGGAAGCAGCAGAAGAAGTCTTCGGCGACAGTGGCTACGACACAGTCCTGATCAGCCTGCGCAACAAAGCCAGCGTGCGGCAACAATTCTTTGCGGACCTGGGAAACCTGACGCAAAGAGTGGATGGGCTACTGCTGCTCAATATTGACCTCGCCCCCAAAGAGGTGGAAGCGTTGGAAGCCTGCGGGCTGGCAGTGGCCAGCGTGGGCATGCGAAATGTTCCGTGGGACAATGTAGGTATCGATGACGAACACGCAGCCTGGCAGGCCACCCAACACCTGCTGGGGCTGGGCCATTGGGACTTGGCCGTTCTCTCGAGCAATGAAGACTCCGTTGTGACTGAGACTCCACGGTTCCGTGGCTTCAAACGTGCGCTGGATGATCACCACCTCACCGTCCACCCGGACCTTGTGGTGGGAACCGGGCCGAGCATCGACGACGGCAGGCGGGCAATGACTGAACTTATGACCCGCGGCGGGAGGCCCACAGCAGTGTTCGCCCACTGTGATGAGGCCGCGTTCGGTGCCCTGATGGCACTGCGTGAACACGGCCTTTCCGTGCCCAAGAACGTGTCCGTGATCGGCATAGACGATCACCCCATGAGCTGGTTCCTGGGCCTGAGCACCGTGGCGCAACCCGTTGCCGACCAAGGTGCCTTCGCAGCAAACCTGCTGTGTGAACGCCTGCTGAATACTGAAACCCCCCATCAATCCTCCAACCACCTGCTCGATACCAAGCTCATCGAACGCAAGACCACGCGCCACAAGCGCTGAACGGAACAATGCACATGACTGATCTTCGTAATGCCTGGACTGGCGCCTCGGCGCTGTTGTTCGACCTCGACGGCGTGCTGACGCCCACTGCCGTGGTGCATGAGCAGGCGTGGCAGGAACTTTTCGACGGTTACCTGGCCGCTACGGGCCACCCTCAGGGATACCGGGAGAGTGACTACTTCGATCACATCGATGGCAAGCCTCGCTTCGACGGCGTCCGTGACTTCCTGACGTCCCGCGGCATCACGCTGCCTGAAGGGCCGGTTCATGACCACCCGGACAACGAGACGGTTCAAGGCCTGGGCAATCGCAAGAATGCGATATTCAACGAGATCGTGAACTCCCGCGGCGTTGAGCCGTATGAGGGCTCGGTCAAGTTCATCAACGCAGCAGTAGAGCTGGGTCTCAAGGTGGCTGTGGTGTCCTCCTCGCGCAACGCGCCTGCGGTACTGAAGGCCGCCGGACTCGACCACCACTTTGAGGTGGTCGTCGACGGCCAGGTTGCTGCCGGCGTCGGACTTCCCGGTAAGCCGGACCCGGCCACCTACGTCTATGGAGCAAGCCTGCTGGGCGTGCCCGTGGAGGAATGCATCGTGGTTGAGGACGCAGTGTCCGGCGTGCAGGCCGGTGCAGGAGCCGACTTTTACGCCGTGATCGGCGTGGACCGCGGGGCAGGCCGGAAAACCCTGCTCGACGCCGGCGCCACGCTGGTGGTGGACGACCTCAACGATCTTCTCTGACCCTACTTTTTTCGAAGGACTTCAACAGCCCATGGCACTCATCAGCTCCGATCGGCTTCGCTTCCCCTGCGAGCCCTGGAAGCTCGTGGAGAATATCCACGTCCCCGGTGACGAGGGAACGCTGGAAACGCTATTCGCGCTTGGCAACGGCCACCTTGGTATCCGTGGCTCGCATTCAACAGCCGGGGACGGCGAGCTTCCCGGCACGTTCATCAACGGTTTCCATGAGATTTGGGACATCAAGCACGCCGAAAACGCGTATGGTTTTGCCCGGACCGGCCAGCGGATCGTCTACGTGCCGGACGCCAACAACTTCACCGTCTCCATTGATGGCGAAGCCCTGAGCCTTGCCGAATCCACGGTGCTGGACTATCACCGCAGCGTGGACTTTTCCACAGGCGTCTACGAGGAAAGCATCACCTGGGCCTGCCGCTCGGGCGCTACCGTCACCACGGTGGAGCGTCGCGCCGTAGGCTTCGATTCCCGCGGATGTCTTGGCTTGGAACTGTCGCTGACAGCTGACCGCGACGTATCCGCGGACATCACCTCCGGCGTCGTGAACCGCCAGGACCAGCCTGTGGAGGACCACTCAGTCCACGACCCCCGTCGATCGGGCCGGCACGCTGGCCGGGTCTTGCTGCCGCTGCACCTCCAGGGTACCGACGGCTCGCTTCGCCTGGCATGGGAAACGTCCGAGTCCCGCCAGCGCGTCGCCATGGCCGTTGACCACTGGATTTCGGCTGAAGGCCAGCCCTTCGAGACCTTGGTGGCGGAGGACGAATCGTCCGTCCGCTACGTTTTGGCCATTCACGAGGGCGACACTTTCCGTTTGGAGAAGTCGGTCAGCTACGTGGTTGCCGGCTCCTCTGACGCCGAAGACCGTGGCGAAAGCCTCGCGGCCGAAGCCGAAGCGAACCTGGTGTCCTTCTCCGACATCCTGGCCCAGAGCAAGGCCCACTACGCCGAATACTGGACCACGGCGGACATCTCAATTGGCGGGCAGCCGGAAATGCAGCAGGCGGTGCGCTGGGGTTTGTTCCAGTTGGCACAAGCCACTGCCCGGGCCGGCGTTGCGGGTATCCCGGCCAAGGGTGTGAGTGGTTCCGGTTACGAGGGCCATTACTTCTGGGACCAGGAGGTCTACCTCCTTCCGTACCTGACCTACACCAATCCCTGCGGAGCGCGGAAGGTGCTGGAGTCGCGGCACGCGATGCTGCCGGACGCGCGCGTCCGGGCCAAGGAGCTCAGCGTGGACGGTGCACTGTTCCCGTGGCGGACCATTAACGGCCTCGAAGCGAGTGCCTACTACGCAGCCGGTACTGCCCAGTTCCACATTGCCGCGGCCATCGCCTTCGCAGCCAACCGATACCAGTGGGCCAGCGGCGATGATACGTTCCGCGGCGAACTCGGCGCCGACCTGCTGATTGAAACAGCACGGATGTGGGCCTCGCTGGGCTTCTTCGGCAAGGACGGAATGTTCCACATCCACGGTGTCACCGGCCCGGATGAGTACACTGCCGTAGTCAACGACAACCTCTACACCAACGTCATGGCGCGCTTCAATCTGCGGGCCGCCGCCGCGCTGGAACACGAGGGGATCGCCGAAACCGAGCGCATGGTGTGGCGGCAGGCGGCCGAGCGGATGTCGCTCCCGTACGACCCCCACCTGGAAGTCTTCAGCCAGGACAACGACTTCATGACTCTGGAGCCGTGGGACTGGAACACACCCAAGTCCAAGTACCCGCTGCTGCTGAACTTCCACCCCTTGGTGATCTACCGGCACCAGGTCCTCAAGCAGGCTGACACCGTGCTGGCCATGTTCCTGCAGTGGCAGGACTTCACGGCCGAGGAAAAGCAGCGCGCTTTCGACTTCTACGATCCCATCACCACGGGCGACTCCACCCTGTCCGCCTGCGTGCAGGGCATCATGGCGGCCGAGGTTGGTTACGGCGACGTGGCGCTGAAGCACTTTACCGAGGCACTGTTCATCGACCTCGACAACTCCCATGGCAACACCATCGACGGCGTCCACATCGCCTCCACTGGTGGTATCTGGAGCTCCTTGGTATGCGGTTTCGCAGGCATGCGCGACCAGGGCGAGGTGCTGCGCTTTGATCCTCGCCTTCCGTCAGAGTGGGAAGGCCTGTCCTTCCGGCTCAAGGTGCAGGGACGCCTGTTGGCCGTGGACCTCTCTCAGGGTTCCATCGCACTGACGCTCGTGTCCGGCGAGGACTACAGTGACCAGCCGTTGCGGATTGATGTGCGGGGTTACGACGTCACTGTTGGCGCGGAAACCGTCACGGTGCCCTTGGACACCGTAGCCGTCCCGCCGCCGTCGATCTTCCCCAGCGTCTTTCCGACGGCGGGCCTTCCCATTATCCGGTAGGAGCGAACTGTACCCTCAGCCCGAACTGCAACGTCAGGATGCCCGCGACGTGTGGTCCTCTATCAGGCCACTCGCCGCGATCTCCCGTAGAGAGTAGATGGCTTTGGCGGCGGAGTCCTTGTCGTGGAAACAGATGGAAAGAGCGAGTTCCGTCCCGTCACCATCGACGAGCCGGACGCGGCAATCACCTCCGGATTCTTCGAACAACTCAAAGTGGCCTGCCATCTAAGCGGCACCCCGTTCCGGAACGTCTACGGGCGTCTTTGCCCCTGGCGTCCCTTGCGGAGCCGCGGCGTTTCGACGCCGTTCCAACTCGCAGTTGATCAGCTCCAGCAGCGCTTGGGCCGGCTCGGACAGGTGGTGGGTGTCGGGGGAGCCTAGTTGGTCGCAGTGCAGGAGCACATGGCGGATCCGTTCCAGTTCACGTGATGGCACTAAAGGCCAGCGGTGAAACAACTGCCTGACGGCGATGGCTCCAAGAAGGGCATCGGGTTTGTTGGACACGCCGTGGCTTCCATGGTGTGCGGCTGCTCTCCGTCGAGCAATGCTGGCCGCGGAAGGTGCGGCCCCATGGGCCAGGAGGATCTCTGACTTGAGGGAATTGGGGGCCAAGGCGGACCTCCCTGATGAGTGCGAAGGAAGCCGGCTGCGTGACTATGAAATTAGCTTACAGAATGTGAGTTATGTCATGTCAATCGTTACGCGAGTTAACCGCCGTCGTGATTTATAGTTCCGCCGCTCAAAGCAGAAAAGCGCCGCCGCCCCGTACGGGGTGGCGGCGCCTCTGCGTCTATCCGAGGTGGATGTGGGGAGTGTCCTCCGCGCCGCTGAAGGTCTTGCGGTCGATCCTGATGAGGAGCAAGGCAATCGGGGCGATCAGTACCGCCACGCCGGCCGCCCATAGGAACACCAGTGAATAGCCCGAGGTCAGGGCGGCCAGTGTCCCGCCACCAACTGCGGCTGTGGCTGCGGCCGCAATGGCGCTGAAGAGCGCGATGCCCAGCGAGCCACCGATCTGTTGTGACGCGTTAACCAGTGCGCTCGCGACGCCGGCATCGTCCTTGTCCACGCCGAACAGGGCCAGGTTCTGCATGGGGACGAAGACCATTCCGAGGCCGATGCCCATCAGTACCAGTGCAGGAAGCATGTTGACGGCGTAAGTACCCTCGGGTGTGACCTGGGTGAGCCACAGCATGGCAGCGGCCATGAAGACGGGGCCCACGGCGCTGGGGATTCTCGCGCCCAACTTGGGTAGGTTCTTCGCAACGATGCCAGCGGTGACAATCAGGACCACCGTCATGGGTAGCGATGCGATTCCTGCGGCAAACGGCGCGAAACCGAGGACGATCTGCAGATAGAAATTGATGAACAGGATGCCGCCAATCAACACCGCTCCTGCCAGGAATGATGCCAGGAACGCTGCTGCACGGTTGCGTTCCGTAGCGACGCGCAGCGGCAGCAGTGGATTCCTGACTTTGCGTTCGACAGCGACGAACAGTACCAGCAGCAGCGCACCTGCAGTGATGAAACCCCATGATTCGATAGCACCCCAGCCGTGCTCGGCGTTGGCGAAGCCGTAGACCAGGGAGCCCAGCCCCAGCGCGGCAAGAACGACGCCGGGCCAGTCGTATTTGGTGGAGCCGCCGGCTTTGCTTTCACTCACCAAAGCCCAGACGCCAACGAGGGCGATGACGGCAATGGGGACGTTGACGAAGAAGCACCAGCGCCAAGAGACGAACTCGGTGAGGAAGCCGCCGAGTAAGACTCCAGCCGCCGCGCCCACCCCGCTAATGGAGCCAAAGATGGCAAACGCGGTGCCGCGGTCCTTGCCTCCGGGGAAAGCAACCGTCAGAAGCGCCAGCGCCGCCGGTGCGAGTAGGGCTGCGAAGATACCCTGCAGGGCTCGGGCTCCAATCAGTTCCCACGGCTGCTGCGCAAGTCCACCGATCAGGGATGCGACGGCGAAGCCTGCCGAGGCTGTGATGAAGGTCCGCTTCCGGCCCCAGAAGTCCGCGATGCGCCCGCCGAGCAGCAGGAAAGCGCCGAAGACCAGTGCGTAGGCGGTGACCACCCATGCCCGGGTCGAGTCGCTGATGCCCATTTCCATCTGGAGGCGGGGGAGTGCCAGGTTCACGATGGTGCCGTCCAGGACAACCATGAACTGGGCCAAGGCCAGGAAGGGGAGGGCGCGCCAGCCGATCCCCTTCTTATTATGTTGACCTTGTTTGCCGCCTTGACCCAAAGGGTCCGACGTCTCGAGTAGTTGTGATGCCACGCGTCACCCATTCTTTTAAGTAGT
Source organism: Arthrobacter sp. D3-18 (assembly GCF_054408525.1). Classification (NCBI taxonomy): domain Bacteria; kingdom Bacillati; phylum Actinomycetota; class Actinomycetes; order Micrococcales; family Micrococcaceae; genus Arthrobacter; species Arthrobacter sp. D3-18. The sequence goes on along the minus strand of NZ_CP096440.1, from coordinate 4,352,357 downwards.
AATACTTATGAAAGTATAAGTACTTTGGATGACTCGTGTAAGCCGTGAGGGAGTGACTTATGTCCTAGTGCTGTTCTGGTCGTGGGGTTTGTGCCAGTTCGGTTACCTGTTCCGGCACCTTTTCGGGTTCCGCAAGGAACGAAGCCAACCGCTCCAAGGCGGGCAGGCTGGCCGCGATCTGTTCACGCTCTTCGGGGAGCAAGCGTTCGCTGGCTTTTGTGAGGGCCTCAGCCCATGCGCCCTCGAGGAGTGACTTAATGCGTTTGGATTCGTCTGTGGGGTGGAGGGAGACGTACCGCTTGTCTGCTGCATCCTTGACTCGCGTAACCAGGCCGGCAGCCACCAGCTCGCGCAACTGGACGCTTACATTGCTCAGTTGCCGGCCCAGGCGCGCGGCCACCTCGGCAACGGTGACTCCGGGGTGGCTCTCGATGACCCTGAGAATCTCCAGTACACCGTTCGAAATGGGGCGAAGGCCTGTTTCGTTGAGCGACTTACGCCGGATGTCGGACGAGATATCGATCATGCAGACGGCCAACGCCACGTGGTCCACTGGCTTTTCTCCCATCCGTCAAGCATAGGTGGGTGCAATAGTGGAACCATGATCAACCAGCAACAGCTCTGGGACGACGAAGCCGCAGGCCAGTACGACACTCCTGGTGATGGTATGTTCTCGCCCGAGGTACTGCGGCCCACAGTTGAGGTACTTTCCGGGCTTGCTGAGGGAGGTCCTGCTGTCGAATTCGCGATCGGTACTGGTCGCGTGGCCATCCCCCTTTCGGAGGCTGGTGTCCCTGTCAGTGGCATCGAACTGTCCCATGCGATGATCGCCCGCCTTCGCGAAAAGGTAAGCGAGGACCTGATATCCGTGGTTCAGGGCGACATGGCCCAGGCGCGTGTCGCCGGAGAATTCTCGCTAGCCTTCCTGGTGTTCAACACCATCGCCAATCTCCTGACCCAGGACGAGCAAATCGCGTGTTTCGAGAACGCAGCCCGTCATCTTGCGCCTGGCGGCTGTTTCGTCATCGAGCTCTGGGTGCCGCAATTGCGTTCCCTGCCACCTGGGCGCGGCGGAACTGTGGAGGTGAGCCAGCCTGGGTACCTGCTGGTGGACACCTACGATGTTCTTCGCCAACACGTCATTTCTCACCACGTGCACTTTGGCCCGGAGATTTCAGATGGACGTGAGGCGCGGCTTAGGCGGACCCCACACCGATACATTTGGCCCAGCGAGCTCGACCTCATGGCGCGGTTGGCCGGATTCGAGCTGGAATCCAGGTGGGCGGACTGGGACCGTAGTGAGTTCACGGCGGAGTCCCGGAGTCACGTATCGGTGTACCGGCTGGCTGAGCATGCGGCTGTCCTGCAGCCCGGGACAGCGGTATAGTCGGCCCATGCTCTCATTGCGTCGATTTACTTGCCCCCGACCGGTCTCCGGTCGCGAGGGCTGTTTGGCGCGCGCCTAGGTCCTGGCGCTGGAGTGAGTCGGGGGAGGAAGCCTCCATTCATTCCAACCCAAGGACCAGCAATGCCCACTTATCTCAGCTCTTTAGAGCTTCACGACGCCCTGAGCATCAGGGATCTCTCGGATCCCGATCATGGCCCACACGCCATGCAATCCCTACTGCACGACGTGCTTCACGCCCTGCGCGAGCAATGGAATGTGCCCGAACGAATAGTTCGACATAGTCCATTGGTCAGCGTTGCCGACAATTACGATCGGCTGGGCTTCAGCCCCGCAGACGTCACGCGTGACCAAAGGTATTCCCGCTATGTCAGCCCCACCGTGATGCTGCGCAGCCACACATCGGCGTCCATTCCATCGCTATTGCGCTCGCTTGATCCGGAGGCGTTGTTGGACGAGCTTTGGGCCATCTCCGGGCTGGTCTATCGCCGCGACTCCATCGACCGCACCCACGTTGGAACGCCCCATCAGGTGGACTTGTGGCGCGTCTGCTCCATTAAGTCGCTGGATTCAGGCCACCTGCAGGAGATGATCAGCTCGCTGGTGGATGCCGTGCTTCCGGGCGCAGAATGGCGCGCCGTTCCGGCCGTCCATCCCTACACCCGAGAGGGCTTGCAGATCGACGTCCTCATGAATGGTGACTGGCTTGAGCTCGCCGAATGCGGACTCATGGCGCCTCAACTTTTCCTTGATGCAGGTTTGGATCCCGGAACCTGGTCCGGCTTGGCTCTAGGGATGGGACTGGACCGTGCCCTGATGCTTCGCAAGGGCATCCCGGACATCAGGTTGCTCAGGTCTGCCGACCTGCGGGTTGCACAGCAAATGCTTGACCTGTCCCCCTGGAAACCTGTGTCCCAATTGCCTCCTATCAGCAGGGATCTTTCCATTGTGATTGGGGAGGACGCAGACGCTGAATTGCTTGGCGACAAGGTCCGGTCAGCCTTGGCTGGCCGAGCCGAGGACTTGGAAAGCGTTGAGCTGCTGGCCTTGACTACCTACAGCCAGTTGCCGCCAGCGGCTCGAGAACGTCTTCACATTCTTGCCGGGCAGGCCAACGCCCTGATTCGGCTGGTACTGCGCCCTCTTGGCCGCACGATGACCGATCCTGAAGCTAACCGGATCCGCGACGACGTCTATCTGGCCTTGCACGAAGGTCCCGTCAAGGAGCTCATCGCGTCCGATTGCTAGGCTGGACTCATGACCCGTCGCCTTGCTGCCCTGACCGCCGTCCCCCTGTTGCTGCTGCTCGTCGGCTGCGGAGCCGTGGAGGAAGCAGCTACAAACGCAGCCAGCGGCGCCGCATCGAAGGTGGCTACGGCCGCCGCCGATGAAGTGACCAAGCAGGTCTGCGCTGTAGTCCAGGACGGCTTGGTCAGCGTTCAGGACAAGCAGTTGCTTGCCGGCTTGGTCTCGGCCGCCGGTGCTGCCGGCGTTCCCGCTGAAATCACGACGCCGTTGAACCAGATCGCGGAAGCCGGAGACGAGGTGCCGGCCGAGTCGGTTCAGGCCCTCAAGGACGCCTGCGCACCGTAGCAGTATTTCAGCGGTCCGGATGTCGGATGCCGTTGCAAACTATCCCACCTGCAGTGAGCTTGATTCCTTTTATACTAAGCAGCCTTATGATATTTTCAGGTTGACTGGGATTGAGCAGACGGTTCCGGTCACGACAACCAGGATCTTGAGCCGTTTGCCAATAGAGGAGAACTCATGACATCCACCAATAGCCCCGCCGGAACCCGATCAACCATCCAACGAGCAGCACAAATCGTGGGAGCAGTATTCCTCCTCGTTGGAGTGCTGGGATTCATCCCTGGAATCACTTCGAATTACGAGTCATTGTCGTTCGCAGGACATGATTCCGACGCACTCTTGTTGGGAATTTTCCAAGTTTCGATCCTGCATAACATCGTGCACCTGCTCTTTGGTGTGGTAGGAATCCTGATGGCCCGTACGCCAGGACAGGCACGCAACTACCTTATTGGTGGTGGCGCTGTGTACCTGGTGCTTTGGATCTACGGTCTGGTCATCGATCAGGAATCCAGCGCGAACTTCGTGCCGGTCAACAACGCCGACAACTGGCTTCACCTCATCTTGGGAGTGGGCATGCTGGCGCTCGGCCTGGCGCTTAGCCGACGGACCACCAACACCCGCACGGGATCCGTGACCGGAAGGTAAACGCAATGCGCTCCTAAGGGCCTGATGACACCAGACGGGCGGACAGCTGGGCGGTCCGCCCGTTTGCGTGTGTAGGGTGCAAGGCTTCACGGGTGCTGAGTTCAGGCTGACTGGGGAAGTGTTGTAGGCGACGGTTTCGTTGGCCCAACCCGATGTCCCGGGAGGGGTGGGGGTCTGGACCGGTAGCTGTGACCGGTGGGAGTGCAGACTTCGATGGTGTGCACCTCCCTGGTGTTCGTGCTGTCCGTACTCCCGCTAAGCCCGATGCCAGCGTTTGTAACTCCGGAAGGCCCGGTGCCTGAGGTGGTTCTGGCGGTCCATCCCGGGTTTTCTTTGGTGTGGTTGCAGGCTTCGCACAGCCCTGCTCCGTTGGTCAGGGTGGTGGTTCCGCCTGAGTGCCACGGGACGATGTGATCGATGTGCCGGATGGGCGCGTCGCAGTAAGGGGTGCGGCAGATGTCGTCGCGGGTTTCGATGAAGCGCCGCATACGGCCAGGGAAGAGCCGTGCTTTGGAGTCCATGCTCAGCAGCTCGCCCGTGCCCGGCGCGGTGTAGAGCCGGCGGAGCCAGACAGTGAACTCTGTATCCGGCGTTGTCGTTTGCTCTTGGCCTGTTTGCTCCTCATTAACGAGGGTTCTTGCCCATTCGGCCGGGACGATTCCGTAGCCCTGAAGCCGGGCTGGTTCGCTGTCGCCTTGGAAGAGGGTGCGGTCGGTCATGACGAGGTCCAGGTTGATCCCCGAGACCCCGCCGGGTGTGCCGGTGACGCGTTCGACCAGGGTGTCGGCCATGACCTGGCCACGGTTCCGGACAACCCCGACAGACCCCGCGCCTCTAACAGACCCCGCGCCCCCGACAACCCCCGCGCCCCTAACAGACCCCGCGGATTTTGGATCACCGCTGGAACGGGCCGAATCAGCCGCCCGGCTCAGGGCTGCGTAGACGGCTACGCCTTGGGCGACGGGCAGCAGGGCGGTCAGGTAGGTCATGGCGTCCGGCGCCGGGCGCAGGCTCATGGTCCGTTCGGCGGCGGCCCGGCTGGCACGCCCGACCACGGACCGGGGATCCCGCCGATACGCGGCAGCTTTCGCCGCCGCAAGGATCACCTTATCCCCGGCACCATCGAAGGTCCCGGTATCGGCGGCGAGCTCTTCATCCACCGCACACCGGTCCTCAACAGAGAGGCACGCGGTCTCTTTTACCAGCAGCGTGGCCCGCCATTCATTCAACTGGCCCGTCTCCAATGCAGCCAAAGTCCGTGGCATCTCCATCACGAGGGCCTTCGCCAAACCAAGGAGCCGGGACCCGCGGTTCGGTGACTCCCGCCTCGCCAACGCCACCTGAGAACTCACGCCCTGGCCACGGTCGGACGCAGGGACCCCGGCTGCTTCCTGCTCCCGGCGCTGGGCGAGATCGAAAGCCACAGCCGCCCGTGCGTGCACAGCGGAAATTGCCGATTTCAGGTTCTCCAACCCCCGGATTTGCTCGATCAGCCCGGCACTATCGGCGCCCAAGCGGACAGTGTTCAGGAGCGAGAGGACATCGGAAACCCGGGGCCCATACGGAGAGCCCTCCGGATCGCGACGAAGCACGACTGCATCAATCGCCTCGCCCTCCCGCAGTTGCTCCATGCCCCCACTCTTCCAGCCACCAGAGAACGCAATAAGACCGCAATCCTCCTATGTGGAAAACCAACCAGAACCAACCAGCCCCGAACCCAGCACACCAGAACCAACCACCCCGAACCCAGCACACCCCGAATCCCACCCCTGTCCGCGTGGCTCACCGCTCTGCGGCTCGCGCAGCGAACTAGTGCGGGTTTCGTAGCCGGCCAGCGGCCACGCTAGCGACGTGCAATCCCACCCCTTTCCGTATGGCCCACCGCTCTGCGGGTCGCGCAGCGAACTAGTGCGGGTTTCGTAGCCGGCCAGCGGCTACGCGCTAGCGACGTGCAATCCCGCCCCTGTCCGTATGGCCCACCGCTCTGCGGCTCGCGCAGCGAACTAGTGCGGGTTTCGTAGCCAGCCAGCAGGCAAACGCTAGCGACGTGCCAGCGCCGCCCGTGTCCGCACTGTGATTGCAGCACCGAGGACCAGGGCAGCAGCAACAGCCGCGGCGATCGCCGTCGGGAATGATTCCGGTGAGTTGGCGCTGCGGCCGACCGTAATCCACACGAGGCCCCACGCGATGGCGGCAGCCAGGGCGAGCCGCCCGTGGCCCTTGATCGCCAAGGCAATGCCCACCACAGCGACCACCACCAGAACGGCGACGGACCAGACTTCCGGACGCAGCCCGAAGCCCCCAAAGCCAGATGCTTTCAAAGCAGCGGCGATGTTGGCGCACACGGCCACACTGGTCCAGCCCAAGTACAAGCCCAAGGTCCCATCAACAACCACCGCCTCAACCCAGGACCCGGCCCGGCTCTGGCTGTAGCGCAGGAAAGCCAGCACAAGGGTCACCAGCAATGCCAGGATCACCAGGACGCTGAGCAAGAGCCAGCCAGCCTGCACGGACAAAATCCACACCGCATTGAGGATCATGGACACGGCGACGATCCATCCAAGCGACCGTTGCCGCATGCTGGAACGCTGGGACGGCAGCCATTGCCATACCGTGAAAGCGGCAAGTCCGGCGTAAACCACAGACCAGATGGAGAAAGCGGGAGTCGCGGGAGCCAAAAGGGTTGAATCGGCGGCCAAAGCGCCACCAGCTGCCTGCGCAATTGGTGTCCCACCGAAGACGCCAACGCCGATCATCGAACCAACGATGCAGACCACCAGGCTCACGGTGACCGTGATCTGCCGCAAAAGATCTGAGCTTTGGATTGCCATTTGCCGAGCCTCTTTCCGTGTGGGATGTTCGGTGTCATGCATTCACGAGGTACGTGACCTAGTATCAAAATGCTAGTGACACGAGCTTTACGCTTATCGAAGGAATATGGGATGGACTCGGAAGGCCACGCAAAGGGCTATTGGTACGGGAAAGACCCAGGTCAGAAGGCCATAGCCATTGATGTCCTGAACGCCTTGCGGGATTACCGCGCCTCCGAGCAAGCGATGCGTCGCAGGACCCGCTCGTCCATGGGGATGGGCGAGAAGGATTTGCTGGCCCTGCGCTATCTCTTCGAAGCCGAGGCCGCGGGCAAAGTGATGAAGCCGAAGGACTTGGGCGACAAACTCGGCATAACGTCGGCATCCATGACCACGCTGATCGACCGTTTGGTGGAGTCCGGCCACATTCGCCGCGAACCCCACCCCACTGATCGTCGGGCATTGATCCTGAAGGCCACTCCGGGCTCGGACCAGGAAGTGCGGCACACCTTGGGCGGAATGCACCGCCGAATGCTGGACGCAGCGTGCGCCTTGAGCCCTGACGAGTCGCAGGTGGTGGTGAACTTCCTGCAGCACATGCGCGAAGCATTGGACACCATCGATGAAGATCCTGCGAAACCTGAGGCCCCCGAACACACGCCGCCTTCATGACGTGAGGCTCCACTGCAGGATAAATATGAGAGTCACCAGGAATCCTGAAAAGTAGTTGAGCCAGATGAACCGCCGCCATGCCACATTGGTGCGTGCCGCCGTCGTATCCGTGACGTTCCAGTAAGGCGCGCAGTTGACGATGTAGGGGATGGCGATGATCGCTGCCAGCGGGCCGGGCCATGGCGTGGCCAGCATCGCGAGGCCGGCAACAAGCCAGAGTCCGACGGCGAGCCTCACCGTCCGGCGGGCACCGATGACGGTTGCTATGGAGCCAATACCGGCTTGCCGGTCGGGTTCAATGTCCTGAACGGCGCCGAAGGCGTGTGCGGCCATTCCCCACAGGAAAAACGCGGCCAGCAGGATCAGCAGCCCCGGCGTCACGTCAGCGCCAGCCAGCGCCAACCCGACGACGGCGGGACTCACGAAGTGCGTGCTCGACGTCAGCGAGTCCAAGACGGGCCGTTCCTTGAAGCGAAGTCCGGCCACCGAGTATGCCACCACTGCGAATGTACTTACGGCCAGGCTGATCCATGCGGCAGGCCCGCCCGCCAACGCCAACACCAGCAGGAACGGAACGTTGGTGATCGCCGCGAGCCACAGCATGGGCCTGTGAAGGTGCGGTTGGAGGAGCGCGCCTTCGATGCCGCCTTTGCGTGGATTCTTGAGATCCGAGTCATAATCAAAGACGTCATTGATGCCGTACATGGCCAGGTTGTACGGAATCAGGAAGTAAAACGTGCCAATGATCAGAACCCAGTCGATCTCCCGGGTGGTCAAGAGCATGGCCGCGGCAAAAGGGTAGGCGGTGTTGATCCAACTGACGGGCCGGGACGCGAGCAGGGCCTGGGGGACGAGGCCTTTGAGATTGGATGAACCGGAACTGGACCCTTTACGCTTCCGCGTCAGCCACATCCACAAGCCGGGCAACGCCACAACACCCGCCAGCGGATAAGCGAAATCCTCGATAGGGGCCAGGCCAATTTTTACGCCGAGGATGTGCGCCGCGTCGTAGTGGAAGAGTTCCATCCCGATCATGACGGAATCGAAAACGGCTGTCAGGACGGCCAGCGCAGCGAACGCGAGGCCCACTGCCTTCCAATGCTTGCCGGCCTCGCCGCGCATGGCACCTCGACGAGCAAAGATCACGCCGGCAACGGCTGCCGTGGAGATGAAGGCGAGCGCGAGCCAGAGATACGTCATACGGTCTCCCGCTCTTTCTCGCTGTGCGTGACCGGCTTCCGGTCAAGCAGCCGCCGCGCGCCCGTGTAAAGGACCATCGTGCACAGCACCAGGAAGACCAGGAACACAGGTTCTTCAATGGGCAGCTCCGGCGCGAGCAGTAACCCGGTGGCGATGGTGCCTTCCCCTCGCAGGAAGATCCCCAATCCGATTCCGGCCAGGTCCCACGCTAGAAGGAACAAGAGCCCGACGGCGGTCACGATTGCCGCTGCTTTTGCGTCCCGCCAGAAGAACAGACGGAAGCGGTGGTCGAGCAGGAGCATGCAACTAATGCCCAGCAGCAACGAGACCAAGTAGAGAGCACCCATCAGCCAATCCTGCTAGCTACAGGCCTCACAGTGGTAGGGCCAGAGCTGTGATCGCCGCGGATTCGCTTCAACACCAGCTCGGCGCTGATGAGGCACATGGGCACACCGACACCCGGTGCAGTGGTGGCGCCCGCGTAGTACAGGCCGCGAACACGTTTGGACGAGTTCTGGGCCCGGAACATCGCGCTTTGCCGGAGGGTGTGTGCGGGGCCAAGCATGCCGCCGCGCCACGAGTTGTAATCGCGTGCGAAGTCGGCCGGGCCGATGGTGTGGCGGACCACCATACGTTCGCGGAGATCCGGAATGTTGGCCCATTGGGCGATCTGGTCGATTGCGGCGTCGGCAGTCCGCTCGATCAGCACATCGCCGTTGCCGTCAGGCCCACCCGCTCCCAGGGATGGGTCGGCAGGGATGGGAACCAGGACAAAAAGGTTCTCGTGGTCCTGTGGCGCGACACCGGCGTCGGTAGCACTGGGTTTGCAGACGTAAATAGAGGCAGGATCAGGGATGCTCGGTGCTTCACCAAAGATTGAGGCGAAGTTTGCCGCCCAATCGCGGGTGAAGAACAAGGAGTGGTGGGGAAGGTCCGGCAGCGAACCCTTCACCCCCAGCATCACCAGCACTGCTCCGGGCCCACTGGTGCGGCTCTGCCAGTACTTTTTGTTGTAGCTCCGGTCCCTGACGCCCAGGAGCTGGGTTTCGGTGTGGTGCAGGTCGGCGCCGGAGACCACTTGGTCGGCAACGCTGTAGTGCTCTGCTCCTGAGCGATCGCGCCACTTGACGCCGGTGACTTCCCGGCTGTCCTTGCCTGTGAGGCCGGCGGGGAGGTTCAGGCCGTCAAAGCGCCCCAGTTTCTTGGTGTGGGTGGCTTCGCGGGTGGTGATCTTGAGGGCTTCTGCCCCTGTATGGATCCTGACCCCGGCGTCGAGCGCCAGTGCTTCGAGGCGCTCCACGAGGGCCCAAAAGCCGCCCATTGGGTACTGCACGCCGTCCCCTAGGTCCAAAGCACTCATCAGGTGGTACATGGCCGGCGCATCGGAAGGGTTGGTGCCCAGGAAAACTGCCGGGTAGCCAAGAACCTGCCGGAGCACTGGATGTTGGAACCGTTGGGACACGTATCTATCGAGGGGCGTCAGGAGCAGCTGCGCGAGTTTGGGAAGGCTGCGCACAACTTCTGGATGAAGTAGCGCCTGAAGCTTGGTGAACGGGTTGTAAAGGAAGAACCTTTCGGCCATTTCCGTAGTGTGCCGCGCGGAAGCGAGATAGGACTTGAGCTGTTTGGAGCTCCCGGGCTCCACGCGTTCAAAGGTCGCCAAAACCTTCTCGCTGCCAAGCGGGACGGTCAGCGGCTCGGGCCGCACGCCGTCGTGATTTGGTTCGCTGAAGATGCGGTACGCAGGGTTGAGCGTGCGGAGATCCAACTGTTCAGCGGTGCTGGTGCCGAGCAGATCGAAGAAGTGGTCGAAGACGCCGGGCATCAGATACCAGGAAGGGCCGGTGTCCCACCGGAAGCCATCCCGCTCGAGGCTGCCGGCACGGCCGCCCACCTGATCACGTTGTTCGAGGAGCTGGACCTCGTGTCCTTCGTGGGCGAGGAGTGCGGCGGTGGCAAGCCCAGCAATGCCACCGCCGATCACTACTGTCCGGGTCATCGGTGCAGCTCCATCCAGGTTGAGGCGACGGCGCGGGCGGCGAGCCCGGCTTTCACGGGATCCGGTACACGGACCCGGGAACGGTAGAGCTCGTCCACCGTGGCCTGTTCGATTCTGTCCGTGAGCGCTTGGAATAGTGCCAGCGCGCTCCGGACAGCGGCGCGGGCATCGCGCGGCAGCATGGGGATGACGGCGTTGGCATCAGCCAACTGCGCCCGGATGGTGCTGACCCAACCCATGCGGTCGCGGTCCTCGAGGTGGTCCGAGGTGCCAAGGTAGCTGCGTCCCAGCCGGGTGGTGTCGTCCGCAAGGTCCCGGAGGAAGTTGATGTTTTGGAAAGCAGCACCCAACCTGCTGGCTCCATGCTCCAAAGCTGCAGCGTCGCCGTCGTCGATGTTCTCATCCCGCATGAAGACGCGCAGGCACATCAGCCCCACTACCTCGGCGGAACCGTGGACGTAGCCGTCGTGGGCATCCGCGTCGAAACGGAGGGGCGCGGGTGGGGCGGCATTTCGCTCCAGGAAGTCAGTGCGCTCGCCGAGGTCCATACGCATGGAGTCAAAGAACGGGTCGATGAGCGAGTCGTCGATCCCGGCGGTTCGGGCTGTCTGGGCGAAGGCATGGATGATGAGGTCGCTGCTGTAGCCGAGCATGACTGCCCGGTGCGTCTCGTCGACGAAGTGGGTGAGGGCGTCGCACTGCTCCTGATAGCTCAGGCCGGCCTCCGCCGTCACACCGTCCACGAGTTCGTCGGCCACCCTTACCAGGGCGTAGATGTTGCGGACGTGCTGGCGGTGCCTGGATCCCAGCAGCCTGCACGCCAAGCCGAACGAGGTGGAGTATGCGGAGATGACCTGATTGGCGGCGCGCTCCGCGGTCCGGGTGAAATGCGTCAATGAGGTATCCGTGGCCACGCTCATGATTGCCGCCCTTCAAGCTGTCCCGCGAGGTCAAGCAGGACATTGCGTACGCTTGCCGGGATGGTGGTGGTCAGCTGACTGTTGAATGCCTGCATTTGTTCCTCGATGAGACCTTGGACGAATGCCTCTGCGCCGCAATCGCTAAGGTGCAGGCGGACGTGCTCGCCTTCGCCGACGCTGAGCTCAGGCATGCCGAAGAAGGGTTCGATGTCCGGCCATGCATGTGTGGTCCGTGCATGGGCGATGATGGCCGTCTCCTTGCCCTCGCGGAGGTCCGAAAAGGGATCCTTGCCGTGGCGGCGAGGATCCCCGAAAGTTGACAGGAGGTCGTCCTGGAGTTGGAAGGCGAGCCCAAGGTGCCTGCCGGCTGTTGCGAGCGAATTCTCGACGGCGAAGTCGGCACCGGCCAGCGTAGCGGCGGCACGCAGCGGGAGCTCGAAGGTGTAAGTGGCGGTTTTGTAGCCGCACATCACCAGGATGGTCTGGAGGTCCGGGGCTATGACGCCGTCACCGAGGCCCACATCCAGTTGTTCGCCGGCCACTGTCTCATTGATGGTGTGTTCCAGGAGGTCGAGGAGCCGCAGGCGGATCTCATGTGGGAGATCCGCCCGGGCGAAGGACTGGTGCGTAGCCGCCAAGAGCATGTCGCCCATGAGTATCCCGCCGGTTTGGGCCCAGTGGAAGCTGCTCCCGGCGCGGGTTCCACGAGCGCCGTCCGCGCCGTCAGCGCCCTCACGTCCATCCACGCCCTCACATCCATCCGTGCGGGCGGTTGCGGAGGCTTCCGCGAGGAGGGAACCGATCAGGTTGGGGTGCCCGCGTCGGACGAGGTCGCCGTCGATCACGTCATCATGCAGCAGGAAGGCGTAGTGCAGGAGTTCAATGGCGGCGGCGATACTGATGGCGGTCTCGCGCTGACGTGAGTCTGCAGAGTCGTACTGTTGATGCCGCTGGCAGAGCGCGTCGTACGTTTCCATGAGCAGCAGTGGCCGGACGAACTTGCCGCCCAGGACGTTCTGGCCTGCGAGCGCCCACAGCCTGGCGAAGTCCGGGCCATAGGCAGTTGCCGCACTTGCCCGCTTGCCGATGAGTCCGCTCAGCTCGTTCTCGATCGCCGTGCAAAGGTCGGTGCGCCCGCGAACGCCACTCGAGGTGATGGTCATGCTTCAGCTCCAGCTTGCAGTGGCAAAGCGTTCGCCTTGAGGAGCTCCGGAAATTGAAGCCCGAGCCACGGGCTGAAAGCGGACGGCGTGTGTTCCAAAGCATCGGCCAGCAGCGCGGGTGCGATCCAGGCCCAGTCCGCTACCTCGGCGGGATTCGGCTTCAACGCCCCGGTGATGCGGGCTATGTAGACAGGGCAAATTTCGTTTTCCACTATGCCCGTTGGATCTACTGCCCTGTATCGGAAGTGGGGGAGGACCAGTTCGATCCTGGTGGCGTCCACCCCGAGTTCGAACTGGGCACGCCTCAGGACAGCATCCTCGAACTCTTCACCCGGACCGGGGTGCCCGCAGAAGCTGTTGGTCCACACTCCGGGCCACGTCTTCTTCTCGGGTGAACGGCGGGTCAGGAGAAGTTCTCCGGCGTCGTTGAGCAGGTAGCAGGAAAAGGCGAGGTGGAGGGGCGTATCCAGTGTGTGAACTCCTGCCTTGGGAGCCTCGCCAATGGGCGCCCCGGCGTCGTCAAGGAGGACCACCATCTCTGTCGCGTTCATGTTGCGCCTTCCTCCACACTCTGTTTCTGCCCGAAACCCGAATATTGCTAGACAAGCTAGAAGAAAGGCTACCATGTAGGAAGTTAGGTGTAACATACCAAACATGTCCAGTCCTGAAGAGATACCTGAAGAAGCCGGGACCCCGGTTTCCGCTGGTATCTATGATGTGGACGCCAACGATCCTCATCAGGAACTGGTGGATCGCTCAAACCTCTCGGAAGCGGATGTCCAGCAAATCAGCCACCTCATGGCAGCGCTGGGAAGACTGCGCGAGGCTGAACAACGGCTCTCCGACGCCTCGCTTCGGTACATGAAACTGAACCAGTCCGACATGCGCGCACTGCACTACCTGATTGTCTGTGCCAACCATGGCGTGATCGCTACGCCCGGTGCAATAGCCTCCCGTCTCAATATCTCGACGGCGTCAACCACCAAGCTGCTCGACCGGTTGGAACGCGCCGGCCACGTCACGCGACGCGCGCACCCCTCCGACCGCCGCGCCCTCGCCATCGCCATCACACCTGAAACGCACGAGGCCGCCATGAGGACCGTTGGGCGGCAGCAGGCCAAACGGTTCCTGGCGGCGGCCAGGCTGAGCCCTGCCGAGCGGGAATCGGTGATTCGATTCCTTGATGACATGGCGCAGGAGATCGAAGTTTCAGATGAAGCGTGGGCAGGTTCGGGGACGTAAGCCCGCCGCCGGTCCAGAAGGCCGGACTAGTACAGGAAAATCGGCAGCCAGTCGCGGTTGTGCGCGTGGACCAATGCCAGGAACAAGACGAAGTCGAAGAGCAGGTGCACCGACACCACGTACGTGAATGACTTGGTGAGCTTGAACGTGTAGCCCTGCAGCAGTGCGAACGGGAACGTCAGGAGCGGACCCCACGACTGGTAGCCGATCTCCCACAGGAATGACGAGAACACCACGGCTTGCAGGAGGTTGGCCAACCAGTCCGGGAAATGTTGCCGCAGCAGGGTGAAGGTGGTGCAAATGAAGAACAGTTCATCCCAGATACCCACAGCGTTGACGCCCAGGAAGAGCCGCCAGAAGATATCGGGATCCGAAGCGTCCGGCCAGTTTTGGTAAACACCGGTCCTGATCAAGTACACCGGCAGGATGAAGTATCCGAGCGCCACCACGCCTATCAAGTACAGCTTCGCTGCCAGGGGCCACTTGCGGCCGGTGTTGACGGGAAACTTGATGATGTCTTCGCGGTAGACGAACCGGGACACCAGCCATGGCACCAGCACAGCCAATGCCAGGGCGCCGCCCATGAGGGCCATGTGCTCTGTGCTGAGGTCGGCGTTGAGCGGTACCAAGCTGAAGATGGTCATACCTGCCGCGATCAACGCGAGGTGTCTCATCAGTCGATGGTCGATGAAAGCCGCGGTGGCCACGCTTGCCATCAACAGGCCATAGCCGAGCAGCTCGTTGCCCATCGCAAAGAGCGGCACGCCGGACAAGGAAAGCAACGCCGCCGGCAACAGCTTCCAACTAAGTGCGGTGCGGGGTGATTCCGTTGAAATGGATGTCACCCCTCCAGCATGTCAGGGCTTGCCGTCCGATAACACGTTTTCCCTCGTCAGGAGTCATCTCGGTGTCTCAGATGCTCTGATTCCTCTGTAAGATTCGTGACAAGGCCCACATGTTTGTTGGTGGAGCCAAGTCATGGCTGGCTTAGCCAGTGGGGGACACACAAAGGAATAATTAATGGCTCAAGACGCGGGCTCTCTTAAACCGGAAAGCGGCAGCTCACCGAAGGATGACGCTGCTGCCGCCGATGACGCTGTTACGGCGCCGGCAAGCGAAGACATGACCATGCGCGAACAAGTGCTCGACATCATTGAATCCATCCTTGCCGACAGTGATGCCCGGAGCGAAGGAGCAAGGAACAACCTTCGCTCCTTGATTGAGGCACGACCCGACGATCCTGAGCGTGCCTTGTTGGAGCACTTGCTCGAGACCCGTAAGACGCCAGGTTCAGCGGCCAAGGTCCCGGTTCAGCGTGAAGTTGCCAGCCTGCACTTGGAGTCCTCGGACACAGCCCGGACAGTCTCGGTCCCGGTTAGCCACGAAGTCCGCGAAGGCATCCAGTCGATCCTGGCAGACAAGCTCTTGCTGACAGCTTTCCAGCCCGTCCATGCACTGCCCGGCGGCGAGGTTGTGGGCGTAGAGGCGCTCACCAGGTTCGTCGGAGAGGATGGAGCCGGAGCCGATGTCTGGTTCAACGAGGCTGCGGCAGCCGGATTGGGCACGGAACTTGAAATTGCCGCGCTGCACTGCGCCCTGACGGCAGCGCACGACGTCCCGGACAACATGTCCGTGGCGCTGAACCTCACCCCTGCAACGTCCAACGACCCCCGAGTGCGGAACCTTCTGGCGGCAGCAGCACTCGCCCCGGACAGGATCATCGTTGAACTGACGGGCAGCTTGGAATCCGTGGAAGGGCAAACCGGCGACGACGGCCTGGGGCCATTGCGAACCCTGGGCCTGCGGCTGGCCATCAGTGCGTCCGGTGCCGCTTTGGTTTCCATGGAACGGATTGAACAGTTGCGCCCCGACATCATCAAGCTGGACCGCCATTTGATTGAAGGAATAGAAAGCAGCGACGGTCAGAAAATCCGTGCCAGGGCCATCGTGGAACTTGCGCGGGAGATCGGCGCGGACATCATTGCGGAAGGCATCGAAACAGCAGCCGAACTTGATGAAGTCGCCGCGCTGAAGGTCACAGCAGCGCAAGGTTACCTCTTGGGTCGCCCCTCCGTTCACCCGTTGGATTGGTCCGCATGGAGCATACGCGCGCAGACGGAAGCCCAGCCCGCAGGGTAAGCAACTGCCGGGCGTTTGGGTGTCTCGCGTAAAGTAGCATGCGGGGGTTTTTCGGTCCCAAGAAAATCGGGGATTGCTGAGGCAAGGACCCACCTAGCCAGGAAGTTCTTCGTTGATGGACAGTTTTTTCAGTAAGCTCGCGGAAATCCGCGGTAAAACAATCCCAGCGAGGTTGGCGGCACGCATGAACTCCCCGCGGGGCCTGCTGTGGGGCTTCGTAGTGATTCACCTGGTGTTCCTGGTCTTTGGGGCCGTGCTCTCGTTGCGCGGCGAAGCGTTCAGCGACACCTTTATCTACCGTGAATGGGCGCTGGCCGGATTCGATGAAGCAAACCTCACCGGGGGACCCAGCCCGTGGGTCTATCCCATCCTGGCGCTGATTCCCATGGGCTTGGCAGCTGTAGCCGGTCCTGGCCCTTTCTTCTTCCTTTGGGTCCTGCTCACCACACTGCTGAACGGTTGGGCGGTGCTCAAACTCACCGACCGCGGCCGCCGGCAGGAAGCAATCCCGGCTGCCTGGTGGTGGCTGGTATTCGTCTTCCTCATGGGCTGGTTGGGCTTCGCCCGCGTTGACGGACTAACTGCCCCCATAGTCCTCGTGGCCCTTGTTTACGGGGTCACGCGGCCCTTCGTCGCGTCGGTCCTCCTGAGCGTCGCCACCTGGGTGAAGGTGTGGCCCGCCGCTGTGATGCTGGCCCTGTTCGCAGTGGTCAGGAAACGCCTGCACGTTGTGGCGGCAGGAATCGCGACGACGGCGGTTGTAGTTGCGCTTGCCGCAGCAGTTGGTGCCGTTCCCAAGTTGCTGAACTTCCTGACACAACAGGGAGATCGCGGCATGCAGCTCGAAGCGACCTTCACCACCCCCTGGTTGTGGTTGTCTGTCCTCGGCGTCGGGGATTCCCGCATGTACATGAACACTGACATCAACTCCATGCAGGTGGACGGACCCGGCACTGCACTCATGTCCGTGCTGATGCAGCCGCTCCTCCTCCTGGCGGCGGCCGCCGTCGCCGGTCTGACCTTCTGGGCCCTGCACCAAGGCAAGCTCAACGGCGGAGTGGACCGGACGGAACTCCTGCTTTCGGGAGCGCTCACGTTGGTGACCGCCTTCATCGTTTTCAACAAGGTGGGTTCACCCCAGTTCATGGTGTGGCTCGCTCCGGCGGTAGCTGTGGGTCTGGCACACAACTGGAAAGAGTGGCGCGTGCCCGCCACCATGCTGATTGTGATTGCAGTTGCCACCTACTTCATCTACCCGCTCTTCTACGATGCACTGAGCCACAACAATCCTTGGATGGCCCTGGTTCTGACTATCCGCAACGTCCTGCTGGTGGTCCTCTTCTTCTGGTCGGCGCGTCGCCTGTATTCACTGGGCCGTAAGCCATCCGTGGTCACCGCACCAGCGGGCAAGGAGCACTAAGATTTCCGCGACGTTCTTCGACCAGCTGGTCCGTATCCGAAGCCGTTTCCTGCCTCCCGCAGTTGTAGCGTGGTTCGCCCGCCCCTCCAGCGTGTGGTGGGGATTCGCCGTGGTGCATTTCTACTTCCTGTGCTGGATGGCATCCTTCTTCCTCAGCGGCAATACCTTCAGCGACACTGAGCAATACCGCCAGTGGGCGATGGATGGCTACAACCCGGAGGACCTCAACGGGAAGATCAGCCCCTGGGTTTATCCCGTGCTGGCCCAGATCCCCATTTTCCTGGCGGGGATTGCCGGTCCGGACCTCTACTTATTGATGTGGACCCTGCTGATCACGGCCCTCAACGCCCTGGGTCTCTGGTACCTGACGCGTGGCCCACGACGGGTCACCGGGATCGCGCCAGCATGGTGGTGGCTGTTCTTCACGGTATTCATGGGGTATCTCAGCTTTGCCCGGGTAGAAGGCATCACCACATCCCTTGTTTTGATTGCCTTGATCTGTGCCGCCCAACGGCCCGTTGTTGCGTCCGTCGTGTTGAGCATCGCAACGTGGATCAAAGTGTGGCCCGCAGCGGTGCTGGTACCCATCATCATCGCGTCCCGCAATCGGCTGCAGATGATCGCTGCCGGGGTGGGCGTCACCGCCGTCGTAGGTTTCGGAACCTACCTTGCTGGGGGCTTCAGCCACATCCTGGACTTCCTGATCAACCAGGGCGAGCGCGGCATGCAGCTGGAAGCCACCTTCTCCACACCTTGGGTGTGGCTGAGCGTCTTCAACATTGCCGGATCCAAAATGGCCGATAACACAGCCATTAACTCCACGGAGGTCTACGGACCCGGTGCCGAGGTTGCGGCGTTCCTGATGCAGCCGCTGCTGATAGTTGCCGCGATTGCGGCCGCCATCCTCCTGATCCGTGCACTCAAACGCGGAGCGGAGCGAGAGGAATTGTTCCTCGAAGGCGCCTTGATGATGACAACGGCGTTCATCGTGTTCAACAAGGTGGGCTCTCCCCAGTTCATCATCTGGCTGGCACCTGTGATTATTGCCGGCCTGACGCACGACTGGAACCGTTGGAAGGTGCCGGCCGCCCTGCTGATGGGGATTGCCATGACCACGTTCGTGATTTATCCGCTGTTTTACACCCCGCTCATCCACGCCCACCCGATCATGGCCGCTGTGCTCACCACCCGGAATGTCCTGCTGGTGGTACTGCTGTGGTGGTCGGTGCAGCGGACGGTTGAACTGGGGCGGCGGGTGAACCGGGATGGCGCTCCAGTGGTCCCGAAAACGCTTTAGAGTCCAACCCAGCGGTTCAGGCCCGAATTAGCGCCTTAGCGGATAGTCGGAGGGCGGTGGAGCAGGCGACGGTCAGTCTGCCCCACCCAGCGCGAAAGCTTGCCTTGGACCAGGAGCCTGCGGGTATGGATGTCCAGGAACACCAGGTAGAACGCGAACAGCAGGGCGATGGCGAAGGCCAACGAGGACAGGTCCACCGAGACTTCCACAAAGGACCACACTGACAACTGGTCCTGCGCTCCGAAGACTACAAAGAATGTCACGCCGACGTAGAGGCACCGCATCTGCCAGTCATCCCTGATCCCCGTCACGGCCAGGAAGGGGACGAACCAGAGGATGTACCAAGGCTGGATGATGGGGGAGAGCAGCACGATGGCCGCGAAGGCGAGGGCCATACGCCGCACCACGCGGGAGTGGTCTCCGCGGAACATCAAGACGAGGACCAGGGCAACCGCACCCCACTTCATGGCCGCTCGGAGGATGTCCGCCATGGCATTGCCGGGCAGGCCCAAGGCGTTGCCGAGGAACTCGATTTGCTGGCCCAGGAATCCGGACGGTGAGTAGCCGGTGAACCCGGGAGTGGGGTCCGTGATGGCCCACGCCCAGCCCAAGCCCAAGCCATAAGGGATGCCGCTGATCACCAGAATCGCGAAACTGATGCTCGCTGTCGCGGCCCAGATTCCAAACTTGCGCGGCCAGGACGCCCCGGCGCCGGCCCACATCAGCCCAATGAAGGGCAGCAGCAAAACGGTGGCCGGTTTGATTCCGATGGAAAGTGTGACCAGCAAAATGCCCAGTAACGGCCGCTTGGTGGCTGCGAAGTAGGTTCCCGCTACGGCGAAGCCCACCATGATGGCGTCGTTGTGGGCGCTGGCGACGAAACTGATGAGGAAGAGTGGGTTGGCCACCGCAATCCAGAGCGCACGGGCACCATTAATCCCGTGAAGCTCCGCGAGTTTGGGGACGTACACAACGCACAACAGCACCCCGCCGGCGGCCAAGAGCCGGAACAGCAGGACTGATACGTCCGGCTGGGCGCCCGTAATGGCAACCACGGCGTGGGCCATCCACAAGAAGTACGGCCCGTATGGAGTACGCGCTTCCGCCCAAGCCGGGTCCGCGCCCAAGGCGAACCAGTTGTTCAAAGCCGAGATGCCGACGTCGTAAGGGTCTTGGCCTTCCATCATGAGCCGGCCCTGGCCTATATACGCGTAGACGTCACGCGAATAGACGGGCACGGCGAACAGCAAAGGAAGGGACCATGCTCCGATCGCCGCAACGATCGGTTTGAGCGAATTCCCTTCCCAACTGCCCATTCGCTGGCCCAATCTCAGCCAGGACCGAACCAGCAACATAGCACCCACGGTCAGGAGGACGGCGGAGACAGTCACACCCCAGCCTTCAGTGCGGAGTGCGATGACTATGGGGTGGCGGATCATCGGGGATCCATTGGCAATCCACCCGATGCCAATGGAACCTGCGAACATGAACAGGGATCCGAGGAAGCCCTGCAAGATGGCGGGATACGCTACTGGCTTTGTCCCCGGAGCTGCTGCCTTCGGTGCCTTGGTGGCGACGGGGTTTGTGATCGCTGAAGTCCCGGGATGCGGGCTGGGGGTACTGCCTGCCGTCATGACTGGTCGGTTCCCCCACTCACGGTATGGCGCTCCTAGAATCTAAACGCGGATTGATGCCGAAGAGCTTGTACTTGCGGCAAGTGAAATTTTAGCGTCGATCCAGCCAACACCTCTACAGGCGCGGCAAAGGGTGACGGACTCCATAGCTAGGCCATCGGATAGTCGCTTGGTTCACGCCTGATCCGGGATGTGCCTCGGATCGGTGCCTATATATGCCCCGGGAGGCATACCCGCTCCGAATACGGGGCCAGGCTCCGGTCGTTTGGCTTGGTGCCCGTCGTCGCCGTTTCGCTGCGTCAGTCGACGAACCACCCAGGGAAACAGATGTTCCCGAGCCCAGACAATGTCTCCTACCCGCGCCTCACGCCAGCTCCGCTCGGGTAGGGGTTTGGGGGTCAAAGGCTCCAAGGAGTGCGGAACGTTGAGGGTATTGAGCACCATGATGGCGATGGTGTGTTGACCGAGTGGGGAGAAATGTAGCCTGTCCGGATCCCACATCCGAGGATCCGTAAGCCGGCGCAGGGCCCAGAGGTCGGCGATCACGGCGTCATGGCGGGCGGCGACTACCCGGATGTTCTCGTTGTAGATGGCCACCTTGCCGCGAGTCCGGCCCAGCACCGGGGTTGCACCCCAATCCGGGCCCGTAAAGAGCACGATCGTGGCACCGGTGGATGCCAGTCTTTGCACACCCGCGTCCAGCTCAAGGGCAAGCTTGTCCGGATCGCTTCTATGGAAGAGGAGGTCATTGCCGCCGCCGTTAAGGGTGATCAAATCAGGTTGCAGTTCGATCGCTGGCCCTACCTGCTCTTCGAGAATCTGGTGAAGCAGCCGTCCGCTGATGGCAAGGTTCGCATAGGCGAAATCCTCGTGACCGGTGCTCAATTCTTCCGCGACCCTGTCCGCCCAGCCGCGTAGGCCGCCGGGGCTCCGCGGTTCAGGATCGCCCAAACCTTCAGTGAACGAGTCGCCCAGAGCCACATAACGGCTCCACGGGTGCAGGCCAGCCCCGAAGCTACCGGAACCACCCTGCGCCAAACCGCTGGCACCGGGAGTGTTCATGCCTCCATAGTGCGCCGAAATGTCGATTTTTTGTACAGCTACCGCCCTCTCGAGGCTATCTGCTTCTACCAAGCGACTAACGAGTGGAATAGGTCGCTTTGCAGAATCCCAAGGCTAAGATACATTACTTCAAGAAAGTGAGTACTTTCGCACTTCTATGGTTCCCGGACGGCATGCCCTGCTTCGACGTTGAAGCCCTCACAACTTTAAGGATGTCCGATGGAGACGATGAGCGAACCCAAATTACAAGATGAGATCAAACCGGACTGGTGGGTGCTCTGCCTTGCATTTGCCGCTGTAGTGCTTGATGGATACGACACGGTCGCACTAGGAGTGTCCATTCCGTCGATATCAAAGGAATGGGGAGTTGAGCCCGCCCATTTCACCCCGGCCCTTGCATTTACGAGCGCTGGGGTGGCTCTCGGTTACATGGCGGTAGGACGCTTAGTTGCAAAAATGGGCACAAGGAATGTCATCTTTTCCGCCGTTGTGCTCTTCACGATTGGCTCACTGCTGACGGCGTGGTCAGGTTCAATAGTGGAGCTGACCCTCCTTCGCTTCGTGACCGGGCTGGGGTTAGGGGCCGTGCTGCCTGCGGCTGTCTCACATGCGACCGCTGTCAATCCGGCGCGTTTGCGCCAGTCGATTGCAGTAGTAGTGATGACAGGCATTTCATTCGGGGCCCTCATCGCTGGACTCGGCGGGGGCATTGTGACAAATGCGCTCGGGTGGGAATGGGTTTTCATCCTCGGAGCCATCGCCTCAGGCGTGCTCTTACCGTTCCTGTGGATCGGCCTATCGGGCAAACACCCCTCGATCACTCCCATGGATCCTTCAGTGGCCAAGCACCACGCCGCGGTTGCCCGCCTTTTCGATGGACCTGTACGGAGCAGGACGCTTCTGCTGTGGTCTTTCTCATTTCTTATTTTCGCCGTTTACTACGTGTTTTCCTCGTGGCTGCCCACCCTGCTTACGAGCTACGGTTTCGGCCTTGGTCTGGCACCTTTAGGATCGGCGGCGTTGGGCATAGGAAGCATCGTTGGCGCCTGTGTGCTGATTCTGGGATCACGTCGACGCCGGATGACCACAGTCTTGGCCTGGACCTCAGCAGCAGCTGTCGCGTTCCTCGTCATTTCCGCATTCCTCGGTCCGGACAAGGCGCTGTTGCTGATTGTCTTCGGTGGCGTCGGTCTTGGGCTCCAAGCTGGCATGATCGGCCAGGCGGCGGTGGCGGTGACTCTGTATCCTCAAGCAACCGTGACCGCGGGGGTAGGGTGGGCAGCTTCATTGGGGCGACTCGGATCGGTGGTGGGCCCCATATTCGGCGGCGTTCTCATCGGCCTTGGCGTGGATACGGGCACCATAGTTCTCTCTGTGTGCATCCCTGTCATTGTGGCCCTGATGTTGATGCTGATCCTAGGGCGGATTACAGCCGAAAGGACTACAGCTCCTGAATCGTCGCAGCTCGACAAGCAACCGCTCGCCTAAGGGCTAGTACAACGTGGGTTGCCAGCCCGCTTTCGTTGTCACCCCCATCGCCTACCATGGCAACACCGGCGAAGGAGAAAACGTATGGGTGCCATGGATGAGCTGATCAATTCCAATGTTGTAGCTGAACTGCAATCCATACTCATGAGCGCCGAACCCAACAATGAGCTGCCAACATTGGAGCGCTCACGTAACTCCTTTAGCGGGCAACGCCTCCGGCAGCGGGTTGATATCGTCCGGGACGCGCTCCTTGAGGATTTGCCGGCAGGCTACTCCGCTGTTCAGGGGATCATGCTCGATGCTCTCGATGACCCTCGGTTTACAGGATGGATGGTGTGGCCGGTCACCGAAGTCGTGACCGGTAGGGCACTGCAATCGGGGTCGCTCGCGGACTTCGACGCCGCTCTTACGGTCCTGTCCCGCCTGACCGAGAGGCTAACGGGAGAGTTCGCCATCCGTGACCTCATAGCTGCCCGGCCGAAACGAGCTATCGCGATCATGCAAACGTGGACGAATCACGGCGACGAAAACGTCCGCCGCCTCGCCACCGAGGGCTCTCGCGCCTACCTGCCGTGGGCCAAAAGAGTTCCTTGGCTGGTGGCCAATCCAGCAGCAACGCAAGGGATCCTGGATGCCACCTATCAGGATTCTGCCGAATACGTTCGACGTTCTGTGGCGAACCATCTCAATGATCTGAGCCGCATCGATCCGCAGTTGGTGATAGCCACTGCGCGCCGTTGGTCAGGAAAACCTGATGACACCACTCCCAAGGTGATCCGCCATGGACTCAGGACCCTGGTCAAGCAAGGCAATCCGGAAGCACTCGGCCTTTTGGGTTACTCGGGTGGCCAGCTCGTGGTTACGGAGCCTCGAATCCTCCACACTTCAGTGACATGGGACGGAACCGTGGAATTTTCAGCCGAGGTGGTGAATGAAGGCTCCCAGCCCGCTAAAGCGGCCATTGACTACTCCATCGGTTTCCAGCGGGCCAACGGTACGGTAAGCGCTAAAACTTTCAAGCTCACGTCCCGCCGGATTGGGCCCGGAGAGACAGTCACTGTCACAAAAACACATTCCTTCCGCCCAATAACAACCCGGTCCTATTACCCCGGGAAGCACTACGTAGTAGTCCAGGCAAACGGCGTCGCGTCGGTGCCGGCGAATTTTGACCTGAACCAGAGGGAGCCCAGCTAAAGGCGGGCCCCGCCGGGTGCCGTGGGGTACATCAGATCCCCATCAGTCGTTGCATCTGCTCGCCCGCGTCACTCCCCGGAGCGGGCGTGTAGACGACGATGTGAAGGTCGGGCCGGTCAGAGGGTGAGACCTGATGGTGCTCCATGTGCAGGACGCCAACTGCGGGGTGGTGGAACTGCCGCTCGCGGGATTCGAAGCCGAGGATGTCGTACCGGTCCCAGCTTTCCTGGAACTCCGGGCTGGCGTCCTTAAGCCGGCCTACTTGGTACTCCACATCGGGGTCGCCCAGGCGCTGCCCGGTTTCTGCCCTGAACTCAGCCAGGAAGCGCTTGCTGGTGACGTCCCAGTCGGGCAGAAGGTCGCGAATGTAGGGGTCAGTGAAGACCAGCCACAGCAGGTTCCGGTCCGAGGCATCGAACGTTCCGATTTTTGGATACAGGGCTTCATAAGCGCGATTCCACCCGGCAATGCCCCAATCCGGGGACAAGGCGTAGGAGGGGTTGGGGTCCAACGCCTCCAAGAGCCGCTGCACATGGGCGGGAGCATCGGCCGCTACGGGTCCTTTGGGCGGCGCCGACGAGTACCCGCCCAGGGAGAGCACGTAACTCAACCCCGTGTCCGAAAGATGCAGCGTGCGGGCCACGGCTTCCAGGACTTGGCGCGAGGGGCTGATGTCACGGCCCTGCTCCAGCCAGGTGTACCAAGTAACACTGACCCCTGAGAGGAACGCGATCTCTTCCCGGCGGAGGCCGCGCTCGCGGGAACGCCCCACAGGTGGCAGGCCGTAGTCCGAGCGCAGGGCTTGGTTTCGCCGTGTCCGGAGGAAGAGTCCCAGTTCTTTACGTCTCTCATCTTTCACGGAGTCAACACTATTACTCTGGTACTTTCACTACTAGTAGCAGCACCGTCTTCCGCCAGCTGTAGAACAACAGCAGGATGGTAAACATGCCTGCACTTCGCTCCAGAACAGTTACCCACGGCCGCAACATGGCCGGAGCCCGCGCACTGCTGCGTGCCTCCGGTGTTGCCAACTCGGACATCGGCAAGCCGATCATTGCCGTGGCCAACTCCTTCACCGAATTCGTCCCCGGCCACACCCATCTGGCTCCCGTGGGCCGGATCGTCTCCGACGCGATCCTCGCCGCCGGCGCCGTACCGCGCGAATTCAACACCATCGCCGTGGACGACGGCATCGCCATGGGCCACTCCGGCATGCTCTACTCGCTGCCATCCCGCGACCTGATCGCCGACTCCGTCGAGTACATGGTCAACGCACACTGTGCCGACGCCTTGGTCTGTATCTCCAACTGCGACAAGATCACCCCGGGCATGCTCATGGCCGCGCTGCGCTTGAACATCCCGGTAGTGTTCGTCTCCGGCGGTCCCATGGAGGCCGGCCGCGTGACCCTGACCGACGGCTCAGTACGCTCCCTCGACCTGGTGAACGCGATTGCCGACGCCGTGGACGAATCCATCTCCGATGAAGACATCAACCTCATCGAAGAGAACGCTTGCCCCACCTGTGGCTCGTGCTCCGGCATGTTCACGGCCAACTCCATGAACTGCCTCGCCGAGGCCATTGGCCTGGCACTGCCGGGCAACGGCTCCGTGCTCGCGACCCACACCGCCCGCAAGGCGCTGTACGAGAAGGCCGGTTCCACCGTCGTCGAGCTTGTGAAGCGCTATTACGACGGCGACGACGACTCCGTGCTTCCGCGGTCCATCGCCACTGCCGAGGCTTTTGACAACGCCATGGCCCTGGACATCTCCATGGGCGGCTCCACCAACACGATCCTGCACCTGCTGGCCGCGGCCCAGGAGGCGGGCGTGGAATATGGCCTGGCCGAGATGGACGCCAAGTCCCGTCAGGTGCCCTGTCTGGCGAAGGTGGCCCCGAACGTCGCCGGAGACAAGACCTATTACATGGAAGATGTGCACCGGGCCGGGGGTATCCCCGCACTGCTGGGTGAGCTGAACCGCGGTGGCCTCCTGCACAAGAACGTCCACTCCGTGCACTCCAACGATCTGGACGGCTGGCTGGACGACTGGGACATCCGCGGTGGCAAGGCCACTGAGGAAGCTCAGGCCCTATGGCACGCTGCTCCCGGTGGCGTCCGCTCCTCCACAGCTTTCTCGCAGTCGAACCAGTGGACCTCCCTGGACACCGACGCAGAGGGTGGTTGCATCCGCTCCGTGGAGCACGCTTACTCCAAGGACGGCGGCCTGGCTGTGCTGCGCGGCAACGTCGCAGTGGACGGCGCCGTGGTGAAGACCGCAGGCGTGGACGAGTCCATCTGGACCTTCGAAGGCCCCGCGGTAGTGTGCGAGTCACAGGACGAGGCAGTGGAAAAGATCCTGAACAAGACCATCAAGGAAGGCGACGTGGTGGTCATCCGCTACGAAGGCCCCAGGGGCGGTCCGGGAATGCAGGAAATGCTCTACCCCACTTCGTTCCTCAAGGGCCGCGGCCTGGGCAAGAAGTGCGCCCTCATCACGGACGGCCGCTTCTCAGGCGGCACCTCCGGACTGTCGATCGGGCACATTTCGCCGGAGGCTGCCTCCGGCGGCGCCATCGCCCTGGTGGAGGACGGTGACATGATCAGCATCGATATCACGCAGCGCTCCCTCCAGTTGCAGGTCTCGGACGAGATTCTCGCCGAACGCCGCGAAAAGCTCGAAGTCAACGGCGGTTACAGGCCGAAGGATCGCGAGCGCCACGTTTCACCCGCACTGCGTGCGTATGCGGCCATGGCACTCTCTGCGGACAAGGGCGCCGTCCGTGACGTCTCGCTGGTGGAGAACCTCTAGGCTTCGTTCGGCGGTGAGTCACGCAGACGGGACTCGCCCTCCGCGTACGTGTCCAGCAAGCTTCGTGCGTGCTCACCGTCTGGGCCTTCTTCCGCCAGTGCCGAGCGCATGCCCGCCAATTTCTCTGCTCCGGCAGGGAATGGTGGGAGTAGCGGGATGTCCGGATCCGTGAGGACTTCGATGACGGCGGGACGATCTACGGACAGCGCGTAGTCCCACGCGTCGCCGAGCTTGGCGGGATCTTCCACGCGGATTCCCGCCAAGCCCAGCAGTTCCGCATAAGCCGCGTAGGGGAAGTCCGGGATTTCCTGGCTGGCGGCGAACCTCGGCTCTGCCTCGGTTTCACGCTGCTCCCAGGAAACCTCGGCGAGGTCGCGGTTGTTGAAAACGCAGACCACAAAGCGAGGATCCGCCCAATCGCGCCACCGATGGGCCACCGTGATCAGTTCGGCGACACCAAGCATTTGCATGCCACCATCCCCGGCCAGCGCCACAAGGGGACGGTCCGGGTGGGCCAGTTTCGCCGCTAATCCGTAGGGGATGGAACACCCCATGCTGGCGAGCGTGCCGCTCAGGTGAGCAGGCACGCCGGGCGGAAGGATCAGTTGGCGCGCGTACCAGTAAACGCAACTGCCGACGTCGATACTCAGCTGAGCGTTGTCCGGGAGCCTGCCGTTGAGCTCGCGGACGACGAGCTCCGGGTTCACCGGCTCCGCAGGAACGTTGGCGCGTTCTTCTGAAAGCTGCCGCCACGCGCGGACCTGATCTTCGACGTCGGCACGCCACGCGCTGCGTGATGGCTGGTGTTGATTCTCGACGCGTTGGATCAGCGCGCTCACCGTTTCTGCCGCGTCTCCTACCAGGCCCACCTCAACGGGGTAGCGGTTGGCGATCTTGCGCCCGTCATTGTCGATTTGCACAGCCTTGGCGGTGCCAGGTTTGGGGTAGAACTCGGTCCAAGGATCGTTTGATCCGATGATGAGCAGGGTGTCGCAGTTTTCGAGAAGAAAGGCGCTGGCAGTGGTGCCAAGGTGGCCCATGGTGCCCACGGCATAGGGCAGTGTCTCGTCAACGTAAGGCTTGCCGAGCAGGCTGGTGGTGATGCCGGCGTCGAGTTTTTCTGCGAGCGCTACAACTTCTTTTTGGGCCCCCTTGGCACCCTGTCCAACGAATAACGCGATCCGTTCACCCTTGGAGAGAATGTCCGCGGCGGCGTCGAGTTGTTCGTCCAGGGGCATGACGCGTGCCGGATGCCAGACCGGAGCAGTGACCACGACTCCGTGTTCATGCTCAAGCTCTGGCGCTTCGGCGGTTTGGATGTCGTGGGGGACAATCACCACGCAGGGCGATCTCGTCTCCAGGGCAGTACGGAATGCGCGGTCAATGAGCATGGGGACCTGCTCGGGTGAGCTGGCCAGCTGGGCGAACTGGGCTGCGACGTCCTTGAAGAGCGTCAGTAGATCAATTTCCTGCATATAGGCCGAGCCCAAAACTGTGGTGCTCTGCTGTCCGATGATCGCGACCACTGGGACGCTGTCCATCTTGGCATCGTAGAGACCGTTCAAAAGATGGACGGCACCGGGACCTTGCGTGGAGGTCACGACGCCGACGCCGCCCGTGTACTTGCCATGCCCCACGGCCATGAAGGCCGCTGCTTCTTCGTGCCTCGCCTGGATAAATTCGATCTTTTCCTCGGAACGGCGGAGAGCGCCCATGAAGCCGTTGATGCCATCGCCGCTGTATCCGAAAACCCTGTCCACGCCCCACGATTGGAGGCGCTCCACCATGAGGTCCGAAACGGTTCGTTGAGTCATGCTGGGCTCCTCGTCAGTTATTGGTCACTGCCTGGAACCATAGTAAGCATGCTTGGCTCTGCGGCACGCGGGGTGTTCAGGGCTGCTTCAGCGCAGTATCTCCACCAAGGCCACCCACGAAAAAACCACTGCGCCGATCAGGGCGATGATGGTCCCAAGCGCCACAACCACCAAGCCCGCCGGCAGTGATAACACGGTGAGCACGCCGCCCACCGCGTAAACGACCAAAGGAAAAACGAACGACGCAATGTGCTGGGCGTCCCAGCGGTGAGGGTGCACGGCGGTGTCATCATCCAGGATGGCGCGGGCGGCCAGGAAAGCGATCACGCCGCCTGCGAGGGTTCCAAGTAGAACTTCGACGCCGAAGGCCCATAGCTCCTGCCTTGGGATGAGGGCCGCGCATGCCAGGACTACGCCGAGAATGAGCGCGGAAATGGCAGCGCCTGCCCGCGCGGCAAGGCCCCGCGACTCGGCAATCTGTTTGATGTTCACGGACAATGCAACGATGAGCAGCCCTCCGAGGGCTGCACCGGCACCCGCGATCGCCACGTTGAACTCGCCCCACGATTCCAATCCGGATTCCATGGGCTCAGGGTAGCGATGTCGTGGCCGTGCGTGGAAGGTTTACCGGACCATTCGCGTTGGCTGTTGTCCTCTCAAAGGGCGGCGTCGACGCCCAGGTCCTCAAGGGCCCATGACAAGATCCGCAGCTCGAAGGGGTGCCCTTCTTGGATTTCAAAGACGTAGGCATCGAGTTCAAAGATGGGAGCATTTCCCCCGTGGGCCCAGTACTTGATCCAGAGGTCTTCAAAGTCAATGGTCCGGCTTCGTATGAGGTTTCGCGCTGTTCGACGTGGATCTTCCATGGCAGATATCCCGCTGCAAGCGGCGGCTCGCTCTCAAGTGAACTAATCAGGTTACTTACTTTTGAACTGTACCTTCTGCTCTGTTTCCGGGGCAATGGGTGACGGGAAGCCGAAGTGTTCCTACGATTAGGCTCATGGAACCCACCGGAAATGCCGAACACATCAGAAGCCTGCACGAGCTGGTGGTTGGTAGTTCCGACATCCACGGGATTCTCAACGGCGTGACCAGCTTCGCCTGCGATGCGATGAGCAAGGTGGCCGGTGAAAACATCGACTGCGCCCTGACGTTGCGTCGGCGCAAGCGGACCGCCACCGTTGCAGGCAGCAGTGAGAGGGCCGTGTATCTGGACAAAATTGAACAGCAACTTCGGCAGGGCCCCTGCCTGGAAGCCCTGGACCTTGGCCGACCGGTGCTGCTGGCAGACGTTGCCACCGACACTAACTGGCCTTTGTACAGCAGGGCCTTGGAAGCTGAAGGCGTCCACAGTGCTTTGGGCGTGCCTATGGACCTTGGGGAGACATCTGAAGCGGTTATCAACTTTTTCGCCCCTACCGCGGGGACCTTCACGGACGTCGTGATAGCTGAAGCCGCCGCCTTCGCTGACGTGGCTGGCAGTACGTTGCGCCTGGCCATCAGGATCGAAACCGTGGAGCAGCTCAATGCTGATCTGAAGACGGCGATGTCCTCCAGGACAGTCATTGATCTTGCCTGCGGCGTCATCATGGCCCAGAACCGTTGCGGCCAGGACGAGGCGTTCAGTGTGTTGACCAAAGCTTCAAGCCATCGAAATCAAAAACTTCATGCGGTCGCGTCAGAGATTATCGCAAACCTTAGTGGAAGCAGCGACAACCAGCTGCGCTTTGACGACTGAGCCTAGTCCCGAAGGTCCCGGACCTTAGGCTGCCTCGTCGCCGCGGAGGTACGCCGACGGCGGTGGTGACGCGCCGCCGTCGGGCCCCTTCTGTGCAACACAAATAATTTTCGAAACGTCGCGTCACGTTTCCGCAGGTCAAAGCACATATCCAGTGCCCATGTCGTTTGAACCGCGTACTGCGCCGTTGCCCTTTTCGGCCGCGTTGCGGTTCATCGACGGAGTTAGCAGTGGTGGGTGTGGCGGGTTCTGGGGCCCGCCCGGGGCGCCATCACTGCGTAAACCGGGCTAGTGCGGTCGGTCGTCTGAGTCGCGACCGACCGCACGATCCGGGGTATGGGCCTTCAGATGTTTGTGGCCAGTTCGTCCTGACTCTGGTGAATGCCGGAGAAGTGAACCTAGACTGACCGCATGGCGCAGACCCAGACTCGCACTGTCCGCGTTGTTTCCCTTGCCTTTGTTGCGGCGGCCTTGTTGGCAGGCTGCATGGGAAGCGGCACGAGTCCTTTCGTCGGTGTCTGGGGTGACACCAGCGACCCCAAGCAACCCTCCCTTGAGCTGAAGTCGGATGGTAATGCGACCGGAACCGATGGCTGCAACAGGCTCATGGGTTCTTGGAAAGAGGACGGCAAAACCATCGCGTTCGGGGGGCTCGCCTCCACCCGCATGGCCTGCGAAGGCGTCGATACGTGGCTGTCCAACGCCTCCACGGCAAGGATTCAGGAAGACGGCAAGCTAGCGGTATTCGGCCAAGGCGGGGATGAGATCGGCACGCTCGCTGCCGGCAAGTAGCTACTTGGTGATTCCTCGCTGCGACCCCAAGCCTCTACTGTTCCAAGGGCAGCATCCTGAGATTGTGCACACGCTACACAGAGTCAGGCTGTGTGTCTGCAGATTCCGGATGGGGCGCGTCCGAACTCAAGGGGTTCTCAATTTCATCGGTCATCATGCGTGCGGCGAACAGTGCCACGAAGGCCATGATGGGGCACGCCAGACCACCAATGAAGAAGATGACCCAGATGGGGACAACCTCGGCGATCGGGCCGGCGAGAGCCATGGACACCGGCATCAGGGCCAGCGAAACGAAGAAGTCCAAACTGGAAATCCGGCCCAACAGATGCCGTGGCACGCGCCGTTGCAGCAACGTGCCCCAAATGACTGTTCCGATCCCCTCTGTGACTCCGAAGATGAGCATGGCAACGCCGAGCATCCAGAAGCTGTCCATGAAACCAATGGCAGCCACCGGCAGGCTCCCCAAACCCCATGTCATCACCATCACGGTCAGGTAGCGGCGGGGAAGGCGCAAGGACGCCGTTGCCAGTGCAGCTATGGCACTGCCGACGCCCATGATGGCCAGGAGAAAGCCGAACATCCTGGAGTCGCCGCCCAGTTGGTCCTGGACAACGAAAGGAAGCAAAACCTCAATGGGCCCGATAAGGAACAGTACGGACAGGCAAGCCCAGATCAGCGTCCAGAGAAGCCACGGTGTCCGGATGGTGTAGCTGAATCCTTCCCGGAGGTCCTTAAAAAGGGAGGATTTTGCCGGGGCCTCAACCGTCCCGGGGGTGTTCGGCCCCAGCGTCCGGCGGCTTAGGAGGTTCACAATCCCGAACGCCAGCAAATGGCAGACCGCGACCCCTGCGACAGCATGGGCCGGGGACAGCGCTGCCACAAGAATTCCCGCAAGGGCAGGACCGGCCGCCTGCTGCAAAACCGGGCGCACCGTGCCTTCCAAGCCGTTCGCTGCCAGGAGATCGTCCGCAGGCAGGATGCGCGGCAGGATGGCCGAGTACGCAGGAAAGAAGAACGCCTGGCCCACTCCCAAGACGAAGGCACCGATAGCGAGGTGCCACAGTTGAAGGACATTGAACATGGCAAGTCCTGTGATCGTGGCAATGACAGCCAGATTGGCGCCTTCCACGGCGATGATCAGGAGTCTCTGCGGGAGCCTGTCTGCCGCGATGCCGCCCGCCAGCACGAAACCCACCAGTCCGATGCTGGCCGCGGTGGCAACCAAGGACAGTTCCAGCGGGCCGCCACCAAGGTGGATCACCTCATAGACCATTGCCACTGCCCACATGCCGGATCCGAAGATGGAGATGGACAGCGCAGAAATGAGCACCCGGAACTCCCGGTGCGCAAAAGGACGCAGCGCTCTCAACGCGGCCATCCCACTAGCCTAGACCTGCGCAATGACGCTGTGAAAGGCGCGTTGGAGCCGTGGCTGGCGTCCCGTCGGCAGGGGTCCCGGCGACCGTAACGAAGTCCGGGAGGAAGCTGAGTTATGAAGCGCCCGACGGCGGGGCGTCGTCGTCGATGTCCGGACCTTCCGCTGCGTCCTGGCTGTGAATGCCGGTATCGTGCGAAACCCAACCTTCCGTTTCACCCTCCGCCGGAGCGTCGGTGTGGTGCCGGATGACATGCTCGGTCTTGTCTGTCGCCTTCATTACGGATACTCCCTGTCCTAGCTTGGACTGCTTCCGTGAATGCATCCCAGTCTACGCCGCAGGACCCCCGTTTTGGGGTCAGCTCTGCGCGGAAAACTGTCCACATAAGGCCTTTAACGGGTCTGGCAAGGCGGGGGCGTGGCATAGGCTGAAGCCAGCAGTTCCCCGTGAAACGACTAACTGCCAAGGAGAGGTGAAGATGCCCAAGCGCCCCAACCCGGCGGTGAAGATCGCCCAGGAAACAGCCCACAACGCAGTGTTTGACGCCGAAGGCAACGCCAAGCCAGGCGTGCATAATGTGCTGCTGAAGGCTGTCGAAGTCCAGCGACCCTTGGTCCTGGCCAACCTTCGGAGGCTCCAACGAAGGCACCCCAATGATTCACCCGCGCAGCTTGCCGCCAAACTCGAGCGCCACTACCTACTGGCCATCTCCGGCGGGGGCGCAGCGGTGGGCGCTACTGCCGTCGTGCCTGGAATTGGAACCGCGGCATCGCTGGGACTTTCCGCGCTCGCAACCGTGGGCTTCCTGGAGACCACCGCGCTGTATGCGTCGTCACTGGCCGAGCTCCACGGCATCCGTCTGACTGACCCTGTGCGTGCCCAAACCATGGTCATGGCCATCATGCTGGGAGAGGAAGGCACGTCCATGCTGGGCGCCCTGAGCGGACAGTCGCTAGGACGCGGTAAGGGCGTGACCAACGCATGGGGCCGGACGCTTACCAAGAAAATTCCCGGAAGTGGCTTCGGGGTCATCCGCGATTCCATCCAGCGCGCATTCCTGAAGAACCTCCTGAAACGCCAAGGTACCGCGTTCCTCGGCCGTGCCCTGCCGTTCGGCGTCGGCGCTGTGGTGGGTGGTGCGGGCAACCTGATGATGGGCCGTGCCGTGGTGTCCACCGCGAAGGAAGCTTTCGGCCCGCTGCCGGACACTATTCCTGGCGAATTGCTCCCGAACGCATCAAAGAACGTTTTGAACAACACGACGCTGGAAGGCGGTAACGGTGGATTTGAACGCTGACCTGGGGGAGTCTTTCGGTTCCTGGACCATGGGAGACGACGCCTCGATGTTCCGCATCGTGAGCAGCGCCAACGTGGCCTGCGGCTTCCACGCTGGTGATCCCCTCACCATGCTGGACAGCTGCCGTGCGGCATTCGAACTGGATGTCCGTGTCGGCGCCCATGTGGGGTACAGGGACTTGGCGGGCTTCGGCCGGCGCTCCCTGGACATGACCTTTGACGAGTTGTTCGGTGACGTTCTGTACCAACTTGGCGCCCTCGACGGCATGGCCCACGCGGTGGGAGCTTCAGTGGATTACGTGAAGCCTCACGGTGCGCTCTACAACAGGATCGTTCGGGACGCTGAGCAGGCCGAAGCCGTAGTGGCTGCCGTCCACGCTTATGATCCCGGGCTCCCGGTCTTGGGTTTGCCGGGCTCGGCGTGGCTGACGCTTGCTGAGGAATCCGGGCACCCGGTGTTCCGTGAAGCATTCGTGGACCGTGCCTACCTGCCCGACGGAACACTGGTACCTCGCACTCAGGAAGGTGCCGTGCTTCATGATCCAGACGCCGTGGTGGCCCAGGCCGTGCGTCTCGCAACGCGCAAGGAAGTGCTGGCCATCGACGGAACCGTGGTGCCTGTGCTGGCCGATTCGCTGTGCATCCATGGCGACACGCCCGGTGCGGTGAACATGGCTGCTGCAGTCCGGGAGGGCCTTGAGCAGGCCGGCGTTCAGATCGACGCGTTCGCCTAAAGCTGTGGCTGGGGAGGCCCTATGGGTGCGGTAGTGGTGGAGCCGGGATCTGCCACGTTGGTTCTCGGCCCGGAGCAAGTACTGGATCGCGCGTCCATGCACATGGCCAATGCCCTACTGGGTAACCCGGACTCCGCAGCCGGACTTGAGGTGCTGTTGGGTGGGCTGAAGTTGAGGTTTGTCACGGGGTCGGCCGTGGCAGTCACCGGGGCCGAGGGCATGGTGACACTCAACGGCAGCGAACTGCCACTCAACAAGGCTGTGCGGGTGGCGCCCGGCGCAGTCCTTGAGTTCGGCCCTGCCCTGTTTGGTCTCCGATATTACGTGGGGGTTCAGGGTGGAATTTCGGCCCAGGCGGAGCCGCTGAGAGCCGGCGCGACGCTGACATTTGGTCGGCCGCACGGGCACGGTTTCCCCGAGGTGACGTACCCTGCCCGGCGTGCTTTGGACCCTGAACGTCCTGTGGTTGCCAGGGTTTCGCGCGGACCGCAGGCCCGGAATTACGACGCCGGTGCGTGGCTTCGGTTGACCACCGAACTGTGGATTCTCTCGCCGGAGTCGGACCGGGTAGGTGCGCGTTTGGCGGGCAGGCCGCTGGACGGTGCAGTGGCCTCTGAGAATGCCGCTCGGAAAGCACCCCAGCTCCAGCCTCTGGTTTCAGGCGCTGTCCTGTTGCCGCCGTCGGGCCTTCCCGTGATCGCCTTGGCCGGCCACCCGGATACTGCAGAGTCACCGGTGATAGCAGTGGTCCGGGACGAGGACCTGGACCTGGTGGGACAAGCAAGGCCTGGCCAGATGGTGCACTTACTGGGCTGAACGGGAGAAGAGTTCTACGCTGTACCTGTTCACACCCTCGAAGAGAGGCTGCCATGGCACAGGATCCAAAACCCACGTTAGAGCAACTGAACATCCTCATTGGCGAATGGGAAACGTCGGTCGCGGGATTGGACGTCCCCGGCCGGACCTCCTTTGAATGGCTGGAAACCGGAGGCTTCCTTATCCAGCGCTCCACAGTCGAGCGGCCCGAGTACCCCAATGCGGTCAGCATCATCGGTGCCACCGGCTCGGATGGTGCCTTCCAGCAGCACTACTTCGACTCCCGTGGCGTCGCACGGATCTACGACATGACGCTCAGGGACAACGTGTGGACCCTTTTTCGGGATGGACCTGACTGGCCCCAACGGTTCGTTGGCCGCTTCAGTACGGACGGCAACGTCATCCATGCACGCTTGGAACGGGGAAGCTACCCTGGTGGTCCCTTGGAACACGACTTTGACATGGTGTACACCCGGATCCGCCCCTGAACTACTTCGTTCCTCTTTCAGCCAGACGCTGGAGTTGCCATGAATGCACGTCCGCCAGCCAGTCCAAGGGAACCGACGGGCCAACGCGCGGGTCCTCGGGGTCACGGCCGTCCTGAAGTGCCTGAACGTACGCGCGATCCATGGCAATACGTTCCCGCAACTGCGCAACGTCACCCACGGAACCATGGCCGGGGACCACAGCAACAACGTCGCCAGCCAGGGTCTCGAACTGCTCCAACGCTTCAAGATAGTCATTGAGCGGATCTGCTGCTTCCAAGTCGAGGAACGGCATGAGGATGTCAGAAAGCATGTCGCCCGCGACGAGGACGCTGGAATCTCCAAGCAAGAGAGCTGGATGGCCTTGAGCATGGGCTTGGTGTTCCAGAATGCGGACGGTGGGCCCATCCCATGGAATTTCCGCAGCCCCGGCGGGCAGGCCTGTGATGAGTCCGAGTAAATCCATGGGGATCTCCCCGGCGTACTCCGGCGGCAAACCCTCAGCCACTTGGTCCCTCCACTCCGCCTGGGACAGGACGTCCAGGATGGAAGCCGCGCAGCGGGCTGTGCCGTAACGCGGCGGATCGCCGAAGTCCGGGTGCCACAGCACGTGGTCCCAATCGGGATGTGTGGAGAAACCTGCCACGACGGGTTGTCCCAATTCGCGAAGGTCGCTTGCGATGTCTGCCATTTCGTTGACCGTGATGCCTGGATCGATCAGCAGCACACCGTCCCGGCCCTGCACCACAGTGCAGTTGCTCTGGATGAATTCGCTCTCGTGAACCAGAACGCCTTCAGCAACTTGCTTCAGCATGACCGGCCTCCCTCAAAGCTTCTGCGCCAGCATGACCAGGATGCCGCTGGGGCCGCGAAGATACGTCAGTTTGTAAACGTCCTGATAGTTCGCCACACCACGCAGCGGGTGGCATCCGTGCTTTGCAGCGATCTCAAGTGCATGGTCGATGTCGTCAACTGAGAAGGCGACACGGTGCATTCCGATCTCGTTGGGAAGGGTCGGATTCGTCTCGATCGCGTCAGGGTGGAGGTATTCGAAGAGCTCAAGTTGACCGTTGCCGTCCGGGGTTTGGAGCACCGCAATTTTGGCGTGGTTGCCATCCAACCCAACGGCAGTGTCGGCCCACTCGCCACTGACCGTGTCCCTGCCCAGCACCGTGAGGCCGAGATCCGTGAAGAAGGCGATTGCTTCCTCAAGATCGCGAACAGCTATACCGACGTTCTCAAGTTTGATAGGCATGCGTTGAAGCTACCAAGGCCCATCGGATAGCTCTAGTGCTGCCTGTTACCCAAACAGCAGATGCGCAACTGTGAAAATCGCCAGTCCGGCCAATGCACCCACCACTGTTCCGTTGATGCGGATGTACTGGAGGTCTTTACCCACCTGAAGCTCAATCTTCTGAGATGTTTCCTCGGCATCCCAGCGGGCCACGGTGTCTGAGATGACCCCCGCGATGTCCGAGCGGTACGTATTCACCAGATAGCCCGCAGCATCACCGATCCAGGTGTTGACCTTACCGGCCAGTTCGTCGTCGTTGACCAGGCGAGTGCCGAAGTCCCGGACGGCGCTCTTGAAACGCTGGCTCAGCTCGCTGTCCGGATCGTCGACGGCGTTCAGCAGCGCAGTCTTGACGGTTCCCCACGTGCGTGACGCCAGTTCACGGACCTCGGGGTCACCGAGGATCTGCGCCTTGATGGATTCCGCGCGCTCGATCATGGCGGGGTCGTGCTGCAAGTCCTGGGCCAGATCAGTCAGATAGGCGTCGATTGACTGCCGCACTTGGTGGTTCTGGTCCGCCTGTACTGCGCGGACAAACTTGGACAGTTCCACGTAGACGCGGTCGCCCACCAGGCCGTCAACGAATGTCGGCACCCACAGGGGCGAGCGATCCGAAACGAGCCTGTTCACCGTTGCATGGTTGGCGTCCACCCAGTCGGCTGCCCGATCAACCAACAGGTCAACCAAGGTGTGGTGGTGACCGTCGGCGAAGATCCGTTCGGCCATCCTGCCCACCGGCGGTCCCCAGGGCGGGGTGAGGAGGTGCTTGCGGACCATGCCCTCAATCACTGCCTGGACGTCGTCGTCGTTCAGTACTGTGAAGGCGCCTCTAATCACCGCACCGCCTTCCTTGGCCACGCGCTCAGCACCGCCTGGCGCTGACAACCAACGCCCGGCCTTGCGGGCAATATCAATGCTTGCCAGCTTGTCCTGCACAACCTCCTGGGACAGGAAATTGCTCTCAACGAAGTCGCTGAGTGATTCCCCGATTTGGTCCTTGCGACGCGGAATGATGGCCGTGTGCGGGATCTTCAGGCCCATGGGGTACTTGAACAGCGCGGTGACAGCGAACCAGTCTGCCAGCGCACCCACCATGCCGCCTTCGGCTGCAGCCCGGACGTATTCGAGCCACGGGTACTGCTTCTGGAATGCGAACGCCACGGTGAAGATCACCGCCATCGCGATCAGCAGCGCCAGGGCCAACCGTTTCATGCGGAGCAATGCTGCGGCTTTTTCCATATCTCCCGCGGAGGGAGCGACGACGGCGGATGCCCCTCGTGCGGGTGCGGCGCCGGCAGTGCGAGCGGGGTTGGTGACGTCTTCGGTTGGGATTTGTTCAGAGTTCACCTGCATTAGCCCAGCGTAGCCCCCGAGCGTCCAGCGGCGTGGGCTAACGTGTCTGCATGACTAGCGACGACTTCGCCCCGAGCCGGCCCAAGGTCTACGCCCATCGCGGCGCTAGTGCCGCCTTCGCCGAGCACACCCGCGCTGCCTATCTAAAGGCCCTTGCCGACGGCGCCGACGGTGTGGAATGCGATGTCCACCTGACCCGGGACCAGCAGGTGGTGCTGCTGCACGATGCGAACCTGGACCGTACATCCACGGGCACGGGCCCGGTTGGTGAGCACACTCTCGAACAGCTCCGGGCCTTGGACTTCTCGTCGTGGAAGGGCGCCCGCATACCGGATGCCTACGGGGGAGTAGCTGACCAGTTCCTTACCTTGCCGGAGTTGTTGGATATTCTCCGCGCAGCCGGGCGCGACATTGGGTTGGCCATCGAGCTTAAGCACCCCAGCCCCTACGGACTGAAACTGGAGGATCGTGTACTTGCCCTGCTGGAAGAGGAGGGCTGGACGCCAGAGGAATCCCGATTGGAGAACATCCGAATCTCCTTCATGAGCTTTGACACTGACTCCGTTCAGCGGTTGCTGCAGACCGTTCCCAAGGAGTACATCTGCCAGTTGGTGGACGACTTCACCGTGAAAGAGATCCGGCAAGAGCTCGGCCTCGGTTTCCTTACTGGCGGCGCAGTAGCGAACGTTATGCGGGCAACTCAGCTCGAGGCCGAACGCGTCCTGGACGCAGGCGAAGTAGCTATCGCCGGCCCTGGCATCGATTACGTGAGGGAGCACGCGCGGAACGTTCAGCGCTGG
Organism: Arthrobacter sp. D3-18; assembly: GCF_054408525.1. Lineage (NCBI taxonomy): Bacteria > Bacillati > Actinomycetota > Actinomycetes > Micrococcales > Micrococcaceae > Arthrobacter > Arthrobacter sp. D3-18. The sequence continues at coordinate 4,313,171 of NZ_CP096440.1, read as the reverse complement.
TTGGAGTCAGGCCGCATCTTCCGGGTGTGGACGGTTGACTCGGAGAAGGACGTGGCCCTGTGCCAAGGACTCGGCATCCACGAAATCACCACCAACAAGCCGGCCCAGGTGCTCGCGCAGTTGATGGTGTCCAACTAGGTCGCAGTTGACGTCGTTCTGGGCGCTGGGAACGGCCTGATCTGCTACCTACTTGGGTCCGGCTTTGGAGGCCACCGTGCTTGTGATTGAGTGGTCTCATGTCTTTTCGCTGGTCAGCACAAGCAACCCGAACCACGTCAGCAGTAGCTTTGAGCGCGCTGCTCCTGGCCAGCGCCTCCAAACACTTCCGGACTCCCAAGTTCTATCACCCGGTTGTTCCGGATTACCTGTGCCGCAAGGACGAACCCGGGAGCCGTCCGAACGGTCCCCTGGCAGTTATGTCCCGCGAGGAATGGATTGCCTCGTCGGGCCTGCTGGAGGCAGCCGCCGCCGTCGGGCTCTTGATCCCGGCCACCCGTAGGGTTGCCGCGGACGCCACCACGGCAATGTTTATTGCATTCCTTGCTGGGCATATAGATGCCCTCCGACGTGCCTACGACGGCACAGCGGGCGAACGCCGGATTCACACTGTTCGCCTGCCGCTTCAGGTTCCGCTCGTTCTGTGGTCCTGGAGCCTGCGGAAGTGAGCACGAGTTCGGCCCCGATGAAACTCAGAGAGTCTCCGGCATTCAAGATTGCCCTGTCCCTCAGCATTGCAACGGGTCTTTATGGTGTGTCGTTCGGTGCGTTGGCCGTGGCGTCCGGTTTCGACTTCTGGCAGACAATGGTGCTGAGCTTGCTGCTGTTCAGTGGAGGTTCGCAGTTTGCCTTCATTGGCGTAGTCGCTGGCGGCGGTTCGGGAGTGGCAGCCATGACGGCCAGCGCTTTGCTGGGTTTGCGTAACGGCATCTATGGCATGCAGATCAACGCCATGCTTCGCCCCGGTGGGTGGAAGCGTTACGTTTCGGCGCACGTGACAATCGATGAATCCACGGCGACGGCGTCCGGCCAGTCTGATCCCGACGAGCAACGCCGCGGCCTCTGGACAGCCGGTATTGGCATATTCATCCTGTGGAATATCTTCACTGCCGTTGGTGCGTTGGCTGGCGACGCCATGGGTGATCCCAAGCAATGGGGCTTGGATGGCGCTGCTGTGGCGGCGTTCCTGGCTCTGCTGTGGCCGAGGCTAAAAGGCCGCGAACCCTGGGCGATTGCCGCAGCCTGTGCGCTGGCCACCATTTTGGCCGTGCCGTTGGTTCCCTCGGGAGTTCCCATCCTCGTGGCGGCAGTAGTGGCGGGCGTCATCGGCTGGTTCAGCCACGCACGTTTGGATGAAGGACTCGAACCGGATGTGGATCCGTACGCAGAGAAGCACCAGCGCGAACACGGAGGCAAGAAATGAACCTCTGGCTTTGGATCCTCATTGCCTGCGCGCTGGCGTATCTGACCAAGTTGGTGGGCTACTTCGTCCCCGCCAGACTGCTGGAAAACCCGCGCATCATGCACATTGCCGGAACCATGACCATTGGACTGCTGGCATCCTTGACGGTTGTGAATGCAGTGGCTTCAGGGCAAGGCCTGGTCCTCGATGCCCGCATCGGCGCCTTGGTTGCCGCCGCCGTCGCCCTTTGGCTGCGTGCGCCGTTCCTCGTCGTAGTGATTTCGGGCGCCGCAGCCGCAGCGTTGTTGCGGCTGCTGGGTTGGGGCTAGACAGCCTCAGTGAACGTCACGCCCGGGATGCCCGACTGATCCGGGAGCGGCCGCGAGGGTCGTTCGCTCCGGATGGCATCCTCAATCAAGGCCACGGGACGCTTCCAAGCCTCAGAGCCCGGTTCCATAGTGTCCACTGCGCCGATGAGCATGGCCACGAGCCGGACCATGTCCTCGATGGTGATATCGCGTCGCAGTGAGCCTTGGCCCTGGCCGCGCTCAAGGAGGGTCTCCATGGAACCGATGATGCCCCGGGTGATGCCGATCAGGAGGCCGCGTCGGCCAGCGACGGCGTCAAGCAGGTTCGCGTCTTCGCTGGCTACCTGCATCACGGCGTCGATGACGTTGATGAGTCCTTCGGCAGCGTCCATTCCGTCGAGGGCAGCCTCTGCTACGGGGTCCACATGCAGCCGGAGTTGTCGTGACAGTGCCGCGAGCACCAATTGTTCTTTGTCCGAGAAGTTGCGGAACAGCGTTGCGGGGCCAACTCCAGCGGTGGAGGCGATGGTCTGAAGGGGCACGTCGGGGCCGTGTTCCCGGAAGCACTGCCTGGCGGCGGTGATGATTTTGTCCACATTACGTGCGGCGTCTGCCCTGAGGGGCTTGCGTTCAGAGGGCTGTTCCATGCTTGTCAGGGTAGCAATGGAGGCCTCCCGGCCCCTTGTTACGCGGGAGTAGGTTGTTATGTGACAAACCGGCACGTGAAACACTGGATTTCATGTTGCTTGCATTCTCAGTCGCCCCTTCTGGCCAGCCCTCTTCCGCTACCAACGGCGGACCCACCCCGGATGCCTCCGTGCACGACGCCGTCGCTGCCGCCGTCAAGATCGTCCGCGAGTCCGGATTGCCCAACCAAACGGACTCCATGTTCACCACCATCGAAGGCGAATGGGATGAGGTTTTCGACGTCGTCAGGCGCGCCACTGAGGCTGTTGGCCGTTACGGCAGCCGCGTCTCGCTGGTGATCAAGGCGGACATCCGTCCCGGATTCAGTGGTGAGCTGACCGGCAAGGTGGAGCGCTTGGAAGAAGCCATTTCCGCCACGGACTAGATCCTTTCCCCAAGCTGCAGTGAGTGCCAGACTGGGGGCCATGATTGAACACGGAACCGAGCCTGGTTGGGTTGACGTCGAGCAGTACCTGACTGACGTCGTCGTGCGTCCTGATCCGGCCCATAAGCGCGCCGTGACTTCTGCTGCTGAGGCAGGGATGCCTGCCATTGAAGTAGCGCCCAACGCCGGCAAGTTGTTGCGAATGCTGGTTCAAATGTCGGGGGCCAGGCGGGTCCTCGAGATCGGAACCCTTGCGGGGTTCAGCAGCATGTGGATGGCCCAAGGACTGCCCGACGACGGCCGGATAGTTACGTGCGAATTCCTCCAAAAGCATGCCGACGTGGCACGCGCCAATTTGGATGCTGCCGGCGTGGGACACAAGGTGGATATTCGCGTTGGTGCTGCGTTGGACACCCTGCCGACCTTGGCAGGCCAGGAATCGTTCGACTTCGTGTTCATTGATGCCGACAAGGAAAACGACGCCAACTACCTCGACTGGGCCATCCGCCTCGGTCACCCGGGAACGGTGATCGTGGTGGATAACGTGATTTGGGATGGGGCCATTCTGGAGCCCGAGCGGGACGAGGTCAACGCACCAGGCATTGTGGCCATGCTGGAAAGAATGGGGCAGGATCCGCGACTCGATGCCACAGCCATCCAAACTGTGGGTAGCAAGGGTTGGGACGGTTTTGCGATAGCGAGGGTGCGGTAAGTGGATTTCACGATTCGCCCCGCAACGGTGGATGATGCCGAGGCCATGGCACTCATGCATGTTCAGTCGTGGAGGGAGAGTTACGGGCATCTGCTGCCTCCGGAGTTCTTCGGGAAACAGGAAGCGGCGCTACCCGACCGCATCGAACGGTACCGGGCGCTCATTGCTGCAGGTAACACCCGGATGTTGGCCCACGATCCGGATGGTCACCTGGTTGGCCTCGGTGCAGCTGGTCCCGGACAGGACGAGGACGGTCCCTGCGAACGGGAGCTCTACATGCTTTACACCCTGGAACGCATCCATGGCAGGGGAGTGGGCCAGGCCTTGGTGGAAGCACTGATCGGCGATGGGCCGGCGTACTTGTGGGTGCTGGACGACAATCCCCGTGCGCAGGCTTTCTATCGTCGCAACGGTTTTGTGCCGGACGGGAAACGTCAGCTCTGCGACCCATCCTGGTACTCGCTGCCGGAGCACCGTATGGTGCGCCCCGCCGTCGGGCCTTAGCGAAATCCCAACGCCCGCGAGCTGTTCCCACAGCTGACTCATGTCGATATGGTGATCACGGGCGGTGTCGGTGACGATCGTCCGGTTTGGAATCAGGCGTCGATAACCGGAGCCTGAGTACGCCATTCGATTCTCGGGAGGAAGCATGACCATTCCAGAGCAGGATCCAAGCGAGCAGGAAGGCCCGGCAGACGGTGGCGCGGCCGGTGTCCCGGGAACGCACGACGGCGGTGCCGACGGGGGAGCTGACGGCGGTGCCGACAGCGGCGCCGAAGGCCCTGCCGACGGTGGCGCGGCTGGTGTCCCAGGCACCCACGACGGCGGTGCTGATGGTGGTGCCGACGGTGGTGCCGAAGGCCCTGCCGACGGTGGCGCGGGTGGCGTCCCAGGCACCCACGACGGCGGCGCTGATGGCGGTGCCGATGGCGGTGCTGACGGCGGCGCCGGGCAACAAGGCAGCTAAGTTTGAGCTCTACCAGTACTGATTTCCAGGACCCCGGCGCTGTGAAGGAGGCCGGGGTCCTGGAAAGACGCCTGATCGACATCGGCCAGGAGAGGTTCGCCAGCGAGGTCTGGGGCCGCACCGCGCTACTCACGCGTGGTGTCAGCGACTTCTCTGATTTGTTCTCGGCCAATGCAGTTGACGAGCTGGTTTCGCGCCGGGGTCTGCGGACACCCTTCCTGCGCGTGGCCAAGGGTGGCTCCACTCTTCCCGAATCCTCCTACACCTCTCCGGCAGGCGTTGGTGCCACTATCTCTGACCAGCTGGACGATACTCAGCTTTGGCGCAAGTTCGGCGACGGAGCCACCCTGGTCCTGCAGGCGTTACATCGCACGTGGGAGCCTGTGGCGAGCTTCAGCACCAAGCTGAGCACCGAGCTGGGACATCCTGTGCAGGCCAATGCTTACGTCACCCCGCCTCAGAACCGTGGTTTCGACGATCACTACGACGTCCACGACGTCTTCGTCCTCCAGATCGAGGGGACCAAACGCTGGATCATCCATGAGCCGGTCCACGTGGACCCGCTGCGTACCCAGCCTTGGACCGATCGCCGCTCCGCCGTCGCCGAGGCCGCCCAAGGTGAGGCTTATATTGACACCGTCCTGGAGCCTGGCGATGTCCTCTACCTGCCGCGCGGTTGGTTGCATGCCGCCCAGGCGCAGGGGAAGGTCTCGATCCATCTCACTCTGGGAATACACAGCTGGACCCGCCACGCGCTGGCCGAGCACCTGGCGCAGGCCGCACTTGAAGCACTCTGCGACGATCCCGGGATGCGCCGGTCCTTGCCCATGGGCGTGGATGGCCCCGAAGGGGAGATTGCCGCGGTTCGTGAACGCCTCGCCGCCGCCGTCCTGGAAGCTGACACCACTTCCCTCTTCCAGCGCGCACGGCGGGGACAGGGACGCCCGGCCCCGCTTGGCCCGGTGGCCCAGCTCGCGGCCGTCGAGAACCTTGGCCCGGAATCACTGGTGCGGCTTCGGGATGCACTTGAAGCCCGGTTTGAGGGTTCACGTTTGACCACCCGCGTCGGCTGGCTCGACTTCCCGGAGGTGGATCTGCCGTCCGTGCGGCGCCTGCTGGACGGCGAGGCGCACCTCGCGGCCGATCTCGGCGTTGAACTTGTGGAAAGGCTGTTACGCGCAGGAGTTCTCGTCCCCGTTGAGCAGTGATGTCGGCGTGAACAGTGATATCGGTGTGAACGGGGATCCCGGCGTGAACAGTGACACCAGATGGTGACATCCCCCGTGGCCGCGACGGGCCGTTTCTTCTGCGCGGAAAGTGCTCGGCTGCGTGGCGACTCGATGGCCGGCACGGCGTCACCGGGCCTGGTTTGGGTTCTCATAGAGTATCCGGGCGCCTGGCCGCCCAATGGTTTCGAGGGCCTTGATCTTGACGCCGGGACCAAGGCCCTGGTCATCTCTGCCGCGCGGACTGCGAATGCACGGATCCTCCTGGTGCGGCGTCCTGGCCCCCGGCGGCTCGGTGCTCGTCAGCGCCATGGTCCGGCCAGGTGGGCCATACTTCGTCATGACAGCTCCGGCACCTATCAACAGTTATGGGGAATGTGGGAGAGGGAGGAGGACCTTGCAGAGATTGCTTCAGCGTTGGCATCTCCCGGAGAGCAGGGCTTTCCACCGGTCATCCTGGTTTGCGCCCATGGTCAGCATGACACGTGCTGCGCAGTGCGGGGCCGGCCCGTGGGGCGTGCGCTCAGTGAACGATGGCCGGAGTTGGTGTGGGAGTGCTCCCACATAGGCGGTGACAGGTTCGCGGCCAACGCTGTCATCGTCCCCGACGGCGTGTATTACGGAGGACTCGACGCCGGGTCCTCCGTCGCCACTGTTGAGGACCACCTCGCCGACCGTATCGGAGCAGAGTACTTGCGTGGATATACGGACCTCCTCCCACCACAGCAGGCCGCCGTCGCGGCCGTGCTCGAACGTTTCGGACCTGCCCGCCGGCATGATTATGTGGTCACGGAAACCCTGCGCGAGGGCGAGCACTGGCGCATCCACATCACCGGCAGACCGCCCCACCCGGCGCATATCGATGTGGAATTGCAGGCCCGCGGCACCCCACTGCGTCAGCTCACCTGCCGGGCGCCTACGGAGGGCTCGGTGATAGTGTACGAACCCACTTCCGTCCGCAGAACCTGAGACGTGGACCGTGGCACGGGTTACCAGGCTTTAGCGGGACTCTGGATCTTCAGGCTGGTCCATATCCAGCGGCGAACCCTCCAGCGGTGAATCGAGGAGACTCGGTGGCTTGGGGACGCGAGCGAGTAGCAGGCAGACCACCGTCAGCCAGGCGACTGCGACCGTCAAAACCTCCGCCCACACCGATGCTCCGAGTTCCATGTAGAGATCATAGGGCTCCTGAAGGCAAAACGGTAAGTAGCCTTACTTTTGATGTGACCGTTCGGGGTAATGTGGCGCTCCACTAGGCTTGAGGCATGACTCAGGCAGGGCGGAAGTAGTGGCAAAACGCGGCAAGGCCAACAGGTCCCAGAGGTCGACGGCGGGGGTCGTCGAGGTGCCATCCGGCACCCGCCCTGACGGTCCGGTCGCGGGGGTCTACTACATCGATACCGGCGACTGCGAGTTGCTGCAGGACCAAGACAACTCCAATGGCTGGCTTCTGAGAATCAACGGCGTCATGAGCTCGCACATTGACCTGGCTGACCCGCTGTTCCTGGATTTTGAGTACATGCGCTGGATCGCTGCCCTGGTCGAATCGCGCTGGCCGCCAGAGCAGAAGCCTAAGCTACGTGGCCTTCATCTCGGTGGGGGAGCTTGCTCCATGGCCCGCTATTTCCACGCGGCCTACCCTGAAGCGCGGCAAGTAGTTGTTGAACTCGACGGCAAGCTGGCTGACTACGTGCGGGGCTGGTTCGATTTACCCAAGGCGCCCTTGCTACGGATCCGCGTGGGCGAAGCCCGGCAAGTCACTGAGTCCCTGAGCCCGGACAGCCGCGACCTCATCATTCGCGACGTCTTCGCTGGAGCTTTCACGCCCCGCGCCCTGACCACCCGGGAGTTCACAGCGCACGCGGACTCGGTTCTCGCCCCGGATGGACTGTACGTGGTGAATTCGGGCGATGCTCCGGACCTCAAGAACGCCCGGGCTGACGCTGCCACCATCGCGGACACGTTCGAGCACACCATGATCATCGCCGATCCGGCCATGCTGAAGGGGCGCCGTTACGGCAACATGATCATGGCGGGCAGCCATGCGCCATTCGGCGATGACCCCTCGTTGGCCCGCAAACTGCTGGGTGGAGGTGTCCCCGCGCACATTTGGGATGACGCCAAAGTGCGCGCATTCGCCAAGGGAATTCCGGTGCGGCATGACCCGCCGGCCGAGCCCTTGGTTGAAGCCTCAGTTCCGGCTGAGTGAGCTGTTCCACGCCTCCCACAGGTGGGCGTAGCGGCCGCCGCCCGAAAGCAGTTCCTGGTGCGAACCCGACTCGACAATCCGCCCCTGCTCCATGACCACCACGGTGTCCGCCGACGCTGCCTGGGACAATCGGTGCGCGATCACCACGGACGTTCGGCCGGCCAAGGCAGCTTCCGCGGCCTGATCCAGCATGGCGGCAGACCCGGTTCCCGCTTCTGCAGTGGCTTCGTCGAGCACTGCAATGGGCGGGTCCTTAAGCATCAGCCGAGCCAACGCCAGCTGTTGCGCCTGCTCAGGTGTGAGCTGATGCCCGCCAGCGCCTACGGAAGTCTCCAAGCCGTCGTCGAGCGTTCCAACCCAAGCAGCCCCAACAGCCTGCAGGGCACGTGTGAGTTCCTCTGTAGAAGCGCCGGGCTTGGCCAGCCTGAGGTCTTCGGCGAGCGTGCCCGAGAAAACGTGCACCTCCTGGCTGACCATGGCTATGCGCTGATGCAGGTCCGCCGGGGCAGTGGCGGCTGAGTCCAGCCCACCGACCCAGGCTGTCCCGCTGCCGGGATGCTCCAAGCCCATGATGATTTTGGCCAAGGTGGTTTTGCCCGCGCCGGAAGTACCGACAATCGCCACTCTCTCGCCCGAGCCGACCGTGAGGGAGACTCCCTTAAGGGCTGGCCGCTGGCCCGGGTAAGCAAAGGTGACATCGTTCAGAACGATGCCGGCATCAGAGGCAGCTGGCGAGGCCGGGACAGGGGTTTGCCCCGCGGACATCGTCAGCCCGAACATGCGGCCCAATCCGGCTGCGGCTTTCTGAAGTTCATCGAACTGCCCCAGAACCAGCCCGATCGGATCGAACAGCCGGTAGAAGTAAAGTGCTGCTGCCGTCGCTGCGCCGATGGTGACCGCACCCTCGGCATGCAGCCAGAATCCCACCAGCAGAACCGCGGACAGGCCGATCAGTTCCGCAAGGTTGAGGCGGTTGTAGAACCGGGTCAGGTAGCCCACCCCGCGCAGCGAATGGCCGATGTTCTCGTGCGAGGCCGCGGCCACAAGATCGGCATGGCGTGACCCGAGGCCCAAGGCCACAACAGACGGGGAGCCATGGACGGTCTCGATGATCTGCTCGGTTCGGCTGGCCTCGGTGATCCTGACCGTCCGGTAGATGGGGGCTGTTCGTTTGAGGAACCAGCGCAGGGTGAAGATCTGCAACGGGGCAGCAATCAGCACCGCCACCGCGAAGCGCCAGTCGATCACGCCCAAGCCCAACAACGTCACGCCGATGGTGAAAGCTGCGCTCGTGAACGCGGGCAGCACGCCGGAGATTGCCTCACTGACTGCTTCAACATCGCCGGACACGCGGGCCACGACGTCCCCGATGCCCGCCTTTTCCAGTTGTGCCAGCGGTTTCCTGACGGCTGCCGCAAACACTTCCTCGCGCAACCCGGCGAGCGCTTCCTCGCAGATCCGGGCCAGCAGGTTCTGTCCCAGGATGCCCAGCAGGGCACCCAGTCCACCGGCCGCCAATAGCCCCAGCGCCAGCCACAGCAGGGACATGACATCCCCTCCGGATGCCGCGATGTTGACCATGAGGCCCAGAATCGCCGGGGCCGCCAGGCCGCAGCAGGATGCCGCCAGTAACACCAGGATGGTCAGGGTGAGCCTGCCGGGGCGTTGCGCCAACAGGCGCCACATGGCTTTTCGGGTCTCGCGAGGAGTGGCAATAGGCAGGATTTCCGAGCTCATGAGCCCACCGCCTCACGGTAGCCAGCCGACGCGGCGAGTAGCTCCCGGTGCGTACCTGTTTCCGGTGGCCCCTCGGCGCCGGCCACCACCACCCGATCGCAGATGGCCAGCAGCGTGGGACTTGTTGTCACGAGAACCAGAGCCTTGTCCGGGAAGTTCCTTAGACCGTCCGCGATGACGGCTTCGGTGGCGGTGTCGACGGCGGTGGTGGGGTCGTGCAGGACCAGTACCGGTTGCTGCTGGTGCAGCGATCGGCCGAGAACCAGCCGCTGGCGCTGGCCACCTGAAAGGCTCTGGCCATACCCGGTCAGGACGGTCTCGGTGCCTTCGGGCAGTTGTGACACGAAATCCTCGACGGCGGCAGCCGCCATGGCCCGTTCCGTCAGTTCAGCGTCGGATACTGCCATGTTGTCGCGGATGCTGCCGCTGAAGAGGACCCCGTCGTGGTTGTCGGCGAAGACCCTTGAGCGTACGTGTAGGGGGTCGAGGTCTGCGGCGTCGTGGCCATCGATGGACACGAGGCCGCGGGGTGCGGGGGTGCGGAAGCCCAAAGTGTCCACCAACTGCCGTGCTTGTGTGCTGTCCGGAAGGACCACGCCCACAATTTCCCCGGCGGATGCCGTGAAGGGCGGCAAGGAAACGCCCCAAGCACCCGACCGGAGCTCCAGCAGCGGTGCTGGCTCGCCCGGTGAAGTGGGGGTCGAAACTGAGCCCATTGCCGTCGTCGAACGTTCCGCTGCCTGGGGTGCGGGCACTGCCTCGGGTTCTTCAAGCAGGACTGCGATGCGGGCGGCTGAGGCGCGTTTGCGGGCAAGTTCGACGCTGACGAAACCGAGCCCGGTCATGGGTCCCTGAACAAACTGCGCCACTCCAACAACGGCCACCAGCTGCCCCACAGTGATGCTGCCTTGGAGCGCGAACCAGGCTGCGAAGAAGGCGATGCCGGCCAGGAACGCTGCGGACAGGGCCGTGCTCGCACCGGTGTAAGCGGACTTGGCCCGGATGGCCTTCAGGGCGGATGTCAGTGACGCCCGGCTTTCGGCGCGATAGCGCGCGATGGCAGCGTCCTCTGCACCGAGCCCTTTGAGCGGGCGGGAACCGGTGACGAAATCCGTGGCCAAAGCGCCGGCGCGGGCGGCCGTGGACTGCTCCACGTCGCTGCGGTTTTCAAGCGGTTTGGTGAGCCGGTGCATCACCAGCAGCATGACCGGTGTTGCCAGGAGAACGGCAAGACCCAGAGGCACTGAGATGAGCAGGAGGGTGACGGCCGATGTGATGACACCGGCGGCTGCAGCAAGGCCCCCGCTGATAAGCCAGGACAGCCCGGCGACCCTGTCGGCGTCGGAAGAAGCGATGGCCACGATTTCGCCCGGTGCTCGTTGGGCGGCCATACCGCGGGGATGAAGTGTTCGTTCCACCACCAGTTGGCGGAGATCGTGCGAGCCGTAGTTAAAGGAGCGCTCGGTGGCCAGGGTGCCGAAGCGCCAAGAGAGAGCCAGCACAACGAACACCACAGCCAAGGCGCCGAGCCACCCCAGGAGAGCGCCGGCGTCGTTCGGTTCAATGGCGTTGTCCACCGCGGCGCCGATGGTAGCCGGCACCAAAGCCTCGCTGACCTGATGCAGGGCGAGTCCGGCGCAGCCCGCCAACAGCAGCTTCCAGCGGCCATTGGCGAACAACGTGAAACTGAAGAGTCGGGAGACCTTCCATGGTGCTTGCTTTTTGCGCCCGGGCGGGCTGGGCGGAAGGGCAGAACTGGAGGGCATGCTTACCATAGTAAGGCTCGCCTAACTTCAAGAAGGCCATATGACCCTTGGTCCGCCCGCCGAGATGGCAGATAATGCCCATGTTTTCGGCAAACATCGGCATTAAGTGCCACCTCGGCGGGGCCTGTCACTCTGGGCGCGCTACTCCGAGCCGAGCAGCTCCTCCCGCCGCTGCTCCGTCTCCTCCCGCAAGGCCTGCACGACGGCGGCTACCGCGGGGCGGCGCATGGAGTCCGGGCGGAGGACCATCCAGTAGGGGAGAAGCTCCGCGAAGTCCGATGGTAGGAGGCGCACCAGGTCGGCGTGCCTGTCGGCCATGAAGCAGGGGAGGAAGCCCACGCCGGCGCCGGCCCGGGTAGCCTCCACATGCACGAAAACGTTGGTGGAACTCAGCCCGTCACGCATGGTCGGGACCAGTCTGCGGGGAGCATCCAGGTCATCCACTTGCAGCATGGAGTCAACAAAATAGACCAGTTGGTGCTGCGTCAGTTCCTCAATACTGGAAGGCGTCCCGTTGTCTGCCAGGTAAGCGCGCGAAGCATACATCCCCAGCCGGTACTCGCCCAGTTGGATCGCCTCGGCCCGGTGAACCTGCGGCGTCCCCACCACCACCTCGATGTCCAGCCCCGAGCGCTGTTGCAACGCCCTTCGCGTCACGGTCACGATCTCAACGCTGAGTCCGGGATGTTCCCGTCGCAAGCGGGCCACTGCTGGTGCAGCGATATAAGCGCTGAAGCCATCAGTCGCGGTCATGCGTACCACGCCGGTAATGGGGTCGGGGGCGCGGTCGCTCGGTCCCAGGGCACTTACCGCAGCTTCAATCCGCTCAGCGACAAGTACGGCTTCGGTGCCCAGCTCCGTCACTTCCCAGCCTCCGGCCGCACGCGCCAGGACCCTGCCGCCCAGCGCCTTCTCCAACGCCGCTATCCTGCGCGAAACCGTGGTGTGGTTGAGCCCCAAGGCTTGGGCCGCCGTCGTAAATTTTCCTGAACGTGAGACCGCGAGGAAGATGAGGAGGTCGTCGGGGTTCGGATTCATATCTGCAATTCTGCACACCTAGGGTGCCTTATTGGTCATTGAGGCATAACGAATCTGCAGCAATACTCAGTGGAGCATTTCGTGCTGTGGATCACATCACGTTCACATGGGTCAAAGAGGACACTGAGGAGATGGATATGAGCGTAGAGCAGCGCTCCGCATCAAGAGCAGGGAAAGGCGCCGGCGAAGGTTCCGGGCTCAAGAAGATCGTCGCGGCGTCGATGGTGGGCACCGTGGTGGAGTGGTACGAGTTCTTCCTGTACGCCACCGCCGCCACGTTGGTTTTCGGCAAGTACTTCTTCCCGAGTACCGGCAACGAGCTGGACGGCATCATCCAGGCCTTTATCACCTACGCGGTAGGCTTCGTGGCCCGTCCGCTCGGCGGCATCGTGTTCGGCCAGATCGGCGACAAGTTGGGCCGCAAGCCCACCCTGCAGCTGACCATCGTGATTGTGGGCGTTTCCACCTTCCTGATGGGCTGCCTCCCGGGCTTTATGGAGATCGGCTACTGGGCACCGGCCATGCTGGTGGCGCTCCGCTTCATCCAGGGCTTCGCGCTCGGCGGCGAATGGGGAGGTGCTGTGCTGCTGGTGGCTGAGCATAGCCCCAACAAATCCCGCGGTTTCTGGTCCTCGTGGCCCCAAGCAGCAGTGCCGGTGGGTAACCTCCTGGCCACTGCCGTCCTGTTCACCATGTCCACAGTGCTCAGCAGCGAAGCCTTCCTCGGCTGGGGCTGGCGCGTAGCGTTCTGGCTCTCCGCAGTGATCGTGTTCGTCGGATACTACATCCGCACCCATGTCACCGAAGCCCCCATCTTCCTCGAAGCCAAGGCGCAGGTGGAAGAGTCCAAGGCCATCAGCTACGGCGTTGGCGAAGTCATCCGGAAGTACCCCAAGGGCATCCTCCAGGCCATGGGTCTCCGCTTCGCAGAGAACATCATGTACTACCTCGTGGTGAGCTTCGCGATCGTCTACCTCAAGAGCGTCCATAAGTACGACACGTCCTCGCTCCTCCTGGCACTCCTGATCGCCCACGTCATCCACTTCCTGGTCATCCCGCAGATCGGGCGCCTGGTGGACTCGTGGGGACGCAAGCCCGTGTACCTGGTGGGCGCGATCACCGGCGCAACCTGGCCGTTCTTCGCCTTCCCCATGTTCGACACCAGGAACGCCGTGATCATCGTCCTCGCCGTCACCATCGGCCTCTGCCTGCACGCGTTCATGTACGCAGGCCAGCCGGCCATCATGTCCGAGCTCTTCCCCACCCGGATGCGCTACTCCGGTGTTTCGCTCGGCTCGCAGGTCACGTCGATTTTCGCCGGCTCGCTCGCACCGTTGCTGGCTACCCAGTGGCTCAAGGACACCGGCTCCTGGGTTCCGACGGCGATCTACCTCGTGGTTGCTTGCGCCATCACCGTCGTCGCAGTTGTTTCGCTGAAGGAGACCAAGGGCATCGCGCTCCAAGAAGTGGACCAGGCCGACGCGATCAGGCACGGTCTGACCACTGCCCCGAAAGGCTGAATCTGATGGATAACTCCCTGAACGGACGCAAGGCACTGGTTACGGGCGGGGCGAGCGGAATCGGTGCAGCCTGCGCGCGGGCGCTCGCCGCTCGTGGAGCGAAAGTAGTAGTGGCCGACGTCGATGCCTCCGGAGCTGCGGCCCTCGCCGATGAGTTGGGCGGCACAGCCTGGACAGTGGATCTCCTGGACGTCGACGCCCTGGCCGCCCTCAGCCTCGACTGCGACATCCTGGTCAACAACGCCGGCATCCAAAAAGTTGCGCCGATCGAGGAGTTCGAACCCGCGGAGTTCCGGCGGATCCTGGCCCTGATGCTGGAGGCGCCGTTCCTCCTCATCAGGGCGGCCCTCCCGCACATGTACGCCAACGGGTTCGGCCGAATCATTAATATCTCGTCGGTCCACGGGCTCCGTGCCTCCGCTTACAAGAGCGCTTACGTATCCGCGAAGCATGGGCTCGAAGGGCTGAGCAAGGTCACTGCCTTGGAGGGCGGCGAGCACGGTGTCACGTCCAACTGCATCAACCCCGGTTACGTGCGGACACCCTTGGTGGAGAAGCAGATTGCCGACCAAGCCCGGCTCCACGGCATCCCCGAAGCCGAAGTCCTGGCAAAAGTGATGCTGACGGAGTCGGCGGTGAAGCGGCTCGTGGAGGTGGAGGAAGTTGCTTCGCTGGCGGCTTGGATGGCATCCGACGACGCCGGCATGGTCACCGGCGCGAGCTACACCATGGACGGTGGGTGGTCCGCCCGGTAACCGGCCCCGCCCCCGCGAGTTGGCAGATGACCCCCATGTTTCCGAAAAACATGGGGGTTATCTGCCGTCTCGGCGCGGAACTACGGCGCCTTCACCACAGGCATCGACGACGTCTCGTCCACCAACTCTGCCCGGCGCAGGCCACCTCCACGGACCCACAGTTTATAGGCCACGAAGAGCAGCACGAGCCAGGAACCGCCAACGTAGAGCGCAACCCGAGTGTCCTCGAAGACGCCCAGTATCACGATCACCATGGCCATGAACGCCATGGTCAGGATGGATGCGACGGGCCACAACGGCGAAGCGAATTCCGACGCCGGCAGCCCCTTGCGCTTGATCTCCCGTTTCATGGCGACGTGCGAAGCGAGGATCATCACCCAGACCCACACCGTGGCGAAGGTGGCGATGGAGGCGATGAGCACGAATACGTCTTCAGGTATGACGGCGTTCAGGATGACGCCCACCAGCAGGATGCCGCCCATCATCACCACGGTCATCCACGGGACACCGTGCCGGGAAATCTTGCTGAAACTCTTGGGCGCATGGCCTTGCTGGGCGAGGCCGAAGAGAATCCGTCCGGCCCCGAAAATGTCGCTGTTGATCGCCGAGAGAGCGGCCGTAATGACCACCGCGTTGAGGATGTGAGGCGCGGCAGGAATGCCCAGGCCAGCGAAGATCTGCACAAACGGACTGCCGCTGCTTCCAATTTCGTTCCACGGGAAAATGCTCATCAGCACGCCCAGCGTCAGGACGTAGAACAACAAAACGCGGACGGGCACAGTATTAACTGCCTGCGGGATGACCTTCTTGGGGTTGGTGGCTTCGCCCGCCGTGATACCGATCGTTTCGATCCCGCCAAAAGCAAACATCACGACGGCGAACGCGGCCAGGAGCCCCTCGAAACCGTTGGGGAACAAACCGCCGTGGTTCACGAGGTTCCCAAGCCCCGGTGCCACGCCACCGCCGTCGCCCGTTTGGAAGCCGAACACAACGATCGCTGCACCGCCCACGATCATGGCGATGATCGCCACCACCTTGATGAGCGAGAACCAGAACTCGAGTTCGCCAAACACCTTCACGCTGAGCAGGTTCATGGCGCCCAGGAACAGGATGATGGCGAGCACCCAGATCCATCGGTCCACCTGTGGGAACCAGAATCCCATATAGATACTGAAGGCGGTGACGTCGGCTATGGCCACGATCGCCATCTCGAACACGTACGTCCACCCGGTCACGAACCCGGCGAACGGTCCCAGATACTTGCTTGCGTACTGGCCGAACGAGCCGGAAACAGGGTGGCGGACAGCCATCTCACCCAGGGCACGCATCACCATGAACACGGCTGCACCGCCGATGATGTAGGCAAGCAGGACGGCAGGACCGGCTTTCTGGATGGCGGAGGCGGAGCCGTAGAAAAGGCCGGTACCGATGGCAGATCCGAGCGCCATAAAGCGAATGTGACGGACGTTGAGGCCTCGGCTGAGCGCCGTACCTGCGACTTGGAGGACAGAGCTCTCCGCAGCCAGCTTGGTTTGTTGCATAGTAAAACCTTCTCGTCTTTGGGAGGGGATCGCTATCCAGCAGATCTCTTTTGGGCGCCTTGTGATCGGACTCACGAGGCTTTGGTGTCTTTGATCGCAGACAGTGGGCCAACGGTGGACATTCATCGGGAGCATCATCCGCGCGTGTCCGGTATCCCGGACGCTGATGACTACTCCGTGGTGGTCATTGCCCGGCAAAGGGTGCACGCTAGAGTACGGGATACCGGACAGCAAAGGTTCGACGATCCCGAAATCCGAGCAGCGAGGACCCATGACAACGACGCCGACCGCCCCAGGCAAAGCCACGTCCAAAGTCCCGGCCGCCGAAAATACGCTGCGCATCCTGAAGCTGCTGGCGTCGCGCCGCGGGCCTATGGCGGCGTCGAACATTGCAACCGCGCTCGGCCTGCCGCGATCCAGTGTGTACCACCTGCTCGGCGTGATGGAGGCGAACGGCTTTGTCCTCCACCTGCACGAGGAACAGCGTTACGGGCTTGGCATCAGCGCCTTCGAGCTCAGCTCGGCGTACTCACGGCAGGAGCCGTTGTCGCGCCTAGGCCGGCCGATGCTCGCGTCGTTGGTTGACGTCATCGGTGAGAGTGCACACCTGGCGGTGCTGCACGGGCGCGACGTTCTCTACATCGTGGAGGAACGTGCCAAGAACCGCCCGAGCCTGGTGACCGACGTCGGGGTCCGCCTTCCCAGCCACCTCACTGCCTCCGGCCGGGCGATCCTGGCCGCCCTGCCAAAGTCCCAAGTGCGCGCTCTTTACCCGAATGCCGCCGCCTTCACCTCCCGGCACGAGGTGGAGTTCCCCATCATGAAGTACTCCGCGTTGTCATCCCATCTGGACCAGGTTCGGCAACGCGGCTACGCCACGGAAAACGGCGAAATCACGCCGGGATTCGGTTCCATCGCCGCCGCTGTGACAGACCATGTGGGATGGCCGACGGCGGCAGTCGCCGTCACCTTCTTGGAGGACAAGGTGCCCGCTGAGCAATGGCCGGTACTGGCTGCGCGCATCCGTAAGGCAGCGGACGAACTTTCCGTGCGGATCCACGGGCGTCCGGCCGGCTAAGCCGGCCCTAGGGCATCCCGCTCGACGAGTTTGCGGAAGGTCTCCAGCTCGCCCTGGAAGCTACCGCGGTACGACCCCATGGCGAAGAGGCGCCCGAAGATCGCTGAGATGAAGCCGCGGGTCACGAACTCCTGCCGAATGCGCGTGCCTCCGTTCTCGGCAGCGAATCTCACATCGGACTCGCCCTTCAGGATTGCATTGCCGAACCGCGTCCGGATGTGCCAGGGGGGCTCGACGGCGATGATTTCCGTGGGGCTTGCCATCCGCCCGAACCAGACCGTGTAACGGCTACCTGCTTGGTCGATTGAACCCACGCGGTCGGTCACGCGGGTGACTCCGCCGATCCATTCCGGGAACCGGTCCAGGTCCGTCCAAGCAGCGAAGACGCGCTCGGGCGGTGCGGCGACGAGCGTGGTGACTCGGTGCGTTGCCATGGGTCCAGCATGCTCTTTTTGTCGCGCGAATGCGAGGGTTGAGCGGGTCTGTAATCCCGGACAGCACCACTCCAAAAGCCGTTCCGGCCGCTTGATAAAGGGGCTTTAGTAGAAGCAGAAGATCTTTCCAGCACATACTTCCCACAGACGAAGGAGCCACCATGGCACCCGCCGATTTCACTACAGGAGCCCGCCCGGTCAAGGCCGCGCGGGGTACTGAGCTCACTGCCAAGTCATGGCAGACCGAGGCGCCGTTGCGCATGTTGATGAATAACCTGGATCCGGAGGTTGCTGAGCGTCCGGATGACTTGGTGGTCTACGGCGGCACGGGCCGTGCTGTCCGGTCGTGGGCTGCGTTTGATGCGATCACCCGGACCTTGGAGTCGATGGAGAAGGACGAGACGCTCCTGGTGCAGTCCGGTAAGCCGGTGGGTGTGTTCCGTACGCACGAGTGGGCTCCCCGGGTGCTGCTGGCCAACTCGAATTTGGTGGGGGATTGGGCGACGTGGCCCGAGTTCCGTCGGCTCGAGGCTGAGGGTTTGATGATGTACGGGCAGATGACGGCCGGGTCCTGGATTTACATCGGTACCCAGGGCATCCTGCAGGGCACGTATGAGACGTTCGCTGCGGTGGGGAATAAGCTCGCTGCCGAGGGCCGTCACCCGGCCCCGGCAGTTGAGGGTTCCACGGAGGGCCCTCTTGCCGGGACTCTGACCCTGACGGGTGGGTGTGGTGGCATGGGTGGTGCGCAGCCGTTGGCGGTGACGTTGAATGATGGTGCGTGCCTGATTGTCGACGTCGACGAGTCCCGCCTGCGTCGTCGTGCCGGGAAGCGGTACCTGGACGAGGTTGAAACCGATCTGGACGCCGCGATCGCGAAGGTCCAGAAGGCCAAAGCTGAGCGCCGCGGCTGGTCCGTGGGGTATGTGGGTAACGCCGCGGAGGTGTTCCCGGAGCTGCTGGCCCGGCATAAGGCCGGCGAAGTGACTTTTGATGTGGTCACGGACCAGACCTCCGCGCATGACCCCCTGTCCTACCTGCCGGAGGGCATCACGGTGGCGGAGTGGCACGCCGAGGCCGAGGCGGATCCGGAAGGGTTCACGAAGAAGGCCCAGGCGTCCATGGCCCGGCAGGTGCAGGCGATGGTGGAGCTCCAGGACGCCGGTGCTGAGGTGTTCGATTACGGTAACTCGATCCGTGACGAGGCGCGCACGGGCGGGTACGAGCGGGCGTTTGAGTTCCCCGGCTTCGTTCCGGCGTATATTCGTCCGTTGTTCTGTGAGGGCCTTGGCCCGTTCCGGTGGGTCGCCCTTTCCGGGGATCCGGAAGACATCGCCGTGACCGATAAGGCGATCAAGGAGTTGTTCCCGGAGAACAAGCACCTGCACAAGTGGTTGGATGCTGCTGCGGAGCGGGTGGAGTTCGAGGGCCTGCCGGCACGTATTTGCTGGCTCGGGTACGGTGAACGGGCCAAGGCCGGGTTGTTGTTCAACCAGCTCGTGAAAGAGGGTAAGGTCAAGGCCCCGATCGTGATCGGCCGTGACCACCTGGACTCCGGCTCGGTTGCGTCTCCGTACCGGGAGACCGAGTCCATGGCTGACGGGTCCGACGCTGTTGCTGACTGGCCGTTGCTGAACGCCCTGCTCAATACCTCTTCGGGTGCTACCTGGGTGTCGATCCACCACGGCGGCGGTGTCGGTATTGGCCGGTCCCTGCATGCCGGGCAGGTCTCCGTCGCTGACGGCACCGATTTGGCCGCGGAAAAGCTCGAACGGCTCCTGACCAACGACCCCGGCATGGGGGTCATCCGCCACGTCGACGCCGGCTACCCCCGCGCCGTCGAGGTCGCCAACGAACGCGGCGTCCGCATCCCCATCCCCCCGAGCACCCTAACCTCGCAAGCTCGGTCAGGGAACCCTGCTCGCGTGGCCCCAGAGAAGTAAGAACATGACTATTACATCCAACGAACAGCTCACCGTTACCCTCGGCTCCAGCGGCGTAACCCCGGAAGACGTCGTCGCCGTCGCCCGCCATGATGCCAAGGTGACCATTTCCCAGGACGCCCTGGATAACGTGGCCAAGGTCCGCGCCCACATTGACGATCTCGCCACCAGCGACGTCCCTGCATACGGGATTTCCACGGGCTTCGGCGCGCTGGCCAACCGCCACATCCCCAGGGACCTCCGCACGCAGCTGCAGAAGTCGCTCATCCGCAGCCACGCGGCAGGCATGGGTCCGGCCGTTGAACGCGAAGTGGTCCGCGGCATCATGTTCCTCCGCGCCAAAACCCTGGCATCAGGCCGCACAGGCGTTCGACTCGTGGTCCTGCAGACCATGGTGGACGTTCTCAACGCAGGCATCACACCGCTGGTCCGCGAATTCGGTTCGCTGGGTTGCTCCGGCGACCTCGCGCCGCTGTCTCACTGCGCGCTGGTCCTCATGGGCGAAGGTGAAGCAACGGGGCCCGACGGCGAGCTGTACGGAACCGCTGGCAAGCCTGCAGTTGCTGAGCTGCTCGCGCAGCACGGCATCGAGCCGGTCACGCTGGCAGAGAAGGAGGGCCTGGCCCTCGTCAACGGCACCGAAGGCATGCTCGGCATGCTGCTGATGGCCATCGCCGACATCCGTTTGCTGCTCGCGACGGCGGATGTCACTGCGGCGTTGAGCGTCGAGGCGCTGCTGGGCACAGACCAGGTGTTCCTGCCGGAGCTCCACGCGGCCCTGCGTCCGCACCCTGGCCAGGCTGCCAGCGCCGACAACATGCTGCGTGTGCTGTCCAACTCGCCCATCGTCGCGTCCCACCGGATCAACGACACCAAGGTCCAGGACGCCTACTCCCTGCGTTGTGCCCCTCAGGTTGCCGGGGCTGTCCGCGACACCGTGGACCACGCCGCGCTGGTGGCTTCCCGCGAACTCGCGGCAGCGATCGACAACCCGGTAGTCCTGCCCGACGGCCGCGTCACGTCCAATGGCAACTTCCACGGCGCTCCCGTGGCCTACGTCCTGGACTTCCTGGCCATCGCTGTGGCGGACCTCAGCTCCATTGCCGAACGCCGCACGGACCGCATGCTTGATCCGGCCCGCTCGCACGGACTTCCGGCTTTCCTTGCCGGAGACCCCGGCGTCGATTCCGGCTTGATGATCGCCCAGTACACGCAGGCAGGCCTGGTTTCGGACAACAAGCGCCTCGCCGTTCCGGCATCCGTGGACTCCATCCCGAGCTCCGCAATGCAGGAAGACCACGTGTCCATGGGCTGGCACGCTGCCCGGAAGCTGCGCAAGGCGGTGGAGAACCTCCGCCGCGTGCTCGCCGTCGAGCTTGTCACCAGCGCCCGCGCTATTGACATGCGGACGCAAATGTCCGACGGCGAACTCACCCCGGGTCCCGCCGGCACGGCCGTGCTTGCGGTGCTTCGTGAAGTGGTCCAAGGCCCGGGCACCGACAGGTTCCTGTCGCCGGAACTGGAAGCAGCTGACCGTTTGGTTGGCTCCGGCGCGGTCCGCGCGGCCGCCGAATCCGCCGTCGGGATTTTGGCCTGACGTCGAATAAAACGCTCATTTGATGGGCATATTTGTCACGCCCCGGTCTTTGTTCGCAACGCAAGCACCGGGGCGTGGCAAATGTAGTAAAACTTATGGTGTACGTCACGTCCACGCCAACGATGTCGTGGGCCTGACGGTCAACCGTTTCACACAACTCAATACACAACAGAGAACATCCACAAAGGGGTAGAAGTTCAATGAAGGCACGCGGAGCAGTCCTGTCCAGGCGAAGCGCTCACACGGCTACGGTTACCGACTGGAAGACGCTGAAAGTTGGCGAGCGGGTGGAAGTGGTCAAATACGCCCACGTGATCGCCGCCGGCCGGGTCGAGGAAGTTTCCGGAAGCGGCAACGTCGTATGGCTTGAGCACTTGGGGTCGGGCGTTACCGAAGAGGGCAAGGAACTGTTCATGAAATCCGACGGCGTGACTCTCCGCCGGGCGTAGGCACCCAACTGAGTCGCATTTAAGGGCGTTTTGAACGCTCAAAACGCCCTTAACTGCGACCTACTTGGGCGGGGATAGTTGTTAAAACAGAAACCGGGGCTCGTTCCCTTTCCGCGGGTAGTAGATGCGGAAAGGGAACGGGCCCCGGTTTTTTGTTCGCTGCCGTGAGTGCCGTCAGGGGGTGGCAATCAGGCGGCGAGTACTTCGCGGGTCTGACCGAAGGGAACGGATTCGTCCAGAGCCACTGTGTAGGTGCCAGGTTCGTGCCGGGTCACCAGAATGCCGCAGTTAGCGTCTGCTGCTGCGTTTTCGATCAGGGCATCCACGGCACGGTCGAGTCCGTCGTGGATCTCGTCTGCCTTGGAAAAGGACAGGCGAATTTCGCGTTCTGCAATCATTGCAGGGGTCATTTGGGGGCCTCCTATTACTTGCCGCATGCGAGGGCGACCCATCAATCATAGATGGTGCGCGGCAAGTATTTGTAAGATGACTGGCAGACCAGTGACCTGGGTCTCATCGACGGACCTCGTCGGAGTCCCGGTCTCGCACCCGCGAGGTGGCATTTAACGCCAATGTTTGAGCGGAACATTGGCATCAAATGCCACCTCGCGGGGAGTTTGTGCCCCAAGACGTGGTGGCGGGATTCGAACCCGCGTGCGCTGCTTTGCAGGCAGCTCCCTGGCCTCTCGGGTACACCACGTGCAAGCGACACTAGGCGTCCGTATGCGGCCGGATCAAAGTTCATTTCCCGGGCTTTCGCAGGGCTACGCAGGGTGTCTCTGAGCTACTGGGTGGTGTCGCCGGGCTACGGGAAGGTTGCGCCGCGTTGCCTCCAATGACGGCTGATCTGCGCCCCTGCGCCCCTGCGCCAGCGGATCAGCGGCTAGTTCGTTGAGCGATACGTTCAAGGGTGGGATCCGCGGATAAGCGCGGGATCCGTGCCAACGCGGCGGTTGGCACGCATCCCTGTCAGCTTGGTAACCCCTGACGCCAGGAGCAGCGTGAGGATGGCCGCTGCCATGTGGGTGTAAAGCATGAGGTGGACCGAACCGGTGCTTGGGGCAGCCCCGGCTTCTGCGGCCCCGGATTCTGCGGGCGCGTCCAGCTGGCCGCCGTGCAAGTGATCCAGGAAGCCGTTACCGGGAAAGTACCCTCCAAAGGCGTCAAACCCGAGGTGCAGCAACTGCTGGGCAAGGCCGGACAGCAGCAGCAACAACAGGGGTCCGTGCACCCAACGTGCAATGAGTTGAGCCGCCAGGCAGCAAAGTGCGGCGAAGGCCAGAAGGACGGGGACGGCGGGAATGCTGCCGCCAGCCAGCATGTGCGCAGCCAGTCCAAGGGCTACTGCTGCCAGCCCTGCAACCCAAGCCCACTTCTCCTGCACAAGAGGTGTGCGCATCGCTGTCCTTTCCTCCACACAGGCTACGTGGAGGAATGTGCCCAGGAACAGGGCCTTCCAAACGTCCGCCTACGCCAACGTCCGCTTATGCGAGGAGGGTGTTGATCAGCCGTGCGGCAACCTTCGCGGTCCGGGAATCAATGTCGAATTTCGGATTCAGCTCTGCCACGTCCAGGTGCAGCAACTTTCCGCTGGCAGCAACTTGCCTGCAAACCGCACTGATCACCGGCAGCGGCACGCCATACGCGGCGGGCGCGCTCACCCCGGGTGCCACCGACGCCGGCATCACGTCCAGATCGATGGTCAGGTACACCACGTCCACCCCGGCCAGGAAGTCGGCAACAAATACTTCCGCGGCTTCCGCAGTGCACTGCTCATCAAGCAGGTACTTCACGCCTAAACGTTCAGCGGTGTTGAAGAGCGTCCGCGTGTTGTTCGGTTCCGAGATGCCGACGACGGCGTACTCAAGTTCACGCCCCGCGGCGGCTTCCGCGTGGGCCATCTGCAGGAAGGGCGTCCCTGAGCTCGGCGTCGGTTCATCCCGCAGGTCAAAGTGCGCGTCCAGGTTCAACACACCCAGTCGCTTGCCACGAACCGCTGCAGAACCAGCCACGCCCAAGTAGCTGGCGAAGGCGGTCTCATGGCCCCCGCCCAACACCACGGTGAGGTTTCCGGCGTCGAGCAGTCCCGAAATGGCGCGTCCGGCGCGCTCTTGGCCCACCTCCAGTGAGTCGCCCTCCACAACCACATCACCGGCGTCGAACACGTCACGGTCAAGGTGGAAAGCCAGCGGCCCCAGCGCAGAGCGGATGGCGGCAGGAGCGGCAGCAGCGCCAACGCGCCCCTGGTTCCGGAGGACGCCGGCGTCGCTGCAGAAGCCAAGCACGACGGCGGGTCGAGAGGCTGCTTCCGAGGCAGCCGGCAGATGGGGAGCTACTGCTTGCCACCACCGCCGGTGCTCATCGCCATCGCCATCAAAACGACCTGTCCAAGGGGCAGGGGAGACATCTACGGCGAGGCTGGTGGCGGTTTTAGATCCCATGCTTTAAGGACACCCGAGCCAGGTTCCCAGCACCAGCCATCTAGGAGAGAGCGTGTCTGGAATTCCGGACATCGTGCTCCCCGTAGACGCCGCGAGTTGGCATTTAACGCCCATGTTGGCGCCAAACATGGGCATCACATGCCAACTCGGCGAGGACCTACTTGACGCCCAACAACTCCTCCACAGTTCCGATGCCGAAGAACAGCAGGAACGCGGCTGCCACAGCCCACATCAAGGGGTGAACTTCGCGGGCACGGCCCTGGAACGTACGGATCAGGACGTAGGAGATGAAGCCCGCGCCGAGGCCGTTGGCAATTGAATAGGTGAACGGCATGAGGGCGATGGTCAGGAACGCGGGAATTCCGACGCCCCAGTCCTGCCAATCGATCTTGCCCACCTGGGAGACCATCATGAAGCCCACAACCACCAGGGCGGGAGCCACGGCCTCGAACGGCACCAGGTTGATGAGCGGCGTGAAGAACATGGCCACAAGGAAGAGGACGCCGGTGACGATCGAGGCGAGGCCGGTTCGGGCGCCTTCACCAATGCCGGCGCCGGACTCGACGAAGATCTGGTTGGAGGAAACGGAGGCCCCGCCGCCCACGATTGCACCGAGGGCATCGACCTGGAGGACACGGTCAACGTTGGGGATGTTGCCGTCTTTGTCCACCGTTCCGGCCTCGTTGGCCAAGCCAACCATGGTGCCCATGGCGTCGAAGAAGATGCTCAGGAGAATCACGAATGCCAGCAAAGCCGCAGCGATGAAGCCCAGGTGTTCAAAAGCACCGAAGGGGTTGGCTTTGCCGATGAGGGACAGATCCGGGGCGCCCCATTCGGTGAGCGTGGGGGCCACCAAGGACCAGCCGCGGGGGTTGACGTTGGTTCCGTCAAAGCTTGGGCCGATGTGCAGCGTAAATTCGAGGATGGCGGCCAGCGCAGTGGACACCACGATCCCGATCAGGATGGCGCCACGGACCTTTCGGACCACCAGGGCGATGGTCAGGATCAAGCCCACTGCGAAAACGAGTGTCGGCCAGCCCATGAGCTTTCCGTCCACGCCCAGGCCCAGCGGAACGGTGGTCCCGGCGGCATCAGGGATGCGGCGGACGAAACCCGCGTTGACCAGTCCGATGAGTGCGATAAAGAGGCCGATGCCCACAACAATTGCCGTCTTCAGGGCCTCCGGAACCGCCTTGAACACTGCTGTTCGGAAACCGGTCAGCACCAGGATGAGCATGGTGACGCCTGACAGCACCACGAGCCCCATCATGTCCGGCCAGGTCAACCCGGGATGGGAGGCCACTGTTACTGCCACGAAGGCGTTGACACCCAGGCCTGTGGCCACGGCAAACGGATGTTTGGCCCACGCCCCCATGAGGATGGTCAGGATGCCGGCAACGAAAGCTGTGGTGGCTGCCACGGCCGTGAAGCCCAGCGACGCGCCACTCGAGTCGGGTCCGGAGAGGATCAGCGGGTTCAGCACCACGATGTAGCTCATGGCGAAGAAGGTCGCGAAGCCGCCACGGATTTCCCGCGAATACGTGGATCCACGTTCGGAGATTTTGAAGTAGCGGTCGATTGCAGAACCTTGTTTCAGCATGAAGGTCTCCGGGGATCGAGGGGAGTTTGCTCTCAAATCCTATGTTGTCCGGTGTGGGCCCTTCGAACGATTCGCCTAGTCTGTAAGGAAGCCAACACTAGGAGAAACCGCCCCATGCGTACCATCCGCCCGCTTCTGGCCGCCGTCGTCGCTGCTCTTGCTTTCGCGTCCGCCTTGCTGTTTTCCGCGGCTCCGGCGTCCGCGCACGACGCCGCCGAGTCAACCGCGCCAGCCAACGGTGCCAGCGTGGCGGAAGTCCCGGCGTCGGTCTCCGTCACGTTCAACAACCGCCCGCTCGCAATTGGGTCCGGCGTAACCGTGACGGCAGGCGGTGAGAACTGGGCGGACGGTCCGGTCGAAATCATTGACAACCAAGCCGTCCAGAAGCTTCGAGAGGGCGCTCCGGCTGGTGAATACACGGTTGTATGGCGCGTAGTCAGCTCGGATTCCCATCCCATCGAGGGCACCTTTACGTTCACAGCCACCGCGGGAAGCACGACGACGGCGGCTGGCCCGGTTGGTACGTCACCGACGGCATCAGCGCCGTCAGCCGCAGTACCTACGGTGGGTACCGCAGCGCCGGGAACGGGCAGCAGCGAGCCTGCCGCTGACGCCTCGCAACCCTTCCCTTGGAGCATCGTCGGGCTGGCTGTTGTTGCTGTGGGTCTCGTTGTTTACCTTGCTGTTACCGCACGGAAGAAACTCGCCGCTTCCAACAGCCCTGATGGCGATACTCCCGCGGAATAACGCGGTTTTCTACGTACCTGCGAATATCTCGAAACGGACACTGCGACACGCCAGAAGCCCACTTCCCGTTACTTAAATGTGACTTCGGTGGAATCATCGCGTACGGTAGTACCTGTGCCTGTTCCACGTAGCGGGCACTTCCGGCCTGATTGCCTAGCTCTGCCGCAGTCCGGAATCCGTTCGCAGACAAACCTACGGCAGAGACGGGGAACCCAATTTAGGCCGCTTTCGAGTGTGCCTTGGGGTGAAGTCACGAAGCTTCCGCTGAACAGCGGGGGATAGTGGCCGGGTGACTCCCATCCGAATCCGACAGCTAACCTCGCAGGCATCGGGAGAGGCTCTTTCATGTCTTCACGCATTCTTCGCGGCCGTCGTAAGGCGGACAGCGTACGTCCTAATCCGTTCATCTCCATCTCGAAGGCAGTAGCCAGCAACGCTTCCGGCGCTGGCCGCCAGGCAGCTGTTATCGCAGCAGCCTCGGGCCTCGTTTTGACCGGCTCCATTGCTGCCCACGCAGCTGAGGCTCCGGTTCAGCGCGACTCCAGCCCCGCAACGGTCGCTGAGACCGTTTCCGAGGCACCCACCAAGGTTGTTACCGCTCTGGCAACGGCTACCGTCAACTTCGAGCGCCCGGCCGTTGCTTCCGTAGCAGCCCCGGTCATCGAAAAGCCGGCTCCCGTTGTTGAGGCTCCTGTGGTTCAGAAGGCAGCAGTCACCACTGCTGCTGCAACAGCTCCCGTCGCAGCCCAGGCTGCGGTTGCTGCTGCTCCTGTGGCTGCCGCACCGGCTGCCCCTGCTCCTGTAGCTGCTGCTCCCGCCGTTGGCGGCGTCAACGCAGCCATGGTTGCTTCGGCTTACGCACAGATCGGCGTTTTCCAGGACTGCACCGCCATGGTCGAGAAGGCCCTCGGCTCCGCAGGCATCCCGGTAGGCGACCTCGGTCCCATGCAGTTCATGAACTACGGCAAGGTCGTCAGCGATCCCCAGCCCGGTGACATGATCGTCCAGTCCGGCCACGTTGCTATCTACATCGGCAACGGCCAGGCAATCAGCGGTGGCATCAACGGCAACCAGACGGGTATCCACCCGATCAGCTGGTTGACCGCAACGGGTCCCCTGACCTACGTACGCGCTGGCGCATAAAGCCTCACGCTTCAGTTCAAAGGCCGGTGCCTTCAAAGACTAATGTCTTTGGAGGCACCGGCCTTTGACGTTAAGTTCTGTTTGTTATTGTTCAGCGGGGAAAGAATGTTCAGTAGGGAAAGCTCGACGGCGGGTCAGGCGACGGCGGGTCGGTGGCCGCGTGGGCGGCGGGGCCCGTGTGAGCCCCTGGGCGGTCGTGCCCCAGGCGTAGTGCCCCTAGGCGAGGGCGATGCCCGGACCTGCGGGCAGGGCAACCTTTGAGGAGATGGCTTGGCCCACTGCCTTGGCTTGCCGCAGCACTTCCTTGGGAGACGGGGTGATGAGGTCCCCAACACCCACCAGGTGCATCCCTACCGCCCGCATGGCTGCCGCGAAGTTCTGGCCAACGGCTATTCCAAGTTCGGCGAGCATGCGGCGCAACTGGCTTTGGGCGCAGCGTGTCACTACTACGTGGTCTGCCAAGAGAACGCCGTTGGCTGTGTGGACTGCCCACTGGCGTGGAGTGGATTCGAGGGGGCCGGATACGTGGAGACCCGTTCTCAGGCCCGCTGTGGTCATGCTGGCGGCCAGCCCGTATCCGATTTGCCGGGAGGGGTCGGAACCCAGGAAATCAAGGCGGACGGCGCGCGTGGTGTTGCGAACGTCCAGTTGGTGGTTGGCGGCGTAGTTCCGCAGGTGTCGGAGGATCTCGTTGCGTTCCTGCATGGCTGCAGGATCGGCCACCTCGGTGCGTTGAAGCATGCCTGTATGAACGGAAGGACCAGTGGTGGACAATGCACCAAACCCGTCCACGACGATTGAGCCCACGCCATAGCGGCTGAGTTCGCTGGCAACTGCCAAGCCGGACAGGCCGGCTCCGATAACCACGGTGGTGGTGCGCTCCGTGCCGGAATCAGGCGTGAGTGACACTGCTTGGTTCCTCCTTGACGTGTGTGCCTTACGGCATCGCGTGGGATCGCGTCCGAGTTCCCCAAGCGGCCGCAAATAAATGGCCGGAGTGTGTGGTGTGAAACACGTTCGCCGGCCATTCGGTGACTCGAACACTACCGAACTTTTTCGGCCATGGATAGCCTCCGCGGCTGCGCGTTTTGTGTGTTCGTCCGCAGCGCAATGTGTATGCCCGGCAACCGAGCCCGGACCGTTATGCACATAGCCCAATGTCGCCTTGATTCGGTACTGCTGACCGAGAATAGTTGGCACTGGGAGGAGAAATTTCCCGGTTTCTCCTGCTCCGGCCATTGACAATGAAACAGCGAGGGAATCCGACGCGGAGAACCTCTGGCAGAATAGCCGGAACATCAAGCAGTAGGTGGAGAGGCAGGCCCCCATGGACCAGCACGGCAGACACAGTGAAGAGCCACAGGACGGCCAGGATCAGGCCGTGGAACCCGGTGGCATCGTGGTGGGAGTGGACGGTTCAGAGCATGGTCAATGTGCTTTGGTTTGGGCCGCGCGGGAGGCCGAACGTCGGCAACTTCCCTTGCATATCGTCACGGCATATTCTGTGCCCATCTTCGCCGCCTCCGGGCTGGACGGCGGCTACGCAACAGTCGATGATTCCGTGATTCGCGAGGGCGCGGATGCGATCGTCCGGCAGGCCCTGGATAAGGTGTCCCGATATGCCATCGACGTCGATGCATCTGTCGAGAACGGCGACGCCGCTGGCGTCCTGTTGGATCTTTCCAGCGAGGCAGCCCTCCTTGTCTTCGGCAGCCGGGGCCGCGGCGGATTCGTTGGGCGTTTACTTGGCTCAGTCAGCAGCGCCTTGCCCGCCCACGCCAAATGCCCCACTGTGACTGTCCCGCTCTACTGTGCCGACCGCCTTGGTGAAAGCACTGAGGACAAACACATCAAGGCTGAACATGCCAAGGCAGGCCCACGTACTGTGGAAAACGTAGTTGCCGTAGGCGTGGACGGTTCCGAGCAGGCCCGCGTGGCCGTGCTCGAAGCGGCCGAGCAAGCACAGCGCATGGGAGCGAAACTCCGGGTGATTTGTGCCGTGCCGCAGTACAGCGGTTCCCTGGCATGGGTTCCGGCACCCTTGGACCGGGATGCCTTGTTTGCGGATATCAAAGTCCAGCTTGACGCCGGGGCTGATTGGCTCAGAAGCCACTTCCCTTCATTGCCCATGGAAACGGAACTCCGGGATGGTTCCCCCGTTGATGTTCTGGTGGAAACCAGCCGCAGCGTAGAGCTGGTGGTTCTGGGCACACGGGGCCGTGGTGGTTTCGCGGGGATGCTGTTGGGTTCTACATCGGACGGAGTCCTGCACCACTCCAAGGGACCGGTAATGGTTGTCCCGGACCGTGAAGATCCGCGACTCGCTGACCGTCAGAAGTTTGGGCCGATGCTCGGCGCTGCCTAAGCCGGAGCCTGTTGCGTCCATGGACAAGAAGCAGCCCGGGGAGCCGTCGCAGGAACACGACGAGGGGCTCGGCGCGTCCGATCCGCAGTTGGTTTTGGACATCGCCGAAATCCAGGGAACCATGCTTCCCCGCGTCGGTGGCAAGGCAGCCAACTTGGGCGAACTGGCCAACGCTGGCCTGCCCGTGCCTGGCGGATTCTGCCTCACAACTGATGCATACCGGCGGGCGCTCTCAGGTGCTGGCCTGGAGGTTGTCTTTGCAGCTTTGGCTGAGGCCAGCGCCTCCGGCACCCGCGCCTCCGGGACGGACGCCTCCGGCTTGGACCAGCTCAATGAGCTAGCCGCCCGCGCCCGGTCCTTGGTGCTCGATACCGGGGTACCCGATGGAATCGCCGAAGCCGTACGGTCTGCGTACGAAGAATTGGGGGACAACGTCCCTGTCGCAGTACGGTCTTCGGCCACTGCAGAGGACTTGCCTTTCGCCAGCTTCGCGGGACAGCAGGACACTTTCCTGAACGTCGTTGGTATTGACTCAGTCCTTGATGCCGTGAGCCGCTGTTGGGCATCGCTCTGGACAGATCGTGCAGTGGCCTACCGGACCACCAACGGGATTGACCATGGAACGGTGTCCCTCGCTGTGGTTGTGCAGGAGATGGTGAATGCCGTCACCGCGGGCGTCATGTTTACGGCTAATCCGGTGACGGGGAATCGCTATGAAACCGTGATTGATGCCAGCCCGGGCTTGGGGGAGGCCGTAGTTTCTGGTGCTGTGAATCCGGATCATTACGTTGTGGACGCCCATCGTGGTGCCATTGTGGAAAGGACCGTGGGCGATAGGCAAGTGGAGATCCGTGCCAGGCCCGGCGGTGGCACAGAACGCTTGGAACGCCCCGGCCAGCCCGGAAATGAGCAACCGCAGCCCTGCCTCAATGATCGCCAGGTCCTCGAGCTTGCCAAGTTGGGCCTTGAGGTCCAAGAGCCTTACAGCGCTCCGCAAGACACCGAGTGGGCAATCGACCACGACGGAAAGTTGTGGCTTACGCAGGCGAGGCCCGTCACCACGCTGTACCCGCAAACCACACGCACGCCCCCGGCTCCCGGCGAGCACGCGTTCCTGAACTTCAGTCTCGCTCAGGGCCTCACCAGGCCCATGACGCCCATGGGGTTGGCCGGAATCCGGCTGATAGCCTCAAGCGTCGCCCAGACAGCGGCTTTCGACGTTCCCAATCCCCGGTCAGGTCCGCCTCCCTACTACGAGGCCGGACAACGAATCTTCTTCGACTTCAGCGCGGTGCTGCGAAGCCGGGTGGGCCGGACAATCGTGCCACGGGTTTTTGACGTTATGGAAGCCCGCTCCGCATCCATTATGCGTGGGCTCTTCGACGACTCGCGCTTCGCAGTGACCATCAAGACACCCAGGAAACTGATCCGCCATGTGGCTCCGGTAGCGGCTAAGTACCGTGTCCCCGAGTCACTGTTCCGTGGTCTGTTCCGCCCAAGCAAAGCAATGCAGCGTGTGGAGCGGCTCAACACCGAGTTACCCACCACCTTCTCCGTCCCCACGGAAGCCACACCCCACCAGCGGCTCGGCCACGTCCAGAGAATCCTGGGAGAGGAAGTCTTCGCTACGGTTCCCCAGGTGCTGCCCCTTCCTGCTCTCGGATTCGCGATGTTGGCACTGGTAAGGCGGATTCTTGGTGACCAAGCGCCGTACAGCGAGCTGCAAACAGTAATCCGGGGCCTACCCCACAACGTCACCACTGAGATGGACCTGGCTTTGTGGCAGCTCGCCTCTGAGATTCGTGACGATCCGGACGCCGTTGCTTCCATGGTTGGCCGAACGCCGCCAGAGCTGGTGCAAAAGTATCGGGCAGCCCAGCTCCCGGCAGCTGCACAGGCCGGCTTGGAGAGGTTCCTGCGGAAATATGGACACAGGGCGGTTGCAGAGATCGACCTTGGCATGCCCCGCTGGTCCGATGACCCAACGCACATCCTCGGTGTCATAGCCAACTATCTGAGGCTCTCCGATGGCGCCGAAGCGCCTGACCAACAGTTCAAGCAAGCAGCCCTCGACGCCGATGAACAGGTAGCGCGTTTCGTGGCCCGCGCCCGGTTGAAGAGTCCGTTGCACGCGGTGATCGTGAGACTTGCTTTGGACCGAACACGGCGCTTCGCCGGATTGCGGGAGTTGCCCAAGTACAACCTGGTTCTGGGGCTTTCAGCTGCGAGGAAGCAGTTGCTCCTGATCGGGAATGAGCTTGCGGCAGCACAGCGGATCGAACGGGCTGAGGACATCTTCTTCCTGGACCTCGACGACGTCGAGATCGCCTTGGCAGGAGACGACCTCCGCGAAGTGATCACCGAGCGCCGTGCTGCTTACCACCAGGAACTACGCCGCAGACACATTCCCAGGGTCTTGTTGTCGGACGGGACTGAACCTGAGGCTACGCCCGGCCGGAACGAAGGCAAGCAGCGCCCCGGCACTTTGTCCGGCAGTCCGGCGTCGGCAGGTCTTGTATCTGCTCCCGCTCGCGTCATCATGGATCCGGTTGGCGCCCACTTGGAACCGGGAGAAATCCTCGTGGCACCGTCAACGGACCCTGGTTGGACGCCCCTGTTCCTCACCGCAGGAGGGCTGGTCATGGAGATGGGAGGAGCCAACTCGCACGGTGCTGTGGTGGCCCGTGAGTACGGTATCCCTGCGGTGGTGGGCGTCCCCGACGCCACATCGCGCATCAGCACAGGCCAGCACATCACGGTGGACGGCGCTGCCGGGACCATCACCACCGAAAACCCCAGGCAGTGAAACGGTCTCAGGCGTGCTGGTGTGACTCGTGCTCGGAATGGCTCACCGGTTCCAACTGGAAGGTGCAATGCTCGGTGTCGAAGTGCCGGCCAAGGCAGGAGCCCAGCTGATCCAGGATGCTGTCCGCCCCGCTGGCATTGAGGACCGCATCCTCCACCACCACATGGGCTGAGAACACGGGAACGCCGGATGTAATGGTCCAGATGTGGATGTCATGGGCATCCACAACACCGTCCACGGCAACGATGTGCTCCCGGATCATGTTCACATCAACGCCCTTGGGGGTGGCTTCCAAAAGCACATCCACAACGTCCCGCAGCAGATGCCAGGCCCTCGGAATGATCATGAGGGCAATCAGCACGGAGGCCAGAGGGTCCGCAGCGCTGAATCCCGTGGTCATAATCACTACTGCCGCCACAATGACGGCTATGGAGCCAAGGAGGTCACCGAGGACTTCAAGGTATGCACCACGGACATTGAGGCTTTCCTTCTGCGCTCCCTGGAGGATCAGCAAGGAAACGAGGTTGGCCACAGCACCCAAAATGGCGGCCCACAGCATGACGTCCGTCTGGATTTCCGTTGGCTCGCCAAAGCGGCGAATGGCTTCGATCATGATCACCACGGCGATGACGATCAAGATCAGGGCGTTGGCCAAGGCAGCCAGAACCTCAGCCCTTTGATAGCCGTAGGTTCGCTGGTCGCTCGCCGGCCGGGTTGCAATCCACGCCGCCATCAGGGCAATGAACACACCTGCCGCGTCCGAAAGCATGTGCCCGGCATCGGCCAGCAGGGCCAACGATCCGGACACGACGGCGCCAATCACCTGGACGCCCACCACACCTAAGGTGATGGCGAGGACGGCAATAAGCCGCTTCCGGTGCTTGCCGGTTGCTGTGACTCCGTGGGAGTGGTTGTGGTCGTGCCCCATGCCTATAAGGCTAGCCCCAGCCGAGCTCATGCAAGCGGTCGTCGTCTATTCCGAAGTGGTGCGCAATCTCGTGGACCACGGTGATGGCCACCTCGTCAATGACTTCTTCGCGGGTGCTGCAGATGTTCAGGATGGGTTGGCGGAAGATCGTGATCCGGTCAGGCAGGGAGCCTGCCTCCCACCAGGAATCGCGTTCAGTCAGCGGAACTCCCTCATAGAGTCCCAACAGCACGGTGTCCGGATCTTCGCCTGGCTGTGGCGTGTAGTCGTCCTGGATGAAGATCGCCACGTTATCCATGGCGCTCGCCGCTTTGGGCGGGATCAACTGCAAGGCGTCGCTGACGGCTTCTTCAAAATCTTCGGGCGACATTTCATAAGGCCCCGAAACATAGGCCTCATCAACGGGCTCATTCTCAACAGGGCTGTGCACCGCATTCCGTTCCCGTAGCGGCGATGAAGGGCGCTCGCCGTCGGGGACTATTGGCAGGCCGGGAGGAAGATTCGCGGGCATGATTCGACTTTAGTCCGCCTTGGCATCATTGGCGCCGTGCGTGATGGGAGATACTGAACTCAATCCTCTTTTCAACAGACACAGGAACCGCATGACCGGCACCGCTTCCCTCGCACCTGAGCCCCTCGACGTCGTCGTTGTGGGTGAGGCATTGATCGACATCGTCCAGTCGGCTGACGGGCAGAAGGAGTACCCGGGCGGATCGCCGGCCAACGTCGCTTTCGGCTTGGGCCTTCTGGACGTGAAAACGGGCCTGCTGACAGCAATTGGCCGGGACGAGCGCGGCGATGCCATCGCCGCGCACCTCCAGCGCGCAGGTGTGGTCCTGCTGCCCGGATCCATGTCGGCAGGAAAAACCGCCACGGCGACCGCCCGGATAACTGCCGACGGTTCGGCCGATTACACCTTCGACATTGACTGGGCGCTGGCTCCACTTGCCCTGCCCTATGCGCCGAGGATCCTGCACACCGGCTCCATCGCGACTTTCCTGGAGCCCGGCGCAAGTGTCGTGAGGAGTTTGCTGGAGCAGGCGCAGGGCGGATGCATGGTCACGTACGACCCCAATATCCGTCCCGATCTCCTTGGAAGCCACCATGAGGCTCTGTCCTTGTTCGAAGAGATGGTGCCGCTGACCGACGTCGTAAAAATGAGTGGCTCGGACGCCCGCTGGCTGTACCCCGGCAAGTCGTTGGAGGATACGGCGAACCACCTCTTGGCCCTTGGGACGGGGCTTGCTGTGGTGACTCAAGGGGTCAAGGGAGCGCTCATGGCAACGAAGCACATCCACATCAATATCCCGGCCGTCCCGGCTACCGTGGCAGACACCATCGGCGCCGGTGATTCCTTCACGGCTGCGCTCATCATGGGGCTGCTCTTGCGGGGCAGCGATGGAATGGCGCCCACTGTGTTGGAACGGATCGGCACCATCGCATCCATGGCCGCCTCAATTGCTGTTGGCCGCTCCGGCGCCAACCCTCCCACACACCGTGAACTTCTGGTGGGCATGGCCCGTTAGTGGCGGAGTTGGCGGGTGCGGCGCCGGGTCAAACCGACGCCGACCAGGCAGATGACGCCGCCGATCAGTCCCCAGATGGTTGGTACTTCCTGAAGCACCGCCCAGGAAATCAAAATGGTGGTGCCTGGAACCAGGTACGTCGTGGCAGCCAGTTTTCCGGCCGAGATCAGGGATAGCGCGTAGGCCCACGTGGTGAACGCGATGGCCGTCGGGAAGATCCCCAAGTAGACCAGGCCGAGCGTGGCGGGGAGCGGCGCCGCTTGGACTTCGGAGATGAGCTGACCGGTCCACGGCAAGCAGCAGATCGCGCCTACCATGATGCCGAACCATGTCGCTTGGCCTGCCGTGAACTTCCGGAGCACGGGTTTCTGCAGGATTGCGCTCACCGAGGCGAGTACAGCGGCAAGCAGGCACAACAGCACACCGGCCACGTCCGCCGTCGAACGCTGTCCGGAACCCAAAGCGATCATCGCGACGCCGCAGAACGCCACACCGCTGCCGATCAACAGCCAGCGCGGGAAGCCCTCTTTGAGGAAGACACCGGCAAGGATGGCGATGAGGATCGGCGAGACGTTGATCAGCATGGCGCTGGTGCCGGCGTCGAGCATGTGCTCCGCGGCGTTCAGCGCAACGTTGTAGCCGCCGAACCACATCACCCCGTACGCCACAATCGGCAACCACTCACGGCCGCTTGGCCAGACCTTCAGCGTCGGCAGCACCACGATTCCAAGCACGACGGCGGCAACCGCCAACCGTCCGAGCGTCAGGGAACCGGGGGAGAAGCTGGGGCCGACTGCACGGATGCCTACGAAAGCCGAAGCCCACAGGACGACCGTGATGATGACGGCAGCGATGCCGAGTTTGCTGATGGCTGCTCCCGGCGCGGGGGTGGTGCGCGGGGGCAAGCCCGGGGAAGGCTGACCGGGTTCGGCCGGGGTGGTGGTTGTCATGAGCCAAATCTATCCGTCGGGGGCCGGGGGCGGCTGGCGGTTTTCGGACGCGTCAGGACAAGATCCTGCCAATGTTCGGCTGGCACCCTCGATGGGGCCCGTCGAGGGCCCTGATCTGTGGTCCGGGACACCATGCAGACCTCGATTTGGGAATATCGCCATCTATGCTCTAAAGTTTTAGAGTCCAGTTCGGACGAGCGAGACACGGAAAGAACGCGTAAAGCGTCCCTTTTCTTTGCGAAATCCGAATTGAGTTCAGGCCCCCATCGTCTAGCGGCCTAGGACACCGCCCTTTCACGGCGGCGGCACGGGTTCGAATCCCGTTGGGGGTACGCAAGGAAGTGGTAAACCGGATGAAAAAAGTCTGGTAAGCTAGAAGCCTTGAAAAAAACGCGGTAGAGATACTGCAAACGCAAGGCCCTGTAGCGCAGTTGGTTAGCGCGCCGCCCTGTCACGGCGGAGGTCGCGGGTTCAAGTCCCGTCAGGGTCGCTCTGAGCGCCGAAGAAATTCGGTTCTCAAGGTGACATGTCACCTAGGCTCTGTAGCTCAGTTGGTAGAGCGTTCGACTGAAAATCGAAAGGTCACCGGATCGACGCCGGTCGGAGCCACCACTGGGAAGCATCAGTTCTTCGGAACTGGTGCTTTTCTTCTTTAACGCGGCTGGCACGGCGGTTCCCGGGGTTTCTTGTTGCCAAGGCGGATAAGGCCGATCAAGACGAATCCAATTGCTGCCTTACGGCGGGGTAAAGCCGCATCTCGCCCACGGGAGGTGCTCAGCGTAGTCGCTGCTACACTCTGCTCATGATCGGGCTTCCCTTCGCGGGAGACGGGCTGGTGCACGCCGGCCTGTTAGGGCTGGGAATCTTCGCAGCTCTGCTGTTCTACGCCTATGAGAAGCGCCGGCGCGGCCTATCCGATCCCCGGTTGTGGCCCATTGCCGGTTTCGCTATCGCCTTCGGGGCGATCGGTTCACGCGTGCTCACGTGGGATGTTTCCCGGCAGGTCTCCTTGGCGGACTGGTGGGGCAACGGCGACCGCAGCATCCTCGCCGGCCTTGTGGGCGCGTGGCTGGGCGTCCACATGGGCAAGCGCCTGACAGGTTACCGCGAATCCACCGGGGACTTGCTGGCACCCGCGGTCGCCCTGGCACTGATCATGGGACGGGTGGGCTGCCTCCTCACGGAACTGCCCGGCACCCCGACCAGGGGCGCATGGGGGATAACGCTCACGCCCGGGCAGGCTGCCATGCTGGGCGGACAGTCCGGGGTAGGGCTCCACCCGTCCTTTGCCTATGAAATCGTGTTCCATATGGCCGCATTCGGGCTCATGTGGCGTTATCGCGATCGTCTGCCCCATCCCGGCGACCTCTTTATCTGCTACGTGACGTCCTATGCCTTGTTCCGGTTCGGAGTCGAATTCGTCCGCGGCAACGAGGTGCTCTGGCTGGGGATGAGCCGTTCCCAATGGTTCCTCCTGATGATCCTCCCCCTGCTGTCCTGGCGGATGCTGCGGGTATTCGGGAAACCCCTCCGCCCGAAGGTGGAAGGAACGGTGGCATGAGCAAGGACAATTCCCGCCAAGAAGGTGATGACCCCCCTGAACCAGCGCTCGGCCCTATGGGGTATGGAATCCTGTTCGGGACTACTGCCCTTTATGCCATCTATGTCGGCGTACCGATTGCTTTCGGTGGACCCCAGAACATGCGCTTCCTGACCGGGCCGTCCGCCTTCATTCCCATCGGCGTCTACCTGTCGATAGCCGTGGTCCTGGCGGTCCGGCCACGAACATCCCGGTGGGGTGCGGGCCTGCTCATTGGCCTGGGAATCTTCACCCTGCTCGGCGGAGGAATTTGCGTCGGAAGCCTCGCCGTGCAGATGAGAAGTGACTTCTGAGATGAATCCCTTACCGTTCTCTTCCTGGCAGGTCCTGTCCGGCCGCGGCCAGCCACTCCATGGTCACTGCAAACCGCTCCGCCCAAAGTTGGAAAGAAGCATGGCATGAGCGATGACAACCCCGAA
This sequence comes from Arthrobacter sp. D3-18, assembly GCF_054408525.1. Classification (NCBI taxonomy): domain Bacteria; kingdom Bacillati; phylum Actinomycetota; class Actinomycetes; order Micrococcales; family Micrococcaceae; genus Arthrobacter; species Arthrobacter sp. D3-18. Next base: position 4,274,895 of record NZ_CP096440.1, on the reverse strand, counting down.
GAACCCTGGAGCCCACTGCCACCGCCCCGGGAAGAAGAGCCGCCGTCCAAACCGGGCCTCGGCCTCATGGTGCTCGGAATCTTGTTAGGGACTCCTGTCCTTTATGCCCTCTATTTTGGGACACCAAGGGGTATCGGTCCGGATGAAGGGTACAAGACTTCCCTCGCGGGGCCGTCGGCCCTCGTTCCAATCGCCATCTATCTTGCGATAGCGATTGTACTGGCGGTTCGGCCACGCACGTCCCGGCTGGGTGCGGGGCTGCTCATGGGCCTGGGAATCTTCACACTGCTCGGCGGCGGGATCTGCGTTGCATACCTCGCACAGATGAAAGGCGATATCTGAGATGAATCCGTCACCGTTCTCTTCCCGTCAGGCGTTGCCTGGCCCCGGCCAACCCCTGCGCGGGGACCGGATCCACAGATATGTCACGGCCTTCTGTCCGCTCTGCCACGAGACAAACTCTCCTCTCGCGCAGGTTCGGCGCCTCTCTGGTGCGCTGCTGATCCGCGATGACCGGGTCTGGCTTGAACGCGGTTGCCCGGACCACGGACTCATCAGTACCTTGTACGACGAGTCTCCGGAAATCCTGCGCTACCTGGAAAAATGGCAGGCGCCGACCAAGCAACACATCCCGGACCAACCTGGCAACTACCGCCAGATACCGGAGGCCTACGCCTACGGGCTGCCCGCCATGCAGACGCAGCACACGTGCATCCTCCTGCAGGACATCATCGAACACTGCAATTTGCGCTGCCCAACCTGCTTCACCGCCTCCGGCCCCCAGCTGGAGGGAGTGGCGCCGCTCAGCGAGGTGCTCACGAATATCGATACCCGGCTTTCCCGCGAAAACGGGCGGTTGGACGTGCTGATGCTCTCCGGCGGTGAGCCCACGCTTTATCCGCATCTGGCTGAACTTCTCGATGAGCTCGTCGCCCGACCGATCGTCCGGATCATGGTAAACAGCAACGGCATGCTCATAGCCACCGACGACGAACTCCTCGCACTGCTGGCAAGTCACCGGGACCGCGTGGAGGTGTACCTCCAATACGACGGCCCGTCCAAAGCAGCATCCATCCACCACCGAGGCGGAGACCTGACCCGCTTCAAAGACCTGGCCATCGCACGCCTGTCCCAGGCAGGTATTTTCACCACCCTGACAATGACAGCGGCACTGGGTGTGAACGATGGTGAGGTCGGTGCCGTCGTCATGAGGGCATTGGAAACCCCGTTCGTAGGTGGGGTTGCCCTGCAGCCGGTCTTCGGTTCAGGGCGCGGCCACGGCATCGATCCCATGGACAGGCTCACCCATACAGGCGTGCTAGAACGGCTCGAGGAGCAGACCGGAGGCGTGGTCGCATGGCACGACCTGACAGCACTCCCGTGCTCACATCCACATTGCGCGTCCGTGGGCTACATGCTGAAGGACGATGCAGGAGTCTGGCGGTCGCTGACAGCCCTCATCGGGCACGATCAGCTGCTCGCCTGGCTGGAACTCAACCCTGACACCATCGCCAACCGCATCGCCGACAGCGCGATCCCGCTCGAGCTGCGAAATCTCATGAAGTCCTCCCTGCTGGACCTGCTAAGCGAGCAGTCCTCGCTGTCCCACCCGCGGACCGTGGATCTTTGGAAGAACATCTGCACCCAGTGTGACCTCGGCATCGGCACACTCACCACACTGGCAGCCGGTAAGCTGCCGGGGCAGCAACAACGTCTCCGTCGGCTCCTTGCCGAACGGGTCACCCGCATCATGGTCAAGCCCTTCATGGACATCTCCACCATGATCGAGGAACGACTCACGCAGTGCTGCATACACGTGGGTACGAAGAGCGACGCCGGCGATCATCAGTGTGCTCCTTTCTGTGCTGTCCAAGCGTGGCCAGCCCTGGCTAGGCAACGAATGAGCACAGCAACGGGCACGCGGCTTCTCCCGGTCCGCCAGGTTTCACTTAACGACAGGGAGGAATGATGAGTTCTGCTTCGGATGCACGACGCATCGCAGGCGGATCACCGCCTTCGGAACTCGTGCATCGCACGCATCCCGGGAACCAAGCCGGCGGCGGGCCCGATTCAGAGGGCCAGGCAGCGGCACCGTTCGATCCGCTGCGGCTCTGCATCTTCACCACTATTTCCTTACTGGGTTGGCTGGGAGGCCCTGTTGCCGTGGCCGTGTTCGCTGCCATCGGATTTGCCGGGTACTGGAAAGCTCGACGGAGCGGACTGGCGAAATCGAAATGCTACCTCCGCGACACGAGGCTGGTCCTGGCCTACCTCGGCACCCTGTTAGCGGCTGGGCTGTGGGGGATTTATTCGATGGCAGCTCAACTGTTCGGCCCTTAGGAGCAACATCAGTGGACTATGGTCAAGATTCTTGAACCTGAGTCGAGTGTCGAAGCCCGTCCCGATGCCCCTCATGAAGCGGCGTGCGTCTGCCGACATGCCCCGCAGAATGAGTATGGCGCACTCCAGCCGCGGTTTACGGTCCTGAGCCCGGTCAAAAGACAACGCCAGTGACATGAAGGAGGGCTGCTAGTGGATCACAGACCGCCCAGCCCCACCGACACCGTTGCCCTGAATGCCTTTCCGGGGAGGAAGGTTCCCCCAGGATGCTGGTGACACCGCGCGCGGCCTTTTAAGGAAGACGTCCAAGCGATACTCGGGATGCACCGACAGCCTCTTCCATCAATGGCAGCAAATGAAAAGTTCTTGAGCTTGCTGAACTCGGACCCGCCGGAAATCAGGTACTCCCAATCGATGACCAGATCCCCCAACAGGCGTACGGTTACTGCTACACACCCGCTTGAATCGTGCATCAAACTTTCTAAGGGGTAAAAATGCGGCATTCAGCAGGAGGACGGCGGCTCGCCGTATTCGCGACTGTACTGGCTACCACGGTTATGGCAATCGGGTTGGCGGCCATGCCGGCACAGGCGGCCCGGCCGCCCCTGCCGCTGGACTATGTTGCGCTCGGGGACTCTTACGCGTCCGGGCACGGCGCGGTCCCGTATACAGACCTCAACTGTTTCGTCAGCCAGAAAGGTTACCCTGCCATTGCGGACAAACTCCGGGACGTACAGCTGACAGCCAACACCGCATGCTCTGGATGGACCATGGACCAAGTGTTGGCCAACATTCCTGTCGCTGCTCTGGAGGAAGCGGAAATTGTCACGCTCACTGTAGGTGCGAACGATTTGAACTCCACAGAACTCCTGTTCGCATGCCTTCCAGCGCCATCATCGTCTGAATGCCTTGCAGCTCGTACGCGTGTGGAAACTATGCTGACGGACGGCAGCTTTGCCATGGAACTGGCCACTTTGGTGACCACGATCCACGTCCTCGCACCTGACGCGAAGATTGTCCTGCCGGGATACCCATTCCCCTTAGACTCCAGTCACCCCCTAGCTGCCCAAGTCAATTCTTTGGCTGGTGGACTCAACGCCGTGATAGCCGGCGTCGCTCAGTTGACCAATGCTCAGTTTGGCGATGTCCAGTACGTCGACGTCACCGGAGCCTTCATCGGTCACGGAGTCGGTTCGGCTGACCCATGGATCAACCTCAACCCCGATAACCTGCAGGATCCTGCAAACTTCCATCCAACGGCGGAAGGCTACAGGCACGGTTACTTCGCCTCATTGGTCAGTCAAGATGCGTTCGTCCTGAACTAGGCCTCATGTCCGCTAACCACCCTAACGGTGCTTGCTGAATTCGCTGTTCCAGCGCCGATGTTGTCGTCAGGCAATCTAAGGCGACCATGAATGATCTTGCGTCTCGAGCGGAGAGTCACGGGCTAGAAGGGGCGCGCCGCGGAGCCTGATCCTCGTTCCGAACCAAACACGTCCGAACACGGTCATTTTTGACCGTAGCGAATTGGCCAAGTAATCCCGGTTTTGGCGACGTCATCCTCGTTCCTAGGCACCCTTTCTCCGATTCGTGCCCGGGCGGATAATCAGCACATGGACGAGTTGGAGCGCCTGCGGCGACGCGCGTACGGACGGGATGGCGACATCGCGGGGGATGTGGCGGCTCAGGCCCGGCTTTCCGAACTGGAGGCCGCCCAACACCGACAGCTGACTCCAGTCATCGATCGCGCCCCGAGCGTCCCCGCTGCACTGTGGTGGCACCGACGCCGCTGGTTGATGATCTTCGGCAGCGCCGCCGTTGCCCTCGCCCTGACGGTTCACGTTGCGTGGCTGTCGCAGCTGGGTGCTGATGAGCCGACAGCGCTCCCGTCCAATACTTTGACGGACATGGCGCAGCCCGTCCCACCTGCGCAGCGTTGGAACGACGTGCCCTCGCCGGACTTCGTGCTCGAATTGAAGCCGCCCGGCGCAGACGCCGATGAGCCGGAAGACAACCTCGGCACTCTCGACGCGCTGGGTCTCAGTGCCAATGAACTGCGGCAATACGAGAACTTCCGGGGCTTCGGCGTCTGGAGCGGAGAGTCTCGCTACGGCATCGTCTGCCTGTTCGTGGCCGACTTTGGGATTCGCGAGAGGAACGGCGCCGAAGGGTGTTCCCCCAAAGGCCTCGAGACCGTCGCGGAGGTGATGTGGGCCCAGGACCAGGGTCTCGACCGATTCGTGCTCAACGGCGACCACGTCGAGGTTTACGTGTTCCAGAGGGCGGCTGACCCGTCTGGCTAGATGGGGCGTGCCGCGGAGCCTGATCCTCCTTCAAACCAAGCAGTTCCGAAAACGGTCGTTTCTTAACTCCTAGGCATGTGTGTGATGTGGCGGGTATCGCGGGTGATCGATGTTTTCTGGACAGCAGCCTTGAACTCCTTTTCGGAGGCTATTGCTTTGCTATCGAAGTGAGAAGTTAATGGAGCTCGGAGCGCAGCCTGCGCTCTGTTAATAGAGGAGAGAGCTAATGAACCTGACCAAGAGATCGCTTGCGGTTTCTGCCATCGTTTTTCTGGGAGCTTTAGGAATTGCGCCGGCAGCGTCTGCAACGATCCACCCGATTGTAGAATCCTATGACTGCGCCTCGGAGACCGCCTTCGCACAACATCCACTTGGAGACGTCGCTGATCCGCCCGGCGTAACACCCGGATACGGCAGCCATTCAGATACAAGCTCCCTACGCTCACTGAACGTGATCACAGACGGCTTCCAGGATTTCTCGAGCCCGGCGCTTTCTGATTTCAAGCTCAATGGCGAATGCGGCCACTCTGGCCCATAACCTCCCGCTCCGGAGCCCGGACTGGGCCGGCTCCGGACCTTTCCAGCTACTCACGCCATGGATGACAGAGTACAAAATGACCCACGGGACCACTCACAAATTGCTCGATGCCTACCCCAAAGACCTTGGCGACATTGATCAGCACAAACTGGCCGAATGCATCTCGGCCTGTTTCGCATGCTCACAAGCCTGTACTGCCTGCGCAGATGCCTGTTTAAGTGAGGACATGGTTGCCGAGCTGACCAAATGCATCCGCGCAGATCTGGACTGCGCGGACATCTGCACCACGACGGGAAACATCCTCTCCCGCCATACCGGTTACGACGCCAACATCACCCGAGCAGTGCTCCCCGCCTGCGCCACGGTATGCAAGGCATGCGGCGAGGAATGCCAGCACCACGTGGACATGCATGAGCATTGCCGGATCTGTGCCGAGGCTTGCCAACGCTGCGAGCAAGCCTGCAACGAACTCTTAACTTCACTGGGCTGATTGGATCATGCACATGGGCAGCCGAGATGCTTGACCCCTTGTAGGCCGTACCAAACTTCGCGGCTTCGGTGCTCTTTGCTGTTTCATTTCTAAGGAAGTGGAAGACCAGACAGATCATCTGAATTGGCTCAGGTCGATGCTGGCCTAAAGGGCTGCCTTAAACGGTGGTCCCATTAGAAGGTGGTGAGATGGGCTCATGTTACCTAACCGTGGTTTCGACCGATGGTCGCCTTCAGTGACGCGGTCGTGGCAATCGCCATCACGCGCGTTGTTCTGCCGCTTGTCGATTTAGCCCACGATGGCACCCATGAAACGGTCGCTCAATTCCTAAGAGACAATGCCTTGGCTCTTGCTGCAGTTGCCTTGAGTTTCGTAGTGATCGGGAACTTGTGGCAGGCTCATCATGAAGTCTTCGAAAGCATCAACGGCTTTACAAGAGTGATGATGCAGATCAATTTCATTTGGCTTGCTGCGATCGTCTTTCTACCGCTGCCGACTGTGCTGATCGTATCTGAAACCAATTCGGACCAGCTCGGCACTGTGCTCTATATCGGAACAATTGTGGCCGGGCGCCCGGGAACACTTGACCGGCGCCTCCAGATAGCAAAGTGGGGTCTCGTGCCGTCCTGGGCAAAGGACACCAAGATCGGATCCAAGCTGATAAATGCCCGCAGCGAGAGCATCCTGGAGAAGCCCTCCTTCCGGTCAGCTGCGGTCAAGCGCAGGGCTATCGTTCCCGCCGAGGGCTACTACGAATGGCAGAAGACCGAGGACGGCAAGAAGATCCCGAACTATCTGTTCTCCGAGAAGGAACCGTTGCTGGGCTTCGCTGGCCTGTATGAGTTCTGGCCTGATCCTGCCCTGCCCGAGGCCGATCCAGAACGTTGGCTGCTGACCTGCACCGTCCAGACCCCAGTCACCCAGGACGCTCTGGGGCACGTCCATGACCGGCCCCCGGTCATCATCCCGAAACACCTCTTCGTGGAATGGCTTCGACCCGGACCTAACCGATAGAGCCGACGTCCAACACTTCATAGAGTCCCTGCCGGAACCCACGCTAACTCCGCGCATCGTCACCACCCGCGTGAACAGCACGGGTCAACAGCGCCCCGAGCTGATGAACCAGCTCAGGGGCGGTTCCGCGGGCAAGGTGACCTCGTCAGGGCACCCATGAGGACGCCCTAACGTTTCAGCACGCCGCGGCAATTTTCCTACTCCCAAAAACCACCCCCGCCCCACCTATTGACGCCCCCGATTCCCCATGACACCATGATGACCACATGTTGATACCGGTATCAACATGTTTCAACAGTCTCAGGCGTCATATCGAAAGGACCATCCGTGCTTGGCTTCAAAGAAGAGGAATTCCTCACGCAGACCCGCAGCGCACTGGCGTTGCAGGGGCAGATCGAATCGGTTGTTGACTCCATCCAGGAGCGGCAGCTGACCAACCTGTTCCTTATCGGCGCCGGCGGAACCTACGCCGCGATGCTGCCGTACGAGCACTTCATCCGGTCCCGCTCCACCTTGCCTGTCCGTGCGTCTATCGGGAAAGAGCTCATGCTCACGGATGACCCCACGTTCGGCCCCGGCTCCGTGGCTGTCTTTGCCTCCGTTTCGGGCACCACGGAAGACGTTATCGAGGCCATCGAGTTTGCCAAGGCCAAGGGTGCCTACACCGTTGGATTCACAGGATTCGGAGATAGCCCGTTCGCCAAAGCCCTCGATGTCGCACTGGTGACCGAACCCAAAACCTGGCCGTTCGATATCCCGATGATTCTCTTGAGCACCCGTCTCCTTGCCGCGAGGGGCGAATTTGAAGGGTACGAAGAACTGGCGGCGGAACTAAAGACCGTTCCCGAGAGCTTGGTCGGCGTCGCCCGTCAAGCAGAATCCGGAGCGGAAGCCTTTGCCGAGAAGAACAAGGACGCTGACTACCATTTCCTTGTCGGCACCGGAAACCTCTGGGGCCTCACCTACCTCTATTCCATGTGCATCCTCGAAGAGATGCAGTGGCTCCGGACTACTCGCGTCCACGGTGCTGAGTTCTTCCACGGGTCCTTGGAGCTCATCGAAGAAGACACCAGCCTCATGCTGCTCCTGGGCGAGGATGAGACCCGCCCGCTGATGGACCGTGTGGCCAAGTTCGCCGAAAACTACAACAAGAACACCACTTTGCTGGACAGCAAGGACTACGAACTCCCTGGGGTTAGCCCACGATTCCGTGCACTTCTTGCGCCGCTGATTCTGGACACGGTTCTTGACCGTTTCAGCAAGCACCTGGAACGCGTCCGCAACCACTCCCTGGACCTGCGCCGTTACTACCGGGTGGTCGAATACTGACCAGCACAACGCCCGCAAAGGCATAAGGCCGCGCTGCGGGCCCGGCTCTGCCCGGGCCCGCAGGTTCGAGACAGGAAGAGCATGAAAGTAATCGGGTTCGGGGACAACATCGTGGACCGTTTTCTCGACCGCAAAGTGATGTACCCAGGGGGAAACTGCGTCAACGTCGCGGTCTTTGCCCGCCGGCTGGGCGTTGAGTCTGCCTACCTCGGCGTCTTTGGCTCGGATCCGCTGGGCGCTTTTGTCCGCGATGCCATTGATGCGGAGGGTGTTGATACCAGTCAGTGCATCATCCGCGATGGCCTCAACGGGGTCACTGAAATCAAGGTGGTGGACGGCGACCGGATCTTCCTGGGCTGGAACGAAGGAGGCGTCACCACGAGCGATCCCTTCGTGCTGCAGGATGAACACCTGAAGTACCTGGCCTCAGCCAATCTGGTGCATTCCAGTGTCTATTCTGCGTCCGAGCCCCAGTTGCCTGCCGTTCGAAGCACAGGGACGCTGGTCAGTTTCGACTACTCGTCGGAGCCGGAGCGTCGAACTGACTCCTATCTGACGCAGACGGCGCCCTACGTGGACCTGGCGCTTTTGTCGTGTGGAAACATGACCGTCGCCGCCGTCGAAAATGACCTCAGGCGAGTACATGCGGCGGGCGTTTCGCTTGTGGTGGGGACGCGCGGTCAGTCAGGCGCAATGATGTACGACGGCGAACGCTTCCTGGCGCAGGCAGCGGCACCTACCGATCCACTGCGGTTCGCGGACACGATGGGTTGCGGTGATGCGTTCCTGGCGGGACTCGTGGTCAGCCTGCTTGGCTCCGGCTGGAACCGAACCTGTCGGCCGCCGGCCGACGCCTTGCAGAAAGCCATGGTCCGAGGGGCGGGCTCGGCCGCGGCTCAGTGTTATGTGGAGGGCGCCTTTGGTTACGGCAGGGCCGTCGAGGTAGCTACTAGGATCTGATGCAGAGACAAATCAACGGACGGAACCGCAAACGCGGATTCCACAACTGAAGGGGGCCGGATGGCGACGGATCATCAGAACCACCCGGCTGCCCCCACAATTACCGAAGTCGCAGCAGCTGCGGGAGTGGGGAGGGCCACGGTTGCCCGAACCCTGGGGAACTATGGTTCGGTCAGTGAAGCCACGCGTGCCAAGGTGATGCGGGCCGCCGAGAAATTGGGCTACCAACCGAACACCTTGGCACGAAGCATGACCACAGGGGTCACCAAAACCCTTGGAATTGTGCTGGCGGACGTGGCCAACCCGTTCTTCTCTGGCGTGCTCAAAGGCATCTCGGAAACGGCGAAAACTGCCGGCTACGACGCCATCATTCTGAGTACTGACGAGAAGCTTGAGTTGGAGCGCGATGCCATCGCCGTCTTGCTGGCAAAGCAAGTGGATGGCCTCGTTGTGGCCTCAGCTGCGGGACGAAGTGACGACGTCTCCCATCTGTCCAATGCCATTGATCGAGGGACTCCTGTGGTCCTTATTGACCGTTTGGTGGACAAGCTGGAGACAGATTCGGTGGTGATCGACAACAGGGAAGCTGCACGATCAGCGGTCGCCTCGCTCATTCACAACGGTCACCGGCGCATAGCATTCGCGTGGGGGCCGGTGACCCTGAGTCCGGCGACGGACTTGAAACAGATGCACAGCATCCTTGATGAAGCGCTCTGGAGTGATGGTGAACGGTTGAGGGGTTACCTCGACGCGCTCGAAGAGGCCGGGATTCCTTTTGACACTGCCCTCATCACCCACGTTCTCAAGAACGAGGGCCAGGCGACGCGGGCTGTCAGTGGAATGCTGGCTCTTGCCGACCCCCCAACTGCCATCTTCACTACCGAGACTGAGGCGACGGTTGGGGCGCTGCATTCGCTCCGTGCCAAAAACCTGCGCCTGCCAAAGGACGTCTCCCTGATCGGGTTCGACGACAGCCCTTGGGCTGCCGTCATGGATCCGCCGCTGACCATGATCCAGCAGCCCATGCGTCAGATGGGGGCCGTCGCTTCCCAGCAGCTCATTGCGAGGATCGATGGCGATACGTCTGCCCCGAAGAAACACGTCCTGCCCTCGCTGCTGGTAGCCCGCTCCTCGGACGGCCCTGTGCGGGCTGCCCGCAGCGACTAGAAATTCCTCCCTGTAAATTTCTCTAGCTCTCTTCCCCGCTGCCGCAAATCATGATTCACTGTGGTACCGGTATCACAAATTCCATCCCCAAGTCCCATCCCAGGAGTTACCCCTTCAGTCCGTCTCCGTGAAGCACATCCCAACGGCGGGCATGACTTCCCACTCCCATAGGGTGGCCCCCGGCTGATCGGCCCTTCGACCGAAAGAAGACATGATGCGTAAAAGCACCCAATCACTGATGGCATTGATGGCCGGCGCGGCTTTGGCGCTTACCGGCTGTTCCGACGGCGGTAGCCAACCGGCTGCTGTCCTGGATCCCAACGCTGAGCCACAGTACACAGGAACCCTCAGCATCCTCACGAAGTTTGGCGGAGACCCGCTGGAACCCTACTTTGAGGACTTGGCTGCGGAGTACAAGAAGCAGCACCCGGAAGTGTCCTTCGATCTCATCCAGGAAACGGACCAGAGCATCAAGGACAAGACCAAGACGCTGACTGCGTCCCAGGCAATGCCTGACATCTACTTCACCTGGGCTGGCAGCTGGGCCAACAACTTCATTGATGGAGGACTCGCGGCAGATCTGACCCCGGTCATTGCCCCCGGCACGGAATGGGGGAACAACTTCGGCGAATCCGCACTGAAGGCATTTGCCAAGGACGGGAAGTACTTTGCGGTGCCGCTCTACAACAACGGCAAGTTCATGGGTTACAACCAGCGGATCTTCAAAGAACTGGGCCTCACGCCGCCGTCCACCTTCGATGAACTCATCTCATCGTGCTCCGTACTCAAGGGAGCCGGCTACGAGCCGATCTCGTTCGGAAACAAGGACGGCTGGCCGGGGCTGCACTATCTGCAGCAACTCTTCGCCTATGAGGTGCCGGCCGAGACGCTGCAAGCCGATTTCAGCCCGGAAACCGCCAAGCTTGAGGACAAGGGTTATCTCAAGGCCATGGACCAATTCACCACCCTGGTCAATGAGTGCACCGGCAGTGGCAAAGACTCCAACGGCGTTCTGTACACCACGGCGCAGCAGGCCTTGGCCGAGGGGAAGTCGGGTATGTACTACCAGGAAATCCTTGAGTTTGACTCCACGGCATCTGCCGATTCGAAGCTCAAACAGGATGGATTGGGTATCTTCAAGCTTCCGGCGGCAACAGACGCCAAGGGCGATCCGAAAGCCATTGAAGGTTCCCCCGAGGGCTACATCATCAATGCGCGTTCCAAGAACGCCGCACTGGCAGCGGATTTCATGAAGTTCGCCACCAACAGCCAGAATGCTGCGAAACTCTCCGCTCCGCCGTATGGACAGCCCAGCGCCGTCAAGGGGGCAGTTTCCACTGAGAATTCTTCTGGACCTGTCATCGAGGGCATCAAGCAAGTCAATGAAGCATCCGCGGCGATTACCTGGCTGGACTCCGTAACTGTTCCCGCTGTGGCGGATGCCTGGCTCGCCGGCGGGGAAGCCCTGGTGGCCGGAACGCAGACCCCGGATCAGGTTCTTGCCTCCGTCCGAGCAGCTTCCAGTGCAGCAAAGTAGCAGGCGAAGCCATGACCGTTTCCGATACTGCCTGGAAGCCCGCGGTTCCACCCCCGGCACCCGTCTCCACTAAGTCCCCGAAAGACCGGGCCGCCAAGTCCGCCCGAACACGTCGTTGGCGCAACGTTGTGTGGGTCCTGCCGGCGGTCCTGCTGTTAGGCGTCTTCGCCTACCTGCCCTTGGTGCAGAACCTTGGATTCAGTTTCCTCAAGTGGGATATCTACAGTGGCCGACAGACCTTTGTAGGCGCGGATAACTACGTCCGCATGTTCAATGACCCCATCTTCTGGAAGTCACTCCTTAACAACACGCTCTACGCGATCATCTCCATTGCATTCCAGGTATTCGGGGCGATGATCCTGGCTGCGATGATCGAGGGACTACGAAGCCAACGTTGGAGGGGAATCCTTCGAGCCGTCTACTTCGTACCCTCCGCGATCTCGCTGACAGTCGCTGGTCTCTTGTTCTACTTCATCTACGAACCCGAGATGGGCATCCTGAACGCGTCCCTGGACTTCCTGGGCCTCGGAAACTTCACGCAAGCATGGCTGGGCCAGGAAAACACGGCGATTTTTGCCATCATCGCCATGAGTCAGTGGCAAGGCTTCGGGTATTGCACGCTTCTCTTCTCGGTGGCACTCCAGCGGATCCCCTCCGAACTGTATGAAGCCGCATCCATCGACGGCGTTGGTCCCTTCCAGCGGTTCTTTTCGATTTCCTTGCCGCTCGTCAGGGAAATGACCGGCCTCATGATGATTGTCACGGTGTCCGGAGCCTTCCAAGTGTTCAACGAGGTCATGGTGATGACCAGCGGAGGACCGAACAACTCCAGCCAGGTCCTCGGCACCTGGCTCTACAGAAGCGGGTTCGTCCGCAACGACTTTGGCTACGCGGCCGCCGTCGCCACTGCTGTCTTCATCATCACGCTGGTCCTTGCCGTCATTCAGCTACGTATCTCCAAGAAAAGGAGGGTCCAATGGTGACGCGCTCAGCTGTACTGCTGGTACTCGGACGGGTCCTGATCAAAGCGTTCCTGGTTGCCCTCGCCGTCGTCGTTATTTATCCGTTGGTCTGGATGATGCTGAACGGAGTGAAGTCCAACTCCGAGCTATTTTCCAATCCCTTCGCCCTGCCCGTTGCCTGGAAATGGGATAACTACGTCACCGCATGGAATCGGGGAGTGGGTGACTACCTGACTACCAGTGTTTTGGTCACGGTTGCTTCCACCCTTGCGACTGTATTCATCAGTGCATGGGCAGCCTATGGACTGACCCGGGTGAACATCCCCTTTAACAGGGTGGTGCTCGTTCTCATCCTTGGCGGCCTCATGCTTGCTCCCACGGTTGCCCTGATCCCGCTGGTCAAGATGTTTCAGAGCTTGGGTCTTTACAACAATCTCTGGGCATTGCTGATTCTGTACACGGCGTTCCGTGTTCCGTTCACGACGTTCCTTATCCGGGCTTACATGATGGATCTGCCTGCAGAGGTGGATGAGGCAGCATCAGTGGACGGCGCTTCGAAAGCCCGGGCCTTCTGGCAGGTCATTCTGCCCATGTGCAAGCCGATCCTGGTTTCGACTGTGCTCCTGAACATCCTGTTTACGTGGAACGAGTACCTGTTTGCCATGGTCTTCACCAGCGGGGGAGCGTTGCAAACCCTGCCCGTTGGGCTGACGAATCTTATGTCCAAGCACGGCACGGATTACCCCGTAGTGTTCGCGGGCATGGCCATCGCGGCAATCCCAGTGATTGTGCTCTTCTTCGCCGGGCAGCGGTATTTTATTCGTGGACTTGCCGATGGAGTTGGTAAGTAGCCATGAGCAAACTGGGCTTGGATCAGGTCAGCGGCTCAAACTTTGCCTACCAGCACCACACGCTTGAGCGCTGTTTCGATGACATGGCAGAACTGGGAAGGACCAACGTGGAGCTATGGGGTATCGCCCCGCACCTTCACGTTCCCCAAGCTGACTCAGCACATCTGCGCAAGGTGAAAGGGCAGTTGCAGGAGCGGGAGCTCGCCGTCGCCTGCCTAACCCCTGAACAGGTTGCCTATCCCGTCAACATAGCCTCGGGGGAAGAGTGGCTCAGAAATCAAAGCCTGCAATTATTCTTACGTGCGGCGGAGGTGTGCAGTGAGCTGGAGTCTTCGCTTTTGTTCCTGACGGCGGGACGAGGCTACGAGGACGAACCAGCTGAGGGTGCTTGGGCGCGGTCCGTTGGGGCCCTCCAAACCATCACTCAGCGGGCTGCCGAACTGGGTGTCGCGTGCGTCCTTGAGCCCCTTCAACGTGTCGAGTCGAACCTCGTCACTGACGTCGCCTCACTCCGTTCAATGCTCGACGACGTCGGTTCCTCAACTTTGGGGGTGGTGATTGACACTGTTGCCATGGCAGCAGCGGGAGAAAGCATCAGCGACTATGCCAAGGCTTTCGGCGAGGGCATCCGACACGTTCACCTGGTTGACGGTGCTCCCACCGGGCACCTCGCTTGGGGCGACGGTTTCCTGAATCTGGATGAGATTCTGCGCGAACTGAGTCAGTTGGACTACAGCGGAGCCTTGACCTTTGAACTCTTTGGCGACGGCTCCTACGCCTTGAATCCCCGCGCTGCTGTAACGCAATGCCTCGACGCTGTTGAGGTTAGCTTGGCGCAGATGGTGGCTTAGCCGGTTCCCGTGCCGGGGCAGCCCAGGGGTTGGGGGTCTCCTTCCGCCAAGCGAGCGTCGCACACCCTGAGGGGCGGCGACGCTCGCGCGGTACATCACGCGATGCTAAGCCTTTAGTTTGGGCTTCACATCCTTGTTGTAGATACCTTCCAACGTTCCTTTGAGCTGGGTCAGCGTCGACTTCACATCCGCTTTTTCGTTCATGATTTTGGTAGCAGCCTTGGCCAACTCCTGGTCTCCGCCGGGGAGGAACGTTCGCGCGAAGTCTTGGGTCCTGGTTACCTTGAGCTGGTCCACCACCGTTTGGAACTCCGGTGTCTGAGCAACAATCGCCGAAATATCTGCTGCTGCAGCCACCGGAAGGTACCCGGTAGCTGCAGACAAAGCCGTTGTGCTTTGCGCGTTGGTCACAAAGGTCACAAATTTGGCGGCTGCCAGCTGACGTTCCGGTGAAGTCTTGCTGGCCACCACCAAGCCTGAGCCACCGGTCGGGCAAACTTGCGTACTCGCGGCGGAGCCGCCCGGCAAGAATCCGACGCCGATCCTCATGTTTGCTTCCTTCGCCGCCTTTAAGGTGGCAGCCAGGTCCGCGGACGAGCTGATGGTGGCACTTACCGCCCCTGCCTGCAGATCAGTGATGGCGTTCTTGGACGAGACTCCCGCCCAGCCGTGTTTCACAATGGAATCCTGCACCCACTGCATTGCAGCTGTGGACGCCTCGGAATCAGCCGTAATGTCCCATTCCTTTGACCAGCTGCCGCCTTGACCCCAGAGAACGTTCTGCAGGGTCCACCCGGCATAACCCGCGATCGCCGGGTATTGATAGGCATTCTGGTAGCCGGAGCCCGCCGAATTCGCCGCCTTGATTCCAGGCGCCCACTCCGCGAACTCCTCCCAGGTTGCAGGAGCGCGTTCAGGCACCCCGGCGGCCTTGAAATGGTCTTTGTTGAAGTAGAACAACGGCGTGGAGCGGGCGTACGGGACAGCCCATTGCTGGTTAGCGTGTTTGTAATCGCCGATCAGGCCGGGGTTGTAGTCGGAAGTGCTCACGCCGACGGCTTTCAGGAGATCGTCAATTGGCAGGATGGCGCCCGAGACCGCGTACCGGAACCACCACACGTCAGAAGCGACAACGACGTCCGGTACTTCACTGCCGGCCTGGGCCGTCTGGAACTTTTGCGCCACCTCCTCGTAGTTTGAGCCGCCCGTGATGAGGTTGACAGTGATACCCGGGTTTGCTGACTGGAAGGCTTCAATCAGCTTCATTTCCGTGTCCCGGGATTTCCCGGGGTGGCTGGACATAAAGCTGATACTTGAGGCCGGCTTGATCTTGGACCATTCGTCCGGGGAGAGAGTCTTGAGCGCCGTGCCGGCACCGTCCGTGGAGGGGCCGGCGCACGCTGCCATAGCGGCGGCGCCGATAGTGGCTCCGGCCAAACCGAGGAAGTGCTTTCGGGTAAGGGAAATCGACATGGAAAAGCTGCCTTTCTAGTGGTCGAAGTGCATTGAGCAGAACTTCGATGTGGAGGCCTTCAGCCTGTGACTGAGCCTTGAGTGAGGCCGGAGACGATGTAACGCTGCAATGCAGCAAAGATGACCAGAATCGGCAGGAGGACGATCACGGCGCCGGCCATGAGCATGCCCCAGTTCTGCGTGCTGCCATCACTATTGACCAGCTGCGTCAGCCCGACGGGAAGGGTCATCATGTCCGGATGGTCCGTGACGATGAGCGGCCAGATGTACTCGTTCCATTCGGAAACGATGGTTACCAAAGCAACGGTCGCGATGCTTGGCACCGACACGGGAACAACAATCTTCCAGAGCTTTCGCCAGTGTCCCGCGCCGTCGATTTCCGCCGACTCCATGATTGCCTGAGGCAGGGTAAGGAAGTGCTGGCGCAGGAGGAAGGTGCCGAACGCGGTTCCCAGGCCGGGAAGGATGATTCCCCAGTAGGTGTTCAGGCCTCCCATTCCAGCTATCAACACATAGTTGGGAAGGACCGAAACCTGCGGTGGGACCATCAGCGCCACCAGGATCAGCAGGAAGATGACCCTCTTGAACGGAAACCGGACAAAGACCAATGCATAAGCCGTAAAGACGGCCAGGATGCATTTGATCGTGGACCCAACAACGGTAACGATGACGCTGTTGAGGAAGAACCGGGCGAACGGCACTGTGGACGCTGCGTCCGCATAGTTCTGCAGGTTCGGGTCTGTCGGAAGCAACGTCAGATTTGTTGTGACTATTTCCCCCGGTGCCTTCAATGACGACAACATCATCCACAGGAGGGGGAGGAAAACAACGAGCGTTGCCAGAAGGAGTGGAACGTAGCCTCCCGCAATGGTCCTGCCCAAGTTGTGCCAGGAGAATGGACGGTCGCGGGTGGGAGGAGCTTCAGTGGTATCGGTGCTCATGAGTAGTGAACCTTTCGCTCCACAAACCGCAACTGCACGGCTGTCATGATGAGCAGGCCCACGAACAACACAACGGAGATAGCTGCCGAGTATCCCGCCCGGTTGTAGGAACCAAACGCTTGAAGGTAGGAATCAAAGATCAAAGTGCTGGTTCCGTTGCCTGACGGAGTCATGATCCGAATGATGTCGAACGCCTGCAGGGAGCTTAGTAATGAGGTGATCAGGAGGAAGAACGTGGTGGGGGACAGCAGGGGAACCACAATCGACAAGAAGCGCCGGACATTGCTGGCACCGTCAAGGGCCGCGGCTTCCATGAGCTGTGTGGGAATGGACTGCAGGCCTGCCAGATACACCACAGCGCAGTAGCCGAGGTTTTTCCAGACATAGACGATGGTGACCATGACCAGCGCAAGCTTAGGATCATTTACCCACTGCGGACTTGCCTGCCCCACACCGCGAAGGATCCAGGAAAGGACGCCGTACGTCGGATCGAAGATGAACAGCCATACCAAGCCGACGCCCACGCCTGAAAGTACGTAAGGCGCGAAGACCACAGCCCTTGCAAAGGTCCTGCCCTTGAGTCTCTGATTCAGCGCAAGCGCCACCAGAAGACCCAGAATCATGGCGCCACCGACAGTTGTGATGGTAAATACGGCGGTTACGCCCAAGACGCTTGAAGCATCCGGGGAGCTGAAGAACTCCACGTAGTTGCCTACACCCACGGCGGTGGCACTGGCGGACCCGAGGGTCCAGTCCAGAGTGGAGTAGTAGATGTTCGTGATGAGCGGACGGTAAGTGAAGAGAAGGATGAGCAGGACATTGGGTGCCGCAAATGCGGCAAATACCCAGGCATCCCTTTGCGTTCTTCGATTCCAGCGGCGCCTCTTCATGCCGGCTATTGGCGGTCTGTTGACGGACACCCGGTTTGATTGCGCTCCGCGGCTTTCCGTGTGAACCCGTTCATGCATTCCACCCGGCGCCGTAGAGGCGGCGACCGGTGCGCCATTTGTGTTTGATCTGCCCATAGAGAACCCTCACGTTGACCCCCTCGTCATCGCTGTCCGGGCGATTTAGCACTTGCTGAAAAGCATCTGTTTCATATTTGACCTGACAACTTAACCTCAGGTCATTTCTCAACCTACACACATACGAGTGTCACCACAAGGCTCTTTTTCGGAATTGTGGATATCGCCGTTTTCGTTGCCAGCGCGGCGTTTCTGCCCTCGTGCCAGCGCTGAAAATAGCATGTATTTACATTCTGACAAAGCCGCAGTGAAGATCTGCACAAACGTGCAGACCCATTGACTGGAACGTCCACATGTTGGAAGCATTGCAGCCAGACCGGCTCACGCCGCGTTTACTTTCGAACAGCTTCTGCCTGGAACATCCGCTATCGGACTGGGTCTTCCACCTGGACTACAGAAGAAGGGGGTCCAACCGAATAAGAGGAACAGGAGCATGAAGTGATCTTCAGTGCTGGTACGCAGTGGTGGCATATGTGCTTGGCCTTGGCCGTGGCACTCGTATTGTCCACTGCCATTGGATTTGAACGTCAAAGCAAAAACAAATCGGCTGGTATGCGAACACACGCCATGGTGGGTTTGGGTGCTGCGCTCTTCATGGTGGTCAGCAAATACGGGTTTAGCGACGTGCTGACGGTGGATTTGGTGAGGTTGGATCCCTCCCGCCTGGCGGCACAGGTAGTGTCCGGCATCGGGTTCATCGGCGCTGGGCTTGTATTTGTGAGGCGGAATCAGGTGCGGGGCCTCACCACAGCCGCCTCCGTTTGGGTGACCGCGGCTGTCGGCACTGCCGCGGGAGCTGGTTTGGTGTTGCCCGCGGTGTTCGTTACTGCAGCCCATTTCGTCATCGTCTACGTCTACCCTGTGGTGACCGGGAAACTTCGCTTCGGCTTTCCGAGCCAGTGGCTGCTCAGAGTCAGCTACGTTGACGGGGTAGGCGCCCTGAGGGATGTTCTCCATACATGTACCGAGCAAGGATTCCGCGTTCAGGGCTTTGCCACAATGCGGGGTTCGGGAGAATCCAAGGGCGTGATGGACCGATTGATGCAAGGCTCGGAAACCGCTGTGGCTGATCTCGTTGAAATAGAACTGGAAATTGAAGGAACCATGGCTGCATCGGACATCGTGGCCAGGCTCTCCCAACTCTCCACTGTCACTGAAGTTTCCGTCGTTGACGAAGCCGAGTAGGGAGCACAAGTGATTGAGATTCAAGGACATCGGGGCGTATTGGCCGATCGTCATGGCAACACCCTGGCGAGCTTCGTGGAGGCGCTCCGTCTCGGCGTCGACGCCATTGAAGTAGATGTGTGGCTCACTTCTGATGGCCAGCTTGCGCTGCGCCACGATGCGGTCATCGATGATAGGGACATCAGGCTTGAGACGCTTCGTGAAGCCAAGGTAGAGAAGCACCCTGCAACAACAACCGACGTCGACATCGAAAGCCGTGTGCCATCACTTTCTGAAACCTTGGCCCTTCTGCGCTTTGCCAATGCTAGTGGCGTCATTTTGGATATTGAGGTCAAAACCGAGGGGGCAGCCTGGGACGAGTACGGTTATGGGATTGTGACGGCGCTGTCCAAGGTCTTGGCGGCTCATCAAGATGAACAAGCTTTGCGGGTCCGCAGCTTTGATCCCCAAATCATCAAGGCAATCTCTGGCATCTTGCCGGGAGTCCCTTTGGTGGCACTCAGCAGGGCAACCCCGTCCCGGTCTCCCGGACTCTACCCGTCGACTGCTCAAGATCTTGTGAACGCGGCTTTGGCCACCGGAGCGTCCACCGTTGCGCCGGCCGTTGGAATTCTCGACGTCGGT
The DNA here is from genome assembly GCF_054408525.1 of Arthrobacter sp. D3-18. Classification (NCBI taxonomy): domain Bacteria; kingdom Bacillati; phylum Actinomycetota; class Actinomycetes; order Micrococcales; family Micrococcaceae; genus Arthrobacter; species Arthrobacter sp. D3-18. Next base: position 4,255,305 of record NZ_CP096440.1, on the reverse strand, counting down.
TTGGTCGCCATAGCCCACGCCGCTGGACTGAAAGTGTTTCCGTGGACGTTGGAAACACGCGAAGAGATCAGCGCCGCAGTCGGTCTTGGCGTGGATGGTATATGCGTGAACGACGTCGCCATGGCCCGGCGAGCCTTTACTGAGCTCGGCGAACCTCTTCCAGCGGCTCGCCCGATATCGCTGCCTCTTCTGCACCCCGCTACCTCCGCCTGATCGGGAAGGAACCGCTGGACTGAGGTTCACTGGATTGCTGTGCCGGGGCAGCCCCAGGAGTTGGGGTTTTCCTGGCAGGTGTCGGCGACGAGTGCTTTTTCTGTTTTCCAGACCTGGATGGTTTTGGCGGGTGTGGTGATGTCGAGGGTTCCGTTGATGGGTAGTGGTGGTCCGTTATTGACGGAGTAGGTGCCGGTGAAGCTGGTGGTGAGGGTGGCTTGGTAGTTGCCGGTGTCTGTGTAGGTGTGGCTGGTGCGGGTCTCGTTGTTGAGCCATTCGGCTTCGGGGATGGAGTAGCCGGCGGCCGGGGTGGGTCCGAGGGCGGTTCCGTCGCCGAAGGTGTAGGTGTAGTTGGCGGGTGTGGCGCTCAGGTGGACGGCTTGGCCGAGGATGGTGACGTCGAAGCCTTGTTCTCCGACGGTGGCGTAGAAGTTGGTGGGTCCGCCTTTCAGGGTGTGGGGGAACGGCTGGGCTTCGAGGCTTCCAGGGTTCACGGGTAGCTGTCGGAAGTCGTTCAGGATCCTGGCAGCGATGTCGGCCAGCACGTTCTCGGGCTCGGCCGCGTAGAGGCAGGTGGGTCCGCTGACCGGGATCCAGTCCGTCCAGCCGGGATTGGTGATGGCTTTGGGTGCTTCCTTCCAGATGACCGGTGTGCCTGTTTCGCCGTTGGTCGCGGTGGCCGGGCATTCTAGGGTGTCGCATCCGGGGTCCTTAGTGTCGGGTCCATCGGCACGACAGTGGGTATCGGCCAAGTACTGATTCGGATCCTCCGAACCTGCAGGGGAGCTTGACATTCCACCGAGATTGGGAGTCAGCTGTCCGGTTGTTGGGTCGATTTTGAACCGGGCACCAATATCAATTCCACCATCGCCTGCATTGTGTGCAGCCCATGTGTCATCAGCATTCGCGGACGGTAATGCAAGAGTGCAACACGCTAATAACCAAAATGCGATCCCGATGGCTGCGCGGATGACCACGGAAGTCCTAGTCGATGACGCCAAGGTCTACCACCGTCCAAGCGCCGTCAGCAAAGCTAGCGAAAAAGGCGAATGCATCATTTGATGCTTCTGATCTCGGCCGCCCGACACTTCCGTCCGCGTTGTAATAGTCGATTTGCTCTTGAATGACCTGCACCTTGGCCGTCTTCAGCCTGTCGGCAGTCCACTGCATCTCTATGACCGGCACGGAAATTTTGCCACCTGCTAGCCATCGCCCATCCACAAATCCGTCCTCGCCGGACTCTTTGAGACGAAGACAAAGCCGGCAATCTTGGGAAATCAGGGGTAGCCAGGCCGACATGTCACCTGTCTCTCCTACGTAGGACAGCTGCGCATACCAGTACCCGATAAACGCCTCCAGTCCCGCCTTTGAGTTCTCCTTCGCCAGCTCGGGCATGACAGGCACGGGCACGTTCTGTGCCTTCCCTTGTGCATCAGCTGGTTTGTAAACGGCAGGCGCTGACGGAGTAGCCGAAGCCTCGGGAACTGAAACGCTCGAGGCGGGAGGCGCCGTCGTCGTGCTTGTTTCCGACGGTGGGCTGCTGGGTGTGGCGGCGCCCTGGCAGCCGCTCAAGAGCATCGCAAGAGTGAGAGCCAAAACCACTGGCCGGACGCGAACAAAAGACGAAGACGTGAACGAGTGGCGTGGCATGACAGGCTCCCCAGCAGCTGTTTTGGTGGTGTGTCGGCCAGTCTAGGTGGGTCGAACAACCGCGTCCCAGTCAGGAATTCGAGGTTGTGGATAACCCGCCTATGGTCTCCGAATGTTGCCGGGCGTATTCTTGCCTCGCCGGCTTGTCATCGCATGCATCTTATTGGGGGAACCATGGCCACGATCAAACGCCCACACCTGTCCACGTCCGGGCGCCTGCTATCGGCTGCCCTATTGATTGTCATGCTGGCGCTCAGCGCCTGCTCGTTTCCAACGCCTGTTGCGCAGTCCACGCCCAGTGCGGCGGCGTCGTCGGAGGCGCCAGCCGCCGATGTGGGCGCAAGCGCGAATCCCGACGCAAGCGCGAGCCCCGATGCAAACACGGGAACCGGTGGTGTCTATGGCGAGTTCGGATCCATGTCGGAGGCTTGTCTTTCGGTGAGCGCCACGATGCTGAGCGTCACCATCCTGCCGTTGGCGGCAATGGCTGGAGGCAAGCCCGAGGACATCGAGAAGGCCAAGCAGGAATTGTCCCAAATGGAGGGCAAAGTACCGGAAGAACTGAAGCCGGCCTTCGAGAAACTTCGGGCCTTCACGGAGGCTGCAGGCTCGGACTTCAGCAAATACGGCGACGGGCAGTTTGAAGAACTGATGAAACCCATCCAGGACTGGACCGAGAAGAACTGTAAGTAGCCGCCATCAGGCGCGTTCCCTTCTCTCCGACGCTTCTCCCAAAGCGTCGGAGCTAGACGCTAGGGTGGTACTCAAGAGAAGGGGAGTGCTCCGTGGAAGACCAGAACGTGCAGCTTGATCCCGTGCCCGGGGGCAAAATCCCTGGTACCGGACGCACCATCATTTCCGAGGCGGCCGTCGCCAAAGTAGCGGGTATCGCTGCCCGCACGGTGCCCGGCGTCTACTCCTTGGGCTCGGCTCCGTCCCGTGCGCTGGGTGCCATTCGCGACGCCGTCGGCAGCTCGGATCATGCCGCAGGTGTCCGCGCCGAGGTGGGGGAGACCCAAGTGGCGGTGGACATTACGTTGGTAGCTCTTTACGGTCATCCACTGCACGGCGTCGCCAACCAGGTCCGGGCTGCGGTCTACCGGGCTGTGGAGGAACTGGTTGGCCTGCAGGTGATTGAGGTCAACATCGAGATCACCGATGTCTTCATTGCACCGCCGGCCAAACCCGCCGGAAGCAAGACAGTGGTAGTGGAAAGGGAGGCTCTCCAATGAGCATGACCGTGGTGGGAATCGCTATCGGCGCTTTCGTGGCTTTCATGTCCTTCTCGTTCGGGCTATGGGGCTTCCTGATCTCCCTGCTGTTCATGGGCATCGGCGCGCTGCTTGGCCGCGCGGCTGAGGGCAAGCTGGATCTCCGCAGTGTGCTGGACGCCATTACGGGCCGGCGCTCTTCGTCATGAGCGTGGCTGAGGCTGTGGAGTACACCACCAGCCTGGCCGGCCATAACCGGATCAGTACCCAGGCATTGACATCGTTGGCTCGGGCCGCTGCTGCGGAGGCGCTCGGCGTTGAGGCCCACGACATCCGAGCTGATTGGGCGGACGACGACGGCCTGCTGGCTTTGTCTATCGTGGCACCTATCAGCGTCCCGGCTTTGACCGAGGTGTTGCGTGATCCGCAGCGTGTCCAAGGATTCGGAGGGTCCATCTGGGACCGTGCCGTGGCGGCCAAGGCTTTCGTTCTTGAAACAGTGACGCGGCTAAGCGGATCCCAACTCAGCAGGGTGGATATCAGGATCAGTGGAGCGCACGTCACTGAGGGAGGCCGCGTCCAGTGACACAGGATCAGGAAACACAACAATTGAAGTCAGCGGAGCCGAACGCGGGAGCCAGCCCGATGGCCGGGGAAGACCCCGAGATGAGCCGTATCCTGCGCCGTGAGACGCATTCGTCCCGGGCTGGAGCATCCGTTATTGCGGCCGTCCTGGTCATCGTTCTGTGTGTCTACGCACTCCTCGAAGCAGGTGTCCGCGCCATCGGGCAGCCACCATGGCTCATCGATCCCACCACCGCAGCGGAGCGCATCATTGCGCTCCCGGAAGGCATCTCACCCCTGCTGCTCGGAGCGAGTGGTGCCGTCATCGCCATGGTCGGGCTTTTCTTCCTCCTCCACGCTGTTCTCCCCGGCCGGCGCGCCCGCCACTTGCTCCGGGACCCGCGGACCGCCGTCGTGGTTGATGACGAAGTCCTGGCCTCAGCGTTGGCACGTCGTGCACGAACTGCCGCGAACGTCACCCAGGAACAAGTCATGGTGGTTGTCTCGCGACAGTTGGTTGTGGTGAACGTGCGGCCAACCTCGGGCAGCCGGGTCAGCGAAGAAGCAGTGCTGACTGCCGTGCAGGCTGAACTTGAAGAAATGTCGCCCGTGCCGATGCCCGCTGTCAGAGTGAACCTGGCGTCGTCGGGGGTGATCGGAGCGTGAACGGAACACCCCGGGCCCTCAACCGCGTACTGCTCTTCATCATCGGCGTGAAACTGCTGGCTGTCGGGCTGCTTCTCTTGTTGTTGGCCACCGTCCCGGCAGTGGCCACGTGGTGGCATGGTTGGTCGGCTTCTGTTTGGGCGGGCGCTGAAAATGCCTTCAAGCAAACGCATCTCCCGGGCCGTGAAGAAAGCTGGCTGTGGATTGTGGCAGGCCTGATCCTGGTGGCCATCATCATTGCGATGATCGCTTGGTTGTCACAGCAAGGCAAGGGCCGGGCCAATCTTCTGGTGGCCAGCGACGACGACAGCGACGTGGACGGTGAAGTCCGGATCGGTGGTGGTGTGGCTGAACAGGCACTCCGGGCAGCCTTGTCTGAACGGACGGACCTCGCAGGTGCGTCCGTGGCAACGCTTGAGGTAAAGGGCAAACCGGGCCTCCGTATTCGCATCCAACCCAGGCAAGGAGTGGCGCCTCATATCCTCGCGGCGGAAGTATCGCGGCTTGTTGAAGCGTTGGACCTCGTGATCGGACAGAAGACCCCTGTGCTGGTGCACATGGTTTCCGGTGCCCGGTCCAGGTTCACCAAGGCCGAGAGGGTGCGTTGAGATAGGGGATCCCGTAGATCCATTGTCTGACTGCAAAGAGGAAACCTTCCCCTGCAGGCAATTTTCCAGATCCAACCGTCACAGAGGAGAACACCATGAGTGAAGAGACCACGGGAGATGTGGCCGAAAACGTCAAGGGCCTGGGCTCGAAGCTCGCAGGCTTGTTCAAGGGCGAGAAGTAGCACAGGAGGGCCCGGTGGCTGGAACAACAGTGGCGTCAACAACAGCGGCGTCAACAACTGTGCCTGACAAAACGCTGCTTGAGTCGACAGTGGCCCAGCTTATGGCGGAACTGGCGGCACTGGAAGAACCCCGCGCGCGCGAGGTGAATGAGAAGCACGGCGATGACCATGGGGTAAACCTCAGCAAACTGCGTGCCGTCGCGAAGCGGCTGAAGACACAACAGGATCTCTCGCGGGAGCTCTGGGATACAGGTGACACCGCCGCCAGGTTGCTGGCACTCCTGATCTGCCGTCCCAAGGCCTTTGAGCGGCAGGAATTGGACAACATGCTGCGCGAAGCACGGACTCCCAAAGTGCAGGACTGGCTGGTGAACTACGTCGTCAAGAAAAGCCCGCACTCCGAAGATCTGCGGCTGGTATGGTTCTCCGATCCCGATCCCGTGGTGGCAAGTGCCGGATGGGCGCTGACCTCCGAACGAGTGGTCAAGAAGCCCGAAGGCTTGAACCTCGTGCAACTGCTCGATGTCATCGAGGCCGACATGAAGGCAGCTCCGGACCGCCTCCAATGGGCCATGAATCACTGCCTTGCGCAGATAGGAATTGAATTCCCAGAGCACAGGGCCAGGGCCTTGGAGATCGGTGAGCGCTTGGAAGTGCTGAAGGACTACCCGACGCCGCCTAACTGCACGTCGCCTTTCGCGCCGGACTGGATCAATGAGATGGTGCGGCGAAAGGGAGTCAACTAGGGCTGGTCAGCCCCTGTTCCGGTGCATCATCCGGTAGGTGAGCTCGGCAAGGAGCTCTTCGTCGGATAGGTGCGAGGCCCGGGCAACGGGAGCACTGGGAACTATGACGCGGGGAGGTCCTGGGCGTGATTCGTCACCTGAGCGCATGTCGTCAGGGGTGATCATGTCCGGAGCGAAGTTCGACTTACCTTTCAGGACCTCGGATACGGATCCTGCCCTCCAGCCCAAGGCGTGCTCAAGCTTGCGCTGGTTGATCTCCTGCGTCCGGCGGGTCCCGGATTCCAGTGTTCGGACTGTCTTGATGGCAGTACCAGCCTGCTTGGCCAACTGAACCTGGCTCAGGCCTTGGGCCAAGCGTTCTTCTTTGATCAGGCGGCCGATAGTCTGCAGTGCTTCAAGTTCATCCACGATTCCCAGTTTTCCATAGGCAATAGTAGGCAATCAAATCAGGGTGCGGAAGAGCGCGGCGCCGAGTCCGCCCACAACCTCCGATTCGGCCGCGAAAAGGGCCCCTGAGCAGAAAAGCGAAGGCTGCTTGGTATCAATGCGGTTACTTTATGTGTAAGCGCTTGCATTAGGCGAAGGATCATGGCTAGTGTGAGCGTCACCACATCAATTGCGCCGCCGAATCTTTGTACTCAGCGAGGAGTCTTTAGCATGAAGAAAACCAAGTACCTGCTACCGGTCGCAGCCGCCGGTGTTCTGGCACTTACCCTTTCCGCCTGTAGCGGAGATGGTGGCGGTGGAGGATCCACCGCCGGCTCGGATGATTGCTCCGCCTACGAAAGCTATGGCAAGCATGACGGCAAGACCGTCTCCGTCTACTCGACCATCGTCGATATCGAAGCCACAAATCTCGAAGAATCCTGGAAGCAGTTCGAAGACTGCACAGGTATCACGGTCAAGTACGAGGGCAGCAAGGAGTTCGAAACTCAGATTGGCGTGCGTGCCCAGTCCGGCACCGCCCCTGATGTGGCGATCTTCCCGCAGCCCGGCCTTCTTGCCACCCAGGCACGGGCAGGCTATTTGAAGCCCGCTCCGAAGACCGTCTCCGATCTCGTGGACAAGAACTGGTCCCCTGACTGGAAGAAGTACGGCACCGTGGACGGCACTTACTACGCCGCTCCGATGCTCGCGAACGTCAAGGGCTTTGTTTGGTACGCGCCCAAGACCTTCAAGGACAAGGGCTGGGAAGTTCCCAAGACGTGGGACGAAATGATCGAACTGTCCAAGAAGATCGCTGCGGATGACCCGAACGTGAAGCCTTGGTGCGCCGGTTTCGAATCCGGTGAGGCAACTGGCTGGCCCGGCACTGACTGGATCGAGGACGTGGTCCTGCGCGCCCACGGACCCGAGGTCTATGACCAGTGGGTGGCTCACCAGATCCCCTTCAACGATCCCAAGATCGTTGACTCCTTCAACAAGGCCGGCGACATCCTGCTCAACCCGGACATGGTGAACGGTGGCTTCGGTGACGTTCGCACTATCCTGAGCACCGGTTTCGCCCAGGCTGGCCAGCCTGTTCTGGATGGCACCTGCGCCATGCACCACCAAGCCAACTTCCAGGCAGCCAACTGGCCTGCAGGAACCAACGTTGCTGAGGATGGCGACGTATGGGCATTCATCACCCCGCCGATTGACGAAAGCAAGGGCAAGGCAGTCACCGGTGGCGGCGAGATGGTTGGCGCATACAAGGACACCGCTGAAGTTCAGTCGTTCCTGGCTTACCTGGCCAGTGCCGACTTCGCCAATAACCGCGTGAAGCTTGGCGGCGTAGTCAGTGCCAACAAGGGTCTTGATCCCAACAACGCACAGTCGAACCTCGACAAGCTGACCGTCCAGATCCTTCAGGACCCTGAGACTGTCTTCCGTTTCGACGGCTCTGACCTGATGCCGAGTGCAGTTGGTTCCAACTCCTTCTGGAAGGGCATCGTGCAGTGGATCAACGGCACGTCCTCACAGGATGTTGCCAACAGCATCGAATCCAGCTGGCCTAAGAGCTAACTCCCAAAGTGCTGCCTCCCCTGACTGGAACTGCCAGCCGGGGAGGCAGTGCTTTTCCCGGAACTTAGTGATTCACTCACGCCCCGGAGGTTGGGTATGGAATTTATTGGAGAAAAACTCCTACAAGTAGTGATAGCCCTGGCGATATTCGCAGCGGTTATCGGCCTCATCATGTTGCTGGTGGACAGGGCACCTAAATCGGTCAAGGACAAAGTTACCGTAGCGGGCTTCCTTGCCCCCGCGGCCATCCTGATGCTGGTTGGCCTGGTCTACCCGGCCGTCCGCACCTCAATGCTGGCCTTCACCGACGCCGGCGGCAACGCCAACGGCTTTGATAACTTCGTCTGGATGTTCACGCAGCCCGAGGCTCTGACCACGCTGCGGAACACCGTGATTTGGACCGTCCTGGTTCCGTTGCTTTCCACGAGCTTTGGGCTTGCCTACGCGGTGTTCATCGACAAAGCCCGTGGAGAGCGGGTTCTGAAGTCACTCGTCTTCATGCCGATGGCCATCTCTTTTGTGGGCGCCGGCATCATCTGGAAGCTCGTGTATGACTACCGCGGGCCAAACATCGAGCAGACCGGTGTCATCAACTTCTTCCGGGACGCCTTGGGCATGGACCCTAAGCAGTTCCTCTTGGACGCCCCGGAAAACACGTTCTTCCTGATCATCGTCATGGTCTGGATCCAGACCGGCTTTGCCATGGTGATCCTTTCTGCAGCCATCAAGGGTGTCCCCGTGGAACTCATCGAGGCAGCCCGCCTGGATGGGGCCAACGCCTGGCAGCAGTTCCGTAACGTCACGATCCCAGGTATCCGCGGTGCCTTGGTGGTGGTTCTGACAACTATTACGATCGCCACGCTGAAGGTGTTCGACATTGTCCGAACCATGACGGCAGGCAACTACGACACGTCTGTGGTCGCCAACGAAATGTATACGCAAGCCTTCCGCGCCGGTGAGCCGGGACGTGGTGCCGCCTTGGCCCTGGTCCTGTTCCTCATGGTGCTGCCGATCGTCGTGTACAACGCTCGAGTCCTTCGCAAGCAAAGGGAGATCCATTGACAGCCACGCCAGCCCCGAAAGAGGCCTCGAAGGCCACCCGGCAGCGTCCTGGATCCGACCCCACGGAGGACGCCCAGCCGATCATGCGTCGGGTCAAAACGAAGCTGACGTCCAAGTGGGCAACAGCGGCAGCGATCATCATCGCCGTCGTATGGTCCGTGCCGACGTTCGGCCTATTTGTCACCTCGTTCCGTCCGGCAGCCAAGCAAGTGGGTCCCCGCTCCGACGGCTGGTGGAATGCGTTCACTGACTGGCAGTTCACGTTCAAGAACTATGTGGATGTCCTGACTCCCGCAGGTTCACAGTCCGCCAACCTCTCGCAGTACTTCGTCAACTCCATCGCGATCGTCATCCCGGTCACCATCTTTGTGCTGGTGTTGGCGTCCATGGCCGCGTATGTGTTCGCGTGGGGGAAGTTCAAGGGCCGCGACGCACTCTTCATCTTCGTCTTTGCCCTGCAGATCATCCCGCTCCAGATGGCGCTGATTCCGCTCCTGCAGTTCTTCACGCAGACCCTGCAGCTCCCGGCAGGCTCCTACGCGCAGCTGTGGATTGCCCACACCATGTTCGGCCTCCCGCTGGGCATCTTCCTGCTTCACAACTTCATCTCGGAAATCCCCGGTGAAGTCATTGAGGCAGCAAGGGTGGATGGCGCTGGACACAGCACCATCTTCTGGCGGATTATCCTGCCGCTATCGGTTCCTGCTCTCGCCTCCCTGGCCATCTTCCAGTTCCTCTGGGTCTGGAATGACCTGCTGGTGGCGTTGGTGTTCTCCGGCGGAACGGCGGACGTGGCTCCGATTACGCAGCGATTGGCGGAGCTCTCAGGTACCCGTGGTGCTAGGGATTACCTGAACCCGGCAGCAGCATTCGTCTCCATCACCATTCCGCTCCTGGTGTTCTTCGGATTGCAGCGGTACTTTGTGCGCGGCCTGCTTTCCGGCGGCCTCAAGGGTTAGGAACTGCAGCCTCGGTTACGCAGCGCATTACATCGCTGCGTAACCGAGGGCTGCAAAGCACAAGTACACATTTATGGTGAAGGCGGAGCAACGGCGGCCGGAGAGGGGAGCCTGTGTCAAAAACAACGGGTAGGTCCCAACGCGGCGGTCATACCGGGGTCAGCATCGAGGACGTTGCCGCTGCTGCCGGAGTTTCCACCGCGACAGTTTCCAGGGCGGTCCGGGGACTGCCCCGGGTGTCGCCCACGACCCGGGAAAAGATCCTGGAAGTAGCCAGCTCTCTAGGGTATGTAGCGTCGTCGTCAGCCTCGGGACTCGCAACAGGCCGGACCCGCACCATAGGCGTGCTGGCCCCCTTCGTCAGCCGGTGGTTTTTCTCCAAGGCCATCGAAGGCGCGGACCGGGAGCTGCATTCACGCAAGTACAACCTTTCCCTTTTCAATCTGGGCGGCCATGGCAGCAACCGTGAGCGGCTCTTCAGTTCCACCATGGTCTACAAACAAATCGACGCACTGCTGGTGCTGTGTATGTCGTTGACCGAGGAAGAACTGGAACACCTCCACAAGATCGATATCCCGCTGGTAGTGGTGGGTGGTCACGTTGAGGACTGCGCCTACATCGGCATCAATGATTACGACGCCGCGTCCACCGCCGTGCGGCATCTGCTGGACCTGGGCCACAAGGACATCGCGTTGCTCCATGGCGACGACGAAACGGACCTCAACTTCGACGTCCCCCGGGTGCGTATCCGGGCGTTCCAGGAAGTCATGACCGACGCCGGCCTGGAAGTCCGCCCGGAGTGGGACCAATGGGGGGATTTCACGGTTGCAAGCGGACAACAGGCGTTCAATCGTCTCTGGAGTCAGTCCGGCCGCAAGCCAACGGCCATTTTCTGTTCCTCGGACGAGATGGCGATGGGTGTCATTTTCGAAGCAGCCCGCCACGGTGTCCGGGTACCGGAGGACCTCTCGGTCATCGGGATCGACGACCACGATTTCTCGTCGTCAGTGGGCCTCACGACCGTCGGGCAGCGTCCCGACAACCAGGCCGAGCTCGCCACCAAAATGCTGCTGGATGAACTGGACGGCAACCCGGGAGCAGTGCATTCAGAAGTGGCGCCCCACAAACTGATCGTGCGCGAAACAACGGCCCCGCCAAGCTAAGCGCCCAAGCCAAGCGCCGAAGCCAAGCTAAGCGTCCAAGCCGAGCTAGCGCCAACGCCGAGCTACGAAGCGCGTGCCAACTGCCGGATGGGGATCCACCGCGAGGCGAGCCGACGGTAGGCGGCGGCCGCGCCGGTCATGTCGCCTTCAGCGAGGCACTCGATCCCCAAGCGAACATCCATGGGGGACTCGTCCGGGTACACCTTGTCAGCTACGGCCCCATAATCCAGCTCCACCATGGACTGGGCGTGGAAAAGTTCAAGCCATTCCGTGAGCTGTGTCAGGTCATCCAGCATGTCCAAATCCGGTGCTGCCAGCGCCAAATGGGCCACGGCGAACCGTGCCCGGTCCAGGGCCTCAGTCAGGGGCGTCCATACCCGGACGGTCAGGATGCGCCCCTCGGATTCCACCACGTCCTTGCGGTCAGCCTCGTTGAAAAGTGAGAACCAGCTGAACGGGATTCCCCATGTTGAGGCACGGGTATGCACGCGTTTGGCGGCCTCCCCGGCATTGATGCGATCGATCCTTGCCTGGTGCTTGTCCCGCTGCGAGACCGGAATGAGGAGATCGGCCAGCGGACTGTGCACGCCGTCCATCAGCGCATTGGCCGCCAACCCAGCCCGAATCACCAGTTGGCTGGGGCAGTAAAGCAGCCGTCCGGCGTCGTGATCTTCTTTCTCGGACACCGCCGCGTGGCGCCCGGTGGGCACGCGTGTCATGCGGACCAAATCCGTGCGGCCTGTGGGGAAAGGGTCGCCGCCGGAGCGCGTAATGCGTCCCAGCGAGGCCTGGAGCTCCGCATTCTCGACGGCGGCCCGGGACCCGTTCTTGCTGCCCTCCGCAACGAGTTGGCGCTGCTGTTCAGGCGGGAACGCCTCCAGGGGCTCGTAAATGCGCAGCGACGAAGAGAACGGCAGACCTGCCTGGCCCCGATACAGGTTTCCAGTCATGTCAGCCGCCCTTTCGTTAGTGACCTTGTACTTGGTCTGCGAGCTACTTAGTCTGCGAGCTCCACGATGACGGGAGCGTGGTCCGAAGCGCCCTTGCCCTTGCGTTCCTCGCGGTCGATGGAGGCTCCGGTGACGCGCGATGCCAGCGCCGGGGAGGCGAGGCAGAAGTCGATGCGCATGCCTTCCTTCTTGGGGAAGCGCAGTTGGGTGTAGTCCCAGTACGTGTAGACGCCGGGGCCCGGAGTGTAGGGACGGACGACGTCGGTGAATCCTGCGGTTTCGAAGGCGTGGAAGGCGGCGCGCTCGGGTTCGCTGACGTGCGTGTAGTTGTTGTTGCGGAAGAGCTCGATGTCCCACACGTCGTCGTCGAACGGGGCGATATTCCAGTCACCCATGAGCGCGATCTGGGCGGTCGGATCGGACTTCACCCATTCGGCTGCGTGGCCCTGCAGAACGTCAAGCCACTTGATCTTGTACGGCATGTGTTCGTCGTCCAATGAGCGGCCGTTGGGAACGTAGAGGCTCCAGATTCGGATGCCGCCGCAAGTGGCTGCGATGGCACGGGCTTCCTGCGCGGGATCCTTGCCTGCCTTGCCGAACGCAGGCTGGTCCAGGAAAGTGCGCTGCACATCCTCCAAGCCCACACGGGAAGCGATGGCAACACCGTTCCACTGGTTCACGCCAAAGTGCGCAACCTCGTAACCCATGCGCTCGAAGAGCTCCCAAGGGAAGTTCTCGTCCTTGCACTTTGTCTCCTGGATGGCCAGGACGTCACAGTCGCTGCGCTCAAGCCAGGCTTCTACACGGTCGGCACGGGCGCGGAGGGAGTTCACATTCCAGGTTGCTATCTTCACAGCCACTAACTTACCGAACTTGGCGCTGAGCGCATCCCCTGCCGCCTTTTTTGCCGTTCACAACCAGCGCACACCCACCCGCGAAACCAGCACGAAGCCAGCGTACAACTAGCGCGCGAACAGCGGCGGTGAACTGGCCAGCTTGCGGAGCCCGATGCCTGAGGCTATGAGTAGCATCCCTGTCAGGATCGCGAACCCGGCCAACATCCACACCAGGGTCAGGAAGCCCAGCCCCGGGTTGAAAAGGACAACGATCCCAAACACCGTGGTGACTAGTCCCGTCAGGAACCAGATACCCCAACTCCGAATGAAGCTCCTGGTGGCCAGCGACAGAATGATTTGGGAAAGGCCCAGGACCAGGGCCCACAATCCTATAAGGACACCGATTGCTGCTGCGGTAATTCCCGGCAAGGCAATTGCCACAATGCCTGCGGCGATGGAGATAAGGCCACCCACTACAGTCCAGCGGGAACGGCCGGCGGGGTCGTAGAAATAATGGGCCACGCTGGTAATGCCGTCAATTATCGCGAAAATGCCGAACATGACAACTACCACCAACGCAGTAGCGCTCGGCAAAACAATGATCAACAGGCCGAAAACTATGGAAAGTGCTCCCCGGACCAGCAAAGCAGTTCCCGGGTTTTTGAACATTTTGCGATCCGCTACGTCCGACATACGGTCAGCGTAACCAACGGCGTGCCTTTACCGCATCCCCTCGCGCCGGATAGCTGTGGCAATTGCTGCGGCCCGCGTCTCCACACCCAGTTTGGCGTAGATGTGGGCGAGGTGGGTTTTGACTGTTGCTTCGGAAATAAACAGGCGTTTTCCAAGATCGCGGTTACTGAGTCCTTCGGTCAGGAGGCTAAGTAACTCGGCTTCGCGGGGAGTGAGGATCTCGTCAGGATTTCGCAATTGCTGGAACAGGCGTGAGGCCACCGGTGCGCTCATCACGCTCTTCCCCTGCACAGCGCCGCGCACGGCTGCGAAGATCTCCTCCGGTGCGGCGTCCTTGAGCAAATAGCCCATGGCTCCGGCATCTACTGCGCGGACGATGTCGGCGTCGGAATCGTAGGTGGTGAATACGATGACGGCCTGCTTCGGGTTCCACTGGCGGAGTTGCTTGATGGCTTCGATTCCATCCATTCCGGCGCCCATCGCGAGGTCCATGAGGACAACCGCGGGTGTATGCTCCTGCGCAGCTTCCAGTGCTTCCTCGCCGGAGGCTGCTTCCCCGACGACGGCGATATCACCTTGGGTGCCCAACAGCGCCTTGAGCCCGCTCCGGACTACGGTGTGGTCGTCCACGAGGAGCACGGAGATGGTGTTCACAGTGCCTCCTTCAGGGCATTTGCCGGATCAGCAAGCTGCGTGAGTGGGAACTGCGCCGCAATGATGGTTCCTTCGCCTGGCGAGCTCTCCACAGACAATTCTCCGCCCAATTGTTCTACACGCTGCCGCATGGCCCGCAGGCCGTATCCTCCGCTTGCCGACGGCGGAGGTACCGCTGCGGGATCAAAGCCGCGGCCGTCGTCGAACACGTCCAAGGTGACCGCGTCCGGAAGGTATCCCAGGGTCACACTGGCGTGCTCCGCGTGGGCATGGAGTTTGATGTTGGCCACGGCGCTCTGGGTGACGCGGAGCAGGGCATGCCGCACCTCGGAAGGAAGGGGGCGGGGGTCGCCAGTGACCTGGATGTTGACGTCCTCAAAGTATTGCCGGGCGGCGTATTCCAAGGCCTCCTGGAGTGGGCCGGTTTCAAGACCCGGAGCGGAGAGTTCGTGCACCAGGCTGCGGGTATCGGCGAGGTTGCGCCGCAGTAAATCTGTTGCCTTGCGTACGTCTTGGTGGGCGGTTTCAGCGGGCCACGCGCGCTGGGCGGCCTCAAGGAGGAGCAGGCTGCTGGCCAAGCCTTGGGTGACGGTGTCGTGGATCTCGCGGGAAACGCGCTCGCGCTCAGTCGCGATTCCGGCTTCGCGCTGCTTGGCGGCGAGCTGCTCCTGGGCTTGGGTGACGTCGTCGAATAGCCTGCGTTGCAAGGCCGCGCCGCGCTCGATCTTGTCGTAGATCAGGGTGAGCAGGGCGCCCGCTGCGAGCGGGCCGAGCAGCATGGCGATGTCCGTCCAGTCGCTCATCCGGAAGAGCCCGACGGCGGTAGCGGCCGCCGTCGCGCCTCCTGCCACATAGCCGGCCCAGCCTCGGAAAGCCGTCCGGGTGAGGAAGAAGATAGCGAAGGAACACCACGCGAAGCTCGGGGCGATCACCACCAACGCGGCCCAGGCTGCAAGCAACGCGACCATCCACGGAATCCACAGCCGTTGCTTGTGTTGGTCCGGGTGTTGACGGTGGACCAACACGGCGGTGACCGCGTACAGCGCGCATACCGCAATGGCCAGGGCAACGGTCCACAAGTTGTCCGCGGGGGAGTGGCGCATGACGTACCTGACCGCAGAGGCCACCATCAGAACGGCAAATCCCAGGTGCACGACTACATCAATGCGGCCATCAATCCGGTTGCTGCTCCCGTTGCTGGGCTCTGGCCGTGGACGTGCAATTGGCATGGCTGGTTCCGTTTCCGGTTTTCGGTGGAAGGCGTTCTTTCCATGCTAGATCCCGGCGCAATCATTGGTCTCTCCACCTTTTGGCTGATACCGGTGGCGGAAAGGGTGAGGCCGGGAACGGCTGCCGGCCGATGTGGCTTCACGCTGTCCGCGGAAGCATGGAGCTGTACCCGATGCTTACAACGAGGAGACCACCGTGAAGAAGTCCAACAAGATGATTGCCGCCGCTGCTGCCGGAGCACTGTTGCTCACCGGCGGTGTCACTGCCGTGGCCAACGCCGTGTCACCCGCTGCTGCGCCTGCTGCCGCGCCTGCTGCCGCGCCGGTGAAGGTTGCCGCAGACGTTCTGCCTGCCCCCGAGAACGTCGTAGCCCAGAACCGCATCTCCGTGGGTGCGTCAAGCAAGGCCGTCAATGCCGCGCTCGCAAAGTGCCAGGCCGACAAGCTGCCGTTCGTGACCGTGGCACTGGTTGACCGCTTCGGCACCGTGCAGGCGCTCCTCCGCGGTGACAACGCCGCCGAGCACACCATCGAAGCCGCCAAGCAGAAGGCCTACACAGCAGCAGCTTTCGGCGCTCCCACCAGCGAACTCGCCAAGCGCGTCAACGGTAACGGCCCGTCCATCGCCGACCTCCCCGGCACCTTGTTCCTGCCCGGCGGTGTTCCGCTGAAGGTCAACGGCGTTTCAGTCGCGGGCATCGGAGTTGGCGGCGCACCCGACGGCGCCCTCGACGAGGCCTGCGCCACCGCCGGCGCTGATGCGTTGGCTGCGGCCGCGAAGTAGCCTCGACAGTATGGATTCCCTGAAGGGGCGCGGCTTCGCCACGGGTTCGGTGATTGGTGCTGGTTTGCTGATCGCCGGGCTTGTGGCAGGTTGCGCGCCGTCGTCGCCTGCTGACCAGGTGCCCGGCACGCCCGGTGTAGGCACGACGCCGGCCGCCTCCGCTTCCAGCCCGGCCCCAGCTTCAGTAGCCCCCGGCTCGACCGCGGCGTCGAGCGTAAGTCCTGGCCCGACGTCGTCGGCTGCATTGCCGCCCAAACTGTCACCGGAGGCCCAAACCGAAACCGACCGACTCCTGATCCTCGCCGCGAAGGCCAACGATGTTGCCCGTGTACGTGAACTGATCGCGGCGGGCGGGAACGTCAACGCCAAGGACGAGATCCAGGACTCCGCTTTCCTCTACGCCGGCGCTGAAGGCTTCAACGAGGTCCTGCAACTGACGTTGACTGCTGGCGCGGATGTTCGCAGCACTAATCGGTACGGCGGCACCGCGCTGATCCCCGCGAGCGAGCATGGACACACGGAAACGGTCAGGATTCTGATCGCAGCAGGTGTGCCCGTGGACCACGTGAACAATCTGGGCTGGACCGCCATGCAAGAAGCGATCCTGCTCAACAATGGCGGGCCCAATCAGCAGGACGTGGTCCGGCAACTTCTGGCAGCCGGAGCCAACCCGGACATCCGTGACCCCCAAGGCCGAACCGCCCTGCAAAACGCAGAGCGGCTCGGGTTTACGGAAATCGCGGCGCTGATCCGGAACCGCTAATCCCAACTAGGTCGCAGATCAGGTCGTTCTCAGCGCTGGGAACGACCTGATCTGCTACTTACTTGGGTTACAGGGCTTCCAGCACGCTCACGTAGTTGGCGATGCCCACTCCGCCCATGTTCTGGACGGCACCCCGGCGGGCACGGGACAACTGCATGTCGCCCGCCGTGCCACTGAGCTGCATCGCGGCGATGACGTGCTGCGACACACCAGTGGCACCCACCGGGTGGCCTTTCGCCTTCAGTCCGCCGGAGACGTTGACGGGCAGCTTGCCGTCCTTATAAACCCAGCCTTCCTGGACGGCTCGCGCGCCCTCGCCGCAGGGAGCGAGGCCCATGGCTTCGTACATAATGAGTTCGGCGATGGTGAAGCAGTCGTGCACCTCCGCGAAGTCCAGGTCCTGGAGGCCAACTCCTGCCATGCCCAGCGCCCGCTCCCATGAAGCCCTGGTGGCTGCAAACTCGGTGGGATCGCGCTTCTCCGCCGGGAAGAAGTCGTTGGCGTGGCCGAAACCAGCCAGACGCACAGGCGCGGTTGCGCCTCCGGTAGTCGACGTGGAAAGCACGACGGCGGCGGCACCGTCTGAGACCGGCGAACAGTCCGTGCGGCGCAAGGGTTCGGCCACCATGGGGTTCTTCTCGGAGATGGTCCGGCAGAACTCCTCGCCGAAGTCGCGGTGCATCTGGGCGTACGGGTTGTCCATGCCGTTGTGGTGGTTCTTGGCAGCAATGGAACCGAGGACGTCGCCGAGGCCGCCTTCGAATCCCAGGCCGGCGATGCCGGCCCCATAGCGCTTCCCGTAGTGCTTGGCGACCTCAGCGAACAACCCTGTGAATCCCGTGGAAGAGGCTTTTCCTGCCATCTCGTAGGAAGCTCCGAGCAAGGCCGCCCCCACAACGTCGGCGCCGGCGTCGGTCATCTTCTCCGCCCCGATCACCAGGACGTTGCGGGCAGTCCCGGCCAGGACGGCCTTGACGCCCTGCTGGAAAGCCGCGGAACCGGAAGCGCAAGCATTCTCGGTGCGCGTTGCGGGAACGTTGGCCAAGTCTGCGGACAACTGAAGTGCCAGCGATGACGTGAATCCCAGAGGCTGCATTCCGGAGTTGAACTGGCCGAGGTAAATCTCGTCGATGTCCTTGGGATCCAGCCCCGAGTTCTCAATCGCTTCGCCGGCAACCTGGACAATCAGCGACTCCAAGGTGTCATCAGTCAGTTTGCCGAACTTGCTGTGCCCCCACCCCGTGAGCAGGATGTCCTTGCCGAATTGGTCCTTCAGGCTCATGCGTTTACTCCTTCAAGTGCGTGTTCCTCAGAGGCGAGCGCCACCGTGAACTCTGCCTCGGTCTTGCTGCGGATCTCTTCCACCGTGACGCCAGGGGCTAGGCGGGTCAACAGCAGCCGGGTGCCGCCGTCGGGTGTTTCCGCCGCGGACAGTGTTTCCTCGATGTCGAAAACGGCGAGGTCCGTGATGATCCGGTCAACGCACTTGAGTCCCGTGAGCGGGAGCGTGCATTCGGTGACGATCTTGGCCGAACCGTCCTTGGCGTTGTGCTCGGTGAGGACCACTACCCGTGGTGTCCCTGCCACCAGGTCCATGGCTCCGCCCATGCCTTTGACCATCTTGCCGGGGATGGTCCAGTTGGCCAGGTCCCCGGAACCGGACACCTGCATGGCACCCAGAATGGCCACCTTCACGTGCCCGCCGCGGATCATGCCGAACGACGTGGCGGAGTCGAAAATACTGCCGCCAGGGGTGATGGTGACGGTCTGCTTGCCGGCGTTGATCAGGTCGGCGTCTTCCTCGCCCTCATACGGGAAAGGGCCCATGCCGAGCAGGCCGTTCTCGCTCTGGAGGACCACCCGCACGCCGTCGGGCAGGTTGTTGGCCACCAACGTGGGAATGCCGATGCCGAGGTTGACGTAATCGCCGTCGTTCAGTTCTTCGGCCGCGATGGCGGCCATTTGGTCTCGTGTCCATGCCATGGTGATGTGCTCTCTGTTCTCTTAGACCGTGACCGCTTCGCGGGGCGGGCGGACCGTGCGCTGTTCAATGTCCTTGACCCGATCCGTGGCTTGGACCAGCCGCTGGATGTAAATGCCCGGGGTGACGATGTGGTTCGGGTCCAGCTGGCCGGGTTGAACAATGACCTCAGCCTCGGCGATGGTCACGGCACCCGCTGTGGCAACCACCGGGTTGAAGTTGCGGGCCGTGTAGCGATAAATCAGGTTCCCGTCCGTATCTGCGGTGTGGGCGTGGACCAGGGCGACGTCGGCGGTGATGGCGCGCTCGCGGACGTACGTCACGCCGTCGAACTCTTCCAGCGGCTTGCCTTCAGCAACCAGGGTTCCCACTCCGGTTCGCGTGTAGAACGCAGGAATTCCGGCGCCGCCAGCGCGGAGACGCTCGGCGAGGGTGCCCTGCGGCGTGAACTCCACCTCCAGTTGGCCGGCGAGGTACTGCTCGGCGAAGAGCTTGTTCTCACCTACGTAGGAAGCGATGACCTTCCGGACCTGGCCCGCCTCGATGAGGACGCCGAGTCCCTTGCCGTCCACACCCATGTTGTTGGACACGATGGTGAGATCCTTGGCGCCGGACTCGCGGACGGCGTCGATCAGGTCAGCGGGGATGCCGCTGAGTCCAAAACCTCCGACGGCGATAGTCAGGCCGTCTGCCATCAGGTCATGTAGCGCTTGGGCTGCGCTCGCTTGGATCTTGGTCATGCTCGACTCCTCTTTGAGTTCCATGCCGGGCATCCACTTTGTGGACTGCTCTCACTCTTGAGAAGGAGCCTAGGTTGCCTACGGTAGGCGGTCAACGTGCCTAAGCCCCACATACTCAGGGTGTGGACACTAGAATGGAAGGAGTCCATATTATGGATGAAATCTCTTGTGGAGGGTGCTGTGGTGGTTCAGGGAGCACAAGTGGTGGGGCGCGTAGCCCTGCTGCTTCGACTAGTGGGACGTAAGCCCGAAGGTACGTCCCTGGCGGGCTTGGTGCGGGAGTCCGGCTTGACCCGGCCAACCGTCCACCGGCTTCTGACCTCCTTGGCCGCGGAGGGTCTACTGGAACACGATCCGGGCTCGGGGAAGTGGGTGTTGGGGCCGGAGATCTTCCTGCTGGGATCAGTGGCTGCTGCACGTTTCCCCATGGAGGACATTGCGCGGCCGTCGCTGCGCAGGTTGGCCGCAGAGACCGGGGAGAGCGCCTTCTTCTCCATTCGTCGTGGGAACGAAACAGTGTGCGTGCTGCGGGAAGAGGGCTCGTTCCCGGTGCGGTCCTTCGTGCTGCACGAAGGCGTGCGCTTTCCGCTGGGGGTCGCTTCGGCCGGCACTGCCATCATGGCTTTCCTTCCTCCCGACGAACAGGAATCGTTGTTGGACGACTGGGCTGCGCACGCCGGCGACTTTGCGGCGGGACACACCGCAGACGTGGTGCGGGGCAATCTGGAACGGACGCGGCTTGCTGGCTACTCCGTCAATCCCGGGTTGATCCTGGAAGGCAGCTGGGGCATGGGAGCGGCGGTGTTTGATCAGCAGGGACGGCCAGCGTGGGCTCTTTCCTTGACGGGAATTGAGCCGCGATTCCGTGCGGACCGCCAGGAGTTCCTCGGGAAACTGCTGCTCGAGGAAGCGCACAGGATGACGGCGCGCCTGCAGGGATCCTGACCCAAGTAGGTAGCAGATCAGGCCGTTCCCAGCGCTGAGAACGGCCTGATCTGCTACCTAGTTGGGGGAGTTGAGGTCCAGCCGCATCAGCACTCTCGGGAAACCGTTGAGCACCGACGTCGTCTCGGCCACCTTCTTGAAACCGGCCTTCTCGAAAAGCCTCCTGGTGCCAACGTAGGCCATGGTCAGGTCCACCTTGCCGCCCTTGTTGTCCACGGGGTAACCCTCAATGGCGGGCGCGCCGTGGCTCTTTGCAAAGTCAATCGCCCCGCGGAGCAGCTCGTGGGAAATTCCCTTGCCACGATGCCCGGGCCTAACCCGGATGCACCAGACGGACCACACCTTGGTCTCATCCACGTGGGGGATCTTGCGGTTCTTCGCAAAAGTAGTGTCCTCGCGAGGGTGGACCGCTGCCCACCCGACTACTTCGTCGCCGTCGTACGCCAGAACGCCGGGAGGCGGGTCCTCGGCCACCAGCTTCTTCACAAACTTCCCGCGCTCCTGTTTCTGGAGCTCCTGGTTCAGTTTCGACGGAATCCTGTAGCTCAGGCACCAGCACACGTTGGCATCGGGGCTCTTGGGCCCCACCATGGTCTTCACGTCATCGAACACCGTCGCGGGGCGAACCTCGATTGCCATTCGCCCATCCTGTCACTGGGATGAACCCCACCACTAGGCCTGCGGAGGCTGGCTTAAAAAACTTTTTCAATCCGCACCCATCCACCCAGTCCCATCCTCCGAATAGCTGGTGAGACACAAACCGCTGGTGAAGCAAAAGCAACACTTGCAGCCCGTGTCCCACCACCCACTGGACCCAACGCCCTGGTTCCAAAAACAAGGAGAATGACATGTTGTCCACAAAGCGCCCCGCCCTCGCCTTCGTTGGCCTCACTGCAGCCGCCCTTCTCGGTCTCACTGCCTGTGGTGGTACCAGCACCTCCAGCACACCGGCTGCTTCATCTGCCGCCCCGGAAACCTCGATGGCGGCACCGTCGCCGTCGGCCTCCGCCATGAGCAGCGCCGCCATGGACCCGGCCGCTAACCTGGTGGGCCCCGGCTGCGCCGGTTACGCCGCACAGGTTCCGGACGGTGCCGGTTCGGTCATGGGCATGGCCCAGGACCCGGTAGCCGTAGCAGCATCGAACAACCCGCTGCTCAAGACCCTGACCGCCGCTGTCTCGGGGAAGCTCAACCCCAAGGTGGACTTGGTTTCCACCCTGAACGGCAGCGAATTCACGGTGTTCGCACCGGTTGACGATGCCTTCGCCAAGATCGACCCCGCCACAATCGAGACGCTCAAGACGGACGATGCCCTGCTGAGCAAAATTCTCACCTACCACGTAGTCCCCGGTCAGCTGACCCCGGACCAGATCGTCGGCACCCACAAGACTGTCCAGGGTGGCGAAGTGACGGTTGGCGGCACCAAGGATGCCCTCACGGTTGACGGAGCTTCCAACGTGATCTGCGGCGGCGTTCAGACCGCCAACGCCACGGTTTACCTGATCGACTCGGTGCTGATGCCCAAATAGGCTTTAGCTTCCACCAGTACCAACAAAAGCAGGCGCCGGAAATCCGGCGCCTGCTTTGTTGTGTTGAAATCAACGTGTTGTTGCTAGCGGCTGAAGTCAGTATCGACGTAGGAGCCGGCCCTGTTGTGTTCCGATCCGCAGGGGCAGCGGTCCACCTCGATCCGGACTGTCACGGGTTCGGAAGCGTCCAAGGTGAGGGTCACGTCCTCATTGGCCTGGTTGCTGGGATTGGGTTGGTTGTTGAAATTGGCTTTCGCGTTGAGACGGAGAGTGCCGTTGGCAGAAGTGTTGGGCATGGTGGACCTTACTAACGTATGAATGGGAATCAGCCAAAAGCTGGGTTACTTGTGGTCGGCATCCAGCTGGGGCTTGCCGACCAAGGGAATGGTTCCCGTGGGCGTTCCCCCGGCGCAATCGGAGTCCGTGCACTTTTCGGCGCAATCGTGTTTGGTGACGAGGTCGAACTGAACGCCGCCATGTTGCTCAACGCCCGTTCGGATGGCTCGTTCCACCACCGAAGTAGCCAAGCGCTTGTGCAACTGGAGCGGGTCGCGGCGAAGGTCCTTGACCAGTGCGAAACAGAGCAGCAGCATGACGATCACGAACGGCAGGGCTGCCACGATGGTTACTCTTTGCAGGCCGGACAAGGCTTCCGATGGTTTGTCGCCGCCAGCAAGCAGCATGACCGCTGCCACTGCGCCGGTGAGGCTTCCCCAGAAGATCACCACTCCTCGACGCGGATGCTCAGCGCCATTGGAGCTGAGGGATCCCATGACGATGGAGGCTGCATCGGCGCCGGTGACGAAGAAGATCGCCACCAGGACCATGGCCAGGACGATGACCGCTGCTGTCAGCCAGCCGGGCATGCCCAGGTTCTTCACGAGGTCGAAGAGTGCGCCATCGAAGTTGATGGAAGGAGCTCCGTCCACCATGGCCACAAGCCCGGGCGTACCGGCCTTGTCGGCCTCTTGCTGGACGTGGAAAGCGGCGCCGCCGAAGATGCCGAACCAGATGACGCTCACGACGCTGGGGACCAGCAGAACGCCGGTGACGAACTGGCGGATGGTGCGTCCACGGCTGATGCGGGCGATGAACATTCCGACGAAGGGCGTCCAGGAGATCCACCAAGCCCAGTAGAAGATGGTCCAGCTGGTCATCCAGCTGCGCAGGGACTCGTCTCCCACAGCCTCGGTACGTGACGACATTTCGGCGAGGTCTCTGGCGTAGTCGCCTACAGCGGAAGGGATCAGGTTAAGGATGAACAGGGTGGGTCCGGCTACAAACACAATCAGGGCGAGAACAACAGCCAGGACCATGTTGATGTTGGAGAGCCACTGGATGCCCCTGCTGATGCCTGACACAGCGGATGCCACGAAGCAGAAGGTCAGGATGGCCACAATGACCACGAGCACCGGAGTGCCGATCTCACCCAGCCAACCATTGGACGTCATGCCGCTGCCGATCTGCAGGGCACCGAGGCCCAGTGAAGCGGCAGTTCCGAAGAGCGTGGCGAAGATGGCCAGGATGTTAATGAACTTCCCGAGCGGACCTTCCACCATGCGGATGCCAAAAAGCGAGGTGAAGGCTGCCGAAACCAGTTGCTTGCGGCCCAAACGGTAGGTCCCGTAGGCCATAGCGATACCGACCACTGCGTACATGGCCCACGGGTGCAGGGTCCAGTGGAAGATCGATGTGGCCATGGCAGTTTGGATTGCTGCTGGAGTGCGGCCGTCCACGGTTCCCGGTGGCGGAGAGATGTAGTGGTACAGCGGTTCGGCCACACCGTAGAACATGAGACCGATGCCCATGCCGGCGGCGAACATCATGGCCACCCATGAAATGGTCCGGAACTCTGGCTTCTCGCCGTCCTTGCCCAAGGGGATGTTGCCGAACTTGCCGAGGGCAAGCCACAGGACGAAAACCACGAACAATGAGGCGAGGACCATGAAGAGCCAGCCGGTGTACTCCATAACCCAGTTCAGGGCGCCTTTGGAGGTATCTGAGAGGCTGTCCCGTCCGACAAATCCCCAGACCACGAAGGCGACGGCGATGGCGCCCGTGATCCCGAAGGTTACTTTGTCGAGGGTAAGTTTGCGGTTCCGGCGGGCCGAAACGGCCTGCTCGGTCTTGGCGTGGCGCAGCTCTTCCATGATCTGTTCGTATTCTTCAGAATCGGGAAGGGTCTCAGCGCCTCCGTCCTCAGCGTCGAGGGCTGCCAAGTTGGTGTCGTCGGGGGAGACCCTGATGATTTCCTCGGGGTTCTCCGCGTGGGCTGGGCTGGCTGCTTTGGTAGAGCTGGCTGCTGCTGAAGCACCCGCCAAGCGATCGTCGGCAGGTAACTCCTCGGGTGTTAAAGGTTTTGTGTCGCTGTTTATAGCCATGAGCGGGTCCTTTGCTCGGCGAGTCATGGGTTTGCGTTTAGACATGGCCCTGGAGGATGAGGCCGCAGGGAAGGCTGGGGGGCTTCCCCGCTGACCATGATTTGCTGTCCCCGATCTGCACTTCAGGAGCGTAGATGGGCAGTTTCATGGGGCACCCCTTGGGTCGGACTGGTTGGTTGGACGCTGGGCTAGTGGAGCCTGGAGAGCGTTCCGCATGAATCAACAACATTCGCGGTAAGCAACAGAGTGCGCCCCGTCACAGTCAATGTCAAGGACTTTTCCTTGTTTGCCGAGACTTTGACGCGACGAATGGGAGCGTAGGTTCACGTTGCGTATGATGGCGTCTGTTGCGCCTAGAGCATCGAAGAACCCGAGAACGCGGGGCTTAGCGGTGCCTGTAACCCATCCGGGCGCTGATGGTCAGCCCGGCCTCGCGGAGGCCATCGATAAGCCCCGGCTGGTCCTCGGGTGAGAAGCGGAACGCCGGGCCGGAGATACTTACCGCGGCGATGACACTTCCCGAGTGGTTGAAGATGGGTACGGCAACGGCGGTGAGGCCGATTTCAAACTCTTCATGAACCGTGGCATAGCCGTTGCGTGCCACGTCCAGCAGCTGCTTTTCCAACTCTCCGCGATTTGTCACAGTGCGTGGAGTCCGCGCTGGTAGACCCACTGCCTTGAGAACCTGGGTTCTCTCGTCGGCAGTCAACGCGGCAAGAAGGACCTTGCCACTGGATGTGGCATGCAGTGGTGTCAGGCTGCCTACCCAGTCGTAGGTGGCCAGTGTTGAGGGCCCCATCGCCTGGTCCACGTTGACGGCATAGTTGGACCGCAGCACGGCCAGGTTGACGGTTTCCTTGTATTCGGCCGCCAAGGCCTCCAGGACTTGGCGCGCCTCATGAACCACGCTCAGTCTGCCGGGGATGGAAGAAGCCAAGCGGAGGATTCCAAAGCCCAACTGGTACTTGCCGCGTTCACTGTTCTGCCGGACCAGTTCGCGGTTGACCAATGAGCCAACCAACCGGGACACGGTGGACTTGTGGACGCCCATTTCCTCAGCGATGTCGCTGACGCCTGCATCGCCTTCACGGGCCAGGATTTCCAGGATTTGGAGTGCGCGGTCTACTGACTGGACGCCTCCGCCCTGGGCGTCTACGTCCTTGTCGAAGTCCGGGTTGCTGCGTGCGGCCATGGTGCCTCGTGTCATTGTCCAGGCAGGCCGCCCTGAGCTGGTAGCCCTGTTCGGCCTGCACCCTCGTCTTTCCTCATCCTAGACGGAGTTTTGCGCGGACCTTTTCACATCATGGGCGCTCGAATGATTCACCCGCTCATGGCAACCTCCCGGACAGCCTTTCGTTGATGGGTCAGGCGCTCCCTTCCGGCATAGACGTTGAGGCTATGTCCCCGGCTGAAGCCAACCAGGGTCACCCCGGTCTCGGTGGCAAGATCGACGGCGAGGCTGGAGGGAGCGCTGACGGCCGCGAGAACCGGGATGCCGGCCAAGGCTGCCTTCTGGACGAGTTCGAACGATGCCCTGCCCGAGACCTGCAGGACGAGGCCGGTCAAGGGCAGCAGGTCCTGCCGAAGGGCCCAGCCCACCACTTTGTCCACCGCATTGTGCCGGCCGACGTCTTCCCGCAGGCACAGCAGCTCCGGGCTGGCACCATCCACTTTGAAGAGTCCAGCGGCGTGGACCCCTCCGGTTCTGTCAAAGACGGCCTGCGCTTCGCGGAGGCGGTCCGGGAGCTCGGCCAGGACATCCACTGGAACCTGTAGCCGGTCCAAGGATGGATCGAAATGGATGGTCTTACGAACGGCTTCGATGGAGTCCGTGCCGCAGATGCCACACGAGCTCGACGTATATACGTGGCGCATGGTGTCCGGCAGGGGAACGTCCGGCCGTAGCTGGGCTTCCACCACGTTAAAGGTCTGCACCCCGTCCTTCTCGCCTGCGCAGAACCGGAGGGAGATCAGCTCCGAAGGGCTGCGGATGATGCCCTCGGACACCAGGAATCCAGACACCAGGTCAAAGTCGTCGCCCGGCGTCCTCATGGTCACGGCAAAAGAGGTGCCTCCAATCCTGATCTCCAAAGGTTCTTCGGCGGCCAGAACATCCTCCTTGAACCGCACGGAGTGTTCGGTGTCTGCCGCGTCCAAGCGAAAACGATGGATTTTCCTGCGCTGGGTCATGCGTGCCATGCGGCGTACCCTCCAGATTGGTCCGGGAAATTGATGGGCGCTGTCCAAGGCAGCGGCAGGACGGGTACGGGCGCGCCGGCTGCGACGCCTTCAGGAGGAACGGCCATGTATCCGTCTGCCCAGGCAAGCCCGCGCATCATCCCCGGACCCGTGCGTGAAGCAGGGAACGCGAGATCGTGGATGAGGGTGCAGGGCATGAGGCGTGTCCGATTTGGGTCCGGATCGATGTCGGCCCCGGACGTCATCAGCACGGCTCCCCGGAGGGGCCTGCTTCCCATAGCGGCCAGCAAGGGTTCTCCCAGGGTCATCAGCGCCATCATTGCGGCCAGCGGATTGCCTGGAAGACCGATGACGAAACGCCCATCAGGAAGTTCGGCCAGCACTGCCGGATGTCCCGGCCGCATGGCGATTTCGTCCAGGAGGAGCCGACCCCCGAGTGCCACGATGGCATTGCGGAAGTGGTCTGTCCCGGATTTTCCCGTCCCGCCGGTGGTGATCGTCACGTCGGGCGGTAAACCATCAGGAACGCGACCAAGAGCCACCATCCACTCTTGGTATGAGTCGCCTATCCTGCGCTGGCCACCCGGCTCCCCGCCCAATTGCGATATCACGGCATCCAGCTGCGGGCCGAACGCGTCGCGGACCTGTCCTGGAGCCGGCTCACCTGAGGTGACCACTTCAGAACCTGTAAGTACGACGGCGACCCTCGGCTTGCGCTGCACCTGAACGTGATCGTGGCCTGCCACTGCGGCCAGGGCAATATGAGCCGGATTGAGAAGCGTGCCAGCGGGTATGAGGACATCTCCGGCTGCGGCTTCTTCTCCGGCGGGACGAATGTGCCGGCCCGGGAGTGTCTCACCCGGCTTGGCGTCGTGCCTCAGCGAGAGGTGCCCGTCCCTGGATACTTGGCCGCTTTCCTTGCGCACGACTGCCGAGGCGCCGGCTGGGACGAGCCCGCCGGTGGCGATGACGCTGGCTTCGCCCGGCGACAGCGGCAGCCCCGCCGTCGTTAGTATCCAAGGGCCGGTGCCGTTGATGGCCCAGCCGTCCATGGCTGACGACGCGTAGTGGGGCAGGTTCCGTTGAGCGGTGACGGAGCTGGTCAGGGTGTGCCCGATCGCTTCTCCGAGGGTGACTTTCGACGACGGCAGCGGGCCGGCGCAGTGGTAGGCCAGTTCACGTGCTTCGGCCCACGAGGGTGAGTGCCGCGGTTCGCCGCTCACCACGAACCCTTCGTGAGAGTCGGTGAAGGTTGCTTGTGCAAGCATGGGTGCCCGCTTCCTGGGGTGGTGCTTCCTGTGAAACGCAGATACCGGGGACTGCCCGGCCTTCCCGTAGTTCTTGCCGTGCAGTCCCCGGTATCCGTGTGGTGCGTGCTGTTCAGACGTGTATTAGGACTTCACATAACCGTTGGGGTTCAGCACGAACTTTGTTGCCGCTCCGGCGTCGAATTCGGCGTAGCCGCGCGGGGCGTCCTCGAGTGGGATGGCTTGGGCGTTGACTGCCTTGGCGATCTGGACTTTGTCATGGAGGATGGCCATCATCAGCTGCCGGTTGTATTTCATGACCGGGCATTGGCCGGTGGTGAAGGACAGGGATTTGGCCCAGCCGGTACCAAGGGACAGTGAGAGTGAGCCGTGCTTGGCTGCATCGTCGATTCCACCCGGATCGCCCGTGACGTAGAGCCCGGGAATGCCCAGGGATCCGCCGGCGGCAGTGATGTCCATGAGGGAGTTCAACACAGTGGCAGGAGCCTCGTGTGAGGCATCCTTACCGTGGCCGCGGGCTTCAAAGCCCACCGCGTCCACGCCGCAATCCACTTCCGGAACGCCAAGGATCTGTGCGATCTGCTCCTTCGGATCGCCGTTGGAGACGTTGACTGTTTCACAGCCGAAGGAACGCGCCTGCGCCAGGCGGTCCTCGTTCATATCGCCCACAATCACGACGGCGGCGCCAAGCAGCTGTGCGCCCACGGCAGCAGCAAGGCCCACGGGCCCGGCACCTGCGACGTAAACTGTGGACCCCACGCCCACGCCGGCAGTGACGGCGCCATGGAATCCGGTGGGGAAGATGTCCGAGAGCATGGTCAGGTCCATGATCTTTTCCAGGGCCTGATCGCGGTCCGGGAAGCGCAGCAGGTTCCAGTCAGCGTAAGGGACCAGGACGAACTCTGCTTGTCCGCCCACCCAGCCTCCCATGTCCACGTAGCCGTAGGCGCTGCCGGGGCGGTCGGGGTTGACGTTGAGACAGATGCCGGTCTTCTGCTCCTTGCAGTTCCGGCAACGACCACAGGAGATGTTGAACGGCACCGAGACGATGTCGCCTACCTTGATGAACTCGACGTCGGGTCCCACCTCCACCACTTCGCCCGTGATTTCGTGGCCGAGGACCAGGTCCTGCGGAGCTGTGGTGCGTCCACGAACCATGTGCTGGTCCGAACCGCAGATGTTGGTGGTTACAGTGCGGAGGATCGCGCCATGAGGCACCTTCCGGCCGACGTTGGCCGGGTTGACGCCCGGTCCGTCCTTAAGCTCAAACGTTGGGTAGTCGGTGTCGATGATCTCGACGACACCAGGTTCCTTGTAGGCGACTGCTCTGTTTCCTGACATGGTCACTCCCTCTTCTTTGGCATTGCTGAACTGCTGCCCAATGGTCCGAAAGCGGTGCTTCGATGAGGAAATACCTCCCCAGGTTTCAGGCCATCGAAGCACCATTCACGGACAACCGGACGGCTGATATTTCCATCAGTGCGTGATAGATATATCAGTCATACTATGTGACGCAGCTCATGGTGTACAGCGGCTCCTAGGCCTTCTCCAGCCGGATGATCACGGATTTGGAGGTGGGCGTTCCGCTGGTGTCCGCCACGGAGTCCAGAGGCACCAGGACATTGGTCTCCGGGTAGTACGCGGCGGCACAACCTTTCGGCGTTGAGTACGAGACGATGCGGAAGTCCTCGGCCCGCCGGTCGGTTCCTTGGAATTCGGAGATCAGGTGCACCATGTCGCCGTCGGCAAAGCCCAGCTCGGTGATGTCGTCAGCGTTGATGAGCACCACGCGACGGCCACCATGGATGCCGCGGTAGCGATCGTCCTTGCCGTAGATGGTGGTGTTGTACTGGTCGTGTGAACGCAAGGTTTGCAGGACCAAGCGGCCAGGCGGGATCTTGATGAACTCCAGCTCATTGCCGGTGAAGTGTGCTTTTCCTGAGGCGGTGTCGAACTTCCTGGCATCGCGCGGCGGGTGTGGCAGGACGAATCCGCCCGGGTGCTGAATCCGTGCTTCGAAGTCTTCAAAGCCGTCAAATACCGCTTCAATATGTTTGCGGATCAGTGAGTAGTCATCCCTCATGGCCAGCCAGGAAGCCTGCGGGGTGTTGGGCAGGCGCTGGTGGCCGTCTTTGAACAGCCTGTCTGCCAGGTTGCACACAATTGCTACTTCGGAGTGGAGGTGCTCACTTGCAGGCTTGAGGCGTCCCCGTGATGCGTGGACGGCGCTCATGGAGTCTTCCACGGTGACCCGCTGGTCTCCGGTCCGCTGGGTATCCTTCTCGGTGCGTCCCAAGGTAGGCAGGATCAGGGCACGGCGACCCGTGGACAAGTGCGAGTGGTTCAATTTCGTGGAGATCTGAACGGTCAGCCGGGTGTTGGCCAGGGCTTGCTCGGTGACGTCGGAATCGGGGGCAGCCCGGACGAAGTTGCCGCCCATGCCCATGAAGAAACGGACTTTGCCGTCCCGCATGGCGCGGATGGCTGCCACGGTGTCAAAGCCGTGCTCGCGCGGAGACCGGAACTCGAATTCCTGGTCCAGCCGGTCGTGGAACGTCTCCGGCATCTTCTCGAAGATGCCCATGGTCCGGTCACCCTGGACGTTCGAGTGGCCTCGCACAGGACAAACGCCGGCGCCGGGCTTGCCAATGTTGCCTTGAAGCAGGAGAACGTTGACTACATCCCGGAGGGTGGGTACGGAGTGTTTGTGCTGGGTCAGGCCCATGGCCCAACACACGATGGTGGCGCTGGAGGCGAGCATCCGTTCACCCGTCGAATGAATCTGCTCAAGGGTAAGGCCGGTTGCCTCCACAATGTCTTCCCACTCCACCTTTTCCAGGTAGCGCAGGTAGTCGTCGATACCCACGGTGTGGTTGTTGATGAAGTCATGGTCCAGGACAGTTTGCAGGCCCGGGGTGTTCCGTCCGGCGGCTTCGGCTTCAAGCAGGTATTTGCCCAGGCCTTGGAAGAGGGCCTGATCGCCGCCGGCACGGATCTGCAGGAAGTCGTCCGTCAGCTGGGTCCCTTGAATCATGCCGGCCACGTGCTGCGGGTTCTCGAAGTGCAGGAGTCCGGCTTCGGGAAGGGGGTTGACGGACACGATGACTGCGCCGTTTTTCTTCGCCTTTTCCAGCGCGCTGAGCATGCGCGGGTGGTTGGTGCCGGGATTCTGCCCGGCCACGAAGATCAGCGACGCCGTCTCCAGGTCCGTCAGGCTGACGGAACCTTTGCCGATACCGATGGTTTCCACCAGTGCGGAGCCGGAGGACTCATGGCACATGTTGGAGCAGTCCGGGAGGTTGTTGGTGCCCAGGCCGCGAACCAGGAGCTGGTAAACGAATGCTGCTTCATTGGAGGTCCGGCCGGAGGTGTAGAAGACGGCTTCATCGGGGTGTTCCAGGCTCCGCAGTTCCGCGGCCATGAGGTCATAGGCTTCCTCCCAGTCAATGGCCCTGTAGTGGGTAGCGCCTTCGTCCAGGAACATCGGGTGGGTGAGCCGGCCTTGCTGGCCCAGCCAAAAGTCGTCGCGGGTCTTCAGGTCGGCAATGGAGTGCTGAGCGAAAAACTCCGGTGTGACACGGCGCCGGGTGGCTTCCTCGGCCACTGCTTTGGCGCCGTTCTCGCAGAACTCCGCCGCATTGCGCTTTTCGTGCTCGGGCCAGGCGCACCCCATGCAGTCGAAGCCGTCCAGCTGGTTCACTGCCAGCAGGGTCTGAACACTGCGCAGCGGTCCCATCTGTTCCAGCGAAATCTTCAAGGCGTTGGCAACAGCGGGAATGCCCACGGCCTTGGTCTTGGGTTTGGTGACGGTCAGCTTTGACTCGTCGATGTTCTCGCGGGGGGCTTTGGCATGCATGGGGGAACCCTTCAGATCCGGGAAGTGGAAGCAGTGAGCAGCGTGGTGCGGGACTGTTGCCGGGCGGCTTCAACCGTGTGCAGCAGCAAAAGCGCGGTGGTCACTGACCCGACGCCGCCCGGAACCGGACTCAGGCCTGCCGCGACGCCGTTGACGCTGGCTTCGTCAACATCACCCACCAGGGAACCATCGGGCAGGACGTTCGTGCCGACGTCGATCACCACAGTCTCCGGGGAAAGGTGGCTGCCCTTCAGCAGCCCGGTCCGCCCGGCGGCAACAACCACGACGTCGGCCGGCTGGGTAAAGCGTTCCAGCGGCCCTGATTTGGAATGGCAGATGGTGACCGTCGCGTCCCTTTCGAGGAGGAGCAGGGACAGTGGCTTGCCCACCACAGCGGAACGCCCGACGACGGCCACGTTACGCCCGGCAACCGGAATCTGGAAGTGGTCCAGCAACTCCACCACGGCCTGGGCAGTAGCGGGTGCGAAGGCGGGCTGCCCCACAGCCAAGCGGCCGAGGCTGAGCGGATTGGCGCCGTCGATGTCCTTTTCCGGAGCGATGAGGCCCACCAGCCGGTCAGCGCGGACAGCCGCAGGCAGGGGAGTCTGGAGGATGATGCCGTGGACGGATGGCTCGGCACTGAGGTCCGCCAGGACGCTGGCCAGCACTTGTTCGGTGGCATCGTGACCAAGATCGACGATCCTGCAACCGATGCCTGCGCGTCCGGCTGCACGCTCGATGGACCGGACATACCAGTGCGTGGATTCGTCGTCCGTTGCAACAACAACGGCCAGGACCGGACGAATTCCCTCGTCATCCAGGAGGGCGGTCTCCTCCTGGGCGCGCTGCTGGATAAGGGCAGCGAGCGGCTTGCCGGATAGCACTTTGGTGTTCCCGCGCACTTCGGTGGTCATGAGAGGATCCTTTCGCGGACGCGCTGCACCAGGGCATCGGCGGCGAGAACCACTTTGTCCTCAATCCCGTTCGTCTGTTCCGCCAAGCGGGAACGGGCTTCGCCGTGCTTGATGGCGACAACGTTGATGTCGATGTTGACCCGGGCCGTGGTGGCAGCTGCGCGGGCTGCGTCAGCAGCAGCGGCGATGTCGCTGATGACGTTGGGATTCGCCACGTCAAAGAGTTCCGTGGCAAGATCCACCACTTCGCCGGCAACCTTGATGAGCTGCGCGGGGGTATGGGCGGCCTGAACCAGGGCCTCCTGGATGGCGGCGGTCTTTATTGCCTTGAGTTCGTCGGATTCCGAGGGGAGCTTGTAGGAGTCGATGACTGACTGGAAGGCGTGCTCGTCGGCGTCCGCGAGACGCAGGGCCTCGACGATCAGGTGGTCGGCGGCGCTGGTGATCCGGGTTACCAGTGCGGCGTGCGCCTCATATTTGGCACCGGTGGTGTACCTGGCCACCATGGCTACCAAGGCAGCACCTTGGGCGGCATGCAAGGCAGCGGCTGCGCCTCCACCGGGAGTGGGCTGACGTGAAGCGAGCCTGGAGAGGTAATCATGGATGGTTTCTGAACTGATCATGGGTCTTCCTGGCTGACTGAAAGAAGGGGAAAGCAGCGGCCCGGACCCGGTCAGTGCGAGGAGAAGGGTCCGGGCCGCATGCGTTGATGGCTGCGTGGGCTGTTAGCCCCGGAGCCGGCTCATGGTGGGGTCGTACAGCGGATCTTCGGTAACGGTGGCCTGGATGCGGCGTCCGAAGTACTCAATTTCCACGGAGTCTCCGAGGGACACTGCAGAGGGCAAGTAGGCGTAGGCAATGGGCTTGCGGACCGAGTAACCGTAGGCCGCGCTGGTGACGTAACCCACCGCCTGGTCCTTGTAGAACACCGGTTCCTTGCCCAGCACCAGGCTCCTGCCGTCGTCGACGGTCAAGCAGCGCAGGCGGCGGGCCGAGCTTTCCTCACTGCGCCCTTCCAGTGCGGCTTTGCCGACGAAGTTCTCCTTGGTCATCTTTACGGCGAATCCAAGGCCGGCCTCGTACGGGTCGTGCTCAGTTGTCATGTCCGAGCCCCAGGAGCGGTAGCCCTTTTCGAGTCGCAGCGAGCTGAAGGCGGCACGGCCCGCGGCGATGACGCCGAACGGCTGGCCGGCCTTCCACAAGGCGTCCCAGAGGCGCTGCCCGTTATCGGCGCTGGTGTAGAGCTCCCAGCCGAGTTCGCCCACGTAGGAGAGCCGCATCGCGGTGACAGTGACGCCTCCGATGGTGACTTTCTTGGCACGGAAGTACTTCAGGCCGTCATTTGAGAAGTCGTCGCTGCTCACCGTGCTGATGAGGTCACGGGCGAGGGGACCCCACAAACCGATGCAGCAGGTGCCGCCCGTGGTGTCGCGGACCTGGACCCAGTCTCCGGCGCCTCCATTTTCGGTTTGGTGCCGGGCTGCGCGCTCGAAGTAGGCGGTGTCCATGTTGCCGTTGGCGCCAAGCTGGAACGTGTCTTCGCTCAGGCGGGCCACGGTGATGTCGCTTCGTACGCCACCGGCTTCATCCAGAAGCAGCGTGTAGGTCACGGCGCCGGGCTTCTTGGCAAGGTCACCGGTGGTGAGTTCCTGCAGCAACTTCAAGGCTCCCGGGCCGGAAACTTCGAGGCGCTTCAGCGGCGTCATATCGTACATCGCCACTGCTGTGCGGGTCTTCCAAGCCTCAGCCGCGGCGATGGGCGAGCTGAACATTCCGGACCAGGCGTCGCGGGCCGGCGGCTGCCAGTCGTCCGGCATTTCCTTCAGGAGCTCGGCGTTGGCTTCGAACCAGTAAGGGCGCTCCCATCCGGCACCTTCCAGGAAGTAGCCGCCGAGCTGCTTGTGGCGGGCGTGGAACGGGCTGACGCGGAGGTTGCGGGGAGAAAGCTTTGGCTGGAGCGGGTGCATCACATCGTAGATCTCAACGAAGTTCTGCTGGGAGGTTTCGCTGACGTATTCGGGGGTCAGCTGGACCTCTTCGAAGCGGTGGATGTCGCAGTCACCGAGGTCAATCTGCGACTTTCCTTCGGTCAGGAGCTCGGCCACCGCGCGGGCGATACCGGCGGAGTGCGTGACCCACACGGCCTCGGCCACGAAGAAGCCGTCAACTTCCTTGGATTCGCCCACCAGCGAGCCGCCGTCGGGGGTGAAGGAGAAGATGCCGTTGAAGCCGTCCTCGATTTCACTTTCCCGCAGTGCCGGCAGGATCTGCTTGGTTGCTTCCCACGCGGGAAGGAAGTCTTCCAGTGTGAAGTCCAGGCGCGAGGGCATGTTGTGTTCGGTGATGCTGTTGGGCTCGTAGCTTCCCAGTTCATCGAGATCCACGGGCATGGGGCGGTGGGCGTAGGAGCCAATGCCGTAACGGTCACCGTGCTCGCGGTAGTACAGGTCCTGGTCCTGGTGGCGCAGGATCGGCAGCTGGGCACCGTTGGGAAGTTCGTTCTTGCCCTTCTGGGCGGGAACCGGCGTGGTTTTCACATACTGGTGAGCCAGCGGGAGGAGCGGAACGGACATGCCGGTCAACTCGCCCACCTTGGCGCCCCAGAAGCCGGCGCAGGAAACCACGATGTCCGCGGGGATCACGCCGTCGGGGGTCTCGACGCCGGTCACGCGGCGGTTGGACTGCTCGATTCCGGTGACTTCGGTGTTGCCGATGTACTTCACACCGGCGGCTTCAGTGCGCTTGATGAGCAGTTGGACGGCGCGGGCAGCAAGAGCCAGGCCATCTGTGGGGACGTGGAGGCCGCCGAGGATGTCTTCCTCATTGATCAGGGGGTACAGCTCCTTGCATTCCTCGCGGGAGAGGATCTTGCCGTCGATGCCCCACGACTGTGCGTAGCCGAGCTTGCGCTTCAGGTCAGCCAGGCGGGTCTCGGTAGTGGCAACTTCAAGGCCGCCCACCTGGTTGAAGCAGCTTTGGCCGTCCTCCGTGAGGGACAGCAGCTTCTCCACTGTGTACTTGGCGAAGAGTGCCATGGACTTTGAGGGGTTCGTCTGGAAAACCAGGCCCGGTGCGTGGGACGTTGAGCCACCGGGCATGTTCAGGGGTCCTTGGTCCAGGACGGTGATGTTGTTCCAACCGCGGGTGACCAGTTCGTCGGCGAGGTTGGTGCCAACAATCCCAGCTCCGATAATGACAATGCGAGGCGTGGATGCCATGGGGGTTCTCCTGCTGAAGTTAATAGGGGTGAGTCTGCTGGTGTTCTGGTGCTTGGTTTAGCGGAAAACCACTGTGCTGGTCTGGTCCAGCAGCACGCGGTGTTCGCAGTGCCACCTGACAGCGCGGGACAAGGCCAGGGCTTCGGCGTCCTGGCCCACGGTTGAGAGTGTGGTGGGACCATAGCTGTGATCGACGCGGATGACTTCCTGCTCGATGATCGGTCCCTCGTCCAAGTCAGCGGTGACGTAGTGGGCAGTGGCACCCACGAGCTTCACGCCGCGGTCATAGGCCTGGTGGTAGGGGCGGGCCCCCTTGAATCCCGGCAGGAAGGAGTGGTGGATGTTGATGGCGCGTCCTTCGAGGGCGCGGCACAGGTCGTCCGAAAGTACCTGCATGTACCGCGCCAGCACTACGAGGTCTACGTTGTACTCTTCCACCAGGTCCAGGAGCCGCTGCTCAGCGTCTGCCTTGGTCTCCGGGGTGACGGGAATGTAGACGAAGGGCAGGCCGGCGGCTTCAGCCATGGCGCGGTGGGTCTCATGGTTTGAAGCAACCACCACGAGGTCACCACCGAGGCTGCCGCCCCGCCAGCGGAAGATGAGGTCATTGAGGCAATGCCCGAACTTGGACACCATTACCAGGACCCGCTTCTTGGTTTGGTCGTGGAAGCTGAACTTCATCTCGAAGCGGTCAGCAATCGCGCTGAATTCCTCTTCGAGCCGCTCAGGGGAGTAGGACAGCGGGCCGGAGAAAGCAGTCCGCAGGTGCAGCGTCTGGCGGAGCCCGTCGTCGAACTGCTGGTGCTCTTCGATGTTGAAACCGCGCTCGAAAAGGAAGGTTGTGACTGCCTGAACAATCCCGGCGCGTTCGACGCACGACAATGTGAGTACGAACTTCTGTGCTTGCTCTTCTTTGAGCGTTTCGGGCTTCGGTAGGGTGCTTACCGGTGAGTCTGTCGCCACGAGGGTCATGTCTCCTCCTTAAGATATATTCCTGGGTCCTGTACTGATATATTAGGATTGGATTCAGCGTATACTGGTGTTCAGGGCAGGTCAATAGATTTTTTGCTTGTGAAGAAAGGGATGACGCTGTGGCTTTTGGAACTCTGGCAGTCACCGGCGAGGCCACGAAGAAATCCTTGGCTGACGTCGCGTACGAACGCCTCCGGGATCGCTTGTTGATGCTGGACATCAAACCTGGCGACCTCCTCAATGATGACCAACTCGCCAGGGAGCTGGAGATTGGCCGGACGCCGGTGCGTGAAGCATTGAAGCGCCTCGAGTTGGATCGGCTTGTCATCACTTATCCGAGGCGGGGGACGTTTGCCACCCGCGTGGAAGTAACTGACCTGGCCTTTATATCTGAGATCCGGGCGCAGCTGGAACCCCTGGCTGCCGCGAGGGCTGCGCGGGTCGCTTCAGCTGCCACTAAAGAGCATCTCCGCGAAGTAATGCGCGCAGTGGAGGACTTTGACGTCAGTGCGGCATCGGTGGTTGAAACCCTGCGACTGGACGCCAGTGTCCATCAAGGCATCTACGCGGCGGCCGCGAACCCGCACCTCGAAGACATCCTCATTCGCTATGACAATCTGGCTACCCGCATCTGGTGCATGGTCTTGGACCGGTTGCCTGATCTGGAGCACCATGTGCGCGAGCACCTTGACCTGCTGAGGGCCGTCATTGATGGTGATGAGGATCAGGCTGCCGAGTTGGCCCGTGTCCATGTCAGCGGCTTCGAGCACGCTGTGCGGCAGGCACTTTTCGCAGCCTAGGTTGTCGCCGATCCCACTGTTGACTCCGGGCTTCGGTGCTTGCATACTGAAGACTCCAACTAATATATCACCCGGATATCACGCGCTCTCTTACTCTCCGCTGAATCCGGGCGCTTGTGATGCAATCACAACCTTCAGCCCTTGGAGTATCACGTGACGACAAGACCCCACCTTTTTGAACACATCCCCTTGACTGGCGGCAGCCGTGTTAAGCGGGGCATGGCGGAGATGCTCAAGGGCGGCGTCATCATGGACGTCGTTAACGTCGAGCAGGCCCGCATCGCCGAGGATGCCGGTGCCGTGG
This sequence comes from Arthrobacter sp. D3-18, assembly GCF_054408525.1. NCBI lineage: Bacteria > Bacillati > Actinomycetota > Actinomycetes > Micrococcales > Micrococcaceae > Arthrobacter > Arthrobacter sp. D3-18. The sequence goes on along the minus strand of NZ_CP096440.1, from coordinate 4,217,261 downwards.
CTGTCATGGCTCTCGAGCGTGTCCCGGCCGATATCCGCGCCCAGGGCGGCGTGTCCCGCATGTCCGATCCTGACATGATCGATGCGATCATCGCCGCCGTGTCCATCCCGGTCATGGCCAAGGCCCGCATCGGCCACTTCGTCGAAGCCCAGGTCCTGCAGTCCCTCGGTGTCGACTACATCGACGAGTCCGAGGTCCTGACCCCGGCCGACTACATCAACCACATCGACAAGTGGAACTTCACCGTCCCCTTCGTCTGTGGTGCCACCAACCTCGGTGAGGCCCTGCGCCGCATCAACGAGGGCGCGGCGATGATCCGCTCCAAGGGCGAAGCCGGCACCGGCGATGTTTCCAACGCCACCGGCCACATGCGCAAGATCCGTTCCGAGATCGCCAAGCTCACAGCCCTCCCCGAGGACGAGCTCTACGTTGCGGCCAAGGAACTGCAGGCCCCGTACGAACTGGTCAAGGAAGTCGCCTCCACTGGCAAGCTCCCCGTTGTCCTGTTCACCGCCGGTGGCATAGCCACTCCGGCTGACGCTGCAATGATGATGCAGCTCGGCGCCGACGGCGTGTTCGTCGGTTCCGGTATCTTCAAGTCCGGCAACCCGGCAGAGCGCGCCGCCGCCGTCGTCAACGCCACCGCTTACTATGACGATCCTGACGTTATCGCCAAGGTCTCCCGCGGCCTGGGCGAAGCCATGGTGGGCATCAACGTCGACGACATCCCGCAGCCGCACCGCCTCGCAGAACGTGGCTGGTAAGGGCATGACGGATCTTGCTCTCGTTAAGACCGTTCACGGCCGCGGCCTCCGGAAGGACTGGGCTCAGCTGACCGGCCACACGGTGGAGGTGTGGTTGACGGGGGACCATGTTCTCACAGGAGTGGTGGAGCAGGCTTCCGACGACGATTCCGTGCTCTGGATTGCGGCCGAAGGCCTTTCCACCAGGAGGCTGTTCGATAAGTCGACGGGCTACCAGGTCTGGGCCTGAGCAGCCACGACGCCTCCGTTGTAACAAATTGACGGGGTGTGAAGCACACCACTACCTTCTCGTATATTAGTCGTCGCATTTCTAATATATTCACGCTTCCCGCAGCGTCGCGGGAAGCAGGCCAAGGAGAACCATGGGACTTAGCTCCACTCTGGATTCAGCACGTTTTTCTCCCTTTCATCGCAAACTGGTAGTCGGCTGCATGGGCGGCCCGCTCCTCGACGGATACATGCTGAGCATCATTGGAATTGCGATGGTGGGGCTGACGGCGCAATTTGGCGCCAATGAGCTCGAAGTCAGCCTCATCGGCGCTTCGGCCCTGGTGGGTATCTTTTTCGGCGCCCTGTTCCTTGGGCCGTTGACCGACAAAATCGGCCGGCGCTTGATGTACACCATTGATTTGTGGGCTCTGGTGATAGCGTCCGCCCTTCAGTTCGTGGTCCAGGATGCGGCCCAACTGATCATCCTTCGCTTCATTGTGGGACTCGCCATCGGGGCTGACTATCCAATCGCCAGCGCATTATTGGCGGAATGGCTGCCCCAGAAGCGGCGGGGGAAGATGCTTGGCATGTTGATCACGGGCTGGTTCGCCGGCGCTGCGCTGGCTTCCCTGGTTGGGTTCATCATGTCCGAGGTCTTCGGCCCGGAAAGCTGGCGGTGGATGTTGGGTAGCTCTGCCGTGTTGGGTATTGCTGTTCTGGCCATGCGGCACGGAATTCCTGAATCACCCCGCTGGCTGCTGAACAATGGCCGGCGGAAGGAAGCTGAGGATGCACTGCGTGTGGGACTGGGCGACCAGGTGGACGCGGCTGCCGTGTTTGCCGCCGAAGCGCAGTCTCCCGCCCGGACAGCGGCCAAGGGAAAAGTTGACTTCTCCTTGTTGCTGCGCCGTCCATACCCCAAGCGACTGTTCTTTTGCAGCGCTTTCTACATTCTTCAAGTGACACCGCTGTTCGCAATTTTCACTTTCGGGCCGGTCATCCTCAGTTCGTTCGGGCTGGGTGAAGGAAATCTGGCCAACCTTGGCTCTGTGATCATCAACGCGGTCTTCCTGCTGGGGTGCCTTCCCGCCCTTCGTTTGGTCGAGACAGTGGGACGCCGGCCGCTCATCATTTGGAGCTTCGCCCTCATGGCACTCCCGCTATTCGTCCTCGGATTCGCCCCCGGAGCGCCTGTGGCGGTCATCATTGCATGCTTCTGCATGTACGCCTTCTTCTCGGGAGGTCCCAACATCCTCGAATGGGCTTACCCCAGCGAACTCTTCCCCACCGAAGTGCGGGCAAGTGCCATCGGCATCACCACCGGTGCAAGCCGGATCGGCGCTGCCATAGGCACCTTCGTGATCCCCTTCGCCCTGCGGGATTGGGGCATTGGGCCCACCATGCTCGCAGCCGCGGGACTCACCGCGCTCGGATGGCTGATCTGCGTCTTGATGGCCGAAGAGACCAAGGGCATGTCGTTGGCGGCAGCCGCCGGCGGCAAAGAAACAAACCCGGCAGCAGCCAAGGAGAACCAGGTGGACATCGCATCCGTCTAGTGGAAAGCGCCCAATAAGCCGCCCGTCCAAGAGCTGGTGAGTGGCGCCGTCGGACATTCTTATACGTATTAACGGGCCTTATGCGCCCGCCACCCCACAGTCCGTGTGGTGGCGGGCGCATAAGGCGTGCCCGAGCGTCCTTCAGCGGTCGTCTTCGGGGCGGGCCGTGAGGATTCGGTGCGCGCTCTCCTGAAGAATGCCGAGCGATTCCTGGATCAGGGGTGATGCGATGCTGCCCCTGCGCACCGCTGCCACGATGCGTCGCGCAGGCTTTCCCTTGCCGGTAATGCGGAGTCGGACCACGTTCTCGGCATTATGCAGCGGCGCCAGCCGCGGCAGCAGGCCCACGCCCAGTCCAGCGCCCACAAAAGCGATTTGGGTTTCCCATTCCACGGCCTCATGGGCAATGCGCGGTGTTACTCCCACAGCCGTGAACGCTGCTGTGAAGAGGGCGTGATAGGTGGACCCAGCGGATTCGGTGATCCAAGGCTCAGACGCAAGCTCTTCCAGTGTGACGGTTTCCCGCGACGCCAACGGATGGTCAGCCGGAATGATCACGTCCAGGGGGTCGTCGAGCAGCACCGTCTGTTCGAAGCGCGGATCGTCCTCAACATACGTGTCGGACTGCATGGCAACAATGACCGCAAGGTCGATTCGCTCAGCAACCAACAAGTCGAAGCAGCGGGCCGGGTTCGCCTCGAGTACCTGTACCTCCAGCAGGGGGCGAGTTGTGCGCAAAGTAGCGGCCAGCGGAGCCAACAACTGGGCCGCCGCCGTCGAGAATCCGCCGAGGCCGAAACGGGACTGTACCTGGTCGCCGGCCTCCATGGCTGCTGCGCGCAGGCGCTCCCATTCGGCGATAAGCGTGTCCGAACCAGCCACTAGAAAGCGGCCCGTGGCGGTCAGCCGCACACCCCGGCCGTCCTTGGTCAGCAGCTGCATTCCGAGCATCCGCTGGAGCTCGCGCAGCTGCGCGGAGACGGCGGAGGGAGAGTAGCCGGTGAGCTCCGCGGTGGCACCGATGGTGCCGCAACGGGCAAAAACTCGAAGTGTGATGAGCCTCGCATCAATCATGCACCTATTGTGCACGGTTATCTTCTGAATCTTGCGCTTTTGTTGCGGATCAATGATCCCTAATCTCATGACTATAAGGATTTCGACAACGCCGCTCGCACCCCACGCAGCCGTGGTCCCACGAAACACACATTTACCCCACGCCTCCCGGGAGGAAATACATGTCTGCTCCAGTCTTGCCCCTCAACTCACGCGGAAAACTCGCTTCATCTTTGCCTGCAGAGCAGCTGGCGGAGATCAGCGAACTGTTCGAGTTCCGGCGCAAGGGATATTCCCTCGATGCGCCTTTCTACACCGATGCCACGATCTTCAAGATCGACATGGAAGCCATTTTTGGCCAGCACTGGATCTTCGCGGCCAGCATCGCCGAACTGCCGGAGCCGGGCGACTACGTCACCGTCGACTATGGTCCCTACTCCCTGATCGTGCTGCGCAATGACGACGGCGGCGTGAACGTCCTGCACAACGTCTGCCGTCACCGCGGCGCCCGTGTCCTGACCGAGCCCGCCGGGTCAACAGGCAACCTGGTCTGCGGCTATCACTCCTGGACCTACTCCCCGGAGGGCAACCTGATCCACGCCTCCGCACCGGGAGAGACGAAGTTCGACAAGGGCTGCTTCGGCCTCAAGCGCGCCCACAGCCGTGTGGTTGCCGGGCTGATCTTCGTCTGCATTGCGGACGAACCGCCCACCGACTTTGACGAGACTTCCAAGATCTTCGAGCCGTACCTCGCGCCCCACGATCTCTCCAAGACGAAAATCGCCTACCAGCAGAACATCGTTGAAGAGGGCAACTGGAAGCTCGTCATGGAGAACAACCGTGAGTGCTACCACTGTGACGGCCACCCGGAGCTCGCTTGTTCCCTCTTCCCCACCTGGGGCCTGACGGAGGGCCTGATTCCGGCCCACCTTGAAGAGGTGTGGGACCGCAACAAGGAAGCACAGGCATCGCTCGAGGAGCGTTGCCGCCGCTATGGCCTTCCCTACGAGGTGGTGGAAGAGCTCGACACCCGCATTGCTGGAATCCGCATCTCACGGGAATCGCTGGATGGCGACGGCGAATCGTTCTCGCCCGATGGCCGCAGGCTCTCCAAGAAGCTGCTCGGCGATTTGCGGGACTTCCGGCTTGGCCGCTGCTCGATGCACCTTCAGCCCAACAGCTGGTTCCACTTCCAGAGCGACCACGTCATCACGTTCGGGGTCTTCCCCATCAACGAACACCAGTCCCTGGTCCGCACCACGTGGCTGGTAGCCGACGACGCCGTCGAAGGTGTCGACTACGACTTGGAGAAGCTCACCTACACCTGGAAGCAGACCAATCTGCAGGACAAGGCGTTCGTGGAGCTATGCCAGACGGGCGCCGGCAGCCCCGCCTACGAGCCCGGCCCGTACATGAAGAGCGAATACCAGGTGGAGGCATTCATCAACTGGTACGTGCAGCGCGTCCAGGAGCACTTGGCATGACGGAACTCCTCACTGAGACGTTAGTCCAGGAGCCACATCGCATACGCGGTCTTGAGATGCCGTGGAACAGGGTCATGGGCAGCACGGAGGGACCCGCCAGCGCGGCTCGTGCGTTGGGTCCTTGGCATCCGCAGGAGTTCATGGCCGAATGCGTCGAGATTGTTCCCGAAGTGGGCGGCATGATGACCTTCGTGTTCCGTCGCACCGATGGCGCACCCTTGGCGTTCCGTGCAGGCCAGTACGTTAATGTTGCTTTCCCGGTGAACGGCGAGGACGAGGATCCGGTGGACCGCAGCTACTCGCTGTCCAGCGCTCCCACCAAGCCGTGGACCTTCGACATCACAGTCAAGCGCGATGCCACGGGCCTGGTTTCACCGTGGGTGCACGAGAACATCAAACCCGGCACCGTCCTGGACATGCTCGGACCGGTAGGAGCATTCCACCTGCCCGACGCCGACCGTCGGGCCCGGTATCTCCTGCTGGCCGCCGGTGCAGGCATCACTCCCATCATGTCCATGGTGCGGACCATTCACTCCCTGCCCGGACAGGCCGATGTGGTGGTGCTCTATCACGGCGCAGAGGCCGGAGGCTTTGCCTTCAACAAGGAGCTGGCCTACATCGCGTCCGTTGACTCGCGCATCAAGGTCTTCTACTCCTTGGGCGACCGCAGCAAGCCCGAGGGCTGGGAAGGCCTGAGTGGAAGGCTGACGGCGGCCATGCTGGAGGAGGTTGCCCCCGACGCCAACGGCCGGCAGGTATATGCCTGTGGACCCGAGGGCTACCTGAACACCGCCACCGAGCTTTTAGGCAACGTGGGTGTGGACGATACTTCCATCCACATGGAATTCTTCACGGGAGATCGGCAGACGATCCTTGAGTACCAGGCAGAGCTCGCGCTTGCAGTAGACATTGCAGAGGAAATCGCCGAGGAAATCGCGGATTCCGCTGAGGATTACTACGAAAGCCAGCCCACGGCGTTCGGGCTCTACGAGCCAGGCTATGACGCCGAGGGCCCCCTTAAGGCTTCTGGTTTGCCGCTGGAAACCGTCGACCCGGACGGGGCCGACGGTTCCGACGGCGGTTCGGATGAGGGAGCGAAGGCCGATGCGCCTGATGCTTCGAGCTTCGAGACAGTAGGAACGGGAAGCCTCACCCTGTCCTTCATGCGCACGGGCATCAACGTGCGCATCGACCCCACCGAGCACATCCTCGGTCCGGCCCAGCGTGCCGGGGTCAGGATCGGCGCGAACTGCAAAGAGGGCATGTGCGGTTCCTGCAAGGTGGTCAAGCTGTCAGGGGAAGTGGAGATGAACCACCAAGGTGGCATCCGCGCCAGGGAAATCGATGCGGGCAAGTTCCTGCCCTGCTGCTCCACCGCGCAGACCGATATGGTGATCGACGCGTAGTACGGCTACCGGAGTCCCGCACTGTGGGCCAGAGCAATGGCCTCAGTGCGGGACCGGACGTCGAGCTTCCGGAAGAGGTTCCGGAGATGGAATTTCACAGTATTCTCGCTGATGCCCAGATCAGCGGCAATGGAGCGATTACGCTGGCCGGCAGCCAGCAACTGAAGAACCTCAAGTTCCCTGCCTGCCAGCCCCCACTCTGCTACGTCCCCCGCAGGAGTTGACGGCGGATCCAGCGGCAGGACCACAGAGATATCGGCGCCCCATCCCTGCATGACGTCGACGTTCATGGTCCCGTCGACGGCCTGCACACGTTGAAGCAACCGTTCAAGCGTGGGACCTTCAGGGGAAAGCTCCCCGCCGCCGTCATCCCTGACATTGATCAGCAGGTTCTCCCCATCACAGTCCCATTGCGTCCGGACCCGATGAACATCCGACTGCTCGGCGATAGCCAGGGCCAATCCTCGAACCACAGCCCTGGCGGCGTGGGCAACCTCGCCGGGCAGTGCCCTTCCGTTCGCAGGCGGTTCGATGAACTGGATGTCGATGTTACTGAAGTGCATGAGCGGCCTGAGGTCTTCCCGAAGCCTCTCGAACGCCTTGGCGACGGGCTCCTCCACCAGGTTGCTGGTGCGGTCACTGAGGGTACGTAGACCGACCAAGGCTTTGGCGGTCAGATCGGTGACGAACGTACGGGCCGCGCGATCGTCCAGGGAGTTTGAACGTAACGCCGCGAGGACAGTTTCCAAGGTTGTTGAGTGCTGGTCCACCAGCTCGCCGGTAACGCGGACACGCTCCGCCGATGCTGCCCGGGACTCCAGGAGATACGACGGCGGTGCGTCGCTCACTTTCTCTTGGATACGCGCCGCCGCAATCTCCCAAAGGTAGGTCACCATCCGTAGGGATCCACTGTCCGCATCGGCGGCAGTTGGCACCGGATCGGTAAGGACCAGCAGGGCATTGCTTGGTGCAAAGCGGAACGCGATGACCTCCCTCTGCTGGCCGCCAATCAAGGCTGGCCCCCGCCAAGGTCCCTCCCCGTCCACTGAGGCTCGCAACCGTTCCAGTTCCGGGATGGAGACCCTGCTGACGATGTCCTCTGCGCCGGCCTTTTTTTGGGGTCGGCCCGTGCAGTCCTCAGTGAAGATGACCAGGGCACTCGATGTGAGGAAGGGAAGGGTGGCTGAGCGGAGTTCTTCGGCAATGCCCATCAAGGGGGCTTTCGCTATGGACGCAACCGCATCCAGAAGAGGCCAGTGGAAGTCGGTGCGCTGGTGCATGCCACCCAGCCTAAAGGAGCTCGCTCCAGATGCCTACCCGAACGGGTGGTTATCACTGTCCATTTTTGGCGTTACCCCTACCTGAAGTAACCGGAACAATCGTAGTAGGCCCTCTAAGGGAAGAGGCACCCACCTGCAAAAGGAGTGAAAGTGAACGTCACCGCAGAAACAGCAACAACCACCAGTGACGACGTAGCCAGTAACGTATCCCTGATCTTGGGCGAGATGGGAAACACGGCCTCCCGCATTGATTACGGACAAGTTTCCCGTCTTGCCGACGAGATCAGTGGTGCTGAACGCGTCTTCCTCGCCGGAGCCGGTCGGAGTGGATTGGTCTTACGGATGGCAGCCATGCGCCTCATGCACCTCGGCAAAACCGTCCATGTTGCGGGTGACACCACAACACCTGCCATCAATGCAGGGGATCTGCTGATTGTCGCTTCCGGTTCAGGTACTACATCCGGGGTAGTCAAAGCGGCTCAAACAGCACTCTCGGCAGGAGCCCAGGTTGTTGCAATCACCACCAACTCGTCTTCCCCCTTGGCTGGCCTTGTCCACGCGGTGGTGGTTATCCCTGCCGCCCAGAAGACGGACCATGGCTCAGATGTTTCGCAGCAGTACTCCGGCAGCCTCTTCGAACAGTCGCTCTTCCTGGTTACCGAGGCTGTTTTCCATGCTCTCTGGGGCGCCACCGACGAGCCGGCTGAGCAGCTCTGGTTGCGGCACGCCAACCTGGAATAGACCCAGGTCATCTTCCAAATTTCCGCCCGATACATTAACCATTCCAAAGAAGGAAACAACACCATGAAACTGCAAGTTGCACTCGACCTCCTCACCATCGAAGACGCCCTGGAACTCGCCGGCAAAGTAGCCGAGCACGTGGACATCATCGAGCTGGGCACCCCGCTGATCAAGGCCGAGGGTCTCTCCGCCGTCACGGCAATCAAGGAAGCCCACCCTACCAAGATCGTGTTCGCGGACATGAAGACCATGGACGCCGGCGAGCTTGAAGCCGACATTGCTTTCAAGGCAGGCGCCGACCTGGTGTCCGTCCTTGGAACGGCGGACGACTCCACCATTGCGGGTGCAGTCAAAGCTGCACAGACCCACAACAAGGGCATCGTGGTGGACCTGATTGGCGTGGCTGACAAGGTTTCCCGCGCCAAGGAAGCCCGCGCCTTGGGCGCAAAGTTCGTCGAGTTCCATGCTGGCCTTGATGAGCAAGCCCAGCCGGGTTACGACCTGCGTGGACTGCTTAATGCCGGCGAAGAGGCCCGGGTACCGTTCTCTGTGGCCGGTGGAGTCAACGCTTCAACCATCGGAGCCGTGCAGTTGGCCGGTGCCGACGTAGCGGTCGCGGGCAGCGCAATCTACAGCGCAGCTGATCCGGAACTGGCTGCGAAGGAACTCAAGGCAGCAATCCAGTAGTTCCTAGGGTTCTGTCCGCCGCAGCTCGGCCTTTTCCACAAGCTCAGTGATCCAGGGCCGTTGGGCACGGTGGAGTGTCAGGCCCTCCGGAAGTCCCTGAACCTGGGATGTAGAGCCGGTGACATCAATGGTGATGCGCCCGCTCCCCATGGGGGCATTGCTGATGTGCAGGTCACCGTATGATTCCGGCAATACGGGATCCAGCCAGACGCCGCCCAAGGAAATGTGGGCGTCGTAACGCATGAGTCCGGTGATCAGCTGGATGGGAGTGGTGGCAGCCCATGCCTGCGGGGAGCAGGCAGTCGGATACGGCACGGGCTCCCTGAACTGTCCGCGGTCAAAACCGCAGAACAGTTCGGGGAGCCTGCCGCCTGAAAACTCGGCAGCCTCAAGGAGGGCAGTGGCAATGCGCTGCGCTTCCTCCACGTAGCCGTAGCGGAGCAGCCCCGCCGCTATCAGTGCGTTGTCATGTGGCCAGACTGACCCATTGTGGTAGCTGGCAGGGTTGTAGGCGCCCATGTCGCTGGCCAGTGTCCGGACGCCCCAGCCGCTGAACATTTCCGGGGACATGAGCCGCTCCGCCACGAGGGGTGCCTTGTCTTCATCCACCAGCCCGAACCACAAGCAGTGCCCCATGTTTGAAGCACACGCATCCACGGGTCGCTTGTCCTTATCCAAGGCCACCGCGTAGTAGCCCTTGTCCGGGAGCCAAAACTCCTCATTGAATTTCTTTTTCAAGCGATCCGCGCGTTCCCGAAGCTCGGCCGCCAAGATGAGATCGCCGTCGTCGTAAGCCATCCAAGCGCGCGCCATATAGGCGCCATGCACGTATGCCTGGACTTCGCACAGTGCCAGTGGCGGTTCGGCAATGGTTCCGTCGGCAAAGTTGATGCCGTCCCAGGAGTCCTTCCAGCCCTGGTTGATCAGGCCGTGCTCGTTGGGACGCCCATACTCCACAAAGCCGTCGCCATCCCGGTCGCCATAGTCACTGATCCATTCGAGCGCGCGATCCGCATTGGGGAGGAGCTCCGCAATCACATCCTTGGCGAAGCCCCACCGGCTGACGGAACCCAGGACGATGACAAACAGGGGAGTGGCGTCCACGCTGCCGAAGTACGCGGACTTGCCGCCCAGGGCCAGACCGCTGGAGACGTCCAGCCGGACTTCATGCAGAATCTTGCCCGGTTCTTCCTCGCTGTTGGTGTCCACCACCGTTCCCTGACGGTCAGCCAGCGTGCGGAGGGTGCCCAATGCCAGTGACGGGTCAACGGGCAGTGCCATCTCTGACGCCCACAAGGAGTCGCGGCCAAACAACGTCATGAACCAGGGCGCCCCGGCGGCAACAACCACCCTGTCCGGGTGGTCCGGATCCTGGATCCTCAACGCGCCCAGGTCTTCGTAGCTGCGCCTCAGGGTGCGTTCGATGGCGCGATTCCCCACCTGCAGGCGGGGGATCTTGGCCACCCATTCCTCCCGGCGACGATCGCTGGGGGACAACTCGCCGCGGGCCGGATGGGTGAAGGGCGTCCCTGCGCCGTCAAGGGTGGGGACGACGCTCACGCGGGTGCTCCAGCTCCCGGAAGGCGGAATCCTGGCAGTGAATCCCAACGCTCGAGCCCCTGCGCCCGCACCCTCAGCCCGGATCACCACGCTCTTCCGGATGCCCTCCCACTTTCCGCGGATCTCCAAGGAGTCGCCCTCCGGGACGCGGGTTTCCGTCCATTCCCGGGTGATCCGCGCTTCCTTGACCTCAAAGAGGTCCGCGAAATCCGATTCGGCAGTCAGCAGGATCCGGCACTCTGCTGGCCGCTTGGAGTAGTTCCGGACGGTGATCTCCTCCAGGATTCCTGCCCCGACTTCCCGTAAGCGTTCCACCAGCAACGGGCTGTCCGCGTACCCGTCCGAACGCGGTACCCGTCCTGCAAACAGCGCACGGTAAGGTTCCCGGGTTTCGGCTGCCAGGGGTTCGATCATCTGGCCGTTGACGGTCAGCTCCCATCGGGAGAGTATCCGGGTGTCCAGATGGAAGACGCCATGGGGAAGTTCGGGGTGAATGTCCCCGTTGGCAGAGGAAATGCAGAAGGACGAGCCTTCTACCAAGGTGACCGTTCCGGAGCCCAGCGGCCCCGCTGCGGTGTCAGCATTCCATCCAGCCACTTGATGCTCCTAACCAGTGAGCTCGCGGATCGCTTGAGCTCTAGCGGCCGCGCGCTGGGCGGCCTTCTGCACGGATGTAAATGACGGTACGCCGGAGAGGGTGCGGGCACCAGAGCCCTGCCATGCCCAGCGCATCCGCGGAGGACAAACCCGCCCGCAACCCAGAGTTAATCTCTTTTCCTCGTCCGGGCAACCAGAACGGGTCTATAGTGAGGGATAGGACATTCGCTGATGCAGCCCGGCGGCCCGCATTTCTTCCGACGCCGGAGGCCCCGTAATGACCGACACCCAAATTGGCAGCTTTATTCGCGACTGTGTGGTGTTTGAGGACGACACTGAGAACGGCTTGGACTTTGACACTTTCTACGGCCTGTACATCAGCTGGTGCGTTCTCGGACGCAAAATCCCCATTCCCGACTCCGCTTTCAAAACAGCCCTTGAACGCCAGGGACTGAAACCCATCAAGGTCAGTGGACAGAGAATTTACCCCGGCATGAGCATGGTAGGTGCAGCCGCGCGGGACTACGTAGTAAACAGTGTTCCCCTGTGGAGCGAAACCGCCACCGACATCCCGGTTTCCGAAATTAGCCAACAAGCAGTGGCATCCATCGCCTGATCTCATTCCAGCAAGCTTTCAGCCCATGCCCCTAGGATTCTTAGGGGGCATGGGCTGTTCCTGTTTCCGGAGGTTCTCGCTGAAAGGCTCTAATGAAACCGTCCATCGTTTGGTTTCGCGACGACCTGAGGGTCGCCGATAACCCGGCCCTGCGTGCCGCCGTCGACGACGGTGCGGCCGTTGCCCTCTACGTCCTTGACGAAGAATCGCCGGGTATCCGCCCTCACGGTGGGGCCGCGCGTTGGTGGCTCCACCACTCGCTTACTGCCCTTCGCGAGGATCTGGACAGGCTTGGTGTTCCCCTGCTGCTCCGCCGTGGATCTGCAGCCGACGTGGTTCAGGAGACCACGACGGCGATTGGTGCCGGCGGGTTGTACTGGAACCGGCGGTACGGTTCCGCTGAGCGGACGGTCGACGCCGGCATCAAGGCTTGGGCGGCCGAGGCTGGACTGCATGTTTCGAGTTTTCAGGCTTCCCTGCTCCATGAGCCGTGGGAGGTCACCACTAAAACGGGCGGGCAATACAAAGTCTTCACCCCTTTCTGGCGGACTGTTTCTGCGCAGGACTTCCGCGAGCCGCTGGAAGTCCCTGAAGCGGGACACGGATTCACCGGAAAACTGCCCGTCCATGACCACTTGGAATCGTGGCAACTGCTCCCCACCACGCCGGACTGGTCCCGCGGATTGGCCGAAATGTGGACGCCGGGCGCTGCCGCCGGGCACAAGCGGCTCGCCACGTTCGTGGCGGACGGCCTCTCCAACTACAGCGAGGGCCGTCACCGTCCGGATACAGATGGAAGCAGTTGCCTGTCTCCCTACCTGCGCTGGGGTGAGCTCAGCCCATTCCAGGTGTGGCACGCCTTGGGTTCCAAGCGATCGGAAAGCGCCTCTATCTATGCTTCCGAGTTGGGCTGGCGCGAGTTCTGCTGGCACCAGTACTTCCACAATCCAGAGCTTGCAACGGCCAACCTTCGCCCGGAGTTTGATCGCTTTCCCTGGGCTTGGCCGGGCACCAACCATAACGGCAGCAGTGACAGCAACGGCAAGCACCCCGGCCACGAGTCAGCGCCGGAGGAATTCCAAGCCTGGCAGCAGGGTCGCACCGGCTTTCCCATGGTGGACGCGGGGCAACGGCAGCTTTGGCATACGGGCTGGATGCACAACCGTGTCCGTATGGTTGCCGCGAGTTTCTTGGTCAAAAACCTCGGCATTCATTGGCAGCTGGGGGAGCAATGGTTTTGGGACACCTTGGTGGACGCCGATCCGGCGTCGAATCCGGCCAACTGGCAATGGGTAGCCGGTTCCGGGGCGGATGCTTCGCCGTTCTTCAGGATCTTCAATCCGGAGGCTCAGCGCGTGAAGTTCGATCCCCAGGGGAAGTATATTGCCCACTGGATTCCCGAGTTCGGAACACCCGAATACCCGCAGGAAATCGTGGACCTGAAGACAACACGGGCGGAAGCGCTGGAAGCGTACAAGGAGATGAAAGAGGTCCACTAGGGTCCCCGAGGTTCCGTGCGACCCGATTATAGGCTGGGGGCATGTCAACCGAGCTCATCCTAAAAATCGTTATCGGGGCAATCGTCGCAGGGCTCCTTGCAGTGGGCACTTGGTGGGCCCGGAAGCACCCCAATAGGTCCAAGGAGTATCCGGAACAGGTGCGCCTGCCCAAAGTGGTGCCTTTCATTGGCTGGCTTTTCCTTGGTTTCGGCCTCATCATGAGCTTGGTCTCGTTCTCCTATGCTCCTTCTCCCTTGGGTTCCCGAATCACTGCTGTTGCAATCTTCCTGGCCGGCCTTGCTTTCGTGTTGATGTACCGCAATTGGTACGTGGCTCCGCGCGCCCATGAGGTTGCCTTCCGAACCGTGCTCGGCAAGGAACACGTAGTTCCCTACGGCGAGATTGCGCACTACCGCGTTCAGGTGATGAAGGGGCAGCCGATCCTGACGGTCAAGTCCGTTCATGGTGCAAAGCTCAGCCTGAATATCCGCACCTTCGACGTAACACCCCTCATGACTGCCATCGATTTCCACAAGGTGACCGGACGCTGGCCTGCCCGAGCGGACGAGGTGGGCGGAGGTCCCGCGGCAGAAAAATACCCCTCTGGAAATTAGTAGGAAGTCCGAGTATATTCGGATTCAGAGATGACCTGGATCACAGTTGGTCACGTGCTCCGCAACGGTCCCAGCACCCGGCGGCACGGCAGTCATTCACGATGCAAAGGAGCATTCCACCATGGTGCGCGAGCTTTCCCACTACGTAGACGGCCAGAGGATCGAAGGCACGTCCGGTCGATTCAGTGATGTTTACGATCCCTGCACGGGCGAAGTCCAAGCGCGGCTTCCGCTGGCCAGCGCGGACGAGGTTCGCAACGCCGTCGCAAATGCCGAAAAGGGTCAGCTCGAATGGGCGGCAATGAACCCGCAACGCCGGGGACGCATCCTGCTCAAGTTCGTGGACCTGGTCAACCAGAACATGGACGAGCTCGCAAAGCTCCTGTCATCCGAACACGGCAAGACCTTCGCCGACGCCAAGGGCGACATCCAGCGCGGCATCGAGGTAGTGGAGTTCTCCGCCGGGGCGCCGCATCTGCTCAAGGGCGAGTTCTCGGACAACGCCGGCCAGGGGATCGACGTCCATTCGCTCCGCCAGCCGCTGGGCGTCGTCGCGGGCATTACGCCCTTCAACTTCCCGGCCATGATCCCGCTGTGGAAGTCCGGACCGGCGCTCGCAGCCGGCAACGCCTTCATTCTCAAGCCCTCCGAGCGGGACCCCTCCGTTCCGCTGCGCCTTGCCGAGCTGTACAGCGAAGCCGGTGTGCCGAACGGCGTTTTCAACGTGATCAACGGCGACAAGGAAGCCGTGGATGCGCTGCTCGAAGATCCGCGGGTGAAGGCCATCGGTTTTGTGGGATCCACCCCCATTGCCCAGTACATCTATGCCACGGCAGCTGCGCACGGCAAGCGCGCCCAATGCTTCGGCGGTGCGAAGAACCACATGGTGATCATGCCCGACGCCGATTTGGACATGGCTGCCGACGCCCTGATTGGTGCCGGGTACGGTTCCGCAGGCGAACGATGCATGGCAATCTCCGTTGCCGTGCCCGTTGGCCAGGAAACCGCAGACGCCTTGGTGGCCAAGCTGACCGGGCGTGTGAAGGATCTGAAGGTCGGCCACAGCCTGGACAAGGATTCGGACTTCGGTCCCGTGGTGGCTGCTTCTGCCAAAGAGCGGATCGAAGGCTACATCCAGTCCGGCGTGGACGAAGGCGCAACGCTGGTCACCGATGGTCGAGGCCTCACTGTGGACGGCTACGACGGCGGGTTCTGGGTGGGCCCAACGCTCTTCGACAATGTCACTAAGGACATGAAGATCTACAAGGAAGAGATCTTCGGTCCCGTCCTCAGCGTGCTGCGCGCGGCTGACTACGACGAAGCGCTCAGGCTCTGCAGCGAACACGAGTTCGGCAACGGCGTGGCCATTTTCACCCGCGACGGCGACTCCGCCCGCGACTTTGCCAGCCGGGTAGAGGTAGGCATGGTGGGCATCAATGTGCCGATTCCGGTGCCGATCGCCTACTACACGTTCGGCGGCTGGAAGGCGTCCGGTTTCGGAGACCTCAACCAGCATGGCGCCGATGCGTTCCGTTTCTACACCAAGACCAAGACCGTGACGTCGCGGTGGCCTTCCGGCATTCGCCAGGGCGCCAGCTTCATCATGCCGGCAGGCAGCTGATGGGGGCCTTGGAAACAGAAGATGTTCTCTTTGAGCGTCGCGGCCACCTCGGAGTCGTGACCCTCAACCGCCCGAAAGCAGTCAACGCGCTGAACGATGGAATGGTGAAAGCCATGCTCCAGCAGCTGACCGAATGGGCTGACGACGACGCCGTTGCCACCGTCCTGGTGCGCGGCGCGGGCGACCGCGGACTTTGCGCTGGTGGCGACATCGTGGCCATTTACAAAGACATGCTGCATGGTGGCACCGCGACGGCTGAGTTCTGGGCTGACGAGTACCGGCTCAACGCGCTGATCTCGCACTACCCCAAACCGTACGTCGCATTCATGGACGGGCTCGTCCTGGGCGGCGGCGTGGGCATCTCTGCGCACGGCTCAGTGCGCGTGGTCACAGAGCGGACGCGCACCGGCATGCCGGAAACCACCATTGGATTCGTGCCCGACGTTGGCGGGACCCTTCTGCTTTCACGTTCGCCGGGGGAGGCAGGAACGCACGCCGCTTTGACCGGGGCGCACTTGTCCGGCGCGGACGCACTTTTCCTGGGGCTTGGAGACCACTTCGTGCCGTCGTCCGAGCTGCCCGCGCTGGCGCAAGCGTTGGAAAGCTCGACGGCGGAGGCCGCCGTCGAGCGTTTTGCCCAAGCCTCGCCGGAGTCAGCTTTGGCGGCGCAGCGGGAGTGGATCGATGCCGCTTACGCCTACGAGGATGCGGAAGAGATCGTCCGGAGCCTGCGTGCTTTGGGCGACGAGGCAGCCGCTGCAGCAGACACGATCGAGGCCAAATCGCCGACGTCGGTGAAGGTGGCGCTTGAGTCGCTGCGACGCGTCCGTGGGCTCTCTTTGGAGGAGGCGCTGGATCAGGAATTCCGGGTGGGCCTGCGATGCCTGGCCGGGCCCGATTTCCGGGAGGGGATCCGCGCGCAGGTGGTGGACAAGGACCGCAACCCGCAGTGGAAGCCGCCGACTCTCGCCGAAGTCCGGGAGTCCGACGTCGAGGGCTACTTTGCGCCGCTCGGCGACCGGGAGCTGGGGCTTTCAGCCAGTCCAGTCCAGTCACTTTGAAGGAGACGACATGACAGAGAACGCAGCCGTGCCAGATATCCAAGCCCCGGCAACGGGACTCATCGCTTTCCTTGGCCTGGGCCATATGGGTGGTCCCATGGCGGCCAACCTGATCAAGGCAGGGCACGATGTGATTGGCTACGACCCCGTTCCGGCGGCCGTCGAGGCAGCCCGGGCTCACGGAATTCCCATGGCATCGACGGCTCATGAGGCTGCTGCGGAAGCGGCCGTGGTGTTGACCATGCTGCCCAGCGGCAAGCATGTGCTGGATGCCTACCGCGGTGTGGAGGGCCCTGGACTGCTCTCTGTTGCGAAGCCAAACACCTTGTTCCTGGACTGTTCCACCATCAACGTGGATGAAGCCCGCGAGGCCGCGGTGATCGCGTTGGAAGCCGGTCACCGCTCGGTGGACGCCCCTGTTTCAGGCGGTGTGGTGGGGGCCGAAGCCGGCACCTTGACCTTCATGGTGGGTGCTTTGCCGGAGGATTTCGAAACCGTGAGGCCAGTTTTGGAGCTCATGGGTAAGAGGATCGTCCACTGCGGTGACCATGGCGCCGGCCAAGCCGCCAAGGTTTGCAACAACATGATCCTGGGGGTGTCCATGATCGCCGTTGCCGAAGCATTCGTGCTCGGCGAGAAGCTCGGGCTCACGCACCAGGCTCTGTTCGATGTCGCTTCCAACGCGTCGGGCCAATGCTGGGCGCTGACTACGAACTGTCCCGTTCCCGGCCCGGTTCCCACCAGCCCTGCCAATCGCGACTATCAGCCTGGCTTTGCCGGAGCGCTGATGGCCAAGGACCTGCGCCTGGCCGTGAATGCGTTGGAAAGCACGGGCGTTGCTGCGGAAATGGGTCCTTTGGCTTCGCGTATCTACGACGCCTTTGCCGCTGGTGAAGGTGCCGGAAGGGACTTCTCCGGCATCATCACGGAGATCCGCGATAAGTCTGTGTGAGAGGTTGGAACTGAACTTATGACGAGCTTGGCGGAGAGGGAGAGCATGACTGAGCAGTACCAGAACATTGTGGTGGAACGTCGGGGACGGGTTGGCTTGGTGACACTGAACCGACCGGAGGCGTTGAATGCGTTGAATACCGCACTCATGAACGAACTTGTGGATGCAGTGACGGCCATGGACACTGATCCCGACGTTGGCGCCGTGGTGATCACGGGATCCGCCAAAGCTTTTGCTGCCGGTGCTGACATCAAGGAAATGTCCTCCAACAGCTACATGGAGATGTATGCGGCGGACTGGTTCCGCCGTTGGGAGGACCTCACCCGCCTCCGCGTCCCTGTTGTTGCTGCTGTGTCCGGTTTTGCTTTGGGTGGTGGCTGCGAACTGGCCATGATGGCTGACTTCATCATTGCCGGGGACAACGCCAAGTTCGGCCAGCCCGAGATCAACCTCGGCGTGATCCCGGGAATGGGCGGCTCGCAGCGGTTGACCCGGGCTGTGGGCAAGGCGAAAGCGATGGACATGGTTCTGACTGGCCGGTTCATGGACGCCGACGAAGCCGAACGCTCCGGTTTGGTCTCGCGAGTGGTCCCTGCAGCCGAGGTGATCGACGAAGCGCTCAAGGCAGCCGAAGTCATCGCCTCCAAGTCCAAGCCCGCCGCAATGGTGGCCAAGGAAGCCGTGAATGCAGCATTTGAGATGGGCCTGGCGCAAGGTGTTCTGTTTGAGCGCCGGGTGTTCCACTCGCTCTTCGCCACCGAGGATCAGAAGGAAGGCATGGCCGCGTTCAGCGAGAAGCGCCAACCGGAGTTCAAGCACAGATAGGGCGGGAACGGGCTATACGGCAGCGAGTGGCTGCTGTTTGAGTCCCTCCAGCCGTATGTGAAGTTCGTCGGAGGTCGGAGGGTTGGCGCCGGGCCGACTAACGGTGATCGCTGCGGCCACGGCTGCGGTCTGTCCGACGATCTCTAGGGCTGTTGGTGCGAAGGCATGTTCGGCTCTAGTCACCAGTTCGGCGATGAGTGCGGACATGTAGGAGTCACCGGCGCCGATGGTGTCTGCAACGCTGGTCTTCACTGATGGGATGTTGAGGCGCGTCCCGGGTGTGGCAAGGAGCGCACCTTCCGCGCCACGGGTGATCACGACCAGCCGAGCCCCCTGTTTGAGCAGTCGGGAAGCCACGTCGTCCGGCGAGGACGTGGGATACAGCCAATGAGCGTCTTCGTCGCTGAGTTTGACGACGTCAGTAAGGGGGAGCAGGTCCTCGAAGATCTTCTTTGCTTCGGCGTGGCTACCAAGGAGGGCCGGGCGGATGTTGGGGTCGTAGGTGATGAGGCAGGAGTCGTGGCATTGTTCGAGAAGGGTGCGCACGGTACTGGCTCCCGGGTCCAGGAACGTGGCGATGGATCCGGTATGGACGATTTTCGGAATCATGGCCGGTGCTACCGGGGCAAGTTCCCATAGGATGTCGAACTCGTAGCTGGCCGAACCATCCGTTGCGAGTGTGGCGGTAGCGGTGGCGGTGCGGTTAAGGGACTGTGACCCGGGGAGTAGCTGGACGCCTGCGCTTTGGAGGTGGGTGGTGATGGCGGCTCCGTGTTCGTCCTTGCCAATCGCTGTGAGCAGCCCCGTCGGTACCCCGAGGCGCCCCAGGCCGTAGGCCACATTCGCGGGGGAACCACCAGGGTAGCTGATGGCTCCTTCCCGGGTATTCACAATGTCAACCAGGGCTTCGCCGATGACGAGAACGTCCAGTTGGTTATGGGCGGAGGCGTCCGGGTGAATGTTGTGCATCTAGGTTCTTTCGTCGGGTCACCGGTGGTACGGCGGGGGTGTGGGTCCGTCCGCGGACCTGTCGGTAGGTCCGCGGACGGAGATGAGGGTTCCGAATGGACGGAAGGTCCGGCGTGCCCGTTAGGCTTTGGCCGCACCTGTCATGATGGCGACGGCGTCGGTCATGGTGTGGGATTGCGGGGTGATTGTCGCCGCGCATTTGCCCAGTCGCTGGATGTGGATGCGGTCTGCAACGTCGAACACGTGAGGCATGTTGTGGCTGATCAGGATGACTGGCAGGCCTCGGTCGCGGAGGTCCCGGACCAGCTGGAGCACCTGGTTGGATTCACGCACACCCAAAGCGGCTGTCGGTTCGTCGAGAACCACCACCTTGGATCCGAAGGCCGCTGCGCGGGCCACGGCGACGGCTTGCCGCTGGCCGCCGGAGAGATTTTCGACCGGTACGGTGACGTCCTGCAGGGTGGAGATGCCCAATCGGGTCAATTCTTCTTTGGCCTTCTTGCGCATGCCCTTGGTGTCGAGTATCCGAAACAGGCTCCCCAACGGTCCGGGGAGGCGCTCTTCCCGGCCGAGGAACAGGTTCGAGGCAACATCGAGGGCCGGCGAAACGGCAAGGTTCTGGTACACGGTTTCGATGCCGTGGACGCGGGCGTCCTGTGGCCGTTTGAAGTGCACCTGCTGTCCGGAGACGAACAGTTCGCCGGTATCCGGAACTTCGGCGCCGGTGAGGCATTTGATGAGTGTTGACTTACCTGCGCCGTTGTCGCCGATAATGGCCAGAACTTCGCCGGGGTAGAGGTCCAGGCTGACGCCGTCGAGACCGACGACCCGGCCGAAGGTCTTGACGAGGTTTCTGGCTTTGAGGATGGGCTCGCGGGTTTCGGTGCGGGGGGCTTCAAAATCTGTGGTGGTCATGACTTGACCTTTCGGATCCATTGATCGACGGACACGGCGATGATGATCAGGATGCCTACCGCGAGCGTCTGATAGAGCACGTCCAAGCCGGCGAGGGACAGGCCGTTGCGGAAGACACCAACGATCAGCGCTCCGAGCAGCGAACCCCAGATGGAGCCGCGGCCACCGAAGAGGCTGGTGCCGCCAATCACGACGGCGGTGATGGAGTCCAGGTTCAGGTCGACGCCGGCATTAGGGCTTGCGGCGTTGGTACGCCCGATTTGGATCCATGCGCCGATGGCGAGGACCGCACCGGCGGCAAGGTAGACGCTCATCAGCACCCGGTTGACGGGAATGCCGGCCAGACGGGCTGCTTCCTTGTCATCGCCCACAGCGTAGACGTGCCGGCCCCAGGCGGTCTTGCCCAAAATGAAGGCCACGGCCACGTAGAGGAGGAGCATCATGAGAACGCCGGTGGAGATCCGGACGGGTCCGATCGGGAAGGTGCTGCCGAGCCAGGTGAGCATGTCCGGCATCGCGGACCCACGCACGGTGCTTCCGCCGGAGTAAAGCAGCGTCAGAGCGATGAAGATGTTCAATGTTCCCAGCGTGACGATGAACGGTGGGAGGCGGAACCTTGTCACCAGGAATCCGTTCAGGGCCCCGGATCCTAGTCCGACGGCGAGGCCGGCAAGCAGTGCGATGGGCCCCGGGATGCCGTTGCTGACGGCGAGCTGGGCGATCACCATCGAGGACAAGATCATGACCGCGCCTACGGAGAGGTCAATTCCGGCGGTCAGGATGATCAGCGTCTGGGCGATGGCCAAGGTACCCACCACCGCAACCTGTTGAGTAATCAGTGACAGGTTCTCAACGCGCAGGAAACGGTCGTTGAGGAGCCCAAAGACCACTACGGCGATCAGCAGAACAATGGCCGGGCTGAGGGCTGGGTATCGGTGAAGGATGTTGCGGATTCTGCTGAGGGGGGTCTGGCGGTCGAGAAATTCCTCCGCCAAATCAGCATGCCCGGCGCTCGGAGGGCCGGCGGTCTGTTGCTGGGTCACTTTAGGTTGCTCCTGAACTTCCATGTTCTGTAACTGCTGGGTACGCGGGGAGAAGCTTTTGAAGCGCCTCCCCGCGTTGGAATCGGGTTACTTGCCCCAGCAGACCTGGGATGCTTCGGTGGTGGTGATGCTCTTGACGCCATCGGCGGGCTTGTCAGTGACGAGCTCCACACCGGTGTTGAAGAAGTCCAGGCCCTCAGAGTTGGCAGGCTTCTTACCGGTCTTTGCCAAGTCAACAATGGTCTTTACGCCCATCTCGGCCATTTTGACCGGGTACTGCTGTGCCGTTGCGCCGATCACGCCGGACTTGACGTTGTTCACACCTGTGCAGCCGCCGTCAACGGAGACGATCAGGACGTCCTTTTCCTTGCCGGCGGACTTCAAAGCCTCGAAGGCACCTGCGGCAGCGGGCTCATTGATCGTGTAGACAACGTTGACATTGGGGTTCTTGGCCAGCAAGGTCTCCATTGCGGTACGTCCACCGTCTTCGGCGCCCTGGGATGCCTGGCTACCGACGATTTCGTATTCGCCGCCCTTGCCTCCGGTGTACGTTCCGGACTTGGCTTCGTCGCCGTTCTTCTTCTTATCTGCAGTGTCGATGCCGAGGCCGGTCAGGAAGCCCTGATCGCGGTTGTAGTCCACCGAGACAACCTTGTCGTCAAAGAGGTCAATGAGGGCGATGACGGCCTTCTTGCCTGCCAGTTGCTGAGCGGTCCACTTGCCAATGAGCTCCCCGGCGTTGAAGTTGTCGGTGGCGAACGTGATGTCAGCGGCGTCGGCCGGGTCCGGCGGCGTGTCCAGTGCGATGACGAACAACCCGGCATCCTTGGCCTTCTTCAGGGCATCCACTACCGAGGGACCGTTGGGGGTGATCAGAATACCCTTGTCACCCTTGGAGATTGCATTTTCAATGGCCTGGATCTGGGTGTCCTCGTCGCCGTCGGCCTTGCCGGCCGCGAGCTTAAGGTCGACGCCGTCCGCCTCGGCGGCCTTCTTCGCGCCATCCTGCATGGAAACGAAGAACGGGTTGGAGGTGGTCTTTACGATCAGCGAAACACCGATCTTTTCGTCGGCGCCTCCGCTGGATGAAGGGGTGGAGCTGCCTCCGCAGGCTGTCAGGCTAAGTGCGCCGAGCGTCAGGACTGCACCGGCGGCGAGAAAACGGGTCCGGGCGGACCGGGTGACTTTGGAACTCAACATTGAAACTCCTGTTTTTGTGGCTGTTGGCGGCGCATTTTCTACGACTGACAACGTTGTCAGGTAACATGTAAGCAAGCTCACACGATAGAGTCAAGTATTAAATCGAGTTGAGGAGCAGCAAGTTGACAACGGTGTCTAATCGTTACCAGTCCGACTCCGGACGCAAGCGTCCGACGATGAAGAACGTGGCCGATCTCGCCGGAGTTGGGATCAAAACAGTCTCTCGAGTCGTGAACGATGAGCCGGGGGTCTCCGACGCGACCCGCCAGCGGGTAATACGGGCGACGGAACAGCTGCAGTACCAACTGGACATCACAGCGGGCAGCCTGAAGCGTTCCGGACGGAAGACCCAGTCCATCGGCCTGCTGCTCCCGAGCGTGTCCAACCCGTTCAGTGGCGAGATCCACAGGGCCATGGAAGACGCCTTGGCTGTGCGGGGAATTGCCGTCTTCGCTGCAAGCCTGGATGACGATCCTGACCGGGAGAAGAAGCTCATTTCAGCCTTCCTGGGGCGCCGGGTCGACGGGCTTGTGCTGACTACCATCGCCAAGAGCCAGGCGTACATGATCCCGGAGCACTCCCGCGATCTGCCGCTGGTATTCATTGACCGTGAGCCTGCAGGTATTGAGGCTGACGCGGTGGTTACTGACAATGAAGTTGGCGCGGCAAAGGCGGCGGCCCATCTCATCCAGCATGGACATACCCGGTTGGCTTACCTTGGCGACCGAACGGATATTCAGACCGCCGGTAGACGTCGGGCAGGATTCCTCGACGGCGTCGGACAAGCCGGCATTTCCACCTCCGGCGTCGCTGTTCGTGAGAACCTGCATGATGAAGAAACCGCATTTCGGGCGGCTCAGGAACTGCTCACCTCAAAGAACCCGCCGACGGCGATTTTCTCCAGTCAGAACCTGGTGACGTTTGGCGCCATGCGCGCACTGAAAGCCCTTGGGCTGAATCACAAGATTGCCCTCATTGGATTTGATGATTTCACCCTGGCCGACATGATGGACCCCGGGATCACTGTGATCGCCCAGCACCCTGAACGCATCGGCAAGCTTGCGGCTGAGCGGATCCTTGCGAGGATCGATGGTGACCAGAGCCCTGCCCGAACGTATGTCATCCCAACTGAACTGATACAGCGAGGCTCCGGTGAAATCCGCATCGCGAGCTAATCCGTACAGATGAAAGAACAATCCGAAACTAACCGAGCAAAGGATCAACTATGACCAAAACGTTGTATGCAGAGTTCACCGTCAAGGAAGGCAGTGAAACCCGCGTCGCGGAAATGATGGCAACCCTTACGGGGCACGTCCGTAACGAACCCGGGAACGTGATGTTCCTGCCCTACACACGGGAAGCCAACCCGCGGGAGTACTTTGTCTTTGAGGTCTACCGGGACGAGCAAGCCTTCCAGGAGCACATCGGCGCCGACTACGGCCGGGAGTTCAACGCGGAACTTGCCGAACACATCGAAGGCGAAGGATCAGTCCTGACTTGGCTGCAACCAGTAATTTAGCTGTAAGGCAAAGGGAAGGCGGCCGGCGAAAGCCGGCCGCCTTCCTTGCTATATGTGGTGCTTTACTTCTTTCCGGGAAGGAACATTGATCCTTCCATGGGGGTCACAGTGAGGGACTTCAGTTGCGCTGTCCCACCTTCCGCGAAGAGCGCCATCTTGTCCGCTCCGGCGTTGGGAAATACTTGATCTGTAATGCTCCGGAGACCGTCGCCGGAGAATACTTCCACCGATGAGCGGTCTACATATACCCGCAGGGTGACATTGCCCTTTTTGTCCAGGGTGACAGGGGCGTCCTCAATGGAGGCGAAGGTCGGGTGGAAAGTGGTGTTTCCCGAGTTTGTGCGATCAACGAACACCTTCCCGGTGGTGGAGTCGTAGCCGATCACGGTTGAGGAGGCTTCGTCGCCCAGTACGGTGATTCCCGACTTCTTCGCCGTGCCTGGTGCGAAGGTGATATCCACGCGCTGGACCTGACCTGAGGCAGCCTCAGGCAGCGGGGTTGTTCCGGCCATGATGGCGCCGCCCTTACTGTCCGTGTAGCTGGGCTTTGTCGCAAGCTTGTCCACCTGCTTGACCACATTCTGGGCAAGGCGTGGTCCGTCCGGTGTTTGCGTCAGCTGCACTTCCCGGGGCAGCGACATGGCGCTGCGCCAAGGGTTGGTGGGGATGTTGTTGGCGTAGTCCCAGTTGTTCATCCAGCCGAGCATGACCCGCTTGTTATCAGGCATGTTCGAGAAGGAAACGGCTGCGTAGTAGTCGCGTCCGTAGTCCAGCCAGTCATACGACTCGAGCCGGGACTTCGCTGCGGTGGAGCTGGCTGTGAACTCATCCGCGAGTATGTGGCCCCAGCCGAACCGGTTGTTATCCACAACCTTGATCTGTGCCTGCTGGCCTACGAATTCCTTGACATCCCATGAAGCCCAATCCAGGGTTTCACTGTCGTTGCCGGTGGCGGTGCGGACCACTTGTCCGTTGACCACCAGGTTCACCGTTTCTTCATCGGACCTGGGAACAGCGGCACTGTCAGTGAGCATGACGTGGTCAAGGGTCAAGTGGCCCCATCCGCCGGTTGCTTCGTCAACGATCCGCAGCTGTGCGTTCTGCCCCGCGAACTCCGAAACGTCCCAGCCCTTCCAGTTCAGCAACCCCGCGTTATCGCCCGCCAAGGACCGGACCACTTGTCCGTTGACAAGTAGCTGGACGGCCAGGGTCTGGCCGGAGTCTGCCGTACGGTAGCCGCCTCCAACCAGCATGGACATGAAGTTTGTTGTGATGGTGAATTCGGGGGAGGTCAGCGTGCCTTGGCGGTCATCGCCGGGCACGGCGCCGGTTTCGAACGTGTTGATTCGCTTAGCGCCAATGTAGTAGTCCCCGCCACTGGTGGCCGGCTGGAAATTGGGGGTCAGGTCTCCTGTGCCGGTCCAGTCGGCATTGGCCAGCGTTGTGCCGTCGGGAACCTCGAAGCCGTCAAACTTCAGTTCTCCTGGGGGCGGGGTATTGTCCAGCTTGTCGGAGACGCGGGGGTGCTTGCCGCCGCCGATCAGGAAGTTCAGGTAGTCGTCGGTCACCGTGAACGTTGGTGACTGCATGGACCCCATGGGCCAGTCGCCGTCGTTGAATGAGTTGATAAGTCCTGTTCCGCCGAATCCAGTCACCGGACTCTGACCGGGGAGTGAACCGGCGGCGGGAGCGTCACCAAAAGGACCGTTCTTCCAGTTGCCTGGTTCGTTGTTTAAAGTCCACCCGTTGTAGGTTCCGTCATTGAAGCCTGCCATGACAGTGCCTGCCGGTACCTCGGCTACTGGTTCGGTGGTCTCGGAGGTGAAGGTGGTGCCGTCGAAGTTACCCACGAAGTACTGTCCAGCCGAGCCTCCCGCGACTCCGCCTGGATTGATATTTACCACCATGACCCACTTGATATTGTTCGTATCCCCATCCACAGCGAGTGGGAACAGATCAGGGCATTCCCACTGGCCGCCGGTCGCGTTGGCGGGTCCGAATTCGCTCAGGGCAGTCCAGTCCTTGAGATTGTCGGACTTGTGGAGAAGAACCTTGTGATCCTGCGATTCGACCGTCGTCATGACCCAGTAACCACCGCCGGCCGGGTTGTCGTACCAGAAGACCTTCGGGTCCCGGAAGTTGGCTGAATTGCGGTTCAGCACAGGATTTCCTGAGTACTTGGTCCAAGTCTGACCATCATCCAAGCTGTAGGCCAGGGACTGGGCCTGCAGGCCACGGTGTGGGGAAGGCTCCTTATAGGCGCTGGTATAAATTGCCACAAGCGCGGGGTTTTCCTTCGTCCCGAAACCCGTGGTGTTGTCCTTATCAACCACAATGCTGCCGGAGAAGACATCTTCCTGGGCATCGGTGGACAACGCCAGAGGCTGCTCCTCCCAGTGAACCAAGTCCTTCGACGTCGCGTGACCCCAAGACATGTTCCCCCAGGTGTTGCCGGCGGGATTGTGTTGATAGAACAGGTGATAGACACCCTTATGTAAAACCATCCCGTTGGGGTCGTTCATCCAGTTTTTCGCTGGGGTGTAGTGGTAAGCAGGTCGAAACTGCTCACTGCCCACTTCCGGTGCCGCAGAAGCTGGTGCCATGCCGGCCATGATGCCCGAAAGTGTCAGGCCCGCCAGCGTCAACGCAGACGTCGCTGCCCGCATCCTGCTCATAGTGGATCTCGTCATTGTTCTCCTCGTTCGCCCTTCATCGCGCGTGCCCATCCCCACTTAGACAACGTTGTCAACGAGAGAAAAGCTACGATAAGTCCATCGGACAAGTCAACGGTTTTCCGAGCTGTGTGCAGCCGATTTTAGAGTCCCAACCGATCGGACATCGTTGTCACAAGTGTTTCCGTCATTGATAAGGGAACCGCGAGGGGTTGTCGCCTTATTCTTCGCGGCGTAGGCTCCTTCGGGCCGGAACAGGATCGAGGAGCTTGCTCATGGGACAGCTGATTGTCCAGGATTTCGTTACCGCCGATGGATACGCCGCCGACACCAACAACGAGTTCAAAGCGTACGAACTGCTGGAAGGTGGAACGGCCGGGTTTGACCGTGCCCAACTCGAATGGCTCGGCAGCGTGGAAGCAATGGTTCTGGGCGCCAATACCTACAGGTACTTCGCTGAATACTGGCCTACGGACGCCTCCGAGGGCGAGATCATCGCTCCAGCGCTCAACGGCCTGAGACGTCACGTGTTTTCACGCCACCTGAAGGAGGCGCCTTGGGGCGACTTCCCGCCGTCGACCGTTGAATCCGGGGACGCGATCGACGCGATTCGTCGCATCAAGCGGGAGTCCGCAAAGGACATCGTTCTCTGGGGGAGCCTGTCGCTCGGCCAGACGTTCTTCGCCGCCGGAGAAGTGGACGCAGTCCGGCTTGTGGTGATGCCAATAGGGCAAGGCTCAGGCAGGGGTGTGTTCCCGGCGGGACATGACCCTGCCCTTTTGACGCTCGTTGACGTGAACAGCTATGACCAAGGCCTGGTGGAGCTCAGCTACACCGTCCGGAAACAGCCCTAAACCGAAGCATCCGCCGGCATCAGAGCAGCATCGAAGAACGCGCGCTCCAGCCGCACCGCTTCAGCGAAGGTGGCGCCTACGCGCTCGCGTGCAGCGGCGTCGGCAGGCTCGACGGCGTCGAACTCGTCGCGTAGCCACGTCACCCATGCGTTGTACTCAGGGTTGTTGTGGAGGCGGATCCACTCGGCATGCTTTGCGTGGGCGGGCCATTCACTGGTGTCCCCGGCGCGGGCAGCCCAATCGCCGTAGAGCCACTCAGCAACCAACAGCACTGCCAGGACCTCCGGGTAGGAACAGGTAGCGAGGGCGCTGCGCATCAGGTTGTCGAAATCCCGGGTGGCGGATCCCAGTGCGGGTGCGTTTCGGTCCGCTTCGGGAACGTCGAGTTCATTGAAGCAATCCTGGAAGTACGTATTCTCGTCCGAAGCGAAAGCCCCGAGAACCCGGGCAAACACCAGCCGCGAAGGCAGCGATGGGGCTGATGCCACCGCCTGGCCCAGAAGTGCTGTGAAGGCATCGCAGAACTGATAATCCTGAACGAGGTAGCCACGCAGGTTCTCATCGGAAAGGGACCCGTCCAGCAGTTGGTCCACAAACGGATGGTTGACGGCGGCGTCCCAGTCCTCGGCGTTCTGGTTCCTGAGTTCAATCGCAAAGCCCACGTGTTTCCTCCTGAAGTGTCGGCATTCGGAGCCTAGCAGCGTACAGCGCTGCAGAGACGGGCGTTACGCTCTGGTGCCGCTACCGGTGCCAGCGTAGGCTCTGGCCATGACGAACGAGCGCGGATCGAAGACGATCGTGGTTGGCTATGACGGATCCGAAGAATCACACCGCGCCGTCCAATGGGCCGCCAAGCACGCGATCCTGCGGGACTGTTCCCTCCACGTTGTGCACTGTTCCTTGTGGGTCCTGCTGTCCCACAATAGGGGGCCCGTTCCTGGAGTTGCCGATAGCGGCCTGGAAAGGGCGGCTCAAAAAGTCCTCGAAGAGGGGATGGCGCTCGCCACGGAGACCGCCCCCGGGCTGGAAGTCCACACCACTTTGCTGCATGGGATGCCACGCGATCATCTGGCCCACGTCTCAGTGGGTGCAGAGATGTTGGTACTCGGAAGCCGGGGACTTGGCGGGTTCATGGGCTTGCTGGTCGGGTCCGTGAGCTTGGAGATGGCAGCAACCGCGGAGTGCCCGGTGGCAGTGATCCGCGCAGATGACCACCCGGAGGGTCCAGTGCTGCTTGCAGTGGACGACTCCGGATCACAGGCAGCCCTCGACGACGCCTGCCTTTTCGCAGCAGCAACAGGTGCCGACCTGATGATCGTTCACGTCCTGCACGAACCCGAGGGATACCGACGGTTGCGCGAGCCCGTGGAAGCCTACCCCGACGCTGAAGCCATGCTCGATTCCGTGATGAGCCGGGCCCGCCACAAAGCACCCGGGATCACGGTGGGAGGAGAACTGCTGGTGGATGCTTCATTCTCCCGGGCAGTGGTCAAAGCGTCACAAGGGGCTCGCATTACGGTTGTAGGCACCAAAGGACATGGACTTATCAAGGGCACCATAGGTTCCACGGCTCACGCCGTGCTTCACCATGCCCACAGTCCTGTGCTGGTTTCCCGCCGAAAGGCCACCTCCGAGGGTACGTAGACCCGCCTTTCGGAGGTCCTCGCAGGGACTCCCTCCGGCGACTGCCCGGAACTATGGTGGATTCCATGGACAATCGGGCGGAAGTACGCGAATTTCTTATTTCCCGGCGTGCCCACGTGGCCCCGGAGCAGGTTGGGTTGCCCACAGGATCGAACCGACGCGTCAAGGGGCTGCGCCGCAGCGAAGTGGCCACCCTTGCCGGCTTGAGCGTGGAGTATTACACCCGCTTGGAGCGCGGCGCCATTAGCGGCGCTTCACCACAAGTACTGGAGAGCATCGCTCGGGCGCTGAACCTGGATGACGCTGAGCGGGCACATCTGTTCGATCTCGCTCACGCGGCCAGTCCTGTTGCCCGCCCACCACGGCGAAGGAACTCGAAATCCTATGTTCCCCACGAGAGCCTGCAGTGGGCGCTGGATGCTGTCACGGCCGGACCCGCTTTTGTCCGGAATGGCCGGATGGATCTGCTGGCAGTGAACCCTTTGGCCCGGGCGTTTTACAAGGACTGCTACGACATGCCGGGCCAGGCGCCCAACATCGCCAGATTCACGTTTCTGGACGATCGCGCGTTTGAGTTCTACCCGGATTGGGACGCCTTTGCGGAGGTGACCGTTTCAATCCTTCGCACGGAGGCTGGACGCGACCCGCACAACAAGGAACTGCACGATCTCATTGGTGAACTGAGCACCCGCAGCGATGAGTTCCGCACACGCTGGGGCGCGCATAACGTCCGGCATCACGGAACGGGGTTCAAGACGTTCAATCATCCGATCGTGGGCGAGATGACTCTTGCGTACGAGGGCCTGGAAATGGCCGCCGAACCCGGATTGACCCTGACCATCTACGCAGCAGAACCCGGGTCGCCGTCGTCCGAGCGCCTTCAGCTGCTGGCATCCTGGGCGGCCAGCGAATACGGACAAAGTGTTCAGCCAGCGTCGGAAAAGACGCGGACGGACAGCTGACGTCAGGACAGCTTAAGACGGCGGTGCTGCGGCACGCTTTATCGTCGATGTCGGCCGGTCATGGGCTGACTTCCACACGAACCTCCTGGTCCTCGAAGCGCGCAAGCTCGTCCGGCGTCGCGTTGTAGCGGCCCAAGTGGATGGTCTGGTCCGAGAAACCGATCCCCGAAGTGTTGTAGTAGAAACCGAGGTTTCCCCACGGCACGTAGTAGATCAGGTCGCCGTCCTCAGGGTCAGACCCGGGCGACCCTTCATAGTGGAGAAGCCGAGGCAGGTCCGCGATCTTCTCCCGGCCAGCGAACTCTTCCATGGTGACGGTGAGCGGCAGTATGTCCAGAAAGTCCCGGGTAGCGGGGTTGTCTTCACCGATGGTCACGTCCAGAGATACCGAGCCGGCGCTGAAGCGGACTACGGTGCCTACAACGCTGCCGGCAGCAGGGCTGGATGTCTCACTGGCCGACGTCGGGGTAGCTTCGCCGGTGGGAGATGGGCTGCAGCTAGCCAGCGCAAACGCCAGCAGCAGTATTGCTGCAGTGCGGCGCTTCATGCCCGGGCGCCTTCCTTCCGATCCTTGAGCATCAACATTGTGAGGGGCACGAAGTAGAGCGCGGCAATGCCCGTCCCCACCAGCACCGGACCCGTGGCTCCAAGCGCGGACTCCAAGGCGTAACCGGCGACCCACGATCCCACGGCCGTACCGAGGTTGAACGCCGAGGTGCTAAGTGCTGAAGCGAGGGTGGGCGCGTGGCCGGCATAACCAACGGCTTTGCCGATCAGGATCGGATTGGTGGCCATCCCGAAGAGTCCTAGCAAGAAGATCAGGACCACTGTCACCACGGCATAGTGGGAGAACAAGGAGAGAGCGCCCAGCACCAGGAACGTCATACTCGCCGAAACGAACAGCGCCGGGTAGGGTCTGTGCGCGCCGACATGACCTCCAAGATTGGAGCCGATAAACGCTCCCACACCGTAGGCCACCAGAATCAACGGAACCACGGAAGCAGCCAGCCCGGTGTTTTCGGTGAGCAGCGGAGAGATGAAGCTGTAGGCAGCCAAGGATGATCCGCACACGATCGCGCAGCCCGCCAGGACAAGCCAGACCCTGGCGTCACGCATGCTGGCAAGCTCTGCCCGGACGGAGGGAGTGGGCCCGGATTCCGAGCTCACCGGAACCAGCCGGTACACCACAACAGCCGCCGCCAGCGCGAGAACAGCCAAAGCCCAGAACGGGCCACGCCAGCCAATCACTTGGCCTGCGAAGGCACCCAGCGGGACACCAACAACGTTGGCGAGCATGCCGCCGCCCAACACAACTCCCAGCGCCCGGGAAGCTGAAGCCGCACCTGCGGCTTTTGCACCCACGACGGCGGCGACCGCCCAGAAAGCGCCAGTCGCCAGTGCCGTTACGAACCGGGCCACCAGGATCAGCGTGAAGTCGGAAGTAAGGGCAACAACCACATGGCCCAGAGCGAAGACAATCAGCGCGAGACTCAGCGTCATACGACGCGGCAGCTTGAGGGTCAGAATGGACATGGTGGGGGTGCCAACGATCATGCCCACCGCGAAGACCGTGATCATCAAGCCGGCACTTGCCACGGATACTCCAAGATCGCCCGCAATCTCAGGCAGAATGCCTGCAACTATGAACTCGGTGGTTCCCATGAGAAACACTCCGGCCGCCAGGACGTAGGTCACCAGCGGTAGTCGGCGGGTCTTGGGGGTGGGCAAGGTTGTTGTCATGACTTCAGAACATCAGCTTTGCGGAGGGTGAGGGAGTCCCGCCTGAGGGAGGTCCTCCGAGGGACTCCTTCGCTTGGCAAAAGTCATCAGGCCCCCTTGCGATCACCGACGTTATATTGTCGGTGCCTGCTGCGAGAGTTAGGGCATGGAGCGAATTGGGGAGAGGCAAGCGGGTGCAGGGGTGGCGCATGCGCTTGTTGCTGCCTCGTCTCCCGGCCTGACGCCTCGGGTCCCGACGCGGGCTAACGAGGCGCGCGCTGTGGGGCTGGCCAGTCCAGGCCTTGGCGACTCAAAGCCCGGTACGGCCCCGGTGGGTCCTGTTCGGCCTGGCGCGGTTCAGGCCGGCTCCGTGAGTGGGGACCTGGTTGAGCAGTTGCGGGTTTTGGAGGAGATGAAGTCGGCTATTACGGCTTTGCAGGCGCGGGTTGCTGTGGCTTTTGATCTTGCCCAGCGTGCTGAGCAGGCCGAGGCCGGTGTCCCTGCGTCGGAGCGGGGCCAGGGTGTGGGTGCTCAGGTGGCGTTGGCGAGGCGGGAGTCGCCGAATCGTGGGTCCCGGTTGCTGGGTTTGGCGAAGGCCCTTGTGCTGGAGATGCCGCGGACGTTGGCGGCTCTGAAGTCGGGGCAGTTGAATGAGTGGCGGGCCACGCTGCTGGTGAAGGAGACCGCATGTTTGTCTCTTGAGGACCGGTGCGCGGTGGATGAGGAGCTCGCCGCCGATACCGGGTTCTTTGACGGGAAGGGCGATAAGGCGACGGCGGCGGCGAAGGCTGCTGCGTATCGGCGGGATCCGCGGTCGGTGGCCGGCCGTGCCAGCCGGGCCGCGGCCGAGCGGATGGTGAGCCTGCGTCCGGCACCGGACACGATGACCTATCTGACCGCGCTGCTTCCGGTCGCCCAAGGCGTGGCGGTTTACGCTGCCCTGTGCGGGGCGGCTGATTCGGCCCGTTCCAGCGGTGACGCGGGCTCTGGTGTTGTCCCGACCCGCGGTCAGGTCATGGCCGACACTTTGGTCGAGCGCGTCACCGGCAGACCCGGTGGGGTCTCGGGGATCAACCTGGACCTCGTCATAACCGACCGAACCCTCTTCCAAGGCGACAGCGAACCGGCCCGGCTCAAGGGCTACGGAATCGTCCCCGGAGAATGGGGCAGGGAACTTCTCGGTTCCGGGCAAGCCGCAAACCCTGAACAGACCGCAAACCTGGAACAGGCCGCAACCTTGGGACAGACAGGGGCGAACCCGGCCTCCGGCCCGGGGCGAACCGGCCAAGATCACGCGGGAACGTCGGATGCAGAGCTTATTGTCTGGCTTCGCCGGCTCTATACCGCGCCGGCCAGTGGCGAGCTTCTGAGCATGGACTCCAAAGCAAGGCTCTTCCCGACAAGGCTTCGGCGTTTCATCGAAACCCGCGACGATACCTGCCGCACGCCGTACTGCGATGCACCCATCCGGCACATTGACCATGTGGTTCCTTGGCGTTCCGGAGGCAAAACGAACCTCGCCAACGGTGCAGGGTTGTGCGAGGCGTGTAACCACATGAAGGAAAATCCCGGCTGGACCACCAAAACCGTACATGCTCACGTGCACGGGGGGATCCACACCCTGGAAGTCAGCACACCCACCGGGCACACCTATCAATCGAAAGCCCCACCCCTGCCCGGACACCGCCCCTCCAGAACGTAGAGAGCTCGTTTGACGTCCTATTCCTCGGTGAAGTCCCCGGCATCCCTGCGGAAGGTGCCCAATACACGGATGAGGTGATCGACGTCGTCGGGCCCGAAGCCTGACTTGCCGAAGACCTCTGCGTTGAGGGCCGCCGTCGCTTTTTTAGCGAGGGTGCGTCCCTCTGCGGTGAGCTCGATCAGGGTAGTGCGCCCATCTGTTGGGTGCGGGGAACGCGCAACCAGGGCGGCTTTCTCCAAACGGTCGACGGCGTTGGTCACCGACGTTGGGTGCACCTGCAGGAGCGCGCTGGCTTTGTTCATGGGCAGCGCACCGCTGCGGGCGAAGCTCAGCAACGCCAGCAGTTCGTAGCGCGCGAACGTCAGCCCGAATGGTTTGAGGACTGTCTCGATGCGCGCCAGGAGGATCTGCTGCGTGCGCATGATCGCGGTGATGGCAGCCATGGGCGCAGCGACATCGCCCCAACCATGCCGTTCCCAGTGTCGTTGGGCATCGGCAATGGGGTCGCGGGGGAGTGGCGTGCCCATGGGCCTCCTTCGGTTGCCGGAATAGCTTGGTGTATTGGGTGGCTAGTCTTTCAGATTCGGGAACTCTTCCTCGGTGTATTCGACGCCCAAACCTGCGGGCAGCGGGCCGTCGCCGTGCCGGGCGACTTCCGTCCCCCGCAGTTCCACCCGCCTGATCTTGCCGGATATCGTCTTGGGCAGCTCCCCAAATTCGAGCCGCCGGATGCGCTTGAACGGCGCCAAATGCTCACGGCAATACTTGAGAATGTCCTCCGCCACAGCCGGCCCTGCTTCGTAGCCGGCGGCCAGCACCACGAACGCCTTCGGCACGGACAGCTTCACCGCATCAGGTGAAGGTACGACGGCGGCCTCGGCCACTGCAGGGTGCTCGATCAGGACGCTTTCAAGTTCGAAAGGGGACAAACGATAGTCGGAGGACTTGAAGACGTCGTCATCCCGTCCGACGTAAGTAATGACGCCGTCGGAATCCCGGCTCGCCATGTCGCCGGTGTGATAGTAGCCGTCGCGGAAGGCTTCGGCCGTCTTGGCCTCGTCACCGAAGTAGCTCTTCATGAGCCCCACAGGCCGCGGTTCCAAGCGCAAGCAGAGTTCGCCGTCGTCGGCTTCCTGCCCGGTGACCGGGTCCACCAGGACCACGTCGTATCCCGGCAGCGGCCGTCCCATGGAGCCGATCTTCACCGGCTGCGCGGGAGTGTTGGCGATCTGGACCGTGGATTCGGTCTGGCCGAATCCGTCGCGGATGGTGACTCCCCAGGCTTCCTCCACTTGGCCGATAACTTCGGCATTGAGTGGTTCGCCGGCCGAGACCACCTTGCTTGGCGGCGTGGTGAGTTGGGTGAGGTCGGCTTGGATGAGCATGCGCCAAACCGTGGGCGGGGCACAGAAACTTGTGACGCCTTCGCGGCCCATCTGATTCATGAGGGCGGCAGCGTCGAAGCGTTGGTAGTTGTAGATGAAGACTGTGGCTTCCGCGATCCACGGCGTGAAGACGTTGGACCAGGCATGCTTGGCCCAGCCGGGGGAGGCGACGTTCAGGTGGACGTCGCCCGGTTCCAATCCGATCCAATACATGGTGGACAGGTGGCCCACGGGGTAAGACGTGTGGGTATGCTCCACGAGTTTCGCTCGTGA
The DNA here is from genome assembly GCF_054408525.1 of Arthrobacter sp. D3-18. Taxonomy (NCBI): domain Bacteria; kingdom Bacillati; phylum Actinomycetota; class Actinomycetes; order Micrococcales; family Micrococcaceae; genus Arthrobacter; species Arthrobacter sp. D3-18. Next base: position 4,181,878 of record NZ_CP096440.1, on the reverse strand, counting down.
GGTGGTTCCGGAAGTGAAGTAGAGCAGTAGAGTCTCGTCCGCCTTGGTAGGAGCATCGGGCGTGAAGTCCGTGCCGGCGTCGTAAGAGTCCGCGTACTGCCTGGCATCCGCGTTGGTGCTCTCTGAGCCGACCTCTATCAGTGTGTAATCGCCCTTGACGTCGGCGAACTTGCCGATGTTGGCACCTCCTACGGCCACCCAGGTGGCGCCGCCGCGCTCCACCCGATCCTGGAGATCACGGGGGCCCATGAGGGTGGTGGTGGGGATCATGACGATGCCCAGCTTGATACCGGCCAGCATGAGTTCCCATAGTTCAACCTGGTTGCCGAGCATGATGATCATGTGCTCGCCGCGTTTGACGCCTTGGTTCCGCAACCAGTTGGCGAGTTGGGAGGACCTTTGGGAGAGGTCCTTGAAAGTGCGGCGTGTTGAACCGCCGTCCTGTTCCACGATGACCAGTGCGGGCTGGCTGCCCCTGATCTCGTCTGCGGCGATCTGGTCGAACCAGTCGAGTGCGAAGTTGAACTCCTCGAAGCGGGGCCACTGGAATTCAGCGTGTGCCTGCTTGTAGTCCTCGCGCAATTCCAGCAGCCGATCGCGGGCCGCACGGAAGTCTTCTGTGACTGTCATAGTCCGCCTTTCGCCTTCGGGTTTCCCTGGCACCTTTGCCGGACTTCCCCGCCTAGTGATCCACATCACCTTGCAATATACTAGGACATCCAAGGGTTTGGAAGAGCCCATGCGGGACATGACGAAGGGGTCTAATGCTCGACGAAAAAGCTGCCGGCACCGTTACCAGCGGTGTGGCACCAGAACGCGTCCTGCCTCCTTATCCGGAGGCGGACTTGATGCACGTCATTGACCTGCTCCCCCCGGAGGAGCGTGCGCGGTATCTCGAGATCAGGGAGTTCCTGCAAACCCGGATCCGGGCTGCGAGCATCGACTACTGGAACCGGGAAGAATTCCCGTTCGGGCTACTGGCTGACATGGCCAAGTTCGGGCTGGGCGGGCTGCAAACGGACGGCTCCTCCAAGCTGTTCAAGGGGCTCATGTACACCGAAGTCGCCCGGGCAGATGTGTCCCTTTCAGCGTTGGTGGGCATCCATAATGAGCTCATTGTCGGCATGATTGACGAGCTCGGTTCCCCTGAACAGAAGCGCAAGTGGCTGCCCGGGTTGGAGGCTTTTACCCAACTGGGCGCTTTCGCGCTGACAGAACCGGATCACGGATCGGACATCGCCGGAGGACTCTCGACGACGGCGCGGCGCGACGGCGGCGAATGGGTCATCAACGGTGCCAAGCGTTGGATCGGGGCCGGCACGATTGCCGACTTTGCCCTCGTTTGGGCTCGTGACCTGGCTGACGGACACATCAAGGGCTTCATCGTTGAGACGGATCGCCCCGGGTACTCCGCCACCAAGATCTCCAACAAGATCGGCCTGCGCATCATGCAGAACGCGGACATCGTGTTGGACGAGGTGCGCATTCCCATGGAGAACCTGCTGCCGGGTGCCACGGAATTTTCCCGCGCGAATGACCTCCTGCGTGATTCCCGGGCATGGGTGGGCTGGCAAGCTGCGGGAATTCAATTGGCCGCCTTTGATATTGGCCGTTCTTACGCGCTGGAACGCAAACAATTCGGCAAAGAGCTGGCCCGGTTTCAGTTAGTGCAGCAGCAGCTCGCAGACATCCTGGGTAATGCCAACGCCTCACTGTCCATGATGGTGGAGCTCGCCCGCATTCAGCAGGCCGGGAAGCTCGAGATGGTGCAGGCCGCCATGTGCAAAGCCACCACCACCCGGCTGGCCCGTTCCTCCGTTGCGATGGGAAGGGCCCTCTTGGGCGGGAACGGGATCACCACCGATTACGAGATGGCCAAGCTCTTCGGCGACGCCGAGATCCTGTACACGTACGAGGGCAGCTACGAGATCAACTCCATGATCGTGGCCCGGGCTGTGACGGGGAAGTCGGCGTTCGTCTGAGGACGCCAGCTGGTGCAATACGCAGCGAGCATCCCTTCGCCGGTTGAACGTCGGCGAAGGGATGCTCGTTAGAAGTGAGAGATAGCCGGGCTTGGCTAAGAGCTTTGTGTTACCACTAGGGGAGACTCCTCGGGCGTGACCAGGGCTGCGTGTTCGGCCAGGACCCCGGTCTTATGCCTGATGCGGAGGCGGTAAAGGAGCGTTCCGCCGATGATCACAGTGCCTACGAAGATCACGCCGCCCCATTGCAGGTACCACTCGAACGGCGGGACCGAGTTGTAAATCTCCGGCCGCGGCCACACGAGGTTCAACGTCATGGCGCCGCCCCACAGCACGGCCAGGATGTTCACGGGCAGCCCCCATTTGCCCAGGCTGAATCCCGGTTCCGATCCGTCGTCCTTCAAGGGCCACTTCTTCAGGAACCTTCGCCGCAGCATGGGCACCGTAACCAGCAGGTAGGACAGGTAAATCAGGACGATGCTGATGCTGGACAGAATGGTGAAGATGGCTGGCTGGGAAATGTTGACGATCAACGGAATCACTGCCACTACGCCAATAACGATGGCAGCCACTGTGGGGGTTTTGCGGGTGGGGTGCACTTTGCTGAGCTGACGGCTGAAGGGAAGGTTGTTGTCCCTGGCCATGGCAAACATCATCCGGATGGCTGCTGCGTGGACGGCCAGAGTACAGACCACCACGGCTACGACGATGCATGCCAGGAACGCCTTGCCGAAGGGGCCACCCAACACCGACAACACAATGTACTGCAGCCCGCCATCAGCGGCTCCGAGCTTGGGGTCGGAAAGATCGGGCGCGGCCAGAATTCCGCCGAGGAGGAGCAACCCTCCCAAGAGGAAGGATGCAGTAACGGCGCGCAGGATCGCCCTGGGAGCCGTCCGCTTTGGGTCCTTGGTCTCTTCACCCAAGGAACTTGCGGTGTCGAATCCGTACATGACATAGCCGGAAGCCATGGCGGCAATGAGGAACACACCGAAGAAGCCCAAGGGATGCTCTTCGCCAAATCCGGCGGTATCCAGGAGGACTTCGGGTCCGCGCACGGAATGCCAGATGAGTGCTGCGATGAGCAGGACGGCCGCGACCAATTCAACGAACACTCCCACGCTGTTAATCATGGTCATGAGTTTCACGCCGAACGCGTTGATGAGCGTGGAAATGCCGATCATGATGCTGGCCAGGATGACTCCGTTGACGGCGAAGTCGTAAGGACCTGTTCCGTCGCCTACCAGTTGGAAACCGCTCCAGATCTGCGGCAAGGTGATTTGGAGGGCCAAGGCCACGGACCCCAGGGCCATGATCGAGGAGAGCAGCAGCAACCAGCCCGCCAACCAGGCCCATGTTCCCGTGGAGAGCCTTTTTGCCCAGTTGTAGACCGATCCGGCCACCGGATAGCGTCCGGCCAGTTCCGCAAAGCAGAGGGCGACCATGAGTTGGCCGACGAAGACGATGGGCCACGACCAGGCATAGGCGGGTCCCGCCGTCGAAAATCCGAAGTAAAACAGTTGAAAAACGCCGGTGAGGATGGAGATGTAGCTGACGCCGGCGGCGAAGCTGGCAAATTTACCGATGCTGCGGTCGAGGGTTTGGGCATAACCAAACTCGTCCATGCCGCTTGCATCGCTCTTGCAGGGTCCTATTTTGCTGGGTTCTAACATTCGAACTCCTAATTCAGACATGCACGAATGGTGATTACCTGCGGCCGCCGTTGGACGCAGTCGAAATCAAAGGCCGGGCACCACGATGTGCCTCGGGCTGTTCCCCCATTGTTTGTTGCGTGGGTCTAAAAGCAGGGTGCCTGTTCAGGCGAGGGACAAGCTGAAGTCGGCTTCCGCCGTCGTGGTTTCCTCCGTCCGGTTGGCTCGGACGAGGTCAGTCTTGATGAGGTCGGCGCAACGTTCGCCGATCATCATGACCGTGATGTTGGGGTTCACGGTGACATGTTCCGGCATGACGGAGGCATCGGCCACTCGCAGGCCCATAACGCCCTTGACCCGCAGCTCGGGATCCAGGGGTGACATGTCGTCGTCCACTGGTCCCATGCGGACCGTGCCGACGGGATGGTAGACGGTGTTGTGCGTTTTGCGGATGTAATCCTGCAATTCCTCGTCGCTCTGTGCCTCAATTCCGGGGGAGAGCTCCCGGCCGGTCCATTCAGCCATGGCTGGCTGCGCGGCGATTTCCCGGGCTTTCCGGATGCCGGCCACCATGACGCGCATGTCGTGCCCTTCAGGATCGGTGAAGTACCGGGGGTCCACCATGGGCTTGTCGCGGAAGTCCCGGCTTCGCAGCCGGACCGTCCCCCGGGAACGGGCATGCGTGACGTTCGGTGTGAGGCTGAAGCCGTTCTCCGTAGTGGGGTAGCCGTACCGCAGGGTGTTCATGTCGAAGGGCACGGAGCCATAGTGCATCATCAGGTCCGGGCGGTCGAGGCCCGCCTGGGTGGGAGTGAAGATGCCGATCTCCCACCATTGGGTGGAGGTCTGCACCATGGGCTGCTTTGCCTCGAACTGCACCACGCCTTCCGGGTGGTCCTGGAGGTGCTCGCCGACGCCGGGGGAATCCACCAGGACCTCGATGCCATGCGCGGCTAGATGTTCGGCCGGGCCTATGCCGGAAAGCATGAGGAGCTTGGGGGAGTCGATGGCACCGGTGGACAGGATGACCTCGCGATGCGCCGAAAGCCTATGCGTCCGGCCGAAGGCCGAGTCAACAACGTCGACGCCGGTGCAGCGCTTGTCAGCGTCGAACACCAGTTGGCGTGCCCGTAGACCGGTCAGCAGCGTGAAGTTCTCGCGATCGACGATGGGGTGGATATAGGAGACAGAACTGGAGGAACGTGTCCCGTCGGAGCGGCGGTTGATCTGGAAGAAATTGGCGCCGTTGATCACGGTATTGCCGTCGTTGAACTTTGCGCGGGGGATACCGGTCTGTTCGCAGGCATCCAGGAGTGCGACTCCGGCGGGATCGTTTGGGGGAACGTTCATCAGGTGCACCGGACCGGAATCGCCATGATGGGGAGCATCCGGGCCAGCGTCTTCATTGGTTTCCAGGCGCTTGTATAAAGGCCATGCGCCAGCAGCATTCCAGCCTGTGGCGCCGTACTTTGACTCCCACTCATCCAGGTCTTCGCGGGGAGCCCAAAAGGCGATGCAGGAGTTGTGGCTGGAGCAGCCACCCATCACCTTGGCGCGGGCGTGACGCATGAAGGAGTTGCCGTTTTCCTGCGGTTCCACCGGGTAGTCCCAGTCGTAGCCGGATTCCAGCAGCTCCATCCAGCGGTCCAGCTGCAGGATCTCCGGCAGATTCCGGTCATCCGGTCCGGCTTCCACCAAGGCCACGGTGACGGCAGGGTCTTCACTTAAGCGGGCCGCGACGGCAGCTCCTGCAGATCCTCCGCCGATGACGACGTAATCGAACCCGCGCTCGCTGAGGTCCTCGATGTTGTCAACGTGCATCTATTTCTCCTTGCCGTGGTCTGCGAACCAGCCGGTCACCTGAGGGCTGGTGTTCTGGTAGATGTGCTTGGCTTCCTGATACTCACCCAGTCCGGTGGGACCGAGTTCGCGCCCGACGCCGGACTGGCCGAAACCGCCCCACTCGGCCTGCGGAAGGTAGGGGTGGTAGTCGTTGATCCAGACCGTGCCGTGCCGCAAACGGCCCGCTACCCGCTGGGCCTTGCCGGCATCCTGGGTCCAGACGGCGCCGGCCAGTCCGTAAATAGTGTCGTTGGCGGTGGCTACGGCTTCGTCCTCAGTGCGGAAGGTTTCCACTGTTACTACCGGGCCAAAGGCTTCGTCGATGACTACCGACATTCCCCTGTGGACGCGGTCCAGGACGGTGGGCTGGTAGTAGAAACCGGCGTCGAACTTCTCACCTTCAGGTGCCGCGCCGCCGCAACGCAACCGCGCACCTTCTGCCACGCCACGCTGAACGTAGGCGTCCACCTTCTCCCGGTGGGCAGCAGAAATCAGTGGTCCCGTTTCGGCGGAGTCATCGAAGGGGCCGCCGAGGCGGATGTCCTGTGCCTTGCGGACCAGTTCGTCAACGAAGCGTTCGGCGATGGATTCCTCCACTACCAGCCGTGCTCCAGCGGAGCAGACCTGGCCTGAGTGCACAAAGGCGCCGTTCAACGCATTGTCGACGGCGGCGTCGAAGTCAGCGTCAGCAAACACGACGTTGGGGTTCTTGCCGCCGAGCTCCAGCGCCACCTTTTTAACCGTGCCGGATGCAGCTGCGGCAATACGTTTGCCGGTTTCCAGGCCGCCCGTAAAGGAGACCAGGTCAATGTCAGGGTGCTCCGAAAGGGGCGCGCCCGCTTGGGCGCCAGGGCCTGTCACGAGGTTGGCGACGCCGTCCGGCAGGCCAAGGTCCTTCAGCAACTGCATGGCTAGGATTGCCGTGGACGGGGTCAGCTCGGCGGGCTTGAGGACGAAGGTGCAGCCAGCGGCCAGGGCGGGCGCGATCTTCCACGTGGCCTGCAGCAACGGGTAGTTCCACGGCGTGATCAGGCCGCAGACGCCCACAGGCTCGTAGACTATTTTGCTCACGACGGCGGGGTCCCCGGCGTCGACCACCCGGCCGGCCGACTGCCCGGCGAGACGTCCGAAGTATTCGAAGCAGGCGGCGATGTCGTCGATGTCGATGCGGCTTTCGATGATGCGCTTGCCGGTGTCCAAGGATTCGGCGCGGGCGAACTTCTCCCGGCGTTCGCGCAGTTCCGCGGCGACCTTGAGCAGGAACGCGCCGCGCTCGGGTGCCGGGACTGAAGACCAGACGCCGGAGTCAAAAGCCTCACGAGCTGCAGAAATGGCACGCTCGGCGTCGTCGCGGCCGGCTTCGGACACCGTGGCGACCAGTTCGCCGTCGGCCGGGTTACGGATTTCGCGCACCGCACCGGATGCAGCCGGCTCCCACGTGCCGTTGATGAAAAGAGTGGAGGCGGAATCGGAAAATGTGGCTTGGGTCATACGAAGCAGGCTAGTGCATCTTGAACATCTGTTCAAGGAAAATTATGAACAGATGTTCAAAGAGGGGTGACATTAAGCGGCGCCCTATTGATGAACGCGACATTGACGATGTGGTCGCCGCCAGCGTCTTTAGTGTTCTGGAAAATCACCTGATAGGGCGTTCTGCCGATCAACAGGGCTATCCCGTCGGGGGCTCTGTCGGGCGATTTGGCTACATCGATGAGCATGCGCCGGAAATGCGGGTTGTGTTCTACTTGCCCGCGGATCCCGGACTTGTCAAAGGACGCCAAGGTAGACAGCCACACAGTTCCATCGGCCTCGGTTACTCCATGGGCGGGGTAGACGGCGTGGCCTGTTTCGGTGGTGAACCCAGAGTCGCCAAGCGTTATTTTGTACCTTGCGCACCATGTAGTGAAGTGTCTTTCCAGCATGCGTTCGGGGTCTGCCGTGACCACCCTTCGCGTGAAGGCCGGGTTGGCGATAGACATCAGGCCGCTCGTCGGGTTCGGAGCGCAGCCGTTGTTTTCGTGAAATCCGCCTGGGTGGTCGGGACAGGTTCGAAGTCGACTGTCGTAGCTGGAGAAGGCCACATGGTGAGTGCATCGAGGCGTTCGCGGCAGCGGAAAAGGGCTTCGTAACTTTGAGTAGTGCGCTCCATGATGGCGTGGATGCTTCCTCGGTGGTATGCAGCCGAAACGTTGATCGTGGCCAGTTCCTCGCTGCAAATGTTTCCTACGTCCGCAAGCAGATCCCAGCCAAGACGATGACCATGGTCGGACCAGTCGAGATGAAGGGACGCGATGGTTTGTGCTTGTTGTGCCCGGGATCCGCTGACAGCCACGTCGTAGATGAGTCGCTCGAAATGCGCGAACGTCGCCAACCCTGTGCGGACATCAGTGCAGGAGAGAGGTTCCAGCCGCTCTATCTCCGCGGTCCATCCCTCCACTAAGGCCAGCATGGAAGAGTCATCCGGGGGTAAACCGGCAACGGCGTAGAACGCACGAAGGTCCATCATGGTCTCGCGCACGCCCACCCCGTGGTAAGCGCGGGACGCACCCAGCCGTTTCGCAACGTTCTGGAGTTCGTCCCCCCGAACTCTCGCCCTGGTGGTCTCCGCGACCTCAGGTACCAGCCAATCGCCGGGAAGCTTCCATCCCGCTTGCAGGCTGCTTTGCTGCCAGCGATCTTGGAGTCCACAGGATGTAATAACGAGGTCGCCGCTAAGAATCTCTGTTTGGTCGTTCATGTCAAGTAAGTACCGGGGGTACTGGATTTGTGTCGCGACATTGACGAATTGGCCGCCACTGGTGGTAGGCGGAATGGCTGAGGATTTCCTTGGATCTGTTAAGGACCAAGTGCCGACACGATCGGCGCCCGTTCAGTACTTAACGGGTGTGGGAAATGAACGGGCAGTAGAGGGTATCCGGCAGCTCAGGTCCAGATGGGGCCATCTCAAACGGCGGCCTCAAGGGTCCGGTTTGGTGCTGATGTATGCAGCAGACAAACGGTTGGTCAGACCGGGGGAGAGAGTTGTTTTCACAGCCTGGATCGTCAACGAAACGGGCCGGCGCCTCAATGGTGTCCAACTAGTCCCCGGATCGCTGACCAACGAGGGTTTGGAAGTACTTCAGTTCCAGCCGTTATCCCGGAGGGACGTCCAGCCAATCGGCCATCTCGGAAGGTTCGAGACCGCATATCGAAGCTTCTCCTATTCGGTGACGACGCGAGATCAACTGCACGGCGGCGAACTACTGAGCAGCATGCGAGTGACCGGGCGCTCGGCCTTTCGGGAGTTCGGCGACCAGCAAGATGCTCTCATTGCGGTTCGCGGCTGATAGGTGTCTATCAAAAACTTCCAGGAACTTGCGACACATTCCTTTCCCTGCCGCTACTCCCTTAGTGAAGCTTCGCCCGGCTGAGGGTGTGGGCCTTGCCCCTGTATATGTTCGGCTCCCCAGTGGAGCGGTTGAGTAAGAGTTCTTGGAAGGACCTCCATTGAAGTTTCCCCGCGGGAGAGCGACGGCCATTTTTGCCGCGTTGATGGTGGTCCTTGGCGGGCTGTCGTTAGGCGCACCGGCTCAGGCCTACGAAGTGGCCACAGCCCCGGCGAACACTGTGGGCGGAGACGCCGTGCTGACGATGCCGGGATCAGGCCTGACTACCACCTATGACCAGTCAGGTCTGACCTATCTGGCGGGCAGGACGACGCTGGATAGCCGTGGGTATGTCGCCTCGGACTATTCGCAGGGCGTCCCCGCCACTTCTCCCGCCGTCGAGTTCTGGACCGACGCCACGAACAACTGTCCGGCTAGTGGGTCTTGTTCGGGTCTGGGCACTGTCACTGTTGCCTTTAGCCAGCCGGTGAGAAACCCGGTACTGAATCTGGCAGGTATGGGCGGGTATGTGTCCCTCGACCTCGGCGACGACGGCAGTGTTGATCAGCAGTCGCAGTACCATGTCGTCTTGAACCTCGCCACCGCCGGGTTGACCATGAGCAAGCTCTCCGGAAGCAATCTCGCCGTCAGTGGTAACTCCATCACGGCAGTGAATCACAATACCGGTCCTTCGTGCAGCAGCACAGCTCAGACCGGCAATCCCGCTCCGCTCAGTGCCCAGGCAACAGCGGCATGCGGCTCGGTAAGAGTCAACGGCGTCGTCACTACCTTGACCTTCGATGTCAGCAGCGTTCACGTTCCGACCAGCAACTCGATACCCGGCTACACGAATAACGTCGTCACGAATGCCAATGTCCACAACCAAGACAACTTCCTCATGGCTGTCACTGTTCCTCAGGACTTCGGGGATGCTCCGGCGTCTTACGATCAAGGCAGCGCCGCGAGGGCTGTTGCATCCGACGTAACGCTGGGTGCGAATATCACCGAGGATAACGCCAACGTTGCCAACGGGACGGCGTCCCCCAATGCCAGCGTTACTGCCGCGCTGGACCAGATGGACGATGGCGTCGTCATGGCGCCCATGACGGCGGGAGTAACCAGCTACACCAGAACCGTCGCCATCAGTGGTGCCAGCAAAGCCGGAATGACGTGTGGGTGGATCGACGTCAACAAGGACGGGCTCTTTAACAACACTGCGGAGCGGGCGTGCGCCAACTTTGCGGCCGGAGCCACATCCGCCACGCTCACCTGGTCCGCTGTCCCTGCGGGGATGACTGCCGGAACCACCTATGCGCGCTTCCGGATCAGTTACAACATCACCCAGGTCCAGTTGCCCATTGGACCTTCGAATTCGGGCGAGGTGGAGGACTACATCGTCACCATCGCCCCTGCCGCTGCACCGGCCATCACGTTGGTCAAAACCGTGGACAGGACCACACTCGTGGCCGGCCAAACCGCCACTTACACGTTCGTGGCCCAGAACACCGGCAACGTCACCCTGACGGGCGTCGTGATCAGCGAAACACAATTCTCCGGGACCGGCACCATGTCCGTCTTGACTTACACCTGGCCGGGATTGCCCGGTGTGTTGCTGGCCGGGCAATCGGTGACTGCTACCGCCACTTACGTGGTGACTCAGAACGATGTCATCACCGGCGTGCTCACAAACATCGCCAAGGTCACCGGCAATCCGCCCATCGGGCCGCCGGTCACGGCAACGGACGATGCAGAAATCAAGGCACCCCCGGCGTGGAAGATCAAGAAGACGGCGACGGTCAACGGCACGGTTCCGGCGAACGGATCGGTAACCCCCGGCCAGACGATCAACTATGCAGTGACCGCGACCAGCCTCAGCGGCATCATCACAGGGGTGATCCTGAAGGATAACCTCGCGGATGTCCTGGACAACGCGACCTTCGTCCCGGGCTCAGCAACCCTCACCATTGGAACGGGCACTCCTATTCCCGTCGCAAACCCTGTGGCCCCTTCAACAACACTCACTACGGCCGCTTTCACCCTTCCCGCCGGTCAAACGGCGACACTGCGATACAGCGTCACCGTTAAGACCAATGCCTGGAACGCCACCTTGATCAACACGGTGACCGGCAGCGGCAGCACACCTCCCCAAACCTGCGCCGGATCCGGATCGTCCGGCCCCGGGCCTGACTGCACCACCACACACCAGACACCCGCCAAAGTCCTCATCGAAAAAGTCGGCGAATCTTCCAACGAGGAATGGGTCAGAATGGCCGGCTCTTCCTGGACGATTTACACCAACAACAATGGCGTCCCCGGAGCGGCCCTGGTGAGCCCGACCGCGGTTGCCGTGACAGGTGAAACAGGTTTGTTCCAACTCGAGGGAATCAAACCCGGTATCTACTGGCTCCAAGAGAGCACCGCACCTGAGGGTTTCAACCTGTTGGCCGAGCCTGTGCAATTCACCGTTGCAGCTAGTGGCGCCGTGACAGTTGGACAGGGCAGCGGTACGGGCGTTGTGACCAGCAGCGACAGCGACGGTGATGGGATCTTCCTCATCACGGTGCGCGATGTGCCCGCACTGGAAATGCCCGAGTCTGGCGGCATCGGCTGGTGGCCCTTCACCGCAGCTGGATGGATTCTCGTCTTGACAGCCCTCGGCCTGGGACTCGTCACCGTCCGCCGCCGAAACATCACCAGCACTTAGACCTCCTGCTTGCCGCTAGTGCGGCAAGCCCGGAACGCAGAATGTTCACTCCCGAGCATCCGAACCATCAATAGAAAGAAGATACAAAGTGAGTAATCCAAGCTCCTTGCGGCTGTGGAAAACCGCCGCCGCAACTATAGCCGGGGCGGTGCTGGCCATGTCCTTCTCCGTCGCACCGGCCTCGGCAGCGCCCTTGGTTGATGGCGACCAGACCGGTTCCATCACAGTCCACAAGTTCGAACGCCCCGCCACTCCCACAGGCCTTCCCAACAACGGCACTGCGGTAGACACCTCCGGGTTGACGCCGTTGGGTGGCATTGAGTTCACGATTCAGCAGGTCAATACCATTGACCTGTCGACCAACGCCGGTTGGGACGCAGCCCATAACCTGAGCAGCGTCTTCGCCCCGTCGGACCCGGCCGGTTCCATTACCGGTGCCGGCTACACCTTGGGTGCAGGGCAGGCCCAGACCACCGCTGCCGACGGCACCGCAGCGTTCGCCAACCTCCCCGTCGGCCTGTACCTGGTCACCGAGACCAACTACCCCGCCGGTGTGACTCCTGCAGCTCCTTTCCTGGTCTCGGTTCCCTTGACCGACCCGGATAACCAGGACAACTGGATCTACGATGTTCACGTTTACCCGAAGAACTCCATTGCCGGTGCAGAAAAGACCGTCACGGATGCCCCCGACGTGAAGCTGGGCGACCAGATTGACTTCACCATCACCGGTGACATTCCCAACGAAGCCGTCATTGATGGTTACAAGATCGTGGACGTCCTCGATCCCAAACTGACCTACGTGGGCGCCACCGCCACCCTGCTTGATGGCACCGTCATCACCGAAGGCACCCACTACAACGTGGTCTTCGACGCAGCAACGAACACGGCCTCCATCGTCTTCACCCCCGCAGGCCTGGCAGTACTGGCCGCACACGTGGACACCCGCGTTCAGGTCATCGTGAACACCACCGTCAACACCATCGGTGAAATCGAGAACGAGGCTCTGGTTTACCCGAACCTGGGCAGCTTCACCATCACCCCGGGCCAGCCCGGCGGCCCGATCGTGACGCCCCCGGTCGTGACCAAGTGGGGCGAAATGACCCTGCAGAAGGTCAACGAGAACGGCACAGCCCTCGCCGGCGCTTCCTTCTCGGTCTACACCAACGAAGCTGACGCACTGGCCGGCACCAACCCGGTCGCACTGAACGGCCAGAGCGTCTTCACCGTCGCTGCCGATGGCACGCTGACCATCTCCGGTCTGCGCTACTCGGACTGGGCAGATGGTGCAGCTGTTGCACCGGGCTCGGTTGACTACCGCACCTACTACCTGGTCGAGACCACCGCCCCGGCCGGATACGAGCTGCTCGCCGAGCCGATCTCCTTCCTGATCAACTCTGCCAGCACCAGTGTCGGCATTGACCTGAGCGTGAAGAACATCCCGTCCAACGGCGGCTTCGAACTGCCCCTCACCGGTGGCCTCGGAACCGGCCTGCTCTACGCAGCCGGAGCACTCCTGGTCGTCGGCGCAGGACTCCTGTTCGTAAGGAACCGCAAGACCACCAACAGCTAGCACCTTGGGAGCCGCAACCGTGACTCCCATCTAGCCAAAGTGGGGAAGATCGTTTTGGCGATCTTCCCCACTTTGAAGTTTCAGCACTACACACCTCCGCCACAGGACCCTGATGACTCATATCCAAACCCCCTCCCGACGCGACCTCGGCCGAGTCATCGGATCGTGGAGCAAACAACGCATCCTCATAGTCCTGATTGCCATCTTGGGTGTGGGAATTTTGCTGTATCCAACAGCAGCTGCCTGGTTTTCCGACCGGGTCCACGCCACCGAGATCAGTGGCTACGTGGACACTGTGGGAAACCTAAACCCCTCTGCCAAAAAGTCCATTCTGGACGCGGCGAAGAAATTCAACCAAGACCTTCCTTCCGGACCTCTCAGAGACCCCTATTCCCTCAATGACGAGGGCAAACAGACCACCATCGGCGCAGGATCAGACGCCTACCAGAATCTGTTGGATGTGGGACCAGGTGGAATGATGGGCCGGATCAGTATCCCCTCCATCCATTCCGACCTGCCGATCTTCCACGGCACCGACGAAGACTCGCTGTCCAAAGGCGCCGGTCACCTGTTCGGTTCGGCTCTGCCAGTCGGGGGAGAGGGGACTCATAGCGTCCTGAGCGCGCACTCCGGCTTCGTCAGTGCAACCCTTTTCGAGAACCTCCATAAAGTCGCTAAAGGTGAAACCTTTAGCATCAGCGTCCTGGACCAGACCATCTACTACAAAGTGGACTCCATCCAAACAGTCTTGCCGGATCAAACGGACGCTCTCCGAAAGGTGCCCGGCAAGGACTATGTAACTCTCATCACCTGTACGCCCACCGGCGTAAACAGTCATCGCTTGCTCGTCCGCGGCGAACGCACAGAAGCCCCCAGTGCCGAGAGCCCGCAAACAATGCCCAGTCAAGCATCAGACCCAGGTTTCCCCTGGTGGGTTCTGGGCCTCATCGGTGCGGCAACGGTTGCCATCCTGGCCACCCGCCCTCGTAATTCCACTCCAGTTCCAGGCAGGGAAAGGACCACACCGTGACGGCCAACCAACAGATACTCATCGTCCGATGCACGGACTTAGCGCAAGGGGACACCATTGAAGCTTGGTCGAAGGGAGTTCTTGTACATCGCGGAATCGTCACCCAGACTATGCCGAAGGCAGGACTCTTTTGGATCCACGAAGACCAACTAAATGAGCGCCGGCTAGTGGACATGCAGGAGCTGGAAATACTGCTCTTCCCCACTCGTCCTTAGCTGTGTGCGGGCGTTGCCGCGAGGAAGTCCACCCTCACGAAAATTCTTTTCCTTTTCCGCGACACAAACTGCCCCTTGCCCACACTTAAGAAGTGCAGCGTTGCATCGATTTGTCGTGTGAACAGGTTGCTGCCGCTGCCGCTGCGATGGCCCTTGACTCAAGCGCGTAGCGGAAGATGCGCTTTTTGGAACACCGTCCACCACGGCCGATGTGGGCCGAACGACTATGTAACCCGAAGATAGGAACGTCTGTGGCAACGGCGATGGAGACTGTTAGTGATGCTGATCTTGTCTTGAGGGTTCGGGCGGGGGATCAGGGGGCTTTTGCGAGTCTTTTTGACCGGCATCGGGATATGGCGCGGTATGTCGCGGCTGGGCAGGTGGATAACAGGGCCGATATTGAGGACATTGTTTCGGAGGCGTTTGTTTCGATTCATCAGGCCCTGATGCGTGGCAAGGGTCCTGATACTTTCTTTAGGGCTTATCTGCTGACGGCGGTGCGGCGCATCGCGCAGGCCCAGAACCGGATGGCGGCCCGTAGCCTGCCGGTTTCGGACAGTTTTGTGCTGGACCGGGTTGAGGATCCTGAGGACCCGGCCGTTATGGGGTTTGAGTCCAGCACCGTGGCGGCTGCGTTCAAATCCCTGCCTGAGCGTTGGCAGGAAGTCCTGTGGTACGTGGACATAGAGGGAATGAAACCCGCCGCCGCATCGGAAGTACTGGGAATCACCCCAAACGGGGTGTCGTCGCTGGCGATCCGGGCCCGCGAAGGTCTGCGGCAAGCCTATTTGCAGGGCCATATAAACAACTCAACCCCCAAGGAATGCGAAGGGTATCCGGACCAGCTAGGGGCCTACTCCAGGAACGGTCTGAGCCGGCGGGCCCACCACAAAGTCCAGACCCATCTGGAATCCTGCTCAAAATGCACGGCCCTGCTCCTGGATCTCAACGACGTACAGTCCGCCATGAGGGCCATCATCTTCCCCCTGATCGCGGGAGTGGCACTAACGTCTGCCGCCCCCGGAATCATGGGCGCCGCTGGGCTCGCGGGTACTGTGGTGGGGGCCGGTGCCGGCGGCGAGGCTGTTCCCAAGTCCATCGCTTCGATGGTTAAAGTCGGGGCAGCTGGATTAGCAGGAGCGGCCGTGATTGTGGGCGCCACCATAGCTTTGGCAGCAACCGGAACCAACAACCCCGGCACACCACAAACCGGCGAGATGCCGTTAACCACCTCCAGCCAGGATAACCAGAACACGAAGTCCCCACTCACCGGTGCCAACCCGGCCCCGGCCGCACCGACGAATCAACCCTCGAGGTTCACCGCCCCCGGGCCAGCCGAACTCGCCGCAGGCCCGGAAGAACTGCCCGCCCTGAACGGCGTGCAACGCAGCCCCGCGAGCTTCTCCGCGCCGCCGCACCGTCCGATCGCTTGGCCTGCCCCGCCCGCGGCCGCTCCGCTGAAGCTCTTCGAGGTGCCCAAGCCTTTCGAAGTCCTACCGCCACTACTCGGGGCGGGCACCACAAAGGACCCAACACCCCCGACGCCGACCCCGTCGCAGAGCACACCCCCGACGCCGAGCCCGACCCCGACGCAGAGCCCGACCCCGACCCCGACCCCGACGCAGAGCCCAACCCCGACGCCGAGCCCGACCCCGACGCAGAGCCCGACCCCGACCCGGCCCATAGCACCAGAGGTCACGGCCACCGTCACCACGGGTGTGGGCTCAGGCGCGGCGGATGTCCAGGCCACGATCACTTTCTCAATTGCCGGCCAAACAGCCACCGAAGCCGCTGAAGTGATCTTCTCCGTATCCGAGGGGGCAAGCCTGATCCCGGGAACACTCATCCAACCCGCCGGGTGGTCCTGCACGGCACAAAACGATGGCACAAAAGAAGTCCGCTGCACGAGCACAACGGTTGACCCCGAAAACCTGGAATTCACGCAGGGCATCTCCCGAAAAGACCCAGCAGCCCAAACCACCCTCGACTACCAATTCACGGGAACGGGACTGCCTTCAACTACCTTCTCTAACACCTTCTGAGCACATAGAAAGGGTCGCCGGACCCGGTAGCTACACCGAAGGGGCGAAAGCGATCTGCTCCGTGCGGGCGATGCCGCGGGCGATGGCTGCCTTGTCGATGCCCAACAGCGTGGTGAGCCACATGCCGTTCTGCACCACTACGATGTCGGCCGCCCGTTCCCTGCATTCATCCGGGGACAGGCCCGGAATCGCATTGCCGATCAAGGCAGCGAGGCCTTGGAGGTATCTCTCAAAGGCCGCGGCATTGATTCGTGCAAAGTCCTCATCCGCCTGGGCGAGGGCCCACAAGTGGAGCCGGAGGGACAGGTACGGTGTGGTCAGAAGCCCGGGGTCCGCAACGCGCCGAAGCGACTCCCGGAGTTGCTCGTCGGGGGTCGACGTGGCTTTGGGCTCCACCAGCAGGAGGTCGTGCTCTTCAATCTGGTGAAGAACCGCGCGGATCAGGCTCGACTTGTCTTCGTAGTAGTAGTTCACAAGCCCCAGGGCGACGCCGGCTTCACGCGCCACAGCGCGCATGTTGATGCCCGAAATGCCATGGCGGGACAGCAGTTCCAGGGCTGCGTCGAGAATGCGTTTCTGCCTGTCAACCTGTTCGCCGGACTTTACGGTGCTTGTACCCATTTGGCCAGACTATTGCCTAACCCTGATCAGCGCATCCTGACCGTCTACAGGTTCTTTTCCGCGTATACCCTCAGGGCATCCCTGACGAAGGTCGCCCCTGATTCGCCGCCGTAGTTGGCCGCGAATCGCGGATCAGCAACGTACATTTCGCCGAGTCCTGTGACGTAACCCTTGACGTCTGCGCCAGGTGCCGCCGTCGGGGTTCCCGGAATGCCGCGCAGCCACTCGACGTGGCGCCGCGCCAGGTCCTGCGCCTCGGCGCCGTCCGGCGAAACCCCGGATTCTGCCGCGGAGATCCAGTCCGTGCCCAGTTTCCGGGCGCGCTCCTTCCACTGATGCTTTTCGTCTGCGCTCATTCCACGCCACCACGAGTCGCTGGCGGCGTAGGCGTCCTTGCCCCAGCGCTCCTCCACCTCGTCCTTGTACTGAGTGTGGTCGAAGCCATCAAACATGTCCTGTGCCATGTACTTTCCATCTCCTTTCATCGTGTCGATCGTTTGCCGAACGGAGGCGATCTGCCGGGTTATCCTGTCCTGCTCCTGGGCAAGCCATTCCAGATGGCTTTTCAGCGCTTTGACGGTGTCCGTCTCGCGGTCAAGAACCTCGGCTATGGCCGGTAGTCCAAGCCCAAGTTCCCGGAGCAGGAGGATTCGCTGGAGCTGAACCAGGGCCGGACCGTCATAGTGGCGATAGCCGTTATGGCCGGTCCGGCTTGGTTTGAGTAGCCCAATGTCGTCGTAGTGACGCAGCGTGCGGCTGGTGGTCCCTGCCATCTTGGCGATTTCCTGAATTGACCAGTCCATACGTCCTCCGTCCTGTGCTTATTCTTCGACAGTAGAGGTTGACGTTACGTCAAGGTCAAGAGGATGCTGCCCAGCACTTAGTCAGCCAGGATCAGGTAGAGAGCCCGGCGGGTTTCGTCCAGCTTTTCGATCGCCGCTTGACGCTGTTCGTCGGTAGCGGCTCCGCGGAATTGGTGGATGACGCCCATGAGCTTGCCTACGCTTTGGTGGAATGCTGCGCCTGTTCCATCGGCCTCCGTGTTCCATGCATTGGCGAGCTCTTCTTCATGCTCGGCGACGTAAGCCTTGCCGTCGTCAGTGAGCGTGAACTCGGTACGCCGACCCTCGCCGACGGCGACGATCAGCTCTTCGTCGACCAACTGCTGCAGCGTCGGGTAGACGGAGCCGGGGCTGGGTCGCCATGCCCCGGACGTCTTCTCTGCGATCGTTTTGATCAAGCCGTATCCGTTGGAGGGAGCCTCAGCCAAGAGCGAGAGAATCGCTGCGCGGACGTCCCCGCGGTTGGCCCGGCGTGATCCGCCGGGACCGAAGCCCCGAGGTCCGAAACCGGGGCCGAAGCCTGGGCCAAAACCGCCAGGACCAAAGCCTGGGCCAAATCCGCCGCCGCCGTGTCCGCCCGGTCCGCGACGGCCCTTGCCTCGATTGAACCGGCCTCGGCCGTGTCCGTGTTCGGGGTGCCCGTGACCGTGCTCAGGGAAGGTGTTGTCGTGTTCGTTGATGCCTTTCATAGCAGCATCGTCCTTTCGATTGTATGGTTCACCGAAGAAGTATCGGCGATAGTTAACGATATATCGGTAACTATCGCGTCGTCAAGACCTTGTAATCGAGGTGAGAGAGGGCTGGTGGGGAGCCCGAGGGATGTGAGAGAAGGCTGGTAGGAAGCCCGAGGGAGGTGAGAGAGCGTCGGTTAAAGCTCGACGGCGGGTGCGGACTTCCATGGGAAGCCGGCACCCGCCGTCGTGGTTGGTGGTCGTGGTTGGTTGGTTGTGCTTGTTCTAAGGGGACGTAACTATTTCCACCACGTATCAAAGATGGTGACCGGGACGGTGCGCTTGTGACGGGTACGAAGGTACTTCTGCTCGATAAGCTCTGCTGCGCCTTCGGCCACCTCGCGACCTTCAAGATAGTCGTCGATCTGGTCGTAGGTGACGCCCAGCTCGTCCTCATCTGTGCGGCCGGGCTTGTCGTCCAGGAGATCGGCCGTGGGCACCTTCTGCCAAAGGCGGGCGGGAGCTCCAAGTTCAGCCAGGATTGCGCGGTTCTGGCGCTTGTTCAGGCCGAATAGCGGAAGGATGTCCGCGCCGCCGTCGCCGAATTTAGTAAAGAAGCCCGTGACGGACTCGGCGCCATGATCGGTGCCGACCACCAGGTAATTGTGCTCGCCGGCCAAGGCATACTGCGCGATCATGCGTGCGCGGGCCTTGGTGTTGCCCTTGTGGAAGTCGGAAATTTCCGCGCCGGTGGTCTTCTCGAACTCTTCCTCGAAACCATCAACGGCGCGGGAAATGTTGAAGGTCCACTCGGTCTTGGCTTTGATGAAGTCCAAGGCGGCCTGGGCGTCGTCTTCGTCGTGTTGGATGCCGTAGGGGAGTCGGACGCCCACGAAGTTCGCCTCTACGCCCTCCGCTTCCAGCTCCTCGACCGCCAGCTGGGCCAGTCGCCCCGCCAGGGTGGAATCGAGCCCGCCGGAGATGCCCAGGACGAAGCCTTTAGTCCCCGTCGCCTTCACGTAGTCCTTCAGGAAGGCGACCCGTCTGCGGATCTCCTCCGCAGGATCGATCCGGGGCTGGACGCCCATTTCTTCAATGATCTTGGCCTGGAGTTCGCGCATGGTCCAACACTAGTCAGCATGGTTATCAACGCTCAACCATATTGCGCGCGTCCAGACCAAATGTCAGCTAATTGGTGGGGGCCGGACCTGTGGAACCGCGGACCGTGAGGTGCGTAGGCATAACGGCCAAGCGTCGGCTGGATCCAGCGTGCAGGGGATCCAGTTGCGCAAGCAGCATGGAGACGGCCACGCGTCCTGCCTGCTCAATCGGTGAGGCCATTGTGGTCAGGGGCGGATTGCAGAAGTCTGCCCCGAAGATGTCGTCGCAGCCCACAATGCTCATGTCCTCCGGCACTCGAAGACCACGTTCGCGGAGGCGCTGGAGCATGCCGATAGCGATGAGGTCATTGAAGACGATACACGCAGTGACCCCGCTGTGAACGGCGGCATCCGCAGCAGCTGCGCCGGACTGGGTCTTGGGGGCGAACGGCCCGATGCTGCGAACCTCAACTCCGCGTTCCTCGGCGGCTTCTGACAGTGAGGTCCAGCGCCGGGCGCTGGACTGGGAAACGGCGGGGCCGGAAACATACGCAACAGACGTGTGGCCCAGTGAAATCAGGTGGTCCAATGCCTGAGGCATGGCTGAGGGAGTGTCGATGATGACTGCGGGGACGCCGTCGACGTCGCGGTTAACGGTGACCATCGGCATCCGCGCGGCGGCAGCGGCAAGTGCTTCGTCGTTGAGGCGGGACGCTGCGACAATCACGCCGTCGGCGCTTTTACGCAACTGCTCCAGCGTGCTGGCCTCCACCTCGTCCGATTCCTCCGTATCAACCAGCAACTGCGTGTAGCCGGCCGCCTTCAACTGAAGCTGCGTTCCCCTGATGAGGTCGAAGTAGAACGGGTTGGTGATATCCGGAACCAGAACGCCCACCGCACCCGTGCGGCCGGAGCTCAGCGCTTTCGCTTGGGAATTGGGAGTGTAATTCAGCTCGACGGCGGCAGCCTGGATCCGCTCGCGGGTGCGGATATTGACGCGCTCAGGATTGGCAAGGGCCCTCGAAACGGTGGACGCTGCGACGCCACACAGCGCAGCAATGTCGTGGATGGTGGCAGGCCGGCCTGTTGCCATGGGTTGCGTCGCCATGGGCGTTCCTCTCTGAACGACAAAAATCATCCGGCTGTGACTACTGCCACACCGTTGAACAAGAATGCCACAGCATGGCAGCTTATGGCAATCGGTTGTCAATGGCGTGCCAAGTTGGCTAAACTCGAGGGATAAGACCGCCTGTGAACTGCGTCACCGCGCCTCCGTGTGTCGCTGCAGGACTACCTAGGAGACTTTCGTGACTCAACCCAGTGCCGTGTGGAGCCTGTCCGGTTTCGGCGACGAAGTAGACCCCGATCCCACCGTGCAGGCCGCCGTGCTGTTGGCCCTGGGTGCGAGCCACATTGAAGTCCGCAGCGCATGGGGGACCAATGTCTCGGAGCTTGGGCAGGACGCCGTCCGGCAACTCAAGGCGATCCTGGATGAGAAGGGACTCAAGGTTTCAGCTGTTGCCAGTCCCATCGGCAAGGTAGACGTCAGCCTTCCTGTGGAGCATGAGGTGACGCGGCTTCGCCAAATCATCTCCGTTGCCAAAACCCTGGAGACAAAATACGTCCGCATCTTCTCCTTCTATCGCGGAGTTGGCCAAAGCCAGGAGAGTATTCGCGACGCCGTCATGGAGCGAATGTCAGCACTGGCCGCAGAAGCTGCTGCGCACGGCATCGTCCTGCTCCATGAAAATGAAAAGGGCATTTATGGAGATACTCCCGATCGCGTCCTGGACATTATGCAGGCGGTGGACTCTCCCTCGCTTCGGGTTGCGTGGGACAACGCCAATTTCGTCCAAGTAGGCGTCAAGCCCTACACCGAGGGATATGCCATCCTGCGTCCCTACCTTGAATATCTACAGGTCAAGGACGCAATCGCCAGCACAGGTGAAGTGGTTCCCTCCGGCGAAGGCGACGGCGAATTGGACGCGACCATCAGCGCCCTTGCCGCGGACGGTTACACCGGCTTCGCCTCGCTGGAGCCGCACCTGGCCAGTGCCCACGAGCTGGGCGGGTACTCGGGGCCGGTTGCCTTCGGAATCGCGGCCCGCGCCTTTGCCGGCCTCGCTGCCAAGAATGGCGTTTCCCTGGCCTGACGGCCTGCGCTCAACAGTTCAGCATTAACCTTCAAAGGAGCAGGTATGCCTACAGCGGCAGTTATTGGTTGCGGCGACATCTCGACTATTCACTTTTCGGCCCTGGCCACCATGGACAACGCCGAATTGGTGGCGGTCTCCGATACCGATCCTGAAAGGTTGGAATCGGCCTCAGCGGAGCACGGCGTCCCAGGCTACGCGGATTACCTGGACATGCTCCAGAAGGTGCGCCCCGACGTCGTGCATATCTGTACGCCCCACCATCTTCATGCTTCAGTTGCCGCTGACTGCCTGGAGCGCGGCGTGAACGTCATCGTGGAGAAGCCACTTGCCCACACGCTGGCCGAGGGGCGGCGATTGATCGAGGTTGCGGAGCGAAGTCCGGCAAAAATCGCTGTCTGCTTCCAGAACCGTTACAACGCGACGTCGCAAGCCATGCATGAACTGCTCGACGGCGGCACGCTGGGTCAGGTGATCGGCGCCTCGGCAACTGTCATGTGGCACCGCGAGGGCAGCTACTACCGCAGCCGCCCATGGCGTGGCACGTGGGCGGAGGGTGGAGGTGGCCTCATGATGAACCAAGCCATTCATACCGTAGACCTGTTGCAGTGGCTGGTGGGTGATGTTGCCAAGGTGGAGGGGCACGCGTCCACCCGTTCGTTGGGTGGCGTGATCGAGGTGGAAGACACCGCGGAGTTCGTGGCCGAGCATGTGAACGGCGCGCGGAGTGTCTTCTACGCAACACTGGCCAATGCGGTGAATGCGCCCGTCACCTTGGACATCGTGACAGAGAAGGCAACACTCAGCCTGCGCGGTGACCTCACGGTGACTTATGCCGACGGCACGGTGGACGTCGTCCCCGAGAGGGTGGCGGAAACGGGGGGAAGATCCTATTGGGGGGTTTCCCACGAACTGCTGATTGCAGATTTCTACAACAAACTGCAGGACGCCGGGCCGTTCTGGATCAGCCCGGCTGAGGCCGGTAAATCCTTGGCCATCATCAAGGACATTTACGCGCAAAGTTACCCGGAGATTACTGATCAGGTGGGGTGAGCCCACCGGGCGAGCATTCCTCGAAACCCACTTGGCAACAATTTAAGAAACTTTTGACAATCGGTTGCCAAGGCCGCGCAAAGTCCGTACTGTAAATCCCATAACCACAAAATGTGGCGCAGGCCACATGCCCCAAGCTCTGATTCGTATCAGGCAAAGACTCAGTAGGAGCCGACAATGAAGTTAGGTCCCAAGGCGGCAGCAGCCGCCATCGTACTTAGCGCCTCCCTGGCGCTCACCGCTTGTGGCGGCGGGGGCGCCGGAACCGGAGCCGGTTCGAATGCCGGTGGCGGAACCACAGTGACCGCACTGACGCTCGGTACCCTCCGGGACATCACTTCCTGGGATCCGGCACAGGCCCATGTTGGTCACGCTCTCCAGCCATACCAGGCAGCGTACGACTCCCTGATCCTCCGCGAACCGGACGGCAAACTCAGCCCGATGCTCGCCACGGCATGGAAGTACAACGACACCAACACCAAGCTCACTGTTGACCTCCGTACGGACGTCACCTTCAGCGACGGTGCCAAGTTCGATGCCACGGCTGCCAAGGCCAACCTGGACCACTTCAAGAAGGCCAACGGACCCCAGATGGCCCAGCTCGGTTCGGTCTCGGATATCGCCGTAGTGGACCAGGACACCATCGACATCAACCTCAGCGCGGCAGAGCCGGCGCTGGAATACTTCCTGAGCCAGGCTGCCGGCCTCATGGGAAGCCCCGCAGCACTGGGCACCGACGCCATCAAGACCGTTCCCGTGGGCTCGGGCCCTTACGTCATGGACAAGGCAGCCTCCGTGAAGGATTCGCAGACTGTCTTCACCGCCCGGGAAGGCTACTGGAACAAGGACCTCCAGAAGTTCAAGAAGCTGACGCTAAAGATCCTCACCGATCCGACTGCCCGTACCAACGCATTGGTATCCGGCCAGATCGACGCCACGCTGCTGGATCCCAAGAATGGCAAGCAGGCCGAGGGCGCCAAGATGAAGCTTGAAACCAACCAGGTGGACTGGTCCGGATTGCTGCTCCTTGATCGCGATGGAACCAAGAACCCGGCCCTGGCCAACGTCAAGGTCCGTCAGGCCATCAACCACGCTTTTGATCGGAAGACCATCCTGGACCAGGTAATGCTGGGCCAAGGCACTCCCACCACTCAGCCGTTCGGCAAGGACAGCGGGGCTTGGACCGAGGAGCTGGAGAACTACTACAGCTACGATCCGGGGAAGGCCAAGCAGCTTCTGAAGGAGTCCGGCTTCGAGGGCAAGGTCAGCATCGACGTTCCCACCCTTCCCGGTGCTGAAACCCTGATTTCCGTGCTCAAGCAGCAGCTTGCCGATGTGGGAATCACGCTGAACCCGGGCGCGGCCATCACCAACACCTTCACTGCGGATGTTGCAGCCCAGAAGTACCATGCCATGTTCTTCAACCTATTCCAGGGTGAGCCCACCGTGGCGATTGACCAGATCGTCTCCACCAAGGCTCT
The DNA here is from genome assembly GCF_054408525.1 of Arthrobacter sp. D3-18. Classification (NCBI taxonomy): domain Bacteria; kingdom Bacillati; phylum Actinomycetota; class Actinomycetes; order Micrococcales; family Micrococcaceae; genus Arthrobacter; species Arthrobacter sp. D3-18. Next base: position 4,157,555 of record NZ_CP096440.1, on the reverse strand, counting down.
GTACAACCCTTTCAAAAACACCACTCCTGAGCTCGAGGCCAAGATCGCGGCCGTGCGCACCGGTGGTGCAGATGCCGGCAAGCTGGCCCAGGAAGTCAACAAATACGTGGTGGAACAAGCCTGGTTCGCTCCTCTGTTCCGTGTGAACCAGATGTACTACCACAACGACAAAGTGAACGTCACGCCGCAGGTGCAGCAGGCCGTTCCGTCCATCTACAACTACTCGCCCGCCAAGTAGGACTCCATGATCAAGTTCATTGCGAAAAGACTGGGCAGTGGTCTGGTGGTGTTGTTCGTAGTCTCGGTCCTCACCTTCACCCTGCTGTACACCTCCAGCGGAAGTATCGCCCAGAACATCCTGGGGGACCAGGCAACACCTGAACAGGTTGCCTTGAAGGAGCAGGAACTGGGACTCGACCAGCCACTCTTTGTCCGTTACTTCGCCTGGCTTGGCGATGCCCTCACAGGCAACCTTGGAGCCTCGTGGTTCACCTCGGAGCCGGTGGCCAACTCTCTGGCCACCCGCATCCCGGTGACCATGACCATGGTCTTCACCGCAATGATCCTGATCGCCATTTGCGCAGCACTGATCGGTGTTGCCGCAGCCGTGAAGCGCGGCTGGGTGGACAGGGTGGTCCAGATCGGCGCGATCGTCGGGGACTCCATCCCGGGGTATGTGATCGGCGTGTTCCTGGTAACCATCCTGGCCATCCAGCTGGGGTTCTTCCCCGCCACCAGCACCATCTCTCCGGGGGTGGGGCCGGAGGCTTGGGTCTACTCCATGACGCTTCCGGTGATCGCGCTGCTGATCAACGGCGTAACCGGTGGCGCTCAGCAGATCCGCAGCGCCGTGATCAAGCAGCTTGAGCGTGACTACGTCCGGACGCTGCGCAGCCGCGGCATCGGGGAGCGCGAAATCCTCTTCAAGCACGTGCTCCGCAGTGCGGCACCTGCAGGCCTGACCGTGTTGAGCCTGCAACTGATCGGCATGTTGGGCGGCGTGGTGATCATCGAGCAGATCTTCGCCCTGCCCGGCATGGGTCCGCTGGCGGTCACCGCTACTACCCAAACCGACCTTCCTGTCGTCATGGGAGTGGTGATGTACACCGTGGTGGTGGTCATCGTCGTGAACCTCCTGGTGGACATCCTCAATGGTTGGCTCAACCCGAAAGTACGTGTCTCATGAGCGACTCCGTAGAAACCGCTGGTGTTACCGCGCCGGTTCCCACCGGTCAGAGCGGTACGGTGGTCCGTTCCACCGTGATGCGCCGCCTCCTGAAGAACCCCATGGGCATCGCCTCCTTGGCGATCCTGCTGACAATCGCAGCGCTGGCCATTCTTGCGCCGGTGATCGCACCCTTCGAAGAGAACTTCGCCAACATCTCCAAGACCCTGGCCGCTCCGGATTCAGTCAACATCATGGGCACGGACAGCGCGGGACGCGATACTTGGAGCCGGTTACTCTTCGGCGCCCAGCTGACCTTGTTGTCGGCGTTGCTTTGTGCCGGTGTGGCCATCGCCATCGGACTCCCGGCCGGCCTGATTGCCGGATACTACGCCGGCAAATTTGAAGCGGTCTCCAACTGGGTGGTCAGCATCCTCATGAGCCTGCCCGGCCTGATCGTCCTGCTTACCATCCGCGCAGCCTTCGGCCCGTCTGTGTGGATCTCGATGATCGCTTTCGGCATCCTGATCAGTCCTTCCTACTTCCGACTCACCCGCACTGCAGTGCAGTCGGTCAGGAACGAGCTCTACGTCGATGCCGCCCGTGTCTCCGGCCTTTCCGATCTCAGCATCATCGCCCGCCATATCTTTTCCGTGGTCCGGGCACCCATCATCATCCAAACCGCCGCAATTGCCGGTGTTGCCATCGCCATCCAGTCCGGGCTCGAGTTCCTTGGCTTGGGCGATCCCACCAAGGCAACCTGGGGCGTCATGCTCTCCGAGGGTTTCAAGAACGTCTACCTCACCCCAATGCTGCTCCTTTGGCCGGCACTGGCCATGGCGCTCACCATTGGCGGACTGGTCCTGCTGGGCAACGCCATCCGCGACGCCCTGGAAGACGGCGAGAAGATCAAGCACCGCAAAAAGGCCGTCTCTGCTGAAAGCACAAGTTTTTCTGCAAGCACGACGGCGGACACCGCCAAGGCGCGCCAGTCACGGAAGTCCGTGGCCGCCGTCGACGCCGGAACCGAGCACCACCTGGTCAAGGTGACCAACCTGGGCGTCGGCTATCCGCAGGCGGACGGTTCCATCAAAAAGGTAGTGGACGACGTTTCCTTCCACGTGGACCGCGGCGAAATCCTAGGCATTGTTGGCGAATCGGGTTCGGGCAAGTCCCAGACCGCGTTCTCCATCCTCGGCCTGCTGCCGGATAACGCGCGGATCGTGGGCGGTTCCATCCAGTTCGATGGCAACTACACAGTGGCTCCGGGTGAGGACCGCGTCAGCCAGGAGCGGTTGTCCAAACTGCGCGGCAAGCGGATCTCCTACATACCGCAGGAACCCATGAGCAACCTGGACCCGGCCTTCACCATCGGGTACCAGCTGGTCACCCCCATGGTCCGTGTCCTGGGAGTCTCCAAAGCGGAAGCCCGCGAGCGTGCGCTCAAACTGCTCACCGACGTTGGCATTACCAACCCGGAGCGCACTTTCAACGCTTACCCGCACGAGGTCTCCGGCGGCATGGCCCAGCGTGTGCTGATCGCCGGTGCCATCAGTTGCGAACCGGACCTGGTGATTGCCGACGAACCCACCACCGCCTTGGATGTCACTGTGCAGGCCGACGTGTTGGACCTGCTGCGCGAGCTGCAGCAGCGACTCAACATCGGCGTGATCCTGGTGACCCACAACTTCGGCGTTGTTGCCGATCTTTGCGATCGCGTGGTCGTTATGCAGAACGGTCGGCTCGTGGAAGAAGGAACCGTCCGCGAGATCCTCCGCAACCCGAAAGAGCCTTACACGCAGACCCTGCTGGGGTCCATGCTCGAAGGAAAGACCCCCATGACCATGCTTGTGTCCAAGCCTGGATCAGCCGCAGAGAAGGAGCCGGTGGCATGAGTATCCCTTTTGACTCATCGCAGGGGGCACCGCTCCTGTCCGTGGAGAACCTGGTGGTGGAGTACCCCAGCAAGAGGTTCCGGGCCAAGCCTTTCCGGGCGCTGACGGACATCAACATCACCATTGGACAGGGTGAGACCTTAGGCCTGGTGGGGGAGTCCGGTTCGGGCAAGACCACCTTGGGCAGGGCAGTTCTTGGCCTGGCACCCGTCACCGCAGGAAAAGTGGTCTTCGAAGGCAATGACATCAGCAACGCCTCCCGTAGGGAACGCCGCACACTGAGCCGGGACCTCCAAGTGGTGTTCCAGGACCCCTACACCTCGCTGAACCCGGCGCTGGAAATTGGCGACATCCTCGCTGAACCCCTGGGCGTGCAGGGCATGGAGCCCGCTGCCGCCAAGAAACGCGTGAAGGAACTGCTGGACCAAGTGGGCCTGCCAACCGACGCAATTCACCGGCTGCCGCGCGAGTTCAGCGGTGGCCAGCGCCAGCGCGTTGCAATCGCCCGGGCTCTGGCGCTGTCGCCCAAACTCATCGTCTGCGATGAGCCCGTGAGCGCATTGGACCTCTCCACTCAGGCCCGCGTGCTGGACCTGTTCCTGCAGATCCAGAAGGACACGGGTGTTTCGTACTTGTTCGTGTCCCACGACCTCGATGTGGTGCGGCACATCAGCCACCGCGTGGCTGTCATGTACCACGGCGAAATCGTGGAGCAAGGCCCCGCCGAGATAGTCACCCGGGATCCCGAACACCCATACACCCAGCGGCTACTGCTCGCCTCGCCGGTGCCCGATCCTGACCGGCAGGAACAACGCCGGGCGGACCGCCATCGCTTGCTCGCGAACCAGCGCAGCCAAATCGAGCAGCAAGGTGCTGTGGCCTAAACGGCCCGGCCTCAGATTGATAAACATCCAGGGTCCGGAAGGACCCGGAAAACCCCGGAGGAAAAAGTGGCCACAATAGGCGTCCAAGCCATGATGCTGAAGGACAGTTTTGCTGACGCTGGAGCATTTGAAACGCTCCGCAAGGTCAGCGCGATCGGCTACAACGCCGTCGAAATTTCCCAAATCCCCATGACCCCGGAGAACGTGGGCGAGCTGGAACGCTCGCGAACTGAGCTGGGCATGGATATCGCCGCACTTTCGGTGAATATCGAAGGCCGCAAAGGCATGCCCGTGGAATCGCTGGCGGACAACTTCGACAAGATCGTGGACGATGCCAAGCGGCTGGATACCTCGTTGCTGCGCATCGGCATGCTTCCGTTCGGGGCGATGAAGTCATTGGAATCGGTGGTTGAATTCGCCAAGCAAGCCAATGGTTATGCCGAACGGCTGCAGGAACAGGGCATCAGCTTGTACTACCACAACCACCACATTGAGTTCGCCAAGTTTGACGGCAAATACATGCTGGACATCATCGCCGAAAACTCCCCGGCCATGGGCATGGAGATTGACGTGCACTGGGTGCAGCGCGGTGGCTTGGACCCCGTGCGAACCCTCGAAAAGTACGCTGGCAAGACTGCCATGGTGCACCTCAAGGACTACAGGATCGGTCAGATGCCGGCTGCTGCTTTCGGGCTCCTGGAGAAGGGCGACTTCCCGGGTTTCATGGCGGACTTCAAGAATGTGGTGCAGTTCGCCGAAGTGGGCGAGGGCAATCTGGACTTCCCATCGATCATCCCCGCAGCGGTGGAAGCCGGTGCCCGGTACCTCCTGGTGGAGCAGGACGAACTGTATGGACGGACCGTCTGGGATGCACTCCAGACCTCATACGACAACCTGGTGGCCATGGGCCACGCTGACCTTTTCTAGATTTCGACACAGGAGACTGCATTCATGAGCAAGAAAGTACGCCTGGGCATCATAGGCTTGGGCCAGCAAGGCGGCGCCTACGCCAAGTTCATCACGGACGGCCTGGTACCCAACATGGAGATCGGCGCCATTTGCGACGTCGATCCTGCCAAGAAGGAACTTGCCGCATCCCAGTATCCGGATGTCCCGTTCTACGACGACTACATCTCGATGCTGGAAAGCGGCGTCGTGGACGCGATCGTCACGTGCGTACCCCACTTCCTGCACCCGGAGATGGGCATCGAAACACTCAAGCGCAACATCCATGCGCTCGTGGAGAAGCCAGCCGGTGTCTACACCAAGCAGGTCAAGGAACTGAACGAGTTCGCCGCCTCCAAGCCTGAGCTGTCCTTCGGCATCATGTTCAACCAGCGCAACAACCCGCTGTACAAGAAGCTCAAGGAAATCGTCGATAACGGCGAGATCGGCAAGATCCGGCGCTCCAACTGGATCATCACCAATTGGTGGCGCCCGCAGGGCTACTATAACTCGAGCGAATGGCGCGCTACCTGGGGTGGTGAGGGCGGTGGCGTTTTGGTCAACCAGGCCCCTCACCAGCTGGACCTGTGGCAGTGGATCTGTGGCGTCCCCCAGTCCGTGTACTCCAAGGTGGCGTACGGCTTCCGCCGTGACATCGCCGTCGAGGATGAAGTCACCGCAGTAGTGGACTATGGCGACGGCGCCACGGGCGTTTTCGTGACGGCTACCCACGACCTCGTTGGAACCGACAGGTTCGAAATCCTGGGTGACCAGGGCAAGATCGTGGTGGAGGACAGCAAGGTGGCCACTGTCACCCGCCTGGTCAAGCCTGAGCGTGAGATCAGCGACTCGATGGACATGGACGGTGTCCGCAAGCTCTTCATGGGCCAGTTGAACCGCGAGGAGTTGTACAGCAGCGAGGTCATCGAATTCGAGTCTGCCTGGGGCGGCCAGCACGCTGGCGTCCTGGAAAATTTCGCTGCCAACATCCTGGACGGCACGCCTCTGCTTGCTCCAGGCTCGGACGGGATTAATGGCGTCCGCCTGGCCAACGCCATCCACCTCTCCAGCTGGACCGGCAAGGAAGTTTCGCTGGACTTTGACGAGGACGAGTTCCTCCAGGAGCTCAACAAGCGCATCGCTGAAGAGGGTAAATTCCCCGAGCGTTCCTAATCAAGGCAGGCCGGTTGCCACATCAATGGATGGCAACCGGCCTGTTTTGTTGCCAAGCGGTCTACGATGGAGCGGTGACTGACGTGACGAGCTCCGGAGCATCTACTGCCACCACCAAACGTGGACGGGGGGAGAAGTCCTCTGCCACCATTTACGACATCGCCAAGCTGGCAGGAGTTAATCCGTCTACGGTGTCCCGCGCCTTGAGCAAGCCCGGCAGGGTCAGCGCCAAGACGCAGAAGATCATCGAAGATGCGGCGGCGGAGCTGAACTATCAGGTGAATCCGTTCGCTCGTGCCCTCCCCACCGGCCGTACCCAAACCATCGGTTTGATAGTCGCAGACATCACCAATCCCACATTCTTCGACATCATACGCGGTGCGGAAACCACAGGATCCGCCCGCGACTACACGCTGGTCCTGGCTGAGTCTGCCGAGTCACCGGAGACCGAAGTAACAGCGGCCCGGCGCCTGCTGAGCACCGTGGATGGCCTCATCCTGGCCAGCCCCCGGATGCACGACGACCAGATCCGGGCCTTGGCTTCGGACAAGCCCGTGGCCGTCATCAACCGTGAAATTACCGGCGTTCCATGCGTTGTCCCGGACGTGAACAAGGGCATCAGCGAGGCAGTGCGCAGCTTGGCTGCCAACGGCCACGAAAAGCTCGCGTACGTTGCCGGCCCCAAACAGTCCTGGATGACTGCACGCCGGTGGGATGGCGTCAAAGCCGCTGCAGAGTGGTCCAAGCTCAGCGCGGTGCGCCTTGAGTCGTCCAAGCCGACGGTGGATGGCGGCCGGCAGGTTGCCCGTGAAGTGTTGGAAAGCGGGGCGACGGCGGTGATCACCTACAACGACCTCCTCGCCATCGGCTTGATGCAAGAGCTCCAGGCCGGCGGGATGAGTGTCCCGGACCAGATCAGCATTGTGGGCTTTGACGACATTTTCGGTGCCGATTTCACTACTCCTGCGTTGACCACAGTGCGCTCACCGTTGGGGGAGTGCGGCACCCGTGCCGTGACTATCCTCCTGGACATGCTGCAGGGCCATGAGGCTCCGGACGAGGCTGTCAGGGTTGAGACGGAACTCGTGGTGCGAGGGTCCAGCGGGCGTCTCCTCTCCTGACCTCTCCATCCGTTTGCACAATGCATTGCAACGAATTGGCAATTTTTGGCAACCGGTTGACAAAGCGATGAGCCGGACCGCAAGATTGACCTATGTCACAGTCCATTGCCGCACACCCTGACAGGCTCCTGCCCGCAGATCCCGGGACGCGAAGCATCGCGCGATCCTTGCTGGAACGCGTCCAGGACCTGCCCATCATTTCTCCCCACGGCCACGTTGACGCCGCTGTCATCGAACAGGACACGCCGTTCCCCGACCCCGCAGCACTTTTGGTCAGCCCGGACCACTACGTCACCCGCCTGATTCACGCCAACGGTGTTCCGATGGATCAGTTGCTGACAGGCGCGGCGTCCGCGCCGGAGTCCCGGGAGATCTGGCGACAGTTCGTCGAAGCCTGGCCGCTGTTCGAAGGCACAGCCTCCGGGTACTGGCTGCGCACCCAGTTCAACGATGTATTCAAACTCGGCGCAGATCTCAGTGAGCTGCCGTCCGATGCCAGCTATGACGCGATCGCCGCGAAGCTGGTTGAGCCGGACTTCCGCCCCCGGCAGCTTTTCAAGGACTTCAACATCGAGGTCCTGGCCACCACGGATGATCCCATGGACAGCCTTGCCAGCCATAAGGCCCTCACCGATGACCCCAGCTTCAACGGCCGCGTGCTCCCCACCTTCCGCCCGGATGCCTACCTGAATGTGGCGCATCCCAACTGGAGCGCCAATGTGGACAGGCTGATCGCAACCGCGGGCGACGGGGCAACCGGCTACGCCGGCTACATCGCGGCCCTGGAAAACCGCCGTCGCTATTTCGTGGAGCATGGCGCAGTATCTGCGGACCATGGCGTCCGCACCCCCGCCACCCTCAAACTGGATGCCACGGAAGCGGAAGCGCTCTTTGAAAGGGCGCGCACCGGCAAGGCCACTGCGCAGGATCGAGACGCGTTTGAGGCCCACATGATGTACCAGATGGCTCGCATGTCTGTGGCCGACGGGCTGGTTATGACGATTCACCCGGGCTCTTATCGGAACCACCATGGCCCCACGTTCGAGTCGTTCGGGGCCGACACCGGTCACGACATTCCGTTCGCCGTGAACTACACCGAGGCCATCCGTCCTTTGCTGCAGGACTTCGGCACGGCCAAGGATTTCCACCTGGTGCTCTTCACGCTTGATGAGACCGTCTTCTCCCGTGAACTCGCGCCGTTGGCCGGGTTCTACCCGTCCGTCTACATCGGCGCACCGTGGTGGTTCCTCGATGCGCCGGACGCCATGCTCCGCTTCCGCTCCGCAGTCACCGAAACCGCCGGCTTCTCGCGGTCCTCCGGCTTCATCGATGACACCCGCGCGTTCTGCTCCATTCCCGCACGGCACGACGCCTCCCGCAGGATCGAAGCGTCCTTCCTTGCGCGCCTTGTAGCCGAGCACCGCGTCTCTGAAGACCGCGCGCATGAGCTGATTCTCGACGTCGTCGACTCCTCGCCCCGCAGGGTGTTCAAGCTATGACCGCCGAACTTCCGCGGCTAAACCGCGACGTCGCGCCGGACCGTAGGGCTCCAGTGCGCATCGTGCACCTGGGCCTAGGAGCTTTCCACCGCTCACATCAGGCCTGGTTCACGCAGCACGCCGGCGACGCGGGGGAGTGGGGCATCGCCTCATTCACCGGTCGTCGCCCGGACGCCGCCGAGGTCCTGGCCGCCCAGGATGGACTGTTCACAGTAGTGGAGCGCTCGGATTCCGGCGATACGTTCGAGGTTGTAGGCAGCATTGTTGAAGCCGTGGATGGCGCCAACGTGGACCGCTTAGTGGAGCTGGTGGCAGCGCCCCAAACCGCTGTGGTCACGCTAACTATCACCGAAGCCGCGTACGGTTCCAGCGCCGATGACCTTTCGCAGCTGCTTTCCGGCGAAAAGCCTGCGACGCCGTTGGGCCGTTTGGTCCTGGGGCTCGCCGCGCGCAGGAACGCCGACGCCGGCCCCCTCGCCGTTGTTTCGTGCGATAACCTCTCGGATAACGGCAATGTAGCGCGCAGGGCCGTGGTAGAGCTCGCCCGGGGAGTCGACGCCGGGCTGGCGGCCTGGATTGACACCAGCGTCAGCTTCGTCAGCACGTCAGTGGACAGGATTACGCCGCGCACCACCCCTGAAGACGTTGCCTTGGTCAGTGAGCGGTGCCGCTACCGGGATGAAGCACCTGTCGTCGCCGAGCCATTCCGTAACTGGGTTCTCAGTGGTGACTTCCCAGCCGGGCGCCCCCGCTGGGAGGACGCCGGCGCGGTTTTCGTGGACCATATTGAACCGTACGAAAACCGCAAACTGTGGCTCCTCAACGGCGCGCATTCCATCCTGGCCTACGCCGGCCAGCTGCGCGGGCACACGACAGTTGCCGAGGCCCTGGCCGATCCTGTGTGCTTGCAAGCTGTGGAGGAGTTTTGGGACGAAGCATCGCGGCACCTGGCCGGTGACGACCTGGGCATTCCCGAATACAGGGCGGCGTTGTTGGATCGCTTTGGCAATTCGCGGATCGCCCACCATCTCGCCCAGATCGCAACGGATGCAAGCACTAAGCTACGGATGCGGGCGATCCCCGTGCTCCGGGCTGAGCGTGAGGCGGGCAGGAGTGGTGAGGCCGCTGCGCGGATGATAGCTGTGTGGGCCTCTTTCGTGGAGGCGAATCCGGGTCTGCAAGACCCACAGTCGGATGCCGTGTCGGAAGCCAACCGGCTGGTCGGCGGTGAGCGGGTGGCTGCTCTCGTGGCATTGCTGGATGCTGAACTAGCCCGGGAGCCCGCGATAGTAAAACTCATAGAGGACCTCATCGCTGGCTTTCCGAACGCAATGGTGCCTGCTCGCGCGACGGCGTCGGGTACTGCGGCCTAGGAACCTGCACGATTTCTTGAGCTGCCCAAGCTGTCGATCCTCTTCGGCATCTTGGGCCGCTGCCGCTTAACGTGCCTGCCTTCACGTTGCGGGGCCTGCTTTGCGCGCTTTGGCGTGATCTTAGGGCGCAGAGCGGGCCACGCAACGCCCAGCGATTGGTGGAACTTTCAAGGAAATCTTCGGCAACCGATTGCCAAGCACTTGCCAAATTGGCTACAATTACAACAGCTGCACAACCGACCTTGATTCCAGTGGTTCCTATTTACTGTCGAGTCGGCTCGGACCGCAATGACGCGAAGGGTAAAGGAGCCCGCATTGAAAAAGCTCAGCAAACTCAGCATCGTCGGTTACGGTGCCGGCGACGCCGCCAATAATCTGGCCTTCACTACCGCCACCATGTTCCTTCTGGTCTACTACACGGATGTCGCAGGAATCTCGGCGGCCGCGGCAGGCACTTTGCTCCTGGTGGTGAGGATCTTCGACGCCTTCGCGGATGTCTTCGCTGGACGCATGGTTGACCGCTCCTACAGCAAGCGCTTTGGGAAGTTCCGTCCGTTCATCATGTTCGGCTCCATTCCGCTGCTGCTCCTCAGCGTCGCCACGTTCTCCGTGCCGCAACTGGGCGAGACGGGCACCTTGCTCTACGCCTACGTGACCTACGCTGCTTTGGGGCTGGCATATTCCCTGGTCAATATCCCCTATGGCTCGTTGGCGGGGGCCATGACGCAGGACCCCGGCGACCGCGCCAAGCTGGGTTCTGCCCGGATGGTGGGGGCACTGTTGGTGGGATCCGCCCTGGGCATCTTCGTCGCTCCACTGATCAAGCCCGGCGCAGACCTCCAGTCCACATTCACCACCATCACGTTTGCCTTCGTGGTGATCGGTGCGGCGCTCTACTTCTTCACTGTTCTCACCGCCAAGGAACGTGTTCATCGCTCGGTGCCCAATGTTTCCTTCAAGCAGAGCATGGACACCCTGAAAACCAATCGCCCGCTGCTCATGCTTTGCCTGAGCTCCTTCCTTTTCCTGACCGGCTATATGGCCTTGTCCTCAGTGCAGCTCTACTACTTGCGCGACGTCCTGGGTCGCTTGGATCTTTACCCGGTCCTGGCCATAGTCCAGCTGGTCATGACCCTGGCCCTGGCACCTTTGATGCCGAGGCTGGTTCGTAAGGTGGGCAAAAAGAACGTATACATCGCTGCCGGAGCGCTCTCCATGGTGGGCGGAATCATTGTTTTCTTCTCACCGTCATCCATGGTCTGGGTGGGGTTTTCCGGGCTGGTGATCAGCCTGATGGGTGTCATGGCCGTGAATATCGTGGTGTGGGCCTTGGAGGCAGACACCGTGGAATATGGCGAGTGGAAGACCGGCGTCCGGACCGAGGGAATCACCTACGCACTCTTCTCCTTCACGCGTAAGACCGGCCAGGCTGTAGGCGGCGCACTCGCTGCCTATTGCCTCGCGGCCGGGGGATACAAGTCGGGGGTTACGCAGAGTGCCGAAGCGCTGCAGGGAATTCAGTTCGCCGCCGGGGCGCTGCCGGCCATCATGACCATCCTGGCGATCGTAGTAATGACCAAATACAAACTCACTGACGCGCTTCACGCCCAAATTGTTGGGGAGATCCGCGCCCGCCGTTCTGCGGGAGTCGCGCTGGACGACGCCGGGAAAGCTCAGAAAGAAGCTGCTGCCAGCCGTGCAGCAAACGGCAAGGCGCAGGTCATGTAGAAATATCAAAGAATGCTAGGCAACCGGTTGCCACTGGGTGCAATTCAACCTAAAATCGTACTTAAACCCGCTCAGCCACATCCCGAAAGGAAAAGCTGTGAAAATCATTGCCGCTGAAGTCTTTGTGACCAGCCCGTCCCGCAACTTCGTCACCTTGCGCATCACCACGGAGGACGGTGTGACGGGCATTGGTGATGCGACCCTTAATGGCCGTGAACTCGCCGTCGCCGCGTACCTGAAGGAGCACGTTGCGCAGTTGCTCATCGGCAAGGACCCTCACCGGATCGAGGACACCTGGCAGTTCCTGTACCGCAGCTCCTACTGGCGCCGCGGCCCGGTCACCATGGCCGCCATTGCCGCCGTCGATATGGCGTTGTGGGACATCAAGGGCAAGGTTGCCGGGTTGCCGGTGTACCAGCTGCTGGGTGGTGCTTCCCGCAACGGGCTGCGCGCTTATGGCCACGCCTCGGGTGCTGACATTCCGTCGCTGTTCGATTCCGTGCGGGAGCACTTGGAACTGGGCTACAAGTCCATCCGCATCCAGACCGCCGTCCCCGGCATCAAGGCCGTCTATGGTGTTGCTGCGCAGGCCCAGGCCTCGGGTGAACGGTATGACTACGAGCCTGCCGGCCGCGGTAACTTCCCTCTTGAGGAGGACTGGGATACCCGCGCCTACCTGCGTCACTTGCCCACCGTTTTTGAGGCCGTGCGCAACGAGTTCGGCCCGGAAATCCCGCTGCTCCACGATGGTCACCACCGCATGACACCCATCCAGGCCGCCAAGCTCGGGAAGGCCTTGGAACCATACGACCTCTTCTGGCTGGAGGACTGCACGCCGGCCGAGAACCAGGAAGGGCTGCGTCTGGTCCGCCAGCACACCACCACTCCGCTGGCCATCGGTGAAATCTTCAACACCGTGTATGACTTCCAGACCCTCATCAAGGAACAGCTGATCGACTACGTCCGTGCAGCCTCCACCCACTTCGGCGGCATTTCCCCGTTGAAGAAGGTCATGGACTTCGCAGCCCAGTACCAGATCAAGTCCGGCTTCCACGGCCCCACGGACATCTCCCCGGTGGGCTTCGCCGCCCAGCTGCACGTCGGCCTGGCCATCCACAACTACGGCATCCAGGAATACATGCAGCACTCGGACAAGACCAACGAGGTCTTCCAGCAGTCCATGACGTTCAAGGACGGCTACCTGCACCCGGGCGACAACCCCGGCATCGGTGTCGAATTCAATGAAGAAGCCGCCGCAGCGTTCCCGTACCAGCAGGCCTACCTGCCCTACAACCGCCTCGTGGACGGCACGGTTCATGACTGGTAAATCAGCCATGACTGGTGAACCGCAACCGCAGCATCACATTGTGATCATGGGCGTAGCTGGCTGCGGCAAAAGCACCATTGGTGCTGCCCTCGCCGAGCGTCTCGGCGCTGAATTTCTCGACGGCGATTCGCTGCACCCCCAGGCGAACATCGACAAGATGGCCTCCGGTACTCCGCTGAACGACGACGACCGCGCACCTTGGCTGGCCGAAATCGGCAGGCGATTCCCGGCGTCGAACTCTGCCCTTGTCATCGCCTGCAGCGCGCTCAAGCGCAGCTACCGGGACATTATCCGCAGCGCCGATCCGTCGGTGGTGTTCGTGCACCTCCACGGCACCCGCGAGCTGTTGAACGCACGCATGACTGCCCGGCCCGGTCACTTCATGCCCCCCTCGCTGCTGGAGTCGCAGCTGACCACGCTGGAGCCATTGCAGGACGACGAAGCCGGCATCGTGGTGGACATCGCCAAATCAGTGGAGGACATTCTGAATGACGTGAATTCAGCCCTCAACGGGCTGGCGGTGCCGGCTGGGCCGTTCCTGGTGGACCTTAAAGCAGCGCCCTTCAATCTGGATGACGCAGCTGTGGAATGGGTGGAGAGCACCATCGGGTCCATGACGCTGGAAGAGAAGATCGGCCAGCTGTTCATCAACCACAACAACGATTACTCCCCGGAGTACCTCGATGGCGTGCTGGAGAACTTCCACGTAGGTGGCATGCGCTATCGGCCAGGACCGTCCAAGGCCGTGCAGGAACACATCCGCTACGCGCAGTCCAAAACGCGGGTCCCCTTGCTTATTGCGTCCAACCCCGAGATGGGCGGCGCAGGTAGTTGCGACGACGGCACGTTCGTCTCCACCCATCTCCAGGCTGGTTCTCATCCTGACAAGAGCATCGCCCGGCAGATGGGCCAAGTGGCCGGCGTTGAAACTGCAGCGTTGGGCTGCAACTGGGCCTTCGCGCCGATCGTGGACATCCACTACAACTGGCGGAACACGGTCATCTCCACAAGAGCCTTCGGTAATACCCCTGAAATTGTGGTGGAACGCGCGAAAGAGTACTTCGACGGCATCAGTGAATCACCCACTGTTTGCGCCATGAAGCACTTCCCCGGCGATGGTATTGATGAGCGCGACCAGCACGTGGTCACCTCCTACAACACCCTTGGCTATGAGGAGTGGAATAGCACCTACGGGCACGTGTACCGCGAAATGATTGGCCATGGCGTGCAGTCCATCATGGTGGGCCATATTGGCGCTCCAGAGGTGTCCCGACATTTCCGACCCGGCTTGTCGGATGCTGACATCCTTCCCGCCACCCTGGCACCTGAGCTCCTGCAGGATCTGTTGCGGGGCGAAATCGGCTTCAACGGACTGGTCCTGACGGACGCGTCCCTGATGGTTGGTCTGACCCAGGCGATGAAGCGCAAGGACCTTGTGCCTGCCACCATCGCGGCCGGTTGCGACATGTTCCTGTTTTTCCGAAACCCGGACGAGGACTTCGGCTACATGCTGGACGGCTACAAGTCCGGCGTGATCACCGAGGGGCGTTTGCAGGATGCCCTTCGGCGGATTCTCGGCCTTAAAGCGAGCCTGGGCTTGCACCTTGCTTCGCGGGAATCCTTGGTTCCGGCGGGCGATGCCTTGGCGGTCATCGGAAGTGAGGCGCACCGTGCCATTGCCGCTGCTGTCGCTGACAAGACAGTCACCCTGGTGAAGGATACTGCCCATAATCTGCCGATCACGCCGGAAACCCATAAGCGTATCCGCCTCTACGGGATTTCGGGCGGAGCCGACTTCACGCGGGCCGATCCACTGGCATACCTGGACGTTGTTCGGGAAGAACTGGAAGCTGCTGGCTTCGACGTGGAGGTCTTCAAAACAGCTGAGCAGCGCGAAGCAGCAGGGGAGTCCGGCATGAACTTCATGCGGGTCCTTTCCGAGGAGGCCACCGGAGACTTTTCCGAGAGGTACGATGCCGCGTTCGTTTTTGCCAATGTGAAGGGTTTTGCCCAGGAGGCGGCCATCCGCATTAAGTGGTCCTCACCGATGGCAGCCGAAATTCCCTGGTACGCCACGGAAGTTCCGACGCTTTTTGTCTCACTGAACCAGCCGAACCACTTGATTGATGTGCCCATGGTCAAGACCGCCATCCACGCACACGCAGCAACGCGTGAGGCCATCCGCGCAACCATCAAAAAGATCCAGGGCAAGTCCGAGTTCCGGGGGACGTTCAACCAGAACGTCTTCTGCGATTCGTTCGACACCCGCCTCTGATTCCCTGTTCCCAGCAGGGAAGAGTTCCTCCCCGCCATCACGGAGGAGCGAGCGAAGCCCGGTACTGCCCACAACGCAGTGCCGGGCTTTCCTTCTACCTTCCACGGATGAGCCAGCCAATTGTGAACGCTAACAACGTTTCAAGTCAAGAGCTTCAGTAGCGGTCGAAGTCTGCAATCATTTCGTGATCCACGGCACTTGACCGACGGTGTTGTTAGCGTTCACAATGGCATTCGCACCACCTTTCGTGGCATGTGGCACCCAGCTGGCCGCAGATCACAAAACGCTTCACCGCCGGACGCGCAGATGCTCCGGCTGCATCAGAGTTCGCGGCAATGCTGCCGCGGAAGGAGAGCATCGTGAGATTGAAGAAACTCCTGGGCGCCGTAGCGGTTGTCCTAACCTTGACTGTTGGAGCCACAGGCTGCGGCAGTCGCGGGGGCTCTGCCGAGTCCACCAGCAGTGCAAATCCCAGCGATTCACTGGTTGGCATTTCGATGCCGACCCAGACATCCGAGCGTTGGATCGCTGACGGCGCCAACGTTGAGAAGTCCCTGAAGGACCTTGGCTACAAAACGGACCTCCAGTTCGCCAACGATGACATTCCCACGCAGGTTTCCCAGATTGAGAACATGCTGACCAAGGGTGCCAAGGCGCTCATCATCGCAGCCATCGATGGCACCACCCTGACGGACGTCCTGGCCAAGGCCAAGGAACAGAACGTCAAGGTCATCGCCTACGACCGCCTCATCAACGGCACGCCGAACGTCGACTACTACACCACGTTCGACAACTACACGGTGGGTGTCCAGCAGGCCACTTCCTTGCTGACCGGCCTGGGCCTGGTGGACGCGAGCGGCAACAAGGTTGAGGGCAAGGGCCCGTTCAACGTTGAACTGTTCGCGGGCAGCCCGGACGATAACAACGCCAACTTCTTCTGGACCGGCGCCATGGACACCCTTAAGCCGTACCTGGATGCAGGCACCCTGAAGGTTCCCAGCGGCCAGACCAAGTTCGAGCAGGCAGCCATCCTGCGCTGGCAGGCACCCGTAGCCCAGAAGCGCATGGAAGACATCCTCACCTCGGCCTACAGCTCCGGAACCAAGCTCGACGGCGTGCTGTCCCCTTATGACGGACTGTCCATCGGCATCATTTCCGCGCTGAGCAGCACCGGCGGTTACTCCACCGGCAGCCTGCCCGTTGTCACCGGTCAGGATGCAGAGAAGGGCTCCGTGAAGTCCATTGTCGCCGGCGAGCAGTACTCCACGATCTTCAAGGACACCCGTCAGCTCGGCTCGCAAGCCGTGAAGATGGTTGACGCTGTCCTCAAGGGAACCGAACCGGAAACCAACGACACCAAGACCTACAACAACAAGGTCAAGGTTGTTCCGGCCTTCCTCCTGAAGTCCGTCATCATCACCAAGGACAACTACAAGAAGGAACTGATCGACTCCGGCTATTACACGGAAGCCGACGTCAAGTAATCACGTCCCCGGTCTGTGGCCCCGAACCCCTGTGTTGCAGTGCGCAGTGTGACGGGGCCACAGCCTCCTTCAGAGCCTCCGAGTCCTCGGCCTGGCCCAGTTTCAACCAGTCAGCGGGAATTGACGATGAACGTACCCATTCTTCAAATGCGAGGAATCACCAAGACCTTCCCCGGGGTAAAAGCCCTGCAGGACGTCACCCTGGACGTTAACCGCGGTGAGGTTCACGCCATCTGTGGCGAGAACGGAGCAGGGAAGTCCACCCTCATGAAGGTGTTGTCCGGCGTCTACGCACACAACACTTTCGACGGCGACATCCTCTTCGAGAACGAACCCTGCGAGTTTTCGAGCATCACGGACAGCGAGAAGCGCGGCATCGTGATCATCCACCAGGAACTGGCCCTGAGCCCGTACCTGTCAATCGCCGAGAACATCTACCTCGGCAACGAGCTTGCCAATAACGGCTGGGTGGACTGGCGGAAGACCAACCTGGAAGCCGCCAAGCTGCTGGCACGCGTAGGCCTCAGCGAAAACCCGATCACCCCCATCCAACACATCAGTGTTGGCAAGCAGCAACTGGTGGAGATCGCCAAGGCGCTGTCCAAAGAGGTGAAACTCCTCATCCTGGATGAGCCCACTGCGGCGCTGAACGATGAAGACTCGGACCACTTGCTGGACCTCATCCTGCACCTCAAGGGCCAGGGCGTCACCAGCATCATCATCAGCCACAAACTCAACGAGATCCGCAAAGTGGCCGACGCCGTCACCATCATCCGTGATGGGAAATCCATTGAGACCCTGCGCCTGGACCAAGGCCAGATCACCCAGGAACGCATCATCCGGGGCATGGTTGGACGCGACCTGGAAAGCCTCTATCCGGACCGGACCCCCAACATCGGCGAGGAAGTCCTCCGTATTGAAGACTGGACAGTCCAGCACCCGCAGGATCATTCCCGGACCGTGGTGAATAACGCCAGTTTGAACGTGCGCAAGGGCGAAGTGGTAGGCCTTGCCGGGCTTATGGGTGCTGGCCGGACCGAGCTGGCCATGAGCGTGTTCGGCCGGACCTACGGGCGGGCGGTATCGGGCAAGGTCTACAAGTACGGCCAGGAAATCGACACCTCCACGGTCTCGGACGCAATCGACCACGGGATTGCGTACGCCACCGAGGACCGCAAGCACTACGGCCTGAACTTGATTGAAGACATCAAACGGAACATCTCCATGGCAGCACTGAACAAGCTGGCCAAACGAGGCTGGGTGGACGGCAACAAGGAGACCACCGTTGCCAACCACTACCGGAAGAGCATGAACATCAAGGCTCCTTCTGTTGCTGCCATCACCGGCAAGCTCTCAGGTGGAAACCAGCAAAAGGTGGTGCTGAGCAAATGGATGTTTTCGGACCCCGACGTCCTGATCCTGGACGAACCAACCCGAGGGATCGACGTCGGCGCCAAGTTTGAGATCTACACGATCATTGCGGAGCTCGCAGCGGCGGGGAAAGCCGTCATTGTGATCTCCTCTGAGCTTCCGGAGCTCCTGGGCATCTGCGACAGGATCTACACCCTGTCCGCGGGCCACATCACCGGCGAAGTCCCCATCGCCGAAGCCACCCAGGAAACCCTCATGCATTTCATGACTCAAGAGAAGGAATAGCGAACATGTCCGCCCTACGAGAATCCCTTGGCTTCCTCACAAGCCGCCTTCGCCAGGTTGGCATCTTCGTCGCCCTGATCCTGATCGTCATCCTCTTCCAGGTCCTGACCGACGGCATCCTGCTTCAGCCGCAGAACGTCACCAACCTGGTGGTCCAGAACAGCTACATCCTGATCCTCGCCATAGGTATGGTGATGGTCATCATCGCCGGGCACATCGACCTCTCCGTTGGCTCCATTGCCGGCTTCATCGGCGCTGTGGCAGGTGTAATGATCGTCCATTGGGGCTGGGCATGGTGGCTCGCCATCCCGGCCTGCCTCCTGGTGGGCGCGCTGGTGGGGGCATGGCAAGGCTACTGGATTGCCTACGTGGGCATCCCCGCCTTCATCGTCACCCTTGCGGGAATGTTGATCTTCCGTGGCCTGACTCTCATTACCCTTAAGAACCAGCAGATCACCCCGTTCCCGAACGAGTTGCGCGCCCTTGGTGGCGGCTTCCTTCCAGACATTTCCGGCGGCACGTCCGTCCTGGAATGGTTGACGGTCATCCTCGGTGTCGGCGGTACGGCTGCCATTCTTTTCCAGGCCATCAAGGAACGCCGGGTGCGCCGCAAGTTCAACCTGGAGAATGAACCGATGGCATGGTTTGCCGTCAAAAACGGGTTCATCGCAGTGCTGATGCTCATCATCACCTTCCTCCTGGCCAGCTACCGTGGCACCCCGATTGTCCTGATCGTCCTGGCTGTCCTGGTGATCGTCTACTCGGCCCTGATGAACAACAGCATCTTCGGCCGGCACACGTACGCGATCGGTGGCAACCTCCACGCAGCCGAGCTTTCGGGCATCAAGACCAAAAAGGTCACCTTCCGACTCTTCGTCAACATGGGTGTCCTCGCTGCCCTGGCCGGACTGGTCTTCACGGCTCGCCTGAACTCGGCACAACCCGCAGGCGGTACCGGCTTCGAACTAGACTCCATAGCTGCCGCCTTCATCGGTGGCGCTGCAGTCCAGGGCGGCATCGGAACAGTAGCCGGGGCCATGATCGGTGGCCTGATCATGGGCGTCCTCAACAACGGCATGTCCATCCTTGGCCTGGGAACGGATTACCAGCAGCTCATCAAGGGCTTGGTGCTGCTGCTCGCCGTCGGCTTCGACATCTTCAACAAGAACCGCACCGGTTCCGGTGGAGGTTCCTCCATGGGCCGTCGCTTCAAGTGGAAGACCACGCCTCCGGCAACCGAAACGACCACCCCCGCCAAGTCTGAGCCCGTCGTCGTCGACGCGAAATAGTCGCTGATGTCCAGAGGGGGAGTGTCGCGGCCCCGGGCAACGCCCGGGGCCGCGACGGGCACAGCTGCGAGGCCTGACGAAAAGGCGAGGCCTGACGAAAAGGCGAGGCCTCCCGTCATGGGTGACGTGGCAAAAATGGCAGGAGTCTCGCACCAGACCGTTTCCCGCGTACTGAACAAGCATCCGAACGTCAGCGGCAAGACCAAGGAGCGCGTGGAATCAGCCATTGCGCAGCTTGGGTACCGCCGCAACACCGCCGCCCGCAGCCTGGTCACCCGGCGGTCCCGGACCATCGGCGTGCTTGCCTGCGAGACAGGTCAGTTCGGACCCGCGAACACCCTCCTGGGAGTCGAACAAGCGGGGCGTGAAGCAGGCTACTTCGTTAGCATCGCGAATCTCCGGGAAGTGACCGACCACAGCGTCAACGATGCCATCGCGCACTTCCGGAACCAGTCCGTGGACGGGATCGTCATCCTGGTTCCGCACCCCGATGTCCTCGCGGTCCTGCGCGATGTTTCCTTTCCTGTGCCCATCGTGGCTGTCGGGGCGGGCACGGGCAACCAGCTGACGGGCGCATCACTGAACCAGCGGCTCGGAGCGCGCCTCGCTGTTGACCACCTGATCGGTTTGGGGCATCGGCGTATCGCCCACATCTCCGGCCCGCCGCACTGGATCGACGCCGCGGAGCGCATCAAGGGATGGCAGGAATCGCTGGCAAATGCTGGTTTGGGCGCGGACATCCTGCTCCAAGGTGGCTGGGATGCAGCATCGGGATACCGCGCCGGCCTGGACCTCATCCAAGAACGCGCCGTGACGGCCGTGTTCGTCGCGAATGACCAAATGGCAGTGGGCGTACTCCGCGCCGTCCAGGAAGCCGGGCTCCGCGTGCCGGGTGACATCAGCGTGGTGGGCTATGACGACCAACCCGAAGCCGAATTCTTCATGCCACCCCTGACCACCATCAAGCAGGACTTCGAGGAACTCGGCCGCCGTTGCATGGAAGCGGTGCTGCAGCAATTGGATGGCGACGGCGGAATCGGCGATCAGATCGTCAATCCCCGCCTGGTGATCCGTGCCACCACGGCGGCCCCACTAAACTAGGAGCCATGACTTCCACGCCTGATACTGCTGCTGCCCGCGCCCGCCTCCTTGAACTCATCAAAGAACTCGCGGTGGTCCGCGGCAAGGTGATCCTCTCCAGCGGTAAGGAAGCGGACTACTACATCGATCTCCGCCGCATCACCTTGCACCACGAGGCCTCCAAGCTGGTGGGTCAGGTCATGTTGGCAATGATCGACGACGCCGGCGTGTCAGTTGAGTGCGCCGGCGGACTCACTATGGGTGCCGACCCCGTAGGTACCGCTGTAATGCACGCTGCTGCCGACGCCGGCCGAGCCGTGGACGCCTTCGTTGTCCGCAAGGCCCAGAAGTCCTACGGCATGGGCCGCCAGGTGGAAGGTCCCTCTGTTGAGGGCCGCAACGTTGTGGTCCTCGAGGACACGTCCACCACGGGCGGGTCCGCACTGACCGCCGTCGAAGGTGTCCGTAAGGCGGGCGGCAACGTTGTGGCAGTGGCCGTGATCGTGGACCGCAACACCGGCGCCAAAGAGAAGATTGAAGCCGAAACCGGCGTGCCGTACCTCTTCGCCTTCGGCAAGGATGAACTGGGCCTCAACTAGGAACTACGGGGCTGTAAGGCAGCGCCTGCGAAGCCTATGCTTGCTGCGTGGACGTTCAAGTAGGGAAGCTCACGGCGCCGCCGGAGGTGAACGAAAACCTCCCCACGCCGGTGACTCCGGTACCGGAGCAGGCCGAGGATCCGGGCTCATGGGCCCGGATCCTGCCCTACGCTGCCCGGCTGAAGAAGACGTCCCGCCGTAATTTCCTCATCACCGCTGGAGCCTCAGGAGCGCTCGCCGCGGACATGCTTTTCACCCGGCGCGTACAGGCCGAGCGGCGGGCCACCAAGATCCTCCGTGTCCCGGATCCGTACTCGGACCTGTACTTCCCCAAGGCCAGCTGGATCCTCTTTCCCGGCTATAAAACCAGTTGGGAAGAAGCCCAGTGGATCCTCAACTCGCTGCGTCCTGCCCTGCACCAGCGGGGCCGCCTTGCCGCCGTCGGGTATTCAAACCTGGGCCTGGACGTGGACGAAATAGTCCGCGAAATCATCCTGCACGTCCGTGAACTGGAACTGGAGAAGCTGTACTTTTACGGCCACAGCTTCGGCGGAATGCTCGCCACCCAGGTCGCCGCACGCCTGCTGGAGTTGCACGGCGTCGAGACGCAATTGATCGTCTTGGATTCGAGTCCGTTCAGCCGCGCCGACGTCCTGGACCAGAGCTGGTTCGACGGCGTGGTGTTCCTCTACGAGAACGGCTTCCGCATCCCCTCGGTCCTGCGCGGCGGCTACGAGCTGGGGGAGCGGGTGGCGCATAAGGATGAGCGCACCTGGCGGCAGATTCTGGACCAAACCTTGGAGCAGCTCTCGCCAATTGCCCCTTCCAGTGTGCTGATACAGACGGAGTCGGCGTATATCTACCACTTTGACGGCCTCCGCCTGGCGGGGAAAATCGGTGGCGCCAAGATGGCTTTCATAGGCAACGCCAAGGACGCCACCGTGGATTATGAGTCGGCGCGTGCGGGGTGGAGCAAAGTCTTCGGGGCCAACATGGCGATGCCCACGCTCAGCACGGAAGGCGCGCGGCCCGCCCACGCCAGCCCGCAATGGAACGGCAGCATCTACCGCCCGCTGCTGGAACGTGTCCAGGATGAGCTCCAGCCGCTCCCGCCCCAGCCCGAAGAGCCGTCGTACCAGGAGCCGAACGGCAGGGTGATCCGCCCGGCCTAGATGAACTTTCGTACAAGTGAGCTCTGTACTCGAGTACAGGGTGGTTATCTCCGATCCTCCGTAGCGTCGTTCTTGACAGGAAATAAGAACGAATTTCGAGGAGCGAAGTATGAATGGCCTACAGCTCACGGGCATCAGCCGCAGCTTCGGTGACCGCAGGGTCCTCCACGATGTGGACCTCACAGTCCATCGCGGGGAGATCGTGGGATTCATCGGCGGCAACGGTGCAGGTAAGACCACCACCATGCGCGTGATCCTTGGTCTGCTGACCCCGGACCACGGCGAAGTCACGTGGGAAGCCTTGCCCATCACGGCCAAGGACCGGAGGCGCATCGGGTACATGCCCGAGGAACGAGGCCTCTACCCCCAGATGCCGGTGAGGGACCAGATCATTCACTTCGCCTTGCTGGAAGGGCACCACGCCGCCGCCGCAGGTAAGGTCGCGGACGAACTCATCGCCTCCCTCGGCCTCCAAGGCCGTGAGCAGGCTTTGGTCCAGGACCTCTCCTTGGGAAATCAGCAGCGCGTCCAGCTGGCCGTCGCCTTGGTGGGGGACCCGGCACTGCTGGTGCTGGACGAGCCATTCTCGGGGTTGGATCCCATCGCCGTCGAAACCATGTCCCGGCTCATTCGGGAGCAAGCGGACCGGGGCGTCGGGGTTCTCTTTTCCTCACACCAACTTGAGCTCGTAGAGCGCCTGTGCGACAAAGTATGCATTCTCGATCGTGGTCGTGTGACGGCGAGCGGCAGTGTCGTAGAGCTGCAAGACGACGGTAAAAGCCGCTGGCGGCTTGGCTTCTCCCGAACGGCAGATTCGTTCGCCGCTGAAGTCTCGATGGCCCGGGGCGTCAACGTGGAGTTTTCCGCCGCCGACCGCACCACGGTCCTTGTCTCGGTGAACGGCTCAGGGCGGGATGTGCCCGGCGAAATCCTTGCAGCAGCGCAACGGCACGGCGGGCTGAAGAGCATTGCGTCCGCACAGAGGTCATTGGCTGACCTGCTTGCCGGCAAGTTCATTTCGTCCGGTCCAGGTATCAACCCGGGGGCGGAGCGCTCCCTCGACAAAGTTGGAGTATCGCAATGAGCGCAACAACATTTGATCGCACGAACCGCAGCACCGCTCCTTCTTCCGGCAGCGGACTACGCGAGACGCGCCTGATCATACGGCGCGAGGTCCTTACCAGGTTGGGGAACCGGACAATACTCACTGCAACAGGACTTCTTGCCCTTTTCGCCGGCGCCGCTGCCGGGATTGGCGGATGGTTCCTGGTGGACTCACTGGGCGGGGCTGGAGCAATGAGCTTTGACCCTCGCGCCATCTTCGCCACCGCCATGATCAGCGCATTGCTTGCATCCCTGGTCTACTCGGCGTCGAGCCTGACCTCCGGGGTTGTGGAGGAGAAGTCGTCAAGGATCGTGGAGATCCTGCTTACCAAGATCGGCATCGTCCCGTTGTTGGCCGGAAAGATGATCGGCATTGGGCTGGTCACCCTCGTCCAACTGCTGGCGATCGGTGGCACCGCCGTGGTGGGGTTCAGCGTTGTGGGAGGCTGGTCCCTCATCAACGTCGCTGTGGGACCGAGCCTGCTGTGGTTCCTTCTCTGGTTCCTCTTGGGCTACGTGATATTCGCAGCGTTGAACACAACTCTCGCTTCGACGGTTTCCCGGCAAGAGGACCTGGCGACTGCCGTCATGCCGCTGTCCGTCCTGCAAATGGTGCTCTTGGTGGTCTCCCTCTACGTCCTGCCCATGAACATGGGGAACCCGTGGCTGGAAGGACTGTCCTTCGTGCCGCTGTTCTCCTCCTACCTCATGCCGATGCGCTTCGCGTTGGAAGACGTATCCACGTGGGAGATGGTGCTGGCCGCCGGCATATCGCTGGCAGCGATTCCCGCGCTGTTCTGGTTGGCCACCGTAATTTACCGGAACAACGCATTGCGCACCGGCTCACGGGTTTCCCTGCAACAGTCCCTCACCTCCGACGAGATGGCCTAGCCCCAACTCGACACTTAGTCCACGGGCCCGGCTCATCGGGCTCCAGATAGGAAAAACCATGTCTGACAACAAGCGCAACCAGTCACTGGCCACCAAGAAGCTCATCCGCAACATCGCCCTTCTGCTGGTCGGCATCCTGGCCGCCTATGCGGTAACCACCCTGCTGCTCTGATGGAGACCCTCATGATGACCGCCACAGCTCCGCACCCGCAGTCCACCACTCCGGCCGCACGCCACGCAGCCGGCTTGGCGACCACTGTCCTTGCAGGCCACGGCCGAGAAGCAGTGGCAGACATCGCCCCGGCCGCTTTCGCAGGCCGCAACGGCACGTGGAACATGAGGCTGCGGAGCGGGGAAAAGGTCTTCGTCAAGCAGATCTCAGCGCAGGCTTCCGGCCCGATGTCTTTCGGCCGGTCGGTTGCCTTCGCCGCATTTGCCGAGCAGTCCCCGGAATGTGCGCCGGCAACACCTCAGCTCATCGGCAGCGACGCTAAGAATGGCCTCCTGGTTTTTGAACACTGCCCCGGAACCAGCCTGGCGCAGTTGCTGGTGGAGGAGTCCATGCCGGACACCTTTCCGGAGGAAGCGGGCGCATTGCTCGCCCGGCTCCACTCCGGCCCTACCTTTGGGTTGGAGCGCTCGGCACCTCCAAGCCCACCCGTGGAAATGCTCGCGGTTGGCGTTCCGCACATTCGCTACCTTGAGTTCACAGTGGCGGAGATGGCCCTCTGGGCAGAACTGCAGAATGACCGGGAGCTGGTTGCCGCTGCGGACCGGCTGAGGGCAACGGAACGGAAGCACCAAGAACGCCCCATCCACGGCGACTTGCGCCTTGATCAGTTCCATCTCCACAACGGGAGCCTGTGTGTTCTTGATTGGGAGGAGTTTGGACTCGGCGATCCTGCCCGGGACCTTGGAATGCTTGCAGGTGAGTGGATCTACAGGGCGGTCCTGGACACGGTGACTACCCGCGGAGGAGCCTCCGCACCCCCAGCCCGGTTTGACGACGAAAGCGCGTCGGCACGCATCGCCGAGCGGATGGCAGCCATTGTTCCGTCGATCCGCCGGATGTGGACCTCCTACGCGGATCATGCGGACTACGAAGATCCGGATCTGCCGGTTCGCGCTACTGCCCACTTGGGATGGCATCTGGTGGACCGAACCATCACCAGGGCGCCCATGGTGTCCCGGCTACCCGGCATCGAACGGGCAGCTGCGGGTGTTGGGCGGGAGGCACTGCTTTCGCCCGGCAACTACGCCAGCGCACTCGGTTTCGAAAGGACACCCCGATGACCGTCACACTCAACGCTCCAACACCGGCTTTATTCGGACAGCTGTTGCGGTCCCTTGAACACAGGGTTTCCGTTGACGCCCATCGGCTCACCGCCAGAATAGACTCCACCACACTTCGTGCCACCAGCCACACCGAGTTGCGCTCGCAGTTGGCCGGAGCGATCTACACACACCTCCATGTCGGGCACCCAGGCATCGAGACCGTGCCAGGAACCGGCCACCAGGACCTTGCTGGGGCACTTATTGAGGCCATCCCGCACCGCACGGTTATCCAGTCGGCGTCGGCCCGTCCGGCGTCGGCCCGTCCGGCGTCGGTCCAGCCGGCGTCGGTCCAGCCGGCATCGGCGAGGACACAGGTAGAGACGTCCGTCCAAGGAGTTCCGCACCAGGTGGTGGAGCTCTCCGGAGTGAAGGTCCTCTTTCCCGAGGAGGCCCTGGTACACAACCCTCTGGACGAAGTCGTAGGGGTACGTGTTCCCAGTTGGCGAAGCCGCGCCACCCCCGGATTCCTTCTTGCGCTCGGGGCCCACGGGCCAGTGAACCCTGCGGCCGCTTCAAGGCTGTACATATCCTGTGCGACTGCATCTGAAGCGCTCGAAGTGTGGCCGAAAGTTCTTGGCACCCTTGCGGCCAGCGGGCTTAGCCATCAGGCAAAGACCCTCTCGTCATCACTGGCCTTCCCACGCAGTGACGCGATGGTCATTTACGTGTCAGCCATCGATTCAGACGCCGCGGCTTCCCTCGTTCGTCCTGTCCTTAGGTCCTTGTCTGGGCGGGAAACACCCCTGTCCGTGTTCACCCATGGCGTCGGAGACCGCCTGGCACTTGCCATGGAACCGAGGGATCCTCGTCCGGCGTACCGGGGACTCAGCTTCGGGCAGCACCGCTCAAGGGTACTGGCGGACGCACTCCTCCGTGCGTCTGTGGACAAAACCGACCTCGAACCCGCTTGGTTTGAAGAAGCGCAAACGGCCCGCATCAACCCTCACCGGCCTGGATACAACACCGGCCAGTGACGACTCCGGGCAGTGGACTACCGCCGCCCGGGCACCCAAAGACCTCCCATGAGGAACCCAGAAATGAAAACCCTTCCCACTCAGATGGGAAGCAAACCAAACAGGAGACACCATGTCCAACGCAATCGTTAACTTCCACCAGGCCGACCTGACCGATCTTGCACGCGCCCACAGCACCTTCGCGGCTGCTGACGAGCTCGGCGGCGACGCTGCCACCGAAGCTCCCGCAACCTCGCCGCTGTGCATCGGCATCATCGTTGGCGCCACACTCGGTGCCGGCTGCTAACCCGCCCCGGGCGGCATCCCAACCAAACGGCATTACAACCACAAGCAACATTCATTAGCACCCCGGACGCACCCACCACGTGGTGCCATCAAAAGGAGACACCATCATGACGAACACCATCACTGACATCCCGCAGGCCGACCTCACCGACTTGGCCCGGGCGCACAGCACCTTTACGGCTGCTGACGAGCTCGGCGGCGACGCAGCCACCGACGCGCCGGCCACCACGCCGTTCTGTGCAGGGGTGATCATCGGCGCAACCCTGACCATGGGCTGCTAGGCAGGCCTGACCACGGGGAAGGCGCCAGCGAGGTGGTGGAAACATCATCACGCTGGCGCCTCCTGACCCATTTCCGTCCGCCCCACCCTCCTGAATGCTGAGACCTGCCATGACCACCACTGACAGCAGTCCCCGTCCGATCTGGGCGGACCTCACCCTCGAAGCCTTCGGATACTCCAAGGTTGCCCTGATTCTCACAGGCTCGGCAGTCACTCAAGTAATGCCCTTCTGGATTGAATGGGCGGTTTCCGCAGCACCGGAAACAGAGTTCAAGGTGATCATGCGGGATTCCGCCCAGCGCTTCATCACCCGCCACAGCATTGAGTCCCGGCTTAAAGCACGTGTACAAGCCGACAGCTGGGGGGAAGAACTCATTGCTGCGCACATTGATTTGGCAGAGTGGGCGGACCTCATCCTGGTCTATCCTGCAACTCTGGACTACTCATCGCGCCTGGCTCATGGCATCGCTGATTCGCCCTCGTTGCTGGCAGCAATGACCACGGAGGCCCAGGTCTGCATTGCTCCGGCTCTGCCGCCCCGAGCCATGGCAAACCCAATCGTTGCCGAGACCCTCAGGAAACTGCGCACGCCGGAGAATTTCCTCGTCATTGAACCCGTCCCGGGCCCCAGCGAGTCCAGCGACGTCGCCATGGCTTGGGTGCCGCCGTCGTTCCCCGCCGTGATGCGACGCTTGGAAGAGCAGCGGCTGTTTCGTGCGGGGATGACCAAAGAAGCGGCTACCGCGTGAACGCCGCAATGGATTCCCGGCAGAAGTCCGCCATCCGCTCCACCCGGACGGACTTGTTGTCCACGGGTGTCTACGAGGTCGGAGGTGCCTATGAATGGGTGCACAGCCTTGGAGTTGGAGCCCCGAGTCCCTTCTCTTCCCTGCCGATCAGCATTGGCTCTGCCCCCGATAATGACCTCTTGGTAATAGGTGTCGGTGGTGACCGCCACCGTTCTTACTCGACGCCGGCAGGGTCCACAGTCTTCGACCTCATCACGGCAGGAGAGCCCGAAAACCTCAGGGCGGCAGGGCGGGTATGGGGAACTGCCCTGAGCAGCCTCCATGAAAGTGCGTCCCTCATCGGCGACTCTCCTGAAAGCACTCCACGCACCGTCCAGCGTTCGGAGGCCTGGCTGGGAGGGACATGGGAGCCGGCGCGCGAAGTCCTGGGCGAAAGTGGCCTGCTGGAGATCCGTCGATGGATCCAGTGCATACTCTCCGGTCCTGACCAAGTGGTGGTTCACGGGTATCCCGGAATGGCTCACTGGGTGGTGACTCCCGATGGCGCCGCCGGCTCGCTGCTTACCGGTGAGGACCTAGGGCTTGCCCACCCCAGCTATGACATCGCCTGGGTGCTCGGAGAGATGGCGGAACTGCATGCCTTCCACCCTGCGCTCCGGCCAGCCCTCGACGAAATACGCAACGGTTTCCTGGAGACATGCGGAACAGCTCCCGGACCGAGGGAAATTGGCCCGGCACTGGCGTTCAGGATCGCCCAGCATGCCTACGACTGGCACCACTACGCCGGTGCAGGCGAAGCCCAGGCGAAAGCGCTGCTTCGCCTCGCTGGCTCGTACTTGGAAACCACCAAGGAGGTGCGATGATTACCCCTTCCGCTCACGGCACTCTGAACGGCCGAGCTGTGTACGGCATGCGATTGGACGCCGGTACAAGGCTTATGGCCATCCACGATCCTTCCGCCCGCATCCTTTCCATGAGTCTCGGAGTGCCTGCCGGAATGCGCCATGAAATGCCGGGAGAAGAAGGCATGCTTCACCTCCTGGAACACATGGTCTACCAGGACAGCGCAAACATCACCGCGTCCGAACGGCAGGTTTCCGTTCACAAAGCCGGGGGAGTCCTCGGCGGTAACACGCACATGGACTATTCCGAGTTCTACGAGGCCGGTCCCATGGGACACCTCGAACAGATCTCCCATCGCCTGGTTAAGCAGGTGTTCCATCCCGCGTTGACGCAACAACAGATAATTGAGCAAATAGATGCCGTTGCGATAGAGCGGGCGCAGCGTCTGGCTCAAGCTCCGGGGGGAGTCTTGCCCTGGCCGCACCTGACTGCACGCTATTGGGCGGACCACCCCAACAGTCACGACGGTACTGGCGATAGTGACCTCGCAAACAGGGTTACACGTGAAAAGCTAACAGCGTTGCATCGCCGCCTTTACCGTCCTTCGGCGGCTGTGTTGACGGCCGTGACATCGGAAGATCCTTTGAAGACGCTCCAGTTGCTGGCCGCGCCGTTCTTTGGAATTTCAGAGGAAGGGCCCTTCGTGCCCGTGCTGCAGGACTCCGTCCGCAGGGGTGGTTCGACGTCCACGATCTTCTCCAGTGCAGCCAAATCCACACGTGTACTTTCCGCCACTGCGGCAGCGTGTGGGCGCTCCGCATGCCCCGATCTTCTCGGCGACCTTGTGGCAGCTGAGCTGCTATCCCAGCAGGATGGCCTCGACGCCAGCGGTGGCTTGTTCGGGCCAGGGGACCTGACCCGGGACGACCTGTTTGTCTTGGTGGACGACACCGGGCAGGCCATTGATCCTCCCGAGAGATTCCGGGCGTTGGCTATCGCTGATGATGCAGCAATCATGCTTGCGGCCCGTCGTGCACTGCTCCGGATGGAAAGGTTCACTCACGATGACCAGCGGCTAGCCCGGACTGTCACACGTGACGTGCTTCTGAGGGGGACACCGACGTTCGCCGCTGAGCTGACGGAGGCCCTCGCCGAAATATCCGACGACGCCGGGCGGCTCAGGCACTTAGTCACCACTGCGGCACGGCGTCTCACCGATCAGGACTCCGTGACACTGACCGTCCAGCCCTCCGAGGAGATTCTCCAATGATCACCACTCGCCGATACTTTGGCCAGGTTGACCGGCGTTCCCGCTTCACCACCGTGTCGATGGGCTGGCGGACTGCTTCCGACGGCGTCCCGCGCCTCCGTGATGCCATCTCCCGGGCCGGGGAACATGGCGGACCAGCCAACCAGCCGGTTGCCTTGACATGGACGCCCGGTGACGGCGCCGTGATCATGACGGCGACCCTGCCGGAGGTTGCTGCACGGAGCTGGATCGAGAATGTCATCAACGCCGAGCACTTGGGGGTAAGGGAATTTGGTGATCCCGTCCTTGCTGTTGTGGGTTCTGCCGGCGTCCTGGAAGAACTTGAAGGCAGCCTGCGGACAATGGAGAAAGAAGGGCCTCCTACTCCGCAGCTAGCCATCCGGAGCACCATGAAGCAGACCACGGCACAGGGATTCGAGCAGACATTCATCATCGGTCAGGACCCGGCCGCGGACGTTGGATTCGCCGCAGCTTTCCTGGCCATGTGCCTGATCGCCGGAGGACCGGGAACCCTGCTGCCCGACGCCATTCAAAAGTCCGGGTACCAAGCAATCCTTCAAGCCAGCCGCGGGCTGCAGGACTCCACGCCGACGGTGACGTGGCAAGTCATCGCGTCCCGGCCCGACGGTTCGGCTGTTCTGGAAACGGCGCTTTCAACAGTGGCTGGATTCAGTGTTGCAGAGCACGCGGAAGCGGTGGAACAGGCCAGGGAATTTGCCCGCACAAATCTGAATCGCGCGTGGCAGTCCCCGCTTGAACTGGCCCGTTCCCTTGCCCATTACGAGGTGATGGGCTGGAGTGGCGAGCTCGTCCGCAATCCGGATGCCGCCGTCGACCATGTGGCCCCGGCTGCCATCGAGCACGCCGTGGAAGGCCTGGTCCGCCCCATCAAGGAGATTCTGGGACGCAGCTAGCTTGTCCGGGTCGTCACGGGTCTTGCCCTGTCCGCGAACTGGGGCTAAGGTCCACGAGCCCTCCTTCGACAGCAGCCACAAGGATCTGCACCCGATCCCTTACTCCGAGCTTCTCCATGACGTTCACGAACCGTGCTTTGATGGTGGACTCTGTTACGAAGAGCTCTGCAGCCATCTCGCGATT
This sequence comes from Arthrobacter sp. D3-18, assembly GCF_054408525.1. Classification (NCBI taxonomy): domain Bacteria; kingdom Bacillati; phylum Actinomycetota; class Actinomycetes; order Micrococcales; family Micrococcaceae; genus Arthrobacter; species Arthrobacter sp. D3-18. The sequence goes on along the minus strand of NZ_CP096440.1, from coordinate 4,126,061 downwards.
GCTCATTCCCCGTCCGAGCAACTGGATCACCTCCAGCTCCTTCTTGGTCAGCGCGTCCACGAGCTTCGGGTCCGGAATGACTTCAGCGGGGACGGACTCCGCCAGCCCTGTCACAACATGCCGTGTCACTTTGGAGGATAGTACGGACTCGCCGGCCATCACGGTGTGGATGGCGGCAGTGATCTCCTTGGGCAGCGTGTCCTTGACGAGGTATCCCGATGCTCCGGCACGCAGTAGGTCTACCACGTAGCGATCAGTGGAAAAGGTACTCAACCCCAGTATGGCGATTTCCGGGAAGTCGGCATGGATTTGGGCCGTTGCAGCCACCCCGTCCATCACCGGCATCTGCATATCCATCAAGATCACATCCGGGCGAAGCGAGGCTGCCTGGACCACTGCCACACGCCCATCCGATGCCTCACCTACAACCTCTATGGACGGGTCCGACGAGAGATAATCACGCAGGATCTCCCGCGCCAACAGCTCATCATCCACCAACAACACTCGCGTCATACTGATCCCCCAATGTCAGTCACGAAGCCAATACTCCCATAAATGAGATCACGAATTCGCAGAGGCCAGCCCGTCCAGAGGGATGGACACGGCGGTGGTCCAGCGCCCGTCTGTGAGTCCCACGTCCATGAATCCTCCGAACACTTCACAGCGGGCACTCATTGCCTCAAGCCCGGTCCGGGAAGACATGATCGGCTCCGCGGTGGAGACCATGTTCCCTGATGCCAGTTGCACGCGATCGGCACTTACAGACAAGCGCAGATCCACTACCCCGGACGGGTCGGCGTGTTTGAGCACGTTGGTCCCCATTTCCCGTACCGTCCGGCGAAGCGCCTGGCGCAGGCTGGCCGGAATCCGGGCTACTTCGCCTTCGACGACGAGGCTCACCTGGAAGCCCGCGCGATCCAAGGCTTCGACCACTCCGTCGAGATCGTGGACCAGGCCGACTGCGGTAGTAGTTTCACCGGACATCGCTGGGGCATCCAGGAAATCAGCGTCCTGCCCTTCGCGGTCCGGTATCTGTGCACCGCCTCCCGGTTCGTCCCTTTCCTCTTCCTTGAGGAGGGTCACCAGGCTGCGCAGATCCTGCAGCGTCTGCTGCGCTGCATTTCCAATGCCCTCCAGAATTTGGGACGTCTTCGCCTGGTCGTTCACGAACTCAGCCCGCCGCGCTTGCATGGCAATGATGGTCACGTCATGGGCCACGATGTCGTGAAGCTCATGGGCCAGGCGGGTCCGTTCCTCACTGCGGACTTGCGCCTGTTGCTCCTGCAAATCACGGATGTGGTGTGTGCTTTGCTCGTACCGATGCCGGTAGACGTTGACGCTGCGCCATGCCGCGGCCGCAAGGAAGACCACCAGGGCCAGCAGCACTGCAGGCTGGTCGGCCATCTCCGGCGTTGATATGTACAGTCCCAGCAAGACGCTAGGCACGAACAGCGAGAAATTGATGGCCAGCTTCCACGGAAGAAGGAAGGAACAGAAAGCCACCACCACCATCGTGGGGAAGATCATCGCCACCACGAGGGGAGCGTCTCCGCCCAGGATCGTGATGACAGTGAGGGAGAGACACCAAACAACAGCTGCCTGCATGGCTCCGAGCAATAGCGCGAGAAGCGGCAAATACGGGACTACCAGCTCCAACCATCCCTGAAATGACGAAAGATCGTGTTGCTGCCAGCGGACTCCCAACCCCAGAAAAAGCAGGGTGGCCAGAACGATCGCCGAGCGAACAACCCACCCTCCGGGCAGGGGTTTGACGTCCACGAGCCAGTTCGTCCTACTCATCCACCCAAGTATTACAGAGCCAGCGATTCAACCTCGACGGCGGTGAGGCCCGCCTCGAGCAGAAAGCTCCGCACGTCGCCGAACTCCTGCGCGAAGCCGGCCAGGAAATGCCGCATTGCAGCTTCGGGGCTTTGCAGGATCATGAGGTCAGGGCTGAAATACTCTGCCGGTGTTGAGGGAACGCTGAGGCGCCAGGTTTCTGCCATGACTTCCAGGACGTCCGGCAGGTTGGCTGTGGTGGCCCCATAATCCGCCACCACCTGGTCCTCGGTCCCTCCTGCTGCCAGGAGTCCGATTGCGGACACCACACCTGTTCGGTCCTTGCCCAGCGAACAGTGAACCAGCGTGCGTTTGCCGCGGGCGACTGGTCGCAGGGCATCACCCACCCACTCGGGCCGCAGCCGGATCCAGCCCAGATACAGATTCCCGAGGTCCTCTGCCGTTTCCACGGCCTGGAGCGACCCGGCAATAGCGTTCGGGTCCAGCGGGTTATGGATAAGTTCGACGGCGGGCGGGACGACAGCGGCAGTCCCGCCGTCGCCGTCGTTGTCATCTTGAACCAGCCACGGAACCAACGAGCGTTCAAGCTCGCTCCGCAGGTCCACGATTGCCTGGATGCCGTGCTCAGCCAGGAAACCCGACGTTGCAGCGGCATCCAAACCGAACGGCTGGCTTCCCCTGAGTATCCGGCCACCGGCCAAGGGACGCAGATTGAGCACAGCCATGGTTTTGTCCTCTTTAGATCTGGCTCTTGAGGTCTGCCACTGAGTTCAGGATCTGGTTGGGCCGGAACGGGAAGGAGACGATTTCTTCGCGCTGCGTGATGCCGCTGAGTACCAGGACCGTGTGCAGGCCCGCTTCCATGCCGGCCACGATGTCCGTGTCCATGCGGTCGCCAATCATCGCCGTGGTCTCGGAATGGGCGTCGATCTGGTTCATGGCGGAGCGGAACATCATGGGGTTTGGCTTGCCCACAATGTAGGGCTCGCGGCCCGTGGCCTTGGTGATCATGGCCGCGATGGCACCGGTTGCCGGCATGGGCCCGTCCTTCGAAGGGCCAGTGGCGTCCGGGTTGGTGGCGATGAAGCGGGCACCGGCCAGGATGTGGCGGACGGCCATGGTGATCGCTTCGAAAGAGTAGGTGCGGGTTTCGCCGAGCACAACGAAGTCGGGGTCGGTGTCCGTGAGGATGAACCCGGCCTCGTGCAGGGCCGTTGTGAGTCCTGCTTCGCCGATGGTGTAGGCACGGTTGCCCGAATCCGAGGACTGGACCTGGTCCTTGAGGAACTGGGCGGTGGCCAGCGCGGACGTCCAGATGTTCTCTTCCGGGACTTCCAGGCCGGACGCGCGCAGGCGGGCTGCGAGGTCGCGGGGAGTGAAGATGGAGTTGTTGGTCAGGACCAGGAAGCGCTTGGACGTGTCTACCCAGCGCTGGATGAGCTCAGCCGCACCGGGGATTGCCTGGTTTTCGTGAACCAGTACGCCGTCCATGTCCGTGAGCCAGCATTCGATTTCGTGGCCGTTCCGGTAAACCGATGTGGACGTGGTTTCTTCTGCCATATTTGCCTCCGGCTGGGGTTGTACATGCACTGCCACCCAGTCTTTCATCAATCGGGCGGCTGGACATCCTGCGATCCCGCTTATGTGGGTAGTTCTGCCCATACAGATGACCGCTTTGACTTGCGTTGGGCACGTCTTGCTCGATTACGCTTGTTGCGGCGCTGGGCTTGTTGGCGCTGGCGTGCCACCACCGTGGGTCGGGGGATCGACATGGTGAATCTTATGTGCCGCCGCATTATTAGCAGGTCCCCTCGTTCCGGATCGTCCACCAGGTGTCCCCAGAGACATCCCGGTGACCACCGCATGTGAAAGGGCCTGTCATGAGCAACAACAACGGAGTGCCTCAGCCTCCCCATAACCCGGACGGCGTGCCGCAGCCGCGATACGACACCGGCAAGGACCAGTACAGCCAGTACCAGCCCGGGCAGACTCAGCCCATGTATCAGCCGGAAGCCCAGACTGAGGCTTTCCCATCACAGCCGGGGCATCCGGATGGCGAGTACGCCGAAACCGTCCACCACTACCCCCATGCGCAGCAGCAGGGACAGCCCGGCAACCCAGGTCAGCAGGGACAGCCCGGCTTTCCTCCGCCGGGTGGCGGCTACCCTGGTCAGCCCGCATACCCGGGCCAGCCTGGTGGACCCGGCGGACCCGGCCAGAACCCGGGCGACCACAACAAGAAGTCGCTGTTCCTCATCCTGGGTGGTGTGGCCGTCGTCGTGATTATTGCGCTGGTGGTGACGTTCACGTGGCTGGTTCCATCGATGACCAAGCCGACTGCCGTTGACACTCCGATGCCATCGGTGACGTCCTCCGAAGAAGCGTCAGAGGCCGCAGCCGAGCCGTCTGCTGAACCTTCCGGCGAGGCCTCGGCATCCTCCGAGATCCCCGCTGACGCCATCCCCCTGCCCGCAGGGTGGGATGAGTTGGCCGGACCCAGCAATGTACCGGCTGACGGCGATCCGCTGTTCAGCAAGTGGGTCACGGGTGAATCCTCCTTCCAATACCTGGCCGAGTGGACCCACGACGAGTCGTTCGGCATCACCAAGGACCCCACCACGGGTGTAGAGATCCAGAAGAAGGCCCAAGGCACTGTGGAGGCCGACGGTGACGGAATTGCGCTCGCCTACGCTTTCTTCGCGGAGTCTGAGGAAGGCAAGTTCGGCAAGGATCCGGCGGAGATCAAGAAGGCCATCCAGGACATCGAAACCCGCTACAAGGGGATGACTGCTACTGAATTGCCGCAGAACCTGGTTGGCCACAAGTGCACGTCGGGCTTCAAGACCACCATGCCGGAAATCCGTGAGTTCCGTAGGGGTGCGGCTGTGGTTATCGGTTTCACCTGCATCAACGCCCGCAGCGAAGAGATTCAGGCCGTGAACCTGTTCACCGTGACACCGTGGGGAACCCCGCAGATGCTCGGCGTCAGTGGCCACAAAACCTACTGGGACGCACACCCGGGCCTCTTCGAGCAATTGGGTAACTCGTACCGCATCAACAAGTGGAAGATGGGCTGACGGCGCTCAGCTCAGCGCTCAGGCAGGCAACGGGGCAGGGCTAAAGTTGAGGGGTGACTGACCTTCCCCCCAATACAGCCCTGCCCACGCCTGCCGGGTCTCCCTCTGCCGTATCTCCTGCGGAGACCACACCGGAAGGCGATGCGGAAGCGAAACCCGAGGTCGGAGTCGGGCCCTGGGAGGGCGAGTGGCCGGTTGGCGAGCAATGGGATCCGGACCTGTTGAGGGATGGTGACCGCCGCAACGTGGTGGACCAGTATCGCTACTGGAAGCACGAGGCGATCGTGGCCGACCTTGATTCCAAGCGGCACGACTTCCACATTGCGATTGAGAACTGGCAGCACGACCTCAATATCGGGACCGTAGTGCGGACGGCCAATGCCTTTCTCGCCAAAGAGGTGCACATCATTGGCCGACGGCGGTGGAATCGTCGCGGTGCCATGGTCACCGACCGCTACCAGCATGTCCGCCACCACCCCACCGTTGAAGATTTCGTCCAGTGGGCGGAGGGGGAGGGGCTTGCCGTCATCGGCATCGATATCTTCCCGGACTCCGTGCCGTTGGAGACCTATGACCTCCCCAAGAACTGCGTGCTGGTGTTCGGCCAGGAGGGCCCCGGACTGACGCCGGAGGTGCACGATGCCGCCGTCGCGACGCTTTCAATTGAACAGTTCGGCTCCACCCGGTCCATGAACGCAGCCTCTGCGGCAGCCATAGCCATGCACGCCTGGGTCCGCCGGCACGTGTTCCAGCAGCCCGTCTCTTAGACGCCGCTGCCCCGCCCTGCCGAGTTGGCACATATCACCCATGTTTTCCGAAAACATGGGGGTTATGTGCCAACTCGCGGCAAGAAATATTCGCTGAATCCCTAGGCCAAGTTGTTACTCATCAGTAACATCTGGCGTGAACCGTGCTCAACGTGGAGCACGGCTACTACTGGAGGTTCAATGAAGCATCCTTCTCTTCGCCTGTCTTCAGCTTTCATCCTTGCTTTCCTGCTCGCGGCTGGCAGCGGTGGGGCTGCCACTGCGGCCCCGGAGCCCGCCGACTTTTACGCGGCCCCGGCCACGCTTCCACCCACCAACGGCGACGTGATCCGGACCGAGCCGTCGGTCTTCTACGTCGATCCCCTTAAGACCATCAGGGCACAGGCCGCGGTGCAGCGCGTCATGTACCGATCCGTGAACAGTGCCGGTATTCCCATCGCAGTGACCGGCACCGTCCTGGTTCCGTCCACACCCTGGGTAGGTGCGGGGGCGCGTCCGCTGGTGGGGTACGCCGTAGGAACCCAAGGGCAGGGCGACCAGTGTGCGCCGTCCCGGGCCATGGCTGCGGGCGAGGAGTACGAGGGCGTCTTCATCGCCGGTTTGCTGGCGCGGGGATACTCCGTTGCGATGACCGATTATGAAGGGCTGGGCACGGCGAGCAGCCACACATATATGGCTCGCGCATCGCAGGCACACGCAGTGCTCGACGTCGTCCGTGCGGCCCAGCGACTTGGGAACCCCCAGCTCGTGGCTGGCGGACCAGTGGCCCTTGCCGGATACTCCCAGGGCGGTGGCGCCTCGGCAGCCGCCGTCGAGCTTGCAGCGCAGTACGCACCGGAACTGAACCTCAAGGGCGCCTATGCCGGTGCCGTCCCCGCGGATCTTCCGGCAGTGGGGCTCAACCTCGACGGCGGGTTGTACACCGGCTTTCTTCTCTATGCCGTGACGGGCATGAGTGCTGCCGGCGGGCTGGATCTTAGCCCATATCTCAGTGGTGCCGGCCAAGCGAAAATCGCCGCGACGGACCAGGAATGCACTGTGCAGTCCATTGCCTCCAGTGGCTTCCTGGACACCACCAAGCTCACGGTGTCAGCGGAAAAACTGAGCTCCCTGTTGGACCTGCCGCAGGTCAAGCCGGTGATCGCGGAGCAGAAAATCGGCAACGGGCGTGCACCCGGGGTTCCGGTTCTGCTCTCCCACAGTGTGCTGGACGATGTCATTCCTTACGATCAGGGCCGCCAGTTGGCCAAGCGTTGGTGCGCGGCGGGTTCGTCGGTGTATTTCGACACCACCGCCGGGGCTACCCACGTTGGAGGGTATGCGGCGGCGATCCCGCAGGCCTTCCTCTTCCTGGAGCGCCGCTTTGCGGACAGGAGCCCGGCGAGTAACTGCTGGCTGTACGGATAACCCACCTCCCCGCCGAACTGGCAGATAACCCCCATGTTTGAGCCCAGTATGGGGGTTATCTGCCAACTCGCGGGGCTGAAGAAAGCGGCGCCTGTGGATAACGTCACGGCGCTCCCGGGGACGGGCCAGAATGAGGAATGCGCAGGACAAACCTTCCGGACCATCTGACCACGGGCTCGTTTTCCTTGCGTGCATCGGACAAGGCCGGCGTACCCCGTAAGCGCAGTGCTGCCAAGGACCTGGTGACAGTTTCCCGCGGTGTGAGGGTGCCGGTCCTGTCCGGTGCCACGGGGGCGGCAGCCCTTCGGGCCTATACGGATCTGGATGATGCGTCCGTGCTTGTCATGCTCAGTGCCGCCCGGCTATGGAACGTTCCGTTGCCTGCTTATGTCAGCGGGGATTGGCGGATTCATCTGGCACGGCGGAGGGGGTTCAGCTTTCCCCGGCGGGTCAACGTGGCCGGGCATTCGTTGACCCTTCTGCCGGATGAGGTGGGAGAGTACGACGACGTCAGGCTCACCTCGCCCGCACGGACGTGGCTGGACTTGGCTTCGTTGCTTACCGTGGAAGACCTCGTTGCAGCGGGCGACTCCCTGGTGTGCTCCCACGGGCCTGAGTTCCCGGTGCCAAAGGACGCCCTGTGCAGCATCGAGGAGTTGAGGGCCGTCGTCGGGAAGCACCCTGGGCGGCGGGGAGTGCGCCTGGCACGGGCAGCATTGGAACTTATCCGGGTCGGCGCGGACTCGGCCCCTGAAACGCACATGCGCCTGGCTATGATCGACGCGAACCTGCCGGAGCCCGAACTGAACCACGTGGTTCGTAATTCCCTCGGTCAGCCGGTGCTGTGGCCCGATGCCGCTTTTAGGCAGTGGAAAGTCTCCCTCCAGTACGACGGCCAACACCATGGCGGCATTGAACAACACCTGCGGGACATCGAACGTCAGGAACGCTCCCTGGCCCATGGCTGGCTTGAAGTCCGGATCTCCAAGCACGACCTCGAAGGTGAGAGACCCGCCGTCGTCCATAAAGTCCGCCGGGCGCTCCAAAGCCGCGGATGGGCTCCCGACCGCACCTAAGAACGCCGAGACGGCATTTAGCCCCCATGTTTGGCCGCAACATGGGGGCTAAATGCCAACTCGGCGGAAGTGTTAAGAACCCTCAGTGACCCGAAACACGGCGTCCCGGCGGATATCGCTAGGATGGGTGCTAGCCGTAAGCGGTCTACTCCAGGGTTACCAACCCACAGACGAATTCAGCATAGGAGTCACCATGCCCATTGCAACCCCAGAGATTTACTCCGAGATGATCGACCGCGCAAAGGCTGGCGGATTCGCTTTCCCCGCGGTCAACGTGACGTCGTCGCAGACTCTGAACGCTGCGATCCGCGGTTTCGCCGAGGCCGAATCCGACGGCATCATCCAGGTTTCCACCGGTGGCGCAGCCTACTGGTCAGGCGCGTCGGTCAAGGACATGGTTGCCGGTTCCCTCGGCTTCGCCGCGTTCGCCCGCGAAGTAGCCAAGAACTACAACGTCAACATCGCCCTCCACACAGACCACTGCCCGCAGGACAAGCTGGCGGACTTCGTCCTCCCGCTGCTGGCCGCTTCCGAGGAATCCGTCAAGGCCGGCAAGGACCCGATCTTCAACTCGCACATGTGGGACGGCTCGCACGAAGCCCTCTCCGAGAACCTGCGCATCGGTCGGGAGCTGCTGGAACGCGCCGCAGCTGCCAAGATCATCCTCGAAGTTGAAATCGGCACTGTCGGTGGCGAAGAAGACGGCGTTGAGAACGAAATCAACGAGAAGCTCTACACCACCACCGAAGACGCCCTCGCCACCATCGAGGCCCTCGGTGCCGGCGAAAACGGCCGCTACCTCACCGCGCTGACCTTCGGCAACGTGCACGGCGTGTACAAGCCGGGCAACGTGAAGCTCCGCCCGGAACTGCTCAAGCAGATCCAGTCCGAGGTTGGCGCCAAGATCGGCAAGGAAAACCCGTTCGACCTTGTGTTCCACGGCGGTTCGGGCTCCAGCGAGCAGGAAATTGCTGACGCCGTCTCGTACGGTGTCATCAAGATGAACATCGACACGGACACCCAGTACGCGTTCACCCGCCCGGTTGCCGGCCACATGTTTTCCAACTACGACGGCGTCCTCAAGGTCGACGGCGAAATGGGCAACAAGAAGACCTATGACCCCCGCGTCTGGGGCGCTTCCGCCGAAGCCGGCATGGCCGCACGCATCGTCGAAGCTGCCCAGCAGCTCGGATCGGTTGGCAAGACCTTCTAATGTCGGACGAATTCCGGAAGAACCTGATGGGGCCGGAGCCCACGCTCCTGCCCGCCGAAACCGAGATCTACCAGCACCTGGCACTCGGCAATGAAGCGCTGGACCTGGTGGCGAAGAACCCCACGTCATCTCTTCTGTGGGCCATCCTCGCGGAGGAAGCCTGGGCGGAGGGCCGGACCATTGAGTCCTACGCCTACGCTCGTGTCGGCTACCACCGCGGCCTGGATTCCCTGCGCCGCAACGGTTGGCGTGGCGTCGGACCCATCCCGTGGGAGCACGAGCCCAACCAGGGCTTCCTTCGGGCGCTCTACGCACTGGGTCGAGCCGCTTCTGCAATCGGCGAGGCTGAAGAGCCGGAGCGGATCGAGAAGTTCCTGAACGACTCGGACCCGAAGGCCAAAGCAGCGCTCGAAGCCCGCTAGGGCGGACCGAAGCAAAGCAAACGACGACGGCGACCCTCACCGAAAGGCGAGGGTCGCCGTCGTCGTTAACCCAAGTAAGTAACAGATCAGGTCGTTATGAGAGCTCAAAACGACCTGATCTGTTACCTAGTTGGGTAGCCGTGGCCTGCCCAACGGAACCACCAACGGGGTGTGCGTCACGGGGTCGTCGATGATCCGACAGGCCATGCCGAACACTTCTTCCACCAAGGATTCAGTGATCACGTCCGCGGGAGCGCCTTCGGCCACCACCACGCCGTCCTTCATGGCGATGATGTGATCCGCGTAGCGGCTGGCGTGGTTGAGGTCGTGCAGCACGGCAACCAGGGTGTGGCCCTTATCCAGGTTCAGCTCGCGGAAGAGTTCCAACAGCTCGATCTGGTGGGCGATGTCAAGGAACGTGGTGGGTTCGTCCAGGAGCATGAGCGGCGTCTGCTGGGCGAGGACCATGGCCACCCAGACGCGCTGCCGTTGGCCACCGGAGAGTTCGTCCACCAATCTGCCGGATAAGGATGCGACGCCGGTGGCCTCCATCGCTTCGACCACCGCAATCTCATCGGAGACGGACCACTGCCGCAGCAGCTTTTGGTGCGGGTAGCGGCCGCGGGCTACGAGGTCGGCAACGGTAATGCCGTCGGGCGCGATGGAGGATTGCGGCAGGAGTCCAAGCCGACGGGCAAGTTCCTTCGCAGGCAGTGAGGTCACGGATTTCCCGTCGAGCAGAACCTGACCGCTGCGGGGTTTGATCAGCCGGGCGAGGGCGCGCAGCAGCGTGGATTTGCCGCAGGCGTTTGGCCCTACGATGACGGTGAACTGCCCCTCGGGGATGCGCACATTGAGGTTTTCGGAAATGATGCGTTGCTCATAACCGATAGTCAGGGCGTCAGCGTGGAGCTGCGGCGCAGCAGAGGTGAGGCTCATGATTTCCTTGCTTCCCTGGCCAGCAGCCAGACGAGGTAGATACCGCCGATGCACACCGTCACAACGCCCACGGGCAGCTGGATCGGGGCGAACAGGCGTTGGGCCGCGAGGTCGCTGGCCACCAGGAGGAACGCCCCCATCATTGCGGAGGGCACCAGCGTGATGCCGGCGCTTCGGGTAAGACGACGGGCAAGCTGCGGTGCCGCGAGGGCCACGAACGCGATGGGACCAGCGACGGCGGTGACGGCCGCCGTCAGCGCGACGCCCAGAATGAGCAGCAACAAACGGGTAGGTTCTGCCCGGACGCCCAAGGCGCGTGCGGCGTCGTCGCCCATTTCCAGGAGTTGCATCCGGCGTGCGACCGCCAGCGTGGCCAAGCCAACCACTACAACCACGACGGCGGCAGGCGCCGCTTGCTCCCAGGTGATGCCGTTGAGGGACCCCGCTCCCCAGACAGCCGCAGCCAAGGCGGCCTCAAGCTCGGCCTGCAGGATCAGCCAGTGGTTGACGGCGGCAAGCATCGCACTGATGCCGATGCCCACGATGATGAGCCGGAAACCTTGGGAGCCGCGCCGGTAGGCAAGCAAGTAGACGGCCAACGCTGTGAGGGTGCCGCCAACAAGGGCTCCCGCAGCAATGCCAAGGTAGCCACCGCCAACGGTCAGCATCACGATCAACGCTCCCGTGTAGGCTCCTGTGTTGAAACCGATGATGTCCGGGCTGCCCAGTGGGTTGCGGGTCATGGATTGGAAGATGCCGCCGCTCATTCCCAAGGCCGCGCCGAACACGAGTGCCGAAAGAACGCGGGGGAGCCTCCACTCCATGACGATGGTTTGGGCCAGTCCCGGGGCGTCACCCGTGAAGGCTTGCAGGACTTGCTGCACGGTGACGTCGTAGTCGCCGGTGGCCAGGCCGATGGTCGCCACCGTGAGGGCCGCGAGGATCAACGGAATACAGATAAAAATGCTGCGGACGTCGAACCGGAGGCTCAGCCCACGGTTGCGGACCAGGACTGTGGGCCGGCCAAAATCCACGCGGCTCCTTGGGTCCAGCCGCGTCATAGCCCACTCACCTTCCGGCGCCGAGCCAACGCGATAAGCACCGGCGCGCCGATGAACGCAGTGACCACGCCCACCTGGAGCTCGCCGGGCGCGGCGATCCTGCCCACCACATCCGATACCAGGAGCAGGATAGGGGAGAGCACCACGGTGGTGGCCAGGATCCAGCGCTGGTCCGGGCCAACGATCCACCGGGCCACATGCGGAATCATGAGCCCCACAAAACCAATCGCCCCAGCGCCAGCGGTTGCTGCTCCACTGAGGAGGGTAATAGCCACGACTCCTAGGATCCGCGTTCGGTTGACGTTGGCGCCGAGGGAGGTGGCGAGGTCGTCGCCCAGTGCAATGGCGTTGAGGCCGCCAACGCAGAACAGGGCGATGATCAATCCCACGGCCATGAAGGGAGCCACAGTCATGACCGATTCCATGCTCCGGGTGTCCAGCGAGCCGATGCTCCACGAGCGCAAGTGGTCAAAAGCTTTGGGGTTCAGGAGGGTGAGTCCCGATCCGATACCGGTGAGGACCGCGCCCAGGGCGACACCGGCAAGGGTCAGCCTGATGGGGTTCACCACGTTCCTGCCGGAGGTGCCGATCAGGTAGACCGCTGCGGTGGTCAGGATTGCCCCGGCAAACGCGAACCAGATGTAGCCGCTGAGGGATCCGATCCCGAAGACGCCGATGGCAATCACGATGGCAAACGAAGCTCCGGCATTGACGCCCAGGATGCCCGGATCAGCCAATGGATTTCGAGTGATCGCCTGAATGAGCGCGCCGGCCACACCAAGGGAAATCCCGACGGCGATGCCCATCAACGTACGCGGCAGCCGATTCTGAAGGATGATCGCATGATCCGCGGTGTCCTGGGGGTTGGTGAACGCTTCCAGGACCGCTGTGGCGGGGATGAATTTTGCTCCCACACCGAGACTCAGGATCGCCGCGCCCAGGAGGACTGCTGCCGCGAGGGCCAGAAAGAGGATCCGCCAACGGGATTTATTGACGACGCCGGAACTGGCCACTGCGCTTGCAGCCGGGAGGGCGGGAGCGGCTACCTGGGACATAACGTCGTCGATGGGGACACAGCAGAGGACCATTTCGCAGAGGGGCAGTAATATGACGGCCACTCCGTGACCGTCGTCACAACGTCACGAATGTGTGTCTTAATTAGGTTAGCCTTACCCAGTGAAAAATGACGATTTTGAAGTGCAGCCGCGTAAGGCATCCCGCATGCGTAAGCTCGCTATGAAGGTGGCCGGAGTGGCCTTGGTGGCCGGCCTCGTTGCGGGCTGTGGCACCAGCGGTGGGTCAGGTTCGGCCGCCGGCAACGCCGATGTTGCCACCGGCGGTTCCAAGTTCACCACCGCGGACCAGGAAACGGCCAAGCTGGGCACGGACGCTGCCCCCGGCGTTTTCCCGCGGACCCTGAAGCACGCCAACGGTGAGACCACCTTGGAGAAGAAGCCCAGCCGCGTCGTTGTCCTCGACACCGGCGAGTTGGATGATGTCGTGACCCTCGGCATCACGCCGGTGGGCATGGCCACCACCGAAGGCGCCAACCCTGTCCCCACTTACCTGGCGGACAAGGTCAAGGATGTGGCTTCCGTGGGCACCATTCAGGACCTCAACCTCGAAGCAATCGCAGCTCTCAAGCCGGACCTCATCCTGGGCAGCCAGCTCCGCGCCGACAAGCTGTACAAGCAGCTGTCCGCCATCGCTCCCACGGTCTTCAGCATCCGCCCCGGCTTCCCGTGGAAAGAAAACTTCCTCCTGGTGGGCAAGTCCCTTGGCGAAGAGGACAAAGCCGTCAAGGCGCTCAACGATTACCAGACCGAAGCGGATGCCCTCAAGGCAGACGTGAAGGGCGATCCCAAGATTTCCCTGGTCCGCTTCCTGCCGGGCAAGATCCGCCTGTATGCGAACAAGTCGTTGATCGGCGTCATCCTGAAGGATGCAGGCCTTGCCCGTCCGGAGAACCAGAACATTGATGAACTCGCTGCCGAAATTTCGGCCGAGAACATCGAGCAAGGCGACGCGGACTGGATCTTCTACAGCAGCTACGGCGATCCCGCAGCAACAGGCGAAACCTCCGTGGTTGAAGGCGCAGTCTGGCCCAAGCTCGGCGCAGTCAAGGCTGGCCAGGCGAAGTCAGTCAGCGACGACGTTTGGTTCCTCGGCCTCGGCCCCACAGGCGCGCAGCTGATCCTGAAGGATCTCCGCAGCATGCTGGTCGGCTAAGCCTCCAGCCCGGCACCAGCTCAACACAAGCACCCAACGACGACGGCGGCCCTCACCAGAAGGTGAGGGCCGCCGTCGTGTGTGCGTTGGTTACTAGGCCTTGCGCGGAATGCCCGTGCGAGCCATGGCCTCGGCGTAGGCGCCGTGGATGGCGTCCAGGTATTCCTGCTGGCGGGCCGGGGTGCCGGCGAAGGAACGGCCACCCAGTGAGCGGACCTTGAAGGTCTTGAATCCGCGGCGGGCGATGCTGGCCGGTGCGGCCTTCATGAGCTGATCGGCCAAGCGGTGTGCCTCGTTGCCGTGTGCCACCAGGGCGGACGTGCGCGGCAGCAGTTGCAGGAGACGCAGGAGCGGCTTGAGGCCCTCAGTGATGTTGGCCGGCGTGAGCTTGCCCGGTTCCTCGTTAGGCTCGATCCACGGGTACGCGTTCCACGGCATCATGAGCTCCGGACGCAGGCCCAGCTGCCACTGCATGCCGAGCATGCGGGTGTTGGCTTCCTCGTCACCCGGGGTGATGAAACCTTCGCCGGTGTTGGTGCGCTGATTGGAGAAAAGGCTGACGATGCGGCAGTCATCCATGCTGTGGGCGGGGTCGATGTAAAGGACCTCGCTGCCCGGCTTCTGCTCCTTGATGGAGTCGCACAGCTCGTTGACCTCGGCGATGTGCGGTTCGTAGCGGCGGTTCCAGAGGATTTCTTCAGGTGATTCAGTCGCCAGTTCTTGCATCAGGGGTTAGGTCTCCTAGGTGTTACAGCGCACCATTCCAAGGTGCCGCGGGCATGCCGCAGCCAAACCTCAAAGGGTGCTGTTGGGGGCTAACTAACCTTACCGGACTATGGGGGTGAACGGGTGCCGCTTCGGCGCGCCCCCGAATGCGACACGGCGTGTTGCCCCGGAACGTGGCGGGCGTCTCGACGACGACAGGCAACTCTCGACGGCGGCAGGCGGCTTACGCATGCTGAACAACAGGCGCCGGCCTGCCTTAATGGCGACAAAGTGCTTTACGGTTCCGCCCGAACACCGGCCAAACACCAGAGAAACCGCTGTCATCGGCTAAACTTGGCTGGTAAGAGCCCCGAAACTCTTGCGTATGCCGTGCCTTGTGGCCGGCTGCACCAGCTATGTCGGGGCATTCTCATGTACGGCGTCTCGTCCTGGTCATCCGGCTGGGTCCGGGCCCGAAAGAATGGGGGAGGATCCCATGCCCGCTATCGTGATCGTCGGAGCCCAGTGGGGCGACGAAGGCAAAGGCAAAGCAACCGATCTGCTCGGTGGCCGCGTTGACTACGTGGTTAAGCCCAACGGCGGTAACAACGCCGGGCACACCGTGGTTGTTGGCGGTGAGAAGTATGAGCTGAAGCTCCTTCCCGCGGGCATCCTGAGCCCCAACGCAATACCTATTATTGGCAACGGTTGCGTGGTGAACCTCGAGGCCCTCTTCCAGGAAATCGAAGGCCTGGAAGCCCGTGGTGCGGACACATCCCGCCTGCGGGTCTCGGCAAACGCCCACCTCGTTGCTCCGTACCATCAGGTCCTGGACAAGGTGACCGAGCGCTTCCTTGGCAGCCGGGCCATCGGAACCACGGGCCGCGGCATTGGACCCGCGTACATGGACAAGGTGGCCCGCTTGGGCATCCGCGTCCAGGATGTCTTCGACGAATCCATCCTCCGCCAGAAGGTGGAAGGGTCGCTGCGTCAGAAGAACGAACTCCTGGTCAAGGTCTACAACCGCCGCGACATCGTGGTGGACGAGATCGTGGAGTACTTCCTGTCCTTCGCTGAGCGCCTGCGCCCGCTGGTCATCGATAGCACGCTGGTCCTCAACAACGCCTTGGACGAGGGCAAGGTTGTGCTCATGGAAGGCGGCCAGGCAACGTTCCTGGACGTAGACCACGGCACTTACCCGTTCGTCACCTCGTCCAACCCCACAGCTGGCGGCGCGTCTGTCGGCTCGGGCATTGGCCCCACCCGCATTTCGCGGTCCATTGGAATCATCAAGGCCTACACCACACGTGTTGGTGCAGGCCCGTTCCCCACGGAACTGTTCGACGAGATGGGCGTTTACCTGCAGAAAACCGGCGGCGAGTTCGGTGTGAACACCGGCCGCCCCCGCCGCTGCGGTTGGTACGACGCCGTCCTGGCCCGCCATGCTTCCCGCGTCAACGGCTTCACGGACTACTTCGTCACCAAGCTGGACGTCCTTACGGGCATCGAGCAGATCCCCGTCTGCGTTGCCTACGACGTTGACGGCGTGCGCCACGATGAAATGCCCATGACGCAGACCGAGTTCCACCACGCGGTGCCCATCTTCGAGTACTTCGACGGCTGGACCGAGGACATCACCGGCGCCCGCACCTTGGAAGACCTTCCGGAGAACGCGCGGAACTACGTGCTTGCCCTCGAAAAGCTCTCCGGCACGCGCTTCTCGGCAATCGGCGTTGGCCCGGACCGCGACCAGACCATCGTTGTTCACGACCTGATCAACGACTAAGTACTTCTAAATTCGCGACGACGGCGGGTCACCTTGGTTCCTTGCGGAGCCGAACGGTGGCCCGCCGTCGTCGTTGGATGAAGTACTCGGCCACCGCCAGATTGATGACCCAGGATGCGCCCATGAGCACTGCCCTTGTTGCCTCATCGGTAGGGCCCGCAACCAGCACCCAGGACAGAAACACGAAGGCCTGCGTTCCCGCGCCCAGCGCGATAGCGTAAGCGCGCGTCATCCATGCGCCGTGTATGGCGTAGTCCCGCCGGCGGATGGCGAACACGCCCATGATGATGCTCGCAACCATGGCGGAACCAAAGATCAGTCGAAGAATCAGAAGAGCTTCGCCGTCTCCCTCCGGTAGCGCGTAGAACATTGACATCCATAGGCCGGACAAACCAGCGAGTAGTCCTGCCGGCACCAGGATCCGTCCGGCCATTTGGTGCCACGAAGCCTTGCCCCGCCGAGGTGGGGAAACACGTCGAAGCGTGGGCGCGAACTGAAACGCTCCCAGAAGGCTGTACACCGTGACTGTGACGATGTGGGTTACCACCGGGATGGGTGAAGCGAAGAACCGGGCGTTCTGCGGAGTGACGTTTGCGCCGCCCGTTAGTTCGGTGAGTCGCGCAGCGCCGGCAACCACCGGGATGAGGCTGAGGATGATCAGCGCCACGGGCACGGCCCATTTGGTGCGGCGGCGCGTATGGCTATGGTTCCGGAGGGGTGGGGTGGTTCTAAGTGTCATGACTCTGCCTGCGTTCTGGGTGAATGACGGAAGGGAGATTGCGAGGTGTACGCTGTACACCTTTACGCCCCAAACACTAGGTGTACGCTGTATACCTGTCAAGGCTGTAGCGGCTTGTGGCTGATCGGGAGGAATTCGCATGACCCAGCTAGCGGAGGCAGCCCGGCGCGTACCCCTGAACCGTGAACGCGTGCTTAGCGCCGCCGTCACGCTTGCAGACGACGTGGGTATCGAGTCGCTCAGCATGCGTCGTCTCGCCCAGGAACTAGGCGTTGTTCCGATGGCTCTCTACAAGCACGTTGCTAATAAGGAAGAACTCCTCGGCGGTATGGTGGACACCATTGTTGGCGAAATCGGCCCACCTGTACCGGATGTTCCATGGAAGTCTGCTGTCCGGCTCCGGGTCCTTTCGGCCAGGCAGGTGCTCCTGCGGCATCCTTGGGCGCGCCCTGTGATCGAGACCCGCACTGACGTGACCCCCGCAGTCCTCGGGTACATGGACGGCTTCGCTGGGATGTTCTTGGCGGGCGGATTTTCGGTGGATCTCACGCACCACGTCATGCATGCCATGGGCAGCCGAATGTGGGGTTTCACCCAAGAAGTCTTCGATGACTCTGCGGGGCAGGCTGGGAACCAGCAAGCACAAGTGCCGGCGGAAGTCCGGTCCGCCATGGCCCGCCAGATGGCCGATAACTTTCCAAATCTCTTCAAAATTGCTGCAGCGGCAGCGCATGACGACGATTCCGTGGTCGGGAACGGCTGCGACGACCAATTCGAGTTCGAGTTCGCACTGGACCTCCTCCTGGACGGCTTCGAACGACTCCATCAGCAGAACTGGACATCAGGCGGGGGCAGGAACAATTGACTACGGCGACTGACGAAGGAGTCGGGTTCCGTTCCCGGCGCGGACCCATACTGATTGCGCTGATGCTCGCAACGGGCTTGGTGGCGATCGATGCCACCATAGTTGCCACGGCAGTGCCGTCCATTGTGGAGGACATCGGCGGGTTCGCCTCGTTCCCTTGGCTCTTTTCCGCCTACCTGCTGGCGCAGGCGGTTTCCGTGCCTGTTTACGCCAAGCTCTCAGACGTAGTAGGCCGAAAGCCGATCATCTTGGGTGGCATTGGTCTTTTCCTGCTTGGCTCGATTCTCTGTGGGCTGGCTTGGAGCATGCCTGCGCTCATTGCCTTCCGAGTGCTCCAGGGGCTCGGGGCCGGCGCAGTCCAGCCTGTGGCGATCACGATTGCCGGCGATATCTACACGCTTGCAGAGCGGGCAAAGGTCCAGGGATATTTGGCCAGTGTGTGGGCCGTTTCTTCCGTAGTGGGACCAACTCTGGGAGGGGTCTTTGCGTCCTTGGGAATCTGGCGGTGGATCTTCCTCATCAATATCCCGCTGTGCCTGATCGCTGCTTGGATGCTCCTCCGTACATTCCACGAGAACGTTGAGCGCACCAAGCACCGCATCGACTACGCGGGAGCCGGACTGCTGACGATTTCGTTGAGCCTGCTCATCCTCGGAGCCCTCCAGGGCGGTCAGGCCTGGCCCTGGGATTCGCCGATCAGCTTCGCCGTCTTTGGCGGAGGGGCATTGCTGTTCGTGGTGTTTCTTTTGGTGGAAAGGAAAGCAGCGGAGCCGGTCCTGCCACCTTGGGTTGTCTCCCGCAGGTTGCTGGCGACGACGGCGATGGTCGCTTTCGGTGTAGGCGCGGTCATGCTTGGCATCACAACTTACGTCCCGACGTTCCTGGAAGGGTCCTTGAAGACCTCACCCCTTCTGGCCGGGCTCGCGTTGGCGGCGCTGACCATCGGCTGGCCCATCAGCGCGTCGCAAGCCGGCCGTTTCTACCTCCGGATCGGGTTCAAAAACACGGCCATCATCGGCATTGTGATTACCGTGATCGGTTCGGCTGTCCTGGCCCTCACTGCCCCGACGCCCAACATTCTGCTGGTGGCAATGGCATGCTTCATCGTGGGGCTCGGACTGGGGCTGGTGGCAACGCCTAGTCTCATTGCCGCCCAAACCAGTGTCGACTGGAATGAGCGCGGCGTGGTCACAGGAACCAACCTCTTTGCACGTTCAATCGGCAGCTCCATGGGTGTTGCGGTTTTCGGCGCCATTGCCAACGCTATCTACGCCAACGGCCCCAGCGGCGGTCCCGATCCGCAAACTACAGTGCACGCGTCCACTGCCGTCTTCCTGGCTGTGCTCGTCAGTGCCGTCCTTACTGTTGTGGCGGTCCTTGTGATGCCCGCCGACGACGGAACGCACAGGACCAAAGAACGGGCGCAGAAGCCCAGCTCGGAACCTGCCAACGACTAGTCTCGAACGTATGGAAGAACTGATCGTCGGCACCCTGGAAAAGTTGTTTGAAGGAACCGTCTGGGCCGAGGGCCCTCTGTGGATTCCCCAGTCGCAGACCGTTCGCTGGAGCGACATCCCCAACAACAGGATCCTTGAGTACGCTCCTGCCACCGGCGCGACGCGCGAGTACGCCACCGGCGTCGAATACACCAACGGCCGGACTCTTCACCCGGACGGCAGCGTGGTGCAGTGCAGCCACGGCCGCAGGCGCGTAGAGCGGGACCACGACGGCGTGGTGACGCCGATGGTTGACGCGTTCGGCGAGCATCGGCTCAATTCGCCCAACGACGTTGTAGTTGCCGGCGACGGCACGGTTTGGTTTACCGACCCTCCCTACGGAATCCTGCCGGGGACGATTGAAGGACACGAGGGAGAGCAGGAATACGGTGGCTGCGACGTCTTCCGTTTAGACCCCGAAAACCAGGAAATCACTGCCGTGATCACGGATCTGGTGCACCCCAACGGCCTCGCGTTTTCCCCGGATGAATCGCTTCTCTACGTTTCGGACACGGCGGGCCGGAGCCGTGGAGTGCCGTTCCGGATCGCCGTCTATCCCGTGGCGGATGGCGCGTGCGGAGAGGGCAGGACTTTTGTTGAGCTCGAGGACGACGCGGCTTCGGACGGGTTCAGAGTGGACGTCGAGGGCAGGGTGTGGACGTCCGCAGGACCATCCGTGCGTGTCTATGCGGCCGATGGAACCCTGCTAACCGCGGTCGATGTTCCGGAAAAGGTGTCCAATCTTTGCTTTGGCGGGGTTGACGGACATGACCTCTACATCACGGCCACGACGTCCTTGTATAGGGTCCGGACATCGACGCGGGACACGACCATGAGAGTAATCTGAAAACAGCATCAGCACTGCGATCGAGGGAGTGAATGTGTCCGGAAGCAACCCCGACCCGTATGAGGACAAAATCACCGGCTTGGAGCCGGGTGGGGGAGTGCCCCCTGGAGAAACTCCTCCCGGCGAATCCTCTACAGCCGGTCCCCAAGGCCATGACGAGGGCGGCCCCAGGAAGGGCACGCAGTTCCTGTGGCTCGCAGCCATCGGTGCCGGCGTGCTGCTCACGCTGCTGTTCTTCATCGGCTATATCGTCGGCTTTTTCGACTAGGGCGGAGATCAATCAAGCCGAGTTCAGCCACGGCAGCCCGCTCGTCGAAAAGCTCAGCGGCAGTAGCGTCCATCTTCCGGCGGCTGAAGTCGTTCACCTCCAGGCCTTCCACAATCTCCCAGTTTCCACCTGAAGTAGTCACCGGGTATGAATAGATGAGACCTTCAGGCACCCCATAGGAGCCGTCGGATGCAACGGCCATGGAAACCCAATCGCCCTCGGGTGTCCCAAGCAGCCAGTCGCGGGCTGCGTCGATGGTTGCCGACGCTGCTGATGCCGCAGAGGACGCGCCCCGGGCATCGATGATCGCTGCGCCTCGACGAGCAACCGTGGGGATGAAGTCGTTCTCGATCCAGTCCTGATCGTTCACCACCTCGGCCGCGTTCCGGCCCGCAACCTCTGCGTGAAAGATGTCCGGATACTGCGTTGCGGAATGATTGCCCCACACGGTCATTTTGCGGATATCCCCGACCCTGACTTGCGTCTTTTTAGCAAGCTGTCCAAGGGCGCGGTTGTGATCCAGCCGGGTCAGGGCGCTGAATCGCGCGGCAGGGATGTCCGGGGCGTTGCTCATGGCAATCAAGGCGTTGGTGTTGGCCGGGTTGCCCGTCACGCCGATTCTGACGTCGTCGGCTGCCACCCGGTTCAGCGCCTGGCCTTGTGCTGTGAAAATGGCACCATTGGCACTGAGCAGATCGCCGCGTTCCATGCCCTTGGTACGCGGACGGGCGCCCACCAGCAAGGCAAGGTTGACGCCGTCGAAAATATGGTCGGCGTCATCGCCGATTTCCACCGAGTCGAGGGCGGGAAACGCGCAGTCATCGAGCTCCATCACCACACCCTCAAGTGCCTTCAACGCGGGCGTGATCTCCAGGAGCCGGAGTTGCACGGGAGTATCGGTGCCAAATAGGGCACCACTAGCGATCCGGAAGAGGAGGCTGTAGCCGATCTGGCCGGCTGCTCCGGTCACAGCGATCTTGATGGGCGTGCTCACGTCACGTTCTCCTTGCTGATCTGTTGTACCCGATGGGCTTTGGAAGCTTTATGTCATGGTGCCACAGGGAGAGGTCCACCCGCTGAACAACGCAGTTAGCGCGAGTTGGTCATCATAATTTCCGATGCGGTTGTGCGGTTTTATTCGCTATGCAGATGCACTTTGTGCACGTGAGAATGAATTAACCGTCACAGAAAAGGGCCACAGCGTCCGTCATTCCAGCCGATGCTCCCAACGACGGGAGCGGCAACGGGGACGATACCTTATGTCGTTCGCCGTCGATGCGCGCTGTGACCTTTCGCCATATAGGAGATCACATGTCAATCCAAGAGGTTGAGGTCCTCGTCGTAGGGGCAGGCCAAGCCGGTGTAGCGATGAGCGAGCACCTGAGCGAGCGGGGAATTCCCCACATCGTTCTGGAACGCCACCGCATTGCCGAGCGGTGGCGCTCCATGAGGTGGGATTCCCTGGTTGCCAACGGGCCTGCCTGGCACGACCGCTTTCCGGGCTTGGAATTCACCGACATCGAGCCCGGCTCTTTCCCCTCCAAGGAGCAGGTAGCCGATTACTTCGTGGCGTATGCCGGGAAGATCGGTGCGCCCATCCGCTGCGGCGTGGAAGTAAAGTCCGTGCGCAGGAACGTCGGTGCGCCTGGCTTCCACGTGCAGACATCCGATGGGGAGTTCAACGCACGCTACGTCGTAGCCGCCACCGGGCCGTTCCAACGTCCGGTGATTCCCGCCGTCGTTCCCGAAACCGCCGGACTCATGCAGATGCACTCAAGCTCGTACCGCAACCCTGGCCAGCTGCCCCAGGGTGCCGTCCTGGTGGTCGGGGCTGGTTCCTCAGGCGTGCAGATCGCCGCGGAGATCCAGCGCTCGGGCCGGCAGGTATACCTCTCGGTTGGACCGCATGACCGTCCTCCGCGGAACTACCGGGGACGGGACTTCTGCTGGTGGCTCGGGGTCCTCGGCAAGTGGGACGCCTCCACTCCCGCTCTGGGCGCCGAACACGTGACTATCGCTGTCAGCGGGGCAGACGGCGGACACACCGTCGATTTCCGCGCGCTCGCCGAGAACGGGATCAAGCTCGTGGGACGGACCACAGCGTTCCAGGACGGCACAATGCGCTTCGCGGACGACCTCCGGACCAACATCGCGAACGGCGACGCGCACTACTTGGAGTTGTTGGACGAAGCTGACGCGTACGTTGAACGCAATGGCCTGGATCTTCCTGAGGAACCCGAAGCCCGTTTCCTCAGGCCGGATCCGGAGAGCCTCACCAACCCCATCCGCGAGCTGGACCTCGCCGCGGCCGGAGTCACCTCCATCGTGTGGGCAACAGGCTTCGCAGTGGACTACAGCTGGCTTCAAGTGGACGCTTTCGATGACAACGGAAAGCCGTTGCAGCAACGCGGTGTCTCCACCGAGCCTGGCGTCTACTTCCTGGGTCTGCCATGGCAGTCACGCCGTGGATCCAGCTTCATCTGGGGCGTCTGGCACGACGCCAAGTACGTAGCCGACCAGATCACCATTCAGCGGAGCTACCTGGTCCACAACGAGCAGGATGCGCTGGTGGCGAGCGGCGCCGTCTGACGCTAGAGCCGCAAAAGGGGACCACGCCAGCAGGCGTGGTCCCCTTTTTGTGGTTGGTTTTAGCCGAGCCCCGCAAGCGACCTGGCCGAAAGAGCCGCCTCCATTTTCTGCGGGTCAAGCAGTCCGCGCTCGACCACCAACTCGGCAATGCCTCGCTGGGTTGCGAGGGCCTCCTTGGCCAGCTCAGCCGCAGTGGCGTACCCGATCAAGGGTGCCAATCCAGTGACCACGCTGATGGACTCCACCATCCGTTGCTGCAGCATCTGCGTATTCGCCGTGATGCCGTCCACGCAGTGCGTCCGGAGCTGGCGGCAGGCGACACTGAGCCAGGCGATTGACTCGAGCAAGGCGTCAGCAATGACAGGCTCGAAGGCATTGAGTTGGAGCTGCCCTGCTTCCACGGCCATGGTCACGGTGGCATCCGCGCCGATCACCCGGAAGGCAACCTGGTTGACCATTTCCGGGATGACCGGGTTGACCTTCCCGGGCATGATGGAGGACCCGGCCTGCACTGCGGGCAGGAAGATCTCTCCAAACCCCGTCTGCGGGCCGGAGGAAAGTAAACGGAGGTCGTTGCAGATCTTGGACAGCTTCACTGCCGCCCTTTTCAAGACGCCGGAGACGAGCATGAAGACGCCGGTATCACTTGTTGCCTCAACGAGGTTGGTCGCAGAGGTGAGCTGCAGGCCGGTGATGGAACTGAGCTCGCTGATCACCGCTTCCCGGTAGCCGGGGGAGGCGGTGATGCCGGTCCCTATGGCCGTGGCTCCAAGGTTTGATTCCCGCAAGTGGGGAAGGAGTTCAAGAAGCCGGTGGCCATCCTCCCGGAGGGTGTCTGCAAAGGCCCCGAACTCTTGTCCCATGGACATGGGCACCGCGTCCTGCAGTTGCGTGCGGCCCACTTTGATGATGCCGGCGAACTCCGCGGCTTTGGCGTCAAATGCCTGGATGAGCTTGGAGTGCTCCGCGCAGAATTCCGTTATTTCCCGCTGCAGTGCAATCTTGATGGCCGTCGGATAGACGTCGTTGGTGAACTGGCTACGGTTCACGTCATCAATGGGATGCAGCGCAGAGTAGTCTCCCTTGCGGCGTCCCATCAGCTCCAGTGCCCGGTTGGCGATCACCTCGTTGGCGTTCATGTTGGTGCTTGTCCCGGCCCCGCCTTGGATGGTGTCCACAACGAACTGGTCATCCAAGAGGCCATCCATGACTTCCAAGGAAGCCTTTTGGATTGCGGCGGATTTGTCCGGATGAAGGAGGCCCAGGCTTTCGTTTGCCCGTGCTGCTGAGTATTTCACGGCACCCAGGCTCCAGATGAGGGAACGCAGGGTGCCGATGGTTCGTCCGCTGACGGGGAAGTTATCCACGGCCCGGTGCGTGCTGATGCCCCAGTAGGAAGCCTCGGGAACGTCCGCGTCCCCGAGGCTGTCGTGCTCTCGTCGTACTCCCGGGCAGGGAGAAGATTCTTGTTGTGTCATGGTCCTGTTCCTGGAAATGCTCCCAACACCGGACACCTGGCTACGTTGCCAGGTAGTCCAGTGCCGTGAGCGCCAAGGCGGCTGCGCCGTCGTGAATGGCAAGGTTGGCTGCGTCACCGACGCAATGCGCGGCGAACTCGGGTTGGTGGTTGGCCGCCGGGAAGCAGCCAAGTCCTATATAGGGGTGGATTGCCGGAACCACTTGGGAAACATTCCCCATGTCCGTGGAAGCCCGGTTCATGGTGGCTTGCTCAGGCGGGGCGTTGAAGTCGCGGCCAAGAGCCTCCGCATGCTTCACATATAGCTCCAGTGCCCGCTCGTCCGTGCGGAACTCCGAGTAGGGTTCCGATTCCGGAGTCACAGACAACTCGCAGCCGGACGCCAAAGCCCCGGCTTCGAAACACCGCTGGACGCGCTCCTCAAGCTCACCCAATCGGGCAAGTGATTCTGCACGGACGTACCAGCGGCCCTCTGTCTTTTCCGGTATGGCGTTTGGTGCTTCGCCACCTCGTGTCTGGATTCCGTGGACCCTGGTACCGGGAGGCAACTGTTGGCGGAGGAGGCCCAACGCCACCTGCGCAACAATGAAGGCGTCATTGGCATTGACGCCCTGATCGGGATAGGCAGCGGCGTGGGCTGATTTGCCCCTGTATTCCACATGATTGTGGGCCACCGCGTAAGGGCGGGCCTCGGCGGAGTCGACGGGGCTGGGATGTGCCATCATGGCAAGGTCCAGGCCGCGGAAGGCGCCCTTTTTGAGCAGCTCGATCTTTCCGCCACCGCCTTCTTCTGCCGGGGTTCCGTAGAGTTCCACGGTGAGGTCATGCTCGGCAGCGAACTGGGCCAAGGCCACTGCGGCACCACATGAGATAGCCGTGATGATGTTGTGGCCGCACGCGTGGCCCAGGCCTGGAAGGGCATCGTACTCAGCCATGAGTCCAACGCGGCGGGAGCCCGTTCCGAAAACAGCACGGATCGCAGTGGGGAAGCCCAGGTACTTCCTTTCCACCTCGAAGCCGTGCGCGGACAGGTACTCCGCGGTCCAGCCGGCGGCACGATGTTCCTGCCAGCCGAGTTCAGGATTGGCGTGCAAGGTTTCGGAGAGATGGATCAGCTGCGGCTGCTGCTCGCTGACGGAATACAGCACCCGTTGGCGCTGAACCGCTGGAGTGGTGGTGGTTGCCGGTTCAGCGCTCATCGCCGGCAACTCCATAACTCACGGAAGCTGCGGGATCCAAGCCGCGGACTACGTAGTCCTCCCGCTGCGGAAGCCAAACCCCCAGGAGCTCCTCCAGTTGCGCGATCGGGTGGTCATGCCAGTCCACGCGCAGGTCCGTGTCCCTCCAGCCGTGTCCGGACACCACCGAAATGCCGGCCGATCGCACGGGTCCGGCTTCGCCACCGGCTGCCTCGGCCGCTACAAGTGCAGCCATGAGCCGCACTTCAAGTTCTCCGGCCGTGGCTTCGAAGGCGTCGCAGAGGGCCTGAGCAACACCCGGATGAGCCAGCATGTTGCCGGCAGCCACACTGTTGGCACCCCGGCCCTCGCCAAACACGCCAAGGGTATGTTCACCACTGAACACTGCGGATCCGCCGCTTGCGTCCAGGACCACCAGCTGGCGATAGTCCACCGCAGGTGATTCCTGCACGACGGCGTCAATCGCCTCTTGTGCGGAATAGCCGGCTTGCAGTCGGTCGAGCAATGCGGTTCCCAGCCGGGGATCAGTGATGTTCTGGGAGCTGACGGCGCCGATTCCGTCGCGCAGGTGCGCGCACCGGGCAGCGACAGCGGGGGAGGACGAGGAGACGGCTATGCCGAACCTTCCGTGGCTGTCCGTGGCGGCAATACTGAACGTCATGCGCGTCCCTCCGAGGCAGCCGTGGAGATCACTGCAGTAGCGTCGATTTCCACGAGCCATTCCGGGCGTGCAAGAGCTTGGACAACAATTCCAGTGGAAACCGGGAAGACGCCTTTGAGCCAACGGCCCATGGTGCGGTAGACGGTCTCCCGGTAGCGCGGATCCACAAGGTACACGGTGACCTTGACGATATCTTCAAGGCTGCTGCCGGCCTCCTTAAGCAACATGTCGATGTTGGCCATTGCCTTCTCCGTCTGGGCTTCGACGTCGCCGATGCCCACGGACTCGCGTGTCTCAAGGTCTTGCCCGATCTGGCCCCGGAGGTAAACCACCCCGTTGGCCACAACGGCCTGGCACAGATCGTTATCCAAGTTCTGCTCCGGATAGGTCTCTTTCGTGTTGAACGTACGGATACGCTGGTGCTTCATGTCGCGGCTTGCCTTTCAGTTCTTAGACGGTGCTCGTCTTCTTCAGCTTCCTTCGGTGCTCTAAATCTGTCCAACAGTTCTTTTAGAACGATTGCATCGACTTTTCCGATGAATGGCGTAGCCTCTTCTCATGGATGTGACACTCACGCAGTTGCGCTACTTCGTGGAAGCGGCAGCCCAGCTGTCCATGACAGGGGCAGCCGTTCGCCTCAACGTGGCCCAATCAGCAGTCTCGGCGGCCATAGCTCAGCTGGAGCGGCACGTTGGGACCCAGTTCTTCATCAGGCAGCGCTCAAAAGGCCTGGTGCTCACGCCGGCCGGCGAGCTGTTCGTCAGGGACGCCCAAGCCATCCTTGCCCAGGTTGAGGAGAGCATTGACCACGCACGCGGAGAACACCAAAGCGTCTCCGGGAGGATCCGTCTTGCCTGCTTCAGCACGCTGGCGCCTTTCCTGCTGCCCGGAGTCCTGACCAAACTGCGGGAAGACCACCCCGCCCTCGAAGCGGAAGTCATCGAAACCGACACTTCGGGCTGCATCGCCGCATTGCTCAGCGGGCAGGCGGATTTGGCGCTGTGCTACGACCTCGACCTGCCCGACGCGATAGCCAGTTCGGTAGTGGATACCGTCAGGCCCTATGTGGCACTTCCGCCAGATCACAAGCTGGCAGGGTCAAAGGCAGTTCAGCTATCCGCATTGAGCGGTGAACCCTTCGTGCTGCTGGACCTGCCGCACACCCGCGACCTCATGCTCTCCATCGCCAGGCTCGGTGGCCGGGAGCCCGACATCAGGTTCCGTTCGGCCAGCTATGAAACGGTGCGAACTTTCGTAGCCCGGGGCCTCGGCTATTCCATCCTTCACCAGCGGCCACAACACCAGTTGACGTACGACGGCGGCCAGCTGGCCGCCGTCGAAATCCGCGACGACGTGCCGGAACTGAAGACAGTTCTGGCGCACCTTAAGTCCCATCGCCCCACGGCAAGGGTGCGGGCGGTAGCTCAGGCGGTGCGGCACCAAATCGTTGCTGCCCGCTCGGCCCGAAGCTAGGCCGGATGTTTCCGGACAGACAACCGCGCAAGCACACGCTCTACCAGATGCCGCTGCCGTGAACCAGTGACGGCATCCGGATCCAGCATGGAGGTGACATGCAGGCCCATCATGACGTTCAGCAGCTCATCGGCAACGGCGTCCGGGTCCGCCAAAGGTTCGCATTCGCCGTCGTGCTCTGCTTGGGCAAGGAAACCCATCACCAGCCCACGCCAGTGCAACAGGGCCTCCCTGCCGACGGAACGTAGCGCGTCCTCCGTCTGCGCACGCTGCCAGAACGAGACCGCAACGCGGGCTTCCACCACGGTGAGGGGGTCGGCCGGGATGATTTCCAGGCATAACCTCCGAAGGGCTGGAAGCCCGCGCCGCCCCGTGACGCCAGCCGCGATGCGTTCGTTGGTGCGTTCGCAGATCAATTCGTAGGAGGCCAGCAGCAGTGCGTCCTTGTTGGGAAAATAATGGGCCAGCACGCCCGGTGCCGCGTAGCCGCACTCCCGGGCGATGTCCCGCATGCTGGCGTTCTCAATGCCCTGCTCAGCAATCAGCCGCCACGTGGTCTCGATGATGGAACGCCGGCGTTCATCGTGATCAACCAAGCGGGGCATGCTGCTCCTTTAATTCGGGCGGGTGGCCATGGCGGGACCGTGAGCACCCTACCACTGCGGGAACGCCGGGGCGCGCTCCCGCAATGGTGGGCACGGACGAACCCGTCAGTGTCCGCAGGAGCCGCCGCTTTGCTCGGCAGGAGCGCAGTGCCCGGCGGCAGGCGATGGCACGTTGAGCGTGGGGTTCTGGTCAAAGAAGCCGTGCGGTTTCAGCGTGAAGCCGGTGGTGTCAACGGGCATGATGGGCCAGTCCTCGGGTCGGGGGAAGTGGGTCAGGCCGAATGAGTGCCACACCACGAGGTCCTGGCCATCAATGTCCCGGTCCTGGGCCACGTAGCTGGGAAGCCCGGCACCTCCTGGATGCTGGTTGACGAAGTCGCCTGCGGCGTAGAGCTCGTCCTCGGCGTGCTGCGTGACCCACAGGTGGTGTTTGGCAAAAGCGGCCCGCGAGGCAATGGAGGAATCATCGGCCATTGCCAGTGTGGGGTTGCCCTCCGGGTAGAGGGTGTAGCCGACGGGGTGGCCCAGGTGGTTCAACGAGTCGGGGTTGCTGATGTGCCACACCCTTCCCTTGGTGCCGTCGGCGTCGCGGATCGCCTCCGATTCACGGGCCAGCACTGTGCGCTTCTGGGTGAAGGCGTTGCCGTGCGGGTTTCCGGGTCCCTTGGGAAGGCGCACCAGGTCCAGTTCCTCAACCCGGTTCGTGTCGCCGTCGATCATCATGTCCAGCCGGGCGCTGAAGAGGTGCTGGTGGTAAGGGGCGCCGAGGCCCGGGGCGATCTCCGAGGCGTAGGCATAGTCCTTGTCCGGGAGCGCTGCCGTGAACACAATGCCGGTCGCCTTCGCCTCAAACTCGATGGTGCCGTCCAGGTAGAGGTACCAGTAGAAGCCGTAATCGTAGTTGCCCACTGTGGTGAAGAAGGAGACCACCAGCCGGCGGTTGCGCCGAACCTCGTTGGAGCCGGCCCACTCGTCCGTGTGCTTCCAGAGGATTCCCGCGTCTTCCTCGTGGATGCAGATGCCGTTCTCAATGGTGCGGGGGTTGCCGAAGTCGTCGGCCACCACGGGGGACATGTACGTAATGTCACCCAGGCAGTCGCACCCCAGCTTGAGCGAGTTGGCGTCCCGGCCCACCAGGTACTCGCCGGAATCAAAGTAGTTCTGCCAGCTCCGATACGGGGACGGATCGCCATACGGGACCACCATTTCGGAGATGGACGCGCGGTGGACCACTGGCCGACGCCGGCCCTGGTGCGAGTGGTGCAGCTGGTGGAGCACCAATCCTTCGCGGGCGTCGAAGCCTACGCGTAGGTCCCACCCTGCCCACTGCAGGTGATTGCCCTCCAACGTGAAGCTGGGACCGTCTGGCTGGGTGATTTCTATCGGCTTCAAGTCCGTGCGGAGCTCGCCGTGAATTGTGGGGTCGGTGTAGTTGCCGTTGACCTCCGGTACTGGCAACGGGCCGTCGTCGATCAAGTGGTTGACTCGGCGGTTTTCCACATCAACGAAGGCCACCAACCCGTCAATCGGGTGGGCCCACGGGTGGTCCGCGGCGTGGTCCTGGCGGAATCCCAGGCCGCGAAGAAGCCGTTTGCCTTCCTCGTTCCCGTACTCAAAGACCCCTGCCGACAGGGGAGCGACGCGGACCTGCGCCGGGGTCAGCCCGCGGCTGGCCAGTGCTGCGTTCCACTGTGGATCTACAGCCAGGATGTCCTCGATGATCCCGAATTCCTCAAGCAGAACGGGCAACTGGCCATCGATTGCGGGGTTGAGTTCCCGCGTATCAAGGATGAGTCCTGTGGTCAGGGACAGCCTGACATCGAGGGAACGCGATAGCGCGGCGTCCCAGAGCATGGTCCGGACCAGGCGAGGGGCATCTGCGGCATCTCCCTGAAAAGCGGTCTTGGGCGGTTCGATCAGGCCGAGGTAGGCGAAGCGGGTGGTCTCTGCGACGAGGCCGGCCTCTGCCAGGATCCGGCGGGCCTGGTGGATCTCCTGTGCCGAAAGCTGCTCAAGCGGATGCTGCCCCAGCGGAGCCTGCGTCGTTGCGGCCAAGGGGGTGGTCTGAAGGGTCATGGCACTTCCTGAAGTCGATTTTTGATGGTACAACTGTTCAACCAACGCTTTGATGTTACTCACCTCACAGGCTGGCGTAAAGTCCTTGACCCAAACGTCGCCGGCGGCCAGGAGAACCATGACCCAGCAATCCCGCCTACCCTGGCGGCTCGGCAAAACCATGCCCATTCCCGCGGGCCTTGTGGGTGTTGGCGCTGCCGGCAGCGCTGTAGCCCACGTGGTGGCGGCGGCAAGCAGTCCGGCAGGCTTCATGACCTGGTGGATGGCGGCGATGGGTGCTGCGTGCCTGACCTGCGCCGCTCCCATGGCTTGTTCCCCCAATCGGCCGCGTATCTACGCCCGGCAGGCGGTGCCACGCGCCGCCGGCCATCTTTTGGCGATGAGCGCGGTGATGGTCCTCATCCACCTGGTCCTTCTGTTGGGCCCTGGCGGCGGGCACCACGGTTATACCCAGGGCGCATCCGTAGCTGACCACCAAGCGGCCATGCTCACCCTCATTGGCGTTGAACTTCTTTGCCTCGTGGCTGCTTCCGCAGCCCTGCGCATCGCCCGCACCTCAACCCCACAGCTCAATCCCCACCACTAAAACCCCCACACCAGGAGTCACCATGAACACCACCTCAACCACACTGTCCTTGGACTGGCACGGCCGTGCCGACGCCCTCGCGATCGATGGCAGGGCTTTCGTCGATGGTCGCCGAACGGCGTCAAGCACGGAATCTACCCGCCCCACGATCAGCCCGATTGATGGCCGCGTCCTCGCTGAGTTGGCTGCGTGCGGAGCCACTGACGTAGACCGCGCGGTAGCAGCCGCCAGGCGAGCATTTCCTGCGTGGGCCCGATCCGGGGCCGAGAAGCGAAAGGGCCTGTTGCTGGCATTGGCTGCCTTGATGGAGCGGCATGCTGATGAATTGGCGCTCTTGGAGACCCTGGACAGCGGCAAGCCAATCCTGCAGACCACCACTGTTGACGTGCCCGGCGCTATCTCCACCTTGCGCTGGTACGCGGAGGCTGCGGATAAGCAGAACGGCGAACTGCCGGCAGTTCCGCCCGGGGCAACCGCCTTGGTGACCCGCGAACCCCTCGGTGTGGTGGCGGCAATCGTGCCCTGGAACTTCCCGCTGGAAATCGCGGTGTGGAAACTGGCTCCGGCGCTTGCCTCGGGAAACACCGTAGTGCTCAAGCCGGCCGAGCAGACCTCGTTGAGTGTGCTGCGCCTCGCCGAATTGGCCACGGAAGCGGGTCTTCCGGATGGCGTGCTGAACATCGTTACTGGAACAGGGCGGGAAGTAGGCGCGGCCCTGGCGCACCACATGGACGTTGATGCGTTGGCCTTCACAGGCTCCACCGCCGTCTCCCGCACCCTTTTGGAAGCCTCCGGTCGCAGTAATCTTAAGCGGCTTAGCCTCGAGGCGGGTGGCAAGAGTTCCAACATCGTCTTTGCCGATACGGCAGACCTGCCTGAAGCGGCAGCCAAGGCAGCCTTCGGCGCCTTCTACAACCAAGGCCAGGTCTGCTCTGCGAACTCACGGATCCTGGTGCAACGGGATATCCATGACGAGTTCGCGGCCCTCCTCGCAGAGGCGGCGGCCAGCTATCGGCCGGCGGACCCATTGGCGGGTTTGGAGGGCAACGGTGCCCTTATCAGCAGCGCCCACGCGAACGACGTCGAGGGCTGGATTCGGCGCGGCCGCACCGAAGGTGAGGTGCTTTTCGGCGGTGAGCGGCGCGAAATCCGGGGTTCAGATGCTTACTTGGAACCCACTTTGTTGGGCGGTCTGGGTGCAGATCACGACGTCCACCGCGACGAAATTTTTGGACCCGTGGCTGTGCTGCATGCCTTCGACACGGAGGAGGAAGCGGTGCGTTTAGCCAATGCCACAGACTACGGGCTGGCTGCGTCTGTGTGGACGTCAAACCTGTCCCGCGGACATCGCGTGGCAGGGGAGCTCCTTGCTGGAACAGTCTCCGTCAACACCGTGGACGCGCTGGGAAACACCACACCCTTTGGCGGCTTCAAGCAGTCCGGGTTCGGGCGGGACCTCTCCCTGCACGCGTTCGACAACTACACCGCGCCGAAGACCACGTGGATCCAGTTCGGCTGATCTGATTCATCTGGAAAACCGCTGATATGCATCGCTATTCAATGGTTTACGTGATGCAGTTCACAAGCCTACGCTGGGCCAGACAGCAGACCAGGTTAGGCGCCGAAGGGCTTTTGGGGAAGGCCTGCCAGAATCTGCCAGCATCCTTCCACTGTGTTAAGGACACCCTCAAATGAAATCGATGCTCCGCTCCCGTCTTTTCGAAATCGAACAAGAGTCCATCGCCCCCATACCGGCCGAAGCGCGGCACGGTAGGTCCCGGGAACTCTTCACCATCTGGTTCGGAATGAACATGACGCCCCTGACGGTGGTCACCGGCGCCACGGCCACCACACTGCTGGGGCTTCCCATGGTCGCCTCCATCATCGCGATCTTTCTTGGCCACGCAATCGGCGGAATCGCCATGGCTCTACACGCGGCGCAGGGACCGCAGCTGGGCGTCCCCCAGATGCTGCAAGCCCGTGGTCAATTCGGATCGCGCGGAGCGAGTCTGATCGTGGCGGTGGCGATCCTGATGTTCGTGGGGTACTTCTCCTCGAACCTGATCGTTTCCTCGGACTCGATCGCAGCGCTTCTGCCCGAGGCCAATGGAACTGCCATGATCATCGGCTGCGCTGTCCTCAGTTTCATCATCGCTGCGTTCGGGTACAACCTGGTCCGGAAGGTGACAGCCTTGGGTGCCTACGTGGTTGGCGCACTGGTGCTGGTCTCCTTCGCGGGCCTCCTTGCCAGTGGGGACTTTTGGGCCCAGATGAACCACGGTGAATTCACGTGGACGGGTTTCCTCGCCATGCTGGCAATCGGCATCGTGTGGCAGCTGACATACGCTCCCTACGTGTCGGACTACTCCCGGTACATGCCTGCCAAGTCAGGCACCAAGGGAGCCTTTTGGGGAACCTACTTGGGCTGCGTCACGTCGAGCGCAGTGTTGATGGTCCTCGGTGCCGGGGTTGGGATCGCCGTAACAGGCGTGGATTCGATGACAGGGCTCCACGGCTTGCTCGGGCCGGCACTCGGTGCGGCGGTCTTGGTGGGATTTGCTTTGGTGGCCGCCGCGGGAAACTCGGTGAACGCCTACTGCAGCGCACTATGTGCCCTGACGCTGGTGGAGACCTTCATCAGCGGATGGCGACCTGGAATCAAAGCCCGCTTGGTGACGTCCCTGGTGCTGCACGTGCTCGGTGTCGCTCTGGCCTTAACCGCTGCAACCAGCTTCGCGTCCTCATACTTCAGCTTCCTCAGCGTGCTCCTTTACGTGCTCATCCCGTGGTCTGCCGTCAACTTGGTGGACTACTACGTCATCCGACACGGATCCTACGCAGTAGACGAGTTCTACGCTGCCGACGGTGGCCGCTACGGCCGCTGGAATGCCGGTGCGCTGGTGGTCTTCGTCATCGGCGTTCTTGCCCAGATCCCCTTCATGGCCACTCCCTTCTATACAGGTGTGGTGGCCGAGGCCATGGGCGGCATTGATATCGCCTGGCTCGTCGGCCTTGGAGTCAGTTCCTTGGTCTACATCGTGATCGCCCGCACCGCCCCGGGGCTGTTACGCCTTGATTCAGCGACACAATTCAGCCCCATCGAACCCCAAATCCATGGAAAGTAATGACATGACCCACGCAGACTGGATTTTCAGTGGAGGCCCCATACATACTCTGGATCCCCTCCAACCCCGCACCGAGGCAGTTGCGGTGGCCAACGGGAGAATCGTGGCTCTCGGCGCCGACGCCGCAGACTGGCGAGGTCCAGCAACCGAGCTGGTTGACCTTACCGGAAAGGCGCTCCTTCCCGGCTTTCAGGATGCCCACGTCCACCCGCTCGCGGGCGGGCTGCAAATGCTCGGCTGTGATCTTTCCGGAGTCCATTCCCTGGCGGAGTATCGCGCGCTGATTGCGGATCATGCCCGGACGAACCCGGCTGCGGAATGGATTCAGGGTGCGGGCTGGTATGGCGACGTTTTCGACGGCGGCTTCCCGCATCGTGCGCTGCTGGACGAGCTCGTTCCGGACCGGCCTGTGTTCCTGATCAGCCACGACGGCCACGGAGCCTGGGTTAACTCATGTGCACTTGAACGTGCTGGAATCACTGACACGACTCCTGACCCGGACGGGGGAGTCATTGCCCGGGATGGAGCGGGAGCCGCCACTGGCATGCTCATGGAACACGCGGCAGACCTCGTCTCGGCACTGATTCCGGATCCGGACCAAAAGCATATCCGTCGTGCACTTCTTAAAGCCCAGGCCTATCTGCACTCGTTGGGTGTGACGGCATGGCAGGACGCCGCCGTCGGACAAGCCTTGGGAATGCCCGACTCCTTCGATCATTACCTGGCCTTGGAGGCGGAAGGGCGCTTGACCGCCACCGTGACCGGGGCGCTCTGGTGGAAGCGGGACTCAGGTCTCGAACAGCTTGAACTCTTCAAGGACCGCCGTGCCGCTTCGCGGGGTCGCTTCCGGGCTACAGCCGTCAAGATCATGGTTGACGGCGTCTGCGAAAACCTCACCGCTGCCTTGACCCGGCCATACAATGGCCATCCCCATGAAACGGGCATGAGCCTTATCGAACCGGAAGAGCTTGCGCGAATCACGCGGGCTGTGGACGCGGAGGGCTTCGACCTGCACTTGCACGCTGTTGGTGACCAGGCCGTGCGGGACTGCGTCAACGCTCTGGATTTGCCGCGCCGCGAAGGCTGGGACCCGCGCCACCAGATCGCACACTTGGACCTGGTTGATCCGGCCGACGTCGCCCGCTTCGCCGCCACAGGGGCAATCGCCAACATACAACCGCTGTGGGCCAGACTAGATCCGGTCCTTGTCGAAACCAAGCTGCCCTATCTCGACGAAGCCCACCAACAGGTGCACTTTGCCTTCGAGACCTTGCGCCGCGCCGGCGTCGACCTCGCCATCGGCAGCGACTGGCCGGTCTCCAGCCCCGATCCCCTGTGGGGCATCCATACAGCTGTGAACCGCACGGCGCCGTCGAATGACCCGCATGCCCGTGACATCCGCTCGCAAACGGATCCGCTGTTACCCACCGAAGCTATTACCCTCGGAGCGGCGCTCGCCGCCTACACCACAGGAGCTGCGCGCGCCAATCGGCTTGACGCCGAGCGTGGTGCCATCCGAGTGGGCATGACCGCCGACTTGGTTGTGCTGGACGCCGATCCGCTCGCCGTCGAAGCCCGCGAGCTGGGGGCGATTGGCGTCGACTTCACTTTCGCTGGAGGCCAGCCCGTTTACAGCCGCGCCCACAACGGGGCGCTTCCCACCCTTCTTGCTCAGTAGCAAACTTAAGCAGTAGCAAAGGATCGATCATGGATCACCCAGTAGCCTCAACGCGGCTCGCGCAAGAGCAAAGCAAGCATTTGCAAAAATCCCTGGGCCGCTTCGACATCTTGTTGTTGGTGGTCGCCGCCGTGATCTCAGTGGAGGTCCTGGGCCAGGTCTCCGGCTTCGGTGGGGAAACCTTCACCTGGACGCTCATCCTGGCGGTCACGTTCATGGTGCCCTATGGACTGATCTTCGCCGAGACCGGTGGTGCCTTCACCGAAGAGGGCGGCGTCTACGTGTGGACAAAGATGGCGTTTGGCCGCGTGGTTGCAGCAATCACTTCCCTTTTCACCTGGGTGACCCAGCCCGTCTGGGTCGGTGGCGCCATGGCCTTCGTTGCAGTCGAAACCTGGTCCGAGTATGTGGGCCACGTGGACGCCGGTAGCCCGGCCGATTACATCTTCAAGCTGCTCTTCATCTGGATCACTGTTACCTCAGCGATTATCAGCTTGAAGCACGGCAAATGGCTGCCCTCGCTGGGTGCCATCCTCAAGGTCGCGTTCCTGACCTTTTTCATCATTGTCACCATGGTTTACGGGCTGCAGCACGGTTTCAACGGTCTGGACTTAGGCTTCTTCTCGCCAACTCTTGCCGGCTTCCTGGGCGTCACTCCACTTCTGCTGTTCTCATTCCTTGGCTTCGAGTCAGGGAACAGTGCTGCCGGGGAAATGAAGAACCCGGCCAAGGATGTTCCCATCTCGGTTGCCCGGTCCTCCATGATTGCCGCCGCAAGCTACTTGCTCCCGATCCTTGCCATCCTGCTGGTGGTACCGCTGGACCAGATCACCGGCATTGGTGGCCTGTTCGGAGCAATAGCCACCGTCTACACAGTCTTCGGTCCTGCCGCTGAAATCATGCTGTCCATATCCGCCGTCGTCTTCTGCTTCATCCTGGTCTCCCAAGGTGCCGCATGGATGATCATCAGCGACCGCATGCAGGCCATGGCCGCGGCAGACGGCTCCTTCTTCGGAGGCTTCTTTGGACGCTTCCATCCCAAGTTGGGCACGCCTATCCGCGTCAATACGCTCTCAGGTGTGGTGGCGACATTGTTCATGCTGGCGGCCATGCAGCTCAGCGGCACCAGCAGCGCCCTGTTTGGAGTGGTCCTCTCCATCGCGATCTCGACGTTCCTGCTGAGCTACCTGTTTGCCATCCCTGCGGCTGTGAAGCTCCGGAGCAAGTATCCCCACACCGATCGGCCCTTCAAGGTTCCTGTCTCCGACGCAGGTTTCCGCATCCTCGGCTACATCTGCTTCGCGTGGATCCTGATCGGGTCTTGGGTGGCGATCTTCCCGGGAACACTGGATGTGCTCTTCGGCCTGCCGTACGACTTTGAGGCAACGTGGGGCGTTTCGCAGTTCACTTTCGAGGCCTTCGCCCTCGGCACGCTGGGATGCATTCTGGCGCTGGGACTAGTGGGTTATGCCCGGGGCAAGAAGGTGAGGGAGGCGGTAGCGCCCAGGAGCGAGGCGGCCGAACTGGTCAACGACTAGCTGCGAGGTCGCCGGAAATGTACGAGATCGCCGAACATGTAGGAAATCGCCGGAAAGGCCCAGCGATCTGGAGCACTTTCCGGCGATCTCGGTGCACGGACGGCGATCTCGGTGCACGGACGGCGATCTCCGTGCACGGCGTTCGTCAGCGCGCTTCGAGGTCCTCGAGCGTTTTGCCCTTGGTGTCCGAGGACAAAAGGGTTGCGACAGCTGAAACCAGGCAGATGCCCAGCGTGGTCAGGCCGATGACCATGGGGATGTTCGCTGATCCTGGGGGAGCGATTGCCGTGAACAGGCTCGGGAAGAAGGAAGCGATCATGAGCCCGATGTTCTGCGAGACAGCGAATCCGGTCACCCTCATCCGCATGGGGAACTGCTCCTGGAAGAAGGTGGCAAAGGTGGCGTTCCACATCTGGAAGAGGATGCCTTGGACGATCACGACGCAGACGAAGACCAGGGGAAGGCTGCGCTGTTCGATCGCCCACAGGTAACCCACGGTCAGCAGTCCGCCGGCAATGCCGCCGGCCACCATCAGTGTTCGCCTGCCAATCTTGTCGGACAGTGCGCCAAACAGTGGGATGGTCAGCACCGCGGCCACATTGGCTGCCAGGGTCACCCAGAGGAACTCGCTGCTGGAGAAGCCGATGCCATAGCCCTTTTGGGTGGCGAAGGAGACGCCGAAGATGAGGGTGGCCATGCCGATGACGTTGGTGAACGTCATGATGATGCACCGCAGCAAAACCCAGGGGTGGGTGCGCAGGAGGTCAACCAGTGGGAAGCGGCGTTTAGCGCTGGCGTCCTCGGACTGGGCCAGGTAGGCGGGGGGCTCCTCCACGCGGCGACGGATAACGTACCCGGCCACGATCACCACGGCGCTGAGCAGGAACGGCAAGCGCCAGCCCCATGAGTGGAATTGCTCTTCCGGGAGGAGGGCGGCGAGGGGAATCAGTACCGCGGTAGCAAGGATGGAACCCACCTGCGTGCCCTGCAGGCTGAAGCTCGCGAAGAATCCGCGCTTCGCGTCGGGGGAGTGCTCGACGATCATGGCACTGGCGCCACCGAGTTCACCTGCGACGGCGAATCCCTGGATCAGCCTCAGAATCACCAGGAGGACGGGAGCCAGAAGACCCACCTGACCATACGTGGGCAGGAGACCGACGGCAAAGGTAGCGAAGCCCATGAGCAGCATCGCGAAAACCAGCACCTTCTTGCGCCCGTGCCGGTCACCGTAGGCTCCCAGGATCACAGCGCCGAGCGGGCGGGAAACGTAGCCCACGGCGTAGGTGGCCAGCGAGGCGATGATGCCCACGGTGGCATTTTCGGTGGGGAAGAAGATGGTGGGAAACAGAAGTGTTGCCGCCAATGAGTACAGAGCGAAGTCGTAGTACTCCAGCGCGCTTCCGATCCAGCCGCTCATCGCGGCTTTCTTCGGATCCTTCTGACCCGCTGTGTGTTCGGGGGAGGTGCTGAGATCCCTCCGGTGCGTGACTGTCACGTCGCTGTACTCCTCTGGCGTCGTTGGCAAGGAACAAGAACTCTTCCCATCCAGGACTGAACAAAGTGGTCATTCAGCGTGAGGAAGGTTACATCTTGAATCGATTCATAAATCATAAGACGTGACGTGCACTACGTCAACGCACGACGGCGGCAGGCCACCTTTGGTTCCAGTGGAACCAAGGCGACCTGCCGCCGTCGTTTATTTACTACTTGGCCAGGAAGCGGAGCAGGACTTCGTTAATTTCGGCGCCGTGTGTCCAGAGCATGCCGTGCGGTGCGTCTTCGATCTCGACGTATTCAGCGGACGGCAGGCGCTTGGTGAACTCGCGGCCCGTGGAATCGATGGGGAGGATGCGGTCGTCCGTGCCGTGGACGATCAGTGAGGGGACGGTGACCTTCTCGATGTCGGAGCGGAAGTCCGTGAGCCACGAATCAACCACTGCGAACGATGCATACCAGGATGAGCCCGCGGCGACGTTCCAGGAATTCCGCAGTGCTTCTTCGCTGAGGCGGTTGCCCAGGAAGTTGTCGGTGTTGAAGAAGTCGTTGTAGAAGTTGGTGAACCAGGCGTAGCGGTCTTCGATAGCGGCGTTGCGGATGCCGTCAAAGACTGAGGACGGAACGCCGGTGGGGTTGTCATCAGTCTGAAGGAGGAAGGGTTCGAGGGATGCCAGGAACGCGGCCTTGGCGATCCGGGCTTCTCCGTACGTGCCGATGTAGCGTCCAACTTCGCCGGTACCCATCGAGAAGCCGACCAGCACGACGTTCTGCAGGTCCAGGGTTTCAAGAACGGTGTTCAAGTCAGCCGCGAAAGTGTCGTAGTCATAGCCGGTGGTCGGCTTGCTGGACTTGCCGAAGCCGCGCCGGTCGTAAGTGATGACCCTGTATCCGGCATTGAGGAGGGCGGCTGACTGCTTTTCCCACGAGCCGCCGTCCAGGGGGTAGCCGTGGATCAGGACTACGGGCTGGCCCTCGCCGTGGTCCTCATAGTAGAGCTCAATGTCCGTGGTGTTCTCGGTGCCGACCTTGATGAAGCCCATGATTTGTCCCTTTTCCCGAAGTGGAGAACGGTCGTTCTCCCTTGTGTTCTCCATAGTAGAGAACGTTCGTTCTCATTGCAAGTACAATGGGTGCATGGATACTTCCGAGGTTCGCGAACGCATCGTCGCCACCGCCGACGAGCTCTATAACGCGAAGGGAATCCAAGCCGTTGGCATGGACGAACTTCGTTCGGCGGCAGGAGTCTCGCTGAAGAAGCTTTACGCGGAATTCCCGTCAAAGAGCAGTATCGTCATGGCTGTGCTTGAGCGCCGGCATAAGTCGTGGACCGAAGGTCTCGACGCCACGGTGCAGCAGACAGGGGTGCCCCGGGAACGTCTCCTCGCCATCTTCGACTACCTTGCTGGATGGTTCTGTCAGGATTCGTTCCGCGGCTGCGGTTTCATCAACAGCTTCGCCGAGCTCGGTGCCATCAGCCCGGACGTCGCCGGGTATGCGCGGAAGCATAAGGAGTCGTTCCAGGAATACGTCGCCCGTTTGGCCGGCGAGGCCGGGGCGCCAAGCTACCTGGCGCCGCAACTCGCGATCCTCGCCGAAGGTGCGCAGACAACTGCGGCCATCGCAGGAACATCCGATGCCGCCGGGCAGGCACGTCAAGCAGCGGCAGTATTGATCGACGCAGCCCTCACAGCCGACTAGGCTTCTGACACGCGTCCAGCGCGGCAGGAAGAAGACTATTCGTGTTTGAAATCCCCAGCATCTTGTTCCTTTCGGCAGGCATTGCGGTGTTG
Organism: Arthrobacter sp. D3-18; assembly: GCF_054408525.1. Taxonomy (NCBI): domain Bacteria; kingdom Bacillati; phylum Actinomycetota; class Actinomycetes; order Micrococcales; family Micrococcaceae; genus Arthrobacter; species Arthrobacter sp. D3-18. The sequence goes on along the minus strand of NZ_CP096440.1, from coordinate 4,085,070 downwards.
GCCGCAGCAGTTCTGCCGAAGCTATTGCGTGACATGCCGCTATCCATGCCGATGGTCTTTCTGGGCAGCGGAATTCTGGCCTTCACCCTGCTTCCTGACTTACCGGACCCGGATCCCGTCCAGTACGGGGATTTCACGACGCACCTGACCGAAGTGTGCGTCATTATCTCGCTCATGGGTGCCGGACTGGCTCTGGATAGACCGTTCCGGTGGCGCGGATGGACCACCACCTGGCGCCTGCTGGGGATCGTCATGCCCTTGTGCATCCTGGTGATGACGCTCCTTGGTCTGTGGGTATTGGGCCTGGGGCTGGCCGCCGCCATCCTCGTAGCGGCAGCGATCGCCCCCACTGACCCGGTGCTGGCCTCCGAGGTCCAGGTGGGAAAACCCGCAGACACTGAAGACGACCCTGACGAGGACGAGGTCCGCTTTGCCTTGACCTCCGAGGCGGGTTTGAACGACGGGCTCGCCTTCCCCTTTGTTTACCTGGCCATCCTCATCAGCTTGGTAGGGGCATCCCCGGAGGCCTGGCTGGGGGAATGGCTCGGGTTGGATGTTCTGTGGCGCACTCTTGCCGGGGTTCTGATCGGGTTCGGAACCGGCAAGCTGCTGAGCATGATCTTCTTCGCTGCCAAAGGTAAAAGCTTCCGCCTGTCCGAACACTCCGAGGGCTTTGTGGCCCTCGCGGCTACGTTCCTTGCGTACGGTGCCGCGGAGATGGTGGAAGGCTATGGCTTCGTTGCTGTATTCCTCTGCGCACTGACCATCCGGTCCGCTGAGCACAACCATTCCTACCACCAGGTGCTGCACAGCTATGTGGAGCAGCTCGAGCGCCTTATGACGGTGGTGATACTGGTGCTGCTTGGCGGCGCCATAGCCCGCGGACTCTTGGAAGGAATCGGTTGGCCGGAGCTGTTGGTAGCGTTCGCCTTCCTCTTGCTGGTCCGCCCCCTGGCTGGATGGCTCGGGCTGATGGGTGGCAAGACTGGTCCGCGCGAACGGCTGGCTATTTCCTACTTCGGCATCCGCGGGATCGGGTCCCTTTATTACGTGGCATACGCGCTGAGTCATGGTAACTTCGACGCCGAGGCACGTGATCTTTGGGCCCTGATCGGCTTGGTTGTTGCACTGTCCATCGTGGTGCATGGGGCCACCACGGCACCCCTTATGAACCGGCTGGACCGGCTTCGGGCTGCTGAAGCACGCAAGCAGCACGGGGATGAAGGCCGGGCGCCCACCACGGCTGTTTAGGCGACGGAGGCAGGCTGGTTGCTACGGGGTCGCGGTCTCTGACAGCCATTCCCCAAGGGATTTTTTGCCGATGATCGCCTCGCCCACTGGCACGATGCTGGTTTCCTGGATGGGTATACCGAAGTACCCGGCGTTGGTATCGGCCACCACGGTGCGGGAATCGCCCTTGGCGCTGAGGACCCGCTTGCCGAACTCGTACATGGGCGCCCTCTCGGGGCCCGCTATTTCGACTGCGCCGTTCAAGGCAGGGGACATTGCGGCTTCTGCTACCAAGCGGGCGACGTCGGCGGCGGCCGTGGGCTGCATCAAATGATCGGTGAGGAAAACTGAGCCGTCGCGTGTGCTGACATCGGCGATCATTGGAATGAACTCGAAGAACTGGGTCGCCCGAACCACGGTGTAGGGAACCCCGCCATACCGGATGGCGTCCTCCTGCGCGGTCTTGCCGGCGAAGTAGCCCACAGGGCCGATCCGGTCGGTGCCAACCACGGAGAGTGCGACGTGGTGCTGTACTCCGGCCTTTTTCTCTGCGGCTAGGAGGTTGTTCGTGGAATTTGTGAAGAACGAGACCACCACGTCTTCGTCAAAGTCGGTGGTGTTGGTCAGGTCGACCACCACGTCAACACCTGTCATCGCTTCATCCAAACCCTCCCCTGTAACTGAGTTAATGCCGTTCGAAGGGGATGCCGGGACCGCCTCGTGCCCTTCGTCTTTCAAAATCTCCACAACCTGCCGGCCAATGAGGCCTGTTCCGCCTGCAATCAGAATCTTCATGTCCGTGTCCTTCACCTGTTCATCTCGGACAAGCTTTGTCCGAGATGAACATTACGGATACGTTTTGTCCGAGTCAACTAGTATGGGTATATGAAAATGTCCGGGGGCGTTGAGTGGGCCATCCACTGCTGTGTGGTGCTCAGCAAGATGGATGGGCCTGTGCCTGCCGGCAAGCTGGCGGGTCTGCACGACGTCTCAAGCAGTTACTTGGCCAAGCAGATGCAGGCCCTGTCGCGAGGGGGACTTGTTCGTTCCCTTCAGGGACATGCCGGAGGGTATGTGCTCACCCGTCCGGCTGATGAGATCAGCATTCTGGATGTCGTCTTTGCTGTTGAAGGAAAGCAGCCGTTGTTCGTCTGTACGGAAATACGCCAACGCGGACCCCTGGGAACGCCCCCGGAGGAATGCTTGGCGCCCTGCCCCATCGCCAAGGCAATGATGACCGCAGAGGCGGCCTGGCGTGACTCGCTTAGCGCAATCTCCATCGGCGATCTGGCCCGCCAAGTGAGCAGCACGTCAGGTCCGGAAGCCTTTCAATCGATCCAGGAATGGTTCTCCGGTGCCCTCTGATGCCCATGACTTGTGAGCGGTGGGTACCGGCGCGCACTGCGGTAGGGGGCCAGTGCATGGAAGACTGGACGCATGTCACCCCGTCCCATGAAACCGCGCCCCCAGTCCGACGCCGCTGACAATGAAGGCCCCACGCCGCTGAGCCAAGGACGCCGGCACCTCGCCATGAGGCTCGACGACGCGTGGCTTGGTTTCCAGACGCGTCTCGCGATCCGGCGTGGCCGGGTGGAGACCGTCATCCCTTACACCGGGTACGGCAGCACATCCTGGGTCAGGGTCCTTGCACGTGTCGTCCGTAGTGACCCCCGGGACGCTGCGGGTCACGCTAATCCGTTGCAGGAAAGCATGCGCGGATGGCGTAATTTCACCAGTGCACCCGTGGCCCATGCCCGGGTGAGCGTGACCATCGCGGGCACCGTTTTTGATGTGAGGGCTGATCGCGGAGGTGTAGTTGACGCTCGTATTCCGGTAGCCCTCGACGCCGGCTGGCACACCATCACGCTGCAATCCGGGGAGTCCAAAGTCGTTGAAGCTCCCGTGGAGATCGTCGCGGATGATGCCGAATTCGGCGTCGTGTCTGACATTGACGACACCGTAATGGTCACCGCGTTGCCACGTCCATTCCTGGCAGCTTGGAACACCTTTGTCCTGAATGAGCACGCGAGGACCCCCACGCCGGGTATGGCCGTGCTGTATGAACGGATCGCCAGGACGGCACCTTCCGCACCTGTGCTGTATCTGTCCACCGGAGCCTGGAACGTTGCCCCAACCCTGTCCCGGTTCCTGTCCCGCAACTTGTACCCCGCCGGTCCCAAGCTCCTCACGGACTGGGGACCCACTCCCGACCGCTGGTTCCGCAGCGGCCAGGAGCACAAGCGGACCTCGTTGGAACGCCTCGCGGAAGAGTTTCCCAACATCAAGTGGCTGCTGGTGGGCGACGACGGACAGCACGACGAAGCCATCTACTCCGAGTTCGCCCAACGTCACCCCGCCAATGTCAGGGCCATCGCCATCCGCCAGCTCTCCGTGGGTGAAGCCGTGCTCGCAGGTGGACGGTCAAAGTCCGGAGGCCAGCCCACTCCTGGAATCCCGTGGATCTATGCCCCGGATGGAGCGGGGATGTCTGCCCAGCTCGAGGAACTGGGCGTCATCCGGAATGAGGTTCGCTCCGCCGACGATCCCGAAGAAGGCGAAGTGCACACGGCATCGGAGTGATGACTACGCAACGTCGATGAACACCGGGTTGGCGTAGAACCAGGTATCCGCCCACGGGTCAGCGTCCCCGAGGTTATCTCCGTGGCGGATGGGCCCGGCGGGGTCCACGGCAACGCCGTAGTAGCCGGCGCCGTGGCGGTTTCCGTCGCTGCCGCGGAGGCGGAAGTAGCAGGATGTCTGCACGTCCTTGATGACGTGCTTGATGGTGAACGTTCCGGTACGCCCGGAAACATCAATCTGCTTCCATACCGCTGTGCCGGGGGCCCTCAGAGTGTCGCGATCTGCCGCGGCACCGGTTACGGCGCCACCGATGACGTCCACGTGGGCGAGCTTCGGGAGGATCCCCGCAAAGTTGCGGTAGTCCGTCGTCGTAATGGTGATGGAAATTTCGACGTCCGAGCCTCGCCTTACCTGCAGACGGGAGCCGAGGGTGACGCCGTTGAGCCCGTTACTGTTGCCTGCTCCGGCGCCGCGCATCGCCCGGACCCGCACGTCAAGTCCCTGCAGGAGGTGTCCGTGGTCCACCCACATGCGACCGTTGCGCATTGCTTCCAGGACGCCGGTATAGGAGCGTTTGGTGACGCCGGTGTGAAGGCGGCTGAACTGTCCCGGCCAGTAGTCGCTGCCACCCTGCTTTTCGCCGGTATCAAAGGGATCGGGACGCTTGCCCGTGACGGACCAACGATCGAATTCGCTGGGCAGGCTGAGGTAGGGCTCCTCTGCCGGATACGGTCCGGTTTTCCAGGTGTCCTTCACAGTGAGGTGGTTGTCGGAGTTGGACGTGATCCAGAAGGGCAGGCCTTCAGCGAGCATGGAGTCCCAGACGCCACCCACCGTTGCGGTTGCCCAGTCGAAGCCGCCGTAGGGCCGGAAAGCGTCGGCCGGGTAGCCGGGAAAGCTGTACTGGGTGGGGTTGTTGGTGTATTCGCCGCGCTGGTCGCCGGCTCTGGAGAACTGGCTGACGCCGGAGCCTTGCGCGCCCGGGGCACCTTCCATGCCGATCATCACTTCGCGGGCGGCATCGCGCCAAGCCCGGAGCTCGTGCGGGGAGTCGATGCCCAGGCGCATGGGGTGGTTGGCCAGCGCTACGACGTCGTCGATGTAGCCGGAGCGCCGCTGGTTGGCCAACCAAGCAATGGCTTCAACTGCTTTTCGCTCGAACGTCTCCACTTGGGCCGTTCCAGGGGTTGGCTTCTCCCATTGGTTCAGCTTTCCGTCCCACACCAGTTCGAAGGTCCGCAGGAGGTTCACTTCATTGGGACCGGGGGCGACGAGCACTGACGCGTGCTCAGCTCCCGGGATGTACCATTCGAGTCCCTGGAAGATCAGTAGGTCGGGCCTCGCTGCACGCTGCGCCTGGATTTCCTTGTTGGCGTTGACTGCTCCGCCGTTGTTGGCGTGGCCAAAGTTGCTGTGCTCAGTCAGTGCCAACCAGTCCACGCCGTAGGACTGTGCGGTATCGAGCTGCTGCTTGATCATGTACTTGGCGTCGTGGCTGTACTGGGTGTGGACGTGGTGGTCTCCGACAAGCCACTTCAGCTGGGGGTCGTTGCCGCCCGGGTTCGCCGTCGCCGGCCGTGCCATGGCGGCCGTTGCCGCGCTGCCCGCGGCCAGGATCCCTGCCGACTGCAGGATGCGCCGGCGGCTCAATCCCATGGTTTTCAGCTCAGCGTCGGCAAGCTCCACACTTTGGCGGTGCGTGGTCGTGTTTTCGTCTGCGGTGCACATGGCGCTTTCCCTCTGTAGTTTTGTGATCCCCCCAGCGGGATCACAGTAGGGAAGCCGGATGGCGTGGAGGTTAACCGGGCGGGAACGGTTGGCCCTATTCCAAGGTGGCGGCATGATTGTCATGTGTCACTTTTCCGAAGAAGAAGTGACTAGACTAAATCAGTGATCAGTCCCTTTTCTGCAGTACGTCCTCTTGCGCAAAAAGCGATTTCCGGAATCCTCGGACTCCCCGCCGCTGACATAGACCCTGTGGTTCGTGAGTCTCAATTCGCCGACCTGCAGCTGAATGTCGCCCTTGCCCTGTCGCGCCGACACGGCATGACTCCAATGGAGCTGGCTCAGCTGATCGCCGATGCCCTGGGCGGCGAGCCGTTGATCGCCGAAGCTACGGCCAGCAAGCCGGGCTACGTGAATATCGTGCTTGCTGATTCGTGGATTGAGCAGCAAATTAGGGACCTGTCGATTCCGACTCGACTTGATCCCAGTGGCCGGCGGGTTGTTGTGGACTATTCGTCACCTAACGTTGCTAAAGAAATGCACGTGGGACATTTGCGGACGACGGTTGTTGGAGATGCACTTGTTCGGATCTTGGATTGGCTTGGAAACGACGTCATCAAGCAGAACCACATTGGCGACTGGGGCACACCTTTTGGGATGTTGATAGAGCATGCTCTTGATGCGAAATCGAGTGGCCAGGACGCCCATGAACTGGCGGAGGATCCAAACGCTTTCTATCAGGCCGCCCGGGAAAAATTTGACGCAGACGAAGACTTCGCCACCCGCGCCAGATTGCGGGTTGTGCTGCTTCAAGCCGGGGACGAGGCAACCCTTTCCCTGTGGAGTGATCTGGTGGGCGAATCCAAGACTTACTTCAACAAGGTCTACGCTGCCCTTGAAGTATCCTTGCGCGACGAAGACTTGGCCGGAGAGAGCACCTACAACGCTCAATTGCCCCTGCTGTGCGAAGATCTTGAGAAAATCGGCCTTGCTACCGTTAGCGAGGGTGCGCTGTGTGCCTTCCCTGAGGGCTTCAAAGGACGGGATAACCAGCCCGCGGCCCTGATATTGCGGAAGAGCGATGGCGGCTACGGCTATGCAACAACAGATGTCGCGGCCCTAAAGTACCGGGTACAGGAGTTGAAAGCCGATTCGGTGGTCTACGTCGTCGGTTCGCCACAGGCCAACCACTTGGAGATGGTATGGCAGCTGACCAGGGAAGCCGGCTGGCTCACACCGGCCACTGACGTAACCCACGTGAAGATCGGTAACGTTCTCGGCCCTGACAATAAGATCCTTAGGACTCGAAGCGGAAAGAGCTTTAAACTCCTCGATCTTGTTGATGAAGCGGTGGCCCGGGCGCACAAGGTTCTCGTCGAGAGCAGCTCCCTTGAGAGTCCTGACGAGATGCAAGCTGTTGCGAGAATGATTGGTACAGGCGCCGTCAAATATGCCGACCTCTCAGTCGCTCATGACACCGAGTACATTTTCGACCTTGACCGCATGGTCTCACTCAGTGGAAACACGGCGCCCTATCTGCAATATGCCGTGGCACGCATAAGGTCCCTGATTGAGCGGGGTGAGCGAACCGGCCAAGTGACAAACACTGTCGTAATCAGCCTTCCCGAGGAGCGGCAGCTGGCCATGTCTCTCCTCAATTTTGAAGCAGCAGTGGAGACGGCCGGCGAAAAACTGGAACCGCACCGGCTCTGTGCATATTTGTTCGCGCTGACGCAACGTTTTTCGTCGTTCTACGACGCAGCACCGGTCCTAAACGCCGAAGACGATGCCCGTTCTTCCCGACTGGCTCTCTGCCGTGCTACTGAACAGGTGCTTGTTCAGGGGCTTAGTCTCCTTGGAATTCGTGCACCGCAGCGCATGTAATTCTGAGGGGAGCCTAGGGGTTGCCAGCCTCGGCTGTAACGCGGACAAGCCTGGAAATGGCCAAGCCCTGGATCAAAACCCGGACGAGGTGATAGCCCACGTAGGCAATGAGGGCTCCTGTCAGACCTAGATCCAGAACGATGCCGAGGAGGAAAGCCAAGGGAACTTGAACAGCCCATGCGGCTAAAGTTGTCGCCACGAGAACTGTTCTTGAGCGACGCCAGGCTCGAAGATACGCGGCCGATTGTGCGCTTAGCCAGATCAGCGGGGACGAAACAGCCACAAGAACCAAGCCGGAGGCAGTCAGAGATGCAAGACTTCCGTCTGTGAACCAGGACGCCACAGTTTGGGTAAAAGTACCCAGCAGAGCGCCGAGCAAGATGAAGATGACAAGGATGAGTACGTGTGGCCTCCAGCTGAAAAGACTGGTTCCAGGCCCGCCGTCCCTACCCTCAAGGATTTGAAACGCAGTAGCTCCTGCTATAGCCAGGGCCGTCAGTACGTCCATGACGGTGATAGCTACTTGGCCCGCGCCCAGGGCTGCGTCGCCCACCACTGCGAGAATGGCTACGAAGGCCACCTCGCTGGTATTGAGGCTGATAACGTTACCGAATTCTGATATGAGAATAGGGCGATAGTCCCGAGGCAAATCATTGCGGATGACATTCCTCCAGCAGCTGCCTGGAGAGCTAATCGGACGCAAAAACGCATAGGTAATAACCATAAATGTGACGCTGAAGGCCTCGGCCAGAATGCTCCCATAAGCGGATCCTTGGACGCCCAACGCGGGCAGCATCCCGAAGCCATAAATGAGGAAGGCTGAAGCAACCACATTTAGAGTGTTCGACGTAATGCTGTTTACTACTGAGTAGATCGGCTTCAGCGATGCTTGCAGATGAACTGAAAGAACCATGGCGACGCTGACCGCAGGCAAGCCCCAAGCCCTGACGCTGATCCAAGCCACGGCTTCGGCTTTACTGGCTGGGCTTGAAAGCATCAACTCCGCCAGCGGTGATGCGAACGCAAGTATAAGAGCCACCCACGTCAGCGACATAATGAGTACTATGCCGAGCGAGCGCCACAACAAATATGAAGCGAGCAGTCTGTTGTCATCGCCCAAGGGTCGAAGTACAACCACTTGATGCGTAATAGCAATCGCTTGGCTGGAGGTCACTGCAAACATGTATAGGGTGATTCCAAAAGCCACAGCGGGGAGAGCTGCATCGGAGACGTGACCCACCAGTAGGACGTCCGCTATTCCGATCAGGAGTGGAGCGAGCATTCCGGCAGTGAGCGGTAAAGCCAGCTTGGCAAGCTGCCGGGTATGGTTTGTCAGATTGGAACCCGTATTGGCCTGGCTCCTCGTTGATAGCTTCACGACTGAATACGCGATCCGTGTAGTTTGGCGTAGTTGAACCAAGCTGTCACTTCAGTTTGCAGCGATGTTCCCAACAACCTGAGTGACTGGCCTCTCTCCAAAAGGATTGCGACACGTCTCAATGCTGCCAGCGCCAGTGCTGCGCTGAGGTCCCGTTGTGTGATCCGGGGCTCAGACTGACCCCGTCCGAGAGACCACCACTCAACTATTTTGGATACCGGGGGCCGATTCTCCGCGCCTACGCCCGCAAGGAACGGAGTTAACGCCTCCAAAGGATGGGTGAACGCCACGTGTTCCCAACTGCCGATTCGCAGTCCATCTGCTTCGATGCTCGCTTCGAACGGCGACAAGGCGAGTGTTGAAGAAACGCTTGTCATAGGTAGCAATTGCAGGACAGTTGCTGCGGCATCTCGGAGCGCGTGCATGTCATGGCTGTTAGCGGGGAGTTCAAGGTTTGGGACCCGTGTTGGTCTTTGCGGCGTCATTGAAGAGCCAGAGGTTACCAGCTCTGGCTCGATAAATTGTTCGCCTATCCATCGCTGGGCCCTTGCATAGGCTCTCAGCGCGGTTTCCCAATCGGGTTGCTCACTGAGCCCGCCTCCGAGCGGTGCTTTGTATACCTGCACATTCAGAGAAAGCCACTCCTGCGTTAGGGGACGTTGAAGCATGGACCGAAGCATCGTGTGCGGGAGTGGCGCGGGGTATTCCTTCGAGTACTGCGTTTCTGCACGCACCTCAAAGAATTCGCCTTGATTTGTCGCTACTCTGATGACCAGGGTGTCGCAGCGCAGTTTATGGGGTTGGATAAGGCAGTCGTCCCCGAATGTCTTTTCCAGTTCGGCTTGCAGTTCCCTGATCCATCCTTGGCGAAGCCACGGGACAAACGGCATGGCGGTTGGTTCCGCGACGCGATTTAGTTCACGGACAATGTCCGCACCTGCCTGTGAGAGACAAGTAATCCAGGAGACGTTTTCCAAGCTGATCCAAGTGAACTTTGACCAATATGACTGATCAACCTCGCACAGGAACACACTTTCGTCGCGACAAGCGAACTCCCACAAAGGATAGGCAGTGACGCCGAGAGCAGTTTCCACTGCAGTGGAGATTGCCGGGGCTTCGGCCGAATTTATGGCCGCCACGTCAATTTCCAAGTGATGGCCACCGGCTGCAGCTATTTCAAAGCCTAGCTCGGAGGAGCGTGTCAGTAGGACTTTCATCGCGGGGTAGGGCTTTCTGTGAGCAGGTTGGCGGTTGCTGAAGTGAGGGTTCGGTAGAGGCCCACAACGCCTGGTCCGGAATCGGCAACTTGGAGGAGGCCGGGATCTGTGAACAGACCGCGGCTGGCTGGTGCTGATGAGAGCACATCAAGCCACCGATTAGCGGTTTCAATTGACCCTCCAACGGCGATCAGAGCTGCGATCAACCCGAACATCTCTTGATAGGTGACAAGCTTCATCGGATCGAGCAGCGCGGACGTGCGGGGGCGCCAGCGCAAGGGACCTTCAAAGGCGAGGGAAGAGGAGTACACACCCAAACGGAAGATGTCAGCGTCCCAGTCAGTCGGGTCCGTACGTGCCGAATGATCGTGGCGGCATCGAATGGCGTATCCCCGAAGCCTGCTATCCATCGGATGCTGGAAGCGCACACGGTGCAGAGCATCCGTGATGATGTCACGGTGATGCATTACACCTACGGGTAGGAACGCATGTGTTCGTCGTGTGCTGTAACCGTACAAGCGGCTCGTAATCCCTGGGAGCTTCTCGCCCAGAACTTGTGCCTCATCATGACACTCGCTGCAAAACTCAAACCGGACCCTGTCCAGTTCCAGAGGAGTGGATACTGGCAATTCCACAGCCGTATCGACCCTCGCATTCATTGCCCGCCAAGAGGCGTCCATCAGGGTGGTTGAGGGTATGCCCGGAAGTTCGTCTAAGTGGTTCATGATCCTAGCTTTCAGCCCACTGACGCAGATGTTGCACGTGCTGAGAGCGGGCTAGTCGCAGAACACCAAAAAGCCTCGGCCACAAGCTCGCCTGGGTAGCTTCGGTCTGTAAAAGGAACCACGGGCATTTCAGGGATGGACAAAGTACTATCCGAAGCGATAGCAGCGTAAGTCATGGTCTCCATGAGATGACCTAAGTCCAAGTAGATGGTTTGGTAAGCGAGGCTGCTTCGGTACCTGAATTGCACGCGCTCTATGGAAAGGTGGATTCCTATCCTGACCGCGCTTTTGGCAGGACTTTCCCTGACCTTGGGAACCAAAGCACCGTCAATGTGAACCAAAGCATGTAGCCCGGGATCGTATGCGAAAGAGACTTCCTTCCCGGAACCTTGCTCTGAGGGAAATTTCAAAGTCAGGTCGAAGGGGTGCGATGCTCCATGTGAGGGCACTGCGCGAAGTGTTCGTGGAAGTGCGCCGATCGTTGCATCGGCCAGAACTGCGTGGCACAGGTACAGAAAGCTTCCAAGCTTCGCATGGCTTCCTGTAGCGGCGGCAAGACCTGGAACCGGCAGAGGGATGACGTCCCGACGTTGATGTTGTTTCCAGGCCGCAGGCGGTGCGTCCTCGCTGGCCCACCGATTCATCTCCTGTATGTCGTTTCCGATTGTCGCGGGATCTGTATAGTCGGGGCGCTTGCTGCCTGAACAAAATTGATAGTCGCGTGCCCGTGCGGTGTCACGCTCGCCTTCCAAAAGACACACTTGTTCGTGCAACAGGCCCAACCGAAGCAGCTGCTCCAAACAGTCGGAAATTGAAGCTGGATGTACGTTCGACAGCTGCGCGAGCTTGACGGAGTTGGCGGCATCGACAACCTCCCAGGCGGACAAAACAGTAAGTAACCGCCCCAGCCAAGCCGGTATGGTCGACAGCCTACGAGCAGGTCGTTCGCCCCCCGTCTGCTCCACGACCCACGAGTCGTCAATGCGCACCAAAGCGAACGACTTGCAGACGAACAGCCGCTTATCCAGCATGGCCAAGCGCAAAAGTAGCCCGGAAACCGGCCGCATTCGTTGATTCCAAAGAGAACTTTCTCATGTCTGGAACCCACGTTCGCAGGACATGAAGGCCCAGCGAATCCGTTAGGGAGTTTCCGTAGTCCAAGACCACCGCGTGCACTTCATCGCCCAGCTGGGCTAGGGGTTTGCTGGGTCGGATTTCTTTCAAATGGCATTCTCCAAGGGGGTAATGTTCGTGAAGCTCGTCCATGTATTGAGGCGGAAGCGACGTGGGCGGGTAAGACGGTCCAAAGACCGGCCGGCCATCAACGACGTAGAGGTCGCTTCCGTGACGGAGATGACTCGCTTCATCCACCGCAGCCTTAGTAGCAATCGCGGCATCCGGGCTGGCAGCCGAACCAAAAGAACACGAAATCGTGGACTCGTCGTCGCTCCACCACCATAGGCAACCAGTCACGGTTATCCCTTCCCATTGACTGTGCCAAACGTCCACACCGCTCCCATCAACGTCCAAAGCGCCGAGGCGCTGGGTTGCTGCATGGGAATGTTCACTGCACCGAACGCTGTCAGTGGCCGCCCACCAGTCATCCAGCATGGACCTTTCCAAGACTTCAAGGAGTGCCCGCGCGGCGGCTTCCTCGTACGTATCAAAAAGTGCAAAACCGATGCTGTCGTTCGGAAGTTGGCAGCTCGGGACTGGAACAGTATCGGTTTGACCATCGGAAACGTAGGAGGCCCCATGTAAAGCCCACTCATTAGTGTTCGGAACTGATAGCCGGACTTGACCGCGGGGCCGAGTATGAGCAGATCGACGTTCAAGGCCCTCAAACCAGCCTTTGCATACGGCTTCCATGCGGGTAGGTCCTGCTCCGCCTGCAACAATGGCTGCGTTCCGGGAGCCGGCAGGCAATGTCAACGCAACGTCGGAGAGCCACAAGCCCGAGGCTGGCTGAAATTGCGTTGAACAGCGCAGCACGGGGCCGTAGGGAGGAGCCACCCACTCCAAACTGTGGCCGAAATCGAATGAAGTGAATACATGTGATTCCAGACAATCCGGATGGGCCAGCCCTGGCCTCAGGGGGTCCTTTGCCCTGTCCACTCCTAACCCTGCCCGCGCAGCCTCAACAGTCCAGAGATTTATGCATCCCGGGCAACGCACTCCACGGCCTTTCGTGCCAAACTCCACACTCATGGCAAGGCAATCGTGTATACGGGCAGATTGAGGGAGTCTTTGTCGTGGCCGAGAAGTTCGTTGGCAACTTGGTCATCGAACGCTCCGATGGGACAGGATGCAATTCCTTGTAAGGACAGTGCCAACACCAGGTTTTGGGCAATGTGGCCAGCCTCAAGAAGCATGTACCTATATCCCCGTTCGCCATAGCGCTGACCAACGGACCCCAAGTCCCCGGTAAGCAGGAAAGCTCCCTGAGACGTTGCGGCGGGAAACGCCGAGACTCGAAGAAGGTTCTCTCCCGACTCCAAAGTCATTGCCTGCTGGTCCCAGCCGACAGTTCCATCCGGTTGCAGTGTAGCGATACCCACAGCGGGGTTGCCCCTAAAACCGATCCACGCAAGTGAGACGGAATAGGTGCCTCCGGGTGACGGATAAGCCCGCCGGCCGGTGGCGGGAAGCCCTTGTCCTGCAAGCAGTGTGTCCTCAACAAGTTGAGGTGTAATCACTCTCCGTCTGATTCGTTCCGAGGAGCGGAATGCCAAAATCTCTGACAGCCTCTCGAGCCCCGCTCCGTGATGCCTCTCCTGCAGCGGAGGGTGAACCGAATACTCCCCGCCCGAAGGTTGGGGCGGTACCGGGTAATTCCCCTCGCTCGAGGCCGCATGAAAACAAAGTGCGTCTACCAAATAGCTGCGAATCTTTGGCGATGCACACGGGTTGGACGTCAATTTCAACCCGCAGACACCAGATAGAGAGCGGACTCCTCGAGTCTGTCAGTGCCCAGTAGGGCGTCGGCCCGCTCTGCCACATGCGCCGGAGTTGGGAAAGTTGTTAGGCCAAATCCCGTAAAGCTCACAAGATATCGCTGAGCAAGTTGACCTACCACGGTCATTAGGCCTCGATATGCTCTTGGATTGGACCTGTACTTGAACATCAGCCTGGACCAAACAACTGAGATGATGATCGCGCACCTTCCTTGCCCGGCCGGCGTTTGACCGACAAATGTGCGCTGCAGCAGCTCCCTGTGGTCCCCCTGACGGATCACCCCCAGAGCATGGTCCTTCGGGTCGTAGTGATACAGACCCGGCGCGATGCCATCGATGTCGTGCACTGCTACATAGGCCTCGAGATCTCCGAAAGTATTACGGAGTAGCGCGCCAGGATCACCTTCGTGGTCATCCTCTGCAGCTCGACGAAGACGCAACAGGGGATCGTTCACGTCGCGCAATACCCGGCTCAAATCCTGAGCGCTAAACGCGGCTCCCGTCCACGGCTGGTGCGTCCGCCTTGCGAGGAGGACCTCGGCAAGGTCGCGCACGGGAGCGTCACTAGCCTCTGGCAGGGCCGTATAGTCCTGAGCTCTGTATCGCCAAAACTCAGGTGTCCCGGCAACGGCGATGTCTTCCTTCAGCGATTCCTCGATCGGGACGAAATGTTCCGTCCCCGGGACGTCACTTCGGGGGAACTCATCGGAGAGGCAATGGAAAACCAAGGCATCGGTCCAGCCATAGCTATGCCAGAGCTTTGCCTCATCCAAGAGTGGATTATCCTCCAGCGCATCTTGAAGAACACCAGCTTTTAGCAGGCTGTCTACAAATGTCTTGACATCTGCCGGATTGTGGTTCTCCAGTGCGCTGACAAATGAGCTAACGACGGCCTCATAGGAGCGAGGCTCGCTGCTCTCAAGCAGTGGCGGGATGAGCTCAGCCGACGGTAAAGTGAAAGATTTACGTTCCAACAGCAAATCAATTCCAGGCCGCTCATCAATCCTTATTCTGCTGCAACGATTGAGGGTTATTAGCTCCATGACTTGCTCTCCCTAACGGCGATAAAGCCCATTGATGGCTCTGAAATTCGCGGGTTCCCCAAGAGTTCTGATACCGCATTGTCCATCAATGAGTAGCCGGCAAGAGTGGTGTAACCCAAAGAGTGTGCTACAAGATTGGTGGTTTCAATGACATGCCCAACGTCATGGTGCAGCGGTCGATAGGTGAAGTTTTCGCGGTACCGATGCATGTTTCGCTCAGCCACACTCGTCAGAATAATCATCATTGACAGCGGTCCCGTGATCCATTCGGGCTTTTCCAGTATGTGATCATCTACCCACTGCTGCGAAACTTCTTTACCCAAGGGCTCCAGAGCGTGATTTCTCACGCTGTAATGGCTGACTGAACCCTGACTATTTTCTGCGAAGAGGATCACGTAAGCCTCAGTGGGGTGTCGGCTGCCTCCACTGGGTGACGTTTTCATCACGTGGGTGCCTGAAACCGGCAGGCGTTTACTGCCGGTTTGTCCAAAGGAGTAGTACAGCAGATCCGATAGGCGTTGCATGGGTGCAACTCCCGCGGGAGGCTGCTGATCGTTCGCGGCACGAAAAACCTCTCCATAATCGACGCTCAGCGTGGATCGCGGCTGAGGGAGCGAAGAGGCCGGATGGTGCAGGAGATCAAGATAGTGGGAGGGGGCCGGGGGGCCAAGCCTGCGCTGTTGGTGCATGAGCCCGACGTCCTGCTGCTGGCCCGTCTGATTCGTATAGTCGAGGCGTTCGGCGCTATCGGATGCGACTTGGTATTCGAAGGCGGCTGCCCAACCGGCCTGACCCCAAATATGCTGGGCCTTTGTCAGTGCGATCATTTCCGGCGTCTCGCGAATGACCAGTTCGGCTCTCTCCAGGCGAGATATTTCTTCGAGGGCCCGTTCATGCGTGATCCCGACCATGCCAGCCAGAGTTGTGGCTGCAGAATCAGGGTGAGTCCACTTGCCCAACTTTGAAAGAAACATCACCAAGCGTGGATCTAATTTCCCTTTATACCATTGCCGGGCTGTGGCGGAGGTCAGCCGTAACTCTCCGCCCATTGATTGAATTTGTAATGCATGTGCACGGGCTATTCGCACGCCGTCGTTCTCCTTTTGAGATGGTTCAGCTCACCCCAAAGGGTGAGCTGAACCATTTAACTGATCAAAGAATGATCACGCATCCCTGCCGGCGTGCGGCGATGGGCTGTACTTCGGAAAGATCGAGCTCAAATACTGAGTCGAGTTTCTCGGCCTCTGCAGTGACAGCCTTCTCGGCTGCTGCGGTTGCAATAGTTTCAGTCATAGATTTCACCCCCTTGATATCTAGATACCGAGAGCCTAACGCATCGATAGGCCGCATGTGCAACAGCTCACACCAGCCCAAGTGCCGTCTCTCCCTCGACTTTAGTAATTCTCGGGAATCAGATTCTCTGCATGGGCGGGGGGGAGAGGCCGGCTTCGGCGCGAATTGGCGTGTTTCTGCCTCAAGTTAAACGCAGGCCATGATGCCAGCCATTCCGAATTCAACCTTCTTGGGTTGGCGGGCCCAGATTCTATCTCGCACGTAATATTTGTATTAATTGTTGACTTGCAAACACCGCGAATATGTGTTCCATGGATCTATTTGGGGATCAAGTAACGCGTCGGCTGTGTGACTTGCGCTTTATATAATTGCGGATAACATACGGCTGCCACTTTAGGTCTTCAATGCGTCCTGCGTGCTTTGTGCTGGCTTTTAGCCGCTCGCCTGGCTGAGCACCTCAGCCTCCTTGGGCGCCCCGACGGAGCCCCGCTGAATCAAAGTCGCCACCAACTCCGGGCCGGGCCCAGTGGCTTTCCTGCCCTCGATCTGCCTGATCAGCGCAGATGCTGCGGCAATTCCCATGTCGTAGACGGGCTGTGCGATGACGGTGAGCGGGGGCGTGGTGAGGCGGGTCCACGCAAAATCGTCGTACATGAGGAACGAGACGTCATCCGGGATGGAGCGCCCTGATTCCTGGATGGCTTCCACGACGCTCAGGGCGATCAGGCCGTCGGAGGCAATGATGGCCGTGGCGGCGTCCGGTCCGTCAAGCAGCTCGCGGGTAATCCTCATGATGGAATCGGCGTCCCCAGCATTAAGCCGGATGAGGTCCGTGGGGTGGGGAAAGCCCGCATCGTCGAAAGCCCGGCGGATTCCGTCCAGGCGATCTGCGATCTGCGAAGAGTCCAAGGTCATCCCGGCAACGTAGGGGGCATCGGTCCGGACCGTGGAGACAAAGGCAATCCGTCGGTGTCCGGCCTCGATCAAATGCAGGGTGGACTCGTAGGAAATGCTTCCCATGTCCACAGCAAAGGTCTCAACATTCACCCCTGCTGCAGCCCGGTCCAGCAGGACCAAGGGGCGCCCGGACTCCCGGACCTGCTGCAGGTGGGATGTCTCCACGGATGAGGCCGGAGCGACGATAAGTCCGTCCACCCGCTTGTCCAAAAGCACGCGGACTGCGTCAACTTCCGCAGCCCGTTCCTCGTCCGTGTTGATGAGGATGACGTTGTAGCCGCTCTTCTTCGCGGTATCCGTAATGCCCCTCATGGCCAGCCCGAAGTGGGGGTTCTCGATGTCGCCCACCACCACGCCAATGGTGTTGGATTTGCCCGTGTTCATGCTCCGGGCAAGTTCGTTGGGCCGGTACTCCAGCTCCTCGGCCGCGGCGAGCACCCGCTCGCGGACGTCGTCGCTGACCGCGCCGTAGTTGCCCAATGCGCGGGCTGCTTGTGCCTTGGACACTTTCGCGGCTTTGGCGACGTCGGCAACCGTTACGTCCCGCCGTCGGGATCCGTCAGTGCTCATGTTCACCTTTCAAGAGGGGTGTTGACGCGGCTTTGTGAGTTCCGCTACATTTCATATCAATCAATGTGAGTCCGGTCTCAATCCTAGGGGCTGAGACCGGACTCAACAAGACCCCGCATCGAGCAATAACTTTCAGCGGCTCCTGACAGCACCGCTTTCCCTCCCACGATTGGACAACGCTGTGATCAAACTGAACTTCCGCCCGGCAGCCCTCGCAGCGGCGGCCCTGGCGGCCATTCTCGCCCTCTCCGGCTGCGGTGGATCGCCTGCCGGCAGCTCACCATCAGCCGACAACCCTTACGGCCTGATCGAGCCCGGCACCATCCGCGTCGCCAGCTTGGGCGACTCGAAGCCCTACACCTTCACGGACAGCTCGGGTAACTTCACCGGCTTTGACGTGGAACTGTTCAAGGATGTGGCCCACCGCGCCGGCGTGGACAATGTTGTCTTCACTGGACAGGACTTCTCCGGACTCCTGGCAGCTGTAGCCAACGGCCAGTTCGACGTCGGCGTGGCAGCTATCGGGATCACGGACAAGCGCAAGGAAACCGTGGACTTCTCCGACGGCTACCTCGCCGGATACCTGACGGTCATCACCACCAAGAGCTCAGGCATCAACGACGCCGATGGCCTTAACGGCAAGCGTCTGGGCGTGGTCCAAGGCACCCTGCAGGAAGCCTACGCAGTCAAGAACTTCACCTCGGCGCAGTTGGTCCGCTTCCCGGACAACAACACCGCCATCTCCGCAGTCAACAGCGGTTCCGTGGACGCCCACTTCCTGGACTACGAGGCAGCCAAGGAATACCAGGAGCAGTTCGGACTGGTGAGTGCCGCGGACATTCCTTCCTTCGACGCCCCGGCAGGCTTTGCCATTGCCAAGGACAAGCCCGCCTTCAAGGAAGCCCTGAACAAGGGCCTCGCCGAAGCAATGGAAGACGGCACTTGGAAGAAGCTCTACGAGAAGTGGTTCCCGGGTTCGCCGATGCCTGAGCAGTACCTTCCGAAGGCCGAGCAGACCTCCAGCCCGGCTCCGACCGCCAGCAAGTAAGCCCCAAAACACCTAACGTCTGAGAGCACTCAATGGATTGGCTCAATACCATCAGCCGCACGTTCTTCGACCTTGATGCCATGGTCGAAGTACTGCCCCAACTCCTCGGAGTTGGCCTTCTCAACACCCTGATCATCTCCATCGCAGCAACCATCCTCGGCGTAGTGATGGGCATGGTGGTGGCGGTCATGGGCATCTCGCGCTCCAAGTGGCTGCGTATCCCGGCAAGGATCTACACAGACCTCTTCCGTGGCCTGCCCGCTATCCTCACCATCCTGCTGATCGGTCAGGGATTTGCGCGGTTGAGCCAGTCGGTCTTCGGACCCTCTCCTTACCCGCTGGGGATCATCGCCCTGAGCCTCATCGCCAGTGCGTACATCGGTGAGATCTTCCGGGCCGGCATCCAGAGCGTTGATAAGGGCCAAGGGGAGGCCTGCCGGGCTTTGGGGATGAGCTACTCCAAGTCCATGGCCCTCGTGGTGGTGCCGCAAGGCATTCGCAGGGTCCTGCCGGCCCTGGTGAACCAGTTCATCGCAATCGTCAAAGACTCATCGCTGGTCTACTTCCTTGGACTCCTGGTCAGCGAGCGTGAACTGTTCCGGGTAGGCCAGGACGCAGCAGTACTGTCCGGCAATCTTTCACCGCTGGTCATGGCAGGCATCTTCTACCTGATCATCACCGTGCCCCTGACCCATTTGGTCAACTACTTCGACAACAAGTTCCGCACCGGCCGGCGTCGTCCCACGGCACCCACCAGTGGGCTGAAGGAAGTCAAGGAACTCGATGCGGCCTCGCCGCTCATCACCGGGAGCAACACGTGAACCTCACAAGCAGCAGCGCTACCAGCACCAATCAGCCCGGCACCGGCCAGCCAACCAGCGACATTGAAAAGTTCCACGGCTCCAGCCTGGAACTGCAAAACCTGACCATGGCCTACGGGGACGTTGAGGTTCTCCGCAACGTCAGCCTCAACGTGGCACCGGGAACCACCACCTGCATCATTGGCCCCTCCGGTTCAGGAAAATCCACACTCCTGCGCGGAGTAAACCGCCTGCATGAACCCAAGAGCGGCGACGTGCTGCTGGCCGGCGAAAGCGCCCTCAAGGTCAAGCCGGACATCCTCCGTGCACGTATCGGAATGGTGTTCCAGCACTTCAACCTGTTCCCGGACCACACCGCCTTGGAAAACGTGGCATTGGCCCTGTGGAGCGTCAAGGGAATGTCGAAGTCGGAGGCCCGCGAACGCGCCCGGCGACGCCTGGCCGAAGTAGGCCTCGCCGAACGCGCTGACCATCGGCCACGTGACCTCTCCGGCGGACAGCAGCAACGCGTAGCAATCGCCCGGGCGCTGGCCATGGAGCCTGAGGTCATGCTGTTCGACGAAGCCACCAGCGCCCTCGATCCCGAGTTGGTCAAGGGCGTCCTCAACCTCATGGCAGGTCTCGGCCGCCGGGGCATGACCATGCTGGTTGTCACCCACGAGATGGGCTTCGCCCGCAAAGTGGCCGACCAAGTGGTGTTCATGGATGAAGGCGAAGTAGTGGAAATCGGAACCCCCACCGAGCTCTTCGACAATCCGCGCAGCGAACGCCTTCAGCGATTCCTCTCGGAAGTGCTGTAATGGGCAGGACTCCTGTGGTGCGGCAGCCAACAGCGGCACCCATCCGAACTGCCGTCGTCGGGTTTGGCGTCTCGGGCAAGGTGTTCCACGCGCCGCTGATCGAAGCGGACCCGGACTACTCCCTCGGCGTCATTGTCACAGCAGATCCGCAACGCAAGTCCGAAGCCGGGCGGCTCTACCCTCAGGCACGGATTGTTTCCACCCCGGAGGACATGTTCGCCCTCGCCGGAGACCTGGACCTGGTGGTCCTTGGAACGCCGCCGCTTACCCACCTTGAACTCGGTGCCACGGCCATCGCCCATGAACTTAACGTTGTGGTGGATAAGCCTTTCGTCACTACGGTCGCCCACGGTGAGGAGCTTGCTGGGCGGGCATCCGACGCCGGTGTGCAGCTGACGGTCTTCCAGAACCGCCGGTGGGATGCCGACTTCCTGACGCTGCGGAAGCTGCTGCAGGCCGGTGCCTTGGGCGAAGTTCGAACTTTTGAGTCGCGCTTTGAATGGTGGCGTCCGGAAGGCTTCGGGAACTGGCGTGATTCGGCCACGTTGGCTGAAGGCGGCGGGATCCTCCACGACCTCGGAGCGCACCTGATCGACCAAGCCATCCAGCTGTTCGGCCCTGTGGAGGAGAGCTACGGCGAGACCGCCAACCATGGCATCCACCCGGATGCCGCGGACACTGAAGCTTTCGTATTGCTGCGCCACGAATCCGGCGTCCGGACACGGCTGTGGATGAACGGAATGGCCGCCCAAGTGGGCCCGCGCTTCCACGTCCTCGGCTCCAAAGCCGGCTACACCAAGTGGGGACTGGACGGCCAGGAACCTGCCCTGGCAGCCGGCATCACGCCGTCGGACGCCACCTATGGCACAGAACCCCAGGAGTCTTGGGGGCTTCTGGGAGTGGACGGAGAAACCACGCCGGTCGCGGCAGAAAAGGGCGACTATCCACAGTTTTACCGGGAGCTGGCAGCCTCGCTCCGCGGGCACGGGCCTCTTCCGGTGCAGCCGGCGGAAGCGCTGGAAACCCTCAGGATCATCGAAAACATCCACGCGTTCGCCTAGGCGCGTTTACCAGTATTTACCTCAAAGAAAGGGAGAACCATGTCCTCCACCAAGCACGTCGCCGTCATCGGAGGCGGCATCCTGGGCGTCTCTACCGCCGTCCACCTGCTCCGCCAAGGCGCGTCCGTCACCCTGCTCACCGAGCAGGGCCTTGCCAGTGAAGCCACCGGCCGGTCCTTGTCCTGGCTAAACTCGGCGGGCGAACGCTCCACGCCGTACCACCTGCTGCGGGTAGCCGGCGTTGACCGGTACCGCACGCTCTTTGCCGCGGACCCCAGCCGTGAATGGCTGCAGTTCGGCGGCGGCCTCATGTGGAATGCGGCCGGTCAGAGCGAGGTCACCGAAGCCCGCCACGCTTACGAAAAGTCCATTGGCTACGACTCCAAGTTGTTGGCCCCTGAAGATATTGCCTCTGTGACACCCGGTATCGATGCCACGGCCGTCCCCGAGAACGCCATCTTCAACCCCGGCGAAGGGTGGGTCAGCCTGCCGGACCTGGTGAACTTCCTCATGGAGGAATTCCACGCCTTGGGTGGCCATTTGGTCCTTAACGCCGGCAAGGCCTCGGTAATGGTCGACGGCGGCCGCGCCACCGGCGTCGAAACTGCCAGCGGTGAAACGTACCCCGCTGACGCCGTACTGGTTGCCTGCGGTGCCGCGACGCCCGCCGTCGTAAAGCCTTTGGGTGTGGAAATTCCCAACGGTTCGCCGGTTTCCATGCTGGTGGTCACCAAGCCGGTGGAGCACCAGGTCGCTGCGGTGATGAATACGCCCCGGGCTGCTGTTCGTCCCAACCCCGGCAACACTTTCGCCTTGGATCACGACTGGTACGAAGAGCACATCACCGAGCACACTGACGGTTCCTTCACCATCCCGGATGACGTGGTCCAGGAGTTGGCCGACGAATCCTCCAAGCTCATAGCCGGTAATCCCGAACTCAAGCCGGCATCCTGGAAGATCGGTTACAAGCCCATCCCCGGCGACGGCGAACCGGTTTTCGGTGAACTCGGCCAAGTGCCTGGCTGCTTCGTAGCCTTCACGCACTCAGGTGCCACTCTGGGCCTCATCGCCGGCGAACTGCTGTCAGGCGAGATCCTGAGCGGTGAAAAGCACCCGATGCTGGCCACGTTCCGTCCGGGGCGTTTCTCCTAAACCGCTTGCCCTAAACCGCCTTTTAGGAGGCCAATGGCCCCGATACGCCATCTGCTCAAGCGTGTCGGGGGCATTGGAGTTTAAGGTGACCCGTTCAGCAGGTCATGGCGCCTTTGAGGGGCTTACCCGTCCAAAAATTGTTGGAGCCAGGAATCTTGTAGTAGCCGCGGATTTCGTAGCTCCAGGTGCCGATGATCTCGATGCCGGAACTGTACGATCTTCCCGCGGCTTG
Organism: Arthrobacter sp. D3-18; assembly: GCF_054408525.1. Classification (NCBI taxonomy): domain Bacteria; kingdom Bacillati; phylum Actinomycetota; class Actinomycetes; order Micrococcales; family Micrococcaceae; genus Arthrobacter; species Arthrobacter sp. D3-18. Next base: position 4,062,400 of record NZ_CP096440.1, on the reverse strand, counting down.
GCTGAGGTCGCCGGTGAATTCGAGGTTGCCGGAGCGGTCGTAGACCTTCACCTCGTAGTAGTTGGCATTCGCTACCGTCCCGTAGGAATTCACGGTGACTGTGGTGTGGAGTCCCAAGGTGCATCGCATCGTAACGCTCGCGCCGGCCGGGGCAAGGATGGTTGCTGCCGAGAACTGTGGAGTAGCGCGTTCACTGTGCGTGAAGGCGGCCACCGCGGCCGTTGGTCCGGCTATCAGGCCAAGAACGACGACGGCGACAATCACCAAGGCGCGCAGGAAACTGTTCCGCGGTGTCATGGTGATCGTTCTCTTTCTACTGTGGTGCGCTCAACGTAATACTCGCCGGGCCTGATCGGGCTGGGGGAAAGGTAACCGATCAGACCCGGCGGGGCTGTTGTGTTGCTGTGTCTATTTGGTGGTTTCGGTGCGTTGGGTGCCGGTGAAGGCGAAGGCGATGGTGGAAGTGGCGCCTTGGAAGTCGTTGTTCGCGGTGGTGGGGAACGCGGTGGTGACTTTGAGGTTGTCGGTTTTGGCCGAGGTCAGGGAGGTGAGGTTGTTCAGGACTTTGTTCGCGGCGATCACCGGTGAGGACGCGAGCACAGTGGTTTTGGTGCCGGTGCAGGTGTAGGGGGCTGCGGTGCCGGTCCAGGCCACGGAGCAGTTTTCGATGGTCAGTTGCAGGCCATTGGTGGCGTCGGTGGTGAGCAGGGACGCGGTGGTCCCGGCGGAGGTGGTGAGGGTGACGTTGTTCAGGTCCGAGTTGCCGGTGTTGGCCAGGGTGACGAGTTTTTCGACCTTGTCGCCCGGGAGCAGGCCTGCGACGGGGACGTTGAGGGTGTTGGCCGGGCCGGGGGCGCCGAGGGCGATGGTGACGGTGCCGGCGGTGACTGCCTGGGAGGCGGAGGTGGAGGAGGTGAAGGCGCCGTAGGTGCCCATGCCTGCTACTGCGGCTGCGGTGCCGACCAGTGCGACGGACGCGAGGATCTTACCGGAGGTGGTCTTGAGGCTGATGGCCATCTGAGTATGATCCTTTCGGGAGGCCACCGCGGGTCCGGCCGGCCGTTCATTTTTCAGCCTCTCTGGCTGACAAGAACTACTGTGCCGGGCCCGGATCAAGAACAAATCCTGTGTTCAGTCAACAATTCCTCAAGAAAACCTCAAGACTTTTTCGCCCCCCGATCGAGCAGTTTCGGAGAAGCTGCCCAGGCTGCCGAGTCCTATCGTTGGGTTATACCCAAAAAATCCAGCAGAGAAGAGGGGCCTGCCATGGCTGAGACCGGAACAACTGACAAAGCGAAGTCCTACAACGGCTTTACGGAAGAAGAGCGCGCCGCCATGAAGGAGCGCGCACAGGAACTCAAGAAGGCACCACGCAAGAAAGCATCCAAAGCCGACGGCGAGGCCGACGTTATGGCTAAGATCGCTGAGATGCCCGAGTCGGACAGGCTCATGGCCGAGCGCCTCCACGCAATAGTCAAGGAGCACGCCCCGGAGCTCACGCCCAAAACCTGGTATGGCATGCCGGCCTATGCCAGGGACGGGAAGAACATTGTCTTCTTCCAGAGTTCACATAAGTTCAAGGCACGGTACGCCACACTGGGTTTTGAAGAGAACGCGAAGCTGGACGATGGAGCCATGTGGCCCACATCCTTCGCCCTCACGGAAATCACGCCTGAGGTAGAGGCCAGGATCGTCGAACTCATCAAGAAGGCACTGGGATAGGGCAGCGCTCCTACGTCGGCTGGCTGTTGGCGGGCGGGAGATCCGGATTCATGGGTTCCAGGTCCGGGTCTTCCGCCGTCCAGACTTGAATGATGGCCCACGTGACGGCCGCAATGGGTACCGCCAGAACAGCGCCGATGATACCGGCCAGGATGGTGCCCGCTGTCAGGGCCATCAGGATGACCAGAGCGTGGAGCTCCAGGGATTTGCCCATGACGACTGGCTGGAGGAGGTCGCCTTCGAGTTGGTTGACGGCGATCACTACGATGATCACGATCAGTGCCACTATGGGGCCGTTGGCCACGAGTGCCACCAAGGCGGCCAAAATTCCGGCCACTGTGGCACCGACCAAGGGGATGAACGCGCCGATGAACACGATGATGGCCAGTGGGATGGCGAGCGGAACCTGCAGGATGAGCAGGGCAGCGCCGATGGCCACCGTGTCAACCAACGCCACGATCGCCGTTCCCCGGACGTAGCCACCCAGGACCTCCATGGTCCGCTTGCCGACGCGGCGAAGCTTGGCTTCGCGCGTTCCTTTGAAGGGGCGCAGGAAGAATTCCCAGATTTTGGCGCCGTCCTTGAGGAAGAAGAACAGGATGACAACCACAAGGCTGGCGCCAGCCAGGAATTCGGTGACCACCGACAGCCCTGTCACTGCGCCGGACCGCACCTGGCTGCTCTGGGCAAACTCCACCACCGCTTCGCGGGCCTGGTTCATCTGCTCCCGGTCAATGGGAAAGGGGCCGGTCAGCAGGAAGTTCTCGAGTTCGTCCAGCCCTCGCGCTGCCTGACTGATCAGCTCGTCCCATTGACTGCGCACTGACAGCACGATGACAGTGATAACTCCGCCGAGCACTATCAAAAGGCCCAGAAATGCGACGCCGGTGGCCAAGCCGCCGCGCCAGCCGCGACGTCGCAGCATATTTACGAAGGGGCCGATGGCGGCGGCCAGGATCAGCGCGATGAGTACCGGAATGACCAGTAGTCGAATTTGCAACAGCCCGAAGATCGCCACCACTGTCAGGGTAAGAACGAGCAGTATCTGGCTTGCCCGGATGGCCGTCCGGCCTAATGAGTCTTTCCAGAGATCGGGTTTGTATTGCCTGCGGACGGATACGGGCGCTGTTTGTTTGGGCGACGTCATGATGGCTCCTGTTCGTACGCATCGGTCAAACCGACGTGATCAAACATAAGCCTACTGACTATTTCTTTGGTGTGGGGACGCGCCGCGTTGAAATGGCCCGGCTAGTGAGTCGGATCGGGGTGCGGTGGAACGGGGCCGGGGTCAGGAACGGGAGACGGGCCGGGGGTGGGATTCGGGTCCGGAATGGGGCTCGGCGGGAACGGCGTAGTGGGATCCGGCGGCGGTGGGACAGGTCCGGGATCCGGGGGAAATGGCTCGGGCTCGTGGGTTGGAGGCAGTGTCACGATCTCTCCTTTGCGTACTCAGGGTATTGCTCCGGCAGATACCAGCAGCCTACTCCCGGTTTCTCATCCGCCACAGTGCCCGCTTCATCACCTGGAGGATATGGTGGGCTACTTGTCCCGCTGGTGCGCCACCACCCTGATGGTTTTGACCGATGGGTCTGCTGGATCCGGAAGGACCATTCCCGCTGCGACGCCTGTCCGTAGGTAATCAACCACAGCCGCGTTGATCTTTTCGCCGGGCAGGATTGCCGGAACACCTGGAGGATAGGGCGTAAGTTGTTCCGCCGCGATACGACCAGCAGCCTCTTCGGCAGGCACGTTTTCCACGGGACCGAAAAAAGCATCCCGGGGGAGCACAACAGTTTCCATCTCCAAGTCTTCCGGTTCCGGTAGCTGGACCTTTGATGGTTCCGGCATCTGCGGAGCGGCATCGATGAGTTGACGCAGGCCCGCCAACAAGCGCTCGGTGGTTTCTTCGTCGTCGGACTGGGACAGGGTTGCCTCGATGCGGCGGTGGTCATTGAGGCCGACGTCGATTCGGCAGGTAGTGCGCAACCAGTCCGCGGCCTGATATCCGCTGATACCCAGCTCGCCCACGTCTATCAGGACGTGCAGCGGATCAAAATCGTGGGATGCCTCATCCTTGATGAGTTCCGGCCCCAAGACGTGCAGTCCGTCCATGGCATCAATGTCGCCTCGGACGCTGTCGGCAAGGGTCAGTGCCTTCTCCAGCAGACCCTGCCCTTCCTGCACCATTTGCCTGCGCCAAGCATCGATTGCCGCATAGATCATCACATTGGCACTGGTGGTGGAGAGCAGGTCCGCGCACTGGCTCAGTCGTACCGGATCCACCAGGTCTCCCTGGAGGTGGTAGATGGACCCCTGCTCGAATCCCATGCCCATCTTGTGGACACTGACCACGCAAATGTCGGCGCCGGCATCCATCGCCCATGTAGGGAGCCGATCGTGGAACGGTAAATGCGCGCCCCAGGCTTCATCGATGATCAGTGGCTTTCCATGGGAGTGGCAGATTTCAGCGATTTTTTGGATGTCCGCACATGTCCCGTAAGGAGTCGGACTCGTGATGAGCGCTGCAGCGGCATCCGGATAGCGCTGCCACATCTTTTCCACCTCTTCAGGGGATGGCGGATGAGCGATGTGCAGGTCACGGTCCCACTGTGGACGGATCCAGCGCGGCTGCAGTCCGGACAGAATGATTCCGGCCACCACGGACTTGTGTGCGTCGCGCCCGATCAGCAGGTCGCCGTTGCCTTTGGTCACGGCGAGGATGGACGCCTTGACTGAGAGGGAACTGCCGCAGGTTGAAAAGAACGCCTTGTCGGCCCCCACAGCCTCGGCCATGAGTTCCTCGGCTTTGCTAAGGTATCCGCCCGAGGACTTGCGATCGTCCAAACCTGCAGTGGAAAGGACATCGGAACGGAAGGGGTCGGAGCCCATGATCTCCAAGGTCCGGGAATCGGCGCCGCGTCCCTGGCGGTGGCCAGGCGGGGTGAAGCCATACCGGTTGAGTCGGTGGTACTCGGCCAATGCATCCAATAGTGGGGCTTCACTTTGGTCCATGGTGTCCTCCATTCCTCGCGGTTGGAAAGTACATGCTTGGGGAAGTAAGTAAACTTGCAATCCATTCATCGAACTCTTCTTCTTCGTACCCCTCAAGCGGCAAGGTGAATCACAAAATGACGCTCCAACGGCAACTACCGCAGACCACTGTGGATGCAATCGCCACAGCTGTGGACTCGAAGATGGCCGTGTGCATTGAGGCGCTGAGGGAATTGGTCAAAATCCCGGGAGCGGCATGGCCAGGCTTTGACCGGGAGCTGTTGGAACTGAGCGCTGCCCAGGTCCGTGAACTCTTCCAGAGAGCGGGCTTTCCAGATGCGCGCATCGTTCGTAGCTTGGGGGACGGAGGCCTCCCCGGTGCACCCGCCGTGTTGGCCAAGCGATCTGCGGCGCCGGGATTTCCCATGGTCTTGCTCTACGCCCATCATGATGTGCAACCGTCCGGTCCAAACGAAGCCTGGGCGACTCCGCCGTTTGAGCCAGTTGAGCGCGGTGGCCGCCTCTTCGGGCGTGGCGTAGCCGATGACAAGGCGGGCATCGTCATGCACCTCGCAGCCGTCCAAGCGGTGGACGCGGCACTCGGGTCGCGGCACGGTCTCGGCCTCACCATTTTCATTGAGGGAGAGGAAGAAGCGGGATCGCCAACACTGGCCGGGATGTTGGAGGACTACAGGAGTGAGCTCAGTGCAGAGGCGGCCATCGTGGCAGATTCGGGGAGTTGGAAGGTAGGTACGCCAGCTCTCACGGCCAGCCTGAGGGGCTTGGTGGACGGCATCATCCGGGTTCGAGTCCTTGACCATGCACTGCATTCCGGAACCTATGGCGGCCCGGTGCTGGATGCATTGACCGTGTTGGCGAAGCTCATGGCCAGCTTTCATGACGACGACGGAGCTGTAGCGGTAGAGGGGTTGGTTTCACGTTCCGGAAGCGGGCCGGATATGGATCAGGACGTGTTCAGGCGTGATGCAGGCGTTCTCACAGGGGTGGAACTGGCGGGCAGTGGGTCACTCACTTCCCGGCTGTGGACCAAGCCTGCGCTCTCCTTCGTAGGCCTGGATGCCCAACCGATAGCGACGGCGGGTAATGTTCTGCTGCCGGAAGCCTCCGTGAAGTTCAGTCTCCGGCTGCCTCCGGGCAGCGACCCCCACCAAGCTATGGAAGCAGTACGGCGGCACGCAGCACGGCACACCCCTTTTGGTGCGGAAATGACGTTCATTCCGGGAGCGCGGAGCAAACCCTTCACCGTTACCTCCGATGATCCGATGGTCCAGGCAACCCTCTGGTCCTTGGAAGCAGCCTGGGGCTCAGACGCCGTCATGATGGGCGTTGGCGGATCAATACCCTTTGCCGCGGCGCTCGCCGAACAGCAGCCCGACTGTTCCATCCTCATCACCGGGGCGGAAGACCCCGACTCCCGTGCCCACGGCGCCAACGAATCGGTCCACCTGGGCGAACTCAGGAACGCGATATTAGCGGAAGCGCTCTTTCTGGCGCAGTTGCAGTTCACCTCGCATCTTTCCTCCGGACTGTGAACCGGAGCGAGAACGGGTTGAGGTTGGCAGGAAGATTGGTGTGAGGGCCCAGCCGTCCGGGATCGGTGAGCCGAAAATCAGTGCGCTCAATGAACTGGGCAAGGGCGGCACTGGTCAGCAGCAGGACGAGCTGGCGGCCGGGGCAACGGACTGGTCCTTCGCTAAAGGGGACCAGAGCCCAATCCTTGCCCTGGTCAGGACCCTGGCCCTGTTCGACGCCTTGACTCAGCCACAACTCCGGGCGAAACCGATCGGCGTCGGGAAGTAGCTGGCTGTCCCTGTTGAAATACGGCGCAAAAACCAGGACGCCGCACTTAATGGGCATGATTCCCTCTGCCCACCTGACCTCCCGGGTGGTTTGGCGCAGGATCATGGGCGTTGTGGGCCAAAGCCGAAGTGATTCCAGGACACATGCCCTGAGGTAGGGCAGGTGTTTGCGCCCGGACGTATCCTCATCCAGCTCCTGCGTTGCCCTCCCAAGCTGGTCCCGGTGGGAGGCCAAAAGGGCGAGCGTGCGGAAGGTGGCCATCCCGGCCGGATCAAATGCGAAAAGCCATTGGGGGATCTGGTCCACGGGTGCGGCCGTTGCGGATGGATCATGATCCTTCAGAGTGTGCGCGAGGCTGCCGGGCTCGGCGGCCAGCATCCTTTCCCGAACTGCTGACAGGAAGGCTGTTCGTGTTCTGTTTCGCATAGGTTTTAGCGCAGACCAGTTGGCATCCTTGCGCAGGCGTGCCAGTTTGCGGGTTAGTTCGACGTCGTCCGCAGCGTCAGTGCCGAAGACTACGCGCCGGACTATGCGCTCCCAGGCGGCGGAGAACCTTTCCCAATCGAGTTGCTCCTCCGCCGGAAGCCCGGCCAAAAGCTGTTCTATCTCCTCCCGGATGACGGGGAGGAAGTGGTCCGCAAAGCGATGAACAGGGCTTTCCGTGTCCAGGGCTTGTTCCTGAAGTGCCCGCCGGACGGATCGTTCAGGGCCTGCGGAGATCAGCACATTCCGGGGTTCAAAGTGGGCCAAGGCTCCGCGTTTTTCACTGCTGGCAGGTGAGAAAGGTTCGGGGGAGTTCTCGAGGATCGTATGGACTTCGGAGGGTCTGAGGGCCACGGCTTGGTCCCGGAGCGGCAATCGGAGAAGTAGGGGCCCCTCGGGATACTTAAGCCGCAACTTCCGCATCCGCGAGATCGCCCTCCCGTCCAGCCGGAACCGTTCAGAGGCGGCTTCCATTCGCGGTCGGCGCTTGATGGGACCCTTTGCCACAGTTGGCAGGAAGACGTCGGCGAGGAAAGCCATAGTGTCCAGCACCGAAGCTTTCGGTAATGAGGCATGCTTACTCATGTCCTAAGCATACTTATCTTTTTCAAGCGATCCCTGACTTCCAAGGATTGACTGTGAAAATAGGTCATATGACCTAGAGTGATTCCATGAACGACTTCCTCGAACTCGATACCACCGGTCCCGTCCTGATCGTCGGTGGCTACGGCACCGTCGGAACGGCGCTAACCCGCCTCGCCGCACCAGACTGGCCCTTGCTGCTGACGGGGAGGAACCCTGATCGCGGCGGCCATTTGATCGGCGGCAAGGTTCCCGGCCAGCAACAAAAAGTGACAGTGCAGAAGTGGGACCTCAACCAGCCGGAGCCGTTTACCGCCAAGGTCAGGGCAGTCATCAGCGCAGTCAACGATCCCGATGACAGGGTTCTTCGCGCTGCCGTCGGCGCCGGCATTCCGTATGTTGACGTCACCCGTTGGACCAGCCGCGTCACCCGGGCAGTCACGCAGGCCACCCTCCTGCGGCCAACTGCTCCTGTACTGCTTAGCTCGGGCTGGATGGGCGGGGTCACCAACATCGTCGCAGCAGCTTTGGCCCAGGACGCGGGCGGCGGGGACACGATCGACGTCGCAACCCGTTACGACATCAACGATCAGGCAGGAGCCGATTCAGTGGACTTCATGGACCGGCTGGGACTGGACTTTGAAGCACGCAAAGGCGGTAAGGCCGCCGTCGTACGCCCCCTGACTGACGCGCGCTGGGTGGACGTTGGCGGGCATCGCACCAAAGTGGCGCGGCTCGACACGCCTGAACAATTCACGTTGCCACTGACTGTAGGAGCGGGATCGGTGGCAACCCGGATCGGGTTCAGTTCCAATACATCCACGACGGCGTTGCTCGCCGCGCGTGCGGTGGGTCTGTTCCGCTGGGGTAGCGGGGAACGGTGGGCGTCGCTGCGTCGCTCGTTGCTGTATTCACCCGGCTCAGGTGGAACGGCACATCTACTCATTGATGTGAAAGGTCCGGCCGGAACACGAACTGCGGTTATTTCCGATCCGCAGGGCCAGGCGCATTTGACCGCGCTGGGTGGGTTGCTGGGTCTGCACACAGTGCTTGCAGAGGGCGCGAGGGCCGGCGTTTCATTCCCCGAATCCGCACCGGATCCTGTGTCCCGGCTCGCGGAACTTGAATCACACGGTGTGACAATATTGAGGTCATGACCGAAAGCAAGGGCGCCCTGCGAAAGGCGGCGCTCCTTGACGCTGCGGAAGAAGTTCTGATCACCAAGGGCAACGCCAACGCGGCAATGCGGGACTTCGCCGCAGCTGCCGGAGTACGGATCGGGCACTTGCAGCACTACTTTCCTACGCGGGCAGACCTGATCCGGGCGGTCCTAGAGCGAAGCCTGGAGCGCTCGTTGCAGCGGCTTGCGGAGGAGTCCGGGCTCGACCTTGGAGCAGGCTCGGTTGAAGGCCTGACCCGGGATGATTCGCGTCGGCTCCTGACGGCGCTGCTGCATGAACATTCAGCCCTTGAGGACGTGAAGATGCACGTCGAGATCTGGGCGTTGGCCTCCGCGGATCAGCAAGCGGCGAGTGCGCTGAGGAGCTTCTATGCGCAGTACGCGGCCCATGTGGGCGGCGTTGTGCGGCGGGGGAGACCGGACTTACCGGAACCGGAACTCCAGGGTGTGGCTGCCGCGATCGTAAGTCTCTTCGAGGGGGCGGCTGTGACACGCTCGGACATTGGCGGCCTGCGAACTGAGCCCGGCGACGAAGCCATTATCCGCACGGCACAATGGTTGATCCACGGACAGGAGCCCGCGCAGTGAATCAGTTTGTGCCAACTCCGGCCCAACTCCGCTGGCAGCAGCTGGAGTTCGGCGTCTTTATCCACTTTGGCATCAACACCTTTGCCGGCAAGGAGTGGAGCGACGGCACCATTCCGGCGTCGGGTTTTAACCCGACAGAACTCGACGCCGGCAGCTGGGTCCGCACGGCGAAAGAGGCAGGCGCGAGGTACCTGATCCTGACCGCCAAGCACCACGACGGATTCTGTCTTTGGCCGACGGCAACCACTGACTATTCAGTGACATCCTCGCCGTGGCGCGCCGGGGAAGGGGACGTCGTCCGCGAAGTCGCGGACGCCTGTGCGCAGCAGGGAATCGGTCTGGGTCTCTACCTGTCCCCGTGGGACCGCAATGCTGACTGTTATGGCGACCCCGCCGCGTACGACGATTTCTACGTCCAGCAACTCACGGAACTCTGCACGGGCTACGGTCCGCTCATGGAATTGTGGTTCGACGGCGCGGGCTCCGTGGGTCGTGAGTATGACTGGGACCGGATCATCGCTGTTGTTAAGGAACACCAGCCCGACGCCATGATCTTCAACATGGGCCAACCAACCATTCGCTGGGTAGGTAACGAGAACGGATTGGCGTCCGATCCCGTGGACTACGTTGTGAACCGTACGTCGGACACCCAGTACACGGACTCCAGCTCCGGGCTGCCTACGGAACACTACTTGCCGCCTGAATGCGATGTCTCCATCCGTCGCGGCTGGTTCTGGCATGCGGACGACGAACCGAAATCCGTGGAGCACCTGCTCGCCATCTATTACCAATCGGTGGGAATGGGTGCGAACCTCCTGCTGAACCTGCCTCCTGATACCCGTGGACTCATTCCGGAGGAGGATTCCGCGAGGCTCAAGGAATGGAAGGCTGAATTGGATCGTCGTCTCTCGGGGGTTGTGGAAGCGTCGGTTGAAAATCACGACGGCGGAGCGACCCTGAGTTTCCCGGCTCCGGTCACGTTCAACCATCTGGAGCTGGTGGAGGACTTACGTTCCGGGCAACGGATCACCCGTCATGTGGTGTCCTCTGATGGCGTCAATGTTGTTGACGGGATGACTGTGGGCAACCGGCGGATCCACCAGCTGACGGCTGTTACTGCATCAGAGCTGCACGTGAAGTTCTCGGGCGACGGCGGATGCCTGGTCTCCGCGCGGGTTTATGGCGGTGCGTTGGAGGCTGGAGTGCCGGCGATCCCCGAAGGCTACGAAGCTCCAACGGACGCGCCGGAATAATTCTCCATTCCCACCTGTACCCCCGAATTGCCGTGGCCGCTTGCCGGGCGGCTAATAATGTCGGTGCCTGCAGCGAGAGTTAGGGAATGGAGCGAATTGGGGAGAGGCAGGCGGGTGCAGGGGTGGCGCATGCCGCTGTTACTGCCTCGTCTCCCGGCCGGACGCCTCGGGTCCCTCCGCGGGCTAACGAGGCGCGCGCTGTGGGGCTGGCCAGTCCAGGCCTTGGCGACTCTGGCAAGCCCGGTACGGCCCCGGCGGGTCCTGTTCAGCCTGGCGCGGTTCAGGCCGGCTCCGTGAGTGGGGACCTGGTTGAGCAGTTGCGGGTTTTGGAGGAGATGAAGTCGGCCATTACCGCTTTGCAGGCGCGGGTTGCTGTGGCTTTTGATCTTGCCCAGCGTGCTGAGCAGGCCGAGGCCGGTGTCCCTGCCTCGGAGCGGGGCCAGGGTGTGGGTGCTCAGGTGGCGTTGGCGAGGCGGGAGTCGCCGAATCGTGGGTCCCGGTTGCTGGGTTTGGCGAAGGCTCTTGTGCTGGAGATGCCGCGGACGTTGGCGGCTCTGAAGTCGGGGCGGTTGAACGAGTGGCGGGCCACGCTTTTGGTGAAGGAGACGGCGTGTTTGTCTGTTGAGGACCGGTGTGCGGTGGATGAGGAGCTCGCCGCCGATACCGGGTTCTTTGACGGGAAGGGCGATAAGGCGATTGTTGCGGCGGCGAAGGCTGCGGCGTATCGGCGGGATCCGCGGTCGGTGGCCGGGCGTGCGAGCCGGGCCGCGGCTGAGCGGATGGTGAGCCTGCGCCCGGCGCCGGACACGATGACTTACCTGACTGCCCTGTTGCCGGTCGCCCAAGGCGTGGCTGTTTACGCTGCCCTGTGCCATGCGGCTGATTCGGCCCGTTCCAGCGGTGACGCGGGATCCAGCGGTGATGCGGGGTCTGGTGTTGTCCCTACGCGGGGTCAGGTCATGGCCGACACTTTGGTCGAACGGGTCACCGGCACGCCGGGCGGGGTCTCGGGGATCAACCTGGACCTCGTCATGACCGACCGCACCCTGTTCCAAGGTGACAGTGAACCGGCTCGGCTCAAGGGCTACGGAATCGTCCCCGGAGAGTGGGCAAGGGAACTTCTCTGTTCGGGGCAAGCCGCAACCCCGGAACAGACCGCAACCCCGGAACAGACCGCAACCCCGGAACAGACCGCAACCCTGGAACAGACCGCAACCCTGGAACAGGCCGCAACCTTGGGACAGACAGTGGCGAACCCGGCCTCCGGCCCGGGGCGAACCGGCCAAGATCACGCGGGAACGCCGGATGCAGAGCTCACTGTCTGGCTTCGCCGGCTCTACACCGCGCCGGCCAGTGGCGAGCTCCTGAGCCTGGACTCCAAAGCCCGACTCTTCCCGACAAGGCTCCGGCGTTTCATCGAAACCCGCGACGATACCTGCCGCACGCCGTACTGCGACGCACCCATCCGGCATATCGACCATGTGGTTCCGTGGCGTTCCGGAGGGAAATCGAACCTCGCCAACGGTGCAGGGTTGTGCGAGGCGTGTAACCACATCAAGGAAAACCCCGGCTGGACCACCAAAACCGTACATGCTGACGTGCACGGGGGGATCCACACCCTGGAAGTCAGCACACCCACCGGGCACACCTACCAATCGAAAGCCCCACCCCTGCCCGGACACCGCCCCTCCAGAACGTAGAAACCCGCCGTAGATGCCTTGGTGTTGCCTGCCCGGAGGCTGGTTGGTGCCTGCCCGGAGTTTCATTTCTGCCCACCTCAATGCGCCTGCAGAAAATTTTGAAAAAAGTTCGTACCCCCGCGTAACCCTTTGGTGTGCCGCGACGATTACGTCTTTGAAAGGGCCGAGCTGGAATTTGTCCCCCATCATGTTCCAGCTCGGTTCTTCCTTGTCTCGGGGGAGTTTGGTCTCCGGGGAGTTTGTCGGGAGAGCGGGTCCTTCTACGGAAGGGCGGTGAGAGCAGTTACCCTTGGTGGGGTCGTCCGTTGGTGACAAGGCGGATGTCCAGGCCCAAGCACGGACCTGCCGCCGATCGAAAGCCTCATTCTGTGACCGACGCATTGACCGATGAAGCGCTACATGCACTCAAGGGCAATAACGCGGAACTGTTCGGCGCCGTCTACCAGACGTATGCCGGTCAGGTTCTCGGCTACCTGACGGCCAAAGGTGTGTCAGACCCGGAGGCAATCACCCAGGATGTGTTCCTGGCTGTCTTGCCCCGGCTGGACGACATCAGCGGCGGAGTTAATGGCCTCCGGACCTTCATTTTCTCGGTGGCTCATGCCCGCATGGTGGATGAGCACCGGAAGCAAAGCAGGGCACCTGAACACCACGAGTTTGAGCCGGAGCGGGATACCCGGGAAGCGAGTTCCGCGGAGGCGGAAGCCATGGGCCTTTTGGCACCTAAAGAGGTCATGAAACTTCTGGATTACCTTGGTGACGACCAGCGGGAGGTCTTGACGCTTCGAATCGTGGCAGGCCTAACCGTTGAGCAGGTTGCCGAAATCATGGGGAAATCCGCCGGGGCAGTGAAACAACTGCAGCGGCGGGCACTCAATGCACTCCGTGAGCACTCGGCAGTAAAGGAATACGTGTCGCCATGACAAATAGGGACAGCGAACGCGAAGCAATCGTGGATGAGCTGCTGCTCGATGCCGATGCCGCCAACGGCACTAATGTCGATGCCACTGAAGTCGATGCCACGGATGTCGGCGCCACGTCCGGCGTCCGGCAGGCGCTCCTCTCACTGGGTTCCTTCGCCAACCTTGCAGCCCCAACTCCGGGTGCGGAGCTTTCCGCCATGCTGGCTGGTCCGCATGATGAAGTCTCCAAACGTCGCTGGAGGCACAAACACCGCACCGCCGTAGTGAGCGTAGCCGTGGTGGCAGCGATGGGCCTCGGTGTCAGTGGTGTTGCCGCAGCAAGTTCCGGCTTCACCCGGAATCCTTCCTTCATTGATGAACTTCTGGACAATGTCCGGCCGCAGCCAGTGGCCGCGCCGGTACTGCCGATTCCCGACGCCCCGCGAATCAGCACGGAACCTGCTCTCGTTGTGGATCCTGCGGCGATTCCGTCGATCCCGGCCGCCACGTCTATACCCGTGCCTAACGACGCTGCTCCCACGGAAACGGCACAGGCACAGGCACAGGCGCAGGCGCAGGCGCAGGCACAGGATGTGCTCGCAGCCCCCGATCCCGCCACAAGCCACGAAACGCCGGCGGCGGCCAGCCCCGTCCAGAGTGGCTCAACGCCGGGTCATGCCACGCCGGGCAGTGCCACGCCAAACCTTGCCACACCGGGCAACACCACGCCGGGCAACACCACGCCGGGCAACACCACGCCGGGCCATGTCACGCCAAACCTGGCCACGCCGAACCCGCAGGCAAAGCCCGCCCCGATCAAGGCGGAGAAGCAGCAGTCCGCTAAGCCTGATGCGTCACTGCAAGGTGCCGGGAAGCCGGCGCCCGCTTTGCCTGGATCGGACGCCATCAAGCCCGGACACGTGCCTCCCGTTTTGGGCAAGCAACTGACGGGCAAGCAACTGACCGAGGAACAGTTAAGGACGGTCACGGACAACTGGAAGCAGTGGCTTAAGCACGGCGACCGACGCTAGGAAAGGACCAGCCGCCGCCTGAAGGAAACCCCGCACCGTGCAGAATCTTCGGCAAACCTGCTCGTGGAGGGCCGGGAGTAGGCTGGGGGCCATGATGCATGTCAACGATCCGGCCGTCGTCGAGCGGTTGATGCGAACAAAAGGCACCTGGGCCATCGTTGGCCTCAGCACCAACCAGTGGCGCTCTGCGTACGATGTCTCCCTGTATGTCCGGGACAAAATGGGCATGGAGATCATCCCCATCAACCTCAAGGGCGAGGATGTGCACGGCGAAAAGGGTTATAAATCCTTGGCAGACATCCCTGAGGCTAGGCACCCCATTGATGTTGTTGACTGCTTCGTTAACTCCCAACTGGTGGGCGCCGTGATTGATCAAGCCATCGCGATCGGCGCTAAAGCTGTATGGCTTCAACTCGGCGTCTTTGACGACGACGCCGTGCAGCGAGCACGTGACGCCGGACTGGACGTGGTGGTCAACTCCTGCCCGGCACGTGAAGGCTGGCATTACGGCCTGTGATGGCCGCGCTGATTCCTCTGCTAGATTGCAGCTGAATCATTTTTTGAGTCTTGGGGGACAACCATGTTCGGCGGCCATTCTGCGGTGCCTGTTTCCACGCCCAGCAGACGGGCCGTCTTCAGTGTTTTAGGCGCTTCCGTGGTGGCCGGATTGACGGCGTGCACTGCAGCCGAAAGTTCGACGCCGGTGCTAACGCCCAGTGGCGCTGCCGCGTCGCCCGAGGTGTCGGGGGCGAACGGTGCGCTGGCAGTCGGAGGCGAGGTACCGACGTCGTCCGCTTCCCCAGCGCTAACTCCCTCTCCAACCCCTACGCCGACGGCCACCAAACGCATCCGCCGCACGTTTATCCCCGATTGCCAGCTGCCGCCGATCGTTGGTGGGCTGGCTCCGGTGATCACCAAAATCGAGACCAAGCACCCGGTGGTGTTCCTGACCATCGATGACGGCAACATCAAAACGCCGGAGTCCATCAAGCTCATGGCCGAATACGACTATCCGTCGTCGCTGTTCCTCACCAGGGACACCATCGCGGACAACCCGGCTTTCTTCAACGCGTTCAAAGCCCAGGGCAGCCTGATCGAGAACCACACGGTCACTCACAACATCAACATGGTGAGGCAGTGGGGTTATCAGCAGCAACTCAACGACATGGTGGGAATGCAGGAGTATGCGCTCCAGCACTACGGCCGCCGTCCTACGCTTTTCCGGCCGCCGGGAGGCGCGTACTCCAACGTGATGCGCCAAGCCGTTGCTGACGCAGGAATGAAGGCAATCGTTACGTGGGAGGCGAAGGCGAACGCGGGGAAGATGGACTACCAGGTGGGCAACTCACTGCGTCCCGGTGACATTGTGCTCATGCATTTCCGGGCTGAGTTCGCCGCTGACCTCGCGGCTTTCCGCGCTGCCCAGTTGGCGGCGGGACTTGAAGTGGTGCTGCTGGAGGACTTCCTGGGCGTGGCGTAAGCGGAGCGTCCACATGACCCGTCACCCGGAGCGCCACTAGGCTCTCCCCATGGATGTTTCCACCCTCCGCGAGATTTGCCTGGGCTTTCCCGGTGCGTTCGAAGACTTCCCGTTCGGTCCCGAGACCTCCGTATTCAAGGTGCGTTCCGCCGTCGCGGGTGGTTCGCGCCAGGAGGCCAAGATGTTCGCGTTGTCCACCATGGATCCGCACAACTGGTCCGTGAGCCTCAAATGCGAGCCCGCGCTGGCCGAACAACTCAGGGCAGCGAACCCCGAAATCACCGGCGCCTGGCACATGAACAAGACCCACTGGAACGGTGTCCGCCTGGATGGCGCCCTGCCCGATGACATGATCCGGGACATGGTGGAGGACTCGTATGACCTGGTGGTGGCGACACTGAGCCGCAAGCAACAGGAGCAACTTGGCTGGGCCAGGCTGGCAAAACCACAGGGCAACTGACACGCCCGCAAACCCCTCCCCACGGCGCTGACATGGGACTAGATTGATACTGCATACCTAAAGACCTCAGCCACTGGCTGGTCAGGAGCGGTTTGATGCTGGATCAGAAGACACTGGACAACCTATGGAACTTTCGCGATCCTGCATCCTCCGAGGCAGCGTTCCGCGCCGCGATGACAGAAGACGTGTACGACGTCGACGAGCGCGCTGAGTTGGCAACCCAGCTTGGGCGGGCCATTGGTTTGCAGGGCCGTTTCGAAGAAGCCGATGCCCTCCTGGACGAAATTGACGACGACGAGCCCACTGTTGGCGTGCGTATCCTCCTTGAGCGCGGGCGGGTTCTAAACTCCGGTGGGCGGGCCGCCATGGCTGTGCCGCTCTTGGAGCAGGCGGCCGAGTTGGCGGACCATCTCGGTGAGGAATTCCTGGCTGTCGATGCCCTGCACATGCTCTCCGTTGCAGATGCTGCCAATGCCGAAGTGTGGATGCGTAGCGCCCTTGAATATGCGTCCACGGCCCATGATGAGCGAACCAAGCGTTGGATGATTGCTTTGCACGCAAGTCTGGGTGCGTTTCTGCAGGGTAAAAACCGACTCACGGAAGCATTGGTGGAGTTCCAGTTGGCCGAACAATGGGCGGAACGACTGGGAACTGAGCGGCAGAGGGCCTTGGCACGGCAGGCAATTACGGAGTGCGGAAAAGCCCTCGCAGAAGGTCCGTAGAAAGATCACGCTTTGACAAATGTTGATCGAAACTACCAAGAAAGATTGATTTTCGATCATTCGTGGTGAATTATGTCACAGAAGGTTGGTGCTGCCAGAGCGCCTACCCAGACTGTCTGACTGAACGGCTTTCCCGCCGCAACAGTCGACACTACGAGTCACTGGAGGGTTTAGAAATGAACGTTCAGCACCAGTCCGTCGGACGCCGTGGATTCCTGCGCGGAGCACTCGCAGCAGCAGTGCTCGTGCCTATGGGTGGAACCATTGCTTCCTGTGCCGCAGGTGGCGGCGGCACTACCACCGGCCCCACCGGCACTGTCTCCGACACCAACCCGTTTGGCATGGCGGAGAAAGCAACCCTCGACGCCGTGATCTTCAAGGGCGGCTACGGCATCGACTATGTCGAGTTCGCCGGCAAGATCTTTGAAAAGACGCACGAGGGCTCCACTGCCAAGATCGCCCCGTCCACGGATATTGCCCAGGAGCTCCAACCGCGCTTCGTGGGTGGCAACCCGCCGGACCTGATCGACAACTCCGGTGCAAAAGCCATCGGCTTCAGCACCATCCTGGCCCAGCTCGAGGACCTCACCCCCCTTGTGGAGGCGAAGAACCTCGAAGGCAAGGTCATCAAGGACACCCTGTACACCGGCGTACTGGCTCCAGGTACCTTCGACGGCAAGCTTGCTGCCCTGAACTACGTGCTGACCGTCTTCGCCATGTGGTACTCGGATTCCCTCCTCAAGGAAAATGGCTGGACGCTGCCCAAGACCTGGGACGAGATGTACACCTTGGGCGAGCAGGCCAAGGCCAAGGGTAAGTACCTGTTCGTATGGGGCAAGGAAGCTGCCACCTACTACCAGGAAATGGCTATCGCGTCCGCAGTCAAGGAAGGCGGCGACGAAGTCCGCATCGGCTTGGAGAACCTCACGGCCGACTCATGGTCCCACCCGGCTATCCAGTCCGTCTTCACTGCGCTGGACAAGATCGTGAAGGCAGGGTTCTTCAAGCCTGGTGGCTCCGGCACCCAGTTCACGGCAGCACAGGCTCAGTGGACCAACGCCCAGGAGGCCGTGTTCTACCCGTCAGGTTCCTGGATTGAAAACGAAATGAAGGACCAGACCAAGGCAGGCTTCAACATGATGGGCGCTCCCGTGCCCACGGTTACTACAGGCTCCAAGCTGCCTTACACGTCCCTCCACAGCGCTGCGGGCGAGCCGTTCATTGTTCCCTCGCAAGGCAAGAACGCTGCCGGCGGCAAGGAATTGCTCCGCATCATGCTGTCCAAGGAAGCTGCGACCAACTTCGCCAAGACCAAACTGGCCCCCACCATCGTCAAGGACACTGTCCCGGCCGACGGCTTCGGTTCCACGGCGCTGGTCTCTCAGACCAAGTTGCTCGCTGACGCCGGCGAGGACATCTTCACTTGGAATTTCATTGACCTCTACGGAACCAACAAGGACCAACTGGTGGTCTGGAACAGCTTCCTGGACGGCAAATCGGACGTCGCAACCCTCACCTCCGCACTGCAGAACATCTCCGACAAGGTCCGCAACGACAGCTCGGTCAAGAAGATCGAAGTGAAGTGACTGTAGTGAAAACTCAGCAGAGCCGGAACGACGACGGCCTGGCCGCCGTCGTTCCGGCAACGGCTCCGCAGCAGTTGGTTAAGCGGCGGCGGAAACCGTTGACATGGGACAAGGTCAGCTTCTTCGCGGTCTTCCTCGGACTGCCGCTGGCGATCTACCTGTTGTTCGTGATTTGGCCCTTCGTGCAAGCCTTCGGTTATTCGTTGACGGACTGGTCCGGATTCTCGCCCACCCAGAACTTCATCGGCCTTGAGAACTACACCAAGATCTTTACGGACGACATTTTCATGAAGGCCATGGGGAACAACATCCTCTTGGTCATCTTCCTCCCCATCATCACCATCATCCTGAGCTTGGTGCTCGCGTCATTGGTGACGGTTGGCGGTAGCAGCAAAGGCCAGATCAAGGGCCTGCGGAACTCCAGCTTCTACCGGGTTGTGTCGTTCTTCCCCTACACGATTCCGGCGATCGCCATTGGCATCATGTGGGGACAGATCTACGATCCCTCCGGTGGCCTGCTGAACGGCATCCTGACCGGGCTCGGCTTTGACCAGTTCAAGGACTTCGCCTGGCTGGGCGATAAGAACACCGCAATGATCGCCACCATGTTCGTGATCGTCTGGGGCTTTGTTGGCTTTTACATGGTTCTCTTTGTTGCCGGTATTAAGGGCATTCCTGCCGAGCTTTTCGAGGCCGCCAGGATCGATGGTGCCGGTCGCTTCCGCACCGCGGTGTCCATCACCATCCCTTTGATTCGCGACAACATCCAGACTGCCTACATTTACATGGGCATCCTGGCGTTGGATGCTTTCGTTTACATGGCGGCCCTGAACTCGGGCGGTGGCCCGGACAACTCCACGCTGGTCATGGCGCAACAGCTGTTCTTCACCGCATTCAGCAAGGGACAGTTCGGCCTCGCCAGCGCCATGGGCGTTGTGCTGGCCGTTGCCACGCTGATCTTCTCCGGACTGGTCTTCCTGGTCAACCGGCTCACCGGCGGCGATAAGGATGTGAGCCTGTAATGACTACCAAAGTCTCAACTCCGGAAATGAAGTCACTGCACTTCCAGCCGCGGACCCCGGGAACCACCACGGGCGACAAAGTGGTGGGGGCGGTCTCGCATACCGCGCTGACCATTTGGACCCTCATCGTCATCCTTCCGCTGCTGTGGACGTTCATGTCCTCCTTCAAGACGTCCAGCGAGATCTTCGCCTCGCCGTTCGCCTTGCCGGGTGAATGGAAGCTGGACAACTACGTCAAGGCCTGGAGCGAGGCAGGCATCGGATCTGCCTTCCTCAACTCGGTTCTGGTAGTGGCCGTGGCACTGGTGATCGTTATGGTCCTCGGGGCCATGTGCGCATACGTTCTGGCCCGCTACACGTTCCGGGGCAGCCGGGCCATCTACTACTTGATGCTCGCGGGCCTGACCTTCCCGATCTTCCTGGCCATGGTGCCGTTGTTCTTCGTCCTGAGGAACATGGGCCTCCTGAACACCCTGCCGGGACTGATCCTGGTGTACGTGGGCTTTGCACTTCCGTTCACCGTGTTCTTCCTGTTCTCCTTCTTCAAGTCGCTGCCGCACGAAATCACTGAAGCAGCGGCCCTCGACGGAGCAGGGGAGTGGCGGACGTTCTTCCAGGTGATGCTGCCCATGGCCAAGCCGGGCCTCGCCTCGGTTGCCATCTTCAACTTCCTTGGCCTCTGGAACCAGTTCCTCATTCCGGTGTCCATCAACGCCGCCGGTCCTCGAGTCCTGTCCCAGGAACTCGCGGCCTTCGCCGGCCAGATGGGCTACGCCGTGGACTATGGCGCGCTGTTCGCGGCCGTCAGCGTCACCGTCATTCCGGTGCTCATCGTCTACGTGATCTTCCAGCGCCAGCTGCAGGGGTCGGTTTCGCAGGGCACATCCAAGTAACAGGCACCTCCAAGTAGTACAACCAAGCTAAAACAGCCTTCGACGGCGGTCCTCACCTCATGGTGCGGGCCGCCGTCGTGCGTTGATTCTGAAAAGATGGAACGGATTCTGTAGTGCAACGAAAGGCAGCAGTCCGTGATTTTTATTGTGGTCAAGTTCAACGTCAAGCCCGACTGGTCCGAGCGCTGGCTGGACCTGGTGGCCGACTTCACCAAGGCGACCCGCGAAGAGCCCGGCAACCTGTGGTTCGACTGGTCCCGCAGTGTGGACAACCCCAACGAGTTCGTCTTGGTGGAAGCCTTCCAGGATGACGCCGCTGAGGCCCACGTCAACAGCGCACACTTCAAGAAGGCCATGGCGGACATGCCGCAGGCCCTCGCGGAGACTCCCCACATCATCAGCCGCCAGTTCGAAGGCAGCGGCTGGGACCGCATGGGAGAACTGACCATCGACTAGCGGCTGTAC
Organism: Arthrobacter sp. D3-18; assembly: GCF_054408525.1. Classification (NCBI taxonomy): domain Bacteria; kingdom Bacillati; phylum Actinomycetota; class Actinomycetes; order Micrococcales; family Micrococcaceae; genus Arthrobacter; species Arthrobacter sp. D3-18. The sequence continues at coordinate 4,041,519 of NZ_CP096440.1, read as the reverse complement.
CGCATCCACCCACTTTGGAACCAAAACCGCCCCCGACACACCTTCAAAGAGGCGTGTCGGGGGCGGTTGTGATTCAAAGAAGGTCGTGGCGGCACAGGCGCTCGACCCTACTACTCAGAACATCCAGGGAATCTCTGCGTGGCCGAAGTCGCTGAACGAGCCGAAACGGCCGGCCTTGAACGCCAGCACCTCGCCGTCCCGGTCCCGGCACGTGGTGACCTGGCCGAAGAACACCTGGTGATCGCCGACGTCGTACTGCTGCACCACCGTGCAATCGGCCTGGGCCAGGGCGCCCTTGATCACCGGAAGCCCGCTGTCTGTAACGTCGAAATCTCCTTCGCCGAAGCGGTCCCCACCCCGGACGGCGAAACGCCGTGCCACTGACTCCTGCTTCGCACCCAGGATGGATACGGCGAACTTACCGCTTGCCATCAGGGCCTCGCCGGTGCGGGTGCCAAAGTTCAGCGAGATCATCAGAATGGGCGGTTCCAAGCTGATGGAGGTCAGCGAGCTGATGGTCATCCCGTACAGCTCGTCGTCGTGCTTGGTGGTGACCACGGCAACGCCGGTGAGGAATCGCCCCATCGCACGGCGCATCCCCATCGCATCAGGGATGGTGAAGGCTGGTGCCAGGCTCATGTCAGTTGCTCCGCTCCGTTTGTGCAGGATCCGTGTAGTAGCGAACTTCGAACATCTTGGCGCCGTCTTCGGAAACCCAGGGTCCGTGTTCCATTCCGGGAGGTCGGGTTGCCCAGTCGCCGGCCTTAAAGGTCTTCCCGAGGCGCTGATCTACGAAGGAGCCTTCGAAGATGAACACCTCTTCCCAGAAATCGTGCGTGAGGACGCCGTTGGGGGAAGTATCCGTGCCCGGCTCGAACTTGAGGATGCGCGTGACGCTGTCGTTGTCCGAATCCCGGGCGAGGATGGCCTCGGAGAGGCCCTCGATGTGTGGATTGCAGGGTGCGAAGTCCACTGAAGATACAGGCGTGAACTCCACTTCGGGCTTTGCCATGGCTATGCTCCTTCGATGCCGGTGCCGGTCCCATTGACTGTGCTGTCGATGCTGTACGAACCGAGGAACGTGTCCAGCTCCGCAACCAGTGCGTCATAGCCGTAGTTCCTGTAGGTGTAGGCACCGCGGACCACGAACGGCGCACCGGCGTAGAACATTTCGTACTGCTGGTGGCGGCCGGCGAACTCAGAACCGATGATGTCCCAGGCAAGTTTGAACAGTTTGACTCGTTCCTCGCTGGCAACGCCCGGCGACTGGACGTAGCGCTCCATGTCCGGACGTGTCACGCTGCTGGTCATGTCGGCGATGCTGGACGGCAGCTGCAGGACGCCTCCGCCTACCAGGTCGCGGAGGATGGAAATCACCCGCGGGTACGTCTCGGACTGCAAGCCCATGGCCCCGTAAAGTGCGCTCTTGCCCGGAACCCTCATGCCGGCGTCGTCCGTGGTTGCTGTGTATTCGGCGGCGAGGACGGCTGACTCAACGGACTGCACAATGGCGGCGAGCTCGCCCAGCTTCTCCTGCACGCCGGGGATCTTGTCCGTTCCGTTGACCTGCGCAACTTTGCGGGCAACGGAGGCGATGAACTTCAGCTTGGTGGAGAACCGGATCTGGGCCTGCCAGTTGCCCAGGGCGTGGGCGCCGGTGTCGAAGAACTGACGGCGCAGGGTCTCGATGTTCCGGTTGATGAACACCCGGTCCCACGGGATGAGCACGTCATCGAAAACAACCAAAGCGTTGGGCTCGTCGTAGTGGCTGGTCAGCGGGTAATCGAACTCGCTGGTCGCAGCAGGCGCGAACGGACGGCGGCAGTACAGCTTGAGTCCGTCGGTTGCCACCGGGATGGCGAAGCTGACCGCGAAGTCCACATCGTCCGGGCCAAGGGGCTTGATGCAGGTGACAAACACTTCGTCGGCAATGGCGGCGCCGGTGGCGAGCATCTGCGAACCGCGGACAATGATGCCCTCCTCGGTCTCACGTACGACGCCGACCTGCAGGTATTCGCCTTCCCAACCGGACGCTGTGGTTGCGCGGGAAACCTGCGGGGGAATGATCGCGTAGGAGAGGTACAGATTCTCGGACAGGATCTTCTTGTAGTACCGCTCCACGTTGCCGGCAAAGTCCCGTTCGTCGTTCTTGAAGACGTCCGGGTGGGAACCGAATGCGGCGAAGAAAGTTCCAACGTGGTCGGGGCTGCGCCCCACCCAGCCGTGAGTGTGCTTGGCCCACTTTTCGATTGCCTGGCGGCGAAGGACCAGCTCTTCCTGCGTGCGGGGAGCGGCGAAGGTGCGGTTGGCCGGTGCGTTGATCTCTTCCGAGTGGAACTGCATGCCGTTGGCAGGATCGGCTGCGATGTCGAACAGCTCGGCCATGGTCCGGGCAACGTTCGCGAAGGCCGGGTGCTCCAGGACGTTTCCGACTACCTCGCCGTCGAGGATCACCGTCCGGCCGTCGTTCAGGGACTTCAAATACTGCTTTCCGGTTCTCATCGGAGTGAGCCTTTCTTGATTTTGTAGTTATGTTCAATGGTGGTCCCATTCGGGAAGGAGAGCTCCAACTTCCAGGAAGTTCCGTCGACGAACTTCCCGTTCAGGAGCGGAAGCGTGCCTCCCAAGCACATGAAATCAGCGTCGCCGATGTCGGTTCGTGACAGAAGACGCTCGACGACGTCGGCCGGCTTGAGGAGGCCGCTCAGCGAACCTTCCTGGTACAGGGCCCCATCAACCCATGAACGGGCGGTGCATTCGTCGAGATCCAGGTCTTCCAGTGATTCGACAGCGATTACCTCGTTTGAGACAGGCTTGGGGCATGCCCGCTTGGAATCGCCGATGTCGCGGGCTTCAATGTCCCGGTCTGTGTGGTCGGAGCCGATACCGAGGTAGTACTTTCCGTCGTGGCGGATGTAGAGGGGCTCGATCTCGCCGGACGTCAGGTTCTCGGTGGTGTCATGTTCACCCGAGGTCTCGAACAGGTCCGAGTCCATCCGGTAAAACATGGGAACCTCCGGTGGGGGAGCCACGCCGATTGCGGCGAGCTCATCGATGTGATGCTGGACTGCCTTGGGATCGCGGCCCGTGTAGCCGGCCACTACTGCATGGAAGTCGGTGACGACGATTGTCTGGTCGGTGCCCACCACCCTGAAGGTGAGCGGGACTTGCCTTGTGGTTTCCTGTGTTTGCATTGGGTTTCCTCTAGACAGTCAAAGTGTTGTAGGCGGGAAGGCGATCGCCGATGACGGGGAACTCTTCACGGACGGCCTGCACCTGCAGGGGATCGATGTCCACCATCAGCACGGTTTCGTCGGAGCCCGCTTCGGCAATGACGTTGCCACCCGGGTCCACCACCCGGCTATAACCGCCAAGGTCCACGCCTTCCTGGTTGCCCGCGGCGTTGCAGGCGATCACGAAGATCTGGTGTTCCAAGGCCCTGGCAGTGGTGAGCAACCGCCAGTGTTCCCGCCTTGCAGCGGGCCAGGCTGCGGGAACGATCACGATGTCCGCACCGCGGGTGCTCAACTCCATCCACAACCCGGGGAAGCGGAGGTCGTAACAGGTGATGCCGGCAACGGCGCCGAACGGCAGTGGGACTACGGGAAGTGAGGAGCCGGCAGTGAGCAGGCTGGCTTCCTTGGACTTGTAGCCGAATACGTGGATCTTCCGGTACGTGTGGACCACGCTGCCGTCCGGCCCCAGCAGGATGGAGGTGTTGCTGAGCTGGCCGTCCTCACCCGCCTCGATGATGCTGCCGAGGTGAAGGTAGACACCCAGGTCCGCCGCTACCCGCGAGCACATGGAGACTGTTGGCCCGTCCAATGTTTCCGCGAGGTCCTCATAGGCATCGAAGTGGAAGTAGCCGGCGCTCCAGAGTTCAGGAAGCACGATGAGTTCTGCGCCGTTGATGCCCCGAAGGATGGCTTCCACGCGATCAATCCGTTCCTCACGGGTTTCGGAGTCCGGACTGGCCACTTGGACGAGTGCGATTTTCATGCTTGTTCCTTGTCCAGGCTTGGGGTCAAGTCTTTGTCCAGATCGCTGAGCTTCAGGCCCTTGGTTTCCTTGGCGAACATCACCGAGACCATGGAGATCAGGCCCATGGCCGCGAGGTAGATGCCGATCGCGTAGCCGGTGCCGAAAGCGCTGTAGAGAGCCAAGGCGATGATGGGGGACAACGAACCTGCGATCAGCGACGCCAGGTTGTAGGACACTGAGGTTCCGCTGTACCGGACGTCCGTGGGGAAGAGCTCAGAGAAGAACGCGCCGATCACTGAGCTGTACGCCGCGAAGATCAGGAGCCCTCCCACAGCTGCGGCAATGATGCCCCACACCTGGCCGGTGTTCAGCAGGAAGAAGAACGCGAAGGCCCACACCATGGTGGCGATCGAGGCACCAATCAGGATTGGTTTACGGCCCACCTTGTCTGCGTAGACGGCGAGGATGGGAATGGCGACGACGGCGACGCCCTGGCCGATCATGACGGCGGTGAGGCCCGTTTGCCTTTGCAGCCCCATGATCTGGGTGACGTACGTGATGATGAACAGCGAGTAGATGTAGAAGCCTGCGTTTTCGCCCATCCGGCTGCCGGTGGCGATAAGGATTTCACGCCAGTTGCGGCGGAACAGGATGGTCAGTGGCAGCTTCCGTTCCTTGTTGCCTTCGGCTTCGCGCTTGCGCTGTGCTTCCTTGAACAGCGGGGTTTCCTGCACGTAGAGCCGCAGGATGAGGCCGATGACAACCAGCAGGGCGGACAATCCGAACGCGATGCGCCAGCCCCATGCCAGGAATTCGCTCTCCGGCATGGTGGCGGCCAGGATGGCCAGGACGCCTGCGGCCATCAGGTTGCCCAGGGGCGGACCCATGTTTGGCCAGGAGGACCAGAAAGCGCGCCGGGTGCTCTCATTGCTGTGTTCGGAAACCAGCAGGACGGCGCCGCCCCACTCACCGCCCAGGGCAAAGCCTTGGATCAGGCGGAGCAGCAGGAGGAGCAAAGGTGCTGCCAGCCCGATGGCGGCGTAGGAGGGGATGAAAGCGATAAGGGTTGTAGCCACGCCCATGAGCATCAGGCTGGCAACCAAGGTGGCTCGACGACCATGCTTGTCGCCGAGGTGTCCCAGGACTATTGCGCCGATGGGACGGGCAAGGAAACCGGCTGCGAATGTTCCGAGGGCCAGCATGGTGCCCACCATGGGATCGTCGGTGGGGAAGTAGAGCTTGTTGAATACCAGCGCGGCCGCGGTGCCGTAGAGGAAGAAGTCATACCATTCGACGGCGGTGCCGGCGAGGCTCGAAGCAGCAACGACGGGCAGGCTGGAGTGCTTCTGTCGCCTCAGTTCTGCTTTCTTCAATTCGGTCATTGTGGGGTCCTTTTGCGGGGAGATTCCGGTGCGTGAGCGGTGTCACTAAGAAGACTGTAGACGAGTTGTATACAACCTGTCTATATTTAAACCAGAAGTTTTTTCGGGACCCCTCATGGTTCTGAATGCAGCTCGTATACTGGGCTAGGCGAGAAAGGCTCTGCATGATCCAGATGACCCCCACTGCACAGTCGCAGCCAGAAGTGGCCTACCAGTGGATGAAAAGCTACATCGCAGCGCTCCCTCGTGAGGAGGAAACCTTCCTCAACGAAGGAGTCCTGGCAAAGACCACCGGCACATCAAGGACACCTGTGCGTGAGGCCTTGCTTCGTCTTGAAGCCGAGGGTTTCGTTAAGCGCGTCCCCCACAAAGGCGCCTACGTCCCGCCGATCTCGGACCCCGATGTCCGGGCCATCCTGCAGGCCAGATCGGTAGTGGAAAAGTGGGCGGTCTCAGCCGTGGAGACCATGCCCGACTCCCAGATCGATGCCTTCCAGCGCATCATTGACCAGCAACAGGAAGCGCGGGAAGACCCTGCCCGCTTTATTGAGCTGGATACCGAATTCCACACCCTGATGGTCCGGGCGGGCGGCAATCCTGTGCTTGCCGAATTCTATGCTTCCCTTCGGCAGAAGCAGCTCCGGATCGGTGTCAAGGCAGTCAGCCAAGGCACCGATCGCGCCGGGGATGTCCTCCGCGAACACCAGTTGATTGTTGACGCCCTCCGCAGCCGAAGCCTCGACGCGGCCCACAAAGCCATTGATGCGCACCTGGACTCCACCCGCCTGGCGGTCATTGGCTACTAAGCCCTGCTAGTCCTCGCTGTGCAGCTCCCGCTGCCGTGCGCTCAGCAGCTCAAACTCAGGCCGGGCAGCCACGAACCGTTCAACGGCGTCGAGCACTTGCTGAAGGTGCGCGTGGTCGGCGGCCACCACAGCGGCACCCACCAGCGCTCGCCGATGTTGGTCCTGCATGCCCGTTTCAGCGGCTGACACCTCGAAGCGCCGCTTGAGCTCAGCCACGAGGGGCCGTACTAGCGAGCGCTTCTCCTTGAGGCTATGGACGTCGCCCAAGAGGACGTCGAACTCAATCCAGCCGATCCACATGGTTCATTATCGCTGCAGGAAAGTGAAACCAGGCTGCAGTTGCAGGCAGCATCGCATCTTGAGCCAATCTTGAGCAAAATTCGCATTCAGGTTGAGTAAGCCCCGGGACACTGAATTCAAAGGCCGGAGGGTGACCAGCTGAGGGGGTTGGACATGGAGCTCGATGCATTCTCGGTGAGGGTCGCGCTGGGTGTGGTCACAGTGACCCTCCTGGTGCTGTTCTGTACTTCATTCCACCGCACGCGCTCGCCGTATGCAGGCTGGTGGAGCCTGGCTCTGCTCGAGTTCATGGCGGGTAATGCCGCCTTCCTCCTCAACGGAACCCCCCACCAGCAATGGGCCAACCCCTTGGGCAACGTCCTGGTGGTGGCGGGCGCGTTCAGCGTGTGGGCCGGAGCGAAGACCCTCCGGGACCGGAAAGCCGCATCATGGCAACTGGCTTTTGGTCCGGCCGTCACTGCTATTGCATCCCTCCTGGAAAACCCGGGGAGCAACGTTTGGTCCGGAGGCTTCGTCTATCTGGCCATGATGACGTTGGGCATAGCGTTGGCCGCGTATGACCTCTGGTTTATCAAGTCTTCGCATTCGCAAGTCCACAAAGCCCTGTCCATCGCCGCCGGCCTGCTGGCCGCCTACTACCTGGGCCGCTGGATGGTTTATGCCCTCGAAGGTCCGGGCAGTTACACGTTCCGTACGTATTTTGGGGCCGGACCGTCAGCGCTGATATCGATGGTTCTTCTTGTCACAGTGTCCTTCAGCATGACGGCCCTGACCAGCGACCAACTCATCAAAGGCCTCCGGGAACGTGCCACCCGCGACCATCTGACGGGACTCCTCAATCGTGGAGCCTTCCTGGACCTCGCCACGACGGAGCTTGAGCGCCTTCACGCCACAGGCTCCGGCGCCGCCATCGTCCTGGCCGACCTGGACCACTTCAAAGCAGTCAACGACGAACATGGTCACGGGGCAGGGGATGTGGCCTTGCAGGCATTCGCTGACGCCTGCACGGCCTCGGTCAGGTCTACAGATTTCATTGGACGCTATGGAGGCGAAGAATTCGTCCTCTTCCTGCCGGGAGCTACGCAGGACCGGGCCGAGAACATCGCTACGGAAATCAGCCGCCGGATGGCAGCTCTTCCGACTCCAGAGGGCGTTGTGTTCCCCACCGTCAGCTACGGAGTCACGTCAAGCATTCCCGCTGCAGCCGACCTCAATTTCATGATCGAGGTAGCGGACGCAGCCCTTTACAGCGCGAAAGCGCAAGGAAGAAACAGGATTGTAGGAGCCGACCGCCTTGAGGCGGCCACTATCGCGGATGAGGCACGATCATGACCTTCAACGAACTCACCACCCGGATCCAGATCCAGCACACCCAGGAACTGTCCGCGTTCCGGCAAGGCATCACCAGCCCGCCCTACAAAGCTGGAACACCCACAATGCTGAACGCTGACCGGCGCTCAGTAAGGATGGGTCCCGTTCAGTCGGTGGAGGACAACAACGCAAACCTCACCATCGTGGCCGACGTCGAAGGCCTCGCCTGGTTCACTGCGGACAAGGGCCTCCTGGGCAGTTGCATCACAGTGTCCATCGCCGGCCACCGCAGGAACACCGGCACCCGCGTGCACCTCCCGCTCGCAGAATGCGACGCCTGGATTGAGGCGATCCTTGGCGGGGCGTGGATCACCCACGTGTACCGCGCCGGAAACAAGGTGGAGCCTGATGGCAGGCTGGACATTGCCTCATACCGGCTGTTCCTGGACGAACGCCGTAACCCCGTGGCCAAACCGCAGGCTGTCGCCGACTCCAGCCTGCGGCGCTTGGAAGAGTCGTGAGAGGCTCCAAGCCCCACAGGTTGATCCCCGCTGATTCACGGATCGAAAAACTGGAGCGGCACGTTCAGTCGCTGATGGAGGAGCTCCACCGAGCACGCTATGAACAGCGCCGCGAGGCCCTTACAGACGCGCTGACCGGGCTCGGCAACCGCCAAGCACTGGTGAATTCCTTCATTGAAGCCCAGGCAGCCGCGGCCAACGGGGCCGTCCCGCCGGCACTTCTCCTCCTGAACGTGGATGGGTTCAAGGCGCTGAAAAACTCCGCCGGCCATGCCGCGGCGGACCAGATTCTGGTCACCGTTGCCATGCGCATCCGCTCGGCCGTCCGGGAGAACGACGTCGTCACCCGCCTGGGTGGCGACGAATTCGCGGTGCTCTTGCCCGCCACCCCGCAAAGCCGGGCCGCCGCCGTCGGGAACCGCATCATGGCCGCGCTAGAGCCGAACATCGACCTCGGCAACAACAGCATCCGCTGCGGCGCAAGCCTTGGGCTGCGCACCGCTGAACCACATCACAGCATCGAGGACCTTCTGCAAGAGGCCGATCTGGCCATGGAAGAATCCAAAAACGAGGGCCGGAACAAGCTCAAAGTCTTCGATCCTTCCACCCTTCACGCGCGGCAACTCCAGCGGCAAATAGTGGGGGAACTCCGCGAAGCGATCCGTTCTGATCAATTGGTTCTCTTCTACCAGCCGATTGTGGAGCTCTCCACGGGCAGGATCGAAGGCTGCGAGGCTTTGGTCCGTTGGAACCACCCCCTTCATGGGCTGATCATGCCGGACCAGTTCATTCCCGTTGCGGAGGCCACTGGCCTGATCGCGGAACTGGGCAGGTGGGTCCTGCGGACGGCTGTGGGCCAGTTGCGACAGTGGCGGAATAATCCGGCCACCAAGCAGCACGATTTCTCCATGCGCATCAATGTTTCTGCCGCCGACCTTCAAAGCCTCGAGTTCGTGGACGACGTCGGTGAGGCTCTGGCCGAGGAGAGCCTGACCCCGGAATCACTGGTGCTGGAGCTCACCGAGAGCGCCATCATCCACAACAACGAGCTGGACCGATACACCTTGGCAAGCCTGCACAGGCTGGGAGTCGGACTCGAGATCGATGACTTCGGCGCCGGGTACTCGTCCATGGGCTACCTGCGGAAACTACCGGTGGACCGGGTAAAAGTAGACCGGCAATTCGTAAGGGACCTGGGCAAAGACCCTTCGCAACTCGGCTTCCTGGCCGCCATCCAGGAAGTCATCCGCTCCTGTGGCCTGGAGGGTGTTTGGGAGGGCATTGAGACCGCCGAACAAGCAGAGGCGCTCCGGAGTATTGGCTGCGCGAGCGGGCAAGGGTATTACTTCGGGCGGCCGTTGCCGGAAGCGGAGTTCACTGAGCAGTTGGCCAGGCAAGTGGTGTGGCCGGCTTAAACAGGAACGCGGGGCCACATAAGTGGCCCCGCGTTGTTTTGCCTGCTTCTAGCCGAAGTACTTCGGCAGAGTGGCTTCGTGTGCTTCGCGGAGAGCGTCCAGGGAGAGCTCATCCACGCCGTTGATCTCCAGCTTTCCGCCGGCAGCGTCAACAACGCCGATCCGGAGGTGGGCGAAGCCGCGGGCAGTACACATGTCTTTGAAGCGGACTTCCTCGGAGCGCGGCACGGACACGATGGCCCGGGCCTGCGACTCAGAGAAGAGGGCAGTGAACAGGTCCACTCCGTCACGCTCCATGAGTTCTTCAAGGGCGATGCGGGCGCCCACACCGTAGCGGAGCGAGGACTCAACCAGGGCAGCCGCGAGGCCACCTTCGGAGAGGTCGTGTGCTGCGTCAACCATGCCGTCACGTGAAGCGTTGATCAGGATCTCGCCCAATGCCCGCTCAGCTGCGAGGTCCACCTTGGGGGGCAAACCGCCAAGGTGTCCGCGGAGGTTGGACCATTCGGAACCGTCCAGCTCTGCTGCGGTGGTGCCCAGCAGGTAGATGGCCTGGCCGTCCTCACGCCAACCCGACGGCGTACGGCGGGCGACGTCGTCGAGCTTGCCCAGAACTGCCACCACGGGGGATGGGTGGATCGGCGTTGTGCCGGTCTGGTTGTAGAGCGAGACGTTGCCGCCGGTGACCGGGATGCCGAGTTCCATGCAGGCGTCCGAGAGGCCACGGATGGCTTCGGCGAGCTGCCACATAACATCCGGGTCCTCGGGGGAACCGAAGTTCAGGCAGTCGCTGACGGCCATCGGAACAGCGCCCGAGGTGGCAACGTTGCGGTAGGCCTCAGCCAACGCGAGCTGTGCACCCTGGTAAGGCTCCAGGTAGGTGTAGCGGCCGTTGGCGTCCGTTGCCAGGGCAACGCCCAAGCCTGTTTCTTCGTCAACGCGGACCACGCCGGCATCGTCCGGGTAGGCCATGGCAGTGTTGCCGCCAACGTAGCGGTCGTACTGCTTGGTGATCCAGTCCTTGCTGCACATGTTCGGTGATGCGACGAGCTCGGTGACGGCTGCAGCCAGCTCCGAGGGAGCCGACGGCCGGCCGGCGTCCTCAACAGATCCGGTGAAGGAGTTGGCCTGGACCGAGTCCTGCCACTCCGGGCGGGCGAACGGACGGTCGTAGACCGGCCCGTCGTGCGCAACGGTGCGGGGATCGACGTCGACGATTACTTCGCCTTCCCAGGTGATGATGAGGCGACCTGTATCGGTGACCTCACCCAACCAGGAGTACTCCACGGCCCACTTGTCCATAACAGCTTCGAAGGCTGCGATGTTTTCCGGGGTGACAACGGCCATCATGCGTTCCTGCGACTCGGACATGAGGATCTCGCCCGGGGTCAGCGTGGGATCGCGCAGCAGGACCGAGGTCAGTTCGACCTCCATGCCGCCGTCGCCGTTGGAAGCGAGCTCGGACGTGGCGCAGGAAATGCCTGCAGCGCCGAGATCCTGGATGCCTTCAACCAGGGAGCCCTTGAAGAGCTCCAGGCAGCACTCGATGAGGACCTTCTCAGCGAAAGGGTCACCCACCTGGACGGCCGGACGCTTGGAGGGCTTGGTGTCATCGAAGGACTCCGAGGCCAGCACCGAAGCGCCGCCGATGCCGTCGCCGCCCGTGCGCGCACCGAACAGGACAACCTTGTTGCCCTTGCCGGAGGCGTTGGCCAGGCGGATGTCCTCGTGGCGCATGACGCCCACGGCGAGTGCGTTCACCAGCGGGTTGCCCTGGTAGACGGAGTCGAACACCATTTCGCCGCCGATGTTCGGCAGGCCAAGGCAGTTGCCGTAGCCGCCGATGCCGGCAACGGCACCATGCATGACGCGGGCAGTATCCGGGTGGTCGATCGCGCCGAAACGCAACGGGTCCATCACGGCAACCGGGCGCGCACCCATGGAAATGATGTCGCGGACGATTCCGCCGATGCCGGTAGCGGCACCCTGGTAAGGCTCAACGAACGACGGCGAGTTGTGGGACTCGATCTTGAACGTCACGGCCCAGCCGTCGCCCAGGTTGGTGACGCCGGCGTTTTCGCCGATGCCAACCAGCATGTCCTTCTTCATTTCCTCGGTGACCTTCTCGCCGAACTGGCGGAGGTGGTTCTTGGAGGACTTGTAGGAGCAGTGCTCGCTCCACATAACCGAGTACATGGCCAACTCGGCGCCGGTGGGGCGGCGGCCGAGTACCTTGACGATCTCGTCGAACTCGTTCTGCTTCAGGCCCAGCTCAGCCCACGGGAGTTCCGTGTCCGGGGTCTTGGCAGCGTGTTCAACGGTGTCGATGTTGAACTTCTTGGTGGTTTCCGTGGTCACTTGTCGCCTCCCACAATCTTGGTCAAAACGGAGGTGAAGAAACCGAGGCCGTCGGTGTCGCGGGGAGCACCATCAAGGGACTCGGGGCCAAACCCGGTCTCGACGGCGTGCTCGGGGTGCGGCATGAGGCCCACCACGTTGCCGGCTGCGTTGGAGATACCGGCGATGTCACGGCGGGAGCCGTTCGGGTTGAAGCCAACGTAGCGGAACACCACACGGCCCTCAGCCTCAAGGGCATCCAGGGTTTTCTCGTCGGCGATGTACTGGCCGTCCTGGTTCTTCAACGGCACAATGATTTCCTGGCCGTCCGCGTAGTCCACGGTCCAAGCGGTGTTGGCGTTCTCCACTCGCAGCGTCTGGTCGCGGCAGATGAACTTCAGGTGGTCGTTCTTGATCATGGAACCGGGCAGCAGATGCGACTCAGTCAGGATCTGGAAACCATTGCAAATACCCAATACCGGGAGCTTTGCCTCGGAGTTGGCAGCATCGATGATCTTGGACATCAGCGGTGCGAAACGCGAAATGGCACCAGCGCGGAGGTAGTCACCGTAGGAGAAACCGCCGGGGATGATGACAGCGTTAACGTCGCCTAGTTCGGTATCTGCATGCCACAGTGAAACTGCTGTGCCACCCGCAAGCCGCACTGCACGGGCGGCGTCACGGTCGTCAAGGGTGCCGGGGAAGGTCACGACGCCGATCTTGGCGCCGGCCAAGCGGGGCTCCGCGGCGACGGCCACTGCCTCGCCAATCAGGGGAATCGACGTCATATCAGGCCTCGACGACCTCGACGTTGACAACATCCTCGATCACCGGGTTGGACAGGAGAGTCTCGGCAGCTTCGCGGGCCTGGGCCAGGATAGCGTCGGTCACCTCGCCGTCGACGGTCAGTTCGAAGCGCTTGCCCTGGCGGACTGCGCTGAAGCTGTTGAAGCCGAGGCGGGGCAGAGCACCCACGATGGCCTTCCCCTGGGGGTCCAGAATCTCGGGCTTGGGCATGACGTCAACGACGATCCGGGGCATCCGGTAACTCCTGTGCGTGAGTTGGGTGAACCTTAAATAAGGCTGCCGCGGAGGTGCCGTCTCACGCCGTTCAGCCACATCCAAACAGCGTTTTAGCACAGGGCTAAACACGTTGTGAACTGCAATGTTTGAACGGCATGGGGGCGCTCCGCGAGCTTGCACACCTATTCTACCGGGATCAAGGCACATACCCTATTCAGGCGGATTGCGCGAGGGCACCCCGCCGTGATGAAAGAAATCGCTGGCCGCGGTTGTCCGCCGTCACTAAGATTGCGGCATGGCTGAGAAACCGAAATCGATGGTGCTGGGCGTAGTGGCCGCAGCCGTTTTTGCAGGTCTGGGCCGGATGGTCATCCAGAAAATCATGGCGGACAGAGCCGCACGGGAGCATCGCGTCACCGCACCTTTGGACAAGGAAACGCGGGCCAGGATCAGTGACGCCCTACGCACTCCAAGTAAGTAGGACCTAACCTCCTAAGGGCCGATTTTCGCCGGAATGACGCGGATTAGGGCACATACAAATGCGCTATTCAAAGCGGTTAAATGTTGTGATTCCGGCGTAGTTTGGAAGGACACCAGGGGTTCAGCCCCCAGTACCTTTCAAGGGCCAGTACCTTTCAAGTGCCAGTACCTTTCAGGATCCACACCAGGAGGAACAATGACCGAACACATTGCCGAAGTATCCGCCTGTAGCGTTGGTACGTGCGGATTCAACCACAATGGTTGCACCGCATTCGGAATCACCATCGGTGGCAGCCAGGACCACGCTTCCTGCGCAACGTTCATTGACACCAATGCCATGGGCGGCCTTCCAAAGGTCCTCGCCCACGTAGGTGCTTGCCAGCGCTCCGAGTGCGTCCACAACAACAACCTCATGTGCGAGGCACACGATGTCAAGGTTGGTCCCGGCCGCGAAGCCGCCGACTGCCTGACGTACGAGCACGCCTGATAGTTCTCGCAAAAGCGGGCCTGACCTCCATGGAGGTCAGGCCCGCTTTTCCATGCGCTTACCCCTGTGCTAGCCGCCCTTGGGATTGTTCGCGTCCTGCAATTCCTGCTCTGCCACGGCCTGGATCAGTGCCAGGAGTTCGGGGTCCAGCCCCGGCGCAAACTCTTCCTTGCGCTCCGGCGACATGGTCATCGGGAAGCCGTCGGGCATGACATCGGTGGTTAGCTCGGTGCCATCGTTGGACGGGGAAGCTCCACGGAAAAGTTTGCCGGCTTCGCTCAAGTTGTCCGCGCTGAAGGTGTACTGGATGCTCTGCAGGCCCTTGTCCAAAAGCTTCTTGACTTCCGGGAACTGCTCAGCGTTGGTCTTCGGGATGGGAAGTACCTTGCCCCAGTTTACGCCCAGGCTTTCCAGTGCCTTGGCGTAAGCATTCTCGTGGGCCTGGTCTCGCACGATCAGGTACGCGATGGTGGAGCGGGCTGTCTTGTTCTCCGTCATTTCGTAAATGCGGCACTTCTGTAGCCTGCCGGTGGATTCCAGCATCAGGTTGTACAGCAGGTCCAGGACCAGGTTGCCGCTGTTGTAGACGTACGAACCGCTCCACGGGTTGCCGGCGGCATCCACGGGCAATGCGCCCTGTGCGCCCACCAGATAGTGGTGGATGTTGCTGTGGTCCAGTGCGATGTTCAATGGTGTGGCGCCCTTGGCTCCCGGCTCATCCACAGGGTCGGTCTTCTTGCCTTGATATCGCGGTGAGCCGTCAAGGAGCTGGGAAATGGTGGTTCCAATGAGTTCCACGTGGCTGATCTCTTCGGTTCCGATGCCCTGAAGGAGGTCCTTGTAGGGCTTGGAAGCGGGGTCGCCGCGGAAGTTCATGCTCTGGAACAGGTATTGCATCATGGTGCGCATCTCACCGAATTGTCCGCCGAGGCCTTCCTGGAGGGCGTTTGCTGCGGCGGGATCGGGCTCGTCAGCGGCGATTTCGTTGATGAGAAGTTGGGTGTGCAGGTACATTGCGATTCCTCACGTTGTTCATGCTCCGTGTTTGGGATGGAAACCCTCTGCTGGCCACCCCGGACCCACCCACCATAAGCATGCTTACTATTTGGAGGCAATGAAAATATCGATTTGATTGCCAGGCGTTAGCCTGCAACCTGGTTGGTCAGCGCTGACCCTTCCTTGAGCCCCGTGATGTTGGCCAGCACGAGCTTGGCGGCGCCCTTAGGGCGGTTACCCGCAACGTGGGGCGTGATGATCAGGTTCGGTGCGCCCCACAGTTTGGAGTCGGCGGGCAGCGGTTCTTCCTTGGTGACGTCGAGGGCGGCGACGCGCAGCCTGCCTTCTTCCAGTGCCGCGAGCAGGGCGTTCTCGTCCACGGTGGCGCCGCGCCCTACATTCACAAAGATGGCCGTATTCGGGAGGGCTTTGAGGATGTCTTCGTTCAGGGCATCCGCGGTTTCCGGGGTCGCCGGCAGGATCGAGACCAGGACGTCGGTGGTGCGCAGGACTTCCGGGAATTCGTCGTCCGCCACCACGGGGAAGCCATATCGCTCACCCTTGGAGCTCGCGACGCCGGTGACGTTCGCGCCCAAAGCGTCCAGCAGGGGAGCCAGCCGCCCCGCGATGGAACCGAAGCCCCAAACGGTGACGTTGGCGCCGTCGAGCGTGTAAAGCTGCTCAGTGTCGGGTGCGGACTGGGCGGCGTTATATGGCTGGTTCCAGGTGGAGCCTTTCTGGGACTCCATCAACTGATCCATGCGGCGCACCGCCGCCAAAATCAGGGCCAGAGCGTGTTCTGCCACGGGGCCGTCGTGAAGGGAGCGGCCGGAGGTGATGGCCACGTTGTCCCCAAAGCCCGCTGCCAGCACCGAATCCGGACCGGCTGCGAGCGTCTGAACCAGCCTGAGCTGGCGCATTTCCTTGGCTGCATCGGCCAGGTTGTCAGAGGTGTTCCGCCAAACCACCAGCACCTCCGCGTCGCGGTGCTCGCTGGGAATGGGCTTGTCCACCTGATACACGAAGGTCTCGTCCTCCAGTGCGGAGAGGTCCAATTTGATGGTGTCGGGGACAAGGATTTTCACAGCGGCTCCGTTGCGTAAGTGGCTGGGCGGTACGCACTTGAGGCTACCGCCGCACCCTTGGTTCTGTAATAAATCACCGCTTCCGTGACAAGACAAAAAACTTGAAATGTGCTGTATGTCATATTCGGCTATCACTAGGTACTCTGTGACTCGGCTGGTTGCGCGGCTTTGACAGGAACTGTCAAAGGTTCAACCAACTAAAAGTTGACAGGCCTGGGCGATGGAGCCCGGACCTCCCTCAGTGAAAGGTGCAACCACTCGTGAAATCACAAGGAAAGAGCTTCGTCAGAAGCGGGGGACTTCGAAAGGCTGCGGCGCTGGCCGTTGGCCTGCCGTTGCTGCTCTCGTCGATGGCGATGCCGGCCCGGGCCGCTCCCGCCCCGGAGACGCCAGGGAATGTTGCAGGCGTGGCCAAGAAGAACCTTGACCCCAGCGCCTACAAGGACGGCCGCTACATGGTGGTCCTGGCCGAAAAGCCTGCAGCGACGTACGACGGCGGCACGGCCGGGCTTGCTCCCACCAAGCCCGAAGAAGGCAAGAAGCTCGACGCCGACAGCGCCGAGGTGAAGGAATACCAGCAGCACCTGCAGCAGAAGCAACAGGAAGTTGCACAGCAGGAAAACGTCACCATCCAGCGTGACTTCACCACCGCTGTCAACGGCTTCAGTGCCAACCTGACGGCAGACCAGGCGATCAACCTTGCCAAGGACCCCAAGGTCCTCATGGTGGCACCGGATACGCAGTACGCTCCGGACTACTCCACCACCGACTTCCTCAAGCTCAGCGGTCCCAACGGAACCTGGGCTACCCAGTACGGCGGACAGGACAACGCCGGCAAGGGCACCGTTGTTGGCGTGATCGACACCGGTTACACCCCGTCCAACCCCTTCTTCGCGGGCGAGCCTGTTGGCCCGTTGGTGGGCAACGCCCAGGTAGGCGTCCCGTACCGTACCGCTGACGGCAAGATCGCA
Organism: Arthrobacter sp. D3-18; assembly: GCF_054408525.1. Classification (NCBI taxonomy): domain Bacteria; kingdom Bacillati; phylum Actinomycetota; class Actinomycetes; order Micrococcales; family Micrococcaceae; genus Arthrobacter; species Arthrobacter sp. D3-18. The sequence goes on along the minus strand of NZ_CP096440.1, from coordinate 4,024,424 downwards.
ATGCTGAAGGCCGACGGCGATACTTTCGTCGGCGAATGCCAGCCCGGTACCGACACGGGTGCCGACTACGATGGCAGCGCCTGCAACTCCAAGGTTCTTAGCACCCACTACTTCGCTGACGCCTTCCTGGAAACCGTTCCGCCGGAAAACCGCGCTCCGGAAGAGGTCATTTCCCCCGTCGACGTGGACAGCCACGGCACCCACACAGCCAGCACGGCAGCGGGCAACGCCAATGTTGACGCTGTAGTGGATGGCCGCAGCTTCGGAACCACCAGCGGCATCGCACCCGCCGCCAAGCTCGCCGTCTACAAAGTCTGCTGGGAAGACACGGATCCTGCCACGGGTGGCTGCTACGGCTCCGCCTCTGTGGACGCGATCGAGCAGGCCATTCTGGACGGTGTGGATGTGCTGAACTACTCCATCTCGGGTTCAACCACGTCCACCACCGATCCCGTCTCGCTGGCCTTCCTGTCGGCAGCTTCCGCAGGGATCTTCGTGGCAACCTCGGCCGGCAACTCCGGACCGACCGCCAGCACGGTAAACCACGGAGCACCATGGCTGACCACGGTAGCCGCGACGTCCTTCTCGCAGGAGCTTCAGGGCACTGTTGAGTTCTCCGATGGCAGCAAGTTCCGCGGAGCGAGCATCATGAACCGTGAGGTGAGTGGGGCCGGCGTCGTGCTTTCCACCAACGCTGCAAGCGGTGAAGGCAACGCGGCGCTTTGTGCTCCGGGCTCGCTGGACCCGGCCAAGGTAGCCGGCAAGGTTGTTGTTTGTGACCGTGGTGTTGTTGACCGCACCGCCAAGAGCGCTGAGGTCCTTCGCGGCGGTGGCGTCGGCATGATCCTGGTGAACCTGACCGATTCATCCCTGGACACTGACAAGCACGTCATTCCCACCGTCCACGTGAACCCGCCCGCCACTCAGACCATCAAGGACAAGGTCACGGCCAACCCGGCCATCACCGTGTCCCTGCTGAACCGCGACACCACGGGCCTGCCCGCTGAGGCACAGCCGCAGATCGCAGGATTCTCCTCGCGTGGTCCGCTGCTTGCTACCGACTCAGACCTGTTGAAGCCTGACGTGTCCGCTCCCGGCGTCGCTATCCTCGCAGGTGTTTCGCCCATCGGAACCAGTGGAGATAACTTCGGTTTCCTCTCAGGAACGTCCATGGCTTCCCCGCACGTAGCCGGTTTCGGCGCCCTGATCCTGGCCAAGAACCCGCAGTGGTCCCCGGCCACCGTGAAGTCCGCCATGATGACCACCGCCGGTCCGGTCAAGCTGGCCAACGGCGCCATCAACAAGGATGTCTTCGCCACAGGCGCCGGACAGGTGGATCCGGCCAAGGTCCTCTCGCCGGGCCTGGTGTACGACGCCACCACCGAGGACTACCTGAAGTTCATCCAGGGCACAGGCATGGATCTGGGCATGGAAGGGCTGGGCACCACGCAGGCGCGGGACATGAACGTTCCCTCCTTCGCGCTGGGCAACCTCGCAGGCAAAGTGGAGGTCACCCGTACCCTGACTGCCCTGACTCCGGGAACGTACCGTGCATCGGCCAACGTTCCGGGTGTCAATGTCAAGGTCACACCGTCCGTGCTGACCTTTGGCGCTCCCGGTGAGAAAAAGACGTTCAAGGTGCAGTTCGAAAACAGGAATGGCGAACTTGGCAAGTTCGCCATGGGTTCGCTGAACTGGCAGGGTGCCAACAAGACCGTCACCTCGCCGATCGCCGTCCGGCCGCAGTCCGTCATCGCGGACAAGGCGCTGACGTTCACGGGAACAGGCCCCAACGGCTCCGGAACCATCAACATCACCTCCGGCACCAACCTGCCGGTAGGCGTCACCGTTGATGGCCTTTCCAAAGCGGATTCCTCGGCAGTCGAACTGGTCCCCGGCCCGTTCGCGGGCGAAACCAATGCGTCCAACTATGTGAAGAAGGTGACCGTTGGCGCGAACAGTGCGCTTGCCAAATTCTCGGTGATCTCTTCCAACGAGGCCGCGGACTTCGACATGCTGGTGGTTACCCCGTCAGGGCAGCAGCTGCCTGCCGCGACGGCGTCTGCCAGCGAAACCCTGTCCGTTCCCAACCCGGCGGCCGGCGACTACTACGTGTACGCCAACCTGTACGCGAGCCCCAACAACCTGCCCACCAAGGCCACTGTTGATGCCGCCGTCCTGGGTGCCAACCAGGGCAACGCCACCGTGACGCCGAATCCGATCCGCCTTGCCAACGGCAAGACGGGCCAGATCTCGCTGAACTGGAAGAACCTGGAGCCTGGCTCCTACATTGGTCGACTGACCTTCGCAGGAACCAGTGAGCCGAGCTTCGTCACCGTCCTGGTCAGCCCCGGCGGAACCGTAGTGGTTCCGGACGAGGAAGACCCCAAGAAGGACAAGAAAGACAAGAAGCACGGCGGCAAGATCCGCGCCGATGAGCCGACACAGAGCAACAACGCCGGCTAAGGATTTCTTGATTCAGTAACAGCAGTGGCCGGTGGGTTTCCCACCGGCCACTGCTGTTTCCGGTGATAGGTTCGATGCAGTTCCCACCAGATGAGTTCGCACCAGACGATTTCGCAATGAGAGGCCGGCATGTCACAGCCAGGATCCGAACCACAACCCGAGCACCAGTTGAACGGGCAGCCCGCCTTCTCCGGACAGCCATACCCTCAGCCTTCATACCCGCAGCAGCCGTACGGTCAACAGCCCTATCCCCAGGCCACTTATCCTCAGCCGTATGGGCTGCAGGATGGCCCGCCCTTCTACTTTCCGGACCTCGAAGGCGCCAACTTCAAGTCCAAGGCCACCACCTATGCCATCATCGGCATCTTTTTCCTCGGCATCGTGTTTGGGCCCCTGGCCATACGCAATGCAGGCCGTGCAGAAGCCAACGGCGTACCGGCCACCTTTGGGAAGGTGGCCGGGTGGATCGTTTTGGTGCTGTCCTGCGTCAACATCCTGTTCTGGGTGGCCGTGCTGATCTCTGGTCTGATCTACGGGGGTTCCGGACGCTGAGAGGGCAACCGTCCCTACACAGCGCCGGTTGAGCCTCCGGTATTGCCCAGCAACGCGGCCAAGGTCTTCCAGCGTGCAATCTCGCAACCATCAGTCCTACTGAATTGGCTGTGGACCTCGCGTCCGCGGAACCACCCAGTGACCACAGCTACCTGTGGGCCGCCATACTGCTGCGTGCAGATCCGGTCCGGCCGAGGCTCGGGAAAGAAGACTTCCTCACCGAACTGCTCGACGGCGGCCAGCGCCGCAGCTGCATCAGGCAAGTTCGATTCCAGCGTGTCAGGGTCAGGCGACAGGATGCCTGCCGCGGACCGGAGGTGGAAGAGCCGGCTTTCAGCGCCAGGTGCCTCCGTCAGCGTGACCGTCAGGTCGACGTCGTACCCGCTCTTATCTGTGCCGTTCTTATCAGTGCCTGACTTGTCTGCGTGGCTATTATCTGCGGAAACCATGGTTACCTTTCGCTGGTGGCGGCGGGTGCTCAGGCAGCCAAACCGCTCAGCTCATCCAAGAGCGGTCCTACTGCCTGGAGCACGCGGGCCCGCAACTCCTGGGATTCGGCCGCGAAAGCCCGCTGGTATTCAACGTACTCGGCCTTGCCCTGCGGTGTCTCAATCCTGATGGGCGGATAGCCCCATTCTTCAAGATCGTAGGGGGATGCCTGCATGTCCATGGTGCGGATCCGCCATGACAACTCGAAGCAGTCCATCACCAGCCCGCTCGGCAGGGCGGGCGTTAGCTTGTAAGCCCACTTATAGAGGTCCATGTTGGCGTGCAGGCAACCCGGCTGCTCCATGGTGCGCTGGTTCTCGCGGGTGGGCGTGAGTTCATTCAGCGAGGTGGCATCAGGTGTGTAGAACCGGAAGGCGTCAAAGTGCGAGCAGCGGATGCGGTTCTCTTCAACAACAGCATCCGTGCCCTCGCCCCCAAGCCTCAGCTTCAGGTATTCGTGCCGCAGCTCAAACTTTTCCTGCCGGTACACCATGGCCCATTCATGCAGGCCAAAGCACCCAAACTGTGCCGGTCGCTTCGCCGTGCCTGCGAGGATGATTCCCGCGAAGCGGACAGCTTCGGCGCGGTCGGCAAGGAAGCCGGCCCGCTCAAAGGTGACCGCAGGCGTGCCTGGAGCCAGCCCCACAGAGGCGAGTTCGGCGTCGTCGAGCGCTCTGTAGAACTTCCAGGTGACGCGCTCCAAGGCGCGCTCGCCGCTGAGGACCACGCCGTCGCCGGGATGCCAACGCTGCAACTGGCCCGGCTTCTGCGTGTAGTAGGTGAAGAGGAAGTCCTCCACGGGGTGTTTCTTACCGGCTGAACGACGCGCCAGATAGGGCACTGCGTAACGCGCGACGCGTGCATGGTGGGCTGCCTCCAGCCCGAGCCATTGCTCTTGGGGGAGGTGCCGAAGCCTAGAGGCCGCCATCTGATCCGAGGACGCTCTTCGCGGCGTCCCATAGGGCGATCTGACAGCCATCCGTCCGCTTGAAGGAGGCGTTGACTTCCTTGCCGTCCAATGAACCGGTCACTTTAGCCGTTGCGGGGCCACCGTACTGCATGGTGCAGGCCTGGTCCGTTTGCATTGGTGCGGGGCTCAGGAGGGAGGGGCCGTTCTTGAGTGCTGTGCAGGCCTCGGCCGCCGTCGGGTGACTGCTTTCTGCGGCGGGCACGCCATTCGTGCAGACGAGCGTGAAGGCCTGGGGAGCGGACTCGGGAGTTTCAACGAGCGTGATGGAGAGTTCGGCATTGCCTGCGCCGGTGGCTGCTGACGCGCTGGGAGCTGCGGTTTTGCTGGGGGAGCTGCTTGGGCTGCTGCTTGAAGTGGCCGACGACGTCGGCGCTTCAGTTGGGCTGTTGGTTGAACCGGGGCTGGGGGTGCCTGAGCATGCGGCGAGGCCGGCGATGGCCAATACTGCCAGTAAGGGCCGAACAAATCGCATGCGCATTGAGTCTCCTAGGTTGCATCCATTTTACGTGGCACTTTTGGTGCTCGCTTCAAGGACACCACCGAGGCTGTGGGCTTGGCTAGCGAGTTGCACCGACGGGTTTCTGCTGCGTGGCGGCGATCAGCCCGGTCATGGCCTGATGGAGTTCAGCTACTTCTTCGCGGGTGAGTTGCAGGCGCTCGCGGATCTGGCCCGGAACGGCGGTGGCCTGCTCCCGAAGGGCGGCGCCCTTATCCGTCAGCTTGACCGCCAGTGCGCGTTCATTGCCAGGCACGCGCTCGCGGGTAATCAACTCAGCTTCCTCCAGGCGCCTGAGCAGCGGGGAGAGGGTGGCGGGCTCATGGAGCAGGCTATCGCTGATGTCCTTCAGCGTGCGGGGGCTTCGTTCCCAGAGCGCAAGCATCACCAGGTACTGGGGATGTGTAAGCCCGAGCCGCTCCAGCACTGGCTTGTAGACGCCTACAACACTGCGCGAGGCCACGGTCAGGGCGAAGCACAGCTGGCGTTCCAGAAGGAGATCGTCGGTCTCTTGAGTGGACTCATCAATGGCTGTCATGGCTGCCTCCTGTGCTTGCTGCCTGATTTATTAGCTCACACTTGCCGATTAGTTAGTGCACTAATGATTAGCGTACTATGGAGTTACTGAACCGCCTAAAAGAGGAGTCGATCCGCGTGGCCAAGGAATCCTTCACACGGAAATTCATGCGCGCGACAGGTAAGTTCCGTGTAATTTTCGGACCCGCTCACAGCAGCTCGCTCGACCATGAGATGACCGAGGCCAATCGGAAGTTGCTTGCGCAGCGCCAGGCTGAGACCCAGCAGTGGGAAACACTCCGCCGGCCCGATGGCAGCACCTATGTAGTGCCCCGCAATCCGGAGGACAAGTCGCTGCGGTAGGCGCACCTCTCCCTCCCGCCGAGTTGGCACTTAATGCCCATGTTTTTGGGAAACATTGGCGTTATATGCCATCTCGGCGTTGGCCGAAGCACCGAGTGCCATGGAGAAGTCCCGGGCAACCTTCGCCGCCAGCACGCCCGCTTGATCTAAGTGCCGTCCGAAACGCTGCTTGGGGGCGCTGACGTTGAATGCTGCAACCACACGCTGCTTGAAGTCGTACACGGGGGCTGAGACGCCCACAACGCCGAGCTCAAATTCTTCATCCACCACTGCGTAGCCCTGCCGACGGATGAGATTGATCTCGGCGCGAAGATCCTCGAACGTTTGGATCTTGGACTTGAGCTCCCCTGATGACGGGCTTTGACCCGCTTGGAGTGCCAAAGGTGAGAGGTCCTGTCGATCGGGCCGTACCCCTGACTTGGCTTCCGCTGTGTGCGTGTCGTACCAATCCTTCAGCGCGGCGTCATCCCAGTCGCTCACCAGCACCCTCCCCGCGGACGTGCTCCATGCGTCAACACTGACTCCTTCCCAGCCCAATGCCCTGTAGGTGTGGTTGGACATCTCGCTCTTGAGGGTCAGGACCGTTCCGCCGCGCAGGACACACAGGTGAGTGGTCTCATGCGTAGCTGCTGACACGCGCTTGAGGTACTGGGCCGAAGCGCTGACCATTCGCGCTTCGGTAGTCCGGGCAGCCAGTGCGTAGAGGCTGTGCCCGAGGGTGTAAAGCAGGCTCTCCGGGTCCCTGCTGACCAGGCCCGCTTCCGCCAAGGTGGCGAGTGTCCTGGATACTTGCGCTTTGTCCCGCCCGGTAATCTCGGCAACCTTGCTCACGCCCAGCCCGTTGCCAGCCACGGCCTCCTGCGAGCCAAGAATCTCCAGGAGTTCCAAATCCCGGCGGAGACCGGAGGAATTCCGCCTGGGGGAGGGTGTTCCATTCACGGCTGTCTCCTTGGTTGTTCCGATAACGCTCCGATCCTAACCGCTGATGCGTTGACATTTCAACAACACTTATTGCGCAAAAGGGAACTATGCTTCTACGGTTGTGTCATGGCTCACGGAGATGGGCCTCGATCCTTACCCCAATGAAGTGAAAAGGAGGATCACGTTGAACGACACTTTCCTGTCCGATCTTGGACAATTCCTCGCCAAGAGATCGGCAGACATCGCCGAATCTGCCGCCCAGCACCTGGCGGTCGTCTTGGTTTCGCTGCTAATTGCAACGGTCATCGGTGTGGGGGTCGGTGTCCTTGTATGGAACAGGCCCATCAGCCGCTCGATGGCAATCGCGGGCGCCGGTGTTGGCCTGACCATCCCGTCCATGGCGCTCCTGGCACTTCTTATCCCCGTGCTGGGACTCGGCTGGACTCCCACCGTTGTGGGTCTGGCCTTCTACGCACTGCTCCCCATCATCCGCAACACGGTGGTGGGGCTGCGTGAAGTACCGTCGGCCGTATCCGAATCTGCACTTGGCATGGGCATGGGCACCGTAAAGACGCTGTTTCGCGTGCAACTGCCTATGGCTTGGCCTGTGGTGCTCACCGGTGTCCGGGTTTCCGCGCAGCTTTCCATGGGTATCGCAGCAATCGCTGCCTACGTGGGCGGACCGGGTCTCGGCGAAATGATTTTCAAAGGCCTTTCGAGTCTTGGATCAAAGAACGCCCTGAACTTCGCCGTCGTCGGAACCGTCGGTGTCATTGTCCTTGCCCTGCTGCTGGATGGCGCGTTCGTGCTCATCCGCCGCGTAACTACCTCAAGGGGACTTCGTGTCTGATACAACAACCCGTTCCGCTGCCGGGGCCCGGATCGTCCTCAAGGACGTCACCAAGACCTACCCTGGTCAGGTGATTCCCGCAGTCGAATCCTTTTCCATGGACATCGCACCAGGTGAGTTGATCATGTTTGTGGGTCCGTCCGGCTGTGGAAAGACCACCACCATGAAGATGATCAACCGGATTATCGAACCGAGCTCGGGCTCCATCACCATTGACGGTGAGGACGTCCTGTCCCTCAACCCCAACGAGCTTCGGCGCCGGATCGGCTACGTCATCCAGCAGATCGGTCTCTTCCCGCATATGACCATCGCGGAGAACATCTCGGTGGTTCCTAAGCTCCTGGGCTGGGATAAGAAGCGTACGCGGGACCGCGTCGAAGAGCTGCTGTCCGTCGTCGAGCTTGACCCCAGGACGTTCGCCTCCCGCTACCCGCGCCAACTGTCCGGCGGGCAGCAGCAGCGCGTTGGTGTTGCGCGGGCCTTGGCGGCAGATCCGCCCGTGATGCTCATGGACGAGCCCTTCGGTGCCACCGACCCCATCACCCGGGAGAAGTTGCAAAGCGAATTCCTGCGGTTGCAGGAGAAGCTGAGCAAAACCATCGTGTTCGTCACCCATGACTTCGATGAAGCTGTGCGCCTCGGAGACAGAATCGCCGTGCTGTCAGAACGTTCGCAGATCGAGCAGTTCGACACCCCGGCGAACATTCTGGCCAACCCCGCCAATGATTACGTGTCCCAATTCGTCGGACATGGCGCCGCCCTCAAACGGCTTGGGCTCATCCCCGTAGGCCACGCGACGCTGGGACCCTCCGGGGGACAAACTGCCATGACCATTGGCGTGGCTGACTCCCTGCGGGACGCCTTGGACGCCTTGGTGCTCTCGGGCGGCCTTCCTGTCGCGGTCCTGGACCAGGACGGCAGAAGTGTGGGAACCATCGATATCGAACGAATTTCCGCGGTCCTTGGCGCCGAAATCCTTCCGCCAGCCCTTGCCGGGGGAGTGCGGCCATGACTGCACAGGCAACGCGGGACCTGGCAACGTCGTTCGGCACGGCTTCAAGCCGCAAGGGCAAGTACTTCTCCTTCAAGCGGTTCGGAACGCCGCTGATCATTGTCGGAGCGTTGCTGGCCCTGTTCCTCTGGATCTCCTCGCTCACCCTTGATTCGATCGAGCTGCGCACCCTCAACTGGGACTACCTTGCTGATCGCACCAGGGAACACCTCCTGCTGACGGTCACGGCATCCGCGATCGTGTCAGTGATTGCTATCCCTGCCGGCATCGCACTGAGCCGCGTGCATTCCAAGGCAGTCCACGCCGTGGTGTTCGGGATAGCCAACGTAGGGCAGGCGACTCCCGCCATTGGCCTGGTGATCCTCCTGGCCATTGTGTGGAAGACCGGCTTTGAGGTGGCGCTGGTGGGACTAGTGGCCTACTCGGTCCTTCCTGTCCTCCGGAACACCCTGGTGGGACTTCAACAGGTTGACTCCAGCCTTACGGAAGCTGCCAAGGGCATGGGTATGCGACCGCTGGAAGTGCTTGCCCGGATCGAACTCCCTTTGGCCGTCCCGGTGATCATTGCCGGGCTGAGGACTGCGCTGGTGTTCTGCGTCGGCGTCGCCGCAGTGGCCACTTTCATCAATGCCGGCGGCCTGGGCGACATGATCGTCAACGGCTTGAAGCTCCAGCGCTGGCCTGTCCTCATCACCGGAGCCGTTGTGGTCTCCTGCATCGCACTCACCATCGACTGGCTGGCAGGCCTCGCTGAAGACCTGCTCAAGCCCAAAGGCATCTGACTTTCCTACTTACCCAAGGACAAACATCATGAAGAAACGTGCAATGACCCTCCTGGCCACCGGCGTGGCCGTGGCCATCAGCCTCACCGCCTGCGGCGGTTCAGCCTCCTCCAGCTCAAGCGAAGGCGGAAGCAACGAACTCGAAGGACTCACCGGCGTGTTCGGTGCCAAGGACTTCTCGGAGCAGTTCATCCTCTCCCACATCACCAGCCAAGTCCTGAACGCCCACGGCGCAGACACCACCACCAACACCAGCGTGGTGGGTTCGGCTAATGTCCGCACGGCTTTCGAGACCGGCCAGTTCGCCGGCTATTGGGAGTACACCGGCACGTCCTGGATCACCTACAACAAACAGACCACTCCTATTAAGGACAAGGCGGAGATGTTCAAAGCAGTCAAGGACGCAGACGCAAAGAAGGGCATCGCCTGGCTGGACCCAGCACCCCTGAACAACACCTATGCCTTCGCCATTCGCGAGGACAAGGCCAAGGAGCTCGGCATCAAGAGCCTCTCGGACGTGGCCAAGCTTCCGGCAAGCGAGCAGACCTTTTGCGTGGAAAGTGAATTCTCAACCCGCGACGACGGCTGGCCGGGCTTGAGCAAGGAGTACGGGTTGAGCCCGGACGCCAAGGTTTCCATGCTGGACACCGGCGTTATCTACACCGCCACCCACAAGGGCCAGGACTGCAACTTCGGCGAAGTCTTTGAAACGGACGGTCGCATTCCCGCGCTGAAGCTCCAGGTCATGGAAGATGACAAGAAATTCTTCCCTATCTACCAGGGAGCACTCACCATCAAGGCCGACATCCTTGCCAAGTACCCGGCCATCGCGGAGATCATGGCCAAGGTCTCCCCGAAGCTCACCACCGAGGTCATGCAGCAACTGAACGCCAAAGCTGACGTTGACGGCGAAGACCCGGAAGATATTGCCAAGGAATGGCTCGAATCCGAAGGACTGATTTGAGAATGACTGAACAGCTTCAGATCGGCGAGTCCTTCATCGGGGACGGCGTCAACGCTGCGCATGTGAATACGGTCCTGGGGCACCGGGGCGGCCCTGCCGGAACCGCCTGGGCCACGGCATTGGCATCACCGAGCGCCGGCCATGTTCCGTTCGTGGCCGTCCTCCGGCCCTCGCTGCCGGTGAAGCCGATGACGCTCTTCGTGACCAAGTCCGCGCCAGCCAATGACCAGCACGGAAACCTGATCTGGGGCGCCGCGCAGGCAGGAATCGCTGCAGGCGTGGCAGATGCTGTCGCCGACGGCATCCTCACAGACGAGCAGGCTGATTCACATGCGCTGATCGCAGCCGTGTGGGTGAACCCCAACGCGGATGATGACGACGCCGTCTACCGCAATAACCGTGAGTCGGTCCGGACTGCTTTGGAGAACGGGGCCAAGAACCTCCCGTCCACGGCAGAAGTGGTCGAGGCACGCAACTCCCCGTCCAACCCCTTCTTCACTCCGCGAGGCTGACAGCAATGAAGATCACCGCAATCCGGCTGACCCGCATGGTCCTGCCGCTGGACCCGCCGTTCAATGCCGCCTGGGATCCTGAGCCCCGCACGTCATTCCCGGCAACACTGGTGGAGGTGGAAACTGACGAAGGCATCACCGGCGTAGGCTCCGGCGACACCATGGACGGCTTTGAAGCCTATGAGCATCTGTTCATCGGAACCGACCCCATGGCCATCCTCAACCAGGTTCGCCGGATCGAAACCATTAACTTCCACGGCGGCCGGTATTGGCCCCTCGAAGCGGCCTTGTGGGACATCATTGGTAAAGTTGCCGGGCTCCCGGTAGCAACGCTCTTCGGTGGAGCCCAAGATCGCTTGGTTGCCTATGCCTCCTCCGGCGAACTCAAGGCTCCAGCTGCCAGGGCAGAGTCTGCACTCGCCGCGAAGGAACGCGGCTTCAAAGCCATGAAGATCCGCATCTCCCGGGACCACCTGGATCAAGGCGTGGAGTCCGTCCGCGCTGCCAGGGAAGCCGTGGGCAAGGAATTCGACCTGATGGTTGACCTCAACCAGATGTGGCGCATGAGCGGGGACATCGAACCCGCATTGGAACTCGCCAAGGTCCACCGGCTGGCGGCCCAGCTGGCTGAACTGGACGTCCGCTGGCTTGAAGAGCCGCTTCCACAGGCCGACATCAAGGGGGCGCAGCGTGTCCGCGAGCAGACCGGGATCCAGGTCTCGGGCGGCGAAATGGTCCGCAGCATGCCGGAAATGATGGCCCTCATCGAAGCCGATGCCTACGACATCTACCAGCCCGACGTCGCCCTGGCAGTTGGCATGTACCGCGCCCGCCAAGTCGCCGAAACGGCAAACCTCAAGCACCGCTTTTTCACGCCGCATACGTGGAGCAACGGCCTGGGCTTGCTGGCTAACCTGCACGTGGCCGCGGGCGTGGACGCGGGGCCATACTTGGAATTCCCCTATGACCCGCCAGGCTGGACCCCTGAGCGCCGCGACTTCTTCATGGAGCCGCTGGACATCGACGACGATGGCGCGCTCCGCGTGCCCGACCTGCCGGGCCTGGGCGCCGACATAGATTATGACGCCGTCAAGAAGTACTCGGTCTAAGGAAACCCATCATGGCAACAACAAAGAATGACTGGATCCAGCGGGCGGCGGCCCAGCAGCCGGCCACGGGACTGTATATCGACGGCGGTTCCCGCGCTGCACGCAGCGGCGAAACGTTCCCCACTGTTTCCCCAAGGGATGGCTCCGTCACAGCACACGTATCGGCAGCAGGGGAGCAAGACGTGGACGACGCCGTCCAGGCAGCCCACCGTGCATTTGAAAGCGGCGTGTGGGCAAGGACGGACCGCAGGCACCGGCAAGCCGTCCTCACCCGTCTCTCGGACCTCATCCTGGAAAATCTCGAGGAACTTGCACTCCTGGAGTCTTCGGATGCCGGCCACCCGATCAGCGACGCGCTAGCCGTTGACGTCCCCAGCTGCGCGCGGACCTTCCGCTGGTACGCGGAGGCTTTGGACAAGGTTTACGACGACGTCGCACCCACCCCTCGCAATGCCCTGGCGGTCATTTCCAGGGAACCGCTGGGCGTGATCGGCGCCGTGGTTCCGTGGAATTACCCGCTGATCATCACGGCCTGGAAGGTGGCTCCAGCCCTCGCAGCCGGGAACTCGGTGGTCCTCAAGCCATCGGAGCAAACCAGCCTGAGTGCGTTGCGCCTGGCCGAACTCGCCACTGAGGCTGGCGTGCCGAATGGTGTGTTCAACGTCGTCCCCGGCCTCGGCCACGTTGCGGGAGCCGCCTTGGGCCGACACGCACTCGTGGACAAGATCACCTTTACGGGCTCACCCGAGGTTGGCCGGTACTTCCAGCGCTACGCCTCCGAATCGAACGGCAAGCAAGTGGCGCTGGAGCTCGGCGGCAAGTCGCCACAGGTGGTTCTTCACGACGTCGGCGACATCGCCGCGTGCGCGTCGGCCGTGGCCTGGGGGATCTTCTATAACGCCGGACAGACCTGCCATGGAGGATCACGGCTCCTCGTGGACGAACGCGTCCACGAGGAGTTGCTCGAAGAGGTCATCAAGGTGGGGCAGTCGCTGCAGCTCGGCGACCCGCTGGATCCAGCCACCCAGATCGGCGCGATCATCGATGACCGGCAGCTTGAGAGCATCCTCCGGTACTACGCCGTCGCAGAAGCCGAGGGCATTGCAGTGACCAGCGGCGGCACCCAAGTCCACCCCGCCGGCGTCGAGAATGGCTACTACCTGGAACCCACGGTCCTGGACCGGGTCAATAACGCCGGCCGTATTGGCCAGGAAGAGATCTTCGGGCCGGTACTGGCAGTGTCAACGTTCCGCGGCGCAGCCGAGGGCATCCGGATGGCCAACGACACCAAATACGGACTGGCCGCCAGCGTGTGGACGCAGGACATCACCAAGGCGCACGCCGCCGCGCGCGAACTGCGCGCCGGCACGGTCTGGGTGAACACCTTCGACGTCGCGGACATCATCACGCCCTTCGGCGGCTTCAAGGAATCCGGGTTCGGCAGGGACCGTTCCCTGCACGCCCTGGACGCTTACTCCGCACTGAAAACAACCTGGATCAACCTGGGCGACGCTGCCTTGGACGACTGAACCACCCAGCCTGAATTGAGACTCCATATGACTGCAACAACCCACGTTTCCGTCACGGAAATACAACCCCTCACGTCTGGCACCGCCCGCATCGGCTTCATCGGCCTCGGCAACATGGGCTCGGGCATGACACGCAACCTTCAGGTCGCCGGCTTCCAGCTGATCGTCAACGACGTCCGCAAGGAATCCGCCGCCGAGCTCCTCGCCAACGGCGCGGAGTGGGCGGACGATGCAGCGGCAGTCGCCGCCCGCTCCGACGTCGTCATCACCATGCTCCCCACGCCCAAGCATGTGGAGACCGTCGCTACGGGACCTGGCGGCATTCTTGCCGGGCTGCCCGACGGCGGCACCTGGGTGGACATGTCCACCTCGGTTCCGGAGGTGGCCAACCGGGTTCGCGAAGCGGGCGCGGTCCGGGGCATCCGCGTCCTGGATGCACCTGTCAGCGGCATGTCCGTCGGCGCCGCGAATGGCATGCTGCAGATCTTTATCGGCGGCGAGGTGGCCGACGTGGAACGCCTCCGTCCCGTGTTCGAAGCGATGGGCGATCCCGAGCGGATACTGCACGTCGGCGGCCACGGTGCCGGCTACGCGGTGAAGCTCATGATCAACCAGCTGTGGTTCTCGCACCTGGTGGCCACCGCAGAGGTCCTCAGTACTGGAGTCAAGGCGGGCGTGGACCTGGAGGTCCTGCGGCAGGCGCTCATTGCCAGTCCCGCTAACTCCAACTTCGTCCAGAACGATGTCTTGTCCATCCTGAACCACGGCGACTACGACGAGGGTTTCGCGATCGCCTTGGCCTGCAAGGACCTCGGCCTATCCGTGGACCTCGCCCGTTCGGTGGGTGTGCCCATGGAGTTGTCTGGCCTTGTGGAGCAGCTCTACCGCCGGGCGAAGGCGCTCTATGGCGACAAGGCCGGCGAGATGACTCCCGTGAAACTTTACGAAGACGCCATTGGCGTGCAGTTGCGGACACCGGCAGTGCCGGTAGCCGGCATCGCCGGAGAAGGAGCTTGAACGTCATGCAGACGCGTATGCAGATCCACGCCGAACTGGCCTCAACGGAACTGACTCTCGATCCGAAGCCCACCGCTTACTTTGGGCGCGGGAAGGTGACCGAGGTTGGCGGAATTGTTGCCGCTCTCGGCGGAAAGTCCGCCCTGATTGTCACAGACCCGTTCCTCGCGACCACCGACGTTGTGGCGGCTGTGCGACATTCCTTGGAAGCTGCTGGTCTCGTCGTCAGCGTGTTCGACGGAGTTACGCCAAACCCGACGACAACGTGCGTGGATGCGGGATCGGACCAGGCTGCTGCTTCGGACGTTGATGTCTTGGTCCCTGTCGGCGGGGGATCGTCCATGGACGCAGCGAAGGGCATCTCGCTGGGTGCCGTTAATCCGGCAAGGGGAGCAGGGCTGGACTACAGTAACCACTTCGAGAACCCGGCCCTGCCCATTGTTGCCGTGCCCACTACTGCCGGAACCGGCGCGGAGGTCAACGCCTTCGGTGTGGTCACGGACGTGGACGCGCACCGCAAGTTCTACGTCGGCCATGAATCGGCGCTTCCCAAGGCTGCTGTGCTGGATCCCGAGCTGACCGTTGGGTTGCCGCCCAAGGCCACTGCGGCCACCGGCATGGACGCGCTGACGCACGCCATTGAGTCCTACTCATCCATCCGGCAGAACCCGTACTCTGATGGCATCGCCCTTCAGGTGGTCTCCATGGTTGCCGAGTTCCTGCCCCGCGCAATCGCCGACGGCGGCGACATCGAGGCCCGTTCACAGCTCCTCCTCGCCTCGCACATTGCAGGCGTTGGCTTCTCCCACACCGGCCTGGGCCTGGTTCATGCCATTGCCCACCCGCTGGGCGGCCGCTTCAACATCCCGCACGGCCTGGCGCTGTGCCTGGTTATCGAGGACGTCCTTCGGCTTAACCTCCGCAATCGTCTGGATCGGACCGCCCGGCTCGCGTTTGCCCTCGGTGTGGGCGACACAGCGGCGACCGTCGAGCAGAACGCGGACGCTGCCGTCGAGGCCGTTGCCACGCTGGCGCGGGAAGTGGGCATGACAGCCCGGCTCTCCGACTTTGGCGTGACTGACGCCGATCTTGACTCCCTTGTGGAGGACACTCTGGCAGATTCGGTCATCAACAACACCCCGGTGCCGCCCACCGCCGTCGAAATCCGCACGATCCTCGAGAAAGCGCTCTAAGTGGAAAACACCCTAACAATTGATACCGCTGCGTTGACAGTCGCCGAGCGCACCTTCGTGGAGTCGCTTCCGACTCAGCTTTACATCGACGGCCAGTGGACGGACGCGTCCGACGGCCGGACGTCAGCAGTGGAGGATCCCTCCACCGGCGCTGTGCTCACCAGAATCGCTGATGCGTCTCCCGCTGACGGTGACCGCGCATTGGAAGCCGCTGCCCGGATCCAGGATGCATGGGCGGCCACTCCGCCTCGCGAGCGTGGCGAAATCCTGCGTCGGGCGTTCGAGCTTGTCACGGCCCGGGCCGAGGAGTTCGCCCTGGTCATGACACTTGAGATGGGGAAGCCGCTGGCCGAATCCCGAGGCGAGGTTGCCTATGGGGCCGAGTTTCTGCGTTGGTTCTCCGAGGAAGCAGTGCGGGTTTCGGGCCGATACTCCACGGCTCCGGACGGCAGATCGCGGCTCCTGGTCACTAAGCGTCCGGTGGGTACGTGCCTGTTCATCACGCCATGGAACTTCCCGTTGGCCATGGCGACGCGGAAGATCGCCCCGGCCATTGCTGCTGGGTGCACCATGGTCCTCAAACCGGCCAACCTAACCCCGCTGACCGCGTTGTTGTTCACCCAGGTCCTGGAGGAAGCAGGCCTTCCTGCCGGCGTCCTGAACGTCATTCCCACCACCCGTCCCGGCGACGTCACGGGGCCGCTCATCCGCGATAGCCGCCTGCGAAAACTTTCCTTCACGGGCTCCACGGGTGTGGGGCAACAGCTTATTGCTGATTCTGCGCATCAAGTCCTCCGGACCTCGATGGAGCTTGGCGGCAATGCGCCGTTCCTGGTGTTCGAAGACGCTGACTTGGACGCAGCCATCGAGGGCGCCATGGTTGCCAAGCTACGGAACATGGGGGAGGCGTGCACTGCAGCCAATCGGTTCATTGTCCATGAGTCACTGGCCACGGAGTTCAGCCAGCGGCTGGCCGAGCGCATGTCTTCGTTGGTCCTGGGACGCGGCTCCGCTGAGGGAACCAACATAGGGCCGCTTATTGATGCCAAGAGCCGCGCCAAGGTGGACGAACTTGTGGCCGACGCTGTTGCCTCCGGCGCGGCTGTCCTGACCGGTGGTTCTGTTGCCGACGGGCCTGGCCATTTCTATCCGCCCACGGTCCTGACCAACGTGCCCTCCTCCGCCCGGATCCTCCATGAAGAGGTCTTCGGTCCCGTGGCACCAGTTGTCAGCTTCAGTACCGAGGATGAGGCGATCGCCTTGGCGAATGACACCGAGTACGGCCTGGTGGCCTACGCCTATACGCGGGACCTCAACCGCGGTATCCGGCTGTCCGAGAAAGTTGATGTGGGTATGTTCGGACTCAACACAGGCATCGTGTCCAATCCCGCGGCGCCGTTTGGCGGTGTGAAGCAATCCGGTCTGGGCCGCGAAGGTGGCTCCGAAGGTATTGAGGAGTTCCTCGAAACGCGTTATATCGGTATCGCGGACCCTTCCTGATGCTTCGTTTACTTGTCACCGGCGGCACCAGCGGAATCGGTGCCGCCTTGGTCAGGGAGTCCCTGCGGGCCGGTCATTCTGTCTTCATCACCGGGCGCGATCCCGGGAAGTTGGCGGCGTTCCTCGACTCGTGTGCCGGCTTGGGGCACGTGGGCGGCATGGTGGCCGACGCCAGCGACTGGGAGCAGACCTCTGCCGCGGTATTTGCTGCCCACGGGTTCCTTGGCGGGATTGATGTTGCCGTAGCCAACGCTGGCTTCTCAGCGGCCGGTGACCTCGCCGATGGCGACCCGAACCATTGGCGAGACATGGTGCTTACCAACGTCTACGGTCCGGCGATCCTGGCCAAAGCTGCCCTACCGCAACTCATGGAGAACCGGGGCCACATGGTGCTGATAGGCAGCACGGCTGGCCGAAAGGTCTACCCAGGCAATCTCTATACCGCCACCAAATGGGCAGTGACCGGTTACGCGGAGTCACTCCGGCAACAACTGGTGGGGACCGGAGTGCGGGTGCTCCATATCGCCCCGGGCCATGTGGACACTCCGCTGTGGAAGGAAGCGCCGGATGCCGTCATTCCACCAGAGTCCGTGGCAGCGACCATGCTGTGGGCCCTGACCCAGCCACCCGGCGTCGACGTTTCAGAAGTCATGGTCCGAGCCACGGGGCAAGCGTTTTAGGGCGCACCTCTCCCTCCTGCCGAGATGGCAGTTAATGCCCATGTTTTTGGGAAACATTGGCGTTAACTGCCATCTCGGCGGGGGATTTGGGGCGTAAAATTGGCCTCACTGAACGGCACGCACCAGCCCTGCCGCTTTTCTCTCTCCGGTAAGAAAGGAGGTGGAAAACATGGGACGCAGAATGGAAGGCTTCGTCCACGTGACCGAGCGGCTGCAGTCCGTTTTTGGACCGGCAACCCACGGCGATACGGACAGCCCCGTGGTGCACAAGCATGATGATTTCGAGACCGCTTCCGAGGCGGATCTGAAGAACTTCGACGTCGAGACTGATTCTGAGGGCCATCACTACGCAGTTCGGAACAACGATCCCGGGCCAACCAGCACCGACTACAGCCTCTAAGGAGGCGTGTGAGAAGCCGAAGGGTCGGACCGCGAACTCCGGCCCTTCCTTACGTGGCGACCGGCCTAACTGCCCACTTGCCTGGCACCTTGACCTTGGTCGGTTCACCGTGCCACTGTAGAGCAACTAATCAGCATGCTTATCATGTGGGTAGTGCGGTAAATGCTGGTCAACAGAGGGGGTCGTCAATGAGTTTCCAAGACGATGCAGCAAGGATTCCGGGTGGTTCTGCGCGCCCGGACCGAGTTAGCCCGGATACGGGGAGTTCCGAGCAGCAGGAGCGAGCGATCCCACCTGCATCAGGGCACGACAGGCCAACCCGCACGGCCGCGCTGTGGGTGGCGGTGGCTGTTGGCTTGGTGGTCCTGGTGGTGCTGATCGTCTTCTTCGTCCAGAACCAGGACATGATCACTGTTCGGTTCTTCGGGCTGGAGGGGACGCTCGCGCTCGGCACCACGCTGTTCATCGCGGCTGTGGGCGGCGGGGTCCTGGTGGCCCTTGCGGGCGGGGCCCGAATCCTCCAACTCAGAATTGCCAATCATCGCCGCAAGAAGGCTGTTGGAGGGCCAGGAGGTCGCTACTAGCTTTAACTGCGGAAGGACCGGAGCGCTTGCTCCGGTCCTTCCGCAATTTAATCCCGACGGCGGCACTCCCTGACGATGTTAAGTCCGCCGGGGTGGTGGGCGGTTTTAGCCTTCGCAGTCAGTGCAGTAGGCGACGCCATCTTTTTCGCGTGCGATCTGCGAGCGGTGGCGAACCAGGAAGCAGGAGTGACAAGTGAACTCGTCGTTTGCCTGCGGAATAACCTGGATGACCAGTTCTTCGGCGACGATTTCGCCGCCGGGGCCGTTGGCATCGAGGCCATCGGTTTCGTCCAGTTCAAGCACGACACTCTTGGCCGTGGGAGCGCTGGCGGACTGGAGAGCCTGGAGGGACTGCTCCTGGTTCTCTTTTACATCGGTACGGAGTTCGTCGTAATCGGCTGCCACTTTTTAATGCCTCTTCGTGTTAGGGGGTTACCGGGTATGCAACGTACAGCATGCCACGAAAATTCCATACCATACCCCAGTTCTACAGCTTGTGGCGAAAACCACGTGGGTGACGGGCAAAAAAACCCGCCACCCAGCGTCATTTTGCCGCTGTATTACCGAAGTTCCACGTAATTACCGAAGTTCAATAGCCAGGGCTTGGAAGTCGTCGGACGCGTGGCGACCCACCAACAGGCGGAACGAGCCCTGCTCAAACTGCCAGCCGCCGTCGTAATGTGCAAACGCCTTGGCCGGGATGCGTATTTCCACGCTCTCCGTGCCGGCTGGGGCGAGGTGCGTCCCGGCGTAGCCCGCGAGCCAGCGAACGGGTCGCTCCACGGCGGAATCGGCGCGGTCCAAGTAGACCTGAACAACTTCCCGCCCGGTGCGTGTGCCGGTGTTGCGGACTGGCACGTGCACCACAACATCGTTCCCGGCGGCGACCACCTGCTGGGCGTGGGCCTTGCCAAGTTCAAAGGTTGTGTATCCAAGGCCATAACCGAACGGCAGCGCCGGGGCAGCGCCGCCTTCGGCTTCCTGCTTGAGCCATGCGCGGTAGCCGATGTGGATTCCCTCGGAGTAGACCACCTTGCCGTCAACGGGGGTGGTGTTCAGGACGGGAACGTCTTCCAGCGCGGCGGGCCAGGTGGTGGGAAGTCGTCCGCCGGGTTCTTCGGCGCCGAGCAGGATGTCGGCGATTGCGTTGCCGAATTCCTGGCCGCCGAACCAGCCCAACAGTACTGCGCTGACCTTGTCGAGCCACGGCATGAGGACCGGCGACCCGGAGTTCACCACAACCACTGTGCGCGGATTGGCCGCGGCTACGGCTTCCACAAGCTGGTTTTGGTAGCCGGGCAGGTTCAGGTCCTTGCGGTCGAAGCCCTCGGATTCAATAGCCGCGCTGGTGCCCACAACCACCACTGCTACATCAGAGTTCCGGGCAACTTCCACGGCGGCGTCAATTTCAGCTTGAGGGTCAGCAACCACTGTCTCCTCGCCCAGCAGGATGGCCGTGAATGGAATGACCTGTTGCTTGGGCAGCTGGTACTCGGCTTCGATCCGAACAGTCTGACCGGCTGCGGTTTCGATTGCGTGGACGGTCTTGGGAGGATCGAACAGGGCGGCGCCCAGAACTTCGGTGTCGTCCTTGATCTCGTTGTTGAAGACTTCCGCTCCGTCCAGAACGAAGCGGATGTGGCCCACGGTGCCAACGCCAAGGTGGTGGACGCCTTCTGTCTCGGCTGTCCAGTCCGTTTCCATGCGGATGGAGGCTGCGCCGTCGGGAATTCCGATGCCAAACCAGATCAGATGCGAGGCCAGGCGGTCTTCGCCGGAGATCTCCGTGCCATCTTCCGCCAGGAAGGTCACGCGGATTCCGGGGGCGCCGGAGACGGGATTAAGGAGCGAAGTGCGGGGGAAAGGCTGGATGCCCTCGGCTACTTTGGCGCCACGCGCGTAGGTGACCGTGACGTCGTCGGGTAATGCCTTCCGTAGGCCCTCCAGCGGTGAGACGGTGTACTTGGGCATCACGGTGGCGCTGCCGCCGCCCTGGGTGCGGGCTTCGTCGGCGTTGTGGCCGATCACAGCCACACGGCTAAGCGCCTTGGCGTCCAGCGGCAGGATGCCGTTGTTGCGGACCAGTACGGCGCTGCGGACAGCGACTTCACGTGCGACGGCGGCCCCGTCCAGTTGCGTCGGGATCTTGGTGACTGCAGGCTCGAAGCCTTCCAGGGAGCCAACACGTGCTGCGAGGCGCAGGATGCGGGTGACCTTTTCCAGAATCGCCTCGCGGCTGACGCGGCCATCGTTGACGGCAGCGAGGAGCTTCGGTCCCCAGTGGCCTACTGGGCCCGGCATTTCCAGGTCCTGGTGGGCGTTGGCCGCTTCAATCGAGCGGACGCCCGTCCAGTCGGAGACCACGACGCCGTCGAAGCCCCACTCAGTGGACAGCGGCGTTTCCAGGAGCTTGTTCTCGCTGGCGGTTGTGCCGTTGATGGAGTTGTAGGAGCTCATCACCAGCCAAGCCCGGGCCTCAGTGATAGCGTCCTCGAAGGCTGCCAGGTAGAGCTCACGCAGGGGGCGTTCGTCCACCACGGAGTCCGCGGTGAAACGTTCGGTTTCGGCTTCGTTGGCCAGGTAGTGCTTCGGGGTCGCACCAACGCCCATGGACTGGACACCTGCAACATACCCGGCCGCCATGGTTGCGGTGAGCCGCGGGTCCTCGCTCATACACTCGAAGTGGCGGCCGCCCAGCGGGGAGCGGTGCAGGTTGATGGTGGGGCCCAGGACGGCGTGGACGCCCTTGCGGCGGGCTTCCTGGCCCAGGACCTGCCCGTACCGGCGCGCCGTTTCGACGCTCCACGTCGCGGACAAGGCCGACGACGACGGCAAGGAGACCGAGTCGTGTCGCTCATCGAAGTCTTCACCGCGAACCCCGGCCGGACCGTCGGACATGACCACGCGGGACAGGCCGATCTCCGGGATGGCGTGCGTGGACCAAACGTCCGCGCCGGTCAGCAGTTGGACCTGCTGCTCAAGCGTCAGGCTCCGGGCCAGTTCGCGGATCTTGGCGTCCGCATCCTGAGTTCCTGCTGGTGGCGTCGTGACTGCCGGGGAGAGTGAGGGATTCATTTACTTGACTCCTTTGATACGTGTGACGAGGACGGCTCCGATGATGCCCACAACGGCACCACCGAGGAACAGCGCGGGGTAGCCACCCAAGGCGATGACGGGGAAGGCGATAGCAGGCACCAGGGATTGGGGGAGGGCCTGGGCGATGTTGAAGACACCGAAGGTCTTGGCATTCTCTGACTGGTCGCTGGGCAGCAGGTCGGTAATGAGCGCT
This sequence comes from Arthrobacter sp. D3-18, assembly GCF_054408525.1. Taxonomy (NCBI): domain Bacteria; kingdom Bacillati; phylum Actinomycetota; class Actinomycetes; order Micrococcales; family Micrococcaceae; genus Arthrobacter; species Arthrobacter sp. D3-18. Next base: position 4,002,230 of record NZ_CP096440.1, on the reverse strand, counting down.
ACGTCCACGGCGCTGAAGACGCCGAGGCCCAAGCCCAGGATTCCTTGGCCCACCAGCACCTGAGCGGTGTTGGTGCTGGTGGCGATGACCACAAGGCCGCCCATCATAATCAGGGCGGAGATGATGACCATGCTCTTGCGCTTGCCAAGGCGGTCGCTGATCCAGCCACCTGCAAGGCTGGTGATCACAGTGCCGGCCGAGCTCACCAGCGTTGCTTGGAACACCAAGCTGGTGACCTGCGTTTCGGCGACGTGGAGGTGGTCCGTGAAGAAGTAGGGCAGGTAGAGAAGGCCGGCGCAGTAGCCCACGTAGACCAGGAATTTGGTGACCCAAGCCCACCCCAGGCCCGGGTAATCCTTGGGGTTGAAGTAGAAGGAACCCAGGATTTCCTTGAAGTTCAGCGGTGCCGGTTTCTCGGTGAGGACGCGGTCCTTGAACGTGAAGGCGAAGGCAATGGCTATCGCCGTGCCGACGATTCCGGGGACTACGGCCATCTGCAAGGCGGTTTCGAACAACTGCGCGAAGAAAGCCGCCGCCACAAGGCCAATGGGCAACGTCATGCCGATGAGGCCGGATAGGCGTCCGCGCTCCGTTGGGCCGGCTTGGTCGGGAAGGGTTGCAACCAGAGCTGCCAGGGCGGCGTTGAAGCCCAACTGTGCTACAACCCAAGCAACCAGAACCATTCCGACGTCCGTGGCCGAACCCAGCAGGAAGAGTGCTGCAAGGCCCAGGAGTGATCCGCCGACAATCCATGGTTTGCGCATGCCGAACCGGGACGTGGTGCGGTCGCTGAGTCGGCCAAAGAATGGATTGGCGAGCAAGGCGACGGCTGCTCCAACACCTGCCACGAGGCTGAGCGCACCGGCGCGGGTATCCGGGGTGGTGATCTCCGAAACCTTGATGGCGAGGACTACGAGTGCCGGGGCGAGGACGGCCATCCAGAGTCCGGCACTCGCGATGGGCATGCCGATGACGTAGGCGCGGGAAGCGGCTTTATGCGGGGTGCTTCCAAGCCCCGGGCTAACGGTTTCCGCGCCTGCTGTCTGCTGATTGAGATTGAGGGCCGCATTGCCTCCTGATGAACGGGTGACCCACCGTTGGGTCTTGAAGGAAGACTCTAGCGACAAAAATCTAGTGTGACTAGGTTTTAAGGAAAAAAGTCGAGTGATACTCGACTTTTGAACCTTCAAATAGACTGAACGGATGTCAACACCCAGGGCCCGCGGCCAGTACGCCAAGGGCGCCGAACGCCGCGAACAGATCATCCAAACGGCTACTGACGTTTTTGCCACGGAGGGCTTTGAAGGCACTGCCCTCAAGCGCGTCGCCGAACTGGTGGGCGTCAAGGAAGCCACCCTGTTCCACTATTTCAAGGGCAAGCAGGAACTACTGACTGCAGTTCTGGCCGAACGGGATCGACGGTCACTCGCAGTTGGTGGCGAATCCGAGGTGGGCTTGAGCCTCATGCCCGGCATCGCTGAGCGGAACCGACACGAGCCCGGCCTGACAACGCTTTACGCGGTGGCCTCGGCCACGGCCAACGATCCCGGACATGCCTCCCACGCCTACTTCAAGGACCGCTACGAGACCGTAGTGCGGGACGTCGCCGTGGACATCGAGCGGCGACAGAAGGCAGGCGAGGTACGGACCGACGTCGGGGCTGAAGCACTCGCGAGGCTGGTGGTGGCCGCTTTCGATGGCTTGCAGTTGCAGTGGCTCTACGACAAATCCGTGGATATGGCAGGCGGGCTGACTCAACTGGTGGAAGTCCTCCTGGCGCCGGCTCACCCAACTGAGTAACAGATAAGGCCGTTCAGCGAGCTCAGAACGGCCTTAACTGCTACCTACTTGGGGGCGTTGCCCGGGGCGACCCTAGCGGCCGGTGCCGCCGTAGACGGTAGCCTCAGCGTCGCCGTCGAGCTCGAACGCATTGTGGATGGCGCGCACGGCATCGTCCAGAGCGTCGGCGCTAGTAACAACGGAGATGCGGATTTCCGAGGTGGAGATCATGTCGATGTTGATGCCGGCGTCGGAGAGGGCCTTGAAGAACGTGGCCGAAACGCCGGGGTGCGAACGCATGCCGGCGCCGATGAGGGAGAGCTTGCCAACGTGCTCGTTGTATTCGATGCTCTCGAAGCCGATCTGGCCCTCAGCTGCACGCAGGGCGGCGAGGGCGTCAGCGCCTTCAACGATGGGCAGGGTGAACGAAATGTCCGTGCGGCCGGTGCCGTGGGTGGACACGTTCTGGACGATCATGTCGATGTTCGAGTGCGCGTCTGCGATCACCTGGAAAATTGCAGCTGCCTTGCCGGGGATGTCCGGTACGCCTACCACTGTGACCTTGGCTTCGGACCGGTCGTGTGCAACGCCGGAGATGATTGGCTGCTCCAAGGCAACTCCCTCTTGAATAGTGAACTTTTCGTCGGCGCCGGGGATAACCCAGGTGCCTTCGTTCTGGCTGAATGACGAGCGGACGTGCAGCGGCACACCGAAACGACGTGCGTACTCCACGCACCGCAGGTGCAGGATCTTGGCGCCGGACGCGGCCAATTCCAGCATTTCTTCGCTGGAGATACGGTCGATCTTCTGGGCGGAGCTCACTACGCGGGGATCGGCTGTGTAGATGCCGTCCACGTCTGTGTAGATCTCGCAGACGTCGGCCTCAAGCGCGGCGGCCAAAGCAACAGCGGTAGTGTCCGAGCCGCCGCGGCCCAAAGTGGTGATCTCGTTAGTGCTGCGGCTCATGCCCTGGAAGCCAGCCACGATCGCAATATGTCCCTTGTCAAGGGCAGTGCGGATCCGGTGGGGGTCGACGTCGATAATCCGGGCCTTGCCGTGGATGCCGTCGGTAATCATGCCGGCCTGGGACCCGGTGAAGGACTGTGCGGAAGCGCCGAATTTGTTGATGGCCATGGCGAGCAGGGCCATGGAAATTCGCTCGCCTGCGGACAACAACATGTCCATTTCGCGGGCCGGAGCTGAGTCCGTGACCTGGCTTGCGAGATCCAGGAGTTCGTCTGTGGTGTCACCCATTGCGGAGACAACAACCACAACCTCGTTGCCGGCCTTCTGCGCATCCACGACGCGCTGTGCGACCCGCTTGATGCCATCAGCATCGGCAACCGAGGAACCGCCGAACTTTTGAACGATCAGCTGCTTGGTAATGGCAGCCTCGTTGGAGAGCTCTTCGATCTTCACTTCGGTAGTGGGCATAGTCATGCGCGCACCCTCACTGCATCAATAGGGTTCGAACGCGGCACGCCAAATTCCAAAATTTGAGCACGCCTGCGTAGCTTATTTGCCCAGTTTATCGCCGTGTGCAGGGCTGGTAGGAATTGTGACCACATAGCGGCCACGTACTCTCATTACCACCCGGCAGTGCCCGGGCCGCCCTTGAACGGACCCACAATCTGCCGGGTAATCCAGCCACCGTAGAAGCCGCCTTCCTGGAAGGCCACCTGATCGCCGTCGACCTCGCAGGAATCCATATATTCCGGGTACAGGGCCACCCGGCTGCTGAGGGCCTCGAAACCCCGGGCCGGTTGTAGGTACGTCCAGCCGCCACGCTCAACAACCATGCCTCCGGCAACGACGTCGAAATAGCTTGCTTCTCCCTTGAACTCGCAGAAAGTGGTGCCCCCAACAGGGACCAGTACACCGCTCTGGAAGGCATCCAACGGCACGTAGTAGACAGGAGGATGGCTGGTCTCCAGGACCCGAACAGCATGGGTGGTGTCAACAATCACTTGACCGCCGAGGCGCACCAGAACCCTTTCGGCTCTCGGCTCCACCCGTGGCGGGCGCGGATAGTCCCATACCGATTCCTGGCCGGGGCCCGGTTTGATGGGACGGGGGCGCCGAAAGACGCCGGAAAAACTGCGACTGGAGACCATTTGCCCATGGTGCCACGCTCAGCTGGGATCCCGCCCTGAATTGGTGAGTCCCGGGCATACTCCGGCAGCTAGGATTATTGTCCGTGGATGCGAAGGAGAAGGAACACCTCAACCGGGTGCTGAACCGTCCGTACTACTACGGGTACGCCATGAGAGGTAAGACCATCTTTGCGTACACGAAAGAAGAGTGGGGGATCGGTGCAAGCTCCGGCGGTGGCGATTACAATTTGATCCGTTCCTTCTACTTCAGCCTGGCACTGACCATCCTCATGGCGCCGGTTACGCTGTTTTGCTTGATTCTCGCAATCATCCTCGTCATCAATCTGCAGATCATGGCCGTGGTCATGGTGTTTTTTGGGCTCGTCTTTGGCTTCGCCTTCTTCCAATGCTGTTTCAACGTCAGAGAAGAGTGGTTGGGAAGGAAGGCCCGGAAAATCACGGGCCTTCCGAAGCCTTGGTGGACAGCCTCCGACGACCATGCCTATGAATGGTTCCTGACCCACCCGACGCCCTACATTCCCATGACCCTTGAGTACTTCCCATATAACGTGAAACTGCGGCAGGCAGCAGAAAGCGCCACCTCGAACTAGAGAGCGCATGACCGCCCGGCGTACCATCCAATTCATGAGGTTTGCGAGCGGCGATGGCCGGCCTGCCTGACCATACGGGCGGTTCGGCTCAGGGGCGGAATGAACCCGAATACGAAGTGATCGGCGGCGTGATTGACGATCATCCGTCCGGCACTGCCCGGAAGGTGGATCCGGCGCCCCCGCGCGACTCCGGAACGTTTAGGGTGACTGCGGGCGAGGCGTGGCGGAACGCCCGGAAGTCCTTCACCTCGTGGTGGTTCTGGCTGGCCTGCGCACTGGGGATTGCTCTCGCATGGGGGACTGCCGCGGCCTTGGTTACGTGGGCAGAATCCAATGGTTGGTTCGAGACCAGCGGTGCAACTGCCACCTACCTGATCATGGCGGCAGTTATGGCACTCGTAGCTGCGGTGTTGGGGGCCGGTTGGGGCTTTCGGCATTCGGCCGGAAGCATCCCTGCCCTGCTGCTGTCAGGAGCCCTGCGGGGCGTGGCTCTGGCCGCCATCGCCAGCGGTGCTTTGCTCCTGGTAGGCCTCAGCGTCGGCGGGCCGATGGCGCTGGCCGGTGCCGCCGTCGTCGTCATTGTTCTTGAAGCAGGGCTGTTCGGGCTGATCGGTGCCGGTTCGCGGAGGTGCTTCGCCAAGGTAGCTCCGGGTGTGGCTTTGACAGTGTTGTTGGTGGCTTTCCTTTGTATCGGCAATGTGGGGGTAACCATCCTGTTGCTTCCTGCGACTGTGGGAACAGCTCAGGTTTCGGTGCCCGTCAACGTGGAGAGGGACGACTCCGGAAGGACTATCTCCTACTTGTGTGTTGGCGAGCCACGTCCGGTGCAAGTGGAGCATACGGACCGGATAGCTTGGCTGGCCGCGTCCAATCCAGCCTTTATCCTGGGCAGCGTCGGTGCCGACTTCGTGTCCACCGATAACGAGGTGGGATGGCTGTTTTCCGGCCTTCAAATGGCGGCCGACGGGCCGTCCCGTGAAGTGCCATGCCTCGGCGGGGTCTCTCGCGACGGATTGGCTCCTCCCACGCCCGTAGCGCTGACAGGGTTGGCAGTGCAGGGGATCGTGGCAGCGTTGGTGCTCGCAGCGGGTCATTGGCTGGCGATACGGAGATTGCGCGTTACCTCATAGGCGTCGGGCGCGAAGAGTGGAATCCCGGTGCCAAATTACAACAGCGCGTTGCGCCTGCCCTCGAACGCGCGGCCCAAGGTGACTTCATCGGCGTATTCAAGGTCTCCACCCACAGGCAGGCCCGATGCCAAGCGCGTTACGGTGATGCCGATCGACTTGAGCATGCGGGCAAGGTAAGTAGCCGTAGCTTCGCCCTCGAGGTTCGGGTCCGTGGCGATGATGATTTCCTGGATGGCGCCGTCATTGAGGCGTGTGAGGAGCTCACGGATGCGCAACTGCTCAGGGCCGATACCCGCGATGGGATTAATGGCACCGCCCAGCACGTGATAGCGGCCGCGGAAGGACCGCGTACGCTCGACGGCCAGGACGTCCTTGGACTCCTCAACGACACAGATGACCGACGGATCGCGGCGCTGGTCGCGGCAAATGTTGCACGTCTCCTGCTCGGTCACGTTGAAGCAGACGCTGCAGAACTTCACGCGTTCCTTGACTGTGGTGATGGCCGTGACCAGCCGCTTCATGTCCTCGGGATCCGCCTCAAGGATGTGGAACGCCAGGCGCTGCGCTGATTTGGGCCCAACACCGGGAAGCCGGCCGAGCTCATCAATCAGCTCTTGAACTGCACCTTCGTACACAATGTCCTCGTTAGGTTGAAATCAATGCTGGAGTCAGCGGGGTTGTAGGGGAGAACCGTCCAAGGCGCGCTCTTCAATCAGCTTCCCGCCCAGAATACGCTCCACCGCGGCGCGCCCAAAGACCCGGGATTCCTCGATGGTTTCGTCTTCCGGGCTGGGAATGTCCTCCGCGACTGACTCTGGCTTCGCTTGGGTCCGCACCGGTGCCTGGACACGGCCCGCTTGGGCTTCAGGGCTGTTCGTCAACCGCTGGTACAGGCTCTGACGGCCATTGGGATTACCCGACGGCGCAGCCTCCTCGAGCGTCGCAACGGAGCCGTGCGCTTCCTCGGGTTGAGACGCCAAAGACGGCCAGACGGCCGGGGCGGCTGCTTGTTGCGTTCCAGGCCAGCTCGACGCCGGTGCGACGTCCCAGCTGGAGCTCGGGTTCTCCTCGGCATTGGTGGGGTGGCCGTAGGTTCCGGACGCCGCTGCCTGCGCCGGTACTTGCGCCGCGGCCGGTTCGTAGTCCGGGGTGTCAGTTGCGGGGGCGCTTTCTTCGGTGTCCTGCGCGGGTTGCTTGCCCACGTTGGACTCCGTGCCCACAACCCAGGTTCCCGGCGCCTGCTCGACTGCGCGCGACCACGGATCGTCGGCCACCTTAGCTGTGGCACTGTTCGCCGGGGCGGTCGAGGTTGTTGACGACGTGGACGTGGAGGATGCTACTGATGCTTGCTTGACCGGCGCGACGCTTGCTTCCGACGACTGGCGCGTCGGGAAGGACTGGCTTCCAACAGCAGTATTCGGTTGGGAGCTCGTGTGGCGGTAGTCCGCCGGTGGCTCCCAATCCGCCGGAGGCTCTTCATCCAGCGGCGGTGCATCCTCGTCGAGCGGCGGACCCCAATCGTCATCAGGGTACGAGTAGTCGCCGGAAGGCTCTGGCGTCGGGATAGCGGCCGGAGTTGAGGCGGCTGGCGCCGGGGCTGGCGGTTCTTGCGTTGAGGCAGCCGGCGCGGGTGCTGGCACAACCGCTGCCGGTGCCGGTGCAACTGGGGCCGGGGCAGCTACGGTCACGCCGGGCTCTGCTCGCGCAGGGGTGGACACCGATGGCTCGGGTGCTTCTGCTGGCGCGGATGCGGATGCGGCTGGTGCAGGAGCGGGGGACGCGACTGCCGCGGAAGCGGGTGCGAGACCCCATGCGGAGTCGACAGCTGACACCGGCGCCGGTGTTGGTGCTGTTTCCGCGGGCGCTGACGTGCCACCTGCCGCTGTTGCCACGGGAGGTGCAGCACCAGCCGACGTCGGGGCGCCCGCTGGTGCTGAAGCAGCCGGAGTTTCCCGGCTAGTAGGTGCTTTTGGGTTTGGCTCAGAGCTCGCTGAGCTGTTGCCGCCAGCGACAGCGACGATCTGGCAGTCGATGCCTATGGTCTTATGGATCGCTTGCCGAAGGTTCTCGGAGTGATCCGCACGTCCGAACGCACCTGCAAGGCCGCCCGTTGTGAAGGCCAAAGTCAGCACCTGGCCATCGAACTGGGCCACTTGGGCATTCGGTTCCACGAGCGCCCAGGTACTGCGCTTGATCTTGGTCAGTGTTTGCAGGACATCAGGCCATGCGCGGCGCAGAGCCTCCACATCACCGCTGCCTCCAGGCCCCGAAGCTTGAGCGGCGGGCTGCGGTGCTGACGCGGGTGCCTGTTGTGCGGCCGGTGCTTGATGGGCCGCCTCAGCTGATGGTGCTGCCGGCCCTGGCTGCGCCTGGCGCGGAGGAGTCTGCGATCCGGCAGCCTGCTGCGCGCGGCCAGCAGCCGTGCGGTCTTCCACGGGCCAATCGTTGGTGGATACCCGCGGAGCTGTGATGGCGTCCCTTGCAACAGCAGCGGAATGATCTGCAGTGGACGGCACGGGCACGGACTGCTCGCGCGCGGACTGCTCGCCCGCGGACTTCCCCGGCGCAGACTGCTCGGGCACGGCTGGTGCTGCATCGGGTGCTTGCTGGGAAACGGTGGGTGCAGGCGGGGTGGCCGCGGCAGCCGGAGTTTCCGCTCGTTCCCGCGCAGCAGGTGCCGGAGCCGTAGTAGCCGCAGCCGAGGGTGGGGCAGCAGCAACAGCCGGGGTGACGCCGTCGCCCGCGTAATTCAGGCGACGTTCCACGCGGTCGATGCGTGCAGCGATGCCCCGCTCGGTCTGCTCGGCGCTGGGCAGGAGGATGCGTGCGCACAGCAGCTCAAGGTGAAGGCGCGGCGACGTAGCACCGGTCATCTCAGTGAGCGCGGTGTTGGTGACGTCCGCCGCCCGGGACAGCTCGGCCGCGCCCAGGTTGGTAGCCTGATTGCGCATCCGGGCGATCTGGTCTGCTGGCATGCCGCGAAGAATGGCCTGTGCGCTCTCGGGCATCGCCTGGACGATGATGAGGTCGCGGAATCGTTCCAAGAGGTCTTCGACGAAACGCCGGGGATCGTGACCGGTCTGGATGACGCGGTCCACGGCACGGAACACAGTGGCGGCATCGGCCGCAGCCACGGCATCGACGATGTCATCCAGCAAGGAAGCATGCGTGTAGCCGAGTAGCGCGACAGCGAGCTCGTAATCCAGGCCATTGGGACCGGCGCCAGCCATGAGCTGGTCCAGGACGGAAAGGGTGTCGCGAACGGAACCTCCACCGGCTCGGATGACGAGCGAGAGCACGCCGGGAGCCACAGGAACGTTCTCCTGCTGGCAAAGGAGCTCGAGGTACTGCATGAGCGGCTCGGGCGGCACCAACCGGAAAGGGTAGTGGTGCGTACGGGAGCGGATGGTCCCGATGACCTTGTCCGGCTCCGTGGTGGCGAAGATGAACTTGATGTGTTCCGGCGGCTCTTCGACGATTTTGAGGAGTGCGTTGAAGCCGGCCGACGTGACCATGTGGGCCTCGTCAATGATGAAGATCTTGTAGCGGTCCCGGACCGGGGCGAAGGTTGCGCGTTCGCGGAGATCGCGGGCGTCGTCCACGCCACCGTGGCTGGCGGCGTCGATCTCGATCACGTCCAGCGAGCCGGAGCCACCGCGTGCGAGTTCGATGCAGCTGGGGCATTTACCGCAGGGGGTGTCAGTGGGGCCCTCGGCGCAGTTCAGGCAGCGGGCAAGGATGCGCGCGGAGGTGGTCTTGCCACAACCGCGGGGGCCGGAGAAGAGGTAGGCGTGGTTCACGCGGTTCTTGCGGAGCGCCGTCATCAGCGGCTCCGTGACGTGTTCCTGCCCGATAACGTCCGCGAAAGAGTCCGGGCGATACCTTCGATACAGGGCAGTTGTAACAGTCACAAGTGAAACCTACCTATAGGGACTGACAGTTAAAGTAAGTGACCCCTCATGCACCCGCCAGAGCCCATCTACCCTTGCTACCTTCCGGTCCTGGGGGAGTTCAACAGGATGACGCCACATGAGGGGCCGTCGACAAGCTTACCCGAACTTGGGTTGGGGTTCGAATCGGCTGGAAGGGCTGTGGATAAGGCTCGACGGCGGATGGCTGGCCTTCTCACTTGTCGGGGCTGGCTGGTAAACCTCGTACTGCAGGAGGGGTTCGTCGGAAAGGGTGTGGCTATGGTGCGGGATGGGTAGTGGGGAGTGGATGGACCCCAAAGATGTGTCCGGCGAGATTCACAAGGACGTGCTCGCTGTGGTTCGTGTCCTGGCGGTCTCCGGATGGAGGCTGAGGCGGCAGGGGTACAAGTGGATCTAACGGAGCGCAGTTGAGAGTTGACGGCACTCCCAGGAATTCGACCCAGCGAGCCAAGATCCTTCTACGCGACGCACGTCGGTGCCCGGGTCAGCATGAATTACTCAGAGGGCGGCGGTAGCTGTTGTCACTTGTCAACAGTTTGGAATATTCTAAGACTATGAATACCGAGCAGCCCTTCGAAGTACGTCTCCGTTTGGGGGAACTTCCCGAGCCGATTGAAGACCTGCTCGTGGAACAGCTTGATGCGATCGTGTCTCGCTTCTCTGAAGTGCCCTATGTGACTGTCCTGCAGGATGCCGCAAGCGGCACGGAGGCCGCCCATCGGGTGGTTGACCAGGTTCGTCATCTCGGTGGAGAGGTTCAAGCCGTTGATTTCGACTATGTCACGAGGGGTGAGATTGCCGAGCGGCTGGGAACAACGCGACAGGCCGTGGCTCATTGGGTTGCTGGCCAGCGGCAAGCGGCCTTTCCATTCCCTCGTCCGGCCATTCAGGCGGGAGTCTCGCTTTGGTGCTGGTCGGACGTCGTCATCTGGGCAACAGTCTCGAGCCATGCCGTCAGCGAGGATGTAAGGCTGTTGTCCGCCGACGAGATCGCAATGATCAATGGAGAATTGGCAGCCGGGCGAATGCCCATCTTCGCCTGACCTGGCACCCATCACCGCCAGCCATTCACCGGCCACGTCATGAAAGACGGCTCCTCGTAAGGGTGTGCCGCCCGCAGAGCCCGTACGACGCCGTCGAGCATGTCCTCCTCCACAACGCACTCAATCCGGGTTTCGGGCACCTGCTCCTCAATCCCCGCCTCGCCCATGAAGGGGCGCGCCCCAGGCAGCGGCGTGAAGCGGCCAGTGCCTGGTGAAGTAAAGGCGCAGTGGGAGTAGTCGCCGATTCGCCCGGCGCCTGCGTCGCCTATGGCCAGGAGAACCTCCTCGATATGTGTCTCAGGAACGTAGGCAACCAAGGCGTGGAGCTGATCCATAAGCACATCCTGTCAACAAACTTCGGCTACAAACAGGTCTCAACCATTGCAAATCGCCGCACCGCAGCGGACCATGGGTATGTACACCGATTGGGGCAATCTCAAGGTTGTGAGCTGCGGGGCCTGGGAGCGAGGGGCCGGACCCGGCAGCTCAACGGTGATACCGCAAGAATGGGCGCGTTGGGGGCGTCCATTTTTCCGTTAAGGAGCGATTCTCAGAGGCTGTCCAAAGGCGGCGTTTTAGCCCGATTACACGATGCCGAAATTCTCAGGTACAGTAGTATCTGCTTTCGAATCGGAAGCAAGGAGAATTCGCCTAGCGGCCTATGGCGCACGCCTGGAACGCGTGTTGGGTTAACGCCCTCGGGGGTTCAAATCCCCCATTCTCCGCTGAAAGAGCCCCTAGATCTAGCCGATCTAGGGGCCTTTTTGTTTCTGTGTTGACGCGCAGGTGCCTTTTGTTGACAGAGGTAGGCGCTACAGTGCTCACATGGCAAGCATCCGAGAGCGCAAACGAGCAGATGGGACCACGTCCCACGCCGTTCTATGGCGAGATTCTGACACGGGCAAGCAGACGTCCTACCCGTGGGACAGCGAGCATGAGGCGCTTCGCTTTAAGCGGCTGGTTGAGGCCAATGGCAATTCCCTTAGCGCCGTAGAGAAGATCCTTGAGAAGGTATCTGTCGGCGGCCCGACTGTTGCCGAGAACTTGCAGCGCCATGTTGAGCTTTTGACAAGCGCTGGACCTGATCAGATCAAGCGGTATGGGGCGGCGATTGAGAACTACTTCAGCGAGCGTCTTGGCAAGCTTCCAGTTGCCGCCGTTGAGCATGAAGACGTGGTGCTGTGGATCAAGTACATGCAGGCCACCACTTACAAGGGCAAGCCGCTCTCCGCAAAGACGATCGCCAACCACCATGGGCTACTGTCCGCGTCCATGGAAACAGCTATCCGGCTCAAGCGCAGGGCTGACAACCCCTGTCGTGGAATCAAGCTGCCCAAGGATGATGCAACCGAAGAGAAGATGTACTTCATGAGTGCGCAGGCTTCGCTTGACATTGTCAAGGCACACCGGGACCGATACCAAGTGTTTGTGGCCTGCTTACGCGCCACAGGAGCCCGTTTTGGAGAGGTCACGGCCTTCTACGCAGACGACTTCCAGCTAGACAGCTCGACCCCCTCTGTGCGCGTGGAGCGAGCATGGAAACGTGACGGTGACAACCGGTTCTACATCGGCCCACCCAAGACCAAGAAATCCAGACGCACTATCAGCCTCCCGCCGTCGTTCGTCCGTGACGTCCGGCCGCTGGTCGAGGCCACCAAGCCGGGCCAACACGTGTTCCGGACCACCTATGATGGGCCGATTCGTCATGCGACTTTCTGGCAATTCTGGAACGAAGCTGTGGAAGCCTTGGCATACCCGAAAGAGGACCGTCCCCGGATTCACGACATGCGACACACGCATGCATCGCTGATGCTGGCTGGCGGGATGAGTATCTATGAGCTCTCCAGGCGGCTCGGTCACGAGAGTATCCAGACCACGATTGACCGATACTCTCACCTAGTCCCGGACGCCCATTTCAGGGCAATCGACATTGCGGAGAAAGCCTTAGAGGCCTGACTCAGGCAAAGGGGTCCTTCTTCGGTTCCGGGTCCGTCCACCATTCCGCTGCTTTGGCCTTTCGTTGCCGCACCCAGGCGATGATATTGGCGACGTCGTCAGCGTGCAGCATGATGCGGTTTTTACTGAGTCGCGTGCAGTGCCCGGACTCGCGGCAGTACCGCCGCAATTCTGTCTTAGTCATCCCCAACTCGGGGGCGACCTCTTCAGGAGTCCGGAATATGGGTGCCGTGCCGCTCATGCCCGATGGCTCGGAGGCTCTGCTGGCAGCTCGTCCAACCACTTGGCCAAGTCTTCCACGCGGATTACCGCCTTGGTGTTGGCATAGCGGGCCATGAGGTTGCCATCATAAACAGCCTGTTTTAGGGTTCGCACGCTGTACCCGCTGGCTTCGGCCGCTTCTTCCCACGTAAGGGCGAGTTTCGGAACTGTCATGGCCTCTAGGGTACGCACTGGCCGCGTACCCTTCTACGGAGAGTGTCCGCACCCTTTGGAGGTAACCATGGCTGATGAACGTTCGTACGCCACTACGCAGGAGATGGCCGCTAAGTACAAGCTCAGCGATCACACCGTGCGGCGCAAGGTCATGGACGGGGTGTGGCCCTGTGACCGCATCGGAAGGCTTTACCGCTTCTCGCCGGCCCAGCAAGACGAGATAGCTCAGATCATCGCAGGCAACAACCAGAGGACGCGTGCATACGACAAGAACCGTATCAATGAGGCTCTACGCATCCTGACAAGCAGAGATACAGGGGATAGGCGATAGCCTACGAATGTACTGACAAAACATCACTTTCTTGGGGGTTTATCTTGAGGCGTCTTTTCGTTCCACTTGCCATCGTTCTTTTCGCCACCTCCTGCGCGGCGCCCAACGCTTCATCTGAGGTCTCCGCGCCGCCAGCCACAGTCAGTGAATCTCCCACGCCCACTCCAATGCCTGTGGAGGTTGACGTTGCTCAGTCGAAGTCTGGAAAGACCTCGAACGACATCGAAGTGACATTCATTGGGACGCGAATAGCAGAAGCCTCAGAAATTGGCAGCGATCCAAAGCCTGACATGATTCCGGTCGTGATCCAGTTTGAATATCGCAATACCGGAGGTGAGGCTGTGCAGTTGCAAGCCGTCCCGTTGAACGTGTTCTATGGTGCTGACAAATACCAAGCCAAGCAACCAACTCTTTATCAGGGCGGAACGACTCGGGCGGAACTGCCGAAGCAGATAACTCCTGGTTCTCTGGTGAAAGTCGCGGACACATACTGGGCCCCGGCTGGTTCTGCGCTAACTGTGGAGGTCAACCCGAGTGGCCCGTCTTCCGGGGCGTTGCCAGTCATTTTTTCAGGGATAACCGCCAAGTAAGTCTTCAGGAAACAACAGTAGGGCCCCACCCTCACATGGAGGATGGGGCTCTATTACGTTGGGGAACAATACCGGTCTTATGGGCCGTATACAATTAGGCCATTCACTGGCACAAACTGGGGGTCTGCCGTGCTCGATCACGCGTCCTACTTGCAGCGTAAGTACTTTGGAGAACTGGACGGCGTTCGAGCCATCTCAGTCCTGTTGGTCTTCACTGTTCACCTGTCTTACCCGTTTTGGCATTCACTGCACGGCGGGGCAGGCGTTACGATTTTCTTCGTCCTGAGCGGGTACCTGATCACGACGCTAGCACTCCGCGAGGAAGCCAAAAATGGGCGTCTCAATCTCAAGAGCTTCTATGTTCGGCGCCTGTTTAGGATCTACCCAATCTACTTCGCAGTGCTCGCCGCATATGTCGTACTGATTCTGGGCCTTGGGATGCAGTCCAACCGGAAGTCTGCGTTCCTTGAGACATTGCCGTTCTACGTCCTTTTCTTCCCCGAGCGCCCGATGCTGATGCGCGGAGATGCTGTGAGCGTCCCGTTTGCGGGGGCATGGTCTCTCGGCATTGAGGAAAAGTTCTACCTCGTGTGGCCCCTTCTCGGCTTCGTCATTTTGGCTTGGAAGTTCCGCGCCAGGCTGCTCGCGCTTTCGATCATGGTCGCAGGGTTCGCCGCTACCGCCATACTCGGTGCGACTGGCGCTATCCTCCAGCCTTACGCCCTAATTGCGCTCGGATGCATCTCTGCCGTCATGCTCAACAACAAGATTTGGTACGACAGGATCAAGTTCCTTGGCAAAGGGTGGGTACTTGCTATAACCGGCGGAATTCTGCTCGTGATGCAGTTCGGTACTCGCGAGATCCTGCCAGAACGGTCCCTGTATGTGGCCTACGGCTTGGTCGCCACTCTCGTGCTGACTGGCATCGTCATCACGACCACCAAGGGTATCCGCTGGCTAGCGGCCAAGCCGATGGTATTCCTAGGCAAAATTTCATATGTGTTCTACCTGACTCATAATTTCGGGATCAACGGGGCCGAAATGGTAGTTCCCAAAGGTGGGCCGTTCTGGGCGGTGGTAACGGCGATTGTAGGTCTCGTTGCGTCTATAGCTATCGCGTGGGCGCTGCACATTGCAATCGAAAAGCCCATGATCAAAGTGGGCCATCGCGTGGCGCACCGATACAAAGCCCTCAAGGGTGTCCCCTCGGTGGTCGAAGCCGAAGCTCCGCGTATCGGTGCGCCACGCCATTTGGCGGTGCGGGACTAGCCGATCAGCCCGAGAGCTATCAACTTGGAACGCAAGTCGTTGACTAGCGCCTGCGTCGTGGCTGCGTCCGTGGCAGCGACGGGTGTGGCGGTCGGCTTTGCAACAGGTGTAGCTCCGTAGAAGCCCATTTTCGAGTTGGTGAAGCCAATCTTGGAGCCTGTGCCCGTGCCGATTGTCAGATCCTTGCCATCCTGGATAAAGGCTCCCTGATTTAGGATCACTGGATCCCCGAAGGTCACCTCACCGTTGGACCAGTTCACGGAGATTGGCACCGATCCCTGCGAGCCATCAGACAGGCGGCGACTGAGCTGCCATGCGTTGGTGGACGCCGAGCGCGCAATCCACCGGTCCGCCCCAGCGTTTTGCCAGACCAAGTCCTTATTTTGGTTTGCGGCTGCATTGATAACAACCCTGTACCCGAGAGCCCCAGACTCTCCAAACTCAGTGCCTGTCGCTCCAAGTAGCTGCCTGTAGTTAATCGACCGATTGTCCCGACCGTAGAAGCCAGCAGATGATCGCACGTTTGCCGGGATTGCATAGTTACTCAGCGGCGTTGCCCTGGTATCGATGAACCTGTTGCTCGTCACGGTCAGGCGATTCATGCCCGACCCTGACGTGATGATCCCACAGTTGTAACTGGTGGAGGTTGGTGAAACTGCGGTTCCCCCAACGATTCCTCCCAAGGGGTAGTCTGCAACGAAGTTTTCAACACCGATGTCGAGGAACGTGTTGTTGTCCAGCACAATATCGACCGCGCCGCGGATCCCCACGCCGTTCCTCTGGGCGCCCTTGATGATGTTGTCGCTAATGATGATGTCCTCAGCGACGATTGTGGGATCAGCCAAGGAGCTGGGGTATCCGGTGATGAAGATGCCGACGCCGTCATTGACTGAGGGGTAGTCCTGATTGCCGTTGGTGACGCCGCTGATGACGTTTCCGCTGACTACACCATGCTTGGGTGCATCGCTGAGGGCAATACCACCCTTGCCTGAGTCCTCAACGGTATTGCCGGTGATGGTGAAGTTCTCTGGACCGGGAGCGTAAATACCGCCGTCAACGTCGGAGTGGAAGCCGGCGCACCAGATGCCGTAGTGGGCCGTGCCGCGGATGACGTTATCGGCAATCACCACGTTGCGGCACTTGCGGGAGACTGACACTCCGTTGTCGGCCGAGTTTTCGACAACGTTGTGGGAGAAGTCCACACCGTCCACGTACACAAAGCCGGGGTCCATGCAGTTGCGGATGAAGCAGTCCCGCACGGTGACGTTCTGGATGCCCGCGAAGTAGAACGGCAGCGTCTTAGTGTTGACGATGCGGATGTTGTCCAAGGTGATGTTCTTGATCACCGGGTACACCGTAGGGTCTCCGGCCACTACGCCGTTGTATCCCGAGCCGATAATGCGGATCGCTTGGGAGAACGAGGATGAAACTGGGCGGTCGCGACGGCGCGGCTGGTTTAGATCGGTTGCCCCGCCCTTGAAGGTGACGTTCCGGACCGTGAAGTCAGACAGGTTGCCCGTGGGGTTGGCAATTGCAGCCCCGATTTCCGAAGACGAGGTGAATACGGAAGACCCGCCTTCACCCTCAATCGTGACTCCCGTCTTTGGAATCAGGTTTGTGCCGAGTTTCGCGGTTCCAGGAGGGAAGTAGACGCTGAGCCCAAATGTGGCGGCAGCGTTGATGGCGGATTGGAACGCGGGCGCATCGTTAGCGACACCGTCAAGAACCGCGCCCTTAGAAAGCACGTTGATCGAACGGCCAAAGACGTTCTTCAACGTGCTTGCATCTGGGCCATAAGTGGCATTCAGTGCCGCGTCTTGGAGGCGGGGTGGGATGTGCTTGTCAAAGATCCGGCCGGAGCCGTCGAGCGTGGGGACATCGCGAGTTGCCATGCTGGCTGCTCCTTAAGTGGTGATCGTGAGGACGTCAGTATCAGTGGGCTTCACGACCACCGTGCCGTCATTCTTGGTGCTGATAATCAAGCGGTCAGGGTCTGTCGGGTGTACAGCTACACCGCCACCGGATGACGCCGCTGCTGCTGCTTCCGCGGCGGCTTGTGCTGCTGCGGCTGCGGCCGCGGCGATGGTCGCTGAGGACTGGGCAGCCTGGGCGTTACCCACAGCCCCGGACAGTGCTTCCTGCGCCACCTCGGCAGCGTTCGCCCCAGCACTCGCCGCCTCAGCCTGCGCGTCTTGTGCTGCGTTCTTCGCCGCCACCGCCTCATCACGCAGGCCAATGAATGAGTTGTAGAACCCTGTGAACTCGCCGGAGATCCAACGAACCTGTGGGAGTGGTGCGAGGAATGGTGGCAGGAATCCGTAAGCGTTTGACGTCAACGGGTTAGCGAGCGGGAAACCATTCGCGTCCTTCAACGCCAGCAACGTGGTACCTGCCGTGTCTTCCGGCGCGTAGATCCCCACCGAACCGTTCACCACAACATTCATCGGGTTGTCCGGGTCAACAACCAGTTCCATCCCAATCGGGTAATCAGCCACAGTGGGGCTCCTTAAATACAGTGGGGCGGACCATTGAGTGGTCCGCCCCGGAAAAGTGGGCGGGTTACTTGGCTGCGTGCTTGCCCTCATAGGCAGGTGTCTTAGCGGAACCAAGGACAGCACGTGTGAGCCAGTCAGGCAGCCGCGGTTCCAGCCACCGCCAGAACGCATACCAAGCACCGATCAGGACAGCCGCGACAATGGCAGAGAGTGGCGTGCCGTACTCAAGCAGTGCTTCACGATGCGGCTCAAGGACCGGCAAAAGACCAATGGCCCACGCGATGAACGAACCCCACAAAGCCGGGATGATGGTGCGGAGAATGGAAGTGAACATCAGTTGTCACCTTCCTTTGCTTTGGGGACGTAGGTGGGCATGTTCGCAGCAATGCGCCGCTCAATCTCGTCGTAATCAATGATCACCGGGGCGCCCTTGCTGGCGGCCGCGGCGATCTGATCCAGAACGGACTTCTGTGCAACCTGGCGCGCCTCAACCCGGTCCATCGCCTTAGCCGTGAAAACCAGCTGGTCAATGACCGAAGTTTCGTAGTTGCCCCAATCCATGACCAGAGCCTTGAGCGCATCAAGTGGGGCGTGCTTGATCTGGAACTGCAGCGAGTTTGTGCCGTCCATGGAATCGCCGCCCGTGAGGATCGAATCAACAAGGAAGTCGATCTTCTGCTGGTTGGACATTTTCTGTGATGGTCGTTCGGCCATGATGGCTCCTTACGGGAGTGGGATTCCGAGGTCGATGAAGAATTGCTGATCCGCCGTGTAGATGGGGGCGGGAGGCATGGCCGGCTTGGTAACCTCGCCCGCTGGGCCGATGGACATGCCGCCCGCCGTGATAAACGGATTCGGATTGCTGCAGCCGTACGTGTTGGTGTTGTAGTTGTACGGCCGGAACATCAGGAAGAAATGCAGATGCTTCCCGAACGAATAGCCGGTGTTGCCCTTCACTCCGATCTGCTCACCAGCGGCAACCCAGTCACCCTTACGGACAAGGAACCGCTCGAGGTGCCCGTAACCCGTATCGGCGATGAACGACGCCCCGCCAGCTTTGTGGCCAAGGATGATCACATTGCCGGCGGACTGGTCAACATTGTCTGAACGGTCGAAATCCGGGTTCAGGTACCAAGGGTTCGGCCACCCAAGGTCACGACTGTCACCAGCGAACAACACCTCACCATCAGCGGCCGCATACACCTCCGGGTAAACGTTCCGACCGTCCGTGTAGCCGTAATCCTGGCCAGCGTGCGGCATCCCATCCGGCTGCATGTTCCCGTACCACTGAGTGATAGGGCCCCGGCTAGGAGCGTAGAGAACTAAGCTCATGGTTGGCCCCTCTTGTCAGAGTTCCAGTCCGCGTTTATCCGAAGCTGGAAGAACAGGATGGCCAGCCGGACGGCGGCCACCAGAACGGCGCTGTAAATCACGAGCCGCAGAATCTCGCGGAGCGGGGATGCCCCAAACAAGCCGCTAGTGATGATCAGGATGAACAAGGACGCAAGGGAACCCAGCAGCATCATCAGCGCCCGGCCCGTGCGCGTCCGCCACCAGTCCGGAGCCGTCACCCAGTAGATGATCGGCAACGCAACCCAGAAAGATCCGGCCACATACCCGATGTACAGGCCCGGGATGCCAAGCAACCCATAAGCGGTCAGAACGGCCGCCGCTACCAAGGAACCGATGATGCCTTTGATGATGGTCCTCTTCATGTGGCCCCACCCAACTTCCTGATGATTGATGCTTCGATGGCCGGCGCGAACCCGTTACGGATGTTCACCTGGCGTAGGTCTCGCACGGCGATGGCGGCTGTGTGCGCCTGCCGTTCAGCGATGACATGCATTTGGGCTGCCTCGGCCAGGTCCTTGGCCAACGGCTCCGGATCCGGGTTGCTAAGCTGCGGAACTTGCGGCTGGCTTCGTTTGAACCACTTCACGGCGTGCCACCTGCCTCCTGAAGCGAAGACATGACATGGTTTGTTGTGCGGGCAGTCTCGATGAGCTCCGCGTTCGTTTTGGTCAGGACGGCGATGGTATCGCCCTTGCGTTCCGAGGATGCTTTCCAGCCGTCCCGGTCGCTCTCCGTCCGGACAAGTGTTTTCTCGTACACCTGGACGACGTCGTTGTGAGATGCGCGGGTAACCAGACGCCCCGTGAAGACCAGCCAGAATACTGCCAGCGTGGCCGCCACGGGACTGGATAAACCCACCCACGCGGGGATGCCGTCAATCACACGTACCACCCCAGCCCGCCGAGCATGAAGACCATGTCACCGGCGGCAACCTTGTTAGTCAGGCTGCCAACGCCGGTCTTGAAGCTGATCTTGATTTCACCGCCAGGCGTCACCCGGACATCGCACTGGTAAGCGTTCACCAGCAAAGGGGTGAGCATGTCGCTTGGAGTCTTGGGTGCGAACTCCGGCGGCACCGTGGCCAGCGTGTACTCGGTCAGCGGCTTGTTGATGTCGCGCTTGTCGTAGTGGATGGCGACCTCGTTTGCCAAACCACCCTGCAGCTCCACTCGCCGGCCGATGCGGGACACAGCTGCATCCTTGACAGTGTTCTTCATCCACGTGCCCTGCTGCCGGTACGTGGCAGTATCGAATGTCAGCGGCACAGGGCCGCGCATCACACCGCCAACATTCACCCAAGCAGGCGAATCATTATCGCCAAGGATGTACTGGTACTGCTCGTAGCCCACAGTGACCATCGCGCCAAGCTGGCCAAGGTACTGGCAGGCAAGAACATCCTTCGCGTACACGCCGCCGTTGGAAGCCCAGCAACGGATGTCCACGATCTCGCCCGGCTGGGTCTGGTTCTCAATGATCGGCACCAACGCGATGGGCTGATCATCTATGTTGCCAGGACCGGACAAGCGTGCGCCGGAGACAGCCTTTGTGGATCCGCCCGGAATGATGACAAACTTCGACTCACCAGCTGTAGGGTTCCAGTCACGCCGGACAGCCACCGTATCCCAGCGGGTACCCGATGCTGACGGCGGGAAATCCAGAGTCTCGTTCTCAAAAGTGTGATCCGTGACGCCACACCCATGGCCAGCGCCCGGAGAGATCGACACTGTACGGGTAGCCCCCGCGACAATGCTCACCTTCCAGTCATTGGCCTTGAACACGCCATAACGGGCAGAGCCAATAGGGGTGTCTGAGTGTGCGCCAGACCATGCACCTTCGCCGTACGGTTTCGCCGGCGTGGTGTCATAGCCGCGGGATGTGAATTCCACTGGCATCAGTGACGCTCCTGGTTCCGCTGCCCCTTACCCAAGGCAGCAAGTCGCTGTGCGAAGATCCGCGCAGGCTGATTAGTTATCTCCCCAATGGAGGGTTGGACGCTCGCATAATCCTTGGAGACCCAATTGAGGGTCACTTCGCGGATGGTCTCCGTGATGATCAGGCCTGTTCCGATGTCCACCGGCACTCGGGAACCTTGACGGAAACCGCCCGGGCCGCCGTACTGGAAGATCCCAGTGCCGGCAAGGTCGAGGGACAGCCCGTTCTTGGGCCCGTTCTCGTCCAGGGTTTCCTGTCCGCGGGCATCCAACACCGAATCAGTGTTGTCATCGCGGGCATCCCGGAACGTCTCAGCACGCATCCCGTACTGCGCTTCCCGGGCCGTGTCGATGAGTTGCCGGAACTTACGGTCAACGCCCTCACCCTGCCCAGCCACCACCACGCGGGACGACGTAGGGCGGGTCCGGGTCCACTTCACCGTCTTCAGCGTCCTGCCCTTTACAGACAGCTTCCGCGGGAACAGTTGCGGCTCATACACGTCAAGGACCAGATCAGTTCCGATCTGCTTGACCGTGACGCCGATACCGGCTTGCTCGAGCGCTGGGAACATCTGATCCATGAGCGGATGCATCCGGAGAGGCACACCGCCCGGGACCACAGCCCCGCGGTTCGCGTTGGTTGCCACCGTCAACCCCGGGACAGCAAGACGGTTGACGCCGTTCTCCTGCACCGCGGTCTTGATGATCGTCTCCGCATTGCCCGTATACGTCCGGTACTCCGCAGTCTGACCCGTGAGAGAAGCGCCAGGGACCGGCCAGCCAAGGATGTCCCGCAACACGCGGAAGTCATCCTCAACCGTGAACGTCACATGCCCGTCCACACCGTTCGTCTCGCCCTCTTCAGCCGTGATAGGCCCAGAGATCAAGTGCTCACCCTTGAACTTCACAACCACACGGGCGCCATCGGTCATGAGCTCCGGCAAACGCTGGTGACTCAGCGGAACAGTCATTGCCAGTGTTCCCATTAGGTTGTGCCGAACAGTCACCGAAAGTGCGGACGGGTTACCGATCTGGCAGCGGAACAAACGATCCTTGTCATAGACACTGATCCGGAAGGCACTCACCAAGCCCTCCGATACAACGACGGCAACAAAGCCTCAACCGTGCCCGTACCAGCAAGAGACAGGGACAGTGGAACACGGGTACCTGCCGGGATAGGCGCGAAGTCTGCCTCACCCAGATCCGCCGAACGATCCACAGGGTTCACCATGTCCACACCAATCACCCGCTCAGACGGCTTACTCGGCGCGCCCGGGACGACGTCGTACATGGTGGCCCCAATAAGGTCAGGCTCCGACTCGATCACCAGACACTTGCCTTCCGGAACATCAAACGGAACCTCAACCACCAGACCATCCACGCCAACCGCAGCCTCCGTCGTTTCCCCATCAATGAACCAACGGGCGTACGACTCGACATCGCCACGGTTGTCAATGGTCGCTTCCGAAATCTCAGCGCCCGAGCCGATGTTGAACATGTGCGGGCCGTTCGGCTCGTAGAACGGCTGATACTCGCCGTTCTTCCAAGACCTCACAGCCGGATCACCCTCCCAAAAAGGATGCTCGGCAATGAACTTCAGCCCGTACGACTGCCAGCCGTACTTCATCGGGTCGTATGTGACTGTGTGGTCGCCGTCGTCACGGAAACGGATCCGCAGGCGCCGCTTGGTGCTATCCGGAAGATGCACCTCCCAAACGCCCGTGTCATTCGGGTCCATGCCCCGCCAGAAAGCACGGTCACGATCCATCCAAGTAACAGAACCCGGCTCTTCATCCAGACGGCCATCCGAGAAGATATGGACCGGCCAGAACACCTCACGGTCAAGAACCGAAATGCCCTCATGCTTGGAACCGGCCACCGCGGGCGACGATGTTGCATGCCGCTCCGTGGTGACCGAACCAAGCCCCCGGATGCCCGGCATCAGGAACAACCCCGATGCCGGGCTAGTCAACGGCCACGTCACACCCTTAGCCGTCCACGTCATCCGCAACCGCGTCCAAGGACTCGCAGCAGGCGCCGGCGGCCGGTAAGGAATCGCATAACTGATACCCATGAGACTCCTTACTTAGACCGGGAAAAGAGCAAGCGCGTCACGCTGTTCCCTTTGGTAAATGCGGGCCAACTCGTGCTCATCACGGACATGGATCGTGCCGTAGTTGTTGAACCCGCCCGGGCCCTGCGCTTGCTGCATTGCCCGGTACGCCGTATCCCACTGCTTGTCGTTCAGGATGTATTCCGGCTTGCGGGTCGCGTTCATGATCTGCGACAGCCCAGGATTCAAGATGCCACCGTTGTCATGCAGGTACGGCAGCCCCGTTGAGCCCATGCTGTCCTTACCACCCTCTGGCCTCTTCCCAGCCTTACCAGTCAAGAAGTCTGACGCGCTGGTCAAGGCCTTCCTGCCGACGCCGATAGCAAGGTCAGCCATCATGCCGCCAGCCGGGAAGGTCAGCTTGAACAGAGAAACAAGTCCGTCGATGATCGGAGCGATCGGGTCGAAACTCCACCCGCCACCAGAACCAGACTCGCCGCCACCATCCAGGTACTCGGAAGGGTTCTTGTAGTTCGGCCATCCACCGTTCAGCACCATGTAGTGCAAGTGCGGGCCAGTGGAATTACCGGTAGAACCAACCTCGCCGATCTTGGATCCGGCCGTGACCATCTGGCCCATCTTCACCGCGAACGACGACAAGTGCGCGTACCAGGTCTGCAACCCGTTCGGGTGATCGATGTGGATCTCATTACCGCCGCCATACGATGACCAGCCAGCAGAAGACACGCGGCCCGGACCAGCAGCAACGACAGGCGAACCAGTCGGTGCAGCGAAGTCAATGCCGTTGTGACCACCATGGAACGGCTGAGAAACAGTGGCGCTACCGATCGGACGGACCAAGCCGCCCTTCGCGTAACCAGCCAGAGCCTTAGCCATCGCGTAAAGGTTCCCAACACCAGCCCGGGCTGTCTGCTCCTTGGTGAACACGAACTCTCCAGCATGCACAATGCCCGCAGGCTGATACTTGCCACCATCGCCCGTGTAACCGCCGTCAGCAAAACCAGCAGGCAGCGCCACCTTGGGCAACTTATCGATACCCGGAAGGGCCCCAGCAACAGTATTGAACGCGCCAATCAGGCCATCATTGATGACCGTATTGACCACGAACCGCACTGGCGCCTTCGCGATGTCCTGGATGGTGTCCCAGGCCTTCTTGACCGCAGCAACGCCGGTCTCGAACGCCTTCGGGATTTCCTCATTGATTGCCTTAGTGAGGAAATCGAACACCGGCTTGATGACCGTGTCCCAAACTGTCTTGATCGCAGTGCCGATGTTGTCAAACACCGGCTTGATGCCATTCGTGTAGAGCCAGTTCAACGCGTTCGGGATGATCACCGTGAAGAGGTTCACCCACACGTCAAAGACCGGCTTCAACACGTACAGCCACACCCAATTGACCGCGAACCCGATAGCGTCAAAGACTGGCTTGATCGCGTTCAGGTACAACCAGTTCAGCGCGTCCGGGATGACCTTCGTGAAGAACCAAACCCACGAATCAAACGTTGGCTTCAGCACGTTGTTCCACAACCACGTAGCCGCTGTGCCAATCAGATCGAACACAGGCTTGATCACGTTGTCATACAGCCACGTGAACGCTGCAGCAAGAACATCATGAACGAAAGTCACAGCCGCGTTGAAAATCGCAACCGCAGCGTTCCACCAATCAGCAACGGTCGTGCCGATACCCGTAAACACCGCCACCATCTGATCCCAGAAGGACTGGAACGCCGGAACAATGATGTTCATGATGACCGATACGACGAGCTGGAAAATGCCGCGGAAGAACAGGTAGAACCCGCCGATGATCACGCTCGCCGAATCGAACATAGGCTTCAGGACGTTCAGGTAAAGCCAGTTGAAAATGGTGCCGACGACATTGACCGCCGCGGAGATCCCATCAAAAACAGGTTTGATGACCGAGTTGAAGACCCATGAGATGACCGCAGCGATACCATCGAAGACCGGCTTGATAACACCAGTCCACAACCAGTTGAAGAACCCGCCGATAGCCTGAATCGCAGCATCCCAAGCAGGGAGGGCAGTCCCCGTGAACCAGTCAACGACGCCACGAATGACGTCCTGCACCCAGTTGAAAACGTTGGTGACAACTTCGCCGATCCAGCGCATGGCCGCGTCGACGCCGTCCTTGAACCAGCCGACATTGTTGTAAGCCCACACAAACGCAGCCACAACGGCCGCGATAATGCCGATGATCCAACCAACCGGGCCCATAGCAATCAACCAGCCAGCAGCGATCTTCGCCGCGTTGATAGTTGCCTGGGCAGCCATCAACACCCAACCGCCGACCATGACAGTCACAGCCCACGAGTGCACAAAAGCAGCCTTCGTAGCGCCACCCTGAGAGATGAACCAAGCAAGCTTCTGCTGAGCGGCTGATTTCAAAGCCTCGATACCGAGCGCAACAAAGTGCGGGATGAGAGCCGTAAGAATCAGCCCAGAGATAATGCCAATGGGGACACGCATGTCCCACAGCGATTTAGCAACGTCACTGCCGCCGTCAACGAGCTTCTTCAAAGCGTCAGGGATCTTCAGCACGGTCTCCCGAACGGTAAAGAGGAAGTCCACAACGCGGGAGTCCTCTTCCCAACCGAAAGCACGCCGGAGCATGCCCGTGTAATCGCCCTTGACCAGCAGGTCGTAGAGGCCGACAGCACCGTCGCGGACCTTGAAGAGGAAGTCCACGAGTGGGTGATCTTCCTGCCACCCAAATGCTGACGCGAGCTTGCCGGTGTAGTCGCCCTTGACGATCAGATCATAGAGACCTTGCGCGCCGTCGATGGCCTTAGTGAGGAACTCGCCAACCGCGGCACCCGCGACTTTCGCGCCCTCTTCCAAGGGCTTCAGCCACTCGATAGCGCCGGAAAAGAATTCACGAATCCGGGGGTAAACCCCGGACAGGAGGCTCGCGCCGATACGCCCGACCGCGGCCATGGTGTTCTTGAACGCGCCCTGCAGGGTATCGCCCGACTTCAGCGCCGCCCCGCCAAGACCGTTCTCCATGGCCTTTTGGAAGATCTCAAAGTTGATCTTGCCCTCAGAGGCAAGGTTGACGGTTTCCTCAGCGGTCTTGCCAAGTTCCTTCGCCATGAGCTGCACAATGGGGATACCAGCGTCGTTTAGCTGCGCGATAACATCGCCTTGGATCTTGTTCGATGAAGCGACCTTGTTGAAGATCGCACCCATTTCACCCATGCCAACACCGGCAATGGTCGCAGCGTCACCAGTCAGCCGGAGAGTGCGCTCAAGTTCCTTGCCTGGCTTCACGCCAGAAGCTACAGCCCCGGCCGCAACTGCGGCAGCTTCGTCCAGGCCGAATGCAGTGCCCTTCACCGAGGCCATGGCGTCATTCATGATGCTGGTCACTGACTCAACATCGTGACCAAGGCCGGTCAGTTTGGCCTTTGCGTTCTCGATGGCCTGCAGTCGGCCAAAGCCCTTGGTCAGTGCCACGCCGAGGCCGGTGATAGCGGCGCCACCAACAGCAACAGCGCCAACCTTCAGCGCACCACCAAGGGCCGCCCCCATCTTGGACCCTGCAGACTGCCCCGCACTCTCGGCGATCCCGTCCATCTCGCGGGCAACACTCTGCTGAGCGCCCTTGAACGATGGCTTGACCAGAACTTCAGCTACGCCGATGACGGGCACGGTGCCTCCTATTGAGTTGTCACAGGTCCTCCGCGGAGAAACCAAACTGACTGGCGAACTGCACAGCCCATTCACGCTCGGCAGCCTTCATGGCCGCCTGAATCTCAGATTTGGGGGTGGGGAACGGCTTCACGTCGCCAGGCTTGCCGCCGTTGACCTTGATCGTTGCCGCGGTCAGTACCTTGATGCCGTTCGAGATGTCACTCAGCAACGTGGCTGTGAGATCCCATTCAGCGGTGCGCGGCGTCCACGGCTCGCTCTCTCTGCCCTGGTTCGCTTCAGCAATCGCTTTAGCCGCTTCAGGGTCGTTCGCTATAGCCTCGTTGAGCCGGCTAGCGGCGGGCAGCATGTCGATCAACTCGAGCAACGCCACCCACCGCTTAGCCCGGAACCACTCCGCCAGATCCACGCCGGGGTACTCGTGTGCGAGGTCGGCGCGGATCTGTGGGCGGTAGCGGGTTAGGAGCTCGCAGAGGCGCGCCCTTCCCCCGGCTTCCCAACTGTCTGCTCGTAGTAGTCCATGACGCGCTGGATAAGTGCGGCGTGGACGCGCAGCGGGATTTTCTCAGCCTTGTAGGCCTCGAAGTCCTTCGGGGTGAGCCACTTCTCCAAGAAGGAGAAATCGTTCTGGCCGGTCTGCTCAAGATCCTTGAAGAACTCGTTTGCCTCATCGGCTGGCATGTCGAAAAGGTCCGGGAAGGTGATGCGCTTGCCGCCAGAGAGTGCGAGCACGAACGCCTCCGGCTTCGAAACCTCAGCCTCAAGAGCGGAAAGGGACAGGTGAATAGTCGGCTTGTCGTTAGCCATGGTGATACCTCCGGGTGGTGGTGGTCGGGTTACTTGATGGGTATTTGACGGTTACTTGACTGGTGTGGCTGCGGGCTTGGCCGCGTCGGATTCCTTCACAGCGGCCGTCTTGGCCTTCTGCTCGGTGAACCCGCCGGCGCGGAGCTCAGCAGATTCACGGGGAACAGACGTTTCGACCGCAATGGTGCGGCCATCAGATTCTTTGGTGAAACGGGGCATGATGCCTCCCTTGGTCTTGTCAGGTGGTGGGTAAGGGTTTGAAGCGGGCCACGCCACCACCACCCGGAAAGTGGCGCGGCCCGCGGTCTAGTGGGCTACGGGGTAGCTGCGGTGAAGCCCAGAGTCGCCTTGGCCTTCAGCGCCCCAGTGCCACCCATGAAGTGACGCAGCGGAACGCCGGTCTCGGCATCCGTCATCACCTTCATGGTGATCGGCGTGGTCAGCGGGTCAGAGGATGCCCACTTCTGGCTGTCAGTGTTCGACAGCTTCACAGCCCCATAAGCCCGGCCCAGAAGCCACTGATTGTCGGCAGGCCCGTCAGAGCCCAGAACCAGCGCCTGGTACTCCTTGTTGATCGGCATCTCAGGCTCATCAAAGACAACCTCGCCGGTCGTCTGATCCTGAGTGATTGCCGTCAAGTCGGTGCCGTAGGACAGCTCCAGCATGTGCTTGCGGCCATGTTCGAGGCCCGTGAACGTCAGCGAGCGGGCAACCTCAGTCACGTCCGTCCGCTGAGCAGTGCTGTAACCAAGCGCCGGCACGTCTTCCTCGGTGACATCGCGGCCGAACTCGATGCCGTCCGGCGTGATCATTCCAACAGGAAGCCAGCCTTCAGCCTTGAAGTCGATGAGGCCGCCACCAGCAGCGAACAGCGTGGTAGGCAGCGCCTCCGTGGAGACGCGCAAGAGGATGATGGCTTTCTGGATCTTGCGGATCAAGGTCCGGTCATCAGATTCCTGGCGGAGTGTGTCAAAAGTTGGCATGGCAATGAACCCCTTTCAAGGGCAATGTGAATTGTTTGTCCCCGGTAGGGGCTATAGGGGGCGGGACGTGACCGTGAAAGTCGCTGTCGCCTTGTTCAACGTGTCGGAGGCGTAAGGGACATCCTCGGGGACCTGATCGGACTTGATGCCGTCGAGATAGCCGTGATCTGTCTCAATGTCAGTGCCGCAAATGAAAGCCTTGATGGACTCCAAGGTGTTCACGGCTTGCGTGCCTGGCGCGTAGCATTCAAGCGTCACACGGTCCACGCGATCGATATAGCTCTCAGTGCCGCCGTTGGTATACACCAGCACGATAGGGAAAGGTCCTTGCAGCGTGCCATAATCGTCGGCCGGAAGATGCCAAACCATCCGGACTGGATCGCCTAAGTGCTCAGTGCCGTCAACCAGGTCATTCAGGCACTCGCGGACATCAGGGAACACAAGACCATCAATCACCGCTCCACCACCTTCATGGACTCAATGACACGGCGCAGAATCGAATCCCTGGCGTCCTTGTATTCGTGCGACGTTTCCCGGACCACGGCGCCGGCGCGTAGCTCGTTATCCCAGCCGGCAGTGACCGTCGTGGGCTTGGCTTCGTAGGTGCCGCGGCCAACAGCCTCAGCATTCCCCGCCAACCTCTTAGCGGCCGCCAAGGTCGCCTCGCCAACCGACTCAACAGTTCCGAGCTCTTTCAGGCCAGAGTCATCCGCCTTGTAGTTCCGCGAACCCCTGACGCTTCGTAACGCCATCAGGACCTCACCAACGCCACTTCATCACCCAACGGCCACTCACCCGGCAAACCGTCAACAGCCCACTCACCAGCCATGCGCGCAGTCACAGGGACGCGCACACGATCCTTGGGGAGAAAGCTAAAGTCTGGGTCCGGATCCCGATACAGGACGGCCGTGCTCGAAATAAGGTCAGCCCGGTCAGTAGGCTCCGACGTCGCCCGCGGGGCAACAATACAAACCTGCACAGGGATCTCCGTGACCGGCAGCGGGTTCCCTTTCGAGTCCCGGCCACCGCCACGCAGCACCATCACATCAGTACGCCACTCATCAGGGAAGCGTTCCACAATTCCCGGCATTAGGGCCCCGCTATGAGGTCGAAAGTAAAGGCCTCGCCGTCAGCAGTGGACGCCAGCAAGCTTGCCTGACTCGGAGTCAGAACCAGTTTGCCGGGGTTGTCACCACCAAAGGTGACATTGTCCGAGAACGGACCAGTGGAGGACTGGACAGAGCGTTTCCCGTCCGGGTTCTTGAACACCTCCGTGACCATCTCAATGACCACGTCACACGTTGAGTCGAGAAGGTCCGTGACAGGAGGTACGGCGTCCGCTTCCCCGTCAATGCGGGCTTGGAGGTCAGGGACGCGACGTCGCACAAGCCGTTCAGCCCGGTCAATCCATATTTGCAACCGTGCCGTGTCAGTTGGTGCGTTCGAACCAACCCACGAGTCGATTACGTCATCCGGAGCAACCCAAGACATCGCGTCCCCTTCCTGTTAGCGGCGCCGAGCTTGGCTGCGGCGTGCCGGCTTCTCGTCCTGGACCTCAACCTCAACAGCAGGCTCTACGTCCACGGGCGCTGCAGCTTCTTCGAGGTTGTCAGGGGTTTCGTTCTGAGGCTCTTCCGATGCCACCTCAACAGCAGGCTCATCCTTTGCATCAGCAAGGAGCCAGCCACGGGACTGGTAGCGTTCCGCGAGGTCACCCTCGCAGTGCACTACCAATCCCGTTTCGGAGTTACGCAGGCGCGGCAACTTAGACCGCGTCCACGAGCTCAACGAACGCCTGAGCGTCGTTGACGAGCCAGCCGTATTCGGCTTCGGCGCGGATGGCTACGAGGTTGTTCTCCCACAGGGAAGTCAGCGCGCCGTTGATGGTCACGGTCGCTTCGGTGGAAACGTCGTAAGAGATGCCTCCCACGGCACCCCATACAGCTTGGGACCAGTCGCCAGCGAAACCGACAGTGTCGCCCCCGGCCACGCCTTCGTTGTAGAAGGCAGGGCGGCGCAGCAGGCGGCCAGCGGAGAGCGCGGAGTTCTCGTAGGTTGCATCCACGAACAGCGGGCGGCCCTGCAGGTCCACAGCCGCGTTCAGCAGCGGCTCAGCGGTGTCATCGAAGGCCCAGCCAGTGAGCTTCTTCTTGTCATCCACGAGCAACTTCAGCGCGCCGTTCAGGTCAGCGTATACGCTGCCGTTTGCGGACGTTGCCGTGCCAAGCTCAACAGCCTTGGTCGTTGCAGCGATGAAGTTGCCGGCGCCGAACGGGGTGTTCGTGCCGTGAAGAGCGGCCGCGTCGAACGCGATAGCGAAAGCTTCCGCGATCTGGTCACGGAACAGAGACACGTAATTGCCCGGGTTCGCACGAACGACTTCAGCGGACACAACCGTGATGGCTGCGATCTTCTTCGGGCTAATCGTCTTCAGCCCGATAGCGCCCTTGGTAGCCGGCTTCTGGCCAGCTTCAGCAACCCAGCCGGCGGTGGGCTTGGACGTTACAACCGGGATTTCCTGGCCGTTGATGCCCAAGGGCACACGTCGGGTCAGGGACTGGACAACAGACTGACGTGCAGCCTGGGTGAAATAAGCCTCAGCCTCATCGGGCTTGAGGAATCCAGCGAAATCGCTGGTTTGTGTTGCGGCGGTCTGCGCCATGCCAACTCCTAAAGTTTGGTTAGTGACGGAAGCTAGGAGATCCCGAGCTTCCTTTTGAGTGCGTCCTCAATGCCGCTGCCGTTCAACGCCAGCTGTTCGGAGCCGTCGCCGTCCAAGTTCACCCGGTACGAAACGCCAGGCTTGCTTTCGGCCGCCGTAGCTTTGGAGATGAGATCCTTGGCCTTCTTGGCGGACGCCGCGAACTGCTCAGGGGTTTCGCCGTGCACCAGATCCTGGTATTCGGCGGGGATTCCCTCGGCGGCGATGGCAGCAAGTCGAGCGTTCTCACGCTGCGCGGTCTTGGCCTGCCCGGACAGCTCTTCAAGCTGAGCCTGAAGACGCTGGGTCTCCGTCAGCTTGTCCTGCTGCGCCTGGTCGAACTGTGCAGCCTTGGCCTTCAGATCGTCATAGTTGGACGGCTTGGCCCGCTTCAGACGCTCGCCGAGGATCTTGTTGAAATCCTCCTGCGTCGTGATCGGTTTGAAGTCCGAGGACTCGCCCCCAGTCGCGGCAGATTCTTCACTCATTGGGTGTTTCCTTTCCGTAAGCCCGTCGGCACTAACCAGGCTGTTGACCGCCGCCTGGAACGCGTAGATTTTGGTGGGTTACCGGACGCCAAGGTCTTGCCGCATAGCAGCCAGAATGTCCTTGGTGTGGTCCTGCGCCGTCCGGGCCTTGCCCTCGGCGTTGACCCATGTGTACTGACGGTTCAATGAGCCGTCAGAAGACTTGGTCTCGACCCATTCAAGGCGCCGTCCTTCGCTGGCTTTATCAGCCGCTGCAGCGTACGAGTCGTAGTATTTGTCGGCGGTTGATTGCAGTTCCGCGTAGTTGTTCTTCGTTAGGACAACTACCCTGCACCGGCAGTGGTCGTGGAACTCTTCTCCGACTGCTCTAGCGCCACGTGCCTTGATCCCGCGGCCTTTGCCTTTGGAACCGCGGCCGCGGCCTTGCCCGACAGGAATGCCTCGACCAACAACGGTCTTTGCTGACTCAACAGATTCGTAGTCAGCGAAGCGGCTGGCAAGCATCCCGCAGAATGCACAGCACCCGGAACGAGGAACCCGCTGCGCACGCATGCCACCTTGGATCTCAGCGTTGCCAACCATTGTGTCCGCGGCGGCCTCAGTGAGGATCTTCGTAAGCCCACCAGAAAGGAGTGAGTAGACGAGCGCGGCACCGCCCTGCTCGAACATGGCAGGGGCCGAACCCCAGCCAGCTAGAGAGTGCCAACGCTTCGCCCCGACTCCGTCAAGCGTCTCCGCCTGCACAGGCTTACGCACCCCATTGATGTCCTGCAGCTCAGTGAAGAACTGCGCTGACACCAACGAGGACGCGCCCACGTACTGATCACCAAGGAGCGGCAGCAGATCCATCAGCGCTTCCTGCTGCACCTCAGGAGATTCGTTCGCTACCGACGCCATAAGCCGGTCAAGCTCTTCCAACGCGCCGCCGCTGAGATTGTCCAGAAGCGTTGCGTAACTCAGGGTGGCACTGTACGGCACCACCATCAGCTAACCGCCTGGTTGTCCGCCCCTGCAGCCGCAGCGTCCGCTACGCGGGCCGTAGGCGCAGTTGAACGGCCGGCTACACGATCCATGAACGATGTGATCGACGCTGTCCGGATCCCTGCGCGGAGCCTAACGATCTGTTCCCGCGAGAACCCTGCATACTCAAGCCCAACCTCAGACTCAGCCAATCCGGGAATGTGCGGTGCCAACTGCCCAAAGGCAACAGCCTTGTCTGTCGGCGAAACCGTCCCAACAGGCGTGAACACAGCGCTCAAATTGCTTATACCAGCAGGCTTAGCACCATCACGCCACTCAACTGACATGGCCAGAGCGTCAACCGCCCCGTCACCCCATGCCTTATTGGCGTTGTTCGCATCCACCAGCAGGTCCTCCTTAGCGGCGTAGATAGCCTGCGCAGAAGACGGGTTGTCCTGAATGATGCCCAGTGACGACATCGGCACCCGCTGGTCACCAGCAAACAGGGACGCCCACATGCGAAGATGCGAGATGTGCGCTTCCGGGGACGCGCCTTCAAACCGCTTCACGTCCGGCACTTCCTGGGTGTCTTTGTCCTCAGTGAGGCCAAAGACGCGGCCCATGACAGCCTTGAACCTGTTGTTGCCGGCGAAAGCTTTAGCGTCAGCTCCCATCAGCCAGTACTGAGGACCCGCGAAGCCTTCACCCTGCACCTCGGAACGCACTACCGTGCGCAACGCAGAGTCAGTGAAATACATGGCCGGGCGCGAAATCCTGGAATGACCAAACGGGCGCTTCAGAGTCGGCTTGTGCGGGAGACGTGCAACAGAGACGCGTCCCAAAGGGTTCGCGAAACGCTCCACGCTCACGCGGCCAGACGAAAGCACCTGAATCCGCACGATCTTCTCGTGCAAATACATGGCCATGTCAGCAGGGATGCCATCACGCAGTTCGAGCACGGCAAGATACGCGCCGATCTCCATGCGGTCCTTATCCCAGATCGCAGCAGACATATCAGCCAAGTGCGGGCGGACCCGCAACTCACCAGACATGTCATCCACGCGCAGAAACGCACACGAGTGAATGGCAGACGAAAGCGTGGCGCCAGAGAAGAACTGAAGGAACTTCGAGCCTGCAAGAACCTCGTCAATCCCAAAAGGGTCATCTTCGCCGTCAAGCGAAACAAACCCCTCAAGCACAGAACGGTCAGTGAGAGCCCGGACCCCAGTCTCAACCCATCCCATGACCGGATCAATACGAGCCAGGATCTCCGGAGGGATCGCAATGCCAAGATCAACAAACGCGTTCTTGCCCTCAAAATAGACCTGACGGAGAGTGTTCCTCGGCTGCTTTGCTTCGTACACCTCAAGAAGCTTCTGCAGAACCATGCCCTCTTCCGCGGAGAGCCCATTCGGTGAAATCAGCAAACCGAAACACCTCCTTGGCTACTACGCTCACCGGAATCAGCGACAGGTTTACGAGCGAACTTGACGGCGCCAAAGTGGGCGCACGTGACAGACATGATCTGGGTAAGGTCTACTTCAAGGTCATCACGAGCAAACGCCCACGCGCCCGCCTTACCAACAGCTTTCTTCGTAGCCCCAGCAACCGACGCGTCAAGCTGCTCCTGCCCGAAATGCGAAACCGTGCCCTCACGCACCGCGTCATGAAGCCCCATGCAAGCCTGCGCGAACTCATTCGAGGACAAGATCCGAACCATGCACTTCTTCTCCTTGAGCATCGGCTCAAACGAGCGGGCCGGACTGAACGCATCAATCACGACAGGGGTACGACGGCGGGCGAGCTTCTGAATCCAGTGCACAAGCTCCGCTGAACCGCTCTCGTTGAACGATTCCGTTTCAGCCACTTCAAGATGCAAGCCATCATCGGAGAACATCGCCAACGAAACCGTCACCCACGTCCGCTCAGGATTCATATCGATCCCCAGCAGCAATCGGCCAATCCTCGGAAGGATCCTCAATGAGGCAGTCTTCCCACGCGCCGGCAGGAAACGCGTTCTTCCGCGAAGCCAACTCGTCCCAAATCCCCATAGCCTCACGAAGAAACGAATCCTTCGTCAGCTTCCGCCGCATACGCAGCATCGACTTCTCTTTAGTCCGAGAAGGATACGAAGGGTTCGCCCTACGCCACTGAGAACGATCATCAGGATCGGCATTACGATCAGCGCTGAACTCGATATACAGCGAATCGCTGCTGTCACCAGACAAAGCAGCCCGACGTGCTTCCTCGAAAATCTCTGACGGGTCAATCGGCTTAGGAGGCGTCCCGATCATGATCGTCAGAGCATTCGGAGACGCGTTCTGCGCCGGCACCATGTCATCAACAGCACGCTCAGTCAGGATCTGCGCTTCATCGAAGACAACAATGTCAACCTTCGTGAAACCGCGCCCAAAACCACGCTCACGCGCACCAAACACAACACGAGAACCGTTCGTGAACTCAATCTTCTGCTCAGAACCGTTATCCGGCGTCCGATCAATGTGCGGGGTCATCAAAGGCAAAGACGCCATCGACTTCATGCCATCGAACGTCTCGTCTGCTGTGTCCTTCTTGTGAGCACTCCAAGTGACCGTCAAGCCAGGATGGATGATGCACAAGGCAAAGACGATCCAGCCGATCATGAACGTCTTACCGACCTGGCGGGGAATGCTGATCGTGATGCCGCCAACAGTCGTGGCATACAGTCCGTCAGCGTCCTTCGAAAGGATCAACTGCGCCGAACCCTGCTGCCAAGGATCAAACGAAATGCCGAGCTCATGCAGCGTATTGCGAACCGCCGGCCAACCAGTAGAAACAATCCCCTCAGGGACAACCACATGGCGGGCAGACTCAAACAGCGTAGGGGTTGAACTTCTCGTCATCCGTATCGGCCGCCTTGCTCAGGTCATCCTTCTCGCCGGAAGGCTCAAGCTCATCAATCTCCTTCGAGATTTCGCGCACTTGGCGAGTCAGTGCGGCAAGGTCACGGGCTAGCGTGTTCTCGTTCTCCATATGCGTCACCAAGATCAGACGCATCGCCTTCAGCTCATCGAGGCGCGTCCCATGCTCAGCAGCCTGACGCAATGTCATTGGAGGCGCTGGCACGTCATCCTCGGTAGCAAGCCACACAGGAGGAAGCTGCTTCTTCCCAGCCATAGGAACGACTTCCTCTCCGTCAGGCGAGCTCGGGCATCTGTGGAAATCGGCCCATGAGTGAAAATGGCACTATGCCGGAGGCGGGCCTAGGGGGTGGGTGGGGGCATCCCGGGGCGGGTACCCTTAGCGCCACCGTCTACTGGTCTTTAGGGGTCTCATATCGGCGTACCGGGCTTCTGTGGCATCCCGGTTTCCGCGCTTCTGATTGCATAAGCGGTGTGCGAGTCGGCAGTTCTTCCGGTCGAATGGTGATCCGCCTTTGGACACTGGCACTATCTCGTCTACTTCGGGTGATCCCGGCAGTCCGTGAGGTAGGGTCTTGTCAACGGGCGTGTGACACAGCCAGCAGTCAGACTCTTCGCGGATGACGCGGGCCCTGATCTTGTCGCGGAGTGAACCGTTGGAGCGGCGAGGGTTTGGCTTACTCAATCCTCTGCGCCACGCAGCATCTCTAGCCCACGTTCCATCAGGCCGATCTGGTGGTGGTATGGGGCGGTTGGTGCGCCGCGGTAGTAAGACGTGCGCTCAGGATCATCGGAAATAGCAGCAGCCGCTATGAATATCCACTCGGTTAGGTACTCGGGTGAGCCGTCGTTCTCGTCGGCGATGTGTGCGGCGATGGCATCGTGTACGCATTGGAGTGTCTTGTCGCTCATCTATACCTCCTGCGTTGGTGTCAGGCCCCGCCGTGGTGCACCGTGGCGGGGTCCGACGTTGCCGCTCTCGTAACCCGGGGACGGCGCCGGGGTTTGGTGATCTACTAAGCGAGGCCGCGGTCCTCAGTGGTTTAGTCGGCGTGCGTTTCGATCAGCGGAGGATGCAGGGATTGAACCTGCTGGGCCTTTCAGCCGTACCTGTTTAGCAAACAGGCTGCTCACCATTCGCATATCCTCCTGGTGTTGCTTAGGTGCGGGGTTTCTGTCCGAGGATGGCGGCGCCTACGAACAGTGCGAGAAGCCCACTGAGTAGCAGTTGTAGCCAGCTCGATGGGATCCAGATAGCGGCGAGGCAGAGGATGACAGCAAGGACGAGTAGCGCTTTGGCGAAGATCTTCATGAGGATGAGTCTTTCATTTCCGGGTGGTGGGTGTAGTTCCGTTTTACCGGCCACTGTTTTCAAGACAGCTTCCCACCGTTGGGGTAACTTCCATTTGAATGAGCATGGCGGGGCTGCTGACCGAGCCATTTATCCGGGGTGCGATAGACGTCACCCGGCACCACTCTTCTGGCCATGCTCATTCGTGGGAGCAGTTGGAATCGAACCAACCGTGCACTGATTTACAGTCAGCGCTGGCACCTTGCCTCTTCTACTCCCTTGCGTTCCATCCCTCGGTAAGCACGCCGTCAGATGCTTATGTCAATGGGATGGGCGCTCCGCAATTCACCCGTGAAGGTCCGGCTATGCGGTGTTCGTTGCGCGGGTCGGATTCGAACCGACGACCTCAAAGGTTATGAGCCTTGCGAGCTACCACTGCTCTACCGCGCATTGTGCCGGCGTCGTCACGACGAGCGGCGGTGCGCTTGACCCTGCGCGGGAGATGTCGCCTCCTGGGGGAAGAGGACAAACAAAAAAGGTCCCACCGTGTGGTGGAACCTGAGTGCAGAGCCAGCTGTGCCGTGCTCTACCCACACTTTAACAGCTTCTACAGCACTAGACAATCACAACCAGCACTGGTCAATAGCCGTGTCATTTCCTTCCGATGCGCTGCCAGACGTCGATGACTTCGTGTGGGTGGTAGGTTGGTTGCCCTTCTGTGTTGTGTGGTCGGAGGTGTCCGTCTCGTACCCAGTCACGGATGCGTTGGCTGATGAGGTGAACTCCTGCTTTGTCTCGAAGCCATGGGAGTAGTTGGCGGGTGGGCATGGGTTGGATGTCTGCGGCTGCGAGCTTGGCTTTGACTCCGATGTGATCCACTACCTCCGCTTCGGGTCCACTCACCAAGAGCTCAGCCTTGGTCACCCAGTCTTGGATGAGCCATGCCAATCCTGCTGCCCGTTCGTCGTGGGCGTAGTCCTTGGCGCTTCGTCCGACGCTCTTGAGGTTCTCTTGGAGTTGGAGTGCGTCGAGGTTGAGTGGCGCGGCTGATCCTGGTTTACCTCCGCCGTTCCAGCCGCCTCCTATGGGCCGTACGTGGTCGAGTTTGGCGATGGTGACCGTGAGTGCCGTGATGAGTGTTGGGACCTTGTCTAGCCATGCTTGCAGGTCCCGGATGCACTGGTCGCAGACGTAGGTGTCTGTGTGGTTGAGGCATCCATCCGTGGTGCACTCATGGCTCATGGTTTGCCTCCTTTGTTGAAGGTGAGCGGGTTGGCTATCTCTTCGGCGATTGCTTGCCGGTTCGCTTCGATGATGGGTTGCATCCATTGGGTGGTGGATATTCCGCGTTCGTTCATCCATGCGCGTGATCCGCAGCCGGGTTGTCCGTTGGCGGTGAGGTCGCATGTGTTGAGTTCGTAGTGTTTGAGGTCCCAGCCCCATGCGATGACGGTGAGGCCCCAGTGTTGGCAGTCACCCACGTAGGGCTGGACTGGTACGGGTCCTTTGCCGTGGAACCACCGGACGCTGCCGTGGGTGGTGTCATCAATGTGCGGGGCTGTCATCGGTCCTCGCTAACGACGTCCGTTTGGTGGCCTGTCTCTTGTTCGTGGGCGTCAGCACGGTCGTTGATGCGGTGTTCGACTCGGCCGCTGGCTTGGTAGGTGCAGACTTGGCATTCGACTACCCAGAGTTCGTCTTCGTCGTCATAGCACGGCATTCTTTGCCTCCTTGGGTGTTTCGATGATGAGGATGAGTTGCGGGTTGCCTTTGCCGCCGTGTCGCATGTCTGGGCCGATGACGCGGGTGTGGTCGTCGTCGGTGAGTAGGCCGGCGTCAACTAAGCCGTCTAC
Organism: Arthrobacter sp. D3-18; assembly: GCF_054408525.1. Taxonomy (NCBI): domain Bacteria; kingdom Bacillati; phylum Actinomycetota; class Actinomycetes; order Micrococcales; family Micrococcaceae; genus Arthrobacter; species Arthrobacter sp. D3-18. Next base: position 3,963,559 of record NZ_CP096440.1, on the reverse strand, counting down.
GCAGGCTTTGGCGGTTGGGTAGAGGTTGCCTGGGTCGTATCGTCCGCCGCGGGGTTTCCAGATGTGGGCGTAGATGTGGACGGGTGGCGTGAGTGCTGTGATGTGGGCGGCTGCTTTGGCTGCTGCTTCCCGCCAGGCTTTGGTGAGTTTGGCGGTTTGCATGCGGTGGATGCGTTGGTTGGAGTTGATCCAGCCGGCAGGGGCAGGAATATCGATGATGACGTGCCTTATGCCGGTCATTGGTCCTCGTTCCATGTGGCGGTGATGGTGAGTGCTTTCTTACCGGAGTGGTCGCGTGTTTCGGTGATGGTGACGTCAGCAGCGGGTGGGATGGCTTGGATGATCCCGGGCAGCACGCTGGCGATTGGTCCGTGCATGAAGTGCATGGGCGGGTCCAAGGGTTCGAGGCGGCGACGTCTCACGCTGGGTTTGCCGACTTCGTTCATGACAGGCCCGGCGCAGGATGACGTGTGGAGGCCACCGAGCGCCCCGCATGTTTCGCAGACCCTCATTTGAGGTCCTCCCACAGTGAGCGGGCGAGGACCTGCTCTTGCCATGGTTCGAGCCGTCCGAATCCGAATGCGTCCATGAGTGGTTGGAAGGTTTCGCGGACTGCTTTGCCGATGCTGCGGCTGAAGTGCGCGTAGCTCTTCTCGTGGGCTTGTTCGCGTTCGATGGCCCGTAAGTGGTCAGGGTAGGTTGCGTGGACGGTGCATTCCTCGCAGGTGTAGACCCAGCGTGCTTTGCCTTCTTTGCGGATCATCGGTTGTCTTCTTTCTCGGCGAGGGTGAGTTCTTCGGGCCCGTACCAGTGGCGGAATTGCGGATAGGTTCTGCTGAGGCCAATCACGCCGAAGGGCTCGCCGTCGGTGTCTGCCTTGTCGATGACGGTTACTCGGCCAACACGGTCGAAGTAGGCGCTGTCACGGTTGATCACGCGGACGTGATCTCCAAGGCGGAACTTCATTCGGCTGCCTCTTTCGCCTCGAGCGGTTCGGTGCAGTCCGGGCACTCGCTTTCCTTGCCTTGAACACGGGTCACCGTGAGCCATTTACTGCCCTCAATGGGTTTGTCATGGTCGTGGTGGTCTGGTTCGGCGCCATGAGCGTATGGCTTGATGAGTTCGGGTTTCACGCCGTAGTGAGCAGCCCGTTGGTAGACCCACTCGCCGGATTCGTCCATGCGTGTTTCTGCCCATGCCCATGCTTCTTGGCCGGTGAGTCCTTGGTGCATTGCGTCGGCCATGAGTGCGATGTGGCGGGAGTCGAGTAGCTGGTTGGTTCGGTCTACGGCACCGCGGCCGCTGTCTTCGAACCAGCTTGTGCCTTGGACATCGAATCCGATGGCCCGGGCGTACAGGTATGGGACCTCGACTTCGAGTGGGCGTACTTCGAACTCTTCGCCGTGCGGGTATAGCTCATGGGCGTAGCGGCGCTTTGTGCGGCGCTTGGCTTCTTCGGTCATTGCGTTCTCCTTGGAATGGCTAAGCCCCAGCGTTTGCCGGGGCTTCGGGGTGGTTGGTTCGTGTCGTTGGCTCGGGGCATCGAGCCAGGACCGCGGCCGTTATTGGCCGTCGCGTTGGGATGTGAGGCTTGTGCTTCGGTGAGTGGCGGGCTTGTTGGGTCCGCCTTCCCAGCTTGCTGTGAGGGTGGCGTATCCCGGGTCGCGCTGGTCGCCTTGGTATTCCTTGATGGTCACTCGGGCTTCTGCTGGAACGGATGCTGCGAAGTCGCGTAGCGCTCCGGCGGTGAGGCTGCCTGGGACGTTCATGGATGCGGTGGTGGTGATGCGCGGTGAGTTGTAGGTGCTCATTGTTCGTTCTCGCTTTCGTGGGTGGGTGGTGGTTCTGCTTTGCGGTCGGCGGCACAGCAGATGCAGTTGTGGGCGTACTGGCCGACGTGGTCCGGGCATGGAGGTGGTTTCGGCAGGATTGCTTTGATGGTGTCGGGCCAGAATCGTTGGTCGATGAAGATGGCGCCGGGGGTATCCACTTTGGGGTCACGGGCTGCGTTGACTGCGGCCACCGTGATGTCAGCGAACGGGGCGGGGTGTTGCGCGTTTTTCTCCAGGAGTTTGAGCATTGCCGGGGTGGACCAGCGCGGCCTGAGCTCATGGAGTAGGGTGGCCAACGCTTTGGCCTGGTTTTCGGTGATCACATTTGGGTCCTTCCTTCAATCAAATGTCCCGGCGGTGGCCCTAACTTAAGCGGACGATTGATTGAGAACTTTCACCCTCTTCTTTAAAAAGCACCCCAAAAAGAAGATGAGATAGGCACTTAGGTGAGTAGCTATATAGGTGTTGGTGTTGGTGCTTATTTTTGGTTACACGTTTGCTATCGGTTTGCTATAGCGTTTTGTAAGCGGCCGCTTACAGTTCCGCTTATCCCGCTTATGCACCGTCCGGGACGCTCACGCACAGTTCGCAGTCCTCTTTGAACACTCCACGGTCAACGTGCCAGCGTTTGTGGGATGACTCCTTGCCGCCCCTAGTGCCGCGTTCCCTCTTGTCTTGCCGGCGTTGCGCTATCTCCACTCTCGAGGGCTGGTGACTCAAATAGTCGTGCAGTTGGTACCCGCCCTCGATCTCTTCGACCAGCCCCGCTGCGATGAGTTCCTTGCCCGTTTTGATGCCGCGCATGTTCAGTTCGTGCTTGCTGAACTTCCCGTCACTGGTCGCTTCGTTGCAGTCCGCTATGAGCTCGACGTGCAGCCGGAACGCCTTGTCAGAAAGGGTGCGGATCTTGCGGTGGCGCGGGTACTCATTCGTGAGCGTGAAATACGGGCGGGTGTCCTTAGACAATGGGGCCTCCTTTCATGGCTTAGATCGGGATGGGGACTGTGCCAAATTCGTCCACCTCAGCTTGCTTATGCGTTCCTGGCTGGTGGTTGGCTTGGAAGACTGCCCGGGCGAATCCCATTGGGGTGATGCTGCGTTTGTTGCCGCGCTCGCCTTTTACTTTCGTCGGTGATGCGTGGTGGATGAGGGTTTTGTCTGCCGGCCCGAGGGTTGTATCTACGGATCGTTCAGGCATCACGAAGCCCCCCCCGACCCATAGCCAGGTGTCTTTGGTGTAGTTGTCTTTCGGTTCCCATGCTGTGAAGTGCCACGGGTCGAACTTGTGGTCAGGTCGCCGCCAGAGGGTGGATATGCGCGTCTTGGGGTTCTCGATGAAGTAAGGCGCCCCGGAGAGCTCGCCGACGACGCGGCATTGTTCCACGATGCGCATTGCGTCTATCCACATGTTGGGCCCGCGGTACTCGCTGAAGTTGGGGTCTTCCATCTTCGGCTTGAACCAGCGGGCGCCGGACACTGCAAGGTCTGTGCAGGGCGGCCATCCCATGACAAACGCGACGTCACCGGATCGGATGAGTTCGCTGATGGCGGGCATTGCGTCTTCGATGGTGCCGGCGAACTTGGTTATGTTGCCTTCGACGCGGGTGGTCCCGTGTTGCGGGTCTACGAGGAAGGCCGCATACCCAGCTTCAACCCAGGGCTTGACAGCATTCCCAGTGAGGTCGCACAGGCTGATGACTGTTTTCATGCTGCTCTCCTGTGTGTTTGTTGTCCGCCCCAGTGTTCGGTGCGTCCGATGCGGAGGGTGCGGAGGTGTTCTAGGCGTTGCTCGAGGTCCCATTTGGCGTCGGGGTAGTGGCGGCGCATGGTTTCGGGGTCTACGTGGTGGGTCCGGCAGATCTCTGCTTGTGACCAGCCGTCACGGATTGCTGCTTCGATGAGTGCGCGTTTCTCGGGGGTGAGCGTGTGGTGTGGGTTGGTGATGCCGAGTTGTTTGCGGATTTGGTTGATGGAGCTGGTTGAGCATCCGAGTTGTTCGGCGATTTGTTCGGCGGTGCGGCCTTGTTGGGTGAGTTGTCGGACTTTGTCCCGGTCGATTGTTTTGTGTCGTCCGGAGCCTGGGCTTGGTTTCCCGTGGCGGTCGTCGGTGCAGGCTTCCCTGGCTGCTTGTTGGAGTCGTTGGTTGGTCATCGTTCTTCCTTGGGGTAGTTGAAGGGGCGCTTCGGTGCGCGTTGTCGTTGGGCTCGCATGACGTTATTGATGGCTTGGTCTTCGGTTGGCCGGCGGACTGTTCGGCGTGCGCGTTCGTTGGCTTCGTCTTGTTTGTCCGCGGCTACGTGGTGTTCGCAAACATGGTTGAGGCAGAGCCCGTGCGGGCCGCGGCATAGGAAGCAGCAGGCGGTGGACGTCGCCCGGGTCATGCGGCTGCTGGCGTAGCGAGGGCTTCGACGTTCGCGGGGTTGTAACCGCCCCAGTGTTCGCCGTTGCGGGTGTATACGACGGGGACTTGCATATAGTCGAGGCCGGTCACGAACTCATAGGCTGCAGGTTCCTGGGTGACGTCTACTTTGTGGAAGGGGATGTTGTGCTTCTCGAATTTCCGGACTGTGGCGTCGCATTGGACGCAACTTGGTTTGGAGAAGAGGATTGCGGGGACGTCGTGCTGGGTGATGAGTTGCTGCGCGATGTTCAATGTGGTCCTTTCGGTGCGGCGCCCGGCTGTGATGACCGAGCGCCGCGGGGCATGAAAAAAGCGCCTTTGTGGGCGCTTGTGGGGTGACTTTCTATTTGCGATGCACTAAGGCCGCGATGGCCATGCCGAGCAAGAAGAGCCCGATCATGATCCAGGTGATGATCTCGTCAGGGATCAAAACGGCGGCCCACCTTCGGGACCGTTGCCCCATCCGCCGGTGTTCTGGGCTGGTGGTGTTGCCCACGGGTCCGGCTGCGCGGCCGGCGCTTGGTCGTTCTGGGCGTATGGCTGGCCATGGAAGGTGAGGTCTTTGCCGATGGATTCGATTTTGACCTGCAGCCGGGAGCGCGGTTCTCCTTCTTTGTTGGTCCACTTCTTGGTCTCGATGACACCAGTGGCAATGACGGAATCGCCAGATTTCAGCATGTTGCAGATGTTCTCTGCCCGGATAAGTTGTCCTTGGTTCCATGCCTCGCAGCGCCAAGAGATCGGCTCACCCTTCGCCCACGTGTTGGTGTTCTTGTCGAACCAGCGAGGGTTGAAGATGATGGTGAAGTTAGCGACGCCGGCGCCTGAAGGAGTGAACCTGAGTTCTGGGTCTGAGGCTAGGTTGCCGGTGATTGTTATCGGTTGATCGTTCGCCATCTAGTTGGCCTCCTTCGTGATGGGGGTGAGCACGTCGATCCATTGCTGGGCGGCTTCGGGGGTGAAGTGGATGAAGTTGGTGTAGCCCATCCGGAACTGGTGGGTGTCATCGTTTGCGTGGCCGGTGTTTACAAGTTCGCCGGCGGTGATGCTGACGCTGACGATGCCGTCTTGATTGGCGCTCATTCGGTGGGCTCCTGTGCTTGTACGTATTCGGTGATGTGGGTGGGTGCGCCTTGTTCGGCGAGCCAGGCGAGGTAGTCAGGTAGTTTGCCTTCGCTGACCATGCGGGCGGTGGTGGCTTTGATGTCGTCCGGGATGGTGAGGTCCGGTTGCTTCGGGGTGGGCGCTGCGTCAGGAAACGGCTGGACGGTGAAGGATCGTTTCTTGCCGCGGGTCTCGGTCAGCGCTAGGGTGAGAGGCTTTTCGAGGTGTGACATTGCGGTGATTTCGATTCCGCCGACTGCCTTGCCGCCGTACTTTACGTTCGGGTTGCCGACGAGTGTGAGGCGGCGTCCGATGTAGGCGTCCGTCTCAGTGCCCCATGCGATAGCCAGCACCCGGCGCATGCTCTTGTTGGGCTTGAACGGCCGCCCGGGATACTCCACAAGCTCAATATGCAATGGCTGCTCTGACCCTTTGAATACCTTGCCGTCAGCGACGGTGACAGTTCGGGGGCCTGCAATGTAGTCGTCGTAGTTCTGTTGGTCTGATTTCGGGGCGAGTGTTTCGGTGATGTCCATGTCAGACGAACTCCGGGTCTAGGTAGTGGTCGATGCGTTCTGTCATTGGCATGTACTCGCTGGCTTTGAGGTAGTCGCTGACCATGTTGGCGATGATGGTTTCGGCTTGGTTGGCGGCGTCGCAGATGGCGGCATGCCAGTCCGGATCCGGGTAGACCCGCTTGGTCCATAGCTTCATTCCGCCGGAGTATGAGACGTAATCGATCCATTCCCGGTCGGAGACAAGCAACCCGGTCTGCAGTTGTGCAATGTTCTCGCTGGGTACTTCATCGGCAAGGACTGTCCGGAGCTGGATCTTCTGGGATCGTGACTTGGTTTCGAATAGCCCGTCGTCGCCGATCAAGCCATCAGGAGAGAAGCCGATCTTGAATCCTTCGAACTCGCGGACCATGAAGCCAAACTCAGTCACCTTGGCGTAGTGGGTCGAGTAGGCATCTCTCGAATACGGTTCATCGAGGTTCCCCCGTTCCATGGCCCGTGACACCTGGACGGGTTCGACGTGGCCGGTGATGCGTTCGGCGGCCAAGGTCATGATGAGGCCAAGCGCAGTCTCACTAGTGACGTCCGCGGTGATGACCTTGTCCAGTTCGCGGGCTGCTGCGGCACGGGCTGGGTGGAGTGTCTTGATGGGGTCCGGTGTGCGCTTGCCAAGGCAGGGCCCGTTGGCTTCGGCTCCACACTCGGGGCAGTCAGTTTCGGCTGCTGTCGGCTGGCGGGAGGAAACAAGGCTGCCGATGACGGATGCGGTGAGGATTCCGCAGCGTGCTTGGAGCCATTCGTCAGTGCCTTGTTCGAGTTCGGGGTATGTGTGCAGGCTCATTGTTCTCCTTGTGTTTCCGGGCATGGAAATGGTGAAGGCCCCTGTACGGGGCCTTGTGTGGGTGGTTCGTATGGGATGCCGTGTTCGTTGGCGGTTTGGGTGTATATGGGTTCTTTTTGTTTGGCTAGGTGTTCGCGGTGGGATCTTGCTGTGTGTTCGGTGAGGCTACACATGGGAGTTCTCCGTGGATGTTGCAGTCTGGGTTTATGGGTCTGGGTGTTCGCGGATCGTATCGGGATGGTGGACAACTGCATCCCGGCCGCTTGTTGGGTTGTCGTTGCCAGAAGGTGCCGCCCATCCCCGGGAGCAGGTCAGGCATCGCTCATGACTGCCCCTCATGAAGAACCGTCGCAGGGAGACTGATCTCCTTTGACGCGAGCACCTTCGCGGGTCCCATGGTGCGCCACCAGTTCCTACCCTCGATGCTTGTGAGGCCTTCCCGGCATTTGTTGCGAGCATCAAGGATCAAGGATTCGTTCGGCAGTGCGTCGAGTTCTTCCGCGGTGGTGATGGTGCGCGGCTTCACCCAGCCAGCGGCAAGGATTCGTTCTACGGCTTTCGTGGTGGTCCGGCCCAGCATCAACTGGAACAACTCATCATGCGCGGCGCTCATTGTGTTCCGTCCTTCTCATCGTTGGCGACAGGGATGTCCACCTTCTGGTAGCGGGACCTGAAGTATCCGTCCGGGGCCATTTTGAATCGCTCCCATTCCCAGACAATCCAATTGCCGGGGCGGACCTCAAACTTCTTTCCGTTGTGCTCCCACCGAAGCTTGCCCTCTGAGTAGATCGGTTCAACGTCGGGGGCTAGGGCCTTGATCCATCGGGATGTCCAGCCAACAGCGACGATGTACCCGCCGAGAGGTGTTTCGCCTTGGACGGGTGGCATCTGGGTTGCGATGACCGGTTCGCCGTAGCGGTTCAGGTAGTTGCCTGTGATGGTCATCGAAGCGCCTTGCTCGCTCATTGTGTTCCTTCCTGGTGTGTGGTGTCAGACCCCAAAGCGGCGGCAACTGTTTGGCATGGCCAGTCCTCGCCGTCCTCCGCGCAATAGTGGCGCCTGTAGTCCTCTGGCACTTCCCAGTCCTGACCTTCAGCGATGTCATCCGCGTAGGCGATGCACTCGTAGTGATCGGCTAGGGGGACGTTAGGCTCCAAAGCGGCGGCAAGAGCGGCGACTGTTTCGCAGGGCCAGTGGTCGCAGCAGTACGGGCACCAAGCTTCTTCGCCGTAACCCTCATGAGTCGCGATGACCTCGCGAGCGTGCAGCCCTGCCACGGCTTCGATGGCGGCGAGTAGGCGGGCGAGGTCCGTGGGAGCGTTCGCGATAGGCTCCGTGTATTCGGGGTGATCAACCCAGGCCACGATGCGGTGGGCTCCATATCCGTGCTTGTCATAGATCACCACGTCTTTGCCGCGCACCTCCCATGCGCCCAGTTCGGTTGCTGCTGCCAGTCTCGCCTTGATGGGTGCCAGGAGTGCCCGCAAATCAGTCATCAGAGGACACCGCTTCCTTGACGGGAAGGATGTTGTAAGTGACACTCCAATGGTCCCTCTCAGGGTCATCCGTCTCGCGGCTGTAGGACTGGTAGGGGCCGCACATGGAGTTGATTGCTGCCTCAACGCTGGGGTGCACTTGGCCGTCCCAATCCATGGAACCTGTGGCCTTGTCAGCGATGACGTAGCCGACAGTCTCCGACTCGGGGTGATCGATCATGATGGTGCGGAGTCGGGACTTGGTGATAGTCCCAGGCGCTTCGAGCGCATCCAATAGCGCGTCACGCAATGCACGTTCGTTGCTCATTTGGTGGGTTCCTTGGTTGTGAGTAGTTGGGTGAGTTGTTCCGGGGGTGTGGCGCCGGTGAGGATTGTTGCAAGTTCAACTTGCAAGGGGTTGCGGGCTTTGGCTGCAAGGATCGGCGGGAGGGTGGTTGCTGCTTCGTCGGCGGTCATGGCTTGTCGTCTTTGGCGTGCTCGGGACAGAACATGTCGTCGCCGCTGTTGTAGGGGTCGTACTTCCAACCGGTCATCAGTTCGCGCCAGTTCATGACGCCCATTTCGAAGTGGTCTAGTTCCCACTCATCGCAGCCGTACTCGTCATCGCACGTGATGATCGGAACTGTTCCCTTCATGACGTCGCCTTTCGTTCTGGTTGTTGGTCGCCGCTGATGGGGTATTCGCAGCCGGTCGCGGTCCTAACCAGTTGGTCGTACCACCAGCACGGAAGGTTCAAATCAGCCGCAGCCCAACCACCAACCGGCATACCCTCAGCCGGACGCTGACGGATGTGAGGGGCACGGCGAGGATTGCGGATCATGATTCGTCCTCTGGTGGGCAACATCCGCCGTCTTCCTCTTTGGGATAGCCGCAGTCGTCGCAGTAGGTCAGATGCGGTGTCCAGTCGCCCTGATCGTGGGAGCAGTCTTGGCAGAAGATCCCAATGGGTGAGAGCTCGCAAATTTGCACGCAGCTATCCAGCCCTTCACCTTCCGGGTGGTCAGATGCCCACTGCTCGTAGGCTTCTGATTCCTCATCTTCAGGCGCAGGGTGTCCGCATTCCTCGGCGCCCTTGTAGACCGGGTAATCAGTGTGGTGATTAGTCTGCTCGCTCATCGTTCGCCCTTTCTTGCGGAATCCGCGTCGTCCTCGTAGCGGGTCTGGGTTTCTTCTTCGATGGCGTCCCAGTCCACCGGCTCCACAGGTTCCAGGCGGGCGTCATGCTGCCGGGACTTGCCGAACGTCAGGAAGCCGCCCACGATCACAGCGGCCAGCATCAGGACAAGAAAGCTATCCGGGATCTCGATCATGACCTTGCCTCTTCCTTCTTCTTCGTCCACAGCTTGAGTGCGCTGTGGTTACGGCTCGGGGTTGTTGACTTCACATAGCGGTCCTCGAAGCCTTCGATGTAGCCCAAGCTGCGGGCCTTCGTGAACGCCGTCCCAGGCCAATGCGAATCATCCGGCTCACGCATCTCCCGGCGCAGATCATCAGCCGTGAACGTCTCCTGCTTCTCAGCAATCCCGATGATGGTTGCGACCGCGTCCTCCAACCACTCGTCCTTATCCTGCTCAAACGCCATCGCCCTCATGGCTGCACCTCGTACAGCACCGTCACTGGCAACGCGATCACGTCAGCAGGCACAAACCCCTGACACCCTGGCGTTGACCACATCACATGCTCAGCGTCACCCCAACGCTCAAGCACATGCCCCTCAGCGTCACGAATGACAGCCTCAAACGGCAGCGCTTCTAGGTCCTCGACAGTGGTCACTGCGCGGGGTTGGGCTGATGCTAAGGCTTCTTCAGCAGCTACCCGCGCCTGATGCGGCGTGATCTTGCCCTTACGCTGCAGAGTCATTACGTACTGCTTTCGGTCACTCGCCTGCAGTTCCATCTCCAAGTAGTTCGGCGCGTCATGCTCGTCCAGCATCGAGCGCATCGAGTCCGCGATGAACAGCAGAGTCTCCGCTGTTTGTGGTCCACCGGCGTGCATCTTGAGTCCAAAGCCGGTAGCTGTTGGGCCCGCGCTATCCAACATGAGGACGTCGCGTGATGGTTTTGGCGATGGCTCTTCTTGTATAGTCGTCACTGAAGTTCTCCTTGATATGGGTTTTGCTGAAGGCGGTCACCGGGCATGGTGGCCGCCTTCCTCTGTGTGGGGCGGGTTACTCGGTCCATCGGGCCGGATACAGCAGGGCGAATCCGGCGGCGGTTATCACTGCCGTGCCTATGAATGCGCCGGCGCCAATTGACGGGTCCGAGATGCAGTAGATGAACAGGGGCGCGCCTATCAGTAGGGACAGGACGCCGACATAGATGCGTAGGCGGGTCATGCGACCATGGCTATGGGTGCGCGGAGGCTGCCGTACTTGCGAATGTTGGAGAGAAGCGCTTGCTTGACGGCTTCCTCCCCGGTTTCGTCGCTGTGCTGTAGCTCGGAATCCTCAGCGGCATTGGAGAGCATGAAGCCTTGCGCTTGGCGGTGAGCTTCACGGGAAGATATCGGATGACCAGCTGCGTCCGCCGCGTCCTTAAACATCTTCTTGAGCTTCACAAAGGGGGGTGTTTCGGGCATAGCAATTAGACCTTTCTGAGGCGGTTCGGCCTGCCGTCAAACGACGGTCTTAAGTGGTGATGGGTGTTTGCCCTAATACGGGCGAGGGTGCCGTTAGGCGGATTACGCGCTCTTCATGAGGCGTCGGATGTTGTTGCGCTGAGTCTTTGGGCGCTCGACAACCTTGGGTGCCGGGGTGATGAAAGCTTGGTAGTCAGATGCTCGGATTCGGTAGCGGTTGCCATGTTTGGTGGCCAGGAGCTTCCCGGAGTTGATGCACCTGTAAACGTAGTGCTCATCCATCCTGAGAGCTGTGGCGACTTCGGCTACTGTCATCAGTTCGTCATCCATCAGGCGGACAGCTCCTTAGTGGCGGGGGAGTAGCGGTTGATGAGGTAGTTCTGACCCTTGCCAGTCACCTTGGGAGTCTTGGAAACGGTCACATGGCCGTCCGAATGCGTAACCGCCGTCTCCTTGACTTTGAACAGACCAAGCTCCATTGCTCGCTGCGTTGGCATGTTCCAATCAGTCCCTTGGCGGCGGATCAAGTAGCCGTCTTCGCGAAGCTGGGCAAAGAGTCTGTTAGCGCCGATCTCTACGCCGTTACCGCGAAGGATCTTGGCCAAGTCACCTACAAGGATCGTTGAGTCCGAGGTTGCCACCGAATCAGCAAAGAGGACCTTTGGAGCGTCAGCGGCAACCTTGGCTTCCAGTGCGGCCTTAGCTTCTACAGAACTAGCCAGCTCTCGGAGTGCTTCGGCGTAGGTCTGAGGTGCGGCGGCAGGCCCAAAGCTGCCCGTGCGGCGGATAGTTGGGAGGACTTCATGGGTAACCCATCGTTTGAAGGCCTTTGCGCCTTCAACGTGACTGCCGATGATCGCAGCAAACAAACCTGGCTCGGAAATGACTGTCATTTCCTGCGTCCCAGAGGGGGTACGCACTGGCCGCGTACCCTTGTCTTCTTCGTCAAGCCGGCGCGTGAGATCCGAGGCCATCCGGTAGCCGAGGATTCGTGCGACGTCCGCGGCGACGAACCAAGGTTCCCCGTTGTCGAGTTCCGTACGAACTTGCTGGCCGTGGAAGTCGAAGTTCTGTATGGTGTTCATTAGATTCCTTTTCTGGCGATTAGGTTTTTCACTGGCCCTCATCTATTGGCGTAGATGGGGGCTTTCTTATGCGGCGATTGAGGTTGTGAAGTCCGGGTAGCTGATGGCCTCGCTGGGGATGCCCATTCCTATGGCGAGCTTGCGCAGGGTAGCTGGCGATACCTGCCGTGCGCCCTTCTCAACGTGTGAGAGTGTGCTCTTAGAAATGTCGGCCCGAGCGGCCAAATCTGTCTGCCGGATTCCCAACGCTTCTCGGATCACACGGACTGCGGCGCCGTTGATCCGGAGTTTCATTGGTGTAGTTTCCATGCATTTGAGATTACGCAACTTCACGCAACTTAAGCAAGTAACGCAACTAAATTCTTTCAGATTCCGCTAGTTGTAGGGTCAATCTGCGTTGCGGAGTTGCGGTAAGTTGCGCTAGTGTCGTTGATATGAAGATCACGGCAGACGAACTCCGCTTCGTGCGGGCGCATATGGACCTGACGCAGGCTGAAATGGCCCAGCACTTAGGCATCTCAGCTCGGACCATCGTCAACTGGGAGACTAACGGGGTCCCTGATTCAAAGGTGGCCCGAGTTCACGCCGTGCTGCGGGACGAAATTGCAGAGGCTAAGGAAGTGCAGCGCTGGCAGGAAGAACTTGCTGAGATGCCGATGCCAGAACCGCCGTCCGATGATGACAAGTCAGGCTGGCTAGCTGCGGAGCACGCCGAGATGGAAGCGCGTCCCGGCAAGAGCCCAGACCAGCGGAGGTCTTACCTTCTCCAGGCCTTCACAGACTCGGACTTGCTGTCTGAGCTTCGGACGCGGGCTCTTCGGCGCGGGGACCGGACATCGACATGGGATGCGGCTCGCTTCGAGCGTTACCAGCAGTTCGTTGCGCCAAAGTGGGAAGACCCGGACTACTCACAAATGTCAGAGCATGATGCCTATGATCTTGCTGCTAGTAGGGGCGAGGAAAATATTGGACATGACGAACTACCGCATGAACCCTAAGGTTCTTGCGGCACAAATGGGAATCCGCGTCCGGACGGCTCCGGTGCCGTCCGGCTGGTGGGGCGTGTATGACCATAAGCACCAACTGATCACTCTCCGGCCCGGGCTTATGGCGATCCAATATGCCTGCACTCTGATGCACGAGTTGGGCCACGCTCACTACTGCCACATAGGCGTCACGCCGAAACAGGAGCTATTGGCCAACCGTTGGGCCGCTTACAGGTTGATCGAGTTTGATCGGGTGGTTGAAGCTGCTTCCCACGTACAAAGCTCGGCGGCCGTGGCTGCGGAGATTGGGGTTCTTCCCAGTGTTCTGGAAACCTACCTGAAGACCTTGACTAAGCCTGAGCTGAGGGCCGTGCGAGAAGCTGCATTGCTGCGCGTTTCATAGCTGAGGGAGTGTTGACGCCGTCAACAAAACCCGCAAAACCGCATTCCTGGCCATTCATCAAAAGTGACCGGAAGCCCCGGATTCTAGGCAAGAATCCTTTTATGACACGACATTACGCGGGGGTTCAAATCCCCCATTCTCCGCGTTTGGCCCCAGTCCTCGGACTGGGGCCTTTTGCGTTACCGGAAGCTAGTCGGCGTCGGCCTGCTGCTCGGCATTCTGCTGCTGTGTTGCCGCGACCCTCTCCAGCACTTCGCGGCAGGCTGCGGTTGCAGGATGGATGCGGCCAGCCGTCCTGGTGGACGTAAAGACGGTTCGCTTCGGAAGGCCCGGGAGGTCCAGGAGTTGGACAGTGCGGGTTCTGCCGGTCCAGACGAGGTCAGGCATGAGGGCCACGGCATTGCCGGATTCAATGAGGCGGATCTGAGCTTGTAGATCAGCCGTTTCGTAGCGAACATCAGGTTCGAAACCCGCCGAGCGGCACGCCTGCTCGGCCCAATGCCTGGAGGCGGCACCGCGGGGTTCCATGACCCAGGGCATCGAGGCGGTGTCGGCAAGGGAGGAAACTGTTTCCCCACCCAATCCCACCGGGGGAGTGGCCAGGCGGATGGCGTCGCTGGTGAGGATCACGCGGTCCAGGCCGCTGTGGTGCGGAGCTGCATGGCCGGGATACTGCTCGGCCACCACGAGGTCGAAGTCCCGGGCCCACGTTTCGTAGAGGGCAGTCTCGGGCTCGCGCTGGGTCATTTCCACCCGCACTTCGGGATACTCCTGCCGCATGATGCTGAGGAAGTCCGGAAGCAATGCCAAGGCGGCGGACTGGAACACGGCGAGCCGGACGGTGCCTGTGACCATGGACAGCGAAGCTGCGAGTTCGGTTTCCGCACGCTCCAAGGTCTCCAGCAGCGCCGCAGTGTGAGCCACGAGGATCTCCGCCTGCGGGGTCAGCTGCACTCGGCGCCCGGCTTTGCGCAGCAGTTCCACGCCCGCTTCCTTCTCCAGCAAGGTCAGCTGCTGGGACACCGATGAAGGGCTGTATTGCATTGCATCGGCCACCTCCGCGAGGGTTCCGCGGATCTTCAATTCGTGCAGCAAACGCAGCCTGCGGACGTCCAGCAAGGCGGCCTCCAAAGGTTCGGGATGGGTAATGAATATTCGTCAGAAAAGATCGCTTTTCCTAACGTGATTGTAGATCCATACTGATGGAAACAAACAAACTTCTCCGCCTCAGAAGGAGCCCCCATGACCAGCACCCTCCCGGATGCCACCGCCCCGCGCACCCAGGATTCCGGACAGTTCGATGCTTTGGCTCAGGAAGCCATCGCCTTGGTCCGCCACTGGCTTACCGAAGCCAGCAAGATCCCCGTCGATGTGTCAGCGCAGCGCCTCGCGGGCGTCCTGAAGGACCCGAACGGCCTTGACTTCACTGTGGGATTCGTCGACGGCGTCATCCGCCCGGAGGACCTGTCGGTCGCCGGCCGCAAGCTCGCAGAGCTGGCCCCGAAGGTGCCCAAGTTCCTCCCGTGGTACATGCGCAGCGCTGTCCGAGTGGGTGGGGTCATGGCTCCGATCGTCCCGCAGGTAGTCATTCCGATCGCCCGCCGCGTGCTCCGCGAAATGGTGGGCCACCTGATTGTGGACGCCACTGACGCCAAGCTCGGCCCGGCCATTGCCAAGATCCGCCAGGACGGCGTTCACCTGAATGTGAACCTGCTCGGCGAAGCAGTCTTGGGCGAACACGAAGCGCAGCGCCGCCTCGATGGAACGCTGAAGCTCCTTGCCCGCGATGACGTGGACTACGTTTCCATCAAGGAATCCTCCACAGTGGCACCGCACTCCCCGTGGGCCTTCGACGAAGCCGTTGACCACGTGGTGGAGAAGCTCACCCCGCTGTACCGTCTCGCCGCGTCCTTCCCCAAGCCCAAGTTCATCAACCTGGACATGGAGGAATACAAGGACCTCAGCATGACCATCGCGGTGTTCAAGCGCATCCTGGACATGCCCGAGTTCAAGAACCTGGAAGCCGGCATCGTCCTCCAGGCCTACCTCCCGGATGCCCTCGGCGCCATGCAGGAACTGCAGGAGTGGGCCACCGCCCGCCGCGCCCAGGGTGGCGCTCCCATCAAGGTCCGCGTAGTCAAGGGAGCCAACCTCCCCATGGAGCAGGTTGAAGCTTCCCTGCACGACTGGCCGCTGGCTACCTGGGGCACCAAGCAGGACTCCGACACCAGCTACAAGAACGTCATCAACTACGCCCTCACCCCGGAACACATTGACGCCGTCCGCATCGGCGTCGCAGGACACAACCTATTCGACGTCGCCTTCGCCTGGCTGCTTGCCAAGGAACGTGGCGTGACACAGGGCATCGAGTTCGAGATGCTCCTGGGCATGGCAACCGGCCAGGCCACCGCAGTCCGCAAGGACGTGGGCAGCCTCCTGCTCTACACACCGGTGGTCCATCCGGGCGAGTTCGACGTCGCCATCGCCTACCTGATCCGCCGCCTCGAAGAGGGGGCCAGCCAGGAAAACTTCATGAGCGCAGTCTTCGAACTGAGCGAGAATGAAGCCCTGTTCAAGCGCGAGCAAGAGCGCTTCCTGAATTCCCTGGCCCGCATGACGGACGAGGTTCCCGGCCCCAACCGCCAGCAGGACCGCCGCCTCCCCGCAGAGCCGGCACCGCTGGAGGGCTTCAGCAACACCCCGGACACGGACCCGGCACTCCCGGCCAACCGCGCCTGGGGCCGCGACATCCTCAAGCGCATCCCGGGTTCCACCGCCGGCAATAAGATCGTGGAGTCCACCAAGGTCTCGGACGCCGCCGAACTGGACCGCATCATCGCCACGGCCGTGGACCACGGCAAGGCCTGGGGTGCCCGCCCGGCAGCCGAGCGCGCAGCCATCCTGCACCGCGCCGGCGACATCCTCGAGGCGCGCCGTGCGGAACTTCTTGAGGTTATGGCTTCCGAAACCGGCAAGACCATCGACCAGGGCGATCCCGAGGTCAGCGAAGCAATCGACTTCGCGCACTACTACGCCGAGCGCGCCAAGGACCTGGAAACGGTCGACGGCGCCACGTTCGTCCCAGCCAACCTCACCGTGGTGACCCCGCCGTGGAACTTCCCGGTGGCGATTCCCGCAGGCTCGACGCTCGCAGCGCTCGCCTCAGGGTCCGCCGTCGTGATCAAGCCGGCAAAGCAGGCCCGCCGCTCCGGTTCCGTCATGGTGGATGCACTCTGGGAAGCCGGCGTGCCGCGTGAAGTCCTGGCGCTCGTTCAGCTCGAAGAGCGCGAACTCGGCACCCAGCTGGTCTCGCACCCGAGCGTTGACCGCGTCATCCTCACCGGTGGCTACGAAACCGCTGAGCTGTTCCGTTCCTTCCGCCAGGACCTGCCGCTGCTGGCAGAGACGTCCGGAAAGAACGCCATCATCGTCACCCCGAGTGCCGACCTGGACCTCGCCGCGAAGGATGTTGTGTACTCGGCATTCGGCCACGCGGGCCAGAAGTGCTCGGCCGCCTCACTGGTGATCCTGGTGGGCTCCGTGGCCAAGAGCGCCCGCTTCCACAACCAGCTCATTGATGCCGCCCGCTCCCTGACCGTCGGTTACCCGGAGAATGCCACCACGCAGATGGGGCCCATCATCGAACCGGCCAACGGCAAGCTCCTGAATGCCCTCACCACCCTGGGCGACGGAGAAACCTGGGCCATCAAGCCCGAGTGCCTCGACGAGACGGGACGTTTGTGGTCCCCGGGCATCCGTTCCGGCGTCAAGCGTGGCTCCTACTTCCACCTGACCGAGTTCTTCGGCCCGGTCCTTGGCGTGATGACTGCTGAGACCCTCGAGGAAGCCATCGCCATCCAGAACGAGATCGAGTACGGCCTCACCGCCGGCCTGCACTCCCTGGACTCCGCTGAAATGGGCGTCTGGTTGGACACCATCCAGGCCGGAAACCTGTACGTCAACCGCGGCATCACCGGTGCGATCGTCCAGCGCCAGCCGTTCGGTGGATGGAAGAAGTCGGCAGTCGGCGCCGGAACCAAGGCCGGTGGACCGAATTACCTGATCGGCCTGGGTAGCTGGCTCCCCGCCGAGGCCAAGGCCAAGCGCGGCACGATGCTTCAGGGTGCTGCCGCGCAGATTCTCGCTGCTGCAAAGTCGGTGGACGTGTCCGCTGAGGAACTCCAGACCCTCCAGCAGTCGCTCTTCAGCGATGCCGAAGCATGGGAATCCGAGTTCGGCACCCGCAAGGACGTCTCCGCCCTGTCCGCAGAGCGCAACGTCTTCCGCTACCGCTCCCTCCCTGTCACCATCCGCCTCTCCGAAGGCGAGCGGCTCGCTGAGCTGCTCCGCGTGGTGGCAGCCGGCGCGGTGGCGGGTTCGGCGCTCAAGGTGAGCTCCGCCGTCGTGCTTCCCCACGCAGTGGTGACCGTGTTCGCGAACCTGGGCGTCAGCGTCCGTATCGAGGACGACGCCGCATGGCTGGCTCGTGCGGCTAACTTCGACGCCGGCCGGATCCGCCTGATCGGTGGCGACTTCGCCGCGCTGAGCGCAGCAATGGGTGGCCGTCCGGACGTCGCGGTTTACCACGGTGCTGTGACCCAGGCTGGCCGGATTGAGATGCTGCCGTTCCTCCGCGAGCAGGCTGTGTCCATTACCGCCCACCGCTTCGGCACCCCGAACCACCTGTCGGATCACCTGATCTAGGGCTTGGCCACGGAAGGCCGGGTAGGACGGATTCGCTCCGACCTGCCCGGCCTTCGTTGTTGTCGATTGACCAGACCCATCAGGCTTCTGCGTAGCCGAGCCTCTGCAACCTCCGCCGGGCAGCCTGCTCGCTGGGCCCGTGGGAGCCCAACGCAAACCGGACCATGCCCAGCACGGCCCGGGCAGCGGTGATGACGGGCAACGGAACCGGACCCATCCCGGCACGGCGAATACCCAGAAGCTCGCGGTATTGGGGTTCAAGGCTTGCGACTGCGGCCGCGAACAGGATGGTGTACCCGGGCTCGAGGAGCGGGCTCAGGGGTGGATAGCGAATGAAGGACACCGTCTCGGCGAGTCGCTCATCAGACCGGAGTACCCCTGAGGCGTACCACTGTTCAAGTTCTTCGCGAACCTGGGCCTCGGTCAGTGGCGGGTCCTCCACTCCCATGAGCCGCCCTGCCGCTGCCCATTCACGAACGTAGGCGTCGGGTCCACCTGGGATGGGCCGCCCCCAGATGCGGTTGGCGGTGATGAAGGAGTCAGCGTAGGTGATGTGGACCCAGCGGAGGAGTTCGGGATCGTTGGCAGCGTACTCGCGCAGGACACCGTTGCCGTCCACATACGTTCCCCGCACGCGCTCGTGGATTTTGCGCACGCGCGCAGTGGCAGTTTCGGCGGCCTCCGTGGAACCGTAGGTCACGGTGAAAATCCATCGGACCGTGTTAGCCAACCGTCCCAGAGGGTCTTTTTGGAAGCCTGAGTGCTCGTAAACTCCGGCCAAAGCGCCGGGATGCAGGGCCTGCATCAGCAGCACCCTGATCCCGGCAACGATGGTAGCCACATGGCCGTGCACAGCCCAGACTGCCGACCCCGGAAGGTGATATCCGGCGTCGTTCCCTTCCGCGAGGCGCGGCACCCACTCTGGAGGCGTGCCCGACGTTCCCGTGAAGGTGCGCTGCAGCTCGTGCCTGTACTCCGTGAGGTAGTTCCTCATGCATCCCATGAGACCTCGCAATTGCGCCTGTGTACAGGGGAAGGACGCGGAGGTTAGGAGCGGACGCGGCGCCGCGACGGTGCTGCCGCAACCAGCAAGGCGGCAATGGCGACGGCGGCACTCAGGATGAGGCCCGGACGGTACTGTTCCAGCATGGCTTGGGCGCTGACGGTTCCGGCGGCCTGGCCGTGACCGCTGACCAGTGCCGTGGTGACAGCCAAAACCAGGGCGGCCCCGACCTGGGTGCTGGTCTGGATCAGACCCGCGGCCAGCCCCTGCTCGGAATCCTTGATCCCGGCGGTCGCCTGGACGTTGATGGACGGGAAAGCCAGCGCGAAGCCGATGCCCAGCAGGACCACGGACGGCAGGATATCCAGCACGTAGTTCGGCGTGGTGCCCACCCGGAGGAACAGGACGTAGCCCAGTCCCAGTGCAGTGAGTCCGGTGAGAATCAGCTGCGTGGCCCCGAACTTCTCAATCAGCCGATCCGCAAACGGCGCACTCGTGGCCACCAACAGACCTGCCGGCAGCAGGGCCAGCGCCATTCCCAGCGGCGTCCAGCCCAAAACGGACTGCAGGTACATGGTGACGATGAACTGGAAGCTGAGGTAGGAGCCGAACAAACCCACCGCGCTGAGATTGGCCCTGGCCACCCAGCCTTCCTTGAGGATGCTGAAGCGGATCAGCGGATGCTTGACTTTGTTCTCGATCACCGCGAAGGCTGCCAGCACGGCGATGGACACTGCGAACCCGGCGATTGTTGCCACAGATCCCCAGCCCTGCTCAGGTGCTGAAACCAAGGTGTACACGAGGCCGAGCATGCCCAGCGCGAGGGTTACGGCGCCCCAAATATCGTGCCCGCTGTTCTCCGCCGACGGCTTGTCCTTCGGGATGAACTTCATGCCCAGGAAGACAACCACCACAGCGATGGGCACCGAGACCAGGAATGTCCAACGCCAGCTGAGGCTGGTCATCAGGCCGCCCACCACCAGGCCCAGCGAGAAGCCGCTGGCACCGAACGTGGTGAAGATGGACAAGGCCTTGTTGCGCTCGCGGCCTTCGGCGAAGTTGGTGGTGATGATGGAGAATCCCGTGGGTGCCGTGAAGGCAGCGGCGAGTCCCTTGATGAACCGTGTTGCGATCAGGATGGCGGGATCGTCCACCAGCCCGCCAAGGAGCGACGCCGCGGCAAATACGGTCAGCGCAATGAGGAAGATCCGACGGCGGCCCAACAGATCGGCGAGACGGCCGCCGAGGAGCAGGAGGCTTCCGTAGCCCAGGACGTAGGCGGAAACGATCCACTGCAGGGAGTCGGTTCCCAGGTTGAGTTCCTGTCCGATGGACGGCAAGGCAACGCCGACCATGGAGACGTCCAGCCCGTCCAAAGCCAGGACGGTGCACACAACCATGAGCAGCAGCCACTGGGCACGCGTCCAGTGAACGGCTGAAACCAAAGGCGGCTCAGTTGAGGTTTTGAGGGTGGTGGGTGATGTCATGGAGTTGAATCTACATGACACGTCATTCAATGACAAGGAATATGATGTGGAATATTATGACGTGGATTCTAACGCCGTAATGAACTAGAATCAGAGCATGGCAACGACGCGTGACCGTCAACTGGTTGAGCAGTGGCGCAGCATCCAAAACTCCTACTTCCGCACCGCAGGAGCGATTGACCGCGCCCTCGAAGCGAAGTTCGACATTGGCCTCAACGAGTTTGAAATCCTGGATCTCGTGGCCGAAAGTGAAGAGTCTGCGTGCCGGATGAAGGCCTTGGGAGAGCGGACCCCCATGACCCAGAGTGCTGTCTCAAAGGTGGTGGACCGGCTGGAAAAAGCCGGCCTGGTGTCCCGCGAAACCTGCGCCGACGATCGCCGTTCCCTCTTCCTGGAACTGACTGAGGCGGGCCGGGCGCTCCACGCCAATGCCGCCGTCGAACACCGTGCCCTGCTGAAGGAAAACCTGGGCTCTTAGGCCCCGAAAACAAAGCTCAAGATTCTTGAGCCAAAACTGAGCCAACCTTTCGATAGATGGCACCCGGGAAGCCTTTATTTCTCCCTTGATTCCCGCAACAATGGTGCTTGCACGCCAGGCTGGGGTTTGGTGCCGCTGGCTTTGGGGAGTGTGTTGTGGGCAAGCATCATGAATCAGACCGGGCAGTAGATTTGATCCGCGCCGTTGGCTTCCATCGCGTTCTCATCGCGGGAAGTCTCGCCGTCCTGGCTTTCTTCGCCTTTGGCTTCCAACCCTTGAATTCGGTCTCCAGCAGCTCCGTTGGCGGAGCACTGGCGCAGGGGGTGGTGGAACCAACGGCTCTAGGCACCTTGGTACCGCCGGACGCCGAGACCTTGGTGATCGACTCCATGCCGGAGCCCCCCGAGCAAATCCCAGGCACGCCCATGGTCTACTTCGACCGCGCTCTGGTCAGAACCGTCAGCAAGGACGGTTCCACAGGACTTACCGTTGCCTCAGCCGGCCTGTCCCGGCCACCTGCCGGCAGTCTCTACTCACCGCTTGAGGTCCTCAATAAGAGCTCGTCCTACGGCTACCGCTACAGCCCCTTGACGGGCTTGGCAGGAGAGTTCCACTGGGGCCAGGACTATGCAGCCGCCTGCGGTACGCGGGTCTACGCCGCGGACGCCGGCGTGGTGCGGGCTGTGGGATGGCATGTGTGGGGCGGTGGCAACCGGGTTGAAATCGAGCATGGCAACGGCTTGGTCACCACGTACAACCACCTCCAGGCAATCGGCGTCACGCAAGGCCAATCGGTGCGGGTGGGCGAGGTCATCGCAGAGGTTGGGACCACGGGCTGGTCCACAGGATGCCACCTTCACTTCGAGACGATCGTCAATGGTCTCCATACAGATCCAGCGAACTGGACACTGCTGTCCATCCGGCAGACTGATCCGCTGCAGACCATCGCCATGGTGAACTACCAGCCAGGTGTTGGCAACGGCGCCTCGGGAACCCCGCAATGGGCCGTTCCTGTATCGGATGGAACCAACCGGGCTGTCATCGGTGGAGAGCACGAACACGACGAACCGCTCCCTGTTCTACCGCCTGCCCCCTCCGGCACCACTCCACCGACCACCACGACGCCGAGCAACCCTGGCGGAACTCAGACCACCCCGCCGGCCACCTCGACGCCGGTTCAAACCACGACGCCGACACCTTCCGTGACGGCTACGCCGACGCCAACCCCGACAACCACTGCTACACCGACGCCGACGACCACTGCAACGCCGACGCCGACGACCACTGCAACGCCGACGCCGACAACCACTGCTACACCGACGCCGACTGGCACCTCCACACCATCGCCGTCGACCAGCGCGCCGGAAACCAGTACCGTCCCGCCAACACTGACGACCCCGGTGGCACCGACCCTTCAATCGGCCATCGCCCCGCCGCCGGCAGTTGTTGAACCGGCTCCGGTCGCTCCCGCAGTTGTGGAACCGGCTCCGGTTGCTCCCGCTCCCGCGCCGGCAGTGGTTGAACCCGCGCCAGTTGTGCCGGCACCAGCGCCGGTGATAGTGGAACCAGCACCCGTTGCACCGGCACCCGTAGTTACCCAGGCCGTTCCGCCGGCTCCTGCACCCGTGGCACCTGCACCCGCGCCCGTCGCTGTCCTTCCAACGGCGCTCCCGGTAGTCGTGCTTCCGCCCGGATACATCCTGATCGCACCGGACCTGGTCCAGCGGCCGGATGGTGTGATCGTGCCGTTGTCCACGCTGATCCTCCCGGCACCCTAAGCCGGATACACGCTAACGGCATGTGAAACGCCGGATATCCCTGCATTTCGCGGCCCCAAGCCAGCTCCCGTAAGCTCGATGGCGGCAAACCCGCCAGACGACGTCGTCAGGAAGCGAATCCCATGTCCAGCCTTTACAGCATTCCCCTCACCTTCAACGATGGCACCGAAGCAGACTTCGGCCAGTTCGAGGGCAAAGCGGTCCTGGTGGTGAACGTCGCTTCCGAATGCGGTTACACGCGCCAATATGCTGGCTTGGAAGAGCTCTACGGCAAGTATCGCGCGCAGGGCTTGGAAATCCTCGGAGTGCCCTGCAACCAGTTTGGTGGGCAGGAGCCAGGCGCTGACCAGGAGATTGCCGAGTTCTGTGAACGTAACTTTGGAGTGTCCTTCCCCCTGACCAGCAAAGCCAACGTCCTTGGCAAGCAGCAGCATCCCCTGTTCACGGAGCTGGCCCGGGACGAGGACGGGCAGCCGGCCAAGGTGAAATGGAACTTCGAGAAGTTCGTCATAAATCGCGGGGGAGAACTCGTGGCAAGGTTCCCATCCGCAGTGGAGCCTGACTCCGAAGACCTTGTGAAAGCAGTGGAAGAAGCACTGGCATAAGGCCACCAGTCTTGGAAGGAGAAAAGTAATTTTCCAACATTCCGCCGGAAGTTAGCCAGTTGTTGGCTTGTTGTCTGGTTGGATTGGAGCTACTGGATTGACACGGGAGGCGCCGTCTCCCACCAAACGCTAAGGCGAAGCTATGGAGCTCATCGAGGCCGAATACCCCAAACCAGGTCATGTGCTTTTGCACCTGAGCGATCTTCATCTGGTGGGTGGTCCGGGCACGCTCCACGGCTCGGTGGACAGTGCAGCCAGGCTCCAGGAGATCTGCGAGCAAATCATCGCCTCCAGGATCAGGCCCGAGGCCATCATCTTCACCGGAGATCTCGCCGACAAAGGCGAGTTGGAAGCCTACAAGCAACTCCGCGAGATGATTGAACCCCTCTGCGCGTCGCTGGGAGCCAAAGCCATCTGGGCCATGGGCAACCATGACAACCGGGCAAACTTCCGTTCAGCTTTCGCCGATGCCTCTGCGGCCAGCAAGCCACAGGACCCCGTGGACCGCAGCTACTTTGTCAACGGACTCCGCATCATCACCCTGGATACCACAGTCCCTGGCCACCACTACGGCGAACTGTCAGAATCCCAGCTGGAGTGGCTGGCCTCTGAACTGGCCACGCCAGCCCCGGACGGCACCATCCTTGCCCTGCATCACCCGCCCGTCCCGTGCGTGCAGGACCTCGCCGTGTTGGTGGAGCTGCGCGGCCAAGCCGCACTGGCCGCCGTCGTCCGTAACACGGACGTCCGCACCATCCTGGGCGGCCACCTGCACTACTCGACGACGGCGAGCTTCGCCGGCATCCCGGTGTCGGTCGCCTCAGCCACCTGTTACACGCAGGACCTGGCGGTGCGCGCCGGCGGACAGCGCGGACGAGACGGGGCGCAGTCGTACAACATGATCCACGTCTACGAGCACACGATCGTGCACTCCGTGGTTCCGATGTCCGGTGGTGTCACTGTTGGCGAGACCTTGGATGCAGCCGAGGTTCAGCGGCGCCTGGCGGCGGCCGGCATCCGCATTCCGCACGAGTCCCGGGTGGGGGCCCACACTTCGCCGGGCACGCACACCTCGTCGCTCCCGCTTGTATCTCCCGGTGGCGCTGCTTCTCCCGGCGGCCTTATTTCTCCCAGGGTGCCTTGACGGGGAAGTACTTCTCCAGGAAGTCGGTTACCAGGTCGGCTCGTTCATTTGCCTCGACTTCGGGGAAGCTGCCGTCGTTCAGGCAGAAGAAGTCCATGTGGCGCTTGGCCAGGAGCTTGGGCAGGTAGTGCAGTCCGGCCCACATAGTGGAGTCCACATACCTCACTTTGGCGCTGGTCTGCGTGACTGCGCGGCCGGTGAGCAGGGCGTAGTAGTGGTAGAACGAGTTGGTCACCGAGATGTTGTCCGCGGCCCGGAACCGACTACCGGCGGTCTTCGCGAACTCGGCCGGGAATTCCTTCTCCATCCGGGCCACCACGCTGCGGCGCAGCGGCGCCGCCGTGTGCTCAAGGTGCCGGGTGGTGATCCGGCCGAAGCGCTCCCACAGCAGCTTGCGGTTCACCCGGGCTGCGTTCTCGAAGCCGCTGCGTTCGGCATCATTCTCGCCCAAGCCAATGCGGGTGTCAGCTTCGATGAACTTGGTAATGCCACCGGGCGTGAAGAACATGTCAGGGCCCACGGGACGGCCAAAGAACATGTCGTCATTGGAGTACAGGAAGTGCTCCGAGAGGTCCTTGATGTGGTGCAGCTGGCACTCCACGGCCTGCGAATTATGGGTGGGCAGCACGGAGGGGTCGGCGAAGAACTCCTCGCTGCGCACAATGGTTACCGACGGGTGGTCGGCCAGCCATTCCGGTGCGGGGGAGTCGGTGGCAATGAAGATCCGCCGGATCCAGGGCGCGAACATGTGCACCGAGCGCAGCGCGTACTTCAGCTCGTTGATCTGCCGGAAGCGTGCCTCATGGTCGTCGCCCTCGCCGAGGACGGCCTCGGCCTGCTGAGCGCGCCTCCTGGCGATGTATTCGGGGTCGCTGCCATCCACCCACGAGAAGACGATGTCGATATCGAAGTCGATGTCGCTGGCATGGTCAGCGAACATGTTCTCGATGGTGGGCCAGGACAGGCCATGCCGCTGAACTGTGCCGCGCACCGCGTCCTGACGAAGCATGGTGCGACGGGTAAGGGAATTCTCCACGGGGAGTTCCAAATGATCGCCCTCGAACCGCCACAGCTCAAGCTGCACGCCCAAGGCCGGGCCATACCAAAGTCCGCCGCCGAGCTCGACGCGCGGCCGGTACAAACGGAAGATGCGGGCTTTTCGGTTTGCCGTGAGATCGCCGTCCGCCACCAACATGGAGGTCTTCTTCTTGGCGTCCACGGTCATGGAATAGAAGGGCTCATTCCGGAACGCCGTGACCAGTGCCTCGCGAACCTCCTTGCGTGACTCCCAATCAACGGCAATAACGGGCCGCTCATCATTACCGCGCACCAGGATGAAATCGATACCCGCAGCGTCCAAAGCGGCCCTGACAGCCAGAAGATCGGACACCATGGCCTGTTGCGGAGTCAGGTCGCCGTTGACCAGGGCATACCGCCCACGGTGACGGACGACGTCGGACCTATGCCTAAGATGCGCGACGACGGCAGGCGAGATCGCCTCAGCAATCGTGTCCTCTTCGATGGACGGGCTGCCGTGGTAAATCGGATCGACCTGTGCTTGTGTGATGGCTGTATCTCCGGGATCGTTTTGGTGCGGGTTGCGATGGAACTTAGATCGAAAGGGCTTCGCGCCAGCTGCGAAGGAAAGCGCCGCCGGCGTCGTCGTGGATCACGTCATCCGCCAGTTCAAGGTCGCTTGCCGTCAAGATGGTGTAGGGCTTCACCGGTACGCCGTCTGCGGGCCGGACGTCCACGTGCTTCACATCGTGATCGTTGTGGTGAAGCCAGTCTGCCATGGCGTAGTCCGTGCGGGAATCACCCACAGTCCGCCAGGAGAGCGGAGTAATGCCCTGGGCCGCCAGGAGTTCAACCGCGCGGCTGGCTCCCAGGTCCTTGCCCAACCGGACCGATTCGATGTCCGTGGAGATGATGGTGGGGTCCAGGCGGTAGTCCGCGGTGTCATCGGACTCAGGTGCGTGGTGGTCCAGGATGGCCGCGTTGAGGCCGTGGCGCCCCATGATGTCCAGGGCATCGGCGTCGAAGAGTTTCTGCTCGGCCAGGTAATCCTCGCTGGCCACGTCCAGGTGCTGTTCCACCGACACCATGGCGCGCTTGGTCTCATCGAAGAACATGTGTGCTGAATAATCCTCTGCCACGAGCCTGCGGATATCGTCGCCGTAGGCTTTGGGAACTGCGAGTTCGTGGTCCACGTGGATGGGGCCGGGGCCTTCGGCTGTGTAGCTGAACCACACGGCGCCCTTCTCGCAAATAGCGTGAATGACAGTGTCCGCCGGCATACCGGCGGCAATCATGGGTTCCATGACTTGCTCGCTAATGAACGCGTCAGAGCGGCCCGTGTTGAAGATGACGGGGATCCCGGCCGAAGCCAGG
The DNA here is from genome assembly GCF_054408525.1 of Arthrobacter sp. D3-18. NCBI lineage: Bacteria > Bacillati > Actinomycetota > Actinomycetes > Micrococcales > Micrococcaceae > Arthrobacter > Arthrobacter sp. D3-18. The sequence continues at coordinate 3,936,729 of NZ_CP096440.1, read as the reverse complement.
GCCACCATGTCCGCGATGATGTCCGGCTTGACGTCGCGCGTTACAGGGCTGGCGATAGGGCCATCGACATCCAGCAGCAGCGCCAAAGCGGGCGTAGCGCGGGCAGCGGTCCGGTCAGTACCTTGCAGCGGTTGAGTCATGACCCCATTCTGTCAGTCCCGACGGTTCCCATCACAGCTATGACGCGCGACGACGGATAGTCACCTTTTGGCTACAACGTGCCTGTGCTGCGGGTCACAAGTTCCGTTAGCGCGGCTTCTTCCATAGGCTTGCAGGGTGATCTTCAAAGCTGTGGGCGAGGGACGCCCGTACCCTGACCATGGATACTCTGCGCCGCGGGACTGGGCTGCCCTGCCTCCGCGTCCTATCCGCCTCGATGAACTCGTTACTACCAAACGGACCCTGGACTTGGAGGCACTGTTGGCTGAGGACTCAACGTTCTTCGGTGATTTGTTCCCGCACGTCGTCCAATATCAAGGCGTCATGTACCTCGAGGACGGGCTTCACAGGGCCGTTCGCACAGCGCTCCACCAGAGGACGGCCATCCACGCACGTGTATTGGTGATCGATGGCTAGCAAGCGCAGGCGTCCCAAAGATGTGACGCAGCTCCACGGCCACCATGTAGTGACGGGCCCGGAGCTTCGGGCAACCTTTGCCGAGGACGCCCAGGCGCACAAAGGCCGCTTCCGGCGGCGGCTGTTCCATGGAATAGTCCTGGTGCTGCTGGTTGGCGTCATAGCGGCCGGAGCCGTGGGTGCCTGGGCGATCATGAACGGCGTGGTCAAGGTTCCAAGCTCAATCGCCAGCAAAGCGCCCACCAGCCTATGCCCCATCACTACGTACGACTACGTCCCGAACGAGACCGTGACTCTCAACGTTTTTAATGCCACGTCCCGCGCCGGGCTGGCCACTACAGTTGCTGATCAGTTCACTGCGCGTGGCTACAAGGTGGCCTCGGTGGACAACAGCGATACCGCTTACTCAGGCATTGGTGTGGTGGTCTCCGGGGTCAAGGGCCAGGCCGCAGCTTTCAACATCCAGCGGAATCTCGCCGGAACGGATTACTTCGAAGACAATCGCGAGGACGAGTCCGTGGATGTCATCCTGACGCCTGGTTTCGAAGGCCTGGTGGAACCCCAACTGGTGGACCAGACCCCTGGCACGCTGCAGTGCCCGCGTGAGGACCTGCGAATAGCGGACAACTCCAAGTGGCCCATCATTCCCACGCTGCCCGCGGATCAGTAGCTAGCTGGGGATCAGTAGCTAGCTGGCGAGGGCATCGCGGGCTGGCGATTCCAGGCGCACCGGCTTGGCGGCGTCGTCGAAGCGGGCTCCCGCACCCAATTGGATGAACCGCACCGTTTGGGCGGTGTGAACTTCGAGGGCCATGTGAACCTCGGGGGCGGCGTGAACTTCGGGGGCGGCGTGAAGTTCGGAGGCGCTGGGAAGCTCGACGTCGGAGGCTGGCGGCGGCGGAGTCTCGCCGTCGGGCGTTCGGTTGCGTCGTGCGGCGCTGGCGGAAAGCGTTCCGTGGATGAGCCGCGCCAACTGGGCGACGTCGGTATCCGGAAGGTAGCCCTGCTCCACACCGTCCTGGAGGATGTCCTGAAGCAGGACGTTCAGGTCGCCCACATGGTCGGCGAGCTTCGCGAAGGAACCGGGGGAGAGGACGGCGGCCATGGCCGGTCCTGGCGGCAAGTGACGGCGGCTGAGATCCTCCACCTGGGCCCGGACATAGAGGGCAAGCCTGTCAACGGGGTTCTCCAGCGCAGCCAGCGAATCGCGGAGGTCCACGATGAAGCGCTCGGTCTCGTCCAAGGCGTACGCGATCAGCAGTTGCTCCATGTCCGCGTAATAGTTGTAGACCGCGGTGCGTCCCACGCCGGCGTGCCGGGCGACATCCGTCATGGTGAGTCCGGGGAGGCCATGGGTGAAGAGGAGCTCTCCGAAGGCGGTCAGAATCCGACGTTGGGTCTCGGCGCGTTGGGCAGCGTTCGTGGCGGCCGTGATCCTTGGCATATAGACACTTTACAGTGATCTGTCACTAAGAGGTGCGAGCCTGAGCGTCAGGTTCCTGCAGGAGCCCGGGCTGTGGTTTTGCGAAGGACCAAATGCGGCGTTCGGACCACGCTGCCCGGTGACTTTGCCCCTTCTATTCGGTCCACGGCACGGCCAACGGCGGCGGCGGCAAGGAGCGGAGCGTCCTGGCTGACGGAGGACAGTTGCACGAAGCTGAGCTTGGCGAAGTGGCTGTTGTCGTAGCCGAGTACCGATACCTCTGCGGGAATGCTGATTCCCACAGCCCTGAAGCTTTCCATGATTCCGAGGGCCGACCTGTCGTTGAAGGCGATGACAGCCGTGGGCAAATTAGCCTGAAGGATCTTCCCGGCTGCCATGCCGTCCTCCTCTCCGGGGCCGCCGGGAACAACCACGGGCTGCAGCCCGTGCCGGATCATTTCCGAGCGGTACGTCTCCCTGCGTCTGTCCGAAGAGACGGCGGCGCCGCCGTCGACGTGGACGATCCGGCTATGGCCGAGACTAACCAAGTGGTCAACGGCTATCGCGATGCCCGCGTAATCGTCACTGCTGACCGAATCCACGAGGTCACCCACATTGTCGCGAAGGAGGCTCACCACCGGTACCTGGCGGGCGTGCAGTGCGAGGTCATCCACGCTGAGGGTGGGAGCGATGATGATCAACGCCTCGGCGCCGACGTCCAACAAGGTCTCTATGGCGCGGGCCTCGGGCCTGCCGCTGGCCACTGCGCTCAGGGCTATTTCATAGCCCCTGGCTGAGGCTTCAGCGTACGCGGCATCCACAATTTCCGCGTGAAAGGGTTGTGAGCTGGAAAAGATGAGGCCCAGGAGCTTGGTCCTGCTGCTCCGCAGCAGCCTCGCCCGGGAGTCTGCCCGATATCCGAGTTGGCGGGCCGCCTCCAAGACTCTTTGCCGGGTCGATTCCGCGGCGCCGGGTGCACCCCTCATGACGATGGAAACCAAGGCGCGGGAGACACCGGCCGCCTCTGCTACGTCCATCAAGGTGGGGCGGCGCTGCAATTCCGACATGATTCCTCCTGAGTGCCAACAGTCTATAGAACGATCTAGACGTATTGCGAACGGCATGTCAGGATGGTGCGACTAGAACGATCTAGACGACTATTTCAGGAGTTGCCATGGGTTACCTTCAGCATCCGGTCACCGAAGACCGGCCGATTCGCATTGGACTGATCGGAGCGGGATGGATCGGAAGTTTCCACGCTGAGTCCGTTGCGCACCGCATCCCCAATGCCCGGCTTGAGGCAATTGCCGATCCTGCCCTTCCTGCCGTCGAGGCACTTGCCAACCGCCTGGGCGTTGCCAAGATCAGTAGTGACCCGGCAGATGTGCTGAATGATCCTGATGTGGATGCTGTTCTTATCGCCGCGCCGGCCCGTTTCCATTCGGGGCTGATCGCCGCTGCAGCAGGTGCAGGTAAGCACGCTTTCTGCGAAAAACCGGGCGGCCGTACCGTGGAAGAACTTGATGAGGCATTGGACGCAGCAGTGACCGCGGGCGTGATCGTCCACTTCGGTTTCAACCGCCGCTACTCAAACGACTTTGCCGCCGCCCGCAGGCTCATTGATGACGGTGCCATAGGAACTCCGCAGTTGCTGCGGTCCTTGACCCGCGATCCCGGCAACGCGGACGGGATTGCCAATCCGGAGCGGATTCCGCCGGGCACCATCTTTTTGGAGACCCTCATTCACGACTTCGACACCTTGAACTGGCTGAACCCGGGGGCTGTACCGGTTCGCGTTCATGCGGTGGCTGACGCGCTGGTAGCTCCTGAAGCAAAAGAGGGTGGACTGATGGATACCGCCGTTGTCACCGTGACCTACAGCAACGGGGCCATTGCTGTAGCTGAGGCCAACTTCAACGCACTCTACGGCTATGACGTGCGGGGAGAGGTTTTTGGCTCTGCCGGAATGGTGACGGCGGGAGGACCGCAGGCCAGCACGGCCATGAGCTACACCGCTGCCGGTATCAATGCGGCCACCGTACGCCTGAACGTGGACCTCTTTCACGATGCGTATACGGCTGAACTCGCCCACTTTGTGGACGCCGTGAAGGCTGACCGTGACGGTATGCAAGCCCCCGCCGCCCAAGCTGCCGGTGGAGCCGACGCGCGGAACGCCCTGGCCGTTGCCCTTGCCGCCTCCCGTTCAGCTCAAACCGGGCTGCCGGTTGATGTGGCAACTATTGCCGTACTGCGTCCAGCCGAACCCGCACTGCACACCGTAGGGGATGAAGCATGAGCTTCCGCTTGGCTGCCTGCGCTGAAATGCTCTACGGCGAATTGCCCTTGACGGAGCGTGTGAAGAGGATCCACGAGCAAGGCTTTGAGGTGGAGTTGTGGGACACCCGGGGCCGGGACATTGCGGCCCTGGCAGCAACAGGAGCCCGGTTCTCGTCGATGAGCGGCTATTTTGGCGGTAGCCTCACTGATCCCGGCAGTGCCGATGAGGTGTTGGTATCGGCGGAGAAACTGATCCCTGTTGCGCTTGAACTTGGGGTCGAGCGAATGGTTGTCCACCCTGCTGAGCTCGGGGAAGGCGGCCGGGCTGTCCGCCCCGTTTACCGATCTACCGGCGAGATGTGGCTGACCGGCCGGAGCACGCTCGAACGCCTGGCGGCATTGGGCGAGAAGCACGGAGTGGTCTTCGCGTTGGAGAACTTGAACACCGTCCTGGACCACCCCGGCATCCCCTTGGCACGTGCAAAGGACACCTTGGCGCTGGTCTCGGGCGTTAACCACCCCAACGCCAGGATGATGCTGGACTTGTATCACGCCCAAATCGGAGAGGGCAACCTGATCGAACTTATCCGTGCCGCCTTACCCTGGGTAGGAGAAATACAAGTGGCCGACGTCCCCGGCCGGTGCGAACCCGGCACCGGGGAGCTCAACTACCGTGGCATCGCGACTGCTCTTAAGGAGGCTGGATACAAGGGGGTGGTCGGTCTCGAAGCGCAGGCGGCCGGAGGAGCCGGCCTGGAAGCGGGGGACACCGCGCTGGCGGCTTTCCGTGCGGCCTTTGCAGGCTAGCTAAGGGCGGCAGGCCCGCTTGTCCGGAATGGGGCCATGGGCTTTGGTGTGGGCCGTTAGGGGCGCGAGTGCACTGCGTCCAAGGGCAAAAATTCGCGTAGCATCAAGGAAAACCGGTCAACAGCAGCGCCGGCCAACAGCAGCTAGGGGGCGTCTTGCGCGCAACGGTCAAGGACGTGGCGCGCCGTGCAGGGGTCTCGCCTAAAACGGTATCGAACGTGATGAACGGGATCGTGCCGGTGAGCGGCCCCACGCGGCTCAGGGTTGAGCAAGCCATGGCGGAACTGGATTATGTCCCCAATCTCTCGGCGCGCGGACTGCGCAATGGCCGCTCTGGTGTTATTGGACTGGCGCTGCCGGATCTGGCGACTCCCTTTTCTGCGGAGATCGCCCAAAGCATTGTGGAAGTTGCCCATGAGCAAGGCTTTAGCGTGCAGATCGAGGAAACCGGCTCCGACCCGCACCGTGAGCATGAGTTGATGACGCGGGCGCGGGCCAACCTGATCGACGGACTGATCCTCAATCCCGTGGTGCTCAAGGAGAGTGCCGTGCAGGTGGGCGTCGCGCTGCCTCCGGTGGTTCTCCTGGGTGAAGTCACGCAGCAGCTGGCCGACCGCGTCTTCGTGGACAGCTTCGCGGCGGCGCGTGACATGACCCTCGCTTTGGCAAGGCCTGGACGTCGGCGCATCGCAGTTCTGGGTGTCAATCGGGGAAGGCAATCCGCTACGGCGATCCAACGGGCAGGCGGCTATGAAGCAGCACTTCAGATGCTGGGAATTGCCAAGGATGAGTCGCTGCTGATTTCTTGCGACAGTTGGACGCCTGCTTCGGCAGCTGCATCGTTGGATGAGTATCTGGACGCAAACCCCGTACCTGAGGCACTGTTCTGTTTCACCGACTCCATGGCTCTTGGCGCCTTGAATACCTTGTGGAAGAGGGGTGTGCGCGTTCCGGATGACATCGCGGTAGCCGGCTTCGACGACGTGATCGACGGACGGTTTGCGGTACCTTCCCTGACTACCGTGTCCTTCGACAAGCGGGCCATTGCCACGGAAGCCCTACGCCTGCTGACCGAACGCATGTCCGACAGGTCCCATGGGCAACGCTTGGTTGAAATCGAGTACACCATCGTGGAGCGGGACAGCAGCACGCCCTGAAACGAGAGCCCGCCACTGAATTGTGCGCGCTAACAATTTTCTCTTGCCCTGTCCATTACATCGATGTAATGTGAGACCTGCGTCACCGCTGGGCCAACCTTTACCCGGGTATGGGGACGCGCCGGAGCCGGATTTTGCGCAGTAGCAGTGCAGCAAGACACCACAGTCAACGCAGTGCAGCAGTGACCTTTCAGCGGACCCATCCAAAGGAGTGACGGGTGAAGCAGTTTGAATCTTTGACCGGGAAACAGTTGTCCCGGAGACAGTTATTGACAGGATCGGCCCTTCTTGGCGGAGGCCTGCTGGCCACCGGCCTCACGGGCTGCGGAGGTGCGGCCCAGGCCGCCGCAGTGCAGGACATCGGGTTCTGGCACCTGCTTTCCGGCGGTGATGGCATCAAGATGCAGGCCATGATCAACAGCGCCAACCAAGCCAATCCCGGGTTCAAGGTGCACCCCACAGTGCTTGCTTGGGGTCCGCCGTATTACACCAAACTGGCCATGGCCTCGGCAGGTGGCCGCCCTCCCGAGGTGGCAATCATGCACGCCAGCCGGGTTCCCGGGTATGCACCGGGCGGGCTCATTGAGCCGTGGGACCTGGACCTGCTTGCGGAGAACGGTGTAAGGGCCTCCGATTTTGCCCCCAGGATCTGGGAGAAAAGCCAGCACGACGGCAGGGTCTTCTCCATAGCCTTGGATTCGCACCCGTTCGTCATGTTTTACAACACGGATATCGCAGGCAAGGCCGGAGTGCTGGGCAGCAACGGCCAGCTACAGGAAGTGACCTCGCCCCAGGAATTCAAGGCGATGGCCCTGGAAATGCAGAAGGTCACCAAGGCCCACGGCCTGTCCTTCGGCTATCTCGGCAGTGGTTCGCAGATGTGGCGCCTGTTCTACACCCTCTACAAGCAACACGGCGCGGACATGGAACTGACACCAGGGCAGCCCATGAAGGTGGACCGGGACGCGGCCATTGAATCGCTGGAGTTCATGGCATCCCTCTTTGATGACACCATTGCAGCCCAGGCCGGAGACATCAGCACGGGCATCGCGGAGTTTGCCCGCGGGGGCTCAGGGATGCTGTTCAGTGGCGTGTGGGAACTGCCCACCATGAAGAAGGCTGGAATACCCGTAGACGCGGCCACCATTCCTACGCTGTACGGAACGCCGGCCTCTTACGCAGACTCGCACTCGTTCGTCCTCCCACGGCAACTGAACCTGAACGAGGACAAGCGCCGGGACGTCTACAAGTTCGTCACCGATGTCCTCAAGGGATCCCTGTCCTGGGCAGAAGCCGGACACATTCCGGGCTTCCAGCCGGTGGTCCAATCACAGGCCTACCGCGAACTCACGCCCCAGATTCACTATGCCAACGCGGCGGACATCATTGCCTACGATCCCGAGTCCTGGTTCAGCGGTTCCGGCTCGGACTGGCAGACCTACTTCGCGGAGACCGTGCAGAACGTCCTCCTGGGAAGGGACAAGGCAGCCGCGGGATGGGCTGCCTTCGAGCAACGCACCAACACCCTCCTCTCCCGTCCCAACCCGGTCTAACCGGCCCACCCACCGAGCGACCCAAGGAGTTCTTGAATGAGTACCTCTACGCTGTCCCGGCCGAGGCCGGAGAGTCTGCGCAAACCCGGGAGCCGCACCCGAAGCAACCTGAGCGGCTGGGGATTTGCCACCCCGTTCCTTGTCTTCTTCCTCGTTTTCCTCGTCTGGCCCATTCTCTACGGCTTCTACATGAGCCTTACGGGCAAGTCCCTTACCGGCGCCAATGACGATCTGATTGGCTTCGCGAACTATGTTGAAGCCTTGGCCGACGCCGATATGTGGCGATCCTTGGGCAACACCCTCTACTTCACGGTGATCAGCACCGTCCCGTTGGTCCTCGTTGCCTTGGTCATGGCCGCCTTGCTCAACATCGGACTTCCAGCCCAGTGGCTGTGGCGACTCTCCTACTTTGCGCCCTACCTGCTCGCCTCCACAGTGGTTTCGCTGTTCTTCACGTGGATGTACAACCCGCAGCTTGGCCTCATCAACGAGTTCCTGACAGGCATCGGCCTCCCACGCGTTGCCTGGCTTAATGACCCCAACGTGGCCATGTGGGCCATTGTCATCGCCACGCTCTGGTGGACCGTGGGCTTCAACTTCCTGCTCTACCTGGCCGCGATGCAGAACATCCCAGCGCAGCATTATGAGGCAGCATCGCTGGACGGTGCGGGGGCGTGGCGCCAGTTCTTCTCCATCACGCTTCCGCAACTGACACCCACCACCGTGATGATCGTGCTGCTCCAGATTCTGGCGTCGCTGAAGATCTTCGATCAGGTGTATCAGATGACCGCCGGCGGACCCGGTGGATCCACCCGGCCCGTGGTGCAGTACATCTTCGAAACCGGGTTCACCGGATACCGGCTGGGTTACTCGGCAGCCATCTCCTACATCTTCTTCGGACTGATCGTGGTCATCTCGATCATGCAGTTCGTCATCACCCGCCGCAGGAGTGCATAACCATGGCAACCCCTACCCTGACCCGTCCCGCACCCAGTACCACCACCAGCAATGGCCTCAAGCTCCGCCAGCCCCGCAAGAAGCTGACCGTTGGCAGGATCGCGGCCATCGTCGTCGCTGCCTTCATCGCGGTGCTGTGGCTGATTCCGTTCGCGTGGGCCACGGCCACCGCTTTCAAGACCGAGACGGATGCCGCAGCCCCGGACGTGACGTGGCTGCCGCCGTCGGGCTTCACTCCCGAAGCGTTCGTCAAGGTGTTCCAGGACGGCAACATCCCGCTGTGGACTTGGAACTCGCTCTACACCTCGGCGGCCATTACGGCCATCACCCTGGTGATCTCGGCGCTGGTTGCTTATGCGCTGTCGAGGATCGATTTCAAGGGCAAGAAGGTGCTGATGACGGTGATCATCGCGTCCATCATCATTCCACCACCCGTGCTGATCATCCCGCTCTTCTACCAAATGCTGGCGCTGAACCTCATCGATACCTCGTGGGCCATCATCCTGCCGCAGGTCATCCACCCCGCCATGGTGTTCGTCCTGAAGAAGTTCTTCGACCAGATCCCGCGTGAACTTGAGGAAGCGGCCGTGATGGACGGGGCCAGCCGCTTGCGGATCTTCACGCAGATCATCCTGCCGTTGTCCCGTCCGATCCTGGCCGCCGTCGCGATCTTTGTCTTCATCGGCGCCTGGAACAACTTCCTGTGGCCGTTCATCGCCACCAACGACGGCAACCTGCTCACCCTCCCGGTAGGCCTGCAAACCATCAAGAGCGCCTACGGCATTCAGTACGCGCAGAACATGGCGTCGGCATTGCTCGCCGCGCTGCCGCTGATTGTCGTCTTCCTCTTCTTCCAGCGCCAAATCATCAAGGGCGTTGCGACGACGGGACTCGCCGGAACGTAACCGCACCCTTTCGTCAACCACCAGTTTCAGCTCACAACAGTTTTCGAACACAACCAAGGAGATACATGTCCCGCGCACGCATCACCCTCGACCGCGACTTCACCATTGGCGAGGTACCCCGACGACTTTTCGGCTCCTTCGTGGAGCACATGGGCAGGTGTGTCTACACCGGCATCTACGAGCCCGGACACCCCGAGGCTGACCAGAACGGCTTCCGCCAGGACGTCCTCAAGCTCGTCAAAGAACTCGGCGCCACCGTCATCCGTTACCCCGGTGGCAACTTCGTTTCCGGATACAACTGGGAAGACGGCATTGGCCCGCGCGAGAACAGGCCCCGCAGGCTGGACGGAGCCTGGCACACCGTGGAGACCAACGCGTTTGGCCTGCACGAATTCGTGGACTGGTCCAAACAGGCCGGCACGGAAATCATGGAAGCCATCAACCTCGGCACCAGGGGAGTGGACGCTGCACGCGAGATCGTGGAGTACGCCAACCACCCGGGAGGAACCTACCTGTCCGACCTCCGTGCCAAGAACGGCCACAAAGACCCGTTCAACATCAAGCTCTGGTGCCTGGGCAACGAACTGGACGGGCAATGGCAGATCGGCCACAAAACTGCCGACGAGTATGGCCGGCTGGCGCAGGAAGCCGCCAAAGCCATGCGGTTCGTGGACCCCTCCCTTGAGCTGGTGGCTTGCGGCAGTTCCAGCTCCAGCATGCCCACCTTCGGCGCATGGGAGCAGACCGTCCTCACCCACACCTACGACGAAGTGGATTACGTTTCCCTCCACGCCTACTACCAGGAACACGAAGGCGACGTCGGGAGCTTCCTTGCCTCCGCCGTCGATACCGACTACTTCATCGAATCAGTGATCGCCACCGCGGACGCCGTCCGCGCCAAGGGGAAGCACAAGAAGCACATCAACCTGTCCTTCGATGAGTGGAACGTTTGGTACCAGCGCGGCCTGGACACCGAGGACCAGCCACACAACGTGATTAAGGCCGGATGGCGAGAGCACCCGCGCGTCATTGAGGACAAGTACAACGTCACCGATGCCGTGGTGGTAGGGACGCTGCTGAACTCGCTGCTCCGCCACGGTGACCGGGTCAAGATCGCCAACCAGGCGCAGCTGGTCAACGTGATTGCACCGATCCTTTCGGAAGAGAATGGACCGGCCTGGAAGCAGACCATCTTCCACCCGTTTGCGCGGATGGCCGAGCTCGCCAAGGGCCAGATCCTGCGACTCTCCGTGGACTCGGACAAGTACTCGAACAACCGCTTCGGCGACACGGACCTGGTGGATGTCAGCGCTACGTGGAACGAGGAAACGGGCCGGGTTGCACTCTTCTTCGCGAACCGCGGTTTGGAAGAAGCCGCCGACGTCGAGGTTGCCCTGCGCGGCTTCGATGCCCGCCAGGTGCTCCGCGCCGAGGTCCTTGAAATCCCCGAGGACGGCGACCGCTTCTCCATCAACTCCCAGGATCAGCCCGGCCGTGTGGGCTTGACGGCTCTGGACGGTGTGAAGGCGACCGGTGCCGAACTGCGCCTGACGCTGCCCGCCCTCTCGTGGGCCGTCGTCGAGCTTGACGTGGTGAAAGCCTAGCCACTCACCCAACTAAGTAGCAGATCAGGCCGTTCCCAGCGCTGGGAACGGCCTGATCTGCTACCTACATGGGTTAGGGTTCGACGGCGGGGGCTACTTAGACTGCGCAGCCGTCCGGGCCGCAGGCCTCGGCGTCGGAGGCGCCCACGGGGATCAGCGGATTGGCTTCCTGCCACGCCTGGTTCAACGCCTGGCTGAAAAGATCAGCGGGCTGGGCACCGGAGATGCCGTACTTGCGGTCGATGACGAAGAACGGGACACCGGTGACGCCGATGGCGCGGGCCTCATTAATGTCCTGAGTGACTTCGTCCGCGTACTTGTCGGAGGTGAAGAGCTCGGCAACCTCGTCGGTGGGCAGCTCAAGTGCTGCGCCGAGTTCCGTGAGGTACTCCTGGTTGCCGATGTCCTTGCCGTGCTCGAAGTGGTCGCTGAGCAGGCGTTCCTTGGCGGCGTCCTGGCGTCCGTGGGCGGCGGCCAGATGGATGAGGCGGTGCGCGGTGAAGCTGTTGGCCACCACTACTTGGTGGAACCGGTAGTCCAGGCCTTCTTCCTTGGCGGTCTCCGTGACGTGGCTGAACATTTGCTTGACCTGCTCGGGAGCCATGCCCTTGCGTTTGCTCAGGTAGTCGAGCTCAGTGCCGTCGTAGTGCTCCGGGACGGAGGGGTCAAGCTGGTAGCTCTTCCACTCGATGTCGACGGAATCGCGGTGCGGGAACTGCGCCAGGGCGGTCTCAAAACGGCGCTTGCCGATGTAGCACCACGGACACGCGACGTCTGACCAGATCTCAATCTTCATGTTGGCTGCAACGCGCTGACGTGGGCTGACATTCCGGGAGCACGCTGTTAGTTTCCTCACTCGCCCCAAGGGTGTTGCCGGGGTGGCCACCCACGAATATGTTTAGAAGAGGTTGTGCAGTCAGCCTGTGGGTTGGGGGTTTACACCGAGAGAACTCGTGCGAATCGGACTCATAGTTGGACCTTGGTTTACCGTACCGCCGGAAAAGTACGGCGGAACAGAGCGTGTAGTGGATGCGTTGGCGCGGGCCTTGTCCGACGCCGGCCACGAAGTCCTGCTGGCAACGGCAGCGGACAGTACTTGCCCAGTGCCCCAAATTCCTGGCTTTGGCCCAGCCGTTCCGGAGGACCTGGGGCAGAGCTTCAGCGAATTGGGGCATGTCATTAAGGCCTACGCGGAGTTGCGGGACGTGGACATCATCCATGACCACACCCTGGCCGGGCCGCTCTATGCGCGTAGACCACCGGGCATCCCCGTCGTCACCACCATTCACGGACCTTTGTCGCCCATCTACGCGCCGCTCTACCGGGACATGGCACAGGACACTGCCATCATCGCCATCTCCCATGATCAATGCAGCCGGGTGGAGGATCTTGAGGTCTCCGCAGTCATCCATCACGGGATTGACCTCTCGGCGGTGAGCGTCGGCCGCGGGGCCGGGGGATATGCCTGCTTTGTGGGACGTATGTGCCCGGACAAGGGGCTCATGGAAGCAGTAGCCATCGCCCGGGAAGCAGGAGTGCCCTTAAGGATCGCGGCAAAGATGCACGCTCCGGATGAGCAGGGCTACTTCCACGACGTGGTGCAACCCGCTTTGGGATCCAACGAAGAGTTCCTTGGCGAGCTCTCCGATCCCGAGAAATACGAATTGATGGGCGATGCGATGGCGCTGCTCAACCCGATTCAATGGCACGAACCCTTTGGGCTGGTAATGATCGAAGCACTTGCCACGGGAACCCCGGTGCTGGCCACGCCCATGGGTGCAGCTCCGGAAATCGTCAGGAATGGTGTCACCGGTTTTGTAGGGTCTGCCAGGGAGCTGGCCGACTCCGTTGCCCGCATCCCGGACCTGAGCCGCGAGGCGTGTAGACGCTCCGTGGAGGAGTCGTTCAGCGCTCAACGGATGGCAGCCGATCATGTGGACCTCTACGCCAAAGTGATCGAACAATTCCAGGCAAAACCTCTTCCCGGCGAGGGCCTGTTGCAAGAGAATCAGAGTCGAGCCCTTTAGGGCTCCCTACCCTCAAGCAAGACCCCCGAGGAGGCCTGCCGGCCATGACCGCTTGGAACGAAGACACGGAAGCCGGGGCGTCCGAACTGGGTGCCGTGACCGTCGTCGAAGGTTCATCTTTTTGTATTTCCTCGCACTCAGGCGACATCCACGGCGGCGGCTCCCAAGGTACCTACTATCAGGACACGCGGATCGTTTCGCGCTGGATCCTGAGGATCAACGGCGCACTCCGGGAACCGCTGGTGGCACGGAACCCCACGGCTTTCCAAGCTGAGTATGTGGGCCGGGCATGCGCTGCGGACGGGAGGTTCGACAGCCCCCTGGTAGTTCAGCATCAACGCCACGTCGGGGCAGGCCTGCGGGACGACATCACCATCAGGAACTACTCCGGGCAGGACGCGCCCTGCGAGATTGAACTGCTGATCGACGCCGACCTGGCCGACCTTTTCGACGTCAAGGGCGGCCGGACCAACAAAGCCGGAGCACCCACGAGGAAAGCACATAAGAAAGAACTGCACATCGACTCCCTCCACTCCAGCGGTCAACGCAGGGGAGTTTCCTTCCGGGCCTCAGGGGCCAAGGTGTCCGAGGACGGTTTACGGTTCCACATCAACATCCCCGCACGCAGCCAGTGGTCCACCAGCATCATCGCCCTCCCGCTGGTCAACGGAAAAGGGCCCAACGATCCCTTCACCGAAACCACACCGCTCCACCACACCCCGGGCGTTCGCCGCCACGTTGCCTGGGAAGAGCACGTTCCCCGGATCGCCGTGACGGACCGCAATGTGGAGGAGGTCCTGGAGCGGAGCCAACGCGATTTGGGCTCCCTGCGCATCTTTGACCCCGAACATCCGGACCGCGTGGCCGTGGCGGCCGGAGCGCCCTGGTTCATGGCTCTGTTCGGACGCGACTCCCTCCTTGCGTCCTACATGTCACTCATGGTGGACCCGCGCCTGGCCGCCGGAACCCTGCAGACCCTGGCCGCGCTCCAAGGCAGCAAAGTGGACGTGGATTCCGAGGAAGAACCCGGGCGCATCCCTCATGAGGTCAGGCTTGGCGTCACAGCCGGACTCTCGTTGGGCGGAACTGCCTACTACGGAACAGCTGACGCGACGCCCTTGTTCGTCTCTACGCTTGGAGAGCTCAGCCGATGGGGTCTGGGTTCGGACATCATCGAGTCCCTGCTCCCGCACGCGGACCGCGCCATCGAATGGCTGGAACAGTACGGGGACCGCGACGGCGACGGCTTCATCGAGTATCAACGGCCCAACGAGCACGGACTCGTCAACCAGGGCTGGAAAGACTCCTGGGACGGCATCAACTTCGCCGATGGCCGGATGGCGGAAACGCCCATCGCCCTCTGCGAGGTGCAGGCCTACACCTACGCGGCCTACGTGGGACGCTCCCTCTTAGCCCGCGCCGCGGGGGACACCGCCGTCGAACGCCGTTGCGCGGACCGCGCCGAAGCGCTGAAGACCGCCTTCAACGAGGCTTTTTGGCTCCCGGATCAGGGTTATTACGCGCTGGCGCTGGACAAGGATAAGAAGCCCGTGGACTCGTGCACGTCCAACATGGGGCACTGCCTGTGGGTGGGCATCGTGGATGAGGACAAGGCGCCCATGGTGGCGGAGCGGCTGATGTCCCCGGAAATGTTCACCGGCTGGGGCATCCGGACGTTGGGGTCCCACATGGGCGCGTACAACCCCGTCAGCTACCACAACGGTTCCGTGTGGCCCCACGACACCGCTCTCGCCGCCACAGGGCTCATGCGGTACGGCTTCGTGAAGGAGGCCAGCCGTGTTGCGAGCGGACTGTTCGACGCCGCCGAACACTTCGGCGGTCAGCTTCCGGAGCTTTTTTGCGGCTTCGACCGCGGAGATTTTGCGGAGCCGGTTCCCTATCCGACGGCGTGTTCCCCGCAAGCGTGGGCGGCTGCGGCGCCCGTCCAGCTCGCCCGGATCCTTCTGCGGTTCGATCCCGATTTCACCCGGAACGTGCTGCACCTGGCGCCCATCCTGCCCGACTCCTTGGGCACCTTCAAAGCCGACAACGTGCTGCTGGGGCGCTCGCGGATCACCATCGAGGCCTCTGGTTCATCCGGAAGCGTGACCGGGGTACCGGCCGGTCTTGAGCTGAGGTCCGATCCCCGGCCGCCCCTGACTGGGGAGATGTTCGGCTAGTTTCCTTAAAGCGCGTGTTCCATCACGAAGTCGTGCTCCACGGTGTCGCCGAGCTTGAACGACTTGGTGCCAACGCGCTGGAAACCGCTCTTCTCATAGAAGCGGATGGCCTTGGCATTTTCGCTGTTGACGCCGAGCCACACCCCGGCCGCGCCCTTGTCCGCGGCATTAGCCAGCGATGCCTGGATGAGTCGAGACGCGGCGCCCTTCCCGTGGTGATCGGGGTGGACGTAGCACTTGCTGAGTTCCGTGGAGGGGAGCGCTGAGAGCACAGAGGCCACGTCCGGGTCGGTGGCCGGCTTGGCAATCAGCATGGTGTACCCGTTGAGCTGCCCGTCGTCGTCGAGCACCAGGATGGTGATGTTCGCATCGGCGAGGTAGTCCTCAAAGTTGGCCTCGCTCAACGTCTTTTCAAGGTGGGCTTGAATGTCCGCCAAGGAGGAGCCGGGCGGGCACGCCAGCGGGAAGGTGACGGCGGCAAGCTCAGCCAGCTTCCCGGCGTCGTGCGTTGTTGCGGTGCGGATGGTTTCAGTCACGTGAGTCAGGATACGACCGAGACCGTCAATTTCCGTACTGTAGCCGTGCCACCCTCCACATTCAGCTCGGTGCCCAGGTTTCCGGGCGCGGGGAAAACCAGATCGGTCATGACAACTTTGCCGCCTTGCGCGAACACCTCCACGGAGCCGTGGTCGACGATCACGCGGAGCCTGAGCACGCCATCCTCAAGGGCGACGGGTGCTGACTCTGCTGATGCGAACTTTTCATGGAAAGCGGTGTTGCCGGACTTGCGGCGATCCAGGGTTAGTTGGCTCGTCGCAGTATCGAAGCTAAGAAGTGTTGCGGCATCCCCGCCTGCTGCGCCGAAAAGGCTCAGGGTGGTTGTTCCGGCAGTTCCTAGTACGATCTCGGCGTCAATCACCTGGACTGAGTTGACCTGCTGGACTGAATCTGTGTGCGGCAATACCACCGTGGAATCGTGAATCTCCTGGTCCTCCATGGTGTAGATGGCTGGCCCGAGGTCCGCCGGCAGAACGGGGCGCTGTACCAAGCGGGGCAGGCCGTCAATGGTGGCCAGCTCAACCTCGCGGGCCAGTGACATGCTGGAACGCCACGGTGACGTGGGCAGGGAGTTGGCGTAGTCCCAGTTATTCATCCAGCCGATCATGATGCGGCGGTTGCCCGGAACATTGCTGAACGAGACTGCTGCGTAGTAATCGCGTCCCCAATCGAGCCATAGACACTGCCTCAGGTTGGTATTCCCGTCCTCAACCAATGAATCGCTGTCCGCTGTGAACTGAACCCCATCAAAATGGCCCACGAAGTACTGTCCTCCCGATCCTCCTGCTACGGCACCGGGGTTGATGTTGACCACCAGGACCCACTTGACATAGTCCGGGTTTCCGTCGACGGGGAGGGGGAAGAGATCAGGACATTCCCACTCGCCGCCCGTGGCATTGGCAGGCCCGAACGTGCTCAGGTACTCCCATTCCTTGAGGTCTGCCGAGCGGTACAGGACAACCTGCTGGTGCTGTGCCTCCACCGCCACCATCACCCAGAATGAAGCCGACGCACCGTCGTACCGGAACACCTTGGGGTCGCGGAAATGCGCCGAGCCCCGATTGAGGACCGGGTTTCCCGCGTACTTCTGCCACGTCATGCCCGCGTCCGTGGAGAAAGCGAGAGACTGCGCCTGAGTCCCATCGAGTCCCGAACCTTCCTTGAAAGCGCTGGTGTAGATGGCAACCAAGGCAGGGTTTTCCGGGGTGCCGAAGCCGGTCGTATTGCCCTCATCCACGACGATGCTTCCGGAAAACACGTCCTCCTGCTCGTCGCAGGCGATGGCTACGGGATGCTCGTCCCAGTGAAGAAGGTCCTCCGAGGTGGCATGGCCCCAGGACATGTTGCCCCAGACGTTGTCGAAGGGGTTGTTCTGGTAAAAGAGGTGGTAAACGCCTTCGTAAAACACGAGCCCATTGGGATCGTTCAGCCACGTGCTGTTGGCGGTGTAGTGAAGTGCCGGCCGGACCGTGTGCTCTGCGGGAGCGGCAGGGTGAGTGATTGTGTCAGTCATTGGAGTTCTTTCGGGAAGTGTGCGCCAGTTCCAGCGATTCGAGTCTCAAGTGTTGGTGCGTGCGGTCAGTTCTGCGCTACTGTCGCCTGCCCCGGACTGCGGGGAGGCCACGGAATGACGCAGAACCAAGGGGCAGGGAAGAACGGTGGGGTGGGCCGCAAACAACTGCAGGTCCGTTTTTCCCTCAATGGCGTCGATCAGGTTCTTCGTAGCCCACGCGCCCATTTCATAGTGCGGAAGGGCCACCGTAGTCAGCGAGGGGTAAAGGTTTTCGGCAATGAGCTGCTGGTTATCGAATCCCACGATTGAGAGGTCGTCGGGTATCCGCAGCCCAAGTTTCCCGGCCGCCCTGTAAGCACCCATGGCCATACGGTCGTTGTAGCAGAAGATGGCCGTGGGCCGGTTGGGAGATTCGAGGACCCGCAGCGCCGCTTGGTAGCCGCCCGGGACCTCGGATAGTTCCGAATGGACCAGCTCTTCGTGAAACGCCAGCCCGGCATCGGCCAGCGTGTCCTTGAAAGCCTTCAGCCGGGAGTGCGTTGCCGGGACGTCGTCGGTGTTGTTGATCATGCCGATTCGCGTGTGACCGGCGTCGATCAAGGTTTGCACCGCGAGCCGTGCGCCGCCGGCTTCATCGGGGATCACTGAGGAGACGGAGTGGTTGATGTCCTCGGAGTCCACAAGGACTGCCGGAACCCCGGCCAGATTCTTGGGAACGGACAGCTTCCGGTGGTACATGGTGGCGTACAGAATGCCATCCACCTGCCGATCCAGCAGGTCAGCGACGTCGCTTTCGCGCGAATCCTGCGAACCGGTGCTGGTGGAGTTGATGATCATGATGTTGTACCCACGTGCCCGCGCCGTTTCCTCGGCACCGAGGATGATCCTGCCTGCGTGCGGTGTGGTGGCAATCTCTTCGCTGATGAAACCGATCATGCCCGAACGTTGGGTGCGAAGGGCCTGGGCCAGCCGGTTGGGTCCGTAACCCAGTCGCTGGGCGGCTTCGTGGACCCGTTCCCTCGTTTCGGTACCTACGCGGGCGTAGGCAACGTCATTGAGGACATGGGAGACGGTGGTGACAGAGACACCGGCCGCGGCGGCCACGTCTTTGATACCTACAGATCTTTTGGTCATTGCTTTCCCACGTCCTCATGGTGTTGATGATTGTTGCTGATCCTACGTTCGGCTTACTCGTCCCAGTAGGCTATCGAGGAATACCCGCTGCCTGGCTCGTTTGGGCGTTGCCTACGGCGTCGAAACCAATGGTCGGCGTGGCCCTCACAGCGTTGACGCCCCTGTCTGCGATCACTTGGGCGTCATGTCCTGAATCAAGGATGGTATTCCGGGCGGAGGCGGAATCAACAAGGACCGACGTCACGGCCAGGCCGTCCGAAGCCCCGGTGGTCAGCAACGCATCCACTTGGGCCGAGAAGCAGGAGTCACTCGATGCAGCGCGAACGTCCATGGCCACCACGTGGTTGTTGGAGACGAAGTTGCCTGCCCCCTCTCCCAGGCGGATGATCACGGGTGTGGCCCCCGATGGCTGAATGCTCTGCGCGTCCACTACTTCGGAGAAGTGGTTACCGATCACCGAGTTGTTGTTGCCACTGATGCTCAGCAACCCGAAGAGGTCATCTCGCCCGTTATCTACTCCCAGGAAGGGAGTCCAGGGCTCGTGGTCCCTCAGGAAGTGGTTGGTGGCCACGAGGTTCTCAGAACTGTTCCCTGCAAGAACCACCATCCCGGGGTAGAACGAGTGCAGGCGGTTGTTGGACACACTTGAACGCGTGACGCCGTCAAAATGGATGCTGCTGGCACCGCGGGGGAAGATGTTGTTCGCGGTGATCAGGAGCCCGCCATGGTTCTGGGCGTAGATCGAGTGACCCTTGAAACCGGCCCCAATCAAGTTGTCGGTGATCTTTGACGCTTGGCCCCAGCCACGGAGTTCGATGCAGCTTCCGCATTCGGCAATAAAATTGTCGTGAAGGGAAAGGGCATCCGCCTTGTAGATGGTGAGCGCATTCTCGAGGTAGACGAATCCCATTCCGTTGACCCGGAAGGAGTCATTGGCGCTTGCCACATAGATGCCGGTCTTGCCGTTGACGTAGCTGTTCTCCGCAGGCAGCCCTGAACCATCCGGAGTGAAGTGCAAGCCATCGATGCAGAAGTTGGAGAATTCCACTGAGCTGATCCGGGGGCTCCCGCTACGTTCGATGTAGAAGGCGGCGCCCTTGGATTCGTCGTCCCTGAGTAAGTCGTCGCTGAGCGGAATGTCGACGATGACGCGGCTACCGCCGGGCCACAACTCATGGAGGTCCGGCCATTCGTCCTCAGGAACATTGAACCGGATGCTCGAGGACGTAAAGCCGTGTCCCGAGCCCTGGATCTTGAGGAAGCTGACATCGATGACCACCTGCGTGCGGAGGTGATAGTCCCCGGGCGGAAGGTAAATCACCGCTCCCGGCTTGCCGCCGTCGTTCTCATCCATGACCGTTTGCCGGTCCTTGATGTCAGCGATGATGCTGTTGATGACTTCACCAACGTCCTCGGACGGGTTGCCGATAGGCCACGTGGTGACGTCGTAGTAGTTGCTGTTGGACATGGGGTCCTCTCTTAGCTTGAAAATTTCCTTAGCCTTGACCGTGCTCTTAGCCCTTAACAGCGCCGAGCGTCATGCCTGCGACGATTTTGCGCTGCAGGAGAAGGGTCAGGAGGATCACGGGGATGGAGTAGACGGCTGCGAGTGCGGTCATGGACCCCCAGTCCAGTCCGAACTGGGTCTGGAAGTTCGCGATAACCACCGGGGTTGTTTGCGAGCGGATGGCGGTCATGAGGAGGGCGAACAGGAATTCGTTCCACGAGGCCAGGAAGGCGAAGATCGCGGTGACTGCGATGCCTCCGGAGACCACAGGGATGACCACCCGCCAGAGCGCTCCGAGCCTGCTGCAGCCATCAACCGTTGCCGCTTCCTCCAAGTCGCGGGGCACGGCCTCAAAGAAGCTGGACATGAGCCAGATGGACAGTGGCAACGAGATGGTGGTGTGGGCAATGGACAAAGCGATGGGCGTGTCTGCGAGCCCTACGGAGGACATCATTGATGCCAGCGGGATGCCGATGGCCACGGGCGGGACCATACGTGTTACCAGCGCCGCCATGATGAACACGCGGCCGCTGGGAGTCTTGTAGCGCGTGATGCCGTAGGCGGCCGGGATAGCCAGGACCAGTGACAACACGGTGCTGATGATGGCGGTCTGCACGCTGTTGATAAACGAGGCCAGCACTCCGCTCCGGCCCAGGGCGTTGGCGTAGTTCTCCAGCGTCCATTCTTTGGGGAGAATGGTGGGCGGTACGGCGATGGTGTCGATTGGCGTCTTGAACGAGGTGAACAGCAGGTACAGGAACGGGAAGCCGTACAGCACCATGGCCACCGCCAACAGGATCCACAGGATGGTCCGGGTGCTTCGGCGTCCGGCTTCCAGCCCTTCGCGGTTGACGCCGCGGCGCTTGCGCAGGCCTTGCGTGACTTTCGACGTCGGCTGTGCGGCTTGGCTGGTCACGTCGCCCTCAGTTGCGGCTCGGTTCCGTGAAATCGCGGTCCGGGAGCTCATCAGTTGTCCTTTCCTGGCCGCCAGATGGTGGCCACCGCGAAGAATGCGACGGCGAGCATCGCCAGCAGGTAGATGGTGCCCATGGCGCTGGCCAAGCCGGGATCGCCGAAGCGGATCATGGTGCGGTAGATCAGCAGGCTCATGGTTTCGGATGCGGACTGGGGGCCGCCGTTGGTTTGAATCAGGATGGTGTCGAAGGCACGTGCGGCGTCGATTCCCCGGACAACCAACGCCACTGCGATCACCGGGCGGAGGAGCGGAAGGATGATCTGGAACAGGAGCGCGGGTGCTTTGGCGCCGTCCAAGCGTGCAGCTTCAATGAGATCGCCGGGGATGTTCTGCAGGCCGGCGAACAGCACGAGGCACATGAAGGAGGTGGTGAGCCAAATGTCAGGGATTGCCACTGAGAACAGCACAATGTTCGGATCTGACAACCACCCGATTTGGTTCGGATTGGAGAGGATGCCGGCCTGGTGCAAGAGGGTTCCGATGAGGCCGAAGTTGTCGATCATCAGGAACTTCCATAGCAACCCGGCAACAATCGGGGCGATCATCAGCGGGTACAGGAAGACGGTCCTCCAGACCTGCGAGCTGCGCCCAAGCGTGGTGAACAGGAGCGCCATGCCCAGGCCGAGGGCGAACTCGAGGGTAACTACTACCAAGGTGTAGGCGAGGGTTCGCCACCCTGCCCCCATGAAGGCTTCGGAGGCGAAAGCGGTGACGTAATTCTGGAATCCCACGAAGTCACGCGGGCCGCCGGCGATGGGCGAGATCTTGAAGAAGCTGTCTGCAATGAGGCGGAACAGCGGGTAGGCCACGAAGACGGCCAGGAACAACGCCGCCGGGGTCATCAGGTATAGGGCGAAGCGGCGATCGGAGATGCGCACGATTTTCTCTTCTGCTGGTTGGGGCCGCGGCCGGCACGGGGTTATGGTTCCGGGTGCCGGCCGCGGAGTCTTTACTTGAGGAGGTCCTGGATCTGCTTCTTGGCTTCGGCCAGGAGGGTCGCGGAGTCGCCGCCAGCCACTGCCTTCTGCAGGAGCGGGACCAGCACGGTGTCAACGATTTGCTGCCACTTGGCTGTTGCCGGGCGGGTGGCGGTGGCTTTGCCGTTGAGGGTTTCGATCAGTGGCTTGAAGCTCTCGTAGCCGGGCTGGTCCTGGTACTTCTCGAACGCGGAAATACGGGAGGCCAAGCCAAGGCTGGATTCAATGCCCAGACCGTTGTGGTCGTAGGCGCACTTGATGAACTTCTTTGCGGAGTCTGCATTCTTGGTGGCCTTCGGGACAGACAGGTACCAAGGTCCCGGAACACCTGCGACGCCGGCGCTGCCGCCAATCATTGCGGCAGCTCCCACTTTGCCTGCCACCGGTGAATCCTTGGGGATCTGACGGTAAGCGTGGGCCCAGAAGCGGGTCATGGCGGTCTTGCCCTGGTTGAACAGGTTCTGCGCTGCAGCCCAGTCAACTTGTGCAGCACCTGGAGGCGCGGACTTTGTGAGGCTTACGTAGAAATCGAGTGCTTCTTTATGGGCTGCGTTGTCTATTACTACGTTGTCGCCGTCGAGGACCATGGGGGAGCCGGCCTGCAGGACGTGGGCAAGCCATTCAGTTTCCACGGCGCCCTTCACATCCGTGCCGTACATGCCGTCCTTGGTGAAGAATTCCGAAATGTCCTGGTACTGCTTCCACGTAGTGGGTGCAGCGAGTTCGTAGCCGTACTTTGCTTGGAAGTCGGCCTTGTTTTTGGCGTCATCGAAGAGGTCTTTGCGGTAGAGAATGATCTCGGCATTGGTCCACGCCGGAAGGCCGATGAAGTGGCCATCCACGTTTGCTTCCTTGATCAGCGCGGGGAAGATGTCCTTCTTGGCCTCATCGGTGAAGATTTCGTCGATGGGTTGGACCGCGTCCTTGAAGCTCGGAAGCCACACGGAGTCGAGTGCGGCGACGTCGAAGGAAACGTTGCCGGAGGAGAATTCACTGGAGAGCCGGTTGAACATGCCGTCGTACGGCAGTTCTACGAAGTTGACGTCGATTCCGGTGTCCTTCTTGCACTGTTCGGCAACTCCGGTGAGTTCGGCGTGACCGCCGGCTTCCACCAGGACGTTGACGGTGCCTGCGGCGCTACCCGACGTTGGTGCCGGGCCCCCTGCGCCGCATCCGGTAGCCGCGAGCGCGACGGCGGTGCAGAGGCCGCCAAGGGTGACGAGCCTGGAGATGGTGTTTCGAGTGGACATCGCTGTCGACTCACTTTCTCTCGAACGGGATGGCAAGACTGTTTGGGGTGAAGAATCGTTTTGCCAAAACGACTTGGCAACACTGTAGGGCTGTCTCTTCGGAAGTGTCAAGAGTCACTTCGGTGGGTGCCCGTTGCCAAAAAGCCGGCGGGGATTTTGTCATTGACACCCTTGTTCCAAGCCGCTTAGTGTTTCTCCCAGTCCCGCGAAGAAACGTTTTGGCAATTTGGCAGCTTCCGCCCGGAAACTCGCACCCTTTCCCGCCGATTGCTGCAGTCGTCGCGGGTGCATTCGGCGGCAAAGGGTGCGCTCCCTTCCACC
Organism: Arthrobacter sp. D3-18; assembly: GCF_054408525.1. Taxonomy (NCBI): domain Bacteria; kingdom Bacillati; phylum Actinomycetota; class Actinomycetes; order Micrococcales; family Micrococcaceae; genus Arthrobacter; species Arthrobacter sp. D3-18. The sequence goes on along the minus strand of NZ_CP096440.1, from coordinate 3,913,027 downwards.
TGCGGGTGCATTTGGCGGGAAGGGTAGCGGCTCTGCAAGCTTGCCGAGGGAGGCCCAACGCACGACGGCGGCTGGTCACCCAGGTGACCAGCCGCCGTCGTGATTTCTGAAGTTAGTCCGCTTTGACTGCCAGGACCGGGCAGTCTGCCTCCAGCAGGATCCGCTGGGAGACGCTGCCCATGATGAGCTTGCCTACCGGGCTGCGGCGGCGAAGGCCGATGACGATCAGATCGGCATCGTTCTCATCGGCGGCGTCCAGGACCTCGGCAGCTGCGTCATGGCCACGGACCGGTTGCTTGATGATGTGCTGGATGCCTTGGTCAGCGAGCCGTTCCTCGATGCTCTGGATGTCCGGCTCTTGTGCGTACCGGTTGTCCACCAGGGCGTCGCCCTTGGAGGAGTTGATGACCAGCAGGGTGTCATTGCTCTTCTTGGCCTCGGCGATGGCCTGCGTCAACGCCGCTTCGCCTTCTGGTGTGGGGACGTATCCCACCACGATGGTCATGGTTTCTCCTTGTTGGGCTGATTGTTGGGGAGGCGGCTGGTTGTGCCAGGCGCCAGGCTAGCCGTCGCCGTCGCCGTCTGCTGTTCCGTCAGCGCGGTGGCTTCCGTGGCTCACGCCGCCGGCTTCCCTCGGGACCGTAGCGCCGGAGTTACCCGGAACCGCTGTGGCTGCCACCGGACGGTTGCGGCGGACCAGCTTGAAGATCAGCGGCCAAGCGAGAATGAGCGCCACGATGATGTAGACCACTATCGCGATTGGCTCGCTGAACAGGCCTGCGGGATCACCGGCGCTCAACTGCAGCGTCTTGCGGAGCTGGCCCTCAATGCGCGGGCCCAGGATGACGCCGAGGATCAGCGGCAGGACCGGAAGTCCGAAGCGCCGCATCATGAATCCGAGGGCACCGAGCACCAGCAGAATCACAAGATCGAAGGCCTGCAGGTTGACCGAGTACGCACCCAAGGTGGCGAAGAACAGGATGCCTGCGTAGAGGTAGGGGCGGGGGAGCTGCAGCAGCTTCGCCCAGACCGGTGCCAAGGGCAGGTTGATGAGCAGGAGCAGGAAGTTGCCGATGAAGAGGCTCGCAATGAGTGCCCACACCAGCGGTCCTTCGCTGGAGAACAGCTGCGGGCCGGGCTGGATGCCGTAGGACGTAAAGGCAGCGAGCATCACGGCGGCTGTCGCGTTGGTGGGGAGGCCGAGTGCGAGCAGCGGCGTCATGGTTCCGGCCGCGGCAGCATTGTTGGCCGCTTCAGGTCCGGCGACGCCTTCAATAGCGCCCTTGCCGAACTCTTCCGGGTGCTTGGTGAGCCGCTTCTCGGTGACGTAGGAGAGGAACGTGGGGATCTCGGCGCCACCGGCGGGCAGGGCACCGAACGGGAAGCCGAAGGCGGTGCCGCGAAGCCAGGGCTTCCAGGAACGGCCCCAGTCCTTCTTGCCCATCCAGGGGCGACCCACCGGGATGACGTGGAGCGGCGTGCGACGCAGGTGGGCGGCAACCCAGAGGGCTTCACCCACGGCGAAGATCGCGACGGCGACCACCACAATGTCCAATCCGTCCACCAGCAACGGCTGGCCGAAGGTCAGGCGGCGTTGGCCGGTCACGGAGTCGATGCCTACCAGCCCGATGGCCAAGCCAAGGGCCAGTGAAGCGAACCCGCGGAGCCTGGACGAACCAAGGACGGCGGTCACCGCGAGCAGTGCGAGGACCATGATGGCGAAGTAGCTGGGAGCACCCAGGCTCACGGCGAACTGCACCACGATGGGTGCGAAGACCGCCAGTAGCGCGGTGCCGATGGTGCCGGCGATGAACGAGCCGATGGCCGCGGTGGCAAGCGCCTGTGCGGCCCTGCCGGCTTTGGCCATCTTGTTGCCTTCAATGGCAGTCACCACCGACGACGATTCACCTGGTGTGTTGAGGAGGATGGAAGTGGTGGAACCGCCGAACATGCCACCGTAGTAGATGCCGGCGAACATAATGAAGGCGCTGGTGGGCTCCAGGGCGGCGGTGACCGGTAGCAGCAACGCCACCGTCATGGCCGGACCCAGCCCGGGGAGGACGCCGACGGCGGTGCCCAAGAGTACGCCGATCACGGCGAACAAGAGGTTCATGGGGGTGAGGGCGGTCGCGAAACCGTCCATCAGGGAGGACCAGACGTCCATTAGAGGATTCCTTCCAGGAGCCCGGCCGGCAATGCGATGCCCAGGCCGAGGTAGAAGCCGTAGAAGGTCAGCAAGGACAGTGCGACGGAAATGAGGGCGTCACGAATGTAGCGGCGGCTACCGAGCGCCAGCACGCTGCCCCAGAAGAGGACCGTTCCGGAAATGACCCAGCCGGCCCAGTCGATGAGCAGGATGTTCAGGATAAAAGCACCGGCCAGCGGAAGGACAGTCTTCCAATCGGCAGGGTGAGCGAGGTCGACGTCTTCGCCGCCCTCGGCTTCGCCCTTGCCGCCACGGAGGACGTTGATGGCAAGCAGAACAGCGCAGACGATCAGCAAACCGGACACAATGAACGGGACGGTCTTGGGACCCACCGGGTCCGACTGCGAGTAGGGGGTGACCAGACCGTTCGCGTCCAGGAAGACCAGGACGCCGACCACGCCGAGCAGGAGGGCTACCCCCAGCTCGGCGCGGCCTTTCAGGCCTGTGGTTAAGGAGCTCACGCCAACCCGAGCTTGGTCAGGACGTCCGCCACCCGCTTGTCCTGGTCTGTCAGGAACGTCTGGAATTCGTCGCCGGTTACGAAAGCGTCGGTCCAGCTGTGGGTCTTGAGTGCTTCCTTCCAGGCTGCGGAGGCGTGCATCTTCTCAAGGGCGGCGATCAGGGACTTCTTGTCGTCCTCGCTGATGCCTGGAGGGGCCACAATGCCGCGCCAGTTGGTGAAGATGAGGTCAATGTTGGATTCCTTCAGCGTGGGAGCGTCCACACCTTCCAAGCGGTTCTCGCCAGTGGTGGCCAGGACCCGGATCTCGCCGGACTTGATCTGCTGCAGGTACTCGCCGGCACCGGAAGCGGCGAAGCCGAGCTTGTTACCGAGGATGGCGGGGAGGAGATCGCCACCGCCGTCGTAGGAGACGAAGTTAACCTTGGTGGCGTCGATGCCAACCGCGCCGGCCAACTGCATGGGCAGGAGGTGGTCAGGGCCGCCGGGCGAAGAACCGCCGCCAACTGCGATGGAGCCGGGGTTGGCCTTCCACGCCGTCACCAGGTCATCGATGGTCTTGTACGGGGAGTCCTTGCTGACCATGATGGCTTCGGGTTCCTCGATGAGTTTTGCCAGCGGGGTGGTCTCCGTCAGCTTCGACTCGGACTTGTTGGTGTAGCTGGCTCCAACAACGCCCAGGCCCATGAGCATGGTGAGGTCGCCGTTGCCCTTTTCATTGACGATGCGGGCAAGGCCAACCGTACCGCCGGCGCCGGCAAGGTTGAACACCTCGGTGTTGGTGGAGATCTTCTCGTCGTCCAGTACCTTGGCGGCGGCCCGAGCGGTGGTGTCGTAGCCACCTCCGGGAGTGTTTGGAACCATGATCTGGAGTCCGGTGATCGGTCCTGCTGCACCGGTGCTGTCAGAACCGGTGGACTTGCCTGTGGCACCGCAGCCGGTGGCCATCAGGGCGATGCCGGCGGCGACGGCGGCGACTCGCAATGCGCGGATCTGGCGCATGGTGTTCCTCTTCTCATCATCGAAAATTCGGTGTAGGGCGATCAGCGTTGTGCCCCGTTGATTTGATGCTAGGCGCGTAAGTGACAGGGATCACTCTTGTGTTCGCAGTGATCTTTAAGTTCATTGCGTTCACGGGTTTCTGCGGTCTGAGCTGGTCTTTCGTGCCGCTGGGGTCTTCTGTGCCGCTGGGGTATAGTTCCGATACGCCACGGGGAAACTGTTGACCGCCCCGCTCCCAGGCACCACCAAAGGAACCCAGCAGTGACTCGACTCACTCGACTGCCTCGAAGAAGAGGCATGTCCCTGGCAGGGCAGTACCTTGTCCTGCAGTTACTGATCGTCCTGGCAGTTCTTGTCGCCGTTGTGGCCATTTCGCTGGCGCAATCGGCCGCCACCTTCGAACGGACTGAAGGACGCCGGGCGCTGCTGGCTGCTGAAGCACTAGGCAGCAACCCCACTGTCCGCGCGTTGCTCCCGGAGGCCGAACCGCGTGTCGGTTCAGCACTCCCTGCCGTGGCCGAATCCGTGCGCACCGTTTCGGGATCATCGCATGTGGCCCTCGCCAAACTTGACGGCACCGTAGTGGCATCATCGGATCCCAGCCTGTTGGGCCAACCCCTGCCGCTGGGTGAGAGCCAAGTGATGGAAGGGCGCGCCTGGACAGGTGTCCTGCCAGGCAGCAGCGGCGCCGTGCTGTCCGCCCACGTCCCCGTCCTGGACGATTCCGGAAAAGTCATCGGCGTTGCATCCATCAGCAGGAACTACCCATCCACCATTGAGCGACTAGGCGACGCCGTTCCCAACCTGCTCACCTATCTGGGTGTCGCCAGCGTCCTGGGCGTCGCCGGATCCCTCCTGTTGTCCCGCCGCGTCAAACGGCAAACCCTGGGTATGGAACCGCGGGAAATCACCGGTCTCGTGGAGAACCGTGAAGCGATGCTGCAGGGCCTGAAGGAAGGCGTGGTCGCTCTGGATCCCCACGAGCGCATCACGGTGGCCAATGAAAGCGCCAGGCAACTTCTGGGTCTGCCACCGGATTGTGTGGGAAAGAAGCTGCGCTCCCTCCATGTAGACCCTGCGCTGAAAATAGTTCTCACCCGGGAACAGTCCGACCCCGACCAGTTGGTGCTCGTGGGGGAGCGACTGGTAGTGATGAACCGCGTTGCCCTGCGTTCCCACGGACGCGACATCGGCTCCGTCACCACGTTGAGGGACCGGACCGAGCTGTCCTCCCTGGAGAGTGAACTCGGCGCCACCAAGACCGTGACCGACACTTTGCGGGCCCAGGCCCACGAGTTCGCCAACCAACTCCACGTCATCTCCGGCCTGATCCAGATAGGCGAATACGATTCCGTGGTGCAGTTCGTCAACGGAGCCACCCTCGACCGGACACGGCTCAACGACGACGTCACGAGCCGCATCGAGGACCCCGCGCTCGCAGCCCTGCTGATCGCCAAGGCCAGCTTGGCAACGGAGCGCGGAGTGGAGCTGAAGCTGGACCCGAAGTCCGCGCTGCCACGCGTCAACGAGGAACTGTCCCGCGACCTCACCACAGTGGTGGGGAACCTGGTGGATAACGCGTTCGACGCCGTCACTGGACTTCCCGGGGCCTCGGTCCAAGTGTTGGTGGTTAACTCGGGTGAGAACGTCACAGTCACCGTCCGGGACAACGGTCCCGGTGTTCCTTCCGGCTCCGCGGAGGACATTTTTCGGCAAGGCTTCTCCACGAAAGAGCCTGGACCGGGCGATGCGCGGGGCTTTGGGTTGGCGTTGTCACGCGTAATCTGCCGGCGCTCCGGAGGTGACCTGACTGTCTCCAATGACCAAGGGGCGGTGTTCACTGCACGCTTCAACAAAAGCACCTCTAACTCGGACAAACCCGACTCCGACTCCAACAAGCTCGACTCCACGAAGGGGACAACCCAGCCGTGATCAAGGTACTGATCGTCGACGACGACTTCATGGTGGCCAAGGTACACGCCGGGTTCATCCAGCGGACCCCGGGCTTTGGGGTGGTGGGCGTGGCGCATACGGGTGCTCAGGCTTTGGTGGAAACGCAAAGGCTCCAGCCCGACCTCGTGTTGCTGGACATCCATCTCCCGGACATCAACGGACTGGAGCTCATGCATCAGCTGCGCGATGTTGCTCCGGACCTCGATGTACTGGTGATCAGCGCTGCCCGCGAGGTGGAAACCGTCCGAAAGGCCTTGCGCGGCGGGATCGTCCACTACCTCATCAAGCCCTTCTCCCAAGCTGACCTGCAGGAGAGGCTGGAGCATTACCTCAGTGCTTACCAAGGTTTGGACGCCTCCAAAGTGGAGGCCGAGCAATCTGACGTAAACCGCGTCTTCGGACTGAGCGTTTCCGAGCGGACCCTGCCCAAAGGTTGCAGCGTTGAGACACTCGAACTGGTTGAATCAGCGCTGAAAACCGCACCGGGTGATCTCTCTGCCGCCGAGCTTGCCGAGCAACTCGGGACCTCGCGGGTGAGCGCCAGGCGTTACCTCGAGTACCTCCACGACGAGGGTGCGCTGGAGGTCAGACTCAAGTACGGCGTCGGACGCCCTGAAAGGCGATACGTGCTGAAGGGGCGGTGATCCTGGGCTCTGCATTTAGTCGGTCGGTTTCCACCCCAAGGCCGGGCCCAACTTCTCCGCGATGTCGGTGAGGATCTGCACATAGTCCTGGTGGTCGAAGCTGAAGGGTAGCGCGAAAGCCACCTCGTCCACTTCCTGGAAACCAGCATGGGCGTACAGTTGCTCGGCGATTTCGTCGCTGGTGCCGATCAGATCCTTCGCGAACATCATGCCCTTGGGGCCCTGCGGAGCCTCTGTGCGGGGAGTCCGTTCATCGACGTACCGCTGGTACTTCTCCTTCTGGGTGCTCGAAGCGGAATCGGTTGGGATCACCACTAAGCCCTGCGACGCCCTGGCAGTATTTCCGGACGCGGTGGCGGCGTCGCGGTATGCCCGAATCTGCGATTGTTGGACTCTTGCGAAGTCCGGTTCTTGATCCTTGTCGGGAAAAATCACACTGCTGGACAGTAGGTTGAAGCCGTTTGTCCCTGCCCAAACGGCCGACTTCATGCTTCCCGCCCCGTACCACAGACGGCTACGCAGTCCGGGGGAGTGCGGCTCCACCCGGTTGGAGAATTCCTCCACAACACCCTGCTTGCCGGAGAAGTCCCGGACCGGTTCGCCGGCGACCAGGCGGGCGAACCGGTCTACGCGGTCATAGCTAAAGTCTTCGACATCCCAGGAATCGGCGTATAGATGGTGTTTCACGGTGTCGTAGTGCATCGGTTCTCCCACGCTGAGGCCCGGATTAATCCGTCCCCCGGCAAGCAGGTCAACGGTTGCCAGGTCCTCCGCCAGCCGCAGCGGGTTCTCCCAACCCAGCGGGGTTACCGCCGTGCCAAGCTCAATCCTGGACGTTCGCTGGCTGGCGGCAGCCATCACCGCGACAGGGGAGGAGATCCCGAACTGCAGATGGCGGTGGCGTAACCAGGCGCTGTCGAATCCCAGCTGCTCGCCGAGCTCGATGATCTCCAACGTCGATTGATGGCCGGCCGCAGGGTCGGCCGGGTCGAACAGGCCAATAGTCAGAAATCCAAGCTTCCGGAGGGGGCGTTCAGGGCTGGGCATGGCATTCCTTCGCGTTTGGCGGGGCGGCTACTGCCCAGAATAAGTGCCGTTACCAACGACGACGGCGGGTGGTTACCTTTTGTGATGGGCGGAGGTCCTAGGCCCCGTCCGGAGAGGCGATGAACCGCATCAGTGTGTCCATGAGGTGGAGCGTTTCGCGTTCGGGGTCCAGGAGGAACTGGATACGGAGGCCGTCCACCATGGCCATCACCATGGTGACTTTGTCGTCGGCGCTCAGTTCCTGGCTGTCTTCGGTGGTGGCCAGCTTCTTGCTGGTGAAGTGTTCGCGCATCTTAGCGCGCCGGGAAATGAAGAAGTCGTGCGCCGGGTGGTTGGGGTTGGTAGCGGCGATGGTGATGGCCAGCCAGTTCCGGAGATGCTCCGGGTGTGCGAACTCTTCCTGGAGGATGCTGCTCAGCACTTTTTCGCGGGGAACTTTTGATTCAAGGATGCGGTTGGCGAGTTCGGCGTCGTCGAGGTCCCGCTGTGCCAGGGCGGCTAGCAGGAGCTCGTCCTTGGTGGCGAAGTGGCGCAGGAGTGCGGCGTGGGTGACGCTGGCGCGGGCGGCGATGTCCCTGAGGCTGGCCCGTTCGTAGCCATGCTCAGCAAAGCTGGCCGACGCGGCCCGGACTATTTCAGCCCGCCTGGCGGGAGTGGTGGCGTAAGGTCCGCGACGGCGGGACGCTTGTTTTGTCCCGGTTGCCTGCTCGGTAGTTGTGGTCACTGCGCCAACCTTCTTTCCTAACTGCGGCAATTTCTCCGGGGGTATTGTCAATTGTAACCACCGTGACTACTATTCACGAATAGTAACCATAGTGGTTACTCTTTACTTGGTTCGACGATATCGTCGCAGGGCCATGCTGGAGATGCCACCAGCGGGGCGACCACTTTCTTGAAGGAGTCATTGGTGACTACGAACAATCACGAGGCCCCCAGCCTCGCCGGGGGCGTTGCCGCCGCCCAACCGGTCCCCGGCAACCAGCCCTCAACCACGGATCCAAGCACTCATCTGTTGGAGGAACCCCAAAGTCCCGTCAGCAGGAGTTACATCTTTTGGCTGATGCTTGCCAGTTTCGGAGCCTCCATTGCCATGATGGTCCCGCTTTCCTACGGCATCGCCGTCAGGATCACCGAACTCGCTCCGGGCCAGGAACAGGTACTGGGCTTCATCACGGGCATAGCGCAGCTGGTCTACCTGATCATCAGTCCGATCGTCGGGATCTGGAGTGACCGGACGAGGTCCCGCTTTGGCCGCCGCAGCCCCTTTATCTTCCTGGGTACGGCCATCGGCCTGGCTGGCTTGGTAGTCATGGGTCTGGCGCCCAACCTACTGATAGTAGGGGCCGGATGGATCCTTGGCATGTCCGGTTGGTCGATCTCCGGCGCTGCCATCCAGAACCTGATGGCGGACAAACTGCCGGAAGCGCAGCGCGGACGGGTTTCGGCCCTGACGGGACTCATGACCCAGATTGCGCCCGTCCTGGGCATTGGTGTTGCCTACGCTGTCTCCTCGAACACCCTCCTGGTCTTTGTGGTTCCGGGCGTCATCGGCGCCGTGCTTTTGGCGCTTTTCCCGCTTATCAAGCCGGAGGGTAGCTCCAAGAATGTGGTGGTTGATTCGCAGGTGACCTTCCGTTCTGTGGTTGCCAGCTACGGTTTCAGTGTCCGGAGATACCCCGATTTTGCGTGGAACTGGTTGGGCCGCTTTGTCTTCTTCATGGGCCTGTACTTCAACACCACCTTCGGCACGTTCTTCTACGCACAGCGCCTTGGACTCCCCGTCCGGGAGGTCGCCGGAGTTGTAGCGACCATAGGGATGCTGGGCGTCGTGGCAGCAGCAGCGGGTGCCCTGCTCGGCGGCTTCCTCTCCGACAAGCTCCGGCGGCGCAGGCTGTTCGTCATCATCGCTGCCCTGATCTTCGTGGCCGGTGCTTTGGCTGAGGCCTTCGCCTGGTCATTGCCCCAGCTGATCATCGGTGCGGTCCTCATGCAGACTGCCATCGCCGTGTTTGCCACCGTTGACCAAGCCATCATCTTCGCCATCCTGCCCAACCGCACGGAAACTGCCCGCTACATGGCGGTAGTGGCCTTCGCGCAGAAGATCCCCAGTGCAGTGGCGCCCCTGATCGCCTCGGTCATCATCACCATTGGCATCACGGGAACCGATAAGAACTACACCTTCCTCTATCTGGCCGGCGCTGTCCTGGCACTGCTTGGCGGGCTGGTCATCGCCCTCAAGGTCAAGTCCGTCCGGTAGGGATGCGCCGATGGAAACAGCATTGAAGAAGGAAGAAGGAATCACTATGGACACCATGCCTTTCGGGCTCGCGGTGGATAGTGGCGGTGACCAGTTTCCCGTCACGGGACCTGCCCCGCGCTTGTCTTGGAAAATAGCCCCCGGAATATCGGCTGTTGCCTACCAACTGGAAGCAACGGTCGACGGCGTGGCGCAGCCACTTGCGACTGCCACTGGTCGCCTCTATGCGCCTTGGCCTTGGGCTGAACTGCGCAGCAGGCAGCAGGTGACCTGGCGGGTTCGCGTAGCGGAACCAGCGGCCGCTTGGTCAGCGTGGTCCTCTTTTGAGGCGGGACTTTTCGACGACGACTGGACGGCCTTGTGGGTTTCGCCGGTGGAAGGGGAGGACAAGCCATACGGCCAGCGTCCGGCGCACGTGCTTGCTACGGAGTTTGACCTTGCTGCCGGCGGAACGGACGTGACAACCGCCCCTGCTGTGGTCTCGGCCCGACTCTACGCCACAGCGTTGGGTGTTTACACTGCCACGATCAATGGTCAGCGGGCCGGTACAGCGGAACTTTCGCCCGGGTCGACGTCGTACGACAGTACTCTCTACGCCCAAGCGGCAGACGTGACGCCCTTGATCCGAGCGGGCCGCAACAGGGCGGAGATCGAGCTTTCGGATGGCTGGTACCGGGGACAGGTGGGAGCGTTCCGGCATCCCGCCCAATGGGGAACACAGCTGGGAGCCCGGGCCGAGCTGCACATCGAATTCGCCGATCGATCCCACCGGGTGATTGGCACGGACGACACGTGGACCAGCGCACCTTCCTCCACTACCCGTGCGGACCTGATGGAAGGGCAAACGGTGGACCTTACGGTTCCGTCCGTGGCGCCGTCCAAGGTGTTGGTAAACCGGGTTACCGCTCCGGGAATCGAGTGGTCGCCCGCTCCACCGGTCAGGGTGATCCAGTCGCGTCCACCGTACAGTCTTCATGAACTGCGCCCCGGTGTGTGGATAGCCGACTTTGGCCAGAACGCTTCCGGCTGGATCCGGCTCGAAGTTTCCGGAGGCGCGGGTGCTCGCACCGTCATCGAATATGGCGAACATCTTGGCCCCGACAGGGACCTGTCAACCTCACACCTTGACTCGCATCGGCCGGGTGAGCCAGCACGGATCTTTTCGCAACGGGATGAAGTTATAGCCGGAGCTGAAGATGCTGTGTTTGAACCACGGCACACTGTCCACGGGTTCCAGTACGCCCGCATCACGAGGGAGGACCCCACACCGCTAAGTCCTGCCGCCATCACCATGCAGGTTGTCCACAGCGACCTGCTGCGGGCCGGTGAATTTTCCTGCAGCGACGAGGACCTCAATGCCCTGCATAGGATCGGGGAGTGGAGCTTCCTGGGTAACGCGGTGGATGTCCCCACAGATTGCCCCACGCGTGAGCGCCTGGCATGGACCGGCGATTACCAGGTGTTTATTTCCACAGCTACCCGGCTGCGGGACGTGCTGGGTTTCAGTCGCAAGTGGTTGCAGTCCGTTCGGGATGACCAGCTCGATGACGGGCGCATCGCAAACTTTTCTCCCGATGGCCGCCAAATCAAGAATCATCTGGATGACCAGTTCGCCATGATGACCGGTTCCGCCGGGTGGGGAGACGCCGTAGTCGCTGTTCCTTGGGAGCTGTACGAGGCCTATGGAGATGAAGCGGTTCTTGTCGAAAACTGGGACGCCATGGTCCGGTGGGTCCAGTGGTCCCTGGAGATGGCGCGGACAACCCGCCATCACGAACGCGTGAAAGCGTCACTTACCCCCGAGCCCTACGAGGAATATCTGTGGGACGGGACCTTCCACTGGGGCGAATGGACTGAGCCCAAAAAGCGCGACGCCGAGGGGCGCCTGATTGACCCCGTCCAGGACAACCCCATGGTCTGGTTCATGGAAGACAAGGGAGAGGTTGGCACCGCTTACCTGTACCGGTCGTCCGCGACTCTTGGCTGCATCGCTGAGGTTCTGGGACGGACGGAGGACGCAGCAAAGTACGCAAACATCGCAGAGTCAGTACGTGATGCCTGGCGTCTGGCGTACCTTCGGGAAGACGGAACTACGGCGGCCGATACCCAGGCCAGCTACGTCAGGGCGTTGTCCTTCGGATTGCTTCCTACAGAGCGGCGCCAGCAGGCCGCGGACCGGCTGGTTGAGCTGATCCGCGCGGCAGGAACCCACCTCGGTACGGGCTTCCTGTCCACGGGCGACCTGCTGCCAGTCCTCGTCGAGGCGGGGAGGGCCGATGTTGCTTACGAGCTCCTTTTTCAGCGCACGGCGCCTTCCTGGCTATCCATGGTGGACAAAGGTGCCACAACCATTTGGGAGTCGTGGGAAGGGCTGGACGAGCACGGACACGCTCACGATTCCCTCAACCACTACAGCAAAGCCACAGTCCTCAAGTTCCTGCACGAGCACACACTGGGACTGAGGCAGGCGCCGGGATCAGTCGCGTGGCGCTCCATCGTGATCGCCCCGACGCTGGCCCCGGGTATCACGTGGGCGAAGGGAACGCACGAGTCCCCGCATGGCACCATCCGTGTCCACTGGCAGCTCGACGGCGACGACCTGCGGATCGATGCCGACATCCCGGCCGAAACAGAAGCGCGCATTGTCTTTCCGGACGGCTCCGAACACCGGGCAGGACCGGGTCGTTTCCGGGCCACCGCGCACCTTACCGCGCACGACCCCCTGGCTGTTCCGGTCGTCTGACCTGGTCCGCCCAACAGCAAACACACTGACTTACGAAAGATGAGGATCCTCATGACCACTTTCCCTGAGAACTTTCTCTGGGGTGCGGCAACCGCCGGCCACCAGATCGAAGGCAACAACGTCAACAGCGATTGGTGGGCACGCGAACTGACCATGCCGGGCATGGAGCTCTCGGGAGACGCCTGCGACAGCTACCACCGCTACCGCGAAGACATCGATCTCCTGGCCGACGCCGGCCTGGGCTCCTACCGCTTCAGCCTTGAGTGGTCACGCATTGAACCTGCGCCCGGTGCCTTCTCCAGGGCCGAGCTTGCCCATTACCGCCGAATGATCGAGCATTGCTTCGCCCGGAACGTCACCCCGGTGGTCACCTTGCAGCACTTCACCACGCCGCAGTGGTTCGCGAACGACGGCGGCTGGTTGGCTGAGGACGCTTCGGAAAAGTTCCAGCGGTACGTCACGGAGGCCACCACCATCCTGGACGGCGTGGAATGGGTTGTCACCATGAACGAACCCAATATGCAGGCCGCCATCATGACGGCCATGCGCCGCATGCAGCAGAGCCAAGGCGCCGAGTGGCAAAGCCCCACTGTGGAAGGTGTTGAAGGTGGCGAGGAAAAGAAGCAGACGCACAGCGACTTCCTCACCTATGCAGATCCCGAGATCGGGCGGGCGTTCACAGCCATTCACCATGCTGCGCGGGACATCATCCGTGCCCGCACCAAAGCGAAGGTCGGTTGGACCATCGCCGCAGGGGCGCTCACTGCCGCTCCGGGTGGCGAAGAGAAGCTTCTTGAGATCCGCTACGGCAAGGAAGACGTCTATTGGGAAGGCAGCCGCGGCGATGACTTTGTTGGCGTGCAGGCCTATTCAAGTCAGGAAGTGGATGCCAATGGACTGGTGCCCCACCCGGTCCTCCCGGACAACACCCTGGTCGGAACCTCCTACCGCCCCGATGCGCTCGCCATGGCGGTACGTCATGCGTGGGCGGTGACAGGGGGTGTGCCGGTGATGGTCACCGAAAACGGCATCGCGACGGCCGACGACGACCAGCGGATCCGTTACACCACAGAGGCGCTGCAAGGTCTGCATCAGGCAATGACTGACGGCATCGACGTCCGCGGCTATCTCCACTGGTCCTTGCTGGACAACTTCGAGTGGGGCCACTGGGAGCCTACGTTCGGCCTGATCGCTGTGGACCGGGAGACCTTTGTCCGCACACCCAAGCCGAGCCTCGCCTGGCTGGGAAGTGTAGCCCAAGCCAATCAGCTCACCCCGCCACATCAGGTCAATGCGGCGGCGACCGTATGAGCACGGCCTTTGCTGATGCCTCACTGATCCCTGTCAGGGACCTGCTTTCCCTCGCTGGACGCAGGGCTGTCATCACCGGCGCTGCCCAAGGACTGGGCAAAGCGATCGCGTTGCGCCTGGCCGAAGCAGGGGCGGACGTTCTTATCGGAGACCTCGACGGCGAACGGGCGCGGGAAGCTGCGGAGGAGATCGCTGCACGTTTCCCGGTCCGTTCCTACGGAGTCGACATGGACGTGGCTAGTTCGGAATCCGTGCGCACTGCCGCTTCAGCTGCCGTTGCTGAACTGGGAGGCATCGATATCTGGGTCAATAATGCGGGCATTTTTCCCAGCACACCGGTCCTGGATACTCAGGACGAAGAGTGGGAGAACGTGTTCGCCGTCAACACCCGAGGGGTATTCAACGGTTCCCGCGAGGCCGCACGCCACATGGCCGGTGGCGGGGTGATCATCAACATCGTCTCCACGGCCGGTTTTGAGGGAACGGCCCCGGGCCTTGCCTCCTACGTGGGGTCCAAGCACGCTGTTCGCGGTATGACCAAGCAGATGGCGCTTGAGTTTGCACCCTTGGGAATCAGGGTGCTGGGAGTCGCCCCCACCTTCGTACCCACTGAGGGCACCTTGGCGGCTGCCGCCACGCTACGAGCCGGGGACTCTGGTCCGACGCCGGACTCCGGGGCCGCCGGAGTCATGGCCGGCAGCCTCATGGGGCGGCTGGGAACACCGGACGACATTGCACGCGTAGTGCTGTTCTGCGCCAGTGATTTGTCAACGATCATGACAGGCAGCACGCTTCTGGCGGATGCCGGCAAGACCATCTGAGGACACCACATTCAGGGAACGAAGGCCTGGGCGATAGTGCCCGGGCCTTCAACCCTGATACTGCCTTCGGCTGCTGCAACGAAGAGTGACTGCCCCTTGGTCAGGGCGCAGGTACCGGCGGAGGACCGCGTTTCTACTGTCACGTTGCCATCGAGGCACACCAGGATGCGGGGACCGTCTCCCGGCAAAGTGGTGCGGCATTCGGCCGTCTTCCCGGGATGGGCGATGCTCAATGCGAAATCGGGGACGGGGGGTCGGAAGGTGTGGGTAGCGGCATCTTTTGGTGCAGAGGTGACATCGAAGCCGCTGGAGGAGAAATCCACCGCCCCCAACATGGCCTCGACATCAATGTGCTTGCTTGTCAGGCCCAGCCTGAGGACGTTGTCGGAGTTGGCCATGACCTCGAGGCCAAATCCACCCAAATAGGCGTGCGGTACTCCGTCAGCGAGGAACATCGACTCGCCGGGTGCGAGGTGCACCCTGTTCAGGACCAAGGAAACCACGGCACCAACATCGCCGGGGTAGGCGTTGGCCAATTCGCGCACGGTGGCACAGGCTGCCCGAACCACAGGATGTGGATGAAGCAAGGCTAGTGACGCAGCAATTTCCAGCACCGTCTGGATGTCCTCCGGGGGCAATCCCACCAGTATCTCCAACATCAGCCTCATGCCATGTTCACCTGGTGTGGTGCTGAGGCGAGCTCGTGCAGGTTCCAGCGGTCCGGCGAGTTCCTCAAGGAGCCGGGCTATCTCCTGCCGCGGACGGAATCCTGCCAATCCGTCGAAATTTGAGATGGCGTAAACCATCTCTGGCTTGTTGTTCATGTCCTTGAAGGTGCGGTGGGGAGCATCCAAAGGAATGCCCTGCCGTTCCTCCTCCAGGAAACCCTTCGCGGCCAGCCCGCGGGTGGGGTGCACCTGGATGGACAAGGGCTTGGCGGGTGCCAAGAGCTTCACAAGATACGGCAGGCGTCCGAAAGCGGCATCAACCCTTTGCCCGAGATTGCCGAGGCGGTCCCGGGCCACCCACTCATCCAAGCCCTCGTTTCCCGTGGGCCCGATGATGGTTGACGGCCCCGTTGGATGCGCTCCCAGCCACAGCTCAGCAAAGGGTTTGCCATCGGAATCCGTGCCCAGAAATTCGGGCATGGACGTGGTGGAACCCCAGTCATAGGAGCGCCGGGCGCCGGTCAGTAAATGCACTTTATGGTCCTTATGGATGAGTGGGTGGGGGCGGTTACGACAAGCCCTGAAGAGATGCCGAATGTAACTGTGGGTGAAGCGGGTGGTCCGGAGGCAGCATGGCGAGCTGGGCAACCCCGTCCAAGGGGCCACCCAAGGGTGCAAGGATCTCCGCAGACGGCCAGGCCTGTTCAAGTTTGTGTTTCAGGGGCAAAGCAACCTTGGGGTTGGACAGGATCTTCCCCACCCAACTAATGGCAGGACTGTCCTCCACGGCCCATCCCGTATTGCGCAGGCTGGCTCCTACGGAGAGAGCCAGCTCATCGGTAGCATGACCAACAATCCGGGCCGAGACTTCGTCGTGATCCGAGAGATCGATGATGGCCCGGGCATACGAAGCGACAAAGGAGATTCGTTCGGGATTGGACTGGATGTCGATGTACGCCGTCTCGACGTCGGGAAAGTCACGGCGAAGGATGTCCAGGATCGCGGTGCGACGGCCACGGCCGTCATGTGCCCGCATGGCGGCGTCCAGGCCGACCCGACCGATCCAGTACCCGCTTCCGGCGTCGCCCATGATGTTCCCCCAGCCGTCCACACGCGAGTACCCGGCCGGGCCGGTAGCGAGGGTCACGACGCCGGTGCCAGCAGCCAACGCTGCTCCACCGCGCCCGCCGAGGCAGCCGAGGTAACCCGAGATGGAGTCGTGTGCCAAGCGGATCGCCGTGACGCCTAGATCTTCGCAGGCCCGTAAGACTCCCACGGCGTCGGCGTTATCCGGAGTGAGCCCGGAAAGCGCCGCGGCAACGTGTACTCGTTGTCGCGGTTGGTTGGTGAGGACCGAGCGGATAACGCGTTCGAGCTGGGGCATGAGCGGTGCGCTGGTAAGGAGCGGCGGAAATTCCCGCTCCAACTCGGTGATTGTCCCGGCCAGGAGCCTGGCGCGGATGGAAGACTGACCGCCGTCAATGGCGACGACGGTGGAAGGAGAGATCACAGGAGTTGCTTTCGGTCAGCTGGTGGGGGTGTTCACACCCGCGGGCACGGGCGGAGCTTCCGGAGTGAGGGTGATTTTGAGGGTATTGATGCCGTTCAGGAGCAATGCGCCAACGTCGTGGAATGCCGGTTCCTGGCCGGGGCCGGGCTGCAGGGCATGACCGTTGATGCTTGCCGAAGCAGTAGGGGCAAGGCCGTGGAAGATCAGCTTGGCCCTGCCTTCCCCTGACGAACGCCAGGGGAAGTCCACGCTGTATTCCCATCCACAGCGCGCCACCCAATCCGCAGATTGAACCGACCCGGAAGCTCCCGACTCAGCTGCCCCGGACAGGAGCCCCACGGATGTGAGGTCCTGGGAGATGGCCCCAGGCCGCGACGCAGGGATCAATTGCCCCGATACACCGCGGGGCGCTGGTCCCTCAACGAGGCGCATGTGCCATCCGGAGCTGAGTGCCCGGTTGCGGGCGCCCGTTGTGAGTTCTGCCCTGAATTGATGTGTCATGGTTGGCCTCTATGCGGTGGTTGAAACAGTTGAGGCGAGAACCTGGGTGGGTACGGCCCGCAAATCGTTGGCCGTCCGCAGCACTGCCGGGGAGATGAACTCTGCCGGGTCCAAACCTTCGACGTCGGAACTTACCTTGAAGGTCCATTCCGCTCCCGCAGGCAAACTGACCAGGGCGTGATCAATGCTGGCCGCCGGATCCACGCGGTCTACGTGGACGGTGATGTCGCGGACCAGCGAGTGAGCCTTCACGGTGACTTCATAACCACCGGCCACGGCGTTGGCCGAGGCGTCCAACGGGGCAGGGTTGAGTTGCAGGTCGATGTCCTCCACGAAAGTGTGAACGGTCAGTTCTGTCCCCATGCCCACGATCAACGCTTCGTTGGACGGGTCCTGCGGTGTCTGGAGTGCCTGCCCAACCGGCAAGGTGAGGACACCGCGGGCGGGGACCTCGATCTGTTCTTCGTGGTGGTTCCGGACCTCGCCTTCAAGAGTCTGCAAGGAGAAGGTAAGCGGTCCGGCCCAGGGCTGCTCCGTGTCGTTCACCAATGACACCGACAGCTGCCCGTCCCGGTCACCAAGGGAAATGATCCGCGGCGCGTAGGCAAGGCGGAGGGCGTGCCAGAGCGGCTTGGGTCGTTCCTCGGAGTCCACGGCTGCCCACGAGGTCACGGGCCAACAGTCGTTGAGCTGCCATACGATTGCACCGGCGGTGCGGGGCCACCAGGAGCGGTAGTGCTCGATCGCGTAACGGACCGCCCGGGCCTGATTGAGCTGGGTAGCCCAGTGCCAGTCCTGGAAGTCAGTAGGGATGCCTAGATGAGGGGCGAGGCCGCGGTCGAGCTTGCCGTTTCCGTCATCAGCTTTTTGGTGCACCAGGAAGACCGGGTCTTCCTTGGGGTCTACAGCGTCAGCCAGCGGTCCGCCGTCGTTCGCGTGCACAAAGTCGCTCAGTGTGCGCCAGGTTGGCGGACCCTGGAAGCCGAATTCCGAACAGAACCTGGGCACTTCGCTTCGGTACTGGGAGTAGTCAATCCTGTTCCAGACTTCCCACTGGTGATGAGTTCCGTGGTCCGGATGGTTCGGGTGGACGTCCTCCGCTTTGCGACCGGGGGAATAGGGGCTGTTATCGCAGTAGGGGCGTGTGGGATCGAGTTCGGCCACTATGGCACTAAGGAGTTCGTGGGCATAGCCGGCACCCCAGCTGCGGCCTGCCAGATCTTCCTTCCAACCCCAGTCCTCGTGTCCCCACACGTTCTCGTTCCCGCCATTCCAGATCACCAAGGAGGGGTGGGGAGCGAGCCGCACAACGTTTTCACGTGCCTCAGCCTCGATCTCCTCCCAGAGCGGTGACTCTTCGGGGTAGGCGGCGCAGGCAAGCAGGAAGTCCTGCCACACCAGGATTCCGCGCTCATCACATGCCGAGTAGAAGTCCTCGGTTTCGTAGATGCCTCCACCCCATACGCGCAGGAGGTTCATGTTGGCGCCGAGGGCCTGATCCAGCCGGCGGTTGATCCGGTCGCGGGTGATCCGCGTCAGCAAGTGGTCATCCGGGATCCAATTGGCGCCCTTAACAAAAACAGCTTGCCCGTTGACCAGGAGCGTGAACGCCGTTCCGTTGTCGTCCTCCTTGGTGTCCACCTGCACTGTGCGGAAACCGGTCCGCCGTTCCCAGGCATCCAGTTCTTCGCCGTCGGGTCCTTGCAGGATGAGCTGCAGGGACGCCAGCGGCTGCTCGCCGTAACCGGCAGGCCACCATAGCGGAGCGTTGGGCACGTCCAAGGTAATGACCGTTGCGTCACTATCAGCAGGGAGCTGCGCTGTGACTGCCTGCCCCAGCACGGTGGCAGCCAAGGTGAGTGGGCCTGCTTGGCCCAAGCCCGAACGCTCAACAGAAATTCGAAGCTCCACGTGCCCGGTGCCCTCGGCGGTGACCGTCACCAACGGAGTGACCTGGGCGAGCCGCGCCACGGACCACCGCTCGATCCTGGCTTCCTTCCACAACCCTGCCGTCCGCAGGTCCGGGCCCCAGTCCCAGCCGAAGCTGCACGCCATTTTCCTGACGAAGTTGAAAGGCACCGGGTGGTAAGCGCTCGGCCGATCACCCAGGCGGGATCGGAGTTCCTCGGCATAGGCAGTGGCTGATCGCAGGGTGACCGAAAGCGTTTGCTGATTGCCATCGAGGAGGGTGCCATCGGCGGCCGCGCGGCAATCGAACCTGTAGGAACGGTGCATGTTGGCCGTGCGTCCCAGCTCGTGCATCCCCAGGGCAATGCTGCTGACGGTGTCCACGCCGTCGAAGACCAGGTCAACGCGTTCTTCCGGAGCCGGAACAGGCAGCGTCAGGGGGAGTTCGTAGCGCCAGTCGACGTGGTGCATCCACTGCAGCTTCTTTTCGTTGTCATCCAAATAGGGATCCGGGATGAGCCCGGCACGGAGCAGGTCAGTGTGTGCTGAACCGGGGACTTCGGCCGGGATGCGTGCCGGAATTTTGGCGGGTACCGGGCCGGCAATGGGCGATACGGTCCATCCTGCGTTCAAAGGTGTGGAGATCATTGTCTGTCCTAGCGGTGTTCGAGAGTTGAAAGGTCTGCGCTGATTTCATCCATGTGCACCCACCGATTGCTGAAGTGGTTGAAGCACACAGTGTTGTCTATGGCGTCGCGATCCGGGGGAAGCTCGCTGGCGGCCACCTTCCCGAGTCGTTCCGGATCAGGGGCAGCCTGGGCCAAAAGCTGGGTATAGGGGTGTTGCGGATTGAGGATGACATCATCCGATGGCCCACGCTCCACCACTCTTCCCCGGTAAAGGACCAGGATTTCGTCGGAGAAGTGCCGGGCGGTGGCAAGGTCATGCGTGATGTAGAGAACGGCAAGATTGTCCTCCCGCTGCAGCCTGCCCAGGAGATTCAATACGCCCAAACGGATGGACACGTCCAGCATGGAAACCGGCTCATCGGCTATCAGCACTTGGGCCCCCGGGGCCAGCGCCCGGGCGATGGCGACGCGTTGGCGTTGTCCTCCTGAAAGCTCATGGGGACGCTTGGCGGCAATGACCTCCGCAGGGGTCAGATTGACGCGTTCCAGCATTTCCAGGACACGGTGATGCGTTTCGGCGGCCGTCCGCGTCCTGCCGTGGATCCTCAGCGGGCGGGCAATATGGTGCTCGATCGAATGGAACGGATTCAACGACGCAAACGGGTCCTGGAACACCATCTGAACATGCCGGCGATAGACCGATCCAAGTACCGGCGTCTTGTCGTCCAGCTGCACGGAGACGGTCCCGGAGGACGGTTTCTCCATCTTTGTGAGCAGCTTGGCGATTGTTGACTTACCCGATCCTGATTCTCCTACGAGGGCCACCGTTTTGCCCGGCAACAGATCGAAGCTGACGCGATCCACCGCCCTCAGGTTCCGCCGTCGGATGCCTTCCCGCAGTGCGTAGTCCTTGGTCAGGTTGGTCACCGAGACAGACGTCATGGCTGCTCCTCAAAGTCGTGGTCCTCGCGGAAGCCGTTGTCCCGATCAAAGTCTGCGTCGTCGCCGGAACGGATAAATGCTCCTCTGCCACCGCTAAGGCTGGGAAATGAGGCGAGCAGCTTGCGCGTGTAAGGGTGGGAGGCGGAACGGTAAAGGGCCTCGGCCGTGTCCAGTTCCACAATTTCTCCCCGAAGCATCACTGCGATTCGGTCACTGATTTCCAAGAGCAACGGAAGGTCATGGGTGATGAAGATGACGGCAAAGTTTAGTTCTTCCTTCAGCCGCACGATTTCCCGGAGGATGTCCCGCTGAACCACCACGTCAAGGGCTGTGGTGGGTTCGTCCATGATCATGACCTGTGGTTCCAGCAGCATGGCCATGGCGATCATCACCCGTTGGCGCATTCCACCTGACAGCTCATGCGGGTATGAACGCAGGCGCTTGGGGTCTACACCTACAAGCGTGAGGACCTCTGCGCACCGGTCTTGGCGGGCTGCCTTCCGGAGGTCTTGGTTATGCGCCCGCAAGGTGTCATCCAATTGATCGCCAATAGTGCGGACTGGGTTCAGGGCGTTCATGGCACCTTGGAAGACCATGGACAGCTTGGACCAGCGGAAGCGGCGGAGGGCCTCGTCCTCCAAGGCAAGGAGGTCGATGTCCTGGCCGTCGCGATCGTGGAAGGTTACCTGGCCGGCCGAAATGCGGGCCGGCGGCTGATGCAGGCGGTTGATGGCATAGGCCAGAGTGGTTTTTCCGCAGCCCGATTCCCCAGCAAGGCCCAGGATCTCGCCGCGGCCAAGCTGGAAGTTTGCGTTCTTGACCGCAGGCACAGGATGCTCCGTCTCATACACGACACTCAGGTCCCTAACCGTCAGGACAGGCTCGTGGGACGTCAGTTCGGGTGCGTGGTCCAGGGAGAGATCTGCGCTCATGACGTCACTGCTTTCTTCTGGAGCCGGGCCGCTTGGCGTGCGCGTTTACGGACCAAGCGGGCGTTCTTGAGCTTCGGATTGATGATCTCGTCAATGGAGAAGTTGATCAGCGAGAGTCCCATGCCGAACAAAGCGATCATCAGGCCCGGCGGCAGGAACCACCACCACGCTCCCAGCGGCAGGGCGAAGCCGTTCTGCGCGTAGAACAGCATGGTTCCGAGAGTGGAGGAGCTGGATGCGCCCAGTCCCAGGAAGGACAATCCGGCTTCGCCAAGGATCGCGGCAATCACCGCGAACACGAACTGGGAAGCCAGCACCGGCAGGAGATTCGGGAGGATCTCGACGGCGATGACCCGCCAGGCGCGCTCGCCGGACACCCGGGAAGCCGCAACATAGTCCCTGTTCCGCACGGACAGTGTTTGCGCCCGCAGCACGCGGGCCGACGCTGCCCAACTGGTCAACGCCAGCACCACGGCAATGGTCCAGAGCCCTCGGCTTTCGCGGGGAACAAAGCCGGAAATGACGATGACCAGCGGGAGGCCGGGGATCACCAGGAACACGTTGGAGAGCAGCGAAAACACTTCATCGGCGAAGCCACCGATGTAGGCGCCATAGATACCGAAGAACGCTGACAGGACGGTGGCAAGAACGCCCACCAGGAAACCGATCTGCAGTGAACCGCGGGTTGCGTGGGCAAGTTGGGCAAGGACATCCTGGCCGGTTTGAGTGGTGCCCAGCCAGTGTTCAGCCGAGGGGCCGCTGAGCCCCACGTTGCTGATGGCTGCGGGGTCACCCACCAGCAACGGACCGATGGCTCCGAAAATTATGATGGACCCGATCAGTATGAGACCCGTGATCAGCCAAGGCGTCGGGGTGGGGAGCATGAGCCGCCAAGCCGGCTTGGGTCGCTGGCCCCGGCCGCGGGAAATGGTTGCGAGTTCCTCTGTTGGACTGGCTGGGGCCTGCCCTGTCATGGATTGAATGTTGGTCATGTGAATCTGCTCCTTAGCCCCTGGCCCGTGTGCGGGGATCGACCAGGCTGTAGAGGAGGTCGACCAGGAGGTTCGCTGCCAGGACAGCGATGGTGATGTAGAGGAACACGCCCTGCATGAGTGCGTAATCGTTGTTGGTTACTGCTGCCAGCAGCCGTGATCCGATTCCCGGGTACGAAAACACCTGTTCGGTCACCACGGAGCCCGAGACGACGAACCCCAACGAGATGGCAAAGCCGGCTACGGAGGGGAGGACTGCGTTGCGTGCAGCATAGTTACGGAGGATCCAGCGATCCGGAAGCCCTTTGGCCCGCGCCGTAAGGACGTAATCCTCGGACAACGTGGAGACCATCATGTTGCGCATTCCCAGCAGCCATCCACCGAGGGACGCGATGACGATGGTGAGTGCCGGGAGGATGGCGTGTTCTATGGCTGACAGGATGAAGGGGCCGTTGAAGCCGGGGTCCAGGACCACGTTGTAGCCACCCTGCCCGGGGAACAGTCCCAGCCCACGGGACAGGATGTACACCAGGACCAGGGCCAACCAGAAGTATGGAACAGCTGCAAGGAGCGTGGTGGCCGGAACCAGCGAGTCCAACCACGTGCCTGGCTTCCAGCCAACCAAAGCTCCGAGCAGGATTCCCAAGAGGGCCGCGATGATGGTGGAAACGCCCACCAGGATCACGGTCCAGGGCATCGATGCTCCGATCACATCAGTAACCTTGGCGGGGAAGTAGCTGATGGATACGCCGAGGTCACCTTGGAAGATGTTGACCAGGTAGGTCCAGTACTGGGCAAGGATGGGCTGGGTGTCGTCGCCGCCCAGGAGGATGGCGTAGGACTTTCGGGTTTCTTCGGTGATGCTGCCTCCCCGCTGCTGGAGCTTTGCCAGCAGGATGTCCACGGGGTTTCCGGGCAGCAGCCTGGGAATGATGAAGTTCAGGGTCAGCGCCGCCCACAGGGCAGCGGCGTAGAAGCCCAGTTTTCGGATGACGTAGTTCACGATTTAGCCTTCGGCAGGCTTGAGTGACTTGAAGACCTGCGCTGCGTCCAGACGGGACCACACAGCAGGGAAGGCGTACATGTTGTCCTCGCTCGGCCACCCACTGAACTTTGCCTTGTTCCAAATACTCGTGGTGCCGCCGGTGACAACAGGGATGTAGGGCATGTCCTCAACGATGGCCGACTGGATGATGTCGAATTGCTGCTGCCGTTCTGCCTTGTTGTCGAACGGGAGGTTCTTGACTGTTTCCAGGGCTGCGTCAACGGTGGGGTTGGAGTAGCGCGAGTAGTTGGTTCCTGCCGACTGCCCCACGGGTGCGGAGGTGGCGGAGGAGAAGAAGTAGTTGTAGACGTAATACGGATCCGCGGCCGGCCCTTGGTAAAGCGAATCGATGGCCAACTGGAACTTGCCCTTGGTTCGCTTGTCAGTCCACTCGTTCCAAGAAGACTGTGAAGCCTGAACGTCGATTCCTGCCGCCTTGGCCTGCTCTGAAATGGTTTGAATTGCCGTGATGTAGTCGGTCCAGCCGGTGACAACTTCAACGGTCAGAGTCAGTTTCTGGCCGTCCTTGGCGTAGATTCCGTCGCTGCCCTTGGCCCAGCCGGCTGCCTCCAGGGTCTTCTGCGCGGACGAGGCATCCGCCGTTTCCGGCGCGATGGCAGGCTTGACCGCCGTCGAGATCCATTCAGACTGCGTATCTGTCAGGGCGAAGGACGGCGAGATAGGTGAGGCCGTGTTTTCGTAGGCCAGCTTGTTGAGCTGGGTCCGGTCGATGGCCAGGTAGAGGGCCTTGCGGACGGCCGGGTCCGTTTGCGGCCCCGTGCAGCCGAGCTGGACGTTGGCGCAGGCAGCCAGGACCTGCTGGCTCTGGGCGACTGTTTGCTTTTCATACTTAGGGAAATTCTTGGACACGTTTTGGATGTCCGGAACGGGACCCGTCTGCCAGTCGATAGTGCCCGAGGCAATGGCGTCGGCGCCGGCGGTGTTGCCCGAGAGCGCAATGTACCGGACGTTCTTGACGGCGGGTTCCCCACCCCAGTAAGTGGGGTTGGCCTTGAGGGTGAATGCCTGGGGCTTGAAATCCGCCAGTTGGTACGCGCCCGTCCCCACCGGCTTTTCCACGACGTCGGTTTCGGGGTTGATCTTGGACCAGATGTGTTCGGGGACGATCACGGCCTGGGTAAGGATATCCGGTCCGGTGACGAAGGCCGGCGTGTCCCAAACGAACGTTATGTGGTTCTGGTCCACCACGTTCACGGTGCCCTTGAAACCCAAGCTGTTCAGTGCAGGGTGCTGCTTGAGGAGGTTGAAGGTGAAAGCTACGTCATCTGCTGTGAAAGCTTCGCCATCGCTCCACTTGACGCCCTCCCGCAGGGTGACCGATAGCTGCGTACCCGCGGCGTTCCAAGCAAATTCCGTTCCCAGGAGTGGCTCGGGCTTGGCGTCTGCTGATGCCTTGTTCTGGTAAAAGAGCGGCTCGAAGATGGCTCCCGGCCCGGCCACTTGGGACGGGGAGAAGGGGTTGAAGTTGATCTGGTAGTCGCCGGCTTGGCCGGTGTAGGCGATCAGTGTTGAGTCGTTTGCCGCGGTGGTTCCGCCGCCTGAGCAACCACTGAGGAGAAGGCCGAGTGCGGTTGCGCCGGCGGCCAAAGCAAGCGTGCTGCGCCGGAAGGTGGCAGCCCGGTTTCGAGAGGTGAGGAGCATCTCTGGTCCCTTTCATCTAGCCGGACCGCTGTGACCGGCTGGGGTTTTATGTGCCGTGGATCACGACCTATGAAAAAGTTAGGTGATTAAATTAAGTGAGTCAAGTTATTATTGAAAGTGAATCCAGGACGTCCGACCCAAAAGGAGAACGGTGACCACCATCACGACGCATCCACCTCCGGCCGCCTCAACCAAGGCAAAGCTGCTGGACATCATGCGCACCCGCGGAACCGTCAGCAGGGTGGAACTTGTAGGCGCTACCGGGCTGACGCCGGGGACCATCACCAACGTGATCCGGGAACTGCTCGACGACGGACTGGTTCAGGAAGCCGGGCAAGCGCGCTCCACCGGGGGACAGCCGCGGCGGCTCCTCCGGCTCCGTGGCCAAGCCCACTACGCGGTGGGAGTTCAGATGGACCGATGCACGAGTTCGGTGGTCCTGGCCGACTTCACCGGTCGCTTGGTTTCGCAGCAGACTCTTCAAGGCTCGGGGAGCCATGCTCCGGGGGAGATGCTGGAGATCCTCTCGGCCCGGATCCACAGCCTGCTTGAGGACGAGGAAGTGCCGTTCGAGAGTGTTCTTGGCATCAGCCTGGTCACACATGGACCGCAGAACCGTGTTGAAGGAACTCTCCTGGCACCACGTCCTACTCCCCAGTGGTACGGCTATCCGTTGGTGCCCGCGCTGTCACGGCTGACCGGGCTGCCGGTCATTCTTGAGAACGATGCCACCGCCGCGGCCATGGGTGAGCAATGGTTAGGGGACGTCTCCGCAGAGTCCTTCGGAGTGATCTACATGGCGAGTGGCCTCGGTGGCGGGGCTGTGGTGAACAAGGAGGTTTACCGCGGCGGAGGTTCCAACACTGTTGAAATCGGACACATCACCCTCGACGCTTCCGGACCGCCCTGCGAATGCGGCAACAGGGGTTGTGTGGAGAACATTTGCGGTACTGCTGCAGTTGTAGCCCGCGCCGTCCGGGATGTTCCGCTTCGCGACAGGCTGGGCCTCAAAGACAACCGGGCGGAAACGCTGAACGACTTTGACCGTATTTCGTCCGCCGCAGTGGGCGGGGACCTTGACGCCCGACTCCTGCTGGAGGACGCGGCCCGCGGCCTCGGACAAGCCGCGGTAACCCTGGTGAACCTCTTCGACCTCAGCACCGTGGTGCTGGCAGGCCCGGCCTTCTCCACCGCCGGCACGCTTCTCCGGGATCACATCTCCGCCACGGTCAACGCCGCCGCTTTCAACCGTGAACTGCAACCCATCAACGTGGTCCTGTCCTCGCACGGTTCGCTTGCCGCAGCGATCGGAGGGTCATTACAGGTACTCCGCACCGTCGGCGACACCAAAGACCGAAGAACCGTTCCGCCGTCGTTCCTTACTCGACCAAACCAGCCACAGTTCGCCAGCCTCAACCCCTGAAAGATCCGGAGAACAGCATGACCCAGTCCCTACACCCCTCACCCTCCATCCAGCAGGTACAGCCGTTCACGGTGCTGCGCCGCGACGGCGTGAGCATCGTCCTGCGGCACCTGTCCGCGGGCCTGCCTTCAGTCCTTCACTGGGGCGCCGACGTCGGGCCCTTGGAGCACGACGATCTCCAAGCGATGGTCCTCGCCAGTGGCCGCCAAACGGCGCCCGGAACGCTCGACGCCGCATGGCAGCTCAGCATCCTTCCCCAAGAAGGTGACGGCTGGGCAGGCCGGCCCGGGCTGGTGGTGACCCGGGAAGGAGCACCGGTCTTCCCGCGATGGGCCGTTAAGGACGTCACGGCCAACGAGTACGCGGCGAGCATCACTGCTTCTGACGAAGGCAACGGGCTGGAAATCCACGCCGAGCTTGTACTCACGCCTGGCGGAGTCCTCACGGTGATGCACCGCGTGATCAATACAGGAACAACTCCGTTGGACGTCCATTGGGTGGAAGCGACCATGCCCCTCCCGAAGACTGCCGACCACCTGACGTCATTTTCGGGGCGGTGGACCAGGGAGAAAGCTCCCTTCACCACGGAAATGCCGCGAGGCGCAGTCAGCCGCGAAACACGGCGCGGCAGGGGCGGACACGATGCCCCCCACCTGGAAATCGCAAGCATCGGCAAGCCCGGGAACCGGAGCGGCGAAATGTGGGCCGTCCATCTGGGATGGAGCGCCGACTGCACGTACCGCACTGACCGGATGACTGACGCAGTGACGCTTTTGGGAGCCGGCGAGCTCCTGCGGACCGGTGAGATCAGGCTGTCCCCCGGTGAAAGTTACAGCACTCCCAAGGCCTGGTTCGCGTGGTCCGATGAGGGGCTCGACGGTCTGTCGGCCCGGTTCCATCAAGCATTGCGCTCGCGGGATCAACACCCCCGCAGTACCAGGCCTTTGGTGCTCAACACCTGGGAAGCCGTCTACTTTGACCATGACCCGGCGACTCTGATGCGCTTGGCAGAACGTGCTGCTGAGGTGGGAGTTGAGCGTTTCGTCCTGGATGACGGCTGGTTCATGGCTCGCCGTGACGACACCAAAGGGCTGGGGGACTGGACCATAGATCCTGCCGTGTGGCCACAGGGGCTGGGTCCTTTGGCGCAACGCGTCCACGATCTAGGCATGCAGTTCGGCCTGTGGTTCGAACCTGAAATGGTGAACCTGGACTCCCACCTTGCCCGGGCGCACCCCGAGTGGCTGCTGCACAATCCGGACCACGTTTGGGCGTCCCCTGACGAACTGTCCTGGCGGACCCAGTACGTACTGGACCTGGCCAATGCGGGCGCCTATGAGCACGTCCGGAACCAGATGAGCACACTCATCGAGGACCTGGGCATCGACTTCATCAAATGGGACCACAACCGCGATCTGGTGGAATCCGTGCATTCCGGAGTGCCCGGCATCCACGGACATACCCTCGCTACGTACCGGTTGATTCGTGAACTCAAGGAAAGCCACCCGGGACTGGAAATCGAGTCATGCTCCAGCGGAGGAGCCAGGACGGACCTGGGGATACTCGAGTTTGCGGACAGGGTGTGGGCATCCGATTCCAACGATGCCGTGGAACGGCAGGACATTCAGCGATGGACACAACTGTTGCTGCCCCCCGAGATGGTGGGAGGTCATGTGGGGCCAACGACGTCGCACAGTTCAGGCCGCACCCTGGAATTGTCGTACAGGGCTGCCACCAGCCTGATGGGATCCGCCGGCTTCGAGTGGAACCTGTTGGAATGCACCCCTGACGAACTGGAAACAGTGCGCGCTTTTAGTGCCTTGTACAAAGAGCTCCGTCACGTCCTGCACACCGGAGTTTCAGTGCATGCAGATGTCCTTGATCCGGCCTTGCGGGTGACGGGGGCCGTACTCCCGGACCAGAGCGAGGGTGTCTGGACCATCGCGTCGGTTGCCACCTTGGAGGATGCCCTTCCGGAGCGGATCAGGCTTCACGGCTTGGATGCGTCCCGGCGTTACCGTGTGAGGGTGAGGAAGGAACTCGGCGAGGCCCGCCATGGGTGGATCACTCCGCCGTGGGTTTCTGCCGGTGAGATCACTCTTCCCGGGAGTGTCCTGGTCCGGGATGGCCTGCAGATTCCGCTGTTGTGGCCGGCCCAGGCGCTGGTGCTGCATGTCCAAGGTGTGTAGTCCGGGCTGCACGATGAGTCCGGTTCCGGTGCCTTTAGATGCTGCGAACGTGCGCGGGGTCTGCTGTGCTGCCCCGTTGCACGATTCGTCCCGTGGGGACGTGGACCACACTCTGGACTGCGCCCGAGTACGTCTCCATCAGGACATCCGCCACTGTTCGCCCCAATTCATGGACGTCCAGGCTGAGGACAGACAGGGGAGGGGAGGCGAGCCGGCAACCTGGCCCGTCGTCCCATGCCAGCAAGGAAACATCGTGGGGAACTTCCAATCCCAAGTCCTTGGCCGCGCCCAAACCCGCCACAGCCATCATGCTGTTGTCATAAATGACTGCGGTGGGAGGAGTGGAAACAGACAAGATTTCCCGTGTTCGCAGATCCCCGGAAGCGGCCGAGTAGTCACCTTCTACTGACAGCCCTGTGACTCCCCGACGCTCAAGGGCCTGGTCAAAAGCCACACTGCGGGACTTTGTGTGGTGGAGGTGCGCCGGCCCGGAGACGCGTCCAATGATCTTATGTCCGAGGCCGGAGAGGTAGTTGACGGCCATTTCCATGCCGCCGGAATTATCGACATCCACCAGTGAGGCGCCATCCACCGGTGGGCCACCCAGGATGACAACAGGCAGGCCGAGCTCCAGGCAGAGTTGCGCCCTGGAATCGTCCTCTTGTGAGTCCGCAATAACCACCGCGTCCACGTCTCCACTTTCGGCCCACCGAGGATACGCCTTCAGTTCCTCCTGATAGGAGGTGAACTGCCGCAGGAAAACGCTGGCACCCTCCACATCAAGGGCCTCTTCCATGCCTGTCAGGAGATCCTCGAAGAAGGGGTCGGTGCCGTGCGGTCCGTTCTTACTCTGAACAGCCAGACCAAAACGTGGTGGCCGATTGCTTGTCGATGCGGCATTGTCCATGTGCTAAGTATGGCTTCGACCGGCAATACTTAGCACATGAGCCGAGCCCTGAAACGTCCATGACCGTCCTGCCCTCCTCGTCCATCACACCCACCAGCAGGGCCTTGATCCTTGACCGCGTCAGGGCAGAAGGCCCTGTCAGCCGCGTGCAGTTGGCCGAACGAACCGGCCTGACGCAGGCGTCTATCTCCAACCTGGTCCGCTCTCTTCTGGGTGAAGGTTTGCTTGTAGAGACAGGTGAACGGACCTTCACCGGAGCAAAGGGCAAACCCCGCGTTCTTCTTGGGCTCAATCCCGCAGCGCGCTGCAGCGTAGGTGTCCAGCTCGGCGCGGACTGGATTGTTATTCTCGTGACGGATGCAGCCGGGTCTGTCCTCGCCCGGACACGGATACGCGGCGCCCGATCGAGGAATCCTCAGGAGGTGGTCCAGGACGTAGCCGGCCATGTGAACGTGCTGCTGGGAATGGCGAACCAAGAGCGGGACATTGTGGCGGGTATTGGTCTAGTGGCTCCCGGCGCGTTGGATCTCGACGCCGGTTCCATCCTCTCGTCGCCCAGCATGCCTTTGTGGGAAGGCTTCCCCGTGAGGGAAGCCATGAGGGAGGCTACGGCCCTGCCCACGTTGTTGGACAATGTTGCCACTGCTGCCGCCATGGGCGACTTTTGGAGCGGTGCCATCCCGGACGCCACAGCCCACTGCACCCTTTACATGGGTGCCAGCATCAGCGCCGGGTTGCTCATTTCCGGGTCGCTATATCGTGGCGCCAGCTCGAACGCCGGTCCCCTGGGAAGCGTGCGCTTCCAAGGGGACCGGCGGTCAGGTTTGACGCTGGAAGAAGTGGCTGGACCACGGGCTGTTGCCGAGCGCGCGCGGGAAGCCATATCAGCCGGCAAGACCACCATGCTCAAGCTCTCCAGTGATAACGATCCGTTCAGTGACTTCGCAGTGATTGCAACAGCAGCCGTCCATGGCGATCCGCTGTCAGTGGCCCTCATTGAGGAATCCGCAGAATATGTGGCCGATGCCGTCCTGGCTTTGGTGAACATCCTGGATCTGGATTCGGTGACCTTTGCCGGACCGTCTTTCACCACGGCCGGTTCGTTGTATTTGCCCATAGTTGAACAGCGACTCCGTGAAGAGGCTTTTGCTTCGCTGAAGCACGGCGTCACGGTGCGGTTGGCAACACAGGTAACGGACGCGGCGTCGGTGGGCGCCGCTGCCTTGATGCTTCAACAGAGCATCAACCAGCCGGCGGCCAACCTGCCGGGACAGTACAACTAGCCGGCTTTCAGCTCATCCAGGTAAATCGTTCCTGTGGTGGTCGTACCGTCAGGAACCTGGTTGATGAAGATGTTGAACTGGGAGAGATCCTTGAGGTCCTCCGCCGTTATCCGTCGTGTTGCGTTGGCCGTGTCCCAAGGTGCGGGCCGGAAATCGGCAAAGGGGATGCTGATGTTTTGGCCTTCCGTACCATTCAGCGATGGATACGCCTCATAAGCCACCCCACCGCAGACCAGCTGCAGAACAAGTTTCTGCTGTGATCCATCCGGCTTCAACCACAGGGAAAGAGCGTTGAAGCCGGACCAGTCGCCTTCTATCCGGCGGGTGATCCCGGTGTAATTCTGGAGCCTGAAGTCGTAGTCGAAGCGCAACGAACGTTCTCCGCCTCCCACAGGGCTGTTGGACAGCGAAATGGAGTTGGCCCCCACTGCGCTGTACGTAGCCCGGAGCTCACTGTCATCGGCGTACGTTTCAAAGTCGTCCACCACACCCGGAGCCGCAGCTGGCTTAGCGCCAAGGACAATTTGTTGCCGAGCGGTGAGCTGGGCGTTCCCGGCGAGTTCGGCGGTCACAGTGAGGCTGGTCCGCGTATTAGTCAATGCAGCTTCGGGCACAGCCAGGGTGCCAATGAAGTATCCGGAAGCAGCATCGTAGGCCAGTTGCTGCTTGGCCCCGTCATCGCCCACTGTGAACCAGGCGTGCTTCGCTTTTGCGTCGCTGACACGGACGCGGACAGTTGTGCTGAGCTCCGTGATCCGGGCTCCATCAACAGGGGAGACCACATGCAGGGCGGGCGCATGATCCGAGGCCTTTACCTTTCGCTGCCAAACCTCACTCGCGGACAAACCTCCGCTGAAAACCGTAAAGTCATCTGCCGCAAACGCTTGGAAGTCCGGAAGCATTTCGTGCTCCGCCAACTCCCCGGTTGCCGGATAGGGCACGAAGAACTGGCCGGTCCCATAGTTGGTCCATGTCAGCATCCACGCCATCCGCCGGGCATCGGGGTCGGATTTGAGTGCTGCCAGCACATGGCTGTACCAGGCGGTATCCGCGTTCTGCCCGTTCGGCTTGAGGGCTCCGCTAACACCAACTTCCGTCAGTGCCGCCACCTTGCCCCGCTCATCTGCGAGGCGCGAGATCATGCCCAAATCCGCTACGAGCCCATCCAGCCATTGTTGTGAGCCGCCGGAACTGTCGTAGTTGTCGTACCCGAGCACGTCCACGAAGGCGTCACCAGGGTACGTGCGCAGGAAAACATCGCTGGTACCGCTGAAGCCGCCGCCCGGCGAGTAGGAGTAGAGGAAGTTGTGCACTTCTTTGGTGTCTCGAAGATATTCCACGGTGTAGCGGAACAGTTCGATGTACTGGGAGGAGGAGGCGTGGGCTGCTCCCCACCAGAACCACGATCCTGCATTTTCGTGGAACGGACGGAACACGATCGGGATGGGCTCGCCGTTTTCGTCAACAGCGGCCTTCGCGATCCTGGCTACCCGGTCAAGGTAGTCCGTGAAAGCTCTGTTTTTGTCCCCACCGGGCATAATCCGCGGGACCACGCCACCGTCAGTGTCGTCAAAGGCTCCACCAGTAACGAAGTTGTCCATGTGGGCGGAGAAGGTTTGGATACCTCCAATTTCGTCTGCTGCTTTGACCAGGCTGACCGTGTGCTGGAAGTTCTCCTCCGGCGTGGGGCTGCCGGGGGCAGAACCGTATCCTTCATGGCCAAAATCCCAGCCGAAGACCGCTGGATGCTCTCCGGTGGCTGCCTTGACGTCGGATTGGAAACCGTCGGCGCTCTCCGCGGGGAACGTTACGCCAAATTCCGTGTCCTGCTGGTGGCCGAAGAGGATGCCCTGGCCCTGCTGGGAGCGTAGGTAGGCAAACAATGAAGCCGTCCGGGGCGTTGCTTGGGGATCAACGATTGAGACGCGTTCCGGAGCCCCGGAACTGCTCGGCGAAGGTGGAAGGGCTGCCAACGCCGGTGCGGCAGTAGAGGATGCTAAGGCGGCAATGAGCACGGTCAGGCCGCACGTGCGCAGGCGGCGAAGAAACTCACTTGATGATTTCAATGTGGTCCTGTCTTCTCGGGGGATGCAACGGCGCATCGCCTCGGACCACAGTAAGTGATTAACTTAAGTAGGTAAAGATATTTAATTCTGCTGCCTTGTGGCCGACTTAGGCCCCCACCGTTTTCAGATAGTTGCGGATTCCGTCCACCACCATTTGGTGGTCCTCGTCCGACGACAACCCGGACACCGTGATTGTGCCGACCACTCCGGCGCCTCGTACGCGGATGGGGAACGAACCGCCGTCGAGCGTGTAGTCCTCCGGGGCCAGCCACCCGCCGCCAAGGGGGTTGCGTTCGGCAAATTGTTCACCCAACAACGCCGTGCTGTGCTCAAACCGCAGCACGGCAGCAGACTTGCGGCGGATCCACTCTTCCTGGTCGGCGGTGGAACCGGGCAGGACGCAGCGGAAGAGCACCAAGTTGTGCCGGCGAATGTCGATCGCTACCCCGAACTCCGAGGCGATGGCATGGTTGGCGATCAGAGATCCGAGCCGCCATGCGTCATGGTGATCGAATGAAGCGAAGACCAGCTCTTCTTCCTGCTGACGCAGTTCGGCAAGGCGCGGTGAATCACTCATTCTTGGGTTCCTTCCAGGACAGTGTCAGATTCATAGCGAAGCCCGATTTGCTGACGAATCTCGTCCATGGCAGCCATGATGGCCACGGACTCGCCCGGCGGCAGGACCGTGCCCGCAGTCTCGCCCGTACGGATCAGGCGTTCGAGTTCTGCTGCCTGGTACTGCATGCCCCGGCTGTTCACGGGCTGGTCATAGCGCTCCACGACAGTGCCATCAACGCCGAAAACCGTGAAGGGGACGGGGTTGTACCAAGTGTGCTCGATGTCGATCCAACCTTCGGTTCCGATGACCATCGCGCGGTTGGCGCTGGCGGCGTCCAACTCGCAATCAACGATCGCCTGAGCACCGTCGGCGTATTCAAAGATCGCAGCCGTTTGGCGGTCCACTCCGGTAGCCGACATGGAGGCGCTGGCCTTGATCGACGCAGGCGTGCCCAGAGTGTCGAAAGCAAAGGAGATCGGGTAAATGCCCAGGTCCAGCAGCGCTCCGCCACCGAGCGCGGGATCGTTGAGCCGGTGGGCCGGGTCCTTGGGAAGGCTCTGGTTATGTGTGGCCACCACCTTCCGGACGTCACCTATAGCGCCGGCGGCAATAAGCTCCCGGACGCGGATCATGTGGGGAAGGAACCGCGTCCACATGGCCTCCAAGGCCACAAGCCCCTTGGACTCTGCCAGGTCGACGATGTCCTGAGCCTCGCGGGCGTTCATGGTGAACGCTTTCTCCACCAGCACGTGTTTGCCCGCATTCAGTGCCAGCAGGGCGTTCGCGTGGTGGAAGGGGTGCGGCGTGGCGATGTAGACCACGTCAACCAGCGGGTCTGCCACCAGATCTTCATAGCTCCCGTGCGCGGCGGTCACTCCGTACTTTTCGGCGAAAGCCTTGCTTGAGTCCAGCGAACGGGATCCCACAGCCTGTACGGTGAAGCCATTCTCTTTCAGGTCCTGGGTTTGGAGCCCGGCAATAAATCCTGTGCCGAGTATTCCCCAGCGGATCGTTCCGTCGGAGGTGCCATTGCTGAGGGTCACGTGCTTAGTCCTTTGCGGAATCTGGAAACGAGTCAGTGAGCGGGTACGCCACAAACGCAAAACGCTCGGAATCCGGCGACCAACTGTTGACGTTGAGGGTACCTTGGCCGCCGAAAAGTGGCCATGTATGGAGGGGAACGGCCCAGTCCTCGGTTGAAACAAGTACGACGTCGACCGGCAAGTCGGCTGGGTGGCCTTCAGTGCCGCTGGGGAAGCTGATGTAACTGGCGTAGCGGCCATCGGGGGAGAGATGCGGGAACCAGTCGACGGTTTTGGACGTGAGGAGCTGCTCGAATCCGCTGCCATCCACCTGGATCCGAGCCAGTTGGGCGTGGCCGGGCGCGGAAGTGAAGGACTCCGTATTCAGGTAGAACCACTTCCCGTCGGGCGAATATTCCGGCCCGTCGCAGTGGCCGGGACCGACGTCGACGCTTGCGGCAGCGCCGCCGTCGGACGCTATGGTCATCAGCCGTCCGGGCCGCGTGAAGTCGCCCGCCTCGATGCCCACATATGCCAACTGTGCACCATCCGGGCTGACCCCGTGGAGGAAATGGAAGGAACCGTCATCATCGGTGATCCTGCTGGCCGGGCCACCGGAAAGCGCGGCACGGTAGATGTGGCCATCGTTCGCGGAGAGGAAGATGCTTTCGCCGTCGGGTGCCAGGACGTGATCATTGTTCAGGTCGGGGATGCCTGTCAGCGGAACTTCCCGAAGTGAACCAGCGCCGGGATCAAAGCGCCATAGCCTTCCGTCCCCGTTCAGGATGAGTGCCGTGCCGTCCAGGGTCCAATTGGGCGCCTCGAGCAGTACTTCATCGGTGGAGAACACCAGCTCGGCGTCGCCGGTGACCGACGCGATCCACACCTCGCAGCGCTGGTTCGGTTGAAGGGTGCGGATCACGTCGGGTTTACCTAGTCTTTGCTGCTGAAGGCGGCGTCGAAGCTGGTTTGCGACGCCGGGAAGTCGAACTTCTTGAGCGCCGCCAGGGCTTCGGGGGCGCCGTGGAGACGGTCCATTCCGGCGTCTTCCCATTCCACCGAGATGGGTCCGTCGTAACCGATGGCAGTGAGGGCACGGAAGGATGATTCCCAGGGCACGTCGCCGCGCCCGGCGGAGACGAAGTCCCAGCCGCGGCGCGGGTCACCCCAGGGCAGGTGCGAGCCCATCACGGTGTTCCGGCCGGTGGGGCGGAGCTTGGTGTCCTTGCAGTCCACGTGGTAAATCCGGTCCTTGAAATCCCAGATGAACGACACGGGATCGATGCCCTGCCACATGAAGTGGGACGGGTCCCAGTTCAGGCCGAACGCGGGCCGGTGGCCGATCGCTTCGAGGGTCCGGACGGTGGTCCAGTAGTCGTAGGCGATCTCACTCGGGTGGACTTCGTGGGCGAAGCGGACCCCGCATTCGTCGAAGACGTCCAGGATGGGGTTCCACCGGTCCGCGAAGTCCTGGTAGCCGGCCTCGATGACCTTTTCCGGGACGGGCGGGAACATGGCGACGTATTGCCAGATGGAGGAGCCGGTGAACCCGACGACGGTATCCACTCCCAACGCGCGGGCGAGGCGGGCGGTGTGTTTCATTTCCTCGGCCGCACGTTGGCGGACGCCTTCGGGTTCTCCGTCGCCCCACACACGCGAGCCGACGATGGCTTCGTGGCGGAAGTCGATGGGGTCATCGCAGACGGCCTGGCCTTTGAGGTGGTTGGAGATGGCCCAGACCTTCAGGTTGTACTTCTCCAGGACGGCGAGTTTGGATTCGACGTAACCGGGCTCGTCCCAACGCCAGGCGTCCAGGTGGTCTCCGGAGACGGCGATTTCCAGGCCGTCATAGCCCCAGCCCGAGGCAAGGCGCGCGACTTCCTCGAAGGGGAGGTCAGCCCACTGGCCGGTGAACAGGGTGTACGGGCGGGGCATGTCAGGCTCCTTCAATAGGGTTTGCGTGTAGCTGGATCAGTGAGCTTTTGGCGGCGGCAGACTCTTCCACGGCGGCGAGGATGTGTTGGACGTTCAGGCCTTCTTCGAACGACGGCGACGGAGCCTTTCCGGAGGCGATGGCCGTCAGGAAGTCCCGGATTTGGTGCGTGAAGGTGTGTTCCCAACCGATGATGTGACCCTGTGGCCACCATGCTTCGAGGTAGGGGTGTTCGGGTTCGTTGACCAGGATCCGACGGAAACCCTGTTCGCGGACGGGGGCTGTGGCGTCCAGGAAGCCGAGCTCATTCAACGCCTCGAGGTCGAAAAGGATCGTGCCCTTGTCACCGTAGATTTCGAGCTTGAGGGAGTTCTTCTGGCCTGTGGCCACGCGCGAGACTTCCACCGAGGCGATCGCTCCGGAGGCGAGGGTCAGCGTGGCCCAAGCGGCGTCGTCGACCGTCACATCTTCAGGGCCGTTCACGCCGGGGCGGCGGTCCACGAACGTGTGCAGGCGGCCTGAAACCTCGGTGACGGCATCGCCGAGGAGGTACAGGACCTGGTCGATGGCGTGCGAGGCGATGTCGCCCAGCGCCCCGGATCCGGCGGTTTCCTTGCGGAGGCGCCACGTCATGGGGGAATCGGCGTCGGAAAGCCAGTCCTGCAAGTACGCCGCGCGGACGTGCCGAATGGTGCCGAGACGTCCTTCGGCAATGAGCTCGCGGGCCAGGGCCAAGGCGGGGACGCGGCGGTAATTGAAGCCGATCATGGACTGGACGCCGCGGGACCGGGCAGCAATGGCGGCTGCGGTCATGGCTTCGGCTTCGGCGATGGTGTTGGCCAGCGGCTTCTCCACCAGGACGTGTTTACCTGCGGCCAGTGCGGCGGTAGCGATTTCGGCGTGCATCCAGCCGGGGGCGCAGATATCCACGATGTGGATGTCGTCCCGTTCAATCACGGAACGCCAGTCAGTGGCAGACTCGGCCCAACCGTACTTGGCGGCGGCCTCGGCGACCGCACCGGCGTCCCGGCCCACGAGCACTTTCTGCTCGAAGGCCGGGACGTCGAAGAAGCTGGCCACGTTCCGCCACGCGTTCGAATGGGCCTTTCCCATGAAGGCATAGCCGATGGCGGCAACCCCTAACGGGGAGGATGCCGGGCTTTCGGCCGGGGAAGGCGTGTGGTCGGACGGGTGGGCGGGGGTGGTCATGTTCTTGTTCTCTTCCTATCGCTTTGCGGGCTGCTAGAGCGTTGCGGTTTCGGGCGCCCAGTCCTCAGGGAGGGCAGCCGAGACGGGTGCATTGCTGGTGACGTCCACGAATGAGCCGGATTCCACGGACTCGGCGATCGAAACCATGCTGTCGAGCACGTGGTAGGCGAGGTCACCCGTGGCGCGGTGTGCGGTGCCGGCACGCAAAGCGCGGGCCATGTCCAGCACGCCCAGGCCGCGGCCGTTGGCCGGACCCGTGGCAGGGATGATCTCCGGTTCTTCCGCGCCTGGACGCCACAGCTTCAGGTCGCCGTCGAAGTAGTTCGGGTCCGGCAATGACAGCGTAGCTTCGGAACCGGTGATTTCGACGAAGCCCATCCGCAGGCGCGGCGACTCGAAGGAGAACACGCTGTGCGAGGACTGGCCGCCCTCGAACTGCGCCATCGCGGACACATGCGTGGGAACCTCGACGGCGAATTCCTCGCCCGCCTTGGGGCCGGAACCGATGATGCGGGTCGCTTTGGCGGAGGAGCCGACGGCGGCCACCTTGCGGATAGAGCCGAACGTCTGGATCAGGGCGGTGAGGTAGTACGGACCCATGTCGAACAGGGGGCCGGCGCCGTGCTGGAACAGGAAAGCAGGGTTTGGGTGCCAGGACTCCGGGCCGGGGGTCTGGAACGTGGTCATACCGGTCAGCGGCGTGCCGATGTCGCCACGCTCGATGATCCGGCGCGCGGTTTGCAGGCCAGCGCCCAGGAACGTGTCCGGGGCGGTGCCGAGGCGGATACCCGCCGCGTCCGCCGCTTTGAGCAGGCCGAGCCCGGATTCACGGTCCAGGGAGAACGGCTTCTCGGTCCAGACGTGCTTGCCCGCATTGACGGCGGCGGTGGCGACCTCGACGTGCGCTGCCGGGATGGTCAGATTGACGATGATTTCGACGTCAGGATGGTTCAGTGCCAGCTCGGGGGCACCGAATTCGGGGATACCGTATTCCTTGGCCCGTGCCTCGGCGGCCTCGACGAAGAGGTCCGCGATCACCAGGACCTTGAGGTCCGGGAAAACGGTGAGGTTGTCCAGATACTGCTTGCTGATGTTGCCCGCGCCGATGACGGCCACGCCGACCGGGCCCTTGCGGGTGGATGGTGCGAAGCTCATGCTTGTACTCCTTCGGCTGCCTTTGCGCTGGCTGCAGCGGTGAGGTAGTTCAGGCTCTCAGTGATGCCCTGGAAGATGTCTCCCGAGTAGTCGTCGAATTCAACCACGCCAACTTCCAAGGACTTGGCAGCAGCGATGACGTCCAGCACGGGGATGGTGCCTTGGCCGGCAGGCTGCTGTGCCTTTGTATCAGTGTTGCCCGGGCCATCCTTGATGTGGATGAGCTTCACACGGTCGCCCAGACGGGCGAGCAGTTCCACGGGGTCCTGGCCGCCGACGGCAACCCAGTACGTGTCGACCTCGAGGACGAGTTCCGGATCCAGCAGTCCTTCGAAGTACTCCAAGGCGGTCTTGCCTTCAATGGTGGACTCCAGCTCCCAGGCGTGGTTGTGGTAACCGACGCGGATGCCGTATTCAGCACCCTTCTTGGCTGCAGCATTGAGCTTGGCTGCCGTGCCCTGGATCGTCTCGGCATCCTGCCAGTGCTCGGCAGGGAGGAAGGGATCGATCACGGTGGTGATGCCCAGTTCCTTGGCGGCTGCGAAGATTTCGTCCTGGTCTTGGCTCAAAAGCGGTGCGTGGCCGGAAGGAGCGGTCAGGCCGTTCTCCTTCAAAGCCGCGCCAAGTTCCTTGGCGGTGGCCACGAAGTTGTACGGTTCAACCTGCGTGAAGCCGATCTCGGCAACCTTCTTGATGGTTCCAGGCAGGTCCTCCTGGATGGCATTGCGGAGGGTGTACAGCTGGAGTGAGTACGACATTGTTTTCCTTTGCGGGAGAGGTTGTGTAGGGAATTCAGGGAGTTGGCGCCAGTCTAGTTAGCGCCCGGCAAGGGAGCCACCGATTCCGCCAACACTGAAGTACTTATTCAGGGTGGCGAAGACGATGATCGGCGGAAGCATCATGACCACGGCCAAGGCCATCACGGATGTCCAGTCCGTGGCGTTCTGCTGGAAGAAGGATTGGACACCCATCGGAAGCGTGAAAATCTCGTTGGAACGCAGGAAAACGATAGCCACGAGGTAGTCATTCCAGGCCAGGAGGAAGGCGAAGATGGCCGTGGAGAGGATGCCTGGCAGCGAGTTCCGCAGCACCACTTTGGTGAAGGAACCAAACACCGAGCAACCATCAATCCAGGAGGCTTCTTCGAGGCTGATGGGGATGGAGTCGAAGTAGGCGGCCATCATCCACGTGGCCACAGTCATGGTGGAACCGACGTAGATGATGGTGATGCCCAGGAGGTTGTCCACCAGCCCCATGCCTGCGAACAGGATGAACAGCGGGACCACTGAGGTGATGATCGGCAAGGATTGCATGACGAACAGCAGCAGCGAGTAGCCGGAGACTGCCTTGGACCGGCCGCGGGAGAGGACGTAGCCGGCGGGTGCGGCCACGGCCACGGAGACCACCACGGTGGAGAGCGTAGTGACCAGGCTGTTCTGCAGCCACGTGGCAGCCAGGGTCCCGTTGAAGACATTGGCGAGGTTCTCGAAGGTGAGCCCGGTTGCCGTGCTGTTGACGCCGGGGGTAAAGGCGAGGACCACGGTGACCATGATGGGAACCAGGACGATCACCGTGATGGCCAGGATCAGGGCGAACCGCCACCAGCGTCCGCGCATGCCGGCTTCGGAGAGGACGCGGCGGTTCTTGCCCGTGTCTGTGATGCCGAGGGCCGGGCCGGATTCGGGGTGTGCGTGGAGTAC
Organism: Arthrobacter sp. D3-18; assembly: GCF_054408525.1. Lineage (NCBI taxonomy): Bacteria > Bacillati > Actinomycetota > Actinomycetes > Micrococcales > Micrococcaceae > Arthrobacter > Arthrobacter sp. D3-18. The sequence goes on along the minus strand of NZ_CP096440.1, from coordinate 3,872,348 downwards.
AGCGCTCATTTATTCGACGCTCGACTTTCGGATCTGGCGGTACAGGATGACTGAGATGACCACCAAGGTCATGGTCATGAGGAAGGCGATGGCGACGCCGGGGCCGGTGGCAAAGTCCTGGAAGACCGTGCGGTAGGCCAGTACCACCAGGGAGGTGGTGGCACTGACGGGACCGCCGCCAGTGAGCAGGTAGATGGTGGGGAAGTCGTTGACGCAGAAGATCGTCATGAGGATCCACGAGATGTACGTGGAGCGTGCGATCAGCGGCAAGGTGATCTGCGTGAACTGCTGCCAAGGGCTGGCACCGTCCATGCTGGCGGCTTCATAGACGGTGGTGTCAACGGAAGCCAAGGCCGCGGAGATCATCATCATCATGAAGGGGAAGGACACCCACACCTTGAAGACCATGACGGTGATGGAGGCGAGGGTCGGATCGGCAAGGAACAGCGGGGTTCCCAGGCCGAGGCCCCTGAAGATCGACGGGATCAGGCTGTCCGGGGTTGCAACGAGCCAGTTCCAGGCGGTGGAGGAAACCACGATCGGGACAACCCACGGCAGGAGCAGGAGCACCTTGAAAGTGTTGCCGGCGGGGATTTTGGTCCGCAGCAACAGGGCCAGGCCCAGGCCGACCAGCCAGGAGCCGAAGACGCCCACAATGGTGAACCAGAGCGTGAACTGTGCGGCTTTCCAGAACGCGGGCGAGGACAGGACGTTGGCGAAGTTCTCGCCGCCCACGAAGTTGCCGGTCTGGAGCAGGTCGCCGTCGTGGGTGGCTTGGACTGCGGCATGGATCAGCGGGTAGCCGTGGATCAGGACCAGCAGGACAACCGACGGGAGTAACAGCCAGAAGAAGGTCCTGGTGGTTTGGGCGCTGAGCTTGCTCTTGCGCCCCGGGGCTGCCCCCGAGCCGCCGGGGGCGAGCCCCCGACGGGCCCGGGACAGGCCTGATGGTGCGGTAGTTGATGACATGGCAGGTACCGTTCTACTTCTTCAGGACCGATTCGAGGCCGGACTGGAAAGTCTGCAACGCGGTCTTCGCGTCGGTTGCCTGGCCGGTCAGGATCGACTGGCTGAACTGGTTCAGTGCCTGGCCGCCGTCGAGTGCTGCAAGGTTGGCGTTGAGGGTGCTGCCCTGGGAAGCGAACGTCTTGGCAATGGGCTGCCAGTCCTTGACGATCTTGACGTTGTTGGGGTCATCGGCGAATTCGGGGATCTCAGTGATGGACTTGAACACGGGGAGGGCGGACATGAGCTTCTGCTTCCAGAGTTCCTTGAGCTGGCCCAGGTAGTAGACCAAGAACTCTTCCGAGGCTTCCTGTGATGGCGTGTTCTTGTACATCATGATGTTGTTCGGGAACACGATGGTGGCCTTGTCGCCGTGCGGACCCGTGATGGGGTCGGCCACCAGCAGATCGCCTGACGTGTCACCCACGCGCTGCGGAACATTGACCTGGAACAAGCCGAAGCCGGCCTTGCCGTCCTTCCACTGTGCTGACATGTTGTCCGTGGTGTAGCTGACGGCCGCGGGATCCACGATGCCGTTGGAAACGAGTTCCAGGACGAATTCCATGGCTTCGACGTTGCGGTCGTTGAGGAGGTCCAGCTCGCCGTCCTTGCTCCAGACGCCGCCGCCGTTGTTGACCATCATCATGATCATGGAGTGGTTGCCGTAGTTGTTGCCCGAGCCAGCGCCGGTGGCGAAGCCGAACGCGCCAAGCTTCTTCAAGGCCTTGCCGGCTTCCAGCAAGGACGGCCAGTCGGTAGGAAGGGCCACGTTGGCCTTTTCGAATAGCGACTTGCGGTACCAGAACACGCGCATGTCCAGCTGCCACGGCACTGCTACGTAGCCCTTGTCCGACTTGAACGGGTCCAGCACGCCGGGCAGGAAGTCATCAAACTGCCCATTGGACTTCAACTTTTCAATGACCTTGTCCGCGTAAGCGATCTGGCCCTGCTGCTCGAACTGGAAGGCCTGGAAGCCGCCACCGGTGGACACGGCCGGTCCGGTCTTGGATGCGATGGCCGACGAGAACGTCTGGTAGAAGTTGTTCCACTGGATGATCTGGTAGTTGGCCTTGGCGCTGTTCGCACCGGAGAAGCCTTCAGCGATCTTCTTGGCGGACTCGTTGTAGGCCGGCGTTGCCCATGGCATATCCCAGAACTTGACCGTTCCACCGGCGCCGCCTCCTCCGCCCTGGGTGGCTGAGCCACCGCCGCAGGCGGCCAGCAGCGGAACGGACGCTGCTGCCGCGGTCAGGCCAAGGAAATTGCGGCGGGAGAAGGCACGAGTAGCTGCGGACTGAACATTCATAGTGATTCCTTTCGGGACCGGCAACGTGATTTTGGCGTTGGTCTTCCGGTCCAGCTCAACTTTGAGTAGGGCAAACGGATACTGAATGGCTTGGTAGTGCTGTTGTGGTGGTGATTCAGGAGAGGATTGCGATGGATTCCGACGTCGCGGCGAATCGCTGCAGATCGGAGGGGCTGGTGCCGGCGTCGAGGTGTTCCTTGAGCCGGCGCCAAGTGGCGCGGTGAGCAGATTCGTAGATCGTGGGAAGAAGCAGTTCGCCTTGCGGGCCAGTGACCCTGACAATCGCCGGCCATGCAGCAAGCGGTTCCGGCAGCGCGACGCTGACGCCGCCGTCGTCGGTCAACAGGGTGATGTTCACGCCGGCCGGACGGGCGCTGGTCACGATGCCCTGCAGGGCAACCGGCGCGCCGTTGGCGAGTACTGCCGTCGTCGTGTAGCCGCGGGGTCCACGGGTCAGGACTGTGAGGTTGGCCAACGGTCCGGTGACGCGTACGACGGCGGCAAGATGGTCCGCGAGCAGCTCACCGGAGTCGGTTCCCACCGGAGCGGTGGCGACAGTGTCGAGGACGGCGGCGCGGCCCGCCATGGAACGGACCGCGTCCTCGGCTGCGGGGATAGCGGGGTTGGAGGCCCACCGCTGGTCGAGGACAATAACGGTGCCGCTTTGTTGAGCAGTTGTCTGCAGGGGCCCGGTGTCCTCGGTTGCGGGGTTGACCACAACCACGCCACGGGCTCCTGCGGTGATGGCTTGGGCGGCTTGTGCGGTCCAGCCAGGCCAGCCGGCGATGACATGGACGTCGGCGTGGTTTTCGCCAGCGGCCGGGCCGAAGGACTCGGGAAGGGAAGCGACGGCCAGTGCTACGGCTCCGGCCACCTGGGCCTCCGGAGTGGCCCGGACTGTGTACTGCTGGCTCATGCGTGGGCTCCTTCGGTGACGCCGGGACGGACTGCTTGCTGTTGGGCCTCGAGGTTGGCAACCGTGGCGTCGGCAATGTCGAGTGCGAAGGTGAGGTCGTCAATGAGGGTCTGCGCCGAAGGGGGCTGCTTGGTTCCAGCGGCCAATGCGGCCAGTTCACGCCACTCGCCCTCGTAGCCGTTGTGGTCGAAGGGGCCAAGCACTGTTGTTCCGGTTCCGCGGGTGAAGGTGGCCACGGCGGACCCCGCCTGCACATAGGACGGAGTGAAGTCGAGGCGGAGGGCGGCGTCGTCGGAGATGGCTTCGAAGCTCCACTCGGGCTTCCAGGTGTTGTTCATGGCGGCGCGGAGTTCGATGGTCCGGGTGGGCGTGCGCAGGGAGATGACGTAGCCGAAGGGGCGGACATGGCGTGCATCCAGAACTTCGATGTCCTTGAAGTCCGGGGTGAACCTGCGAATCAAGGGAAGGTCGTGGATGGCCAAGCCCATGATGCCGCCGCGGAGTGCGCCCTTGATGACCTCCGGATCTGAGTAGTCGGGGGCGCCGCCCGCTGGACGGGTAATGATCTCGGTGGCGAAGTCTTCGAAGCGGGCGTTGGGCGGAAGGACGATGGAGGAGCGGATCGTGTGGACGTTCTCTGGCAGATCTCCCCAGTTTTCGCTTGCGGCGAGCCAGCCTGGATCGAAGGTGTGCATGGCGCCGACGATGATCGGCACCCCGGTTTCCGCGCTGACGGCGGAGATCTGTGCTGCTTCCTGCGCGTTCATGGCGAAGGGCTTCTCGCACAGGACGGCCTTCTTACCGGCGCGGCAGGCGGCGACCACCTGTTCTGCGTGGAACTGGTGAGGGCTGCAGATCGCGACAATCTCGACGTCAGGGTCACCGAGGAGGGTTTCGATGCTGGTGCTGTGTGCGGCACCCACCCGGGCTGCAACCGACTCAGCCACGGCGGGGTCGACGTCCATGATGTGGCGGACGGTGAGGATGTCGCCCAGTCGGGCGAGGGACGGCAAGTGGATGGCCTGGGTGACCGGGCCGGCGCCGAGGATGCCAACACCCAAAGTACGGGCGGCGTCAGTGTGGCTGGACAAGTTCAGTTACCTCTTCGTAAGCGGACTGGCTCTTGAGTGGAAGGGGAAATCGATGCTGCGGTGGCTCTTCATCGAGGTCTTGCTGTGCTGCTCATCACAACCTAGGGGGACTTTTGTCGAGCGTCAAGCAAAAGTTGAAATATTGCCGACAAACTTCTGTTGCATGACACGCATAAGCAATCGTGCTTCACTAAAGGCATGACAACCGCCGCCGGAAACGACCCCGGAATTACCTCCGTCCTGGAGGCCGGCAATCTCTCGCGTGCTGGTGACCTCTTCCAACTTCTCCGCGACGGCCAGGCCCGCACCCGGGCCGAGCTCGCAGTCACCACTGGGCTGGCCCGTTCCACTGTCGCTTCCCGCATTGATGCGCTGATCAGTTCGGGTCTGGTTGGACCCGCTGGTGAGGCGAGCTCCAGCGGAGGAAGGCCGCCGTCGCGCTTTGCCTTCAACCCCGCCGCGCGCGTGGTCCTGGCGGTCGACGTCGGTGCTACCCACGTGATTGTTGCCGTCACTGACCTCGGCGGCAGCATCCTCGCCGAACGGCGACTGGGGCAGGAGGTTGCAGACGGACCAGAGGTAGTCCTGGGTCGCGTAGTGTCCGCCGGCCGCGAGCTTCTTGCCGAGGCAGGGCGGGAACCCGGCGACCTCGCCGGCATGGGCATCGGACTGCCCGGGCCCGTTGAACATGACACAGGGCGGCCGGTGAAGCCGCCCATCATGCCGGGATGGGACGGATTCGACGTCGCCACTTACGTTCAGCGCTCGTTGCCCGTTCCGGTGTTGGTGGACAACGACGTCAACATCATGGCTTTGGGCGAACGCACCGCGTACTGGCCGGACCACGACAATTTCCTGTTCATCAAAGTCGCTACCGGCATCGGCGCAGGCATTATCAGCAGCGGACAATTGCAGCGTGGTGCCAACGGCACCGCCGGCGACCTCGGCCACGTCCGGGTTCCCCGCGGCGACGACGTCCTGTGCCGGTGTGGCAACCATGGCTGCCTTGAGGCGCTTGCCTCAGGTCCCGCCGTCGCGCGCCAACTCCAATCGCAAGGACTGGAAGCTACCAACGGCGCGGACGTCCTACGGCTTGTTGATGAAGGCAACCTGCAGGCAATCCAGGCGCTTCGGCAGGCCGGGCGTGACGTCGGCGATGTTCTGGCAACCGTGGTGAACCTGCTCAATCCGTCCATGATCATCATCGGCGGAAGTGTGGGCGAGGCCGGCGAGCACCTCGTGGCAGGCATCCGCGAAGTGGTCTACCGGCGCTCCCTGCCCCTGGCCACCACACACCTGCGCATCGGTATTTCCATGGCTGGAGACCGGGCGGCCATCCTCGGCGCCAGCCAGATGGTCACGCAGCATGTCTTGTCGCCGGCAGTGATTGAAGCCACGCTCCAAGCAACGGGATAAGCGCTCCATATGGCCTTTCGCGGCGCGGGAGCGTGATAGCAATGAAAGTGATGAAAACGCTTCCTGTCACATTTCGGCCTGTCCCGTGAGCCAATTTCTTGCCAAGATTCCCCGCGGTTGGCTGATCCTCGCGTGCATCGGGCTGATCGCCCTCAACATGCGAGGCCCTTTCGTGGCCGTGGCGCCCGTGGTGGACTCCCTTCAGCAAGACCTTGGGTTCTCCCCGGTTGAGCTTGGACTGCTGACCGGCATCCCGGTGCTCTGCTTCTCCCTCGCCTCGCCCTTGGCCTCACTGGCGGGCCGCCGTCTCGGGGCAGAAGTCGCCGTGATGCTCACCCTTCTTGGTGTGCTGGCTGGCGTAGTGATCCGCTCCAGCGGTGCTGGCGTTTCGGTCATGGTGGGCACGGTCATCATTGGTGTGGCCATCACTATCGGCAACATAGCAGTGCCACTCATCATCCGACGCGATTTCGCGCCCCGGCGCCAGGCAACGGCCATGGGCGTCTACACGGCCGCTCTCAACGTTGGCTCGTTCCTCACTTCCGTGGCCACGGCACCCCTTGCAGAGCTGGTGGGATGGCGACTTGCCTTGGCTGCGAGCGCGTTGTTGGCTTTGGCAGCCATCCTGTTCTGGGTGCCCACTGTTGGTGCTCGGAAGGCCTTTGTTCCCCTGGCAGTTCCTGCCCCGACTGCTTCCTTGTCCGGTCGTGTTGCGGGTGTTCGGTGGCTGACCGTTGGCCTCACTCTGGGCTTCGCGGGCCAAGCTTTTTCCTACTACGGGGTTACCGCCTGGCTGCCGAGCTTCCTGTCCGACGAACTCGCCATGGGCACCGCCGACGCCGGTGCAGGCTCCTCGCTCTTCCAGATCTTCGCCATTGTGGGTGGCCTGGGCGTGCCGCTCCTGGCCCGTTTCGCCAGTACGACGACGGTGGCGGTCACCTTGAGCGCGTTGTGGCTTACCGTTCCCGTGGGTCTATTGCTGGCGCCTTCGTGGTGGTGGATGTGGTCCTCGCTGGGCGGAGTTGCCCAGGGTGGCGGCATCACGGTGATCTTCATTGCCATCATCAAATTCGCGCAATCACAGGCCGCCGCCGGGAAGATGTCCGCCGTGGTGCAAGGCGTTGGTTACTGCTTCGCTGCACTGGCTCCCACGGTCGTTGGCTTCGTGCACAGTGTTACCGGGGGTTGGACGGTTCCGCTGTTCGTGATCCTTGGCTCGGTGCTCGCGTTCTGCGTGTGCACCACGTTGTCCGTGCGCTGGGTGGCCCGGCAGCGCTAGGTTTGGCCTTCGCTAGCCCAGCCCAGCCCTGCCCGGCCCAGCCCTGCCCTGCCCTGCCCTGCCCTGCCCAGCCCTGCCCTGCCCTGCCCAGCCCTGCCCGGACCGCCCTGCCCGGACCCGCCCTGCCCGGCCCAGCCCTGCCCGTTTCGGGGGTGCCGTGCGCAGCGTGCCGTGCGCACGGCACACTCCGCAGCCGGCCGTCGAATCGGAGGGGGAGCAGCGAAGCGGAGAGCCGTGGCGCAGGAGGTGGGAGCCGCCGTCGTGCCTTGCTTAGCTCACGCGCCCAGCCTTGCCCGTTTCGATGGGTAGCTGCGGGTTAGACGGTAGGAAGCGTCTTGTGCGCAGCCGGCCGTCGAACCGGAGGCGGGGCTGTAGTTGTCCCCTGCCTGAGCCCTGCCCGTTTCGGGGGTTCCCTGCTGAACGTGCCGTGCGCACGGCATGCTGCGCAGCCGGCCGTCGAATCGGAGGGGGAGCAGCGATACGGAGAGCCGTCACGCAGGAGGTGGGAGCCGCCGTCGTGCCTTGCTTGGCTCGTGCGCCCAGCCTTGCCCGTTTCGATGGGTAGCTGCGGGTTAGACGGTAGGAAGCGTCTTGTGCGCAGCCGGCCGTCGAACCGGAGGCGGGGGGCTGTAGTTGTCCCCGGCCTGAAGCCCTGCCCGTTTCGGGGGTTCCCTGCTGAACGTGCCGTGCGCACGGCACGCTCCGCAGCTAGGCAGCGAAGCGGAGCGCCGTGGCGCTCGTGGGCATGGGAAGGCCCCGTTGCTGGGCTGCCTCCCGACGGTCGGGGTCACTTGTTGCGAAGAGTGCAGGCAGCCCAGCTTCGGGGCTTGATGTGTGTCGCTACCCAGTAATGCTAGGCGGCGACGAGTTCCTCTTCCGTGGCCTCTTCACGGGCCTCGGTGAGGAAGCGGGCGTACGCGGGGATGGTCAGGAAGGTGGGGAATTCTTCGGCCAGGGTGACTTCTTCGAAGATGGCGCGGGCGTCAGCGAAGCGGTCTCCATCGAAGCGTTCCAGGCGGGCGTATTCCTCGTCCAGCATGTCTTCCACCCATTCGCGGGTGATGATGTCGCCGTGGTCGGTGATGGCGTGGGAGTGGATCCACTGCCAGAGCTGGGAGCGTGAGATTTCGGCGGTGGCGGCGTCTTCCATGAGGTTGTGGATGGCCACAGCTCCGTTGCCGCGCAACCAGGACTCGATGTAGCGGATGCCCACCTCGATGTTCAGGCGAACGCCGCCCTCGGTGATGGTGCCTTCAGTGCTGGCGATGTCAATCAGTGCGCGGTCATCGGGGGTGACGTCCTCGCGGGAGCGGTCCAGCTGGTTGGGGCGGTCTCCGAGAACTGAGTCGAACACTTCGCGGCATACCGGCACCAGGTCGGGGTGGGCCACCCAGGATCCGTCGAAGCCGTCGTTGGCCTCACGGGTCTTGTCGGCACGGACCTTCTCGAACGAGGCGGAGTTGGCTGCTTCGTCCTTGCGGTTGGGAACAGCGGCAGCCATCCCACCGATCGCCATGGCACCGCGGCGGTGGCAGGCACGGACCAGTTGCTCGGTGTAGGCACGCATGAAGGGCTGGGTCATGGTCACCTGGCCGCGGTCCGGGAGCACGAAACGCGGTCCACGGGTACGGAAGTTCTTGATCAGGGAGAAGATGTAGTCCCAACGTCCGGCGTTCAACCCCGAGGCGTGATCGCGCAGTTCGTACAGGATCTCCTCCATTTCGAACGCGGCCGTGATGGTTTCGATCAGCACCGTGGCACGGATGGTGCCCTGCGGAATCCCGAGCAGGTCCTGGGCCAGGACGAAGATGTCATTCCACAGGCGGGCTTCGAGGTGGTTCTCGATCTTCGGCAGGTAGAAGTACGGTCCCTTGCCCTGGGCGAGCAGGCGGCGGGCGTTGTGGAAGAAGAACAGGCCGAAGTCCACGATGCCGCCGGCGATCGGCTTGCCGTCGACCAGCATGTGCTTCTCCGGCAGGTGCCAGCCACGGGGGCGGACCACGATGGTGGGGAGGTCCTCGGCAGCTTTGAGCTTGTATTCCTTGCCCTCAGGGGAGGTGAAGTCGATGCGGCGCTCCAGTGCATCGGTCAGGTTCAGCTGGCCCTGGATGACATTGCGCCACGTCGGCGTGGAGGAGTCTTCCATGTCAGCGAGCCAGACCTTCGCACCCGAGTTCAGGGCGTTGATGGTCATTTTCTTATCCACCGGACCCGTGATCTCCACGCGGCGGTCCTCCAAGCCCGGAGCCGGGGGAGCCACACGCCACGACGGGTCGTTCCGGATGCCCTCAGTTTCAGGGCGGAACCGCGGGTCTTGGCCGGCCGCGATTTGCCCACGGCGGGCGTGCCGAGCCTGCATCAGCTCCTGACGACGATCAGCAGTAGCCCTGTGCAACTTGCCGATGAACTCCAAGGCGTCCGGCGTGAGGACCTCGTTCTGCCGGCAGATGGGCTGCGCGGTGATGGTGATGCCATTGATAGTGAAGTTGTCAGTGAAGCTGTTCATTTCAAAACTCCTAAGAAAAGGTTCGACGGCGGCACTTCCGTGAGATGCGCACGAGGCCAAAGGTGCGGTGATGCGGCAGCCTGCGTAAAAGGGGCCCTGCGTCCCGGTCCGCACTCGCTCAGCGAGGTCGAAACCGGGACGTGGGGAATAGCAGGCAGAGCATTACCGCTCCGCAGGCCGGAGGCGACAATCGCCGTCGGAAGTGATTAGTGGAACTGACCCTCTTCGGTGGATCCCACGAGGGCGAGGGTGGATGCGTTCGGGTTGAGCGCAGTAGCAATATCGTCGAAGTAGCCGGTGCCGACTTCGCGCTGGTGCTTGGTGGCGGTGTAGCCGCGGGACTCGGAGGCGAATTCCTTCTCCTGGAGCTCGACGTAGGCGCTCATGCCTTCACGGGCGTAGCCGTGGGCGAGGTCGAACATTGAGTAGTTCAGGGCGTGGAAGCCGGCCAGGGTGATGAACTGGAACGTGAAGCCCATGGCGCCGAGTTCGCGCTGGAACTTGGCGATGGTGGTGTCATCCAGGTGCTTGCGCCAGTTGAAGGACGGGGAGCAGTTGTAGGAGAGCATCTGGTCCGGGAACTCGGCCTTGACCGATTCGGCGAACTTGCGGGCCAGTTCCAGGTCCGGGGTGCCGGTCTCCATCCAGATGAGGTCGGAGTACGGTGCGTAGGCCTTGGCCCGGGCGATGCAGGGCTCGATGCCGTTGCGGACCTTGTAGAAGCCCTCTGCAGTGCGTTCGCCAGTGGTGAATTCCTGGTCGCGCTCGTCAACGTCTGAGGTGATCAGCGTTGCTGCCTCGGCGTCGGTGCGGGCAATGACCACCGTCGGCGTACCAGCGACGTCGGCTGCCAGGCGGGCGGCGTTCAGGGTGCGGATGTGCTGCTGGGTGGGGATCAGGACCTTGCCGCCCAGATGGCCGCACTTCTTCTCCGATGCGAGCTGGTCTTCCCAGTGAACGCCCGAGGCACCTGCGGTGATCATGGATTTCATGAGCTCGTAGGCGTTCAGCGGGCCACCGAAACCGGCTTCGGCGTCGGCGACGATCGGGACCAACCAGTCCTCAACAGTCTTGACGCCCTCGGCGTATTCGATCTGGTCTGCGCGGAGCAGGGCGTTGTTGATGCGGCGGACAACCTGGGGTACCGAGTTGGCGGGGTACAAGGACTGGTCCGGGTAGGTCTGGCCCGAGAGGTTGGCGTCAGCTGCCACCTGCCAACCGGACAGGTAGATGGCGCGGAGGCCGGCCTTGACCTGCTGCACTGCCTGGTTTCCGGTCAGTGCGCCCAGAGCGTTGGTGTAACCGCCGGTGGGAGCTTCCTCGGTGAGCTGCTTCCAGAGCTTCTCCGAGCCGCGGCGGGCCAAGGTGTGCTCTTCGGAGACGCGACCGCGGAGGCGGACGACGTCGGTGGCCGAGTAATCACGGGTGACGCCTTCCCAACGCGGGTTGGCGGACCATTCAAGTTCCAGCGCTGCTGCCTGCTGCTCGGCGGTCTGCTCTGCTGGTTCAAACGATGCGGTCATTGCATGTCTCCTAAGTGGTGCCCGGGCCGGCCTCTGCTGCGCCTTTGCTGCATCGGCCGGCTTGCCCGGGGTCTGTATTTCTTTTCGTAAGACCTACTTTTCTGCACTTCCAAGAGGGTTACTAGAGGAAAACTATGGAAAGAAATGCACTTCTTCGCGTATTCTCAAGAAATGTCGCCTGTGAGCTGGAATCGCGAAGTCGCGTCGCCGTCGTTGTCCGCTGCGTCCCCTGAACTGGACGTCATCAGCCTTGGCCGCCGCGTGCGCCATCTGCGCAAGCAGGCCGGGCTGACCCTTGACGACTTGAGTGCCGCCGTCGGGACCGCGCCGAGCCAGCTGAGCCTCATAGAAAACGGCAAACGCGAACCCAAGTTGGGGCTCCTTCAGCAGCTTGCTGCATCGCTGAATGTGACTATCGATCAGCTTCTGGGAGCGGAGCCGCCGAGCCGTCGCGCGGCCTTGGAAATTGAGCTGGAGCGGTACCAGCGGGGACCGCTGTATGAGTCCCTCAACTTGCCCAAAATCCGCATCAGCTCGCGGCTTCCGCTCGATGTGCTGGAGTCACAGGTGGGGCTGCTTCAGGAGCTCGAACGCAAACTCAATGAGCAAGTCGCGACGCCGGAAGAAGCCCGGCGCGCGAACGGCGAGTTGCGTGCCATGATGCGCGAGCGCGGCAACTATTTCCCCGAGTACGAGGCGGAGGCGCAGAAGGTCCTCAAAGGGGTGGGTTACACCACCGGTCCGCTGAGCCAGCACGTCATCGCGGACATCGCCGACAACCTGGGTTTCACCTTGCACCATGTGGGTGATCTTCCCCATTCCACGCGGTCCGTGACCGATTTGAAGAACCGCAGAATTTATCTAACGCAGAATCAACGCCAGGATCACGACCCCCGTTCAGTGCTCCTGCAGGCGCTGGGTCACTACGTCCTGGGGCATGAAACTCCGCGTAACTATGGGGATTTCCTGGCGCAGCGAGTGGCCACCAACTACTTCGCAGCCGCTTTGCTGCTTCCGGAGCAGGCAACGGTGGAGTTCCTGCAAAAAGCCAAGGCCGCCAAGGAAATCGCCGTGGAGGACATCCGTGACGCGTTCGCCGTGTCCTACGAAACCGCCGCGCACCGCTTCACCAACCTCGCCACCAAGCACCTGGGCATCACTACGCACTTCCAGAAGACGCACCAGTCCGGCATCATCTACAAGGCCTACGAGAACGACGGCGTCACCTTCCCGCAAGATCACACCGGGGCGATTGAAGGTCAGCCGTCGTGCAAAGCCTGGACCAGCCGGGCGGTGTTTGACGTGCCGGACAAGTTCAGCGCCTACAGCCAGTACACGGACACACCATCGGGCACTTACTGGTGCACTGCCCGCACGGAGCGCTCCGCTGCCGGCGAATTCTCGTTGAGCATCGGGGTGCCGTACCAGCACGTGAAGTGGTTCCGCGGCCGGGAGACCACCGCCCGCGCTACGTCCAACTGTCCGGACCCGAACTGCTGCAAGCGGCCCCCGGAGTCCCTGGCAAACGAGTGGGCCGGAAACGCGTGGCCGTCCGCCCGGGCGCATTCGCACCTGCTCGCCGCCATGCCTCCCGGCGCGTTCCCCGGCGTGGATGAGACCGAGGTGTACTCATTCCTGGCGGCACACTCCGAACGCTGACGCTCGCTCACATCCCTCGGGCTTGGGCCTGACGCTCGCTCACATCCCTCGGGTTTGGGCCTGACGCTCTATCACGTCCCTCGGGTTTGGGCCTGACGCTCGCTCACATCCCGCGGGCTTGGGCCTGACGCTCTATCACGTCCCGCGGGCTTGGGCCTGACGCTCTATCACGTCCCGCGGGCTTGGGCCTGACCCTCGCTCACGTTCCGGCAACATTTGGCGATCCCTCTCTCACTACGCGTGAATTCCGTCCTCAAATGGAGCACCATGTGAGGACAATGCCAAGCAGGGGATGCGCCATGAAACGAATCCGCAGAGTGACAACGCTGCTCGCGGCAGTAGCGCTGGCGAGCGGTTCCGCAACGGTCAGTGCCTGCGCGCCGCAACCGGCCGACGTCGGGCTCCAAACCGCCGACGGCGTGACTCGCGTTTCGGTCCAGACGACGGACTACTCGGTGCAACTTGCGGCGTTCAATGAATCGGCGCGTCAGCTCGGCGCCACGCTACTCGCCGATGGTGGTGACTCGGATAACGGCAATGTAGTGTCGTCGCCCGCCAGCTTGCTGATTGCGTTGAGCATGCTTCGGGCCGGGGCATCCGGGTCCACTGCTGCGGAGATGGACTCAGCGCTTGGGCTGCCCAGGGAGGGGCGCGACGAAGCGATGAACGCACTGCTTGCCTCCCTCGAAAAGTTCGACGGCGACCCCGGCTCAGTGGATGAAGAGAACCCGCCGCGTAAGCCGGTCATGCACGCCGCCAACGGGCTGTTCGTTGACAAAGGCGTGCCCACCGGCGAGGCCTTTCTCACCACGCTTGCCGAACATTTCGGCACAGGCGTCTACCCGGTGAACTTTCAGGACGAGGCCGTGACCAAACCTGCAATCGACCAGTGGGTCAGCAGGAACACCGGCGGCCGGATCAAGGAAGCACCCGCGCAATACGATCCTGACAACACCTTCAGCCTGCTCAATGCCCTTTACTTCGCCGCCGCGTGGCAAACGCCGTTCGACGCGAACGACACGGCGGACGGCCCCTTCACCAAGGGTGGTGGGGAAGTAATCAACGTGCCAATGATGCACTCTTCGCTCACCATGGCGTACGCCGAAGCTCCCGGATGGAAGGCCGTTGATCTGCCTTACGCCGAGGGTTTCATCATGCGTCTGGTACTGCTCGACGGCGGTGCGTCGGGTTCCGCTGGTGCGTCAGGTGCGGCGGGTCAGGCCGCCGTTTCTGCGGCAGTGCTGACGGACGTGGCTAAAGGGCTGGGTGACGCGAAGCAGGGCATGGTCCAGATCAGCCTCCCCAAGTGGGACCACAAGACCACGTTTGAGCTGCGGAAAGTCTTCAAAACCCTCGGACTCAACCAGATGCTGGCCACGGACAAAGATTTCGACGCGATCCAGCAGGGCATGAAACTGACGCAGGCGGCTCAAGCTGCCAACATCACCGTTGCCGAAAAGGGAACCATTGCCTCCGCAGTGACCCAGATGAATGTGGAGGCCTCCAGTGCCGTGGTTCCGCAGCGGGCGATCGTCCTCGACCACCCCTTCCACTACCAAATCGTTCACGTCGAGACCGGAATGCCGCTGTTCACTGGTTGGGTTGCGGATCCGCGCAGCTAGCTCGCCAGGCGTTGCACCAGCACCGCGGCTGCTTCGACAACCTCGTCGGCCTCCCGTTTTGTGGGACTGAGGGCCACTTCCTGCCCCGCCACGGTGATAATGTCCGTTATTACGGCGACTGTCAGCCGGCCCAAGGTGTCATCGCTGGCGCCAAGGAGCACTGAATTCTGGCGCACCCATTCACGTCCACGTTCCCGCCGGAGTACCTCGAAACCCGGGGGAGTGTCGCCCTCAATGAACACCCGCTCAAGGTCGCGGTGTTTCCAGGTGTAGTCGAAGTAGCTGCGGCTGCCCACATTGAACAGTGCGAGGGGTTCGTTCTCGCCGGCCTTGCGCGCCTTCGCCACGGACGCGGCGACCAGGCGCTCATGTTCGTTTTGGTAGTCGTCCCAGAGTGCGAGGAAGAGCTCCGTCTTCCCACCGAAGTGGTGATAGAGGCTGCCCACGCTGGATCCGGCCCGTGCCACAATGTCCGAGATGCTCGCGTCAGTAAAGCCATGCTCCACGAAAACGCTGGCGGCCGCGTCCAGGAGATTGCGCTGTGTTGCCGCGGTGCGGGTCCACTGCCAGGAGCCGGCAGTGGTGGCTGCATCGGATGTTTTGCGAACCACGCTCTCGCTCCTCTCGCAGGCAGAAGAAAGACCGGAGTGTTGCCCGGCCATTTTTTGGAATCTTACTCGGGAAAGAATCCACATAGCCAACACCAAGCCTTGACTGGCCCTTGTAGACCGGGAAATAATTCTGGAAGTCTGTTCTAGAAATATGTATTGCGGCATGTATCCGAATGCTGCGATTTTTGACGTCGAACGCCCCGAAACCCGGGTGCCGTTTTCACCGTCGGGCTGCAACTGGTTGAATCGCTATATAGCGCCAACTGGTCGCAGCCAAACAAGCCAGAGAGGAACGCGGCCTGATGTCCGTTTCAAGCAAGTCGTCCGGGATCACGTCGAACAGGTGGTTCAAACCCGTCGTCGTCACCGCAGGAGCTTTGGTGGTGGCACTCATCCTGGTGCTCGTTGCGCAATGGCTCCGGACCCTCCAGCCCGTGCAGCAGTTCCTCACTGACTACCCGGGGCACTCGGCCATTCCTGAAGGCGCCCCTACAGGGTTCCCGGCCTGGCTTGGCTGGCAGCACTTCCTCAACATGTTCTTCATTGTGCTGATCATTCGCTCCGGCTGGCAGGTGCGCACCACCACGCGCCCGGCTGCCAACTGGACCCGGAATAACAAGGGTTTCATCAAGACCAAGAATCCCCCCACCAAGATCAGCCTGGACCTGTGGTTCCACCTGACTCTGGACGCGCTGTGGGTCCTGAACGGCATCATCTTCATTGTGCTGCTTTTCGCTACCGGTCAGTGGCTGAGGATCATTCCCACCAGCTGGGACGTCTTCCCGAATGCCGTATCGGCGGGGCTGCAGTACGCGTCACTGAACTGGCCTGTAGAAAACGGCTGGAACAACTACAACAGCCTCCAGCTCCTCACCTACTTCATCACGGTCTTCATCGCCGCGCCCTTGGCCATCATCACGGGCATTCGGATGTCCGGGGCATGGCCCAAGAAGGCTGCTATCAACAAGTTCTACCCGATCGAGCTGGCCCGTAAGATCCACTTCCCGGTGATGATCTATTTCGTGGCCTTCGTGATCGTCCATGTGACCCTGGTGCTGGCAACCGGTGCTCTGCGGAACCTCAACCATATGTACGCCTCCAACGACGACAACAGCAGTTGGTGGGGTTTCGGGATCTTCGCAGCATCCATCGTGTTTACGGCGGCCGCTTGGTTCCTGGCCCGGCCCCTGTTCCTGCGTCCGATCGCGTCGCTCATGGGCAAGGTCTCACGCTAGCCCTTATGCAAAGAAAACAGCCGCCCCGGAAGAGCTTCGGGGCGGCTGTTTTCTTGGTTAAGAGCTAGGACAGAGCACCGCCCTGCCAAAGGGCATCAAACGGAGCACCCGAGGACACGCGGTTCTTGATGCCGGCGGTCACGAAAGCCTTCGCCGTCCGGGCAGCTTCCAGCGGCGTCGCACCCTTGGCCAGTTCGGCGGTCACTGCGGCGGCCAACGAGCAACCGGCACCCGAGACGGCGACTTCGCCAACCTTCGGGGCGCGAAGGACCTCCAGCGTCTCGCCGTCGTAGTACACGTCGACGGCGTCCGGGCCTTCCAGCCGAACCCCACCCTTGGCAAGGACTGCTGCGCCGCTGATCTGGTGGATGCGAATGGCGGCAGCTTTGAGTGACTCTTCGTCCGTGATGGTCAGACCGGACAAGGATTCAGCCTCGAAGTGGTTGGGGGTGACGAAGGTAGCCAGCGGCAGGATCTGCGCCTTCAAAGCCTGGTCAGTGTCCAAGGCGTGGCCCGGTTCCTGTCCCTTGCAGATCAGGACCGGGTCCAGCACGATGTGCCTGAAGGAGCCGTCGGCCAGTGCCTTTTCCACGGTGCTGATGGTCGCCGGGCTTCCGAGCATGCCGATCTTCACGGTGTCCAGCACGGACGGTGCGCCGGAAGCGGCACCATATGCCGCCGTCGTGGCTTCCAACTGGTCTGTGATGACCTGCTGGTCCACCGGGACAAAGCGGTGGTTCCAGTTGTCCTGCGGGTTGAAGGAAACAATGCAGGTGAGGTTCGCGATGCCGAACACTCCGAGTTCCTGGAAGGTCTTGAGGTCGGCCTGCGCGCCGGCGCCACCGGTCGCTTCGGAGCCGGCGATGGTCAGGGCTATGGCAGGGGCAACGGCTGAAGTCATGTATTCTATTTTGCCATTCGCTTCGTCACCCGCCGATTTTCGCGCCTTCCGGGCAACCGTGCGGCCTTAACCGTGGAGCGCCCGGTAGGCTGCCTCTGCAGCGGGATGCAGAGGCAGGCCAGCTGTGTTGATGAGAGTTTCCGGGCTGAGGAATTGAACGCCAGTGCTGGACTTCGGCACCAAATCCTGAGCCTGCCCCACCAGCAGCTCCACGGTTTTCCGAACAACGTGATCCGCCAAGTCCTTGCGGCACAGAAGCAGGTTGGCCACTCCCACAGTCCACACGGCCGGTGCGTTCCCGTAGTTATTCGCGGGGATGAGGACGCGGTCGTAAAAGAACTCTGATTGAGCCCGGGTTGCCGGGATGAGTTCGGAGAGGTCGAGGAGCCGCACGCCAAGGTCCTGTGCCGCGGCGGCGATGGGCGCCGTCGGGACACCTCCGGACTGGATCATCACGTCAATCGAACCCTCTCTCAGGGACGCCAGCGCTTGGTTCAGCCCAAGGTTGACCTGCCGCACAGCCCTCCCAGGCCCGGCCGTCTCGCCCGACAGTCCTGCGGCGGCAATGATTCGCCCGGCCGTCAAAGTAGTTCCCGAGCCCACCTCGCCCACGCCCGCGGTCTTCCCGGCGAGATCGGCGAAGGTTCGGATGCCGCTGTCCTCGCGCACAATACAGTGGACGTAGTTTTGGTAAACCTTCCCCAGAGCTACCAATTGCCCGTCGTCCTTGCCAAGGGCTGTGGCCTGCGCGGCAGCGTCGGCCAGTGCGACGGCGAGCGTTGCCTCCCCGGATAAGACCCGCTGGATGTTCTCGAGACTTCCCCCGGTGGTTAGCGCGACTGCCTTTTCAGCCACTCGCTCCCGCTGCAGCAGGTTCGCGAGGAGGGTGGCAAACTCTAAGTAGAAGCCGCCGGATTCGCCGCCGGCGACGGCCAGTTCCTGGGGCCGTTCCTCCGGTGTGCAGGCCGCTGATGATGTGAGTAGACTGCCGCCCAAGCCGAGCACTGCAACCGCTTTGAGGGCGCTTCGCCGGGAGATCATAGGTAACTCACGCATGGGCCGACTCCCTGGGCCCCGCAAATTCGAGCCTGGCGGTCAGCCCGTGTGGCTTATTCGCTTCCAGGATCAGCTTCGCGCCGTTCGCTTCGGCGAGACGTTCCACAATGGTCATACCCAACCCATTGCCGGGGATTTTGCTGTGCTGTGGTGCCCGCCAGAATCTGGTCGTGGATGCGGCGAGTTGATCGGCTGGGAGGCCGGGACCGTCGTCGGAAACCTCGACGGCGGTGCCTCCTTGCGTCTGCCGGCTCGCCACCGTTATGCGTGCCCCTGGAGCGTATTTAAGGGCGTTGGCGAGGAGCTCACCTACCATGTGCGCGAGTTCATCCGGGTCACAAACGATCTGGTTTTCGGACGCTGGGCCCTCCAACGCCAGCTCCGATCCTGCAAGGCGAGCGGCCGGCGTCGCCCTCTCCACTTCACCCTGGAGGACCGGGAAGGGGTCGATGACGGCCAGACGCTTGTGCTCTGAAGGCTCCACCCGGGCATGCCCTTCGGAGGCGCGGTGCTCAGCGGTTGCCAGCTTCAGCACGCCGTCCAGCATTTCCTCCACCCGCTCAAGTTCGGCCACTACGCCGGCTGCCGCTTCTTTCTCAGGCTCCGAGCGCAAGGCGAGCTGCAGCAGATCGATCCGCAGGCGCAGTGCCCCAACAGGGTTCCGGAGTTGATGTGAAGTATCGGCGATGAGCTGGCGCTGCGACTCCATGCTCCGGGTCACGGTGTCGGCCATGGCCGTGAAGGAGCGGCTCAACTCACGCAGCTCAGGCGGACCGGCTTCGGGAAGCTGGCTGGTTTTGCCCGTCGCTTCGAGCTCGTGGACTGCCTTGCTTAGACGGTGGACCGGGCGCAAAACCCAAGCCGTGATCCGGGACGCCGCCACGAGCAGCAGCATACCCAGTGCCACCGCGGCAAGCCCGACGACGAGCCACCGCTCCCGTAGCTTCTGCCGTGCTGCGTCGAGGTTGACTTCAACAACCACTTCGCCGAGTACCTGGCTGGCCGTGCCGAAGGACCTGGAGATGAAGTCATTGCCTGTGCCGAATGCCCGGATGGGGTTCAGCGTAGTGTCGCTGAGATTGAGGCTCGCCCGATTCAGTGCGTCGCTGACCTCTGGTTGGTCGTCGCTGAGGCCCCCGGAGCGAACGGTTTTCTGTTGGAGCCGGATGAGGATTCCTTCACCATAAAGCTCGGAATACCGGTCCATCTCGCGCTGCAGTTGGGTTGTGTTGGTGTCCTCCACGGCGTCGCTGGCCAGTTGCGCGAAGCGGTTAAGGGCAGCGACGCGGTTTATCTGCAGTTCCTGGGTGAGTTCCCTGCCGGCCGATGTCAGGATCACACTGGAAACCGTCACCACAATGACCACCACCAGCAGGCTGAGGATGCCCAGGACGCGGACTTTCACGGTTGCTCTACGCGGTAGCCGACGCCTCGGACATTGATGATGAACCCGGGAAGTTGGAGCTTGGACCTAAGGCCTGTCAGGTGCACATCCAAGGACCGGGAGTGCGCCAGGAACGCATCGCCCCAAAGTGCGTCCAGGATTTGCTCCCTGGTCACCACTGAGCCTGCATTCCTGACCAGCAGGCTGAGGAGGTCGAATTCGGTTGCGGTCAGGGCGAGTTGTCTTGTGCCCACCGAGGCCACCCTCCGGTCGAGGTCCACTTCCAACTCTCCGAGGACGACTGCGTGCGGAGCATCCTGGCCGGAACGGTTGGTGCGCCTGGTGACTGCCTCGATTCTGGCGAGCAATTCCACGAGCTTCACGGGCTTGACCAGGTAGTCGTCGGCGCCGGATCGGAGGCCCAGCACCACGCTGCGTTCGTCGTCGCGGGCGGTCAGGATCAGGATAGGAATCTGCGTGACCTGGCGGAGTTTCCGCAGGACGTCCAGGCCATCCAGATCCGGGAGACCGAGGTCCAGCAGGATCACTTCGTGTTGCCGGTGGGCCAGGAGTGCGTCCTCGCCGCGGGATACCCGGGTGTGCTTGTGGCCGGCGGAGGCGACGGCTGCGCTCAAGGCCGACGCCATGGCGTCGTCATCCTCGACGATGAGCACGTGCACTGTCAGGGTCCTTTGGCTTGCTGGGGGGTGGGTCGCAGGGTTTGGTTCGTAGTGGTGGGTCGCAGGGTTTGGTTCGCTACTAGAGCTTAACGTTGTGAGGCCCGCTCTGCGCCCCTCGGAGTGTCCAAAGGGCGCAAAGCGGGCCTCACAAGGCAGCCAGGTCAGGCGTTGACGAGATCCTTCTTGTCGTCGTCGTCCTTCGCAATGCCCTTTGCCGCGAAGGCGTTGCCCTGCTCCGCATCCAAGTGCGTCGGCTTCTTGTTCTTCAGAGCGAAGATGTAGACCAGCAGGGAGATGAAGATGGCGGCAGTGACGTAGGTGAAGAACATATCCACCTGGCCCGACTTCTGAAGGGCCGCACCGATCAGCGGTACAGTGCCGCCGAACAGCGAGTTGGCAATCGCGTAACCGAGTCCGACGCCGAGCGCGCGGATGGATGCCGGGAACAGTTCAGCCTTCACCAACGCGTTGATGGAGGTGTAGCCACCCACCATCAGGAGGCCGCCGAACATCAGGAGGAAGGCCACGAACGGATCCTTGGTTCCGGCCAGCGTGGAGAGCAGCGGCCAAGTGAACAGCACACCGGTCACGCCGAACCAGATCAGCAGCGGCTTCCGGCCAATCTTGTCAGAGAGCATGCCGTACACGGGCTGCAGCAACATGAAGATGAACAGCGCCCAGAAGTTGATCACGGAAGTATCGGTCTTGGCGATGCCGGACGTATCGTTCATGAACTTCAGGATGAAGTTGGTGTACGTGTAGAACGCGACGGTGCCGCCAAGGGTGATACCGATGCAGATGAGCAGCGGCTTCCAGTGCTTGGTGAACAGCAGCTTCATGGTGCCGGGCCGTGCTTCGCCAGCAACCTTGACGTGCGCAGCGCGGAGCTGGTCAGCAGAGAGGGTTTCCTCCATCGAGCGGCGAAGCCAGAGAACAACCAGTGCAGCGGCGCCACCAATAGCAAACGGAATCCTCCAGCCCCATTCGGTCAGGTCGTCCTTGCTCATGGTGTTCTGCAGGATGACCAGCACCAGGAGGGCCAGCATCTGACCACCAATCAGCGTGACGTACTGGAAGCTGGAGAAGAAGCCGCGGCGCTTGGCCGTAGCGGCCTCGGACATGTAGGTGGCGCTGGTACCGTACTCGCCGCCCACCGAGAAACCCTGGACCATGCGGATAAACACCAGCAGAATCAGGGCCCACAGGCCGATGACATCCTGCGTCGGCAGGATGGCGATGGCGAAGGAACCGGCGGACATCATGGTCACGCTGAGTGTCAGCGCAGCTTTGCGGCCCTTACGGTCGGCATACCGTCCGAAGAACCAGCTGCCGATCGGGCGCATGAGGAACGACGTCGAGAAGACGGCCATCGCCTCAAGGCCCGCCTGAAGATCGTCCGAGGAGTTGAAGAAGTGCGACTGGAAATACGCCGCGAAAACCGTATAGACGTAGAGGTCGAACCACTCCACGAGGTTGCCCGCGGAGCCCTTGAGGATGTTGCTCACGGCTTTACGTGTCTGGGCGGCTTCGCTCAGAGGTGCAGCTTGTTGGGTGCTCATCAATGAACCTTCCTGGACGGCGCCTGGGACGGCAGCCGTGTCTTGCCTGAGTTCGTTCTGTCCATGAAGCTGGTGCTCATGGCGTCCTTGCGCATGGCTCTTCGTCGACTAAGAAAGGCCCTCCAAGGTGAAGAGGACATGTTCCAAACTATGGGTGATGCACGGCACAGCCAACGTGGGAGCGGATTTCCTAACACTTCCTTAGGTTTCGGTCGGCTCGGGTTGAGGTCCGACGGCGGTTGGGTCCCGACGGCGGTTGGGTCCGGACGGCGGACGCTCTCTCAGGTCCCTCGGGTTTGGGTGGGTCGCTCTTTCAGGTCCCTCGGGTTTGGGTGGGTCGCTCTTTCAGGTCCCTCGGGTTTGGGTGGGTCGCTCTTTCAGGTCCCTCGGGTTTGGATGGGTCGCTCTCTCAGGTCCCTCGGGTTTGGGTGCGTCGTTGATCCGCACGAGCTTCCACGCGGCGAGTCGGCCGATACCGGCGGCCAAGGCAATCGAAGACGAAAAAAGTAGCGGACCCGTCGCTGAAAGTCCGCCAAACGGCGCACACATGAGCAAACCCCCGGCGAAAAACGCGGCAACGTGAAGCCACTGATTCCGGACTCGACGCAAGGCCAAACCGAGAAGTGACCCCACTGCGGCACCAACGGCCCAGACCGGGAGCAGACTGTAACCGAAGAAAATGCTCGCCCATCCTGGTGCTTGAATGCCCCAGAAGGCGCAGAATGTCAGGTGCGCTACGGCGATTCCCACAGCCAATCCCTTTGCGCCGAGCACCACCCGGTCTTTGGAACCGTATCGCCAGCCTCCCGACGGACTCCGCGTCGCCAACGAGTACTCATCTTCGTCAGTCCATGGCGACTGGCTCATGGTTATCCTCCTGGATAGTCAAAGAGCGTTCGGCTGTAGGGGTGATTATGTGAGAGAGGGATCGGCTGAAGGAATGATTATGTGAGAGAGGGATGGTCGTTGATGAGGACGAGCTTCCAAACGGCCAGTCGGCCAATGCCGGCTCCAAGCGCTGCAGGAAGTGTCATGTAGGCCAAAGTGTGAATGGTCCAACCGGTGTGCGCAGCTCCAACCAAGGTTCCCACCAAAGCTCCGGCGACGATAAAGGCAGCCACGTGGATCCACTGATTGCGAATACCCCTCAGTAGCTTGCCCAGCAGCATCGCGGTGGGCAGGCCAACCAAACCGATGGGGAGCGCACCAAAAACCATGAGTATGGGTAGAAATGAAAGCTGATATGCGGCATATTGTGGATCTAGACTCGCCTTAATGACCCCGGGCACCAGGAAGAACACAACGTCGGCGACGCCGACGCCAACTAGAAGTCCCTTCCAGCCCAGGACTACGCGGTCCCGGTAATCGTAGGGCCAGAATGACAGGTGGTGAGTGGGGTTCATCGAGTAGCCGCGATTTGGTTGAGGGCGCCCGCCGAGGTCGGGTGCTCGAACGCGAACCCGGCGTCGAGCAGTTTCCGAGGCTCCACCCACCTGCTCTTCAGCACCAGTTCTGTTTGTGTGCGGATCAGGACGGCACCGGCTTCGAGCAGCCAGGCCGGCGTTGGGATGCCGAACGGGACACCCATGCTTTGCCGTACCAAGGACATTAGTCCGCGGTTGTCCACCGGATAGGGCGTTGCCGCGTTAATGGGACCGGTCAGCTCAGCGTGATCGTGCACAAACAGCACTGCACGGAACAAGTCCTCCACGTGGATCCAGCTGAACTTCTGCGTTCCCGGACCCATGTGCCCGCCCAAACCAAGCCGGGCAAGATTCCGGAGGGGATTCATAACACCACCGGCACCCAGAACGATCGCAATCCGAAGCGCCACCTTCCGTGTGTCAGGAACGGAAGCGGCTGCCAACTCGTCTTCCCACGCGCGGGCAACCTCCACAGAGAACCCGCTGCCCAATTCGCCGGAAACCTCAGACTGTGGATGGTCTTCCGCATGCCGGTAGATGGTGCCGGTGCTCGAATTGATCCAGGTCCGTGGAGGTTGGGCGCAAGCGGCAACCGCGCGGCCCAACGCCCGTGTCGTCAACACCCGGGAGTCCAGAATCTCGCGCCGATGCTGTTCGTCGTACCGGCAATTCACGGAGCGTCCGGCGAGGTTCACCAGTAGTTCGGCACCGTCAAGCGCTTTGGCGACGGCGCCGTCGTCGTGCCATTGAGCGTCAGCCGAAGCGTCCCGCCCAACTGTCCTGACCCGCCAACCCTCAGCAACAAACCTCCGCCGGAAGTAGCTTCCGATGAAGCCACTAGCACCGGCAATCACCACTGTCCTCGGCATCACGAGTCTTCCTTGACACTTCGCACGAGCCCCAAGACGTCGTCGAAGACCTTGCTGACTCCAGGAATTTTCGCGAGCGATAAGCCTCGGGCCACCAGCGGGGCTGCGCCGTCGATCAATTTTCGCGTGCGGCGTTGGCCCTCGGACCGGTCGTAAACCCAGAAGAGCGCGACGCCCATGTACGCCAGCCACAGCAGTTCGGGCAGATCTGCACGCAGCTTCTTGGCGACGGCGGGGGAGGAGCCTTCGACGGCGGAGCGG
Organism: Arthrobacter sp. D3-18; assembly: GCF_054408525.1. NCBI lineage: Bacteria > Bacillati > Actinomycetota > Actinomycetes > Micrococcales > Micrococcaceae > Arthrobacter > Arthrobacter sp. D3-18. The sequence goes on along the minus strand of NZ_CP096440.1, from coordinate 3,848,045 downwards.
AAGATCGCGAGGGAAGCCTCGCGGGCGGCGGCGGAAGCCTCGCCGAACGGGTTAACGGGCGACGACGGCCGGATTGCCGTCGCGATGAAGTCGGAACCGAACTGGTGGTACGGCGCCATGACGTCCACTCCTGTGTGCAGAACCGCTTTGAGGCGTCCGGCGAGATCCTGGACGCCTTCGAGTGCCTGCGCCGCCACCACGGCGTGTTCATCTTGCACTTGAAGGTAGAGCTCCTGGACGAGTTCGTCCTTGGAAGCGAAGTAGTAGTAGGCATTGCCCACGGAGACTTCCGCCTCCTGGGCAATGGCACGCATGGTGGCCTTCTCAAAGCCGACCTCACGGAACATCTTCAGCGCGACGTCCGCCACCAGTTGCCGGGTCTGCTCGCTTTTTGCTGCCATGGTGCCGCTCCTCAAGCAGTTTTTGAACGTGTTCAAGAATGAGTATGCCACAGTTTATGAACGTGTTCAAAAATCCACAAACGGGGAAAACGTGAGAGAGGGATGCTCAAAAGGGGTTGGGATGTGAGAGAGCGTGGGGAGTGGGAGAATGGAACCGGTGCCGGGCCGGATGCCCCACCAACCACAGTGCTAATACAGCGGGGTTCCCTCACCAAGGAGCCTGCGCGAACCACTACGAAATGGATGACCCATGCCCTCGCCCTCAGGCTCCAGTACTCTGAGCAAGCCCGCTCCGCGCTTCGCTTCGATCGGCTCCCCGTATTTCGGCATCATGCTGGCCATCATGGCCGTGGTGCTGATCCTGTCCAACATCGGCGCTTCCAAGGGCGTGGTGATTGGACCGATCATCACCGACGGCGGGTTCTTCCTCTTCCCGATCGCCTACATCCTGGGTGACGTGATGAGCGAGGTCTACGGCTTCAAAGTGGCGCGCAAGGCCATCATTACTTCGTTCGCGCTTTCGGTGTTCGCATCGCTCTGCTACTGGATCATCATCGTGCTTCCCGGCTTCAGCGACGAGTACGGCACCGCAAAGCAGGCAGCCATCGAAGGTGCCCTGGGCCCGGTTCCGCTGATCGTCCTCGGTTCCCTGCTCGCTTTCCTGGCCGGGCAGACCATCAACTCCTGGATCCTGGTGAAGATGAAGGCGCGCACGGGCGAGAAGTCATTGTGGGCGCGCCTGATGGGCTCGTCCGTGGTGGGCGAATTCGTGGACACCCTGATCTTCTGCACCATCGCAGCGTCGGTCATCGGCATCACGGACTTCGGCTCGTTCCTGAACTACGTCCTGGTTGGTTTCGTCTACAAGACGGCCGTGGAGTTCCTGTTCGTCCCCGTCACCGTACTGGTGGTCGGCTGGATCAAGAAGCGCGAGCCCAGCTATGGGGTAGCCGCAGCCTAGCCTCCGCAGGGCCCGTTTCGCTGGCTCGCTGCGCATTAGATGGTTCCTACCGTCGAATGCGCAGCTACCCATCGAAACGGGGCGCGAGCCCAGCCCCTACGAGTAGTACCGGCCCAGGGTCTCCGCCTTGAACTCGAAGAATTCCCCGGATTCGATGGCCAGACGGGCGTCGTCCACCATCTTCACCACGAAGCGCTCGTTATGGATGGAGATCAGGGTTGCAGAGAGCATTTCCTTGGCCTTGAACAGGTGGTGGATGTAGGCCCGTGAATAGTTCACGCAGGTGTAGCAGTCGCAGCCGTCCTGTAGTGGCCCGAAGTCCGTCTTGTACTTGGCCCCGGACAAGTTGAACCGGCCAAACGGGGTGTAGAACGCAGAGTTCCTGGCAACACGGGTGGGGGAGACGCAGTCGAAGGTGTCGGCACCGTTCTCGATAGCAGTGAAGATATCGTCCGGTTCTGAGATGCCCAGCAGGTGCCGGGGTTTGTCCTCGGGAAGTTCCTCGTTGCACCAGCGCACAATAGTGCCCAGGTTTTCCTTCTCCAATGCACCGCCGATCCCGTATCCGTCAAAGGGCATGGCACCCAAATCCTGGCATGCCTTGCGTCGGAGGTCCTCGTACTGGGCTCCCTGGATTACGCCAAAAAGCGCTTGGTACGGCTTATCGGCGCGTGATGACGTCAACGCAGCATGTTCTTCCAGGCATCGCAGTGCCCACAGGCGGGTTCGTTCCAACGACTCTTCTTGATAGGCCCGGGAGTTCTGCAACGTGGTGAGCTCGTCGAAGGCGAACATAATATCGGCGCCGATCTGGTGCTGGACCTGCATGGAGATCTCGGGGGAGAAGCGGTGCCGATCCCCGTTGAGGTGCGATTTGAACCAGACACCGTCGTCGTCAATGTGCGCCAGCCGCTCCTTGCCGGGCGCTACTGCATCGTCCGGTCCTGAGCTGTCCACGTTCTTCATGTCGATGACTTTTTTGAACCCGGAGCCAAGGCTCATCACCTGGAACCCGCCCGAGTCAGTGAAGGTTGGCCCCGACCAGTTCATGAACGCGCCAAGCCCGCCAGCGGCGTCGAGAATCTCCGGCCCCGGCTGCAGATACAGGTGGTAGGCGTTGGCAAGCACAGCCTGCGCACCGAGCTGGGCGATGGACTCCGGCAGCACTGCCTTCACGGTTGCTTTGGTCCCGACGGCGATGAACGCGGGCGTCTGGATGGTCCCGTGCGGTGTGGTGATGGTTCCGGTACGGCCCAGGAAAGCGCCGCCGTTGGCGTCTACCTGAGCGTCCGACGGCGAGCACGTTTCCGTGAGGCGCTTACCCACCGAGAAGGAGAACTCGGATTGCCGGACAGCCAGCCCGGGCAACTCAGGCCGTGCAGGCGGAGCGGAAGCCGGAACAGCAGAGGGATCGGACAAAGACGCAGAAGCAGGAAGGGAAGCTGGCACGCTACCAAGTGTGCCAGCTTTACCGCAGGTAACCTGCCGAAAAACCCCTACGAACCGTAGTTCTCAGCCTTCCAGTTGTCCCATGAGGACCGTACGTCCGCCAACGTGTGGGCCCCCAAGTCGTAGGTGGACGCAATCACCATGGAGCCGCCGTCGGGCCTTTTCTCCGGAATGGGCAGTTGCTCCGCGACAATCAGCAGTCCGTCCCCATGAGCGGCATAGCTGTGGACGGTGAGGCCCACCTGGTGCCGGCTCTTGAACCAGACCTTGCCGGAGATCTTCTCATCGGTAGCGAGAGTGAGCGAGTACTCCTCCCCAACAGGCGGCAAATCCCCGAGCCCCAGCTTCTCGATCGCAGGCCCACCTTTACCCGGCAGGGAAATGAAATGGGTCCGCCGATGCCCGTGGGGGTGCCGTTCCAGCGCAAACCGCAGCTGATGAAGGAACGTGAGCCAACCCTGAGTGATGTCCTCATCCCACTCGGCCCATTCCGAGTTGTGGTCCAATGCGGCCCTGGTGACCCGCACTTCCGTACCACCGGAGACGGGGTGGAGTTCAAAGACATCACCGCCGTTGACGGTCAGGCTCGTGTGATCGGGCCCCTCCACAACATCGGTGTTGAAGTAGATCTGTTTGATTTCGTCGGCAAGATCGTCGGCTTCCCAGCCGTGCCATTGAGCCACCAACGACGGTTCACGCAGCATTGTCCAAACCTGCTGCGCGTCGGCATTAATCACAACGCTCAGATTGTTCGTCATGGCCCCGAATCTACCGCCGTTGGCGCCCACATAACAGGTCTTGATACTCCCTAATAAGCGGTACAGGGAATGCTAGGCGCGCACCGACTCAAGTTCATTCCCGATACGCCGGGCCAGCTCGTCCTCGTCGATGGTCTTCGATCCACCGTGGGCGCGCAGGAACATCAGCGCCTCGAGCCGGAGGAACCGCCATTCACGCTCGGCTTCGTGGTTCCCGTTGTCGATTGCACGGAAGATTTCCTTGTCGTACAGATTGGGTTCATTCAGCGAGCGCTGCCGGACGCGGGCATTGATCCGGGCCTTGAAGGGGTCTTCTTCCTGGGACTCGGGCGCGCGCAGCAGTTTCTCGTAAACCGCGGCACGTTCGGTTTGTCCGGCCTCGCGGCAAATGAAACTGGATAGCGCCAGGGCACGTTCGATCGATGCCCAGCGGTCCAGGTTGCCGTCAAAGGGCAGCACATTCAGCAAGTCGGCGACTGCCAAAGCGTGGTCTGGATCGCGCAGCACAATGCAGAGATCGAAGGCGAGATTGCTGAGGTCCCGTAGGCAACTTCCCGACTTGGTATTGATGCCTTTCGCGAGCCGATCCGCCAGGACTTGAACGCCGTTCTTGCCCTTATGGTTGGCGGCGGCGGCGCGGACCACGGCTTCGGGTGTGCCGTCCGGTTCAGGGATGAGGGCCAGCTCCTCGGCGCTGGGGCCGGTGTACGTCGGGGGCGTTTCCGGGCGCGGAGGAACGACGACGGCGGGTCCCGCGGGAGCGTCGGCGTCGCCTCCCGCTGAGGTGCCGGAGTCGGAGTTGCTTGAGTCGGCGGCGCTGGAGTCGGGGGTGCTTTCATCCACGGCGCTGGAGACGGAACCGTCGGAGTCAACGGGAACTCCGTCACCCACAGGAACACTGGATCCTACGGCGATCCGTAACGTACCGCCGTCGACCATTGTCACCAGCAGCAACGCGGCCACGCCGTAATCGTCGTTTTCCACCTCAACGGCGGCAATTTCCTCGGCCGGCCCGTCACCGGGTGGGAACACAAAATCCCCGGGCCGCAGGTCCCCAGCCTGCTTTTCCATGTATTGCTGTGTGGCTGGGCTGTGAGTCATCGGAAGTCCTTTGGTTCTCGTGGGGTCCGCCGTCCAGTCTACAAAGACCAGCTGGTGAAGGGGCCGGGACCCGCTAGAGAACGATGCCCGAGAAAGCCAGGGCCTGGCGGACGAGGTTCCCGCGGCCGCCGTCGAATTCCTGCTGGACGTTGTCGCTGAGCACCTCTTGCGGCGTCATCCAGGTGAGCTCCAAAGCGTCCTGGCGGGGTTCACATTCGCCGGTCACAGGAATGATGTAAGCCAGTGAAACGGCGTGCTGGCGGTCATCCGTGAAGCCTGTTTGCGACGGGGCCGGGAAATATTCGGCCACCGTGAAGGGAACAGGGCTGATGGGCAACTGCGGGAAAGCCAGGGGGCCGAGGTCCTTTTCCATGTGCCGCAGGAGCGCTGCACGGATGGTTTCGCGGTAGAGAACACGGCCGGAGACGAGGTAGCGGACCATATTTCCGTCGGCGTCGCCCTGAAGGAGGGTGCCCACTTCGTTCACATAACCGAGCGGATCCAACCTGACCGGAACGGCCTCCACGTAGACCATGGGGAGGCGGCCGCGGGCTTCGAAGAGGTCTTCATCTGAAAGCCAGCCTGGATACGGGTCGGGTGTACGTACGCTCATGGTTAAGTTCTACCGCATCCCCAGCCGAACTTCCTTGGCAGCGGCGCCGTGGCTGCGGCGTTACGCTCTCGGCTGTATTACGCGGCCGTGACTGGTGGCTTCTCCACCACAATTGACGCCGGCGCCGCGCCGCTCACCGCATCCGGGTTGGCGACGTACAGGACGTCTTCGGTGATCCTGGCCTCCATGTCTGCAGCCTTGAGGCGCGCCAGCAGTGGTTCCAGATCGCCGTCGTACTCAAAGGCGAGGTCCCCGTTGGTGGCGTCCGCGCCGTGAATAATCTGAAGGATTCCGCCGTTCTTGGTGGTGAACGTGGCCGATTCGTCGTCCTCCGTGCGTGGCCGGGCGCCGATGTTTCGCAAAACATTTGCGGAGAACGTCACCAAGGGGCTGACCCACGTCGCTGCCACCGTGAGTGCTGGATCGGCATCACTTGATGTGGCCCAACTGCCATCTGTTGCCCGCTGCGCGGGGAAAGCAAAGAACTCGAAACCGTCATCGGCCGAGATACGCACAGTGGGTCCGTAGGAGGCTTCATGGAGCTCCGCCTGGGTACCGTCTTCCTCGGTGCGCCGTGCGAACTCTTCCAGGTTTCCTACCTCGACACTGAAAATCGTGTAGCCATCAAGGGGGTGGCCGTGCTCCAGCCGGCCCAACGCGACGCGACCCGAACCGGCGTCGAACTCCTGCCAGTCGCCGTCGTCCACCGTCTTCACCAGACCCAGCGCCTGCAGCAGCGTGGCCCACTGCTCAAAGTGCGATGTGTAGTGGATGGGGCGGGCTCGCAACATTGGTCCTCCTGGGCTGGGTCCTCGCGGTTCGGGTGTCCGCTCCCAGCCTATGCCGCGTGGCCTTGCCGGGGACGGTGTGTTTCACAGGAGAATGAACCCATGCCCATTGAACTTGAGGAACTCCTTGTCTCCGACGGAGCCGCTTGGCGCTCTTGGCTTTCGGAACATGCCGCTGAGAGTCCCGGCGTGTGGTTGATTCTGCACAAGAAGGGCGGCAACGTCACGGAGTTGGACTACGACGCCGCTTTGGATGAGGCCCTGTGCTTTGGCTGGATCGATGGCCAAGCGAGGAGCCGCGACGCCGAAAGTTACTTCCAGCGAATGACGCCCCGCGGCCGCAAGAGCATCTGGTCAGCGCGCAATGTGGGCCACGTTGCGCGACTGGAATCCGAGGGCAAGATGACGGATGCCGGACGAGCGGCCGTCGAAGCCGCAAAAGCTGATGGACGCTGGGAAGCCGCCTACGCCGGGCCAGCCGATTCCGTGGTTCCGGATGACCTCGCGGCAGCCATCGCTGCAGTCCCGGAGGCCCAGGCAATGTTCGATTGCCTGACCTCCCAGAACCGCTTCGCCCTCATCCACCGCACCAACGGGGTCAAACGGGCAGACACCCGGGCGCGCAAGATCGCCGGTTTCGTGGAGATGCTTGCCCGTCACGAAGCCCCCTACCCGCAAAGAAAGCGTCCCGCTTCCAACGGCAGCTAGAGCGTGGCGGCAGCTTCCAGTGCCATCCAAGCTTGAAGCTGCGTGGAAAGCTCGACGGCGGCCCCCGCCGGATATGTTTCACTCGCCGGTCGCTGGGGATCGAAAGAGAACACAATGGCTGGAGTTCCCCTACGACTCTTGGCACGGTTCGGGTCCTCGCGGCGCCCGGCCCAGAACGCTTCGGCTGTGCTGCGAACCAAGGACCTGGCCGTTTCCCGGGTTGGGGCTGGAAGCCTGGCGTCCCGGGCTGCCAAAGCGAGATAGCGGAGCAGGATGCCGGTGAAAAGACCACCATCGCCCGTCCCGTCACCGCGGATGACCTGTGTGCCGGGCAGCGTCAGCTCGCGTTTCACTGCATCCACAAGCAGGGCGGCCCTGCGCAGGTTGTCATCACCGCCCAGTTCCAGCAAGGCACCCAGGACCGGGCCTTGGTTGTAGGTGTAAATGGCTTCATCCACCACCACCTTGCCCTGACTGAGCCGAAGCCCGTCCCGATACACGCCACGTTCCGGGTGCAGGAGCTTGCTGTTGAGCCAGTCCACCAACTTCTGTGCACGCTCCGTGTGGTCGGTCCGAGCGTAATAAAGTGCCACGGGAGCTGTGGCAGGGGTGTTCTTGAAGTCCCGTTTGGTGCTCCAGTACGTGCCGCCGCCAAGGTCGTCCGTAGAAGCTGAATCGAACTGCAATGTCAGGCTCTTGCGGACATACGCGTTACGCCGCCGACCAGGTTTCCTGGTCTCCTCCGCCAACTTCTCCAAGCGCAGCGTGGCGAGTGCCAGCCACGCCATGTCGTCGTAGTAGTCGTTGACGAATCGCAGCAGGTTCCGCAACCGGATTGTGGTGACCAGCCGCGAAGCGAGCCGGCCCGCGCTCGGGCGGGAGTCGCCGTCGAACTTTGTTTTACTCGCGAGTTCGCGGCGTCCCGCATCCACCAGGCAATCGACGTAATGCGCTTGCCACCAGTAGTGCCAAGGGCCTGTGACGCTTTTGACGGTGTTGCTTGGCAGGCTCACTGCCCCTATGTGCGTACCTGGAAGGAACAGTAGCCGCCTGCCGAAGCTTCTGGTCACTGACCGGGCAGCCTGGTTGGCACGCGCTGCCCATTCGGTGGCGTCTGTGGAGGGGGCAGGCATCCCGGATGGTTCGATCTGGCTGGTCATGAAATTAGCCTAGCGGGGCCGGGGAATTAGCCTAGCGGGGCGGAAAGTGTGCGCTTGCCCACAATTCCAGTTAACATGCATTAACGGATTTGGGTCTGCATCAAGGAGGATGAATGGACATCAAGGGCACGGTGGCGCTGGTAACCGGCGGGGCATCAGGGCTAGGGGCCGCTACCGCAAAGCGCTTGTTCGACGCCGGAGCTTCGGTGGTGCTGGTGGATCTGCCGCAATCGGCTGGTGACGAATATGCGGCCGAGCTGAATTCGGCACGTTCGGATCAGGGGGAGTCGGGCCCACGTGCTGTCTTTGCTCCAGCCGACGTCACCAACGAATCTCAAGTACAGGGCGCCGTCGACTCCGCCATGTCTATGGGACCACTCCGGATCGTGGTCAATTGCGCAGGTATCGCGACACCTGGAAAAGTCATTGGCCGCGAAGGGGTGCTGCCGCTGGAGAACTTCAACAAGGTCATCCAGATCAACCTCGTGGGAACCTTCAATGTGATCCGCTTGGCTGCTGCCGCCATGGTGGAAACCGAACCCGTCTCCACGGACCTGGGTGGGCCTGAACGCGGCGTCATCATCAACACCGCCTCCGTGGCCGCCTTTGAAGGCCAGATCGGCCAGCCAGCCTACGCCGCCTCCAAAGGTGCTGTAGCAGCCATGACGCTCCCCTTGGCACGGGAGTTTGCCCGATCACTGATTCGGGTAGCCACCATCGCGCCCGGCATCTTTGAAACGCCCATGATGGCCGGACTTCCCCAAGCGGCCCAGGACTCCCTTGGACAGCAGGTCCCGCATCCCGCACGCCTGGGCCGTGCTGCGGAGTACGCTAACCTGGCGGCCCACATCGTGGAAAACGCGATGCTCAACGGGGAGACCATCCGACTCGATGGCGCCATCCGTATGGGACTCAAATGATGGGCGATTACAGGGGCTCTCCAGGGTCATTGCCTGGAACGCTTGTCCCCGGTCCGGGAGGGCCAGGCCCGTCGTCCGTAGCGGACCTTCCCACGGCTGACTTCTTCGACTTCGAATCGCTGCTCAGCGTCCAGGAACAACGGAAGCTCAATGAACTCCGGGCCTTCCTTGCCTCCGAGATCGCCCCATACGCCGGGCAGTGGTGGGAGAAAGCAGAGTTTCCCGAACACATCCTCCCTAAGCTCGCGGCCCTCAGGCTCAGCGCGCCAGCCCAGCGCGGATATACCCACCTGTTCGCCGGCCTGGTCATAGCCGAGATGACACGGGTCGACACCTCGATCGCCACCTTCTTCATGGTTCACCACGATCTCTTCGTGGAGTCGCTGTACGACTTTGGCAGCGACGCTCAGCAGGACCGCTACCTCGACGACGCCTCCAACCTCCGCACTACCGGCGCCTTCGCGCTGACAGAGCCGAATCACGGGTCCGACGTCGCCGGTGGAATGGAGACCACTGCCCGCCGTGTCGAGCGGACTGATTCCGACGGCGGCGATTACTGGGTGATTAACGGTGCCAAACGCTGGATTGGGAACGGGACGTTCTGCGACTACATGTTGGTGTGGGCCAAGGACGAAGCAGACGGCGCCGTGCGTGCCTTCATCGTTGACGCATCCTTGCCGGGCATCACCCGGAGCCGCATCGAGAACAAGATTGCCCTGCGGACCGTGCAGAACGCCGACATCATGTTTGTGGACGTGGAGGTAGCTGAGGCAGATCGCTTCGCTGGCATCAGCAGCTTCGTCGACACCAACCACCTACTCCGTGGCTCCCGCATCATGGTGGCCTGGCAGGCCGTTGGCCAACAACTTGCAGCTTTCGACGTCGCCCGGCAGTACGCCGTCGAGCGCATGCAGTTCGGTAAGCCGCTGGCCAAATTCCAGCTCATCCAGCAACACCTGGTGGACATGCTGGGAAACGCGGTGGCCAGCATGGGGATGATGGTTCGGATAGCGCAGCTGCAGGAGGACATCTTCACAGATGCCCAGGGAGTGCGGCACGGAGGCGGAGAGATGGCGCAGGTGGCGCTTGCCAAGGCCTACTGCAGCGCCAGGATGCGGGAAACCGTGGCGTTGGGTAGGTCAATCCTGGGCGGAAACGGAATCGTCACCGATTACCGCATCGCGAAGATCTTCGCCGACGCCGAAGCCATTTACACGTACGAAGGCTCCTACGAAATCAACTCGCTGATCGTTGGGCGTGCAGTGACAGGGGTTTCCGCAATCGCTTAGACCTGCCCGGCTCAGACCGCCGTGGCTGTCCGGGCGCTAGTCCTGCGGGAGCTTCTCTCCGGCTTCCACCCGAACATCGATTGAATTGCCCCGGACAGGCATTGGGCAGGTGCCGTACGGGGTGAATGCACTCGGGTAGTTGATGGCGCGGTTGAAGTCGATCACCACGGTCCCGTCGGGCCGAGGCCGGGGGATGAATACCTTGCGCCACTCGTCCGTGGTCTCTCCGTTGGTTTCATCGTGGAAGGTTACGTTGAGCGCGCCCAGCTTCTCTTCTTCCGCGTGAAGCCGGATTTCGTGGGGAATACCCGGTACCCGGAACGCCACTTCGCCCACCGAGCTATGGATACCGTCCACCAAGGGGTTCGCGGTGCCGATGGGCACGTCCTTGGGCTCATCGTAGGCTTCGAACCGGCCCTCGATCACCCAGCCGGGGTTGTATTCGTAGGTGGGGACACCTTTGAACCCAGTCAATACGGGGGAGTTGTTGTCGCGGGTGCGAACAGCGTACTTGTCGGCGCGCATCGCCAGTTCCACCACAACTTGCTTGCCGTCCTTGCCGCCAAACTGCACCCACATGAGCGACTCTTCGTCCTTCAGTGTGGCCGGGATGGTCCCATCGACGCCCTGTCCCGTCTCAACGAGCGTGAGCCCATCCGCAGCGCTCGCCGTCAGGAAAGCTGTGGTGCCGTCGGTGGACCAGAGGCCAGGGACGAGTTCGACCTCGGACGGTTCGGCCTCAAGCCATTGGAAAGATGTGAGCGTCAGCCAGCCGTGATCGGTGGCAAGAGCTGCATGTCGACCTGCACGGAACCGCGCCCAGCGGGCGAGTTGGGCGTCAGTTGCGGTGGTGGGCGAGCTCATGGTTCTCCTCGGCGGGTTCGCGTCAGTTCGTGGCGGTTGCACTTGCCTCAACTATGCTCCGGTCTTGGGCATTCCCGGAATTCTCCGCGAACCGGGCCGGTCTCACTATCTTGGATCGGCTCGCGCTGGCCCTGATTCATGCCAGCGCGAGCCGGGATTGATGGACGGAAACGACTGGCCGCGCATCACGTGCCCAACCCATCGTTGTCGTCTTAGCCCCTGAGAGCGCTATTACAGTCGAATTCTTAGTGCGACCGCTGCCCGTACTTACGGGCACCTGCAAAGGCAAACAGGGATCCTACGGCCAGAAGTGCCGCAGCAAGGAAGATGACGCCCTGCCCCTGGGCGCCCGTGTTGGCCAGCTGCTCAGGGCTATCCACCTCGGTGGGTTCCGCTGGTTCCTCGGGAATCACTAGGTCAATCGGAGAGGTGATGCTGGGCATCGGCTCCAGTGTTGCCGGGCTCGGGAGAGGCGTCAGCGTTGCCGGGCTCGGGCTCGGTGTTGCGGGTGCCGTGGGCGTGCTGGTGCTGGTGCTCGGCGTCGGCGTCGGTGTCGGTGTTACGGGTGCTGTGCTCGGGCTCGGTGTTGGGGTGGTATCGACTGTTCCGTCGCCTGTTCCGGCAGCGACGCTTCGACGCGTCTCGGCACCAACGGGGTGCTGTTCGCCCGAGATGTTGACTGTTCCGTTGTTCTCGTAGACATCCAGGGAAGAGTCGGTCACCGTTGTGAGCACGAAGAGCTCCACATGCTCGCCTTCCGGAAGCCCTTGCCAACTTACTGTCAGAGACTGCGGGGTGCACTGGATGGTCGCCGGATATTGCTCATTATCGAAAGGTTCAACAATGTTGCCGGCGGCGCTCACTACCTTGCCAACGCGGGGTGTGACTTCGCTGCAATTGATTTCCATGCCTGCCGCAGGGACGTCCGTCACCACAACATCGTTGGTTTCGAACGCCATGGGCGGCATGTAGAAGATCGACTCCAGTTTCGTCTGGGCGGGGTCTGCCCACCGCATGGACTTTCCGGCAGACGTTGGCACCCCCGGGCTGCAATCCTCTGTGCAGGGTTCAGTGGACAAGGGAACGCGAACCACGCTGTCACCAACAACGAAGTTCAGCTCCTGGGTTCCTCCGTTGGTGAGCTCACGCGAGTACTGGGTAGTGAAGGAACACTTGCCGCCAACATTCAAGGGATGCGAAGCCACGAAATCGGTCAGGGTGAAGACCACCAGACCGGCGTCATTCGCGGCTGCGGTGGCAACTGTGCGGCCAGCAGGGTTCTTTAGGTCAAAGGTAGTATCGCCAAACCAGCGCAGTTCAGCGGGGAGTCGAAGACTGAAGGTGTCCCCGGGTTGCGATTTGTCGGGGACAGACCATTCACATTTCACATCCACTTGGTCCCATTGCTTGGTAACTACTGATTCCGTGCTGATGGTGATCTCTGCTTCCGGAATATTTGCCGCAGTGGCCGGAAGGGCGGTCAGCCCCAAGCCCAAGACAGCCATGACAACGGCCAGCAGCGCAGTCACCAGCGACACAGTTTTTAGATGGATCTGATTGTTCATATTCTGGATGGTCCTTCGAATCCTTGGGTGTTGTGTTCCGTCACATGGTCAGTGTTGGCAGCGGAAGGTTCGTGACGTTGCAGCTCGGATTCCGGACCCCTAAGTTCATCGGGGGTCCTGCTCTGCGGCAATGGGGGGTGCTGACGTCGGCGCTCCCGCTGCAGAAAGCGGATAGAACACCATGCGCGCAGGGCTCAGCGTCCCATCCCCCAAAGCCTCCAGCACGGCCTTGCATCCCAGTAGCCGGGACAGGCTGCGTTCTCCAAGAGGGAAGAGGATATGGACGGCAGAATTTTGATACATTGCCGTGGATCCGGTTCCGTGCAGCTGGCCTTTGACGGCTTCCCCGAGTCGGGCAAGGAGTGTCCAGCAGTGTCCACGGTTATGGCGGGAGCCGGGCAGCCGGATGATCGCCAGGGCATGCGAACCCGTGGACTCCGGCCCTAACGTGGATACCTCGTGGATCCGTCGCTGAAAGTGTGCGTGGGTGACCAAACCTGTGTAGACATCCGTGCATGAGAGGGGTGCGGCTGTTTCTGCGACCTCCGCCCAGCCTTCTGCCAGTGCTTGAAGGGCGTCGATGTCAACGGGCTGTTCCGCAGCCGCAAACAACGCGCGGAAGTCGTTCATGGTCTCATTGATGCTCACGCCATTCGTGGCACGGGCCGCTCCGAGCAATTTGGCCCGGCGGGCCGGAACCACTGTTCCAGTGGCGAGCAACGTTACGATTGTGCGGACCTCCGGCACGAACCAATCCGCACGGAAGCGCCACCCCGTCTTGTAACTGGCGGTTTGCCATCTTCGCTGCAATAGATACCGTGAAAACGCACATTCGGTGAATGATTTGGTCCGGAACAAGGTTATATCCGAATAGTGCGCTGAGCAGCCGGTTCGTGACGGAGTGCTTTCCCCAAGCTTTGATAAAGACTATGTAGAAAAACGCGTCACGACTTGCCCCTACCCCCCACTCCATATATATGGGCAGGGTTCTTTACGGTTTGGGGATGCCATAGATGGCACAGAGTTCACACGCAGGCAGCAAATCAAAAATCGACGACGATGGGCGTCTTATTGAGTTGGTCCGGGGCGGAGATATGTCCGCGTTCGATGGTCTCTACGAGCGACACGTGTCCATTGCATCCACCGTCGCCCGACGCAACGTGGACAATCCAAGCGATGCCGAGGATGTAGTGGCAGAGGCTTTTCAAGCTGTGCTGCAAGGCCTCGTGGCTGGGAGGGGGCCCGACACGTTCTTTCGGGCATACCTGTTATCGACAGTTACCAGGTTGTCCCATCAACGGAACCGAAAAGCCGGCAAGGTCCTGCCCAGTGGTGATGATTCTGTTCTGGATCACGCCTTGGCCGATTCAGACGCCGCCATCAATGCCTTCGAGTCGCGCACGGTGGCCAAAGCCTTCCGGACCTTGCCGGAACGGTGGCAGGCGGTGCTGTGGTACTTGGACGTGGAACGCATGAAACCTGCAGCCGTTGCGCCCATTCTTGGGCTTTCTCCCAATGCCGTTTCAGCGCTCGCCCTCCGTGCGCGCGAAGGCCTCAGGAGGCAATACCTGCAGTGCCATATCGCTGAGCAGGCCGATGGCAGGTGTTCCGAGTTCGCGTCAAAACTCGGCAACTTCATCCGCGGTGGACTGTCAGCAGCCACCGAGCGCAAGGTTCGGGATCACCTCAGTGGCTGCTCTACATGTACGGCCGCCCTCGCGGAGCTGAAGGACGTTCAAGGGAGCATGCGAGCCGTGCTCCTTCCCATGGTTACGGGTGTTCCCATCACGATCTGGGCGGGAAAAAGCGCGGGGCTGGGCGTTCTGGGCGCGGTTTTTCCCGCTAAAGCTGCACTGATCGCACCAGCGATTGCTCAACCGATAGTCCTGGCCGTCGTCGCGGCCGCCGGGGTGGGGCTTGTGTTGGGGTCCATAGGAATCGTTGATCACCTGACTCCGGAGACTTATTCGCAGCAGCGTGCTTTGCAGACTGGCAGTCCACCCTGGGGAAGTGAACCGGCGACGCCCACCGCTACATCTACGCCAAGCGGCACACCATTCCCTGCGTCTTCCTCTTCGGCAGAGCTGACTCCTGTCCCGGAGGAATTGCTACCAACCCCGGTGGAGGTACCTTCCGGCGCGCAAGTACCCACGCTGCCCGTACAGGAGAAGCCCGCAGAGAATAAAACCACAGCGCCCTCCGCAACCCCATCCCCGGTTGCACCGCCTTCCCCCACCCAGAGTCCCGCACTCGCTGCGGGCCCCACGACCACGGTTCCGGTGGATGTCCAGGGCTCTGTGCGGCAAGTACCGGACCGGAGTTCAGGGAAGATCACCATGGAAATCGACTTCCAGGTCTCAGGTGCAAGCCCCTTGGGTAGCGGCAAAGCGGTATTCTCGGTGGCCGCGGATGCATGGATACTGGAAGATTCCCTTCAAGCTCCGGATGGATGGACCTGCGCGCTGGAGAGCCGACGCGTTGCTATTTGTGCCAGCAGCTCTCTGCGACGGGACGATCTTCAATTCCGTGTAGTGACCGACTCCCAGGGCAATAAGAAAAACCGCGAACTGAGCTATACCTTGAGTGGCCCGGGGTTGGCTCCTAACGAGTTCTCCTACAACTACTGACATGGGAACTCGGACTGCGGAAGGCGACGCCAAAATCTGAGACACATTCTTTTGTTGAGTTCCGGGCGGGTAAGATCCCGTAGGAAACATTAGTAATCCGGCTCACAGTATCCAGCGCAGTGTACGGGCCAAACCAGATGACGAAGGTAAGTATCAATGGTTCACACTGCCCATCAAGACACCGATCTCGCAGCAGAACTGCGTGCCGACGTACGTCGCGTATCCACGCTTCTCGGCGAGTCCTTGGTAAGACAACACGGTCCGGAACTGCTCCAACTCGTGGAGCAGGTTCGCTTGCTGACCAAGGAGTCCAAGGAAGCCGCACGGGGCGGCGCGGATGCCACCGGCCCCTGGAGCGCGCACGACGTCGTTGCCCAGGTCCGCGAGTTGCTCGCCTCCCTGCCGCTGGACCAGGCTACTGATTTGGTCCGTGCCTTTGCGTTCTACTTCCACCTCAGTAATGCGGCTGAGCAGGTACATCGCGTTCGTGGACTGCGTACCCGGAAGGAAAAAGACGGCTGGCTGGCAAAAGCGGTCTCAGAGATAGCCGGCCAAGCGGGTCCGCAGGTCCTGCAGGATGTGATCAACGAACTCGACGTCCGCCCTATTTTCACGGCGCACCCCACAGAGGCTTCACGACGCTCGGTGTTGGATAAGGTCCGGAAACTATCGGACGTCCTTGCGGAGCCCACCACGGAGGGGACCTCCGCGCGACGCCGCCAGGACCGACAACTCGCCGAGATCATCGACCAAATGTGGCAAACCGACGAGCTCCGCCAGGTCCGCCCCACCCCTGTGGATGAGGCTCGAAACGCGATCTACTACCTGAACAGCATCCTCACCGACGCCATGCCGGAAATGCTGACCGACCTTTCAGAACTCCTAGCCGAGCATGGTGTCACGCTCCCGGCAGCCGCTGCACCGCTGAAGTTTGGTTCGTGGATCGGCGGCGACCGTGACGGCAACCCGAACGTTACTGCTGCTGTCACCAGGGAAATCCTGCAGTTGCAGAACCAGAATGCTGTCCGTATCAGCATCGCCCTCATCGACGAACTCATCTCGGTGCTCTCCAATTCCACGGCTCTTTTTGGGGCCGACCAGGAGCTGCTGGATTCGATCGCCAAGGATCTCAAGAACCTCCCTGGACTGGACAAGCGCATCCTTGAACTGAACGCGCAGGAGCCCTACCGGCTCAAGCTGACCTGCATCAAGGCCAAGCTCATCAACACCGGACGCCGTATCTCTGCTTCCACTTATCACGAGCCGGGCCGTGACTACGCCACCACTCCTGAGTTGCTTGCGGAGTTTGGGCTGCTTGAGGCCTCGCTGCGGAACCACTCCGCCGCGTTAGTGGCAGACGGCGCTTTGGCCCGCGTCCGGCGTGCAATCGCTGCCTTTGGCTTACATCTGGCAACACTGGACATCCGCGAACACGCCGATTACCACCACGATGCTGTGGGGCAGCTGGTGGACCGGCTTGGCACCGAAAAGCCCTACGGCCAATTGACGCGTGAGGAACGTTTCACCTTCTTGGGGGCAGAGTTGGCTTCGCGCCGCCCGCTCTCCGGCCATCCGATCAAGCTTGACGGCACTGCGGACGGCACGTACGACGTCTTCCGGAGTATCCGTCAGGCCCTGCACACTTACGGTCCGGACGTCGTGGAAACGTACATCATTTCCATGACGCGCGGCGCCGATGACGTCCTGGCCGCAGCAGTTCTTGCCCGCGAGGCTGGTCTGATCGACCTCTTCAGCGGCAAACCGCACGCCAAGATCGGGTTCGCTCCACTGCTGGAAACGGTGGAGGAACTCCGGGCTTCGGCCGAGATCGTGGACCAGTTGCTCTCCGATCCGTCCTATCGGGAACTTGTCCGTCTGCGGGGAGACATCCAGGAGGTCATGCTGGGTTACTCCGATTCCAATAAGGAATCCGGCGTCATGACCAGCCAGTGGGAGATTCACAAGACCCAGCGCAAGCTGCGTGACGTAGCTGCCAAGCATGGCGTCCGCGTTCGCCTCTTCCATGGCCGCGGAGGATCCGTGGGCCGCGGTGGCGGACCCACCTACGATGCCATCATGGCCCAGCCGAACGGCGTGCTTGAAGGCGAGATCAAGTTCACCGAGCAGGGTGAGGTCATCTCGGACAAGTACTCCCTGCCCGAGCTCGCCCGCGAAAACCTGGAACTCTCCTTAGCCGCGGTGATGCAGGGGTCGGCCCTGCACCGTACTCCACGCACCTCGGATGACGAGCGTGAACGGTACGCCAACGTCATGGAGACCATTTCGGATGCAGCATTCGCCCGCTACCGGACCTTGATTGACGATCCCCAGCTTCCCGCCTACTTCCTTGCTTCTACACCCGTGGAGCAGCTGGGTTCATTGAACATCGGTTCGCGCCCCTCCAAGCGTCCGGATTCAGGTGCCGGACTCGGTGGCCTGCGGGCAATTCCGTGGGTTTTCGGTTGGACCCAGTCACGCCAGATCGTTCCCGGCTGGTTCGGCGTGGGCTCCGGCTTGAAAGCCGCCCGCGAAGCGGGTGACACCGATCAGCTGCTGGAAATGATGGACCGCTGGCACTTCTTCCGCTCTGTGATCTCCAATGTGGAGATGACCTTGGCCAAGACGGACATGGAAATTGCCGGCCACTACGTTTCGTCACTGGTCCCGGAGGAACTGCACCGGCTGTTCCACATGATCCGCGACGAGTACGAGCTCACTGTGGCCGAGATTGAGCGTCTTACCGGCGAGATCGAACTTCTCGATGCCCAGCCGACGCTGAAGCGTTCACTCGAAATCCGCGATCAGTACCTGGACCCGATCAGCTACCTGCAAGTAGAGCTGCTCCGCCGTGTGCGCGAGGAGCAGCTGTCCGGAGGCGAGATCGACGAGCGGCTCCAAAGGGCCATGCTTATCACCGTCAACGGCGTAGCTGCAGGCCTGCGCAACACCGGCTAGTAAACCTTCTCTCACATCCCTCGGGATTTTCCGGATGCCTCTCTCATCACGTGAGAGAGGCATCCGTCCAAGGGCGTGGGATGTGCGAGAGCGCTAGGGTAGTGGGATGCCGTCGTTCCAGACCAAGTTGAAGATCACTGGCCTCAAGCCGGGCAACGCACCCGAATCGGTGATGGCCGCGGCGGTGGAAGCGTTGGAAACCCGCCACCATGTCGAATCGAACCAGCTCGACATCGTGGGAGGCGTACCGCAGATCAGCCTGCGCTTCACAGTGGGCGACCGGGATTACTCCGGCGAGAACGACGAAGCCCGGACGTCGGCAGCCATGATGCGTGACGCCGTCGAACGTGTAGCGGTCACTGGAAGCCTTTACGTGTTGCGCCGCAGCCGCGGCCGTTGGTCGCCGGTTTAGAACGCCGGACGAGCACGCACATTCAGTCAGCCCGCCCTACTCGGGCTGTGGCACGTCACCGGGCTTGTCGGCGTCGAACGGTTCGTCCACGGGGGATCGGCTGCCGCGGCGCCGGGTGACGATCAAACCGACCACCACGCCGATGACCAATCCCAGTCCCACCCCAATGAGTGAGCTGGCCCAAAAGGGAAGTTTGGTGGTGGAGCCTGTGAAGTATCCCAAGCCGACCTGCCACACCGCCCACAGCACTGCGCCCAATCCCGCGCAGAGACTGAACCCGCGGACCGAAACGTTGGCGATGCCTGCCGCGGATGAAGTGGCGAGCCTGCCGCCGGGGATAAACCGAGCGCCGATGATGGCGCCGTAGGTTGACGAGCGGCCGGCTTTGGCGATGGCCTCGTGGATTCCGCGGTGGACCCGGCGGCCCCACGACCACCGGTCCAGAACGTGGCTGATACGCCGCTTGAACAGCATGAACACGGCCATGTCGCCCAGCCAGGAAGCGAAGGCAGCCAGGAACAGGATGAGCCAGAAGTTTGCGTGGCCGTCGGCTGCCAGTGCCCCGCCAGTGATCACCACCATCTCGGAGGGGATGGGCGGGAAGATGGCATCGCCCAACACAATGGGAACAATCCACAGGTAAATTGCGGATCCCCATGTCTCTGGAGCGATGATGTCCATGGGCACAAGGTACCGCACTTGCCGCGTCACCCGCTCGGGAGTGAGACTGGCGCCATGCGAATCGAGATTCTGCGCGGAGATATCACCACCCGCGGCGTTGATGGGATCGTCAACGCCGCGAATTCGTCACTACTGGGTGGAGGGGGAGTGGACGGTGCAATCCATAGGGCCGCGGGCGCGGAACTTCTTGAAGCATGCCGCGAGCTGCGCCGAACGCAACTGCAGGACGGACTTCCGGTGGGTGCCGCCGTCGCTACGCCCGCCTTCCGGCTCCCCGCGCGCTGGGTGATCCATACAGTGGGACCCAACCGGCACGCGGGTCAAACCGATCCGGCGCTGCTCGCGTCGTGCTTCCGCGAGAGCCTGAAGGTGGCGGCCGGGCTTGGTGCCCGATCCATCGCTTTCCCTGCGATCAGTGCCGGAATTTACGGCTGGGACGCCGGTCAGGTCGCGGAGGTAGCGTTCGACGCCGTGAGGACGTTTTCGTCGTCAGCTTCAGCTCCCGGGGCTGAGGACAGCCCGCTTGAGTTGGTGGAGTTCGTGCTGTTTTCGGAGGAGACGACGGCGGTCTTCCGGGCTGTGTTCGACTCCTCGCCCCGGGTTGACTCCTAGTCGTGGGCTTCGCTGAGCTCCAGTTTGCTGCGATATTCCACGCGTTGCTTGCTGATGGGGTCCACGAATGTGATGCCGCGGGCCAGCAACTGAAGGGGTTTGGAGTAGTCGTCCGGGGCTTTGTCCAGCAGGTCCGGGTAGAAGGCATCGTTGACGATTCCCAATCCAAGCGAGGCCATGTGTACGCGGAGCTGGTGCGTCTTTCCGGTGTGCGGTTCCAACCGGTACAGCGCGCGCTGGTGAGTTCCGGCGTCGAACGTTTTTGTCTGTTCAATGCGGGTTTCCGCGTTCGGTTCTCCGTCGATGACTTCGGCAAGCAGGTAGCTGCGGGACTTGGTCATGCGGTTGCGGACAACTACCGGGAATTCGACGGCGGGATAGCCTGCGGCCGGCGTCGCGGCTGACACGCACTCGTATTCCTTCTGGACCTGGCGCTTCTCGAAGAGGACCTGATACTTGCCGCGTGTCTCCGGATTGGTGGAGAGCAGCAGCAGGCCGGCCGTCATGCGGTCCAAGCGGTGCATGGGGATGAGGTCCGGGAGGTTGAGCAGGTTCCGGAGCCGGACCAGCGCGGATTCCTGGATGTAGGTGCCGCCGGGCGTGGTGGGGAGGAAGTGCGGTTTGTCCACCACCAGGATGTGTCCGTCTTGGTGGAGGATGTTGATTTCGACGGGCAGGCGGGTCTCGGGCGGGAGTGTGCGGTAGTACCAGATGAAGGTGTGGTCCTCCAGCTTGGTGCTGCGGTTCAGCGGTACGCCGCCTTCGCCCACGATCTCGCCGGCGTCGAAGCGGTCCTCGATCCCTTGCGGATCGATGTGGCCCCAGCGGTGCATCATGTAGTGCATTGCGGTGGTCCACGGTCCCTCGTCCGGCAGGCGAAGGCGGGTCGCGTTTACGCCGTCGCGCACGGGGAGGGGGGATTGCATCACCGAACAATTCTACCGGCGTTGCGTTGTGTGGCCCGCTCTGCGCTCTAAATAGCCCACGAAGCGTGCAAAGCAGGCCTCGCAACGAAAGAGCCAGCCGACGACAAAAAAGCTCTTGACAATAAAAGTTGTCGGTAGCCATACTTGAAGCATGTTGGACATCGAAGTGATCGAGGACCCGGCCGCAGCGGAAGCGTCCCTGGATCCGATCCGCACCCGCATCCTGCAGGAGCTCGTCGAACCGGCGTCCGCCACTCAGCTGGCCGCGAAGGTTGGGTTGCCCAGGCAGAAGGTGAACTACCACCTCAAAGCCCTCGAGCGGCACGGCTTGGTGGAGCTGGTGGAGGAACGTCGCAAGGGCAACGTCACCGAGCGCGTACTCCGCGCGACGGCGGCGTCGTACCTGATCTCGCCTGTTGCCCTGGCGTCTGTGGCACCCGATCCGCGGCGCTTCTCCGACCGGTTCTCCGCTTTCTGGTTGTTGTCACTGGCCGCCCGCACCGTGCAGGAGATGGGCAAGCTCATCGCCGGTGCTGCCGTGGCAAAGAAGAAGCTGGCCAGCTTTGCGATCGACGGCGAGATCACCTTCCGCTCGGCTGCCGAACGCGCGGCATTCGCGGAAGAGCTCGGCGTAGCGGTGACCCGACTCGTGGACAAGTACCACGACGGCGGTGCTGCCGCCGTGGCGGGCGGCGGACGTAAGCACCGCCTCGTCGTCGTACTTCACCCTGCTCTCAAGACCGGGGCACTCAAGGCCCCTTCAACTCAGCAAGCCTCCCCAAAGCAATCAGCAGAAAAGGATCAAAGCAATGACTGACAATCGGAAATTCGAAATCGAGACGGACGTCGAACTGCCAGCCACTCCCGAGCGCGTGTGGCAGGCGGTCACCAAGGACACTCCTGCATGGATGTTCCCCACGGATCAGTGGCCGGACGTCAAGACCACCGAGGAATACCCCAGCCACTTGGTGTCCCGCATGGATGGCCCGGATGGATGGTTCAACCAGCTGGAACATATCCTTGAGCCGCTGGAAGGTGGCCGCGCCAAGCTGCACTACGTTCACAGCGGGATCTTTGCCGAGAACTGGGATGAGCAATACGACGGCGCCAGAAAGCACACCGAGTTCTACCTGCACACGTTGGGCCAGTACCTCCAGTACTTCGACGGCAAGCCGGTGGTCTTCACGGATATCCAGGCGCCTGCGGCTTCCCAAGCAGTGGATGGTTTCGTGCAGCTGAAAAAGGCCTTGGGTGTGGATGGTATGGCAGTCGGTGCCGCCGTGGATGCCGACGTCGACGGCGTTGGGCGGCTGACCGGGGTGGTGGACTTCTCCAACGAGAACTTCCTGGGCCTCCGGACGGCGGACACGATGTACCGCTTCTTCGGTCGGAACGCCTTCGGTGCCCCGGTCGGGATGACGGTGCACGAGTTCAGTGCCTCCGGCGATGCAGAACTTACGGCCAAGGCCTGGGGTGCGTTCCTGGAGAAGGTGTACGCGTAGCAGCTCCGGTTAGGCCGCCCAGGCCCGCGCCACGGATTCCAGGGCGGCCTCGTAGATCGAGGCCCAATCGGTGGCGGGATCATTCATCTGCGCAAGCTCCAGGCTGACGAGTCCATGGACCTGTCCCCAGATGGCCATTGCCATGAGCGCGGGGTCGTCCTCGCGCAGCGCGCCCGCTGACTGGGCGGCAACTACCGCCTCCACGAGGGGGAGCATTGAATCGGAGGCGACTTCCGGCGTCGGGCTGCAATCAACATAGGCGGCCAGCGCGCCGCCAAACATGAGGCGGTAAAGGGCAGGGTGCTCCAGTGCCCAGACGCGGTAGGCCCGGCCCAATCCCAGTAGCCCATCCTTGGCCGCATCGCGTTGGGACTCACCAAAAGAGCGGAAACCGTCGTCGACGGCGGCGGTCAACAGTTGCGATTTCCCGCCGAAGAGGGAGTAGATCGCCGTGGTGGACGTTTCTGCCGCTGCTGCTACGTCGCGGAGGGTGACGCGGGCCGGCCCCTCGCGGTCCACCAGTTCGGCGGTCACTGCGAGGAGTCGATCCTGGACGTGTTGATCATGAACTACAGGTCTTGCCATGCCCTCAAGTGTTTCATAACATTGTTTCATAACAACGTTATGAAACCCGGAACCAGGAAGTCAGGGGTTTCCCAACTGAAGGATGCACATGGCACAAGAGATCTTCCCCGGCCGCTTCACCGCGGACATCGGGCGCGATACAGTGACCGTCTTCCTCATCGGGATGCGGGCCAACCGGTGGTGGAAGCTGGGCCGCGTCGCCAAGGTGGCCTCGGCCATGCCCACCATGATGCAGCACCTTGCCAAGAACCCGGACGCCGGTCTCCTGGGCAGCGAGCAATGGTTCGGGCGGACCACTATCCTGCTCAGCTACTGGGAAAGTCCGGAGCATCTGAGGCGCTTTGCCGCAGACAGGGATTCGCCGCATCTGGGCCCATGGCGGAAATTCATGAAGAAGTTCGCGGGCAGCGGCGACGTTGGCGTGTGGCACGAGACGTACCAAGTACCGGCGTCGGGTATTGAAGCGGTGTACAACGGCATGCCGCTGTTCGGCTTGGCCAAGGCGACCTCGCATGTACCCATCGGACCCGGCAGCAACACGGCTAAGCAGCGGATGGGCGGGAGGGCGCGATCCACAGACCCGGCCCCAACTAAGTAGCAGCACATGCCGTTTTGAGCCCTCAAAACGGCCTCAACTGCGACTCAGTTGGGCGGATGGGCGGGACCAAGCGTGCAGCGGTTTAGGCGACCGCGACGGCGGCTGGCCGCTCAGCCTTAAGGGTCCGGCGGAGGTGGGGCGAGGCGTCGAGCTTGTCCTGGGCGGCGCGGAGCGCACCGACGGCGAACTCCAGTTGTGCGGCGGGCAAGGTGTAGGGAACGCGCAGGTAGTGCTCGAACGCGCCACCCACCCCGAAGCGGGGTCCCGCTGCCAACCGGACGCCGAAGTCGGGCGCGAGCACGGTCAGGGCGGTGCTGGAGGCAGACGGCAGGCGGCACCATGCTGTCAGTCCACCCCGCGGTCGCTCCACCTCCCAGGAGGGCAAGTGCTCCGCGAGCAACCCCAACAGCGTTTCCCGGTTGTGCCGGAGTTCCTCAAGCCGGGCATCAAGCGGTTCGGCGAAGGACTGCACCAAGCGCGCCGCCGCCAGTTGTTCAACCACTGGCCCGCCCAGATCCATGATTGTTCTTGTGGCCACAAAACGGGCAATGAGGGACTCGTCTGCCCGGATCCACCCGGTCCTGAGTCCCGCCCAGTGCGATTTGCTCAGCGACCCGATGGAAACCACCGCAGGACTGAACCGCGACATCGGCGCGGTGCGGACGCCGTCGAGATTCAGCCCACGCAGTGTTTCATCCACTACCAGCACGGTCCCGGAAGCAGCGGCCGCCCGTGTAAGTCGTCGGCGTTGGAGGTCGGACATGATGCGTCCGGTCGGATTGTGGAAGTCCGGCACCAAGTAGGCCATGGCGGGGCGCTGCTGGTTCATGGTGGCCACCATTGAATCGATGTCCCACGCTGGCGAGGTGCCCGAGGGCAGCGCCACTGGCAGGGGCTTGCAGCCGGCGGCGCGGATGGCGTCCAGGGCGTTGGGGTATGTGGGGTGCTCCACCATGACCCGGTCCTGCTTTCCGGCCAGGGCGCGCAGCACAATGTTGAGGGCATGCTGTGCGCCGGACGTGACAAGGATCTGGCCCGGCGTCGTTGGCACCCCTTCGGCTGTGTACTTCTCTGCGATGGCTTCGCGGAGGGCCGGCACGCCCACGGCATCGTACCCGAACCCGGGCAAGAGGGCCGGAAGCTCGGTCAGAGCGTCAGCGAAGGCGCGATGCACTACCTCGCCGGCCGCCGGTAGTGACGCGTAAGCCAGATCCAGGAGTCCCTCGGGAACCGCGAGTCCGGGCGCGCTCACTGGTGTAGTGCGGTGGGGGATGCATGTCCGTCCGCGACTGCCCTGACCTGCCGTGAGGAATCCCTGTTCGCGCAGGGCCGCATACGCGGCAGTGACGGTGGTCCGGCTGAGCCCGAGTGTTTGGGCGAGTGCCCGCTCGCTGGGTAGCGCGACGTCCAAGGGGATGCGTCCGTCCATCACCAGCAAGCGAACGACGTCGGCCAGCTCGCGGTAGGCGGGCAGGGCGCCGGAGCTCCAAGTGCCGAGGAGGCGGACGAGGGCGGTGGGATTCAGGGAGCCGGACATAAGACCAGTATTCCAAACTGGCTATGGAATACAAGGCCAGTTCTCTTGGATGATGTAGTTCATGATGACCCGAAGAATCACTCAACTCCTGATCGGCCTCGCGATGTACGGCATCTCCTTGGCCATGTTCATCCGTGCCGGCCTGGGCTTGGACCCTTGGGATGTGTTCCACCAAGGCGTATCCGAAAAGACCGGCTTCAGCATCGGTGTTGTGGTCATCGTTGTCAGCTTCCTGGTTCTTCTCCTGTGGATCCCGCTCCGGCAGATGCCAGGGATTGGAACCATCGCCAACGCGGTTCTTGTGGGGCTCTTCGCCGATCTGGGACTGTGGCTCATCCCGGAGTTTTCCCACTTGGGCGGACAGATCGCCATGCTCGCCGGTGCCGTGATCCTCAACGGCATCGCGTCCGCTTGCTACATCGGTGCCCGCCTTGGACCCGGCGCCCGTGATGGCCTGATGACTGGACTTGTCCGCCGCACCGGTTGGTCCGTGCGCCTGGTCCGCACGGGAATTGAAGTAGTTGTCCTGGCTGTCGGCTTCCTGCTGGGCGGCTCCGTTGGTGTTGGTACGGTGGTCTACGCCTTGGCGATCGGGCCGATCGTGCAGCTGTTGCTGCCGAAGTTCATGGTCCCGGAGCAGGGAAAGGCAACGGCCCCCACGGAGGACCTGGAGGCCGCGCCGGCTGCCTGACGGCCGCCACTTAGGTGCCGCTTAGCGGCAGGCCTCCAGGTCCTCGCCATACTGCAACCAGTCCGGTAGGTCCTCACTGAAGGCGTCTCGAATGGCGGGCGATCCAGCGCTCCGCCAGTCGACGTCGTCGTTAATCTCGATCTCGTACTTCTTCCACTCAAACCAATTGATCATCTTCAACTGCGGGTACTTCTGCTGGGTATCAGCGGAGAAGACCTGACGCCACCATGCCTGCTTGACGTCAAGCTCAGACGCTCCACCGCGAGCCGGGGTGAAGATAGCCGCGGTCTCCGGAATGGCTACCGGCTTCTTGTGGTCCACCCCGTACACCTGGTAGAAGTCCGGAACGGAACTGTCGTCGCCGGCGGTGCCGCTGTAGGTGCCGGTCAGCATGGCGAGGAACTTGCCTGGCTCCGAGATGTCGTTGTTTCCCCACGGCCGCTGGTTGCCCCAGTGATACAGGGAAACTCCCACCCAATCCACGGCGTCGTCCCCGGGGTAGTAGGGCGCATAGGTGTCGTCAGCCATGGTCAAGGTGCCGTCACGGTCCGTGTCCAGGGCAGCGAAATCGGCAGTGCCCGGACGGGCCGCGAACTGGCCCCCTGTAAACGGGTAGCCGCCACCATAGTTCGGGGCCCACATCATGGACGAGCCCGGCGCCCCGGCATGAACTGCAGCGGCCACTTTGCGGAATACCTCCACATAACGCAGCGGTTGCTGGCCCCAGGAATACCAGGACCCGTTCATTTCATGCGCAAAACGTACGACGACGGGCGTCCCCTGATCGTTGATGGCCCGTAAGTCGGTGGCCAGTTTGGCGATCACTTCCTCGCTCATGGTCTCCAGGCCGCCGTGAGGTTCCAGGGTCAGGAGCAACACGCCGCCTGTTGGGCGGACCTGGGTGACGGCGTTGGTGGTGTGAGCCCACGTTTCGTCGTCGTAGGGGATATCCGAAAACTGCACCACCACCGCCGGATCATGGCCCAGGTTTTTACGGTGCTCGGCCAACGTCTCCGAGTCCCAATCCAGGTTCACGCCCAGAAGCACACCATCCTTGGGGATCATTGTGGAAGCATCCCCGGCACGGCAGAGAGACAAAGCCTGGACTACGGGGACTATCTCCTTGGAAGCAAAACCCAAGCCCGTGGCAGCCAGAGCCGTCACCACCAAGGGAATGAGCAGGCTGGCCCGCCGGCGTTTTTTGTCCGGGTGCCCCGTGAAAGTGGGAGGAGTGTGCATCGCGCTCAGCCCCATCCGATGGAGCGATGACGACGCTTGAAGAGGGTCCGCCAACTGAAGCGAGGCGCAAGCCCCCGTGGCCGCACGAGTGCTGCACCGCCGTCGACCGCATCTTGGTGCGTTGCATATATACGGGCGACGCGACCCAGATGGGCTTGGAGGTGGGTTTCCTGGAGCTCGCTTGAATTCCCGAAAAGGCGGAGATCGCCGCCGCGCGAGCGGAGCAGGTGCAGCACCTCAAGCACCCCGACTACGCCTGATGCTCCCACCGATGTCACCGCCGCGACATTCAGCAGGACCAGGACGGGGCCGTCCGCGGCGGCCTTGACGGATGCTTGGCGAATAGCCGGAACGGTAGCGGCGTCCAAGGCGCCGGTAATGGTCAGATCCACCGATTTCAAGACGGTGGAGGTGGTGTTCGGGGCATGGGAAAGCGTGGACATGGGGGTCGCTCCTTGCGGGGGGTTGGAACGGCTTTTACTGATGTGCTGTTAGGGTGCGGGTTTGGGCGGAGCGCTCTGAACGCTGGTGAGCTCCTTAGGAGTGGGAATCGGTTCAACGAGGTGGTCGCCGGGCCCCCGATACCGTGCGGCACCGATCACCACGCTCAAAAGCGCCAGGTCCAAGACAACCCAGGCCAACGTGATGAGGGTGGGATAGAGCGCCGCTTGCCCGGATGACACACGGGCAACGCCGATGAACGAGGACACGACCAGCAACGCCATGGCAGCCACCTGTATCCTGACGTGCTGGAATCCACGGCCCGTGACCTGTTTACTCTTGGCCGTCACCGAGAACGCGAGGTGCTTGCCAAGGAAAACCGCTGCCGCACCTGAACACGTGGCCGCGATCCAGGTGGGAAACAGGGCAAAGGACCATTGCTGGCCGCGCCACAATCCCTTCGACCCGTTGCCCGCTACTTGGAAGAGCAGCTGGCACGAAATAAAGAAGGGCAGGAAGAGGCAGAAGAACACCACGGGACTGGCAGTCAGCGGGTAGGTACCAGCCACCAGGAACACCACAGGCGCCGCGATATAGCTCAGGGCAGCGAAGCCATTCAGATAACTCGTCATAGTGCCCAGATACATCAGGCGCTGAGCCACGGTGAGGCCCCGAAGAAACAACGGATTGTCACTGAAGAACACCTGCATGGTGCCGGCCGCCCATCGATGCCGCTGGGAGAGCATGGTGGACACGTCCTCAGGGGCCAACCCGTGGACCAGGACCTCGTGGTGGTAGACGCTGCCCCACCCCATCGCGTGAAGGTGCATGGCCGTTGCCATGTCCTCGGTGATGGTGGTGGTGTCCATGGGGTGGATGGCCAGTGCTTGGTCAGTGTGGGCCACATCCACTGACTCCAGGACGGCGTCCAGCTCCGGCACCACGTCCTCCATGGCATCAGGAACTGCCAGAGCTGCTGAATGGAAGGCGACGCGGAGTTCGAAAGTGATCTCGGCGAGGACATCGCCCCTGCGCACCTGATGCTCCGCGCGTGCCACTGCCTCCAAGGCCTGTTCTGCAACGATCATGGCCGCGGGATGACGCCTGCCCAGCTCGCCGTGAAGGTCCTGCAAACGCGATCGGCCACGACGCAAAGCGCGCCAGGTCTGCTCAGTGGCTGACCGCGTGTAGCGCGTCAAGCCCAGGGCCATGAGGGCTTCACGGCGTAGGACAGCATTCGAACCGCAGAAGAACGCTGCGTCCCAGCCGTCCTTGCCTTGTTGGATGGGGCCGTAGAAGAGTTCCGCCTGGCTTCCCAGCGGGTCCCGTTCCGGAACATTCCAAAAGTGCTGCGGGGTCTGGACGAAAGCCACTTCCTCGGCATCGAAATAGCCCAGGACGCGGTCCAGGAAACGCGGTTCAGGGGCTTGGTCTGCGTCAAAGATGGCGACGAACTCGCCCGTTGTCATGGACAGGGCGTTGTTGACGTTTCCTGCCTTTGCGAAGCGCTGCCGACCATCCCACTCAGGACCGCGGGTAATATACCCGACGCCGATCTGCCGGGCTGCGGTGGCAAATTCAGCCCGGTCGCCGTCGTCAAGGATCCACGTTTCGTGCGGGTACTCCATGTCCCTGGCTGCGATCGCCGTTTTGAGCACCAAGTCCAGCGGCTCGTTGTAGGTGGCGATGAAAACGTCCACCGATCTGCCCGGCAGGGCAGGTGGGGGAGGCGGACGTCGTCGTGCATTCCACATTGTCACTGCGTAAAGCGCCGATTCGCCAAGGCTGTAAGTCTCGGCGGCCACGAGGGGCAGCGAGATCCACCAGGCATCCCACGCGACAGTGCTCGACCAGCGCCAGCTGATGTAAATCAATCCAAAGGAAACTACAAGAACTGCAAGGATCCTTACCAGTATTTGTCTGTAAACGCCCATCTTTAGCCTCCGGTAACTGCTGGGGAAAAGGCCAAGGCGCGCCAGTATGTCCAAACGCTCCTCAGAGCGAAGTTTGGGAGGACACGGCTGACGCGCCTGGAGCTGCATCTTCGATGCTCAAGGGAAGGAATTCGGCTGCGAACGGAATGTCCTTTTGCCAACGGATTTGAAGGAAATCTGCACATCAGTTGGTTCCTGCTTCCACTTTCTCCCGCCGATATTTCATCCTCGTTACGGCAATGAAAAGTAAAACCGCGTTGATTATTTCCTTGCCGTGACGTTTTGCGTGTCGCCTTGAAAAGGCTTGCGTGCCACGGGGAGACGCCTTCAGAGTGGCACCATGAAGCGAAGACTCATGCCCCTGACGATGCTCGTCGCCGGCCTGACCATCGCAGCTACCCTCATAGCCCCGGAACCGTCAGCACTGGCAGCCGCAGGTATGCCCGCCCCGGGTGCGCTGGTGTGGAGCGACGAATTCAATGGCCCTGCCGGCACGGCACCGGACCCTGGAAACTGGACTCACGACACCGGAGGATCCGGGTGGGGCAACGGCGAACTGCAGTACTACACCAACAGCACAAATAATGCTGCAGCGGATGGGCAGGGAAACATGGCCATCACTGCCCGGAGGGAAAATCCTGCTGGATACGAGTGCCACTACGGGGCGTGCCAGTACACATCCGCGCGCCTCCTGACGTCAGGAAATTTCAGCCGGACGCAAGGCCGGTTCGAAGCCCGACTCAAACTGCCCAAGGGGCAAGGCATGTGGCCCGCCTTCTGGATGCTCGGCGACAACGTCTTCACCGACGGTTGGCCCGCTAGCGGCGAACTCGACATCATGGAAAACGTCGGCAAGGAACCTGGAACGGTCTGGGGGAGTATCCACGGCCCCGGTTACTCCGGGGCCAACGCCTCCAACGCCAGCTACACTCTGCCCGCTGGTAAAGCTCTGGGCGATGCTTTCCACACGTTCACAGTGGACTGGGGGCCTGAGTCCATCACTTGGTACATCGACGGAATTCCCTACTCACAAAAGACCAAGGCCACTACTCCCGGCCCCTGGGTGTTCGATCACGACTTCTTCCTCCTGCTGAACCTGGCCGTGGGCGGCTACTGGCCGGGGGCACCGGATTCGGACACGGCGTTTCCGCAGTCGCTGCTGGTTGATTACGTCCGCGTGTATGAGCTTGCTTCGGTTCCAGCGGCGCCTTCCTCTGCAGCCGGCACCCGCATCCAGGGCTATGCAGGCAAGTGCATTGACGTGGCCGGTCGGCAGGCTACAGACGGGGTCCCCTTGCAATTATGGGACTGCGATACGGCAGCGTCGGAGCAGTGGACCTTTGCTGACAACGGCACCATTCGGTCACTGGGAAAATGCATGGACGTGGCATGGGGATCAACGGCCAACGGTGCACGAGTCCAACTCACCAGTTGCAACGGCAGTCCGGCGCAGCAATTCGTCCTGAACAATGCCGGGGATCTGGTGAACCCGCAAGCCGACAAATGTGTGGACGTGGTTGACTGGAATTCATCCGACGGTGCGAGGTTGCAGCTCTGGGATTGCGCCGGTTCCATCAACCAAAAGTGGTGGCGGATGGCGTAGAAAACGTCCGACGGCGGCGCGCAGCTTGCGGTGTCCGGCGGCTATTGCTGGGGCGGCTGGGGAGCTTCCTGGAGTAGCGGGCCGGCTGGCAGGTGCGCGCAGCCGTCGCGGCGGTTGTTGGCCGGACCTGGTTGGCCTTAGGTGGCCAGGTCCGGCCGGTTGTGGTGGTGCCGGCCGGTTGTTGAGCTTTTTGTTGGTCTACGGAGCCGGCTGACAGCGCGGACAGAAGTAGATGTCCCGTTCTTCTGTGCCGTCCGGTCCTGCAAGGAGGCCACGGCGTACGGCAGTACCGCAGCGCCTGCAGGGTTGGCGTTCCCGGCCGTACACCCAATATCCGGGACGCATGGCGCGCGGCCCCAGGGTAGTCCTCCGCCCGGGACCCAGGTTTTCGCCGAGGAGCCGTTTGGCGTCGTTGACTGTCTTGCCAAGGTCAGGGACGTTCCCTACAGGCAGGGCAGGGTGAATGCCGGACAAGAAGCACGCCTCGCATCGATAGATATTGCCAATGCCCGCAAGCTTCCGCTGATCCAGCAACGCGAATCCCACGGTGACATCCGGTTCGGCGCGAAGCCTGCGCAGCGCTTCCTCCTCGTCCCAGTCGGGGCCGAGCAGGTCCGGCCCGAGGTGCCCGACGATCTTGTCTTCCTCAGCTGTGGGCACCACTTCCAGGATGCCCAGCGAGAATCCGACGGCGTCCGCGGAGTCCGTGCGGAGCACGCACCGGGCAGTGTGGCCAGGTTTGGTCCAGCGACCACCCGGTGGGTAGATCATCCAGTTCCCCTCCATCTTGAGATGGGAATGGATGGTCAGGGCACGGGGTTTCCTGCTGGCGCCGGGTTCCTCGTCAGCAGGTCCTGTCAGACGCATGAGCAGGTGCTTTCCACGGGGAACAACCTCGGCCATGGTCCAGCCCGCCAGGTTCAAGGTGGCAAAGCGTGGCACGCGGAAGTCGGAGGCCATGATGGTCTTCCCGGCCAACGCCTCGTTCAGCCGTGACGCAGCCCGCCAAATGGAATCGCCTTCAGGCACGGATACGGAGTCCCTTCGGAGTGGAGTAGGCCCCTGCAGCCGCCAGGGCAACGGCGATCGGAGTTTCCAGGAGATCGTGGCCGTTGACTTTCTCCATGAAGAGTTTGTCCACGGCACCGCGGCGCACCACATCCACCAGCGCCTGTGCCGCAACTGTCAGCACGGCGTCGTCCTGGCTGAAGGTGAGCAGGGTCTTGCCGCCGCGTTCCACGTAAAGGACCAACGCGCCGTCGACCATCACCACCAGCGCTCCGGCCTTGCGCCCGGGCCGGTGCCCGGAACCGGCGTCGACAGAGAGCGCAGGCCAAGGAAGGGCAGCGCCGTAGGGGTTGGCGGGGTCAGTCGCGGCAAGTGCGAGCGCGGAGGGCTCGGCTTTGGAGATGCGGGTGTCCTCCGTGAACGACCTTAACCGGTCAACCGTGGCAGGGACGGCGAACTGGGCGGCCCCCAAATGCTCGATGAAGTAACCGCGGCGGCAACGCCCGGCTTCCTCCAAGCGGGCCAGCACCTTATACATGAGCCCGAAGCCACCGATGATGTTCTCCGCCATGACCGAACCACGCGTCACCACGCCGTAGCGGTCCAACAGAAGCTCAGCCGTTCCGCGGGCGTGGATGGTGGGGTCCAGTTCAGGCGAGGGAAGCGCTGACCATCGGCCGACTGCCGACGGCGGTGCAGGCGCAACGCCACCTGTTACCGGGCCGTAGCGACCACCCGTTAGCCCGGGGGAGCCCAGGAGGCCAGTTCCATGGGAACGGCCAAGCCTGCTCATGCGAGGGGCCCGGGCCCTCGGTGCCTTGGCGACCTGCCGGTGCGCGGTTTTCCCGCCGGCGATCATGGCCCTCACGGGAGCGAAAGTGTCACCTGTTACGCGGCCGGCCCAGACGAGGTCCCAGAGAGCAGACACCACGGCGTCGTCACTCAATACCGCGTCCATGCCACCGGCTACATCCGTGAGTTGCCGGAAGAAGTAGCCGCCGCCTGCGCTGAAATGTTCCAAGAGGCGCTGCTGGGCATCACCGGGTTCGAATTCGGGGTCCGGGTTGAGCGTCAGCTCAGCGGAATCGGCTACATGGAGGCTGATCCAGCCATCGTTTCCGGGCAGGGATCCTGCGCCGGACCAGAGGAGTTCGCCGGCGGCCATGAGTTCGTCCAGCATTGCCGGTTTGTAGTCCGCCACCCTGCTCGCGAGTACCAAGGGTTCCCATGCGGATGCCGGGATGGGCACTCCGGACAGTTGGTCCACTGCCGTGATGATGCCGTCCAACCCCCTTAGCGCCTGGCTTCGGGACTTACCCGGCGAGGTCACGTTTTGCCATGCCGGCAGGAACCGGCCGTAGGCGGCGGTGTCCACGGGCTCTACTTCGGCCCGCAGTGCAGCGAGCGAGCGACGCCTCAGTTTCCGCAGGACCTCGGCATCGCACCACTCGCTGGACGGTGGGGCGTCCACGCTCATGAGCTCTGAGTCGGCTGCCTCCAAAGGCTGCTCTGCGACGGCGTGTGGGCGGAATTCGCCTTCCACCACCCGACCATCGCCAGCCAGTCGCTTAAGGGCAGTATTGACCACCGCGACGCCCAGTCCCAGCCTCGCCGCAGCTTCGGCGGCCGTGAACGGGCCGTGGGTGCGCGCGTACCGGGAAACGAGGTCGCCCAAAGGATCGTGGACGGGTTCAATGAACGCGAGTGGCACGCCCATGGGCAGCGGAACACCGATGGCGTCACGGAGCCGTGCGGCATCCTCAATTGCCGCAAAACGTTCGACGCCGCCGATGGTTACCTTGAGTGCGCGGTTGGCTTTCTGCAATGCCGCGAGGTGGGACCCGGCGTCCACAATGCTCCCGTGTGGCGCCGCCACCGGGGTTTCTTCGAGGTCTTCTACTGCCTCGAGCTCAGATTGCTCCAGCCCTTGTAGCCGCTCAGCTACTTCTTCAACGCTGAGCGGACCCAGCAGCCTCAGCAGATCCGCGACGCCTTCCAGCCCACGAACCCGTCGGTCCGGGGCAAGGCGCTGCAGTTCCAACTCCGTTGAATCGATGACTGCTGCGTCCAGGAGTTCGCGCAGTTCCACGCGGCCCAGGAGTTCGTTAAGGAGTGTGGAGTCGAGGGCGAGGGCAGCAGCCCGCCGTTCCGCCAAGGGGGAGTCGCCCTCGTAGAGGAACTGGGCAACGTAACCGAACAACAGGGACTTCGCGAAAGGGGAGGGCTGCTGCGTGGTGGTCTCCACGATCCTCAGTTCCCTGCGCTCGACGGATGCTGCAATGTCTTTCAGTGCGGGCAGATCGTAAACATCCTGCAAGCATTCCCGGACTGTTTCGAGCACGATGGGGAACGAAGGATACTTCCGGGCGACATCCAGCAACTGGGCAGAGCGCTGGCGTTGCTGCCATAGGGGCTGGCGCTTGGCCGGATTCTGCCGGGGGAGAAGCAGGGCACGGGCTGCACATTCGCGGAAACGGGATGCGAACAGGGCGCTGCCGCCTACTTCCGCAGTGACGATTTGTTCGAGCTCCTCCGGGTCGAAGAGGAAAAGTTCGGCACCGGGTGGCTCGTCTTCCATCATGGGCACGCGCAGCACGATCCCGTCATCCGCAGCCATCGCCGATCCGTCCAAGCCATATCGCTGCTGAAGTCGTTGCCCTACAGCGAGTGCCCACGGGGCGTGAACAGGCATGCCGAACGGGCTGTGGAGGACTACCCGCCAGTCGCCGAGTTCGTCGTGGAAGCGTTCCACCACCAGAGTTCGGTCGCTAGGCACAATCTCCGTGGCTTCCTTTTGCTCCCGGAGGTATTGGAGCAGGTTGCTTGCGGCGAAGGCGTCCAATCCGCTGGCTTGGCAACGTTCCATGGCCGGGGCTTCGTCTGCGGCCGAGAGTTCCCGGATGAAGGCACCCAGCGCGCGGCCCAGATCTACGGGCCTGCCGAGGGAATCGCCCTTCCAGAAGGGAAGTTTGCCGGGTTGGCCAAAGGCAGGGGAGACCAGCACGCGATCGTGGGTGATGTCCTCGATCTTCCAACTGGTGGCTCCGAGTGCGAAGACGTCTCCCACACGGGATTCGTAAACCATTTCTTCGTCGAGCTCACCAACGCGGCGTCCTCCCTTGGCAGCACGGGCAGAGGCGCTCGGTTCACTCCCGTCCCCGCTGCTGGGGGAAGCTGAGCCCTCCACTTCCGTACCGATGATGTAAACCCCGAATAGCCCACGGTCCGGGATGGTGCCGCCTGACGTGACAGCAAGGCGCTGGGCGCCGGGCCTGCCCTCGATGGTCCCGGCGTGCCGGTCCCAGACGATGCGGGGCCGTAGTTCTGCAAATTCGTCCGAAGGATACCTTCCGGCCAGGAGGTCCAGGGTGGCTTCGAAAGCTGAGCGTGGCAGGCTCGCGAACGGCGCTGAGCGACGGACAGTGCTGAACCAGTCCTCAACGTCGATGCTGCCCAAGGCGGTAGCCGCCACTGTTTGC
Organism: Arthrobacter sp. D3-18; assembly: GCF_054408525.1. Lineage (NCBI taxonomy): Bacteria > Bacillati > Actinomycetota > Actinomycetes > Micrococcales > Micrococcaceae > Arthrobacter > Arthrobacter sp. D3-18. The sequence goes on along the minus strand of NZ_CP096440.1, from coordinate 3,812,638 downwards.
TGGGCCAGGATATCGAGCGGGTTGGCGGGAATGCTCAGGCGTTCAATCTGCCCACTCAGCATGCGTTCAACGGTGACGCTGGTATGCAGGAGATCCGCGCGGTGCTTGGGAAAGAGCACGCCTTCGGAGATCTCGCCGACCTGGTGCCCGGCACGCCCGACGCGCTGCAACCCACTAGCCACCGACGGGGGCGACTCGACTTGGACCACAAGGTCCACGGCACCCATGTCGATGCCGAGCTCCAGCGACGAGGTTGCCACAACGCAGCGGAGCCTGCCGGACTTGAGATCGTCCTCGATCATGGCCCGCTGGTCCTTGGAAACCGAACCATGGTGCGCGCGGGCCAGCACAGGATCGGCGCCGGTAGTGCTTCCAGCCTGCGCCATCATGTGCGCAGGAGTGGCCGTGGAGGCCGGGGTTCCGGGGTTGGCTTCGGACGCCCCGGGAACCGCCCACTCGCTACCTCCCACCGCCATCAACTGGCGTTCAGCGTAGATCTCGTTGAGTCGGGCCGTGAGACGTTCCGCCAAGCGACGGGAATTGGCAAAGACAATGGTGGACTGCTTGGACAGGACCAGATCCACGATCTGCTCCTCCACATGCGGCCAGATGGAAGCCTGGGGTTGCAGGCCGGATGCCGGCCCGGAGTCGAATGCTCCCGCAGCGCCCTGCAGATCCGACATGTCCTCCACTGGAACCGTGACGGTAAGGTTCCAGTTCTTCTTGGACGGCGGAGCGACGATCTCCACGGGAGCTTGACCGGCCAGGAATTGGGCCACCAATTCGCGCGGCTGAACTGTAGCGGAGAGCCCGATGCGCTGGGCAGGCTTCGGAAGCAGGGCATCCAGGCGCTCCAGGGAAACGGCCAGGTGTGCGCCACGCTTGGTGCCGGCTACAGCATGCACTTCGTCAATGATGATGGTGTCCACTTCGCTGAGCGTTTCCCGGGCGCGGGACGTCAGCATAAGGAACAGGGATTCCGGGGTAGTGATGAGGATGTCTGGTGGGTTGGTCAGCAGCGTGCGGCGATCCGCCGCCGTCGTATCTCCCGAACGTACGCCCACTGTCACCAGTGGTGCGGGGAGACCTAAACGTTTGGCGGTTTGGGTGATGCCGATGAGGGGTGCGCGGAGGTTTCGCTCCACATCCACACCCAGCGCCTTCAGCGGCGAGATATAGAGGACACGCGTTTTGGTTTTGGGGCGCTTTGCCCGGCCCTTGCCATTTGCCGGGACGGTCTCAAGCCCCGGCAGAGTGTCACTGGGCGTGGAATGCAGGCGATCGAGGGCCCAAAGGAAAGCAGCGAGGGTTTTGCCGGAACCAGTAGGAGCCACGACCAAGGCATGAGAGCCAGAGGATATCGCGTTCCACGCCCCGTCTTGCGCGGGTGTGGGCTCGGAAAAAGCGCCTAGGAACCATTCCCTGGTTGCCTGGCTGAATCGGCTGATGGCGCCATCCGACGCCTGCGGCTCCTGCATTCCTCCATCATGCCCCACGGCTCCGACAGAATAAGCCGGAGCCGTGGGAAGACGGTCAGACTGCCTGGAATGCTGTGATGGTCAGGAGCTTAATACCGGCGTTGCTGCACGCATCGTGGGGCTCAGGGATGAACAGAGACGCCGTATCGTTCGGCGGGTAGATCCGGAAACCGGCGGCGGGCACCTTGGTGCAGTCGCCGTAGTTGCCGGCTTGGGTATAGCGGATTTCGGCCCACGCCGACTTTCCTGGAGCCAGTTCAATCTTGGTCACCGGAGTTGTGGTTTCGCGGGTTGCGGGTTCGCCGATTGGTTCACCACTGGCGTCGGCAGTCAGGGAGACGCCGGCGAAGCCTTCCAGAATGCACGGGGCGGTGCCGGAGTTTGTCAGGATCAACTTCTCGTAGATGCTGCCGGCTGCACCGCCGCCAGTCGCGTCGCTTGCGGCGCTGAGGGACGCTGCCTTGCAAAGTGCGGGCGCTGCGGGGGCCGCGGACGTCGCTGTCTCTGAGGGTGACGGCGCTGTGGTGGCCGTTGCAGGGGGAGAGCTTGAGGTCGCCGAGGACGAGGCCGACGGCGTCGCGGAGGTTGGCGGGGCACTACTGGTTCCCGACGGGCTAGGGCTTGGCCCACAAGCAGCAAGAAGCAACAGCGCAGCGGCTGCCGTCGTCGTCACAAGACCGGTTTTGATGCGCTGAGTCCACATGGGCACCAGCCTTGCTCCGGCCGCGACGGGAGTCAATTCAGCCACGGCCGGAAGCGCGGATTGGCGCCCGGATCGTGATCTTCCGGGCGCCACCTGCGCTGATTACTTGGCGTTTACCTTCACGGCTGCGGGCTTCGCCGAGCGGCTGCGGAAGAACGCTGCGCCACCCAGGCCGAGGCCCGCGATGCCCGCGATCAGGCCTGCCCAGCTGCGTGCCTGAGAGCCGTCGTCGCTTACTGCGGAGGCCTGCTCGGTGGACTCAGCAGCCGGAGCCTGGTGCTCGCCTGCGACGTCGGTGGGAGTGATGGTAACCGACGGTGCCGGAGCCTTCAGATCGTGCGGGTCCTGACCTTCCTTGGCGATTTCGGACCAGTCAGTTTGGCCCTGTTCGCAAGTCTGCAGCGTGGGGAAGTAGATGGTCTTGCCCGCGGCATCCGGGAGCTTGACCGACAAAACCAAGGCGTCGCGCAAGTGCGGATCCAAAGGTGCTTTGGCCGTGTACACAATCTGGCTTGTGCGCTTGGTGATGGTGGTTCCGTCGTCGAGCTTCTTGGGCTCGGCCAAGGTTTCGGTGACCTTCTCAACAGTCCAGTTGGGGTTGACCGTGGGCTGGGCGTCGTTCAGTTCCTCGGGGAGTGAAATGGCAACTTTGGTGGTGCCGAAGGTGTCGCAACCGTGGGGAATGCCGAACGTCAACAGTGAGTAGGATTTTGCTGCTGTCTTGTTCGGGTCGACGCCAACGTGGGCCGATGCACCTGCGATACCGGCCATCATCAGGGCGGCTGTTCCACCAGCGACGGCGGTAGCGGAAAGGGTGCGGCGAATCGAGGATTTCATGGGAATAGCCTTTCGGGGGCGCCGGGTTATCCGGCGCGGGGTACGGGTTTGAGGCCCGTCACCTTGCAAAGGCTTGTGCTGGCTTTGCAGCTTTGGTGCCGGGCGGAACTAGGGAAGAACGACGACGGCGGGCGGACCGCGGCGGCTGTCTTGCCTAAGGTTCCGCCAAGGGCGGGGGATGAAGACGTCGGGTGCGCCGACTGCGACAGGTGAGGCCCCGGCGTCGGGCCTGAACAGCAACGTGGGCAGGGCGAGCAGCGGCCGCAGCCAGGCGGCGAGCTGCCACAATGCATTTTCACCCTTTGCCAGGACCACCGCAGACGCAAAGGTGGCGAGGACGTGGCCTACGAACATCATGGTGCCAAAGGCTGTGCCGAGCTCATGGGTGTGCGTCGCCGCAATATCCAGCCCGGGGGTCAAGGCTTCGCCACCGAGGTGGTGGTTCATTCCCTGCTTGCTGGCTGTTATGGGACTCAACGTGGTGAAGGCTTCGTGTAGAGCCAACTGCCCCGCGCCTAAGAGCCCCGCCAGAGTGAAAAAGTTGAGCTTGAACCGGGTAGCGAGCGTGGCAGCCAGAGCCGTCAGCGCAACGAGCGCCAGCAGAACCGGTGCTGTGGGAAGTTCTCCGCCACCCACGACGTGGGCCCCTGCAGCGAGGAGAACCACCACAATCGAGATGGCTCCCGACCGCAAAGCATGAAAGGGCGCCCGGGACTGCGATGTGCGCACGGGCCCTCCCTCATCTGTGGCTGCTTGATTATCGGCGTCTTGATTCTATCGGGAGTTCGGTGCCGGGCAGGACCCGGATGGGTGCCTATGTGGATAGCTCCGCTTAACGCCTCGAGGAGCGAACGAAAGTTGGCTTCGGCGGCTCCGGAACATTCGCTGCAGATCCGGACCGTCGACGGCGGAGCTCAAGTTTCAGGCTTTCCTCACCGCGAGCCATGGCCCAGTGATGATTGGCAGAGAATGCCGGTTTGAAGAGCCAGCTCAGACGGCGAAGCAAGGGCTTGGTGGCACTGACGCGCCAGTCGTAGGTGATGACCACCTCCGGGCCGTCGGTCTCGAAAGTCCATCGGCCGGTGCCGTTGAGGTCCCCTTCAGCGGTGAGCGCGAAGCCGTCGAGTGTCACTGGTTCAGTGACAGTGAGTCGCCAACGCAGGGTGTACGGGAGCCATCCCTTGGTATGAAGGTCAAAGCATGCACCAACTCCATCCGGTCCGCCTTGGGCCACGGGCGTGACCTTGAGGTAGACGGAGGGCCACCATTGTTTGAGAGCCGCGGCGTCGCCCAGGACGTCCACTACTTCCTCGCGTGTACCCGCCACCCGCCACTCTGTGACGAACGCGTAGTCGGTGCTCTTCTGCGTGCGCTTGGCCATTGCTGCCTCCGCGGTCCGTGGGGGTTCCGAGGGTGTCTTACGGCATCCGGGCTCAATCTACGCCTGCCTTCGCCGAAGGGTTAGGTCTCGCGGCTTTGGATCTCCGAAAGTGCTGAGATCCTGCCCCTCGTCGCTTCAGCCATCGGTTTTCAGCAGGTCTTTCATGTCGAAGAGTGCTTCCAGCGGGGCAGCTGTATCCGTTAGGGGTGCAACAGGGCCTCCACCGCAGTCTTCGATGTGCCGGGAGTAGCGCGCCTCATCGCCTTCCCGCACTACGATTGTCGAGGCAGTGCCACCGGCACAGCCAGGTTTCTGGGTTTTGATGTTTTTGGTCCGTTCCGGCAGGCTGCGAACCAGATCCGTCACCTTGGTCCACGTATCCGCCGGCACTGCAGTCGTTTCCTGACGGAGGACATCACCATAAGAATCCACGGTGATGCTGGCTTCTGTGTCCGAGGCCTTGATCACGTAACTGCGATGGTATTCGGGCGGAACGGAACTGTCTCGAAACGTGTATTCGACTGACGTCCTCGACGGGTCCACTTCAAGCGGGGTGGCGGCGGAGCAGCCCGTAGTCAGTCCAACTGAAACGGCAGCGATAGCAATCATTATGATGCGGCAACGCATGAATCCCCCTTGGCAGCCGGGTTTCAACAACCCGGTCGTGTTCAAACTAATCTTCCCCCACCCTGTAAAATCCGAACTGCCGTGCATATGCCGGAGCTTTGGGGAGCAACTTTGGGGGCATTAGACAGGCTAGCGACGCAGTTTTAGCAAGCACTCATTGCCAGAGCATAAAGGCAACCCACTCGCATCAAACCCACTTGTGTTTAGCCGCGCCTAAAAGCGCGGCGTTTGAAAGGACCCTCATGAGTCAAGATCAGCCTGGCTACACGCCACCACCGGTGCCCCAGGGCTACCAGCCGCCCGCACCCCAGGGGTACCAGGCGCCGCCGGCGTTCGGTCAGCAGCCGCAGGAGGGTTTCCAGCAGCCGTACGGCCAGCCTTTCCAGCCGCCACAGGGATTCGCGCAGCAATACGAAGCTCCATCCACGCCGACCAAGTCCTTCCTTGTGACGTGGCTCCTGGCATTGCTGGTGGGCGTCCTCGGCGTTGACCGCTTCTACCTTGGCAAGATCGGCACCGGTATTGCCAAGCTGCTTACCTTTGGTGGCCTCGGAATTTGGGCATTGGTGGACCTCATCCTGGTTCTGGCCAACAAGCAGACGGACAAGTATCGTCGCCCGCTGGAGGGCTACGACCGGCACAAGCTGGTCGCCCTCATCGTTTCCGCTGTAGTGATCCTTGCCAGCATCGCGTTCAACGTAAGCCAGGGCATCGCAACAACCGCAGCCCTCTCTGCCCCGGTAACTGCTCCGTCTGTTGAACCTGTCACCAAGTCAACCCCGACGCCCGCACCTGCGGACGATGTGGAAACCAACAGTCGTGGAAACCTCGTTATGGCCTTTGGCGACATAGGCACCATTAGCGACGGCAGGAGCGGTGACGTCCACACCAAGTTCACCGTCAACAGCATCGCGCCGGTTACTTGCACCGAACCGTATGCTCGTCCCTCCGAGAACGGCAACGTGGTGGCGGTTGATATCACCGTTGAGACCACGCCTGAGCTGGCTCAGTCTACGTACCCGAAGTTCACCTTGAGCGGTTTCGACTTCAAGTACATTGCAGCCAACGGCACCAGCTTCAATGGCTCCCTCGCCAGCATGGCGACGTACTCGTGCATTCCTGACGCGGAGCAGTTCCCCAGTGCTGGCATGGGACCCGGCGAGAAAGTCACTGCAAAGGTTGTGCTGGACGTGCCAGCGGCAACGGGAACCCTGGTTTTCGAGTCCGGCCTCGAGGGTGGTTTTGAGTACAAGTTCTAATCCGCGTCCACGGACGTAAGAAAAGGCCCTGCTTCCCTCATAAACAAAGGGAAGCAGGGCCTTTCTCATTGGCGGTGACGGTGGGATTTGAAACCTCTCCCGCGCCTTCTCCTGTGGACTTTGCCCCTAGAATTCGCCGTTTCTCATCACCCAACGTCACGTGAGTTCATGGCAGATGTGGGCAATATGTGGGCAAAATGTGGGTGGCTAAACGGGATGGTTGGTTTCGCCTGAATAGGCTTTAGCCATGACTACAGCAGAAGCACTTCAGCCCGAACAGGTCTACACGACAACTGAAATTTCGGAGTTGTTGAAAATTAGCAAGAATCAGGTGACCGCCCTCACCAAGCGAGACAACTGGCCTCATCTGATGGTGGGTAACCGACTTCGGTTCACTTCATCCCACGTCCAGGCCATATACGCGTTGCTGAACTCGCCAGAACCTGCACCATCGGAACCTCGCCGTAAGGTGGGGTCGCTGTCCCGCCAAAGCCGAATTCCGCGCTAGGCGCTTAAATGCCGAAGGGTCCATAGCCACCACAGCTACGGACCCTTCAAAGCGTTTTCATCAAACCATCACGTCTGATCTGCTATTAGATTAACAGAAATGCAGATCGGCGCAAGTCCAGCGGAGGGGGATCTGCAAAAAAGTGCATCACTTGCGGGATGGTAGGTACTCCGGATCAGGTTCCACCTCCTCAAAAGGGCTGCGCACAACCACGCCAGCGCGGTCCTCCGCGTTCAGCTCGGCCATCAGCTTCTGGAAACCATCACGATCAAACTTCGCCATGGTTCAGGACGATACAGACAGGGTGCGACAAAAGGGCCCGTCCAGGCTGTGCCATCGCTACCATGATCTGTACTAACCGGAACGCCACACACATCGGGAGAACTGAAATGGTAGACGATGAACTCATATCAAAGCTGATGATCCAGTTGAACGTAGCGGGCGACTCCAAGTTCCTCGCAGGCTCCGGAGACTACACCAAGTGGTTTGGGCAGGCGATTTCGCAGATCCTTGTCCTTACAGGTGAGGACGACATCATTACGGTCGGTCATACGTTGGAGGCCTACAACGTGTACGACGTGAAGCGTGATGAAGACGATACAGCTACAGGAAAATTTCAAGTACTCACTGACAAGCTGCTGATTGTCACAGAATTCCAAGCTCCAAGTCATGTCACTACAACCGCTTACCCTCTACGTGACACGACATCAGTCACGATCAAAGAGGTTCAAGACACCAAATTGCGCAGACGCGATGGACAGTGGCCAGAATATGTGACGTTCCAAGTGGAAGTAGCAGGGAAGACATTCAACTTCCCCCCTGGCGCTGATACGAGTTCGTACCAAACCGAAGAGATTCCAGCCGCCTTCAAGGCGGTCAGGGCGGCACTGACACAGGGCTAGCCGTGAACGCCTAGCGAGCGTACGAAGACACATTGTTGAAGGGCAGCTGTTCAGACCCAGGAAGCTAGATGTGTGCATGGGGGCGGGGACACAAGTAGGGCGGTTCGTCTTCCGACGAACCGCCCGTCTCTGCAAGCTCTAGACAACCGTCGCGGCAGTGGCGATGTGGTGCGAGACTTGCTGCCGTTTGTTGTAAGTCGGGCTGGTAGGCCTGCGACTTGCAAACTGGGCTTGGTAACTGGATAGCCCCGGCGAGGTTACGAATTTCGATGAGTCCGCCGTTATGGCTGCATCAAGCTTTGTCATAGCCTCCATTAGCTTGCTCGGCTGTGAACCCTCGTACTGGCGAGTCTCAATGGAAACGAAGTGCTCGACCCAAATGGACTTGCTAGCATTCTCCACGAAGGAAAGATGGATCACCGCAGCACCCAAGGGGCCTCCCGAGTCGCTGTATTTTCCAGGCAGCAGCGTGTAATCGGAGAATCCCGGCCTGCCGTCGCCCGCAAAGTACAGGTGCGCAGCGGTGAACTGTTCCGCACCCACGTAGTCGGCGTTCCTTGCCTCTGTGCGGAAGCTATCTCGCACTTCCACTGACCTGCTAGCACCCACAGCGGCTGAATAGCCAACAGGATCAGCGCTTGAGTGCAGGAAGTGGAGAACGTCGTACCCTGACGTCGCTGCTGCCACGTTCGCCGCAGGAATGTGCGAAGAGCGTATTGAGAGTCCAAGACTCCGGCCAGGATAGTTGGTCAGGAATGACGTAATATCGGTCAAGCTTGTGCTCGCCCTGACTTCTAAGGTCGGCCTTGTTATCCGAGCATCACTCAAAAACGGACTTACGTCCGCCATCCAGGGGCCGAAAACAGCGCCTTGGTCCAATGACTTCTTAGACGGGTTGATAATCAGATAAGTGGCCGCACTGTGTTGCGCGAGAGCACTTAAGGCCCTAACTAAGTCTCGACTGTTGGTGGCCGCAGGTTCGAGAACTGGGAAGACTTTTTGTGCACTGGCGCCAAGTCCGGGAGCGAGGTCCTCAATCGCACGGCATTCGCCTTGCCGCGCGTACAGGTACGGGAAATACATGGTTCCCCCAAAGTGGTTAAAGTTTGAATCTTTGTCACATCCTCAACCACGCGGTACCTTAAATCAAAACTTGTGACAATCTCCCAAAGGCGCGGCTAGACGGCGAGCAATCCTAGCGTGTCCCGCTGTTGACGTCTCCGTTCCATATGCAAGGGCTCGGAGAGACTTGGGGTAGTCAGCCCTTTCGACTAGTGCAGACGCCCGCATGCCGCGCTTTTTCAGCTGATGCAAAGCCTCCGCGTGAGCGACCTCAATAGGAAGGGCGGTAAAAAGCGACCTACAGCGCGCCCATACATCACCAGAGGGAACATCTATTTCATAACCTGCGGCGCGGTTCAGAGCTTCTACGGCTTCTTTCTGTCGAAGAAGCTGAAAAATCGAAGCCTGCTTTAGTCGGGAAAATCCGCTACTGCTCGGACGCACCACTGAAAGAGATCCGTTCTGCCGAATCCCTATAATTCCCACGGTATCCGGTGTTACCCGCTCAGCTTCTGCGGCCCTCTCGATGGATGTGACAACGTTTACGTGTTCAAACCGAGAACTGTAGTCGTCAAGTTGCGCCGGGAGTCGCGCAAAACTGTCAAGATCGGTCTTTATTTCGTAGGCCGTGGAGGTTCCGTTGAAAATTACCAGATCCACGATAGATCGTCCTGAGGGGACTTCCATTAGCGCTGAGGCTGTCCGAACGCTATGTCTGCCAAGAACAATTTTGGACACAAGGTTGTTCTTAAAGTAGTACTCGTTCCGATACGAGTGTCCTAGCAGTCCATGGGCAGCGTCAAAGGCTTCTCCGAGCGTGAGAGTGGCGTCATGAGCTTCTACCAGCTCATGGAGCACCGTGAGCCGAGATGCAGCCCCGCCCCCTTGTGGTGACGCCAAGCTGGCGAACACGGAGGTGGAGAACACAGAAGAGATACGTGCAGCGAACTTCATGCTAACCACTTGTTCCTCCGTTTCCCACACATGGGAGTATAGGCGCTTCTTTGTCGTACGTTTCATTTGGCCCCTGTCTAGTTTTGCGGGCTTCGGGTTGATCGCTTGGGCAGGGCGCCCTCTGTGATGGGCGCCCTGCCTCTCTTGGGCTAGCCTCGACCCACCCTCGCGTACTTAGCGCCAGAATCGGCGGACTTGATAGCACCATTCGCCACTTCCACAGCAACACAGCGGAACGCGCCAAACACCTGACCAGAGTCAAGGATCAAAGTGCCGGTCATCTGCGTAGGGCCAGCAGACGCAACCGCAGCAGGACGCGCTGTGACAACAGGAGCCCCAGCCGGCGCATACTGATAACCCATAGGATTAGCACCAGAACGTAACTGCCTGCGGAAGTCATACACCGCAGCCTGACCACCCATAGCATCCACTTCGGAATCCGTCAGAACGTGCTCACCAGGAGCCAACAACCGCAGCTCCGAATCAACACCCTTTTGCCCGCGCCCAACCACGGCGCCACCAGTAGCCTGACCAAGGATCTGCTGCGGACCACCATTAGGCACCGCGCCAGGATTGATATCCGACTCGTAGTTCCGCTGGATCCGCTCAATCGTCGTGATGGTCACAGTGGACTGTGTGCCGTCCAGAGCCCTTGCCTTAGCGCCAACAGCGTCCAACTGAGAAGACGCAAGATCCTTCAAGCACGCCTCGATGTCAACGTTGTCCGGGATACCCAAGGCCTTCCTAGCGAGGGCTTCAGCAGCATTCCCAGTGACACCGAACTGACCCGCAGCAGCAATCAGATCGTTGTAAGTCGTGACCATCTTCGTGTGGAGCTGATCAGAAGAATAGATCTGATTCCCGTAAGCGTCGGTCGCAGCACCAAGGGCCTGCACCTCAGCCAAACCAGCCGAAGCAATACCCAGCAGAGCAGCCTCGTTAGCGCGCCCCTTCTCAGTGTGAGTATCAAGAGACGTGCCATTGGTAGCAATGGACGCCGTGACAGCATCCAACGCAGCATAGTAATTACGGGCAGCGTCAGCAGTGGAAAGGTTCGACAAGCCTGCCCGAACCAAAGCCGCAGCGTACTTATCCAAAGCCACGACAGTGCCCTCAGCGGTAAGCCCCAGTTCCTCCAAAGCCTTCTTGACCTCATCAGTCACCGGCACGCTCTGACCCATCGAAGTCGTCAAACGGTCCTGGCCCTGTGAGACAACCTCGGCATCCGCGGCGGCTTGCTTCAACGCCTCGCTGTACTCAGGGAACTTCTCCTTGAGCTGGTCCACGCTGATGCCCTGGTCCTTAGCCTTCAAAGCAATCTGCTCGAAAGCCATGGCTGCAACGTCAGGACTCCCGGAAGACACAAACGACGCAAGCTGATCATCGATGGTCTTGAACGAATCCTCAAGCTGCTGAGAAGCGCCCTTAACCGCAGGAACCATGCCGTGAATGATTCCCTCACCCCAGTCACTGAAAGACTGCTGCCAGTCCTTCTTGAACATCCTTGTCAGCGCTGAATCCAGATCAGTTACGCCGGAAATGAGCTGTGAACCGTCCTTCTTCTGGAACAGGTGGTCGAGGGCCTTTGAGGTGTCCTGGATGTTGGCCCGCTGCTTCGCCATATCAATCAGTGCAGTAGTTGTCCGGCCTATGGAGCGTTCAATTTCGCTGTCATCAGCAACGGTCTGCATTGTCCCAAGAACGGCAGCTATAGCCGCGAGGCCGGCCACCAGTCCGGCGCCACGAAGAGCTGCGCCGGCCTTACCTGAGGCCTTTTCCAGGTTCCTGAAAGCCTCAACGCCTTCCTGGATCTTCGGCAGTGCCGTCAGGAAAGCGCCACCGAGCAGCAGCGCGCCGCCAGTGACAGCGGCGATACCCAACCCAGCGGAAAGCATCGGAGCAGGGATCTTGCCGATAGCGTCAACCAGATCCTCAGCGCCCTGAACAATGTCCCGCAGAACCTCGTTCACGCCAGACCCAGACTTAAGGAACACCGAGTCAATGGAGCCAGTCAGCTTCTCAAAATCGCCGGCAAGGTTGTTCTGTTTCAGTGCCGCAGTCTCAGCCGCATAGCCTGCATCGTTGACCTTCTCAGTCCACGCCTCGATACCGGATGCGCCCTGCTCATAAAGAACATTCGCGGCACGAACAGCATCCGAACCGAAGATCACACCCATCGCCGCGTTACGCGCCTCCGGGGTGAGGCCCTGCATCGAGGTCTTCAAATTCTCCGAGAACTTCGACAACCCGATGAACTGGCCCTGAGCATCATAAGCGCTGATGCCCAGTTCGGCCATTTTGTCTTTAGCCTCAACCGACTGAGGCGTGAGACGCTGCAACATGGTCTTGAACGACGTGCCAGCATCCGAACCAGTCAGGCCAGCAGAAGCGAACGCAGCCAAGCCACCAGTGGTTTCCTCAATGCTCAACCCAGTCTGATTAGCGATCAAACCAGTCTGATTCAACGCCATACCCATGTCCTGCACCGACCCTTGCGCCTTACCAGCACCAGCAGCCAACAGGTCAGCGATATGGGGCAAATCCTGGCCGTTCAACTTGAATTGAGTCATAGCCGAAGCCGCTATCTCCGCCGCCTCACCAACCTCCAACGACCCAGCGGCCGCCAAAGACACGGCACCCTTCAAACCGCCACCAAGAATGTCAGCAGTCGAAACACCCGCCTTGGCCATCTCATCAATCGCCTTAGCCGCCTCAGTAGCAGAAAACGACGTATCAGCACCAGCATCAATAGCAGCCTGCCGCATCAAATCCATATCAGCAGAAGTTGCATGCGTAGACGCCTGCACCGCAGACATTTGCTTATCGAACTCCGCATAAGACTTAATAGCCAAAGCAACACCCGCCAAAAGCGTGGTGCCCATGACCATCCCAGCCTTACCAACCCGGTCCAAATCATCCGCGTTACGTTTGGCGAAGTCACCGACACGGGATGCGAAGTCTTCGGCTGACCTCGCTGCTGTTTTCATTCCGGACACGAAGTCCGTTACCTTCGCCTCTAGGGCGATACTGATAGATCGATCCGCGATGGGGACCACCTCTTCCTGAGCCCCAAGCCGCACACGCAGCCTGTTCTGGGCATGAAAAAACCCGCCATGAGCGGGCTTGCCATATGTGCCGAAATCAGCCGGCATGAATCAATCAGTGTTGCGCTAAAGGGTGGGCGATCCGAGAGAGACCAAGTAGCTCTCGAACTGGGTTAGCATCTTGGCATGACTAGTGACCCCGTGCATGATCGCTTGTTTGCTGCTGAGAAAGACTCCAAGGAGCATCTCGATTCATTGCTGAAAGAGAAGGGCGACCAACTTGGGATCGACTCATCCGCCGAGCCTGTACCCGTGGAACCTAGTGACTCGGAAATCATCGACACAACCGATGAACACCACGAGGCCAAGCTACAAACCCAGGCGCATGACGCCATGGAGTGGGGCGTAAGCCCCGCAGAAGACCTCGACTAAGGTCTATCCAGCCTCACGGTCGGTCGTTAGTAAGTGGGGCGCTGGTTGTGCTTGCCGAAGTCCTCGGGCCGAAAGCTGCCATCCTGCACAGCAGCCCAAACCGCGGGACCCTCACCCCAACCATACGGACGGCCCGCGATCTTCACGCGGTAAACAACGCCGCCCCTGAGCCAAGCCCTGACTAAACCAAACAGGGGGGACTGGAAACTCTGTTGCGTAATGCGGTTTGGGTCCACATCAACCGATGCCGCTGGAAGGCCCCTAGCGGCCCTTCTACTGCTGACCATCAGCGATCCTCCACCCAAGAGTTGCCATGGCCTTAGGAGTTAACCCAAGAGCCTCTGACGCGTACCGGCACTCCTGAGCCACCCACGCACTGCCACCTTCGGTCCCCGAAAGCAGCCTGGACTCGTAAGCCACCAGCAAAGCCAGAGTGCCCCGGCAAGATTCGTCCCATTGGGTGGCCTGCGGCGATTCCCAAAGCTCAGTCCAACGAGCCCGTTCCACTTCATTCCACTCCCGCGACTTCGGAAGATCCGGAACGGTTTCTGTGCACCCCTCTGCCGGCAGCTCCACAAGTGCAGCGCGGATAGCCGCGGACTGCGGCCTGTAAGCCCTCGAATTGGGCTTAGTCATATTCCTTTGAGTACCCAAAAGGGTCTCCTTTCAGATCGTGATTGAGGTTGAGCGGTTGGCGCACTCTTTTTTGCCCTCACCAACGGTGGCGCTTGAGGGGGTGGGGGAAGGGGTTATAGCCCATGGCATCAGGGGTTGAGGTGTCTGCGTTTGCCTGCATCGCTGAGGTTGCAGCGCGCGTGCTCCGGCCCTGTCCATGCAGCCCGGTCGTCCGTGTGTCCGAGGTGCCATTCAGCTTCGGGATGGATGGGCTGGCTGCACTTGGCGCAGCACACTGTTCCTGTGGCTACTCGTGGGATCCATAGCTCTCGGAGTTTGCGGTGGGAATGGTTGTACCCTCTTGCCTCGCGTGAGCCTCGTGCCCTCTCTCGTTGGCGCTTATGTTCCAGGCAGTAGCTTCCATCAGCAATGCTTGGACAGTTGGGGTGTGCACAAATCTTCTTTGCCCGCGGCATGTTTCTTCTTTCGTTTGCGTCGTGTTCTTTTATGTCGTGTTCGCGGTTACAGTTGCGGCATGGATAAACAGGGGAAGTTGTTCAAGGTTTCTGGGATTGCGGCAATTGCTGGTGTTCTTTTGTCGGTCATCCTGATGGTCGCTTTTGGCAGGGTGACTGGCGGGGCTGTTGTTGTTCTGACTACTTCTGTTGTTGCGCTCCTTGTCATAGCAGCCGTGGCGATATGTGTAGCGCTGGCCGCTTACCGGGAGCAGGGGCGGAAACCAGGAAGCACGCCGCTTATCTATGCGGTGATTGCATTCCCGTTGGGCTGGGTTCTGGCGTTCGTTTATGTTGCTGCCCAGTTCCCACCGTTGATGATGATTGCGCTGGTTGGCCTCGTCACGAGCGTGCCGGCTCTCATCATCGGGATCGTGAAGAAGCTCTCAGTCAAAGCCCCGGTGGCACCGGTCGCCACCGAAGCTGCGCCCTAAAAGTCCACAGCCAAAAATCCCCCAAAGCGTGCAAAGCATAATCACCCTCCCCGGCGGGAAAATTCTGGGAGGGCGGGGTAAGGGAAAGTCCCCACACTCCCGTCTTCCGTTACAACATTTCAGGTCCTTGGACTGCGAAGGTTCTCACCATCGGTGGCGGTGTCTGATTCCTCTGGGTGTATGCCCCCTACCTTGATGGTCGGTGCTTTCCGGGGTGAGTAATAGAAGCTCATTCCTCTTCGTCTCGTCTCAGCTCGATGTAGCCTGTGCTGAGTTGCTTTGTGTTGATAAGGGGGAAGTATGCAGTTCAGGCGTTCTGCTGGGTTATTCTTGTTAGGTTTTTGGCTCGCTTTTGGCGGAGCCGTTGTCACCTGGTTTGGTGCGATGACTGCTATATCGTCATCGAATTCTTATTTCAGTGATGGTCCGTCTGGTGGTTCCGTGTTTGCGATGTTCCTTGGTGGTGCTGCTGGGCTGGCTGGCTTCATATGCTTGGCACTGGCAGTGCACCGGGCATTGTCAAAGATTGATGCGCTGCATGTTCCTGTTCAGCAGCAGCACGCACCTCATCAGATGCCTTACCCGCCGTCGTACCCGCCTGCACAGGGCCAGAACTACCAGCCGTAGTTCCTTGAAAGCCAGCGAAATTGCTGCCCACATAGCCACGATGCGGGCAGCCTATGTCTATGCCACCATCGGTGGCGTTGGTCTATCAATGCATCCCAAGCGCGCGGATCTCCTAAAGGCGTGGGACTTGCCTTCAAGGGGCCACTTACACACTGGCCGTAAGTCGAAGGGCATCCACAAGATTTCACTGAATGAATACTTTGAGGATGGTTGGGGCGAGGGAGTAACCAATCTGACCATCCTTCGCGTGATGCCTTCTCTGATGGTTCTTGAGGTGTGGGACATGATCAAGCAGTTGTCCAAACCGCTACCCCCAACACCACATTTTGAGTTCTTGTTCCATGTGCGCAATGCCATCGCTCACAACTCGAAGATTCATATCATCCGCAAGATGCGTGGTCCCGCACACTTTGACGGGATTGAAATAAAGCCTGAGCATCACGGGACCCCGCTTAGCGATCTTGTTGCACCAGGAGACCTATTGGCACTATTGGACGCTCTGGAAGCTGAGCTGTTGGAGGCTTAGAGGGAGTTGTGCCCGTAGCCGTCCTAACACTGCTACGGGCACAACGACATCGGGCAATCCCCGTCCTAGTTGCCCTTATGGAAGTAGACCGGGTGATCAAGATTTACTTGCACCTCATTCGTGACGCCCGCGAGGAAGAGATGGGCGGTCGTTGGGAAAAGCTTCACAGCTGCGAGTTGGCCGTAGATGGTTTCTTGGCCGTGCTGAAAAGCGAAGCTTCGCCCGATGTGTGCCTGGTTGAGGTCGCGGACGCTGACTTCCTCGGCGTTCGGGCCGCTGCCGATGTGGACCATTGATTGTTCTCGTTCCTTTGGTTGGGCTACTGGTTACTCGCTCACTCTAAGGTGAGGCTTCATCGAACTTATAGCCGGTCTGGAGAGAAATTCTGACGCAGCTTCCATACGTAAATCACTTGAGACTATTGCGCTTGACGCCCCCTTGATTGCCGTTCTAGCTAGGCCTCCCGCAACATCACCAAAGGAAGCTTGCCGGTAGCCGTCGAACCAAGTGACACGGCTGACGGGATCGGGAAGATGCTTCCCACCACCCGTGAGTGCCCCGCCCCGGTTACTAGCTTGAGCAAAGTGGCGGTGGCGTTCAGACCTTTGTAGGTGGCAGTTGCGCTATCTGTGGCTAGGACGATGTAGTACGTCTGCCCTGCCAGCAGAGAGACCGCGGGAGAAACTATTTCCACGACGTTGGTATTGGGCGCCGGCCAAGCGGTTGATCCCTTTGACCACAAACGGGCGCCTGCTGAGTCCAGCACTGCCACGTCATAGTTGCCGGCCTGCACGGTTCCGGTAATCCACTCCAAAACGGCCAGGTTGATGTTCCGGTGCGGCTTCACTGGCATGACGATACCCATATTGGCGATACCGATCACTGCCGAGTTCGTGCCCGCGACTGCTAAGGCCGCCACTACCGGATTGCTGCCCACCGTGGAGCAGAAGTCAACCTGCGTCAGCGAGGGATCACCTGCCGGGCCTGTCGCGCCCGCTTGGCCCATGCTGCCCTTGCAAGGTAGCACACCAGGCACCACCCACACTCGATCAAACGTTACGTCTGCGGAGGCGTTGGCTGCGCTGTCCGCCCAGAGAGTGAGTCGCAGGTATGCGGCGCCGGCGCTGGGAGTGAACGTCAGCACCCGGTAGTGGAAACCATCGCGTGCGTAGGCGTAGTTCCCAGAGTTGACTGCGCTCTGAACGCCGTCGGTCCAACCGAATCGACCTTGAGTGACTGGATCAGTCGGGGTCTTGGTGTCAACGCGGACGCGGACAATGGCGGTGATGGGCTTACCCGCCCACTGGGCACGGAAAGCAGCATCGAAGGACATACGTATGTAAGCGGCGGAACTGCCGTCCACAGCCTGGACTCGTAAACCGTACCCGTTACCGGTGACGTTCTCGAAGTACCCCGCGCGTACATCCTTGGTCACGATGGCGTTGCTGGATTCCCACCCTGCCGGCAGCGTGCTGGTCCAGTCAGAGAAGTTGCCGTTAGGAATGAGCTGATCAGCGTTAGTCTCAATGGCGCTTACCTGCTGAGCCCTAATTGCACCAGTGTCCTTGCTGTACGTCCAGAACGGAAGTTCAAGCTGAGCCATGAGCAGCGAGCCATTTGGTGATGGAGCGTCCGCAGAGGTTGTGGGGTGGATGCCGTCGGCCTTCATGTACTGAGTGAGCGTGCCGCCCAGCTTCTTGATGGCCGACAGGAAGAGCTGGTGGAGGTCGATTACTCCGTAGCCCCGCTATCTGGGCGTAGATGCGGTTCTTCTTCGCCATGTCAGTGTTGTCGCGGTTCGGGATTTGCAGCACGCAAACGAGGTCGGCGAACGGAAGGTCCTGCTTGATGGTTTCAGTGAACGCTAGGTACTGACCTCGCCAGTGCGCGTCCGTTGAGCCACCCGCCGTCGTGCCTTCGTTCTTGCCATGGAGCAGCACAACCAGGTCGGGGTTCGTCGCCAGAAGAACCGGGTAGCGGGATCCCTGTGCATAGGATGCGTTCATCCCCGAGACAGCGAAGTTCCACACGTGTGTGACGAAGGGGCCACCTGCGTTGCCTACCCCTGTCCCTGTCTGGAGGGTCACAGGGGTAGTCCACGTTGCACCCGTTCTGGGATCGATCAGGTGGTAGATGTAGCTACGCGACGGATTCAGGGATGCGCGGGCTTGGAGCAGGAGGAAGATGTGTTCAAGCTGCTCGTTGCCGATGGAGTCACCAACCCAAAGCTCGCTCAGGTCGCGGAGGTCTTCGGCCTCTAGTGACAGGTAGCGGTGAGTGCCTGCTGCTGCGGTGACGGGTCCTGGCTTGAGCGCGAATGCATCCTGCATGGCCTCTGATGCTGGGCCAAAGGTGGTGTTGAGTGCCGCTGCTGTGGCGCTTCCGGGGTCAGTGACAAGGACGTGCACAACATCGTCAGCAAGCTCTATAGGGTCACCTGGAAAGCCTGCCGACTGCTCCAACAAGGCAAGACGCGCCTTGTCTGCTGCGATAAGGTCTTGTGCCTTTTGGGCGTTGGCGGATATGACATCGTTTCCTTGCCGGAACGGTTCGTTGCCGTCCGGTTTCTGGAAACCGAGTGGAGTGGTCGTGATAGCCACAAAGGGCTCCTTGTCTGTTTTGGGTGAACCCGCCATAAGCGGGCTGTGTGTGTTGCTGATATTGAGTCGTCAGATCGTGTCGTAGTGTCGGACGGTGAAGACCCCAATTCGAAGGCCGTTCATCAAGCCGCGACCTGACGAGCCACAAGAAACCTCAGTACTGCCGGCCCGTTCCTCTCCTTGGCGGCACGATCTAGTGGTTGGTTTGGTTTCCGGATCGATTGTTGCCTTGCTATCGGTGTTCATTCAGATCCATTTTGATGATGTTCGTTCTGACAAAGAAGCGCGCCAAGAGAACCTGAGATTTGTCCGGGATAGGTCTGGATTGGGAGAGACACCCAGACCCTTCGCCACATTGGACCTGGCAGGTCAAAGCCTCGCAGGCCTGCATTTAGAACGAGCAAACTTCAGGGACGGTGACCTCAGCCATGTGAGCGCCGAGCAAGGCATTTTCTCGGATAGTCAGTTCAAGGATGCCGACTTGTCCGATGCAGATTTTTTTGGCGCTCACATGGCTGGAAGCGGAATGACTGGAGCTGACCTGTCGCACGCTCGTTTCTATCAAACCGACCTCAAAGGCGCCTTATTTGAGAACGCTAATGTGGACGGTACCGACTTCGTGACAGCGGACCTGTCCGGCGCCGATTTTCGAGTGGTGAACATCGACAAAGCGAAGCTCGTTGATGAAGACGGTACAACGGTTTGCTACAACAAGACGACGAAGTGGCCCGACGACTTTCGACCCCCTCCTATGAACTCGGGAAACTGCCAGTGGCTTTGGACAGACACCCGATAGAAGCCGCCAGCCGCCCCTCGCCAACCTGAGAGGTGAGGGGTTGTTACTGGTCGCTCGGGTGCGGGTAGACGTTGATGAGTCTGCTGGTCATTGCGGGACGTAACCTGCCGCCCATGTGCCCTGTTCCCTGAGCTGTCACTTCTTGAAGGGTGAACACGTCTTGGCATCCTTCGCAGAAGAACCTGCCGTCAGCGTCGATCTGGACGATGGTGCCCGATATGTTGATGGTTCGCAGCCGGTAGGTTTCTTCTCTGCCGTTGAGCCTGACGTGCCTAGTCTCCCAAGTGATCCCGGCAGGTTCAGGAGGGGGCCAGTTCACTTGCCTCCGTATATCTGGTTGTACAGTTCGTCCTGCTCCTGCTGAGACATTGGGGCGTCCTTGGGCTTGTCGAACCCTGCCATCCAGCGCTGCATACGGACCCGGTAGGCCGCGAGTCCTTCGTGTTCGACCTCGATAATGTCTTGTTCGGCTCCGCCCTGGTAGTTGTCGATCATGCCGAGTACTTTGGCCCGGTCCGGTTCGGCGGCTGCTGCGTGGCGTGCCTGCCAGGGCACGTGGCGGAGCATTTCGGGGTCGATGCCTGATGCTGTGAACGGCGGCAGGTCACCAGTTGCCCACATGGTCGGGATGGGTGCCTCTTTTATGGCGATTTCAACCAAGTCGGGGCGTTGCTGAAGTTCGAGTTCGTAGAGGGGGTTCAGTGCGGTGGGGTCATTCAGAGACATTGGGTGTTCCTTTTATAGTTCTGGGTTTACGGTGGTCGGCATGAGCAAAAAATTCACGTACGAGGGTGGGCCGCGCAACGGGGAGAAGAGCGAGGCTGAGGAATCAGACTTCCCGCAGATCTACCCAGGCGGCGAGTATCAGTGGTCAGGTTTGTCTCACAGCAGCACAGGCGCCGGGGATCCCGACGGGCCGCTCAGAGACGCAAACTTGGCTACGGCGGTTTGGTCCGAAAAGGAGGCTTAGGCCTGGGCTGAGGTTGGTTCAACGGCGCCCCTCAACATAGGTGCGCAGCTCAGCCTCAACCTCGTCGTACTCCTGCTGTAGCAAACGAAGCTTGGTGTGCGCCCGCGTGATGATGTTCTGCCGAGTCTCCGCGATTTTCTTGTAGTACTCCAAGGATCCGTACGGGTGGCGGGTCATACGTCCGCCTCCAATTCCTTTACTCGCTGCTTGAGGTCGCGGACTTGTTGAAGCAGTGCGACTGTGTGGGCGATCCAATGCCCTGCCTCCACGTCCGCACTGGAGTCGGCTAGCGGCTGGTTGGCTTTGAGGTAGGCCAGTATCTCCGGGTCAAGGTGTTTAGCCACCCGCGGGTCATCAAAGAACCCGCTCATGCTGCAACCTCTGCACGCGCTTCGTAGTGGGCGGCTTTGCGCTGATAGAAGGCGGCGCGTCGTGCTTCGTGTTCTGCCTTCTCCTTCCAGGCTGCGGCCTGCGCAGCCCAATCCCACTGGGTCAGTTGACGTTCCGTGTACTCGTAAGCCATTTGAGCTACTTCCTGTTCTTGCGTTCTTTTTCGACGGCACTTACTGCTGCGTTGCCTGTCGGGTCGCGATGAAGGGTGGTTTTCCCGTAGTGACGTTCGGGACGGTTCTTGGTTGCTAGGAGCTGCTGTTGATAGACGATGGCGAGGTTTCGCCAGTGGATTGTCTGGCGTTTCCAGTACTCAGCGAGTTCCGCATCAGTCATGCCGCCACCTCCCCAGACATGGCTGTTACATGTGTTTCTTGTGTTACTTCGCCGAACAGTTCAGGCTCGGAAGTAACACTTGTAACAGATGTAACAGGGGCATATAGCCCTCTTGATGGATTGCTGATTCGTCCTGCTTCATAGGCTCTTCTTAGGTAGACGCGAGCTGTTGAATCTTCGAGGTGCAGGAGTGTTGCAACGTCTTTGGCCTTCGTTCCCTCGGGGTACCTATTGATGAGTTGGATGACCTAGGCCATGCGGTCATTTACTCCATCGGTTGTCCTTGCGTCGGTAGCTGCTTTCGCTGCCTCGGCTCGGGATCCGCCAGCTAGCACCCACTTGCCGGTGCCTGCCTGCTCCAAGATGTATTCGCCTTCCGCTGCATCGCGACTGGTTACTTGTAGCTGCGCTTGCGTTTCGTGGCGTGAGTGTTTCAACAGCAGGATTGGGTCCGCTGCCCCAGCGATGCCTTGAGTTCCACTGACTGCATCGAGAAAGTCTGCGCCGTCCATCTTGCGTGTGTGGTGCACGATGACGACACTGGACCCTGGGTTGTCGTCTGCAAGTCGTTTGAGCGCACCCATGACGCGGTAGTCCCGGTCGTATTGTGTTTCCCCTCCGACTGCTGAGGGCATTGCTTTGCCGAGGGTGTCCAGGATAACCAACGGATTTTCGCCGGGGTGCCTGTCCATGAATTCGCGGATGGTTTCCACCATGTCCCCGCGGGGAACGTCGGTGATGAATGTCAGATTATTGCTGAGGCTTGTGACGCCCAGGGTTCTTAGCCTCGATTGCAGCCGTCTCGGTCCATCTTCGAGGGCGAGGTATAGGACAGGAGCTGCTGTTGTATTGACGCAGCCAAGTACTTTCTGGCCGGTGCTTATGGCGATTGCGATGCCGAGGACAAGCCATGATTTCCCGATCTTCGGTGCTGCTACAAGGAGCGTTAGCCCTTCGGGAATGATGCCATCGACGATGTAGACGAGTTGGGGGAATACCTGTTCCAAGAGCCATGCGCCTGTGAACGCCTTCTTGAGCTTTGAGGGCGATTCGTCTTCGTAGGCTTCGGCGCGGAAGTATCCGGGGATGTGGTGGTCCGGGGCGAGCTGTTCGGTCAAGTCCGGTCCTTGCGTCTGATGTGGTCTTGTTGTCTTGAGCCGGCGTGGGCGCTCATCTCCACGCCGGCTGTTGGATTGGCTACCTTCAAGCAGCCTGCTTGTGTTTTCGGATGTCCGCTGCCTGCCTGACGAACAGTTCTTCCCAATCCGCAGCAACCCCATGGGAGTCCGCGGTAATGATTATGTGTAAAGCTTCTGTTCCTCCCCACGCGTGAGGGTTCGGGAACATGGCAGGCCCGTACTCGCTTGGGTAGCGGAAGGGCCTGTAGCTGTGTACCAAAAGTTCAAGGACGGCGCCGTGAGGTAGCCGCGAAATGTCCCAGGAGTGATTACGGTCCAGTTCGGTTGGGTCGTAGGAAACGGATCCGCGAGTGCTTGTGTCGTATCGGGCTACGTCGATAACTATCTTTTTGCTAATCACGCCGATGCTCCTGGCAGTTCGGTGAGTTGTTCCTGCGTTGAGGTGAACGCTGCGGCGACGGTGCGGCGCGTTAGTTCCTCAACTTCGATTTCTTCCACCCCGCGGGTTCCGTAGGTGTGGGATTGGAGTAGGCCGCGGATTGGTGCGGCTAACCATTCGGGGCGAATCGTGACAACGAACGCGGCAAGCTTGCTGGCTTGCTCCTGCGTCATACGGCGGACGGTGGGCACGGTTGATGCGGTGCTATTCATTTGAATGAGGCCTTTGATCAGTACGGTGTGATGGTTTTAGTGATGCTTCCCGTGAGCTCCCTCCCAGAGAGCACGACGGGCGTTTCGCGTCAGCTTGGTGGGCTGACATGAGCGAGGGGTTGGTGGCCGGCTTAGGCGGCGCCGGTCTGCTGCCGTGTCTGGTCGTCTAGCCATGATTAGACATCAGAGACCCTGTAGCGGACCGAGCGGCCTAGCTTGATGAACTTCGGCCCGATGCCGAGGTATCGCCAGTTCGCCAACACGGCTGGGGAAGTTTCAATCCGCGCCCCGAGGTCGGCTGGCTTCATGAGTTCAGAAGTCATTTTTTCTCCCTGGTGTGTTCTGGGAAAAGAGCTTAATTCTGAGTGGTTCAGGTTTGACAATTCAGCCTCTCTCCCTAATTTGACATTAGATCGCGGGGAGCAATTATGTCAGGAGTGCTCCTAGTGAGTCTCCCTTGTCGTTAGTGAACCACTCTGCGATAATGAGACATGCCTCAAACGACAGTGGAATCTTCATATACCCCAGACCATGGGGCTATACCGCACCTGCTGGGGCCGGTGACCATTGACCTGCCGGGGACCTTGACTGTTGCCCATGCGCCGGCTGCAAATCTGGATGTGTCCTTCCGTGTCGCGTTGGTAGATGGCGGTCTTAGACCTACAGCCGTAACCGTTTCCTCACGGATTGGGTACGAGGTAACTTCAACCGACCTGCGCGCAGTGAACGTCAAACATCTTTGGCGTTCCGCAATTTTGAAGCACCTCGGATACCTCCGCGACTTTTACTCATGGGAAGGCGGGGGAGCGAACAGCATCATGGCTGAGAGTCCGGTTCAACTTCCAGATGAAGAACTTCAAAATCTCCGGTTGCGGGGACCTGTTCGGGAGACTTTGGAGTACGTCGCAGACATCTACACCCTTGGTCTTATCCTGGGACTCGCGCCGGCCCTTTATGTACAACAGACCTTTGCGGGAGAAAACCTTGATCCGTTGCCCAGGACTACGGCAACGAAGTGGATCAAGAAAGCGCGAGATTCGGGGATGATCCAGGTGGGCGATATTGGCCCGTACGACCCGCAGGAAGACGCGCATGGCGACAATTGAGCCCTACGAAACCAGTTCGGCCGGCGCTACCGTGTTCGGTACAGAAAGCACGATCGCTCCCAGACTGACAAGCGGGGATTCCGCACGAAGCGGGATGCTGAGCTGTTCCTAGCGAGCGTGGAAGTTTCCAAAGCCCGCGGAGAGTTCATTGATGCCACCGCCGCGAAGGTGGTTATAGGGGGGGGGGTTGGGGCACGAGTGGCTCGCCAGACAGGCCCACCTCAAGCCATCGTCATTGCGTCCAGTCGAATCCGCTTGGCGGAATCACGTGCTGCCGGGTCTGGGGAAGTGTTGCCGTCGCTGATGTTAGGCGGACTGCCGTGCAGCAATGGGTTTCAGATATGACGCAAGGGGATCCCGATGCGACTCCGCCGCGTAAGGCAAAGGGCGCCACTCTCGTTATCCGGGCTTATGGGGTTCTTGCGGCCATTTTGGATGATGCTGTTGCGGACCGCAGGACAATTAGCAACCCTGCACGTGGCGTGTCTTTGCCTCGAAAGGTGAAGAAACCACACGTCTACTTAACTCACGAACAAGTTCATGCCCTGGCGGAAGCGAGCAAGTACCCCGCCCTCGTCCTTGCATTGGCGTACTGCGGCCTCAGATGGGGTGAAGCGACCGGGCTTAGGGTCAAGCATTTGGACATGCTTAGGAGGCGTTTCTTGATCGAGGAAAACGCCGTTCAGGTCGGTTCCGTTATCGAGGTTGGAACGCCGAAGAACCACAAGCGTCGCACGGTGCCGTTCCCGAGATTCTTGGCAGAGCGCCTAGCGGTGCAATGCGAGGGTAAGGGCCGTGAGGATCTGGTGTTCCCCGGTGAGAATGGTCATCACCTCCGGCTGGCGAGAGTCCATGAAGACAATATGAGTTGGTTTGCAAGTGCTGTGAAGCGTTCCGGGATCCCACGCATAACGCCCCACGATCTTCGGCACTCAGCAGCCAGCTTCGCCGTTTCTGCCGGCGCCAACGTCAAGGCGGTCCAAAAGATGCTTGGCCACAGTTCCGCGGCTATGACCCTGGATGTCTATGCAGACTTGTTCGACGGGGATCTGGACTCAGTTTCAGACGCTCTAGATCACGCGGTTTCACAGTCGAGTGTGGGCAAAATGTGGGCAGACGCTTAGCTAGAAGACAAGAAAAGGCCCTGCCTCCCTCATAAACAAAGGGAAGCAGGGCCTTTCTCATTGGCGGTGACGGTGGGATTTGAACCCACGTTGGCTTTTACACCAAACAACATTTCGAGTGTTGCACCTTCGGCCGCTCGGACACGTCACCAACTGAAATAGGGTACCGGAGTTGAGCCCTGTTCCCCAAAACGAGCCCCCAACGCGCTGCAAGGAGAACCAGCGAACGCGCCGGCCAAACAGGGCCAACTTCCGTCAGCAGCCCCCCACCGATAGATTCGTAAGCACCATGACTATCTCGCGCGAACAAGAACACGAAGCCCAGGCCTATTGGGTCACTGAGACGGGCAATGGCGAGCTGCGCCCGGAGGCCCTGCCAGCAAGGCAAGAAGGAGAAGCGCTGGTCAGGACCCTGTACTCGGGGGTCAGCCGCGGCACTGAGCGTGTTGTCCACGAGGGCCGCGTTCCGGAGCGAGTGGCTGACCTGATGCAGGCGCCGCACCAGGAAGGCGACTTCCCGGGCCCGGTCAAATACGGCTACCTGAACGTCGGCATAGTGGAGCAAGGCCCGGAGGAATGGATCGGCAAGACCGTCTTCAGCCTGCACCCGCACCAGGACTTCTACGTGATCCCCGCTGGCCAACTCACTGCAATCCCGGAGGACGTACCAGCACGGCGGGCTGTCCTCACGGGCATCGTTGAGGTGGCGATCAATGCCCTTTGGGAAGCCGGACCGAGGCTGGGCGACCGTGTCGCCGTCGTCGGTGGTGGTTTGGTGGGTGGCGTCCTGGCGACGCTCCTGCGGAACTATCCGCTGGGCCGCCTGCAACTGGTGGACGCCGACCCCGAGAAGCGAAAGCTGGCCGAAACCATCAACGTGGACTTCGCCCTCCCCGAGGAAGCGAGGGATGACAACGACATCGTCTTCCACTGCTCCGCCTCCAACGAGGGCCTCAAGTTGAGCCTCCAACTGACTGGCGACGACTCCGATGTCATTGAACTTTCCTGGTTCGCGGACAAGGAAGTCACCCTCCCGCTCGGGGAGGACTTCCACGCCCGCAGGCTCAACATCCGCTCGAGCCAGGTGGGTGCTGTCGCCCTGCCCAGAAGGCACCGGCGAACCAACGCCCAGCGATTGGAACAGGCGGCACTCGAACTAAGGGATCCGCTGTTCGACACTTTCCTGACCAGCGAATGCCTGTTCCGGAACCTGCCCAGCACACTCACAGAATTGTTCGAACGGCCCGGCGGTTTCTGCCATGTGGTCGCCTACCCCAACCCGGAGGATTAATACATGTTCAGCCTGACCGTCCGACGCCACTTCATGGTCGCCCACAGCCTTCCCCGGGAAGCGTTCGGCCCAGCCCAGGGGCTCCACGGTGCCACGTTCGTTGCAGAAGTCACCTTCCGCCGGCCCAACCTCAATGACGACGCAATCGTCCTGGACATCGGTGCGGCCGGGGGCATCCTTGAGGAAGTGCTCGCCGACCTGAACTACAAGAACCTCGACGAACACTCCGCCTTCAAGGGCAAGCTCTCCACAACGGAGGCTCTCGCGAAGCACATCGCCGACGCCATGGCTGCCCAAATTCAGGACACGGCGGACGGTCCGGCACTCACTGGCATCGACGTCGTCCTCCGCGAGAACCCTGATGCCTGGGCGGGCTACTCGCTGGAGCTCCCGGTCAAGTAAGTGCACATCCGCTTCCTGGTCCCTGGGAACGTCCGGCACGGCTCCGGCGGCAACAAGTACAACGCCAAACTCGCCGAGCATTTGAGTGCCCTTGGCGTGGACCTTGAGATAGTAACGGTCGACGGCGACTGGCCCGTTGGGAGCCCGACGGACCGGCAGCGGTTCGCTGACATGCTCGACGGCGGCACAACAGTGATTGCCGACGGCTTGGTAGCGAGCGGGGCACCGGAAGAGATCGCCGGCGCGGTGAATGCCGGGACCAAGGTCTGGGTCCTCTCCCACATGGCGTTGGCGGACCACGACCTTGAGGCTAAGGCGCTGGCTGCAGCAACCGGGGTCGTCTGCCCGAGTGCTCACGCAGCGGCGGAGTTGGAGGCAAAGCACGGGATACAAAACATCGTGATCGCCACGCCCGGTGCTGAGAAGGCAAACCCCGCAGAAGGATCCGAACCACGGCACATCGTGGTGGTCGCGGCGTTGCTGCCCAACAAATGCCAGACGTTCCTGGTGCAGGCGCTCAGTGAAATACAAGTTCTCCCTTGGACCGCAGCCCTCATCGGCTCCCGCGACGCTGACCCGGGTTACGCGGCCACGGTGAGGGCCGTCGTCGAGCATTACGGTCTCGAAAACCGGATTTGCATCACTGGCGAGCTGACCGGCGATGCCCTCGAAGAGCAATGGCACCGGGCAGACCTGAGTGTTCTGATTTCACGTGCCGAAAGCTTCGGGATGTCCGTAACGGAGTCGTTGGCTCACGGCATCCCCGTGCTCGTTCGGCAGGGAACGGGAGCAGTGGAAGCACTGGGTACCTCCCGGGCTGGCACGGCCTTGGATCTCAGCGACCCTCGAAACCTCGCCGGCACCCTCCGAAGATGGCTCACCGATCACGCCCAGCAACAAACCTGGCGGAACGCAGCCATGACAGCCCGGGAGCACCTCCAAGGCTGGGACACCACCGCGGCCACTGTCATGGAGGCCCTGGAACGCCCACCGAGGTGACAGTTAAGGCCAATCCCGAGCACCCGGATCGGCATTAAGTGCCAACTCGCGGGGGATTGGGGGATCGGGGGATTGGGGGAGCAGGGAAGCGGGGGAGTCAGGGCACGCGGTGCGAAACGAAGAAGTCCCTGAGCAAGGCAGCGCACTCGTCCTCGCGGACGCCCGCGTAGACCTCAACCCAGTGATTAAGGCGGCGCTCGCGGAGGATATCGAACACAGAACCCGCCGCTCCTGCCTTCTCGTCCCACGCGCCAAACACGACGCGGGGAATACGGGCCAAGACAATTGCCCCGGCACACATGGCACAGGGTTCAAGGGTGACCACCAAAGTGCAGTCCTCCAAGCGCCAGCCGTCGCCATCGGCGCCCGCATCGTGAGCGCGCTGACGAAGCAAAGCAGCAGCCTGACGAATGGCCACCACCTCCGCGTGGGCGGTCGGGTCCCCATGCGCTTCCCGTTCATTGCGTCCGGAACCCAGCACTCCGCCGTCGGGCCCCAACACGACGGCGCCGATCGGTACGTCGTCAGTTTTCAACGCCAACCGGGCTTCGTCCAGGGCAAGGCCCATCCAGGCCATGTGTTCTGCGTGATACGGCTCGGTGGCGCTCATGTCTCAATGATAGTTTTGGGGGATGCGCACACTCGTCGTGGACCACCCGCTGGTCGCTCACAAGCTCACCGTTCTGCGGGATAAGAACACCCCTTCACCGGTCTTCCGGCAACTCACCGAAGAACTCGTCACCCTCCTGGCCTATGAAGCCACTCGCGAGGTCAAGACGCAGCCAGTCGAGATCGAGACCCCCGTGACAAAAACCGTGGGCACGGCTTTCACCAAGCCCACTCCGTTGGTAGTCCCGATTCTGCGCGCAGGCCTTGGCATGCTCGAGGGCATGACCAAGCTGGTCCCTACCGCTGAGGTGGGCTTCCTGGGCATGGCCCGCGACGAAGAAACCTTGGACATCATCACCTACGCCGAGCGCCTTCCCGAGGATCTCACCGGCCGCCAGATCTTCGTGCTGGACCCCATGCTCGCCACTGGCGGCACCCTGCGCGAGGCCATCAAGTTCCTCTTCAAGCGCGGTGCCTCCGATGTGACGTGCATCTGCCTGCTGGCCGCTCCGGAGGGATTGTCCAAGCTGGAAGAGGAGCTCTCGGACGCCAACGTCAAAATCGTCCTGGCCTCGATTGATGAGAAGCTCAACGAAAAGTCCTACATCGTGCCGGGCCTGGGCGATGCGGGTGACCGCCTTTACGGCGTAGCGGGTTAAGGGAGCCCCCTACCGGTTTCCGGCGCGCCCCGTTAGCCTGTGGCGCATGGACTGGAAACTTGAACTGGTGTTTGTCCCTGTGTCCGACGTCGACCGCGCGAAGGATTTCTACGTCAACAAGGTTGGTTTCAACGCCGATTTCGATGAGCGTCCCATGGACGGCATCCGCTTCGTGCAACTGACACCGCCTGGTTCGGCGTGTTCCATCGCTATCGGTGAGGGGCTCAGCGATGCCCCTCCGGGAACAGCGCCCAGCCTCCAAGTGGTGGTGGCGGACATTAATAAGGCGCATGAACAGCTCAAGGCCAACGGCGTGGACGTCAGCGATATTGACGTTCAGGATTGGGGCCACTTCGTCTACTTCGCTGACCCCGACGGCAACAAGTGGGCGGTGCAGTACCTACCTCAGCGGCCAAACGGCTAAGTCACACTTCAGCACCGCCGGATGAGTGTGCGGCAGGATGGACCCATGAGCCATCCTGCCGAACCCGTCTCTCCATCATCAGTGCTGACCGTCCGCGCCGTCCTTTTCGACATAGACGGCACGCTGGTTGACTCAACGGCGATCGTTGAGCAGGTGTGGCTTGAGTTCGCCGAGCGCTACGGCTTGGATTTCAACGAGATCCTGCGCACCTCGCACGGCGTCCAAGCCGGCGACACTGTTCGCCGGTACGCGCCCGCCGGCGCTGACTTTGAAGCACTGACCGCCGAGTTGGGCGAGATGGAACGCTCCCGGACCGACGGCGTCATTGCGCTTCCCGGGGCAGAAGCCCTGCTGGCAGGACTCCCGGATGACGCTATCGCGTTGGTCACCTCCGCGGACCGCATCCTGGCAGATATCCGCATGCAGGCGGCCGGGCTCACCATGCCATCAACAACAGTCACTGCGGAGTCCGTCACCCGCGGTAAGCCGCACCCTGAGGGGTACCTGAAGGCGGCGGCGCTCCTGGGAGCCGACCCGGCCGACGTCGTGGTTTTCGAGGATGCGCCTGCCGGTATCGCTGCCGCGCGCGCCGCCGGCATGCGGACCGTTGTGGTGGGCAAGGCCGCTGCCAGGCACAATGCGGAGCTGGAGCCGGGCATGTGGCGGATCCCGGATTACTCGTCGGTCACCGTCACTGCTGTGAAGGACGACGGCGGCGGTCACCTCCTGACGCTCACCCTCTAGCGCCGCTGGAGTAAAGGCTGTTCCAAGCGGTGAACCGGGCGTAGGCTGTGCGCATGTCTGCGATGCCGGAGGCGTACGGTGCTGCATTGGAGCGGGCCATGGTCCACGCCGGTGAGTGGCTTGCGTCGGTTCCCACCCGTTCTGTCCGCCCTTCATCCGATGCCGACCAAGTGGCCAAGACCATCCTGCCGCGTCTCCCGGACGGAGCAACCGATGCCGCGGAGGTAGTGGACGAGCTCGCCGCGCTGGCTGAGCCCGGCTTGATGGCGATCCAGTCCGGACGGTTTTTCGGGTGGGTCATGGGCGGAACCTTGCCCGCCGCCATGGCCGCCGATTGGCTCGTCTCTGCTTGGGATCAAAACACCGGGCTCCGGTTCGCCACCCCCGCTGCCGCTGCCATCGAGGAATCTGCCGCCGCCTGGCTTTTGGACCTCCTGCACCTGCCCGTGACGGCCGACGTCGGATTCACCACGGGTGCCACTACTGCCAACTTCGTGGGCTTGGCAGCGGGCCGCCAATACCTGATGGACGAGGCCGGATGGGACCTCGAAGCGCTCGGCCTCAGCGGTGCACCGCGCATCACAACCTTTGCGGGCAGGGAACGGCATGCCGCAGTGGATCTGGCTTTGCGATACCTCGGTTTGGGTGCCTGTGTTCCGGTGGACGCCGACGACGAAGGGCGGATATTTCCTGACGCCCTGGCTGATGCCATGGATCAGCAACCCGGCCCATCATTGGTCTGCCTGCAAGCGGGCAACCTCCACTCCGGGGCATTCGATCCCATGGAGGAAGCCATAGCCGTGGCGCACGATCGCGGTGCGTGGGTGCACGTGGATGGTGCCTTTGGTTTGTGGGCCGCGGTAAGCCCGAAGCTGCGAGGCCGGCTGGCGGGTGTCGAGGACGCAGATTCGTGGGCAACGGATGCCCATAAGACCCTGAACGTCCCCTACGACTGTGGCCTGGCAATCGTTGCCCG
Organism: Arthrobacter sp. D3-18; assembly: GCF_054408525.1. Lineage (NCBI taxonomy): Bacteria > Bacillati > Actinomycetota > Actinomycetes > Micrococcales > Micrococcaceae > Arthrobacter > Arthrobacter sp. D3-18. Next base: position 3,781,518 of record NZ_CP096440.1, on the reverse strand, counting down.
CCCGGAAGCCTTGAGGCGTGCCTTCAGCGTTCACACGAGTTACCTCATTGCCACGGACGCCGGACCGGGGGATCCTTTCGAGAAAGTTCCGGAGATGTCCCGCCGCGCCCGGGGCATTCCGGTATGGGCGGCACTCAGGCAACTGGGCCGGGACGGCGTGATTTCCATGGTGGAGCGCTTGGCAGCTAATGCCCGCGCTTTGGCTGAAGGCCTGTCCTCGATCCCTGGCGTGGAGGTGCTCAACGACGTCGTGTTCACGCAGGTCTCGGTGACTTTCGGAAGCGATGACCGTACACACCGGATCACCCAGCGGCTCATGGCAGAAGGCGCGGTCTGGATGTCAGGTTCGTCGTGGCGTGGTCGCGAGATTCTACGGATCTCGGTCAGCAACTGGACTACGGACGCCGGGGATGTCGCGGCCTCCATCGCAGCCGTGCGGGGTGCGGTGGAGGCCGAACCGGAGACGTAACGCTCTATGGCGGGGTCAGGGCCGGTGGTGTCCTCGGCCCAGTTCGGCCCGTAACTCACTGACGGGAATTGTCCCCCGGTGCAGCTCGCGGGTCAGGCGGGCCACTGCGCGAAGGTCAGCCAGGACGGTACGTACGACGTCGACGCCCGGGTCGGGATCGTCGGTCCAGTCGACGGGGACTTCATGAATCCGCAAAGCGGAGAGTTCGGCGATGACGAGCAGTTCGGTGTCGAAGAACCATGCCTCATTGCGGGTGTGGGGGAGCAGCTCTTGGGCGATATCGGCACGTATGGCTTTGAAGCCGTATTCGGCATCGGAGAAGCGCGCCCCCGTCATGACGCGCAGCAGAAAATTGTAGGCGCGCGCCATGACGTCATGGTGGCGGCTGGATGTCCCTTGTGAAGCCCTTGCCAGTCGCGTTCCGACGGCGAGGTCGGAGTGCCCGGAGATCAGCGGGGCCAGTAGGGGCGCCACCGCCGAAAGGTCGATCGACAGACCAGGGTCCATGTACGCCAGCAGGGGAGACGGAGAAGAAAGCCAGACCCGGCGGAGCGAGTTTCCGCGTCCCCGTTCCGGAAAATGCATCACCATCAGTTCGGGGAGTTCCCTGGCCAGACGTTCGGCGATCCGTAAAGTGTTGTCCGTGCTGGCGTTGTCGGCCACCGTGATCCGAAATGTGTGCGGGAAGGAATCGGCGAGGTGTCCGTGCAGGCTGCGCAGCTTGTGTTCCAGATGGGCTTCACCGTTGAACACGGGGATGGTGACGTCCAGGACGGGAACCAAACCTTGTATTTTCACGGGGGCGCGCTGCAGCTGATGGTGCACCACCGGCTTGGGATCTGTGAGCGTCATATATTCAGGATGAGCACACCGGATTTGAGTCCTTTAGGCGATAGCTGTGATCCCGCTGTGAACTACGCGCCGCACCTGTGATACGGCAAAAGCCGCACCCATTCCCGTCATCCGCTCCAGTGGGCACTGGTGCGAACGGCGGCAACGGGCGCGGCAATCAAGCAGTCTGGCTTAGTACCAGTTGTTGGCCAAGTGGAAGCCCAGAGCTGCGGACGGGGATCCGTAACGCTCCTTGATGTAATTCAGGCCCCACTTGATCTGGGTCTGGTAGTTGGTTTCCCAGTCAGGACCAACGGTAGCCATCTTGGAAGCAGGCAGGGACTGGACGATGCCGTAGGCGCCGCTGGAAGCGTTCATCGCCGTGGTCCTCCAGTTCGATTCCTTCTCCCACAGCGTGTTCAGGGCAGTCATTTCGCCCGGACCCCAACCGTAGTTGCCAAGGATGCTCAGTGCGTACGCCTTGGCAGCAGCGGGGTCGTCCACAGCCTTGGGGGCTGCAGCAGCTGCAGCGGCCTCCGCAGCGGCAGCGGCAGCAGCGGCGTCGGCGGCTTGCTTGGCAGCAGCGTCAGCGGCAGCCTTCTCAGCTGCGGCCTGGGCGGCGGCCTGGTCAGCGGCAGCCTTCTCGGTTGCGGCCTTCTCAGCTGCGGCCCGGTCAGCGGCAGCCTTCTCCGCAGCGGCCTTGTCAGCAGCTGCCTTGGCGGCAGCATCCGCAGCGGCCCTGTCGGCTGCGCCCTTTTCGGCTGCAGCATTCAGCGACGCGGAGATCTCAGCCGACTTGTTGGTGTTGACCTGCGCACTGGCCTGGGTTCCAGCTACGCGGCTCGCCTCGGGGAGGGTCAGTGCGGCGTTTGCGGCGGTTCCGAGCGATGCAACGCCCAGTGCGGCTGCCACGACACCGGCGACTACGGACATGCGGTGGCCGGACTTACCCTGGCGGGCTGCGTTCTTGAGGACGGACTGCGACTTGGTGAGCGGTGCGTTGTGTTCGTCGCGGTGACGCGCGGAAGGGCGCGTCTGATCGTTAAGTTCAGACATGTGATTACCTCTCAGCGCCTGCGGAGTTAGCTGTCGGGTTCGGATGAGGTCATCCGGCCGCGTATCATGCTGCGGCTTCACCCCAAGGGCCGGCCAAAAAGGCCTGGCCCGGAGACTCTGGGTCCCCCGTCTCTGCCTCGGAGAAAGAACGGACTCCGGGAAGTGGCAGAGCTCGGCGCATCCCGGATGTGGGCCTGCTAGGGACGACCCACCCTTTCGACGGTACAGGAGGTTTCGGCAGAAGTCACATTTAGGTAACAGAGATCACGACGCCGGTGAGTCGCCTTGCCCGATTCGTTATAGGCCTTCGGTGGTCACGGTAGGGAGTCGGAGGGCGAATTCAGTGCGCCCCGGCCGCGAGGTCACTTCCACGCTCCCGCCATGCGCTGAAACGATGGATTCCACAATGGACAAGCCCAGTCCGGAGGTGCCCTCGGTGCCTGACCTTGCGACATCAGCGCGGGCGAACCGGGAGAAGATCCGGCCCTGGAAATCTTCAGGAATTCCGGGGCCGTTATCCGTCACCGTGACCACGGCGCTGCCGTCGGCGGAGAGCATGACACCTGTAACCACAGTGGTGCCGGGATCGGTGTGTTTGCGGGCATTGGACAGCAAATTGGCCAGCACCTGGTGAAGTTGGGTGGCATCCCCTCGCACCGTGGTGGGCTCATCGGGGAGCTGGAGCTGCCAAATGTGGTCCGGTGCCATGACTTTCTCGTCACTGACCGTTTCGATCACCAGCTGTGTCAGGTCCACGTCCTCAACTTTGACGGGTTGACCCTCGTCCAGCCGCGCCAGCAGAAGAAGGTCCTCCACCAAGGTGGTCATCCGTTCGGACTGGCTTTGGACACGCGCCAGTGACTTCCGGCCATCCTCGGTAAAATTCTCCGTCATCCTCAGTAGCTCGGTGTAACCCCGGATGGCGGTCAGGGGAGTCCGCAGCTCGTGCGAGGCGTCTGCCACGAATTGGCGCACCTTGGTTTCGCTTTCCTGCCGCGCTTCCAGAGCGCTCGAAACGTTGTTCAGCATCTGGTTCAAGGCATAGCCGACGCTGCCCACTTCCGTTCCAGGGTGGGATGCCGAGGGCGGCACGCGCACCGCAAGTGCCACTTCACCGGCGTCGAGAGGCAGGCGCGAGACCTTTGTGGCCACTTCGGAGAGCTGTTCCAGCGGCCGCATGGTCCGGCGGATGATGACCGTTCCCACGAGGCCGATCACCACGAGTCCACCCAGCGAGACCAGCACCATGGTCCACACCAGCGAGGCTTCGGCGCTCTGTTTGTCGGCGAGCGGCAAGCCCGTCACAATCACGTCGCCGTAATTGGTGTTGACTGCCACCAGCCGGTAATCGCCGTTGGAGAGTGATCGGTCCACGGGTTGATTGTCCGTGGGGAGCGACACAAGGACCTGTTCGTCGTCCGCTGAGAGCGAGACGCGGTTACCCTGGGCGTCAATTAAACCCGAGCTACGCACGGTGGAGCCGTCGATCCTCGCATTAAGCGTGCCCGCAGCTTGCCCGCGCGCTTCCAGAGGATCCGGCCTGCCGGGGGATGACGGAAAGTTCGACGGCGGCCTGCCGAAGTCATTCGCGCGGCTGGACGCCTGCTCCAACTGCCTGTCGAGCTGCCTGTCGAAGACCATGTCCATGGACGCGTAACTGACAACTCCCACCGCAGCGCAAATGGCGACCAGCAGTGCCATGGCCACCAGGACCAGGCGTGTACGCAAGTGCCAGGTGGAAGGGTTGAGCCAACTGCGCTGAGACTGTCCGGCCGGTCCGGACTTCCTGGCCACTCCTGAGAGGGTGCTCAATGCCTAATCCGCAGGCTTGATGACGTATCCGGCACCCCGGATGGTGTGGATCATCGGAGGATGGTTGGCTTCGATCTTCTTGCGCAGATAAGAGATGTAGAGCTCCACGATGTTGGCCTGGCCGCCGAAGTCGTAGTCCCACACGCGGTCCAGGATCTGGGCCTTGCTGACAACCCGTTTGGGGTTCTCCATGAGGTAGCGAAGCAGCTCGAACTGGGTGGCAGTGAGCGCAATATCCTGGCCGGCGCGGGTGACTTCACGGGTATCTACGTTGAGCGTAAGGTCGCCTACCACCAGCTCCGCGGTGTCCATTGCAGCTACGCCGGAGCGCTGGACCAAGCGGTGGAGGCGCAGGAGGACTTCCTCCATGCTGAAGGGTTTAGTGACGTAGTCGTCCCCGCCTGCTGCGAGTCCCACAATGCGGTCCTGCACGGCGTCCTTGGCCGTGAGGAACAGTGCGGGAACCTCCGGGGCGAAGGTGCGGATGCGGTTCAGGACCTCGACGCCGTCGAATCCGGGAAGCATGACATCCAGGACCAACACGTCAGGGCGGAAGTCCTTGGCCAGCTTTACTGCCTCCGGACCGTCGCCCGCCACCGCAACGGACCAGCCTGCCATGCGCAGGCCCATGCTCATCAGTTCGGCGAGGCTGGGTTCGTCATCCACCACCAGGGCACGGATGGGAGAGCCGTCCGGGTGGGAGAGCTGGGGAAGGTTATTGGTCATGGAGTGCGAGGAGGCCATGGGATAACTCTCCGTTCTGCTGGTTTGCCAACGCTTTGCCCATCCTGTGAGGACGCTGTGAGATCAGACTATCGAGGAGGGTGCTACGGGACCCACTTCCTGGCCCAAGGACTTTGGCCAGCCAAGTGCAGCCGCGTTCTACGGCTTGTAGCAGATTCTGTCCCGAAAATTGGTCCGAAAGACTCAGTCCGATTGGACAACAAGTGTTTCAGATCGTGAGATTCCGTCGAGGGAGGGTTGGTGGGAACGAGCATGCACATCATCCCCGATATACCGAAGAATATTCAGTAGATGCCGAATATTTCCTGACCGTACCGAATGAAATGACGTTCATTTACAGCACCTACGGAATTGTGATTTGCGACACAATAGACCTCTGTGTCTCAAAATGTGGACGGTTCGGCGCTTTGTTACTTGCGTGTTGCCTTTGTTACGTTGCACACTTCCAATGTGAACAAGAACTCAACAGCACCTGCAGCCGCAGCAACCTGGCCCAGCGCACCCGCTGGCCATGATGACCGCTGTTGTCGAATGCAAGCCTAACTTTCCACCCCAAGAAGTTTCAGGCATTCGCCCCCTAGCCCAGCGTTGGGCGCCCCTCCCCAAACTCATTGCGGGGACAACCAGCATTCGAAGCCGCGATGACGGCTATTCACTTTTGAGGTAAGCACTCTATGTCAGTTGCATCTGGATACGTCCACATCTCCGTCCGTAACGCCAACAAGGCCGCGTCAAACGCAGGGCTTCGCCCCGGCTTCGGCAACCGTCCCGGCTACTCTCCTGCTCCGCAAGGCGCCGGTCAGCAGGCCCCCGGATACGTGCCTCAGGGCTATAACCCCAACTCCTATGGCCAGTTGCGCGCAGTCCCCGCCGCGGAGCCGGCGCCCATGACTGCGCCAACCCCTGTGATCGCGCAGTCGGACAAGCTCCGCCCTGTTGCCAACGACAACGTGGCCCGCGGGTTCGTCCTCTACATGGGCATTGACGAAGAAACCGCAGCTGCCGCCGGAACCTCCATTGCCAAGCTTGCCCAGGAAATCCGGGCCTACGCTCAGTCCCTCGTGACCGGTGCCGAGAGCTATGCCGCCGTCGCAGTTGCCCCCGCCGGGGCACCCGGGTCCGCACTCGACGTCGTGCGGTCCACCTTCGGCGACCCCACCGTCGCCGCACGCCAGCGCACCGAAGCCGCCCGCCCGGCGCCCCAGCAGGAAGCCCGTCCGTCCGGCGTGCTGATCGACCTCGCCCGCCGCGAAGTGCACCTCGACGGCGAATCGCTGAATCTGACGTTCAAGGAATTCGAGCTCCTCAACTACCTCGTCGAGAACGGAACCCGCACCGTGGGCCGCGACGAGCTCCTTGAGGGCCTGTGGCGCAACGCCGAAGAGGTGCCCAACGAGCGCACCATCGACGTCCACATCCGCCGCCTCCGCTCCAAGCTCGGCCGCCTCGCCAACACCGTCCGCACGGTCCGCGGCCAGGGCTACCGTTTCTACGAGCACCCCGAAGTTATCGTCTGGGCCGCTCCGGAATACTCGATCTAAGTAGCACTACGCCGAAGGCGCTCGTCCTGTAAGGGCGGGCGCTTTCGTGTTCGCGGGGTGATCCAGCGGCGGGCGCTTCCGCTTTCGCGGGACGATCCCTTTGCGCCTGCGCTCATTCTTCGCGCGACAACGGCGCTATCGGGATGCCCCGCTACGCTGCAGCTCCCTCCATAACGCCCCTGCACTCCGGCGCCCGCACTATGGCGGCTTCCCTCGACACGTCGAGGAGTCTGACCTCCGCGGCGGAGGGGCTTGGGGGCTGTGCGGCCACCACCCACATTGGCCGGCACATACCCTGGACACGCCTGCTGCACCGCGTGTCGGGGGTGCGGCTTCAAAGTTGGTGACGGCGGACCGTCGCGTGTGGGGTCGCGACCCTCTTTGATGTGCCCACAGCCCTTAGGCAACCGCATCAGGTTGCTCAGAGGCTGATCTGTTCCCAAAGAAGGTCGGGAAGCCTCAACTGCGATACTCCGGCATCTTGTCTTTGAGGGGGCTGTGCGGCCACCACCCACATTGGCCGGCACATACCCCGGACACGCCTGCTGCACCGCGTGTCGGGGGTGCAGCTACTTCGAAGTTGGTGACGGCGGACCGGCGAGTGTGGGGTCACGACCCTCTTTGATTCGCCCATAGCCCTTAGGCAACCGCATCAGGTTGCTCAGAGGCTCATCTGTTCCCAAAGAAGGTCGGGAAGCCTCAACTGCGATACTCCGGCGTCCTGTCTTTGAGGCAGGGCTTGGGGGCTGTGCGGCCACCACCCACATTGGCCGGCACATACCCTGGACACGCCTGCTGCACCGCGTGTCGGGGGTGCCGCGACTTCAAAATTGGTGACGGCGGACCGGCGCGTGTGGGGTCGCGACCCTCTCTGATGTGCCCACAGCCCTTAGGCAACCGCATCAGGTTGCTCAGAGGCTCATCTCTTCCCAAAGAAGGTCGGGAAGCCTCGGGGGTCTGCGGCGGATAGGGTTGGATTATGAGTGACCATCACATTAAGCGCCTGGTGATCATGCGGCATGCCAAGGCTGATTGGCCCATGGGCGTGCCTGATCATGAGCGCCCCTTGGAGGAGCGTGGGCACCGGGAGGCTCCGTTGGCTGGGAAGTGGTTGCTCAAACATGGTGTGGTGCCGGACTTCATCCTGTGTTCGTCCGCGTTGAGGACTCGTCAGACCTGCACCTGGGTGTGCGATGAGTTGGGGGACAAGGCGCCGACGCCCAAACTCGAGGACGGCCTGTACTCCGCCTCAGCCAACCGTATGTTGACGGTGATAAATCACGTCCCCGACACCGTGACCACGTTGATGGTTATCTCGCATATGCCTGGAGTTCAGGATCTTGCCATGCAGCTGGCTTCCCGCGATTCGGACCACGACGCTTACATGGATGCTGCTACCCGTTACCCAACGAGTGCGTTGACGGTACTGGAAACGGAAAAGTCGTGGGCTGAGCTCGACGGGCAGGATGCCAGGCTGACGCATTTCACGGTGCCCCGCAGATAGCTATTGCGAGGTACTTGGGTCTCCGTAAGCCAGCTGCGGCATGCACATGCAGCGGATCTCGAACACCGGCAGGCCCGCCGCTTCTTCGCCATGACCTGTTGCGATGAGGTATTCGCCGTCGAACATGTACACCGGTAACTGCGGAGCCATGTATTCGTTGTACCGGCTGGGGTAGACCCATTGACCACGGATGTCGAAAGCAGGAAGCGCGTAGGGATCCCGCCGGTTGTGGGCGCTCGGGTAGAGGCCGTCGTCGATCATGATGTAGCTGACCAAGCCATACGTGTGATGGTGATTCATGTCCGTGGGAAAGAGGATTGCTTCCACAGGTGGGCCCCTTCAGAAGTTTCGACGATCGCGCTCCGGGTGGCGCTGACAATTAGGTAAGGTTAGCCTAAGCTAACAGCCTGCTAGGCGTCGAATGTTCCCCTGTGTGACGTTGATCGCTCCCGTCAGCTTCGCGGGAGCGGTAGCTCAGCCGCTATCTCGCGCAGCATGGTCACGGCGAGTCGAATGCTGGGACTGGCTGTCATCGTCTTGCGGTAGACAACACCAACGGACCGCTGTTGGACTGGGCGGATCACCGGGATGGCAGCGACGTCATCAGGAAGCGGAGGCCTGCCGAGTCTCGGTACAAGTGCCACGGCCACACCCTGTTCCACCATGGCGATGTGAGTGGAGAAGTCGGGATCGTAGATACGGATATCGGGGACCTTGCCCAGCCCAGCGAAGATCTGCAGGAGTGCTTCGTTGCAGATGGCTCCTGCCGGGGTGCTGATCCACGTCTCGTCCAGAAGGTCTTCAGGTTCGACGGCGGTGCGCGCCGCCAGTGAATGGGTGCTGTTGACGAGGATATCGGCTTGGTCGATGCAGAGGTCCTCATGCACCAGGTTTCCGGGGATCACCAAGGGCACCGAGTTCCAGTTGTGGACCACCGCGAGTTCGGCCTCGCCTGAGGCGACTCTTTGCACGGCTTCGCGGGGATCTTCGGCGAGGACGGTAACGTTCAGGTCGGAATGCGCGGCTGCCATACGCCCCAGCATGGGTCCCACCAGACCCCGGCAAGCCGTGGAGAACGCGACAAGCCTCAGGATCCCCGAAGGCTTTGCGGGGTCGGCGAGCAGGGTGGCCTGCAGCTCTTCAAGCTCGCCCATAATCCGCCGACCGTAGCCTGCAAGGGCAAGTCCACGCTCTGTGAGGAGCACCCCGCGACCCCTGCGCTCCAGCACGGTGACGCCCGTTTGCTTCTCAAGTTTCTTGATTTGCTGCGAAATGGCCGATGGGCTGAAACCCATGACGTCAGATGCCGCTACCACTGAGCCGTGCTGCTCCACGGCAACCAATGCCCTCAAGGCCGAAATATCGATCATGAAGCAAATCTACGCTGTTCCGTATCGAATTCAACGCTGGTGCTTCAACCAAAAGAAGGCCAGAGTGGTCTTGTGAACCTTCGCCACTCTGCCCTTGCCGTTGTGGTTGCTGTCCTGTGGGGCATCAACTTCGTCGCGATCGACCTCGGTCTGCACACCAACGGCAGGGAGGTCCCGCCCCTGCTCTTCGTCGCTATGCGCTTCTTGCTGGTGGTCTTTCCCTTCATCCTCTTCATCCGCAAACCAGAGGTGGGCTGGAAGGCGATTATCGGCGTCGGACTCTTCATGAGTGCCGGCCAGTTCGGTCTCCTGTATCTGGGCATGGCACTTGGCATGCCGGCAGGCCTGGCATCGCTGGTACTTCAGGCGCAGGTGTTGTTCACCATCTTGCTTGCGGCGAAAATCCTCGGCGAGAGCCCGAGCCGTCGTCAACTGGCGGGTGTGGCGCTGGGCATCGCAGGCTTGGCCGTGGTGGCTTTGGGGCGAAGTGCCGTGGCTCCGGTTCTGCCACTCATGATCGTTCTGGCCGCAGCGTTGTCGTGGGCGGTCGGGAATGTGGTGGTCCGGCACACGAAGGCTGCTTCCGGCTTGGGGTTAGTGGTCTGGTCCGGCGCTGTGGTGCCTGTTCCGTTGGCGGGCTTATCGTTGGTGGTGGATGGGCCCGACGCCGTGCTGGCAACGCTCACGGACCTGCAACCGGCCACTATCCTGAGCGCGATCTACACGGCCGTGTTCGCGTCGCTGATTGGATACGGCATTTGGAACCGCTTGTTGTCGCTGTACCCGAGTTCCGACGTCGTGCCCTTCACGCTTCTGGTCCCGGTGGTGGGGATGACGGCCGCGTGGCTGGTCCTCAACGAGATTCCCACGCTGACCGAGATCCTGGGCGGACTGATCCTGCTCCTCGGAGTTGCCATCGCAGTGCTCGGCGCCGGACGCAAGATCCGTCCGGAAACGCCCGTTGTGAGGCCCGCTCTGCTGCCCTAGATCGGGCGCAAGCGCGCAAAGCAGGCCCCACAACGCGGGGGCCGCAACGGCTCGGGGAAGTCAGCGCAGCTTGAAGATGGTCCGGTGCCAGTCCTTCTCGGTAACGCCTTCCAACTCGAACATCACGTGCTTGACCTGGGTGTATTCCTCAAAGGAGTAGGCGGACATGTCCTTGCCGAACCCGGATTGCTTAAAGCCGCCGTGGGGCATCTCGGAGATGATCGGAACATGGTCGTTGACCCACACGCAGCCGGCCTTGATCTCACGGGTGGCCCGCAAGGCCCGCTGGAGATTATTCGTCCAGGCAGACGCGGCCAATCCGTAGACAGTGTCGTTGGCCAGTTGGATCGCTTCGTCGTCCGTTTCGAACGGGAGGACCACCAGGACCGGGCCAAACACCTCGTCCTTGACGATTTCCGAGTCCGGCGCCGCGTCAACAACCAGGGTGGGCCGGTAAAAGGCGCCGTTTCCCAAGCCCTCGTCCGTAGGAGCGTAGCCGCCTGCCATCACCTTGCTGTAGCTGCGCGCACGGTCCACCATCCCGGCTACGTGGTCGCGCTGTTTGAAGGAAATGAGGGGGCCGAGGTCTGCATCAGTATCCCCGGGTGCACCGATGACGATCCCGTCAAAGCGGGCGGCCACCTTCGCGACGAACTCCTCATACACGCTCCGGTGAACGATAGCCCTGGTGGCTGCGGTGCAATCCTGACCTGTGTTGATCAGAGAACCGGCCACGGCGCCATGAACGGCAGCGTCCAGGTTGGCGTCGTCGAACACAACAAAGGGTGCCTTGCCGCCCAATTCGAGGTGCACGCGCTTCGCATTGACGGCTGCTGCTTCCAGGACCGTGCGGCCAATGGCGGTGGACCCCGTGAAGGAGACCATGGCCACATCCGGGTGCCGCATGAGCGCAGCCCCAACGCTGGCGCCGTCGCCTACCACCACGTTCACCACGCCGTCGGGCAGTCCGGCGTCACTGAGCGCTTGCGCGAACATCAGGGACGTCAACGGAGTGATCTCGGCGGGCTTGAGAACGATTGTGTTGCCTGCGGCGATGGCCGGAAGGATCTTCCACGCGGCCATTTGCAGGGGGTAGTTCCAGGGCGCGATGGATCCCACTACGCCAATCGCTTCCCTTCGGATGGAGGAGGTGTGCTGGGGAGAGTACTCGGCGGTGGCTTTTCCCTCGAGGTGCCGTGCGGCGCCGGCGAAGAAGTCGATGTTGTCGATGGTGCCGGGGACGTCGAACTCCCGGGTTAGCCGAAGCGGTTTGCCTGTCTGAGCACTCTCAACCCGGGCGAATTCCTCCGCGCGATCTTCGATGATGCGGGCGAATTTCTGCAGGATCCCGGCGCGTTCACCCGGCGGGGTGCGGGACCACGACGGGAAGGCGCTGCGGGCCGCTGCCACTGCCGACTCCAGATCCGCAAGTGAAGCGAGCCCCACCGTTTCCACCACCTCCGAGGTAGCGGGATTGATGACATCGAGGCTGCTACCAGAGGTTCCGGACAGCAGTTTTCCGTTGATGAACTGGTGCATGAGGGTACCGTGCTTTCCCTGCCGGGCGTCGCTGTCCGGGCAGTGCTGAATGGACGACGCCGGATGGTGGCGTCGTGCGGGGAAGGGTGGGTTGTGTTGCTGGCTAAGCAGATTGTGAGGCAGGTGGTCAGGCCTGCGGTCGGCGGGTGCTTTCGCGTTCGGCGCTGTCCAGGATAGCCGAGAGGCCGGCTTGGAACGCCTTGAGGGAATCAAGGTTTTGCAGTGCAGCGTGGTGTTTTTCAAGGAGCGGGTGACCGGTGATGCGCGTGAAAACCCGTGGGTTGAGCCAAGGATCGTGGCCCTCGGAGTCCGGGAGTCGCTGGATTTCGACCGCAATGCCGGCGCCGAGCGCAAGGGTGTAGCTTTCCAGGGCCGCGTAGTAGTGCACCACGCGGTCATCTTCCAGCCCGGCGTCGGTGAGGCATTGCAGGACGAACTCGATCGCTTTCAGCTCGCCGGGGCCGTAGGTGTCCGTGGCGAACGACTCGCTGCCTAGGGAGGGATGCTGCATGAAGGCTTTGAGGAGTTCGTCAAGGTAGGCCTCGAGCCGGGCACGCCAATCCTGGTCGCGTGCCGTGGCCAGTGTGCGCTCCACGGACATCATGAACAACTGGTCCAGTGCGGCCCTGACGATCGCGTCCCGGTTCCGGAAATGCCGGTAGACGGCAGTGGCGTCCACCTCGAGTTCCTGTCCCAGTCGTCGCACGGTCAGCCGTTCCCCGAGTTCCTGGCTGGAAATCCGCAGGACGGCGTCGATGATGGTGGCCGCGTCAAGGCGCGTTCGGCGGTCCGTCGACTGTGCTGGCTGCACCATCAGTTGTCCGCCTTCCATGCGATTCCGGGTTGATTATCAACCTACATGATTCATGGCGTCCTCCTTTCAAGGAACAGTCAAAGTGTTTGTCAGCACTGATGTCAACACTGTTGACTTAAGTGTGATCGGGCTCATAGTGTGTCTCGCAGAGTTGAATTTCCCCACGAAAGGACTCGAAAGTGCACGCCGAGATTTTGTTTGAGAACGGATGGGTGTACACCGGCAATGACGCCGGCCCCCTCCGCGCAAACCTTGCCATTGCCGGAGGCAGCATCATCGCCGTCGGAACACCCGAACACGTCAACGGAACGCTCACACCGGACACCCGCAGGGTGGACTTGAAGGGGCAACTGGTGGTGCCTGGCTTCCAGGATGCGCACATCCACCCCATCTTTGCCGGGATCGAATTGCTTCAATGCGATCTGACAGAGGCCACCAGCGCAGATGAAGCCGTGGCGAGAGTGGCCCGCTACGCAGCAGAAAACCTTGATGAACCCTGGATCCTGGGGGCCGGCTGGTCCATGGATTTCTTCCCGGGCGGCACTCCAACACGGGAACTGCTGGACGCCGTGGTGCCGGATCGGCCCGTCTACCTCCTTAACAGGGACCATCACGGGGCGTGGGCCAACACGGCCGCCTTCGAGGCAGCAGGAATCGGCGCAGGAACACCTGATCCGGAGGGCGGACGGCTGGAACGCGAAGAAGACGGGACGCCCGCCGGCACAGTTCATGAGGGGGCCATGGATCTGTTCAATGCGGTCAAACCAGCGGTGCCGTTCGAGTTGGCGTACCAAGGCCTCCTCGCTTCCCAACAACTGTTGCTTGCGCAGGGCATCACTGCCTGGCAGGACGCTTGGGTTCCCATCTCCGAGGGCGGACATACCGACCATCTGGACGTCTACCTGGACGCGGCGAAGGTGGGAGACCTGAAAGTCCGGGTCACCGCATGCCAATGGTGGGACCGCACTGCCGGAATGGCCCAGCTGGAAGCAATCGCGGATCGCCGGGACAGGGTGGCCGATTCCTTCGACCACCATCAGCTCAACGCCAACACGGTGAAGGTGATGGTAGACGGTGTGGCGGAGAACTACACAGCCGCAATGCACCACGTCTACCTCGATCATCACGGCCACCACACTGAAAACCGGGGCATCGAGTTCTTCGAGCCCGAGGCGCTGAAGGAGTTCGTCACCGCGATAGATGCCGCCGGCATGCAGGTTCACTTCCATGCCCTCGGCGACCGCGCCGTGACTGACGCTTTGGACGCACTTGAAGCGGCACGGGACAGCAACGGGACGAACGATAATCGGCACCATCTGGCGCATCTTCAGGTGGTCCGCAGCGAGGATGTTCCCCGGTTTGCCGGACTCAATGCGGCGGCCAACGTCCAGGCTCTCTGGGCTTGCCACGAAGAACAGATGGACACCTTGACCCTCCCGTTTCTGGAGCCGGGTGCCGAGGACAGGCACTACCCCTTTGGCGAGCTTGCTTCCGCGGGAGCCCGATTGGTGGCAGGAAGCGACTGGCCGGTCTCCACGGCGGATCCCATCGCGGCCATCCACATTGCTGTAAACCGCATAGCACCCGGGGAGGACCTGCCCCCGCTCGGACCGGAATCGCAAAAGCTCAACCTCAAGCAGATCCTCGATGCCTACACACACGGATCAGCGTGGATCAACCACCTGGACACGAAGACGGGAACGCTGGAACCCGGAAAACTCGCCGATCTCGTAGTTTTGGACCTCAACGTTTTCGAGCTCCCCGCGGAGGAACTGCATCGGGCGGTGGTGACGCAGACGTGGATTGGGGGCGAGTGCGTCTACGACCGCGCGCTCACCCAAAACAGCCAAGCCCAACCTGCTCCGGTGATGCCATGAAGTCGCTGCCAGCGCCGCAGCCAGCGCCCCAACCTGCACAGGGCGCCGTGCGCTTGAAACCGCGGACGACGCCGTCGCGCATCACCGCGGTTGGCGTCGCCGCCGTCGTGGCCGGGCTGGTCCTGGGCGGCTGCGGCGTCCGGCCCGCCAGCGTGACTGACGCCGTCGGCGGAGCCAAGTTCACCATGTCCGACTCCACGCCGGCCCCCACCAAGGAGATAGACAACTTCAACTGGGCCATGTACGCGGAGCCGTTCTCCCTCGACTATGCGTACGCGTTCGACTACCCGGACAACACGGTGTTGTCCAACGTGTGTGAGTCGCTGTTCCGCTGGAACGCTGACCTTTCCACGTCGCCGGGCCTGGCCACTGGCGTGGAGAATCCCGATCCGCTGACCTGGATTTACACTATCCGGCAGGGCGTGAAGTTCCACGACGGCAGTGAGATGACAGCGGACGATGTCGTGGCCTCCTTGAGCCGCCATGTGGACCCGGAAGTAGGTTCCTTCTGGGCATCGGCGTACCAGAACGTGGAGTCCATCGAGAAGACCGGCGACTTCGAGGTCACGGTGACCACCACCCGGCCGGACTACGTGTTCAACAGCTCCTTGGTGGGAGCAACAGGTGTGGTTGAGTCCGCCGAAACGCTGGAAGCTGCCGGCAAGGACTATGGCAACTCAAGCACCGGCGTGAACTGCACCGGCCCCTTCCAATTCGAGCAATGGGAAGCCGGTGAAAGCATCACCCTCAAGCGCTTCGATGACTACTGGGACCCGGAACTCAAAGCCAAGTCCCAACAGGTCACCTTTAAAATGCTTCCCGATGCCACGTCGCGCATCAACGCGTTCCAGACGGGCGAAATTGATGGCGGCTTCGCGATCCCTTCCAATGCCATGGACATCCTGAAAGCCAATGAGGATGCCGGCTCGCTGTACTTCGGCGAGGACACATCGGTGCAAAGCCTGGTCTTCACCAACCTCGGCGGCACCTTCCAGGACGTCCGGGTCCGTAAGGCGCTGATGATGGCCATCAATCGTGAAGCCTTGATCAAGGCGGCCGAACAGGGATACGCGAAGAAGACAGACGCGTTGACCACCAAAAGTGTGTGGAAGGACGTGACATCGCAAACTACGGATGCGGCTTTTGACGGCCTGCTGTCCACACCCTATGACCTGGAAGAAGCCAAGAATCTCATCAAGGAAGCAGGAGCCGAGGGCAGTAAGTTCGTCTTCGCCACTGCCTCACTGAACGCAGCCTTCGACATCACGGCACGGGCCATCGCCTCGGCAGCCAAAGAAATTGGGCTGGAGCCCGAAATCCAGACCATGTCCAACGACAAATACACCACGCTGTTCTCAGACCCCGAGTCGCGCAAGAACGTAGACCTCCTGGTGACCTCTTGGTACCTCTCCAGCACCGAACCCTTGGAAATGTACAGCGTGCTGCGAACCGGAGATTTCAGCAACTATGGCGGCTGGAGCAACCCGGAATTCGATGACCTGGTGAACTCCGCGTACGGCGTGCAGGACCCCGACGCCCGGGGCAAACTGACGGGCCAGGCCGCCAAACTGGCCAGCGAAGAAGTGGTGTGGGGGCCACTTTACGAGACCGTCACGTCCATGTGGCTGGGTAAACGCATTACCGGGGCGGATCCGTCCATCAACTACATGTATTTCCCGTGGGCAGCCCAGATAGGAGGTCGCTGACATGACCGCTACCGATGACGTGCAGGCACCAGCCCCGGGCGCTCCCGCCCGCAAGCGGGAAAAACGCAGCGCAGTCCGCCCGGCGGTGTACATAGTGAAGAAGCTGCTGGCCCTGCTGCTGACGTTGTTTGTTGCCTCCCTGGCCGTGTTCTTCTCACGTTTCCTGGTCCCCGGCGACCCGGCACGCTTCCTGCTGAGGGGACGTAGCCCCAAGCCCGAGGCACTGGAAGAGATCACCCGGCAGTTCGGCCTGGATAAACCGGCCTGGGAACAATACCTGAACTGGCTCGGCGGCATACTCCAAGGTGACTGGGGCCGTTCGCTGACCTACCGCCAAGACGTCTCCGATGTCTTGCTGGGTCGGCTGCCCACCACCCTGCAACTCGTGGCACTCGCAGCAGTTTTCATTACTGTCCTGGGGCTGTTCGCCGGCATTGTGGCCAGCCTCAACAAGGGCTTCGGTGACCGCTTCATCCTTATCACCCTCACCGCCGCCGGGGCAGTGCCTCCTTTCGTGGCAGCCATCGCGTTGGTAGCGCTCTTCTCCGTGGGCTTGGGCTGGTTCCCCTCCTTTGGAAGCGGCGACGGCGGATGGGACCGGATCTGGCACCTCACCCTCCCGGCGCTCGCCTTGGGCATCACCTACATCGCCATGGTGGCGCGGGTGACCCGTTCTTCGATGAACGAGCAACTGCTTCGCGAACACGTGGAGGTGGCCACCAGCCGCGGCCTCACCCGAGGATCCGTGGTGGCGCGCCATGTGCTGCGCAACGCCTTAGGTCCCATCCTGACCGTGAGCGGCGTGCTGGTTGCCGGACTTCTGGTCTCCAGCGCCATCATCGAGCGGACGTTCGGCCTCTCCGGCATCGGGCAGCTCCTGGTTCAGTCCATCGACAGGCTCGACTTCGGCGTCGTTCAAGCGATCGTCATGGTGGTGGTGGCAGCCTTCGTCTTGGTCAACACCGTGGTGGACCTCGTCCAACCCCTTATTGATCCGCGTATCGCGGCCGGAACGGAGTCACGATGACGTTAGCCATCCAGCTGCCCCAGGCAGGTCTTCGCCGTTACGGCAGCCTCCTGTCACCCATGGCGTGGGGCGCGCTTGCCGTGGCCGCCGCCGTCGTACTTCTCTCTCTTTTCGCGCCGGTCCTGGCGCCGTACGACCCCGACTACGTGGACCTCAACAACGTCCTTGCCGGTCCCAGCGGACAACACCTGCTGGGGACCGACGCGCTGGGCCGTGACCTGCTCAGCCGGCTCATGCACGGCGGACGTACCTCGCTGCTGGGGCCCACCATCGTGGTGATCGGCTCCACTGTCCTGGGTCTGCTGCTTGGCCTGGTCGCCGGCTGGTCTGAAGGCTGGCCGGGCAAGGTTTTGGGCCGCCTTTTCGATCTCCTCTTTGCTTTTCCCGCATTGCTCATGGCCATGCTCGCGATCGCGTTGTTCGGTAAAGGGCTCTTCGCACCCATCCTGGCCATGACCATCGCTTACGTTCCGTATGTTGCCAGGCTCACGCAGTCCCTGGTGGTGGCTGAGCGGGGCAGGCCCTATGTCCAGGCTTACCGGGTGCTCGGATTCCGGACGCCCTGGGTGGTGCTGGGACGGGTTCTCCCCAACCTGGTTCCGACCGTTGGCGCCCAATCAACATTGAACTTCGGCTACGTGCTGGCCGACCTCGCTGCACTCTCCTTCATCGGACTCGGGGTCCAACCACCAACCAGCGACTGGGGCGCCATGATCGAGGAATCCCGGGGCGCGCTGCTGGGTGGCTACATCCTGCCCGCCTTCTGGCCCGCCTTGGTAGTGGTCCTGGTAGTGGTGGCCGTCAACGTCATCGGCGAGGAACTCTCAGACCGCATCGGAGGAAAACTTTCATGAGCCAGCTCTTGCAAATCGAAAACTTTACGCTCGGATTTCCGGGCCGGCCGCCGCTGCTGGACAGCGTCTCCCTGCACGTGAACGACGGCGAAGCGGTCGCCTTGGTGGGGGAGTCCGGCTCAGGCAAGTCGCTGACTACGCGGGCCGCACTGGGGTTGTTTCCTGCGGGCTCGCAGTCCTCCGGCACCGTTTCGGTTCAGGGCCTCGATACCCTGACGGCCGGCAAACAGCGCCTCATGGAGCTGCGGCGGAAGCATGCTTCCATGATTTTCCAGGACCCCAGGGCGGGCATCAACCCCGTCCGGACCGTGGGGGACTTCCTCACTGAAACCTTGGTGAGGCTTGATGGTTTGTCCCGGGCCGAAGCCACGGAACGGGCCGTGACGCAATTGGAGCAGGTTGGCTTGCGGCGTTCCAAGGAGCTCATGGACCAGCACCCGCATCAGCTCTCGGGCGGCATGCTCCAACGTGTCATGATCGCAGCTGCACTCCTGAACTCACCGGATCTGTTGCTGTGCGACGAGCCCACCACCGCCTTGGATGTCACTACCCAGGCGGGGATCGTGAGGCTCCTCCGCGACGAACAACAGTCACGGGGAATGGGCATGCTCTTCATCACGCACGACCTCAATCTTGCCGCAAGCTTGTGTGAGCGCGTTTATGTGCTTCGCCGGGGGGAAGTGGTGGAGCATGGATCAACGCAGACTGTTTTCCTGACGCCCCAGCAGGATTACACCAGGCAGCTGGTGGAGGCTACCCCTGTGATTGAAGTGGGCGGCTTGGCTGCGCCTGTGGTCGCGGGGTCCCCTCTGCTGAAGGTTTCGGGGCTATCCAAAACGTACCAACTGCCCCGCGGCGAAATCATCACCGCCTTGGATGACGCCGGTTTCACCCTGCCGGAGGGTGGATCTTTGGGCATCGTAGGGGAGTCCGGTTCCGGTAAGTCCACCCTTGCCCGGCTGGTGGTGGCCTTGGAAACCGCTACATCCGGTGAACTCCTGTTGCGGGATGTCCCCCGGCCGAACCGGCATCTGAAAGCCTCCGAACGGAAAGTCCTGGCCAAGGACGTCCAGATCGTGTTCCAGGATCCCTACCTGTCTTTGGACCCGCGCATCCCTGTAGGAAACGCAGTGGCTGATGTCTTCCGCCTGCACCAGAAGCAAGGGCGCAAGGAAGCCAAAGACAGCGCCCGAGCCTTATTGGGGCGGGTCGGAATCGGACAGGAACGTTTCGACGCACGGCCGCGCGCACTCTCGGGTGGGCAGAGGCAACGGGTCGCGCTGGCCAAAGCGCTCGCTGCCCGCCCCCGCCTTCTGGTGCTGGACGAGGCCACCAGTGCCTTGGACGTCTCTGTCCAAGCCCAGGTTCTGGAGCTCGTCGAGGAACTGCGTGACCAGCTCGGACTGACCATCCTGTTCGTTACCCACGATCTGGCTGTGGTCTCACGGCTTTGTTCCGAGCTCCTGGTGATGCATCAGGGACGGATCGTGGAGCAGGGGCCAACGGCTCGAATCCTTGAGGACCCCGGAGACGACTACACGCGGAACCTCATCGCCTCCCGTCCCCGGCCATTGTGGGACGCCGAGCCGGTCATTGCCTGACCGGTAAGAGATTAACCATTGAAGTAGGAGAATTTCCCGTGAATACCACCGTTTTCGAACGGAATGTCCCGCAGGCCGCCGTCGTATCCCAAGCCTTGGAAGGTGCGGCTCATAGGCCGTTCTGGATCGACGACCTCAAGGATTCAGCCACGCGCTATCCACGACTTGACGGAGATGCTGCCGCGGATCTCGTGATCGTTGGTGGCGGCTATACCGGACTGTGGACGGCGCTGCGTGCCAAGGAACGCGATCCCGGCCGGACGGTGATCCTGCTGGAAGGGGAGCGGGTGGCATGGGCAGCTTCCGGCCGCAACGGCGGCTTCTGCGAGGCGAGCCTCACCCACGGCCAGGAGAACGGCAAGAACCGCTGGCCTGATGAATTGGCAACCCTCGACCGCTTAGGCATGGAGAACCTGGACCGCATGCAGGAAGCCATTGAGAAGTACGGCATGGACTGCGAATGGGAGCGCACCGGTGAGCTCAACGTTGCCGTGGAACCGCACCAGGTGGCTTGGCTCAAGGAGGACGACAGCCCCGGCAGCGTCTACCTGGACCAGGAAGCCGTGCGGGCAGAGGTCAACTCACCCACCTACCTGGCGGGCCGCTGGCATAAAGACTCCGTGGCGATGGTCCACCCGTACAAACTGGGACTTGAGCTGGCTCGGGTGGCAACGGAGCTGGGCGTGGTGATCTACGAGGACACCCGCGTGCGCGAGTTGAAGGACCACGAACAGGGCGTCACGGTGGTTACGGAGCGAGGCAACGTGGAAGCGGACAACGTGGTCCTCGGTACAAACGTGTTTCCGTCACTGCTCAAACGTAACCAGCTGATGACGGTGCCCGTGTATGACTACGCGCTCATGACCGAGCCGCTTAGCGCGGCACAGTTGGAGTCCATCGGGTGGTCCCAGCGGCAAGGGATCGGGGATGTTGCCAACCAATTTCACTACTACCGCATTACCAAGGACCACAGGATCCTGTTCGGTGGCTACGACGCCCTCTACTTCTGGGGCCGGCGCGTGGACCAACGTCATGAGCACCAGCCAGCGACGTGGGAGAAGATCGCCTCGCACTTCTTCACGACGTTCCCTCAACTGGAGGGCCTGAAGTTCACCCACAAGTGGGCCGGACCCATCGATTCGAGCACCCAGTTCTGCGCGTTCTTCGGCACGGCGCGGAAGGGACGGGTGGCGTATGCGGCAGGATTCACGGGTCTGGGCGTGGGTGCTACGGCATTTGCCGCCGACGTCCTCCTGGATCTCCTGGCCGGCCTGGATACCGAACGCACCCGGGTGGAAATGGTCCGGAAACGGCCCCTGCCCTTCCCTCCTGAGCCGCTCGCTTCCCTGGGCATCAATCTGACGCGCTGGTCCATGGACCGTGCCGACCACAATCAAGGAAAACGGAACCTGATCCTCAAAGCGCTCGACGCCGTCGGGCTGGGCTTCGACTCCTGACCCACCCGTTGTGAGGCCTGCTTTGCACGTTTAGATCCCGCGTTAGCGTGTAGAGCGGGCCTCGCAACGAGAGGGTTGGTTCGTTGTGGGGCCTGGTTTGCGCGTTTAGATCGCGGGTTAGCGTGCAGAGCGGGCCTGGCAACGGGGGGTGGTTTGTTGTGGGGCCTGGTTTGCGCGTTTAGATCGCGGGTTAGCGTGCAGAGTGGGCCTGGCAACGGGGGGTTGGTTCGTTGTGGGGCCTGGTTTGCACGTTAAGATCCCGCGTTAGCGTGTAGAGCGGGCCTCGCAACGCGAGGTACATGTGGGAATTAGCGTTTCGGGGCCGGCTTGCGTTGGGTGGAAGAGTTCGACGTCGGACGTTTGGCTGCCGTGGTTGGCGTACGGGAAGTGGGAAGCTTCACGGCGGGGGCCTTCGCTGCATTGGATGCCTTCGCTGCGCCGGACGACCGCGGGACCGTAGTAGCAGGGCGCTTGGTGGGGGTTCCTGCACGCGGAGCGGGTTTGCGGGGTGCGGGGGTGCGCTTTACAGCCGGAGGCCGTCGAACGGGAGCCGCTGTTCGCGAACCGAACGATGGCACCACAGCACCTAGAAAGAGCACACCCAGCGTCCCAAACCCTGCCACGGCTGCCAAGTAGAAGTAGATGTCTGAATCTTGAGTGCTTACGGCACTCCCCAGAGCATTGGCGTCCTGGTTGAACGCGATGCCCCACATTCGCAGGAAGGCGATGCTGCAACCGATGAAAAGGCTGGTGCCCACTGCGCCAAGGAGGACCACAAAGTAGCGTCGCCGGTTGAAGACCTGCACGATGGACGCCAGATAGCAGATCCCTACGGAACCCAGGAACAGGTACAACACCAATTCCTCCAGCACAACGGCAGCCAGCACCAACAGCCCGAGCGAGACGAACGCGGACACCACCGCAAGCTTCCCACTGTTCCCCATGTGACGCATGAGGTTAATCATCGCCGACCAAGTGGCCACGCCACGCCGTCGTACATTGCAGTTGGATACCGTTGCGGGGCCCGCTCTGCACGCTAAGAGCCAGTAAGAACACGCAGAGCGGGCCTCACAACGGGACGGCGGACCTACTTAATGACGTACCCATGCATGATGGTCATGACGGCAGCGACGCTCTGCTCGCGGGTGCGCTCAGGGTTGTACGTTTGCCGGTCGAGGCCCACCACGAAAATCGCTCCGAAAATCGCTGCCTCCAAGGAGCCCCGGGCAATGCTCTCGTCAACCTTGTACCCGGCCGCAACGCTCTCAACGGCCGAACCGATCACGGCCAAGAGCTCAGCGCGAAGCTCGGCAAACACGGCGCTCCACTCGCCGGGGGTGCGCCAGTTTTCGCTGATCCACAGGCGGGCGAAGGAGGGGTAGTCGTCCATGAACTCCATGGCTTGGCCCACCATGTTAGTCATGGATTCCAGGGGGTCGTTGGCCTGCCCGCGGACATCCTGGAGCCGGACCAGCATGATGTCCACACCATGCCGCAAGAGCTGGGCGATGAGGTCGGACTTGCTGCCGAAGTTGTAATAGACAGTCCCCTTGGAAACCCCTGCGGCGGCCGCGATTTCATCAACGGTCACCCCCGCAGCGCCGCGCTCGCCGATCAGCTCCATGGAGGCTTCGAACAGGCGTTGCTTGGTGGCGTTAGTGCGCCCGGGACGAAGTTTCTTCTCCGCGGGACCGGGTTCCCGCGAATCTGCTGGGAAAGGAACCGGCTCGGTGGTGCTCATACTGCGATCTCCGGCTTCAGCGTCTTGAGGGTCCACATCTTGTGCTTGCGAACAGCGAGCGTTGACAGTGCCGCTCCCAGCAAAGTGTATCCAAGCAGACCCAGTACGGTGGGCCAGATCATGCTGAGCTCACCGCCGTAGATCAGGTGCCTCATGCCGGTCACCACGTATCCCATAGGCAGGACCTCGTGAACAACATGGAGCGGCATGGGGGTGGTCTGCCACGGGAACGTACCGCCCGAAGACACGAGCTGCAGGACCAACAGGATCAGCACCACGAACTTTCCGGGCGTGCCCATGAGCGCCACGATGCCTTGGATGATCGCGCTGAACGCCATCACTGCTGCCAGCATGAACAGCCACATCCCGATGGGGTGTGCAGGGTTCAGGCCCAGGCCGAGATTCACCACGAGGGTGAGGATGGTGGCCTGCAGCACGGAGACCACGAAGAACGGCAGCCAGCCTCCGACGGCGATTTTCCAGGCGGGGGCGTTCGATGCGAGGGCCCGTTGGGTGATGGGTCGCATGGCCTGGACCAGCATGAAAACACCGATCCACAGTGCCAGCGTCAGGAAGAACGGTGCCAGCCCGGCACCGTAAGAGCCAGCCTTGGCCTGTGAGACGTTGTCCACGGCGACGGGATCTGCGATCACCTTGGATACGCTGGTCTTCTGTTCATCGTTTGGGTTAGGGATGTCTCCCGCGCCCTTGGCGAGTTCCGTGGCCAGGGTGTGGGCGCCGTCTGAGGCTGTGACGCCGCCGCTGGCGAGCTGGCTGGCGCCGCTGTCCAGTTGGCGAGCGCCGTCGTCGAGCTTGCCGGCCCCGTCCAGGGCGGTCTGCTGCCCAGCAGCCAAAGTTGAGGCTCCCGTGCTTAGTTGTCCGGCTCCGTCGGCGGCCTTCGATATCGCGTCGGTCAGGGCTGGTGTCGCGGCGGCGAGCTTGGATGCTCCGGCACTGACGGCAGCTGAACCGTCCGATAGCTGCTGGATCTTGGCAGCATCACCAGTGATCTTGGTCTTCGCGTCCGTTACCGGGCTCGATGCTGCGGCGGCGTCAAAGTCCGCCAGTACTTTGTCCGCCTGCTCCTGTGTCAGGACACCGGCAGTCACCAACCGTGCGTTCGATTCCACCACGCGGTTGCGGAGGCCCTTGTCTGCCGCTTCGAGCTGCCCGACGACGTCCTGGACTTTGGCGTTCAGTTCGGCGTTTCCGGCGGCTACTTGCGCTGCGCCGTCGGCGAGTTTCTGCGAATCACCAGGAAGGGTAGTGGTTTTGTTCTTGAGCTCGGTCAGTCCCGAACTCAGCTGGCCGGCACCGGTGTTCAGCTGTACCGCGCCATCCCGCAATTGGGTCTGGCCGGCTACGAGTTGGTCGGCACCGGTGACCAGTTGGGTGGTGCCGTCGTGCAGGGTGGCGGCGCCGTCACTGAGTTTGCCAACGCCAGTGGCCAGTTCCGACGCACCATCAGCAGCCTTCACGATGGACGCATGAATGGTGCCGAAACCGGTGAGGAGCTGGTTTGCTGTTTCCTCGCCCACCTCCTTGGCCACCGTTGAATGTACGGCTGTGGTGAGCTTGTCCACGATGGTGCTCAGGAGGTAGTTGTTGGCATCGTTGGTGGTGACGTGCAGCATGGCCTGGTTGGCGGCGTCAAAGCTGCCGGGGGAGACCAAGTTGGCGGAGAAATCCTTGGGAATGCGCAGCGCGAAAGCGTACTCACCCGTGCGAACACCCGCGTCTGCATCCTCAGCGCTTGACACTTGCTTCCAGTTGAAGACGTGACCCTCCACCAGGCTGTCCGCCACCTTCTTGCCGGCTTGCAGTTCGGTACCGTCCGACGACGTTGCTCCCGTGTCCTCCACTACCAAGGCGGCGTCGATCTGGTTCAGGTTGCCGTACGGATCCCAGTTCGCGTAAAGGTACACGGCGCCGTAGAGCAGCGGGACCATGGTCAGGGCGAGGATGGTCAGCTTGGGCAGGAGCCCGCCGGTCATGCGCTTGAGTTCGGAGCGGGCGAGCCGCAGAACAGTCACTTTGCAGTCCTTTGAAGGTTTTCGGATTCAGTTTCGGCAGCTGCTGTGGTAGCTGCGGATGTTTCAGGTGCCCCGCGTGTTTCCGGTGAAGGCTCGGCCGCGTGCTTGGCCTTGGGCTCGACGACGGCTGCTGGCTTGGGCTGGGCGGGCGCGGCTTTCGCTTCCGGTTCAGGCGGGTGCGAGACGGAGTTGCCGATCACCGCCGCGGGGCCGGTCCAGTTCTCCGGGAGGGCACCCACGACGGCGACGACGGCAAGCGGCCGCCCGGCGTCGGACGCCAAGGCCTGAAGTCGGGGTAACCAAGACGAGGAATCAGCACTGTGGCGATCCGGGGAGTCGACAACAAGGAGGTCGGTGGCTGGATCTGCCAGAGCGAGCGCGGTGAGGAGTTCGAGCCGACGGGTGGCCGGAATTTGTTCTATCCAGAGTCCGGCGATGTCCTCGAAGCTGTTGACCTTCAGCCAGGGTTTGCTCAGGAGGGCGCCACGGTAACGGCGGGGGATGAGGGAGAGGTCTTCGGTGACCAGATCGCGGACGCTGAGGTGCTGCTCGGGTTCGTTAACGCCCGGGGAGTCCACCAAGGCGCTTGCGAGGCGGATCTTCTTGGTCTTGGTGGTGTTGTCCCAACTCAGCACACCGTTGCTTGGCTTCATGCGGCCGCTCAAGGCCAACGCCAATGCGGTTCGCTGGTCCTGGCCCTCTCCAGCGACGAGCAGGAGTTCGCCGCGCCGGACTTGGAGTGACGTTGCCGGTAGGAGATCGTCCCGGCGGCCGTTGATCTGGAGTTGCTGTACGGACAGCACAATGGAGCCTTTCGCAGAAATGGTGTCTGCCGAAAGTCTAACTAAACTGACCAGTCAGTTCAAATAAGAGACTCAGAGGCCGTACTTCTCCAGAAGCCTGAGCCATACTTCACTGATCGTGGGGTACGACGGAACTGCGTGCCAGAGGCGGTCCAGCGGGACTTCGCCCACGATCGCGATGGTTGCAGAGTGGAGGAGCTCGGCGACGCCGGGGCCCACAAAGGTAGCGCCAAGGATCACCTTCCGGTCTTCGTCCACCACTATCTGCGCCCAGCCTTTGTAATCGGGGGAGTGCAACTGGGAGCCTGACACATCGATGGGCAGTTCCACGCCGGTGACGTTCTTACCCCGCAGCAGCGCCTGCTCCAGGCTCGGGCCAACTGAGGCAACTTCGGGATCGGTGAAGACCACGCTGGGGACGGCGTGGTCATTGGCTGTGTGGGCATAGGGGCTCCACGGTTTCGGGGAGCCAATAAGCTTGCCGTTGGCCCTGGCTGCAATCGCGTCGCCGGTAGCCCGGGCCTCGTATTTTCCTTGGTGCGTCAGGAGAACCTTGCCGGCCGCATCTCCGGCAGCGTAAAGCCATAGTCCGCTGGTGCCATCACTGGCGGGGCCTTCCACTAAACCGCTGGCTTCGGTTGTGAGTCGCAGGGGCTTGCCGTCCTGTGCTTCCACACCTACATTTTCCAGGCCCAGATTGGCCAAAGCGGGGTGCCGTCCGGAGGCGACCAGCAGTTTGTCGGCAATGGTCTTTTTGTCGTCGAACGTGACCGTCACCGAGCCGTCGTCGTTCTTCTCCGTTTTTTCCACATCGGTGTGCAGATGAACAGCGACGCCGTCGGCGCGAAGCCCTGCCAAGACCAGGTTCGCGGCTTCCTCGGGGTAGCTGCTCAGCAAGCGGCCGCGGGCGATCAGCGTGACATCCGAACCGAGCCGGGCGAATGCCTGCGCTATTTCCACGCCTGCAACACCGCCGCCGAGCACCACAAAACGCTTGGGAATCTCCTTGGCCGCCGTGGCGCCGCGGGTTGTCCAGAACGGTACGTCTTCCAAGCCGTCAATGTCCGGGATGGTAGGGGTTGAACCTGTCGCGATCACCACGGCATGGTGGGCCTTCAACGCGTAGCTGTTGCCATCGAGCCCATCCACCTGGACCTCGCGCGGGCCTGTGATACGGCCCCGTCCACGGATCAACTCAATGCCGGCGCTGTCCAGCCATTCAACCTGGCTGCCGTCCTGCCAATTGTTAGTGAACCAATCCCGGTGCTTCAGAGCGGCCTCGGGATCAATGGTTCCCGTGATCGCCTCTTTCGCACCCGGCACCACTTGGGCGGCGTGGAGCACACTCCCCGGACGGAGGAGCGCCTTGGACGGGATGCACGCCCAGTAAGAGCACTCACCGCCCACCAATTCGCTCTCGACAATCACTGCCGTCAGGCCGCCGCGAACCACCCGGTCCGCCACGTTTTCCCCTACGGCGCCCGCGCCGATAACGATTACGTCGAATTCCCGGGAGCTCTCGGCAGTCATGGGGAAAGCCTACGCCGGGTTGGTATGCGTTGTGAGGCCCGCTTTGCGCGCTTTGGTTGGGTTTTAGGGTGCAGAGTGGGCCTCGCAACGCGCCCCCCGCGTTCGTTGTGAGGCCTGCTTTGCGCGCTTTGGTTGGGTTTTGGGGTGCAGAGCGGGCCTCGCAACGGGGGGAACTACGCGTGCATCGCGCCCTTGAACCAGCCCGTGATGCTGGCCGGGTGCGTGATGGCGGTGCCCACCACCACGGCGAACGCTCCGGCGTCGAGGGCTTGTCGTGCCTGGGCTGGGGTGTGGATGCGGCCTTCGGCGACGAGTGGCTTGCCCAACTCAGCGGAAGCGATCTGCTCCAAGAGCGCCAAGTCCGGTCCCTCCGTCTTGGGGCGCTCGCCGGTGTAACCGGACAACGTGGTGCCTATCAGGTCCGCTCCGGCCTCGACTGCAGCCACGGCGTCGTCGAACGAGCCACAATCTGCCATCACCAGCGCGTGGGACTCTGCGTGAATGCCCGTCACCGTTTCGGCAAGGGTTAGCCCATCCGCGCGGGACCTGCGCGTTCCGTCAATCGCCACCACATGCGCTCCGGCATTCGCAACGGCCAGGGCATGGCGAAGGGTTGGTGTGATGAAGACGCCGTCGTGCCCGTCTTTCCAGAGGCCTATGACAGGGACCTCGACGGCGGTGCGTGTGAACTGCACGTCGGCCAACCCTTGGACGCGGATCGCCGCAGCGCCGCCGATGACCGCGGATGCGGCCACCTGTGCTGTGGTCCGGGGATCGCGCATGGGCTCTCCGGGGTAGGCCTGGCAGGAGACGATCAGCTGGGAGCGGAGTGTTTCGAGGCCTTCGGGGGTGAGAATCATGATGTCTCCCTTACTTAAGGACGAGTTTTGCGGCGCCAACAATGGCAGCGGTGTTGCCGAGAGTTGCCCGGAGAACCGGCACGGAGACCAGAGGCGAGAGCAGTTCCTGGCGCAGGGCAGCTTCCATGGGCTTCCACCAGAGTTCGCCGGCGTCGGCCAAGCCACCGGAGATCACCACGGTTTCGGGGTCGAGGATATTGATGAGTCCGCCCACGGCTTGGCCCGCCGCTGCTGCGCCAACCTCGATGGCACGCAGTGCGGCGGCGCGGCTGTCCGCAGAAGCTGCGGCAGCACCGCCGTCGTGAGCTTCAGAAGCAGCGAGCTCAAACACGCCCCGCGTGTCCAGAGCCTCGAAGGCAGAACCACCAAAGTGCAGAAACGCCTCATAAAGAGCGGGGCCGGAGGCGATGGCCTCAACGTGCCCGGATCCACCGCAAACACACGGCAGGGGAGTTCCACCAGACGCGGCGTAGGGTGAGGCGAAGTGGCCTACATGCCCGCCCACAAAGCGGTGACCCAAAACAGGAGCGCCGTTCAGCACAAAACTTCCGCCAACTCCCGTTCCGAACGCCACCATGAGTGAACTTG
Source organism: Arthrobacter sp. D3-18 (assembly GCF_054408525.1). Classification (NCBI taxonomy): domain Bacteria; kingdom Bacillati; phylum Actinomycetota; class Actinomycetes; order Micrococcales; family Micrococcaceae; genus Arthrobacter; species Arthrobacter sp. D3-18. The sequence goes on along the minus strand of NZ_CP096440.1, from coordinate 3,752,774 downwards.
AGGAGCCTGCGGCCGCACCCAGCCAGGCTTCGCCGAGGGCGTGGGCATGGACGTCGTTGACGGCGCGCACCATCGAAGGAGCGAGCGAAAGTCGCGAGGACAAGCCCGAAACAAGCTCAGTCCCTGCCCAACCGTGAATCGCATCCGTCGCAGACACAACCATTCCCGTAGTAGCGTCGATGACCCCGGCGGAGCCGATACCGACGCCGGAAACTGAAATTCCGGCGTCGGCAGCGCGCTCCACCAAGCCCGCGATCAGCGCAGCGGTGGCGTCGAGGATGGCTTCGCCGCCGGCCCGGTTCAACGTCGGAATGGTCTCCGACATCAGCACCTCGCCGGAAGGGGAAACAACCCCGGCGGCGGTTTTGGTGCCGCCGAGGTCAACGCCGATCACGTGGGTCATCGAAGCGGTCATGGAAGCCTAAACCAGCCCGTTCCGCTCCAGGATTTCGCGAATCACGGCCGTCTCGGATTCATTCAACGACAGCATCGGCGAGCTCATGGTGTTGGACTCGATCACGCCCATGACCTGGAGGGCGGTCTTGAAAGCCCCCAAGCCTGCAGCGCCGCCGGAAACGCGGCCATTGGGGGCGTAGACGATTTCGAAAACGTCGGCCAAGCGGTCCTGCTCCCTTGCCGCGAGAGCCCAGTCACCGCCTTGGGCCGCGTCGAACAGGCGGCGGTAACCGGCCGGATCAACATTGCCAAGGCCCGGGACAACACCTTGCGCGCCACCCAGGAGGGCGCCGTCCACCACGACTTCGTGACCGGTGAAGATGTCGAAGTTGGGGATGTCCTTGGCTGCCAGGAGAAGCTGGCGGAAGGAAACGTCGTCACCTGAGGAGTCCTTGACGCCGGCAATGACGCCATCGCGGCCGAGGCGGACCAGAAGATCGGTGGGCAGCTTGAAGTGCGTGCGGACCGGGACGTCGTAGGCGAAGATCGGCTTCTCGATAGCGGCGTGGATGCTGCGGAAGTGCGTTTCGGTCTCCGCCGCATTGCCGATCGCGTAGTACATGGACGTGACTACGATCGCGTCAGCACCGAGGTCAACCACCTTGCGAGCTTCCTCAATCACGCGGGTGGTGGTCTGCTCGTTGGCGCCCACGACCAGGGGGACCGCGCCGGCGTTGGCGTCGGCGATGGTGGAGACCACCAGCTCACGCTCGTCGTTGGTCAGGTACGGGACTTCGCCGGAGGAGCCGAGGACGAAAAGGCCGGAAACACCGCGGTCGATCAGGTGCTTGGTGACGTTCTTCAGCGACGCGGTGTCGATGCTGCCGTCGGCGTGGCGGGGGGTGATGACCGGGGGGATGACGCCTTGGAACTGAGTGGACACAGAATTCTCCGTTGTTTGTAGCTTGTGAAGGGAAAAACTAGATGTGCAGCAGGCTCGGCGCGGCGCCCAGCAGCTTCTTGGTGTAGTCGTTGCTGGGGTTGTCGAAGACCTGGCTGGCTGTGCCTTGTTCGACGATTTTGCCGAAGTACATGACGCAGATGCGGTCTGAGACGTAGCGGACGGTCTGGATATCGTGCGAGATGAACACCATGCCGAGGTTCAGCTGCTTCTTCAGGTCGGACAGCAGGTTCAGGACCTGAGCACGGACCGAAACGTCCAGTGCCGACGTCGGCTCGTCAGCCACGATGATGTCCGGGTCCAACGCCAGTGCGCGGGCGATCGCCACGCGCTGGCGCTGGCCACCGGAAACCTGCGACGGCGTCACCTCGGCTGCCGATTGCGGCAGGCCCACCAGCGCCAACAGTTCCTTGACCTTGGCAGCGCGGGAGGAAGCGTTGCCGATGCCGTGGATCTGCAGCGGATCAGTGAGGATGTCCTGGATGGTCATGCGCGGGTTCAGTGCCGTCGCCGGGTCCTGGAACACCACGGAGACTGAGCGGCCGAACTGCTTTCGCATGGCGGCGTTCCGCTTGATGGCGGGCTTCCCATGGAACAAGACCTTGCCCGACGTCGGCGGCTGAAGTCCCACAAGCACTGACGCGAGCGTGGACTTGCCGCAGCCGGACTCACCGACGATGCCCACGGTTTCGCCGCGGCTGATGGTGAAGTCCACGCCGTCCACGGCTTTGACGACGTTCGGCCGGAAGAGGCCACCCGTCCGTGCATGGTGGTAGACCTTGACGTCTTTGAGCTCGATGACCGGCTGTGACCCTTGGGGAACGAACTCGCTCATTTCGCGTCCTCCTTCAAGTGGCTGGCCCAGTAGTGGTCGGCATCGTCACCGCTCGGCGAGGCCACAGTGGTGAGGACCAGCTTCTGGTGGGGGTCGGCGTCGGCACGCTGCGATCGTGGTGCGAAGCGGTCTCCCGTTGCGAAGTCCCGCGGGGAGGGGACCGTGCCGGGGATCTGATGAAGCCGGACGGCGTCGGCCTCGATGGAGAGGACTGCGCCCAGCAGACCGCGGGTGTACTCGTGCTTGGGGTTCTGCAAAAGCTCGGAGGCTTGTGCGGACTCCACCACTTGGCCGGCGTACATGACCGTAATCCGGTGTGCCAGGGAAGCCACCAAGGCGAGGTCGTGGCTGACGAAAACCATGGCGAAGCCGAGCTGCTCCCGGAGTTCGTTGAGGAGATCCACCACCTGCTTTTGGACCGTGACGTCCAAGGCGGTGGTGGGCTCATCCGCCACAACGATCTTGGGCGAACGGGACAGGGCCATGGCGATCAGGACGCGTTGGCGCTGGCCACCGGAGAGCTCGTGCGGGTAGCTGGCGAGCGTCCGGACGGGATCCAGTTTGACCATTTCCAGCAGCTCGGCAGGAGTCTTGCGGCCGCCGCGCTTGGTGAGCTGCTCCATCTGGTCCTTGATCTTCATGGAAGGGTTCAGCGAGCTGAGCGCGTCCTGGTAGACCATGGCAATCTGTTCCCCGCGCAGGCCCTCGTAAGCCTTGGGATTACTGTGCTGGGAGGTGGAGTCGAGCAGTTCCTTGCCATCGAACTTGATGGATCCGGTGACCTGGGCTGTCTTGGGCAAGAGCCCCATTACTGCCAGCGAGGTGATGGATTTACCGCAACCGGATTCGCCCACCAGACCCATGGTTTCTCCTTCGCGGACCGTGAAGGAGACGTTATCCACGATTGCAATGTCGCCGAAGCGGCCCGGGAAGCGGATGGACAGGTTCTTCACTTCCAGCACATTGCGGGCCTCGGGAGAGACCTGCGGGAGGCGATCGGTGCGCTTCGCTTCGATGGCTGCCAGAAGTTCCAGTTCGCGGTCCAACAGGAGGTGCGGGTTGGCGGCGGCCAGTTTCACATCGGTGAGGAGGGCTGAAGTGCCGACATCAGAAGTGATGGTGTCGGCGGAAGCCGCGCGGACGCCGTCGAGCTCGTGTTCCTCAACTACGGAGGGCTGGGCGACGGAGGTTGCCACCTCGCTGTCCACGGCCAGAACTGCGGTGGAGCCGTCGTCGTCCTTTACCACCGGTGCGCGGCGCAGCTTCGGATTCACCATGGCGTCGGTGAGGCCCTCGGCCAGGATGTTCAGGGACAGTACGGTCAGCAGGATGGTTACACCGGCAAACGTGGTGGCCCACCAACCGCCGGACAGGACCAGGTTGCGGCCGTAGGAAATCACGTTGCCCCAAGAGGGAGCGGGGTCCTGCACGCCGGCGCCCAGGAAGGAGAGCGAGGCTTCGAGGATGATGGCGTCGGCCACCATGACCGTGGCGAACACCAACACGGGAGCTGCGGTGTTGCGGACGATGTGCTTGACCAGGATGTAGAAGCGGCCTGCACCAATCACTCGCTCAGCACGAACGTAGTCCTCGCCGTATTGGGCCAGCACGTTTGCGCGGACCACACGTGCCAGCTGGGGGGTGTAGATGATGGCGATCGCGATGATGATTGTCGGGACCGAGTTGCCGAAAGCGGCCAGTAACACAGCAGCCAGCGCAATGCCGGGGAATGCCATGAGGATGTCCATGAGCCGCATAATGATCTCATTTACGGACTTGCTGGACGTCGCGGCGAAGGACCCGAGGAGCGCGCCGGCGAGGATGGCCAACGCAACTGCGCCGAGGCCGATCAGGAGTGACGACTGTGCACCGAAGAGGAGCCGCGAGAAGATGTCGCGGCCCAACCGGTCAGTACCGAAGAAGTGTTCGGCGCCCGGCGGGGTGGCGGGAATGAAGGTCTCCAGGGGATCGTGCGGTGCGATCACCGGCGCGAAGATGGCCGCCAGGACAATCATGAGGAGAAAGAGCAGGGCGATGCGGGAGCCCCAGGGCAGGGCCTTGAAGCGAATGCCCGGGGCACTTAGCCGTTCTGCGAGCTTGCTGCGCATGAGCTATACCGTCCTGATTCGGGGGTTGATGAGCAGGTAGAGAAGGTCCACCACGATGTTCACCAGAACGAAGGTGACCGAGATGGTGAGCACTACGCCCTGGACAAGGTTGACGTCCAGGTTGGTGATGCCGTTGAGGATCAGCTGGCCCATGCCGGGCAGGGCGAAAATCATTTCAATCACGACGGCGCCACCCAGCAGGTAGCCCACGCGGAGTCCCAGCACCGTCACCGGGGTGACGAGCGCGTTGCGGAGGACGTTCTTTGAAACGACTTCGCGGTAGGGGACGCCGTTGCCGATAGCGGTGCGGACATAGTCGCGGTCCAGTTCTTCAACCATGGAGGTACGGACCACGCGGATCAGGGACGCTGATACAGGGATGCCGAGCGCCAAAGCCGGGAGGGCCATGGAGTTGAGCCAACCGCCAAAGCCGGATTCCGGCGTCGCAATTCCGCCTGAGGGGAACATCGGGTTGGCACCGAGCGCGAACCACTGGATGAGCAGGATGCCCAGCCAGAATGACGGCGTGGCGATCGCGGCGATGGAGAAGACGCGGACCAGCTGGTCCTGCCACTTGTCGCGGTAGAGGGCGCCGAGGATGCCGAAGGCGAGCGAGAGCACTATCGCGATGAGGACACCCAGGAAGGTGAGCTGCAACGTCAGGGGGAACGCCGAGCCAATCATGGAAGCCACCGACTTGGCCGGCGGGGTAGTGACGCCGAGGTCGAACTGCAGGAGCTTGCCGAGGAATCGGAAGTACTGCAGGACCAAGGGATCGTTCAGGCCATTTTCCTGGCGGTACTGCTGCTTCGCTTCTTCACTGGCACCGTCGCCGAGGGCCGAGCTTGCCTGGTCGCCGGGAGCGGCCTGCAGGACGAGGAAGACGAGCAACGTGATGCCCAGGATCATCAATGGCAATGCTGCAAGCCTGCGGCCAAGCAGACGCAATATCGTGACCAATTTGTTCTCCGGTTGGTTGGGTGCTGCTGGTTGTGGGGCCTGCTCTGCGGGCTATTTGGGGGATTTAGGCCGCAGAGCAGGCCTCACAACTCGAAGGGTGCTTAGGCAGTTCGTCCGACGTCGATGAACGACAGGCCGGTGGTGGGCAGGGGCTGGAAGCCGTTGAGCTTCTTCTCGTCCCAGGCGCTGGGTAGCTGGCGGTGGAACACCGGGTACAGCGGAACTTCGTCCGAGACCATGTCCACGATTTCGCCGACGATCTTCTTGGCCTCTTCACCCGAAGCTTGCGAGCCCTTGTTCATGAGTTCCTGCAGTCGGGTGCGCTCCGGGGTGGTCCAGAATGCGCGCTTGTCCATCCAGGTTGCACCCGAGTAGAACCAGCTCAGAAGAAGGTCTGCATCGTTGCCAAACACCGAGGGGTCGCCCGGGGCCGCCACCACGGAGAAGTCACCCTTGCCAACGCGGTCGCTGTACAAGGCGCCGGACTGGATGCTCTTGACGGTGACCTTGACGCCCGGGATTTTGTTCCAGGATTCAAGGATCAACGGGGCAACGTCCTTGACCCAGGCGGTGTCCGTGGTGAGGAGCTCGAACTCCAGGTTGGTGACACCCGCCTGCTTCAGTAGTTCCTCAGCTTTGGAAGTATCAAAACCGTAGACGTTCTTGGCCTTGACGTAGTCCGGGTGTCCTTCCTGGAAGTAGGAAGTCGCGGCCTTGGCGTTGCCGAACAGGGCCTTCTTGATGATGGATTCTTTGTCCATGCCGAAGTGCAAGGCCTGGCGGACCAGCTTGTTGTCGAACGGGGCCTTGGCGCAATTGAACATGAGGAACAACAGGCCGAAGGACTGGACGGATTCAACCTTGACCTTGGACTTCAGGCCGTCGACGTCCAGGTAGGGAACGTCTTCGATGGCTTGGACGCGGCCGGATTGGACTGCGGTAACGCGCGCTGCTGCGTCGGAGAGCAGCAGCCAGGTCATGCCCTTGGCCAGTGCAGGTTTAGGACCGTTGTAATCGGCAAATGCTTCGAAGACGATCTTGTCGTCCTTTACGGCGGAAACGAGCTTGTAGGGGCCGGAGCCGACAGGTGCGGCGTCGAACGCCTTCAGATCGGTGGCGAGTGCCTTGGGGACGATTTTCACTACAGAGATGCGCGGTCCGAAACCGGGGAAAGCGTACTTGAGCGTGAATTCCACGGTCTTTGCATCGAGCGGCTTGACGTCCTGGATGAAGGGGATGAACTGGGAGAACAGTGACTTGTTCGCCGGGTCCATGACGCGCGTGAAGGAGAAAGCGACGTCTTCGGTGGTGACGGGGGAGCCGTCGTGGAACTTGGCGCCGTCGCGGATGGTCACCTGATAGGTGGTGTCGTTGACCTTCTTGGGATCCGTAGCTGCCAAGGCGTTGTAGGGCTGACGCGTGGCCGGGTGGAGTTCAATGAGGCCTTCGAAGATGTGAAGGTTAGCTGCCATCGGTGTGGCTCCGGACGAGCTCAGGGGATCGAAGCCGGTGGACAGTGCGTAGGAGATGCCTGCCTCAATGATGAGGTCCTTGTTGACGGCCGCGGTGTTGGTGGTTGAGCCGGTGGTGGTACTGGCGGCGCCGCCGCACGCGGAGAGGGTTGCCGTGAAGGCGGCTGCTGCACCAACTGCGCCGCTTAGCTTCAGGAAGTTCCGGCGGCTGGCGTCGTTGACCAGCGGCAGGCTTTGGATCGTCTTGCTCATAAGGTGCCTCACCATTCGCGTTTCGTGGGTTATCGGATGTAGGACGTCCGATGCTCGTAGTGAAACTGTAAGGGCGGTCACAACGGAACGTCAAGTGAGAAAACACGCTTGCTGTGCGGCTGTGTGTCTAAGGAATTGCCGGCTGCGGCCGGTCCGTGGGGGAAATCTCAGGGAATTCCCGGCTGTTAGCTATCGGGGAGGTGGGACATCCGATATTGTATGTTGCGAGTCACTCATTCTTGGGTGGGCACTAGGCTCGCCTCAATATTAACACCGCACCCGCTTCCCAAGCTGGCTTTTGCCGGAGCCCGGGGCAGGTGCATCGGCAAGGAGAAAGCCATGACAACTTCCGGTGTGGTTCCGCAGGCGCGGTTCAGTGCACAGGCCCGGCTGCGCGCCTTGCAGTCGGACATTATGGAATTGATCCTTGAGCGCGAGCTTGAGGCAGGCGACCCGTTGCCGACCGAAAGTGAGCTCTCTGCCGCGCTTGGCGTGGGACGAAACACGCTCCGCGAATCTCTCAAAGTTCTCCAAGCCTTGGGTGTCATCGAGATCCGGCATGGTTTCGGCATGTTCGTGGCACCGAGCAACTTTGACGCCCTGGCGGACGGACTGACGTTCCGCGGCCGGCTTTCGCTTCGCCATCAGGGACTTGAAGCCTTGCAGCTGGTAGATGTACGCCAAGCTCTCGAATCCGGGCTTATTGGGTCCTCCATGGATGTCATGACCAAGGAACAGCTGGCCTCCATCGAGGAAGCCGTGAAGCAGATGGAAGATCTGGCTGCAGCTGGCGAGAACTTCGTCGCCGCTGATGCCGAGTTCCACCGCAGGCTGTTCGAACCCCTCAACAATGAACTCCTGATCAACCTCATGGGTGTCTTTTGGAAGGTCTATCGGAAGATTCACGTAGAGATTGGCCCAGGCAACGAGGACTTGGCAAAAACCGCTGCAATGCACCGCAGTATCTATGCGGCAGTTGCTGCCGGCGACAAGGTTTCGGCTTCTGAACTGCTCAACCGGCACTTCGACGGCATCCGCCGCCGCATCAGCGAGGCCGTGGGGGAGTAAACGCTCCGCACCTTAACGGAAAGGGCCGCCGTCGTACTTCCTTGAAAAGTACGACGGCGGCCCTTGCGTTTCTGCGTGCGGGTCACCTTTCGCCTGAGCCCACCCAAGTAGGTAGCAGTTTATGCCGTTTTGAGCCTGCTAAACGGCCTTAACTGTTACTTACTTTGGTTCCCTCGGAGAAACAAAAGACCCGCACCGGCGAACCGGTGCGGGTTTTGATCTGTGCGCCCAAAGGGATTCGAACCCCTGACCTTCTGTTCCGTAGACAGACGCTCTATCCAGCTGAGCTATGGGCGCATTTCGTGTGATTCTCGGCGGTCTGTTTCTCTGACCCCCTCGAACCTCAATAAACTTTACAGAAGTTCATGTGAAGTTCCAAATCGAAAAGCTGTAATCTGCGCAACTAGACCGGTCTACGTGACCTTCGTCACTTAAATTTAGCATCTTCGATGATTGAACCCTGATTTCTAGCGGTTTTCACTTCATGCGCCCTTGGATGTCCGATGTCTGACAGCGGATTGGTCTGGTCCGCGGCCCCTATCGTTTAGGACACACCACTGAACCCGAGGAAGGGAACCGCAATGGGCGATCTGGCGCGACTGCCGCTGCTTGAGAAGGCACCTACTACGCATGCACGCCTGCTGGCCTGGGTTGAGGAAGTTGCCGAGCTGACTCAGCCGGACCGCATCCACTGGGTCGATGGCAGCGAAGCAGAAAACAAGAAGCTCACCGACGAACTCGTCGAGGCCGGCACGCTGAAGCGGCTGAACCCGGAAACGTTCCCGAATTCCTTCGCGGCGTTCTCTGACCCCGCTGACGTTGCCCGTGTAGAAGAGCAGACCTTCATCTGCTCGGAGAACGAGCGCGACGCAGGCTTCACCAACAACTGGATGGCCCCGGCCGAGATGAAGCAGAAGCTACGCGGACTCTTCGCCGGCTCCATGCGTGGCCGCACCATGTACGTCATTCCGTTCGTCATGGGCCACCTGGATGCCGAGGACCCGAAGTTTGGCGTCGAGATCACCGACTCCGCCTACGTTGTGGCCTCCATGCGAATCATGGCCCGCATCGGTACGGACGTCCTGGACCGCATCACGCAGACCGATGCTTTCTTTGTTCCGGCCCTCCACTCACTTGGCGCACCACTGGAAGCCGGCCAGGCCGACGTCGCATGGCCGTGCAACACCGACAAGTGGATTGTGCACTTCCCCGAAGAGCGCTCCATCTGGTCCTTCGGCTCCGGCTACGGCGGCAACGCCCTCTTGGGCAAGAAGTGCTACGCCCTGCGCATCGCTTCGGTAATGGCCCGCGACGAAGGCTGGCTGGCTGAGCACATGCTCATCCTCAAGCTGACCTCCCCCGAGCAGAAGACCTACTACGTCTCCGCCGCTTTCCCCTCCGCCTGCGGCAAGACCAACCTCGCGTTGCTCGACCCCACCATCAAGGGGTGGAAGGTGGAGACCCTTGGCGACGACATCACCTGGATGCGATTCGGCAAGGAAGGCGAGCTCCGCGCCGTCAACCCCGAAGCCGGCCTGTTCGGCGTTGCTCCGGGCACTGGCTGGGGCACCAACCCCAACGCCATGCGCGCCATCGCCAAGGGCAACAGCATCTTCACCAACGTTGCACTGACCGACGACGGTGGCGTCTGGTGGGAAGGCATGACCGAGGAAACTCCGGCACACCTGACCGACTGGCGCGGCGAGTCCTGGACTCCGGACTCCGACGCACCCGCTGCCCACCCGAACTCGCGCTTCTGCACGCCGATCGACCAGATCGACATGCTGGCCGAAGAGTACTTCAGCCCGGAAGGCGTGGAACTGTCCGCGATTCTGTTCGGTGGCCGTCGCAAGACCACCATCCCGCTGGTCACCGAGGCCCGCGACTGGTCAAACGGCATCTTCATGGGTTCCACGCTGTCCTCCGAAACCACGGCTGCTGCCGCCGGTGCCGTTGGCGTGGTCCGCCGCGACCCGATGGCCATGCTGCCGTTCATTGGCTACGACGCAGGTGACTACCTGAACCACTGGGTGAACCTGTCCGCCAAGGCCAACCCGGAGCGTCTGCCCAAGATCTTCCTGGTCAACTGGTTCCGTCGGACGGCTGAAGGCGGCTTCGCCTGGCCTGGCTTCGGAGACAACGCCCGTGTGCTCAAGTGGGCTATCGAGCGCCTCGAGGGCAAGGCTGACGCCGTGGAAACCCCGATCGGTTTCGTGCCGACCGGTGAATCCATCGACCTCGAGGGCCTGGACATGACCCCGGCCGAGGTTGAGTCGGCCGTTCGTGTCGACCCCGAGGAATGGGCAACCGAGCTCGCGTCCATCGAGGAATGGTTCGCCAACTTCGGCGAGTCGCTCCCGGCGGCACTTCAGTCCGAACTGGACGGTCTCAAGACCCGTCTGGGCTAGACCTCTTAGGAACAACGGCGTTCTTAAGTGAACGACGACGGCCCGTCACCTTTTGAATGGAAGGTGGCGGGCCGCCGTCGTGCTGGAACTATTGTCCCCGTTCGAGTGCCTGCCCTAGCTGGCGAGCCACACGTCCGGGCCGAACACTTCGTAGTGAATACGGGTGGCTGGAATTCCGGCATCGATGGCTTCATCGCGGATCTTCTTCATGAAGGGGAGGGGGCCGCAAAGGTAAAGCGAAGCGTCTGCGGGCATGTCCAGTTCACGCAGAGACATAAAGCCGTGGTTGGTTCCGGGATGGGGAGACTCGAGCCAAAGTTGCAGGTCTGCGTTGATCCGGGCTGCGTCGGCGGTCATCTGGCCGCTGAGTGCCCAGTTCTCCATGGTCTTCTCGGCGTGAAGGACCAAGACCTGCCGATCCGTGCCCGACTCCGCAAGCGACCGCAGAATGGAAGCCGTTGGGGTGCAGCCAATGCCCGCAGAGGCCAGGATGACAGGGCCGGCACCGTTCCTGAGGGTAATTTCCCCGTAAGGGTTAGAAATTTCGAGGATGTCGCCGGGTTCGACGCCGGTGTGAAGGGCGGTGGACACCTCACCGCCGTCGTTCAACTTGGTAGTGAAGGTCCGACGGATGCCCGCGTCGCCGGATAGTGAATATTGGCGCACCTGGCGCAAGCCATCGGGGAGTTGGACCTTGACGCTGACGTACTGACCGGGCTTTGCTGGCGTGACCGGGGTGCCGTCTGCCGGTTCCAAGGTGAACGTCACCGCATCAGTGCCTGCCGGTTCCTTGCGGGTTACGCGCCACGGCATCCACATTTTGTTGTTCGCCTGCGCTGCGTAGAGGTCCTTCTCCAGTTTGATCAGGGCATCTGCCATGAGCCAGTACACCTCTGTCCATGCTTCGGCGATCTCCGGAGTGATGACGTCGGCCAAATCCGCGGCGATGGCTGCAAAGAGGTGTTCGTAGACCACTGCGTACTGATCCTCGGTGATTCCGAGGGAAGCGTGTTTGTGCGCAATGCGGGAAAGTACCTTTTCCGGAAGGGTGCCCGGGTTGTTGATGAGGTGGGTGGCGAAGGTGGCGATACTCCCGGCCAGCGCCCGCTGTTGATCTCCGGAACGCTGGTTGGAGCGGCTGAAGAGTCCATCGAGCAACTCAGGGTGCGCGGTGAAGAGTCGATTGTAGAAGTCGACGGTGATCGTGCCGATCCGTGAACCAACCAGCGGCAGCGTGGCTTCAATGATGGGGCGGGACTTTTCCGAGAGCATGGTTCTCCTGGCTGTAGGGGTCGGTTTGCTCGACCGCACATATAGGCATTTGGAATGCTTATATCTATATCCCAATTTCTACACTGCGTAGAGTTCTGCAAACCTGACAGGGCCGGCTTTTGGAGGTGCTGTTGTGCCTGTTACGACTAAGACTGTGCCGCGGGGGTCCTGAACTCCGGCCGGAGCCCGATGGATTGGAACACCGGGTTCATCTGCCGTGCATGGGGGAGGGACGCAATAACCACGGCATCGAGCTCGCGATAGAAGGCTTCCCTGGCCCGGTTCATCGCATGGCGCAGCCCGCACTCATTGATGAGCGGGCAGTTCTTGGTGGGGGATTGGCACTCTGCTGGATCCTGCCGGCTGTCAAGATGCCGAAGGATTTCGCCGACGGTGGCCCTCCGACCGGATTCATTGAGCCGGGAACCACCCAGCCGCCCGCGTTCAACGTCGATGTAACCCAGTGCACGCAAGCGGACCATCGCCTTGCTGACATGGTTGTACGGTGTCCCCACCGCGTCCGCCACCGCTTGGGTAGTCAGCAGCATGCCGTCTGGAGCCGCGGCCAAGACCATGATTGCGCGAAGACTGACATCTGCGAAGGCGTTGATTTTCATGGGCTCAGCTCACGGATAAGGTCTAGTCCACCCAGATGGATGGTTCGTGGGTATCGGGCTCCATGGCACGGAATGCGAAACCGTCCACCGTGGGAGTGTACGGAATGATTGCCGCGAGGACTTCGCCGTCCCGGTGTTCGGCGGCACCATGGATGCCGTCAGAACCATGATCCGGCAGGCTGACGTCACTCACAACAGCTACAGCCTTGAAATCATCGCGGCCTTGCCGCAGTAGTTCATGGATGTCGGTCAACATCTGGCCCGCATCCACGTCGCCGTTCTCGTCCGGCTCGCCTGGGGCAATCATCACTATCCGCAATTCACCATCGTTCGAGAGCGTGATGCCGAACGGGAAGAATCCACCGTTCTGCTGGATGTGCTCCTGGGCGGTTCCAAGTGCTGTGCCCAAGGTCTCGCGGAGTTCGCGTTCCTGGACTGACTCGCCCTCATCCGGCGCGTTGGTGGGCTCGCTCATGCGGACCACACCCGTGCAGCCGTGGGCGTTACTGCTGTCTCACCGAACGCGACGCTCCGGGACTGTTCGTCGACTTCGTAGGGTTTCAGGATCAGCATCGAGAGACCTTCGGTGTGTTCTAAGTGGAGCCTGAGAGCGTCAAAGGCAGCGCCTTCGCCGTCACTGGGGCGGACGCGGACATCGCTGATGACGCACGTACCGCGCAACGACTCAACGTCTTGGCGGAAACCGTCTGTCAAGAGCTGGAGGGACTCTTCCGAATCAACCTCGCCGTCTTCGTTGGGCTCTTGGTAGCCCATATGATGCCCGATCTCACCCGTGAGATCGGTGGTGACACCATATGGCGCCAACGCGCCGTTCTTACTCAACTGATCCTGGGCGAAAGGAACCGCGACGCCTACAAGGTCGAAAACATCCTGAATGGCCTGCTCGGAGAGTCCTTCATGCCACCATTCCTCCGCAGGAGCGGCTCCGCCAGCCCATACGTAGGGTTCCTGGGCTTCTACCCGGGGGTCACTCAAGACGGGGTGCTTCAGGAACTTCTTGCGGGTGAAATCCACACGGATGATTTGGCTGATGCCACTGCGGTGTTCAGCCCAGAAGTGGAGCGTGTCCTCGTTCTTGCCCGCCTGCGGGTCCAGTACAGCAACCATCGCGAGGAGATTTTCGGCATTGCCCGAGAAGAGATCAATGGTCAGCTTCACGGACAGCAGCGGGTCCGGGGGCATGGTCCCCTGAATTTCCTTGGGGACTTCGCCGCGGTGGATGGTGCCGTCAGTGCCGAGCATGAAGACGAACGGGGCAAAACTCTTGTTGATGACCAACTGAGCGTCGGCCAGTTTAAGGGCTTCGGCCACGACTGCAGCCAATTCGGATTCGGGCGAGGTTCGATCCTCGGACGGAATCTGCGTCATGCCGGCCCGTTCCTAGGCCCGAACCAGCGCAAGGACGCGGTCACGGATCTTCTCCATGGTCGCCTGGTCCTTGGCTTCGGCGTTCAGGCGCAGGAAGGGCTCGGTGTTGGACGGGCGAAGGTTGAACCACCAGCTGCCGTCCTTGGCCGTGAACGTGCTGCCGTCCATGTGGTCGATGTCGATGTCCTCGGTTTCGAAGTCAACGCGAACCCGCTCGACGGCGCCGGCTTTGTCTTCGATCTCGGAGTTGATCTCGCCAGAGGAAACGTAGGGTTCGTATTGGCGGCCGAGTTCGGAGAGTGGGCCGTCTTGCTCACCCAAAGCAGCGAGGACGTGCATGGCAGCAAGCATGCCGGTGTCAGCGTTCCAGAAATCCCGGAAGTAGAAGTGTGCTGAGTGCTCACCGCCGAACACGGCAGCTTCCTCGGCCATGACGGCCTTGATGAAGGAGTGTCCCACCCGGGTCCGTACGGCACGGCCGCCGTCCTTGGCTACGAGCTCGGGAACGGCCTTGGAGGTGAGGAGGTTGTGGATGATCACCGGGGTCTCTTCCCCTGCAGCCTGGGCGCGGGCGATCTCACGACGGGCCACCATGCCGGTGATCGCAGACGGGGAAACGGGCTCGCCCTTTTCATCAATGACGAAGCAGCGGTCCGCGTCGCCGTCGAACGCGAGGCCGATGTCGGCGCCGTGCTTGACGACGGCGGCCTGAAGGTCGCGCAGGTTTTCCGGCTCCAAGGGGTTGGCCGGGTGGTTGGGGAACGAACCATCGAGTTCGAAGTAGAGGGGAACAATTTCGAAGGGCAGCGCCGGGAGGAGTTTGTCGCCGAGTACGGCAGGCGTGGTGAGGCCGGCCATGCCGTTACCTGCATCCACCACAATCTTCAGTGGGCGGGAGCCGGAAAGGTCCACGAGCTTCCGCAGGTACTCGGAGTAGTCCTTCAGAACGTCATGGACGCCGATCTCGCCACGGGTGGCTGCTGCGGGGATGATGCCGGTGTTCAGGTACTGCTCAGCCAGCGCCTGTATTTCCTTAAGCCCGCTCTCAGAAGAGATGGGCTGGGCGCCTGCCTTGGCCATCTTGATCCCGTTGTACGCGGCCGGATTGTGACTGGCGGTAAACGTTGCGCCCGCAGCGTTCAGGGCCCCGCATGCGTAGTAGAGCTCGTCGGTTGAGATGAGGTCCAGCAACTGGACGTTCGCGCCACGCGTGGCTGCCCCGTTGGCAAAGGCTTGGCTGAACTCCGGAGAGGAGGGACGCATGTCGCCGCCAACCAGTACCGTTTCACCCTCCAAACCCAGGACGTCGATGAAGGCAGCGCCAACGGCCTCGACGATTTCAGCCGTGATGGTTTCACCCACGATGCCCCGGACGTCGTACGCCTTGAAGGAAGCCGAGAGGTCGAATGTTTTGTTCTGCTCGCTAGTCACGGGCTCAATCCTACTGTGGCAACGCAGTTGGGGTTGAACTTGAATACATGACCTGTGGATAGCGGTTTTCCACATAGCAGGACACCCCGGTTCTGGCTGTCAGGGTCGGCTGGAATACTGGGTTGATGGCCAACAACTCCCCAAACGCTGCCGTTTCCGTGCAAACACCTACCCATCAGCAGGCGCTGGCGTGCCTTCGTGAGTTGGTGGGCCACCCCGAAGCGCAGTTCCACGACGGACAATATGAGGCCATTGAGGCGTTGGTGGATGCGGGCCGCCGGGCGCTGGTAGTCCAGCGCACAGGTTGGGGGAAATCAGCAGTTTACTTCGTGGCGTCGTTGCTGTTGCGCCGGCGGGGCGCCGGTCCAACGTTGATCGTGTCGCCGTTGCTTGCGCTCATGCGTGACCAAGTGGCCGCAGCTGCCCGGGCAGGAGTGCGGGCCGTCGCCATAAACTCCGCCAACGCGTTGGAATGGGACACGGTCCTGGCCCAGCTTGCCGCGGATGAGGTCGATGTTCTTTTGGTCTCCCCGGAGCGGCTCACCAACCCCTCCTTCAGGGAGAACCAGCTTCCGGAGCTCATTCGTCGCACCGGGCTCCTGGTGATTGACGAGGCACACTGTATCTCGGACTGGGGACACGATTTCCGCCCCGATTACCGCCGCATCGCGGACCTCATTGCACAGTTGCCAAAGTCAGTTCCCGTTTTGGCCACCACAGCCACGGCCAATTCCAGGGTGGTCCATGACATTGAGGAACAACTTGGCGCTGGAGTGTTGACCATACGTGGCGCGCTCGGGCGCGAATCGCTGCGGCTAGGTGTCCTTACCCTGCCTGATTCCAGGGATCGGCTGGGGTGGCTGCTGACACACCTCGCCGACATGCCCGGCAGTGGCATCATCTACACCCTGACCGTCTCGGCGGCCGAGGACACTGCACGGCTTCTTGCGGAGGCCGGGCACAACGTCCTGTCCTACACAGGGAGGACGGACCCTGCAGACCGGGAACGTGCTGAACAGCTGTTAAAGGACAACCAGGTTAAGGCTCTTGTGGCTACCTCCGCCTTGGGAATGGGATTCGACAAGCCGGACCTCGGTTTCGTGATCCATCTTGGTGCCCCCTCGTCACCTGTTGCCTACTACCAGCAGGTGGGCCGCGCAGGCCGCGGAGCAGCCAATGCTGACGTCCTGCTGCTGCCGGGCTCCGAAGACCGTGAAATCTGGCAGTACTTCGCCACAGCGTCCATGCCGTCGGCCGAGAAGGCCGAGTCTGTGCTGAGGGTGCTCGGGGAAGCAGGCTCCGCCCTGTCCACGGTCGCTCTGGAAGCCAGGGTGGACCTTCGGCGCACGCCATTGGAACTCCTCCTCAAAGTCCTGGCAGTTGATGGAGCCGTAGAGCGCGTTGGAGGCGGCTGGCGATCCACCGGGAAGCCGTGGAACTATGACGCCGAGCGCTATGCACGTATCGCCGAGGCCCGTGTGGATGAGCAGGATTCCATGGTGATCTACCAGGACACGGCCGGCTGCCGCATGGAATACATCACTTCGGTTTTGGACGACGAAACGGCAGCAGCTTGCGGACGCTGCGACAACTGCGCCGGCCGCTGGTTCCCGGTGGACGTGGCAGCGACGGCAGCCGACGCCGCAGGCCAAACACTTCGACGTGCGGGCATAGCCGTGGAGCCGCGCGTTCAGTGGCCCAGTGGCATGGACCGGCTCGGTGTGGCCGTCAAGGGAAAGATCAAGCCCGACGAGAGCGTTTCCGAAGGGCGGATCCTGGCCAGGCTTACCGACTTGGGCTGGGGTGGTGCTTTACGGGAGTTATTCGCGGCCGGGGCTCCGGATCGGGACGTGGATCCTGCCATGCTGCAGGCCTGTGTCCAAGTACTCCGCGAGTGGTCGGGAGCTGAAGGCGGAACTCCGTGGAGCGGCGTCGGACGACCCGCGGCGGTCATCAGCATCCCGTCCCGGAGCAAGCCGCAGCTGGTGGAGTCCCTGGCACAGGGAATTGCCGGAATAGGACGGATGCCGTACCTCGGCCAGCTGCAGCCCCAGCACGGGGGGCCGACGGGGGCCCGCGGGGGCAACAGCGCTTACAGGCTGGCCGGTGTTTGGGACAGGCTTGTTGTTGGCCCCGAACTTGCCCAGGCGTTGGCGGGTACGGGTGGACAGCCTGTGTTGCTGGTTGACGACCTCATAGACAGCCGATGGACCATGACCGTATCTGCACGTGCCTTGCGCCAAGCCGGAGTGGGTGCAGTGCTGCCGCTGGCGCTGGCCCAAGCCGGATAGGACGCCCGCGCGAGCCAGTGCGGGCCGACCAAGGTCAGCAGAACTACGTCATGTTGTGATCGCTCCCACCCTGCGTCTATAGGATCGAGCAAACACGCCTGCTCGCCTGTCGCGGGCCACCAGCCAGAACTTGGACCGGAGCCATGAGCACAAAACCCAACACGGACGTCGAATCGGCCAACGAGACCAGTTGGCGACCACGGCTGGCCCTGTTGGTGGCGGCAACGTTCTTTATGGAGTTCCTCGACGGGACCATCCTCACCACTGCCATCCCCAGCATCGCTTCCGATTTCCGGGTAGCGCCGGCAGACATCAACATCACCATGACCGCATATTTGGTGACGGTGGCGATGGGAATTCCTTTGAGCAGTTGGCTTGCCGAGCGGTTCGGTGCCAGGCGGATCTTCTGTCTGGCGATATCGGTGTTCACCATCGCCTCCCTGCTCTGCGCCATCAGCACGGACCTGACAATGCTGACGGTGAGCCGCGTGGCCCAGGGCGTGGGCGGAGCCATGATGGTTCCGGTTGGCACCCTGGTGGTGTTGAGGGGCACCCCCAAATCGGAGCTTCTCCGCGCCACCGCATATCTTGTGTGGCCGGGCTTGTTGGCCCCGGTCTTGGCCCCGATGGTGGGTGGTGCTCTCACCACCTTCCTGTCATGGCACTGGATCTTCATCATCAACGTCCCTCTCGGCCTGGCCGCCTTCATTGCCGCCCTCAGGCTGGTGCCGCGAACACAGTTTGATGCGAAGCGTCGGCTGGACTGGTTCGGGCTGCTGCTCACCACGCTGGGCGTGGGTGCTTTGGTAGTGGGGCTGGAGACCTTGGGAGGCCACGCGTCCAATGTGCTTGCTGTGGCGGTGGTTGCTGCCGGGGTGCTGTCCCTGGGTGGTGCCGTGTGGTGGATGAGGAAAGCCCGCGTTCCCCTGTTCAACCTCAGCGTTTTTGGAACCAGGACTTTCAGGGCGACTTCCACTGGCGGCTTCATTTACCGGCTGACCATTAGTTCGGTCCCTTTCCTGCTGCCGTTGATGTTCCAGGACGGCTTTGGCTGGGATCCCCTCAAAGCCGGTGTCATGGTTGCCGCAGTATTCGTGGGCAACATCGGAATCAAGCCAGCCACCACGCCACTCATCAGGCGATTCGGGTTCAAGCCGGTGCTCGTCTTTGCCTCGTTTGCTTCAGCAGTGACATTTGCGTTGTGCGCCTTCCTCGACGCCCAAACACCGGAACCACTGATCTTTGCGTTGCTGCTGTTCAGCGGCGCATTCCGTTCCATCGGTTTTTCCGCGTACGCCTCCGTACAGTACGCAGACATCGTCCCGGGCCAGCTGCCCTCAGCCAACGCCATTTCTGCGACGCTCGTTCAGTTGGCGGCGGCGGCAGGCATCGCGGTGGGTGCCCTGTTCCTGCGCCTGTTCGAAGCCACGCAGGTGTTGGGGGCGGACCACGTGGCGGGGTACAAGGGGGCGTTCATTGCCATGGCCCTCCTGATGCTGATCAGCACGGGGGATAGCCTTGCCCTCCATCGTCATGCCGGAGCGGAAGTCAGCGGCGGAGTAAAGCGGGCTTAAACGCAAAAGGTCCCGGTTCGAAAACCGGGACCCATTCGCGGAGACGGGGGGATTTGAACCCCCGGTGGAGTTGTGCCCCACACTTCATTAGCAGTGAAGCCCATTCGGCCGCTCTGGCACGTCTCCCTTTGCTATTGCTAGCCCACCAAGGATACGCAGAAGGTGCCGTCTAGCGCAAAACAGCTCCCTGTCAGTTGCTTCCAGCCAGGGAACGCCACAGGAAGTGGTTGCTCCGGGCCTGAAGCGCCGCCGCCTGCCTGTTGTCAGAGGCGCCCGCGTGGCCGCCTTCAAGAGCTTCATGGAACCAGACGTTCGGGATGCCCATGGCCTGCATGCGCGCCGCCATTTTGCGGGCTTGCACAGGTCCCACACGGTCATCGGAGGTGGCTGTCCAAATGAAGGTCTCAGGGTATTCCACACCGTCGTGTAGCAAGTGGTACGGCGAGAAAGTGCGGATGAACTCCCACTGGACCGGAACATCAGGGTCACCGTATTCGGCGATCCAGGAGTATCCGGCGGAGAGCTTGGTGTAGCGGCGCATGTCCAGGAGCGGCACCCCGCAGGAAACAGCCCCGAACAGTTCCGGGTACTGGGTCAGCATGTTGCCCACCAGAAGGCCGCCGTTGGAACCGCCTACGCAGCCGAGTCGACGGCGGCTGGTGACGCCCCGCGAGATGAGGTCCTTCGCCACGGCCGCGAAGTCTTCGTAGGCACGGTGCCGGTTCTCCTGGAGTGCTGCACGGTGCCAGGACGGACCGTATTCGCCACCACCGCGGATGTTGGCAACAACGTAGACGCCGCCGCGTGAGTGTGCGGCAGCTCCGTCGTCGGAGGATACACCCAGGGTGCGGCGCTCCAGCCATGCCCGACCAATGGTTCCGCTGTAGGCCGGAGTCCGGGAAACTTCGAACCCGCCATAGCCGGAGAGCTGGGTGGGGTTTTGGCCGTCCAACACCAGGTCCTTGGAGGCGACCTGGAAGTAGGGAACCTTGGTCCCATCGTCAGAAACAGCGAAGTGCTGCTGGACTTCGTAGTCGGCCTCGTTGAAGAACGACGGCGACCGCTTCACCTCGGCGTGCCGGCTCGCCGCGCCGGCAACAAGTGTCCCCCTGGTCAGGGTGGTGGGCGTGGTGAAGCCGGTGGCCACCAGCCAGAAATCATTGCCTTCAGCGCCCGGGTCTTCATCATCCACGGCATAGGCATTGACGTCATGCAGGGGAGGGCAGGCGTCCAGGACGGTGGAGGCCCAGCCGCCTTCAGAATCGGGACGGGCTGGATCCAGCACCCGGATTTCGGAAGACACATCGCGCAGGAGGTTCAGCAGGAGGTAGTCCTTGGTCCAGCTCCAGGACTGTAGCGACGTGTGGGCATCCGGCGTGAACAGGACCAGCAATGACCGGGAACCCGCCAGATAAGACTCGAAGTCCGCGGCCAGCAAGGACCCGGCAGGGTAGAGAACACCGGCAACATCCCAGTCCTTCTGCGGACGGAACAGCAGCCAATCCCGGTGGGCGCTGATGTTCACATCCGTGGGAACGTCGATTGCCACCCAGGAGCCGCCACGCAGCAGGGACGTACTCCGGTTGTAGAAGTCGATGTAGTCCACGGCGAAGGTCCGCTCATAGCCCGGGGTCGAATCGTGGGCCACCATGGCCAACATGTGGTCCTCCGGGATTTCGAAGAGGCGCTCTGCCTCGGCCAGCGATTGGCCGCGGCGAAGCTTCACCCCGGTCCGGGCATAGGAGGACGTAGTTGCGGGGAGCCCGTCCGCCGTGCTGGACACGAGCAAAGTGTCGGCATCGAGCCAGCTGACGTTGCCCTTGGCTGTGGGCACGTCAAAGCCGCCGTCCACGAAGGTGCGGGATTCGACGTCGAACTCGCGATGGCGGTTAGCGTCGCCGCCGTCGGGGGAGAGCGAAACCATGGCCAGGCGGTACTCGGAGCCGTCGGCAGGACGGAGGAAGCCGACACCATGGAAGACCCACTCAACGCCTTCGGTGGCGGCAAGGGCGTCGATATCCAGCAGGACATCCCACTCCGGTTCCTCGGTGAGATAGCTTTCCCACGTGGTTCGACGCCAAAGGCCCTTGGGGTGTTCCTGGTCTTTCCAGAAGTTGTAGTAGAAATCCCCGCGTTTGGAGACCATTGCGATGCGATCGGTGGAGTCGAGGACCTCCAGGATGCCGGCCTCAACGGCCGCGTACTCGGCATCCTCCAGCAGTTCCTCAGTGCGGGCATTCTGCTCGCGCACCCACGCCAGCTGCTCTTCGCCGTGGATGTCCTCAAGCCAGACGTTTTCATCCGTGGGCTCAGGCGCGACATCCGCTGCATGCCGCGGGCCGGGGGCCGGGGCGGTCTCGTTCTCGGGGAGTGGCGACTGATCAGCTTCTGTGGTGGTCATCGCCCCATCCAAGCAACACTCTTCAACAGGAAGCAAGTCATAGGAAGTTAGGCTTGAGTGTGGCTAAATCCCAAACCAACCGTGTTGCCCTGATCGGGGCCGGCCCTCGGGGCACCAGTGTCCTCGAGCGGTTGCTCGCGAATTGGGCTGCGGACAGCCCGCCAGGAACCACCCTTCACATTGACGTTGTGGACCCCTACCCTGCCGGTTCGGGGCACGTGTGGCAGCCGGAGCAGTCACGCCTCTACTTGATGAACACCCAATCGTTCTATCCCACCCTCATCCCCGAGGACCCTCAGCTCGCACCGCCGCTCGCGGGTGGATCGTTCGATCAGTGGCGGGAGGCCCGTCGTCGTGATGGCCAAGGGCTGAACGATGCCGAGAAAGCTGAACTAGCAACCCTTGAATCGCACGACTTCCCCAGTCGCGCGCTGTACGGGCGGTACCTGCGCCAAACTTTGGCAGCGCTGCTGGAACGGCTTCCCGACGGCGTCGAGGTCACCTTTCACGAGGCGCTCGCCGTCGCTGCGCAGCCCCTGAAGGGCGTAAAGGAACACGGGTTCGACGTCGAACTCGACAACGGCGAGACGCTCACCGTCGGTTCCGTGGTCCTCGCTCTGGGCCACATCAAGTCCCGGCTGAACCCCGAGCAACGGGCCTTCAAGAGCGCCGCGCAGGAACAGGGCCTCATGTACTTCCCGCCCGCGCCGCCTGCCGATGTTGATTGGCAGGCAGTGCCGGACAACGAACCCGTGCTGGTCCGTGGCATGGGCCTGAACTTTTTCGATGTCATGGGCCAGTTGACGGAGGGGCGCGGAGGCAAGTTCGTCGAGGCTGGTACGCCCGGCGCGAGTATTCTCGAGTACCGGTCGTCGGGCCGGGAGCCCAGGATCATTGCAGCGTCCCGCAGGGGCACCCCTTATCGCGCGAAGGCCGGGCTGGCCGGCTATTACCCCAGCAGCATCACCATGCGCTACCTGACAGAAGACGCCGTGGACCGTTTCCGCGCAGCCGGTATCCAGCCGGGGTTCGATCATGACCTCTGGCCGCTGCTTCACCGGGATGCGCTTTGGGCCTATTACTCAACGCTTGCGCGGTCCCAGCCCGCCGCGATCAAGGACCCCGCGCAGTTCCTCGCCGACCTTGAGGATGCGCTTCAACCGCATGCGCACACCACCGCGAACTGGGAAATCGAGGTGGGAAACGTCGTGGAAAAACACGTCGTCGCCTCCCGCCGGCTGAACCTACGGGGGCTCGCGGCGCCGCTCGCCGGGCGGACCTTCGCTTCCCGGCGCGAGCTGGACGCAGCCATCACGGCGTACCTTGATGATGATGCCCGACGATCAGCATTGGGCGAGGCGGACCCTGTCAAGATGGCGATCGGTGCCCTCCACACTGGGAGGGCGATCCTCAAATCCGTAGTAGCGGACGGGGGAATCACCGATGAATCGTGGCTGGGTGGTTTGCGCGGCTGGTTCGAATCTTTTGTTGAAGGTCTGGCAAGCGGAGCACCTGCGCTGCGCTCGGAGCAGCTGGCCGCTTTGGCGCGTGCCGGCGTCGTGAGTTTCGTAGGACCTGACCCGAAGTTCAGCGTGGACCGTGGAGCCAAGGTGTTCCGGGCGGTTTCGCCGTGGGTCCACGATGCTCCGGTTGAAGCAAGGACTCTTGTGGAGGCGATGTCGCCGGCCAATAGGGTGGGCATCAACCTGTCGCCCCTTCTGGAACAGCTCATGGCCGATGGGCTGGTGCGCACCAAGATCATGATGAGTGTTGAGGGCACACCCATGCAGACCACAGGCCTTGACGTTGAACCGCATCCTTACAGGCCTCTGGGGGCAAATGGTTCCATCACCAGGAACTTGTATGTCCTGGGCCTCCAACTGTCTGCGTCGCAGTGGGGGACAGCCATTGCCGCTGAGGCCCGTCCGCGCACCGGACCTGCCTATGCGAGCGGCCAACGGACCCTCCGCGATGCCGATGAGATAGCACGTAGCATACTCGGCCGGTGACGCACATCAGTCTGGCCGGAAACCGCCAGTAAATCATAAAACGCAGGGCCCCTCACGAAGAAGATCGTGAGGGGCCCTGCTGTTGCTTCCGGCAGGCCGGATGGGTCAGGGCGTTAGCCCCTCAGGCACCTCTGATACTCCAGCCAGGCAAAGGCGTACCGGAGCCATCCTGCGATGTCGTACCACTTGGACGGCTTGGTAGGGGCGGTGCACTGCGGCGGATTCGGCCCGCTCTCAGCCACCTGGACCAGCGCCTTCACCACCGTTCCACTCTCGACGGCGGTGAGCACCACTGTGCCGGTGCCTGCAACCGCCGCGGCGGGAACCTTAAGGTCCACTGTGGCCGCCCCTGAGGACACGGGGACGGAACCGAGCGCCACCGCGGCGCCCTTGGCGTCCACGAACACCGCGTTCAGCGTTGCGTTGGTCGGGCTGCCGATCGAGGTGAGGTTCAGTTTGGTGACGGCCAAGGTAATGGAGTCGCCGGACTTGACCTCAGCCGCTGTGGTGTTGGCCACGGCAACGGAACGGCGTGCGAAGTCCGGTGAGACAGGATTGTGCTCGCGCAGGTACTTGATCCACGCATCGCGGTCCACCAGGCCTGTGTCCTTCGTGTTCGTGCCCTCCTTGAAAATCCGGAAATTGTCACCGCCGGTAGCCAGGAAGCTGAATGTTCCGATCCTGTACTGCTTAGCAGGATCGATCACAGCGCCGTCGACCCAGATGCCGGTGATGCGGTCACCTGCGGGACGGGCGGCGTCATAGGTGTAGTTGACGTTCTTGGATACTCCCAGCTGCTGGTAGGGGCGGCTGGGGATGGTCCCGTCAGCATTGGTCTGCCACTGCTGCTCCAGGAGTGTTTTGAACTGCGCACCTGTGAGGGACGTGGTCCAGAGGTTGTTCACGAACGGCAGGACCGCGTTGGCCTCGGCGTAGGTGATAGTGCCGTCCGGCGCGTAGTACAGCTCGTTACGCAGCCCGCCGGGGTTCACGACGCCGATCTCCGCGGCACCCAGTTCGGGCGCCTTGAGCGTATCCACAAGGGAGTCCGCCACCAGGTTGCCGAGCGTGGATTCGTTCGCGCGGTCGTCCCGCTTGGGGGCACCGCCAGCGGGATCGGGTGTGAAGGCCGTGGTGATATCAGCGGTCACCGCGCCCACCGACTGGTTGCCGATGACGGCAGCCTCGGCGAGGGCCTTGTCCACGATGGTCTTCACAGTCGCCACCCGTGGGTAGGCTGCTACGAGGCTTTCAGCGGTATCGGTTGTCCGGTCCACAATGGCGGCCTTGTAAGCAGTGACTGACTTGCTTGCGGTATCCACGGTGAGGGTCACGCTGCCCACGTTCTCGCCGTAGTTGCCGGTCTGTACGATGGGTCGGGTCTTGCCGGTCGGCTGGCCGTTGGCGTCCAGTACCGGGGCGTCCCAGGCGTACTCCTTGTGCGTGTGACCCGTGAAGATGGCGGCGACGTCAGGAGTGGTTTCGTTGACCAGCTTGGTGAATGGTCCGCCGGCTGCAACTTCCTGCTCCAACGTGGCGCCCTCAGGCGTTCCCGATGCAGCGCCGTCGTGGTTTTCCACGACGATGAGGTCGGCCAGGTTTTCGGCTTTGATCTTTGCGGCCACCCGGTTGATTGCTTCCACAGGGTCGCCGAACTCAAGATCGGCGATACCAGCGGGGGTCACCAGGGAAGGAACTTCCTGCGTGACAGTACCGATCACTGCCACCCGCATGCCGTTCATGTCCAGGACCTTGTACTCCGGCAGGACAGGAGTGGTGGTGCCCTTCTGGTAGACGTTCGCGCCGAGGTAGGCGAACTTCGCGTTGGTACCTCCAGCTGCGACGCGGTCGCGCAGGTCCGCCCACCCGCCGTCGAACTCATGGTTGCCCACAGCCGAAGCCTGCAGCTCGAGCGCGTTCAAGACATCAATGGTGGGTTGGTCCTTCGCCACCGAAGAAGCGAAGAGGGAAGCACCGATGTTGTCACCGGCAGAAATGAAGGCCGTAGCGCCAGGAGCTGCTGCAGCGCGGAGTTTCTCAACCGTTCCGGCGAAGAGGACTGTGTTGGAGTCGATCCGGCCGTGGAAGTCGTTGATACCCAGGAACTGCAGGTCAACGGTTGCCGGCTCGTCAGCGGTCAGGTTCAAGCCCACCACCACGGGATCGTGGTCGCTGGCCCGGAACTCGTCCCCGGCATAGTAGTTGGTCACATTGTTGTTATACCTGCTGTACTCCAGCGCGACGGACTCTACGGAGTTGATGTTCCAGATGTCGGTTCCGGTGACAACCTTTTGGGCGGCCGGGGAAGCCAGGATGTGGTCCAAGGAGCCCACCATGCCGCCGAAGAGGTACGAGTGCTTGCCTGTACCCGCTTCGAGGTCTGTGTAGCCGGCTGCGGTGAGGACGTTGATCGGGTCTTCCTTGGCATAGGCGTTGAAGTCACCGATCAGGAAAACCTTGTCCGTGCCCTTGGACGCTTGGAGGTCCTTGGAGAAGGCGAGGAGTGATTCTGCCTGCTTTGTACGGGCAATGTTCGAGGCTCCCTGGCCTTTGTCTGTGTCATCCGGGGTGGCGGCAGAGCCTTTGGACTTGAAGTGGTTCACGATCGCGATGAACTTCTTGTCGTCATCTCCGCCAACCGGCTTGAAGAGCTGTGCGAGGGGCTTGCGCGCACTGGCAAAGGCCACGGTGTCGTTGTGGATGATGGACTCACCCACGGGCTCGGCCACTGCCTTCTTGTAGATGAATGCAGTGCGAATCATGTCTTCGTCGCTGAGCGGGGGAGCGTTGGCGGGTGTGCGCACGTAGTCCCAGACCCCAGGGGTCTTGACGTTGAGGGCGTCCACCAGCTTGGACAGGGCGTCGTCGCGGTTCTTACCGAACTGTGCGGAGTTTTCGATTTCTTCAAGGGATACGACGTCGGCGCCGGACTTGGTGATAGCGGCAACGATCTTGGTCTGCTGGCGCTCGAAGTTCTCGGCGTTGGCTGCACCTCGGGCGTTGCAGCCTTCCTTGACCGTGATGGGGTTGCCGTCGCGGTCGGTGTAGAAAACGCAGCCAGCCAGCTGGTCACCGGTGGTGGGGAAGTAGTTCAGCACATTGAAGGAAGCCAGTTTGAGGTTGCCTCCTACCTCCGCGGGACCTTCGGGACGGGTTGCAGTAAAGCTTGCCGGCTGGACGGACTCGGCGTTGGCCGGAGTGAGCGCGGTAAGGGGCTGGAACTTCCATGAGTTGTTGCCATAGCCCAGGATGACGTCGGTCCGGAACTGCGCAGGTGAGCCAACACGTACAGGATCCGATGTGGTCAGATACGGCAACTGCTGAGCCTTGGTGGTGGCGTCTTTGAGGAAGTTGGTGGACGCGCCGTCGTCGAGTTTGATGCCGCGCAGCGCGTTGTCGGCAACCACCGCGGCGTATTCAGGCGAACCGTAGGTGGCCACCGCCGTCGGCTGCACCAACGGTGAAGTGCCGGCCGCGAGGCCGATCTCGCCGTACTGGTTCAGGGAGTAGTTGTCCGTGACCGTGAAGTCACCCTGGGGAGCCAGAAGCATGCCCTCCAGGCTTTCCCTCGCGGCCTCATTGGCAGGCAGCGTGAACGGCGTGGACTTTACCTCCGGCGCAGCCTCGGTGAGCTTCTGCAACCCTGCCGCCTCAACGGTCAGCTGGGTTTGGCTGGCGAACTCGCTGACGACACCGGTGAGTTGCACGTAGTCGCCGGTCTGGACCGCTGACGTCGTTGAGGGTGAATAGACGAACAAAGCGTCCGACGCCGTCCTTGCCGCCCCCGCGCTTTCACCGCCGCTTCCGGCGGTCTGTACGTAGTAGCCGTTGAAGCCGCCGGTTGCGTAGACAGCGGTGACCTTGCCGTGGGTGGTCACGGTGCTGCCGACAAAGGGGCTTGCCGTACTTGTTCCCTGGATCTCGGCAATGGTCTTGACGCCCGGCTCCGGCTGAGGGTCAACCGGCGGGGTTCCGCCGCCGCCGGAGGCAGTGGGGGTGATGGTTGCATTGAGGCTGAAGTCTGCGGCGTTGGAGTCGGTGTCCACACCAGTGGCGCGGTTCAGGCTCTTGACGTCCGCGTTGCTGGTAGGTGCGGTGGCAGAGGCGGTCTCAAAGGTGTTGGAGGCGCCGTAGCCCAAAAGATCAGCGATGGCGGCGTTGCCCGTCACCGACCCCGCCGGAAGCGGAGAGACCGCGGTTTGCTGCTTGGCCAGAACCAGGGTTCCAGCAGTCCCGGCGGGGTTCAGCGTACCCGTTGCCTGGACATCGGCTGTGGGAAGCGCCGGTGCCGTGGAAGTGCCGCTATTGGTGGCGCCCTGAACCAGGAAATACCCCTTCGCGGGAATGCTGCCCGTCAGAGGGGTGACCCCCGTGGGTGCCGCCGTGGCCGTTGCGGACCGGTACTGCAGCGACCAGCCAGCCAGGCTGACCGGTGCGTCCGAGGAATTGTAGAGTTCCACGAACTTATTCTTGAAGGCGGCACCGCTGCTGCCACCGCTGAGATAGGCCTCGTTGATCACCACCGGTGAGGTGCCGGCCGCGGACGGATCGTCCGCGGCCAGGGCCGGGACAGCCGTCAGTGGTGCTGCAAGCAACCCGACTGACAGGACCGTTCCTGCAACTAATTTCCAATGTTGTTGATGCATCCGCTCTAACTTTCATTAGGGAGCCCTGTAGGGCCCTGTGGACGACGCACGCTGTCTTGTGAAGCGGGCGTTCCGGAAGTTACTCCGGGGTAAACCTTTAGCTCGGGCATAGCAGAACATGACGGAATGAATGGGAGATGGACCGGTGGTAACCGGCGGGTTCGGGTACTGGTTTTGAGCGCGCGGAACCGGCCGGCCGCCTCTGGTGGGAGGCAGCCGGGTGAGACTCGCGGTTCAGGGTCTAGGCGGTTTGCCCCAAGTCCTGAATGACCTTGAAGACAGCTCCCGTGGGGTCCGACAACGTGGCCAAACGTCCGAACGGCGTGTCCTCGGCGGGCTGCATGACAGTGGCACCGAGGGCTGCGGCCTTCTCCACGGCGGCATCCGTATCCTCCACCGCGAAGTACACGCTCCACATGGAGGGGACCTGTTCGGGCAGGAATCCGGAAGCGTCCATGATGCCTGCCTTGGCGTCGTCACCGGCGCCGAGGGTTGTGTAACGGAACTCCGGAGTGTCGCTCATGACCTCTGTGTCCCAGCCGAAGACACTCTGGTAGAACGTGACCGCAGATTCGTAGTCCTTGGCCAGAAGTTCATGCCAAGCGGGAGCTCCTGCCTCCGCCGCAATCTCGTAGCCCTTCATTTCACCGAACTGCCAGGCGCCTATAGCGGCACCGGACGCGTCGCCGTACATGGCCATGCTGCCTTGCTCAGGGACCTCCATAGGCTCCAGGAGCACCTGGCCGCCGTTAGCTGCCGCGGCCTCGGTAGTGGCTGCGATGTCGTCAGTGCGAAGGTAGGTGGACCAAACGTCAGGCATTGCACCCATATCCGCCTGCTTCTCCATGATGCCCGCAACCATCCGACCGTCCTTGGAAGCTGTGATGTAGCCGCCGTACTTCTCCTGGTCTCCGGTTTCATAGGTCCAGCCAAAAAGTGCGGTGTAGAAGGCCTTGGCCTTCTCCGTATCGGACGTCATGAGGTCGATCCAGCAAGGGGAACCGGGAGTGATGTCAGGCGTGGGCATAAGTGAGACTCCTGTTGTTATGCCGCGGTCAAAGCTGCGGCTGATGTCTGCGGTGTGGAGACAGGAAGAACACTATGCGGGGCCTCTGACAGTTTCAATGATCTTCCGGTTGTCAGTTCTCAGTTCCCGGCATCTTCGTCGCAGATACACGTCTGCGGATACAAAAATGCCCCGGGTCCTGGAACCCGGGGCATCTCATTCGCGGAAGGTAAGGGATTTGAACCCTTGGTACGGGGTTACCGCACACTGGTTTTCAAGACCAGCTCCTTAGGCCGCTCGGACAACCTTCCTCGCCTAGTAGTGTTTCATAGGGAGTTGGCTGTTCCAAAACATCACGTATTCCAGCCCCTGCCCCGGGTCTGGAAAACAAGCAAGAAACCGGGAGTTCTTCATGAAAGCCGTCTATATCTCAGAGCCAGGCGGACCCGAAGTCCTCGAAGTCCGTGAGGTCCCGTCACCAGTGCCGGGCGAGGGCGAGGTCCTGATTGACGTAGTGGCCGCGGGATTGAACCGCGCCGACGTCCAGCAGCGGCGCGGCTTCTACCCGCCGCCCCCGGGAGCATCGGAAGTTCCCGGGTTGGAAGTCTCCGGCCGCATTTCAGCTTTCGGCCCCGGCGTCACCAAAGCATTCTCCGTTGGAGACAAAGTAGTGGCACTGTTGTCCGGCGGCGGCTACGCCCAGCAGGTCGCTGTCCCCGCGGAGCAGGTACTCCGGATCCCTGAAGGCGTGGACCTGGTTACAGCCGCTGCCCTGCCCGAAGTGGCCGCCACCGTGTACTCGAACCTGATCATGACCGCACAGCTGCAACCCGGCGAGACCGTACTCATCCACGGCGCGACCGGTGGCATCGGCACCATGGCTATCCAGCTGGCCAAAGCATATGGCGCAAACGTAGCCACCACGGCCGGTACTGACGAGAAGGTCGGCACCGCCAAGGCCTTCCTCGGCGCCGATATCGCCATCAACTACACCGAAGAAGACTTCGCTGAAAGCCTCAAGGCGCACAACGGAGGCAAGGGGGCCGACGTGATCCTCGACGTCGTGGGTGCCAAATACCTGCAACAGAACGTCGATGCGCTCGCCGATTACGGACGACTCATCGTCATCGGCCTGCAAGGCGGAACAAAAGCCGAGATCAACCTGGGGCAGCTCCTCAGCAAACGTGCAGCCGTTATCGGAACAGCCCTCCGGCCTCGACCGGTCGCCGAAAAGGGAATCATCATGTCCGCCGTCCGCGAATTCGTGTGGCCCATGCTCACCGATGGCAGGATCAGGCCCCTCGTCGCAAAGTCCTTCCCCCTGGCGAATGTTCGGGAAGCGCACGAGTATTTCGACTCAGGGGAGCATGTGGGCAAGGTCCTCCTGCTCCTCTGAATCGCCTGCCCAACTGTTTTCATCCGCCCGATTGCAGCGAGGAGCCATATGTCCATCCGGCACAGCCTGCTGGCCCTGCTCCAGGACAAGCCGCGGTACGGTTATGAGCTGCGTGTCGAATTCGAGGACCGTACCGGTGCCGCCTGGCCGTTGAACATCGGGCAGGTCTACACAACCTTGGACAGGCTTGAGCGCGACGGTTTAGTAAGCAAGGACGGCGACGACGGCGGCGGGCACGTCATTTACAGCATCACTGACGCGGGGGCTGAGGAAGTTGAGGCCTGGTTTGCTGGTGCAGTGGACAGGGGCAATCCTCCTAGGAACGAAATTGCCATCAAGCTGGCGCTCGCAGTGACGCTTCCTGACGTGGATACTTCTGCGGTGATCCAGTCCCAACGCGAGGTCTCGGTCAAGGCTCTGCAAGAGCATACGCAGGCGAGAAAGGCGGTCTCCGCCAACCAAAGATCGTCGGATACTGCCTGGCTGCTGGTGCTCGATTCATTGATTTTCCAGGCAGAGGCGGAAGTTCGCTGGTTGGATCTCTGCGAGGCCCGCATGGTGCAAGGGCGCGGCAACGGCGGGGCCGGCATTGCTTAGGCAACCGTTGGCCGCACAATAGCTACCGTTCACCGCAGTGAATCCATCCTGCGGTGAGTTTCACGATGCGTCAGGGAACCTCTTTGCTAGCTTGCCCGTGACGCGCGTTCGTGCCACGGCAGCGCAGCAGTTCTCAAGGAGGAGATATGGGAAAGATTCCTGACCAGGCCGGACTCGCGGAAGGACTGGATCCCACGCTGCCCGCCCCGGCTGTGGACGACTCGGTGCGCGAAGCGGAGGAACGCAGGTGGACCCCGGCCAAGATCGGTCTTTGGGTTGCTATTTCCCTGCTGGGAGCTGTGGCGTGGTTCATGCTCGCCCTGGTGCGCGGTGAAACCGTCAACGCCATCTGGTTCGTTTTCGCCGCTGTCTGCACGTACCTGATCGGCTACCGCTTCTATTCCAAAGTCATTGAGCGTTACCTGCTCAAACCGGACGATCGCCGCGCTACCCCTGCCGAGTACAAAGCCGATGGCAAGGACTACGTCCGTACTGACAGGAACGTGTTGTTCGGCCACCACTTCGCCGCCATTGCCGGTGCCGGACCGTTGGTGGGACCCGTTATCGCGGCCCAGATGGGCTACCTTCCCGGCACTATCTGGATCATCATCGGCGTCGTTCTTGCAGGCGCCGTACAGGACTACCTGGTCATGTTCTTCTCCATGCGCCGCGGTGGCCGTTCACTCGGCCAGATGGCGCGCGAGGAACTCGGTGTCATTGGTGGCACGGCAGCACTCGTTGCCACGCTGCTGATCATGATCATCATTGTGGCCATCCTCGCCCTGGTGGTGGTCAACGCCCTTGGCGAGAGCCCGTGGGGCGTGTTCTCGGTGGGTATGACCATTCCCATTGCGTTGTTCATGGGTGTCTACCTGCGCTTCATCAGGCCGGGCAAGGTGATGGAGGTTTCCATCATCGGCTTCGTGCTCCTGATGGCAGCCATCATAGGTGGCGGCGCCGTAGCCGGAACCGAGTGGGGTGCGGCCTTCTTCCACCTGGACAAGGTCACCATTGCCTGGGGCATCATCATCTACGGGTTCATCGCCGCAATCCTGCCCGTCTGGCTCCTCCTGGCTCCGCGTGATTATCTCTCCACGTTCATGAAGATCGGCGTAATCGTGATGCTCGCGGTAGCCATCATCGTGGTGCGCCCGGAAATCACCGTCCCTGCGTTCAGCGAGTTCGCCAGCCGGGAGAACGGCCCTGTGTTCTCCGGCGCCCTGTTCCCGTTCCTGTTCGTCACCATCGCCTGTGGCGCCCTGTCCGGGTTCCACGCACTCATCTCCTCGGGAACAACCCCCAAGCTGATTGAGAAGGAACGGCAGACCCGCTTCATCGGTTACGGCGGGATGCTCATGGAATCTTTCGTGGCCATTATGGCCCTGGTCGCTGCGATCTCCATCGACCGTGGTATCTACTTCGCCATGAATGCGCCTCTCGCCCTAACCGGCGGCACCGTGGAATCCGCAGCGCAGTGGGTGAACAGCCTTGGCCTCGCCAATGTGAACATCACCCCCGACGTGCTGGCCCAGACTGCCAAGGACGTCGGCGAGGAGAGCATTATTTCCCGTTCAGGTGGCGCTCCCACGCTGGCAGTCGGTTTGGCGCACATCATGCAGCAGTTCATCGGCGGACCGGGAATGATGGCCTTCTGGTACCACTTCGCCATCATGTTCGAGGCCCTCTTCATCCTTACCGCAGTGGACGCAGGTACGCGTGTTGCCCGCTTCATGCTGCAGGACTCCATCGGCAACTTTGTTCCCAAGTTTAAGGAAGCCTCATGGCGGCCCGGGGCCTGGCTTTGCACCGCCATCATGGTGGGTGCCTGGGGTGCGGTCCTGTTGATGGGCGTCACCGATCCTCTGGGTGGCATCAACACGCTCTTCCCGCTTTTCGGCATCGCCAATCAGCTGCTGGCCGCCATTGCGCTGGCCGTGTGCCTCGCCATCACGGCAAAGCGTGGAGTGTTCAAGTGGCTGTGGATCGTGGCCGTTCCGCTGACGTTCGCCGCCGTAGTGACCATCACCGCCAGCTTCCACAAGATCTTCTCGCCAGTCCCGGCAGTGGGTTACTTCGCCAACAATCAGGCGTTCTCCAAGGCACTCGCTGACGGCAAGACGGAGTTCGGTACAGCCAAGACCGTTGCAGCCATGGAAGCCGTGGTCCGCAACACCATGATCCAGGGCGTGCTTTCCGTCATCTTCGTGACCCTGAGTATTATCGTGATCGTCGCCGCCCTCTTGGCGACCATCAAGGCAATCCGCGCTGGCGGAGGCCAGGACCATGAAGACCCGCCCGTTCCTTCCAAGGTTTACGCACCGGCGGGGCTGTTCCCCACTGCTGCCGAGAAAACGTTGCTCGCAGAATGGAACGCCCTGCCTGTAGAAAAACGGGCCCAGAAGGCCGGCCACCACTAGTGAACGCCAGCACTGATGAACACGGTCGTTAAGGGCCTTCGGGGCTTCGCCACCTACATGGGCTCGCTCATGGGGGCGGACGCGTACAAGAAGTACCTGGAGCATTTTGAAGCTACGGCCCATTCCGGTCCCGCCATGACTGAACGCGAGTTCTGGCGGGACCGGATGGACCGGCAGGACAGCAACCCGCAAGGCAGGTGCTGCTGAGTTGGGGTTCGGGACGAAGTTTCGCTACGAACGAAGTCCAAAAACGGGTTGCGGCCTGAGCTTCGCGAGAAGCACGTGAGAGTATGAACGAATGAGCGATCTGAACAACATTCAGCCCACGGATGAGGCTTCGGACGACACCCCCGTGGAGGGAACCACGCTGGACGAGGGCCTGGAGAAGCCCGCGGCACAGCAACCTTTGGCGGAAGAGGTGGCGAAGGATGCCAAACCCAAGGTAGGTAACCTTCACGAACTCGTTGATGAGCCGGCCAAGGTGATGAGGATCGGCACCATGGTCCGCCAGCTCCTTGAAGAGGTGAAGGCCGCACCTTTGGATGACGCTGCACGCGGCCGCCTTGCGGAGATTCATGAGCGCTCCATTAAGGAACTCGAAGACGGGTTGGCTCCGGAACTTATTGAGGAGCTGGAACGAATCAGCTTGCCTTTCCCCGACGAGAAGGCGCCTTCCGATGCGGAGCTTCGCATCGCCCAGGCACAACTCGTTGGCTGGCTGGAGGGCTTGTTCCATGGCATCCAGGCCGCCATCGCCGCTCAGCAGGCTGCCAAAGAGCACGCGGCCGCGCAGATGCAGCTCCGTCAGCTCCCGCCGGGAACGGTGATTGCGCCGGGCATCATCATTGGTGAGAACGGACAGCCCCAACGGGCGGCTGCACCCGGTGCGCCCGGCGCTGCCGCCCAGGGCCGCAGGGAAGACCCCGACCACGGTCCGGGTCAGTACCTCTGAGTTCCCGGGTGGGTTTCTTTGGGGTCGTCCGGCAAGGGCGGAAGGACGATTTGGAGCTTGGCAAGGGGCTGTGGCGCCGCGCCCATGACCGATTTCATCGTGGACTGGATCGGTACCACCAGGTCCTTGAGGGCGTGGATGATGAGCAGCTCTACAACGAGCTCGTGCAAATAGCCAACGAACTCGCCGAATTATCGCCCCGGGTCAGGACCATCTGCGTTGAGGCACAGAAAAGGTCTCCCAGCGACGGTTTGGATGTCCCGGGAGGGCTTGCCGGTGTGCACCGGGCTTTGTCCAAAGCAGGAAATTCCCTCGCCACCACGGCAGAGGCCGCGGCCATGTTGAGGTTGGCCGTTGGACCCGTCCCGGTAGGTGCTTTGTCGGTGCGGCGGCGCGCTGAGTCTGTTTTTGAACAGGTTGCTGACGCGGAGCGCCAACTCGCCGCCTGATACGTAATCGGACTAAATGCAAGGCGTTCGCAACTACCCGCGCGCGCCTTTATTCCTTCCATGCAACAAGTTAAGCGTATAGCTGATCTGCGTAACATTCCGGGCTTTTGTGGACCGCGTGCTGGCAGGATGGCAGACATGACTTCGTCACCAACACTTACTTTCAACGACGGCAACACCATCCCCCAGCTCGGCTACGGGGTGTGGCAAGTTGAAGACGATGTAGCCGAAAAGGTGGTGCGCCAGGCATTCGAGGCCGGGTTCCGCCACATCGATACCGCCAAGATCTACGGCAACGAGGCAGGCGTGGGCCGGGCTATTGCTTCCTCCGGCCTTACCGCCGAGGAAATCTTCATCACCACCAAGCTGTGGAACGCGGACCAAGGCTACGAATCCACGCTCGCAGCATTCGAGGAGTCCATGGATCGTCTCGGCCTCGAGACCCTGGACTTGTACCTGATTCACTGGCAGCAGCCCAAGCAGGAAAAGTACGTGGACACCTGGAAGGCGCTCATCGAGCTCAAGAAGCGCGGCCGGGTCAAGTCCATTGGCGTCTCCAACTTCACCAAGGAAGGCCTGCAGCACATCATCGATGAAACCGGCGTTGTTCCGGCCATCAACCAGGTTGAGC
Organism: Arthrobacter sp. D3-18; assembly: GCF_054408525.1. NCBI lineage: Bacteria > Bacillati > Actinomycetota > Actinomycetes > Micrococcales > Micrococcaceae > Arthrobacter > Arthrobacter sp. D3-18. The sequence goes on along the minus strand of NZ_CP096440.1, from coordinate 3,717,236 downwards.
TGCACCCGTTCTTCAACCAGGCCGACTTGCGTGAGTTCAATGCTTCGAAGGGCATCCTGACGCAGGCATGGTCCCCGCTGGGCCAGGGTGGCGAACTCCTCGAAAGCGCTACCGTGGCGGAGATCGCCGCCAAGCATGATGCCACTCCGGCCCAGGTGATCATCGCCTGGCACCTGGCCATCGGCAACGTGGTAATCCCCAAGTCCGTCACTGAGTCCCGCATCCAGGAGAACTTCGCAGCTCTCAACGTCACACTGGACGCCACCGACGTCGAGGCCATCAACGGCCTGGACCGCGGCGCTGAAGGCCGCATCGGACCGGACCCGGCAGTCTCCGACTTCGCCTAACCCCTGAGCTTTACCGCGGTGCCCCGTCCCCTTCCCGGGGCGGGGCGCCTGCCGTTAACGCTCGACGACGCCACTCGCCTCGGCGGGCCAGGCTCCGGCATTGATAACGACGGCACTGATGGCGCAGGAGCCGGAAACTTAATCCCGCGTTCCGGGTCCAAACAAATGGGGTCGCCCTAGGATGGGCCCATGGGGGATATCGAAGGTCTTTTTGACGGGTCTGCATCCGAGCTGCCTGCGCCAATATCCTACAAGGCTGCGCTATACAAGCTAGCTTCGGAGAAAGATGCTCCGGTCAGGCATCTTGCTGGTTATGCGCCGTTTGTGGTGTTCTGCGCAAGCAGCGGCGTGCCCGCAGAGGAGCTTGCTTTCGATGTAGTCAAATTGCTCGCCTTCTTGCGAAACAGCGTCGACCACATCCTGGGCGACCCCAAGCTACGCGATGCGGCCACCATATTCGTGGGGAACGTCATTGTGTCGATGCACCCGGAAGCACACTGGAGGGTCTTGGCGGACGGATCCCGCGAAGTAGGAACCCGGGATATGCAGATCACGGTGGATCGCCTTTTTGATGGGCTGGGGGAAGCCGACGATGCCATGGTGGCCGGACTCGTTAGCCACCTTGTGGTGTGGTCAACTGACGAGCCGGACGAATCTGAGCTTCCGGAATTGCGGCCCGTTCCTGTGGGGCAAGCCCATGAACTGTATGAGCGGCCGGACCTGCCATGGCACGAATATCGCGACGTTGACGGCCAAGTCATCCAGTACGGGAACCGGTGGGGCGGTGTTAGCCCACCGGAGGACTCCTACAGCGTGGAGACCCACGTTGAACGCTTTGAAGGACTCCACAAGGTAGCCCGATCCCTCCTCGAGTACTTGGAGAGCTCATTCGACGTCGATGTCAGCCTGGATCCCGCCCACGCGGCGGATGTCTTCACGAACATCGGCGACGTGATCGACGTCGCGCGCCTGACACCGCGCGACCCGCTCGCGGCGCCATTGACTTTCGTCTGGACCAGTTTCCCGGGTGTAGTGGTCCATGCGGGTGTGCTGCACGACTTCCCGTTTCCCATCTGCGGCTGTGACGCTTGCGACGAGACGGCTGAGAGTGAAGCGTCCCGCCTGGAGGAGCTGGTCCTTGGCGTTGCTGCAGGCGGGTTTGGCGAACGCTACCCGGTGGGACGTGAACGGTGGGCTGAATACGCGCTCTTTGCTGCTGACGGATCCGGGAGCCGCAGCGGAAGGGGCCCCCGGGGCTCCACGCCGGAAAAACTCGCCGCCGCGGAGGAACGACTCAAAGCTGTACAAGATGGCTGGCGGCCCTGGCCGCCGAGGAAGACCCGGCGTGCCCGCGACTGACCTGATCGTGAGGACCTGACGTGGGGGATCAGTTGTGAAAGTCGTAAAGTTCTAGCGACTGTGACTGGTAGCTGCGCCGGCTGGACCAATGGTACGGCCAACTCCAACCGCAACCGCCGTTTCCGGCCGTATTACCATTTCAGCGACTCCCGCGGTGTTGTCTACGGGGGAGAATCTGATGTCTCAACGGTGAACGAAACCCTACCCGGCTCACCGCTGGCCGTGACCTACAACCCTGCAGACCCACAGGAGTCCTACCAAGTCGTCAGCCAGTCCAAAATGCTGGTTGGTTGCCCGATTCCCGTCTTTGTGGTCTTCGCTGCGGGCTCATTGTGGTTCATCGGGATTTTCCCCGTGGGATGACAAGCAGCAAACAAAAGCCCCGCTGGTTCACCAAACCAGCGGGGCTTTTTCTCTGAGCTTCCTATCAGAATCGAACTGATGACCTTTTCATTACGAGTGAAACGCTCTACCGACTGAGCTAAGGAAGCACCGCGTTCATCACCGGTTTCCCGGGCGATCACGCAAGACATAACTGTAATAGAGGCACCGCGCCCGGGTCAAAACGAGGGCGGCGGCGGCCGTTGCGGGGATGTTCACCCGGTCGTCGGGCCGGGTTCAGGCGGTGGTTCCCCGACAACCGGAAGCTGGGGAATCAACTGTGGTGAGATCCAATCGCCATGCATACAAGCGAAGTCGCGTAACAAGCCGAAGGAGCCGCTCCATGACAGGTGATGCAACAACCGGGGATGAAACTAGCAGGGACGCCAGCCATACACCGAACCGGCTGAGACTCGCCGTTGTGGACATGGTGGGCACCACCATCACGGATGATGGCCGAACAGAGCGGGCCATGTCCAAGGCACTTGTGGAACACGGCATCGAACCGGGCACCAACCGGTTCGAGAGCATGCTCGGCTATGCCCGGGACACCATGGGCTTCTCGAAAATGACAGTCTTCAGCCACCTCTTCGAGGATTCCGCTGTGGCCGAAAGCGCCAACAAAATATTCGAAAACACCTATGACGAGCTCATTGAAGACGGCGGTGTTCGCGCCATTGCCGGAGCGGAGGACGCCATTCTGTGGATGCGTGAGTCCGGCATGCAGGTTTGCCTGGCCACGGGATTCGGCCGCCACACGCAAAACATGGTGCTGGAATCGCTCGGGTGGATGGGCTTGGCGGACCTTAGCCTCTGCCCTGCCGATGCCGGGCGTGGACGTCCCTACCCGGACATGATCCTGACAGCCGTGCTCGCACTGGACCTCGATGACGTGCGGGAGGTGGCAGTGGTGGGCGATACGAGCTCGGACATGCTGTCGGGCGTTCGTTCCGGAGCATCCCTCGTGGCGGGCGTCCTCACAGGCTCCCACTCGGAGGCGACGCTACGCGCGGCCGGAGCCACCGTCGTCGTGGATTCCATCAAGCAACTCCCGCTCCTGGTGGAGAAACGGGAAGCCCGGCACCTTTAGCATTTGAGGCCGTCCTGCGGCAGCTTTCCATCTACGAAGTAGTCGTCGACGGCGGTGCTGATGCACGAGTTCGCGCGGCCGTAGGCTGTGTGCCCCTCACCTTCCCACGTGACGAGTGAAGCATTCTCAAGTTGCTTGCGCAGTGACTGGGACCATTCGAGCGGGGTGGCGGGATCGCCGGTGGTGCCCACCACCACAATGGGCGAAGATCCGTTGTATTCCACTGGTGCCGGTGTGCGGGTGCTGGCGTAGGGCCAATCCTTGCAGGTGACACCTCCGTAAGCGAAGAACGCACCGAACGTGGGGGAGTCCTGCAAGAGACGGACTTCCTCGGCCCGCATGCCGGCAGTGTCCGTCACCATCGGGTAGTCCAGGCAGTTGATGGCTTGGAACGCGAATGCGGAGTTGGAGCTGTATGTGCCGTTGGGTTCGCGGTCGGCACCCAGGTCCGCAAGCCGCATCATCTGCGAGACGTCACCGGAGAAGGCGCTCTCCAGGGCCTGGGTAAGGGCCGGCCAGCTTTGGTCGTTGTAGAGGGGCAGAATGAGGCCGTTGACGAAGTCGTTGGACGTCACCAAGCGGCCGTCCTTGGCGGTCTGGGGATTCTGGTCAACGGCGTTGATGAGGTCACGGATTTCCTGCACGCCGTTGTCCACGGATCCGCTTAGGGGACACTGTTGTTGTCCCTGGCAGCTGGTCACGTAAGTGCGGAGGGCCCTTTCGAAGGCGCGTGCCTGACCGGCTGTTAGTTCCTCGTTGCTGATGGCTGGATCCACGGCGCCGTCAAGGACCACGCGGCCCACGTTGTCCGGGAAGAGCGAAGCATAGGTGGATCCGAGGAACGTGCCGTAGGAGAAGCCCAGGTAGTTGAGCTTGGCATCGTTCGCTACGGCGCGCAGGATGTCCAGGTCCTTGGCAGCGCTCACGGTATCGATGTGGCCCAAGACATCACCGGTCTGCTGGGCGCACTGCTCAGCGAATGCTTTGTTGAAGGCAAGTGCGGCAGCCAGACCTTCGTCGGTGTTCTTGCGGAACACTTTTTCACGGGCGGCGTCACGTTCAGCGTCGGTCATGCAGGTCACAGGAGCGGAGCGGCCCACGCCCCGGGGATCAAAACCAACCACGTCGTAGTTGGCCCGTAGCTTCTCGGTGAAGTGGGTGTTGCCGGCATCCTTGATGAAATCTACGCCGGAGCCCCCAGGTCCACCGGGGTTTACCAGGATTGACCCTTGCTTGTTGCCGATGCTGGGCAACTTGATGACGGAAAGCGTGATGTCCCCGGACGCAGGATTAGCGTAGTCCTTAGGCACTTGGACCTTGCCGCAGTGGTAGCCGTCCTCGCATGAACTCCACTCCACCGACTGCGAGTAGAACTTTTCCAAGCCTTCAGGAGCTGAGGCAGCGATGGACGGATCCACCGTGCTGGTGGATGGCTTGGCCGTTGGGGTTGGCAGGAACGGAATGGTGCAGGCGCTCAGTACCAGCATGGAAGCGAGGGCAATGCATAGCCCCGCGAACCCACGGGATCCTTGCCCTGCGAAACCCCGCCCTGCAGCGCCGCGCCCTGCGACACCCCGGTTTGCCGGATCACCACCCGCATCAAGCTGGGCAGACCGGTCCCTTGAAGGGGTACCGGCGGACCGGCGGGGTGCGGACTTCATGCATTCTCCTATTGCTGGATGAGGCTGGTAGCCATGGACTCGACCGCCAACAGCGGCGCCACGTTGGTGGTGGTGATTCGGACACGGGCTTTGTTGATGGCGTCCATCCGGGCCAGGGTGGTTTCCGGCGTTGAATGGCCCGCGTATTCTTCCAGTTCGCTCTTGAGTTCAACGTTGACCAGTTCCACTGCGTTCCCCAATTGGATGATGAGGACATCCCTGTAGAAGGACAGCAGATCCGTCAGCGTGCGGTCCAACGAGTCAGTAATGGAGCGCTTGGCGCGCCGCTTCTGGTCGTCCTCAAGTTGCTTGACCTGGCTACGCATGGAGGGCGGGAGCGTGCCGGATTCGGGAGCGCCCAGGCTCGCCAGGAGCGCGATCTTCTCCGCGGCGTCGCGTTCGTCGTTGGAGCTGTTGGCTTCTTCGGTGGCAATCTTGACCAACTTTTCGGCCATCATCACGGCAGCGGTGACGCCTCGCAGGCCAAGCGGGATACGAACGGTATCCAGCCGACGTTGCCGCGCATCGGCGTCCCGGGCCAAGCGCCGGGCAATTCCTATATGGCTTTGCGCGGCCCGCGCCGCACGGTCCGCGAGTTGGCGTTCGACGCCGTCGCGCCTCACCAAAAGGTCAGCGACGTCGGAAGCTGGCGGCAGTCGCAGGCTCACGGGACGGCATCGCGAACGGATGGTGACCAGGACGTCGGCGGGGGAGGGCGCGCACAGCATCCAGATAGTCCTGGGGGTGGGTTCCTCGATGGCTTTCAACAGAACGTTGGTGGTGCGCTCGGCCATGCGGTCAGCGTCCTCGACCACGATGATCCGCCACCGTCCGGTGGCTGGCCGGTCGCCTGCTTTGGACACGAGTTCGCGGGCTTCGTCGATGGTGATGGTGACCTTCTCGGTGCGCACGAACGTCACATCAGAGTGCGTCTCACCGAGGATCGTGTGGCACGCTGCGCACTCGCCACAGCCACGCATGGTGACGTCGTCCTGCTCGCAGTTCAAGGCGGCGGCGAAGGCCTTGGCAGCGTTCGAACGGCCGGATCCGGGCGGCCCGGTGAAGAGCCAGGCATGGGTAAGTCCGGTCTCGCCCTGCGCCGCCTGTTTGAGTTGGGCAACCACCGGCGCTTGCCCTTGGAGGTCGTCCCAGACGCTCACGGGCGATCGCCCGAAGTCGTTTCGCCCACTACTGGCACGCCGTTGTTAACGAGCAGCGACTCCACCCGCTCCAGGATCCGGGCGGCCAACGTTTCAATGTCGGCCTTGGCGGGCAGCACCAGGTAGCTGGATGGTGCAGCTGCCGCGAGGTCCAAAAAAGCGTGCCGTATGGCGGAGTGGAAGTCGTCAGGCTCAGATTCCAGCCTGTCCTCGGTGGCGTCCCCGGCGGTGCGGCGCTGGCGACCGTCGGAGGGGTCGACGTCGAGAAGTACCGTCAGGTCCGGATGCAGGCCTTCGGTGGCCCATTCGTTGAGTGACAAAACACCCTCGGCGCCGAGGCCGCGGCCGGCACCTTGATAGGCAACGGACGAATCGATGTAGCGGTCAGTAATGACAACGGTTCCGTCGGCTAGCGCGGGACGAATCACCTGGCTGGCATGGGCGGCGCGGGCGGCGGCGAACATGAGGGCTTCGGTGCGGGGATCGATGGTGCCGTGCCCATGGTCCAGAACCAGGGAACGCAGTTTCTCGCCAATGGGGGTGCCGCCTGGTTCGCGCGTGCGCAGCACGGAAAGGCCCTGTGACTCGAGGGCGTCAGAGAGCCGGGCGGCCTGCGTGGACTTGCCCGCTCCGTCCCCGCCTTCGAAGGCGATGAAAAGGCCTGGGCTCTTAATACTCACTCGACTAGCCTACCGATCACCGGCATACGAGACGGCTTTTATCCACAGCATTGCCCACGACTACGCTGAAACCATGAGCCTTTCCGATCAGCACGCCGCCGATTTGTCTCCGGAAACCGTTGTCGTCGCGGCCGGTCGCCCCGACCGCGCTCACGACGAGCCGGTGAACCCGCCAATCGTCCTGTCCTCCACATACTTCGGAACAGGTTCATTGGGCGACGGCGACCGCGGTTACGGACGCTACGCGAACCCTACCTGGGATCCTTTCGAGGACGCGCTGGCCAAACTTGAAGGCGCCACCTTGCCGGGCCTGCTCTACGCCTCCGGTCTGGCCGCGGTCAGCTCAGCGTTGTCGCTTGTTCCCGCTGGCGGTGTGGTAGTGATGCCCTCGCACAGTTACGCCGGTTCGCTGGTAATGGCCACTGAACTGGCGGAGAAGGGCTTCCTGGAACTTCGCACCGTGGACATCACGGACACGGACGCGGTGAAGGCCCTCATCAGCCCTGAAAGCGGCAAGAAAGCGGACCTGCTCTGGCTGGAAAGCCCCACCAACCCGATGCTCGGCATCGCCGACGTCCGCGCGCTCACTGAAGCCGCACACGCAGTCGGCGCAATTGTGGTCACGGACAATACTTTCTCCACACCCTTGGTGCAGCAGCCCCTCAGCCTGGGTTCCGACGTCGTGCTTCACTCAGTGACCAAGTACCTGGCCGGCCATTCGGACGTTGTCCTTGGTGCCCTGGTGACATCCAACCCGGAACTGCGCGCCACCCTGCTTCACCACCGGATCATTCACGGCGGTATCGCCGGACCCTTTGAGGCCTGGCTGGCACTGCGCGGCCTTCGCACCTTGGCGCTGAGGATAGAGCGTTCCCAAGCCTCGGCGGCGACGCTCGCTGAACGACTCAGCAGCCACCCTCGCGTGGAAGCCATCCGCTTCCCGGGCCTCCCCACGGATCCGGGACACGAGCGCGCCAAAGAGCAGATGAAGGGTTTCGGTTCCATCCTCTGCATCCAAATCGCCGGCGACGAACAACGCAGCGGTGCCGATGCCGCAGACGAATTGGTCCGGGCATTGCAGCTCTGGCTTCCGGCGACGTCCCTGGGTGGGGTCGAGTCGCTGATTGAACGCCGACGCCGGCACACGGCCGAGCCGCTCAGCGTTCCGGAGAACCTGGTCCGGTTGAGTGTCGGGATCGAGAACGTGGACGACCTCTGGTCCGACCTTGAGCAAGCGCTGAAGTCGCTGGACGGTTAGGCTGGAGAGCGTGGACGGAAAATTCTTGATCGCGATTGTCACCAACGCGGTGTACTTCATCCTTGGCTTGGTAGCCCTTGCCTTGGAACTGTGGGCCTTCGCGGACTGCCTGCGCCATAAGCCGACGCTCTTCGTGGCGGCCTCCAAGCGCACCAAGACCTTTTGGCTTGCGCTCACTGGCGTGGCGCTGGCGATCGGCGCACTGACCGTCCTCACCGGCGGCAGCGGCCTGGGGTTGTTCGGCATCGCTGCCGTCACCGCTGCTTGCGTCTACCTTGCCGATGTCCGTCCCGCTGTGCGTGAGGCCGGCAGTGGCGGCAACCGAAATGTCGGTCCGTACGGCCCTTGGTAAAGGCGCTAGTGGTAAATCAGGCTTAGCGCGGCGCTACGGCGTCCCACGCTACGGTCACTTCACCCAAGCGCCACCGGGCCGGACCATCCTGAAGCGGCCATCCGGCGTCGCGCAGTGAACGGCACATGCCCGTCCAGCGCTGGCGGTTTCCGAACGACGCCAAGGGTGCCGCTTCCAGCCACGCCTTATCCATGGCCTGTAGAAACGCGTGGATCGGTTCGCCCGGCACATTCCTGTGGATCAGGGCTTTGGGCAGCCGCTCCGCCACCTCGGAAGGCAGCTCGAAACTGCCGAACCGCACGGATAAACTCAGGCTCAAAGGACGTTCTTTATCCAACGCCACCCACGTGACGCGCCGGCCGATTTCATCACAAGTGCCATCAATGAACAGGCCGCCCGGTGCCAGCCGTGACTGCACCAACCGCCAAATTCCGGCGACATCCGCTTCCTCATACTGCCGCAGCACGTTGAAGGCCCGCACCAACACCGGGTCACCGGAAACAGGGACTTCGAAGCCGCCGACGTGGAAGCTCAGGCCTGGTTGCTCGAGTGCTTTGGCGCTCCGTACGCGCTCCGGTTCAATCTCGATCCCGCAGACCCGGACATCCGGTCGCACGACCTGCAGCCGTTCGAAAAGCTCGACGGCGGTGGTCGGCGAGGCGCCATAGCCAAGGTCCACAACAAGGGGGTCGACGGCGGCGCGCAGCCGCCACGCTTGCGGTCCCGCCAACCAGCGGTCCAAGCGGCGCATGCGATTGGGATTCGTGGTTCCGCGAGTGATATTGCCAACCGGCTTTCCGCCCCGACTGCGGGGAGAGCCCACCCGTTCCGCTTTTTGCACCACGGCCCCCACTTTATCCCTGCCTGCGTCAGTCCGGGGTTCGTTGCCGGACGTAACGCCGGGCAGGGCACGTAACTGCTCGGCTAGGATGAAAGCCATGACTTACAAGCTGATTCTGCTGCGCCATGGCCACAGCGAATGGAACGCCAAGAACCTGTTCACCGGTTGGGTGGACGTTGACCTGAACGATCAAGGCCGCGAAGAAGCAGTGCGCGGTGGAGAGCTCCTTGTTGAGAACGAGATCCTCCCGGACGTCCTCTACACCTCGCTCCTGAAGCGTGCCATCAACACCGCCAACATGGCTCTGGACAAGGCCGACCGCGGCTGGATCCCCGTCAAGCGCGACTGGCGCCTGAACGAGCGCCACTACGGCGCCCTGCAGGGCAAGGACAAGGCCCAGACCCTGGCCGAGTTCGGCGAAGAGCAGTTCATGGAATGGCGCCGGAGCTACGACACCCCGCCGCCGCCCCTGTCCGACGACAGCGAATTCTCGCAGGCACATGACGTCCGCTACAAGGATCTCGGCGACGCACTGCCGCGCACCGAATGCCTCAAGGACGTCCTGGTCCGCCTGCTCCCTTACTGGGAATCGGACATCAAGGAAGACCTCAAGGCCGGCAAGACGGTCCTGGTCACCGCCCACGGTAACTCCCTGCGTGCCCTTGTGAAGCACCTGGACGGCATCAGCGACGACGCCATCGCCGGGTTGAACATCCCCACAGGCATCCCGCTGGTCTATGAACTGGATGAGGACTTCCAGCCCATTAACCCGGGCGGAACCTACCTGGATCCCGACGCAGCAGCACAGGCCATCCTCGCGGTGGCTAACCAGGGCAAAAAATAAGGCTTCGCGATTCTTCGCCGGATGCTCGGTCGTTCCTCCCTTAGACGCATTCCGGCCGAAGAACGCGCTGCGCCGCAGTTAAACGAAGGCGGCCGGTCACCTTAGGTGACCGGCCGCCGTCGTCGTTAATTCAGGGCTAGAAGCCTTCAGGCTGCCATTCGCCCGTCACCAGGTAGGTGACCTTGCGGGCGACGGAGACGCCGTGGTCCGCAAAGCGCTCGAAATAGCGGCTGGCCAAGGCGACGTCCACAGTGGTGGAAGGAGTTTCGTTCCACTCGGGAGAAGCGATGGCCTTGAAGACGCTGAGGTGGAGGTCGTCCACCGCGATGTTGATCTTGAGGATGTCGCGGGCTACCTCAAGATCGCGGGTCTCCAACAGTTCAATCACCTTGGCGGTGATCTCGATGTCGTACTGGGCCATGGCCTTGAAGGTCTGGGTCAGCGAAGCGGGGATCACGGTGGCCGGGTAGCGCAGGCGCGCCAGCTGGGCGACGTGGCGGGCCAGGTCTCCCATGCGTTCCAGCGAGGCACTCATACGCAGCGAACCCACAATCATGCGGAGGTCGCTCGCGACAGGACCCTGCAGGGCAAGGATGTCGATGGCGCGCTCGTCGAGGCTGTTCTGCAGGAAGTCGATGCGGGCATCTGCCGCGATGACGTCCTGGGCAAGATCCACGTCGGCGCCTTCGAAGGACGTAGTAGCCTTCGTGATTGCTTCGTGAACCAGCTTGGAGATCTCGATGAGGTCGTCACCTACCTGGGTGAGCTCCTCCTGAAAAACCTTGCGCACTAAGGCGTCCTTTCCTTGGAAATCCTGTTCCCATGATGGGGGTCGGATTTCAAAACCATTGACAGTCCAACCAGTAACTGTGTCAGGGGCCAGTGAACTGTTCGGCTCCTTTAGATGAACGTTAGTTGAACCGTCGGCGTTTGGCGTCGGATCACTGCTTGCCCGTGTTTCCACAGCATAAGCTGGACACGTGGATCCATTGCTCATAGGTGTCGTCGCAGGTCTCGTAGGCCTGTCGTTGGGCGTCTTTGGCATGCTCGCATTCAGGATCAGCGAGCGGCAACGCAGCATCGTGGACCTGGACGTAACTGAGCCACTGCTTCCTGAGGGCGCAGCGGAAGTACTTGCCGTCGTCGGACGCGCCTTTGTTGTGGTGGACGCGATCGACGGCGTGGTCCGCGCAAGTCCGGCAGCGTATGCCTACGGCCTGGTGCGTGGCCACACGGTGGTCCACAAGCAGCTCCTGGACATGACCGCCAAAGTCCGCCGGGACGGTGTGATCCTTGAGGAACAGTACGAACTCCCGCGTGGCCCGCTGGGCAAGGGCACCATTGTGGTCCAGGTCCGGGCAGCCATGCTCGGTTGGGAATACATCGTGCTCCTGGCCGACGACCGCACTGAGATCACCCGCACCGAGGAAATCCGCAACGACTTCGTGGCCAACGTTTCCCACGAACTGAAGACCCCGGTGGGCGCCATCTCGCTCCTGGCTGAGGCCTTGGAAGCGTCGCCGGATGACGAAGAAGCCGTGCGAAGGTTCGCCAAGCGCATGCACAAGGAGTCCGGCAGGCTGGCAGCCCTGGTCCAGGACATCATCGAACTGTCCCGCCTGCAGGGCGCAAACGTCGCCCAGCAAGGCCACCCCGTGGATATCAATACGGTGATCACAGAGGCAGTGGACCGTTCGCAGCTGCCGGCCGAGAGCAAGAACATCCAGATCGTGGTCGGCGGGCACTCTGAGTCGCTGGTCTTCGGTGACCGCGACCTCTTGGTGACAGCCCTCCGCAACCTGATCGATAACGCCATCCGCTATTCACCCGAAAACACGCGGGTGGGTGTCGGCGTCCGGACTCGGGAGGGCGTGGTGGCCATCTCTGTCACGGACCAAGGCGAAGGCCTGACGCCGGAGGACCAGGAGCGTGTGTTCGAGCGCTTCTACCGCGTCGACGCGGCACGATCCCGGCATACCGGTGGCACAGGCCTGGGGCTCAGCATCGTCAAGCACGTCGTGTCCAACCACGGTGGTGAGGTGACCGTGTGGTCCCAGCCCGGCCAAGGATCCACCTTCACCATCCGCCTGCCCGAGATGGAAGGCCAGGACGACGACGCCGGCCTTCCGGCTTCCGCTGCGGCTGTACCTTCCGAACTTCCGGCGGCTGCCGCCGCCGCCGTCGAGCCTCATCACGCGATTCAACAACCCCATCACGTGAATCATCAAGGGGGCGCCAGCGGCGCCCAAGAGCAAGGAGCCAGCGCTTGAGCCGGATTTTGATAGTGGAGGACGAAGAGTCCTTCAGCGACCCCCTGTCCTATCTTCTGGGCAAAGAGGGTTTTGACGTCGAGGTAGTGGACAACGGAAGCGACGCCTTGGTGGAATTCGACCGGAACGGTGCCGACCTGGTCCTTCTGGACCTGCAGTTGCCAGGAACGCCGGGCACTGAAGTTTGCCGACAACTCCGCCAGCGCTCCAGTGTCCCCGTCATCATGCTGACGGCCAAGGACTCGGAAATCGACAAGGTTGTTGGCTTGGAGTTGGGCGCGGATGACTATGTCACCAAGCCCTATTCTTCCCGGGAGCTCGTGGCCCGCGTCCGTGCGGTGCTGCGCCGGCAGGGTGAGCCGGAGGAACTGATTACGTCCACCGTACAGGCCGGTCCTGTCCGCATGGACATCGAACGTCACGTGGTGAGCGTCAACGGTGAGCAGGTTTCGCTGCCTCTCAAGGAGTTCGAGCTGCTGGAGATGCTGCTCCGCAACTCAGGCCGGGTGTTGACGCGTGGACAATTGATTGACCGTGTCTGGGGTTCGGACTATGTGGGGGACACCAAGACACTGGATGTGCACGTGAAGCGACTTCGCAGCAAGATTGAGCCGGACCCGTCGGTGCCGCGTTACTTGGTCACCGTGCGCGGACTGGGTTACAAGTTCGAGCCGTAAAGGTCTGCAGCAGCAGGTAAGACAACAAGGAAGGGTCCCGCCGAGGCGGGACCCTTCCTTGTCTGCATGGTTTGTAGCGGGCCTAGTGGCCGGCCGCCGGAGCCTCCGAGGACGTAGCCGTGGACGTCGACGTCGGCGTTGCCGTCGGGGTCGGCGTGGTGGGCAGGTACTTGGCGTACTCAGGCAGAGTGCCGTCAAGCACCGGGACGTTGACGGTAGCGGAGTCGGAACCGCTGCGGATGGTGACCGGTACCAGACCACCTGGGATGACGCCCGCGGTGCTGAGGATCGCTGCATCGGCGGTGTCGGTCAGGAACGTCTCCCCATTGGCCTTGACCGGGATTTCGGTCTGGGCGCCGTTGGCACCACTCACGGTGAGGGTGGCGTCGGTGGCTGAGGTGTTGAAAACGGCGCCGATGACGCGGCCGGGCTCGTTCTCGCCTGAGGCAACAATCAGGATGTTGCGCAACTGCAGGGGACCGAGATCAGCTTTGATCCCGTCCGATGCCGAGTACTGGTGGGTAGTCTGCTGGGCGTTGACGAATCCACAGCCGGTGACGGACAGAAGACCGACGCCGATTGCAGCCGCCGCAATTGCCAGCTTGCCGCGCTGGACAGGGTTCATCGCAGTATTGCGCACGACACCTACTCCTCAAGAGTCATTGGAACACTTTTCAGCCATAGCCTATCGGCAAACCCCCGGAAATATGGATTCGGGAAGGCTATGTGGCGCCGTCAACGGAGGAGATCTTGCTCGCACGTTGCTTGCTCGAAGCATCTTTCCCGGAATACGTCAAGACCTTGGAGGAAGTCGTTTAAGGCCTTATTCCCTTTATTGGCGCGGCAGAAGGCCCTGTCCGATGCCAGTCGTATGCCTTAATCGTGATAGACTAATCTGCGGGAAAGGGGAAAGTCCACATGGTTTTTGAGGTCGGCGAGACAGTAGTTTACCCTCACCACGGTGCAGCAAAAATTGAGGAAATCAAGATGCGCACCATCAAGGGCGAAGAGAAGATGTATCTCAAGCTCAAGGTGGCTCAGGGTGATCTGACCATTGAAGTTCCAGCAGAGAATGTTGACCTTGTTGGGGTCCGGGACGTAGTGGGCAAAGAAGGCTTGGAGCACGTGTTTGACGTTCTCCGCGCCGAGTTCACTGAAGAGCCTACCAACTGGTCACGTCGTTACAAGGCGAACCTGGAGAAGCTTGCTTCAGGCGATGTCATCAAGGTGGCAGAGGTCGTTCGCGATCTTTGGCGTCGTGATCACGATCGCGGCCTTTCCGCAGGTGAGAAGCGGATGCTGGCCAAGGCGCGGCAGATTCTGATTTCAGAACTGGCCCTGGCTGAGAAGACAGACGAAGAGAAGGCCGCAAGCGTTCTCGACGAGGTCTTGGCTTCCTAAGAATTGAGCCCGGTGGTGCGAAAGCGCCGCCGGGTTTCTTTTTGCCACAAAAGTAGCCGCAGCCGTGCGGAGTTACCCGGCATGTGGGTTTTCCATGCACATTCCGCATAATCTTGGGCGCATGAGTATTCCTTCCAAGCGTGCCGTCACGGCCGTGATCGTTGTTGCCGCCGGCTCCGGTGAGCGCCTCGGCTACGGCATGCCCAAAGCCCAGGTTCCACTGGGTGGCGAAACCATCCTGATGCATGCCCTCCGCGGTGTGGTTGCCTCTGATGTTGCGCGCCAGATCTGCGTCGCCGTGCCCAAGGGGGACACAGCCCTGCGCGAATCGATCTCCGAGTTCACCATTGACCTGGTGGACGGAGGCCCCGAAATTTCAGTTGTCGACGGCGGTTCCTCCCGCGCGGATTCCGTCCGAGCCGCCATGGGTGCTTTGGAGGACGGCACCGAACTGGTCCTGGTCCACGACGCCGCACGTGCCCTCACCCCCGAACGGGTTTTCCAGCGTGTCTCCGACGCTTTGGCTTCCGGCGCGAAGGCCGTCATTCCCACCATGCCGGTGGTGGACACCATCAAGACCGTCACCGAAACGAACGGCTCAGACTCCTCGATCGCCCCGGAAGTTGTCACGGGAACAGCACCCCGTGAGCAGCTGCGCGCCGTGCAGACTCCGCAAGGTTTCGAACTGGCCGTGCTGCGAAAAGCACACGAAGCCGCTGAACTTTTCGACGACAAGCAATCCGCAGCTGTCACCGACGACGCCATGCTGGTGGAGCTCCTCGGCGTTCCGGTCCATGCTGTCCGCGGGGCCAGCCAGTCGCTGAAGATCACCACGCCCTTGGATCTCATCATTGCCGAGGGATTGCTGGAAGGCCCGCTGGGAATTCGTTGGGTTGAAGGCTGATGACCCTGAACCAAAACATGGTGCTTCCGCGTACCGGCGTCGGCATAGACGTCCATGCGTTTGCTCCGGAAAATGACCCACAGCCGCTGTGGTTGGGCGGGCTCTTCTGGGAAGGCGAACAGGGGCTTTCAGGGCATTCCGACGGCGATTGCGTGGCTCACGCCGCTGCCGACGCACTCTTTTCCGCGTGCGGCATCGGTGACCTGGGCACCCACTTCGGTACTGACCGCCCCGAGTTTGCAGGTGCCTCCGGGGTCAAGCTCCTTGGTGAAGCGGCACGCATTGTGCGGGCGGCAGGATTCGAGATCGGCAACGTCGCAGTGCAGTTTGTGGCCAACCGTCCCAAGTTCGGTCCGCGCCGGGAAGAATCCCAGCGGGTCTTGAGCGAAGCTGCCGGCGCGCCGATCAGCGTCACGGCAACCACCAGTGACGGCCTCGGTTTCACCGGCCGCGGCGAAGGTATCTCCGCTGTTGCCACGGCGTTGGTGTACCCGGTCTCCGGATACGAAGCGACGGCATCCGAGCCCGGTCCAGCGAAAGGTGCGCCACATGGCTAAGCCAAGTGCCGGCGTCGTGCGTTCCGCTATGGTGTCCGCAGGCTTGGCTGCATCGCTTCTGCTGAGCGGCTGTGGCGGGACCCAAACGATGGACGTGGCAGCTAGCTGCGAGTTCCTGAACAATGACACCTTCAAGCCCGACGGCAATCAGCAGCAGCAGTCCAAGCAAATCGCTGAGCACTATCACCAGATCGCAGGCAAACTCGCTCCCGAGATCGGAAACCCCATCAAGGAAATGGCTGCGATCATGGACCAAGCGGCGTCGTCATCCCTCGGGGCAGCTACCCAGGACCAGCAGGAGAAGCTCAAGGTGCAGTTCAACAAGATCGGCGAATACTGCAAGTAGGCAGGTCACGCCGCGTCATCGGCTAATCTGGAGCGGTGACCCTGCGCTTCTATGACACCGCCTCCGCCGAAGTCCGCGACTTCGTTCCCCTCGAAGACGGCAAGGCCAGCGTGTACTACTGCGGGGCCACCGTCCAAGGAATGCCGCACGTGGGCCACGTCAGGTCGGCCATCGCCTTCGACCAACTGACCCGCTGGCTCGAATTCCGCGGCCTCCGGGTTACGGTGGTGCGCAACGTCACGGACATCGACGACAAGATCCTGGCCAAGTCCGCGCAGTCGTTCGGTCCGGACTGGGACGCTGAACCGTCGGCGCGCCAAGCCGAAGAGTGGTGGGCCCTGGCGTACCGCTACGAGCAGGAGTTCGAGAACGCCTACGAATCCCTCGGCGTCCAACGGCCCACTTATGAACCCCGTGCCACCGGCCACATCCCGGAAATGCACGCGCTCATCCAGCGCCTCATCGACCGCGGCCATGCCTACCCCGCACTGGACGATTCCGGCGACGTCTACTTCGACGTCCGTTCCTGGAGCAAGTACGGCTCGCTGACGCGGCAGAATATCGATGACATGCAGGGAGCGCCCGACGCCGACCCCCGCGGCAAGCGCGATCCCCGCGACTTCGCGCTGTGGAAGGGTTTCAAAGACGGCGAACCCGTCACCGCCAAGTGGGAGTCACCGTGGGGTGCCGGCCGTCCCGGATGGCACCTCGAGTGCTCAGCCATGGTCACCAAATATCTTGGGCCGCGGTTTGATATCCACGGTGGAGGACTTGACCTTCGCTTCCCGCACCACGAGAACGAGATGGCCCAGTCCCAGGCTGCCGGTGACGAGTTCGCCAACTTCTGGATGCACAACGGCATGGTCACGTACGAGGGCGAAAAGATGTCCAAGTCCATCGGCAACACCGTGAGCCCGGCCGAAATGCTGGAGCTCGCCTCACCGCGCGTGGTTCGGTACTATCTCGGCCAGGCGCACTACCGCTCCATCCTGGATTACCGGCCTACGTCGCTGCAGGAGGCCGCAGCCGCCGTCGAGCGCATTGACGGTTTCATTCACAAGGCATCCTCCAAGGTGGGCACGGACGCCTCCGACGTTTCCCCGCAGGCCAACATGCCCACTGCTTTCATCGCGGCCATGGACGACGACCTCAACGTGCCCCAGGCCCTCGGCGTGCTGCACGAAACCGTGCGGGCCGGAAATACGGCCTTGGCTTCCGGCGATCTGGAGAGTGCGAAGACGGCTCTCTACAGCGTGCTGTCCATGACCGAAGTTCTTGGCCTGGATTCCGTGAAACGTCCGGAAGCTGTTCAAGGGCGCGAGCATACGGCTCTGGAAGTGCTGATCGAAGCTCAACTCGAAGCCCGTGCCGCTGCCAGGGCCAACAAGGACTGGGCAGCATCCGATGCTATCCGTGACACACTCGCCGCGGCCGGCGTCGTCGTCGAAGATGGTGCGGATGGCGCCAGCTGGAGCCTCAAACGCGACTGACAAACCGGCGCGGCGCCCGAATTGCATCGGGTCAGTAGACTTGATTCCAGACTTACTCACAAAATCAAGGATGGAATCTCATGGCCAACAATGGTCGCCGGTCGGTCAAGCAGAAGAAGGGCCCCACCACCGGAACCGGTGGCCACGGCCGCAAGGCCTTGGAGGGCAAGGGTCCCACGCCCAAGGCGGAGGAACGCACCTACCACAAGGCATACAAGAACAAGCAGCTGGCTGAGCGCTCGGCTGCCAAGCGCGGAACGGGCACCCGTCCCGGTGGCGCCGGCGCCCGCTCCGGCCCCAAGGGCCGTGCCACTGAAGAGCTGGTGACGGGCCGTAACTCGGTGGTCGAAGCGCTCCGCGCCGGTATTCCGGCTAAGGCCCTGCACGTCGCCATCCGCATTGAGATGGACGACCGCGTCAAGGAATCCCTCAAACTCGCGGCCGAGCGTGGCATCCCGCTGCTCGAAACCGGCAAGGCTGAGCTGGACCGCATGACCGAGGACGCCGTCCACCAGGGCCTCGTTCTGCAGATCCCGCCCTACGAATACGAGGACGCTTACGACCTCGCCGAGGAAACCCTCGCCAAATGGAAGAAGGGGCACATCTCCAACGCCCCCATCTTCGTTGCACTGGACGGCATCACCGACCCCCGCAACCTCGGCGCGATCATCCGCTCCGTGTCTGCCTTCAGCGGCCACGGCGTCATCGTCCCCGAGCGTCGCTCCGTCGGCGTCACAGCATCCGCATGGAAGACCAGTGCCGGCGCCGCCGTGCGCGTCCCCGTTGCCCGTGCTGCGAACCTCAACAACGCGCTCAAGCAGTTCAAGAACATGGGCATTTATGTCCTTGGCCTGGACGGCGACGGCGACGTCTCGCTGCCCGACCTCACCGTTGCCACCGAACCCGTCTGCATTGTGGTCGGTTCCGAAGGTAAGGGCCTCAGCAGGCTGGTCCGCGAGAACTGCGACCAGATCGTCTCGATTCCGATCGACTCCGCCATGGAGTCGCTCAACGCATCCATGGCCGTCGGAATCTCGCTGTACGAAGTGTCGAGGCAACGCGCTAGCTAGTTCTCAATAAAGGCGCCGCAGCGCCATCCTCCGCGGATGGGGTTTGCGGCGCCTTTCGTGCGCCTGCGGTGCGACGCTCTCTCACATCCCTCGTGCTTGAGCTGAACGGTCTCTCATGTCCCGCGGGTTTGCGCCTAACGCTCGCTCACGTCCCTCGGGTTTGAGCCGCACGCTCTCTCATGTCCCGCGGGTTTGAGCCGCACGCTCTGTCATGTCCCGCAGGCTTGCGCCGCACGCTCTGTCATGTCCCGCGGGTTTGAGCCGCGCCCTGTCTCAGGATGAACTCATAGAAGTCCTCTACTTTTGCTTCGCGGCAAAGAATGCGCTGACTTTTCCCAGGAACTCGACCTCGGCCTTCAACCGCTCATTCTCGGCCAAAGCCTTCCGGTGCTCCTCCCACGCCACGGGCCCACGATCGGGCACCGGGACCGGCCCGTCCGCTGAACGCGCACGAGCCCGAGCGAGCCAGTTCCCCAACGTGCTTTCCTTTACCCCGATCTCCTCGGCGACTTGCTTCACCGAACGATCCGTGGACAAAACCAACCGCACTGCTTCCTCACGGAACGCGGCATCATATTTTCTTCTGGGCGTGCTCATCTGAAACGCAATCTCCCATCAAGCTGTCTCGGAAAACCATACGGCCGCACTCAGAGGGAGGGGTAGGGATGTGAGCGAGCGTTGGTGGGAAGGGCTAGGGATGTGAGCGAGGGTTAGAATTCGCGGCGGTTGGCCAGCACCGGGAGTTTGGTGCGGGCTTCTTCCACAACGGCAGGGTCGAGATCGTAGAAAATGACACCCGGTTCGCCTTCCAGGGCTTCCAGCACCTGGCCGAACGGGGATACGACGGCGGAGTACCCCACTCCGGTGGGCGCGGTGCCTTTGACCTCAACGCCTTGGGTGGCCGGATCGCCTTGGCCGCAGGCGAGCACGAACGTGGTGGTGTCCACTGCGCGGGCGCGGGCCAGGAGTTGCCACTGCTCGGCTTTGCCCGGACCGGATCCCCAGGACGCAGAAACAATATTCACCATGGCTCCGCGTTGGGCGTTGGCCGTGAACAGGGCAGGGAAACGGATGTCGTAGCAGGTGGCCAAACCAAAGGTGAGGCCACCGACGTCGAACGTCACCGGATCTGTACCCGCCTCAACGGTGTCTGATTCCGCGAAGCCGAATGCGTCGAAAAGGTGTATTTTGTCGTAGCTCGTTTCCACGCCGGGTCCGGTGGCGAGAAGCGTGTTCCGCACGCGCGCGGATCCCGAATTGGAGGGAGTGCCCGGAGTGAACATGCCCGCCACGATCACCAACTGAAGTTCGTCAGCGAGGGATCGTACCCGGCTCGCCCATGGCCCATCCAGTGGTTCGGCGATGTCCAGCAGCGAGTTTCCGAACGCGCGCATCATCGCCTCGGGGAAGACCACCAACTCGGCGCCGTCGTCCTTGGCCCGGCGGGCGTACTCCTCAAGGAGCCGCAGGTTCTCGGCCAGATCCCGGCCGGTGATGACTTGGGCAAGTGCCACGCGCACGATAAAACCTCCAGTTGTCTCCGTCCCAGTATGCCAAGCGGACTCGGACGGGGCAGCAGAACGCGACACAATCGATGCCAACCAGCTCAAAGGCGGACAGCACGGAGGCAGTATTGCAGCACGTGAGCGGCGGATGAAATCCCGCCATCTTCGGGCAAGTAATGAAATCGCGACGTTGAACGTCGTCACATGGCAGGCCCGCGCGGTACATACTTGGCGTGGAACTAAACTTGCAAGCAATGGTTATGCCTATTTTTGACACAGAAGCTGCCCTGGATGCGTCGCAGCCCAGGCCCCTCGGACTGAGCACGCCCCAGCCCGGAGTTTTCGACGCCGAAACTACACAGAACCATTCGGTGAACGTGGCCGTTTTCGCTCCTGACCTGGAACGGGTGGAGGTGGTGTTCCAAGCCCCAGGTGAACCTTGGCGCGCGCGTATTCTGTCCAATGTGCAGGACGGCGTGCACTTCGGCCTTGTGGACGGCATGCCGCCCGGCACTCGCTACGGTTTCCGAGCTGCCCCCAGTGAGGGCGGCCTCCCGCTGTCCATCCCGGCTTTGGACCTGGACGACGACGGCGACCAGCCAGTGCTGCTCGACCCCTACGGCCGCGCAGTGGACCAGCGGGGCGAGTTCCTCACAAGCGTCCACGTGGAGACAGGCTTTGACTGGGGCGACGATCATGCGCCGCGAACGCCCATGCGCACTTCGGTGATTTATGAGGCACACGTCCGTGGCCAGACGATGCTCCACCCGGACATCCCGGAGCACCTGCGCGGAACGTACGCTGGCATGGCCCACCCGGTGATGATCCAGCACCTGACTGAACTTGGCATCACTGCCGTCCAGCTGCTCCCCATTCATTTCCACTTGGATGAGTCGCACCTCCAGGACCTGGGCATGACCAACTACTGGGGCTACAACACAGCAGCCTTCTTCGCTCCACACTCGGACTACGCAACGGAAGCGGCGCGGAATACGGGCCCCCACGCGGTGCAGGATGAGCTCAAGGGAATGATCAAACTGCTCCATGCGGCGGGGATCGAGGTCATCCTGGATGTGGTGTACAACCACACCGCCGAAGCAGGGCCTGACGGACCGCCGCTGAGTTTCCGCGGACTGGCAGAGAAGCGTTACTACCGGCACGATGCTCACGGGCGCTATCTGGACACCACCGGATGCGGCAACACCTTGGATTTCAGTGATCCCGTAGTGGTGGATCTGGCACTGGATTCCTTGCGGTACTGGGTAAATGACTTCCATGTGGACGGTTTCCGCTTTGACCTGGCCGTTACCCTATGCCGGGATGCCGGCAACACTTTCGATCCCCAGCACCCTTTCTTGCAAGCCATTGCCGAGGACCCGGTGCTCTCTGAGGTCAAGCTGATCGCTGAACCTTGGGATGTTGGCTACGGTGGCTGGCAGACCGGCCGTTTCCCGCAGGGATGGTCCGACTGGAATGACCACTTCCGCGATGGCGTCCGAAGCTTCTGGCTGTCCGACCGTGCTGCCATGGAGGCCGGTGGCCAAGGTGGCTCGGTGGCGTCCTTGGCTGAGCTCATGGCGGGCTCTGCCAATCTCTTCGCATCATCCGGTCGCACCCGCCTGGCCAGCGTCAACTTCATCACCGCCCATGACGGCTTCACGCTTAAGGACCTGGTCAGTTACGACCGCAAGCACAACGAGGCCAACGGCGAGCAGAACCGCGACGGTCACGGCGACAACCGAAGCTACAACCATGGTTTCGAGGGCCGGAGCGAGAACGAGGCCATCGTGGCTGCCCGGGCGCTGTCCATCCGCAACCTTATGGCGACGCTCCTGCTGTCCATTGGCGTTCCCATGATCACAGCCGGTGACGAGATCGGGCGTACGCAGCAAGGCAACAACAACGCCTACTGCCAGGACAACCCCACGGCATGGCTGGACTGGAGCCGGACGCAGGAAGCGAACGCCATGTTCAGGACTACCCGTGAACTGGTCCGGCTCCGCCGCTGGTTCCTGCGTCACCAACCTGAGAGCTTCCCGGGCCAGGCCAACGATTCAAGCCTTCAATGGTTTGACGACAAGGGTAAGAAGATGACTCCGGCGCGCTGGAATGATCCCAATGTCCGCTCGGTCCAGCTGCTCATGGGTCACGAGGATAGTGAGATCCGTGGCTTGATCTCGGTGAACGGCAGCAACCAAGACGTCAAGATGGTCTTGCCGGAGATCCTGAGCGAGTCGGGCATCGGCAAGCGAATGTTTGAACTTCGCTTCACCACTTCGGTGTTGCACGACCGTCGGAAAGGCGCGTTGGTGGCCTCGGGCGAGCGGGATATCCTGCAAGCCAACACCATCAACATCTACCGCACGTAGCCAACCAACCATTGAGGGGAGCCCACCGGATGAACCGCAACCGCAACAAACTGGTGGCCTTCGCGGGACTGGTGATCGCCGTCGTCGTGCTGGTGGTCGCGATGGTGGGCGGCGGCTCACTGACGACGCAAAGCACGACGCCGGCACCTAACTTCTCGTCAGCGTCACCAGCCGTAGTCAGTCCGGCATCTACGAACCCGGCCAGTACAAACCCTTCCACGCTGCCCACCATCAATGCTGCGCAGTTGCCCAAGGAAGCGCGCCAAACCCTTGCCCTGATTGCGAAGGGCGGCCCGTACCCTTACGAGCGCGACGGCGTGAACTTCGGCAACTTCGAGGGTTTGCTGCCCAAGAAGTCCGGCGGTTTCTACAAGGAATACACCGTGCCCACGCCGGGAGAGCCGGACCGGGGTGCCCGCCGGATCATTGTGGGCAAGGACTCCGCCAAGTACTACACCCCTGACCATTACGAGTCGTTCATGTTTATCGTCGAAGGCAAATAGAGGAGCCCATGAAAATCTACTCCGCGGACACCTGGACCCTCGAAGAACTGCAAGAGCAGGTCTCCGACGCCGGCCGACGGACCCTCCTGGTCCCGCCGGCAACCACAAAGCAGGCAGTCCTCGAGGTCTTCGGCCAGGTCCTCGATTTCCCTGAGTACTACGGCGTGAACCTCGACGCCCTGAACGATTCCCTGCACGACTACGCCGATGCCCTCTCGGAGGATGATGGCAGCCCCGTCACCATGATCTGGCAGGTCCCCGCGGCCTACCGTACGGACCGGTCCTTCGGCGTCGTCTGCGAAATCCTCCAAGACGCAGAGCGCTACGCCGGACGAGACTTGGCAGTCATCGCTGTCTTCGAGAATTAGTCGGTCCAGCGGGCGTTAACTGCACCGGCGTCCTACCCGTGTGGGCACGCGCCCGAAGAGGCAACTTCATTGGCTCGTCTTACGGGCAGCTGAGATGTAATCAGCGTTGGTTTCCCACGTGAGCTATGACTACCGCCGAAATCCACTTAAGTGGTGCTTGCGACCTGATCGTGACGCGAAATATTGAATATTTCTATATCCTCTCGGATTATTTCAAAAACTTGAAATTAAATGAATCGAGCGATACGTTCTTGGCGAGGCACATTATCTGCCTCGCCACTTGCGTATTGGGGAACACGCGGAGTTAATTGCTTGCCTCAAGTCGCACCAGCCAAAATGAGGACCAAGATATGAAAAAACTCACACGGGCCGCCGCTGTCGTTGCATTGTCCACTGCTGCACTTTTTGCTGCGAGTCAATCTGCGAATGCCAGTATTTTCTATGACAACAATAACTACAGCGGTGCTACGTACGGAGCAGACAATTCGACTTGGGTGGGATCGTTTGACAACAAGGCAAGTTCGGTAAAGAACTTCGGCTACTACGTAACTTGGTGGGAAAACATCAATTACGGCGGTGCTGGATTCGGAAGCGCTAACGATTACAGCGCCATGGGTTGGTACGTGCCCTTCCTGGGAACGTGGAATGACAACATCAGCAGTTTTCACCGTGGCTAAACATAGCATGCGCTTCGATTAACACTAACTGAGCGCGGTTGTGCTTTGACCTGCCGACTAAAGTTTCGGCAGGTCAAAGTTGCTTTCCGGGACAGGCCCGGGTACCCAATCGAGGCACAAAAAAGATTGGACGCGAAAAGTGTCAATAAGAATTCCTGAACGACGGGCACGCTGGATTAGCTGCATCGCTCCCGCTCTTGCCATAGGCGTAGCCCTGGCTATCTCATCTTGTTCCGGAACTCCGGATGCATCAATCACGCCGGATCCATCTGGGAAAGTGAAGCTGGATTATGAGAACTCCCTGATAATTTTCCCAGTTGATGTATATAGAATTTCGGCCAGTGATCGCTCGCAAATTCTCCTTGCGCGAGAAGTCATCATGACTACATGCATGAAGAAATTTGGCTTCATAGATGATCCGAATGCAGCTTATCCAAAGGCGGAAAATCGGAACTTCGGGGTGTGGAACGTTGACCGTGTGAGGCAGTACGGCTTCCGGCTTATTGGAGAAGACGGTCCATCGAACCAGAAGCATGATGAGGCAGGCGAGTGGGGGGACGCCCGATATGAGTGTCTCGCCAGCGAAAAGAGCAGGATCGAAGAAATCACTCCCCCCGACGATCTGATGAATGGCGGGGCAGCGGCTGAGATCGCGTTGAAAAGCCTCAGCATGGCATCAGAAACTGATGCTTGGAAGGATGCCAAGGACAACTGGGACAAGTGCATCTCAGCGGCAGGCCTGACGCCGGGGCGGGACGCCGATAAAGCCAAGTGGTCGAGCCAGCAGTCCTTTGACCTGCAGATGAGGGCAGATCAGCAAAACCCGTCGACATCGGATGCCGCCGAGGGCATCCGAATCGCTACGGTTGAGGCCGAATGCAATCAAAAAGTCCGGCTAACCCAAACGCTTGGTGATATTCAGGCAAGCTACCAGCTGCCCCTCATCAGACAGAACGAGGCAGTTCTTACTGAACTCAAGAAGAAGAGCCAGAAGTACGTGGACGTCGCTCAGAAGTTCTTGAAAGAGACGCAGTGATCCATAAACAACCTCGGCAGGGGGCGGCAACCGTCGGCTTATCTCGAATCTCGCGACGGTGGCTTGTCGTCCTGTTGGCAGTCACCGCAGCCATGTCCGCCGGAGTGGGCTTGCTGGCTGGAGGAATCTTTGGTCGTTCAGAGATCATTCGGCCAGAGGACTCGATGGCTGACGTCCCGGTCTATGCAAAGGTTGAGAACCGCATCGTCGATGACCGTCTTGCATTCTCCGGAGTTATAAAATCCGGCCCGGCAGTGCCAATCCAGATCGATCTGGAGGGACAAGAACCGATTGTCGTGCGCCAGACACTTCAGGCTGGGGAGGCCCTAAAGTGGGGCGACCTGGCTGGTGTAGTCTCTGGCAAGCCCTATTTCGTGCTGCCAGGTCCGCTCCCGTTGTATCGTGATCTCTCACTAGGCGATGAGGGAGATGACGTCTCGGCTTTGCAACGGGCGCTGATGCAGGTGGGGTATCTCTCTTACGAAACTGGTCGCATGGACAGCGCAACCATGGAAGCTGCATCCTCGTTCTTTGCTAGCGAGGGATTCACCTTGAGCAGCGGAAGAAAAACTGCCGTGAAAAATCATCAGGTCGAACCTAGTGCGACACCCGAATCCCCTGCACTAGACGACTCGAAAACCCCTGAGGTGACGATCCCGTTCAGGCAACTGATAGTCCTCCCCGTTGCCAGTACGACCGTCGTCTCCTCTCTGGAGGTAGGGCAGAAGGTTACGGCCGAAAGCCCTCTCGCCAGGTTCCAGGCCGAAGACAACTTCGTCGAGTTCATCGCTGAGGTCCAGCAGGCTGGATTCCTCAAGACTGGGCAGGAAGTCTCTGTCAGGGTCGTTGAGAAGCTAGTGACGGGACGGATAACTTCAGTAGGTCCATTCACGGATGTGGGGAATGGCCAGCGTGCGGGACATGCCGTGATGGTGGAGCCTACGAACAAGGCAGATCTTGCCCTATTGACTCCCAACCTAAGCGTCACTGTGGCTGGTCAGGGTACTGCGGAGCAGGCCCTCGCTGTACCGTTATCTGGCATTCGACAGGATGCCGAAGGGACCTACGTTCTGAGAAGCTCGCCGGACGATAGAGCTTCGAAGGTGTCTGCAACGCGTGTCCCTGTAACGGTTCTTCGGTCAGGGGGAGGTTTCGCCGCAGTCTCTGGCGACCTCGCCCAAGGAGACGAGGTCCAAATATCGTGACGGTTTTACGATCGAAGCGACTAGCTGGTACTGCGGAATCTACGGACTCGGATGACGCATTGGCCATCAGCCTGCAGGGAGTTTCCCGCACCTTTCCCGGCGCCGAGGCTCCGGCTCTATTGGACGTCTCACTGGCTATTGAGTGCGGTGAGTTCGTTTCCATTGTGGGCCCTTCAGGCTCTGGGAAATCGACACTTTTGAACATCATGGGCTTGTTGGATAGAGCAAGCTCGGGGAGTCTCGCTATTCGTGGGCAAGCCGTCGAGACCGCATCGGAACGAAGCCTTGACACGGTGCGGCTGCATCGGATTGGGTTCGTTTTCCAGTCCTCGAACGTCATCGGTGACGACAGTGTGATCAGTAACGCAGCAATCGGATTGCGTGTCCAAGGTGTGCCGATGGATGAACGGGCCGTGGCTGCCTTGGACGCGCTGGAGTTCGTTGGGCTGGTGCATAAGCGCAAGGTCCAAGCGAAGCTTCTCTCAGGCGGTGAGCGACAACGACTTGCCATTGCACGAGCGATTGCGACGCACCCGCAGATCATCCTTGCCGACGAACCGACAGGCAATCTTGATTCCAACAACAGCAGTCGGGTCATCGAATACCTTCGGAAGCTCAACTCCGGAGGCGTCACAGTGATCATCATCACCCACGATTTGGATGTGGCGAACCAAACAGATCGCCAGATTGAAATCCGGGACGGTCAAATCAGCCGTGATGTCCAAAACGATTCTCACATAAGACGGAATCTTATGGTCCCGTCCGCCCCAGAGGCCTTCGATGCATCAAGACAGCAGACTTGGTTATCCCGCGTCGCGCGCTCCCTACTGGATGATTGGGGCGATGCAGTTACCGCCCTCTCCGCTCGTGCTCTCCGAACAATGCTTCTTATCACCGCGTTCGCGATTGCTATTGGCGGGATGACGGGTGCCCTTGGCATCAGTTCGACGACTTCGAATGCCATAAATAATCGGCTGGCAATCGCGTCACAGGATCGGCTGTCCATCTCCGTCGGAGGCGGACCTGCTGTGCTTCGAGACGATTTCGATGGACTTCGTTCCGGGGTAGATCGAATCGCCAGCCTTCCTCATGTAGTTGGCGCATCCTATGTGTACTCAGCTGTACCGGCAGACGTCCGTATTACGCGAGTTGGACCCACCGACCTGGAACCCGAAACACCTTTGTCACTTCATTCCTCCTCGAAGACCTACTTCGATGACTTCGACATGCAGCTAATTCCCCACAACAGCCGAAGTGCCCTCGACGACCCAGGAGCGGGTCCGCTCGCAGTAGTCTCGACCAAGGCAGCAATTGCGCTAGACGTCGCGTACAGCAAGCAAACCGGACCGTCGGCAGGGGCGAGCATTTGGATCGATGACCGACTTGTGCCGGTTGTTGGCGTATTCGAGCCCGGCTCAAATTTTCCTGAGTACACTAACTCCGTATTCGTGGATGCCAGTGTCATGAGTGCTGTCTCCAGAGCAGAACTAAAAATTCAAGTTCGAACCGAAAAGGGCTTCTCCGCTGCGATCGCGCGAGTAGCTCCGCTGGCATACTCGCCGAGCGACCCAGGGCAGGCAAGGGTAGACGTCACGGCCGATATTCAGTCAATCAGGCAGGGTGTCTCAAATGATCTAGGGTCACTCATCGCATTGCTGTCCCTTGTCCTGATGCTCCTGGCTGTCATCACTGCGGCGTCCGCGATGTACCTGACCGTTCAGAACCGATCGGAGGAGATAGCGCTGCGACGAGCGATCGGTTCAAGTCGATGGCTAATTTGCCGCTCCTTTATCTTGGAGGGCTTAATCGTGGGAATTACAGCAGGTTCACTTGGCGGCATCATCGGAAACTTGACCACGCTTTATGTCTCTTGGATCCAGGCTTGGCCGCCCGTGCTGCCCCCAGAGCTTTGGCTGGTAGGACTCTCCCTCGGGGTGACCACCGGCATTCTAAGCGCCATATACCCTGCGTGGGTCGCCAGTCGTAAAGATCCCGCTATTGCCATTCGCGGCTAGAGAATGAGGGTGAAAAGGAGTCATGCTGCCCTGAGCCAGGCTCCGACGTCGCTGGCCCGCTGTTCCGTTGTTGGGCAACAACGGAACAGCGGGCCAGGAACGTCCGGGCGGACAACGGGCTAGGCGTTCGCGATCAATCCCAGCTCAGCCTTGGAAGCCAGCGCAGAGTGCTTCGGGAACACGCGGACGGTGTAGCCGAAGGACCCTGAGCGGTTGATCACCAGGGAGCCGCTGAACAGGTGGCGTCCGCCGCCGAGGTCTTCCAAAGAGTCCAGTTCGGCCACCACGATGTCCTCGAGCTCGTCGGTGTCTTCCGCGCGGCCGAAGGCCACTTCCACGGAGACGTCGTCCGGGGTGAGGTTGTTGAGGGCCACGTAGGCGTTGACTTGGAGTGAGTCGCCCACCTGGGGTTCCTCAGAGACGCCTACGGAGTCAACGTGCTCCACCACTACCTCGGGCCAGGCGTTCCGGACCTTGGTGGTCCAGGCCGCGAGTTCCTTGGCTTCTTTGAAGGACTCGGCAACAGCGCGCCGCCCGGATACAGCGGCGGGGCAGTAGAGGTTGTTGACGTAGTCGTGGAGCATGCGTTCCGCCGAGACTGCGGGGCCCAGGTTAGCCAGGGTGTGCTTGATCATGGACACCCAGTGGGTAGGCACGGGTTCACGGCTGGATTCGGAGGGTCCTGCTGCACCGGCGCCTTGGGCAACGGTGGTTCCGTAGAAGCGCGGTGCTACCTGGGTTTCCAGCAGCTCGTAGAGTGCTGATGCCTCGATGTCGTCGCGTTCCTCGGATGATGCATTGTTGTTGGCGGTGGGGATTGCCCAGCCGTTCTCGCCGTCGTACATTTCGTCCCACCAGCCGTCCAGGACGGAGAGGTTGAGCGAGCCGTTGATGGCGGCTTTCATGCCGGAGGTGCCGCAGGCTTCCAGCGGACGGAGGGGGTTGTTGAGCCAGACGTCGCAGCCGGGGAACAGTGTCCTCGCCATGGCGATGTCGTAGTTGGGCAGGAACACGATCCGGTGCCGGACCTGCGGGTCGTCCGTGAACTTGACCAGATCCTGGATCATTTTCTTGCCGGCGTCGTCTGCCGGGTGCGACTTGCCCGCGATGACCAGCTGGATGGGGTGTTTGGGGTCAAGCAGCAAGGCCTTCAAACGGGCAGGGTCGCGCAGCATGAGCGTGAGCCGCTTGTAGGTGGGCACACGGCGTGCGAATCCGATGGTGAGGACGTCCGGGTCAAGTACGGAGTCGGTCCAGCCGAGTTCGGCATCGGCAGCGCCACGCTTCTTCCATGATGCCCGGAGCCGGCGTCGAACGTCTTCGATGAGTTGTGCGCGGAGCTCCCGGCGGAGGGCCCAGACGTCTTCGTCGCTGACGTTGTACGCCAGGTCCCAGCGTCCAAGGGCTTCGGCTTCCGCGCCGAACTGGTTCCGTGCCAGGGAGGAAATGCGGGGGTCCACCCACGTGGGCACGTGGACGCCGTTGGTAACGGAGGTGATGGGGATTTCGGAGTGGTCGAATCCCGGCCAGAGACCGGCGAACATTTCCCGGGAGACCACACCGTGCAGCTTGGCCACACCGTTGGCACGCTGCGCCAAGCGAAGGCCCATGACTGCCATGTTGAACACGGACGGGTTGCCGCCGTCGAAGTTTTCGCGGCCCAGTTCAAGGATCCGCTCGGTCGGCACGGAAGGCGCCAGGCCGGCTTCAAAGAAGTGCTTGATCTGCACGCTCTCGAAGCGGTCGATGCCGGCGGGTACGGGCGTGTGCGTGGTGAAGACTGTGGACGCGCGGCCGGCGGCGAGGGCCTCGTCCCAGCTCAGGGGCGAGTTGGTGTCGGACATGGCTTCCTGGATGCGTTCGATCCCCAGGAAGCCTGCGTGGCCTTCGTTGGTGTGGAACACTTCCGGAGCGGGTGTGCCGGTGAGCTCCTGGTAGATGCGCAGCGCCTTGACGCCGCCCATGCCCAGGAGGAGTTCCTGCTGGAGCCGGTGGTCGCCGCCACCGCCGTACAGGCGGTCGGTGATGCCACGGGCGGCTTCGTCGTTGGAGGGGACGTTGGAGTCCAGCAGCAGCAGCGGAACGCGTCCGACGTCGGCACGCCACACGTGCGCGTGGAGCTCCCGGCCGTTGGGCAGCGGCAGGGAGATGTGGACCGGCTTGCCTTGGGCGCCGTCCTTGGCGGGGTGCCGGAGCAGCGTCAGCGGCAGGCCGTCTGGGTCCAGCACTGGGTAGGTCTCTTGCTGCCAAGCGTCGCGGGAGAGTGACTGCTTGAAGTATCCGGCCTGGTACAGAAGCCCGACGCCGATCAGTGGCACGCCGAGGTCGGAGGCGGCCTTGAGGTGGTCGCCCGCGAGGATGCCGAGGCCCCCGGAATATTGCGGGAGCACTTCGGTGATGCCGAATTCGGGCGAGAAGTACGCGATGCAAGCCGGAGCGTCTTCGCCGAGGCCTTGGTACCAGCGCGGTTCACTGAGGTAGCGGTCCAGGTCCGCTGCGGCGTCCTGGACACGGTTCACCAGATCGCCGTCATTCGCGAGGTCCTGCAGTTGCTCGCGGCTGATCGACCCCAGCAGGGCTATGGGGTCGTGCTGCGATTCCTCCCAGAGAGCCGGGTTAAGGCTCGCAAAAAGTTCCCGTGTGGGCCGGTGCCAGGACCAGCGCAAATTGGTCGCCAGACGGGCCAGGGGCCTGATGGGCTCAGGGAGGACGGTACGGACTGTAAACCTTCGAATAGCCTTCACGAGCGCCACACTAACGGACTCACATGGCAGCCGGAACTGGATTGGGTTTCTTTTAGGTAAAAGTCATCTTGCGTCGAGGAGATAGGTCGTGTGCTTAGCATTCTGTGATTTTTGTCGCTAACGTCGTGGTTGTGACGAAAACCGCGCGAACCATCACCGCTCTGAAATCCAAGACGACTACGGACATCACCGACGGACTTCGCTTCGGCCGGTTCCCCATCACGGCCGTGCAGCCGGTGGTTGAGGGTGGCCGTTTCCCGGCGAAGGCCTTGCCTGGCGAAGACTTGGTTGTCGGCGCCACGGTCTTCCGTGAAGGCCATGACCAGCTCGGCGTCTCCGCTGTGCTGCTCGATCCCAGGGGTAAGGAGCGTCAGCGAGTCCGCTTGACCCCCGCCCAGGGCGAGCAATGGAAGGGCCTGGACCGCTGGGAGGGCCTGATTACGCCCACCGGCACCGGCGCCTGGTCCTTCGTCATTGAGGCCTGGCATGACCGGTACGGCACCTGGCACCACAACGCCGAAGTCAAGGTAGGGGCCGGCATTGACGTCGAGTTGATGCTCGCCGAAGGCTCTGCCCTCCTTGCGGAAGCCGCAGACGACGACGCCGGGCGCAGCGCCGTGGAGAAGCGCACCTTGCGCGCCGCTTCCGTCGTGCTGGCCGACACCACCAAGACTGCCGAGGAGCGCCTTGGCGCCGGTTTCAGCCCCGAGGTGCTGGCCGCCGTCGGACGCGTACCGATCCGTGAGCTGGTGACCGTCTCGGAACGCTTCCCGTTGCAGGTGGAACGCGATCTCGCAGGCCGCGGTTCCTGGTACGAGTTCTTCCCCCGGTCAGAGGGTGCCGTGTTGGATCACTCCACTGGCGTCTGGACCTCCGGCAACTTCCGTACGGCAGCCAAGAGGCTCGACGCCGTCGCGGATATGGGCTTCGACATCATTTACCTCCCGCCCATCCACCCGATCGGTTACCAGCACCGCAAGGGGCGCAACAACACGCTGACGCCGGGGCCGCAGGATCCGGGTTCGCCGTGGGCCATTGGTTCCAAGGACGGTGGACATGACGCCATCCACCCGGAACTGGGTACGTTTGAGGACTTTGATGCTTTCGTGGCGCGCGCCAACGAACTGGGACTCGAAGTTGCCTTGGACCTGGCGTTGCAAGCAGCCCCGGACCACCCCTGGGTGACGTCCAACCCTGAATGGTTCACCACGCGCGTTGACGGTTCCATTGCCTACGCAGAGAACCCGCCGAAGAAGTACCAGGACATTTATCCCCTGAACTTCGACAATGATCCGGCCGGTCTCTCCAAGGAAATCCTGCGGATCGTCCAGCTGTGGATCAGCCACGGTGTCAAGGTTTTCCGCGTGGACAATCCCCACACCAAGCCTGTGTGGTTCTGGGAATGGCTGATCGGCAAAATCAATAAGAAGAACCCCGAGGTTGTCTTCCTGGCGGAGGCCTTCACACGCCCGCCGATGATGCACGCTTTGGGCCGCGCAGGATTCCAGCAGTCGTACACCTACTTCACTTGGCGGAACACCAAGACCGAGCTGGAGCAGTACTTCCACGAGGTCAGCCACGAGACAGCCGCATTCTTCCGTCCGAACTTCTTCGTGAACACCCCGGACA
The DNA here is from genome assembly GCF_054408525.1 of Arthrobacter sp. D3-18. NCBI lineage: Bacteria > Bacillati > Actinomycetota > Actinomycetes > Micrococcales > Micrococcaceae > Arthrobacter > Arthrobacter sp. D3-18. The sequence continues at coordinate 3,684,497 of NZ_CP096440.1, read as the reverse complement.
TCCTCACCGAGTACCTGCAGTACGGCGGCCCGGCCGCGTTCCGCATCCGGGCTGTGTTGGCCGCTACCGCGAGCCCGCTGTGGGGCGTCTATGCCGGTTATGAGCTGTACGAGCACGTGGCCCGCCCGGGCGCCGAGGAGTACATCGACAACGAAAAGTACGAGTACAAGGCGAGGGACTGGGAAGGCGCTGCCGAATCAGGGCGCACCCTGGCGCCGTACATCACCAGGCTCAACACCATCCGCAAGGACCACCTGGCCTTGGGCGATCTGCAGAACCTGACGCTGCACAGCAGCACAGACGACGCAACGATTGTGTACTCCAAGCACAAGACGCTCCCGGACGGCACCAAGGACACTTTGATCATTGTGGTCAACGTGGACCCTCACAGCACCCGTGAAAGCACGGTGTCCCTGAACTTGGAAGCGCTGCAACTGGCCCCCTCGGACTTCAACGAGGACGGCCGGTTCCGGGTGGACGACTTGATCAGCGGCGAGAGCTGGGAATGGGGCGAGCACAACTACGTCCGCCTGGATGCCCACGTTGAGCCGGCCCACGTACTTAGCATCCGGAGGCAGCCTTAGTGAGTTTTTCTCCGCAGAACCCCAGCCAGTACTTCACTCCGAAGAACACCTTCGAGTTGAACGCCCCAGGTCTCCAGCATGATCCGCACTGGTACCGCAAGGCAGTCTTCTATGAGGTACTGGTGCGGGCCTTTGCGGATGCCAACGGGGATGGTTCCGGCGACTTCCACGGCCTGATCGAGAAACTGGATTACCTCCAGTGGCTGGGCGTTGACTGCCTGTGGTTGCCGCCGTTCTTCCATTCCCCGTTGCGCGATGGCGGCTACGACATCGCGGACTACACGTCTGTGCTGGATGAGTTCGGCACAATCAGCGACTTCAAGCGATTGGTTGCCGAGGCCCACGCCCGTGGCGTCCGGGTGATCATCGATCTGCCGTTGAACCACACCTCGGACCAGCATCCGTGGTTCCAGGAGTCGCGAAAGGATCCCACGGGTCCCTACGGCGACTTCTATGTGTGGAGCGATACCGACGAGAAGTACCAGGACGCGCGCATCATCTTCGTTGACACCGAAGAATCGAACTGGACGTTCGATCCCATCCGCCGCCAGTTCTTCTGGCACCGCTTCTTCAGCCACCAACCGGACCTCAACTTCGAGAACCCCAAGGTGATTGAGGCGCTCTATGACGTTATCCGGTTCTGGCTGGACCAAGGGATAGATGGCTTCCGGGCCGACGCCATTCCCTACTTGTTCGAAGAAGACGGCACCAACTGCGAGAACCTGCCAGCCACGCACACGTTCCTGCAGGATCTTCGCAGGATGGTGGACTCGAACTATCCCGGCAGGGTGATCATCGCTGAGGCAAACCAACCTCCGCATGAAGTGGTGGAGTACTTCGGCACCGAGGAAGCCCCGGAATGCCACATGGCCTTCCATTTCCCCATCATGCCGCGGCTGTACTACGCCCTGCGGGACCAGAAAGCCGCTCCCATCATTGAGACCCTGCGGAACACCCCGGAGATTCCGAAAGGTGCTCAGTGGGGGACTTTCCTGAGGAACCACGACGAACTGACGTTGGAGATGGTGCCCGCGGAAGAGCGCGCCGCCATGCTCGGATGGTATGCCCCGGATCCCCGGATGCGGGCCAACATTGGTATCCGCCGACGTTTGGCTCCGCTGCTGGATAACTCCCGCTCCGAGATCGAGCTCATCAACGCGCTGCTGCTTTCCCTGCCGGGAAGCCCCTTCCTGTACTACGGGGACGAGATCGGCATGGGAGACAACATCTGGCTCGACGACCGCGATGCCGTCCGTACCCCGATGCAATGGAACCCCGATCGCAACGCCGGCTTCTCAGGGGCCGATCCGGGCAAGCTTTACCTTCCGGTCATACAGTCACTGGTTTACAACTACAGCATGGCCAACGTTGAAGCCGAGGCCGCGCACTCCGGTTCGCTGCTGCGCTGGACCCGCCAGATCCTCAGCGTCCGGAAGAACCACCCGGTCTTTGGCTTGGGCGGATTCCGGCATATTGAGGCGGACCATGAGGTGGTGCTGGCCTACGTCAGGGAATTGCCGGCGGGCAACCCTGAAGGAGAGGACGGGGAGACCATTCTGTGCGTTTTCAACCTCTCACAGCACCCCGTTGCGGCAACGTTGGACGTGCCTGAGTTCGCAGGCCGCGGCCTGCGCGATATTTTCGGCGGCCAGCCTTTCCCGGCTGTCGGTGACAACGGTCAATTGACCGTGATGCTGGGGAGCCACAGCTTTTATTGGCTGCGGGTCCGCTCGGCATTTTCGAATCCCTCGTCGCCTTTTACCCAGGCGATTCCCGTGGTGACCTCCAAAGGATGAGATGAGCAAGGAAAACTTGAACCCCTCCATTGAAGGACTTCTCCGGAACTGGCTGCCAGGCAAGCGCTGGTTCCCGGTCAAGAGCCCCGACTTTGCGCTGGAGCAGGTGGGCGGTTTCAGACTGCCGGATACCGGCGGAGAAGCGGCGCTGGAAGTTGTGCTGCTGGCAGTGACACACAGAACTGCCGACGGCGGTTCGCGGACCGACGTCGTCCAGGTTCCATTGAGTTACCGAAGCAAGCCTCTGGCGGATGCTCCTACGGCTTTGCTGGGCGAGTTCACGGATCCTGACCTAGGGCTACAGCTCGTGTACGACGCCGTCTACGATGCGGATTTTGTCACTGCCTGGCTGGAACTTATGCGCAGTGAAGGGAAGGTAGGCGGTGCCCAGGGGCACCTTACGCGCGGCCGTGTGGCACTTCCGAAAAAACCCACCTCCGTCAAGGTCCTGTCCGGCGAGCAATCCAACACATCCGTCATTATTGACGACGGCGACTCGGCAGCGATCGTCAAAATCTTCCGCGTGCTCGCCGCCGGCAAGAATCCCGAAGTGGAACTTGGGGCCGCCTTGACAGCAGCGGGAACCAGCGAGGTTCCCGCAACGCTCGGCTGGATTACCGGCTTGTGGGCGGGACCGGCGTCGAACGGTGGCATTGCGGCCACGGGCGAGCTGACTGTCGCCCACGAATTCCTCGTCGGAGGTTTGGATGCCTGGCGCCTGGCGGTAGAGGCAGCGGCCGCCGGCAAAGATTTCACGGCAGAAGCCCGCGGGCTCGGCGCTGCAACCGCCACGGTTCACGCCAGGCTCGCCGAAACCTTTGGTACCCAGGACGGGCAAGAGCAGGGCCAGGACATCATCGCCACAGTAGCCCGGCGCGTCCGGGGCTCATGGGCGGAAGCGTCATCCGCCGTCGGGCCCTACGACGAAAACCTTGATGAGCTGCTGGCGGCCTTGGATCCCAGCGACGTCGGTCAGCTGCAGCGCGTCCACGGTGACCTCCATCTGGGACAGATCCTGTTGGTTCCCGGCGCTGAGGGGCAGCCGGCACGATGGGCCATCCTCGACTTTGAAGGCGAGCCGCTCCGGACCATCGATGAACGCAATACTCCTGATCTGCCCCTGCGGGACGTTACGGGCATGCTGCGTTCATTCGACTACGCAGCCGGTGCCGCCGCGCGTGAAAACGAAAAAGCGGCCGTCAAGGTGCCTGAAACCTGGGTGGATGACTGCGCTGCCGCGTTCCTTGAGGGTTACAGCGAAGTCACCCCGGGAACCATAGACCGCCGCTCGCCTCTCTTTGTGGCATTGTGGCTGGACAAGGCCTTATACGAGGTTGTTTACGAGTTGCGGAACCGGCCCGACTGGCTGTCGATCCCGGTGAACGCATCACGACGAATCCTCGACAACACAAGCCGCGGCAAGCATGCGGCAGCTACAGCGGAAGGTAATGACATGACTGGCTCAGCACGCACCGAACGGCCCCGAGTTCCCCTGCACGTGGACTCCGAGACCTTGGAACGCGTGGCCGCCGGCGCTTACCACGCGCCGCATTCAGTACTTGGCGCGCACTTGGACGATCATGGCCACGTCACTATACGTACTGTGAAACACCTGGCAAAGTCCGTGGTTGTAGTGACTGAAGCCGGCCGCACGGAAATGGCCCATGAGGCCCACGGTGTCTGGGCTGCAGTCCTGGAACCGCTTCAGGCCGGCCACGTGCCGGATTACCGTTTGGAAGTGGTGTACGACGCCGAACCCGTCACCATCGATGACCCATACCACTACTTGCCTACCGTAGGTGAGGTGGACTTGCACCTGATCGGTGAGGGGCGCCACGAACGCCTTTGGGATGTCCTCGGCGCGCACGTCCAGCACTACCGCTCCGCGTTGAGCGAGGTGGACGGAGTCTCGTTCGCTGTCTGGGCCCCGAATGCGCAAGCCGTCCGCGTGAAGGGCGACTTCAACGGGTGGGATGGTCGCTCCCATGGGATGCGTTCCCTAGGTTCCTCGGGCGTGTGGGAACTCTTCATCCCCGGCGTTGTAGCAGGGGCGTGCTACAAATACGAGATCCTCACCAAAGCCGGTCACTGGGTAGAGAAAGCCGACCCTTTGGCTTTCGGCACTGAGGTTCCGCCGCTGACTGCCTCACGTGTGGTTGACGCAAGCTACCGGTTCAAGGATGCGGAATGGATGAGTGCCCGCGCCCAGAAGGATCCGCACAACTCGCCTATGAGCGTTTACGAAGTCCACTTGGGCTCGTGGCGGCTTGGCCTTGGCTACAAGGAACTCGCCAAGGAACTCGTGGACTACGTGAAGTGGCTTGGGTTCTCCCATGTTGAGTTCATGCCGGTCGCGGAGCACCCCTTCGGTGGTTCGTGGGGTTACCAGGTGACGTCTTATTTCGCGCCGACCTCACGTTTCGGACACCCCGACGAGTTCCGGTTCCTGGTGGATTCGCTCCACCAAGCCGGCATCGGCGTCCTCCTCGACTGGGTCCCCGCACACTTCCCCAAGGACGCCTGGGCGCTGGCCCAGTTCGACGGCCAGCCGCTGTACGAGCACTCAGACCCCGCCCTGGGCGAACACCCCGACTGGGGGACCCTGATCTTCGACTTCGGACGCAGCGAGGTCCGCAACTTCCTGGTGGCCAACGCTCTGTATTGGCTGGAGGAATTCCACATCGATGGCCTGCGCGTGGATGCCGTGGCCTCGATGATCTACTTGGACTACTCCCGTGAAGAAGGGCAGTGGAGGCCCAACAAGTTCGGCGGCCGCGAGAACCTTGAAGCCATTTCCTTTATGCAGGAAGTCAACGCCACCGTCTACAAGTCCCACCCCGGCGCCATCATCATCGCCGAGGAATCCACAGCATTCCCGGGTGTTACGGCGCCCACCAACCACGGCGGGCTGGGCTTCGGGCTCAAATGGAACATGGGCTGGATGCATGACTCGCTCAAGTACATCTCCGAAGACCCCATCAACCGCAAGTGGCACCACGGCACCATCACGTTCTCCATGGTCTATGCCTTCACCGAGAACTTCCTGCTGCCCATCAGCCACGACGAAGTAGTTCACGGCAAGGGCTCCATGCTGCGCAAGATGCCCGGTGACCGCTGGCAGCAGCTGGCAAACCTGCGTGCATTCTTTGCCTACCAGTGGGCGCACCCCGGCAAGCAGCTGATCTTCATGGGTACGGAGTTCGGCCAGGAAGCCGAGTGGTCCGAACAGTATGGTTTGGATTGGTTCCTTGCTGATATCCCCGCGCACCGCGGACTGCAGCTTCTGGTTAAGGATCTCAACGAGCTCTACAGGTCTACGCCGGCCCTTTACCAGCGGGACAACGAAGCCGGCGGATTCCAGTGGATCAATGGCGCGGATGCCGATCACAACGTTCTGACTTTCATCCGCTGGGATCAGGATGGCAAGCCGTTGGTTTGTGCAGTGAACTTCTCTGGCGGTCCTCACAAGGACTACATCCTGGGGGTTCCGGCAGCAGGGGAGTGGACGGAAGTCCTGAACACCGACTCTGAAACGTACGGCGGTTCCGGAGTTGTCAACGCTGGAGCCTTGAAGGCTTCAACGCCCGGAACTGATGGCCAGCCCGCAGCTTTGACTGTCACGCTTCCCCCGCTCGGGGCGTCCTGGTTCACGCCGGCTGAGTAGTTCCTGAGGACAGGGGAGGGCCCGAAGCCTTGGCTTCCGGGCCCTCTTCCCTGTGTTCTCCGGGACGTTCTGCCCGTGTTTCCGGGGATTTTGGGTGACGGAGGGAGCGTGTCGCTGCCGGGTTTTGCCATCTCGGGGAAGTAGGGGTATAGTTAGTACCCGCGCTGGTCCCCGAGTGGAGATCGCCACGCAGACAAGATACCGCAAGGAAAAATCAAGTCATGCTGGCCGATTTGACTCAGAGAGATCCAGCCGGTAAGTTAGAAAAGTTGCTCCAGAGCGAGCCGGCGAAGGCTGGTGGTACTGCTTTGGAATAGTGACCTGTTGTTTGAGAACTCAATAGTGTGCCAAGTTTGTTGATACCGATTGTTTTTCAATTGGTTGAAATTATGGCTGGATTGCTGCGCACCCCCGTGTGTGGTGGTCTGGTTTTCAGCTGGTTTCGAATTTTGTGCAGCCGTGTTCGCCGTTATTTCCGGTGGGTGTGGTTGTGTCTGTTTGGTTTTGTTTTACTTCAACGGAGAGTTTGATCCTGGCTCAGGATGAACGCTGGCGGCGTGCTTAACACATGCAAGTCGAACGATGATCCCAGCTTGCTGGGGGATTAGTGGCGAACGGGTGAGTAACACGTGAGTAACCTGCCCTTGACTCTGGGATAAGCCTGGGAAACTGGGTCTAATACCGGATACGACCATCTGGCGCATGTCATGGTGGTGGAAAGCTTTTGTGGTTTTGGATGGACTCGCGGCCTATCAGCTTGTTGGTGGGGTAATGGCCTACCAAGGCGACGACGGGTAGCCGGCCTGAGAGGGTGACCGGCCACACTGGGACTGAGACACGGCCCAGACTCCTACGGGAGGCAGCAGTGGGGAATATTGCACAATGGGCGCAAGCCTGATGCAGCGACGCCGCGTGAGGGATGACGGCCTTCGGGTTGTAAACCTCTTTCAGTAGGGAAGAAGCGAAAGTGACGGTACCTGCAGAAGAAGCGCCGGCTAACTACGTGCCAGCAGCCGCGGTAATACGTAGGGCGCAAGCGTTATCCGGAATTATTGGGCGTAAAGAGCTCGTAGGCGGTTTGTCGCGTCTGCTGTGAAAGACCGGGGCTCAACTCCGGTTCTGCAGTGGGTACGGGCAGACTAGAGTGCAGTAGGGGAGACTGGAATTCCTGGTGTAGCGGTGAAATGCGCAGATATCAGGAGGAACACCGATGGCGAAGGCAGGTCTCTGGGCTGTAACTGACGCTGAGGAGCGAAAGCATGGGGAGCGAACAGGATTAGATACCCTGGTAGTCCATGCCGTAAACGTTGGGCACTAGGTGTGGGGGACATTCCACGTTTTCCGCGCCGTAGCTAACGCATTAAGTGCCCCGCCTGGGGAGTACGGCCGCAAGGCTAAAACTCAAAGGAATTGACGGGGGCCCGCACAAGCGGCGGAGCATGCGGATTAATTCGATGCAACGCGAAGAACCTTACCAAGGCTTGACATGAACCGGAAAGACCTGGAAACAGGTGCCCCGCTTGCGGTCGGTTTACAGGTGGTGCATGGTTGTCGTCAGCTCGTGTCGTGAGATGTTGGGTTAAGTCCCGCAACGAGCGCAACCCTCGTTCTATGTTGCCAGCGCGTTATGGCGGGGACTCATAGGAGACTGCCGGGGTCAACTCGGAGGAAGGTGGGGACGACGTCAAATCATCATGCCCCTTATGTCTTGGGCTTCACGCATGCTACAATGGCCGGTACAAAGGGTTGCGATACTGTGAGGTGGAGCTAATCCCAAAAAGCCGGTCTCAGTTCGGATTGGGGTCTGCAACTCGACCCCATGAAGTCGGAGTCGCTAGTAATCGCAGATCAGCAACGCTGCGGTGAATACGTTCCCGGGCCTTGTACACACCGCCCGTCAAGTCACGAAAGTTGGTAACACCCGAAGCCGGTGGCCTAACCCTTGTGGGGGGAGCCGTCGAAGGTGGGACCGGCGATTGGGACTAAGTCGTAACAAGGTAGCCGTACCGGAAGGTGCGGCTGGATCACCTCCTTTCTAAGGAGCTGCTAGCAACTGCTGGTGTCCGTGCATGCGGATATGTGAGTGGTTGTCAGTGTTGCCCATTGCGCAGGCGTCTGTTCTGCGGTGGGTGCTCATGGGTGGAATATCAACGAATCAAACTTGTTTGGCATGGCCTTCACCGGTTGTGTCCTGGTGCCAGTACGGCAATCCTGTGTCCCTTTTGGGGGGTGTGGTGTTGTGTGGAACGCGTCGGGGCGTGGTGTGTGTGGGGTTGTGTTTGGCGCACTGTTGGGTCCTGAGGCAACAGGACCTTTTTGCAGCAATGCAGAGAGCATCTTCTGGTGTTTCTTTTGTTCCTGCTTCCGGTTCTTACCATCGTGTCCCCGTTTTGCGGGGTGGTGGTGGTCTGGTTGACGGGGTTGTTGTTTGAGAACTACATAGTGGACGCGAGCATCTAGAACACACACGTGGCTGGCCCTTTTTGGGGGTTGGTGGGTGTGTGTTCTTACAGCAATTTCTTATGAATGAACCTGGCCCTTGTGGTCATGGTTCTCTCGAGTAAGTTTATTGATCTTGTGTGGTCAAGTTTTTAAGGGCACACGGTGGATGCCTTGGCATTAGGAGCCGAAGAAGGACGTAGGAATCTGCGATAAGCCTGGGGGAGTTGATAACCGAGCTTTGATCCCAGGATGTCCGAATGGGGAAACCCCGCACAACGCTGCAAGGTGATTGTGTGACCCGCATCTGAACACATAGGGTGCGTGGGGGGAACGCGGGGAAGTGAAACATCTCAGTACCCGCAGGAAGAGAAAACAATAGTGATTCCGTTAGTAGTGGCGAGCGAACGCGGATCAGGCTAAACCGTTTCCATGTGTGATAGCCGGCGGGCGTTGCATGGGCGGGGTTGTGGGACTTTCCGTTCTGGTTCTGCCGGACCAGTGAGGTGAGGTGCAGGCATAGGTGAACGGTCTTGAAAGGCCGGCCAGAGAGGGTGTGAGCCCCGTAACCGTAATGTTGTGCACGGCCTGGGGAGTATCCCAAGTAGCACGGGGCCCGAGAAATCCCGTGCGAATCTGTCAGGACCACCTGATAAGCCTAAATACTTCCTAATGACCGATAGCGGACCAGTACCGTGAGGGAAAGGTGAAAAGTACCCCGGGAGGGGAGTGAAACAGTACCTGAAACCGTGTGCTTACAATCCGTCGGAGCAGCCTTGTAGTTGTGACGGCGTGCCTTTTGAAGAATGAGCCTGCGAGTTAGTGTTACGTCGCGAGGTTAACCCGTGTGGGGTAGCCGTAGCGAAAGCGAGTCTGAATAGGGCGAGTGTAGTGGCGTGATCTAGACCCGAAGCGGAGTGATCTACCCATGGCCAGGTTGAAGCGACGGTAAGACGTCGTGGAGGACCGAACCCACTTCAGTTGAAAATGGAGGGGATGAGCTGTGGGTAGGGGTGAAAGGCCAATCAAACTCCGTGATAGCTGGTTCTCCCCGAAATGCATTTAGGTGCAGCGTTGCGTGTTTCTTGCCGGAGGTAGAGCTACTGGATGGCCGATGGGCCCTACAAGGTTACTGACGTCAGCCAAACTCCGAATGCCGGTAAGTCAGAGCGCAGCAGTGAGACTGTGGGGGATAAGCTTCATAGTCGAGAGGGAAACAGCCCAGACCACCAACTAAGGCCCCTAAGCGTGTGCTAAGTGGGAAAGGATGTGGAGTTGCGAAGACAACCAGGAGGTTGGCTTAGAAGCAGCCATCCTTGAAAGAGTGCGTAATAGCTCACTGGTCAAGTGATTCCGCGCCGACAATGTAGCGGGGCTCAAGTACACCGCCGAAGTTGTGGATTTCACATAATGCCCTAGCCTTCGTGGTTCAGGGGTGTGGAGTGGTAGGGGAGCGTCGTGTGGGCAGTGAAGTCGCGGTGGAAACCAGCGGTGGAGCCTACACGAGTGAGAATGCAGGCATGAGTAGCGAAAGACGGGTGAGAAACCCGTCCGCCGAATGATCAAGGGTTCCAGGGTCAAGCTAATCTGCCCTGGGTAAGTCGGGACCTAAGGCGAGGCCGACAGGCGTAGTCGATGGACAACGGGTTGATATTCCCGTACCGGCGAAAAACCGCCCATGCCAAGCGGGGGATACTAACCGCCCGGAGCCTGCCCGCTCACCCTTGTGGTGTTGTGGGTTTTGGCCGAGCGCGGGACCTGATCCCGGGAGGTAAGCGTATTAACAGGTGTGACGCAGGAAGGTAGCCGGGCCGGGCGATGGTTGCCCCGGTCTAAGGATGTAGGGTCAGGGATAGGCAAATCCGTTCCTGTGTGCTTCGAGCACGTTCCTGAGATCTGATGGGACCCCCGTATGGGGGGATCCGGTGATCCTATGCTGCCAAGAAAAGCATCGACGCGAGGTTTTAGCCGCCCGTACCCCAAACCGACACAGGTGATCAGGTAGAGAATACCAAGGCGATCGAGAGAATTATGGTTAAGGAACTCGGCAAAATGCCCCCGTAACTTCGGGAGAAGGGGGGCCTGCCCCGTGATGGAGACTTGCTCTCCGTGAGCGGGTGTGGGCCGCAGAGACCAGGGGGAAGCGACTGTTTACTAAAAACACAGGTCCGTGCGAAGTCGCAAGACGATGTATACGGACTGACTCCTGCCCGGTGCTGGAAGGTTAAGAGGACCGGTTAGCCCCTTGCGGGCGAAGCTGAGAATTTAAGCCCCAGTAAACGGCGGTGGTAACTATAACCATCCTAAGGTAGCGAAATTCCTTGTCGGGTAAGTTCCGACCTGCACGAATGGAGTAACGACTTCCCCGCTGTCTCAACCATAAACTCGGCGAAATTGCAGTACGAGTAAAGATGCTCGTTACGCGCAGCAGGACGGAAAGACCCCGAGACCTTTACTATAGTTTGGTATTGGTGTTCGGAGTGGCTTGTGTAGGATAGGTGGGAGACGTTGAAACCCGGACGCCAGTTCGGGTGGAGTCATCGTTGAAATACCACTCTGGTCACTTTGGACATCTAACTTCGGCCCGTGATCCGGGTCAGGGACAGTGCCTGATGGGTAGTTTAACTGGGGCGGTTGCCTCCTAAAAAGTAACGGAGGCGCCCAAAGGTTCCCTCAGCCTGGTTGGCAATCAGGTGTCGAGTGTAAGTGCACAAGGGAGCTTGACTGTGAGAGAGACATCTCAAGCAGGGACGAAAGTCGGGACTAGTGATCCGGCGGTACATTGTGGAATGGCCGTCGCTCAACGGATAAAAGGTACCTCGGGGATAACAGGCTGATCTTGCCCAAGAGTCCATATCGACGGCATGGTTTGGCACCTCGATGTCGGCTCGTCGCATCCTGGGGCTGGAGTAGGTCCCAAGGGTTGGGCTGTTCGCCCATTAAAGCGGTACGCGAGCTGGGTTTAGAACGTCGTGAGACAGTTCGGTCCCTATCCGCTGCGCGCGCAGGAAATTTGAGAAGGGCTGTCCTTAGTACGAGAGGACCGGGACGGACGAACCTCTGGTGTGTCAGTTGTACTGCCAAGTGCATCGCTGATTAGCTACGTTCGGATGGGATAACCGCTGAAAGCATCTAAGCGGGAAGCTCGCTTCAAGATGAGATTTCCATACACATCATGTGTGAGAGGCCCCCAGCCAGACCACTGGGTTGATAGGCCGGATGTGGAAGCGAGGACTAAAGACTCGTGAAGCTGACCGGTACTAATAGGCCAACAACTTACACCACACAACACACTGCACGCGTCCACTATGTGGTTCCCGAACAACAACCGTTCCAGGAACCAAACAACTAAATAACACAACACCACAGTTGTAACCACAACAGATTTCCCACCCCCAACACCAAACGGCACGGGGGGACGGGTAACAAGGTTACGGCGGTCATAGCGTGGGGGAAACGCCCGGTCCCATTCCGAACCCGGAAGCTAAGACCCACAGCGCCGATGGTACTGCACCCGGGAGGGTGTGGGAGAGTAGGACACCGCCGGACATAATTTGAAAAGAGCCCCGACCTTCACGGTCGGGGCTCTTTGCATTTAACAGTCCTGTTTAACCCAAGTGTGTGTCTTCTGCCCCCGGTAGAGTTGGTGGTCATGGAAAACCTCTTCAGCCATCCCGAATCGGCGCCCGAGCCGTCCCAGCAGGACAATGACGCCCTTGAGCCGCTCATCATCACCGTGGTTGTCCCCACGAACGTCTCACACGCGTTCCAGGGATTCACAGATCACCCGCATCTTTGGTGGCCGTTGGGACAAGAGAGTGTGTTTGGCGAGGGATCACATGTTGAGTTCGAGGAGAACCTGATCCTCGAAACGGCCGAGGATGGACGTACTTCCGTGTGGGGAACCATCGACGATTGGCAGCCGCCGTTGTCCTTCCACGCCAGCTGGTATCCGGCGAGTACACCCCTCTGGTCCACTGAGATCCGTGTAGCGTTCCGCGCCGTGGACGAGGGCACTGAGGTTCGCTTGGTCCATGACGGTTGGGAGGGTGCCGAAGACCCTGCGGCCTCGCGTGCGTCCTACGCCGAAGGCTGGCCCCATGTCCTGGAGCGTTATGTGAGATTCATGGGCGGAGCAGTTGCCTAGGATCCGCAGGCTCCACGCGAACGACTGGCCCCTGTTGAGGGCCGTCCGGCTGGAGATGCTCACAGATACGCCCATGGCCTACGTGGAAAGCCTGGATGCTGCCCGCCGGCAAACGGACACCCAGTGGCAGGAACGCGCTGCCGCGATGTCCGGGGAGGCCAGTATCACCCTGGTTGCCGATGGCGGCGAAGATGGCAGCAAATTCTGCGGCCTGATGCGCGTGGTGGCCAAACACCCCCAGAGCCCGGAGAAGCCGCTGCAGGCTATGCTGATCAGCGTTTATGTCGCCCCTGAGCATCGCGGGCTGGGACTGGCCGACGAACTACTCAACGAGGCGTGCAAGACCGCAGCTGAAGAACTGGCAGCGGAAAGCATTGAGCTCGGGGTGCATGAGGACAACTCAAGGGCGCTTGCGTTCTATAGGCGTCACGGATTTGAGAGCACGGGTGCCAGTCGACCCTATCCGCAGGACACGTCAAAGCTGGAGCTCGTGATGGAACGGCCGCTGCCCTAGGAACGTCCTAGGATGTTCCGGGCCTGGGCACAGCGGTACTTGTCCGCACCACCAGCTTGGTGGGGTGCTCCGTGTCTGCGGGTTCCAGAACCAGCCCGTTGTTGATGGCACCCAAGAGGGTCCGGACAGCCAATGCCCCCTGTCCCTTGGCATCCTGATCGATGGTAGTAAGGCCAAGGACATTGCCCAGGTCGTGCCCGTCGATGCCCATGACCGAGAGATCGTCGGGGATTCGCAAGCCGAAGTCCCGGGCGGCGAGGATGGTGCCGATAGCCATTTCGTCCGACGCTGCGAAAACGGCCGTGGGGCGTTCCGGTGCGCTGGCCAGCAGTTGCCGGGCAGCCGCGTACGCGCCTTCTATAGTGAAGTCCGCGGAAACGATCCATTCCGGCCTGACCGGGCAGCCGGCGTCGTTCATTGCTTTTTCAAAACCGCTGCGCCGGGTTCCCGGAAGGTGGAAGTCTTGGTCATAGGCTTCGTGACCGGTGATGTGCGCTATCTTGGTGTGACCCAGACCCAGTAAGTGGTTGGTGGCTTTCAGGGCGATCCCGGAGTCGTCGATCCTAATGGTGGACGCCCCCGGTAAGGGGCCGCCGATACCCACAATGGGGCGGTGTACCGCGTGAAGCTGCTCGATTTCGTCTTCACTGAGCTCCAGGGATACTGCAATGACCGCGTCCACCCGCTTGCGGAGCAGGAAATCGCTGAAGACGCTCTGCCGGTGCGCGGGGTTTTCGCCGATGTTGTACAGGGTGAGGTCGTAGCCGGCCTCAAGCAATGCCGCTGAAGCGCCCTCGATCACCGCTGAGAAGAACCAACGGTGGACCGAGGGCACCACCAAGCCGACGTTGTGCGTACGGCCGGAGGCCAGGCTCGACGCATGATAGGAAAGCACGAATCCCAATTCGGCAGCTGCAGCACGGGCACGCTCCCGGCTTGTTGGGGAAACGTTGCCCTTCCCGCTCAACGCCCGTGAGACCGTGGCAACGGACAGCCCTGCTCGCTCGGCTACGTCCTTGATGCCGGTCATGCTGCTCCTTGGTGGAAAAGTTAGCTGGCCCTGAGCCAGATTGTCTCCCCCGAGCCTAGTAGATCAACGCCTGGTAGATCAGCGGCGCCCTCTTCTGCAGCGGAGCTCCGCAGGATGGTTTCGCCTGCCGGAAGTAGCATGGCATCAGCCCCGACGTTCATGATCACCAGGGTCTCGCCGTTGAGGTAGGCGAGCGAGGTCTCGCTACAGTAGTCCTCCACCCAGGCGAGGGAGCCTTCGCCGAGCCGGTGTGTGGCCCGGAGGGCGAGCATCCGGCGGTAAAGGTTCAAGTGCGACGCCGGATCTGACACTTGCTTATCCCTTGCCAGTGCGGGCCAGGACTCGGGCTGGGGCAACCACGGGTTCAGGCCGCTGCCGAACCCGGAGTGTGGTTCGGACGAACGCCAAGGGAGCGGCACGCGGCAGCCATCGCGGCCAATGCGGGCTCCGCCGGTGCGGGCGAACGTGGGGTCCTGGCGCATGCTGCCGGGGATGCTGGAAGAGTCGGGAAGGCCCAGCTCTTCGCCTTGGTAGAGGTACGCACCGCCGGGGAGTCCAAGCATGAACATGGTGGCCGCGGCAGCGCGTCGTCGTCCGAGTTCTTCGTTGGGTTGAACGTCATCTGGCCCAATGCCATCACCGTCGCGGGGCCCCGGTCCGTCGTAGCCAAAGCGGGACACGTGCCTTACGACATCGTGGTTGGACAACACCCAGGTGCTCGGGGCACCCACAGCGTCCAGTGAGACCAGTGAGTCAGTGATGACGTGGCGGAGGCGGTTCACGTCCAATCCTGCGTGCAGGTACGGGAAGTTGAAGGCCTGGTGCATTTCGTCGGGGCGGACCCATTGAGCCAGCCGGGGGAGCGGGTCCACGTTCGCTTCAGCGCAAAGGATGCGGTCCGGTCCGTACTCTTCCAGGATGGACCGCCACCTGCGATAGATATCGTGCAGGGCGGGCTGGCCGAACATGGGAGCATCCTGGCCAGGGAAGCCGTCGGTGCTGTTGCCGTCTGCACGCCCACCCCAATTGGGGAGGCCGGCGGCTTTAACCAGCGCATGGGCAACGTCCACCCGGAAGCCGGAGATGCCGCGGTCCAGCCAGAAACGGAGGACGCGTTCGAACTCGGCGTGGACGGCAGGGTTGTCCCAGTTGAAGTCCGGCTGTGAGGAGTCGAAGAGGTGCAGGAACCACTGGCCGGGCTGTCCGTTAGGTTCGATGATGCGCGTCCACGCTGGGCCGCCGAAGTGTGATTGCCAGTTGTTGGGTGGCTCGTTGCCGTCGGGTCCCAGGCCGTCCCGGAAGATGAACATGTCCCGTTCTGCACTGTTTGTGCCGGCGGTAAGTGCTGCTTGGAAAGCGACGTGCTGGTCAGAACAGTGGTTGGGGACGAGGTCCGCGATGACGCGCAGGTTGAGTCTGTTGGCCTCTGCGATGAGGGCGTCGAAGTGAGCCAAGGTACCGAACAGGGGGTCGACGTCGCAGTAGTCGCTGACGTCGTATCCTGCATCCCGCTGAGGTGAGCGATAGAAGGGGGACAGCCAGACGGCGTCGACCCCCAATGTCGCCAGCTGCGGCAATTCGGCAGTGATGCCCGCCAGGTCTCCCACGCCGTCACCGTTGAGGTCCCGGAAGGACCGCGGATAGATCTGGTAGATCACAGCGGAACGCCACCATCCGTGCGCCTTTGAGGCGTCGTGGACCGGGGTCAGATGCGTGAAAACAGTAGTGGGCTCGGGGCTCGCAACCGAGAGCAAGGAATCAACGGACATGAACACATCGTAGAAGAGAAATCGCAAAGTTGTAAACGTTTCCAGTCCTAAGGGTGCTGTCTTTGCGCTGCTCGGGAGGGGTGGGCTTTTCAAATATGCCGCGAGCCCTGTAGTGTGTGGAAGCGCTTGCAGTTGTGAGCCATGTCACCGGCGATGCGACGGGTCCTAAGCCCTTGCCGTCGAAGCAAAAAGAACGAAAGGGACACCAATGAAGGTGCACAATACCCTCGCGACTCACACTACCCGGCGTGTTTTCGCCACCGGGGCGCTCTCCGTTGCCGCAGCCTTGGCACTGAGCGCCTGCGGTGGAAGCGCCTCCACCACACCAAGCTCGGAAGCCGCAAAACCGGACCTCAAGGCCGCAGGCGCCGGTGTCATCACCATGTGGGTGGACGCGGAGCGCTCCCCGGCATTGAAGGACATCACGGAGAAGTTCAAGTCCGATACCGGCATCGAGGTGAAGCTCGTGGTCAAGGACTTCGCCGCTGTGCGCGACGACTTCATCACCCAGGTGCCAACCGGCCAGGGGCCGGACTTGATTGTCGGACCCCATGACTGGATTGGAAAGTTCGTCCAGAACGGCGTGATCGCACCTGTCGAGCTGGGAGACAAAGCCGGACAGTTCCAGGATTCTTCCATCAAGGCCATGACCTACAACGGCGCTGTCTACGGCGTCCCTTACGCCATCGAAAACATTGCCCTGCTGCGCAACACCAGCATCGTGGACAGCAAGGCTGCCACCTT
Organism: Arthrobacter sp. D3-18; assembly: GCF_054408525.1. Classification (NCBI taxonomy): domain Bacteria; kingdom Bacillati; phylum Actinomycetota; class Actinomycetes; order Micrococcales; family Micrococcaceae; genus Arthrobacter; species Arthrobacter sp. D3-18. The sequence continues at coordinate 3,667,810 of NZ_CP096440.1, read as the reverse complement.
GGACGAAGTAGTGGCCAACGGTAAGAAGGCCGTGGCAGATGGCAAAGCCACTTTCCCCTTCCTGGTGGGCATGGACCCGAAGCAGGGCGATCCGTACCACCTGTACCCGCTGCAGTCCTCCATGGGTTCGCAGGTCTTCGGTAAGAACGCCGACGGCGAATATGATCCCAAGCAGCTCCTCATCGGTGACGCTGCCGGCGTCGAATTCGCCAAGAAGCTGGCTGCTTGGGGCGACGCCGGTGAGAAGATCATCAACTCCAACATCACGGGTGACATTGCCAAGGAGAAGTTCCTGGCCGGCGAATCCCCGTACTTCGTGACGGGCCCGTGGAACGTTCCGGATGTCCAGAAGAAGGGCATCAAGTTCTCCGTAGATGAGCTGCCTACCGCCGGCGGCGAGCCAGCCCAGCCGTTCATCGGCGTCAACGGATTCTTCATCAGCGCCAAGAGTGCCAATGCCTTGGCCACCAACGAGTTCGTCACCAACTACCTCACCTCCGAGTCGGCGCAGGACTCCATGTATGCAGCTGGCGGACGGCCCCCGGCGCTCAAAGCGTCATTCGAGAAGGCGGCAAGCGATCCCGTCGTGGAGGCGTTCGGCAAGATCGGTGCCACCGGCGTTCCCATGCCGGCCATCCCGGAAATGAGCGCGGTGTGGGCTGACTGGGGTGCTACCGAACTGGCCATCATCAAGGGCCAGGGCGATCCGGCTGAGGCCTGGACCAAGATGGCCGACAGCATCAAGTCCAAGATCGGCGGCTAACACCGCAACCGGATATCTCCACCGGTCTGCCCCGGGCCGGGTGGCACTCCACCGCCCGGCCCTGCCTGCCGCCAACCGCTTCACCCAAGGATCCACAATGCCAAAACCAGATCTCCGCGAACTGCCCTCAAGTCAAGGCCAAGGGGCCCCGGCTGAGGCCGCCAACAGCAGCGCCAGCCGCCCAGCCAAACCCGCGCGCCCAGCCAAGCCCGCACGCCATCCGGATTCCCTCAAGGGCACCATTCTCAAAGTTGTCCTGCTGGGACTTGTGGATGCCTTCGCGGTGTACGTCCTGATGATGCTTTTCCTCAGCCAGTCGTGGGCGGCACTGGCGGTGTCGTCCCTGGTGGTTCTGGCCATTAACTGGATCTACCTCCGCAAGGGCGGGCTCCCGGCCAAATACCTGGCTCCCGGGGTGCTGTTCCTGCTGGTGTTCCAAGTCCTGGTGGTGGTGTTCAGCGGTTACATCGCCTTCACCAACTACGGCGATGGGCACAACAGCACCAAGAACGATGCCATTTCGGCAATCCAGCTGACAGCGCAGAAACGCGTCCCGGATTCGCCTGCTTACAAGGCATCCGTGCTGACCAAGGACAACGAGTTCTATCTGCTGTTCACCGATCCGGAAGGAAAGGCGCAACTCGGCAGCAGCGAAGATCCGCTCGCCGAAGCCCCCGACGCTGGCAAAGACTCAACAGGCAAGGCCAACTCCTTGCCGGGCTACCAGACGCTGAAGTTCCAGGAAATCGTGGCCAACCAGCAGGAGATCCTGAAGATCACGGTCCCGGTTTCGGATGATCCGGCCGATGGAACGCTGCGTACAGCAGACGGCAGCACGGCTTACCAGTTCAAACCGGCGCTCAATTACGATGCCGCCACGGACACCTTCGTGGACACCGAAACCGGCACGGAATACCGCGACAACGGCAAGGGCGCCTTTGCTGGTGCCAACGGGGAGACCTTGGCCACCGGCTGGAAAATCGATGTGGGCATGGACAACTTCGTCCGGGCCTTCACGGATCCCAGCCTTCGCGGACCGCTGGTGGGCGTGATTTTCTGGACGTTCACCTTCTCCATCGCGTCCGTCGCCCTCACCTTTGTGATGGGCCTCTTCCTGGCAATGACGTTCAACCGTGAGGACCTCCGGGGCAAGAAGGCGTACCGGATCCTGATGATCCTGCCCTACGCCTTCCCCGCCTTCCTGTCCGGCTTGGTGTGGTCCGGCATCCTCAACCCCGAGTTCGGCTGGCTGAACCAAACATTGCTCGGCGGCGCGAACATCGGTTGGCTTACGGACCCGGTCCTGGCCAAAATCAGCGTGCTGGTAGTCAACGTCTGGCTCGGCTTCCCGTACATGTTCCTGGTCTGCACGGGCGCCCTGCAATCCCTGCCTTCCGAAATCGACGAGGCAGCCCGTATGGATGGAGCCTCTGCCTGGCGGGTGTTCCGATCCATCAAGTTGCCCCTGTTGCTGGTATCCGTGGCACCGCTGCTCATTTCTTCCTTCGCCTTCAACTTCAACAACTTCAACGTCATCTACATGCTCACCGGCGGTGGGCCGCGCTTCGCGGACACTGACCGCGATATCGGGTCCACCGACATCCTCATCACGCTGGTGTACAAAGTGGCGTTCGGCCAAGGCACGGGGCGCGACTACGGCCTGGCCAGCGCGCTCGCCATCATCATCTTCATCATCGTGGCCACCATTTCGGCCATCAGCTTCAAGCAGACCAAAGCACTCGAGGACGTGAACTGATGAGCGTACGCACACTCGCCTCCAGCAAGGAAACAACGTTCGACGGCGGCCCCTCGCCGCTGGCTCCCAAGCGCCGTCCCTTTGGGGTCTGGTTCAAGGACAAAGGCTGGCGGCATGTGGTGGGCATCGTCACCACCATCTTCGCCGTGTTCCCGCTCCTCTATGTGCTCTCTGCTGCCCTCGATTCCAATGGCACGCTGGTGGGTTCCAATGGACTGTTCTCCAGATTCGACACCGGCAACTTCGTGGCACTCTTCAGCGACCCCACCCGGCCCTTCGGCCGCTGGTTCGTGAACACCCTGGTGGTAGGTACGGTGACGTCCGCCGCTACCGTTTTCCTCGGCGCCATGGCCGCTTACGCATTCTCCCGCATGCGCTTCAAAGGCCGCCGGATGGGGCTCTTGACCCTCCTCCTGCTGCAGATGTTCCCGCAACTGTTGGCCGTCGTCGCGATTTTCCTGCTCCTCAGCGGGATCTCGCAAGTTATTCCGGCTTTGGGGCTGGGCAGCCAGCTGGGCCTCATCATGGTCTATCTCGGCGGCGCGCTGGGTGTGAACACCTACCTGATGTACGGGTTCTTCAACACGGTTCCGCAATCACTGGATGAAGCCGCAAAGATCGATGGTGCAAGCCACGTGCAGATCTTCTTCGGCATCATCCTGCGCCTTGTTACGCCCATTCTGGCGGTTGTGGGTCTTTTGGCCTTCATCGGCATTTCCAGCGAGTTCGTCATCGCCAGCGTGGTGCTGACGGATCCGGACAGCCAGACACTCGCCGTCGGACTTTACTCCTACGTGGCCCAGCAGCGCTCCGAGAACTGGGGTGTCTTCGCGGCCGGGGCTGTGATCGCCGCGATCCCGGTCATGGCACTGTTCCTCTTCCTCCAGAAGTACATCGTCAGCGGACTTACCGCCGGCTCAGTGAAAGGCTAACCATGCCAATCGCCCTTCCGCACCACGACGGCTCGAGCCTTTTCGTATCCAGCACCATGCCTGGGTCCGTGTCCCTCGGCGATACCGTTCGCCTCCGGGTCCGCATACCGCAGGGCTGGGGGCCGGCGTCGAAAGTCTGGGTCCGTTCAGTCCAGGACGGTGAACCCCGCTACGACGCCGCCATCCGGCTCGGTTCGACGGATGGCTGGGATTGGTGGGAAGCGGCGATGCTCGTGGCGAATCCCGTGGCCAAGTACCGCTTCCTGCTGGAAGTCACCAGTACCTCCGCTGTTGCCGGTCCAGGGCGGCGGCGCTACTGGAACCTCAACGCCCAAGGCCTGTTCGCCAGGGACGTTTCGGATGCAGCAGACTTCAGGCTGACGGCATTCGCCCCTGCTCCGGAGTGGCTGCGGAAGGGCATCATGTACCAGGTATTCCCGGACCGGTTCGCCCGGTCCACCCAAGCAGACGGACACCCCACACCAGACTGGGCCATCGCTTGCTCCTGGGATACGCCGGTGGTGGGGACGGGCGAGCAAGCCTCCACACAGTTTTATGGGGGAGACCTCCCCGGGATCACCGGCAAACTGGACCACCTGCAGGAACTGGGCGTCGATGTCCTCTACCTGACGCCGTTCTTCCCTGCACGTTCCAACCATCGCTACGACGCGTCCACCTTCGATTCTGTGGACCCGCTCCTGGGTGGCGACCAAGCGTTGGTGGATTTGGTTGAAGCGGCTCACGCGCGGGGCATCCGCGTCATGGGAGACCTCACCGCGAACCACTCCGGCGCTGCCCACGAGTGGTTCGTCAAAGCGCTCGCCGATCCGGGATCAGAGGAAGCCGGCTACTACTACTTCAGCCCGGACCATTCCAGCTATGAGTCATGGTGGGGCGTGCCGTCACTGCCTAAGTTCAACTGGTCCTCGGAAGCCCTCCGCCGGCGTTTCGTGACCGACCATGATTCCGTGGTTGCCCGTTGGCTCAAGCCGCCGTTCAACCTGGATGGTTGGAGGATCGATGTAGGCAACATGACGGGTCGCCTGGGCGCGATAGACCTCAACCATGAAGTTGCCCGGCTCATCGCTGACCGCGTGCGTGACTTCAACCCGAACGCGGCCCTGCTCGCTGAGTCCACCTCCGATGCCGCCCCCGACGCTACGGGTGAGCACTGGCAGGGTGCCATGACGTACTCCAATCTCACCCGGCCGCTATGGTCCTGGCTTGCAAAAGACGCACCGAACGTAAACTTCTTCGGCTCGCCCCAGTCCGGACCCAACAGGATCTCCGCTGAAGAGTTCCTCGCGACGCACCAGGACCTCGCAGCGGGATTTAGCTGGGGTGTGCGACAAAACAACATGAACGCCCTCGATACGCACGACACAGCGCGTGCAGCAACCGTGATGGTCGACGGCGGCCCGGAAGTGGGCGCGGTGCTCACCTTCTGCTTGCCGGGACTTCCGGTGTTGTTTGCCGGCGATGAGTTCGGATTCGAAGGGTTCAACGGCGAGGACTCCAGGACTCCCATGCCATGGCCTGATTCGGGATCGGCCGGTAAGCCGGCTGCTGTGGTCAAGCATCGCGTGGTCAAGGACCTGCGGACCGTCTACGCAAACCTCGCGCGGCTTCGCAGGGAACTGCCCGCGCTGACTAAGGGCGGGGTGAGATGGTTGCACGCAGAGGGCGACGCCATGGTCTTTGTTCGGGAAACCGTGGAGTCGTCAGTGCTGGTCTTCGTCTCGAGGGACGCTGCCAATGTGGTCCTCGACGATTCGGTTCTTAGCGACGCGCAGCTTGAGGCGTTGCTTCTGTCGCCACTTCACCACTCCGGAATGGTGGCATCGGCAACTGCCGGTCCATCCGGCGTCGAAGGTGTCCGTCTTCAGGCGGACGGTATCGCCGCGGCAGTCTGGCCGATCCCCGGAACCCCGCTTCCCGTGCACTAGAGGGCATCCGAGACAATGCCGCTCTGGCTAGACTGGCAATGAAAAGACTGCGAAGACTGCCGGTTTGGCGTGTCCGCGGTGCTCATGTGGAGGGAAAGCCTTGTCGGACGAAACGGCCATCGCCGGAACATCAGGGGAAAGCATCAAGGAACGCACGGTGGGCGGGGCGGAAGCCACCCAGCCACCTGCCATCCAGGGGACTTTCCTGGAGGAGCTTGCAGCTGGACTTGGGGCCGGGCAAGTGGCGGGCGATGAAGAAACCCTCACCGTGTACTCGGTGGATCAAGGACCAATGCTGGAAAGGCACCTGCCCCTCGCTGTGGTGTGGGCTGAGTCAGTGGAAGATGTACAACACATTGTTCGCCGCTGCGCCGCCTATCACGTGCCGATCGTTCCCCGGGGAGCCGGAACCGGAGTCTCCGGAGGAGCGCACGCCACCCAAGGCTGTATCGTCCTGAGCCTGGAACGGATGAACCGCATCCTGGACCTCAACCCCGACGACGAGACCGCCGTCGTCGAACCCGGCGTTATCAACGCCGAACTGAACGCTGCCGCCGCCGAACACGGTCTGATGTATGCGCCCGACCCCGCCAGCTACAAAATGTCCACCATCGGGGGCAACGTGGCCACTAACGCCGGAGGACTGCGCTGCGCCAAATACGGCGTAACACGCGATTCCGTACTGGCCTTGGACGTTGTTATGGCCGACGGCTCACTGATGCACACCGGCCATCAGACCTTCAAAGGCGTGGCAGGCTATGATCTGACCGCGCTGCTTGTTGGGTCTGAAGGAACGCTGGGAATCGTAGTGGGCGTGACCGTCCGCCTGAAGTACCTGCCTCGCGAGGTGCACACCATCGCTGCCTTCTACCAGGACTTCCGCAGCGCCGCCGCCGGAGTCCTCGCCGTGGGCAGGGCCAGGGTACAGCCCGCCATCATGGAGCTCCTGGACAATGGCACTTTGGAGCAGCTCGACGAACTCCATGGCGGAGACCTCCAAAAGCGCGGCAAGTCCTTGCTGTTGATCCAGACTGACGGCTTCGGTGCTGCCGCGGAGGCCGACGTCGTTCGGCAGGTCCTCGCTGAAGGCGGCGCCACGGTGACCACGGAAGTCAGCGCCGAAGCCGAAATGCTGGTGGAAATGCGACGCAACAGCCGCGGCGTCGAAGTGGACGACGAATTCAGGGTAGGTGAAGACATCGCCGTCCCGCGCTCCAAGCTGGTAGATTTCGTCGCCGAACTCGAAGCGATGGCAGCCCGCTTCCAAGTGCGCCTCAAAGTAGTAGCCCACGCCGGCGACGGCAACCTGCACCCCACCTTCTGGATGGACAGGGTTGACCCTGCTACCGATGCGGAGGCCCTGAAGAGGCTGAATGCTGCCTTGGACGAATCCATTCGAGTCGGCCTTGATATGGGCGGCACTATTACGGGCGAGCACGGCGTTGGCCAATACAAGCTGCGATGGCTGGGCCTGGAGCAGCCAGAGCCCGTGCGGGAGCTGCAACGGCGCATCAAAGAACTGTTCGACCCGCAGGGGATCCTGAACCCGGGGAAAGCTATCTGATCAGGCGTTGAGGCGTACCGCAGGGCCGGAACGCTCGGCGCGCTCGGTCGTTCCTCCCTTAGACGCGCGCTGCCGCGTTCCGGCCCTGCGGGCGCAGGTAAAAGACCCTCTGGCGCTCTATCACGTCCCTCGTGTTTGAGTCTGACGCTCTATCACGTTCCTTGTGTTTGAGTCTGACGCTCTATCACGTCCCTTGTGTTTGAGTCTGACGCTCTATCACGTCCCTCGTGTTTGAGTCTGACGCTCTATCACGTCCCTCGTGTTTGAGTCTGACGCTCTATCACCTCCGAGAGCCCTTGCGGATCGCGCTGACACTGCTTGGTATTCCAAATTTTCAGTGGTTGTACTGCGAGTCATCTTAGTCCCCCGACTTCGCAGCATTTACTTTCGGCTTATCAGCTCTTAGTCTTAACTTGGTATACCAAGCGGGCTAAGAGGGGATTGACGTGCGTGTGAAGCGGTTGGCTGAGGCCGGATTGAATCCGAGGTTGATGACTGGCCTCGTGCTGCTCGCACTTGTTGTGGTGTCAGTTAACCTTCGACCGGCGATTACCACCGTCGCCGGGGTCATGGACCAGGTTCCGGGAGTTTTCGGCTTGGACCCCGCGCTGCTGCCGTTGTTGGGGACCTTGCCCGTGCTGGCGTTTGGTATTTCCGGTCCAGTCGGGCCTTGGCTGGCTCGACGATTCGGCACTGGGCGGGCTGTGGCTCTTGCCTTGCTGGTTCTCGCTGCCGCCCTGGTGGTTCGGGCGACCGTGCCGGCACTCCTGCTACCGGGCACGTTCCTGGCCGGCATGGCAATCATGACCGCGAGTGTACTGGTGCCCCAGATCGTCAAAGCAAACCGAGGCACCGGCTGGTGGACAGGGCTATGCACCATGGGATTCGGGCTCGGAGCGGCACTTGGGGCCGGACTGGTCCAACCACTGGAGCAGGCCTTCGGCGGCAACCTGCCATCAGCACTGGCTGTGTGGGCTGTTCCGGCACTGTTGGGAGCCTTCTTGATCCACCGAACAGGAGGGCCTAAGGGCGGCGCGGTGACGACGCCGGGCGGGGACGCGCCGTCGACGACTGCCACGGGAAAGCGGGCGGTCCCGCTCCGGAAGCAGCGCACCGCGTGGGGGGTGACAGCGTTCTTCGGCCTGCAAGCCATGCTCTACTTCGCGATCACGTCCTGGTTGGCGGTGTTTTTGGTATCCCGTGGGCTCGCAACAGCCGATGCCGCTGCCCTGCTCGCTTGGTTCAGCCTGGCCGGGCTACCGGCAAGTTTGTTGGCACCCGTGCTGGCCGGTCGTCCTGCCATCCTGCGGATCATGGCCCCGGGGCTCGGCGTGTCCGTGGCGCTCGCGCTGCTGGGAGTCCTGACATCGCCGGTTGAGCTGCAGTTCCTCATGGTCGGGATTCTGGGGGTTGTCCAGAGTGCCGGATTCGGGCTGGCCATGGCGTTGGTGGTGATCCGATCCGACGGACCACAATCTGCGGGAAAGCTTTCGGCAATGAGCCAGGGAATTGGCTTCGCGTTGGCGTCCCTCGGTCCGTTAGGCGCAGGGTTACTGCACACCATGACAGGCGGCTGGGAGCTGACGTTCTGGGCGCTCGCCGCCGAAGCCGTTGTGCTGGCCGGTGCCGGGTTCCTGGCAATCCGTGGGCCGGTGGTCAACGTTGAGCCATCGAGCCGAAATTCGTCCTCCAACGGACTGTTCACCCTCGCACGCAGGGGTGAATAGTCCGTTAGATGGTGTTCGGCCACTGTCGGCAGGCTATGCTGCGGCGTATCCTCGGCGTTATGACGAACTCACCATCAGGGACTCAACAGCCGGAAACACCTGCTACGGAAATCCTGGAAACCAACGAATGCTGGGAGCTCCTCCGCGGTGTCTCAGTGGGCAGGCTTGCAGTCGTGGTTGATGACCACCCGGACATCTTTCCCGTGAATTACAAGGTTGACCACGGGACCATGGTGTTCAGGACCGGTGAAGGGACCAAACTTCATGCAGCCCTGGGCGACGCGCCTGTGGCCATCGAAGCCGACGGCGTCAACGCCGAAACAGGGGTGGCGTGGAGTGTGGTGGTCAAGGGTCAGGCGTCGGCCGTGAAGCTGACGCAGGACGTGCTGGATACCATCGGACTCCTGCTGTTCCCGTGGGAAGCCGGCCAGAAGGACCAGTTCATCCGCATCACACCCAGTGAAGTGACAGGCCGTCGCTTCACCGTCACTCCCGCTGTGACATGGTGGTCGCCGCTGGATGATGCGCCCACGGCCAGAGGCGAGTAGCGAGCAGCCGGGCACGCAAAAACCCGCCCCTGTCTGATCTCCTCCGCGTTCAACGATGAGGAGATCGGACAAGAGCGGGTTCCAGTGAGGCTAGACCAGTTCCAGCTGGTCAGCCACAACTCTTCCGGCGTGGATGACGGTCCGGTCTTTGCCCCGGTCCATCACTGTGGAAGCCACGGTTTCGCCATCCACCAGCAACAGTTCCGCAGGATCGCCAACCTCGACGCCGGGACGATGCGCGGTGTCCTTCAGCCTGGTGGCGCCGGGGTCAAGGATGCTCGCACCACCGATAGTGGCAATGGCCAGGCAATGCTCGATCAGCTCGTCCTTGCGGAAACCGTGGGTGAAGGCGAGTTGCCACGTGCGGTCCAGCATGTCCGTGTTGCCGTACGGGGACCAGTAGTCGCGCTGGCCGTCCTCGCCCAAGCCCAAACGAACGCCGGCTTCGGTAAGCAGGGGGATGGGTAGTTGGCCAGCAGCAGACGGAGCAACCGAGGCCAAGGACACGTCCAGTTCCGCGAAGGCATCAATGAGCCTGCGCGTAGTGGCCTCATTAACGCTGCCCAACTGGTAGGCGTGGGACATTGTTACCTTCCCTTGCATTCCTAAAGCCCGGGTGCGCTCGAGCACCAGGTCGGTGCTGAAAACACCCAATTCGCCGGGCTCGTGGAGGTGGATGTCGATGGGAACCTGATACTTCTCTGCCAAGCCAAATACGATGTCCAGGTGCTTCGCCGGATCGCGGTCCAGGGTGCAGGGATCGATGCCACCCATCACGTTGGCGCCGGCTTTCAGCGCCTCTTCCATGAGCTCCACCGTCCCCTCCTCCAGCAACAGTCCAGCCTGCGGGAAAGCGATGATGTCCACGGAAGCCTGGCCTGCGAACTTCTCCTTGGCGGCAGCAACGGCGTCGAAACGCTCAAGCCTGCAGTCCACGTCAACCTGCGCGTAGGAGCGGACGCGAGTAGTGCCCCGTGCGATCATCCGGGCGAGGGTGTCATTCACGCGATCCTGCAGCGGGACCTCAGCGTTGCGCCAGTTTTGACGGTCGTTCATCATCATGGTCCACACGCCCGGACCTCCGGTGTGCTCACGGAACGGGAGGCCGATCCGGGTGGAATCAAGGTGAACGTGGACATCCGAGAAGGACGGGAGCAGCAAACGTCCGCGGCCTTCCACCACCGTAACGCCGCCTGGCACCACACGGGCCGGATCATGCGGTTCGACGGCGGTGATCTTGCCGCCTGCTTCGCCCGCCACCAGGGTGACGTCGCTGAGCGCTTGCCCCCAAGGGCGGACGGCGCGGATCAGGGTATTCAATGGTTACTCCTTTGATAGTGAATCTATTGCCTGCTTCTATTGCACGCCCGCCAGCACCGTCGCGGCCATACCTGTGTGGTGGCAGGCGGGCGCCTCGGGCTTGGCGGGTGTGGGGATCTGGTCCATGCATTTTTGGCGCTGTTCGTCGGGAAGCGTGCCAATAAGCGGGCACCGTGTCCGGAAGACGCAGCCGCTGGGTGGGTTGGCTGGCGAGGGGAGGTCGCCACGAAGCCGGATCTTCACCTGTTCACGTGCTGCCCGGGGATCCGGCAGGGGCACTGCCGAGAGCAATGCCTTGGTGTACGGATGCAAGGGATCGCTGAACAACGCGTTCCGAGGCCCCTGCTCTACGATCTTGCCCAGGTACATCACAGCGACTTCGTGGGAGATGTGCCGGACCACAGAGAGATCGTGCGCGATGAAGATGTAGGAAACGCCGGTGTCGCGCTGGATCTGCTGCAACAGGTTCACCACCTGTGCCTGCACTGAGACGTCCAACGCGGACACTGGTTCGTCGCACACAATCACTGACGGATTCAGGGAAATTGCCCGGGCAATACCCACGCGCTGACGCTGGCCTCCGGAGAACTCATGCGGGAAACGGTTGTAGTGCTCCGGATTGAGCCCCACCTGGTCCAGTAGTTCCTTCACCCGGTTCTTAAGGCCACCGGGCGGACTCATCTTCTGCGCCACCATGGGAGCTGCGATGGCCGTACCCACTGTCTGCCGCGGATTCAGGGACGCGAAGGGGTCCTGGAAGATCATCTGGACTTTGCGCCGGAAGTTATACAGATCCTTGCCTCGAAGCTGGCTGATGTCCTCGCCGTCCACCAGAATCCGCCCGCCCGTCGGGTCCATAAGACGCGCCACCATCCGGCCAGTGGTCGATTTACCGCACCCGGACTCACCCACGAGACCCAAAGTCTGGCCTCGGGCGAGACTGAACGATACGCCGTCGACCGCTTTGACTGAGCGCTTCGCGGCTCCCGGAAGCAGGCCTCCCTTCAGCGGGAAGTGCTTTTGCAGGTTCTCCACCTGGAGGATTGGCTGATGTTCCATGGCAGGTCCTAACGCGAATTCCGAATGGTGATGATCTGCGGGCCGCTCAGATGGCAGCGCTTGCCGTGCCCTTCCTCAACCAGCAGTTCAGGCCGCTGGCTGGCGCAGATACCGTCGCCGGCGAGTTCTGCGTATTGGCACCTTGCGCTGAAGATGCAGCCTTTGGGCAGGTCAAGGAGCGACGGCGGCTGGCCGGGTATGGGGTTCAGCTGGCCCGATGCGCTGTTCAGGGTGGGCATCGAGTTGAGCAGGCCCAAGGTGTAGGGGTGCTGGGTGTCGTAGAAGATTTCGTCGACTGGCCCGGATTCGACGCACTGCCCGCCGTACATGACAAGCACGTTGTCGCAGACTTCAGCCACCACCCCGAGGTCGTGAGTGATGAGGATCAACGCGGAGTTGGTTTCTTCTTGGAGCTCTGACATGAGGTCCAGGATCTGCGCCTGAACCGTCACGTCCAGAGCCGTTGTTGGTTCATCAGCGATCAAGAGCTCAGGCTCGCAGATCAGAGCCATGGCGATCATTGCACGCTGGCGCATGCCGCCGGAGAAGTGGTGGGGGTACTCATCGTAGCGCTGTTCCGGGCTGGGGATACCCACCCTTCCCAGCATGTCGACGGCGGCAGCCCGGGCCTGCTTTTTGCTCGCCTTGTTGTGGACCAGGTATGCCTCGGCGATCTGGTGTCCCACGGTATAGAAAGGGTGCAGTGCCGAGAGGGGATCCTGGAAAATCATCCCGATGTTGCGGCCACGGAGCGGCCGCATCGCTGACTCGGGCAGGGTGACCAGGTCCTTGCCTTGGAATAGCGCCTGGCCGGTGACCTGCGCCGAAGTGCCTTTGAGCAGGCCCATGAGGGCCTGGCTGGTAACGGATTTTCCGGAACCGGACTCGCCCACAATGCCTAGGGTCTGGCCGCGATCCAGCGAGAAGTCCATCCCATTAACTGCGGAGACAACGCCGTCATCCGTAGGGAACTTCACGGTAAGGTCGCGGACCTCCAGAAACGGGACGGTGGCGGTGCTGCCAGCCAGGGCGCTCGCCGTCTTGGTAGTGGTATGCAACTGGATCATTGGAGCCTCACTCGGGGATCGATGGCGGCGTAGGCGAGGTCCACTACGACGTTGGCCACGATGACGAAGAACGCGGCCAGCATGGTGATGGCCATGGTGACGGGGAGGTCACCCGAAATGGCGGCGTGTACGGCCGTGAAGCCCAGGCCGGGGACAGAGAAGATCTGTTCGGTGAGGACTGCCCCGCCCAGCAACAAGCCGATGTCCATGCCCAACATGGTCACGACCGGCGTGATGCCTGCCCGTACGCCGTGCTTGAACGTGACCGTCCGCGGTGCCAGGCCCTTGGCGCGGGCCGTCCGGATGAAGTCCTCGCCGAACGTCTCGATCATGTTGGTGCGGGTTACCCGGATGTAGGAGGCACTGAAGAGCACCGCCAACGCAATCCAGGGCAGCAGGTAGTTGGCCACCCAGGCTCCAGGCCCTTGGGGACCGAACGGGCTGTTGATCTCATTGGTAGTAAAGGGCAAAAGGTGCAACTGGTTGACGAACAGGAGCAGCAGGAACAGGCCTGTGACGGGGATCGGCAGTGAAACGCCCACGGAGGCGGCGCCCACAATGAACTTATCCACGGGAGAGCCTTTGCGGAGGGCGGCCAGAAGGCCAAGCCCGACGCCGGTGATGGTCCACAGCACCAGCGCGCCGATGGCCATGGAGAAGGTGTAGGGGAGTGAACGGCCGATGATGTCGGCTACGTTCTCATTGGTTTGGAAGGACTTTCCGAGGCACGGCCATTCGCACAGAGTCTGCGCACCCGGGGCGCCGATCATTCGTGACGAAAAGAGCCCGCGGATGTAGTCGGCGTACTGGACGAAAAAGGGCTGATCCATGCCCAAGGCAACGCGGGCCTCGGCGACTCGTTCCGGCGTGCATTCCTGCCCACAGGCAGCGGCTGCGGGATCAGAGGGGCCGAGCTGGAAAAGCGTGAAGGTGATGAAGCTGACCGCGGCGAGAAGCAGGACCAACGAGCCGGTCCGGCGAAGAATGAAAGTCATCATGGTGGTGGTTTGCGGGCCGCCCGCTGATGCGTGCGGCCCGCTTCTCCTTCTGGACTATGCCCGATTAGTTGACTATGCCCGATTAGTTGACGAAGCCCGGTTATTGCTCGACGCCGACGATCGAGAGATCGATGCCGCCGAAGAAGTAGCCCACCTGGGCATTGCGGACGTTGGAACCCACCACGCTGTTGGTGTGGCTGCGGATGAGCGGGATGATGGGGTAGGTCTTCAGGGCTGAGCCGAACGCCTCGGACCACTTCTTGCCAAGTTCCTCGGAGCTGCCGTCTGTATTTCGCAGGTCGAACATGGCCTTGGAAACTACGGGATCGAAGTACCGGGACGTGTTGGAGAAGCCGTAGCTGGTGCCCTCGTTGTTGGGTCCCAGCAGGGGATCCGCGGAGGTTCGGACTGAAGCCGGGTCGGCTCCGCCGCACCAGCCGGAACGGCCCATGTCCGGCAGCTGCTCACTGGCCAGGACGGAGTAGTAGTTGGGTGCCGGAATCGGAACCAGTTCAACCTCGATGCCCAGGGCCTTGAGGTTCTGCTGGACAACTGTGCCGGTGTTCTTGAAGGCATCCCTGTTGTTGGCGTAACCGTAAGTCAAGGTCTTGGGGAAGTCCTTGCCTTCCAAGAGCTTCTTGGCTTCTTCCAGTTTTGGTTTTCCAGCGGGGTCCAGTTCCAGTTCGGTCTCCACATAGCCGCGCATCTTGGAGTTCAGCGGGCTCTGCGTGATTTCACCAAAGCGTCGTCCGCCATACTGCACCAGGATGGACTGGCGGTCCAGGGCCAACGCGATCGCCTTACGGACGTCCGGGTCCTTGATCTTTTCCGTGTTCAAGCTCAGTACGTCGTTGCAACCCAGGAGACCCGAGGCCACCCGGTCTTTGACCTTGGCGTCTGCCAGCTTGGCGGAGTCAGAGGTCTGAAGCGCGCCGTTGGAGTCCAAAGTGATGGCATTGGGGTCCGAGTCGGCCAGGAGTTGCTGGCTGATGGTGGCCTGGGAAGTCGAGAGCGAGAAGCTGAAAGTGTCCGGGAGCGCGGAGCGGTTGGGGTCCGTGGCGGGATCCCAGTGCGGGTTGCGGACCAGTTTCAGGGACTTGCCGCGGTTATAGGACTCCACCATGTACGGACCCGAGGACACCGGGTGGTTGGTGTAGTCCAGCTTGGTGTCCTTAGCCTTCGGGACAGGAGCCGTGTTGGAGCGTGATGCCAGCGCCGGGAACTCTGCAAACGGTTTTTTCAGATGGAACACCACCGTGCGGTCATCGGGCGTTTCAACCGCCTGGAGCACAGCCGAAGGATCCTTGTACGGCCCCTTGTACCCGCCGGCGTCGAGCGCTGCGTTCAGCTCTTGGGGTGCCTGGGTGAAGACGTCCTGCGCGAAGGTGCGTTCCACGCCGTACTTGATGTCGGCTGAGGTGATGGGTGTTCCGTCCTCGAACTTCACGCCTTCCTTGAGGGTGAACGTCCAGCTGAGGCCGTCATCCGAGACCATGCCAGTGTCCGTTGCGAGGTCGGGGACCACTGTTGGCGGCTGGCCGGCTGTCTCCTTGGCCATGGTCAGGGTGCGGTAGTAGAGCTGGCCGACGTTGGCCGTCTGAACGTAGTTGCTGTTTCCGGGGTCCAGTGTCTGGAAATCGGAGGACATCAGGACGTTGATATTGCCGCCCTTGCCATTGAATCCGGATTTGACCACGTTGGGGGCCAGCTCCGTGACCGACCCGGCGGGCTTGGAACTGCTGGGCTGGCTTTGGCCGGCGCCGCAACCAGTAGCGGCCATGGCGATCAACACCGAAAGTGCCAGAGCTCTTGCAGGGGTTTTCATGATGCTCCTAGTGAGGGGGTGAAGGCGATGCAGGGATGTGGGTTAGTGGCGCGAAGCTTTAGGGTCCAAGGCATCCCGGACGGCATCGCCCAGGAGGTTGAAGGCCAGGACGGTGATGATGAGCATGATGCCTGGAACAGCCAGGAACCACGGATCACTGAGGTACCAGTTGCCGGATTGGGCAGCGTTGAGCATCTGGCCCCACGACGGTGTGGGGTCCTTGACGCCGACGCCCAGGAAGGACAATGCTGCCTCGGCCGAGATGTTGGTGGGGATCAGCATGGTGGCGTACACCAGGACCACTCCCATGACGTTGGGGATGATCTGCCGGAAGAGAATATTGAGGTGTGAGGCGCCGAAGGATCGGGCGGCTTCCACGAACTCGCGCTCGCGGAGGCTCAACACCTGCCCGCGGACGATTCTGGCGAGGTACGCCCACCCGAAGAAGCCCAGGATGATGACCAAGGAGGCCATGGGCAGGAAGCTTCCTTCACCCAGCGGCGTATCCCTGAGCCGTGACTGCAGGATGGGCGTCAGGGAGAGGACCAAAAGTAGGTGCGGGAAGGCCAGGAACAAGTCCATGATGCGGCTGATGATGGCGTCGGTCTTGCCACCGAAGTAGCCGGCTGCCGCGCCGAGGACGGTTCCGAGGACCACCGAAACAACGGTTGAGAGCAGGGCGATGGTGAGGGAGACCTGTCCGCCGTATGCGAGTCTCGCGAAGAGATCGCGTCCCAGCCCGGGCTCCACGCCCAACCAGTGCTGGGCCGACGGGTACATGTAGCCGGGCAGCGGCAGTCCGGGCGTTTGAAAGTCGTCCAGAACTTCGGGGCTGGTATTTGACGTGTAGGGGTCGTTGCCGGACATGGCACTCAGGACGGGAGCCAGGATGGCGAACAACAGGATGGCCACCACCACGCACAGGCTGAGGAGGGCAATCTTGCTGCGCCGGATCCTCATCCAAGCTGTGGCGAGGAGGGAACGTGCTTCGGCAGGTGCCTTGTCCTCCGGCGACGTTGCCGGAGGGAGCGGCGGGCTGCCGATGCTCGGTTCGACGGACTGTATCTGGGTCAACGGTTCTGCTCGTTTCGTGATCAGGAGCTGGCTCCGGAGTTCTTGTATACCAAAATAGACTAGAGCAGGATTGATGCGATGTAAATCACAAATAATGTACTGTTTGGAATACCAGAGAGTAATACGAGCTGTCCCTGGCGGACAGGAAACAGGAGTCGCCGTGCTTACCAAGGTCACCGCCCGTTATGTGCTGGGCCACCACAAGGGATGCCACGTGCTGCTGGAGAATGCATGCGTGGTCTACAGCGGCCACACCATTGACTACGTGGGGAATGACTACACGGGCCCGGTGGACGAAGAAGTCCACGTAGGCGAAGCCTTGCTCATGCCCGGATTGATCGACCTCGACGCCCTCACGGACATTGACCACCTCATCCTGGACAGTTGGGCCGGGCCGGAGCAGGCCAAGGGGCACCAGTGGTCCGAGGATTACTTCAGTCGGCGCCGCGCCGACGTCTTCACGGCCGAAGAACGACAGGAGATTCGCGAGTACGCACTGATCCAGCTGGTTCTGCACGGCATCACCACCTACATGCCCATCGCATCGGAAGTTCATTCCGAGTGGGCAGAACCCTTTGAGGAACTGGTAGGCATGGCCGAGACCAGTCGACGCCTGGGCCTGCGAGGCTACTTGGGACCGGCCTACCGCTCGGGCGTCAACGTGGTGTTGGAGAACGGCGAACGTTCAGTGATGTTCGACGTCGACCGCGGGCGGAAGGGGCTGGCCGATGCCCTGCGCTTCATTGACCACGCAGCGGAACTCGATGACCCATTGGTCAACGGAGTCCTGCTCCCGTGCCGGATCGAGACGCTGGATCTCGAGCTGCTCAAGGAGACAGCGGCGTCCTCCGCGGAACGCGATGTGTTGGTGCGCCTGCACTCACTCCAAGGCCTCGTGGAGCGCGAGCTCATTCTGGACTGGCACGGCGTGACGCCCCTTGAGCTTTTGGAGCAGGTAGGGATGCTCAACGAACGCCTGCTGATCCCCCATGCCACCTACACGGACCGGAATCCGGCGGTACACGGCGAGGACCGCGGCGACCTCACCCAGCTGGCAGCCAGCGGTGCCAGCATCATTCACTGCCCTTTGACTTCCATGCGTTACGGCAGCACGTTGGATTCCTTCAACGCCTATAAGGCGGCAGGCATCAACATTTCCCTGGGCACTGACTCGTTCCCGCCAGACCTGATCCGGGGCATTGATGCCGGTGTGCAGCTCGCCAAAATCATGGCGGGGACCAACGACGCCGGCGACGTCGCCGGATACTTCGACGCCGCCACAGTGGGAGGAGCGCATGCACTGCGCCGTCCTGACCTTGGGCGGCTCGAACCCGGTGCCCAAGCAGACCTTGTGGCCTTCTCGCTGGGAGACATCCGCGACGGTGTCCATGATGACCCGCTCCGGACGCTCCTCCTGAACGGCACAGCCCGCCAGGCCGTGCTCTCAGTGGTGGCAGGCAGGACGATCATGACCAACGGTGTGATCGAGGGAGTGGACCTGGACTACTGGCGCCTCAAGGGGCAGGAACTCTTCGACAAGATGCGCAACGCCTACACCGTGCGGGATGCCCGGAACCGTGCGGCAGATGAGCTGTTTCCTCCCGTGTATGCTCGGTTGGAACGCTGACCGGCGCCGTCCGGCACATGGAGCGGACACTGGCATGAAGGGAAGTTTGACAGTGGCTGAGGCGATGCCGGAAACCGGAAATGGCCGCGATGAAGAGGCCCGCGCGGAGAACGTCTACCAACTGGTGTTGGAGGGCATCGTCACGGGCACGTACGCGCAAGGTATGCGGTTGCGGGAACGCGAACTCTCCGAGCTTTACAACGTCTCCCGCATTCCCGTCCGCGAAGCCATCCAGCGCCTGGAGCAGGACGGATTCGTCGCGACCTTCCCACGGCGCGGTGCCGTGGTGCGCCAGCTGACCCTGACCGATGTCAACGAGCTCTTCGATGTTCGCCTCTGCCTGGAGACGTTCGCCGCCCGGATGGCTGCCACGCGTGTAGCCGAAGGCAGCGATGGCGGCCGGCTGGAAGAACTTATGGAGGCTTCAAAGGCAGCCATCGACGACGAACGTACCGACGACGTGGCCGTGATCAGCGCCGAGCTTCATGCCGAGATCGTGCGCCTCTCTGGGAACAGGCTGCTGATTGAATCCGTGAAACCGCTGTTCGGACGGATGCGCTGGATCTTCGGGCTGGCGCACAACCGCAGCAACGAGCTGCAGCGCGATGAACACACCGAACTATGCAACGCGATTCTGAAGGGTAAGCCGGACCTGGCCTATTCGCTGGCGTACTCGCACATCGAACTGGGCCGCGAACCAGTCCTGGCTGGCCTCGCCGAGACCCTGGAACCGTAGCTTAAACAGCTCGACGTCGGCACTTACGTGAGTGCCGACGTCGAGCTTGTTTCAGCGAACCTTAGTCGTCAGCGTCCGGGTACTCATCCACTTCGTCGTACCGGCCGGATTCCTCCACCTCGACCTCAAGGATCTTGAGCAGCTCCGTGTCCGGGTTCAGCATGATGGCAGCTTCGTCGCGGCGGTGCTGCAGCACCGTGTCCAGGTAGGACTGAACGGTCTCAGCCAACGGGACGTACCTGTCCTGCTTCTGGCTCATGTACCAGCGGTGCTCCAGAACCTCGTGCACCACTTCCGCGGGCTCCAACTTCCCGGCCAAGTGCCGGGGAATGGAACGCACAATGGGCTCGAAGATCTGGCTGACCCAGATGTGGGCGCTGATTTCCTCGTCCAGGTCCGGGTTGTTGTCCGCACGGAACTGGTCCATGTCATTGAGGAGCCTGCGGGCTTGGTTCTCCTGGGCGTCCAGTCCGGTAAGGCGCAGCAAGCGACGCTGGTGGTGACCGGCGTCGACGACTTTGGGCTGGAGCTGGATGGTGGAGCCGTCCGCCGTGGTCTTGATGGCATACTCCTCCACGTCGAAGCCGAGCTCGTTGAGACGCCTGATGCGGGCGGCCACGCGCCACCTTTCGCCAAGCTCGAAGGACTCCTTCTCCGTCAACTCAGTCCAGAGCCGGCGGTAACTGTCCATGATCAGCTCACTGGTGGCTACGGGATCCACTTTTTCCTCGATGAGCCCGCCGTCCAGCAGGTCCATCAGTTCGCCGGCGATGTTCACGCGGGCGATTTCGAGGTCGTATTCACGTTGGCCCATGGAGAGGTCCGGGTAGAGCTCGCCCGTCTCGGCATCCACCAAATACGCGGCGAAGGCGCCGGCATCGCGGCGGAACAACGTGTTGGAGAGCGAAACATCACCCCAGTAGAAGCCCACAAGGTGCAAGCGCACCAGCAACAGTGCCTGGGCATCAATCAGGCGCGTCAAGGTGTCTTTGCGGAGCATCTGTGAGAACAGTGCGCGGTACGGCATGGAGAACTTCAAGTGCCGTGTGACCAGCACGGGGTTCAGCGGCCTGCCGTCCGCGGTGGTCCTGCCCGTGATGACAGCCACGGGTTCCACACAGGGAACGTCCAGCCGGGCCAGCTTCCGCAGCATGTGGTACTCGTGGCGGGCAACGTGCTCCGAGGTTTCCTTGATGGCGATCACCGAGCCACCCAAGTGAGCGAAGCGGACGATGTGCCGGGAAATACCGCGGGGTAGCGCGGCCAGGTTTTCGGCGGGCCAGTCTTCCAAGGCGATATGCCACGGGAGGTCCAGCAATTCCGGATCCGCAGCAGCTGCAGTGATGTTAAGGGAACCGATGACACTCGCAGGCGGCGCGGTGTCCTGCGCACTGGCGGCCTCGGTCCTGGGGAGCTTGCCGATCTGCCCGTAGTCGGTGGGTTCGTCGTGCCACTGGGCTTCGTTTTGCTCGCTCATGCCTCAATTGTTCCGTACTTGGAAGGGGAGGACGGTGTCGCGTCCGGAAAAGGCCAGTTAGACGTCGCGGACCATTCGACGTCGGGCGCCTCCTGGAAGGCGACTCCCTGCCTGGCGAGCCGCTCACCCAAGGCGCCCAAACGGCGTCGGAAGTCACCCGCGTTCCGGACCTCCTGACCGGACCAGGCAACCTCGGCCAAGGAAACCCCCCGCGGATAAAGGAGCCACTGGGCTTGCTGGTTGTCACGGACTGTTTCAGTCCACAGGGGACCCTCGACGCCGAGGATGTGGTGGTCCTTCAGCCCGCCTTGGGAAGGATCCCAGTTGTAGTACTCGGCCCAGGTGAACGGGCCTCCTTCCACCCATTCGAGTCCAATGGGCGAGTCCGGAGCGTACTTTTGGTCCAGGTACGTGTTGGCGGCCGGCGACATGATCACAGGTGAACCACCGATCTCCGCCTGCTTGACTACCGGAGCGAGATCGCCGAACCAGTACTGGATCACCGCGCCCCGGGGAAGGTCGCCGGCGGCATACTCGTTCCAGCCCACCACCGTTTTGCCGGTCCCGGCGGCAATGTTGGCAAACTCCTGAACCATGGTCACGTAGTTCTCATGTCCGGTCACCAGGGCTTCGTCGCCACCGATGTGGAGGTACGGGCCCACCGTGATGGCCGCGAGCTGGCCGAGGACTTCCCGGACGAACTCGTAGGTGGCAGGAAGCGACTCGTCCAGCGTTGACCAACCGACGGCCGAGGTTGTGCTCATGGTTTTGGCCACGCCATCCGGATTGAGCTGCGGAATGGCGGCGAGGGCGGAATTGACGTGTCCCGGGAGGTCGATCTCGGGCACCACCAGGACGTTCTTGCTGGCGGCATAGGCCTGGATGTCTTTGAAGTCCTGCTGCGTGTAATAACCTTCACGGCCCCGCGCAGGCATTGCCGTGGGGACCTCAACAGCGCCTCGGCCGCCCAGCCCGGTGAGATTTGCGTAGGGCATTCCCGAAGGGTTGCGCGCGGACCCTGGATCGTGGATCTCGATCCGCCATGCTTGATCGTCAGTAAGGTGCAGGTGCAGGGCGTTCAGCTTGAACTGCGTCATGACATCGATCTGCTCCTTCACCTCCTCCACTGTGAAGAAGCTGCGGGCAACGTCCAGCATCAGCCCGCGATACGCGAAGCGCGGGGCGTCCGCAATCTCGACGGCGGGAATCACCCACGCGTGTTCGCTTGAGCTAGCGCCTTCAGCGCCCTCAGCGCCTTCAGCGCCCTCAGCGCCCTCAACGGCCGCCGGGAAGAGCTGGCGAAGCGTCTGGATTCCGTTGAAAAGACCCGCGGAAGTGGAGGCCGTGAGCCTGACCCCACCCTCGGTGACGCTGATCGCGTAAGCTTCCGCGCCGCCGTCGAACGCTTCCACCAACTCCAGTGTTATGTCACCTGGTCGGGTGTCCTCAACTATGGGCAGTCCAAATCCGGTGCCGCGGCGCAACACCGAGGCGAGCTGCTCAGCGACCGGTACTGCTTGGTGGGGAGCGGCGATCCGTGCTGCGGATGCGAGCGTGAAAGCCTGGCCGTCCAGGAGTGCCACGTGCGAAGGCCGTGGGATCAGGTTATCTGTGGTGTTCATGCCGTTCTTTCCGGGAGAAAGGTTAACGCGAGAGCGGCCCGACCGGAGGGGTCGGGCCGCTATCACACTGCGGAACGTACAGACGCGTCAGCGCCGATGGGGACTAGTCGCCCAAGCGGAGGCCGGTCTTCGTGTCGAACAGGTGCACGTGGCCGGACTGCGGACGGACGAAGATGGACTCACCCTTCATCGGGGGGCGACGACCGTCGACGCGCGCAACGATGTCGTGGCTCTTGCCATCCAGGATGGTGTGGCCGTAGACGTAGGCATCGGCGCCGAGTTCTTCGACGACGTCAACCTCAACCTGGAGGCCTTCGCCGTTGCCGACAGTCTCGAGGTCTTCCGGACGGGAACCGACGGTGACGGTCTGGCCGTGAGCTTCTTCGAGGATGTTGCGCGGCACGGGGTATACCGTTCCACCGAACTGGACGCCGCCGTCGACTACAGGCAGTTCGAGCAGGTTCATGGCCGGGGAACCGATGAAGCCTGCGACGAAGACGTTCTGCGGGCGGTCGTACAGGTTGCGCGGGGTGTCGACCTGCTGCAGCAGGCCGTCCTTCAGGACTGCAACGCGATCGCCCATGGTCATTGCTTCGACCTGGTCGTGGGTCACGTAAACCGTGGTGACGCCGAGGCGACGGGTCAGGGACGCGATCTGCGTACGGGTCTGGACGCGGAGCTTGGCGTCAAGGTTGGAAAGCGGCTCATCCATGAGGAAGACCTGCGGGTTACGGACGATTGCACGGCCCATGGCAACACGCTGGCGCTGACCACCGGAGAGTGCCTTCGGCTTGCGGTCCAGGTACTGCTCAAGGTCGAGAAGCTTGGCGGCTTCGCGGACACGCTCGGCACGCTCTTCCTTGGAGACGCCGGCGATCTTGAGTGCGAAGCCCATGTTGTCCGCAACGGTCATGTGCGGGTACAGGGCGTAGTTCTGGAAGACCATTGCGATATCGCGGTCCTTCGGCGGGACGTCCGTGACGTCGCGATCACCGATCAGGATGCGGCCGGCGTTGACGTCCTCAAGGCCTGCGAGCATGCGCAGCGAGGTGGACTTACCGCAACCGGAGGGTCCAACGAGGACCAGGAATTCGCCATCGGCGATGTCGATGTTGAGCTTATCGACGGCGGGCTTATCTGTGCCCGGGTACAGACGCGTAGCGTTATCAAAAGTAACTGTAGCCACAGTTATCAATCCCTTCACCGGCAGGTACGTGCCGGACGATCCGTTGTGAATGGTTCATTTTCTTCAGTTGAACTCCCCGGCCAATGGCCGGGGAGGATCGCGTGACGCCGCACGGTACTGTGCGTCACATCACAACCAAGAGTATGTCAGACTTTTTGACTAACTACCTAAATGTTACGAACGTCACATGTTGGGTTCGACACGCATCAGGCCTCAGCCGTGACCCGCCGACGCTCCCGCAGCAGGGCTTCCAACAGCTCCGCCACATGCACCGGCGCTTCAACGCGGTACTGCGCTTGAGTGAAGTCCAAGCCCACCTTGATGCCAACGTCGTCGCCCATCAACCGGCCCAAGGCATCCTCATCGGTCACATCGTCGCCTGCGAACAGGATGGCCGTAGCGCCGGTTGCCTGACGGAGGAATTCCACGGCCTCACCCTTGGATGCGTGGACTACTGACGTCTCCAGCACGCGCTTGCCCGTCTTCAGGTAGACCCCTGGATGCTCGCGGAGCACCCTCATCGCGGCCTCGACGGCGTCTTCCGCAACGTCGTCGTCGGCCATCCTCGTGTGGAGGACGACGCCGGCGGGTTTGTCCTCCAGCAACGTCCCTGGAGCGATGTTCACGATTTCCGCAAGGACCTCACGGACCGAGGCCAGCTTGAGCCGCTGGTCTTCGTCCAGTTCCAGGCCCAAAGACCCCTCGCCCAGCCAGACCTCGGCGCCGTGGCTGCCGATCAGCAGCGTGTCCACCGGAGGCGAGGCGACCAGCCGCAAACTGTCCAGTGCGCGGCCCGAGATGAGGGCCGTCGTCGTGCGTGGAAGTCGGGCGAGGGCTTCCAGCGCAGAAGCGGAGCGGGGCAGGGGGCGTGCGTCCTCAGCGTGGTCCACGATAGGGGACAGGGTCCCATCGAAGTCGAGGGCGACCAGGAGGTGCTCCGTGCCGGATATGCGGCGGACAGCGTCCAACAGTTCCGGTGACAGGGAAAGGTTTTCAGCTGTCATCGCGCACCACCTTTTCCTCCAAGGCGGCCAGGAACTCAGCTGACCAGTGATCTACGTCGTGATCCAGGATCTGCTTGCGCATCAGCTTCATGCGGCGGCGGGCTTCCTTGGGCGGGAGGTTCACCGCACGCAAAATGGCCGACTTTAGTCCGTCAATATCGTGCGGGTTGATCAGGAGTGCTTGCTTGAGTTGATCGGCGGCACCGGCGAACTCGCTGAGTACCAAGGCGCCGTCGTCTTCCGAGCGGGCGGTGACATACTCCTTTGCCACCAGGTTCATGCCATCGCGCAGGGCGGTTACGAGCATGACATCCGCGGCAAGGTACAGCGCCACCATTTCCTCCACCGGATAGCTGTGGTGCAGGTAGCGGACTGCCGTGTTCTGGATGGTGTCGTAGGTGCCGTTGATGTGGCCAACTGTGCCTTCGATTTCCTCGCGCAGCAGTCTGTACTGTTCCACGCGTTCACGGCTGGGGCTCGCCACCTGGATGAGTGTGGCGTCCTCCACCTTGATGCTGCCTTCGCGAAGGAGTTCCTCGAATGCCTTGAGGCGGTGGCCGATTCCTTTGGTGTAATCCAGCCGGTCCACACCCAACAGAATGGTCTTGGGATCGCCCAAGTCCTTGCGGATCTGCTTGGCCCGCTCGATGATGTCCGGCCTGGCCGCGAGCTCGCGGATCTGATCAACGTCGATCGAGATAGGGAAGGCCTGCGCACGGGCGATGTGGGTGACTTCGCCGTCCGGGCCCTTCACGTGAACTTGCTGCTGCTTGACGCTGGCACCCAGGAACCGGCGTGCAGAGCGCATGAAATTGCCTGCGTCGCTGGGGCGCTGGAAGCCCAGAAGGTCAGCGCCCAGCAGTCCGTCAATGATCTCCCGGCGCCACGGGAGCTGCGCGAAAATCTCCGGGGGAGGGAAAGGGATGTGGTTGAAGAAGCCGATTTTCAGATCCGGCCGTGCCTCGCGGAGCATTCGCGGAACGAGCTGGAGCTGGTAGTCCTGGACCCAGACAGTGGCGCCGTCGGCGGCGTGGCGAATGACGGCGTCGGCGAATTTCTTGTTGACCTGGCGGTACGAATCCCACCACGTACGGTGGAACTCGGGCGGTGCGATGACATCGTGGTAGAGCGGCCAGATGGTCGCATTGGAGAAACCTTCGTAATACAGCTCCACCTCGTGGCTGCTGAGCTGAACCGGAACCAGGTCCATGCCTTCGTGGCTGAACGGGCGCACAGTCTCGTCCGGGGCGCCATGCCAACCCACCCACGCGCCGTCGGACTTCGTCATCATCGGGGCGAGAGCAGTGACCAGGCCGCCGGGCGAACGACGCCAGCCATCTCCGCCGTCGTCGTTGCCGTCGCTGCTGCACCGATCCACGGGCAGCCGGTTGGAAACCACCATGAAATCGAACGTGCTCGCCGTAGGCTTCTTTGTTGGAGAAGCCTTGGCGCTTTGTTCGGTAGTGAGTTTTTCGCTTGCCAAATCCTGCATTAACGCTCCCTGGGGTTGCTGTGACTCAACTCCCAGCCTACTAGCGGAATCTTCCCCGGCACTTGATCGTTCAACAACCGGGCCACGAGGTGTGGGGCAAAGCTCAAGTTTGCTCCCGTAAACTGACCCCGTTGCCCTAGCTATGCACTTTGACGTCGAATACCCCGAGGAACTGATGAGCCCCGCAAACGAACCACGCCTGTCCAAGGCCGAAAAGACCGCCCAGGCGCGGGAGAAGGCGCGGGCTATCCGCGAAGAACAGCTGAAGAAGGAGAAGCGCAACAAGCTTCTTGTCGGCTGGGGCATCGTGGTGGCCGTGGTTGTCATCATCGCTTTGATTGCGTTTGTGGTTATCGGAAATGCTCAGAACAACGCGCCTGTGGCCGATCAGGGGCCAACACCGGCGAACGGCAACGTGCACGGCGGCATCACGCTGCTGGCCAACACTGAAGTTGTGAAGTCCGAACCCGCCACCGTCAACGTGGCAGACGTGCCGGCTCCTCTTGCTACCAAGCCGGCTACGGTAGCCGTTCCGGGTGGCGAGGCCGAGGCCGGCAAGCCCGTCAAGGTGATTGCCTACATCGACTTCATCTGCCCGGTCTGCAAGCAGTTTGAGACCGCTTACGGCGAGTCACTCACGAACCTTCGCAACGAAGGCAAGATTTCCGTCGAGTACCGCGCCCTCGGCTTCCTGGACCGCCAGTCCACCACTAACTACTCATCCCGCGCAGCCAACGCTGCTGCCTGCGTAGTCAACTCTTCCCCCGAGAAGTACGCGGAATTCTTCGACCTGCTCTTCGAACGCCAGCCGGCTGAAGGCGGAGCAGGCATCTCTGACAACGACCTGAAGAAGATGGCCACCGAAATCGGCGCGGCCAACATCGACTCCTGCATCGACAGCAAGCAGTTCCGTCCGTGGGTGAAGGTTGCCACGCAGGAAGCTGCAGCGATCGGCGTCACCGGTACGCCCACAGTGTTCATCGACGGCAAGCAGTGGGACGGCAGGTCCGACCTCAACGCCGAGATCCAGACGGCAATTACCGCCAAGGGCTAACCCTGGGAAATCACGACGGCGGCCGGTCACCCTTGCGGGAGGCCGGCCGCTGTTGCTTTGTAGCAGTGTTGAGCGGTGAATTTCGTTGACGGGGATGGTCTGGGCTAACCTTATCTAGCGCTCTTTTGCGCTTTGCTTCGGGTAACCGGAGCGTGCCTCCTTAGCTCAGTTGGCCAGAGCACCGCTCTTGTAAAGCGGGGGTCGTCGGTTCGAATCCGACAGGGGGCTCCACGAACCCCTCCATTCCGGCGATTTTGCCCGGAATGGAGGGGTTTTTCGTGTCTGAAATGCAGGGCACTACACGTTTACTACACGCTTTCAAGAAGGCAGACGACACCAGCGGGCTCCTCAGCTGCATAGAGGGAACCATGCAGTGACGCCGCTGGCCAGTTGACCGGGAAAACAGACCCGTCCAGCCGGACCACCACCTCCCAAGGAATCCCCATGTCCCAAACCAATGTCGCCACCGTCGTCGGCAGCGCCAAAATCTCCCGTTTCCACCTCAAGGCAGCCGCTATCTGCGCTCTGCTTATGATTGCCGATGGATATGATCTTGTATCCTTTGGCTCCGTCATTCCCCACCTAATGAAAGACTGGGGCACTGACCCCGTCACCCTCGGCGTCGTGGGTTCCATGGCCCTCGCCGGCATGTTCGCCGGCGGGCTCATGGTCGCACCATTGGCTGACAAGTACGGCCGCCGCAAACTCATCGTCGCCGGGCTGATCCTCGCCAGTGTCGCTGCATTTGCGTGTGCGTTCGCCGACACCCCGATGGTTCTGGGTGCGCTGCGCTTCGTCGTAGGCGTGGCCCTGGGCGCGTTGGTTCCAAACTTCATGGCGCTCATGGGAGAACTCTCTCCCACCAAGTCCAAGGCGTTCTTCGTCGCCACCGTCTCGGCGTTCTACGCAGTAGGAGGAGTCGGCGCAGCGCTGCTGGCCATCTACATCGAGCCTGTACTGGGCTGGCGCGGAGTGTTTTACGTGGCCGGATTGTCCATTCTGCTGGTGCCCTTGGTGCTCAAGCACCTTCCTGAATCCCCGGAATACCTGGCCCACGTCGGGCAGCGGGAACGCCTGGACGCAGTGATGAAGCAGATCGAACCCAGCTGGAGTCCGAATACGGTAATCGCACCCCCGATCCCGTCCTCCGGCAAGTCACGCATCGCGCAGCTCTTCACTCACGGGAACGCCCTGGCAACCTCACTCATGTGGGTCTTCTTCATCATGACGATGGTCCTCAGCTACGCCCTGAACACCTGGCTGCCCAAGTTGATGCAAAACGCCGGATTCGAGCTCGGCCCGGCCATGTGGACGCTCGTTATCCTCAACGCCGGCGGTCTGTTCGGCTCAATCGCAGGTGGCTGGATCGCCGGACGGACCTCGTACCGCAAGACCCTCGTTGGCTACTTCGCCTTGGCCATTGTGTCCTTAGTCCTTCTGTCCATAAAGCCCAACGCGTTCATGCTGAATGTCCTTCTGTTCACTGCTGGAGCCGCAGTGATCGGGATCCTGGCCGTAATCCATGCCTTCGCAGTGGAGTTCTACCCGGTCCACGTCCGCAGTACCGGCGTCGGATGGGCAACCGGCACAGGACGTATCGGCGCCATTGCCGGACCCATTCTCGGAGGCGCTCTGGTCGCGTCGGGCCTGCCATTACAGATGAATTTTGTGCTGCTGACTATACCCGCAGTTCTTGGCGTGACGGCTGTCATCATCGTCACAGCGCGCCGATTCAAATCAGCAGCCACCAAAGCCGAAAAACCCGTCCTCATACCCTGACTGATCCAACAAGCCCGCGTCACAGACTCAATATACAGACGCAGGATTGAAAAGATCGGAACAGATTCCATCAGGTCCCCGTCTCTGGACAAGCAATCCCAGAGGCGGGGGTTCCCGGCTCATGCCCGAGGCGAGGCCGGAGTCCGGAACCACACTACGGAAGTTTGTTCCAGCCAACGACTGGACCACCACGGTCGGTAGGAGAAGGTGTGGCCCTGCAGCTAGACCCTGCGCAACGCAGGAGGAAGGGTCGTCGAAACCACACCGGATGGAAGCATCGCCTGGATCGCGCTTCAGAATGAA
Organism: Arthrobacter sp. D3-18; assembly: GCF_054408525.1. Classification (NCBI taxonomy): domain Bacteria; kingdom Bacillati; phylum Actinomycetota; class Actinomycetes; order Micrococcales; family Micrococcaceae; genus Arthrobacter; species Arthrobacter sp. D3-18. The sequence continues at coordinate 3,638,951 of NZ_CP096440.1, read as the reverse complement.
GAACCCTTTTCGGAGCGAAAGTTAGACCAACCTGTGAGATAAATGCAGATAAGGCAGACTTGGTCATCTGCCTGCTCTCCATTCACAGCACGGCTCAGCGAGGGATCTGCAGCTCAGGGCAGCGGGACAACTAGCATGCACAACAGCTTTGTGGTCACAGAATATCTGCCTCGAACTGCTGTGGTGAAGTGAACTGGCGCCTACCGATTGCCGAGCTTTTCCAAGACGTCGGCAGGTGGCACTGGTGTTGGCCGGTCCTCGGGGATGACCACCCACACGATGCCGTGCTCGTCCTCACGGGTGGTGGCCGCGAGGATTCCGATCGGCTCGGCAAGGTTGATCGCTATGTCCCGCGCGTAGCCTTCAATGGTGCCGTCTGCTGCGGTGGGGGTGAACTCGAACCGGTGTCCCAGGATCGTGGTCGGGTCGATGGTGCGGCGGTGTACTACGCAGGTGGCCGGTCCGTCCTCCCAGATGCCGATGATCTGCACGTCCACCGTCCAGTAGCGATCGACTGCATCATGTATGTGCTGAACCAGGTGCATTGGGAGTCAGCCTGCCTTAGAACTCGATGAGGTCATCGATGGCCGAGTGCAACCAGGCGTCGAAGTCTTCGAATTCGCCTTGGGCCTCCCACCCGGGGGAGGCGAAATCGTGAACGATCGCGACCTTGCCGGTGTTCAGATCCCAGCAGGCAGTGTCGTCGTTGTCCTGACGCCTGGCGAACAAGATCAGCCTTCGGTCGGGATAGCGGTCGGCCAGGCCCCGGTTGTGTCGTCGAAGCTGATCACTGGTGAGGATCCACCAAGGCTCCAATTCGAACAGTTCCAGTTCCACTAGCCGCAGCAGTCCCCGCGGGTATACGAACCCCTCGGGCAGCTCCTCAGCCGTCAATAGCAGCGGTGTCTGTGCCTCGTTCTCGGCGGCCGCTGTGCTCACTGCTTGGACAGCCAGCGGTGGGCCGTGGACCTTCTTGCGAAAAAATCCCATGGTCAGAGGTAACCACAACTTGGCCATTGATACCGACTGCTACATTGTTGACGATGGGGGCGCACTGGGTACTCCCTGCACTCCTAGAGGGAACCCGTATGAGCCTTCAACTTCCGCGCCCAAGCGACTTACCTGCAGCTGAAACGCCCCCTGCGGACACGAAACAACTCCGCAGGGGGCGAACCAGTATTGGTATCGCCCTTCTTATTGTTGGCGCCTTCAATGTGTACAGCATGATCTGGGCGTACTCGACCTACGGGTATCTTCTCGAAACCCTTACCGCGAGCCAAAAGAGCGAAGTCGTCGTGGCGGATGCTCTCGTCGTTCTTCTCATTCTGGCGCTGGTCGGGATTGGAATCTGGAACATTCTCGCCCGGAGAAGCACATCGTTGGTGCCCCTCATCGCTGCCCTGGTCATAGCGGGGATCAGCTTGGCGTCTGATCTCTTGAGCATTGTCGACACCCTCGAAGTCAATGGCAGTTTTCCGTACTTCATACTGTTCCTCCAGTTCGGCCTCATCGTGCAGACGATCAGACTCCTGCGGCTCAAGCCTGGCGCTGCAGTTGCGGACTCCAGCAGCCGGCAGGCGAGTCAGAACGTCGGATAAGGAACTGCGGGTCTTCTTCCACACGGCACTGGGTGTCTGGGGAGGGCCAGCCAGAGCCTCTGGCGCCTTCGCACGGCAGCACGGCTTTGACGACGCCGCTGCCTTCACCGCATGGCGGCAGGAGCTCACAGTGCAGCTGGAAGCCGGCGCTGCCCTTTCCCCGACCAAGCTGGGACGGCTAATCCGGATCGCGCGCATTGCCGTCTATGACGACTACCAGGGGGCAGGCTGGGAGTGGATCCACGTCACGCCCTACAGCCAGCAGGAAGCCGAGCAACTGCTGCAGCAAGCAGAGACGGAACTGCAGGCACTCCGCAATCAAAACTGACCCAGGAAAGCCCGCCGATGGGGGACCGGCGGGCTTCCACTTCAAAACTATGACTGCCTGGTTTCACCATCAATTGGATTCGCTGACAGCATTTCCGGAGGTGCCCTCCGACTACACGCTTCGCGGTGTGGCAGAATCACGACGGGTTCAACTGAGCGAGGCGCGGAAACGAGGTGACGGTCATGTCCAAGGAGGCACGGAAGACCGCGGCTTTGCGGACACTGTCAAAGTTTGTGCTGCGCGCACGTTTGGTACAAGAACACTCCTTGGCCGCAGACAAGCAACTACTCGTGAAACATGCTGCATGGACGCTGACATTCAACATGGTCTTCAACACTGTCACTGGTGCGAAGTCCGTCGAGATGAAACCGGCACCATTGCTCCCTACGGAGCAGGTTGAGTCGGCCGCAGCGAGGGTCCGGCCATTGTTCCTGAAGGACGATGGGGTTCATTACGACAAGGTCCTGAATGCGCTCACTGAGTTGGTGAGCGGCTCGCCCGCGCATAGGAAAGAAGTGGAGGCCATCCGTGCAAAGTTCAGGGAGGCAGACCCTGACTATCCGCATGGCCGGCCCCGTGCACGTCGATCAGCGCTCATGACGTCGAACAAGGAGATCGCCGGAGCCTGGCTGTACGGCCACCTTCTGCATGAAGATGATGTACGCCGCTCCTACGCGGAGGGCATTGCCGCCGAAGAAATGCTGCTGAACGCCACGAAAACCGTGTGCAGCGAAATGCTCGCAACCGTCGAGGGCCTCCATCTGATAGAGCGGCTCGTCGTTGACGGGTTACTGGACCTCCCGGACGACCTGTTCACAACCCAGGTCACGGTGACCGCCACGGAATGGGTTCCGCCGGGGGACGTCAAAATGTACGTGGCAGACATGAACACGCCGATGCCGACAAGCCTCGCGGAGCCCCTTTCCAGCGCTTGGAGGGAAGTCCATGATGAATTCGGCCCCGCCAGGACCTCCCAAAGGCAAGAACGCTAACTCGGGATCTTAGCCCGCTCTCTTGGCCAACGCCTCCGTCGCGGCTTTTCTGACGACCCATGATTCGTCATGAAGCAGCGTTTCGATCAGCTCGGGTGTCGCGCGGCGGTGGCGGGCAACGTTCGCCCGGACAGCGTCGTCTTCGTCCAGGGCGAGCTTTAGCAGGAGATCAATGCCGATCCTGCGTTCCATGGCCACGAACGAGCGGACCCGCACGTCCGGACTGGAGGCGAGCAGCTCAAGGATCTCCAAGGGGACGGTCTTGTTCTGGGCCACCCAAAACCGCATGTCCGGGTGTTTATCTATGACCTCGACCCACACTGCAAGGTCAGCCTCGTCATGGGCTGCCCTCTGATACTCCGCGGGGTCTTCGCTACACCGCAGAGCAACGAACTCATCAGCGGACGCGATCACTATGTGCCACCCGACGTCATCCGCAGGACTGGTTGCTCGAAACCTGCAACATTGTAAGCCCACAAGTCGTCTTCCCTGTAGGTCACGAAGCGAAAGGCAGAGGAGGGGTACTCCTCGTCTGGCCCGTAATCGACGGACACCCACACGTCGATGGGGGCCTGAGTTAGATCAGAGGCCGCCGATGCGATGCTACGGCCCAGCAAGATGCCTTGTGCCAGGCAACGCGCCGCCCACTCGCTCGTGCCGACCAAATCCTGCCACGTCGGTGAATCGTCGGCACCGTCGATCAGCCAGCCCAGCGGGAGCTTGTTGATGTAACCCTCGACGCCGCTGGGGCCGCCGAATTCGGCGGCGCTTTGGCTCCGGATGTTGCGGAGTTGCGAGACGAAGAGCAGGCACCCGTCCCGGATTGTCAGACCCTCATCGAGTTGGGCCTGCAGTGGGGGATCCAAGCGGCCAGATTCAACGAAAGGCTCCGCCAAGGCGCGGAGCGGCCGCATCGCCTCGTTCATCGTCTCGGTCATCACGGAGCAATCCTGCCATGCTCGGGACAGCTCCCGCTTCTAGGCCTCGACGGGAGAAAGCGTCACGGAGAAGTGCTGCTGGGCAGCCGTCGGCGCCACCAGGGGACGGTTTCGACTCGTATTGCTGGGCCGGAGTTCAGAACGGCGGCGAAACGGGCATCGATTTCAGCGACAGCATCCGCGAAGACGGCAACTGCAGCGTCTTCGGCCGGACCAAGCGAAGTCAGTGCCTTCTCGATCACGTCCCGGACACTGATGTCGTTCTCGTATTCGTAGATGTTTCCTTGGTAGCCCTCATCGCAGTCCTCCGTGAAGGCCGCCCAAGCCTCCAAGTAGGCAGCCGGTGACCATCCGGACCGCAGACCCTCTTCATCGGTCGCTGCAGCGAAGCGTTCCAGGAAGGTACTCATGATGACACCTTTGGGCCAGTAGTCATGCCCTCCTCTAGCTCGGCACCGACTGAGGCGGCGCTGACCTCGACTAGCCCAAAATCACCTTCCAAGCGGTAGACGTTGTCTTCGATTCTGAAGGAGTCGATTCCGCCGTAATCGATCTCGTCGTTGGCGTCGATCGCCGGGTTGATGCGGCCCTGACCGCTCCATGAAATTTCTTTGACTCCGCTGAACACTAGGCGGCCTTTTCGGTAGCAGTACTGTTCTCCCGGCAGGGGAGAGGCGTACTGCGGGTGGCCTTCGCGGAGGACAAAGTCGAGCATGATGGAAAACCTGCCCGGGGTGGCCCGGACGTCCAGCACGAAACTGTCCTCCAGGTAGTACTCGGTGAGTGGCTCCAGGTCCCAGTACTGCATCAACAATTTCACCCCTTCTTTGGGTGGGTGGGCTGGCAGCCGGCGTGGCACTTCGGGACATTGCCCATCGGTTGGTCAGTTCTGATCGTGCGACCGAGCCTCATGGTTGAGTCTCGCTCTCAGCTGTCCTGACCGAGATCGCCCTGAAGGCGTACCCGTCCTGCTCGACGGCTTCCCAATCCAACTCCACGTTTTCGCCGGCAGTGAGCGACCGATAGCCGGCCACCTCTTTCACCTCCGTGATGAGGGCGTCAAAGTCCTTGATCGGATCGACTTCATGTCTGGCCACCAGCGTGGCCAAGGCTGCAGGGAGATTGTCCATAGGCCCTATGTGTGCGGGATGGTGCCTTCGGCTCCTCGTGCCTGGGCTCGGCGTTGTTAGGCGGCCGCTTCCACCTTCGCCAGCCGGGCGTTGAGCCGGTCTACTTCGTCGAGGACCTCGGTGGCTGCCCACGCCTTGCTGCGCTTGCTCTGGGTGATTGGCGTGATGACACCAGCCGTCGTAAGTCTGTCCAGGGCGCCGTACACGGACGTCTCGGCCACTCCGGCGATGTGCGCTGCATGATTCGCTTCGAACACGGGCCGCTCCAAAAGCCACGGGATGATCTTCTCCTCGGCGGAGCCCTTGCGCGGCTTGGACATCTCCAGCCACATCGCCGGCAAGGCGTCCAGAGCGGCCACACTTTCCCTCGCGGCATCCGCAGCGCGCAGGGCGGAGCTGGCCAGGTAAAGCACGAACGGGTCGGCGTCGCCTGTCCGGTAATTGTTGACGAGGGTGAAGTACCGCTGCACATCGGCAACCATCGCCGAGGCGATGGGCGTGACCGTATTCTTCGTCAGGCCGCGCCGACGGGAGATGGCACCGATGAGCGCCCGCCCGATGCGGCCGTTGCCGTCCGTGAAGGGGTGGATGGATTCGAACTGCGCGTGGGCAATCGCGGCCTGCGCCATGATCGGCACGTCGTCCCGGTTGCAGAACACTATTAGGTCCTCCATCAGCTCTGACAGCATTTCCGGCGGAGGGGGAACATGGACGGCTCCGCGCGGTGAGTAATCGCTGCCGCCGATCCAGTTCTGGACGTCCCGGATCTTCCCGGCGTGCTTCCAGTCCAGCGGGTCGTCCTTCATCAAGGTGTGGTGGGCCTTGAGGAGAGACTCCAGACGCACCATGCCACTCTTTCCGGCGTCGTCGATCATGAACTGCACGGCGTCAGCGGCGGCGACCATCGACCTGGCGTTCTCGCTGGCCTTCAAGCCGATCATGGCCTTCGCGTAGTCGTTGCGGTTGGCGTCTACGTGTTCGATCTTTGAGGACGACACAGCCTCACTGCGCAGGAGGAACCCGCTGATGGCGGCCATGCGCGTTCCGGCCGTGACATCCAGGGAGGCGACTGAGACCGCAGCTTTTTCCAATGCGACGATGGTTTCCCGGCTCGGGCTGTACCAGAGGTCCCCGATCATGGGTGGCAGGGAAACCTCGACTTCGGTGAACTCACGGTCTTCGCGTGGGGCCCTCCCAGAAGTCGTCCAAGGTATGGGTTTGGAGCTGTGCGGCGGCCAGGCGTCAGTCATGGAGTCCTCAAAAGTCTGAATAAGGATGGAGTTATTTAGATTTTAGCCATCAAATCAAAATAGTCCGACGGTTATTGCTCATTTGAGAAGCCGACCTCAGATGGGGGATGCGACGACGGCGACGGGGGCGGGCATAAGCACGACGGTGACGGTGACGATGATGGCGGCCGTGGTCACCGTGCGGGCAGCGGTCGCGCGCAACGCAGGAACAAGGTGTCCGGCGTCCAGGCCCAGTCGTCTGCAAAGACGCTTCGATGGGCGGCAGGGCATAGAGCCACGGTTACAAGCGAGCTGTGGTCAGCATGCCGTCAGGCGTCTCACAAACTCTAGTTAAGTGGGATCAGACTCGGTCTCGGGATTTGAGGCTCGTTCAGCGTCCAGAGGTGTCTCATGCACTCTGTCTCATCGTGGAGTCTTGAAAGTCCTTAAGGACTACCGAGACGAGACAGGACGGAGACACACGTTAAACTCGGGTACGCAGGAATCAGCACGGGCGATCCAGACCTTCGGTTCTGAAACCTTACGGCCACGAGGGCCTCTTGCCTTGGGAGCTGCCCCGGAGGCCGGGGAGGGCTTGGTGGAGTTCGTCGCGAGGCAAAATGACGAAGCGGGATCATCAAGCGCAGAGCAATCCGCTTCTCAAGCAAGTCGACAAAAGTGCTAGGCGTATCCGCCCGAAGTGGAATCACCTAACTAGTCCAATTCTCCTGCTTCGATGGCTCACTCATATGCTGCCCAAGGCGAATGGCAGCGACATTCTCCGCTCTGCTTGTGGGACGGGTTTGACCGACGTAGCAACATTTGCCGTACCTATTGACGACTATGTAGACCGCACGAGCTTCATCTCCGAGTGGGTTACTCCAAGGCGGAGATGTCCCCGGAATCTCTGGACTTGCTCGCAACTCCGACAACCGTGATCCAGCCAATCTGGCAAGGTGCAGGTAGAGCTGCGTTCATTGATGCTGATGGTTCCGGTCCACTTCATAGGAGCACGCACCATGACCGGTTCAGAGCTCAGGAGGAGCAGTAATGGAAGCGAGGTGATCGCGTACGCTCACGAGTGTCTGCAGGCTCGCCTGAGCATCCTCGTGACGGAGCCGGTCAGTGTTCCCTTCTCGTTGTGCCGTCAAGCGAGCTCGGCAAGGAAAGCGTCTTCGCATGTGGGGTGACGATGCTGAGAGGTATTTGCCGGTAATCGCACGGATACGACACGTTTACGACACGCTTTGGGCAGGAACTAGGGGGAACTTTAGGGATACGATTTCACCATCAAATGTCGCAAAATCGCTGGTCAGGCCTAAATTCAGGGAGCTGCCGGGCACTTCCGGGATACCCCAATATGTAAAGCGCGGGTCGTCGGTTCGAATCCGACAGGGGGCTCCACGAGTGCAGTGTTAGTGGTTCGATGTTCTGTGACGCCAGGCTCCAGACGGCATCCCGGCTGGCGGCTGTGTGGACGTACCAATCCCCGTCCGCAGAGCTCTGCCAGCCATAGTGCCACTGTGGGCTGAGACGGAGTTCGCCCGTTTTTGGGCGCCGTGCCGCGTTGCCCATCGCTTTCCATAAGGCTTCACCTTGGGTCCATTGCTCGATGCCGACACTGGGCACACCCGTGACGCGCCCCAGCCATCTGAAGGCGGCGTTCCGTCTCTTTGGTGTTTCAATGTCCACACCGACCCAACTTCTTGCCCGTGCTGCGACAAGAATATTCTGCGTGTGTGAAACCGACCAGCCTGACAAACAGCTTCCGCAAAACCACCTGCCGTCCTCTGCCCGGATGACGTGGCAGGGTCGGGACAGGTCATCCGGGCATCGGGTCGACTTTGCCGCTTCCGCGAGAAAGCGGGCACCGGACCGGGACCTGTACCGCCCAAAGTCGTCAGTAGGTGCTGGGCCTGTCGAATGAATCCATACATCCACCATCCTGTTACGTCGCGATGGTGACGGACTGGAAACTGCCTCCGGCCTCACAAGTGGATACCAGGGTCCGGTAGACCTCTCCGGCCTTGCCGCTGCCTGGTACGAGTCCTGCAGGGCCGGACGCGACGACTCCGGCGTTGCCTGGGATGAACTTTTCCTGGCTCATCCACACTGCTTGTGCGACACCCAACAGACCACCTGAGGCGCCCGCATCGCCGAAGATTGCCTTGGGCGTCGAAATAGGCCGCCTGCTCAGGCCAGTTGCCGCCAATGCCTCGATCTCCAAGGTATCCACGGCTTCCCGCCCGCAAGCGGCAGCAACAACGGCATCAACGGTTTCCGGTGAATGGCCGTCGAGGGCCAGCCGGAAGGACCGCGCCCAAGCCCCTGACCCTTGGCGCAGACGGCTGGGGCCACTGCCGTCACCGGTCATGCCAAAGTTCTCGATGCGGCCAAGAACTCTCCCGGGATCGACGCTGTCTTCGCTTTCCAACAGGATGGCCACGGCGGCACCGGAGATGACCCGGCCCGAGTTCGTGTAGGGGAGGCAGACCGAACGTGCCAAGTAGCCCGGAATCGGCGCGTAGGCGGCGAGCATCGCGTGCGGTGCTTCGTCCGCCGCCAAGACGATCATCCGGTCCACGACCCCGTTCGAGATGAGGTTCTGGGCGAAATGGAGCGCAGTGATAGCCCCCGTGTTGCCGGCACATATGGTCGCGGTGGGTCCTTGCAGCTTGTTCAACAACGCGACGTGCCCGGGCGCGGCGTTCATGACCGTGTTCGGGAACAGCAGGGCGTTGCCGCTGCCCGTAGTCAGGAGCTCACGTTCGAACGCCTCAACGGTGGAGATCGGTCCGGTGCCGGTGGCGAACAACAGCCCGGTGCTGGTTGCCTCCGCTCGTGAGAGGCCCCGTTGTTTCAGGAGTTGGCTGACAGCCAGCGCCGACCTGCGTCCCAAGGTGTCCATGTGACGCAGGTACTTCGGGTCGATCCCTTTTTTGAGCTTGTCGACCGGAATGTCGCCAAAGGGGAAGGAACCGAATCCCTCGACCTCGACAGTCCCGTCACCGTAGACGGGCCGGCCCTCGAAAAGGGCGGCCTTTACGTCCTCAGTGGTGACGGCATCACCGGCAAGTGCGCCGATGCCGGTGATGACCACCGGTCGTACGCTCTTTGGTGCTTGGGCTGAGGGGTCAGCGCTGTATTCCCGGATGGCTAGCGAAGCGTTGTTGCCGCCGAAGGCAAACGAGTTTGAAAGCACGGTTTTCAGCCGCGCCTTCTTGGCTGTTTCTGCAACGATGTCCAGGCCTGTGGGTGAGCGCAGGCCATCGGGTGTGACCGTTGGAGGCATCTCCTGGTTTTGGATGGCAAGCACTGATGTCACCGCTTCAATGGCTCCGGCGGCACCAAGGGTGTGTCCGATCATGGACTTCGTGGAACTTGCCGGCGGAGCGGCGCCCTCTCGCAGGTTGGCTATGGCTTTGGCTTCGACGCTGTCATTAGCAGCCGTTCCGGTTCCGTGGCCGTTGACGTAGTCGACGTCGTCGACAGTGTTCCCGGACATCCGCAGTGCCGCGTGCATGGCCCGTAACGCTCCTCGGCCCATGGGGTCCGGAGCTGTAGCGTGGTAAGCGTCGGCGCTGAGCCCGTACCCTGCGATTTCAGCGTAGATCGCAGCTCCCCGGCCGACAGCCGAAGCTTCACTTTCCAGAACAAGGAAACCAGCTCCTTCACCCAGGTTGAGTCCCGAACTCCGGGTGTACGGTGCGCAATGCAGGGGATCCAGTGCCTTCAGGCTGGAGAAACCACCGAAGGACAACAGCGCGAGCGGGTCAACGCCGCCGGCGAGGACCATGTCAGCGGCGTCGGATTCGAGGAGTTCGATCCCGTAGGCGATGGCGACAGCGCCGGCCGCGCAGGCGTTGGATTGGACACTCCGGGGTCCGAACAGCTGGAACTCAGAGGCAAGGTAGTCCGCGACGCTATGGAGTGGGTATTGCCGCAGCAGACCGGTGTTTGCTTTACGCAATCCGTCCTGTATCCACTGGCGATGGAATTCTTCTCCACTGCGGGCCCCACCCAACGATGTTCCCAATGACAACGCGATTCTGGTCCGGTCAACGGAGGCCTGGTCGACCCGGGCATGGGTCAAAGCTTCGGTCGCGGCGGCTGAAGCAAGCCTGTGGCAGCGATCAACGTAAGTGGTCCGGGACGACGGGGGCCCCGTTTCCACTTCCGACTCGACTTGGCCACCCATTGAACTAACCAGACCATCGGTAGGAACTACGGTCGTTCGAACGATCCCCGATTTTCCGTTGGATATGGATTCCCAGCTTTGTTCTGCGTCCGGGCCTACTGCTGCTCTGAGGCCGAATCCGGTGACAACTATTTTCATGGCTTAACCGATCGGTTCGGTCCAGGAGACCGGATCAACTGAGGGGCGCGAAATCGTCGTCAAAGTCACTCCGCCTGCTTGCAGTTCCAGACCCGGCACGTTAAAGGGGGCATCCAAGAGGGCCAGGGCGAACCCTTGAGGTTGACCAGCGGAGGGAAGCGTGTGGTGGATCCGGCCGATTTCGGTTTCCCCTGCGGTAACGCTGGTTCCTGCCGCCGGGATCGATGACGTGGTGGCAGTGACTGCAACTAGTGAACGCGCGGCTTTTTCCTTCTCAAGCTGGTCGCTGCCGAGGAAGTCGTCATCACGGTCCGCTGAGAGCATCCAGAGGGCAGCAGCTTCCCGGACGGTCAGGCCACTGAATTGTTCAGGGTAGAGGGGGTGGCTGACTTCGGCCTGAGCGCGCTGTAGTGCCTCGGTGCCGACCCGCTGACCGCCGAATTCCGTGGCGATCGTTGAGATTAACTTCAGCAGCGCGTCGCGGTCGGTGTCCGGAGCGAGAATCAGGTAGCCGTACTCGGCGGTGGTGCCGGTACGGATAATGGTCGCCGGCTGCTCTGATACCGGCAACGTCGCAGTGCAGCTTTCGCCCAAGAGGACGCCTGCGATTTCTTCGTCGGCGAAGTCTTGGACAACTTTCCAGGCCACGGGTCCTTCCACAGCTACGACGGCTGTGGACGCGGACAGGTCGGTGACGCGGACGGACTCCAGTCCGCGTTGCTTCGCGATGGTGATGATGTCGACGTCGATGGGCTGTTCTGCAATCAGCAGGACGCGTTCCTCTTCGATATAGGCCGCGACGTGGCCTGCAACGGAAGCATCTTCCCGGAGCACCAATGATTCAACGACGCTTCCGGGTTGGGCGAATTCGGTGCGTTTGGCTAGCAGGTAGGAAACCAGTTCCTCCCGCTGCTCGCCGGCGATCTCGAGAACCAGTTCACCGGTGGGGTAAACGGCGGCGGTGGAACGAATTGCCTCGTAGTCAGTCGTAGCTGTCATGACGGATTCTCCTTGATGGTTGTGGTGGGGCTTCCTAGTTCCTGAGCGGAAAGGAGCCATGATGTCGTGTTGGTGTCCCCGGCTCTGGCAAGGAGGGACAGCAGGAGGTACTCACCGGAGGACCTGATCAAAATTTCGGGATGGCTGCCTTCGTCGTTTTCGATGACCAACCAGGTCGTCCCGCCGAGACCTATGGCCGCTCTCCGCACTGAGGCCCGCCACGGAGTCCGGTCCCGGGCTGCTGCCCACCACAGGTCGGTGTTGGTATCCGTCTGAAAAAGTATCGGCGCCCGGTTTCGGGCCTGCATTTGGGCGTTCGGCGTGAGGTGCGTGACCTGTTCAGACCCGTTGGCGCCGTCAACGACGATGCGGAGCGCTGTCAGATCGCTGTCGCACTGCTGGATTTCCCAGCGGGGTCGATCTGATGGGCTGTCAGCTAGGTGGGATGTGCAACCATCGCAGCCCCACTCGATGCCTTGCTCCGGGTCTTCTCGCCCTCCTTGGTCCGAGACCCAAAGACCGGAATGCCATGCCGTCAGGGGCCCAAGTGTCCGGGTTTTCGGGAACGGCGCCGCGAGGACCTGCGTTTGGCCTGACTTCCACGAAACGATGCCCCGGTCGGGAGCGACGAGCAAAAACCCGTTGCTCCCTACGGCCTCAAGCACATCGACACGCGACCTTTCCGCCGCCACCCACTGGATGGGCTTCCAATCCCCCTGGGTTCCGGAGGACAAGGAGTGAAACACCGGTGTTAATGAAGTAAGGATTTCCGGGTTTTCGGGAACGGGCATAGCATCTGCGCCGTCGAAGAGGTCCACGTCATACAGGATGGAACCGTTTTCGGAGGACGCCGCCGGAAGATGGGAGCCTTCGACGCGGAGCTTCCCATCCGAGTTCCAGGTAGCAGCCAATGCGAGCCCCAGCGCCGTATCGGTCCAGAGGGCGGAAGCGCCGTTGCTTTGATCATCGAAGGCACTTTCGGCGGCTTCAAAGTCGGTCCTGTCCGGCGGCCAGATACCGCGGACGATTGGACCGCCTAAGGGGCGCTGGCGGTTTTTCGTGTTGAGGTGGAATTCCCCTGAACGTAGATTCACCCACGGGAACGCCGTCACCTTTTGATTTCTTTGGTGGCTCACTGCGATGCTGACTTTGCTGCCATGAACACGGATTTCGCGGGAAATCGGTCCCCGCCGGGTCGTCCATCCGTCGGGAAGATCCTGGCACGTGACGTTCAACGCGGCGGGACGCCGCCAGAAAGGTGCACCGTCGGCTCCTACGGGGAAATGATCGGTCAGTACCGGACCCGGGTGTCGAGGATGCTCAATCGTCAACGTCCCTGCCGCGTCCAGGGAGATAGTGAAAGCGCCAAGCCGGCGGGAGCCGATTGAAGGCCCGTGGTTGCCGTTCGGAGCAGCGCGTTGAGGGGATTCCGGCCAGTCGAAGAGTTTGCCGTTGTGGCGCGCCTGGACGACGGCACCTGTTGACATGTTGACCTGGACTTCAACGACGTCCTTCTTCACGGGGAAGGTGTAGGTCAGCAGCGGGGTGCCGTCCTGGACGGAGACGCCGTCCATGAGGTCTCTGCCGCGGGCTGAGCCCATGCTTCGCCAGGAGTACTTCGAAAACATGTCCTCTGGGGAGGCGCCGGCAAAGGGTGTTTGAAGCAGATCTGATACGACGCCGGGGAGGAAACTGATGAGTTCGATGTAGCCATCCTCATCAGGCCTGATGATGCCTGCCGTCCTGAAGCCAACCCGTCCGTAGAGCGGGAAAGCCTTTTGGTTGGCTGGGTCAACTTCAAGGCGCAGAGCCCGGACACCCTGTTCGACCAGCTTGATGAAGGACTGCATGAACAGGTCACCGGCCAGGAAGCCCATCCGGTAGCCCGGGTCGATGAGGAACATGCCGGAAAAGAGTTCTCCGTCGCCGGCGACCCGTCGGCCCGAGACCTTCAGGTAACCTATGGTGCCAACAATGTTCCCGCGGTCTTCCCCCACCATGAACAGTGCTGCGCCGCGTTCTTTCAACACTGCGTTAACGTCGTTGCCAGTAAGAGGTGAGCCGCTCTGGATCGTGCCGTAGTTGTTTCGGTTGTAGAGCTCCGCGACACGTGCCGCATCCACTTCCGGGTCGTAGAGCCTTACTGCCGGTTTCATGTTGATGGGTCCGGGTCTATGCGTGCAAGCGCCAGGGACCCGGAGGCCACGATCTTGCCGCTGACTTTGATGTCGACGCTGAAGTCCGCAAGATTGGCGTGGCTTACGCCCGCTCGTGCTTGGATGCTCAGCACATCGCCAGGGAAGACCGGGGTGATGAACTTGAATTTGCGCACTGACGCCAGGTACCCAAGGACGGGGCCGTCTTCACCTGTAGGGGAGCCCAACAGCAGCCCGCACAGCTGTGCCGAGGCTTCAATCATGTAGACGCCAGGGTACACAGGGTTGTTGGGGAAGTGGCCTTGGAAGACGGGGTCCGAGATCGTGATGTTCTTGATTCCAGTCGCGGATTTGCCGTAGTTGAAGTCTTCAACCCTATCCAGGAGGACCATGGGGTGACGGTGTGGGAGCCTGGCCAGGATGTCGCTGGCCTTGAGGGCGATGGTCATTGCCCTGGCCCTTAGTCGTCGTCGCTGTTGGCAGCGATGAAATCGGCAATCTTGTTGATTGACCCGAAAACTGTCCGGTCCTCGTCGGTAATGTAGACACCGAACTCCTCTTCAACCAAGCTCACGATTTCAAGGGTGTCGAGGCTGTCGAGTTCGAGGCCGCGCCCAAAGAGGGGCTGGTCGTCCTCGATCTGGTCACCGGCGATAGGCAACTCCAATCCTTCGGACAGCAGATTTTTCAGGCGGGCGTTGAGTTCGGTCCTCTTCCGCCCGGCGGACAGGGAGGCTTCATAAATGTCGTTCATTGGGAGTTCTCCTTCAGGAGGTCAGGCCGCCGTCGACGGCGAGGACCTGACCGGTGATGTATGAGCTTTGGTGTCCTATGAGGAATGCCACAGCTGCAGCTATCTCGTGGGGTTCACCGATTCGTTGCAGCGGGATGTGCTGGGTATATTCGCGACGTGCTCTGGCATCCATCTGTTTGAGCATGTCGGTGTTCGTAAAACCGGGTGCCACAGCGTTTACCCTGATGCCGAAGGACGCCATTTCCTTGGCCATGGATTGGGTCAGGGCGTTGATTCCGCCCTTGGTCGCGCTGTAGTTCGCTTGGCCGGGCTGGCCGCTGATACCCGAGGTGGAGCTGATGAGCACGATTGAGCCGCCTGTTTTGCGTAACGCCTTGACACTTTCGCGACAGACCAGGAACGCGCCGGTCAGGTTGGTGCTGATGACGCGCTCCCAGTTGTTCAGGGACATTGTTGCCAGGAGCCCGTCAGCGGTGATTCCGGAACTGTAAACAACGGAGCCGATTCGTCCGAAGTCTTTGAGAACCGTGCGGAAGGCTGCGCGGACGTCGGCTTCAACGGAAACGTCGACGCGGACCGCCAAGGCCCTGCGTCCCAGTTCCCGTATCGCTTCAACTGTTCCAGCAGCGCCCTCGTCGTCCTGCCGGTAGAAGATCACGATGTCATGATCGTTCCTGGCAAGTTCCAGCGCGCAGGCTTTGCCGATGCCCCGGGATGCGCCCACAACCAAGGTGATAAGGCTAGGTTCGACGTCCAACATACGTGTCCTCCACGATCTGAACTGTTTGAGTTTGATTCCGTCTGAGACGGGAAAGTGATTTTGCTGTTCCCAAGTAAACCCAGGTCCCGAAACTGTCCGCGCTTTGAAGGACCTGGTCCCATCGCACCGGTTGTCGGATACCGAAATAGAGCTCGTTGGAGACCTCCATCGCGGTTTCCAGGCGCTGGGGTGAGGTGCAGCCCAGCAGTGGTACGTCCCCGTCGCGGAACGGCGCGTGGCGCAGTAACTCCCGCCATTCGCCCATCACAGGGTCCATCAACCGGGAATGGAATCCGTGGCTGACGTTGAGCTGGGTTGATTTAGCCCCGAAGTGTTTCCGCGCGTCCTCAATGTCGTTGATGGGCCCGGAGAGAACGATCTGGCGTTCGCCGTTGACTGCGGCTACGTCGAGACCGAACGTTGCTGCCGAGGCGATGAGTCCATCTCGTTGTTCCTCTCCTCGGACAGCCACGGCCAACATCGACCCTCGTCCAGGGGCCGAGGCCATCAAATGACCTCGGCGCCTGGCAAGTTTGATGCCATCTGCCAACGGTAGGTATCCGCCTGCAATGGCCGCTGACAGCGCCCCGATGCTGTGTCCGGCTACTGCGTGGGCCAGGTTGCCGCCCACCTGGGTCCACACCCTCCAAGCGGCGATGCTGGCCGCGACGAGCGCCACTTGCGTGTTTTCGGTTTTCCCCAGATCCTCCGGGGCTGAATCCCAGGCAAGTTCACGGACATCAATGCCGAGCACATCGGAACATTCATCAAAGACATCGCCGGCCACCTGGAAATTCTTTGTCAGGGCCTTGCCCATTCCCGGACGCTGGCTGCCTTGGCCCGGGAACATAGCGACGGTGGACTCGAGGCCTCCCCACAGGTCCTCGTTGCCGGTCATCGTATGCGCCGACCGATTCGCCAGGAGCCCAGTGCGATGAAGACGACAACCATTCCAAGGAGCACCGAGATCGCCAGTGTGTTCGTCACAGCGAGATCCCCGACTGAAGCTGTGATGCCGTAGAACGTCTGGACTGCGTCAACGGCCTGGTCTTGGTTATTTGTCAGCGCTTCAAGTGCCTGCGACGTGTAAGGCTGGCGGATCAACATGGCTGATTGCGCGAAAGGAAGTGCGTTCAGGACATTGACCACACCGGAGGGCAGGGTGCCAGCCGGGATGTAAGCGCCGGCAAGGAAGCCGATGATGGTTCCAACGATGGTGCTCAGGGCTGAGAAGGCGGTGCTGGACTTGATGAACGTGACTACGAAGCTGGACAGCGCGGCAAACGCCGCAGATGAAACCAGGACGACGGCGGCGCATTGTCCAAGCTGGGCCAAGGTCATCAAGGGTTCCCCGCGGAAGAGGATGTAGAGCTGGCCTACCAGGATAACCACCGCTGTCATGATGACGGAGATGACGAAGCTCGCGATCAAGTATCCGAGAATCATGTTCGTCCGCCTTATAGGGGAGACGAGGAAGTCACGGAAACGCCCGGTCGACGCATCGTCAACAAATACGTTGAGGGCGGCAAGTCCGGTGGTTAGGGTAGTGATCATCGTGATGCCCGCAAAAACCCAGGCGTTGACGAAAGCGCTGATTTCCGAGCTGCTTGCGTCAGGGAATCTTGTCTGCAGGTTATCCACTTGCAGGTTGCCGAGGAACAGGGCGTAAAGGGCGATGAGAATCAGCGCCGAGAGCAGGGAGAAAAATACCCCGGCCCTGT
Source organism: Arthrobacter sp. D3-18 (assembly GCF_054408525.1). Classification (NCBI taxonomy): domain Bacteria; kingdom Bacillati; phylum Actinomycetota; class Actinomycetes; order Micrococcales; family Micrococcaceae; genus Arthrobacter; species Arthrobacter sp. D3-18. The sequence goes on along the minus strand of NZ_CP096440.1, from coordinate 3,622,010 downwards.
CGCGGAAAAAGATCATCAGGTTACGGCCGCTGAGAATCATGATGCTGTTCACGGTTCGCTCCTCTTGGATGTCAGTGCAAGGAAGACATCGTCCATGCGTCCGTGCCGGAACTCGAAGTCGTGGACGCGTTCTGCGCCCACAATGAGCAGGTGCCGGGCCTGCTTCGAGTCATCTACCTCAACGCGATAAACATCATTGTCGAGTGTCCAGCTCAGGTCGGCGGTCCTGCAGTACTCCGCGAGGAATTCATGATCGTCTGTGGTGACGGTGAGGATGCTGTTGCTGTGCTGTTCACGCAGTTGCGCAGGCGTTCCCTGGGCGACCAATTTTCCGGAGTCGATGATGGAGACCTGGTCTGCCACCTCGGTCTCTTCCATGTAGTGGGTCGTGAGGAAAACGGTCAGGCCGTCGTCATCGCGAAGTTTATGAATGGTTTGCCAGACTTGTTCCCGGCTCTGCGGGTCCAAGCCGGCGGTCGGCTCGTCAAGGAAAAGAATCTCGGGTCGATGGATAAGAGCCCGCGCGATGTCCGCCCGGCGCTTCTGGCCACCGGAGAGCCGCCCGTAGAAGGGCTTCTCAAGGAAAGATTCGAGACCTATGAGCTGGGCGAGTTCACTGATGCGCTGGGTCCGCTCGGGCCTCGTGAGTCCATAAAAACCTGCTCGTATGTCGAGGTTCTGCCTGACCGACAGTGTCGGATCCAGCAGCGACTGTTGGAAAACGACGCCAATCTTGCGTCGAATCTCATCGTCTTCCTTGCCCACGATATGGCCGGCGACCTGAATGGTTCCGCTGTCGAATCCGAGAGTCGTGGTGATGCAGCCGATGGTGGTGGACTTGCCGGCACCGTTGGTTCCCAGAAAGGCAAAGATGGATGCGCGCTCTACTTGCAGGGACAAATCCTGGACGGCCTGCAAAGAGCCGTATCTCTTGCTTAGGTTACTGATTTTAATGACGTTACTGGTCACGCATAGCCCCCACTGTGTGCCTTGAAACAGTTCTATGGGGCAACAAATGTCGTCCCCATTCGACAAAGTAACCACAACGTACCCGATGGATATGAGTGCCGCAAAACCGGCTCCCGGTGGAAAGTGTGCCCCGATCCTCACTGCTGTCGATGCAAGTATGCTGCGGGGCCGCAATGATGTGATGGTCGAGACTTCAATTGCCTCGAGGTATTAGATGCGCAATCGGCCCTGTGCCAGTCATGGTGAAATTCTGCGTGGTACTCATTTCAGTCACATAAATTCTCAAGTTCTCAACATGTTTGTGCAGTTCCTTGGCCGAGGCGGCCCGTGCAGTGTTGGGCGTCGGCGTCCACGGTGCCTCTAGTCCTTGGATTAGCCGATACGTGTACTGATACTAGGGCGAAGGGATTTCGGCCAACGATACGATGGACGAAATTTCATAATATCCGACAATCGGGTTGTCTTTATGAGTCTGCCGTTTTGGCGTCGCAAGGATATTTCTGTCAATCTCATGACAAGTAATTCAAGTTCCCTGCTGACTTTCGCTTGTCTTGAATAATTCGGAACCTGCTTTGCTCGTCAGTGGAGAAATTAGCTGAACCGGACACTCGCGGATCAGCGACGGCTGGCTGTGATGCCCGAATGTGTCGACGGGCAATACCGGGTTCAGTGAGACGTCATAAACGGTTCGCTCGGCCCGAGCGGCAGGCCGATAAGGCAGAGTACTGCTGCAGATCCGCATTGCTTCGGTCCGGAATCACCATCACACGAACTCCAATCCCAGGTTTTTCGGCACCGACCATAACAACCCGGTACTTATGGGCTACTTGAAAGTGACCGCTAAATGAACAGCGGGTGCATTGCTTGCGCCTTTCAGTCGACGGCTAAGATCCGTGATTTGCCCCTGGTTGACTTGCCGGCAGGGGGAGCCCGGATGCTACAGCGGCGGCCGCTGTGGCCGATCACCTTGGCCATCCTTGTAGCGTGCCTCGTGAGCGGTTCGGTGAGCCCAGCGCAGTCCGCTCCCTAACCTCTGCCGTGCTGCGCGACTTGGTCGACCGCTACCAGGTCCTGACCAGGCGCTGCTGCGTTCTTGCCGTTTCGCAGGGGAGTCAGCTGTCCTCGGTCCCTGCACCCCTCTTCAACTCTGCGATCCTCAGCCGCAAGAAGATGATGGACAAGACCAGGGCATACACGGCCAAGACGGCCACCGCGATAACGAAGACCGCGTATAGAATCCCGATGATTCCGAAAGCCGGACTTAAATTCACTGCTACCCCCCAATAGTCGTTGAGCCCCATGCTATGCAAACCACGAGCGATTCCGCTGTACCCGGGAAGTCGTGCCTCGTTAGATGCGGAGCTCGCCTGGGCGAGTAACTACTGCTCACATCTGCACTGAGGGCCGGACAGCAATTACCGGAAATGCTGTCCGACCCTGAGCTTGGTTCTGAAGGCGAGTCGTTTGGTGTTGGGGCGCTACACCGTGGCGACCGGCGCCTTGCTTACTTCAGCTTGCTCGTCGGCGAGTGGTTTGCGTGCGGTTTCTGCGCTCATGAGGAGTCCAACCAGTGAGAGGACTCCGATACCCATCAGGAAGAATGCCGGTGAGCTGGGGTTGCCGGTGGTGGCGATCAGCCAGGTGCCGATGAGTGGTGCGACGCCGCCGAAGAGCATGGCTCCGACGTTGAAGGGCAGCGCGAACCCGAGGTAGCGGGAGCGGGTGCCGAACAGCTCGGTGAAGAAGGAAGGGAAGACGGCATCGTTCATGGCGAAGAACATCAGGGACACGATGAGGACCGTGGAGGCGAGGACCACTCCTCCGAAAGAGAGCAGCGTCATGATCGGGTAGCTCAGCACGATGAAGGCGATGCTCGAGATCATCAAGGTCCGTTTGCGTCCGATCCGGTCGGAGAGGCGGGCCGCCAGTGGGATGAAAATGATGTGTGCGACGAGTCCGATCGTGACAACCAGTGTTGCGGTCGCCTCGCTCATCCCCGCCTCCTCGATGAGGAATGAGGGTGTGTAGCTGAGCAGGAGGTAGTAGGCGCCGGCATTGAGGGACATGACGAGCAGTGCCTTGAACATCGACGGGAGGCTCTTGCGGGTCTCGGACCAGCGGTTTGCGGCTGCAGGCTGATCAACTGCGCTCTGGCGCTGCTTCTTTTCGAGTTCCAGCACCCGGCGGAACTGCGGGGTGTCTTCCAAACGCAGGCGAAGCCAGAGACCAACGATTCCGAGCGGGCCTGCGATGAGGAACGGGATCCTCCAGCCCCACTCCTGCATGAATTCCGGTGAGGTGCTGGCGTAGAGGATGGTCGCCATGAGCGAGGCTGCCAGGAACCCTGCGGCAGCTGCGATGGGTACCACACTCGTGAGCAGTCCGCGCTTGGCGACGGGGGCGTACTCGGCGACGAAGGTGCCTGCGCCGGCGTATTCGCCGGAGGCTGAGAAGCTCTGTGTTACGCGGAGCAGCAGGAGCAGGATGGGTGCTGCGATGCCGATGGTGGCGTAGTTCGGTATGAATCCGATGAGGAAGGTGGCTCCGGACATGAGGATGATTGTCGTGGCGAGGATGCTCTTACGGCCGATTTTGTCGCCAAGGCTGCCCCAAACGAAGGCCCCGAGCGGGCGAACAAGGAACGAAAGTGCAAACACCGCAAAGGTGCTCATCAGCGCAACTGCCCGGTCCTCCGGGGGAAAGAAGACCATGGCGATGGTGGTCGCGAGGTAGCTGTAGCTGGCGTAGTCGAAGTACTCCAGCAAGGTGCCAAGCCCACTGGCGATGACGACTCGGCGGAGTATGGATCGGGGGACTGAATCTGTGGTGGCTACGGTGATGGGCATGATGTCGTTCCTCATTTGAGTACCGGATCTTCGCGGTGGGTCCGCAGGATGTGACGACCATCATGGCACCGAAGGTCACGACAGAATATGGCCGTTGCGGCGAACCTCGACTGTTGGTTATCGCCCTATGGGTGAGTCTCCATTGTCGCGGAAGCCTCGGACTTTCAGCGCGAGCCACAGCTCGGTTTGCGCATCGATGCCGTCCAGATCGTGACCGGTGATCTGGACGATCCGCTGCATCCGGTTCCGCACAGTGTGTCGGTGGACCCCCATCCGTTCCGCCGTCGCCTCGACGGATCGGCGCTCAAGAAGCCACGTGTGCAGTGTGTTCAGGAGGGCTTCGCCTCCTCGCGACTTCTCGATGGGGGCAAGGACGGCGCTGGAGAAAGATTCCAGGTAGTCCGATGGGGCGGCGTTGATCAGGAACTCGTGCGAGGCCCCGTCGACGTATTCGATGGGAGTGCCGGCCCGACGGCTGGTCTCCAGTGCCAGGGTAGCCTGCCTGATGCTGCGGGCTGAATGCTCGGGAGCCCCCCGCGTGCCGATGCCCGTGGGGACGGCAAGGCCGTAGTCAGCCAATGCCTGCCGGGGATCGACAGTTGCCAAGCACTCCACGATCCGGTGGCGATGCCGGACGAAGGGGGCGGCGAGCACCACGGCGATGTCGTCGATGAGAACTTCAGCATGTGTCTCATTGCGAGCTTCGATGCTTACACCCCACAGCGGACCCGAATCGATGCCGATACTGCGGAGGAATGTCCGAGCACTGCCCGGCTCCGTAAGCGTCAGGAGACGGGCAAACCGTTCAGCGCGTTTGCGGCGCGCTGACTCGTCAAGGAACCACACACGTTCAAATTCGAGGGCAAGGAGGGAACGCAGCGCCGGTGCAGCGAGTTCGGCCGTCTCATGGCCTGTAGTAATGCGGACACAGAACCCGCGTACAGTGTCGTTGCCCGCGAAGGGGGAGACTTCCACCGTTCCTTCGGGGCTTGCAGGCGTGCCATCGGGATCGGCAGCCAGCTCGGTTGCGTTCAGGCGAAGTTGTTCTCCGAGTCGTGGAGCTTCCTGACCGGCGAGGCGTTTGCCCAGCGGAGCGAGCAGGTTCGCTGGGAAGGACGAGCTTCTGGCCATGACCCGCCCGAGGCGATCATACGCGGCTACCGGCTCCTCGGTCCGTTGCTGCCAGCCAGCGAGCAGGTCTCCAAACGAACCGCCGCGGGCCACGATCGCGGTGATCTCCATCTGAAGGTCGAGTGGTTGCCTGAACGATTCCCGTTGTCCCTCCGAGTGGAGAACGGCGATAGTGTGCGCAATCCGCCCGAAGTCGGAAATGTCGCAGGTCAGCAGTGGCAGGTCATGTTCGCTTGCCAGGGTCAGCACCTGTGCCGGGAGGCTTTCGAAGGCTGCCTCTGTGCCGAGGCCAATGATGAGCCCGGAGGCGCCGGCGCCCGAAGCTGCCAGCAGGAAATTCTTCCAGGCTGTCCAATCCTCACCGATGTGCAGCCCGCTGGTAAGCACTATCTCACCGCCGTGGAGCTCAGGGAACCGCCCCTTCCGCTCGACGGAGATCGGGATACCGGCGGCTCGTTCAACTCCGCTGCCTCCTTGCGCCATGGTCAGCCCGATGTTTGGAATGGAAGCAAGCCTGGCCACCGTGAACGACTTTGATTCAAGTGCCATGGCCCTATCTTAACAACGAAAGGTTGTATTCCTGTACATAGCGGCCACTACTTACCCGGCAAAGAGTACGCTCCGGCGATGGTTTGGGAAGCATGGCTTCAATAGTGTGATTTCTCAGCAGGCCGCAATCAGCGAGCCGAAGACCGCAACTGCGAATGGGAGCATGTCATGATCGGCCAGAACGAATACTTCGAGGGACAGGTACGCAGCCTCGAATTCAAGAACGAGCAGGGCAACTTCACCGTCGGGGTGATGGAGCCCGGCGAGTGGAAGTTCGAAGCTCCCGTCAAGGAGTGGATGCATCTCGTGCGCGGTACCTGGGATGTCCAGCAGCCTGCCGGTCAGGGGGAGTGGACCACCTACAAGGAAGGCGAACGGTTCGAGGTCCCTGGGGGTACCGACTTCACGGTCCGTGTAAATGACACGGTCGCCTACCTTTGCCCATATACCGGAGAGTTCCTCGGCCACCTGGACATGTAGTCCTCAAAGAATGAGACACCACTTGTTGTGAGGTTTCAGCGGTGGACCGGCCGAAGGGACCGTGAGCAGCTGGGCCTGATTCGGGTGAGACGCGGATCAGGCCCAGGCTCAGCAGCGCCGTGAACGGGATGGTTTTCAAGCGTCCAGAAGCGCGGCGCTCAGGGCGGGATCGCCGTCGTAATTATTGAGATAGGAGGCTCGGGTTGGGGACGTGTGCCACGGGTTGGGCGTTTCGATCGTCACGGAATTGATGTGTCGGCTGACTTGATGGTTTTTGCGGGTATGAGTTTCAGGCCGATGACACAGGCGATGATGCCCACAAGGAAGAATATTCGGAGCGCAGTGGGTGTCTCGTTGCCTTCAATCATTGCCCACGTAACTGTCAGTGCGGCTCCTGTGCCGGTCCATACGGCGTAGGCGGTGCTCATTGGAATCCGTTTGGCTGCAAATCCCAAACCGAGCATGCTGAGCACCAGACCTACAGTGAACACGCTTGTTGCAATGGTGTTGGTGAATCCCTCGCTTTGCCCGAGGGCGGTGGCCCATACGGCTTCGAGGACGGCGCTGGCAAGAAGTATTATCCAGTGCATCAGCTGACCACCTTCAGCCCGATGACGCACCCAATCAGGGCGGTGAGCAGTGCGGCGCGTGAAAGGGAAAGTTTCTCCTGTTTGCGAAGGACGGCAAGCACGGCGGTGAGCACCGCGCCGATGCCCACCCAGACGGCGTAGGACGTGCCGGTGGGCAGTTCTCTCATCGCGTAGGCCAGGCCGGCCATGCTGACGGCCATGGAGGCAATGAAGGTGAACGTAGGAAGCTTGCGCTTGAAACCGTCTGAGGCTCCCAAAGCTGTTGCCCAGACGGCTTCCAGCACGCCGGAAAGGATGAGTACGAGCCACGCCATGAGCTTTTCCTTGCTGAAGAGAAATCCTGATCTGCACTCTGGTGCTGATGGATTAGTGAACACTGCGGGTGACTCTTATTATGCACTATTAGGGCATTGAAGTGCACTGCTGGCTATCTAATCGAAAGGATTCTGCACTCGACGCTTAGGCGCTGCCCCCTATCAGGCCCGAAAGAACGGTCAGGGCCTTGGAAAGTTGCAGGTCGGAGACGGCCCCATACCCCACAACCAGGCCGTTTTCGACTGGGCGATCGGCGTAGTATCCGGCCAAGGGAACCACTCGAACTCCTAACTCCAAGGCCTTTGTTGCCACGCTTGCAGCGTCGGGGCTTTTGAAGCGAATGACGGCATGCAGTCCGCCGTCGAGTCCGGTGAGCTCCAAGTCATCCCGCGGGCCCAGACGGTCGATGAGGAGGGACCGGCGGTGCGCATATTCGCGCCTGGCGCGAGTGATATGCCGGGAAAGCCCGCCGCCCTTGATGTAGTGGGCGATGGCTGATTGCAGCACCCCGGCCACCGGCGTGTCCAGGGCCTCCCTCGTGGCCTTCAGCACTTCGCCGGCGTTGCCCCGAACCACTAAATATCCGCATCGCAGCCACGGGCTGAGGTTCTTGGAGAACGTTCCCAGCAGGACGACGTCGGCCGCGCTTGGGAGGGATGCCATGGCCGGAAGGGGCATTCTGCTGTGGCGGAATTCGCTGTCATAGTCATCCTCCAGCACCAGAACACCATGTTGTTCTGCCCATTTGAGCAGCCCCAGCCTTTCCTGGACGGCCATCCTGCCGCCCAAGGGGTATTGGTGGCTCGGGGTCACCAGGACTGCATCCGGTACTTCCTCCAGCACGGCCAGCTGCGAGCTGTTGAGGCCGTTTTCATCCACCGGAACTGTCGCCAGCTGAGCGCCGGCCGCCGTCATGACCCGGCGTGCTGTGGGGTAGCTGGGATCCTCTACCAGGATGCGCGGCTGTGCCGATCGGTTGCGGAGCATGGCTACTACGAGATGCAGAGCGTCACTGGTGCCAGCGGTAATGATGACATCTTCTGCATCGACGGCGAGCCCTCGGGATACAGCAAGGTGATCAGCCACTGCCTCCCGAAGTGCCGTGGTCCCCAAGGCCGGCGGGAGTTGGATGTTCCCCTGTTCTGCCAGGGCCGACTTCCACGCGCTACGCCATTGCCTGTCCTGAAACGGTGACCCGGATGGGCGGCCCGGCGTCAGGTCGATTACGTCGGCCGGGGGTGTGCTCCTGCTGGGTTGTCTCCCGTTGAAGGGGCGGGGGTGGATGTCGGGACGGACGGCCACCTTGGTCCCGCCCGCTCCGTTGCTCTCAAGGAACCCCTCGCCTGCCAGTTGTTCGAAGGCGCGCACCACCACACCTCGCGAAATTCCCAATTCCATTGCGAGTCTTCGGGTCGCAGGCAGCGTGTGCTCTGGCTGGAGAATGCCATCGAGGATTGCGGTGCGTAGCTTGCTGGCCACTTGTGCCGTGAGCGACGTTGGACTGTTCCTGTCCAGTTCAATCGGTATTTCCGCTTCGCTCACTTGGACCTCCAGGCTTATACGTTCTTGGACCTAGTGTAGGACCAAGGCTTTTGGAAGCATGGACCTGTCACCCCGAAGCGCTGCGATTTTGCGGCATGACGAAAGTAGGAACCAGTGTTCAACGGCCTCAGTGCATTCCCCCTCACCCCCATGGCCGCTGAAAGCGTCGACCTCAAGGCGCTTGGCCGGGTGGTGAACCGTGCTGCGAAGGCCGGAGCGGATTCGCTGGGTGTTCTCGGTTCCACCGGAAACTACGCCTATCTCTCCCGCGAGGAACGTAGGGCAGTCCTTGAAGCTGCAGTGGAGGCTGCCAACGGGGTGCCTGTTCTCGCCGGAGTCGGCGCAGTGCGCACCCGGGACGTGCTGCTGTCCGCGGCTGATGCGCATGCAGCAGGTGCTTCCGCATTGCTCCTGGCCCCGGTGTCCTACCAGAAGCTATCGGAGGCCGAGGTTTTCGGACTTTTCGATACTGTGGCGGCAGAGTCGGATCTTCCAATTGTTGTCTACGACAACCCAAACACCACCGGCTTCACCTTCAGCGATGACCTGCACGCCAGGATTGCCAGGATCCCGGGAATTGCCTCCATAAAGATTCCTCCGCCCGCCTCCGGTGAAGTAGGGGCCAGGGTTGCCAAACTCAAGGCCGGTTTGCCAAAGGAAACATCACTGGGCATCAGTGGAGACTGGGCTGCCGCCGAGGCGCTGCTGGCCGGATGCAACGTTTGGTACTCAGTGATTGCCGGGGTGTTGCCTCAACAGGCAAGGACCCTTGTTGATCATGCTGTCGCGGGCCGAGGCGATCTGGCATTGGCCGCCTCCTCCGATCTGGAACCCCTCTGGTCTCTGTTCCGTAGCTATGGAAGCCTTCGCGTCACCGCAGCCCTGGCTGAGGACCTAGGCGTCGTGCCGTCCTCGGCTTTGCCGTTGCCTCTCCGCGGCTTGGATTCCGAGGGGCGGGAAAGGGTGGCCGAGGCTATTCGGCAATGCGGTTTGGAAGCTTAGATGTCTCAGATTGAATCTTCCGAAACAACCGAAGGCAGAGGGCACAGCGCGGCAGTCACCCTGGCAGGGAAGAACCAGCACCGTCGGACGAACCAGCCAGGCTCTCCGGGTGGCCTTGCACGCTATGTCGTGGCTGCCACCCTGGCGCGTAGTGCCGATGGCGGCGCAGTTGTCGCGATAGTCCTGCTGGCAACTACGAGCGGAGCGCCCGGCTGGTTGGCGGGAATTTTGGGTGCTTGCATCACGGCGCCGCATCTCTTCGGGCCCCTCATTGCGCGCAGCCTGGATACAGCCAAGGATGGCAGGACAGTAATTGCGTGGGCTTGTGTTGTCCATGGGGCAACCCTGGCGGCCGCGGTTCTTCTTTTCCCGGTAACTCCGCCCATCGTCCCCGGCCTCCTGCTCATCGCCTCCGGCCTGGTCGGTCCTCTGCTCACGGGCGGCATCAGCAGCAGATTGGCAGCAATCGCGGGCCCTGAGCGCACCAGCCAACGGCGCGCTCAGGGCTGGGACGTGGCCACGTACGGCATCAGCGGGACGATCGGACCGTCCTTGGTGGCGGCCGTCTCGGCCTGGGCCAACCCCGCCACTGCCGCACTGATCCTTGCAGGATCAACGTTTCTGGCCGCTGCTGTCATCAGGCTGTTGCCCTACACGCCTCCGGCTTCGGTTGCCGCCGAAGTTCCCCGGCCTGGCCGGACACTGCTGATGATGATCTCCAACGGCCCGCTGCGACGAACCCTCTACATGACCGTTGTCGTGGCCCTGTCAGTGGCCGCACTACCGATCACCGCTGTGGCATCCACGGGCGAGCTGGGAGTAGCGCCGGCAGCAGCCGGCATTTTGACAGCAGCCTATGGACTGGGCGGACTCCTGGGATCAGCGGGCGTCATGATCCGGCCCCTGCAAACAGACGCAGACCCATTAATGACCTGGCTGGCCGCTGCGGTAGGGATTGCCCTGGGCGGTGCAGCCATAGCGGGGATATTCCCGACGGCGGTTGGAGCCTTTGCTTGCGCCGGCGTGCTGAACTCCTACTTTTTCGCCTCCACCTTGGCGGCCCGCAGCGAATACGCGCCGCCCGCGGCGCGAGGTCAGGTATTCGTCTGGATCGGCGCACTGAAAATCACTGCCGGTTCGGCCGGGACAGCGCTGGCGGGGGCACTCATCGCGCCCACGGCGCAGCTGCCCTTGTACCTGGCAGCCGGGCTCGTCGTCTCGGCTGTGGTGGTCTCCTTGGTTGACCGCCATCTCGATCGGTCCCGAAGCTCACCGTAGATGGTCGGTTCCCCTACGGGAGGGGTCCATATGGTCCGGACGCGGCGATAGTTGCGCCCTCTGGAATGTTGCGGGCTTGCATCCCGGTGCTGTAGATCAAGAGTCAGGAACCCCTCGGGAGTGGTCCTTTTGGTCATGTGGGTGTTGCCTTGAAATGTCCCCTCTGCCAAAATTGTCTATAGCGACATAGACAATCTTGTCTAGGTGGCTATAGACTAAGATGATGATGAAGCGGCGGGATCTTCTAAGCAGGCTAAAACGAGCCGCTAGGATCTTGGCGTCGACTACAGCACTGAAGAAGGCGGCAGGCACACCCGCGTTAGCGTTGGTAGGAACACCACGTTCGTGCCTCGCCACAATGAGATCGGCGAGAAGTTGGCCAAGGAAATCATGAAGCAAGCCAAGGGAGAGGACACCAAGTGAAGCTCGAAGTGACAGCCAGCCGTGACGGCCGGCTGTGGTTCTTGGAATCAGCTCAGATTCCGGGTTTGACCACGCAGGCCCGTACGGTTTCGGAAATCCCGGACATGGTTCGTGACTTGGCGTCCCTGCTCACCGGGCGACCGGAAGCGGATTTCGAAGTCCATATTAGGTTCGACGCCCCTGAGGTCACCGCGCACCTGCGTGCTGCCGAGGAACTGGCGGCCAAAGCCGATGAACTGAAGGCGGCGTCGGCGAAGGAACGCCACGAGGCGGCGATGGTGCTCAAGCGCCAGGGCGTCACTGTCCGCGACATTGGGGCAGTCCTGGGAGTCTCCCATCAGCGGGCGCAGCAGCTCGTCAGCCACTGATTCGTCTTGTTTGGGCAGGCTCGCGCCCTTTTGCCTGTTCCTGGGGAGACGCCCACCGCCCCGGGGAACCCGGGTCCGGCTCTTTGCCAGAGCAAGTTGCGGCTGGAGAAACGAGCGAGGCGGACTACTTGTCTCCGAAGGTCTTGTCCAGGGCGCTGAGGATGTCATCAATAATGTCCTCAGGGTCTTCAAGCCCGATGGACAGACGCAGGTGGCCGTACTTGTGGAACGATGCCGGGTAGTTTTCCGAACCGCCTCGGGCATCCGGGCCCACGTGGACGATCAGCGTTTCATCGTGTCCGAGGGAGACTGCCGACGTGATGACCTGCAGGTTCTTCACGAAGGTGTTCTGGGTGCTTGAGTCACCCTCCACAGCGAATGCGAGAACGCCCCCGAAGCCGCGGCCTCCGAATTGTTTGCCGGCCAGTTCGTGCTGCGGGTGGGAGACCAAACCAGGGTAGAGGACGTACGCGATCCGCGGGTCGGATTCGAGAACCGCTGCTACCTTCTCCGCGCTGGAGAATTGCTGCTTGAGGCGCAGCGGCAGCGTCACGGAACCGCGCATGATCATCCAGGCGTTGAAAGGGGAAATGACGCCGCCGGCGTCAACAATGGCATCGTGTCGGATGTGCTGGACGAGTTCACGCCGTCCAATGACCACACCGCCCATGGCGTCGCCATGACCGTTGATGTACTTGGTCAGCGAGTGGATGACCAAGTCTGCGCCGTCGTCGAGGGCCCGGTAGAAAGGTGCCGGAGTGAACGTGGCATCAATGGTCAGCATGACGCCGGCGTCCTTGGCGATCCTGGACAGGGCTGCGACGTTGGCCACCTTGGTGGTGGGGTTGGCGATGGTTTCAGCGTGAATCAGCTTGGTGTTCGGACGAACGGCTGCCCGGACTGCGTCCAAGTCGTCTGCATCAACGAAGGTGGCCTCAATGCCGTACTTTTCCGGAAGAAGTTCCCCGAAGAGACGGTAGACCGCTTCGTAGGTGACGTTGGAAACCACAACATGATCGCCGGACTTCAGGAGGGCGAAGAACACTCCATGCAAGGCGGCGACGCCGGTGGCGAAAGCGGCTGCCGCTTCGGCGCCTTCCATGGCGGCAAGCTTTGTTTCAAGGGCGACCTGATTTGCTCCGGCGTTTCGGGTGTAGACCAGTCCGTCGTCAACGCTGGACCAGTCCATGTCCGAGGGGTCGTCCGGGAGAAGGTAGGAGTTGGCCATGACCAGGGGAGTGCGGAGGGCGCCGGTGCCTTTGTCGATGCTGTTTCCTCCATGGACGGCCCAGGTAGCGTCATGGACGGAGGCCCGGTTGTGCTTGTCAGGTGTGCGGTTCATTGTTCAGGTTTCCTTTCGGAGGGTATGCCCTCGTCAGCGGTCAAGGGGGAGATCTGGTGGCCGATCAGTCGCTGGGCGCTGACGACCTCTGAACCCAGCGTGGACAGGTGCTTCGTAAGGTCAGCTCCTGCAGCAAGCAACGATTCGGTGCTCATGGGTGCAAGTGCGTCCAAAATGAACAAAGCTGAGGTGGTCTCGTCACGCAATTGCGTGCGGCGACCTTGACGCCAATTCCATCGGCGACAGGTGACGCCGTCGTCGTCGCACCAGAGAACTTCACCGGCGTCGGGGTATTCGATGATTGGTTCGCCGCTGGCTATGGTGTCGAAGGGTTCCTGACCCGTCGCACGGATCAGTCGTGGTGCCCCGCTGTAACGGACAAGGTCTTCACCGCCGAGCGGAATCTGGTGCAGTACCGAGACTGCGTTGTAAAGGTCCGTGAGCTTGTTGACCCTTGGGAGACCCGCGTCCGCCCGCCGAACCAATGCTTCAAGGCTGTTGCGTGTGCGGTTGGGCTTGGCTCCGAAGGCTTGGTACGCCTCTCGCCAGGCGGCAATGTGCGGAAGGTGTTCGGCCTTCTGCTCGCGGAGGGCTTCCCGGGCACCTTCCTCAGCTTGCTCCAGCAAGGCATTGCTAGTTTCATCGCTGGCGCCGGGGACGAGGCCATCGACCGCAATCAGCAGGGCCCGGTAGTCGGGTCGAAGTTCGAAAACATCGGATTCAACTCGGGCGGCGTCCAGGGTTTCCTGAAGGGCTTGGGTCCTAGGCATTGCCTGCCTCCCGATGTCCTGACCCGACGCCGCGTTCAAAGACCGCGAGGGAGAATCGTGCCGGCTCGGATGTGCTGTTGCCGTACGAATGGGCTACGTCCCCGGGGAAGGTGACCGAGTCCCCGACTTCGAGAATGACCGTTTGGTCCGCAATGCCCACAGTGACGGTGCCTTCTTGAACCTGTAGGAGTTCCTTGGTGCCGGAAGTATGTGCTTCGCTTGAGTGCTGGTCGCCCGGTCCGAGGATCCAGTCCCATAACTCCACTACTTCCGGTGGCTCTGTTCCGCCGACCAAAACGCCCCGTCCGCCTGAATCGCTGGTCCACAGCACGGCACCTTCACCCTTGCGGGTCACTTTGACGGCCTTGGGTTCGGGCGACTGGACCAAGTCCGGCAGCCCGACGCCCAAGGCGTCGCTGATCCTTAGCAGAGTGCCGACGCTCGGATTCATGGTGGCTTGCTCAACGTTGATCAGCATGCGACGGCTCACGCCCGCGGCTTCGGCCAGTTGATCCAGCGTCATGCGCCGAGTCAAGCGCTCCTGCTTGACCCGTATGCCGATGGCCGAAGCCAAAGTTGCGATGTTTTCATCCATGAATGCAGCATAGTGCACTTAGAGTGCACTTTCAATGAGTGCTGATTCCAGCGAGGGTGACCAATTCCTTTGTTTCTTCCTGGCGGAGCCGGGATTGGCCGAAGCCGAGCGCCCATGGGATACGTTGTTATCAACGATTAAGGTAAGGCTTATGGATCCATATCAACTTAGCGTCTTGCGCGAGCTCGGTGATCATGGCAGTGTGGCCGCTACGGCACGCGCTCTTGGCGTCAGTCCCTCGGCGATTTCCCAGTCACTCGCCGCGCTTCAACGTAAGTTCAAGGCCCCCTTAACCCAGAAACGGGGGCGATCCGTTGAACTCACTGATGCCGGACAGGCTCTAGCGGTAGCGGCTATCGCTGTTTCCGAGGCGATCACCCGCGCTGAAGCAACGGTGGATGAGTTTGTCGGAGGCATCGATCGGACTGTGCGCGTCAGTGCTTTCCACAGCGCCGCGATGACGTTCTTCCCAGAGCTGGCCGCCTTGGAACATACGGAAGGATTCCCCGTGGTTGAATGCGTCGATGAAGACGTCGACCGTGTTTCGTTCCCGGCTCTGACGGCCAGCTACGACATTGTGATCGGCCACAGAATGAGTCACACACCGCCGTGGCCCAGGGACAGGCTTGCGGTCTTGTCGTTGTTGCGGGAACCCATGGACGTTGCAATGCACTCGTCCCATGATCTGGCGATGAAGAAGACGCTGAAACCTTCTGACTTGGTGGGAACGACGTGGATTTCCACCCATGCTGGTTTCTCACCAGCCGACATGCTTGACGCCGTAGCCGCTGCGGCCGGGTATCCGATGCGCGTTGTGCACAGGATCAATGACTTCAGCACTGCCGCGGCCATGGTGTCCGAAGGCGGACACCTTGCATTGCTGCCCCGGCATACCATTCGGATTCCTGCATCCCAGGACGTGGTCCTGCGTCCGTTGGAAGGCGTCCAGACAGTTCGCCACGTGGACATGCTGGTCCGCCCCGAACGGGTAATTCACCGGGCAGTGGCAGTCGTTATTGATGCTTTGCGCGGGATCGCCCAATCGCATGTTCAAACCCCCTCAGTCAGGAGCGCCCATGCCCAAGAATCCACGCGATGAGATAGACGCGCAGATTCTTGCCGAGCTTCGTCGAAACGCCCGCATCAGCCTGGCTCAACTTGGCGAGAAGGTGCTGCTTTCCCGTAACGCTGTGCGGCAGCGCGTCGAACGGCTGGAACGGGACGGCTTCATCAACGGTTACACCATCAAAGAATCCACGGGGAACGGAACGCCCACAGTCAACGCCGTGCTCCTGATTCAGCGTCAGGACAGGATGAGGGGTGGTGACGTCATCGCCGGGTTGCGGGCGATTCCGGAAATCATCACCTGCGACGTAGTAAGTGGGGAGCTTGATCTGATCGCCCGGGTGGAGGCACCTGACGCAGCCAGAATCCAGGAAATCTGGCGGCAGGTTTCTGAGTTTCCCGGAGTCCGCGACACAACCACTGCCTTGTCCCTCTCAACGGTGATAGACAGGCAGACTCCACGCTAAATGGGGCGCTGATACCGAGTAAGTAAATAGAATCCGGCGTTGCGGAAACGAGTAAGTCCACAACGCCGGATTTGCTGCAAGCTTGTGACCCTGGTCAGGCGCCCATTAGCGCCTCGACCTGCTCGGGCAGGAGCAGGCCTTCGGTGACAGCGAGGTCCATGACACTGTGCCCTGAAGCAAGGGCGCGGTGTGCGAGCTCTGCCGCCACTGCATAGCCCAGCAACGGGAGCAGCGCAGTGGCCTGCGCTGTGGAGGCCCTCGCCCGGGAGCGCAGTAAAGCCTCGTTCGCTTCAATGCCCTCCACGCAAAGGTCCCGCAGCACGTCGGCACCGTTGGTCAGCCAGCTCACTGACTGAAGCAGGGCGTGAGCTATGGCTGGTTCGAATGCGTTCAGCTGAAGCTGTCCGTTTTCTGCCGCCATGGTTACTGTTACGTCAGCTCCGGCGACGAAGAAGGCGATCTGATTGACGACCTCGGGCACCACTGGGTTGACCTTGCCGGGCATGATCGAGGAGCCCGCTTGGCGCGGGGGCAACCGGATTTCGGCGAGTCCCGTTTGTGGTCCGCTGGAAAGCAGTCTCAGGTCGCTGCAGATTTTGGAGAGCTTGATGGCGGTGCGTTTGAGCGCTCCGGAGAACGTCATAAAGGCGCCGGTGTCCCATGTTGCTTCGACGAAGTCGTGGGCACGGACCAACGTCACACCGCTCACTGCTGAAAGCTTGTCGATGACGCGCTCAACGTAGCGAGGATCGGCGGTGATGCCCGTGCCGATGGCCGTGGCACCCAGACTGCACTCAAGCAACAGCGCGGCTGCCTCGCGCAGCCGGCGCTGGTCTTCCTCCAAGGTCACGGAGAATGCGGTGAACTCCTGACCAAGGGTCATGGGCACAGCGTCCTGCAACTGCGTACGACCAACCTTCGGGATGGAGGCGAACGCCTGACCTCGTTCGGCGAACGCAGCCGAAAGCAGGGCCAGACGCTCCAACAGATCCTCCAACGCGAACACGAGGGCAAGGCGCACCGCCGTCGGGTAGACGTCGTTGGTGGACTGGCACTTGTTGACGTGCCCGATGGGGTCGACCACATCGTAGGAGCCTCGGGGATGGCCTAAGGCTTCCAAGGCTAGGTTGGCGATGACCTCGTTGGCGTTCATGTTTGTGGAAGTTCCGGCGCCACCTTGAATGACATCCACCGGAAAAGCGTGATCGACGTCGCCTGAGGCCACAGTGTCACAGGCTGCAACGATGGCGTGGCCAATGTCTGCCGGGATCAGGCTCAACTCGGTGTTGGTCAGCGCCGCAGCCTTCTTCACGTGGGCAAGGGCTCGGACCAGATGCCGGTGGGTTCCCAGCTGGATGCCGCTAATGGGGAAGTTGAGGATGGCCCGTTCAGTATGGATTCCCCACAAGGCGGACCTGGGGACCGCCAAGGTCCCCAGGCTGTCCTGTTCAATTCTCACGCCTGTGGTCATGAGGCGATCGCGATGACTTTGGGCTGGGTCATTTCTTCGTACGCGAAGTGGACACCTTCGCGGCCCATGCTGCCGTATTTTGAACCACCGAATGGCATTGCGTCATGCCGGTAGTCCGAGGAGTCGTTGATCATCACGCCGCCTGCGTCAATCGCTTTGGCGGTTGCCAGTGCTCGGCCCAGGTCCTTGGTGAATACCCCGGCCTGCAAGGCGTATTCGCTGTCGTTGGCCAGTTTGATGGCTTCCTCGGCGGTCTCGAACGGTTCCACCAGGACTACGGGGGCAAACAGTTCCTCGCTCCAGGCCTCACAGTTGCGGGGGACGCCTGTGAGCACAGCGGGCGTCAGGACTGGCCCGGTGAGGGTGCCGCCAGTGAGTAGCTGTGCCCCGGCAGCCACTGCGTCATCGATCTTGCGCTTCGCTTCGACCGCGGAGCCGTTACTGATCATGGGTCCGACGTCGGTTTGTTCGTTGCGCGGGTCGCCGGTTTTCAAAGCAGCCGTTTGGGCGACGAAGTCCTTCAAGAAGGCATCGAAGACAGTCCTTTGGACAAGGATTCGCTGGGCGCCGATGCAGTTCTGTCCGGCTGCCCAGAAGGAGCCGGAGACACAGGCTTCGACGGCGGTGGCAAGGTCGGCGTCGTCGAACACAATGACGGGCGCGTTGCCGCCGAGTTCCATGGACAGGCGTTTGATACCGGCGTTCGCCGCGATGGCACGCCCGGTAGCAAAACCTCCGGTGAAGGAAACCATGCGGACCAGTTTGGAGGCAATGATGGTCTGCGCAATAGTGCGATCACCCAAGACAACGGTGACGAACTCCGCCGGCAGGCCGGCCTCACGCAGCAGGTCCACGAGAAGGATGGCTGTCAACGGAGTCAGCTGCGATGGCTTCAGAATCACGGTATTGCCGCCGGCAATCGCTGGGCCGAGCTTGTGGGCCACCAAGTTCAAAGCGTCGTTGTACGGGGTAATGGCCGCAATGAGTCCGAGCGGTTCACGGGTGAACCAACCCTGCCGGTTCTCGGAGCCTGCGAAGGAGTCGAAGGGAACTACTTCGCCGACATTCCGGCGCGTCTCCGCTGCAGAAAGCTTGAGCGTGTTGACGGCCCGCGCCACTTCCTTGCGTGCCTGTTTGATGGTCTTGCCGGCTTCGGCCACGATTAGTTCCGCGACTTTTTGGGACCGCTCCTGAAGAAGGTCCGCGGCGGTGTCCAAGATCCGGCCGCGCTCGTGGCGGGGCACGGCGGCGGCTGCCGGAGCGGCGGAAGCGGCCCGGATCAGTTCCACCTGTACATCTGCCTGGCTGCACTGGGGCAAGGCTGCCAAAACGGAACCGTCAAATTTGTTGTGCACCACCAGATCTTGAGTTGTCACTGGGGAGTTCGCTTCGGCAATCGCTGTTTCAGGCACGGACGGCTCCTTTGAAGAATTCGTTGACGGCCATGATGTCCGAGATGAGGGCGTAGGCGGTCGCCACACGACCAGCGCCCGGGCCGGATACGGTGACTGCCCCGAGCAGGTCGGTGGTGAAGGACACCGCGTTGGTTGCACCGGAAATGCCTGCGAGTGGGTGATCGGCCTGCAGGGCGATCGGCTTGACGGTGGCAACGACCCGGCCATCCGCTTCGCGGCGGGCTTCACCGATCAACTTCCAACGAAGTCCACGTGCCAAGGCCTTGGCCACGTCATCGCTCTTGATGTCTTGGATGCCAGTGGTCTCTACATCGCTGGGGTTCATGCTGGCGCCGAGCAGTTCGTTGGCCAGAATGGCGACCTTGAGCCGGACATCGGAGCCGCCGATGTCCGCGGTCGGGTCAGCCTCCGCGTAGCCGAGATCCTGGGCTTCGGCGATCGCCTCGTCCAAGCGCAAACCGGCTTCCATACGGCCCAGCACATAGTTGCTGGTACCGTTCAGGATCCCCTGCACTGCGGTCAACTCGAGACCTCCGAGCATCTTGTGTGCAAGACGAATAACAGGTGTGCCGCTCATGACGGCGCCTTCGTATTCGAAGCGGACACCGTTGCTTGCGGCGAGTTTGCTCAGTTCAGGGCCTCGGAGTGCGACGGGTCCCTTGTTGGTGGTCACCACGTGCTTGCCCGACTCGATGGCCCACTTCACGTGCGAGACAGCGGGTTCGCCGTCGATTGGGCTGGTGAAGGTCGCTTCGACGACGATGTCGGCAGGGCTGTTCTTGATGACGTCTTCGTTGCGGGGGTCGGAGCTGCCGCCGGGGAGCCCGTCGAAGGAGGATCCGCGGGGCATGGCCAGGACGGCTGCAAGGTCGATGCCGTCGCCTTGGACGAGAGATCCGAAAGCAAGGTCGGTGATGGCTACGACGCGGAGCTCGAACCCGAGGGAAGTGAAGCGCTGGGATTCGTCGCGGATCAGTTCGGCGAGGGCGCGGTTGACGCCTCCGAAACCGATGAGGGCCAGATTGTAAGTAGTCACGGGTTCTCCTTGGTAGGGCGGTGATGCTGTCCTTTAAGCCTCGTTCCCGGATATGTCAGTTACCTAGGTACGAATCGCCTGTCGGAGATGCCGAAACGCCCAAAAATGCGGGCAGTTTGGCCGCATCGGCCATTGGCCCGATGCTCCGGAATCTTCACGGAAAGGCAAAAGCGGCCTTCCACGAATGTGTGAAAGGCCGCTTTGTCTGCGTCCGAGCTGCCGAGACTGTGTTTCACGCTTGTACAGGCGCAAATGTGTGGGGCTGCTGTTGGCGGCGCCCTCCGCGTTGTGCCGCTGCGCCTGCAAAGATAACCAGCAGGATTCCCGCGAATTGGAGAGCCGAAGGGGATTGGGCGAGCACGACCATACCCAGAAGGAGGCCGATGGCCGGCTCCAAGGCCAGCAGGGTGCCGAACGCTGTGTGCGTCATCCGACGTAGCGCCCGCATTTCCAGGATGTAGGGCAGCACCGGTATCAGTACCGCCAGGGCGGCGGCCACGGCAACGAGTTCCCACGTTAAGTGCCCGAAAGCCTGGGGCAGTCCGAATGGTGTCACAACCACGGCTGCAATAGGAATGGTCAGCGCAAGGGCGCCGATTCCGTTGAACCGGTCACCGACTTTTTGGGTCAAGAGGACGTAGGCTGCCCATCCGACCGCGCCCATGGCAGCAAAACCAACGCCGATCAGATCTACTTCGCCGGTCCAAGGTTCGGTGAGCAGGAGGACTCCTGCCAGTGCAGTTGCTGGCAGGACCAACGAGCGGACTCCCCGCCCTCGAAGGGCGGCGACGCTGAGTGGGCCAAGGAATTCAATGGCTACAGCGGTGCCAAGTGGAAGGCGTTCCATGGCGGCGAGGAACGTCACTGACATGACCCCAACGGCGATGCCAAGACCCAGGACGGCCGGGGCGTCACGAAGGCGGAGGGACTTCAGTGGTGGACGGGCCAGGAGGAGCAGGATGAGCGCGCCCATGCTGAGTCGAAGCCATGCCGTTCCGATGGGTCCTAGCGCCGGCATCAATCCTGCGGACAGGGCGGAGCCAAGTTGGATGGAAAACATGGCTGCTATGGTCAGCGCCCACGGTGGTATTGCGGGGTTGGAAGTGGTCATTGTTGGTTCCCCTTGGTCGGGCATCCACTGCTTGCACGCAACCTCGGAGGCCTGGTCACGTCAGGGTGGCTTTGTTGATGAGATGGTCTGTGATGGTGATGCCGGGCCCGAGCCCGGCCAGATGGGTTGCCAGTTCCTCGGCGGCCGCCTGCAGGGCCTCAGTGCTAACAGGATCCAGGGCATCCAGGATGAACAACGCGCTGGAGGTTTCGTCCCGTAGCTGTGTCCGTCGGCCCTGCCGCCAGTTCCAGCGTCGGCAAGTCACGCCGTCGTCGTCGCACCAGATGACTTCGCCTGGTTCGGGATACTCGACGACGGCCTCGCCGTTGGCTGTTGTGTCGAAAGGCTCCTCGCCGGTAGCGCGGATGAGCCGGGGTGGGCCGCTGTATTTGGAGAGGTCTTCACCGCCGAGCGGGATTTGGTAAAGCACGGAGATGGCGTTGTAGATGTCTGTCAGCCGGTTCACTCTGGGGAGTCCTGTGGCAGCGCGCCGGAGGAGCGCCTCAAGGCTGTTCCGTGTTCGGTTTGGCTTGGCACCGAAGCCTTGATAGGCCGCTCGCCACGCGGCGACATGGGGGAGTGCCTCCACCTTTTGCTCCTGAAGTGCCAGCCGGGCGGAAGTTTCCGCTCTATGGAGTAGCGCCTCGCTTGCGTCATTGCTTGCCCCCGGTACGAGGCCATCGACGGTGAGCAGTAGAGCTCGATAGTCCGGGCGCAATTCATAGATGGCCGGATCAACGTAGCTGGCGTCCACGAGAAGGGTAGAAGTTTCCATAAAGGCAGCATACTGCACTTTTAGTGCATTATGGAATGAAATCAGATTTGGCGCAGCTTACTGCCGGCCGCCCGTACGGCTCCAGTGATTCGTTCGAGCCGTGGTGAGGCCATTGCCCAGCACTGCCAGTACAGCGCTACGTCATTTGGGGCCCCGGGAAGGGGGACCAGGCCTCGGGGCAGGTCCTGCTGGAGTTGCTGCTCGGGGATCATGCCCCATCCCAGTCCGGCGCATGCGGCCGCAAGGAACGCTTCGGAGGAAGGGACGGTATGGGTTGGGGGAAAGTGTTCAACACCCTGGGAACGAAGGAAACGGTGCTGCATGTCATCGTTGGTGCTGAAGCGGAGCATCGGCATTTCCGACCAGTTCACCCCATCAGAAGCTTCGTGCCGTTGCCGCAGTGCGGGCGAGGCGGCCGGGACATAGCGCATTACGCCGAGCGGCTCTGCACGGCATCCCCCGACGGCTTTGGGATCGGTGGTGACTGCCCCCAGTACGTCTCCTTGGCGCAGTAACCGGCTGCTATGGTCTTGGTCTTCGATGTGTAGGTCCAGCACTGCATCCGACCATGTGGCTGCATCGTGCAGAACAGGGATAAACCACGTGGCGAGCGAATCGGCGTTTACGGCGAGGGCAACAGTGGCCCGTCCTTCAGGGCCTTGGCCCAACGACTGCAGGGCGTCTGCCTCCAGCGCCTGAATCTGTCGGGCTGTGCGCAAGAGTACGGCGCCGGCTTCCGTGGGGCTGCTCGGCAGGCTGCGGCGGACCAGTATTTGCCCGGCGGAGGTTTCCAAGGCTTTTATGCGTTGGCTGACAGCGGAAGGCGTGATGCCGAGCAGGGTCGCGGCAGCATCGAAAGATCCGGTCTCGACGATGGCGCTCAGAGCCTTCAGATGTTCGAAGTTCATGGTCTAAACGTGAATACCTTGGTGTGGTTTGGGTCCTGCCTCTGTGCGGGCCGCCGTGACTTGACGGCCCGCACCTGGGCGCGATCGAGACGTTGCTTACAGGACTTTGCTGAAGAAACTCTTGGTGCGTTCCTGCTGAGGGGTGGCTATGAGCTCGCGGGGATTGCCCGACTCTACGACGATTCCGCCGTCCATGAACGTCAAAGTGTCTCCGACCTCCCGGGCGAAACCGATCTCGTGGGTTACCACGATCATGGTCATGCCCGACCTTGCGAGGTCTTTCATAACATCCAAGACGTCTCCCACCAGTTCGGGGTCGAGCGCGGAGGTCGGTTCATCGAAGAGCATCAACTCCGGATCCATGGCCAAAGCCCGGGCGATGGCAACGCGCTGTTGCTGGCCTCCGGAGAGCTGCGCCGGATAATAACTGGCACGGTGGGCGAGTCCCACGCGGTCGAGAAGCTCCTGGGCACGGCGTTTGGCGGGAACTTTTTCGAGCCCTCTGACCTGTACGGGAGCCTCAATGATGTTCTCCAGGGCTGTCTTGTGCCCAAAGAGGTTGAAGCGTTGGAAGACCATGCCGATGTTCCGGCGTTGGCGGGCGACGTCCTTGAGAGGCAGTTCGTGGAGCTTTCCGTCCTTTTCGCGGTATCCAATGAGTTCGCCGTTGACGCGGATCCGGCCGGCGCTAATGCTCTCCAAATGGTTGATGCAGCGCAGGAGGGTCGACTTTCCTGACCCCGAGGGGCCGATCAGGACTGCGACTTCACCTTGTTTGACGGTCATATCGATGCCACTCAGGACGTGGTGGTCCCCAAAATACTTGTGGACTCCCTCGATCCTGACCAGATCGGTGGTTGCTGCCCTCATCGGCCGCTCTCCTCAATGGCTGGTGCGCTATCAGGGGTGGTGGCCGGTGCCCGGTTGACTCTTGCGCCGGCTACCTGAATGGCTGCGGGGTTGATTGTGATTCGAGTGGAAATATCGATGCCCTTCCCGTAGTGCTTCTCGATAAAGTGCTGGCCCACCATCAGGATGCTGGTGACGACCAGGTACCAGAACGCCGCCACGATGAGCAACGGGATGGGGAGGTAGCTTCTGTTGGCAAGGGTGTTGGTGACGAAGGTTAGATCCAGTGTGAAAGGCACTGCGAGCACCAGGGAGGTTGTCTTGAGCATTCCAATGGTTTCATTGCCGGTTGGCGGGACGATGATGCGCATCGCCTGTGGAAGGACAATCCGCCACATGATTTTCGTGCCACGCATGCCCAAGGCTTCAGCGGCTTCAATCTGTCCCTTGTCCACTGATTTCAGGCCGGCGCGGAAGATCTCCGCCAAGTAGGCCGACTCGTTCAGGGCGAGGCCCAGAACGGCAGCCCAGAAAGCGTTCAGCAGGTCTTGGGTTGTCAGACTGAGCAGTTCCGGGCCGAAGGGCACTCCGAGAGTGATCTTGGGATAAAGGACGGCCACCAATCCCCAAAAGATCAACTGGGTGTAGACAGGTGTGCCCCGGAAGAACCACACCCAGAACCAACTGGACCACCGGAAGATGGGGTTGTCAGACTGGCGCATGAAGGCCAGCAAAATAGCCAGGGTCACCGCTATCGCCATGGACAGGACGGTGAGCAGAAGAGTCCACCCAACGCCTCGGATAACGTTCTCGTCGAGGACATACAGGCCGAAAGTATCCCAATGGAAGTTGGGGTTGGTGGCCAGGCTTTGGATACCGACGGCGGCCACCACGAGAATGACGGCGGCCCCCACCCAGCGCCCGGGGTGGCGGACGGGAACTGCCTTGATCAGCTCCGGTGAACGGTTTCCCTGCGTGGTGCTCAATGCGTCTGTGGTAATGCTCATGACTGCACCGCAGGGTTGACTTCGGGCTTGGTGATGGCGCCGTCGGAGTTGTTCCAGGAATCGAGGATGCGCTGGTACGTTCCGTCGGCGATCAACTTGGCAACCACTTTTCGGACGAGCTCGGCCAGCGCCGTGTCATTCTTGGGGACAGCGATGCCTACCGGGGAGGTGTTGTAGACGCCTCCGGCTTTTTCCACGGCTCCATTGGTCTGTTGGATGGCGTATCCGATCAGGGTGGACTCGGCGATCATGGCGTCGATGCTTCCGTTGACCAAGCGTGTCGTGACATCCGTCTGGTTCTTCAGCGTGACAATGTCGATGGGTTGCTTGCCGGCTTTGAGGCATTCATCGTTGCGGTGCTTGAGGTCAGGATCTTCCTGGGTTGTTCCCGTCTGCACTCCCACGGATTTGCCGCAGACATCATCGGGGGAGAAGTTCTTGGGGTTGCCCTTCTGGACGGCCCAGGTAGTCCCGGCGTTGAGGTAGCTGACGAAGTTGACGGCTTCGAGCCGCTCCTTGGTGATGCTGAAGGAACTGATGCCGAGATCATATTTGGGTCCGAGGGCAGGGAGGATGCCCGTGAATTCTGCGGTCTGTACGTCCACTTTCAAGTCGAGGGTCGCTCCGATGGCCTTCGCCAGGTCGACGCCGTAGCCCATGGGAGTGCGGTTATCCGCGCCACCGAGGAACTCAGCCGGAGCGTACGTTGTGTCGGAGCCGATGACCAAGGTGCCCTTGGATTTAATGGCTTCCGGCACCTGTGACGCGAGCGTTTCATCCGCCGTTAGGCTGACGGGGTCGAACGTGGCATTGGACGAGCCAGAGGTGGGGCTCGCTCCGGACCCGGAAGCATTAGTGCACGCGGACAAGGCGAGCAAGCAAGTGGTCAGCATGATCGCACCCTTGGCAAGGGTCCTCAATCCGCGCGGAGCCCGTTTGACTCCTGCGTCCCGATGCTGCGCCGGGGGCAACTGATGGTTGTTTGATCTGTTTGTCGATTCCGACATGCTGTCTCCTGATGATGGTGCGCCGATGCGGGCGAAAGATGAGGGTGCTGCCCATGTCGAATCTCTGCAGCGCTGCACTGATCGTCGTAAGGGTTTGCGGGAAAGCGGGATGGGTCAATGGTATGGATCACAACACCGGGCACCAACGGTCTATGTTCGAATCGACGCTTAAGGTAAGCCTTACGAGAATCTGTTCTGGACGACTACAGAAATCGACCCCCCGGCCCCTTAGCGAAAATGTCCGGATCTGTGGGATGGTTGTCGTTTTGGTCAGTTCCTTCGCCGTCGGCGCCACGAAATGCTGGGTAGGTAACCCATCCAGGAGGAAAAATGACCGAATTTATCGCCGGCGTCGAAGTGCCCGAAACTGAACTGGTCCGCGAAGCCACATCACTGGTGACGGATGCAGCAGAGGAAGCTGTCTTTCACCATTCCCGCAGGGTCTTCCTCTGGGGAACGCTGCAGGCCCGCGCACGGAATTGGGAAGTGGACCCCGAACTCGCCTACGTCGGTGGGCTGTTCCACGATTTGGGACTAACAGCCAAGTACAGAACCATCGGGCAGCGTTTCGAAGTTGACGGCGCCGATTTGGCGTTTGATTTCCTGAAGGAGCACGGCCGTTCCGAGGAAGACGCCCGGAACGTCTGGTTGGCGATCGCACTCCACACAACACCTGGGATTCCCGAGCATCTGGGTCCTGACGTGGCGGTCGTATCGCTGGGGGTGGAGACTGACGTGCTGGGAATGAACCTTGATCGGATCTCGCCGAATGAACGTGCGAACGTCCTCGCTTCGCATCCCAGGCCAGGGTTCAAAGGAAAAATTCTGGAGGCTTTCTACGAGGGAATGCGGGAGCGCCCGGACACGACGTTTGGAACAATGAACGACGACGTGCTCGCTCACTTCGATCCGTCATTCGTGCGAGCGAACTTTGTGGACATCATCCAGAAAAACCACTGGCCGGAATAAGGTTTTCGCTGGCGCCGGTGTATCCGTCGGTGCCAGCAGCATCGTTTACAACCAGGTCAGGATGGTCGCATGCAGCACGATGGGTTCGTCGCTTTCCTTGTGTTCGATGGGGTGACCATGCTCGATGTAGCAGGGCCTGCAGAAGTTTTTACCGAAGCGAACAAGCTCGGCGCTTCCTACACCCTGAAATACATTTCTGTCTCCGGGAAGCCCGTCAGCACTTCCATCGGTCTGCCAGCAGGGGTGGACGGACGACCCGGCGACTTAAGAAACCTCGATACGCTGATCGTTCCGGGCGCTGATCACCTGCCCTGTTCCCCTATCGCAACGGAACTGGTGGCGGCCGTTCAGTCCATTCAGGGACGTTCCCGGAGGGTGGTTGCCATCTGTACCGGCGCGTTCGTTCTTGCTGCTGCCGGTCTTTTGGACCAACGACGGGCGACAACGCACTGGCAGCACACCAGGCTCCTTGCCGCGGCCCATCCCGAGATCCGGGTGCAGCCTGATGCGCTTTTCGTCGAAGACGGAAATGTCCTCACATCTGCCGGTGTCTCTGCCGGCATTGATCTTGCACTGGCGTTAGTGGAGAAAGACCACGGCCCTGCCCTCGCCCGTGAGGTGGCTCAGAAGTTGGTTCTGTTTATGCAGAGGCCAGGAGGACAGTCACAGTTCTCGGCACCCCTATCCGTAGAAAAGCCCAAGAATCAACCCTTGCGTGAAGCGGTAGAACTGATCTCGGCGCATCCGGAGCAAAACCACACGCCCCGCTCCATTGCCAGGCTGGTGGGACTGAGCCCCCGGCAGGTGGCGCGCCTTTTTGCCTCGGAACTGCAAACTTCCCCGACGAAGTTTGTTGAGCAGGTTCGTCTTGACCGGGCGAAAGCACTTCTTGCGGCCGGACAGGGCATCGCAAAAACAGCAGCGGTGGCAGGGTTTGGAAGCTCGGAGTCCATGCGGAGGATCTTCAACCAGCGTCTTAGTGTGTCGCCCAGTGAATATCGAGCCCGCTTCCAGTCAACGATGGCCCGCACGGATGACCGCGTTGCGCTGGACGACGTTCGCAACGCCAGCGAAAACATCAAAGACGGTTAAGAGGCGGCGGCGATAACGGTTCAGAGCTTAGTGGGCCCCTACTTCCGGCTGCTCGGGCTAAGTACCTGTTTCGGGCGCAGTTGCATCAGCCCCGCGACGGTCAGCCCGGCGGTAAGTGCGAGGGCCGCCACCCAGAGGGTGAGGCCGGCGAGGTCATGGATGGCCATCTGCGGGAGCCTTCTGTCCGGTACGGCTACGACCCCGATGAATGCACCGACCAGTCCGAAATAGCTGCCGGTCATAAACCGCTGGTGTGCACGGATATTGCCGCGGCGGACGGACCATAAGCCCATGGTCAGCGTGCAGAACGTCAGCACGGAGAGGGCGTGGAGCCAGTTGAAGCCGCCGTCGATGGTTCTGATCCCAAAGGAGGTGAGGACGACTACGTACATGGCCACTGCCCAGATGCGGCCCAGGATCTTGTGCGCTGCGCTGCCTTTGTTGCGGCGGAGCAGGTTCACGGCGCCGAAGAGTAAGGCGTAGCCGGCTGCGATGGCGTGCAGGGTGATGAGGAAGGTCCATGGCGAGGGCATACGGCCAGCCTAGTAGCCGTCACCTGCGGCTTCGTAACTGGCACTTTCCTCAGCTACTTGGTGCTTTCTTTGCGCTTGTTGACCCGTCGGATGATGAGCCACACTACGAAGGCGGCAAGTCCGGCGTACACAGCGTAATTGAGGAACCGTGAGTACTGGTCGACAAGGTGATATTGCGTGCCGAGCAGCGACCCTGCCCCTATGAGCAGGGCGTTCCATACACCGGTCCCGGCCACGGTAAAGAGGCTGAACGTCACCAGATTCATGCGTTCGGCGCCTGCCGGGAGGGAGATAAGGCTGCGCACGCCGGGTAGCAGTCGACCAAAGAAAATAGCTGACTTACCGTGGCGCTCGAACCAATCAGCGGCCTTCTCGAAATCTTCCCGATCAACCAGCGGCAGCTTCGAAAGTAGCTTGATGGACCGTTCCAGCCCCACCTTGTACCCCAGCCAATAGAGGAGCATTGCGCCGGCATATGCCCCGAGGGTACTGGTGACGAACACCAGGATCAGGTTCATGCTTCCCTGCTGGGTAAGGAATCCAGCCAGCGGAAGGATCACCTCACTGGGTATGGGCGGGAAGACAGTCTCCAGAAGCGTCAGCAACCCCACGCCCCATTCACCGAGGGCTTCGATTACTTTCGCGGCCATACCGACAATCCCGGTCAATTCATCGGCTGCAGCAGTCGCCTTGAGAAAACTGATCAGGTCGATCTCCTTTCCTAAGCGACGCTGCCGTAGAGGCCTGAAGCGCAAGCTGCCGGTTCCAAAGGGAAGCCCAGTGATGGGGGACCACTGGGCTTCCACCTCAACGCTATGCCTATCCACGCCCTCGGGCAACAAGCAATGTCAAGAGGTTTCTAGGCAGGTGAGTGAACGGCAACGGAGTCGCGCTCAACGGCCGGGCAGGCGATCTTCACAGCGGACTCGAGAGGCGCAGCGTCAAGGCCCAAGAGCATCCGAACACCCGCAGCGCCTAGTTCATAGTGGGGCAGTGACACCGTTGAAAGCGGCGGCCGGAGGTGGGCCGCGATGACTTCCTGGTTGTCGAAACCCACCACGGCAATGTCCTCCGGAATGGAGAGGCCGTTTTCCCGCAGGCCGTCGTAAAGCCCCATGGCCATGCGGTCGTTGTAGCAGTACACGGCGCTGACCCCAAGATTGAGCAAATCCTCCGTGGCACCGTATCCGCCTTCCTGATCCGGGTACGCTTCGAGCACCAAATCGGGATCGAAAGGAATTCCAGCGGCTTCGAGTGCGTCCTTGTAGCCCTGGAGTCGACCGTCCTTGGCCGGTGCAGGGGTGGTGGTGTTGATGAACGCGATGCGCCGGTGGCCACCGCGGAGCAGGATCTCAGTGGCAGATTGTCCACCTTGCGCCTCATCCGGTACTACGGCCCGCGCGGTCCCGGCGTCGGGGGAAAAGCAGTTGACCAGGACAAAATCCGCCTCACGAAGGGTATCCGGGACGTCGGTGGGGCGGTGGAACCACGTTGAGTAAAGGATGCCGCGGACTTTGTATTCCAACATCATGGCGATCGCATCTTTTTCGAGGTCTTGGTTGCCTTCGGTATTGGCGATCAGCAGGGCGTAACCATGCTTCCAAGCTTCATCCTGGGCACCATGGATGATCTGGCCGGCGAAGGGCGTGGTGGCTACGCCGTCGGCTACCAACCCGATGAACTTCGAGCTTCCGCTGACCAGTGTTTTGGCCATGGCATTTGGACGGTATCCCAGTTGAGCGATCGCCTCCGTGACCCGTCGACGAGTCTCGTCTGCAATGCGCGCGTTCTTCTTTTTGTTGATGACCAGGGAGACCGTGGCAGTGGACACGCCCGCTAGTTCAGCTACTTCGCGGAGGGTCACCGGATGGGCGCGGCCCGCTCTGGCATGAACGACGGGGGCGGCCGCGTTGCCTGAATTTTTCTCCTGCGAAATCATCTGTCCTCCTTTTGGAGTATATCCGTCTGCCATGGCGGTCATCCCTTCGTCGCTCCGCTTTCAAGGCCTTGAATCATGGCCTTGTTCAGGACCAGGAAGACCAGGAGCAGCGGAGTGATGGTCACGCAGACCGCAGCGAAGGTGGCCGTCCAATCCACCTTGCCCATGGCGCCGATGTAGTTTTGCAGGCCCAGCGGAATCGTCTTCAAGTCCTCGGAGAGAACAAAAGTGTTGGCGAAGATGAAGTCGTTCCAAATAAAGATGCTGTTCACCAGGACAACAGTGACCACGGTGTTCAGTGACAGGGGCAGGGTTATCAAACCAAAAATCCTGTACGGGCCGGCACCATCCAAGGATGCGGCCTCGTAGGTTTCCCGCGGAATGTACTCGAAGAAGGATGAGAACAGGTATATGGACATGGGCAAGGCAAAGCCGGCCAAGGGGATGATCATCGACTGGTACGTGTCCAACAGGTTCACTGCGGAGTAGTCGATGAATAGCGGGACCAAAGCGATCTGAACGGGAACAATGATTCCCACCAGGAACAAACCGCGCACAAAGCGGCTCAGACGGAAGCCGAGAACCTGAATGGCGTACGCAGCCATCATGCCGAACAACACAATGAGGATGTTGGCGCCCATGGTGACAATGAAACTGTTCAGGATGTTCCGGCCCAAGTCGCCGGTTTCAAAGGCCCTCGCATAGTTTTCCCACGTCAACGAGCTGGGGAGCGCGAAGGGATCGCCGGTTGCGAAGTCGTGTTCCGTCCGCAGGCTGGTAACGAACAGCCAAGCGAGCGGGTAGACCTGCACGATCACGATGAGCAGGATGAGGACCCGGGAGAGTGTCCGGTACAGGCTGGGCTTACGCCGCCGTCGTTTAAGAACCGGCGACGTCGGAGCGGAAGCGCGCGGGGAAGAAGGGGCTGTCTGGGTGATCATGAATCTGCCTTCCGCTTGAGCATGAACAAGATGAGGCCGACGGCGACGAGGCACTCGATCACGATGAAGACGGAGATGGTACTTGCGTAGCCGAAGTCCGTGCTGGTGAAGGCTGTCTTATACATGTAGGTGGTGAGCAGTTCGGAGGACTGCCCCGGGCCACCGTTGGTCATGAGGTACGGGATATCGAAGCCTCGCAGGCCGTAGGTAGTGGCCATGATGGTGGTGG
The DNA here is from genome assembly GCF_054408525.1 of Arthrobacter sp. D3-18. Taxonomy (NCBI): domain Bacteria; kingdom Bacillati; phylum Actinomycetota; class Actinomycetes; order Micrococcales; family Micrococcaceae; genus Arthrobacter; species Arthrobacter sp. D3-18. The sequence goes on along the minus strand of NZ_CP096440.1, from coordinate 3,590,996 downwards.
TAATCCACACAGGACGTATGTAGGGGAACCGGATCTTGGTGAAGAGGGTCCACTTCGAGGCGCCGTCCAGGACCGCTGCTTCTTCCAGTTCCTTGGGCACGGCGATCAGCGCGGCGTAGATGATAAGCATGTACAGCCCTGTAAACCGCCAGCCTTCGGGGGCGGATACGGCGGCCAACACGGTGTTCACATCGGACAGCCAGGCCCGCTCGAAGGAACCCAAACCGACCCAATGCAGCAGCTGGTTCAACAAACCGACGGGGTCAATGGAGTAGATGCGGACAAAGAGGAATGCGATCGCGACGGTGGAGATCACGGCTGGCAGCAAGTAAAGGGTTTTGATGAGCTCCCGGCCCCGGCGAAGTGACGTGAGCAGGCTGGCTACAACCAGCGCTCCGCCGAGCTGCAGCACCAGGCAGATAGCCAGGTACAGGAGTGCGTTGAAGAAGGACCTCCAGAAAATGTCGTCCGCGGTGAGCATCCGGACATAGTTGGCGAGCCCTACGAACTCCATCTCGCTGATGCCGTTCCACGAGAAGAAGCTGAGGAACAACGACTGAAGAATCGGGAAGAGTACGGCTGCGCAGTAGAGGAGCAGCGGTGGAAGCAGGAAAACCAGGACCGAGGTCCTTGACCTGTTGGGTAGCATGGTGGGCCTTTCGGGCGGGGGCCTTGGGAGCCCCCGCCGCTTCGGTTTACTTGAAGAACTTGGGGGCGTTCTGCTTGATGGCGTCGTCCATGGTCTTGGTGAACTGTTCGGGCGTGATGTTGCCCTGGACCAGGAGGACGAGTTCCTGTTGCAGCCGGCCGTTGGTGGTGGGGTCCAGCTGGGTATCCCACGGCATTGCTTGCTTGTCCCCAAGGGTGTTGGCCGTTTCCAGCGCCTTCTTGTACAGCGGAGTCGCGTTCGCCGGGATGGCCGTTTGTACGTTGGCGGTGGGGGAGAGAGCTCCGGTGGCAGCGTATTCAGCCGGGTACTTCTCCAGGGCGAACTTCAGGAAGTCGCTCACCAACGGATCGTAGGTCTTCGAGTTCACTGCCATTCCAATGCCGGAGGGTGAGACGAATTCGTTTGCAGCGGTCACCGAACCTTCCGTGGTGGGCAAGGTGAAGAAATCGATGTCGTCGCGGACCTCAGGGTTGAGCTTGTCTGTGGCGAGGCTCGGAAGTTCCCAAGTGCCGATGTTGTACATGGCGGCCTGTCCCGAGGTGAATTGATTCTGTGCGTCCGAGTAACCCTGGGCCGAGAAACCTTCTTGGAAGCACTTGGCCTTGCCAAGGTCAGCCATCCACTTCACGGACTTCTGGCCGGCGGCATCCGAGAAGGACGCCTCGCCCTTCTTCAGCTTCTGAATGAAATCGGGCCCCGCTTCACGGAACGGCTGGTACGCGACGTAGCGTTCCAGCGGCCACTGGTCCTGCCCGTCGATGGCGATCGGTGTGATCCCGGCATTCCGCAGGGCCGTGCACATGGCGGGGATGTCATCGAGGGACTTTGGCACGGAAACGCCGGCCTTCTCCATCAAGGCCTTGTTGTACCAGATGAATTCGAGTTCGAACTGGAACGGAATCATGTACAAGGAGCCATCGTCGAAGCGTTGGTAGTCCAGTGCACCAGGCCGGTAATCGTCGTAGACGTCCAGTGATTTCAGGAGCTTGTCGGCGTCAACCATTTTGCCTTGCTTGGCCAATTCCTGGGCGAAGGGGGTGGCATCCGTGTCGAACAACTCCGGTAGCTTGTTGGCCGCGGCCAGGGTTTCAAGCTTTTGAATGTATGAGGGCCGGTCCGGGGTGGTGATGAGGTTCAGTACGAAGCCTGGGTGTTCCTTGGCGTAGTCGTCCGCCAGCTTCTTCATGATGTTGATGACAGCTCCATCGGCGGGCCTGGAGAGCAACCAGGATATTTCGCGGGGCTTGATCTCGCCGGTAGGGCTGACGTTGGAGGGGTCACTGGCGGCTCCTCCGCCCCCGCAGGCTGTCAAAGCCAGGGCAGCGGCGGCTGCGACGGCAGCGGCACGGAATAGTTTCTTCATGGCGGCAATCTCCCTTGATTGAACAGAGGTTGGGGATGGGGCGGTATTCAGTTGTCGGTGCGCTGACGTATCTCAAATTCGGTGACGGTGGCGGTTCCTTCGCCGGCGAAGACGCCGATCCTCCCTGCCGTCAGGTCATAGATCCTGGTGCTGAGCGCAACCTGACGGTCGACGACGGCGACGCAAATGTCGCCGTCGACGATGACCTCAAGGGTGTGCTCGCCCGGGGTGAGGTCGCAGGGCCGCTCGAGCTCGATGTCGAAGGGGACGTCGCCCGAGACATGCCACTGTGCGTCCCCGGTGATGCTGCGCGGCCAGTGGTCGAAGACAAGCCGCCCGCGTTTGGGTTCCAATCGCAGAACGTAGGACTGATCGCCGTCGGGGCTTGAACGCAGCAGCAGCCCGCACTCGGTGGTGTTGGCGGCGATGTCAATGACAGCCTTGGCGTAAAACTGCTGGGGCAGTTCCTCGTCGGAGACCATGGCTGTGTAACCGTCCGGCACGTGGAGGCGAGCCGGCAAGGAACTGGCAAGGGACAGGGGGACCTCGTCCCAGAAGCTCTCCACGAGTTCATCTGCGAACGAAAACCCCAGTGTCCCGTCGGGGTTTTGGAGGGCTTCCAGCACGGACATTGTTCCGGCCCACTGCCATGGACCCTGATCTGCGTTGCCTTCTTTACTGGCAATCCATCCGAAGAAGAAGCGCCGTCCTTCCCGCTCTGCGGTTTTTGACGCGTAGAAGGCGCGGCCATCGATGCTGTCCAAGGCGGGCACGGTCCAAGGCCCGTCGGGGCTTTTGGACATGCGGTACCGGGTGGTGAACGATTCCGAGAATTCGGAGTACACCATGTACCACCAGTCTCCCCACGAGAAGACGTCCGGGCATTCGTGGGTAATGTACCGACGCGGATCCCAGAACGGTTCGGTGTGCTGCCAGGTGGTGAGGTCCGTGGACACACACTGTGCGATGACGCCGCGGCGACGTTCCGGACCGGTTGAGTGCCTTGCCGCGAGAAGCATCCGCCACTGGTTCTTGCTGTCGTCCCAAAACACAAAGGGATCGCGCCAGTCACCGGACTCGTAGCCGTCCGGAGCTCCGAAGGTGAGCTCGGGGTGTTTTTGCCAGCTTCCCATGCCGTCAGTGCTTGTGGCGTGCATGACTAGTTGAAGGGGCGCGCCGTCCTGGCCGAGGTTGCGGGGGTTGTGGCCGGTGTAGAACAGGTGGTGCACGCCGGACTGGTCCGTGATGATGCTGCCTGTGTAGGCGTTGAAGTCCAGGTCGGTTTCGCTGCCGTGCTGCAACGAAACGCCGTGGTCCTCAAACTGAGTGAGGTCTTTTGTGGTGACCAGGTTCCATGAGGTGCCAGGTTTAGGCGAAGAGCGGTCTTCGTGAAGGTAGAAGAGCCAGAACTCCCCGTCCTTCTCGAAGGGGATGAGGTCCCCAACCCAGCCGTTGGCGGGTTGGAAGAAGACTGAGCGTTTCATCTGCGCTGATGTCCATTCTGCTAAAGCGTTTGATCACTGAAAGCTAGCGTGTATTCCCAGCGCGTTCAAGCGTTTTAGCAAAATTAGTTCCTAACATTTTTGCTCCTGCTAAAACGCTTGACCGCAGTCAGACAATGCCGCTAGGGTCCTGCATAGCTTCGGCTTCCCCACCACATGAAGGACTTTTTGGCGCGCTGTTGCGCCGAACCTTGAGAGGAACGAATCAATGACGTACGACATCTCTCGCCGCACTGCACTGCAGGGCGCAGGCGCTGGCGCCATCGCGCTGTTCTTGAGCAACGCCGCTCCAGCAGCCGCAGACGCCCCGGCGTCACTTCGGGCCGTTTACCACATGACTCCGCCTTCGGGCTGGCTGTGCGATCCCCAACGCCCCGTCCATACCAAGGGCGCCTACCAGCTCTACTACCTCCACTCCGGGCAGAACAACGGCCCGGGTGGATGGGACCACGCAACTACAGGCGACGGCGTGGCCTTCACGCACCACGGGGTGGTGATGCCCTTGCGGCCCGACTTCCCGGTGTGGTCGGGATCGGCGGTGGTGGACGCCGCGAACACCGCTGGTTTCGGTGCCGGGGCCGTAGTCGCGCTGGCTACTCAGCCGACCGGGGGCATTCGAAAGTTCCAGGAGCAGTACCTCTACTGGTCAACCGACGGCGGTTACACGTTCTCCGCCCTCCCGGACCCAGTGATCGTGAACACTGACGGACGAACTGCCACCACCCAAGCTGAGATTGAGAACGCAGAGTGGTTCCGGGACCCGAAGATCCACTGGGACGCGGCACGCAATGAGTGGGTATGTGTGATCGGACGGGCGCGATACGCAGCGTTTTATACCTCAGCAAACCTGCGGGACTGGAACTGGATATCCAACTTCGACTACCCGAACCACGCCCTGGGAGGTATCGAATGTCCTGATCTGTTTGAGATGACCGCCGACGACGGCACGCGGCATTGGGTGTTTGGCGCGAGCATGGATGCATACAGCATCGATCTGCCTATGACCTTTGCCTATTGGACGGGTACATGGACCGGCACAGCGTTCATTGCTGATGACCTCACTCCGCAGTGGCTCGATTGGGGATGGGACTGGTACGCCGCCGTGACGTGGCCGTCCGTCGAGGCCCCCGAAACGAAGCGCCTGGCCATCGCCTGGATGAACAACTGGAAGTACGCCGCCCGCCACGTGCCTACAGATGCCTCCGATGGTTACAACGGGCAGAACTCCATTACGCGTGAACTGCGGTTGGAGCGCCAGTCCGGAGGCTGGTACAGCTTGCTCAGCTCCCCGGTTGGCGCGCTGGAGGGTTATGTTACCGCCACTACGTCCCTACCTGATCGAACGGTTAACGGCAGCGTGGTACTTCCGTGGAACGGGCGTGCTTACGAGCTGGAGCTCCACATTTCCTGGAACGAGGCCGCCAACATTGGGGTATCTGTTGGCCGTTCCCCGGACGGCTCCCGTCATACCAATATCGGCAAGTACGGCGACGAGATATATGTTGATCGTGCGCCTTCAGACCAGGGCGGCTACACGCTGGTGCCATACACTCGGGCCGCAGCGCGTATTGATGCCAACGCGCGGTCAGTCCACCTACGCATCTTTGTGGACACACAGAGTGTTGAGGTGTTTGTGAACTCGGGGCACACCGTGATTTCACAGCAGGTTCACTTCGCAGACGGCGACACGGGGCTTTCACTGTATGCGGACGGTGGCCCCGCGAACTTCACCGGAATCACCATCCGGGAGTTTGGCAATCCGCTGTAGCCGGGCTGTAGCCGGAGAGTCCCAAGCTAAGCGCCGTGCGGCCGCGCATGGGCGTGATGGCCCGAGCGGACCTTCAGTGAGGATGGTCGAAAACGGTGGACGGCGCGCGGCTCACGCCGTGGATGACGGGGGTGGCGTGCTCTCGGCTTATGCTCCTCCTCGGCACGCGACGAGGGAAGCAGTGCCAAGGGCAGGATGGTGGCTCCGAGCCAGACAACCACTCCGATAAGCACGAGAAGGATGGCTGAAGTGGGCTCCATGGACTAAGCATAGGCACAACTGTCACCGTTTATAAGTATCCTGATCACCCTTGCGATGGGCAGCATCCTTGACAAGTCCAGCGGGGCCGCGACACTGATTCCATGTACAGGAACAGCCGTGTATCAGCCCAGTTTTCCATGTCCCTTGATGGATTCATCGCCCGTGAGGATGACGGAATCGGCCCTTTGTTTGATTGGTACGAGGCCGGATCCGTGGAAACCTGGCTGCCCGGCCACCCTGTGCCGTTTCATCTCAGCGAAGCCGACGCCGACTACTGGAGGTCACTTCCGCGGGAGGGCGCGTTCATCTCCGGCCGACGTATCTTCGACGTGGCAAAGGGGTGGCGTGGTCACCCGCCCAACGAGTCACCAACCGTTGTCCTGACGCACCGCGAACCCCCGCCGGACTGGCCACCGGTCCGCCGGGATGGCAAACCCGCGCCGTTTGAATTCGTAGGGGACCTGGAAACGGCACTGGAGCGTGCCGCCCACCTGGCGGTTGGTAGGGAGATTGGCGTCGCCGGCGCCGACGTGGTGCAGCAGTGCTTGCGCCGCGGCGTGGTGGACGAACTGCGTGTTGACCTGGTGCCGGTACTGCTCGGAAGCGGAATCCGTTGGTTCGGGGACTTGGCAAGTGACATCGTGCTCGATGATCCCGTGATCCTTCCTGGAACCCGCGTCACCCATCTTGTCTATCAGGTACGCTCGCCGGGTCCGCGCTAACGTCACGAATGCGAGGTTATCCACAACCGGAGAAACAGCATACGACGGCGGGTGCCTGCGCGCGCTAGGCTGGTCACCTCGGCTGATGCCAGTGGCCGCAGGAACCACAACGCGGAGCCACTTTTTAATGTCCGATGACCTTGCCCTGACCGCCCTGGCGGCCTCTTCCTTTTCCTTGCCTGAGCTGCGCGACGGCCAACTCGCCGGCATGACCGCGCTCGCAGAAGGGCGTGATGTGCTGGCTGTCATGCCCACCGGGTATGGAAAGTCTGCTACCTATCAAGTCGCAGCGCTGCACCTTTACAACCAAACGGGCCGACCCGCCGTCGTCGTTTCTCCTCTCATTGCCTTGCAGGAAGACCAACTGGACGGGTTGACTGAAGACTTGGGTGAGGGCGCCGCCGTCGCCATCAATTCTTCCCGCAGCGATTCAGAGGTGGAATCAGCCTGGCAGGCAGCTGAGACCGGTAAAGCGGTCTTCCTGTTCCTTGCCCCCGAGCAATTGGCCAAGCAGGAGACCGTAGAGCGGATCGCCAAGCTGGACATCACCATGTTCGTAGTGGACGAGGCACATTGCGTCTCCTCATGGGGCCATGACTTCCGGCCGGACTACCTCGAACTGGGCAATGTCCGCGAACGTCTGGGTAAGCCGCCGGTCATAGCCCTCACCGCAACGGCGTCCCCACCTGTGCGTGACGAAATCGTGAAGCGACTCGGCATGACAGAGCCGCTGGTCCTGGTTCGAGGTTTCGACCGCCCCAACATCAGCCTCGACGTTATCCGGCACCAAGAGGACAAAGGCAAGCGAAAAGCCGTGGTGGAACAAGTCGTAGGGCTAGCCAAGGCGGAGGGCCTGGGGCTGCTGTACGCCGCCACCCGCAAGGACACTGAGAAGTACGCGGCCAAGCTGACAGAAGAAGGTCTTCGTGCAGAGGCCTACCACGCAGGCCGCACGGACACCGACCGGGAGAGCATCCATGAGCAATTCCTGGATGACCAACTGGACGTAGTGGTTGCTACCACTGCCTTTGGCATGGGCATTGACAAACCCAATGTCCGGTTTGTGGTGCACGCGGATATTCCGGAGTCCCTGGACTCCTATTACCAGGAAATCGGTCGGGCCGGCCGCGATGGTGAACCGGCAGCTGCGATACTGCACTACCGTGCCGAGGACTTGGGGTTGCGCAAGTTCTTCGCAACCCACTCCCCGGACGCGGAGTCGCTCATGGCCGTCCTGAAAGTCATCAAGAACGCCGGCGCGCCTGCTCCGAAGACGGCCTTGGTGGAGCTCAGCGGTTTCCCTGCCCGCCGGGTCACGGCACTGGTAAACCAGCTGGAGGAAGCCGGCGCGGTGACAACAGGTAAGCGGGGCACCCGGCTCAGCTCCAAGGCCAAGCTGACCACATTGGTGGACCGCGCCGTCGAACTGGCTGAGGCGCGGCAGCGCGTGGACCAGTCGCGGCTCACCATGATGCGAGGCTTTGCGGAGACGGATGCCTGCCGTCGTCAGTTCCTGCTGGGCTACTTTGGGGAGAACCTGCCGGAGCCCTGCGGCAACTGCGATGCCTGCACTGAAATTCACGACGACGCCGGGCCGGGTTCCGCCGGACACCCCACCTCAGACGCAGAGAACCTGTTCCCCTTGCAGTCCACGGTGATCCACAAAGAATGGGGTCCGGGCCTGGTGATGCGGCATGAGGACGACGTCATGACTGTTCTGTTCGAACAGGAGGGCTACAAAACCCTGTCGCGCACCGCCGTCGTCGAGCATGAATTGCTGAAGCCTGCCTAGGCGCGGGCCGGATGCACGCCGGACTTTCCACGAAAGATCATCACCATTAGCAGTCCGGTCAATGCCGTCCCGCTGACGAGATACAGCAGACTGCCCCAAGGAGAGTAATCGCCGCCGGAGATGAAAAACGCGTCCGCCAAGGCCATTCCGGCAGAGAATGACGCGAAGAAATACATAGGAGCGCCGAGCACCAGGATCAAGAGCTGGAGAATCACAACGGTTCTCATCCGTGAAATAACGCGTCTCGCAGTCAGCAGGACCACAACGGCACCAAGAACCGTTCCAATGCTTGACCACGTCAACACCGCGGCCAACGAAATTGATTCGTTGCGTCGGGTCAGCCCCTCATGTATTTCGTCCAGGGTGGCACCCGGAATAGCAGCGAGAGGATTCCACACGAGGATCTGCAACGCCGCGCAGAGAGCGTAGGCCGCTATTGCAAGCAGCCCAACGATGCTGACGATTGCACGCGATGATTGACTGCTGCTTCCCTTTGTCCCCATGGAGGCAGCCTAGGGGAATCAGGTATTGAGCTCCAGCATGAGGGCTGGCAGTTCGTCCGCGAGTTCCCGGGCCAGGAAACCCAGGGGCCCGAGCTTGCTCGCTAGCCGGTCGGCGGCGGCCGCGTGAAGATGGGTGCCCCAGCACGCGGCTTGGGCATCGCTGGTACCGCGCGCCCGGAGTCCGGCGATGGCCCCCGCCAAAACATCGCCGCTTCCCGATGTTCCCAGGCCGCCGTAGCCCGTGGTGATCTTCCACAGAGTCGAGTCTTCCGTGGGCTCCGGAGCGGCGATGTATCCCTGGCAACTCACCACCGCATCAAATCGCCGGGCGACCTCAGCAACATCAGCCCCAAGATCCTCCACGTCCCTGCCCAGAAGAATTCCGGTTTCCGTGGGGTTCGGAGTCAGGATCATCCGGCCACGCCACGGTCCCAACTCGTCCTCGATCTTTACCATTCCGCCCAAGGCGTAGGCATCAAGAACGACGGCGGGAGCTCCGCCGTCGTCCGTGGCACTGCGGGTTTCCTCCCGCTCCAGCAGCGCTCGCAGCAGCGATTCGGCGAGTTCGGGATCATCCAAACCCGGGCCGATCAGCACGGCGTCGGCCCGTTCCAAGTACGACGAGATCCGGTCCAATCCTTCACCTGTCACGGACCCGTCGGCGGTCTCGGGCAGGGCGATTGAGCCGCACTCCGGCAGCGCGACTCCCACTTGCACCGCTACGGATTCGGCCACGGCCAAGGTAATTTTTCCCGCGCCCGCGCGAAGGGCCGCGGTCCCGGCGAGCAAAGCCGCGCCAGGGGTCGCCCGGGCTCCACCAATGACCAACACTGCACCGCGTGAGTATTTGTCCTCTCCGGGCGACGGCAGCGGCCAATCACGCAGAAGCGACGGTGTTACCAGTGTGAGTGCGCTGGAATCACTGTGGGTGGACACTGGCATCTCCTGCGTGTTCTGTGACAGTGACACCCTGCTCCGTAAGGTGGTCAGCCACATTGAAGCTCTCCAGTTGCCAAGGCCCCGCGCCCGAAGGCCGCACGTACCGGGTGATCGATGCGTTCAGCACCGATGTCGTGGCCGCAAGGTCAAGGATTTCCTGCTCGGACATGCCCTCCAGGACGTAACGGACCAGCAGGATGACGGCGTCATGGCAGACGAGCATCACCCGGTGCCCTGTTCCCAAGGTGTTGAGCTCATCCAGAATTGAACGTAGTCGGAGTGCGACGTCGGCCCACGATTCACCGCCCGGCGGCCTGTAGTAGAGCTTGCCCAGCCATAGCCGTCGCTCAGCTTCGTCCGGATATCGGGTCTCCACGCCCAAACGTGTAAGCCGGTCCAAGATGCCCAGTTCCCGGTCACGGAGGCGTTCGTCGGTGAGCACCTTCACGGGCCAGCCGGCCGTTTCGACAGCGATTTCCGCGGTCTGCCGGGCCCGCACATAGGGGGAGGAGACAACTGCATCCGGGCGGAGCTCATCGGCGATCCGGGCCAGCGCCGTTCCCAGTGCCTTGGCCTGGTCCCTTCCGGTACCCGATAGGTTCACATCAGCATCCCTGGCCGGAACATCAATCACTTCGGCTCCAGCCAAACGAGCCTCTGTTGCGGCCACGTTGCCTTCGCTCTCGCCATGCCGGATCAGGATCAACTCCACAGCGCCGGCTTCCTGCACTGCGTCCGTCAGCCCGTCCTCATTCACAAAGATCACCCTTTCGCATGCGTCGCCGAATGCAGAACACTACCCACTGCGTACCCACAGGACCAGAAGATAAACGCTCGACGGCGATCGCGAACCCCTGTTGTCCGGACGAGGAGTGAAGTAAGTTGCTCGCATGGAGGACTCATACCCAGTCATCGTTGTCGGTGCCGGATTCGCGGGCGTAGCAGCGGCCAAGGAGCTCGGGCGCAAGGGAGTTCGCGTCTTACTGATCGACTCGAACAACTACCACCAGTTCCAGCCGCTCCTGTATCAGGTGGCAACCTCGCAGATCGGAGTGTCAGCCATCGCCCGGCCTCTTCGTTCGGTTTTCCGCCGCTACAAGACAGTCAAGGTTCTAACGTCGAAGGTGGAATCCGTTGACGCCGCTGAGCGTGTGGTCAGGACTGCTGATGGCCGTTCCATGCGTGCCGATATCCTGGTCATCGCTGTTGGGGCGGTCCCGAACTTCTTTAATACGCCCGGCGCGGAAGAGCATGCATTCCCGCTGTATTCAGTCACCGATGCCACGAGGCTTGGGACGGGCCTCACCCGGTTGCTGGATCAGGCTGACAGAAACCCCGACGGGTCTGTGGATGTCGTTGTGGTGGGAGGCGGACCCACTGGAGTCGAAACGGCTGGGGCAATGGCCGAAAACGTCAAATACGTTGTGAGCAAGTACTTCTCGCCGGAGCTGGCAGAGCGCTGCCGTGTGCACCTGGTGGATATGGTTCCCAGTGTCCTGAACATGTTCTCCAAGAAGTCCCAGAGCTATGCCACGGACCACTTGAAGAAGGTGGGAGTCCAACTGCACATGGGAGTGGGCGTGACTGAAGTCCGGCAGGACGGGGTGACTTTGGCTGACGGGAGTTCTGTACCTGGACAAATCGTGGTGTGGGCGGGCGGATTGAAGGCGGGGGACCTCATTGCCGGATCGGGTCTTGCCCAGGGGAGAGGCGGGCGTATCGATGTCCGTCCTGACTTGACTGCCCCCGATGCGGAAGGCGTCTACGTCATTGGAGATGCAGCCAACATCACGGATTCAACGGGTGCAAAATTGCCGCAACTGGGTTCGGTCGCTCAACAGGCCGGAAAATGGGCCGCTAAGAACATCCTCGCGGAGCTCAGTGGTGGCAGCCGGACACCCTTCCGCTATGTGGACAAAGGCTATATGGCGATGGTGGGGCGTGGCGCCGCAGTGGCAGAGCTGGGCCGCAAGCGCCTCCAGTTGCAAGGCATCCTTGCCTTCTTGTCCTGGCTTTTGGTGCACCTCGCACTGTTGTCCGGGGTCCAACAAAAGATCCGGGCCTTGTTCTCCTGGCTCAACGGCTACCTCCTCCACAGCCCTGCGCAGGTAGTGGTCAGCGGACCGATTGAGAAGGAACCAACGGAACAGGACCCGCCGGGCGCATTGCCTTCAAAGGAGTCTTGACGAGGACTCGTTTTTGTAAGTCCTGTGAGCCAGGAATGCGTGGGCAACAAGAAGTATGCCACCGAGGGCAAGCGGAAAGACGTGCAGGGGGATGGACAGCAGGATCAACAGCACTCCGACGGCGGCGGCCATGACGTCGCGGATGCGGGGTTGAACAGGACCGCGTACGGGAACCCCGGATTCCAATTGTCGGGCCAAATCCGGGTCTTGGATGAAGAGCTCGCGCTCAAGCTGCTGCAGTACTTTGCGCTCCCTTTCTGAAAGTGGCATGGGAGTTCCTCCTAAGCGCTACGGCTCCTTTGTGCGGTTGGCGGGTCAGCTGGTTTCGCGGGTAAACCTGATTTCCAGTGACTCGATAAGCTAAGCATGCTTACTATTCAGATTTCAAGCATGAATTCTGTGTTCGTGCGGAGGGAGACCCGCTTGAGCACCCAAGCTGGAAAGATAGCAGGAGGAACCCCGAACAAGGAGCAACATCATGACACTCAAAGAGCGCTTGAAAGCCGACGTCGTCGACCACATGAAGGCCGGCAACAAGACCGCCCTTACTACTGTCCGCAACGTGCTGGGCGAGATTACTACCCGCGAGAAGTCCGGGAAGACTCCGGTGGAGCTGGACGACGCCCAGGTCACATCACTGCTTCAAAAGGAAGCCGCCAAGCGCCGGGACACAGCCCGCATCTACACGGAGGCCGGCGAAACCGACCGTGCAGCCGCCGAAGTTGCTGAGGCTGAAATCATCGAGGCTTACCTGCCGAAGGCCCTCAGCAGGGAAGAAGTAGAGGCGATCGTCGACGACGCCATCCAGGCACTGAAGGCTGACGGTCAGGAACTCTCCATGCGCTCCATCGGAGCCGTCATGAAGCCCGTCACCGCCAAGGTTGCAGGACGTTTTGACGGCAAGACTGTCAGCGAGATCGTGCGCGGACGCTTGGCGTAGCGAGGTCAGCCGACCCCAAGCAGCCACCGCAAAGTGTCAGCATTCCGCACGGCGTTACCACCGCCGTCGTTGTTGAAGTAGACGTAGACATCCTTGCCGGCGCCGTCCCACTCGCGAATCCGGTCCGCCCACCATTGGAGATCGTCATCGGAGTATGAGCCGCCGTAGAGGTGCTGATGGTCCGGGCCGTGCAGTCGAACGTACACGAATGGTGCGGTGGCCCGGAGGATGCACGGCAGATGGGCACCACTCATGATGCAGTAGGCAGCAGCTCGGCGTTCCAGCAGGGTGTAGACGTCCGGGTGGTCCCAGCTGTCATGGCGAAACTCGACGGCGACGCGAATCCACTGCGGCAGGGTAGCCAGGAAGTAGTCGAGTCGGGCGTCGTCGCGTTCAAAATCTGGCGGGAGCTGGGCCAGCAGCACAGCCCTCTTATCGCCGAGTTCGTGCCAGCAGCGGACGATCCGTTCCACCCAGACTTCTGGACTATATAGTTTCTTGCCGTGCGTGAGGCCCCGCGGCGCTTTCACCGACATGGCAAAGCCGGGCGGGAGCCGCTCCCTCCAACTTGCGAAGGACGTGTCGCGAGGCCACCGGTAAAAACTCGCATTCAGCTCCACCGTGTTGAAACGCGCTGTGTAATGGGCCAGACGCTTGGCAACAGGGAGGCCCGGTGGATACAGCACGTTCTCCCAATGGTCGTAGCTCCAGCCCGAGGTGCCGATGTGGATGCCCATGAAGTGGATGGTAGCGGGTTATTCACAGGAAGCGGTGGTTTGTTTGGGCGGCGCTCCGGCGCTGGCCTAGATCCGAGGGGCCAATCCAAGGTCTTGCGCCGGACAAGACTTCCGACTGGCTGCACTTAACCGAAGACCCTTGACTTGCTTCGTTTGTTCTATGTTCCGAAGAGCTTCTTGCTGATTTTGGCGAAAACACCCGGCTCCAGCGAAGGGTTGATCACGGTCGGTTCGACTGTGAAGTCGGTTCCTCTGTCAGTGACCGGTCGGCGGCGGTTCTTCCAGTCAACCGACTTGAACTCAGGGTTGTAAATCGGCGGAGTCACGTCTTCTGCCCGGAAGATATCCCACATCCAAGCCGGAATGTTTTCCACGGTCCGGGGGTACCTGAGCAGCTGTTGAGCCCAGGTTTGGGCACCGGCGGGCCTGCCGCCGGGGTGCAAACGACCGTTGCTCATTCGTTCGAGATGTTCCTCATCGAACACATCCAAGCGGCCAGCTTTGTTATGAAAAACGTGGACTTCTGCTGTTGTCCAAGATCCAACACCGCGAGTATATGACCGATCCCTACATTCATCCAGCCAGTGATCGAGGGCTTGCGCTGAAAAATCGTCCTCGAAGCTTTGGCCCTTGTAGATGATTTCGTTTCCGCTGACTTTATGGCCATAGCCGAAAGTGCGCGTCCCGTAGTGAACCAGAACATGGACTACTTCATCCATTTCGAGAGCAAAACCCGCGGGGCCGAAGGCCTCAGAAGAAAGCCGTTGGAGACCGGTAACAACAAAAGGGTCAGAGTTTAGCCTGAGGGAATCCACGTCTTTAGCCTACTTCGGGCTCAGCGAGGTTGTTGAATCTCGCGATTGTGGATTGCTCGCCACACTGGGTTCGAGCCTCATTTTCCAGGTCAAATCCACCGGCTCGCGTGCTTCCGAAATGCGTCTGCGATTTATTGCTGACCTCCATCTCGGTGTCGTGGAAGTTGTTTGCCTCGTCGATTTCGTTGGGTGTTCCTGCCTTGCCGTTCTGCCATTCGTGTTGGGGGAAAATTCCTCCGCGCTCACCGATGAATCCTAGGGCGGATGCCCGAACGCCTCCCCCCTTAAGTGTCGCAAATCTCTTGATGTCAATGGTTCGCCGGATACGTCGTAAGAGGTCAAGTGCTTACACTCTCCAATCGTTCTAGTTATTGAACGATAGTTGTTTTAACCACCGAATAGCCTCTTACTGATTTTGGTAAAAATGCCTGGTTCAAGGGATGGGTCAATCACGGTTGGTTCCACGGTGAAGTCAGTTCCGTTTTCGGTGACCGGTCGGCGACGGTTTTTCCAATCAACGGACTTGAACTCCGGGTTGTAAATCGGTGGAGTCACGTCCTCAGCCCGGAAGATGTCCCACAACCACGGAGGGATATTGTCTACAGTCCGTGGAAAGCTCAGCAACTGCTGCGCCCAGGTTGCGGCTCCAGAGGGCTTGGCTCCCGGGTACCAATCGCCGTTGGGCATCCGATCCAGATGTTCATCGTCAAAGAGATTCAGCAGACCACTGCTCGTCGCGAAAACGTGTGCTTCGGCTGTTGTCCACGTTCCTCGACCAGGAACATACGCGAGGGCTCTACAGTCGTCCAGCCACTTGCTAAGTGCCTCCCTTGAGTACTTGGCATCACGTTCACGCGGCACAATTTCAGCGCCTAACTTCATGTGCCCGCGCCTGTACGTCGACGATGGTCGCTTAATGACGATGTCAACCACCTCATCCATCCCCAAAGCAAAACCGGATGCACCGAACGCTTCTTCGTGAAGCCGTGCAAGTCCTTGAAGAACTAACGGCTGTGAGCCGAGATTGTACTCAGTCATACCTCAGCCTTCCTTATTAGGGTTGTTGAACTCGAAATCCTGCCACTCCTCGTGTCCAAATCTGTACTTCAATCGCAGATTGTTTGGGAGCCCGGCCCGACGTCCGGGGACCAGTTCCATCTCCCATTGAAGATCGACCGGCATACCCTCGGTCAAATCGTTCTTTACTCTGGCTATGACTTCCATCTCGGTGTCGTGGAAGTTGTCCAACGTCACCTACAATGTCGTCGCCCAAGTAGACGGTGGACTGCAGACGTTTGCGTCGGTGAGAACTTCTCCAAGGTATCGGCGTCGTGGCCCCCGTCGGCGTCCTTCGCTTTGGTGCCGTACTTGATGCCACCGCGATAGATCTCCTGAAGGCTTGAGGAAAGTCGACGGCGGCTAAGGTTTCGCGGGCGGAGCGACGTCCGACCGACTTAGCTCAACCAAACAGGGGCGACTGGGCTCGTTTGTCCTATGCTCCGAAGAGCTTCTTGCTGATTTTGGCGAAGATGCCCGGCTCCAGTGAAGGGTCTATAACTGTCGGTTCGACTGTGAAGTCGGTTCCTCTGTCAGTGACCGGTCGGCGGCGGTTCTTCCAGTCAACCGACTTGAACTCAGGGTTGTAAATCGGAGGGGTAACGCCCTCAGAACGGAAGATATCCCACATCCACGACGGGATGTTGTCCACCGTCCGCGGATATGCCAAGAGTTGATCGGACCATGAAGCTGCCCTGGCAGGCTTACCTCCCGGGTACCATCCACCATCCTTCATTCGCGGTAGGTGTTCTTCATCAAAAACGATCAATCTCCCTGGCCTGTCCCTAAAGACGTGGACCTCGGCCGTTGTCCACGTTCCGTAGCCCGGGGAGTAGGAGAGAGCCCTGCACTCACGCAGCCAGTTGTTTAGCGCATCGTGAGAAAAGTCATCGTCAAAACTACGCCCCTTGTGGATTTGTCTGTCGCCGACAACCTTGTGTCCATACCCGAAGGTTCCTGATCCTTGATTGACCAGAACATGAACCACTTCGTCCACGTCGTGCGCAAATCCCTCCGGATTGAAAGCCTCCTCAGCGAGCCTCTGAAGACCTTCAATTACGAAAATGTTGGCGTTCAAATCCGCAGCAGTCACTGATTCACCTTATCTGCTTGCTTCGAAGGTTATTGAATTCCTTTGTAACAGAAAGCTCGTCATCAAAGGAGTAAAGCAACTTGAGGATCTGCGGCATGCCTGGGTTCGATCCCGGCTCCAGTTTCATTTCCCACCTTGGATCTAACGGGGCTCCACTTTGCAAGAGCGTCTTGGCTTTCTTGATGACTTCCATCTCGGTGTCGTTGAAGTTGTTTGCCTCGTCGATTTCGTTGGGTGTTCCGGCCTTGTGGTTCTGCCATTCGTGTTGGGGGAAGGTTCCTCCGCGCTCACCTATGAATCCGAAGAAGGATGGTGCTGCGTGGCCGCGGTCGTAGCCGGGGCCGCCGAGCCAGCCGGCCTTGCGTTGTTGTTAGCCGTTCCGGTTGGCGGACTCGGGGTGAGGGTCATTTCCCACTCCAAACTTACGGGTCTTCCTGCGGACAAGCGCTGTTTCACTTCGCTGATTACTCGGCGTCCTTATTTTGGTGCGCTGGTGGGTACGGATACCGCGGCTAGCCTTCTACAGCATTTAGAGGTCGACGACGGCGGGCCAGGGTTTTGCGGGGAGGCAAGACGTCCGATTGTCTGCGCTTGACCGAACACGTTTGACTAGTCTCGTTTGTCCTATGCTCCGAAGAGCTTCTTGCTGATTTTGGTAAAAGTGCCTGGTTCTAGGGATGGGTCGATCACGGTCGGTTCGACGGTGAAGTCCGTTCCGCTTTCGGTAACCGGTCGGCGACGGTTTTTCCAATCAACGGACTTGAACTCCGGGTTGTAAATCGGTGGAGTCACGTCCTCAGCCCGGAAGAGGTCCCACAACCACGGAGGGATATTGTCTACAGTCCTTGGAAAGCTCAGCAACTGCTGCGCCCAGGTTGCGGCTCCAGAGGGCTTGGCTCCGGGGTACCAATGCCCGTCCGGCATCCTCTCCAGAATCTCCTCTTCGAAAAGATCAAGTCTTCCGGGCCGGTCGGGGTAGATGTGAACCTCGGCCGTGGTCCATGTCCCCGTGCCGCGCTTATAAGCTCGGACGTGGCACTCATCCAGCCACGTTGCCAAGAAATCGTCCGAGAAGTGAAAATCACTTCCGCGGGGGACGCGCCTACCGCCCTGATACATTTGTCCGCGCCAGAATGTGCCGCTGGTTCTGTGCACGAGGACATCGACCAGTTCACTGGCGCCGTGAGCGAACCCCGAACTTCCGAAAGCTTCATCGTGGAGTCGGTTCAGTCCGCTTTCAACCCACGGGTCCTCGTTCAGATCAAAGGTGGTCACATTTTTTAAACCTACTCGCTTATCTTCAGATTATTGAATCTTGCAATGACTGGGTCCATTGACTCGAACGAGTATTCCAATTTCACGGTCGGAGAAACGGCTGAGTGGTTACTTCTCGTAAGAGTTATCTCCAAGTAAGATCTATCGGTTTCCCTTCAGTCAGATCACGTTTGACCTTGGCTATGACTTCCATCTCGGTGTCGTGGACGTTGTTTGCCTCGTCGATTTCGTTGGGTGTTCCGGCCTTGTGCTTCTGCCATTCGTGTTGGGGAAGAGGCCGCCGCGCTCACCTATGAATCCGAAGAAGGATGGTGCTGCGTGGCCGCGGTCGTAGCCGGGGCCGCCGGGCCAGCCGGCTTTGCGTTGTTGATAGCCGTTGCGGTTGGCGTCGCCGACCAGGGTGGAGACGATGTGGCCCCCGTCGGCGTCCTTCATTTTGGTGCAGTAGTTGATGCCACCGCGGCAGATCTCCTGAAGGTTTGAGGAAAGTCGACGACGGCGGCCTAGGGTTTCGCGGGTGGCAGGACGTCCGACTGGGTGAACCGGACAGGGGCGACTGGGCTCGTTGTCTTATGCTCCGAAGAGCTTCTTGCTGATTTTGGCGAAGACGCCCGGCTCCAACGAAGGGTCTATAACTGTCGGTTCGACTGTGAAGTCGGTTCCTCTGTCAGTGACCGGTCGGCGACGGTTGTTCCAGTCCACCGAAGTGAACTCCGGGTTGTAAATCGGAGGGGTAACGCCTTCAGTCCTCAAGATCTCCAACATAGACCCAGGGATATTGTTGAGGAGTCGCGGGAAAGCGAGGAGCTGCTGGGCCCACGTTTGGGCCCCGGCAGGCTGCCCGCCGGGCGGCCAGTTACCTTGGGCATCTCTCTCCAAAATCTCTTCGTCGTAGAGGTCGAGCCGTCCGGGCCGATCTGGAAAGACATGGACGACGGCCGTAGTCCACGTTCCTACACCCGGCGAATACGCCAGAAATCGACATTCATCGAGCCAGGCGTTCAAGCCGTCATAGGAGAACCTATCGGCATCTGACCGTCCAGTGAAGATAAGACGTTCGCCTGAAACCATATGGCCATACCCAAATGTGCTGGTTCTGCGATGGATCAACATATGAAAAACCTCGTCCATTCCCTGGGCGAAGCCTTGAGGGCCGAACGCTTCGCCGGATAGGCGCAGCAATCCGAGCTCGACAAAGGGTTCTGAATTCAAGTCAAACGTGACCATTGGAGCCTAATTTTCGTAGGGGGACATTGCTGAATACTTGATCGTATGGTCTTTCTATGCCGAAGAAGTATGTCAAGCGGAAGCTTCCTGGCAGGCCTGACCGCACCGGTGGCATAAGATCTTGACCCTATCAATGGCCTGCATCTCTGAGTCGTGGAAATTGAACTGGTCGTTCGGATCGCCGGCCTTGCGGTTCTGCCATTCGTGCTGGGGGAAGATCCCGCCGCGCTTACCTATAAATCCTAGGGCGGATGGTGCTGCGCGGCCGCCGAGCCAGCCGGCCTTACGTTGCTGATAGCCGTTGCGGGCTAGCCTTCTACAGGAATTGGAGGCGGCCTAGGGTTTAGCGGATGGCAAGACGTCCGACGGACTGAACTCAACCGATTAGGGGCGACTGGCCACGTCTTCTCCTATGCACCGAAGAGTTTCTTGCTGATTTTGGCGAAAACACCCGGCTCCAGCGAGGGATCAATCACAGTTGGTTCGACGGTGAGGTCAGCTCCACGTTCAGTCACCGGCCGGCGACGGTTCTTCCAGTCAACCGACTTGAACTCAGGGTTGTAAATCGGCGGAGTTACGCCTTCGGCGCGAAAAACGTCCCACATCCAAGAGGGGATGTTATCCGCCGTTCTTGGATATCTCAGTAGTTGTTTGGTCCACACAACAGCGTCCGCTGGCTCGGCGCCGGGGTACCAGCGGCCGTTGCTCATTTTTCGGAGGCGTTCCTCTTCGAAAAAGTCCAGTCGTCCTGGCTTGTCCGGGAAGACGTGGACCTCAGCCGTAGTCCAAGTTCCGATTCCTGGGGAGTACGCGAGGTCGCGGCACTCGTCCAGCCAATCATGGAGGGCTTCTCGAGAAAATTCGTCTTTCCCTCCCTTTAGACCCCTGCTGGTCTTCTGGGCGCCTGCAATTAGGTATCCATAACCCATCGTTCTGGAACCGCGATGAATTAGAACGTGGATGACCTCATCCGATCCGCGGGCGAAACCTTCAGGACCGTAAGCTTCATATGACAGCCTCTGCAGTCCATCAATAACCAGGGCCTCGGAGTTCAAGAAGTTGTTGCGCATCGCGACTAGCCTAACTCGGGTTGCGGGGGAGGTATTGAATCTCTCGAAGCTGACCTCTTCATCTCCGAATGCATAACTCAATTCCATGGAGTCGGGTACTCCGGGTTTCTTCCCTGGAACGAGTTCCATCTCCCACGTTAAGTCCGGTGCGCTGCCCTCTTCTAGACGTATTTTGGCTTCTCTGATGACATCCATCTCGATCTCATGGACGTTAGTATCATCGTTTTCTGTTCCGGCCTTGCGGTTCTGCCATTCGTGTTGGGGGAAGATTCCGCCGCGCTCACCTATGAATCCGAAGAAGGATGGTGATGCGTGGCCGCCGTCGTAGCCGGGGCCGCCGAGCCCCGGCCTTGCGTTGTTGATAGCCGTTGCGGTTGGCGTCGCCGACCAGGGTGGAGACGATGTGGCCCCAGTCGGCGTCCTTCACGTCGGAGCGCTAGTGGATGCTCGCACCCCGGCTAGCCTTCTGCAGGAATTAGAGGTCGACGACGGCGGCCTAGGGTTTCGCGGATGGCAAGACGTCCGACTGGGTGAACCGGACAGGGGCGACTGGGCTCGTTGTCTTATGCTCCGAAGAGCTTCTTGCTGATTTTGGCGAAGACGCCCGGCTCCAACGAAGGGTCTATAACTGTCGGTTCGACTGTGAAGTCGGTTCCTCTGTCAGTGACCGGTCGGCGACGGTTCTTCCAGTCCACGGACTGGAACTCCGGATTATATAAGGGAGGTGTTACGCCTTCCGCGCTGAACGTCGCCCACATCCACTGTGGGATGTTCTCCGCTGTACGAGGGAATGCAATGAGTTCAGATGCTAGTGTTGCCGCGCTTGAGGGTGCGTTGAGCCGGCCTGACGTGGAGTGAAGACCTTTCGTTAGTATCTCTTCGTCGAAGACTTCAAGTCGCCCGGGCTCATCGGGATAAAGGAACACCCGGTAGGTCATCCACGTACCCTCACCGACTACATAGCAACGTTCTCGCAACTCAAGGAGCCACCTGTCCATGGCCTCGTCTGAGAAGTCCGAGGAGATATCCGCCTGACCCCACTTCCCGTTAAGCCTGACGTCGTCGTACCGGCGCGAAATCGCTTGTTGGACGACCGAAGTACTCACCACTTCTTCGGCACCGTAACCGGGTCCGCGCTCAGAGAATGCCTCTTCCTGAAGGCGTGTGAGCCCCTCTCTCACAAACTCGTTCTCTAACGTCCTACTTTCGCGCATCGGCAGGAACTCCATCCCTGTTTAGGTTATTGAAACGAACCCTTTCTATCTCTTCTCCTGCGAAGTTATAGCGGAGCCGAATGGTGGAAGGTAGAGCGGGTTTTGAGCTCGGGACCAACTCCATCTCCCAGTTCAAGCTTACGGGTTGACCGCTTGCCAGCCGCGCCTTCAGGTCCCTGATGACTTCCATCTCTGTGTCGTGGAAGTTGTTTGCCTCGTCGATTTCGTTGGGTGTTCCCGCCTTGCGGTTCTGCCATTCGTGTTGGGGGAAGATCCCGCCGCGCTCACCGATGAATCCTAGGGCGGATGGTGCTGCGTGGCCGCCATCGTAGCCCCGGCCGCCGAGCCAGCCGGCTTTGCGTTGTTGATAGCCGTTGCGGTTGGCGTCGCCGACCAAGGTTGAGACGATGTGGCCCTTGGCTGAGGCGAGGTGTCCGTTGTTGTCCATCTTGAGGGTGAAGGTGTTCTGCAGTCCACCGTCGACCTGGGCGACGACGTTGTAGGTGACGTTGGGCATGGGCTTGTTCAGCTCCACGGACCAGCCACCTCTGACGCCGGCGTAGGTGTTGACGATGGTCACGTTGCCGTTTTCGTCGGTGTAGAACTTCTCCAACGTATTGGCGTCGTGGCCCCCGTCGGCGTCCTTCATTTTGGTGCGGTGGTCCACGATGTACTCGGTGTTTGGCTCCAACCCGGTTTTGGCGGCGAAGTTGTCTCTCCGGCTGACGGGGAAGTGCAGGTCTCCGTGCCTGACAATTATCGTGTTCTCGACTTTGGTCGGGTGGACGAAGTGGTCTGGCACGACGGTTGGTTCGGCCGGATGGGTGGGCACGTCTGTGCTGGCAGCCTTGGGTGGCACGAATGCGGGGGGATTGTTCTCTCGGATGGTGGCCGCTTTGTTGTCCATTAACTCCGGAAGGCCAGTGTGGATACCGGTGCGGGTCATGACACCGCTGGGTTCCGGAATCAGGGCCCCAGGGAAACTGGCTTCCACAGTCCTGACGTCGTCGGCGAGCTTTTCGAACCCGCTGGCCACCAGCCGCTTGGCACCGCCGACGGCCTCCACGGCCGTGGATTTCGCGTCTGTGATCGCAGCCCAGGTGGCTACGCTCGTCTTGGTCATTGTGTCCTGGACCTTGGCAGTGGTGTTCGGCATGAGGATGTCGGAGACCTTCAACGCGAGCGAGCCTGGCTTGTCGAGGAAGATGCCAGTTACCTTCAGCGCACTCGCAGTAGTGCCTAGCATGGCCGACGTCCCGCTCAGCCGCGTGCTCTGGGATGCGACGACACTGAGTCTTTCCGCCGCCATTCCAGTCTTTGTTGCCAGGGTTCCGGCCTTCACACCGGCGCCAGCCCCAGCACCAACAAAAAGGCTAGCCACGTTGAAGGTGGTTGCTCCGGCGGCCCAACCTGCGTTTGTGTCTGCTTCGTCTTGGTGAATGAAAGCCGGGCCTATCGACCCGAACAGGTCCAAGGCTTCTTGGACCTTTGGTGCGTCCTCTTCCCGACGTTTGGCATCGAAGGAGGTCAGGGGCACCAGCGCAAGTGTTCCGGCTGCGCCCACCATTGCGTTCACTCCGCCCCAGGCTTGGTCGCGCTTTCCCGGGTTCAACGTTCCTGTCAGAGACCAGACTCCATCAACGGTCTCGATCAATCCGGCGCCGAAGCCCTGCAAGAGCCCTACAACCCCGTTGGGGCGATAGGGGACTGTTGCTTTGCCCCAGGGCTGCTCCTCTTGAGGGTGTTCTTTTCCGAGGAAGGTCCCGGCGTTCCAGAGGAGTTCGTCCATCCAGTTTCCGGTTTTCAGGTCTGGAGCGGCGGGGCGGGAGACGGTATATGTTTCTCCGCCGGAGGCAGCGGCGAGGGCGCCTGCGCAGGTGTTTTGTGCTGCGAGGTAGTCATCGTGGATGGCTTTGACCTCAGCGGCGAGCGTGTCGTGCCGGGCGGTTAGGTCGGCTTCTCCGGTCCAGTGCTGCTGTTCATTCCGAACTATACGTTCACCCTTGACCATGGTGACTTTTTCCACCGACGTGGGAAAGGCCCCGATGTCAGCATCCAGTGCATGAACCTGCCGGCCGTAGGCCTCGAGGCGTTGCTTCAGGTCCCGGCATGTCGAGGAGAAGGTCGCCAAAGCTGTAGACGTGGATGCCCCGGCTCCCTGCACGCGCTGGGCTGAGGGCATGATGGTGCCGAACGCCGCGAGCACGGTGGGTGACTCGTCCGAGGAGTAGGAACCGGAGAGTCCGCGCCAGATCGCCGTGGAGGTAGCTACGCCGGAGAGGAAATCATCGGCGTGCTGCCTTAGCGATTGCGCCGCAGCGTCCAGGGAATCAACGTCGGGCAGTGCGAACCCGCCGGTGGGGTTCAACCCGGAGGGGCCAACGTCCGAACTGTTTGACATCTTCTTAGTCCCTTACGAGTTTCACGGGACCGCCATGGGGCGCAGTAGTGGGGTGTTGATCTACCTGGCCAGCGCTCCGTTGAGCAGCCGTAGCCATGGTCAGGTCACCTTGTTGGTAAAAGTTCAGCGCCTGGGCGGTCGAGGTGATGACGTTTTCCGAGCGGCTCACCACTTCAGTGGCCGCTGGCGCAAGTTTGAGAGCCACCACATCGTTCAGCGCCGCGAGGACCACGCCCGCGTCTCCAGGAAGCGCGGCAGCGGCCTGTTCCAAGGCCTTGCCCATGCCTTCAAGGGAGGGCTGGACACCTTCAACCTGGGCCGCGGTGGCCTTGATGGTCGAAGAAGAGGCGGCGACGTCTATATTCCATGCAGCCATAGCTCTAGGAGGCTGCGGTTAGCCGATGCTCTGCACGGCGTTGCGGGCAGAGGTCGCGGCGGTGGTGGCGGTGTCGTCGTTGGTGCCCAAAGTGGTCCGGACCAGGGCGATGATGGCTTTGACTTCGTCCGCGGCGGAGGTCCATCGCGCTTCGACAGCCTGGTATTCCGCGTCGACGCCGTCGGCGCGGAAGTCGGCCATGGCCTGGTTCACGTCGGACTGGCGGGCGGCGATGAGAGTTTCCAGTTGCGCGGCGAGGGCTTGGATGTCGGACTGGACCTGGGCGGAGACGTTGGTGTCGTAGGCGATGCGGTTGCTGGTCATGGTTATGCCCTGCCTTGGAATCGTGCGGCGTCGAAGTTCGCGGCTCCTTCGGAGCGGCGCGCGTTGTCCGATGCGGACAGGTCGCCTTGGGTGAAGGCGGTGTTCATTCCGGACTGGCCTTGGACGATCCCGGCCAGGGCGGTGTTCAGTTCGGACGCGACCAGGTCCGAGCGGTTCTTGAACGCGTCGAACGCGGCTTTGCCGGCGCCGCTGAATTTACCTTCCAGCGGGGTGACGGCGTCCACGAACCGGCGCACCAAGGCGCCGAGGTCCTGATGGGATGCGTCGGTTTGTTTGGTCAGGTTACCGAGTGTCTCGGCACCCATATCAAAGATGGCCATTGGTTCCCCCAGTAGAAGATAAAAGGTCAGTACCGGCCCCGAAGGACAGGAACAAGCTTAACCAGCATTGCGAATACGACATGATAAGTCCAGTCGATGCAGTAACAAGGAGCTGAATTTTTTATGACAGCCCCGTCACAGACCGGATGCTAAGGTCTGGACCGTACTGAAACCCACCCATGGATTAGGGTTGATGGCACTATGACGCCGTACAGGAGCCTGATGGGGGTGGCCGCACATGGCTGAAGATTACGATTCCCGGCTGCTTGAGTCTGCCCGGGTAAGGAAGCATAGACTCGACGATTCCCTGCTGTTCGGGCAGAACCCGCAGGAACGCAACTATAAGACGGCGACACCGCGGTTGATGCAATCACTTCTGATTGCGGCCCTCATCGCTGCCATTTGTGTTGGTTTCAGTTTTGTCCAGCATCTGCTTAACGAACAGGCTGCCAAACAAGCAGGGCCTTCAGCAACAGTAACTCTCATCGAAGGAACCCCATGAGCACAGCCTTGAGCCGGGTCACAGTTATTGCGGCCCACCGGCACCTTGATGTGAGGCTCCCTTCCGATGAGCCCATAGCATCGCTCATGCCCCAGATCCTGGACCTGATGAATGAGCCCGCCAGTGCCGGAACATCCGCTGGCACCACTACCGCGCTCCTTACCTCGTTGGTGCTGACCACCAGCGTTGGTGTCACTTTGGAAAGCTCACTGACGCTACGCCAAGCAGGCATCTCCGATGGCTCCATGCTCTACCTCCGCGACGAACGCGATGTTCCGTCAGCGCCGGACGTTTACGACGTCCCCTCCTTCACGGCCGAATCCACAGAGCGCCTCCCGGCACTGTGGGCGGATAACCTGAGGTCCATAGGTCTCTCGACCGTAGCTGGTTTGTTGATGGCCGCTGCCAGTTCGTCGTTCGTGGTAGTTCTGCGCGGAACAGGAAACAGGGACGCCGCCCTCATCGGCATCGCGATCGCGGCCGCCCTCATGTTGCTCGGCGCCATAGCCGGCCGCGCACGTTCCATCCCGGCAGGACTCGCGCTCGTATCCGCCGGGCTGGCGACTGCTGCGGCCACATGTTTCATAGTGACACCTTTCGCGACTGGAGCTCTGCTCCTGTCCGCGGCCTTGATCGTCGCATTAGCTGCCTCGGGCGTCGCGACGGCCAAATATATACCTTTCCTTTCAAGCGCTGGACTGCTCCTCACTTTGGGTGGTTTGTGGGCATTGCTGGGCATCAGCACACGGGACCAGCCACTCTCGGCCGGTATCGCAGGCATCGTGGCCATATTTGCCCTGGGTGTGGCGCCCCGACTGGCCACAATACTGACAGGCCTTAGCGGTTTGGATGACGATCAACGCCAAGGCAAGCGGATTACCCGCAACACGACGCTGGACGCCGTTCACGCGGCGCACGCCACCCTGACGGGCTGGACGCTCACTGCATCCATGATTGCCGGCGTGGCAGTGGTGGTTGTTGCGACGGCGAAGAACCGGCCCGTCTGGGCGGTCCTGCTCGCGGTGGCCTTATTGGGGGCCCTCACGTTCAGGGGGCTGGCCTTGCCGTTGCTTGCACAACGTGCCGGTGTCTATGTGGCAGCGGTTGGTGCCTGCTGGGGCGCCACCCTGATCTTTGTCCTGGCATCCAAGCAGCCTCTCTGGCTTGTGGTCCCAGCAGCGCTGGCCGTTCTGGTGCTGGTGGCCTGCGTGGTCAAGGTCCGGGAACAGACTGCCGCCCGGCTTCGCGTCATCGCCTCGCGGCTCGAACTCCTGTGCGTGCTCGCCACGATTCCCTTAGTGCTCGGACTTTCCGGTGCCTACACACAGCTAGGACAGACTTTTGGCTGAAGTATCGCGTTCAGGATTCCCGATTGGCCAGCCGCCCGCACCGGTGGGCGGTTTTCCCGGGATGGGCGGCACCACCGCGGAGGTACCGCCGTTGACCCCTCCTGCCCCTGCGCCACAAACCGCACCCGTCACCGCAACTGTCCCGCAAGCCGCATCACGCAAGAGAAGTGGCGACACCTGGTGGGAACGCGTCCGCTTCGAGGTGACCGACGCCGTGACCTCAGGGGCGTTGTCCGAGCGCCTGATCCGGGCGAGTTCCGCGGTTGAAGCCCCCATCACCACCGGGCGGCGGATCGTAATTTTGGGGACGGCAGGCGGCGCGGCCACCACCACCGTGGCGGCACTATTGGCTAAGTTGCTGGGCAGCATCCGGCAGGAGCCGGTCATCGCCGTGGATGCCACCGATCACAGCGGAAACCTCCTGCGCTACCTCGGGTCCTGGCAGGCCGCCCTTTTGACCGAGCTCATGCAGCAATTCCGTACACAATCGGTCCGTACGTTGCCCGACGCCGTCAAGCACGCCGCGTCCTGCGGCAGCCAGGTCTTCGCCGCCGGGAGAGCGGACGTTCCCGCTCTGGCGGACGCGCCCATCGCTTTGCAGGAATGGACGGACGTCTCGTCCACGCTGTCGCGCTTCATGGCCGTAACAGTCGTCGACGGCGGCGCATCACCTTTGTCCCGACACGCAGCCGCGCTACTGGGAACCGCGCATGCCGTGGTGCTGGTTTCTCCTCCGGGAAACCCGGAAGCAGCCAAACTCGCTTCCATTCAAGAGTCTCTGGGCAAGTCATTCCCGGAGGTTCACCAGATATCAGTGGTGGTAAGGTCCCGGCAGAACCATGAGGCAGCGCTGAGCGATGGCATGTTGCCCTACGACCGGCACCTGGCCAGTGGCAGCAGCCTGCAACTCAGCCGTCTGGGCTCCCGAACCAGGATCGCGGCCACGGAACTCACCGGCAAGGCCTTGATGGCCGCGAACAGGGCCTAGCGCATGACCACACGGATAGTCCATCGTCCTGCGCGGACCACACTTCCCGAAAAGGCACCCGAAGCTTCAGTCCTGGATGCCCCGCCGCAGCTGGCCGGGGGAGCAGGCGGGATGAACCTACTTGCCTTGGTGCCGATGCTGGGCGCTGCCACGTCGGTTACGGTCATGATGCTCTTCCGGGGATCATCCTTGGCCGGCATAGGCGCGATCATGATGGTTGCCACCGTCCTCGCTTCGGTGGTGCTGATGTTCTCACAGCGCGGCAAGGCCACTCGGCAAAGGGCGGCCAAGCGCCGTCTGTACATGGACTACCTCAGGCGCCGCCGCTCAGACTTTGAGGCTGAAGAGCAACGCGCGCGGGCTGGCGCAAATGCGGCCCATCCGCCGGTGAATCGCTTGGTGCAAAGCGTGGTCAACGATCCCCACCGGCTCTGGGAACGCCGCCGGACCAGCCCTGACTTCCTGGTCACCCGTTTGGGAACCGGCAGCGTTCCGCGAAGGCCCATCACGATCCAGGACAGCGGCGACGCCGTTGAACGCCCGGATGCCTTCATGCTCTCTGAAGCTGAGCAGCTCCGCCAACGTTTTGGGAGCAACCCGGATATGCCGCTGACTCTGCCGCTGGGTGCAGTGTCTGACGTATCAATCGTGGGTGATCGGGAAACGGCACTGATGGTGTGCCGCAGCCTGGTCTGCCAGCTCACCTCGGCGCAATCTCCCGAGGACGTGGAGCTCGCGATTGTTGTTACCGGTGCCGAGCTGGAGGACTGGGAGTGGACCAAATGGCTTCCCCACCTGCAGGACCGCGGAACACTGCGGAGGGCCGATTCCTTGGCCGATCTGGCCGGCTTGCTGGAAAACTCCCTGGGTGCCCGGCTCGCCGCAGTGAACAGCGCCGCCCGTAACTTTCAACAGGTCCCCGCAGATGCCCTTCCGCGACTGATAATTATCACGGACCTGCCAGGGCAAAACGCTGTGGCGCTGCCCGGGTTGCCCGCTGACCTTCCATTGTCCCGGCTCGCGGTGACCCGGATACATGTTCTGGCTGAGCAACAACAGGAGCCGGAACGGGTAGACCTCCGCCTGACGGTCTCTCCTGGAGCCCTGACGCTGGAAGCCACAGCAACTGGCCAAACCATGCGGGGCATTGCTGATGACGTGCCTCCGGTAGTCGCCGAATCCGTAGCCCGGGCCTTGGCGCCGCTGCGTCTTTCAGAGTTGTCCCACGAATTCGGGGAGCACAAGTCTTCGCGCAGCTATGCCGAAGCCCTGGGCCTCACCGAGTACACGGCCGAGGCCATGCTCCGGTTGTGGAAGAGCCAACGCGGCTCAGATTTCCTGAGGGTTGCCATCGGAGAAGACGAGGACGGAACACCCGTTCACCTCGACCTGAAAGAACCCGCCCAACAAGGCATGGGTCCCCACGGGCTATGCGTGGGCGCAACTGGTTCGGGTAAGTCCGAGCTCCTGCGAACCATTGTCCTGTCGTTGATTGCCACGCATTCCCCTGAGGACCTCAGCATGGTCCTGGTCGACTACAAAGGTGGAGCGACGTTCGCTCCGTTCGAGGCCGCGCCGCATGTTTCGGGGTTGGTCACCAACCTGGTCAGCGACGCCAGCCTGGTGGACAGGATCTACTCCAGCCTGGCGGGGGAGGTAAAACGCCGTCAGGAGTTGTTGAAGGATGGTGGCGATTTCGCCGACATCAACGATTATCGGAGCGCCCGTAACAGGAACCCGGACAACCCGGCACTCGCCGAACCGTTGCCCTACTTGTTCGTGTGCATTGATGAGTTCGGTGAGCTGCTGACCGCCCGCGCAGACTTCATAGATCTCCTGTTGTCTATCGGCAGGATCGGCCGTTCCATCGGCATCCACCTGCTCCTGGCGTCGCAGAAAGTGGAGCAAGGGATGCTCCGCGGCCTCGATACCTATCTGGCCTACCGCATTGCCCTCCACACCAATTCGGAGAGCGAAAGCCGGACCATCATCGATGTCCCCGATGCCTACCACCTGCCCAGCACCCCCGGTCACGGCATCCTGAAAGTAGACACCACGGTGTTCAAACGATTCCGTGCGGCTTACGTTTCGGGTGCGTTGCCTTCACCGGATGACGACGCCGGAAGTACAGTTGCGGAGTCTGTCCCCGTGCAGTCCTTCCGCCTGGCAGCGGATTCAGTCGCCGAAGTGCCGGGTCTCGCCTTATCACCGGATTTCGCCTCTGCGAGAAGCGGTGCGTTGGAAAGCAAGGGCCCCTCAGTCGAAGCTGAAAGCGCAACTATCCTCTCCGCCGTCGTGGGTTTCGCCGCTGCGCAGCCGCGATTGACGCAACCCGTGTGGCTTCCGCCCTTGCCGGTAGCCGTGTCACTAGCGGGGGCCGGCGCCTCACTCGACCTCACCTCCACAGGCCCCAGGCTTGCCCAACCCCAGTACCTGAGCCCCGCCGTCGGAATCCTGGACGACCCTGCCCGGCAATGGCAAGGGCCATGGCACCTGGATTTATCCGCCCGGGGCGGGAACCTCGCCATCATCGGTGCACCACAGAGTGGGAAATCCACAGCGCTCCGCACCATCGCCGCCTCGCTGGCTCTGAGCCATGGGGTGGAGGACGTCAACATCTACGCGGTGGACCTGCTCGGAAATGCGCTCGCCGGGCTGGCGGGGCTCCCGCACTGCAGCGGTGTGGCCGGCCGTGGCAACCGGGAACTGCTCCGGAGAACCATTGAAGAAGTCCAGGGCCTGTTGAACATCCGGCAAGCCGTGTTCGATCAGCACAAGCTGGATTCCCTTCAAGCGATGCGTGTGCTCCGGTCCCGCGGTGGGCTCAGCGATCTGGCATGCACCGACGCCTTCCTTTTCATCGACGGCTTCGGAAGCCTGACGTCCGAATTCCCTGAACTGGAAGACGCTGTGCACGACGTCATGACACGCGGCAGCACCCTGGGCGTGCACGTGGTGGTCAGCCTGCGGGGTTGGTCGGAGGTCCGGATGTCCCGACAATCACTTTTGGGAACCAGGATCGAGCTGCACCTTGCCGACCCCGCCGATTCGCTCGATCGTCGCCTCGCAACAACACTCGGGGCAAACCGGCCAGGGCGCGCCCTGACAATGGACAAGACGATTGGGCATTTCTCCCTTCCGTCGTTGTCCGCAACCCCGGATGGGGACAATGCAGGACAGGAACTGGCGGAGCTCAGCGCCGTCCTGCGCAAGTACAACGCCTCAACGGCACCGCCCGTGCGCGTCCTGCCTGCACTGACGCGGCTTTCGCCGGACCGCCGTCCGGTCGGCGGCAGCGTTGCGCTGGGTATCCGGGAGCACGACGCCGGCACCGAGAACCTTGATCTGTTCGGCGCGGACAGGGGAGCGGTGGTGGTGGGCGATCCCGAAACAGGCCGTACCAACTTGCTGCGGACGGCGGCCTCGCAGTTGATGGCATCGCACGAACCAGGTGAGCTGGCCTTTGCGGTGTTCGATCCACGCCAACAGCTGCAGGACTTCATCCCCGAGGTGTATCTGGGGGAGTATGCCTCCAACGGGCAAAGAGCGGCCCAGTTGGCCGAGTTCGTTGCCGGCCAAGCGCGGGACCGGCTGGGCGATGGGGGCAGCGCACCAGTCCAGACTCCAAAGATTGTCCTGTTGGTGGATGACTACGACATCCTGGCCGCAACGGGAAACCAGCCGCTGCGCGCACTCGCAAGTTACCTTCCCTCGGGGGCCGATATTGGGCTTTTTGCCATGGTTACCAGCCGGACGACGGGTAGCGGCATGATGATGCACGATCCCTTCATCGCAAGTCTTCGAGCCGCTGGCGCTCCTGTTGTCATGTTCTCGGGAGACCGTTCAGAAGGAGTGATCGCTAACGGTGAGCGCCCCGTCCCACTTCCGACGGGGAGGGCAAGGATCCTTCGCACCAGCCGTCCGGCTGTAACGGTTCAGACCTTCCACCACGATCATGAGGTTGTCCACCATGAGCTATGACTTTCACCTGATTTGCGATCAGGACCCTCGGGAAGGCCGCTTTGCCTATGCATGTGAGCAGTTCGAGAACAAGTTCCAACTCAATGCCGTAGAGGGCTCAGAGAATCTTGTGGTGAACCTGGCGGGGGAGGACCTGGGGCTCGTCAGCGTTCCCAGCCGGGTGTCGAACCCTGAAGTGCGCCGGATCTTCGGTGAGGATGTGGCCCACCAGCTTGGCGGTGACGCCTGGGTGTCCGAGGTCAACTGCCCCTATGACAAGGACACTGCCGAAGCCGTGCGAGCCCTTCTGATGATTACGGTAATCGGTACCAAAGGACTCCTGATCGACCCGCAATCCAATGAGGTCATCAACGCGGAATGGGGAGCATGAGGTCAATACCTTTCGTCCCCGTCTCAACTCCCGCGGCCCGTCCGTGGCTCAGCAGGACGTTGCGCAGGGATCTGCAGCAAGCTGCGGTTGCAACGGCGGGGACCGGCGTAGTGGCCCTGCAGTCGCTTCCTGACGCATCCGCGAGTTATCCCCTGGTGGCATTTCTCAAAGCCGCCGGAATCCCTTGGGTTGTAGAAGGAACCGGCGGCCAGCTGCACGATGCATTGGTGGCCACCGGTGCACCCAAGGTGAATCCCGCCGTCGTGATCTATGGCAGTGTGCTGCACGCAGCCTCGGCCGAGTTAATGCTGGGGACCTTCACATCAGGGATGTTGGCTTCCGCGGGATGTACTCCGGAATATATGGGTCCCGTAGAGCCGCTTCAGGAGCCTTGGGATCCGGCCGTGCTGACTACCAGGCTTCGGGAGAACATGCCCTGGGGGATTGAACTGGTGTCGGGTCAGGGGTTCGCCGGGGCAGTGACTGCCTACCGCACGGAAGCAGGTGTGGTGGAGGCTTTCGATGTGTTGATTTCTGCCCCCGACGTTGATGCTCTTCCCGATCCTGCTGCCCTTGAGGCCGCTGCCGTGGGGGCGAACGCACAGGAAATCGGCTTGGAACTGCACTTTGGGGCTTCAGGGCTCAGCGTCCCTGCAGGCAGGGAGGCCTTGAGGGTGCCGCAGCTGCTGATGCTGGGTCCGTCCCTGCACCGAAGCATTCCTGAAACCCTGATAAAGCAGCCTGAAGGCATGGCAATGGAAATCCTTGGCCAGGCGCCTTTTCAGCACCTGGCGGTACGGTACCCCGTGGTTTCCGCGTGGGATGGTGGCGTAGCCCGCGTCACGCAGCAACGGATCCTCAGCGCGGCGCAGGGCAAGTAGCGGGGCCACCAATAGCTGCCTAGATGTAGCCGTCCACGATCGCTGCGGCAATCTCCTTGTACGCCCGGCGGGTCCCGCCCGAGATCTTGTCCAACGAAATGCGGTCGCCATCTGCCACGCCGCGGTCGTGAGGCACTGTAATGAGCTGCCGGCAGAAGCCGGCGAGGTGCTCTTCGATGGCACGCTTGTTGACACGGCTGGACACTTGGTCCTTGTCCGTGACCACCACAATGGCGTTCCGTGCCAAGTCCTCGTACCCATGGTCGGCCAGCCACTGAAGCGTATTGCGGGCACGCTTCGCGCCGCTCACTGCATAGCCGGACGCGATGACCAGATTGGTTGCTTCGGGGAGCACGCCGGCCATGGCCGGGTGTGACACACCCGTGCCGCAATCGGTGAGGGTCACCGAATAGTACTGGGAAACCAACTGTTTGATCTTGAGGTACTCAGCGGCCGTCAGGGCATCGGACAACGCCGGATCTTGCTCGCCTGCCACCAGGTGCAGCCGGTTGGCGTGGTGCATGTAGTCGGTCAGCATGGTGAGCGAAGTGATCTGGTCGATGTCCCGGACGATGTCCGTAATGGTGCGAGGCTTGACCTTTTGGTAGAGCATTTCGCCCAGGGCCCGCTCGGCCAGGTCACCGCTGTCAGGGTTTGCATCGATCGCGCACGGGTGGTCACCACGGTACTCGGCAAGGATCATGCCCACGCCCACCGTGGTGGATGTCTTGCCGATGCCGCCCTTGAGGCTGAGGATCGCTGTGTTGAAGCTGCCGGAGAGCGGACGGGCGATCCGGCGTTCCAGTTCTGCTTCGTCCTGGTCCTTTGCGCTGGGGCCGAGGTTCACGAAACCGCCCGTAGCCGAATACAGCACGCCGCGGAAGCCTGTGGTGGGGCGTGGCCTGTCCGGCCTCACGAATTGGGTCTCGAGGTGCGCAGAACCGTAGCTTGCGGTTGTTGGAGCAGCGCTCGTGTTTGCCGGGCCGGCGTCGGCTGATTCCGCGGTGGGCTGGGTCGATTGTGCAGCGGGGGAGTCCACGGCGCCCGGGAATCCTGCCACCGCCTCCGCGCGGCCGTCCGGATGCACGTGGAACCGGCCTTCCTGCCCCTTGGCGTGGTCGATCGCATCCGCCAAAACCGGCGCTCCGGACGACTTGGCATAGTCCGCGAGTACCGCTATTGCAGCCGAGTAGGGATCAATTCCCTCGGGCGGAGAAATGGTTTCCCCGCCTACTGTTACCCTGCCGTCGGCAAACACTTCGACGCGTGTGGCCCCCAGTTCCATCGCTGTACCCTTCGATATTTCCTCTGTGCATCTTGGTGACGCTCCAACCAGTGATACTAGCCGGGGTAGGCAGGGCGGGTCATGTCACGTGCGTGGCTTGGCACCCAATACGACCTCGTACGCCTCAACACGTCGATCACTGACAGTGGTTGGCGATTCGAGATGGACGGCACCTGAAGGCAGGATTCCTGCGCCCCCGAACCTTTCCATGACCTGCCACTGCGCCACCACATCCTCACCCGAATGGTTGGCGGGAAGGCTTGGCCAAAAAGCAAAACCACCGGAATCTATCAAGGCCTGCCTGTTATAGAGCACGCAGCCGCCCAACCAAGCTACCCGGTATGGCACCCATCCTTCCGGAGGCAAGGGAAGCTCGGAGCTGAGGTGGCTCAGGTTGGCCGCGTTGTGAAGAGGCCAACGGTCAAAGGCGCTGGTGCCGGGTCGGATGCGTTCCGGCGTTACCGGCCCATGCCACCGTTCAAAAACTGCAGTTTCCTCCGGTCTCCTGTCCCCAAGATAGGACAGTCCCTGCGGCGCCATACCCACAAAACCGCAGCCCAGTTCGTCCAAAGCTTGGCTTAGCCGCTGAAGGGCGCCGGGTTCCAGCCACACGTCATCGTCAAGAAAGAGGCACTGTGGGGCAGTGGACTGCTCCAGTAAGAACTGCCGGTGTTCGGCGAGGCCTTGCCGCGGCCAGTGGCGGAACATGGCAACCGGACGCCCTTGTGCCTCAAGTAGCCGGATCATGGCAGCAACCGCGGGATGTTCCCAGTCAGGGCTACCATCCGATTGGTCGCTCATCACCACCCTGAACGTTGGTTGGGATTGAGCGGCCAAGCCGGCCAAAGTCACTGCTGCTTCCGCAGGACGGTTGCAGGTCGGGATGAGCACATCCAGGATCGCCATCTCGGGGGAGTTTCGGCGCTCCGCCCATCGATTGGAAGTCTTCCAGCTCACAACACACCTCCGGCCGTAAGTATTGGCATAGATCGTGAAGGGTTTCCCCTATCTATACCCAGTTACGCCGGATCTATGCCGTCAAAAGCCCGGTTTCGGCTCCAAAGTCAGCTTTTGGCCGCGGACCTTTGCATGAGGGCGCGGAGGTCTTCGGCAACCTTGGCTACTTCCCGCTGCCTGACGCTTCTTGCTTGTTCCGGTCGGTGTGTTGCGGGCCTGGCTGGTCGATTGGAGGTGCGGGTTGGGCGGTGGATTTGAGGATCACGAACAGGGGCGTCAACGGTGACGGTGCCCTGCAGCGGATCGTGGAAGAGAGGGAAGTTCATAGTCCCTGATCCTGACAGAAGCGCCCCGATGCCGATATGGACAGGTGCATACGGTAGCCAAAGGCTGCTGTGCAGATGTCCATCGATCGCACTATGTTCGGGCAGACGGTGTCCGGCCCGGCGGTGCTGGTCCTAGCCCCACAGCGCCTTCTTCAGCAGTGCCCTGAGCTGTACGTTCTCTTCCTCACTAAGCGCCGCGAGTTGGGTCTGCTCGCACACTTCCAGTGCCGCC
The DNA here is from genome assembly GCF_054408525.1 of Arthrobacter sp. D3-18. NCBI lineage: Bacteria > Bacillati > Actinomycetota > Actinomycetes > Micrococcales > Micrococcaceae > Arthrobacter > Arthrobacter sp. D3-18. The sequence continues at coordinate 3,555,550 of NZ_CP096440.1, read as the reverse complement.
CGCGCCTTGTTGTGGATCCGCCGACCCTCGGCTGTGGAAACGATGATCTTGGCTCGTCGATCCTGCTTGCCTTGGGCTCGTTTAACCAGTCCGCGGTGTTCGAGGTCGTCAACGAGGCTGACCACCTGGCTCGGATCCAGGCTGAGGAAATCGGCGAGCTCACGCTGGGTGGGTTCCAGCCCGCTGCACGCGAGTGTCAGCACAGAGAAAGACCGCTCCCGGAGACCGTAATCAGCCAGTGCTTTGTTGTTCAGGAGTGAACCTGTGGCGTGCAGTTTGGCCAGCAACAGGCCCACATCACTGCCGATTTTTGCTGCGGCCAGGCGCGGGGTTTCCACTTCTGTGCTTTGCGGGCCCATGACAACTCCAATAGTAATGAAAAACAATCGTTGACTTTTTCAATGATCCGTATTCTCATTGATCATGACAAGGATCTCACGCTGCAGTGGGATCGGCCTCACCGGCTCCAGCCGGTTACTGCATGCGAAGGAGCACGCCATGAGCTTGAACGGCAAGGTTGCAATCGTCACTGGAAGTGGACAGGGTCTTGGACTCGCTTACGCGAGGGAGCTCGCCCGCCAGGGTGCCGCCGTCGTGATTAACGACGTGAACGGTGAGACCGCTGCGGAGGCCGTTGCACAGATCGAGGCCGACGGCGGCCGGGCCACCGCCGTGGTGGTTCCGGTTGGAGGTACGGATGCCGCGAAGGCTTTGGTGACAGGTGCTGTTGAGGCGTTCGGCCGTTTGGACATCCTGGTGACGAATGCCGGGATACTGCGGGATAAGAGTTTGTTGAAGATGACCGATGAAGATTTTGACCTGGTCATCAACGTGCACTTGAAGGGCACGTTCACGTGCGTCCGTGAGGCATTCGCGTACTTCAAGGAAAACAACATCGCGGGCCGGATCATCACCATCGGTTCGCCCACCGGGCAGCGCGGCAACTTCGGGCAGACAAACTATGCGGCAGCAAAAGCCGGGATTGTGGGCATGGTCCGGACCTGGGCGTTGGAGATGAAGAAAGCCGGAGTGACGGTTAATTCCGTGATCCCGGTGGCTGCTACGGCCATGACCGAGACTGTTCCGTACTTCCAAAAGGCTGTGGAAGCGGAGCAACGTGGCGAGGCGATGCCGTCCTTCTTTCGTCATGACCTCGGTTTTGGAACGGCCGACGACGTCGCCGGACTTATCGCGTTCCTTGCCTCGGATGCGGCTGTCGGGATCACCGGCCAGGCGATCGGTGCCGGGGGTGACCGATTGCAGGTGTGGACGCACCCGACGGCGGCGAGCACCGAATACCGCGAGGGCGGCTGGAGCTACGAGGCACTGAAGGAAAACGCCGACTCGCTGTTTGGCCCGCAGGTATTGCAGAGCTTCGGTGAGGAATTCCTGCCGTTGCCGGCGGAACTACAACCGGAACCGGCACAGGTGCGCTGATCATGACCGACCGCTATGAGTTGGGCATCGATGCCTCCGCGGTTGAAGCGATCGACATGCACGTCCACCTCGAAGTGGATAGCTGCGGGCATGGGTCGCTTCCGGAAGCGTTAACGGAGGCTTCGGCGAAGTACTTCAAGGCCGAGGACCGGACGCCGTCGCTGGACAGGATCGCCGAGCTATACCGGGAGCTGAACATGGCCGCCGTCGTTTTCACCGTCGATGCCCGGACCCAGCTCAAGCACCAGCCGAACAGCATTCCGGAACTGATCGCGGGAGCGGCACGGAATAACGATGTGTTGATTCCGTTCGGTAGCGTGGATCCCCGCACGGGCGAGGACGCGATCGCCGGTGCGAAGCATCAGGCTGTTGAACTCGGTGCCCGTGGGTTCAAGTTCCACCCGTCGCTGCAGGGCTTCGACCCCTCCAACGAGACGTTCTACCCGCTCTGGGAAACCCTCCAGGAGTTGGGGTTGCCGTGTATTTTCCATACAGGCCAGAATGGAATGGGTGCGGGCCTTCCGGGCGGGTACGGGATCAAGCTCGCGTACTCGAACCCTTTGTTGCTGGATGCTGTGGCCGCTGACTTTCCTGGGCTGCAGATCATCATGGCCCACCCTTCTGTACCGTGGCAGGACGAGGCGAACTCCATCGCGACCCACAAGTCCAACGTCTTCATTGATCTGTCCGGCTGGTCGCCCAAGTACTTCCCGGAGTCGCTGGTTCGTCTATCCAATTCGGTGCTGCAGGACAAGGTGCTGTTTGGCACGGACTTCCCGCTCATCACGCCGCAGAAGTGGCTCGGTGCGTTCGCTGACCTGCCACTGAAGGACCAAGTGCGGCCCAAGATTCTCAAGGACAACGCAGTCCGGCTGCTCGGATTGAGTGGCTGAGATGACGACGACGACAGCAACAGTTACGGATCAGCGGCTGTATTCCGTAGCGGACTGGTACGACGCCGAAGCGCTCCTGACCATCGAGGAACGCCGGGTGTTGGGCCGGCTGCGAAATTTCCTGGACGCCGAGGCAAAGCCCTTGATGGCCGAGTATTGGGAGCGTGGAGAGTTCCCGGAACAACTTGCGCAACCTTTGATCGACCTTGACTTAATGGAACCGGCCGACCTTACTGTCGAGGCACCCGCAAGGGGGATTTACCACGGTTTCCGGATCTTCGAACTTGCCCGTACGGACGCGTCCTTGGCCACGTGGTACACCGCCCAGGCGGGCCTGTTCCGGACTGCGATCCGGGTGGGCGCCTCCGAGGCACAGCAAAAGGAGTGGATGCCCCAGGTCATCGACTTCTCGCTCAAGGGCGTCTTCTCCCTCACCGAACCGGAGCATGGTTCGGACATCGCCGGCGGCCTCGCCACCACCGCTCGCTTTGAAAAAGATACCGACGGCGGTAGCTGGGTTCTACACGGTGCGAAGCGGTGGATCGGCGGTGCTTCCACAGCGGACGTCTTGTGTGTGTTCGCCCGCGATGTCGCCGACGGACAGGTCAAGGCGTTCCTCGTGGACCGAACTGCTGCGGGCGTCTCTCTGGAGAAAATCCAGGGGAAGACCTCGCTGCGAATGATGCAGAATGCCCACATCACCCTCGATACAGTGCGGGTTCCCGAGGCCATGCGCTTGCAGAACGTGAATTCGTTCAAGGACGTCGCCGCGATGCTGCGGGCGATGCGCTCCGACGTTGCGTGGATCGCCACCGGTATCCAAGCAGGCGCGTTCGAGTCTGCTTTGGCGTACGTCAAAGAACGCCAGCAGTTCGGCCGCTCCCTGGGTTCCTTCCAACTGGTGCAGGAAAAGCTGGCACGGATGCTTGGAAACATCACTGCGTCACTCTCGCTGGTGGTTAGGCTCACCGAACAGCAGGGCTGGGGGATCTATCGTGACCAGGACTCGGCCCTGGCCAAGATGCAGACGTCCCTGATGATGCGCGAAACCGCCGCCCTTGCCCGCGAAGTGGTAGGCGGTAACGGCATCACTCTCGCCGCCGACGTCGCGCGCTTCCATGCCGATGCGGAAGCTGTCTATTCGTACGAAGGCACCCACGAGATCAACGCCCTCATCGTCGGCCGCGCGCTTACGGGCGAGAGCGCCTTTACCAGCTAATCCCTTTTCACACCGCAAGACCACAACTACCTGGAGGCAAAGATGCCCAATCTCGTCGTCGATTTCGACACCCTGCTCACCATGTCCGGTAAGGACCTCGGCACTACTGACTACCGCGAAATCACCCAGCAACAGATCAACCTGTTCGCCGACGCCACGGACGACCAGCAATGGATCCACACTGACCCCGAACGCGCCAAGGACGGCCCCTTCGGCGCCCCCATCGCGCACGGCTTCCTTACCCTGTCCCTCATCATCCCCTTCTGGGGAGAGCTCTTCGACGTGGACGGCGTGACTACCAAGGTCAACTACGGCCTGGACAAAGTCCGCTTCACTTCCCCGGTCAAGGTCGGCTCCAAGGTCCGTATGCAGGGCGCCATCGCTGAGGTTACCGAAGTCAAAGGTGGGGCCCAGATCAAGGTGAACGCCACCATCGAAATTGAAGGCCAGGAACGTCCCGCCGTCGTCGCCGAGTTCCTCGCCCGTTTTTACAAGTAGGAACCGTTTTTACAAGTAAAAACCCCAATCCCTTCCCTCTTCTCCCAAGGAACAGCCATGTCAGGACAAACTGCGCTCGCACCATCGAGCACGGCCGCGAAGCGCAAAGAGGCGCGCACGGTCATCATGTCCAGCTATCTGGGCAGCACCATCGAGTTCTACGACTTCCTGCTGTACGCAACGGCTGCAGCGGTTGCCTTCCCCAAGGTGTTTTTCGCCGGTACTGACGAGTGGGTGGGCGTCGTGGCCGCATATGCCACGTTCGCTGCCGGCTATGTTGCCCGCCCTTTGGGTGGCATCATCTTCGGACACTTCGGCGACAGAATCGGCCGCAAGGGCATGCTGATCATCTCCATGGCCATGATGGGTATTGCCTCCACGTTGATTGGCCTGATTCCTGGAGCCAACGTCATCGGTCCTTGGGGTGCCGTGATTCTGGTGGTCCTGCGCGTCTGCCAGGGAATCGCCGTCGGTGGTGAATGGGGTGGGGCCGCACTCATGGCTTTGGAGCATTCGGATCCCAAGCGGCGTGGCTTCGCGGCGTCATTCGTGAACGCCGGTGCCCCGACGGGCGCAGTCCTTGGCACCGTAGTGATGGGAATCTTCTCGGCCCTTCCTCAGGACGCGTTCTTGGCCTGGGGCTGGCGTGTGCCGTTCCTGTTGTCCTTCGTGCTTTTGATCGTAGGCATGTTCGTAAGGCTGCGGGTTTCCGAGAGCCCCATCTTCGCCGAAGCTGTCGCTAAGGAAAGCGCCCAAAGCACCAAACGCAAGATCCCGCTGCTGGAAGTGCTGAAACGTCCCAAGGCGCTCATTATGATCATGTTTGCCGGTGCCGCCGGATTCGGCCTGCAGGTAGTGCTGCCCACGTTCTCCGTGACCTATGCAGTATCAAAGGGCGCACCTCAGCAGGGCGTGCTCTATGCATTTGCAGGCGCCTCGGCTATCTCAATCCTGTTCGTCCTCCTGGGTGGCAGGCTCTCTGATCGATTCGGACGCCGTCCCGTCATGGTCACCGGCCTGGCATTGTTCATCCTGTACCTGTTCCCGATGTTCGGAATGCTTGGTTCCGGCAGCATCGCCTTGGTCTTCCTGGCCTTCACGGTGGCGCTGATCCTGCATTCTTCCCTTTACGGACCGCTGGCAGCGTTCGTTTCCGAGCAGTTCGGTACCACTAACCGCTATACCGGTGCTGCCGTTGGTTACCAGTTGGCAACCCTGATCGGTGCTGGTTTCACCCCAGGAATCGTTGCCGGACTCTACAAGGACGCCGGCCAGAGCATCGTCCCGGTGGTGGTGTTCCTGTCCGTCATGTCGCTGGTATCGATTGTCTTCATCCTGCTGACGCGGGAGTCTAAGAACAACGACCTCTCTACGGTCAGTTAGGAGTACCGCACCATGAACAACAACGGAGTTGGATCCTGGCTGCACCGGCGCCGGATCAAGTCCGGGACCAAAACGGCAGTCATTTCCGGTGAACGGACTGTGAGCTACGCGGACCTCGCAGACAGGACCGACCGCTTGGCCAACGCCCTCAAGGACAGGGGAGTGGCCAAGGGGGACAGGGTGGCTTACCTCGGCGAGAATGACCCGTCTTTTGTGGAGGCGTTCTTCGCCTGCGGACTGATTGGCGCGATCTTCGTCCCGCTCAACACTCGTTTGGCGGCCCCTGAGCTGCAGTTTCAACTGCAGGACTCAGGCGCGCGGCTCGTGGTCGGTTCCGCTGCCTTGGAGTCCGTAGCCGCCGCGTCCTCCCTCGACACAGAGGTAACCCACCGTCTTGTGGTGGCGCCCGACAACGTCACTGAGGCATCCGCTCCCAAGCTGCCATCCGGCGTCGAGCACTATGGCGAGGTGCTTCAGGCCGCATCCGCGACGCCGATGGATGAAGCCGTAACGCTGGACGACGCCGCCATGATCCTCTACACCTCAGGTACCACGGGCAAGCCCAAGGGGGCGCTCCTCACCCACGGCAACATCACCTGGAACTGCATCAACACGGTGGTGGACATGGACCTGAACCGCAACGATGTGGCGCTCATGATTTCGCCGCTGTTCCACGTAGCGTCCCTGGATATGGGCCTGCTTCCGATGCTGCTCAAGGGCGCAACGGTGGTGCTTGAATCCAAGTTCGACGCCGGCCGCGTACTGGAACTGGTGGGGCAGCACAAGGTCACCACGCTTAACGGCGTCCCAACCACGTTCCAGATGCTCTGTGACCATCCCGGATGGTCGACGGCGGACCTCACCTCACTGGACAAGCTCACCTGCGGCGGTTCCGCAGTTCCGCAGAGGGTGCTGGACGCGTACGAGCAGCGCGGCATAGGGTTTACCAGCTGCTACGGCATGACTGAAACCGCGCCCGGGGCCACCATGTTGCCGGTCTCCGCCTCCAAGGAGAAGGCTGGCTCTGCCGGGTTGCCGCACTTCTTTACGGACGTGCGAATTGCCGATCCCCTGGGCGGCGTTGCCGGCCTGGGCGAGGTGGGCGAGATCCAAATCTCCGGCCCCAACGTGATCAAGGAGTACTGGAACCGGCCGGAGGCCACCGCCGAAAGCTACTCCGATGCGTCGTGGTTCCGCTCCGGCGACATGGGCTACCAGGACAGCGAAGGCTTCCTGTTCGTCTCCGACCGCATCAAGGACATGATCATTTCCGGCGGGGAGAACATCTACCCGGCCGAGGTAGAGGCTGCGATAGCGGAGCTGGCCGCTGTGGGGAGCGTAGCCGTGATCGGAGTTGAGGACGAGAAATGGGGAGAAGTGCCCCGGGCGATCGTCACTTTGCGTGAGGGTGCATCCTTGACCGAGGAGCAACTGCGCTCGCATCTTGAGGGCCGGCTGGCAAGGTACAAGATTCCCAAGTCCGTGGTGTTCGTCGAGGAGATGCCGCGAACCGCCAGCGGGAAAATCCGGAAGATGGACCTTCGAAAGCAATACGCCCGGTGAGGACCATTCCGGAGCCGCCCGCGTTGACTTTCCTGGCAACCTTGAGAGTCGAAGTAGGCGAACCAATTGATGTCGGTATCACTCCGGAGGGACACCGGCGGATCGTTCCCATCATTGGGGGCACTGTAACGGGGCCACAGTTACAAGGGCGTGTACTGCCAGCCGGGGCTGACTACCAAATTCTCCGAAGCGCCCAACTGACGGAGCTGGATGCCAGGTACGCCATGGAGCTCGATGGTGGAGCCGTGGTTTACGTACATAACCTGGCTCTTCGCCATGGGGAGGCGGAGGACATTGCCCGGCTTAATAGGGGAGAAGATGTGGACCCCGGACTGATCTACTTCCGGTGCACCCCGCGGTTTTCCACTGCAGCGCCGGAATGGGCCTGGCTAAATCACACAATTGCGGTGGGAACGGGCCGGCGCCGCCCGGATGCGGTGGAAATCGACGTCTTCACAGTCGGCTAGAGCAGCGGAAGATGCTGTTCCGGAAAAGCGCTGCCGAACGAAATATTCCGTTACCAAGCTAAATCCGGGTTAATTTCCTCCATCGAACTGCCTAATTCGCTGTCAGGGCATTACGATAAGCACGACTGACTCTGAGCAAGACGCTTCGTCACAACTCACACCTACCCCGGGGGATATAACAATGAGCACATACCCGCAACAACCGCAGCAGACCGAACAGTACGGTGCACAGGCCGGCGAGCCGCCGCTGTGGGCCCCGTACTACGGCGCCCCGATTGGCGCCGCCGTCAAGCGTTTCTTCAAGAAGTACGCCGACTTCTCCGGCCGTGCGAGCCGTAGCGAATACTGGTGGTGGACCCTGGTTTCCGCCATCGTAACCACCATTCTCAACACCCTCGCAACAGTCGTCGGCTCAGCAGGAGCAACCGTCAGCGATTCTGGAACGGTCACTCTCGGTGGCGGAGCCATTGCGTTCTATGTCATCCTCGGCATCTGGGGCCTCGCAACGCTAGTCCCGTCGCTGGCACTGCTGGTTCGGCGCCTGCATGACGGTAACTTCACTGGCTGGCTTGCACTGCTTGTCCTGGTGCCGTTCCTTGGCGTCCTTGCAGTATTCGTCCTCTCGCTCCTGCCGTCCAACCCGGCCGGTCAGCGCTTCGACAAGCCCACGGCTGCCTAGTCGATCACGCATCAAAAAAAGGGGTGGCACTTCGTGTGCCGCCCCTTTTTACGTGCCATCTCCGTGCCCGCGCCACGCTGTGAAATGCTGTGACTGACACGGACCGACCCCCAATGACGAGGAGTGCCATGTCCAACCCTCTACAGATGAGGACCATCAAGCGTTGCGCCGTGGTGGGTGGTGGCATCATTGGTGTCGCGGTGGCGAGGGAACTTGCCAACAAACTGGACGAGGCCCAGGTCACCGTCTACGAAAAGGAAGACCGGCTCGCCGCACACCAAACCGGGCATAACTCGGGCGTCGTCCATGCCGGCCTTTACTACGAACCCGGAGGGCTAAAGGCAAAGCTGTGCCGCAGGGGAGTGGAGCTGCTGCAGGAATTCTGCGCCATGAAGAACCTGCCCTACGAAGCATGCGGGAAGCTGGTCATCGCCCAAACACCCGGGGAATCCCAGCGGCTGGACAACATCTTCGCCCGAGCCGTTGCCAACAGCGTTCCCGGCGCACGGATGCTGCATGGCAAGCAGATACGCGAGGTGGAGCCGAACGCCGTCGGACTTTCAGCTTTGCACTCACCGGAAACGGCGATCGTTGACTACCCGGCCATCACCAACGCGCTCGCCGACGACGTCCGCAGCTCGGGCGGGACCATCCGCCTGGAGCAGGAGGTCATAGCGCTCGAGCAGCAGGGCAGTGGAGTGGTGGTCACCACCAAGGACGGCGGCGAACACTACGACCTTGTTGTGGCCTGTGCGGGCCTCCAGTCAGACCGCGTGGCCGAGGCGGCTGGCGAACCGGAGACGCCGCGCATCGTGCCATTCTTCGGGCAGTACTTCCTCTTGGGTAAGGAAGCCCGGGATCAAGTGCGTGGCCTGATTTACCCGGTGCCGGACCCCAAACATCCGTTCCTCGGAGTACACCTCACCAAACGCATCGACGGTGAAATGATGCTTGGTCCGAATGCGTTTATTTCCTTCGGACGCGAGTCCTATGCATGGAGTGAGGTGAATGTGCGCGACGTCCTGAATTACACGCTCTTTCCAGGATTCTGGAACTTCGCCCGGCAAAACGTGCCCTCAGCTGTTCGTGAATTCCAGACCGTCGTGAGCAAGAAAAAGTTCATCCGGGAGGCCATGCGCTTTGTACCCTCACTGGAGGGTGCCACCATTCTTCCGGGCACCCGCGGCGTCCGCGCGCAGGCCATGAACGGTGACGGTTCGCTGGTGGACGACTTTGTGATTGCACGACGACGGGACGCAGTTTTGGTGCGCAACGCACCGTCCCCCGGGGCTACTTCGTCCATGGCGATAGCGGAGTACATCGTGGAGCAGGCTTTGCAGGACCGATAAACCGTATTGCGTGACAGTTAACAAGCCCGTGACCAACCGGAAACCGGGCCCAAACCCAGAGTGGCTACCGTTGCCGCATGATCGGATCACTGGCCTCGCTTGCCACCTCAATCGGCACCACCATTGCGGCCTGGATCGAGGCAGCCTACGTCCTGGATTGCACGGCCGAAGAGCACGCCGAGGCCCAGGGATACATGACTAATCTGGCGTGGCTCCCGGCTCTCAGCGGTGTAACAGTGGCCAGCGCCCAGGCCATCCAAGCGCACGCCGCGAGGGCGGGCACAGGGTCCTAGAAGGCGCTCGCAAAGCTGCAGAATGTCGCGTTGGGCACACCATTCGTTTATCGCGTGTAACATGCCCTAAACTGCTTCACTGAGGTGCCGAGATAGGCACTATGCAGCAACGAAAGCGAACCCTCAATGGCTACTGATTACGATGCCCCGCGCAAGACAGAAGAAGAGTCTCCCGCTGAGTCGCTTGAAGCCCTTCAGGCATCACGTGGGAACACTGCACAGACTGCGGTCATCGACGTCGAGGAAAACGATACGGCTGAAGGAATCGACCTCCCCGGCGCCGACCTTTCCGGTGAAGAACTGACCGTCATTGTGGTCCCGGAGCAGTCTGACGAATTCACGTGTGGCTCCTGCTTCCTGGTCCGCCACAGGTCCCAGATTGCGCTGGAAAAGAACGGTCTTAAGTACTGCAAGGACTGTGAAGGCTAAGTAACGCCCGGGTCTCGTTATCTTGGGTTACGAACACGTGCCTGAAGAGCCCTTGAGGGCCTGGTAAAGACCCATAAATCCGGCCATCAATCACCCTCCTGTGACCACACTGGCGCCCATTTAACGGTTGCGCTCCGAAGCGGCCACAACCCATCCAAAGCCCCCGATGCGCCCCTACTGTTGAAGTATCAACTTCGCCTGAAGGGGGCACAAAAAATGAGGAAATTTGGAGCGGGTTTGGCAGCGGTCCTGGCAGCTGCAGGGCTCGGTCTAGTGGCGCCGGGGCCAGCCTCGGCAGCAACATACTGCGGTATCTCGTGGGGTTCCATGGCTAAGGCCGATCTCGACTGGAGCTCCGCCCATGTCACTGGCGTTCGCACTGGACAACAGCCCTGCTACGACCGTCTGGTGATTGATATGACCGGCAAGGTGGCCGGTTACGTGGTTCAGTACGTTCCAGTGGTGACCCAGGATGCCACTGGCTACCCCATTCCTGTGCTGGGGGACGCCGATCTTCAAGTGATGGTGACGGCGCCGTCGTACAACCAGTACAGCCAGCCGACCTACGAACCGGCAGCCAAGGCCGAACTGTCCAACGTTTCCGGGTACCAGACGTTCCGGCAGGTTGTTTTCGCTGGCAGTTTTGAAGGCACCACGAGCGTCGGGCTGGGCGTCCGGGCTCGGCTTCCGTTCCGGGTGTTCACCTTGGACGGGCCCGACGGCGGTTCTCGCCTAGTGGTGGATGTGGCCCACCGCTGGTAGGAAGCGCTGCCGCTACTCCCCAAAACACGGGAAAGCGGCGAGTTCGCGGGAAACTTCCCTGCGAACTCGCCGCTTTCCTACGAAGTCGGTGGAAGGCGAACTCTGGTCGCGGTTACTCCGGAACTACGAGGGCGGGAGTATCCTTCCGGATGGTCTCGCCGCGGAAGAAGCCGGGCCGAACGCGGGACATGATCAGCATGACCACGGCACCCAAGGCCAGGATCCCGATGCCCAGGACGAACACGAGCCCCACGCCGAAGATCTCCGAGCCGCTGCCGAACTCGGGAGCCCAGCTGTCCACGGCGGTTTGCAGGAACACCACGAACAGCCCTACGCCACCGATCAGCGGGCATACGAGTCGCAGGAAGAAGTTCCTGGCGCTGGAGAACACGCTGTTACGGAAGTACCAGACGCAGGCGATGGCTGTGAGTCCGTAGTAGAAGCAGATCATCAGGCCCAAGGCCAGGATGGTGTCGTTCAGGACGTTCTCACTGATCACGTGCATCACCGCGTAGAAGCCCGCGGAAAGGACACCCGCCGCAATGGTGGCGAAGCCCGGCGTCGAGAACTTCTTGCTCATGTGGCTGAAGCGCTCCGGCAGGGCGCCGTAGTGGGCCATCGCCAACAGGCTGCGCGAAGGCGAGGTGAACGTGGACTGCAGGGACGCTGCAGAGCTGGAGAGCACTGCGAGGGACATGAGGATGGCGAACGGACCCATCACCGGAGATGCGAGTGCAGTGAAGACGTTGGCGTGGTTTTCCTCGTTGTTCAGGCCGATTCCGGTGTCTCCGACGCCTGCGAACATCAACGTGGCGATAGTGATCAGGAGGTAGATGCCCAAGACGATCACGGCCGTCAGGGTTCCGGCAAGACCGGCGGTTTTCTTGCCGTTGGCGGTTTCCTCATTCACCGTGAGGCAGACGTCCCAGCCCCAGTAGACAAAGATTGACAACGAGATGCCGGCAGCGATCTGGCCGAAGGTCTCGATCTTGGTGACGTCGAACCAGTCCCAGCTGAACGGGACAGCAGTTTCGGACGTGGACCAGTTAGCGAAGGCCATGGCGACGAACAGTCCGAGTACCAGCAACTGGAAACCGACCAGACCGTACTGGACGATCTTGGTGGTGTGCAGTCCGCGGTAGCTCACCCAGACGGCAAGCGCCACGAAAACGAAGCACGTGGCAACGTTGAGCAGCTTGTTTGAGGCGAGGTCGGCGAGCTCGGGTGAGCCCGTGGCCTGCGCAAGGAAGAGGTAGAAGAAGTCCACGGCGACGCCGGCCAGGTTGGACAGGACAATGATGTTGGCTGCGAGCAGGCCCCAACCGCCCATCCAGCCTACCCACGGACCGAAGGCCTTGGTGACCCAGGTGAAGGTGGTGCCGCTGTCCGGGGAGTCTGCGTTGAGTTCCCGGTAGGCCAGCGATACGAGGATCATCGGGATGAACCCGATCAGGAAAATGACGGGCAGCTGGAGCCCGACTTCATTGACGGTTGGACCAAGCGCACCGGTCAGCGTGTACGCCGGGGCGATGGTTGAAATGCCAAGAACGACGACGGCGAGGAGCCCCAACTGCCCCGTCTTAAGTCCCTTGCCGCTAATGTTGTGCGACTCTGCAGCTTCATTGCCGCTGCGGCGGATTGTCTGGCTCATGTGAGGCCCTTTCTAGATGGCCGAAGGCTGCTGCTGGGTAATGCAGTGGATACCGCCGCCCCGTGCGAAGAGTTCGCGCGCGTCAACACCGACTACGCGGCGTCCGGGGTAGGCGTCGGCGAGAATGCGGAGTGCTTTCTCGTCCATGGGGTCGTTGAAAGTGCAGGCGATAACACCGCCGTTGACCACGAGGTGGTTGATGTAGCTGTAGTCCACAAACCCCTCGTCGTCGCTAAGGGTTACCGGGGCGGGAACTTCGATGATGTTCCAGTCCCGGCCAGCTGCGTCATGGGTGGTGCGCAGGAAGTCGATGATCTCGCGGGACACCTTGTAATCGGGGTGCTCGGGGTTCTGCTGGGAATGGACCAGGAGGGTGCCCGGGCTCGGAATCGCGGCCACGATGTCCACGTGACCGCGGGTGCCGAACTTTTCGGAGTCCCGAGTGAGGCCGCGAGGAAGCCACACCACGTGGGTAGCGCCGATGGTGCGGGCAAGTTCCTGCTCAATGTCTGCCTTGGTCAGGCCGGGATTGCGACCCTGGTCGAGCTGAACAGTCTCAGTGACCAGGACGGTGCCTTCACCATCAACCTGAATGCCACCGCCCTCGTTGACGATCCCCGAAGGGAGATGCTGGGCGTTGGCGCGGCGGCTGATGTCCTCGGCAATGAGCGAGTCCTTGTCCCACTCCGCCCAGTCCTGAGCGCCCCAGCCGTTGAAGATCCAGTCCACGGCGCCCAGTTGCTTGTTGGAATCCAGTACGAACGACGGTCCAATGTCCCGCATCCAGGCATCGTTGAGTTCAGCGGTAACTACCTCAACGCGAGGGTCCAGATAGCGCGCGGCGGTGTCGACGTCGTCGGCCGATACAACCATGGTGACCGGCTCGAACTCAAGGATGGCGTTAGCCACCGCAGCCCAAGTGGAACGTGCCGCGTGGGCCTCTTTTTCGGTGTCACCCAGGGTGTATCCGCCGGTGGGGAAAGCCATCCAAACGCGATCCTGTGGACCCGTTTCCGACGGCATACGCCACGCGCTCACGCGGTAGCTGCCTGGGTTTGTTTTGCGGCTGGATTGGCGTGGGGATGGACCAGTCCGGCCGGGTGGACGTGTGTTGCCGGACGGGCGGCGATGGAAGCCCGGGCTTCCGGATGTCTGATTTCAATCATGGGGGGCTTTACTCCGTGAGACGACAGTCACTAAATGAATAGCGTTCATTTAGTATGACCGGAGTCACCCTCCAGCGCAAGGTGCGAGTGGCGGCCCCTCTTTTGTGACCGGCGTGCGTTCCTCGAAGCGGGGTGGACCGGGCCGGCAGGTCCCGCGTTCGTTCGCTGCGCGGGCCGCACAGCGGTGGGTCATACGGATTGGGGCGGGATTCGGGGTGTGCTGAGTTCGGGGGTGGTTGATTTTGGGGGGTGGTTGGTTTTCCACATAGGAGGATTGCGGTCTTATTGCGTTCTCTGGTGGCTGGAAGAGTGGGGGCATGGAGCAACTACGGGAGGGCGAGGCGATTGATGCAGTCGTGCTTCGTCGCGATCCGGAGGGCTCTCCGGATGGGCCCCGGGTTTCCGATGTCCTCTCGCTCCTGAGCACTGTCCGCTTGGGCGCCGATAGTGCCGGGCTGATCGAGCAAATCCGGGGGTTGGAGAACCTGAAATCGGCAATTTCCGCTGTGCATGCACGGGCGGCTGTGGCTTTCGATCTCGCCCAGCGCCGGGAGCAGGAAGCAGCCGGGGTCCCTGTGTCCGATCGTGGCCAGGGCGTGGGTGCTCAGGTGGCGTTGGCGAGGCGGGAGTCACCGAACCGCGGGTCCCGGTTGCTTGGTTTGGCGAAGGCCCTCGTGATGGAGATGCCACGGACTTTGGCTGCGTTGGAGACGGGCCAGTTGAATGAATGGCGTGCCACGCTTTTGGTGAAAGAGACCGCGTGCCTCTCTGTTGAGGACCGGTGCGCGGTGGATGAAGAGCTCGCCGCCGATACCGGGACCTTCGATGGTGCCGGGGATAAGGTGATCGTTGCGGCGGCGAAAGCTGCCGCGTATCGGCGGGATCCCCGGTCCGTGGTCGGGCGTGCCAGCCGGGCCGCCGCCGAACGGACCGTGAGCCTGCGCCCGGCGCCGGACACCATGACCTACCTGACCGCCCTGCTTCCCGTCGCCCAAGGCGTAGCCGTCTACGCAGCCCTGAGCCGGGCGGCCGATTCGGCACGTTCCAGCGGTGATCCAAAATCCGTCGGGGGCGCGGGGTCTGTCGGGGTTGTCCGGAACCGTGGCCAGGTCATGGCCGACACCCTGGTCGAACGCGTCACGGGCGCACCCGGCGGGGTCTCGGGGGTCAACCTGGACCTCGTCATGACCGACCGCACCCTCTTCCAAGGCGACAGCGAACCAGCCCGGCTTCAGGGCTACGGAATCGTCCCGGCCGAATGCGCAAGGGAACTGCTCGGATCGGGACAAGCCGAAAGTTCACGGCCGCCAGCTAACTCCGGACGGTCAGCAGCCCCACCGCAGGGTGCCGGTGGCGTACCAACCGGAACCGGGAAAGCTCCCTCGATGCAAGCGAACGCAAGTCACGAGCAATCAGCCCAGGACCAGGAGCTCACCGTCTGGCTTCGCCGGCTCTACACCGCGCCGGGCACGGGCGAGCTCCTGAGCATGGACTCCAAAGCACGGCTCTTCCCTGGCCGTATGCGGCGCTTCATCGAAACCCGCGATGACATCTGCCGCACCCCTTACTGCGACGCGCCCATCCGGCACATCGATCACATCGTCCCGTGGCACTCAGGCGGAACCACCACCCTGACCAACGGAGCAGGTCTGTGCGAAGCCTGCAACCACACCAAAGAAAACCCGGGATGGAAGTGTAGGCCGCTTGCCGAAGACGTGCACACTCTGGAACTTCGCACGCCCACAGGACATACGTATCGGTCCAAGGCGCCAGCGCTGCCAGGTTACGTCCGATCTGCGGCGCCTTCATCGGAGCTGCCCGAGCCTGCTGCACGCCCAAGCCCGTCGCCAACTAAACCTTCCACTGAGGCTGCCGACTCTCTGCGCCCAGGCAGGGAATCACCAGCGGCCATGGTCGGAGTCCAAGGGTGCGCGGTCGTTTGATTCCTCCGGTCGGGTATCGACTGCCTGCCCCAGCGACTGCTGCCCCGGCGATAGACCTGCCAGGAGGCCAACCTGCCGGAACTTAGCTGACGAGTGTCGGTAGAGTCAGGATCTCTGCTCCGTCGTTGGTGATGGCAATGGTGTGCTCACTGTGGGCGGTGCGGCATCCTGTCACGCTGCGGAGCGTCCATCCGTCGGCGTCGGTGACAAGCTCGGCGGTGTCGGCCATGACCCATGGTTCCAGCGCGAGCAGCAAACCGGGGCGCAGCTTGTAACCGCGGCCGGGGCGTCCCATGTTCGGCACATGCGGGTCCTGATGCATGGTGGAGCCAATGCCGTGGCCTCCGAACTCGGTGTTGACGGGGTAGCCTGCGTCGCTGAGGACCGAACCGATTGCGTAGGAGAGATCCCCAATGCGGGCACCGGGCCGGGCCGCCGCTATGCCTGCGCGCAATGCCCGTTCGGTTGCTTCGATCATCGCGACACTCTCCGCCGCCTTCGACTCGCCCACGATGAAGCTGATAGCCGAGTCTGCTGCGATTCCGTCCTTCAGAACGGCCAGGTCGAGGGTCAGCAGGTCGCCGTCGGCCAGTTTGTAATCCGTGGGCAATCCGTGAAGGACGGCGTCATTGACGCCCGTGCAGATGTAGTGGCCGAACGGTCCACGGCCGAAGGAAGGAGCGTAGTCGACGTAACAGGAGACGGCCCCGGCTTCCAGGATCATGCTCTTTGCCCACCGGTCTATGTCCAAGAGATTTGTGCCTACAGTTGCGCGGCCCTTGAGCGTGTGCAAAATGTTGGCGACCAGGGTGCCGGCCTCCTTTGCACGGCCTAGTTCTGTGCGGCTCAGGATCTCAATCATGCGGGGCCTTTCGTACGAAAACCAATAACTATCCCGGCCATATTATCCCGGTATTACAATTGGAGCCATGGTCAGGTTGCCGCTTACACCCGCAGAGGCCGAGCGCGGACAACGCCTCGGTGCTCTTTTGCGTCGCGCCCGGGGTGAGCGCTCCATGCTGGAGACGGCGCTCGACGCCCGCGTCTCGCCCGAGACGCTACGAAAGATCGAGTCGGGCCGGGTTGCGACACCGGCTTTTCCTACCGTTGCTGCAATTGCCGATGTCCTCGGACTCTCCCTCGACGAGGTGTGGGCCGAAATGAACAGGCCAGACCATGGTGTTGAGTCAGGCAGCTCGCGTCGGAACGCGCGCGAATGGTTGGCTTCGTAGCCTCAGCGTTTGGGCCGTGCCCGCACGTGAAGCCGTTCACCCTGCTGCCCGAAGAGGGTTAGCAACTCCACGGGTTCTGTGGTGGCGCTGGCAAACCAATGCGGTGTGCGCGTATCAAATTCCGCCACCTCGCCCGGTTTCAGGACAAAGTCGTTCTCACCCAGTACCAACCGCAGCTTGCCGTTGAGGATGTACATCCAGTCGTACCCCTCATGGGATTGGGGCTGTGGAATCTCTTTTCCAGTGCCGCTCTTCAGCACCATTTTGAAGGCTTGTATGCCGCCGGGGCGTCGGGTCAGGGGAACCGCAGTTCCCCACTCGTGAACGTGCGGCTTGAGGTGAATGCGGGGATCGCCCGTTTCCGGAGCGTCAATCAATTCTTCCAGCGGCACCTGATGCAACCTGGCAATGGGAAGGAGAAGTTCCAGTGTCGGTTTACGTTGGCCTGATTCCAGCCTTGAGAGCGTGCTGACAGAAATGCCTGTAACTTCCGAAGCCTCCGCGAGGGTCACATTGCGTTGGGTCCGCATGGCACGCAGGCGAGGGCCGACGGCGTCGAGCATTGTGCTGAAATCGGTAGTCATGCCTTCCAGTTTGCCATATTGGCAAACTTCCTTGCTGATTCTGACCTTACAGGCCAACCATGGAAGGAACGGCAGAGGGCCGTTTGATACACGTGGAGGCATCGTGAGTATGGAAACAGCGAACAACCGAGTGGGCGAGGAGTACGACGTCGTGGTGGTGGGAGGTGGCGCGGCTGGGTTAAGTGCTGCTGTTACCTTGGGCCGGGCCTTGCGGTCCGTCTTGGTTATCGACGCCGGCGAGCCCAGGAATGCGCCCGCAGCCGGGGTGCACGGATTCCTGTCCCGCGACGGGATCAATCCCAAAGAACTGCTTGAACTGGGACGAGCAGAGGCGCTCCAGTACGGGGCGGACCTCGTGTCCAGCGTCGCGGTTGGGGCACGTTCGACGGCGAACCCAACGGACGGATCCGATCTCACCTTCGAGGTGGACCTGGCAGATGGCAAAACAGTGAGGGCTCGCCGCTTACTCGTCACCACGGGGCTTGCCGACATCCTGCCCGACGTTGAGGGCATCCGGGAACGTTGGGGCCGTGACGTTCTGCACTGCCCGTATTGCCACGGTTGGGAGGTTCGGAACAAAGCCATCGGAATCCTGGGTTCAGTGCCAATGGCCCTGCACCAAGCGTTGCTGTTCCGCCAATGGAGCCCCAACATCACCTTGTTCCTCAATGACGTTGTGGAGCCGACGGAAGAACAGTGGGAGCAACTGGCTGCCCGCTCCATCACGGTGGTGGACGGGAAAGTCCAGGCGCTCGAAGTAACTGACGACGCGTTGACTGGAGTGGTCCTGGCCTCGGGAACGGTGATACCGGCGGACGCCGTTGTCACCGGCCCACGGTTGGAGGCGAGGTCCAGCGTGTTGGAGTCTCTGGGCGTCCCAACTGTGGAGCACCCGATGGGCGTCGGGACCCATGTTGAAGTGAACCCTCTTGGAGGGGCAACATCGGTACCCGGAGTATGGGCCGCCGGGAACGTCACGGATCTGACCGGGCAAGTGATGGCCTCCTCAGCCGCAGGTGTCATGGCAGGCGCTTCCATCAATGCGGATCTCATGATGGAGGAAACCAGGAGGGCTGTAGAGGAAGCGCGCCAGACAGCACTAGCCCACTAAGCCTGTGTGTAACTACGCGGGAAAATGCTCCAACTGATCACAAAGCACAAAACCATCGACGTGAGGGCACAGTCCGAGGACGATTAAGGGACAGCCACTAAGGAGGTTGGACATGTGCTACGCGTACTATGACGACTTCGAGCGGCGCACGAAGAAGGACTCCGTGCGCAAGCCTGAAGCGCACACGTCTGAGACACCCAAGGATCAGGAACCTGCACAGAACCGTCCACGGACGGAAGGAACACTGTGGACTTTCCTGGCCCGCCGTCGCAGGGAATCCGAGGTTTCCGAACCGAGGATCGACCGCATCCGCGAGAAGGTCTAGGCACCCCTGGATCCGATCCAAGGAGCTGGACCCGATAGCAGAAGTAAGCAAAAGGAAAGGCGCTGCTCTCGCAGCGCCTTTCCTTTGCAGGCTTGCCCTGCGAGATACAGCTAGGACTTAGCAGCCAAGTATTCCCGGGCAGCCGTCACCAGTGCTTCCGTTCCGTGCGCCAGCGTCGGCTGGATGACGGGCGCAAAGTACGGCGAGTGATTCGACGGAATGTCCTCGGGAAGGCGACCGGTTGTGGCCCACTCCTTGAACAAGGAAGGCTCGGCACCACCAAGGAACCAGAAGACCAGTGGGGCGCCGGCAGCCTTTGCCAATGCTCCCACGTCTTCGCTTCCGGACACAGGTCCAGGGTCGATGATCCGGGTTTCGCCGAACTTTGCCTTAAACGCTGCGGACACCCTCTCGGTGGCAGCTTGGTCGTTAACGGTCAGGGGGAAATGCTCTTCGAAATGAATCTCCGGTTCCTTTGGGGCACCCGAAGCTGTGGCTTCCCCTTTGGCAATGCGCTCAATTGAACCGAGGATCTTATCCCTGGTGGCATTGCTGAATGTACGGACGCTGAGGCCCAAAGTGGCCGTTTCCGGGATGATGTTGTTCTTGGTGCCAGAGTGAATCTGCCCAACGGTCACCACTGCGGAGTCACTGGCGGCGAGCTCACGCGACACAATGCCCTGCAACCGCACAGTGGCTGCCGCAGCCATCAGAACCGGGTCAATGGTGGTCTCCGGACGTGATCCGTGACCACCCCGCCCATGCAAGGTGATGTTGAGGGAATCGGCAGATGCCATGGTGACGCCGGGACGGATACCGAACCATCCGGCGGGGAAGGGGGCCACGTGTTGGCCCAGGACGACATCGGGTTTGGGCACTGAATCGTACAATCCGTCGGCAACCATGGTTTCGGCCCCGCCGCCCCATTCTTCAGCCGGCTGGAAGAGCGCGATCAGGGTGCCTTGCCACTCATGACGCTGCGCGGCCAGAACATCCACAGCACCAACGAGGCAGCTCACGTGCACGTCATGTCCACAAGCATGCATGACCGGCATGTCCTTGCCTTCATGATCAACACCCACAGCGGAGCTTGCATAATCCAAACCTGTTGCTTCCTTGACCGGCAGGGCATCCATGTCGGCCCTGAGCATCACCACCGGTCCAGGCCCATTGTCCATAACGCCCACAACCCCGGTCTTTCCGATGTTGCGATGAACGGTGAAGCCAAGATCTTCGAGATAGCCCGCGGCGATCCCGGCCGTTCGGGTCTCCTGGAAGGACAACTCAGGATGGGCATGTAGGTCCTTATAAAGCTCTTCGAGGTCAATGGTCATGAGTCTGCCCTTTTCATTCGACGCCTGGGTCTGGCCAGTGTATCCAGCCCGAAGCTGCAAAGGCCGGGAAGCCCCGGCACACTGGATGGCATGAACGATTCTGAATCAGTCACCACCCAGCAATCCACCGTTGAGGAATGGACTAAGGCCTTGGCGGAATCCACGGGCTCGCCAGGCGGGGGCGCGGGGACCGGGGTCATGCTCTCCATCGCGGCCTCCTTGACGTCCATGGTGGCCGGATATACCGAGGCGGAAGAGACCCAGCGCGAACAGCTGACCGGCATCCACTCCCGGGCGCACGAACTTCGACGAACTGCCCTTCAACTAGCCGACGACGACGCTTCCGCCTCCAACGCCTTCGGCGCTGCCTTCCGCCTGGACCCCGGCCCTGAACGCGACGACGCGATACATCAAGCATCCGTCGACGCTGCCAAGGCATCAGCAGTTCTGGGGGAGCGGGCCATCGACGCCATTGAAGACCTCGGCTGGCTCGCTTCCAACGGAAATCCGGCGCTGATCGCTGACGTCGTAGTTGGCTTCGGAGCCCTCCGCGCAGCAATAGCCGGAGCCAGAACCAACGTGAGCTTCGACCTCGCATCCCTGACCTCCGCAGGCGCCACACTCGAGGGAGTCAGGGAACAGCATCCAGAGCTATGGAATACGGTCACTCGGCTCAGCGACGCCCTCGACAGGATCGACGAACTAACCGCCGGCGTCGACAAAAAAGCGGCGCCGACCGAAGCTATCTAGCTTCAGCCGGCGCCGTGTTTACTACTACTGCGCCTTCGGCGCTGTGCCCGTTACTGCGCCTTCGGCACACGCCGGAGTACGACGGCGGCGAGCACTGCCGCGCCGGCCATCAGTACCAGCCCAATCGCCGCAGTGATGTGGACGCCGGACTCGAAAGCTGTCCGGGCGGCCACCGTCAGCGCCTCCGACAATGGGGCCGGAAGGGCAGACGCCGCATCAACAGCGCCTGCGAGCGTTTCAGTGGACTTGCCGGCCGCTTGCGTGGATACACCGTCCGGAATGATGAGGTTGTGCTGGTAGGAAGCAGTGAGGATCGACCCAAGCACCGCCGTTCCCAGGAGGGACCCCAACTCATAACCGGTCTCGGAAATAGCCGAGGCTGCCCCGGACTTGTCGGCCGGTACTGAGGCAAGGATGAGGTCGTTGGAGATGGTCTCCGCGGCCCCAACGCCCACTGCGAGTACGGTCAGGGCTGACAACAGAAACACGGGTCCGCTGCCGTGGTCACCCACAACCACAATCAGGTATCCCGCGGCGCTGAGCGTCAGGCCCGCGGCCACAACGAAACCAGGCCGAACGCGCTTGACCAGCGGCACCACCAGCAGGCCGGCGACGACAGTGGCCAGGAGAGCGGGAATCATCGCGATGCCGGCCTCCATGGGGGACTGGCCCTCAACAAGTTGCAGGTGCTGGGCGAAGAAGTAGATGAAACCCGTCATGGAGAAGAGGGACAGGACGTTCGCCACGATTGCGGTACTGAACACCTTGTTCTTGAACAAAGAGACGTCCAGCATGGGGCTCGCGATCCGCTGCTGGCGGCGAACGAAGATAATGCCCATCACTACGCCAAACCCCATGAAGGCAACCGCGGACGCCCCGAAACCATGAACCGCGAATTCCTTGATGCCGTAAACGAACGGCGCCATGGTGACTACGGACAGGACAATGCTGGGCACATCCACCCGGCCAGGATTGGCGTCCTTGGACTCGGGGATCAGCACCCGGCCGAAGGCCAGGAGCGGCAGGAGCAGGAAAGCCGCCACCAGGAACACGGCACCCCACCAGAAGTGCTCCACCAGCCAGCCACCGAAGATCGGACCAAGAGCGGCACCACCGGAGAAACCGGCGGCCCAGACGGCGATCGCGAGCCGACGCCGGTTGGGATCGGTGAAGATGTTCCGGATCAGGGAAAGGGTTGACGGCATCAGCATGGCGCCGAAGACACCCAGGCCCGCGCGGCCGGCGATGAGCCACTCAGCGGAAGGCGCGAAGGCCGTAGCAGCCGAAACCGCAGCGAAGCCCGTGCTGCCGATCAAAAGCAGCCGACGTCGTCCGATCCTGTCGCCCAAGTTGCCCATCGACACCAGCAATGCGGCGAGGACCAGCGGGTATGCATCAACAATCCACAGCAATTGGACACCGCCCACATCCAGGGAACGGGCGATTTCGGGCAGAGCGAAAGTGAGCGCGGTGTTGTCGACGGCCACCAGCAGCACCGGAAACATCAGGAGCGCCAGTGCCGTCCAGTCGCGCCACGGTGCTGCCTGGCCCTTAACGGGATGAGCGGAACGGGGTGCTTGGGTTGAGGACGGCGAGAACATGTAACTTACTGTACCGTCCAGACGGTACAGTTTCAAATAGAAGCCGGTAAGCCTTTAGGGAATGATGGATACATGCCACGAAAACCAGTTGCCCGGGACGCCGTCCTGGATGCCTTCGAAGCCCTCCTTATTGAGGTGGGGGAGCGTGCCGCCACGCTCGACGCCGTTGCCAAGCGGGCAGGCGTGTCCAAAGGCGGGCTGCTCTATCACTTTCCCAATAAGGAAGCGTTGATCGCGGCACTTCTGGAACGCCTGGACTTGCTCGCCCAAGAAGATACCGAACTGATGAAGGCTGCCCCCGATGGTTCAGCCACCTACTTCATCCGATCCTCGCTCTGGGCAGATACGCCCATGGACCGGGCCTTCGTCGCTGCCACAAGATTGGCCGAAGTTGCCCACGAGGAAACCCGTCGCAGGTTTGCCGCGATCCAGCAGCGGTGGTTGGACGTGCTCGCTGAGGACGTTGGGCCGGAGGTCGCCAAGGCCGTCAGCTACATGGGTGACGGCCTCTATTTCAACGCGATTTTTGAAGGCGGACAGGAGGGAGGCAACGCCGGGCGGGAGGCCGACGTCGAAATCCTGCTGGGAGTCCTTGAGCGGTTGCGGAAGTAGCGGGCCATCCATTTGCTGCAGGGCCCGGCACGTAGGACAATTAACACTCGTGGCGTGCCTTAAGCGGTGCCCACACACAACTGAACATGCCTTTGATCTGCGGCGGGAGAGTCCTGCAAGCAAGTGATGCAGGCGCCGTAGGAGCAAACCCTCCCCAGGAATCTCTCAGGCCCACGCACCGCCGCGGCTAGGCAACTCTGGAAAGCAGCAGGTACTCAGCCCACCTTCGGGTCGAAGAGTGCTGTGCTCACCGACGGTGCAAGCGATGGTTGTTCACGCAACGCGCGGAAACTCTCAGGTCCAATACAGAGCGGGGAGGAACCCAGCCGCTGTGGCGTCCCCAAACGCTGCCCAAGTAATGGAGTTCCTTCGTGACGGTTAGTTCTGCCTCCACCACCTTCGTCGATCGGCATATCGGCGCCCGCCGCCAGGCCGACATTGAGACCATGCTCAAGTCCGTCGGCTACGACACTGTTGATTCGCTGGTCGACACCGCCGTCCCGAACGACATCCGCCAGGAAGTTGCCCTTACCCTGCAGAACGCGCTGAGTGAAGTTGAAGTTCTGGCCGAGCTGCGCAAGCTCGCTTCCAAGAACAAGACGGCCGTTCAGATGATCGGCCAGGGCTACTACGACACCGTGACGCCGCCCGTGATCCGCCGGAACATCCTCGAATCGCCGGCTTGGTACACCGCCTACACCCCTTACCAGCCGGAAATCTCGCAGGGCCGCCTCGAAGCGCTCCTGAACTTCCAGACCATGGTCCAGGACCTGGTTGGGCTTCCGATTGCCAACGCGTCCCTACTGGATGAAGCAACTGCAGTGGCCGAAGCCGTGCTGATGATGCGCCGAGCCAACAAGAACAAGGCTGTCCAGGATGGCAAGACCGTCCTCGACGCTGACTGCCTCCCGCAGACCATCGCCATCGTCAAGGGGCGTGCCGAGGCGCTCGGCTTCGAAGTCGAGGTGGCTGACCTTTCCTTGGGTCTGCCGGAAGGTGCCATCAACGGCGTCGTCCTCCAACAACCCGGCGTTTCCGGCCGCGTGTTCGATCATTCTGCCGTGATTGCCGACGCCAAGGAGCGCGGTGCGCTGGTTACCGTTGCTGCCGACCTCCTGTCCCTGACCCTCATCACCCCTCCAGGCGAGCAGGGCGCCGACATCGCCGTTGGTTCGGCGCAGCGCTTGGGCGTTCCGCTCTTCTTCGGCGGCCCGCACGCCGCATACATGGCCGTCCAAAAAGGCCTTGAGCGTTCCATGCCCGGCCGTCTGGTGGGCGTTTCCAAGGACGACGCCGGTGTCCCCGCCTACCGCTTGGCGCTGCAGACCCGCGAGCAGCACATCCGCCGCGAGAAGGCGACGTCCAACATCTGCACCGCGCAGGCGCTGTTGGCCATCGTGGCCTCGATGTACGCCGTTTATCACGGCCCTGAAGGTTTGAAAGCGATCGCCGAAACCGCCCACGGCCACGCCCGCACGCTTGCAACGTCACTGAAGGCTGCCGGTGTCGAGGTCCTCCACGGTTCCTTCTTCGACACCATCACCGTCCGCGCTCCCGGCAAGGCTGCTGAAATCGTCGCCGCTGCCGAGGCCAAGGGCATCAACCTCCGAGGCATCGACGCTGACACGGTTGGCATCTCTGTTGATGAAACCACTACTTCCGAGATTGTCGCCGACGTCGCCTCGGTCTTCGACGCTTCAATACTTGAGTCCGCCGAAGGCTTCGCGCTTGAGGCTTCCGTTGAGCGTACGAGCGATTTCATGCAGCACCCGGTGTTCAACACCCACCGCTCCGAAACCCAGCTCCTTCGCTACATCCGTAAGCTCTCGGACCGCGACCTGGCACTGGACCGCACCATGATCCCGCTGGGTTCCTGCACCATGAAGCTGAACGCCACGGCTGAGATGGAAGCCATCTCCTGGCCGGAGTTCGCCTCCATCCACCCCTTCGCTCCGGATTCCCAGACCGAGGGCTGGCGCGAACTCATCACCGACCTCGAATCCCAGCTGACCGAGATCACCGGCTACGACCAGGTCTCCATTCAGCCGAACGCCGGTTCCCAGGGTGAGCTCGCCGGTCTGCTGGCCATCCGCGGATACCACCTGTCGCGCGGCGACGAGCAGCGCAACGTCTGCCTGATCCCCGCATCGGCCCATGGCACCAACGCAGCCTCTGCTGTGCTGGCGGGCATGAAGGTTGTGGTGGTGGCCACGGCTCCCGACGGCACCATCGACCATGTTGACCTCAAGAACAAGATCGAGGCCAACCGGGACGCGCTCTCGGCCATCATGATCACCTACCCATCCACGCACGGTGTGTACGACGCCGACGTCCGCGAAGTCTGCGATGCCATCCACGAGGCCGGCGGCCAGGTGTACATCGACGGTGCCAACCTCAACGCCCTGGTCGGCCTTGCACAGCCGGGTAAATTCGGCGGCGACGTCTCCCACCTGAACCTGCACAAGACGTTCTGCATCCCTCACGGTGGTGGCGGTCCGGGCGTTGGCCCGGTTGCTGCCAAGGCACACCTCGCGCCGTTCATGCCCGGTGACGCTGCATCGTGGACCGAAGGCAACGACGTCCCGATCTCGGCGTCCCGCTTCGGTTCGGCCGGTGTCCTGCCGATTTCCTGGGCCTACGTGAAGCTCATGGGTGGCCAAGGCCTCACCGAAGCAACCAAGTCCGCGCTGTTGGCCGCGAACTACATCGCTTCCCGCCTCAACGAGCACTTCCCGGTCCTCTACACCGGCGAGGGCGGACTCGTGGCTCACGAGTGCATCCTGGATCTCCGCGAACTGACGGCCAAGACCGGCGTCACCGCTGAGGACGTTGCCAAGCGCTTGATCGACTTCGGCTTCCACGCCCCCACCCTTGCCTTCCCGGTTGCCGGAACCTTGATGGTGGAGCCAACTGAGTCCGAGGACCTTGTGGAGATCGACCGCTTCATCGAAGCCATGATCACCATCCGCAAGGAAATCGACCAGGTCGCCCATGGTGATTTCACCGTCGAGAACTCGCCGCTGCGCAAGGCACCCCACACCGCTGCCGCCGTCGTGAGTTCTGACTGGGATCGTGCGTACCCGCGCGAGCAGGCCGCCTTCCCGGTCCACCACCTCAAGCAGGACAAGTACTTCCCGCCCGTCGGCCGCATCGACGGCGCAGCCGGTGACCGCAACTTGGTGTGTTCCTGCCCGCCGATCGAAGACTTTGAAAACTAAGGACAGGTCATGACTGAGAACTACACAGCTCTGTACGAAGAGCACAAGAAACTCGGCGCGTCCTTCACCGACTTCGGCGGCTGGCAGATGCCCCTCAAGTACTCCTCGGAGTTGGCTGAGCACCACGCCGTCCGCAAGACCGCGGGCCTGTTCGACCTCTCCCACATGGGCGAAGTCTGGGTCACCGGTCCCGAGGCTGCTGCCTTCCTGGACTACGCCTTGGTGGGCAAGATCTCCGCCATGGCCGTCGGCAAGGCCAAGTACTCGCTGATCTGCCAGGAAGACGGCGGCATCATCGACGACCTCATCACCTACCGTCGCCCCTCTCCCCAGGAAGGCACCGACAAATTCCTGGTGGTTCCGAACGCCGGTAATGCCAAGGTTGTTGCCGCGGCGCTGCTGGAGCGCGCTGCAGCTTTCGACGTGGTTGTTGAGGACGCTTCCGCTGAGACTTCGCTGATCGCAGTTCAGGGGCCGCTTGCTGAGGCCATCCTCCTCCGCCTGGTCCCGGCCGAACAGCACGCCCTGGTCACCGACCTCAAGTACTACGCGGCGGTTGAAGTTCCGTTCACGTTCGACGGCGGCACGCAGGACCTGCTGCTGGCCCGCACCGGGTACACCGGCGAAGACGGCTTCGAAATCTTTGTAGCCAACGACTCCGCAGCAGCGCTCTGGCAGGCCATCGCCAACGCTGCTGAAGAAGGCGAGCTGATCCCGGCCGGCCTTGCCTCCCGCGACTCACTCCGCCTCGAAGCCGGCATGCCCCTCTACGGCAACGAACTCTCCCGCGAAGGCAACCCCTTCGCAGCGGGACTCGGCCCCGTGGTGGCACTGTCAAAGGAAGGCGACTTCGTAGGCAAAGAGGCACTCGCTGCCCTCAAGGCCGACGGTGCCGGCTCCACCAGCGGCCGCAAACTCGTTGGCCTCAAAGGCCTGGGCCGCAGGGCCGGACGCGGTCACTACCCGGTCCTCAAGAACGGCGCAGTGGTCGGCGAAGTCACCTCCGGTCAGCCCAGCCCGACGCTTGGCTACCCGGTAGCGTTGGCGTATGTCGACGTCGAGCACTCAGAGCTTGGAACCGCGCTGGACATTGACCTGCGGGGCAAGTCTGAGCCGTTCGAAGTCGTCGCACTGCCGTTCTACAAGCGCCAAAAGTAAGCGGGGGTCGTCCCGCCGGGTCGCCTTGGCCCGTCGGGTCCGCCATCCTCCGCGGGCTCGGTCGCCTAAGCGCCCGCTGGGCGGACGCGAGGCTTCCTTAGACGGCCGCTTCCGGATACCGGGCCCGATGGGGCTGCGCACCTCACCAGGACCCGCGGCCGCTCTGGCGCCCCTCGAACCGCTAAGGTGCTGAGGGAGTGGCAACCGGCCGTATGTATTCCTGTCAGCGCACCTCGCCAGCCATTGTTTTGATCAACCACAGTAAGGAAACAGAATGCCCAAAGTAGCGCCCGAACTTCAGTACTCCGACGAACACGAGTGGGTTTCCCGCGGAGATGGGAACTCCGTGTCCGTTGGTATCTCCGAGGTTGCCACCGACGCACTGGGTGACATTGTGTACGTTGACCTGCCTGAGGTTGGTTCTTCCGTGACTGCGGGCGAGACCTGCGGTGAAGTTGAGTCCACCAAGTCGGTATCGGACTTGTACTCGCCCGTCACCGGTGAAGTCACGGAAATCAACGACGCCGTTGTTTCCGACCCCGCCCTGATCAACAACGACCCCTATGGCGCCGGTTGGTTGTTCAAGGTTGCCGCCGAGTCCGAGGGCCCCCTGCTCTCGGCTGAGGAATACGCCTCCAAGAATGGCGGAGACCTCTCCTAGGTTCCTGAGGTGGCCCGTTGGGTCCGACATCCTCTGCGACCTCGGTCGCAAAGACGCCCGCTGGGCGGACGTGATGCTCTCTTGGACGGTCGCTGCCGGATGCCGGTCCCATAGGGGCCACATCACGCTCGTCCTCCCGCCGATTCGTGGGCTGGCTGCGGAGTGTGCCGTGCGAACGGCATGTTTGGCAGCGGAACCCCCGTATTGGATGGTGGAGGCCGCGGAGGACGTCGGCCGATGGGCCGAACTCAACGGGCATCAAACGTGCCCAGGGCGTAGCGTGGGATTGTAGAACTGAATAAAATTGCGACGCCGGGTTGCCGCCTTTGGGGGCCATCCGGCGTCGTGCTTCGGTCGACCTCCGCCATAAGCGGGGCGGCCCTCCGGCAGGACCATCTGCCGGACCGTTTTCAAGCTTTGTTAAGGAATCCCGACCATGGCTGTTGGCGTTTTCGATCTGTTTTCCGTGGGTATTGGCCCGTCGAGTTCTCATACCGTGGGGCCGATGCGGGCCGCTGCTGTGTTCGCTGGTGAGCTCAAGGACGCCGGTGTCCTGGGCTCGGTGGCGTCGTTGCGGGTTGACCTATATGGCTCGTTGGCTGCCACGGGTCGTGGGCACGGCACCATGACGGCCACGCTGCTGGGCTTGGAGGGGTATCACCCGGAGCTGATCCTGCCTGACGAGGTAGAGGAGCGGCTCGCGACGATCGCTGAAACTGGTGTCCTGAATCTGGCCGGTGCCTCCGGCGAAGGCGTGGAGCTGCCGTATACGGTGGAGGATATGGTCTTGCATCCGTTGACGGTGTTGCCGCGGCATACGAATGGGATGAAGTTTGCTGTCTCTGATGCTGAGGGGAAGGTGCTGAGGGAGGCGACGTTCTTTTCGGTTGGTGGTGGGTTCATTGTCCGTGAGGGTGAGGAGAGCGCTGCGCAGCGGGAGTTGGAGGAGTCGAAGAAGGAGTTGCCGTTGCCGTTCAGGACGGCTGCGGAGTTGCTGGGCCGGTGCGCGTCGAAGGGTTTGGGGATTTCCGAGATCATGTTCATCAATGAGCGTGCGTCCCGGTCCGAGGAGGAGATCCGGGAGGGTCTGCTGCATATTTGGTCCGTGATGGAGGCCTGTGTTGAAACGAGCCTGAAGCGTGAGGGTGTGTTGCCTGGGGGGTTGAAGGTTCGTCGTCGTTCTCCTGATTGGTTGGAGCGGTTGTTGAAGGAGGACAAGGACCGGAACGATCCTAAGTACTGGCAGGAGTGGGTGAACCTGATCGCGTTGGCGGTCAATGAGGAGAACGCTTCTGGTGGGCGGGTGGTGACGGCGCCGACGAATGGTGCTGCGGGGATCATTCCTGCGGTGCTGTATTACGCGTTGAATTACGCGCCGGGGATGGACAAGGCCACGCAGGCCGATCGGGACGATGTGGTGGTGAAGTTCCTGCTTACTGCGGGTGCGGTGGGTGTGTTGTATAAGGAGCAGGCGTCCATTTCCGGGGCTGAGGTTGGTTGTCAGGGTGAGGTGGGTTCGGCGTCGTCGATGGCTGCTGCTGGGTTGGCTGAGGTGATGGGTGGTACGCCGGGTCAGGTGGAGAACGCGGCGGAGATCGCGATGGAGCACAATCTGGGGTTGACGTGTGATCCGATCGGGGGGTTGGTGCAGATTCCGTGTATTGAGCGGAACGCGATCGCGGCGGCGAAGGCGATCAACGCGGCGAAGATGGCGTTGTGGGGTGATGGGACGCATCGGGTGTCGCTGGATGAGGTGATCGTGACCATGCGTGAAACGGGCAAGGACATGTCCTCCAAGTACAAGGAAACCGCGATGGGCGGCCTCGCCGTCAACGTCGTCGAATGCTGAGTCTGTAGGCTGTGACTTCAGAACGTGTCTTTGGGGGAGCACATGAAAGATGAAGTAAATCCCATAATTCCAACGGTTTGGGAGACCGCAGTACTGGGAGCCGGAGCAGTGGCGGTTCTCCTGGTCGCGGCTGCTCTGATTCTGGTACTCAGCACGAAATCCTTCTCACCCGGAGTTCGGATTGCGTTGGCGGTGCTGGTGTTCGCTGCCCCTGTCGCTGGCCCGCTGGTGGGCATTGTTTTGGTGCTCCTTGAGCGGCGAAAGGCCCGACGCCCTATTTCTGTCAGTCCCTGATGCCATGCTGTATCCATGAGCGGGGGATACAGCAGGGACTTTTTGCGGACACGGCTTGAACTGCCCAGTCCGTCGGCAACGACGACACTTTTGGACTACACCCACTTTTCTGTACGCTTCCGGGCTTCCCGGAAGCTCGCAGCGATTGTGGGTGTGAACATCAACGGCAAGGAACTGATACCCCTGGCCCGCGAGGGTTCTTGGCATTTGGATGACAGGATCCCACGGGAGCAGCAGGCTGGCCCGGATCTGTACAAGAACAATGCGTTTGATCGCGGGCACTTGGTCCGGCGGCTGGATCCGGTGTGGGGCGATGCCGCAACAGCCAAAAAAGCCAACCAGGACACCTTTAGTTACACCAACGCGGCACCACAGATTGATGACTTCAATCAAGGCAAGGAACTTTGGGTAGGGCTCGAAGACCACGTTTTGGGCCACGCCGACGCGCATGAAGCAAAGCTGAGCGTTTTCACGGGGCCGGTGTTCCTCCATGACGATCCTGTCTATAGGGGAGTTCAGATCCCTCGAAAGTTCTGGAAGATCGCGGCATGGACCAACGATGCCAATCTGGCCAGCGTCGGCTTTGTCCTGGATCAATCGCCGATGTTGGGCAAAGTAGAGCTGAATAAAGCGATCAGCCAGCGGCTCCTTGACGGTGAGCCGCCGCCGCTGGGACCGTTCAGGACGTTCCAAGTCCCTATTGGGCAGATCGCGGACCTTACCGGGCTCCGCCTCAGCAGGCTCATCAATGCGGACCGCCTTGTCAGGGGCCAGCTGCGATCCGGCCTTGAGCCGCGGGCCATCAGGCTGGAGAAGGCAGACCACATAAGGCTCTAAACCCTTGGTAAATCAGCAGAATCGGGGGATATCCACATACCCCGATAGACTTGGGGCTGCATGTCCGCATGCGCACTACGCTTTTGAACACTGCATCAAAACCCTGAGATTGGACACGGCCACCTTGCGAGAATTTACCGCCCGCTTTGCCACCGCCGAGGAAATCGATAACTGGGACAAGCACGTGACGGCGAATCCGAACGGCGGCAACATGCTGCAGTCGGACGCCTACGCGGCAGTCAAGGACGGTAACGGCTGGTTGGTCCGCCGGCTCGTCATCGAGACTCAGGAGTACAGCAGTTACAACTTACTCCTGGAGAAGAAGTTCCCTGTGATGGGGCGCCTCTGGTACCTCATCAAGGGACCGGATGTCGCAGATATCAGCGACATCCAGCCCGCCTTGAAAGCAGTAGCCACCCTGGCCCGTGAGAAGAAGATGAACGTCTTCACCATCAAGATCGAGCCTGACATTGAGGACTCGGCTAAGGCCGTGGCAGAACTTCAGGCTGCTGGCCTGGTGAAGGCTCCCAACATCCAATCCAACGACTCCACGGCCCTGCTGGACATTTCAGCGCCCGCAAATGAAGTCTTGCGCAGCATTTCCTCACGTGCCCGCAACGCAGTTCGCAGGGCTGAACGCGAAGGCTGCGAAGTGATTCAGGCCGAGCCTGGCGAAGACAGCTACCGCAAGCTCTACGCCCTCATGCAGAACACCGTTAATGCCAAGGGCGCCATGCCGCTGCGGAGCTACGAGTACTACTCCAAGTTCTGGGAAGAGTTCTGCAGCCGCGGCCAGGGTCACTTCTTCTTCATCCACGAGGACGGTGCACCAAGTGTTGGTGCTTTCGTCATCAACTACGGATCCAAAGCAACGTACAAGGACGGCGGTTCCACGCAGAACCGCAAGCAGTACGGTGACTCCCATCTGGCCCAGTGGGCGGCGATTCAGCGCATGCAGGAACTTGGATGCGTGGAGTACGACTTCTGTGGCACGCCCCCCGCCGCGAGGATCAAGGACAAGACCCACCCTCTGTACGGCATGGGATTGTTCAAGACGAGCTTCACCAAGACCGTCACGGACTTTGTGGGTTGCTATGACCTTGTCCTGGGACCTTTCCGCCACAAGCTGTGGCTCAAGGGTGCGGAACGCATCTTCCGCCGACTCGAAACCATGCGTACCGGCGGCCAGTTCTACTGACGGCCACCCGCAGCCAGCAAACCAACTTCAGGCCCGCCCCGGCCACCAACGGGTGCAATCTACTTTTTAGGTGAGGTAATTTCTTTGACTCCGATCGAGGCTGGAACCGACATGGAATTCGTGATTCTCAGTGACGCTGATTTCGAGACATTCGCCAAGGGACACCCTCAGGGCAGCTTCATCCAGTCCATGGACCTCACGCGCTTCCAGCGTGCCCGTGGCCAGGAAGTTGAGCTTTTTGGTGTGACGCGCGGCGACAGCCTCATTGCTGCGGGGAAGCTCGTCTACTCGTCCAACCGCCTGGGCTACAAAACCGCAGACTGCGCCAAGGGGCCCCTGATGGACTACAGCGACCCCACAGTGGTGCGCTTCGTCGTCGAGCAGTTGAAAAAGCATGCAGCCTCGAAGAAGGCTGCAGAGCTCAGTATCTCGCCCAACATCCGGTACATAGCGCGGGATGAAGAAGGTGCGGAACACCCCGAAGTTGAGGACAACCGTCCGCTGCTGAAGGAGTTCGAAGGCCTGGGCTTCAAGCACCAGGGCTTCGACATGAACTTCGCCAACATCAACTGGATGTTCATCAAGCAGCTGGACGGGATCGCTGATTCCGAAGAGCTCATTATGGGCATGAACTACCGCACCCGCAAGGCCATCCGTAAAGCCGAGAAGAACGGCGTCTACCTGGAGCAGGCCACGCTGGAAACGCTGGATGAGTTCTATAACGCCCTGAGCACGGCCGGCGATGAGAAGGGCTTCACGTACCGCGAACGCGAGTACTACGAGCAACTCCTCCGGAACACTTCGGATGAGTTCACCAAGCTCATGATGGCCAAGATCAATATCCCCGAATATCGAGCTTCCATCACGGAGCGCCTGGATGCTGAATCCAAGACCTTGGCAGACCTCAAGCGTGAGGTCGAGGAGACCGGGAGCAAGAAGAAGGCCAACCGTGTCAAAGTTGTCCAGGACCTCGTGGATAGCTACGAGCGCAGCCTCAAGGACATCGAACGTTTCCCCAATTCCGTCGGTGTCGCCACCGTGGCAGCCATCCACTTTGCCTGCTCCGGTGACGAGCTGGTGTGCGTCATTGGTGGCACTGTTCAGGACTACATCTACTTCAACGGTGCCACGTCGTTGTACTGGGGCATGATGCTGCACGCCCTGAACAACGGCTATTCGCGCTACAACTTCTACGGCACGTTCGGCATCCAAGGCCAGGATGAGACCGGGCACGGCGGGTACGAATTCAAGAAGGGCTTCGGTGGTGAGGTGGTCCAATTGGTGGGCGATTTCGTTGCACCGGTGAACCCCTTCGTCTTCCATGGCTACCGGGCGGTCAGGAAGCTTGCAGGGGTCGCCCAGACAGTACTGGGACGATTGCCACTTGAGAAATTGCCGGTAGTAGGAAAATTGCGCAGGAACCGCTAATCACAAAAAGCCAAGGGAGGATCACCGCGTGACTGAACGCCCCGACGGGTCCGCCGACAGGCCCCATACCGACGGTTTGCCCAAGACACAGCCGTTGCGGCCGTCCCAGGTCCGGCAGAATGTCAACGCCAAACGCATGCTGATGCGTTTGGTTCAAGGCGACAGCCCGCCAACAGCCCCCATGAACATCGTGGACCGGCTGGCCGGAAGTCCTTACGCCAACCCCACCATTCAAGTTGTGGGTGTAGACGCTTCCGCCCGCAAGACCATCGACTTCGCTCTTCACCTTGCTGAGGTCATGTTCCGTTACGGTGCAGGTGCCCTCGAGGTGGAGACCAGCATGATTGCGGTGACTGCCGCCCTTGGCTTGAAGAACGTTGAAGTGGACATCACCAACCAGTCGGTGGCCATCAACTACGCGCCCAAGGACCAGACGCCCATCACGCTGCTGCGTGTGGTGCGCTCGTGGACCAACAACTACGCCGGCCTTGCCCAGGTTCACCAGTTGGTCACGGACATCGTGGCCGGGGGAGTGGGCCGCGACGAAGCCGTGCGCAGGTTGAATGAAATCATCCGCAGTGCCAAACCCTTCCCACGGTGGATGGTCACCATAGCGTTCGGCATCTTCGCGGCAGTATTCGTGGGCGTCCTCGGCGGCGGCATCGGTGCATCCGCGGTGGCTTTTGGTTCCAACATCCTCATCAGCCTGCTCTCCAGGCAACTTGCCAGATGGCGGACGGCAGACTTCTTCAACACCATGGCATGCGCGTTCCTGGTCACCTTCATTGCGCTGATGCTGCGTTGGGCAGGTGTGGAAATTGCGCCATCCATTGTAGTGGCGGGCGGAATCCTCCTGCTGCTCCCCACGGGCCGTCTCGTTTCATCGGTACAAGACGCCATCAACGGCTTCCCGGTAACGGCCGCGGGCCGGTTCCTCTCCACGTTGCTCACCTTCGGTGCAATCGTTGCGGGAATTGGTGTCGCAGTGGTGGTGGGAACGCTGATGGGCAGCGCAGTCTTGGACGTCACCCAGACATTCCCCGACGCGTATCCCTTGTGGATTCAAGCAGTCCTTATTGCTATTGCGGTGGTCGCCATCGGCGTCACCGAGCAGACGCAGATGCGGTTGTTACTCCCGACGGCGGCAGTGGGCATAGTGGGCTTCTTCGTCTTGTGGGGTGTCGGCGAAGCCGGCCTCGGCGACCGTTTGTCGCCGGCCGTCGCTGCGGTGGTCATCGGCTTGCTGGGCCGCGTGGTGGCGCTCAAGCTGGGTGCTCCGCAACTCGTAGTGGCCGTCCCCGCCGCGTTGATCCTGCTGCCCGGTCTGACGATCTTCCGTTCCATGTACGCCCTGACCGTTGAAGGCGGCAACATCCTGCTCGGTGCGGGTGGCATGCTCAACGCCGGCGCCATTGTGCTGGGAGTGGCGGCCGGCATCGTGCTCGGTGACAACCTGGCCAGGCCCCTGACGAAGGGCCTGTCCAGCAACGAACGGCGCAGGGTACGCAGGCGCTGATGACAAAACGAACGGCGCCGCCAGGAGGCGGCGCCGTTCGGCTTTAAAAACTGAGGCTAGATCTGTCCCACTGGCAGCTTCTTCTCAGCTTGGAAAACTTCCTCTACGCGACCCTGGGCCCAATAGCCGGACAGTGAGACCTGCGAACGTTCCAAGCCGCGCTGCGCGAAGAAGATCTCGCGGAGTCCCTTCATGTAGCCCCGCTCGCCGTGGGCGAAGACATCCACGCGTCCGGGCAACCATTCGGTAGTGCGAAGGGCTTTAAGCAGCAGCTCGCTGGACCCCGCGTGAACTCCCTTGCGGAGGAGCCAGTGCAACTCCACTCCGGCAGGGGCGGAAATCGGAAGAATGTCGGCCTCGCTATCCACCTCAAGGAACACCGTTCCGCGGGCTTCAGGAGCAAGTGCCTCGACGCAGGCTGCGATGGCCGGTATCGCGGCGTCGTCGCCGGCGAACAAGTACCAATCGGCAGCGGGGGAGGGGTTGTACCCACCGCCCGGGCCCGTGAAGATCAGCGAATCGCCGGGCTTGGCAGCGGCAGCCCAAGGACCGGCCAGTCCTTCATCACCGTGCACCACAAAGTCGATAGCCAGTTCCTGTGCTTCAAGGTCCACCCAGCGGATGGTGTACGTGCGGGTGTGGGGCCATTGCTCACGGGGCATGGTGTCGCGGATGGCCCACAAGTCCAGCGGGAGTTCGTACTCGACGTCCGGCTGCGGAAACACGATCTTGATATAGCGGTCCACGTATTCGTTGTTCGCGTAGTCGCTGAAACCAGGCCCGCCCGCCACGATCCGCACCATATGCGGTGACAGGCGTTCATTTCGAAGGACGGTCAGGTTTACCTGTGGACGGGTTTTGCGTGAGGCGGACGAAGTGACGGGGAGAGCAGTCATGAAGGTAAGCCTAAGCTAATTTCCTGCGCATCGGCTGGGTATGAGTCGAAGGTTACGGACCTGGCGGAATAGCGTTACAGAACAGGTAATTCCCAATTGATGGGTTCAGCCCCCAAGCCAATCAGCAGTTCATTGGTCCGGCTGAAGGGCTTGGAGCCGAAGAATCCCCGTGATGCAGAGAGGGGACTCGGATGGACCGAGACGATGGAAGGCGCCCCGCCCAGCAGGGGCATCACGCCCTGGGCATCTTTGCCCCACAGGATCGCCACCAGCGGACTTTGCCGCCCTGCGCCGTCAGTGCGGTTGGCAACGGCGGTGACCGCCGCCGTCGTGATGGCCTCCCACCCTTTGCCGCGGTGAGAGCCGGCGTTTCCCGCTTCGACACTGAGGACGCGGTTCAGGAGCAGGACGCCTTGATCCGTCCAAGCGCTGAGGTCGCCGTGGACGCGGGGCGGGAGTCCGAGGTCGTCGTGGAGTTCGCGGTAGATGTTGGCGAGGCTTCGAGGGATGGGCCGAGTAGGGCGGGCGACGGCGAAGGACAGCCCGACGGCGTGTCCCGGGGTGGGGTAGGGGTCTTGGCCGAGAATCAAGACTTTGACGTCGGCCAGCGGCTGTTTGAAGGCGCGCAAGAGGTTCCTTGCAGCAGGCAGAACTTGGGCGCCGTTGGCCGATTGGCCCGCGACATAGTCCAGTGCCTCACGGAGTTGAGCTTCAACAGGGCGCAATGCATCGGCCCAATCGGGAGCCATCAGCTCCTCCAGCGGCTGTTTGAGCAGGGCGGCGAAGTCCTGGTCAGCAGCATCGGCAGGTTCGAGATCAAAGAGTGCATCCACGCCAGTCACCACGCCATTGTCTCCCGCGCGGCGCGCGCCTGCGAATGACACCGTTGTTATTCACCCGTAACATAGGGGGTAGGACATTTTCCCCCAACAAGCGTCGAAGGAGTGTGCCGTGGCAGAACCAGCACCGGAACCGATGGCGTCGCAGGCAACAGGCTTTGCCCTTGAGGACCTCGCGGCCGAGACCCGCAGTGACTCTCCGTTGAGTGAGCGGGACCAGCAGATGCTGGCGCTGGAGCGGCAATGGTGGAAGTACGCCGGAGCCAAGGAGCAAGCTATTCGCGAGCTGTTCGATCTCTCCGCCACACACTATTACCAGATCCTGAACGCGCTCATAGATACCGAGGGCGCGTTGGCCCACGATCCCATGCTCGTCAAGAGACTGCGTAGACTACGTACGTCCCGCCAGCGTGCGAGGACTGCACGTCGCTTGGGGTCCGACGCGTAAATCGCCAGGCTGATCTGTCAGCAGCAACCAGCAAGGACACCGCTTCACCATGACCAAATATGCCAAGGACGAATTCGACCAGGTTCCGCAGAACACGTCCCGCCAAGGCGTTCACCGCGACGCCCAAGAGACTGCACGCCCCACTCTGTGGCCTGTTCTGACCGTTGGGGCAGTGGCCCTGGTGCTCGGGCTGGTGGCCTTCCTGATCCTCCCCAACCTTGGACTGGTAGCACCCAGCGCTTCGTCCAACACCACGACGTCGGCACCCCTGCAGACGTCTGCGGCACCGTCCGCTGCCCCCACTGAATCCAGCAGCGCGCCCCCCGCTTCCAGTGAACCCAGCACCGAGCCCAGCACCGAACCGACGCCGTCGGAAACTCCTTCTGCCACTCCGACATCGGCTCCCGTGGATAAGGCCACTCCTGTGGCTGTCTACAACGGCGCCGGGACGGCAGGATTGGCCGGGCGGGTGGCTGGCCTCGTCCAGGGCGACGGTTGGGCGCTCAGCACCGTAGGAAACTGGGGCGGACTGCCGCAGCAGACATCCGTGATCTTCTACAACGCTCCGGAGCAGAAGGCCAACGCGGAGGCGCTGGGTACCCTGCTGGGCATCCAGACCATCGTTGAAACGCCTGAGGTTCAACAGCCACTTGTGGTTGTGGCCGGGCCCGGATACCAGTAGGCATCGGGCCCCGTTCCCGAGCCGAAAAGCCCCAACTCGGTTAAGCCTCAATAACAAAAGTGGTGCCCTGCCCCTCCACGGCAGCGCGGCGCTAGTGACAGTGGTTACAGTGGATTAATTCCGGTACGGAGATCCCGGCTACCGGTCTTGGCTACTGCGAAAGTGTGGGCATCATGGCTCTGGGAACCGTCAAATGGTTCAATGCCGAAAAAGGTTACGGCTTCATCACTGTGGATGAATCCGGCGACGACGTCTTTGTGCACTGGTCCGCCATCCAGATGGATGGCTTCCGCGCCCTCGAAGAAGGACAGCGGGTTGAGTTTGAACTAGGGGAGGGCCAGAAGGGTCCGCAAGCCGAAGGCGTCCGCGTCGCGTAGTTCGTTCGCGGCGTCTGCGCCAATTTCCGTCAGCCTACGGCTGAAAGCCCTTCGTTTATAGAGCAAAGTGGCATCTCTGCTTGCACTCTCCCCGGTCGAGTGCTAATTATTGATTTAGCACTCCTATGGTTCGACTGCTAAGTCCGGCCCGGTTGATCCCGGCGGCGGACAGGCATCGGACCGGCGGAGGATCAAGAAACACCTTGGTGGGGTGAGGTCCGGAGCGCGGGGCATACAGAGGCCGCAAGCGAAAGACCGTCCGTCGCGGGCACCCCATCTGACAGGTACCTTCTTAACGACTGTCCCGAAAGGACTACCGCCGTTATGGCCAAGATCATTGCATTTGATGAAGAGGCACGCCGCGGCCTCGAGCGGGGCCTGAACATCCTCGCAGACGCCGTCAAGGTCACCCTCGGCCCGCGTGGACGCAACGTCGTCCTCGAAAAGAAGTGGGGCGCCCCCACGATCACCAACGATGGTGTTTCCATCGCCAAGGAGATCGAGCTGGACGATCCTTACGAGAAGATCGGTGCAGAACTGGTCAAGGAAGTTGCCAAGAAGACGGATGACGTCGCTGGCGACGGTACCACCACTGCAACCGTTCTCGCCCAGGCACTGGTGAAGGAAGGGCTGCGCAACGTTGCCGCCGGCGCCGACCCGCTGTCCCTCAAGCGCGGTATCGAGAAGGCTGTTGAGGCAGTCATCAGCGAACTGCTCGCCTCCGCCAAGGAAATCGAAACCAAGGAAGAGATCGCAGCTACGGCTTCCATCTCCGCCGGTGACCCGGAAATCGGCAGCCTCATCGCCGAAGCCCTGGACAAGGTGGGCAAGGAAGGCGTCATCACGGTCGAGGAATCCAACACCTTCGGCCTGGAGCTCGAACTCACCGAAGGTATGCGCTTCGACAAGGGTTACATCTCCGCTTACTTCGTTACTGACGCAGAGCGCCAGGAAACGGTCCTCGAAGACCCGTACATCCTGATCGTCAACTCCAAGATCTCCAACGTGAAGGAACTCGTCACGGTTCTGGAGAAGGTCATGCAGTCCAACAAGCCGCTGCTGATCATCGCCGAAGACATCGAGGGCGAGGCCCTGGCCACCCTGATCGTCAACAAGATCCGTGGCACCTTCAAGTCCGTTGCCGTCAAGGCTCCGGGCTTCGGTGACCGTCGCAAGGCTCAGCTGGCCGACATCGCCATCCTCACCGGTGGCCAGGTCATCTCCGAAGAAGTTGGCCTCAAGCTCGAAAACGCTGGCCTGGAACTCCTCGGCACCGCCCGCAAGGTTGTTGTCACCAAGGACGAGACCACCATCGTTGAAGGTGCCGGCGACGCCGAGCAGATCGCAGGCCGTGTGGCCCAGATCCGCGCCGAAATCGAGAACTCCGACTCCGATTACGACCGCGAGAAGCTGCAGGAACGCCTGGCCAAGCTGGCCGGCGGCGTTGCAGTCATCAAGGCCGGTGCCGCAACCGAAGTTGAGCTCAAGGAACGCAAGCACCGCATTGAGGACGCAGTCCGCAACGCAAAGGCTGCTGTTGAAGAAGGCATCGTTGCCGGTGGTGGCGTTGCCCTCATCCAGGCCGGCGCCAAGGCATTTGCCAACCTCACCCTGCAGGGTGACGAGGCAACCGGTGCCAACATCGTCAAGGTTGCCATCGACGCACCGCTGAAGCAGATCGCCTTCAACGCCGGCCTCGAGCCGGGCGTTGTGGTGGACAAGGTTCGCGGCCTGCCTTCCGGCCACGGCCTGAACGCTGCCACGGGTGTCTACGAAGACCTTCTGGCTGCCGGCGTCAACGACCCCGTAAAGGTCACCCGCTCGGCTCTCCAGAACGCTGCTTCCATCGCTGGTCTCTTCCTGACCACCGAGGCTGTAGTTGCCGACAAGCCCGAGAAGAACGCTCCGGCTCCTGGCGGCGACGACATGGGTGGCATGGGCGGCTTCTAAGCCAACCTGCTGTAGCGATACAGCGCCCAGCATCACACTGAACAGCATCACGACGGCGGTCCTCACCTTTGGAGGGGGCCGCCGTTTTGTTGCCTCGTCAAAGCTGGAAGGACAGGGCCGCGTACCCAAGTAGGTAGCAGATCAGGCCCTTTTGAGCGCTCATAACGACGTGTACTGCGACCTACTTGGGTGATACCACGGTTTCAGTGTCGGTGGGGTCTGGCAGGATTAACGTTATGACGATTATTGCTGCCGCCGATGGCTCCGCCCTCGGTAATCCTGGGCCGGCCGGTTGGGCCTGGTATGTTGACGACTCCTGTTGGCGAGCAGGAGGTTGGCCGCACGGTACCAACAACCAGGGCGAATTGATGGCCGTCCTCGACCTGTTCCGGTCCACTGCCCACGTGCCACAAGAAGAATTGCTGATCCTTTGCGACAGTCAGTACGTCATCAACTGCATCACCAAATGGATGCCGGGATGGAAGCGGAAGGGCTGGCGGAAAGCTGATGGAAAGCCCGTGCTGAACGTGGACCTTCTCAAGGACATCGACCAAGCAATCGTTGGCCGCAAATATACCTTCGAATGGGTTAAGGGCCATGCCGGCCACGACCTCAACGAAGCCGCTGATGAGCGAGCACGCGCCGTTGCTACGGCGTACCAGCAGGGCGTAGCGCACCGGGCGGGCCCCGGCTTCCCTGGTGCGCACGAGCAGAACGATTCTCAGCCGCAGGTGGAAGCACGGGCAGCACAAACCCGTTCTTCAGAGCCGGTCCCTGCAAGCGCTGCTGCCGGGGTCTCCTCCGCAAGCGTTGGTTCTGCGTCCGCAAAGCCTGATCGCACTCCGCGGCCGCACTTTGAGCCCACGCTCTTTGGCGAGTCCGGCATCTTTGGCCAAGCCGATCTCTTCAGCGAACTTGAAGATGACGCTTCGGCGCAGCAACTGTCAGCTGAGGACACAGTCCTGGCGTTGGAACGGGAACTGCTCAGGCCCGACGTGAGGGCTGACATTGGCAGGATCGGTGTGCTTCTCCACCCTGACTTCGCGGAGATCGGCAGCTCGGGCAGGTTTTGGACACGGGACGCCATGATGATGGCGCTGGAAGAGGACCCCGGTGAACCGACTGAACTTGAACTACTTAGCGCAGACAGGCTCAGTGACAACACCATCCTGCTGAATTACCGGAGCTTCGCGCACACAGGCTCGGCGCTCCGGAGTTCCGTCTGGATGCTCGACCGCGGTCAATGGCGTCTGCGGTTCCACCAAGGGACTGTCGAGAACTAACGCTGGAGCACTGAACCGGTAGAACCGAGCCCGGAGACAATTCCTCATGACCTGCGAGGCTGCTGCACAGGGGGAAGACAGTCAGCCCCGCAGGAGTTCATGGGTGAGGGAGGACCGGGTACAGGGCAGTTAGTACGTGAAGCGCTGGGTGTTTCCCTGCTCCACTTCCAAATAGCTCGTGGCTGCTGAGGACAGGGCAATGTTGATGGAAGCCAAGGAGGCCTCAACCTTGCTCTGAGTCAGTGCCCACTCCATGACGAGCGCCTGAAAATTTGTGGCAGCTGTTCCCCGCCAAGTCGCCTCAAGTTCCTCCAGGCCGCGCCGCATGGTCTGCACGTCGGAGCTGATGCGATCAACAGTTCCTTTGACGTTGGCCGATTTTAGCTGGAGCAATTCGGTATCGACGGAGATGACGCTCATGGGTGGTGCCTTTCGACGAGGATGTTCCGCGGATTGCGGCAGGATGCTTGGCTACAACATCGAGCCTAGGCAGACTCCCGCAACCGCAGAACAGGTGTTCGTCGCTATGTGGACAAAGGCGTTATGTGGAAAATGGCGATATGTGGATAAGGGGCGTCAGGTGGACAGGAGCTCGGCCGATTCCTCGTGGAACGGAAGGCTGACCACCAAAGTGGCACCGCCGCCGTCGGTCTCTGCCACTTGGACCGTACCGCCATGGGAACCGACGATCGCGGCAACAATCGCGAGACCGAGGCCGCTGCCGCCCGTCTCGCGGGTCCGCGAGGTGTCCGAACGGTAGAAGCGCTCGAAAATCTTGTTGGTTTCAGACTCCGGAATGCCCTGCCCATGATCGCGGATTTCGATGACGGAAACTGAACCGCTGGGGGAGTTTCGAACACCGACGGCCAGTTCTATGGGGCTTCCCTCGGGCGTGTACCGCAGCGCATTTCCCACGAGGTTCCCGATGACCTGCCGAAGTTTGGCCTCGTCACCTTGGACCGGCGCGGCAGTGGGGGCGGCGTCGTCGAGTCCGGTGAGCGTGATACTCCGGTCTCCGGATGAGGCCCTGGTATCAACCACTGCATCGTGTGCAAGGAGCTGCAGGTCCACAGGCTTGAGCTGAAGTGGGCGCTGTTCATCAAGGCGGGCCAGCATCAACAGGTCTTCCACCATGGAGCCCATGCGCTTGGCTTCGCTTTCGATCCGGCCCATCGCCATCGCCACATCCTCTTTGGTGCCCAAGGCGCCGTGACGGTATAGCTCAGAGAAGCCACGGATGGTTACCAAGGGGGTACGCAGCTCATGGGAGGCGTCGGCTGCGAAGCGGCGCATGCGCCCCTCAGAAGCGGCGCGGGCAGCAAAGGAAGCCTCAATATGGGCAAGCATGGCGTTCAGGGAACCGCCCAGCCGGCCAACCTCGGTGTGGGGATTGTCCACTTCCACACGGCGGGACAGATCACCGGCCGCGATGGCCGCAGCAGTCTTTTCCACCTTGGCGAGGGGACGGAAGGAGCGTGCAACAGTCCAGGTGGCGATGAAGAACGCCAAGACGAGCGTTAACAGGCCAACGCCGACAACCACCAGGACAGCATGCTCCATCACTTTGTCTACGGGCGTGAGAGGCAGCCCGATGATGACTA
The DNA here is from genome assembly GCF_054408525.1 of Arthrobacter sp. D3-18. Lineage (NCBI taxonomy): Bacteria > Bacillati > Actinomycetota > Actinomycetes > Micrococcales > Micrococcaceae > Arthrobacter > Arthrobacter sp. D3-18. Next base: position 3,512,034 of record NZ_CP096440.1, on the reverse strand, counting down.
CGCCGTTTTGGCCATTTGCAGTGACGCCGATGGCCACCACGCGCCAGTTGGTACCGGCAGTGCCCTTGACCTGGAAGGGGGAGTTGCCACGGAGTTTAGCTTCAGCTGCGGTGATGTTGGCGATCGCGGGACGATCACTCTGGCTGCCGCCGAAGGGGTACGGTTCGAGGCCCGGTACATACAGCGTCAGCGAGTAGTCCGTGGGCACGGCGGAGTCGGTGGGAGTCGCAGGGTTGGGTTGAGCCAGCCTGTCAAAGGATTGCTGATCCTGTGCCAAAGCAACCGCGGCCTTGAGCTTGTCATCCACCTGACCCTGCAGGTAACTCTTGACGAGCGTTAGCGTTCCCGCGCCCGTAGCCGCCAGGGCAAGCAGGAGCAGGCCCATGATGATGGCGACGAGCTGCGACCTCAGGGAGGCCGATTTCCAGCGAAGCAGCAAGGGTCAGCGCTTCTCTGCCGTTCGCAGCACGTAGCCCACGCCGCGCTTGGTCTGAATGAGGGCAGCGGCATCGGGATCGATGTCCACCTTGCGTCGCAGATAGGAGATGTAGGACTCCACGATCGAGGCGTCGCCGTTGAAGTCGTACTCCCAGACGTGATCCAGGATCTGGGCCTTGGACAGTACACGGTTGGGATTCAGCATGAGGTAGCGCAGGAGCTTGAACTCCGTGGGGGACAGCTCGATCACGGTGCCACCCCGGCGGACCTCATGGGCGTCGTCGTCGAGTTCAAGATCGTCGACGCGGATCACGGCGTCGTCGTCCTCAAGCGGCTGCGTGCGGCGAAGGACGGCACGAATGCGGGCCACCACTTCGTCCAAGCTGAAGGGCTTGGTGACATAGTCGTCGCCGCCCACAGTGAGGCCCGTGACTTTGTCCTCGGTATCGTCTTTCGCCGTGAGGAAGAGGACGGGGAAGTGCTTGCCGGCAGCGCGGAGGCGCCGGGTCACCGTGAAGCCATCCATGTCCGGCAGCATGACGTCCAGGACGGCCAGATCCGGGGAATGCAGATCGGCCGCGGCAAGTGCTTCGCGACCGTTGGCGGCCGCGACGACCTCGAAGCCTGCAAAACGCAGCGACGTGGAAAGCAGCTCGCGGATGTTGGGCTCGTCGTCGACAACGAGAAGCTTGGCTTCGGGACCGTTCTTTTTCATGACATCCATGATGCTCCCAGAAACTGGGAGTTCACTGGATGCTGCATGTGAGCGGACTGCGTGGCTGCGGCCCGTTGGGCCTACGTTCAGGCCCCCAACACCAACCCTGTTCCCAGCGCAACCATGGTCACAGCTATCCCCCCATCCAAGAATCGCCAAGCCAGTGGCCGGGCGAAGAAACCGCGGAGGAAACGCGCGCCGAATCCCAACGACGAGAACCATATGATGCTGCCCAGCATGGCGCCGGCACCGAACCACCATTGCAGTTGAGCGCCTTGAGCGCTGGCAATCGAGCCAAGGAGGGCTATGTCCAAGTAGACATGCGGGTTCAGCCACGTCAATGCCAGGACTGTGGTGACGGCGGCAGGGAGACTGCGCTTCGCGCCGCCGTCGTTGACTGGTCCTTTACTTGTTGTCAGCGATTGCGGACGCAACGCCCGGCGGGCGGCCATGATGCCATAAGTCACCAGGAAGGCAGCCCCCACGTAGCGAAGAACGACGACGGCGGTCGGAGCTGCCGTAATAAGGGCACCGGTGCCAAGGACTCCGGCAGCGATAAGGACGGCGTCGCTCAACGCGCACACCACCACGACAGGGACGACGTGCTCGCCCCGGATTCCCTGGCGGAGTACGACAGCATTCTGGGCTCCGATGGCGACAATAAGGGCGAGTCCGGTGGCCATGCCCAAGCCTGCGGAGTGGAAGAAATCAGTATGGTTCACCCTTCGAAACTATGGTGATCACCACATTTAGACCAGCTAAAGATTCTCACGCAACATAAGATCTTCTTATGCCTTACTTTCCGTCCGAGCAGCTGTTGACCTTCGCGACCGTCCTCTCCGAGGGCACGCTGGACGCTGCTGCGCGCCTGCTTCACATCACTCCGTCGGCCGTCTCCCAGCGGCTAAAGGCGCTCGAACAGTCCGCTGGCAGCGTGCTGTTGCAACGCAGCAACCCTGCCAGAGCCACTGAAGCAGGCGAGGTTGTGCTGCGTCTTGCCCGGCAGGTGGCGCAACTGGAAGCTGATGCCGGGCGGGAACTGGGCTTGGGCGCCGACGGGGCGCAGTTGGCTGTGCCGATCGTGGTCAACGCGGATTCGCTGGCGGTGTGGTTCCTCGCAGCGTTGGCCAAAGTTCCCGCAGACCTTAACGTCACGTTCGACCTTCACCGGGACGACGAACAACACTCCACTTCATTGCTGCGCTCCGGCACGGTCATGGCTGCCGTCACCGCCACACCAGAGCCTGTGCAGGGCTGCCGCGTGGAGAGCCTCGGCGTCATGCGGTACCGCGCGGTTGCGGCAAAGCATTTTGTGGACCGTTGGTTCCCGGAATTGTGGAAGGGCCTGGACTCGGGAAGGGGCTTGACCGGGGCCGCGCTCAATGCCGCGACCACCGTGGACTTCGACCGCAAGGACACGTACCAGTGGGCCTTTGTGAAGTCGGCATTCAAAGCTGAGGGCGAGGCGCTTCCGGAACGGAAAGGACCGCGCCATTACGTCCCTGCGTCCCAGGACTTCGGTGACGCGATCCGTTTGGGGCTCGGCTGGGGGCTCATTCCGGAAGTTCAATGCGGACCGGAAATCGCCGACGGCAGGCTGATCGAGCTCGCCCCCGGCCATCCCATCGATGTGCCGCTCTACTGGCAACGCTGGCGGACCGCCTCCCGTGTGCTTGATGTGCTCAGCGAAACCGTCCGCGACGTTTCAGCGCTGTATCTGCGGAAACCCTGAGGCGGCGAAAGTACTGCATGGTCGAACGTGCCGCATCCCCGAAATCCGAACACGCCCACGGATGCTTCTAAAAATGTCAGTGCCCCCCTCCACACTTAAAACATGGCAAACACAGCAGCTCCTGCAAGCATCCACCAGCACCGTGACAGTGACGTCGAGTTCCACGTGACGTACCTGGATACCGATTCCGGCCGCATCCGGCGGGAAGATTTTGAGAACCTGGCCGCAGCCGAACGGTTCGCCAGTGCCCAACTGCGCGATGAAGACGGCTGGGCAGTGGTAGACCACGTCAAGATCGAGGTCACCAGCCGGATGGTCGCCTGAAGCGCAAGCCTCCCTACCAGCTCACTCCGGCCCGACCAGCTCACTCGGGCCGGTTGTTGGAGTGTCCGCCGTGCACGAACGGCGACGACACACCCTGGTACTTCAGCAGCATCATCATTCCCTCGGCTGCGTGGTCCAGGTTGTGGCAGTGGTCCATCCAGATGCCCGGGTTATCGGCATGAAGCAGCAGTTCCCACACTTCGCCGGGTAACACATCCACGGTGTCCAGGACGAGCGGTGACCCGCTTGGAGCTACGCCATTCCTGCTCAGTACTTGCACGTGATGCCCGTGGGGATGCATGGGATGCGGCTCGGAGGTGCGGTTCACTACGGTCACCTTGATGGTGTCGCCCTCGGCAACCTCAATGGACGGAACCAGCGGATATGCTGCCCCGTTCACGGTGAATGCGTACCGGGGTATGCCGTCAACAAAACGGAACTGCCGGTCGAGCACCATCACCTCTTCGCGGGCGATAGGACGTACGGGCTCTGCCGCCTTGCCGGCATCTTCCAGTTCCCCGGCACCATCCACTCCCTCGGCCAGGGGTTTGCCATACTCCAAAAGGTCGAGCACGGGCATGGTGGCGAAAACGCCTGCTGGCGCCTTTTCGGGAACCATCTCCTCAGGTTTGGTGGCTTGATCTGCGGCAGCCGAGCCAGCCGAGCCAGCCGAGCCAGCGGATCCACCCGGAGCGATGACGACGACGGCGTTGGCCGCAGCATCGGAACGTACGGTGACTGGTGAGTCAGGCATGGTGAAGGCGATGTCCATGCGGCCGCCGGCGCCAAGCCGGACCAGTTTGTCGTGCACTTCCTGCGGCTGGTTCACTTCAGTTCCGTCAACCGCAACGGCTTTGAAGGCCGTGCCCTGGATCAGGTATCGCTGCTGCACGGAATCGGTGTTGATGAGCCGGACCCGCACGCTTGAGCCAGGGGTAGCAGTATGCCCGGTGGCACGGTCTGAGGAGCCCAGCAACCCCAGACCGCTGAGGTCGTGCCCGGCCACCACAATGTCCGTGTCAGCACGGGGCGAAGTCGGGTGGTGCACGACGAACGTGCCGTAGAGGCCCCTGCGGACCCCCTCGGCTGAATCTTGATGCGTGTGGTACCAATAGGTGCCGGTTTGGGCCGCCAGGAAACGATAGGTCATGGATTCCCCGGGCATGATGGCGTCCTGTGTCGCCCCGGCTACACCATCCATGGCGTTGGGGACGTCGTAACCGTGCCAATGAAGGGTCACGCCAGCAGTCACGTCGCGGTTGGTCAGCACCACTTCCATTACTTCGCCCAGTTGGGCCTCCAAGGCTGGACCGGGAAGGCTGCCGTAGGTCCAGGCCTCCGTGGTTTGCCCGGATGACAGCACCACCTGTTCCACTCGGGCAGTCAGTTCGTAGTGCCGGACCATAGCGTTGGTGGGGGTTTCGCCTACCAAGCTGTTGACCGACGTCGGATCCGTCACCACGACGTCAGCACCACCGTGATGCGCGACGGCGGCAGCGATGGTTGCGCCGTCGGCGGACCGGCTCCCAAGCCACGCAAAGACTCCAGAGCCCAAAGCGGTACAGATCATGAGCCCGGCAACGGCGGTAGCCGCCGTCGGACGCCTGCCGGCGGGTGAAGCGCCGCCACTGCGTCCCGCCCGAACGGCAGCGCTTAACTGCGTACCGCGTCGCAACGAAGGCCGCGGCGAAAACAGTGCGAGCTTGGCGATCAGCACGGACGCGGCCACCATAAACAGCAGCACCACACGGCTCCAAGGAGCCGGGAACGGCCCGAGAAGCAATGTCAGGGCAAGTGATGCCACGGCAGAGGCGGCAGCTGCAATCACAGCCAGCACCGCCCACTCACGGTACGGTCGCGGATCTTCAGTAACTGATTGGGGGCCGGCGTTCCGCCTCCTCAGCAAGAACGGAACACCGGCCGCCGCGGCCCAAGCCGCGGGGATGGCGGTCAGGAGCACGTTGATGGTTATGCGTTCGCTGGCAAACCACCAACTGCCCGCCACCAAAGCAGGAAGCAATGCATACCGCCCCACTGTCACCGCGACGGCTATACCCACTAACAGCAATGCCAGATCAGTCCGGCGGGACTTGTCCCTCAAGGACGCGGTCATCCAAGCAGCGGCAATCCACGCGCCGGCCGCAAACACGGACAGCAGCAGGTCCACCGCCAGCAGCTGCGAGGTGTTCACAGCTGCAAGTGCTCACGCTGTGCTGGACGACGTGGAAGCATCCGAGGAGGCAGCCTTGGGAGGCAGCGGTTGAGGGTTGAGGGCTGCCGCGCGGGCACGCTTGAACAACCAATAGGACATGAAGATCATCAGCACTCCAACAATCGGGTGGATGGAGACTACCCACGAGCCTGCCGGAGTGATGAATTCCGGTGAGGAACCGGTCAACATGCCGCCGATGATGAAGATGAACAGTTGAAGCCAGGTCAGCAGGAAGATGCCCGCGGCCAACCAGATGGTGCGGGATCCAACCTTGGCAATGGCAGCTACGATCGCGGCCAGCAATGCCGAGTATCGCAGCACATATTGGCCGTTGACGGCATGGTAGACGCCAGCTTCACGCTGGGCTTCGATGGTGTTTTGGAAGTGGAAGTATCCGGCGAAAAACAGCTGTGCGAGTGCTGACAGCAGGACGATCGCGGAGAGGACCAGGAGGGCTTTGCGCATGGGGAATCCTCTGGTAATCAATTCACAGATTCTTCAAGGCCTTCAAACCGTCGGCTCCCTGGCTGCGGGCTTCCCCCACTGCCGACGGCTGGCCGCCAGGTTGCCTGGACCAGGGGCAACCAATAAGGGCGGAGAGCTTCACTTGGAATCGTAAAGTTGCTGGAGATGAATAGCAAGAGGCCTGAGGATTATTATTCCGGCCGAAATCAGCAGGGGCTGCTTACTGCTCCTGTCCAACGTCCTTGCCAACATCCTTGGCATCCATGATCCTGTACGCGTAGCCCTGCTCGGCGAGGAACCTTTGGCGCTTCGCCGCGAAATCCTGATCCAGGGTGTCCCGCGCTACCAACGAGTAAAACCTGGCCGCACGGCCGTCCTGCTTGGGCCGAAGGAGGCGCCCCAGCCGCTGGGCCTCTTCCTGCCGCGAGCCAAAGGAACCTGAAACCTGTATGGCGACCGATGCTTCAGGGAGGTCAATGGAGAAGTTGGCCACCTTGGACACCACCAAGGTGTGGATCTCACCCTTGCGGAACGCGTCGAAGAGCTTCTGCCGTGCCTTGACGCTGGTTTCGCCCTTGATCAGGGGAGCGTCCAGCCGTTCAGCGATCTCATCGAGTTGGTCGATGTACTGGCCGATCACCAGCAACTGCTCACCCTTGTGGACTGCCACGAGGTCTTCCACCAGTTTTGTCTTGGTCTCCGACGTAGCGCAGAGCCGGTATTTATCGGCGTCATCTGCCATTGCGTAGGCCACCCGTTCGTCACGGGGGAGGTCGACGCGGACTTCAACACAGTCGGCCGGCGCGATGTAACCCTGCGCCTCGATGTCCTTCCAGGGTGCGTCGTAGCGCTTGGGACCAATGAGGCTGAACACCTCACCTTCCCGGCCGTCTTCCCGAACCAACGTTGCCGTGAGGCCGAGCCGACGCCGGGCCTGGAGGTCCGCGGTCATCCGGAAGATCGGGGCGGGCAGCAGGTGCACCTCGTCATAGATGATGAGGCCCCAGTCATGCCCATCAACGAGTTCCAGGTGCGGGTAGAGCCCACCGCGCTTCGTGGTGAGGACCTGATAGGTGGCTATGGTGACGGGCCGGACCTCTTTGACGGCACCGGAGTATTCGCCGATCTCGTCTTCGGTCAACGATGTCCGCTTGAGCAGTTCATCCTTCCACTGCCGGGCAGAGACCGTGTTGGTGACCAGGATCAGCGTTGTGGTGGAGGACGTGGCCATCGCTGCCGCACCCACCAGTGTTTTTCCCGCACCACAGGGAAGTACGACGACGCCGCTGCCGCCAGCCCAGAAGTTTTCCGTGGCCAGCTTTTGGTACGGACGCAACTGCCATCCGCTCTCGTCCAGCATGATGAGGTGCGGTTGCCCATCCACGTAGCCGGCAAGGTCCTCTGCGGGCCAGCCCAGCTTGAGGAGCAGCTGCTTCAACTGTCCACGCTGGGACGAATGCACCACCACGGTTTCGCCGTCGATCCGCGGCCCCAGCAGGGGAGCGATCTTTTTAGCGCGGATGACTTCCTCCAACACGGGGTAATCGTCCGTCCGCATCACCAGTCCGTGCTGGGCATCCTTCTCAAGCCTGAGCCGGCCGTAGCGTGACATGGTCTCTTCGATATCGATCAGCAGCGCATGCGGCACGGGAAAACGGGAATACTTCAGCAGCGTGTCCAGCACCTGCTCCGCATCCAGACCTGCCGCCCGGGCGTTCCAGAGACCCAGCGGCGTCAGCCTGTAGCTGTGCATATGTTCCGGGGCGCGCTCCAACTCGGCGAAGGCGGCGATTGCGTGCCGGGCCTCCGTAGCCAGCTCATGGTCGACCTCCAGCAGGATGGTCTTGTCACTTTGTACGATCAGCGGACCGTCGGTCACTGTTTAATCCTCACTGGGGTTGAGTCCTCACTTGCACAGCATCACGCGCCGTTTTCATGAACGGCGCGGGCTTTCATGAACGCAGTTCTCCGGCGGGTTCCACATCGATGATCCTGTGGATGGACAACACCCTTTCGGTGTCCTTGGCGGGATCGAAAACCCTGACGCGCCCACCGGAGACGGATACAGGAACAACAGTTTCGGTGTTGGCATTCCCCAAGCTGTCCACCACGTTCATAGTGACAGCCTGTTTGAGCCGGATCGCGGTTTGGAGTGTCTCCAGACCGAGCTGGGTGGCCGCCTCGCCCGTCGCTTCGGCCGGGACCGCGCGGTGTTGCCGCAGGACCGAAAGCTGTGCCTCGACGTCGTCGTCCGGCGGTGCAGTTCGGGGGGCTGTATAAACCGGGCGGGCGCTCCCGGGCACCGCCGTGGTCCGTTTGAAACGCACGACGGCGGGTTCGGCCTCCTGCACGGCAGGCGAGAGTCCCAGCTCGCGGAGGACACGCGCAGTTTCGCGCGGACTGGCAGAGGACGTCAGGACAGTGGGGGCGATCCGCACCAGGCTCAACGCCGACGTGCGGGCCTCGCGGAGGAGATCGGTGATGGCTGTTTCGTCGTCGCTCTGGATGAAGCTGGCACTGGTGCCGATACGAAGGCGGCCATGTCGGGAAGCCGTGTCCTGAACAAGGTACTCCAACGGTTGGGGTACGTCCGTGGCGGAATGCTCACGGAGGAACGCCAACAGCGATTCCGCATCCTGTCCGGCGTCGAGCGCCCTCCTGATGGTGGCGGCAGAGAACCGATAGATCGACGCCGGGCCTTGGCCCTCGGCGTCGGCCATCAATAAGAGGGTTTCGCTGAGTTCCGGCGCAAGGTAACCGGGGGCCACCGCCGTGAGATCCGCTTGGAGGAGGATGTGGTTTACGGCAGCCGGCAAGTGCTCGCCGAGGATGGTCATGGCTTTTTCCGGCTGGCCGTCAGCCATAGCCGAACCGAGCTGCGTCAATGCACCGGAGCCCATGAGGCCCAGGATTGTGGCCTCCTCCAAGATGCCGCGCACCAGGGAACTGAACCGGCGGGACATGCGCGGCTGCGCCCATTCGGCGCGCTGCAGGACGGCTCGAGCATCCAAAACGGGTGCCTTTCCATCCGGCGCTGCGGCCTCTACGGTGAGCTCGTTCAGGATCTCCAGGACCCGGCGGCGTACCACCGGGGCGTCGGGCCGCTGTGCTTCCGCGGACAAGGCGTTGATGGTGGTGCCGGCTGCGCCTTGATGGGCTGACGACGACGAACCACTGAGCGGCTGCCCCACCAGTGAAGGTGCCCTCTCACTGGCCAACCAAGCGTTGACCAGCCACAGCCACTGTTCCTGCCGGGGCAGGTTGAGCCATTCAAGCGACGGCGGCTGTATCCACGTGGAACTGTCCACGTCCAGGCGGAGCAGCCCGGCCATGGCGCACAACTCCAAGAGGATGGCGGCCTCATGGACGCCCAAACGGATGGACTCCGCCAAACGCCTCAGTTCACGCACACCCACGCCACCGCTACGGAGGGTGGCCAGGGGTTGCTCCCTGACTGCGAACAGCAGCTCAGCAGTCAACCGCAGGATTTCGGCGATGGCACCCATTGCTGCGTTGCGTCGCAGGGCAGCGCTCGTATGGCCAAGCTCCGGAACAGGCGGGGCCAGCGTGAAGTCATCCACGATTGCACCACCGCGCAAGGCAAGACCCACACTGTGGGGCAGCTCCACGTGGCCGGCATCCAAGGGGACCAGCAAGCCGCGCGCCAACAGCCAATCGATAGGCCCGACGTCGTGACTTTCGTGGGTGACCGACGCCCGGCGCTGCGCTTGGGGTACTGCGCCCATGGCCCAGCTGCCGAACTTGTCCAATAGGCCCACGGTCCGCTCCGGTGCCGTAGCCAGGATGGCACGAAGGTTCTCAGGAGTGGACGTCCACCGCTGCAGGGCCAAAGCTGCGTCCATCGGAGTGCTGGCGGGGTGAATGCCCGCACCGCTTTGATGTAGCTCGGCTACCAACTGCACCACCCGCTGGGCAAAGGCCGGTTGGAGCCGTACAAGTTCGGTGTAGCTGCGGCCAAGGCCGGCCGGATAGATGCCGATGACGTCCTTGAGGCTGCCCACGGGAAGGTAGAAGCGCTGACGGGACGACGTTGCCGGGGAGCCAGTGGGTGGATCTGCCCTGTGTACTAGTGCCAATTCCTGCAATTTGGCGAGGATGGGGTCCAGCGCCGACAGGGTGGAACCGGCAATAACCTTCTTCAGCCCGGCCGCGGAAATACTGTGGCCGGTATCGGCATTGGTGCACAGGTGCAGTGTTTCCAGGACCTGCATTTCAGGCTTGTTCAGCCGCTCCAAAGCCCTCTGGACACTGACCCGGGCGCTAGCCCTGGCAGCCAAAGCCGGGAAGTCTGGAGCCATGGGGGAGATCAGGTCCGGTCGCGCGGCAAACAAGGCCCGCAGCGAATTGTCGCTGCGCGCTTCGAGTTCCTTGCTGAGCGCGCGTATAAGGGACATCAATCCAACGTTACCGCCCCCGGGCCGCTCGTGCCCGTCACTGGGGCAGGAGGTTACTGTCGGCGGCGCTGGCGAACGGAGTCGACAACCAGGACTACGGCGAGCATGAAGGCCACCGGCAGTCCGTAAAGGGCCGTCCACGTCACCCATACCGGCGGCACGCCACCGTTGAACGCCACAGCCATGACCGTGCCGACGGCAACCAAAGAGATGACGGCAATGACGGCTGCAGTGATCATGATGGGGCGGCGGTAACCCGGGGAAGTCATGCCCACAACGCTAGCAGCAGCACGCCGGGACGATTCATTGCGGCTGCTCTTGCCCTGTTCGTGTACTGCGTGGTCGCGGCAAAGCGGGAATAGGGGGTTCGGCAGGATAACCTTGAAGGAACAGACCAACACGGACCGGGCTGTCACCCTCGATCCCGCAGATCCCTGTGGATGCGGTGATCGGCCCGACGTGTCTCCCAAAAGCAAGAACGAAGAAGGTTGATTACGTGCCTACCGGCAAGGTCAAGTGGTATGACAAGGAAAAAGGCTTCGGATTCCTCGCGGCTGAAGATGGCCAGGAAGTGTTCCTGCCCAAGACATCCCTGCCTGCGGGCGTAACGGAGCTCAAAGCTGGAACCCGCGTGGAGTTCGGTGTGGCCGACGGTCGCCGCGGAGCACAGGCATTGGGACTCCGCGTCCTGGAGAAGACACCGTCCATTGCCAAGGCCAAGCGCATGAACGCCAGGGACCTCGCACCCATGGTGCAGGACCTGGTCACCGTGCTGGACAACCTCTCGGGCTCCTTGTCTTCAGGCAAGTATCCTGATGGCAACAAGGCCAAGGCCATCAGCATGGCACTGCGCAAGGTTGCCGACGAGCTGGAAGCCTAGGACCGGCTATGACATCGGAATCCGCACAGGACACCAAGGCCGGCCCTGACGCTGCCCAGGCTCCTGGAAACGGGGACGCCCCCGCGCGGAAGCCCGTCGCGGCCAAGTCCCGCGCCGGTTTGCCCGTGTGGCGCACCGGTAAGCCGGACGCCTTCCTGACTGCCGCCGTCGATACTGCGCGTGAGGCAGTTGAAGGCATAGCCAACCCGGGTGAGGTGGGGGCGCACCTTGGCGCCAAGTCGGAGGGCGACCGCGTGGTCACCCACCTGTTCGAGTCCCGGCTGGCCGGCTACGGCGGCTGGCAGTGGTATGCCGTGGTGACCCGTAACTCGCGCTCCAAGATCGTGACGGTGAGCGAGCTCGGTTTGCTGCCCTCCGAGGACTCCATCCTGGCTCCTGAATGGGTGCCGTGGGCCAAGCGCGTCCGCCCCGAGGATGAGAAGCCGCTGGTGGAAGAGACCGTTGAAGACGTCACGGAAGAGTCCGTGCAGGCGGACGAAGACGAGGCCACGGAACCGGCCGAAGCTGAGTCCGAGGACGAGGCCACCGAGCTGGCCGACGATGAAACCGAGGACGACGAAGACGACGAAACCGGGGCTGAATAGGCCTTGCGGAAACCCGGGGTGACCACAGTGAAGGCGGACGCTGATGTCCACCTTTAGGTCACTCGGAATCCTCAACTACCGCATCTGGTTCTTCGGTGCGCTGATCTCCAACATCGGCACCTGGATGCAGCGTACGGCGCAGGACTGGTTGGTCTTCGACCACCTGACAGCGCACGACGCCGGTGCCATGGGTATTACTTTGGCACTCCAACTAGGTCCCCAGCTTTTCCTTGCTCCGTGGGCGGGCCTGCTGGCCGACCGATATAGCCGGCGGAAGCTGCTTCTCCTCACCCTGGTGGCCATGGCCCTCCTCAGCACGGGCTTGGGAGTGCTGGTGCTGCTGGGCATCGCCGAACTTTGGCATGTCTACCTCTTTGCCTTGCTGTTGGGAATCGTGACCGCCCTGGACGCTCCGGTCCGACAGACTTTCGTCTCCGAACTCGTCACCGACGATTACCTTCCTAACGCAGTGGCCCTCAACAGCGCGTCCTTTAATGTGGCCCGTATGATCGGGCCCGCTGTCTCAGGCGTGCTGACGGTGGTGGTGGGGCCCGGCTGGGTGTTCCTCATCAATACCGTGTCCTTCGTGGCCATGCTGTGGGCGCTCAAACTCATTCCCGCGGCGTCCCTCCGCATCCAGCCCAGGGCGGCGGCCGGTAAAGGGCGCATCCGGGAAGGATTGCGCTACGTCAGGAACAGGCCGGATATTCAGGTGGTCCTGGTGGCGATCTTTATTGTGGGTACCTTCGGACTGAACTTCCCGTTGTTCATCGCCGCGATGGTGGGGACCCAATTCGGCATGGACGCCGGCGCGTTCGGAGCGTTGAACTCGGTCATGGCCATCGGGTCGGTGACTGGTGCACTCTTGGCTGCCCGACGCGGGAGACCGCGTCTCAGGTTGATCTTCGGGGCCGCTGGCGGCTTCGGCGTTGCCAGCGCCTTGGCCGCCCTGGCACCCAATGCGGTGCTCTTCGGGCTCGCTTTGGTTCCCTGTGGCCTCTTCGCCCTGACTCTGATCACCAGCGCCAACGGCTACGTGCAATCCACCACCGAGGCTGTCATGCGAGGGCGGGTCATGTCCCTCTACATGGCCATTTTCATGGGCGGCACTCCCATCGGTGCACCGTTGGTGGGCTTGGTGGCCAACGCCGGCGGCCCACGGTGGGCGGTCGGCGTTGCGGCGGTTGCCGGCGTCAGCACCGCCGTCGTGGGTTTGCTGTGGATCATCCGTGCGAATCAGCTGCGGCTCCGCTTCGACCGCCGGGCCCGCGGACTGAAGCACTTCCGGGTGGAGTCGCTGCTTTCCCGTCCAGAGAGCGACGACGACGGCGCAGGTCGGCAGGGCGGATAACGCGCCTTAGCAGGGAGGTTAACGCGCCTTAAACGGCCGCGGCGCCGTCCGGGAGCTACCCGCACGACGCCGCTCAAGGCCGTGGTGCTATTTCTTGAGCTCGCCCACGACGTAGTCGATGCTTGCGAGCAGAGCGGAAACGTCGTCCGGCTCAATGGCGACGAACGTGGCAATGCGCAGTTGGTTGCGGCCGAGCTTACGGTACGGCTCGGTGTCCACAACGCCGTTGGCGCGCAGGACCTTGGCAATGGCCGCAGCGTCAATCGAGTCATCGAAGTCGATGGTGGCGATGACGTTGGAGCGGTCTTCAGCGTTGGCAACGAAGGGCGTTGCGTACTCCGAGGCCTCGGCCCAGGAATAGATACGGTTGGCGGAGTCTGCCGTGCGCTTGCTGGCGAAGTCCAGGCCGCCGTTGCTGTTGAGCCACTGCACCTGGGCGTCCAGGGTTACCAGGGTGGACAGCGAAGGGGTGTTGTAGGTCTGGTTCAGCTTGGAGTTGTCGATGGCGGTCTGCAGATCCAGGAAGTCCGGGATCCAGCGGCCGCTCGCCTTGACCCGTGCTGCACGTTCCAGGGCGGCGGGGGAGAAGAGACCCAGCCAGAGGCCACCGTCGGAGGCGAAGTTCTTTTGCGGGGCGAAGTAGTAAACGTCCGACTCGGCGACATCTACGTCCAGCCCGCCGGCCGCGGAGGTGGCGTCCACCAGGACGAGGGAGCCTTCATCGGCACCCTGAACGCGCTTCACCGGAGCGGCCACACCGGTTGATGTTTCGTTTTGGGGCCAAGCGTAGACGTCCACTCCGGCTTCGGCCGCAGCCACGGGGCGGGTGCCGGGTTCAGCCTTGATGATTGACGAAGCATCCAGGAACGGTGCCTTGTTGGTGGCGGCAGCGAACTTTGAGCCGAACTCGCCGAACGAGAGGTGCTGGGCCTTCTTCTCGACCAGGCCAAACGCAGCCACGTCCCAGAACGCCGTGGAGCCGCCAACGCCGAGGACAACCTCATAGCCTTCAGGTGCGCGGAAGAACTGGCTGAGTCCTTCGCGGACAGAACCCACCAGGTTTTTGACCGGAGCCTGACGGTGGGAGGTGCCGAGGATGGTGGTCGACGCGGCAGACAACGCTTCGATCTGTTCCGGGCGAACCTTGGACGGTCCAGCGCCGAAGCGTCCATCCTTGGGCAGCAGGTCGGCGGGAATGGTGATGCTGTTGTCGCTCACGTAGGGCTCCAATGGTATCGGCTAGAGATGGGTCGTGGCAGGGGGCATCAACTGCCCCTTCGACACCCCAATTCTGCCTGACCCGGCCCGGGCGCAGGAACCTGCGGCCGTCATAGTCCGCCACGTGGAATGCAGACTAACCGGATGCGACCAAAATTATCCAGAGTAATTCCAAATAAGCTAGGCTGGTGGTTGGCGTTCATGGGGCGGCGGTGCACACCGTCCGCCCTTGCTAGGGACGCGGTACGGTGGAGATTACGCAAGGAACTGCGTTCGAGGAGAGCTGAGCTGGATGACGGATCTGATCGATACCACTGAGATGTATCTTCGGACCATTTTGGAGCTTGAAGAAGAAAACATTGTGGCTCTCCGGGCCCGCATTGCTGAGCGATTGCGCCACTCCGGACCCACTGTTTCCCAAACCATCGGACGCATGGAGCGCGACGGACTGGTGATCGTGTCCAACGACCGCCACCTGGAACTCACTGAAGTGGGCCGGAAGCGCGCTACCGAGGTCATGCGCAAGCACCGCCTTGCGGAGCGGCTGTTGGCCGACGTTATTGGTCTGGACTGGGCCTACGTGCACGACGAAGCGTGTCGCTGGGAGCACGTCATGAGCGAGCGGGTGGAGCGCCGGCTGTACGAGCTCCTGGAGCACCCCACGGAGTCTCCCTATGGCAACCCTATTCCTGGACTTGAAGCACTGGGTGGCCTTGCCAGCCAGCCCTTCCCCCGGCTTGATGTCAACCTGCTGCAGGCCATGGACGGCTACGCTACCGATTCCCGCGTAGTTGTGAGCCGCCTCGCGGAGCCCATCCAGGTGGAGCCTGAGCTCCTCACCCAATTGGACGAAGGCGGAATCCGTCCGGGTGCCAGCGTCTCGTTGGAACGCGTCGGCGAGTACATCTCGGTCCGGGTCCCCGGTATCGAGGGCGCCTTGGAGCTACCTCCCGAAGTTGCTGCGCACGTCTTCGTCTCACTTAGCTGACGGGCGCTGGGCCAGCACAGGTGTCAAACCTCACTTTTGGACCTTCGCCGCGCGTGTGACCTGCGGTTTTCCGGAATTGATGATAAAGGGCTCTTCCGCTCAGCCCGTTCCTGTTGATAACGAATTTATTACCGAAGGCCTTAATCCCCTATAGTTATCTACTAGCGCTGATACCAAAGCGTTACCTGATCCGGAGCCGAGCTCTGCCAGCGGATCAGGTGTGTTACACACCACTGGCAGAGGCGGGGGAACCACAAGCGGCTGTCTAAAGAAGCAGCCTTGGGGTGAAGTCCGCAGCAGAAGTGACCACGTATGCAAGTCCCTCTTGGGATACCTGTGTGCCGTGAGCGCCTCGTGCGGACCGGGTCTTTGTACTCTCTGACCCGAATCCGACAGCTAACTTCGCAGGCTTTTGAGAGAGGAACAGAGTTTGACATCGCAGAACGTCAGGGGCCGCCGCCGTGCGTCCGGCCCCGCTGCTGAGCTGCGGCCAGCCACCGTCGTAACGGAGATCCGGCCTCGCGACACCGAGCGTCAGGTGCGCCGCCGTAAGAGCCCGATGCGCCAGGTTGCCGACTTCGCCGCTGCCAGCGGCGTCGGGCAGAAGGCCGGTGTTGCGCTAGCCGCCACCGGACTTGCCCTGACTGTCGGGCTGCCCGCCACGAGTCCCGTCATGGCCACCTCGGAATCAGGCCAAACCGAGTCTGCCCTTGCCGTTGCCGCACCTGCGGGCAGCCAGCCCGAGGTTTCCGCTGCCGCATCAGCCAAGATCGACTTCAGCCGCGCCGCCGTCGCTACTACTGCCGACCCGGATGGGAAGCTGAAGCAGTTGCTCAGCGCCCAGTCGGCTGACAGCATCCAGCGGGCCTCGTCCGTTGGCAGCATGGCCAGCCCCCTTGACACGCTCACCACGGCATCCCCCTTTGGGTACCGCATCAGCCCCCTCACGGGTGGTGCCGGTGATTTCCACCGCGGCCAGGACTTCGTTGCCCAGTGCGGCACGGCTGTGCACGCCGCAGCCACCGGCAAGGTCACCTTCGCCGGATGGCACGAGTACGGCGGAGGCAACCGCGTGGTCGTTGATCACGGCAATGGCCTCGAGACCACGTACAACCACCTGTCGTCCTTCACCGTCCAGGTAGGGCAGACCGTAAACCGTGGCGACACCGTCGCCCTGAGCGGCACCACGGGCGCTTCCACTGGCTGCCACCTCCACTTTGAGGTCCAGGTCAACGGTGAAGTCGTAGACCCCATGGGCTGGCTCTAAGCCATTTGATGGTTGCCTCTCGCATTCCCGAGGCGCCCCGTGACCTGAATGTGACATTCGCGGTCAACTGTTGTAGCGTACAGAGCGCATCGGCTTTTTAGGGGGCCGATGCACTTGAGTGGATTGCCTAGCTCTGCCACCACTCAAGGTCCGTTCGCATAAATCGTCTGGCAGGGGCGGGGGAACCACTTCTGGTCTTCGAAAGAAGGCCTTGGGGTTAAGTCGCAAAAGCTTCCTTGGAAGCAGCGCGGCCGGATGACTCCCATCCGAATCCGACAGCTCACCTCGCAGGCATTGGGAGAGGCTACCTACGTGTCATCACGCACTACCCCTGCGCGCCATCGCGCCCAAACGGTTCGCACGAACCCGTTAAACACTCTTTCCAAGGCTGTTTCCTCCAATGCAGGGACCATGGGCCGTCAGGCCGCCGTCCTTGCAGCAGCCTCAGGCCTCGTCCTCACCGTCGGCTTGCCGGCACAAGCAGCAGACACCGACGTTTCCAAGTCGGAAGCCTCCAGCACCCAACAGCTGGTTGCTACCGCGGTGGTTACCGCGGAACCGACAGCCACTGTTTCCTTCGAGAGCCCCACCGTGGCCACCCAGGAAGCCCCAAAGGTAGTCCAGCGCGCAGCGCAGGTTACCGAGCGCGCAGCAGCCACCACTGAGGAAACAGCGGAAGCAGTTACGGCAAAGTCCTCCGAGGCCAAAGATTCGGCCTCCAGCGCAGCTGCCTCCGGTCTCGCCGCCATTGCCTACACCGGCATCGGTTCTCCCTACGTTTGGGGCGGAACCACACCTAACGGTTGGGATTGCTCCGGCTTCACCCAGTGGGTCTACGCACAGGCCGGGATCAGCATCCCCCGCGTCAACGCTTGGACGGCTATGACGCCCACCAGCACTCCTGCTCCCGGCGACCTCGTCATGCAGAACGGCGGAGCCCACGTGGGCATCTACGTCGGCAACGGCATGATGATCAGCGCCTTGAACCCCGGCCAAGGAACGCTCCTGCACTCCGTAGCGTCCACCGGCACCTCCTCGTTCTACACCCTCCGCTAAAAATAATCCGGTTCGGGGTCGGCCGCATACCCCTCATGCTGGCCAACCCGCTACCCGCATGCACCCCAACTGCACGCGGATACGAAAAGAGAAAATCATGACCAGTGCAAACAAGGTTGCACGGCACCGCGCTGAGGCCCCCAAGACCACTTCGCTTGCCGTCATCGCCAAGGCCGTCAGCAACAACGCCGGTGGCGTTGGACGCCAGGCAGCAGTTATTGCCGCAGCTTCAGGCCTGGTCCTGACCAGTGGCATCGCCGCCAACGCTGCCGACACCAACGTGGACCGTGAATCGACGTCCACCTCCACTTTGGATGTGCAGTCGGTAGTCCAGGCCACCATCGCCGCGGACTCCACTGTGGCCATCTCCTACGAGCGACCCGTGGTCACCACGGTGGAAGCCCCGGCTCCCGTAGTAGTAGAGGAAGCTCCGGCCAAGGTTGAAGCCACGGTCGAAGCCGAAGAGGCAACCGCGGTTACCGCCACTGCCGCTCCGGCAGCCAATGCAACCGTTGCCGTCAACAACGCGACCCCCGCTCCGGCAGCCCCCGCCGCATCCAGTGGTCTCGGTGCCGCTATCGCTGCTGCAGCTTACGCGCAGCTCGGCGTGACACAGGACTGCACCATGCTGGTGACCAACTCCCTGGCTGCCGTGGGTATCAACTTCCACGACTGGCCCGCTGGCTACCTCTCCCTGGGCCGCACAGTGAGTGCAGCTGAGGCCCAGCCTGGCGACCTCGCCTACTATGCCAACGGCGGTTTGGCCGGACAGGCCCACATCGCTGTATACGTGGGCAACGGCCAAGCAGTTCATGGTGGATGGAACGGATCCACCACGGCACTGTTCAGCGCCAACGTTGGCTCCGGCCCGGTCTTCATCCGCGTCAACGGCTGATCTACATCGCAGAAGAAACACCCCGCGGGCTTCGGCCGGCGGGGTGTTCTGCTTTAACCGCGCATGAACTCTTGCCGACACCGCACACGAAACGAAGGAAAAATTCGTTGATACGGCATATAAGTGCTTACCCTTATGTTGTCGATCCACAGCCCGTACATGCAGAGGGCAGCCGGCCCTCGTGCCCCTGACGGGTGCGGCCGTGAAGAGGTACGTGCATGCGCACACTCGTTCTGAATGCTGGATATGAACCGCTGGCGGTAATAACATTCCGCCGGGCGCTGGTCCTTGTGCTGACTGGGAAAGCTAGCGTGGTGGCCGAAGGCGACGAGCCTGTCGTCGGGCCACAGGAGATCCTCGGAAGACCTTCCGTGATCCTCCTCAACCGCTACATTCGTCCCCGGTACAACAGGATTACTGCCGTGAGTCGCCGCGGGGTACTTCGCCGCGACGGCCATCGCTGCGCCTACTGCGGGAAAACAGCCCACACAATAGACCACGTCCACCCCAAATCCAGGGGCGGCGCGGATTCCTGGGAAAACCTGGTTGCGGCGTGCTTGACATGCAACAACGCCAAGAGCGACCACACACTGGCAGAGATGGGTTGGAAACTCCGTTTCAAACCCGGTGTGCCCCAGGGAACCATGTGGCAAATTAAGGAACTCGAGAAACCTGCGCCGGACTGGGACCCGTTCCTGTTGCCGGAATCCGCTGCCTGATCGATTTCTGCTGGTCTCCGGCCGTCCCGGGTAATCTGGGCGAATGGAGTTCAATGCCGTGATTTTGGCGGGTGGCCGGGCCGCCCGCCTCGGTGGTGTGCCCAAACCATCGTTGAAGTACGACGGCGACACCCTCCTTTCGCATGCCCTGCAGGCAGCCCGGGGTGCTTCGGCTGTGGTTGTCGTGGGACCGGACGTTCCAGATGATGAGGCAGGGAGTAGCAAACGCTTGCCGGACGGTGTCTTGCGGGCACGGGAAGAACCGGTGTTCGCCGGTCCTGCTGCGGCAATCGCGGCGGGCATGGCTGCACTGAAGAAGAACAGTCCGACCACCCCGTGGACCTTGGTGCTGGCATGCGATATGCCGCACGCTTCCCGCGGTGTAGGCCTTCTTTGGGCCGCACTCTCATCCAGTCCGAACGTGGAAGGAGCCATGGCTGTCTCTCCTGATGGACGGAAGCAGCCACTTCTGGGTGCCTACAGTACAGCTGCGTTGGAAAGGGAAGTGGCCGTAGCTTCCGAAGGCTCGGGGTTAACGAACTCTTCAGTGTTCCGCCTGCTTGCTAGGCTGAACGTGCTGGACGTTGACGTCCCCGCGGGGTCCACGGATGACGTGGACACATGGGAGGACGCCGCGGCTTTGGGCATTAATTACGAGTTGGAGGCGGACGTGAAGAGCCAGGAAGAGACGCTCGAGGAATGGTGCCGCACACTGCTGCAGGCTTTCGAGCTTGAGGGCGTGGAGGTGGACGTCAACGAGGTACTCGCGGTTGCTGGGGTGGCAGCACATTCAGTGGTGCGCCCCGCCGCACCCCTGACTACGTTCATTGCCGGATACGCGGCAGGCATGGCCCGCGGGATCGGTCAGGCCAGCGATGACGCGTCCATGAACGCTGCCCTTGACCTGGCCCGCAAAGTAGCCAAGGAGTACTCGGAGTCCGGGACTGACCCGGAATGACGGCGGCCCCCAACGAGGGCCATCACGCGGCACACACGTGGCAGGAGGCCCGGCAGCGCGCGTTCGATGTTGCTGCCCCCATCCCGCCCGGCCCTGTGCCGCTCAGCTCCGCACTCGGCCGCACCTTGGCGTCCGATGCCTTGGCCCTGCAGGACATGCCCCACTATGCTTCGTCGGCCATGGACGGCTGGGCTGTTAACGGCAGCGGTCCATGGATCCTGAGTGAGCCCGGGCAGCGGCTGGCACCCCACCAAGCGAGTCCCATTGTGACCGGCGGGCTGATACCGCCCGGTGCCAAGGCTGTGCTGCGCAGCGAGAGTGGTGTTATCAGCACGGACGACGACGGCCTGCCGGTTCTCGTGCTGGGCGGCACCGCCAAACCGGGGGAGCCTCGGAACGGCCAACACATCCGTAAAGCTGCAGAAGAGGCCGCTGAGGGTGACGTCCTGTTGAAAGCCGGCACGGTATTGAATCCGGCGCACATTGCCTTGGCGGCGCTGGCGGGTTTGGACCACTTGGAAGTCCTCGGAAAACCGTTGGTCCGGTTCCTCCTGACGGGTTCGGAAGTGGTGGCCCGGGGTGTTCCTTTGCCCGGGCAGGTCAGGGACACCTTCGGCCCGCAGCTGGGCGCCGTCGTCGAGCTCTTGGGCGGTATCGCAGGGGAGCAACTCAAGGTGGGCGACAGCTACGAAGAGTGGATTGCCGCACTTCGGGACACGGAGCCCTCATCAGATGAACTGACACCGGACGAACCCTACGTTGAAGCGGAGGCCCCTGCCGACGTCGTTATTACCACGGGCGGGACGGGCCGCTCGGGAACGGACCACCTCCGTAAAGCGGTGGCGGAGCTGGGTGGCCGTTTGCTGATTGATGGCATTGCGATGCGCCCGGGTCATCCTGCCGTGTTGGCGGAGTTGCCCGATGGCAGGTTTGTGCTGGGACTTCCAGGGAATCCGCTGGCCGCGATGGTGGCCTTGTTTACAGTGGGCGGCCCCCTGCTGGCTGCTTTGGGCCACGGTCGCTTGGAAGAAGTGGGTGAGGTTCCCTGTGGCACCACTATCGACGCGGACCCCGGACGCACCCGCTTGCTGCCGTTCAAGTTGGTGTACGGGCTGGCGTCGCCGGCGCAACATGCAGGCCCGGGAATGATGCGTGGCCTGGCGGGTGCAGACGGGGTGATGGTGGTGCCGCCCCACGGAGTCCAGTTGGGCGAGATGGTGCCTGCGTTCGCCTTGCCATGGGGCAAACCGCTGCCCGTGCCGAAGGCGCCGAAGGATAAGACCCGAAAAGCGGCGCCCCGGCAACAGAGGAAGGCTTCTTCCGGCCCGGTTGACTGGAGCGCGTTGGACGCTTGAAAAGACCCTGGACCGGATTTTGGACTGAGGACAAAGTGCAATGATGGACTCATGAACAGGCATGCTCCAGAACAGGACATCAACGAAGATGACCTGCAAATCCATCCGCCCAAACAAGCCGCGGCAGGCCTTAAAGCTGTCACCGTTGCCCTTGAACGAGGTTACGCCCAGGCCGGAGTGACCCGTACGGTCCGTTCCATGCTCAGGGTCAACCAGCATGATGGTTTTGACTGCCCGGGGTGTGCTTGGCCGGAATCGATCACCGGCAGGCGCAGCCCCGCAGAGTTTTGCGAGAACGGCGCCAAGGCCATCGCCGAGGAGAGCACCACCCGGACAGTCGGGGCTGAATTCTGGGCCAAGCATTCTCTTGCGGACCTCGAGGACAAGACGGAGTACTGGCTGGGAAGCCAGGGAAGACTTTCCGAGCCGGTGGTCATCAAACCAGGCGACACCCACTATTCGCCGATCAGTTGGACTGAAGCTTTCGCATTGATCGGTGAACACATCAAGGCCACCACGCCTGACAAGTGTGTGTTCTATACCTCCGGCCGGACGGCCAACGAGACCGCCTTCATGTACCAGTTGTTTGCACGGAGCCTTGGCACCAACAACCTTCCCGATTGCTCCAACATGTGCCACGAGTCCTCCGGCAGCGCCCTCAACCCGACCATCGGAATCGGCAAAGGCACTGTTTCCTTGGAGGACATCCACCATGCGGAGCTGGTTCTGGTTGTGGGCCAAAACCCTGGAACCAATCACCCGCGCATGCTGTCCGCCCTCCGTGACTGCAAGAACAACGGCGGAAAAATCATCGCGGTCAACCCGCTTCCCGAAGCCGGCCTCCTGAACTTCAAGGACCCCCAGTCCCTCAACGGCGTTATCGGTGGCGGCACCACCATCGCTGATGAGTTCCTGCAGATCAAAGTGGGTGGCGATCTCGCGCTGTTCCAGGCACTGGGCCACCTGCTCCTGGAGGAAGAGAAACGCAACCCAGGGACCGTAGTGGACCATTCCTTCATCGGGAAGCAGACCGAAGGCTTCGAAGCCTATGAGGAAGCCCGTTCGGTGCTGGACTGGGACGAGACGGAGCGGGCAACAGGGCTGAGCCGGGAAGAGATCACCAAAGCAGCGGGGATGATGGCGGCGTCGAAGGCGACCATCATTTGCTGGGCGCTCGGATTGACCCAGCAACCGCACTCTGTGGATACGCTCCGCGAGATCATCAACCTCCTGCTGCTCCAGGGCAACTTCGGCAAGCGGGGCGCCGGCGCCTGTCCCGTCCGGGGCCACTCAAACGTGCAGGGCGACCGGACCATGGGCATCTGGGAGAAACCCAAGGAGTCGTTCCTTGCCGCGCTGGACAAGGAGTTCGGCTTCCACATGCCGCGTGATCACGGCTTTGACTCAGTGGAAACCCAGCACGCCTTGGAAAAGGGCGAAGTGGATGTTTTCGTCTCGATGGGTGGGAACTTCGCGGCAGCCGGATCGGACACCGCAGCGCTGGAACAAGGCTTAAAGAAAGCAGGACTCACCGTCCACATCTCCACCAAACCCAACCGGGCACACATCGTCCACGGCAAGACGTCCCTGATCCTGCCCACGCTGGGCCGGACGGACACTGACGACAAACACCCCAAAGGCAAACAATTCCTCTCGGTGGAGGACTCCATGTCCGTCATCCACAAAACGCAAGGGCGGCTGGAGCCGGTTTCAGAACACCTGCTGAGCGAACCGGTGATTGTGGCACGAATGGCCCAGGCGACACTGGGGGACAACCACACAGTGGACTGGCGCGCCATGGCCGAGGACTATGACGTCATCCGCGACCATATCTCGCGCGTCATTCCCGGCTTTGAGGATTTCAACCACCGGGTCCGTACCAAGAACGGCTTCGTCCTCCCCAACCCTCCCCGGGATACCCGTACCTTTGCCACGGACATCGGCAAGGGGCGTTTCTCTGTTCGGCCGCTTGAGTACCTGGAGGCACCGGATGGCCATCTGATCCTCCAGACTGTCCGCAGCCATGATCAATACAACACCACGTTCTACGGACTGGATGACCGGTACCGCGGTGTCTCGGACGGCCGCCGGGTGGTCCTGGTCCATCCTGGTGACCTGGAGGAACTGGGCTTTGAGGACCGTGACCTGGTGGATGTCATCTCCACCTTCGCGGGAACGGAACGCCGTGCCAACAAGTTCCGCCTCATCGGGTACCCCACGGCCAAAGGATGCGCCGCGGCGTACTTCCCGGAGGCCAACGCCCTGGTGCACCGTGAACTGGTGGCCCGGGAATCCAACACCCCCGGCTACAAAGCAATGACCGTACGCTTCGTGAAGCATGAGGAGAGCGGGTCCTGACATGGGACGAGTAACCCAGCGCCGCAAGGTGCATAAGTTTGTCCTGGATGGCTCACCGCAGGCCTTGGAGCATCCCATCCGCTTCAAGGAAGACGTCCTGGCTGTGGAGGAGCCGCTGGAGATCCGCTTGGGTGACATGTCTTTCTCCGTGACCATGCGGACCCCCGGGGACGACTTCGACCTCGTTGCGGGATTCCTGGTCTCGGAAGGGATCGTGTGGGAGCCGGGTCAGCTGGTCTCGGAGCGTTTCTGCGCTGGTGAGGACGAGAACGGCGTGCAGACCTTTAACGTGGTGGATGCGCAGCTTCGTCCTGACGTTGCACGGCCCGACACGGGCCGAAACGTCTACACCTCCAGCTCGTGTGGAATCTGCGGCACGGACTCCATTGATGCCGTTCGCAAGTCCTCGCACCATAGCCCCAAGGAAGACCGCGTCACTGTTCCGGTACGGGCGCTCGCCGCATTGCCGGACCGCCTCCGTGAGGCGCAGGCGGTCTTTGACAAGACCGGTGGCGTGCACGCTGCCGGCCTTTTCAGGATCCACGACGACGGCGCTACTGAGTTGCTTTGCCTCCGGGAGGACGTGGGCAGGCACAACGCCGTGGATAAAGTTGTGGGCTGGGCGTTGCGTGCGGGCATGTTGCCGCTCAAGGGGACTGTTCTTCAGGTTTCGGGCCGGGCTTCATTTGAACTCGTCCAGAAGGCTGCCATGGCGGGGATTCCCGTGTTGGCGGCTGTGAGCGCCCCCTCCAGCCTTGCGGCGGAACTGGCGGAGGAAACGGGGATCACCTTGGCGGGTTTCAGCCGCGGGCTCAGCCTTAACGTCTATGCCGGACGGGACAGAATTGTGGCAGAAGCTGCGGGAACGGACTCGCAGGCGGTGGGGGATAGCCGGCAATCACTTGGCTATTGAGCTGGAACAACGTAGATTTTATCCATCGATTGGAAGCACGGCGAGCCAAGATTCGCCGCCCGCGCCCAGCAGTTCCGGGTCGCGGTAAATAAGCCTTGTCACCCAGCGAACGCCCAAAGGGGAATTAATTGCACGACGACCGCCGGATCACTGAACAGCGTCTCGATCGATTTGTTCGGGAACGCATTCTTCCGGCCATTTACGGCAGGGCGATTCCGCTTCAGCTCAGCAGCTGGGACGCGCCGGGCGAACCCGTGCCCGTCGCGGAAGCGCTGCGCCAGGTCTTCACTCCGCAGGAGCCCGCCGCCGCGTGGGGCAAGGCCTGGAGCACCAAGTGGCTGCGCCTCCAAGGTGAGGTGCCGCAGGACTGGGGAATGACGGATTCCACCACTGTGGAGATCATCGTCGATCTTGGCTTCAACAGCGATGTCCCGGGGTTTCAGTGTGAAGGCACCGCATGGCGCTCTGATGGAAGCATCATCAAGGCGATTTCGCCCAGGAACTTCCACGTTCCGCTCAAGCTTCTGGGCGGAGGGCACTCCGTGGACTTCTATGTGGAGGCTGCCGCCAACCCGGATGTAGCGCAGGGATGGTCCTTCGCTCCCACCCCGCTGGGGGATAAGGCCACCTCCGGTGATGAGCCCCGGTACCGTCTGGGTCGCATAGCAATCGCTGAACTGAACGAAACCGTGTGGGAACTCAACCAGGACATCTGGACCCTCAGCGGCTTGATGCACGAACTTCCCATGGACATGCCCAGGCGCTACGAGATCCTGCGCGCACTTGAACGCATGCTGGACATCATGGATCCGGACGACGTTGCGGGAACTGCTGCCGCAGGCCGTGCAGAGTTGGCGCAGGTCCTCAGCCGGCCCGCCTACGCATCCGCCCATGAACTCCTGGCTACAGGCCACGCACACATCGACTCCGCCTGGCTGTGGCCCGTTCGTGAAACCATCCGCAAATGTGCCCGTACTTTCTCCAACGTGGTGGCCTTGATGGATGAAGACCCGGACTTTGTCTTCTCCTGTTCTTCGGCGCAGCAAATGGCGTGGATGAAGGAGTTCTTCCCTGAGCTCTTTGTGCGCATCAGGGAAAAAGTGAAGGCCGGCCAGTTCGTTCCGGTGGGCGGCATGTGGGTGGAATCAGACACTAATATGCCAGGCGGCGAGGCCATGGCCCGCCAGTTCGTGGAAGGCAAGAGTTTCTTCCTGAACGAGTTCGATATCGAGTGCCAGGAAGCCTGGCTGCCGGATTCATTTGGCTATTCCGGTGCCATCCCGCAGATCGTCAAGGAAGCCGGTTCGCGCTGGTTCCTCACACAGAAGATCTCCTGGAACAAGGTTAACCGGATGCCTCACCACACCTTTGCGTGGGAGGGCATCGACGGCACGCGGCTGTTTACGCACTTCCCGCCAGTGGACACCTACAACGCTGAACTGCACGCACGTGAATTGGCCCATGCAGAGCGTAATTACCGTGATCACGGCCACGGGACCATGTCCTTGGTGCCGTTCGGCTATGGCGACGGCGGCGGCGGACCTACGCGCGAAATGGTTGCCGCCGCTCATCGCACGGCGGATTTGGAAGGCTCCCCGAAAGTCCGCATGGGCACTGCCAAAGGCTTCTTCACCAAGGCCGAGGCGGAGTACACCAACCTGCCCGTCTGGGTGGGTGAGATGTACCTGGAAATGCACCGTGGAACGTACACCAGCCAGGCCAAGTCCAAGCGTGGCAACCGTCGGAGCGAACACCTCCTGCGCGAGGCTGAGCTGTGGTGTGCCACTGCTGCTGTCCGGCTCGGTGCAAGCTACGCGTATCCCACGGAGGAACTCAAGCGACTCTGGCGTTTGGTCCTCCTACAGCAGTTCCACGACATCCTTCCAGGCAGCTCCATTGCCTGGGTCCACCAGGACGCAGAGCGCAACTACGAGGCCATAGCCAGGAATCTCGAGGACATCATCAGCCAGGCCGCTCAGGCCTTGGTAGGGGACGGCGATCAGCAGTTCCTCTTGAACGCTGCGCCACATCAACGCAACGGCGTGCCTGCATTGGGCGCAGCGGAGGCCACGAAGCCCGACTCCAGTGTTCAGCTGGACGAACTCGACGACGGCTACGTCTTGGACAACGGCATCATCCGCGCGGTCTTGAACCAGGACGGCCTGCTTACCTCCCTGATTGACCACGCCAGCGGCCGCGACGCCATCGCTCCAGGACAGGCCGGAAACCTGCTGGAGCTTTTCAGGGATACTCCAAACGAGTGGGATGCCTGGGACATTGAAGAGTTCTATCGCCGAAATGTCACACCGTTGACCCAAGCCGACGGCGTCGATGTTGAGCGTTCGCCGGCGGGCGTCGTCGTGGTGGTCAAACGCAAGGTGGGTGCCTCCAGCATCACGCAACGCCTGACTCTAGACGCCGGTGCGGCGTCGCTGGGGATCGCCACCACAGTGGACTGGCAGGAACGTGAAAAGATGCTCAAGATCGCCTTCCCGCTGGACGTCAGGGCGGATCGTTCAGCGTCCGAGACGCAGTTCGGCCACGTCTTCAGGCCGACGCACACCAACACATCCTGGGAAGCGGCCAAGTTCGAGATCTGTGCCCACCGCTGGATCCACGTAGCCGAGCCCGGCTATGGCGTCGCAGTGAGCAATTCCTCCAGTTATGGGCACGACGTCACCCGGGCCGTCCGTGCCGATGGCGGAACCACGACGACGGTCCGCACCTCGCTGCTGCGCTCGGCCCGGTTCCCGGACCCGGAAGCTGACCGGGGTGAGCACACACTTGAGGTGTCCATCAGGCCCGGCGCCGCGATCGCTGACGCAGTGGAAGAGGGATACCGCACCAACCTGAAACCCAGGTTCATCTCCGGCGGCCGGCCCGTGGAACCGCTGCTTTCCGTGTCCAATCCCGCAATCGTGGTGGAGGCAATCAAGCTGGCCGAAGACGGCTCCGGCGATGTTATTGTCCGGCTCTACGAATCGTTGGGAGAGCGCTCAACAGGCCTCCTGACGGCCAACTTCGAGTGCTCTGATGCAGTGGCCACGGACTTGCTGGAGCGCCCCACGGAGGCCCCCGGTGTGGCTGTGGAGGAGGGGCCTGCCGTCAAGCTGGTGCTCCGGCCCTTCCAGTTGGTCACGCTGAGGTTTGTTCGCTGATTGCCTCAACCGCTGAGCCGTCTGGGTTACTCCGCCAGTTCCGCCTCGATAGCATCCTTTAACACTTGGACCCGAAGGGGAATCACAGTGTCATGGTGTTTGATTTGGTCTGAGACGTTCTTCGAGAAGAC
The DNA here is from genome assembly GCF_054408525.1 of Arthrobacter sp. D3-18. NCBI lineage: Bacteria > Bacillati > Actinomycetota > Actinomycetes > Micrococcales > Micrococcaceae > Arthrobacter > Arthrobacter sp. D3-18. Next base: position 3,483,881 of record NZ_CP096440.1, on the reverse strand, counting down.
GTCCTCAACCAAGGTGGGCATGTCCTTCACGCCGTTGAGGTAGCGCTTGGCGGCAAAGTCGAACTCTGACCTGTTGTTCTTTATCCGGGTGTTGAGCGCCTTGAGTTCGTCGGCAATCTTGAGGTATTCCGCTTCCGGGGCATTCCGGGAGGTGGCGTCATCAACCTTCTTGACGTACTCATCCTTGAGCCGGACAAATTCGTTGTAGTTCTCCTCGGACTTGGCCGTTGTTTCTGCGTGCGATTCCAGCTGTGCAATCTCGTTGTCCAAGGTGCGGGCAAATTCAACATAGGAGATGTTCTTGGACTGTTTGAGTTGGTTCACGGCTTCCCGGCACGGGACGGCTGCCTGTCCAAGAAGTGTTTGGCGTTCCCGGAGGTTGGCTGCTTTGGAGCCCACAAAGAGTCCGCTGCACCCTGCATCCTCCCTGAACAAGCCTTCGAACTGGGGATACGACTCCACAAGGCCCTCCATGGAGTCGAGGTAGGCCTGGTAGGAATCGCTTAGCTGGGCTTCAGCCACACCGATCCCATCCGCTTCTTCACCTGCGCTGTAGCCAGTGTGCACATTGCTCAAGGCAGTGCGTGCGGAGTTGGTGGCCTGTTGAAACTCGTCGCGCTCTTTGACGGAGTTTTTCTCCGCCTCCTCCCGTGAAGCGGGGGCGTTGCGCGCCTTCTTATATGCGGCCAGATAGGCGTTGGCTGCGGGCTGGATCTTGCTCTTTGCCTCAACGAGTGCCGTCAGGCGGTCGTCCTTGAGGAGGGCCAGGCCTTCCCTGCGCTGTTGACTTGCGAGATTGGTCAAGGCGATCACCACTACCGAGGCAACCACCGCCACCACAACGGCAATGACGAGGGCAATCAGGACCGGACGGCGCTTACTGCGAACGGGCTCAATGGTCATCGCTATTTCCCCTCACCGGATGCTGCATCAAACTGTTCCAGGCTCTTCTTGAGAACGCCTTCGAATTCGGAGTTTGAGCTGTTGGCGCTTTCGATGATCTTTGAGTATTTGTCCTTGGTGGCAGTTTCATAGGTTGTTTGCGCCTTGGCGAACGCATCATTGATATCCAACAGTGCAAGGCCAGCAAGGGTGCTCTTGCTGAGGCGCTCCAAGGTGTCCTTGCTATCAACCACTTCCTGTTGCTTGTCCCGCTGCCCGCGAATGACAGCCTCTACCTCCGTGAGCAGGGTGGTGGTCTCGGCGTCGGCACCATCCTTGGCGGTGCCCAGCGCGGCCAGGCACTCATCGGCACTCCTGACGTAGTCCTGGGCGTAGGACTCACTTGCAACGTTCAGCGATGAATGCAGGGCCGCACACGGCCCGCCCACAGAGCGGTAGATGTTGGAAGTGTTGACCACCAGTTGATCGTTGTAGGCGATCACCGCACTGTACTGATCCTTGAAGCGGTTGAAGGATTCGGCGACTTCCTGATCCTGCAGCCCCGGCGATTCCGCCATCTGTTGCAGGCGGTCACGATTTACCTGTGACTCACGCACGATGCGCTCACGGTCCAGGCTGAGGACTTTATCCTCTTCCGCCTGTCCCGCTTTTTCGGAAATGGCGTTCGAGTAGCGGCCCGAAAACTGTTGCACCAGGGGATCGTAGAGGTTCATCGAGTTGTCAACGATGACGCGTTGTTTGTCCAAGCGGACAACGTCGGCACGGCCTGGTCCTGCCGGCCGGGAGAGGGCGAACCAAGTGCCAAGCCCGGCGGCTACCAAGGCCACCACTACGGCAACCACAATGATTGCCGTACGCTTGGAACCACTCCGCCTGGGTTCGCTGATTGTCTCTTCCACGTTCTTATCCCCCATATTCGTGAACCATTTAGACGTCGTGCTGGAGCCTCTTTACGAAGAGCTTGGTCCGTTCCTGGCGCGGTGCCCGCAATACCTCGGCTGCCGGCCCGCGTTCGACTACGACGCCGCCGTCCATGAAAATTACCTCGTCCGCCACATGCTGGGCAAAGGCGAGCTCATGGGTCACGATCACCATGGTCCAGCCCTCTTCGGCGAGTTCTTTGATGACGCCCAGGACGTCCCCCACAAGCTCGGGGTCCAGCGCGGACGTGGGCTCGTCGAACAGGAGCAGTTGGGGCTTGAGTGCCAATGCCCGGACGATTCCCACGCGCTGCTGCTGGCCGCCTGAGAGCTCAAATGGGTAGGCGTCGCGCTTGTCTGCAAGACCAACACGTTCCAGCAGGCGTTCGGCTTCGGCAATTGCCTCGGCGCGAGGCCGTTTTTGGACCTGTACGGGGCCTTCGATGATGTTCTTCAGCACGGTCATGTGCGGGAAAAGGTTGTAGTGCTGGAAGACCATGGCGCTGCGGTCGCGGAGCGCAGCCACTTCCTTCTTCCCTACCTTGGCACCGAAGTCGATGGCGAGCTCAGCTGAGGAGTCGCCGCTGCCAAAGGTGACAGTGCCGGCGTCGGGAATTTCCAGGCCGTTGAGGGAACGCAGGACCGTGGTCTTGCCGGAGCCTGAGGGCCCGATCAGGGCCACCACCTGGCCGCGCCGGATATCGATGTCGATGTCGCGCAGGACCACATTGCTTCCGAAGGCTTTGGCAAGGCTCCGTGCCTTCAGGACCGACGTGACGGGCGGCTGCCGGGTGGGTTCGTTAGTGAGCGACATAGCGGTCCAATCTCTTTTCCACGGCGGATTGCGCAGTGGAAAGGACCAGGCAAATGACCCAATAAACCAGGGCTGCCTGCAGGTAAAGGGCCATGAACTCCTGGCTGAACGCGGCGATCTGCTGTGCGTTGCGGAACAGTTCAGTAACCAGGATGAGCGAGGCGAGGGACGTGTCTTTCACCAGCGAAATGAAGGTGTTGGACAACGGAGGAACGGACACCCGTGCTGCCTGCGGAAGGATGATGCGCACCAAGGCCTGCGGACGGGACATTCCGATGGTGTGGCCGGCTTCCCATTGGCCTTTGGGCACGGAGAGGATGGCAGCACGGATGATCTCGGCTGCGTAGCCGCCCACGTTCAGGGAGAAGGCGATGATGGCGCTTGGCCAGGGATCAAGCCGGATGCCGACGCTGGGCAGGCCGAAGAAGATGACAAAGAGCTGCACCAGCAGGGGAGTGCCGCGAATCACCGAGACGTAGAACCGGCCGATCCCTGAGAGCAACCAGTTTGGGCTCAGGCGCATCAGGGCAACCACCAGCGCGAGCACCAGGCCGAAGGCGAAGGACGCGAGCGTCAGCGGTATGGTCCCCGTGACAGCGCCGGTGATGAGCGGACCGAAGGAACTCCAGATGAGGTCCCAGTTCATCTATTTGGTGACGTCCGCGCCGAAGTACTTTTCCGAAATTTTGGCCAAGGTGCCATCGGCTTGGAGTTCAGCCAGCGCCTTGTCCACTGCTGCCGTAAGTTCCGTAGACCCCTTGCGGAAGACCATGGCGCTCTCGGTCTTTTCCGGTGCTTCGGCGGCGACCTTCAGGCCGGAATCAGGAGTGTTCTTGGCGTAGTCCAAGTACGTGAGTTTGTCGTTCACCGTGGCATCCACGCGTCCTTGCTGCACCAGTGTGGCAGACTGCGCCCAGCCTTCCACTGCCTGGACGTTGGCGCCGGCTTCAACGGCCATTTTGTAGAAGTTGCTGGTCAACGACTGGGCGGTGGTCTTGCCCTTGAGATCTGCGAAGCTGTTGATGCTGTTGTTGTCCGACTTGGTGACTACTACGCCGGTGGAGATGGTGTACGGCGTTGAGAACTCGTACTTGGCCTTGCGCTCGTCATTGATGGAGATCTGGTTGGCGATGGTGTCGAACCGCTTGGATTCCAGCCCGGCAAAGATGCCGTCGAACTGCGTTTCCTGGAAGGTAGCCTTCACTCCAAGTTTCCCTGCCACGGCCTGGGCAATTTCGACGTCGAACCCGGTGAGCTCCCCGGCTCCGTCAGCATGGAAGCTGAACGGACGGTAGGTGCCTTCGGTGGCGATGACGAGTTCGCCCTTGGATTTCACGTCCGAAAGGGACGTGTCCCCACCGGTCTGGGTGGGTGCCGATCCTCCACCGCATGCAGAAAGCGCAAGGGCGGCCGAGGCCAGGGTGGCTGCGAGGACAGAGCGGCGGGTGCGAAGGCTGTTCATGGAGCCATCTTAGTCACCGCCCGGGCCAGGCTTGGCGGGCGGCTTGCGAAAAGGCCGTTAAAAAGGCTGAGTGGGGGCGGTCCCCAACAGCCCGCCACCACTCATCCCCCCAATTGTGATCACGTGGGCGCCACATCCACCGGAAACCCGTTCTCTGATTCCGGTGTCAGGCTGCAAGCCGCGTTCACACATTCATGATTGTGCCACGATCTAATGGTTTTGTGAAAGTCTTACGTCGAGAGACGTTGCTTTCTCCGCGCAAATGACTTGGAAAACCAAATTCCCGCGAGTCCCAGGCACGTGAACAGGGCGGCCGAATAGTTGATGAGTACCCGCAACCAGGCCTCCGAGAAAGGAATGAGGGGAAAGAGTTGGGATGACAGGAGCAAAGAAAGTCCCAACAGCAAGACCCCCGAGGCCACCCGGAGCAGGACGGGCGCCGTGCTTACCACCGTGCGCCAGATGGCAGGTACCAAACAGGCGGCCACGAACCCCGGATACAAGCGACCCATCGCCGCATATCCATCCAGGGAAGGGCCCCATTTCAGTCCGCTCATCCCCGCCGAGGATCCTTGCGTGTCCGTGATGACGAAGAAGTAGATAGTCAGGGCGCCAACAATGACCGCCGCGGCTATCCCGAGGGGCCCCCGGATAGCGCGCACGGCTGAGGCTGAGCCGAAAGCGGTAGCGATCTTGATCCCCATGAAAAAGAAAGTTCCGTACAGCAGGAAACGCAGGATCAGGTTGCCGATGTTCATCCCGCCGAGCCACCCGTCGATCACCAGGTAGGGGGCCTCAATGCTGATTAAGATGCTCAACGAGATCAGCGAGAAAATGTAGAAAACCTCACGGTTTTCCCCGCGCAAGGCGCTCGGAACCCGGGCAAGGGTAATCGCCAGGCACACTGCCAGCGTGACCCAGGGCAGGACAGCCGTCATCCGAGGTTCTCCCAAATTCGTTCAGTTCGTTCGTGGTCTTGTTCCTGCCGGCGCAGTGTCTTGCCGAGCGCCAAAAGCCGTTCGCCGGCCAACGTCACCAGGCGTCCCTGCGACAACTTGTCCAGCGCTTCCTGGCGGGCATTGGGCGGCCATCCGGCTTCGGCCTCCGTGATCAGCCCACCAGCCACCAAACCTCCTGCAGGTCCAACCCCCGCCGCGCGCGATGTGGCGATGGCCAACTCGGGCGGAAGCCTGTTGGCCGTCAAGTGGGCGGAGAAGTTCTGTGGCGCGATCCCGGTGGTATGGCTGACCCGGTGCCGCAACTCGCCGTCGTCGATCGCATCCACCCAGTTACGCACCGAGGTGGGGTGCGGTGGTTCAGAAAGGCGGGGAGCGGGGGCGGTGCCGGGCTCGTTGCGGTCCACAACTGCACGTAGCAAATCGATGGTGGCCACCTGGCTGACGAGTTCGCAGGGCGTGGGCGGGACGGGGTCGCCCCGAAGCTCGGCGTAAAGATCGAAAGTGGACAGGGCTTGCACAGGATTGATGTGGAAGCCGCGGCTGATGCTCACCAAAGTGGACTCGGCAACCTTGCCGCGAACCAGCTGCTGGGCCAGTGTTGTTCGCTTGATGCCGGCAATCCTGCAGACGTCAGCAGTGCTGGCCTCGGGCGCAATGCCATGAAGCCAGCGCTGGAACGCCTTGGACGGTAAGGGCATGTGGGACTTTCCTGGACGGGCCGCGAGGGCAAGGCTGAGTAAGCCGTAAGTGGGAGTACGAAACGATTTTACGCCGAAGCCACATTGAATTATGCTTGTTGATTGAACCCGCTGGTCCGTACACCCCCCAAGTCCGGACCAGCGGGTTTTTCCATGCCCGCGGGAATCGCGGCCTGAATTTCTGCGTTCCCTTGCTGGAGGATAGACAATGACTGCAACTTTGGTGGCCAAGGATCTTGCCGGTGGTCATGGCCATCGCACACTTTTCTCGGACCTGTCCCTGACCGTCGCGCCAGGCGATGTTGTGGGGGTGGTGGGCGCGAACGGTGCCGGTAAGTCCACGCTGCTGCGCATTCTCGCCGGCGTGGACCAGCCCCAGGCGGGGAGCGTCAATCTGGCGCCTTCGGACGCCTTCATGGGCTGGTTGCCGCAGGAACACGAGCGCGCCGCCGACGAGACAATCTCGGCCTATATTGCCCGTCGCACTGGCTGCGCCCAAGCAACAAGCGACATGGAATCCACCGCCGAAGCCCTCGGCTCGGGGGCTCCCGGAACCGATGACGCCTACTCCTTGGCCTTTGACCGCTGGATGGCCTCCGGCGCCGCGGACCTGGAGGACCGGATTCCCGCTGTCCTCGCCGACCTCGGCTTGGAGCTTGGCGCCGACGCCCTCATGACGGGCCTTTCCGGCGGTCAGGCTGCGCGCGTGGCTTTGGCCGCCCTGCTGCTCAGCCGCTTCGACGTGGTCCTCTTGGACGAACCCACCAACGACCTCGACCTTGACGGACTTGCCCGGCTTGAGGCCTTCGTTCAAGGCCTCCGGGGCGGTGTGGTCCTGGTGTCGCACGACCGCGAATTCCTTGCCCGTTGCGTCACTACCGTGGTGGAACTGGACCTCGCCCAGAACTCTGTGGCCGTCTACGACGGTGGCTACGAAGCGTTCCTCGAAGAGCGCGCCGTGGCAAAGCGCCACGCCAGGGAACGTTACGAAGAGTTTGCCAACACCAAGGCCGATCTCGTCTCCCGCGCACGCACCCAGCGTGAGTGGAGCTCCCAAGGCGTCCGGAACGCCATGAAGAAGAACCCGGACAATGACAAGATCCGTCGCGCCGCGAGCAGCGAATCTTCGGAGAAACAGGCCCAGAAAGTCCGCCAGATGGAGTCGCGCATCGCAAGGCTCACTGAGGTGGAGGAACCGCGCAAGGAATGGCAGCTGCAGTTCAGTATTGGCCAAGCGCCCCGCTCAAGTGCCGTCGTCGCTACCTTACGCAACGTCGTCGCCCGCCAAGGTGACTTCACCCTGGGTCCTGTGAACCTCCAGCTCAACGGGGGCGAGCGCATAGGCATTACCGGACCGAACGGCGCCGGGAAGTCGACGCTTTTGCGCCTGTTGTTGGGGACGCAGGAGCCGGACGACGGCGACGCCTCCATGGGTGCGTCTGTGGCCATCGGCGAAATTGACCAGGCGCGCGGACTGCTCGACGGCGGCCGGCAGCTTGGCGACGCTGTGGAAGCGGTGCTGGTGGACTGGAACAGCGCGGATGTGCGGACGCTCTTGGCAAAGTTCGGCCTCAAGGCGGATCACACCTCCCGCACAGTGGATTCGTTGTCCCCGGGGGAGCGGACCCGCGCTGCTCTTGCGTTGCTGCAGGCCCGTGGCGTGAACCTGCTGGTGCTGGACGAACCCACCAACCATTTGGATCTTCCAGCCATTGAGCAACTGGAGGAGGCGCTGGAAAGCTACGAGGGCGCGCTCCTGCTGGTCACCCATGACCGAAGGTTGCTGGAGAACGTCAGGCTCGATTCGCGCTGGCATCTGGAAAACGGACAAGTGCAAGAGCTTCATCACACCCCAAGCCAGGAGAAGTAACCCGATGAGCATGGACCGCGTGGCCTGGAGCTCGCTGTACAACATCACTACTGCCAAGAGTGGCTCGAAACCGTTCTCCAAGGAGACCTTGAAGCGGGTGATGGCTTTTGCCGCGCCGCATAAGGGCAAGCTCATCGCCTTTGTGATCGCCTCCATTGCGGGTGCTTTCCTGGCCGTCGCTACTCCGGTGTTGGCCGGTCAGGTGGTGGATGCCATCATCGCCAACGCCGGCGTGGGCACTGTGATCTGGTTGGCTGTCCTGATCGCCATCGTCGCCGTTGGCGAGGCGGGTGTGGGCTTGTTGACCCGATGGCTGTCTTCCATCATTGGCGAGGGTGTCATTGTGGACCTCCGCACACGGGTTTTCGATCATGTGCAACGCATGCCAATCGCCTTTTTCACCCGAACTCGAACCGGTGCCCTGGTCAGTCGCCTGAATAACGACGTCATCGGAGCGCAGTCGGCCTTCGCCGGCACGCTGTCCGGGGTAGTCAGCAACGTGGTGGCTTTGGCCCTGACTCTTGTGGTCATGCTCAACACCTCTTGGCTGGTGACCGTGCTGGCCATGGTGTTGCTGCCGATCTTCCTGATTCCGGCCCGGCGGATGGGCTCCAAACTGGCGGACCTCCGCCGCGAAGCTGCCGCGCACAACGCTGCCATGGGCACGCAGATGACCGAGAGGTTTTCGGCGCCGGGCGCCACGCTGGTGAAATTGTTCGGCCGCCCGGATGAGGAATCCCGTGAGTTCGCTGATCGGGCCGGCCGGGTCCGGGACATCGGAATCCGGACTGCCATGTTGCAGTTCACGTTTGTGACCGCCCTGACCTTGGTGTCGGCGCTGGCTCTGGCCTTGGTCTATGGACTGGGCGGTTGGCTGGCCATTGGCGGGCAGTTGGCACCCGGTGACGTGGTGGTTCTTGCCCTCCTCCTCACCCGGCTCTACGCCCCACTGACGGCGCTGTCCAATGCCCGCGTGGAAATCATGAGTGCTTTGGTCAGCTTTGAGCGGGTCTTTGAAATTCTTGACCTTAAGCCGCTGATCACCGAGAAGCCGGACGCCGTGACAGTTCCGGCGGGCCCGGTTGCCGTGGAATTCAACGACGTCCGTTTCTCCTACCCTTCCGCCGAGAAGGTGTCACTGGCTTCCCTTGAGGACGTTGCCACCTTGGATACCCGTGGAGGCGAGGAAGTCCTGCACGGAGTCAGCTTCCGGGTGGAACCGGGGCAGACCGTTGCCCTGGTGGGTTCCTCCGGGGCGGGCAAGTCCACGGTGGCACAGCTGCTCTCGCGTTTGTACGACGTCGACTCCGGCTCAGTGCGCCTTGGCGGGCAAAAGCCCGGAACAGGCGTGGACGTCCGCGATCTGAGCTTCGATTCGTTGCGGGACACCATGGGCATGGTGACCCAGGACGGCCATCTTTTCCACGAAACCATCGCGTCCAACCTGCGCCTCGCCCGGCCGGACGCTACGGAAGCTGACATGTGGGATGTGCTCCGGCGCGCTCGTCTGGAGCCGATGATCCGGTCCTTGCCCGATGGCTTGGAAACCGTGGTGGGGGAGCGCGGCTACCGGCTCTCCGGTGGCGAACGCCAAAGGCTCACCATCGCCCGCCTGCTGATCAAGCAACCTCGTGTTGTGATCCTCGACGAAGCAACCGCTGCCTTGGACTCCACCAACGAAGCCGCCGTCCAGGCGGCCTTGGGCGAGGCACTCGAGGGGCGCACCGCCGTCGTGATTGCCCACCGGCTGTCCACCATCCGTGCGGCCGATGCCATTTTGGTGGTTGAGGACGGCAGGATCGTGGAGCGTGGCACGCACACCGAGCTGCTGGCCGCGGACGGACGATACGCCGAGCTGTATCAAACCCAGTTTGCCGAAGCCACGGCGGTGGCCCAGGAAGCGGTCCCGGAGCTGTAACCCAAGTAGGTCGCAGATAATGCCGTTATGAGCGGGTGGTTTCTAGCGGTTATCGCAACAGGAAGGTTCTGATCATCTCATTGGGGGTGCAGAAGTCGAATCGTTGGCGGGGTCTGTCGTTGAGTTCGTGGGCGACGTAGTCGAGGTCGGTTTGGCTGTAGATGCTTAGGTCTGCGCCTTTGGGGAAGTACTGGCGCAGGAGCCCGTTGGTGTTCTCGTTCGAGCCGCGTTGCCAAGGTGAGTGGGGATCGCAGAAGTAGATGTCGATGTCGGCTGCGATCTTCACTTCCTTGTGCCTGCGCATTTCGGTGCCTTGGTCCCAGGTCAGTGAGAGCCTCAGTTCGTCGGGAAGGGCGCCCATTTTGCGGATCAGCCCATCCCGAACAGACTCGGCACGGTTTTGACCGGTCGGGACATGGAGGAGCATCACGAACCCGGTTGTGCGCTCCACGATGGTGCCGATGGCGGTTTTTCCGTCCTTGCCTACGATCAGGTCCCCTTCCCAATGCCCTGGCACGGCACGGTCTTCGACCTCGGCGGGACGGTCGGCGATCATGACCTTGTCCTGGATTCTGCCGCGGCGTTCGTCGGGGCGGCGTTGGGGTTTGCGCAGGGTCCGGCCGGTGCGCAGGTTCTTGACCAGTTCCCGCTTTAGCCCGCCCCGGGACTCGAGATAGAGGGACTGGTAGATGGTCTCGTGTGACACCCACATCTCCGGGTTGTTCGGGAAGTCCTTGCGGAGTCTGCCAGCGATCTGGACCGGTGAGTCTTTCTTTTCGAGCCGCTTTTCGACTTCCAGGCGCAAGGGCTTGTTGCTGTTGAGCTTAGCGGTCTTGGGCCTGGCTGCCCGGGCGTGGGCGCGGGCATGGGCGGTGGTAGCCCGGTAGAAAAAGACCTTGTCAGCGTTCCGCCGGAGCTCCCGGGAGATCGTTGACGGGGAACGACCCAAACGTCTGGCGATCTCACGGACCGATTCCTTGCCCCGCCATAACGAGATCAACTCCCGCTCCTGGAACGATAGGGAACGGCCGGTCAGGGTCCGGCCCCGACGGGGCCGGACCCCTCCTGAGGACCTCAGCTCACGGCGGACCGTCGTTACGGACCACCCGACGAACGCACCAGCATCTTCAAAACGGGCACCGTCCGCAACCTGCTGCCAGAACGACTGGACAACCTCAGCAACCAAACGATTCGTGAACTTCACCATGGCAATCGACACCCTTCAATAATCAGGTGTTGCGATCACCGCATGATTCAGCGCGCTCATAACGGCCTTAACTGCGACCTACTTGGGCGGGGCGAGCGCTGGAAGTACGTGGTCCGTCAGCAGTGGGGCCAAGTCCGTGGGAAGAGGCGCGTCGAGGTCCAGCCAGCGAATCTCGGCGATCTCCGCCGACGGGTGTGCCTCCCACGTTCCGGGCGCAGTGAAAACGGTGGCTTCGATGTTCGTCGCTGCCTCGTTCGCCGCCACGGCCAACCACACGCCGAGTGGCTCGAGGTGGGTCGGGGCCACGTCAATGCCGACTTCCTCCAGGAGCTCACGGGAAGCGGCCTCCGCGGCGGTTTCACCGGGTTCGGGTTTGCCGCCAGGGTGCATGAACTTGTCAGTGCCACGCTTGCGGACGGTCAGAAGCTGGCCTTCGTCGTTGTAGACGCAGACGGCGCTCACGATGATCAGGTCAGTGCCGGTTCCATTCATGGTTGCCTCCCGGCGTCGATTCGGACCAAGTGCGATTCGAGGAGCAGATTCTTGGCGGGCCCACGGACGTCCCAGGTGAAGTTGAACGAGTCCGGACCCTCCCATGTGTACTTGACGCGGTAGTCGTCGGGGTCGCACCAGTGTTTGTCCTGGTTGCCCTGTTCGGAGAAGCTCATCACATGGAAGGCCCTGCCGTCGGGGAAAAATACGTCCATCGACTCCGGCTCGGAACCGGGTTTCAGGAGATACTCACGGAATGCCGGACCCGAATGGGTAGGCCAGTGCATGGTTCCGTCTTCGCGGTAGTCCAGGCCGCCGTCGGCGTTCCGGGTATAGCGCACGACGCCGGTAAAGGTTCCGTTGGTGCCGGACGTCCGGTCCAGGAGGGTGCGCTCCACAATCCAGCTGCCGGCCAAGTAGGCCTGCAAGTCCTGGGTGGGCTGCTGGTGGTTCAAGTGCCCTCGATTGGAATCGAACCAACGACACCGGCTTTAGGAGAGCCGTGCTCTATCCACTGAGCTACGAGGGCCTGTGTGTCCATGGCTCTTAATCCCACTGCTGGAGCTCGAGGGCCCGGACACGACTACAAGCATACAAGCTGCGGGGGCGCTGCCCGAACACCGCTAGGCTGGCGTTCATGAAAGGGCATGCGACTGCACCGGCGCCAGCTGGATGGTTCCTTCCGGATACCCGTAGCATCAGGGCGAACATCGGAGGGTGGGCGCAGCTGAGCGTGGTCCAATACTTCGTAGCCGAGGCCGCCGTGATCGAGGCCTGGGCAGGTCCGGAGCCCTATAGCAGGGCCACCGGATTCATCAGTGACCTGGGAGCAATCTCCTGCGGGATCTACGAGGACAGAGCTGTCTGCTCCCCTTTGCACTGGCTGATGAATGCCTCGTTCTTGGTTCAAGGCCTGGCCCTGGTCCTTGGCGCGCTGTTCCTGACGGCAGGGTTGCTGAGCGTGGCCGCGCGGCCCGGAGTAACGGCACGACGATTTCGTGCCGTAGCAGGAGATTCCCCCCAAACCCGGGTCTTGACCGTTCCTTGGATACTGGCTGTTGCCATCCGGATCCTCACCGGTGTTGCGGGAGTGGGAACGGTGCTAGTGGGTCTGGTTCCCGAAGACGTGGGTTCCCCTTGGCACTTTGCGGGTGCACTCATGTTCTTTATCGCTGGAGGGTTTGCCCTCCTGCTCCTGGGAATCCTATGGTGGCGGCAGACGCCGGTGAGCTGGTTCCTGGCCGCGTGCGGACTCGTCTGCATCGGGGCACTCATCATTGGTGCCATCACCGGGATGGAGGTGCCCCTGCCGGGTTTGCTGGAGCGGTTCATGGGCTACCCGGTGACCATCGGCCTGGCAGCGGCCGGCTTGGTGATCGCCCAGCGTGTCCACACGGAACGAAAAGTACTCAGGGCCCGCTGAGGAAGTATTCGCGGAAGCTGTTAAGGGAGGAACCGCCCGAGTAGCCCAGATCTCCCGCGCTGGCGGACACGGCATCATCCGGTGAGAAGATACCGATCCCGAACGTACCTGACTGAAGCTCTTCAGTTTCCTCGAGCATGGGCGGAAGCGCGTTCCCGAGCACGTCAGCGAGGACGTCCGCGTCGTGGCTGCTTCCGACCAACTTGACGGTGATGAAATTTCCTGACGTGTTCATGTTGACGTTGAGCTTGGCGGACTCAACTCCGGGTACCGACAATGCGGCTGTCTCCAGGTCTTTGCCCAGGCGCTCCGCTTTGGACGGGCCTCCGAGTCCACAGGCGGAGGCGCCCACGATGAGCAGGCCCACGGTTATGGCTGAAACGGCCGGTTTGAAAAATCTTCGGAAGCTCACTGTTTGGGGCTCTTCCTGCCAAGGAACACGGCCAGCACTCCGCACAGGAGACTGATCAGGAACAGCACCCACGACGCGACGGTGACAGCTGAGGCCAGATCCACCGAACCGGCGTCGGGCGTTTCCGCGGCCAGCACGGAATCGATGGCGACATTGGACCACAGGTGGGCCACGGCGAACAGCAGGGGAGCGGCCCACATGGCCCAACGCCACGATTTTTGCGCCACATTGGTGCCGATCAGCAGGAGCCAACTGAAGCCGAAGATCAGCGGAAACAGTGTGCCGGCAGTCTTGTGGACGTAATTGAGCTGGCCGCGCGCCGAATCATCCATGGCCTCTCGAAGCTGGACGATGTAGTCCTGCGAGAAGCCGCCAATCAGCGAATCCGGCATCGCCAGGCCACCGGAGAGCTGCGTCATCTGGTTCAAGGTGAGCAGGTGCAGGTACCAGAACAGAAACAGGCTGGCCACCACACCCGCGATCACAATGAGTTTGGAGTTGCTCTGCGCCTTTTGTGGAGTGCGCTGCGTGGTGGTGTTGATCACAGGAGGCAGCGAGTGATCGGGAACCACTGCCTTTGCTCCGTGCTTCTTGACGCGCTGGGCTGGTGTCTTGGCCATGTCATCCATTATTCCGCCACATAAGCTGGATCCATGACCACCGGCAGGCACACAGCAACTGAACTCGATCCATCACTGGATGACTACCAACTGGCCAGCGCCCTGGTCCGCGAGGCGGGCCAGCTGGCGCTGCTCATGCGGATGGGTGGACTGCAGGGCGAACGCAAGACGTCAGTGTCCGACGTCGTCACTGCAGCCGATCACGCGGCCGAGGCTTATGTCCTGGAACAGTTGCGGCGCTGCCGTCCGGAAGACGGCATCCTCGGCGAGGAGGGTGCCTCCTTTGCGGGGACGAGCGGCCGGACCTGGGTGATCGACCCCGTTGACGGCACCTACAACTTCCTGCACGGGTCCACGTACTGGTGCTCGGCCATTGCCCTCAAGCGTGACGATTCGGACCATGGCGGCAACCCGGTTGCCGATCCGGACGTGTTGCTCGGGGCCATCTACCAGCCCGAACTGGATAAGCTCTGGCTGGGAGGGGAAGAGCGCCCGGCCACCTTGAACGGCGAGGCGATCACCGGTTCGGGCGACCTCCCCGTTGGCCAAATCTCCGCAGCGACGTACATCCACCCCACTTGGCTCGCAGACCCGCGGGCTGCCATGCCCTGGCACGCGGCCGCGGTGTCCGCGGCGTCCCTGCGCATGTTCGGGTCAGGCTCCTGCGACCTCGGCCGGGTGGCTGACGGGGAGCTCGGCTGCTGGTTCCAGCACAGCTGCCCGGAATGGGACTGGCTCCCCGGCAAGGCGATCGTCCGCGCTGCCGGCGGGGACACCGCCGTCGTGCAGGTCAACGGATTGAATTGGTTCGTGGCGGGAGGCCCGACGGCGGTGCGCGAGTTGAGTGCAGCCCTCACCTCTGTTCCCCAATTTGCCTAGCATTCACTGCTGCTGACCACGGCGACCTTATAGTGTCAGGGGCACCGCCTAGACTGGTAGGCACCATGGATATGTTGTTTGACCCCTACGCAGACGGACCCTTCAAAGCTGGCACCAAAGCCGCAGTCAAGGCTGCCCCGGAGCTTTCCCATTCCGGCGGAGGTGCCTCCGGGCCCCGCCTCCAAGAGGGAACCGGCGGGTCAGGGAACGCTTCCCAAGCGCCCGCCCCAGGGGGATGGGGCGGCCAGGGGGCCCACGGGTTGCCGACCGCTGAGGCACTTCTCCAGGGACTGAATCCGCAGCAGGAAGAGGCTGTGAAGCATGCCGGAAGCCCGCTGCTGATCGTTGCGGGCGCAGGCTCGGGGAAGACCCGTGTACTGAGTAACAGGATCGCCTACCTCATTGCCACCAAGCGTGCGCATCACGGCGAAATCCTGGCCATCACCTTCACCAACAAAGCGGCGGCCGAAATGCGGGAACGCATCGAAGCCTTGGTCGGCGCCCGCGCAAAGGGCATGTGGATCTCAACGTTCCACTCGTCCTGCGTGCGCATCCTGCGCCGGGAAGCTGCCAACGTCGGGCTGAATTCGAACTTCTCCATCTACGACTCCGCTGATTCGCTGCGCCTGATCACCCTCGTGGCAAAGAACCTGGACCTGGATCCCAAGAAGTTCGCACCCAAGGCCATCCAGCACAAGATTTCGGCGCTCAAGAACGAACTCATTGATGCCGACTCCTACGTCTCCTCGGCAAACCACAACGACCCCTTCGAACAAGCTGTGGCCGAGGTGTTCAAGGGCTACACGCAGCGTCTCCGGCAAGCCAATGCGATGGACTTCGATGACCTCATCGCCGAAACCGTGTACATGTTCCGGGCCTTCCCTGCGCTCGCGGAATCCTACCGGCGCCGCTTCCGCCACGTGTTGGTGGACGAGTACCAGGACACCAACCACGCGCAGTACGCACTGGTCAGGGAAATCGTGGGCCTGGGAACGGACACGGACGTGGCTCCCAGCGAACTGACGGTGGTGGGCGATTCCGATCAGTCCATTTATGCTTTCCGCGGGGCGGACATCCGCAACATTGTGGAGTTTGAACACGACTACCCCAACGCCCGCACCATCAAACTGGAGCAGAACTATCGCTCCACTCAGAACATCCTCAGCGCTGCCAACTCGGTCATCTCCCGCAATCCCAACCGCCAGGAAAAGCGTTTGTGGACCGCGGAAGGTGACGGTGAGAAAATCATTGGCTACGTGGGTGAGAACGAACACGACGAAGCCCAGTTCATCGCCAAGGAAATCGACCGGCTGCAGGATGAGGAAGGCCTGCGTCCCGGCGACGTCGCCATCTTCTACCGCACCAATGCACAGTCGCGTTCCATTGAAGACGTTCTGGTCAGGGTGGGACTGCCGTACAAGGTTGTTGGTGGGACGCGCTTCTACGAGCGCAAGGAAATCAAGGATGCCCTGGCCTACCTTCGCGTCCTGGTGAACCCGGACGACGACGTCAACCTCCGCAGGGTACTGAACGAACCCAAACGCGGGATCGGCGACCGTGCTGAGGGCGCCGTGGCTGCCTTGGCCGAACGGGAACGCACCTCGTTCATGGCCGCTGCGCGCCGTGCCGACCAAGCGCCCGGCATGGCCACACGCTCCGTCAACGCCGTCCTGGGCTTCGTTAAGCTGCTCGATGACCTTGCGGAGGTAGCCTCCGGCTCTGGTGCTGCCGCTGCGTTGGAAGCCGTCCTCGAACAGACCGGCTACTTGGCCGGGCTGCGGGCCAGCAACGATCCCCAAGATGAATCCCGGGTGGAGAACCTCGCCGAACTGGTGGCAGTCGTCCGGGAATACGAACGCGACAATCCGGACGGTTCGCTCGGCGAATTCCTGGAGCAGGTCTCCCTTGTGGCCGATGCCGACCAGATTCCGGATGCCCCGGGGGCGGACATCGATGCCGCCGTCGCGGAGGCCAAGCGGATGGGCGTTGTCACGCTCATGACGCTGCACACAGCCAAGGGCCTGGAGTTCCCGGTGGTCTTCCTCACCGGCATGGAGCACGGCATCTTCCCGCACCAGCGCTCCGCCACGGATCCCAAGGAACTCGCGGAAGAACGGCGACTGGCCTATGTGGGCCTCACCAGGGCACGCAAGCGTCTCTACGTGACTCGCTCTGAGGTCCGCAGCATGTGGGGCCAGAGCCAGTACAACCCCGCCAGCCAGTTCCTGGAAGAGATTCCGTCCGAGTTGGTGGAGTGGAAGCGCGAGGGAATGAGCCGTCAGGCCGCGGGTGGCTGGGGGAGCGCCCCCATCGGGTCCAACCGTTATGGTGGCTCGTTCTGGGGTGCGGGCACGTCCCGCGGTGCTGCCGCGAGCCCAACCGCAGGGTTCGACGCCGACGTCCCTGCCGCCGTCGTACGCAACAGGGTCCAGCCGCAGAAAGAAGTCATTTCCGTGGTGGTGGGAGACAAAGTCAACCACACCAGCTTCGGCAACGGCGTGGTGCTGGGCATCGAAGGCGCGGGGGACAAGACGGTTGCGAAGGTGAAGTTCGACGTCGGCGAGAAGCGGCTGCTGTTGCGGTACGCACCCCTGACCAAACTCGATGCATGAAACGGCACGGCATAATGAGGGGCATGCGACGGACTGTTTGGGGGATCCTGGCCGCCTTGATCATGGTGCTGGCCACCGGATGCTCCTTCGCCACCGAAGATCCCGACTATGTGCCACCGGCTCCTTTGCCGCCGCTGGAGCAGCTCCAACAGGTTCCTGTCACCGAGCAGACCACCCTGTCCGCGGGCGAGGACGTTACGGCGTTCGTCACTGCTGACAAGAACATCGTGTGCGCCCTGACATCTTCCCGGGGCGGGCACCTCAACCTGCCCTATGAGGCCAACTCCTACTCCGACGCGGCCAACAACAAGTTCGCAGTTGTACCTGTGGCTCATTGCGAGTTGGCGAAGTATGCCAAACCGGAACTGGATGACATTGTGGAGGATTGCGCGGGAACAGGCCTTGGCTACCTCGGCGGGACGGCACTACTGACTCCTGAGAAGGCGGTCTACGGCTCATGTCGTTCGGGCGTAACACAAATGGAGTCAGAGTTCGGGCCGAAGGGCAGTGGCGGGGGTCCCATCTCCAAACTCCGGGAGCTTCCGGACGGGCAGAACATCGAGCGCAACGGTCTCCGGTGTTCGGCCTATAACGGCGGCGTTGCCTGCGGAAACGTCTCAGGTGGGGTGGCATTCTTCGTGAACCGCGAGGGATACCAGTTGATTTCCGACGGCGGCAAAACGGTCCGCGGGAACCTGAAAGATGTGTCCTGAACCGTTCCCGAACGCCCTCCGACAGCCCAAAAACCGCGCCATTATGCGGTTTTTCTACATCCGATAGAAGTGTAAGGTTACTCACTTAACAGGTAGTGTGTAGCTGGCGGGACTCCTCAAAGGGCTAAAGTTCCGAGAGGACCTTACGCAATGTGACCGGCTTCAATCCCGGTTGTTACCGCGTACTTTCCGCAGCTGGCTATCGCGGTCATCGCGGTTCCCGGCTGAACAGAAAACTACTTCGACGTAGAAGGACACTAAACCGTGGACCTGTTTGAATATCAGGCGCGCGATATGTTCGAGGCGCACGGTGTACCCGTGCTCGCCGGCATCGTGGCGCACACTCCTGAAGAAGCGAAGGCAGCTGCCGAGAAGATCGGCGGCGTAACTGTCGTAAAGGCACAGGTTAAGGTTGGTGGCCGCGGCAAGGCTGGCGGCGTCAAGGTTGCCAAGACCGCCGAAGAGGCACTTGAGCACTCCACCAACATCCTGGGCATGGACATCAAGGGCCACACCGTCAACAAGGTGATGATCGCCCAGGGTGCTGACATCGCCGAGGAATTCTACTTCTCGGTCCTCCTGGACCGCGCCAACCGCAACTACCTGGCCATGTGCTCGGTAGAAGGCGGCATGGAAATCGAGCAGCTTGCAGTCGAGCGTCCCGAGGCCCTGGCCAAGATCGCCATCGACCCCGCTGTGGGCATCGACCAGGCCAAGGCTGACGAGATCGTTGCAGCCGCTGGTTTCGCCGAGGAACTGCGCGGCAAGGTAGCCGACGTCATTCTGAAGCTCTGGGACGTTTTCAAGAAGGAAGACGCAACCCTGGTTGAGGTCAACCCGCTGGTCCGTACCGGCGCAGGCGAGATCGTTGCCCTCGATGGCAAGGTCTCCCTGGACGAGAACGCTGACTTCCGCCACGTGCACCACGCACACCTGGAAGACAAAGACGCAGCTGACCCGCTCGAGGCCAAGGCCAAGGCGCAGGACCTCAACTACGTCAAGCTGGACGGCGAAGTAGGCATCATCGGCAACGGCGCCGGTCTTGTGATGTCCACCCTCGACGTCGTTGCTTACGCCGGCGAGAACCACGGCAACGTGAAGCCCGCCAACTTCCTGGACATCGGCGGTGGAGCATCCGCCGAGGTCATGGCCAACGGTCTGGACGTTATCCTTGGCGACTCCCAGGTCAAGAGCGTATTCGTGAACGTCTTCGGTGGCATCACTGCTTGTGACGCCGTTGCCAAGGGCATCGTCGGTGCACTGGCTGAGCTTGGTACCTCCGCGAACAAGCCGCTGGTAGTTCGCCTCGACGGCAACAACGTTGAGGAAGGCCGCCGCATCCTGACCGAGGCCAACCACCCGCTGGTTACCCTGGCCGCCACCATGGACGAGGGCGCCGACAAGGCCGCCGAGCTCGCCAACGCAGCTAAGTAAAGGGACGCGACAATGTCTATCTACCTCAACAAGGACTCCAAGGTCATCGTTCAGGGCATCACCGGCGGTGAGGGCACCAAGCACACCGCCCTGATGCTCAAGGCCGGCACCAACATTGTTGGTGGCGTCAACGCCCGCAAGGCCGGCACCACGGTCCTGCACGGCGACAAGGAAATCAACGTCTTCGGCACCGTCAAGGAAGCCATCGCTGAAACCGGCGCCGACGTCTCCATCGTCTTCGTTCCCCCGGCATTCACCAAGGACGCCGTGGTTGAAGCAATTGAAGCCGGCATCGGCCTCGTCGTTGTGATCACTGAAGGCGTGCCTGTTCAGGACTCCGCCGAATTCTGGGCACTCGCCCAGTCCAAGGTGGACGCTGACGGCAAGCAGATCACCCGCATCATCGGACCGAACTGCCCCGGCATCATCACCCCCGGCGAAGCCCTGGTTGGCATCACCCCGGCGAACATCACGGGCAAGGGCCCCATCGGCCTCGTGTCCAAGTCCGGTACCTTGACCTACCAGATGATGTACGAACTCCGCGACCTCGGCTTCTCCACTGCGATCGGCATTGGTGGCGACCCCGTCATCGGCACCACGCACATCGACGCCCTGGCAGCTTTCGAAGCTGACCCGGAAACCAAGGCAATCGTCATGATCGGTGAGATCGGTGGCGACGCTGAAGAGCGCGCAGCCGACTTCATCAAGGCCAACGTCACCAAGCCGGTTGTTGGCTACGTTGCCGGCTTCACCGCTCCCGAGGGTAAGACCATGGGTCACGCTGGCGCCATCGTTTCCGGTTCCGCCGGTACGGCCCAGGCCAAGAAGGAAGCTCTCGAAGCCGCTGGTGTGAAGGTCGGCAAGACGCCGTCCGAGACCGCCAAGCTGCTGCGCGAAGTTTACGCAACGCTCTAGCCTTTACAGCTGACTTACGACGACGGCCCGTTACCTTCCCCACGGAAGGTGACGGGCCGTCGTCGTTCTTCACGTTAGCTGACGCGGGCCGAAGAGTCTGGGGGAAAACTCCGACCCGCGCCAGGTCCAAGGGGCTGGCTAGGCGATGATCTTCATGGCCTGCCAGCCGGTGCCGAGGCTGATGGGCGGCACGGTGCTGAACGCTCCACTGCCTGTGCCGGGATACAGCCACAGGGTGTCTGCGATGCGGCCTATGACGTCGTTGCTGCCATCGCCGTTGAGGTCGCGGGGCCCTGCCATCGATGTTCGATTGTCCCAACCCGTGGAGATTTGCTTCCATTGAAGCCATCCGCGGGTTCCGTTTCCGGGGTACAGCCAGAGGGCGCCTGTGTCCGAGCGTCGCGCCAGCACATCTCCCTTACCATCTCCATTAAAGTCCCCCGTGCTGAAGATTGCATTCATAACATTCCAGCCGGACCCAATGGTGGTGGGCGTCCGCTGACCACCGGTTCCGTTGCCTTCGTAGAGCCGCAACTCCCCTGAGCTGAGCCGGCCAATGAAGTCCGGAATACCGTCGCCGCTGAAGTCTCCGGGGGAGAACAGTTGGCTCATGGTGCTCCAGCCGGTACTGACCTGTGCCCGAGCCCCGAAGCTGCCTGCACCGTTGCCTGGGTAGAACCACAGGACGTCACCGGCACGGGCCAACAGGTCAGGTTTGCCATCCTTGTTGAAGTCACCCGGGGTGATGGTGTCAGTCACGGTGGACCATGCAGGTGCTGGCAGGGCTACCTGCCGGGGCAAAAGGCCCCCTGCGCCGTCTCCTGGGTAAAGATACAAATTGCCGGCAGTGTCGGAGGCGAGGACATCGGCTTTGCCGTCACCGTTGTAATCATGGGCCGACGGAGGTCCGGCGGCGGGCACGGTGTACGTCTGGTTGCCCACTGACGAAGTGTTGCCCGCGGTGTCCACCCCGATGTACTTGAGGATGAGGGTGGAATTCCCCATGACAATCGGAGCCGCGTACTTGATATTCGTGGCCGATTCCGTTGCCGTGGGTGTGCTGCCATCGGTGGTGTAGTAGATGGCCGCTCCTGGTTCATTCGCCGAGAGGGTGACGGTGGCCCCGCTGGCCAAGGCCCGGCTGGTGGGGTTGGCGGTGACCACGGGAGCCGTGGTGTCCGGCGGTACGGTGTACGTCTGGGTGACCACGGTGGAGACATTCCCCGCAGGATCCGTGGCAAAGTACTTCAGCGTCATTGGAGCTGTGCCGGGGAACGCTATCGGTGTGGAGTACACCTGTCCGGCTGTCATTGGGTCGGTACCATCGGTGGTGTATTTGATCACCGAGTTGGCCTCGTTGACCGTGAGGGTGATGGTGGTGCCGGGAGCGTAGGCGCCGCCCGCCGGGTTTGCCGTTACCACCGGTTTAGTCACATCCGGGCCGGTGGAGTATGTCTGCGTGACCACGGCGGAGGGATTGTTCGCAGAGTCCACCGCGAAGTACTTCAGGGTCAGCGGGCCGTTCACAGTGATGGGGGTGGCGTATTTGCTGCTGGCCACTGTGGGCGTGGACCCGTCCACGGTGTAGTAGATGGTAGCCGGCTCATTCACGGTCAGCGTGACTTTTTGCCCGATGTCATAGGTGCCGCCCGCGGGTGTAGCTGTCACCACGGGGGCAACGACGTCAGCGGTGATGTGCGCCTCGAACTCCGCCAGGCCCACGTTGGTGGTGGAACCGCTGACGGAGCTGATGTTGAAGCGCACGGAGCTGACGGTCCTGGCAGGAAAATTCACTGTCAGTCCTGACCCGTTATTCGGGAGGGCGGAAACCGGGACTGTGCTTCCATCCGAGAAGGTGAGATTGCCACCGGTTACCTGGTCACTGGGTAGAGGGCGGTCAAAAAGCGTCACGGCGTTGATGGTCCGTGCGGGGGTGAAGTTGTACTGGATCCAACTCCCTGCACGGCCGCCATTGGTGACCCACTCCCGGTTGGCATCCATGGGGGTTCCCCAGGCATATCCGTCCCGCGCTTTCTCCGGACTCTGTCCCGAGGCCCTCTGGGAAGACGCTGAGACGGTGGTTCCTGCCGATTTCGCCGCATTGCCGGTCCACTCGATGGCGGTGATGTACTGCCGTTTTAGCCAGTCGCTGTAAGGCACGTCCGGGCAGATGTTCCCGCACAGGAACTCATCGAATTCGGCAAAGTGCCTGAAGGTGTTGACCTTGCTGGTGAGTTCGGCGCCGTGCACGTTTTGTGCGTACTCGTCGATCACGTAAGCGTCGTACGCGGACGAGGTATGCGGTCCGGTGTAGGCGCGAGTGGCCAACTGCCCGAACTTTGCCGCAGCCCAGTGGTCGCTGTGGTCATAGGGAGTGGTGAAATTGCCTGTCCAGTCCTGGGTGCGGAACGTGGTGGGTTTGTAGTTGGCAACCAGCCGGTTCAACACCGTCTGCAGCAGCGATTTTGAATAGGTGGCCGATCCGTCCACAGGTCGAATTGAAGAAATGCGTCCGTCCCACAACTTCAGGATGCTCTGGCCATTGAAACGGCTGCTGCCATTACCGTTGGGGAAGCCGTCCGGGAGCCGCAGGAAAACCACCGAGATATTCGGCGCCGCGTTGAGCGTGTGCACAGTTACCGGACGCTCGGGAACGCCGGCGTCCGACGCCGTCCATGCGTTCGCGACCCCCGCCATTAAGGCGTAGCTTGACCGGATCCCGTCCTCAAGGCCGGCCCAATAGGATTGGCCCTCTCCGGCATCACCCGCAGTGAGGTAGATCGTCTGGACACAACGCTTTGCTTGAACATCCCGCATGAAGTCCGGGCTGACAAAGATCAGATCGTCATCTGTATGAGCGACAATCATTTGCGCACCGCCGGTGCCTGGGCAAGGAGGTACGGCTGCCGAAGCGGGCATGGCCAAGCCGAAGACCAGCGAAGAAAGGGCAACAGAAAGGCCCAGCAGGAATCCAAGGATTCGCCGGACGAATGAACGGGTGCTGATGAATGATAAGCGGGTATGACGACGAGCGTATTTTGGACGGTCCACAACCATGCTCCTTGAGCAGATGTTGGGCCCCCCAGCCGGCAAACTTACGACGCCCCCAGGACGTCATTTCGAATGGAGTTATACACTGCCCCGTTTATCAGCGGTGTGAAAGCGATGCAGTGAGCGCTACTGTACTCCGGCAGATGGACCATGGGTAGGGTTCCGGCAAACATCCACAAAATTCCTGAAGGGCATCAACCGCTCAGTGTCGGGCAGCTGGGAGGCCTCCGGATGCCATTGGACCGAAACGACCCACCGCGAAGGGTCTTCCAAGGCTTCCAAGGTTCCATCATCCGCCACCGCCGTGACCTGCAGGCCTTCGCCTACCCTGGACACGGCCTGATGGTGTCCCGAGGCGATCTTGATGGTACTTCCATCAGGAGATCCATACAGGCCTGCAGCCTTGGAACCGGCCGTTAGCAGGACATCATGCCAGACCCATTCGCTGGCCTCGGGATCGTGCGGATCCAGGCCGTTGTGGTTGACCGCCGACGGCGCCATGTCCTGGATCAGTGTTCCGCCGTAGAGGACGTTCAGCAGTTGGTGTCCGCGGCAGATGCCTAACAGCGGCAGCCCTGCGTCAATTGTCGCCCGGGCAACGTCCATGTCCAGGTGGTCCTGCTCGGGGTTCACATCGTAAAGGGAATCGACAGGGTCCTGCCCATAGAGGCGTGGGCTGATGTCGCCGCCACCCGGCAACAACACGCCGTCGAGCGTTTGCATCTCGGTGGCCAGCCGCCCGGCGCTGTCAGCGGAAACAGGGGTCAACAGCACCGGAACTGCGCCTGCCTCGCGCAGCAGGTCCACAATGTACGTAAAGAGCTCGTTGGCTTCACCCACGCGGGCATCGGGGGTGTCCGAACTACTGAGACGGACCGGAACGCCGATGCGCGGACGAACAACTCTTGAACTCTTCATGCTTCATGATGCACCGGACTGCTGCCGCACACCCAAACACCCGGCCGTCGAGCCCGGCGGACCACTACGCTGAAACCATGAATCGCTCCGGAGCCTTGAACCCGAGTCCGCGAACGCTCGACGTCGAAAGCGTCATCCACTTCCACCAACTGGTAAGCGCCGGGGCAGAGTCCATGAACGGCTGGCACGCACAGTCTTTGGACCTTCGGGGCCATTCACGGGACCTGAAGGCGCTGGATCCCCAAGGCGCGATCTTCCTGGGGTGCACTTTCGATGACGGTGTGGAAGAGAGCCTCCGCCGGCGCGGAGCCCTCATCTTCCCCCAGCTTCACAACGTGCCCTTCAACCCGTACCGAAGCAGCGTTTACACGGCTAGTGAACTGTACGAGGACATCGCTTCCACGGAGTACGAATCCACTCTCGATGCGCGCGTCTACCAGTGGAGCATCCTACCCGGGCAGCGGGGCAGCCTGGACGCCACCCTCGCCGCAGCATTGCACGATCACGCAATCGGCGACGCCTTGGACGAGCTGCTGGACCATGGCGCGCTGTCCGGAACCAAGCTGGTGGGCGTCATGGGTGGACACGCCGCGCAACGGGGAACCAAAGAATTCGCCGACGCCGCGCAGTTGGGACGGCTGCTGGCCCAAGCGGGCTTTACGGTAGCCACGGGCGGGGGTCCCGGCGCCATGGAAGCCGCCAACCTTGGCGCCTACTTAAGCGGACTGCCCGACGCCGACTCCACCGACGCGCTTGGGGCGCTCGCCGCTGTGCCGGGGTTCATGCCCTCCGTGACGGCTTGGGCTCGGCAAGCAGCCGCCGTCGTCGAACGTTATCCTGGCGGCACCCCGACGCTCGGTATTCCAACATGGTTCTACGGGCATGAGCCGCCAAATCTGTTCGCCACCCACATCGCCAAATACTTCGCCAACGCTGTCCGCGAAGCCATCCTGCTGGAGCTCTGCAACGGTGGGATCGTGTTTCTCCCGGGCGCCGCAGGGACAGTGCAGGAAATTTTCCAGGACGCGTGCGAGAACTACTACGGAGCCCCCGAGACCATCACGCCCATGGTTCTGGTAGGCCGCGAACACTGGGAACAGACGTTTCCTGCCTGGCCCATGCTGCGGAGCCTCGCGGCCGGAAAGCCCATGGAAGACCGGATTTTCCTGGTGGATACGGTGGAGGACGCGCTAGCAGTGGTTGCCGGGTAGGCCCTCAGAAGTCCTTGCTGCAGGGGCCGGTGCCCAGTTGGGCCAAACCCGTCCGGTCGCCCGCAGCGTAGCCGCGCACCCAGGACGCTTGGTCGAACATGAGCTGGCGGGGATCATCCACGTGGTCCAAGCCGAGGACGTGTCCCAGCTCGTGCATGATGACTGCTACGCCGATCTCTTCTCCGCTGGGAGCGTCCACGATATCCGCGAATTGTGGGGCATCCAGGGACACTGTGCCTGTCACATAGGCCTTGTAGCCGTTGCTGAGGCCAATGGAGGAGCTTCCGCCAAGGCCCACGGTCTGCCCGCTCAGGCGTGGCACCTGCTCCGGCGTGCTCCACGCAATGAGGACAGGAGCCCAGCGGTCTCCGTACCTTTCGGGCTGGTACCCGGACCTGTTGGGGGAGGGAATTTCGGAACTGGGGCCGTCGTAGATGAACTTCAATCCAGTGGCTTCGCCCGCCTGCCTCACGGCTTCTTCCACCAGCGGCTGCCAGGAGGGCGGTGCGAGGTCCGAGTTGATCACATAGTGGATGGGCCGGCACGGCGAGTACGCCAGCGGAGTTCCGTCTTCCTTGACGGCCAGGAACTTGTACGAGGAACTGGTGCGGTTCAATGGTGCCGGCGTTCCCAGCGGTGCGTCAGCTTCCTCAAGTCCCGGGACGGGCTCCTGGCGTTGGCCAAACGGTACCAGCCCGGGTCGGGGCGCCTCGCTCTGAGTGGCGGACGATCCGTAAAGGAGCTGCTGGAGTTCGCCGCTGAAGTAGGCTCCCGCGCACACCAGGCCCAGCACGCTGAAAAGGAACAGGATGGCCGCGATGCTGCTGTGCTTGATCGGCGGCCTGACCGGTGGAGGGTCCGGCGGGCGTGGGGCATGCGGAAGGTAATTCGGACGAGGGGGATCGGGGTCCGGCCACTTGGGCGACCCGTAAGGTTCCATGGAACCCCCTGACGTGGCGGCTGCGGCGGGAAGTGGGGCGCCGCCGTCGGCCGTATTCGTCAGCATAAGTCCCACTCCACCGGGAGTCCATGCCGGGAATGCTTGAGGCGCGAAAGAGTCAGATGTCCTTGCGGCAGGGTGCCGAAGCAAGTAGGTGCAGGCCATTAAGATCGCCCGCCGCGAGTCCGTCGGGGGCCCCGATTTCCGGGTACATGAGTTGGATCGGGTCATCCACGTGGTCCAGGCCCATGACGTGGCCCAGCTCGTGCTGCATCACCGCCAAGACGTAGTCAGCCCCGCCGGGACTGGCGAGCAGTTCCGTTACCTGTGGCGTGTCCAGCTCCAAGCTCCCGGTGATGTAGCTTTTGGGTCCCTTGTTGAGGGAGTACATGGTGCTGCCTCCCGTGCCGATGACGTTGTCTGCCAGCGCAGGTGCTTCCAGGGGTGTGGTCCAGGAGATCAGCAGGGGAGCCCACCGGTCGCCGTACTTGGACGGCTGGTATGGTTCACGCCGGTCCACTGGCAACTCGTCCGTGGTGCCGTCGTCGATGAACTGAATGCCGGACGCCGCGGAAATATTTGCCAGGGCAGCGGTCAGGAGGGCTTCGGAACCAAGGGGTGCGGACGCATCGTTCACAACGTAATGGAGCGGGCGGCAAGGCGAGTAGCCTACCGGGGTACCGTCGTCGTTGGTGGCCAGGAACTTGTACGAATCGTTGGTGGTGCCGGGCGCTGGGGGCGAGGCCAGTGGGGCTTCCGCCTCCTCAAGTCCGGGCGGCGGCGCGTCGAGGGGGCGCGCCGGTTCTGCTCCACCCGGTTGGTCCTGTGTGGTTCCCGGCACGCTCACACCCGGGAACAGCGCAGTGATGCGAGGGTCGCCCTGCAGGAATCCACTGACCAGAACGGCAACGACGGCGGCGATGATGGCCATGAGGACGCCGCGGAGAACACGCATGGCTGTTCCAGTGCGTCGGTGTTTCGGCACGCGCGTTGCTTCCCGCTCCGGGTCCACGGTTCTCCATTCCTGATGCCCTGGTCACGCGGGGCAGCGCGGAGGACGAACCAACATTACGGTCTCCGGACCGAGCCGTCCAAACTTAGACGATCGCTGCCCCGAACGCCAGGCCCAGCCCGTACGTGGCCGCCGCCGCTCCCAGGCCGATGGCAAGCTGCCGGAGCCCGCGGCTCAGCGGCGAGGTTCCGGACAGCAAGCCGACGACGGCGCCGGTAGCCAGAAGCGCGATGCCCACCAGAACGCCGGCCACCAGCAAGGCGGCGATGCCCGTCATGCCGAAAATGAACGGCAGGATGGGCACGATTGCCCCCGAGGCGAAGAAACAGAAGCTGGACATCGCTGCACCCCACGCCGAACCGACGGATTCGTGATCGTCAGTGGGTGGCTTTTCCGGCTGCAAGGAGAGGCTGGGGTCGCAGTCGCAGCTAAACAATCCCATGCGCTCGGCAGCACGATGCTCCGCGGCTTCACGCGTCATGCCACGGGCCAAGTACACCAGGACCAGCTCGTTGTGCTCGATGTCCAATGACGGCGCTGCGGTCAGTGTGGCCTGCGTGGGCAACGTGGCGTTAAGGAGTTCCCGCTGGGAACGAACCGAAACGTACTCGCCTGCACCCATGGATAGGGCCCCGGCGAGGAGACCCGCGACGCCACTCATGAGCACCACGGGGCTGGGCACGCCGGTTGCGGCCATGCCCATGACCAAGGAAAGGTTGCTGACCAGGCCGTCGTTGGCACCGAAAACGGCGGCGCGGAAGGTTCCGGAGAGCCTGTTGCGTCCACGCGTGGCCAAGCCCCGGACTACTTCTTCGTGGATTTGTTCATCGGCCACCATGGCAGGCGTCGCGGCAGGTTCGGTACCGTACGGGGAACGGCCTTCGGCGCGCTGTGCCAAAGCGAGGACAAACACTGACCCGAAGTTGCGGGCCAGGAAGCCCAGGAACTGGCTGCGGGTGGAAGCTGCCTTGGGCATACCGGCATGCTCGCCAAGAAGCTTGAGCCAATGGGCTTCGTGCCTGCCTTCGGCTTCGGCCAGGGCGAGCAGGATTTGGCGTTCTTCGCCGTCGCGTCGCTGCGCCAGTTCGCGGTAGACGGCGGCCTCGGCACGCTCATCGGCCAGGTACTGGCGCCACCGGCGGATGTCCGCATGCGAGGGCGTCGCTGGCTGAGTCGCGGCGTTTTCGGCGGCTGCTGATTCGGGGGTTGGGTCCGGAGCGGAGCTCGACGAACTATGGGATTCCTGGTGCATCTGCACTTTGTCTCCTGTGCTTGGTGGGGTAGTTGCGGCCCCATTGCACGCCCCACACTACCGCTTATCCGCGCGGATTTTTGGCTGGTATTCCGTAACTGGAATGTTCGGTGCACCGTAATTTCCTTGACCCTCGCCTGTGCCGGTGCTCAGATGGAAGGACAGGGGTGGGACCCTCCCGCCACTGGATTCCTGCATTCGGGTCAACGGGCTGAAGCGCCCACCAGAACAGGCCCAAGAGACGGAGGTTGCACCATGAACACCACCGAATCACACGCCAACTACCCGGAACGGACAACCATTGAGTCCGACCCGGCCTACGACTACGCCGAAGACCAGGAAGTGGACGAGCCCTGGGTGGAGGAAGTCGACGTCCCCGAGGACGACGAACGCGTTGTCCCCCTTGACGAAACCGAAGAGTTCCGCGAGGAAGACGAGGAAATCTAAGCCTGTTCCTCGTGCCTCAGTGTGAAGTGACGTTGGAGGCCCGCCCGTTTGCCGACGGCGGCAACAGTCACCGTTAGGGTCTTGGACGACTCACACCAGCTCGTCGGCCGGACGGCTTGCGCCAACGCCTGCGCGATAAGTTGCGGTTGGGCATGTCTGAACTGCTCGGTTCCAGCCTTGGCAGTGATGGTCACCGTGCCCAGGAAGAGGTCGACGGCGGGAATCACCGCCACTGTTCGTGTGGCGGTTTTGGCGAGGGTGCGCGCTGACGTTGTGTTTACCTGAGTGGTATCGCCTTGGTACGGCAAGGGACTGCTCCTTGGGGGAGTGCTCTTGCCCGCTCGGTTGTCTCTGGTCCGGGACGGGCCGCTTCCTCATCCGAACCACCCGTGAACATGGGGTTGGTGTGTGGCCAGTCGGAGCTTGGCACCACATCTCTTGAAGCTGGGACCACCCTATCCCATAGCTGTCCGGGCCCCGTTGGGGGGTGTGGTGTGTTGTTGTGGGGCCTGCTGTGTTGCGGGGCCTGCTGTGTTGCGGGGCCTGCTGTGCGCGCTTTGGGGTGGTTTTGGTGTGTAGAGCGGGCCTTCCAACTGGTGGGGTGTGTTGCGGGGCCCGGTGTGCGCGCTTTGGGGTGGTTTTGGTGTGTAGAGCGGGCCTTCCAACGGAGGGTGTGCGTTGTGGGGCCTGCTTTGCGCGCTTTGGGGTGGTTTTGGTGTGTAGAGCGGGCCTTCCAACGCATGCTTCCCGGACATAACGCAACGGCGGCGCCGCCCCGAAAAGGGGAGGCGCCGCCGTCGAACCTTACTTGTTTCCTGAACCTTGCTTAGTGCCAGCCTAGGAAGCGGGGGTGGTGAGCTCTTCCTCGGCCACTCGGGTGCCGGCAACGCGGTCCGTCCAAGCCTTCATGACTGCCGGATCCGTGGGCTTGCTCGCCAAGGAGACCACAACGTACACCAAAGCCGAGGCAATCAAACCGAAGTAGATGGGTTCGTTGGCGTAGATGCCATCGAGGGGAACTTCGGCGTTGATCTCAAGGATGATCATGGTTCCGAGGGTTATCACTGATCCTGCCGCCATGGACCATGCAGCCGCGATGCCTGTTCCACGCTTCCAGACCAAGCCGCCGATGATGGCTACGAGGAGGCCACCAACCAGGATGTCGTAGGCAATGGTCAGTGCGGCCACCACATCCTTGGTGGAGATGGCGATGATGATTGCAACGATACCCAGTCCGAGGACCCAGTAACGGTTGGCCTTGACGTCGTGCTCAGGGTTGTCGGAGTCGGAGGTGTCTACCTTCTTGCCGAACCAGCTGGCAACGAAAGGCATAACGTCTGCGCGGGCAACTGTTGCTGCAGCAATCAGTGCGCCTGACGCCGTGGACATCATGGCGGCCACAGCTGCCGCAAGCACCAAGCCGCCGATGCCGATGGGCAGGAGCCGGGTAGCGACCTCTGCGTAGACGTCGTCCTTGGCAGCGATTTCGACGCCGGAGAGGGCCACGCTGGCGGCCATGCCGATGAGGGCGCCTGCGAAGCCGTAGAGGATGCAGTAGACGCCAGCGGTAGCGCCGCCCCAACGGGCAACCGTGGGGGTCTTGGCGGTGAACACGCGCTGCCAGATGTCCTGGCCGATGAGGAGGCCAAGGGTGTAAACGACGAAGTAAGTGATGATCGTCTGGAGGCCGATGCCGCCGATGTCGAAGAAGCTCTCATCGACGCGGGCTCGGATGCCGTCGAGGCCACCTGCAGCGTTCAGGGCGAAGGGGAGCATGAGGAAGAAGATTCCCACGGTCTTGATGACGAACTGTACCTGGTCGGCCAGGGTGATGGACCACATGCCGCCGATGGTGGAGTAGACGAGCACGATTGCGCCGCCGATGGCGATGGCGAGCCAACGCTCCCAGCCGAAGAGGACCACGAAGATGGTGGCGTAGGCGCCGGTGGAGGTGGCGCACAGCATCAGCGTGTAGGCCAGCATGACGATGCCCGAGGTCTGGGTTGCCGTGCTGCCATAGCGGAGGGTCAGCATCTGGGAGACCGTGTAGATCTTGAGCTTCTGGATGGTCCCGGCGAAGAGCAGGCTGAGCAGCAGCACGCCTGAACCGATGGCCACTACCAGCCACATGCCGGAGATGCCGAACTTGTAACCGAGGCCGACGCCGCCCACGGTGGATGCGCCACCGAGGACAACTGCGGCCATGGTGCCGGTGTAAAGGAAGGGTCCCAAGCGGCGGCCGGCCACCAGGAAGTCGCTGTTGTTCTTGGTGCGGGACTTGCCCCACCAGCCGAATGCCAGCATGGCGAGCAGGTACACCACCACGATTGCGATGTTTATAGCCGAAGATTCCATGAACGGTCCTTGGAGCTGATGCACGGAGGTTGGGGTTTTCGACGATACTCCTGCGAAGCGTCGAAGTCTCTGTGCTGACGATTGGAGATTGGGGAGGTGCTGTGTGCCTCACAGACAACACTTGTTGCCTATGAGGATATGTTGTGATGGGAGTAACAGTCAAGATCCTTTAGTCATGCTTCCGCGTATTCTGGCGCTCTCGGCCTGTCTCCCGGCTACTATTGCTCCAATGACAGGGCCACATGACAGGCCTGAAAGGTTCGTGAATGAAGGCTCTACCCGTTGAACCGAGCAATGTTCCCGTTGCCATCGGTTCCAGAATCCGCGCAGCCCGGCAAGCGCAGCGCCTCACCATCGAGCAGGTGGCAGATGCTACCGGGCTGACCAAGGGCTTCCTCAGCCGTGTGGAGCGTGACCTGACATCGCCGTCGGTCGCCTCGCTGGTCACTCTTTGCCAAGTGTTGTCCGTATCCGTAGGCGACTTGTTCGCAGCTCCGGAGACCCATCTGACCAAGCGCGACGACGGCCCCCGCATCTCCCTGGGTGGCCAGGGCATAGTGGAGCGTTTGTTGACAGCCCGCTCGGAGCGGCGGCTTCAAATCCTGCAGGCCACCATCGAGCCGCGGGGCCGTGGTGAAAATGAGCTCTACGCCGTGGACTGCGATGTAGATGTCCTGCACGTGGTCAAGGGCAGGATCAAGCTCATCCTCACCAATGAGGAGTATGACCTTGAAGAAGGGGACACCCTCTCCTTCCCCGGCCGTGAACCCCACACGTGGATCAACCCCACGGATGAGACCGTCGAGGTGCTCTGGGTCCTGGTTCCTGCGGCGAGCCGCTAGCCCTGGGCTTCCCCGCGAGGTGACAGATAATGCCCATGTTTGCAACAAACATGGGCATTATCTGTAGTCTCGGCGCGCGAATCCCGGCGGTTAGCCCACGTGCACCCACGGCCTGCGGGTGATGTCCGGCTCGGCTTCCCGCAGAACTTCGCGCGTTACCGGCGCGATCTCTCCTTCACCAAAGAACAGGAATTTGCTGAGGTTGGAAATCGGGTTGCCCTCGGTCCAGCGGAAGTAGATATGCGGCATGAACCCGGTGACGTCCCTGATGTGGAGGAGTACTGCGGCCACGGTGTTGGGCACATTGTTGCTGTGCACCTCCAGGATCTTGAACCCATGCCGGAGCTTTCCCACCACCTGGAGCTCCTGCTCGAAATCTGAGCTGTCGTCCACGATGACTTCGATGAATACGGCGTCACAGTCAACGGGCAGGTGGCTGGCCTGCTGAGCGTGCTGAAGCTTCTCCCTGTAACGGCTGGCACTGAGGTGCTTGGGCTCGTGGGCGATGATCCGGACAGGTCCTTCGGCGGCGTTGGCGGTGAATTCGAGGGCTTTCTCGTCCATCTTGATGTGGGTTGCGCGGAGCTCGAAAGCGCGGCGCATGCGGGAGGTAAAACTGACCACCATGATGCCCAGGATGAAGAGGGCCGCAATCTTCAGGCCGTCGGGGCGCTCGATCGAGTTGACCACGGTGGTGTAGACGAAAACGAGCGAAATCAGCCCAAATCCAATGACCTGCGCCCGCTGCTTCTTTCGCCTCGCGGACAGGGTTACGGCTATTGAGGCAGAGGTAATCAGGACCAGCACGCCTGTGGCATAGGCGCCACCTTGGGCGTTGACGTCCGCCTGGAAAATGATGGTGACGAAGAAGGCGATGACTGTGAACACCAGGACGAGTGGGCGGAGAGCCCGGGCCCAAGCCGGTGCCATGCCGTAGCGGGGCAAGTATCGGGGGACAAGGTTCAGCAGCCCGGCCATGGCTGACGCGCCTGCGAACCAGAGGATGGCGATGGTGCTGACGTCGTAGACAGTTCCGAAGCCGTCGCCGAGGAATTTGTGGGCCAAGTAGGCGAGCGCGCGGCCCTCGGCCTTGCCGCCGTCTTGGAATTCTGCGGCGGGGATTAGCATGACGGTGGTGAAGCTGGACGTGATGAGGAACGAGCTCATGATGATGGCGGCGGTGGTGAGGAGTTTGTGGGCACCCTTGATCCGGCCTGCAGGGTTGGCTTCGGTGTCTGTGGCGTGGCCTTTGATCTGGGGCATGACGGCGACGCCGGTCTCGAATCCGGAGAGTCCCAGTGCCAGGCGCGGGAACACCAGTAGTGCCAAGGCGATCATCATGATGGGGTCGCCGTGGGAGGTGGTGAGTGCGGTCCACCAGTCGGTGATGACGCGTGATTCCGTGAAGAGGTGAGTCATGGAGACGGCGATCACCACCAGGTTGAGTGCAAGGAACGCCGCCACCAGCACTACGGCCACGTTGATGGCTTCCTTGAATCCGCGCAGGAAGACGACGCCCAGGCCGGCGATCAAAGCCAGGGTGATGACTACTTGTTGGCCTTCGAGGAAATGCGGGGCGAAGGGGTTCTCGATGAGGTGGGCTGTGGCGTCGGCGGCGGAGAGCGTGATGGTGATCATGAAGTCGGTTGCGGCGAAGCCAAGGAGGGCAAGGACGAAGAGCTTGCCTCCCCATCGTGGAAGCAGGCGTTCGAGCATGGCGATGGACCCTTCGCCGCGGGGGCTTTCCTTGGCCACGCGCCTGTAGACGGGGAGCGCGCCGGCGAGGGTTGCCAGGACCAGAAGTAGCGTGGCCAATGGGGAGAGCAATCCGGCGGCAAGGGCGGCGATGGCCGGCTGGTAGCCGAGTGTGGAGAAGTAGTCGAGTCCAGTGAGGCACATGACCTTCCACCAGGCTTGCGGCTTATGCGAGTCCGCAGGACGCCCGTGAGGTCCCTGCCGTTTCCCTGAGGTGTCCGGCATTCCTTCCAGCAGCCAGGATTTGAGCTTGAAGGAATTTTTGGGCTTATCGGCCGGGTCGGCCGGGGGCCTCGTAAGGGTTGTCACGGTGTCCTTTCGTGCAGCCGGATGCTGCGTCCGCTAGGAGCGTATGACCGTATTCGACGTCGGGACCCCGGTTTTTATGGAATCTTAACGCCCGCTGTGACCGGCATCTCATGCCGCAAGCGCCCGAATCTGATTTGTAAACAGGTGATGCATATAAGGCAACTTCGAGTGTATGATGGGAGTCACAGCCACTGACCCAACTCGAAGGAGAGGCATATTTTGGAAGAGCTTCGCATTACGGCCAACGGGAACCTTGGACCCATCGATTCATCCCGCATTCCGCGTTACGCCGGTGCCGCCACCTATGCCCGCCTGCCCCGGCTGGACCAGGTCTCCAAGGCTGACGTCACAGTAGTCGGCGTTCCCTTCGACTCCGGTGTCTCCTACCGCCCCGGCGCGCGCTTCGGTGCCAACCACGTACGCGAAGCCAGCCGACTCCTGCGCCCGTACAACCCTGCCTGGGACGTCAGTCCCTTCGAGAACATCCAGGTTGCCGATGCCGGCGACATGGCTGTGAACCCGTTCAACATCAACGAGGCAATCGAGACTGTCCAGCAGAACGCCTTGGACCTCACGGCCAACGGCAGCAAGCTGGTAACCCTCGGTGGCGACCACACCATTGCACTCCCGCTCTTGAGGGCAGCAGCGGAGCGGGCAGGCGAGCCCATTGCGATGCTCCACTTCGACGCCCACTTGGACACCTGGGACACGTACTTCGGCGCTGAGTACACCCACGGCACCCCGTTCCGCCGTGCGGTGGAAGAAGGCATCCTGGACACCGAAGCCATCAGCCACGTAGGTACCCGCGGCCCCCTGTATGGCAAGAAGGACCTCGACGACGACCACCGCTTCGGCTTCGGAATCGTCACCTCCGCTGACGTCTACTACCAAGGCGTCCTGGAAACCGTAGCCAAGATCCGTGATCGCATCGGCAACCGCCCGTTGTACATCTCTGTGGACATCGACGTTTTGGACCCGGCCCACGCACCCGGCACCGGCACCCCCGAAGCCGGCGGCATCACAAGCCGCGAACTTCTCGAAATCATCCGTGGCTTCCGCGGCATGAACCTCGTTGGAGCGGACATTGTTGAAGTTGCTCCTGCCTACGACCACGCAGAGATCACCGGTGTTGCAGGCAGCCACGTAGCGTACGAGCTCGTGACCCTCATGGCGGACAACGCCGTGGAAGGCGACCGCCAAGGTGCCCCGAACGGTTACGCGCAGCAGGCGCTCGGCGCTCGCATGGCAGAACTCGCACAGGCAACCGGAACAGCCGGAGACCAGCGATGATTGATTTCGACCCCGGCACGGCAGCCCCCACGAAGGGCACCAACCAGCGCAACGGCGGGGACCTCGTCGTCGAGACCCTCGAGGCCCTGGGCGCCAAGACGGTCTTCGGCATTCCGGGCCAGCACGCTCTCGGGCTGTTCGATGCCATGGGCCGCGGCAACCTGCACTTTGTGTCCTCCCGTGTGGAGAACAACTCGGCGTTCGCCGCTGATGGTTACTCCCGTGCCACCGGCGAGGTAGGTGTGCTGTTCCTGTCCACCGGTCCGGGCGCACTGACGTCCCTTGCTGGTTTGCAGGAGGCTTACGCTACGGGTGTTCCCATGGTGGTTGTGGCCAGCCAGATCCCGCTCGACGGTCTCGGCGCTCGCCGTAAGGGCATGCTGCACCAGCTTGATGACCAGAAGGCTTCGGCCGCGAACGTCACCAAGAGCCAGCGCCTGATCCAGCACGCTTCCGGTATCCCGTCGGCCATTCAGGACGCCTGGACCGAGGCCATCTCCTCGCCGCAGGGCCAGTCTGGATCGAAATCCCGCAGAACGTCCTGCTGGACCCCATTATGGTGCCGCCGGTTGAGGACGCCCTCGCCGAGGCATTCGATAACCCGCCGCGCGTCGAGCTGATCCGCGAGGCCGTGAAGTGGCTTTCGACGGCGGAACGTCCGGCGATCATCGCCGGTGGCGGTACGCGCCGTGGCCGGGCTGAGAAGTCGTTGCTCTCGATTGCAGAGCAGTTGCGCGCACCGGTGATTTGCACGCCCGGTGGTAACGGCGCGTTCCCGTGGACTCACGAGCTGTCATTGCAGTCGTGGATCGAGGACCGGTACATGACCGACGTCCTGGAAGACGCCGACGTGTTGATCGTGATCGGCTCCTCCTTGGGTGAGGTGACCTCGAACTACTTCACGTTTGAACCCCGGGGCCGGATCATCCAGATCGACGCCGAGCCCCGGGTCCTTGAATCCAACCGGCCTGGTTTGGGCATCCGTGCCGACGCAGGGCAAGCACTCGCAGCCTTGGACGAAGCCCTCGCAGCAGCTGGAGCCGCGGACGCCGCCCAGCGGTCCTGGCACGGCGCCAGCCCGGAAGATGTGGTCAAGGAGTCCCTGGTCAAGGTCAAGGCACGCCTGGAATCACAGGACCTGGCCAAGGAACTGAAGTTCATGTCGGACATCCGCGAGGCTGTCCCTGCTGACATGCAGACGTTCTGGGATATGACCATCTCCGCTTACTGGGGTTGGAGCTGCTGGGACGCCCGGCAGGGTCAGTTCCACTCCGCCCAGGGCGCTGGAGGCCTGGGTTACGGCTTCCCAGCGGCAATCGGCGGTGCCGTGGGTCTTGAAACCACTGGCAAGCCGAGTCGCGTGCTCGCCGTATCCGGTGACGGCTCCTCCATGTACTCCATCTCCGAGCTCGCCACCGCCAAGCAGCACAACGTCCCGGTCACCTGGCTGATCGTGGACGACGGCGGCTACGGCATCCTGCGCGAATACATGGTGGGCGCCTTCGGCCAAGCCACCGCCACCGAACTCGCCCGCCCGGACTTCGTGAAGCTTGCTGAGTCTTTTGGCGTCCCGGCCCGCAGGGTTGCGCCCGAGGAAGTGGGGGACGCGCTCAAGGCGTCCTTCGAAGCAGACGGACCCAACGTCGTCGTGGTTGAAACACTGCTGAAGATGTTCGGCCCCACTCATTTGGACAACTAGAGCGACTAAAGAAACTAGCAGCCAAACAGCCAGCCCCCGCACGGAACACCGTGCGGGGGCTGACTGCGTTGTGAGGCCTGCTCTGCGCCCAATTGCCCGAAAACAGGGCGCAGAGCGGGCCCCACAACTTAGACACTCCTCGCATCTTTAGTTTCCCAAAGCAATCAATCTGAGTTATAGTTGCTTTAGGCAAACAAAAAGAGGGGTGTTTCGCATGTCCGTCGGTTCTGCCACAGCAACCGATCTTGTGCATCAGATTTTCGATCTTCAGCGCACGCTGCGCTGTGTGGTGACCGCCCACATGGCCCGCGTTCCCGACGTCGGAATGGCTCTTCAGGGGGTGATGCGTTTCATCGGCGAGGGGGAGACCCGCGCTACCCAGCTGGCCACGCGACTCGGCGTTAGCGCCCCGGTCCTTAGCCGGCACATTACCGAACTCGAGGAGCTCGGCTTTGTGGCCAGGCGGCCTGATCCTGCTGATGGTAGGGCCCAGCTCCTCGCCCTGACGGAAAGCGGCGCGGCGAAACTGCGCGAATTCGAAGAACAACGCAGCGTGAGACTGCGGGATTACCTGGCGGATTGGAGCGAGGCCGACGCCCTCGAGGCCTCCCAGGTCATCAACAAACTCACTGTGTCCCTCAAGGACTCAATCCGGGCAACGGCGGCCGGCTCCATCACAACAAACCAGACAGCTTAGGAGCCCACGCATGGCTACACCAGCAGTACAAAACTCCCAGGCGGTGGACGCCTCAGTTACCCGGGCCTCCGCGCCCATGACCCATCGGCAGATCATGGAAGCCCTGACCGGGCTTCTCGCCGCCTTCTTTACAGCGATCCTCAGCAGCACGATCGTGGCGAATGCGCTGCCCACCATCATGTCCGAGCTCAAGGGCACGCAAACCGACTTCGCCTGGGTTATCACGGCTGCGCTGTTGGCAAACGCTGCCACCACGCCCATTTGGGGCAAGCTCGCGGACCTTTTCGACAAGAAGCTTCTGGTCCAGCTGAGCATCATCATCTTCGTGGCGGGCTCGGTCATGGCAGGCCTGTCTGAAACCATTCCGCTGCTGCTGACCGCCCGTGTCATCCAAGGCGTGGCGATGGGTGGCCTCACCGCCTTGGCCCAGGCGATCATCGGCTCCATGATTCCGCCGCGTGACCGCGGCAAGTATTCCGGTTACATGGGTGCTGTCATGGCCGTAGGAACCGCTGGCGGCCCGCTGCTGGGCGGCTTCATCGTTGACAGCCCGCTCGGCTGGCGCTGGACGTTCTTCGTCTGTGTGCCGCTGGCCGTCCTCGCGCTCATCCTGCTCCAGGTGACGCTGAAGATCCAGCACATCAAGCGCCCGGCGAAGATCGACTGGCTGGGTTCCATCCTGCTGACGTCCGGCGTGAGCTTGCTCCTCATTTGGGTTTCCTTCGCCGGCAACCCTGACTACTACGACTGGTTCTCCTGGCAGTCCGCGCTCATGGTGGGCGGCGGCGTAGCCCTGCTGGCACTTCTGGTGCTGGTGGAAACGAAGGTTCCCGAGCCCATCATTCCGCTCAAGATCATCTCCGAACGCACCACCGCATTGGCTATCGTTGCCTCCGTTGCCGTTGGTATCGCCATGTTCGGTTCCTCCACCTTCCTGGGCCAGTACTTCCAGGTTGCCCGCGGTGCCACGCCCACCGAGGCCGGCCTCCTGACGCTGCCAATGATCGCCGGCAACTTGATCGGTTCCGTTGCATCCGGCATCCTGATCAGCCGTTTCGGCAAGTGGAAGAGATTCCTGATTGCAGGGTCCGTCCTCCTCATCGGCGGCCTCGCGTTCGCCGGAACCATGGACCACACCACTGAACTGTGGATCGTGGCGATTTACACCGGCGTGTTCGGCCTCGGCCTCGGCATGCTGATGCAAAACCTGGTGCTTGCTGTTCAGAACACTGTCCAGGCCAAGGACATCGGAACAGCCAGTGCTTCGGTGGCGTTCTTCCGCTCCGTGGGTGGCGCGATCGGCGTATCCGTCCTGGGCGCCATCATGTCCAACCATGTGAAGGAACTTGCCGTTGAAGGCATGACTGCCGCGGGCATTCGGGCTCAGGGTGGTGCCTCCGGAGCCAGCATGGACCTGGCCGATATGCCCGCTCCCATCGCCGGGATCATGCGGGCAGCCTACGGTGACGCCACCGCACAGATCTTCCTGATCTCGGCGATCATCAGCGTTGTGGCCCTCCTGGCTGTGCTGTTCATCAAGGAACGCCCACTGCGCCGCACGGTTGATGCTGCTCCGGAAAAGGAACTCATTGCCACGGCTTCAGGAGACGCTGGAATGTCGCTGGACACCGCGTCCATGGACGCAGTGAAAGCGTCCGACGACGGCGCACACGGGTTGGGTGCCGACGCTGCGGTTCCACGGGGCGCCCGTCAGGTTCCGGTGGCGGAGCGACCGGCTTCGAACGAGCAGTCCGGATCCGATCTTGACCTCGAGTTTGCCCGGATCCTCACCAAGGAACGACCCCAAGGCACGGCTGATGTGAAGGAAGTTCAGGAACAGCTGTCCCGTACCCAGTACGTCCTGGCAGAACAGCAGCTGCAGCTCAGTCGGGCCAACGTGGAGCTACAGGCCCGGTTGCGGGAGCAGCAAACCATTGCGGAGCAGCAGGCCCATACCGCGGAGGAGCTCGCCGCGATCCGTAAGGAGCTCAAGCGCGAACGCAGGCAGCAGGAACGGATGGCGTTGTTGCTCCTCCAGGGCGTCGAAGCCCGTGCAGACCACGGCAAGCACGCGGGCTGACTCCACTACGGATCCCGCCCTTGTTTGATACTCCTCGCGTACTACGTGGAGCTTGGCCAACGAGGGCGGGACTGAAAACGCCGGCTGGGAAACCAGCCGGCGTTTTTTGTTGCCGGCGGCCGGTGTCTACCGCAAGGGTCTACCCCAGGGCGAGCATGACCGACACGGGAAATACTCCGCTGGGATGATCTTTTCCGTAAGTTGTTTCGCCCGGGCAACGGATTTCGTAGAGTGGGGAGGCTAATACTGTCAGCCCCTGCTGCCAAACTTCTCTTATCTCATTCGCGCACTCTTTCTAAGGACCCGTGGGCATGCTTGTCACCCTTATACGGCGCTACTCCAAGCCGTATTTGCCGCAGATTGTGGCTGTGCTGATTTTTCAGTTGGCGTCCACCATCGCCACGCTCTATCTCCCCAGCCTCAACGCCAAAATCATTGATGAGGGAGTTTCCCGCGGAGACACCGACTTCATCTGGCAAACCGGTTTGCTCATGCTCGGTGTCGCCCTTGGACAGGTGCTTACCGCCATTATCGCCGTGTACTTCGGCTCCCGCGTTGCCATGGCAATCGGCCGCGACCTGCGCCGAAGTGTCTACCGGCAGGTCAGCAGCTTCTCTGCCCAGGACGTCAACCGTTTCGGTGCTCCCACGCTGATCACCCGCGGCACCAACGATGTCCAGCAGGTGCAGATGCTGGTGCTCATGGGCCTGAACTTCATGGTTTCCACGCCTATCATGTGTGTTGGCGGCATCATCATGGCCCTCCGCGAGGACCTCAACCTTTCCTGGCTCGTATGGGTTTCCGTTCCGGTGCTGGTGGCCGTTGTGGGCTACCTCGTAGTCCGTCTGATGCCGCTGTTCCGTTCCATGCAGACCAAGATCGACGCGATCAACGGTGTCCTGCGCGAGCAAATCATCGGCATTCGCGTGGTCCGCGCCTTTGTGCGTGAACCCCATGAGGCAAAGCGCTTCGGCGATGCCAATGAAGACCTCACCGCAGTGTCCGTGAAGATCGGCAACCTGTTTGTCCTGATGTTCCCGGCCATCGGCATGATCCTGCACCTGTCTACGGCAGCCGTGCTGTGGTTCGGCGGCCAGCGCGTTGATTCGGGTGAAATGCAGGTGGGTGCGCTCACGGCCTTCCTCCAGTACTTGTTGCAGATCCTGATGGCGGTCATGATGGGCACGTTCATGGCCATGATGATTCCCCGCGCGTCCGTCTGTGCAGACCGCATCGGCGAGGTGCTCGACGTCGAGCCGTCCATTCACAACCCCACCTCCCCGGTGGTGCCGGCTGAGAAGAAGGGCCGCGTGGAATTCCGCGACGTCACGTTCAAGTACCCGGGTGCGGAGGCGCCGGTGCTGAGCAACATCTCCTTCACCGCCGAGCCGGGTAAGACCCTGGCCATCATCGGATCCACGGGCGCAGGCAAGACCACCCTGGTTTCGCTCCTTCCTCGGCTTTACGACGTCGCCTCGGGCGACGTGCTGCTCGACGGCGTGCCCGTCACCAAGATGGACGCATCGGAAATCACCAGCCGGGTCTCGGCGGTTCCGCAGAAGCCCTACCTGTTCTCCGGGACCATCGAGCACAACCTGCGCTTCGGTAAGCCCGACGCCACCGACGAAGAACTGTGGGAGGCGTTGGAGACGGCGCAGGCCAAGGGCTTCGTCGAGGAAAAGTCGTCCGGTTTGAACCGGCGCATTGCCCAAGGTGGCACCAACGTATCCGGTGGCCAGCGCCAGAGGCTGTCCATCGCCAGGGCGCTGGTTACCAAACCGAATGTGTACCTCTTTGATGATTCCTTCTCCGCTCTGGACGTCGCTACCGATGCCAGGCTGCGCAAGGCGTTGAAAGCCAAGACCCGGGACGCCACGGTCATCATTGTGGCCCAGCGTGTCTCAACCATTGCGGACGCGGACGAGATCCTTGTGCTGGATAACGGCCGGATTGTTGACCGTGGAACGCACGACGAATTGCTGGAGACGTCACCCACGTACCAGGAAATCGTTGAATCCCAGCTGAGCGTGGAGGAAGTGGCATGAGCGAGCAGAACCAGCAGAAGAAGCGTGGCTGGGCTGCCAAGGCAGAGGCCGCCAAAGATGCCAAGGCAACGGCCGAGGCCGAAGTAGCAACAGAGCTGATTGATGACGAAGACTTCGTCGAAGAGGAATACGTCCCTTCCGAAGCCGATGGCGGCATGTTCGGCGACGTTCCGGCAAAGAAGGCCAAGGAGTTCTGGCCGTCTGCTAAGCGGCTCATGGGCCTGCTGAAGCCCGAGAGCGTTGGTGTGTACATCGTGATCGGCCTCGTCATCGTCTCGGTGGTGCTCAACGTGATCGCGCCCAAGGTCCTGGGTACTGCCATGGACGTCATTTTCGGCGGCGTCATTGGCAGGCAGGTCCCCGAGGGAGTCTCCCAAGAGCAATTCGTGGAGCTCATGCGTCAGCAGGGGCAAGGCAACTTTGCGGACATGGTTTCCAAGATGGAGCTCACAAACGGGATTGACTTCCCCAAGCTGACGTTCCTGATTTCGA
The DNA here is from genome assembly GCF_054408525.1 of Arthrobacter sp. D3-18. NCBI lineage: Bacteria > Bacillati > Actinomycetota > Actinomycetes > Micrococcales > Micrococcaceae > Arthrobacter > Arthrobacter sp. D3-18. The sequence continues at coordinate 3,441,235 of NZ_CP096440.1, read as the reverse complement.
TCGTGCTGCTCATGTACTTTGTGGCAAACATCTTCCTGTGGGCTCAAGGTTGGTTGCTCAACAGAATCGTCATGCGGGTCATCAAGAAGCTACGCAACGACGTCCAGGCCAAGCTCAACCGACTCCCGTTGAACTACTTCGACACCCGCCAGCGTGGCGACATCCTGTCCCGCGTCACCAACGACGTCGACAACGTCCAGCAGGGTCTTCAGCAGGCGTTCTCCCAACTGGTCAGCTCCGTGCTCACGGTCCTTGGCATCACGGTCATGATGTTCATCGTGTCCTGGGAGCTGGCGCTGATTGCCTTGATCGCCCTGCCGCTGTCCGGCATTGTTGCGGGCGTCATTGGTGCCCGCAGCCAGAAGCTCTTTGCCGCTCAGTGGAAGAACACCGGCGCACTCAATGGCCAGATCGAGGAGTCGTTCTCCGGCCACGATCTCGTCAAGGTCTTCGGGCGCGATGCCGACATGCTGGAGCGGTTCGATGAGAAGAACGAGGAACTCTACAAAGCATCGTTCGGTGCACAGTTCGTGTCCGGCGTGATCTTCCCGGCCATGAACTTCGTCTCCTACCTGTCCTACGTCGGCATTGCCGTGGTGGGCGGGCTCCGTGTTGCCTCGGGCTCCATGAGCCTCGGCGACGCCACGGCGTTCATCCAGTACTCCCGTGAATTCACCCAGCCGCTGGGCCAGATTGCAGGCATGGCCAACATGCTGCAATCCGGCGTCGCCTCAGCAGAGCGCGTCTTCGAGTTCCTGGACGCCGATGAAGAAGTTGAAGAGAACGCTACGCGCCACCTGCCCTCCAAGACCGACGGCCACGTGGAGTTCGAGCACGTCTCCTTCAGCTATGTGGAGGACAAGCCGCTGATCGAGGACCTGTCCTTCGCTGCGGAACCCGGTCACACCGTGGCCATTGTTGGCCCCACCGGTGCCGGCAAGACCACGCTGGTGAACCTCGTGATGCGTTTCTACGAGCTCAACGCCGGCCGTATCACCTTGGACGGCGTGGACATCAAGGACCTCAGTCGTGCCGAGCTACGGTCCAAAGTCGGCATGGTGTTGCAGGATGCCTGGCTCTTTGGCGGGACCATCTACGACAACATCAAGTACGGAAACCTGGACGCCACCGAAGAGCAGATCATGGAGGCGGCCAAGGCCACCTACGTGGACCGCTTCGTGCGTGCCCTTCCGGACGGTTACCAGACGATCATCGACGAAGAAGGTAACAACGTCAGTGCCGGTGAAAAGCAGCTCATCACCATCGCCCGTGCCTTCGTCTCCGATCCTTCGCTGTTGATCCTGGATGAAGCCACGAGCTCCGTGGACACCCGTACCGAGCTATTGCTGCAGAAGGCCATGGCAGCTCTCCGAACGGACCGTACGAGCTTCGTCATCGCACACCGACTCTCCACGATCCGGGACGCCGACACCATCCTGGTGATGGAAAACGGCAAGATCGTGGAGCAGGGAAACCACACCCAGCTGCTCGCTTTCCAGGGCGCGTACTACCGCTTGTACATGTCCCAGTTCGCAGGTGAGGAAGAAACCGCTGTGGACGACTCGACGGCGGTGCACAGCTGAGCACGGAAACACTGAAGGAGCCTATGGCACCCCGGCGCATTGAGGTCCTCGTACCCATGCGCTGGGGTGACATGGACGCCTACGGACACATCAATAACGTCCAGATTGTGCGCATGCTCGAGGAAGCCCGTATCGCAGCCTTCGGGCCGCCCCGCGGTGCTGGCCTCCCCGGCGTCGAACCTCCCGCTGCCCTCTTCAACGATGTTGAGGAGGGGATCATGACCCTGGTTGTGGAGCACAAAGTCCGCTATGTCCGGACGCTGGACTACCGCAACATCCCGGCCGTTGTTGAGATCTGGGTCGGCGCCATCAAGGGCGCGAGCTTCGATCTCCACTACGTCATTAAGGACCCCGTCACGCGGGAAGACTGCGTCAAAGCCACCACTCATTTGGCTTTCGTGGCGGAGGCTACGGGACGGGTCCTCAGGCTCACTCCGCAGCAAAAGGAAAAGCTCGAACGCTACCGCGCGTAGCCCCTGCTGCCCGTAGAGTTTCAGCATGAAACTTGAAATTGCCGTGGTGAGCGCGGCCGGTGCAGGCACGGCCGCCGCCGAAGGAGCCAACCGCGTTGAGCTGTGCAGCAGCCTCGAACTTGGTGGCATCACTCCAAGCCAAGGACTCATGGAAGCGAGCATGGAGCACGTCGATGGCCGTCTGGAGATTCATCCCCTGATTCGCTCCAGGCCAGGCGATTTCCGGTACTCGGCTTCCGACCTGGACACCATGGTCCACGAGATCCGCCACCTTCTCGCCCAAGGAGCCCATGGGGTGGTGGTTGGCGCGCTCACCCCGTCAGGAGAGGTGGACGTGCAAGCAGTGCAGCGTCTGGTGGGCTCAGCCAGGGATGCCAATCCTGAAGCGCAACTGACCTTCCACCGGGCCATCGATCAGTCAAAAGACCCCTTGGCCGCCCTTGAGCAACTCATGGAACTGGGCTTCACCCGGGTCCTGACGTCAGGGCATGAAGCTACCGCCGGAGCAGGCCTGCGAACCCTGACCTCCATGGTGGAGCGTGCAGGGGGCGCTCTGGAAATCATGGCCGGCGGGGGACTGTCCTTGGAGGACATCCCGGCAATGCACGCGGCTGGCCTGTCCGCCGTTCATCTCTCGGCAAAGAAGACCGTCTCCACCCTTGGAGAAGGAGCGATCTCCCTGGGCGCCGAGGATGGCGGCGATCCGACTGCCTATACCGTCACTGACCGCGAGGTTGTGAGAGCAGCCAAGGCGAAAGTCAATGCGCTGGGGTTGGGTACACGGGCGTAGTTCCAACGCCCACGAGTCCGGTCGTGGAAGTGGGGGGAGGCCGGCCTTATGAGTTGTTCGAACATACCCGGCCTCCCCGGCTTGCTAGAGCGCTACTTCAACAGGACTGGAAAGGGCCGCTGTCACTTCGATCTCCACCAAAGCCTCAGGATGGGGAAGCGCGGAAACTGCTATGCACGATCTTGCGGGGAAAGTCTCACCGAACACCTGCTTGTAGACCTGGTTGACTTCAGCGAAGTCCTCAATTCTTGTCAGGAAGATGGTTGCCTTAAGGACGTTTTCCAGGCTCCCACCGGCATGGTTCAAGATGCTGGCTATGTTGGCGAGGACCTGTCTTGCTTGAGCCGACGCGTCGTGGGGGCTCTCTACGAGGAGGGACAAGGGATTGATCGGCAACTGTCCACTGACATGAAGAACGTTGCCGTGCCTCACCGCTTGGGCGTATGGACCGGCCGCAGGCGGCGCGGTGTCTGTCACGATCCTGCTGATGGCCTGTGATTCTCTTAGCGCGTTCATTGTGCTCCTGGTCACCTGCGGTTAGTGGGATATGTCTTCGAGGACGGCGTGTTTCGTCTCGGGCAAGGCGATCAAGACGATGACTGCGGCTAGGACAAACAAGGCGGCGCTGGCGCTGAAGACCAAGCTTGTGCCGCCGGCCGCCAGCAAGATGGGGACGACTATCGGTCCCAGCAGCGCGCCGAGCCGCCCGGCGGCCGTGGCCGTTCCGACGCCGATGCCGCGGGCTCTGGTGGGAAACAACTCGGGGGTGAAGGCATAGATGGAGGACCACATCCCGAAGAAGAAGAACTGCAAAAGGGAACCGTAGATCATGAGTTGCGTTTCGCCGGCCGCTTGGCCGTAGAAGAAGGCAGCCGCAGCCGATAGCACCGTGTAGAGGGCGAGGCAGTATTTGCGGCCGATGACTTCGATGAGGAAGGCCGCCGAGAGGAACCCGGGAATGCCCCAGAGGGCCATGAGGAGAACGAAACCTATGCTCTTGACGACATCGAATCCGCTATCGGTCAGTAGCTTGCCGATCCATGTGGTGAGGCCGTAATAGCCGAAGAGGATGCAGAACCAGACGAGCCACAACATGAGGGTGCGACGGCGGTACTCCGGAACAAAGAGAGCGCGAATACCTCGGGGTTGTTCGGAGGTTGTGCCAGCGGTGCCAGCCACCTCGTAGTCGGGGAGCGGAGAGCCGGATGCTTTGGTAACGGCAGTTTCAATGGCAGTCATGACTCGGTCCGCTTCGAGGGTCAGCCCACGTGAGGCCAGCCAGCGCGGGGATTCCGGGACGCTCCGGCGGATGACCAGTGCCCAGAGAGCCAGGACAGCTTGGAGGGCGAAGAATCCGCGCCAGCCCCAGGCAGGAACCATAAAGTAGGCGATTGCCCCGGCAGCGATAAATCCAACAGGCCAGGCGCCCTCGAGAAGTGCTGCGTACCTGCCCCGTTTGCTGGCGGGCATGAACTCGGCGATAAGGGCCGCGGCGACGGGGAATTCCGCGCCCATACCCACTCCCAGGAGGAACCGGAAGCTTGCGACGCTGTTGAAGTCCCAGGCGAAGACAAGTGCCAAGCTGGCTGCTCCCCAAATGAAGATGCTGTATTGGAACACTTTCTGCCGCCCGATGCGGTCTGCCAGTGAGCCGGCGGCAATGGCGCCGGTGAGCATTCCGGCGAAGCTGGCGCTTCCCAGCAGACCTGCTTGCGCAGCGGAGAGATGGAATTCGGTGCTAATCGGTGACAGAAGAAAAGTAATGGCGCCGAGGTCGATGGAGTCGAAGAGCCAGGCGGTGGCTACGACGAGGAAAATGTTCCTTTGAAACCGGCTCCACGGAAGCCGTTCCAGCCGTGCGGACACGGACGACGGCGACCCGGGGGTCTGCTGCGCGACGGCAGTGTGGGTTGTTGAGGGTTCTAACACGGTTTTCTCCCTTGGAGTGAAGCGATCATCTTTGAACGCGTGTCAATGTCCGTCATGCGCTGCGGCGGTGACGGCTGGATTTCATATGTGCTCTTGGTGCTTTGGCGCTTGCTGTTCAGAAGACGCAGCTCTTTTCGGACCACTGCCGTACGGCGGCTCGGGTCGTGGCACCACGGATGCGCCCCAGTATGTCCACAAGATTCGATGTGCTGGTGGCGAAGTTGATGCGAACAAACGTCGTGGTGTTTACGCCGGTGTGCTGCGAGAACTCGGCCCCTTGGCTGACCCTTACCCGGGCTCTGCGTTCCAGGTCAGCTGCGGGGTCGTGCAGATCCACTCCAGCTCCGGAGAGGTCGAGCCAACTCAGGTAGGTCGCCTCCGGCGCATGGCTCGGTACTTCATAGGGAAGGTCTTGAACCCACTGCTGGATGATTCGGCGGTTGGCTGAGAGCGTGACTTTCAGTTCAGCCAGCCATGAGTCACTTTGTGTCCAAGCGGCAACGGTTGCCACTCTGCTGAGAATGCTTGGTTGCCCGAAGTAGTCCAGTGGTTCACTTTCCAGGGCATCCCAAACCGCTTGCGGCCCTACGTGCGCAACTGCGCACCGCATGCCTGCGATGTTGAAGGCTTTAGTGGCCGAGGTTGCAGTGATTGTGCGGGCCGCCGCATCCTTTCCCAGTGACGCGAACGGTATGTGGCGATGGTCATCGAAAGTCAGATCGGAATGGATTTCGTCTGAAAGCACCACAAGATCGAGTTCTTTGGACGTGTTTGCCAAGGTGGTTAGTTCTTCCGCGGTGAAGACTCTCCCCGTGGGGTTGTGGGGGTTGACCAGGATCAGCATTCTGCAGTTCTCTTGCCGCAATTTATCTGTGAGTCCCTCGGTGTCGAACTTCCACGTATCGCCAGCGTCGATCATGGGTAGGGGGACTATTTTGCGACCGGATCGCTCAATTGTCGCCAAGAACGGCGGATAAGTGGGTACGTGGATTGCGATGCCCTCCCCAGGGGACGTCGAATGTTCGATCATGACTTGGAGTACCTGGATAAGGTCTGTATAGATACGTGTCCTGCCGGGGCCAGGCGTCCAAGCGTGATGGTTGGTCATTCGGGCTTCGAATGCCGCGACAACAGGATCCTCACCCTGCCAAAACGGATACCCGAGGTCTTGCCTTTCGGCCACCTCATGGATGGCGGCACGAACCGCGGGCGGTGTTCCGAAATCCATGTCCGCCACCCAAGACGCCAGGACATCGGGGGGCACTGCACCCCACTTCACTCCGTGGCCACCCCGGAGTCGTTCCAAATTGACGGCATCGAACTGACCAGTGCTCATGGCCGGACCATGTTGATCACTGGAATCAATTGCCCGGAGTCTTCGGCGACAATGACGTCCCGCATCAGTTCCATCTGCCCATGGTGCTGCGCCAGTTCCTCGTAAACGTGTTGGAGTGCCCCGCCTTGAGTGAGCATCCGGTCCGGGCCCTGGAAGTCCGCTGGTGGCACGCTTCGCAGGGGTGCCTGGGGGTCGGCACTGAGTACGTCCTCGATCAGTTGCACCTTGGTGGCTTGAACTTCACGAAGGAGCGGCTCGATGGGTCCGTAAGAGAGGAATTCCGATTCGCGGTCCCGGTCGGTGTGTCGACCCGCGACCAGATCCCCCACCCAATACTCGATGACTCCAACGCAATGGGTAAGAAGGGCGAAAGGTGAATTGGCTCCCTGGAGTGAGGGTTTGCGGTTTGCGAGGTCATCGCCCAGTCCGCGGACAATCGAAGCCATGCCATCAAGGGCGCGCTCCGTGAAATACAAGTAATCCTGACGGTCTAGCATTGCTGTTCCTTTAGTCGAGTAAAGCCGTCACCGGCTTAGGGGGTGACTCAAGCTTGCTGCGATGTTCGTCACCTGTCAAGATGGTTACATGAGCTTTGTTTTTGTCAGCGGCAACGCCGCATTGGACTTCATCGGGACGTTGAAGTGGCGCCGCTCGGACCTTGAGGAGTTGCTCAATTCGCCCCATGATCTTGAGGTTTGGGCTGCCGAAGCGGGGATCATAACCACCCCACTGGCCGTTTCCGATGATGACTTTGCTCAGTTACTTGGACTTCGCGAGGCCCTATACCGCATGGTGACCACCCATATGGCGGGTTCGGCCCTTCCAGATCCCGATGTGCGGATAGTGAATAAGAAGCTCGAAGGCAGGACTCCTCACCTCAGGCTCAAGGGAGCGGATTTGATTCGATCCGGAGATGCAACCAGCCTCGCCACGAGCATTGCAACGGCTGCGGTCGAACTGTTGACAGGGGACGAGAAATCGAAGCTTAAGGAATGCGGGCGCGAGAACTGCACGCGAATATTTATTGATCGATCCCGTAGCGGCACCAGAACGTGGTGCGGTATGGAGGAATGCGGCAACCGCATCAAAGCTGCAAATTATCGCTCGCGTCGCAAGGCGAAATCAGAGCAACTCGCTGCGGTTTCCTAGCTGCCCCCAAGCATGATGAGGCGGCCATGGGCGCGGCCTCCTTCTCACGATCGGATACTGACGTGGCCATCACCGCAAGCTCCAACCTCACCGTCACCACTATCTCCCTGACAATGGCTGAGCTCGGCCCATTGAACCCGCTGCCGGTGGTGGCAGCGGAACTGGACCAGCCCTACACCGTGGGCGAGGGTGTGCCTGAGGAACTCCAAGCCTCGGCCCGCTACGGAGTGGTGCCCAACGTGTACCCGTACCTCATGCAGGACGGCTACAGCAGGGACGCGGCACCCAAGGAGTTTCCCGCCGTCGTGCTTGAAAACAGCAAACTCAAGGTGACCGTCATCCCTTCATTGGGTGGCCGCATCTGGGAGTTGTTCGACAAAGCCACAGGCAAACAGCTCCTGCACACCCACGATGCCCCGCAACTGGCCAACATTGCGCTGCGCAAGGCGTGGTTCGCGGGCGGGCTGGAATGGAATATCGGCACCCGTGGACATTCGCCCACCAGTTGCGATCCGCTGCACACGGCAATCGTTCACACCCCGGATGGCAAACACATCCTGCGCGTGTGGGAGTACGAGCGGCTGAGGGAAGTGGTGTTCCAAGTGGACATCTGGTTGCCTGCGGACTCGGACGTCCTCTTCGCCGCGGTCAGGCTGCGGAACCCGAACGATCACGATGTCCCCATGTATTGGTGGAGCAACGCAGCCATCCCGGAAACGGATCGTACTCGGGTCATCGCTCCGGCGGACGAGGCTTTCGGCAGCGACTACGCCACGGATATCACCAGGGTGAAGCCCACTGACCACGAAGGGTATGACGGCACGTGGCTGGTCAAGAGCCCGCACGCGGCTGACTTCTTCTTCGACATCGACCCTTCCGAACGGCGTTGGGTTGTGGCAGCGGACGACGACGGCGACGGGCTGGCGATGCTGTCCACGGGCCTCCTACGGGGAAAGAAGCTCTTCGTGTGGGGCCAAGGACAAGGCGGCAAACGTTGGCAGGAGTGGTTGAGTCCAGGGGCAGGACCGTACGCCGAAATCCAGGCCGGCCTCGCGCAGACGCAATTCGAACACCTGGTGATGCCCGCCGGCGCCGAGTGGGCATGGGTTGAAGCGTACGGAAACGGGCACCTTGATCCGGACACTTCGCACGGTGCCGACTGGAATGCTGCGGTGGCACACGCCAGCGAACGATTGGAACAACTCCTGCCCCACGAGGAACTCGAGTCCATGCTTCCCGCAGCCATCAGCAATGCCGATGTCCCGCCGTCGAAAATGCTGCTGCACGGCAGCGGTTGGGGCGTTGTGGAGCGTACCCGGCGCAGCAGGTCAGGCATGGCCTGGATTGATGAAAGCGGCACACCTTTCGTGGAGGAGAGCGTCACGGCCGAGCAGGAACCGTGGCTTGGGCTACTGCACGGAAAAGCGTTCGACGGCGCGCCCAGCTTCGTCGCCGGGGCGGATTGGGAGGAGCTGCTGGCGGCGCAGAACAACGTTGAAGCGAAACTCCACCTGGCCACCATGAGGCATGCACGGCAGGACTTGGACGGGGCGAAGGGGCTGTATCGCGAGGTCCTTGCGGCCGGTGATGTGGGGCCGCGGACCAAGGCACTCGCGCATCGTGGGCTGGGCTTGGCACTCCTCGCCGAGGGACAGGAAACCGAAGGACTTGCCGAGCTTCGGAACGGCGTGGAGGCTGACCATTCCGCCACAGCCTTGCTCACGGAGGCGGCCACGCTCAGCATCCGCCACGGAGACCCGGCCCTGGCTCTGGAAGTGATGGAGTCGGCACCCAAGGAGGGTGCCGCCGTCGGACGTTTAAGGTTCCTCCGGGCGCTTGCGTTTGCGCGGACGGGAAACCCCGGAGAGGCGGCCGCCATCCTGCGTGAGGGCGTTGAAATTCCGGATCTCCGCGAAGGGGAGGACGCCATCGCAGCGTTGTGGGAAGAGGTATGTCCGGGCGAGCCTGTTCCGTTCAGCTATCAGTTCGGGATGCACTAAAAATCTTTTCTGGTGGCGCCCGGGTGTGGCCTCCCGCACATCTCCGGCAATCTCTGAAAGCGTGTTCTTGACCATTTTTTCAGGACACAGAGGAGCACCAAATTGATCCCCGAAATAGCAGGACTCCCATCCTTGGAGTGGACGTCGTCCGCCGGTCACGCCAATTATGACGAGACCGAGGGGACGCTGACTCTCACGGCCGCGCCCGGGGTTGACTGGACCAACGACTCCCTCGGGGGAGAACCGCAGCACGGCGCCACTGCGCTGGGGTTCAGGGCGCCGGCGGCTTTCTCGTTGTCGGCCAGGGTTCTGGTGGCCTCACCACGGACAACGTTCGACGCCGGGGTGTTGACCCTGTGGGCGGACAGCGAGCACTGGGCCAAGCTCTGCTTCGAGTATTCTCCGCAAGGGGAAGCCATGGTGGTCAGCGTGGTGACCAACAGCTATTCGGACGATTCCAACGGGCCTGTGGTGACTGCCCCGTGGGTTTATCTGCGGGTCAGCCGGGTGGGTCCAGCGTGGGCTTTCCACTGGTCACCGGATGGCCGGGAATGGTCTTTCGTCCGGCTGTTCAGGCTGGATACGGAGAAACCTATGCACGTAGGATTCATGTCGCAAGCCCCGATGGGGGAGAGCTGCGAGGCCCGATTCGACGCCATCGAATTGAAGGACGAACCCCCGGCGGACCTCCGCGACGGAAGTTAGCGGCGGGGAAACGCAGGCCAGTCAGGGGTCACGCCGGTGGAACGGCAAGCCTGTGGATATCCAGATGCTTGGATAAGCCAAACAAGGTAAGTTGGCATGGTGATTCCCTCCGTAAAAACTGCCATTGACCGTGCCCCCGGAGTCTCCAAGGAGATCGAGGACGCAGCCTGGTATGTGCTCGGTCCGGCGCTTCACGGGAGACCTTCGGCGCTGGACGGCAGGACGTTGACGTGGACGGCGGATGCGGCCGGAGAGCTTCTCGAAAGGCTCGAACGCGGAGTCGAGGACTCAAAAGCTCCCATGATGACCAACCTTCGGCAGAACCTGGAAGGCGCGTCCCGGGAGGCCAAACTGCTGGCCGTGGAACTGCTGTTCCTGCAGTCACTGCCGCTCGCGCATGAGGTCAAATCCCTCAGGGTCAAGCGGGCTCGAGTTGCGGAAGCGGCGTCCTGGGTTGAGCCGCCCATCGAGCTGCCGGAAGAACTCTATGAGGGCATGACGGACCACGGCGTTATCCGGGACCGCACAGCCGAGTTCAACTGGACCATTTGGGACCACTTGAAGTGGCTGTGCCGTTTCGTGGCCCACGTGGACAGCCAAAGTACGGCCACCATCAACCAAGCGCTTGCGGACCCGTTGAAGTTCCACGAACTCGCCGCAGCGACGCCCGAGGATCAGCCCGCACTTCGCCGCAGCATCGAGTACCTGGTGTGGCCGAGCTACTTTGAGCCCGTGGTGGCCGATGTTGAACGCCAGGAGATCCGGGACGCCTTCGCTTCACTCGTGGGCGGTGCCAAAGGTGACACGGACGAGGACATCACCGCGGACATTCACCGCATCCGCCTCCACTTGGACGAGCAAGCCGGGCAGCGCATCGACTGGTATTCCCGCCAGCTGGTGAGTCAGTGGCGCAAGGTGGGGGATCCGGGCCGTCGATCCTGGCTCCTGCGCACCCATCATGACAATGGTGACCTCTTGGCCAGCTGGGTCGCCGAGGAAAAGGCCACCCTGGACGTGGAGCACCTGCGTACCCTCACGGCGGGCGTTACGGCCGGCGTGGTTCAGCATGCCGTGGACGAGGATTACAAGCACCTGGGCTACGTGGAACGCGAAGACACCAAGACGGCTGTTTTCGCTTTCCTGACGGTCATGAAACCGGGTGACCTCACGCTGTATCAGCATGCCGGCCGGGTACGGGTGGGCGTGGTTCTTGGCGAGCCTGAACACCACGAGGACAATCGCCGCATCCGCCGCAAGGTCCGCTGGTTCGAGGACAGTTACGCCATCCCCGAGCTCCCCCGTCATGCGCAGCGGCAGCTTTCCACGCCTGGCATCATCGTGGACGTCACCAGGGTGATCCAAGCCCTGCAGGAACTGCTGCCGGTGGAGGCCGAAACCGATGGTGAGGACGAAGCTCCGCCCACCACCGTCGTCGAGGTTGTCCAGCAAGGTTTCCGGCCCCTGACGGAAGAGTTCGCGGCGTCCCTGCACATGGACCTCGAACCGCTCAAGGAAATTGCGGAACTGCTCGAAGACAACCGCCAACTGGTTCTGTACGGTCCTCCGGGGACCGGCAAGACCTACCTGGCCAAGCACCTCGCCGCGGAGCTGGCCGGCGACCACACCGACGAACGGGTGAAGCTGGTGCAGTTCCACCCCTCGTATGCCTACGAGGACTTCTTCGAGGGCTACCGGCCGGACAAAACCGATGATGGCCAGGTGTCCTTCAAACTCGTGGCCGGGCCGTTGAGGCGTCTAGCGGAGGAAGCCGCCAAGGCCGAGAATGCGCACAAACCGTATTTCCTGATCATCGATGAAATGAACCGCGCCAACCTGGCCAAAGTCTTCGGTGAGCTCTATTTCCTTTTGGAGTACCGGGACGATCGCATTTACCTGCAGTACAGCCCCAACGAGCCTTTCAGCCTGCCGGATAACCTCTACATCATCGGCACCATGAACACCGCGGACCGCTCCATTGCCATGATGGATGCCGCCATCCGCCGCCGGTTTGCCTTCATCGAGCTGCACCCCAAGGAGGAGCCGATCCGCGGTACGCTGCGTCGTTTCCTGGAAGCCCGAGGGCTGGACACCCTCAACGCGGACCTGCTGGACGCGCTCAACGACGCGATCGACGATTGGGACAGGGACCTGATGATCGGACCGTCCTACTTCATGAAGAACGCCGCGCAGAACCCCACAGGACTACGTCGCATCTGGAAGTACGAGCTCATGCCGTTGCTGGAGGAGCACTACCACGGGCAGCTGAACCGCGCGCAGCTTGAGGAACGCTTCGGCCTTGACCAGTTGCTGGGACGTCTTGCAGCCCGCTAAATCCATCCCGCCCAGGCCGGGCCGGGCGCCAGCTTCCGCCGGGCGGGCGCCTGCCAGCGCCAGCCGGGCGCCTGCTTCTGCCGGGCGGGTCAACTCCGGGCCGCGGCATATCGTCATGGACGAGCTCTCCCGCGGGGTGGTGGACAAACTCGATCCCGAATCGGCTGCGTTCATCAATACCAGCGGCCTGGCCAAAGCGTCGCCTATGGGCATGGGCCTTTACAGGATTGAGCCCGTTGGCAAGGTGGGCTCAGTCCGGACCTCCACAGTGCAGCTTGAAGTCCGCCCCAAGGATCGGCTTGGCCTCAGCCGGCTTCTCTTCCTGCTCAGTTACGCCGGGGACCAAGGCTTCCGTGACCATTCCGTGGAGGCCGTGGAGCACCCGGATTTGTGGAGTGCACTGGCCGAATCCCTCGCTCAATTGGCAGATAAAGCCCTGAGCCGTGGCGTCCTGCAGGGTTACCTGACCGTGGAAGAGTCCCTGCGAACCGTCAAGGGCCGCATCCGCATTTCGGACCAGATTTCCCGGCGTCCCGGAATGATGGTGCCGCTGGAGGTCTCCTACGACGAATTCACGGAGGACATTGCTGAGAACCGCATTCTCCGTGCTGCGTTGGAGCGCATGGGAAAGGTTCCCGGGGTGCGGCCGGATGTCCTGAGTCGCTTGCGGCAGCTCAAGGGAAAGCTCGACGCCGTTACCCGGCTTCAGTCCGGAGCGCCGCTGCCGCCGTGGCGGGCCAGCAGGATGAACCTCAGGTATCACGCCGTACTGCGGCTGTCCGAGGTAATTCTGCGCAATGCCTCCGCCGAGGCGGGCGAGGGAAAGCATCAAACCGCGTCCTTCGTGGTGGACATGGGCCAGGTGTTTGAAGAATTCGTGGGAACCGCGCTGAGGTCCGCCATGAGCGCCCATCCGGGGGAGATGCGCCTCCACTACGGGGCGCTGCTCAACGAGGCCGTCAGGGACTCTGATCGACTGACTGTCCGTCCGGACGCCGTCCACTTCCTTGGTGGCCGCCCCGTGGTGGTCTATGACTCAAAATACCAAGCAGCCTCCGACGTCGGTGCCTCCCTGAGCGCAGACCACTACCAGCTGCTGGCGTACTGCACGGCCTTGAGGGTTCCCACCGCTTGGCTCGTCTATGCGGGGGCGGGGGAAATGAAGCTCCGCCGCATTCTCAACACGGACATCGACATCGTGGAGTATCCGCTGGACCTGTCCATGCCGTCGTCGGAAATTCTGGCCGCTGTAGCTGACCTGGCCGAACAATCATGGGGCGAAGTAGTACGCCAAGCGGTGGCGGGCCGGTCGGCGTCGGACTAGCCTGATAACTAAATCTTCACGGATGGAGGCATCATGGCCCGCAAGAAATCGTGGCGCGATATGACCAAAGGCCAACGGATCATGCTGTTGGTAAGTGGAGCGGTGAATATGGCCCTGCTAGGTGCTGCGCAGAGAAGCATCGGCAAGACCCCGGACGATCAGATCAGGGGCAAGAAGGCCATCTGGCGTGCGGTCTCTTTCATTAACTTCTTCGGGCCCGTCAGCTACTTCCTCTTCGGACGCCGTCGGGATGCAGAACATGCAGGGAAGGGCGCAGCGACAGTAAAGCGCTGACGGTCAGGCGGGCATCTTCACCGTAAAAGTGGTGCCCTGCCCGGGGACACTCTCCAAGGTGATGGTCCCGCCGTGCGCTTCAACAATGGCTTTGCTGATGGGCAACCCCAGCCCGACGCCGGGAATGGCACTCTTGCGTACCCCGCCGGCGCGGAAGAACTTGGTGAAAGCCTCGGCCTGTTCCTCTTCGTTCATGCCCATTCCGGTGTCAGTGACCCGGCAAAAAACAAAGTCCTGCTCCTCCCAGGCAGCTACCTCCACATCCCCGCCGTCGGGGGAGTACTTGATCGCATTGGACACCAGATTGTCCAGCACCTGCGCAATCCGCGATGAGTCAACGTGGGCTTCCAGCGCATCCGGGAGGTCCACGGACAACCGGATGCCCGCCTTGGCTGCGCGTGGTTCTGCAGAGGTGACGCTGCCCCGCACCAACTCCGCCACGTCCACTGAGTGCGGTTGAATGACGATCTGTCCCGAGCGCACGGCCAGCAGATCTGAGACGAGGGTTAGCAGCCGCTCTGCATTGCGCCTGACGATATCGAGTTGTTTGCGTGCCCGGGCGTTGAGGGCGTCCGGCTCGTCCAGGATGAGCTCGACGTAGCCAAGAATGGACGTCAACGGGGTACGGAATTCGTGGGAGACATTGGCAACGAAGTCGTCCTTGGCGGCCAGCGCGTTCACCAGGTCCGTGACATCGCTGAACACCACCACCGAACCGGCGAACTTCCCGGCGTCGTCCACCATGGGCCGTGCGCTCGCGGTGAAGGCTCGCTGTTCGCTTCCCGTGCCCAACCACACCAACTGGTCCGTGAACCTTTCACCCAAGACGGCACGACGCACCGGTCGCCTGTCCGCAGGCATCGGCGATGTCCTGTCAGTGTCGAAGATCAGCAATTGGGATTCGTTGGGATCATCATTGCCCGGGGGAGTTGCCAGGGCATGTGTTTGGCGTTGCCGGCGGTTCATGAGGATGTCGTGCCCATCGCCATCCACAGCTACCACACCCAGCGGCAGGGCTTCCATGACGGTGTTGAGGAGCCGTTCCTGCTTGGTACTGACGCTCAAGGCTTCCTTGAGTGCCTCGTCCTTCTCTTCCAAGGCGCGCTGCTGGCGGACCATGCTCAGCGTCAGGACGCTGACGGAAACTCCAATTCCCAGCATGAGGATGGGGAACAGCAGCGGCTTGGTGAAGTCCTGTTCACTGAGGGTTCCGCGCACGAACAGGGGAACCCAGACGATTCCCAACGGTCCCAGGAAGGACATGACAATGGCGAGCTTCGGGTACAACCCTGAGGCACACAGCCAGATGACCGGGAGTACCACCAGGACACTGAGGCCGGTGATGGATTCCACCGCGCCTTCCCTGGCAAATCCGATGGAGACCATGTCCAGGATGGGGATGCTGAGGAAGCTGGCGAAGGGGAGCCGGTGCCACGGCACAATGATGCACAGTGCAAGCAGGAGTGCCTGACTCAGCAGGAAAATGAGGAACAGCGGATTCTCAAGTGTGGCGGGGAAATACAGCCAAACCAGGATGGCTGAAATACAGACACACACAGACAACGGCAGTTGGCTGAGGACAACGCGCATACGCAGGGTATGTTCGTGGAAAGAGCGCCTGAAAACCAACAATTTCTTCTTGTCACCAATATCCCAAGTTGAAGGGTGGGTCATGGCACATCCACCAAAGACGCGGAAGAAAGTCGGTTCATGAGATCAGCCTAACCATAATGGATATACTTCTGAGGTTATCGAAGGGGCTGAGGGGCAGCGATGAGTGAAGCACGTGTGGGGCTGGTCATTGAAGATGACCAGGATATCCGCGAATTGGTACGCGTAGTTCTATCCCAGGCGGGATTTGATGTACATGTTGCGTCCACGGGATCCGCAGGTGTTACATCGGCCCGCGAGCTGAATCCGGACGTTATTACGCTGGATCTCGGCCTCCCCGATATTGATGGTTTTGAGGTAGCACGCCAGATTCGGAAATCCTCAGACGCCTACATCATTATGTTGACTGCCCGAGCCGAAGAGCTGGACACCCTCATGGGTCTGGAAGCCGGCGGCGACGATTACCTCACCAAGCCTTTCCGCCCCCGGGAATTGCGCGCCCGTGTTGAAGCCATGATGCGGCGTCCCCGCGCGTCGTCGGAGTCCAAGAGCGTCCCGGAAGAAGTGGATCCCGAAGTGAGCCACAACGGGCTGGCCGTTTCTGCCGGTTCCCGCACCGCGGTCCTGAACGGCAAAGAGCTCAAGCTGACCCGCACGGAGTTCGACCTCCTGCTCGCCTTGCTGGAGACCGGAAGGATAGTGCGGACCAAGGCAGACCTCGCGCGTCGCCTCCGTAATGAACCGTACGACGTCGGCAGTTACGTCAGCGACGCAGACGAGCGCGCCGTTGAGGTCCACATGGGAAACCTGCGCAAGAAACTTGGCGACAGCATCCAGGCGCCGCGCTGGCTTGAGACGGTCCGCGGGGTTGGCTACCGGCTGGCTCCCTCAAGCAACAACTAAAAAGACCCAAGTAGGTCGCAGTTGAGGCCGTTATGAGCGCTCATAACGGCCTTAACTGCGGCCTACTTGGGTTAGCGGACGCGCAGGGGCTCTGCAGCGACGACGGAATGGTCGCGGCCCAAATTGCCTAGCCCGACCGCACCTTGCGGTGAGCCCAGTTCCTCGAAGAACTCAACGTTGGCCCTAACGTAATCTGCCCATTCGTCCGGGACATCCTCTGCATAATAGATCGCTTCAACGGGACACACGGGATCGCACGCGCCGCAGTCCACACATTCTGACGGATGGATGTAAAGCGAGCGATCACCCTCGTAGATGCAATCCACCGGACATTCTTGGATGCACGCCTTGTCCTTCACATCAACACACGGCTGGGCGATCACGTAGCTCATGGCACGCTACACCCCTGTGTAAACGGTTTTGCCCCATGTGTAGAAGTCCAAAGCGGACCTCCCTTGCTCGCGGAACGTGTTGGTGGATGAATCCTTCACGCCACCGAAGGGAACGTTAAGGTCCAAGCCTGCGGTGGGGCGGTTTACCTTAATCACACCCGCCTGCACCCGGGCAGCGAAGTCCGTAGCGAGGGCCAACGAGTCCGTGCAGATGCCGGCGGTGAGGCCGTAGCGGGAATCGTTGATGGCATTCAATCCAGCCTCGTAATCGGGCACCTCAAGTACCGTAACTACCGGTCCAAAGATCTCCTCTGTTACCGCTGCATCGTCCATCGGCAGGTCCGTGAGAACCGCGGCCAGGAAGAACAGCGGGCCGTTCGGGTCTCCGTCGTAGCTGCCGTGAAGGAGGGTGGCACCGCGTTCGACGGCGGTGCGCACCGCGGCTTGGTCCTGTTCGAATTGCTGCCTGCTCACCACAGCACCCATTCGCATGCCGCTTCCCGAGCCGTCACCGGTGGTGTAGGCAGCGGCTTCCTCGACCAAAGCTTCCGTGAAGGCAGCGCGGATTCCCGGCGTCACGTAGACACGTGATGTCGCTGTGCATGCCTGTCCGGTGAGGCCGAATGCACCTGCTGCCACCACCTGGGCAGCCTTGCGGGGGTCCGCGTCGTCAAGGACCAAAACCCCGTTCTTGCCGCCCATTTCCAACTGGACCCGGGCGCGACGAGCGTTCAGGATTTCCTGCAGTCCCAGGCCCACGTTGGTGGAGCCGGTGAAGGAAAGGCCAGCGATGCGCGGATCACGGGCTAGAGCATCGCCCACCACGCGTCCCTTGCCGTGCACCACGTTGAACACTCCGGCCGGAAGCCCGGCATCCTGCAGGGCACGAGCCAGGTGCGTGGCGGACAATGGTGTGAGCTCCGCCGGCTTGATGACCACGGTGTTGCCGCTGATCAGCGCCGGGGCGGTCTTCCATGCCGGGATGGCGATGGGGAAGTTCCACGGAGTGATGAGCCCAATGACGCCCAGCGGTTCGCGGCGCGTGGTGATGGTGGTGTCCGGCAGGCCGCTGGGCAGGACCTCACCGGTGGCTGCCCAACCGAGCGAGCCGAAGAAATGAAGGACGTCCGAGGCACGTTTCACTTCGCCCTTGGCCTCGGCCAGTGTCTTGCCTTCTTCGCGGACCAAGTCCTCGGCGATGGCGGCCTGCCGCTCGATCAGCAGGTTCCCGGCAGCGATGAGGACGGCGCCACGCGATGGCGCAGGCATGGCAGCCCAGCCCGGCTGCGCTGCTGCGGCTGCCGTGATGGCTGCGTCAACGTCGTGAGCTGTGCCGCTGGGGGAGAGGGCGGCGAGTTCCCCGGGCCTGGCCGGGTTCATCCGCTGAGTGTCGGCTTCGCCCAGCCACTTGCCGTTGATGAGGTGTTGGGCGGTGCTCGTTTCGGTGTCGTTGGTGGTGGCGGTTTCCAAGGCTATGGACGTCATGGTGTTTCCTTTGAAAGTAGCGGGGTTTAGAGGCTGCGGATCAGGCCGCCGTCGCACCTGAGTGCGACTCCGGTGATGTACGACGCCGGCGCGCTGCACAGGAAGGCGGCAGCCGCACCGAACTCGGCGGCTTCTCCATAGCGGCGGGCGGGGATGGTCTTGCGGGACTCGAGCTGAATGTCTTCCAGTGTGGTGCCGCGTCGTTTGGCGGCAGCATGGTCCAGCTGCGTCACCCGGTCAGTGGCGATCCTTCCGGGCAGCAGCAGGTTCACGGTGACCTCGTCCAGAGCGACTTCAGCCGCGAGTGTCTTGAGGTACCCGGCAAGTGCGGCGCGTCCGGTGTTGGACACTGCCAAATTGGGCAGCGGGGCTGTCACACCGCTGGACCCGATGGCCAGGATGCGACCCCAACGCCGTTCCCGCATGCCGGGAAGGACGTGCGTGACCAGGGCATGGTGCGGCTTGACCAGCAGATCGAACGCCGCCGCGATGTCGTCGGAGCCCAGGGTCGCAGCGGCGCCGGGTTTGGGGCCGGGACCGTTCAGGACCAGGATGTCAATGGGCCCGAGGTCCGCGACGGTCTGTTCCACGGCTGACTCGATGCCCTCGGGGGTTGTTAGATCAGCCTCGATGGCCACGGCATCGAAGCCGGTGGCACCGAGCGAACCGCTTCCGTACGCAGCCTGCAGTTCTTCGACGATCTCCTTGGCGCGGTCCCTGCGACGGCCCACGATCGCTACCCGGACGCCCTCAGCTGCGAGAGCACGGGCAACGGCCAAGCCCAGCCCGCCCGTGGAGGCAGCAACTAAGGCTGTCTTGCCGGCGATTCCGAGGTCCATTAGAAGCTCCCTGCAGTTGTCTTCACTGTTGTTTTCGCGGTTTCCAGCGCCACGGCTGCTTCGCGGAGATGAATCTCCATGCTGTTCCGAAGGTTCTCGGGGAAACCCGCTGCCGGTACCCGGACACCGGAGTCCTTGATGAGTCCGCGCTCGCGCAGGCACTCCTTGCGGATGGCTAACGCCACCTTGGCCTGCTGCTCGAAATTGATGAGCGGCAGGTATGGCAGCAGCTCGCGATGGGCGGCCTCGTAGCCGTCCTGGTGCCATGCCCGGACACAGGCGATCAGTGCTTCGGGGTACGAGAAACCCGTCATGGCTCCCGCCGCGCCGGCCATGAGTTCGTCCAGCAGTCCCTGCCCGCCGAGACCGCCAAAAACAGACACCCCGACGGCGGCACTCAGTTCTGCGATCGCGACGCTGGTGGGCGGCGCCTCAGCCTTGACGGCAATGACGGACTCGCAGGCAATGACAACAGAAATCAGCGCCGACGTCGCGATGCTGACACCGCTGGCCAGCGGATAATCCTGGAGGACGATTTTGGCGCCGGTAGTGCGTTGAATGGCATCCAGGTGCGCAATGACGGTCTCCGCCCTGGCAGAGTTGGCCTGCACCATCACAGCCGCGAGACGGCTGCCGGCCACTTCTTGAGCTGCCAGGACTTCCTCAATGGCCGGCCGCGTGGCCAAAGCGGTCACACCCACCACCAGCGGAAGCGAAGGGCACTCGACCACGGTTTCCAAGACATCGCGGCGTTCGTCAGGTGTGAGGGCTGCTGCTTCGCCAAAGACGCCAAGGACGGTTAGCCCAGTGGCGCCAATGGACTCGTAGTGCTCCACGAGCTCGGCCAAGCTGTCCAGATCCACATCCAAAGTGCTGCCCTGGAAGGGTGTGGCAACGACGCCCCAAACGCCTCCGGGCAAGGACTCACGGCGAAGGGATTCGAGCGCAACTGATGGCTGCATCTGTGTCTCCTTGTATTCATTCGAAGTGATGACTGGCATTAGAGGCCCGGCCACACTGGCTGGCGCTTTTCCTGGAAAGCACGCACGCCTTCGGCTGAGTCTTCGCTGTCCAGGGCAGCCATCAGGGCTGGCAAGCGCAGGCCCCGGGCCTCCTGGGGCGTCAGGTGCGAAGTTTGCGTGACCATCTGCTTTACTGCCTTGACTGACGTGGGCGCGCAGGCAAGGATCTGGTCCACCCAACGCTGCACCGCGGCGTCGAGCTCTTCGGCCGGAACTACCTCGTTGACGAGTCCCATCGACTGCATTTCCGTCGCGTCGGCTTTCCGTCCGGTCAACAACATGCCCATGGCCTGCGTATGCGGGATCCGCCGCACCAACTGGTGGATGCCGCCGTCGAGCGCCAACCGCCCAACGCGGGGCTCGGTCAAACCGAACCTCGCTGTATCGGCGGCCACCACGATGTCTGCGCCGAGCACCATCTCCATCCCGCCGCCGAGGGCGTAGCCGTTGACGCGGGCTATCACTGGGATATTGAGGGTGGTGCGCAGGCTCAGGCCGCCGAAGCCATTGGGGTCCAGACTGGCCCAGTACTCCAGGCCGGTCTTATCCACGGCTGAGGCAGACATGTCTGCGCCAACGGAGAACGCCCGGGACCCGGCACCTGTAATCACCACGACACGTACCGAGGGATCGTTCTCCAGCTGGGCCCAGATCCCATTGAGCCGGCCCTGGGCCTGGTTGTCTACGGCGTTGAGCACGTGCTGGCGGTCAATGACCACGGTCGCCACATGGTTCTCAATGGTGAGGGTGACAGTGTCAACGCGCTCTTGTACGAAAGCGGTCATCGCAGGACTCCCAACTGCTGCAGGCGCTCGATGGTTTCCTCATCGAAGCCGTTTTCCAACAGCACCTCCACGTTGTGCTCGCCGAGACGCGGAGCAGCACGGCGGATCGTCGGAGGGGTGGCCGAAAGCCGGATGGGTGCGTTCAACATACGGATGGTACCTACAGCGGGGTGTTCCGCTTCCACGATCATGCCGTTGGCCTCCGTCTGGGCATCGGCCAGAGCTTGTTCCAGTGTGTGAACCGGAGCGTTGAGCAGCCCTTGCTCCTCAAGTTGGTGAGTCCAGTACTCAGTGGAATTTGTGGCGATGCGCTCATGGAAGATCGCCTGCAAAGCCGGCTTGTTCTTGAACTGTTGCTCCAGGTTGCAGAACTCGGGGCGCTGGGTGAGGTCTTCATCCAGGCCTAGGGCCTCGGAAATGCGGGCCAACGGGTCCGGGGTGAAGCCACCCACCATGCAGACGGCGCCGTCGGTGGTTTCGAAGACACCGCTCAGCGGCATGGCACCCCAGTTGACCTCGTAGCCGCGGTTGAGCTGCATGCACGCCTCCTGCATCTGCAGGTGCAACATGGAGTCGTACATGGTCACTTCCACCTTTTGGCCGATGCCCGAGGTTTCACGCGTGCGCAGTGCCAGCAGGATGCCTTGCATGAGGTGCATGCCGGTGATGTAATCACAGAGCGTTGTGGGGTAGATGGACGGTTTGGAGTCCTCGGACTCCCGCCGCCACATCACACCGGAGTAGGCCTGGGCGATCGCGTCCTGGCCCCCTTTGTGTGAGTAAGGGCCGGCAGGTCCAAAGCCGGTGCCCGAGGCCCAGATGATCCCAGGGTTGCTGGCCTTGAGTTCTTCGTAGCCGAAGCCCATGCGCTCCATGACGCCGGAGCGGAAGTTGCTGACCACTACGTCAGCATCAGCCATGAGGCGGTGCAGCACCTCACGGCCTTCGGCGGTGCGCGTGTCTACGGAGACACTGCGTTTGTTTCGGTTGATGGACAGGAAGATCGGGTTGTCCTGGCCGTCCTGGTCCGGGAACGAGTTGCGGGAAATGTCCCCGGCGCCCGGTCGTTCCACTTTGATGATGTCCGCGCCGTAATCGCCCAGCAGTTGCGTGCAGGAAGGGCCCATGAACACTTGGGTGAAGTCCACGATCTTGATGCCGTCCAGGGGGAGCGGGGTAGTTGCCGGGTCCGCGTTGGTGAGTGCCGCCGTCGTGCCTTCTGCCTGTTCCAAAGTCACAATGCTCATGCCGGCACCGCCGCGGTTTCGTTGACGGTGGCGTTCGACGACGGGACGTCTCCGGGGTCTGCTCCGTGGCGGCGCATGCCCTGCTGGATGTCCAGTGCGGAGACGTCGCGGACAAGGAGGTTGTTCTCGACGGCGAGGGCTGCGGCGACGCCGACGGCTTGGCCCATTGCCATGCAGGGCGGGATCTCGCGGGACATTTTCTGCGCTTCCGGTGTGGCGGAGTAGTGCCGGCCGGCCACCAGGAGCTGGTCCACTTCTTTGGGCAGCAGGGAGCGGTACGGGTAGTAGTAGTCACGGCCTCGTGCCACGGTGTCCTCGAAGTGGCGGCGTTGGGTGACGTCGTCCTTGGTCATGACGTATTCACCTTCCAGAAGACGGGTCTGGCGGACACCCATCTGGGATGCGACGTCCAGCATGTAGCAGTTTTGGAAGCCGGGGAGGTGGGCGCGGACGTAGTCCACGGCCTCGGAGATACGATCCCGGGCTGCAAACTCGGCCGCGGTCATGTCGGCAGGGTCCACGCCGTCGAAGCCTGACATGTGCGGGGCGTTGCACCAGACCACGCCGTCGATGGGAGTCTTGAGCCACCACAGTTCCCAGGCGCCACCAAGGAGCCGCTTGATCTTGCGGTTGATGGCGCGAGCTTCCTTCGGGTTGGCTTGTTCGAAAGCTTCTGCGGCATTGGTATCCACGTTGCCAAGGCGGAACACGAGCGTGGTGAGGTAGTTGTCCTTGGCGTAGCTGGCACCGGCACGGGAAGCGACGTCGATGTCGCCGGTGGTGTCGATCACGACGTCGGCCATGAAGGCCTGCGGGCCCAGTTTCGTTTCGCAGATGACACCCTTGATGATGCCGTTGTCCACGATGGGGCGGGAGAACCAAGAGTGCAGGCGGAGGTCCACGCCGGCCTCGCGGACGAGGTCGTTGGAGACGCGCTTCCAGCCATCGGGATCGAAGGCGGCTGCGTAGCAGATGGGCTTGGGATTGGTGTGGGAGTGGAAGTCGAAAGTTCCGAACCGGCCCCACTTGTTCCAGAGTTCCTCGGAGGTCTTACGGTCATCAGCTGGCGGGACGATTGCGAGGCCAAGTTTCTGTAGGCGCTCGACGTATTCGGAGACGATGCCCGTGACGGTGATTTCCTGGCCGTTGATCATGTCGTCCAACACCAGGACCATGCCGCCGGAGGCCAGACCGCCCAACGATGAGTAGCGTTCCAGCAGAGTGACCTTGGCCCCGGAGCGGGCCGCGGTAACCGCAGCAGCCACGCCTGCGGGGCCACCGCCCACTACCAGGACGTCGGAACGTGAGATGACCGGGGCGGTGAGGTCCGCCGTCGTAGTGCTGAGTTCAAGCGAGTTCATGGTGAGTCCTTACTTTCCGACGAAGATGCCGTTGGAACGGCGAGCGGCGAGATAGAAAACGATGCTGAGAATGGAGAGGATGGCCACGTAGACCGGGAAAACCCAGGTGAGGTTCAGCGATTGAAGCCAGACCAGGAGATAGGAGGCTGTACCGCCGAAGAGCGCCACACCGACGCCGTAGCCCAGGGCCACGCCTGTGCCGCGGATGTTCTTGGGCATCAGGGACGAGCTGACCACGTTGTAGAGGGTCATGTTCAAAACCAGGACGATCGAACCACCCAGGAGGACAGCTGCGAAGCCACCGATGCCGGGCTGGACGTACATGAGCATGAGGAACACGGAAGGAATGGCGAGGATGCGGGTGACCAGGAACCACTTGGACATTGCCTTGCCGTCGGCCAGCTTGCCGATGATCCAGCTGCCAACCACCAAGATGACGCCCAGGATGGTGGTGAGGGCGAAGACTGCGGTGGGGTCTTCTTTGAACCCGCTGCGTGCTGCGCTGGGGAGGCCAACGTTCCAAGCGTAGTTGTAGGCCTGTGCTGCACCCACCACGAAGATGATGGCAAGGACGGACAGCCAGTGCTTACGGACTCCGGACCAGACTGCGCGGGGAGTATTGGTGGCCATTTCCTCGGCTTTGAGGGTTTCTGGCAGGGAACGGCGGAGGTAGAGAACCACGAATCCGAAGAGGGCTCCGATGATGAAGGGTACGCGCCAGCCCCATTCGGCCATTGCTGCGCCGCCTAGGACGAGGCTGCACAGGAAGCTGATGAGCGAGGCGAGCAAGATCCCGATGTTGACGTAAAAGGACATGATGCCGGCTACGTAGCCCTCGCGGCCAGCAGGTGCGAGTTCCACAGCGTGCGAGGTGGACAGCGGCGCTTCGATGCCGGTGGAGATACCTTGCAGGACGCGGCATACCACCAAAATGATGCCCGCTGCGGGGCCGATCGTCTCATAGCTCGGCGTGACGGCGATGATCAGGGTGGTGCCGGCCATCAACATGATGGAGAGCAGCATCACGCGGCGTCGGCCGATCCGGTCTGCCAGGGTTCCGAGGAGGATGCCGCCCAAGGGGCGGAAGGCGAACCCGACGGCGAACACGGCCAACGCGTTCAGCGTCGCCGAGAGCGGATCGGTATTGGGGAAGAAATTAGGGCCGATGAAGGCGGACAGAAGGCCGAAGACCATCCAGTCGTACCATTCCAGGGCGTTGCCCAGGCCTAGCCCGAGTAAGCCTTTACGGACTTCGGGGGTGAACTTGGTGTTCTTTACGGGGGATGAGTGGCTGGTATTAGGTGACGGGACTACGTTGTCCGTCGTTGTGCTGTGGAGCATGGAAGTGTCCTTACGCTGACGCCCATTAGGGCGTGGGAGGGTATGACGCAGGAACGCCTGTTGGAGGAGGCGTTTGATGCGAAAGTGGCAAGGATTGTCAGCGGCCACGGTTTCGTGTCCGGACAGTTAAGGGAAAACGCTGGCGCCGTATGGGGGCGGCGTGGCTACCACGCGTGTGGTGCGTTGACCCAAATGGCTACGCATACCTCTTCGTAGCTGTTCTTGTACCAGTGGGGGATCTCTGAGGAGTAGGTGATGGAGTCGCCCTCTTCAAGGCTGTAGCAGACGCCGTCCAAATAGACGTCCTTACGGCCGGAGATGATGTAGCAGAACTCTTCACCGCTGTGGGTAAAGGGGGTGTCGCTGGTGTCGTGCCCTGGGGGCGTACTGATCCACTGCGCTTCGATGCTTCCATCGCGGTTCGGGGTGAGCAGCTCGTGCACTGCTTCGCCCACGGATTCGCGGGTGACGTTCTTAAGGTTGCGTCGATCGGATCTGCGGACCACGGGGGACTTTGATTCGTCCTGGCCGATGAAGAATCTCCCTACGGGGATGTCCAGGCCGTGGGCCAGCTGGGCCAACGTGGTGAAGGAAGGGTTGGCCATGCCGCGTTCGATTTGGCTGACGATCGCTTGGCTGAGGCCGGTGATGTCCGAGAGTTGGGCGAGGGTCATGCCCTTTGCCTTGCGCATGGTGCGCACCTTGTTTCCCACAGTTGCCAGCAGTTCGCTGGTGGCTGGTGGAGCAGGAGTCTCGGTTGTCATTGCCGCATCCTTCGTTGGTGAGCTAACTCACACAACTATAGTGAAGATCTTTAGCGAGTCAATGGTTTTCTCTTCACTAACGTGAAGATTTTTACAAAAGCGGGGTTCCCAGCTCCCGGATCGTCGCCGGGACGAAGTGCTCGATTTCATTGACCAGCGGGCGGAGCTCGTCCAAGTGGGCTGCGTTGGGCAGGAGCCTGATGCTGATCTCCAGCTCCGTGGCCAATCGACTCATGCAGATGGCACCCACCATGTGGCTGGATGTCTTCAGGCTTAGGACCGCATCCATGGCGTCTTCAATGTCAAGCTTTTCCAGGGCATGATGAAGCCGGTCCACGCGCCACGGCAGAAGCTCCACGTAGTTGCCGACGAAGGTGCTGATGATGGTTGGGTCGCCGCCGAGTTCAGCTTGGAGTTCGGTGAGGACGGTGGGATCCACCAGGGCGTCGGTGCATTCTTCATACTCAGACACCAAACCCCTCCCGCCTCCAAACAATAGATTCACGATTCAACAGTAGGACCAGTGGAACTTCCACAGCGCCATATAGCCAAAGATTGATCCAATCTTGAGCGGACTCAGAGCCACTCTTGATCCCCGCCCCACAAAGTAGTGAAAAGCAGATCCGGGCGTTGCCAGGCTGAACCAGGGGAACGGGAAACAACATGGAAAGTGGTGCTCGCCCGTCACCGGGCCTCATGCTCATCATCGTGGTCTGCATGACTGTGCTGCTGGGCATTGGTGGGTCGGCTGCCTTTGCCCTTTGGCAGCAGAGCTCCCAAACGTCTGTCACAGATCGATCCCTGGAGTCCGCACCGACCAGCACCACCACGCCTTAGTCCACCGTTGCGCCTTCGTCCACAGCTGATTCCAGAAATTCCGTAAGCCGGTCCTCGAGCATGGACCTGTCCTTCAGCTGGCACTCCCACACCGTGAGCACCTCCCACCCGGCAGCCTCCAACTGCTTCCGCTGCAGCGCGTCCCTTTCGCGGGTTCGCGTTCTCTTGGCTTCCCAGAATTCCGCGTTCGCTGCCGGGGCGTGCTGCCCTGCCTTGCAATCATGGAAATGCCAGAAGCAGCCATTGACGAAAATGACCTTGCGACGCCCCGCGAACACCAGGTCCGGGCTACCCGGTAGTTTCGCCGTTCCGGCTTTTCCGTGCAGCCGGTACCGGTAGCCTTTCGCATGCAGGAGCCTGCGGACCAGCAACTCAGGTTTCGTGTTCTTCCCACGGATTTTGGACATGTTGCGGCTGCGCTGCTCCCGCGTCAGAAGGTCCCGGCTTTCGGCCATACATCCAGCCTACCCAGGCTCCACCACCACTGTTCGGGGGGCCTGGAAGGACAGTAGCCGGATCCAGTCCGGATTTGAATCCTGCAGCCGGATTCCTTTAAGGGCCGCTGCTGTTTCGTGAACGACGACGGCGGCCTCCAGTTCCGCGAGTTTGGCGCCGAGGCAGCGGTGGATCCCGGAGCCGAACGCCAGGCCGTAGGGTGTCGGTCCCGAACGGCCGGAAGCCTCGGAGTCTCCTGGTTCCGCCCCCGCTGATTCGGTCCAGGGGAATCCGTGGTTTCCGGTCAATTCCAGCAGCAGCTCCTCGCCGGCCGCGACGGCTCGTCCGTCCAAAAAGGTGTCCTGCATTGCAACACGCCGCCATGTGGGGACGGAGGACTCGGTTGCAAGGACGTGCCGGACCAGGTCGCGTGCCTTTAGAGCGGTTGCTGCCTCGCTCCACGAGATACCCCGGGAGCCTTCGGCCAGCCGGAACAGCGTGGTGCTGATGAGTTGGGTAGTGGTCTCTTGCCCGGCGATCAGGAGGAAATAGCCCAGAGAGCAGATCTCCGCTGTGCTCAGCCCGTGGCGAGCCAGCGCGTTGAAGAGGTTGGTGTCCGAGGATGCCACAAACTCCACAACCAGTTCCCTCAACCAGCGGTAAAAATCCGCAGCGCTGTGTGCCAATTCGAGTTGCCGGTCAGCATCGGGCCAACCCCAGAACAGCTCCAGCGAGTCCAGGCTCCAAGCCTTCAACACGGGCAGGTCACGCACGGGCAGCCCCAACATTTCCAGCATGATGACCGCCGGAGGATTTGCGGCGACGGCCTGCACCAAGTCCACGCTGCCCTCCGAGGCCAGGCGCTGCGCGGCGCGGGCTGCCGATTCCCGGGCCAGGCCGCGAATACGGGGCTCCATGGCCGCCACTCTTGCCGGGGTGAAGAAGCCAGCCACCACTTTTCGAATCCCTGCATGGGTCTCGGTATCGTTGCTCGCAAGGATCGGCGGCAGCGCAAACCGGGCCTTCTGCAATATGCGCAGCGCCTGTCCGCTCAAGGGAGTTACCGCCAGCAGGGCATTGGCCGGGCTGAAGTCCTGGGGCCTGTGCAGCACTTCCCGCACAGTGTCGGGGTTCCGCAAGACCCGGTAAGGACAGCGGCCGGTCCCGGGAAGTCCAGCTACAGCAGACAACGCCGCGCTCATACCGGCAACCCTTCAAGCCACTCGGATGCATGAGAGCGGAAATCGGCCGGATCCAGTCGGGAGGCGTCGGCAGGAACGGCACCCAGGAATGGGACAGGCCAACTCCTCAGAGTCGCCCGGTTGCTGAGCTCCACGGCACCTGGAGTTGCCGGCCAGCTCCCGAGGACTACCCCCACCACCGGCAGGGTCCGGGCGTCCAAGGCCTCCAGGGTAAGCGCCGTATGGTTCAACGTGCCCAACGCCGGCCTGGCCACCACGGCAAATCCAGCCATGCCTCCAAGGTGCGTGCCGAGATCAGCCAGCGTGCCGCCGTCGTGGTCCAACTCCACCAGCAAGCCGCCTGCGCCTTCCACCAGCACATGGTCGTGTCTGGCGGTCAGCTCACGGATCCGGCCGTCGTGGGCGGCGAGCGACGGCAACGTGACCTCGTCCAGTGCTGCGGCAGGGACGGGTGCCATGGGCTCTTCGAGAACGATTCCGGCTTCCGACGTCACCGGACCGGCCAACCGTGCCACCTCGGCGCAATCTGAATCACCCAGCGCATTCCCGCTCTGGCACGGTTTGTAAACGGCAACCGTTCGGCCACGTGCATGAAGTGCGGCCGTGATGGCGGCCGACGCGATGGTCTTGCCGACGCCGGTATCGGTACCGGTGACCAGAATGACGGGAGGCAGTTTCATGATGTTCTCTGCAGGATGCTGCGCAACGTTGCGCAGGCTTGCTCGATGTCCGCCGGTGTGAGGGTGGCGCGCGCCGTGAGACGAAGCCGCGACACCCCATCCGGGACGGACGGTGGACGGAAACACCCCACACGGATGCCAGCCTCGTATGCTGCTTTGCCGGCCGCGAGGGCAGCTTCGGCGGACGGCGTGCGAATGGACTGGACTGCTCCCAGGGAATAGTCGACGGCGGTGCCGAGCCTTCCGTACGCAGCTTGCAGTCCGGCGGCCAACGCGGCTGCATTGTGGTGGACTGATTCGGCACGCCACGGCTCATCCCTGATGACGCCAATGGCCGCGAGCGCGGCTGCTGCCGCAGGGGGAGCCAATGCGGTGTCGAAGACGTAGCTTCTGGCCCGGTTGACCAGGTGCTCCCTGAGTAACAGTGAGCCAAGGACAGCGCCGCCTTGGCTGCCGAGTGCCTTGGAAAGGGTGGCGGTGACGATGACGTTGGGATGTCCGGCCAACCTGGTCCCTGCTACGGTGCCGTGCCCGGCCCTGGGCCCCGAGCCCGAGACACCCAGGCTGTGGGCTTCGTCAACCAGAAGCATGGCGTCGTGTGCTTCCGCCAACTCCAGGAGTTCCATTAGCGGTGCCGCATCCCCGCCTACGCTATAAATGGACTCCACAACGATGAGGGCCCGTGGCTGGGTGCGGTCGGCCAGTTTGTCCGCTGCGTCCTGCACATCGTTGTGCCTGAAATTCTTCACTTCGGAGCGGCTCAACCGGAAGCCGTCGATCAACGAGGCATGGCATTGCTCGTCGGCCACAATCAACGTACCTGGACCGCCCAAAGCCGTTGTGACTCCAAGATTCGCGAGGTAACCGGAGGAAAAGACCAACGCTGCGTCCATTCCCGTCAGCTCAGCGAGTTCGTGCTCCAACTCCATGTGAAGCTCGGTGGTGCCCGCCACTAACCTCGATGACGTAGCGCCCGTGCCCCACTTCGTGATGGCTTCCTTTGCGGCTTTGGCGAGCCTGGCATCCGTGGCCAAGCCGAGATAGTCGTTGCTGGCCAGATCAATCATCCGGTCCGTCACTCCGCGCACCAGCGGACTTCGCACCAAGCCCCTGCGCTCGCGGACCCGGGCTTGCTCCTCCAGCCACCGGGTCATTGTGATGCTCACGCAGCCGCCCTTTGTTTGGCAGCTTCTTCCACGGCAGCCACCATTCCGGTTGCCATCACGTCCACTTCGGCGGTGGAACTGGTGTACGGCGGCATTGCGTAGACGAGGTTTCTGAAGGGGCGTATCCACACGCCGTGTTCGACGGCGGCACGTGTCACCGCGGGGACGTCCACGGCGTCCGTTAACTCAATGACCCCCACGGCGCCGAGGGTGCGGACGTCAGCAACGGCGTCGAGCTTCAACGCAGGAGTCAGCCCCGCTGTGAGACGGGCACCAACGCGTGTGACGTCCTCACGCCAAGCCCCCGTTGCAAGGATGCCGAGGCTGGCGTTGGCCGCGGCGCATGCCAAGGGGTTGGCCATGAAGGTGGGCCCGTGCAGGAGTGCTCCGGCCTCGCCTGCGGAAACCGTGCGGGCCACCTCGCCCGTACACAGCGTGGCAGCGAGGGTGAGGTAGCCGCCGGTGAGCGCCTTGCCAACGCACAGGATCTCCGGGACGACGCCGGCGTGCTGCGCGGCAAAGAGTTCGCCGGTTCGCCCGAAGCCCGTGGCGATCTCGTCCAGGATCAGCAACAAGCCGTGGTGGTCCGCGATGTCGCGCAGAATCCGCACGCACTCGGCCGGATAGATGAACATGCCGCCGGCACCTTGCAGCATCGGCTCCACAATGATTGCCGCGAGCTCGTTGGCATGCTGCCTGGCCAGTTCCTCCACTTCTGCCCGCCACCTGGCGATGGCTGTGCTGATGGCTGTTGTGGTTGCAGTTGCAGCCGCAGGCGGGCGCGGCGCAAAAACGTTGCGCGCCAGCAACCCGGGGAAGGATGAATGCATGCCGTCCACAGGATCGCAGACGCCCATGGCCGCGAACGTGTCCCCGTGGTAGCCGCCGCGGATGGTCAGGAAACGCTGCCGCTTGGGCCGGCCGCTCGCCGTCTGGAATTGGATAGCCATCTTGAGGGCGACCTCTACGGAGATGGAACCGGAATCTGCCAGGAACACGCGCTCCAGGCGACGCCCCGGTTCGCCCGGTGCCATGCCCAGCAGCCTTTCCGCGAGTTCAACAGCAGGTTGATGCGTAAGCCCGCCGAACATCACGTGGCTGAAACTGCTCAATTGGCGTCGGATGGCGGCGTCCACGACAAGGTTCCGGTAGCCGTGGATCACCGACCACCACGACGACATGGCATCGAGCACCGCATGCGTCCGCCCTTGCTCGTCGCGCAGCCGCAGCGCCACGCCGTCGGCCGCTTCCACTTCCCACAACGGCAAGGTGGCCGAGGCCGGCGCGTACGGGTGCCACAACGTAGCCCGGTCCCGCTCGATCAGCGAGCTCATGACGCAAACCTTCCGTGCCGGGAACAGTCCGCAGTCCACCCCAAAGGCGTGACCTGCACTTTCATTCGACGGCGGCACTGCGGGCAAAAGCGCGGCGGCTCCATCGCCAAACGCTGCTGGCAGCTGCGGTGGGCGTCCGACGTCGGGCCGTCACTCGGGCCGGGACCAACGCCGTCGCCGCCGCAGTGCCCGCAAAACTGCTGTGAGACTGCGGTGGTCACAGCGACTTCTGGAATTCCTTGATGGGCATGTTGAGCTCCACCAGGAGGTTGAGGTCAGCGTTTGCCGGCCGGCCCAGAGTGGTGAGGTAGTTGCCCACGATGACGGCGTTGATGCCGCCGAGCAGGCCCTCGCGGGTGCCGAGGTCGCCGAGGGTCAATTCACGCCCGCCCGCATACCGAAGGACCGTGCGCGGCATGGCGAGCCGGAATGCGGCGATGGCACGGAGAGCGTCTTTGCCATCCATGATGCCTTGGTTCTCCAGCGGTGTGCCGGGGCGCGGGTTGAGGAAGTTAAGGGGGACTTCGTGGGGTTCGAGGGCAGCGAGTTGGGCTGCGAGTTCAGCTCGTTGCGCCACTGATTCGCCCATGCCGATCAGCGCACCGCAGCACAGTTCCATCCCGGCAGCCTTCACCATGGCGCAGGTTTCCAGGCGTTCCTCATAGCTGTGCGTGGTCACGACTTCCGGGAAGAAGCTGCGGGCGGTTTCAAGGTTGTGGTTATAACGGTGGACGCCCCACTCGGCCAACTGGTCCACTTGGCGTTGCGTGAGCATGCCCAGGGAGCAAGCGATGTTGATGTCCACTTCCTCCTTGATGCGGTCGATCGCGAACTTGATCTGGTTCATGAGTTTGATGTCCGGGCCCCTGACGGCGGCGACGATGCAAAACTCGGTGGCACCCGTTGCGGCGGTTTCCTTCGCGGCCTTGACGAGCTCCGGGATGTCCAGCCACACACCGCGGACGGGGGAGTCGAACAAGCCGGATTGGCTGCAGAAATGGCAGTCCTCGGGACAGCCGCCGGTTTTGATGGAGATGATGCCTTCCACTTCCACATCCTCGCCGCAGTGCTTGAGGCGAACTTCATGGGCGAGTTGCAGGGCAGCGGGGATGGCATCGTCCGGCAGCTCGAGGATTTCTTTGAGTTGAGACTCGTTCAGGCCTTCGCCGTGTTCGAGTACCTGTTGCCGGGCGGTGTCCAGGATGGCATAGGTGCCGGTTTCATGGGCTTCTTCTGTTGCTTGCGTGGTCATGTCCTTGACGGTATCCGCGCAGGTAGTCGGCGATTTTGTGGGGTGCGTACAAACCGTGATGCTTGATTTTGGTCTTGGATGCGCGGGGCGGCTGATACAGAAGTTACAGCTGTGAAACATGGACGTGACTGAATTGACGCGCTGCGTGACTAGCGTCGGGGACGAGGCACATCCCCGACGAAAGCGACCACGAATGAGCGACGACAAGACGAGTACCGCCACATTGGAGCCGTCGACGGCGGCAGGAACCGCCGTCGGAACCGGCACTTCAGGTGTGCCGGCGGCAGGCAACGCCGACGCGATGAGTGCCGCGAAGGAGAGCTTGGAGGACTACACACTCCGGTTCGCCCCGCGTTCCTACCGGAAGTGGAGTGCCGGGGTAGTGGCGACGAGTGCCCTGGGTGGCATCGCGTACTTGGCCGACTTCTCGATCGGCGCGAATATCGGCATTGCCTACGGAACCGTGAACGCGATCTTCGGCATCATCGTGGCCGCGGTCATCATCTTCGCCACGGGTTTCCCGCTGGCCTACTATGCCGCGCGGTACAACATTGATCTGGACCTGATCACCCGCGGCTCAGGATTTGGCTACTACGGCTCGGTGGTCACCAACATCATCTTTGCCACCTTCACGTTCATTTTCTTCGCCCTCGAGGGCTCCATCATGGCTCAGGGCCTGCAACTGGGCCTTGGCATCCCGCAGTGGATCGGTTACGCCGTGTCCACCGTCATCATCATTCCGCTGGTGATTTATGGGATGAAGACCCTGGCTACCCTGCAGGTGTGGACAACACCCCTGTGGCTGCTGCTCATGGTGGTTCCAGTGGGCTATCTGCTCCTGTCCCATCCGGAGAGCATCGATGCCTTCTTCGCTTTCACCGGTGCTTCCGGCGAGGGCGGCCCCAACCTGGCGTCGGTGATGCTGGCCGCTGGTGTCTGCTTGTCCCTGATGGCGCAGATCGCCGAGCAGATCGATTACCTTCGCTTCATGCCGCCCAAGACGGCCGAAAACAAGGGCGCTTGGTGGCGCGCGGTGATCCTCGCCGGACCGGGCTGGGTCATCTTCGGTGCCATCAAGCAGATCATTGGTTTGTTCATCGCGATCTACCTCATCGCCAAACTTGACCCCGCAGCAGCCGCTTCCGCCAATGAACCTGTCCACCAGTTCCTGGGTGTTTACGAAGAAATGATGCCGGCCTGGCTCGCCATGACCCTGGCCGTGGTGCTGGTGGTCATTTCGCAGATCAAGATCAACGTCACCAACGCCTACTCCGGCTCGTTGGCGTGGACCAACTCCTTCACGCGCATCACAAAGACCTACCCGGGACGCATGGTATTTGTAGTGGTCAACCTGGTCATCGCGCTGATCCTGATGGAGTCCAACATGTTCGAGTTCCTCAACACGATCCTGGGTTTTTACGCCAACTGCGCCATGGCCTGGGTTGTCACGGTGGCCTCCGATATCGCCATCAACAAGTACCTGCTGAAGATCTCGCCCAAGGTTCCGGAGTTCCGCCGCGGGATGCTCTACGCAGTGAATCCCGTGGGGTTCGTGTCCATGCTCGTCTCCGCCGGGGTGTCCATTGCAGTGTTCTTCGGGGCGTTCGGTGCAGCTGTCCAGCCGTTCTCGCCCATCTTCGCGGTTGGTCTGGCCTTGGTGCTGCCACCTGTGCTGGCTCTGTTGACCAAGGGCCGCTACTACCTTCGCAGGACCGACGACGGAATCGACCTGCCCATGTTCGACGCCGACGGAAACCCCAGCGACGCCAAGCTGCTCTGCCATGTCAGGGGGCTTGAGTTCGAACGCCCGGACATGCTCCGCTCAGCCCAGGACGGGCCCGACGGCGAACCCCAGTACATCTCGTCCCTCGCCTTGTCCACGGATAAGTCGGGCGAGCTGGTACTCCCCCCGCAAAAGTAACTCCCCTAACCCAACTGGGTAGCAGATCAGGTCGTTCTGAGAGCTGAGAACGGCGTTAACTGCGACTTACTTGGGTGCACGCAGAACGCCCCGGCTTCCTTTGGGGGCCGGGGCGTTGTGCTGCGTGTTTCGTTCTATGTGTGTTTCTTGCTGCGGGCTTACTTGTCGAAGGTGTCCTTTGCGGTGTCCTTCACGTTCTCGCCCGCCTGCTT
The DNA here is from genome assembly GCF_054408525.1 of Arthrobacter sp. D3-18. NCBI lineage: Bacteria > Bacillati > Actinomycetota > Actinomycetes > Micrococcales > Micrococcaceae > Arthrobacter > Arthrobacter sp. D3-18. Next base: position 3,406,532 of record NZ_CP096440.1, on the reverse strand, counting down.
GGTCTTGGCAGCCGCTTGGTCAGCGACACCTTCGGCCTGCAGTTTCTCGTTATTGGTGGCGTCACCCAGGGCTTCCTTCGCCTTGCCGGTGACTTCCTGTGCCTTGTTGCTGATCTTGTCTCCGAGTCCCATGGGCCCTCCTTCGATGTAATCCAACACTGACGGTTGCTAGGCTAACGAGCCATTCTGGGTACTTCCTGAACACGTCCCCAAGGATCGTAAGCATGCTTACACTGAGAGCATGGCTGAGGAGACCCGCAACGAAAAAACGGAGCAGACCGACCTTGACGAGGACATCGCCATGGCATTGGTGAACCACGTCATCAACACCCCGGACGAGTCCGGGGAAACGGATCCGAGGACCAAGTATCCGTCCGATGAATTCGAGCCGCAGACCCAGGATTATCCCGGGTGGACCGAAGCTATGAAGCCCCGGCCCGATCATGGCGAGCAAAGCTACGTGGGGCATCACCGCATGATGGGCCTGCGGACGTTGATCACTGGTGGTGACAGCGGGATCGGCAGGGCGGTGGCCATTGCCTATGCCCGCGAAGGCGCGGATGTCGCCTTCACGTACCTGCCTGAGGAAGAACAGGACGCCGAGCAAACCGTCCAGCTCATCGAAGACGCCGGCAGCAGGGCATTGGCTTTGCCCGGGGACTTGCAGGACGAGGAATTTTGCCAGGAAGTCATTGCCCAGACTGTGGCCGAATTCGATGGACTCAACGTCCTGGTGAACAACGCGGGCTTCCAGATGACCACGAGTGAGGGCATCGAGGACCTCCACAGCGAACAGTTTGATCGGACCTTCAAGACCAATGTGTATGCGCTCTTTTGGCTCACCAAGGCCGCCTTGCCACACATGAAGCCCGGCGCCGCAATCATCAACACTTCTTCGATTCAGGGCTACCACCCGAGTCCGTCGCTGATTGACTATGCAGCCACCAAGGCGGCGATCAACAGCATGACCTTCTCGCTGGCAGAGTCACTGGGGCCTAAGGGCATCCGGGTCAACGCTGTGGCGCCGGGTCCCGTGTGGACACCCCTGCAACCACCCACCCAGCCGTCGGAAAAGATCGAAAAGTTCGGCCAGGACACCCCGCTGGGTAGGGCGGGGCAGCCTGCCGAACTAGCCGCCACCTACGTTCTTTTGGCAACGGAGGAATCCAGCTACATTTCCGGATCAGTCATCGGTGTGACCGGCGGAAAGCACCTGGCCTAGGCTGCGGGTTCAGCGGCAGACCGTGATCAGGGCTTGAGCACTACTTTGATGCAGCCGTCCTGCTTCTTCTGGAATTTCTCGTAGAGGGCAGGTGCCTCCTCTAGCCCTCCAGTATGGGTGACCAGATGCATGACCCCCAGCGGATCGGCGTCGTCCTCTACCAAGGGGAGCAGATCGTCGGTCCAGCTGCGCACATTGCATTGGCCCATGCGGAGCTGGATTTGCTTGTCGAACATGGTCATGAGGGGCATGGGATCGGCTTGGCCGCCATAGACACCGCTCAAGGAAACCGTCCCACCGCGTCGCACCAGGTCCACGGCCGTGTGGAGGGCCGCAAGCCGATCAACGCTCATGGTTTCCATGGCCACCTGTGCAGGTTTGTCCGGCAACAAGGAGACCGCCCGGTGAAGGAATGATGCCACGGGGGATCCGTGAGCTTCCATGCCCACGGCGTCCACCACGGAGTCGGGGCCGCGGCCGAGTGTCTGCTCCCTGATGTGGGAGGCGACGTCGGAACTGTAGTCCATGGTTTCTACGCCGTGCGTCTCCGCCATCGCGCGGCGTTCGGGGACTGGATCCACACCAATCACCCGGAAGCCCTTGTGGACACCTATCCTTGCGGCGAACTGGCCCACGGGGCCCAGCCCGAGCACGGCAAGCGTGCCACCGTCCGGCACATTCGCGTACTCCACTGCCTGCCATGCTGTGGGCAGGATGTCTGAAAGGAACAAGTAGCGCTCGTCCGGTGCGTCCGAGTCGATTTTCACGGGTCCGTAATCCGCGAAGGGGACGCGCAGGTATTGCGCCTGTCCGCCTGGAACGGAGCCGTACAGTTCCGAATAACCGAAAAGTGCCGCCCCTGATCCTTTTGCTGTCACTTGGGTGGTTTCGCACTGCGATTGAAGGCCTTGGTTGCACATGTAGCAATGACCACAGGAGATGTTGAACGGTACCACCACGCGGTCGCCCTTTTTGAGCCGGTGGACCCCGGAGCCTACTTCTTCCACGATTCCCATGGGCTCATGCCCGATCACATCGCCCTTGTGCATGTAAGGGCCCAGCACTTCGTAAAGGTGAAGGTCTGAGCCGCAAATGGCTGTGGACGTGATCCGGACGATCGCGTCCGTGGGTTCCTGGATGGAGGGATCAGGTACGTCTTCGACGCTGACTGAGCGCCGGCCTTGCCATGTCACTGCTTTCACGATTGGTTCTCCCTGCGTTCCGGCTGGGTGGGTCCCTCGCTTCTGGAGACCCTCCCAGCGAAGCAGAGATGGTAGAGGTGCACAAGGCTGGCAGCCTCGACACCGCCAGGGGGCAGGCTTAGATTGAGGCTATGAGCGAAGAACCGAGCGAAGCTGAACAGACGCCCTCCAAAGCCTCGGAATCCAAGGTGCCTGCCGGCGTCGAGCATGACAAAGATGCCGCGGGCACGGGTGACTTCACCACCGAGCTGGACCCCACCTTCATCCCGGACGAAAGTGCTGAGACGCCGGAAGAGAAGCGCGCCAGGGAGCACCCGGAAGCCACCGGAAGCTGAAACTAGTAAGCACCCTGATTATTAGTGTTAATATGGTGGAGGGAGAGAGTTTTCGGGCAGAGCTGACCGAGGAGTGATCGCATTGTCCACCATGAAGAACCCGCTGGTTACCGGGGGCGTATCGCACCTGCCTGCGAAAGCGCTGAGCTGCACCAAGTGCCGGACGAGTGATCGCCTGAGCTTGGAGACCATCGAATCCATCGAACCGCATGCAGGCGAATTGATGGTCTGGGTTTCCTACACCTGCTTGGGCTGCGAGGCATCATATGCTCACAACGCCGCGTTCCGAGACGTCGCCGCCGTCCTTAACCGGAACGGTGCCGTGTCCGGCTTGCTCCAGTTCGGTGGGTCATATTTTCACTGTGGCGAGCCCATGTCTTTCGCTAAATCCTCTGCTCGCAGCGTGTACGCCCCCATGACAACCGACGACGTGGATGACGGCCTGCTGGATGTGTATCTCCAGACCCGGGTCATCCAATGCCGGTGCGGCTTCCGGATGGAGCTGCCCGCCTGAGATCCCGGAATCGTTTCGAGGAAGCCTGATCGGGGTACAGCTCAGGTACCAAGCACAGCGCGGGCCTCGAGCGGCGCCCACAAAAGCCGCTCACCAGGGAGGTAATGCACATGGATACAGGACAACTGGTACTTATCATCGTGCTGGCCGTCGTCGTCATCGCCGCTGTGATCGTTGCGGTTGTCATCGGGCGCCGCAAAAAAGCAGAGGTCAACCGCCATCGCGCGGAGGAGTTGCGCGAGAAGGCGGCTGAAGAAGCCATCGGTGCGCACCAGGCGAAAGCCGAGTCAGCCCAGGCCGAGGCCGCCGCGCTGCAGGCAGAAGTTGAGGCGAACCGACTCCGCAAGGATGCGGAAAACCACGCGCATAAGGCCGGCGAAGCCCACGAGCGCGTCGAGGAGCACCTTCGCCGCGCCGACAAACTGGACCCGAACTCGAATCCGGGCAGGTCCAATGCTGCAGACAGCAGGGGCGGGGACCTGGACCGGGATCGTCCGGCGGACGCTGATCGCTCACGCGAAGGAGAAGGCTCGCGCGACGGAGATCGCAATAGGTCAGATATCGCCGAGGGCGAGCGACTTACCCGGGACCGCAGCGGGCGGGACGGCTCAACGAGGGACGGCTCAACGCGCGACGGCTCAACGCGTGAGGGTGACAGGAACTTGTAGTTTCATTGGAGGATCGGAGGTAGGGAAGTGAGTATCGTGGTGAGGCGAACAGGCCAGGCACTGCGGTCGACCGAAAAGAAGCCGAACCGGCATGCAGTCGACGTGGTTCTGGGACACTTAGGCGAGATCGGACCTGCCGTTGCGGCACTGCGTCGCGAATCTTCAAGGCTCGCTGAATGGGGCGAAGAACTGGCCCGTGTCAGGCTGCGCGGAGGCAGCGTCTTTGCCGCGGGCAGCGACGGATCCTCGCACGAAGCGCAAAGGTTCACCTCCGAGCTGAACGCCCACGATCCCACGAATGGATCCGGGTTTAAAGCCATCTCCATCAAGGGCGCCGATCCCAAGGGAGACGGTGCGGGCGGCACCATCAGCAGCCAGGTATCGGACCAAGTGCGTCGTGGTGACATTGTGGTGTTGCTTGCCGCAAAAGGCATCACCGACGATCTGCGGGAGGCCGCTGCGGCCGCGAAATCCAAAGGCGCTCGCGTGTGGGCCCTCACCGGTAAAGAATCCAAGGACCTGGCGAAGTCAGTCAACGAGGCAATATGCATCGACACTGATCCTCCCCACGCCGAGGAAGCGCACCTCGTGGCCGTACTGGCTCTGTGCGAGTGTTTCGACGACGCCCTGAAGACCATCAACCCGGAGTAGCTCTCCGAACCATGTGCATGTGATGTGCGGCTCTTCCGGAATAGTTGCAGACGCCATGCAGTTGCTCAGGATGAACCTGATTCATTCTGAAAGGAACTGCGCATGCTGTTTTCCCCACTGGCCCTCGGCGAACTTGAACTGTCCAACCGACTGGTGATGGCGCCTTTGACCCGTCTCCGTGCAGGTCAGAACGGTGTGCCAGGTTCATTGATCGCCGAGCATTACCGCCAGCGGGCTTCCCTTGGGCTGATCGTCAGCGAAGGAACGTACCCGACGCCCGCAGGCCAGTCGTACCCGGGACAGCCGGGACTCGTCACGGAGGAGCAAATCGCTGGCTGGAAGAAGGCCACCGACGCTGTTCACGCTGAGGGCGGCCGCATCTTCGCCCAGATCATGCACGGTGGCCGGGTTTCGCACGCCGACATCACCGGAGGCCACGAGATCGTTGGCCCCAGCGCCGTCGCTATCGACGGCGAGGTCCGCACTCCCAACGGCAAGCAGCCCTACCCGGTGCCGCGTGAACTCCGGACGGACGAACTCCCGGGAGTCATCCAGGAGATCGTCACCGCCTCCAAGAACGCGATCGAGGCAGGTTTCGACGGCGTTGAGCTCCACTCCGCCAACGGCTACCTGCTGCACGAATTCCTTGCACCCAACTCGAACGTTCGCACCGATAGCTACGGCGGCTCCCCGGAGAACCGGGCCCGCTTCGTGATCGAGACCGTGAACGCGGTGGTCGAGGCCCTCGGCGCCAACCGCGTGGGGATCCGCATTTCCCCGGAGCACAACGTGCAGGGAATTGCCGAAACTGACGCCGCTGATGTCCGGGCAACCTACGAGGTGCTGGTGGAAACCATCGCTCCGCTGAACCTGGCCTACTTGAGCATCCTCCACCATGACCCCAAGAGCGACTTGGTGCAGGACCTCCGCGAGCGATTCAACGGCACGTTCCTGGTGAACACCGGCTTCAGCGAAATCACCACCCGTGACGAAGCCTTCGCAATCATCGAAGACGGCCTCGCCGACGCCGTGGTGGTGGGTCGCCCTGCCATCGCCAACCCGGATCTCGCCCGCCGCTGGCGTGAAAGCCTGCCGCTGAACGAGCCGGATGCTTCCACCTTCTATGCCGACGGCGCCGAAGGTTACACCGACTACCCGTTCTACGCGAACTAAGCGCACCTACGCACTAGGAGCGCAAAGCACCTCAATAAGATGACGACGTCGGCACCCGCCCGGGTGCCGACTTCGTGGTTTAACGTGCGGTCACTCAGCCCATGGGGCAAGTACGAATATGACAGAACTGCGCCCCGGCCATCCTCCTGCGTTCCTATAGGATTTGTGGCATGGCTGATCCTTCCACGTCCGTTGCCCGTGCTGGCTTTCCCGTCAGCAGGCAAGTGCTGGCCGACCATGTTTACGAGGCCCTCCTCGAGTGGCTGATGGATGGCCGGCTGGAGCCCGGGGCAGCAGTCAGCATTGACGGGATGGCGAGGGAACTCGACGTTTCGCCGACTCCTGTGCGGGAGGCTTTGGCCCGATTGGAGCACACCGGCATGGTGCGGCGTGTCGCTTTGAAGGGCTATCGGGTGGCTCCGGTTTTCACGCGCGAGGACTTCGCTGAGCTCATGGAAGCGCGATTGTCCATTGAGCCGGTCAACGCACGATTGGCCTGTTCGCGTATGACGCCGGACGGCCTCGAGGCTTTGAAGCAAGCTGTGGAAGATCTCAAGACCGCGCCCCGCGGTGGCACTTTCGCTGAATATCGCAGCTATCTCGAAGCAGATGAACGCTTCCATCAGCTCATCGCTGCGCAGGCCAACAACCAATTCCTGCTCGCGGCCTACAACACCTTGGGTGGCCAGATCCAGCGTTTCCGATTGTTCGGGGGAGTGGGTATTACAGACGCCGAACAGGCAATTGCCGAGCACCAGGCAGTGCTCGATGCCATGACTAGCGGCGACTCCGAGAAGGCCGCCGCCATGATGGTGGATCACGTCGAGAAGGTGCGTGGCCGGGCGATGGCAGACGCGCCGGAGGACTAACCCGGCGCTCACGCTTGAGGGGTACCACGTTCGTGACCGTTTCCGCCCAACGCGCCCGTTCGTGCTGGGTGTCGCCCCCTTTAGCGCCGAATGCGCCAGAGGTTACGGGTGCGATCGGCGGGTACGGGTGCGGGCCGCTTGGCTGCGGAGCGTGGGGTCGGCGGGTGGGGGTGAGGGTGTCACCTGCGCGCTCGTCTCCGCCCAACGCACCCGTTTCCGCCCGCCGCGCCCGTTCGTGCTGGGTGTCGCCCTCTTTAGCGCCGAATGCGCCAGAGGTTTCGGGTGCGGTCGGCGGGTACGGGTGCGGGCCGCTTGGCTGCAGAGCGTGGGTTCGCGGGTAGGGGTGAGTGTGTCACCTGCGCGCTCGTTTCCGCCCAACGCACCCGTTTCCGCCCGCCGCACCCGTTCGTGCTTGGTGTCGCCCCCTTTCGCGCCGAATGCGCCAGAGGTTACGGGTGCGGTCGGCGGGTAGGGGTGCGGGCCGCCTGGCTGTGCGGAGCGTGCGGTCGGCGGGTAGGGGTGCGGGCGGAGCACACGCCCAATGAACCAATCCGTGACCCCCTTCACACGCATATGTAAGACATATAGGATCTAGGAAGTTTCCGCAAAAGGGTTGACAGCACCGCTCGGTTCGTAAATCCTATAGGAAACAGGATTCCACGAAGGAGTGATTATCATGGCGTACACCGCCGAGAATTGGCCCATCACCGCGGCCCTCCTGCAGTTCCCCGGCACCGATGCTTCGGGACAGCACGTCAACGACGCCGACGCTTCCGTTTGGGCGGCCGTTCTCCGGGAAGTGAAAGAGGCGGGGTTCGCAAACGCGGACCTGACCGACAGCTGGGTCCGCCCGGGCGATCTCAGCAAAGAACGCCTCACCGAGTTCAAGCAGACCGCTGACGAAGTGGGAATCGGCGTCCCCGTCATCTCCGCCATTCGCCGCAGCGTCATCCACGCCACGGATTGGGCCGACAACCTCGCCTACAGCCACCGCACCATTGACGCCGCTGCCGAGCTCGGCTGCGAAGTTGTCTCCTTCGGACTCCACCAGGCCATCACCCCGGAACAGCAGAAGCAACTGTGGTTCTGGACCGTGGAGGGCTACAAGGACCCCGTGGGTGACCAGGAAGCATGGGGCAACGCAGTTTCCAGGATCCGTGAGCTCGGAAAGCATGCGGCAGAAGCCGGCATCCTGATCTCGCTGGAAATGTACGAGGACACCTACCTTGGGACCGCTGATTCCTCCGTGCAGCTGGTCCAGGACATTGGCCTGGACAACGTTGGCCTGAACCCCGACCTCGGCAACCTGATCCGCTTGCACCGGCCGATCGAGGACTGGCGCGAAATGGTGGCGAAGACCCTCCCGTACTCCAACTACTGGCACATGAAGAACTACATCCGCGACGAAGACGTGGCCCGCGACAGCTACATCACCATGCCGGCTCCCATGGAAAGCGGGCTCATCAACTACCGCGAGGCGTTCAAGGTTGCGCTTTCCGTCGGCTTCCAAGGCATTCTCTGCACAGAGCACTACGGCGGCGATGGACTCAGCGTCACAGCCAGCAACCAGGACTACCTCCGCAGGCATGTCCTGCCGAAGACCGAGGGCTACGAACTCGGCAAGAGCGAAGTGGCCCAGGGACGCCAAGTACCGGCAACCCAGCTCGCAGGAGTCTAGGAAATGACACAGATTTTCGACAACCCGGCAGACTTTGCCGATGAAGCGCTGGACGGCTTTGTAGCCGCCAACCGCGGCTATGTTACCCGAGTGAACGGCGGCGTGGTCCGCTCCACGGAGGTCCCTTCCGGTCAGGTGGCCCTGGTAGTCGGCGGCGGCTCGGGACACTACCCGGCGTTCGCCGGACTGGTAGGCCCCGGACTTGCGACGGGATCAGCTTGCGGCAATATGTTCGCCTCCCCGGCAGCCGGTCAGGTGTACCGCGTCGCGAAGGCGGCCAACGCCGGTGGCGGAGTCCTTCTCAGTTACGGCAACTACGCCGGCGACGTCCTGCACTTCGGCCAAGCACAGCTCCGGCTCAACGCCGAGGGCATCGAAACACGAACCGTCACCGTCACCGATGACATCGCCAGTGCGCCGATCGAGCAACTGGAGAAGCGCCGGGGAATCGCCGGCGACCTGACAGTTTTCAAGATTGCCGGTGCCGCCGCAGAAGCGGGACTGAACCTCGACGACGTCGAGCGTCTGGCCATCAAGACCAACTTCCGGACGCGGTCGCTGGGCGTGGCCTTTGACGGCTGCACGCTCCCAGGCGCCAAGGATCCGCTGTTCCACGTTCCTGCCGGACAAATGTCGCTGGGCCTCGGAATTCATGGCGAGCCCGGAATCTCGGAACACCCGATGCCCACTGCTTCCGAGCTGGCGGAGCTGCTGGTGACCAAGCTGCTCGCGGACAAACCTGAGGACGCCGGCCAGCGCGTGGTGGCTATCGTCAACGGCCTTGGCACGGTGAAGTATGACGAACTCTTCCTGCTGTTCGGCAAGATCGAGAAGCTTCTCAGCGCTGCGGGCCTCACCGTGGTGGAGCCCGAGTGCGGTGAGCTGGTGACCAGCCTGGACATGTCCGGACTCTCCCTGACGTTGCTGTGGTTGGACGATGAACTTGAGCAGTACTGGGCTGCGCCAGCTGACACTCCGGCGTTCCGCAAGGGCAGCATGTCGCCTCGCGCCCTTCGCGCGGAGGCAGCAATCGACGACGCCGAAACCGCCGACGTCGAACAGCCCACCCCCGCAGCCGCTGAACTCGGGCGGCAGGCAGTGGCCATCCTCGCTCAGGCGCGTGACGTCGTCGTCGAGCATGAAGAGGAACTCGGCAAGCTGGACGCGATTGCAGGCGATGGCGACCACGGTATCGGCATGCGGCGCGGTGTTGATGCTGCAGCGGCCGCAAGCGAGGCTGCTAACGGTTCTTCAGTAGCGCGTGTCTTGACATCAGCCGGGGAAGCCTGGAGTGAACGTGCGGGCGGAACCTCGGGCGCATTGTGGGGCTCGGCGGTCATTGCGGCCGGGCAGTCGCTCGGGAACCGCGAAACGTACACCTCGGAGGACGCGGCGGCCGCTGTGAAGGCCTTCGTCCGCGCTATCACTGAACTCGGCAAAGCCGACCCCGGGGACAAAACCATGGTGGATGCACTCCTGCCCTTCCGGGACGCCTTCCTTACGGAGCTCGACGGCGGGACTCCCGTTGACAGGGCCTTGGCAGTTGCCGCTGCGGCAGCTGAGTCCGCTGCCGCGAAGACAGCTGAGCTCAGGCCGCTCAAGGGACGGGCGCGTCCCCTCGCGGAAAAGAGCATCGGCCATCCTGATCCAGGCGCAGTGTCCTTTGGCTTGATCGCCGCCAGGATATCCCACTTCATCGATTCACAACTGGCCACCGCGTCTTCAGCGGCAGCGGCAGGAAACGGAGCCCAAGCATGAGCAACACCCAAGGCTGGCGCATTATCGTCGGCAACGATGAGGCCGGTGTCGAGTACAAGCAGGCACTTGTTGCCTTGCTGGAAGCAGATCCGCGTGTGGCCTCGGTGACGGACGTCGGCGTTGGCTTCAATGACTCCACCGCCTACCCGCACGTAGCCGTCGATGCCGCGCGCAAAGTTGCTGGTGGTGAAGCAGACCGGGCACTCTTGATCTGCGGCACTGGACTCGGAGTGGCCATCGCGGCCAACAAGGTCCCCGGAATCCGCGCTGTCACAGCCCACGACAGCTACTCCGTTGAACGATCGGTGTTGAGCAACAACGCCCAGGTCCTCACGCTCGGACAGCGGGTGATTGGCTTGGAACTGGCCAAAAAGCTCGTAGGGGAGTGGCTCGACCACCGCTTCGACCAAAACTCATCCTCCGCCGCCAAGGTGGACGCCATCTGCTCGTACGAGCCCGATTACACGAAGGCAGTCTGATCATGACCGAGACAAACACACCTGTTGCAAGCGAAGGCGCCGCGAACAGCGCAACCCGGAAAATCGCCGTCGTAGGCTCGGGCTACATGGGCGGCGGCATCGCCCAAGTGCTGGCGCTCGGTGGCGCCCGCGTTGCGCTTGCCGATGTCTCCGCTGAGGTAGCGCAGAAAAACTTCGACCGCTTGCTGGTGGAGTCGGACCAGTTCGTTGCCGATGGCCTGTTCCCGGCCGGTTCAACCGAAATCCTGAAGCAGAACCTGTGGGCAGCCAAGGACATTGAGGAAGCTGTTGCGGACGCTGACTTCATCGAGGAGTGCGTTCCCGAGGTGCTGGAGATCAAGCACCAGTCCTTGGCCCGGATCAGCGCCGCAGCCCGCCCGGATGCCGTGATCGGGTCCAACACCTCGACTATCTCCATCGCCGCCCTCGCCGAAGCCGTCACCCATCCCCAGCGCTTCCTGGGTGTGCACTTCTCCAACCCGTCGCCCTTCATTCCCGGCGTCGAGATCATCCCTCACGCTGAGACCTCGGCTGCGACGGTGGCCGTATCGCGCGAACTGGTCCATGCGGCCGGCAAGCAGACCGCCGTCGTCAAGGACGTCACCGGTTTCGTGCTGAACCGCCTGCAGTACGCGTTGTTCCACGAGGCAGCGCAGCTGGTGGAGCAGGGGATCGCAACGGCGGACGACGTCGACACCCTGGTGCGTACCACCTTCGGCTTCCGCTTGCCCTTCTTTGGTCCGTTCGCCATCGCGGATATGGCCGGTTTGGACGTTTACAACTTCTGCTACAAGTCGCTGCAGACCGGTTTCCCGGAACGCTTCGCGACGCCGAAGATCCTCTCCGACCTGGTGGAAGCAGGCAAGCTCGGCACCAAGACCGGCGCAGGCTTCCTCAACGTGCCCGCCGAGCGCACTCCGGAACTCATCGCCTACCGCAACAAGGCCTACGTCGCCATGCAGAAGCTCATTGAAGAGCTCGGCCCGGCCCCCATCAACTAACTCTTCTTAGGAGAAAACACATGACATTCCCCGCTGAACGCACCGCAATCGTCACTGGCGCCGTCTCTGAACGCGGCATTGGCCGCGCTACCGTCAACTACCTGGCCGCCCAAGGCTGGAACATCGGCATCATCGATCTTGATGACGCCGCCTGCAAGGTCGCAGCCAAGGAAATCGCCGCAGAGTACGGCGTGCAGGCTCACGGTGTGGGCGCAAATGTGGCCAGTGAAGCTGAGGTCCGTGCGGCCATTGACGAACTTGAGGTGGAACTGCCGCAGATCGTTGCACTGGCCAACGTTGCCGGTGTCAGCTCGCCCATCGGGTACCTGGAACTCGAACCTGCTGAGTGGGACCGCGTACTGAACATCAACCTCAACGGCGTCCACTACGCCACCCGCCGTGTTGCCGAATCCATGGTCAAGAACCGGATCGGTCGCATCGTGAACATCTCCTCCGTTTCCGCCCAGCGCGGCGGCGGCACGTTCTCCAAAACCCCGTACTCCGTGGCCAAGGCCGGCGTCATCGGTTTGACCCGCGCTACCGCCCGCGAACTTGGCGAGTATGACATCACCGTCAACGCCATCTCTCCCGGCCCCATCGACACCGACATCATGGGCGGGACGCTGAGCCAGGAACGCAAGGACGAACTCACCAAGGACCTTGTAGTGAACCGTGTGGGTTCCACCCGGGACATCGCCGCCGCCATCGCCTTCCTCATCAGCGAGGACTCCGGATACATCTCCGGCCAGACGCTGAATGTGGATGGCGGACTGTACATGCACTAGGGCCCGTGCCATGAAGACCTGGACACGAGAACGCAAGATCTACCTTGCCGTGGGCGTCCTCGCTTGCGCAGTGGGCATGGTGCTCATTTTCTTCCCGCGCTGATCGCGCTGCACTAGTCATTTCCTGTCACTCAAAGAGGAGTTTCAATGTCTGTTGCCACCAATTCCACTAAGGAGTTGCTGGATACGCCGGTCCTGAAATCGGCGATCTCCAAAGCCTCGCGGCGGCTCATGCCAATGCTCGTCATCCTGTACGTGGTGGCCTTCCTGGACCGCACTAACGTTGGCTTCGCCGAAGCCGCGCTGGAAGTGGATAAGGGTATTACCGCTGGTGCCTACGCGCTGGGCGCCGGTATTTTCTTCATCGGCTACGCCCTGTTCGAGATTCCCAGCAACCTGCTGCTCACCAAGTTCGGAGCGAAGGTGTGGCTCGCCCGCATCGCCATTACGTGGGGCATCGTTTCGGCGTGCTTCGCTTTCGTCCAGGGTGAGACATCCTTCATCATTCTCCGGTTCCTGCTGGGCGTCACCGAGGCGGGCCTGTTCCCGGGCGTCATCATGTTCCTGGCGGCGTGGTTCCCCAACAAGGTCCGCGTGAAGATGTTCGCCATCTTCTACCTGGCCCAGCCCTTCTCCCAGATGATGGGAGCACCGCTGTCCGGGTGGCTCATCAACATCGGCGACCAGGTGCCGGGCGTCGCTGGCTGGCAGGTCATGTTCTTCGTAGAAGGCATGCTCGCCGTCGTGGCCGGTATCGCAGCCTACTTCTTCCTCATCAACAGCCCCCAGGACGCCAAGTTCCTCACCAAGGAAGAGAAGCGGGCCCTGTCCGACGTCATGGCGCTCGAAGACACTGTGAAGGAAGAAACGGGTCCCCGCGGCGTTCTGGCGTCCATGCGCAACGGCCGGGTCTGGTACTTCACTGTCATCTACTTCTGCCTGCAGGTTGCGGTCTACGGCGTGACGTTCTACCTGCCACAGCAGGTGGCGCAGTTGACCGGGCAGAAGGTGGGTATCGCCGTCGGACTCCTGGCCGCGATCCCGTGGTTCTTCGGCATCTTCGCTTGCTACTTCATCGGGAAAGCTGCCAACACTGTGGAACGCCGCCGCCGTTGGGGCACGGCATTGTTCATCTCCACAGGCCTTTGCATCTTCGGCTCCGCATGGGCAGGCGCGAACCAGATGCCCGCCGTTGGCATCATCTTCATCACCCTCGCGGTGTGCAGCTTCCTGTCGACGGGCCCCATCTGCTGGTCATACCCGACGGCGTTCCTCACCGGAACTGCAGCGGCTGCGGGCATCGGTCTGATCAACTCCCTTGGAAACCTGGGTGGGTTCGTTGCCCCGATCTTGCGAACCACGGTCAACCAGGTCACCGCCTCGGACACCGGCACCATGGGTGTTTACGCGCTGGGTGTGCTGCCCTTCGTAGCGGCCCTGTTGATGTTCGGTACCAAGCGCTTCAGCAACAAAGCCGACGAACTGCTGGGGAAGTAGTCGTCCATGAAGCTGCTTGCTACTGACACCCTGTTCATCGGTGTGAGCACCAAGATGTACATGGGCTACGCACAGAGCCTGGAATGGTTGGAACAGTTGATAGCGGAAGTGGACGCCCGTCCGGCCCTCGCGGCCGGGCGGGTGGTCCCGTTTGTGATCCCTTCCTTTCCGGTGCTGCCCGAGGCGGCGCGGCTGCTTGGAGGCACGCCGCTGATCCTGGGCGCCCAGAACTGTGGTTGGTCGGACGGTCCGTGGACGGGCGAGGTTTCCCCGTCGATGCTCGGGGAACTCGGCGTCGGCCTCGTGGAGATCGGTCATGCAGAACGTCGCCGGTACTTCGCTGAAGATGAGTCGATGATTGCCCTTAAGGTGAGCGCGACGGTCGACGCCGGGCTGACGCCGCTGCTGTGTGTGGGGGAGCCGGAAATACTGAACCCGGCGGCAGCGGCGGACACGGTTTACCGGCAGATCAAGGCAGCAGTTTCCGGCGACTGGTCGGTTGCCTCCCGGGTGGTCATTGCCTACGAGCCTGTTTGGGCGATCGGTGCTGCCGAGCCGGCTTCCGCAGGGTATGTTTCGCAGGTGGTGGAGGCACTGCGGGATTCACTGGCCCAGCATGGGCTGACCGGACTGCCCATCATCTATGGAGGTTCGGCCAGGCCAGGCCTCCTGCCGCAGCTGAACGGGGTGTCCGGGCTTTTCCTCGGCCGTTTTGCGCACGACGCCACCAACTTCGGACGAGTCCTCGACGAAGCACTCGCCCTCCCCAACTAAGTAGCACCCTCCCCAACTAAGTAGCACTTAAGGCCGTTTGGAGGGCTCATAACGGCCTCAAGTGCTACCTACTTGGGTGGGGAGACGGATGGTCAGAGGTGCGCCGGGGCGACTGCTCGCTGGCAGAGGGCCACGAAGCCGCCGAGGTTCTCAAGACCCTCGGGATGCGTCGGCAGGTAGTTGGTCAGTTCTGGTGAACGCACGACGACGGCACGCCACTGACCGCGTGACACTGCCACGTTGATCCGGTTCCGGGATAGCAGGAACTCCATACCCCGCGGGACTTCTCCAGCTGCTGACGCGGCCATGGAAACGATCACCACGGGAGCTTGCTGACCTTGGAACTTATCAACGGTACCCACCCGCACCTTGCCTAGTCCGGCGACGCGGAGATGGTGCTTGATCAGCTGCACTTGGGCGTTGTACGCGGCGACCACCAGGACGTCGGTCTCTTCAAGGGGACGGGGGTCCGGCGATTCCGAAGGGTCGAGCCAAGTCAGGCCGAGGTGGGCCTGGACCTGCCGAACCACCTCCCCAGCTTCCTCGGGTGAGGACGTTGCGTTACCGGTATGCGGGACGTAGACGCAGGAAATGCCCGGAGCGACACCGTCCAGGTGTCGTTCCTTGGCCGCGGGGGCTGCTTCAAGTCGGTTGTCATAGGAAAGCTCGGAAACTGCCCCACTCAGCTCTGGATGCATACGCCATGAGAGCGCCAAAAAGTAGCCCAGTTCCGGCGGCAACGTGTTGTACCCGTCTGAGAGCCAGCCGAGTGCTGATTCATCAACGGGTTCCGGATGCTTCCCTTGGGTGACCTGCGGAAGCTGCTGCGGGTCGCCTAAAAGCAGAAGGCGTTTAGCAGCCCGGCTGACGGCCATGGTGTTTGCCAACGAAAACTGTCCGGCTTCGTCGATGACCAGGAGATCCAGCGAGCCCGCCGGAACCGAACTGCCCACCATGGTCCAGGCTGTGCCGCCAATCAAGGCCCCGCCTGGCTTGGATAACAGTTCTTCAACGTCGCCTTTGGCGCACTGTGTCCATGGCACGGGGTCGTCGTGTTTGACCTCCTTCGCCACCCGCTGGGGATCTACTCCAGCCTTGTCCACAGCAGCACACAGCATGTTCTCCACCACGGCGTGCGACTGGGCTACGACACCCACTTTCCAGCCAGCAGCGACGAGCCGGGCGATGACGTGCGATCCGACATACGTTTTGCCGCTGCCCGGAGGTCCCTGCACGGCCAGATAGGAATTGTCCAAGTCCTCCACCGCTGCTGTGATGGCATCAACGTACCCGTCCGCTCCGGCCGCGACGGCGGGGAGAGCTGGCAGTCTACGAAGCTTCGGAGGCTGCCTCCGTACCAGATCCAAGGAGCAGTCCCGAGGCCACTGCGGCAGGGCAGCGCTGAGTTTCGTGGCCAAAGCCGCGAGTGCTGCCCGCTGTCCATTGGTGGCAATGGGCGGATCCGGAGTAAGCGCCATGGGCAGTTGGCTGAACGCCTTGGAGTCCTTGCGCAGGCCTTCGGCGATGGTGACTGTTTCGAAGTCCTCGTCGTCCCCGACCTCCGTGACCAAGGTTCCGTTCCAGCCTGCACGGCCAAGCGCCTCGGATTCCTTGCCTTGGAGCGAGTCCGGCAGAGGAGGGCCGTACATGCGGAAGTATTTCTTGCCGGGTTCCAGCCCCGCGCCGTCACCGGACCGGCCATAGAGTTTCACGAGCCGCGCAGGGTTGCTCCGAGGTGTCGGTTTTGCCCATTCCTGCAGCAATTCGGCGTGGTCGACAACGAAGAGGTCGCGCTCGTCAGGCCACTGGGAGGTTGGCTTTTCCAAACGGTCGAAGTGTCCCCACCAGTGCTGCTTGTCCTCGCGACGGTGATACCCGACTCCCGCGGCGACAATACCAATTGCGAGCGAATCGGGAGTAGCTCTCTGCTCCTCGGGCAGTCCTGCGATGTAGTCGAAGAGTGCTTTCTCTTCCGGCGCCGCCTCGTATTGATCCGGTTCGGTCTTATCCGCTCCGGTATCTGTTAGGGGCGCTTCGTCCGTTCCACCCACGGGCACGATGGAACGTTCCGCAGCGCGGGCAAGCAACCAGTTGCGCAGTTCCAGCGTCGAGAGGCAGTCGTATTCGTTGTAGTCCCGGATGCCTTCGAGGATCACGGCCGCTTCCTCGAGGTTTCCCGTATCCCTTGCCATGCAGTAGTCCGCGTAGGCAACAACTGAGGCACCGGCGTCGGTCACGTCACCCGAGCGCAGGTGTTGGCCCATGTAGAGAGGTTCGAGCTTCTTGATGCTGTAGGAGTTCTCCGAGATCCGGATGCTGTGCCGGACGGTGTCGTAGAGGTCCACCAGAACACCTTGGCGCAGGAGGTCGTCGACGGCGGTTTCGCCCACCACGTGCGTCAGGGACAGGTTGCGCAGAGCAGTCTTTTCGTAGGCAGCGTAGTGGTAGATGTGCATGCCCGGATATTGTGCTCGCCGCTTGGCCACGTACTCAAGGAAGTCCACAAAGGCCTTGCCTTCTTCAGCCCGTGAGTGCGCCCAGAAGGGCCTGAACACCGGCTCGGCACCGGGTTCTGCAGGGTTCTCGATGACCCCGAAGAGGTACTCCAGCCCCCACTTTTCGGTGACGGGGTCCTGCCACAGGGGATCGCCTTCGAAGTCGAAGAAGATGTCGCCCGGATCCGGAGCGGGTAGCCTGCCCAACGTGTGGTCCGGCAGGACGTTGTAGCTGATGGCTTTGGCTTCACCAGACTTGTCCATGTACTTGACCGTGCCATCAGGCGTGCCTGTTCCGGTCTGCAGCCGCGCCTGCTCACGGAGCCGCAGCAGCGTGGGATCACCCGCTTCGGGCAGGGCTGCCAATTCGTCGATAGTGGTGACGCTGGCCTCGATCAGCTTCTTCCGCCGGCTGATCCGCATGCCCGCCACCATGAGGAGATCCCGATGAAGTTGTACTTGCTCAACGCAGTAATCACACCGGCCACAGGCGGAATAGCGGGAGTCACCCCATTCCACGGGCCCGTTTTCCGAAACGTGCGTCTCGGTCATGCCAAGGAAGCGTTCCCGGCGCTCCCTGAAGACGGGAAGGATCTGGGCAAGGGGGTGGTCGCTGTGGACACGGTTGCCCAGCACCAGGGTGACCGTTGGGTCCGGTGTGATCCCTGCCTGGAGGAGTTGATCTCCATAGGCGGCAAGCTGCAGGAGGGCTGTGACCTTGGCATGCCGTGCGAGCTTGGTGTCGAAGACGGCATACTGCCCGCCGGGGCGCTTCAGCAGGAAGTCGGATCGGCCATGGAACTGGCCATCGAAGAAGGCGGCCTGAAAGACGACGTCTGCCCCGGAGCGCAGGGCGTCGATGGATTCCGCATGCTTGGCCGAAAGGTTGGCGCGGTCCATCGCTGTGGCGGGGACGACGTCGTAAACGCCTTTTCCGGTGGCCGCGTCCCATGGCCCGAACTCAGCCACGAATTCATCCAGTACCCGGTGCTCGTGGACGTCACCCAGTTTGGCTGTGCGCTCCAACATGGCATCAGTTGCGAAGTCCGGCTTAGGCGTGCGGCCCAGTTTTTCGTCGAGTTTCCGGAGTAGCTGGTACTCGCAGGTGGCGGCGATAACGAGGTCGCTGGCCGAGAACACCAAGTCCTGCGGGGCGCCCGCGATCTGAGGATCGAGAAAGAACACCGCGACCCACCTGCCTTTCCATGCCGTGATTAAACCCTTGCAACCAAGCTATCAGCGGGCCCTGACAATATAGAGCGCAGCCACTTTAGACTGCACGCATGACTGAAACAGCCCCGACCCCGGATCCCGCGTTCGAAGCCGCCTACCAAGCCGCACAAAAGAGCCTCAGCGAGGGCGGCATCCCTATTGGAGCCGCATTGGCACGCGGAGGGGACGTCATTGCCAGCGGTCACAACGAACGCGTCCAGCACGGCGACCCGATCGCGCACGGCGAGATGTCCGCGCTGAGGGCCGCCGGGCGTCAAAAGAGCTACCGCGACACCACCCTCTACACCACCTTGGCACCATGCGCGATGTGCACGGGAACCATCATCCAGTTCAAAATCCCGCGAGTTGTTGTGGGTGAGGCCGCAACGTTCCCCGGTGAATTTGACCTCCTGCGTTCACGCGGCGTGGAAGTCGTGGTGCTGGACGACCCCCGGTGTGTGGACATGATGCGTACATTCCAGGAGGAACACCCCGAATTGTGGGCTGAGGATATCGCCGAATAACGGCACTAAGGGAAGAAGGAGCAACTAGCCATCCGACGGCTTTTTGCCAGGTTTCCTCGGAGCCGACCGGCGGGAACGGGCCGACGGAGTTGATGGGATCAGTTCCTTGACCTGCGCTACAACAGCAGCGTTGGCCCCGCGGCTGCCCAAATCCTTGACCAGAGTCTCCACCTCAGTTTTTGCGGCCGCAGAATCGTCCGCCTTCGCGTGCAATTCCGTCCGCAATTCCACCAAGCCCCGGTAGGCAAGGTTGCTCGCCGCGCCACCTGCCTGCTGGTAACTGGCTAGACCTGCGTCTGTCAGCTCAAGGGCGCGCTGCGGATCTGCGCTATGGTGCTTGACCATCTTTTCGTCCCTGCGCCGGTAGAAGTCATCTCCTACAGACTGTGCGACGGCGGTTGCCGCCTTGACGCCCAAAGGCTCGCCACCGAAGCGCTCGGCCGCCTCCGTGAGAGCATCCAATCCCTTAGCCAAATAGGGTGACATGGAACCTTCGAACGCCAGCGTCAATCCGACTTCCCGGGTGAAAAATTCCGGCGCAAAACGATCCTCTTCCCGTGTAACAGGAAAACCGACGCGAAGTGGCAGCGTATTGGACGCTTGGATGATGCCGTCCGTGGAGTAGACAGCCCGTATCAAGTACTGCCCGGGCACGTCGAAAGCGAAGCCCTCCACGCCATAGGCGAGCTGGACCAGTTGGCTGTAGCGGTCACCGCCATCGCTTTCGCCACGTGGTGCGGGGCCAAGCTCTATCATTTCCGGAAGGCCGTAAAAGCACACCACCGATTCATGCAGCACGATGTTCCCGTTCGGCTTCTGGACGTAGACCGTGGTGTTGCCGTAGCGAGGGTCCAACCTGCCATCCACCAGCACCGGTGCATCGCTGGTGTTGCGCAGCCGGAACTCCACGAAGACCGGCTCCATGTAGTCGAAATGGCTCTTCGCCGACAACGTCAGTTCAACGTCGCTGCCCGGGCCGCTCACGGTCATGGCGCCTGCAGGGGATTCCAAGTGGCCGCCGGATGCCCACGGATCGCCGCCCATTATCACGGCTGCACGATCGCCGTGACGCATGTGGAGCAGCTCATCGTCGTCGAAGCGGAAACGGAAGTTACCCCAAAAAGTGTCCGTGCCATTGCGTTGATCGTATTTCCAGTCGTAGTTCATCCAGGACAATGAGTCCGGTCTGGCCTTGTCCCACGCATGCAGGAAGTTGAAAGCATGCCCGGCCTCGTGAACCCAGGTGTAGAGGAAATGGCGCATGGCCCAGGCCTCGTCCTGGGTAGTCGGGTTGGAGACGAGGTTGGTGAACCAGGAGTGGTTCCGGAATACCGCAAAACCTTGGCGATCGGGTCCGCGACCCGCGCCACCAAAGCCTGCTGCGGCGTCGAACATGATGCCACCCACCCCGGCGCTGTCGAAAATGCCTGCCTGGATGCCCCACATGTTCCAGGCCGGCCAGCCGGCATTGAACTTGCCGAACGAGGTTTCCATGGCGTCATGGAGTTCGCCAACATTCCAGGAAGCGAAACCGGGGGCACTGTCGTCGATGACTGTATGCAGCGGATCAACCGTGACGGCGATCCCGGCGTCCCGGTACGACGACTCGATGGTGATGGTCCTGTTGGAAAGATCGGCGGGACGGTTGTTGTGCGCGTGGCTGTTGTAGACGGGAATCTTCGGCTCAACGTCCACGGAGGAGCAGTAGTCCAACTCCAGATTCATGTCCCGGAAGGAATCCGAGCGGTAAGCGCAGGAGTATGGCCTGCCGGCAACACCGCCGGCAGTAAAGGAAGCCACGGCACCGGTGATAGCCCCTTGGAACCAGGAGACCAGGATGTCCACTGCGGTGGCCGGGTGGTTTCCTTTCCAGTACCGGACGGTTCCGGAAATTCGGGCGTTGCAGCGGGTGATGGACACGGTGGGGTTATCCACGACCCACGACTCAACATACGTTTTCACCAGTTGGAAGCGGCCGGCGATTCGCACGAATCGCGTGCTGTAGAAGTCACCACTGACCTTGTTCAGCACTGGAGATTCCACATCGCGGCGGGGATCCATATCCAAACGGAGGTCCAGCGAACTCCCAATCAGGGCTGGCCCGGCCTGGGTTCCTTCATAGCGACCACTGATGGGTGAGGAACGCCAACACTTCCACCAATCATCCGGTGGCCGGGGGATGGGAAATGGTTGTGGGAAGGGCGGTTCCGGAAACGGCGAAGGGTCCGGAGGAAACGGCGGGACCGGGCTTGGGGTAGGGCCGTCAGGGACAGGGGTGTGCTGGGAACCGGGGACGTTGGGGGAGTCCATGGGGGGATCTTTCTCGCTCTGCAAGCAGCCAATATGCGTCCGCACAGGCGCTGCTGCGGATGTGCGACATGACGGTTCAGGGCGGGGCGAGGTGCGCGTGGGAAAGCTCAGAAAGAGTCAAAGTGGCCAGTGCCCAGAAGCCGTGTATAAACCCATGTTGAGGATACTCCAGCGAATGGATTTTAACTAGGGCTGTGGGGCGATTTTCCTCCTCACGTCTGACCGAATTATCTGGTCAGAGATACTCGCCGAGCGTAGGCTGGCATCATCGGCGTCGGTGCCGAGAGGCCCCGCGTCGATAACCCCAATCGATGAGGAGGACCCATGAGTGCCGTACGTGAATTCATGACAACCAACGCTCAGTGCATCGAAGAGGACAAGACTCTTCAGGAAGCCGCCAGGCTGATGAGGGATATGGACTGCGGTTCACTTCCCATCTGCGGCCACGACGGCAAACTCACTGGCTTCATCACCGACCGCGACATTGTGGTCAAGTGTTTGGCCGAAGGTAAGGACGCCCGCGAAGTCCGCGCCAGCGAACTCGCCACCGGCAAGCCTTTCTGGGTGGACGCTGATGCCAACGTTGACGAGGCCGTCACCATGATGGAGGAACATCAGGTGCGCCGCTTGCCCGTCATCAGCGACCACAAGTTGGTAGGCATCATCAGCCAGGGCGATATCGCGCGCAACCATTATGCAGAACAGCGCCTCGGCGAGATGGTGGAGCATATTTCAGCCAAGGAACGCATGTCGCACTGATAACGCAGGCCAGCTGATAGCCCAACCCAGCCGCCGCGAGGCGTCCCCCTAGAGGAACGCCTCGCGGCCCGTTCCTTCACGCAACACGAGTTCGCCGTCTTCTATGGAGACGAGCAGGCTCTTGGGTTTCCCCGCGAGCTTCTTCGTGGCGCTAAGTTTTCGGCTGCTGACCTCCACACCCACGGTGGCGCCCTTCGCTGGCAGCTCCACTGTTAGTTCATCGGCCATCCCCAACAGCATCTTTGTGGATACATCCCGCTCGGACACGGCCTCCTTGCCGTTGACGGTAACGGTCACGTCATCGGAAACAAACCCGTCCTGAAGGATGATGAGCAGCTCCTGCATGGTCCAACTACAGCACTAACTGCCCCCACGGGATAGGCCTTCCTAGTAGCCGCCTTCGGAAACTGTCGGCCAGGTGAGGCAAACTGTCATGGTGACTTCAAATCTCCAACACCAGTCAGCTGACTCCGCCATCCATGCACTGATCGCCGAAGAACTCGGCGTCAAAACCTGGCAAGTCAAAGCCGCGGTGGAACTGCTCGACGCCGGATCCACCGTCCCCTTCATCGCCCGCTACCGTAAGGAAGTCACCGGGACGCTCGATGACACCCAGCTCCGCGACCTCGAGGAACGCCTCAGATATCTGCGTGAGCTGGAAGAACGACGCAAGTCCGTCCTGGAAGCGATCGCCGCCCAAGGCAAGCTGACCCCGGAGCTGGAAGCCGCCGTCGTCGGGGCCGATACCAAAGCGCGCCTGGAGGATATTTACCTCCCGTTCAAGTCCAAGCGCCGCACCAAAGCCCAGATCGCGCGCGAAGCCGGGCTGGAGCCGCTGGCCGATGCCCTGCTGGGCAACCCGCAACTGGACCCCGCCATTGAGGCCGCCAAGTACTTGAATGCCGAGCACTCCATCGACGACGCCGCCACCGCGCTCGCAGGAGCCCGCGCAATCCTGGTGGAGCGCGTCGGGCAGGACGCAGACCTCGCGGAGGACCTCCGTGAACGCCTCTGGAAGCAGGGACGCATGGTGTCGCGCGTCAAAAAAGGCATGGAAGCTGAAGGCCAGAAATTCAAGGACTACTTCGACTTTACCCAGGTGCCGTCCGGCATGCCCTCGCACCGTGTTCTTGCCCTGTTGCGTGGTGAGAAGGACGGTGTCCTTGAGTTGGATCTCGCCGAAGCAGACCCAGCCGACGACGACGCCCTGGCCGCCGCCCGCGGTCGCTATGAAAACGCTGTGGCCAAGTGCCTTGGGGTCGCCAGCCAGGGGCGGCCTGCGGACGCCTGGCTGACACAAACCGCGCAGCTGGCTTGGCGGGGACGCATTCTGGACCGGCTGACCACGGACCTTCGCGGACGCATGTTCGCCGACGCAGAAGATGAAGCTGTTCGAGTGTTCGCCGCCAACCTGCGGGATGTCCTGCTTGCCGCTCCGGCCGGTAACCGGGCAACGCTTGGCCTCGATCCCGGACTCCGGACCGGCGTGAAAGTGGCCGTTGTGGACGGCACCGGCAAGGTTGTCACTACGGACACCATCTACCCGCACGCACCCGCGAAAAAGTGGGACGAGGCGTTGGCCACGCTCGGACGGCTCGCCAAGCAGTACAACGTGGAGTTGGTGGCGATCGGTAATGGAACGGCTTCCCGCGAAACGGACAAACTGGCCACTGAACTCATCAAATCCCTCGAAGCTTCAGGCTCCACGGGGATCCAGAAGCTGGTGGTGTCCGAGGCCGGGGCTTCGGTGTACTCAGCCTCTGCCCTCGCGGCTTCCGAACTCCCGGGCATGGACGTTTCCCTTCGGGGTGCTGTTTCCATCGCCCGGCGGCTTCAGGACCCCTTGGCCGAATTGGTCAAGATCGAACCCAAGTCCATCGGCGTGGGGCAGTACCAGCACGATGTCACCGCCGCCAAGCTCGACCGCTCGCTGGATGCCGTGGTGGAAGACTGCGTGAACGCCGTGGGCGTGGATGTGAACACAGCATCACCCGCACTGCTTAGCCGCGTGGCCGGTGTCGGGCCGCTGCTGAGCGAGAACATCGTGGCCTACCGGAACGAGAATGGGCCGTTCGCCAAGCGCAGCGACCTCAAGAAGGTGCCCCGGCTGGGCGCCAAGGCGTTCGAGCAATGCGCGGGCTTCCTCCGGATCACCGGGGGAGCGGAGCCATTGGATGCCTCCAGCGTGCACCCGGAAGCCTACTCCGTGGCTCGGAAGATCGTCGTAGCAGCTGGTGGCGGTCCCGCCACAGCGCTGGATCCGCAGGCATTCGTCGATGGCACGTTCGGCCTGCCTACGGTCAAGGACATCATGTCCGAGCTGGAGAAGCCCGGCCGCGACCCCCGTCCCGCGTTCAAGGCGGCATCCTTCTCTGAAGGCATCGAGAAGATCTCGGACCTCAAGCCCGGCATGATTCTGGAGGGCACTGTCACCAACGTGGCTGCGTTCGGCGCCTTCGTGGACGTCGGCGTGCACCAGGACGGATTGGTCCACGTCTCGGCACTGTCCAACAAGTTTGTCTCGGATCCACGAGAGATCGTGAAGTCCGGCCAGGTGGTACGGGTCAAGGTGCTCGAGGCCGATCCCGAGCGTAAGCGCATCTCCCTGACCCTGAGGCTCGACGACGAACCCGGCACAGCTGGTGGGCGCACCTCGGGCGGACGTGCTTCGGGCGGCCAGGGTGCTGGCGAACGTGCTGGCGGTCAGCGCGGCGGCGGCCAGGGGGCTGCCCAACGTGGTGGCGGCCAGCCCGGACAGCGTTCGGGACAACCCGGCCAGAGTTCACAACGGCAGGGCCAGGGCGATCGCCGTCAGGGCGGCGCGCGCCAAGGCAAGCCTCAGCAGGCTCCGGCCGCTCCCGCCAACACAGCCATGGCTGAGGCGCTGCGAAGGGCCGGGCTGGGCAAGTAAGCCTCTCCGCTCACGAGTCCCGCTCTTGTTTGTGTGCCGCCCCGTTCTGCGGTGAGTCGGACGAACAAGGGCCGGGCTGGGCAAGTAAGCCTCTCCGCTCACGAGTCCCGCTCTCGTTTGTGTGCCGCCCCGTTCTACGGTGAGTCGGACGAACAAGGGCCGGATTCGTGAGCCGGATGCCTCACAAACCCGCCGTCCTGGCCTCCCACGCCTCTGCGTTTGAAGCTTGCAGAGCCATCGGTAGCCAGCGCCCAATGCGTTCGAAGGCCTGCCGCCGGACGGGTTCCGGCGAGAGGAAGATGTCGTGGAACGCGTTCGGCAGCCGGCTCACCGTGACGGTGTCCGCCAGGGACAGTGCGCGGTGGGCTACGGCATCGACGTTGAGTGCCACGTCAGCGGTGAGCGCGTCGGCGGACCACTTTGGTTGGAGATAGCTCTTGTCCGAGAGCAACACGAGCACGGGAACCTCGATGCCCAAGCCGGCTGCGACGGTCGCCTGGCCACGGAACACGGCATCGAGAAAGGCCGGAGTGATGGGGAATCCGCGGTCGGGGCGCCACTCGAGGTTGTAGTCCCATTCGCCATCAAGAGTGGCTGATACGGCTCGCGTGTAGATTCCCGGATCTACTGGCGGCAGCGGCGTCAAGGGATGAAGGCGGGCGTGGAGCCCCACAAGGGGTGCGATCGCCCGCCTGCCCAGCTCGGTTGCTTGGAATTCCAGCCAAGGGCTGTTGAGGATCACGGCGGATGCGATCCCGGGATGGCGGGCGGCCCACAGGCTAAGAGTGAGCCCACCGGTGGAGTGTCCCAACAGGATAAGCGGCCGGTCCACGCCCGGAACAACAGAGCGGCCCATGGCTGACAGCGCTGCTTCGATGTCGGCATCGTATTCGGCGAGGTTCGTGACGAAGCCCGGCACCATTCCCGGACTGAGGCTCCGGCCGTAATTATGCAGGTCCAGGGCGTAGAAGCGAGCGCCGGCCCGATGCCAGAACTCGGCCACATGCTTTTGGAAGAAGTAGTCGGACCAGCCATGGACGTACAGGACGTCGGCGTCGATTCCAGCGTCGTCCGGAGTTTCGCCGGAGACCGCGAACCACTCCGGAGCAAAGCCAAGGTACCGCACCAAGGTGGCGGTAGCGCCGCCGTCGAGCTTCAGCGTTTGTTGCTCAAATCCTTGGCCAAGGATGTCCGGGCTCCACTGCTGCGTCATGATTCTTTTTCCTTCTGCCACGGCCAGCGGCCCGTTATTTCGAGCTCGAGGGAGAAGCTGAGGAAAGTGCGGATGAGCACGATGATGGCCAGGACGCCGACGCTCTCGAATGTCGGGGTCACGGCGACAGTTCGGATGATGTCGGCGGCCACCAGGAGCTCGAGCCCCAGCAGGATGGACCTGCCCAGCAGCTGCCGATACGAGCGGTAGGGAGAAAAAGGAGCGAGGCCCCTGGCGCGTTTTGGTTGATACCCGCGCAGGGCCAGAGGGACGGACACCAGGGCTCCGATCACCATGACTGCCACCCCCGCGAAGTCCATGTACCGGCCGACTTCTTCGATGACGTGCTGGAAATCCATGGCCCTCCCTGCCTAGGTGCGTGCCTCCACCGTCTCACAGAGAGTAATCGCCCGCTCGCACCTGTTGCCGCCAATTGCCCCTGTAACCGCTGGTGCGAATGGTGCGAAAGGGTGCGGTGCCGGCAATCGTGTGGTGCGCGGCGCGGGAAAGGGTGCGCCCGGCGGTGGAGGGTGCGGTGTCACTTGGCTGAGTGGTGGTGGGTTGCTCGCACCTGGTGCCGCCAATTGCCCCTGTAACCGCTGGTGCGAATGGTGCGGAAGGGTGCGGTGCCGGCGATCGTGTGGTGCGCGGCGCGGGAAAGGGTGCGCCCGGCGGTGGAGGGTGCGGTGTCACTTGGCTGAGTGGTGGTGCGTTGCTCGCACCTGTTGCCGCCGATTGCCCCTGTAACCGCTGGTGCGAATGGTGCGGAAGGGTGCGGTGCCGGCGATCGTGTGGTGCGCGGCGCGGGAAAGGGTGCGCCTGTCGGGTGAGGGTGCGGTGCCGCATGGCTGAGTGGTGGTGGGTTGCTCGCACCTGGTGCCGCCAATTGCCCCTGTAACCGCTGGTGCGAATGGTGCGAAAGGGTGCGGTGCCGGCGATCGTGTGGTGCGCGGCGCGGGAAAGGGTGCGCCAGGCGGTGGAGGGTGCGGTGTCACTTGGCTGAGTGGTGTTGGGTTGCACGCACCTGGTGCCGCCGATTGCCCCTGTAACCGCTGGTGCGAATGGTGCGGAAGGGCGCGGGAAAGGGTGCGCCCGGCGGTGGAGGGTGCGGTGTCACTTGGCTGAGTCGTGGTGGGTTGCTCGCACCTGTTGCCGCCGATTGCCCCTGTAACCGCTGGTGCGAATGGTGCGGAAGGGTGCGGTGCCGGCGATCGTGTGGTGCGCGGCGCGGGAGATGGTGCGCTCGGCGGTGGAGGGTGCGGTGCCGGCGATCGTGGGGTGCGCGGCGGGGTAAAGGGTGCGTCCGGCGGGTGAGGGTGCGGTGTCACTTGGCTGAGTGGTGTGGGTTGCTCCCAGCAATTAACGACGGCGGCAGCCGGGTTCCATTGAAACAGAACCTGGCTGCCGCCGTCGGGCGTTGGTGAAAGGTGCCGCTACAGCGTCGGCCGCTACAGTGCCGGTGCCGGGACCGGGAAGAACACCCGGGGATCCTGAAGCAGTGCGGGATAGTCGAAGTCGGTGCGCTTGATCACGTTGGTGACCTCGAAGTTGCGCGCGAATCGGCCGTCAACGGTGATGGGTCGGCCCTGAATCAGGCCAACAGCGAAGATTTGGCCACCATCGAAGGGCACGGCCAGCTCGGTCTTGCCGGGCAGAGTGTTGAACGCCTGTTCCTGGGCTTGGCGCTTTCGCGTGGGCTTCTTCTCAAGCTGTTTGACGGGCCGCTTCTTGGGGCCCTTGACCTGGCGGCGGGACTTTTCCTCGGCGTAAACGAACTGGTACTCGTCCGGGTCTGACGGTGCGGCGGCGCGGGCCTTGCCGTGCGGCGGCATGGCGACGGTGGTGAGTTGCTCCGGACGGAGGTCTTCCACATTGGCGCGCAGGATCAACAGGCGATCCTCTTCCGGGTCCTCCGGGTGGAACTCGTGCTTGGGTTCCGGCCACACGTACTCGAGCTTTTCCTCGGTGCCGGGGAAGATCTGGGAGTAGTGCTTGGGATCCTTGGAGATCAGCTTGGACCGGTGGCTGAGGTGCAGGTCCTCGTGTCCGAGCCACGGCGGCATGATGATCCTGGAGGCGTAGTCCGGGTGGGCCGCCTGCGGCGCGAACTCCGTGATGTTGGTGCGGGTGTTGTCCGGGTGGCCGCGCCTGATCCACTCGTCGGCCATGGCCAGGCCGTACATGGTGAGCGCGGGGACGTGGCCCATCCACATGCGCACGGCGGGGTGGGACTGCCAACCGTACTCCGGGATCACCAACGCGCGGAGAACCTGGAGGGCTTCGACGCGCTGTTTGCCGAGCCTTGAAGTGTCGAGCGCCGCGGCACTCTCACGGAAATCGGCGAAAGGGAGGAAAGTCTGCATCCTTTCAGTTTGAGGGTGCCGGGCGTGAGAACCAAGTTGAGTGCTCCGGGACACGTGCCGGTGTTGGGGCCTAGAGTTGTCGGGTGGAAACTTTTGGCGAGAAAACTACGACCACGGCGCCTCCGGTTGCCGAACTGCACCTGCACATCGAAGGGACTCTCCAGCCAGAGCTGATCTTTGCCCTGGCCGAACGAAATGGCATCGAACTGCCGTACGAAGACATTGAGGAACTCCGGGAAAAGTACGAGTTCACTGACCTGCAGTCTTTCCTGGATCTCTACTACGCCAATATGGCCGTCCTTCAGACAGAGCAGGATTTCACTGACATGACGCGCGCCTATCTGACGCGGGCCGCTGTCGGGGGAGTGCGCCATGCGGAAATCATGATGGACCCCCAGGCCCACACGTCCCGGGGTGTGGCGCTGGAAACCTGCGTCAACGGTGTGGCCAACGCACTGGCCACCTCCGAGGAAGACTTTGGTGTCTCCACGCTCCTCATCGCTGCGTTCCTGCGCGACATGTCCGAGGACTCGGCGCTTGAGGTGCTGGACCAGCTCCTGGCCATGCACGCTCCGATCGCCGGCATCGGCTTGGACTCCGCAGAGGTGGGCAATCCGCCGTCGAAATTCGAGCGCCTGTACCAGCGCGCCGGGGAGGCCGGCTTGCGGAGGATCGCGCACGCGGGCGAGGAAGGACCTGCTTCCTACATCACCGAGGCGCTGGATGTGCTCCACGTGGAGCGGATCGATCACGGCATCCGTTGCATGGAAGACACAGATGTAGTGCAGCGGCTCGTGGCTGAACAGGTTCCCTTGACCGTTTGTCCGCTCTCCAATGTCCGGCTCCGTGCGGTGGACAAACTGGCTGACCACCCCTTGCCCGAGATGTTGGCGATTGGCTTGAACGTCTGCGTGAATTCGGACGACCCCGCCTACTTTGGCGGCTACGTGGACGACAACTTCGAGCAACTGGTCAAGGTCCTGGAATTCTCGGTTCCGGAGCAGGCCACCCTGGCTGCCAATTCCATCCGCTCCTCCTTCGCCGGTGACGCCCGCAAAGCGGTGCTGTTGGACGAGGTCACCGAGTGGGTCAAGGCGTCCGTAACGCCCGCTTGAAGCACGGCAGCCGAGACCCGTAGATCACTTGCGGCGTCTGTGATGTCACACTCAGTCACGACACACGGTGTTTACCTTCTGCAGTCGCGGGAATTAACAATTCATTGGCAAACTTTGAGGGAGTATCCACCGTTGAAGGAGAAGCATGGGCGCGAATACCGCCGAGAACACCAACCTTCGTCTGAAGGCCGTACTGGACATCCTCGCTGAGAGCGTATGGTCCGGGGCAACGTTGAACGCCGGCGAGGTGCTGGCCGAAGCGATCGTCCGAGTACCTTTCAATGACCACGAGGCTGAACTTCTCAGTGGCGGCATCCCCCGCGGCCACAAGACCCTGACGTCGGCCTCGGCGAAGCTGGTCAAGGCTGGCTGGCTGGTCAAGGGCCGCTCGGGTTGGACCATCCCGGAGGACGGCCTCCGTGCGACAGTGGCCTTCCCGGACGCGGAAGCATTTGGAGCAGCGCTCGACGCCGGAACTCCAGTACCGGCCGACGTCGCCGTTCCAACGGCCCCGCCTGTGAAGCCCCAAGTCAAGAAGACAGCTGCGACCAAGCGGGCCGCTGCGAAGAAGGCCACCGAGCCTAAAGTCGCGGCCGCTGACGTAGCTGAGCCGAAGGTTGCTGCCGCCAAGGTGTCCGCGCCGAGGGCCAAAGCAGCAACAGCCAAGGCTTCCTCCGCCGCGGCTGCACCCGCGGCTGCACCCGCGGCTGCACCCGCGGCGACGAAGTCCACCGCGAAGAAGTCCACCCGCAAGGCGCCGGCGAAAGCAGCAGCAGCCTCCGCCGTCGAGACCCTGCCGCAGCCTGACGCCGTGGCGATCGCCGGTGACTTCAACAAGATCCTTGGAGCACCCGAGGATTGGGCGCCGCAGTACGACGAAGCCCAGATGGAGTTCAACCCGCTGGTCCAGGTGTGGACGCTGACGGCTGAACTGCCCGCCGGCTTTTACACCTACAAGATCGCGCTGAACCGCTCATGGGACGAAAACTACGGCGCGTTTGGCGCCCGTGATGGCGCGAACCACGAGTTGAACCACGACGGCGGTCCCGTCACCATCACGTACAGCCACGCGACCCGGGACATTGTGGTCGGCTAGGTCTATTTCCGGCTCGAAGCCTGCCCTTGTTCGTCCCACGTCCCGTTGTACGGTGAGTGGGACGAACAAGGGCAGGTCTCGTTAAAGTGGTTCCATGACTGATGAAGCCCTTCGCCTCACAGCCCGAATCACCGG
This sequence comes from Arthrobacter sp. D3-18, assembly GCF_054408525.1. Classification (NCBI taxonomy): domain Bacteria; kingdom Bacillati; phylum Actinomycetota; class Actinomycetes; order Micrococcales; family Micrococcaceae; genus Arthrobacter; species Arthrobacter sp. D3-18. The sequence goes on along the minus strand of NZ_CP096440.1, from coordinate 3,375,793 downwards.
AGTGGTCCAAGGGGTCGGGTTCCGTTATTGGACTGCCCGTAAAGCTGACGAGCTGCTGCTGAAGGGAACGGTCCGCAACGACCACGACGGCTCGGTGCTGTTGGTCGCAGAGGGGGAAGCATCCGAGGTCAGTCAGCTCACCTCTTGGCTCCACTCCACGCAAGCACCAGGGCGGGTAGCGAATGTTGACTTTGAGGTTTCCGAAGCAACCGGAGAGTTCGACGACTTCCGTATTTTGGGCTAGGTCCTTGCTAGGTCCCGGGCGACACCGTGGTGAGCCCTGATTCGGTAGCGGCGAGTAGTAGCTCGTGGTCGTAGGCGACCAGCCTGTCGGTCTGAAGTCGAATGGCTGCTGCCAAGTGAATAGCGTCCGCGCTTCTCAACTGTCCCGGGAGTGCCGCTGCGTACATGAGGTCTGAGCGGGTTACGTCAACCAAGTTGATTCCGGTCAAAACGGAATTGACGACGTCGAACGCCATGTTCGTCCGACGAGCCGCACAGTGCAGTTCCGTGTAGAGCAGCATGGAAGCCACGAGATGTGCTCCGGAGGCCGCCATCTCCACCAAGTAGGCAGCAGCGGCGGCTGACTCCTGTTCGCTAACCACCAACTTCATGACCGCAGAAGTGTCAACGTAAACGATCACCTGTCGCCGCGCAGATCGGCCAGGATGTCGGCTGTAGTCATGTCGCTGCTGACGCGGGGCAAGATTGTGAAGTCCACAGGTGTCTCGCTTGCCGGCCGGACGCTACCTGCTTGGAGTAGACGCTCAAAGGGTGAAGCCGACGGTGGAATGAGGGTTGCCGCCACCTCGCCGTTGTTGGTGACGTCGATGACTTCCCCATTTTTGACGCGTTCCAGAATCTTACTGCTCTGATTACGCAGTTCCCGGTGCGGAATAGTTGTCATGATTAGCCTCCGTAGCAAACGTAGCACGCCCCGGGCTGGAGGGGTCGTCTGCTGTCTCAGGCAGGCTGAATGGCAGCGCGCGATGCCTCGATGTAGTGCTCCAGCGGCTTCAGCGCAGGCTGAGAGGAACTGTCCCTGACAGCGTCGGCACCAACGGTGTTGGCTGCGGCGAGGGCGTGCGCGTACTCAAGCCCGGACTGGAGCGCCAGGACCAGCGCTGCACAGAATGCATCCCCGGCACCGATGGTGTTGGCAATATCAGTGACTCGCACTGCCGGAGCTTCAGCCGCCCTTTCGCCGTCGACGAAGATCGCCGAACCGTCGCCGCCGTAGGTTACAGCAACCAGGGGAGCGTCGCGGAGGGCCGGAATCAGTTCATATTCCGTCTCGTTCACGATCACCAGGTCGCAGCGCTCCAGCAGCTCGGGAATGAGCGGTGCTGCCGGTGCAGCGTTCAGGACAAAGAAGCCCTTGGCCCGGCGCGCGGCTTCCAGCACAACTTCCTGGTCCACTTCGAGTTGGCAGAGGACGGCCTCGTCGTCAGCGAACGTAACACCTTCCAAGCTCACGGAAGCGTTGGCGCCGGGGCACACCACTATCTGGTTTTCTCCCTCACCGTCCACCAGCACCAGGGCGGTTCCCGTGGCAGCATCCGCGCGGGAAACGTCTTGGACGTCGACGCCGGCGGTCGCCATAGCGCTGAGAAGGCTGAGGCCGGCGTCGTCCTGGCCTACTGCCCCCACCATGCGGGAGCGTCCGGCGAGCCGCGCCGCAGCAACGGCCTGGTTGGCGCCCTTCCCGCCGGGTTGCTGGCGGAGAACGCCTCCGCCTACGGTTTCACCGGGCGAGGGGAGGCGGTCGGCTGTCGCCGTGATGTCGAGGTTGATGCTGCCCACAACCGTGAGCGTGGAGGCCAATTTGGGCGCAGGGGACTGCAGGGACGTGCTCATGGGAGAACCCTTTCGGGATATTAGCGGAGGGGAGATTTCAGGAGGACTGGATGACGGAGAGGTGCCCGGCCTTGGCAGCCACCAGGCATTTGGCGAGATAGAACGGAGAACCACTCCGGCGGACGTATTGGGTGAGGACCAGCACGGGATCGGAGGGGCGGAGGCCCAGCAACTTCGCGCGGCTGGGGCCGGCGGTGCTCAGGCTGATCTGGCACTCACCGGGGCCAAGGGTGGTGCCGGGCAGACCGCTGAGGACTTCCAGGAGCGTTGACGCGGAAAGCGTGGGAGCCTCTGCAGCTTCGGCCAGGGCCTCGGCCTCAGGGATTCCTTGGGCAACGTTCTCCTGGAGATGCGCCAGGGGCTCACCGTTCCGGATCAGCACGCTTTCCCAGAACCACACGTCCTCGTCAGGCTGGACACCGATGCCCGGCGCCACGAATTCCGAAGCCGGTTGCTTGATCGCGGCTACCCGTTTGACCTGGATGTCCTGGTCGGTTCCGCCAAGAAGCTGATCGAACGGTCGAATGTGTTCAATGCCGATGCGCGGGAGCGAATCGGCAACAAACCGACCAACTCCGCGTCGTGCCCGGGTGAGGCCATCTTCTTCCAGCAACATCAGCGCTTCCCGGATCACGGTGCGGCTGACGTCCATCATGATGCCCAGCTCAGTCTCCGTAGGGAGCAAGGAACCCGGCGGCAGGATTTTGGTCCGGATCGCTTCGGCGATTCGGGAGTAGGCCGCGACTCGCAAAGGCTGCCCAGGTGGGGCAGCGATGGGTCGTGACAGGAACTGGACGGCGTTGTCGGTCAAGGGTGCCTCACTTGAGATGGGTTACGGATACTGTACCGGATGACTGTGATAGGTTGCACAAGCTCGTAATACATGCTTGTATAACAACTCACATCTCGTGGCGCCGCCCGCGCCCTCGGACAAAGGAGTTTGATGTGAACATCCCCAATACCGCGGTTGAGCCGCAGTCTGAAGATCCCCAAGCTCTAGATCAGACGGCCCCATCACAGGTGACACCAACTGAAGCAGCCACGGAGGAAGGCCGCTTCCACGGCAAGGCCGCCGCGCTGCTGATCACCACGCTGGTCCTGGCTGTGCTGGCATTCCAGCTCAACGCCAGCATGATCACCCCGGCCCTGCCACACATCGGCTCCTTCTTCGGCGAAACGCCCGAGGCCGTGGCCCAAGTGCAGTCCATGTTCTTCCTCGCCGGCGCCATCGCTGGACCTGTGATCGGCCGCTGGAGCGACTTCATCGGACGCCGTAATGCACTGCTCCTGGTGCTTGCCATCATGGGCGCGGGGACCGTGCTGTGTATCTTCGCTCCCACCCTGCCGTTGCTGGTCACCGGCCGCTTCATGCAGGGTGTTTCCAGTGCCATCTTTGCGCTCTCCTACATCGTCCTGAATGAGTACCTGCCTGCCCGACTCTTCGGAACATCCATCGGCATCATCGCTGCCATCAACGGCGGGGTTGGCGGCGTGGATGGCTACTTCGGCGGACTCATGGCTGAGACCCTTGGCTTCCAGTCGATCTTTGTCGCCGTCCTGGTACTGGCCGCGATCGCCGTCGTGTGTGTCATTAAAGTGGTCCCGAGCGGCAAGTCAGCTGTTGCTCCAGGCCGGATGGATTGGTGGGGCGCGGGGTCGCTGTCCGTGTTCCTGGTGTTCATCACCTACTTCGTGTCCACGGGCTCGTCGGCGGGCTGGACTTCACCGGCGGCCCTTGGCCTGCTTGCCGGCAGCATCGCGTCCTTCACGGCTTTCTGGCTCATCGAGAAGAAGCGCGAAACCCCTCTCGTGGCCGTTCACCACCTTCGGTCACGTCAGGTGTGGCCGGTCATCGCCACCACCGTGCTGACGCTCGCGGGCATCTTCGCCATCATCAACTTCACTGTGGTTTTGCTGAGCCAGGACAAGGAAAACGGCTTCGGACTGTCAGCTTCGGTCGCCGCCCTGCTGTTCCTCACACCCGCAGCACTCATTGGTGTGTTCGCAGCTCCGCTCGCCGGCTGGATTGCCGACCGCCGCGGCTGGATCAAGACCGTCCGTGTTGGCACGGCAACCAGCCTCGCCTGCGCAATCATCGCGGCGCTTTTCGCCCACAACCAGGTAGCAGTCCTCATCGCCGTCGCCGCCCTCGGCATCTTCTACAACGGCTTCTTCCTCACCGCCATCAACGGCCTGTCCGTGCTGCTCTCGCCAAAGGAAGCGCCGGCTGCACTGCCGGGCATCAACGGTGCCTCCTTCGGAATCGGGGCGAGCCTCGGCGTCGTAATTGTTGCACCGTTCGCAGGCCAGGGCACCGCAGCCGGATACTCGGCGGCCCTCTGGATTTCGGTGTCCATCACGGCGCTTGCCTTCATCGTTAGCCTGTTCATCGCGGCCCCCAAAGGCGAAAAGATCTAACGCACGACGCCGGCACGCGGCTGCGCGTGCAACTCACCGCGGCTTCAGCCCACTCCGCACAACAAGTAGTCCGCTTCACCTGAAACGAGAGACCAACATGACCCAGCCCGCGCCCTTCTTCCTCGACTGCGATACCGGCATCGACGACGCCCTCGCCCTGGCCTATCTCCTTGCCTCCCCGCGGGCCGACCTCGTGGGCATTGGCACCGTGAGCGGCAACGTCAGTGCAGCCGGCGGTGCCCGGAATACCCTGGACCTGCTGAACTTGGCCGGCCACCCGGACATTCCCGTGGCTATCGGCGCCCACGATCCGCAGGTTGGCGCGTTCCACGGCGGAGCTCCGCACGTCCATGGTGATAACGGCATCGGCGGGGTAGAGCTGGTCCCGTCCGACCGTGAACCCGTCAAGGCCACAGCCGCGGAACTGCTGGTCCAGTTGGCGCATCAGTATGCGGGGGAGCTTCGCCTTGTGGCCATCGGCCCGTTGACCAACATCGCCGAAGCGCTGCGTCTGGAACCGAAACTACCTGAGCTGATCGCCGAGGTCACCATCATGGGCGGCGCAGCGCTGGCTCCGGGAAACATCACGCCTGTTGCCGAGGCCAACATCGCCAACGATCCCGAGGCTGCCGCGGAAGTCCTGGCCGCCGACTGGAACGTGACGCTGGTGCCGTTGGATGTCACCATGACCAACGTCCTGGAGGAAAACCACCGCCAGGAACTACTCGCCACCGAGCACCCGGTCTCGCAGGCACTGGGCCAAATGCTTGGCTACTACTTCGGCTTCTACGTGGACATCTTCGGCCGGGCTTGCTCGGCGATGCACGATCCCCTTTCCGCGGCCATTGCTGTCAGGGGAGTGGAGCTCACGCTTGCACCGACTGTCCGGGTTCAGGTGGATACCACCGACGGGCCCAGTCGCGGCCAGACGGTCTGCGATCTCCGTGGCCTGTATGCGGGATTCCCCGAGCAGCGCGGTGCACGTTGCCGCGTAGTGATGGAAATTGGTGAGGATTTCGCACCGCACCTCCTGGGTACCATGCAGGCGGCCTGGCTGACTGAGGCGCAGGCGGCGGCATCGGTCGCCTGACTGGCGGAAGACTGAGGTATTGGCGACGACGGGGCCCAAGCGGCCCGCCGTCGTCGTCCTCTTTTAAGCCGTGGTCCTCGAGTAGCTACGCGTACATGAGCGAGCCGGGTGTGGTGAGGGTTTCGCCGGTTTCCAGCCAGGTCTTGAGGCCCGAGAGGATCATGGGCCAGCCGCCGTACAGTTGGTCGTTGGCACCTTCGCGGAGCTGATCGTGCGTCACAGTGAGGTGGCAGGAATCGCCGACGGGCTCAATTTCCCACGTGATCCGCGACGTTCCCTCGGCCTTCACATCCTCGCCCCAGAGGGCACGCATGGTTTGGACGAGCCGGCGTGGGGGATCCACCTCGATGTTCTCGCCCTCGCCGAGCGGCGCGTCCGCCTTGACGTTGTGCATCTCGAAGCGGCTGCCCGGAGTCCAGTCCGAGGTGAAGGTGTTTCCGAACTGGTATTTGCTGCGGATCTCGCTATTGGTGATGGCTTCCCAGAGCCGCTCCGGGGTGGTCTTGATGTAAATTTCGAAGATCTTTTCCATGGGACTTTCCAATCTGGATTTGAGGTCGCTGAGGGCAGCGGCCCATGGTTCTGCGTATTTGCTCACCCAGCGATCGTGGATGAGGCGGATGGGAACCGGATTCAGGAAGTGCAGCTTTTCACGTCCCCGACGGCGGGTGACCACCAAGCCCGCATCCTCCAACAACTTGAGGTGCTTGGCGATGCCGAAACGGGTCATCTCGAACCGGGCCCCCAAGGCAGAGGCAGACTGACCGTCCTCGCGGAACAGCTCATCCAGGAGTTCCCTGCGGGTCGGGTCTGCCAAGGCCTTGAACACTACGTCCATGGGCTCAGAATAGGTGACCAATTGGTCACGTGTCAATGAGTTTCCGGCCGGGGTCCGCTCTGTCAGGTGCTCCTGCCCCGCCAGCGTGCAGTGAGGTCGCGGCATCGCTGCGAGTTCGCCGGTCCGGCCCAGCGATCCTGTCCACTTCCCGCGATTCCTATGCTCTTCCGGCGATCTGGCTGAGATCGGGCAGCTTGCAGAGTCACCCCGAAATCAGTTTCCGATAGTTTCCATAAATCATCGGAAACTTACTTGATCAATGGTTCCTTTACGCGCGTCACGAGTGCGATCTACTGCTCCGAAACACAGCATATCCCAAGGGCTACGTGCGAATTTAGCAGTTTGTAGGTTATTCACGAGTTTCCGATACTCACCTGTTGTTATTGCGTAAAGTTTACGATAGTTTCTCTCTGTGATGTGCGTCGCACTGTTGTTCAGGGCGACGAAGGCCGAGTGAAGGACAACGATGACCATCCACCCTGAGGACGCGCGGACCGCTGAGGCGCGGCTGCAGCAACTGCATCAACGATTAGGCGGGATCGCCTACGGCGGGGATTACAACCCCGAGCAATGGCCCTGCGACGTATGGCTCGAGGATGCCAAACTCATGCAGCAAGCAGGAGTGAACTTGGTTACCTTGGCGGTGTTTTCATGGAGCCGTTTGGAAACCAGTGATGGTGTCTTCGACTTCGGCTGGCTGGATGACGTCATGAACCTCATGCATGAGCATGGCATTGGTGTGGACCTGGCCACGCCCGATGCCGTTCCGCCCGCATGGCTGGTTGAGCAGCACCCGGACATGATGCCGGAACGAGCGGACGGCAGCATCTTCGGCTTCGGGTCCCGCCAGCACTTCGACGTTTCCCATCCTGTGTATCGGGCCAAGTCACTGGCTTTGGCGGAGAAGATGGGGGAGCGTTACGCCAATCATCCTGCCCTCCGCATGTGGCATGTTGGCAACGAATACGGGCCCGTGTCCTACGGTCCTTGGGCTGAGAAAGCTTTCCGCGAGTGGCTGCAGCGGAAGTACTCGTCGCTGGATGAGCTGAACGAGGCCTGGAGCACCGCTGTTTGGGGCCAGCTCTACTCCGATTGGAACCAGGTGCGGGTCCCCGCCCAGCCCCGTACGTGGTCCAACCCCTCGCGCCGCTTGGACTTTCATCGCTTCACCTCGGACAGCATGCTGGAGCACTTCACCGCGGAGCGGGACATTCTCCGGCGGCATAGCCCGGACCTGCCGATCGTCACCAACTTCATGCGCTTCTACAAGACCAACGACTACTGGGCCTGGGCGGCTGAAGAAGACGCCGCCGCACTGGATATCTACCCGGACCCACGCGAAAAAGACGCGCACATTGCTGCTGCCTTGAATTTCGACCTCATGCGCTCGCTGCGCAACGGCCAGCCATGGATGGTGATGGAGCAAGCTACAGGAGCGGTCAGCCAATGGTCCGTCAACGTGTCCAAGCTTCCCGGCAAGATGCGCCTGGGTTCGTACCAGGCCATTGCCCAGGGCGCCGACTCGATCCTTTTCTTCCAATGGCGGCAGGCAAAGGGCGGGACGGAGCGCTACCACTCGGCCATGGTGAACCACGCTGGTCCCAACACCCGGATCTTCCGTGAGGTGTGTGAGTTGGGCCAGGAACTCAGGGCGTTGGGGGATCTGACCGGGACTCGGTCCAAGGCTCAGGTGGCCATCGTGTTCGACTGGGACTGCTGGTGGGCATTGGAGCTGGGCAACTCTCCCCGGTCCGACCTGAACTATGCGCAGGAAGTCCTGCGCTTCTACCGACCACTCTTCGACGCCAACATCACCGTTGATTTTGTCAGCGCGAACAGCGACCTTTCCGGATACAGCCTGGTGATCATGCCGGCGTCGTATCTCCTCACGGACGACGCTGCGCGGCGCTTCGAGACCTACGTCGCCGACGGCGGACGGCTGGTGGTTTCGTACCTCTCAGGCATCGTCGATCAGAACAACACCATCCGCTTGGGCGGCTACCCCGGGGCGTTGAGGAACGTCCTTGGCGCATGGAGCGAGGAGATGCATCCGCTCGCGGGGGAAAGTGAGCAAGTAAAACTTTCAACACCCGACGGCGGGACCTCCTCTGCGAGCTACTGGACTGAGCATCTGCACACCGAAACGGCGGAGGTCCTGGCCAGCTACTCATCAGGTCGCTTGTCAGGAACTCCTGCTGTCACGCGCAATTCTTTTGGGCTTGGCACCGCGCTGTACTTGTCGGCACGAGTTGACGACGGACTGCTTGGCCAGTTCCTCGACGACGAACTCCTCGCCGCCGGTGTCGAACCGGAACTGAAGACGCCTGCGGGAGTCCAGGTCCGCCGTCGTGCCGGTACCAACAAAAGTTTCCTCATGGTGCTCAACCACAACGACGCACCGTCCAGTGTGAATGTCCTCGACGGCGGCACCGACCGCATCAGCGGACGGGCGGTTCAGGGGTCGGTTGAGCTCCCTGCCAATGGCGTCCTGATCCTCGAAGAAGCAGCAGGATAGGAGGGGAATCATGGCACTACGAGTGGATGTTCCTCCCAAAATTGTCCCGAAGGCTGAGCCCGGTAAGGCGAAGAAACGGCGCGACAAGCCCGGCAGTTGGAAGTTGGCATTCAAACGCGACTGGCGCTTATACACGCTGTTGGCGCTGCCGTTGCTTTACTTGCTGATTTTCCGGTATCTGCCGATGGCCGGAAACGTGATCGCGTTCCGCCAGTTTCAGCCTGGTGGGAGTATTTTCGGCGAGAAATGGGTGGGCCTCAAATACATCACCCTGTTCATCAACGATCCCAGCTTCTGGCAGGCCTTTCAGAACACCATCATCCTGGGTGTCCTGACCCTGGTGTTCTGCTTCCCGATGCCCATCATCTTCGCGCTGATGCTCAACGAACTCAGATCCCAAAAGTTCAAGAAGTTCGTGCAAACCGTGGCCTACCTGCCGCACTTCATGTCAGTGGTGATCATCGCCGGCATGATCCTGCAGAACTTCTCCATGACCGGAACCGTGAACCAGATCGCGGAATCGCTCTTCGGAACCACCGTGAACTTCACGCAGGATCCCGGCTGGTTCCGGCCCATGTACATCAGCTCCGAAGTGTGGCAGACCATGGGTTGGGGCGCCATTCTCTACCTCGCCGCCCTGACTCGCGTGGATGAGTCCTTGTACGAGGCGGCAAGGATCGATGGTGCCAACCGCTGGCAGCAAACCTGGCATGTGACCCTTCCCGCCATCAGGCCAACGATTATCACGCTGCTCATCCTGAACATCGGCACATTCATGGCGGTGGGCTTCGAGAAGATCCTCCTCATCTACAACCCGCTCAACTACGCGACCTCAGATGTCATCTCCACCTACCTGTACCGGGTGGGTTTGGAATCCAGCAACTTCAGCTACGCGGCCGCCATCGGAATGTTCGAATCCGTCATTGGCCTCACGCTGATCCTCTCAGCGAACGCTATTTCCAAGCGCGTCGCAGGAACGAGCCTGTGGTGAACAAGACAGCGACCAAGACTCCCTCTACGTTGCCTGCAGCTTCCGGCGATGGTGTCCTCCTCAAAGACATGAAGGTCTCCGTTGGCATGCGGGTGTTTCGTGCCCTCAACCTGGTGTTCCTGCTGCTCGTGGTGTTCTTGACGGCATACCCGTTCCTGAACATCATTGCCCAATCATTCTCCAGCGAAGGCTTCATCAACGCCGGTCAGGTCAACCTGTTCCCCATGGGGTTCAACACCGAAACGTACAAGCTGATCCTGGCCGACTCCACATTCTGGAACAACTACGGGAACACCGTGCTGTACACGGTGGTAGCGACGGCCATATCCATGGTGCTGACGACGTCCTTCGCGTACGCAATCGCCAAGAAAGAACTCAAAGGCCGCAGCGTTTTCATTGGGCTGGCAGTGTTCACCATGTTCTTCAACGGCGGACTCATTCCCAACTATGTGCTCATCAGTTCGCTTGGTATGCGGGACACCATCTGGGCCGTGGTGCTGCCGAACGCCATCAGCGTCTTCAACCTGCTCATTATGAAGTCGTTCTTCGAGAACATGCCCCGTGAGTTGGAGGAAGCAGCGTCCATTGACGGGCTCACCCAGTACGGGGTTCTGTTCAGGGTTGTCCTGCCGCTGAGCAAGGCAATCGTGGCCACCATGGTGCTGTTTTACGCGGTGGCCAACTGGAATTCCTGGTTCCAGGCCTTCCTCTATCTGGACAACCCGGATCTCTTTCCGGTCACCATCTACCTGCGCAACATGATCGCCGGAGTCACCACAGCGGGCTCAGCCGGCGGCACAGCGGAGAACGTCGGCCAGATCGCCGCGAACATCCAGTCGGTCACCATCGTCCTGACCGTCATCCCCATCCTTTGTATCTACCCGTTCGTCCAGAAGTACTTCTTCTCGGGCGTGATGCTCGGTTCCGTCAAGGAATAACCCTTATGAAAGGACATCCAATGATCCACAAACCTGAGTTCCGAACACGAGAGTTCCGTAGGCGCGACTTCCTTGGACTTGCGTCCGTGGTGACCATCGGCTTGATGATGACCAGTTGCGACTCTGACACCAGCGAGAAAGTAGACACCACCAAATCCCGCAATGGTGCGATGGACAGCTTCGGCGTAGGTGACACTTTCAAGGCGACGGTGCCTTTGACGTTCACGTTCCTTTTCTCTGACCAGCCCACCTACCCATACAAGAAGGACTGGCTGCTGTTTACCAAGATGGCCAGCGATAACAACGTCACGCTGGAACCCACCATCGTTCCCAACAGTGATTACGAGCAGAAGCGCAGCTTGCTCATCAGCTCCGGCAGTGCCCCGGAAATCATCGCGAAAACATACCCCGGGCAGGAAGCAGCGTTTGTTTCCGCCGGTGCGGTGCTGCCAGTCAGTGACTACGTGGACCTGATGCCGCACTTTCAGGAGAAGGTGAAGAAATGGAAGCTCGAGCCCGAGATTGAAGCACTCACTCAGGAAGACGGTAAGTACTACGTCCTTCCAGGCCTGCACGAGGAACTGTGGCCGGACTACTCGCTTTGCTTCCGAAAGGACATCCTGAAGAAGGAAGGGCTTTCCGAGCCCACCACCTGGGACGAATTCCGCGAAGTGCTGCGGTCGCTCAAGAAGTCTTATCCCGACGTCGTGCCCTTTTCGGACCGCTTCAAAGGCGACTGCGTCCTCAATGTTGCCGCCCCTTCCTTTGGAACTGTTGCCGGGTGGGGACTGGTGGATGGGCTGCAGTTTGATGAAGACAAGAAGGAGTTCGGCTTCGCAGCCGGCACGGGCGAGTTCAAGGAAGTGGTGACCTACTTCAACTCTTTGGTTTCCGAAGGATTGATGGACCCCGAGAGCTTTACGCAGACCGACGATGCTGCCATTCAGAAGTTTGTGTCCGGCAAGTCCTTTGTGATCAGTGCCAATTCGCAGAACGTCATCACCTACCGCACCTCAATGGAGCAGTCCGTGGGGAAAGGCAACTTCGAGATCGGCAAAATAACGGTTCCCGGAGGTCCCGCAGGAGACATCATCGGCGGGACCCGGCTGGAGAACGGCCTCATGCTGAACTCGTCCGTGAAGGACAAAGACAGCTTTGTGGCGCTCATCCAATACATCGACTGGTTGTTCTACAGCGACGCCGGTCAGGAATTCAGTAAGTGGGGTGTGGAAGGAACTACGTTCACCAAGTCAGGCGGCAAGCGACAACTTGCGGCCGACATCAACTTCCAAGGGCTCAACCCAGCCGGCACCAAGGACCTGCGGGTGGACTATGGGTTCGCAGGTGGCAACTTCGCCTACGGAGGCGCCACGGAGCTGCTGCACTCCACGTTCAATGACGAAGAACTCGCCTTCCAGAAGGCCATGAAGTCCAAGAAGCCGCGCCCGGTTGCACCTCCGGTGCCGTTCAACGATGTCGACCGCGAACAAGCCACGTTGGCGCTCACCCCGCTCAAGGACCACGTCAAACAGAACACGCTGAAGTTCATTACGGGGCAGCGCAACCTCAGCGAGTTCGACGCCTACGTGAAGGAATTAGACAGCAAGGGCCAGACCAAGTACGTCGACCTGGCGAACAAGGCCTACAAGGCTTACGCGGACAAGAAGTAGTTACAGGTGGCAGCGAAGAAGGCTGAATACGGCTCCGGGCCGCTCTTCAAAGCGGCAGGCACGGCGTACGGAGTAATGGTGGGCAGCGCTTTGCTGGTGCTGGCCAACGTGTTGGTGGTTCTCCTTCCTCTGCTGCTCGGGCTAAGTGGTATTTCAGCACTGCTGGGCTTTGTGCTGCTTGGGCCCTCTGTTGTGGCTTCGTGCTACGCCTTCAACAGGCTCCTGGCAGGCGAGGACAGCGGAGTTTTCCACGACTTTCTCAGGTCGTATCGGCGAAACTTCGGCCAAGCACTAGTGGTGTGGCTGCCGTACTTGCTGTTGCTGGGCATAATCGCGTTGAACCTTGCTGTGCTGCCTGGAGGAGTGGCCGATCCTGCGCAGATCGCTGCACGAATAGGACTGGTGGGGTTCGCGCTCATGGTCGGCGCCGCCGCCATCAACGCGATGCTCCTCCTGTCCCGCTTCACCTTCCGCGTGAGGGACGTATACCGATTGTCCCTCTACAGTCTGGCCGCGCAGAGGAGGGTGTCGTTCGGGAATGCCGGGATCCTCTTTGTCACCGCATTCGTTTTGATGATGACCACGGCCTGGCTGATCGTGTTTGTCTGTGGATTGTTGATTTACCTGCTCTGCCTCAACTCCCGATCATTGCTCAAGGTGATCGAGGAGAAGTTCACCGTGGGCGAACCTTGTCCGTACCTAGCCCGACAGCAATAGGAGCATCATTATTAGAGCGAGCGGTTACCGGGTGATCTGCTCACGCAGGATATCGGCGTGACCGCAGTGCTGTGCGAGCTCGCGGAGCATGTGCAGGTACACCCATCTGAGGGGCAGCGGACCGCGTCGGTTGCCCAGCACCAGGTCATCGAGTCCAAGGGGAGCGGCCGCCCGTCTGGAGGCTTCGCACGCCTCTCGATGCGCTGCCTGAATACTGGCAATGGTGTCTTCGTCGTCCAGAATGAACGACTCGTCAGGCGTGGCCGGGATGCCAATCTCGCTCCGCGGCCGAGAAGTGATGGCTTCGTCGAACCACACCTTCTCCACAAAGGTCACGTGTTTCACCAAACCCAGAAGTGTTGTTCGGGAAGACACCAAAGAGCGCCGCGCTTGCTCCTCCGTGAGCCCGTCCAAGCACTCATTGAGGGCTCTGCGGTGCTCGTCCAGAAAGGCGTCGAACTGCATTCGGGGATCGAGCTGGATGGCATCTTCAGCCAAGGTCGGCGGTGTGGCACTCATCCGAAAACCACTGTGCCGTCGTCGTTTATGCCCCAACCGGGGTTGTGCGCGATTTCCCAAACAATCCCATTCGGGTCCTTCACGTGACCGTGGAAGATGCCGCCAAACGCCCCGCATTGGGCGGGTTTCACCACAGTGGCACCGGCCGCTGCCAGGGCGTCGATGGTGCTGGACACCTCAGCACGGCTGCCGACGTTGTGTGAAAGTGTCACGCCGCTGACACCTGGCGTTGAGGCTGGTGCGCCGAGGTCCTGATCGAACTTTTCGGCGTCAAAGAGGCCGAGCATCAGTCCGGGCGCAACTTGGAAGAAAAGGATCTCGCCGGGAACATCCATGGTCGGATCCCAACCGAGCCCGTCCTTGTAGAAGGCTCGCGCGGCGTCGAGGTCCTTTGTGGCGAACGTAAGAAAATGCAGTCGCTGGTCCATACGGGAATCGTAGCGGTAAGGTACGACGGCGATAGCCGGCTATGGCCCTGACGGCAGACCCGCTCAGGTGCTCCTGCAACAATCCGGTGGTCATTCATGGGAATCAGGAACCTCAGTCGTCCACCGTGGCAACAATGGGGACATGAGTTCTTCTGCACGCCTGACCCTGCGTCGGCTTCAACGCGCGGCCCTGCCGATATCGACGGCGATGTTGGTGACCTTGGCTTCTGCAGGTTGCGGTCCCTCCGCAGGCGGGGCCCCGCCGTGTTTGCCGCCGGAACATAGCGTCAGTCCGTCCTCGGCGAAACCGGGTGAGTCAGTGACTGTTTCTGCACCGGATGCCAAGTGCGATCCCCGATACGGTGACGACGCGCGGATCAGTATCGTCTTCATTGACGCGGCTGGGGTAGAGGTACTCAACTCGACAGCACCCATGGCGGATGCCGGCGGGTTCACCTTCACGGTGGAAGTCCCTTTGAACTCCGCCCCAGGCGTCATGGCTGTGAATGCCATGCCCCATGGCGTCGATTGGTGTGACGACACAGGCAAGAACAACCGGGTTGGGCGGGGCGAGCCTCCACTCGAGAGGGCATCCTGCGTCCTCCCCACGAAGCCCCTCAACGTCACCAACTAGTCCGATTTGCCGGGTCCTGTTGAGGCCCGGTCAAAGCTGATGGGAGGATGGACCAGTGGAACCCCTCTTCGACTTCCTTGGCAGTTACTGGTGGCTCATTTTTCCTATCGGCGGGATGGCTGGTGGCTGGGCAAGGTCGTGGTCCAAGGCCAGCGAGGAGCGGCACCGGCGCAAGGTTGAGTTGCTCAAATTACGGAACCAACTGGCGGTCCATGAGGAAGCCAATCAAGCAGAGGTGGTCTCGTTGATGGCCGCACATGACTCCGTGAACCACCGATGGCTGGAGTACGAGCTCGACGTAGGCAACCTCATTGATTTCCCGCTCATGACGGACGTCCGCGAACCCCTTACAGTCGCGTTCCTCAGGGCAAAAAAAGAAGCCGACGGCTTACGCCCCGCAGCAGCGGAGGACATTACGACGCCGGCGCGCTTGGCTGAGTATCGAGCAGCTGTCCACAGCTTTGAACTCGCTTTCGACGTTGCCGAACGGGAAGCCAGGCGCATCAAGGACGGCAACTTCAGCGGCCCGGAACGGCAGCGATTGGCTACGGCAAGAAAGCTGCTCCGCATTGCTGAAGACACCGCAGCAACCCCCGCCGAACGTCAAACGGCGTACAAGCGTGCACGTAAGGAACTCGATGGCCTGATCGTCCTCCCTGAGGCAACCGTCGCCGCGCTTGAAAGCAAGATCATCAGCATGCTGGACACCCGCAAGGACCCCGATACGGACGTCCGGTTCGCTTGAGGCTCTGATGGTGTGGCTTCCTGACCCTCTTTGAACCCGCGACGCGGGCCATTCAACCGATATAGGGTGCTTTCCAAGCTCTCAGGATCCAAAGCGGGTGGGCAAGGCACAGCCGCTAACCAAACTCGACACCCATCACCGTCCGCACCAACTCCGCGCCCCGATCGTCCTCAAGCTGCCGCATTCCTAGCCGCTCAGCCACTCGGCGCGAGGCTACGTTGTCCGGGTGGATAATCGCCACTAGGCGACCAACCCTGAGAACATCCCGCACAAGTTCCAGGCATGCTAAGGCCGCCTCCGTTGCATAACCCCGGCCCTGCAGATCCCGGCGAACGTGGTAACCGACTTCGAGCTCGGACCGCCCGTTGACTTGTTGCCACGTCAGCCCGCAGTCGCCGACGAACCCGCCGTCGTGCGTTTCCACAATCCACAACCCAAAACCGTCGCGAGCGTAATTCGTCTGGTTCCACTCAATCCACGCCGCTGCTTCATCCCTCGTTTTGGGAGCCGGGTAGTACGTCATCACTGCAGGGTCGCCGAGCATCGAGCTCATCTCGTCCAGGTCATCGAGTGTCATCTCGCGAAAGCGGAGGCGGGCTGTCGGGTGGGGAAGCATCTCCGAAGCCTAGCTGCAGCAGAGCGGTGCCTTCACCACCTTCTTTGAAATAAGCAGGGCATCAAATCAACCATAAACGGCTGAATTAGAGCCCCTAGGAATCCAAAGGGGGTGGCGACGCCACGCTATCCCTGCCGCACCTTCGCCGGAGTCAACATTTCGCGTTCGAACCCCACAATGCGTCGAGGCCCATGCAGGATCACCTCATGGGAAGCGGCGTCGGACGTGCTGGACGTGGAAACGTGCAGCTTCACTAGCCCGGGAGTCACGACGCGCTGAAGGTCCAACCCCGTGAAGGACGTGCGGTCCGCGTGAACCACAAAATCCACGACGGCGGACGCGCCGGCGTCCAGTTCGACGCGGGCGTAGCCGATCAACTCGCGGACCGGGCGAACCACTTCACCCACCGGATCCTCCAAGTAAAGTTGAACGATCTCGGCGCCGCCACGGGTCCCGGTGTTCGTGACCGTACAGCTGACGGTGACCGAGTCCGACGTCGACATTGTGGGTGCGCTGCATTGGTGACCGGTCAACTCAAATGTCGTAAAGGACAATCCGTGCCCGAAAGCGAACAGTGGCGAGGGGTCCAGCGCACTGACCCCGCTGGGTCCTGCGAGCTTGGAATGTAGGTAGGTACCGGGTTGACCGCCGGGGGAGCGCGGAACGGATACGGGCAGCTTGCCGGATGGATTGACGACGCCGGTGAGCAGGTCCCAGAGTGCCTCGCCGCCTTCTTCGCCGGGGAAGAACCCCTGGACAATAGCGTCGGCACGGTCAATGAAGTCGCCCAAGGCATAGGGTCGTCCGCTGAGCACCACCACCACGGCTCGTGTCCCGGACGCCTCGCATGCGGAGAGAACACCGTCCAGCATCCGATGCTGGTCGCCGGGAAGGCGGAGGTCGGCGGCGTCGTTTCCCTCGCCCGAGGTGCCACGGCCAAACAGTCCGGCGTTGTCCCCGACTACCACCACACACGTGTCCACGGAGGATGCTATCCGGCACGCTTCGGCGATCTGCTCGTCGGTGGCAGCTTCGCAATTACCGGTGACGGAGGTGAGCACACTCCTGAACCGTTCAGCTGCAACAGCCGCAACCGAAGGAACAGATATACCCATGGGCACCTCCGGGTGCGACGCACCAACATGGGCGTCGAAGGAGTAGCAGCCCAGCATCGCGAAGGGGTCCTCGGCCAACGGTCCCACAACGCCCAGCGAACCGTTCGAAACCACATCGAGGGGCAGCGCCGGAGTACCCATGAACTCCCGATTGCTCAACAGCACCAGGGACTGAGCGGCCAACTGCCGCGCCAACGCCCGGTTCTCCGCAGGATCCAGCTCAATTCCATTCACACCGGCCAACACCGGGGGAACGGCGGAAAAGTCCGGCGACAACAACCCAGCCTCGGCCTTCTGCGTGAGGACCCGGCGCAGTGCATCGTCAACCACCGACTCGTCCAGGGCACCCTCGCGGATGCGACGAAGCAGCGGCTCACCGAAACAATTGACGGTAGGAAGTTCAACGTCGACGCCGGCCCGCAATGCCAGCACAGCAGCGTCACCGGAGTTTGCGGCTACTCCGTGCGTGATGTCCAGGAAGGCAACGCCGAAGTAGTCGGCCACCACCGTACCGCCGAAGCCCCAGTCCTCACGAAGCAGCCCGGTCAGAAGGGTGCGATTCGCGGCGGCCGGTACGCCGTCGACGTCGGTATAGGCGTGCATTACCGAACGCGCACCGCCGTGACGGATCGCCATTTCAAACGGCGGGAGCATCACGTCGGCGATTTCACGGGGGCCCATGGAGACGGGAGCGTGGTTGCGGCCGGCTTGGGATGCTGAGTAGCCCACGAAGTGTTTGAGCGTGGACACGATTCCGGCGGATTCCAGGCCTTGGACGTAGGCAGTTGCAACCGTCCCTACCAAGTACGGGTCCTCGCCGATGGTTTCCTCCACGCGGCCCCAACGGAGATCACGCACAACATCGAGCACGGGAGCCAAACCTTGGTGAACGCCCAAGGTCCGCATGCTGGTCCCGATCCGTGAAGCCATCTCCCGCACCAAGGCCGGGTTGAACGTAGCACCCCACGCGAGCGGTACGGGGAAAGCCGTCGCCTTCCATGCGGCCAGACCGGCCAGGCATTCTTCGTGGACCTGTGCCGGTATCCCAAAACGGGACGCGGCCATGATCTGTTCCTGGGCGGCGGCGAGGCGGCGGGCGCCTTCTGAAGGCTCCAAGGGAACAGTCCCGTACATGCGGGTGATCTGCCCGAGACCGTTGGCGATGATGTCCTCCCAGGAACGCGTGTCACCGGCCATTTGGCTTTGTAGCGGAGCCGCGGAATCGCCGTCAGTGGAGGCGTTGACCCACACTCCCACCAGCTGCGCGAGCTTTTCCTCGAGGGTCATCTCACGGATGAGGTGCTCGACGATGTCTGATGCGGGTTTACGGGCAAGTGCTTGCTGATCGGCGGCGCCGGTGCTCACAGGCTTCTCCTTGGATGCTGAAGATGATTTTTAGAAACTATCAGAAACTTTGAATTAGTTTCTAGGGCCAAAATATGTTGATTTATCAGAACAATATCCCTAGCGTTGAGTGATCGATCAAAGATGCAGCGCGACAGATTGCCGCTCATAATCAGAAACTTTCGGACATGATCAATGAAGACTTGGAGAAACTCAGATGCAGAAGTACAGAGTGGCCATCGTGGGCACAGGCGGGATCGCGGCAGTGCACGCATCAAACCTGGCCCGCACAGACAACCGGGCCGAGCTGGTGGCCGCATGCGACGTTGACGACGCACGACTCCAAGCCTTCGCCGAAGAGCACGGAATAGAAGGCCGCTACCAGAGCCTCACGGAGTTGCTGGCTGAGTCCAAGCCGGACGTCGTGCACCTCTGCACGCCGCCCATGATGCACATCGACCAAGCGATCGAGTGCCTTGAGGCCGGGGTGCACGCCCTTTCCGAGAAGCCCCCAGCCCTCAGTTTGGCCGACTTCGACCGCCTCAATAAAGCGGAGGCGAAGGGTGGCGCGCAGTTCTCTTGCGTGTTCCAGCACCGCTTCGGCGACGCGTCGGCTGCGGCGCGGAACTTGATCGGCGGCAGCGACTTTGGGCGTCCGCTCGTGGCCCGCTGCGACACCCTCTGGTACCGCCCCGACGAGTACTTTGAGCTCCCATGGCGTGGCACTTGGGCGGCAGAGGGCGGCGGGCCGACCATGGGGCACGGCATCCACCAATTCGATCTTCTCCTCCACCTGCTCGGCCCATGGGAAGAGGTCAACGCCATCGCCTCGCGCCAGGCCCGTGCCACGTCAACCGAGGACTTCTCCGCCGCGCTGGTCCGCTTCGAAAATGGCGCCGCTGCCACCGTGATCAACTCGCTGCTCTCACCGCGGGAAACCTCAGACATCCGCATCGACTGCGAATTCGCCACGATCGAACTCAGCCACCTCTACGGCTACAGCACCAAGGACTGGACCATCACCGCGGCACCCGGGCACGAGGACGCTGTTTCGCGCATCTGGACCGGGCAGCCGTTGGAGCGGGGAAGCGGACACTCCGCCCAGTTCCTCGCCATGTATGACGCGCTCGACGCCGGACTGCCGCTCCCAGCCGGCGCGGATTCAGCACGGCAAACACTGGAGTTCGCTGCCGCGATTTACGCCTCGGCGTTCACCGGACAGTCCGTGCGACGCGGAGACATCGTCCCCGGTCACCCTTTCTACGAAGGCATGGACGGCGAGGGTCAAGGCACCCGCGTCCTGGCCACTACAGCCCGCGCCTAGAACCTTCACTCAACGGAGAGAGCCCCATGACAAAAGCACCTGAATCCACCTTGACCGAGACCCTCAGCTACACCGACGACGGCCGCTCCCTGACCTTCACTGTCGGAAACCAGGACATCGCCAGCTACACCTACCTCCCCAGCGATGACCAGTACGAGAGCCCCCGCCCGTATTTCCACCCGTTAACCACCCTGGAAGGGGACGACGTCACCATTTCCCGGCCGTGGGACCACGTATGGCACAAAGGTCTTTCCTGGGCGCTGCCCAACGTCGGCGAGCACAACTTCTGGGGCGGAGCCACGTACACCCGGGAAACCGGCTACGCCAACCTGGACAACAACGGGGCCATGAAACACGAGGCGTTCACCAGCATCGAAGACTCGGAGACCTCAGTTATGGCGGCGGAAACGCTGCTCTGGACAGCCCAGCCGCACGAGGCCGGACAGGAAGCTGAACCCCTGATCAGGGAGCAGCGTCGCTTCGCCATCCAACTCCTGCCCGCCGAAAACGTGTGGACGCTTCTTTTCGAAACCACCATGGACAACGTCTCCGGCGGACAGATCGACATTGGCAGCCCCACCACGGAAGGCCGCGACAACGCAGGCTATGGAGGGTTGTTCTGGCGCGGCCCCCGATCCTTCACCGGCGGTAAGTTCCAATCAGCAAACGGAACCGGTGCGGACGATTTCATGGGCACACGCTCACCCTGGATCGCGTTCACCGGCCAGCATGACGTCACGTGCCGAAAGTCCAGCATCCTGTTCGTCGAGGACCAAGCCAACCCGGGCGCCTCCAACCAATGGTTCGCCCGCTCCTCCATGTTCGCCTGCCTCGGCTCGGCCCCGTTCTTCAGCGAGGTGGTCCCGTTGAAGGTGAGCGAACCACTCACATACCGGTACGCCGTCGTGATCGCAGATGGCGCGCTTGAGGACGAGCGAGCCGCCGCACTCGCCGACGCCGCAAAGTCCGCGCTGAATGCCTGGGCCTGAGATGTGCAACTCTTTCCCGGGTGCCACAGCGGTGTCCGAGGTCAGTATCTATGACTGGCCCGGCTTGGACGGCGCGGCCGGCGGCTCCCCGCATATGCATACGGCGTCGACGGAGGCTTATGTGGTGCAGCAAGGGTTTGGCCGCTTGGAGTCGCTGGATTCGCGGGGCTTTACCTCTACATCGCTGGCGCCGGGGACTGTTGTCTGGTTTACGCCCGGCACCATCCACCGCGCCATCAATGACAGTGGCGACCTCAGGGTGCTCGTCATTATGCAGAATGCCGGGTTGCCGGAGAATGGTGACGCCGTCCTGACCTTCCCGGCGGAGCATCTGGTGGACGTCGACGCTTACTCGCGCGCCGCGACTCTGAAGTCAAGAGACGCCGACGGCGGTGACGTGGCAGCCGAGGCGGCTGCGCGCCGTCGTCGTGATCTGGCGTTGGAGGGGTATTTGGAGCTGAAGGCTGCCGTGTTGGAATCGGGAGTCGCGGCACTGACTGATTTCCACGCCGCAGCGGCACGGTTGGTGAGCGCCAAGACTGCAAATTGGCGTGACCTTCTCATGGGGGGAGCGGAGCGGCAGGCCGTCGTGACGGGGCAGCAGTTGGATTCTCTCGGGTCATTGGAAAGTTTCTACTTGCAGGAGGCGAGGACTACGATGGGCGAACGGAAAACCCGCAGGATCTACGGCATGTGCGGCCGGATTCAGGCGTGGGAACTTTCCGAAACTGTTATCGCCGGGACATAGATTCCGGCTGGAAGTGGGGACCATGGTGGCCAAGCAGGATTCAGGGCGGGCAACGATCAGTGAGATCGCGCGGGAGGCCGGGGTGTCCGTGCCCACGGTTTCCAAAGTCCTCAATGGCCACGCCCACGTCGCCGCGGCTACCCGCGCCAAAGTTGAAGAAATTATTGCCAAGCGCGACTACGCCCGCCGACCTGCCAAGCGCAGCAAGAAGGCTGGGCTCATTGACTTGGTGTTTCCCGGAATGGGCTCGGAGTGGGCGTGCGAGATCATCGAGGGCGTGGAACGCGTGGCCCAGGAGGCCGGTTACGGGACCGTGGTCAGCAGCCTGTCGTTGGACGGTTCGCGGATCCGTCCATGGCTGGCCAACCTGGCGGAGCGCAAGTCCGACGGCGTGTTACTTGCCGTTTACGAACTGGACTCCAAGCAGATCCAGCGCATCAAATCCCTCGGCATTCCCGTGATCCTGATCGATCCTGTGGGGCAGCCGGGGCCGGACCTCATGACTGTTGGCGCTGCGAACTGGGACGGTGCATTCTCGGCCACCGAACACCTGCTGAAGCTCGGTCACACCCGAATAGGCATGATTGGCGGCCGTGAGGATCTGCAGTGCAGCAGTGCCCGAGAGGATGGGTACGTGGCTGCTTTGCGGCGAGGGGGAATCGAGGCCGATCCTGCGCTCATGGTGCCGGGCGACTTCTCCACTGAGTCCGGCGCGCGGGGAACCGAAGCCTTGCTGGCGCTAAAGAACCGGCCCACCGCAATCTTCACCGGCAACGACGCTCAGGCCCTCGGCGCGTATCGGGCGGCCCGATCCGCTGGACTTCGCATTCCGGAGGATCTCTCCATTATCGGCTTTGACGATATCCCGGCCGCCGAGTGGATCGAGCCCGGCCTCACTACCATCCGCCAGCCAGTGGTCCAGATGGCTGAAACTGCCATGCGCGCACTCCTTCGCCACCTGGAAGGTGACGAGGAGTTGCCGCAGCGGATTGAACTGGGAACGGAACTGGTGGTGAGGGGCTCGACTGCAGCGGCTTCCTAGCGCTGTTCCTTAGCCGCGGCCCATGCTCGTCGACGGGTCGCCGCCACCTTCTGAGGGGTCGGCGCGTAGGTCATCAGGGTCGCCGCTCGGCAAACCCGCCGGGCCTGACACGTCGCCGGAGCCTGAAGAAACGTCAGCGTCAGTTTCGGCGTCCTGGCGAGTCCCGCCGTCGTGCGTGCCGCCGTGGTGCGTGCCAGTGTCGTTCGCGCCAGCGTCGCGGTGCCTTGGCGCGTCACCTGTCGCGGTGCGGCTCCGCTGGGTGTCATTCGGAGAGAGGTCCTCATCCATGGCGTTGGAGCCTTCGCTGATGGAGGAGTGGACCTGGATGTCGTCGTCTTTGTCGCCCGGCTCGGGGACATGCCCGTCGTCGACAGGGTCGGAGGTGCCTGCCAGATCTTCCATCGCGTTTTCGGTGGCCTTGCGGATGCTGTCTTCTACGCCCATCAGAACGACTCCTTTGCACGAATGGTCCGTATTCCGGATCTCGGATTGCATTAGTAAGCCTACTTACTTCCGTGAGCATACGAAACCCTTCCCGGGGTTGACAAACGCCTCTTCGCCACTCATGTATCCGCAGGTCAAGCCCACTCGGGCCGCACTTTGTACCGGTGATCGTTGGAGGATAAGGTATTGCCAGACCGTTTTGCAGAGGGCGGCAATATTCGCTCCTTTGCTGTCTGCTGGGGACGCATTTCAGTCAGTAGGAACGTGCATGGTCAACCCCCGCCCTGAGCAGGAAGCTCTCCAGAATGGATACTTTTTGGATCTAGTCCTGGGCAGCGAAGATGTCGAAGCTTTTCTCGGCGATCTCGCGGCTTTCTCCGCCGAAAGCCTCTCGCACCCGGAAACACCCGTCTTTTGTGGCATCACTGTATTGCGTCGTAAGAAGTCGGCCACCGCAGCCAGCAGTGATGATCGCGCCAGAGCGATGGATGAGCTCCAAAACGACTTTGATGGCCCTTGCCTCACCGCCATGGACAAGCTCACCGCCGTAATGGTGCGCGATCTTCTTCGGGAGCACCGTTGGCCGGAGTATGTGCAGGCTGCCTCGCATTCAGGCCTGCGGTCCATCCTCAGCGTCCCACTCTTGGTGGAAGGCGATACACGTGCTGCGTTGAACCTTTACTCGGAGCAGCCGGATGCCTTCAGCGATGACGATATTGAGCGGGCTGAAGTTTTTGCGTCCCACGCCTCAAAGTCGTTGCGGCTCGCCCTGAAGATCGCGCAGCTCAGTGATGCCCGGAACGATCTCGCAGCGGCCATGCAGTCCCGCACGGTGATCGACCTTGCCGTAGGGGCAATCATGGCGCAGAACCATTGCAGCCAGGACGAGGCCTTCACCATCCTCCGCACCGCGTCCAGCAACCGCAACATCAAGCTGCGGCATTTGGCGAAGTCGATCATCTCTGCAGTCTCGTCGGGGAAGATCACCACGCACTTCGAGGAGTAAGCAAATTTTGCTGGATCATCGCTGCGCCCACGCCGGGGCACCCTCCCACCGCGGGCATGTGTGCGTGAGCGTTCCGCGATGATTCATTAAGAGTTCACCGCCGAAACACGCCTTAAGACACCAGCTTCTCGTGGCCTGGGGAGCACGGCGTAGCTGATTGAGAATTACGAGACTGCCCTACTGTAAATGGCGGGGAGCGGAGGGTTCTTGTGCGCCGGGTTCCCCGGTGTTCTAATGCGGGTATCACTGCCGTTTTGGACCGCATATCCCGGAGGCGACGGGCCATGTTTGAAGACTTCTTTGGAGACCTGGAAAAGGA
Organism: Arthrobacter sp. D3-18; assembly: GCF_054408525.1. Taxonomy (NCBI): domain Bacteria; kingdom Bacillati; phylum Actinomycetota; class Actinomycetes; order Micrococcales; family Micrococcaceae; genus Arthrobacter; species Arthrobacter sp. D3-18. The sequence goes on along the minus strand of NZ_CP096440.1, from coordinate 3,351,486 downwards.
ATTCGAAGACAGGGTGGTGGGTGCAGTAGTGGACGTAGGCTTTGACGCCATGGGAGTCGGGCCGAAGAGAGACCCCAAACCAGCCCTGGACCTGAAGCCTGTTCTGGATTCTTTGACTACGATCATGGACCAGGGTTCCCAGCTCATCGAAGTCCTTCAACGTCCTACTGAGACGGCTGGCAACGAACTGTGTCAGCGGGCCGCAACGGCCCTGTCCCATGGCTGGTTTGACGATTCCCTTCGTGACGCTTTGGCCAGTGTTGAAAAGTATCCGTACAGGGCTACGCCGTATCTCATTGGCGCGCTGGCAGCCTTCCGGCTGGGGGATCTTCCCCACGCGATGAGACTTCTTGTTGCATGTGTGAAGTACTCAGCGAATGGCGAGCGGGAGGTCGGTGCGGTTGCAGCCTTGCTTGGCGCCGGCCTGGCAAAAATCGCTGAACTGCCGCAGTTCAGCATCAGCCTGCTGCAGTTGGCGGATCGGATTACGGAGCGGTCATGTCCACCCGTCGTCGCGGCCCTTGCTGCCATGACGTCGGACCCGTCCAGAGAGGACCAGCTTGTCCAATTGTGGTGGGCTGCCGAGGGTGGCGGAGCTAAGGAACAGGTAGCCGCCGGATGGAGTGGAAAAATTACTGCTTTTCCCTCTGCGGAAACCACACCCTATTCAAGTGCCGGAGTGACTTTCCGGGCGGGTGCTGCGGCCATTGCCGGTGCCGTTGCCCAATTATCCGGAGCCAGAGACAGGCTCCTGATCCAGCTGGGTCACTTGGAAAGTGCCGTTGGGCAAACTTTGCCGGCCAATGACGCCCTTGATTCTGTTCTGAAGTACCGGTATGGCATCAGGACTCCGCTGTACTCCAACCACACGCTCAAGAAGACTTTGCTGGCCCTCATACAGTTCGATAATCCAAACAATAAGTCGGATCGCCTGTTCATGTTTGGCGGGGCGAAAGATATCGACGAGCTCCGCCGCTCGTTGGGTATCATCCGGCTCGGCGCCCATTTGCTGATGGACCTCGTCAACCTTGGTATGGAGTCCCCCCAGACACTGACCAAACTGGTGAGCGATTGGCCGTCGTTGGGCTTACCTTCCCAGCAACTCCTCTACAAGTTGTGTAGTCCTGCCGCGGCTTCCACATGGCCGGGTTCACACCAAGAGTCGGGGCGAGTCCTGCAATCCCACTCACGGTACCTGGAAGTTTGGGCCGGGCTCATCGAAGCAACCCGGCAGGACAACATCGACGCTGTGAGTACAGCGACCAAGAGCTATCAGGTTCTCACTGGCTCTTTGCCTGAACTCCGTCTGGTTACCTTGCCTGCGAATCCGTGGTTGCCGAATCTTGAGAGCTGAGACAAGAAGCAGTAGCTCGAAGTCCGCCCAGCGAACCTGTTTCGTGACCCGAAGCAACCATGGAGCAGACTTAGACGGGTGACCGCCAATAAACCCCACCCCGGCCTTGCGATCGCCGCGCTGAGCCTCGGGACGGCACTGAACCCGTTGAACTCGTCCATGATTGCTGTGGCGCTGGTGGTTCTGCGGGAGCATTTCGAGCTCGACGTCGCCACTGTCACTTGGGTGATCACGTCGTTCTATCTCGCGTCCGCGGCGGGCCAGCCTCTCATGGGCCGGCTGGCCGACCGTTTCGGTCCGCGCCGACTGTTCATGTTTGGCATGGCGTTGGTTGCGGTCACGTGCGCCATCGCACCGTTCCTGCCCAACTTCGCGTTGGTCTGCGTGGCCCGCGCGCTCATGGCTGTAGGGACCGCGACGGCGTACCCGTCCGCCGTCGTGATGGTCACCGAGTTGAGCCGGCTGGCTAACCTGCCGTCCACGCGTCCGTTGGGCCGGATCCAGATGGCGAACACGTCGGCTGCGGCTGTGGGCCCCGTGGTGGGCGGGCTCTTGGTGAGTTTGGTGGGGTGGCAGGCGTTGTTCGCGATCAATGTGCCCATCGCCTTGTTGGCAATGATCGTGGTGTACAAGGTGGCACCGGTGGATTCCGGGCGCGAGACCGGCAAGCTCGGGCAGCTAATCCGCGATTCCGACATCCCCGGCATCCTCGCGTTCGTCACTTCGCTGATGCTGGCCATGATGGCGCTGCTCAACGTGATGCCCGGATACCGCTGGTATCTGCTGGGCGCCGCCACGGTGATCGGCGCGCTGTTCGCCTGGCGCGAGCTGCGTTTCCAGCCGCCGTTCCTGGACCTTCGCTTGCTGGGCCGGAACCGTCCGCTGCTACTGGTCTACCTGCTGTTCGTCGTGTTCAGCGGCGTCTACTACTTTGCGTTCTTCGGGCTTCCGCAGTTGCTGCAGGAGGCGGGGAATTACGACGCCGGTGTGGTGGGCCTGCTGATGCTGCCCCTTGCGGCGTTGTCGGTTGTGGTGACGCCACTGACCGTGCGGCTTATTGAGCGGTTCGGCGTGCGTTCCGTACTGATCACCGGGGTGTTGATCCTGACCATTGCGGCCGGCACGCTCGGGTTCCTCACCATGACCCTGTGGGCTCCGCTGGTGTTCGTACTGACCGCATTGATGGGGGTGCCGTATGGCGTGGTGAGCACCGCTTCCAACCAAGGCCTTTACGTTTCCGCCCGCCCCGAAGAAAGGGGAGTGGCCGCCGGGATCTTCCAGACGTGCCGTTACCTTGGGGCCATCACCGCGACTGTACTGATCGGCGTGCTCTATGGCCCCGGCGTGAATCAGGCGAACTGGGGGATTATGGTCCTGGTGATGCTTGGCCTCAGTGCTGTGGTGCTGGCGCTGGCCGTGATGTGGCGGAAGCCCGCGGTATAACGCCCCGAGCTTTCTTGCGGGTGTAGCTCGCGCGCCGGTGTACATTACTCGCGCGTGTAACTTACGCGCCGGTGTGGCCTACGCGCCGGTGTGGCCTATGCGCCGGTGTGCTGCGCGCAGTGCTCGCAGCAGAACATGCCGCGTTCGTTTTCCACGCCGTGACCCAGAATGCGACAGCCGCAGTGTCCGCAGTTGGGGGCCATGGCGTGTATGGCGCATTCGAAGCTGTCGTAGGTGCCGGTTCGCTCGCCTTGGGTGATGGTGAAGGTCTTGTCGTAATCGTTGCCACATGTATCGCAGGTTGCCATGGTGGAGCTCCATTTCGAAGAGGCGGACCCGGCTCCCGCTGGAGGTGGGAGCCGGGATGTTCTTAACCTAAGCATGCTTACTATTCCTCATCAAGATGCTGTCGAAAGTGATCCCTTGACGAAATAACTGAGTCTGCTCATAATTGAGTTAAGTCAGTAATCGCTCAAGGGAGTTTCAGTGAAAGCCTTCGTCCTCACGCAGTACAAGCAGCCGTTGCGGCAGATCGATGTGCCTGAGCCCGTGCTCGGAGACCACGATGTGTTGGTGGAAGTGAAAGCTGCCGGCCTGAATCAGTTGGACGAGAAGATCCGGCTGGGTGAGTTCAAGCGGATCCTCCCTTACAAGTTGCCGCAGGTTCTTGGTCACGACGTCGCAGGCGCGGTTCTCCAGGTCGGGGCGAAGGTTCGGTCCTTCAAGCCCGGCGACGAAGTATTCGCCCGTCCCGGAAATGACAGCATCGGGACGTTCTCCGAGCGCATTGCCGTAGCCGAGGAAGACCTGGCCATCAAGCCGGCAACCATCAGCATGGACGAGGCCGGATCGCTTCCACTGGTGGCGTTGACTGCCTGGCAGGCGTTGGTTGAGCGGGGCTTGGTGCGACCGGGCCAAAAGGTACTCATCCATGCCGGTGCCGGGGGAGTAGGCTCCATCGCTATCCAGCTCGCCAAGTATCTCGGGGCCACGGTGGCTACAACGGTCAGTGCGGGAAATAAGGACTTCGCCCGGGAACTCGGCGCGGATGTGGTGATCGACTACCGGAGCGAGGACTTCGCGGAAATCGTCCACGACTATGACCTCGTCCTGGACAGCCTCGGTGGCGAGAACCTCGAGCGATCCCTGACAGTCCTGAAGCCCGGTGGAAAAGTCATCGGCATCGCCGGGCCTCCGGACGCCGGCTTCGCTCGCCAAATAGGTGCGAACGCGCTGTTGCGGGGTGCCATGACCCTGATGAGTTCAGGTGTGCGCCGCAAAGCCAAGTGCCTTGGCGTCACCTATGAGTTTCTTTTCATGCAGGCCAGCGGCAAGCAGCTGAGGGAGATTGCGGGACTCATCGATGCCGGAGACATCAAGCCGGTAGTAGGACGGGTGGTTCCGTTTGATCAGACCTCCGATGTCCTGGCAGCACTCGAAAAGGGCGGCATCCGCGGCAAGACCGTCGTCAGCCATTTCTAGCCAAAACCATTCGAAGCGACAGGACGGACACCATGAGCAGTGAACAACACAACCAGAGCAGATACTTCCAGGTGCCCGCGAAGACCGTGACGGCTAACGGCGTCAGCTACGCGTACCGCGAATTGGGGCCAAAAGGCGGTGTCCCGGTGGTTTTCCTCATCCACCTTGCGGGGACCATGGACAACTGGGATCCGCGCATCATCGATCCCATCGCGGAGAAACATCATGTGATCACGTTCAGTAATCGCGGGGTGGGCGCATCCACAGGGTCCGTTCCGGACAGCATTGAAAGCATGGCCGACGATGCCGCGAGCTTCATCAAAGCCCTCGGATATCAGAAGGTGGATCTCTTCGGCTTCTCACTCGGAGGCATGATCGCCCAGTCGCTAGTGGTCAAGCATCCCGGGCTGGTCCGCAAACTTGTGCTCGCCGGCACGGGTCCTGCCGGTGGAGAAGGAATCCAGAAAATCATTGGCACCACGTACTACGACATACTCCGGGGCACCTTGACCAGGCAGGACCCCAAGGAGTTCCTGTTCTTCAACCGCAATGCTGCCGGAAAAGCTGCGGCACGGGCTTTCATCGAGCGGCTGAAACAGCGCACCACCAACTGCGAGACGCCCATCAAGCTCCAGGCGTTCCAGACGCAACTGAAGGCCATTCGCCGGTGGGGACTGTCGCCGTCGGCCGATCTGGGCGCCATCACCCAGCCGACGCTGATCGCTAACGGTGACAACGACCGCATGGTGCCCTCGGTTCTTTCGAGCGACATGCACCGGCGGATTCCCGGGAGCGAGCTGGTTATCTATCCTGACTCAGGGCACGGCGGCATCTTCCAGTTCCATGACAAGTTCGTCCCTGTAGCCCTCGAATTCCTGGGCCGCTAATACGTCGGGCCGCTGATACGGTAGCTGAATGCAGCCTGCGCCCCAGACACTTGGCCGACGTGAGCGGAATAAGCAGGAAAAGCTTGACCGCATCACCGCGGCCGCACGAGAACTTTTCACCCAGTACGGAGTAGATGAGGTCACCACCCAGCAGGTGGCGGAGAAGGCCGACGTCGGATCGGGAACCTTATTCTTGTACGCCAAGACCAAGGCGGAGCTACTTCTCCTGGTGCACAACGTGAAATACGCCCAGGCCCTGGACTCGGGAATCGAAGCCGCCTCCACGGAAAGATCGGTGCTCGACGCCGTGATGGCCATCATTCGCCCCATCATTGAATGCAACCGCGTTCAGATCGAAAATGGCCGCACTTACCTGAGGGAAATCGTCTTCGGCGATCCTTCAGAGCCGCACCATGCAGAGGCGTTGTCGCTCACTATTCGCACTGAAGCCGCCATTGCAGAGATTTTTTCCCGGGATGAGCAGCTGGTGGCCCGTGATCCGGAGAAGCTGGCCCGGATCGTCTCGTCGATCATGTTCATCAGCATGACGTCATCAGCCAACGTCGGACACACGGACGCCCAGGTTGGCGACGAGATCCGGGATCAGATCAACGTGCTCCTGGGCGCCTGACTTGTAAGGGCTGGCCGCTTGCTGAGTTGGCTTAGCGGTTGAGGAACGCTTCGTGCTGGCGGTGCGCTTCGGCCACTTGCTCGCGGATCGTCTCCACGTCCTTGGCCTTGTTCCTGTACTTCAGGGGCATCTGTACGATCTGCGCTTCCTCAGCGGTCAACGCACGGTAGATACGCTCGCGCTCGTTGGCGTCGGCCGTGTAGTCGAGGTCGAGGTAATTGACGGCGTGACGGCGGGCGTTGTTGATAGCAGTCTGGGCCTTGCCGGCAGGGCTGAGGAGCGAGAGCACCACGGTGATGATCAGCGTACCGACGATGACACTCAGCGAGAGGCCGGTGGTGATTTCGATGACGTTGACGTGCTCGCCGTCGTTGATGAACGGCAGGTTGTTTTCGTGCAGGGCGTGCAGGATCAGCTTGACGCCGATGAACGCGAGGATCGCCGCCAGGCCGTAGGAGAGGTAGATGAGGCGATCCAGCAGGCCGTCGATGAGGAAGTAAAGCTGGCGCAGGCCCATCAGCGAGAAGGCCGTGGCTGTGAAGACGATGAAGACGTTTTGCGTCAGGCCGAAGATCGCCGGGATGGAGTCCAGGGCAAAGAGGATGTCCGTGCCGCCGATGGCCACCATCACCAGGAGCATGGGGGTAAGGGCCCGCTTGCCGTTGACCTCGGTGAAGAGCTTGTCGCCGTCGTACTTGTCCGTGGTGTGGAAGAACCTCTTGGCGAGCCGGATCATGAAGTTATTGGCTTGATCGTCGCCGTGGCCGTCGGGCTTGAGCAGGTTTCCTGCCGTCAGCAGCAGGATCAGGCCGAAGATGTAGAACACCCAGGCGAACGAGTTGATCAGCGCTGCGCCCAGGAAAATGAACCCTGTCCGGGCGATCAGGGAGAACACGATGCCAAAAAGCAGGACCTTCTGCTGATCTTCACGCGGTACCCGGAAGCTCGCCATGATGATCAGGAACACGAAGAGGTTGTCCACTGAGAGGGCCTTCTCCGTGATGTAGCCGGCGAAGTACTCCGACCCCATTTGGCCGCCGCCGAAGATCAACACCAAGATGCCGAAGACCACAGCCAGTCCCACGTAGATGGAGGACCAGACGGCCGCTTCCTTCAAGGTGGGGACGTGCGCCTTCCGGATGTGGAAGAAGTAGTCGAAGGCGAGCAGCGCCAGAATAACGACGATGGTGATGCCCCAAATGAGGGGAGAGACAGTCATATGATCCTGCTTTCGTGAGGTGCGGCGTGGTACTCACCGAGGGTCAGAACTTCTGGGCTCAAATTTACCGGCTTGGCTGCGGCGGGTGATAACTGGATGACATGGCGCTGGTCAGGAAAGTACTTGACATCATGGAAAGTACTTTCCTAGAGTGAGGCCATTGGATGTCACAACTTGGGGGAATCATGAACGAGAACACAGGCAACGTGTCAGCAGCTGAAGCGCGCGAACTCTTGGCTAAAGCGGATTCGCTGGGCGCAACATCAATTAATGCTGCCGCTTGGCCGGTCGCCGTCACTTTCACCAGCCTGGCAATCATGGGTTCACTGCTAATGATCGGGATGCACATTGTGACCCATACCGGATACGGCGCGGCCCTTCTGGCATGTTCAGTGGGCGTCTGGGGTGCGATCACTGCGTGCATCTGGCCTACGTTCCAAAGGTCAACGAAAGCCGGCTTCACCAAACGCTTCCTCACATCCCTCACCGCCTACTTCGCTTTATACGTTGTGGCGCTGGTTGGCGGTGCTTACTTCTTCCCGAACGGTAGTCTCTGGTTCTACATCCCGGCCGCTATCGCCCTGGCTGCCATCGGCCTTGCCGCAGCATTCCGTGAGCTGCGCGCATGAGCACACCAGCAGAACACCCGCGGCACAAGCTCAACGAGCTCGTCCACTCGCCAGTCCGTTTCTCCATCATGGCGGCCCTCTCCAGGGCTGAGGCGTTGGACTTCAAGGACCTGCGAGATGCCATCCAAGTGAGCGACTCCGTGTTGAGCAAGCAGCTCTCAATTTTGGAGAAGGCCGAGTTCGTGAAGATCAAGAAGAGCTTCGCCGGCAAGATGCCCCGAACGTCGGCTAGCCTGACGGCTGCCGGCCGGGACGTATGGGCGGTGCACTTGCAGACGCTGCGGGAGATTGCCGGCGGCTAGGTGTTTCGTTGTAGCGGTGAGGCAAGCGCGACGCCTGGACTCGCCTTGGGGTCAGAGTGTCTTCCGCAACCTGGCGCTATTTCCGAAGCTGGCCAGGCGCGGTTTCGCGTAGAGCCACGCGAGGAGTCCGAGGAGCGGGAGTACAAAAAGTAGGACCACCCAGAGCACCCGGGTGGTTTGGTCGAGACGAACCTCGCTGAGCACATCAAAGACTGCCCAGATGATCGATCCCATAACGAAAATAGCGGACGCTCCCGCCAACAACACCAAGATCCACTGCCAAGCTTCCACGTCGTCCCCCTCGACCAGATGGTCCGATCAAGGTAGCACCCCTTGATGGCGGCGGAGTAGCCTCCTGCCACCGCTCGTCTCAGTACCCAGAACTTGTAACGCTGCGGTAGGGGAGTGCTCTGGTGAACGAAGGGCTGAACATCATGGATATCTAATGGGAGTCACATAGGGGTAGAGCTTGGCTTCTCCTCGTCGTAAGTGGCAGATGTTGCGTCAGCCCTCCAGCGTGCTATCCCGCCTGCTTCGTCAGAAAAGCCATTAACGACAGCCGAACGGACGATACCAAGCACCGGCCCGAGCAGCGGAGGATCCCCATTGGGGGTCATACAGGACCGGGACCGAATCGGGTTTTCTGTATGTAAAGGCGCATTCAATCCTGAGCGCCATTCCGCTCTCTGTTGTTATGCCGAAGCCGTAGTCGACGAGGCACTGCATAACGCTGTCGCCTTGGCGAGCAGCCGGCCATTTCCATGCGATGAGATTTGCCACCAATTACTGGTCCCTTGCAGTTTCAAGAAGTTTGCGAACTTCGTCCGTGGATGCATCGAGAAAATCGACGAGCGCTTGCATGGGTGCCGGCCCTTCTCTCCATCCCCATACGTCGGCGTCATAAGCGTCGTCCAGTTCAACCAGACCTTGGGCGAGCGGGTGTCCTTCATGCCGCACCACGGTGTGCGCCCAAGCCGCAAGCTCGCGTATTTGAAGTGTTCCTTCAATGACTCGGCGGGCATTAAAGTGGGCTGCGATTAGCTGAGCGTCGTCTAGCGTCATGCTTGCAGTCGCCAGACCTTGCTCCCGAAGAGCTTCTTCAATGAGAGCTCCGAGGTGAAACACGTTGATCTTCACGGATGCTCCAGCGAGTTCACGGAGCGTTTCGCTGTCATGACCCTCTAGAAGGGCATTCGTTGCAGCGGTAACCCCGACCTCTGCTGCATCCTGCTTCATAAGCCATAGAGCGCGCGCCGCAAGAAGCTCCATGATCGCTGACGTTAGCTCTGAGGTCACGCGTTCAGCATAGTCATGCCCGGGCGGCTGCTCCGTGCTTAGGAGTGTTCGCCGTCGTTAATTGTTAGTAGGAACTTACGCAAGAGGTTCGCCAGCTGCGCTCGCTCTGTCTTGGACAGTCCTTCAAGCATCTTGTGCTGGTTCTCCACGTGGTGGTCTACCACTTCATCCACCAACGCGAGTCCCTCAGGGGTGAGGCTGATCAGCAGTTGCCGCCGGTTGTCCGGGTTGGTCTCACGATGAACCAGCCCCCGGTTTACGAGTCGGTCCACGCGGTTGGTCATGGCTGCGGAACCGATCATGGTCAGGCTGGCCAATCGTCCGGGAGTCAGCGGCGCTTCTGCTGCCGAGCGCCGGAGCGTTGCCAGCACGTCGAACTCCCACGGCTCCAGGCCGAACTGGCTCATGAACTTCTGCACGTCCAGTGATGCCAGTCGGCTGGCCCTGTTCAGCCGGCCCAGGACGCCCATCGAACTGACGTCCAGGTCGGGGCGCTCCTTGTTCCATTGCTCAAGAATCGTGTCTACTGCGTCGCGGTCCATTGTCCTCCCGTGCTTGACCTCAAACAGTACAACACCTACATTGTCTTACATCAAATAGTTCGACATCAAAATGTATGGAAGTGGACAATGGTTAAGGCGTCTCCCCGGGATCTATTCATCACTGCACTGGCGCCCATGGTCTGGGGGTCCACTTACTTGGTGACCACCGAGTTTCTCCCCGCCGACAGGCCGCTCCTGGCCGCAACCGTCCGTGCCCTTCCGGCTGGCATCGTGCTGATGCTCGTCACCCGCACATGGCCGCGGGGGAGCTGGTGGTTCAAGGCGGCCGCCCTGGGCGCACTCAACATCGGGCTGTTCTTCTTCCTCCTGTTTTTCACCGCCTACCAACTGCCCGGCGGGGTGGCGGCGCTGGTCGGGTCGATTCAGCCGCTGTTCGTGTTGCTTCTTGGAGTGCCGCTGCTGGGGGAGCGGATCCGCATGACGCACATCGTCGCGTGCGCTGTGGGAGCGGCGGGAGTCGGCTTGCTTGTCCTGCGGTCCACCGCGACGCTGACGGTTATCGGTGTGATTGCCGGGATGGCCGGCGCGCTGAGCATGGCGGCGGGGATTGCGCTCACCAAACGCTGGGGAAGGCCCGACGGCGTGGGGCTGCTTGGGTTCACCGGCCTGCAGTTGGCGATGGGCGGGGTCATGCTCCTGCCGGTGACGCTGGTGGTTGAAGGGCTGCCGGGGTCCGTTTCGCTGCCCAACCTGGCAGGGTTTGCGTACCTCAGCGTGATCGGTGCGCTGGCTGCCTACGCGGTCTGGTTCCGGGGGATTCAACGATTGCCCACGATGGTGGTCTCGTTCCTGGGATTCCTGAGCCCTTTGGTAGCTACGGTGTTGGGGTTTGCGTTCCTGGGGGAGGCGTTGTCGGGCTGGCAGATTGTGGGGGCTCTGTTAGTTCTGGCGGCTGTTTTTTTGGTGCAGCGGCCGGGGGCTGTCGTTGATCGGCAGGCGCGGCGCAAGGCGATACCGATTCGATGATTGGTGCAACGGCATCGTGCTGGTTGCTTCTCCGATGCACAGCCCTCCGCGATTCCCGGCAGCACTCACAATTTGAATGGTTGCGCGCTAGCCTCGAGTTCAGGCTTCTAGCTTCTGAGTATCATCGCTGGGTCGGCGCGCGCTGCGACAATTGCTGGGTATGCGGCCGAGATCGCTCCTGTCAGCCCTCCGATTGCGATCCCGATCAGAGGCATGTTGGGCGTAATCACTGGTGTCCACACGTTGGCGGCTGAAATGGCTATGACCGCAGTGGTGCCGAGGACGCTGCCGGCGACGCCTCCCGCAACGCCAACGAATATGCCCTCCAAAAGAAACATGCGTGCAATAGACCATTTGCTTGCGCCCAATGCACGTCGTAGCGCCACTTCTCCGGCTCTCGCCTGTACTGACAAGTACATGGCAGTTGCGGCCGTTAGCGAGGCCAACACCAACAGAACGATTGAAACGAGGCCGACCATAAGACCGAGTTGGTCGCTGACCCCTGTTTTCAGGTTCCGCAGATCAGCTACCGTCTGGACGTTGATGGCCCCGGGGTTATCAGGACTCAAAGCCAGTGGAATTGCGTCGCTTAGCGGTGCTGGGAAGCCGGGCTTGGTCCTTGCGATGTAGGAGGGCTGCAGGTTCTTGATACTGGAGGCGGCGGCCGGATTAAGGAAGACTTTGTCCTCGGCCGATGCGTCCCGCGTGCTGCTTTGAATGAGGGCGATGACGGGAACAGGCTTTCCCCCGACCCAGATGACAACCCCTGGCGCAGCTCTCTCGATGCCGATCGTGGCGGCCGCCTTACTCCCCACAACGGTGGCGGGAAGGTCCGGGTAAGCTGCCAGATTGCTCTCCGCAGTCTGCGGGATCAGTTGGCTATCCAAAATCGACAGGCGATTGGCGTCGGCTATCTCGATGAGTCCGTCGAAGTATGCAGTTGAGGGGGATGTTCGTGTTATCTGAGCGTCGGCGGGGGCGGCGATGGAAGTCAGACCAACACGTTCGACACCCTCAATGGCATCAACAGCCTTGTAGGTTGCTTCCAGCTCGGCATTGGTTGGCAGGGTTCCCGCTGGACGCCGATTGTCTGTAAAACGAATCTCGTCCAACGCAGCCAGGTCTAGACGCTCCGCTACCTGCGCGGAGGTCGTTTGCGTGGTGCCGGTGGCGGCGACCAACCCACCGGCACCAAGGAGAAATGCCATCAACAGCAGCGCAGTCCGCATCGGACGGGTGGAGAGTGAATTGAAGGAAGAGAGCATAGCCTTGCTCGCAATCTTGAACCGGGCCGCCAGCGGGGTCGCAGGGCGGTCAGTCGTCGAACAACCGAAGTACCCAGTTGCGACAGTAGCAACCATGGCTACTCCCGCCCGAAATTCAATAAGTTAGCTCGCTCCACGCCACCCACTGCAGGAAACTAGAGGTTTCCTCCAGATCATGCAGCCCTCCTCCTTGGAAATGGACGGCGTTGAAACTCGAATGATTTGTGCTCCGGGCATCCACTGGCGTGTGCACGCTGAAACGCCTCACCGTGTCGTGCCTAGAAAAACTGGGATCCCGCAGGCAATATTAGGCATACTCGCATCGTACTAAAGGACATTGGGGCAAGGATGACGTGGACGTCAAAGCACGAGACAGCACTTGAACAGCTAAATTTGCTGATCAAACAAGGCAAGAGTCGCGAAGAAGGCGGAAGAACCCTGGCTGTGCTTGGCCTTGACGGAGACTTCATTGAGCAGGTAGTGGAACGACACGTGGCCATCGCCGCGGATGTTTTCAGGTTGAAAACGAGCCCGACTGTTGACGCGTCTGACGCCGAGCCTTGGTACGCCGGTGTCCAGCCTGGAGATATATTCTGGCCGAAGTTGCGGGACCATCTTATGCAGGACGCGAACTGGGCCCCGGCGGTAACGTCGCTGGACAGCACTTCTCGAGATGTTGTGGCGCGACTCGGTGACCCCTCGTTGACGCACTTCGCGAAGCGTGGCCTTGTGGTCGGATATGTACAATCGGGAAAAACTGCTAACTTCACAGCAACGATTGCAAAAGCAGCGGACACAGGATATCGCCTGTTCGTTGTATTGTCCGGCGTCCACAATTCGCTGCGACGGCAGACACAACTTCGCCTAGAGAAGCAGATAGTCGATCTCAACCCGATAAACTGGATCACCCTCACCTCTGAAACTGCAGATTTTGGCAACCCGGTCCAAGCCCTCCCGCTGTTGGCAGGGAGCCCTCTTCGCCTATTGGCCGTCGTAAAAAAGAATGTTTCACGTCTTTCCAATCTCGTCGAATGGCTCAGCACGGCTCAAAAGCACGGTGCGTTGGATGACTGCCCAGTGCTCATCATTGATGATGAAGCCGATCAAGCCAGCGTCAATACGGCTAAAGATGCTGAACTCGATCAGACGGCCATTCATGCCAAGATCAAGGAGCTTTTGAGTCTTCCAAAGGTGAGCTATCTTGGTTACACTGCGACTCCCTTTGCAAACGTTCTATGCAATCCCAAGGATGCTTTAGGAATTTATCCTAGGGATTTCATTTATTCACTTCCGAAGCCCGAGGGGTACTTTGGGGCCGAAGAGCTGTTCGGCGCGGCCGTGTTGGAAGACGAAGAGTCACGGGTCATGCCCGGACATGACATGATTCGTTTCGTTCCCGCGCAAGAAGCATTAGGTTATGCCGTAAAGAACAAACAAGCCTACTCACCGTTGATTTCCCCGTCTTTAGGGGATGCGATTCGCTGGTTTGTGATGGCCACCGCAGCACGCAGGGCGAGGTCTGGGGAAGTCTCCCACTCCAGCATGCTTGTGCATACGACCATGAGAGTAGCGCCTCAAATGCAGTTCGTTCCTGTCGTACGCAAATTCCTAAAGGCTTTAGCCGCTGAATGGGCGTCTGGGCATGTTGACTCTTGGCGTTCGCAATGGGATTTTGAAACAATTGCGGAACCGGCTGAGAGGCACGGTCTCACGCCCATTTCATTTTCTGAGATGTCTGTATCCGTCAACGATGTTCTGTCGAAGGTCCATGTGGTGGCAGATAACAGCTCCTCAGATGATCGCCTAATTTACTCGGACGATCCAGCAACAGTAATTGCCATCGGTGGGAATACGCTTTCGAGGGGCTTGACCCTCGAAGGTCTCGTTTCGTCATTCTTCCTACGAAGCTCCGGGATGTATGATTCTGCTCTGCAGATGGGTCGGTGGTTCGGATATCGTCCTGGCTATGCAGACCTCCCTCGCGTTTGGACTACTGCCGCCCTGGCCAGCAATTTCGAATTCTTGTCACGCGTAGAGGCTTCCATTCGTGAAGACATAAATCGATATGCGGAGAAAGGTATCACGCCAAGCAAACTGGCTGTTCGCCTCCTCCTTCATCCTAAAATGCAGGCAACTGCGAAACTGAAAATGCAATATGCCGTACCGGTGACATCGTCCTTTAGTGAATCACGCCCACAAACCATTCACTTTGAACACAAGAACTACGAGATCGTCAACCGTAATCTCGATGTCGCACGGGCACTCCTAGAAAATGTCGGGCTCACTGCCGAATTCTCCGGTCAGCTACATTCGGGTACCAAGGTTCTTCGCGGAGTCGATGCGAAGGAAGTAATTAGATTCCTTGACAGGTACAGTTTCCACGCTGATAGCGAGATGGCTGGCGGCTATGTGGCTGAGTATGTGAAACGACAAGTGGACTTTGGTGGACTCCGTAAGTGGAATATTGCCATCGTAGGAAATAAGAATGCCTCAAATAATTCGGTAAAGCCCGTCGAAATTGGGGGTGGTTTATGGTTCCATCCTGTAAATCGATCTCAGATTCAGGGGTACCAGTCCGATGTTCCAAACACAGCATACCTGAAAGCCATAACGTCCACTGCGGACTTTAGTGCAGATATTGCCGAGGAATACTCGATAAGCAACACTCAGGATGCAATCGCAGCCAGGAACGATAGCGGAGTGCCGCTCTTGGTGCTGTATCCGATCGAAGCCAATTCGGTTCCAGGCCCACAGGCTAACAGGCAACCTAACGGCGTGGTGCGCGTTCCACTTGAGGCTGTGAACACGCTCGTTGGCGTCGCGCTTTCACTGCCCCAGGCAGTGGATGGCTCTGAACCAGAGGACATGATTCAAGTCGATCTTCGGAGCCTGAGTTCAACGGACGTTAGCGACTCATACGATGCCGATGATGCAGAATACGAAGACAGCGAAAGCTCCCTGAACCAGGTTTCGTTCGATGGACACTAATCCGACGGTTGAATCCGTGTGGGGTGTCGTTGAAGCGTTAGCCATGAAACAAAGCTCAGTGCTTACGTGGCATGCGCTTCCGTACAGTGTCGGTGCAGGTGAGCTTCAAGCCGCAGTTGACATGGATGGCCACTTCGTAGTTCTGGTGCCGCTGACGCACGGTGAGACAGTCCCAAGCGACAACACAGCGTCAACAGTTCAACTGCGTCGTCAGGAAGCAGGCGGTAAGGCGTACGTGGGCGTTTCCTGTCTGAAGCCAGATCTCAACGATGTCTTTCTTATGTTTGTTCACGATTTGATTCGGTCGTTGCCCCACCGCGGCAAGGTGTGCGACGTAGTTGTGGATGTCGTTCACCGCTGGCGCTCGTTGTTCGCGGAAGCGGAGAAGGCAGCCATACTTTCGATCCCCCAGATCATAGGCCTACTTGCGGAACTTCACACTCTCGAGAACATCCTAATAGGCGATCCATACCGTGACCTGAACGTCTGGACTGGGCCAGGAAAGTCGCAACACGATTTTCGAACAGTAGGACACGCGCTTGAGGTTAAGGCAACAACGGGCAGAGAGGGACTCAGGGTAAGGATTAGCAGCGTTGAACAGCTCAACAGCGACGCAGACGTAAGTCTCCACCTTGACGTTTATCGCTACGAACCTAGCCCAGAGGGCGACTCTCTTCCCGCCGCCGTGGCTAGGATCCAAGCGTTGCAGGTTGAGCCCGGACTCTTGAGCAGTTTACTTCTGAAGTCCGGATACCGGGGCCAATTCAGTGATGTCTATCAGGCGTATCGATTTAAGACGTCGGGCCACTATGTCTACGACGTAAAAGAGTCTGGCTTTCCCCGCATCACCCCATCCTCTTTCGTTTCAGGGCGTCTTCCTAGCGGAACGGAGAGGCTTTCATACACGATAGATTTATCGAACGCTTCTACATCGCCCCTCAGCCCTGACGAGCTCGGAGAGGTCTACGTCAACATGAAGGGTGTAAAGGGTGCTTGATTGGATTCCAGAAGCGTTGCCGCCGAGCGGTGGACTATCGGCTGAAGGTTTCACTAAACTCCTTGGTCGCCCTAGCCTTGATCCTCTAACTGTTCTCGTACGAGAAACAGCGCAGAACAGTTGGGATGCGAGGAAAAGTGATGACCTGCCGGTCAAGTTCTCTATGAATTTAACTGACATTCAGGATTCAGTTAGGCTTCTGCTCCGTGACGAGGTTTTTCCAGGAGCTAGACGCGTAATCGGAACAGATTTAGCCAAGACGCTAGACAGTCCTGGTCTCAACGGCCTCTTTATTTCAGATAGAAATACCAAAGGACTCGGAGGTCCGGTTCGGGCCGATGTTCTCGACCCCACTGATTCTTATGATTGGGTCGATTTTGTTCTCAACGTCGGAAAGGCAAATCATCAGGTTAAGACCGGTGGAACATATGGATTTGGGAAGACAATTTCGTTTGTTGTCTCCCAAGCTAATACAATCGTCATATATTCGAGAACTGAGTATGATCAGCAGCCTGCAACTAGGTTGATTGCCTCGGCTATTGGCGACAAGTTCAACGATGGCAGAAGCAACTTCACGGGCCGCCACTGGTGGGGAAGCGACGTAGACGGTGTTCCGACGCCCATAGTGGGTGAGGTAGCCGATACTTTGGCCTCGAAGATAGGCTTTCCGCCATTCCTGCCTGGTGAATATGGAACGACAATTTTGATTTTGGCTCCTTCCTTCGGAGGTAGAACGCCGGAGCAGGCAATGAACTTCTTGGTCGAATCTGCACTTTGGCACCTTTGGCCTAAGTTACTGGCCGGTGCAAAAGGTCTAATTCCCATGGAAGTTGCCTTCTTCCACAATGGCCAACCGGTTCCAGTCCCCAGCTTCGCTTCGACCCCTCCCTTGAGTAAGTACGTCGACGCATTTCTGGGTCTTCGTTCTTCTGACGTTCGACCTCTTGGCTACGTGGAGGAGACATTGAAGAGACATGCGGGTGGAAGCGTGTCTACCTTGGGTCGCCTTGCTACTGTGCCGTTCGTTCGTGAGCCCCGCAGAATTGTCGATGACGGGCATGACCCTGAAGACGATGACTCACCTGCTCCTGCTTCGCCCTTTGGCAATCTGGCCAGCCACCATGTGGTGCTCATGAGATCGCCCGAACTTGTCGTTGAGTATCTTCCAGGCCCAGAGGCTCCAGATCACTCCGTGGAATGGGGTGGAGTCTTTCGTGCCGACGAGGGGTTGGATGAAGTGTTCGCTAAAGCGGAACCGCCTACGCACGATGCTTGGACTCCGGACTATTTGGAAGACAAACAGGATCGACTTATAGTTCAAAAGTGTCTTCGAGACATCAGGAAGCTAGTCGAGGGACGATGGGGTACGCAGCCGCAGCCTGAGGCAACTTCGGCGTTGAGCACAGCTCTCGTTGCGGACGCTTTGTCTCACCTGGTAATAGGATCTCCAGGTGCGGGTAGGGGGAGGCCCGAAAAGCCTCCGGTACCTAGAACGAGGAAGGCTGTCGCCCAGAGCGGGTTGGTATCCAACTGGACCGACGTTATCCAACGCGAGGATGCCTTGGTTTCCGTAGCCAGTTTTACTTTGAACTCAGATGCAAGCCGGCCCATTACGATTTCTGTTGCAGTGGGGGTAGCTCTTGAAGGATCGCAGAGGGACGTCTCTCTCGACGAGAACCTAGCGTTGCGCGCTGCCTGGGTTGACAGCGAGGTGATCTCACTGGTTGGCCTGAACGCATCGTTCACAATCGAACCAAGGAAGTCTTGTGAGATTCTGCTGGAGGCAGCTTGCTCCGGCCAAACTTCCGTTCTATGGGAAGTCAAAGCTGGCCCGGCGGACGAGGGACCCGAGTGAAACTAAGCGTGCCGCCGTTTAGGATGGCCAAGACAGAACACGTGGAATTCTCGGGTTGGTTCTTCGCCGGCGACGGTCGTGATGTGCAATTACATGATGAGCTAGAACATTGGGACTACCAGGCAACGCTGCAAGTCAATTCGCGATTGGCCCTAATTCGTGCAGATTTGCTGTCATGGTGTGAACTTGGTTCGTCAACGAAGCTTGCGTGTCTAGTGACGGCCAAATCAGACAAGACAAGAGTTGAGATGCTCTTAGCACGCGTCGAGATTCCAATAACTGCTGAGTCGCTGAACCTGAAAGTCGCCATCCCCGGGCAAGAAATGGGTGGGCGTCTCACCATAACCACCTCCGTTGTGGTCTTGGACGCTCATCCTCTGTCGGCAGTTTCCGCGAGGCGGCCGGGGAGTGTTCTGTGGAGCACAAGAACGCACACGCACCTTCAAGGCGTCGGGTCTCAATTCCCGACGTATGCGGAGAGCTTTTCTGAACGATACCCTGACTTTAGGGACGCATCTTGGTTTCTCCAAATTGAAACCTCCGATTTGGAAGCATCCTTCTTGTCTAGCGTGAGACTTTTTCTGAATGCCGATAAGACTCAGGTGAGAAGACTATTAGCGGGTAGCAAGGATACAGCAACGCAATTGCTTAGGCGCACCATTGACACTGATGTGACCAGACAGCTAGTTCACTGCGCCCTCAACCTTACAGAAGTCATGGATGCTGAAGTTGATTTTGACGAACTGGACCTGTTACACGGTCTTCGCAATATCCTTCAAATGATTTGGCCGGCGACGGACGCTAAACAACTTTGGAACGACTATAAACGGACACCTTGGAAAATTGAGGCAAAGATTCAAGCAGTACGGAAGTTGACGTGACACTCATGGACGAAGGCATATATCTCTATCCGCGTCTCGATCCCGCCACGGCATTACGGGAGTTAGACGATCAGGCCTCACAGGCCCTCTCTGGCCTCCGAATGCGTACGGACACTTCGCATATTCACGCGGCCGCCTCTGCTACTGGTGGGATCCCAGTACCCCTTGGACTGTTGGGAGACTTACAAACGCTTCTTCGGGAAATAGCCGACGACTTCAAATTTCCAGAACCCCTGAATTTAGAACGTCAGCAGGAATTTGATCGTATCTGCGGAACTGTACTATACGATCGAATGCGGGTGGTGCCAGGTGACGCGGCTGAGGAGGGAGTGTGGTCCTTCATTTCGCTGGTCCTTGTCCCAGAAATAGCCCCTTGGCGTTTTCCGAGTCGACATCCCAATCGTATACTCGGAAAACCGAGAAATACATTTCGAAGGCTGTGGTGGCGGGCATGGTCCCTTGGCCCCGATCTAACCTCGACACCTGCAGGATCGCAACCCCTAAAGGAAGACGACTATTTCCAGATTATGGAGAGGACTAGTATATCGGGGGATAGAAGGACGGCGCAGGCATTGCAGGCACGCATTTTGGCGATCAATCCCGTTCTGACTGGCGTGGACAATAGTGTCACCCGCAACGATTTGCTTCGCGAGCTTATAATACGACTACGTGCACAAAAATCTCATATAGCATTCCAAGCTCTTGAAGAAGATCAATTATCAATACTGATAGATGGTTGCTTGGTATCGTCGGCCGCGGCACTAGGTATTGATCTAAAATTGAATAGCGTCGATTCCTTGCCAAATTTGAGAGTCACAGTCTGATTGAACGCTTTCAAATTTTGAATTATGCAGTGACTTGAATTGGTCCGTTTTTCCGCTGCATAGTAGTGCTTGTGGAATGTATTTCTACCATGAATTTTGGGGCTAGCGTTTTCCGAGTTTAGAATCGGCGATGCCATTCAGATGGTGACTCTGAGACAGGGATGGCCTATACGATGGTTTCCACGCTCTTCGGGTTGGTAGGGAATTGAGTTCGTGTCGTTGAAGACAAGAGAGCCCGTGGCCCTGCTGGGATGAGTGAGTCACTAAAGGATTGCTCGTGGCGGTTATCGGGTGCCACTGTGACCTGGCGGAGGATTAGGTCCTAAGAGTTCGTGAAGATTGCGGCATTGCTTTGAAGAAGCAGGAAGGGGTGGCTTTCAAGGAGTCAATGATCCGTAAGGGGAGTACTTGCAAGGCTTCACGCCATGGTCGAAGAGATCAATTCTCGATTCGATGCTTAGAGAGACGTTGAGGGGAGTCTGTTCCTGCTTCTCGGCGATTGGGTTGTTTGGATCAGTTAGATAGTAAACATCTCAACTGCTGTCGTTTTTGGAGCGTAGGCTGGCTCATCTGGATGATTCCTCTGTCGGGACCTGCAGGTCGGATGCAAGTGCTTCGCGTCCTTTGCCGTCGCGTTCTTTGGCCATAACGATGAAGTCGTCAACGTTCATGAGCCACTTCTGTTGCTCGGGCTTGTATGGTCCGTGCAAGGGTTGGGGGATGACGAGTTGAATTTTGTGATCCTTCATCTCGTCGGTTTGTGCAGGACTGATAGGGCTTTCCAGTGTCAGGAGGTGCTTGTGGTCTATTCGTTTTGCTTCACTAAGCACTTGTCGCCATCTGTCCTTGCACGTGGTCTTAACGCCGAGCATGGTGAGATCCGGTGAAGGAAAACTGGTGTCCCTGTACTGGTCAATGCTTGGGAAGACGAAGTCCGGACGGGCCCTGTTCTCTGTGACGGGATTGAAAGTGTTGCGGACGTTCAACATCTTAAAGAGTGCGATGAGGTGGTTTTCCAGACCCTTGCCAGCTCGGCTTTTGCGTCTGTTGTGTAGGGAAAGTGATACCTCTATGAAGCTGTCGACATCCACGTGTCCGTCTGCATAGAGCGCATCGAGGGTGTCAGCCGCTAAGTGTCGTTCCAAAGTTCTGAAGAGCATTTCTTCCTGTTCGATCCAAGCCATGAGTACACCGTCCGGGTTATGGGCAGGGTGAAGATCGGGCAGGGTAGAACGGGCGAAGGCGCCGAATTCCGCCGACGTAGGGAACCGGGGCCCGAACTTTTGCAGAATCCTGTCCAGCCAGTCCTCGTTGCCTGGCTCGACGGCAATACCGAGCATGTCCAGCAAATACATCGCGGGCAGGCTGAGGCTGTCGTGGCCGGTCTCGAGGCCGCTCCGGACTGAGAAGCCTCGGTGTTGCAAGACGTCCGTGCCGAAGAGCCAGTCGAGCTGAGCGGCGACGCTTGAGTCCGCCGGTGCCACGATGAACAGGACGCCACCGGTCTTCTGTTTTGCGATGAAGACGATGTCGCCAGGTTGGGCCATCTTCATCGCATTGATGGATGCCGGATAGTAGAGACGGTATTCAGACCGGTTCGGAATGTTGATGCGGGCGTCGTAAAACGTCAAAATCCCGTCCTCAGTAACAGGTTCATCCGAGTCGTCGGAAACCTGAAGAAAGCGGGTGGGAACGAAAAGTTTCTCGGTTGGGCGGCCGAATAATGCTTGGAGTGCTCGCACTCCGTCGAGCTCGTGCTGATTCGAGCTGCGGCCGACAGTTTCGACTGCGCTCAGAATCTTGGCCGCAACGCCGTCAAAGTGGTCTGCCAAGTCTCCGAAGTCCATAAGTCCCCCATGCCGCCGTAAGCTGGTTGTGTTCGAGCATTGACAGTATCGTGGCGCCTGCCTAGAGCGGGCGCCACGACACGTCCGGAAGCCGCCGGATCAGGCAGAAATCGGCTCGGCGGCGGCCTCCTTGTCCGTAATTTTCAAGATGTGAGGCGTCATGATCCGGGCGATTTCGGACATCACCGGGGTGACGACACTGTTTCCGAACTGCTTGTAGGCCTGCGTGTCGCTGACAGGGATCCGGAAGGTGTCCTCGTAGCCCATCAGTCGGGCACATTCCCGCGGCGTGAGCCTGCGAGGCCGAAGCCCGTCCTGTGCCACAAGGATCTCGGAACCGTCCTTGTAGTACCTGGCAGACAGTGTCCGACTCGTCCCCGTGGGGTGAACTAGACCGAAGCCGAAGCCGTTACCCGCGGCCTTGTGCTTGGCGGCGTACGCCTGAAGATAGGCCCACAGTTTGGGGGTCAGAGTGAACTTGGGCTGCACTTCTGCATTGTCATGATCAAAGAAGCGGTCCCCATCCCACTCTAGGAACGGTTCAGTGCCGTCGGTCCTGTGCAGGATGGTGTCCAGTTTCGGGCCAACGGGCGGGATCTCCAGATCCTCCCAAGTGAAGTCAGTTTGCTCCCGGAATCCGACGATGATGATTCGCTCGCGGTGCTGTGGGGTGAATTTTATGGCGTCGATGACCTTCGTGTGGACTTCGTAACCGAGCTCTTCTTGCAAGGTTTCCATAATCACTGCAAAGGTCCGGCCCTTGTCGTGCGAGCGGAGGTTCTTGACGTTCTCGAGCATGAAGCCGGCCGGGCGCTTTTCGTTGATGATCCGGGCCACGTCGAAGAATAAGGTGCCTTGGGTGGCGTCTTCAAAACCGTGCAGCCGGCCGAGGGAGTTTTTCTTGCTTACGCCGGCGATGGAAAACGGTTGGCAGGGGAAGCCGCCCAACAGGATGTCATGGTCAGGGACATCGCTGGCCGGGAACGGCTGGATGTCGCCGACGAAGGTGTGCGACTCTCCTTGGTCATCGGGGAAGTTGGTTAGGTACGTCTTTTCGGCATACTTGTTCCACTCGCTCGTGAACACGCAGCGGCCACCGTGGGCTTCAAAGCCTTTGCGAATGCCTCCGATTCCGGCAAAGAGGTCGATGAATGTGAAATCATCCGAGCCAACATCCGGGCGGATGCCAAGGAGTTCTTTCAATGCTGGGGCAAGCATCGTCGGACATGCTGTTTCTCCGCTTTCCCACCGCGCCACGGTGCGGTCTGAGACGTTGAGTTGCTCCGCGAGCTGTCGTTGTGTGTATCGTGCGCGGGCTTGATTGAGAAGCGCGGTTACCTTGTCCATTACGTCCTATCTGGGTTGTTCACCCGACATTCTGTCGTATTTTTGACCCGGATTCCGAATGACGCGCCGGTCCCCGGAGCAGTTTTGCTTGCTCTGAGGCCAGCAGGCCACGACAAAGCTCGTTCGTCGGAGGTTCCGATTTGCGGATGCGATTCCTACGCTGCCCTCAGGCTCTGACATTTTTGATGGGTTGTCGTTCACGTCGGGCTCGCATGGGCGCGTGCGTGGTCTATCCGGCCCTTCTTGACTCGCGGATTCCGCAAGCCTGCCCCGCAGTTGGAGCTTGAGCAAGGTTAGAGGCCGATAGTTCGGAAGACATCCTCTACGAGGACACTGCCCAGGTCACAAAATTTTCGACAGCCGCGTGCACTCTTCCCACAGTCGCTTCCGGGCGGCGGGATCAGAGCCCATGCCCGGCGTCGGCAGTTCCTTGCGCTTCGCCCAGAGTTTGCCGGTGACCGCCGCAGTTTCTGACGAGGTGGCCAACCAAACGGCCGTGTCAGCTGCCTTCTCTGCCGTCTTGCCGAAGGTATTTGTCACCCATCGGAACGGCCCGCCAACGTCCTGCAGAAGACCGGTGTTCTTGACGAGGCCCGGATGCACTGCGTTGGCCACCACGTTTGATCCGCGAAGGCGCTCTGCGAACTCTTGCGTCAACAAAACCCGGCCGAGCATGGTTGGCGGGGTTGAGCGCAGGTAACTGTAGGTGCCTTTCGCAGTTTGAAGGTCGTCGAAATCAATCTTGGTCACTGAGGGCCCGCCCGAATACTTGGAGGCGATGTTTACGATCCTCGATGGATGTCCCTGATCCCTGGTCGCGCCGCGTTTGAGTGCATCCAGGAGCAGATTCGTGAGAAGGAAGTAGCCCATCACGTTGGTAGCGAACGTGAGCTCGAGGCCATCGGCGGTCACGTGGCGTTCCTTGCGGAAAACACCGGCCGCGTTGACGAGGACGTTCAGCTCATCGTGGCGGGAAAGGAACGCCTCCGCCGCGGAGCGGATTGAAGCTTGGCCTGACAGATCGCAGGCAAGGGGTTCCAGGGTAGCGGCCGGGACCACCGCACGGATGTCGCGCATAGCCTCTTCTGCCCGAGCTTCTGTCCGTCCAACCACGACGACGGTGGCACCTTCGCGGGCCAGTGCAGTGGCGATGGCCTTAGCAAGACCACCCGTAGCGCCGGTAACGAGCGCTGTTCGTCCATCCATCGAGCCCATGGCTTGATCTCAGCACGAAACGCTGGGTTTTGCGAGGATCTTGCGACGCTGGCTGAGCTGGCAGTGGTTACTTCTTCGTCGGACGCGACTTTGGCGCTTTCGGCGGTAACGAGGCCACGTGGTCAAAGGCTTTGGCCACCCAGGGCTCGGCCTTCTCGGCGTCATCGTTCCAAGCTTCGGGAAGACCTGAGTATCCGCCCATAGGACGTTCTTCGGGACCGAACGGTTGAGTTTGATGATCAGCCTCGAGCTCAGCTTTGTCAGTCTCGGAAAGGCGGACGCCGATGGTGGGGCCGAAGAGTCCTGCGAACATGTTGCCATTCACGAATGCGCCCAGATTGCCGAACATCGGCTTGACGATGACATCCGGACGATCGGGCAGCACCGAACGGAAGCGTTCCTTATCGGCGTCAGAGGGCTTGGGCATCTGCATTTGGTTGTCCTCCTACAAAGCTTTGCGAGCGGCCGCTAAAGCTATGCATGCGGTCGCTTTGCTTGATCCTGCAGCCGCGCCGCGGGAAAAGCAATACGAAAATCCGTGTCATCTGCAGTTGCGACTTCGGCACGACACCGGCTTGGGGAGTGCCTGTCAGCCTTAGCTGGAGCCGAAGATTGACAGAGGTTGGCAGGCCGAGGTGGGCCAGGACGTTGATACATTTCCCGGCCAGCCCGGCCATCCGTTGGATAAATATTTCCCAGCACTAGCTATCTGCTCAGATCTATGTAGACTTGACGGTGTTGTTGTGTTTGGCATTTGGTAGTTCAGGCAGTCCCCATGATCCTTCCGGATCGTGACCTTCTGAAGTAACGGTGGAGAACACCCCACACCCGGAGACCCGAAAGTCGGGACAATCTCCACCTTCAGTAAGGACTGAAAAAATGGCTACAGGTACCGTGAAATGGTTCAACTCCGAAAAGGGCTTCGGCTTCATCTCTCCTGAAGATGGCAGCCAGGACGTTTTCGCTCACTACTCTGCGATCAACTCCTCGGGCTACCGCTCCCTCGAAGAGAACCAGAAGGTTTCCTTCGACGTCGAGCAGGGCCCCAAGGGTCCCCAGGCAGTAAACATCCAGGCTATCTAGTCTTCGGATAACTCAAAAAGCAGGGCCGGTCACTGACCGGCCCTGCTTTTTTGTCTGCCCTCAGATAGAAGATATCTTCTAGCGTTTGTTTGGACTATAGAACACATATCCACATAGTGAATTACACCCATGTAATTCACTTCGAGCTCTCCGTACCGTGGACAGTAATCCACCCGCAGAGCTGAAGGAGCGTCCCTTGGATCGCCCGATATTCGAACAGCCCCACCACCTAGACGCACAGTGCCAGCACCTAGTTTTGCCCGAATCACCACCTAGACTGCCCCAAATCGGTCTGTGCAAGGCCGTTTTGCCACCTAGTCCCGTTTTCAAGATCTAGCCTGCGAAGTGAGCCTCATGACGGGCATCCACAAAAACAGAAGGCTAGGTCGCGTGTTCGATTCAGAGGTTCAGCGAATCCTCGACTTTGTTGCCCGCGGCATCGGTGTGCGGGTTGTCGGCGCACCGGGTAGCGGTAAGACGTCGGTAGTACGCAGCGTCATGAGCAATCTGGAGAAGACCGGAGTTTCCGTGCACTTCATCAGTGGACTCCGTACACACCGCACCATCCCGTACTCGGCCATCAAGGGTCTTGGCTTGGAAATGAGGCCTGGCCGAAGCGGTGTCTTCGATATCGCCGATGTGTTCTCGAGCCAGCTGGCCAAGGCCGGCAAACACCTGCTGGTTGTTGACGATCTCCACCTTGTGGATAGCGAATCCCTGGCAGTCTTGGAGGCTGTGAGGCGGAGATCCGATTGTCCTATGGTGGCTACGGCCCCGGAAACATGGGCTTTCTCCCGGGGCCAGCTGGCCGTGCTCAACAACGGTAGGGAGGCGCACCTGCAGTTGGACCCACTCCACTACGAGCAGGTCCACCTACTCATCGCGAAGGTTCTCGGTGCCCCGGCAGACGCTGACACAACTGCTCGCATCCTCACCAAGTCGGCTGGCAATCCGCGGCTCATCGTGCGGATCGCAGAGACAGCCTCGCTAAGCAACCTCCTGGTCATGAAGAACAAGCAGTGGTGCATGACGGCCGACACCCTATGGAACGAACACCTTCGCGGCACACTTGAGGCTCTCCTGGCCGAACTGAATGCTGAGGAGTTCACGGCGCTGCACATCATGGCGATTCTGGGTACCGCACGGGTTGATGTTCTCCACAAAGTCATCCAGCCGGACGCCTTGGAAGGCTTGGAGCGCAGGGGATTCCTGTCCGTCTTGGCGGACCACCACAATGGCTCAATAGCGGCCATTAGTCCGCCCGTCATCGCTGATTACTTCCGAGGGAACAAGAAGCTCCGGGACCGGAAATTGCTCCGCAGCAAGATCGCTGGCGTCCTTGAAGCTGCCCCTCAGGTGGCCCCGGAGAAGCACACCACGGCAGACTGCCTCTCCCGCGTGCTTTCATCTCTTCGTCTGGAGAAGGGCGACGACGACGCCATTACTTCCCGGCACTTCCACGACCACAACGCGGATCGGGAACACATCCGTTTCGAACGCTGGCAAGCCAACAAGTCAGCCGCTAATGCCGCAGCCCTACTCCGCATCTACTGGGGTGCTCCCGTGAATGTGGCGCGTGCCAGTCTTGTCTGCGCCGAAACAACAGACTTCGACGCCGATCCCAGGGACCGCCTGTTTGTCACCATCACAGAGGCCCTGCTTGCGATCCAAACAGGGCGGGGGCCAGGTGCCGCCGTCGACATCCTCCAAAAGTTCGCCGGGGACAATCCGCAGCTGGTAGCTGAAGTGGAGAATGCCATTCTGTTCATCAGTGCTTCTCATGGCAGGGTTCCAGCTGATCCCGCTGACGAGCCAGGCGTTTCCGGGGGCCAAGGACCGGGAATGGGGATGTTGGTCCATGGTTTGCTTGAGCTGTACCGCTTCAAGCCAGGCGCAGCGTTGGAAGCCGTTGACGGTGCAGGCGACGATGATGCTTTTTCCCATCTTCGGCCGTTCATACACGGCTTCGGCCTCTTTGCCGCTGGACGCGTAGAGGAGTCGTTGGTCTTCGCCTTGGACTGGCGGGCAGAAGCCCGCAAGAATCTGGACCAATTCGGCGTGGTCACCAGCAGCTACGTGGCCGCACACGGACTGCTTTACCGAGGCCACTTTGAAGAGGCCGAGTACCTGATGAGCAGCGTCTTTGCGATGGGGCGGCCCGGCTTCGTTGTCGACTCGCTCTACGATGCCATGCTCAGGTTGGCTGGGCTCAGGCACGCGACAACTGCCATAGTGCCGACGCTTTCCATAGCCGCACAGGCGCGGACTGAGGTGCCGGACGTCGGTCCGATACCCGGCATCGGCAAGGGAGCTTACGAGCTCATCGCTCATAACAACGCCCAACCTTCAGTGTTCGACCGCAAAGCCGCCAAACTCATCCGGCGGCAGCTTAAGAGCGGCTACGTCCTTGAAGCCATGATGACTGCGCTTCTTTGTACTTGCCTTTGCCCGGGCCGCCCCGTTTTGGATCTGCTGCAGAAAATCCTGCGGGAGAGCGCCATCCCGGTCCATGACCAGCTCATTGCCATTGCCACCGCTGTGGTTGAAGGTGACCATAAGCTGCTCGGACTGCTCCTCAAGCACTACGAACCTGACATCGACACCTACCAAGTGGGGATGCTGCTCCGAGGAGCCCTCAAGCGCCACGTGATCGACGGTGATGCTGCCGCAGCTGACGCCATGGCGCAAGCTTCCTCCATCTTCGCTGTCCGCTTCCCATCGGCCAACGAGCAGCTCTCCTTCAATTCGTTCAGGACCACACCGCTGACCGAAAGGGAGATTGAGGTCGCTGTACTAGCCGGACACCGCACCAACGTGGAAATCGCGGAACACCTCGGCATCAGCGCGAGAACAGTTGAAAACCATATCTCCAACGCGCTGCGGAAGACGGGTGCAACATCCCGCAATAGTCTTTTCATGCTGGTGGGGAATTCACTTCCGCCGCGCTGACCCGGGATAGGCTGGATTCACCTCCAATCACCGGTCTCTGACGCTCTCCGCTGAGCCGGTTCCTCAGTGTGAAGGGTATCCGTGAGCAACTCTCCGGCTTTGGCTCGCCGACTAGGCACGTTTGACGCATCGCTGATTGGCCTAGGATCCATGATCGGTGCGGGAGTCTTCGCGGCGTTCACCCCAGCCGCTGCAGCCGCCGGATCAGGGCTGCTGATCGGGTTGGTAGTGGCCGCCTTCGTTGCCTTCTGCAACGCGACATCGTCCGCCCAACTAGCTGCGGCCTACCCAACCTCAGGCGGTACCTACATCTACGGTTGGGAACGGCTCGGGCCTTGGTCCGGATTCCTGGCAGGATGGGGATTCGTCATCGGCAAAACGGCGAGTGCCGCTGCTATGGCGATGACCTTCGCCGCCTATGCCGCACCGCAAGGTTGGGAGCGCCCGGTAGCGATCGCCGCCGTCGTAATTCTGACAGCTGTGAATTATCACGGAGTGACCCGCACCGCCGGGCTGACGCGCGTGCTGGTGGTCGCTGTACTTGCTGCCCTGACTATTGCTGTCGCGGCGGTCTGGGGTGGCTCCGGTCCTGACTTTGCCAGCTTTATGGGGGAGGGGCTGCTGGCCCACGGCTGGTACGGCATCCTTCAATCAGCGGGGCTGCTGTTCTTCGCGTTTGCCGGGTACGCAAGAATCGCGACGATGGGTGAGGAAGTGCGTGAGCCCAAGCGCACCATACCCCGGGCGATCAGCATTGCCCTGGGGATCACCATCATCATCTACGCCGTTATAGCGGTTACTTTGCTGGCGGCGCTCGGACCCGACGGCGTGGCTGATACGGCCACACCGTTGGCCGATGTGGTAGGTGCCGGCACCTTGGCGTGGGCTTCGCCCGTGGTCCGAATCGGTGCCGCTGTTGCTTCTCTGGGAGCGTTGTTGGCACTCGTCGCAGGGCTTGGCCGAACGAGCCTGGCCATGGCCCGCGAACACGATCTGCCGCACTGGCTCTCCGCTGTGCATCCGCGCTACAAGGTCCCGCATCGTGCTGAAGTCACACTAGCCGTGGTGATCTGCTTGATCATCGCAATTGCTGATCTTCGAGGGGCGATAGGCTTCTCGTCATTCGGAGTGCTGCTCTACTACTTGGTTGCCAACATCGCCGCCTACACTCAGCCCCGGGAAGACCGCCGCTACCCGAAGTTCCTTCAGGTGGCTGGTGCTGTTGCATGCGTAGTTCTTGTTGCCACCCTTCCGCCTTTGTCAGCGGGATTGGGTGTCCTGATGTTCGCCGTGGGCATCGTGTACCGCCTGGTGCGTTTGCGGTTTGATCGCCGCGCCGGCTGATGTCCCGGCTGGGCACGGCCCCACCTGGGGGTAGTCGGGTGGAGCCGTGCCGCAGTGCCTCCTTCGCGTGGAGCGAGTGGGGTAACCCGCCGGACACCGGGAATCCCGCCCCGGGAGGCACAAAAGGAGACTATGGCCGGAACATGGTCTCTAGGTGTTCGAAACCTCAAACTAGGTGGTCGGGAGGCGGGTATTTGGGGGTAAGTTCATCAAAAATAGGTGCTGAGCGGTAGCGTCTAGGTGTTGGCCCGCCGTCGAGCGTTCCTGCGTTCCACGGACTCCATGTAGGTGACGATGCTCGCAATAGTCAGGGCTACCGAGCAGACAACAGCCAGCGCAGTAGACGCTTCCTGGAACGGCACCACCACCAGCGGGCTGAGCATCATGGCATTGCCAAAGCCGGATGCAGCGAAGAGTCCGGCTTTCAGGAGCAGACAGGTGAGTGGTTCGACAATCAACATCGCTACGGGCGCCACAACACCCAGAGCCATCGTGAAAACGACAGCCGTGGTCCGCATATCTGAAGGATCAAGGATTTCCAGGCCTTCTGGAGGGGGCGCAGTTCCGAGCAAGGTGGCTGACACCGCCGAGCAAACAGCTATGACGCAGGTGATGATGCGAAGCGCTGCTGGGTAGAAGTGCGTGATCACTGGTAAGTCCTTGTCGTTGTAGGTTCAACCCCCGTCCTTAGTGGTAGTAGTCCGAACCAAGGACATATGACGCGAAACCTTCCATTCGCACTGGCAGAATGGCGGGTATGGAGTCACCCACCACCGTTCCGGCCGTTGTGTTGCGCATTTCTATCAGTGAGACTGAACCGCTCATTTGGCGGCAACTCGTCCTCCCCGAAACCGCCACAGTCGCTGAGCTGCACGGTGCTATCCAGACGGCATTCGGGTGGAAGGACGCTCATCTCTACGCCGTTGCCGGCCACGACCGCGCGGGCAAGAAACGCATCATCATGGGAGTCGACGACGGCGACGGTCCAGATGGTACTGAGCTCGCGGTTGACGTTCGGCTAGCTGAGCTTTTTGACCCACACTCGCCAGGGCTGTCGGACCTTCAGTACGACTACGACTTCGGGGACAACTGGACCCACGAGATCGAAGTTGTGGGACCGGCCGTGCTCCACGAGAACACCATCACCTGCCTTGACGGCGCGATGCGGGGGCCGATAGAGGATTCCGGGGGAGTGGGTGGGTATGCCAACGTGGTTGCCGTTGTGTCCAACCCCAAGCATCCAGAGCACAGAGAAGCCGTGGAATGGCTCGAGTTGGTGACTCAGGAGCGTGTGTCCAAGTTCGATCCCGCTGCTTTCAATCTAGTGGCAATCAACGATCAGCTCCGACTGTTGGCTCGTCGGCTGTGGCCGGGGGATGTCACCGAAGAGGACGTAGTGTTCGTCTTGGGGCCCGCCCTTTGGTTCCTAAAGCAGGCGGACCCAGATGGGTTGCCGCTGACATCGGCGGGCTATCTCAAACCGATCGTGGTTAAGCGAGCGATGACAGAACTCGGATGGATCGAACCTTGGAACACGAACGTCTCCACAGAAAGTCACGCAGCACCTGTCCGCATCGTGCGCGAACGGCTCCAAGAATGGAAACTCCTTCGCAAGAGCAAGGACAGGCTGCTCCTGACACCGGCAGCCAGGAAGCTCATAAACAGGCCCGCGATGCTCTGGCATTACATCGCTGACCGATTGGCGTCACCCGGGCACGAGGGCGTGAAGATCGCGACTCAGCTGAGGGTGCACTGGGACTTGTCGGCAAGCCAACCGCCCCGCAAAATCGTGGACGATGTGGTTCAGCTCGCGCTCCACGAATACGGTCTGCGAACCGCGACGGGTGCCGATATTCCACTGGACTGGGCACGTGGCTTGAGGATCGATGTCCATCAGAGCTTGCTCTGTCTGAGGCTTCGGGGCTCGACAAAATGGGGTTCCGATGAGCTGGGACTGTCCGACGCCGGCGTCAAGTTCTTGCTCGACGTCCAGAGCCGCTGGGACGGCCGCAGCGTCTGAGGCTGCGGCCGCTCCAACTGACGGCTACTTCTCGCAGCCGATCCCATCATTGTCACTGCCGTCGAGCTGGTAGATATCCGTACCGATCACGGTCACAGGACCCTTCACGTAGGCCGGACCGTTGCCCTTGCCGCTGGCGCAATCTACGTCCGATGCAATGGGCACGCAGTCTCCCGCATAGTTGGGGTCGCAGCTGCTTTGGGCAGGAGGGGCAGCGGGAACTACTTTCGGCTGGATTTGCGCTGCGGCAGCGTCCGCAGCAGCTTTATCGGCGGCCGCTTTGTCGGCCGCAGCTTGAATGGCTGCTGCGGCATCGGCCGCGGCTTTGTCCGCCGCGGCTTTATCTGCAGCCGCCTTGTCGGCTGCAGCCTTCTCAGCAGCTGCCTTTGCCGCCGCTTCCGCAGTTCGCTGATCGGACAACTTCTTCGCACTCGCAGAGTCCAACCACGTCATCTTGCCAGCCTGGTCGATGGCGCAAACAAACGTCTCACCCGCGGAAGTCTGAGTCGCCTTCTCAGTTGCGCAGACCGTGCCAGCGACCTTGCTGGGTGTTGGAGAAGGAGTTGCGGAAGGAGTTGCCTTCGTACTGTTTACAGAGCTGGCGCTTGTCGGCGCTCCCGGAGCGCACGCTGTGGCCCCAACCAGCAGCGACGTCACGGCAACCAGCCCCAGTGCTTTTCGCCCTTGCGACCACGAAGACTTGCTTTGGAAATGCCAGATTTTGGACATGCGAATAGAACGCTTTTTCAATGTATTGCCCCCTTGTAGATGCGCCGATGCGATGGCGCGTCAAGTGACCATAACACCGTGCTGAACAGCAAAGGGAGGGGAAGTTGTCTATGACTTAGCGCGCCGCGTGCTTCTTCCGGTCGGCGGGCTTCGCCTGGCCTCCATCAGCAAGCACAACCGAAGCGCCCGTCCCCAACCCGCGGACCGTCCAACCCGCACTCCGCCAAGCCTCAGCGTCCAGTGCGTTGCGGGCGTCCAGCACCATCCGGCGTCGTACGAGTGCTCCCGCAACAACGGGCGAGAGCGACACGTATTCGTCCCATTCGGTGAGCAGCAGCACCAGTTCGGCGCCTTCGAGGGCGCGCTTAGTAGAGGCTTCGAAGCGGATTTGCGGGTAGCGGATCCAGGCGTTGTTGATGGCTTTGGGGTCCGTGACGGTCACGTGTGCGCCAGCGGCGGCGAGTTGCTGGGCGACGTCCAAGGCGGGGGAGTCCCGGATGTCGTCGGTGTCGGGCTTGAACGCGGCGCCAAGGATGGTCACCGTGCGGCCGGACAAGAAGCCGCGGCACATCTCGCGGGCGACCTCCACAGCACGGGAACGCTGGTCCAGGTTCACCGAATCAACCAAGGCCATCCACTCGTCTACAGACGGCACCGAAAGTTCGCGCGCCTGAGCACGGAATGACCTGATGTCCTTGGGCAGGCAGCCGCCGCCGAAGCCGAGCCCGGCGTGCAGGTATCGGTTGCCGATGCGCGGATCCAAGCCCATGGCTTCGCTCAGCTCGCTCACGTCGGCGCCCGACGCGTCGCATAGCTCAGCCATCGCGTTGATGAAGCTGACCTTCGTGGCCAGGAACGCGTTCGACGCCGACTTGATGAGCTCAGCCGTCGCAAAGTTGCAAACCAGCCGCGGGATGCCGGCGCTGATCAGGGGTTCGTACACCGCATCCAACACGGCGGTGATCGGCGTACCCGCTGCGGCACCCTTGCCGCCAGGAACGCCGTAAACCAACCGGTCAGGCACCAGCGAATCCTTTACGGCCGTGCCCTGACGCAGGAACTCGGGATTCCAGCCGAGCAGCACGTCCGAGCGTCGGGCCAGGATCGCGCGGAGCGTCTCCACCGTGCCTACCGGCACCGTCGATTTACCCACGACGGCGGCGCCCTTGGCCAGGTGCGGCAGGAGGCTTTTCGTGGCGCCCATCAGGTATGAGAGATCGGCGGTGTCTGAGGTCTTGGACTGCGGCGTACCCACGCAGAGGAAGTGGACCTGGGCATCTGCGGCAGCCGCAAAATCCGTGGTGAAAACGAGCCGGCCGGTGGTGCGACCGTCCTTGAGGAGCTCATCCAGTCCGGGCTCGTGGAAGGGCGCCATCGCCTTGTTGAGCTGCTCAACCTTGGAGGATTCGACGTCGATACCCACCACGGTGTGGCCCATCGAAGCGAGCGTTGCTGCATGGACTGCGCCGAGGTAGCCGCAGCCGATCACGGAGATCTTCATGAGGAGCGTCCTTTGCTTGAGGTGAATTCACTGGGCCCGATTGTTCCGGTGGGAATGCCGGAGATGACGTCGTTGTAATGGCGCACCAGGTCCGCGCTGAGGACAGGCCACGTCCGCCCCTGGACTGAAGCGATAGCTGCCGTTGCGAACGCGCGGCGCTTGGCGTCGTCGCCAATCAGGTCCTGCACATAGCCGCGCAACTGGGTGAGGTTTCCCGGCTCATACAGCCAGCCCGTGCGTGAGTTCTCCACGAGGTCCAAGGGACCGCCGCGGCCGGTCGCGACCACAGGCACACCCGATGCCATGGCCTCCTGAATGGTTTGGCAGAAGGTCTCGAACTCGCCGGGATGGACGAAGAGGTCGAAGCCGGCGACAGCTTGAGCCAGCGCATCCCCGCCGAGGAAACCGGCGAAGTGGGCGTTCGGCAGCGCCGCTTGGAGTGCTTCCCGTTGCGGGCCATCACCAACGATGACCAGTTTCGTGTTCGGCAAATCAGCCAGCACGGCCAGATCCTCAACCTGCTTCTCGACGGCGAGTCGGCCGACGTAGCCGATGATGCGGTGACCGTCGGGCGCCACTGAGCTGCGCCACGCCGTCGAACGCTTTGCGGGATTGAAACGCGCGGTATCCACACCGCGACGCCACATGTCCACGCGCAGGATGCCGCGTCCGCGCAGCTGGTTCAGCGCGAACGTTGACGGCACCAGTGTTCGGGTGGCCAGGAGGTGGATGTTGTCCACGCGGTTCCAAGCCCAGTTCTCCAGGAACGGCACACCGTAGCGGGCGGCGTAGCTGGGAACTTCGGTTTGGTAGATCGCGACAGTCGGGATGCCGAGCTGATGGGCGGCCTGCACGGCGCGCCAGCCGAGGACGAACGGGGAAGCGAGGTGCACTACGTCAGGGGAGAAATCGGCAAGGATTCGCTTGACCCGATTCACACCACCCAACGCAACCCGCACATTCGTGTAGCCGGCCAGCGGCACCGAAGGAAGCCGGTGCACATACGCACCCTTCTCGACGCTCGAAACATCAGTGTCCGACGTCGACGGCGCGATCACCATCACCTCATCCCCGCGCTCCTGCAGATGCTCCAGCACCCGCAGTATCGAGTGGGTTACCCCATTCATCAGTGGCAGGAATGATTCGGCGACGATTGCGATCCTCACGCCTTCAACGGTGGTCGCGGCGGTTGGCTTAGCGGGTTCGAACGGGTGGCCTGTGGAGGAAGAGTGGGTTAACAGGTGGGTTGGGTGGCAGGAATCACGTCAACTTTTGCCGGTTGACCCGGCGACTTGTTGCCCCTGTGGTACATTCTAAGCATCAGACATCGCCCCCCTCTGAGCCTCGGCTCAAGGGGGCGATTTTCATTTGGGGGACAAATGGTGATGCGTGGAATATACGAAGGATTTTAAGGAGCGCGCTGAGCTACTCGCGCAGCTGGAGGCGCGAGGTCTTTCCATTCAGGATCGCGACGCTGCGCTGAAGTTCTTGACCCGCGTAGGCTACTTCCGATCCGGGGCCTACCGATACGTTTTTCGTGAGTTGCTTCCGCCGAGTGAGGTGAACGAACGGCTACGACAGTATCGCCGGGACAGGTATGTGCCGGGCGCCGACTTTGAACATGTAGTGAAGCTCGAGGCGTTCGACTTCAGGCTCTCGCGAGTTTGCCTCGAAGGGCTGCTGGACTTCGAAGTCCGGGTACGCGCCGCAATTGCACACACCTTGGCTGAAAAGAATGTTGCCGCGCACCTGTCCGAGGACCACCTGGACAAGCAGATCTGCAGGCAATTGATCGGAGACAAGACCAAGTTTGACGCGTGGCTAAACACCTGCGAGGAAGCGGTGCGTTTAGCCGCAGGGGACGAGGATTTCATCACTCACCACGTATTGAAGTACCCACAGGATCCTGTGCCTATTTGGGCACTTATCGAGGTCTTGAGTTTTGGAAAACTCCCATACCTTTTTGACCTTATGGAACCTGCCGATGCTCGACACGTTGCCCGCATGTTCGGCTTTGTCCATCCCCGGCCGTTCGCTTCCGTTCTTCGTATGATGGTTGACTTTCGGAACACCTGCGCGCACGGCTCTCGTTTATTCAATCGGGCATTCAAACGGGCACTGGTTCTTAGGGAGCACGAAACTGAAGGTGACTTGTTGGCGCACCTTGCGGCTCCAGACTTCACCCAAGCCCCTAAGCCCCATCAGAGGTTGTATATCTACGCAGCAACATTGGCCTTCATGCTCCGGTCCCACGTGGGCGGGTCAAATTGGCCTCTGACGTTTCGGACGCAGATACGAAAATTCAATGTCGAGTTGATAGCGCCCGATGGATCCAGGCTCATCTCACCGGAAGCAAGCATGGGCTTCCCAGTCGACTGGCAAGCGTTGGCCCTTTGGGACAAAGGAACCGGCTCCAGCGGGTGATCGTCATGGTGAACCGATGTGGGTATGTTTCTTCCGTCCTGCCGATGACAGTCGAACTACACAAAGTCCGGACTAGCTTAGGGTTGCCCCCCACCCCGCGCCCTTTTCAGATCCTTCCGCAACCCCCGGTTGTCCGCCCGCAGCTCCCGGTTGTCGTCAGCCAGCCCCTTGTTGTCCTCCGTCAGCCCCCGGTTCTCCGCCTCCAACTCGAGCACCAATTTCACGCCGGCCAGGTTCAGCCCCTCGTCCAACAACACCCCGATCCTGCGCAGCCTCGCGAGGTCGCTGTCGCTGTAGCGGCGAGTGCCGCCGTCGGTCCTTTCAGGGGTGAGCAGGCCTTTGCGCTCGTACTGCCTGATGTTCTGCTGTCCTGTGCCGACGAGTTCAGCTGCCACCGAGATGGCATAGACCCCGCGCGCGTCCCGGTCGGCGGCCGAGCCCTCACCTGAGGCGCCGTCCGCACCGGAAGGAGCCAGGCCGCCGTCGTACTCTTCTGCGGCAGTCTCAGCATCCGAAGCTGCCATCAAAGACCTCCAAAAATGTTCCGGAAAACTACTTGCATCAACTCTCTCACCAGTGCTATAAAAAATCTATACCAGCCAACACAGATAAGCAGGACTGAGCAGGCTGGCACCAACAACAGAATCAGCATCAAGATCCAAAGGAGTGAGAACCACATGCTGATGCGCACTGACCCGTTCCGCGAATTCGACAGGCTCGCCCAACAGGTTTTTGGCACAACAGCTCGCCCGGCCGGTATGCCGATGGATGCATGGCAGGAGGACGGACAATTTGTTGTTGCCTTCGATCTGCCTGGTGTAAGCCCTGATTCAGTTGAGTTGGACGTCGAACGGAACGTCCTCACGGTAAAGGCAGAACGTAAGTCGCCCGCGGGCGAGAACACCGAGATGATCGCAGCCGAGCGCCCACAGGGCGTCTTCAGCCGCCAGCTCATCCTCGGTGACACCTTGGATACCGACGGCGTCCAGGCCAGCTACGACGCCGGGGTGCTCACACTCCGCATCCCCGTCGCCGAGAAGGCAAAGCCGCGGCGCATCGAGATCCAATCCAGCGGGCAACGGCAGGAGATCAACGCCTAATCCCGTCCGCCCCGCCGGAAGGCTCACCCGGGGGTGGCCAACCGGCAGGGCGCCGGCCGGGAACAACGGAGGCGGCCGCATCGGAATAGTTGGGCGCAGGCTTCGCGCCACGTCACAGCGTTTCTTAGCGCACATGAAAGCGACCCCCGCCCGTCGTCTCCCGAATGATGGCCCCTGGCTCAGCCGGGGGCCATCTCCAAATCCGCAGCAGGAACCGGAACCAGCAGTGAGCGAGCAACCTGACCACTACGCCACTCTTCACGTGTCGCCGGACGCGACGGCCCGTGAGATCAGCCGCGCTTACCGCACGCTGCTTCGGACCCACCACCCCGACACGCGCCAAAGGGTCGACGACGGCGACACCACCTCCGCGGCCGACCTCCATGAGCTGCATGCCATCATGCAGGCGTACGTCGTTTTGTCGGACCCAGGGAAGCGGGCGGCATACGATCGTGCGCGGCTAAGTCCTGGCGGTAAGGGCGGATCCGTCGGTACGGGCGGAACGCCGGTGAAAGTGCGATTCCATCGGCCCGAAACTACCCCGGGCCGAGACTCTGCGGGCCGCGACCGGGACCAGTCGCCGCTCGCGTTTGGACCACCCCGTTGGCAACCTTCATCCCGCAA
Source organism: Arthrobacter sp. D3-18 (assembly GCF_054408525.1). Lineage (NCBI taxonomy): Bacteria > Bacillati > Actinomycetota > Actinomycetes > Micrococcales > Micrococcaceae > Arthrobacter > Arthrobacter sp. D3-18. Next base: position 3,313,721 of record NZ_CP096440.1, on the reverse strand, counting down.
TTTGAAATCACCGAGGAGTAATCCATGAGTGCTTGGCGTCCGTACGACGGTCATATCATTCCAGCGTTCTACGAGCGGTTCGAGAAACGTTGGGGGAGAGGGACGGCCCCGTTCCTGGACCCTGAAGTCCATGAACAACCGTTGCCCCGCGCTCAATGGATCAACCCGGACACCGGGGCTGCCGTCGCCGTGGTCCCCATCTGGACCGACGACCCCGAGCACCGCTCCTTCGGCGTCTTCTACCTCCCGCCGGCCGGGGACATCTGGATGCTTCGCCCAGGACCAACGACGTTCCTGGAACCGAGCGGGGGTGCCAACAAGGAGCAGGTGACACTCCGCAACGACGCGTTCAAGAAGGCCGTCAACCATGCCAAGGAGTTCATTTACGGACCGCAGCTTTGAATGGTGTCCCGGTGTGAGCGCATTGCGGACGTCTCCTGACCTCAATCAGTCGTAGCCTGAAACCACGAACCCCGAACCAGAGGACACGGCCATGACTGCGGCAGACCCGAGCATCAGCACAGTTCCTACCGGTTACTCCACCGTCAGCCCCTGGCTGATCACCCGCGACACCAACGCCCTTTTCGAATTCATCACGGCCGCGTTCAGTGCAAAGGAGATCCACCGCGTTGTCGGTGAGGATGGCAGCATCGGGCACGCGGAGGCGCGGATCGGCGACTCAGTAGTCCTCGCTTTCGACAGCCGACCGCATTGGCCAGCAACGCCGTCGTACCTCCGCCTTTACACGCACGACGCCGATGCCGCCTTCCATGCCGCCCTTGCCGCGGGGGCCACCACAGTTTCGGTCCTCGACAACAGTGCCTGGGGTGATCGGGGCGCCCGCGTCCAAGACCCGCTGGGAAACGTCTGGTGGATTATGTCCCACATGGAAGACGTCTCCGATGACGACTCGGCGAGCCGATGGGAAGCCCCTGAGTACGCGGCCGGTATGAGCTACGCCATGGAGTCGCTTCATCGGCACATGACCCGTCAGCCGGAGGCGCCGGTCCCGGATGAGGTCAAAGCGATGGAACCACTGGTTCGTGCCGACGGAGTGAGTGCCGTCCCGGCAGGGTACCGGTCCGTGGAGCCTTGGATCATTTCCCGCAGCACTACTGAGCTCTTTGAGTTCATCACGGCCGCTTTCGGCGCCCAGGAAGCGTTCCGCGTGCCCATGGAGGACGGCTCCATCGGACATGCGGAGGCGAAGATCGGCGACTCCAATATCCTCGCCTTCGATTCGCGTCCCGACTGGCCTCCCACTCCCGCTTTCCTTCGTGTGTACGTTGACGACGACGATGCCACCTTCTCTGCTGCACTCGCCGCCGGGGCCACGGCGGTCACCGACATGACGGAGATGTTCTGGGGCGAAGCAGTGGGACGGGTCCGGGATCCGTTGGGGAATCTTTGGTGGATCCATTGCCGGGTGGCAGAGCTGTCTGAGGTGGAGGCATACGCGCGGATGGGCGATCCGAAGTTCGTGAAGGCTATGGAATATGTATCGGGCGTGGACTTCTTCGCGAGGGGTTAGCTCCTGAGAGCAAAAGAAGGCTGGTGCAGCCTCTGGAAAGAATCCCAAGGCGGCTGCACCAGCTGCTAGTACGACTTTCTGTTATGAGTTGTGACACCTATTCATTGGCCGCTCCTAGTTCCCGGCTTCGATTGTTTCCGGGCCTTTCAAAATCCTGTGCAGGGCGGGGCGAAGCTGAGGTGGTCGTTGAGGGCTCCGTCCCCGGGAGAACACCTCCCATTTTACGGCGGCCCATGGGAAAAAGCGCTGGAATTCACGGTATTTCAGGGGTGCCTGCCGGGGGAGCGGTGCCTGCCGTGGCACGATAGATCACGATGAAACTGCGCGCTGATCAGACCGGAAACCGTGGCCTCCCGATGCCCCTTTGGCTGCAGGGTGGTTTGGAAGCGGCTCAGGCAGCGTTCATTTCAGCCATTGTCGTGATTCTTCCCCTGGTGGGAGTGTGGGCTACCGACGGATTCCAGAACCGGAACGTGGACGCCTTGGCGCGCCTCGCTGGCCAAGCCTGGCTGCTGATCCACGGGGTCCCGTTGGAGTTGGCGCACGTCAACCTCGGCACTGCGGCTCAACCCGGCTCAGGGCTACTGTCCCTCATCCCGCTTGGCCTGACACTCATTCCGTTCCTGCTCGCTTGGCGTGCGGGCCGTCGGCTAGCCCGGGCGTCGTACACGGACCAGCTTTGGCAGGCGTTCCTTGGCGCGTTCGTGGTGTACGCGGCATTCGGGACGGCCACGGGATTCGTCTGCCGCACCCCCGAAGTTGTCATCAACCTGTGGTTCGCCATGACCATCCCGCTGATCTCCTTCGGCCTCGGCATGATCGTCGGCGCCAGACGCGAAGCGGGCTCGTGGAGCCGACTGATCGGCGTCGACGCCGTCACCTGGCTCGCGAAGACCAGCCAACATTCCCGCTGGGCAGGCTCATATGTAGGCTCAGCGTTGAAGGCCGGATTCGTAGCGGCGATGGCCGCCGTTTGCTTGGCCGCACTGCTGCTGGCTGTGACTATCGTGTGGCATTGGACAGACATCATTGCCGTCTACGAAGGTCTGCAGGCGGGCGCCATGGGCGGGGCCGTGCTCACCATCGCGCAGCTCGGTTTCCTGCCAAACCTCGTCATTTTCGCCCTGTCCTGGTCCACCGGTGCAGGCTTCTCACTCGGCGTCGGCTCAACAGCGGGTCCGCTGGGTACCGCCGTCGGACCGCTTCCGGCCGTCCCTGTCCTCGGGGCACTTCCCGCAGGACAGCTCGACGCCGGCGCCATGGCCCTGGCGCTTCCCGTCGTTGCCGGCATCCTGGCGGGTTGGTGGTTCCTGCGTGAAGGCGAGAACCATTTCGACGAGTGGCTCTCCATCAAGGTCAAAGCCCGCTGGTTCACGGCTACCGCCTCCACCCTGTTCCTGGGCGCGTTCATAGGCATCGTTGCAGGGCTTCTCGGCGGGGCCTTGGCATGGATCGCGCGTGGGTCAGCCGGTATTGGTCGGCTCACGGAGATCGGACCCCACCCGCTGTGGACGGCAGTCTGGCTGGCCGCCGAAGTGGGCATCGGCGTCGTGATTGGCTACGCCGTGGGGCCGTGGCTGGAACGCCGCCAGAAGCTGCGCGAGGCCAACCTCGACGAAGTGGCGTACGACGACGAACACGCCTGAGCGGGTTCGCTCAACTTACGGCTGGACTACCGCAGCGGGCTTTACCGCAGCGGGCCCGGCATTGAGTCCTCGAGCTGCGTCAGGCACTGTGTCTTGGCGGATTCCGTCAGAGCTCCGCGTGAGCAGTCCTGGTACGTGCTGACCTGGTTGAAGAAAAGCACGGATGTCAGGATCAGCAAACACATGACGGCGGTGACAACCAGGCCAGAGATGGTCCCGAACAGCATCAGTTTTGGGTGCTTGTGCTTCAGCGTCCGCACCAGGACGACGATGCCCAGCACCAATGCTGCGAGCGTGAGGATGGCGCTCAACCACACGTAGTTCACGTTCAGCGAGAACACGAAGAACGCACCCAAAGCCGCCAAAAGGAAAGCACGGAAGAGGTTCTGGCTCACGCCGAGGGCGGACTTTTCGGCCTCGGAGCGGGGTTGTTGGCTCGGCTTGGAACCGACGTCGGGATTCATGTTTTCCAGCCTACGCGAGCCGCCCATAAGCTAGTGCAATGCGCATTGTTGTCCTTGTCTCCGGTACCGGTTCAAATCTTCAGGCTGTCATCGACGCCGTGAAGTCGGGTGAACTGGATGTCGAGATCGCGGCTGTGGGCGCGGATCGGCCCGACACGTACGGCGTCGAGCGCGCAGACGAGGCTGGTATTGAGACGTTCGTGGTCAACTTCAACTCGTTTGAAACCCGCGCCGAATGGGATTCCGCCTTGCGCGACAAAGTCCTGTCCTACAAGCCGGATGTGGTGGTTTCTTCCGGTTTCATGAGGATTGTGAGCGCCGACTTCATCGACGCTTTCGGCGGCAAGTACGTCAACACGCACCCCGCGCTGCTGCCGTCCTTCCCGGGCGCCCACGGAGTGCGCGACGCCATCGCATACGGCGTAAAAGTTACGGGCTGCACAGTCCATTGGGCCGACGCCGGCGTAGACACCGGACCCATCATTGCGCAGGAAGCCGTCGCTATCCTCCCCGAGGACTCCGAAGAATCCCTGCACGAGCGCATCAAGGTTGTGGAGCGCCGCCTGCTGGTCCAGACGCTGGCAGACCTCGCCGCCGCACCCACCCCCTTACCCAACTAAGTAACAGCAAGCGTCGCAATGAGCCCTGATTAGAACGTCTGCTGTTACCTAGTTGAGTGGCAGGGGCGAAGGGCTGTGGATAACTCCCCAAGTCCTCGGCGCATTTGTCAGCATGGGCTGATGAAGACTTCGCGGCCGCTCCCGGCAGACCTCACTTCGAAACCATTTACAAGGCAGGAAGCGCTCGACGCCGGAGTGTCAGTTGGACGCCTGCGTTACCGGGATCTGGACTCACCAAGCCGTCAGATATACATACCCAGCTCCCTTGACGAGCTGCCATTGACCGATCGCGCCAGACCCCTGACGTTGGTCACGCCGTTCTCCGCGGCTTCGCATGCCACGGCGTTCCTTCTTTGGGGGTTTCCCGGTTTCCTCCCGCGCAGCCATGAGGCGGGTACTCACATTTCCCGCCCTGACACCGTCGGGATCCCTCGCCGCCGGGGCGTGATCGGGCATAGGGGACAGTTCTTCGAAGACGAAATCACCACGCTCGATGGCCTGCTTATTACCAGCCGTGCCCGGACGTGGCTGGATTGCGCGCGGAAGATGGATATCGACGAGATCACGGTTGTGGCCGATCATTTGCTGCGTATACCGAGGCCGGAATTCGAAGGACGCAGTGAGCCACACTGCACTACGGATGAGCTGGAGGAGATGCTGGACAGACACTGGGGGACACCGGGTATTCGGAAGGCCCGCCTCGCTTTGGAGCAAGCCTGCGTGGGGGCCGACTCTGCCCCCGAAACGCGACTGAGGCTGGCGCTTGAGCGGGCTGGGCTTCCCGCCCCGGAAGTAAACGTGCGCACAGAACTAGGTCCCGGCGTCGTGCGCCAACCGGACCTGGCCTATCGCGAGCGGCGGGTCGCCGTCGAATATGAAGGTGAGGGCCACTCGGATCCGGAGCAGATCGTGAGGGACATTGCCCGTGAAGAGGACTTCAGCCGTGCCGGATGGATCCTTGTGCGAATCTCCAAGCGCCACATGTCTACGGGCGCGACGACCGCCGTGGCCAAGGTCCGGAGGGCGCTGGAGCAGCATGGGTGGGCTCCCAACTAGGCAACAGCAAACGTCCCACTGAGCGCTCAATGGGACGTTTGCTGTTACCTAGTTGGGTTACTCGAGGACGCGCTGCTTTGTCTCCGGAGCGAAGAACGCCATCCACAGCACGGACAGCAGCACCAGGCCACCAGCCATCGCGAACGACTGCGCCAACCCGAACTCCGGCCAGAAGAACGAGGCAAACACCAAAGGGCCGAACCCTGCGCCGATACGGGAGAACGTCGATGCCCAGCCAAAGCCCGAGCCGCGAAGCTCGGTGGGGTACAGCTCGGACACATACGCATAGAGCACAGGAATGGCCACCTGGACCACGAACCCGAACACCAGCAGCCAGAACACCGCGGCCGACGGCACATCAACCACGATCGCCACGATCACCAGGGTCAACGCGGACAGAGGGCCAGTCACGGCGAGGATCCACTTACGACCCACCCGCTCCACGAGCAGCGCTGCAACAATGACGCCCAGGAGTCCGACGGCGGCCATGCTCGCCGTCGTGACGAACGCCTTGTACTCCTCGAATCCCGCACCAATGAGAATCCGGGGCATCCACGTCAGCGACAAGTAGTAGACCAACAGGATGCTGAAGAACAGGGCCCAGGCCGCCGTCGTGATTTTCCAGTTGAACTCCCAAATCCGACGGAGCTGCGTCCACGCGCTGCCGGGGGAGAGGCGCGGTGCGGCCTGGGGTTCGGGCAGGCTGTAAGCGCGCGGCTCTGCACCGGTTGCCTCGACCAAACCATCAATCACTGCGGCCGCCTCAGCTCGCCGACCCGCACGAATCAGGAACAGCGGCGACTCGGGAACCGAACGTCGAACCCAGAACACGAGCAGCGCGGGCAGCACCATGATCAGCATGGTGAGTCGCCAGTCGCCAAAGGCCGCAACCAGCCCGGCCGAGACGAAACCGCAGAGCGCAGCGCCGATCGGCCACCAACCATCCATGGCCGTGAGCACCTTGCCCCTTTGCTTGCGGGGCGTGAACTCACCCACCAGTGCATAGTCCACGGGGATGCAGCCGCCCAAGCCGAAGCCGGCCATGAAGCGGAAGATGCAGAACCACACGATGTCCGGGGCGAAAGCACCCAGAACCGTGAAGATGCTGAAAATGAGGAGGGTGGCAGTGAACGCCTTCTTGCGGCCGATGGTGTCCGCGATGGTGCCCCACGCGAACGCGCCCACAGCCATGCCGATCAGGTTGGCCGTGCCAATCCACGCGGCGTCAGCCGGTTGCAGCGACCAGTGCTTGGACAGCAGCGGAATCAGGATGCCGTTGAGCGTGACATCCCACGCGTCGAACATGAACCCGAGCCCGCCGATCAGGAAAATCCGTCCTTGGACTTTCCACCGCCATGGCAGTTCCTGCACAACTTGTTCGCCGCTGGGCACGGCTGTGTATGTATTCATTTGCCCTCCTGCATGCAACTTTATGCGCTGGGGCCAACACCGCCGTCCGCGTTACTTCTGGTTCTCAATCGCCCTTCGCAGGAAACCGCCGGCTTCTTCCAAAGCACCCTTGGCCTGACCAGCCTCGATGCCCGTCAGGAGCACCAAAATGGCCGCCTTCACAGAACCGCCCACAGCGTCCAAAGCAGCAGCAGCCTCGTGCGCGTCCACGCCGGTTGCATGCTGAACCGTCCGCTGCGAGCGGGCCAGCAGCTTCTCGTTGGTGGCCCGCAGATCCACCATGAGGTTCCCGTAGGTCTTGCCCAGCTTCACCATCACCAACGTGCTGATCATGTTGAGGACAAGTTTCTGCGCCGTGCCCGAGTTCAGCCTGGTGGAGCCCGCGATGAACTCCGGACCCACAACAACCTCGATCGCGGCATCCGCCAGGTGGCTCACGGCTGAGCCCTTGTTGCAGGCCAGCGACGCCGTAAACGCGCCCCGCTTTCGGGCCTCTTCCAGTGCACCGATCACGTAGGGCGTCCGGCCCGAGGCTGTAATACCCACGACGGCGTCGGCTTCGGTCACGTTGATGTCGTGCAAGTCGCGCGCGCCGGCAGTCGCGTTGTCCTCGGCATACTCAACGGGTTTCTGGATCGCCTGCACTCCGCCCGCAATAAGTCCGACGACGAGTCCAGGCGGGGTGCCGAACGTAGGCGGGCATTCGCTTGCGTCGAGCACACCCAGCCGTCCGGCCGTTCCGGCTCCCACATACAAAAGGCGGCCACCGCGCTGGAGTCGCTCCGCAACGGCGTCGACGGTTTGAACAATGGCGGGACTCGCAGCCTCAACCGCAGCGTGTACTCCTGCACTGTGGGCAAGCATCGCCGCAACCAGTTCTTCGGTGCCCAGGATGTCCAGGTTTTCAAGGCCCTCGGCCGTGGCCTCAGTCGCCAATCCGGCGAGTTCCGTGCGCAGGCCCGCAAGTTTGTCGGCGTTAGTCGGGCCAGTTTGTTCCGTCACGGTGGATGTACCTTTCCTGGATGAGCCCGCGGCGCGTCGCAGCGAGGGCGGCACCGTCCAAGCCATCGCCGAGCGGTGCAACCACCTCAATCCCAGCCGAAGCGAGGGACTTCCGCAAGAGCGCAGCAAAGAAGTCCGATTCCACCACTCCGCCCAGCATCGCCACGCGCGGCGTGCTGCCGTTGTCGCCGCCGGACGCGAGCACCACGGTATGGGTCAGGATGCGGCAAGCCTCAGCGATGATGCCATGTGCGACGGCGTCGCCCGCCTCCGCTGCGTGCAGAACCAGCGGCGCGAAACGGGCCATCGCCCGGTAGGGGTTTTCGTTTGAGGCGAGCCACGCCGGAAGCATTTCCGGTAATTCCACCAGAGCGCCGGCTGCGGCCGACAATGACGTGGCCGGGCCGCCGTCGTGCGCTTCAAGAACTGCCTGGAGCCCCTGCTGACCGATCCATCGTCCGCTGCCGCGATCCCCAAGATAGGGTCCCCAGCCGTCGGCCCGGTGCAGGACGCCGGCTTCGTCGAAGCGGAAGGCCACGGCACCCGTGCCCACGATGAGCGTGGTGCCGGGGGCGCCTTGAAGTGCGCCGAGTTGGGCGGCCGTGGCGTCGGACAGGACTGCCGCAGGAACAGAGAACCTTTGGGACAACATGGTGGCGAGTTCCTGCGACTTTTCCGCGGACGCTTCGACGCCAGCCACAGCCGCTCCAACGCTGGTAACCCCAGCCAGGGGAAGCGTGGGAGGCAACAGGCTGACCGTCTCGAGGAGGAGCTCGAACGCGAGGGTGGGCCCGTTGTCCACGTGTACGCCGGGGAAGCCATGCTGGTCGGCGGCGCCCAGTAACTCGGTATCGCTGCGCAACTCAACGCGGCAGCGGCTCTTCCCTACATCGGCAACAAGAACGACCTCGGTGGCTTCCATGGATCAACCCTATGTTGCGAGGCCTGCTCTGCGTGCTTGTTTGTGGGTTTGCCGCGCAGAGTGGGCCTCGCAACGCCTGTGCCCTGAGTTGTGAGGCCTGTTCTGCAGGGTATCGGGTGTGTTTTGCGTGCAGGGTGGGCCTCGCAACGCCTGTGGAGGAACAGTCCAGCGCCCTTTAGGGGCCAAATCTGTGGATAACGCAACGCTGCTGACCGTTTCCGGCAAGCATGGTCCAATGCGGAAACCCATTCCTTTGCCGGGAGAGATCGACCCGGGAGGCTTCCTTGTCAGAGACGCGTACGCGGCCGGCGTGCCACGGGGGAGGCTGCAATCGGCAGGCCTCGTCACACCTAGCCGGGGAATCCGGCTTGACCGGAGCGATAACCCCAACGTGGCGCTACTTGCACGGCTGCATACGGCCGTCACTCCCCGTTGTGCGGTCAGCCATGTGACCGCTGCGCTCATGTGGTCGATCCCTCTTCCGATATATCTGGAGGAGGAGGGCAACAACGGCGTTATTCACGTGACGCGACGACACGAGATCGGTCGGGTCAAGCGCCGCGGTGTGATCGGGCATCGGGCTCCGCTGCTGGCCCGAGATGTTCGTGCAGTGAACGGAGTTCAACTGACGTCGCCCGAGTGGACCTGGGTGGATTTGGCCCGGCATTTGGGGAGGTCTTCGCTCGTGGCGGCCGGAGACTTTCTGTTGGCACGGGACGAACCGTTGTCGTCGATCGAAGCGATCCAGGAAGTCATTGACAGGCGCCCCAAGGTTAAGGGGATCAGGATGGCCCGGGAGATACTGCCGTTGCTGCGCGTCGGGGTGGACTCTCCTCAGGAATCCCGGCTGCGGTTGAAAATCGTCGACGCCGGGCTGCCGGAGCCAGCGGTCACGCAGCCCGTCTTCGATGAACACGGTAGGTACGTATCCACGCCGGATCTCCAATACAAGGAGTACAAAATTGCCATGGAGTATGAGGGGGATCATCATCGGTCCGACCCCGTGCAGTGGGGAAAGGACATCGAACGCGACGACCGTCTTCGCGCCTTGGGGTGGATCGTGCTGAAGTTCTCGGATGTTCAGATGAAAAGTGGATGGGCCAACGCCGAACGTAAGGTGCGCGAAGCGTTGGTGTCGCGCGGGTGGCGAGGGCCGGCGTCGTAGAGCCCGCATCTGGTGCGGGGTTTGTGGGGCCTGGTGTGCAGGGTATGGGGCTCGCTAGGGGTGCAGAGTGGGCCTCGCAACGGGCGGGGTGGGTTTGTGGGGCCTGGTGTGCAGGGATTGGGGCTCGCTAGGGGTGCAGAGTGGGCCTCGCAACGCAAGGGGTTCCCCAAGACGCAAAACCGGGGCGGCAACGAAACACGATAAACTCTCCGTATCCCACCACCCGCGACATCTACGCGAACTAAGACGGAGACTTTTGTGAGCTTGACGCAGCTTGACCGTGTTCCCATCCGCCGTGCACTGATCTCGGTTTACGACAAGACGGGACTGGAGGAGCTCGCGAAGGGCCTGCATGCAGCGGGCGTCTCCATTGTTTCCACCGGCTCCACCGCCAAGAAGATCGCCGCCGCAGGCATCCCGGTCAAGGAAGTCGAAGAAGTCACCGGCTCCCCGGAAATGCTGGACGGCCGCGTCAAAACCCTGCACCCGCGCGTGCACGGCGGCATCCTGGCCGACCGCCGCGTCCCGGCCCACATGGACACCCTCGCCGGCATGGAGATCGAAACCTTCGACCTCGTTGTGGTGAACCTCTACCCATTCGTCGAGACTGTGAAGTCCGGCGCGGCACAGGACGACGTTGTTGAGCAGATCGACATCGGAGGCCCCGCCATGGTGCGTTCGGCTGCCAAGAACCACGCCGCCGTCGCCATTGTCACCGACCCGAACTTCTATGGCGCAGTAGTCGACGCCGCAGCACACGGCGGTTTCGACCTGAACACCCGTCGCCGCCTGGCTGCCAAGGCCTTCGCGCACACGGCCAGCTACGACAACGCTGTGGCCACCTGGACCGCCAGCCAGTTCCTGGACGAAGATGGCGACGGCATCATCGACTGGCCCGCTTACGCCGGTCTGTCCTTGGAGCGCTCCGAGGTCCTCCGCTACGGCGAAAACCCGCACCAGCAGGCCGCACTGTACGTGGATAAGGCTGCTCCGGCGGGCATCGCCCAGGCTGATCAGTTGCACGGCAAGGCCATGAGCTACAACAACTTCGTCGACGCCGATGCCGCCCTGCGCGCTGCCTTCGACTTCGCAGAGCCCGCCGTTGCGATCATCAAGCACGCCAACCCCTGCGGCGTAGCTGTTGGTTCCGCCGACGCCGCAGATCCGATCGCTGACGCACATGCCAAGGCCCACGCCTGCGACCCCGTCTCCGCTTTCGGTGGCGTCATTGCTGCCAACCGCACCGTCACCGCAGGCATGGCCCGCACGGTTGCGGACATCTTCACCGAGGTTGTCATCGCCCCCGACTTCGAGCCCGAAGCCGTGGAGATCCTCTCCAAGAAGAAGAACATCCGCCTCCTCGCCCTGCCCGAGGGCTACGGCCGCTACCCCTCCGAGATGCGCCAGGTTTCCGGTGGCGTCCTCGTCCAGATGAGCGACAAGGTAGACGCCGACGGCGACAACCCCGCCAACTGGACCCTCGCAGCCGGCGAAGCCGCCGACGAAGCAACCCTGGCTGACCTCGCCTTCGCCTGGACTGCCTGCCGCGCTGCGAAGTCCAACGCCATCCTGATCGCCAACCACGGTGCAGCCGTCGGCATCGGCATGGGCCAGGTCAACCGCCTGGACTCCTGCCGTCTGGCCGTGGAGCGCGCCAACACGCTGGGCGTGAAGGTGGAGTCCGACGTCGAAGGTGCAGGCGGCGCGTCCAACACCAGCGGTGGCGACGCACCGGAGCGCGCACGCGGTGCCGTTGCATCCTCGGACGCGTTCTTCCCGTTCGCTGATGGGCTGCAGATCCTGATTGACGCCGGTGTCCGCGCCGTCGTCCAGCCGGGCGGTTCCGTCCGTGACGAGGAAGTCATCGCCGCAGCCAACGCTGCCGGCATCACGATGTACTTCACGGCAGCACGCCACTTCTTCCACTAAAAGTTCCAGCACAACGCAACGGCGGCCGCCCCCGGAAGGGGACGGCCGCCGTCGTGCTTAACAGGGACGTGCCAGATACATCAGGACGGCTACGAAGCCGCCGCTGCAGTGTTGTACGTGGACTGGATCACGGTGCCCCAGTACGGGCCGTACATGGTGGTGGAGTTGCTGCCGTATCCGTAGCTGTTTACGGAGTTCTGGTAGCCGGTGGAGCTGGTGCCAATGAACCACGGACCGCCCGAGGATCCACCGGTCATGTTGCAGGGGATTCCCTGGCTGTTGAACTGCGGGTTGTAGGGATCGTTGGTGGCCTTGCCGGAGCAGCTCTTGAGCGATTCACCGTTGAAGGGCGAGCCTGCAGGGTAGCCGAAGGCCTTGTAGCTCAGGCCGCGGGCGGCGTTGAACTGGACGCCCGAGGAACCTACGACGTCGGCGAGGCGCTGGCCGTTGAGGGTGTTCATGACGGCGAACGCGGTGTCGTACTGCATGTTGCCGTTGGAAGCCCACTGGGTGGGGGCGTACAGCGCCTTTGCCGTCCACTTCCCGTAGGGTGCTGCACCGTTGAGGTAGGCGGGAACGAAGACGAAGTTGGTGGCGTAAGCGCCTGGGCCTTCGTTGAGGCAGTGTCCGGCGGTGGACACGGTGCTCTTGTTGGCTGCGATGACGGAGTTGCCTGAGCAGACGTAGTTGGAGCCGCCCAGGGTGAAGAAGATCTTGCCGATGTGCTTGACCGGCGTTTCGCTCTGGTTCACCTTCCGGTCAATTGTCTTGGAGTCGGTTGCTGCAGGCTGCCCTGCGATGCTGCTGACGGCGCCCGGGGCTTCAGTGACCGGGGCTTTGCCGAGGTTGAGGAGCTTGCCGCGTTCCAGTGCTTTGGCGGCAAGGATTTCGCCGGATTTGGCATTCTTCATGCGTTCCGTCGTCCAGTAGTCTGCAGCGCCGGCGTCCGACACTACATGGCTGCTGACCGCAGCGCCGCTGGAGTCTGTGTTGTTGGCCGGAGCCGCGTTGGCACTGGTGGTTCCAACCAGCGCCAGGATTGCGGCAGCGGACAGACTCAGCAGGCTTGTGGCCAGGGTCTTGGTTTTTGTCACGTTGTTCCTACCTATCGAGGGAGTGAGGCGGTCAGTGATGGCGACCGCCGACTGACGGAATTGAAGGTATCGAACGTATGACAAGTTTGTAAAGAGATGTTTCATAGTTTGTGATAATTTGCTGTCACTTCCTTGTTAAGTAGCGAGGTCGCTTTGGCGCGCGGTTGCGCGTGCCGTGGATTGCATGAGGTACTAAGGGTACTGTGTATCTGGTTGGGGCGGATGGGAGCAGACATGGCCCAAACATCATCGGACAGCAAATTCGGCCGCAGGCTGGGGGATGTCGGCCTGCCGGGAATCATTCTGGGAATCGGCCTAGGCGGGTTCGTGGACGGAATCCTGCTCCACCAGATTCTCCAATGGCACCACATGTTGTCCAGTTCAGAGACGGCAAATATCGACGTCGGCGCCTACCCCGTGACCACCGTTCACGGTCTGCAAATGAACACCTTATGGGACGGGTTATTCCACACGGTGACCTGGCTGGCCGTACTGATCGGGCTCGGGATGCTCTACTCGCGGCTGAACGACACGCGCTTCCGGAACAGGGTCTGGGCCTCGCGACTGTTGTGGGGCTGGATGTTGTTCGGCTGGGGTTTGTTCAACGTGGTGGAGGGCCTCATCGACCACCAGATCCTGGGCATCCATCACGTGATCACCGGCGAGTTCCAACTCGTGGCCGATGTTCTGTTCCTGGTGTTCGGTGGGCTGTTGATGGTGGGCGGCTGGCTGCTTCAGCGCAGCGGGAGACGCACTCAGCGCGAACCGCTGAGCGTGCGACCCACGCAACGGGAGCGCTGACGCATGCACCAGCACCACGTCGAGACCGGCCCACCAGGCATCCTGATCATCCTCATCGCGCTCGCAGCCGTGTATGTGGTCTTGGCTGCTCAGCAAAGCAAGCAACCCAAGGGTTGGCCGCGCTGGCGAACGGTCCTCTTCCTCGCAGGGCTGGTTGTCCTAGGAGTCGGCCTGGCCCCGCAACTCTCGCCCTACCGGCACGGGAGCCTGCCCGCCCACATGTTCCAGCATCTCCTGATCGGCATGTATGCGCCCATCGGGCTGGTCCTCGGGGCGCCCGGGACGCTGCTGCTCCGGACTATTCCGCGGAAACAGGGCCGAATACTGGGGCGAATCCTTCGCTCCAGACCCGTGCATGTCATCGCGCACCCCGTCACGGCGTTGGTCCTCAACGTCGGCGGCCTGGCAGTCCTGTACTTCACGCCGCTGTACGAGGCAGCAACGCATAACCCCACTCTGCACATGCTCATCCATGTCCACTTCATTGCAGCCGGAATCCTCTTCGCCTGGGCGATTGCCGGACCGGATCCTGCTCCACGAAGGCCCTCCGTCCCAGCCCGACTGGTGGTGTTGGGCGTGGCAATCGCCGGCCACGCGGTCATTTCCCAGTTGCTCTACGCGGGCCTGATTGTCCAGGTCACCGGCCAAAGCGTGGAGCGAAGGCAAGCGGGAGAGCTCATGTACTACGCCGGCGACATTGCCGAACTATTGTTAGCGTTCGCCCTCGTTTCGTCATGGCGGCCCGCTCGGGGCAGCGTCAGGGGGAGGCAAGCCGGAACGGAAAGCAGCCAGCGCTCGACGGCGGCGGGCAGCAAAGGCGGTCAGGCCGCCGTCGGGCGCTAATCACCGGAGAGTGGTAACGAACACGTGATCCCGGACACGAAGGGCCGTCAAAACCGTCTACTCGGGTAAGTTAGAGATGTTGAAATCTGCAGACTTTCAGGGAGAACCCCGCCAATGGCCAAGATTATCTATACCCACACAGACGAAGCGCCGATGCTGGCAACTTACTCATTCCTGCCGATTGTGGAAGCGTATGCCTCGACCGCAGGAGTGGAGGTTGAGACCCGCGATATTTCGCTGGCCGGCCGCATCATCGCCGTCTTCGGTGATTTCCTGACTGAAGAACAGCGCACGGGCAACGCCCTTGCTGAACTTGGTGAACTGGCAAAGCAGCCGGAAGCCAACATCATCAAGCTGCCCAACATCAGCGCCTCAGTACCGCAGCTCAAGGCTGCCATCGCCGAGCTCCAGGCCCAGGGCTACGCCCTCCCGGACTACCCGGACAACCCCTCCTCGGACACCGAGACGGACATCCGCTCGCGCTACGACAAGATCAAGGGCTCCGCTGTGAACCCGGTGCTGCGTGAAGGCAACTCGGACCGCCGTGCACCCCTGTCGGTAAAGAACTACGCCCGCCAGAACCCACACTCCATGGGTGCCTGGACCGCTGACTCCAAGACCAACGTTGCCACCATGGGCGAGAACGACTTCCGCTCCAACGAGAAGTCCGTGGTCCTGAAGGCCGACGACTCCCTGACCATCCAGCTGGTGCGCGAAGACGGCACCACCAAGGTCCTGAAGAAGGACTTCCCTGTCCTGGCCGGCGAAGTTGTGGACGCTACCGTCCTGCGCGCCGAGGCACTGGATGAGTTCCTCAAGGCTCAGGTTGCCCGCGCCAAGGAAGAGGGCATCCTCTTCTCCGCACACTTGAAGGCCACCATGATGAAGGTCTCGGACCCCATCATCTTCGGCCACGTGGTCAAGGCTTACTTCTCCGAGCTGTTCGACACCTATGGCAAGCAGCTCGCCGCCGCAGGCATCAGCCCCAACAACGGCCTCGCAGCCATCCTCAGCGGCTTGGAAGACCTGCCCGAGGACGTCCGCGAGGGCGTCAAGACAGCCATCACCAAGGGCCTCGAAGACGGTCCGGCGCTGGCCATGGTCGATTCCGACAAGGGCATCACCAGCCTGCACGTCCCGTCCGACATCATCGTTGACGCCTCCATGCCTGCCATGATCCGTTCCTCCGGCCACATGTGGGGCCCGGACGGCAAGGAAGCCGACACCCTGGCTGTTATCCCGGACAGCTCGTACGCCGGTATTTACCAGGTTGTGCTGGACGACTGCCGTGCCAACGGTGCCTTCGATCCCACCACCATGGGTACGGTTCCCAACGTGGGCCTCATGGCACAGGCAGCCGAAGAATACGGCAGCCACGACAAGACCTTCGAGATCCAGGCAGCCGGCACTGTCCAGCTCGTGGACAGCAAGGGCAACGTCCTCACCGAGCACCAGGTCTTCCCGGGCGACATCTGGCGCGCATGCCAGACCAAGGATGTCCCGGTCCGCGACTGGGTCAAGCTGGCCGTCACCCGTGCCCGCGCTTCCCAGACTCCGGCCGTGTTCTGGTTGGACGAGACCCGCGCCCACGACGCCAACCTCATCGCCAAGGTCAACGAGTACCTCAAGGACCACGACACCGAGGGCCTGGAGATCAAGTTCCTTTCCCCGGTTGAGGCCACGGCCTTCACCTTGGAGCGCATCCGCAAGGGCGAGGACACCATCTCCGTCACGGGTAACGTCCTCCGCGATTACCTCACGGACCTGTTCCCGATCCTCGAGCTCGGCACCAGCGCCAAGATGCTCTCCATCGTTCCGCTGATCAACGGTGGCGGCCTGTTTGAGACCGGCGCCGGTGGCTCCGCTCCCAAGCACGTCCAGCAGCTGGTCAAGGAAAACCACCTCCGCTGGGACAGCCTGGGCGAGTTCCTTGCGCTGGCCGTGAGCTTCGAGCACCTTGCCACCACCACGGGTAACGCCCGCGCACAGGTCCTGGCTGACACGCTGGACCGCGCCACGGGTACGTTCCTGCTGGAAAACAAGTCTCCGCGCCGCAGCGTTGGCGAGTTGGACAACCGTGGAAGCCACTTCTACCTGGCCACATACTGGGCCCAGGAACTGGCCAAGCAGACCGAAGACGCCGAGCTGGCCAAGGACTTCGCCGCAATCGCTGAAGCCCTGACCTCCAACGAAGAGGCAATCGTCGGCGAGCTGGCAGCAGTCCAGGGTCCCGGCGTCGACCTCGGCGGTTACTACCGTCCGGACGCCGCCAAGGCCGCTGAGATCATGCGCCCGTCGGCTACCTTCAACAAGGTCCTCGCGACCCTGAAGTAGTCCCGGCATAACGGAACCGGCCCGCAGGCAATGCCTGCGGGCCGGTTGCTTTTAAGTGTGGATTCACCGTTCCGCGTGGAACCGCTCCGGTGCCACACCGCCGTCGACGATGTCCTTCAGCACCCGGCCAATAGCCGGCGTGAACTTGAAACCGTGACCCGAGAAACCAGCGCCCACCACCAGCGGACCGAAATGGTCCAGCACGAAGTCCTCGTTGGGCGTGGTGGTGTAGGTGCAGCTGATGGGCACGGCGGTGGAAGGGTCGACGCCGGGAAGCCACTCTTCTGCGTACCGCACCAAGGCTTCCATTTGGTGGGGGATGGGCTCGAACGTGCGCTCGTCCGGATCCATGACCGGACCAACTCCGTGCCAGCCGGCCTTCACGCCTTCGCCGGGGGTGAGCATTCCGTAGACGGGGCTGTACCAGTACTCGTACGCTTCGTTGTTCGGATCGGGGTCCGGGCTGTGGTTGAAGCTCGGCCACACCAGCGTGTTATCCCTGGGAGTGAAGTGGGCCGGCTGCTCTTGGGTTACCACCAATGCCGGCAGATCAGTGAGCTTGCCGATGAGCTTCGGAGTCCAAGCACCGGCCGTAACTACCACGCGCCTGGCTGTGTACTCCACGTCCTCCGTGACAACCACCGCTGATTCTCCGCCGGTGACGCGGATGTCCTTAACCGGCGTCGAGTATTCAAAAACGGCACCGTGGGCTTCAGCTGATTTTCGCAGCGCGAGTAAAGCGTCAGCGGAGCGGATCCGGCCGGAGCCTGGCACAAAGAGGACATCGGTGGCGAAATTCATTCCCAGCCAGCGGTTGGCGGCTTCATCGGGGGAGATGAAGTAGCTTTCAATGCCACGGGCCTCGTGTGCTTCCCTCACCTGTTGCAGGCGGGGGACGTTTCCGTGGTTCACGAGCCCCACCATATCCAGGAGTGGTGCGCCGTGCTCTGCGGCGAGCTCGTCCCAGAGGATTTTCGACTCGGCGAGCAGGTCCAGGTAGTCCGCTTCTGCGTAGGCGGTGTTGAAGTTGCGGGTGGCGCCGTGGGATGCGCCGATGTGGTGTCCGGCCTCGAACTGCTCCAACAGAACCACCGAGCGACCCGCCCGGGCGAGTTGCCACGCGGCAGCCGATCCCATGGCTCCTCCGCCAACAACTACAACGTCAACCTGCATGCCTGCTCCATCCACCGTCGGCCCTCTTGAAACGCGACCCCCGAAGAGGGCCACCTCCCATTCTGCCCCCACTCACCCAACTAGGTGACAGATCAGGTCGTTCTCAGTGCGCTGAATCATGCGGTGATCGCAACACCTGATTATTGAAGGGTGTCGATTGCCATGGTGAAGTTCACGAATCGTTTGGTTGCTGAGGTTGTCCAGTCGTTCTGGCAGCAGGTTGCGGACGGTGCCCGTTTTGAAGATGCTGGTGCGTTCGTCGGGTGGTCCGTAACGACGGTCCGCCGTGAGCTGAGGTCCTCAGGAGGGGTCCGGCCCCGTCGGGGCCGGACCCTGACCGGCCGTTCCCTATCGTTCCAGGAGCGGGAGTTGATCTCGTTATGGCGGGGCAAGGAATCGGTCCGTGAGATCGCCAGACGTTTGGGTCGTTCCCCGTCAACGATCTCCCGGGAGCTCCGGCGGAACGCTGACAAGGTCTTTTTCTACCGGGCTACCACCGCCCATGCCCGCGCCCACGCCCGGGCAGCCAGGCCCAAGACCGCTAAGCTCAACAGCAACAAGCCCTTGCGCCTGGAAGTCGAAAAGCGGCTCGAAAAGAAAGACTCACCGGTCCAGATCGCTGGCAGACTCCGCAAGGACTTCCCGAACAACCCGGAGATGTGGGTGTCACACGAGACCATCTACCAGTCCCTCTATCTCGAGTCCCGGGGCGGGCTAAAGCGGGAACTGGTCAAGAACCTGCGCACCGGCCGGACCCTGCGCAAACCCCAACGCCGCCCCGACGAACGCCGCGGCAGAATCCAGGACAAGGTCATGATCGCCGACCGTCCCGCCGAGGTCGAAGACCGTGCCGTGCCAGGGCATTGGGAAGGGGACCTGATCGTAGGCAAGGACGGAAAAACCGCCATCGGCACCATCGTGGAGCGCACAACCGGGTTCGTGATGCTCCTCCATGTCCCGACCGGTCAAAACCGTGCCGAGTCTGTTCGGGATGGGCTGATCCGCAAAATGGGCGCCCTTCCCGACGAACTGAGGCTCTCACTGACCTGGGACCAAGGCACCGAAATGCGCAGGCACAAGGAAGTGAAGATCGCAGCCGACATCGACATCTACTTCTGCGATCCCCACTCACCTTGGCAACGCGGCTCGAACGAGAACACCAACGGGCTCCTGCGCCAGTACTTCCCCAAAGGCGCAGACCTAAGCATCTACAGCCAAACCGACCTCGACTACGTCGCCCACGAACTCAACGACAGACCCCGCCAACGATTCGACTTCTGCACCCCCAATGAGATGATCAGAACCTTCCTGTTGCGATAACCGCTAGAAACCACCTGCTCAGAACGACCTGAACTGCTACTTACTTGGGTGGGCACGCAGGCTACGCAGCCAGGCGCCTGCGGATCCACGCGGAGAACTGGTCCACCACGATGATCAGCACCAGCACGATCAGGATGTGGGTGAGCATGGAGTCGAACTGGAACGACTTGATGGACTGGTTTATCAGCAGGCCAATGCCACCGGCGCCCACCAGGCCAAGAACCAGCGAGGACCGCACGTTGACGTCGAAGCGGTAGAGCAATAGGCCCACGAACTGCGGAACCACCATGGGCAGCGTTGCGTTGGCTACCTGCTGGATCCGGTTGGCGCCGGCCGTTCTTAGCGCTTCCTGGGGGCCAGCATCGATCTCCTCCATCGATTCCGCCCACAGCTTCCCCATCACACCGGTGTTGTGGCAGATCAGCGCGAGTACGCCCGCGAACGGTCCAAGGCCGACGGCGGTGACAAAGATCAACGCGAACACGATGTCCGGCACGGCGCGGAAGAAGGACAGGATGGCGCGGGCTGCCTGATATACAAGCCGGTGCGGGGTGGTGTTCTCAGCAGCCAGCGCTGCAAGCAACAGGGCGAACGGCACGGATAACGTGGTGCCAAGGAGCCCGATCCACAGGGTCACCAGCGTGGCTTCGAGGCCGGGCTTGAGCGTCTTTTCCCAGCTGAGGTCCGGTGGGAAGGCGTCGCCGACGAACGCAGCCATGCCCTTCCAGCCATCCACCAAAAGCTCGGGTTTGAAGTCCGTCCCTTCGATGGCCACGGCGTGAAGTCCGACGACGGCGGCCGCCACTGCCGCCGTCGTGATCCACCGCAGCGGCTTCTTCGGGCGGACCAGTGCCACCCGGCTTTGGGCCGAAGAGCCCCGTCGCGGGACGGCCCGGGTCAAGGTATGGGGAGTCATGCTGCCTGCGTCCTGTCTACGGAAAGGTTCCTGTCCGGAACGTTTCTGTCCGGAACGGCCCCGTCTGAAACGATCCTGTCCGGGGCGTACAAAGTGTCGAGGTGCGCCGCCGTGACCTCTGTGGAGGGGAGGTCGAAAGTCATGGAGCCTTGGAGGAGGCCGATGGACCTGTCCGCGTACCGAAGTGCGAGATCGGGCTGGTGCAGCACAGCGGCTACGGCCAGTCCTTCCGAATGCGCGAGTTCCCTCAGCAGCGCCATGACCTGCTCGGCGGCGTGCGGATCCAACGCGGACACCGGCTCGTCTGCGAGTACGACGTCGGCCCGCTGGCAAAGTGCCCGGGCTACGGCCACGCGCTGCTGCTGTCCGCCGGAAAGCCGACCCACGCGGTCAAAGGCGCGGTCCGCCAGGCCTACCCGGTCCAAGCAGTCGAGGGCTTCCTGCTGAACGTCGGCCGGGAACAGAAAGGGAGTGAGTGAGCGGACGGTCGGGATCCGCGACAGGGCTCCTGCGCAGACGTTGTCCAAGGCCGTGCGACGGGGGACCAAATGGATCTTCTGGAAGATCATGGCCATCCGTTGCCTCGTCTGCTGCAGTTCACGGCCCTGCAAGGAATCCAGCGCAGCTCCGTCGATCCTGATGCTTCCGGAATCCGGCGAAGTGATGCCCATGACGCAGCGCAGGGTGGTGGACTTGCCGGAGCCGTTGGCGCCCAGGAAGGCCACCAGCTCACCGGCTGCAACGGAGAAGTCGACACCCTGCAGCACGGTCCGTCCGTTGAATGATTTGCGCAAGCCCTGCACAGAGAGGAGTGGGCCCTGAGCGGAGAGAGGCATTACAGATCCTTCTCGGTGAGGCCCATGGTGTCGGCGAGCTCAAACAAGGGCGTGTAGTTGTCCTTGGTGACCTGCAGCAATGGTCCCGGAGGGGTGACATCCAGGAACTCGCCCACTTTGGCTACATCGGCGGGTTCCAGATTCAGGAACGCATCCTTCACGGCCGCCTTGAACGCGGGATCGGCATCGCCGCGGACGGTGATGGGATCGTTGGGGATGGGGTTGGACGTCCACACCTGGCGGAAGTCAGCCGGAGTGAAGGTGCCGGCGGCAATGGCCGTGGCGAGCGTCTGCGAGTTGATTTGCGCTGCATCCACCTTGCCGTTCGTCAGTGCCAGCAGGGCTTCAGGATGGCCACCTGTGTAGTCCATCTTGATGTCAGCATCGGCGATTCCGGCTTCACGGAGACCGAAACGGGGCAGCACATCGCCTGAGGTAGATCCAACACTGCCCAACGCGAGGGACTTGCCCTTCAAATCACCAATCTCTTGGATGGGGCTGTCCTTGGAAACCCAAATCCCCGCCGTGTAGGTGCTGAGTTCCTTCTCCGCTGTGCCGAACGAAACCAAGGGCTCAGCACCCGCTTTGGCGTCTGCGAACACGTAGCCCAAGGGGCCGAACTGGCCCAGGTCCAGCTTGCCGTTGCGCATGGCCAGCACCTCGGCGGCATAGTCCTCAACAACCTGGACGCTGACCGGGCATTCGAGCTTCTTGGACAGGGCTGCAGCCAGGACATCGTAAGCCGGCTTGAGCTTGGCCGGGTCCTCATAGGGCTCGATGCCGAACTTGATCTCGCCGTTCGGGCAGGTAGCCGTTGTGGCTTCGGGGGAGGACTGTGCCGAGCCGCCGCAGGCAGTAAGCGCCAGAACGGTGGCCAGGGCAAGCGCGGAACCGGTGAGGTGCGTGGTTTTCATGGGAATCCTTATGCGAAGGGGATTGGGAGGGCAGAACGGATATCAAAGATGGGGCAGTGCAGGATGAATCAGTGCAGGCGGCGCGACACGTTGCGGTGTGCCAGGCCGAAGGAAAGGGTCATGCCGACGCCGGAGGTCACGGACACCACCGTGACGCCGGGCTGGACGTCGCGGACCAGGATCGGTGCCACGTCCGAGGACGCGTAGATGCCCTGCCAGCGCTGGATGATCTCCAGCGGTTCACCGATCCGGCCGGTGATTTCAGAGTTGAGTGTGTCGGTCACGGACTCGTCCAGAAAGGGATCGGCCGTGCGGTGGTAATGGTGCGAGTCGCCCAGGATGATGGTGCCGTCGGGGCGTTGGGTGAACATGACATTGGCGCCGATCTCCAGCAGTTCCGGCTGCTTCTCCAATACTTCGGAGTGCAGGGCTGCAGCAGCGGGCATGTCCGTGAAAGCCGGGTACCGGAGCATCGATGTCGCTGTGAGAACCGCTGGCGCGAACTCGACGCCGGTGGGCTTGGCCGCCAGCGACATCTGCAGCGCGCACCGCTGGATCCGGTGTTCTTCGGCAAGGTCCGGGAAGAGGTAATCGACGTCGTGGCCGACGCACACGAAGACCTGCCGCCCACGGAGGTCGCCGCGCGACGTCTGGACGGTGACACCGTCAGCATTCTGGTTGAAGCCCAGCGCGGCCGTGTTCCAATGAAGTTCGACGCCGGGCTGCTGGCTTAGCCACTCGGCCAACTTTGCCACCGTGGTGCGGGGATCTACCCGCAGGTCGTCCCGGAGGAAGGCGCCGCCTACCAAGCCGGGCCATTCGCCGCCTGAAGTACCGCCGTCGTCGTGCGCTTCTTCAGCGGTGGACACAGAACCAGCCAACCGGGCCCGCGTCCCGGCGGGGGACAGCAGCTCGACCTGTCCCGGTTCCCGCACCGCGGAGAGTTCACGCAAGACCTTCATTTCGGCTTCAGTTCGGGCAAGGACCACGGCTCCGGCTTCGGCCGCCCAGAATCCGGCGCGTTGGGCAAACTCGAGCCAGTACTTCCGCGAGGTCTGCGCGAGTTCATATAGTTCGCCGGATTGGGCCGTGATGCAGCAGTGGCCGAAGTTGCGCACGGAAGCGCCGGCAGCGTGGTGGTCACGCTCGATGATGGTGACGGTCAGGCCGTTGGCAACAGCGTGGGCGGAGTGGGCCAGTCCCACAATTCCAGCGCCGACAATTACGACGTCGACAGGCTGGCTTGGGCTGCTGTTGGCGGCTTTGGAAGAGGTGCTCGGGTTGTTCACACCACTGACATTGGCCGCTCCGGGAAGGGGAATCAAGCCAGAAGGCGACTTGTATATACAAGTTAATCTGAATTTAATATTTGTTTACCTAAATTCACGATGCGTTCATCTGGAACGCCTCAAAACCCGTTCAAGCGGCCGGTCAGACTTGTATGATCAACTTGTGAGCACACAGCAGAATGCACCCCTCCACGTCCGTCTCAGTGAGGAATTCATGCGTCGGATCACTGATGGCGATTGGCCTCCGGGCTTCCAGCTGCCCAGCGAGGCGGAGCTGTGCCGCGAGTTCGGAACGTCGCGCGGTCCGATTCGCCAGGCACTCGCCTTTCTGCGATCTGAGGGTGCGGTGACCGGTGGCCGAGGCCGACCTCCCATGGTTCGTTCGTCGGTGCCGTCGCAGTCCTTCTCCACTTTCAACTCGTTCACCGAATGGGCCAGCGGGATCGGCAAAAAGCCCGGCCAGCGGACTCTGGAAGTAGCAAGGCGGGAAGCCAGCCCGGAAGCGGCGGAGGCACTTGGCTTGATGCCCGGGACCACCGTCGTGGAGGTCTTGCGCGTCCGCTATCTGGATGAGGCTCCCGCCATGATCGAACGCACCACGTTCATCCTGGACGTTGGCCGGAAGCTGTTCGACTTCGACACCGATTCCGGGTCCATCTTCGCGTTCCTCAAGGAACAAGGCGTGGACCTGCACAGTGCCCGCCACACCATCGACGCCGTCGCCGCCAGTGACGAGGACGCCGAACTGTTGGAGCAACCCGAGGGCATTCCGCTCCTGCGCGAACGCCGCATCACCCGATCCGCCGATGGGCAACCCCTCGAATACTCCGAGGACCGCTACCTGCCGGCTTTGACCAACTTCACCATCGACAACACCGTGGACCGCCGGGCCGCCCTGGTCCGCATCCACACTGAAGGAGCCACCCCATGATTCAGCTTGTTGCCTGCGATATGGCCGGAACCACCATCGACGAACACGGCGACGTTTACGTAGCCCTTGCCCGCTGCGTTGAAGAAACGGGGGTGACCACCACGGCAGAGGCTGTGCAGGAGTGGATGGGCGCGGACAAGGTTGAGGCCATCACCGCGCTGATTAAAGCCGGGGGAGGAACGGCCACGCCCGAAGTAGTGGCTGCCGCCTTCAAGCGCTTCAAGGAACTGCTCGTGGAGTTCTACGACGCCAACCCGCCGGTTGCGCTTGAGGGTGTAGAAGACGCATTCCGGGAACTCCGCCGCCTAGGCATCAAGGTGGCCCTGACTACCGGCTTCTCGCGCGACGTCGCCGAGCCCCTCCTTGAGCGGCTGGGCTGGAGCGTCGACGACGATAACCTGCTGGACGCCGTCGTATGCTCCGACGAAGTGGCCGCTTGCCGGCCGGCACCGCACATGATCCACCGGGCCATGGAACTGACGGGTGTGCAGGACGTCCGCGCCGTTATCGCTGCGGGAGATACCGTGAACGACCTCGCCGCAGCTAACAACGCGGGCGTCACCGCCGTGGGTGTCCTCACCGGCAAGCTGGACCGCGACGCTTTGGCCGCGCACCCGCACCACCACCTTCTGGACGGTGTGAAGGACATTCCTGCGCTTCTGTCCTAGCGACCCGCCGGATGGCGCAAGCCGTGTTGGCGGTAGGCGCGCAGGCATGGAAGATTGGAACCCGTGAAATTCCTGCACCCGTCTCCCAAGTCCTCTGCTCGCGGAGTCACCATCCTGCGAGTGGTGTTCGGTGCGCTCCTGATGGTGCACGGCTTCCAGAAGTTCATGGCCGGGCATGCTGCATTCGCGGCGTCGGTAGCTGCCATGGGCGTGCAGAAGCCGGAGATCGTGGCGTGGCTGGTGATCGCCGGTGAGCTGGGCCTTGGCCTGCTCCTGGTGCTGGGCGCCCTGACCCGGGTGGCCGGATTCCTGGCTGCGATCATGTTCGCGGGGATCTGGTTCGTCACGGAAGCGGGAAAACCCCTGCTCACCGACAAGTCCGGCGTCACCGCCGAGCTCCTGATCGTTTACGTCGCCATCTCCATAGCGTTCGTCTTCCTTGGCCCCGGCGCGCTGTCCTTGGACCGCAAGCTGGCAAGGCAACCTGCCCGCCAAGGGCGTTAGTACAGCTGAGTTAACTCACGACGGCGGCACGCGCCGCCGGGGCTGCACCCGTCACTTAGGCTGGGTCACGGGGTTACGTCGCTGGGTCACCGCCCGGGATCTGCTTACCTGGCGTCGTTGGGGTACCGAATCCCGAGCTGCGACCGCACGCCGTCGAAAAGGCGCATGACGTTAACCGAGTCCTCCAGCGGCATGACCGGGCTCTCGGTGAGGCCTTGCTGGATGCAGCGGGTCACTTCCCGGAGTTCGTAGGTGTAGCCGATGCCCACTACGTCAAAATGTTCGCGACGCGGCTCGTCCCAACCAATCCGGATCATCAGCTCACGGGGGTTGTTCACGGAGCCCACGGTTTGCAGGAACCCGAGCCCGCCGGCCACCGTCGCGGTCCGAGGCCCATGCGCCATCAACGACGACGTCAGCTGCGCCTGGGCACCCGTGTCGTAGCCGAGGGTCAGTGCGTTCTGGCTGTCCACGCCGTCCTCGTTGAGGGTGCCGATCGCGGTGACCGATTGTGGAAAGCCCAACGTTCCCAGTGCCCAGAGCAACGGGTATACGGTGATGTCCAGGAGTGCCCCGCCGCCGTCGTTGAGGGCCCAAATCCGTGCGGCGGGATCGTACGGTGCTGGGAATCCGAGGTCGGCGCTGACCCACTGGATCTGTCCCAGCTCGCCGGAGGCCGCGATCTCGAACGCCCGCTGCATGCTCGGCAGGAAGCGGCTCCATACGGCTTCCATGAAGAACACGTTCTGTTCCCGGGCAAGTTTCACCAGTTCGCTGGCTTCGCGGGCGTTGATGGTGAGGGCCTTTTCGCACAGCACGTGCTTCCCGGCCCTCAAAGCGGCGGATGCAATCCGGAAGTGCTGGGCATGCGGCGTAGCAACGTAGACCACGTCCACGGCGGGATCGTCGAACAAGCGCTGGTAGCCGGGTACGCCGTCGTCGTCCCCGTAGCCCTTGGTGAAGCCGAGCGTATGGGCGAACGCATCCGCGGCAGCCTGGGTGCGGGAGCTCACGGCGTACAGCTCCGCGTCTTCAAGGAGCGCCAAGTCTTGGGAAACGCTGTTGGCGATGTTGCCTGTAGACACCACTCCCCATCGCAGGGGCCGGCCGGTGGCTGCCCGGGGATCCTGGTTGGTTTGGGTGGAAAGCCACGGCACGGCGATAGGAAGTGTCATGCCGTTTATCCTCTCATTCCGGCAGACGGCAGTTCTGAAGGAGTGGTGCGCACCCTTTTACGCCGATCGCTGCCGTAACCTCTGGTGCGCGCGGCGGGTACGGGTGCGTCCGACAGGAACCAGGGGCGCGCGCGGCGGGTACGGGCGCGCCCTACACGGACACGGCAGGGCCGGTCCAGACAAAGTGCGGGAGTTTGGGTAAGGACGTGGTGCGCACCCTTTTACGCCGATCGCTGCCGTAACCTCTGGTGCGCGCGGCGGGTACGGGTGCGCCCGACAGGAACCAGGGGCGCGCGCGGCGGGTACGGGTGCGCCTGTAGGAAACGTAGGGTGCGCATGGCGGGTACGGGTGCCCCTGGTCCCCTCGGCTCGCCCTGACCTCCCGACACGGTAAGGCTTCTGTCAAGTCATAGGAATGCCCGGTGCGCAGAAATTCCTCCCTTAGGCTTAGGCAATCATCCCTCGCAGAGGTTCTGTGGGGAGTTACCGAAATGGAGCAGGGATGGGTACTTTTCGGCGTGTCATTTTGCCGGTTGCCTGGTTGTTGGTTTTCGCGATTATTGCGGTGGCCTTGGTTAAGATCGCTTTTGTGGATGGCCTGGAATCGGCCGCTGCCGAGCCCGCACCTTTGGCTCAGGTGGATATCCCGGTAGTCCCGGCCACTCGAGCTACCGTTACGAACACCGTGGAAATCAAAGGCACCGTTCAGAGCGATGCAGCCGAAACTGTCCGCAGCACATCAGCGGGAAAAGTGGTCCAGATTTTCGTTGAGCAGGGCGCCACCGTCGCCAAGGGTGAGGTCCTTTTCCAAGTCAAGGCGGAGCGCGCGGTTACCCCCACGCAGACTTCACAGGAGGGGCCGCAAACAGCTCCCAAGCCCGTGTACGACTACTTCGACATCCTCGCTCCGAGTGCCGGAACCTTGCAGCAGCTCACAACCCTCATTGACCAGCAGGTCACTGTGGGCGAGTCCGTGGGCAAGATCGATCCCGGAACGTACACCGTGGCGGGATCCGTCACCGCCGCGCAGCAGTACCGCCTGCTGGGCAAACCCGGTCCTGCGGAAATCGCTTTGGTAGGTGGACCGGCGCCGTTCCAGTGCGCCGACGTGACGCTCAAGAACAACTCGTCCGACGACGGCGGGGCTGCCTCGGGCGGGCTGGCCGCCACAGGTGGAGGTGCCGGGATGGGCGTGGGCGCAGCGATTGCGGGTCCCGGCGGAGGCAACCAACCGGAAGAGGGCGGCACTCCCACGGGAACGCTGAGCTGCCCGATTCCTTCAGGCCAACAGGTCTTCGCAGGACTTGGCGCCACCATGACGGTCAGTGCCGGTGTTGCCCCCGACGTAGTGACTGTTCCTCTGACATCCGTGAAGGGCAGCGTGAAGGACGGGATTGTGTGGATCGCCGGGCCGGGAGGAACGGGTGCCGCGCCCGAGCAGCGCACTGTCCAGCTGGGGCTCAACGACGGCTCTGTGGTGGAAGTGACCTCCGGCCTGACCGAAGGCGAACAGGTCTTGGAATTTGTTCCCGGGGCACCGGCCGTTGAAGGTCCCATGATGGGTCCGGGCCAGGCCGCCTACGGCCCGATGGGCTAGGGGCAGCTAACGGCATGGACGAATCACCTAAAGAAACCCTCGTCAGTCTCAGGGCAGTCACCCGATCTGTCAGGCTGCCCGACGACAAGCAGCTGAATATTCTCCGGGGTATCGACCTCGAGGTCCGCAGCGGAGACCACACAGCCATCGTGGGCCGTTCCGGCTGCGGCAAGTCAACACTGCTGAACCTGCTTGGCCTCCTGGACATCCCGACGTCGGGCGAGCTGGATTTCCTAGGCCAGCCCGCAAACCGGCTGGGCAACAACGCCCGCGCCCGGCT
The DNA here is from genome assembly GCF_054408525.1 of Arthrobacter sp. D3-18. NCBI lineage: Bacteria > Bacillati > Actinomycetota > Actinomycetes > Micrococcales > Micrococcaceae > Arthrobacter > Arthrobacter sp. D3-18. The sequence continues at coordinate 3,285,301 of NZ_CP096440.1, read as the reverse complement.
GCGGGGCTCCAGGGTGGGCTTCGTGTTCCAGCAGTTCAACCTGTTGCCCGGACGCAGTGCGCTGGACAACGTCATTACGCCGCTCTTCTACGCCAAGGGCAAGGAGTTCTGGCGGCGTCGCGAGATTGCCATGGACATGCTGGACCGGGTTGGCCTGGCCTCCCGCGCCAAGACCATGCCCAACATGCTGTCCGGTGGCGAGCAGCAGCGCGTAGCTATCGCCCGTGCCTTGGTCCGCAGGCCGAGGCTGATCCTCGCCGATGAACCAACCGGTGCGCTGGACGTGGAAACCGGGCAGTCGGTGATGGCCCTGTTGGATACTGTGGCGACGGAAACGGCCGCCGCGCTGGTGACCATCACGCACGACACCAATGTGGCAGCCCTGGCCCGCGCCTGCTACCGGCTGGATTCCGGGGTGCTCAGCCCGCTACCGGCACCGGCAGCGGCAGGAGTCGGCGCATGACCGGCTTCATTTCCACGCTCGTTGAAGCGTGGCAGGAACTCCGCATCAACAAGGTTCGCATTCTCCTGGCCCTGCTGGGTGTTGCCCTGTCCGTTGCCGCGTTGACGTCGGTGGTGGGCGTAGGCAGTTTGGCCCGGGAAGGCATGAAAGTTCAGTCCGAACGTAACGGCGGCCGGGTGGCCACACTGTCCTTGAACGTCCAGGGGCCAACCATGCCGGACCCGGAAAAACTTGAGAAGGCCTACCAAGGTATTCAACAGCGCTACGGCATCACTACCTCCACGCACGTCAGCCAGACCCAGGCCGGCTTTCAATTTCCCCGCGGTGTAACAACCGTGAATATGACCATTGTGGATGTCGGCTACGGCATCATCCACCGCGTTCCGCTTCAGCAAGGAAGCTGGTTCGCTGCAGACGACGGCAAAAGGCTCGCACCCGCCGTCGTCGTCTCTGAATCCTTCTATAACCAAGCGGGAAGGCCCAACCTCACCACCCATCCCACGGTGAGCATCCCTGGTGACCAGCCAGCGACGGCGGTAATGATCGGCGTCGTACCTGATTCCTACCCGGACTCGCCGCCTTCCGCGTTCATTCTTGCCGAGGGTGCGGCCATGACCGGAATCAAGCCGCAGATGTCCGAGTTCAAAATCTGGGTTGGCGAGGCACAAGCCGGAGCCCTCACCGCAGCAATTACCGCCGATCTCCAAGGCCAGTTCCCCGGCTATTACGCCCAAGCCAACCGCATGGATTATGCAGCATGGGGAGATCCCTTGGCTCCCGTCCAACTGGTGGTGGGCGGCGTGGCCGGGCTGGTGCTCCTGCTCGGAGCCGTGGGGATGCTCAACATCTCCATGGTCACTGTGCGCTACAGGGTCCGCGAAATCGGCATCCGGCGCAGCTTCGGGGCAACGTCCGGGCGGATTTTCGTGGGCGTCATGATGGAATCCGTGGTGGCCACCGCAGTCGCCGGCCTGGCGGGAGTCATGCTGGCAGTCGCGGTGGTGAAGCACCCGTGGATCGAATCGAAGGTAGCGCCGGGACTCACCGAGTACCCGGCCTTCCCCATCGACGCCGCGCTGATGGGCTTTGGCGCGGCTGTCCTTGTGGGCGCACTCGCCGGAGCCATCCCTGCGCTCGTGGCGGTGCGCGTCAAGGTCATCGACGCGATCCGGTTCTGACCTCCTCGGTGAGCCTGCCCTGCTGAAGACGGAAGCAGCGCTCGGTTTTCTGCGCCAGGCTGCGATCATGCGTGACCACCAGGATGGTGGTGTTGTGATCGCGGCTCAGGGAACTCAACAGCTCGATGATGTGCTCGCCGGTTTGCTCATCCAAATTTCCGGTGGGCTCATCGGCGAGGATCAGCTTGGGCTCATTGGCCAAAGCACGGGCAATTGCGACGCGCTGTTGCTCGCCACCTGATAGCCGGTTGGTGCGGCGCGTGTGCTTCTCCGGATCCAACTGCACCTGCTCCAGCAGCTCCTTGGCCCGCTGCAGCCGTGCTGCCTTGCGCATGCCCGCGAACTCCATGGGCAGCATGACGTTGTCCACGGCACTGAGGTTGGGAATCAGGTTGAACTGCTGGAACACGAAGCCGATGTCCCGGCGGCGGTACTCGGTCAGCTTGGCGTCCGGCAGCCCGGCCAGGCTGACGCCGTCCACGACGACGTCTCCCGAGGTGGGCTTGTCCAGCGCACCCAGGAGGGACAACAGTGTGCTTTTGCCGCTGCCGCTCTTGCCGACGATGGACGCCAGCGAGCCCTTGTCGAGCTCAAAGCTGACCCCGTTTACTGGCTTGATGGTCCGATCACCGGACTTGAACTGACGGACCAGGTCCTTGACTACGATCACGGCTATTCTCCTCGGAGTACTTCGATGGGACGGATGCGGGCGGTCAGCAGTGCCGGGACCAGCGCACCGATGATGGCTACTGCGAAGACTGCGGCGATGCCTGCAGCGAGGACGCCGGGGGAGACGCTCGCCGTGACGGAGGTGAGCAACTGCGACGCTCCGCCGAAGGGGCCACCCTGGCCGCCGCCCATTCCACCGCCAGGCATCCCGGCGCCCGGGACTGTGCCGTTGGGCATGGCCCCTGCAAGTCCGCCGCCGCGCTGGGTGGTGGTGGCCGCCGTCGTGGTGGTGTTTGAACTAATGAGTGCCGACGCGATACCACCGCTGGCCAGCGAAGCGATCACAGCGCCCACAACACTGCCCAAGGCAACCAGGACCAATGACTCGAGGACGAACTGCAGGCCGATAGTGCGGTTCCGGGCACCGATGGCCTTCAGGACGCCGATTTCGCGCCGGCGCTCGCGGACCAGCATGACCATGATGAGCAGGATGATGATTCCAGCGGTTGCTAGGGCCGCGATGAAGGCGATCATCGAGATGTTCTTGACGCTGTCCAGTGAGCTGACGGCGGTTTCGAGGTTGCGTTGGCCTTGGGTGACGTCGGCCCTTTCGGTGCCGAGCGCGTCTTGAACGGCAGTTTTGGTGCTGTCCACGTTCTCCATGCTGTTGACCGTGACGATCATGGTGGACAGCTCATCCGAGGTCCCCGCCAGCGTCTGCGCTTCAGGAAGCGTGACATAAACGGCGTTGTTCCCAAACGTGGTTCCGGCGTCGAAGATTCCCGCTACCGTGAAGGTCGTGTCCTGGATGGTGAACGTGGAGCCTACGGTCAGGCCGTTCTTCTCAGCCAAGGACGTGCCCACCAGAGCCTTCGCCTCGGATGCCGTGTAGTCGCCCAGGCCCGTGCCGCTGGTGATCTCCAGGGCCTTGCCGGTGCTGTCCACTTCGGCGCCGATGCCCGTAGCGGTGATCGGCAGGGTGCGCGCGGGCTGGGTAGTTGTGCCCGTTGTGCCGCTCGCGTTGTTCCGGTTGCCGAGCGTGCCGGCGTCGACGGCGGCCGTCAGGTTGGTGCTGACCGTCGCCTGCTGCCCGCCGGGACCGAAGCCGCCCGGGCCGGTCTGCTGTGTGGTGGCTGCGTCGGTGGTCCCTGTCGTGGTGGTCGCTGTCTGAAGGCGCAGTGCCTTGGTGCCAACTACTGACGTCACGTTGGCCACCGACGCCGCAGTCTCAGCCTCCGCCGTCGTGAGGGGTTCGCCGCCACCTTCGAAGCCTTGACCGCCCGCCGGATTCACCGTCAAGGTGGTGCCAACGGAGGCGTTGAGCTCCTGGACCTTGGCGCCCACTGCCTGGTTGGCCACAAGCATGGCCAGTGCCAGGCCGATGGCTACGGCCAGCACGGCGACAACCGCCGCCGTTCTGATTTTGTTGCGGAAGGCATTGCCTACGCTTCGGGCAAGGACGCTCACGTTTCTCCTCTTGACCTGCAAGTTCGTTGTTCCCACTGGACGCGGGCTGCAGATCCAAGACTCGTGAAGGCTGCTGTGCGGGAAGCCTGCCGAAGCTATGCGGGGGCTGTGAAAGTGAAAGCCCCGGCCCGCCTGGTGGCGGACCGGGGCTTAGTGTCTAGCTAGGAGCGGTGTTACTTGATGATCACTACTTGGTGATCGGGCCGAGTTCCGGATCGTCAACGTAAGCCGTCTTGACGTTCTCTGCCGTCACGATTACGGGAGGCAGCAGGTATGCAGGAACGCGCTTGAACTCGTTCTTGTAGTTTCTGTTGTCATTCACTTCCAGAGCAACGCCTTGCTGCAGGTCCTTGACCATGGTGATGGTGTGCTCAACCAGGTTGCGGGTGTCCTTCTTGATGGTGGAGTACTGCTCGTTGGCCATGATGGACTTCACGGACTGAACTTCGGAGTCCTGACCTGTGACAACCGGGACGCTCTTGCCGGCGGACTTCGCCGAGGTGATGATTGCCCGGGCGAGCATGTCGTTGGGGGACAAGACCCCGTCCAACTGAGCGGAGGCGTAACTGCCCGAAAGCAGTGAGTCCATGCGCTTCTGGGCGTTCTCTGCCTTCCAGTCCTGTGTCACAGCCTGACCAAAGTCGGCTTGACCGGAAACAACCTTCAGCGTCCCATCAGCGATCTTCGGCTGGAGTACGCTCATGGCGCCGTCAAAGAACACCTTGGAGTTGGCGTCATCCGGGGAACCGGCAAAGAGTTCGATGTTGTACGGGCCGGCGGGCTTCTTGGCAGCGAGGCCCTTCAGGAGTGCCTCGCCTTGAAGTTTTCCAACCTCGAAGTTGTCGTAGGCCACGTAGTAGTCCACGGCTGCGGTGTTGGTCAGCATGCGGTCGTAGGCGATGATGACAGCGCCGGCATCCTTGGCCTGCTGCAGTTGGGCACCGAGCTGGGCGCCGTCAACGGCACCGACCACGATGACTTTGGCGCCTGAGGTGATCATGGCGCTGATCTGGTTCTGCTGATCAGAAACACCGCCGCTGGCGAACTGCACACTGGGCTTGTATCCGGCCTTGGTCAGGCCGTCATTGAACAGATTTTCTGCCAGCGTCCAGTTTTCCGAGGTCTTCTTGGGAAGTGCGACACCAATGACGGAGTCGGCGGCGAAGCCGGACAGCCCCGTCCCGGCCTTAGCGGCCTCGGCATCGACGTCCGAACGCCCGCAAGCGGTCAGCGACAGCGTGGCAATGGCGGCCAGCACAGTCAGGGTTTTGGCGATCTTTCGCATATGCATTTCTCTTTCTTTGACGTGCGGACTAGTTGGCCGGACCGGACGGCGAGATGAGTTCGGAGGTCTTGGTGGTTTCAGTCTTGGCGGATGGTTCTGGCCTGGAGCCGCCGCGTGAGCCTCGGGTCAACAGGGCAATGATGGAAGGCCGGCCCTGGCTCTTGTTGTAAACGTCCACGGCAACGGCGAGCAAGAGCACCAGGCCCTTGATCATCTGTTGCGCATCCGCACCAACACTCAGGAGCTGCAGCCCATTGTTCAAAACGGCCATCACCAAGCCACCGACGAGCGATCCCACAACCGTGCCGACGCCGCCGCTGACAGCAGCGCCGCCGATGAAGACAGCTGCAATCGCGTCGAGTTCCCAGCCGACGCCGTCTGCAGGTCCTGAACTGGTGGACCGGGCCACGAACATCATGCCGGCGAGGGAGGCCAGTATGGACATGTTCATCATCACCAGGAAGTTGACCTTCTTGGACTTCACCCCGGACAGCTCGGCGGCGTGGCGGTTACCACCCACGGCGTAGACATGGCGACCCACCACGGTCTTGGTGGTGATGAAGACGTAGAGTGCGGCGAGGCCCACCAGAATCAATCCGGAGACCGGGAAGGACGTACCGTAGCGGCCGGTCGAGAATAGCCAAGTGACGTAAAGGAGCGCGGCGGCCAGGAGTCCGAGGCGCACGATGGGTACCCAGAGAGGATCAGGGGTGGCGCCCGTCTTCTTCTCGACGCTCCGCTTGCGGAATTCGAGGACCACGAGGACGGCGATCAGCAAAACGCCGATGATGACCGTGGGCCAGTTGTAACGTGCAAAGCTGCCGATTTCAGGAAGGAATCCGGCTCCCATAATCCGGAATTCTTCCGGCACCGGGATGGTGAGCGATTTTCCAATGAACTGGTTTAGGCCGCGGAACAAGAGCATTCCGGCAAGTGTGACGATGAAGGCGGGTATGCCGATGTAAGCGACCCAGAATCCCTGCCATGCACCGATGACTGCCCCCAACGCCAAACCGAGCAGGATACCACCCCACCATGGAAAGCCCCAGTCCCGCATGGATATTGCCACAACGATGCCTACAGCAGCGGCGACTGAACCAACGGAAAGGTCGATATGCCCAGCAATGATGACCATGACCATGCCAATGGCCAGGACCAGGATGTAGGAGTTGCCGTTGAACAGGTTGATCATGTTTGTGGGGGTGAGGACCTTGCCCCCCGTGAATGTCTGGAAGAACAACACCAGCGCAACAAGTGCGATGATCATGCCAAACTGGCGGGTGTCTCCGCCGAAGATCCTTTTCAATGGATTCATATGCGTTTCCTGCTTGTCTGTGAGTTTCTGCGGAGCTGATACGAGCGCGGGCTCAAGCTACGGAAGCCTGTGGCCTCGCGGGCTGCGTCATGAGCTTCATGAGGCTTTCCTGGTCGGCCTGGTCTTTGTCCAGGACTCCGGTGATGGAACCTTCGAAGATGGTGTAAATCCGGTCGGACAGGCCCAGCAGTTCCGGCAGCTCACTGGAAATGACGATGACGCCCTTCCCTTGGCTGGCCAGTTGCTGGATGATGCCGTAAATCTCGTACTTCGCTCCGACGTCGATGCCTCGGGTGGGTTCATCAAGGATGAGCAAATCCGGATCAGTGAACATCCACTTGGCCAGCACAACTTTCTGCTGGTTGCCGCCGGAAAGCTTGGCAACACCTTCGTTGACCGTGGGCGCCTTGGTGCGTAGATCCTTGCGGTATTGCTCAGCAACCCTGTATTCCTCGCGGTCGTCCACTACCAGGCCGCGGGTAATGGCTTTGAGGTTGGCAGCCACAGTGGTGGTCTTGATGTCGTCCAGGAGGTTGAGGCCGAGGGACTTTCGGTCTTCGGTGACGTAGGCCAGGCCGGCGTCGATGGCTTGGGGGACACTGCGTAGGGTCACCTCTTTGCCATCCTTGTAGACCCGGCCGGAGATGTATGTGCCGTAGGAGCGGCCAAACAAGCTGCGTGCCAGTTCGGTGCGCCCGGCACCCATCAGTCCGGCAAAGCCAACGATTTCGCCGCGGCGAACCGTGAAGCAGGAGTTCTTGCATACCAGCCGGTCGGGCACCTGGGGGTGTGCCACGGTCCAGTCCTTCACCTCGAAGAACACGTCGCCAATCTGCGGTGTGTGCTCAGGAAAGCGGGACTCAAGCGAGCGTCCCACCATGCCCTTGATGATGCGGTCCTCGTCCACGCCGTCGCGCTTGACGTTCAGCGTTTCAATGGACTTTCCATCGCGGATGATGGTGATCTCGTCAGCGATCTGTTCGATCTCGTTGAGCTTGTGCGAAATGATGATCGAGGTGACGCCTTTGGCCTTCAGGCCAATGATCAGGTCCAGCAGGTGTTGCGAGTCGGATTCGTTCAGCGCCGCCGTGGGTTCATCCAGGATCAGCAGGCGGACGGACTTGTTCAGTGCCTTGGCGATTTCCACCAACTGCTGCTTGCCGACGCCGATTTCCTTGACGGGCGTGTCAGGGTCCTCACGAAGCCCGACTCGGGCCAGCAGTTCCAAGGAACGTTTGCGCGCTTCTGCCCAGTCGATGACACCCCACTTGGTAGGTTCGTTGCCGAGGAAGATGTTCTCCGTGATGGATAGCTCCGGGATCAACGCCAGTTCCTGGTGGATGATCACGATGCCGGCAGCTTCACTTGCCCGGATGTCCCTGAATTGCTGGGTTTCGGCCTGGTACACGATGTCGCCCGTGTAGCTGCCGTAGGGGTAGACGCCGGAAAGGACCTTCATCAAGGTGGATTTTCCAGCGCCGTTCTCACCACAAATCGCGTGGATTTCGCCAGCCTTTACGCGCAGGCTCACATTCGACAAGGCCTTCACTCCGGGAAATTCCTTGGTGATGGACCGCATTTCCAAAAGGATGGGTTCACCTTGCGTGTCGAGGGTTGTCATCAGCCCTTACGCCTCCAATGCATGACTTCGTTGTCGGCTCCGCAAACGTCGGAGCTGTCTGATGAAAAAGTAAACGGGATCACGGGCCTTGTCGTCAAGACTTGAACGCAAGAGCCTGCTAACGATTTTGTTACCTGCCGGTAATTCCTGCGTGTTGGAACACTAAGGCCGCCGCTCCAAGGGCCTCTGCCCTCGCTCCCAAGGAGGACATTGCCAGGTGGGTCGTTTCGCCCACCACGGGCACGGCATGCCGGACCAGACCTCGGCGAATGGGGTCCAGAAGCAGGTCGCCGAGGCCTGCCAAGGGTCCGCCGACAACAATCACTTCAGGGTTGATCAAGTTGGAAACGTTGCCCAGGGCCCGGCCCACTGCCAAGCCGGCATCGTCAACCACTCGCTGGGTTGCGGAGTCTCCCGCCAGGCAGTTGCGGACGATGTCCTGCGGGGTAAGCAGCTTCTCCTGCCCGCGACCCAACAACTCGATCATGGTGGTGGTTGAGGCTATTGTTTCCAGGCATCCGCGGTTGCCGCAGCGGCATATCAAACCGTGTTCATGGATGGTTGCATGGCCAATTTCACCGGTGATGCCCACGTTTCCGTAGTAGGGGAGGCCGTTGAGAATCAGCCCGGCACCGATGCCGGAGCCGATCTTGAGGAACATGAGATTTGAGACCCCGCTATGCGGTCCCCATGTCACCTCGGACAAGGCGCCAAGATTGGCGTCGTTGTCAACAAAGACTGGGCAGTTGAGCGCCTCCTCCAAGCGATGAAGAATGTCGATTCCCACCCATTCGGGGAGGATGGCGCCTTGGGCAACCGTTCCTGTGCGGCGGTCGATGGGCCCCGGAATACCTGCACCCGCCCCCACCACCGCGGTGCGGTCTATGCCATTTGCACGCAGCAGCTTGTCAAGGAGTGGAACTGCCGCGGCGATGCCCTCTTCCGCTCGGTGGCCCAGCGGCAGCTCAATGTAATCCTCTGCGATCACGTGGTAGCCGAGCGAAGCCAACACCACCCGCAGGTGCCGGCGCCCGAAGTCGATTCCGACGGCCACAGCACCGTTGCTGTTGAGTCTTACGTTGGTTGCCCGGCGCCCGGAGCTGGTGGTCGGCTCGGTGGAAACCAACCCGGCGTCCTGCATGATTTTCACGATGTTGGAGATGGTGGCCGTGGAAAGTCCGGTCTGCCGGGAAAGCTCCGCCTGGGTAGACGGCCCGCTCAGCAAACATTCGATGATGCGCTGCTGGTTGAGGTGGCGGAGCGCGGACTGCGAGCCGGGTTTTCTTGGTTGGCTCTTCGTTGAGCGCTGCGTAGCGGGCATGACAAGAAGACTGCCCCAGAAGCAACCTTGTAGTCAAGAAGTGAACACAGCGAGTCTTCCCTGCCCGACATACTCCAACGCAAGAACATGGGATACCACCCTTTGTGAGGCCCACTATGCGCACTATGAACCGGTGTTTGCCTGCAGAGCGGGCCGCGCAACAGGAGAGTTGCGTGCATTGCGTCCCGATCCGAACGCGTGCGGGTCCAATTGCCTCACCCGCTGACCAAGTCCCGCGCCTACGCTGGAAGCAAGAAACGTCCCGGACCCGTGTAGGGGGCCTCGGGAACAGAAGAAACCAAGGTGGTAATGATGCTGCTCTCAGTCCTGCAGGCGAACGCTTCCGTCATGGACGTTGAGGCGAACCTGCGCACAATCGACGACGCCGCGCAGCGCGCCGCCCAAGCCGGGGCCGGGTTGCTCCTCACGCCGGAGCTCTTCCCCGTGGGCTACGCACCCTTACGCCTCCACGCTGAACTGGACCCGTCAACGCTCCCGGCCATCCGTGAACGGCTGGCCGGGATCGCCCGCACCAACGGTATTGGCTTGGTCTACAGCCTTCCGGCACCGGCCGCTGGCAGCGAAGGGACCTGGCACATCACCGCCACCCTCCTGGACGCCAAAGGCAAAGAGGTCCTCAACTACGCCAAGGTGCACCTCTTCGGTCCGGAGGAGCACAAAGCGTTCGTCGGCGCCCAAGAACCTCCCGCCGTCGTGGACTTCAACGGAATCCGCACATCGATGGTGATCTGCTACGACGTCGAGTTCCCGGAATCCGTGCGGGCAGCGGCCACACGAGGCGCTGAACTCCTCCTCGTGCCAACAGCCCTTTCGGCTGGTTTCGACAACGTGCCGCAGGTCCTGATCCGTGCCCGCGCGTTGGAGAGCCAACTCAACGTGGCCTACGCCAACCACAGTGGGCACGAGGACATCTACAACTTCCTGGGCGGCAGCGTTGTTGCCGGACCGGACGGATCGTTGCTTGCCGCTGCGGGGGAGTCCGCCGCTTTGTTGTTCGCGGAGGTCGGCACGGAGTCAGTAAAAGCGGCACGCGAAGAAGTCCCGTACCTGCGCGAACGCCGGCCGGAACTCTACGAGGAGTGGGACAACCGCGGCTAGTCGCCCGTCCCATCAGTGGAAAGACGAGCCACCAGCTCATCCCCGTACTGCAACGCAAACCACAACTCGGCCCGAACCTGCGCCTGGTTGAGGTCCATGTCCAACAGATCGCCGAGCACACCGATCTGCCGCCGAACGCTGTTTCGGTGCAGCCCCAGCAGCTTGGCCGAGCCGTCCCAACTGCCATTTTCGCTAAGCCAACCGCGCAAGACAGCAAGAAGCGGGTCCCGACGGTCCGGTTCAAGCGCGAGCACGGGGGCAAGGAGTCGTTCGGCCAGCATGGTCCCGGCTTCGCGGCCCAGCAGTCCTGTGACAGACCATGTGACCTCATCAACACGGGTGCTTTTCCCGGTGGAAAGAACGCGGCCGCGGAGGGAGCTTGCACGTTGGTAGGCCGCTTGGAGTCCAAGGAGCTCGGTCGGTTCCCCGATGACCAGCCGCCAGCCCAGCTTCTCCACGTCGGCAAGCAAAGAGTCATCCACCCTCAAACGCGTAATCGCTGCGAAACCATACTCGGTAATTTCCACCAGTTTGGTATCGAACAGCCTCCGCCACTGCAGTAGTTCCCGCACCGGACCGTCGTCTGCCGCACCGTCCACCCGGATGCCCTGCACCACCCGCATCTGCGCCGAACGGGTGGAGGACAAGCTCTGCGCCAGCAGGTCCTTGAGCCCGTTGACATGTTTGGTGCCGCCGGAGGCCAGCGAATCCGGGTGCAATAAAACAGCCGTAGCCAGCTGGCTCGGAGCCAACGAGCCACTGGTCCGCTGCCTCACCAACAACTCCAGCAAGCCCACGGCCGACTGCACCACGTTGTTTTGCGCAGGTGTCAGGGGCGCATCCGAACCGAGGATCAAAGCGCCAAGGTTGGCGTCCTTGGTGCTGCGCAACGGGTGCCCGAACACCAGCGCTGAACCTGGCTGGTCGAAACCGTCCATCTCCACACGCGGACCGCTGCCGGACAGCAACCGCTCAAGTAGCGGTGCCAGCAAGGAATGCTCGACGCCGCTGCTGCCGCCACCGCTGTGCCCCCTGGCGCGGACCCGTCCGTCAGCGCCGACCAGAACAGCCCACACGGGAACCCTCTGCACCAGGGCGGCCAACAGTTCATGCTCCGGCCGGGGGGAGAGGACCGCCCGCATGAGTTGGCGGTTGGTGTCTGCCAGTTGCCGGAAGACCCTCGCGTTGTCAGTCTCCAGGAGCTGGGAGAACTCCAGGCCGATCGCCGCGAAAGGCACAGACTCCGGTACCTCGAACAAGGTGAGGTTATGCGTGCGGCAAGCGTCCAGCAGGACGTCCGGGACGGCGTCGAAATAGGGCCTGATGCCGAAACCGAGCGCCGCAACTTTGGCATCCACGAGACGCCGGACGTAGGCGTCAACCTTGGCCGCCGAGCCGCCCTTCCCAAGGAAAGGCAACCCGGCGGTGAGGAGGAACTCGCCCTCCGGCAGGTACGGCGTGGGGTCTTCGAGCTCACTGGGTTCCACCCACCGCAACAGCGAGGCGCCGCTGCCGCCGTCGTGAAGCATTTTCAACTCCGGCGGCAGCTGCTCCAGGAACTGTTCGAGCGTGACAAAACTCAGGCGGGCGGTGGCGGGCTCAGGCGACATTGCCCTGCCCGGCGGCGGCCGGCTCCTGGTAGTCGGGGCACTCGTAAGCGGTGTGCTGGTTGGCGCCGCTTGCATAGGCGCGCGGCAGGCGCGGGGCGATCCTGTTGATGATCTCGTCGCCGTGGCTTCCGATCGCGGCACCCCAGTCGTCGGCGCTCGCCGCCCCGCAGGCCGGGTCACCGAACAGCACTGCGGTGTCCCCGACGTCGATTCCCGAAGCGTCCGGACCGAGGTCAACCATGAACTGGTCCATGCAGACCTTGCCGATCACCGGCACTGTGCGGCCGGCGATGTTTACTACGGAGCGGCCGCTGATGCCCTTGGGGATGCCGTCCGCGTAGCCGAGCGGGATGAGCCCGAGGTAGCGCGGCTCGTAGGTGATGGCCTGGTGTTCATAACTGACGCCCGTGCCTGCGGGGACCTTTTTGACCATGACCAGCGGAGCAGTCACGCTGAGGGCCGGACGCAGGCCGAAGTCAGCCGGGTTCAGGTGATCGGCCGGGGCGAGCCCGTAGATGGCCAGCCCTGCGCGGACCATGTCGAAGTGGAATTCGGGCCGGTCCAGGATGTTCGCCGAACTGGAAACATGCCTGAGTTCCGGCTCCAGTCCTGCCTCGTGCGCTTGCTGGACTGCTTCTTCGAACTCCGCGACGGCGGTGACGTTACCAGGGTGGGCCGGGACATCGGCCCAGGCCAGATGAGTCCAGAGGCCTCGTACCAGCAGGGTCCCATCGAGTTCAGCTGATCGTGCCTGCGCCACAAGTTCGGCCCAGTCTTCCTTGCGTGCTCCACCTCGGCTGAGGCCGCTGTCCAGTTCCAGATGCACGACGGCGGGACGCCCAAGGCGCTTGGCGATCCCTGCCAGCACCTCCAGTTGGCTGACGCTTCCGAGGGACACATCAATGTCGTTTTCCAGTGCCTCCAGGATGGTCGCACTTGTCTGGGATGCCAGATATAGCCAAGAAAGCATGGGAACAGTGATGCCCGCTTGACGGAGTGTGATTGCTTCGCTGAGCTGTGCCGTGCCGAGCCAATCTGCACCAGCTTCCACTGCTGTCCGGGCAACTTCCACCAGGCCATGACCGTAGGCGTTGCCCTTGACTACAGCCATGAAGTGTGGCGCCTCGGTGCGCTTCTTCAGGGCTTTGACATTGTCTGAAATGGCGGACAGATCCACGTTGACCTGCCCGGAAAGGGCTGCGGCGGCAGCCTCTTGATAGTGTGCATTACGTCTCATGGTTGAACACTATAGGTCATTTTGCACCGCGGTGAGAGGTGGCTCACATGCCAGTCTTGTGGAGGGGAAATCGAAACTACTTTGAAGGGACGTCAAGGGTGACTGTGCCTGTGAACACCAAAAACCCGGCCGCGGCTAGCGTCGCCAGGCCGAGCCTCGGCGCGCAACTCCTGCGCCGTAAGCCAATTGGCCAGATGGTCAGCGAAGCCGGTAGCGGCGAAGGCGGAACGCCGCTGGTCCGCAGCTTTGGCGTCTTCCAACTCACCATGATCAGCGTCGGAGCTACGCTCGGCACCGGCATCCTGGTGATCCTCGGCGAATCAGTGCCGCTGGCCGGTCCGGCCATCTGGATCTCCTTCGTCATTGCCGGCCTCGCCGCGCTGCTTTCGGCAGTGTCCTATGCCGAAATGGCTGGGCTTGTCCCTGTGGCAGGCTCCAGCTATTCCTACTCCTACGCCACCATGGGCGAGGGCATGGCCTGGATTTGTGGTTGGTGCTTGGTGCTGGAGTACGCGGTCTCCGTGGCAGCCGTTGCTGTGGGCGCCGGCCAGTACGTGAACGAGACACTCGCCGCGTTTGGCCAGTTCCTGCCGGACGCGATGAGCCAGCCGCCGGGGGACGGCGGGCTGGTGAACGTGCCCGCCATGGTGATCGTGATCCTGGCTATGCTCCTGCTGGTCCGGGGTGCCCGCGAGAGTGCCTGGATCAACACGGCGATCGTCGTGATCAAAGTAGGCATCCTGATCTTCTTCTGCGCAGTAGCCTTCACCGCTTTCAACGCCGGTAACTTCGAGCCCCTGCTGCCCATGGGTGCCGCCGGTGTTTCCGCTGCCGCATCCAGCGTCTTCTTCTCCTACATCGGCTTTGACGCCGCTTCCACCGCCGGCGAGGAAGCCAGGAACCCCAAGCGCGACCTTCCCCGGGCCATCATGCTCTCCATGGTCATCGTCACCACCATCTACGTTCTGGTTGCCGTTGCAGCCATCGGCGCCCGCCCGTGGGGTTGGTTCGACGGCACAGAAGCTGCACTGGTTCAGATCCTGCACGAGATCACCGGCCAGCCATGGATCGCCCTGGTCTTCTCGGTGGGTGCTGTACTAGCCATCGCAAGCATCGTTCTGACCGTGCTCTACGGCCAAACCCGCATCATGCTCTCCATGTCCCGCGACGGCATGGTTCCCAAAATCTTCGGCCGCGTTTCCCGCCGTACCGGCACTCCGGTGGCTGGGACGCTGATCATAGGTACCGCCGTCGCCCTCACTGCGGGCTTGGTCCCGCTCGGTGCCCTGGCGGATGCCACCAGCATCGGAACCCTCTTTGCCTTCGCGCTGGTCAACGTGGCCGTCATCTACCTGCGACGCAACCGCCCCGACCTTGAGCGCAGCTTCCGGGTCCCGCTGTACCCCATTACACCGATCCTGGGCACCCTGATGTGCGCCTACTTGATGCTCAACCTGGGAGCCGACACCTGGATCACCTTCGGTATCTGGATGCTGGTAGGCGTCGCCATCTACTTCGGCTACGGACGCCGGAACTCCAAGGTAGCCGCGCTCAGCGAGCAGGACTACCGTGAACTAACCACCAGGGCCGTGAGCCCGGAATCTGTGAAAGCAGCAAATTCATGACCATCGCCACAGAACTCCCCGTCATCGAGGAACCAGGGGCGCCCGCCGCAGCCGCTGGAGCACCTATCACCATGCTGAACCCGGACTTCCCGTTCAGCTACGACCACTACCTGGCGCACCCTGATGGGCTCGGCTCAATCCCGGAAGCGCTCTACGGCACGGAAGTAGCCATCATCGGTGCAGGCCTGTCCGGGCTGGTCACGGCCTATGAGCTGATGAAGCTTGGCCTCAAGCCGGTCATCTACGAGGCCGACCAGATTGGTGGACGACTCCGGACTGCGAGCTTCCCGTCTGCTCCCGGCGTCGTGGCGGACCTTGGCGGCATGCGTTTCCCGGTCTCCGGCAAAGCGTTCTACCACTACGTGGACCTGCTGGGCCTGGATACCAACGATTTCCCTAACCCCATGGCGCCGGCAACTTCCTCCACAGTGATCGAGCTCGCGGGCAAGAAGCACTACGCCACCACTGCAGACGAGCTGCCGGAGTTCTTCCTCGAAGTAGCCGACGCTTGGAAAGCAGCAGTCAACGATGGCGCGGCCTTTGCTGAGATGCAGGAAGCCATCAAGGCCCGCGACACCAAACGGATCAAAGAACTCTGGAACGCGCTCCTCCCGGAGTTGGACGAACAAACCTTCTACGGCTTCATCGCCGCCAGCAAGTCCTTCAAAGAGGCCGGCTTTGCACACCGCGAGGCATTCGGCCAGGTAGGTTTCGGTACGGGCGGTTGGGACACCGACTTCCCCAACTCCATCCTCGAAATCCTCCGCGTGGTCTACACCGACGCCGACGACCAGCACCGCTCCATTGCGGGAGGAGCACAAAGGCTCCCCGAGGCACTCTGGAACCACGCGCCGTCGGACCTGAAGTACTGGCCGGAGGGCACCTCACTGGCGTCGCTGCATTCCGGCTCGCCCCGCGGAGCCGTGGACAACATCCGCCGGGTAGAGAACGGCGACCTCCTGGTCCGCGAGAACTGGGGACGCGAAGCCACCTACCAGGCCGTGGTGACCACCTGCCAGTCCTGGCTGCTGTCCACACGCATCCACACTGAGGAAGCCCTGTTCCCGGCCGAGCTGTGGACCGCTATTGAGCGTTCGCACTACATGCAGTCGTCCAAGACGTTCGTGATGGTGGACCGCCCGTTCTGGAAGGACATCGATCCCGAGACCGGACGTGAAGTCCTTTCCATGACCCTCACCGACCGCCTTAACCGGGCCACGTACTTGCTCGACGACGGTCCCGATAAGCCCGCTGTCATGCTCCTGTCCTACACGTGGAACGACGACGCCCTGAAATGGCTTGCACTCACTGCAGAGGAGCGCGTGAAGCTCATGCTGCACTCCTTGGAACAGATCTACCCGGGCGTTGACATTGCGAGCCACATCGTGGGGCAGCCGATCACGGTGTCCTGGGAAGCGGATCCCAACTTCATGGGCGCGTTCAAAGCCAACCTGCCGGGCCACTACCGGTACCAGCAGCGCCTGTTCACCCACTTCAAGCAGGATCAGTTGCCGGAGCACCAGCGCGGCATCTTCCTCGCCGGTGACGACGTGTCCTTCACCGCCGGCTGGGCTGAGGGTGCTGTAACTACGGGCCTGAATGCCGTGTGGGGAGTAGTAAATCACCTGGGCGGTTCGTCGGCTGCCGGGAACCCCGGACCGGGTGACCTCCTGGACGAGCTCGGCCCGATCTCCCTGGACTAGTCTCCTTACGTTGCGAGGCCCGCTCTGCGCCCTAAACCTTCGGGTTAGGGCACAAAGCGGGCCTCGCATTCGGCGTTTAAGCGTGCATTTCCCTGTGCGCCGCAGCGAGTTCCTTATAGTGGGCGGCGTTGTGCTTGACGCCGTCGAACTCTTCGTCGGTGAGTTCACGGCGGACCTTGGCGGGCACGCCGGCAACCAAGGAACGCGGGGGAATGACGGTACCTTCCAACACGACTGCGCCGGCAGCGATGAGCGAGCCGGTGCCGATCACCGCGCCATTGAGGATGGTCGCGCTCATACCGATGAGGCAGTCGTCCTCCACAGTGCATCCATGGACCACGGCGCTGTGCCCCACGGAGACGCGCTCGCCCACTGTGCAGGGGAAACCGGGGTCGGCGTGGAGGACTACGTTGTCCTGGAGGTTGGACCCTGCGCCGACGCTGATGGCCGCCGTATCTGCCCGGACGGAGACGCCGTAGAAAGCGCTGGAGTCCTCGGCCAACGTGGCCTTGCCAATAACGGAAGCCGTGGGTGCCACGAAGGCGGTTTCATGGATGGCCGGGGTGTCCCCGGCGAAAGTGTAAGAGGGAGCCATGAGCCCAGCTTAGTTCCCAAGTAGGTCGCAGTTCAGGTCGTTCTCAGCGCTGGGAACGACCTGAACTGCGACCTAGTTGGGTGCGGGTGCGGGGGAAGGGGTGCGGAGGATCAGGAATTGGTAGTGCTGGGACCAGTTTCCTGCGCCCGGCCCGGACTCTACCCCCACGCCCTCCGGCCACGTCCGGAAATGCTCCACCGAGCCGTGCTCGCCAAAAATACGCTGGACGGTTTCGTCGCTGCGACGGCTGAAGAACCGCCGCGGTTCCTCGAGATCTTCCGGGTTCAGGACTTCATCGTCCTCACCTGACCAGAGCCCGACGGCGATTGGCGCACCAGGTGCGGTGACCCGCACAAGTTCGCGGACGACGTCGTGAATTCCGCTGTTGGGGACGTGCAGAAGAGTGCTCATGGTCCAGGCAGTCGAAAAGACGGCATCCGGAAAGGGCAAGCTGCGACCGCTGGCAACAGTGGCATCAAGCCCGGCGGAGCGCGCCAAGTGAACGCTCTCCGAGGACAGGTCCACTCCGGTGTAGTGCAACCCGGCGCGGACAAATTCCACGCCCTCAACCCCAGTGCCACAACCCAGTTCAAACAACGAATGACGGTGTTCGGACTTCAACAGCCGGATGAACCATTCCCGGCATTCAACCCGGTGCGGTGTCAGCGCGCGGGTGTTCCGCACCGGTGCTTGGCGGTCGTAAAAGACAGCCAGGTCAGCCTCGTGGTCGGCGTCAGGGATGCCCCGCATACCCCCAGCATAGGAGTGGCGTCAGTTGAACACCACGGTGCGGGTGCCGTCCAGGAGCACCCGGTGTTCGGCGTGCCACTGGACCGCCTGGGCCAGGGTGCGGCCTTCGACGTCGCGGCCCATCTGGACGAACTGGGCAGCCGTGCGTGCGTGGTCAACGCGGATGACTTCCTGCTCGATGATCGGGCCCTCGTCGAGGTCCGCAGTCACGTAGTGTGCCGTGGCGCCGATGATCTTCACCCCACGGGCGTGGGCCTGGTGATACGGCTTGGCACCCTTGAACGAGGGAAGGAACGAGTGGTGGATGTTGATGGCCTTGCCGTTCAACTCCGTGCACAGATCGTTGGAGAGGACCTGCATGTAACGGGCCAGGACAGTGAGTTCCACGTCGTGCTCGGCAATCAGCTTCAGCAGCTGCGCCTCGGCTTGGGACTTGGTCTCAGGCGTGACTGGGATGTGGTGGAACGGGATGCCATAGAAATTGGCCAGTTCTTCGAGGTCACGGTGGTTGGACACGATGGCCGGAACGTCAATGGGCAAGGTGCCGGTGCGCTGCTGGAACAGGAGGTCATTAAGGCAGTGCGCGTCCTTGGAGCACAGGATGATGGTGCGGACCTTTTCGCCAACAGGGTTGATCTGCCAGGTCATGCCGAACGATTCGGCTACAGGCCGCAGGGCAGTGGCCAGTTCGTCCTGGGGGGACGACGTCGTTGCCTCCACGCGCATGAAGAAGTTGCCTGTGCTGGGGCTTCCGTATTGCTGGGAGTCGGCGATATTGCAGCCGGCCTCAAGGAGGGCGCCAGCTACCGCATGCACGATGCCGGGGCGGTCGGGGCAGGAGAGTGTTACTACGAAAGCGGTGGAGTCAGTCACACGATCAAGCCTACCTGTGCTGCCTTGTTGTACTGTTAATGGGTCGCAACTGGCGTTGGGTGGACTACCACCAGGGAGCGGCAATCATGAAGACCACGGATCGTACGCCTGGGCCGAGGGTCATGTCTTACCGCTGCACGCACGTGACCGATCCCTCCGTCAAAAAGGGGACGCGGGAATGCTGCTGCCGGTAGCCTGACCTGTAGCACCACCCGTTGCCTAGCCAGGAGATTTCCGTGACTACCACAACCACTTCCGCGTCTGTCAGCAACCAGTCGCTCGCCGATCTCGATCCCGAGATCGCAGCAGTCCTTAACCAGGAACTCGGCCGCCAGCGCGGCACCCTGGAAATGATTGCGTCCGAAAACTTCGCCCCCCGCGCCGTCATGGAAGCCCAGGGCTCCGTCCTGACCAACAAGTACGCCGAGGGCTACCCGGGCCGCCGCTACTACGGCGGTTGTGAATACGTCGACGTCGCCGAGCAACTCGCCATCGACCGCGTCAAGGAACTCTTCGGCGCCGAGTACGCCAACGTCCAGCCGCACTCCGGTGCACAGGCAAACGCTGCAGCACTGTCCGCCATGATCACCCCGGGCGACAAGATCCTTGGCCTGTCCTTGGCACACGGTGGACACCTGACCCACGGCATGAAGCTCAACTTCTCCGGCAAGCTCTACAACGTAGCTGCCTACCAGGTTGAAGAAGACAACTTCCGCATCGACATGGAGAAGCTGCGCGAGCAGGCCATCGCCGAGAAGCCGCAGGTCATCATCGCCGGCTGGTCCGCGTACCCGCGCCACCTCGACTTCGCTGCCTTCCGCTCCATCGCCGACGAAGTTGGCGCCCTCCTCTGGACGGACATGGCACACTTCGCCGGCCTTGTTGCAGCAGGCCTGCACCCGAGCCCGGTCCCTCACTCCGACGTCGTCACCTCCACGGTTCACAAGACCCTCGCAGGTCCGCGTTCCGGTGTGATCCTGGCCAAGCAGGAGTGGGCCAAGAAGCTCAACTCCAACGTCTTCCCCGGCCAGCAGGGCGGCCCGCTCATGCACGTCATCGCAGCCAAGGCCGTTGCCTTCAAGATCGCCGGCAGCGAAGAGTTCAAGGAGCGCCAGGAGCGCGTCCTCGAGGGTGCCAAGATCATTGCTGACCGGCTGAACCAGTCCGACGTCGCCGAAGCCGGCGTCTCGGTCCTCACCGGCGGCACCGACGTTCACCTG
Source organism: Arthrobacter sp. D3-18 (assembly GCF_054408525.1). Classification (NCBI taxonomy): domain Bacteria; kingdom Bacillati; phylum Actinomycetota; class Actinomycetes; order Micrococcales; family Micrococcaceae; genus Arthrobacter; species Arthrobacter sp. D3-18. The sequence continues at coordinate 3,265,250 of NZ_CP096440.1, read as the reverse complement.
GTCCTGGTTGACCTGCGTAACTCGCAGCTGGACGGCCAGCAGGCCGAGGACCTCCTGCACTCCGTGGGCATCACCGTGAACCGCAACGCTGTTCCGTTCGACCCCCGCCCGCCGATGGTCACCTCCGGCCTCCGCATCGGTACGCCTGCCCTGGCTACCCGCGGCTTCGGTGCCACCGAGTTCACCGAGGTTGCCGAGATCATCGCCACCGCGCTGAAGGCAGGCTCCGCCGCCGACGTCGAAAGCCTCCAGGCACGCGTCGACAAGCTGGCCGCTGACTTCCCGCTGTACCCGCAGCACGAGCAGTGGTAAATCCGCGTCCCCGCGGATAGGTAACGCACTACCCGGGCATTGAACCGGAGCCGACGGGATCCGCCGCCACACCTACGGCGGCGGGTCCCGTTGGCATGGGCCTCCTAAGAGGCTTCCTCACACAGGTCACCCACCAGAAAGAGCAGATGGAATGACACAGTCCACCGCACAGATCCTTGACGGCAAGGCCACCGCCGCAGCCATCAAGGCAGAACTGACCGAACGCGTTTCCGTCCTCGCAGCAAGGGGCATCGTCCCCGGCCTGGGCACCATCCTGGTGGGTTCCGACCCCGGCAGCACTTGGTACGTTGGCGGCAAGCACAAGGACTGCGCCGAGGTTGGCATCCAGTCCATCCGCCGCGACCTCCCCGAAGACATCTCACAGGAAGACCTCCTGGAAGTTGTCCGCGAGCTCAACGACAACCCGGAATGCACCGGCTACATCGTCCAGCTTCCGCTGCCCAAGCACATCGACCAGGACGTCATCCTGGAAGCCATGGACCCTGACAAGGACGCGGACGGCCTGCACCCCATGAACCTTGGCCGCTTGGTGGCCAACGTCAACGGCGAAATGAAGTCCCCGCTGCCCTGCACGCCCAAGGGCTGTGTGGAGTTGCTCCGTCGTCACAACATTGAACTCAAGGGCAAGCGTGTCCTGGTTGTTGGCCGCGGCGTCACCATCGGCCGCCCCATCGGCCTCCTGCTGACCCGCAAGGAAGTCAACGCCACGGTCATCCTGGCCCACACCGGAACGGTGGACCTGCCCGCGGAACTCAAACAGGCCGACGTCGTGATTGCCGCTGCCGGCGTACCGCACATGATCAAGGCCGAAGACCTCAAGCCCGGCGCCATAGTGCTCGACGTCGGCGTCAGCCGTGTGGACGACGGCAACGGCAAGGCGGTCGTTACCGGAGACGTGGACCCGGCAGCTGCCGACGTCGCCGCCTGGCTATCCCCGAACCCCGGCGGCGTGGGTCCGATGACCCGTGCCATGCTGCTCGCGAACGTTGTGGAGAGTGCGGAGCGCCAGGCGGGCATCGCCTAGGTTCCTGCGACTCACGGCAAGGGCCATTACGGGGCTAAGCTGCCGAAGATGCCGTGCGCACGGCATCTTCGGCAGGGAACCCTCGAAATGGCCTCGCCTACTCCTCCGGGAGTAGGCACCCTGCTCCGTTAACCCGACGACTTACCCGGGGACCAAAGCTAGGCTCTGTGTATGCAGCCCCGTTTCCCTGAATCACAGCGGCACCCGGGGTCCCAGCGAATTCCGGGCCAGCGCCGATTCGCCCGTCCGCCCACGAGTTTCATCGTCATCACTGTCGCTGTGATTCAGATGGTGGGGACACTGGCTTCCGCGAGCCACCAGGACGCGGCACGTCCCTTGGACGCACTGGCAATCTTTTTGCTCCTGGCCGGGCCCGCCGGGCTGGCGTTCCGGAAACGCGCCCCGCAGATGATGCTCCCCGTCGCCCTCCTTGCTACCGGCACGTATCTGGCATTGGGCTACGCCTGGGGTCCGATCGTGGTCTCGCTGGCGGTGGCCATCGTGTTGACCGCAGCTGCAGGCCTGCGATGGCAGGCTTGGGCAGGTGCGGGGATTGCAGCGACCTCGGTGATCACAGGAGCGGCCATGAGCGGCGACGCCACTTGGCCCGTGCGTGCTTCCGCAGGCGTAGCGTGGGCAGCCATTCTGGTGCTGATCGGGCAGGGAATCCGACGCCGGAGCGAACGTTTGGCGGAATACCGGCGGCGCCGCGAGGAAGCGCAGAAGGCCGAGCGCGATGAATACAGGCTTACTTTAGCCAGGGACATCCACGACGTCGTGGCGCATTCCCTGTCCATGATCAACGTGCAGGCCTCTGTGGCGCTGCATGTTGGTGCCGATGATCCGGAAAAGCTAAGGCCCGCCCTCGAAGCCATCAAGGCTGCCAGCAAGGAATCGCTCACGGAGGTCCGGCAACTCCTCGGCGTGCTGCGCGAGGACGTTCCCCTGGCACCGGCAGCCAGACCTACCCTGGCCAGAATCCCCGAGCTTGTGAAGAACGCGGAGCTGAGCGGGTTGCGGGTGGCCCTTGAGGACCACTCGAACCACCAAGCGGTCGGAGAGGCCCAACAGGAAGCCGCCTACCGGATGATCCAGGAAGCCCTCACTAACGTCGGGCGGCACTCAGGTGCCCAATCCGCCGTCGTACGGGTCATCGACTCCGCCGGACTGCTGACCGTGACCGTAGACGACGACGGCGCCGGCATGCGTGGCGCGCTCCCGGGCAATGGACTCACGGGAATGCGGGAGAGGGCAGCCGCCTTGGGCGGGACGCTCTCAATACACGAACTCGACCCCGGCCTCCGGGTCGAAGCGATCCTGCCCAGCCAACCATCAGCAGAAGGAAACCTCCAGTGATCCGCATCCTCCTTGCTGACGACCAAACCCTTATCCGGGCAGGCTTTCGCGCACTCCTGGACGCCGAGCCGGACATGGAAGTGGTGGGAGAAGCCGGCACCGGCCGGGATGCTGTGAGCTTGGCTGCGCGGGACAAGCCGGACGTCATCCTCATGGACATCCGCATGCCGCACGACGACGGCCTGACCGCCAGCCGCAAGATCCTCAGCGACCCGAACCTGACTGGGACGCGCATCATCATCCTCACCACCTTCGAACTCGACGAGTACATTGCCGAAGCCGTCCGGGCCGGTGCAGCAGGGTTCCTCGTCAAAGACACCGAGCCCGCGGAGCTCATCCGCGCTGTCCGGGTGGTCCACGACGGTGATGCGTTGCTTTCGCCGTCAGTGACCCGGCGGATCATGGCCCAGTTGGCATCGCAGAGCAGGGCTGCAGCCAAAGTGATCCCGCTGAAACACGTCACGGAACGCGAACGGGAAGTCCTGGCCCTGGTGGGCGAGGGGCTCAACAACGCTGAGATCGCTGAACGGCTTTTCATCACACCCCTCACGGCGAAGACCCACGTTTCACGCATCATGACCAAACTCATGGTCCGCGACCGCTCACAACTGGTGGTCCTCGCCTACGACTCCGGCCTGGTTCGCCCGGGGTGGAGCAGTTGACGCTCCCAAGGCGACTCCGCCAAGAGTAGCGGCGCTTCCCAAGGTGACTCCCGACGGCGGATGCCTCACCGGCCGAGGATCGGCAGACTCGAAGCAGAGCCGAAAGACGGTTCACGCCGGGCACCGGCGCAGAGAGTTTGGATCACTGACATGTTCACCGCAATCACTTCAATCGTTGGGGAGACCACAACCCTCGGGGGAGCCCTGGTACAAGTGCCGGCCGCCGTCGCCATGCACGGTTCGTGGGGAGACGGAACTCCCTGGCCGTTCTTCCTGCTGTTCCCCTTGTTCTGGATCCTCGTGATCGGGCTGATCATCTTCGTCGCGCGCCGGACGTGGCGCCGGAACCATCAGTGGGCCGCGACGCAAGGCGCCGAGGGAGTACTCCGTGAGCGGTATGCCCGCGGCGAGATTGACGAGACCGAGTTCCGGCAGCGGCTGGAGGTGCTGCGCTCGCAGCCGGTCGCGTAACCGAAACCTAGTGAATCGAAAGGGCTCTCGCAAGATTATCTGCAAGAGCCCTTTCACATCTCAGTGGGCGCTACTAGTCTGCTGAGGGTGCACAATGAAGCAATCCGCTCTCCGACACCGTCACCAACACAGTCAGAATCGTCGCAATCCGGCTTCGACATGAACCCACCATCCGTCATCAGCGCGCGGAACCTCACCAAGGCCTATGGTGATCTCACCGCCGTGGACAACATCTCCTTCGACGTACCGGCGGGGGAGTCCTTCGGGCTGCTGGGCCCCAATGGTGCCGGCAAATCCACCACCATGAAGATGATCGGTGGCGTCTCCCAACGCACCTCGGGCACGCTGAGCATAATGGGCTTGGACCCCGAGTCGCACGGTCCGGAGGTCAGGGCGCATCTTGGTGTCGTCCCGCAGCAGGACAACCTGGATGAAGAACTCAAGGTTCGCGAGAACCTGATCGTCTATGGGCGCTATTTCGGCCTGCCCTTGAGCTATCTGCGCCCGAAAGCCGACGAGCTGCTGGAATTCGCGCAGCTGACCGACAAAGCCAATTCCAAGGTGGATGCGCTCTCCGGCGGCATGAAGCGACGGCTCACAATAGCGCGGTCGCTCATCAATGAGCCCCGGATCCTGCTCCTCGACGAACCCACTACAGGCCTGGATCCGCAGGCGCGCCACATTCTCTGGGACCGCCTGTTTCGGCTCAAGGAAAGCGGCGTCACCCTCATCCTCACCACCCATTACATGGACGAGGCCGAGCAACTCTGCGACCGTCTGATCGTGGTGGACAAGGGCAAGATTATGGCGGAAGGATCTCCGGCGGCCCTGATTCGCGAGCATTCATCGCGCGAAGTACTGGAGCTCAGGTTCGGGTCCGAGCGGAACGCGACCATCGGCGTCGAACTTCAAGGCATTGGCGAGCGGCTGGAAACGCTGCCGGACCGCGTGCTCATCTACGCACACGACGGCGAGGCCGCGCTGGAGCAGGTCACTGCCCGCGGGCTGCACCCCATGACCTCACTGGTGCGTCGCTCGTCGCTGGAGGACGTCTTCCTGCGGCTTACCGGTAGGAGTCTCGTTGACTGAGGAACCGTTGACTGACTCGGCGAACAAATTAATCACGACGGCGGAGCAGCCGTTGCGTGCCCACTCACCTGAGGTTTCGGCTGCCAGGGCGCGACGCTGGGGTTCCTTCTTCTACGCCGAGCAAGTGCTCCGCGTCATGCGGAACTACGGCTGGTCCGTGATCCTGTACAGCGTGGGGCAGCCCGTGGCGTATCTTTTCGCCATGGGAGTGGGGCTCGCCAGCTTGGTGGATGCCAACAGCGAGGCTGCCTTCGGAGGCGTCAGCTACTTGGAGTTCGTGGCTCCTGCGTTGTTGGTCTCCGCCGCGGTGATGACGGCGTCGGGGGAATTTTCGTACCCCATCATGGACGGCTTCAAATGGCGCCGCGTGTTTTATGGCCCGCACGCCTCGCCCCTGATTCCACAGCAGATCGCCAGTGGCCACATCATGGCCAGTTCCCTGCGCTTCCTGCTGCAGTCGGTGGTCTATTTTGTGGTGGTGGCCATGTTTGGTGCTTCGCCGAACCCCTGGGGTTGGGTTTCGGCGATCGTGGCTACCGTTGCGGCGCTCTCTTTCGGCTTGCCGCTGATGGCCTATGCCGCCAGCATTAAGCAGGACAAGGGTCAGTTCGCGCTGGTGCAGCGGTTCATCGTCATGCCGCTCTTCCTGTTCTCCGGGACGTTCTTCCCGCTGGATTCGCTGCCGATCGCAGTTCGTTGGATCGGTTGGATCTCTCCCGTGTGGCACGGTACTGAGTTGGGCCGGGTCTTCACCTACGGGATGGACCAGAACCCGTTGCTGACCATCACCCACGTGGTGTTCCTGCTGGTGACCGCCACTGTTGGCTGGATACTTGTCCGCCGCCAGTTCGTGAAAAGGATGGGCTCGTGAGTGTCCTGACAGGTGGCCACAGCGCCACGGATCTTGCCCGTGAGCGCAAGTTCGGTTCGCTGTACTCCCGCAACGCCAAGGCAGTGGTGGGCCGTGGGCTGATGGCTGCCAAGAGCAGCACGTGGCTGGTGATGGTGTCCGGTTTCTTCGAGCCTGTTCTGTTCCTGCTGGCCATGGGCGTGGGCATGGGTTCCATCGTGGGCACAGTCCAAGGTCCAGGCGGCGAAGAAATCAGCTATGCGGCGTACATTGCGCCGGCACTCCTGGCGGTCTCGGCCATGAACGGAGCCATTTACGACTCCACCTGGAACGTCTTCTTCAAGATGAACTTCGCCAAGCTCTATCAGGGGATGCTCTACACATCCTTGGGGCCGCTGGACGTGGCGATCGGCGAGATCTTCCTGGCTCTCCTTCGGGGCCTGCTGTACGCCACCGGATTCACTGCTGTCATGGGGGTGATGGGCCTGCTCACGAGTTGGTGGGCCATCTTGGTTATTCCCGCCTCGGTGCTGATCGCGTTCGGTTTCGCAAGCTTCGGGATGGGCATCACCAGCTTCATGAAGACCTTCCAGCAGATGGACTGGATCAACTTCTTCCTGCTGCCCATGTTCCTGTTCAGCGCCACGTTCTACCCGCTCAGCGTCTACCCGCAGGTCATCCAGTGGTTCATCCAGGCCATGCCGCTGTGGCACGGGGTGGAACTCCTGCGCCAGATCAGCGTGGGCTCGTTCAGCCCGGCCACCGCAATCCATGTTGGCTACTACGTTGTGATGATCGCGCTCGGGATCATGTTGACCACCGCGAGGTTGCGCCAGCTGTTCCTGAAGTAGGACCAGCCGGCGCAGCCCGCACCTTCTAGGCCGTCTCGATCTCAGCCATGGTCAGTTTCGCGTTGTCGCGCAGGCCCCAGGAGCACAGTCCCATGACTGCCAGCGCGGAGACTGTGTAAATCACGACGCCGATCGGGTCGCCATGCGTGGCGATCAGCAATGCCGTGGCCACAGTGGCTGCCGTGCCGCCACCCAAGGCTGAGCCGATCTGATAGCTGGCCGAAATGGCCGAGTAGCGGGAAGCTGCCGGGAACTGTTCTCCAAGGAATGCCGGCAACGGGCCCTGCGGAACAGTGTTCAGCGCGCCGCCCAGCGTGAACATGAGGAGGGCAAGCCAGCCGGTGTGTGTCTCGATGGCCGGGAAGAACGCCAGGAAGTAGATGATGAGCATCACCGAACCACCTATCATCACCGGCTTACGGCCGATCCTGTCGGAAAGAATCGCCGCGAGAGGTGCGGAGATGACGCTGGCCAGGGCACCCCACAGCTGGAACTGAAGTGATTCACTGTCGGAATAGCCGCGCTGGAGCACGTACGACATGAGGAACACTGTGGCGATGTAAGTGAAGGTGTTGTAGCCGTAGCTGACGCCGATCGACATCAGGATCTGCCGCGGATGCGACCTGAGGACTGCCAACAGTGGAATCCGGGGTGCCTGGGTCCCGGAAGGGCGTTCGTCCTGGGGGAGGGTCAGCCGGGCAATAAGGCCAGCCAGCACCAGCAGGCCGCCGATCCAGAAGGGTACCCGCCAAGCGAAGCTGGCCACTTCGCCGCCCGCGATGGCGTCAGTGAGCGTAAAAACGCCGGAACCCATCAGCACGCCCAACCCGATGCCCATGCTGGTGAAGCTTCCCCACAGTCCTCGGCGACCCGCCGGTGCCGCCTCGATTCCCAACAAGGCAGCGCCTCCCCATTCACCGCCGGCAGAGAATCCTTGAACCAGACGCAATGCGATGAGCAGCATAGGGGCCGTGGCGCCGATCGAATCCGCACTGGGCAGGCAGCCGATCAGAAAGGTGCTACCACCCATCAGGATGAGCGTGAGGATCAGGATCTTGCGCCGACCAAGACGGTCACCGAAGTGGCCCAGAACGATGCCACCCAAGGGCCTGGCCAGGAAGCCGGCACCGAAGGAAGCGAAGGCCACCAATGTTCCAGTCAGAGGATCAAGGTTGGGGAAGAAGAGCTGCGGAAACACCAAGGCTGCAGCCAATCCGTAGATGGTGAAGTCATAAAACTCCAATGCGGTTCCAAAACAGGAGACGAAGAAAGTACGGGCAGCTGAGACGGGGCGCTTGGACGACGGACCTTGTGGTTCCAGCGCAACATTGGGCTGAAGGGATTGCGGCAAGGAAGTGCCTTTCGTTGGTTGTTTTGTTGGGGTTGTATGGGTTGGGTTAGAAGATCTGGAAGCCGTCGCGTGTCGCATCGGCAGGGTTGGCAGCTGCGTAGTTGAGGGAGCAGTCTCCGGTATCGATGCTGATGGTCAGCAGCGTCCGCCACTGCTCGTGCAGTGGTGCCGAGGCATCGGGGTGGAAGCAAACCACGGACGACGCTCCCTCGGACGAGCAGAACTGCCTGGCCCGGTCCGAGATGCCCAAGCCGGCCAGCTCCGTCCTCACCCGCCCAAGGTGAACCAGGCGCTGCGGCGACAACGCGGCGTCGTCGATTGCGTCCTCTTCCGAGAGGACGGGGTCCAGGAAGTGGTTTGTGTGGAGCAGCCAGCCGTCGCTGCCAGCGTCCACGACGGCGGTGCCGGCCGGAGAGACCTCGATGCTGGCGGCTCGGCGTGGGGTGCTGGTGGTGTCGGCGGTAGCTGTGAACACCGTGAAGACCGTAGAGGCACTAACCCTGGCTGAGGACGCGATGGCGATGGCTTGGTCGATGGTCGAGGCCTCATCGAGGATGCGGCGGGCGATTGCGTGGACCGGAACTCCAGCGGAGTCATCATCCGTGGAGTGGGCAAGGATATTGAAATGCAGGCCGAGGCCCTCACTGTTAACACCGATCTTGCCCAGCGTCCCGAACTCCGTGAACGTCTTGGTGATCCGACCGGGGGATGGGGTTAGCTCGAGCAAGAGTCCGTCGGGGGCGAGGTGGTCATGCCAGTCCCAGGTCTGAATGGTTTCCGGCGCCGAAGCCCGGGCTGGTGCGTAGACCGCCGTCGAGCATTCATGGGAGCCGACCTTCCGGGGTGCTGCCGCAAGAATCTCAGTGCGTGCGTTGACCACACTCAGCTCCCAGGTCTTGATTCCTGCGCCGGCGGCCCAGCCCTCGGCTTCCTTGGCCAGTGCCGGGCACCAAGCATGGAGGGCTGCATGGCTCTGCTCCGCAACGTCCCGGATCTTCTGCGGGGCGATGCCAAGTGTGGCGAAGAAGTCAAAGTAGAGCTTTGCGGTGTTGCGTGTTTGTGCCTCCCATATGCGGCCGATGTCGAAGCCGCGCTCGCGGGGATCGTGCGGGGCGGATGTGTGGCGGTGAAGCTGCATAAGTCTCCTTGGGGAGCCATCCCCGTTTGAGTGCGGGTGGGCTCTTGGATGAGGTGGATTACTTGTGACGCTCAAAGTACGGAAGAAAAACGTTTTTGTGTAGCGGGTCCGCGAGATTTATTGTTAATTTCGGAAGTCGGAACTCCCGGGATCCCAAGGCGACGAAAATAGGGGAGCGCATGGCCCGCGAACTACAACACGGCGCCACGATCTGGGACGTAGCGCGGAAAGCCGGAGTCTCGATTACCACGGTGTCGCACTCCCTCAATGGCAAGGGCAACATCAGCGAGGCCACCCGGGAACGGGTCCGCGCCGTCGCCTCGGAGATGGGTTACGTTGCAGACGCCATGGCGCGGGGGCTTCGAAGTTCCAAGATGAATGCGATAGGGCTGGTGTTCCGCTCCTTGGACAGCTTGGGCAACTATGGTCCCAATGGCGTGGACGTCTTCATGAGACTCGCGGGAGCAGCCGCGGCCGAGACGCTGAATCGGAATCTGGGCCTGATGCTCGTCCCCGACTTGAGCCGTGGACCGCTTCCTCCGTTTTCCATGTCCCTGGACGGTTACATAGTTTTCGCCCCGCATCTGGATGACCCAGTGGTGGCTTTGCTGGAGAAGCGTGGAATTCCCTATGTGACCTGGGACCGCGATCCGGGCCGCCCCGAGTTCCGGAACTGGGTCGCTCACGACGACGCAGCGTCCACACGAGTCGTCTTGGACCACCTGGCAGCGGCGGGCACTGGATCCATCGCCTACGTGGGCGGCACAGACAGGAACGCCTGGAACTTCGATTGCGAGGCCGCCTACGTTGCCTGGTGCCTGGAAACCGGCAAGGAGCCCCGGATTTATCACGTACCGGAACGGGACGGCGTGGAGGGTGGTCGGCAAGTGGGCGCCAGGATTTTGGGCGACGGCCTGCCGGGCGCAGTTTTTTGCTTAACGGGTAGGCACGCCAGCGGCGCAGCCCAGGCAATGCAGGAACGTGGAGTCCGTATCCCGGGGGACCTGCTGGTGTGCACGGGCTCGGACTCTGAGCACTCACGGCAGCATAAGCCCCCGATTTCCGCCCTCGACGTGGATATTCCTGCTGCAGCCGCCGCGCTGGTCCAGCGACTCTGCGAAGTCATGGAAGGTGAGCTGGAACCTGAACCGGTGCTGCTGGCGGCGAGGTTCCTGCACCGCAAATCCACGTCGCCTGGCAAAACCCGGAATCAGCAGAGGCGCGGACCCTAGTGTGGGCATGTTCGCCGTCCGTGGAAGAGGACGGGGCACCTTTCCGCATTTGAGAGAATGGGTTCATGCAATCTCTCGGTGACCCGCACCCGTCCACGTCCCCCGCCGGTAAAGGCCTGTTCAAGGGCTTCCGCATCGGCGGCCTGGGGATGACAGTCGTCATCATCGCTTTCCTGGTAGCCGTCATCTTTGCGGCCAACCAGAACGATGTTGTGGGCTGGGTTGTTGCCGTGGTTGCTTTCGGGTGGCTTGCCCTTGCAACGTTCGTGGTGCTGAGCATCCGCAAAGCCGCGCAGCGGGCCGGCGCCAAGCTGACCGAAGCGCAAAATGCCTTCAACGCCGCAGCCGGCCGTGCGCCGTCGTCGTCCGCTGCTGACAACGGTGGCACGCGCGTAGTTGCCGAGCGCAGCAAAGTCGATGAAGTCCGCGACCTCAAGCTGGACCACTCTTTCAAGATTGTGCAGGTGCAGGTCCGCGTGGTCGACGAGGAGCGAGCCAAGGGCGCAACGGCCAACCAGGACACCATCAACCGGGCGCTGGAAACCATTGCTATTACGGCAACGAATGCGCGGGACATGATCAAGTCTTCGGGTGGCTCGGACGAGCCCGTGGCCGGCACCATCATCGACTAGAGTGGACCGGGTGAGTACGGCATTGAAGAAGGACTTCCTTCGCATCGCATCAGTTAACGTCAATGGCCTGCGGGCTGCCTACAAGAACGGCATGGCGGAATGGCTGGAGCCACGCGAGGTAGACATTCTCTGCCTGCAGGAAGTGCGCGCCCCTGACGACATCGTCAGGAAGCTGATTGGCGAAGGTTGGCACATCCTCCACACCGAGGCCGAGGCCAAGGGCCGCGCCGGTGTTGCCATCGCGTCCCGCGAGGAGCCCACCACCACCCGAGTTGGTGTTGGCGACGACTACTTCGATACGTCCGGGCGCTGGGTCGAAGCGGACTACACCGTCAGAAACACAGCGGGCGACCCCACCACACTCACCGTTGTCAGTGCCTATGTGCACTCCGGAGAAGTGGGAACCCCCAAGCAGGATGACAAGTTCCGTTTCCTGGATGCCATGACCGTCCGCCTGCCTGAGCTCGCGAAACACAGCGACCATGCTTTGGTGGTTGGCGACCTCAACGTCGGACACACCGAACTGGACATCAAGAACTGGAAGGGCAACGTCAAGCGTGCCGGCTTCCTCCCGGCGGAGCGGGCATACTTTGACCGCTTCCTCGGCGAAGAAATCGGATGGAGGGATGTCCACAGGGGCCTGGCAGGTAATGTCGCCGGCCCCTACACCTGGTGGTCCCAGCGCGGTAAGGCCTTTGACACAGACACAGGCTGGCGCATCGACTACCACTTGGCCACTCCGGACCTTGCAGCAGCCGCTTTCTCGGCTGTGGTCGACCGGGCGCCTTCGTGGGACACCCGCTTCTCTGACCACGCACCGCTGGTAGTCGACTACCGGCTCTAAACTTCCTAAGGTATTGCTCCATGACTAGTTCCACCACGACTGAAACCGGCGCATCGGCTGACGCTGCGACCGAACCGAAGCCCGTGACGTCCACCAAGCTTGCCGTTGGCGCCAAGCACCGGGTCCTGTCCGGCATGCAGCCCTCCGCCGATTCCCTGCACCTTGGCAACTACCTGGGCGCCTTGGTCAACTGGGTCCGGATGCAGGATGAGTACGATGCCGTCTATTTCATTCCTGACCTGCACGCCATCACCGTGCCGCAGGATCCGGCGGAACTCGCCCGGCGCACCCGGGTTACGGCAGCGCAGTACATCGCCGGCGGAGTGGACGTGAACAAGTGCACCCTCTTCGTCCAGTCCCAGGTTCCCGAGCACGCCCAGTTGGCGTGGGTCCTGAACTGCATCACGGGCATGGGCGAAGCCGCCCGCATGACCCAGTTCAAAGACAAGGCGCAGAAGCAGGGTTCGGACCACGCCAGCGTTGGCCTGTTCACTTACCCCATCCTGCAGGCCGCTGACATCTTGCTTTACCAGCCGCACGGTGTGCCGGTGGGTGAAGACCAGCGCCAGCACGTGGAACTGAGCCGAGACCTCGCCAACCGCTTCAACAGCCGCTTCGGCGAGACGTTCCAAGTGCCTGAGGCCTTCATTCAGAAGGAATCGGCCAAGATTTACGATCTCCAGAACCCCACCGCGAAGATGTCCAAGTCGGCGGAGTCCCCAGCCGGCTTGATCAATCTCTTGGATGACCCAAAGACTGTGGCAAAGCGGATTAAGTCAGCTGTTACGGATACCGAAACCGAGATCCGGTATGACCGCGAGAACAAGCCGGGCGTATCCAACCTGCTGACCATCTACTCGGCCATCAGCGGGACGCCGGTGGACAAGATCGTGGCTGATTATCAGGGGAAGATGTACGGCCACTTGAAGGTTGACTTGGCCGAACTTGTCTCCGGCCACCTGGCACCCATCCGGGAACGAGCCAACGAACTCCTGGCCGACCCCGCAGAACTCGACCGGCTGCTGGCCCTCGGCGCGGACAAGGCACGTGAAATTGCGGCCGCAACCCTCGCGGACGTCTACTCCAAGGTTGGTTTCCTGCCATACCGCGGCGATGCCTCCCACGGAATCCAGGGAGTCCGCTAACTCCATGTGCTCCGCTGGCCAGCTCAACGTCAAGACCGGCACCCGACAGGGTGCCGGTCCGGACGATTCCCGCCAGCCAGCTGTTTCCGGCACTGATTGCGGCGAGGATGAGACTATGTGCGTGGGCGTCATCCTCGGTTTCCCGCCGGAGATCGCCCGTGAACTCCAGGAATGGCGGGCCTCCTTCGGCGACCCGATGGCTGAGGTCATTCCGGCGCACATCACCCTGATCACCACCACACCCACCCAGGACTGGGCCGCTACCCGGGAGCATGTCAGGGAAGTTGCACGGACCCAGGAACCATTCGACATCACTATTTCCGGCACGGGTTCTTTCCGCCCTGTCTCGCCGGTGGTGTTCGTCAATGTGGAGGAGGGCTTTGAAGAGTGCGTGAAATTGCACGAGAAACTTCAAACCGGCCCGCTGGAACGGATGCTGCCTTTCCCATACCATCCGCACGTCACCGTGGCCCACGATGTCGCCCAGGAAAACCTCGACGAAGCCGAAACGGTCCTCAGGGATTACCGGGCCACCTTCCCTGTGGTTAGCATGGGACTTTACGAGCACGACACCAATGGAATTTGGCAGCTACGGGAAGAGCTCGACTTTGGCGGCGATACTGACGAAGCACAGCAAGCGGATCCAAGCCACAGAGGCGGACGTTCCTCCGCTGCCAACTGAGCTGGCGAAACTTAAACTCCAGCTTCTCCGCAAGCGGCAGGATTGGGGCCATGCGAAGCGCGCCGGCGAGGGCTTGCCGAAAAAGTTGGGTGCATTCTTTGCACTCTTTCTCGCCAGGCTGAATACCAACCGTGCTATGCGTTCCTTCCAGCACTACACCCGGCAGCACGGGCCGCTGTTGAGTGCCGGCATCGGTTTCAACATGTTCTTCTCCGTGACTGGTCTGCTCACAACCGGCTTCGCCATCGCGGGAATTGTTCTGGGCGGTAACCCCGCGCTGCAGGACGCCGTGGTCGACAGTGTGGCCGCGGCTGCCCCTGGCCTCCTTCAAGTGGATGGCGGCGAAGGGCTGGTGGATCCACAATCCTTGCTGAACCCGTCGGGCCTAGGATGGACGGCCGTCATTGCAGCCGTTGTTACGGTCTTTGTTTCCCTTGGCTGGATCGCCAGTATCAGGGAAGGCCTTCGGGGGGTAATGAACGCCGACCCTTTGGTCCGCAACCCGATCCTTCAGAAGCTTATCGACGCCGGCACCCTGCTGCTCCTCGGCGTCATCCTTGTCATCAGCGCAGGTGTCTCACTGGTCTTTGGAACGGCAGCGGACTGGCTGATCGCTTTGCTCAAGTTTGACGAGGGCGTTGCCGAGCCCATAGCGGCCACCGTCAAGATCGTGATCCCTCTTCTGCTGAACTGCGCGACGGCGGCAGTGCTGTTCCGCATTGCAGGTGGCCTGAAACTGGGACGCCGCGCATTCCTGGAAGGCGTTGTGCTGGCGGGCTTTGGGACCACGGTCCTGCAATTCTTCAGCACCGAACTTCTGGCCCGGTCCGGCAACAATCCGGTCCTGGCGTCCTTTGCCATCATTATCGGCCTGCTGATCTGGTTCAATCTGGTGAGCCAGGTGTATCTCGTCTCGGCGTCATGGTCTGCTATCCGCGAGGCTGACACGGCCTCGGGGGAGTCCCCCCGCAAGAAAGTCCTGGGTTCGCGTCGCGTGGCGCCCCGCACCTGACAGTTCTATCCGGAGGCCGTCGTGAACAACCAACTGTGGATCGCCTGCCTGCTCGGGGCTGCAGCGGGACTCGTGGTTGGCCAGCTGATCTTCAACTCGCCCTTTCTGGGTATCCTCATTGGCGTTGGGCTCGGCGCCTTGGTCGGAGCCGCGGTGGGACCCCGCCGGGGTTAGCAGGCGAGGCCCCTTTGCGGCAAGGTCCCGTTGCGACAGTATCCGTTGCGGCGAGGTCCCGTTGCGACAATATCCGTACGGCGATACTAGGGCGCCTTGACCAGCCCCTCCCATGCAACGGTCCAGTCGGTCGGGAATCCGGGAGCGTGCCGGTCCGGTCCGTTGTCCCAGCCGGCGGCCATCAGCGCGACAGCGGCAAGAAGTCCGCCATTGCCGGGCAGATAAAGCGGTAGTGAGTCGGTTTGGCGGTTGTGCCCGTTGGGGAGGACGGTATTTTTACCCGCGCTGAGGAGGAGCGCATCAACTGCGGCCTCAGGGTCCTCGAGTCGTGCGGCCGTCATGGCCATCACCGGGTAGTCCCAACCCCAGGTGCTGCCCCAGTCCCAGTCGGCCAGGACGTCTGAAAGGGTTGCTCGCATGATGGCCGGATCAATGAGATCCGTCTGGGGCAGGACTCCCAAGGCGCACAGCATGGATGGGTGGTCCGTGCGTATGGTGAACGGTTCGACGTCGATCGCAGCGTACGCGCCGTCAATCACACGTGGTGGCACCATGCCATCCGCCACGTCCCACCATGTCTGGACTGGCTCCAGACCCAGCCGCTCCCGCCACGCAGAAGCAGTCCGCAGGCCCCACTGCCAGTACGCCAGTTCGAACGTGGGATTAGTGACCTTGGCCCGGATGGAGCCGTAGCTTTCCTGCGCCGGAATCAGGGGAGGGCCCAGCTCAAACCCGCGCGACGTGGGATGCGCGAAGCTGGCCATGAACGCGGCAGATTCGAAGACTATCTCCGCAAATTCCTCCAACACTTCCCGGCTCGGATTGGCGCGGTACATCAGCTCCGCCAGGTGGATGGGGTGGGGCTGCTGCCAGATCAGGAAGGTTCCGATGGGGCTCGGGCTTTCCCGCCCGTCCGGTCCTACCTGCTTCGGCCAGCGCACGCCGTCGAATCCTTGTGCTTTCGCCGTCTGCCGTGAGGTCTCCAGCACCGTGGAGTACCACCGCAATGACGGCAGGAGCAGTTCTCCGCGATTCCACTGCGCAAAGTGCGCGGCATGCCACCAGTGCATCTCCAGGTGGAAGCGGCCGCGCCAAGAATTGCAGACCAGCCCGGTCTCCTGCGGCGGCAACGAACCCGCGCAATTGATCGCCGTCAGGTACTGCGACAACACGATCCTCCGTTCCAATTCCCTGGCCCTGGGATCATCCGTGGCATCAAGCTCGATCGCGCCTCCTGAAGACCAGAATGCAGGCCAGTACGCTGCCGAAGCGTCCTCGACGGTGCGCGCAGGTGAATGTCCGACGCCGGAACCGGCCTGGGCGTCCTGGCTTACTCCCGATGTGGGTCCGGCAAGCCTGTTGTTGCCTCGGGGGATGCAGTCACCGTCCCCGGCGGACAGGAAAGCAATGGAGACGTCCATGGTGGTGACCGCTGAGGCGGACGAGACTCGGAGCCGGTGCTGGGCGGTCTGTTCTACTGTCAGCTCTTGACCTGTGATGACCACCCGGTAGCGGGAATCGTCCAGCTCGCGTTGGGCTGTCCATGCTGCGGCACCGTTATGCCCATGTGCGGGGAGGTCCGGGCCTTCGAGGGATGTGGTGTGGGACTCCGGGTGCTTCCAGTCCGCGGCGTCATGCCATGCCTCGGAGCCGTAAGGAAAGTCCACGCCCACAACTAAGCCGGCGGCAAGCGCAGGCGACTCCACACGAATGCCGAGCTCGTCGCGGTCGGGGTGGCACGCCGTCGTCACGGTGACGGGATGACCCGCCACTGTGAAGCGGCTGGTCACTATGCCGGTCCAAAGGTTGAGCGTTTGTTCGGTGTCAGCGATGTCGGCTGGCATGAGGGGACGTTCCGCGCCGTCTTCCAGCCAACGGAAGCCGACTCGCCCCAAATCCAGCCGGTGCACGTTCGCCCGGAGCCACGTTTCGGCCAAGGAAGTGTCGGTTTCGCGGTCGTTCACGATGTCTCCCACCATGTCCACGTAGGGGACCGGGCCTCGGGGTGAATCGTAGAGGACGGTTGAGCCGGCCAGGTCGTAGGGCTGGGGCGAAGGAACGGAATGCCAGCCCCACTGCGCCTGCGTCCCGAGAAGCGTTCCCGGCGGCAAATCATCACGTGCTCCCACGGGGTAGTGGTTGGGGAGCGACTGAAGCCCGGTGAGGTCCATGGTGAAGGCGAATTCTCCGTTGCCCACCGAGACCGGGCTTCGCGGGTCCAGATGCTGCTGCCGGACGTTGTGCCGCTGGACCAGGGCCTTGCGATTGATACCGGCGCTGCCAGCGGGGCCGGGATCGGCCGACTCCAGGACCACGGTGTCCTCAAGCTCGCGGAGCGGGAAGAACGCGGCGCGTTCTTCAGGGCTGTTGTTGGGCTGGTGAAGTGTGAGGAACAGGCTGCCGTCCAAAGCCCGGCCGATCATGCCATGCCCGCCATCCGTGCCCCACAGCGGCTCAGTCTCCTGACTCCAGGGCCCCAGCACTGTGCCGGACTCGCTCTTGGCGATGCCCATGGAATAGCCCTGGTCACCAAAGCTGGACCACAGCATGATGAGCTTTCCGCTACCAAGCCTGAAGAGGAACGGCCCGTCAGTGACATACACGGGGAGCTCCTTGTCCCGGGCTGACGGGACATCCAGAGCGCGGGTCCACGGTGCTTGGGACGCGCTGAACAGGAAGATTGGCTCGCCTGCGGCGTGCCGCAAATCCGGGCTGAGGCGCTGGGCCATGATGGTGCCGTCCTGGACCTGTTTCCACTCGTGGCAGAAGACCATCCATGGTGCACCTTCGTGGTCAACGTGAAGCGTGCCGTCCAGGCACTCCCAATCGCGGGGAGTGACGGGGCCATTGCTCCATGGTTCATAGGGACCTTCCGGCTTCGCGGCAGAAAGTACCTGCGTTCCCCGGGAACGTCCCGGAGCGGTAAAGGTGGCAAACATGAAGTAACGGCCTTGGTACTCGTGCACCTCAGGTGCCCAATACTGTTCCCGGCTCCAAAACCCGTGCGGCGGCCGAAAGGCCTCGATGGGACCTTCCCACGTCATAAGGTCATTGCTCCGATAGCAGTCGAAACCCGTGGCTGGCCCAGACCAGATGTTCTTGTCGGTGCTTCCGAAGAGCAGATATTGCCCGGATTCCTGCAGCGTGACGACGAAGGGATCCCGGATCTGGATCTGGTCCAAGTGGTAGGTCAAAGCATTCTCCTTCGTCGCAGAAATAGTTCACGGTGGAAACTATTGACGAATATACACCGCCTTGATACGTTTCAGGAACCGTTTTCTTGAGTCTGAAAGAAGCTTACCCAATGGCGCGTAAATCTCTCCGAAGTATCCGCAAGTCAATAGCGTTCTTCACGGCGGTAGGCCTGCTTGGCCTTACCACAGCGTGTTCCAGCCCGACGTCCAACCAGGCCGAAGACGGCCCTGTAGAGATCCGGTTTTCGTGGTGGGGTAACGCCACCCGTGCCGAATTGACCAACAAGGCCATCAAGGAGTTCGAGGCCGCCAACCCCAACATCAAGGTGAAGCCGGAGTACGGAGACATCGGGGGCTACTTCGACAAACTGGCTACCCAAGTCGCTGCAAATGATGCCCCTGATGTGATCACCATGGGTGGGGCCTACCCGGCCGAGTACGCCAACCGAGGCGCACTGTTGGACCTTTCCAAAGTTGAAGACTCCCTCGACCTCTCCAAAATGGACCAGGGAGCCTTGGAAAACGGGCAGGTGCAGGGCAAGCAGTACGGTGTCTCGACTGGCGCCAACGCTTTGGCCATCGTAGTGAACCCCGCCGTCTTCCAAGCTGCCGGGGTGCCCCTTCCGGATGACAGCAAGTGGTCCTGGGATGACTTCGCAAAGACAGCCGCGGACATCACTGCCAAGAGTCCTAAGGGAAGCTACGGGACAGCCACGGTCCTCACACACGACTCGCTGGATGCCTTTGCCCGGCAACGCGGGGAATCCCTCTACACGCAGGACGGCCAGCTAGGACTGGGCAAGGAAACCGTTCAGGACTACTTCGATTTCTCCGTCAAACTCAGTGAATCCGGCGCAGCCCCGAGCGCCTCCGAAACCGTGGAGAAACTCAACGTCAGCACCGAGCAGACACTCATGGGTATGGGGCAGGCCGGAATGATGCTCACGTGGACCAACTCCTTGGGCGCCCTCAGCAAAGCATCAGGAGCTGAACTGAAGCTGCTGAAGCTGCCCGGCGAGACTCCCACACCCGGCATCTGGCTCCAGTCCTCGCAGTTCTACACCATCTCCGCCCGCAGCAAACACACGGACGCTGCAGCCAAGTTGGTCAGCTTCCTGGTGAACAATGAGGCCGCAGCCAAGATCATCCAGAGCGACCGTGGCGTGCCCAGCAACTCCGGCATGCGCACGGCCATCCAAGACCTGCTGACACCCCAAGGAAAGGTGGAAGCCGCTTACATCGACCAGATCGGCAAAATGGACTTCGCCCCAACGTTCATCGGCCCCACCGGTTCAACCGCCGTCTCCGAGATCACTGCCCGCATCAACACCGAGGTCCTGTTCAAGAGGCTGACCCCGGAGAAGGCTGCCGAGCAATGGCTCAGTGAGAGCAAGGCGGCCATAGGCAAGTAAGCACCCATGTAGGTCGCAGATAATGCCGTTATGAGAGCCCATAACGGCATTATCTGCTACCCAGTTGGGCCGGTAGGGTCATCAGCTAGCGTCGCGGACCTCGAGGTAAGGGTCCGCCCAAGCGCTGATGATCCGCGCAACACGTGCTGCCTGGCCCTTCCCGGTGAGGAGATGCTCGCTGCCCTCCAGGGAGATAAAACTCCGGGGGTGTCGGGCAGTCCGGAAGATTTCGCTGGCGTTGTCGATCCCCACGGTGTTATCGGTGGGGGAGTGCATCACCATGAGCGGCTTGTGGAGGGTGCGGATGCAGTCGCGCAGATCTGCGCGTTCCACGTCCTCCACAAAATGGCGGCGAATCTCCATAGGCCGTCCGCCAAGGTCCACCACCGCACTGCCATCGCGCAGAATGGACTCGATCTCGGCGTCGAACATGTGCTCAACATGTTTGGGCTCGTAAGGTGCGCCAACCGTCACCACGGCGTTGAGCCCTGGAATGTCGCGGGCCGCGGCCAGCACCGCTGCGCCTCCAAACGAATGACCCACCAGGAGTGAGATTCCCCGGCCTTGCTCCCGCATGAAGTTCGCGGCCAGGATGGTGTCGGCTACCTTGACGCTGAACGACCCCGCAGACCATTCACCTGCGGAGCTGCCCAAGCCCAGGTTGTCGAAGCGCAGCATCCCCACACCCTGCTCCGCGAGTCCTTTGCAGATCCGGGACGCGGCCGGGCTGTCCTTGCCGAGTGTCAGGCCGTGCGAGTACAGGCCCCAACCCCGGACGGGACCCTCGGGCACGTCCACGATGCCAGCCAGGGTGTCGCCGGTGCTTCCCGTGAAACTGATCTTCTCAGAGCGTGGCACGCTGATCTCCTTGCGTTGAGGTGAAGGTTGCGGGGTGACCGGTTACGGCACTTGATTAACGACGACGGCGCCACCCACCATCAGTGGTGAGCGGCGCCGTCGTCGTTTGGTTCCTTAGGGGACCGGCGTAACTAGATCTTGCGGGCCAGGATCGCCTGCTTGACCTCGGCGATTGCCTGGGTCACCTGGATGCCACGGGGGCATGCTTCGGAGCAGTTGAAGGTGGTGCGGCAGCGCCACACGCCTTCTTTGTCGTTCAGGATCTCAAGGCGCATGTCGCCGGCGTCATCACGGGAATCGAAGATGAAGCGGTGGGCGTTGACGATCGCAGCCGGACCGAAGTACTGACCATCGGTCCAGAAGACGGGGCAGGACGACGTGCAGGCCGCGCACAGGATGCACTTGGTGGTGTCGTCAAAGCGCTCACGGTCCTCGACGGACTGCAGGCGTTCCTTGGTAGGCTCGTGGCCCTTGTTGATCAGGAACGGCATGACTTCGCGGAAGGACTGGAAGAACGGTTCCATGTCCACGATCAGGTCCTTCTCCACGGGGAGGCCCTTGATCGGCTCGACGGTGATGGGCTTGGTGGTGTCCAGGTCCTTCAGCAGCGTCTTGCAAGCGAGGCGGTTGCGGCCGTTGATGCGCATTGCGTCCGAGCCGCACACACCGTGGGCGCAGGAGCGGCGGAAGGAAACGCTGCCGTCAATCTCCCACTTGACCTTGTGGAGGGCATCCAACACGCGGTCGGTGCCGTACATGGTCAGTTTGTAGTCATCCCAGCGTGCTTCGTCCGAGATTTCGGGATCGTAGCGGCGCACACGCAGCGTGATGTGGAAGGTGGGGATTTCACCGTCGCCTGCAACGCTTGCCGGGAGCTCGATCTTGGAAGCGGGCTCTGCCATTTCGGTCGTCATTAGTACTTACGCTCCATCGGCTCGTAACGGGTGAAGATGACGGGCTTCGTCTCAAGACGGATGCCCGCAACAGATTCCGCCGAGGAGTCGACGGTGACGGAAGTGTCCAGGTAAGCCATGGAGTGCTTCATGAACTTTTCGTCATTGCGGTCCGGGAAGTCCTCGCGGTAGTGGCCACCGCGCGACTCTTCACGGTGCAGCGCACCTACGGTCATGACCTTGGCCATGTCCAGCAGGAAGCCCAGTTCCACTGCTTCGAGGAGATCCAGGTTAAAGCGCTTGCCCTTGTCCTGAACGGTGACATGCTTGTACCGCTCCTCGAAGGAAGCGATATCGCGGAGGACCTGTTCCAGGGATTCCTTGGTACGGAACACCTGCATGTTGGCGTCCATGGTGTCCTGCAGTTCCTTGCGGATCTGCGCAACACGCTCGGTGCCGTTGCCGGTGAGCAGGCCGTCCAGGATGCCCCGGGTCATTGCCTCGGGGTCCTCGGGAAGCTCCACGTAGTCAGCGGTCTTCGAGTACTCCGCAGCGGCGATGCCCGCGCGCTTACCGAACACGTTGATGTCCAGCAGCGAGTTGGTGCCAAGACGGTTTGAGCCGTGCACGGAGACACAGGCAACTTCACCGGCTGCGTAGAGGCCCGGCACGATTGTGTCGTTGTCCTGCAGCACTTCGGTGGTGATGTTGGTGGGGATGCCGCCCATAGCGTAGTGCGCCGTGGGGAACACGGGAACGGGATCGGTGAACGGTTCCACACCAAGGTAGGTGCGGGCGAACTCGGTGATGTCCGGAAGCTTGGCCTCAATGTGCGCAGGCTCAAGGTGGGTCAGGTCCAGGAGGACGTAGTCCTTGTTCGGACCACAGCCACGGCCTTCGCGTACTTCGTTGGCCATTGCGCGTGCCACGATGTCACGGGGTGCGAGGTCCTTGATGGTGGGGGCGTAACGCTCCATGAAGCGCTCACCCTCCGAGTTACGCAGGATGGCACCTTCACCACGTGCACCCTCGGTAAGGAGGATGCCCAGGCCTGCCAGGCCGGTCGGGTGGAACTGGAAGAACTCCATGTCTTCCAGGGGGATGCCGCGACGGAACGCGATGCCCATGCCATCACCGGTGAGGGTGTGTGCGTTGGAGGTGGTCTTGAAGACCTTGCCGGCGCCACCGGAAGCGAACACCACGGACTTGGCTTGGAAGACGTGCAGTTCACCGGAAGCGAGGTCGTAGGAGACCACGCCGGCAACCCGCTTCTGCTTGTACGGGGTTCCGTCTTCGCGTACTGCGTCTTCTTCGACGATCAGCAGGTCAAGGACGTAGTACTCGTTGTAGAACTCAACGTTGTGCTTGACGCAGTTTTGGTAAAGCGTCTGAAGGATCATGTGACCCGTACGGTCGGCTGCATAACAAGCACGGCGGACGGGTGCTTTGCCGTGGTCACGGGTGTGGCCACCGAAGCGGCGCTGGTCAATCCGGCCCTCGGGCGTGCGGTTGAACGGCAGACCCATCTTTTCCAGGTCCAGCACGGCGTCGATGGCTTCCTTCGCCATGACCTCGGCTGCGTCCTGGTCAACCAGGTAGTCGCCACCCTTGATGGTGTCAAAGGTGTGCCATTCCCAGTTGTCTTCTTCGACGTTGGCCAGTGCTGCGCACATTCCACCCTGGGCTGCACCGGTGTGCGAGCGGGTGGGGTAGAGCTTGGTCAGTACCGCGGTGCGTGCTCGCTGACCGGATTCGATCGCGGCGCGCATGCCGGCGCCACCTGCACCGACAATGACGACGTCGTACTTATGGACCTGCATACCAGATGCTCTCTCTTTCAAAAATTCAGATGGTCGGCGGAGGCTGCTCCGCTACGTCAGGCGAACCGGTGCACTCCAGGGAGTGACCGGAAGGCGCCGCTACGGGGCCGGGCAGAAACCGCCAGGCAACTGAACGCCGTCGACGACGGGGCACGGGTTGAAGGTGAAGATCACCAGCGTGCCGAGGATGATGATGACCAGGGTGGCCGCGTAGAGGACCATCTTGAGCCAGAAGCGCGTGGAATCCTTCTCGGCGTAGTCGTTGATGATGGTGCGGACGCCGTTGGTGCCGTGCAGCATGGCAAGCCACAGCATGGCAAGGTCCCAGAACTGCCAGAACGGATCGGCCCACTTGCCGGCAACGAAGCCGAAGTCGATTGCGTGGATGCCCTCGCCCACCAGCAGGTTCACGAACAGGTGGCCGAAGATCAGCACCACCAGGACGATGCCGGAGAGACGCATGAACAGCCAGGCGATCATCTCGAAGTTGCCGCGGCTGGAGCCGGTGCGGTTGTACTTCGGAGCGATCTTCCCGGAGCCGATTTTTCCGCTGCGTGGGGATTCGATGGTTGTCATGGCTTAGTGGCCTCCCAGCGCGAGGGAAAGGTGGCGGATGGCGAAGCCTGCGAACGTGACAAGCCACAGCGCAAGCACGACCCACAGCAACTGGCGCTGGTACTTCGCGCCCTTCTTCCAGAAGTCAATGGCGATCACACGCAGGCCGTTGAAGGCGTGGAAAATGATCGCGGCGACCAGGCCCGTTTCACCCAGGGCCATGAGGGGGTTCTTGTATGCGCCAATGACGGCGGTGTAGGCCTCAGGGGACACGCGCACCAATGAGGTGTCCAGCACATGGACCAACAAGAAGAAAAAGATCACTACACCTGTAATGCGGTGTCCAACCCAGGACCACATGCCTTCACGGCCGCGGTACAAGGTGCCAGCTGGTTTTGTCGGCACTGATTAAACCTTCCTGCAACACAGCGGCGCTGGCATGGGATCCACGCGGGGGGAACGCCTGCTGCGAGAGCACTCGTAGCTCACGCCTAAATCTAGGCTTCGCTAACAGCATATTCAATTTAGGACGGGCTTCTCTGCTTGTTAATTCCATGTTTCCTGCCGATATTCAGGCGATTTTCGGCAGTGCCTGAGACGAACGCCACACGTGTGTCCCGCTGCGGGGGCTTGCCGCCCGGCACAGGATAAAGTGTTGCGGTGAGTACAGAAGACGCGAAATACCCGGAATCGCCATTGAACCGCTTCCATGCGGTTATTCCGGCGGGCGGTGTGGGGACCCGGCTATGGCCACTCTCGCGTGCCGCTGCGCCCAAGTTCCTCCACGATCTGACCGGTTCGGGCAGCACGTTGTTGAGGGCTACCTATGACCGCCTGGAACCGCTGGCCGGTGAACGGGTCCTTGTTGTTACCGGCGAAGCGCACCGCGCAGCCGTATGCCGCCAACTCCCCGAAGTGGGGGATGACGAGTTGGTGCTGGAAAGTGAGCCCAAGGACTCCGGTGCCGCCATCGGGCTCGCAGCAGCCATCCTTTACCGCCGCGATCCTGACACCATCATGGGTTCGTTTGCGGCGGACCATGTCATCAGCCCGGACAATCTTTTCCAGGAGACTGTGCGCGAGGCCATTTACACTGCGGCCACAGGGAAGATCGTCACCATCGGCATCAAGCCCACTCATCCATCTGTCGGATTCGGATACATCCGCTCCGGTGCAGCGCTGAATGTTGAGGGTGCCCCGAACGCACTTGCTGTTGCTGAGTTCGTGGAGAAGCCCAGCCAGGAAGTGGCCAACAAATACGTCGAAGCGGGAGACTACGTCTGGAATGCTGGCATGTTCGTTGCTCCCGTGGCGCTCATGCTCAAGCACCTTGAGGCCAACCAGCCGGAGTTGTTCAAGGGCCTTCAGGAAATCGCCGAGGCTTGGGACACGCCGGAGCGCTCGGAAGTGACGTCGCGCGTGTGGCCCACGCTGCCGAAAATTGCCATCGATTACGCCGTGGCGGAGCCCGCAGCGGAAGCCGGAGACGTCGCCGTCGTGCCTGGTACTTTCCGTT
Source organism: Arthrobacter sp. D3-18 (assembly GCF_054408525.1). Lineage (NCBI taxonomy): Bacteria > Bacillati > Actinomycetota > Actinomycetes > Micrococcales > Micrococcaceae > Arthrobacter > Arthrobacter sp. D3-18. The sequence continues at coordinate 3,240,156 of NZ_CP096440.1, read as the reverse complement.
GGGACGATGTTGGCGACTTCGCCGCGATCGGCCGCCTCAACAACGCCGGCGATGTTGATGAAGTGACGGTGCTTGGTGAAGGCGCGCGCGTCTTCGCGGAGAATGCCAGCGGCGTGGTGGTTTCCGATACCAAGCGCGTCATTGCGTTGATCGGCATCAAGGACGTGGTCATTGTGGACACGCCGGACGCGCTCCTTGTTACCACCAAGGAGCATGCGCAACTGGTCAAGGGCACTGTTGATGCCCTGAAAGCCAGTGGCGACACGGACGTGCTGTAAAGCAACTGCTTATACCGTGAGCCACCTCTTTGGTTGTCCTGCGTCTGAACGCAGCGTAACCAAGAGGTGGCTTTCGTTCTTCGGGTGCCGCTCATGGCTAGAGTTGTGACGTGCGCAATTACACGACTGAAACCGAGCCCGCTCCCGTTGTGAGTCCTTGGGTCGATGAACTGCTTCCCGGGCTCATCGACTTCCGGCGTGACCTCCACGCGCACCCCGAACTGTCCTTCAAGGAATTCCGCACCACCGACAAACTGGTGGAGCGCCTTGAAGCAGCCGGACTGAAGCCGCGGCGCCTGGAGGAGACCGGACTGACGGTGGACGTGGGTGAGGGCCCCATTGCCACAGCCCTTCGAGGGGACATCGACGCACTGCCGATCATTGAGGAAACCGGCCTGCCGTTCGCGTCGAAGAACCATGGCGTTACCCACGCCTGCGGCCACGACGTCCACACCACTGCCATGCTCGGCATTGCCTTGACGCTGCAGCGGATGCACAAGAACAATCCGCTGGGCGGCACGGTCCGGATCATCTTCCAACCCGCCGAGGAAACCATGCCGGGTGGCGCGCTGTCCTGCATTGAGCAGGGAGTGCTTGAAGGCGTACCGCGTATTCTTGCGCTGCACTGCGATCCCCGGATCAACGTGGGCCAGATCGGCACCCGCATAGGTGCCATTACGTCCGCCTCGGACACTATCAAAATTGAGCTCTCCGGCCGTGGCGGACACACATCGCGGCCGCACCTGACCGAGGACCTGGTCTTCGCACTGGCGCAAATAGCGGTCAACGTCCCGGCTGTCCTTTCCCGCCGGGTGGACGTCCGCAGCGGCGTGTCGGTCGTATGGGGCCAGATTTCGGCTGGCTCCGCACCGAATGCCATCCCGGGCTCCGGCTACATGGCCGGCACCATGCGTTGCCTCGATCGCGATGCCTGGCATAGCGCGGGGGAGTTGCTGGACGACGTCGTGAGGCAGGTTGCCGCGCCCTACGGCGTAGACGTTCATCTTGAACACACCCGTGGCGTACCGCCTGTAGTGAACTCCGAGCATGAAACGGCCCTCATTGAAGCCTCTGCCCGCGCCGAGCTGGGTGAGAACGCGGTGGTCCTCACTCCGCAGTCCATGGGTGGCGAGGACTTCGCCTGGTTCCTGGCCGACCTTCCAGGGGCCATGATGCGCCTGGGCACGCACACCCCTGGTGGCGAAGAATATGACCTCCACCGCGGTGACTTCATCGTTGACGAGCGCGCTCTCGGCTATGCCATCCGCGTCCTGACGGCAGCCGCCCTCCGCACCATCCGCGACCTCGAACCGTAAACCCAACTGAGTCGCAGTTCAGGTCGTTCTGAGCCCTCAAAACGACGTGAACTGCGACTCAGTTGGGTGCACGCGGCGTAGATAGGTTGTGCACAATTGAATTGTGCACTATCGTTTTATCCATGAGTGATGCACCCCGCCTCCGCCATCAGGTCTGCTTTGCGCTGTACTCGGCATCCAAGGCGGCGACGGCGGTCTACCGCCCCGTGCTGGAGGACCTCGGCCTGACATACCCGCAGTACCTGGTGATGTTGGTCCTCTGGGAGCAGGAACCGCGCAGTGTGCGCGAACTCGGTGCGGAACTGGGCCTCGACTCCGGCACTTTGTCGCCCCTGCTCAAGCGCCTGGAGGCCATGGGGCTGGTGGAACGCCACCGCTCGGCCGAGGATGAGCGCCGGGTGGATGTCCTCCTCACCGACGCCGGCACCGCCTTGAGTGCCCGGGCCCAGGCTGTGCCCAAGCGTCTCGCTGACGCCGCCGGCCTATCGCCCGAAGAGATCGAGCAGCTCCACGCAACGCTCGGCAAGCTCACGGCAGCACTCAACGGCTCACTCTGAGGACAGCTCACTCTGACAAACCTCCGGAAAATCCCGGGACATCCATTCCCAAAGAGAACGGAAACACCATGAAGACTCTTTACACCGCCGAGGCATTGGCATCCGGCGAAGGCCGCGACGGCAATGCCCGCACCAACGACGGCAAACTGGACGTCGCCCTCGCCAGCCCCGTGGAGCTCGGAGGCAACGGCGAAGGAACCAACCCGGAGCAGCTGTTCGCAGCAGGCTACGCAGCGTGCTTCCACTCGGCCCTGCGCCTGGTGGGCCGCAAGGAACGCGTTGACCTCAGCGACTCGGCCGTTGCCGCCAAGATTCACTTCGGCGCGCTGACGGACAGCGAAGGATATGGACTGGCCGCCGAACTCGAAATCGCGCTGCCCGCCCTGGACCGCGGCACTGCGGAGCAACTGATGGCCAAGGCGCACAAGATCTGCCCCTACTCCAACGCAACGCGCGGCAACATGGCCGTAGACCTCAAGCTCGTGGAGTTCGCAGCATGAGCGTCCTGGCAACCGAAACCCGCGAAATCCAGCTTGCCTCCCGTCCGGTTGGCCGTCCGGCTCCGGAGAACTTCCGGCTGGCAGCGGCGCCGCTCCCAGAGCTCGCCGAGGGCCAGCTCCTGGTGAAGAACCAGTTCATGTCCGTTGATCCCTACATGCGCGGCCGCATGAATGACGTCAAGTCGTACTCGGCGCCGTTCCGTTTGGATGCAGCGCTCGACGGCGGTGCGGTAGGTGAGGTGATCGCGTCCCGTTCGGACGCGCACAAGGTGGGTGACGTCGTCGTGCATCAACTTGGCTGGCGGGAGCACTCGGTGGTGGACGCCGCGGCGACTACGCCGGTCCCCAGTGGCCTTGCACCAACATCAGCGTTTCTTGGTGCCTTGGGAATGACCGGCCTGACTGCCTACGCCGGTTTGCTGAAAGTTGCCGAGTTCAAAGAGGGCGACGTGGTTTTCGTGTCCGGAGCGGCAGGTGCGGTCGGCTCCATGGTTGGTCAGATCGCCAAGGCCATGGGCGCGTCCAAGGTCATCGGCAGCGCCGGATCGCCGGAGAAGGTTGCCCGTTTGGTGGAGCTGGGCTTCGATGCTGCCTTCAACTACAACGATGCTCCTGTGCTGGATCAACTGAAGGAAGCAGCGGGGGAGCGCGGCATTGACGTCTACTTCGATAACGTCGGAGGTGAGCACCTCGAAGCAGCCCTGGCGACGCTTACGGTTGGCGGGCGCGTAGCGATGTGCGGCGCTATTGCCCAGTACAACTCCACGGAGCCCTCGGTGGCCCCGCGGAACCTGGCGGTTGCTATCGGGAAGCAGCTCACCCTGCGCGGATTCCTGGTGGGCGGGCAGCGACAGCATGCCGCCGAATTCGCGCAGAAGATGGCCGGATGGCTGGCCGATGGGTCCGTCAGTTACGACGAAACAATCGTGGATGGACTGGAGAACGCACCGCAGGCATTCATTGATCTGTTGGACGGCGCGAACACTGGAAAGATGCTGGTTCGCCTCTAGCCCACAGGCGAATCGCGTGTGACTTGCACACCCGGCTACTGCTTGGTAACAAAAGGTCAACAATCTGACCTGGAGTGATCATTTGTGGTAGCTGGGTGTGTTGCAGGCCACTAGTGTTGGTTTCATCAATGCGCTTCGGCGCAGCTGCGAGCATCAGTGAAAACAGAATTTCTGCCTCAGGTATAGGAAACGGACACTCATTGACCATCCGTCGTAGCGCCAATCACTTTCTTCCTGGAGGAAAATTGAAGAAACCACTGCGTGCCACCCTGAAGCGCGGTTCAATGGCCGGTGTTGCCACCCTCGGTGCGGCAGCGCTCCTGCTGACCAGCTGCGGCCAAGCTCCCGACGCCGGATCCGGCGCGGCGACCAAGAGTGACTTTACTGGCTGCATCGTGTCGGACTCCGGCGGATTCGATGACCAGTCCTTCAACCAGTCTTCGTTCGAAGGCCTCAAGAAGGCGGAGTCTGATTTGGGCATCACGGTAAAGTCGGCCGAATCCAAGGCCAACAGCGACTTCGAAACCAACCTCAACGGCATGATCTCCGCCGGCTGTAACCTCACTGTCACCGTTGGCTTCCTCTTGGGCGATGCCACTAAGGCCGCCGCGGAAAAGAACGCCGACAGGCACTTCGCGATCGTCGACTACACGTACGAGACTCCGATCGCCAACGTCAAGCCGATTGTCTATGACACGGCACAGGCGGCATACCTGGCAGGCTACGCAGCTGCCGCAACATCCAAGACCGGCAAGGTGGGCACCTTCGGCGGCATCAAGATCCCCACGGTCACCATCTTCATGGACGGCTTCTACGATGGCGTACAGGCCTACAACAAGGCCAAGGGCAAGACCGTCCAGGTTGTTGGCTGGGACAAGAACACCCAGGACGGTTCGTTCACGGGCGACTTCGAGAAGCAGGACACGGGCAAGCAGGTCACCATCAACCTGCTGGACCAGGGCGCGGACATCATCATGCCCGTAGCCGGACCGGTTGGTAAGGGTGCCGGCGCTGCGCTGAAGGAAGCCAAGGCAGCCGGCAAGGACGTCAAGCTCATCTGGGTTGACTCCGATGGCTACCTCACCGCGCCCGAGTACAAGGACCTGATGCTGACCTCCGTGGTCAAGCAGATGGGCGAAGCTGTTGAAGCCGTGGTGAAGGACGACACGGAAGGCAAGTTCAACAACGAAGCCTACGTCGGCACGCTGGCGAACGATGGCGTTGCCATCGCTCCGTTCCACGATCTGGACTCCGCTGTCACCGCTGAAACCAAGTCCGAGCTCGATGCCCTGAAGGCTGACATCGTCTCCGGCAAGCTGGTTGTTGAATCGGCAGCGAGCCCCAAGAAGTAAAACAATTCCTGGACGCGCCGCCAGTACCGAGCCCCGGTACTGGCGGCGCGTTTTTGCCCTGACTACGCTGGGCCTCAAAGCCAGTGGCTTTGGAGCAGTACAGCCGTCCCTCGGACTCACAGAACGGTGGGAGTTGTGAAACTCGAATTGAAGGGGATCTCGAAAGCCTTCGGGACCTTCTACGCCAACCAAGACATAGACCTCGTGGTCGAATCCGGCCAGATCCATTGCCTCCTTGGCGAAAATGGAGCCGGCAAATCAACCCTGATGAACGTGCTGTACGGGTTATACGAGCCCACAGCCGGCCAGATCCTGGTGGATGACCAACCGGTCAATTTCCGCGGACCCGGTGACGCCATGGCGGCCGGCATCGGCATGGTGCACCAGCACTTCATGCTGGTCCCCGTCTTTACAGTGGCGGAAAACGTTGCCCTCGGCGCGGAACCGACCACGTTTGGCGGTGTGCTGAGCATCGACGAAACCCGGAAGAAAATCCGGGAGATTTCCGATCAATACGGCTTCGACGTCGATCCCGACGCCCTGGTGGAGGACCTCCCCGTGGGCGTCCAGCAGCGGGTTGAGATCATCAAGGCGCTGGTGCGTGAGGCAAGAGTCCTCATTTTGGACGAGCCCACGGCCGTGTTGACGCCTCAGGAAACCGATGAACTCCTGGACATCATGAGGCAGCTCAGATCCGGCGGAACGTCCATCGTCTTCATCTCGCACAAGCTGCGCGAAGTGAAGGCTGTCTCGGACGTCATTACCGTCATCCGCCGCGGCAAGGTGGTGGGCGATGCGCCTCCCACTGCGTCAGCCACGGAACTGGCCTCCATGATGGTGGGACGCCCGGTAAGCCTGAGCCTGAACAAAGCTCCCGCGCAGCCCAAGGAAACCACGTTTGTGGTGGAAAACCTGACGGTCCGTGCGGCCAACGGTACCAATGTGGTGGACGGAATCAGCTTCGACATCGCCCAAGGTGAGATCCTCGCCGTCGCCGGTGTCCAAGGCAATGGCCAAACGGAACTGACCGAAGCCATCCTCGGTGTCCAAGAGCATGTAACCGGTTCCGTGACCCTTGATGGCAAGCAACTGCTGGGCCTTCCGGTCAAGGACGTCCTGCGCTCCGGCGTCGGGTTTGTTCCGGAGGACCGGACGGTAGACGGGTTGGTTGGGCCGTTCTCCGTGGCAGAGAACCTGGTCCTGGACCTTTACGACCAAGCACCCTTTGCCAGTGGCATCAGCATGAAACCTGCCAAGGTTGTGGAGCACGCGAAGGCCAAGATCGAGGAATTCGATATCCGGACTCCTTCCGCGGCATCGGCTGCCGGAACGTTGTCCGGCGGCAACCAGCAGAAAGTGGTCATGGCCAGGGAACTGTCCCGGCCCTTGCGGCTGTTTATCGCGAGTCAGCCCACACGCGGCGTGGATGTCGGTTCCATCGAGTTCCTGCACAAGCGCATCGTTGCCGAACGCGACGTCGGAACGCCGGTCATGATCGTTTCCACTGAACTTGACGAGGTCATTGAGCTCGCCGACCGGATTGCCGTGCTTTACAAAGGCAAGCTCGTGGGCATTGTCCCTGCTGGAACACCCCGCGACACCCTTGGCTTGATGATGGCCGGCGTCGGCCCTGAAGGAGGCTCCGATGACAACTAGAGACGAGTCAGGCAAGGACCAAACACCCGAGGAATCCACCTCCGAAGTGCGGGCGGCAGACGTTGCCTTGGACACCGCCGGAGGGACACTGGAACCATCCATAGTGCCTGTTTCCTCCCAAAGCGGGGACCCGGGACACAAGCAAGGCAGCCTCATGCGCCGGATCGTGATGGGCAGCGGCTTTGTCTCCGTCCTGGCGGTCATTGTGGCGCTGTTCCTCGGCGGCTTGCTGATTGCCAGTACTGACGCCCAGGTGGTCAAAACCGCAGGTTACTTGTTCGCACGCCCCACGGACTTCCTGAGTGCGTTGTGGACAGCCATGACCGAGAGCTACGTTGCACTCTTCCAGGGCGCTGTGTTCAATCCACGTGAAGGCTTCAAGCCCTTACTCGAAACAATGACCGTGGCAACCCCGCTGATCTGTGCCGGCCTTGGTGTCGCACTGGCATTCCGCGCCGGCTTGTTCAACATCGGCGCCCAGGGGCAGATCATCATCAGCGCCACTCTCGCTGCCTACGTAGGGTTCGCCTGGCACCTGCCGTTCGGACTGCACCTGCTGGTGGTCATCATCATGGGCGTCTTGGGCGGTGCTCTGTGGGGCGCCATTGTGGGCATTCTCAAAGCCCGGACCGGCGCGCATGAGGTCATCGTTACCATCATGCTGAACTATGTGGCCTTGTTCTTGCTCGACTTCCTGCTGAACACTGCTGCTTTCCGGCGTCCGGGGGACAACAGCCCCATTTCGCCGCGCCTCGATGAATCGGCAACGTATCCCGTCCTGATCCCGGGATCCCGACTCCATGTGGGCTTCCTGGTGGCAATCGCGCTGACCTACGGTGTGTGGTGGCTGCTGAACCGATCAACCATCGGCTTCGAGTTCCGTGCCGTCGGTGCCAACCCCGTCGCAGCGCGGACCGCCGGCGTCAAAGTCTCCCGAGCCACGATCCTGGTGATGGCCATGGCCGGCGCCCTCGCCGCGTTCGGTGGTATTGCCCAAGTGGCCGGTACCGAAAAGGTGCTGACAGGCGGCGTTGCTGCCCAGATCGGCTTCGACGCGATGACTGTTGCCCTGTTGGGACGCAGTACACCGTGGGGAACGTTCTTTGCCGGACTGCTGTTCGGAGCTTTCCGGGCAGGCGCAGTGCAGATGCAGATCCAGACCGGGACGCCCATTGACATCGTGCTGGTGGTGCAATCGCTGATTGTGCTCTTCATCGCCGCGCCGCCCCTCATCCGTTCGATCTTCCGGCTTGAGCCCAAGAAGAAGAACAAGAACAAGACACCGAAGGCGGCCCCCAAAGCTGCCCTTGCCAACGCCACCGGAGGTGCCAAGTGAGTGCGACAACCACCGCTCCCAAGTCGGGATCAACGGCCCTGCCAGCGTTCCGGCCTTCCATGAAGGTTCCGCTTTCGCTCGGCATCCTGGCGCTCATAGCCTTGGTCTTCTTCGGCTTCCTTGGCCCGGACCAGACAGCCGAGATGAAGATCAGCGACGCCGGCGACGCCGTTGCGGTCCCTGCCCTGATGATTCCAGGGCAGGTGGGCGGAATTGTCCTCGGCATCCTGCTGCTGGCCATGGCTGCCTACTCGATCTACCTCTGGACCCAAGGAGAGCGGTCGCCCAAGTGGCTGCCCATCGCGTTTGCAGTGGTGTTCGTGTTCGCCTTGCTTGTTTGGATCGTGGCAGGCGCCCGCCAGCCCTCCATCTCGCTGGCCGGCCTCGTTGCCGGCTCGGTAACACTGGCAGTGCCACTGGTCTTCGGCTCGCTCTCCGGCGTGCTCTGTGAGCGTGTGGGCGTTGTGAACATTGCCATCGAGGGACAACTCCTGGGCGGAGCATTCACTGCCGCCCTGGTGGCCACCATGACGGGGAGCCCGTACATCGGCCTGATTGCAGCCGCTGCGGCAGGTGCTGCCGTGTCCATGGTCCTGGCCGTGTTCAGCATCAAATTCCTGGTCAACCAGCTCATCGTCGGTGTGGTTTTGAACGTGTTGGTCTCCGGCCTCACAGGCTTCCTGTACGGCACGTTGATGGTGCCCAACAAGGAGCAGTTCAACACTCCAGGCCGGCTGGACATCCTGCCGATCCCGCTCCTTTCGGACATCCCCATCATCGGGCCCATCCTGTTCGAACAGTCCATCGCGGGCTACCTCATGTATATTGCGGTGGCCGTGGTGTGGTTCGGTTTGTTCAAGACCCGCTGGGGTTTGCGGGTCCGCGCCGTCGGTGAACACCCGCAGGCTGCCGACACGTTGGGTATCAACGTCAACGCAACCCGTTTCTGGAACGTCACCTTGGGTGGTGCCATCGCGGGCATCGGGGGCGCCGTCTTCACACTGGTGACCATCGACTCCTTCACCAAGGACATCTCCGGCGGCCGGGGCTTTATCGCCCTTGCTGCCCTGATCTTTGGGCGGTGGAACCCGATCGGCGCTTTCCTGGCCTCGCTGCTGTTCGGCTTCGCCTACAACCTGCAGTCCATCCTGGGCATCATCGGTACCCCGGTACCGAGCCAGTTCATGGCCATGCTGCCGTACCTGGTGACCATTTTCGCCGTCGCAGGTTTGGTGGGTAAGTCCCGGCCACCGGCCGCAAGCGGCATACCGTACGTGAAGGGTTGACGATGCCAGCGGAAGTTATCGACTGGCAGGCCTTGAAAGATGCAGCAAAGCAGGCAATGCAACGGGCCTACGCGCCATATTCCAAGTTCCCGGTGGGGGCCGCGGCCCTCACCGAGGACGGCCGGATCATCAGCGGATGCAACGTGGAGAACGCCAGTTACGGGCTGACCCTCTGCGCCGAATGTGCCCTTGTTGGCCAGCTCCACATGACAGGCGGCGGCAAAATCGCCGCTTTCTACTGCGTGGACGGGCAAGGCAACATCCTCATGCCGTGCGGGCGTTGCCGCCAGTTGCTCTACGAATTCAGGGCACCAGGAATGCAGCTCATGACAACGCAGGGAATCAAATCCATGGACCAGGTACTTCCTGACGCCTTTGGTCCCGAACATCTGGAGGAAACCACGTGACCATCACTGAAGCGTTCGACGCCGTCCAGATCATTTCCATCAAGCGGGACAAGGGCACGCTCACTCCCGAGCAGATCGACTGGACCATTGATGCCTACACCCGCGGCGTGATCGCCGAGGAACAGATGGCGGCACTGAACATGGCCATCCTGCTGAACGGCATGGATCGCGCCGAGATTTCGCGCTGGACCTCGGCCATGATTGCCTCAGGCGAGCGGATGGACTTTTCGTCCCTGACAAGGCCCGACGGCGGCCGGAAGCCTACCAGCGACAAGCACTCCACCGGTGGGGTGGGGGATAAGATCACGCTGCCGCTGGCGCCGCTGGTTGCGGTGTTCGGTGTCGCGGTTCCGCAGCTTTCGGGCCGCGGCCTTGGCCACACCGGCGGGACGCTGGACAAGCTGGAGGCCATCCCCGGGTGGCGGGCCAACCTGAGCAACGACGAAATCATGGCCCAGCTCCAGGACGTAGGCGCAGTCATCTGCGCTGCAGGTTCAGGGCTCGCACCTGCGGACAAGAAGCTGTATGCCTTGCGTGACGTCACGGGAACGGTGGAGGCCATTCCGTTGATTGCCTCCTCGATCATGAGCAAGAAGATCGCCGAAGGAACCGGCTCCTTGGTGCTGGACGTCAAAGTGGGGTCCGGTGCCTTCATGAAGGACGAAGCACGGGCCCGGGAGCTTGCAGAGACCATGGTGGCTCTGGGCAAGGATGCAGGCGTACACACTGTCGCGCTGATCACTGACATGTCCACGCCACTTGGGTTGACCGCTGGTAACGCCATTGAGGTGGAGGAATCAGTGGAGGTCCTTGCTGGCGGGGGTCCGGAAGACGTCGTCGAACTGACCGTCCGCCTGGCCGAGGAGATGCTGGCCGGTGCCGGAATCCACGATGCCGATCCCGCCGCAGCCCTGAAGGACGGGCGCGCCATGGACGTCTGGAACCGGATGATCGAAGCCCAAGGTGGAGATCCCCGGGCGGCGCTGCCCGTGGCCAAGGAATCTGAGGTCCTCTACGCTCCGGCGGACGGCGTCCTGGTGGAACTGGATGCGCTGTCCGTGGGTGTTGCCGCCTGGCGCCTGGGTGCCGGCCGTGCCCGCAAGGAAGACCAGGTCCAAGCCGGAGCCGGTGTCCGCCTGCACGCCAAGCCCGGCGCCCTGGTTCGGGCGGGAGAGCCCCTGATGACACTTCTGACGGATACCCCGGAGAAGTTCGAACGGGCCAAGGAAGCGCTCCAAAATGCCGTGGTGATTGCACCCGAGGGTTCGCGCCCGGCTCATCAGCTCATCATCGACCGCATCGCCTAGGCTTAAGTGTCCCGGGCTGTTCCAGGAACAGCCCGGGACACCAGCCATCCGGCGCCTGTGGGGGAGCCGGCTATCGTAAGGAAACCGTGCAGGGCATCAACGATTTCATCCTCGCCGCGGCGGAACAGCCGTGGGTGTTGGTCCTGGTGCTGGCCTGCTGCGTGATTGACGGTTTCTTCCCGCCCATCCCCAGCGAATCCGTGGTGGTGGGCCTGAGTGCCGTTTCCGGCAGCAGCGGCTCACCCAACGTATGGCTGCTGGGCTTGATGGCAGCCATCGGCGCGTTCTCCGGGGATAACATCGCCTACATCATTGGACACCGCATTGGTATCCAACGCTGGCGCTGGATGCGCACCCAGCGGATGCAGGGCGCCTTTCGTTGGGCGGGCAAGGAACTCCGACGCCGGTCAGCCTCGCTCATCATGGTGGCCCGGTTCATCCCCATTGGCAGGGTGGCCGTCAACCTGACGGCCGGCGCCACGCACTTCCACCACCGCAAATTCGTCGCCCTTACCGCGATGTCCGCAGTCCTGTGGGCAACATATTCGGTGATCCTCGGCTACTTCTTCGGTGTCTGGTTCGAAGACAACCACCTGCTGGGCGCCGTCATAGCGATCGTGGTGGCCGTGATCCTTGGAATCATCATCGATCGCATCATCAGCAAAGTCCGGGGATCAGTGCCCTTGGATGGCAAGAACATTCCTGAGGAAGACGCCCCGGCTCCACCCACGGTATGACGGTTCGTGCCGCTGAAGATCAGCCCGGCGGTTGACGACGCCGGCATCATCAAACCGATAGCGTTAAACGCGTGATCCCAAGGCTGGGACGTAGCGAACGACGTCCCGGCCGTGGGACACTAGAGCGACTTCCGTCACATCGTCAAGTCACATTCGTCTAGGAGCTACCCCCGCGTGGAGTTTTTGAATCAAATGCTCGAGCATGCAGCCGGGCAGCCCTGGATATACCCGGTACTTCTGGTCTTCTTCTTCATTGACGGATTCGCCACTATCCTCCCCAGCGAAACAGCCATCGTGGGCCTCTCGGCGCTGTCCCTTCACAGCGGAGAACCCAACCTGTGGATCCTGGGGGCAACTGCCTTGGTGGGTGCAATGGCCGGCGACAATATGGCCTACATGTTGGGCCGCAAGATCGGTCTCACCCGCTGGAAGTGGATGCGGCGCCCCAAAGTCCAAAAGATGTTCGCGTGGGCGCAGTACGAGCTGGACAAGCGCGGTGCGGTGCTCATCTTCACGGCCCGCTACATTCCGTGGGGTCGGGTAGCGGTGAACTACGTGGCCGGGCAGACCGGATTCCGCCACCGCACCTTCTTCTGGCTGGATGCCTTCGCCTGCATCACGTGGGTGGCCTACTCAATCGGCATCGGCTTGCTCGCAGGTCAGTGGGTGCACCACAACCCGCTCCTCGGCGTCGGAATTGCAGTGGCCTTCGCTGTGGTCCTCGGTATCGTGGTGGACCACGCTTTGCGCTGGTGGCACAAGTACCTGGAGAAGAAGGACCTGGCCCGTGATGCGGCCGCAAGCAATGCAGCACCCGCAGCGGAGTCGTCAAACGCAGCGGAGACGTCCAATCTCTCGCAAAAAGCAGTTGCCGGGGCCGACCTCTCCAATCCTGCCGGCTAAGGACCTGCCGCGGGCGGCGGTGGGGTCTAGTCTTAGTACGTGACTGAGCCCATTCTTGACGCTGCCCCTGCCCTTGACTTCGATCTGAAGAGCCTTCCCAAGGTTTCCCTCCACGATCATCTGGACGGAGGACTCCGCCCGGCCACCATCATCGAGCTGGCCGAGGCCGCCGGCCACACCCTGCCCTCCACCGATCCGGTGGCGCTGGGTGAGTGGTTCCGTGAATCCGCTGACTCCGGTTCGCTGGTCCGCTACCTCGAAACGTTTGACCACACCGTCGCCGTCATGCAGACCAAGGAAGGCCTGTTCCGGGTCGCCAAGGAGTTCGTGGAGGACCTGGCCGAGGACGGCGTCGTGTACGGCGAAGTCCGGTGGGCTCCTGAACAGCACTTGCAGCAGGGCCTGACCCTGGACGAGGTTGTGGAAGCAGTCCAGACCGGGCTGGAAGCCGGCATGGATTCGGCCGAAGAGCGCGGCCAGCAGATTCAGGTCGGGCAGCTCATCACTGCCATGCGGCACGCTGATCGCGGCCAGGAGATCGCCGAGCTGGCTGTCCGCCACCGCGCCAACGGCGCGGTCGGCTTCGACATTGCCGGCGCTGAAGACGGGTTCCTCCCGTCCCGCTTCAAGGACGCGTTCACCTACCTGGCCGAGAACAACTTCCCGGCAACGGTCCACGCAGGCGAGGCTGCCGGACTGGAGAGCATCCAGTCTGCCCTGGTGGACGGCCGTGCCCTGCGCCTTGGCCATGGCGTGCGGATCGCCGAGGACATCTCGGTGGAGTTTGAGGACAACTCCGACGACGACGGCGAGGACACCATCGGCATGGTGACCATCGGCAGCGTGGCGGCCTGGGTCCGCGACCGCGGAATCGCCCTTGAAATCTGCCCTTCCTCGAATCTCCAGACCGGTGCCATTTCCGGTTTTGGCGACGGCATCGAAAGCCACCCGGTGGACATGCTGTTCCAGCTCGGCTTCAACGTCACCATCAACACCGACAACCGCCTCATGAGCGGCGTCACCCTGACCGACGAGTTCGAACTCCTGGTGGAGACCTTCGATTACGACCTCGATGATCTGCTCGAGCTGACGCTCAACGCGGCCGAGGCAGCGTTCCTGCCGCTGGACGAGCGTGAAGCCTTGGTTGAGTACATCAACGATGCCTACGCCAACCTCGGCTGACGATTCCATCCGCCCGGAGCTGCATGGGCCCACAGCAGCCGGGGTCCCTGGCCGAGCTTGCGAGGTCGGGGAGCTGCTGGGGACGATTGCCGCCCTCCGGGAGCACTGCCCATGGATGGGCGCCCTGACCCACGAGTCGCTGGTGGAGTACCTGATCGAGGAAGCCTACGAGGTGGTTGATTCGATCGAAGCCGGTGCTGTTGATGAAGAGCTCCGCGGCGAGCTGGGCGATGTGCTGCTTCAGGTAGTGCTTCATGCCCGGCTCGCCGAGGAGCGCGGCAGTTTTGATTTCGGGGACGTGGCACGCAGCATCAATGCCAAGATGGTCCGACGAAACCAGCACGTCTTCAAGACCGACGGTTCCCTGCAGGAGAGTTTCCCGGCCAGCGTCGAGGAAATCATCGTCAAATGGGACGCCGCCAAACGCGCGGAGAAGCCGGAGCGGAAAGACCCCTTCGAGGGGATTCCGCCCCATCTGCCGGCGTTGGCAGGAGCGCAGAAGTCCATCGACCGGGCAGTTCGCGCCGGCATGCCCGTTGACGCCCAAAGCCGACTGGCCGCCGTCGGACTTCCTGTCATCCCGGCCTCGGAAGAGGCGCTGGGGGAGCTGCTGCTCGCTGTCGTTGCGGGCGCCCGGGAGCAAGGACTCGACGCCGAACGAGCCCTCCGTGCCGCAGTTCGATCGTTTCAGAACAACCAGGCGCAGCCTTCATGACGTGAGCCGTTGGAAGCCGTGCCGTAACGTAAGCCACTCTCGACTACGCTAGTAGCGACGAGGACGTTGAGAATTTCCCTCCACATTCCTGTAATTCGCCCATAAGGAGCACATCCATGGCGCTTATCGATGCCATCCACGCACGCGAGATCCTTGATTCCCGCGGAAACCCGACCGTAGAAGTTGAGGTCCTGCTCTCCGACGGCCAGATCGGCCGCGCAGCAGTTCCCTCCGGTGCCTCCACCGGCGAGCACGAAGCCGTTGAGCTTCGCGACGGCGACAAGGGCCGTTACCTCGGCAAGGGTGTCCAGAAGGCCGTTGACGCAGTCATCGACGAGATCTCCCCGGCCCTGATCGGCTTCGACGCCACTGACCAGCGCAGCATCGACCAGGCCATGATCGACCTGGACGGAACGCCCAACAAGGGCAAGCTCGGCGCCAACGCCATCCTGGGTGTTTCCCTGGCCGTGGCCAACGCTGCCGCAGCTTCTGCTGACCTGCCGCTGTACAAGTACCTGGGCGGCCCGAACGCCCACGTCCTGCCCGTTCCGCTGATGAACATCCTCAACGGCGGCTCGCACGCCGACTCCGATGTTGACATCCAGGAATTCATGATTGCCCCGATCGGTGCCGAGACCTTCTCCGAAGGCCTGCGCTGGGGCGTTGAGGTCTATCACAACCTCAAGGCTGTCCTGCAGGAAAAGGGCCTTTCCACCGGCCTCGGCGACGAGGGCGGCTTCGCCCCCAACCTGCCGTCCAACCGCGCTGCACTGGACCTGATCCAGGAAGCCATCAAGAACGCCGGCTACACCCCGGGCACGGACATCGCCCTGGCACTGGATGTTGCATCTTCCGAGTTCTACAAGGAAGGTGCTTACCAGTTCGAAGGCAAGGCACTTTCTGCCACCGAGATGAGCGCCTACTACGCTGAGCTCGTTGCCGACTACCCGCTGGTTTCCATCGAAGACCCGCTGGACGAAAACGACTGGGAAGGCTGGAAGACCCTCACCGACACCATTGGTGACAAGGTCCAGCTTGTTGGCGATGACCTCTTCGTCACCAACCCGGTCCGCCTGCAGCAGGGCATCGAGACGGCCACGGCCAACTCCCTGCTGGTCAAGGTGAACCAGATCGGTTCATTGACCGAGACGCTCGACGCCGTTTCCCTGGCTCAGCGCTCCGGTTACACCACCATCACCTCGCACCGCTCCGGCGAAACCGAGGACACCACCATTGCTGACATCGCCGTTGCCACCAACGCGGGCCAGATCAAGACCGGTGCCCCGGCCCGCTCCGAGCGCGTTGCCAAGTACAACCAGCTGTTGCGCATCGAGGAAGAACTCGACGACGCCGCACGCTACGCCGGCCGCAGCGCGTTCCCGCGTTTCAAGGGCTAGCCTTCAGCGAAAACATGAAACCGGTGGCTATGGTGGAAAGACCATGGCCGCCGGTTCTGTTTTAACTCCGGTTCTGTTTAACACGGGCCAGGTCAGCAACAGCAAGCGCAGCAACCCGCCAGGCAAGCACCGGGCATTACAGGAGTGTCATGGCCACCCGTCGTCCAAAGGTACCCAGGGCCGACGCCCTTGGTCGCCCGTCAAGTGGTGCCCGTCCGTCAAGTGGTGCCCGTCCGGCCGGCGCAGGCGGCGCTGCCGGCAAGGTGTCTGAAGGCTCAGGTTCCGAGGGCGCCGACGTCATTAAAGCCGAGTTCGGCGGGCCGCGGGCTTCGTCCAAGAGCGGGACGGCGGCGGTTGGCGCCAAAGCTCCGGCGAACAGCAAGACGCCCGCCGATGCCAAGAAGAGCAACAACAGCCAGGAAAAACCACGGTCCGGGGCGAAGGATGACCGCGACCTGGATCCCGTGCCGGCCAAGGCGTTCTCCGGGAGGATGCTCGCACTGGCCGTGGTGATGATTGCCATCACTATCCTGCTGGCCCCCACCGTGAAGATTTTCCTGGAGAAACGCGCCGAAATCTCCGCACTGGAAGCAGAAATTGCCAGCAGGAAAGCGGAGCAAACCGAGCTGAACAAACAGCTCTCCCGGTGGCAGGACCCCAACTACGTGAAACAGCAGGCCCGCGACCGCATTAACATGGTTATGCCGGGTGAAACAGGTTACTGGGTGTTTGGGGGAGAAGAAGCCGCCGGCACACCGGGTGGCCGCACCGGCTCCGGATCGTCGGCAAACCCGGAGAATCTGCCCTGGGTGGATGCTCTCTGGGAGTCAATCAGGCGATCGGCAACTGACTAGACGCGGTGCCCGCCGCCGTCGTGTCCGCATGGGACGTGACAAAAGGGGCAGGAAGGTTGGCAGCGCAAGTGGAAGAGAACACGGCAGCCGTGCCGCAGGAATCCCGCCAGCCATCAGCACACGATCTTGAGGTCCTCAGCCGACAGCTGGGCAGGCCGGTCCGGGATGTTGTCGAGATCCCGGCGAGGTGCGTCTGCGGCAACCCCTTGGTGGCAGCGACAGCTCCGCGGCTCAGCAACGGAACACCGTTTCCCACCACGTTTTACCTGACCCACCCCGTCATCACTTCCGCGGTGTCGCGCCTTGAAGCGGGCGGACTCATGAACGAGATGAACGAGCGACTGACCGCTGACCAGGAGTTGGCCGGTGCCTACCACGGGGCCCATGATGCCTACCTGGAGGCGCGCAACCAGATCGCTGATCGCTCCGGCACCGGGGCAGTGCCCGAGATCGACGGTATCTCTGCTGGCGGTATGCCCACCCGCGTGAAGTGCCTGCATGTCCTGGTGGGTCATTCGTTGGCTGCCGGCCCGGGCGTCAATCCGCTGGGGGACGAGGCGCTGGATGCCATCACGGAGTGGTGGACCAAGGACCGTTGCTATTGCGACGGCGCCTGGGACACAGCCGGAGAGGCTCCTTCGCGCGATTTGAGCCGCCATGGTCCGCAGGGGCTGCCGGACATCGTGGGGCGTCCCGCGCCGGTACGGAAGTCAAAGATCGAATCCCCGGACGAGCAGGCGGGCACCGTATGAGCCGCGTGGCTGCCATCGACTGCGGTACCAACTCCATCCGGCTGCTTATCGCAGATGTCTCCAATGGACTACAGGAGAAAGATGCACAGGGCCCGCTGACCGACGTCGTGCGTGAAATGCGCGTGGTGCGGTTGGGCCAGGGCGTCGATGCTACGGGAGAGCTGGCTCCGGAGGCCTTGGAGCGCACGTTCGCTGCTACGCGGGACTACGCCCGGCTCATCCAGGAACACGGTGCCGAACGAATCCGGTTCGCCGCTACGTCGGCAACTCGTGATGCCCGTAACCGCCAGGTCTTTGTGGACGGCATCCGGGATCTTCTGGGCGTGCAGCCAGAGGTCATTTCCGGTGACGAGGAAGCTGCTTTGTCCTTCGCGGGAGCCAGCAGCGTCCTGCCGGCCACGGGGGATGACGTCATTCTGGTGGTGGACCTCGGCGGAGGGAGTACCGAATTCGTGCTGGGCGACTCCAGCGGCGTTATCGCAGCGCGCTCGGTGGACATTGGTTGCGTTCGGCTGACTGAACGTCACCTTCGCAGCGATCCGCCCACGGCTGCGCAAATCTCCGCAGCAGAGGCCGACGTCGATGCCGCACTTGATCTTGCCGCTGAGACGGTGCCCCTCGACCGCGCCACAGCGGTGGTTGGCGTCGCTGGTTCCATCACCACCATTACCGCGCACGCGCTGGGCCTGAGCGAATACGAGCCGGGCCGAATCCACGGTGCTTCGCTGGACCTCGAAACCATCACCGACGCATGCACCAGCCTGTTGGAAATGACCCGCGACGAACGTGCTGCCCTTCCCTATATGCACCCGGGACGCGTGGACGTGATCGGAGCGGGAGCTTTGGTATGGCGCCGCATTCTGGTCCGGATGGCAACTGTCAGCAACGGAACCATCCGCGCAGCTGTTTCCAGCGAACACGACATTCTTGACGGCATCGCCCTGAGTATCCGGGACGGCGAATGACGTTGCGGCACCGACGCACCCTGTCCGCTGCGCTTGCCACCACATTGGCCGGCGGGGCGCTTGCAGGTGCGCTGTTGTCGGCTCCGGCAGCCAACGCGGACGCGTGGCGTGACAAGGAGTACTGGCTCAAGGAATCGGGCGTCACCAACGCCTGGCAAGTGTCCAAGGGTGCCGGCGTCAAGGTCGCGATCATCGATAGCGGTATTGACGGAAGCCACCCTGACCTTAAAGGCGTTGTGGTGGGAGGGACGGATGTCTCCGGGGCCGGGGCCCCGAACGGACAAAAGAGTATCGGCGCCAAGACCGAACACGGCACCCTTGTGGCAACGATGCTCGCCGGGCGCGGCCACACCACGCCCACCCCACCGCCCTCGGCATCGGCATCAGCATCAGCGTCGGCAGCTCCAAAGCCACCACCAGCGCCCCCAACCACCCCGCCCGCCGGGGGACCGGATGGGATCACTGGCGTGGCGCCCGAAGCGGAGATCCTCGCCATCTCGACGTGGCTGGGTTCGCCCAACCCGGGAGGCAAGACCGACCAGGAACAAATACCTGAGGCCGTGCGCTGGGCGGTGGACAACGGCGCCCAGGTCATCAATATTTCCCTGGGCAGTACTTCGCCGGATTGGCCGCAGAGCTGGGACGCAGCGTTCCTCTACGCGGAGCAAAAGGACGTGGTGATTGTTGCCGCAGCGGGAAACCGGGTGGGTGGCAACATTCAGGTTGGAGCCCCGGCAACCATCCCCGGCGTCCTCACGGTAGCCGGTCTGGACGGCGAGGGACGCGCCAGTGTCGACTCATCGTCCCAAGGCATCAGTATTGGAGTAGCAGCTCCTGCTGAGAAGCTGGTGGGCGGCATTCCCGGAGGTTCGTATGCCGAGTGGGCAGGAACGTCCGGAGCGGCACCCATCGTTTCAGGTGTGGCGGCACTCATCCGTTCCAAGTGGCCGGAAATGAGCGCTACCCAGGTCATCAACCGGATCGTCAGCACCGCTAAGGATGCCGGCGCCCCGGGCAAGGACCCTTTATATGGCTACGGCATCCTCAACGCTGAGGCCGCGCTGAAGAACGACGTACCCACCACCAGCACCAACCCGCTGGGTTCCATCGCGGATTGGATCCGCGTCCACCGCCGCGGCGTCTTTAGCGAACCCTCACAGGCGCCGGTGGCGAGTCCTACCAGCGCCGCTCCGACGCTCGCCGATCCGACTGTCCCTGTTGCCAAGACGCCTGCCACCGTGGATGAAGCCCTTCCTGCCGCCGTCGTACTGGGTTTTGGCGCGCTGTTTGTGGCCCTCGTGACGGGTGCGGCCATCCAACTGCGGAGGGTCCTGAAGAACCCGCCAGCGGTG
The DNA here is from genome assembly GCF_054408525.1 of Arthrobacter sp. D3-18. Lineage (NCBI taxonomy): Bacteria > Bacillati > Actinomycetota > Actinomycetes > Micrococcales > Micrococcaceae > Arthrobacter > Arthrobacter sp. D3-18. Next base: position 3,220,294 of record NZ_CP096440.1, on the reverse strand, counting down.
CCCGAAGAGGCCGAGACAGGTGCGCTCATGAAGGTGGATCCACCCTCAAGGAAGTAGTTAGTGAAGATTTTCACAAAGTACTGTACTCTGGACTCATGGCAACCACCCCAGAGCTCATTGACCGTCCCCGGGTTCTCGTCGTCGGCGGCGGCTACGTCGGCCTGTACGTAGCACTCAAACTGCAGAAGAAGATCGCGAACGCAGGCGGAATCGTCACCGTCGTTGATCCACTGCCGTACATGACCTACCAGCCCTTCCTTCCGGAAGTAGCCGGTGGCAACATTGAGGCACGCCACGCCGTCGTCTCCCACCGTCAGCACCTCAAGCAGACTGAGCTCATCCAGGGCCGCGTCACCAGCATCGACCACGCCAACCGGACCGCGGTTATCGCCCCTTCCGATGGCGGCGAGAACTTCGAGATCCCGTACTTCGACGTCGTGATCGCAGCCGGCGCCATCACCCGCACGTTCCCCATCAAGGGCCTCGCGGACAAGGGCATCGGGCTGAAGACCATCGAGGAAGCCGTTGCACTGCGCAACAAGGTGCTGGAGCGCATCGAATCAGCTTCCACCATGACCGACCCCGCAGAGCGCGCCAAGGCACTGACCTTCGTTGTGGTGGGTGGCGGCTTTGCCGGCATCGAATGCCTCACCGAAATGGAAGACCTCGCCCGCGCCGCTGTGCGCAACAACCCGCGCATCCGCCAGGAAGAAGTTCGCTTCATCCTGGTTGAAGCCATGGGCCGCATCATGCCCGAGGTCACCGCCTCGCAGGCCGAATGGGTTGTGGAGCACCTCCGCAGCCGCGGCATCGAAGTACTCCTCAACACTTCCCTTGACAGTGCCGAGGGCAACCTCAAGCTGATCAACCTTCCGGACAAGACCCCCGCCGGTGAAGTTGAAGCAGACACCTTGGTATGGGCTGCCGGTGTGCAGGCCAACCCGATGATCCGCTCCACCGACTTCCCGCTGGAACCGCGTGGCCGTGTTCGCGTCCTGCCTGACCTGCGCATCGCAGGCGACGAAGGCATCGTGGAGAACGCCTGGGCAGCCGGCGACATCGCCGCTGTTCCGGACCTCACGGGCAAGGGCCTGCCGGACGGCACCTGCGTCCCCAACGCCCAGCACGCCCTGCGTCAGGCCAAGAAGCTCGCTAAGAACCTCTGGGCCTCCCGCTGGGACAAGCCGCTGCACGACTACAAGCACAAGAACCTCGGTGCTGTAGCCGGCTTCGGCGAGTGGAAGGGTGTTGCAAACATCAACCTGCTCGGCCGCATCGGCCTCAAGGGCGGCCTCGCCTGGCTGGCCCACCGTGGTTACCACGGCATGGCGATGCCCACGGTGGAGCGCAAGTTCCGCGTGATCCTCGGCTGGATCCTGGCCTTCTTCGCGGGCCGCGACACCACTCCGCTGATGGACTTGGACAACCCGCGCGGTGCCTTCGTGGCCGCAGCGACGCCGGCTCCGAAGCCTGCTGCCGCTCCGGCGCCGGTGGAAGCCAAGCCGGTTGCCGAGGAAGTCAAGACTCCGGTAACTGCTGACGCCAAGTAGTACACGCACGACGGCGGCCGTCTCCTTAGGGGGGATGGTCGCCGTCGGCGTTTAACGCCGGCGCTCAGCAGTGGCGCGTTCTGCGCCCCTAGACTGTTGCCATGTCCGGTGAAACTGATCTGAAGACACTCCTGGAGTCGCTTCATCCCGTAGCCCGCGATGGCGACTACGTTTACGCGTTGTGGCCGCATGGCCGTCCTTTGGAGGGTGGCATCGAAGCGGCCGTTCGCGAGGCCGAGGGCCTGACGGTGGTCCTTCACCGCGACGAAGCCGATTCTTTGGGCCTTAGCTACGATTTCGTGGCCACATGGATCACGCTCCAGGTCCATTCGGCTTTGGAAGCCGTGGGGCTCACTGCTGCTGTCAGTGCTGCGCTGACGCACGCGGGGATCAGTTGCAACGTCCTGGCAGGTTTCCATCACGATCACCTCCTGGTGCCCTCGGCGGACGCGGGCCGGGCCATGGACGTGCTGCGGCTGCTGGCACGCGGCGTGGTCTTGCGGTCCGAGCGGCCCGAGGACCGGGCCGAGATCCTTGAGCTCACTGCCCGCGCGTTTTCCGTCTCCCCGGTGACCGGTGAACCCGTTGAAGGCACGCCAATTGAAGTGGGGCTTTTACGGGAGCTTTTTGAGTGCAGCGAGTACGTCCCGGAACTCAGCATCGTGGCGGAAATGGGCGGGGAAATCGTGGGTCATGCCATCAGCACCAAGGGCTGGGTGGGAGAGCTCGAACTGCTGGGCTTGGGTCCCATAGGCGTGCTCCCACCATTCCAGCGGCGCGGGGTTGGTTCGGCGTTGATGCGCGAGACTGAGGCCCGTGCCACGGCACTCGGAGTACCGGGAATCGCATTGCTCGGCAGCCCTCTCTACTATCCCCGCTTCGGCTATGTGCCGGCCACCTCCAAGGGCGTAGAACCGCCTGAGGCGATCTGGGGCGAGCACTTCCAGCTTCTAGCCCTGCCGGAATGGCCCGACGGCGTTCGTGGCACCTTTCGCTACGCCGCGCCATTCAACCGGCTCTAGCTGGGATACCATGGTCCGGGCGCCCCAGTAGCCCAATTGGCAGAGGCAGCGGACTTAAAATCCGCGTGTTGTGGGTTCGAGTCCCACCTGGGGCACAGATGCAAGGTGAGAGCTCTTTCTCCCTTCCTGTGCACGGTTCTCCTCTTCAGTGACTTTTCCCAGCAAGCTCGTAGATTCCCCACAGGCAACGAGTGTTATAGGGATGTGACCTGAATCACTTATGTTCCCGGGGCAATTGCACTAGTTTGAGTCTTAATCAGGAACACCTGAGTAATCGCATCAAAGGCAGTTCGCACCTTTCGATCGAGGAGACAACGAATGTTTGATCTTTCCCCAGCGGCGCCCCGAGCCGCCAAGCTAACCGCGCTTGGCATTGGGGTCGCTCTCTTGGCCACAGCTTGTGGTGGGTCTTCGACACCTACCCAGACTGGGTCTCAATCCGCCGCCGCGGCAGGTATCGCCTGCCCGGCACCGAGCGGCGGGGCGGGAGCCGGCAACAGCCAGGCTGCCACCAACACGGGACCTGTACCTCCCTCGACCACCACCACGGCTACGCCGCTTAAGCTTGGATCGCTCCTGCCGACAACGGGGTCGCTGGCGTTCCTCGGCCCGCCCGAAATTGCCGGCGTCAACCTCGGCGTCAAGGAAGTCAACGACGCCGGTGGCGTTTTGGGTGCCCCGGTGGAAGTAACCCACCGCGACTCCGGTGATACCAAGACCGACATCGCCACGCAGTCCACCACAGCCTTGCTGGGCCAGGGTGTGAGCGCAGTAATCGGTGCGGCCTCGTCAGGCGTTTCCAAGACGGTCATCAACCAGATCACCGGCGCCGGCGTCATCCACTTCTCCCCGGCGAACACCTCACCTGACTTCACCACCTGGGACGACAAGGGCCTCTACTGGCGCACGGCACCGTCCGACGTCCTGCAGGGCAAGGTCCTCGGCAACTACATGGCCACCTGCGGCGCCCAGACTGTTGGCATGATCGTTCTCAACGACGCCTACGGAACCGGCCTGCAGAAGAACGTCAAGGAAGCCTTCGAGGCAGCCGGCGGCAAGGTTGTGGCTGAAGAGCTCTTCAACGAGGGTGATTCACAGTTCAGCAGCCAGGTGGACAAGGTCCTCGCAGCCAAGCCGGATGCGATCGCACTGATCACCTTCGACCAGGCCAAGAGCATCGTCCCGCTGATGACCGGCAAGGGCGTCAAGCCCACGCAGCTGTTCATGGTTGACGGCAACACTTCGGACTACAGCAAGGACTTCCAGGCAGGCACCATGAAGGGCGCACAGGGAACCATCCCCGGTACGTTCGCCAAGGACGCCTTCAAGCAGAAGCTCCTCGCGATCGATCCCGCCCTGAAGGATTACAGCTACGCAGGCGAGTCCTACGACGCCGTGAACCTGATCGCGCTGGCATCTGAGGCAGCCAAGAGCACCAAGGGCACGGACATCGCGGCCAAGCTCAAGGAAGTCTCTGAAGGCGGCGAGAAGTGCACTGACTTCCCGTCATGCGTCACCCTGCTCCGTGAGGGCAAGGACGTTGACTACGACGGCCAGTCGGGTCCGGTAACGTTCTCCGATGCCGGTGACCCCACCGAGGCATACATCGGTATCTACGAGTACCAGGACGACAACACCTACAAGCCGGTCCGCGAAGAGTTCGGCAAGCTCTAAGCTGAACGCCAACTAGACCGCAGTTAGCAACGGGTCCCCTTCCTCACAAGGAAGGGGACCCGTTGGGCGTTAACAAAGCCCCCACACAGGCTGTAGACCTACCATGTCCTCATGAAGCTAACCCGGGAAGCCCGCTCCATCGCCGTGGTCATCAACGCCGGTTCACGCAAAGGTTCCGCGGCTCAAAAGTTGGTGGCCGACAGTCTCGCAAAGGCGGAGCTCCCGGTCTCAGCGGTGTATACGGTGTCTGGGGGCGGGGACCTCGGCCGAGCGCTGGAGCAAGCGGTCGCCGAGGGTCACGATTTTGTGGTGGTTGGGGGAGGCGACGGAACAGTTGCCTCGGCAGCAGGACTCGTGGCGGGTACCGACGTCGTGTTAGGTGTTCTTCCGCTGGGCACCGCGAATGACCTTGCCAGGACGCTGGAAATCCCCCGGGACCTGGGCAGCGCCTGCGCTGCCCTCGCGGACGGAAAAGTAGTGGACATCGACCTCGGGCGTGCGAACGGCCAACCCTTCCTCAACGTGGCTTCAGCCGGACTGTCAGTGGCAGTCACGCAGGCGCTCAGTCCCCGCCTCAAACGACTCATTGGGCCTCTGGCATATGGGGTGGCTACACTTCGCTCCTACGCCACGCACAAGCCGTTCCACGCCCGCCTGGAATTCCCGGATGGGGACCATGAGCCCGTGGAGTTGGAGGACCTGTTGCAGGTGGCAGTGGGAAACGGAAGGTACTACGGAGGAGGCAACGCTGTTTCTCCGACAGCGGGGATCGACGATCACACACTGGACATCTACGCGATCCAGGCGGCGCCGTTGCGGGAGCAGGCAAAGATCGCGCGTTCGCTCAAGAATGGCAGGTTTGTGGAAAACGAGCGGGTGCTCCACCTGACCAGCCGGAACGTCAGGCTGGTGACCAGTCCGCCACTGCCGGTTAACCTCGACGGCGAGATCACAACAAGCACGCCCACCGACTTCACGGTTGAACGAAATGCGGTGCATGTGGTGGTGCCGGGGAACAGCAGCAGCGCGACGTTTGAGGGACGCAACTGAAAACACCGAAGGCCTGGTTCCGGCGCGACACCGGAACCAGGCCTTCGGGCATACCGTAGTTAGACTTCGTCCGCCAAGGTACCCAGGTAGAGCTGGATGACCTTGGGGTCCTTCATGAGCTCACGGCCCGTGCCGGTGTACGCGTCCTTGCCCTGATCCAGGACATAGCCGCGGTCGCAGATCTGCAGGCAACGGCGGGCGTTCTGTTCCACCATGATCACCGAGACTCCGGCACGGTTGATCTCGTGGACACGGAGGAAGGTCTCGTCTTGTTTGACGGGGGAGAGGCCTGCTGACGGCTCGTCCAGCAGCAGCACGGCCGGGTCCATCATGAGAGCCCTGCCCATGGCCACCATCTGGCGTTCACCGCCGGACAGGGACCCTGCACGTTGGGCACGCCGCTTTCCCAACTCCGGGAAGAGGCTGGTGACAAAGTCGAACCGTTCGGAGAAATCCTTGGGCCGCTGGAACATGCCCATTTGGAGATTCTCTTCAATGGTCAGCGTGGCGAAGACATTGTTTGTCTGCGGGACGAAGCCCACACCCTGGGTGACCAGCTTATTGGCCTTCAACCCTGTGAGGTCCTGGCCACGAACTACCACCGTGCCCGAGTGCACCTTTACCAGGCCGAACATGGCCTTCAGGAGCGTGGATTTGCCGGCGCCGTTGGGGCCGATAATGCCTATCAACTCACCCTTGCGGGCCTCTATGCTGCAGCCATTGAGGATGTTGACGCCAGGAATGTAGCCGGCCACGAGGTTAGTGACCTTGACCACGGAATCGCTGGCCGGCGCTGGCGCCGAGGCGGGCATTGCGCTGGTGCTGCTGCTCATTTCCCGTCCTCCTTCTTAATTTCTTCGATCTCGGACAGGATGCCGGCGTCTTCAGTTCCCACCACGGACTCTTCGTCAGCTTCGAGTTCTGCCTCGAGCACCTTGATGCCTTCAGCGTCGCCAAGGTCCACATCGTGGTGGGCACCAAGGTAGGCGTCGATGACGGCGGGGTTCTTCATGACCTCGCCCGGAGGTCCTTCGGCAACAACTTTGCCTTCAGCCATGACCACAACCCAGTCGGCGATATGGCGCACCATGTTCATGTCGTGCTCCACGAAGAGCACGGTCATGCCCTCGGCCTTGAGGTTCTTGATGTGGTCCAGCAGCGACTGCGTCAACGCGGGGTTCACGCCGGCCATGGGCTCATCCAGCATCACCAGCTTGGGCTTCACCATCAAGGAGCGTGCCATCTCCAGGAGCTTCCGCTGGCCACCGGAGAGGGACGCTGCATAGTCGTCCTTCTTGGTATCCAGCTTGAACTTCTCCAACAGCAAGTCGGCTTGGGCCGTGATTTCCTTTTCGCGACCTCCCCATATGCCTTTGAACAGGGCCTTGGACAGCCGTTCTCCGGGTTGGTCCGCAGCACCAAGGCGCATGTTTTCCATGACGGTCAGCTTGCCCATCACTTTGGTCAGCTGGAACGTGCGGACCATGCCCATGCGGGCAACCTTGTAAGAGGAGACGCCGGCCAGGCTGTTGCCTTCAAACTGCCACTTGCCCGTGTTGGGGGTGTCAAAGCCCGTGAGCAGGTTGAACAGGGTGGTCTTGCCGGCTCCGTTAGGACCGATCAAGGCGGTGATCTTGTGGCGGGGGATCTCGAGGTATTCCACGTCCACTGCGTTGATGCCGCCAAAGGAACGTGTGACGTCCTCTGCCACCACAATGGGGTCGCGCTTCTTGCAGCCGGGGGTATTCTCCCCGACGGCGATGGGCCGCGAATCGGTCATGTAGTCGATATTTTCGGTGTTGCGTTCGTTGGTCTCACTCATGCGAAAGCAAGCTCCTTCTTATTGCCGAAGACGCCTTGCGGGCGGAAGATCATCAGGAGCATCAGTGCAACGCCTACCAGGATGTAGCGCAGCTGGCCTGCCTGGACGGTGGTCAGCCAGGTGACTGCCCCTGATTCGATGAGGCCATAGAGCAGGCTCTGGGTCAGCGAGAGCACCACCCAGAAGATCATTGCTCCAATAACGGGCCCCAGGACCGTGGCCATGCCGCCGAGCAGGAGGCAGGTCCACAGGAAGAACGTGAGCTCTGTGCCGTAGTTGGATGGCTGGACGGCACCGCGGGGGAGGGTGAAGATCATGCCCGCCAAGGCGCCGAGCACGCCGCCAATGACCAGTGCCTGCATCTTGTAGGCGTAGACGTTCTTGCCGAGCGAGCGGACGGCGTTCTCGTCTTCCCGGATGCCCTTCAGGACGCGGCCCCAGGGGCTGCGCATCAGGAGCCACACCAGGAGGCAGCACACGATGACCAGGCCCCACCCGACGACGCGGATAAAGAAGTCGCGGTTGTTCATGCCCATGTAGGACCCCTCGGGGAAGGGGTTCATGGCATAGAAGGTGTTCTCAAACGCTGCCAGACCGTTGGCGGAGCCTGTGACGCTGGTGAGCTGGTTGGTGGTAACCACGTACCGCACAATTTCGGCGGCGGCGATGGTGACGATAGCCAGGTAATCGGCACGAAGCCGCAGCGTAGGAATACCCAGGATGAAGGCGAAGATCACCGAACAGAGAATAGAGATGATCAGTGCCAGGAAGAACGGGGCGTCGAAGCTCAGGGTGGAGATGGCGAAACCGTAGGCACCAACGGCCATGAAACCGGCCTGGCCGAAGTTCAACAGGCCTGAGTAGCCGAAGTGCACCGCGAGGCCCAAAGCGGCAAGTGCGTAGGCCGCCGTCGTCGGGCTGAATAATTCGCCAAGGGCGCTGGAGAAAATGAATCCGAAGTCCATGGCCCGCTCCTAACCCACACGCTCACGCCGGCCGAGGATACCCTGCGGTCGGAACAGAAGAACAACAATCATGATGAAAAGGGCACCGACGTACTTGAGGTCGGCGGGGAGGCCGAACACTGTGGTCAGTTCCACGAAAATGCCGACGACGATCGAGCCGATCAAGGCACCGAAGACGGTTCCCAAACCACCCAGCGTCACGCCGGCGAAGATGAGCAGCAGGATTTGCGAGCCCATGTCGAAGGTGACGCCCGGACGGTAGTACGCCCACAGGATGCCACCGAGGGAGGCGAGCACGCCGCCGACGATCCACACAATGCGGATAACGGAGTCGACGTCGATGCCGGAGGCGGCTGCCAGTGCCGGGTTGTCGGCTACTGCACGGGTTGCCTTGCCAAGACGGGTCTTCAGCAGGACGATGCCGATCAGGGCGATGACCACCGCACTGATGATCAGGGACCACAGGTTGTTCGGAGAGATCGAAACAGGGCCGATCTGGATCTCGGCACTCTGGGCGCCGGGCAGCTGCTGTGTTGCACCGCCGAAGAAGAACTGGATGACGTAGCGGATGGCCAACGCCAAACCGATGCTGACGATCATCATGGGCACCAGGCCGGAGCCACGTTTCCTCAGGGGCCGCCAAAGACCTGCGTCCTGGACGTAGCCGAAGAGACCGCCACCTACCAAGGCAAGCAGGATGGCCAGCCAGAAGGGGAGTCCGAAGGCGTTGAACATGAACACCAGTACTGCGCCCAGCGTCACCATCTCACCGTGGGCGAAGTTGGTCAGGCCGGTGGTTCCGAAGATCAGGGAAAGGCCCACCGAGGCGAGTGCAAGGAGGAGGCCAAAGCTCAGACCTGCAACGAGGCGATTGAGGAGGTTCTGGCCGAAGTCCTGTTGCTGGACCACGATGCCCTCGCCGAAGGCAAAGATCACCGACAAGTTGGACGTCTGGCTGAACGTGACATCGCGGGGATTGTCCTGGCCTTCGGCCAGGGCGATGCCCTCCGGCAAGGTGGAGGTGTCCAGCTCGATGGTGTAGGTGCCTTGGACGGGAACGCCGATGGTCCAGGCTCCGTTGGCTCCAGAGGTAGCTTCACCTTCAAACCCGTTGCCCGTTGCTTTGATCTTGACGCCGGGTATGGGGGCCCGGGCATCATCGCGGAGGAACCCGCTGATGTTGTTCTGGAAAGTCGTCGGTGACGGCGAAGGCGAGGGGGTGGTTGCCTGTGCCGAAGGGGCGGCGATCAACAGAGCGGTGATGAGGGCTGCGAACAGCGCCCCCACAACTCTCTGCAGTCCCTTGGACCGTCTCATGGACGGGTCGCGCAGTGTGCTTCTCAAAATGGAAACCTCCACAGTGGGGGTGGTCCCGGCTGCGCCTTTGCAGCCGGTGCGAACGGTCATGGGGCTTGTGAACAGTTCTTGCCTAGCTGCCTCGTTTGTGATCTAAGTCACCCATGTGTGGCCTATGTTACCGCCCGGTGGAGATAATAAATGCCCAGTTCGGGGGTGTGAAGATCGCGATCGGATAACAACTGTGAAGCTATAGGCAACTAGTGATGTAGCAACGCTTAAGTAAACCTTTGTTGTTTGAGGGTGCTACTAAACGTTCTGAGGGTGACAGTCTTCCAATTTCTTGTCACGGTTGAGTTTCGTCTCCGTGAACAAGGGAACTTTCCCTGCCACGCGCGCGTGGTAATTGGTACCGTGAACTATCACTAGCCCTTTTTCAGGAGGACACCCGCAATGGCACTTGGCGGAAACCCAGTCTTCAACGGAAAGAATTTCCGTGGAGCAAAGCAGGCCCCGCCTGTACCGCAGAACCCGTACGGCCAGCAGTTCAACCAGGCACCCGGCCGTGCACCGAGCCAGGTCATGGACGGCCATGCAGCATGGTCTGCCCAGCAGCAGAACATGACCAATGAGCAGCTGCAGCAGATGTACAACCAGCCCGCTGCAGGCCCGGCCCACACCGGCCGCATGACTTATGACGACGTCATCATGAAGACCGTCGCCTGCCTCGTGGTTCTCATCCTCGGTGCCGGCGTCACGCTCTTCGTGGCGCCCGCGCTCTCCACCATGCTCATGATCGTTGGTGCCTTGGGCGGATTTGTCCTGGCACTGGTCAACACTTTCAAGAAGCAGCCTTCACCGGCCCTGATCCTTGCCTACGCCGGCCTTGAGGGCCTGTTCCTCGGTGGCCTCACCCGCATCCTGGACGGCATGTTCCCCGGCGTCGGTCTCCAGGCCGTCATCGGTACGCTGGCTGTCTTCGGCGTCACCCTGGCGCTCTTCAAGAGCGGCAAGGTTCGCGCCACCCCGAAGATGATGCGCTTCTTCCTGATCGCCACCATTGGTTACGCGGTCTTCGCACTGATCAACATGGTGATGATGTGGACCGGCGCTGTGCAGGAGCCTTTCGGCCTCCGGACCGGCATTGAAATTGCCGGCATCCCGCTGGGTGTGTTCATCGGCATCCTGGCCATCGGCCTGGCAGCGTTCTCGCTGATCATGGACTTCACCAGCATCGAAGAAGGCGTCCGTGCAGGCGCCCCGGAGCGTTACTCCTGGGTTGCAGCCTTCGGCCTGACGGTCACGCTGGTTTGGCTCTACGTGGAAATCATCCGCCTCTTGGCGATCCTGCGAGGCGACGACTAGTTACAACAGCTCCAACGCGAAATGCCCCCGAAGTTTCGGGGGCATTTTTGCGTCTCGGCCAGTTTGTGTCCTGACTAGCTCAAGCGTTCGAAAACAACTGCCATGCCCTGGCCGCCACCTACACACAAGGTGGCAAGCCCCAGGGTTCCGTCTCGTTCCTTGAGGCCGTTGAGGAGAGTACTTGTCATCCGGGCGCCGGTCATGCCGAAGGGGTGACCCAAGGCAATGGCCCCGCCATGGACGTTAAGCTTTGCGGGGTCGATCCCCAACTCACGGGCGCTCGCCACCACCTGCACAGCGAAGGCTTCGTTGAGCTCCACCAGATCGATGTCATCCATGGTCAGACCAGCCAACCTGAGAGCCCGTCGCGTGGATTCCACGGGCCCCATGCCCATGAGTTCGGGGGAGAGGGCGCTGACGGCGGTTGAAACGACCCGCGCGAGAGGCTGCAGGCCCAGTTCGCGCGCACGTGAGTCACTCATGACCACCACCGCGGCGGCGCCGTCGTTGAGGGGGCAGGCATTGCCGGCTGTGACGGTCCCCTCCGTACGGAACACGGGTTGCAGGGCGGAAACCGCTTCAAGGGTCACGCCTGCGCGTGGGGAATCGTCCCGCTCCACGACGGTGCCGTCTTTGCGTGTGAAGGGTGTGATGTCCCGGGTGTAAAACCCTGAGGCGATCGCGGCTTCGGCCCGATTCTGGCTCAGGACGCCCCACTCGTCCTGCTCCGCCCGGCTGATGCCATAGCTAGTGGCAACGTTCTCTGCCGTCTGGCCCATGGAGATGTAGATGTCGGGCAGCCGGCCGCCGAGCCGTGGGTCGGTCCAAGGGATGTTGGACGCCGCACGGGAGGCCGTACGTTGGGCTGCCGCCTCGAACAGCGGATTGTGGTTGGAGGAGTCGGTTTCGCCGGCACCGGCCCAGTTCTGGTACCTGGACACGCTCTCCACTCCAGCGGCGACAATTGCGTGGGCTTCCCCGGATTTGATGGCGTGGAAGGCCATCCGCAAGGTTTGCAGGCTTGATGCACAGAAACGGTTGATGGTGGCCGCCGGCACGCGGTCCATCCCGGCAAGGACAGCCACCACCCGTGCCATGTTGGATCCGGCCTCGCCACTGGGTTCGGCGCAGCCCAGCAGGATGTCGTCCAAGCCTTGGCCGTCCTCCGCTCCGGGATCGAAGCCCGGGACCTTTGCGAGGGCGGCCTGCACCATGGCGGTGGCCAGGTCATCCGGACGTTCGTCTTTGAGGGAACCCTTGAAGGCTCGGCCTATAGGGCTTCTTGCAGTAGCAACGATGACAGCCTCAGTCATGGCCCCAGCTTACGCCCGGCATCCGCTGGGACGCCGGGCGCTCGCCGCAACCGGTCGCCTTAGACCAGGCGCAGCGCTCCAGCGGCAGGGGTAACGGTGAAGATGTCCGGGGCGATGAAGCCCGCCTCTGAGAACGAACGCACGACGGCGTCGCGCACCTGTTGCTCCTGGCCAACCGGAGTCAGCGCGATGGCGGAACCGCCAAAACCGCCGCCTGTCATGCGGGCACCGATAGCGCCGTTGGCCCGGGAAGTATCCACGGCCAGGTCGAGTTCCGGGCAGGAGATTTCAAAGTCATCGCGCATCGAAAGGTGGCTGGCATCCAGCAATGCTCCGATGGCGGCAGGGCCCTGGGTGCCCAGGACTTCCACCGTCTGGAGGACCCGATCGTTCTCGGTGACCACGTGGCGGACCCGCCGAAGGGTAGTTTCGTCCAGCAGACCTGACGCTTCCTCCAAACGCTCCACGCCGACGTCGCGCAGTGCCTTGACGCCTAGTATCTCTGCACCCAACTCGCAGGACGCACGGCGGGAGGCATATCCGCCGTCGGCATGCGAATGCGACACCTTGGTGTCGATCACCAACAGGACCAGGCCGGAAGCTTCAGCGTCAAAAGGGACCAGCTCCACATGTTGGTCACGGCAGTCCAGGAACACAGCGTGTCCCTTGGCGCCGCGCAGGGACGCTGACTGGTCCATGATGCCGGTGGGTGCCCCCACAAACACGTTTTCGGCGCGCTGGGTTGCGAGCACCAGCTCCTCGGCAGCGAAACCGGCGCCGGTCAACTCATTGAGGGCCGAAATGACGGCGCACTCAATGGCATGTGATGAAGAGAGGCCGGCTCCGGAGGGAACATCGGAATCAAGCAGGAGGTCAAAGCCAGGCACCTCGATGCCGCGTTCCTTGAGCGCCCAGGCGACGCCGAGCGGGTAGCGGGACCATCCCTCGCTGGACCCGGGTTCCGAGTCCGTGAGGTCAGCTTCCACCACGCCGTGCCCGCCAAAGGTGGACAGCATACGCACCCTTGAGTCGTCGCGGACTCGCAGTGCCACCTTTGCCGTCTTATCGATGGCGAAGGGGAGCACGAAGCCCTCGTTGTAGTCCGTGTGCTCACCGATCAGGTTCACGCGTCCCGGTGCCTGCCACACGCCGTCGGCAGCTGCGCCGAACAATTCCTGGAAACGGGCGGCGAGGACGCCGGTCTGGGTGGTGGTGGTCATGCTCGTGTGCCTTCCAAGGTCTTGTTTGAGGGTACTGCGGCGACGCTGCGCAGCCGCTCCGCCACCGCTTCGGGGGTGGTGTCGTTGATGAACGCTCCCATGGCGGCCTCGGAGCCTGCCAGATACTTGAGCTTATCGGCAGCGCGGCGAGGTGAGGTCAGCTGCAGGTGCAGCTGGCCCGCAGGGCGGAGAACAGGGTCCAGCGGAGCCTGGTGCCAGGCCGAGATGTACGGCATGGGGGTGGGGTAGAGGGCGTCGAGCCGCTTCAGCAGGTCCAAATAGACGTGCGAAAGCTCATCGCGTTCTTCCCCGGTGAGTGCCGCAAGATCGGGGACATTGCGATGCGGAACGAGGTGGATTTCCAAGGGCCACCGGGCCGCGAAAGGTACGTAGGCGCTGAAATACTTGGCTTCCAGGACCATCCGGCTGCCGTCCGCGCGTTCAGCGTTGAGGAGTGAGGCTCCGAGCGTTTCCTTCGCGTCGACGTCGTCGTAGTACTTCCGTGCCACCGCACCGAGCTGGGCGGCGCGGGGAGTTACATAGGGGTACGCGTAGATCTGGCCGTGGGGGTGGTGCAGCGTGACTCCGATGTCCGCACCGCGGTTCTCGAACGGAAACACCTGCTTGATGCCGGCAAGGGCGCTCAACGCCTCGGTCCGCTGGGCCCAGGCTTCAATGACCGTACGGGCGCGCGTTTCGCCCAGTTCGGCGAAGGAGCCGGTGTGCTGTGGCGTGAAGGCAACCACCTCGCAGCGGCCGTATGCCGCTCCCTTGACGTTGTGGCCGGAGTGTCCAAGGGCAGGAATCGCGGGAATATCGCCCAAAGCCGGGCCCAGGGACGGGAAGCGGTTCTCGAACACCACGACGTCGTAATCCGGTGCCGGAATTTCGGAGGGGTTCGCAGCTGTGGTGGGGCAGATGGGGCACTGATCAGCAGGGGGGAGGTGCGTCCGCGTCTGGCGGTGGGCGGCCACGGCTACCCAGTCGCCCGACAAGGCGTCATACCGGACTTCACCGGGCTCACCGCGAGCGGGGAGCTCGCGGTGGTCCACCAGCGAGTCCGGTGTTCGTTCAGGAGTCCCGGGGTCGTCGAAGTAGATCAGCTCTCGGCTGTCTGCGAGGCGGGTGCTGGTGATGCGGCTCATACATCCAATCATTCCACAAGCAACCAAAAACGCATAATTTCTAACAAAAGCAAACATTCTTCTGCCGCGAGACGACCGCTCATGCAGTACGGTATTGCCATGCCTGCCTCCCCGTCGCCTGCCGACAGCACCCACCAGTCCGAATCCCGTCGCTTTGCTACTGGTCGCCAGTTCGAGCTCCGCAGGGACGATGCGCTCGCCGTCATCACCGAGCTCGCCGCGGGCTTGCGCCTCTACTCCCGGGGTGGAGTTCAGTTGACTGAAAGCTACGGCGACGGCGAAATTCCGCCCGGAGCTACCGGCATCACCCTGGCGCCGTGGGCCAACCGCATAGAAGACGGGGTCTGGTACCTGGAAGGCAAGAAGCAGCAACTCGATATCACGGAAGCCTCACGCAACAACGCCAGCCACGGCCTGTTACGCAACACCGGGTACACCCTGGTGGACGAGTCCGAGTTTTCCGTGACGCTCGAAGCCACGGTCTTCCCGCAACACGGCTACCCTTTCCTGCTGCGGCATCGGGTGCGTTATGAGCTCGACCAGAGCCTGGACCTCCGGGTCTCGCAGATGCTGATCAATGACTCCCAGGCCACGGCTCCCTTTGTCCTGGGCGCGCACCCTTACCTCCGGATCGGCGATGTTGCTCCGGAGGAGCTGGTCCTGACGGTGCATGCAGGCACCCGGCTGGCGGCGGACGAGCGACTCATCCCACGCAGCACCGCTCCTGTGGAGGGCGAGTATGACTTTTCCGGTGGTGCCGCTGTGGGCACCTTGTTGGTGGATGTTGCACTGACGGACCTGGCGTTCGACGGCGGGACGGCGCGCCACACGCTTACCGCGCCGGATGGCCGCAGCGTAAGCCTTGAGCAGGACGAGAGCTGCCAATACGCCCACGTTTTCGTCACTGACACGTTCCCAGGCCGCTCCAAAGCTGTGGCTATCGAACCGATGACCGGCCCGGCCAACGCATTCAATAGCGGCGATGGCCTTCGCTGGTTGGCGCCCGGCGAAGAGTTCACCATGCGATGGGGAATCACAGCGTCCCTCTAGGCCCTTCGCCTGGGAGATACCTCCGAATGCCTCGGATCGTCTCGGAAGTGAGAGCCGGTTTCCCATACGGGCCGGGCTGCGGAATTATGGGTTCATGACGCCAACACCGGACGCCAAAACACGTTCTGACCGCCAAATTGCCGAAGACATCCCCTACGGGGTGCGTATCGCTGCAGCCTGGTCCTGGCGGGCAGGGCTGATCCTTCTCATGATCGGCGCCCTCGTCTGGTTGTTGGGCAAAGTCAGCTTCCTCATTATCCCGGTGATGGTTGCGGCGCTGCTGGCCGGTCTGCTGCATCCGGTGGTGGCGTGGTTGCGCAACCGCAAGGTTCCCAACGGGGGAGCCGTCGCCATTACCGTGCTTGGTTTCATTGGCGTGATTGGTGGTGCCCTGGCGCTGGTGGGCAGGCAGCTCGTTACGGGCTTCGGTGCGCTCTGGCACGAAGCACTGGCGGGCATCCAGCAGATCCAAACCTGGCTCGCAGATGGCCCACTGCACCTGACCGCAGACCAGATTGACCAGTACATTTCCGACGGCGCCGATGCCCTCCAGAACAACAGCAGCAGCATCCTCAGTGGTGCACTCTCCTTCGGCAGCACCGCCGGACACTTTGCGGCAGGCCTTGTCCTGGCGCTGTTCATCCTCATCTTCTTCCTGCTGGAGGGGCCGCGGATCTGGGCCTTCATGGTCCGGCTCCTGCCCAGGAGCGCGCGGAGGGCTACCGATGGCGCAGGGCGCCGGGGCTGGACGTCCATGGTCAGCTATGTGCGGATCCAGATGTTCGTTGCGTTCGTAGATGCTGTTGGCATTGGCGTTGGTGCAGCCATCATCCAGGTTCCCCTGGCTCTCCCCTTGGCGGTACTGGTGTTCATCGGCTCGTTCATTCCGGTGGTCGGTGCCTTGGTTACGGGTGCCATCGCTGTGTTGCTCGCCCTCGTTGCCAACGGGCCCATCAACGCGCTGATCATGTTGGCGATCGTTCTGGTAGTGCAGCAGTTGGAAAGCCACATCCTGCAGCCACTGGTCATGGGCAAGGCCGTGGCACTACACCCGGTGGCCGTGATCCTGTCGGTTGCCGCCGGTTCCTACCTCGCAGGCATCCCCGGGGCGCTGTTCGCGGTCCCATTGCTCGCCGTAGTAAACACGGCAGTTCGCTACATTGCGGGCCGGACGTGGGAACATGATGAAGGATTGGGTGGTGTGGAACTCCAGCCGGCAGCAGCTTCGGCGGGGACAAGCGGCGACGCCAACTTCAAGGAGGTCCACCTCCCACGGCCCGAATCCCGCCTCGGCAAAGGCGTGGCCGGCAAGACCAAGGCTTCGGGGAGCACCTCTGTTGAGGATCCTCAAGCCGACACCAACAAAGGAGAATAGTCAGTGAATACCCTCGAAACCCTGCCCGTCACTCTGGACGATGTCCTCAAGGCGCAGGAGCTGCTCGAGGGCATTATTACCAAGACTCCTGTGGAGTCGTCCCGTGCGCTGGGCAGCCTCGTGGGCGGCAACGTTTTTTTCAAGTGCGAGAATCTGCAGCGTGCAGGCTCCTTCAAGGTCCGTGGCGCCTACGTGCGGATGGCCCGGCTAACGGACGAGGAAAAGAAGCGCGGAGTGGTGGCGGCTTCGGCCGGCAACCACGCCCAGGGTGTGGCAGTGGCTGCCAAAAGCCTGGGCATCAACGCCCGCATCTATATGCCCCTTGGCGTAGCCCTTCCCAAGCTGGCGGCCACCCGCAGCCACGGTGCTGAAGTGGTCCTGCACGGCCACAATGTGGATGAAGCGCTGGCGGAAGCGCAGCGTTACGCCAACGAAACAGGCGCGGTTTTTGTCCACCCCTTCGACAACGTGGACGTTGTTGCCGGGCAGGGCACCATCGGCTTGGAAATCCTGGACCAAATCCCCAACGTGGACACCATTCTCATGGGAGTCGGCGGGGGCGGGCTGTTGGCCGGTGTAGCTGTCGCGATCAAGGCCAGGGCCAAGGAACTCGGCCGTGAGATCAGGGTCATTGGCGTGCAGGCAGAGAACGCTGCCGCTTACCCGCCATCACTGGCCGCGGATGCATTGGTGCCGCTGAAGAAGGTCACCACCATGGCCGACGGCATCGCGGTTGGACGTCCCGGGCAGCTTCCCTTCAGCATCATCCGCGAACTTGTGGACGACGTCGTGACCGTGAGCGAGGATTCCCTCGCCCGGGCCCTGATCTTCCTGCTCGAGCGCGCCAAGATGGTTGTTGAGCCTGCCGGGGCTGTGGGAGTAGCCGCGCTGATGGACGGCAAGATCGAAAACCCGGGGAACACCGCCGTCGTGCTTTCCGGCGGCAACATAGATCCCATGCTGATGCTCAAAGTCATCCAGCGCGGTCTGTCGGCCGCTGGCCGTTTCATGACGGTTCGGATGATGCTGGACGACCGTCCGGGTTCATTGGCCACCATCGCCCGCATCATCGCTGAAAATGACGCCAACGTTACCGGTCTGGACCACACCCGTTTGGGTGGTTCCATCAGCATGGGCGACGTCTCCATCACTATCAACCTGGAAACCAAGGGCCACGAACACGGTGAGCAGGTTCTCGGTGCACTCCGGGCCGAGGGCTTCCAGCCAATCGTGGTGCACTGACAGGAGGGGCGCCCATGGTGCTTGGAATGCCTGAGGGCTCAAAAGAAGCGGCAAAGGAGTCGCTCGCTGGTCGGGCGAAGGGCGGGCTGCTCTTCATGGGCGGATTCGTCATTTTGCTCTATGTCATCGAGATCCTTAACACCTTGATGCGCCACGGGCTCAACCCAACCTTTGGTTTGCGACCCCGTTCCATGGACGGTGTGCTGGACATCCTGACGTTTCCGTTGCTGCACGCGAACCTGAACCATCTGCTGTCCAACACGCTGCCGCTGATCATCTTCGGTTTCCTGGTGTTCCTGTCCGGAATCCGGGTGTTCATCACCGCGTTGGCCTTCAGCTGGCTCGGATCAGGACTTGCGGTGTGGCTGATCGGCGGGGGAGGGGTAACAGTTGGAGCTTCCGGCCTGGTGTTCGGCTTTTTTGCATTCCTGTTGGTGCGGGGATTTTTCAACCGAAGCTGGTGGCAGATCCTGCTCTCCGTGGTCCTGTTCATGGCGTACGGCAGCATCCTCTTCGGCGTTCTACCCACGGTGCTGGGCTACATCTCCTGGCAGGCGCACCTCGGTGGAGCCGTAGGGGGCGTGGTAGCGGCCATCCTGCTCCGCCCCAAGGCTAAGCTCACCCCCTGACCCAAGTAGGTCGCAGTTGACGTCGTTCTGAACGCTCAGAACGACGTCAACTGCGACCTACTTGGGTAGGAACACGAAAAACGCCGGCCCTCCCCGCGAAGGGGTGGGCCGGCGTCATGTATTTCAGGCCGGTTTAGCCGCTGCTTAGGCGACGTAAGGCTTGGCGGAAACGATCTCCACCGGGATTTCCTTGCCATTGGGGGCGACGTAGCTCAGGCTGTCGCCTTCCTTGTGGCCGATAATGGCGGCACCCAAGGGGGACTTTTCGCTGAAAACGTCAAGGTCGGAATCTCCGGCGATTTCGCGGGATCCCAGCAGGAACGTCTCTTCGTCGCCGGCGATGCGGGCAACAACCAGCATTCCCGGTTCGACAATTCCGTCGTCGGCCGGGGCTTCGCCCACCTGGGCATCGCGCAGGAGCGCGGTGAGCTGGCGGATGCGGGCCTCGATCTTGCCCTGCTCCTCCTTGGCGGCGTGGTAGCCACCGTTTTCCTTGAGGTCGCCTTCCTGGCGAGCAGCTTCGATCTTCTGGACGATTTCCGCCCGGCCCGCGCCGGAAAGGTGGTCCAGCTCAGCCTGCAAGCGGTCGAAAGCTTCCTGGGTGAGCCAAGCCGCAGTGGCGCTATTGGTGGTAGACACGGATTTCTCCTCTAGATCTGACAATGCAAAAGACCCCGCCGAGTTGGCCACTCGTGAATCTCAGTAACCAACTTAACGGGGTGAAGGTTTCATCCATTGTAGTAAATCCTCTGGACGAACCCAAACCGGTTGAGTCGTGGGTCACACGATTGTTATTTCCCGCTGTCCACGATCCAGCAGTTGTCCACGACTCCGGAGACTGCCGGGGACTCGGTCCTCAGGACAGTGCGTTGCATGGTGGTGCTGCCGCCGTCGGGATCGTCCCGGGGATCGTTGGGTCCGATCTCCACTACTTTCCAGCCGACCACCGCGAACTTGGAATCCAGGGCTTTGATGGCGCATTTGGCAGTGGCTCCGGGGTATTTGGTGACCTGGTAGTCCACCTCGGCCTGGGTATCGTCCACGGTGCTGTAGCCGATGTCCTTGAAGGTGACCGGGGCCTGGGCTGAGCCTGTTGCCACGTAGGCGGCGAACCCAATTCCGAGGACCAAGGCAGCGATGACAATGTTCCGCTTGGTTTTGCGGGTCATGGCGCGCTTTTGACCGCCGTATCGATTGGCTAGGCTGGTGCTTGCCGGTACTTGGGTGGCCGATAGGTCCTCTGAAGTCACCCATCCAGTTTAGTGCCGATCCCGGCGCGCCATCACCGCCCACAAAAGCATGATCCATGAAAGAGGAGCCGTCACGTGACAGCGTCCAGCAGTTCCGAGCAGCAGTTGCGTCTGCTCGCCGTCCACGCCCATCCGGATGATGAGTCCAGCAAGGGCGCAGCAACCATGGCGATGTACGCCGCGGCGGGTGTGGACGTCATGGTTGCCACGTGCACGGACGGTTCGCGCGGCGACATTCAGAACCCCGCCATGGAGGACGCCCCCCATCCCAAGCGGGACATGGCCGGCGCCCGGCGCCTCGAGATGGCCAACGCGGCAGCGGTCCTGGGAATCCAACAACGCTGGCTCGGTTTTGTGGATTCGGGCCTTCCCGAAGGCGATCCGCTCCCGCCCTTGCCCCCGGGTTGCTTCGCCCTGCAGCCGTTGGAGCGCGCCACGGCGCCCTTGGTCCGGCTGGTCCGGGACTTCAAGCCGCACGTCATCCTCAGCTACGACGAAAACGGTGGCTACCCGCACCCTGACCACATCATGGCCCACAAGGTTGCGGTGGAAGCTTTTGAAGCCGCAGGCGATCCTGAGCGCTATCCCGGCATGGGTGAGCCATGGACGCCCAGCAAGCTCTACTACGACCGCGCTTTCAGCCCCGAACGATTCCGTGCGCTGCATTTCGCCCTGGAAGAAGCCGGGCTGCAATCCCCGTATGCCGAGCGGCTAGCGGCCTGGCTTGAAGCCGACGCGGAAGGTCACACTGCGCCGGTGGCGGGGCACCAGACCACCACGCAGGTTGATTGTGGTGACTTCTTCGAGGCAAGGGATGATGCCCTGCGGGCCCACCGGACCCAGATCGATCCCCTCGGCTTCTTCTTCGCGGTATCGCCGGACCTGCAAAGGACCGCTTGGCCGTGGGAGGACTACACCCTGATCAAGTCCAGGGTGCCTTCCGAACTGCCGGAGAAGGACCTCTTCGCGGGGATAAGATAGGAATGCCGGTAGTTTCTATCGCTCGTAGAAATTACCGTGTGGCCAGCCAGTTTCCCGGCTACGCGCTGCCAGTCGGCACGCACCGGATCCCATAGAAGGTTTGAAAGTGCATCACTTGATTCTTGCCCTGACCGTCACTCCGTCGCCCGATCCCACGGGCACGCTGCGGCCCGGCCTGTCCGAGGATCAGGTGACGCCCGGTACTTGGGGCTTCGTCCTCACGGCCTTCATCGTGATCCTTACAACCTTCCTGATCGTGGACATGGTTCGCAGGATTCGCCGCGTCCGCTACCGCGCCCAGGTGGAGGAAGCACGCTTGGCGGCAGAAGCGGGGAACACGGACGGCGGAAGCGAAAGCGCTGCCGAAGCAGGTAGCTCCACTGACGAGAATGGCGATGGCGGCCCCCGGACCCGCTGAGCCGGGTCAACCCGCCGAAACCGGCGGACCCAACTGGCCCGGGGCAAGTAACGCCCTGGGTTCGGAACCTTCTGCTTATTTGCGGCAGCACGCGGACAATCCCGTGTTCTGGCGCCCGTTCGGTGATGAGGCTTTTGCCTTTGCTGCCGAGCGTGATGTTCCCGTCTTCCTCTCCATCGGCTACGCGGCATGCCACTGGTGCCACGTCATGGCCCACGAGTCCTTCGAAGACCAGGAAACTGCGGATTACCTGAACGCCCGTTTTGTCCCGGTGAAGGTTGACCGGGAAGAGCGCCCTGACGTCGACTCCGTGTATATGGCGGCTACGCAGGCCATCAGCGGCGAAGGTGGGTGGCCGATGTCCGTCTTCCTCACCCCGGACGGGCTCGCCTTCCATGCTGGAACGTACTTCCCACCGGTTCCCTTGCCCGGCCGGCCGTCGTTCCGCAATGTCCTGGAGGCGGTCCATGAGGCGTGGATGGAGCGACGCGATGCCGTGGAGCAGAATGCCACGGGACTGGCAGCGAACATGGCCAATGCGCATTTTGCCGGGGTGGTCCGGCTCGACGGCCCGCCCGAAATGCTGGATGCACGCCTCCTTCCGGAGGCCGTAGCGCTGCTTGCCCGTTCTGAAGACCCCGACGCCGGTGGGTTCGGCACCGCTCCCAAGTTCCCGCCGTCGGCGGTTCTTGAGTTCCTCATCCGGCACGCAGCCGCACCGTCGGATACTGCCCTTGCAGCCCGCGACATGGCAGAGCGCGCCCTTGCCGGCATGGCCAGATCGGCGCTGTGCGACCAGCTCGACGGCGGATTCGCCCGCTACTCGGTGACGGCGGACTGGTCCGTGCCGCACTTCGAAAAAATGCTGTATGACAATGCGCAGCTGCTGCGGGTCTACGCACACTGGACCCGGCTTGGCGGCAATGACGTCTTCCCGGTGAGTGAAGCAGCATCCGTGGCCTCAAGGTGTGCCGATTGGCTCTTGGGTTCCCTCAAGCTGTCCAACGGCGCGTTGGCCTCCTCCCTGGACGCCGACACCGTGGTTGGCGGCGTGCACCATGAGGGCGCAACCTATTTGTGGACTCCCGAATCTCTCGTGGACGTCCTTGGCCCGGGTGACGCCGAGGCCGTGGCGACCATGATGAACGTCGGTGGCGAGGGGACTGTCTCCGAGCTGGGCTCGCCGCTTCATCCTGCGCGGGCGTTGACAGATGAAGAGAGCAGGCTCTGGGAGCGCGTACGGCCGGTGCTGTTGGCCTCCCGCAACCTTCGGAGCCAGCCGGCCCGGGACGACAAAGTGGTGGCCGGGTGGAATGGCCTCGCCGTAGGAGCTCTCGCGGAAGCTGGGGCCATTCTTGACCGCCCTGACTTGATTGCCGCGGCCGAAGCCGTGGCGGAGTACCTCGCGGACGTTCACTGGGACAGCGCGTCCCAGCTGCTGGTCCGGGTTTCACATGACTCGCAGGCACGGGGCATTGGCGGTCTGCTTGAGGATTACGCCTTCTGCGCAGATGGCCTCCTGACGCTTTATGCCGTCACGGGCGCCACGCGCTGGTACCGTTTCGCGGAAGAGCTCACCCTGGCCGCGTCTTCACGTTTTGTGGAGAACGGTCAATTGGCCGACTCCGCGGGGGAGTCCGCGCAGGTTTTCAACGCCCAGGGCCGGAAAGCTGCACTGGACCCGTTCGACAATGCCACGCCCAGCGGTGCCGCCGGTTTTGCGGGCGCGCTGTTGTCCTACGCCGCGTACTCCGGTTCCCACGAGCATCGCCTGATGGCGGGCAATATTCTGGGCCTGTTACCACCCCTCGCCACGCGGGCACCGCGTGTTGCCGGTTGGCTGCTGGCTACTGCCCAGGCTGCGCTTGCCGGCCCGGTGGAGGCCGCCGTCGTGGGTTTGGACTCGCCGCTTCTGCGCGAGTTGCACAGTGCGCTGTTGAAGTCTCCCAGTCCTGGCCTGGTTGTCGCCGTGAAAACGGGCGACGCCGCGTCCCCGGCAGGGGAGGCCGAAGTTCCCCTGCTGCTCCACAGGTCAGGCGCGCCGGACGGATCGGCGCAGGTTTACTTGTGCCGCGACATGGTGTGCGAGAGGCCGTTGGGTGATGTGGCAGCGGTTCAGTCCCGCTTGGCGGGGATGGCGTCAGGCGACTGACACGTGCTTTCCTGCTCAGGCTTAGCTCAGCACTGCCATCATGATGGCAGCAAAGTGCGCCGCGAACGCCAGCACCGTGAAGGCGTGGAAGAGCTCATGGAATCCGAAGTGCTGGACGCTGAAGTTCGGTTTTTTGATGGCGTAGAACACCGCGCCTGCGATGTACAGCGCTCCACCCACGCAGATAAGTATGGCTGCCGGGGCATTGGCGGTGAAGAACTGGGGCAGGTAGAACAACGCGCCGCAGCCTAGCGCGATGTAAACCGGCACGTACAACCAGCGTGGAGCGTGTGTCCACAGGATTCGGAAGAGCACCCCGACTATTGCTCCGGACCACACAAGCCATAGCAACGTCACAGCCTGTGAGCGCTCCAGCAAGGACCACGCCAGGGGCGTGTAGCTGCCGGCGATTACCAGCATGATGTTGGTGTGGTCCAGCCGTTTGAGCAGCATTCGGACCTTGGGTGACCAATTTCCGCGATGGTAAACGGCGCTGACGCCAAACAGCAGGAAGCCTGTCAACGCATAAATGGCGGAGGTGATCTTGCGATCGGGGGTGGGTGCGACGGTCACCAGGACGATCCCTGCCGCGAGTGCAAATGGAGCGGCGACGGCGTGGATCCACCCACGCCATAGGGGCTTGGTTTCGAGGAGCTCAGCCATGGATAAAGAATAACTTACGATTCGGTAAGTTACCCATCGGTAACAAGTCTCAAGGTGAATTTGACCGGCTGCTGCACCGGCCCGGCAGCTCGGGACGGTAGCCTTGGATGTGCGCCGTCGTCGTACAAGCAAGGAAGTCAGGTGAGAGTCCGGTGGAGCTGCCCGGTTTCCTGTATGGCTTCTACGAGCGCAAACTCCTGCGCTCCCTCAAGCAAGACAGAATCCCGCGGCATATCGGCGTGATGGTGGACGGAAACAGGCGGTGGGCACGCCAGTTCAACGCACCCACCAGCCAGGGGCACCAAGCGGGCGCGGACAAGATCCACGAATTCCTCGGCTGGTGCCAGGAACTCGGCGTCAAAGTAGTGACCCTCTACATGCTCTCCACGGACAACATGAGCCGCTCCGGTGAAGAACTGGACCTCCTCATGGGCATCATCGCGAACACCATGGACCGGCTGGATGAAGACGAAGACGTCTCCGTCCACGCTATGGGCGCACCGGAACTCCTCCCGGACTACCTGGCCGAACGGCTCAACAAACTGACCGCCCGCACCCCGGTCCACGAAAAGATCCACGTGAACGTGGCCGTCGGCTACGGCGGGCGCCGCGAAATTGTCGACGCCGTCCGGGAACTTCTTCACGATGCCGACGCAAAAGGACGCAAGATGTCCGACGTCGCAGATGAACTTTCGGTGGACGACATCTCCAGGTTCCTCTACACCCGTGGCCAACCCGACCCGGACCTCGTCATTCGCACCTCCGGCGAGCAGCGGCTCTCAGGCTTCCTCATGTGGCAAAGCGCTTACAGCGAGTTCTACTTCTGTGAAGCCCTCTGGCCTGCCTTCCGCAAAGTCGACTTCCTGCGTGCGCTCAGGGACTACGCCGGACGCCAGCGGCGATTCGGCACCTGACTGCGACCCGGTTCACCAAAACTTAACGAGCCGGACATGCGACTTGCCGACTCAGGTTTCGGAATTTTCTGTGAGGGGGATTACGTTAATCCCATCAGCAGGCAAAACCGCCCGCTGATCGGGGAGGCCAGTATATGGAGCGGACTATCGCACCAGTTACATGGGAGGCCACGCCCGGCCTTCCGGCCGAGCCGCTTCACCATTAGGCCGGGCGAACTGCCCGGGGCTGGAGTCGATGTGGCTATTTCTGAGCAACTGCCCGCAATGGTTTCCGACGGGGAAAGTGCAGCTACCTCTCGCACCAAGCGGGTCTCACAAAAAGCGCGGACCGCACCGTCCGCCACAGGCCGCAGCTACGTGATCGATACGTCCGTCCTGCTATCCGATCCACACGCACTGTTACGCTTCGCGGAACACGAAGTCATCGTCCCCATCGTGGTCATCAGTGAACTGGAAGGAAAACGCCACGATCCCGAATTGGGCTACTTCGCCCGAAAAGCCCTCAGGCTCCTGGACGACCTCAGGATCGAACACGGCGGCTTGGATCACGCCATCCCCCTCGGGAAAGACGGTGGCCTCCTCAGGGTGGAGATGAACCACATCTCCCCGGAAGTGCTGCCTGCAGGATTCCGCGGAGGCGACAATGACAGCCGCATCCTGGCCGTCGCCAAAAACCTGGCAAACGAAGGCCACAACGTCACCGTCGTCTCCAAAGACCTCCCCATGCGCGTCAAAGCCTCCGCCATGGGTCTCCACGCCGACGAATACCGCAACGAACTCGTCAAAGACTCCGGCTGGACCGGCATGGCCGAAGTGGACGCAACCGAAGAAGAAATCACCACCCTCTACGGCCACGAACCCGCCTTCATCCCGGCAGCCGCAGAACTTCCCGTCAACACGGGACTGGTTCTTCTTTCCAACCGCGGCTCCGCCCTCGGCCGCGTGGGAGCAGACAAACAAGTCAGGCTCGTCAAAGGCGACCGCGACGTCTTCGGACTCCACGGACGCTCGGCAGAACAACGCCTCGCCATCGACCTCCTCATGGACCCCGCTGTCGGGATCGTCTCCATAGGTGGCCGCGCAGGCACCGGCAAGTCCGCACTCGCCCTCTGCGCGGGCCTGGAGGCCGTACTGGAACGCCGGGAACACCGCAAAGTAGTAGTGTTCCGCCCCCTCTACGCAGTGGGCGGCCAGGAACTCGGCTACCTCCCGGGCTCCGAATCCGAAAAGATGAACCCCTGGGCGCAGGCAGTGTTCGACACCCTCGGGGCGCTCGTCAGCCAGGAAGTCGTGGAGGAAGTCATGGACCGCGGCATGCTCGAAGTCCTGCCACTGACCCACATCCGCGGCCGTTCCCTGCACGACGCCTTCGTGATCGTGGACGAAGCACAGTCACTCGAGAAAAACGTGCTCCTCACCGTGATGAGCCGCATCGGACAAAACTCCAAAATCGTCCTCACCCACGACGTCGCCCAGCGCGACAACCTCCGCGTGGGGCGGCACGACGGGGTGGCCGCCGTAGTGGAGACGCTCAAGGGCCATCCGCTGTTCGGGCACATCACGCTGACCCGCTCTGAGCGGTCGCCGATCGCGGCACTGGTGACGGAGTTGCTCGAAGGGGCCGAGATCTAACTGGTGCGTGGCCGTGGTTCGGTTCGCCGGGCCACGGCCCTTCGCCGTCGCTTAGACACGACCCATAGGGACCCCTACGGTCGCTGAGCGACCTCCTGGGTCCGATGGGTCGCGATGCGCTCCTCTGCGAAGGACCGCAGCTCGGCTGGCGATCAGTGCGGTCAGAGCTTCAGATAGGTTTTTAGTTCTTCGTGGCCTTGGACTTTTAGGGGCCAGTGGGGGCGGGTGAACGTGGTGGGGGTGAGGCGGACTCTTTGGACTTCTTCCACTTTTTCGCCCCAGCCGTCGCGGAAGGTACCGTTCAGTTCGTAGCCGAGGCTGGCGGAGACGCCCAGGGACTGCTGATTCCAGATCGCTGCTTCGGACTCGGCTACTTCGGCGCCCAGGTGATCAAAGGCAAAACTCACGACGGCGGCACGCATCTCCTTGCCGAAACCCTGGCCTTGCGCGGACTGCTTGAGCCACGAGCCCGTGCTGACTGTTTTGAGGGTGTTGAAGCTCTTGGCGCCGATGTCCTGGACGCCGAGGAGTTCGTCGTCATGCCAGACTCCAAGGAGGAGGGTCCAGGAGTCCTTGGTGAAGTTGGCGCGGCAGCGCCAGTACCACTGGGCCATGTTGGGAGCGAGCTCATCCTCGGGAAGTTCTGTCCACGGCATGCTGAACGGGCTCTTGCCGGGCTCGTGAACACCGGAACGGGCCGCAGCCACGGCGGAAGGGATGTCTTCGTCGAGGACGGGACGGATAATCAGCCTCGGAGTGGTGAGGGTGAGTCCGAACGGGGGCCACATTTCTGCCAGCGATGTCATCGCCGTAGCTTAGCCCGGTAGAGAGCGGCAACTCAGGCGGCAGGGCCGATGTCCCACGAGATGTGGCGCCGGACGTCCGTGAGGTTCATCGATTCGGCCAAGAAAAGGTCGTCCAGCATGTACTCGTCCACTGCCAGGATCGTGAGCCAGTGGCCCTTGCCTGAGGAGTCACCGTCAAGGCCCTGGCTGGCCACGCAAACGCCTGTGCCTGCATCGATCCTGATCAACGTCCGGCCGGTGTGCGCCAAGGGTGCATCCGGGTCTGAGGGGACGTACGTCCGGCTCGGCGTGACGATGGTTTCCACTGCCAGGCGACCTTCATGGTCCACCTCGCGCGGTTGCTCAAGGAAGACCCGGTTCGTGTCCGGGAACTCAAGGGGGACTGGCGCGTTGCCGGCAAGCTCAACGGGATCGAGGGCGGCAGCAAGGCGACCATTGCCGAAGGAGGGCTCACCGTACGCGGCTTCAGGTCGACGGCGGACCAGGCCGGCGTCGTCATAAACCGGGGTCACGAGGTGAGCCGGAAGTAGCCACGAACGGCGGGTGGCACTGACGTACAAATCGTCCCTGGAGTCGTTGATGCCGGTGGTGCTGTGCAAAAGCAGGCCGTCCGGCGTCTCGAGGCGGAGGGCACCCGGGCGCCTGAGCCACGCTCTGACCATGGTGGCGTCGGACTCGGGGCGTTCGAGGTACTCAAAGCGGAGGCTGGTCCACTTCCAAGGCGAAGAACGGCAAAGATTGCGGAATGTGGAGGACAAGTCAAAACCCGGTCCAGCTGCACTGTAGCGCCCCATAACCACAGTTTACTCAAGCGTTCAAGCGGGCCCGAGGGCCAAAGCGGGATAGCATCCGAAGGTGATCCGACGACTCTCAGACCTCTGGACCGACAGCCTACTCGGCTTTTGGCTTGTGGTGGCAGCCTGCCTGTACTTCGTGGTGATGGCAGTGCGGCTCACGGTGATAGATGTCCGGAGCCATTTGCTGCCGAATCGAATCGTGTTCCCTTCCTATGCAGTGGCCGGGGTGCTCCTACTGGCCTCGGCACTGGTGGTGCACTTCGCTGACTCTGCCTCGGAGGGCATACCGGCGGCTGTGCTCTTTGGTGTGCCCGGCCTGGGTGTGATTGCCGGGGGTGCGCTGCTCTGGACGTTCTACTTTGTGTTGAGGCTCGTTCACCCACCCGGTATGGGCTTTGGCGACGTCAAACTGGCCGGGGTGCTGGGCCTCTATTTGGGCTACCTGGGATGGACCCACATCTTTGCCGGGACGTTCGCTGCGTTCCTTCTAGGCGGGCTGTGGAGCTTGGGCATCTTGGTAGCCCGGCGAGGCACGCTGCGTTCGGCTATTCCGTTTGGCCCCTTCATGCTGGCCGGGGCAGCGGCTGCCATGGTGGTCCTGCCTGCGTGAACTTCCACCAGTGCCAACTGCGGCCAAATTGCAACGCTCCCCATATTCTCGGCGTTCACCGGGCTAAGGCATGCTTGGCCCAGCAGGTGTTCGGACGTGCTCAAGGACGGCAGGAGGGCTGTTGTGGGGCAGATCAGGTTGAGGTTCTTGCTGGCAGCGCCCATTGCCTTTGCAGTCTTGCTGGGCGGATGCGGGCAGGCAGCCAATGATTCTGATGTTCCGGCAGCATCCGGCATCCCATCCGGGGCTGGTATTCAGCCGGGGATTACGCAGCAGTCCGGTGACACGCAACAATCAGACCCCACGAGAGGTCCGGAGACCCCCTGCGAAGGTGGTCCGCTGGGCTGTTCAGAGTTCACGTCCGTGCGGGGAACCGACGCCACGGGAGATGTGGCATGGATCGGAACGGACCCGCTGAGAGTGAGCTCGAGGCATGCCAACGGAGAGTGGACCCTCTTCGTCCACACACCGTGCAATTATCTTCAGGTGGCAGTTTCAGTGCAGG
Organism: Arthrobacter sp. D3-18; assembly: GCF_054408525.1. Lineage (NCBI taxonomy): Bacteria > Bacillati > Actinomycetota > Actinomycetes > Micrococcales > Micrococcaceae > Arthrobacter > Arthrobacter sp. D3-18. Next base: position 3,190,848 of record NZ_CP096440.1, on the reverse strand, counting down.
ATGATGTCTTAACGCAGCTTTGGATGATGGTCACCGACCACGGCTGCGTGGCGCCAACGGATAATTACCAGGCGTGGACAGAGGAGCTCTTTGAGCAGCCTGTTCAGTGGAAGCTCGACGGCGACACCCTCACCTTGAAAAACTCACACGCGACCATTGAATTGAAGGAAAGCTGACACCATGGGTGCACCCGAGTTCGTGCTCAAACTGCGGGAAAAGATCGGCAACGATCCCCTCTGGCTGCCGGCCGTGCGGGGAGTGGTGTTTGACGATGAAGGCAGGGTGCTTTTAGGCCAGCGCGCCGACAACGGTCACTGGACACTCATCACGGGAATGCTTGAACCAGGGGAGCATCCAGCACCGGGTTTGATCCGTGAAATCTTCGAGGAAACAGCGGTGGTGGCCGAGACTGAGCGCATCATCGGCGTCGGAGTTGTGGGGCCTGTGACCTTCCCCAACGGCGACGTATGCGATTTCCTGGACATCACATTCCGCTGCCGATACGTCTCGGGAGAAGCCAAGGTCAACGACGACGAGTCACTGGCCGTCGGGTGGTTTGCGCTGGACGAGCTTCCGGAGATGAGCGCCGGAAACCTGGAGGCCATCAGGCTTGCCACGGAGCCCGAAGGCCCCGTGGCGTACCAAGTGGAGGACTAACGTTACCGTCTGCCGGCATCGGCAGTTGGGCGGCCCTTTTCGACGCCATCCGAAGCAGCCAACTCCGCTTCCAGTCGTGCCGTCTCGAGGCGCTCGGCCTCAAGCCGGTCTGCCTCTTCGCCACCCACAGCCTCGCCGCGCGCCACCATGCCGGCGGTGTCTGAGAGCGGTATCTGCTTCAGGGTGATGGCAAGGATCAGTGCGATGGCGATGAACGGCACCAAGTACCAGAAGACCGGTGCCAGCGAGTTGGCGTAGGCGTTGACGATCGCATCACGCAACTGTTCAGGCATCTGTGCCAAGGCCTGGGGATCCAGCGTGCTGGTGGACTGTGAAGCCTGCTCGGCAGAGGCACCGGCTCCTGTAAAGGCCTCGGTGAGTGATTCGGCCAAACGGTTGGTGAAGATGGCTCCAAAGACGGCGACACCCAGCGATGCACCTACCTCGCGGAAGTAGTTGTTGGTGCTGGTCGCCGTACCAATCTGGTCAGCGGGAACCGAGTTCTGAACAACCAGGACGATGACCTGCATGATCAGGCCCAAGCCCGCACCGAAGATGAAGAGCTGTACGCAGATGACCCAGATGGGCGTTGCTGCTGTGAGCGTGGTCAGCCACAGCATTGCAGCAATGGTGAGCGCTGCACCCAGGATGGGGTACATCTTGTACTTGCCGGTCTTGGAAATGCGGATACCGGAGTAGATGGACGTGCCCATCAGGCCCACCATCATGGGCAGCATCAGCAAGCCCGATTCAGCCGCTGATGTTCCGGAGGACATCTGCAGGAACGTGGGAACGAAAGCAATGGCAGCGAACATGCCCAGGCCCAACGTGAAGCCGATGGCCGTTGCGTTGATGAAGATGGGGTTCTTGAACAGGCTCAACGGAATGATGGGGTCCTCGGCGCGACGTTCAACCATCACAAAGGCGAAGGCTGCCAGGACCATGCCTGCACCAAACGCCCACGTAAGGGGCGAGTCCCAGCCCTCGTCCTTCTTGCCGCCGAAGTCCGTGAAGAAGATGAGGCAGGTGGTGGCAGCGGAGAGGAACAGGACACCCAGGATGTCGATCTTCTTCTCGGCCTTCTTATTCGGCAGGGTCAAAGTGAACCAAGCGGTGATGAACGCAGCTATGCCGATGGGGATGTTGATGTAGAAAGCCCATTCCCAGGTGAGGTGGTCAACGAAGAAGCCACCGAGCAGAGGACCGGCCACAGCGGAGAGGCCGAAGATTGCGCCCAGCGGGCCCATGTACTTGCCGCGCTCCTTGGCGGGAACGATGTCAGCAATGATCGCCTGCGAAAGGATCATGAGGCCGCCGCCGCCCAGGCCCTGAATGGCGCGGAAGATGACGAAGCCCCAGAAGTCGGTGGCAAACGCGCAGCCCACGGATGCGAGGGTAAACAGGGCTATGGCCACGAGGAACAGGTTGCGACGCCCCAGGATGTCACCGAACTTGCCGTAAATGGGCATCACGATGGTGGTGGCAAGGAGGTATGCCGTGGTGATCCAAGCCTGGTGCTCCACGCCGCCCAGCTTGCCCACGATGGTGGGCATGGCGGTGGAAACGATCGTCTGGTCGAGGCTTGACAGCAGCATGCCCGCGATCAGCGCCGAGAAGATGATCCAGATTCGTTTCTGGGTCAGCAGCAGCGGTTCGGCTGCTTTCGAGAGAGTACTCATGCGGGTTCCTTCGTGGTTTCAAGGGGGTTGGCGCCCAACTCCTGGTTCGTGGCCAGTGGTTGCGCAAAAAGTTTCCGTGCGGCGTTGAGGTTCTGTTCGAGGATCCCGCGGTAAGGGCGCGCATTATCCTCCGAGAAGAACTGTTGTGCTGTCTTCTTGGAGACCGCCCCGAACACCACTGTTGCCGTCATGACTTCGGGGTGCTCGGGGTCCAGCCCTTCGCGGGCGGCCACCAACGCGGCGAATTGTCGTTCGCGAGCCTCCCCTTCGAGGGTGAGCCGCGCCAGGAGCTGCGGTTCGGCCGTAATGGCAGCGATGAACTGTTGGACCTCGGTCCTGCTGATGGATGAACGCTCCATCAGGGTCACGGTGAGCACGTGCAGGGCTGCCAAGAGGGTCCCGGAGATGCTGTCCGGTGTGCGGGAAGGGTTCTGGTTGAACACTTCCAAGGCGTCCTCGGGCAACTCATCCGAAAACGAACCGATCACGGCGTCTTCCTTGGAGTGGAAGTAGTTGAAGAAGGTCCGGCGTGAAATCCCCGCCTCTTGGCAGACTTCCTCAACGGTAAAACCATTCAGGCCATGCGCCGCAGTCATGGAACGCGCGACGGCGGTGATCGCCGTCCTCGTGGCAGCCCGCTTGCGCTCGCGGAGGCCGCCATCACTATTTGCACTATTACTCACAAAGTAAAGTTTTGCACTTTAGACTAAAAAGTGCAAAAAAGGCTCTTCTGCATCAACCTTCCGGGTACGACGACGGCCGGCACCTTTCGTGAGAAAGGTACCGGCCGTCGTCGTGCTTTGAGTATTAGTTCTTGTGAGCGGGGGACGTCATGGTGGTGACGTCGAGGGCCTTGTCGAGCTCTGCCTCGGTGACCCTGCCTTCGCCCTCGCCGACGAAGCCAAGCTTCTCGGTGGCCTGGCGGATGGTCAGGCCTTCCTTGACGGCGATCTTTGCGATCTTCGCGGCGTTCTCGTATCCAATGAACTTGTTCAGCGGGGTCACGATGGACGGGGAAGCCTCTGCAAGGAAGCGTGCACGCTCAACGTTGGCGGTGATGCCGTCGATCATCTTGTCGGCCATGACGCGGCTGGTGTTGGCCAACAGGCGGATGGACTCGAGCAGGTTGGCGGCCATAACGGGGATGCCGACGTTGAGTTCGAAGGCGCCGTTGGTGCCGGACCAGGCAATGGCGGTGTCGTTGCCGATGACCTGGGCGCAGACCATGATGGATGCTTCGCAGATGACCGGGTTGACCTTGCCCGGCATGATCGAGGAGCCCGGCTGAAGGTCCGGAATAGCGATTTCGCCGAGGCCCGTGTTGGGGCCGGAGCCCATCCAACGGAGGTCGTTGTTGATCTTCATGAAGGAGATCGCGATGTTGCGGAGCTGGCTGGAACCTTCGATCAGGCCGTCACGGTTTGCCTGTGCTTCGAAGTGGTCGCGTGCCTCGGTCAGCGGCAGGCCGGTGTCGGCGGCGAGGAGTTCGATGACGCGCTCGGGGAAGCCGGCCGGAGTGTTGATTCCGGTACCAACAGCCGTGCCACCCAGGGGAACTTCGGCAACGCGGGGGAGTGCGGCGTTGATGCGCTCGATGCCGTACCGGACCTGGGCAGCGTAACCGCCGAATTCCTGGCCGAGCATGACCGGCGTGGCGTCCATGAGGTGGGTACGGCCGGACTTTACGACGTCCTTGAACTCCACGGCCTTCCGATCGAGGGAAGCTGCCAGGTACTCCAGTGCCGGAATCAGGTCGTTGATCAAGGCTGAGGTGGCGGCGACGTGCACGGACGTCGGGAAGACATCGTTGGAGGACTGCGACGCGTTCACGTGGTCGTTCGGGTGGACAACTTTGTCACTCCCTGCGGCCGCGAGGGCGCGCGATGCCAGTTCGGCAATGACCTCGTTGGTGTTCATGTTGGAGGAAGTGCCCGAGCCGGTCTGGAAAACGTCAATCGGGAAGTCGCCGTCGTACTTACCGGTGGCAACCTCATCGGCAGCGGCGGCAATAGCCTCGGCGAGCTCGCCATCGAGCACCCCCAGCTCGGCATTCGCCAGTGCAGCTGCCTTCTTCACGCGGGCAAGAGCCTCGATGTGTGTGCGCTCAAGCGTCTTGCCGGAGATCGGGAAGTTCTCCACAGCACGCTGCGTCTGGGCGCGGTACAGGGCGTTCACGGGGACGCGAACTTCGCCCATCGTGTCATGTTCAATACGGAACTCAGTGGTGGAAGTCATGGGGCTAGCTTAGGGCGATGGGACGCTCCACAGAAAACCCGAAGGGGAGTGCTACGTGCTCCGGCGCTGCGGCCGGAGCACGTCTTCCTAGAGCTTGCCGATCCCGGAAACGAGGGCCGCGCGGCCCTCGTCGAGCTTGTACGACAAGCCGATCACGGCAACCCGGCCGTCGTCGATGGCGTCGGAAATCACACGTGAGCTGTCAGCCAGGCGGGCAGCAGTCTGCTTGACGTGCTCCACCACCATGTCGTTGACGTCTTCCTGGCTATTGCGCTTGGCTGTCAGGACGGAGGGGGTAATGCGCTCCACGAGGTCGCGGATGAAGCCCGGGGGCATCTCACCCGTTTCCACAGCCGCCTTGGTGGCCTTCACGGCACCACAGCTGTCATGGCCGAGGATGACGATCAGTGGCACCCGGAGTTCGCTGATGCTGTACTCGAGGGAACCCAGGACCGCATCATCAATGACCTGGCCGGCGGTGCGCACCACGAAGGCGTCACCGAGCCCCAAGTCAAAGATAATTTCTGCAGCGAGTCGCGAATCCGAGCAGCCGAAGATCACGGCAAACGGGTTCTGGTTCTCAATGAGTGATGATCGTCGCGAAGCATCCTGGTTGGGGTGCAGGGATTCGCCGGAAACAAAACGTTCGTTGCCCTCGCGGAGACGGCGCCACGCCAGGGCTGGAGTCAGGTAAGTAGGCACGAGCCTTACTTTACGACGCGGACGGCGCAGTCCGTGAAACTGTTGCGCCGGGTTAGCCGGATAGGAAGTCAGGCAGACGGTTGGGCGGAAGCAGTCGCGGTAGCCGGTGCGCTTGCAGGCGGCGCCTGCTCTGCGGACTTCACGACGGCGGCCGCCAACGTTGCAAACTCATCCAGGTTGGCAGTGCCGTTCAGGACAATGGTGGTGCCCCGGTACTCCAGGACCATGCTGCGCTTTTCCTTGCCTGAGTCGCGCAACTCCCATTCCTGGCCGCCTGCACTACGCGTGCCAGTGACAGGAAGGTTCTCCGTTTGCTGCAGAACCCACGTGGGATTTGCCTGGCTGGTCTGGGTGAGCCCGATGAAGTTTTCCTTGGGAGTCAGGAAACCAATCTCCCAGGTAGGAACGCCGCTTCCGCTGCCGGACTCCCAGCGGGCGTAGTTGGGCTTGAATGTGTCGCCCGTATCCGGAGTGACAGGTGTGAATCCCGCCACACCCGTGGCGTTGCGGGCGATCGCCGCGACGTCAACATCCGGCCTGAAACCTTCGCCCTTGGGAGCCGGGTTCATCAAAACGATGGGGAGGAAAGCCAGTACACAGACAAGCAGCGCTATGACCATGCCGATGACCGAAGCGTTTGCCCGCTTGGCAGCTTTCGCCGCAATGACGGGTTTATAGGGGGCACCCGGGGCTGCCTGGGCGCTTGTTTGGTTAGCTTCCGCGGCATCCGGCTCATTGCCGGCAGCGGGCTTGTCCTGCGTTTCACTCACCCCTCCATGATCCCTTATCGCGGCAGGGAACACACATCCGCCAACCTCACCACCGGTATTGCGGGCCGTGGTCATCCAACGACTCCCGGACCACGTGGCGACTATGATCGTTGATAGAGGAACCCCGGGTTGCTTCGTGCAACCATGTCCGGTCCCGTGAATCGTCACTCGAAGAAGAGGTTCAAGTGTCTCCTGCACCAATGACCCAGCAGTATTCCACGATTTCGCCGTCGCTCGCCGTCGGCCTCGACGAACCCGACCGCAACCTTGCGCTTGAACTCGTCCGTGTCACCGAAGCCGCGGCAATTGCCGGTGGCCACTGGGTAGGTTTCGGCGACAAAAACAAGGCAGACGGTGCCGCCGTCGATGCCATGCGTTCGTTCCTTCACACTGTCCACTTCAACGGCGTCGTGGTCATCGGTGAAGGCGAAAAAGATGAAGCCCCCATGCTGTTCAACGGCGAGCAGGTTGGTGACGGCACCGGTCCCGAGTGCGACGTCGCCGTGGACCCCATCGACGGAACGCGCCTGACCGCCCTGGGCATCAACAACGCCCTCGCAGTGCTGGCCGTTGCCGAGCGCGGATCCATGTTCGACCCCTCCGCTGTGTTCTACATGGAGAAGCTCGTCACCGGCCCCGAAGCCGCCGACATGGTGGACCTGCGCCTGCCCGTCAAGCAGAACCTGCACCTCATCGCCAAAGCCAAGGGCGTCAAGGTCAACCAGCTCAACGTCATGATCCTTGACCGCGACCGCCACCGCCCCCTCGTGGAAGAAATCCGCGAAGCCGGTGCCCGCACCAAGTTCATCATGGACGGGGACGTCGCCGGCGCCATCGCCGCAGCACGCTCCGGCACCGGCGTTGACGCCCTCATGGGCATCGGCGGCACCCCGGAAGGCATCGTTGCCGCCTGTGCCATCAAGTCGCTCGGCGGCGTCATCCAAGGCCGGCTGTGGCCGACGTCGGACGAAGAGAAGCAGAAGGCCATCGACGCCGGACACGACCTCGACCGCGTCCTGTCCACCAACGACCTCGTCACCTCGGACAACTGCTACTTCGCAGCCACCGGCATCACCGATGGCGACCTCCTCCACGGTGTGCGCTACCAGAAGGATCGCGTTATGACGCAGTCCATCGTGATGCGCTCCAAGTCCGGGACGGTCCGCTTCGTAGAGGCTGAGCACCACGCATCCAAGTGGGAGACGTACGCGCGCAAGCCGTAACACCTCTGCACCTGACAGAAGGACGGCGAGCATCGCTCGGCGGCTATCTCCTCGTACCTCGTCGATTTGATGCCGCTTTCGCGATACTCGCCGTCCTTCTCTATGTCCAGACGGGTTCGGTTGCGCGCGATTTAGATGGGGCAGGGCGGTGCGCGGGGTGTGCTCTCATCACCTACTTTGGGTTTGGAAACCTGCGGACATGCCGGGATGGCCGGCGTGTCGTGATGCGGGCGCGCGCAAAGTAGGTGGCGGGAGTACGGGCTTCCTTGTGTTGCCTCGGGGAGTTGGCCTAGCGCAGTTTGTCGCGGAGCTTCCTGGCCAGTTGGTAGGCGCCGTAGCGGAGCTTGTTGACCGGGAGGTCCCAAGTGCCCGGGTAGGAGATTTCACGGCCTCCGAATGACTTTTTGAACGCTGTGAAGCCCGCCCATTTGTGGTCCGGCTGGTCCTCTGGTGCCACACCCCAAAGGTCTACGTGTTTCAGGCCCTTCTCCTTGGCATCGGCCATCAAAGTCACCAGGAGGGGGATGCCCGCGCTGAGCTTGCGGTGGGTGTCGTCCAAGGCAGCGTGGGCGTATACACGGGTATCAGCAGAGTCATAGGCGAAGGCAGCTGCGATCGGTTCGCCCTCAAGCTCGGCGATGAACAGCGTTCCCGCGCCATTGGGCAGCAGGGAAGCAGCTACTTGAGTGAGGTACTCGTCGCTTTGGGGCTTGAAGCCGTTCCGGGCAGCTGTCAGGTGGAGGAAATGCAGGAGCACCGAGATATCCGCGGGATCCTGGGAAGCACGGAAGGTCACGCCCTTCTTGTGGATATTCCGGTAGAGGTTCCTGTTGGTCGGCTTCATGCCCGCCAGGACGTCTTTGAACTCGCCCTCAAGATCCACGATCCAGCTGAGCTCAGGCTGCTGGTTGACCGGCGCCGGCGTCATTCCGCGGGCGCGAAGGAGAGCATCGGCGTCGGACGCTGTAAACCCTGCGGCAGCGGGCTCCATCCGCACAAACACCGCACCCTCCGCCTTTGCCAGGGCCACCAAGGCTGCAGTGGCGGCGTCGAAGGCTTCAACAGACTCCGCCACGGGGCCGTACGGGGCGTAAATGACCTTGCCGGCGGGGTTCTTTTCCTCGATGGCGAGGAAACTCCAGCCGGGCCCGGACTGCTCATGGACACGGCGTCCGAGGGAACGCTGGACGGCCGCCCATGCGGGCGTCTGCAGGAAAAACTCCATGAATCAGTTCCCCAGCCCCGTGGTCACCGCAAAGGCAACACTGGTGTCCGTCGCTCCCTGCACGGGGTGGACGTTCACGGGGGCTTCGATGTCGGGGATGAACGCGGCAGCGCCGCGCTGTAGCCTGAGATCGCTCTTGGGGGAGTCGAGCAACACCGAACCGGACACCACCACGACGACGGCGGGCCCGGTTTGTGCCAGCGGCACCGGCTCGGCGCCCGGGCCGAGCTCAATGCGCTGCAGCTGGAATTCCTTGAAGGGCGGCCGGTACAGTTCCTGCCCGAACTCGGTCCCGCTCGCCTGGATGCGGGGCACGCCGAGTGCTTCGAATCGTACAGTCTTCAGCAACTCCGGGACGTCCACGTGCTTGGGCGTGAGTCCGCCACGGAGAACATTGTCCGAGGACGCCATGACCTCCACGCCTAATCCGTGGAGGTAAGCGTGGACGTTGCCGGCCGGCAGGTAAACCACGTCACCCGGCTGCAAGGAAAGATGGTTGAGAAGAAGGGAAATGAGGACGCCGGGATCTCCGGGGAAGGCTTCATTGATGTCCACCATGGCGGTCAACGCTTCGCGGTGCGGTTCCAGGGGTGCGCCGGCGGACAGGACGGCGACTACCTCGTTGATGGCGTCGGAGACGCCGGCGCCACCCTGGATGAGCCGGCTGAAGGCTCCTTTCAGGGCTGCAGGCTCCTCGGGCTGGCCGAGATCTGCGATGACGCCGCTGATCACATCCGGAACGTCCACTGCTGCGGAATCAAGGACGTGGGCCAGGTGCCCAAAGATGTCCTTGGACTCAGCAGGTGAACGGAAACCACACAATGCCTTGAACGGAGTGAGGGCGAAGATCATCTCCGGTTTGTGGTTGTCATCCCGGTAGTTGCGGTTTGCTGCATCGGCGGGGATGCCGGCCGCATTCTCCCGGGCGAATCCTTCCCGGGCCTGGTCAAGGCTGGGGTGCACCTGCAAGGATAACGGCTGCTCTGCGGCCAGGAGCTTAGTGAGGAACGGCAACCGTGGTCCGAACTCGGCGAGGCTTTCCGAGCCTAGGCAGCGCAGGGGATCCGAGGCGATCAACGCGTCCAAGGGCTGGGTGACACCGTTGGGATGGACGGCTGTGGAGGGGGAGTCCGGGTGGGCTCCGATCCACATCTCGGCTTCGGGACCACCTGATGCCGGCCGACCAAGCAAGGCGGCGATCGCCGTCGTCGAACCCCACGCATAGGGTCGCAAAACATTCTCAATCTGGTACACGAAAGAAAGTCCTTATCGTTGCGCTGAACGTGGGGTGGGCGGAAAGCGGCTTACAGCGGTGCGCACTGTCCGTTGGTTGCCACAAGGTCGCGGATGCCTTGCTCGTCGCCTTGGGCCTTGAGGCCGTTCAGCAACTCGATGGTGATCGGGGTACCGTCCGGCGTGGTGGTCACCGGCGTGAAATCGGCCGACGGCGAGGGCAACTGGCCCGCGGGAACGGAACCCGCAACCGGGCCAGCGGCCATGACGGCTCCTGCACCGGCACCATCATAGGAAACGACGGCGTCGCTCGCCTTGGGAGTGTTGGACGAAGCCAGCACTTCCTGGACCTTGGAATGAATCAGGTCGAAGTCAGGCACCGTGGAGAAGGACGCATCAAAGTCCGGCGGCCCGATAGTGAGGCGCTTGACGGGCTGGTTCTTGGACTTCAAGGCGAGGTCCACAAAGCTGCCCAGCTGGTTCGAAGAAATGTTGGAGTCGACCACCTTGGTGCCGGCGTTGGCAATGTCCTCGAACTTGGTGAGGAGCGTGGCAGGGTCCAACTGCTTGAGCATGGCTTGCTGTACGCACTGCTGGCGCGCGATGCGGGCGTAGTCATCCACGAATTCGCGGGACCGTCCGTACCAAAGGGCTTGGAAGCCATTCAGGTGTTGGTCGCCGGCGGGGATCCAGCCGTCAGGCATGCCGTGAATTCCGTTGGCCTCGTCAGTCACAGGACCACTAATAGGTACCCAGCCACCGGCTTTGATGCGGATGCCGCCCATGGCATCGATGAGTTTGGCGAAACCGTCCATGTCCACCAGGACATACGCCTGGACGGTGATGCCCAGTGTGCCGGACACGGCTTCGAGCGTGGCTTGGGCTCCGGGATCGGCGACCCCTGGATAGAGATCCTGGTGGTTGTTGGTGACCTCGGTGTTGACGGCGTTGATGAGGCATTCGTCACCGCAGTTGTAGCCATCAGGGTAGATCTCGCGCATGGGCGAGCCCTCGCTGAATTGGGCGTTCTGAAGGTTGCGGGGGACCGAGATGATGGCACTCTCGCCGGTTTTCGCGTCGACGCTGATGACGGAGAGGCTGTCCGGGCGGCGGCCGGTCCTGTCGTCCCCGGCGTCGCCACCCATCATGAGGAAGTTGTACCGTCCGTCCACCGGATCAATGGCGGGACCGGCATTGAAGATACTACCGATCGCATTGCGGCTCACGTTCAGGACGTAGGCGAGATAGCCCAGTGATCCGCTGGCGAGGATAGTGGTTACCGCCAGGACGACGGCGATGATGGGGCGCATTCCCGGTGCCAGGAGCGCGGGCCTGATGATCCTCAGGGTATTGAGGAACAAGAAGGCCCAACCCAACGCCAACGCCACGAGGATCACGATAATGAACAACGAACCCACCGGGTGGGTGACGACGCTGAGCAGCATCGTCCGGTTCACCAAGGCAATGAACAAAGTGAGCAGGGCAAGGGCCCACACCGTGATGGTGACGCGCAAAGCGATGCGGCCAAGTTTGCGGTCCCCGGCAACAATTTGGGCGCTGCCGGGAACAAAGAGAGTGAGGAGGACCAGCACGAAGGCACGTTTGGTCCGCACCGGAGCGCTGACGCCGGACGGGTAGCGAACGGGATCAGTCAGGGCGGAACCGGGCTGACTCGGGGTCTTGTGCATGGTCATCAACTGCTGCCTTCCTAGCGGGAGCTCCGGGCGGAGGCATTGGCAGGGGAGAAGACCTCTTCTACTTTGTGGCGCAGGTTTTCGCCCTTCTTGGTGGCGACGTCGTTCAGTTCCTGGGCGAAGGCGAGGAGATCCGTGCGGAGCTTCGATGCAAGTTCGTCAGTTCCCGAAGCCAACATGCGAACGGCGAGGAGACCCGCATTGCGGGCACCAGCGATGGACACGGTGGCCACGGGAACGCCGGCAGGCATCTGGACGATGGACAGCAAGGAGTCCATGCCGTCCAACGTTTTGAGGGGGACGGGGACGCCGATGACGGGAAGGGGCGTGACCGAAGCCAGCATGCCGGGAAGGTGGGCTGCCCCACCGGCCCCGGCAATGATGACGCGCAAGCCGCGTTCGTGGGCGGTCTGGCCGTAGCGGATCATCTCAGTCGGCATGCGGTGAGCTGACACGACGTCTGCCTCAAAGGGGATGCCGAACTCGGCCAGGGCGTCCGCGGCGGCCTCCATGACCGGCCAATCGGAGTCCGAGCCCATCACGAGCCCAACCAGCGGGGCTGTTGTTTCCGAAGTCATGCGGTCTCCTCAAGGGTGGTCTGCTCCGGCTTGCGGCCGTCACGGATGATGTTAGCCACGGCGGTGGCACGCTGGCGGACCGAGTCGACGTCGGAAACCGAGCTGCCAACCAAGTTCACATGGCCGATCTTGCGACCTGGTCGGACGGACTTGCCGTAGGAGTGCACCTTTGCCGCAGGCTCGAAGGCCAACGCCATGGGGAAGGCCTTAAAGAGATCCTGGTTGTCGCCGCCCAGGAAGTTCTTCATGACCACCACGGGGGCCAGGGCATCCGTTGCGCCCAACGGAAGGTCCAACACGGCCCGCAGGTGCTGCTCGAACTGACTGGTGATGGAACCGTCCTGCGTCCAGTGGCCGGTGTTGTGTGGACGCATGGCGAGCTCGTTGATGAGGAAGCCTGCTCCGACTCCCGGAGTTTCGAACAGCTCTGCGGCCATGACTCCAGTGACTCCGAGTTCGTTGGCAATGCGCAGGGCGGCCTCTTCGGCGGCAGCAGCCACTTCGACGGAAATGTTCTGGGCGGGTGCGATCACTTCGTCGCAAACACCATCCACCTGAATAGTGTGAACAACCGGCCATGCACGGGACTCGCCGCTGGGGCTGCGTGCAACAAGGGCCGAGAGTTCGCGGCTGAAATCAACCTTGGCTTCTGCCAGCAGGGGGCTCATGGCCTGGAACCAGTCGGCAGTTTCCGCGGCATCGTCGGCGGAGTCAACAATTCTGACTCCCTTGCCGTCATAGCCACCGCGGGGGGTCTTCAGAACCACGGGCCAGCCGATTCTGTCGCCAAAGGCCACCAGTTCTTCAACGCTGTTAACAGCCGACCACTCGGGATTCGGCAAGCCCAAGCGGTCGATCGCAGCCCGCATCACCAGCTTGTCCTGGGCGTTAACCAACGCATCAGGGCCGGGTTGGACGTTGACGCCGGCGTCCAGGAGGGCTTGCAGGTGTTCCGTGGGCACGTGTTCGTGATCAAACGTGAGCACGTCCAGGCCCTTGGAGAATTCAAGAAGAGCGTTCAGGTCCTTGTAGTCGCCAAGAGGCGCAGTGGCCACTGCAGCCACGGCAGAAACGTCCTCACCCTCGGCCAAAACACGGAGTTCGAAGCCCAGGGCGGTAGCGGGCGGAGCCATCATTCGTGCGAGTTGGCCGCCGCCAACAACGCCAATTACTGGAAAAGTCACAAGGTTCAGCCTACCGAACCGCCAGCAGGATCACTGATTCTGCCCTCCTTTGGGATGGTTTTCTACGGTGTGAGGCGCCAGTATCGGCGTTCTCACAGCCCCCTCAAAGGCAGCGCATGGAAATCGGCGCTAAAATGGGTGAGGCCCATCGGCCCACTTTTTCAACGGCCATGGAGGGTCATGATCACCACACTTGCAGATCGCATCCGCGGACTTGCCTCACTTTTTTGGCGTGAGGTAGCAAAGTTCGGCGCCGTCGGCGGTGTTGCTTTCGTCATCGACTCGGCGGTCTTCATCTGGCTCTTTTCGGGCCCGATGCACGGCAGCGAAGTGTGGGCCAAGGCCATCGCCACCATTGTTGCAAGCATTTTCTCGTGGGTCGCGAACCGTTTCTGGACGTTCCGACACCGTAAACAGGCCAATGTGGTCCGTGAAGCTGTGCTGTTTGCCATCATGAACCTTGTAGGGCTCTTGATTGCTTCGGGATGTGTGTGGTTCGCGAAGTACATCCTTGACCTCAACGACAAGCCATCGCTGTTCATCGCCGGCAGCGTTGTGGGCCTTATCCTGGGCACCATCTTCCGTTTCTTCGCCTACCGCTTCTGGGTGTTCAACGAAGAACTTGATGCCGAACCCGAGTTCTCACACGACCACGAGATCATCGAACTGCACCACAAGCCCAAGACCAATTCCGAGTCCGGCGCCAACCCGGCTACCGGCGAATTCCCGTCGGTTAAGAACGGCTGACGCGCTCGTTCTCCAGAAGGTGCTTGGTCACTTCGAGGTCGGGATGCACCAGTACTACGGAGCCGTCCTCTTTCCATGCCCCCAGCGAAGCTGCCAGGCACGACTCCAGACCGTCCGCCGCGCGTACCAGTAGACGGACGCCTGGTTCCTGGGCGGCAGCAAAGCCTTCAATAAGGTCCTCGTGCGGAAGCCCTGATGTTCCGCGTATGGCGGGCAGGGTCGGCTCGGGTTCGTTGTGCGCCATGAAGACGTCGCCATGGGAACGGACCTCCGCCGCATAATCCACGACGCCGGACGGCAGCTCGCCCGGCCAGCGCATGGCAAGTGCGGCGAGCGGCACGGCCACCACCGCATCGAAGCCGGCGCCGCCGCCGTCGTCTGGTTTGTCGGTTGCCAGCAGATCCGCCGCGGTGTCGTCAAAGACCACTTCCATTCCCAGTTGCCACGCCGCGAGAGCCCAGACGAAGGACTTCCAATGCGCCGGGAGGTCCAGCCTGATTGACATTCCGGGTTCGGCATCCAGCTCGTCCTGCAACAGGTTGCTGGTTTTGGCTACCCAGTTATCCAGGACACGCCCCGAGAGTTCCACCCGTTCCGAGTCGGGGCCATACCAGGTGAGTCGTGGTGACGTTGAATGACCGGATCGCAGGGCGGTCATCAGGTTCGCTGCCGGGATGCTCATGCGTCAATCTTGCCACGAGGCTACCGCGACGTCCTTGGGCACAGCACCCCTAATGTGAAATGCGACACACTGTGGTTTCTCCAGACGGTGGTTACCTTGAGGGCCGGGTACGGTTTTCCGCGGAAATTCAATGAAAGTTCACGTGAACCGATCAAACGCTTCCGTTTACGCCACAACACACCGGAGGCGCGGTCGAAATGTTGGGCGTGGCGCATCCCACGTTTCTACAGATTCTTGATTATTATCCCGGCGCGGCTTGACTGGTGGGTAGTTACACGCGTGTAATTAGTAATCAACGCCGCTGCACAGATTCCCGGAACGTCACCGGGAATCGGAAACACATCCAAGCAGCAGCTGCAAAATCAGGAGGGACGCCATGGGGCAAGCGTTGCGTATCCAGGAAGATGCAGTCGTCGCAGAACATGCGTCGGTGAAATACCGTTCGAGGGAAGTGCCGGGAGATTGGTACGTAGACCCGGCGGACCCGGAAGCGGCAGGCCGATATAACCAGAATGTGCAGCAGTCCTTGGAGGATCAGGCAACTGCCCTCCTTGCGGCACATGAGGCGTTGGTGGGCGACCTGCCCGCTGGACCGGATGAAGATCTGGACGACCCTCCCATGGAGTTGCGTCGTCCGCTTGAAACGCCAGGGCAGCCCGTGTGGATCGGCTTGCCCCAAGGGGACTTCGATGACGAGGGCGAACTTGGCTGGCAGACGGACGCGCTGTGTGCGCAGACCGATCCTGAAGCTTTCTTCCCTGAAAAGGGTGGATCAACGAGGGACGCCAAGAAGGTCTGCGGTGCATGCAACGTCCGCTCGCAGTGCTTGGAATACGCTCTCGCGAATGATGAGCGGTTCGGAATTTGGGGCGGGCTCTCCGAGCGGGAGCGTCGTCGGCTAAGGAAGCGAGCGGTCTAATTCTCAAGGAAGTGCATGTTACCGCCGTCGTGGTTTCCCACGACGGCGGCAACTATCTGCCCAGGACATTGGCGGCATTGTCGGACCAGACGCGTCCGGCCGATGCCGCCATTGGCATTGATACAGGTTCCACCGACAACTCGCTGGACTTGCTCCGCGAGGCTCTCGGCCAGAACAGCGTCACCTCTTTCCACCATGCAAGGTCCGGTTTCGGGGCGGCTGTTCGCGCTGGCCTGCAAGAGCTCGCCCCCGCCGACGGCGACACGCAGGGTGATTCCGTGCAATGGATCTGGCTATTGCACGACGACGCTGCGCCTGCGCCTGATGCTTTGGCGGAACTGCTCCATGCGGTTGAACGCGCCCCCTCGGTAACCGTGGCGGGCTGTAAGCAGCTTGGTTGGGACAACAAGCGGCATCTGGTTGATGTGGGCCTTTCAACCAGCCGCTGGGCTGAGCGCCTTACCCTGATTGACGCCGACGAAGTTGACCAAGGGCAATACGATGCCCGCACTGATACTTTCGCGGTGAACTCCGCAGGTATGTTGATCCGCCGCGATGTCTGGGAACTGCTGGAAGGTTTTGATCCGGCCTTGCCCGGCAGCGGCGATGACGTGGACTTCTGCTGGCGTAACTGGCTTGCGGGCAATCGCGTAGTTGTAGTCCCCAGCGCCCGCATGTTCCACGTGGAGCACCGCCCGCATGGCCTGGGCACATCCTCAGCGGCACGTAAAGCCCAGATCCACATGCGGCTCAAGCACACATCCTGGTGGAAAGTGCCGTTCCAAGCCGGGGGCGCCTTGTTCGGTGCCATCATCCGACTCATGCTGAGCATCCTGGTTAAAGAACCGGGATATGGCTTCTCCCAATTCACCGCCACCGTCGCTGCCCTTATCCGTCCCGTGGCCATAGCCAGAGGCCGCCGCGTTGCGGCCAGGACGCGCCGCGTACACAGGTCCGTGGTCCGGGGACTTCAGACACCCACGCGGGACGTGCGTGCCAACAGGCGCTCCTTATTGGAAGCAATCCGCCCCGCCGAAGAAACTCCCGCTGTCTCTGACCTTCTGGCCCCTGAACCCAGCGGGGATGCGGCGGACGACTTCACCGCACTGGCCACCAATGAGCGTGGCTGGGTGGGCACAGGTGCCGTCGCAGCTGCACTGATTGCCCTGGCCGCAGCACTCGTGGGACTGCTGGGGCTGCTCCGCTCAGGCACCGTTGCCGGTGGTGGGCTGCTCCCTCTGTCGGCGTCACCAGGCGACATCTGGGCGAATGCCTCCACCTGGTGGATCTCGTTGGGTGCAGGCCTGCCCGGACACGGCGACCCGTTCGGCTATGTGCTGTGGCTGCTCTCCCTCTTTGGAGGTGGGGACGGCAACGCAGCCATGGTGTGGCTGCTGATCCTTGCCATGCCGTTGTCCGCATTGGGCGCATGGTTCGCGGCGGGCGCGTTGACTACCAAGCGTCGCTTCCGGGTCGCGGCGGCCCTCGCATGGTCCGGTGCTCCCGCACTTCTGATCGCAATCAACGAGGGCCGTGTCGGCGCCCTGGTAGCTCACGTCATGATGCCGCTGCTGCTCCTCGCACTATTGCGTGCCTCGGGATCGGCCATCGCCCAAGGGCCTGCTTTGGCAGGGGCACAGCTCAGCCGCCGTCCGGCCCTGATAGTCGGTAAGCCCGGCATCAACGGAACACCATCATGGACTGCTGCAGCGGCCGCAGGTCTTGCCATGGCCGTTGTCACGGCCTCAGCGCCGTCATTGTTGGGGCCCATTATCGTCGCGGTGATTCTCGCTGCAGTGGTCCTCGGGCATCGGGGCAAAACGCTGTGGTGGTCGCTCCTGCCAACAGTCGCTTTGTTCCTTCCTTATGCGGTATCCGTGTTGGACAGGCCGCGCTCGTTGCTCGCCGATCCCGGAATGCCACTGACTTTTGAGGCTGCTCCGTTGTGGCAGCAGCTACTTGGCCAGCCGCTTGCCTTCGACATCGACGGCGGCTTGACCGGTTTGGCGGTCTTCGGTCCTGGCGCTGTGCCCTGGGCCCTGTTGCTGGCTCTGCTGGTCATCGCACCAGTCCTGATCCTGGCTGTTGCTGCCTTGTTCGTGCCCGGTAAGCGCGCTGCGCTGGCCCGGGTGTTCTGGTTGGTCGCTTTGGCTACCCTTTCGAGCGCTTGGCTGCTGGGCCACGTCGCCACCGGGGTCAACAACAACGTGATTGTCGGGCCATTCACCGGTCCTGCCGTATCGGCGGCGGGAATGTTGCTTCTAGGTGCTGCCGTTCTCGGTGCTGAGAAGCTCTTCACTGCACCGCGAACGACATCGAAGGCTCCCCGGCGCCACCTCCCGCTGCAGCGCGTAGCCTCGGCCGCGACCATGGCGTTTCTAGTTGCCGGCCCTCTTGCCGGCATGGCTGCCTGGACTGCTCAAAATGTCCTGCAGCCTACACCGACTGCCGTACCCATTGCGGCACCTAACACTGCCGAACAGACGTCCCTTGGCGCGGGCCGACAAATATGGCCGGTGGATACGGGCACATTGCCCGCCACCGCCGTCGACCGTGGCCAAGGACCCGAGCGAACCCGGACGTTGGTCATTACCAGCGGTGAGCAGGGCGCGTTCTCCTCTTCCCTGATGCGGGGAGCCGGAACCACGTTGGACAGTTTGTCCACCATTGCCTCTGCACGAACCATTATTGGCGCGCCAGGACGCGAGGAAATCGCGGCCGATGACGCTGCCACCACGTCCCTCCGCAGGGCCGTGGCCACTATCGTGGCGGGAACCGGCGTGGATCCCCGCCCCGACCTTGACCAACTTGGGGCCGGATTCGTGGTCCTTAAGGCAGCAGACAATGCCGCCCAGTTGACGGCCAGCAGGATCGACGCCGTCCCCGGACTCGTGGCTGTCGGCCAGACCGACGCCGGGTGGCTGTGGCGGGTGACGCCCCGGAACCAACCCGCGGCTACTGCCGCGGACACGGCACACCGGGTACGTATCGTGGACTCCCAAGGCGCTCTGCTGAGGGCGCTGCCATCCGAAGAAGTGGATGTGGATGCCACCGTTGAATCGGGGAACGAGGGCCGAAGGGTTGTCCTGGCCGAACGCTCCGATCCGGGCTGGAGCGCCTGGCTGGATGGCCGTCAACTGAAGGCCACCACATCCGGATGGTCCCAGGCGTTCGAGTTGCCCGCCAGCGGCGGCGACCTTGAAATCCGCTACACCAACCCTTGGGCCTTGTGGATCGGGATCCTGCAGGCTGTGGTGATTGGATTGACGGTCCTCTTGGCCGTTCCAATGCCCGCCCGCCGCAGCCGAACCGGCATGTCGAGGGATGAAGTCTCCCTCCGTAAGGAGTACAGCAGTGTCTGAGGACCAGAAGAACCTGTCCCGCGAAAGGCCTGGAACCCCGGAAGCCCCGAAGTCCCGTGCGGGGAACAACGGAGAAACAAGCAGGTCGGGCAAGGATTCCCGGAGCTCGAGCTCCAGCTCCCGAAGCACGAAATCCCGCAGCTCCAACAAGGGAGTGATCACTGGCGCCCTGTCAGCAGTGGTCATCCTTGCGGCTGGCGGAGGTGCCGTGGCCGCGACGTCGATGGTCCCGGAACCTTCCGGGGGTACCACCATGGATATCCGCCAGGCAGACGTTCCCGCGGGCCGTTCCATGGGTGTCTGTCCGGAACCCGCGAGGCTTGTGAGCGGAACCGTGGTGGGCACAGATGCCGATTTCAGCCCGGTCTCCACTACTGCCACCAGCGCCCTGAACGCCGTGGTGCTGAGCAACCCGGCCGGTACGGTGCCCGAGAGCAACGTGACCTCGCTGGGCGGTGAGATGGTGGAGGAGATCGCCAAGGCTCCTACCAGCACGCCTACACCCACGGTTGGTCCGCCCGTACTCGCGGCCGGAGTGGCGAACATCAGCCCGGTGGCGTCTCCCACCGTTGTGGGAGCCGAGGCCCTTGGAAACGAGCAGGCCTCCCTGGCTGCCAACCTTAGCTACTCAGCTACGGACGGCGATCTTCGCGGCCTTGCATCTACCCAATGCCAGCCGCCGGGCAACGACGCTTGGCTCCTGGGGGCCAACACGTCCGTGGGCCGAACTGCCGTCCTGAACGTGAGTAATGCCTCCGAGACCCCGGCGACAGTGAGCCTTGACCTCTATGGATCCGAGGGGCAGATCCAAGCTCCCGGGGCCCGTGGTCTCCTGGTGGCTCCCGGAACCACCCGCTCGGTGAACCTGGCTGGACTCGCTCCGGGCGAATCGCAGCTTGCCGTGCACGTGCGCAGCACGGGCGGTCCTGTTGCCTCCACCATCCAGCAGAGCGTGTTGCGTGGAATCGCCCCTGGTGGTGTGGAGTACCTCTCGCCAGGTGCGGCGCCGTCCAACCTGCAGGTGATGTCCGGCGTCGACATCCAGGACCCGGCGGCCGTCAAGGCACTGGCTGGTAAGTCAGGTTTTGCGGACGCCATACCGGCACTCCAGATCGCAGTGCCCGGATCCACCGACGCCGTTGTGCAAGTAAGCCTTTATGGCGCTAACGGTGAACGAAAGATTCCCAATGGGGGAGTGGTGACGGTTAAGGGCGGGACAGTATCCACCGTCAACCTTGAGGGCGTCCCGGCCGGTAGCTACACCGTCAGAGCCAGCTCGGATGTCTCGTTCCTGGCATCGGCGAGGGTCACCCGCGGTTCCAAGGCCGAGGAGGCAACCGACTTTGGGTGGTCGCCGTCGTCGGCCCGTCTTGGCAGCCAGCACTTGGTGGCCGTACCACGGGAAGGCCAGCGGTCCTTGAGCTTCGGTGTTCCGGAGGGGCGCGCTACGGTCAGTTACGCTCCAGTGACCGCTGACGGAAAAGTCGGCAAGGCCGTTGACGTGGACTTGTCCGGCGGCACCACATCGGTGATCGGGCTACCGGACAAGTCCGGCAGTTCGGCTGTGGTGGGCTACGTGGTTTCCGCTTCGGGTGACCCGGTGTACGGCGCGCTGGTACTTGGAAAGCAAGCACGGACAGACGTTTCCGTCGTGGCAATTCAGGACGCAGCAGCGGGACTTGAGAAGGTCCCGGTCTCCGTCGGTTACTAGCGAAGTTATTGGTAGCGGCGGCGGTAGACCGGGTCCAAGGTCTCCGGGGGCACGCCGAGCATCTCGGCGGTGTACTCCACTACGACGTCGTGGACAAGGTCCTGCAGTTCTTCGCGCGTGGCAGCGCCCTGCTCAACCACCCGGCGGTACACCGTGATCATGGGTGCCTCGCCGCGGCCACCAGGGGTGTAGGAGCCCATGGGGGCAGTGTTTCCCGTAGCAACCAGCTGCTCAAGGTTGGGTGGAATTTCATCGACTGCGAAGAGAACGCCGTCGAGCTGTTTGCCCCACATGTCCTGGAGGCGCTCGGCGGAGTCCAGCACCATGTCATCGAAGCGTTCCGAGCGCGTGCGGAAACCAGGAAGATTGGGGAGCATCAACTCTCCACGCAGTCCCCGTCCGTGCCGGTTTCGCCGGCGTCGCCGGAAGCCCCGCGCTTCCGAACCGGCGTGTTCCTGGGCCTGATCGCCATCGGCGTCAGTCCACCGGATATTGAACCCGGGAACATGTGGCTGTGACTGCATATATCGACTTTAGTCCTGAGGAACCGCCAGCGCGACATCAAGGCCCGCAGCGCGCCGCATCGGGCGATACTCGCTTGGAGTTCGTGGGGCACGGGCGGGCAATGCGCAATGTATGCGCCCAATGGCGCTAATCTGGGATGTTGTGGGTGCCATTCGTCAGTGTTCCAGATCAGCCTGCCGCCAGTCCGCGGTGGCCACTTTGACGTACGTGTACGCAGAGTCAACCGCAGTCCTGGGTCCTCTGGCCACGTACGCAGAACCGCATGCGTACGATCTTTGCTCGCAGCATGCGGAGTCACTCACGGTTCCGCGTGGCTGGGAAGTCCTGCGCCTTGCCATGCCCACAACGCCGCAAGAGCCGGGCCCGGATGACTTGCTGGCACTTGCCAACGCGGTCAGGGAGGCTGCATCGGCCACCACCGAGACTCCAACCCGGCACAGCCACCCTCAGATGGAGCCACCCGCCGGCACCGAAGGCACTCGTCGAGGGCACTTGCGCATCCTCCGCGAGCCGTCTTAGCCGGATCGCGGCCTTTTCTGCTGCTGAATTTCGGCTCCTGGACGCATTTCGTCGTCGGGATCAAAACAGGATCTCCCTGCGCGGTAGTCTGGAATCTGCAGATATATCCGCCAGCGGCGCTATGCGGGCGCCACCCAGGGAGCATCATTCATGCCAAAGGTCAGTCCTGAACTGTTGTCCATCTTGCGTTGCCCCGTGACGGGTTCACCGCTGGTCCAAGAGGGCGATGAGTTGGTTTCCACCGATGCCGCTGCGGACGGCGAAAAGCTCCGCTACACCATTGAGGACGGCATCCCGCTGCTCCTGCCTCCGGAACTGCTGGCCGCAGCCAATGCGGCAACCTCAGGCCAGCACGATTCCAAGGCCTGACGCGCTTTCTTCCACCAAATTCGCACGGCACCCCTAAGGACTTCCATGACTTTTGACTTCAAAGTGGCTGACATCACTCTTGCGGAGGCCGGCCGCCACCAAATCCGTCTCGCCGAGCACGAAATGCCGGGCCTCATGTCGCTCCGCGCGGAGTTCGGTGCGGAGCAGCCCCTCAAGGGTGCAAGGATTGCCGGTTCCCTGCACATGACGGTCCAAACCGCAGTACTCATCGAAACCCTCACTGCCTTGGGCGCAGAAGTTCGTTGGGCTTCCTGCAACATCTTCTCCACCCAGGATGAAGCCGCTGCCGCCGTCGTCGTCGGCAAGGGCACCCCGGAAAACCCGCAGGGTGTTCCGGTTTTCGCTTGGAAGGGCGAAACCCTTGAGGAGTACTGGTGGACTGCGGAGCAGATCCTCACTTGGCCTGGCGCTGACACCAATCCGGACTTGGGTCCCAACATGATTCTCGACGACGGCGGCGACGCCACGCTGCTGCTGCACAAGGGCGTCGAATTCGAAGCTGCAGGTGCCGTGCCGACCGCCACCGAAGATGATCCGGAGGAATACGTCCTCATCCTGGATCTCCTGCGCAGGACCCTTGCCGCCGATCCGCAAAAGTGGACCCGCCTGGCTGCCCGCATCGAAGGCGTCACCGAGGAAACCACCACTGGTGTGCACCGTCTGTATCAGCTCGCGGAGCAGGGCAAGCTGCTGTTCCCGGCCATCAACGTCAACGACTCCGTCACCAAGAGCAAGTTCGACAACAAGTACGGCATCCGCCACTCCTTGCCGGACGGCATCAACAGGGCCACGGATGTCCTGATGGGCGGCAAGGTGGCAGTTGTGTGCGGTTATGGCGACGTCGGCAAGGGCGCCGCTGAAGCGCTGCGTGGCCAGGGCTCGCGTGTCATCGTCACTGAAATTGACCCCATCTGTGCCCTACAGGCCGCTATGGACGGCTACCAGGTGGCCAGGTTGGAGACGGTGCTCGCCCAGGGTGACATCTTCATCACCACCACAGGCAACAAGGACGTGATCATGGCCGAGCACATGCTCGGCATGAAGAACAAGGCGATCGTTGGCAACATCGGCCACTTCGACAACGAAATCGACATCGCCGGACTTGCCAGGATTCCGGGCGTCAAGAAGGTTGAGATCAAGCCGCAGGTCCACGAGTGGGTCTTCGAGGCCGGGACGGATTCCGAACGGTCCATCATTGTGCTTTCCGAGGGCAGGCTGCTCAACCTGGGCAACGCCACGGGCCACCCGTCATTCGTGATGAGCAACTCGTTCGCCAACCAGACCATTGCGCAGATCGAACTCTGGACCAAGAAGGACCAGCCCGCCGGTGAGCGCGAGTACCGGAACCAGGTTTACGTCCTTCCCAAGATCCTGGATGAGAAGGTTGCACGCCTTCACTTGGATGCATTGGGCGTGGAGCTGACGGAGTTGAGCAAGGACCAGGCGGATTACCTGGACCTCGATGTTGCAGGTCCCTACAAGCCTGAGCACTACCGCTACTAGCCTGTACAGTCCGCCCCCGGCGGTACCCAAATCGATGGCGAAAGGCCGGACACGCAACCAGCGTGGCCGGCCTTTCCGGTAGAATTGGGTGTTCGGTACTGCTTGCGGGGGACAGGATGACGGGAACCATGACGGAAGTCGCCAAACGTAAAAAGGGCAAGATCCTTGCCATCATTGGAGTCTGCGCAGCAATTGTCGTGGGTGGAATTGGCGTGGTCACCGTGCCGGGCCTGCTGGCAGGTTCTACGCAGGATGCGGCCGTAGCGCCGTCGGCGACTCCTACCGTGGAAGCCAAACCCGTAGAGCTGGGCATTACCCCGCTGGATGGCGCCGTGGAGTGGAACCCCGTTGTGGGTCCCCAGATCAAAGCAGTCAACGGCAAGCTGAAGGACGTTGTGCTGGCGCCGGTGGGCGGCGGGACACCTGTGGAAGGCAAGACCAGCCCTGACGGCAGCACTTGGACAACTCTGGAAGTCCTGAAGTTCAAAACACAGTACAGCTACTCCTTCACCGTCGTGGATACGGCTGGGAAAGAGACTAAGAAGTCCCAAACCTTCACTACGGTTTCCGCCGCCTACGAGGCCGACGCTTCCATCTACCCCCGCCACGGCACCACGGCCGGCTCCGGGCAGCCTATCGAAATCAACTTCAGTGAGCCCGTCGTAGACAAGGCGGCAATGGAAAAGCGCGTCGCCGTCACGGTTTCCTCCGGCCAGCCCGTGGCTTGGCATTGGTATTCGGACAAGAAGGTCAGGATCCGTCCGGAGGCTTTCTGGGCGTCCGGCACCACTGTCACCGTGGATATGAAGCTTTTGGGCGTGGACTTCGGAAACAACATGATCGGCAACGCTGACGTGGTCTCGACGTTCACCACTGGCCCGCAGCGTGTGGCCGTGGTTGACGACAACACCAAGACCATGAACGTTTACTCCGACGGCCAGTTGGTTCACACGGCTCCCGTGTCCTTGGGCGGGGAAGATTGGCTTTCGCCCACCGGATACGCGGTGATTATGGAACAGGAACGCCACTCGAACTTCAACGCCGGAACAATCGGCCTGAAGCCCGGCGACAAAGGCTATTACCCGCCCCTCGTGGTGGAATATGCCAACCGCCTCACGTGGTCCGGCGTGTACGTTCACCAGGCCCTCGAAGCCGCTTGGAGCTCCATTGGGGTGGCTAACGTCTCGCATGGCTGCGTGGGCCTGCTGCCGGCTGATGCTGAGTGGTTCTTCAACAACATGAAGACCGGTGACGTTGTCCAGATCCTGAACACCGGCGCGCCGGCAGTTGAACCACTGGAAGGCTTCGGCGACTGGAACATTCCGTGGGCGAGCTACGCCCAGCGGTAGTCCTGCTGTTAAGATCGTCGTAGTGATTATTTCCTGCGCGCTTTGACCCATTGCTCCAGCGCTGACACGTCGTCGGCCCTGCTATTTTTGCTGCCCTCCAAGATGATTCCGGGTGTCCCTCAGGGGAACCCGCTCACGGGTTCCCCGGCTCCTTCCACCGGACCCTTTCTCATCATTTGGAGCACGCATGACCATTTCACCTACGTTCAGCCCCGACTGCGGCAACTGCTTTGCCCTTTGCTGCACCGCGCTCGGATTTGCCCGATCAGCTGACTTCGCCATCGACAAACCTGCCGCTTCGCCGTGCCCGAACATGGCCGACGACTTTTCCTGCACCATCCACCAACGCTTACGGCCTCGAGGCTTCCGCGGTTGCACAGTATTTGATTGTTTCGGCGCCGGCCAAGTGGTGTCCCAACACACCTTCTCCGGCACTAGTTGGACGCAGGACCCATCGTCCAAGTCCTCGATGTTCGCCGTGTTCAAAGTAGTCAGGCAACTCCACGAGATGCTCTGGTACCTGGCCGAAGCCCGGCAACGGACGTTCGATCCCGACCTCGCGTTCACGGCCCACCACCTTTCCGAGCGCATAACAGCTTCCGCACAAGGCGACGCGTCCACGGTCCTGGCCACCGACGTCGAAATTTTGCATGGAGAAGTCCGCACGCTCCTGATGGAGGTTAGCGAAGAACTACGCGCCTCCTACGGGGCCGAGGACAAGCCAACTTTCGACGCCGGCCGCCAACCGGGTGCCGACGCCAAGCTGGGCGGCGCTGATCTGATGGGCGCCGACCTTGCGAACCAAAGTCTCTGCGGATCGGATCTCCGCGGTGCATACCTGATCGGAGCCAATCTGAGGAAGTCCGACCTCACAGCCGTAGACCTTCTGGGAGCAGATCTCCGTGGAGCACAACTCCACGGAGCCGACCTCACCAAGGCGCTCTACCTGACCCAACCGCAGATCAACGCGGCCGAAGGCGACCCCTCCACCCTCCTACCCCCACGACTCACAAGACCGGCTCACTGGTGACTTTGCTGGCGCGGCGGTCGCCAGCCGTCCGGCAGCGTTCGTCTAAGCGAAGAATGAGCGAGCCCGCAGAGGACGGCGGCCGCCCGGCGATGGCTGGCGTCAGCCCATAGCGGGGCACTAACCGTTAGTGAACGGCAGCTTCCTGAGTCGTTCCCCTACGGTGGCGTTCCGCTGCTCCGCTTGGCGGAGCCGTGTGAGTTCGCGGTTGCGCCGTTCCCCGAGGACTGCGCCTATGTAGTCTTCGGGGATGGTGCCGGCGGGCGGGGGTGGTGCGACGTACCTTGCAAGTTCTGATGCGAGCGAGGCAGCCATGTTGACGCGTGAGGCGGGTGCCATGAGGTAGGCCTGCTGCACGAAGGTTCCGGCCCGGCGAGCGGTGGCATCCGGTACTCTGCCGATATCTGCCATGGCCACCCATGCCTGCAGGTGGTGCGGTGCTACGGGCATGATCCGGGGCGTTGAGGGTACGCGTTGCCGGAGGGAGTAGGTGCCTGCAACGATGTCGCCGAGCCGCTTGGACTTGTCGTTGAACAGTGCCACTCCGATTGCGAGGCCGCCGAAGGTCAGGTAGATCTCCAGGAATCCGAGGAGCCCGCGGATGAGCGCGTGCCGAAAACGGATGGAGCCGCCGTCGTCGCGGACTATGCGGAGCCCTGTTGCGAGCTTTCCCAGGGATCGCCCTCGTGTCAGGGTTTCCACGGTGACGGGGACGATGACCACTGAGAATACGATGCTGCTGAGGACCATTGCCTGTATGGCGGCGTCGTCCAGATCCCGGGAGGCGCTGGTGATCAGGATGATCAGCAGTATCGCGAGGGCGATTTGGGAGATGACGTCAATGATGAGCCCCAGCGCACGTGCGGCGAAGGAGGCTGGGCGAAGCTCGAGGACCACGGCCTCGCCTGTGATGATTGAACTCATGCCTGCCCCCATGTTTCGCCAACGCTTCGGGCCACACGACTGCCCTCTTCAACGAGTCTAGCGGCGGGCTGACCTGCTAGTGGATACAGGCGCTAGGGTGGTGGCGTGGACATAGATGCCTTCTCGGCCGTACATGGGGACAAATGGTCGCGGCTTCATTTCCTGGCTCATAAGCGAAGGCTTACGGGTGCTGAGGCCGATGAACTTCTGCGCCTGTATCAAACGGTGTCCGGGCACCTGTCGCTGATCCGGTCCGTGGCGCCGGAGACGGGATTGTCGGCGTCCTTGTCTGCAGCATTGGCCCAGGCCCGGACGAGGTTCACGGGGGCCCGCTCCAATTTCATGGAGGACTTGGCGCGGTTCTTTGTTATTTCCCTCCCTGCGGCCTTCTACCGGATCCGGTGGTTGACTCTATGGTGCGGGCTTGCCTTTGTCCTGGTGGCGGGTGCCTATGCTTTGTGGATTGGCACTTCGCCGGAGGCCCTGAGGGCCGTAGCGTCCAGTGATGCCAAGGTGCAGCAGTATGTGGAGGAAGACTTCATTGACTACTATTCCGAGAATCCTGCGGCTTCGTTCGCCGGCTTGGTGTGGACGAACAACGCCTGGATTTCCGCTCAAGCTGTGGCCTTTGGCATTACCGGGTTCTGGGTGCCCTTCATCTTGTTCATGAATGCGCAGGGGTTGGGAATCGCGGCGGGACTTTTCCTGGCCACGGGGAAGATGGACATCTTTTTCAGCTACATCCTTCCTCACGGCCTCATGGAACTCACCGCTGTCTTCAT
Organism: Arthrobacter sp. D3-18; assembly: GCF_054408525.1. Lineage (NCBI taxonomy): Bacteria > Bacillati > Actinomycetota > Actinomycetes > Micrococcales > Micrococcaceae > Arthrobacter > Arthrobacter sp. D3-18. The sequence continues at coordinate 3,163,228 of NZ_CP096440.1, read as the reverse complement.
TGCCTGCGCGGCGGGGCTCAAGATCTTCTGGGCCATGGTGCGGCCGGGCCCACGCACAAGGCTGCAGGCTGTGGCTGATGAGGGCCGTTCGTTGATTACCATTGCCTTGGGATTGGTGCTCGTCCTGCTGGTTTCGGGAATTGTTGAGGGCTTTGTGACGCCGAGCCCGCTTCCCGTGTGGGCCAAGATCACCATCGGTGCACTGGTTTTGGCCGGGTATTGGGTCTACACGTTGGTGCTGGGCGGGAAGGCGGTCCGCGCAGGCGTCACAGGAGATATGGATGCCAACGACGCCGGTTATCGCAGCATTGCCGCATAGACCTTACGGTTGGGTTTCAATCTGGTTCCAGCCGGGGTGGCACCGCGTGTCTCTGTAATGCCGGGCGGTAGGCTCGAATGCAGACAAGAGAGCCGGCAGCAAGCAATCGCCGGTGGATGCCTACGGAAGTGAACCCGCTGTGAGCGACAAAAGCCCAAAACCACAAGAACCGGACACGGACGTCCACGAGGACCCCAACGAACCGGCTTTCGACTGGATGAAGCCGAAAACGTCCAGTGGTGCTTCTCCGGCCACTCCTGCAGCCAGCACCGGAGCCGCAGCCACACACACAACCGGAGCAACGCCGTCGGCCGCCACCGCGTCCACTCCCACTTCAGCGACGCCTGCCAACGGCCAGCCCGGGAGCCGCGCGGACCGGAAAGCTGCAGAAGCGGCCGACGTCGAGGCTGAGCCGCCGCTGTTCGCCGACACCCTGGCAGGCGCTTCCACCACCAAGCAGCCGTCGCACTATTCGGAGCCCCTGCCGACGTCGGCTCTTCAGATCCGCCCGCCGGAAGACGAAGTGGCGCGCCGAAACGCCGAACGCGAGCAAGCAGCAAAGGTGAAGCCGATAGGCCCGCGGATCTTCCAGGTGCTTTTGGCGGTCTTCTACCCGGTGATCCTCCTGGTGCTTGCCGTCCGGGCAGTCACCAGCCCCCTGTTCCTGTGGGTAGAGTACAACCGCCCGGGTTTCCCCGGCGACGGCTATGGTTTCAGCACTGACGATCGTATGACGTACGGCTCTTACGCCGTTGATTACCTCAGCAACTGGGCCGGCCCGCGTTACCTGGGCGGTTTGGTCAACCAGGACGGCGACAAGCTCTTCACCGACAGCGAAGTGTCGCACATGGCCGACGTGAAGCTGGTCATTCTGTCCTCCTTCGGGGCCGGGCTTTTGCTCATCATCCTTAGCATCATCGCCATCCTGTATCTGCGTAAGCGAAGCACGGGCGGGATCCGCCGCGGTCTCTTTGCCGGTTCAATCGTCACGCTGGTCATCATCATTGGACTCGCAGTGTTGGCCGTCTTGAGCTGGCAGCAGTTCTTTACGGAGTTCCACCGCATCTTCTTTGCCAATGGAACATGGACATTCTCGCTGGAAGACACCCTTATCAGGCTCTTCCCGGGACAGTTCTGGATTGACGCGGGCATTGTCATCGGCGCGCTGGTGTTCCTTGCAGCGACGCTGACGTTCATCTTCACGTGGCCTACCAAGCGGCGTCGCGGCCTTGCGACGGCACAAGCGGCCGAGGACCGCGAGGAGTCTGAAGAGGCAGCTTTCACAAACGACGATGCCGACAGCCTTCGCAAGGAACCGACGGGCGTTACGCGCTAGCAGGTACGTCTCGACCTGGGCTGGACCTGCGGTGGCCCAGCCCAAGTGGAGAAAACTACTTCGCGTAGAGTTTTTCCACAGCCGCTGAGAAGTCGTTGAGCACCGCGGCCCGCTTCAGCTTCAGCGAGGGCGTCAGGTGCCCTGACTCGACGCTGAGATCCGCCGTGATGAATGCGAACTTCTTGATCGACTCGGCAGCCGAGACGAGCTTGTTGGCCTCGTCCACGGCTGACTGAATAGCCGCCTTCACCCGGTCATCGCCAGCGGCTTCATCAGGGGTCATGGCCCCCGCCTTGTTCTCGGCGCACCAGTTAGCGAGCCCTTCGGGGTCCAAACCGACCATTGCCGCGACGAAGGGCCGGCCGTCGCCGACTACTACTGCCTGACCCACCAAGGGATGTTCGCGGAGCTTCTCCTCCAAGGGAGCCGGCGCCACGTTCTTACCGGCCGCCGTGACCAGGAGGTCCTTCTTTCGGCCGGTGATGGTCAGGAAGCCGTCGGCGTCGAGCTCGCCGAGGTCGCCGGTACGGAAGAAGCCGTCAACGAAGGCAGCCTGCGTGGCCTTTTCGTTGTTGTGGTATCCCTTGAAGACGCCAATGCCCTTGACCAGCACTTCGCCGTCCTGCGCCACCCTGATGGTGGTCCCGGGGAGGGGAATGCCCACTGTACCTATGCGGGACATGCTGGGGGTGTTGACGGTGCAGGGTGCCGTGGTCTCTGTCAGCCCGTAGCCCTCAAGGACGGGAACTCCCGCGCCGTGGAAGAAATGGTTGTCCCGGAGGCTTAGGGGACTGGCTCCGGAAACCGTGTAGCCGACGTCGCCGCCGAAAACCTCGCGCACCTTGGGATAAAAGAGCTTGTTGAACGTGGAGTGCTTCAGGCCCAGCAGCCAACCCGGGCCCGGTCCCTCGCCGCGGCCCGCGAGGGACACCGCCGTCGAATATTGCACCGCGGTGGCCGAAGCTGCCGAGAAGAGGGCGGACTTGCCGCTCATGGCCGCTTTGTGGCTGGCGCCAGCGTAAACCTTCTCGAAGATGCGGGGCACTGCGAGCAGGAACGTGGGCTTGAAGGATCCAAGATCCGCCATGAGTCCGCTGGCGCCGGCACTATGTCCCAGCGTGATGCCGGCCGTGAGGCAAACAACCTGGACAGCCCTGGCGAGGACGTGCGCCAGGGGCAGGAACATCAGGGTGCGTGCGCCTTGCCGCATGAGCAGCTCGGGGAGGAACGGGATGACGTTACGGGCCACGAGGACAAAGTTGCCATGAGTGATTTCACAGCCCTTGGGCTTGCCCGTGGTTCCGGAGGTGTAAACGATGGATGCCACGCTTGCCAGGTTCGCTGCGCTGCGCTGGCGCTCCAGTTCGGCGTCCATGATGCCGATTCCGACGGCGGAGACGCTGGTCAGGTTGGGTGCGTCGCCGTCGTGCTCCATCCGGATGATGGTCACTGGGTCCTCGCCCAGGGCCGGGGACTGTTCAACCAAGGCGCGGACGAGGCTCTCCTTGGCAGTGTCCTCCACAAAGATGCGACGGGCTCCGGAATCGGTGAGAATCCACTCGATCTGACTGGCCGATGACGTCTCGTAAATGGGGACGGTGACTCCGCCGGCCATCCAGATGGCGAAGTCCACCAACGTCCATTCAAAGCTTGAGCGGGAAAGCACGGCTACAGGATCGCCGGGGTTGAGCCCACCCGCGATGAGGCCTTTGGCCAAAGCCGTGACGTCGGCAAGAAACCTGGCTGCGGAAATGTTCAGCCAACCGTTCGCGGTTTTGTGCGCGTACAGGTTACCGAACGGATCCTTGTGGCAGCGTTCCAGGAGGAGGTCCGTCACGTTGGTGTTCGGGTCCGCCTCGACCAGAAGCTCCGTGCTTGCTTCCCTCACTGCTTGCCTCCTCCTAGATCCACGATGGCATCCACATCCTCATTCGCCACTCCTGGTAGGTGATGACTTCTGCCGTGAGCACAGGATAGAAGAATGCTGTGGTCAGCACCGCCAACACCAGGACCAGGGCCACAATGTAAAGTCCGGATCGTCGCCGCCAGATGGGGTCGCCACTGCGTCCCAACACCAGCCCCAACACATACGTCAGGCCCAAAACCAGGAACGGTTCAAAGGACACGGCGTAGAAGATGAACATGGTCCGTTCCGGGTACATGAACCACGGAAGGTAGCCGGCGGCTACACCGGCGAGGATGGCGCCGGCACGCCAGTCGCGGCGCCCCGCCCACCAGAACAGCAGGACGACCAAAGCGATGGTCCCGCCCCACCACACCACCGGATTGCCCACCGGCAGGATAGCCGAGGAGCAGGTCTCGACTACGCATCCCGGAGTGCCCGGTTTGGGGGTTTGGTAAAAGAACGAGGTGGGACGGCCCATGATGAGCCACGTCCATGGGCTCGACTCATAGGGATGGTCGGAGCTGAGGCCTTGATGGAATTTGTAGGCTTCAAGGTGGTAGTGAGCCAGGGATCGCACGGAGTTGGGCAGCCAGTCCCAGCCGGGGGCCGGGTTGGTGGCAGCCCATTGTCGATAGTAGGCGTCCTTGGAGAGGAACCAGCCCGTCCAACTCACCACATAGGTGACCGCGGCAATCGGGATGATGGTCACGAAAGCGGGGAGGCCGTCCTTGATAATGCCGGCGCTGAACCAGCTCCGGACGCCTGCGATGCGCCGGGCGCTCAGGTCCCACAGCACGGTCATCAGCCCGAAGGCGGCTACGAAGAACAGCGCCGACCATTTGGTCCCCACTGCCAGGCCAAGACAGAGGCCTGCCACCAGTCGCCACCACCGCATGCCAAGCCAGGGGCCGGCAACCAGTTGGGTGGGTGTGGGGCGGCCTCCCGGCGAAGCAGCCGCTTGCGCGGCGAGCCGTGAAGCCAGACGACGGCGGCCGTCGTCGCGGTCCATCAACAGGGCGCCGAAAGCGGCCAGTATCCAGAGTGCCAGGAAGACGTCCAGCAGCGACGTACGGGAGAGCACCAGATGGTGGCCATCAATGGCCAGCAGGAGCCCGGCAACGGCCCCGAGGGTGTGCGACCGGAACAGCTTCAGTGCGATGAGGGAAACGAGGAAGACCGTCAACGTACCTGCCAAGGCCGCACTGAACCGCCAGCCGAAGGGGTTGTCGCCGCCGAACAGCCACATACCGAAGGCAATCATCCACTTGCCCACCGGCGGGTGGACCACGTACTCAGGAGTGTTAAGGAGGATGTCCGGGTTGCCGGCATTGAAGGAATCGTTGGCGTTGGCCGGCCAACTGCGTTCGTAACCGCTCACTACATAGGAGTAAGCGTCCTTGACGTAGTACGTTTCGTCGAAAACCAGGCTGTGCGGGGTATCAAGCCGGAAGAAGCGGAGGATGCCGCCCAGGACTGCCGTGATGGTGGGGATCAGCCAAAACCACAAGCGCAACGAGGCCGGGTAGTCACGCCAGCTCTGGACCCCACCGATCAGGCGTTCCTTCAATGCTTGGGCAGCGAAGGCCTCGGACGGTCGGGCGATCCAACGGTGACCTTCCAGCCCACGGCCGGGCAAAGTTCCGCCAGTGCTGCCGTGCAACGCCGCCGCCTGTCGGGGCGCTGGCCCGACGGCGCGTTTCGGTGCATCCGGCTGACCGCTGCTTACCTCCAGCGTTGTGTCTTCGGGTTCAGGGGTCGCCGGGGACGCCACCGGAGATCCGGAAGCGGTAGCAGGAACGGGCGACTGGTTCACCCGCCCATGCTACCTTTCCATCCTTGCTGTATCCCTGAACCCCGCGGCTGCATCCTTGAAGCCCGCGCGGCATTAGGCTTGGCAGGTGGACGAACAGCGCAGCACCCCGGACGAGACTCCCTACAACGACGACCTGGATGGGTCGGCCTCTGCTGCCGATTCCGGCGCAACTCCCGGCGTCGGCAGGATCGTGCTTGCCGCAACACCCATCGGCAACGTGGGCGACGCATCCGCACGCTTGGTTGAACTCCTTGGCACCTCGGACATTGTGGCTGCAGAGGACACCCGGCGTTTGCACCGGCTGGTAACGGCGCTGGGCGTCGAGGTTACCGGACGCGTCATCAGCTACCACGAGCACAATGAAGTGGCCAAGACTGGTGAACTCCTGGACCACGTGCGCGCCGGCAAGACCATCCTGATGGTCAGCGACGCTGGAATGCCAGCAGTTTCCGACCCGGGCTTTCGTCTGGTGGAGGGCGCAGTTGCCGCCGGACTGACGGTCACGGCCGTTCCAGGCCCTTCTGCGGTACTGACTGCCTTGGCGCTGTCCGGCTTGCCCACCGACCGCTTCTGCTTTGAGGGATTCCTTCCGCGGAAGTCGGGGGACCGGAACTCACGTCTCGCCGACCTCGCAAACGAACGCCGCACCATGGTCTTCTTCGAGGCCCCGCATAGGCTTGAGGTCATGTTGCGCGCGCTGCACGAGCGCTTCGGGGCCGATCGCCGTGTTGCTGTGTGCCGCGAACTGACCAAGACCTATGAGGAAGTCATCCGCGGCACCTTGCGTGAACTGCTGGAGTGGGCGGAAAACAATGAGGTCCGCGGCGAAATCGCAGTGGTGGTAGCCGGTGCACCTGAACAGGAACCGGGCAAGCCTGAGGACCACGTCGCCGCGGTGAACGAACTCATTTCCCAAGGCATTCGCTTGAAGGAGGCTGTGGCCGCAGTGGCCGACGATGCCCGGGTCAGCAAGCGGGAGCTTTACTCGGCGGTCCTCGCGGCGCGCTGACATACGCTGTGCAGCTGCACAAAACAGCGACCATATGGCAGTGCGTGAAGGCGTAGACACTGCTTCTTGCGGGGCAGTACCGTGGCAGTAATTCAAGCCACTTCCGGCAACGAACCCCAGTGGTGCAATTCTCCAAAGCACCCAAGACGAAGGAGTCGCCATGACTGTCACGGTTGAACGCGAAAGCGAACTGCTGGCTTCCGTCCCTACCGGCCTGCTGATCAACGGTCAGTGGCGCCCGGCCGGATCCGGAAAGACCTTTGATGTTGAGGACCCGGCCACGGGAAAGGTCCTGCTCAGCATCTCCGACGCCGGCGCTGAAGACGGGGCTGCCGCCCTCGACGCCGCTGCTGCCGCCCAGGCTGATTGGGCCCGCACGGCGCCGCGCGAACGCGGCGAAATCCTGCGCCGCGCCTTTGAACTGGTCACCGAACGTGCTGAAGACTTCGCACTGCTGATGACCCTCGAAATGGGCAAGCCCCTTGCCGAAGCACGTGGTGAAGTCACCTACGGTGCCGAGTTCCTGCGCTGGTTCTCGGAAGAGGCCGTCCGCGTGTCCGGCCGTTACTCTGCAGCTCCGGATGGCAAGAACCGTCTCCTGGTGCAAAAGAAGCCGGTGGGCCCCTGCCTGCTGATCACTCCGTGGAACTTCCCGCTGGCCATGGCCACCCGCAAGGTAGCCCCCGCCGTCGCGGCTGGTTGCACCATGGTGCTCAAGCCCGCAAACTTCACCCCGCTGACCAGCCTGCTCTTCGCCCAGGTCATGCAGGAAGCCGGCCTCCCCGCCGGTGTCCTCAACGTCATCCAGACCTCCACCGCCGGCGCCGTCACGGGCCCGCTGATCAAGGATGACCGTCTCCGCAAGATCTCCTTCACCGGCTCCACTCCGGTGGGCCAGGCCCTGATCCGTGAAGCCGCGGACAAGGTCTTGCGCACCTCCATGGAACTGGGCGGCAACGCCCCGTTCGTGGTCTTTGAGGATGCTGACCTGGACAAGGCAGTTGAAGGTGCCATTGCGGCCAAGATGCGCAACATGGGCGAGGCCTGCACCGCAGCGAACCGCTTCATTGTGCACGAGTCCGTGGCTGATTCCTTCGCGGAAAAGTTCGCCGCCAAAATCGGTGCGCTGACCACCGCCCGCGGTACCGAGCCGGAGTCCAAGGTGGGCCCGCTCATCGATGGCAAGGCCCGCGACGGCGTTCACGCCCTCGTTTCCGAAGCCGTAGCAGGAGGTGCCACTGCCGTCACCGGTGGTGCCGCCGTCGACGGTCCCGGTTACTTCTACCAGCCCACCGTGCTGAAGAACGTTGCCGCTGACGCCCGCATCCTGCAGGAAGAGATCTTCGGACCTGTGGCGCCGATCATCACCTTCTCCACCGAAGACGACGCCGTTCGCCTGGCCAACAACACCGAATACGGTTTGGTGGCCTACGTCTTCACGAAGGACCTCAACCGGGGCCTGCGCATCAGCGAACGCATCGAGACCGGCATGCTCGGCCTCAATGCAGGCGTCATCTCCAACGCTGCTGCCCCGTTCGGTGGCGTCAAGCAGTCCGGCCTGGGCCGCGAAGGCGGCTCCGAAGGCATCGAAGAGTACCTCTACACCCAGTACGTAGGTATCGCGGACCCTTACGCCGACTAATGCTGCTCTTTCCACCAAGGAGCCCGGTCAACCGCTCTCGCAACAAGAACGGTTGACACACGCAAGGGCCCGGCCCCGGAACCACAAGTTCCGGGGCCGGGCCCTTTGCTGTCTGTACCTGAACCTATCTGCGCTGGGGAAGCAGGCCCCTGAGCCTGTGCCACCACCGGGCAAGTGCCCAACCCGTGGTCTTGCCGAGCCTTCCCACAGCCCGGAACGGTGCGCCGAGCGCGTGGACCCAGCGCTGCATCATCGACGGCGGCACCCAGTCAGCGCGGAAGCGCACCAACCAGCGGGCATTGTTTCTCAACGCCTCACGGACGACGGCGATACGGCCCGCCGCTGCCGGTGCCGGGCCCGCCACGCGACCGTAGCGCTGCCGTTCGAAGTCAGAGGTGAGGGAAGCCACTGCGGCGTGTGCGGCGTCGTCGAGTCCTCCCGCGTCACCAAGCGCGATGCTGGACCGCAGCCGGGCGGAAAAATGCCTCGGCGTCTCGCTGGGTGTCGATGGCAAGCCGTAATCCATAGCGAGGTCTTGCAGCTCCGCCCACGCAAGTTCAGGGGCAGGATCCTTAAAGCCCGGGATGCCGGCTTCATCCAGGGGTTTCTGGTTCAACCGGCGTCGTCGGAGGACCGTCCTGCTCAGCCTCGGCGACCAGAGGAATCCGACGAGCAGCAACACCCCGGCTGCGGCGGCGCCGATCGCTGGGAGCGGGTTCGTGGCGCCCGAACCCGTAGCAGGGGTCTCTACCCCTGGAATCGGGACGGGCGCTGCTGCCGGCGGTGCGGGGGTTGTGAGGACTTCTTTCTCGTCGGCGTTGGTGCTGAGGTTGCTGGGAACTGAGGATTCCGCGGCGTAGTCGGGGACGAAGCCCCGCGACGGCGTGGGCTCAAAGGGAACCCAGCCGAGCCCCTCAAAATACAGTTCAGGCCATGCGTGAGCATCCCGGGCGTCCACCTCGTACTCGGGGAAGGAACCCTGACCGACCAAGGCCACGGACTCGCCCGTGAGCCGGCCCGGCGCGTAGCCCACGGCGATGCGGCTCGGAATCCCTTCGGCCCGCGCCATGACGGCCATAGCCGAGGAGAAGTGAACACAATAACCGCTCTTGACGGCAAGGAAATCCGACAGGACCGAGAGGCCGTTACCGTCATAGCCGTTCTGCACGGGAGCTTGCAGGGAGTACGTGAACTCGCCGGAACGCAGATACCTCTGGAGGGCCAGCGCCTTGGCGTAGTTGCTGCCCGCGGATGCCGTGACGGTATCGGCTGTTTGCCGCACGATGTCCGGAAGGTTGCCCGGGATCCTGAGGAAGTCATCTGAAATGCCCTGCGGGACGGAAGTGGCTTGGGACAGGGACTCTGATGTGATCCTGGGGGCTGCGGAGAAGACGACGTACCGTTGGGCGCGGGTGGTGGTCTCCGTGCTCATGATGCTCAAAGTAGCCGGATCCCAGGTCCAGCGTCCGTTGAGGCCGTTCACGGAAGCCGGAGCAAACGGGGCAGGGAGGTAAGGGCTGGTGAACAGGCCCGCGTTAATGGACGTCACGGCATTGACCACTTCGCCCTGGACGGCGTACCCCGTCTCGATCCTGTCAGCACCAACGCGGCGGTCGCCTGCACGATCATCCGGGGCCCAGGTTTCGCCGTCGAAGTGGTCAACAGTGACCGACCTCAAATACAGGGGTGCGCCAGCGCTAGTGGCATACGTGATGCGGCCCGAACCGGTAGGACTCCTGAGGCTGTTGCCCAGGGTGATCATGGGATTGAGCCCATTGGAGGTGCCCCACGGGCTGAGCCTTGAACCCTGCGGAAAGGTGCCGGTCTCGAAACCGGGTATGGCCAAGGGCACGGTCATTGTCAAGGCCAGCGCCAAGCCACCGGTGACAACTGAGCGCTTGAACTGGCCGGCACCGCGGCCCGAACCGGACTGGAGCCTGGCATCAGGGGCGAACCAGTGGCTGCAACCGAGGATGAGCAAGTAACCCACGGCCGCGCCGATGAATCCGGCTACCCCCACGCTCTGCGGTTTGATGGTGGCCGGAACCACCATGACCGCCAGCAGGCCAATGCCGCTGGCCGCAGGCATCGAAAGCGGAACGGCCAGGGCATCGATGAGGATCACCAGGAGCCCAAGACAGGCACACATGACGAAGACGATCCCGGCGTTGGGTGCCACTGGTGCGCTTTCGGACACCACTGTCTCGGCGGCCCGCTTGATGAGGCGTCCGACGGCGGTGAAGGTTTCGGTGGTGGGGATGAACCCCGCCAGGCTCTCCTGGCGGCAGAAGATGAAACTCAGCGCAGCCGCCAACGCGGCAAAGGCGCCCAAAGTGGCGATCAGCGGCTGGGCCCGGAGTGCCCGGAGGACAGCAAGCGCCAGTGCAACCACTACCACCGTGGTGATCAACGGCATGAACCAGGCCCAGCCCCTGAGGACACCGTTCAAGGACAATCCAGCACCAAGGACGGCCACCGCAACAGATCCTGCCATGGCCCATGGATAGGGCCCTGGACCCGGGACGTGCGGCCGGGGCCGCTTGCCGGATGCAGGCGCGCTGCTCGCTCCACCCGGTTGGGTCGGAGCGCTGGGGGAGCCCTGGTGGGATGTAGCAGTCATCGTGGCACCGCCGCTCCACGCCGGACGTCCATGGCCGCATCGGCGGCTGCTACGATGCCGCCGGCATCGAAGGCTGACCAGGCGGCCGTCAACTGGGTCTTTGATGTCACAGCGGCTGCCCTCCAACCAGCGAGGCGCAAGATCTCCAGTACTTCCTCGTTGTTCCGTGAGGCATCGGTTATCACCAAGGCAAAAGCGTTGGCACCGTAGCCGGCCGCCGGGGCGAGGGTTCTTGCCTCGGCAAGCGTCAGGTTGCCCACCAAGGCAAGCAGCGGACCCCGCAACCGGTGCGCTGAGAGTTTATCCATCAGACGGTCGTTGAAAGGAGAATCAGCATTTTCCGTGCCTGCCGAGCCGGGGGAGCCCTCTTTGTGTTCGGAGATTTGGTTGCGTTCTGAGCTGTGCTCGGTCCTGTGGTGCTCCAGCCTGGTGTGCCTCGGGCCGCTTAGCTCCACTGCCGCAAGACTCTCAGCGATGGCCTGAAGGCCGCCCACGCCCGCGAACTCCTCCGTCTGCGGGTCCGGCGCCGACCGCGAGCGATGGAACGCCGGGCCGCCAAACGCGTCCAGGAGCCGCAGTGAATAATTCCGTTCTGCCAAATGCGCGGTAATGGACATCGCCGCGGTGACCATCCACTCGAAGTTCATGCTGGTGACAAGGTCCGAGTCTTCGTCATGGCTCCCGAAGACAGAACCGGTTCCAGCGGCAAAGGCGGTGAATCTCTGGTCAAGGATGAGAGTGGCCTCCGGGGTGGTCACCGACTCCTCCTGACGCACCATAAGCTGGCCATGGCGGGCAGTAGCCGCCCAGTGAACGCGGCGCATGGGATCGCCGTGCCGGTACTCACGGGTCATGATGTCGTCGTCGCTGGGATTGGCCCGGATACGGGTGGCCGTCACGCCATCATTGCCGCGCGCACCGGCGAGGCCCGTGACGGGAAGTTCGACGGCGGCAGGAGTCACGGTGAGGATGTCGCCGTCGTCAATTGCATGCCGCCGCAGCGATAAGCCGAACGGGTCACTGAACTCGGCCGTGACCGGACCAATCCGGAACTGTCCCCGCTTGCCGGAGCGCAGGTGATATTCGTAGCGGCTGGTGCCTCCGGACGCTGATCGGGCGGGAAAACGGAAAGCGGGTGGCTCGCCGAAGCGGGGAGGCAACTGCTCCTCCATGATCACGTGCCCCGTGGAATATGACGACCGGGCTACAGCGAGGCGAACGGTTGTGGTGCCCGACGTCTCCACTGTGGACGGATTGAACTCCCGGTACACCTGGAACTTGGGTTTGAGCACCCGGACGCCGGCAAGCGCCACCAAGGGAAGGATAATCAACAGCACAGCCAAAGTCAGGAGGTCACGCCTGCCCATGACATAGGCGCACCCCAAGGAAAGGGCCCCGGCGGCCAGAAGCCCCCAGCCACGGTTGGTGAATAAGTGCTTGGGAAGCCTATCCATGAGCGCCATACCGGCATCTCTCCTAAACGCTGTGCCTGTCCCTGCGCCACGCGCCGGGCGGTTCCTGGGCCACGGGCAGGGAAGCGAAGATGCCGCGGAGAATGCTCTGCGGCGTATCGCCCGAACTCGCAGCTTTACGGTCCAGGATGATGCGGTGGGCGAGCACCGATTCGGCCACGTCCACTACGTCATCCGGCAGGACAAAATCGCGGCCATCCAGCGCGGCCGTGGCCTTGGCCGCACGGAGCAGTTGCAGCAAGGACCGCGGGCTGGCGCCAAGACGGAGCCGGGCACTGTCACGGGTCGCCCGTCCAATGGCCACGGTGTACTCCTTGATGGCAGTGGAAACATAAACCTGCTGGACGGTGGAGATCATGGCAGCAACATCGGCGGCCGTGACCACGGGAGTCACCTTAATCAGGGGCGAGGATGCCTGATGCGTCTCCAACATCTCAATCTCGGCATCTTTGTCCGGGTAGCCCATGGAGATCCTGGCCATGAAACGGTCACGCTGTGCCTCAGGCAGCGGGTACGTGCCTTCCATTTCGATAGGGTTCTGCGTAGCCACCACCATGAAAGGCAATCCCAGCTGATACGAATGGCCGTCCACAGTTACCTGGTGCTCTTCCATACACTCAAGCAAAGCGGATTGGGTTTTGGCGGAAGCGCGGTTGATTTCGTCGCCGATCACGATGTTCGCGAACACGGCACCGGGCCGGAACTCGAACTGCCGGGACGACTGGTTGTAGATGGACACCCCTGTGACGTCGGAAGGGAGCAGGTCCGGGGTGAATTGAATGCGGGACACTGTGCAGTCAACAGTCCGTGCCAGTGTCTTTGCCAGCAGGGTCTTACCAACCCCCGGCACATCTTCCAGCAGAAGATGCCCCTGGGCCAGCAGCACAGTAAGGGCGAGCTTGGCGGCGTCGGCTTTTCCGTCGATGACCTTATTGATGGAACCAAGGACGCGCTCACTGGCGTCGTGGAACCGTTCCGCGTCCATGACATGCGGCCTGTGCCCATTGAGTCCTGCACCGTCACGCGGCAGGGGACTGTAAGCCTCGCCCTGAACAGGAGAAGGTTCAACGGTGACTTGTCGCTTGGACTCCATGGATTGCCCTTCAGCCGTGGCCTCCGCAGCAGCTGTCTTCGCTGAGTGCTGCTGGTGTTGCCGCTTGTCCGTTCCAGACTACCCAGACATTGGCCCGCGCTAACATAGTGCTCCGGAATTTATGTGCCAAAGGGAATTAATGGCTCGCTCCTCTTGGGCGCCCGGGGAGGACCGCGGTCCGATTAAGGTGGAAGCATGTGCAATTCCCTCGCTCCCGCACCGTACCGGGCGCCTTCCGACGCAGCTGACGAAAAAGACTCACGCCGGGAGTACCCTCCTGCGCCCGAACCCCTGCCCGTGCCTGTGATGGACAACCACACGCATCTGGACTTCAGGCACGGCTTGATTGAGGTCTCGGTTCGGGACGCCATGGACTCAGCGGAAGCCGTTGGTGTGCAGGGCGCTGTTCAAGTTGGCTGCGACCTCGAATCCTCCCGGTTCACAGTGCAAGCGGTGGAAGCTGATCCCCGGCTCCTCGGTGCCGTGGCAATTCACCCCAACGATGCCCCCGAATATGCGTCCCGTGGTGAGCTGGAATCGGCGCTCGCCGAGATTGAGGCGCTGGCCGGCCACCCGCGAATCCGGGCCATCGGCGAGACCGGGCTGGACTTCTTCCGAACCCACGGTGAGGGACTCGCCCATCAGCGGTACTCCTTCCGGCGACACATAGATATCGCCAAAAGGCTCGGACTGACACTTCAAATCCACGATCGCGATGCCCACGACGACGTAGTGCAGGTCCTGCGGGAGGAAGGTGCACCGGATCGCGTGGTGTTTCACTGCTTCTCCGGAGATGAGGAACTGGCCCGGATCTGTAACGAGAACGGCTGGTACATGTCTTTCGCCGGCACCATGACGTTCAAGAACGCCGGAAATCTCCGCGCTGCCCTGGCCATTGCCGAACCTGGCAGGATTCTGGTGGAAACCGATTCGCCGTTCCTCACGCCGCATCCCCACCGCGGGAGGCCGAATGCGAGCTACATGGTTCCATACACAGTCCGATCCATGGCTGACGTGACAGGAGATGACTTGGCCGAGCTTTGTTCGCGGTTGGCCGAAAACACCCTGAATGCCTACGGTTCATGGGCCTAGGAAGGCTTCCTTGACGACGGGGATGGTACCCGGCGTGGATACCCGGTATGCACGATTCTTGGTTCGTTTATAACGGATCGGTTACTGTGTTAAACAAGTAGCCGGGGTCGGGGAAGGCCTTCGGACAACTGCTCCGGTTGATTCCGGAGCAATAAGTTGAATGTTTTTTGGCGGCGCAGATGCCGGCAGCAAGTGTAGGACCAGGCTTATTGCCTGGCCCTCCGTTTTTGCGGTCGGCATTACTTTTGCGCTTTTCCCCGTGCCCGGATGGTCTGAGAGTAATGGGCGATCGTGATCAAGTTCTTCACAACGGATGGCAAGTTCAGTTTCCTCAAAGTAGGTACCCAGTTGCTGGTGGTTGCAGCGCTGGTGGTTGGTGTCGTCGCCTTTGTCGGCAACAACAAGACCGTCACCCTCAACGTGGACGGCAAAGTGAGCTCCATCCAGACCTTCGGCGGCACTGTTGACCAAGTGGTCAAAGCAGCCAAGGTCGAGTTGAAGGACGCAGACCGCGTTTCCCCGGCGCTTGACGCGCGGGTCGAAAACGGATCCGTAGTGAACGTCAACCTGGCCAAGGCCGTGTCCATTGAACTGGACGGCGCCCGGAAGACCGTGAACACCACTGCCCCCGACGTTGCAGGCCTGGTGAGCGAACTCGGTGTAGCAAGCTCCTCCGAAATCTCCCAGCCCAAAGAAGCGTCCTTGGAAGTCACCGGCTCCTTCGTTTCCATCTCCACTCCCAAGACCATCAGCGTTGTAGCTGACGGCAAGGACACCAGCACCACCACGACGGCGGACGACGTCGCCACCGTGCTCAAGGACACCGGAATCACCCTCGGTGCCAACGACCGCATCTCCCAGCCGGGCAATGCGCCCATCGTCCAGGACATGGTGATTAAGGTCTCCCGCGTGGACACCAGCAAGACCGCCGAAGCCACCGAAGAAGTACCTTTCGAAAGCGTGAAGAGTGATAGCGCTGAACTCTTCAAAGGTGAAGAGAAAGTGACCCAGGAAGGCGTGGCAGGGTCCTTGGTCAAGACGTTCAAGCTTGTCCTCGTGGACGGCCGTGAAGCGTCCCGCACCCTGGTTTCCAGCAACGTAGCCACCGAGCCGGTGACCGAAAAGATCAGCGTAGGCACCAAGGCCCGCCCCGTGCCCACCCCTGCCCCGCAGGCAGCAGCCGCAACCGCAGCACCGGCCGCCAGCGGCCCCACCGGCGCACCGAACGAAGCCATGTGGGACAGGATCGCCCAGTGTGAATCGGGCGGAAACTGGTCCATCAACACCGGCAACGGCTACTACGGTGGCCTGCAGTTCTCCAGCCCCACCTGGCTTGCCAACGGTGGTGGAGCCTACGCTCCCAACGCCAGCCTTGCCACCAAGGCCCAGCAGATTGACATCGCCAACCGCCTCTACGCCAAGAACGGCCTCAGCGACTGGGGCTGCGCCCACGCAGCCTGACCCCGCACAGGCGATACGATACCTAGGTGACTGAACCGAATTCCGAACCCGCCGCCGTCGCGCCTCTGATGGGCGCCACAGATATCCGACGGCTCGCCGAGGAAATCGGTGTACGCCCCACGAAAACCCTGGGGCAGAACTTTGTGATTGACGGCAATACCATCCGCAGGATTGTGGCCGCAGCCAATATTGGCGACGACGAAACCGTTCTGGAGGTAGGCCCTGGGCTTGGCTCCTTGACACTCGGTTTGCTGGACGCGGCCAAGGCTGTGGTCGCCGTCGAAATCGATCCAGTGTTGGCTGAAAAGCTGCCTGCGACGGTGCGCGCTTGGCGGCCCGGGGCGGAGGACAACTTCCACCTGGTGTTGTCGGACGCCATGAAGGTCACCGAACTGCCTGTGCCACCCACCGCATTGGTGGCCAACCTGCCCTACAACGTGGCCGTTCCGGTGGTGCTTCACCTGCTGCAACATTTCCCCAGCCTCCAGCATGGCTTGGTCATGGTTCAGGATGAGGTTGCGGATCGTCTGGCCGCCACACCGGGTTCCAAGATCTACGGTGTCCCGTCGGTCAAGGCCGCCTGGTATGGCCACATGCGCAAGGCCGGCGTCATCGGGATGAACGTCTTCTGGCCTGCGCCGAAGATCCATTCAGGCCTGGTTGCCTTCACCCGGCATAACCCCCCGGAAACGCATGCCACGCGTGAACAAGTATTCGCCGTCATCGATGCTGCCTTTGCGCAGCGGCGGAAAACGCTGCGCGCGGCACTCGCCGGTTGGGCCGGGAGCGCCTCCGAAGCTGAGCGGTGCCTCGTGGCCGCCGGAGTTGACCCCACGGCGCGCGGCGAGGTCCTGGATATCCATGCCTACGTCAAGATCGCCGAAGCCCGCCACCCTGTGGACGCATGAACCCGGGTAACCGCAAGCCAAGCAGCCTCCCGTTCGTGGGGGATCGCTTTCATGCCCGCACGGTTCGCGTCAAAGCCCCCGGCAAAATCAACGTCTCCCTGGGCGTAGGACCGCTGCGGCCCGACGGCTACCATTCGGTGGCCAGCGTGTACCTCGCCGTCTCCCTCTACGAGGAAGTGGCCGCCACGAGTACCGAGGCTGAAGGGATCACTGTCAGCATCAGCCCGGACAGCACACTGGATCTGGACGGCGTGGACATCCCCTTGGATGAGCGCAATCTCGCCTACAAGGCTGCGGCCATCATGGCCGAAATGTCGGAGAAACCAACCGGCGTCCACTTGGAAATTACCAAGCGTGTTCCCGTAGCCGGGGGCATGGGTGGTGGCTCTGCAGACGCTGCCGCCACCCTGCTGGCCTGCGATGCGCTCTGGAACAGCGGCCTTTCACGCGAGGAACTCGCGCACCTGGCAGCCGAATTAGGCGCAGACGTACCGTTCTCGCTCCTGGGCGGCACCGCCGTCGGGCTTGGTGTGGGAGATAAACTCTCGCCCGCACTGGCCAAGGCGCAAATGGATTGGGTGCTGGTTTTTGCCGACTACGGGCTGTCCACCCCTGACGTGTTCCGCACCCTTGACGGGCTTCGGGACTCAGAAGGCATCGAGATTCCCGAGCCCGTTGACGTGGACCCCACCATCCTGCAAGCCCTGCGGAACGGTGACCCCGAAACCCTCAGCCGAGTACTGATCAACGACCTCCAGCGGGCATCCATTACGCTCGCACCCCAGCTTCGCGACACCATAGGACTGGGTGAGGCGCGCGGTGCCCTTGCCGGCATGGTGTCCGGCTCGGGGCCCACCATCGCCCTGCTTGCCCGGGATTCCGTCTCAGCCACGGTCCTTGCAGAGGAGCTGGGCCACCGGGGACACAATGCCCTGGCCGTCCACGGTCCCGTGCCCGGCGCCCGGATCATCTCCGATACCCTCCTTTAGTACCCCGCATTTTTTGTACCCCGCATTCCAGCATCAGAAAGTAGTACCCATTGGCCCACCTGCTTGGCGGCGAAAACCTGACCGTTTCGTTTGCGACCCGCACTGTCCTTGATGGTGTCACCCTCGGCTTGGAGGATGGCGACCGCATCGGCATGGTGGGGCGCAACGGCGACGGTAAATCGACGCTCATGCGCCTGCTTGCCTTGCGTTCGACGCCGGACTCCGGCCGCGTCACCAAGCGCGGAGACGTGAACGTCGGCTACCTGGATCAAGGCGACGTGCTTGACGGCGACCTCACAGTAGGCGCTGCGATCGTCGGTGACCGCGCGGACCACGAATGGGCGGCCAACGCGAAGATCCGCGAAGTCATGGGCGGACTGGTGGGTGACGTCGACTGGCACGCCAACGTCCATGCTCTATCCGGTGGCCAGAAGCGCCGTGTAGCGCTGGCCAAGCTCCTCATCGAAGACCACGACGTCATCATGCTGGACGAACCAACCAACCACCTCGACGTCGAAGGTGTGGCGTGGCTCGCCCGGCACCTCAAGACACGGTGGCGCGCCAATCAGGGCGCGTTCCTGGTGGTCACCCACGACCGCTGGTTCCTCGACGAAGTCTGCAACTACACCTGGGAAGTCCACGACGCCATGGTGGACATGTTCGACGGCGGTTACGCTGCTTACGTTTTGGCGCGCGCCGAGCGCGACCGCATGGCCGCCGTCGTCGAAGGTAAACGCCAGCAGCTCGTCAAGAAGGAACTCGCATGGCTTCGGCGTGGGGCACCTGCCCGAACGGCCAAGCCGAAGTTCCGGATCGAAGCTGCCAATGACCTCATTGCAGACGTACCCGATCCCCGCGACTCGGTGGCCCTCAGCAAAATGGCTACGGCACGCCTGGGCAAGGACGTGCTGGACCTCGAGAACGTGACCCTTGATTTTCTCGACGGGGAGGACGGGCAGAAACTTTTCGACAACATCACCCTGCGGCTGGCACCGGGCGAAAGGCTTGGCCTGGTGGGCGTCAACGGAGCCGGCAAGTCCACGCTCCTGAGGCTGCTGAACGGTGAAATTCAGCCGAGCTCCGGCAAGGTCAAGCGGGGCAAGACCGTGGTCACCGCTGTGCTCACCCAGGACGTCAAAGAGCTCGACGAAGTCTCGGACCTGCGCGTCATTGAGGTCATCGAACGCGAAAAGCGGTCCTTCAGCGTGGGCGGCAAGGAATTCACCGCCGGCCAGCTCGTGGAACAACTGGGATTCACCAAGGAAAAGCAGTGGACACCCGTCAGCGATCTCTCCGGCGGTGAGCGTCGTCGGCTTCAGCTCCTGCGGCTGCTGGTAGGGGAGCCCAACGTCCTGATGCTCGACGAACCCACCAACGACCTCGACACCGACACCCTAGCCGCCGTCGAAGACGTCCTGGACGGCTGGCCCGGCACATTGGTGGTTGTCAGCCACGACCGCTACCTCCTGGAACGCGTCACTGACAACCAAATGGCACTCCTGGGAGACGGCAAGCTCCGTGGCCTGCCCGGCGGTGTGGACCAGTACCTCGAATTGCGTGAAGCTGCACTGGCTTCGGGCGCTGTTGGCGGCGGCTCCGGAGCGCCGACTGCTGCCAGTGGCGGTACTTCGTCGAGTGCCGCTACGTCCGGTGCCAGCGAAGCCGAAAAGCGCGAAGCCCGGAAGGACCTCAACAGGATCGACCGCCAACTCGGCAAGATCTCGCAGCAGGAAGAAAAGCTCCACACCCAGATGGCAGCCAAGTCCGAATCCGGTGACTTCGATGCCCTGGGGGAGCTCAACGTAAAGCTCCAGGAATTGCTCGAGGAGAAAGAGGGCCTGGAGCTGGAGTGGCTCGAGGCCGCCGAAATCCTCGGCGAGTAGATTGAGCGGTGAGCGCCGTCCGCCGACTACCAACCCTCTCTCACGTCCCGCTGGTTTGAGGCGGACCGTCTCTCACGTCCCGCGGGTTTGGGGTGGACCGTCTCTCACTTCCCTCGGGTTTGGGGCAGGCCGTCTCTCACGTCCCGCGGTTACTGCGATGGTTCGTAGCCTATGAGCCAGTGCAGGCCGTGGCGGTCCACTACCTGGCCGTCTGATGCCCCCCATGGTTTCGGCGCAAGTGGGTCCACGATTCGGCCTCCGTCGGCGAGCTTGCCGAACCATTCGTGAAGGACTGCTGGTTCGGCTGCTCCCAGCAGTGAGAGCATGACTCCTTCGGTGCGTATGCTCTTTTCGCCGTTTGAAGCGTCAGATCCGCCCAATGAAACCACCCCGCTGAGGACCCCGTGGGCGATCGCATCCGAAGGACCGTCGGTGCGATTGAATTCCTCGAAGGTGTACAGGGAAAGGTCTCCACCGAAGATCTTCGCGTAGAAGCCAAGCGCCTCACGAGCCGTTCCGGGGAAACTTACATAGATCTGTGGTGCCGTCATGAGCACATCCTACAAAGTATCAAGCACGTGGGATGTGAGAGAGGGTGGGGCTCAAGCTGGTGGGATGTGAGAGAGGGTGGGGCTCAAGCACGTAGGACGTGAGAGAGGGTGGGGCTCAAGCACGCGGGAGGTGAGAGAGGGTGCGTTAGCCCTCGGAGCGGAGCCCGGGCTCCTTCTGCAGGCCGGTAAGGCCGTTCCACGCAAGGTTCACCAAGTGAGCGGCGACAGCGCGTTTGTCTGGCGTGCGGCTGTCGAGCCACCACTGGCCTGTCATGGCCACCATTCCCACGAGCATCTGTGCATACATGGCTCCGTCCGCGGCGCTGAATCCGCGCCGCGCGAATTCGTCGGAGAGCAGGTGTTCCACACGGGCCGTCACATGCGTGAGCAGCGTCGAGAAGGCGCCCTCGGGCTGTGAGGGCGGGGCGTCGCGCACGAGGATCCGGAAGCCGTCGGTGCGGTCCTCGATATAGCCAAGGAGTGCCAATGCAGCCCGTTCGACCAGTACGCGGGGCTTGGCTTCGGTGCTGAGGGCCTCGGTGATGGAGTCCAGGAGGATCCGGAATTCGGTCTCTACAACCTGGCGGTACAAGCCTTCCTTGGAGCCGAAGTGTTCGTAGATCACGGGCTTGGAGACCCCGGCGGCCGCGGCGATTTCCTCGATGGTGGTGCCATCCAGTCCCCGGGCGGCGAAGAGGGCACGACCGATGCCGACGAGTTGTGATTTCCGCTGCTGTCCGGTCATCCGTATGCGCACTGCCGGGCCTCCGCTGACGTGCTCTGCGGGCTCGGAGGCGGCCGCCGGCCGGGGGAGTTCAGTGCGGTTGCTCACGTGTCCATCATGCCCTAAGTGGCTGCTGGAGCGGGCGCAGGGCGGGTCCTCCAGGGGCGCAAGTGTGAATCGCGGAGCGGCCTCGGGGTGGTCAAGTCGCGAAGCATGCATTGGTCATGGCAAACTAGATTCTTGTGTGTGCATCCCGGTGATCCGGGAAACCCTCCGGGCCGCAAGATCCGGGGGATGAATCATGCACGGTCCGCTCTGGTGTAATGGCAGCACCCCGGCCTTTGGAGCCGTGGAGTATAGGTTCGAATCCTATGGGCGGAACGGTCGGAAAATGCGCTCCTTCTCTGTACCTGTAGCGGCTCTCACGGTGCCTGGGTCCATTGCTGGATGGCGGCATTCCGAAGCCGGGTTACCCGGGACATACCGAGCAAGGAGAGCCAGTACGTGAGCCCCGAAACCACCGGTCCCGCAGCGGTGATCGTTTTGGCCGCAGGTGCCGGAACGCGCATGAAGTCGCGGACTCCCAAAATCCTCCACGAAATCGGCGGCCGCTCCATGGTGGGCCACGCTCTCCTCGCCGCACGTGCCATCAACCCGTTGAAACTGGCCCTGGTTGTCCGCCACGAGCGTGACCGCGTAGCAGAGCACGTTACCGGGCTGGATCCGGAAGCACTCATTGTTGACCAGGACGATGTTCCCGGCACTGGCCGCGCAGTGGAAGTCGCACTCAACGCGCTGGACGCCGACGCCGAACTTTCCGGCACCGTGGTGGTCACTTACGGCGATGTCCCGCTGCTGACCGGTCAACTGCTCGGCGAACTAGTTGCCACGCACGAGGCTGAGGGCAACGCCGTCACGGTCCTCACCGCGGTGCTGGACGACGCAACCGGCTACGGCCGGATCCTGCGCGCCGAAGATGGCACGGTCACCGGTATTCGTGAGCACAAGGATGCCAGCGAGACCGAGCGCACCATCCGCGAGGTCAACTCCGGTATTTACGCGTTCGACGCCGCCGTTTTGCGCACCGCACTGGCAAAGGTCACCACGGACAACGCCCAGGGCGAGATGTACCTGACCGACGTCCTCGGGTTGGCCCGTGACGCAGGCGGCCGGGTTGCCGCCGTCGTGACTGAGGACCGTTGGCAGGTTGAAGGTGCCAACGACCGCATCCAGCTGTCCGCGCTTGGTGCCGAGCACAACCGCCGCATCATCGAGTCCTGGATGCGTGCCGGCGTGACCGTGGTGGATCCCGCCACCACCTGGATTGATTCCACCGTCACGCTCGATGAAGACGTCCGGTTGCTGCCAAACACCCAACTGCACGGTTCCACCACGGTGGCGCGCGACGCCGTCGTGGGTCCTGACACAACTTTGACCGACGTCAACGTTGGCGAGGGCGCAAAGGTGATCCGTACGCACGGTTCGGGTTCCACTATCGGTGCCAAGGCGAGCGTTGGGCCGTTCACGTACCTCCGCCCCGGCACCGTCCTGGGCGAAACCGGCAAGATCGGCGCGTTCTACGAAACCAAGAACGTGACAATCGGCCGCGGCTCCAAACTGTCCCACCTGGGCTACGCCGGTGATGCTGAGATCGGCGAAGACACCAACATCGGTTGCGGCAACATCACCGCTAACTACGACGGCGAGAAGAAGCACCGCACGGTGATCGGCTCGGGCGTCCGCACGGGTTCAAACACGGTCTTCGTGGCACCTGTGACAGTTGGCGACGGCGCTTACAGTGGCGCCGGGGCGGTCATTCGCAAGGATGTTCCCGCGGGCGCCCTCGCGCTCAGCCTGGCCGCACAACGGAACGCCGAAGGCTGGGTAGCAGCCAACCGGCCGGGCACCGCCTCCGCAAAGCTGGCCGAGGCCGCGCAGGAGCTTGCATCCGCATCCACATCTTCACAATCCCCGGCAACCATAGAAGAAGGCAAACAGGCATGAGCGAAATTACCGCACACGGCGAGAAGAAACTGATTCTCGCCGCCGGAAGGGCGCATCCGGAGCTGGCGCAGGAAATCGCGAAGGAGCTGGAGACCGAGCTCCTGCCCATCGACGCCTACGACTTCGCCAACGGGGAAATCTACGTCCGTTCGGCCGAGAGCGTGCGAGGCACTGATGCCTTCGTCATCCAGGCCCACCCGGCTCCGCTGAACAACTGGCTCATGGAGCAGTTGATCATGATTGACTCCCTCAAGCGTGCCTCGGCCAAGAGGATCACGGTTGTTTCCCCGTTCTACCCGTACTCCCGCCAAGACAAGAAGGGCCGCGGTCGCGAGCCCATCTCCGCCCGTCTGGTTGCCGACCTTTACAAGACTGCCGGCGCGGACCGCATTATGTCCGTTGACCTGCACACCTCGCAGATCCAGGGCTTCTTTGACGGTCCTGTTGACCACCTGATGGCCATCCCGCTGCTGGCCGACTACATCCGCACCAAGGTGGAAGCCGACAACATCACGGTTGTTTCGCCTGACACGGGCCGCGTCCGGGTAGCGGAGCAGTGGGCTGAGCGCCTGGGCGGTGCCCCGCTCGCGTTCGTTCACAAGAGCCGCGACCTCACCGTCCCCAACCAGGCGGTCTCCAAGACTGTTGTTGGGCAGGTTGAAGGCCGCACCTGCGTCCTCATCGACGACATGATCGATACCGGTGGAACCATCTCCGGTGCCGTCCAGGTTCTGAAGAACGCCGGAGCCAAGGACGTCATCATTGCCTGCACGCACGCGGTCTTCTCCGATCCTGCTGCGCAGCGCCTCGCTGATTCCGGCGCCCGCGAAGTCGTGGTCACCAACACGCTGCCCATCCCGGCAGAGAAGCGCTTCCCGTCGCTGACGGTGTTGTCGATCGCACCGTTGATTGCCCGCGCCATTCGTGAAGTGTTCGACGACGGTTCGGTCACGAGCCTGTTCGACGGCAAAGCATAACGCCGGACTGCTGAATTTGAGCGGGCCATCCGCCGCCTTCGGGCGCGCGGGTGGCCCGTTTTCATTGCCCGTTTTCAGAAAGGGCGCGAACCGCTGCTAAACTCTTGGGGATACCTTGGCGAGGGAGAGCACATCCGGTTCGCATTTTGTGGACCAGGGTTGCGGGTCTCCGTTATCGACTGGGTCTGCATCTCCTTCAACACAGGCGGAACGGCTGCTCGGCGGCCGATCTCAGCCGGGCGTAGAAGGTCTCCAGACCTCCGCCCTTGCTGATAAACCAGCCCGGACTTCCCGGGTGCCACAGTAATCAAGGAGTACACATGTCTGAGCAGAAGCTCACCGCAGAACTGCGCACCGAATTCGGCAAGGGTTTTGCCCGCCGTGCACGCATGGCCGGCCAGATCCCGGCTGTCATTTACGGCCACGGCGCGGAGCCCATCCACATCAACCTGCCGGGCCGCGCCACCACGCTGGCAGTGCGCGTTTCCAACGCCCTGCTTGCAATCGACGTCGACGGCGAGCAGCACCTGACGCTCGTCAAGGACATCCAGCGCGATCCCGTAAAGCAGATCATCGAGCACGTTGACCTCCAGACCGTGAAGGCCGGCGAGAAGGTTACCGTCGACATCGCCATCCACGTTTCCGGTGAAGTTGCTCCGGGTGCTGTCGCCAGCCTCGAAGCCACCACGGTTTCCCTCGAAGCTGAGGCAACCCACGTTCCCACCGCCGTCGAGGTCAACATTGACGGCCTCAAGGCCGGCGAGAGCATCCACGCCTCCGACCTGGTTCTGCCGAAGGGTTCCATCCTGCTCACCGAAGGCGACACCCTGGTGGTCCGCATCGCTGAAGCCGCTGGTGCTGAAGAAGAAGAGAGCACGGAAGCTGCCGCTGAGTAGTCTTCTGACTGCTTGAGGCTTATGCCGTTGAGTGGCCGGGCACCCTTGGGGTCCCGGCCACTTTCTTCTTTGCCACCCACCATCCCTGCTGATCAACTGAACCCTCCCTAGGATGAGACCATGACTGACACCTGGCTGATTGTCGGCCTCGGCAACCCCGGCAGCGAGTACAGCAACAACCGGCACAACGTTGGCCAGATGGTGCTGGACGAACTGGCTTCCCGCATGGGTGGGAAGTTCAAGGTCCACAAGGCCCGCGCCCAGGTGGTGGAGGGCCGGCTGGGCATCGGAGGTCCTCGCGTCGTGCTCGCAAAGCCCATGACGTACATGAACGTCTCAGGTGGTCCGGTGGCAGGGCTGTGCAACTTTTTCGACATCGCACCGGACCATGTCATAGCCGTCCACGACGAGATCGACATCCCTTTTAACACAGTCAAGCTAAAAATAGGTGGCGGTGAGGGTGGGCACAACGGTCTGCGCGACATCTCCAAGGCACTTGCCACCAAGGACTACCTGCGCGTCCGTGTAGGGGTGGGCCGGCCGCCGGGGCGCATGGAGACGGCCGACTATGTCCTCCGGGATTTCGCTACCGCGGAGAAGAAGGAACTGCCGTTCCTGGTGGACGAAGCGGCTGACGCAGTGGAGCTGCTCATGGATCAGGGCTTGCTCGCCGCGCAACAGAAGCACCACCCTGCCAAAGCTTGAGCAAATCTTGAGGAAAGCCTGAGGAAAGCCTGACGGTCCCGAGGACCTTAAGGCCTACAAACTGTGGGCGCCCGGCGGTAGTGTGCATCTTACGCAAGTAAGCGGTGGGGGACTGTCGCGGATGTGTAGCTAAGGATGCGGATGTCGGCGGAGTTGCTAAACAGGAGCGGGGGAGGCGTAGCGAGAGCTGCGGCTCCCGATCTTGTGGGCGGCCCAACAGACCGTCAAACATGGTCGCTGTTGGCCCGGAGCCACGATTTGTCCAAGGCGGGCAAACACCTCGAATCGCCAGACTCCTACGGTGTGGTCCTTACCGGGGAACGGGGAATCGGTAAATCAGGCCTGGCCAGGGCGGTGGTGTCATCGCTTGGCCCCAAAGTCCACAGCCTCCAGCTGCGCAACACCGTAGCAAGCGGCCAAACCCCCTATGGATGCCTTGGTTTCCTGCTGGCCCGGTTGCCCTCGGGCGCCGTGGGCTCGCCTACGGGCATCCTGCACGCGGTCACGAACCTGATCAGGGCAGAAGCCGCGGGCCGGGATACCGTTTTCATCGTGGATAACGCCGGTGGCATGGATCCCATGAGCACAGGGGTGCTGTTGAACCTCATGGCTACCGGCACCGCGAAGGTCATTGCCACCGTGCAACGCGCCAGCGACCTCCCAGCTGATTTCCATCGGTTGGTCCTTGAGGGAACGCTGGGTGAGGTGCATCTGAACACGCTCAGCGAGGAACAGACCAAGCAGGTCCTCGGCTCGGTCCTGGGGCACTACGTCTCTTCAACACTGGTAGGTTCACTTCACTCCGCCGTGGGGGGCAACCCCATGCTCCTGCATGCGCTTCTCGAGGAGCAGCGACACACGGGCAACCTGGTTCTCAACGACTCCGTCTGGACTCTCCGTGACCGAATCAAACTTGAGGGTGCCACGGTTGTGGAGGACTTTGTCCGCTCCAGACTGGCGCGCGAACCGCAAGCCAGCAGGACCGTCGTCGAAATCCTGGCTTGTGCGCAGCGCGCAACACTGTTGGATCTGGCAGGCATCTTCGGGACCGAAGTTCTGGTGGAGATGGAAGAGTCAGCCCTGCTGACTATTGAAAAGGACGGGGACCACTGGGTTTCGCTTCGGGACCCGTACGTTGGCGAGGTGGTGCGGGGCTGGTTGAGTACCCGCCGTATGCGTGAGCTGCGGTTGATGCTGCACGGCCCCAAAGAGCCTGAACTCCAAGCCCTGGCACCGCAGGACCTCCTGAGCTATGCGGCGTGGATGCATGCCTCCGAGGACGAACCCGCGCCGTCACCCGCTCATGCACTTGCGGCCGGGCGGGCCGCCTTGGATGACTATGACCCCAACTTCGCCATTCAATGCACGCTGTCACTGGACCCGAAGGACAGCGAATGGGTGCCCGGACAACGGCTCAAAGCTGCGGCCTACCTCTTGCTGGACCTGCCGTTGCACGCGGCCCAAGCGTTGGATGAGGTGTCCGATTCCCACATCGCGGTTTTGGAGCCGTTGGAGTTCGCTGAAGTCATCGCCGCAAAATGCCAGGCGATGACGTGGATCGACGGTCGGTCAGGAATGGTGCCGGGAGTTATCGCCGCCGGGCTGGAGACGCTCGAAGCCAAGGCCGGGGACTATCCGGCACAGGCCATGGCCGCGGCGCGCAACCGACTCCGGCTATGCAGCTACGAGTACCAAACCTACATGGGTGACTACGCCGCCATGATTGACGCGTTGGAGGAGGAACAGGCCAAGGATCCCGCGGAGGACCGTGAACACTGGCTCAAGTCATCCTTCTTCCTGATCGAGGCCCGCTGCATGCTGGGCAGGGAGTTGGAGGCACAACAACTCGCGCGAACCGTTTCACGGCACTTGGGGGACACGGACCGCCCCGCACAGCTGGAGGAATCCTTCGCCAGGCACGCGTTCCTGGTCCTCCTGTTGTCCGGGCAATGGCGGAAGTGCATCGAGCTCATGCGCCGCACACCCTCAGGGTCCTCACGACTTCAATACCGGGGTGCGCTCACCGAACTGGGAGTTGGGCTCGCGTTCGCTTATGCCGGCAAGCCCGCCAGCGCAATCGAGCCCCTGCGTTCGGCCGTTGCCCAACTGGAGCTCCGGCCCAGCATGAACATGAACAAGGTTGCCTATGCAGCCACCGCTTTTGCCTACGCTCAACTGGGCAATTCCGTGGAGGCAGGCCGCTACCTGGACCTCTACAGAACCTGCAGGGGAGTGGGGACATATTTCTCCGAATCCGTCGCTGAGTTCTGTGCGGAGATGGCCGGGCGGTGGATGGGCGACCCTGACGTGAAGCAGCGGCTCCTGGCCCGGGTACGCACAGACATCGAGCAGCAGCGCTTCACCACGGCCGGCATCTACCTTTTTGGTGCCACCGTGGAAGGCACGGATGAGGAATACCGCTTGCTGGAGGATATTGCCGGCCGTCGCCAAGGGCCTTTGGCCAGGATCTCCGGCGACCTTGCACGTGGTGCCCTGACCAAGAGCTCCCGCTCGTTGCTGGCGGCTGCTGATGCCGCAGCATCCCTTGACCTGTTGGTGGTGGAAGCCCGGTGCGTGGCCATGGCACTCGATTACGCCAGGGACGCCGGGGAAACAACAGCAGCCCGAACGGCGCAGCTGAGGCTTGAACGGCTGGAACATTCGGTCCCTGCATTGCCGATCCAGCCACGCAGCGACGCGCCGGTGTTGACCGAACGGGAACGCCAAATTGCTAAACTCGCGGGAAAGGGTGTCAGCAACCGTGAAATCGCGATGGATATTGGGGTGTCTGTGCGAACTGTAGAAGGTCATCTGTATCAGGTGTTCACCAAGCTCGGCGTATCGTCTCGGGGCGAGCTCAATGGACTGCTGTGAGGCAAGCGGCGAAACTTCCGTAGACATGGTGTGGGTTGCCCATGCAGGCTGAGCACCTTGTAGGGCGGGACGCCGAATTGGACCTGTCCATGGAGATTCTGCGGCAGGAAGGCGCCGGGGCCGTGCTCCTGGTTGCTGATCCCGGCATCGGCAAGACCGCATTGGCAGCCGAAATCGCAGCGCGGCTGGCTGGGGAAATGGTGGTGATGCGGGTTCATGGGAGTCCCGCATTGTCCGCCGTGCCCTACGGCGTCCTTGCCCCGTACTTGCTGGATCTTCCTGTTGAGCAGGCGACGTCGCCTGTGGCGATCCTGCGTGAGTTCTGGTCCCAGTTTGAGAAGCGGCGTGGCGGCGAAGGAGCGCGCCTGCTGTTGATTGTGGACGACGCACACGACCTCGATGAAGGTAGTACGCAGATTCTGGCCGAGCTGGTCACTGCGGGTTGGGCGCGGCTCGTAGCCACCAGCAGGCCCAGGCCGGGTTTGCCCGCGGCCCTGCTTCAACTCTGGTATGACGGACTCGCGGAACGGCTGGAGCTCCACCCGCTGGACAAGCAAACGGTCACTGAGCTGGCAGAAAAGACGCTCGGCGGGACCGTCATGTCCAGCGCGGCTGAGGTCCTGCACTCTGCGTCCGAAGGCAACCCATTGCTGCTTCACTGCCTCCTTGAGGACTCAAAGTCTGAGGGAAACCTGGTACGGCGGAACGGGGTCTGGCTCCTGACCCGAGCACTCTCCGGCAGGGGGGAAAGCCTGGCGGAGGTTGTCCGCAACAGGGTACTCCGGACCAGCGAGGCCGAACGGGAGGCGATGTACATCATTGCCCTGTCCGAGCCTGTCCCTGCCGCTGTGCTGGATACGCAGGTTGGCAGGGACACTGTTCGGGCATTGATGGACAGCCGGCTTGTATTCTCCGCCAATGGAGCTGGCGGGCCCCTCAAGTTGTGGCACCCCATGTACAGTGAGGCGCTCCGCAAGATCGTTTCGCCTGCCCGCAGCCTCCAAATCCGCCAGCGCATGGAGCAGCAATTGCCTGCTGAACCGTCCACAGCCGAGGGGCTGCTCCGGATGGTGAGCTGGGCACTGGACTGTGGTGCCGACGTCGATGATGAACGGCTGCTGCAGGCAGCAGTCCTGGCTGCCAAGCTGCTCCAGAATCCGCTCGCGATAGCGGCAGCGGGCAAGGTTCGATCGGAGGCGCTCCGTCCGCGGGCCAGCGCGGTCATGGCCATGGTCCATTACAACGACGGCGGCTACCGCACTGCCGTCCGGTTGCTGGAGGAAGGCTCTGGGTTCCTGGACGCTGATCCGTCGAGGCCTATGGGTGCAGGCCTTCTATGGGCTGCCGCGCGCACTGCCGCGGGCGATCCGTCAGCGGACATCGTGGCTGATGCGCGGACCGCTGCCAAAGCCCTGACGGGTGAGCGGGAGATCTCGGACCCGGTTGTCCAGCAAGTCGAAAGGCACGTGCGGGCGCTGGAATTGGCAGTACTCGCCAATGACGGCCGCTATGAGGAACTCCGTGAGGGCCTGGACCGGTTCGCTGAAGCGCTAGGGTCTGATGGACCTGACCTTGCCATGAACCGGATTTTCCTGTTGGCGATGCAGTGTGAGCTCCTGACGGTGGAGGGACAAGCCGTGCAGGCTTTGGAAGCTGGCCGGGAAGCCTTGCTGCTGTTGGAAGAGGACAACGACTTCCTGTACTTCAGCGACTTTGTTCTGCTGCGCTACGCCCTTGCCGCCTTGGAATCCGGAGACTGGGAAACGGCCGTTACAGCCCTTGACCGGTACGCCGTCGGTTCGGCCGCGGGACTCATCTATTTTGGTGGAGGCATTGAAGCGCTCAAAGGCATGTCACTGCTGCGCCAGGGCCGGCTGGAACAGGCCACGGAGCTGCTGGCGCCCACCGTCGAGGCGCTGCGGGTCAGGGACCCCCTGCAGTTGCGAAGCCTTGGTAACGCCTTGGCGTTCTACGCCGCAGCCAAGTCCGGCGACACACAGCTCGCCCGGCGCTTGGAAAGCGAACAAGGAGGGGCAGCCGGAGCAGGCGCCTTCGTGGAGGCCCTCGCCGAACTGTTCAGGCTTGCAGGGCAGGAACTTCTCAGCAAAGGCACAGGGCTGCAGAAATTGAGCCGACTTCCGGAATCCGGATATCTGCATCGGTTGCCGGGCATTCTGATGCAAAACCTGGTGCTCAGGGCCGAGCTCGGGGACGTTGAGGCCATGGAATCCATCCAGGAAACGGCGTCGTCGATGGCGGGAGGCTGGGCCGGGGGCTGGCAGTCGCTTGCGGCGGCACAGTTGCGCGGTGAGGGCCAAGGGCTCGTGAATGCGGGCAATCTCCTGGCTGCTTCCGGGATGCCCGGACCTGCCGCGGTGGCCTTCGACAGAGCTGCTGTGACCTTCGATGCTGAAGGAAAACGGCCCGAGGCGCGGCAAGCAGCTGTACTGCGCGATGTCAGCGAGGCCAGCCTGGGGGATGCCCTGGTTCACGACCCGCACACGGAGGCGGACCGATCCGTGCCACTGACCCGACGCGAGCAGGACATCGTGGCATTGGCCGTCTCAGGACTGACCGACCGCCAGATCGCCGAGAAGCTCATGGTGTCGGTCCGGACCGTGGAAGGTCATTTATACCGGAGCTACGCCAAACTGGGTATCCGGCGGCGTGAAGATCTGGGTGCGGCCGTCCGTCACTGACGCGCGCTGCTAAGTACCCCCTTCAAGGCCTTCCAGCCCACCTGCCCCCGGAATCCCGCGGAATTTACCCAATCAATGGAGTAATGCGCGGGTATTCCGTGTCGAAACCAAGTAGTGCCCCCTCCGGGGACTGAGTACAACAGAGTATCGCGGCACCAAAAGCTGCCCGCTTTTCGAGTACCAACTACTGATGTACGCGATCCTGCGCCCCGGCAATATTGATCTTGGAAGAACGGTTCAGCCCCAAGCATCACCGGGATTCCGGAAGTCGCATCACCCGCATCGGAGGTCTCTTGAGCCGATGCTCCGGCCGCCGAAAGGTGGTCCGGCCCTGTACGAAGCCGGCGGCGACAGAGTCTTCTGAGACCGAGACTCTCCCCCCAGCCGCCGCCGGCTTCTAGGCCAGGGACCCCGCGAACCGCGGACCCCTAACCCCTCCCGCATGATGGGACTGCTGCCATTGGAGTGTGCATGTTGCCGGACCCCTGGCTGGACGAAGACACCGTCACAGCAGGGCTGAGGCCATCAACACTTCCGGACAGGGCGCAGCTGCTCGACCTCATCCTCTCCGCCGTTCCATCGGCCTCCACCAGTGGCATCGTGGTGGTGGGAGAGCGGGGCTCGGGAAAGAGCCACCTTTTACTCTCCCTCAAAGAGGGGCTCCCCAAAACCGTGGATGTCCGCACTTTCACGGGAAAGCCGGAACTCAGGGCTCTCCACTTCGGCGCATTGGGAGCCGTTTCCACCGGCGAAGGGGAGGAGGCTGTTGCTCCGGGCCTTCACGTCCTGCGGGCCCTCACCAATACTCTGGGGCCAGCCGACTACTTGTATACACCTCCGCTTGGACGACGCCGGAACAAGCGGCACGGTCAACCGGCACGGCCGCAGCTGGTCCTGTTGGTGGACGACATCCACCACATCGATCCCGCCTCACTGGCCGTCCTGCTGCAGCTCATCCCGGGCTTCGGTGCAACCTTGGTGGCTACGGCGGAAAGCCGCTATCCCCTTCCGCAGGACCTCTACCAGCTCTGGGAAGACGGCTTCCTGGAGCAGTACTTCCTGCCGCCCTTCAGCTTCAAGGAAGCTCATGCTCTGTGCGAGACCGTCTTGGGCGGACAGGTCCAGCGACGCGCGAGCAGCCTTCTCGCTGCCATGAGTGGCTTCAACGTTGGATTGCTTTGCCTCGCGGTGAATGATGCCCGCCGCGCCGGTTTCCTGGTACAGGTGGATGGATTCTGGACTATCGATGTCCGGGCGCACTGCGACTGGCCCAGCGTGGTTGAGCATGTCCGGGCGGAGAATGTTGCCCGCCCGCCGGAAGAACGCCAAGCGCTGGAACTCATCGCACTGGCCGAGCCGGTGGCGTTGGAGGTGGTGGAGCGCCACTTCGGGCAGAAAGCCACGGAGCATCTCTTGACGAACCATGACATCAGGTTGTTGCCGGGCCGGCCCCTGCTGATCCGTACAAGTTCGTGGCTGCGCGGCGAAGGAACCCGTTTGTCCGTGCCGCGCTCCCGGAGCATGGTGCTGCGACTGGGTTTGGAAGAGCCGGTGCTGACTACGGAGACGGCCCCCGCCATGCTGCGATGGATGACATGGACCCTCGACTGCGGCTTGAGCCTCTCCGACGAGCTTCTCTTGGCCGCCGCTCCCGCCGCTGACAGGCCGTCCACCGCCGAACTCGCCCGGAGGGCCGCCTCAGCAGTGACGGGCGAGGACCATGCTGACGAAGCCCGACTGCTGAGCGCGCGGGCGCTGATCGCCGAGGGCCAGCTCGTGGAAGCAGCTCCGGAACTTCGGCGCCTGGCGGCCGCGGGTGGGTCCCTTGGAGTAAAGGTGGACGCCGCACACCGGCTCATGGCCCTCGGGTTGTTGGGTGCCGCGCCCGGTGCCATGCTTCTTGACGCGGAGCCTGCTGAGTTGCAGCACGTGGGGCAGGCGCTTTCCCTCCAGGGCTCCGAGGAACCCACTGACCCTGCTGCCCTGATCATGTGGAAGGTGCGGGAAGCGGAGCGCCTGCTGCTTTCCGGGGCGGCGCCCGAAGCGCTGCAAAGCTCGTCTGTTGCGATGGAAACCATCAGCGCTGACCCGGCTATGGAGATGTTCCTGCCTGGGGCACTGCTCCGGCATGTCGTGAGTCTCCGGTACAACCTGGCATGGGGACTTGTTGACCCGCTCTTAGACTGTCCCGCCGATTACGCCATGCCGATGCACCTTTCGGCATGCCTGGACGTCGCCCGGGGCTACATCCAGCTGAGCCAGGGGCTACCGCGTGCGGCCCGCGCCACCTTGGAACCCGTCGTCGCTGAACTGCACGACGCCGGCCTACCGCCAGTGCTCGCTCTGGCTGCCGCCCTGCTGGCCTACTGCGAGGCTTTGTGTGGGAACCCGCGGCAGGCCATGGCCAAGGTCGGGCAGGGCATGGCCGCGCAGGAAGCTGCTCAGGAAGCCTCACGGGAAGCTTCGCAGGAACCCGCGCGGGATGCCGCTCCGAACACCGCACGCCCTGATGACCTCCTTCTACAGCTCAGCGCCGTGTATATCGCGGCAGCACAGGACCAAGCCGCCGGCACGTCAATTCATCTGTTGGCTCTGGCAGAAAAATTTCGCTCCCAAGGAAGCACACTGATGGAGGCGGAGGTGTTGTCGCTCCTGACACTTAACGCGGGCTGTGCCGCCGTCGACGATCCTGGGATCCTGCCCCGCCTGAGCGCTCTGGCCGCCACCCTTCACGGCCCCGGCGGTGCGGCGCTCCGAAAGTTCGCAGCGGCCTTGACGGACAACGACCCCAAGGCACTGGAGTCGGCTGGGAGGAGCCTGTCCGCGGACCGGCAGTTTGCCCATGCTGCGCTTTGCTATTCGCGGGCAGCCAGTGGTTACGAAGCCAGGACGCGCGCTGCAGCGAGTCGTCGGGCCTCGGTGCTCGTCGAGCGGCTCCGGACTGCCTTCGACAGCGGGATGGTTCCACCGCTGGGATGGGTGCCGGGGCGGGCCGGCAGCTGACGTGCTGTACAGCACACCGCGGGGTAGGGGCCAGCGTGGGATAATGAGGAGTCCCTGAAGGATTTCCAAGGAGCGCCCCTTGACTGCCGTATCAACTCCCGCCTCACTGCAGCGGTCCATGCACGCCATGGACAACGCGGAGGTGATGCGGATCCGGAACGATTTCCCGGTGCTGGACCAGATGGTCAACGGCAAACCCTTGATCTACCTTGACTCCGGCGCTACCTCGCAAAACCCGCTGAGCGTTATCGAAGCGGAGCAGGAATACTACGAGCAACGCAACGCCGCCGTCCACCGCGGCGCCCACCACCTTGCGGTAGAAGCCACCGAGGTCTTTGAGGACGCACGACAGACCGTGGCGGACTTTATTGGCGCACAGTATGAGGAAACCGTCTGGACCTCGAATGCCACGGAGGGCCTCAACCTCATCAGCTACGCGCTATCCAACGCCGCCCTGTGGGCTTCCCAAGGACGTGGTGGTTCGGCCCTGAAGGACCTCGCGATCGGTCC
Organism: Arthrobacter sp. D3-18; assembly: GCF_054408525.1. Classification (NCBI taxonomy): domain Bacteria; kingdom Bacillati; phylum Actinomycetota; class Actinomycetes; order Micrococcales; family Micrococcaceae; genus Arthrobacter; species Arthrobacter sp. D3-18. Next base: position 3,128,742 of record NZ_CP096440.1, on the reverse strand, counting down.
GGGCGACGAGATCGTCGTCACCGAAATGGAGCACCACGCAAACCTCATCCCTTGGCAGGAACTCGCCTTCCGGACCGGTGCTACGCTCAAGTACATCCCCGTGACTGACGACGGGATCCTGGGGCTTGATGCTGCCGCTGAAATCGTGGGCGAGCGAACCAAACTCCTGGCCTTCACCCATGCATCGAACGTCCTGGGCACCATCAACCCGGTAGCAGAACTGGTAGCCATAGCCCGCCGTGTGGGAGCTTTGGTGGTCCTGGACGCTTGCCAGTCCGTTCCGCACATGGCCGTTGACGTCAAGGAACTGGACGTCGATTTCGCCGTTTTCTCCGGCCATAAAATGCTGGCCCCCACCGGCGTGGGAGTGCTGTACGGGAAGCAGGAGCTCTTGGATGTCCTGCCGCCTTTCCTGACGGGCGGGTCCATGATCACCACGGTCACCATGGAACGGGCCGAATACTTGCCGGCACCACAGCGGTTCGAGGCCGGGACCCAGCGGATCTCCCAGGCTGTTGCGCTGGCAACTGCCGTGAACTACCTCACCGAGACGGGAATTGACCGCATCCATGCGTGGGAAACGGAGCTTGGCCAGCGCCTGGTTAAGGGGCTGGAAAGCATCGACGGCATTCGCGTGGTGGGTCCGGCGTCCGGTTCTGAACGAATCGGACTGGCAGCCTTCGACGTCGCCGGGGTCCACGCCCACGACGTCGGACAGTTCCTTGATGACCGCGGCATCGCCGTTCGCGTGGGCCACCACTGCGCCCAGCCGCTGCACCGCCGGCTCGGACTCACCGCCACCACCCGCGCGAGCACGTACCTCTACAACACCACGGACGACGTCGATGCTTTCCTCGACGCCGTTTCCGGTGTCCGGGCTTACTTCCAAGCCTGACACGCGGCGCCGGCCCGCGGCCGTGCAGCGGTTAACCAACGATTTCCCAGAAGAGGCAATAGGCATCATGAGTCTTGACCAGCTGTACCAGCAGATCATCCTGGACCATTCCAAGCAGCGGCACGGCAGCGGCCTTGCCGGAACCGAGGCTCCGGACGGTACATCCACCGGTCAATCGCACCAGCTGAACCCCGTGTGCGGGGATGAAGTGACGCTGCGGCTGGCGGTGTCCGATGGAACCGTCCAACAGATCAGCTGGGACGGTGCTGGCTGCTCCATCTCCATGGCTTCTGCCTCGGTGCTCAGCGACCTGGGGGAGGGCCTGTCCGTGGAGGAACTGCACTCCGTCATTGATAACTTCCGCGAGGTTCTGCGTTCCCGCGGAAAGGTCCAGGCTGACCCGGAGATTCTGGGCGATGCCGCTGCCTTCGAAGGAGTGGCCCGCTACGCCGCCCGCGTGAAATGCGCCATGATTTCCTGGGTCGCTGCCGAGGACGCGCTAAACCAAGCCACCGCGTAACAGCAGTACCTCCTCGTTAGGCGCGCGCAAAGACGTCAGGGACGCCGTCGCCGTCGTCGTCCCGTTCTTCATCTGCCTGGACCTGGCGGTAGCGTCGATTGCGGGCCTTGAGCACGACGGCGGCCAGCAGCGCCGAGATCAGGGAACCTGCCAGGATGGCAACCTTGGCGTGGTCATTATGGGCAGAGCCGGCGCCGAAGCTCAACTCGCCGATCAGCAACGAGACAGTGAAACCGATGCCGGCCAGCAGTGCCAGCCCGAAGAGGTCGATCCAGGCGATGCTGGAATCCAGGCTTGCGCGGGTGGTTTTGGTGACCAGGAACGTGGTGCCGAAGACACCCACGGCCTTGCCTACCACCAACGCTGCCACGATGCCCAAAGCCACCGGATCCCTGAGGGCGGCCCCCATGCCGTCCAACCCTCCCAAGGCAACGCCCGCCGAGAAGAACGCGAAGACGGGCACGGCGAAGCCTGCCGAGAACGGGCGTAGTTTGTGTTCGAGGTGCTCGGCCAGGCCCTCGGCCGGTTCTCCCTTTTTGCCGCTGGCGAGGACCGGAACGGCGAAGCCCAACAGCACTCCTGCCACGGTGGCGTGAATGCCGGAGGCGTGAACGAAGCCCCAGGTGGCCAAGGCGAGCGGCAGCAGGAGATACCAGCTGCGGATCCGCTTCTGGACAAGGAAAGTGAAGAGAGCCAGTGGGACCAGGGCAGCCAAAAGCATGAGGGGCTGGAGCCCGCTGGAGTAGAAGAAGGCGATGATGCCGATGGCGATGAGGTCGTCCACCACTGCGAGCGTCAGCAGGAATGTCCGGAGCGCGGCGGGCAGATGCGTGTTGATGACGGCCAGCACTGCAAGGGCGAAGGCGATGTCCGTGGCCGTGGGAATGGCCCACCCTTTGAGTGTTTCTCCAGCCGTTCCGATGTTGAACAGAACGTAGATCAGGGCGGGAACTACCACTCCGCCAACGGCAGCGGCCACCGGGACCACTGCCCGGGCAGGTTTCCGGAGTTCCCCGGCTACGAATTCGCGCTTGAGTTCGAGTCCCGCGAGGAAGAAGAACACCGCCAGCAAACCATCTGAAGCCCAATGGCCCAGGCTCAGCTCAAGATGCCAGGGTTCATAGCCGATCTTGACGTCGCGGAGTGCGAAATAGCCGTCTGCTGCAGGGGAGTTCGCCCAGATGAGCGCCACCACTGTGGCTGCCAGGAGGAGGGCGCCGCCAACTGTCTCCGTGCGGAGGATCGAAAGGATCCTGCGGTACTCGGGGTAGCTGGAGCGTGAAAAAACTTTGCCGGTCTGGTTCCGGGACTGACCTGGTGGCTGCGGCTGGCTGGTCGGCTGGGGCACAGGGGCTCCTTGTAAGTGGGCGGGCATTTGCGGGTACTGCAAAAGAACCGCCGACCAGACTTCCCGGCACACCAATATCCATCTTACCCAAGTAGGTAGCAGATCAGGCCGTTTTGAACGCTCCAAACGGCCTGATCTGCGACTTAGTTGGGTGAAACTCAGGCGACCATGCCCGCGATCCCGATGGCCGCCGTCGCAAGTCCGAGCACCATGGAAATGGTGACCAGCACAACGTGGACCGTGAGGAACTTGGTGGCCTTCCCGGCAGCATCGCGGGCGCGCGGGTCCTTCATGACACGCTTCAGGAACTGCGGCCACACCACCAAGGACCAGACACCCGCGACGATCAGGACAACCGCCAGGATTGCGGGGATTTCCACGCTAGTGGCTTTCGAGCCAGGCCTGAGCCTGCTGCGACTGAATGCCCAAAGCCTTGCCCACCATGGGCTCGGCGGCATCAGCGATCTTGCCGCCAAGGAACGGAACCGAGGAGGTCACGTTGCCTTCGAGCTCGATCCGGGTGCTACCACCCTCGGCAACAAGGCGCTGGACCGCGGTGACGTCAAGCGGAGCGCCCGAGATCTTCAGGGCAATCGTGCTGGACCGGGAACCGTCGGCAGCCGGGGCTTCCCACTTCTCGGTCTGGGTCACCTTCAGCGTTTCGCCGACGAACTTGCGGGCGATGTCCGGCAGGCGCGTGGTGGGCAGGGTGCGAACCGTGGTGGTGGTGAAAGCGCCGGCAGTGTCGCCGTCAACGGTGAACGATTCCAAGGAGCCGCCCACGTATTCGCTGGTGTGACGCAGGAAATCTTCGTTGACGAAGACAGCAGCTACGCGGTCAACGCTGTGGGGCAGGGTGGTGGATGCACTCAGGGCCATGGGTCCTCCGTGGATGGTTGTGGTGAAGCTTTTTAGCTCCCAACATCCTACGGGGTCCGGGTGGACACGACTGAACCGGCCTCCTGGAGGGTAGTGGCCGCGGCCGAAATGTTGCGGGCCATTGAGGGAAAAATGAACCCGTGGAAGGGATACACGCCCAGCCAGTAAAGCCTTCCCGCCAAGCCGCGCGGGAAGAAGATGGCGCGTTGCTTATAGAGGCTGCCGTCACCGTCGGGCTCCACTGCCAACTCAAGCCAAGCGCCGCCGGGGGCGCGCATCTCGGCGCGCAACCGCAACAGGTGTCCGCGGTCAATGGCCTCCACCCGCCACCAATCCACCACTTCACCTGTGTTCAGGGTCTTCGGGTGCCGGCGACCCCTCAACAGCCCTGCACCACCCTGCAACTTGTCCAGCCAACCCCGGACCCGCCAAGCCAAGGGAAGGGAATACCAGCCGTTTTTGCCACCGATGCCCTCAATGATCGTCCAGACGTGCTCCGGCTTGGCCTCGCTGTGGAAGGTCCGTTCGTCAAGGAACACCTTGTAACCGGCCCAGTCGGGATCGCTCGGCAGGGGATCGGCGTCAATGCCCGCGTTCGCCCACGTCGTCTCAACCTGCCCGTCCCGTTCCTTGCCCAACGCCAAGGCGACGGCGCGCCGGTAGGGAGTCAGGCCGCCGTCGGGCTGGGGAATGTAATCGTCGACGTCGTGCTCCCGCGACACCGCGTCGTGTTGCAGCGACTGCACCAAGGGCAGCGACATGGACAGCGGAAAGGGCGTCACCAGGGCTACCCACAAGCCCGCGAGCTTGGGGGCAGGCACCGGAAGCGCGACCACCAGCCGCCGGGGGAGCCCACGCTCCACGGCGTACTCGTTCATCATGTCCTTGTACTTCAGGACATCCCTGGAACCGACGTCGAAGGAACGGTTCAGCTTCTCCGGGAGTGCGGCCGCGGCAACAAGATAATGGAGAACGTCACGGACGGCGATGGCCTCCACACGGTTATTAACCCAGCTGGGCGCAGGCATGACCGGCAGGGTTTCGGCGAGGTGGCGGATCATCTCGAAAGACGCCGAACCCGAACCGATCACCACACCGGCCTGGAACACGATGGAGTCGACCCCAGACTCGAGGAACACACGGCCCACGGTCTCCCGGGACCGCATATGGATGGAAAGCTCCGCGTTTTCCGGGTGCAGGCCGCCGAGGTAGACGATCCTGTCCACGCCCGCATCCGTGGCCGCACGCGCCACGAGCCTCGCCATCGCTTCTTCCTTGGCTTCAAACCCACTGCCGGAGGCCATCGAGTGGACCAAGTAGTAGAGGACATCCACTCCGGTCAGCGCACTAGACAGGCTTTGGGCATCGGACAGGCTGTCCTGGACAATCTCCACCTGATCGTGCCAGGGGACGTCGGCAATCTTCTGTGGTGTGCGGATCAGGACCTTGACCCTGTGACCGGCTTCGAGGAGCCGCGGGACCAACCGCCCGCCGATGTAGCCCGTGGCACCGGTGACCAGCACCGTCTTGGTGTCCTGCGGGGTATTGGAATGCGTAGCTTCCGAAGGCTGCAAAGGAACTCCTGTGGCTGGGGGTAGAGGTAGGCTGGAATGACCCGGCATTCATCTGAATTTCCGGGCATTTGTGTTGCCTGCCCTTGGACCCACCCTAGGAGTTTCTGCCATGAGCCTCAACGGTCTGCGCCGCGCACTGGCGGAGGACAAGACTTTTGCGCGCGTTCGTACGGAAGCACAGCGGTCCTTCAGCGACCGGAACGCCGACTACCAAATCAGCGCTCCCACTGGCATGCGTGCCGTGTTGCTCGCCGAAATGGCCGATGCCCTGGCTGACGCCGCTGCCGATGGCGCGGGCGCTCCCGTGGTCCTCGCCGTGACCGCCACCGGCCGGGAAGCAGAGGACCTCACCGCGGCGCTCGCCTCCTATCTCCCCGCGGAGTCCGTGGCCACCTTCCCCAGCTGGGAGACCCTCCCGCATGAGCGGCTTTCGCCCCGCTCCGACACAGTGGGCCGCCGACTCTCCGTCCTTCGCCGCCTGACACACCCTGAAAGCTCGACGGCGGCCCCCTTGCGCGTGGTGGTGGCCCCGGTCCGCGCCGTGGTCCAGCCCATCGTGGCCGGCTTGGGCGACCTCGTTCCGGTGACGCTACAGGTAGGGCAGGAGCGTTCCTTCACCGAAGTTGTCAGGGCCCTGTCCGACGCCGCATACGCCCGCGTGGACATGGTGACCCACCGTGGCGAGTTCGCGGTCCGCGGCGGCATCCTTGACGTCTTCCCACCCACCGAGGACCATCCCGTCCGCGTGGAATTCTTCGGTGACGAAGTGGACCAGATGCGCTGGTTCGCCGTGGCCGACCAGCGCTCGCTGTCCGCACCCGGGATCCACCACCCCACTGAGCTTCATGCCCCGCCGTGCCGGGAAATCCTGATCACCGCTTCAGTGATGTCCCGTGCGGCCAAGCTCAAGGCCGACATGCCTGCCGCGGCCGACATGCTGGAGAAGATCGCTGGCGGCATCGCTGTTGAAGGCATGGAGTCACTGGCTCCCGTGCTGGTGGATGCCATGGTCCCGTTCGTGGACCAGCTCCCGGCCGGCTCGCTTTCCGTGGTCATCGAACCCGAGAAGGTGCGCACCCGCGCGCACGACCTCGCAGCGACCAACGAGGAGTTCCTGGAAGCTGCTTGGTCAACGGCGTCCGACGGCGGTGCGGCGCCCCTTGACCTTTCGTCCCAGGCATCCACGGACTTGCACGCCGCCAGTTTCCGGTCGCTCACCGATACCCGTTCTGCGGCCTTGGAACATGGCGTGTCCTGGTGGTCCATCACCTCCCTCGCCTCGGATGAGGACCTGGTCCTGGACATCGATGTCCTCAACATGCGGGCACGCGAACCTCGTGGCTACCAGGGTGACGTGGCCGAAATGCTGGAGTTCATCGGCTCCCGCGTCCGCGAGCAGTGGCGTGTGGTGGTGGTAACCGACGGTCCGGGACCCGCCCAGCGCCTGGCCGAACTGTTCCATGACGCGGACATTCCTTGTTCCCGCGTGGAGTCCCTGGATAAGGAGCCCCAGCCGGGCATCATCGAGGTGACCACTGCCGCCGTCGGACGCGGTTTTGTCCTGGACGGCCTCAAACTTGGCTTGCTGACTGAAGCCGATTTGCTGGGCCGTGCAACAGCGAGCTCCACCAAGGACATGCGGCGCATGCCGTCCAAGCGCCGCAACGCCGTAGACCCGTTGCAGCTGCACGCCGGCGATTTTGTGGTGCACGAACAACACGGTATCGGTCGGTTCGTGGAGCTGATCCAGCGCAAGGTAACGGGAACGTCGTCGTCCGATGCCGGGCTGCGCGAGTATTTGGTGCTGGAGTACGCGCCGTCCAAGCGTGGTGCGCCTGGGGACCGGCTCTTCGTACCAACCGACCAACTGGACCAGGTGACCCGCTACGTGGGCGGAGATGCCCCGGCGCTGAGCAAGATGGGCGGCGCGGACTGGGCCAGCACCAAGTCCAAAGCACGCAAGGCTGTCAAAGAAATCGCGGGTGAGCTGATCCGGTTGTATTCCGCCCGCATGGCCTCCCGGGGCCACGCTTTCGCGCCCGACACCCCGTGGCAGCGTGAGCTTGAGGAAGCGTTCCCCTATGTGGAGACGCCGGATCAGTTGACCACCATCAACGAGGTCAAAGCGGACATGGAGCGGGAGATCCCCATGGACCGGCTGGTTTCCGGGGACGTGGGCTACGGCAAAACCGAAATCGCCGTCCGCGCTGCCTTCAAGGCCGTCCAGGACGGCAAACAGGTGGCGGTCCTGGTTCCCACCACGCTGCTTGCGCAGCAGCACTACGAAACGTTCACCGAGCGCTTCTCCGGCTTTCCCCTGCGGGTGAAGCCGCTGTCCCGGTTCCAAAGCGGCAAGGAAGCCAAGGAGACGGCTGAAGGCGTTAAGAGCGGAGCCGTGGACGTGGTGATCGGTACGCACCGGCTGCTGTCCAAGGACTTCGAGTTCAAAGACCTTGGCCTGGTAATTGTTGACGAGGAACAGCGCTTCGGCGTAGAGCACAAGGAAGCGCTCAAGAAGATGCGCACCAACGTGGATGTGCTGGCCATGAGTGCCACGCCGATTCCGCGAACCCTGGAGATGTCGCTGACGGGCATCCGCGAAACGTCCACCTTGGCGACGCCGCCGGAGGAACGCCACCCTGTGCTGACCTACGTGGGTCCGTACACGAACAAGCAGACATCCGCCGCGATCCGCCGCGAACTCATGCGCGAGGGACAGGTGTTCTTTGTACATAACCGCGTCTCGTCCATTGAACGTATCGCCGCGCAGATCCGGGAGCTGGTCCCCGAAGCCAGGGTTGAAGTAGCCCACGGGCAAATGTCCGAAAGCCGCCTTGAGAAGATCATCGTGGACTTCTGGGAGAAGCGTTTCGACGTCCTTGTCTGCACCACTATCATCGAGACCGGTCTGGACATCTCCAACGCCAACACCCTGATTGTGGACGGGGCCGATAAGTATGGCCTTTCGCAGCTCCACCAGCTCCGCGGGCGTGTTGGCCGTGGCCGGGAGCGTGCCTACGCCTACTTCCTGTACCCCTCAGAGAAACCCCTTGGCGAGGTGGCGTTGGAGCGGCTCAAGGCCGTGGCAGCCCACAACGAGCTTGGCGCCGGCATGCAGCTGGCCATGAAGGACCTGGAAATCCGTGGCGCCGGCAACCTGCTGGGCGGCGAGCAATCCGGCCATATCCAAGGCGTCGGCTTCGACCTCTACATCCGTCTGGTGGGCGAGGCTGTTGCCGAGTACCGCGGCGAGGCCGAGGAGAAGGCCGCCGAAATGAAGATCGAACTGCCAGTCAACGCCCACCTGCCACACGACTACGTGCCCGGCGAACGATTGCGCCTGGAAGCGTACCGGAAGCTGGCTTCCGCGATCACCTACGAGGCGATCGATGAGGTCCTGGCCGAACTCGTGGACCGTTACGGCGAGCCGCCGCTGCCTGCCCAGAACCTTATTGCAGTGGCCCGCTTCCGGGTGGGTGCCCGCGAAGCCGGCCTGTCCGACGTCGCACTCCAAGGCAACTTCATCCGCTTCTCGCCGGCGCAACTGCCCGAGTCCAAAACCATGCGCCTGAACCGCATGTATCCGGGTTCGCAGGTGAAGCCTGCCCTGGATGCGGTGCTGATTCCCAAGCCCAAGACAGCCAGGATCGGTGGACGGGATCTGCAGGACGCCGAGATCCTGCAATGGGCCAATAACGTCATTGAAGCGATTTTCGCTGAAGTACCTGTAAAGGCTGGCTAACTGCATGATGGGAGGACATCACGCCGCGTCTGGAGCCGCGGCGTGGATTGCTATTGCCTCGACCGGCCCGTACGCCTTGGGTTGGTATCCCTTGGATTCCACTGGAATCCTGATCGGCGCCATGGCGACGGCGGGAACTGCTTTGGTAGTCGATTGGGACCACCGCCACAGCACCATCGCGAATTCGCTGCCGCCGCTGTCCAATGTGATTGCAGTGGGAATCGAAAAAGCCAGCGGAGGTCACCGCCAAGGGACACACTCGCTGTTGGGGGCTTCCGCGTTTGTGGTGCTCGCAGCAATGGCGGCCCAGTTCCAGATGGTGACGCCGGTAGGCAAGCTCTCCATTGGAGCCGGGCTGCTGTGCATGTTCATGATCAACCTGGCAGCCAAGGCGTTGAACCTGTTTCCAAAATCGGGCTGGATTACCAACTGGCTGTTCGCTTTGGTGATGGCCGGCCTGGTGACGTGGTTTGCGCCGGACCAATGGGGTTGGCTGCCGCTGTCCATGCTTACCGGGGTGGTAGTGCACATCGTGGGGGACATGATTACGGTCGGCGGGGTGCCGCTTCTATGGCCCATCGTCATCAAACCACCCAAATTTCTCCGCAAATCCATGATCCGGGGAATCTGGCGGCCCAATGGGGCTTTCTCCATCCCGTTGTTGGGGCGGGCCGGTTCCCGACGTGAATGGCTGGTCCTGATCCCCGTCAGCGGCTACGCCATGGTGGGAATGGGGGCCGCTGCCTGGACGTTGGCACAACAGCATTGGCCGGGCGTGTTGGCGGCCTTGGGCGGAGTAGTGCAACTGCCCTGATGGGAGTCTTGGTCAGCAGTTCGTGCCGTTGTTGGCCACAACGTTTCCGGGTGCGTCCTCGAGCATGATGGTGCCGGCCTGGCACGTGCCGTTGTCGGTCACAACGATGTTTTCCAGCTCACCGTGGAAATTGAGCCACGGGCCTTGAAGGTTGAAAAATTCGTTGTTCGTGACCGCTACATCGTGAACCGCCGCGGTGCCGCCGTCGTAGTATCCGGTTTTGACGCCATCGGGGGAACCCCAAAAGCGGTTGCCATCCACAGTGATGTTGTAGATTTCATGCTCACCAACGGCCAGCTGCAATCCCGAACCGTGGGATCCGCCGCGCACGTCATTGTTTCTGTAGGTCACGTCATGAACCGACCCGCCGAGGGCTTGGGCCACGAGACCGTCGTCTCCGTCATCTCCCTGACGCTGGTCAACGGTGTTGCCCTCCACCAACCCTCCGTGGGAGTCAGTGATGTGGATGCCGTCCAATTGATCGTATCGGCCGCTGCTGGTCACCAATGTGTGGTTATCACGGATGCAGAAATTGTTGCTGGCGACCACGGCGATGGAGTACGTGTAAGGATTCCGGGTGCTGACACCCTCCACCAGGGCGTTGCTGGAGTGGCGGACATCCACCAGGTACTCATGCAGGCGTCCTGGAAGGTTCCCATCCAACTCTTCACCGTTTTGGTCCGCTGTGAGCTGCGAAATGGTGACGTTTTGTGCGCCGTTGGTGGTGATCAGGGGATGGCCGCCGAAAGGCCCCTCGAATTCAAGAAAGTCCGGGCCTGCTTTCAGGACGGTAGTTGGCCCGGCTCCCTTGAGGGAAACATTGCTCTTGATCACCAAGGGACGTTCCAGGGTGAAGACGCCCTCGGGTAACTGCACAATCGCTCCACCACTTTTGGAGGCGCTATCGATGGCCAGTTGCAGGGATTTGGAGGTGTCCTCGGGGTCGACGTATCCCTCCACCACCCATTCTTTGACGCTGACGGCCTTGCTTCCCAACACATCGCAGGACGCTGGTTCCATGCGGTCCGGTGCATCCGGCCGGCTGAGGGCACTTGCTGGACCGCAGCCCGTGAGAAGGAGTGTGGTCACCAGGGAAACGCCCAACAAAAAGGAATGGCCCAGGCGGGGGCCCGGGCCATTCCGCGTCATTATGCGGGTTCTAGCTTTCGCCGGCGGAGTCGGAGCGGCCAAGAATGGTCTGCGGTATCCAGAACGCGAGGGCGAACAGCCCGAGGCAGACGGCCATCGGCCACGGGTTATCCAGGCTGAGGAAAGAAAGCGAGTAGATGGCGCCCAGGAAGAGCACGATCATGACAAGGAACAGCACAATGCTGGTGCCCAGGCTGTTCTCTTTTTCAATGGGGGCGCTTGTGGCGTTCTTGGACATTCATTCCTCCTCGCCCCGCAGGGCTCAAAAATCTCTGACGGCAGCGGAAGCCTTAGTAGGCGGATGAACCCTGTTCACCCTTGACAATGGCAATTCCGGAGCTCGCTCCGATACGTGTTGCACCAGCAGCAATCATAGCCTGTGCATCGGCGAGGGAGCGCACGCCCCCTGAGGCCTTCACCCCCAGCTCCGGTCCCACGGTCTGGCGCATCAAGGCAACGTCTTCAACGGTGGCACCGCCGCCATTGAATCCGGTGGACGTCTTGACGAAGTCCGCCCCGGCTTCCACGGCCGCTTCGCAGGCAATGACCTTCTGCTCATCGGTCAGCATGGAGGTCTCGATGATGACCTTCAGGATGGCCTCCCCGGCGTGGACTACCTCGGATACGGCCCTGATGTCGTCCACCAGTGCGCCCTTGTCGTTGGCGCGGGCGGAGGCCATGTTGATCACCATGTCGATTTCATCCGCGCCGTCCAGCACCGCTCCGCGGGCCTCGAAAGCCTTGACGTCGCTGGGGGTGGCGCCCAGGGGGAAGCCGATGACCGAGCACGTGAGCACGCCCGAACCTTTGAGGGCTTTGGTGACGGTCTTGACCCAGACAGGGTTAACGCACACCGACTTGAACTTGTACTCGACTGCCTCAGTGCACACCTTGAGGACATCAGCCTCGCTGGCCTCCGGCTTCAGCAGTGTGTGGTCAATGTAGGAGGCAATATTTGCTGGCGCGACGGCTTCGTTGCTCATGGGATCCTTCCGTGCAGGGCGTGGCCGGCCCGGTGGCCGCAGGGTTGTCACTGCCCGTCAAAGGACCATCTTGCCACATGCGCAGAGGGCCCACCGGGCCGCCGCCAGCGGGGTGTCAGGCGGCGATCAACGCCTGCTGACCGTCTTTGCCCGCACTCAGGAGCAGGCCTGAGGCGCACAGCATCGCGGAGGACTCGGCGGAGAGAAGCAAGCCCAGTCGAAGTCCATCGCAGGAGGCGGCATCGCCAATCGCCCAGATGCCCGGTACGGACGTGGCGAGGTCGCGACCTACTGAAATGCCGCCGTCGTGAGCGGTTGTGAGACCGGCGCTTTCGGCGAGGTCGTTACGGGCAGTGCGCTCTTCGGCCAGCACCACCAGGTCGCCTTTCATGCTGCTGCCGTCTTCGAAGAGGATGCCGGTGGCCGGCAGCATGGAACCCTGCGCACCCGTGCCGGTGGTGGCGGAAGGTACGACGGCGGTAGGGCGGAGGGTTGTGCGGACGGGGCGGACTCCGCGGGCACGCAGCACAGCCTCGGCTTGCCCCGCCGCGGGCCCGTTCCCGACGAGTATTCCCAATGGACGGCGGCCCACCAGGCGGGTGACGTCCTTGACCGCTTCGCCGATGTTCGCGGCGTCGTCGATGGTGGAGTAGCTCAGGCTGGATTCCGCGCCTGCCACCGGCGGAAGGGCCGGAGCCGAGCCGGTTGCAATGACCAACTGGTCGTAGGAAAACTCCATGCCATCCACGGTGGTGACGATCCTTGCATCGGCGTCAATGAAGCTGGCAGCCTGCCCGAAGCGGACCGAAACCTGGGGAAGTTCAGCGAGTTCCAACAGGGCGTCCGGGCACTCGTCGCGGTTGCTGAGCACAGTGATGGTTCCGTGGAAAGCGCGCTGCCGGGAGTCGGGCTCTCCGGCAAGTCGCCGCACCAGAGCCTGGGCCGCAGGACCGGCGCCTGCGATGACGATGTGGAGGGAAGGTGCGGACGGGATGGCGGACATGTTTGGCCCTTTCGCTCATGTGACCTGCTGTTGATCATCAGCGTAGGGGGCCGGTTTTTCGCGGGTGTTTCGCCGCTGTTGCCATCTTTGGCCGATCCGTAGCGTGGTGTTTACCGGCCGGTAATAACGTGGATCACATACGGCTCCGCTCGGGGCGCGGCCTGATTCGTTTCCTGTTCTCAGATGCAGGCTCATGGATCAACGGGCAGGTGCTGCACAGCAACGGTGGTTTCAAGGTGGGTTGATACAACCGCTGACCCTTGTGGGGCCGTGGTGGCATGATGGGCGCATGAGCCAAGTCACGTGCGATCTGACTGTTTCCCTCGATGGATTTGTTGCCGGCCCCAACCAGCGCGTGGAGGAGCCGTTGGGCGACGGCGGAGAGCTCCTGCATAGATGGATGTTCGACGAACCGGAGGCGAATGCGCCCGAGATCGAAGGGATTCTCGCAGCCGGTGCCTTCATCATGGGACGCAACATGTTCGCAGGGCCCGGACCCGAGGCGTGGGACACGGAATGGCGGGGTTGGTGGGGCGAGGAACCGCCGTATCACGCACCGGTTTTCGTCCTCACCCACCATCGCCGTGAGCCGTTGGAGATGGAAGGCGGGACGACGTTCACCTTCGTCACAGACGGCATTGAATCGGCGCTGGCGCAGGCCCGCGAAGCTGCCGGTGACAAAGATGTAGCCATTGCCGGGGGAGCCCAGACCGCCCGCCAGTATCTTTCAGCCGGGCTCATGGACGAATTGCGGCTGCACATTTCACCCATGGTCCTTGGTGGTGGCGAGCGATTGCTCGACGGCGTCGGGGACCTGAAGCTTGAACAGGCAGAAGTGCGCGCGACTGGCCTGGTGACGCATGTTCGGTATCGGGTGGTCCGCTAGTCTCGTTCTTCTTTGGCGGAGTCGGGGGACTCAGCCGTGAGGACCTAGCCGTGGGTGGGTTCGCCGGTGAGCCGATGATCGGCGTGGTTGATGGTTTCCTGTATCAGGCGGAGAAGGTGTCCGTCGTGGAGCGAATAGATGACGTGTCTCCCGTCTTTCCGGGTGTCCACCAGGCCGCTCAACCGAAGCTTGGCAAGATGCTGACTGACCACCGTGCGCGGGACCGTTGCTTCCCCCACAAGTTCTGTGACAGTTTTTGGTCCCTGGGCGAGCTGCCACAGCAAGTGCAGGCGTGTCGGTTCGGCCAGCATCCGTAGTGTGCCCGCGGCACTCTCAAGGAGCTCCGGTCCCGGGACGACCGGGTGGAACAGTGAAGGCTGTTCAGGAGCGTCGTGGGACTGGTTGCTTGGTTGGCTGCTCAACGCTGTACTCCCTCGCAACGGATGCTTCGGCGCCCGTGCCGGATTGCCGGGGCCAGAACAGGAAAGCTCCTGCACTGCCTAGTATCGCAAGAATTGTCAGTGCCAACGCAGCCCAACCCAGACCAGCGGCGGCGCCAAGCCAGCCGGCCAACGGGTAGGCGAGGAGGTAGCAGGCATGCGAGAGGGAAAACTGGGCGGTGAACACGTAGGGCCTGGTGGCCTCGGTGGAGGCGTCCCGCAGAAGTCTGGAAGATGGCGTGAGGATCGCGGAATTGCCGGAGCCCAGCAGGAACCACAACCCCAACAACCACCACCAGCCACCGTTCGGTGAAGCCATGGACGTAACCGCCGTGGTCACTGCCAGGGCCGCGGAAATCACTGCGGCGCCGGTGAACATTACGGCTGCATCGCCAAACCTCTGAAGTGCACGCGGTGCCAAGATGGCCACCGTCATCGATCCAATCCCGAAGCTGGCCAAAGCAAGGGCCAAATCGGTCTCGGGTCGATGCAAGACTTCGCGAACGTAAAGAACAGAGTTAACCAACACCAGGGCTGTCGGAGCGGCGACCACCACGTTGAGCGCAAGCAGGGACCGTAGCCTGCGGTTGCTCCAGAAAATGCGCGTACCAAGGCTGGTCCGGTGCCAAAGAGTTCCGGTAGTTCCAGTGGCAGAGGCTGTGGGAGGGAACGCAGTGATGGCCACCATGCCGGCAGAAAACAGGAATCCGAACACAGTGCCCAGGAAGAGATTGCTGTAACTGACCACTGTGAGCAACAGCGCCGCGATGGCGGGGCTGACGAGGGCCTCCATGTCATAGGCCAGCCGGGATAGGGACAATGCCCGGGTGTAGTCCCGGTCCTTCTTGAGCACTTCGGGAATCAGGGATTGGAACGTTGGTGTGAAGGTGGCGGAGGCTGACTGCAGCAGGAAGACCACAGCATAGATTTGCCACTCTTCAGTGATGAACGGCAGGCACAAAGCCATCAATGCCCTGATGAGGTCCGCTCCAATCAGCACTGGCTTTTTGGGAAGCCGTGCTACAAGGGCGTTCACCACCGGGGCGAAGCCTACGTACGCCAGCATCTTGATGGTTAGGGCAGTTGCCATCACTGCGCCTGCGTTGCTTTCGGCAAGATCAAACGCCATCAGGCCCAAGGCCACCGTCAGGAGGCCGGTTCCGATCAGTGCCACGACCTGTGCTGCAAAGAGCCGACGGTACGTGACGTCTTTCAGCACGGACAACATGAAGTACTCCTTCGCCCCTTAGGTGCATATGTGCGTGTATGTGCACTTAATAGAGTAGCTCAAAGCGGGTTTGGACGTTGTGAAACCTTTTGGCCGTTCCCGGACAATACAGGGCATGGGGAACGATGAAACCGGCGATGCCGGGCTATGGGAGAAGAGCCTCCAAGGCGACGGCTCCGCGTTCGGTTTGCTGTTCGATCGCCACCGGGACAGGGTTTTCCGTCATGCGTACCGACTGGCCGGGAAACAGCAGGATGCTGAGGACGTCATGTCTACGGCGTTCCTTGAATTATGGCGTTGCCGGCGGAAAGTGCGACTCGTCGAAGGATGCGTTCTTCCATGGCTGCTGGTGACGACGACGAACGTTGCCCGGAATAGCAGTAGAGCCGCCCACCGGTACCGCAGGCTCCTCGATTCCCTCCCGCGCGGAGAGGGGGTGGTCAACCCTGCGGACCATGTGTTTCTCCAAGGCGAGTTGGATCTTGATGCAGCCCGGGCCTTGTCCACCTTGAACAACCTGGACCTGCAGCTGGTCAGCCTGGTCGTTTTCGAGGGATACACCATCGCCGCAGCCGCGGCCACCCTGGAGCTGACACCCGAGGCAGCGAAGTCCCGCATGCACAGGGCGCGACTGCGAATGAAGACGGCATTCAACGGGATGGCCCAGGCTGCGCCCGCCTTGGGAGGAGAACAGTGATGAACCAGCTTCAACCAGATGAAGTGTTGAGCCAGGCCCTCCGCGCCGAACTTGTCTCACGGGTCCAGAAAGCGTCACCTGCACGCAAACGTAAAAGCGCCCGACTATGGCTGGGTACAGGCACTTTGGCGGGCCTCGGGCTTGTAGGTGGCGTGGGCGCGGCTGCCGCCGGATACTTCGTGATGCCCGGTAGCCAGAACGTCACGCCCTTGTCCGCGCCCGTAACCGGGACATACGTCGGGACGGCCACCATCGAACTCGGTGAGCCACCTGTTGGCACCACCGGAATAGAAATGGAACTCACCTGCCTGACGCCCGGATTTCTGAAGATCGGTGAAGCGGGAGGCGGGGTGGATTGCGGCAGTACCGATCTGCTCTCAGGTCCATATACGACGCGCGGTATCAACGCTTTGCTGCCCGGCCAGGGCAGCCTCACCATCAGCACCGGCTCAATCACTCGCTGGCAGATCACGGTGAAGTATGTGAACCAGGAAACGATGGACTGGGGTGTCAACCAGGACGGTAAGTCCTATGGCATGGAAAACGAGAAGGGGGCGCCGGACCTGATTGCCGTGATAGCAACCAACGGCGCCCGCGGCTACGTCTACAGGACTGATGAAGAGGAGGCCACCGGGACCGCCGCGATGAGGACTTTCAGAAGCCCTGCGGACGCCTTGGCTTGGCAGGAGGCTCGCGGTAATAGAGCTGTGGCGATTCCTGTCTACGACGTGAGCGGGAAAGAGGTGAATGGGGAATTTGTCATCGGCGGTGGTGACGGGCATATGGTCGAGGTGCCGAACGACGTTCCTCGGTGAGGCCTCACCAATAAACCGAACATAACGGACCCAATGTCTGTCACTCGCTGTACACTCTAGTATCGAACATATATTCGAATAAAGGTGTGTTGTGGGCGTGATAGTCGGCCCCCGCGTGATAGATGCGGGCTTTTCCCTGATGTCAGTACTGCTGGCGCCTATCCCGGTGGCGGCGGGCTATCCGTCGCCCGCGCAGGACTATTTTGATGGTCGGATCGATCTCAACGAGCACCTGATCAAGGATGTCACCAGCACTTTCGTAGTGAGGGTGACCGGTGAGTCCATGGAGGGGGCCGGTATCAGTGACGGCGACGAGTTGATCGTCAACCGGGCGCTCGAGCCCAAGGACGGGTCCGTCGTCGTGGCTGTCCTCGATGGCGAGCTGACCATCAAAAGGCTACGGGTCACGCCCGCGGGAGTAGTGCTGCAGGCCGACAATCCCAAGTACCCGGACATACGCGTCCCTGCAATGTCGGAGTTGACCATTTGGGGTGTCGCCACCACGTGCCTGCATCACATTTGACTGTTTCCCACCGGCGGGGCTGTCGAGTTTCGCACTACGAGCCGCGGTGCGAGGCGCCTGTCTGCCGCGGGCCCATCGGGATTGCTGAGGCGTTCCAGGGCAACGGTTCCCGCAATCCGCCCGAGTTCAACAGCGTGGAGGTCAACGGATGTGAGGTCGATGCCGTGAAGTCCGGAGGTCCTCGAGTTGTCGTATCCCACCAGGGAAAGCTCGGACGGCAACGAAAGGCCGTTCGCGTACGCAGCCTCGCGGGCGCCCAGCGCGAGCTGGTCGTTGTGAGTGAATATTGCCGTTGGCCGGTCAGTCATGCCGAGCAATTTGGCGGCCGCCCGCTGTCCGGCGTCCTGCGTAAAGTCATCGGCCTCGAGCAATAGTGGCTTCAGTCCGGCGTCGCGCATGGTTTGTGCGTAACTCTGCCTGCGGACCGTATGGCCGTCGTAGACGGGACCTGCCAGGTGCGCGATTCTCGTGTGACCTAGCCCGATGAGGTGTTCCGTGGCTGCGCGGGCGCCCGCGGCATCGTCTGAATAGACGCTGTCCACGCCATCCACGGGACGCGTCACACTGACCAGTGGAACGATCTTGGCCAATTCATGGACGCGTTCGTCGGGATCCAGCAGGGTGGCGGCAATGATTATCCCCACTCGCGCCTCAATCAGTGATTCCAGCGCGCCGTGGTCCTCACCGTCAACGGACCGGGAGACACTCAGAATGAGCCTGTTGCCGTCCTGGGGCAGTGCCATGCGGACGCCGCTGAGGATGTCAGCGTAGACCTCATTGCGGATGTCCAAGAGATGGAGCCCGACGGCGGACCGATGCTTTCGTGCGAGATCGGCAGCTACTGCGTTGGGTCGGTAGCCCAGACGCTTTGCAGCATCGAAGATCGCCTGTTTGGTTTCCTCGCTGACTCCCGGCGCGCCGCGGAAGGCAAAAGACACGAGGGTTCGGGAGACGCCGACTTCCTTGGCGACGTCGCTTTGGGTGGCCGAACGATGGCGGTTGCCGATAACCATGTCCTCATCCTCCCATGACGGAAATTCACGAACTCAGACATTTGTTAGTTTGACCTTACATTTAAGCCTTTCGCGCGTTAGTCTGTATTCAGAGCGGGGGAATATGACCCGCACCACACTGACAAAGGAGTCTTGATGTCTGCCACTCAAACCCAGCGGGGAGCCACCGATGGCGCCTCACTCCCTCCGCTGACGAATGGACCGCACAGAAAGCGCCTCGGCCTCGTTGCCTTGGTGGCTACCTTCGGTGGTCTTCTCTTCGGCTACGACACCGGCGTCATCAACGGTGCCCTGAGGCCTATGACCGTGGACCTTGCATTGACGCCGCTTACGGAAGGAATCGTCACCAGCTCCCTGTTGTTCGGAGCGGCTGCCGGAGCAGTTGGCGGTGGACGCCTGTCGGATGGTTGGGGTCGCCGCAAGACGATCATCCTGCTGGCCGTCCTGTTCTTTGTCGGGACGCTTGCCTGCGTCTTCGCACCGAGCTTCGAAGTCATGGTGCTGGGGCGGGTCATCCTCGGTTTGGCCGTCGGCGGCGCCTCTACCGTGGTCCCGGTGTTCCTTGCCGAGCTGGCGCCGTATGAAATCCGCGGCTCCCTTGCGGGGCGGAACGAACTCATGATCGTCATCGGGCAGCTCGCGGCTTTCGTGGTCAACGCCATCATCGGCAATGTCTGGGGTGAATTCGGGGGAGTCTGGCGCATTATGCTTGCGGTCGCAGCCCTGCCCGCCATAGCGCTGTTCTTCGGTATGCTGCGCATGCCTGAGTCGCCGCGTTGGCTCATTTCCAAGGGGCGCTCGCAAGAAGCGCTGGAAGTGCTGAAGACCATTCGATCCGTGGAGCGGGCCGAGGCTGAAATGGCCGATGTGAAGCACCTGGCCGATGAGGAGCGGGCTTCCAAAGCAACCTCTTGGGGAGCACTCAAGGACAAATGGATCCTGCGCATAGTGCTGGTAGGTATCGGCTTGGGCGTGGCTCAGCAGCTAACCGGCATCAACTCGATCATGTATTACGGCCAGTCCGTGCTGGTTGAAGCCGGATTCGACTCGAGTGGGGCCCTCCTGGCCAACATTGCCCCCGGTGTCATCGCCGTTGTCGGTGGCGTTATTGCGTTGACGCTCATGCAGCGGATTAATCGACGCACCACTTTGCTCCTTGGATTTACGCTGACCACTGTCTGCCACTTCCTCATTGGATTCGCCTCGATCGTCCTGCCCGTCGGCAATGCCGCACGCCCCTTCGTCATCTTGTTCCTGGTGGTTGCGTTTGTAGGATCCATGCAGACATTCCTCAACATCGCCGTGTGGGTGATGCTGTCCGAAATCTTCCCGCTGCATGTTCGCGGCTTCGCGATCGGCTTGTCGGTGTTCTGCCTCTGGATCGCGAATGCTCTCCTCGGCCTCTTCTTCCCCACTCTGGTGGCGGGCGTCGGAATTACGGGGACGTTCTTCCTCTTCGGGATTGTTGGAATCCTGGCCCTCATCTTCATCTACACGCAGGTTCCCGAAACCCGTGGACGCACACTGGAGGCACTCGAAGAAGATGTGACCACGGGGGCGATCTACCTGGTGCACAAGAAGGAACCGGCAGGGATTTCCTAGATCTCAGTACTAGCCGCATCCCGCTAGGCCGGACTTTTCCACAGTCTGGCCTAGCGGGATGTTTTCTTGTCAGGGGCTGGCGGTACAGTGAAGGTACTCGAACATATATTCGAATGCACGGCGTGTCCCGCACTCGGACGCGGCTACGCCTGCTAGTGCGAGCAAGGGAGTGGAATGTCCAAGCCAGCGCTCATGCATCGGATGCAGGAGATCGCCCACGTGGATATCAACTGCTTCTATGCGTCAGCGGAACGAGCCTTCAACCCTGCGTTGGAGGGCAAACCGCTGATCGTCCTGTCCAACAACGACGGCTGCGCCGTGACCAGGTCGCCGGAGGCCAAAAGGCTGGGGATCGGGCTCGGGGAGCCTTGGTTCAAGCTTGCTCCACGCGCCCAGGAGTGGGGACTCATTGCACTCTCAAGCAACTATGAACTGTACGGAGACATCAGCTCGCGTGTAATGGAGCTCCTTGCTCGGTACTCAGCATGGCAGGAGGTGTACTCCATTGATGAAGCGTTCCTCGGAGTCAAAGGGCAACCCGACGATCTGCTGGAGTTGGGGCGCACCATCAAAGCTGCCTGCCAACGGCACGTGGGGGTTCCCGTTTGCGTAGGAATCGCGCGCACCAAGACGCTTGCCAAGCTGGCCAACAAGTGGGCAAAGCACAACGCGGCCTTCAACGGTGTGTGCCGGTGGGACTCCATCCCGGAACCCCAACGCGAAGCACTCATGGCGCGTCTCTCCGTGATCGAAATCTGGGGCGTTGCCACCAGGCTCACGAAACGCCTGAATGCCATGGGGATCTTCTCCATCCTGGACCTGGTCCGTGCCGACCCCGTGGCGTTGCGGGACAAGTTCTCCATCGTCATGATGCGGACTGTGCTGGAACTGCAAGGCACGCCCTGCATCCCCATGGAGGAGGAGCGGATGGGACGGGATCAACTGATCTTCTCCCGGTCCTTCTCCACACCAATCACGTCAGTGGAGGAGCTGCGGCAGGTACTGAGCGTCTACGGTCAGATGGCCAGCGCCAGGCTGGCCAAGCATGATCTGCAAGCCAAGCTGCTGACTGCTTTTGCCGCAACATCGGTCTACAACCCCAACGACAAATCGTTCCCCACTGTCAACGTCAAGCTGCCCATGCCCACCTCGGATCCGGTGTTGCTGACCAAGGCCGCACACGCGCTGGTTCCAAAAATGCAGGAAGGCGTGAGGTACGCCAAAGCCGGAATCATGGTCACTGACCTCCGACCCAGCGGCAACCAGAAACCGCTGGAAATCTTCGAGAACCGGCATGAGGAACGGGGCATAGGCCCCTTGCTGGAGCAGGTCAGCAAGCGGTATGGCCGCGGCTCCATCGGTTTGGGCCATGCGGGCATCAAAGGCGGCCCGGACTGGTCCATGAAACGCGATATGCTCAGCCCCCGCTACACCACCAACTGGGACGAGCTTCCCTTGGTGAAGGCGGCCTAGCGTGTCGGGGAGCCTAAGCCCGCAGCCGGTAGCCGCGCTTCACTACGGTTTCCACAAGTTTGCCATCAGGAAGGGAAGACCTGAGCCTGCTGACCGTCATGTCCAATGCGTGTACGGAACCGCGGAGGTCCAACAGGTCAGAGAGAGCCTCCCTGGACAGGACAGCCCCGCCCGCGCCGAGCAGCGCTCGCAGCAGCAGGAGGGGAGCGGGTGCAAGGTCCACCACCTCACCGTTGATCCGCAAGCAGCGTCCACGCAGCTCGATGGTGGCGCTCTTGGTTTCCAAACGCCGCACGTGGTTAAGCGAAAGATGTTCGGTGACCAGCCTGATGAGCGCACCCATGCGGTAGCGATCCGGGATCAACGGGGTGAGCCCGGCGTCGACAAGCGGTTGAGCGGTGACCGGACCGACGGCCGCAACAGTTACCGGGCCCTTGAGAGCTTCGATGAGTTGGCGGTAGAGGCCCATTTCGTGGGCGGTGCTCCACATCGCGTCCACGGCCGGGGCACTGGTAAAGGTCAGGACGTCGAGGTTTCCGCTGACTACGGCTTCGATCAGCCGCGGCAGTTTGTCTTCGCCGTCGGGCTTCACCCAACGGTACGGAGTCACCGTCAAGACAATAGCTCCGGACATACGGAGCCGTTCCAGCTGGCGGACATCCGTGTAGCCGTGCAGCTGGACGGCAACGGTCTTTCCGCGTACGCCCTCGGCCAGGAGCATGTCCACCAGCGTGGCGGTGGTTTCGTCACTGCTGATTCCGACGTCGGCAAGGCCGGCCGCCCGAACGGCGCCGCGGGCTTTGGGACCGCGGACGAACATGCGGCAGGCGGACAGCGTGTCCAGGAGTTGCTCGCCGATTCCAAAGGAATCAGCGGCCTCACACCACCGGCGCATGCCGTAGGCGGTGGTGGCGATGCAGATGTCCGGCTTGGCCTCGATGATGGTGCGGGTGTCCTCGATGAGGACCATGTCCTCCTGCACAGGGGCGATCTTCAAGGCGGGGGCGTGCAACACGCTCGCACCGCGGCGCTCCAGTGCCTCAATGAGGTCGCGGGAGCGGCGGTGCGAGGTGACGCCGATTCGGAACCCATCCAATGGCGCTTCTACGGCTTCGGCCACTTCCGGCGCGGCAGTAGCGTCCTGGACTTCGATGGCACGTGCAACAGTCATGTGTTCTTACCTTCAGGCTTCAAGGAGCGAAGCCGCGAGTCGGCTCAGTTCAGCGGATGCTTCGGCATGATTACGGTTGGCTTCAGCAACCCGGACCACCTCGCCGATGACCAACACGGCCGGGTTGCTGCAGCCGGTAGCTGCCGTTTCGATGGTACCGAGGTCAGCGATGGTGGTGCGCTGTCCCGGGCGGTACCCACGTTCCACCACGGCCATTGGCATGTCCGAATTCATCCCCGCTCGGCGGAGGCCGGCCGCCAGCTGGGGCAGCGTGCCGATGCCCATGAGGACCACGATAGTCCCGCCAAGTCCGGCAAGGTGGGTGTGTTCCTTCTCGGTCAACGGGGCATGGCCGGATACCACGGTGAACATGTGGCTGACCTCGCGGTGCGTCACCGGGATTCCGGCTGCAGCCGGAACGGAGATGGCACTGGTGACACCGGAGATGACCTTCACCGGGACACCGGCAGCAACACACGCAGCCACTTCTTCACCGCCGCGGCCGAACACGTATGGATCGCCGCCCTTAAGTCGGACCACATTCTTGCCCAGCAGCGCAGCCTCCACCATCAACTTCTCGATGTCCCTCTGAGTCACCTTGTGAAGCCCGGGCTGCTTTCCAACGTCCACGAGCTCAGCCGAGGTCAGATCGGCCAGTTCCTGGTAGGGAGCAAGCCGATCGTAAAACACCACATCGGCATCGCGCAGGGCGTCCACAGCACCCACGGTAAGCAGGTCCAGGGCTCCCGGGCCTCCACCCACCAGCGTCACATGGCCTTCGGCACCGGGTGCAGGTTCAAAAGCAACGGGAATCCCGGCGGCGCGGCAGCGTTCCACCAGCGGCAGCCAGCCGGACTCGCCGTCGTCCACTACCGCCACCAGGAACGGGCGCTCGGGAAGTTGACCGTCGCCCGGCACGCCTTCCGGGGTGCTGAGCCGGTACACGTTGGCCCCGGCGCTCTGGTAGCGGCGGACCGCTTGGCGGGCGGACTTTTCAGATCCCGTGACAAGGACATCGCGGCCCGTGAGATCAATGGTGAGCTGCATGGTGAACCCCTAGTTTTCTGCGCCGACGGTTTCGCTGCGGACCGGGATAGTGGAAGCGATGAGTACGCCGCCCTTTTCCTCGTTGGTGGCCGGACGGATCTGGCCGCGCTCCGGAACAAAGGAAATGGACTCGTCCTTCTGGTCGGGAGCGTTGACGAACGAACGGAAACGGCGGAGGCGCTCCGGGTCCTTCAGCGTCTCGGCCCATTCGTCCTCGTAGGTGTCGATGTGCTTGGCCATGGCGGCTTCGAGCTCTTCGGCGATGCCCAAGGAGTCGTTGACCACTACTTCCTCTACGTGCTTGATGCCGCCGTCGAGCTCTTCCTGCCAGCGTGCGGTGCGCTGGAGGCGGTCAGCAGTGCGGATGTAGTACATGAGGTAACGGTCGATGTACTTCAGCAGGGTTTCGTCGTCCAGGTCCTTGGCCAGCAGCTGGGCGTGCGCCGGAGTGGCGCCACCGTTACCGCCTACGTAGAGGTTCCAACCGTCGGCCGTGGCGATCACTCCAACGTCCTTGCCGCGGGCCTCGGCGCACTCGCGGGCGCAACCGGAGACACCCATTTTCAGTTTGTGCGGGCTTCGGAGGCCGCGGTAGCGCAGCTCCAACGCGATGGCCATGGCCACCGAATCCTGCACACCGAAACGGCACCACGTGGAACCAACGCAGGACTTCACCGTGCGAAGGCTCTTGCCGTAGGCCTGTCCGGATTCGAAACCGGCGTCCACCAGTTCCTTCCAGATGTCCGGCAGTTGCTCCAGCCGGGCACCGAACATATCGATGCGCTGTCCGCCGGTGATCTTCGTATAGAGGTTGTACTTCTCAGCTACGGCCGCGATGACGCCGAGACCCTTGGGTGTGATCTCGCCGCCCGCGATACGTGGGACCACCGAATAGGTGCCGTCCTTCTGCATGTTCGCCAAGGCGCGGTCGTTGGTGTCCTGCAGCGAACCACGCCCCGCATCCAGAACGTAAGCAGAGTGCTGGCTGGCCAGGATGGAAGCAATGGTGGGCTTGCAGATATCGCAACCCGCGCCGGTGCCGTATTTGGCCATGATGTCTTCGAAGGAAGTGAGCTCAAGGACGCGGATGGCATCGAAGAGTTCCTGCCGGGAAAGGCTGATGTGCTCGCACAGTGCCTTGGAGACCTCAATGCCGGACTTCTTCAGTTCGCCTTCAAGGAGCTTCTTGAGCATGGGAACGCACGAACCACACTGGGTGCCGGCCCTGGTGCAGCCCTTCAGCTCGCCGAGCTCCTGCACCGGGGAGTTGCCCTCGCAGGCACCGCAGCCGTTGATGGTGTCACGGATAGTTCCGGCGGCTACGTTGTTGCAGGAGCACAGGATGGCATCGTCGGGAAGCTCGGTTTCAGGAGCCTCGCCACCGCCGGCCGCGCTCAGGTAGGCGCCCGGTTCGGCGGACAGCTCGCGGCCCAGAAGCGGGCGGAGGCTCATGTACGGGGAAGCGTCGCCAACGAAGATGCCTCCCAGGAGGGTCTTGGCATCATCAGTGGTGACAATTTTCTGGTAAACGCCCCGAGCGGGGTCGGCGTAGACGATTTCCAGGGAGTGCTCGGTTCGGGCAAACGCGTCGCCGAAGCTGGCCACGTCAACGCCGGACAACTTCAGCTTGGTGGCAGTGTCAAAGCCCGGGAACGTTGCTTCTCCACCGTGCAGGCGGTCGGCAACAATCTCGGCCATGGTGTTGGCAGGAGCAACAAGTCCAAGGCACATGCCCTCGAAGTTGGCCACTTCGCCGATGGCCCAGATGCCCTCCACTTCCGTGGCGCAGAAATCATTGATGACAACGCCGCCGCGCTGGCCCAGGCTAAACAGCTGCTCTTCGCCTTCTGCCGCGCGGAAGAGGTCGTCCCGGGGCTTGACGCCGATAGCCACGATCACGAGGTCGGCATCGATGGTGCGGCCGTCAGCCATCAGGACGCCGGTGACGTTGCCGTCGTCGTCCGTGACTACCTCGGAGGGGAAGACGCCGCCGTGGACTTCGAAGCCCTTGGCCTCAATCAGGCGGCCGAGGGCCTGGCCGGCACCCTCATCCAGCTGGGTGTTCATCAGCCATGGTGCGCCGTTGATGACGATCGGTGTGGCGCCCAGCTGTTCTGTACCGGCAGCGGACTCAAGTCCAAGCAAGCCACCACCAATGGTGACCGCGTTGACTTTGCGGCCGAGCTTCCCGCGCAGCTCGGCGATTGCCTTGTTAATGGCCCAGACGTCCTCGAGCGTGCGGTAAACGTGGGTGTGCTCGGAACCCGGGATGGGGAGTCGGGCCGCGTCGGAACCCGAAGCCACCACCAGGTGGTCGTATTCGTACTTGTTGCCGGCGGCGGTGAGGACGCTCTTGGCAACGGAGTCGATCTTGACGGCGCGTTCGCCGGTGATCAACGTCAGGGCTTCGTGGTCCCACATGGACGCATCACCCAGGGTGAGGTCCACATCGGTTTCCGTGAGGGCCTTGCTCAGCGCAACGCGGTCGTAGGGGAGGTGTGCCTCTTCGGTCAGCACCGTAACCTGCCAACCTTCAAGTCCGCGATTGAACATGGCATCGGCGAAACGGTGGGCAGCGGGGCCGCCGCCGACGACGACGATGCGGCGCGGGTTCTCTGTACTTGAAGTGTGTCCGGTCACTGGTGGGCCTTTCGCAGATGTTGCAGACGGATCTCCGCAACTTGTGGTTCCAGCCTAGGGACGGGCAGTTTCGCTTCAGTTTCCCTTTTGTTTCGTGATCTTAACTTCTGCATCACGAACGCATTTCGTGAGGTGTGAGGTCTCTTTTACGCGTTCGACACAAACACGGACACCCGATGAAACACCCGGGTCCTAGCTTGGAGTAGTGGCCGCAAGTGTGGCCCGGTCCGGGGGAGTGACGGTGGAAAAGCCAGCACCCGGACACAGTGAGAGGGGCTGAAATGACCGTAATTCTGGACCGTGCCGAGGACCTGACCACAACCGCCACATGGCACCGTGTTTGCCCGGTGGACGAACTCGAACTGGCTTGGGGCGAGGCTGCACTGATCGCCGGCCGTCAGGTTGCGCTGTTCCGCACAGCGCCCACCGAGGTCTTCGCCGTGGCACAGCAGGACCCGGCTACGCTCGCCAACGTTATGGCCCGCGGAATCATTGGATCCCGCGGAAGCCGGCCGACCATCGCGTCGCCGCTGCACAAAGAGGTCTACGACCTCGAAACCGGTGAATGCTTCACCAACCCGGAACTCAAGCTCGACGCGTTTGCCACCCGTTTGGTGGATGGCTTCATCGAGGTTGAACTCTAAAGAGTCCTAGAGGCCCAAGGCTTCGCGGACGTCCCTGAGGACATCGTCCAGGGACGTCCGCGCTGCCTGGCGTGCCGCTGGAAGTTCGGCCGCGGATTCCACGGCCTGGATGACCTCCAAGTAGCACTTGAGCTTGGGCTCGGTGCCACTGGGACGGATGATGACGCGGCTCTGGTCCCGGGTCAGGTACAGCAGGCCGTCTGTGGGAGGCAGGGCTTCGCTTCCTTCCGCAAGATCGGTTGAAACCTCGACGGCGGAGCCTCCGAACGCTTCGGGCGGGTTGACCCGCAGACGGTTCATCATGGCATCGAGCAGTCCCAAATCGGCCACCCGGATACTGAGTTGGTCGCTCGCGTGCAGTCCGTGCACCAGATACAGGTCGTCCAGGGTGTCAAAGATCGTTTTGCCTTCAGCCTTGGCCGTTGCGGCGAGTTCCGCGATCAGCACAGCCGCTGAAATGCCGTCCTTGTCGCGCACCAAGTCAGGCGCCACACAGTACCCCAGTGCTTCCTCGTACCCGTAGGTAAGGCCGGGAACCCGCGAAATCCATTTGAAGCCTGTGAGCGTTTCCTCGTGGACGTAACCCGCTGCACCAGCGATGCGTGAGAGCAGCCGGGAGGACACGATCGAGTTGGCGAAGACTCCGGTCTGCGGCTCGTCCCCGGCGCCGGCAGCCATACGGGCCACCACGTGAGCACCCAGCAGCGCCCCCACCTCGTCACCGCGAAGCATCCGCCAGGCTCCTGTGGCGGGATCCAGTGCGGCAACCGCTGCCCGATCGGCGTCGGGGTCGTTGGCCAAAACGATGTCCGCAGCCGAGTCCGCAGCTGCGGCAAGGGCCAGGTCCAGTGCTCCTGGCTCCTCCGGATTGGGGAAAGCGACGGTGGGGAAGTCCGGATCCGGCTCGGCCTGTTCGGCCACGACCGTGACATCAGCGAAACCGGCGGCATTCAGGACGGCGACGGCCGTTTCACCGCCGACACCGTGCATGGGCGTTAGGACGATCTTGAGGTCCCGTGCCGGGAAGTGTTTTCTGTCCACCAGTCCCGCCATGGCGGCTTCATATTCTGCGGCGATGGACGTTGGCAGCACAGTCCAGCCGTTCTCTGCCAGTTCAATCGAGTCGAGCGCCTCCACGGCCTCAATCTTCGCGGCGATCTCAGCGTCGTACGGCGCCACGATCTGAGAACCGCGCCCGCTGTCAGATACTGCATGGCGCCCGAGGTAGACCTTGTATCCGTTGTCCTGTGGCGGGTTGTGGCTCGCTGTGACCATGACACCGCCGTCGCAATCCAGTGACCTGACCGCGTAGGCGAGCAACGGCGTCGGAAGCGCTGCCGGCATCAGGAAGGTCTCAATGCCTGCTGCCGTAAAGATTGCAGCGGTTTCCTGCGCGAAGATGTCCGAGTTGTAGCGGGCGTCGAAGCCGACGACGGCGCGCGGCCGGGTTCCCGGCGCAGCTGCGGCTACCGCTTCCGTGAGGAAGGCCGCCAGGCCTGCAGCTGCCCGACGGACAACAACGCGGTTCATTCGGTTGGGGCCCGGGCCGAGCGCTGCGCGGAGGCCGGCTGTGCCGAATTGCAGGGTGCCGTTAAAGCTGTCGCCCAGTTCCTGGGCTGCTCCCGCATCACCACCGCTGGCGAGCTCGGCCAACTCAAGGAGAGCAGCCGACGTCGCCGGGTCGGGGTCTTGGGAAGCCCATTGGCGGGCGTCGGTGAGCAGCTGTTCAAATGCGGCATCGCTGGATGTCATAGGGACAAAACTATCCTCAATGCGTCCCTCCCGGGCAACGAGGAGCGGGATCTCCGCCTTAAGAGTGGTTGTAAAGGGTGAGATCCCGCCCCTGGGCGACCTTTAAAGAACGCGTGACGTGATGGTGAAGTCCGTGTCGCCCTCCACGCTGAAGGCCGACGCCCCCGTGTTGTCCCAGTCCGGGAAGAACGTATCCGAAATGACCGCAGTTCCACCCGCAGCGAAGACTTCCACCGAGGACGAATCGAGGAGGATCGTGAGATGGACCTTGCTGCCGGAGGAAGGCAGGGCCACTTCATGAAATGGGCTGAACTTTTCGGAGAAGTTGCTTGTTCCGGCTTTTGACCGGTCCACCCGGACACTGCCTGTCTCCTTGTTATACGAGATCCGCAGTCCGGTCTCGGAAGCGGAGGATGAGTGGCGGAGGAGAACCCCGGCTTCGCGCGCCGACGTCAGGTCCATGTCCAGTTCGATCAGCTGGGTACGTCCCCGGAACTCCTGGCCAAGGTCCTGGGGCGAGGAGCCAGCGGTGAGGTTTTTGCTCTTCACTTCACCGGAGCGGTCCAGCGTTTCCCGCGCCGCACCGGCTATGGCAGATCGGAGCTCGAGCCGCTTCCCACCCCGAACCAAGGTCAGTTCGCGGGGAATAGCCATGGAGCCGCGCCATGGCGTGGTGGGCACATCCTGGGCGTAGTCCCAGTTACCCATCCATCCCAGGAGAACGGGCTTGTCCCCAGGCGCGCCGGAGATGGAGTTCGCGGCGTAGTAGTCTGCGCCGTGGTCCAGCCACTGGGACTCGGTGAGCGGGGCGCCGGGGGCTGCCGCGTCTTCCGCGGTAAAGCGTGTCCCATCGAATTCGCCCACGAAGTACTGCATTCCCGAGCCGCCAGCAATGCCGCCGGGGTTGATGCTCAGGAGCATGACCCACTTCTTCGCCGTGGAGTCCTCAACGTCCATGTGAATGAGTTCCGGCACTTCCCATAGGCCTCCTTGGGCGCCGACGCCGGAGAAATCGCTCAGGTATTTCCAGCGGAGCAGGTCCGTGGACTTGAACATCTTGACCACTTGGGCGTCTGCCACCACGGTGGTCATCACCCAGTAGCGGCCGGGTTCGTACCAAGTGATTTTGGGGTCGCGGAAGTTGTTGTTGGTGGGTGCAAGGTTCAGGACCGGGTTGCCTTGGTACTTCTGCCACGTGGTCCCGTTGTCCAGGCTGAACGCGACGGATTGTGCCTGGGAGCCTTGAGGCAGAGCGCCGTTCTTGCCATAGGCGCTGGTGTAGAGGGCAACCATGGGCGGGTTCTCTGCAGAGCCAAGGCCGGAGGCATTGTTCTTATCCATCACAATGCACCCAGAGAAGATCTCCTCTTCGGGGCTCGCCTCCATGGCCACGGACTGCTGCTCCCAATGCACCAGATCCTTGCTGGTGGAGTGGCCCCACGACATGTTGCCCCACGAGTTGCCCCGCGGGTTGTACTGGTAAAAGGCGTGGTAGGTGCCGTCGTGATAGACGAGACCGTTGGGATCGTTGAGCCAGTTCTTCTCAGCCGTCAGGTGCGCGAGGGGCCGCCATGGGTCTGAAGGGGACGGACGGTGTCCGCCCGGGGCGGGAATCGGCGTCGGGCTTTCAGTTTGCGTGCACGACGCGGCGGAAAAGGCGACCACGACGGCGGCACTTGCGGCCAGCATTTGGCGGCGGGACAGGTGGGAGCTGGGAAAAGTCATGGGGAAGATCCTGGGGTTGGGGTAGCAGGGGTGCCGGTCCTTGTGGGTCCGACACCCCTGCCGTGGCCTGTCGGCCGGGGTGTTACTGCTTACTTATAGAGGCCCTCGCCGCCAACGCGAACGTTGGTGGGAAGGTAACCGAACGGGCCAAGGCCGTTCTGGCCGAAGCTGCGGTCAACCTGCGTCACGCCGCCCTTGAAGTTCATCTTCACGGTGGGGGAGAGGGAACCGCCGCGGACGCCGTCCACGTTGTCGATGAAGGACTGGACCAGTCCGCCCGGCTGCACGTAGTGCGAGTAGGCCTGGAACTGACGGCCATTCTGGCGCGGGTCCGGACCCTCCGGCGCGTTGGCCGGCATGTTCAGATCCGTGGGAGAGCCCAAAGCCAGGCCGCTGTTGTTGACCGGCTGGTAGTCGGAACGAACGCCGTTACCCACGAAGCCATACACGCCGTCCGGGCCGCGCATTCCATCCGCATACGTGAACTGGTGGCTGATGGTGAACAGGTAGTACTTGTTCTTGCCGTTCTCGTTCTGAATGTAGATCTGCGGACGTTCAGTCTGGTCGTTGACGCAGTTGGCCGAGAGGATCGGCGGCAGGAAGCTCCACTTGGTGAGGTCCTTGTTGTCGGCCACGGCGAGGCCCACGTTGGCAGTCTGGTACCAGGCACCGGTGCTGTTGACCCGTGCCACAGTCTCGGCGTTGGGGTCGCCCGGCTGGTAGCCGAGGTCTTCCTGCTTGCACTTGTAGGAGCCACGGGTGCCGCCGGTGTTGCCTTCGAAGACCATGAAGGTTTTGCCCGGGTGGGCGGGGTCCGCGAAGGTGTACGGGTCACGGAACGCGAAGCCGGGGTTCTGGGCTTTGTTCTGGTACATCTTTCCGTCCGGCTCCAGCAGTTTGGTGTGCTGGAAGCCGTCGAACGTCACGCCGTCCTCGTTGGCGTGGATGTTACCCAGTGCCTTGGCGATCGCAGCGTCCGGAGCGATCCCGCCGCCGCCTGCATTCCGCTCGGCGACGTCGTAGAACGTGGTGGCGGTGTAGAAGACGTTGATCTTGTTGCCCTGCATGAGGCGCGTGGAGCCGGACCACTCCGTGTTGCCGATGGACGTGTTGTCCAGGAACAGGTGTCCGCCGTAGTTCCATTTGTCCTTGGCGGGATCAGCGTTGGTCTTGCGGAAGAAGTAGCCGATCCTGGCGTTCCAGTGGCGCTGGTCGAAGCCATAGCCAGCGTGCCTGTCAGCAACCAGGGAGAAGATGACATCCCAGCCCTTGTAGCTGATCTGGTTGGCGTTTTCGTCTGTCAGGGACCAAGTGTCCCAAACCCAGACGTCGTCGTTCATGGCCGGGAAGTCCTTGGGGATTTCCGGCATGGTGACGTTGGGGCTCATGGAGTTCTCGCCGGGGGCAACGTTGGGGTTGCTCTGGGCCATGATCTGCTTGGCGTCGGCTCGCGTCCACTTGGACGTGAAGTCTGCTGCCGGATCGTACGCCTGCTGGGTGTGCGTGGTTGGCAGCGGGAAGCCGGGCGTGGGCGCCGGCATGGTGCTCGACGGCGGGTCGGCCGGCAGGTTGGCTTGCGCAGCCGGCGTCACCAGCAAGATGCTGCCGGCCACGCCGGCCGCTGCTGCGAGGGCTACTGCCTGTCGCAGCCGGCGGCGCGGCTGTGGAGGGGTTGAGTGCGTGTTCATGCTTGCTCTTCTCGCGGAGTGTTGGACTTCGTGGAGTGGGGCGCATGCCCTGACCCCCTGATGGGGGTTCTTTACTCAGGCGTCCATCGATCCGCTGTAGGCGTCATCGAGGGACGCCATCGTTTCGAGGTGCGGGGGAGCTTGTAGCTATCCGCCGCGGTGGCTCCGGCACGTCGACTTACCGGAACACTCTCCACGCTAGACACGTGTTAGGTCTGAGAGCAAAGGGCATTTCAGGAGCGTTCCCGGTTACTCATCGGTACTTGCGCAAGCGCTTACATTGGCAACGTGCGCGCGTGACACATTCGGGCAGCCGCAATCAAATGTTTCGCCATAAATCAGATTTAACCTGAGAATTTACTGTGCGTTTACTTCTCGCCCGGAATTGTTAGCGCAAACCCTTAAATAGCGATGCGGGGCCACCTTTGACGATGACCCCGCAGCGCGGATGGTTAGGACTAGAGCTTGGCGATGATCTCCGCCAGAAGCTTGGAGATCCGCTGACCCGCTGCGTGACCGGCTTCCAGGACTTCCGCGTGGCTCAAGGGAACCGGGCTGATGCCGGCTGCGAGGTTGGTGACCAGGGAAATACCAAAAACTTCCATCCCTGCGTGGCGGCCTGCGATGGCTTCCAACGCGGTGGACATGCCCACCAAGTCTGCGCCGATTCGCTTGGCGTACTGGACCTCTGCCGGCGTCTCGTAGTGCGGGCCTGTGAACTGTGCGTACACACCTTCCTGCAAGGAGGAATCAACTTCACGGGCGAGGTCGCGGATCCGGGAGGAGTAGAGGTCCGTGAGGTCAACGAACGTTGCGCCCTCAAGCGGTGAGGTTGCGGTGAGGTTGATGTGGTCGCTTATCAGCACCGGAGTTCCGGGGGTCCAATCTTCATTGAGCCCGCCACAACCGTTGGTGAGCACCAGCGTCTTGCATCCGGCTGCTGCGGCCGAGCGTACGCCGTGGACTACGGACCGCACGCCGCGGCCTTCGTAGTAATGCGTCCGGGCGCCCAGGACCAAGGCTCGTTTGCCCTCCTTGGTGAGGACAGAGCGGATGGTTCCAACATGGCCCACCACCGCTGGTTTGTGGAAGCCGGGAACCTCGGAGGCGTTCAGGGTGGCGGTGGTTTCACCGATCAGGTCAGCGGCCTCCGCCCATCCGGATCCGAGCACCAGGGCTACGTCATGGGACTCGACGCCGGTCTCCGCGGCGATGAAGTCAGCGGCGGCCTTCGCGGCTTCAAAAGGGTCAGTGTTCATCAGCTCAGTGTTACTCACTGGTACAAGCTACCCTGCGGCTACAGGACTTTGGTAGGGATCGGACCTGAGTGAGGTTCGGCTGGGTGGCAACCGGCGTGGCAATGAGCGAGAATTGAGGACTGTGACCACCCAAGTTGACTTCAGTGCCCCCCGTATCGCGATCCTTGGAGGTGGTCCCGGCGGATATGAAGCTGCCATGGTTGCCGCCTCGCTTGGCGCGCACGTCACCATCGTCGAACGGGCAGGCCTCGGCGGCTCCGCGGTGCTGACCGACGTCGTGCCTTCCAAAACCCTCATTGCCACCGCCGACCTCATGACGCGCGTGGGTGAGGCGGACGAACTCGGAGTGAAGTTCGACGGCGACGGCACGGCCTCCAAGCCGCGTGCCGACCTCAAGCACATTAACGATCGCGTCCTGACCCTGGCCCATGGCCAGTCCGACGACATCCGTGCAGGCCTCGAGCGCCTGGGCGTGGAGATCGTCATCGGGTCCGGCAAGCTGCTGGACAACAACACCATCGAGGTCCTCACGCTCGAAGGGACACGCACCATCGACGCCGACGCGATCCTGCTGGCTGTTGGTGCTCACCCGCGTGAACTTCCCACGGCCAAGCCCGACGGCGAACGCATCCTCAACTGGGCCCAGATCTATAACCTGGACGAGCTTCCCGAAGAACTCATCGTTGTGGGTTCGGGCGTTACCGGCGCCGAGTTCGCATCCGCCTACAACGGCTTGGGCTCCAAGGTCACCCTGATCTCCAGCCGTGACCAGGTTCTGCCCGGCGAGGACACAGATGCCGCCAAGCTGCTGGAAGGCGTCTTCGAACGCCGTGGCGTACACGTTCTGTCGAAGTCCCGCGCCAATGCAGTGGAGCGAACCGACGACGGCGTGAAAGTCACCTTGGGTGACGGATCGATCGTGACAGGTTCGCACTGCCTGGTGTGTGTTGGCTCCATCCCCAACACCGCGGGCATCGGTCTTGAAGAAGCAGGCGTGACCCTGACCGAGTCCGGGCACATCAAAGTGGACGGCGTTTCGCGCACCACTGCCCCCAACATTTACGCCGCGGGCGACTGCACGGGCGTGTTCGCTTTGGCATCCGTTGCAGCCATGCAGGGCCGCATTGCGGTTGCCCACTTCATGGGCGATGCGGTCAAGCCGCTGAAGCTCAACCAGGTGGCGTCGAACATCTTCACGTCCCCTGAAATCGCCTCCGTCGGCGTTTCCGAAGCCGACCTCGCGTCCGGCAAGTACCAGGGCGACGTTGTGATGTTGTCCCTGCTCAGCAACGCCCGCGCCAAGATGCGCAACACCAAAGATGGCTTCGTTAAAATCATCGCGCGTAAGGGTTCCGGCACCGTGATCGGTGGCGTAGTGGTTGGCCCGAACGCTTCGGAGCTCATTTTCCCGATCTCCGTCGCAGTGACCCAGAAGCTCCACGTTGATGACGTGGCCAGCGCTTTCACGGTGTACCCGTCACTGACTGGTTCCATTTCGGAGGCCGCGCGGCGCTTGCACGTGCACATGTAACTTCACGCTGACCAGCGTGGCGCCCGTTTCGACGGTCCGCTGCACACTAGACGATTCCTACCGTCTAGTGTGCAGCGAGCCGTAGAGACGGGCTCCGCGGTCTGCCTACTCTTGCATGGCGTCGATGGCCTCCTCCACCTGTATGGTCGACGTGCCCGTGCGTGATGAGCATGGCCTTCGCTTCAGCAGGTTCCAAGCCGAGTCCCCGGATCGACTCCAGCACAAGCCCGAGGTCCGCGGGGTATCCGCCGTCGACCGGCTCCATCTCGGAGGCCGCGCGGCGCCTGCACGTGCACATGTAGCTCCACGCTGACCAGCGTGATGCCCCTTTCGATGGCCCGCTGCGGAGTGTGCCGTGCGCACGGCATGATCCGCAGGGAACCCCCGAATCGGAGCGAGAACTAAGCGGCTTTAGGCGGCAGCCGCTTGGAAGTGTTTTTCGATGATCCCCTTGATGTCCTCATGGCATCCTCCGCAGCCTGTGCCGGCGCGGGTGGCCCTGGATACCTCGCCCACGGTGCTGCAGCCTTCCACCACGGAATCTTCGATGCTGGCCGCACTCACCCCGGCGCAGCGGCACACGGTCCTTTGGGGATCGTTGCTCGTGGCGCCGGCATCCAACTGGTCAGGTCCGTCCAGGCGGAGCAGCAAGGACCGGTCCGCGGGCAGCTCCGAGGAACGCTCGAAGAGCACCACCAGCTCGGCAGCAGTCCGGGGCATGCCCACGGCCACCAGGCCTTCCAACACCCCGCCACGGGTGGTCATCTTCACGTAGCGGCCGTGTTCGGGATCGGCCCACTGGGAAATTTGCCGGCGGGCACGCCCTGACGCGGCACCGGCTTCCAGCAACTCCTCGTCCCAAGGATCAGCCTGGTTGTCGCCCGCCACGGCCAGGTTGATGCCGCGTGCCTTTAGGACAACCACCCCGGGCTTCTCCTTGGGCAGCGCTTCCAGAGCATCTGCGGCGGCCTGGCCATCCCGGGCCAGGACCACGAGGTATTCGGCCAACCACTCAGCCTGCCGCCAGCCCGGACCCACCAGACCGGAGGGCCCGGCGGCTGTCCGGCAATCAACGCAGGCAGCGTCGGGGCAGCGGACTTCAGCGCAGTCGCCCATCGCGAACATGTGGGGCTCGTGATAGGTCCGGAGGTGGTGGTCCACGAGGATACCTGTCGCAACCGGCAGGCCACAGCCTTCCGCTAATTCGATGCGGGGGCGCACACCACAGGACAAAACCAGCAGGTCGCCGTCGATCGCCGAGCCGTCATCCAGCAGCAATGCCGAGAAGCTGCCGCCGGGTCCTGCCGTCTCCACACCGGTAGATCGCGCATTGCCTGCCATCCGCACACCGCCGGCTCGCAGGCTGTTGATGAGGACTGATCCACTGCCGCGGTCAATGCTTCTGCCGAGTGGGAAGGGGCCATTGTGAACTACTGTGGCTTGAGCGCCTTCTTCCGAGGCAGCCAAGGCCGTTTCCAAGCCGAGCACACCGCCACCGAGCACCACCACACGCTTTCCGTCGGCCACCGCGGCACGTAGCACGGCAGCATCCCGTAGATCACGCAAAGCAGTGACGCCGGCCGGAAGCACCGGCCTGGAAGGATCCGGGTTGAGTCCTGTGAGGTTCGGAATGACGGGACGGGACCCGGTGGCGAACACCAGTCGGTCATAGTGCTCAGTGCTGTCATCGGACAGGACTATGTTTTGGCGGGCGCGGTCGATTCTTTTGACCTTGACTCCCAAACGCACTTCCACGCCGTCGGCTTCCAGCTCCGAGGCATCAGCCATCGCGAGAGCCTCTGCCGTGGTGCGGCCAACGCCCAGTTCGGCCACCATCACGCGGTTGTACGCTGCCTCAGTCTCCTGGCCGACCACCAAGAGTTGCACCAGCCCGGAGCGGACGGCGGGGAGCAATTCGTCCACGAGTCGGGCAGCTACCGGCCCGAATCCAACTACAACAATGCGCTCGCTCATGATGCCTCCTTGACGTGCAGTGGCAGCCGCGTCCCGGCAGGAACTCTGTACGAGGCCGGTTCCTGGGTGGAGACTGCCTTCCGGACCCATACCCGGCTGGTCTTGAACTCCGGCATGCCGGAAATGGGATCTGTGGCCGCCTCTGTGAGGCGGTTCGCATTTTCCTGGCCGGGGAAGTGGAACGGCAGGAAGACAGTGTCGGCGCGGACCGAGTTGCTGAGCTCGGCACGGCAGAGCACTTCACCGCGCTCGTTTGTCACGGTGGCGTAGTCGCCGTCGGCAATGCCGCGTGAAGCCGCCGTTCCCGGGTGAATCAGGAGCCGGGCCTGGGGCTGCGATGCCAGAAGCTCGCTCACGCGTCGGGTCTGCGCGCCGGATTGGTAGTGCTCCAGAAGCCTGCCGGTTGCCAGTGCCAAAGAATCGTCCGCGAACGAACGAACGGCCCGCTTGGAGGGCGTCACCGGAACCATGACTGCCCGGCCATCAGCATGGGCAAACCCGTCGGCAAAGAGTCGCGGCGTCCCTGTGCTGCCCACGGGGTAGGGCCAGTAAGCAGCTTCGCCACGGTCCAGCATGGCGTAATCGATGCCCGAGTAGTCAGCCAAACCACCGGCGGAAGCCACGCGAAGCTCTTCAAACACTGTCTCGGGATCATCGCTGAACGTAGAAGGAGCCTCAAGCAGTTCCGCGAGCCGGGCCATGAGCCACAATTCGCTGCGGACACCCGCGGGAGGAGTCAGCGCGCGGCGGCGCCGGATCACACGGCCCTCCAGATTGGTGAGCGTGCCTTCTTCCTCGGCCCATTGGGTCACAGGCAGGACCAGGTCGGCTTCAGCTGCGGTCTCGGACATGAAGAAGTCACAGACCACCAGGAAGTCCAGGCTGCGGAGGCCTTGGATCACTGCGTTGGTATCGGGTGCTGACACCACCACATTGGCGCCGTGCACGAAAAGGCACCGGACGCCGTCGGGCTTTCCGAGTGACTTAAGAAGTTCGACGGCGGGGAGGCCGGGTCCGGGGATCAGCGACTCATCGACGCCCCACACGCCCGCGACATGGGCGCGTGCGGCAGGATCAGTGATCTTGCGGTAGCCGGGAAGTTGGTCGGCCTTCTGCCCGTGTTCGCGGCCGCCCTGGCCATTGCCTTGGCCCGTGAGCGTGCCGTAGCCGCTGCGGGCCGAGCCGGGCAGGCCCAGAAGGAGGCTCAGGTTGATCGCCGCGGTGGCGGTGTCGGTGCCGTCCACGTGCTGTTCCACACCGCGGCCGCTGAGGATATAGCTACCGCCGTTGCGGGCTCCTTGCGCCAAGCGGCGCGCGGTCTCGCGGATCAGCGTGGCGGGGACGCCGGTGATGGACTGCACGCGCTCCGGCCAGAACGAGGACAGGCTGCGCAGCACGGCCGCGTAGCCGGTGGTGTTGGCCTCAATGTAATCTGCGTCGGCCAGGCCCTCGTGGACCACCACATGGCTGATGCCCAAAAGGAGGGCCAAATCTGTGCCGGGCGTCGGCTGCAAGTGGAGGCCACCGCCGTCGCCCGTGAACGCCGCAGTAGCCGAGCGGCGGGGGTCCACCACGATCAGTCCACCGGCGTCGCGTGCGCCCTGCAGATGCTGGACGAACGGAGGCATGGTCTCGGCAACGTTGGAACCGAGCATGAGGATGACGGACGCGGTGTCCAGGTCCGTAACAGGGAACGGAAGGCCTCGGTCCACGCCGAACGCCCGGTTGCCCGCAGCCGCGGCCGATGACATGCAGAAGCGGCCGTTGTAATCGATCCGCGACGTGCGCAAGGCCAGCCGGGCGAACTTGCCCAACAGGTACGCCTTCTCGTTGGTGAGGCCGCCGCCACCAAAGACACCTACGGCGTCATTCCCATACTGCTGCTGGGTGTCCTTGACGGCAGCCGTGATGAGCATGAGTGCCTGGTCCCATGAGATGGGCTGGTGCACGCCATCGGAACCTTTGAGCATCGGCTCGGTGACGCGGCCGTTGTGACGCAACAACGACGCCGATGTCCAGCCTTTGCGGCACAGCCCGCCCCGATTGGTGGGGAAGTCGCGCCCGGATACTTCCAAGGGCACGTCGACTTTGGCGGGTTCGGCCTCCGGCGCGGGCACTGCCCCGGCTGCAGAGGCAGCCGGGGTCAGCGTCATGGCGCACTGGAGCGCGCAGTACGGGCAGTGGGTATCGGCGCCGTTGGGCATCTAGATGTGTCCGATCGTGTTGCGCTTCCGGGCGGGGCGGATGTAGCAGACCCAGCAGACGGTGAGCATCAGGACATAGGCTCCAACGAATCCATAGAACGCCGGGGTGTAGGAGCCGCTGGCCGTGTTGGAAGCGTTGAGAACCTGTGGAATCACGAAGCCGCCGTAGGCACCGATCGCGGAAATCAGGCCCAGCGAGGAAGAAGCAAGTCGGGCGGTGGTGGCACTCGGAGCGCCTGCACGGGCTGCCCGGCTGGATGTTGCGAAGATGACCGGGATCATGCGGTACGTCGCACCGTTTCCGAAGCCGCTGGCCAGGAAGAGCAGCAGGAACAAGGTGAGGAAGAGCCAGAAGTTCTTCAGGGGCAGCGTCCAGATCATGGTCAACGTGATGACGGCCATGGAAGCGAACGATGCGATGGTCATCCGCGCACCACCCATGCGGTCTGCCATGCGTCCGCCGTAGGGGCGGGCCAGGGAACCGACCAGCGGTCCGAGGAAGGCCAGCGAGAGTGCCACCGCGCCGACGTGGATGGAAGAGAAGTCCGGGAAGTAGTCCTTGATCAGCTTGGGGAAGACTCCCGCGAAGCCGATGAACGAGCCGAAGGTGCCGATGTAGAGGAAGGCCATGATCCACAGGTGCGGTTCCTTGAGGGCGGCCAGGGAACCAGCCACATCACCCTTGGCGCTGGTGAGGTTGTTCATGTACTTGTAGGCCCCGAAAGCGGCGATGATGATCAGCGGGATCCAGATAATGCCTGCCATGGGCAGGTTGACGGTCCCGGCAGCCAGCAGCGTGATGGCGATGGGGACAACAAGCTGTGCGACGGCGGCACCGAGGTTGCCGCCGGCAGCGTTGAGGCCCAGCGCCCAACCCTTTTCACGGGCAGGGTAGAAGAAGGTGATGTTGGCCATCGAACTGGCGAAGTTGCCACCACCGAAGCCGGCGAGTGCGGCCATGAGGAGCATGATGCCGAAGGGCGTCTCAGGGTTGGAGACGCAGATGGCAAGGCCTGTGGTGGGGATCAGCAGGAGCAGCGCCGAGACGATGGTCCAGTTCCGGCCACCGAACTTGGGAACCATGAAGGTGTAGGGGATACGGAGAGTAGCGCCCACGAGGCTGGGGATGGAGATGAGCCAGAAGATCTGGTTGGTATCGAACTGGAAGCCGGCTGCGGGGAGCTGGACCACCACAATGGACCACAGCTGCCAGACGACGAATCCGAGGAATTCAGCGAAGATCGACCAGTAGAGATTGCGCTTGGCGATGGACCGGCCTTCGGCTTCCCACTGGCCCTTGTCCTCGGCATCCCAGTTGGCAATCCAGCGGCCGGGGCGGTGTTCAAGAGCGGGGGCGGCGGTGGCAGTGGACTGGACAGGGGCCAGTTCATCTGCGGAGCGGTCAACAGTCACGGAGTGCCTCCTTGGTGGGGGACGTTGTTATTCCAAGGTAGGTTTCGCGCATTTCGTGGACGGGCGCCGTTTGTAAACGTGCTGTGACATTTCCCTATCGGCGGGGTCACCGGCGCGTGAGGCGATGGTGAGGTAATGTGGCGCGGACCACAAGATGAGATTTTTCCGTGCGTCCGCATGTTGGACTTTGTTGTCCATTCAATGGACAGCGGGAACTATTATTGAACTCTCGAATAATCCTTCGCCGGGTGGCCTCCTGGAGAATCGGCCGGCGTGAAAGAAAGCTGCAAATACATGTCTTCCACTGCACCATCCAAGGAAGGCGAGTCCACTAAGCCAGTGAACTCGCGGGGCAAGGTGATCTTCGCGAGCCTGATCGGCACGACGATCGAGTTCTACGACTTCTACGCCTATGCCACCGCGTCGGTACTCGTCTTCCCGAAGCTCTTCTTCCCGGACGCCACTGACATCAATGCGCTGCTCAGTGCGTTCGCCATCTTCGGTGTTGCCTTCTTCGCGCGGCCCATCGGCGCGGTGGTCTTTGGCCACTTCGGTGACAAGATCGGCCGCAAGGGCACCTTGGTCGCATCGCTGCTGACCATGGGTATCGCAACCTTCCTCATCGGCCTCCTGCCCACGGCCTCCATGCCGGGATGGGCCATCCTGGCTCCGATCATGCTGGTCATCCTGCGCTTCTTCCAGGGCCTGGCCCTGGGTGGAGAATGGTCCGGCGCAGCGTTGCTCGCCACTGAGAACGCGCCCCAGGGAAAGCGTGCCATCTACGGAACGTTCCCGCAGTTGGGCGCTCCCATCGGCTTCATCATCGCCAACGTCATCTTCATCTGGATGAACGTGTCCCTGAGCGCCGAAGAATTTCTCGCTTGGGGCTGGCGGGTTCCGTTCCTGCTCAGCGCGGTCCTGGTCATCGTGGGCCTGTATGTCCGTTTGAAGCTGGTGGAGAGCGTTTCCTTCACCAAGGTGATCGAGCAGGAAAAGGTGCAGAAGCTGCCCCTCGCGGCCACCCTGAAGAGCCACTGGCGCCCCGTGGTGGCCGGTACGTTCATCATGTTCGCCACGTACGTGCTCTTCTACATCATGACCACGTTCACGCTGTCCTACGGCACCAAGCCCACTCTGGCCGGCGCCCAGGCGGCGGCTGAGAAGGCCGGAACGCCCATGACGCCCGAGCAGGTCGCGGCCTTCGTCCCCGGCCTGGGCATCACCCGGTCCGACTTCCTCTGGATGCTGATCATCGGCGTCGTGTTCTTCGGTATCTTCACAGTGGTCTCCGGACCGCTCGCTGAGAAGTGGGGCCGACGCAAGTTCCTGCTGGGCGTCACCGCCGGCATTTTCGTCTTCGGTGCGCTCTGGTTCACCATGTTCGGACCCGGCCAGGCAGCGGCCATGGTCGGCCTCATTGTGGGCTTCACCCTCATGGGCCTGACCTTCGGTCCCATGGCGGCCATCCTCCCCGAGCTGTTCCCGGCCAACGTCCGTTACACGGGTTCAGCAGTGGCGTACAACCTGTCCTCCATGATCGGAGCCGCTCCGGCGTCCTTCGTGGCCATTGCCCTCTGGTCTGCAGCCAACGGCAGCACATGGCTGGTGGGTGCCTACATGGCTGCCGCCGCTGTGGTGACCTTCGTGGCGCTGTGGCTGACACGCGAAACCAAGGACACCGACTACGAGAACAATGTTGCCTAAGTAGCCCAAGAACGACGCCGGCCCCGCACCAAACGGTGCGGGGCCGGCGTCGTTAAGAGGTTCTTGGCGTTAGTCCTCGATGGTGGCGATGACTGCGCCTGCGGCGACGGTCTCGCCTGCGGTGGCAGCGAGGCCCCGCACGGTACCGGCCTTGTGGGCGGTGAGCGGTTGTTCCATCTTCATGGCTTCGAGGACCACGATCAGGTCGCCCTCAGCCACAACGTCGCCTTCAGAAGCTGCCACCTTGACGATGGTGCCCTGCATGGGGGACGTCAGCGCGTCACCGCCCGCAGCCGCAGCCATTGCACCAGCTGAACGGGAGCGCTTCTTGGACTTGCCGGACTTGGTGCCCGAACCGCCCGAAACCGCGGCGATGCTGCCGCCCAGGCCGGACGGCAGGACGACCTCAAGCCGCTTGCCACCAACCTCGACGACGACGCGCTGGCGGTCACCGGCGTCGGACGTTTCAGCGCCCGCGCCGCTGGCAGACCAAGCCGGGATGCTGTTGACGAACTGGGTCTCGATCCAGCGGGTGTGAACCTTGAAGGGTCCTTCCGCCGGAGCAAAGTCGGGATCGGTGACCACTGCGAGGTCGAAGGGGATAACGGTGGGGATGCCCTCAACCACCATCTCTTCGAGGGCGCGGCGTGAACGCTGGAGGGCTTGCTCGCGGGTGGCGCCCGTGATGATCAGCTTGGAGAGCATGGAGTCGAAGTTGCCGCTGATGACGTCGCCCTGCTCAATGCCGGAATCGATCCGGACGCCAGGGCCTGTCGGGTTCTTCAGCGTGCTGATGGTGCCGGGGGCGGGCATGAAGTTGCGGCCCGGGTCCTCGCCGGTGATGCGGAACTCGAAGGAGTGGCCACGGACCTCGGGGTCCTCGTAACCCAGGGCTTCACCGCGGGCGATGCGGAACTGCTCGCGGACGAGGTCGATTCCCGTGACTTCCTCGGACACGCAGTGCTCCACCTGGAGGCGGGTGTTCACCTCGAGGAAGGAGATGGTGCCGTCCTGGCCCACCAGGAATTCACAGGTGCCGGCGCCGAGGTAGTTGGCTTCCTTCAGTATGGCTTTCGAAGACTCGTACAGGCGCTTGTTCTGCTCTTCGCTGAGGTACGGAGCCGGGGCTTCCTCAACAAGTTTCTGGTTGCGGCGCTGCAAAGAGCAGTCACGGGTGGAAACCACCACAACGTTGCCGAAAGCATCGGCCAGGCACTGGGTTTCGACGTGGCGCG
Source organism: Arthrobacter sp. D3-18 (assembly GCF_054408525.1). NCBI lineage: Bacteria > Bacillati > Actinomycetota > Actinomycetes > Micrococcales > Micrococcaceae > Arthrobacter > Arthrobacter sp. D3-18. The sequence continues at coordinate 3,085,171 of NZ_CP096440.1, read as the reverse complement.
GAGCATCGAGGAAACGCTCAATGAAGCATTCGCCGCGACCGAAAGCGGCCACTGCTTCACGGACAGCTGATTCGTAGAGCTCGGGAATCTCGTCCATGGTGCGGGCGACCTTGATGCCGCGTCCACCGCCGCCGAAGGCAGCCTTAATGGCAATAGGCAGGCCGAATTCCTCGGCGAACTTCAGGATTTCATCGGCGGATTCCACGGGGTCAGCCGTGCCGGGGACGAGGGGTGCGCCTACTTTTTCGGCGATGTGGCGGGCCTGGACCTTGTCGCCCAAGGCCGAGATGGCTTCGGGGGAGGGGCCGATCCACGTGATGCCGGCATCGATGACCTTGGCCGCGAATTCGGCGTTCTCGGCGAGGAAGCCATAGCCGGGGTGGATACCGTCCGCGCCCGACTGCTTGGCGACGTCGATGATCTTGTCCATCACCAGGTACGACTCGGCAGCGGTGTTGCCACCCAAAGCGTAAGCCTCGTCGGCAAGGCGGACATGGAGGGCGTCACGGTCGGGGTCGGCGTAAACGGCTACGGAGGCAATGCCTTCGTCCCGGGCGGCTCGGATGATGCGGACCGCGATTTCGCCGCGGTTGGCAATCAAGACCTTGGTGAGAGGGCTGGAAATGGGCTGCGCCGGGTTAGCTGACAAGTTGTTGACTCCTTCTGTCCTTGAGGAGCCTAGCGCGATTGTGAGGGTTCCGCCCATATTGATGGGGGATTCCGTGTGTGAGGCGATGTTCCTTTGTAGGGTTGCTACAAACCGCTTCTACTGTCTCTTCGCGTCCCACAGCTCTGTGATACCCACGTTCGCATGGACCAGCAGGTCGCGGAGGGTGGAGATGGAAAGCCCGACGACGGCGTGCGGGTCGCCGTCCACCTTACGGATGAAGGCCCCACCCAGGCCGTCGATGGTGAAGGAGCCGGCGCAGTGAAGCGGTTCACCGGTGGCGATGTAGGCGTCGATGTCCTGGGTACTCATTTGGGCGAAGTGGACCTCAGCGCTCGATACCGCTCCCACGGTGGCACCCGTGCCTTCGGGAGTTTCATCTGCGTCGGCCTCTTCGTCCGCGTCAGCGGCGGTGTCCCGGCAGTCAACCAGCCAATGGCCGGTGTGGAGCACTCCCTGAGAGCCGCTCATCCGCAGCATTCGCTCCCGGGCGACCTCCGCGGTGTAGGGCTTGCCGTGGGACTCGCCGTCGAACTCGAACACGGAATCGCAGCCGATCACGAGGGCCCCCTCGGCTTCTGGCAGCGCCGCAACGGCCTCGGCCTTGGCCCGGGCAAGCAACAGTGCGGTGTCGTGGGCGTCCGTCACGCCATACTTGGCCTGAACCGCATCCTCGTCCACATCCGAGACCAGGACGTCATGCTGAATCCCGGCTTCCGTGAGCAGCTTGGTACGGGCGGGGGACTGGGAGGCAAGGATCAATCGGGTCACCGTCCCAGCCTAGTACGGCCCTCTCGCACATCCCGTGTGCTTGACGCGAACGCTCGTTCACGTTCCGCGTGCTTGACGGCGGACGCTCGTTCACGTTCCGCGTGCTTGACGGCGGACGCTCGCTCACGTTCCGCGTGCTTGACGCGGACGCTCGCTCACCTTCCGCGTGCTTAACGCGAACGCTCGATCACGTTCCGCGTGCTTGACGCGAACGCTCGCTCACTTGCCTCAAGCAAGTGAGCGAGCGTTCGAGAATATTGGCTGTTATGTGAGAGAGCGTTAGTGGACGAGTTCCTCGGCGTCGGCCTTCCGGCGATCACTGCGGTCCAGTTTGGCGCCTTCCACATCCACGTCCGGGAGGATCCGTTCCAGCCACTTAGGCAGCCACCAGGCCTTCTCGCCCAGGAGGTACATCACGGCGGGAACAATCGTCATGCGGACCACGAAGGCATCAATCAGCACACCGAATGCCATGGCGAAGCCGAGGGGCCTGACCATGGTGAGGTGGCTGAAGATGAAGCCGGAGAACACGCTGACCATGATGATCGCGGCCGCGGTGACCACTGCTGCGGCGTGGCTGAAACCGGAGCGGACAGCGTGCTTGGCGGACTCGCCGTGCATGAACGACTCCCGCATGCCGGAGGTAATGAACACCTGGTAGTCCATCGCCAGGCCGAACAGCACGCCGATCAGGATGATGGGCAGGAAGCTCAGAACGGCACCCGGATTGGCGACGTCGAAGATGCCTCCCAGCCAGCCCCACTGATACACGGCAACCACGGCGCCGAAAGCAGCGGCCAGCGAGAGCAGGAATCCGCCAGTTGCCAGCAGGGGCACCACGATGGAGCGGAATACCAGCAGCAACAGCAGCAGGGAGAGTCCCACGACAATCGCCAAGTAGGGCGGCAGAGCCGCGCCGAGCTTGTTGGAGACGTCAATGTTGCCCGCGGTTTGGCCTGTCAGGCCGATCGTCACGTCCAAGTCGTCGTGAATTGCTGAGCCCTTGGCACGGAGATCGGACACCACCTGCACGGTGCCGGCGCTGGCGGGACCCTCCTTCGGGATGACCTGGTAGACGGCGGTGCGGCGGTCGTCGCTCAATGCAACGGGTACAGCGGCAACGACGTTCTCAACGCTGCGGAGCTGGTCCGCGACGTCGAATTGCTTGTTCCTGGCATCGTTCTCGCTGAGGCCTTCGGGGAATTCGCCCACGACGACGATCGGTCCCGTCACGCCTTCGCCGAAGCTGCTTCGCGTGAGGTCGTAGGCCTTGAAGGCTTGCGAATCCACCGGCTCGGAGCCGCCGTCGGGAAGTGCCAGCCGCAGCTGTGACGCCGGCAACGCCAACGCGCCCAGCAGCGCGACGCTTGCCACGAGGGCAACCCACGGGTGACGTGTGACCATACCGCCCCAGCCCCCGCTGCTGCGCTTCTCCTCGCGTTCCCGGTCCGCAGCTTCGTGGCCGGGCTCGGCATTGTGCTTGGCAGCTTTGGCCCAAGCGCGCTTGGAAATAAGCCGACGGCCGATCAGCGCCAGGACGGCGGGCGTCAGGGTCAAAGCTACGATGACGGCCACGCCGACTGTCGCGGCGGCCGCGACACCCATCACTGCAAGGAACGGCAACCCGGGAACCACCAGTGCGGCGAGGGCGATGATGACCGTGAGGCCGGCAAATAGCACGGCGTTACCGGAGGTACCGGTGGCCAAAGCTGCAGATTCCTCGGCGTCCATACCGGACAGGAGCTGCGTGCGGTGGCGGTTGACGATGAAGAGGGAGTAGTCAATGCCAACCGCGAGGCCGAGCATCAGGGCAAGCATGGGGGAGATGGAGCTCATGTCGATCACGCTGGTGAGCGCGAATGTTCCACCGACACCCACGGCGACGCCGATCAGCGCCATCAAAAGAGGCAGGCCAGCCGCGATAAGCGTGCCGAGCATCAGGATCAGGACAAGGGCAGCCACTGCGACGCCCACGATTTCTGCAATGCCGAAGATCTCAGAGACGTCCTCGGTGATTTCCTTGCTGGCGTAGGCCGTGACGCCGGCGGAAGAGACTCCGTGGACGATCTCCTGGACTTCCTCGCGGACGGCGGGGTCAACGGCGTTGATGGAGGTCTTGAACTGGACCTGCGCGATTGCAGCCCTGTTGTCGCTGGAAACAAAACGCATGCCCTCAGAGGCCTCAAGCTGTCGCTTGCCGAGGGCCAGTGCGGCGGCGCCGTCGGCAGCTTCTTTGGTTCCGGCGTCGAGCTTTTCCTTCCCTGCGGCGAGTTCGGCTCGCTGCGGAGCCAGCTGTGCTTCAATCTGTGCCGGGGTGAGGCCGGCGGCTGCTAGCTGCTGCTCAGCCCCTGCGAGTTGAGCTTCGCCTGCAGTCAGCTGGGCGCGCGCGGCGTCCAACTGGGTCTGGCCCTCGGCAGCCTTGGCTTCGCCAGCGGCAATGTCCGCAGCAGCCGTATCCAGTTGCTCCTGCGTGGTGAACGGGTTTACCGTGCCCTGCACGTCCGGCATGGCTTCAAGCTTGGTGAGCGCAGCGGCAACCGCGTCCTTCTTGATCTGATCGAAACCTGCATCTCCGGCGTCGAAAACCACGCTGGCCGAGCCGCCTGACGAATCGGGCAGGGCCTCCTTGAGCTTGTCAGCCATCTGCTGGGTTTCGGTGCCCGGGATGGTGAAGTTGTTGGACATGGTGCCGTGGAACGCTGCGGCCGAGCCGCCCACTGCCACCATGACGGCCAGCCATATGGAGATGACCAGCCAGCGGCGGCGATACGAAAATTTGCCGAGACGGTAGAGGAACGAGGCCATGTCAGAACCGATCTTTGGTGGTTGAAACGGAAGGTGAGGCTGCTGAGGCGTGGAGGGAAGCGTCCGACGGCGGCGCGAAGCCTGTGCCGAGAAGGCCCATCGCATCGATGAGGTGCTGGCGAAGGACGGCGAGGGATTTGGCGGAAAGGTCCGGTCCGTGTTCGGCGAACCAGACGGTCATTGCCGCTTTGCCACAGGAAATGACGGAACCTGCGAGGGCGTGGAGGTAGAGCTCACTGATGCCGGCGCCGAGCCTGCCGCGGGCAGCGTCAATGATCTGCTCGGTGCAGTGCTCCCAGGCCTCAAGTTCGGAGCGGGCCAGCTGACGGTTGTCCTGCGTCAGGCTGAACAGTTCGGCCATGGGAGCTACGGACATGGGATCGGCCAGCGCCATGAGGGCGGCCTGCGCGGATTCGAGGATCGACTCGTCCGCCGGGCGCAACCGGAACTGCTCCAACGCGTGGTCCATGAAGCCGTCGGCAACGGAGGCCAGGGCAGCTTCGAGGCTGGGAAAGTAGTTGAAAAAGGTTCGCCGTGAGACACCCGCGCTGGCCGCGATGTCTTCCACGGTGAAATTCCCGGACCCGTTGCTGCGCAAAAGGTCCAGGGCTGCGGAGGCGATGGAGCTGCGGGTGGCCGCCTTGTTGAGTTCGCGCCGTGATGGGGTAGCGGGCTCAGCAGTGGTGGACGACTCCGCAGTGGCTTCCTGGCTACTGGTTTGGGTCACATACTTACACTAAGTGCAAGTTTGCACTCTGCGCAATTTGAGTAGGGGCGCGGGCATGCGAAAAGTCCCGCCCTGGTTCGTCATGCCCATCGTTGAAGGGCGAGGAAGACGAACCAGGGCGGGACTCAGAAAGCGCGAGGCTAGAACTGTGTCGGGGTAGCGGGCGGCGTCGGCTGACTCTGCTGGGACGACTGTTGGGCTGCGGTTTTGTTCAGATAGATGGACTGGCCCGTTGCTCCGGGCTCACCCTCACCCAGCGGCAGCACGTATACGGCGGTTCCGTAGGCACACACTTCGGTCCAGTTGGTGCCCATTTCCGAGGTGTCGAAGCGCATGGCCACAATAGCGTTGGCACCACGCTGCTGTGCCTCGTTGACCATGCGTGCCATGACTTCCTGGCGGCTTTCGTAGAGGGCCTTGGTCATTTCGGGCAGCTCGCCGCCGCCAAGGGAGCGGAAGCCGGCGAGCATCTGCGACCCGATATCGCGTGAACGGACAGTGAGGCCCATGACTTCGCCGAAGACGGCGTCGATCCGGTGGCCTGGGATTTCGTTGGAGGTGACGATCAACATGGTCCGAGCCTATCCAGACTTGCGCTCTTAAACGGGAAAATCCCCCGGGGAGAACTCCCCGGGGGATTTGAGCCATTGCAAAAGCGCTGGGTCTTAGGCCTTTGAATCGGCCAATTCGCGCTCTTTGCCTTCAGCCGCTGCCTTGTCGGCGGCGAACTCGTCCGCGAATGCTGCACCGTTGCGGGGTGCGTTGTAGAGGGATTCGTCCAGGATGCCCTGGCGCTTGGCCACGATGGCCGGGACCAGTGCCTGGCCCGCAACGTTGACGGCGGTGCGGCCCATGTCCAGGATCGGATCGATCGCCAGCAGGAGGCCGACGCCGGCAAGCGGGAGTCCCAGCGTGGACAGGGTCAGCGTAAGCATGACGACGGCGCCGGTGGTGCCTGCCGTAGCGGCGGAACCGAGGACGGAGACCAGAACGATCAGCAGGTACTGGCTGAAGTCCAGGTTGATGCCGAAGAACTGTGCCACGAAGATCGCTGCGATAGCCGGGTAGATCGCTGCGCAACCGTCCATCTTGGTGGTGGCGCCCAGTGGGACAGCGAAGGAAGCGTAGCCGGAAGGGACGCCAAGGTTCCGCTCGGTGACGCGCTGCGTGAGCGGAAGCGTGCCGATCGAGGAGCGGGAGACGAACGCCAGCTGGACAGCCGGCCAAACACCGGAGAAGTACTGCTTGACGGACAGGCCGTGGACGCGGACCAGAATGGGGTAAAGGACGAAGAGCACCAGGGCCAGGCCAATGTAGATTGCGGCGGTGAACTTGCCCAGGGAGCCGATGGTGTCCCAGCCGTAGATGGCCACGGCGTTACCGATCAGGCCGATGGTGCCCAGCGGGGCGATGCGGATGATCCACCACAGGACCTTCTGGATGACTGCCAGCGCGGATGCGTTGAACGTCAGGAAGGCTTCGGCTTGCTTGCCTACCTTGAGGGCGGCAACGCCGATGGCGATCGCGATCACCAGGATCTGAAGCACGTTGAAGTTGACGGCAGTGCTGACTGTGGTGGCAGCGTTGGCGCTCTCGGTGACCGTGGAGCTGGCGCCGAGTCCAAGGAAGTTCTTGGGGAACAGGCCGATCAGGAACGCCCACCAGTCACCGGTCTTGCCGGCGTACTTTGCCTCCTCGGTGATGCCTGTTGCGGCGCCTGGTTGCAGGAGCACACCCAGGCCGATGCCGATCAGTACCGATACCAGCGAGGTAATGGCAAACCACAGCAGAGTGTTCCACGCCAGTCGCGCAGCGTTGGAGACCTGGCGCAGGTTCGCAATGGAGCTCACCACGGCGGTGAAAATCAAAGGAACGACGGCGGTCTGCAGCAACGAGACGTAGCTGGAACCGATCGTCTGGAGAGTAGCACCGAGACCGTTGGGAGCGGTCTTGGTGCTGCCCGTGTACTTGGCGATGAGGCCGAGGATAAGGCCGACGATGAGGGCTGCGATGATCTGGACGCCGAAGGATCCGGCCCACTTGGGGAGCCGGAAGCCAGTCTTGCCAGCTGCGGGGGAGATGTTGGTTGAGGTGCTCACCGGAACACGGTAGGTGCATCACAAATAACATAGCGAACGGACGTTGAGAAATGTTACGTGACCCTCCGATCTGCTGTGCCCCGCGACGCCCCTGCTTTCGGCTTAGGACCGGAGTTTTGTGAAGTTATTCCCGCTCGACGTGTGGTGATGATCTCGAACGCCCGGGGAAGGGGAACTGGCACCGGACGTCACGTGCCGGTTGGGGAAGATGCACTCAAGTGGCTGTAGCCAGCATCTAGGTCGGCATGATGACCTTTCGGCTCGCTGGTTGCTCGGAGAGGTAGGTGCGAGCATGCGGGTGCCACGATCTCCCTATGACTCAATTCTGACCTTCGACCTGTGGCGTCGGCTGATGAGCAAAAGCTTCCCATAAAGCATGTGCTAATTCCACGCGGAACGTGACGCCAAATTCGCATATTTCTTGTGAATGAAGAATCTGGCGAATTTCTTTACCTGAAACTTCCGAGAGTCCTATCGTAATTTCGGTGTTTGTTGTAGGTTCGAGTTGAGCGTTTGGTTTGCGCACCGCATCAGCTATTAGTGTGGTGATACAAGATGCGCTCCAGGTATAATTGGTTATTTGATCATGAGCGGTTGGGGGATTCCATGAACAACAATCTTACAAATCGATCGAGCTTGCGGGTAAGTAGAAGCAGGCTAGTTGTGCTTCTAATGGCGGCGATGCTCGCTGTATTATTCGTCATTCTGACTTCCACGGCGGCGCAAGCATATGTTCGTCGCTATCATTCCGATTACAACTATGCAAATCAGGTCCGAGGTAGCGGGTTCATTGACTATCTGACCGGTGGTCGAACCCATGTTGGCTACACGCCACCGCTGGGATTCCAGGCCTGGTCCTATGGGGGAACTTATAATTATTACAGCGGAAACTATGTCAATACCGGAGGGGCGACAGGTGAGGCATGGTCGCACTATGCACACGATGTCTATCGCTATGGGGAAAGCAAATGCTGGTGGAACACCAGTTATCCAGAGGCATTCCATAACCCGCAGCTTCTTTGCGAACAGTATGTCGGCTAGTGCCGAATCCTAATAGGAGAATAAAGTGAAAATTCCTAAAATGACCTCGATATTCTTTGCCGCAGGATTTGCCGCTGTCGTCACACTTGGGATCGGGGTCGCGCCGGCTCTGGCCGGTGAACAGCGAAGTGTCAGCGGTTTCGAGCTAGTGCCTGTTCTCGCTGCGAAACAGCATGAGGCGGATTCTGTTTCAGCTGACAAGATGGACAAGGCTCAAGCTGCGCATCTGGATAAGTCCTCGCTCAGGATAATCGCGATCGACGACAAGGCCACATACTCGGTCGGTCGCGACCATGCCGGTCGCGAGATATGCCTGATCGTACAGACGACAACCGCGGAGCATGCAAGCACAGCTGCCTGTATTGCGGCTGAGAAGTTTGTTCACAGCGGCTTAAGCGTCATGGCTTCAGGTTCCGACCCGAGCTCCAAAGTTGTTGCTCATTTGCTTCCTGCGGACGTAGATACAAGCAGCGTCCCTTCCGTTGCCTCACGCTCGACGTCTGCGTCACTCCGTCAAGTAAGGCCGGAAGCAGCGAAGCAGCTTGTTATCCAGCGTCCGCATGAGGATCTTCCGGATGTGAGTTTACTGCCCATTCGTGGTGGAACCAAAGCATTCCATCTCATCAAATTCCCTGGGTAGGAAAGCATGATTGCTCGCACAACCCTGACGAGCCTGATCTGCCTCGTTGCCGTCATTGCGGTAGGATATGTTGGCGTATTCATTGAGGCCAGTTCCGGCGGCTATATAGCGGACTTACTCGGAAGACCCACTGCCGGTGTTGCACCGCGGTTCCCTTGGGAATTGCAGTTTGTCATAGTGGTTATCTGCTTTGCCGCGGTGCTAGTAGTACGGCAGGTTTTGGATGGCTTGCAGGGAAAGGGGCTGTTCTTTGCCTGTGTTGTTCCCGCTTTACTTCTGTGTGCGTCATACGTAATAGGCGTAAGCCTCCAAGGCGAGGTGCTCGTGAGTAATGTCCTTCTCAGGAGTTACGCAATCGGGGCACAGTCGCAAATGGTACTGCTCGCGGTGGGAACTTTCCTGGTACTGGTCTTCTCTTCAAAGATAAGAGTGCCTGACGAAGCCACCACTAATAATTCGGCGGTTAAGTAACAAGGAGCCCGCACCCGTCGAGGGGTGCGGGCTCCTTTGTTTCAGCCCCACAGCCGGGTTACCCCAGCAACGCCCGTCGGAGCACGTCCAAGCCAACCGAGCCGATGTTCAACGCCTTGCTGTGGAAGGACTTGAGGTCGAAGCCTTCGCGGGATTCAAGCTCTGTACGGATCTGCTCCCACAAACGCTGGCCCACTTTGTAGGACGGGGCCTGGCCCGGCCAGCCGAGGTAACGGGTGAACTCGAACTGGAGTTGGCCTTCGCTGATGTCGAGGTTGGCTTTGAGGAAGTCGAAGCCCTTCTCGGGAGTCCACGTTCCCGTGCCCCAGCGTTCGGGAACAGGCAGTTCCAAGTGGACGCCGATGTCGAACACCACGCGGGCAGCACGCATGCGCTGGCCGTCGAGCATGCCCATGTGGTCGCCCGGGTCCTTGAGGTAGCCCAGTTCCAGCATGAGCTGCTCGGCGTAGAGCGCCCAGCCTTCGCCGTGTCCGGACACCCAGCAGACATTACGGCGCCAGTTGTTGAGGAGTTCGCGGCGGTACGTGGCCGTGGCTACCTGGAGGTGGTGGCCGGGAACGCCTTCGTGGAACACTGTGGTGGTTTCGGACCAGGTGGTGAAGGTGTCTTCGCCTGCCGGTACGGACCACCACATACGGCCGGGACGGGAGAAGTCATCGGATGGGCCGGTGTAGTAGATCCCGCCCTCGTCAGTAGGAGCGATCATGCATTCGAGGGTTTTCATGACGTCAGGGATGTCGAAGTGGACGTCGGCGAGCTCAGAGACTGCACGGTCGGAGAGTTCCTGCATCCAGGCCTGGAGGGCGTCCGTGCCCTTGATCTGGCGTGCCGGATCGTTATTGAGAATGCTCTTGGCTTCTTCAATGGAGGCGCCCGGTTTAATCTGGCCGGCAACCTTCTCCTGCTCGCTGATGAGCCGCTCGAGCTCCTGGACACCCCAGGCGTACGTTTCTTCCAGGTCGACTTCGGCACCAATAAACGAACGGGACGCCAGGGCATACCGTTCACGGCCCACGGCATCCTTCTCCGGGGCTACGGGAAGGAGTTCGTCCCGAAGGAACTCGCCCAAGGCGCTGTACGCAGAACGCGCGGCCGAAGTCCCGGCGTCGAGCTTTGACTGAACATCCGCCGGAAGCGGCTGCCCGCCAAGGGAAGCGGAGGAGGCCATCTTGGCGAAGAAGCCGTCTTCTGAGGCGTATCGCCCGGTCTGCTCAATGACGATCCGCACTTGGCGGGCGGCGGCTACTTTTCCGGCGGCAGCAGCCGAGCGAAGTGATGCAATATAACCCTCGATCGCACCGGGAACGTTCGCAGCACGGCCGGCAATGTGCTCCCACTGTTCCACCGTGTCCGTGGGCATGAGGTCGAAGATGGCACGAATGTCCTGGGCGGGGGAGGCGATGTTGTTGAGGTCGGCTGCATCCCATCCGGACTCGTGGATCTCCAGGTCCAAGCCGAGCCGCTCGCGCATGGCGTCGAGGGTGACGGCGTCCACATCATCGGAAGGCTCAAGGCCCGCCAGAGCATCCAAGGCCAACCTTGTGGCCTCCGCATAGGCCTCAGCCCCGGCAGGCGAGTAGTCCTGGTATTCCGTTTCGTGTCCCGGCAAGCCCAGTGTGGTGGCGAAGCTGGGATTGAGTTCGATCAGCTTTTCTGTGTACGCGTCAGCGACGGCATCGATGGCGGACTTCGGGCGTACGGGAGTGTTTGCAGTAGTCACCCACAGAGCCTAGCCGCGACAACGCTTACGTGAAAGGGTTGTTGAACTTTCTACGGGCGAGGGAATTAACCCCGGCTGCGCTTCCAAGCACCTGGACCCGGTGTGGGGTCCAGGCGGAGTTGTTGGCGACGCACCCAGTGACGGACGTTCGGCTTGGACGAGGCCGCTTCCTGCTGGACACCGAGTGAAACCACGACGGCGGCAAGCGCCGCGAGCTCTTCGGCCGTCGGTTCGCCCTTGACCACCGAGAACATCGGTTCAGCAGGCGATTCGGTGGCTGTTCCGTCGGGCGCCGAATCGGCGCGATGCTTGGGCGCCATCACAGCGGGATGTTTCCGTGCTTCTTGGTGGGCAGGCTCGCGCGCTTGTCGCGGAGGGCCCGGAGTCCGCGGATGATCTGCAGGCGGGTATCCGATGGAGCGATGACTGCGTCAACGTAGCCCAGCTGTGCTGCCTGGTACGGGTTGAGCAGTTCTTCCTCGTAGCCCTGGATGATTTCGGCGCGCTTGGCCTCCACATCGCCGCCGGCTTCGGCTACGGCAGCGAGATCGCGACGGTAAAGGATATTCACTGCACCCTGGGCACCCATGACGCCGATCTGGGCCGTCGGCCAGGCGAGGTTCAGGTCAGCGCCCAACTTCTTGGAGCCCATCACGATGTACGCGCCACCGTATGCCTTACGGGTGATGACGGTGAGCTTGGGAACAGTTGCTTCAGCGTAGGCGTAGAGGAGCTTGGCTCCGCGGCGGATGATGCCCTGGAACTCCTGGTCCTTGCCGGGCAGGAAGCCCGGGACGTCAACCAGCGTGATGATGGGGATATTGAAAGCGTCGCAGTGACGGACGAAGCGGGCAGCCTTCTCCGAGGCAGAGATATCGAGCGTTCCCGCGAACTGCATGGGCTGGTTGGCCACGATACCCACGGTGTGTCCTTCGACCCGGCCGTAGCCGATCATCACGTTGGGAGCATAGAGCGACTGCATTTCCAGGAAGTGGGCATCGTCCACAATCTGTTCGATGACCTTGCGCATGTCGTACGGCTGGTTGGCGGAATCGGGGATCAGGCCGTCCAACGCGTGGTCGTCGTCGTTCAGTTCAAGTTCCTGGTCGTGCTCCACCACGGGGGCCTCCGACAGGTTGTTGGAGGGGAGGAAGTCCAGGAGTTCGCGGACGAATTCGATCGCGTCGGCTTCGTCGGAAGCCAGGTAGGTGGAGGTGCCGGTGGTGGCGTTGTGCTGCCGTGCGCCACCGAGGGTTTCCATGTCCACGTCCTCACCGGTGACGGTCTTGATGACGTCAGGTCCGGTAATGAACATGTGGGATGTCTTGTCCACCATGACCACGTAATCGGTCAGTGCGGGGGAGTAGGCAGCGCCGCCGGCGCAGGGACCCATGATGAGGGAGATCTGGGGGACCACGCCGGAAGCGTGGACGTTGTTGCGGAAGATGTCCGCGAACATGGCCAGCGAGGCGACGCCTTCCTGGATGCGTGCGCCGCCGCCGTCGTTGATCCCGACCACCGGGCAACCGTTGCGGAGGGCGAATTCCTGGACTTTGACAATCTTTTCGCCGTTGACCTGGCTGAGTGAGCCGCCGTAGACGCTGAAGTCCTGGCTGTAGATGGCGATGAGGCGGCCATCCACGGTTCCGTATCCGGAGACAACGCCGTCACCCAGCGGCTTCTTCTTTTCCATGCCGAAAGCGGTGGAGCGGTGGACTGCGAGGGCGTCGAACTCGACGAACGATCCGGGATCGACCAGGAGGTCGATGCGTTCGCGGGCAGTGTTCTTGCCGCGCGCGTGCTGCTTTTCGATTGCTTCCGGGCCGGAAGGCTGTTCTGCACGGGCCTGGCGGTCGCGGAAGTCGGCAATCTTTCCCGCTGTCGTTGTCAGATCGTGGCTCATCAAGTGTCTCCGGCTCTGTAGCTGATATTCGCTGGCGCAATCCCGGGCACGGACAAGTAGCTGACTTAAGTAGCTTCCGTACAAAGAACAGGCCCCGCAGGCCAGTCTAGTGACGCCTTTGCCGCGAACCGCTGTAGAAACCCTACAATTTTCCGTGTCCAAGCCAAAGCCAACACTATGTTACCCGTCAGTAACATAGTTGGGCTAGAGTGTCCCCATGACTTCAAGCAACGGCGCTTCCTCCGCCTCAACAGAGGGTCACACACAACGCACCAGCCCCTACGTGGCCACCGCTTCGCTCAAGGGCAAGACCATCCTCATGTCCGGCGGCAGCCGCGGCATCGGCCTGGCAATCGCCACACGCGCGGCCCGCGACGGTGCCAACATTGTGCTCATGGCCAAGACCGGCGACCCCCACCCCAAACTCGAGGGAACCGTCTTTACCGCCGCGGAACAATTGGTCGAAGCAGGTGGCCAGGCGCTGCCGCTCGTCGGTGACGTCCGCAATGATGACGACGTCGCCGCCGCCGTCGCCGCCGCCGTCGAGCGTTTCGGGGGCATTGACGTCGTGGTTAATAACGCTTCGGCGATCGACCTGTCCCGTACCGATGCCGTGGACATGAAGCGCTACGACCTCATGCAGGACATTAACGTCCGCGGCACGTTCCTGCTGTCCAAGCTGGCCCTGCCCGCCTTGCGGGAATCGAGCCACGGCCACATCCTCACCCTGTCCCCGCCCCTGAATTTGGACCCCAAATGGGCCGGTATGCACTTGGCTTACACCATGGCCAAGTACGGAATGAGCCTCACCACCTTGGGGCTCGCCGAGGAGCTGAAGGACGACGGCGTCTCGGTCAATTCACTCTGGCCATGCACCTTGATTGACACAGCCGCGATCCGGAACATGCCCGGTGGCCAGCAAATCGTCCAAGCGGCCCGCGGACCGGAGATCATGGCCGATGCCGCGCACGCCGTGCTGACGGGTCCGGGTGCTACCGGGAATTTCTATACAGACGAAGAGGTGCTGCGCGCTGCCGGCGTTTCGGACTTCACTCCTTACAGCCTCGGCGCGCCCGAAGACCGCTTGGTGCCGGACATCTTTCTTTAAGGGGATTCATAGCCGTTTTTCAGCGCAGCCATCATCCGGGGACGTCGCGACTGGATAGGATTCAGCTATGGATGCCGAACAGCCGGAGAGCCGCGAACCCAAGGACTTGTCCGGAGAAGTCACGTCCGGGCAGTCCCGTTCCTCTGTGGATCGTGGGGCGTTGGACCGTGATGCTTTGCTTCAGTCGGACTTCTTGTCGGCTACCGGCATCTCGCAGCTGCAGATTGTCGAATCCACGGGTTCCACCAACCAGGACCTCGTCAGGGCTGTGACGGTGGAACCGAAAAAGTGGGCCGACCTCGCCGTGTTGACCGCCGAACACCAGACGGCGGCCCGCGGGCGGCTTGACCGCCACTGGGAATCACCCGAGCGATCGGCGGTGTCCGTTTCCATGGTGCTGCGCCCGGTAACGGCAGAAGGCATGCCGGTCCCGACGCAGAGCTACTCCTGGCTTTCGCTGCTGGCTGCGGTTGCCTTGCGGGAAGCCCTGCAGGAAACGGCCGGCATCACCGCGGAGATCAAATGGCCCAATGACGTGCTGGTTAACGGGCGGAAGGTGGCTGGCATCCTGGCCCAGATGACTCCGCTGGGCGACGGCTCCGTTCCGGCCGTCATCCTGGGCGTTGGGCTTAACGTGTCCTTGGCCGAGGAGGAACTTCCGGTTCCCACGGCTACTTCGCTTGCCCTGGAAGGGGCCACGACGACGGACCGCACCGCGCTGTTGAAGAGCTACCTTTCCCGCTTTGCCAGGTTGTACCGCAGTTTCTGCAACTCCGAGGGAGACCCCGCAGCGGGCTTGGTAGGTGGGCCATCGCTGCACAAGCGCGTTGAGTCTGCCATGGTGACGTTGGGCCGGGAAGTGCGGGCGCACTTGCCCGGGGACCACGAACTCGTGGGCCACGCCTCGCGTTTGGACGAGCACGGCTCGTTGTTGGTGGTGGACCACGGCGGCAGGGAGCACGTAGTGACAGCCGGAGATGTGGTGCACTTGCGCGCCACAGAAAGCGGTTATGCGTAAAGAGTTACTCCCGGGGGAACAGGTCATCACGATCACGCGCCAACAGGCCCGTTCACTCTTCTTTCCGGTGCTGGCCTTCGTCGTGGTTCCCGCGCTGACGGGCTTTGCTTGTGCTTGGATCGTCAGGGAAAACCCCCAGCGCCTGGCGCCGTTCATCACTGCGGAATGGACGCCTTGGCTCGTAGGTACTGTAGTAGTGCTAGCCGCGTGGTTCCTCGCTGCGTACAGCCTGAAACGCGTCTTGCGGTGGCGGTCGATCAAGTACATCCTGACGAGCAGGCGTGTACTTGCCAAGAACGGAATGTTTCGGCGAAGTGATTGGCAGGTATCGCTGATGGCCGTCCGCAACGTTGGTGTCCAGCAGAGCATGCTCCAACGGGCATTGCACTCAGGGAATATATCCTTGGATACCGGGCACTCCGGAACAGCCGTCTTGGCCGATGTCCCCGAAGTGGGGAAGTTCCGGGGCTTCATTCTTGACGCGATGGACGAACTCCCGCAAGGTGAGGTTTTTGAGGGTGAAGTACTGAGGGATTTTGAAGAATTGCCATGGGAGTTGAGAGAAGGTGGAAGAGATGAGCGTTGAGGATCAGCAGTCCGGCGAGGACCTGGACCAGGAGTTCGACGCCGTACCGGAACCTTCCGTCGACGAGGAGACCGAGGTCGGGCCTGCTCCGGCGTCGGTGCAAACAGGTCCGCCCACTGGTGTGATGTCCGCGGAGCGCCTGGCTATTAAAGCGCTTGAGGCGAAGCTCCTTGGCGGAGAACGCAAGCTCCGGCGTCGTGAAGTTGCTGCCGGTGCGGGCGTGTCCATCCTGTCGGCACGCAAAATCTGGCGCGCGCTGGGATTCCCAAACTTTGGGGACGAGGACGTCGCGTTCACTGAACGCGACCAGGCTGCCTTATCCAGCATCTTGGACTTGGTCCGGGCGGGGCTCCTGACAGAGGAAGCCGCGATCTCCGTCACCCGTTCCATCGGCCAAATGACGGACCGCATGGTGGTTTGGCAAATAGAAGCCCTGGTGGAGGACATGGTTTCCGAACAAGGAATTCCTGATGCCGTGGCCCGCAAGCAATTGGTGGGGCAACTGCCTGCATTGGTGGATTCCCTTGAAGAGATCCTGGTGTACTCCTACCGCCGCCAACTCAACGCCGGCGTTCAACGGCTTGCCGTTCGGGCGGAAGCCGGGCTGCAGGCCAGCGAGGAGGGTCGCGAGGGTGACGAAGACGATTCCCCCCTGCCCTTGGCCCGGGCCGTGGGATTCGCAGACCTTGTTTCCTACACCAGCCTGTCGCGCCGCATGAACGAGAAAACGCTCGCCCAGTTGGTGCAGCGTTTTGAGAACAAATGCGCCGAGATCATTTCCGTGGGTGGCGGACGATTGGTCAAGACCGTGGGCGACGAAGTCCTCTACATCGCTGAAACCCCCGCGGCCGGAGCGGAGATTTCCCTTGCCTTGGCCCAGGCATTCACAGAGGACGAGATCCTGCCGCAGTGCCGCGTATCCATGGTGTGGGGCCGTATCCTTTCCAGGCTTGGCGATATCTACGGGCCCACGGTTAATCTGGCTGCACGGCTGACCACGCTGGCGCAGCCAGGAACGGTGCTCGTGGACGCCATGACTGCAGCTGCCCTTGGACAGGACGACCGCTTCGTCCTGGTTCCGCAGAAGTCGGAGAACGTCCGCGGCTTCGGCGAGATCCATCCCGTGATGCTCGCGCGCGGACGCGGCAAGGGTTTGGTGCTGGACTAAACAGTCTGGGCGGTCCGGTAATCCTCGCACGCTCTCTCACTTCCCTCGGGCTTGAGCCGAACGGTCGTTCACATCCCGGCAGGTTGTGCCCGATGCTCTCTCACTTTCTTCAGGAAAGTGAGAGAGCGTTCCGCTTTAGGGGGGTGTTATGTGCGAGAGGGCCGGGATGAAAGGGCGGGTTCATTGAATGCGATTCACGTCACGACTTCGCTAATCGATGGATTAACCCGGTAGGCTGTTCGTTGATTGTGTCGTATTTTGCCGTGGGGGTCGGCGTCGGCTGCCTGGTGCTGCCTAAATTGTGGGGGAATGTGGATGGCTCTGCCTGACGGGTCCGGAAACCGCCGTGCCAGGAATCGCCGGCGGAAGGCCATCGCGGCAACCGCATTTTCCCTTGCTGCCGCAGTCTTAGTGACCGGTGCCATTCTCTACCCGGGGTTCAAGACCACCGAAGTGGACCTCAATGACGGCGGCGTCTGGGTGGTCAGCAAGTCCAAGAATGCCGCCGGCCGGCTCAATTACCCTTCCAAGTCCCTGGACGGTGCTGTGACGCCGGCGAGCAAGGATTTCGACATCCTCCAGCAGGCCGGCGATGTCTTCATTGATGACCCTGAAGGTGCCACCATCAACCCGGTCAGCGCCGCAAATATGCGCTTGGGCGGTGACCAGAAACTGCCCGGCTCCGCGGATGTAAGTTTCGGCCACAAAGTGCTGGCAGTCACAGACCCCTCAAAGGGTAAGGTCTGGGCACTGTCGCCCGGCTCCGTGGGCGGCTTCAGCGACGAGTCAGAGCCACTGTTCGAGCAATCGCCCGGAATTGTTTCGGTGGTGGGCGCAGACGACACCATTCACACTGTGGATCCGGAGTCCGGCAGCGTGACCGCCACCAAGGTGGATGCCAACGGCAGGTCAGTGGATTCGCAGGTACGCCAGGACGACGCCCTCAAGGGCGCCGGAAACCTGCAGCTCACCGCCGTGGGTGACAGGGCCGTGGTGCTCAATGAAGCTACCGGAAACATCGTTCTCCCGGGCGGTGCAACCGTTCATCTGGATGACGCCCGCGACGCGAAGCTCCAGCAAAGCGGACCAGCCGCAGATTTCGTGGCCATCGCCACCACCAAAGCGCTCCTGCTTCAGCCGTTGGACGGTGGCACCGCCAAAACCATCCGGCCCGACGGCGAAGGCATTCCCGCAGCCCCCGTGCAGCTGGGTACCTGCACTTACGGAGCATGGTCCGGTGCCAACAAGTACATCCGCGAATGCAGCAATGAGGCTGACAACCGCCGCGCCGACGTTCCCAAGGCGAGTGCGTCGCCGTCGTACGTTTTCCGGGTCAACCGAGACCTTGTGGTCCTGAACGACGTCAATTCCGGCAACGTCTGGATGGTCAACCAGAACATGCAGCTGGTCAACAACTGGGATGATGTCATCCCGCCCCAGCAAACATCGGACGACGCCGACAAGGACTCCGCGGATGAAGTCCAGCAGACGGTCCTCCCGGACCGAAGCAAACCGAACACCCCGCCTGTGGCCAAACCGGACACCTTTGGCGTGCGTGCCGGCAAGACGACCCTCCTTCCTGTTTTGGACAACGATGCCGATTCCGACGGCGATGTCCTGACGGTCTCCGCTGACCAGGCCGTGAGGTCGGGGGCGTTGGCGCCCGTCTACGGCGGGACGGGTTTCCAGATTTCCGTCCCTGCGGAGCAATCCGGAGCGGAGACTTTCAAGTACTCCGTGGACGATGGCCGTGGCGGTACAGGGGCAGCGAACGTTGACCTTCGGATCGTCCCTTCCGGGGAGAACAATGCGCCCCAGCAGAAGCCCAACAGGAACAATGCCCTGGTGGTGCAATCCGGGAAGATCGCCAACCAGTACATCCTCAGTGACTGGATAGATCCCGACGGCGATGACATCTTCGCAGTTGCTGCCAGCAGCAGCGATCCCGCCGACCAAATACGCATCAGGCCGGACGGGTTACTGACCTTCCAGGACTCCGGGGCGGGGCCCGGCAAGAAGACCATTTCCGTGACGGTGTCGGATGGCGCACTGAGCACTGAGGGGCGCATCAGTGTGGACGTTCGTGCCCCTGGTGCCCTGCCGCCCATCGCCAACGCCGATCACGTGGTGGCGGTGGCAGGCCAGGACACGGTGATCGCCCCGCTCAAAAACGATACTGATCCGCAAGGCGGCACTCTGCGGCTGGCACAGGCCCAGCCGGATGAACAAGCCACGGCTGTCATCGGTCCGGACCAGCAGACGTTTACCTTTAACTCCACGACTGTTGGCCCCCACTACGTCACCTATATGGTCACCAACGGCCCGGCGAGTGCGCAGCAGTTGGTGCGTGTCGACGTAGTTTCGGGTAATAACGACGGCGCTCCCGTCGCGGTTCGCGACATCGCGCTTCTGCCCAGCGGCGGCAGCACCGTGGTGGACGTGCTGGGCAATGATTCGGACCCGGCCGGCGGCGTGCTGGTTGTCCAGTCCGTCACCGCGGAGGACGGGCTGCCGGTCACGGTAGCGGTTCTGGACCATTCGGTGGTCAAGGTCACCGACATCCACGCGACCGGACAATTGTCCCTGAAGTACACGATTTCGAACGGCAAAGCGTCGGCCACGGGAGACATCTCAGTGCAGGTGGTGCCGGCACCGAGCAAGCTGCAGGCTCCGCAGGCCAAGCCCGACGAAGTGTCTGTACGCGTCGGCGACGTTGTGACCATCCCGGTCCTGGAGAACGATTCGGACCCCAACGGCGGAGAGCTCACCCTTGACCCCGCACTGGCACAACAGCCCGACGCCGCGGACGGCAGGACGTTCATTGCGGGCAATTCACTGCGCTTCATCGCAGGTGAGGTTCCCAAGACCGTCTATGCCATTTACAAGGTCAGCAACGCGTCAGGCCAGACCGATTCGCAGCAAGTCATTATCCGTATTCGAGCCAGGGACGACGCCACGAACACCCGCCCCGAGCCACGAAACCTGACCGCACGTGTGGTGGCGGGCATGACCGTCAAGATCCCCGTGCCGTTGGACGGCATTGATGCCGACGGCGACTCGGTGCAGCTCATTGGCGTCGATAAAGCGCCCGCACTTGGTACAGCCGTGGTGCGGGATGGATACATGGAGTTCACTGCTGCCGCCAATTCTGCCGGGACTGACACGTTCAGCTATCGCGTTCGGGACCGCATCGGAGCCGAAAACACCGGCACGGTGATTGTGGGCATCGCACCGGCAGAAGCGAACAATCAGAAGCCTATTGCCGTGGACGATGCAATTGACGTCCGGCCAGGTCGTCGGATTGCAGTAGATGCGTTGAAAAACGACTCGGATCCCGACGGCGATCCCATTGGCCTGGTGAATTCCTTCGAAGCCAATCCGGAACTGCAGGTTGAGGCTGCTACCGGCAAGATCTTGTTGACTGCTCCCGGCGCTGCTGGAGCTGAAAGCGTCAGTTACAGGATCCAGGACGACAAGAAGGCTGAAGCCAGCGCCGTGGTCAGGGTTCAAACGAGCCCGACGGCGGCACTCCACGTTCCGATCGCGGTGGACGACCGCATCACCCTGGCTGAGACGCTGGGCAAGACCGCCGTCGACGTCCCGGTACTGAAGAATGACTCTGATCCGGACGGCGTTGCGGAAGACCTGACCATCACCTTGCCGGATGCGAATCCGAACGCCCGGGTAGGGACTGCCGGCAACGTCGTGGTGACACTTACTCCCCAGGACCAGCTGATTCCGTACACCGTGACGGACATGGATGGTCAGTCAGCAACAGCAGTGATGTGGATCCCTGGCCAAGGCCTGCAGTATCCAACCCTTTCCAAGACCGAGCCTGTTGAGGTCATGTCCGGCAAGGAGATCACACTTTCGCTCCAGGAATACGTCCGCGTGCGGGAAGGCCGCCAACCCCGGCTTACGGTGGCGGACAAGATCCGTGTCCAAGGAGCCGATCCCAACAACGTCATCTCCGGCGATGGAAATGCTCTGAGGTATGCGGCACAGACAGATTACGTTGGCCCAGGATCCATCACCTTCGAGGTGACTGACGGTTCCGGTCCGGACGACTCGCAGGGGCTGAAGTCCACGTTGACCATTATCACCAAGGTCATACCGGACCCCAACGCGAACCACGTCCCCACTTTCAGCGGCGCTTCGATCGAGGCCCCCAAGGGTGAAACCACGGACTTGGAATTGGCAAACCTCGCTAAGGACGTGGACGAGCGGGATCAAGGGAACCTCAAGTTTGAGCTCGACGGCCAGCAACCCGCGGGCTTCGAAACCACGGTGGAAGGAACCGTCCTCAAAGTCACCCCGGACCTTTCTGCTAATCCCGGCGTGGTGGGCACCTTCCCGCTCAAGGTTACGGACGGCCGCTCTGACGCTGTTCGTGCCACGGTGACGGCCACGGTTGTCTCGTCCAACAGGCCGCGTCCTGCAGCTAACGACGACGCTGTTGAGAAAGCCAACGCCGGGCGGTCAGAGACCATCAATGTGCTGGCCAACGACTTCAACCCCTTCAACGATTCAGCGCTGACCATCGAGAGCGCCGCGGTGGAAACGGGCTCCGCGGCTGGTCAACCGACGGTCTCGGGTGATTCGGTCACCGTAACTCCTGCTGACGGCTTCAAAGGCGTCATGGTGGTGCGGTACACCGTGCTGGACAAGACCAAGGACCCATCCAGGCAGGCCGTCGGGCGTGTCCGGATCACAGTCCGGGACAAGCCCGACGCTCCGTCGGCGCCCGTAGCAACCGATGTCCGAAGCCGCACCGCAGTGCTCAAATGGGCACCGCCGTCGGACAATGGCGCAGCCATCACCAAGTACACCGTGAAGGCGGCCGGCTTTGAACAGGTGTGTCCCACCACTACCTGCACACTCTCGGGATTGACCAACAACGTGAAGTACGTGTTCACGGTGTTCGCCACCAATGAGGTGGGGGACTCGCCAGCGTCGATCGCGTCCAATGAGATCCGCCCGGATGAGAAGCCGTCGCCGCCGGACGCCCCCACGGTCAAAGCCGGGGACAAGAACATGGCTATTACGTGGACCCCTGCGAAGACCGAGGGCTCTCCTGTGAAGCACTACAACCTTGAGATCTCGCCGCCTCCGGCCAACGGCATTGCCGTCAAGAACGAGGTCACCGGCCTGAGCTACACGTGGCCCGGACTCAGCAATGGCGTGAAATACAAGGTCCGTGCCCAGGCCGTCAACGAGCTCGGGCCGTCTGACTGGGGCATGTACTCCCTTGAGGACAATCCCGCTGGCCTTCCTGCGGCCCCGGCTGCCCCCACTACCGCTGTGGTGGAGTCCGTGGGGACAAATAACCAGATCCGCGCGGATTGGACTGAACCGGACATCAACGGTGATCCCATCAAGACGTACTACGTCACCATGAGTGGCGGAAACGGCGTTCCCCAAACCCAAACAATCCCGGGAAACGTCCGGTCAGCCACCTTTACCGCCCAGAACGCCGAAGCCGGCTACACGTTCACAGTGCAAGCTGAGAACAAGGCCGGGAAGGGCGGCGTTAGTGCCGCCTCCGCCCCGCGCCGTGCCACAGGCAAGCTCGGCACCGTTAACAACGTCACGGCGACACCGGCAAATACCGGGGGAGCGGGCAAACAGCTGACCATCAACTTCGCGGTCCTCACTCCACAACAGCGGAACGGCTCCACCGAAAGTGAGGTCAGCTACCGCTATAACGCCAGTACCGGGCAGTCGGGACCCATCACTCCTGGTCAGACAGTTGGTGGATTTACCAACGGCCAGGCATCTTCCATTACAGTGACTGCGGTTTCCGCGGTTGCGCCAAGTTCCAATGCCAGTGCGCCGGCAACTGCTACGCCGTACGGTTCGCCCGGGACGCCGTCCGCTTCCGGTGCCAACGGCGGCCAGAACCAGACCACACTGACGCTGAATTGGTCATCACCCTCCACAGGCAGCAATGACGTAGCCGAAACCAAGATCAGGATCACCGGCGGTGGAACGGATACCGGGTGGATCAACGAATCCGCCTCCGGCAGCCGTGTAGTCAACACGGGTGGCTACAACCAGACCCGCACCATTGAGGTCCAGACGTTCAACTCCATAGGCCAAGGCGGCGGCGTGGCTTCCGCTAGTGCTCAGAGTGGGCCGCAGAAGACGTCGTGGGATGCGAACTTGCCATCCGGTAGCTACCGTACCTGCACGGATACTGCACCTTCCGGCCAGACGTCGTGGGATCCCAAGCCCAGCGAACACACGTGTGGCGGAAAGATCTACGGAGCGCCGTGGCAATACGAGTCCAATGGCACGTTCACGGTCAACTGCTTCGTGTACCGCAGCACCCCGTACATCAACTACGCGGCCTGGTACCGTCTGACCAGCGGCCCCAACGCAGGCCGATTCATCGCCCAGGGCAACACCACCTTGGGAGACCCCGGACCGCATCAGATTCCGCAATGCTGACTCAATCGACGCCGGGGCGCCGGGCAGTTGTCCCCATCGCGCCCCGGGCCAGGGAGACAGTACGCTGTCAAAGCCAATGGATAGCCCGGTCTCGGGTTTCCTTGGCCGGCCGTGGGGCGCGTGGGATAGTCTTAGGGACTGAAATTTCCGCCGCCGTATGGGGGTACTGCGAAATGTACGGCCGCCGGCATCTGCCGGTCGGCTTGGAAGCCACTGGGGGGCGGCTGAACACAAAGGGAATTCTGGGGCTGTGACAACTTTCTTCGGCAAGCTGGGGCTGAAAAAGCGTCAAAACAAGAAGTTCATAGCGGGAACTGCCGCCACGGCGGCGGGCGCTTTGTTGATCACCGGGGCGATTCTGTACCCGGGGTTCAAGACCACCGAAGTGGACTTGAATGACGGCGGCGTGTGGGTCGTGAGCAAGACCAAGAACGCCGTGGGCAGGTTGAACTATCCGTCCCGCGTCCTGGACGGTGCCGTCACCCCTGCTACCACTACCTTTGATGTGCTGCAGCATGATGGCAACGTCTTCGTGGACGACGAATCCGGTTCCACCATCAACCAGGTATCCGCCGCAAACCTGAAGCTCGGCGGCGATAAGCAGCTACCGTCGTCGTCGCAAGTCAGCTACGGCTCCACCGTGCTCTCGGTGACCGACCCGGCCCGGGGGAAAGTCTGGGCTCTTTCTCCCTCCACCGTCAACGGCTTCGACGAAGAAGGAACCGAACCCGTACTGACCGGTTCCCCCGGCATGGTCTCCGCAGTGGGATCCGACAACCGGATCTACACCGCGGATCCTGGCAAGGGCGAAATCACCGTCACCACGGTGGATGCCAACGGGGAACGGACCGACTCACAGATCAGCAAGGTGGACGAGCTCAAGGGCGCCGGCGACCTTCAACTAGCCGTGGTGGGCGATAAGCCCGTGGTCCTTGACGCCGCCTCCGGCAACCTCTTCCTGCCGGGCGGCCGCAAGCTGCAACTTCAGGATGCCCGCGAAGCCAAGCTTCAACAGAGCAGTGAAGACAGCAGCTACGTCGCCATTGCCACACGAAAGGCCCTGCTGAAGCAGCCCTTGGACGGGTCCACGGCCGCAACAGTGAATGCTGACGGTGAAGGCGTCCCCGCAGCTCCGGTTCAGGTCAGCAAGTGTGTTCACTCAGCGTGGTCCGGCGCCAACAAGTACGTTCGTGACTGCGATAACGACGCCGACGACAAGAAAAACGACGTTCCCAAAGCGAGTGCGTCCCCAAGCTACGTTTTCCGCGTCAACAGGGACCTGGTTGTCCTCAACGACGTGAACTCCGGCAGCGTGTGGCTGGTCAACCAGAACATGCAGCTGGTGAACAATTGGGACGATGTTGTCCCGCCCAAGAACCAGTCCGATGACCAGGACCAGGAGTCCGCGGACAACAACACCATCAACGTCCTCCCGGACCGCACCAAGCCCAACCGTCCGCCTGAGACCAAACCGGACGAGTACGGTGTCCGACCGGGCCGGACTTCCATCCTGAGCGTGCTGGATAACGATTCAGATCCCGACGGCGATGTCCTCACCGCGTCGGTGGGCGCCAACGGTCCCAAGATGGGTGCGCTGGAAAACATCTACGGAGGATCTGCCTTCCAGATCAAGGTCCCGGCAGATGCGAAACCGGGCACGGAAGTCTTTGACTATAACGCCGCCGATGGCCGCGACTTGTCGGCCGGCGGCAAGGTCACACTGCGGGTGGTGGCTCCGGAAGAGAACAAACCGCCGCTCTTCAAGCGAGGCGAGCCCACCACCATGCTGGTGGAGCAGGGCAAGTCCGTCAGTCAGAACATCCTGACCGACTGGATGGACCCCGACGGCGATGACCTCGTCTTGTTGGATGCAAAGTCGGACAATGACCAGGACCAGGTGAAGGTACGCCGCGACGGACTCTTGACGTACCAGGACTCCGGCGCAGCACCGGGCAAGAAGAACGTCACCATCACAGTGTGGGACGGCAGGGCCACTACTACCGGCCGCATCGTGGTCAACGTCCAGCCGCCGGGTGCCCTCGCACCGGTGGTCAACGCGGACCACGTCACTGCGGTGGTTGGCCAGGACCTGGTCATTGCACCGCTGAAGAACGATGTGGACCCCAACGGTGGCGCACTTCGTGTCGCCCATGTTGAGGCCGCCGGCCCCGCTGAGCTCGGCCCGGTAACCGACGGCGGTACGTTCACGTTCCGGAGCACCACACCCGGCCCGATCTACCTGACGTACATCGCCAGCAATGGTCCCCAGAGCAGCCAAGGGCTGATCCGTGTGGACGTCGAGTCCGGCAAGGATGCCGGAGCTCCCGTCGCAGTCCACGACGTCGCATTGCTCCCGGTGGGTGGCAGCGTGCTGGTTGATCCGCTGGCCAACGACTCCGACCCTTCCGGCGGCGTGCTGGTCCTCCAATCCGTCACCGTGCCCGACGGCTCCTCGGCATCCGTGAGCGTGATCGACCACAGCGTCCTTCGCGTTACGGACGTCCTCGGTGCCAAGGAACCGTTTGTCTTCAGCTACACCATGTCCAACGGCCGTGCCTCAGCTACCGGCACAGTGGGCGTTGTCCCGGTGCCGGCTCCCGCCGTCGTCGAGGCTCCCCAGCCCAAACCCGACGAAGTCAACGTGCGCGTGAACGACGTCGTGACCATTCCGGTCCTGGACAACGACACCCACCCGCAGGGTGAGGAGCTGTCCGTGGATCCGATGCTCGCGCAGAGCATCCCGGAAGAGGACGGCAAAGCGTTCATTTCCGAGAAGAGCCTGCGCTTCATTGCCGGACCCACGCCCAAAACCGTGCGTGCCATCTACAACGCAGTGGATCCGCAGGGTCAGAAGAGCGCCGCAGCAGTCACCATCCACATCCTCCCGCTGGAAGGTACCCAGAATTCGCGTCCGCAGCCGCAAAACCTGACGGCACGCGTTGTGGCAGGTGGCAGCGTCCGGATCCCGGTTCCGCTGGACGGCATAGACCCTGACGGCGACTCGGTGCAACTTACCGGCATCGACAGCACTCCCACCATGGGAACCGCGACGGCGGGCAGCAGCTTCATTGATTTCGTCGCCGCCGGTGACGGCGCTGGTACCGACACGTTCCGGTACAAGGTGATCGACCGCCAAGGTGCGGTCAACACCGGAACGGTGACGGTGGGCGTCGCGCCTCGTGGCGAGGACAACCAGAAACCCGCTCCCGTCGATGACGAGGTCAAGGTCCGTCCTGGCCGCCAGATCGCTGTGGACGCGACCGCCAACGATACCGATCCCGATGGTGACATCATCCGGATCCTGACGGACAGCATCGAAGCCGACGCAGGTCTTGACGCCAAGGTCAGCAAAACCAGTGGCCGGATTCTGGTAACGGCTCCCGCCGTCGAGGGCACCCTCAACGTCCGTTATTCCGTTGCCGACGACCGCGACGCGGTGGGACAAGCCAGCATTCGGGTGGTGGTCCAGAACGATCTGCCATTGCAGGCACCGATCGCCCGTGACGACCGCGTCACGTCGGCACAAACACTCGGTAAAACGGCCGTGGATGTTCCCGTCCTGAAGAACGACGAGGATCCGGACGGCGTGGGGGAGAACCTTAAGGTGGCTACCGGACTGGAGACCGCGCGTCCCGGCCCCGAGGGCAACGTCATTGTTGACCTCACGGAGCAGCCGCAGCTGGTGCCCTACACCGTGGAGGACGTGGACGGCCAGAAGTCCACGGCCATCATTTGGGTTCCCGGTATTGGCCAGCAGGTTCCAACGCTCGCCAAGGACGAGGTAGTGGAACTTGTCTCAGGTCAGTCCGTGACGGTCAACCTCGCGGAGTGGGTCAAGGTCCGTGAAGGACGCTCACCGCGCCTGACCCAAGCTGACCGCATTAAGCTCATCGGTGCCGATGGCAGCGACCCCATAGCCAACGGTGGTACCGCCCTGAAATACACGGCCGGCGCGGAGTATGTTGGCCCCGGTTCCATCAGCTTCGAAGTCACTGATGGAACAGGTCCGGACGATCCCAACGGTCTGAAGTCGACGCTCAGCATCCGAACCAAAGTGCTGCCCGACCCGAACAAGAACAATCCACCTGTGCTCCTGGGTAGCGACGTGGAAGTTCCCAAGGGTGACTCTGCAAGCCTCGACCTGGAAAAGCTGACCTCGGACCCGGACTCGGATGACGTGCAAAACATGAGCTACGAGCTGGTGGGCGCAGCGCAGGGCGGCTTCAAAGTGAATGTGGAGGGCAAGACGCTCAAGGTCTCCGCGGATGATTCCGTGCAGATCGGGCAGTCGGGCACCGTCCAGGTGAAAGCAAAAGATCGCCGCGGGCTCGAAGCTGTGGCAACGTACAAGTTGTCCCTCTCGGCCTCCAACCGGCCAAAACCGGTGGCAAACGACGACGCTGAACCCGAGGCGCAATCCGGGAAGCCGGTAACGGTCAACGTGTTGGCAAATGATTCCAACCCGTTCCCGGAAACTCCACTGAAAATCGTCTCAGCGGTCACCGAAACGGGACAGGGAACGGCTGAACCAGGGGGCGACAGCGTGACCGTCACACCCGCGGGTGGATTCACCGGAACCATGGTGGTCGCATACACGGTGGAGGATAAGACTGGCGAGATTTCCCGCTACGCCACTGCCCGCATCCGTTTGACTGTCAAGGATAAGCCGGAGGCGCCTACAACGCCGCTGGCGCAGTCCGTGGGCGACCAAACCGCCTTGCTCACATGGAACGCGCCAGCCGACCGCGGTTCGCCTATCACCAAGTACACGGTGTACGGGGAGAACGGCTTCAAGCAGGACTGCCCAGCGAACACCTGTACGTTGACAGGGTTGACCAACAATGTGAAGTACCACTTTGCCGTCACCGCAACCAATGCGATCAAGGAATCGGAGCGTTCTCCGGTATCGGCTGAGGTCCGTCCGGACGTCAAGCCCGACACCCCCATTGCACCCACGTTGAAGTTCGGCGACAAGCAGCTTTCCGTGGCGTGGGTTCCTCCGGCCAGCAAGGGCTCGCCCATCAAGTCCTACGATCTTGAGATCTCGCCTGCTCCTGCCGGCCAGAACCCGCAGATCCAGAACCTGACGGCCAACAGCCATGTTTGGACCGGTCTGACCAACGGCGTGGCGTACAAGGTCCGGGTCCTGGCCAGGAACGACGCCAAGGAACCCTCGGAATGGAGTACCTACTCTGCTGCCGAAACTCCTGCGGGAGTGCCGGCAACCCCTGCTGCGCCCTCAGTGACCGGCGCAGGCTCCGTGGGTTCGCAGAGCCAGTTGCAGGTTAGTTGGGCGGCGCCGAATAACAACGGCGACGCTGTGTCCGCCTACACGTTGACCACGTACATGGGAGGCGCCGTCGTAGCTACGCAATCCGTCACGGCCACCTCCCAGAACGTCACGGTGGCGAACTCCGAAGCTGACTACACGTTTACGGTCTCGGCCACAAACAAGGCCGGCGTCAGTGGGGTCAGCCAACAGTCGGCTCCAATCCGGGCTGCAGGCAAGCCCGGCATGGTGGGCACCCCATCGGCTGCCTTGGTTGAAACCAACGCTGATGGCGGCAGGATCCAGGTAACGTTCAATCCCTTGACGGCTGCGGAACGAAACGGAGCCAACGTCAACGAGATCAGCTACAGGTATGCCCTGACGTCCGGAGGCGGCAGTGGCGCTATTCCCTCCGGAGGAGCCGTAGTGCCGGCCGCCAACGGAACCGACACAGCGGTAGTCGTGTGGGCAGTGTCTTCACGGAACCCCACACCCGGGGACAGGAGCCCGGCATCAAACACCGTCAATCCCTATGGGCTTGCCGCTGCGCCGGTGGTCACCGGAAGTAAGAGCAGCGGTGTTGGCGACAAGACGGTGTCGTGGACCTGGAGCGCCCCCAGTGGCAACGGACGCCCCGTGACGGGCTACCAGTACAGCCTCGAGGGCGGAGCGTGGACTGACACGGGGCAGAGGAGTTTCTCCACCACAGTGGGCTTCGACGAGACAAAAACGTTGCGAGTCCGCGCTATCAGTGGCGGCCAGGCCGGCCGGGTGGGCAGTGATACGTCACGGAGCGGGTCTGCACCACCACCGCCGCCTCCGCCCACTCCACCCCAGATCCTGGCGCACAACAGCACGTGTCCTGGCCAGCCCGGAAGGCCGGACACCTATAACCCCAGCGGACCCACATGTGGCGTCGGCTGGGTGGAGCGGTCCTGGGGCTGGATTGATGTCACCTGCAGGCAGGACATCTACAACAACGGAACTCCCTGGTACAAGCTCAACGGCTCGCCGAAGAGCGGCTGGTTCGTGAAGTCGACCACCGTGGACCTTCGCAATGGCATGCCCCCCGTCTGCTGACCCATCGCCTGGCTCTAGCAACAACTACAACCCAACACCCCAATACCCAAGGAACAGGATCAACCGATGACCATGACAAACGAGCAGGCCGCGTGGTTTGCAGAAACGTTCGAGAAGCTCGTTGCCAACGTGGGCAAGGCCGTGTTGGGCAAGGAACACGTCATCCGGCTGACGTTCACGGCGATGATGGCCGAAGGCCACGTGCTGTTTGAAGACGCGCCGGGCACGGGTAAGACCTCCCTCGCCCGTGCCCTGGCCGCGACGGTCCAAGGTTCGCATAACCGCATCCAGTTCACGCCTGACCTCCTGCCGTCTGACGTGACGGGTGTGACCATCTACGACCAAAAGACCCAGAAGTTCGAGTTCCACAAGGGCCCGGTGTTCAACAACATCGTGCTGGCTGACGAAATCAACCGTGCCTCCCCGAAGACGCAGTCAGCGTTGCTGGAAGTCATGGAGGAATCCCGGGTGACAGTTGACGGCACCACATACGAGGCCGGCCGCCCGTTCATGGTCCTGGCTACCCAGAACCCCATCGAACAGGCGGGCACCTACCGCCTGCCCGAGGCTCAGCTGGACCGCTTCCTGATTAAGACCTCCATCGGCTACCCGGATCACGCTTCCACCGTCCGGCTGCTGGGCGGTGCCAACCTGAAGGACCGTTCGAAGGACCTCAGCCCGTTGATCACCACCCAGGCCGTAGCTGACATGGCGGACCTGGCAGCCACCACCCACGTAGACACCGCCGTGCTGGAGTACATTTCCCGCCTCTGCGAAGAGACCCGCAATGCCTCTGAAACGCGGCTTGGTGTTTCTGTTCGTGGCGCTTTGGCCATGGTCCGCGCTGCCAAGGTGTGGGCGGCCAGCCAGGGCCGCAACTTCGTGTTGCCGGATGACATCAAGGAGCTTGCACCCGTGGTGTGGACGCACCGTTTGGTGATGGACCCGGAAGCCGAATTCTCCGGCGCAACGCCCGAGGTGGTACTCAACCGCGTCCTCGCCGACGTCGCTGCCCCGCAGCAACGCGCGAGCGCCTAAGCACTACTCCCCACCGCACCCCAGCTCGAACAAAGGCCCAGACATG
This sequence comes from Arthrobacter sp. D3-18, assembly GCF_054408525.1. Classification (NCBI taxonomy): domain Bacteria; kingdom Bacillati; phylum Actinomycetota; class Actinomycetes; order Micrococcales; family Micrococcaceae; genus Arthrobacter; species Arthrobacter sp. D3-18. Next base: position 3,054,543 of record NZ_CP096440.1, on the reverse strand, counting down.
TCCTCCAGCACACCCCTGAACAGGGCTGCTGACTCGTTCAAGCGCGTTACGTCTGCTGTTGGCAGCAAGATGCGCTCCTTGCGCGGCCCTGGCAGCGGGCCGGGCAAACGCCCCGGCCAGTCAAACAAGCGCGGCCTACCCGGCAAGCTTGGCCAGTCCAGCAAGCTCCACCCCGCAGCCGTGTGGTCGGAAGCAGCCGGAACTGCGGGGGACTTCCTTGCTCCAGGGTGGACCAAGGTCAGGGCTGTCTGGCTGAGGTTCGTCTGGCCGGTCCTGGCAGTGGTGAGCCTGCTCGGCTGGGTAGTGTTGGCTGCCTCGATCGGCCTTTGGTGGGCGGGGCAGGCGTGGGGTTGGCAGGAAGCCAAGTCAGCTGCCATGGTGGCGTTCCTGCTGTTCCTCCTTGCCATCGGCTTCATTGTGGGCCGCTCGGCCTATGGCGTGGTTCTGGACCTTGCCCGCACGCGGGTGGCAGTAGGGGATGACGCCGTGGGCAGCATTGCGGTGTCCAACGTATCCACGAGGCCGTTGTTGCCTGCAGCGCTGGAGCTGCCCGTGGGTTCCAACACGGCCGTTTTCCATTTGCCCCGCATGAAGCCGGCCCAGGTGCATGAGGATCTCTTCACCATCCCCACGGCGCGGCGTGCAGTGATTGTTGTGGGTCCCGTTCGATCTGTTCGCGCCGACCCACTCCACTTGTTGCGTCGTCGCGTGATGTGGACCGATCCGGTGGATCTGTTCGTCCATCCCCGGACCGTGTCGCTGGGCAGCTCGGCGGCCGGCTTTATCCGCGACCTTGAAGGCATGCCCACTACGGAGCTGTCCAGCGCGGATGTCTCCTTCCATGCTTTGCGCGATTACGTTCCCGGGGACGATCGGCGCCACATCCACTGGAAGACCACGGCCCGCACCAACAAGCTCATGGTTCGCCAGTTCGAGGAGACCCGGCGCGCACACCTGGCCATCTCGCTCTCCATTAACACAGACGAGTATGACTCCGAGCCCGAGTTCGAAATGGCCGTCTCTGTGGCCGCTTCCATTGGCAGGCAGGCCATTCGTGAGCAGCGTGAGTTGGACGTGCTGACCCAAAAGGGGCCGCTCCGCTGCGAAACCGGCCGGAACTTGCTGGACGACATGACCCGCATTGTCGGGGCACCCATGCGGAAGACCGCCGTCGACCTCGCCCGCACCCTTTCGGACACCGTCCCCAACGCCTCCGTGGTGTTCTTCGTAGTGGGCAGCCATGTGACAGCCACCCAATTGCGCTCGGCGGCTTCGTCCGTTCCCCCGGGTGTGCGGAGCCTGGCGGTCCGCGTCCAACCCGGAGCGGCGCCGTCGAGGGCAAACATCGCCGACCTGACGGTCCTCACGGTTGGCGACCTGGACGATCTCGCCATAGTTCTTCGAAAGGCGGCAGCATGAGCACCGCTCCCAATCTCCGAGTGCGTCCCCGGGCAGCTAAGGGAACCCGGTCCGCTGCCCGCGCTACCGGAGGATCGATATTCGACGACGGCAGGCCACTATGGCATTTCGCCGTTGACTGCGGGGCGCTCCTGGTGCTGCTGTTCCTTGGCGTCCTTGGTTTCACGCTGAGCTTCGGGGGAGACGCCCACTACCTGGTCGCAGGTCTAGGTGGTGTGGTGCTGGGGCTGGGCATCGCTTTCCTCAACGTGCGCTTCCGCTTGGGACTGCTCATCACCACTGCCGTAACGTTCGGCGCCTACATGGTGTTTGGCTCGGCGTTGGCCGTGCCGGATTCGGCTGTCGTCGGATTCCTGCCCAGCCTCGATTCCTTGCGTACGCTCCTGCTGGGGATCGTGTTTGCCTGGAAGGACATGCTCACCGTCGGCGTTCCTGTGGGGACAGCGAATGGCATGCTCATTGTGCCGTTCCTCAGTTCATTGGTGACCGCTCTGGCAGCTGGTCTGCTGTCATGGCGTTTGAAGAGCCCGTACTGGCCGTTGCTGCCGGTGCTGGTCCTCTTTGTCACGGGAATCGCCTTCAGTACCAGTGCGGGCTTCCTCAATGTGGAACGCGGCGTCTCGCTGACCATTGTGTCCATCGTGTGGGCGACGTTCCGCCGTGACGTACTCCGGCGCAACAGCACCAAGACCGTTTCGGCCAATAGGCCGGGTTCCGACGCCGCTACAGCCCGCCGTGGCCAGCTCCGCCGCCTGGGGACTGCTGCAGCCGTTATCGCTGTTGCGGTGGGCGTCACCGCAATTGCCTCGCCGTTGGTCACCGCCAGCGACGACCGAAAGGTGCTCCGCAACACGATCGTTCCGCCGTTCGACCCCCGGGACTACATCACGCCGCTGGCGAGCTTCCGCAGCTTCGTCAAGGATGAGAAGGACAGCACGCTGTTTACGGTCAAGGGGCTGCCCAAGGATGCCCGCGTGCGGCTGGCTGCACTGGATGCATTCAACGGCTTGAACTACACCATGGATCCCAACAGCTCCGGTAACTTCAGCAAAGTGGGCGATGCCCGCTCGTTGAACACGTTGGCTGATTCCGGGAGCCCGGTGGAGGGCACCAACTACACGCTGGACATCACCGTGGAGGACTATCAGGGCTACTTTGTGCCGGGTGGCCGGCACACCACGGGCATGAGTTTTGCGGACACTTCCGGTGCCGCTTCCGGTCTTTACTTCAATGCCGGCACAGACACGGCTGTAACCACCAAGGGCCTGGCCAAGGGCGACAATTACACCGTGCAGGTTTCGGATCCCGGCACGCTGGAGCACGGCCAGCTCACGCAGTACGACTTCGCGAAGCTCACGCTGCCCGAGGCGGAGGAAGTGCCGCCGATCGTGGCTTCCCAGGCGAACCAGCTTTCCGCCGATGCCCCGACGGCCATTGACCGCGTCCGGCAGATTGAGGCGCACTTCCAAAAGAGCGGCGCTTTCAGCAACGGCTTGGTGGCCGAGGGGCAACTCCCGAGCCTTCCCGGCCACAGTGCTGCGCGCGTCCGCAACATGCTCTCGGCCAAGCAGATGCTGGGCGACGACGAGCAATACGCCGTCTCCATGTCCCTCATGCTCCGCCACCTTGGTATTCCTTCCCGCGTGGTCATGGGGTTCTATCCTGACCCCAAGAGCCCTGAGAATGGCGCCGGCGATATCAAGATCACTGGCAAGGACGTCCACGCCTGGGTTGAGGTGGCGTTTGACCGGGTGGGATGGGTTGCTTTTGATCCCACGCCGCCCAAGGACAACGTGCCCATCCCGCCCGATCCGGAGAACAAGTCCAAACCCAAGCCGCAGGTGCTGCAGCCACCGCCCCCGCCGCAGGAACCCGCGGACCTGCCGCCGGACTCCACCCCGGACGCCCTGGACGCTGACGAGAAGAAGAACAACCCGTGGCTCTTCTGGGGGCCGCTGCTGGCGGCCATCGGTGTGGCGCTGATTCCGCTGGGGATCCTCGCCTTGCCGCTGCTGCTGATCCTCCTGCTGAAATCACGACGCCGGAAGGCGCGTTTCCGTGACGGCCACCCCGCCCAGCGGGTCGGCGGAGGATGGAATGAAGTGCTGAGCCTGGTCACCGACATGGGTGCCTCCATTGACACCAAGTCCACAAGGCGTGAATCGGCCTCGGTCATCGCTGATGCCTTCCCCACCACCGGGACTACCACCACAATGCTTGCCCACCGGGCCGATGCTGCTGTCTTCGGTGCCGGTCAGCCAAGCGAGGAGGAGGTCAAGGAGTACTGGGAGATCGTTGATACGTCGCTGACGGACATCACGGGAAGCGTCGGTTTCTGGAAACGGCAGCAGGCACGGTTCTCACCGCGGTCGTTGCTGTCCGATGGCCGCGCGGCCCTTCGCCGCCGGCAACAGACGCCCGGCGATCCGGCCAAGCCCCGCTTCACGTTGCCGTTCAAGAAGGACACCACCGATGAGTAATGAGACAGAACTTTGCCCGGCTTGCCGGCATGGGGTCCGTCCGGGAGCGACGTTCTGCACGCAGTGCGGTTCGCCGTTGAACAACCGTGGTGCCCGCAAGGAGGGCAACATCAACCATGCGCAGAAGGCAGCATTGGAGTTCGCCAACCGGCAAGGCTTCTCCGATCCCGGTAGTATCTCGGTAGTGTCGGCGCCGGCCTCGCCGATGCAGCACGGATCAAAAACCATGCCGGACCGTACGCCGGGGCCAGGGGGAGGGACCACTATGACCACCAAGCTCGAGTTGGCGCCCGCCTCTGCCGGGAAGCGCCTGGGCGCAGCTGTGCTGGATTGGTTGGGTCCCGTTGCCCTGCTCGCCACCACGTTCGCCATTGGAATTGCCGGCATCACTCAAACCCGCAGGAACGGCTTCATCGTCTATGACACGGGTCTCCTGGTTCTCTTGGGCAGCATCGGTCTGGGCGTGACCGTGGTTTACACCTTTGTCCTCCTTGGAATTGAGGCAAAGTCCGGTAACACCATCGGCAACCAGCTCATGAGCATCCGCAGTGCGGACTCCGATGGCTACGCACCCGGCGCTGGTGTTGTTTTCGTTCGCGGGATCCTGACAGGTGGACTCCTGCTGCTGGGGTCCATCGTTGCCGTCATCCTGTCAGCTCTTGGACACATCGGACTGGTGTTGTGGATCGCCCTGCCGCTCATGTTCCTCGGTGTTGTCTGGGCTTTCCTTGTAGTCGTATCCAACGCTTGGGACACCAACGGCAAGCTGCGTGGCTGGCAAGACAAAGCGGCAAAGTCCTTGGTGTTCGACGTGAACGCCGGTCGCAATCCGGTGACCACGGGCGGCATCCAAGGTCCCTACAGCTTCGCACCGATGGATCTCCCGCCGGTCCAGCCCGTCGCTTCCCCGGTCCCTTCCGGGCTTGGCCAGGGCACCCGTCCGAGTGAGAATCCACTGCCGGTTGCGGCGCAGTCCACTCCTGCAACACCCGCTGTGCAGCCTTCCCATGATCCGAACCAGTGGCGCCCACCCACGGCGCCCTTCACGCCGGCACCCCGCACACCAGCAGCACCGGGCGGGTCTACAGCACCGATCGCATCAGCGTCATCGAGCCCCGCCACGGTTGCACCACAACAGAGCCCCGCGACCGCCGCCCATCCGGACGATGACGTGGAACGGACCCAGATGCGCCCCGGGGCAGCCCGTGCCCAGGCCGTATTGCGGATTCGGATCGACGATGGCCAGGACATCCAGTTGGGCGGGTCGGTCCTCCTTGGCCGTAACCCGGCGCCACAGCCCGCGGAAATCGTGGAACAATTGCTGCCCGTGTCAGACCCCGGCCGGTCCATCTCCAAAACACATCTACACTTGCGCGTTGATGGTGACGGTATCTGGGTCACTGACCGCAACTCCACCAACGGCAGCGCTGTCACCACCCCCGACGGCATCCAGACCAGGCTCCACCCGGGCGAAGCGAGCTTTGTCCGTCCCGGTTCCACCGTTCACTTTGGGGACCGTTCCTTCCACCTAGGACAAGCATGAATTCACAGCCGGCCACACCCGCCAACGCCGAAGCGGGTCCTGCCGCAGGCGGATCCTCTTTTCGGCTCAGCTACGGGTACGGAACGGATCGCGGGCTTCGCCGCGAACTGAACGAAGATTCGTTCATTGCTTCTGACCCCGTCTTCGCCGTGGCCGACGGCATGGGCGGGCATGAGGCGGGCGAGATTGCCAGCGGCATGTGCGTCAGGGCTTTGGGCAGCGCCCCTGAGTTGTCGGCCGGCGTCCGTACAGCTTCAGCGGCCGACCTTCAGTCATGCTTGCTGAAGGCCGACGCTGCCATCCGCAACGCAACGGGAGCCCGCGCAGGGACTACGCTGTCCGGCGTCGTGGTGGTGGAGCAGATGGGCCTGCCCTACTGGCTGGTGATGAACATCGGCGATTCCAGGACTTACCGCCTCAGCCAAGGGGAGTTTGCGCAGGTAAGCGTTGACCACTCCGAGGTGCAGGAACTGGTGGATTCCGGGGATATCACCGCGGAGCAGGCCACGGTCCACCCGCGCCGCCACGTTGTTACCCGCGCCTTGGGTACCGGCGACGAAACCGAGGCCGATTTCTGGTTGCTTCCCATCCAGGAAGGTGACCGGATCATGATTTGCTCGGACGGTCTCAACGGGGAACTGGGCGATGACCACATGTTCCGCATCCTTAGCACTGTTGCCCATCCGCAGGATGCCGTGGACGCCTTGATCCAGGCTGCCCTGAGAAGCGGTGGCAGGGACAACGTCACCGTCATCGTCGTGGACGCCAAGAACGTCTTGAACGACGCCGGCATCGCCACCACTGCGCCGCGCCCCGAGGTCGCGGCCGAGGTGGAAGAAGATACCCTTCCCCGCGCCTGGGTGAATGGCACCGGCGAGGTCGCAGGGGCTGGGCAGGAGGAAGGCGTCGATGGCAAGCAGTAACAACCTTTCCCTGACCCGCTATCAGCAGGGTGACTGGTTCGGCGTGGTGCGGAGCGGAACCGTGGTGCTCCTTGGCCCGGACACACCGCACGCTTTGATCGACACTGTCTGGGGGTTGCTGGCATCCGCGCCGGAAGCCCACGAAGTCCTGCATGAAGTGACGGATGCCTTTGGCGTTTCCCTCAGCCGCATCCCGCCCTTTGGGATCATCGACTCGAAGGACGCACTACGAGTGTTCCTCCGGGGAGACCTCGAACTTGTTGTGCAGACGGCCAGCGGCGAGGAACGCCTCACGGGGCGTGACGTCACCACTTGGACGGAACGACGACTCGCAAACGCCACCTCTTACAGTGTCCGGATAGGGAACAAGCCGGCCCCGTCTGCAGGGATCCCGACGTCGGGTGGAGGCCTGCCGCTGAACGGCTCACCCATGAACGGCTCGCCCCTGAACAGTCTTCCGCTGGGTGAAGGTGTGGTGCTCCTGGCCTCGCTCCAGGCCGCATCTCATGCTGCCGGGAAAGCGGATAGTAAACCTGGGATCCGGCCCGCAACGGCGTCCGACGAAACCATGATCGGCTACGCGGAAGCGGACCTTGGCCTGACGATTGCACCTGGTCACATGGTTCCCGCCAAGGAGTCGTCCACTCCCGAGTCAATTGTCGAGTCAATCGCCCAGGAGCCTGCGGCCGAGGTGCCAGCTCCACAGGAAGCGACGGCGCTGGCGGATCCGCTGACCGAGGAAGCTCCGGACCATGCCGAAGTGGCTGCGTCGGAGCAGTCGGCTGCGCTGGAAGAACCGGAGCTGGAACCAGCCAGTGAGGCAGATTCGGAAGCATCCGAGGTACCCGTCCACACGAGTACCACTGATCCAATACTTCCGTCGCTGGAAAACACCACAAACTATGACCACCTGTGGGACAAGACGGTGATGCGCAACATTGAGGACGCTGCAGTCCGTACGGACGAAGGGTCTGACGAGCACGACTCGCCTGCGTCCGCTATACCGGACGCCCCACCAGCTATCGAACCGCTTTCGCCGGCACCGGAGAGCCCGTCTCCAAGCCCATCAGTCGAAGCAGCGGGCGGGCTGATTGACTCCGTCCCGTGGCTGCGCAGCGGTTCCTCCACCCCTGAACCGGGCAGTGACCAGCAATCAGTTCCGCCCAAGCCCGCAGCCGATCCTGCGGCCCAAGTACCGGCCGCTTGGTCGTCGGCTCCAGCCGCCATGGCCGCGGAAGAGGACTCTGACCATGACGGACAGACCATCATGAAGAGCAGCCTTCCCACCGAGGATTCCGGCGCAAAAGCCCTTGTTGGCCGCGCGGAGACGTCGGCCGTCAACGGGCCGAGCGTTTTGGCACGGATGTGCTCCCAAGGCCACGCCAATCCGCCCACGTACCCGCAGTGTTCGGTGTGCGGGGTTGCCGTTTCCGGCGACGCCGTCCACGTCCCACGTCCAAGGCTGGGGAGGATGCGGCTCTCTACAGGTGAGTTGATTGATCTTGACCAGTCGCTCATCATCGGCCGCCAGCCGTCGGTTTCCCGGGTGCAAGGCGGCACAATGCCACGTCTGGTCCAAGTGGACAGCCCCGGTGGGGACATATCCCGCTCCCACGTCGAGGTCCGGCTTGAGGGTTGGCACGTCATGTTGTGCGACCTGAAGGCAACCAACGGCACCGTACTCATCAGGGAAGGCCAGGCACCCCGCCGGCTTGCCCAAAACGAAATGGCCATCCTGCTGGACGGCGACATCGCCGAGCTGGGCGACAACATTTCATTGCGTTTCGAGGAGATTCTTTGAGTTCCAAGAGGCCCCCTGCGCCGCCTCCACCCATCCCGGGTTTCAAGTACATCAGCCTGCTCGGCTCCGGTGGCTTCTCGGATGTCTACCTTTATGAGCAGGACCGCCCGCGCCGAAAAGTAGCGGTCAAGGTGCTGTTGTCCGATTTGAAGACCGAAGGGGCCCGCCGCCGCTTCGAGTCCGAAGCGAACCTCATGGCGCAGTTGTCGTCGCACCCTTACATCGTGACCATTTTCGAAGCCGAGATCACCGAGAACGGGCACTCGTACCTTGCCATGGAGTACTGCTCCAGGCCGAGCCTCGACGTCCGTTATCGTCGTCAGCGCTTCAGCGTGGACGAGGTCCTGGCCGTCGGCATCCAGGTGGCTTCCGCCGTCGAGACCGCGCACCGGGCCGGTATTGTGCACCGGGATATCAAGCCGGCCAACATCCTGGTCACCGATTACAACCGGCCTGCCCTGACGGACTTTGGCATCTCCGGCACCATCGGTGCCGACACCGAGGACGACGCCGGCATGTCCATCCCTTGGTCGCCGCCCGAGCAGTTCCGTGGAGGCGCCGTGGATGGTGTTCCTGTGGACATTTGGGCCCTGGGTGCCACGCTGTACACGTTGTTGGCGGGTCGTTCGCCGTTTGTCCTTCCGGGACAGGACAACTCGCAGCGGGAACTGATCTCCCGCATCACCAACTCGCCCCTGCCCAGGCTGGGCCGTGCCGACGTTCCGGAGTCCCTGGAACTCGTTCTGGCTACTTCCATGGCCAAGTCAGCGGAATCCCGTTACTCGTCAGCACATGCTTTCGCGCTGGCACTCCAGCGGATCCAGGCTGAACTGAACCTTTCCGTGACGCCATTCGAGGTTCTCGAAGAACCCGGGCACGGGGACGACCAGCACCCGGACGACAACTTCGAGGAAACCCGGGTCCGGAGCATCGCCTCGATCGATCCCGACGCCTCGGGAACCGCTACCACCGGGTCAGCGCCCACGTTCCCGGCGCGAACTTTCCCGTCCACCGTTCCGGGCGCCACCCAACAGCCGACACAACAACCGGCCCAGCCCGCCAACCCCCCGCAAACAGTCCAGTCCCACACGGGGTTGTCGACTCCGCCGCAGTTCCACGCTCCGGCGTCGGGACACGCAGCGTCGGGATACACAGCACCGGGATCATACACAGCCCCCGGCGGCCACAACGCTCCCGCCGAGCCTGACACGGCAGAGTCCACAGTGCTGCGTGGCTGGCAGCCCTCACGTCCCCAGGACGATCTTGGGGCAACGGTCAGCCGTTCCAACTCTCCCTCCGGTGCCTCGCCGGTCACGCAGGAGGACGCTCCGCCTGCAGACCACAGCAAGCGCAACCTCTGGCTAGCCGCCACCGGCGCTGCCGTGCTGGTAGTGGCCATTGTGGTGGGCGTGGTGTTGGGCGCACAGGCGCAGCCCAAGGTGGCACCCACGGAAACGACAAGCAAGCAGCCGGCTGACCCTCTGGGGGATGGCGGTGTTCCGGAGGTTGCGGGGATGTCTGCGGCGCGGGACACCAAGGACCGGAATATCGTTGTCTTCTCCTGGACAAACCCACAGCCGTTGCCCGGAGACACGTTCAAATGGCGCATCAAGTCGGCAAAATCCGAGGGCGTCTATGAGACCACGTCCACAGGAAAGGCGTTCCTCGGCGCGCTGGCTGACCCACCTATCTGCGTGCAAGCAATTATTGTCCGTGCTGACGGCAGTGCCTCACCCGGCGGGCCGGATTCCATCGCCTGCCTGGACGAGTAACCGGCACATGAGACTTACTTACCGCCGACTGAGGAGGCACAGATCATGGGGGATCTAGCAATAGATTTCTGTGGGGAATGGTACGAACCATCCGACGAGGACATCTTCGATATTGGACGCGAAGGTGACTTGGAAGTGGATGACAACCCCTACCTGCACCGACGCTTCCTGCAGATCGCCCGCTACGACGGCATGTGGTGGCTCAGTAACGTTGGCAGCATGCTGTCCGCCACTATTGCTGACGGTTCCGGAGGCATGCAAGCCTGGCTTGCGCCTGGGGCGAGGATCCCCCTGGTCTTCAGCCACACCAACGTGATTTTCACGGCCGGACCTACCACTTATGAGTTCGCGGTTCATTTGAAGACGCCCTCCTTCCGGCACGAAGCACGCGACGACGACCAAGCGGGGGACACCACCATCGGCCCCGTGGTCTTCACTGATTCGCAAAAGGCACTCATCGTCGCCCTGGCTGAGCCCATGTTGCGACGCGATGGCACGGGCTTCAGCGCCATTCCGTCCTCTGCTGAGGCTGCCAAGCGCCTCGGCTGGGCCCTGACCCGCTTCAACCGCAAGCTGGATAACGTCTGCGACAAACTGGACCGCGTAGGCGTAGTGGGCCTGCGCGGCGGGGTGGGAAAACTCGCCACCAACCGCCGGGCGCGCTTGGTGGAACACGCCGTGACATCACACCTTGTGACTCCGGCTGACCTGCATCTCCTTGAAAAAATGAGTGGAGTCGACGAAGGATGAAGTTCCGCCTGACATTGCGGCGTGACCCTGCGGAAGCAAAGGACCTCGCCGTAACGGTGGATGGTCGTGCCACCGTGGCTGATATTGCCACCGAACTTTGGGCTGCCGACCCCGCACGAAAGGGGACCGAACCGCCGTCGAACCTGTCCATAAGTGTGGACGAGGCTTTCGTCGGCGGCGGGCTGTCCGGGCACGTCCTGCGGCCCACGGACAACCTGCTGGAGTCCGGGCTGCGGCCAGGGTCCAAGGTTTCGCTCGCGCAGGTCAGCGATCAATTCGCATCCAACGGGCACGCCAGCGGCAATGGCAGGGGACCGGCAGCTGCCACGTTGCGCGTGATGTCAGGGCCCGACGTCGGACGCGAATTTTCGCTGCCTTTCGGCACCAGCTACATTGGCCGTGACCGGGACGCCGACATCCGTTTGTCGGACCCGCTCACATCCAAACGCCATGCTCGGATCACGGTGGGCGAAACCGTGGAAATCGTGGACACGAACTCGGCCAACGGCCTCCTTATGGATGGGCTGCCGGTAACCCGGGCAACCCTGGAATCCTCCGACACCGTTACTTTGGGCGATACTTCCGTAGGCGTCGTTGCCCTGTCCCGTAACCACGGCGGTGGTCCGTCGTCGCCGCTGGTGGATTTCAACCGTTCGCCGCGCGTGCTGCCCAGGTTCGAGTCGCCCAAGCGCGTGCCACCGGCCGGACCCAAACGCCCGGAACACCAGCCCTTCCCATACATCATGCTGATCGCGCCGCTCCTGATGGGCGGCGTGCTCTTCGCTTTCACGCAGAACCTGCTCTCCGTGATTTTCATGGCGATGATGCCGCTGTTCATTGTCGGGCATTATGTGGACCACAAGATGCAGAGCAAGCGGCAGGCCAAGGAAGGCCACAAACAGTTCAAAGCCGCCATGCTGGAGTTCCGCGAGGACATCGACAAGCAGCAGAACATTGAACGCGCCGTCAGGCTCCAGGAAGCGCCGTCCGTGAGCGACACCGTGGACGCGATCTACAAGCTGGGGCCCCTTCTCTGGACCCACCGCCCGGAGCATCAGCACTTCCTGGGGGTCCGGTTCGGACTCGGCTCTGCACCGTCGCGCATCCAGTTCGACGAACCGGGAGCCAACGAAACTGAACCGCAGTACATGCGGGAAATTCAGGAGTGCCTGCAGCAAGTACGCGTCATTGAGGGCGTTCCGATCGTGTCGCAACTGCGCACCTCGGGCTCGTTTGGCGTTGCGGGGGAACGCAGCGTGGTGGATGACGTGGCCCGCGGCATGGTGCTCCAGTTGGTGGGGCTCCATTCGCCGGCTGAGGTTGTTCTCACGGCACTGACCTCAGCGCGTTCCCGTGAACGCTGGGACTGGTTGCAGTGGCTCCCGCATGTCGGTTCAGGCCACAGCCCCATATCCGGTGATCACCTCGCTGCCGGCCCTGGTGCCGGTGCTGCCTTGTTGTCCCGGCTCGAGAACCTCGTGGAAGAGCGCGAATCCATGGCCAAGGAGCCTGGCCCGTATCCGCGGCCTGGACTCAAGAACGAGCACGAAGAAGTTCCTGGTCCCGTGGTTCCGGCCGTCCTGGTGATCGTTGAAGACGACGCCCCCGTGGACCGCGGCCGCCTTACGCGGTTGGTGGAACGCGGCCCCGACTACGGCGTACACGTCATGTGGGTGGCGGCCAACGTACAGTCCCTTCCCGCGGCATGCCGTGACTTCCTCTCGGTGGACGGCGATCACGGCACCACTACTGGCCAGGTCCGCTTGGGTCGCCACACGTACCCGGTGAGCTGCGAAAGCCTTGACGCGGACCTTGCCACGCAGTTGGCGCGCATGATGTCGCCACTGGTGGATGTTGGAAACCCGCTCGACGACGATTCCGACCTCCCACGCGCCGTTTCCTACGCCACGTTGATCGGCAAGGAATTGATGGATAACCCACAGGCCGTGGCCGAGCGTTGGCAGGAGAACAACTCTGTCCACGCAACGGCGGTGCCCAACCGAAAGGACAACGGCAGCCTCCGCGCGCTGGTTGGTTCCAAAGGCGTGGAGCCGTTCTACCTCGACCTCAAGAACGAAGGCCCGCACGCACTGGTCGGCGGAACCACGGGTGCCGGTAAATCCGAGTTCCTCCAGTCCTGGGTGATGGGCATGGCGGCCGCGTACAGCCCGGACCGCGTCAGCTTCCTGTTCGTGGACTACAAGGGCGGCGCCGCATTCGCCGACTGCCTGCACTTGCCGCACACCGTTGGCCTGGTGACTGACTTGTCCCCGCACCTGGTTCGCCGTGCACTGACATCCCTGCGGGCAGAGCTCCACTATCGTGAACGGCTCCTGAACCGTAAGAAAGCCAAAGACCTCCTGGCGCTGCAACGCGAAGCCGATCCCGAGGCACCGCCGTATCTCATCATCATCGTGGACGAATTCGCGGCGCTGGCTACCGAAGTTCCCGAGTTCGTTGACGGTGTGGTGGACGTGGCTGCCCGTGGCCGGTCCTTGGGCCTGCACTTGATACTGGCCACGCAACGGCCTGCCGGTGTCATCAAAGACAACCTGCGCGCCAACACCAACCTCCGCGTTGCCTTGCGCATGGCCGACGAAGTGGACGCAACAGATATCCTGGGCGTTCCTACTGCCGCTTACTTTGACCCATCCATTCCCGGCCGCGGTGCCGCCAAGACCGGTCCTGGCCGTATCCAAGGCTTCCAGACCGGGTACGCCGGCGGCTGGACGACGGAAAAGCCGCAGCGACCCCGGATCGACATCGTAGAAATGGCGTTCGGGTCCGGCCCCACATGGGAACCGCCCTTGGTGTCGCAGGTTGAAGAAGAACCCGCCGGACCCAACGACATTGCCAGGATGACCGGAAACATCATCCGGGCAGCTGACGTCCTGTCCATCGAGCCTCCCCGGAAGCCATGGCTCAACGAACTCGCTACTACCTACGATTTCTCCAAGCTTCCCAATCCGCGCACCGATGAGCGGCTTCTGCTTGGCGTGGCAGATGACCCCGCCCACCAGGACCAGCCCACAGTGTTCTACGAGCCGGACAAGGACGGCAACATGGCCGTCTACGGCACGGGCGGATCCGGTAAGTCGGCGGCCCTGCGCGGGATCGCCATCGCCGCGGCTGTTACACCACGTGGTGGGCCGGTTCACGTCTATGGCATCGACTGTGGTTCCTCGGGACTCAAGATGCTCGATGGTCTTCCGCACGTTGGCGAAATCATCAACGGCGACGACGTGGAGCGCGTTGGGCGGCTGCTGCGGTGGCTCAAGGACGTGGCGGACGACAGGGCAGCACGGTTCGCTGAGGTCCGGGCGTCCACCATCGTCGAATATCGGCAGCTGGCCAACCGCCCGGAAGAGAAGCGCATCTTCATCCTGGTGGACGGAATGTCTTCCTTCCGTGAATCCTACGAGTACAGCAACTTGTCTGCCCTGTGGGACATCTTCCTCACTCTGGCCACAGACGGACGTCCCTTGGGTATCCACCTGGTAGTCAGCGGTGACCGCACCAACTCTGTTCCAGCGTCGCTCCTTGCCTCCATCCAGAAGCGGTTGGTCCTGCGTCTCAGCTCCGAAGACGATTACATGACCCTGGACGTTCCCAAGGATGTCCTCAATGCAGCCTCGCCTCCCGGGCGCGGCTTGCTGGACGGGCTGGAAGTTCAGCTCGCCGTGCTGGGAGGCAACTCGAACCTTGCGCTCCAGGCCCGGGAAGTGGCCAAGCTCAGCCAGGCGATGCTGCGCCAGGGCCTCGAGCAAGCACCGCAGATTCAGCGGCTTCCGGAGCTGGTGGACCTGGACATCCTGCCCACCGGCGCCCCGGACAACCCAGTGATTGGTGTCGACGACGAAACGCTGGGTTCGGCGGCCATCGCCGCCAAGGGATCACTTCTGCTGGCCGGACCACCAGGTTCCGGACGCACCGTCGCCTTGGTCACCTTGGCCTACGCCTTGCGGCGTTCCAACCCGCGCACGGACTTGATCTATATCGGTTCCCGGCGCTCCGCCGTGGCCGCACTGAATATCTGGAGCAGGTCCCTGGTGGGGCCGGACGAAGTCTCGGACGTGGTGGATGACCTGATCGACAAAGTCGCGGACAACCCTGGCACCATGGCCATCTTCATCGAGGGCCTCACAGAGTTCACGGACACCTTGGCCGAATCCGGCGTGGGACGGTTGGTTACGGCTGCGATCAAGGCCGATCAGTGGGTGGTGGGCGAGTCCGAGACCTCCACATGGTCCCAGGCATGGTCCCTTGCGCAGCCGTTCAAATCCGGACGCCGCGGGCTTTTGCTCAACCCCGGAGATGTGGAAGGCGACAGCCTCCTCAACACCTCCTTGGGCCGCATCAGCAAGGACTTCATCCCGGGCCGCGGGTACATTGTGGGACGTGGAAAGGTACGCAAGCTCCAGATCGCCATGCCGCCTGAAAACCGTAGCTAGGAGGCTACCTACATGCGACACCCCGTAGTTCCAGCCGTGGTGCTGGCCGTTGGATTGCTGTTTGCGCCCGCTGTAGCCGCACACGCCGCACCGTGCGATGGGAAGATCCTCTGCGTACCCTCGGAGGCACCCACGGAACCGGAACCCACGCAGCCCGGGCTCGCTCCGGAAACGGACAAGATCCCGTCATCAAAACCGGAGCCAACCCGGGTCAGGGAGCCCGAGGTTGCTCCTGCGCCTGCCCCGCCGGTTCAAGCCCCGCCGGTGCAAGCGCCGGTGCAAGCCCCGCAGCCTGTTCAGGTTCCGCCACAACCCGCGGTGACCCAGTTTGTCACTGTGGCACCCCAGGCGACCGGTGCGGCGTCGAGCTCGTCCGAACCCACCGCAACGTCTGGTACGACGTCGGCGTCAGCAACGCCGTCGCCCTCTCCGTCCACCGGCTCCGCAAGCGCCAGCCCGGGCAAGTCCTCCAACTGGAACACGCCGGTGGACAAGGGCAAGGAGACGGAAGCAGCCGCGTTGGCGTCGAGCTCATTCTCCGGTCCCAACATGCTTGGCCTGTTCGGCCTCCTGGGCGCCGTCCTGGTGGTTGGCCTGGGAGGACTGGCATTCGCGCTGTGGAGCAAGAACCGGCTGTCGTCGCACTAGCAACTCTTTAATGTCCGTGGGTTACGGCAAGATAGACCTGTGAGCACACCAGAGAATCCGGATCCGGTCGACACCACAACCCAAGACGCCGCTGCGGCAATCGTCGCGGAGGAAGGGACTCCGCCGTCGGAGTCCCTGCGGGAGGAGTACGTGCAATTGGCGGACCTCGTCCGCAAGTACCGGTATGCCTATTACCAGGAAGACGCGCCAACGGTTTCCGACGCCGAGTTCGATGAACTCTACCGCCGGCTCGAGGAACTGGAAGCACTCCACCCGGAGCTCGTCTCCAATGACTCGCCCACGCAAGAGGTTGGCGGGGAGGTCTCGTCTGCTTTCGCTGCGGTGGAGCATCTGCAGCGGATGTACAGCCTCGACGACGTCTTCTCCTTGGATGAGCTCGAAGCCTGGGTCCGCAAGGCTGAAGCGTCGGTGGCGAAGCTCGGCGATTCCGTCCCGCGCATCGCGTGGCTGACTGAACTGAAGATCGATGGCCTTGCCGTCAATCTGTTGTACCGGGACGGGAAGCTGGTTCGTGCCGCAACACGGGGCGACGGCACTACGGGCGAGGACATCACGCACAACGTCCTCACCATCAAAGAGATCCCACGGCAGCTCAGTGGTTCGGGCTACCCATCGGAAGTGGAAATCCGTGGCGAGGTGTTCATTCCCTCCAAGGCCTTCGTCGAGTTCAACGAGACGCTCGTAGCCGCTGGCAAAGCGCCGCTTGCCAACCCCCGCAACGCCGCAGCCGGTTCGCTTCGCCAAAAAGATCCCACTGAAACTGCCAAGCGTCCGCTCAGCATGTTCGTCCACGGCATCGGAGCCCGTGAAGGGCTGGAGGCCAAGAGCCAGTCGGAAACGTACAAGCTCCTCGAAGAATGGGGGCTCCCTGTCAGCCCGTACCTCAAGGTATTGGACACGTTCGACGACGTCCTGAAGTTCATTGCCGACTACGGCGAGCGCCGTCATAAGCTCCTGCATGAGATTGACGGCATCGTGGTCAAGATCGATGACTTCGCCACCCAACGTGCACTTGGTTACACCTCCCGGGTTCCCAGATGGGCTGCTGCCTACAAGTACCCGCCCGAAGAAGTCCACACCAAGCTCCTGGACATTGCAGTCAACGTGGGCCGCACAGGGCGCGTGACTCCCTTCGGCCTGATGGAGCCGGTGAAGGTGGCCGGTTCCACGGTGGGAATGGCCACCCTGCACAACCAGGACGTGGTCAAGGCCAAGGGCGTCATGATCGGCGACATTGTCATTCTCCGCAAGGCCGGAGACGTCATTCCGGAGATCGTCGGCCCGGTGCTGGCCCTGCGTGACAAGCAGGATCCGCCGGTCCGCGAATTCGTGATGCCCACGGAATGCCCGTCATGCGGCACGCCGTTGGCTCCGTCGAAGGAAGGCGATGTGGACATTCGTTGCCCCAATGCCAAGTCCTGCCCTTCGCAGTTGCGGGAGCGCGTGTTCCACCTCGCGGGCCGCGGCGCGTTCGATATCGAAGCACTCGGCTGGGAAGCAGCCATTGCCCTCACACAGCCAGCTGAGCCCGAGACGCCGCCCCTCACCAGTGAGGCCGGCCTGTTCAGCCTGACGCGTGAGGACCTGGCGGACGTCAAGATCCGCAGGGAAAAGCGGTCCAAGGGCGTAGCAACCGGCGAATACGAGCTCGTCCCGTACTTCTACACCAAGGGAACGGCCAAGTCTCCCTCCAAGCCCACTGCTACGACGGAAAAACTGTTCGTGGAGCTGGAAAAGGCGAAGACGCAGCCGCTGTGGCGAGTGCTGGTAGCGCTCTCCATCCGGCACGTCGGGCCAACGGCTTCGCGTGCTCTTGCCACCGCATTCGGAAGCATGGATGCCATTCGCAATGCCACGGAAGAGCAGATGGCTCACGTTGATGGCGTAGGACCCACCATTGCGGTGGCGCTCAAGGAATGGTTCGCCGTGGACTGGCACAACGAGATCGTGGACAGCTGGGCCGCTGCCGGCGTGCGCATGGAGGATGAACGGGACACGTCGGTGCCTCGGACCCTTGAAGGGCTCACAGTGGTAGTCACCGGTACGCTGCCCAACTTCAGCCGCGACGAAGCCAAGGAAGCCATCATCATCCGCGGTGGCAAAGCCTCCGGCTCCGTCTCCAAGAACACCAGTTACCTGGTGGCTGGTGAAAGCGCCGGCACTAAGCTGGACAAGGCCGAGCAGCTGGGCGTACCGGTGCTGGACGAGGATGGCTTCCGCGAGCTCCTGGCCAACGGACCGGCACAGACCGGGACGGAATCCGAAGCGGCAACGGATATACCAACCGTAGTGGATGAAACACCAGCGGAAGCGGCCTCCGAATGATGGACGCCAACGAGCTGCTTGCTGTAGCCAAACGTGCCGCGGCTGCGGGCGCTGCTGTCCTTGCAGAGCGGTCTGCAACCGGCACGGGCGGCGACGGTCTGGAAACCAGCAACAAGGGCGAGGCCGGCGACTGGGTCACTGCTTTTGACGTCGCAGCAGAGAATGCGGTCCGTGAAGCGATCATTGCCGAACGGCCGCACGACACCATCACGGGGGAGGAACACGGTACTACCAGACCGGAACAGCCCTCGGGATACCGCTGGTCCATCGATCCCCTGGACGGGACCACCAACTTCATCCGCAACATCGTCTACTACGCCACTTCCGTTGCCATAGCAGATTCCGACGGCGTCTGGCAGGCAGGCGTGGTTCACGCGCCGGCGTTGGGGCGCGTCTACTCGGCGGCCCGCGGTCACGGTGCTTGGATGGAAGCCGGGGGAGAGGCGACGCGCCTGGCAGGGCCGATTCCCGGGCGCACCGGCCTCATCCTTGCCACCGGCTTCAGCTACGATCCCGCTACCCGGGCCAGCCAATCCGAAGGTCTGGCCGGGCTCATGGACGGATTTGCCGACGTCCGACGCCTTGGATCGGCTGCACTGGACCTCTGCCTGGTGGCGGACGGAACCTTCGACGCCTACGGTGAACGGGGCCTCAACGAGCACGACTTCGCTGCAGGTGCGTTGATTGCGGAAGAAGCCGGTTGCTGGGTGCGCCGGCCTCGCCTGGAGAGCCCACTGGATGGCGGTCCGAGCATAGAAGACCGGTTGTCGGCCTGGATGTGCGCAGGGACGTTGGAACTCTCCGGCAAATTCCCCTTGTGAATGTCAGACAGTGACCATCAGATAGTGACCATCAGATAGTGACCATCAGCCAGTGATCAAAGCACTCGCCATCGCCAACTACCGTTCCATCCGGGATCTTGCCATCGAGTTGCATGGCTTGGACATCGTGACCGGAGCCAACGGCAGCGGGAAGTCCTCCCTCTACCGGGCGCTTCGGCTGCTCGCCGAATGCGCCGGCGGTGATTCGGGGAACGTGGTGGGCTCCCTGGCCCGGGACGGCGGGTTGGCTTCCACTTTGTGGGCTGGGCCCGAGTCAATCAGCGAGGCCATGCGCCGTGGCGAAGTACCGGTCCAAGGGACGGTTCGTCGGGAGTCGGTGAACCTGAAGCTGGGCTATTCCAGTGACGATTTTGGATACCTGGTGGACCTCGGCATGCCGGCATCAAGCGGGGCCGGTTTTGACCAGGAAACCGGCCGTTCCCGGCCTTCGGCGTTCAGCCTGGATCCGGAGATCAAACGGGAACAGATCTTCTCCGGCCCCGTAGCGCGACCCGGTTCGCTGCTGGTGGACCGCAAGGGCAGCCTCGCCAAGCTGCGCGGAGCGGATGGCGAGTGGACCGAACTGTCCCGGCGCTTGGACACCTTCCAGAGCATGCTGACGGAGGTCTCGGACCAGGATCGTGCGCCGGAAGTCCTGCGCGTCCGTGACTCGGTTCGTTCATGGCGGTTCTACGATCATTTCCGCACTGATGCCGAGGCGCCTGCACGTCAGGCGCAGCTCGGTACACGCACCCCTGTGCTGCATCACAGCGGCAAGGATCTCGCCGCCGCACTCCAAACGCTGCGCGAGGTGGGCTTCGAGCGGCAGTTGGATGCCGCCGTCGACCACGCCTTTCCCGGAAGCCGGCTGGAGATCGCCGTCGCCGACGGCCGATTCAGTGTGGAGTTGCGCCAGCCGGGCATGCTGCGACCCATGAAAGCCGCTGAACTTTCCGACGGAACGCTGCGCTTCCTCCTGCTCACCGCGGCATTGCTGACGCCGCGGCCCCCGGAGCTCATGGTCCTCAATGAACCCGAGACAAGCCTTCACGTTGACCTGATGCCGGCACTGGCTGGACTAATTGTCCAAGCCAGTGCCAACAGCCAGATGATTGTGGTGACCCACTCCGAGGCCTTACTCAAGGCACTTCGCGAAAGCGGAGCCGCCCACGAGCACGAGCTCTACAAGGACCTTGGTGAGACCAGAATCAAGGGTCTGGGACCGCTGGAAGGTCCGCTGTGGAGCTGGCCCAAGCGTTGAAGGCCCGGCTTAGAAGGCAGAGCCAATGGACGTCAGCTCCTGCGGGGCGCTCCCGGCGTAGCGGTTCTCCGGACGGGCGAGCCCGTAGTGTCCCCGGAGTGTGGACGCCGTGTATTCGGTCCGGAAGAGCCCGCGTCGTTGAAGGATGGGCACCACGTGGTCCACGAAGATCTCCAGACCGGAAGGAAGCACGGGCGGCATGATGTTGAAACCGTCAGCGGCGCCGGCGTGGAACCAGTCCTGGATAGCATCGGCCACCTGTTCGGGCGTGCCGGAGAAGGTCCGGTGACCGCGTCCGCCGCCCAAACGCCCAATCAGCTGCCGGACAGTGAGCTGTTCGCGCCTGGCCAGCTCCACGATCAGCGTGTACCGGCTCTTTGCTCCCTCGATCTCATCCTCTGAGGGCAGGTCAGCAGGTAGCTGGCGGTCCAACGGGAGGTCCTCTGGAGATACGCGAAGCGTCTTGGCCAGCTGCTCCCGTGCATACTCCGGCTTGATGAGTTGGTCCAGTTCACGCTCGAGTTTGAGCGCTTCAGCCTCGGTGGAGCCGATCACCGGGACGATTCCCGGCAGGATTTTGATGCCCTCCGGATCGCGTCCGGCAGTTGCGGTGCGGGCCTTCAGGTCGGCATAGAAGGCTTGGGCGTCGGTCAGTGTTTGATGAGCCGTGAAGACGGCTTCCGCGTACTGTGCCGCCAGGTTCTTACCGTTTTCAGAGGACCCCGCCTGCACGATCAGTGGGTGGCCTTGTGGTGAGCGGGGGACGTTTAATGGTCCGCGGACGCGGAAGTGATTTCCTTCGTGGTCGATGGTACGGATCTTTGTGTCGTCACCCCATACGCCGTGGACTTTGTCCGCCAGGATGGCGTCGTCTTCCCAGCTGTCCCACAGTTTTTGGGCCACTTCAATGAACTCGGCAGCCCGTTCGTATCGGACCGCGTGTGCCGGTTGGTCGTCCACGCCGAAGTTTCGGGCGGCATCGGGACCAGCGGTGGTAACAACGTTCCAGCCGGCGCGGCCTCCGCTGACCCAGTCAACGGACGCGAAGCGGCGGGCAAGGTTGAAAGGATCGTTGTAGGTGGTGGACGCGGTAGCGATCAGGCCAATCTTTTGGGTCGCTGCGGCGAGGACTGTCAGCAGCACTGTTGGCTCCAACTTCCCGGCCGGACGCCGGCCCACCTCCCCGAAGAGGACGGGGGAGTCCGCAAAGAAGATGGAGTCCAGCTTTCCTCGTTCAGCCGTGCGCGCCAGATGCTGGTAATGCTCCACTTTGGTAGGGGCAAGCGGGTCGCTTTCAGGGAGACGCCACGATGCTTCGTGATGTCCAGTGCTCATCAGGAACGCGTTGAGATGCAGTTGGCGGTCTGGCGGGGTCATGGTTTCTCCTCGGAGTCAGGACAGGTTGGGCCCGATGTGTGGCAACTCAAGCACGGCGCCGAAGACCTTTGCCAGCAGCCCGACATCTGCCCGCAACAGCACGAAACCGGGGTTCACGGCACGCAACGCGGCTCAATTCGACGCCACGGGAGGCAACACAAGATGGCAGCCCAGCGGCACCGAAGCGAACAGCGCACCTCAACCACCCGGCGTCGTGCGTTCCGTCATGACTGATAGTTCCATCACGGAAAGGGGCATTTAGCGCAGTTGGTGCGTGAAGCGCGACTACCATTGGTAGGTGCTTTCGCCGATTACCGTCCGTCCCGCCCTGCCCGAAGACTACGACGCCGTTGCCCGCATTACGCAGGACTCCTACGTCACCGCCGGGTACTACGGCGACGCCGATCACCCTTACCTGCAGAAGCTTCAGGACGTGGCCGGACGCGCTGAGCACGCAGAGATCCTGGTGGCAGAGCGCAACGGCGAGGTCATCGGCTCTGTGACGGCAGCACCTGCAGGTGGCGGTTTTTCTGACATCGGCCTCGAGGACGAACTGGAACTCCGTACCCTCGTGGTGGACCCGGCAGTCCAGCGCTCGGGGGCGGGTCGCGCCTTGGTGCAGGCTGTCGTCGAGCAAGCAAAGGCCATGGATGGCATCAAGGCTGTGTCCCTGACGACGGGCGCCACATGGGAAAGCGCTAACGCCCTCTATGCACGGACGGGCTTTGACCGTGTCCCGCACCGCGACTGGTTCGTTCCCGGCACCGACATAAAGCTGTTCGTTTACCGGCTGGACCTCCCGCAGTCATAAAGTTTCCTTCGTAAACGCCGGTCACCGGACCGTGCGAAAGCGACAGGAAAGGCGCGGCATGCGCAAGACATTCGGCACGGGTTCTGTCTGGGAACAGACACTGGGTTACTCCCGGGCAGTCCAGGTGGACAACACACTTTTCATCTCTGCTACGGCTGCATCCGGGCCTGAGGGCATTGTTGGCGACGACTTCTACTCGCAGACCAAGTACATCCTGGAGAAGCTCGGGGCTGTGCTCGAAGACGCCGGGTTCTCCTACGAGGACGTCGTCCAGTCCAAGCTGTACCTGACGGACATCAGCAAATGGGAAGACGCCGGCCGCGCTCACGGTGAGGTCTTCGGCGAGATTCGTCCCACGCTGGCCTTGGTGCACGTCCTGCCGTTCTTGGACCCGGAAATGTTGGTGGAGATCGAACTGGTGGCGCAAAAGTCCGCGTAACCCACCTCCCGCACCCAAGTAGGTAGCAGATCAGGCCGTTGTGAGCGTTCAAAACGGCCTGATCTGCTACCTACTTGGGTTAGCCCGGGACGCCGTAGCGGTGTTCCGGGCGGCCTGTGCTTCCGTAGCGCAGTTGAATCTCGACGGCGCCATCGTCTGCGAGCGAGGACAGGTACCTTTGCGCTGTGGCCCGGGAAACGCCCACCCTCTCCGCAACCTCGGCAGCCGAATATTGCTCACCGGGAAGCAACGATTCCAGGACCGCCGCCTCCGTGGCGGACCGCGGCTTGGCTGACGGTGTGACGTCGCCCGGAATCAGAGACCGCTTGGCCCGCTCAATGGTGGTTTGGTCAACGGCTGTCTGCTGACCGAGGATGCGGCGATACCGCGCATAGGACCGGAGCTGCTGGGATAGTGACTCGGCGGTGAACGGCTTCAGCATGTACCCCAAGGCGCCGCGCCGCAGGGCAACCTTGATGGACTGCGCGTCCGAGGCAGCAGTAAGCATGATCGCGTCAACGTCCAGCTGACCCAGCAGGTCCAAGCCTGAGCCGTCCGGCAAATACACGTCCAGCAGCACCAGATCGGGACGCAGGCTGTGGATCGCCTGCAGCGCTTGGGAAACCGAACCGGCCGGCGCCAAGGCCATGAAGCCGGCCACGGAATCCACATAGGCTGCATGGAGTCTTGCCACGTGGAAGTCGTCATCCACGATCAATACCCGCAAATCCTCAGCCATTGCTGTCCTCCCTCAACGTTGAGTCGGCCCCTACGTCCACGTGCTCCGCGGAATCCATGACACCAGGGATGGTGGCCATGAACACGGCGCCCGGACCGCCCTTCGCACCAGGCTCCAGCACGCGAACATCACCTCCGCGCCGCCGCGCAAGCTGCCGCACCAGCGCCAGCCCCAAACCTTGTCCAGCCCCCGAGCGTACCGGTTGTTCCGACGTCGTAAATCCTTCGGCGAAAACCTCCTCCGGCTCCAGGCTTCCCAAACCGTCGCCTGAATCACCCACCACGATGTGCAGGGTCCCGCCGTTCTGGGTGACATCGTCCAGCAGTTCAACTTCCACCCATCGTTCCGCTGAAGAGCCGGCGACGGCGGCACTCACGGCATTGTCGATCAGGTTGCCGAGCACTGTGGTGACGTCCTGGGGATCGGCCACGTGTCCACGGACCAGTGTTTCGGGTCCGATGCGGAGGGCCACGCCGCGCTCCGATGCTTCCACGCTTTTCGCGCCAATAAACGCCTGCAAATACGTGTCCTGGAGCAATTCGGCCTGCTCCACGGGGAACTTCAGCGGACCGGTGGCCGAGATCCGCGCCAGGTACTCCTTGGCGGCGTCGTGCTGGCCGATGCTGATGAAACCGGCAATGGTGTGGAGCTGGTTGGCGAATTCGTGGCGCTGGGCGCGGAGGGCCGTGGACATGGTCCCCACGGCGTCGAGCTGGCGGGTGAGTTGCTGCAATTCCGTACGGTCGCGCAGCATGACAACCCAGCCCAGGTCCTCCTGCCGATGCCAGGCTTTGCGGGCACTGGCCACCAGAACGCGTCCGCCCGCCACGACTTCCACGGCTTCGGCGTCGCGGGCTGCCGGCTGGGTGAGTTGCTTGAGCTGTCCCGGCACAGCAGCGGTTACCCAGTCCTGCCCGGTGGCGTCGGGCACGTCCAAGAGTCGTGCAGCGGCAGCGTTGAAGACCGAGATGCGTCCGTCCGCGGCGATGCCAATGACGCCATCATCCACACCTTGGAGAACTGCCACCTGATCGTGGACCAGCGTGCTGATTTCCTCAGGTTCCAGGCCGAGCGTGAGCCGCTGCAGCCTGCGCCGGAGAAGGAAGGACGCCAGGATACCGGCCAGGAGTGCACCGCCAGCGGTGAGGGCAATGGGGACGATGTCCCGGGCCAGGCTTTTGCTGAGCGACTCCACGGAATAGCCAACACTGACCTCGCCCACAATTGCCTCAGAGCCTGACGGTGAGTACACCGGCACCTTCGCGCCGGCCGAGGGACCCAGTGTCCCCGTGTTCCGGGTGGTTATTTCTTCACCGCCCAGTGCAACTGATGGGTCCGTGCTGACGCGTTCGCCCAACCGTGCAATCTCCGGGTGGGCCAGCCTCAGTCCCGTTTCGTCGGTGATGACTACGAACAAGGCGCCGGTCCGGATCCTTACTGCTTCGGCCGCGGCTTGGAGCGTGCCGCCAGCGAGGACATCCGGGGGAGGCGTTCCCTCTTCTTTGCTGATGGCTTGGACGCCGGACCTGATATCAGGGTCCGCGGCCACCGTCCTGGCAAGGGTGAGCGCTTGGTTTTCGGCTTCGGTGCCAATCCGTTCGTACACCAGCCAAGCGTGGACTGTGCCGCTGAGAAGGACCACCAGCAGGACAACCCCCAACTGGAGGAGAAGGGTTTGGGTGGAGAAACGCATACTGACCCGGCTGTTGCGCGGCACCTTTGCTCCTTTCCTTCTGATCCATTGAATCACTGAGCACAATGCGCAAAACGTTCGCAACGAGCAGTATTCCCAACAATTCCCGGAAACCCCTGCCCGTGACGGCCGCCACCATATCGTCTGTAGTGCGCATCACACCGACGTGGCGCCATTCACAGTAGTAAGGAGCCGGCCGTGCTGGTTTTGCTTGGATTCGCAATGATTGCGGTATTCATGGTCCTGATCATGACCAAAAAATTGACGCCAGTACTGGCGCTGATCATCGTCCCCACCGTCTTCGGCCTTTTCGCCGGAGCGGGCCTCGGCATCGGCGACATGGTGATGGACTCGATGAAGTCCATGACGTCCACGGCCGCGCTCCTCATGTTCGCCATCATCTACTTCGGCCTGATGATCGACGTCGGACTGTTCGACCCCCTGGTGAAGTTCATCCTGCGCAAGCTGGGCAACGACCCCGCCAAGGTTGTCCTCGGCACCGCCATCCTTGCAGCGGCAGTCTCTCTGGACGGCGACGGATCCACAACCTTCATCCTCACCACGGCTGCCATGCTCCCGGTCTACCTGCGTCTCAAGATGAGCCCAGTAGTCCTCACCTGTGTGGCCGGCCTCGCCAACGGCACCATGAACATCCTGCCCTGGGGCGGCCCCACCGCCCGTGCAGCCACAGCGCTTAAACTTGATGTGAACGACGTCTTCGTCCCCATGGTCCCGTCACTGATCGTCGGACTCATCGTGGTCATGGTCTTCGCCTGGCTGCTCGGCCTCCAGGAACGCAACCGCCTCCGCACCACTGCCCCCGAGATCTGGGGCGATGTCGCAGATCCCTCGGAAGCGTTCGACGGCGGCACGGGCCGCGGCGGTTCGGTAGCCGCCGGTTCGGGCTCGGGCTCGGGCTCCGGCTTCGGCGCTGGTCGCTTTGGCCGCAGCAGCGCAAGCGCAGGCAAGCCGCGCACTGGCGGAGGTTTCGGCGTCGCGATTCTTGAAGACCCGGCCACGCTGGTGGACGATCATGACACCGCCATGGCA
The DNA here is from genome assembly GCF_054408525.1 of Arthrobacter sp. D3-18. NCBI lineage: Bacteria > Bacillati > Actinomycetota > Actinomycetes > Micrococcales > Micrococcaceae > Arthrobacter > Arthrobacter sp. D3-18. The sequence goes on along the minus strand of NZ_CP096440.1, from coordinate 3,028,219 downwards.
GACACTGCCCTTGACCCTAACCGCTCAACGTTGCGTCCCAAGCTGTTCTGGTTCAACCTTGGCCTCACCGTTGCCGTCATGGTGGTCCTGGTGGCCAACATCGTTCCACTGCCGTTCGTCTTCATGGTGGGCTCGGCCATCGCCCTGCTGGTCAACTTCCCCAAGGTCAAGGACCAAGGCGCACAGCTGATCGCCCATGCACCGTCCATCGTCGCCGTCGTCAGCATGGTGATGGCCGCCGCTGTGCTCACCGGCGTCCTCAACGGCACGGGCATGGTCAAGGCAATGTCCGAGTGGCTGGTCCAGATCATTCCCGCCGAGATGGGCCCCTTCATGGCAGTCATCACCGGCCTGCTCAGCATCCCGATGACGTTCTTCATGAGCAACGATGCCTTCTACTTCGGAGTCCTCCCTGTGCTTTCCGAAACGGCCGCGCACTACGGCGTAGATGCAGTGGACATGGCCCGCGCCTCCATCACCGGGCAGCCCTTCCACCTGCAAAGCCCCCTGGTTCCTGCGATCCTCCTGCTGGTCTCCCTCGCCAAGGTAGACCTGGGCGACCACCACAAGAAGGTCCTCTGGCGCACGGCGGTCATCTCGATCGTCATGCTGGCGGTAGGGGTCCTGACCGGAGCAATCGGCATCGGCTAGGCTGCCGTTCCCAAAGCACCCGTCTGCACCTGAGGTGCAAAACCGGGCCAGACATCCTCCGCGTGCTGCTCCTTCGTCGCTTTGACGCACGCTTCCGGATGCCTGGCCCGGTTTTGCGTAGGAGGCCCACCGGCCGCTGCGGAGTCAGACCCAGTCCGCCCCCGCAAACCCACCCAGCGCCCCAACCCAAAACAACAAACGAGACAGCAAAGCGCGAATGGTCCGCTTTGCTGTCTCGCTTGTTGTGGGGGTGACTCGGCGCTGGGTGGGTTCGGCGTTAGGAGAGCGAGGCAATAGGCGGCGGTCGGAGACATCCTGCCGGTCGCGTCTAAGCGAGGCACGAGCGAGCGACCAAAGGATCGTCTACGGCAAGCCGCCGAACGCAACCACTCACCTTGCGCGCCAGCGCATCGTCCGGCAGGTGCGCACAGCCAAGTAGACTGGTTCGGAAAACCATTTGAACTTTGCAGGGGAGATCCATGGCTGCGATCAACCGTGACGACGTCGCGCATCTTGCGCGTCTGGCTCACATTGAAATGAGTGCCGAAGAACTGGACAGGATGGCTGTTGAGCTTGCTGTCATTGTGGATTCGGTGAAGAGCGTGAGCGAAGCTGCGGGGGAGGACGTCCCGGCGACGTCGCACCCGATTCCGTTGACCAACGTGTTCCGCGAGGATGTTGTGGGCCACACCTTCACGGCTGAGCAGGCGTTGTCCGGCGCTCCGGATGCTTACGAGAACCGTTTCAAGGTCCCCGCAATCCTGGATGAGGACTAATCACTATGACTGAGCTGAAGAACGAACTCATCCACCACTCCGCTGCCGATCTCGCTGCGAAGCTGGCTGCCCGCGAGGTTACCGCCGTCGAGGTGACGCAGGCGCATCTTGACCGCATTGCCGACGTCGACGGTCAGGTTAACGCGTTCCTGCACGTGAACACCGAAGAGGCTTTGGCTGTTGCAGCCGAGGTTGACGCTGCCCGTGCCGCCGGGGGGTCCGCTGCCGAGGAGCTGCACGCCCTTGCTGGCGTGCCGATCGCAGTGAAGGACCTCATCGTCACGGTCGGCCAGCCCACCACAGCTGGTTCGAAGATCCTTGAGGGCTGGCACAGCCCGTACGACGCCACCGTGGTGAAGAAGCTGCGCGCGGCTAAGATGCCCATCCTGGGTAAGACCAATCTGGATGAATTCGCCATGGGTTCCTCCACGGAGCACTCGGCGTACGGCCCCACCCGCAACCCGTGGGACCTGGACCGGATTCCCGGCGGTTCGGGCGGCGGCTCTGCTGCCGCCGTCGCCGCTTTCGAAGCGCCACTGGCGCTCGGTACCGATACCGGTGGCTCGATCCGCCAGCCGGGCGCCGTCACCGGAACCGTTGGCGTGAAGCCGACGTACGGTGCTGTTTCCCGTTACGGTGCTATTGCCATGGCGTCCTCGCTGGACCAGATCGGCCCGGTTTCCCGTACGGTGCTGGACTCGGCGCTGCTGCAGGAAGTCATCGGCGGCCACGACCCCTTTGACTCCACGTCGCTGACCGACCCGTTCAACGATCTTGTTGCTGCCGCCCGCGTGGGCAACGTTGCCGGCATGAAGATCGGCATCGTCAAGGAACTTCACGGCGAGGGCTACCAGGCCGGCGTCGAGAACCGTTTCAACGAGTCCCTTCAGCTGCTCAAGGATGCTGGCGCTGAAATCGTCGAGGTTTCCTGCCCCAACCTGAAGTACGCCCTGGGTGCGTACTACCTCATCATGCCGTCAGAGGTGTCCAGCAACCTGGCCAAGTTCGACGGCGTCCGCTTCGGCATGCGCGTCCTGCCCAAGGACGGTCCCATGACCATCGAGCGTGTCATGGGTGCCACCCGGGCCGCGGGGTTCGGCGACGAAGTAAAGCGACGCATCATCCTTGGTACCTACGCGTTGAGCGCCGGTTACTACGACGCTTACTACGGCTCAGCACAGAAGGTCCGTACGCTGATCCAGCGCGACTTCGACGCTGCTTTCGCCAAGGCCGATGTCCTCATCTCTCCGACGGCGCCCACTACCGCGTTCAAGCTGGGGGAGAAGCTGGACGATCCGCTGGCAATGTACCTGAACGACGTCGCCACCATCCCGGCCAACCTCGCCGGCATCCCGGGCCTGTCGCTGCCGGGTGGCCTGGCTGACGAAGACGGCCTGCCCGTTGGCATCCAGCTGCTGGCTCCTGCCCGCCAGGATGCCCGCCTTTACCGCGTGGGTGCTGTCCTCGAATCCATCCTTGAAGAGAAGTGGGGCGGCCCGATGCTTGCGCAGGCGCCTGTTCTTGGTTCTGCCACAACCACCGCCGGAGGTTCCAACTAATGTCCGTCGATGCAACCCTGAGCTTCGAAGAGGCCATGGAGAAGTACGATCCTGTCCTGGGGTTTGAGGTCCACGTGGAGCTCAACACCAAGACCAAGATGTTCTCCTCCGCACCGAACGTTTTCGGCGACGAGCCGAACACCAACGTCAATGAGGTGGACCTGGGCATGCCCGGCGTCCTGCCCGTGGTGAACAAGACGGCGGTGGAGTCATCCATCAAGATCGGCCTTGCCCTTAACTGCAAGATCGCCGAGTCCTGCCGCTTCGCCCGGAAGAACTACTTCTACCCGGACACCCCCAAGAACTTCCAGACCTCGCAGTACGACGAACCGATCGCCTATGACGGTTACCTCGACATCGAGCTTGAGGATGGCACGGTCTTCCGCGTGGAGATCGAGCGCGCCCACATGGAAGAAGACGCCGGCAAGCTGACCCACATGGGTGGTGCCGCAGGCCGTATCCAGGGCGCCGACTACTCGCTGGTGGACTACAACCGTTCCGGTGTGCCGCTGGTTGAGATTGTCACCAAGCCCATCGAGGGCGCCGGTAGCCGTGCGCCTGAGCTGGCCAAGGCGTACGTCGCCGCAGTCCGCGAGATCGTAAAGAACCTTGGTGTTTCCGATGCCAAGATGGAGCGCGGCAACGTCCGTTGCGACGCCAACGTTTCCCTGCGCCCGCACGGCCGGGAGCGGTTCGGCATCCGTTCCGAAACCAAGAACGTAAACTCGCTACGCGCCGTCGAGCACGCCGTCCGTTACGAGATCCAGCGCCACGCTGCCGTCCTCGATTCCGGCGAACCGGTCATCCAGGAGACGAGGCACTGGCACGAGGACACACGCTCGACGACGTCGGGCCGGCCCAAGTCCGACGCCGACGATTACCGCTACTTCCCGGAGCCGGACCTGGTTCCCGTCGTCGCCTCCCGTGAGTGGGTGGAGGAACTCCGCGCCACCCTTCCTGAGCCGCCGGCCGAGCGCCGCAAGCGCCTCAAGGAAGCCTGGGGCTACTCGGATCTGGAATTCCGCGACGTTGTTAACGCCGGCGTCATGGATTCCATCGAGGAAACCATCGCAGCGGGTGCTTCCGCGGATGTTGCCCGCAAGTGGTGGATGGGTGAGATCGTAGGCCGCGCCAAGGTTGCCGACGTCGATCCTTCCGAGCTTGGTGTCACGCCGCAGGTCATCGTCGAGCTGAACAAGCTGGTTGAAGACGGCAAGATCAACAACAAGATGGCCACCCAGGTCCTGGACGGCGTGCTCGCCGGCGAAGGAACTCCTGCGGAAATCGTGGAAAAGCGCGGCCTCGCGGTTGTCTCCGACGACGGTCCGCTCCTGGAAGCCATCGACGCCGCACTCGCAGCACAGCCTGACGTGGCGGAGAAGATCCGCAGCGGCAAGGTCCAGGCCATTGGCGCGATTGTTGGTGGCGTCATGAAGGCCACCCGTGGCCAGGCCGACGCCGGACGTGTCCGTGAACTCATCCTGGAGAAGCTCGGCGTCGAGGGCTAAGTCCCGCGGCTTGGTACCCAAGTAGCTCGCAGTTGTGGTTGTTTGAAAGCTCAGAACAACCCAACTGCGAGCTACTTTTGTTTGGAGAGGGCGCACAATGGATGCATGGCCACTCTCAGACCAGGCCTTCGTAACGGCCTCCTCGCGGGCGGGATCGCTCTCGCCTTGACCGGTGGCGGGGCCGCCGCTGTGTGGGCGGGCACCCAACCCAGCCCTTCGCCGTCGAGCACTTCTGCTTCGCCCGGCCCATCCGCGTCAGCGAAAGCCAAGTCCATTGAAGGCCGCGGCCAGGCTATCCACGGCGAACACGTGGTGAAGCAGCAGGACGGGAGCTACCGCACGGTTCTGACGCAAGCCGGAACCATCGAATCGGTGAGTGAAACCGAGGTGGCTGTGAAGAGCGAAGACGGCTTCACGCAACGCTATTCGATCACCGCGGATTCGCGGATTACAAAGGTTCCCGCCGACCTTTCCGAGCTCAGAAACGGCAAGGGTAGGCCTTCGCTTCCCGCTGTCGCCGTCACGGATCTCAAGGTCGGCGACACAGTAAGAGTCACCGGCACCAAGGACGGCGACGCCGCGACAGCGACGCGGGTAGTATCCGGCGACTTGCCTGCGGGCCTCAAGGGCAACGGATTAAAGCGCGGACATGGTCCCAAGTAGTTAGAGCTTCCGTAGTTAGAGCGCCACTGTCCTGAAGCCGAGGTTGGCGCTGGCCGAGTCAGGTGTGTTTGAGCTCCGGGCCGCGAGGCGGTAACGGTTGCAGTAGGAGTCGTGGCACAGGTACGAGCCGCCGCGCATCACCCTCCCGCGGCCGATCGAGGGACCCTGCGGGTCCTCCACTGGTCCTAGCGCGAGGCACGTCTTGTAGTACTTGGGCAGGAACCAGTCGCTGCACCACTCCCATACGTTTCCGCTGGTTTGGTACAGTCCGTAGCCGTTTGGGCGGAACGACCTGGCGGGCGCGGTGGTGAGGTGGCCGTCGTCCATCGTGTTGCGGGAGGGGAATTCCCCTTGCCAGATATTGCAGTTGTGAGCGGCTTTGCCCGGGACATCGTTGTGCAAGTCATTACCCCAGGGGTAGCGCTGCCCGGGCAGTCCGCCGCGTGCTGCGTATTCCCACTCGGCTTCGGTGGGTAGCCGGCGGCCGGCCCATTCGCAGTACGCCAAGGCATCGTTGTGCGACACATGGGTGACGGGATGGTCAGGGACGTCTGCCCAGCTTGAGAGGGGTCCGGCCGGGTGGGCCCAGTCGGCTCCACGGACGTTGAGCCACCAAGGGACGTTGCTGACCCGGTTGAGGACATCCCCCTTGTTTGCTTTCACGGCGAGGTGGAACACCGCCGATGTTCCGAAGGTTTCCGACTCGGTGCGGTGACCGGTGGCCTCCACGAACTCAGCGAATTCTTCATTGGTCACGGTTGTGGCGCTGATGCGGAATTTTGAGACCTTAACTTCGTGCACGGGGGACTCACCGTCGTCCTCATAGCCCTCGTTGAAGGGATCGCCCATGGCGAAGGTTCCCGCGGGAATCTCGACGTCGCCTGTTTTCCTAGAGGCTGCGGGACCGTTGGCGGTAGGTGCGGCGTTCGCGGAAGGCTCGACGACGTTGCTCGCCTTCGGACGATCGCCCACCGTGCGCAGGGGGAGTTTCAGCCCCGGTGTCGAATGCGCCCTTGCGTCGGCGCCTGGGCTGCAGCAGTCTGCCATGTCAACCTTCTATCTGAATTCCACTTGCTAGTACTTTAGCGGGGGCACGGTTGCTTGCTACACGCTGCACCCATCCAGCGAGCGCGCCCGTTGCGGCTTGGCGCGCCCTCGTACGCTTGTGGCGCGCCGTTTTCCGCCGCGCGCACCACTCGTAGCCCTGTTGCGCACCCTTTTCCGCCTGGTGCGCCCCTTCTTACGGGGGCGATCGGCGGGAACGGGTGCGGGCGGGATTCGATTCAGTCCCTCCACGCGCACCCCACCACTCGTACCCGTTGGCGCGCCCGTTTCCACCTCGCGCACCGCATTACGCCTGTGGCGCACCCTTTTCCGCCTCGCGCACCACTCGAATTCAATCGCTCCACGCGCAGCGCACCACCCGTACCCAGTTGGCGCGCCCGTTTCCACCTCGCGCACCACTCGTAGCCCTGTTGCGCACCCTTTTCCGCCGCGCGCACCACTCGTACGCCTGTGGCGCGCCGTTTTCCGCCGGGCGCGCCCGTTCTTACGGGGGCGATCGGCGGAAACGGGCGCGGGCCTCGCACGATCCCACATCCTTCGAGTGATGAAAAGTGATTTTTGCGGCCAGTTTTAATCATCATCTTGCAAATAGAGATGCCAGTCACCTATGGTTTGTTAAACGGTTAACGAGCGTGGCCTGAATCACATTGGTGGTTTCGGCTCAGCACTTGAGGAGACAGCATGAACTCGACGACGGAACAGGCTCCGGCATTGCCCGAAGCTCGCCGAGTCCCGGGTCCGCCGGGCGGAAACGCCTCCGGACCCGGTCCGAAGAAGCGGAAAAGGAGCAAGGTCCCGCAGCAGAGTTTCCGATCGCGCCTGCGACGGGACAAACAGATGCTGCTTATGATGCTCCCAGGTGTGACCTTCTTGTTGCTCTTCTTCTACATCCCCATCCTGGGCAACGTCATAGCGTTCCAGGACTACCAGCCCTATCTGGGCATCGGTGACAGCCTGTGGGTCGGCTGGCAGAATTTCGTAGACCTTTTCGGCAATCCGGACTTCATTCACGCCTTCTGGAACACCCTGTACCTCGCCGCCTGGCAGTTGGTCTTCCTGTTCCCCGTGCCGCTGGTATTGGCGCTGATCGTGGATTCACTGATCAGCACCAGGGTTCGCCGGATTTTCCAAAGCATCGCCTACTTGCCGCACTTCCTTTCCTGGGTGTTGGTTATCGCGTTCTTCCAGCAGATGCTGGGCGGCGCGGGCTTCGTGAACAACCTTCTGAGGGACTGGGGCATGGAGCCCATACCGTTCATGACCAACCCGGAGACGTTCCCGGTCATGGTGGTGGTCCAGATGATCTGGAAAGATGCCGGCTGGGCCATGATCATCTTCCTCGCTGCGTTGGCCAGCATTGATGCCTCGCTCTACGAAGCTGCGGCGGCTGACGGCGCGGGACGATGGCGCAGGATGTGGCACATCACCTTGCCCGGCCTTAGGCCCGTAATTGTTCTCCTCCTCATTCTCCGCATCGGCGACATTCTTTCCGTCGGATTTGAACAGTTCATCCTGCAGCGGGATGCCGTGGGAGCCGGAGCCGCGGAAGTGCTGGACACCTTCACCTACTACACCGGCGTAGTGGGAGGCGGTTGGAGCTCGGGCGCGGCAGCCGGCCTGGCCAAGGGTGTAGTGAGCGCCCTGCTGATCTACGGCGCCAACAAACTTGCCCACCGCTTCGGCGAAGACGGAATCTTCGCAAAACAAGTGCGCTGAAAGCCACGCTGACCCGCGCGCCTGCCGCACAAGGAGAACCCCATGGCAACAACACTTTTCACCAAAAAACCCCGGGAACTTAGCTACAACCCCAAGCGCCCCGTGTGGAAGGAAAAACCTTCCGCCCTGTATCAAACGGTCAAAGCGGTAGTCCTGATTGTCTTCAGCTTGTCCATCCTTACGCCAATTCTGCTGGTGGTCTCAACGTCCCTCGCTGACACCGAACAACTTGTGGAGGCCGGCGGGTTCGTGCTCTGGCCCGAACGTCCAACGTTGGAGGCCTACGCCACCATCTTTAAGGGCCCCATGGTGTTGCAATCACTCGGGGTCAGCATGCTGGTCACAGCCGTTGGCACCATCCTGGCGCTGTTCGTGACCATCACTATGGCCTACGCCACCAGCCGCACGGTGCTGTTCGGCCGGCCGGTGATCCTTGCAGTCTTGTTCACGCTCCTGTTTGCGCCGGGTCTGATTCCGTCGTTCCTGATGATCCGCCAACTCGGTCTGCTGGACTCGTTGTGGTCACTGATCCTCCCGGGCATCTTCGGGGCCTTCAACTTTGTGGTGATGCGATCGTTCTTCATGAACATTCCCGGTGAACTCATCGAAAGTGCCAGGATCGACGGCGCCAACGACTGGCAAATCCTGTGGCGCATTGTGATGCCGCTCTCCAAGGCCGTGATCGCCGTCGTGGGACTGTTTTACGCGGTTGGTTTCTGGAACTCCTTCTTCAACGCGTTGCTCTACATCAACGATCACAGCAAGTGGCCCATCCAGTTGCTGCTCCGCAATTTCGTGGTCCAGGGCAGTGGCGCGGCGGACCAGTTGGGAATCACCACCACTCCGCCGCCGCAGTCCATCCAGATGGCCGTGGTGGTGGTGGCACTCGTCCCGATCCTGATGGTCTACCCATTCCTCCAAAAGCACTTTGCCAAGGGCGTCATCACAGGCGCCGTCAAGGGCTAGGCATACGCCCAGAGCACCCAAACCCAAAGAACCCCAGCACTCAAACTCAGAAATGAAGCAATTAACCAGAAAGGGTTATGCCATGACGAGCACTACCTCTCAGGCTGGATTCAGCCGCCGCGGTTTCCTTGGCCTCGCGGGCCTTGCCGTGACCGCCGCAGGTTTGTCCGCCTGCGGCGGTGGCGGAACCGCGAGCAACGGAGGCGCTGCTGCCTCCGCTTCGGTCAAGCTGCCCACGTACAAGGAATTCACGGGCGTCACCCCGGACATCGCCGGTAACGCCAAGGGCCTCCAAGCCGGCTACTTCAAACTGCCCACTGCTGTGCAGTCCGTGAAGACGCCGCCGCTCAAGGGCAACGTGACAGGCCTGACCGAAACCTTCGAAACCATGAGCCCGGGCCTGAAGGACAACCCCTTCTGGCAGCGCCTCAACACCAAACTCGGCGGCGACCTGGAACTCCAAATAGCCGAAGACATCGGAGACGGTTACCCGGCAAAGTTCGCCACTGTCCTGGCCAGCAACGATCTTCCGGACATGATGTGGGTTCCACCGAACCAGGGCATCCCCAACGTCGGACCCATGCTGGAAGCCAAATTCCAAGACCTGACGCCGTACCTCTCCGGTGACGCTGTTCTTGAGTACCCCAACCTGGCCGCACTTAAGCCCGATTCCTGGAAGACCGCCGTCGTGAACGGCAAGATCTGGGGAGCTCCCATCCCCAGCACCCCGTTCGGTCAGGTGTACCTTGGCAACCACGACGCGTGGGCCCAGGTGGGTGGCTTCGAAGCTGCCAGCGCCGAGGAATTCCTGGAGAAAGCGAAGGAGCTGACCCGTCCCGGTGACCAGAAATACGCGCTGGAACCCGCCTACATCAATGCCCTCCACATGGTTACTGAGTGGTTTGGCGCTCCGAACAGTTGGGCTGTGAACAAAGACCGCACCCTCACCCACCTGTACGAGACCGACGAATACTTGGCCGGCGTCGAGTTCACGGCCAAGATGTTCGCAGCGGGCGTCTTCTACCCGGACTCCAAAGCAACTGACATCCGTTCGCGCGTAGCCAACGGAAGCGTTGCAGCCCAGGTGGTGGTGGGCCCGCACGATATCCGCAGCTACCGTGCCCTGAACAAGGACGCCCAGTTCGACATATTGATCCCCTTCAGTGCCGACGGCAAGGTCAAGCCCGTCTACGACATGGGCTACGGCACGGTGGGCTTCACCCCGTTTAAGAAGGCTGAAGAGGGCAAGATCCGCGAGCTGTTGGCGCTGATCAACTACCTGTCGGCACCGTTCGGCACGGTGGAGTACATGCAGAAGAACTTCGGCGAGCTGGGTCAGGACTACACCATCGATGCCTCCGGCAACCCCGCACGCACCGAGACGGGAAGCACCAACGCGCCCGGCCTTGTCTCAGCGTTGAACATCATGTCCAGCCCGGAGAATGTCATCTTCAACCCCGGTTTCGACGACGACACCCGGTACGTCAGCCAGCAGGAAGAAAAACTGCTCGAGTTCGCATGGCGCAACCCCACCAACGGTTCCTACTCGGACACCAACGCCAAGGTGGGCGCCAAGATCACCAAGCAGTTGCGAGACAAGGTAGTTGACATCATTACCGGCCGCGCCAAGATCGACGAACTCAAGGACGCGGTCAAGCGCTGGAAGAGCGAAGGCGGCGACAAGATGCGCGACGAGTACCAGGCCGCGTTGGACCCCAACGCGCCGGTATTCAGGAGCTAGCCTCAAACCAACAACGAACCACCACGCAAATACGAAGATCAAAGCAGGGGGAACCATGGCAAAAGCGAGCAGCACAGGAGTCAGGCCAACCATCCGCATGGTGGCCGAACTGGCGGGCGTCTCCACAGCCACGGTTTCCTACGTGCTGTCGGGTCGCCGCGGTGATGGCGGACCAGGAGTGTCGGATCCGACGGCGGAAAAGGTCAAGGCCGCTGCGGAGCGGCTTGGCTATCGCCCCAACCAGGCGGCTCGGGCCATCCGGACGGGACGCACGAATACAGTGATCCTGTCATTGACCATGCTGTCCGATCCGTGGTCGCTGTCCGTCATTGAGGCTGTTCAGAAGGCGGCAGTCCCGCTGGGCATCACACCGATGATCCTGGGTGACGCCGATTGGGTCAAGGTTCTGGGCACGCACAATGCCGATGCTGTTTTCGTGGATGCAGTTCGTCCTGATCAGCGGGAAGCCCTGCGCAAGCTCGCCGAGCACGGCACCACGCTGGTGGTCTTTGACGAAGAGGTGCAAGCAGAAGGCTTCGATGTCATCCGTTCCATCGCCGGACCCGGCTGCCGCATGGCCGTGGAGCATCTGCTCCACGGCCACCGGAGGATTGCCTGCCTGACCCCGGCAACGGCAGCGGGCACCTCTGGTGGGACAAGGTATCGGGCCTACTCGGATGCTTTGGCCGCGGCGAAGATCAAGGAACGGGACGATTACGTTGGCCTGTTCGACGGCACCAGCGCAGGGGCTTACGCTGCGGCAACGAGGCTGCTCGGCATGCCGGACCATCCCACCGCCATCTATGCCACCACGGACTACGCAGCAGTAAGCGCCATCAATGCCGCCCAGCGCCTGGGCCTCGCTGTGGGCACCGACGTGGACATCATCGGTGTGGGCAACACCGTGGAGGGCGAACGGATGTCACCGTCATTGAGCACGGTAGGCCCTGTTGACTTCTTCGACAAACTCGCCCGGCTGCTCCTTCGGCGGGCAACAGGTCACACCGCGCCGGAGTCACCCGGCCTCCTCGACTTCCCCTGGCACTTGTTCGTGCGCGAATCGGCGCCGCACCGCAGCGCCGCAACCAGACTTTACTAAGAACAGCAGAAGGAAATTGCACACCATGGAAAAGGATTTGAAGGTCGGCATCGTGGGTTTCGGCCTGCGTTCAGGGCTGTGGAAGCACGCCCACAAGCCGGGCCAAGGCTCCGAGGTCACTGTTGTTTGTGACCTCAGTGAACGTGGCCGGGCAGACGCCGCAGAACGCATCCCGTCGGCTCAGGTTACGGGGGATCTTGAGGAGCTGCTGGGCAGCGGGATCGACGCCGTCCTGGTCCTGACCCCCGATAACCAGCACGCCGCCGTCGCTGTCCGAACGCTCAAGGCGGGCATCCCCACCTTCTGCGAGAAGCCACTGGACATCACGGTGGAGGCTGCGGACCGGATCCTCAAGACGGCTTACGAGACCGGGACTCGTTTGTACGTGGGCCACAACATGCGCCACATGCCCGTGGTGGTCCAGATGCGCAAACTGATCGAGGACGGCAGGATCGGCGACGTCAAAGCGGTCTGGTGCCGCCACTTCGTGGGTCACGGGGGAGACTACTACTTCAAGGACTGGCACGCCCAGCGCGCCAACGTCACGTCCCTTCTCCTCCAAAAAGGTGCCCACGACATCGACGTGATCCACTGGCTGGCCGGCGGATACACCAAGCGGGTTGCCGCCGTCGGAGATCTAGCGGTCTACGGCGACGTGGCCAACCGCAGCAACAACGCCGGCAAGCGCATGGGGGACTGGTTCTCCATGGACAACTGGCCGCCCACGGAGCAGAAGGATCTGGCCGAGGTGATTGACGTTGAGGACATCTCCATGATGAACATGGTGCTGGATAACGGCGTCCTCGCCTCCTACCAGCAGTGCCACTTCACGCCGGACTATTGGCGCAACTATACGGTCATTGGCACCAAAGGCCGGATCGAGAACCTTGGCGATGGACCAGGGGAAACTATCAACGTATGGACCAGCCGGACGTCCGGCTACGCGGCGCCGGACGAGGTCATCGCCATTCAGGACGGCGAAGGTGGCCACGGCGGTGCGGACCCTCGCCTGATCGAGGAATTCCTGCGCTTCGCCTCCGAAGGGGGCCAGACCCAGACAAGCCCGATTGCAGCGCGACAGGCGGTAGTGGCCGGCGTCCTTGCGGCAGAATCGCTACGAGGTGACGGCTCGGCTCGGGAGGTACCGGAGCTCCCGGCCGAACTAGTGGAGTACTTCGACGCCGGCCAGCCCGCCCTCGTCCGCGACGGACCCAAGTAGGTCGCAGATGAGGCCGTTCTCAGCGCTCATAACGGCATGTGCTGCTACTTAGTTGGGTGAGCGGGGCTCGAAAGCTCGACAAGCTCGGTCATGACGGTTTGAAGTGACTCGCAAACCGTCATGACCGATTTTCGCTTCAGTGTCTCCGGCCGGGCCAGGATGTCGATCTTGCGGACCGAATTCACCCCGGACAGCGGACGCAGCACCACTCCGGCGTCCAACACGCGGCGTGCAGTGAACCGCGGGAGTAGACCGATCGCCCCTCCCGCCGAGACCAACGCCGCCACGGTGGAATAGTCGTTGATGCGGTGCAGTACTTCTGCCGGCCGCCCGCTTACAGCAACGACGGCGGCAAGGACGTCTGCAGGGGAGTAGCCGTCGCGGCTGGTCACCCAGGATTCACCCACGACGTCGGACGGCTCCAGTTCGCGCCGGTTCGCCAGTGGGTGATCTGCAGGAAGCGCGATGTCCAAAGGCTCGTCGGCCAGTGGAATCACCGCTACCTTGTCTTCCGGCCAGGACGGGCTGTTGTCCATCCGGTGGGCCAAGACGAGGTCGTACCTGGCAGCCAACCCCGGGAAATCCTCCTGGGCCACATCCTCATCGGACAGGCGGAGGCGGGGCGATTCCCCGCCGTCGGACGCCAACAGAGCGGCCAACGGCGCAAACAGCGCCTGCCCTGCGCTGTGAAACGCGCTGACGCTCACCGGCGCGCCCGGAGCGTCGTGATAGGCGCCGATCGCAGCCCGCGCATCTGCCATGGCATTCACGACGGCGGCACCCGCCTCAGCGAGGACGCGGCCTGCATCCGTGAGCACCAAAGCCCGGCCTTCTTTGCGCGTCAACGGCACGTCCACAGATTTCTGCAACAGTGCGAGCTGTTGTGAAACTGCCGAGGAAGTCACCATCAATGTCTCGGCTACAGCCTTGACGCTTCCCAAGTCTCGGAGTTCACGAAGCATCTGCAACTGATGAATTTCCATTAGCAAATACTAAATCGTTGATTGAGAAGAATCTAGTTGTGCTAAATCGTTTGCGGGGCTGTAATGGAAGTCAGCAGCAGCGAAGCAGCCAAGGCAGTGAGGAATTCCATGAAGGCTCTCTACAAATCCGGACCCCACGCAGGGTTCGAACTCGTCGAACGTCCCGAGCCCCAAGCTGGCCCCGGCGACGTCAAGATCCGTGTGATGACCACCGGTATCTGCGGCACCGACCTCCACATCCAGAGCTGGGACGCCTGGGCCCAGGGCATCATCGAAACGCCCCTCATTGCCGGCCACGAGTTCTATGGCGAAGTAGTGGAAATTGGCGAGGACGTCCGCGACGTCAAGATAGGGGACAGGGTCTCCGGCGAGGGCCACGTGGTGTGCGGAATCTGCCGCAACTGCCGTGCCGGCCGCCGCCAGATGTGCATTCATACCGTTTCCGTTGGCGTGCAGCGCGACGGCGCCTTCGCTGAATTCGTCGTCATCCCGGAAACCAATGTCTGGGTTCACCACGACGAGTCAGTTACCCCTGAACTCGGCGCCATCTTCGACCCCTTCGGCAACGCCGTCCACACCGCTCTGAGCTTCCCGCTGGTCGGGGAAGACGTGCTCATCACCGGTGCCGGTCCCATCGGTTTGATGGCTATCGCCGTCGCCCGCCACGCAGGTGCCCGCAAGATCGCCATCACGGACGTGTCCGCACCGCGCCTTGAGCTGGCTCGCCAGATGGGCGTGGACCTTGCAGTCGACGTTTCAAAGATGCGCGTTCGCGAAGCGCAGCAGGAACTGGGCATGCGCGAAGGCTTCGACATCGGACTGGAAATGTCGGGACACCCCACGGCGCTGCCTGAGATGATCGACAACATGAACCACGGCGGCCGCATCGCCATGCTCGGCCTACCCAGCCAGTCCATCGACATCGACTGGGGCAAGGTAGTAACCCACATGCTCACGCTTAAGGGCATCTACGGCCGTGAAATGTTCGAGACCTGGTACGCCATGAGCGCCATGCTGTCCTCCAACCCCGTGCTGCACCGCAGCATCTCCGCCGTCGTCACAGACAAACTGTCCGCAGCCGACTGGGAAAAGGGCTTCGAGATCGCCCGCAACGGGACCGGCGGCAAAGTGGTCCTCGACTGGACTGAACTGTAACCGCCCCGCACGGCCACCGGACCCAAGAAGACTTTAGGAGCACCATGTATTCAGCCATCAAAGACCAACTGCAGGGCGAACTGGACGAGATCCGCAGCGCCGGACTGTTCAAGACCGAACGCCACATCGATTCGCCGCAGGCCAGCCACATCGCAGCAGGCCAGCTCGGGCAGCCGGCCAACAAGGTCCTGAACTTCTGCGCCAACAACTACCTGGGCTTGGCCGACCACCCGGACATCATCGCCGCCGCCAAGTCCGCAATGGACGAGCGCGGCTTCGGCATGGCATCCGTGCGCTTCATTTGCGGAACCCAGGACCTCCACCTGGAGCTTGAGACCCGAGTCTCCGAGTTCCTGGGAACCGAGGACACCATCCTCTTCTCCAGTTGCTTTGACGCTAACGGCGGCGTGTTCGAGTCCCTCTTCGGTCCTGAAGACGCCATCATCTCGGACTCCCTGAACCACGCGTCCATCATCGACGGCATCCGCCTCAGCAAGGCCAAGCGTTTCCGGTACGCCAACCAGGACATGGCCGACCTCGAAGCCAAGCTGGTGGAGGCCGAGGGCTCCCGCCGCAAGATCATCGTCACGGATGGTGTGTTCTCCATGGACGGGTACCTCGCTCCGCTTGAGGCCATCTGCGACCTCGCCGAGAAGCACGACGCCTTGGTCATGGTGGACGACTCCCACGCCGTCGGCTTCATGGGCCCCACCGGCGCCGGCACCCCGGAGCACGCTGGTGTTTCCGAGCGCGTAGACATCTACACGGGTACGTTCGGCAAGGCACTCGGCGGTGCCTCAGGTGGATACGTTTCAGGCCGCGGCGAAATCGTAGCGATGCTACGTCAAAAGGCGCGCCCCTACCTGTTCTCCAACTCGCTTGCCCCGGCCATCGTTGCGGCAACCATCAAGGCGATCGAGCTCGTGCAGGAATCCGGCGAACTCCGGACCCGCCTGTTCGAGAATGCAGCGCTGTTCCGTCGGCGCATGAGCGAAGAAGGCTTCGAACTCCTTGACGGAGAACACGCCATCATCCCCGTGATGTTCGGCGATGCCGTGGTTGCTGCAAAGGTTGCCGACGAAATGCTCAACAACGGCGTTTTCGTCACGGCCTTCAGCTTCCCTGTGGTGCCGAAGGGTGTGGCCCGCATCCGTGTGCAGCTCTCCGCTGCGCACAGCGCGGACGACGTCGAAGCGTGCGTTCAGGCGTTCGTCAAGAGTCGCGCCGCGGTCGCCTAGGCAACCCTCTCTCACATCCCTCGGGTTTCAGGCCGGCCCTCTCTCACATCCCTCGGGTTTCCGGCCGACGCTATCTCGCTTTCTTGATGAAAGTGAGCGAGCGTCCGGCTGAAGGGCGCGGGATGTGAGAGAGCATCCGGTCTGTCAGGATGGAGTCATGGCTTCGAATTATGACGTGGTAATCGTTGGCGGCGGCATCGGTGGACTGTCCTTGGCAGCGGCTCTCGCGGGCAAGTGCTCGGTGGCCCTTGTCGAGGCTGAGCAGTCCCTGGCTTTCCACACTTCCTCGCGGTCGGCCCGGCAACTGATCCCCAGCTACGGACCGGCCGTGGTCCAGGATCTGACCATCCGCACACTCGACATGCTGTCCGCCCGGGACGCAGAGGCAGGAACGCCGATCCTGACTCCCCGGGGCTTCATGCTGGTGGGCGACGAGGCCACCGTGAGCGCCGAAGCCAGCGGAAACATGCATCCCATCTCACACGACGAAGCCATGCGTCTCTGCCCGGCCCTGAATCCCGCATCCTTCACCGCCGCGGGGCTGGATAACGGCTCCTTCGGCTGCAACGCGCCCCTGCTTCTCGAGGAGCACCGCCGGACGGCGGAAACTGCGGGCGTGGACATCATCACCGGAGCCAAAGTGCACTCGGCCCAGCGGTTGGGGAGCGGCTGGCAACTGGGCGCGGGCACGGAAGGCTTCCAGTCCGGCGTCGTGGTTAACGCAGCACGTGCCTGGGCGGATGAGCTGGCGGTCATCAGCGGAGTGGAGAAGCTGGGACTGCAGCCATACCGCCGGACTGCGGCGATTGTGAACGTTGAGAATCCACTGACGCCGGAAACGCCCATGGTGTGTGCCGCTGATAATTCTTTCTACTTCCGCGCCGAGGGCAGCCAGGTGTTGATTTCGCCGTCGGAAACCGTGCCCAGTGGAGCCGAGGACGCCAAACCCTACGCCGGGGATGTGGAGACATTGATCGGCAAACTCAACACGGTCACTTCCCTTGGAATCCGCTCCGTGGAGCGTGCCTGGACGGGCCTCAGGACAGAAGCGGCGGACGGAATCCCGGTGGTGGGTTTCGACGCCGAAGCGCCGGGCTTCTTCTGGCTCGCCGGTCAGGGGGGTTACGGTTTTCAAACATCTTCCGCCATCGCCGAGCTGGCCGCCGCACTGATCCTCGGCGGGATACAGGATGACAGTCCGGAATCCCGGACAGCGGAGCAGCTCGCGGCCGTACGCTGGTCCATCCGGCGCTGAACAATAGGGTCATGAGCGGAATGACGAGCGGAAACAAAAGCAGCACGGTCATCACCAACATCGGTGAACTGATGACCCAGGACCGGGAGCACCGCGTCCTTAAGGACGCCGCCATCGTGATCGAGGGCGAGCGCATCGCTTGGTTGGGGGCTAGCAAAGATGCTCCGGAGGCTGAGGCAAGGATCGATGCCGAGGGCCGTGCTGTCCTGCCAGGTTGGGTGGATTCGCACTCGCATCTCGTTTTCGCAGGAGACCGCACTGCCGAGTTCGAGGCTCGAATGGCCGGCGAAAGCTACAGCGCTGGTGGTATCGCCGTCACCATGGGTGCCACACGCAGCGTCAGCGACGACGAACTTACGCGCCTCGTGCGGGACCGCGTGGCTGAGGCAGTTTCGCAAGGGACCACCTACCTGGAGAGCAAAACCGGTTACGGGTTGGACGTGGAGAACGAGGCCCGCAGTGCCCGCATCGCAGCAGGCGAAGTGGACGAGGTAACCTATCTTGGCGCGCACCTGGTTCCCAGCGGCTCCGATCCTGAGGAGTACACGGATCTGGTGTGCGGCCCCATGCTCGACGCCGTCCTCCCTCATGTCCGCTGGGCTGATGTGTTCTGCGAGCGCGGTGCGTTCAGTGAGGACCAGTCACGCCGAGTCCTCACTGCTGCCCGCGATGCCGGTCTGGGGCTAAGGGTTCACGGAAACCAGCTTGGGGAGGGACCCGGTGTGGCGCTGGCAGTTGAGTTCGCGGCTGCGAGCGTCGACCATGTGAACTATCTTTCGGACAAGGACGTCCGGGCGCTCGCGGAAACGTGGGCCGGCTGGGATGTGGCCTCCGGAACGGGCACGCGCGGTACCGTGGCCACGTGCCTTCCCGCTTGTGACCTTTCCACCCGCCAGCCCTTGGCGCCCGGCCGTGAACTGATCGACGCGGGCGTACAGATTGCCCTTGCGGCCAACTGCAATCCGGGGACCTCGTACACCAGCTCCATGGCCTTCTGCGTCACCACGGCTGTGCTTCAGATGCACTTGAGCGTTCACGAAGCCGTCCGCGCGGCGACGTACGGCGGTGCGCTGGCGCTGGGCAGGGAGTCCGGGAACGACGTCGACGGCGAACGGGCGGTGGGTTCGCTCGCGGTCGGACATCGCGCCGATTTGCACATGCTGAAGGCTCCGTCGGCTACGCATCTGGCGTACCGTCCCGGGATCCCGTTGACCCATTCGGTGTGGCGGGCCGGCGTACGGGCTGTCTAAGGACAAGTTAGAGACAAGAAGGAGGGGCTGTGTTCCGGTTGGAACGCAGCCTCTCTTTTTTGGGTTTCACGCTTGCCGCTCATGATGCGCGAATAATGACCAGTCTCAGCACACGAATGATCCTTGTGAGATCGAAAATGATCGTTTAGTGTTTCTATAGATCAGAAAACGTCATTAATTTGAGCGGGAGCGGTACACACGATGAGCGAGAACACACTGGGCGCCTTCATGGAGGAAGAGCTGGTTTCCCAGCCCGACGTTTGGCAGCGGGCCGTAGAGCAGGCCCGTACGGAGCAGTTGCTTCCAGCGGACGGTATGCGCATTGCCGTCATCGGGTGTGGCACATCATGGTTCATGGCTCAGAGCTACGCCGCTGCCCGCGAATCTGCGGGCAAGGGGGTTACGGATGCGTTCGCCGCGTCAGAAGCTTTCCTGAACAGCAACAGCGCCGATCGCGGGTACGACGCCGTCGTGGCCATTACCCGGTCAGGTACCACCACTGAGGTGCTCGGGATTCTGGCTGAGTTGAAGGGGATTGTCCCCACCGTAGCCATCATTGGCGACACCTCCTCGCCAATCGTCGAGCTGGCAGACGCCGTGGTGGGCCTCCAATACGCCGATGAGCGCTCCGTGGTGCAGACCCGCTTCGCCACCACGGCATTGGTCTACATGCTGACCAGCCTTGGCATCGACGTCCAGCAGGCAATCGATGATGCCCGTGATGCTGTGACTGCACCGGTCTCCCAGGAACTCTTGGACGCCGAGCAATTCACCTTCCTCGGCACCGGCTGGACCGTTGGACTGGCCCACGAAGCCGGCTTGAAGATGCGCGAAGCCGTGCAGGGTTGGACCGAGTCCTACCCTGCCATGGAATACCGCCACGGCCCCGTCTCCATTGCTGCCCCTGGCCGCGTCACCTGGCTGTTCGGAACCCAGCCCGAGGGTCTGGACAGCGATATGGCCGTCACCGGCGCCCTCTACATCCACACGGATAAGCACCCGCTGGCTGAACTGGCACGTGTCCACAAAGTCACCCTGGAGCGTGCGCGCGTTCGTGGACTGAATCCGGACCTGCCCCGCAACCTGACGCGCTCCGTTATTCTCGACGCCTCGGCCTAGGTAGCCGATCATGGTTCTCGGAGCCGCGGAATCACCGGTCCTTTCGTTCGACGTTGGCGGGACAGACATCAAGGCTGGTTTGGTGGATATCCGTGGGACAGTCCTGGGCATGCGCCGCGTCCCTACGCCGTTGGATCCTGCCCGCCCCGGCGAAGCGGTCCTGGACAGGCTTGCTGAGCTTAAAGCCGAGTTGGCCTCGGAGTTTCCTGAAGCCCCCGCCAAAGCAGCAGGCATCATCGTTCCTGGAATCGTGGACTCCGTGAGCGGAGTGGGCATTTATTCCGCCAACCTCGGATGGCGTAACTTCCCCTTCACTGCCGAAGCTGAAAAACGGCTTGGCATCCCCGTTGCGTTCGATCACGATGTCCGTTCCGCTGCAGCAGTTGAACACAGTTTTGGAGGGTCCAAAGAGTTCAACGATGTTGTAGTGATGGTGGTGGGAACCGGCATTGCTGCAGCCGTATTCTCGGGCGGCAAGGCGGTCACTGCAGGTGGTTTCGCCGGCGAGCTCGGCCACGCCCAGGTTCCGGACCCCGACGCCGGGCCGGGCGCCGCAGGCTCCACCATCCTGGAAGCAGTGGGCTCAGCAGGGGCAATTGCCAAGCGTTACCACCGGGCATCGGGAAACCGGGTGGACGGTGCGCGCGGGGTGCTGCTCAGGGCAAGCGCAGGAGACGCAGTGGCCGCACGTGTTTGGGCCGATGCTGTTGATGCTCTGGCCTTCACTATCTGCCAGTGCGTGAACATCATTGGGACAGAAGCCGTGGTGATCGGCGGAGGCCTCGCTGAAGCAGGCGAGGAGCTGCTCGAACCACTCCGTAAACGGGTTGACGCCATCCTGGAGTTCCAGCGCAGGCCCCAACTCATCCGTGCCCAATTGGGGCAGGACGCCGGCTTGCTCGGCGCGGCACTGAACGCCCGGGCACTTTTGGGAGGCACACGATGAAACGAGCCAACGTGAACCGTATTATTACGGTCACTCCCAATCCGGCCATCGACATGACCTACACCGTCCACGGAATCATCGAGGGCTCCAGCCACCGGGTACCCACGCCCTTGAGCCGTGCGGGAGGCAAGGGCATCAACGTAGCCCGTGTCACTCACCAGCTCGGCTACCCGGTGCTCGCCATTGCCCCTACCGGCGGTGCGGCAGGGCAGACACTGGCAGCCGAACTGTGGACCAGCGGGGTGCCGCACGCCCTGGTGGGAGTCGCCGCAGAGACGCGCCGAAGCATCGCGCTGGTGGATACCGTCGCGGGGGAGACCTCCATCTTCAATGAGGAGGGCCAGGCTCTTCTGCCCGACGACTGGCGCTCACTGCGGATCGCCGTGGTTGACGCTGTGAGCGGCAACCGCAACCTGCCGGCCTCCGTCCTGGTCGGTTCGGGAAGCCTGCCGCCGGGCGCTCCTGCGGATTTCTACCCGGAGCTGGTGCGCCTTGCCCACGACGCCGGTATCCCGGCCATCATCGACACCTCCGGTCCGGGGATCATCGCCGCGGCGAAGGCCGGCGCCGACATCCTCAAGCCCAATCATCACGAGCTGGCCGAAGCCACGGGCGAGTCCAGCCTCGAAGCAGCCGCATTGGCGCTGATCGACATGGGTGCCCGCACGGTCCTTGTCAGCGCCGGTGCGGACGGCATGCTCGCCTTCGACCATGCCGCCCCGGGCGGTTATTGGAGTGCCCGCCTGCCGGAAGCGCTCAGCGGCAACCCCACAGGGGCGGGCGACGCCGGTGTGGCCGCTGCCGCCGTCGCACTCGCCGAAGGCATCACCGAGCCCCGGGAAATTCTTCGCCGGGCCACCGCATGGTCGGCCGCGGCCGTGCTCATGCCTGCCGCAGGTGAAATCTCGCCGCGATACCAGGAACTCCAGGACCAATTGATCGTGACATGGAAGGAGACCCGGTGACCCTGGTCAACACTCGGGAACTCATGGACAAGGCCGCCGCCGCGGGCACAGGCCAAGGTGCCTTCAACATCATCCACATCGAAACTGCCGAAGGCCTGGTGGCAGGGGCCGAAGCGGCCGGTGTCCCACTGCTTCTGCAGATTTCCGAGAACTGCGCCAAATACCACGGCGGACTCGAACCCATCGCGGCGGCGGCCCTGGCAATCGCCCGTTCCGCCGCCGTGCCTGTTGCCCTTCACCTGGATCACGCAGAATCCGAAGACCTGGCCATTGCCGCGGTGGACTTGGGTTTCGGTTCCGTCATGTACGACGGCGCGCACCTGCCGTACGAATGGAACGTGGAAGTCACGCAACGGGTGGCCAAGTATGCCCACGAGCGCGGTGTCTATGTGGAGGCGGAGCTTGGAAAAGTGGGTGGCAAGGACGGAGCCCACGCTCCCGGTGTCCGCACAGACCCCGGCGAGGCCCACGCATTCGTTGAGGCAACCGGCGTGGACGCGCTCGCCGTTGCTGTCGGCTCCTCCCACGCCATGACCGAACGCAGCGCCGCGCTGGACTTGCACCTCATCACCAGACTGAAGACTGCGGTGGGAAAACCACTGGTCCTCCACGGCTCTTCCGGTGTGGCAGATGACATGCTCATAGCCGCTATCCGCGCGGGTATGACTAAGATCAACGTATCCACACATTTGAACGGGTTCTTTACCCGCGCCGTCCGTGAGTACCTCGATGCCAATCCTGCAGTGGTGGATTCCCGGAAATACATCAAGGCCGGCCGGGATGCCCTTGTGCTGGAGTCCGCACGTATGCTGACGCTGTTCGCCAAAGCGAATTAGCTGGAACCCGCGAAAGGCTTGTCATGACCCGCACCGATCGGCTCACTGCCATACTCGACCTCCTGGCCGAGTCCGGCCATGTGGAAGTCGAGGACATCGTGACCCGCCTGGGCGTCTCACCTGCCACGGCACGCAGGGATCTTGACAGCCTTGCCAAGCAGCGACTGCTCAGCCGCACCCGCGGCGGCGCCACTACGGGGTCCGTTGCCTACGACCTTCCGGGCCGCTATAACCGTGACGACCATGCTGAGGCCAAGCAGGAAATCGCCCTGGCCGCGTCAGCATTGATCCGCCCTGGTGCCGTGATTGGCCTCAGCGGCGGTACCACCAACACTGCTTTGGCCCAGCTGCTGTCCACCCGCGAGGACCTCAACGCGCCGTCCCACACGCCCACGCTGACCGTGGTCACCAACGCCATCAACATCGCTTCCCAGTTGGCGGTGCGGCCGAACATCAAGATCATGGTCACCGGTGGCATCCTCAACCCGCGATCCTATGAGCTGGTGGGTCCCTACACAGACGTCATCATGCAAAAAGTCGCCCTCGATATTGCGTTCATCGGTGTCAACGGCGTCGACCCGGACCTCGGCCCAACCATCACCGACGAAGGCGAAGCCATGGTCAACACGGTGATGGCACGCCGGGCCACCGAGTCCTATGTGGTTGCCGACTCTTCCAAAGTGGGCCGCCGCTCCTTTGCCGCCATGGCAGGCTACGACTTCAGGCACCTCATCACGGACTCCGGCATCAGCGCCGAACATAAAGCTGCGTTCGAGGCCAAGGGCACCGAAGTCATCGTCGCACCCGCCGGCTGAGACCGGCCGGCTGAGACTTGGCCGGCAGAACAGGACACGCTAGAAGCGCATTCTCGGTGCGTGCAGCACTGAGTCGTCTACCTCCCTTGGCACCCACTGGCTGAACGGTATGTCCAAGCTGTACTGGTCGTCGTCGTTCTTAATCAGGGTGCGCAGCTCGGCGTTGTCCGGGTTGTTGAGCGACTCGAAGTACTCCACCGTCCAGTGGAACCAGCGCATGCAGAACAGGCGCATGGTCAGCCCGTGCGTCACCAGGAGCGTGTTTGGTGCATAGGTGGGTTTCTGCCAGTGCCGGTACAGCGTCTCCATGAAGGATGACACCCGGTCATAAACATCCGAACCGGACTCGCCCTCGCGGAACCTGTAGAAGAAATGTCCGTAGAGGTTGCGCAGTTCTTTTTGGTCTTCGATCTCCCCGGCGATCTGGAAGTTGGCCCAGTCCTGCTCGCGAAGCCGGGGTTCCTCAATGACCCGCTCGATCAGGGGACCGAGATTCATGGCTTCGAGGGTCTGGTACGCCCGCAGGTAGGGGGAGACGTAGACGCAGACCTGTTCTCCATCGAGCTTCCGGCGTAGGGCCTCCCCGGCGATCCGTGCCTGCTCCACTCCGCGCTCCGTCAGCGGGATCCGATAGTCCGGCACACGGTTGTAGATGGACGTGTCGGCATTGGCGGCAGACTGGCCGTGCCGGATCATGAAGATTCTCTCAGGGGCACCCATCCAACCAAGCATAGGGTGGGTACATGTTCCTTGCTTCCCGCCGCCGGCTGCGCGCCGAAGTACTAATTGTGCTGGGCCTGTCCTTGGGCCAGTCAGCCGTCTACTCCATAGTTCAGCTGCTGGACAAGATGACGAGGGCACCCCTGGCGGATGCCACGTCAACCCTGAACAGGTCCCAAAGCACGCGCGAGTACTTTGACCTGACCTACCAACTACTGGACATTGTGTTCGCGCTGGTGCCCGTGGCGTTGGTGTTTTACTTTCTGTCCACCCATGCTCCCGGCGGCAGGGAAAGCGGGGGCGGCTCGGCATTCGCCCGGCTCGGTTTCAACTTATCCCGGCCCGGCAAGGACCTTCTCCAGGGTGTTGGCCTGGCCGCTGCGATTGGCATCCCCTCGCTGGGCCTGTATGCCGCCGGTCGTGCGCTGGGAATCACTACTGCAATTGTGCCCAGCGGCCTGGACGCTTACTGGTGGACAGTGCCGGTGCTGGTCCTTTCGGCCATGCGCCATGCGATCGTGGAAGAAGTGATCGTGGTGGGCTACCTCATGGACCGCTTCGGTAAATTCGGGTGGAGCATGCCGGTGGCCATTGTGGTCAGTGCCGTCCTGCGGGGAACCTACCACCTGTACCAAGGCTTTGGGCCGTTCATAGGGAACGTGGTCATGGGCCTGCTGTTCGCGTGGATCTATACCAAGACCAAGCGGGTAATGCCTTTGGTGATTGCCCACGCATTGCTGGACATTGTGGCGTTCGTTGGATTCAGCCTGTTCGGCAAGGCAATGGGCCTGGGGTAGCGGTCGGTTAAAAGTATCCGGCCGCCATCGGTGGGTGACGTCATTGGCACCCGCTGATGGCGGCCGAAGCTTAGCCCGGACATGGCTGACCGGGGCCGGGACCAGCCCGGGTGGATGGATCGGTCAGATGGTGACGGCTCCGGAGGCGGTCTCGAAAGTTACAGCGAGAATGCCAGGAGTACCGTGCGGGGCCATCCACTGAACGGCGACGTCCTCCAGCGGCTTCTCCACCGGTTCGCCCAACCATTCGGTGACGCGCTCAGCCGAGCCCGCGATGGTGAGGCTGGACATCTTGACGTCGCTCTCGTAGATCCTGGACGGGTGCAGCGAGGGGTCGCCCTCCCACTTGAGCAGGTAGGGCACTTGAGGATCCGCGATCAGGCCGAGGATGCCAATCTGCTGCCACACCAGTTCGCGTCCGTCGGGGAACTTGCGGTTGCCCGGAACAGCCGAGCGGCCAAGGCGGTCTTCGAACGGGGCAAGGTCGTCAACGGCGACGCACCAGCCCATCCATCCACCACCGGCAGCCGAGCGGGCACGGACGGCCTGGCCAAAGGGTGCTTTGTCGGAAGCGGGGTGGTCCAGGACCTCCACCACTTCCAGGTACTTGTTATCCGCAAGGGGAATGATCATGTTCCGGGTACCGAAGCGCGGGTGCACTCCGCCCCGGACAGCGTCCACTCCCAATGCCGCGGAAATTCGTTCGGTAGTGGCCAAAAGGCCATCTCGTTCACAGGCGTAAGAGACGTGATCCATGCGCATGGCTTCATCTTGGCACTTTGTGATCGGGGTCTCAGCTAAGTCAAGCCTAACTAAGGTGGGATGTGTATAACCGGTGGTAGTGGGCGTCATGGTGGGACGCGGGGAGACCGAAAGATTCCACCGGCGTCACAAAGCTGTCTTCGCCTCCGGACAGTTCCTAGACTGGCCCCAGCTCACACCGCTTCACCTTGCCTGCTAAACCCACGCGTCACGAACAGGAGAACTCCATGTCCCAAGGATGGTCTTTCGAAACCCGCCAGATCCACGCAGGCCAGGAGCCTGACGCCGCCACTGGAGCGCGTTCGCTCCCGATCTACCAGACCACATCCTTCGTCTTCCCCAGTGCCGAGAGCGCCGCCAATCGCTTTGCCCTGGCCGAGCTCGCCCCCATCTACACCCGGATAGGCAACCCGACGCAGGATGCAGTGGAGCAGCGGGTCGCGAGCCTTGAGGGTGGACTGGGTGCCCTCTTGCTCAGCTCCGGACAAGCTGCGGAGACGTTCGCCATCCTGAATATCGCCGAGGCAGGCGACCACATCGTAGCGAGCCCCAGCCTGTACGGCGGCACGTACAATTTGCTGGCGCACACGCTGAAGAAGTTCGGCATTTCGGTCACGTTCGTGGAGGACCCGGACAACCTGGACCAGTGGCGGGACGCCGTCCAGCCGAACACCAAGCTGTTCTTCGGTGAGGTGGTGTCCAACCCCCGGCAGGACGTGCTGGACATCGAAGGCATCGCCCGCACCGCCCACGAGGCCGGCGTGCCCCTCATCGTCGACAACACCCTGTCCACGCCCTACCTGATCCGTCCCATCGAGTGGGGAGCGGACATCGTGGTCCACTCCGCAACCAAGTACCTCGGTGGTCATGGTTCCGCAATCGCCGGTGTGATTGTGGACTCCGGCAACTTTGACTTCGGCAAGGACCCGGAGCGCTTCCCTGGCTTCAATACCCCTGACCCCAGCTACAACGGCCTGGTCTACGCCCGGGACCTGGGCAAGGACGGTGCACTGGGCGCCAACCTCTCCTACATCCTCAAGGCACGCGTGCAGTTGCTTCGGGATCTCGGCTCTGCCGTGTCCCCGTTCAACGCCTTCCTCATTGCCCAGGGCCTGGAGACCTTGAGCCTGCGCGTGGAACGCCACGTTGCCAACGCCACCAAGGTGGCCGAATGGCTGGAAAACCACGACGACGTCGAATCGGTCGCCTATGCGGGCTTGCCGTCCAGCCCGTGGTATGACCGAGGCCGGAAGTACGGTCCCAAGGGCACGGGTGCCATCGTGGCCTTCAACATCAAGGGCGGCGTAGAAGCGGGCAAGCGCTTCGTGGACGGCCTGGAGCTGCACTCGCACGTTGCCAACATCGGTGATGTCCGCTCGCTGGTCATCCACCCGGCGTCGACTACCCACAGCCAATTGACGGTGGAACAGCAGGTGGCTGCCGGCGTCAACCCTGGCCTCGTGCGCTTGTCCGTGGGCATCGAGCATGTCGATGACATCATCGCCGACCTCGAAGCCGGCTTCCGGGCTGCCAAGGGCGCCTAACGCCGCGACCCAAAGTATCAGCCCGACTGCCGCCCGCGTCGACGATTATTCGCCGGGCGGCAGTTACGGGTGCTCGTTCGTGAACGAAGTCACCCCAAACCGTCACACTGTTGTCACATTCTTCGCCAGAACCGCCCTGCATTTCCTAGACTCTTCGTATTAGGTCATGAGTGCCAGCACACAGCCCCGGCTTGCTGGCCGGCAACCCTCCTCCGCGGTGGGGTGCCCCGGGTGAAGACCTGGCCTGTTCGCACGCAAGGCGACGGGCAAGCGCGAGGTTAAGGTGTCAAAGGAATGACCATTACTGCTACAGCCCTTCCAAAATCCGGAGAAGAAGACGGAACCGTCAAGTACGCCGGTATCGGGCCGTTGGAACTTGAAGCCGGCGGATTCCTCCCCGACGTCGTCCTCGCGTATGAGACCTGGGGACAACTGAACGCCGATGCCTCCAATGCCGTGCTTATCCAGCACGCGCTGACGGGCAGCACTCACGTAGCCCGTGGAGCCACCGACGAGGAAGGTTGGTGGGAGCAACTGGTTGGGCCGGGTGCCACCATCGACACCAACAAGTTCTTCGTCATCTCCATCAACATCGTGGGCGGTTGTTATGGCAGTACCGGCCCATCATCGGAAGCACCGGACGGACGTCCTTGGGGCTCACGTTTCCCGTTGGTCACGCTGCGCGACAGCACGGAGGCTGAGGCACGCCTCGCCGATGCCTTGGGAATTGATGCCTGGCACGCCGTTTTGGGGGGTTCAATGGGAGGTGCCAGGGCCCTTGAATGGGCTGTTACGTTCCCTGACAGGGTCAAACGCTGCGCCGTAATCTCGGTGGGCGCCTACAGCACGGCCGAGCAGATCGCCTTCGCGCAGGCCCAAACCTTGGCCATCCGGCAGGACCCGAACTTCAAAAACGGCGACTATTACGGCGGCACTGCACCTGAACATGGTTTGGCACTGGCCCGACGCATCGCCCACATCACTTACCGCTCAGCCTTGGAGCTGGATTTCCGCTTTGGCAGGGAAGCCCAGCACCAGGAGACACCACTCGCCGCCGCAGTGTTGGGGGAGCGTGGCCGCTACCAGGTGGAAAGCTACTTGGACCACCAGGGAACAAAGCTGGTCCGCCGTTTTGATGCCAACAGCTACATCGCCATCACCGAAGCCCTGATGTCCCATGACGTCACGCGTGGCCGCGGCTCCCTGGAACAGGCGTTGTCGCGCACCACGGCTGAGTTCTTCGTGGCCGCGGTGGACAGCGACAGGCTCTACTTCCCTGCACAGTCGCGGGAACTTGCCGCGGCGCTACCCGGGAATGTGCCGGTCCACCTCATTGAGGCGCCGATTGGTCACGATGGCTTTCTCACTGAGATCGGCCAGCTCTCGGCGCAACTCCGCGAATCATTCTTCGCCTAAAGCTAACAGCTTTAGCCGTTCATGATGTCGCCGCGCTGCTTCATGTAATCCTCCATGGCAATCTCGCCGTTGCTGAACTTCGTGTCCAGCTCCGCCAACTTGCGAGCGCGGTATCCCTGCGGCTCCGAAGCGCTCGCCGCGGGGAATGGGGCAGGGGATGAAGGCCTCGACGGCGGCCCGGCCTGCGGTGTCGAATCCGCGGGGCGGATAACGGTTGGGTCAGACGGGTACCCGGGGTAGTTCTGCGTCGGGTAGCTCTGACCTGGATAACCCTGATTCGAGTATCCCGGCCCTGGGTAATTCTGCTGCGGGTAATTCTGTGGCGGATACCCTGGTCCGGGCAGATTCTGCTGCGGGTAGCCGGGGCCGCGGAAGTTACCATCCTGGATCCGACGCGCCCGGGAGCGGTTGTACATGCGGATCCCGAGTGGAATCAGCCACGAGCAGACGATGATCCAGAAGATCAAATTGTTCACGGTGCAGGCCTCCTAGGTCTCATCCCAGCTTAGTCCTGCCCGGCGAAACCATTCCGGCCGCCTCAGACCAGCTTGGTCTCCATGCCGAGGAAACGGCCGTAGCGATCCACCTCGGACTGCAGGGCGACCTGCTCTTCCGCAGTTGTGGGCTGGTTCATTCGGACGTCCAATTCGCAGGTTCCGCCGGAGAACCCGTGGCGCCACCAGCCGGCCAACCTGCCGCCAAGCAGGACCACGTGCATGGGTCCATTGTCCTCGGGGAAGTACGGCGCTGTTCCGCCAAGGAAGTGCCGGGACTGTGAGTAGCCCATCACGTATTCGTCGTAGCACTGGATGAGATCCATGCGGGGGACCCCGGAATCTTCAGCGGGCGAAGGATGAACGCCACCTTCGAGAGCGTCCACTTCCTCGGAGGCCAGATGGAAGCCGAGACCATCACACTGCACCGAGCCTAAACTCCCGGGAGACATGTCACCAGCCACTTCGATTCCCCGCTTGACGTCCTTCATGGTCAACCCGGACCACGTGGCACAGTCTTTGACAGTGGCGGGTCCCCGGCTGGTGAAGTAGCGGAGTGCCAACTGTCCAAGAGCTTCGTCGCGACCTTCGGGGGTCAGCGGTGAAAGCACCGCGCCCGGTACTCGTTCGTCGAACAGGGCATAGGTCTGTTTCAGGGCGCCCCCGGCAGAGCGGACGGGTGAGCCGCTGGCCAGGACGCCGCTGATTTCCGCGTGCATGAGGTGGTAAATGAAGCCAAGCCCCTTGCTGGCAAATCCGGACTCTCCCAGGACTTCGGCCAGTTCCTCGCGCGTTTTGTGGGCTCCGTCTGCCACGGCTTCGCCCAGGATCCGGCCGCTCTTGGCTGCGGATTCCTCATCGATTCCTGTTTGGCGGTACATGCCTTTGTTGCCCTGGTGGAGGCGATCTGCGGACAATGCCACCAACCAGCCAAGATCGTCCCGGTGCACAAAATGCCAGGTTGGCCGGAGGATATGTGTCCGCAGGATAGTCCCGTCGGCTACGGCCTGCTCAACGTCTGACGCCGTGACCGTCGATGAAGCGCTGGTGGAGCTTCGCTGCGCAAGCGTCCACCTCGCGTAGGGGAACTCCTGGGACTGGACGGCCAGGAGGTTGCGGACCACATCCCCGGGACTTCCGGCGTAGGGAGCCCGCAACTGCTGTCGCCGTAACCGAATCCTCCGGATCGTCGCGGTGAAGAGAGAGCTGTCACCCGGCACGGCGGACCTCAGCGGCGGGGCAGCAAGGTGCCGGTGGAGCCGAAGACGGGTCCCGGCGTCGGACGCTTTGGCGTGATTCCGTCGCCGGAGGACTGGTGTCGAAGGCGCCGGATCACCCACGGGACAAAGTACTCACGTGCCCAGACGAGGTCCGAAGACCGGGCTTCACGCCATGTGCGGGGAGGAAGGGACTTGGGCATCAGGGGCTCAAGCGTGTGCTGGACGTTCAACGCCTCCAAAACCATCATCGCGATGGTGTGGTGGCCCAGCGGCGAGAAGTGAAGGCGGTCAACGTCCCACATCTGGGGATCCGCCAACTGCCGCAAGGACCACATGTCCGCGATGATGGCATCGTGGCGTGCAGCGACCGTCCTGAGGTTCTCGTTGTAGATGGCCACCTTGCCGCGGATACGCCCCAGTACTGATGCTGCCGTGTCCGGGCCGTTGAAAAGCACCACAGTGGCACCGCCCGAGCTCAACTCCGCGACCGCGGCGTCGAGCTTTTCGGCCAACAGGTCGGGATCACCGCCGGGACGGATGAGGTCGTTTCCGCCGGCTGAAATGGAGACAAGGTCAGGCTGCAGTTCCAAGCAGGGGCCAACTTGTTCATCGATAATCTGCTGCAGCAGCCTGCCACGGATAGCAAGGTTGGCGTAGGCGAAGTCTTCCTGGCTGCGGCCCAGTTCCTCGGCAACCCGATCCGCCCAACCACGGTGACCGCCGGGGTTTCGGGGCTCGGGGTCGCCGATGCCCTCCGTGAAGGAGTCGCCCAGGGCCACATAACGGGTCCAAGGGTGCTTTTGAACGGGCTCGCCCGGCTTCAGTAAAAGATTGTTCTCACTCACGCTCATATCCTGCACCGTGACGCCGACCCTACGCCACCGCAGGTTGTTACTCGTGGGTAACTGCAAGAATGGACCCATGACTGAAGCACCCACATTTCCCGCCCCCGTTGTCCTGTGGTCCCATGACGAATCAGAGCGTGCAGGCAAGCCGCTCCTGGTCCTGCTGCACGGTTACGGCTCCAACGAGGACGACCTGTTCAGCTTGGCCGGATTGCTGCCCGACGGTTTTGTGGTGGCCGCCCTTCGAGCGCCGATGCCCATGGGGCCGGGGTTCACGTGGTTTCCCCTTACGGCGTCCATCGACTATTCGTTGGAAGCTGTAAAGCAGGCAGCCGAGTACGCCCTTGAGTGGCTGGACACAGTCAAAGCCAACCACTCATCCGTGACGCTGCTGGGCTTCTCCATGGGCATGGCGATGGCTACCACCATGCTCCGCTACCGTCCCGCGGACTTCGCCGCCGTCGTCGGACTTTCAGGCTTTGTGATCGACGCCGGCGCTGACGCCGACTTCCGGGACGACGATTTGGACGGAACGCTACCGATGTTCTGGGGCCGCGACCAACAGGATCCCGTCATTACCCAGGACAAGATCGAATACACCATGGGCTGGGTGCGCAAGCACGTTGACCTCACCAAAGTGCTTTACACGGGAATGTGGCACGGCATCAACCAGCAGGAGATCGGACACGTGGGCGAATTCCTCACCCACAAGGTGCTTGCTGACTGAGTTTCCGGTCTGTCAGGCGGCGGTGATCCGGACCGTCTGGCCATTGACGGTCACGGTATCGCCAACGTGGAGCTGGCGTCCGCGGCGATCGTCGATTTCGTTGTTGACTTTGACCAAGCCGTTCTTGATGAGCTCCGTGGCTTCAACCCCGTCCTCCACCAAGTTGGCGAGCTTCAACAGCTGGCCGAGTCGGATCATGTCGTCGCGGATGGGGATCTCTTCAATTTCGGGGTTGCTCATACAGCAATGATGCCTGAAGTAGTGTGGTGACGGTGCCGCAGCCTTCTCCCCGTCCCGCCCTTCCGCTGGTCATTGGCCTTCCCATTGCAGTAGCGACGGGCCTGGTCATCCCGCTTCAAGGAAGGATCAACGGGGCCCTCGGCGCCAAACTGGGAGACGGCATCGCCGCGGCTGTGGTGAGCTTCACCACAGGACTCCTCCTCATCAGTGCCATCTCACTTGCCACCCCCAAGGGCAGGGCAGGGCTCCAGCGCATCATTCCTGCCGTCCGGAACCGCAGCTTCCCCCGGTTTTACGTCATGGCCGGTGCCATCGGAGCGCTGTTCGTCGTTGCCCAGTCGTTCACTGTTGCCCTGCTGGGTGTCGCGTTGTTCACAGTCGCAGCCGTGACTGGGCAGACGTTGAGTGGACTGCTCGTGGACCGGATGGGCATCGGACCGGGAGGAAAACGCGCCATCACAGGAGTCCGGGTCATAGGCAGTGTCCTGACGGTGGCCGCCGTCGCGTGGGCAGTTTCCCCGCGGTTCAGCGGCGACACCGACATCGCCTCGCTCGTCCTGCCCGTTCTCCTGCCGCTGGCCGCCGGCTTCTTCATGAGCTTCCAGCAGGCCATGAACGGAACTGCAACGGTCCACTACGGAACGCCAATCGCAGCCACGCTGGTCAACTTCATTGCGGGGTCGCTCATTCTGTGGATCGCGTGGATTATCAAGCTGTCTGTGGCCGGGCCTGGAAATCCGCTTCCCAGCGAGTGGTGGTACTACCTTGGCGGCCCCATGGGCTGCCTGTTCATCGGGCTGGCGGCGCTGTTGGTCCGCAGCCTTGGGGTCCTGATCACCGGTTTGGGGATGATTGCCGGGCAGTTGGTGGGGTCGCTGGTGCTCGACGTCGTGATCCCCAGTCCCGGCGCGGTGGTCGCCTTGCCCACGGTGCTGGGTACGGTCCTGACGCTCGCCGCGATCATCGTGGCCACGCTGCCCTGGCCCAAGGGAGCTTTCGCACGAAGAGTCCCTCCCAAAGGCCGGTAGGGTAGGAATCAACAAACTTTCCCCCCATCACCCCGCCGGACAACCTCGTCCGGATTCCGGGGCAAACCACCGCGGACCGCACCCAGCGGCCCTGTAGAACAAATGGAGTTACCCATGGCAGCAAAATCCGTCCTTGACCAGGTCATTTCCCTCTCCAAGCGGAGGGGCTTTGTCTTCCAGGCCGGTGAAATCTATGGTGGCTCCCGTTCGGCATGGGATTACGGTCCCCTCGGTGCGGAACTGAAGGAAAACATCAAGCGCCAGTGGTGGCAGAGCATGGTCCGCGGCCGCGAGGACGTTGTAGGCCTGGATTCCTCCGTCATCCTTCCCCGCCAGGTATGGGAAGCATCCGGCCACGTGGAGGTCTTCTCCGACCCCCTGGTTGAATGCCTTTCCTGCCACAAGCGCTACCGTGCCGACCACCTCGAAGAAGAATACGAGGAAAAGAAGGGCCGCCCGGCAGAAAACGGCCTCAAGGACATCGCCTGCGCCAACTGTGGCACCCGTGGCGAATGGACTGAACCGCAGGAATTCTCCGGCCTCCTGAAGACCTTCCTCGGCCCCGTGGCCAGCGATGAAGGCATGCACTACCTGCGCCCCGAAACGGCCCAGGGCATCTTCGTGAACTTCAACAACGTGCTCACCACGTCCCGTAAGAAGCCGCCGTTCGGCATTGGCCAGATCGGCAAGTCGTTCCGTAACGAAATCACGCCGGGCAACTTCATCTTCCGTACCCGCGAATTCGAGCAGATGGAAATGGAATTCTTCGTCGAGCCCGGCACAGATGAAGAGTGGCACCAGTACTGGATGAAGGAGCGCATGTCCTGGTACACGGACCTGGGCATCCGTGAAGACAACCTCCGTTTCTTCGAGCACCCGCTGGAGAAGCTCAGCCACTACTCCAAGGGCACCACGGACATCGAATACCGCTTCGGTTTCCAGGGCTCCGAGTGGGGCGAGCTCGAGGGCATCGCCAACCGCACCGACTTCGACCTCTCCACGCACGCCACGGCCTCCGGAACGGACCTGAGCTACTTCAACCAGGCAACCAACGAGCGCTACACGCCGTACGTGATCGAGCCCGCCGCTGGCCTGACCCGTTCCTTTATGGCCTTCCTGATCGACGCCTACACCGAGGACGAGGCCCCCAACGCCAAGGGCGGCGTCGATGTCCGTACGGTGCTGAAGCTGGATCCGCGCCTGGCGCCGGTCAAGGCCGCAGTCCTGCCGCTGAGCCGCAACGAGGACCTGTCCCCGAAGGCCAAGGCGCTGGGCGCCCAGCTGCGCAAGAACTGGAACATCGACTTCGACGACGCCGGCGCAATCGGCCGCCGCTACCGTCGCCAGGACGAGATCGGTACCCCGTTCTGCATCACGGTGGACTTCGACACCCTCGAGGACCAGGCCGTCACCATTCGTGAGCGCGACACCATGAGCCAGGAACGCGTGTCCTTGGACAAGGTTGAGGGCTACCTGGCAGCACGCCTGATCGGCGCCTAGTCGTGGCTTTGGAGTACCGCGAATGGAAGGAGGGCGACGACCTCGCCCTCCTGGAAATCTGGGGTGGCCCGGAGACCCTTCCTGCTGAGCAGTTCCGGGCGGCCCTGGCACCCTCCAGCAACCAGCCTTGGCGCCGCTGCATCGTGGCCGAGGACGTGGTGGACGGCGTGCGGATTCCCGTTGCCGCCGGCGTTGTCCACGAGGCATCCCTGCACCCGGAGCGACTCTGGGCCTACATCGAGGTTGCCAAGGACCACCGGCGTGAAGGCGTGGGTGCAACCCTGCTGACCATGCTTCGCCGCGAAGCCGGGAACTCGCCGTCGGGCGTGTCCAAGCTGCGCAGCAAGGTGGAGCCGGATACCGCAGGCGCGGCATTCGCTGCGGCTGCGGGACTTGCGCCCATCCAGCGTTCGCAGCTTGTGGTGGTGGAACCTGAACCCCTGTCATTGCCGCGATTCGGCGATGGTTCCGAGGAAGCCGCTTCCGAGCGCGTGGAGGACCTGGCCACGGGTTCGGTGGAGCTAAGCGATGTGGTGGGTAGGTACTACTCGCACGTCCACCATTGGGACAGCCCGGGGGAGCTCAGCATCCCCACGGTACAGCGCTTGTTCCTGCATGACCTGACTGGCGCCCACGGCGCAATCGTCCTGCGCGCGCCTAAGGCCAGTGCCTTCGGTCAAGGCGTTCCGGCGAGCCGCAAGGGCAAAATCCAGGCGTTCGCCATCAGTTACGCCCAAGGCGACTCGGATGAGCCGTCGGATGTCTTCCTGGGACACGATCCCGAGCTGTCCGCCGAGGACGCAGCTTTTGCAGTGCGGGACCTCTTGGCGCTCATCGCCTACCAACACCCCGTGCTGCTGGAAGTCGATGAGTCCATGACGGCGCTGCGCGCAGTTCTGGAGCCGCTGCTGGAATCCGGAAAAGCCCACGTGCCGGGTGCCGACACGTTGATCGTTAGCGACTAATCACGGTTCTTGCCTGTCTCACGCGCCAGGATCCCACGCTGCCCGTAATCTGCGGGCCGCGTGGGATCTGCGTTAAGTGAATGACTTTGCGGGCGTTCGGCCCCGCGTAGGGTTAAGGGCATGAGGTTTTGCTGCTGATGGGCCACTCCCACGGTCATTCTGAAAATTCCGAGCCAACGCCGCAGGCTCTTGCATCGCGGAAGAGGGCCAATTGGATCCTGGCGGCCATACTTGTCCCGCTGGGCGTCCTGACGCTCGTGGCCATGATGGTCATGTGGCCCTCCGGCAGTCGGGAAGGGATCTCGTTCTCGAGCCCGTACCAGGCTGCCCCGGGGGTCACGTTCGATACCGGCCGGATCCAGAGCGTGGTGGTGGAGAGCTGCACGCAGACGGGCCAAAGCAACACGGGCCAAAGCAACACCGGCCAGCCCAACACCGGCCAGACTGACACTGGCCAAAACAACCAGTCCGGCGGATCCCAGTGCACCTTCGCCTTCACGGAGCCGGATAAGGGCGGGGACGTGGTCAAGGTTGTCATTAACCCTGACGTCGCCATGTCCCACGGCGTGGACGTGGGGGACTCCATCCGCTATCTCAACCTGTCCGCGGTCCAAGGTACTAATGCCGGAAGTGGCGCTCCCGCCTACGTTTTCGTGGACTTCGTCCGCAGCATCCCCATCGCACTCCTGGCCGTCCTCTACGCCGCCGTTGTCATCGCGGTGGCCCGTTGGCGGGGGTTCCGGGCGCTTCTTGGTTTGGTAGGTGCCTACTTCGTCCTGGTCAGCTTTATCCTGCCGGGCTTGGTGGAGGGCAAGCCGCCGCTCTTGCTCGCGTTGGTGGGATCCACTGTGATCATGATCGGGGTCCTGTATTTCGCGCACGGATTCTCGGCGCGAACGTCCACAGCTTTGTTGGGCACCATTTTTGGACTCAGTATCACTGCCTTGCTGGCGGCGTGGGCTACGGATGCCGCCAACCTGGCTGGAGTGGGGAACCACGACGCCTCAACGCTGGTGAACATGTCACCCCAGATCTCTATTTCGGGGATTATCCTGTGCGGCCTCATCATCTCCGGCCTTGGCGTGCTTAACGACGTCACCATCACGCAGTCCTCTGCGGTGTGGGAACTGTACGAACTCGCCCCCAACACCAGCGCCCGCAAGCTGTTCTCCTCTGCCATGAGGATCGGTAGGGACCACATCGCTTCCACTGTCTACACCATCGCTTTTGCGTACGCCGGAGCCGCGCTTCCGATCCTCATCATCGTGATGCTTTATGACCGCCCTCTCGATGAAGCACTGACCAGTGCGGAGCTATCCGAGGAAGTCATCCGTACTTTGGTGGGGTCCATCGGCCTCGTCCTCGCCATCCCGGTCACTACGCTGATTGCCGTCCTGGTGGTTAAAGCCACCGGCATGAAGCGCCTCGTCGCGGCCGGTGGGCCGACCGTAACTGCTGATGAGCTTAATGACACCGGTTCGCTGGCAGCAGCCGCCGCCGTCGTAGGTTCAGATCAGCATGACAAGCACGACGCCGGTACGCGCCTTGACGATTCCGGCAAGCCGGCGCGGCCCGGCAGCCGCCGTGCCCAGCGGGAAGCTGAGCGGCGCGGAGACACGAACGACGCCACCTAAACCCGAACCCTGCTCTTGTTCGCCACACCCGCCGTACTGCGTACGCGTGGGCGAACAAGCACGGGATTCGGCTGGCTGTCCGCCGATTTGCCTGACTTTGCAACAATGGATAGGTGACTGTAGTAGCGACGCCCCCTGCACCAAAGCTCGAGCTCCCGCCTTTGAAACTCGGTGGGATCACCGTGGACACCCCGGTAATCCTTGCCCCCATGGCGGGTATCACCAACTCTGCCTTCCGCAGGCTCTGCCGTGAATATGGTGGCGGCATGTACGTGGCTGAGATGGTGACCTCGCGTGCCTTGGTGGAGCGCACGCCGGAATCGTTGCGCATCATCTCGCATGATGAGGACGAGAAAGTCCGGTCCGTGCAGCTCTATGGTGTGGATCCGGTGACAGTGGGCGCCGCAGTGCGGATGCTCGTGGAAGAGGACCGAGCTGATCACATCGACCTCAACTTCGGCTGCCCGGTGCCCAAGGTTACCCGGCGCGGTGGCGGATCGGCGCTGCCTTGGAAGATCGATCTCTTTACCTCCATTGTCCAGACCGCGGTCAAGGAAGCGTCCAAGGGAGATATTCCCCTGACGATCAAGATGCGCAAGGGCATCGACGAGGACCACCTGACGTACCTCGACGCCGGCCGCATCGCCCGCGACGCCGGAGTGGCCGCTGTTGCCCTCCACGGCCGGACCGCAGCCCAGTTCTATTCCGGCCAGGCCGACTGGTCTGCCATTGCCCGGCTCCGTGAGGCGCTCCCTGACATCCCTGTGCTGGGCAACGGCGACATTTGGTCCGCCGAGGACGCAGTCCGCATGGTGCGGGAGACCGGCGTAGACGGTGTGGTGGTGGGCCGTGGATGCCAGGGCAGGCCATGGCTGTTCGGTGACCTGCAGGCCGCCTTCGAAGGCAGCGAGCAGCGGCACCGCCCGGGCCTTCGCGAAGTTGCTGAAGGCGTCTATCGTCACGCCGAGCTCATGGTGGAAACGTTCGGGAACGACGAATACAAGGCGCTCCGCGAGATCCGCAAGCACATGGCCTGGTACTTCAAAGGCTACGTAGTGGGCGGCGAGCTCCGCGCAAAGCTGGCCACCGTGCCCACCCTTGAGGTGTTGCGCGAATACCTTGATGAACTGGATATGGAGTCGCCTTACCCAGGAGTCGATTCCGAGGGCCCCCGCGGCCGCGCAGGCTCGCCCAAGAAGCCTGCCTTGCCTAAGGACTGGCTGGTGAGCCGTCAGCTGAACGCTGAACAGAGCGCTGATATCTCGGCCGCGGAGCTGGACGTTTCGGGCGGCTAGCCTCACACGTGTAAGACTGACTCAAGAAGCTCCACACCCCGGCGCTTGAAGGAGGCAGATACCCATGGGAACCGAAGCGATACTTGGCCAAGACGGGACGGCTCACGATTTTGTGCTGGCCATCCCCGGTTACGTCGAGGCAGATTCCGCGCGATGGGTCGAAGAGCCGCGCAAGAGCAACTATCGCTCGGATTTTGAACGGGACCGCGCGAGGGTCCTGCACTCCTCCGCGTTACGCAGGCTCGGTGCCAAAACGCAGGTAGTTGCCCCGGACACGGATGACTTTGTCCGCACCCGGCTTACGCACAGCCTCGAAGTCGCCCAAGTGGGCCGCGAACTTGGCCGCTCCCTGGGGTGCGATCCGGACGTGGTGGACACTGCGTGCCTGAGCCACGATCTTGGACATCCGCCCTTCGGCCATAACGGTGAGTCTGCGCTGAACGAAGTAGCGCACACGATTGGTGGTTTCGAAGGCAACGCCCAGACCCTGCGGCTGCTGACGCGGCTCGAACCCAAAGTACTCGCCGAGGACGGCAGGCCGGCAGGGCTTAACCTGACCCGTGCCAGCCTGGATGCTGCGTCCAAATACCCGTGGTCCGCCGTCGACGCCCCCGTCATCCATGGCCACCGCACCAGTAAGTTTGGCGCGTACGAAGACGATCTTCCGGTGTTCGAATGGCTCCGGGAAGGCGCTCCGGGCAACCGTTCGTGCATCGAGGCCCAGGTGATGGACCTTGCCGACGACATTTCGTACTCCGTACACGACGTCGAGGACGCGATCGTTGCCGGCCACTTCCAGCTCAAATGGATGGAAAACCCGGACCATCGTGCGCGCGTGGTGGGGTACACCAAGCAGTGGTACCTGCCACACAACGATCCCGCCGAAATTGATGCCGCCCTTGCGCGGCTGGAAGCAACCAAGGTCTGGGTCCGCGAAGCTGATGGCAGCCGGAAATCCATGGCTGCCTTGAAGGACATGACCAGCCAACTGATCGGCCGCTTCTGCCAGAGCGCCATGGAAACAACGCGCGCTCACTTCGGACCAGCCAATCTGACCCGCTACGACGCTGAACTCATGGTCCCCGAGGACACTGTCACCGAGATTGCGGTCCTCAAGGGCTTGGCCACCACGTTCGTGATCTCCACCGATCACCGTCAGCCGGTGTACGAGCGCCAACGCGAAGTGCTGCATGCACTGGTGGGTGTTTTGAACGCCACGGGCGACCGTCACCTGGAGCCAATGTTCGCCTCGGACTGGCGTGACGCCGTCGACGACGGTGCGCGGCTGCGCGTAGTGATCGACCAAGTGGCGTCGCTGACGGATGTGTCGGCGTTGGCTATGTACGAGCGGCTCGTGGGCAGCCTCCCGTCGCTCTGGTAACCCTCCGGGTGTTCCGTTAACGGACGGGGACTGTTGAGGCAAGCGACTAGGATGGTCACGTGGCTGGCCTGATCAAACGTGAAGATATCGACGAAGTACGCCAGCGCACGGATATCAAGGAAGTCGTTGACGGTTACGTCACGCTCAAGGGCGCCGGCCTGGGTAGTTTCAAGGGACTGTGCCCCTTCCACGACGAACGTTCTCCCTCCTTCACAGTCCGCCCGCAGGTAGGCAGGTACCACTGCTTTGGCTGCGGTGAGGACGGCGACGCCATCTCCTTCGTGCAGAAAATGGACCACAGCTCCTTCCATGAAGCCGTGGAGAAACTTGCCGCCAGAATCGGCTACGAGCTGCGCTACGAGGACGGCGGCACCGGCCCCAGCCGCGAGGAAGTGGGCAAACGGCAGCGCTTGCTGGATGCCCACAAGATCGCCGATGAGTTCTTCCGCGCCCAGTTGCTGACGCCCGGAGCAGCCGAGGGGCGCAACTTCCTGGATGGCCGCGGTTTTGACCGCGCTGCCGCAGAGCATTTCGGCGTAGGCTATGCGCCCCAGGGCTGGGACGCCCTCCTGAAGCACCTGCGCGGCCGTGGGTTCACTGATGCCGAGTTGAAACTCACAGGCATGTTCTCCGAAGGTAACCGCGGAATTTACGATCGCTTCCGCGGCAGGCTGATCTGGCCAATCCGGGACATCGCGGGCGACACCATCGGGTTCGGTGCACGCAAACTCTTCGAAGACGATCAGGGCCCCAAATACCTGAACACCCCTGAGACCACGCTCTACAAGAAGTCCCAGGTCCTGTATGGGATCGACATCGCCAAGCGGAACATCGCCAAGGAACGGCAACTGGTCGTGGTCGAGGGGTACACGGACGTCATGGCCTGTCACCTCGCAGGGGTCGCGACGGCGGTGGCCACCTGCGGTACTGCCTTCGGTACCGAGCACATCAAAGTTGCCCGGCGGCTGCTCTCCGACGACGGCAGCGGGGGAGAGGTCATCTTTACCTTCGACGGCGATGCCGCCGGCCAGAAGGCGGCTCTGCGGGCTTTCGAGGAAGACCAACGCTTCACCGCCCAGACGTACGTCGCAGTGGAGCCCTCCGGCGCCGACCCCTGTGATCTTCGCCAACTAAAGGGCGACGCCGCGGTCCGTGAACTCATCAGCACCCGCAAGCCACTCTTCGAGTTCGCTATCCGGGCCACTCTCCGCCGCCATAATTTGGATACCGTGGAAGGCCGTGTGGCTGCCCTCCGGGAAGCCGCCCCCGTGGTGGCACAAATCAGGGATTCCGCCACCCGGCCTGGCTATACTCGCAACCTGGCCGGCTGGTTGGGCATGCCCATTGAGGAAGTCAGCGGTTACGTTGGAGCAGCTGCCAAGCGGGCCGCTTCCGGCAGTGGCACCGCTGGCGCCAGCTCTGCAGGCCCCGCAGGACAGGCGACGACGGCGGCAGCACCGCCGTCGAGCGGCCCGGTCTTCCAGCGGCCCGACCCCAGGGACCCCGTGGCCGGTATGGAACGCCAAGCGCTTGAGGTTGTCCTCCAAGAGCCGGGAGTGCTGGGCGGGGGAGCCTGGGAACGCTTCGAGGCCTCACACTTCACCACGCCTGCTTATGCGGCTGTCCACACCGCCGTGAGGGCCGCCGGCCTCGCCCACTCGGATGACCCTGTGGCCTGGGTGGAACAGGTCCGCCAGGAAGTCCCTGAGCCGCTACGGCCTTTGGTCTCGGAGCTGGCCGTAACGCCCTTGCCGGCGAGCACCCCCGAGGCCATGCAGCGATATTGCCGCGACATCCTGGCCCGCCTCTTCGAATTGCAGATCACCCGGATCAAGGCAGACAAGATGGGGCAGCTGCAGCGCTTAGATGCAGGAGCCAACCCGGAGGAATTCCAGCGGCTGAACCGGGAGCTGATGCAGCTCGAGATGGAGCGCAGGGCGCTTCGTTCGGACGGCTGAAGCGCCGATTTCGTTTTCCGGCGGGCCCCTGTTAAGCTAGTAACCGCTTCATTCCTCCGTAGCTCAATTGGCAGAGCATTCGACTGTTAATCGAAGGGTTACTGGTTCAAGTCCAGTCGGAGGAGCGCACAATACCCCCGTTCCGATCCTTCGGAACGGGGGTATTTTTATACCCCCTGGGGGTATTCGGTGCCGATTTCGCATTCCGGTAGAACCTTTGCTAAAGTCATAACCGCTTCATTCCTCCGTAGCTCAATTGGCAGAGCATTCGACTGTTAATCGAAGGGTTACTGGTTCAAGTCCAGTCGGAGGAGCACAAGGACCCCGTACCGGCTTCACTGCTGGTGCGGGGTCCGCCTTTTTTTCAGACGAAATCCATCTCCACTTGCAGGAAACGGGCTGCCTCGGCCACTGCGGCCAGGAACGAATCCTGCTCGGTAGGAGGAGTCCTGGGCTCGCGGGGATGCCACTCGTGGGGCGCCGAGTAGACACGGGTGAACCCACCGCCTGGTGGGGCATAGAAGATGCCGAAGCGCTGGACCGGCCATTCAGGGGAGGTCTCCGGCGCGACCAGGAGCGCGGCGTCCGTTTCGGGGTTATACCACTGGGCAATGGGGCGGCGACGGTCGTCTGTAAAGAGCCCGGCGGCGTAGAGGGCGGCCGACTGGGGACTGGTCACCGAGCACAGCCTGTCCCACCACAGCGGCAGGATGCGTTCATCCCGACGCTGCCACGGCGCCGGTAGCGGCTGCAGCTCTTGCCAATGTGGCACATCTCAACTTTATCGCCCGGGCGTGGACCGGAAAAGGGTAGGAGCTACTGGGACAGGCCCAGCCTCGGATAAAGAACCTCAAAGCCTTTGGTAAGTCCCGCGTTCAGCGCCAGGCCCACGTGACCGCCATTGGGCACCTCGTAGTACGTCACCGTCATCCCTGCATCCCGGGCTGCTGCGGAGACTGCTTTGGCGGCCGCCACGTACGTAGTATCGTCCGAACCTACGGTGAACACTGCCGTTGTGTTGGGGAACTGCTTCCCCTTCATGATGTTGATGGGCTTCTGGGCATCGTAGGCAGCTTGGTTGCCGTTGAAGATCGTTGCGAGGTTGCCGGCCGGATCCTCCGCACCGGGGAACTCTTCGCCGGAGATGTCCACCACGTTGCCCCACATCTGCGGGTATTTGACCGCGAAGGAAATGGCACATTGGCCGCCGTTGGAGTACCCGGCGATGGTCCAGTGTTCGCGGTCGGGGAGGATGTTCAAGTTGGCTTTGGCCCAGTTCACCACGTCCTCGTTGATGTACTTCTCCACGTTGCCGTACTTCGCGGTGTCCAGGCAGAGCGTGTCATTCTGGTCCGGACCTATCTGGTCCGCGACGATCGCTATGGGGGCCAGCCCGTTGTTCTTGGCCGCGAACTCATCCAATGCGGCCGAAACGTACTGGGGATCGGGGAGTCCCGGCTGGCCCATCATGAGGACGAACAAGGGCAGCTTAGGCGGATTGGCAGTCAGGGCGGCAGGGGGCAAGTAGATGCCGGCGGGCCTGGCGTCGAAACCGGAGGCGGTGGCTGGAATGACCTGGGTGCCCGCTTCGCCCTTCGCCTGCATGTTGGCCGGGGGTTTCCAGCTTTGCCACAGGGGACCGGCCGGAATGGAGGCGTCCGGGTCCGGTTTGGCCAGTTGAATGGCGTCCTCCGTAGAGATTCCCAATGCCGAGCCCAAGGTCTTGTTCAGTCCGAACTCCGTGTTGATGCCAAGGGCCGCGACCACCACGAACACTGGAACGGATACCGCGGCCACCGCTTTGCGCCACCGTGGGCTATGGCGGAAGCTGACCACGGCGAGACCCAGGGCAGCGAAGCAGGAAATCGCCCAGAACCACACCCGCGGTGTCAGCCCCACGTGGAAGACATCCATCACGTCCTCCACGATCCACACCGTCAGCCATCCCACCAGCGCTGCCACCACGACGGCGGTGATCGCGGTCAGGGCCCAGCGCGCTGACGGCCTAAGGAACAGCAGGAGGAAGAACCCGACGCCGATCACCCCGGCAATCGTCATGACCACAGGTCCACTGATTTCTACCTTCAGGAGGTCGTTCATGGCTGGGGACTCCGCTCCGGAGTCATGCGGCGGGCTCCTTGGCCACCATCTGCCGCAACAGCCCCGCGCTTTGTGCGGGGGAGAGTCCCGGCAGGTAGGCGGAACCCACGGCGATACCGATGGACGGCAAGGCCAAAGGATCCTGGTAGTACATGTACAAGGTGCGATGCTCAGGCTGGAACCGCGACTTGAAGGCGGCCAACGACTTGAAGCCGTACATGGGCTCCAGCG
The DNA here is from genome assembly GCF_054408525.1 of Arthrobacter sp. D3-18. Taxonomy (NCBI): domain Bacteria; kingdom Bacillati; phylum Actinomycetota; class Actinomycetes; order Micrococcales; family Micrococcaceae; genus Arthrobacter; species Arthrobacter sp. D3-18. The sequence continues at coordinate 2,983,837 of NZ_CP096440.1, read as the reverse complement.
CGTTCCCGAGCAGCGCAAGGACGCGGTCCAGGGTGCTGTGGTCCGGAGCGCTGTGGTCTCCCTCGCCGACATCGGCTCCTGCCTCGGCGCCCGTATTGGCGAGCGGAGATCCGGACAACGAGATTTGGGGTACTTCTTCTTTGAAGTGCGTCACGGCAGAAGCGATGAGGAACTCCATGACGCCCTTAAAGCCTGTGGTGCGGCGGCGCATGAAGTCCAGGGTCCACCCTGAGATGACCCCGTCGCTGAAGACGGGCAGCCAGCTGGTGACTCCATGGACCAGGCCGTCATCATCCACGGCCACACAGCAGAGCACCTCGGGGTCTTTGAGTTCGTTCAAGCCACCCAAGGTGAAGCCCATCTCAGGAAGTGCCTTATCAGCCACCCACTCTTCGGAAATCTCGGCGAGCTGTGCCCTGATTCCCGGCGGCATCCCGGGGTAGCTGTACCAGTGATCCTTGATGGAGAGCTTGTCTGCGCGGTTCAGGGCCGTGCGGACATTCTGCCATTCCTTCCCCTTGAAGGTCATGGCCTGGACGTTGAGGAGTGTCTCTTCCGCCACTTCCAGTTTCCTGAAGCCATGGGGGAGCAGCGCAGCGTCGAGCTCTGCCGTGGCTGAGTAGAAGCACGGAATCAACCCAAGGCTGGAGCAGTGCTTTACGAAACCCGTGGCTGCTCCGGCATGGAGTTCGCTTGCGCCAAAGGGCCCCGCAACTGTGAGGGCCACACCGTTGTGGACCTGATACGCAACGCCGGCCTTCCTGTCCGGGGTAAACCAGTACTGGTTGTTGTCCCACAGCGCCATCCAGGACAACGATCCGCCGCCATCATGCAATAGCTCCTTGGCGTGGCCCAGGTCTGCTGCCGGATCAGTGGCGAGCATCCGGAACCGACGGAAGTTATTCAGGACAAGTACAAGGATGCAGAGCCAAATGATGTCCCCGCCCAGTCCGTAGACCACTGTGCTCAGCAGGCCTTGCGGGAGAGCCACCACGAACGGGACAGGGAAGGGAACCAGGATATGTGTCAGCTGCCCGGCAAGATCCAACAACGTAGAGCGGCCCGGGTTGCCTTCAATGAACCAAAACGCGACATAGAAGATCACGGCCGCGACGGCGAGGATGAGCGAGGTCTTGCCGAGGACCCGGTAACCGGCGTCGCTCGATTCGACCCTGAACTTATGCCGGTTTATCAGCAGCAGCACCACGATGATGACAGGGGCGAGGACCGCGGGGACCGCGTACAGGAGGAGGTACGCGAAGTCGTCGTCGCCTAACGTGACGTCCGGATCTGTAACGTACTGGACGATGGACAGAACGGTCACGGCAGCCAGATACAGCTGGATAACGAGCGTCAGCCTGTAGGCGAGCCGACGGCCGCGCCGGAGCCCCTCGGCGCAGACGAGCAGCAGAAGGACCGGAATCAGTGTCAGGATTGCCGCTCCGAAGCTCTGGACGCCGACGATGCTCTGCAAGGTGACACAGTTGGTGTCGTTGTTGCACGCTTCCTGAACCTCATCCGCGTCGGGACTGGCCTGGAGCATGACCTCGGAAACAACGGAGAGGGGCCCGATTTCCCACGTTCCGGTCAGCTGCGTGAGCAAAGGTCCAACCGCGAAGACACCCACCACGGTGCCCACCAGGAAACGCGTTTCCCGAAGGCTTGAGGAGTGGAGCGATCCCGCCCGGCGGCGTAGCACCAGCGACTGGATGGCCCAACCGACCAGGATGCCGATCACGGCTCCGGCAAGTGCCTGCAGGGTCTGGGCAACGCCTACGAACAGGGCAAACATCAGCGTGGCGGCGAGCAGCCACGTCCTCAGGCGGCGACGCCACAAAGCCTCGAGCGCCGCCGTCGAGCATCCCAACGCAGCGGCAGCGCCGCCATAAGCACCCACCACATATTCGCCGCCCAGAAAACTCAGCCACTGGTCGCTGGCGTCCGTTCCGAAGGTCACCAGGACCACAAGAACCAGGGCGCTAAGGGCTGAACCGGCTATGAAGGCAGCCAGAGCCAGCCAAGGGCCCATGACGCGTTCGGCAATGCCGACGCCTACCAGGATCGCGGCTGTACAGGCCAGGTAATCCAGCAAGGAGGAGGCGAAGAATGCTGACGTGAAGATGGACCACCACGGTCCGGGTTCCACCGCCAGGCCGATTCCTACTTGATCCAACAAGGCTTGGCCGGGCCCGTTGAGGATGCTGCCGGAGACGGCACCCAGCACCCAGAAGAGCACTACGAGAGCCAGGGTCAGTGGCAACCTCCGCACGGCTGCCAGCCCGCGCACATTGCCCCGAAATCCAACAGCCGTGCTCATGTGATGTCCCCTTCACCGGTTCAAGCACCGGTTACCCCGGCTGGCCACCATTCTGCCCTGCAGCAGGCGGTTAGGGGAGGGTTTGGTGACTCTCGACGGCGGCGGGTCGCTGGTGGCAGCTAGCCTAGTCCCGCTTCCAAGGGCCAGGATTCACGCGGTACAGCACAGCGGCGCCGATCACGGCACCCAGGATGGCGCCAAACAGCGCACTGCCCGCGGCGCGACCGAGAAGTGCACCGGCGACGGCGCCGAGCAAAGCACCGAGGAACAAGCCCCTGCCGTTGCGGTGCGGTTTATTAGTCATGGTCACAGCCTACGGGGCTGCTGCTAATGGATGGATGGAACAGATCCGGGCCGCACTACCAGCCACAACGCGGCGATCGCGCCGGTGATGCAGGCGGCCATGACGGCACCCATGGGGACGGCGGAACTGACACCCAGCCAACCGACGACCGGCGGTACAATTCCGGCCATCATGAACTGGGACGCGCCCAGGAGAGAAGCAGCGGTGCCTGCTTGTGCGCCGTGGTTGGCCAGGGACAGGACCTGAACGCACGGGAACATGAAGCCGGTTGCGCAGATGTAGAACCACAACGGAATGAGGATTCCCCACAGCCCCACGTGGAACAGGTCAAGCACCACGATCAGGAGGGCAGTGAACAGCATGAACACCGTGGCTCCCGCCACGATCCACTGCGGGGCCACCCGCCGGATCAGGCGCGAACTGATCTGCACGCCGGCCACGATGCCCAGGGAGTTGATGCCGAACAGGATCCCGTATTCCTGCGGTGAAAAGCCGTAAACGTTCTGAAAGAGGAACGTGGAAGCCGAGAGGTAGGCGAAAAGCCCGCCGAAGTTCAGGCTTCCCACGAGCACCATGCCCACAAAAATCCTGTCCGTGAGGACGGTCTTATAGCGTTGAGCAGCCGTGATGGTGGACTTTCCACGCTGGTCTGCCGGAAGTGTCTCCCGAATGAAGAAGATGGAGGCAAGGATCACCAGCAAGCCATAGCCCGCCAGGAAGTAGAAGATGCCCGGCCAGGGAAACGCGAGCAGCAGTTGGGATCCGATGACCGGCGCCAGGATCGGTGCCAGGCCGTTGACCAGTGACATCCTTGAAAACATCCGGACCATGGAGTAGCCGTGAAAGAGGTCCCGGACCATGGCCATGGCCACCACGCCACCTCCGGCAGCACCAATTCCCATGAGCACTCGGAACAAGGAGAGCATCCCGATGTCCGTGGCCAGTGCCGCCCCGAGCGAAGAGCCGATGTGCACAGCCGTCGCCAGGATCAAGGGCAGCCGGCGACCCACTTTGTCACTGAAGGGACCCACCAATAGCTGGCCGAGCCCGAAGCCAACCGTTGTCCCGGTCAGCGTGAGCTGGATTGCTGCCGCCGATACATCAAAACTCTCTTCCAAGGCGGGGAACGCCGGAAGATACAGGTCGATAGTGAAAGGACCCAGGGCAGTCAGTGCACCCAGCAGGAGAATGTAGACAAGTTTTTCGCGTCGGCTCAGAGAATCGCCCGGAGCAATGGGAGAGGTCACGATCATCTATCCTATGGCCCAGATCATATTTATTGGATGTATGACAGGCGCGCCACGGCGTGATCCCGAAAGTTCAGCAGGAACCTGAATGATAGCTTTGAGGACAGGTGTCCGCGACGATAGATTTCCGCCGCGTTCGCCCTACACGATGCCCAGAGGAAGCAGTTAGGCGGAACCCATGAGTGGACGTCACACCGGCCGGCCCAGTCAAGGACCAGCCATTCGTACTTTGCCGAAGACCCTCAAGCTCGTAGCAAGGCTGGCTCCGAGGCAACTCAACGACGAAATCGCCCTGGCGAAAGTAGAACTCAAGCGTAAGGCCACTCAGGTTGGCATCGCTGGTGCCTTCTTCGGAGTGGCGCTTGTCTTCCTGGCGTTACTGGTGATCGCGCTGGTTGTCGCAGCGATCCTTGGTCTGGCCACCATCATGCCCGGCTGGCTCGCGGCACTCATTGTTGCAGCCTTCTTCCTGGTGATTGTGGCAATCGCATCCCTGATCGGCATCGCTAAATTCAAGAAGGCCATGCCCCTGGTCCCCGAAGACACCATCCGTGGGATCAAGCACGATCTCGGAATCGCCAAGGAAGGTTCCGACTTCGACGAGTCGATCCTGGATCCCAATTCGCCTGCAGCCAAGGCAGCCAAGGCTGAAAAGGAAGCGGCAGCAGAGAAGGCCAAGGCAGAAAAGGCTGCAAAGGAAGCCGCCAAGGAAGCAGACGCCGTCAAGGCGCCTACCGAAGCTGAGCTTCGCTCGCGCCTGAAGCGGCGCCGTGAACACCTGACCGGTGTCCGCGACGAACTTGGTGAACAGCTGGACGTCAAGAAGCAGGGCCAGGCTTTGCTGGAAAGCGCCAACGGAAAGTTCCAAGAGGGCAAAGAGTTCGCTGCCGCGAAGTTCGCCGACCTCGGAGACTCCGTTCCCGAAAGCCTCACCGAACGGCTCGCCGCCCGGTGGAAGGACCTCGCGGCGTTTGCCACTGCCGCCGTGGTCTTCGTTGTTGCGCTTCGGAAGTTGCTGAAGAAGTAGCAGCTACCGGCGGCGCCAAACACTGAAGACGAGGAAGGGGGGGGGGGCAGGATGAGATTGATCGGAGCTGGGTCGAACCCCGACCGGCCGCAGGTCGATCATGACCTCATCTTCACTGTCCCCAACATCCTTACGGTCCTTCGCTTCATGGGTGTCCCGCTGTTTGTCTGGCTCGTGTTGTCGGAGCAGGAGTACGGCTTCGCGGTGCTGGTGCTGGTGGTCATGGGCAGCACCGACTGGGTGGATGGCTACATCGCCAGACGCTTCGACCAGACTTCCAAGCTTGGCCGGATCCTGGATCCGATGGCCGACCGGGCCGCCCTCCTGGCCGTCGCGTTCACGCTGGCGATTGCCGGCGTCGTGCAGTGGTGGTACCTGGCCGCGCTGCTGGTGCCTGACGCCGTCCTGGCCATCGCATCTTTCATCTACTTCCGCAGCCATCCGGACCTACCGGTGAGCGTCATCGGAAAAATCCGTACGGCGCTGCTGCTGGTTGGCACGCCGTTGCTTGTCCTGTCCAAGCTGCCCATTGCTTTTACCGAGGTCTACTTCGTGGCTGCTTGGACGTTCCTGGGTTTCGGCCTGATCGGCCATTGGATTGCGGCCTACAACTATTTTTGGGCCATCTTGCGTAAGGGTAAAGAATTGAAAACCGACGACGGCGGACGAGGCTGATGGTCTGGCTGGCGGTTTTTCTCGCGGTACTTGGTGCCTTCTTCCTCGCCATCGGCGCCCAGCGGCAAGGCAGCGCGGTAAAAGCTGACACCGGTGGCTTGGCGCTCAGCTCCAATGGGTTCCTGCGGCTCCTGCGTAACCCCCGCTGGATGCTCGGGCTGTTGTTCCTTGCCCTCGGTATGGTGATGAACGCTATCGCTTTGGTGTCTGCACCCCTCACAGTGGTGCAGCCCATCGGTGCCATCGCCTTGGTCATCACTACGGTGGTCAACGCCAAGGACCAAGGCCTCAGCATCAACCGCGCCACTGTGGTGGCCATCAGCGCCTGTGTCACGGGTTCAGCGCTGTTCGTGCTGCTGGCAGTCAACGTCACGCAGGAGAACCATCACGTAAATAGCGACGACGAACTGACGATTGTTCTCCTACTGGCTCTCGCCGTGGGCATTTTTGGCACGCTGGCCGTGATGTTTAAACACCGCATGAGCGCCTTTATCTACATCCTGGGGGCCGGTGTCCTGTTCGGCTTTGTCGCCGTGCTGACCCGCATTATCGGCAAACACTTGCTCGATCCCAATGGCCTGTTCCTGCTCAATGTCCAGTGGTACACGCTCATTGCCATTGTGGCCGCCGGAGGACTGGGCTCCTGGTTCGTTCAGAGTGCATATTCCGGTGGTCCACCTGATCTGGTCATCGCAGGCCTGACCGTTATCGACCCCATGGTGGGCATCGCAATCGGCATCGTGATCCTTGGTGAACTTCGTCCCGATGTCCACGCCGTGATGGCCATCGCCATGGCCACGGCCGCTACGCTTGCTATCGTGGGGGTTATTGCCCTGAGCCGGCACCATCCGGAAGTCACCAAACGCAAGAAGGACGCGAAAGCGGCTGCCAACCGGAAGGCTTAGGCCAGAGCTTTACCTTGAGCCACCGCTATTGCGGGCGGCAACCCGGCGACACCGCAGCATTGCCACAAGCAACGCTGTCCGCACCGTGACCATCAGGAGTTCTCCACGTGACCATTCCCGACACCAACAAGCCCCTCACTATTCTGATCGCCGCGGATACCTACCCGCCGCACGTCAACGGTGCCGCACAGTTCGGCTACCGCCTGGCCAAGGGGATGACTGCACGTGGGCACAACGTGCATGTGTTGGCCTGCCGTCCGGACACGGGCAAGAGCTACACCGAGTTCCGCGACGAAGCCACCGTTCACCGGCTCCGCTCCCATGGTGTCTTCACCCACGAGTACTTCCGGATCTGCTTCCCGTGGGAAATCAAGAAGGAAATCAGCCTTCTTTTCGACAAGGTCCAGCCGGACGTCGTCCATATCCAGAGCCACTACATGATTGGCGAGCACGTCCTCTACGAGGCTGTTAAGCGCGGCATCCGGATTGTGGCCACCAACCACTTCATGCCCGAGAACCTCAACCCGTTCCTTCCGTTCCCGCAGTGGTTCAAGGACATCGTCGGCCGGATTTCCTGGAAGGACATGGGCAAGGTCATGGGGCAGGCGGACGTGGTCACAACGCCGACGCCGCTCGCTGCTAAGGCCATGCACCAGCACGCTTTCCTGCGCAAGGTCCTGCCCCTTTCCAACGGGATCGACTCTTCGGCCTACGAGCTCCAGCCCGGCGAAGTCATAGAGCCGCACGCCAACCCCACGGTCCTGTTCGTGGGCCGCCTTGCCGAAGAGAAGCACATCAACGTGCTGATCGACGCCGTGGCCAAAACCCCGCGCGAACTGAACGTGAACCTGGAAATCGTGGGTGGTGGCGAAGTCCGGCCCGCCCTTGAAGCCCAGGTTGCGAAACTTGGCCTAGGGGATCGGGTAAGGTTCCTCGGGCTTGCCAGCGACGAGGACCTTCGTGAGGCGTACATCAAGGCCGACATCTTCTGCATGCCCGGCACGGCCGAGCTTCAGTCACTGGTGACATTGGAGGCCATGTCTGCTTCCACTCCTGTGCTGCTGGCCAACGCCATGGCACTTCCGCACCTCGTTCGTGACGGGGAGAACGGCTACCTCTTCACCCCCAACGACAGCAACGGACTCGCTGCCCGGATCACCCAGCTCGTGGAGCTTCCCAAGGACGAGCTTGAGGCCATGGGCAAGCTGAGCCGCGAGATGGTGGAACCGCACAGCATCAACGGCACCCTCCAGACTTTCGAGGACCTTTACCGGGGCGCATCCTACGAGGACATGGTGGTGTGACAAAAGCACTCCCCGGCACCTATTAGAATTGCTGGAGTGCTTTGCCCGGTACAGCTGTTTTCAGCCGCCGGACCGGGCATCACGGGGCTATAGCTCAGCTGGTTAGAGCGCGGGACTCATAATCCTAAGGTCCTCGGTTCAAGTCCGAGTAGCCCTACACGAAAAACAGCCCAGGACCTGCGGAAACGCAGACCAGGGGCTGCTTCATTTGGATTCAGAGCGGGGCCATCCACCGGAAACTCACTGGAATCATTGTGAAGAAGCGGGAGTCGGGGGCTTTCGTCTGTCCTTCTTTTGGACACTTTCGAAGATGCCGTACATGAAGATGGACGCCATCAAGACTGACAACACAGCGGCTATGGTCCACCACCAGGTGTTGAGCTGGAACAGGTAGATGCCTAAATAGATGAAGATCCCTGAGCCGGCGATTGCCACAACAATCATTGGTAAGTTCCGCGTGTAGTGGATCTCGTTCTGGATACGATCCAGCTGAGTCTCCACGATCTTTTCCAACTTTGGCTTGAGGCCGCTACCCTCGGGAAGCGCTGCCAACATTTCGAGATCCTCCTTGATCTCGCCGCGGTTTGAACGACGCCCGCCCAGGAGGCTAAGTGCTGCGACGAGAAGCGGGACGATCGCTGCGATGACTTTGCTGAGTATGTCGAAGTCCAAACTTTTCTCTCCTGATAGGTGTGCTAGGAGCCAAAGGCTTCTAGCAGCTAAGTGTTTACGGGTCTGTGGCGGTCTTTTGAACGTAGTGCTTGCGTGTGACGCTCTCGTTGGAGTGGCCGAGGTGGGCCGAAGCAACGGTCATGCCCGCTGAAGCTTCCAGTAGTGTTCCAACTGGCGTGCGGAACGCGCGTGGTGACACCCACGTCGAATCCGAGCTCGCGGGCTGAGCGCTACTGTATACGGTAGTTGTTGGGGTCTCAGAGTGCTCCGACCGCGGGTGGGAACGCCGCGTCCGGTTGATTGGCTTCCACCTGGCCAATTTGCCGACTTATGAGCGTTGCCACGGCAAAAGGCGAGGAAAAGTACCTCTAATGAGAATTTGCACTCTTGGTGGGCCGTTCTGGGTGGTCTGGCCTGCTGAAAATGTAGGTGGCGCTTCGGATTTGAGGTGAGGATCCCTGCCGCGGGAAAGTGCCGGGCCCCAAAAGCCGGTCACAAAACGAACGGCGTTTGCGAACCAGCTATCGTTCTACGGGTGCATCGTTGAATGCGTTGATGGGCTTTCTTGGATGAACTCGGGGGTCCGGCTGTCCGGGCACTGATTCTGGCGCCAGCTCTATTGGATAGGAAATCTTCGCTTGAGTAAGAAGAGATTTTTGGCTGAGACATTGTCTCTCGCCAAGGCAGACCCAGCTGGTGCGGTTACTGGTCTTGCCGGTGTAGTTGGAATTTTGGTCGCTCTAGCAGACCTGTTTACACCGTTTGAGTTACCAGACAATGTCCCGGATGAGGTCTTCCTTTTCGGGCTGTCGGCCTTTCTCCTGAGCGTCTACGGCGCTTCTCGCTTACGGCGGATCCGCGACGTTGCGGAAGCTAGCCGGGACACGCGGCACGATCTGCTTCTCAACCAGATCGCACAGTTGGTGAAAGAGGCCGAACTCCGTCAGGTTGCAAGTGGGGAAATTGGTGAGCTATTGCTGACGGAATTGCGCAGGACCTCTGGTTGGTGGTTCCGAGGGGGCTCCGGGCGCTGGTTCCGAGATCAGGTATTGCCGAACTTAGCCTTGCGACAAGAACCACAACCTGTTTCAGTCCAAATACTCGATCCCAGAGACGAGCATTTGTGCGAACGATACTCTTCCTACCGCAGTAAGCAGCGTGATCCTGCTGACCGGCGCGATGATGAATCTGATCCCCGAGCCATCCAGACCGACCTGCTCGCCTGCATACTGTCGACCTTTGTGTACGCCGCACACTCTCGGATAGCGCCGGAGGTAGTCCTTCTGCGCACCTATAGCCCATTGCGTATAGACATGGGGTCGAGCATGCTCCTTGCAACCGTGGCATCACAGACGGCCCCGGCTTTAATGGCTAGAAGCCATAGCTTCTACTACAAGAGCATTAGGGACGAATTCGAGAATGCGGCTCACGGTCATGGAGTCCTGGAGAGTTTAGTGCCCCTGCGCGACGTCCCAAAACCGACTGATATGACAGCAGACTCGGCCAAGGCAGTGCTCGAGGGATGCTATGTCACGTCAGGTGGCTTGGGTGAGCGTACCGCCCTGCTGTCAGGCTTTGCGGAGCCAGACGAGCTAGATTTCGACACCATCAACAGGAAGGCGTTCGGTGTCAAACCTTAAATTCACTGCCTTGGCAGCTGGCAACATCCTCCGCGGTGTCAGCATTGATGTCGCATTGGCTAGAGCGGTACTTCATGAGGTTAGTGACGTGCTCTCATCGGTTCCGTGTACGAAGCATCCCTTGGGATTCGCGCATGTAGAACTTACGAGCCTCGTGGAGGGGCCGTTTCGGACGCGGTTACACCTGTGGACGCGGCAGACGGGCGCTTGGGCTGATGACCTCGGGAGCCTTCATGACCACACATGGGAACTTCGCAGCGCCGTACTCGCCGGGGCTCTAACTGACACATATCTTGAGCCGAAGCAAGACCCGGATGGGGAATATAGCGCCTACCAGATTGAGTACGGGGCAGACGTCAACGCTACGCGGCGTCTAGATGGCCGGTGGTCCCTCGAAAAGAAGGAATCTAGGACGGTTCGGCAAGGCGACTCATACTACCTGCCGCCGCGAGCTGTGCATCGCACTCAGGTGCAGGCGTTTCCTACCGCAACCCTCGTTACTGCCAAAGACCTTGGTGGGCCGGGGCCGATGGTGTTTCTTCCTGGTGCTACATCGGAACTACCGGCAGGGGAACGGACTGAATTAGATGCCGAGTGGATGCAAGCTTGCTTAGCGCAAGCTGCTGAGTCCCTGTATCTTTAGACCGCCCGGGCAGCGGGCCGTCGGTGGGGCCAACAATGAATGGAAGTTGCGGTCCTAAGGTCCTCGGTTCAAGTCCGAGTATCCCTACATTTCACACGGGAGCCGTGGCCGACGATTCATCTTCGTCGGCTGCGGCTCTTTTGCGTTCCCCCGCCAGTGCGGTATGTTACTCATCAGTAACTTAGCCTTGGTCGCAGGTGACCACCCTTGAAGGAGCGAATATGTCCAACGCCGCTTTCGACGCCACCAACCTCCCGTATGCCGATGGTGACTTCTACGCCTTTGAGCAGATGCTGACAGGAAAAGAGCAGGACAGACTGGCGGAGGTCCGTGAATTTCTCGCCCGCGAGGTCAAGCCCATCGCGGTGGATTGCTGGAACCGTGGCGAGTTCCCCATGGACCTCATTCCCAAGCTCGGCGAACTGGACCTGGTCAGTCCCGTCCGCCGCCAGGGGTACTCCAACCTGTTCGCGGGCATGCTCCACGCGGAAGTGACCCGTGCCGATGCTTCGATTGCAACCTTTATGGGTGTCCACGACGGCCTGTTCACGGGCTCAATCGAGGCCCTCGCGTCGCAGGAGCAGAAGGATGCTTGGCTCCCGGACATTTACTCGCTGAAAAAGATTGGCGCCTTCGGGCTGACCGAGCCGCTGGGTGGCTCGGATGTCGCTGGCGGAACGCGCACCACAGCGAGGCGCGACGGCGACACCTGGGTCCTCAACGGCGCCAAGCGCTGGATCGGCAACGCCACCTTCTCCGATTGGGTGGTCATCTACGCCAAGGACGTGGCAGACAACCAGGTCAAGGCATTCCTGGTGGACACTTCGCTGCCCGGCTACTCGGCCACCAAGATTGAAAACAAGATCTCCCTGCGTACGGTGCAGAATGCGGACATCATTCTTGACAATGTGGTGGTTCCGGACTTCTTCAAGCTTGCCAACGGCAACAGCTTCCGCGACACAAACAAGGTCCTCAAAGTAACCCGCCTGGCCGTCGCGTGGCAGGCCGTGGGGCTGCAGATGGCCGCCTTCGATGTCGCCCGCAGTTACGCTGTGGATCGCCAGCAGTTCGGGCGTCCACTTGCAGCGTTCCAGTTGGTGCAAAACCAGCTGGTGCAAATCCTCGGAAACACTGTTGCCTCCATGGGCATGATGGTTCGTCTGGCCCAACTCGAAGACGCAGGTGTGGCCAAGGACGAGCAGTCGGCTCTGGCAAAGGCTTTCACTACAGCGCGTATGCGCGAAAGCGTCGCTCTGGGACGCAGCATCCTGGGTGGTAACGGCATCGTCACGGACTATGGCATGGCCAAGATCTTCTCGGATGCAGAGGCCATCTACTCTTACGAGGGCACGCACGAGATCAACACCCTGGTGACCGGCCGTGCCATCACGGGAGTTTCGGCCATCGTCTAGAACGTCCGCTGACGTGTCGGGGGAGGTGCGGCGGGAACGCGGTGGGGCTTGGGCGTTGCTGGCAACTCACTTGAGCGGCAGCAGTACGGATGGCCGTATGTGCGACACGAAGCCCAACGGATTGACGTAGTCCTCGCCACGCCGCACGCCCCAATGCAGGCAGGGGGCCCCGCCGCAGTGGCCGGGTTCCACAATGCCGATGACCTGCCCTTTGCGGACAGCATCTCCGCTTTTGAGTTCGCTGGTCACGGGTTCGAAGCTGCTCTTGCGGCTATTTCCCTGATCGATGGTCAATACCGGACGATCAACCACGACGCCGGCAAAGGTCACCACGCCATCCGACGGCGCGGTGACCGGAGCGCCGTCGTGAGTTGGTCCCAGGTCCACGCCGCGATGCCCGCTGAGCCACGGTCTGTCCGGTGGGTCGAACGTCTGCAGGACGGAAGGCTTGGGGGAGAGTGGCCAACTCCACTGCCCCTGTCCCGACTGGGTAATCGCGGAATCCGGATCTGCCGGCGTAGCTGCGCTTGCGTTGCCAACAGCGAGGGCGAAGGCAATGAGGGTGGTCAATATGAGTTTCAAAACGGTCATGGAGCCAGCCTTCCGGGGCAACCCCGGCGACGCGATACGTTGACTGCCGTATGTGGACAACGGGCGGTTCCCCGCGGTCAAATCGGTGGGGTCGCTGTAGTACACTTGGTGGAGCAGTTTGCTGTGCCCTCAAGCTTGTTCAGAAGCATGTCTCATTCAGATATGCGAGGGTCCCAGGCTGACTACGCGTATCCAGCCCTCCGCCAGCTAAGCCTCATGGTTTTGTGCTGCGGAGGATTGCGCCTCTTGCGGTCCGGCCGAGCTTAGGCTCCGTGCCGGATGAGAAGTGCAATGGATGCCAGGAGCCACGCCCAACCGGGCAAAGGCTAAACAACCGTCAACTATTGGCAGGGTAAGAGCAGCCCCATGGGCTCTCTCATGAATGACCTGCCGGAAGGAGCGTCGGCATGCCCGTCGTAACTATGCGCCAGCTGCTTGACAGCGGCGTCCACTTTGGACACCAGACCCGTCGTTGGAACCCGAAGATGAAGCGCTTCATCTTCACGGAGCGCAACGGCATCTACATCATTGACCTCCAGCAGTCGCTGTCCTACATCGACCGCGCCTACGAGTTCGTCAAGGCTACTGTCGCCCACGGCGGCACCGTCCTGTTCGTTGGCACCAAGAAGCAGGCTCAGGAAGCAATTGCTGAGCAGGCCACCCGCGTTGGCCAGCCGTACGTCAACCAGCGTTGGTTGGGTGGTATGCTCACCAACTTCCAGACCGTCGCCAAGCGTATTCAGCGCATGAAGGAACTCGAAGAGATCAACTTCGACGACGTCGCTGGCTCGGCTTACACCAAGAAGGAGCTCCTGCTCCTCAAGCGTGAACTCACCAAGCTTGAGTCCAACCTCGGTGGTATCCGCAACCTGACCAAGGCCCCCTCGGTTCTCTGGGTTGTTGACACCAAGAAGGAACACCTTGCTGTTGACGAAGCCAAGAAGCTGAACATCCCGGTTGTTGCCATCTTGGACACCAACTGCGACCCCGACGAAGTTGACTTCCCGATCCCGGGTAACGACGACGCCATCCGCTCCGTCAACCTGCTCACCCGCGTTGTTGCCGACGCCGTAGCTGAGGGCCTCATCGCCCGCAACCAGCGCGCAACGGGCACCACCGAAGCTCCGGAAGAGCCGCTGGCTGAGTGGGAGCGCGAGCTCCTCGAAGGCAGCAAGGCCGAAGAAGCAGCGGCAACCGAGGCACCGGCAGCAGAAGCTCCCGCAGCCGAGGCTCCCGAAGCAACTGAAGCTGCAGCCGGCGAAGCCGAAGCAGCCAAGTAAATCTGGACCTTCCCTGATGCTGGATACAGCGTCGGGGGCAACTGACAGGATGGCGGCTCACACGGTGGGCTGCCGTCCTGTCAGTCCGTAAACACACAAATTTCTAGACAGAGGGGTTCACATGGCGAACTACACTGCTGCTGACATCAAGGCCCTGCGCGAGCGCACCGGCGCCGGCATGATGGACGTCAAGAAGGCTCTTGACGAAGCCAACGGTGACGCTGAGAAGGCCATCGAGATCATCCGCATCAAGGGCCTCAAGGGTGCTACCAAGCGCGAAGGCCGTTCCACTGCTGAAGGCCTGGTTGCTGCCAAGGTCAACGGCGGCGTCGGCGTAATGATCGAGGTCAACTGCGAGACTGACTTCGTCGCCAAGGCTGACAAGTTCATCCAGCTGGCTGACAAGGTCCTCAACGTTGCAGTCGAGTCCGGCGCAGCCGACCTCGAGACCCTGCTGGCCACCGAGGTCGACGGCAAGCCGTTGTCCGAGGTTGTTGTCGAAGAAGGCGCAGTCCTCGGCGAGAAGGTTGTTGTCCGCCGTATCTCCCGCGTTGAGGGCACCACGGTTGACGCTTACCTGCACAAGACGTCCAAGGACCTCCCGGCCCAGGTCGGCGTCCTGTTCGCTGTCGACGGTGAAGGCGAAGCCGCTGCCACCGCCGCGCACGACATCGCTGTCCACGTTGCAGCCATGGCTCCGAACTACCTGACCCGCGAGGATGTCCCGGCCGAACTGGTCGAGTCCGAGCGCCGTATCGCGGAAGAGACTGCAAAGGCTGAAGGCAAGCCCGAAGCTGCTCTTTCCAAGATCGTGGAAGGCCGCGTGACGGGCTTCTACAAGGGTGAAGTTCTGGTTGACCAGGCATTCGCCAAGGACTCCAAGAAGACTGTTGCACAGGTCCTCGAAGAAGCCGGCGTCAAGGCAACCGCAGTAACCCGTTTCCGCGTCGGAAACTAGTAATTCATGAAAAGGGGTGGTCACTTCGGTGGCCGCCCCTTTTTCATGCACCCGTCCGGGTAGTACCTGCGCGGACCCACAGCACGATAATCTAGCCAGAGTCCACCAACGGGAAGGCACCATGGAAACCGTCAACACTGCTATCCAGCCCGAGAAGACCCGTCGACGTGTACTTCTGAAACTTTCCGGCGAGGTCATCGGCGGAGGCAAACTCGGCGTCGATCCTGAGACCGTACGCGCCATCGCCAAGCAAATCGCGGCAGCGGTCACCGAGGTAGAAGTGGCAATTGTTGTCGGCGGCGGTAACTTCTTCCGCGGCGCCGAACTGTCGCAAAGCGGTATGGACCGCTCCCGCGCCGACTATATGGGCATGCTGGGCACTGTGATGAACTGCCTGGCGCTGCAGGACTTCCTGGAGCAGGCCGGTGTGGAGACCAGGGTCCAGAGCGCTATCACCATGGGCCAGGTCGCGGAGGCCTACATTCCCCGCCGTGCGATCCGCCACATGGAAAAGGGTCGCGTGGTCATTTTCGGCGCAGGCGCCGGGTTGCCCTACTTCTCCACCGACACCGTTGCGGCGCAGCGGGCCCTTGAAGTGCACGCGGACGTGGTCCTCATGGCCAAGAGCGGTGTGGACGGCGTCTACACCGCTGATCCCAAGAAAGACCCCACGGCCGAGAAGTTGGATGTCCTCAGCTACGATGACGCCTTGCGCCGTGACATCCGGGTCATGGACCAGACGGCAATGACCATGTGCAAGGACAACAGTCTTTCCATGGTGGTCTTCGGCATGGAGGGTGAGGGCAACGTTACCCGCGCCATCCTGGGTGAAACGCTGGGAACCTTGGTTACTCCCTAGCAAGGGCTAGGATATTTCTAGGACCGTCCGCCCCTGGTGGCGGATCTTTACTGTGCATTGATTTACTGTGCATTGCCGCCTGCAGTTGGGCAGCAACTATTTCTGAGGAGAAACCCGTGATCGAAGAGACCTTGCTCGAAGCCGGCGAGAAGATGGATAAGGCGGTGGAGGTAGCCAAGGACGATTTCGCCTCGATCCGCACTGGCCGGGCCAACCCCGCCCTCTACAACAAGGTGATCGTCGAGTACTACGGCACACCTACTCCGCTTCAACAGCTGGCCTCCTTCGGTGTGCCGGATGCCCGGACCATCCTGATCACCCCCTACGACAAGACCGCGTTGCGCGACATTGAGAAGGCACTGAGCGACTCTGAGGTTGGCGCCAACCCTTCCAACGACGGCAACGTTATCCGCGTGACCATCCCGGAGCTCACCAAGGAGCGCCGCAAGGAGTACGTGAAGATCGTCAAGGGCAAGGGTGAGGATGCCAAGGTATCCATCCGAAGCATCCGCCGTAAGGCAAAGGACTCCCTGGACAAGCTCGTCAAAGACGGCGAAGCCGGAGAGGACGAGGGTGCACGCGCTGAGAAGGAACTCGACGCCCTGACCAAGCAGCACGTGGACAGCATCGACGAACTGCTCAAGCGCAAGGAAGCCGAGCTGCTCGAGGTCTGATGAACCAGGCTGAGCCGGCGCCCGCTGAGCGGGTCCCGACACGCGATACCCCCAAGCGCGTCAGGCGCGTGCGGAAGAACCCCACACCCAAGGCAGGGCGGAATCTTCCGGCGGCCATCGGCGTCGGGCTTGCCATGCTTTTGGCCGTTTTGGGTGGATTGCTTTTCCTCCCGCTGGGATTCGTCCTGCTCACTACTGCTTTCGCCGTACTGGGTGTTTGGGAGGTTTTCCGGGCGCTTGAGGCCCAGGGGACCAGGATGCCGATCGTTCCCGTGATGATCGGCAGCCTGGTGATGCCGGTGTCGGCCTACTTTGGCGGACTTGAGGGTTTGCTTTTCACTATGACGGCTAGTTCGGTGGCCGTTTTGCTGTGGCGCTCCATCGAGAGTGCTGCCGGGGCGCCGCGCAGCGTGTTTGCCGGCGTTTTCACCTTGGCTTGGATTCCGTTCCTTATCAGCTTCGCGGCATTGCCCCTCCACGCCACCGGTGGTGCCACCCCCATCGGCTTCTGGCCGAACGGGATTCCCGACGGCGCGTGGCAGATAGCCACTTTGTTGCTGTTGGTGGTCTCGAATGACACGTTTGGCTACATCGTTGGTGCTACCTTCGGGAAGCACCCCATGGCCCCCAAGATCAGCCCCAAGAAGTCCTGGGAGGGCTTCGCCGGCTCGGTGGGTGGGGCCATGGTCATCGGCGTCCTTGCCTGTATCTTCCTGCTCGACAAGCCTTGGTGGGTGGGCCTTGTGCTGGCCGTGGGCATGGTGGCCGCATCAACCGCCGGAGACCTCGCCGAGTCCATGGTCAAACGCGAACTTGGCGTCAAGGACATGAGCAGCATCTTGCCCGGCCACGGCGGCGTGATGGACCGCTTGGACTCCATTGTGTTCGCAGCCCCTGTAGCCTATGTTCTGTTCGCGCTGCTGAGCGGCGTCTGACAACCTATGAAGGAAAATTAGTGGCCTTGGATATTCGACGCCAGATTCCCGCAACGTTTGATCGCGTGGATCGCAGCAAGTACGGCTATAACGCCAAGCAAGTGGATGAGTTCCTCCAGCGAGCCAGGACGTCGTTTGAGAACCCTGTGGGCACGGCCGACCAAGTGGCCAGCGTAGATGTACGTGCTGTGGCTTTCGACCCCGTCAAGGGTGGCTACGACGCCAACAGTGTGGATGCTGCGCTGGACCGGCTGGAGGACGCCTTTGCGCGTCGGGAGAGGGACGACCTCATCAGCCAGCAGGGCGAAGAGGCCTGGCTGCGCGAGATTGGCAAGCTCTCCGGCATCCTGCGCGGCAGGCTGCACCGGCCCGACGGCGAGCGCTTCCGGCGCCCGTCCGGGAAAAGGACACGCAGCTACAACGTCCAGGATGTCGACGCCTTGTGCGCCGAGCTCATTGGGTACCTCGAGCACGATCAGGCCTTGAGCGTAGACACTGTTCGCCGTGCCGTTTTCCGTGCGGCCAAGGGCGCCGATGGCTACGAAGAGGCGCAGGTAGATGCCTTCCTCGCGCGTGTTGTAGAGCTCATGGCGGCCATCGATTAGTTCGAACGGCGGGCTAATGCGGGGTGGGGGAGACTGGCTGGTTGATCTTCCACACCGCGTAATACCGGCGCCCGCCGCGGATCATGGTGAATGCAAAAAAGGCCAGTGCGACCACCACAGCCACGCTGATTGAGACGGGCGTGGGCACCTGAAGGACAGTCAAGACAGAGCCGATCAGCAGTGCAAGCAACGCCGAGTTGGCCGTCATGATGAACATCATGCTGCTGCCTGCTACCTGGCTGAATGAGCCCCGCCCGCCCAGGAAGTAGTACGTCTGCTCCGAGCCTGCCTCGTCGTCGTGGTAGCCCGCCATCAAGTAGCGCGCCATGCCGGGATCCAGTTCGACGTAAGCGGCACGCAACCTGTTCATGGCGAGGACGTACATGAGGTCCTCCATGCCGACGTTCAAGACCCGGATCTGTGTTAACAGTCCTACGACGACGTCGATGCTGAGAATCGTCAGCGCGAAGGCCCTGAAGTCATCTGAAAATTGGGTGGCGTTGCCTACGAGCGCCACACTGAGCAGGCTTGCCGAAGTGAACGTCAGGAACATGCTGATGCGGGTGAGGACTTCGCCTTGGGTGGTACTCCTTGAAGCAAGCAGGCTCCAGTGTTCCGTGGCCAGCAATTGCGCCCGGACGCTGGGAGATAGCTCCGGGGTGGGCGCCGGCGGTTCCGGGCTCGCGGCACCCGCTTCATCGGACATGGCGTCATTGTCCACCCTGTAGGGGCCGCGGACAACGGCTTGCTGCCGCTATCTCTCCGTGACGACCGGACGCTCCGGCACATGTAGTCGTGACATCACTCGGTTCACTGAGGCCGGCACACGGTTCTTCGTCATGATTGACACGGCCACGGTCACCGCGAAGGCGGCCGGGACGCTCCACGCTGCAGGCTGCGCCAACCACGCGGGCGCGTTGCCCGGGCCCATGAGGGTGCCCGCCACCATGGCGCCGCCACAAAGAAGCGCGCCAATCAGCATCCCCGCGATAGCGCCCGCATCCGTCAGCCCACGCCACCAGATCCCCAGGAGCAGTACCGGGCAGATGGTGGACGCCGTGAAGGCGAAGACCAAGCCAACGCTTCCGGCCAGCGCAAGTGTGTCAGTCATCAAGGCAAAACCTAAAGGCACGACGGCGGCGAGCAACGCTGCGAGGCGGAAGCCCTTTACGCTTCCTCCAAAGAGGTCCTGGCTGATGACGCCGGATAGCGAAACAACCAGCCCGGACGTCGTGGACAGGAAAGCGGCGAAGGCGCCGGCTACCACCAAGGCAGAGAGCATGTCACCGGCCAGGCCGCCTACAAGCCTTCCGGGCAGCAACAAGACCAGGGCGTCGGCCTGGCCGGACTGCGCGAGGTCGGGTGCGAACATCCTCCCCAAAGCACCAGACAGCGTGGGGAACAGATAAAAGACGGAGAGCAGCCCCAACACGATCAGTGTTGTCCGTCGTGCCGATTGGCCGTCCGGGTTGGTATAAAACCTCACCAGAACGTGCGGTAGGCCCAGGGTTCCGAAGAGCAATGCCACTAAGAGTGAGATGTGTTGGTATGCCCCGGCAGCACTTTGGCCGGTGGGGTTGAGGGGCAGGGGCGCCTGTGGCTGTTCACCATTGCCTGCCAGCGCTAGAAGAACGAAGACCACAGGCACCGCCAACGCGGTCAATTTCAACCAGTACTGAAAGGCCTGAACGAAGGTAATCGAGCGCATTCCACCTGCCACCACGGTGAGGCACACAACCAGCACCACCGCCGTCGAACCTACCCACGACGGAAGTCCTGTGGTGATCCGGATAGTGAGCGCCGCGCCATGGAGTTGGGGAACGATGTATAGCCAACCGACGGCCACCACCACCAGGCTCGTCACCCGGCGGACCAGCTTGGAGTCCAGCCGGGCTTCAGTGAAATCCGGAATGGTGTAGGCACCGGAGCGGCGAAGGGGAGCGGCTACGAAGAGCAGCAGCATCAGGTAGCCGGCGGTGTACCCCACGGGGAACCAAAGCGCGTCAGTTCCTGAAAGCAGGATCAGCCCCGCGACGCCCAGGAAGCTGGCGGCGGATAAGTACTCGCCACCGATCGCGGAGGCGTTCCACCACGGCGGGACAGTTCGGGAGGCGACGTAGAAGTCGCCGGTGGTGCGTGAGATGCGCAAGCCGTAGAAGCCAATCACCGCCGTCGCGAGGGAAACGGCCAGAAAGGCGAACAGGCCAACGGCAGGGTTCACTTATCCTCCACAAGGTCCTGGTAACGTGCCTCGTTCCGGGCCGCGGCACGATTGTAGAGCCAAGCGCTCAGTCCAATGACGGGGTAGATGCCCGCGCCCAGAACCAGCCAATCCAAGGGAATGCCGAAGATGCGGGTTTCCGCTACGCCCGGTCCATAGACCAGGAAAGCTGCGATCACGGCAAGAATGACCAGGAACCCGCAAGCCACCACCAAGGCTAACCGCAATTGGGAGCGGATGAGCGAGCGGATGAAAATCCGGCCTGCATCGGAATCCTCGGCAACTTCTCCAGGATGCGGCAACTGTCCCAAGGCCCTCGGTGTCGCCGTGGCTGATTGGCGCGGGGCGGTGACGCGGACGCGTGTCATCCCTGCGGCCGGATGCGGGTGGACTGCAGCTTGTCCCTTACCGATGGCAGGTGCCTGCGGCTGATGGGCAGCTCGGCGCCAGCCACCGCTACGCTGGGTCCCGTTGCTGAAAGCTTGAGGTGCTGCACATGGTTCAAGGCGATGAGATACGAGCGGTGAATCCGGATAAAGCCGGCGTCCGCCCACTTCTGCTCGAGATCGCTGAGGGGCACACGGATCAGATAGCTGGCCTCGGCCGTGTGCAGTCTTGCGTAATCGCCCTGGGCCTGCACATACGTGACGTCGTCGCGGCGGATCATGCGGGTTGTGCTGCCGAGGTCCACCGTGATCATCTCCGGCGCGGGCGTTCCGTCCTTGATGAGCTCACTGATGCGGTCCACGGATCGGGAAAGCCGTTCAGCGCGCAGGGGCTTCAGCAGATAGTCGATTGCCGCGAGGTCGAAGGCTTCAAGTGCGCAGTCTTCGTCTGCAGTGACAAACACGACGGCGGGCGGACTGCTGCTGCGGGAAATGGCGCGCGCGATATCCAGCCCGGAGAGCGCCGGCATATGGATGTCCAGGAAAACGGCGTCCACCGACTCTGTTTCCAAGGTCCGTAGCGCCTCTGCGCCGGAAGATGCCCGGTGGATGGCGCCTATCCGCTCATCCCGGCCCAGCAGGAAGGCGAGCTCCTCCACGGCTGGCAGTTCGTCATCAGCGACGAGCACGTTGATCATCATTAAAGACTAACCGCCGCCTCAGGCGTCGTGTTCCGGCTGGGATTTCGGGACCCGCATCGTGATCATGGTTCCTTCTCCCGGAGCTGTGTCGATGACAAGTCCGTGCTCGTCGCCGTAGACCTGTCGCAGGCGGGCGTCCACATTGCGAAGTCCCACGTGGACCCCGTCCGTGTGCCCGGCGAGCACAGACCGCAGATGCTCCGGGTCCATGCCGACGCCGTCGTCCTCGATGGTCACTTCAGCGAACGCTCCGGAATCATTCGCGCAAATGGTGATGTGTCCGGGTCCTTCCTTGGCCTCCAAACCGTGCCGGACGGCGTTTTCCACCAGGGGTTGCAGGCTAAGGAACGGGATGACCGTGCTGAGGACCTCCGGAGCGATCCGCAGGCTCACTTGGACCCGTTCGCCGAACCTGGCCCGCTCCAGCAAGAGGTAGCGATCAATGCACCGGAGTTCCTCCGCCACAGTAGTGAAGTCGCCGTGCCGGCGGAACGAATAGCGGGTGAAATCAGCGAATTCCACCACCAGCTCCCTGGCCCGGGCCGGATCGGTGTTGATGAACGAGGCAATGGCATTCAACGAGTTGTAGATGAAGTGTGGGCTTATCTGGGCCCGCAGTGCACGGACCTCGGCCTCCATCAGGAGGGTGCGCGATGATTCCAACTCCGCGAGTTCCAGCTGCGCTGCGATCCAGTCGGCCACCTCGCTTGTTGCCCTCACCAGACCGGCCCCGGCCGCAGGGGCAAGTGCGGCCACAGAACCAACAACCCTGGATCCCGCCCGGATCGGTGCGATGACAGCGCTGAAGTCTTGGTTGCCGTGATCCGGCTTAGCGGCTGAGGGGTACCCTACAGCCACCACAACAGTGCGGCCAGTGGTCAACACTTCCTCCGCGAGCCGCATCAACGAAGGCCGGAGTTCCTCGGCGACGCCATCCCAGGCGAGCACGCCGTCCGTGTCCGTGATGGCCAACGCATCGCAGCCCAGCAGGGCCCGTAATTGCTTGCTGGCCTTGGCTGCGCTGGAGGGATGGAGGCCACCGCGAAGGTGCTGTCCAGCCTTGGAGGCTGCATGGAGTGTGTTGTAGGTGGCACGTTCGGCGTCCGTGCCAAGGTCGCGGAACGAGCGGATCACTTTGAGGCCAACACCCACGACGACGGCGACTGCCAGCACGATCACGGCGATCGCAGCTGCGGTGAAAAGCGGGGAATCGGGCATAAGGCCAGCGTAGCGGGATGCTGGTCCTCCTCATCGAAGAGGTGCGAAGTGAACGCTCGCTCACATCCCGCCGGGTTTTCCCGGACGCTCGCTCACATCCGGCCGGGTTTTGCCCGATCGCTGGCTCACATGCCGTTTGGCGCAACGTCGCAACCGTTGGGCGACGGCAGTGCACGATTCTCTGGAACAGGCACCGCAAAGCGTTCGATAGTGATTGCAGTCACATTGGCAATGCGTGCGGAGCTGATGTGGACACATCACAATCAGGAGGAACCATGGGTAATGAGGCCCAACCCCAGGACGCAACGGCGTCCGTGGACTTCCAGGAAGTCCAACAGACGGAACGGTTCAAGACACTGCGCAAGCGGCACCGCAGCTTTGTCTTTCCAATGGCAGTGGTATTCCTGCTCTGGTATTTCGCATACGTTCTCTTGGCCGACTACGCAGTCGGCTTCATGTCCATCAAGGTTTGGGGCAACATCAATGTCGGCCTGATTCTCGGCCTGCTTCAGTTCGTTACCACCTTCGGCATCACGGCCTGGTACGTGAGCTACTCCAACAGGAAGCTGGACCCCATCGCTGCTGAAATCCGCAACGAGATCGAGGGCCACGAATTCGATAAGGACGGCAATGTGATCAGCGGGGCAGCCAAATGAACACCATGATCCCGGCAGCAGTCAACGTCGAAGCGCTGAAAGACACCACACTGCTCAACATGGGGATCTTCGCCCTCTTCGTGGCGGTCACCATGGTGATCGTCTTCCGGGCAAGCCGGAACAATAAGACCGCGGCAGACTATTACGCAGCTGGCCGATCGTTCACCGGTTCCCAAAACGGCACGGCCATTGCTGGCGACTATCTCTCGGCGGCATCATTCCTCGGCATCACAGGCGCCATTGCCATCAACGGCTACGACGGGTTCCTGTACTCCATCGGCTTCCTGGTTGCGTGGTTGGTAGCCCTGCTGCTGGTGGCTGAACTGCTCCGCAACACCGGCAAGTTCACCATGGCCGACGTCCTCTCGTTCAGGCTGCGTCAGCGCCCGGTCCGTATCGCGGCAGCCCTGTCCACCCTCGCCGTCTGCTTCTTCTACCTCCTGGCGCAGATGGCCGGCGCAGGCAGCCTGATCTCGCTCCTGCTGGGCATCAGCGACTGGGGCGGCCAAGCCTTGGTGATCATCGTCGTCGGCGCCCTGATGATCATGTACGTACTGATCGGCGGCATGAAGGGCACCACCTGGGTACAGATCATCAAAGCCATCCTGCTGATAGCCGGTGCCGGAGTCATGACGGCCATGGTGCTTGCGATCTACGGCTTCAACCTGTCCAGCCTGCTGGGCTCCGCAGCTGAGGCCGCCAACAACCCGGCCATCCTGAACCCGGGCCTGCAGTATGGCAAGACCGAAACATCCAAGCTCGACTTCATGTCTCTTGGCCTTGCACTGGTGCTCGGAACCGCGGCGCTCCCGCACGTCCTGATGCGCTTCTACACTGTCCCCACGGCCAAGGAAGCCCGGAAGTCCGTTGTCTGGGCGATCTGGCTGATCGGCCTGTTCTACCTCTTCACCTTGGTACTGGGTTACGGTGCAGCAGCCCTGGTGGGCGCAGAAACCATCAAATCCGCACCTGGCGGCGTCAACTCCGCCGCCCCGCTGCTGGCCTTCCACCTGGGTGGACCGCTGCTTTTGGGCTTCATTTCGGCTGTCGCCTTCGCCACCATCCTGGCGGTGGTGGCCGGTCTGACCATCACGGCGGCAGCATCCTTCGCCCATGACATTTACGCCAACGTCATTGCCAAGGGCAAAGCCGACGCCACTACCGAAGTGAAGGTGGCCCGACGCACTGTCTTGGTGATCGGAGTCCTGGCCATCCTGGGCGGCATCTTTGCCAACGGTCAGAATGTGGCCTTCCTGGTGGCTTTGGCCTTCGCAGTTGCAGCCTCGGCGAACCTGCCCACCATCGTGTACTCCCTGTTCTGGAAGAAGTTCACTACACAGGGCGCGGTCTGGAGCATGTATGGCGGCTTGGCCGCGGCCATCTTGCTGATCACGTTCTCGCCCGTTGTTTCGGGGGCCAAGACCTCCATGATCCCGGGCGCGAACTTTGCCCTCTTCCCGTTGAGCAACCCGGGAATCGTGTCCATTCCGCTGGCCTTCTTCCTCGGCTGGCTCGGTACGGTCTTGGACAAGCGGCGGGAGGATCCGGCCAAGCAGGCGGAAATGGAGGTGCGCTCGCTGACCGGCGTCGGTGCTGAGAAGGCCGTAGACCACTAGCCGACACAGAGCCAACACAAAAGAAGGCTCCTCCTGCGAACTGCAGGAGGAGCCTTCTCTTGTGCGGGGTCAGTCACTTCTTCAGGCTCAGCCACTCTTTCAACTGTTCAAGCGGCCACGTGGTGACAATCCGTTCTTTCGGCACGCCAAGAGCTTCGGCCCGCTCCGCCCCGTACTGCAGGAAATCGAGCTGCCCGGGAGCGTGGGCGTCGCTGTCGATGCTGAACAGGCAACCGGCGTCGAGGGCCATCCTGATGAGGTTGTCCGGTGGGTCCTGCCGCTCTGGCCGTGAGTTGATTTCAACCGCCACGCCCCACTCGGCGCACTCTTTGAAAACCGTGGCGGCATCGAACTCAGACTCAGGCCTGGTACCCCGCGATCCTTGGACAAGGCGGCCCGTGCAGTGCCCCAATACGTTGGTATGGGGGTCGCTGATGCCGCCCAGCATTCGCTTAGTCATGGTCTTCTTGTCTGACCGAAGCTTGGAGTGAACGCTAGCCACCACCACGTCCAGACGATCCAGCATGTCCGGGGTCTGGTCCAGGGTTCCGTCCTCAAGGATGTCCACCTCAATGCCCTTGAGCAACCGGAAGCCATCCTGTGCGGCGTTGATGCCTTCCACCACGCCCAGTTGTTTCTCGAGCCGTTCGACGCTGAGGCCGTTGGCGATGGTGAGGTTGGGGGAGTGGTCCGTCAGGGCAAGATACTCCCGGCCGAGAGTGCGGGCTGCGGCAACCATGGTTGCGATCGGTGAGCCGCCATCGGACCAGTTGCTGTGGCTGTGAAGGTCCCCGCGCAACGCGGCCCGCAGGGTGTCACCGCCTGAGGCCAAAGATTCCGTTCCACGTTCACGCAGATCGGCCAGATAGTCGGGAATACGGTCCTCCATGGCCTGGGTGATGACTTCCGCGCTCCGGCTTCCGACGCCTTTGAGGCTCGTTATCCGCCCGCTGCCGACCAGCTTTGCCAGCTCTTCCGGCGGAAGCTGCCGAACGGCGTCGGCCGCCTTGCGGAAGGCTTGGACCTTGAAAGTGGGGGCTTGGCTTCGTTCCAGCCAGAAGGAAATTTCGTCGAGCGCCTCGATGGGATCCATGGCTCCATGATCCACGAACCAGGCGCACCATCAACAGTGGGCAGTGTTAATGGTGCGCCGGTCCAGTCGCCGCCTAGTGGTGGCGACCCGGATCCAGGGCGGGATTGGAGCCCTGGCCGTTCTTTCCGTCCGGCGACTGGCCGTGTTCGCCATGGGGGACGGCGTGCTGTCCGGCCATCGATGCTGCCAGGCCTGGTGTTGCCACTGTTGCAACAACGACGGCGGCTCCGAACGCGGCTGCCAGAAGCCGCCCGGTCCTTGGCTGGCCGTGGGCGCCGCCGTCGTTGGTCTTGTGCTGCCGCCTCAACCAGCCCGCTCCGGCAAGTGCCATGAGCGTCAGGCCGAGGGCGGCAAGGTGGCTCACGTCAAGTGAGCGCTGGGTGGAGATTCCAGCCGCCATGACTGCGACGTGGGCCGCGGCAGCCACTGCCAAAGCTGGAACGGCATAGCGGGCGAAGACGAGCGAGTTGCGATGCAGGCCCCACAAAGACCACGCCAGGAAAGCCAGGCCACCCATGAGGGTAGCCAAACCTGAAACCACCAAGCCGACTGTCAAGGAGGTGGTTCCGGTGAGATACCCGGCGGCAAGGGAAAGCTCAACCATCCCGGCCGCCATGGCAGCAAAGTACACAAACAGCAGGGTGGCTGCCTTCAGCGTGGGATGGTTGCTGCTTTCCATGGCTCGTGCCGTCCTTTCACTCTTTTGGCGTAGTGGGTGATCAGGCGCGGGCGGAAGCTACTGCGGCCTTATCCTGCGACAGGGCGACGCCCAACAGGACCACTGCGCTGGCAAGGTGCAGGACGTTGTCGGCGCCGTTGAGGGCGATGATGTTCAGTGAGGAACCCACCAAGAAGAGCCCGACGATACCTACCAGGAGGTAGACGCCTCCTACAGCCGTGTTGACGGACTTGGACAGTGTCACGCTGTTCATGCCGGCATAGAGAAGGGCGGCACCAATGGCCAAGTGGATGATGTTGTGAAGCGGGTTGACTGCGAAGATGATCAAGTTGGCACCCTCGGTGGCGAAGAAGCCGATTCCCGAGGTGACAAAGAATCCGAGCACGCCTACCAAGAGGTAGATGGCTCCAAAAATGGTGGCGATCAAGCGGTTGGGCGAAGTACGCATTGGTCCGAACCTTCCGGTGATGGCCGGAAATCCCGGCCGTCCTGCTGAGCCCCGGGTGGGGCTCTCAAGGAGTGATTCGGACCATTAGCGCAGGTGGATGGGTGGTGGGCAGGATTTTTTTGCCGCCCTTTAGGGGCGCAGGCGGATACTGCTCATCTTGAGGTCGTCGGTGCCCTCGAAGATGTACTGGAGATCGATGGTTTTGCCCTCACACTGGAGCTTGCCGGCAAGGTCCGCCTTGTTGTTTCCGTTCTCCGAGTTCACGCTCACGGAGTTGTAGTTTGCTTTGCATGAGCTGTCGAGCTCCAGGCTCGCAATGCCATCCATGAACGATTGCTTGTCCAGTTCGTCCTTCAATGGCTGGCCGAGGTAGTTGTCGTAGGCCTGCTCCGTTTGGCCTGACACCACTAAATTGGTGAATTCGTCGGCCAGGGATCTCGCCTTGGAGGTTGCGTTGCCCACCACGTTGACGAACAACAGTATGCCCACCACGGCCAGCACGATGAGTCCTGCCACAATGCTGAGGACAATCCACAGTAATTTCCGGCTCTTTTTCGGTGGCTGCTGGCCGTATTGCCCCGGGGAATACTGATTCGGCGGGTATTGGCCTGGCGGATATTGGCCGGGCTGATACTGGCCCTGAGGGTATGGGTTTTGGGACTGGCCCGGCACGCCGTATTGCGGGCTGCCTTGCGGAGAAGCGGACGACGGCGGCTGTTGCCACTGCGGCGAACCTCCACTCTGTGGGGGATACCCGGGTCCCGGCGGAACCGGCGGCGGGTTGTACCCCGGCTGGTGATCCGGCTGGTTGGGTTCTTGCGGATTGCTCACGGTAGTGCCCCTTTCGGCAGCCTTCGGCAGCGCCACCACCTGGCCGGGAACCTCTGGACGGTCCCCGATGCGTCCTCTTGCATCAAATCGCAAGTCAGCTTCCCCGGGCAAGAGTTCGCCATGAATAACTGCAGGTGAAGCGGGAAATTCAGGCCTCCGTGCGACGCCCCAGCAATGGTTGCACCCGGTAGGGGATCATCTCCCGCATAGCGAGTGCCGTGTCTGTCCGGTCCACGCCGTCGCAGCCGAGGATCTTCCCGTTGATGCGGTAAAGGTCCTCCGCATCCAAGGCCACAACCCGCAGCAATAGGTCCGCGGAACCCGTCAGGCCGAAACCTTCCAGGATCTCCGGAATATCGGCCAGGTCCTGGGCAAGGGAGGCCAGTTTCTGCTGCTGCACATGGACGGTGATGAATGCCGTCAGCGGGTAGCCGAGGGCCACCGGATTGATCCTGCGCTCGAAGGACAGGAAGGCGTGCTTCTTCTCGAGCTGCGCCATGCGGGCTTGCACTGTATTGCGAGACAATCCCAGCTTTTGCGCCAGTGCCACCACCGTCCCGCGGGGGTCCTTGGCCATGGCGGAAAGGAGCCGGGTGTCAGTGCCATCCAAGGGTTGCATAATGCGCAAGATTAGCACGGCTGAGGACCCCAAAACAGGGCATAATGCTCAACTTCAACGAGGGTAGTTGTACCCGATGCGCGTTGTGAGTAGGGTCACAATTAACTCCGGCGAAGGTGCCGGAGGGCCGGTCTGCGACAGGATCACAAGTCCCGCCAGCGCCGACGAAAACGAGCCGGAAGGTTGCGATCACCTGTGTTAACGGATCATGCGGGCAAGGGAGTGCACCATGACACTCCACGCCCAGGACATAGTGCACAAAATCCCTTGAGGACTGGCGGCGATCTGCTCCAGTTGGTGTCGCCGGACGGCGAGCGCATCAGCCACCCCGAATTTGATATCTGGGTCAAGGACATCGGCGATGAGCAACTGTGCTCCTTGTATGAGGACATGACGGTTATTCGGCGAATTGATGCGGAAGCTACGGCATTGCAGCGGCAGGGAGAACTCGCGTTGTGGCCGCCGTTGCTGGGGCAGGAAGCGGCCCAGATCGGCTCAAGCCGCTCCCTGCGGGACGACGACTTCGTCTTCCCGAGCTACCGGGAAAGCGGCGTGGCATACGTGCGTGGCGCCCACCTCTCCGAAATCGCCCGCGTGTGGCGAGGCAACGCCTCCTATGGCTGGGATCCCCTGCGCATCAATCTGGCGACGCCTCAGATCATTATTGGTTCCCAGAGCCTGCACGCCACCGGCTATGCCATGGGTGTCCAGCTGGATGGTGCCAACACCGCGGTCCTTGCCTACTTTGGCGATGGTGCCACGAGTGAAGGCGATGTGAACGAGGCCATGGTGTTCGCTGCGAGCTACCAGGCCCCCGTGGTGTTCTTCTGCCAGAACAACCATTGGGCAATATCCGAGCCAGTTCGTGTGCAGTCTCACGTTCAACTGGCCGACAGACCCACCGGATTCGGTATCCCGAGCATGCGGGTTGATGGCAATGATGTCCTGGCTGTCATGGCGGCGACCCGTGTTGCCTTGGACCGGGCGCGCAAGGGCGGCGGACCTACCTTCATTGAGGCCGTTACCTACCGCATGGGTCCGCACACCACCGCTGATGACCCCACCCGGTACCGTGACCCGATCGAGCTGGAGGATTGGGCTGCCAAGGATCCGATCCTGAGGCTGCGCAAGCTGTTGGAGGCCAAGGGCCTGCTGACCGAGGACGTTGAAACCCGCGTGAAGGCAAAGGCTGATGCGGTTGCCGCAGAACTCAGGTCCAGCTGTATCGACATGCCCGACCCGCAACCGTTGGACGTTTTCAATCACGTCTATAGCACCCCCAATTCCTGGATTGAACGCCAGAAGGACCAGTACTCCCGCTACCTGAACAGTTTCAACCAGCCAGCCGAGGAAGGTGCACTCTGATGTCCAAGCTCACTTTTGCCCGCGCCATCAATGCCGGCCTCCGGAAGTCCCTCGAGAATGATCCCAAAGTAGTCCTCATGGGAGAAGACATCGGTTCGCTCGGCGGCGTTTTCCGGGTCACGGATGGGCTGCAGAAAGATTTCGGGAAGCACAGAGTCATTGATTCGCCGCTGGCTGAGTCCGGCATTATCGGTACCGCGGTTGGCTTGGCCTACCGTGGCTACCGGCCGGTGTGCGAGATCCAGTTCGATGGTTTCATTTACCCGGCGTTCGACCAGATCGTCAGCCAGGTAGCCAAGATGCATTACCGGACCCAAGGGCGCGTCAAGATGCCCATCACTATCCGTGTTCCCTTCGGTGGTGGCATCGGATCGCCGGAGCACCATTCCGAATCACCCGAGGCGTACTTCACGCACACCTCCGGCCTCCGGGTTGTAGCTGTGTCGAATCCGCAGGATGCCTACACCATGATCCAGCAAGCCATCGCGTCCGATGATCCTGTCCTCTACTTCGAGCCCAAGCGGCGTTATCACGACAAGGGCGATGTGGATGAGACCCTTGACCTTTCCACTGCACTTCCTTTGGACAAGGCTGCCGTGGTGAGCCCGGGTTCTGATGTCACGCTGGTTGCCTACGGTCCACTTGTTAAGACGGCCAAGGACGCTGCCATGGCCGCGGCCGATGAAGGCATTTCCGTGGAAGTCATCGATCTCCGCTCCCTGGCCCCTGTGGACTACCCCGTCGTCGAAGCTTCTGTCCGCAAGACCGGTCGGCTGGTTATCACCCACGAGGCCGGCCAATCCGGTGGTCTCGGCGCCGAGATTGCTGCAAGCATCACCGAACGCTGCTTCCATTACCTGGAGTCCGCTCCGGTCCGCATCACCGGTTTCGATGTTCCGTACCCGTATTCGAAGCTCGAAATGCACCACTTGCCCGACCTGGACAGAATTCTCGACGGCGTGGACCGCGCCCTGGGCCGCCGCAACTCGCTGAGTGGACTGGAAGGATGACCGCCACCATGATCAAGGAATTCAGGCTGCCGGACCTTGGCGAGGGCCTGACCGAATCGGAAATCCTGAGCTGGAAAGTGGCAGTGGGGGATACCGTTACGCTGAACCAGGTCATCGCTGAGGTTGAAACCGCCAAGGCCGTTGTCGAGTTGCCCTCGCCGTTCGCAGGAGTCGTGGCGGAACTTCATGAGCAGCCCGGCACTGTGGTGGAGGTTGGCAAGCGGATCGTTTCGTTCGAGGTTGACGACGCCGGGTCTTCCAACGGGAGCAGCGCACCTGTTGCTGTTAAAGAGCTTGCTGGGACGGGGTCCGCCGCTGACACGTCCAGTGGTAAGGGGTCCACAGGTGACCGTGCCGCCGTCGAGACATCTGCCAATGATGCCGCCGCCGCTGCCACCGACGGGGTGGGGAGCCCCGCGAAACGTGAGCCGAACCTGGTGGGATACGGCGCCGTCGTCGAACATTCCGGCCGCCCAACCCGGCGTGCCCGCGGTCAAGCCCAGGAAGTGAAGTCTCCAACGCCGGAGGCGCCGGCAACCGCCCAGCCCGTGGTGTCACGTCAGGCAGAGCCCGAAACCTCTGAGCGCCCGCGCTCAACCCCGCCGGTCCGGAAGCTCGCCCGTGACCTCGGGATCAACCTGGAACTCGTTCCCGGCACCGGACCGGGCGGGCTCATCACTCGCGAGGACGTTCAGAGCTTCTCCGCTACGCCGGAAGCGCCAGCTGGGGCCCCGGTTTCTGCTGCACAGGGTGAGCGGGAAACGCGAACGCCTATCAAGGGTGTTCGCAAGTTCACAGCCGCCGCCATGGTGCAGAGCGCGTTCACTGCCCCGCATGTGACTGAATTCCTCACGGTGGACGTCACGGCAACCATGGAATTGCTGGCCAGGCTCAAAGGCAATAAGGCATTCGAAGGCTACAAGCTGACGCCACTGACCATTGCGGCTAAGGCGGTTCTGGTGGCGCTGCGGAACAATCCATCGCTGAATTCGCGGTGGGATGAAGCCAACCAGGAAATTGTCCAGTTCAATTACGTGAACCTGGGCATCGCGGCCGCAACGCCTCGAGGTCTGACCGTCCCGAACATCAAGGACGCGGACCGGCTGACGCTGCGTGAGCTCTCCACGGCGCTAACTGAACTGACCGATACGGCGCGGGCAGGAAAGACGTCGCCGTCCGAGTTGTCTGGTGGCACCATCTCCATCACCAACATCGGCGTGTTTGGCATCGACGCCGGAACTCCCATCCTGAATCCGGGCGAGGCCGCCATTGTGGCTTTGGGTGCTGTGCGGAAGGCGCCCTGGGTTGTGAACGACGAACTCGCCGTTCGGCAGGTCATGTCGCTCAGCCTGTCCTTCGACCACCGCTTGGTGGATGGGGAACAGGGTTCGCGATTCCTAGCGGACCTCGGCTCAATCCTGGCCGACCCCGCCATGGTCATGACCATGATCTGACGCGTCCGAAGCTGCGCCGGCCCATCCCTTTACGAGTGCTTGCAGGAAACTGCAGCTAAGGGGTGGGCCGTCGCGCGTCAGCCGGTGGGCGGCGTCAGTCTTCGGTTGGCGTGGTGCGGTTGGAGTGGACGTTGCGCCAACTATGCTCCGGCTCAAAGCCCAACAGCCTGCGGGCTTTGTCGATGGAGAGCATGGTTTCGTGCTCGCCCAGTTCCTTAAGGACCTCGACGCCGGGAAAGACTTCGGCTGCCAATTCGGCGCTGCTTCTACTCATCACGGTATCAGCGGCGGCAATGATGAAGGTCTCGAAGCCCGGTTCCCCATGCTCCAAGGCCCGCACCACGGCAAGGGCGCCGTCCCGGGCGTCGATGTAGCCCCAGAGATTCCATTTCCGGAGCGTTGCGTCGGAGTCGAAGGACGGGAAAGCGTCATAGTCCTCGGGGTCCATGACGTTGGAGAACCGCAACGCCGTGATGCTCAGCTCCGGATCCCAGCGCGTCATTTGGATGGCCATCTGCTCCTCCAAGTGCTTAACCAGCGAGTAGGTGCTTTCCGGTCGGGCTGCGTACTCCTCATCCACGGGAATGTAGGGAGGCTCGATGTCGAAGGGGAGTCCCAGCACGGTCTCGCTGGAAGCATAGACCACCTTCTTAATGCCCGCCCTCCGTGCCGCCTGGAACACGTTGTAAGTGGACACCATGTTGTTCTCAAAGATTGCAGCATCCGGGGCCAGCCCCGGTGCTGGAATGGCTGCCAAGTGAACTATCGCGTCCAAGCCGTCGTGCTGATCGTCCAAGCCCAGGACGACATCCAGGACCTGTCCATAGTTGCGGAGGTCAACGCTGACGTAACCCCGGCCGCGCGTGCCTGCGCGGTCCATGTTGAGCACCTCGTGGCCGTCCTGCGTAAGCCGCCGGACCACGCTCCTGCCCAGTTTTCCGCTTCCGCCGGTTACGGCAATCCTCATGGTTCGCTCCTCGATAGTGGCTGGTACCTAAGCCTGTTGCTTTCTTGATTCAGCTGCTTTATGAATTCAGCAAGGGGTCGAGTTTCAGCCTAGGCGGCGCGGCGGTTGGGCACAGCCCCTGAGGCTGGCCCTGTGAGTCCTAGGAATACTGGAAGGACGCAGGGCATACGGCTTCCAAGCCGCAGGTTCCAGGTCGCCTGCAGCAGGCAGCGGCGGTCAATCACGCACGCAAAAGCTAGCAGCGGCGATCAGGAAATGGACGCGGGCAGCACCCCGGTGCACTGCTGCGAATCGACTCGCGAATTGCCGCTCCAAGCATCATCTCGCCCCGCTGATCGTGGGCAACCCTTGCCCGTACTCGTCATTGTTTTGGGGCGTGTTTATGTCCTGTGGGGTGTGTGGTGGTGGTTGCGTCGGGGTGTTTGTTTGGGGTCGATGTGGGGTGGGGGGATGAACCAGGGGGTCCCGGTTGTGATGTTGATGCGCCATTGTTCTTTGTGGATGAGGTGGTGGTGGTGGCTGCAGAGCAGGGTGCCGTTGTGTGTTGATGTGGTGCCGCCGTTTGACCAGTAGGTGGTGTGGTGGGCTTCGCACCAGGGTGCGGGGATGGTGCAGTCGGGGAAGGCGCAGCCGCCGTCGCGGGCGGTGATGGCTTTGCGGATGTGGGGTGGGAAGATCCGGGTGGTGCGGCCGATGTCCAGGACGCGGGAGTCGGTTCCGAGGAGGACGGGGATGATGTCGGCGTCGCAGGCGATTTTGCGGATGGTGTTCGGGTGGATCGGGCCGGTGAAGGTTGCTGTGCCGGTGCTGAGTGGGTTCCGTGCGGGTCCGGTGCCGGGTTGTTGGTGGTTGTTGTGGTTGTTGAGTCGTTCGAAGAGGTCTCGTTCGTCGATGGTGACGGTGAGTTGGGGTCGGAGTCCTCCGTTGGAGGGCAGTTTCCTGGTGGTCATCGCGAGGGCGCAGGCTCCGACGAGTCCGTTGAGGAGTTTCTGGGCCCGGCTGCGCCGGTCCAGGTCAGGTGCTGTTCTGGCGCCATCGTCCTGGCTGGTGGTGAGTCGTGGGTTGGTGGCGGTGTTCATCGCGGTGGCCAGGGTTTCGTATTGTTCGGCGGTGGCGAAGATTTCGATGTGGTGAAGTCCGTGGCGGCGTCGACGGCGGAGGAACGCGCCTTGGAGTTGGCGGAGGACTTCTTCGGAGGGTTCGGGGCCGTCCTGGTCGATCATGTCGGTCCAGCGTTTGGTCATTTTGGTGAGGAAGTCCGGGTCGGAGTCAATGGCTGTGGCGGTGAGGGCGTGTTCCATCCGGGTGATGGTCTGGTCATCGGTGAGCTGCCGGACGTGGTCCAACGCGGTGCTGATGATCGTCGCGGATCGGGAAGATACCAGGGCTGAGGCCACCGCGTCGGCCAGCGCTTCGCGCCGGGCCGGGATCTGTTGCCCGGCCATTCCGGCCTGCGGCAGCACCTCGGGGGCGAGGGCCAACCTGCGCCGGGCCTCCGCGATGCTGATCCGCAGCCGGGCCCGGAGGAACTCAGCGGCGTTCCGGTAGCCGTCATCCAAAGGGCTCACTTTTGAATCGGCGGTCGGTCCTCCGGAGTCCGCGCCGAAGACGGAACCGGGCCCAGGTGCCGGCCCTGGACTGGTCGCGGAGCCTGCTCCGCTCACGGAAGCCCCTGCGCTTGTGGAGCGTACTTCACCAGCGGAAACCGATGCCACACCGAATGTGGGCTCTGGTTCAGTCCAACCGGTCCGCCATTCCGGCGCCGCTGCCGACGCCCCCGACGACCCCGCCGCCCCTGATGACCCCGGCGACGCTTGCTGTGCTTCCCTCCGGGTTCGTTCCACCGCCTGCGCCGCGACAACCTGCAAGTACTCCAACGACCGGGAGATCTCCTCAATCCTGCCCGCAAAGTCAGCAGCCTCAACGAACCCGAACAACCGCGCCTCATCGGCCGCAGCGGACAACTGCATGGGGTCCAGAAGAGCCGCGCCGTCTTCAAGAAGCGCCGCCAGGTCCCGGCCGGTGGCCGGGGAACTGTCGCCTGTTGACCCGGTAACCGTAGCTATGGCGCCCGCGGACTCCGAAGTCCGGGCGAACTTGGCCTTGCTGTTGCCCAGCCCGGCTCTGTTGCCCAGCCCGGCTCTGTTGCCCAGCCCGGCTCTGTTGCCCAGCCCGGCTCTGTTGCCCAGCCCGACGCCGTGGAAATGGCTGATCACGGTGATGGGCGTCGTCGAATCCTTGAACCCGGCCTTGACCATGTCCGGCATGCTCAAGAAGCGACGTGACCGGGCCGCAACAAGGGCAGTGACAACAGGGGACGGTTCCGTCCGAAGTGCTGTCAACTGCCCTATTTCTTCCATGAATAGATCATTTCATCGGGGTCTGACATTTAAAGAGGACCCTGGAAGACAGCTCCAACCTCCCGGAAAACAGACAATCAGGCTGAAGTGAGAGCGGCCAAAGCCATCTGTTCCAGGATGGGCCTGGCTGACTTCACAGCGATCTTCCTGCCGTGGTGGCGCACCGAGTGGGGCGTGGAGTTGATCAAACCAAAGGCTGCGTGTGCCCGCACACGGAGGCCAGGGACATCTGCGTCAGGGTGAATGCGGGCCAAGACGTCTACCCACGTTTCGACGTAACTGCGCTGGAGGGACCTGACTTCTGCCTGGTCGGCGTCGCTGAGACTTCCGAAGTCCCGGTCCTGGACACGGATGACGTCAGGATTGCTGAGGGCGAAATCAACCTGGAACTGGATGAGCCCCTTCAGTGCGATCCGGGGATCATCGGATTCCGACACCACCCGCAATCCGCCGTCCAGCAAGTCACGGCTGACGCTGAGTAGTAACTCTCCGAGGACCGCTTGCTTGCCGGGAAAATGCCGATAGACGGCGGGGCCGCTGACGCCTGCTGCTGCTCCGAGGTCCTCGAGCGACACCCGGGTAAAACCGTTTTCCGCAAAGAGTCCGGCAGCAGCGGACAACAAGGCCAACCTGCGGAGCTCCTTTGCCTGGCCACGTTGCGTGCCGGCGGCGCGGGTGCCGTTGATGCTTGCTTCCGGACCTCCGGTCACGTCTTCCTCCTTGCGCCAGGCCAGGCCCAACGTTCGCGGGGCCCCCTGTGCTGGACATCACAGTTAATAAAGACTAACCTAAATTTCAGTTACGTGGCACTAACCGAAATGGCCTGTGGCCGGGAATGGAACAGGGGTCAATGGAGACAATTGCCAGTCTGACGGGAGCCGCCAGCGGCACCTTTGCAGCCAACCAGGAAGCGCAACTGGCCTTGGTGGATGAACTGAGGGAGCGCCTGGCGACGGCGGCCCTTGGCGGCCCTGCCAAGTCCCGGGAGCGGCACATCGCCCGCGGAAAACTTTTGCCGCGGGACCGCATTGACTACTTGCTCGATGACGGCAGCCCGTTCCTTGAGATCGCGCCCTTGGCTGCGAATGGCATGTACAACGACGATTCCCCGGGCGCAGGGGTTATTGCAGGCATTGGCCTGGTCCATGGCCGCCACGTTCTGGTGATTTCCAACGACGCCACGGTCAAGGGCGGCACCTACTATCCCATGACGGTGAAGAAGCACCTCAGGGCTCAAGAGATCGCCTTGGAAAACAAGCTTCCGTGCATCTACCTCGTGGATTCCGGAGGAGCTTTCCTGCCCAAGCAGGACGAAGTCTTCCCGGACAAGGAGCACTTTGGCCGGATCTTCTACAACCAGGCCAAAATGTCCGCCGCCAAGATCCCGCAGATCGCCTCCGTCATGGGGTCGTGCACGGCTGGCGGCGCCTATGTACCAGCAATGAGCGACGAGACCGTCATAGTCCGGAACCAGGGCACCATCTTCCTGGGCGGTCCGCCCCTGGTTAAGGCAGCGATTGGTGAGATCGTCACAGCAGAGGAACTGGGCGGCGGCGACGTCCACTCAAGGATTTCCGGGGTCACGGACCACCTCGCCGAAAATGACCAGCATGCCTTGGAGATCGTTCGGGACATTGTGGCGACGTTGCCGAAGCCGGCGCAGCCGGCGTGGGACGTGTCCGACGTCGTCCTGCCGCCCGTCGTCGACCCTTCAGAAATCCATGGTGTGGTTCCGACGGACGTCAACGCCCAATACGACGTCCGGGAAGTCATCGCAAGGCTGGTGGATGGATCGGAATTCCACGAGTTCAAGAAGAACTATGGCACCACCCTCGTGACCGGATTCGCGCACCTGCACGGCCATCCCGTGGGCATCGTGGCCAACAATGGCGTCCTTTTCAGTGAATCTTCCTTGAAGGGCGCCCATTTCATTGAACTCTGTGATCAGCGAGGAATTCCCCTCATCTTCCTGCAAAACCTCTCCGGATTCATGGTGGGCAAGGACTACGAGCAAGGCGGCATTGCCAAGAACGGCGCCAAAATGGTCACAGCAGTGGCTACTGCCCGCGTGCCCAAGCTGACGGTGGTCATCGGTGGATCCTTCGGCGCCGGCAACTACTCCATGTGCGGCCGGGCCTACTCACCACGGTTCCTGTGGATGTGGCCGGCCGCCCGCATTTCCGTCATGGGTGGAAACCAAGCCTCCAGCGTCCTGGCAACGGTCAAAAGGGACCAGTTCGAGGCAGCTGGCCAGGAATGGTCCGCGGAGGACGAGGAAGCCTTCAAAGCCCCCATCAAGCAACAGTATGAGGACCAAGGAAGTCCGTACTACTCCACTGCGCGCTTATGGGACGACGGCATTATCGATCCCGCTGACACGCGGCGCGTCCTGGGAATGGCCCTGGACGTCGTCTCACGCCAACAACTGCCCGAGACCTCCTTCGGTCTCTTCAGGATGTGACCATGAGCCTCCCAACAACAACCACAGCCCCGCCCACCCCGGCAGTCGAAGCCCGAACCTTCAACGCCGTCCTTGTTGCCAACCGTGGTGAGATCGCCTGCCGCGTTATCAAGACGCTGAAGGAGATGGGCATCCGCTCCGTCGCCGTGTACTCGGACGCGGACAAAGACGCCAAGCACGTGGCCCTCGCCGATACCGCGGTCGCCATCGGTGGTACGGCACCCGCGGACAGCTACTTGAAGATCGATGCCATCATCGACGCGTGTCGTCGAAGCGGGGCGGAGGCAGTCCACCCGGGCTACGGTTTCCTGTCCGAGAATGTGGAGTTCGCCAAGGCGCTGGACGCCGCGGGCATCACGTTCATCGGGCCGGGAATTGGCGCCATTGAAGTAATGGGCGACAAGATCCGGTCCAAGAACCACGTGATGGCCTACGACGTTCCCTGCGTTCCGGGCATCGCACAACCAGAACTCACCGATCAGGAGTTGATTGAGGCGGCACAGGGGGTCGGTTTCCCCTTGTTGATCAAGCCGTCCGCAGGTGGCGGCGGCAAAGGCATGCACATTGTGGAACGCCCCGAGGACATGGCCTCCACGCTCGTCACGGCAAGACGCGTGGCAGCGTCCGCGTTCGGCGACGACACTCTCTTCCTTGAGCGGCTCATTCGCGCGCCCCGGCACATCGAGGTCCAAGTCCTGGCTGACAATCACGGCAACGTCATTCACCTCGGCGAGCGCGAGTGCTCACTGCAACGACGCCACCAGAAAGTCATCGAAGAAGCCCCGTCCGCCCTCTTCGAATCACTGCCGGATGGCGCAAGGGAGCGGGCGCGCATCGGCGAGGCGGCCTGCAATGCGGCACGTTCGGTCAACTACAGTGGCGCCGGTACGGTCGAGTTCCTGGTCTCCGACGAACACCCCGACGAGTTCTTCTTCATGGAGATGAACACCCGGCTGCAGGTAGAGCATCCTGTCACGGAGATGGTTACGGGCATCGACCTGGTGGAATGGCAGGTGAGGATCGCCGCCGGTGAGGTGCTCACCGTGGCGCAGTCCGACGTCGTACTTAAGGGCCATGCCGTTGAGGCGCGCGTCTACGCCGAGGTGCCCGAGCGGAATTTCATGCCGTCGATGGGGCGCATTGTGGCGCTCTCAGAGCAGGGCCCGGTGGATGCCGCCGTTTCCGGGCACCAGCAGGCCCATGCGAACGTGCGCATCGATTCCGCCATGCGGGACAACCTGGAGATCACGGGGGACTACGATCCCATGCTCGCTAAGGTCATCGCGTGGGGCGAGGACAGGGCAGCAGCACTAGATACCCTTGACGCTGCGCTCGGCCGGTACACCTTGCTGGGCGTGGACACGAACGTTGAATATTTGCGGTTGCTAATCAATGATCCCGAGGTCCGCGCCGGGCACCTGGATACGGGACTGATCGAACGCAAGCTGCCGTCCATGGAATTCAGGCACTTTGGTCCCGCCGAAATGATCGCCGCCGCCATCGCCCTATGGCTGGAGCGCACGGGTTCTGCGCTCTCGGGAGACGCGTGGAAGACGCCCGACGCCTGGCGCATCGGGGGCCGTGGCGCATGGACAGCCAGCTTTGGTGTTCCGGGCGGTGACATTACTACCGTGTCCATCATCGAGGAGGACGGTATCGTCACGGCAAGCATCGACGGCGGGAATCCAGTACGGGTGAAGGTGGCGGATCGCAGCGCGAACAGCATCGCGTTGGAGTTCGACGACGGATCGGTCACCTTAGCGGTTGGCATTGCCCAGGATGATGCCGGCGAAATTTACGTC
Source organism: Arthrobacter sp. D3-18 (assembly GCF_054408525.1). NCBI lineage: Bacteria > Bacillati > Actinomycetota > Actinomycetes > Micrococcales > Micrococcaceae > Arthrobacter > Arthrobacter sp. D3-18. Next base: position 2,943,902 of record NZ_CP096440.1, on the reverse strand, counting down.
GGCAACGATGGCTGGTCCTGCAGGTTCGAGATCCTGAACCGTGCTGAGCGCCTGCGGCGGATGCTGGCCGGCATCCAACGCGAGGAAGGGGCTGCGGACCCGGAGGTGCGCTCGCCGATGCCCGGGACGGTGGTTTCCGTGTCCGTGGCCGACGGTGACTCGGTGGAGGAAGGCCAGGCCCTCCTTGCCGTGGAAGCGATGAAGATGGAGCACCAACTGGTGGCGTCCGTTGCAGGAGCCGTCCACCTCACCAGCAAACCCGGCGACCTGGTCAAAGCGGACCAGGTACTCGCCACCATTCACGTAGACAAGACCAGCACAGACGAGGAAGTCCAGCGATGAGCACGTTTGAACTCAATGAGGAATACCAGGACCTTAGCGACTCCGTCCGCGAATTCGCTGACGAGGTAGTCGCACCGGTCTCCGCCAAGCACGACGAAGAGCACAGCTTCCCCTACGAGGTTGTGAAGCAGATGGGGGAGATGGGTCTGTTCGGCTTGCCTTTCCCCGAGGAATTCGGCGGGATGGGTGGCGATTATTTTGCCCTGGCGCTGGCATTGGAACAGCTGGGCCGCGTTGACCAGTCGGTGGCCATCACCCTTGAAGCCGGTGTGTCGCTCGGCGCCATGCCGGTGTACCGCTTCGGCACGGAGGATCAGAAGCAAGAGTGGTTGCCGCAACTGGCGTCCGGGCGTTCCTTGGCCGGCTTCGGCCTGACGGAGCGCGAAGCCGGTTCCGATGCCGGCGGCACCAAGACCAACGCCCATCTGGAAAACGGCGAATGGGTCATCAACGGCAACAAGGAGTTCATCACCAACTCCGGCACGGACATCACCACGCTGGTCACCGTCACGGCAGTCACGGGCCATAAAGAAAACGCCGACGGCAGTACCAAGAAGGAAATCTCCACCATCCTGGTACCCACTGACACGCCCGGTTTCAGGGCGGAAAAGCCGTATAACAAGGTGGGCTGGAACGCGTCCGACACTCACCCGCTCACTCTGGACAATGTCCGTGTTGCCGAAGCCAACCTCCTGGGCGAGCGTGGCCGGGGTTATGCCAACTTCCTTTCCATCCTCGACGAGGGCCGCATCGCGATCGCCGCACTGGCCACCGGCGCAGCCCAGGGTTGCGTGGACTTGTCCGTGAAGTACGCCAAGGAACGCAGCGCGTTCGGGCAGAACATCGGCAAGTACCAGGCCATCCAGTTCAAGATCGCCCGGATGCAGGCAAGGGCCCACACTGCCCGCCTTGCCTACTACGACGCCGCCTCCCGGATGCTGGCAGGCAAGCCGTTCAAGACCGAAGCGGCCATCGCTAAGATGGTCGCAGGCGAGGCAGCCATGGACAACGCGCGGGACGCCACCCAGGTGTTCGGCGGCTATGGCTTCATCAACGAATTCACGGTGGCACGGCATTACCGCGACTCCAAGATCCTTGAAATCGGGGAGGGCACCACCGAGGTCCAGTTGATGCTCATCGCCCGTGAGCTGGGTCTGTAACCGTACGGGAAGGATCAAGGATGATTGACAAGGTTGTTGCCAGTGCCGCGGAAGCGGTGAAGGACATCCCGGACGGTGCCTCGCTGGCGGTGGGAGGTTTCGGATTATGCGGCGTCCCCGTTTCCCTCATCGATGCCCTTCACCAGCAAGGCACCACGGATCTTGAGACGGTCAGCAACAACTGTGGCGTGGACGACTGGGGCCTTGGCATTCTCCTTAAGGATGGTCGAATCCGGCGGACCATCAGTTCGTATGTGGGCGAGAACAAGGAGTTTGCCCGGCAGTATCTGGCGGGGGAGCTGGAAGTAGTCCTCACCCCGCAGGGCACCCTGGCTGAGAAGCTGCGCGCCGGTGGAGCCGGCATCCCGGCCTTCTACACCAAAGCAGGTGTGGGAACCCAGGTGTCAGAAGGCGGCCTTCCACAAAAGTACGACGCCGCCGGAAACGTTGCGCTGGCCTCTCCACCGAAGGAAGTGCGAACCTTCAACGACGCGGACTACGTGCTGGAGGAGTCCCTGACACCGGACTTCGGCCTTATCCACGCCTGGAAGGGAGACCGGCACGGCAACCTGGTCTTCCACGCGACAGCGATGAACTTCAACCCCCTCTGTGCCATGGCTGCCAGGACCACCATTGCCGAAGTAGAGGAGTTGGTGGAACCCGGCGAGCTTGATCCGGAGCACATCCACTCTCCGGGGATCTTTGTCCAAAGGGTAGTGGTGGCAACCTCGAACGAGAAGCGGATAGAAAAGCGGACGGTAGCGCTGACGGCAGGAGCGGATCAATGACCGACAATACCTACCACGACATCCCGCCCCGCCCGGAAGCCGTCCGTCATGAGTACCGTCGCGCCGACGTCGAACATCACGAGGCCAAAGGCTGGACCCGCAACGAACTGGCCGCCCGCGTTGCCAGGGAACTCACCAACGGGCAATATGTGAACCTGGGAATCGGGATGCCCACGCTGATCCCCAACTACATTCCCGATGGCGTGGAGGTCATTCTTCACTCCGAGAACGGGATCCTTGGCGTCGGTCCCTACCCCACCGAGGACAAGGTTGATCCCGACCTCATCAACGCGGGCAAGGAAACCGTCACCACGAATGCGGGGGCTGCGTTCTTCGACTCGGCGTCGTCCTTCGGCATGATCCGCGGCGGGCACGTGGATGTGGCCGTCCTGGGCGCCATGGAGGTGGCCGCGAATGGTGACCTGGCCAACTGGATGATTCCAGGCAAGATGGTCAAGGGCATGGGCGGCGCCATGGACCTGGTGTTCGGTGCCAAGAAGGTCATCGTCATGATGGAACATGTAGACCGCAGCGGCCGGCCGAAAATCGTCCAGGACTGCACGCTCCCGCTCACAGGGAAAGGCTGTGTGGACAGGATCATCACGGATTTGGCGGTGATCGACGTCGTCAAGGACGAAGGTGACCCGCGCTTGGTCCTCCGCGAGTTGGCGCCTAACGTCACCCTTGAGGACGTCCTGGCCGCTACCGGTGCCGAGCTCTTTGAGGAAGACCAGGAGCTCACCGTATGACGCGGGTGGTTGAGCAGCGTGGGCTCTACTTCGATGAACTCGAAGAGGGCGTGATCTATGCCCACAAACCCGGCCGCACTGTCACCGAGGCGGACAACGTCCTCTTCACCACCATGACCATGAACACCCAGGCGCTGCATTTGGACGCGGCGTGGAGCTCGGGGCAGCCGTTCGGGCAGCGCCTGATGAACTCCATGTTCACCCTGTCCACCATGGTGGGGCAGTCCGTGACCCAGTTGACGCAGGGGACCATCATTGCGCAGTTGGGTTTGACGGATGTCACCTTCCCCCACCCGCTGTATCACGGCGATACCCTGTATACGGAAACGGTGATTACGGGAAAACGGCTATCGTCGTCCCGCCCGGGTCAAGGCGTGGTGACCATGCAGCACACCGGCCGCAACCAGGAAGGGGCAGTGGTGGCCTTGGCTACCAGGACCTGCCTGATGTGGACCAAGGAAGCGCACGCCGCGCAGTCCTGAACCGCTATTTCCAAATTCTGTAGGACACCAGCAGCAAGGACCTCGATGCTTTCTTCCAACGCGACTCCGTTCACCATGGGTCCAGCACTCTTGTTCTGCCCTGCAGACCGGCCGGAGCGTTTCGGCAAGGCCGCTGATCGATCCGATGCCGTCATCCTGGACTTGGAGGACGCCGTAGCTCCTGCGGACAAGCCGGGGGCCCGCGAAGCGATTCTTGAGCAGACCGGTACCGGTGGCCTGGAGCCAAGCCGCACCATTGTTCGGGTCAATCCAGTGGGGACGCCCGAGTTCGACCTCGACCTTGAGGCTCTGGCAAAAACGCCCTACCGCACGGTGATGCTGGCCAAAGCGGAGAGTGCGGAGCAGCTCAGGTCTTTGGAGGGCTATCAGGTCATCGCATTGTGCGAAACTGCTGCGGGAATCGTCAACGCCTCTGCTATCGCCGCCGAACCGAACGTCGTAGGGCTGATGTGGGGCGCCGAAGATTTGCTTGCGTCGCTGGGTGGCCTCTCCAGCAGGAACGACGACGGCGGATACCGGGCTGTTGCCCTGCACTCCCGGTCCGCTGTACTGCTCGCCGCCAAAGCCGCGGGCAAGGAAGCCATCGACTCCGTGTACGTGAACATCCCGGATCTCGAAGGCCTGTTGGCCGAGTCGCGCGACGCCATTTCCAGTGGTTTCGGCGCGAAGGCCTGCATCCATCCGAATCAGGTAGCAGTAGTCCGTGAGGCTTATGCGCCCACTCCCGAAGTCATAGCCCAAGCTACCGAGCTCCTGGAAGCGGCAGCATCTGTGGGCACGGGAGTGTTCCAGTTCAAGGGCAGGATGATCGACGGACCCATTCTCAAGCACGCCGAGGCGACACTTCGCCGCGCCGGGCACCCCGCGAGATGACAGTTGACACCCATGTTCGGCGGAAACATGGGTGTTACCTGGCATCTCGGCGGGGGTGCTGAGCGTTAGGCGCGCACCGGCGTCGAGAGCTCTGTCAGTTCAACCACAGCGGGCCGGGAGGCGGTGCTCTGGATGGCCACGGCCTTCCCGCTCTTGGCCGATTCCAGCACCGATTCCATGACGTCCAAGGCGTGGAAAGCCAATTGGCCGCCGGCGCGGGGTTCCTGTCCGGCCGGGGTCGCTGCGAGGTCGGCAATTCCAAAGCCACGCCCTGAATCCACGTAGCCGGCCGAGACGGGGAGCGTCTCCCAATCTTCGGCGCCAAGTGCGAACAACTGCACATCGCCGTCGAAATGATTGGGGTCCGGGACGATCAGCGAACCCGTTTCACCGTGGATCTCAATGTTGGGGCTCTTCGTTTTTACGGCGTCGAAGCTCATGAACAGGGTGGATAAAGCACCGGAGGCATGTACCAAAACTCCGGTGACGTGCGAGTCAATATCCACCGGGACTTTTTGGCCTTGTCGCGGGCCTGAACCAATAGTGCGCTCGCTGCGGGTGTGGCTGGCAGCGCCCACCACGGAGACCACGGGTCCAAGCAACGTGACAAGCGCCGAGACGTAGTAGGGGCCCATGTCCAGCAACGGTCCACCGCCTGGTTGGTAGTAGAAATCAGGGTTGGGGTGCCAGCGTTCGTGCCCGGGCGTCGCCATGGTGGCTGTAGCGGAAACAGGTGAGCCGATCCGCCCGTCGTCGATCGCTTTGCGGGCTGTCTGGATGCCCGTTCCCAGCACAGTGTCGGGTGCGCAACCCACAGTGACTCCGGCCGCGGCGGCCGCATCCAGCACCTGCCGGGCCTCTGCCGTGGTGGCTGCCAGCGGCTTTTCACCGTAGACGGACTTGCCGGCCGCGACGGCCTTGAGCGCAATGTCGGCGTGGGCGGCAGGAATGGTCAGGTTCAGGACCAGGTCCACGTCGTCCGCGGCCAAAAGGTGGTCCACGGTCAGTGCCCGAACTCCCTCGTACGAATCAGCGACGGCCTGTGCACGCGCCGGATCAAGGTCCGCGACCGCCACCAGGTTAATCGAATCCAGCCGACGGAAGTTGGCCAGGTACTGGGCGATGATGGCACCGCAGCCGATAACTCCCACGTTCAGCGGTGTATCGGTGCTCAGCGGCTTGGCCTCATTTATCGAGATGCCCACAGCATGCCCCTTTCGATGATGGTTCGGACGTTGCTGTCCTGGAGTATCTCCACGCGGTGGCCTGGTGTGCAGACAAAGATCTTTCCTTTGCCCCACTGACGGGTCCAGATGGCCGGTGAGGTGACTTCGCGGTTCCACGGGTCCCACTCGCGGACTTTCTGGGTGGTGGTAGCCAGGACGTCGATGTAGTCGTCGGACAGGACCCAGTACTGTTCCGTGACGAGCTCAAAGTCGCCGATGCCCTGCGTGATCGGGTGTTCGGACGCAGCGGGCAGCATGTTAACGGTGTAAGGGATGTAGTTGTCTGACTGTTCGCCGATCCGTTCGTCAGCATGCTTGCCGGGGTGACAGGCGAACTGGCCGCCGATCAGATGCAGGTAGTCCGAGTTGTTGCGGTAGGAATCGGCAATCCCGCCGTGCCAGCCAGCCAGGCCGGTGCCGTTTTCGACCGCAGCGCGCAGGCCCTCGAACTCATCCTTCTCAATGGTGGTCATGGTCATGCATTGCACGATCAGGTCCACGGTGGCCATATATTCGGGGTCCGCGTAGATCTTGGGGGATTCCTCCACGCGGACGTCGTAGCCGTTGTCCTTCAGGTAGGGAATGAACAGCTCTGTGGCTTCCACTGGCTGGTGTCCGTCCCAGCCGCCGCGAACCACCAGCGCTGTCTTGTTGTTGCTCGTCATGGTTTCCTTCGTTTTGGGGCGTATTTCAGTGAGTCAGGATGTTTCGATCAGCGAGTCGCAAAAGCGGCATCAAAAGCGGCAGCCGGCGGGCGTATTGCGGCCAGTTCCTGGACCATGCGCAGCGCTTGGGGAGCTCCTACGAGTCGGTCCATGCCGGCGTCCTCCCACTCGATGCTGGTTGGTCCTTCATAGCCAATAGCGTTGAGGGTTCGGAAGATTGGCTCCCACTTCACGTCACCGTGACCGGCCGTGACAAAGTCCCAACCCCGGCGTGGATCAGCCCATGGCAGGTGCGAACCCAGCCGGCCGTTCCGTCCGTTGAGTTGCCTGACCGACTCCTTCACATGGACGTGGAAGATCTTGTCCGCGAAGTCCTGGAGGAACATCACCGGGTCCAGGTCCTGCCAGATGAAATGGGACGGATCAAAGTTGAGGCCAAAGTTCTCCCGGTGTCCTACCGCGTCCAACGTACGTTTGGCCGTCCAATAGTCGTAGGCGATTTCAGAGGGATGGACTTCCAAGGCGAATCGGACGCCCACTTCGTCAAACACATCAAGGATGGGATTCCACCGGTCGGCAAAGTCCTGGTAGCCGCGCTCGATCATGGCATCCGAGGCCGGTGGGAACATGGCCACGCATTTCCAAATTGACGAGCCGGTAAAGCCAGTAACCGTCTTTGCTCCCAACCTCGCGGCAGCGCGTGCCGTAGTCTTCATAGCTTCCGAAGCCCGCTGACGAACACCCTCCGGCTCACCATCGCCCCAGATTGAAGGGCTCAGGATGTCCTGATGGCGTTCGTCAATTGGGTCGTCGCAGACCGCTTGCCCGGTGAGGTGGTTGGCGATTGCATGGACGGTCAGCTTGTGCTTTTCCAGGATGTCCAGCTTGCCCTGCAGGTAGTTGTCGTCTGCCACAATGCGTTCGGGATCGAGGTGATCACCCCAGCAGGCGATCTCTAATCCGTCGAAGCCCCACTCTCCAGCAAGCCGGGCCACTTCCTCGAATGGAAGGTCGGCCCACTGACCAGTGAAAAGGGTAATGGGTCGGGTCATGTTGTTTCCTTTCACACGTTCTGCCAGCGGCTTGAGTTGTCTGCGCTTGCCTCGACGGCGGCCAGCACCTTTTGCACTTGCAAGGCGTCAGCGAACGACGGCGAGGGTTGCTCGCCTGCGCTGATGGCAGTCACGAGGTCCACCACCTGATGCGTGAAGCCGTGCTCATAGCCGAGTCCATGCCCTGTGGGCCACCAGTTTGCTGTGTAGGGGTGGGACGGTTCGGTGACCATGATTTTTCGGAAGCCTGCGTCGGGTTCCAACGCGGCATCGTAGAACTGCAGCGAGTTCATATCCTCGAAGTCGAAGGAAATGGACCCCTTGGTGCCGTTGAGTTCCAGGCGCATGGCGTTCTTGCGTCCCAAAGCAAAACGGGTGGCTTCGAAGATGCCGATCGGGCCGGAAGAGCCGCTGTTGCTTAAGCCTGCGTCAGCGCCGTCGTCGTGCTTTGCCTCAAAGCGGGCGGTGAACAGCGCCGCGTCGTCCACCGTCACTGGCCCGCGAGGACCGTCCGCACCCCCTTGACCTCCCAGACCCACAAAGTCCCCACCCACAGGGCGCTCTTTCACGAACGTCTCCAGCAACGCCGAGACACCCGTGATGTTGAGTCCTGTGATCCATTGCGCGGCGTCGATGCTGTGCGCGCCGATGTCACCGAGGGAACCGGACCCGGACTTGGATTTGTCCAGTCGCCAGGTCAGCGGAGCATCGGCGTCACTGAGCCAGTCCTGAAGATATTGAGCGCGGACGTGGCGGATCTCGCCCAAACGGCCGTCATCCACCATTCGCTTGGCCAACGCCAGGGCGGGCGTGCGTCGGTAACTAAAGCCGCACATGGAGAACACCCCGCGTTCGGCAGCTGCCTGGGCTACCAGCGTCATCTTTTCGGCTTCCTCCACTGAGTTGGCCAACGGCTTTTCGCACAGGACGTGCTTGCCGGCTTCGAGCGCTGCGATGGCTATCTCCGCATGAGTGTTGCCGGGAGTGCAGATGTCGATGAGATCAATATCGTCGCGCTCAATAAGGCGGCGCCAATCTGTCTCGGTGGAGGACCAGCCGTATTTGTTGGCCGCCGCCCGTACACCTTCCTTGCTCCGGCCCGCCACTGCGGTCAATTCCGGAGCAAGTGGGAGGTCGAAGAAGCGCGGCGCTGTCCGCCAGGCGTGGGAGTGGGCGGCGCCCATGAAGGCATAGCCCACCATGCCGACCCGCAGGGGTTGAAGGTCTGTCATTGGAAATCCTCTCTACTTGCTGAAGCCTGCAGTCAGGCCGCTGAGCAACTGCCGCCGTGCCACTACGTAAATCACCAGCAGGGGGAGCGTAGCCAGTACCACGGAGGCGAGTACCGCCGGGATGTTGACGCTGAACTCACCCTGGAAGGTCCACAGTGAAAGCGGCAGAACCCGTGTGTCCGGGCTTTGCGTAAGAATCAGCGGGAACAGGAATCCGTTCCACACATGTAGTGCGTTGTAGATGCCAACCGTGATGACAGCGGGCTTGGTCATGGGCAAGGCGAGGCGCCACATCATGGCCCAATCCGAGCAACCGTCCAGGCGCATCGATTCAAACAGTTCATTGGGCACATCCCGCATGAAGTTGGACAGGATGAGCACGGATACTGGGATCGCGAACGCAATGGAGGGCAGGATCAACGCCAACAGGGTGTCGTACATATGGGCCTTGGTGATCATCCAGTAGATCGGAATGATGGTGGCGTGCAGCGGAATGGCCAGGCCCAGAAGGAAGACGTTATTGGTCCAGCTGAGGAACTTTCCCTTTCCCCTCACGATGGCGTAGGCGGCCATAAAAGCGACAAACAGTGCCGGAACCACGCTGCCAACGGTGACGATGAGACTGTTGGTGAAGTACTTGGCGAAGTCGTTTTCCAGGACGAGCTTGTAGTTGTCCAGGGTTGGCTCTGCAGGTGGCAGCATCGGGTTCGACGTGAAGAACCCCGCCTGGTTCTTCAGGCTGGTAATCACCACGTAGTACACAGGCACAATAATGATCGCCAGCCAGAGCCAGCCGCCCAGTCCGCCCAGGAAGTTTGGCCGCGAACGGCCAAGCTTTGGGGGCCGACGGCGGGTGGTTACCGGTTGGGGCAGCGTTGCCGGTGCTGTGGGGAGTTGGGTGGTGGAAGCCATTACGCACCTTCCAGTTGGCTGGCGTTGCGGTTCTTGCCGCCGAGTCGTTGAAGGAACAGTGCCAAGGCCAGGCCGATGACAACGAGGATGACGCCCAGGGCGCTCGCCGCTCCCATGTCGTTCGCTTTGAAGCCTGTGAGGTACATGTGCAGGGGCAGGAGCCTGGTGGAGTAGCCCGGGCCGCCGGCAGTCAGCACGAAGATCAGGTCGAAGTAGGCCAGCGAGCCCACCACCATGAGGGTGGAGGAGGTGATCATCGTGTATTTCAGCTGGGGCAGCGTGATGTTGAAGAACTGCTGGACACGGCCGGCGCCGTCAATTTGCGCGGCCTCGTACAGCGAGGCAGGAATCTGCCGTACGCCGCCTTGGTAGATCAAGGTGTGGAACGGTACGAACTGCCAGGCGATCACGAACACCACTACAAACAGCACCAGATCCGAGTTGCCCAGCCAGTCTTGGGCGAGGAACGGCAGACCCAAGCCGGGCCCGAGCCCGAAGTTCGGATCCAGCAGCGCTTTGAAGGCGATGGCCACTGCGGCAGAGGAGAGGAGCAGGGGCACGAAGTAGAGGACAGCCAGTGCTGCGCGGTACTTCTGGCTGGCCGCTGTGAACACGCCGAGAAGGAGACTGATGGGTGCTTGGACGATGAAGGAGAAAAACATGATCTTGGCCGTCACCAGCAAAGCGTTGCCCGTGACGGGGTCGGCCAGGACGGTGTTCCAACTGGACAGGCCGTCGAGCTTGATCTCGCCGAGTCCGTCCCAACGGGTGAAGCTAAGGAACAGGACTCCCAGGAGCGGGAGGATGGCGAAGAGCATGAAGAACGCGAGGGCCGGTACGGCCAGCCACCCTGACGGACCCTTTTCCAGGGTCCGTCGGGTGCCCGGGGAGCGCTCCGCGCCCACTGACCGCGGGGGAGTGGTGGTAGTTGCGGACACCGTGTTACTTCCCGATCGTCGCGTTCATGGTGGAAGCGAACTGCTCCGGAGTGATCTTCTTCAGGAAGATTTGATCGAGATTGGCCAGCATTGCATCTCCCTGCGCGGGGCTGAGCGCCTGGTCCCAGGACAGTGTGAAGTCCGGGGCATCCTTGGCCAGGCCATAGACGTAGCTCAGGAAGTCCTTGTCAGGGGAGGCAGCGAGCTTGTCTTCGATACCCGTCACCACAGGTACGGCTCCTGAGTCGATCAGGCTTTGAACGTTCTCGTCCGTGAACATTCCGTCCTTGACGTACTCCAAGGCTGTCTTCTTCTGGTCCTCGGTGGCCTTGGAGGATACGGACCAGAAATTGGACGGGTTACCCACAACGTTCGCAGGGTCACCCTTGCCACCTTCAACGGTGGGGAAGGGGGCGTATCCGAGCTTGCCGCTGGAGACGAAGTCGGCGGCGTCCTTCTTCATGCCTTGGTAGATCCAACTTCCCTGCAGGATCATGGCGGCCTTGCCTGTGTACAGCAGTGCCTGGTCCGCGTTGCTGTCAGCGGCAATGGAGGAGAAACCGTTGATGAAGCCGCCGGCGTCAACGAGTTCCTGGATTTTGGTCAAGGCCTCGATTACTGCGGGGTGGGACCATGCTTCCGGCTTGTTGGCTGCGATGTTGGCGAAGACTTCAGGGCCGCCGATACGGTCTACAAGGTATTCAAGCCACATCAGGTCCGGCCATTTGGACTGGCCGCCCAGGGAGAAAGGCGCCACGCCGGCTTCCTTGAACTTGGGGACCAGCGCCATGAGCTCATCCCAGGTCTTGGGCGCGACAGCCCCGATCTTGTCGAAGACTTCCTTGTTGTAGTAGAGCACCACGGGCTGCACCTTGTTGTTGGGCAGTGCGTAGGTCTTTCCGTCGATCACGCCGCTCTCGAGGATGGAAGGAAGGTAGCGGCTCTGGACGTCAGGGTTCTCTTTAAGGAATCCCGTCAGATCATCCACTTGGCCGGCGTCGACGTAGGACTTGAGCACCCCTCCGCCCCAGCCGTAAACCAGGGTGGGCCCTTGACCGGCACCTACGGCGGTGCGGACCTTGGTCTTGTAGGCATCGTTGGCGAAGAAGTCGAGCTTGATGGCGGAGTCCGGGTGTGACTTGTTCCAGGAGTCAATGGATGCCTGGAACACGGGCTGGTCACCACCGGTGAGTCCCCACATGGTTGCTGAGTCCGCCGAAGCTCCTGTTCCGGCCGGGCCAGAGGACCCGCAGGCTACGAGCGCGATCGACATAGCGGCTGCAGAAACGGCCATTCCGGCGGTGCGCAACTTGAGATTATTCATGTGCAGTTTCCATTCGTCCTTCGGGCTCGACGCTGATTGCCCGGTTGTGCGTGTAAAAAGCCACACTTCGCGGTGAGGGGATCGACTGCGATCATCCGCATCCATGGATATTTCGAAATATTTCGAACATCCTTTCGGAAGTGCCCACCAAATTTAGCCGTGACGTGCATCACCGTCAAGAGGTATCTGTGGCCGGACTTAGAAGAACTTGAACGTCCATTGACGGATATCGCTGCGATCCAGCACACTGTAATCGTCCGAAATATTTCGAAAGCAGGAACATTGTGGAACCAGATCCCCGCCCGTCCAAGCTCACCTTGGCAGCGGTGGCAGCCGAGGTAGGAGTCTCCGCGCCCACTGTTTCCAAGGTGGTCAACGGCCGTGAGGACGTAGCGGAAGCCACCCGCGCCAGGGTGTTGGCGGCTTTGCAGCGCACCGGCTACAAATCGCCACTACAACGCAAGAGCATTCCCGAGCATCGTGCAGTGGAAGTCGTCTTCGATTCCTTGAACTCTGCTTACGGGGTGGAAGTCCTCAATGGAGTGATGGAGCACGCGGCAGTCTCGGACATGGAGGTGATCCTCTCCATCACCGGAAGGCAGGCGGGCTCGCCACTGGGGCCCGAGGAACGGGCGCAGCGCCTGATCGACGAGGGCCGTGCCGGCATGATCGTGGTGACCTCCGCTTTCGGCGCAGCGCAGTTGGAGGCATTCAAGCGGCGCCAGATACCCATCGTGGTGGTGGACCCCCTGAATCCGCCACCCGCTGACGTCTACAGTGTTGGCGCCAGCAATTGGGCCGGCGGTAAGGCTGCGGCATCACACCTTCTGGAGTTGGGGCATCGAAGAATCGCTTACATCGGCGGTCCCTCTACTGCGGAGTGCAGCCAGGCCCGCCTGCACGGTTACATGGCGGCATTGATGGCGGAAGGAGTGGCCGTCGACCACGAGTATGTTTCCGATGGGCCCTTCAAGCCGGAAAACGGAGTGCGTGCCATGAAAGCCCTGCTGGCACTCGACAATCCGCCCACGGCGATCTTTGCCGGCAGCGACAGCATAGCGTTGGGGGTGCTGGCCGAAGCGCGGCGCCAAAATGTGCGCATTCCCGAGGACATGAGCCTTGTTGGCTTTGACGGCACCCACCAAGCCGAGGAATCGGTGCCTCCGCTGACGTCAGTGTCCCAACCTTTGCAAGAGATGGGACGGTCGGCCCTGAGGTTTATCCTCCGTCAGAAAAATGGCGAGGAAATCGACTCGCGAAGAGTGGAGTTGGCTACGCACCTCGTCGTCCGCGAGTCCACCGCTCCACCGCGGGCGTCGAACGCTAGGGCAGCCGCCGCCGTCGAGGACTAAGCGAGAGTGGCGGGATCGCGTCATACAGCAGCACCCGAACCCAACGTTCGCCCGTCTCACGGAACTCCGCGCGGCTGGCGAAACGGTAGAGGTAGCTGCGCGCCCTCACCCAACGGGGGCGTTCGCCGTCGAACGGGTCATGGCGCAGCAGTCCAAGCGTGGGCTTGTCCGCCTCCAACAGTCTGTGCAGGAACACATAAAACCAGTCCTCATGAACGGTCCGTAGCGGCAGGAACCACATCAGCCAATCCAAGCGCAGGTGGTACGGCGCCCATTGCCGGGGGAGTCGCCGAACGTCGCCGGGCTTGCCCTTGAAGCCGTACTCAAGCCAGTGCTCCTCCGGTGCGTCCGGCTCCTCAGCCAGGGTGCCCTCCACCACGATCTCGATCCGTTGCTTGGTCACCGTCCCAAAAGCTCCATAGGCATTCACCAAGCGCCACCGGTTGAAACTGGCGTTCATTAACTGATGGCTGGAGAACAGGTTGAGGAGCGGCCGGTAGCTGAACACCAGCAAGAGAACGGTGACAAGCACGACGACGGCGAGCCACCACGCCGGGGTAGCGGCACCTTGGTGCCACTCCAGCGGGATGAACGGAAAAACCGCATGGGCCACGGGATCACTGACGGCCGCGAAAGCCAGGACGATCGCCACCCAGTTCAGCCAGGCAAAGTTCCCGGTACCCACCAACCACAGCTGCGTCACGATGATGATGCTGGCGGCAATACTCGCCAGCGGTTGAGGCGCGAACAGGAAGAACGGCACTACCAACTGCGCGAAATGGTTGCCCACCACTTCCACCTTGTGCAGCGGACGCGGCAAAAGGTGCGCCTGCCTGCTGAGCGGGCCCGGCATTGGCTGTGTTTCATGGTGATAGAACATCGCCGTCAGGTCGCGCCACTCGCGGCCGCCCCGGATCTTGATCATTCCAGCACCGAATTCAAGCCGGAATACCAACCACAGAATGAGAATGAGGATGGTTGTGGGCGGCGGAGTCTGGTCCGAGCCAAGGAATGCCACCGTGAATCCGGCCTCAAGGAGAAGAATCTCCCAACCAAAACCATAGAACGTTTGGCCGACGTTAACGATCGACATGTAAAGGAACCAGAGGGCGAGGAAAGCGAGCATAGGCAGCCACGGTGGACCCATTTGGGGGAGGCCGGCCACCAGCAGAATGGAAACGCTGATCCCCGTCCAGCACACGGCCTTGAGCAGCGCGTCGGAGTAACGCCACTGGAACAGTGTGGGTCTGGCCAGCTTGCGGGCCATGTCCAGGAAAGCCGGTACAGGCAACAGACCGCGCTCGCCGAGGAGTGCCGGGAACTGGTTCACCGTGGAGAGGAACGCAACTGCAAAGAGCGCGGCGGTGCCGCGCTGCAAGACCTGCCGGGCGAACTCGTAGTCCCGAGCATCAAACCAGGACATCCATTCCACGATTCCACGGTACGCGCGGACGTGCGGGGGTCAAGCGGTACCGGTTTTCCACTTATGCCCGCTTCCGTTCGCGGCCCCCGGTGGCGACTGGGATACTTAAGCAATGCAGCCGCGCAAGATCGTCATCCTCGGGTCCACCGGTTCCATCGGCACACAAGCGATTGACGTCGTCGATGCTGCCCCGCACCGTTTCGAGGTGGTGGCCCTCAGCGCCGGCGGAGGAAACCTTGAACTCATTGCGCAGCAGGCCGTCCACACCAGGGCGCAAGCCGTGGGCATTGCGCAAGGAGACCCAGCAGCGCTGCGGCAATTGATTGACTCCGCGGCAGCCGCTGCCGGCGTGAGCAACTTCGCGCCGGAAATCTTTGTGGGGCCGGACGCTTCCACGCAGATCGCGGCCATCGAGTGCGACGTCGTCCTCAACGGCATTACTGGTTCCATAGGACTGGCGCCCACCCTGGCCGCGCTCGGCACCGAAGCCACCCTGGCACTTGCCAACAAGGAATCACTGATTGTCGGCGGTGCCTTGGTCAAAGCTGCTGCGAGCCCCGGCCAGATTGTTCCCGTCGACTCGGAGCACTCTGCCATCGCCCAATGCCTCCGTTCGGGCTCGGACCAGGAAGTCGAAAAGCTGATCCTGACCGCGTCAGGCGGCCCTTTCCGCGGGCGCACACGGGAACAGCTTCACAATGTCACACCGCGGGAGGCGCTCGCCCACCCCACCTGGGACATGGGCCTCATGGTCACCACCAACTCAGCCAGCCTGGTCAACAAGGGCCTTGAAGTGATTGAGGCCCACCTGCTGTTCGACGTTCCCTTGGACAGGATCGATGTTGTGGTTCACCCACAGTCGGTGGTCCACTCCATGGTCCAGTTCGTGGACGGCTCCATCATTGCCCAGGCATCGCCGCCTGACATGCGACTGCCGATTGCCCTCGGGCTGGGCTGGCCGGACCGTGTTCCCCGTGCTGCCCAAGCATGCGACTGGACCCAAGCGACCAGTTGGACGTTCGAACCCCTGGATACGGTTGCCTTCCCGGCGGTGGACCTCGCCAAGGACGCAGCCAAGCAGGGCAGCACGTTCCCCGCAGTCTTCAACGCCGCCAATGAGGAAGCCGTAGAGGCCTTCCATGCTGGCCGCATCCGCTTCACGGACATTGTGGATACCGTGGAATGCGTCCTCAGCGAACATTCAGGCTCTTCTGAGCTAACGGTGGAGTCCGTGTTGGATGCTGAGAAGTGGGCACGCGCCCGCACCCTTGATCGTTTAGCCAGCAGCGCCCTGTAGCTCACAACCCTTATGGAAGCAGTCCCACCGGCATGAGTCCCGTCCTTCTCTTCATTCTCGGAGTCGTCTTCGTCGCGATCGGCGTAGCTGTCTCCATTGCGCTTCACGAGGTGGGCCACCTGGTTCCTGCCAAGCTGTTCAAAGTGCGCGTCACCAAGTACATGATTGGTTTCGGACCCACCCTGTGGTCCAAGAAGAAGGGCGAGACGGAATACGGCTTCAAGGCGCTTCCGTTGGGCGGCTACGTGTCCATGATCGGCATGTACCCGCCGAACAAGGAAGACGGCGCCGTCCGCCCCTCCAGCACAGGGATGTTCCAGACGCTCGCCACTGAGGCGCGCTCCATGGCGCACGAGGAAGTGGGACCCGGAGACGAAAACCGCGTCTTCTACAAGCTTCCCGTCTGGAAAAAGATCATCGTCATGCTCGGCGGTCCTGCCATGAACATGCTGATCGGGTTGATACTGCTGGCTGTCCTGCTCATGGGCTTCGGCATGGCTACAGCAACCACCACCATCGCGGACGTTTCCAAGTGCCAGGTTGCCGCAGGGGAGACCGTGGACCCCGACTCGGCCGAATGCAAACTGACTCCCGCCGCGGCTGCGGGCCTCCAGCCGAATGACACCATTACTTCCTTCGACGGAAAAGCCGTCACCAGCTGGGACGAACTCACCAGCTGGATCCGCGCGTCCGCCGGAAGAGACGTGCCCATCACCGTGGAGCGCAACGGATCAACGGTGGAAACTACCGTGACGCCCGTACTCTCCTCGCGGCCTGTGGTCGGGGCCGACGGCCGGCCTGAACAGGACGCCAACGGGGTGCTGAAATACCAGGAAGTCGGATTCCTTGGTATCGGGGCCCAAAGCGAACTGGTTCCCCAGCCGGCGTCGGCCGTTTTGCCCATGGCCGGAGAGAACATCAAACAGATATCAGGTGTGATCTTCAACCTGCCGGCCAGGGTGGTTGGAGTGGCGAAAGCGGCCTTCAGCGAGGAGCCCCGCGACCCGAACGGACCGATCAGCGTGGTGGGTGTAGGCCGGGTTGCGGGCGAAGTCGCGGCCATGGAGCAGGTGCCCATGCAGGCCCGCATCGGCACCCTGATCGGGTTGCTCGCCGGGCTCAACTTCGCCCTGGCGATCTTCAATCTCATTCCCCTTCTGCCCCTCGACGGCGGCCACGTAGCCGGCGCGCTCTACGAAGGGGCACGACGCCGGGTGGCCAAGCTACTGGGCAAGCCGGACCCGGGCGCGTTCGACATCGCCAAGCTGCTGCCGGCCACGTATGTTGTTGCAGCGCTGCTGATGGCCATGGGCGCACTCCTGATCTATGCGGACATCGTGAAGCCCGTGAACATTTTCGGCTGAGTAGGCGGGATAGGCTAGCTCCATGACTGTTTTCGCTGTTGAGTATGTATACGTCGCCGAATCCGACGCCCTCCGCGATGAAGCCCGCCCCGCACACCGTGCCTGGCTCGGCGATCTGGCCGAGGAAGGCAAACTGCTTGCCAGTGGCCCCTACGGTGACGGCGCCGGCGCTCTGCTGATCTTCAAGTCCGCGGACGAAGCCGAACTCAATGACCTCCTCAAGCAGGATCCGTTTGCAGAAGCCGGAGTTATCGCCGGTATCCGCACCACGGAATGGGCGCCCATCATCGGCGTCCTGGCTCCCCACGCGTCCTAGTCCGGACGTTCTCCACCACAACGATCCACCCCAACCCAAGGAGTCCACGTGACCTCGGTCAGCCTGGGAATGCCAGCAGCCCCACCCCCCGTCCTTGCCCCGCGTCGTAAGACGCGGCAGATCAAGGTAGGGTCCGTTGGCGTCGGCTCTGACTCGCCCATCAGCGTGCAGTCCATGACCACCACGCCCACCACGGATATCAACGCTACGCTGCAGCAGATTGCTGAGCTGACGGCGTCCGGCTGCGACATTGTGCGTGTTGCCTGCCCGTCAGCCGACGATGCCGAGGCTTTGCCGATCATTGCCCGCAAATCCCAGATTCCCGTGATCGCGGACATCCACTTCCAGCCGAAGTACGTCTTCGCCGCAATTGAAGCCGGATGTGCGGCAGTTCGCGTGAACCCGGGCAACATCCGCAAGTTCGATGACCAGGTCAAAGAAATTGCTGCAGCGGCGCGTGACCACGGAACATCCATCCGGATCGGTGTCAACGCAGGCTCCCTTGAACCCGGCATCATGAAGAAGTACGGCAAGGCCACCCCGGAGGCACTTGTTGAGTCCGCAGTTTGGGAAGCCTCGCTGTTCGAAGAGCACGGATTCCATGACTTCAAGATCTCCGTCAAACACAACGATCCTGTGATCATGGTGGCCGCGTACGAGATGCTGGCCGAGAAGGGCGACTGGCCCTTGCACCTCGGCGTGACCGAGGCCGGACCGGCATTCCAGGGCACCATCAAATCGGCAACGGCTTTCGGTGCACTCCTGTCCCGCGGCATTGGCGACACCATCCGTGTTTCCCTCTCGGCTCCGCCAGTGGAGGAAATCAAGGTGGGCAACCAGATCCTGCAATCCCTGAACTTGCGTCCGCGCAAGCTCGAAATCGTCTCCTGCCCGTCCTGTGGCCGCGCGCAAGTGGACGTGTACACGCTGGCCGAGCAGGTAACCGCAGGTTTGGAAGGCATGGAGATCCCGTTGCGCGTAGCCGTCATGGGTTGCGTCGTCAACGGACCCGGTGAGGCCCGTGAAGCGGACCTCGGTGTGGCCTCCGGAAACGGCAAGGGCCAGATTTTCGTGAAGGGTGAAGTCATCAAGACTGTGCCTGAGAGCGAAATTGTTGAGACACTGATCGAAGAGGCCATGCGCATCGCCGAAGAGATGGGGGAGGCCGATGGCGAAGATGCTGTCAAGGGTAGCCCCGTGGTTAGCGTCTCGTAACGAGACCGGCTTGGGAGTCAGGGTGCTCGGCAGTGCCGACACCCTGGCTCTTCGCGCCCTGGCCAGGGAAGACGTGGTAGCCAACGTTTTCATCCTCGCCCACTTGGAAAGCACCGGAACAGCGGCGCCCACCAGCGGCGGTGCCAGTATTTTCGGAGTCTTCGACGGCGAAACGCTCCTTGGCGCGTGTTGGGCGGGAGCCAACCTGGTCCCTGTGCAACTCGATCCCGGCCTGGCGGGGTACGTGGCCAGTGCGGCACACGAAACAGGCCGCCGCTACGCGTCCATTTTTGGGCCGGCGGAAACTGTCTTGGCCCTCTACTCGCGATTCGAGCAATTGGGACACGGCGCGCACGAAGTTCGCTCCCAGCAACCGCTACTTACTATTTCAGGCCCGCCGGTCACCGGCGCCAACCCTGCCCTGACTTTCGGCACCATGGCTGACTTCGATCGCATCCTGCCCGCCTGCGCAGCCATGTTCGAAGAAGAAGTTGGCTACTCGCCTTTTCTCGGAGGGCAGGAGTTCTACAGCAGGCGCGTAGCTGGCCTTATTCGTGAGGGCCATTCCTTGGTCCACATCGATGCCAACGGCACTGTGGTCTTCAAAGCCGAATTGGGGGCAGTTACGCGGGACGTCACTCAGGTCCAAGGCGTATGGATGAACCCCGAATTACGGGGGCGCGGCCAAAGCAGCGGTTACATGGCCGCCGTCGTAAATCTCTCAAAAACGTTTGCCCCGGTGACTAGCCTTTATGTCAACGACTACAACGCCAAGGCCCGCGCCACGTATGAGCGGGTCGGCTTCGAACAAGTGGGCACTTTCGCAACGGTGCTGTTCTAAGCGCACCTGCTGCGAGCTACGTCGACGAGTCCAGGTCTCCTGTGAGGTAGCGCTGGATGTTTGGTGCGACGAAGCGGACCACGTCTTCCTGATCCGCCGAGGCCAGGGGCTCGAGCCGGATCACGTAGCGGACCAGCATTAGCCCTACCACTTGCGTGGCCACAAGATTTCCGCGCACGCGTACTTCTTCGGGGGAACCTGGCAGCCCCGCCATGATCCGGGACAGGATGGTGCGGTTGACCATCTCGCGCATGAGTGCCGTCTTGGCTTTGGAGCCGATGGTTCCACGAACAAAGGCCACCAGGCCGTGCTGGGCGGGGCTTTCCCATAGCCGCAGTACGGCCCGGACAATCGCTTCCGCCCTTACGGTCGGGTCCAGGGTTTCGACGCCGGCAAGAACCTCTGCCGGGTCAGCGGGCAACTCCACGCTGGCGGCAAAAAGCTCGTCCTTGCCCCCGAAAAAGTGGTGCACCATGGCCGGATCCACTGATGATTCGCGGGCTACTTGCCGCAGGCTTGTCCCCTCGAATCCCTGCTCAGCGAACAGTTTCCGTGCAGTTGCGAGGATGGCTTCCCGCGAGTGATCTCCTGCGCTGCGGCGGCCTCGACGCGCCTGCGGGAGGCTCATCGGGTTTGCCGGCGAAGGGTCAGTGATGCCAGGACCAGGATTCCTACAACAATCCCGCCCATGATCAGGGCGTCCTGCCACATTACCGACGTGGCGTCGGCATTTCCGGCGATCTCCTGCAATGCGTCCACGGAGAACGTAAGCGGCAAAACGCCGGAGATTGCTTCCAGGACCTCGTTCATATCGTCGCGCGCCACGAACAAGCCGCACAACAGGATCTGGGGCACCACCACCACGGGCATGAACTGCACGGCTTGGAACTCGGTGCGGGCGAATGCTGAACACAACAGCCCCAAAGCGACGCCCAAGACGGCGTTGATGACGGCGATCATCACCACGAAGCCGGGACTTCCTTTGATGTCGAGGTCGAAAATCCAGTAGGCCACAGCCGTTGCCACCAAGGATTGCAGGGCGGCCATGATGGAGAAGGCCAGGGCGTAGCCAAACAACAGGTCTGCCTTGTGGATCGGGGTGGTCAGGAGGCGTTCGAGGGTCCCGGAAGTGCGTTCCCGAAGCATGGTGATGGACGTGACCAGGAACATGACCACGAAGGGGAAGATCGCAAGCATCATCAGGCCTACGCGGTCGAAGGTGCGGGGGAACCCGGGTGGGAGTGTTTCGTTCTCGAAGAGGAAATAGACGGCCGTCAGGAGCAGCGCCGGGACCACCAGGATCAACGCGACGCTCCGGTGATCGTGTCGCAGTTGTCCCAGGACCCGAGTTGTCGTGGCCAGCGTCATGCGGGGGTTCATGAAGTCACCTGGCTCTCTTCCTGGCCATGCTCC
The DNA here is from genome assembly GCF_054408525.1 of Arthrobacter sp. D3-18. Classification (NCBI taxonomy): domain Bacteria; kingdom Bacillati; phylum Actinomycetota; class Actinomycetes; order Micrococcales; family Micrococcaceae; genus Arthrobacter; species Arthrobacter sp. D3-18. The sequence goes on along the minus strand of NZ_CP096440.1, from coordinate 2,922,917 downwards.
GCGGCTTTGATGATTGTCAGGAACGCCCGTTCCAGATCCTCGCTCCGGCCTCGTTCGGCCAGTTCTGCAGGAGTCAACTGAGCCAGCAGAAGACCATCGCGCAGCAGCAGCAGTGACGAGCAGTGGGATGCTTCCTCCATGACGTGGCTGGACACCAGCAGGGTGGTTCCGCCAGCAGCCATGGCGGCGAAACGCTCCCACAACTCGGCGCGGAGTACGGGATCCAGCCCCACCGTGGGCTCGTCCAGGACAAGAAGCCGCGGATGGGCCACCAGCGCGCAGGCAAGGGACACCCGGCTGAATTGCCCGCCGGACAGGTCCGCCGCCTTCTGGCGGGAAAATTCCTGAAGCCCGACGGCGGCAATTGCCTCCGCGGCATCAGCCGCCGTTGCGCCGTGCATGGCTCCGAAGTACCGAACGTTCGCTTCGACGCTGAGGTCTCCATAAACGCTCCCGCCTTGGGTGACGTATCCGACGTCGTGCCTGAGCGGTGGGGTGCCTGCCGGCCGGCCGAGGACGGTAACCGTGCCCCGAGTAATTCGCTGGACGCCGACGATAGCCCGCATGAGTGTCGTTTTGCCGCTGCCCGAAGGGCCCAGGAGCCCGGTGATGCGTCCGGCGTCAACCGTGAAGTCCAGGCCTCGCAAGATCTTGGTACGTGAACGGGAGACATGAAGTCCCGTCGCCTTGATGGCTAATGGTGCAGGTGTCATACGGGCCTCCGATGGCTCCATTAATTCACCAACTGATGAATTAAAACTAGATCCAGCGAAGATGCAGGTCAAGGGGCCCGCCAGCGAAGGGAGTCCTTGAAAATGTGTCCGCTATCACATAGGTTCTTCCCAAGCCGTGTCGTTGGGGTGCGGGTGGTACAGGGGGAATCATGACCAAGACCTTGAAGGGCGCCATCGGCGGCCGTGCCATCCGCGTGTTCGGCAGCGATCAACGCCTCCCAGCTGCAGGCGATCCCGTTCCGCTGGAGGGAACGGCGATCTAGTCTCAGGACAGAGTCTGCGGCCGGCCGGCCGCTGAGCCACGCCATCGCAGGATGACCAGCCGTTTGCGGCCAGGGGCTTCCAAACGCGACGGCGTGGCTCTTCTGTGTTCAAGCTGTCCCGGACGCCATCCGGCTTGGTTCAAGCGGCCCCGCCGGCAGCCGGTAGATTAGTAGGCAGTTGTTTTTGCCACATCTGCCATAGAAACGGATACGTACCCGTGGTCCTTCGCCTTTCCCAGCTGTTCCTGCGCACCCTGCGTGAAGATCCCGTCGACGCCGAGGTCGCAAGCCACAAGCTCCTGGTGCGCGCCGGCTACATCCGCCGCGCTGCACCCGGCATCTACACGTGGCTGCCGCTGGGGTTGAGTGTCCTGCGGAAGGTGGAGGACATCATCCGCCAGGAAATGTCCGCCATCGGAGCCCAGGAAGTCCACTTCCCGGCGCTGCTTCCCCGCGAGCCCTATGAGGCCACCAACCGTTGGACCGAATACGGCGAAGGCCTGTTCCGCCTCCAGGACCGGAAGGGTGCGGACTACCTCCTTGCCCCCACGCACGAGGAAATGTTCACGCTCCTGGTCAAGGACCTGTACTCCTCGTACAAAGACCTGCCGCTGAGCCTCTACCAGATCCAGAACAAGTACCGCGATGAAGCGCGTCCGCGGGCAGGACTCCTCCGTGGCCGCGAGTTCATCATGAAGGACTCCTACTCCTTCGACATTGACGACGCCGGCTTGGACGCAAGCTACGCCGCCCACCGCGGTGCTTACCTGAAGATCTTTGCGCGCCTTGGCCTGGAAGTCATTCCTGTTGCCGCCACCGCTGGTGCAATGGGCGGCTCCAAGAGCGAGGAATTCCTGTTCCCCACCGAGATCGGCGAGGACACGTTCGTCCGCTCGGCCGGTGGCTACTACGCCAACGTTGAAGCCGTGACCACCGTGGTTCCGGACGATATCGACTTCACCAACGCTCCGGCCGCTGAGGTCCTGGATACCCCGAACACCCCCACCATCGATACTTTGGTGGACGCCGCCAACCAACTCGCTCCCCGCAGCGAGGCCGACGGCGGCGCCTGGACTGCCGCTGACACGCTCAAGAATGTTGTCCTGGCCGTCACGCTGCCCACCGGTGAGCGCCAGATCGTAGTTATCGGCGTTCCCGGCGACCGCGGCGTGGACCTCAAGCGCGTGGAAGCCAATATCGGGTCCCACCTGCCCATCGCCGGCGAAATCGGCCTCGAGGCCGCCAACGAAGAGGACCTCAAGAAGCTGCCGTGGCTGGTCAAGGGCTACATCGGGCCTGGCCTGTCCCTCGAAGAGCCCGTCCTTGGCCTTGAAGGATCCTCCAAGGTGCTCTTCCTTGTGGATCCCCGCGTTGTCTCCGGCACCAGCTGGGTGACCGGTGCCAATGCCGAGGGCAAGCACGTTTTCGGACTGGTCGCCGGCCGCGACTTCACATGGGACGGCGTCATCGAGAGCACTGACGTGCGTGCCGGCGATCCCGCCCCGGACGGTTCCGGACCGCTTGAAACCGCGCGCGGTATTGAAATGGGCCACATCTTCCAGCTTGGACGCAAGTACGCTGAGGCCCTGGACCTGAAGGTCCTGGATCAGAACGGCAAGCAGCAGGTTGTCACCATGGGCTCATACGGCGTTGGCGTGACGCGTGCTGTCGCAGCCTTGGCCGAAGCAAACCATGATGACCGCGGCCTGGTGTGGCCGCGCTCCGTGGCTCCGGCAGATGTCCACGTTGTGGCAGTCGGCCGTGGCGATGAGATCTTCGAAGCCGCTGAAAGGCTCTCGGCTGAGCTTGAAGCTGCCGGCTTGGATGTCATTTTCGACGACCGCCCGAAGGTATCTCCCGGCGTGAAGTTCGGTGACGCCGAACTCGTCGGTGTGCCCACCATCCTGGCCGTTGGGCGCGGGCTGGTTGATGGTGTGGTTGAAATCAAGGACCGCCGCAGTGGTGAAGCCGAGAACATTTCGGTGGACAAAGCCGTGGATTACGTGGTCAACGCTGTACGAACCCGGTGATTTCCGGCTTCGAATCGATCCAGCTCACCACACTCATCCTGATTGTGGTGGCCGGATTCGCAGCAGGCTGGGTTGACGCCGTAGTTGGGGGCGGGGGACTGATTCAGCTCCCCGCCCTGCTGCTGGTCCCCGGCATCACGCCCGTCCAGGCCTTGGCCACGAACAAGATGGGCTCCATCTTCGGGACCACCACCAGCGCGGTCACCTACTACCGCCGCGTCGGCCCGGATCTCAAGACCGCGATTCCCATGGCGGTCATCGCACTCGCCGGGAGCTTCGGTGGAGCCATCCTTGCCGCGTCTCTTCCGCCCAGCGTCTTTAAACCGATCATTGTGGTGGCGCTGATCGCCGTCGCTGTTTTCACTGCCTTGCGTCCCAGCGCCGGTGAACTGACAGCGCTCCGCCACGATGGCCATAAGCATTACGTGGTGGCCTGCCTCATCGGTGCCGTCATCGGCTTTTATGACGGTCTGATTGGCCCTGGTACTGGCTCCTTCCTGGTGATTGCCCTCGTTTCGGCGATGGGTTACGCCTTCCTCGAGGCCAGCGCAAAAGCCAAAATCGTTAACATGGCAACCAATGCCGGAGCCTTGATCTTCTTCCTCCCGCACGGTTCATTGCTCTGGGGCGTGGGACTGGTCCTGGGTCTGGCTAACATGGCGGGCGGCTATCTCGGGGCCAGGACCGCCGTGGCAAGGGGAAGTAAGTTTGTACGCCTCGTTTTCCTGGTGGTGGTGGCGGCGCTGATCATCAAACTTGGCATGGACGTCTGGAATGAGAACTTCGCAGCATAGGACCGCTACGGCCTGCAGGACCTTGGTGTCAGGCCGCTTCGCCGGGATCGGGGAGATCATGGGGAGATGGCAGGTCCGCCAGCGTGCTGCCGGCGAGGGTGCTGGCGACCCATAAGGAGCGGGCAAGGTCTCCTCCATGTCCGGGCTTTGCGGCGTACCACAGAGCATTCTCCACCTCACGGGCGATGCTCCATTGGCGGGCAACTTCAGGGTCCAATCCAGCGGCGTGGCTGAAGTCCTGGCACCGCTCCAGCAACCCGGCCTCCGGGTCGGTCCGCGGAAGGTCGTGGATGCGGTTCCACAGGATGGGGGCGGCGGCGAACTCCGCCTCGCCTATCTGTGGTTGGGGATCTATGGCCAGATAGTCTCCGCGGAGGGACAGCCTTTCGGCAGTTGTGGTGGCAAGGATATTCATGAAGTGAAGGTCAGTGTGCACCAGGACATCCGTGCCGGAACGGCGTCCCACGGCCCCGCGCGTTTGGCACACCTCCAGTGCCGCCTCCAGCAGCCACCTGGGGAAGGGGCGGTCCAAGTGCTCCCACTCTGCGGGGAGTTCATCGCTCCACCGCTCGGCGGTCGCAGCAACATGCTCGAAAGCCCGCCACTCGAGTCGGTCATCAGGCTGGATCGAGAGCTTGCGCATGATCGCGCCCCACACGTCCCTGGCTTTATCCAATGGGGCGTCCTGGAGCCAGCGGGAGGCATCAAGGCGTTCGAGCAACATGGAGCAACTTGCGGCGTCGGACGCGAGGAGGCGAACCGCGCCGCGGCCATTCCAGAGCGCCAGCGCGTGGCGCTCCACCAGCGCTTCTTCATGGGGATAAGCGATCTTAAGGGCTGCGGGCGTGCCGTTCTGAAGAACCGGGACCACCAAAGCTCCATGACCATTCCAAGGCTCAGCGCCTGGTGCAAGGTCCACCGAGAGCTGCCAACGGTCCAGAGCCCCGGAGATGAGCCCCGGGAGGCTGGCGAGCCAATCCCTGCCCGCTGAGTCGCGGTTGTACCGGGCGTGGAGGTCGCCCGGAATGGGAATCATCGCGTGAAGGGTCACGCCAACAGCCTAACTCCGAGTCAACGCGAGCCTCCTAGAAAACGCCGCTCGCTCCCAACAGGGTTCCGATCGAGAATGTAGCGGCCAGCGCCAAAGCACCGCCGAGTACTACCCGGACTGCCGCGCGGAAGCGGGAAGCGCCACCTATCCATGCACCAACGGCGCCGGTGATTGCCAAGGCCAGGAGAACTGCGATGAACGTCAAAGGCACCCGCATCTCCTGGGGAGGAAGCAGGATGGCCAGCAGCGGAAGCACCGCTCCCAAGGTGAATGCCACGGCAGAAGCCAATGCGGCGTTCCAAGGGCTGACGATGTCGTCTTCATGGATATTCAGCTCGGCCGAGAGGTGGGCGGCCAACGCATCGTGTTCGGTTAGTTCCTGCGCAACGGCCCGGGCTGTCTTGGTGCTGAGCCCTTTGGCCTCGTAGATCGCGGCCAGCTCTCTGAGTTCATCCTCCGGTTGCTCCGCCAGTTCTCGTTTTTCTTTTTCGATCAACGCTTTTTGCGTGTCGCTTTGGCTGCTGACTGACACGTATTCACCCAAAGCCATGGAGATGGCGCCACCCACCAGGCCGGCGGTGCCTGCGGCGAGGATACTGCCCGTACTGGTCGTCGCGCCTGCTACGCCCACCACAATCGCGGCGACGGACACGATGCCATCATTGGCACCCAGAACTCCTGCCCGCAACCAATTCAGGCGGTGGGCCAGATCGTCCCGGTGGGGTTCGTTCTCGTGCGTGGTGGCAGTTTCTGTGGAAGCCATGCATCAAGCCAATCACTGGCAGTCCGCCGTGACCAGCATGGCTAGGCTCGCCTATCCGCCGTTGGAAGTGGAAGTGGCTGGAGTGGGCGTCGGCAGGGAAGGCAGCTCGCCGGCGTCGAGCATGAGTCCCGGCAACGCAGGGAGCGGCGCTCCCCAGGCAGCGCTCCTACGGGCAGCCGCCAGGAGGCAGTCAACGGCCCACATCCGGGTCTCATCCGTAGACAGTGCCACCAGATCACCGAGTCGAGGCAGGGAAGCAAGTTCCACGGAACCCAGGAAAGCAGCAGGGTCCTGGGCAAACTGTTCCGGCAGCCGGTAGCCCGCCTCGCCGGCAGGCGCGTCTGCGCAGTTGACGCTGATGAGCGATTCTGCCTGCTGGAGCAGTACCTCGTGCATTTGCAAGTACTTGGCAGCAGCCGCCGAGTTCGATGTGTCCACCCGCTTCAGTGCCACCTGGTAAACGTAGATCGCTTCCTGCTGCGAGCGAACCACCGCAGCCAGGGCGGTGTCGGTAGAAGCGGATGTCGGCTCCGGGGTCGGGCTCACTGACGGACAGGAGGCCGCCAATGGCGTCGCCGTAGTAGCTCCCGTGTCGGACGCCGCTGTCGTGAGTGGCAGCGGCAGCTGCCACTCCGCGGCCAGACTTTCCGCCTGAAGCAGCTGGGCGGTACCGACGGCGGCGAGCAGGCGGGCGATCCCGCCGTCGGCCTCACGGGCATCGTCCAGTCGCTTCTGCCCGCTGGCGGCCAACCCGGTCAGAAAAGATGCGCGGCTGGTTGGTTTGGCTGCACTCTCTTGATCAGCAGTGGCCGGAACAGCGGACGACGGGCCGCGGGACGTGACACCATTGGGGCCCTGCAGAGCCTGCGCATGGGTTGTCAGCAAAGTCACAGCGTCGCCGAGCGTCGGCTTTCCGGCATCAGAAGCAGACGCCTCCGCCAGTAAGGTGGCTGATTCCCGCAACCGCTGCGTGTCCTCCAGCGCCGCGACGCGGGCGGTTTCGGAGAAGGGAACCGCCGGGGGAGTGCCGGAATCACGCGGAATCAGCACCATTCCGGTACCCGCAACAAGCAGCGCCACCACGGCAACCAGCAAAACCCGGCCCCAGGGTGGTGTTCGTCTTTTTTCGCTTGTCTGCCCGTTCACAACAGACCATGGTGTCACGTGGACGGGGAAGTCCGTGCACCATGTTGCCGGGAAAATCGTTAGGCTAGTAGTCACAACAACATCTATCGGGAGGCGGCGGGCAACGTGAGTGACTCGGAAGCCACGACTTCAACAGACCGTTCTGAATCGAACTCAACGGCCACCATCCACAACCCGGAAGAGAGCAGGCTTAAGGCGCTGCTTGAACCGGCTGTCCTTGCCAGCAGGCTCTACCTCGAGGATGTTTCCATCCACGTTGCCGGTTCACACCGCACGGTCCACGTCGTCGTGGACCTTCCGCAGGAAGAGACCGGGGGCGTCAGCCTTGACGCCATCGCGGAGGTCTCCCGCGGGCTGTCCGATATTCTGGACAACGATCCCCATGACGATGGCCGTCCGTACGACCTTGAGGTTTCTTCCCCGGGAGTAGGTCGTCCCCTGACCGAACCGCGTCACTGGCACCGCGCCCGCGGCCGCATGGTCAGGGTCAACGTCATCCAAGGGGATAACCTCCTGGGCCGCATCGCCTCGGTTGGCGATGACGCAGTGACGCTCATCCCGGAGCACGAGGTCAAGAAGGGCATGAAGCCCAAGCAGGGCGAACCCATCACTATTCCTTTCGACAGGATCCGCCAAGGAAAAGTCGAGATTGAATTCAGCCACCTCCACGAGGCTGCGCTGGAAGACGAGCACAACGGACCTTCCGAGGAGGCCTAATGGATATTGACATGAGCGCACTGAGACTCCTGGAGCGTGAGCGTGAAATCCCGCTGGATCTCCTGATTCCCACCATCGAGCAGGCGCTGCTGGTGGCGTACCACAAGACGCCCGGTGCCTTCGAAAAGGCCCGCGCTGAACTGGACCGCAAGAGCGGTCACGTGACCATCTGGGCCACGGAAATCGACGACGACGGCGAGCCCATCGGTGAGTTCGAGGACACGCCGGCCGGGTTCGGTCGCATCGCCGCCAGCACCGCCCGCCAGATCATCTTGCAGCGTCTTCGCGACGTGGAAGACGACAATGTGCTGGGCGAGTTCAAGGGCCGTGAAGGCGAGCTTGTTGCCGGCATGATCCAGCAGGGCAACAACCCGCACATGATTCAGGTCAACCTTGGAGCTGTGGAAGCGTTGCTGCCGCCGCCCGAGCAGGTTCCTGGTGAGAAGTACCTCCACGGAAGCCGTTTGCGTGCCTTCGTGGTGGACGTACACCGTGGTGCTAAAGGCCCATCAATCACGTTGTCCCGCTCGCACCCCGGCCTGGTCCGGAAGCTGTTCGAAATGGAAGTTCCGGAAATTGCGGACCATTCCGTGGAGATCGTGGCCCTGGCCCGCGAAGCCGGTCACCGCACCAAGATTGCCGTTAAGGCGAACACTCCCGGCGTGAACGCCAAGGGTGCCTGCATCGGTGAAATGGGTTCCCGTGTCCGGGCAGTCATGACCGAACTCAACGACGAAAAGATCGACATCGTCGACTTCAGTGACGATCCCGCGACCTTCATCGCCAACTCATTGTCGCCGTCGCGAGTGAATTCTGTCACTATCACTGATGAGTCCACCCGTTCCGCCCGTGTGGTTGTGCCCGATTACCAGCTTTCACTGGCGATCGGGAAAGAGGGCCAGAACGCCCGACTCGCAGCCAAGCTGACCGGCTGGCGCATTGATATTGTCTCGGACGCTGCTCCGGCCAAGACGGACTAGCAGTTCAACCGGCGGCCACGCCGCCGGTTCCGCGCCGCGCTGGCGGCGTGCTTGGTTTCGGGAGTCCGGGGCCGGGGGGCTAGACTAGATGGAACCGGGCTTACGTCCGGTATCCGCGCGCTTTGGCGTGCCTCAGCTGCATGCGCAGGACCGGGGCCCGTCGGGTGCCAGTAGCGTAAGGCAGGTTGGACACGTCGTGGCTGAACTGCTTGAACATGGCCACGGGCCTGTTCGCACGTGCATCGGATGCCGGAAGCAAGGCTCCCGGTCCGAGCTTGTCCGGCTGGTCGCCCAAGGCAGCGGTTCGTCCGCTGTCCTGGTGGATGAACGACGCCGGATGGCCGGCAGGGGTGCGTGGCTGCACCCCAGCAAAAAGTGCTTGGCATTGGCGATCAAGCGGCGAGCTTTTGGAAGGGCCCTTACGGGTGCTTCGGATATAGGCGCCGTGGAACGATACCTGATGTCCGGTACGCCACTTGTGGAGGCTCAGGCCGCCACAGGAAAACCGTCCAAACCTGAAAGCGGGTCAGAAAACTGATGGAAACCCGATGAGTTCCCAGCGATGAGTGCGTAACGATGACAACTTTGTTGCGCTCTGCAATGGGCCTTTCAATCGCGCAAGCGGCGAAGGCCCGCAGTAAGAAGTAGACGGTTCGTGCCTGGCTCGGTGCGGACCGAGACAGGAGAAATGTGGCCAAGGTCCGCGTACATGAGCTCGCCAAAGAGCTCGGTATTACTTCCAAAGATGCAGTAACCAAACTGCAGGAATTGGGCGAATTCGTTCGCTCCGCCTCTTCAACCATTGAGGCCCCCGTCGTGAAGAAGCTTCGCGACGCCTACCCGGGTGCCGGCGCTGCGAAAGCCGCCGCACCCGCTGCAGCCCCCAAAGCTCCCGCAGCATCCCGTCCGGCAGCTCCGGCACCGGGTCCTGCAGCGCCGAAGGCTCCCGCCCCGGCGCCTGCAGCCTCCGCTCCGGCAGCTCCGGCCGCCTCTACACCGGCAGCTCCGGCGGCCTCTACACCGGCAGCACCAGCGCCGGCGGCCCCTGCGGCTCCTGCCGCATCCACCTCGGTTTCGGCCAAGCCCGGCGCCCGTCCTGCCCCCAAGGCAGAGACTCCGGCTCCGGCACGTCAAGGTGGCCAGGCTCCGCGTCCCGGCGGTCCCCGTCCGGGCAACAACCCGTTTGCTACGTCCCAGGGCATGCCCCGCGGCCGTGGTGGCGACGGAGACCGTCCGCCGCGTCCGGGTAACAACCCGTTTGCACCGTCCCAGGGCATGCCCCGAGGCGAACGCCGCAACGATGGCGAACGCCCCGGTGGCCCCCGTCCCGCGGCTGGCGCAGGCGGACCCCGTCCCGCAGCAGGTACCGGTGGACCCCGTCCGGGCGCACCGCGTCCCGGTGCACCCCGTCCGGGCGCACCGCGTCCCGCCGGCGGTCCGGGTGCCGGAAACCGTCCTACTCCGGGCATGATGCCCAACCGCACTGAGCGTCCGGCTCCCGGTGGCGCAGGCCGTCCGGGTGGCGCAGGCCGTCCCGGTGGCGGCCCCGGTCGTCCCGGTGGCGCACCTGGTGCAGGTACCGGTGGCGGAGCTCCCGCCGGCGGTGGCTTCGGTAAGGGTGGCCGCGGTCGCGGTGGCACCCAGGGTGCCTTCGGTAAGGGCGGCGCCGGCCGTGGCAAGCAGCGCAAGTCGAAGCGTGCCAAGCGCCAGGAACTGGAGCAGATGAGTGCTCCGTCACTGGGCGGCGTATCAGTACCCCGCGGTGACGGCGAGACCATCATCCGCCTGCGTCGTGGCTCGTCCATCACGGACTTTGCCGAGAAGATTGATGCGAACCCCGCATCGCTGGTAACCGTGCTGTTCCACCTCGGTGAGATGGCAACGGCTACGCAATCCCTCGACGAAGACACCTTCGGACTGCTTGGCGCCGAACTCGGCTACAAGCTCCAGGTTGTTTCACCCGAGGATGAAGAGCGCGAGCTGCTGGACCAGTTCGACATCAACATCCAGGATGAACTCGACGCCGAAGGCGACGACGTCCTCGAGGCCCGTGCACCGGTTGTCACCGTCATGGGTCACGTTGACCACGGTAAGACCCGCCTGTTGGACGCTATCCGCAACTCGAACGTTGTGGCCGGCGAGCACGGTGGCATCACCCAGCACATTGGTGCTTACCAGATCAGCCACGTCCACGAGGGCACGGCCCGCGATATCACCTTCATTGACACCCCCGGTCACGAGGCCTTCACGGCCATGCGTGCACGTGGTGCCAAGGTCACCGACATCGCGATCCTGGTTGTCGCAGCCGACGACGGCGTTATGCCGCAGACGGTGGAAGCACTCAACCACGCCCAGGCAGCAAACGTGCCGATCGTCGTCGCCGTGAACAAGATCGACAAGGAAGGCGCCAACCCGGACAAGGTCAAGGGTCAGCTGACTGAGTACGGCCTGGTTCCCGAAGAATACGGTGGCGACACCATGTTCGTTGAGGTCTCTGCCCGCCAGAACCTCAACATCGACGAGCTGATCGACGCTGTCCTGCTGACGGCCGATGCCGCACTGGATCTGCGCGCCAACCCGGACAAGGACGCTCGAGGCATTGCCATCGAAGCGAACCTCGACAAGGGCCGCGGTGCCGTTGCTACGGTCCTGGTGCAGTCCGGAACCCTGGCAGTGGGCGACACGATCGTGGCCGGTACGGCTCACGGCCGCGTTCGCGCCATGTTCGACGAGAACGGCGAGGCACTCGATGTCGCACTGCCGTCCCGCCCGGTCCAGGTCCTCGGCCTGTCCAACGTGCCGCGTGCAGGTGACACCTTCCTGGTGACCCCTGACGAGCGTACGGCCCGCCAGATCGCTGAGAAGCGTGAAGCTGCCGACCGCAACGCTGCACTGGCCAAGCGTCGCAAGCGCATCAGCCTGGAAGACTTTGACCAGGCCGTTGCCGAAGGCAAGATCGACACCCTTAACCTCATCCTCAAGGGTGACGTGTCCGGTGCCGTGGAAGCCCTCGAAGACGCCTTGCTCAAGATCGACGTCGGAGACGACGACGTTCAGCTTCGTGTCATCCACCGCGGTGTGGGTGCCATCACGCAGAACGACGTCAACCTCGCCACGGTGGACAACGCCATCATCATCGGCTTCAACGTCAAGCCGGCCGAGCGTGTTGCCGAACTGGCCGACCGTGAAGGCGTGGATATGCGCTTCTACTCGGTCATCTACGCAGCAATCGATGACATCGAGATGGCCCTCAAGGGCATGCTCAAGCCGGAATACGAAGAAGTCCAGCTCGGTACTGCCGAGGTTCGCGAAGTCTTCCGTTCTTCCAAGTTCGGAAACATCGCCGGCTCGATCGTCCGCACGGGCATCATCCGCCGTAACACCAAGGCACGTGTCAGCCGCGACGGCAAGGTCATCGGTGACAACCTCACCGTTGAGACGCTCAAGCGCTTCAAGGATGACGCCACCGAAGTCCGCACCGACTTCGAGTGTGGTATCGGTCTTGGCTCCTTCAATGACATCACTGAAGGTGACATCATCGAGACCTTCGAAATGCGCGAAAAGCCGCGTAGCTAGGTTCCGTTTGGAACGGGTCCGTCGGGTTGCCCCGGCGGACCCGTTCCTTCCCCTTTTCTACTTTCCAGGAGGAAGTCATGGCTGATCCCGCACGCGCTGCCAAGCTGGCACAGCGGATAAAGGTCGTCGTCGCTGAGGCCCTTGGACGCCGGGTCAAGGATCCTCGCGTCGAGTCCATCACGGTCACGGACGCCCGCGTCACCAACGACCTTCAGCACGCCACCATCTACTACACCGTTTTTGGTGACGACGTAGCCCAAGCAGATGCTGCCAGGGCGCTGGAGAAGGCCAAGGGTGTGTTGCGCCAGGAAGTCGGCCGCAACATTACTGTTCGCCTCACTCCGACACTCGAGTTCGTGGCTGACCAGATTCCGGTCAATGCCTCCAACCTTGAGGAGCTCCTCCGTGAAGCCAAACGTCGCGACGCAGAGGTAGCCGCTTTGGCTGCCAGTGCCAAGCACGCAGGCGAGGCAGACCCTTACAAGGGCGACTCTCCGGAGGACCTCGACGAGGACGACTTCGACGAAGAGGACACTGACCTCTCCGGCGATAACGAACTCGACGAAGACGCCAACCGCTAGTTTTTGTGCAGCTGATGCCCCTAAGAAGCCTTCTTAGGGGCATTTGCTGTACTCAAACTCGCTATGATCGGGAGCATGTCGCCGCACAGTGCTCAGCAACGTGATGAATACCTGAACCTGGCCATCAAGCTGGCCGTGCAAAACGTTTCCGACGGCGGCGGCCCCTTCGGCGCCGTCGTGGTCACCCCGGACGGAACCGTCCATGAGGGAGTCAACCGGGTAACGCGGGACCACGATCCCACAGCACATGCCGAAGTGGTGGCGATTCGCCGGGCCGCAGCTGCAAGCAAGAGGTTCGACCTCACGGGCTCCGTTCTCTACGCCAGCTGTGAGCCATGCCCGCTGTGCTTATCCGCCACACTTTGGGCCAGGATCGGACACGTCTACTTCGCGGCAGATCGGCACGGCGCGGCCAGGGCGGGCTTCGACGACGCTGTGTTCTATGAGTATTTCGCAGGCACCAGACCAGAACTGCTGCCCGTGGAGCATGCCGAGCTGGCCGCTTCCGATGAACCCTTCGACGCGTGGCGGAACCACGCGCGACGTACGGCCTACTGAGGAAGCGCGCGAACTAGACCTTGGCTGGGAGGCGGCTGACGCCGTCGAGCAGGTCTTGTTGGTCCCCACAGAGGGCTATCCTGATCCAGCCCTCGCCGATCGAGCCGAATGCCGTCCCCGGAGCGAAGGACACTCCGGACTCAGCCAGAAAGGCCCGGACCCAGGTCCTGACATCCCCGCCGCTCACATGCGAGACGTCAGCCCACAGATAGAAAGCCCCCTGAGCGCCCAGGAACGGAATTCCTTTCTTCGCCAAAATGGCTGAGGCTGAATCCCGGTTACTCCGATAGTGGTCGCGAGCCTGGGAAACATAGTCCTGCGGGCCTGTCAGGGCCGCCAAGGCGGCGTACTGGGAAGGAGACGCTACGCAGGAAACGATTGACTCCATGACGTTGTTCATCTTCCGTTCCAACCCGGGTGGGCAGATCAACGCTCCAATCCGAAGTCCTGTTAGCCCATAGGTCTTGGACAGTGTCAGGGAAGTGAAGACCCGGGCTTCGCCGGCGACGTCGCTGTCGAAGCGCGCAGGGCTGACATGGGGGACATCGAAAGTGAAGGCCTCATAGCATTCGTCAGAGATGATCCAGAGGTCATGGCGAACGGCAAGCTCCACCAAGTGGCGCGTGGATTCCTCGCTGAAGACGGCGCCCAGGGGATTGGACGGGGAGTTCAACATGAGGACGCGGGTCTTTGGCGTGATGAGGGCCTCGATGTCCTCGATGCGCGGCTGGAAATCGTTCTGCGGATAAAGCGGATACTGCACCGGCACGGCGTGCAGCAGCCTGCTGGTCATGGCGAAGGTGGGGTAGCCGGGATTAGGGAGGAGAATCTCGTCGCCGGGGGAGAGAAGGAGGCTCATGGCGAAGTGCAGCCCCTGCTGGGCGCCGTCCACTACGTACACACGCTCCGCGCCGATATCCACCCTTTGCTGTTCGCGGAAGCGGGCGGCAAAGGCTTCGCGGAGGGCTGGAATCCCGGCGTTGGGTGTGTAGTTGGTCTCATCGCGGTCCAGGCAGTCAATGCCGGCGTCGAGGATATGCCGGGGTAGCGCAAAGCCCGGCTCCCCGATGCTGAGGACGATTGCTCCGGGGGTGGACCACGCAGCTTCGGTGATCTCACGGATCTGGTTCACGGGGACGTCGCGGACATGTGCGGCAAGCTCAGGCATGGGAGCCATCCTAGCCACCCATATACTGGTAAGCGTGCTTTCTGGACTGGTAATCGTTGACAAACCGCAGGGATGGACCAGCCACGACGTGGTTGGCCGGATGCGGCGGCTGGCCGGCACCCGGAAAGTGGGCCACGCCGGCACGCTTGATCCTATGGCCACCGGCGTTCTGGTGCTCGGCATCAACAAGGCCACGCGCCTGCTGACCTACATCGTGGGCACGTCCAAGACGTACACCGCCACTATCAGGCTCGGCGAAACCACCATCACCGACGACGCCGAGGGCGAAGTCACGGAGGCCCGCACCGCAGCGGACGTTACTTACGACGCCGTTGCCGCTGGTGTCGCCGCGCTCACCGGGCCCATTCAACAGGTTCCCAGCAGCGTCAGCGCCATCAAGGTCAACGGCGAACGCTCCTACGCCCGCGTCCGCTCGGGTGAAGAGGTCAAGCTCGCGGCTCGTCCGGTCACCATCCACCGCTTCGATGTCCACTCCATCACCAGGATCGACGCCGGCAGGGTAGTTGACGTCGACGTCACTGTTGAATGTTCTTCCGGTACGTACATCAGGGCGCTGGCCCGGGACCTCGGCAACGCCTTGGGCGTCGGTGGGCATCTCACAGCCCTGCGCAGGACCCAAGTTGGCCCTTACTCCCTCGATCAAGCGCGCACGCTCGAGGAGCTGGCAGAAGATCTCGAGGTGCTGGAGATGTCCCTGGCGGCACGCTCACTGATGCCCAACAGGGAGCTGAGCGAGGAAGAAACCACCGAAATCTCCTTTGGTCGCCGCATCGCGGCCGGGCCGGGAGCAGGGACGCCGGACGCCGCCACGGTTGAAAAGCCTGCCGCAGCATTCGCGCCGTCGGGGGAGCTCGTGGCACTGCTTGCAGACACGGGCAGCTTCGCTAAACCGGTGCTGGTCTTTGCCCCGGGAACTGGAACAGGGCAGGCAAAATAGGCATGGACGGATATTTTTACGCCATCCTCATCGTCGGATTGGTGTCCACGATCATGTGCATCGTGGCCGGCCTGATGAAGAAAGCCCCGAACGACCCCACCATCTTTTCCGTACTCGCCGTCGAGCTTGTCCTGGTGGTGTATTTGGTGGGCTCGATCGTCCGCGTTGCCATGGGTGAGCAGATGGCCGGTGAAGCATGGGAATTCTGGGGTTACCTCATTGTTGCCCTGATGATTCCTTTGGGGGCCGTCTATTGGGCCATCCTTGAACGAACCCGCTGGAGCAACTTCGTCCTTGCTGCGGTGGGCGTTACCGCACTGGTAATGGCCGCACGCATGAACCAGATCTGGTACTGACCATGAAGGAAGAACACAACGTGACTGGAACCGAGACCAACCCGGCAAACCGGCAGTCGGGGCAGAAAGACACCCGGAACACAGGGCCCGGACGCCTGCTGATCGCGGTCTACGCCGTCTTCGCGTTGTCCGCAACGGCACGTGCCGGCTACCAGATCGCCACCAAGTTCGCCGAAGCTCCGTTGGCGCACATCCTGTCGGCGTTCGCCGCCGTCGTTTACATTGTGGCCACCATCTCGCTCGCAAAGCCGGGCCGGACCTGGTTCAAGGTTTCCGTGGCCGCCGTGCTTACTGAACTTGTGGGGGTGCTGGTAGTTGGTGCAATCAGCCTCTTTGATCCTGTTGCATTCCCGCACGACACTGTATGGTCCCTCTTTGGCCGCGGTTATGGCTTTGTCCCGCTGGTCCTGCCGATCCTTGGCCTTCTTTGGCTCAACAAACGCCGGCCGTCCTGAGTCAAACACCCTAGCGGGTAACCTTAGAATGTTCCGGCGCCGGGAGGTTGCCGGGCGCAACGAACATCTGCAGTAAAAAGGCGAGGTTGATGGTCCACATCTGGAACGATCCCACCGAAGTCCCCAAGGACTTCGGACCTACTGTCGTTACCATCGGGAACTTTGACGGCGTCCATCGTGGCCACCAGCACGTCCTGTCGCAGTTGACCGATACAGCAAAGCTGCACAACATTCCGTCGGTTGCCGTGACGTTCGATCCCCACCCCGCGCAGGTGCACAGGCCGGATTCTGCTCCGGAGCTCATCATGGGGCTTCAGGACAAACTTGAGGCCCTCGGCGATACCGGGGTGGATGCTGTCCTGGTGATGAAGTACACCTTGGACCTCGCTGCAATGACTCCGTTGGAGTTTGTCCGGGAGATCCTTCTCGACGGACTTCACGCCGCACACCTCGTCGTGGGGCACGACCTCCGCTTCGGCGCCGGCAATGCAGGCGACGTAGTCACCATGCAGGAGCTGGGTGACCAGCTCGGCTTCGGCGTACAGGTTGTCAATGAATACGGCGCGGGAGGCTTTCCGGTCCACGACGACGGCGATGCTGACCGCCGCTGTTCCTCCACTTGGGTGAGGGAGGCCTTGTCCGAAGGTGACGTAGTTACAGCTGCCGCTGTACTGGGCCGGCCACACCGCATGCGCGGGGAAGTGGTGCACGGTGCTGCCCGTGGCCGGGATCTTGGTTTCCCTACTGCCAACCTTTCCCACGATTCCACCGGTTACGTCCCGGCGGATGGCATCTATGCCGGGTGGCTGATCGACCAGGCCGGCACTCGGTGGCCCGCCGCCATTTCCGTTGGCTCCAACCCCACGTTTGATGGGGTGAGCCGACAAGTTGAGGCACACGTGATCGACCGTCCTGAAGAGAACGTTGAAGACTTCGACCTCTACGGGCAGACCGTTGCAGTCGAATTTACGCAACGCCTGCGGGGCATGGTGGCCTACCGGGGACCGGAAGCGTTGGTCGAACAAATGTGCCTGGACGTAGCCCAGGCGCATGAGCTGTTGACCCGGCACTAGGGGCATTTCGACAACACTGCTGACGTGCCGGTAAACTGATGAGTGGATCCGGCTGCAGTCCGTGGCGGCTGGACCTGTTTTTGTGTGCGGCAACGTACCAAGGACAACCCGTCAGCGAGGCGCTGCACCGGGAGGCACGGCACAACTCTAGGAGTTCACGTGGCACTTGACGCCGCTGTAAAGCAGTCCATCATCAAGGAATACGCAACCTCTGAAGGCGACACCGGTTCGCCCGAGGTGCAGGTTGCAGTCCTGACTCAGCGGATCAAGGATCTGACTGAGCACATGAAGGAGCACAAGCACGACTTCCACACCCAGCGCGGTCTGCTGGCCATGGTTGGTCGTCGCAAGCGCATGCTTTCCTACCTGAAGAACACTGACATCGCCCGCTACCGTGCGCTCATCGAGCGTCTCGGCCTGCGCCGCTAGTCTGCCTTTAGGGGCGGCCCGCTCCTTATCGGAACGGGCCGCCTTCTTTACCAACAACTAAAAACAGGAATCAACCGCATCGCGCATTCGCGGTCCTCGGTAGTGATTCCCGGGAAACCATCTGTGACGATGAGCCCGTGGATCTCGATCGATGACCGGGTGTCGTACAGGCCAGGAATAAAGAAGAGGCCTGGGTTGATGCGGCGGACTTCCGCTAACAGAAACGGAGGTGACTCTCTATGGAGGGTCCCGAAATCCAGTTCTCCGAAGCCATTATCGACAACGGACGTTTCGGCAAGCGAGTTATTCGCTTCGAAACCGGCCGCCTTGCCAAGCAGGCAGCCGGCGCCTCGATGGTCTACATCGACGAAGACACCGCACTGCTCTCGGCAACCACCGCGGGCAAGCAGCCGCGCGAAGGTTTCGACTTCTTCCCGTTGACGGTTGATGTCGAAGAGCGTATGTACGCTGCCGGCCGTATCCCGGGTTCGTTCTTCCGCCGCGAAGGCCGCCCCTCCACGGAAGCCATCCTGGCCTGCCGCCTGATGGACCGCCCGCTGCGCCCCGCCTTCGTGAAGGGCCTGCGCAACGAGGTTCAGATCGTGGTTACAGTTCTGGCCATCAACCCGGATGAGCTCTACGACGTCGTCGCCATCAACGCGTCCTCGATGTCCACGCAGCTTTCCGGTCTCCCGTTCTCCGGCCCGATCGGTGGCGTCCGCGTCGCCCTCATCGCCGACGAACAGGGTTCACAGTGGGTCGCCTTCCCCAAGCACTCCCAGCTTGAGAACGCCGTGTTCAACATGGTTGTTGCCGGCCGCATCGCCGGTGACGACGTCGCCATCATGATGGTTGAAGCCGAAGCCACGGACAACTCCTGGAACCTCATTAAGGAACAGGGCGCAACCGCTCCTACCGAAGATGTTGTTTCCGAAGGCCTCGAGGCTGCCAAGCCGTTCATCAAGGCACTCTGTGAAGCACAGGCAGACCTGGCAGCCCGCGCTGCCAAGCCCACGGTTGAGTTCCCGGTCTTCCTGGACTACCAGGACGATGTCTATGCAGCCGTTGAAGCCGCTGCCGCTGACAAGCTGGCTGCTGTCTTCCAGATCGCTGACAAGCAGGACCGCGATAACGCCTCCGACGAGCTCAAGGATGAGGTCCTTGGCTCACTTGCCGGCCAGTTCGAAGGCCGCGAGAAGGAACTGTCCGCAGCTTTCCGCTCGGTCACCAAGCACGTTGTGCGCCAGCGCATCCTCAAGGACCAGGTCCGCATCGACGGCCGTGGCCTGACGGACATCCGCCAGCTGACCGCCGAGGTAGAGGTTCTGCCCCGCGTTCACGGTTCCGCGATCTTCGAGCGCGGCGAAACCCAGATCATGGGTGTCACCACGCTGAACATGCTCAAGATGGAGCAGCAGATCGACTCGTTGTCGCCGGTAACGCGCAAGCGCTACATGCACAACTACAACTTCCCGCCGTACTCCACCGGTGAAACCGGCCGCGTCGGTTCCCCGAAGCGCCGCGAAATCGGCCACGGTGCCCTCGCTGAGCGCGCCCTGGTACCGGTTCTGCCTACCCGTGAAGAGTTCCCGTACGCCATCCGCCAGGTATCCGAGGCCCTCGGTTCCAACGGCTCGACGTCCATGGGTTCGGTCTGTGCTTCGACGCTCTCCATGCTTAACGCAGGTGTGCCGCTGAAGGCAGCTGTCGCCGGTATCGCCATGGGCCTGGTTTCCGACCAGGTTGACGGTCAGACCCGCTACGCAGCCCTGACCGATATCCTCGGCGCCGAAGACGCATTCGGTGACATGGACTTCAAGGTTGCCGGTACGTCCGAGTTCGTCACGGCCATCCAGCTGGACACCAAGCTTGACGGCATTCCCGCTTCCGTGCTGGCAGCAGCACTGAAGCAGGCCCGCGAAGCCCGCCTCCACATCCTTGAGGTCATCAACGCAGCGATCGACACCCCGGATGAGCTCTCCGAGTTCGCGCCGCGCGTCATCGCCGTCAAGATCCCCGTGGATAAGATCGGCGAGGTCATTGGCCCCAAGGGCAAGATGATCAACCAGATCCAGGAAGACACGGGCGCGGACATCTCCATCGAAGATGACGGCACGGTCTACATTGGCGCCACCAACGGTCCGTCTGCAGATGCAGCCCGTTCCGCCATCAACGCCATCGCCAACCCGCAGGTGCCGGAAATCGGTGAGCGCTACTTGGGTACGGTCGTCAAGACCACCACGTTCGGTGCTTTCGTTTCCCTCACCCCGGGCAAGGACGGCCTGCTGCACATCTCCGAGCTCCGCAAGCTGGCCAATGGCAAGCGCGTGGACAACGTTGATGACGTCGTCTCCGTTGGCCAGAAGGTCCAGGTCGAGATCACCAAGATCGACGACCGCGGAAAGCTTTCCCTCTCCCCGGTAGTTGCCGAGGAAGAAGGAGCAGCCTCCGAGGACGCTCCGGCCGAGGCCGCTGAAGAGTCCGCAGAGTAGTCTGTAAGCAGTACACCCGGCAGGGCCGGTGGGCTTGAAAAAGCTCCACCGGCCCTTCCGGCCTTAACCTGAAAGGCCTTAATGACTGTCGTACCCTTGCCGCTGGAGCAAACCCTTCCCGGCGGCGAATTGATCCATGGCGCCGAGGGCGGTTCCGTCGTGCGGCGCTCCGTCCTCCCCGGCGGCGTGCGCGTCCTGACCGAGGCGATGCCCGGCCAGCGTTCGGCCACCATCGGGTTCTGGGTGGCAGTGGGTTCACGCGACGAAGCGGACGGCCAGCACGGTTCCACACACTTCCTTGAGCACCTGCTGTTCAAGGGCACCAAGCGGCGCACAGCCCTGGAGATCGCCTCCGCCTTTGACGAGGTGGGCGGCGAATCCAATGCGGCCACCGCCAAGGAAAGCACCTGCTACTTTGCCCGGGTCCTGGACACGGACCTGCCCATGGCCATCGATGTCATCGCTGACATGATCACCGGCGCGGTTCTGGATCCTGCCGAGTTGGAGCAGGAACGCGATGTCATCCTTGAAGAAATCGCGATGGACAGCGATGACCCCACAGACGTCGCCCACGAAAAATTCGTAGCTGCCGTCCTCGGCGACCACCCGCTGGCGCGGCCGATTGGCGGAACGCCGGATGCCATCAAAGCGGTGGCAAGGGATTCCGTCTGGGCGCACTACCAGCGTTACTACCGCCCGGAGGAACTGGTCATCACGGCGGCCGGCGGACTGGATCACGACGTCGTCTGCCAGCTCGTCCTCGATGCTCTGAAGGCGGCCGGCTGGCAGCTTGACGCCGAAGCCGCTCCCGTAGACCGCCGGGGTACTGACCGGGCGGTCATCACTGGCACGTCAGGGCTGCACGTGGTTAAGCGCCCCGTGGAGCAGGCAAACATCATCATGGGTTGCCCCACGATCGTTGCAACCGATGACCGCCGTTTCGTCATGAGCGTGCTGAACGCCGTCCTGGGCGGTGGCATGTCTTCCCGCCTGTTCCAGGAAATTCGTGAGAAGCGCGGCTTGGTGTACTCCACATACTCGTTCACGGCGGCATATGCGGACGCCGGATACTTCGGGATGTACGCCGGTTGCACGCCTTCCAAGGTTCGCCAGGTATTGGAACTCCTGGGCCTGGAGCTGGATAAGCTCGCCAAGGAAGGCATCACTGACGAAGAGCTTCGCAAAGCTGTAGGACAGCTCAGCGGCGGTATCGTCCTCGCGCTTGAGGACACCGGTTCGAGGATGTCACGGCTCGGCCGCGCAGAACTGGTGTCAGGGGAATTCCAGGACATTGACGAGACCCTGGCGCGCATCAAGGCCGTCACGGTGGAGGACGTTCAGGAACTTGCCCGCGAACTGGCAGCGGCGCCCCGCACCATCACCGTTGTTGGTCCGTTCGAGGAAACCGAGACTTTCGGCCTTTAGGTTCTTCCCATCCGGAATCTCTGGACTCCCGCACTGTAAACAGGGCAGCATGATCACACGATGATGCTGCCCTGACTACTTTGGAGACCTGATGGATCTGCCCTCAAGCGGCCACGTTGCGGAGATGCTGCGGGATTTCATCGGTCACTGGCGGGGCATCACGGAGATCGCTGCGTCTCCGTGGGGAACTGCGCGGACAGCAGAGGCCGAAGCAGTCTTTACCCAGGCCGCCGGTGGCTACGCCGTAGTCCAAAGCTACCGGCACCGCGAAGCCGACGGCACGCACTTTGAAGGTCACGGCATGTTCACCGTTGACCGGGACCACGGAGACACACTGTGGTACTACGTAGACAGCATGGGACGGCCGCCGGCCAGCCCTGTCCGTGGGACATGGCACGCAGGAACGCTGACACTTGACCGGAGAACGGCCGACGGCGTAGCCAGGCACACGTTCCGCGTAGAAGACGGCGTACTGGTGCACACAGCTGATTTGAGGCTCGAAGGAAGTACCGGGTTCAGCCCTTTGTTGAAGAGTGTGTTCCGGAAGGCATGACCTGGCGGCAATCCCGGCTAATACCTTCCGGTATAGACCGTTTCCATGATGCGCGTCTTCGGATCGCCGATGAGGGCTGGGGCGCGTTCAGTCGAGTTCCATACGGTGGACTGTAAGCGTCCAAGCATATCCTCGGCTTTTTCGAACGTTTCGAAGTCCAGTTCCACAACAACCACCCCGGAGTCGTCCGCGGGCCTGCTGACACGGAACTGTTGAACACCGGAACCGGCCCTGTCCAAAGGATCGCGGTCGAAGGCAGCCTTCCACATGTCAAAATCCTTGATGCCGTGCTCAATCTGGAGCGTGTACATGACGTTCCTTCCGGACGTTGCTGATGACGCTTCCAGAGTAGGACTGTGCTATCGGAGAAGAAATGCCCGGGCCGTCTTTGGTTGGTGGGCATGTTTGGTGGGTACCTGTGCTAGCCCCCGGCAAAAGGCGGCAGGACGTCAATGACGTCGTCGCTTCCCAAGGGAGCCGCACGGTCCCGGACAGCCACCTCGTTGCGGAGGAAACTGCTGCGCGCCACGATCCTGGCGAGCGGCGGCGTCCCTTCGGGAGGCAGTGGACGTTCGACGGCGAGGGCAGCTTCCAGCAACGCTTCCAGGCTGGTGCCTTCCGGGAGGACGTGAAGTTCTTCTTCGACACCGGCGGCCGCGCGTGCGGCAGCAAAGTAACGTACAAGCAAGGGTTCAGCCTCCGATTGCGCTCATGCTGCGGTCCGGCTGCACAAAGTCCGCTGCGCCGAGACCGGTGTGGTCCATGCCGTGGGCTTTGGGTTTGACCCACATGGCGTCCTGCCAACGCGATGCCAGTTGGTCATCCGTGGCGCCCCCACGGAGAAGGCCCAGAAGATCGAATTCTTCGCGGGAGAAAAGGCAGCTCATGATTTTGCCCTCCGCAGTGATCCGGGTACGGCGACAGTCGGAGCAGAATGGTTCAGTGACCGAGGCAATGATGCCCACTGTACCGAGCACCGGACCCGTGGCCACGCCCGTTGCCGTGTCCCGGCGTCGTACTTCAAAGCGTTCGGCTGGTGCGCCGTCCCGCTCGCGGGGGTCCTTGTCCAGCACAAAGTCGCGGGAGAGCAGTTCACGAATCTCGGCGGCGGTGATCATGTTGCGCCGGGTCCATCCATGGTCGGCATCAAGTGGCATTTGCTCGATGAAGCGAAGTTCATAGCCGCGGCCCAGAGCCCACGCCAGGAGGTCCGGCGATTCGGCGTCGTTGATCCCGCGCATGAGCACGGCATTCAACTTCACCGGGCCCAAACCGGCTGCCCAGGCGGCATCTACGCCTGCCAGGACGCGGTCCAGGAAGGGGCGTCGCGTGAGTTTGGTAAAGGTCTCCTCGTGGAGGGAATCGAGTGAGACGTTAATGCGGGTGAGGCCCGCGGCCTTCAACGCTGCGGCCTTCTTGTCCAGTCCCACGCCGTTGGTGGTCATGGAAATGGGGAGGTCCGGGTGGTCGTTCCGGATACCGGCGATGATGTCCACCAGGTCTGCGCGGACCAGGGGCTCACCACCGGTGAGGCGAAGCTCCCGTACGCCCAAAGCGCTGACGCCGATGCGGACGATGCGGACGATTTCGTCCCTGGTCATCACCGCTTGTTTCGAGAGCCATTCCAGCCCCTCGGCAGGCATGCAGTACGTACAGCGCAGATTGCATTTGTCCGTCAGGGACAAGCGCATATCCGTTGCGCGCCGGCCATAGCGGTCCCACAGCCCGGAGGGCGTGCCTGCAGGACGTGGGGGCGGAACTGCCACGCCGCTTTCCGTGCTGCCTGGGGCTCCGCCCGAAGGGGGCACCGGCATGCCCAGCTGAACACTCATAAATTCAGGCTACGCCACCCCGGCCGGATCAGTGACACCGATTACAGTCATACAGTTCTTACGGATTCCATACACTTGTGCCCGCGGACCCCGGATCGGGTGCTGCGCAACGTCCGCAAACCTATGCTGAAAGCGTGACCACAAATACGGCATCATCAGCGGAGCCTGGGAATCGTCGCATCCTCTTGGTAGAGGATGAACAGACCATAGCCGACGTTGTCCGCGATTACCTGCTGAAGGCAGGATTCCAAGTGGACATGGCGGGGGACGGCTTCACAGCGCTTAAGCTGGCAGCTTCACGCCAGCCCGATCTGGTGATCCTGGACAGGATGCTGCCGGGACTGGACGGTGTTGAGGTGTGTCGCCGACTCCGCCAAAGCATGAGCGTGCCCGTCATCATGGTCACCGCCCTGGGAACCGAGGACGACCGGATTCTGGGCTTGGAGATGGGAGCGGACGATTACGTCACCAAACCCTTCTCACCCCGCGAACTGGTCCTTCGGGTGAAGTCGGTATTGCGCCGGAGCATCAGGGAATTCGCGCCCGAACCGCCGGTTGAAGCTGCGGGACTCGAGCTCGATCCCGCTTCCCGGACAGTCACGCATGGTGGGGTTCCCCTGGCACTGACCGTCCGCGAGTTCGACCTGCTGGCTTTTTTGATGCGAAGGCCCCACCAGGTCTTCAGCCGGGAAGAACTTATCAAGGCCGTGTGGGGATGGGACTTCGGCGATCTGTCCACGGTCACAGTCCATGTCCGGCGCCTGCGGGAGAAAATCGAAGCCAATCCCACCAAACCCGAACTGCTTAAGACCGTATGGGGAGTCGGCTACCGCTTCGACGGCAAGCGGTATGACGCCCTCCCTGTGAGCCTGGACCATAAAGAAGGTGAGCATGGAGGGCAGTGAGCTGTGGACCATCCTCGCGTGGGTCCTGTTCTGGGCCGTGCTCATCGGGGCCAGCACTTGGGTGCTCCTCCGGCTGATTCGCCGGGCCTCGGTACTCGCCCAGATCTGCTTGGTGGTTGTGGCTACCGTCGCCGTGCTGGTGGCGGGCATGGTCAGTGCTTTCAACGCGATGTTCATTTCCGCCAGGGACCTCGAAGTCATGTGGTACATCCTGGCCACGGCCTCGGCTGTTGCCGTTGCGTTGTCCCTCATGCTGGGTGCCGGCGTCTCCAGGAACGCTGCCCACCTGGTTGACGCCGCCCGGCGCCTGGGCCGAGGCGAAACCCTGGAACACACCGTGGCCGACGGGAAGGGGAGTGCTCCTGCCATGACGTCCGAACTCGCAGAGCTGGCCAAGGAACTTGAGGCCAGCAGCCGGAGCCTGGCCGAGTCACGGGAACGCGAAGCCGCCATAGAGACTGCCCGACGCGAGCTTGTGTCGTGGATTTCCCATGACCTCCGAACACCCTTGGCCAGCATGCGGGCCATGACCGAAGCCCTTGAGGACGGTATGGCATCAGATGTGCAGGGCTACTACCGGAAGATCATCGGACAGACCGAACAAATGACGGCCATGGTCAACGACCTCTCGGAACTGTCCAAGATCCAGGCCGGCACCCTTCGCCTGCGCGCGGAACCCCTGGACCTTTACGACCTCGTCAGTGATGCCCTTTCGGACCTGGCTCCGCTGGCCGCGAAACGCGGCATCAGGCTCGACGGCGGCGGGGAACGTGAGTGTATGGCCGTCGCCGACGGGCCCAGCCTCGCCCGTGCGGTGCGGAACGTACTCCTCAACGCCATCATCTATAGCAGGCCAAACAGCGACGTCCACATCAGTGTTGGACGAGACGGGATTGGACGGGACGGCGATGCAGGGGAGAACGGTGGGAACGCCGTTATCGCCGTCCAGGACCAATGTGGCGGCATCCCGGACGAGGACCTACCGTACCTGTTCCAAACGGGCTGGCAGAAAGATCCCGCCCGCCGCACCAGCGAAGCACTGCAGGGCAGCTACAGCGGTGCCGGCATCGGTCTCAGCATGGTGGCCGGCATCGTCAAAGCACATGGGGGATCGGTCACCGTGGAAAACCTCGACGGCGGTTGTCGCTTTGCGTTGTCACTTCCAGCCGGGGCAACCCCACCCGGGTCTTCGATGGCTCCCGGCCATCAACCCATTGCAACGGACAACCGCCTCGGAGGCATGACATGAGCACGCTCGCACCCGGTACCACCAAGCAGCGACGCGTCATAGGGAAGCCTGCGCTGTGGGCTGCCGCCGCGGGCGTGGCTGCCGGAGCAGCCGGGATCGCGGCAGGCGAACTGACGGCCGGCCTCCTGAGCCCGTTGGTTTCGCCCGTCACGGCCCTGGGCGGAGCGGTGATCGACGCCGTGCCGCCAGGGGTCAAAGACCTGGCAGTGCAGTTATTCGGAACCGCCGACAAGGTCGTGTTGGTTGCCTGCATCGTAGGCGTGGCAGGAATCCTGGCAGCGCTCGCTGGTGTCTTGGAACGCCGCCGCAACGGCTGGGGCGTGGCACTCGCCGGACTGGCGGGTGCAGCTGGGCTGACCGCCGTAGTGACCCGAGCCCAGGCAAGTCCCCAGGCAGCCCTTGCACCAATCGTTGCCGCGGTACTCACCATGATGCTGCTGCGAACCCTCGTCCGGCGGCTGGCAACCTGGGCTCCGTCGGAGGAAACCACCAGCCGTGAGGAAGCGCCACTGGCTCGGCGGAGCTTCCTGAACGCCTTGGCTGGAACTTCTATTGCCGCCGTCGTAGCTGGGACTGTGACCACCGTCCTTACCCGGGCCACAGCGGTGGCATCCGGTTTCCGGGGCTCCATGACGCTTCCGGAATCCACCACCCCGTCGCAAGCCATCCCGGCAAACGCGTCCCTGTCCGTGGACGGTATCAGCCCTTTGGTCACCCCTAATGCTGATTTCTACAGGATTGATACTGCATTGACCGTCCCGGCCATCGACCCCCCTGCTTGGAAACTAAGGGTCACCGGATTGGTGGAACGCGAAATTGACATCGATTTTGCTACGCTCCTCACCAAGCCCATGACAGAACGCCACGTCACCATCGCTTGCGTGTCCAACAACGTGGGCGGCGACCTCATTGGCAACGCCCTCTGGCTAGGTTGGCCGGTGAGGGAACTATTGGCAATGGCGGGGCCCAAAGCAGGCGCAGACATGGTCCTGTCCACCAGTAACGACGGCTGGACGGCCAGCACCCCCCTGGAGGCCCTCACCGATGACCGCGATGCTCTCCTGGCCGTAGGCATGAACGGTGAGCCGCTGCCGCTTGAACATGGATTCCCAGTGCGGATGATCGTACCCGGGCTCTACGGCTTCGTGTCTGCCACCAAATGGCTAACGGAACTGAAGGTCACACGATTCGCCGACGAAACCGCGTACTGGACGACTCGGGGCTGGAGCGACCACGGGCCCATCAAAACGCAATCGCGCATCGATGTACCCCGCAGCGGCCGAAACGTCCAATCGGGCAACGTCCAATTCGGTGGCGTGGCCTGGGCCCAGCACAGGGGCATCAACCGCGTAGAGCTTCGCGTCAATCGGGGACCCTGGCAGCAGGCTACGCTGGGGGGCGCAATCTCCACCGACACGTGGTACCAGTGGCAATTGGGCATCGACCTGACGCCAGGTGAGTACGAAGTGCAGGTCCGGGCCACCGATTCCACAGGTGAACCGCAGACCGAAGACAAGGCACCAGTAGCTCCCGATGGCGCCACGGGCTATCACACCATCAACGTCAAGGTGGGCTGAGGCCCTAGTCTGGGTACATCCGGAGAATTCCCGGAAGCCAGCGTGTCCACACAGGAGGATCTCCGTGCCCAGATCTGTTGCAGCCCACCGCCAGGCAGTGGTGGAACTGCTCACCGGCGTCGTTTCGGGCAAGGGAAATATCAACCTGCCGCTGCTGGAGGCGCTGGGTAAAGCGCTCGCCGTCGATGTCTACGCGCCGCTCTCCTTACCCCCGTTCGCCAATTCCCAAATGGACGGTTTTGCCGTCCGCTCAGCAGAAATTCCCGACGGCGGTGCGGAGCTCCAGGTAGCGGAGCCGGTTCCGGCAGGCGCCGCGCCCGCAGCACTCAAGCCAGGCTTTGCCGCCCCCATTATGACCGGGGCCATGATCCCCGACGGCGCCGACGCCGTCGTGCCCATTGAAAAGGCGACGCCCAGCACTTTCCCGGACCCTGCCGCAGTGGAGGCTGTTGTAGCACTGCCTCCCGTCGCTCCCGGCACCTACGTGCGGGACAGCGGCAGCGACATCGGGAAGGGCGAACTGGCTCTGCCTGCCGGTACCCGGATGGGACCCGCGCAGTTGGGGCTTTTGGCTGCGTTGGGGCTGACCACCGTTGAAGTCCGCAAACCCTGGTGCGTCCTCCTGGTCACAACCGGCGACGAGGTGCTGGAACCGGGGGAAGAACTCACGGCCGGCAAGATTTTCGATTCCAACGGGACACTGCTCGAAGCCTCCATGCGACAGGCCGGCCTCGACGTGGTCCGCACTGGCATATCCGATGACGACCCCTCCAAGCTGCTGGCGGTCCTCCGCCGTTACACTGCACCATCGGACACTAGCGTCGATGTCATTGTCACCACCGGGGGAGTGAGTAAGGGCGCCTATGAAGTGGTCCGGCAAGCCATGGCGAACCAGCCAGTGGAATTCCTGCCGGTGGCCATGCAGCCAGGAGGACCGCAGGGATTGGGCACCTTTGACGGTGTTCCGTTCCTTGGCTTTCCGGGAAATCCGGTCAGCTGCCTGGTCTCATTTGAGATGTTTCTCAGGCCGGCCCTTTCGCAGGTACTGGGAACGCCCGCGCCGAGGCCGGTACTGAGGGGACGCCTGGCCGAATCGCTGGCCTCCCCGGAAGGCAAGCACCAGGTCCGTCGGGGATCCGTGGACGCGGACGGAACGGTCCGTATGGAAGGTGGCGCAGGTTCGCACCTCGTCCATGCCTTGGCCCGGGCGAACGCCCTGGTTCAGATACCCGGCGACGTCACGGAACTCACCGACGGGGATGAAGTGGAAGTATGGATGCTGTGAAGCAAACTCCCGCGACTACAGAACACTCCGGTGGCCTGACCCACCTCAGGCAGGACGGCACTGCACAGATGGTGGATGTCTCCGAAAAAGCCGTCACCACCCGTGTAGCAACTGCTACAGCCACTGTCCGCAGCACCCCCAACGTACTGACCCTGTTGGGCACCGGCGAACTGCCCAAGGGCGATGCCCTCGCCGTGGCACGCGTAGCCGGGATCATGGCGGCGAAGAAGACTCCTGAGCTGATTCCGCTATGCCATCCGTTGCCGATCTCCAAGGTCACTGTGGACTTCCAGCTGGGCACTGACTCGGTTGAAATCCTGGCCACCGTCAAGACCCGGGGAGTGACCGGCGTCGAGATGGAAGCATTGACGGCGGCTTCCGTAGCGGCCTTGAGCGTCTACGACATGATCAAGGCCGTGGACAAGCACGCAGTGCTGACCGATATCCGCGTGCTGGCCAAGAGTGGCGGGAAAAGTGGCGACTGGGACATCTCCGGAGAAGCAACCATAGAGGAGGCCGGGACATGAGCGCGTGCGAGCCGAATGCTCCGCGGAAGGCCGGCGTCGTCATCGCATCAACCCGCGCAGCCGCAGGCGTGTATGCCGACGAGACGGGTCCGATCATCCTCGATTGGCTCAACGAGCACGGCTTCGATACCTTCCCCACCATGGTGGTGCCGGACGGGGAGCCGGTTGGTGCTGCCCTGAGGGCACTCCTGACACAAGAGCCCGCCGTGGTCATCACCAGCGGTGGAACGGGTCTTAGTCCCGATGACCGCACACCCGAGATGACGCTGCCGCTGCTCGAGCGCGAGATTCCGGGCATCATGGAGGGTATCCGGCGCGCCGGTGCCACCAAAACCCCCATGGCCATGTTGAGCCGTGGTCACGCCGGGGCAGCGGGGAAGACGTTCGTCATCAACCTGCCCGGATCCCCCAAGGGCGTCATGGACGGGTTAGCTGTCCTGGATCCTGTGATCGGGCACCTCTGCGAGCAATTGGAAGGAAGCCATGGGCACTGAAACTAACTTTGAGGTAATCAGCGCTGTCCTTAGCGCCGAACCCATTTCCGTGGACCAAGCCATCAGGGCGGTCGAATCCGATACAGCCGGCGCAGTGGTCAGCTTCAGTGGAGTCGTTCGAAATCACGACGGCGGCAAGGCGGTGGACCGCCTAAGCTACAGCGCGCATCCCACGGCACATCAGGTGATGTCCGACGTCGTTGCGCAGTTGGTTTCCGAGCACTCCGGTGAAGCTGCGCAACCCGTTCGGATCTGGGCTGCCCACCGGATCGGCATGCTCGAGATCGGTGATCCCGCACTGGTATGTGCTGTGGCTGCTGCCCACCGCGGCCAGGCGTTCGCTGTGTGTGCTGAGCTTGTGGACCGGGTCAAAGAGCAAGTCCCCATTTGGAAGGAACAGTTCTTCACTGACGGCACCGTGGAGTGGGTTGGAGCAGGGGAGTAGGCCGGAGTAACGGTTCCCGCCGCGCTCCGGCCCGGCGGTAGGGTTAACGGCATGACCGAACAACTTGCTGTTGCAGTGCTGGGCGCCCACGGGCGTATGGGAATTGAAGCCGTTAAGGCTGTTGACGCAGCCGAAGACATGAAGCTCGTAGCCGCTCTCGGCCGCGGCGATTCCCTGGAGAAACTGCTCGACGCCGGTGCGCAGTATGTTGTTGATCTGACCGTTCCGGACATCACGGAGACCAACGTCCGGTTCGCCGTGGAGCATGGCATCCATGCAGTTGTAGGCACCACTGGTTGGGATTCCCACCGGCTTGAGTCCTTGCGGAACCTCTTGGAGAACAAGCCGGAAACCGGTGTCCTCATTGCCCCCAACTTCGCCCTCGGATCGGTGCTCGCCTCGGCCTTCGCTGCGAAGGCGTCGCAATATTTCGAGTCCGTGGAAATCATCGAACTGCACCACCCCAACAAGGTGGATGCTCCATCCGGAACTGCAGTGCGGACGGCACAGCTGATAGCCGAAGCGCGTCAGGAAGCCGGCGTCCCGGCGAGCCCGGACGCCACTGAAACATCGTTGGACGGTGCGCGTGGTTGCGACGTGGACGGGGTTCGTGTCCACAGCGTACGCCTCCGTGGCTTGGTTGCTCATCAGGAAGTGCTTTTCGGAGGCCCAGGTGAGCAGCTGACACTGCGCCACGATTCGTTCGACCGCGCCTCCTTCATGCCCGGCGTCCTGCTTGGGCTTCGGAAAGTTGCAGCCAACCCCGGCCTCACCGTGGGCCTGGACGGCTACTTGGACTTGGGGCTCTAGGACCATGGGCGATTTCTGGACTTCTTTGAAGAAGAACCGCACCAAAATCTGGGTAGGTGCCATCACCCTGCTGTTGGTGCTTTACCTGGTGGTTTCCGTTCAGCGCTCGTTCCTCTTACTCGGCGACCCCAACTTGGTAGCCAAGGGGATCGGAGCGGCCTATCTGGTCCTGCCGGTGGTGGGCGCATGGGCACTCATCCGTGAGTTGCTTTTTGGTGCCCGTACCGAGCAGATGGCCAAGGTCCTGGAGGCCGAGGGCGGTTTGCCCGTGGATGACCTTCCGCGCACTCCGGGCGGGCGAATAGTCCGGGCTGCCGCTGACGCAGAGTTTGAGAAGTACCGTGCGGAGGCCGAGGCCGCTCCGGAGGACTGGCGCTCCTGGTTCCGCCTGAGCTGCGCCTACGATGCCTCAGGCGACCGCAAACGTGCCCGTGCGTCCATGCGTGATGCCGTGAAGCTCTTCCGCTCTCAACCCACTGCAGCAGGCCGGTGACTGCCCAGGCTTGATGCCGTGTGGGCTACCCATTCAAGTGGTCCACGGCGCCGGAGAACGGCGAAACAGACGCCAATGACAACCGCAGTGAGTGCTTGGGCCCAGTACATGCCTTCGTCCGTCCATCCCGAGGGCAACGGCTGGTTGGTGAACCCGGACACTACCCAAACGTGGGCTGAGTACAGGCTCAGGGTCATGGCCCCGGGGCCGCTCAGCAGGATCAGGAAGTTGACCTTGGTCCGCTCCGCCAGTGTGCCGAGCAGCAGGAACAAGCCGACCACTGCCGCCGCTACGCCACCGCTATGCAGCAGGTCCAGGCTGGTCCCGGCATGCGGGGCTGCCGTCGCCAGCCACCACCAGGAGCCGGTCTGTTCCAGGCCGGTGACATTGACCTGAAGCATGCTCTCCAACGGGTATCCCCGGGTGACCGGGAGGGATGACAATGCGGCCCGTCCGCCCCACGCCTCCATAGCCAGGATCCCGACGACTTTTGCCAAGCCGGCCACCGCGATGCCGCAAGTGAGCAACAGAACCTGAACCCTCGCCGTCGTCAGCGCCAACCGTCCGATCACCAGTCCGATCAGCAGGTACGAGATCCATTGGAAAACGGGGTAATACCCGGTGAAGAAGAGGTCGGCGAGGAGGCGTCCAGGCGTCCCGAAGTCCTCCCAGTTGGGGTTGTGACCCAACTTCAGGGGAGGGTTCGCGTCCAGGAGGAGAGGCCGTATCAGATACGCCAGCACCGGGGACAGCAGGACCCAGCCGAGCGCCCAGAAGCAGAGCGCCTTGAGCCGGAGGCCAAGGAACGGCAGGATGCACAGGAACAGCATGGCGTAGTGAACCAGGATTACGGCGACGTTGACGTCCAGGCCGCCCAGCATCAGTCCGACGACGGCGATCACCAAGGCGCGCATGGCAACTCCACCTCGTGCCGCCCACAGTTCCGTGCCGTTGCGGGGCTCCTGCTTGCCTGTACTGAGCGCCAACCCGATGCCGGCAAGTACGGCGAAGAGGGCGGCGGACCGACCTGAAAACACCAGCCCTACGAACGTCGGGTCCCACTGGGGGGAGGGGCCGAACGTGGGCATCAAGTGCGTGGCCATCATTCCCAACAAGGCCGCGCCCCTGGCAGCATCTATCCCCGTAAGCCGGGAGGAGATCGGTCGGCCGCCGGGTGCTTTTCGCATCGGGGCCGTCTCTTGCGAAGTCATGCAGCGATCGTCTCATAAGCCGCTGTGCGGCAACTGTGATGTGACACAACCCCTTGTATTCGAATATATGTTCGAATAGCATTGCCGCATGAACGATGTTCCAAAGCCGCCGGAAGGCCTTCAAGGGCCCATGAAGGCGATGAGCCCCGGCGTGGTCGATTTCCTCTTCAGGCAGCTTGTGGCCGGTGAGCCTCCGGAAGACACCCAATGGCGCCGCGAGGGTACTGTCCTTGCTGAGCAGGTACCGGGTGCCGAACTCGCCCGCCGGCTATCCGAGACGGACCTGGCATCGTTGACGCCCCTTGAGCTGTTCGATTATGTCCGTGCCTCGCAGCGCCTGGTGGCTTGGGCTGAACAACTCAAGGAGCGGGCCGTGGCGCACTACTGTGCGGAGGAGCCCGCGCGGACGCCGAAGCCCGCGTGATAATCGCCGAATAGGATGGCGGGTGAGTAATCCACCGCCGGTGAATGAGGACCATCACGCGGGACCCATTCTTCCAACCAGCCTGTCACAGGGTAACGTTTTTCGTATGTCTGACTTGCGCGCCCACGTTCCCGCCCTTGGTACCCTGCTGACCGCTATGGTCACCCCGTTCACTGAGGACGGCAAGGTGGACTACGACCAAGCCGCGGCGCTGGCGGAAAAGCTCGTTCAGGATGGTTGCGATGGACTCGTGGTCACCGGTACCACTGGAGAGACCTCAACCCTCACCGACGATGAGAACCTCGGCATGTTCCGGGCTGTCAAAGAGGCCGTCGGCGGCAAGGCTGCCATCATTGCCGGGACCGGCACCAACGACACCGCCCATTCCGTGCACCTCTCGCAGCGTGCGGCAGAACTGGGCGTCGATGGTCTGCTGATCGTCACCCCGTACTACAACAAGCCCAGCCAGGCAGGCGTTCGTGCGCACTTCGAGACGATTGCGTCGGCCACGGACCTTCCCGTTATGCTCTACGACATTCCGGGCCGTTCCTCCATTGCGATCGCTCCCGAAACCATGATCGCGCTTGCGAAGCACCAGAACATCGTGGCCGTCAAGGACGCCAAAGCGGACTTCGCTGCCGCCACATGCGTCATGGCTGAGACGGACCTGCTCTTCTACTCCGGTGATGACGGATTGACGCTGCAGTGGATGGCGCTCGGCGCCGTCGGGCTGGTGGGTGTTACCACCCACGTCGCAACACGCCGCTTCCGTGAGCTGATCGACGCCGTCAACGCCAGCGACCTCGCCAAGGCAAGGGCCATTAACTTTGAACTGGAACCCGTCATCCGTGCAACCATGACGCGGGTCCAAGGCGCAGTAGCCGCCAAGCAGATTCTCAAGTGGCAGGGAGTCCTGCCCAACTCGGTTGTCCGTTTGCCCC
Organism: Arthrobacter sp. D3-18; assembly: GCF_054408525.1. Lineage (NCBI taxonomy): Bacteria > Bacillati > Actinomycetota > Actinomycetes > Micrococcales > Micrococcaceae > Arthrobacter > Arthrobacter sp. D3-18. The sequence goes on along the minus strand of NZ_CP096440.1, from coordinate 2,888,622 downwards.
TCGTGGAGCCGGACGCGGCCGAGATCGAAATCATCCGCGGGGATTTGGCGGAAGCCGGAATGGACTTTGACGTCCAGGACGGTTCCGCCGGAAAGTAGCAAAACATGACCCAAACCGCCCTTCCCGGACTGGTTACTCCGCCGAAACTGCCGAAAGGCACGCTGCGGATTGTCCCGCTCGGTGGACTGGGAGAGATTGGCCGCAACATGGCGGTCTTCGAAATCGACGGCAAACTGCTGGTGGTTGACTGTGGCGTGCTCTTCCCCGAGGAGACCCAGCCCGGCGTCGACTTGATCCTGCCTGATTTCTCCTACATTGAGGACCGCCTGCAGGACATCGTAGGCGTCGTGCTGACCCACGGCCACGAGGACCACATCGGTGCTGTTCCCTATCTTCTGCGCCTCAAGGCCGACATCCCCCTGATCGGATCCCAGCTGACCCTTGCCCTGGTGGAAGCCAAGCTTCAAGAACACCGGATCAAGCCGTACACGCTGACAGTGACTGAGGGGCAGGTTGAGCAGTTCGGCCCGTTCGAGTGCGAGTTCGTGGCAGTTAACCACTCCATCCCGGACGCGTTGGCAGTTTTCATCCGCACAGAGGGTGGAAACGTCCTCCATACGGGCGACTTCAAGATGGATCAGTTGCCGCTGGATGGTCGTATCACAGACCTCCGGCACTTTGCCCGCTTGGGCGAAGAAGGCGTGGACCTGTTCATGGCAGACTCCACCAACGCGGACGTACCGGGCTTTACCACTGCCGAGAAGGAAATTGGTCCCACCCTGGACCGCTTGTTCGGACAGGCCAGGAAGCGCATCATCGTAGCCTCCTTCTCGTCCCACGTGCACCGTGTCCAGCAAGTCCTGGATGCCGCAGCCAAGCATGGCCGCAAGGTGGCGTTCGTCGGCCGTTCCATGGTCCGTAATATGGCCATCGCAGCCAAGCTCGGCTACCTCGATGTCCCGGAGGGCATCTTGGTGGACATCAAGAACATCGACAACATGCCGGATGACCGCGTGGTTCTCATGTCCACCGGCTCGCAGGGCGAGCCGATGGCTGCGCTCTCCCGCATGGCCAACGGCGACCACCGTGTGATCGTGGGCAAGGGCGATACCGTGATCCTTGCCTCAAGCCTCATCCCGGGCAACGAGAACGCCGTTTTCCGTATCATCAACGGCCTCCTCAAACTCGGTGCCGATGTGATCCACAAGGGCACTGCGAAGGTCCACGTGTCCGGGCACGCAGCCGCCGGTGAACTGCTCTATTGCTACAACATCCTCGAGCCCCTCAATGCCATGCCGGTTCACGGTGAAACCCGCCACCTGATTGCCAACGGCAACATCGCGCTGGAATCGGGCGTTCCGTCCGAGGGCATCATCCTCAGCGACAACGGCACAGTCATCGACCTCAAGGACCACAAAGCGAATGTGGTCGGACAGGTGGAAGTCGGTTTCGTCTATGTAGATGGTTCCAGCGTGGGCGAAATTACCGATGCCGACCTCAAGGATCGTCGCGTCCTGGGGGATGAGGGCTTCATTTCCGTCATCACGGTCATCAGCCGCACCACCGGCAAGATCGTGTCCGGCCCGGAGATCCACGCCCGTGGCGTGGCCGAGGATGATTCCGTCTTTGACGAGATCATTCCCAAGATCAACGCCGCGCTCGAAGAAGCTGTGCTTAACCACACGGATCACACCAACCACCAGTTGCAGCAGGTGGTCCGCAGGATCATCGGCACGTGGGTGAATCGCAAGCTTCGCCGCCGCCCCATGATTATCCCGGTAGTCCTGGAAGCGTAGCCAGCCAGCAACATGCATGCCCAAGGGGGCCTGAAATCCGCGGATTTCAGGCCCCCTTGGGGTAGCGTGGCACTTATGGCGACCCGTACTACCTCCACGCCACGAGGCAGCTCCAGCAGTAAATCCGGCGGCACAGGCCGGAGCACAGCCGCATCCAAAACCAGCGGAGCTGCTTCGAAAAGCAGCGCAGCCGCGAGCAAAACCGGGCGTGGCAGCACTGCCCGTACCAAGCAAGCGGCCGCCGTCGAGCCCCACGCTCCGCTGCCGCTGCGAATGCTCTCAGGTTTCTGGCAGGGGATCGGCCATGTAGTAGGCGCCGGGGTCCGCCGAATCGGTTATGACGTCAGCGATCTGGACCCCGACGACCGCCGGGATGGCGCAGCCCTCTTCAATTTGGTGTTGGGCATAGCGATCGCCACCTTCGCCTGGTGGGGTCTGACCGGCTGGCTGCCTGACATGGTCTACAGCGTGGTCAACGGCACGTTCGGGTGGATGTCCCTGATCCTGCCCCTCATGCTGTTCGTCTGTGCCTTCAGGCTTTTCCGGAAGCCACAGGACGGCCGGGGGAACAACCGCGTGGGCATCGGCTTCATGATCATGACACTGGCGGGTTCGGGCCTGGCACATGTCATTGGCGGCCTGCCCACCGTTGCAGATGGCTTCGACGGCTTGCGCAAGGCGGGCGGAATGCTGGGCTTCCTCGCAGCTGCGCCTTTGGCCGCAATCCACGTGGCTGTCCCCGTTGTCCTTTACGGGCTGTTGGCCTTCGTGTCCGTGTTGATCGTAACGGCCACGCCGTTTGGTGCCATTCCGTCCCGGATCAGGGGCGCTTATGAACACCTCATGGGCGTTGACCTTATGGACGAGTCCGGCAAGGACGCGCATGACCGCAGCTACCTTTACGAGAATGACGCTGCCGCCAAGCCGAAGAAGAAGAAGCGTATGCGCTTCTTCGGTAAGGACGAGGAAGCAGATACGAGCTTGGAAGGTTACGTCGGGGACGAGGCTTTCGAGCACGCAATAGTCGACGACGACGAAACTCCTGGTGCGTCCGCACCGCGCGTTCCGCCGGGCGTACGTCGTCCAACGCAGGCAGAGATCGCCGTCGGGAAGATCAAGGCCGCCCAAGGCCTGGGCGCCACGCCCGGGATCGAGAACCCCACCGAAGCCATTCCGATTCTTACTCCGGAGATGACCGCACCCGCGGCTCCCGTAGCCCAGGTTCCGGCGAAGCCTGCAGGTGCGCCGCTCCCACAAACGCCCATCCCGCAGCGCACGGAACAACTGTCCCTTGCAGGCGATGTCACCTACACGTTGCCGGCATCGGACTACCTGACGCCCGGCTCCATTCCGAAGGAGCGCACCGAGGCCAATGACGCCGTCGTCGCTGCACTGACGGACACCCTCACACAGTTCAACGTAGAAGCGGCGGTGACGGGCTTCAGCCGCGGTCCCACGGTGACGCGTTATGAGATCGAGCTGTCTCCGGGTACCAAGGTGGAGCGCGTCACCGCCCTGTCCAAGAACATCTCTTATGCCGTGGCGTCCAGCGATGTGCGCATCCTGAGCCCGATTCCAGGCAAGTCCGCCATCGGCATCGAGATCCCCAACACTGACCGCGAGACCGTGTCACTGGGCGATGTGCTGCGCAGCCAGAACGCACGCCGGACCGACCATCCCATGGTCATGGGCGTCGGCAAGGACGTTGAGGGTGGCTACGTGGTGGCCAACCTCGCCAAGATGCCCCACTTGCTTGTTGCCGGTGCCACCGGTGCTGGTAAGTCGAGCTTCGTGAACTCCATGATCACCTCCATCCTGATGCGCGCTACGCCGGATGAAGTGCGCATGGTCATGGTGGACCCCAAGCGCGTGGAACTCACGGCTTACGAGGGCGTTCCGCACCTCATCACCCCCATCATCACCAACCCCAAGAAGGCCGCCGAGGCCCTGCAATGGGTGGTCCGCGAGATGGATGCCCGCTATGACGACCTCGCCAATTACGGCTATAAGCACATTGACGACTTCAATAAGGCAGTAAGGGCGGGCAAGGTTGTGCCGCCGGTGGACTCCAAACGCGTCATCAAGCCCTACCCATATCTGCTGGTAATCGTCGATGAGCTCGCTGACCTCATGATGGTTGCCCCGCGGGACGTTGAAGACTCGATTGTCCGCATCACGCAGCTCGCACGTGCCGCCGGCATCCACTTGGTGCTTGCAACACAGCGCCCGTCCGTGGACGTCGTGACTGGCTTGATCAAGGCCAACGTTCCATCGCGTATGGCGTTCGCTACGTCGTCCGTTACGGACTCCCGTGTTGTGCTTGACCAGCCTGGCGCCGAGAAACTCATTGGACAAGGTGACGCCCTGTTCCTTCCCATGGGTGCTTCCAAAGCGATGCGTGTCCAGGGTGCCTGGGTTACTGAATCCGAGATCCATAAGGTTGTGGAGCACGTCAAGGGACAGCTGCAGGCCGTCTACCGTGACGACGTCGCTGCGGAGGCGCCCAAGAAGCAGATCGATGACGACATCGGAGACGATCTCGAGGTCCTGCTTCAGGCAACAGAGCTTGTGGTCACCACGCAATTCGGCTCAACGTCCATGCTCCAGCGAAAGCTTCGTGTCGGCTTTGCCAAGGCCGGCCGACTCATGGACCTCCTCGAGTCCCGTGGCGTTGTTGGTCCGTCGGAAGGCTCCAAGGCGCGCGACGTCCTGGTCAAGCCCGATGACCTCGCCGCGGTGCTTGCGGCGATGAAGGGCCAGGAGTCACCCGCGGCGCCGGACGCGCACACGGCGGCCCTGAGCGATAACGCGAACTCGAACATCGCCGTCGGAGGCTATGCCGAAGACCTTGTCCAGACGGACCTGGACAACCGGACGCAGGCCATCGAATACTACGACGGCGCCGATGGCCCGAACGACGACGAAGAGGGAGGCGAGGACGCCTGGTCGCTGACGGGGCGTTAGCCCAAAGAAGGTAGCCTTGTGGGGTGACTACAGCCGAGGGTGATAACGCGACTTCCAGCAGCTCCGACGTCTGGAACCTACCCAATATCCTCACGATGCTCCGGATCGTCCTCGTTCCATTCTTCGTTTGGTTCCTGGTGGCGGACGACGGCGAGTACGGGATTTGGCGTTGGGCGGCCGTTGTGGCCTTTGCCGTCGCTATTTATACGGACAAGCTCGACGGCGACATCGCACGGGCGCGGGGCCTGATCACCAATTTCGGCAAGATTGCCGATCCCATCGCCGACAAGCTGCTGATCGGTTCCGCGCTGGTTCTCCTGTCCATCCTGGGTGAGCTGCCTTGGTGGGTCACAGTCCTCATCCTGGTCCGGGAGTGGGGGATTACCGCTCTTCGGTTCGTTGTTATCAGGTACGGCGTCATGCCGGCTTCCCGCGGTGGCAAGCTGAAAACAGTAGTCCAGACCGTGGCCATTTTCCTTTACATACTGCCGCTGAAGGCGATCGCTCCCTGGCTGGGCGACGTCGCCTTCTGGGTCATGATGGTGGCCCTTGCCATCACCCTGTGGACCGGCGTCGAATATGTCATCCAAGCGTTGAAGCTTCGCGCGGCCGGGCGGCGTGCATGACGCTCAATGACGGCGCATCAGCCGCTGTGCAAACGTCGACGGCGGCGGTCGCCATTGCTCTTGGGAACAAGCTGACCGTGGCTACGGCTGAGTCACTAACCGCAGGGATGGTAGCGGCAACGCTGGCGAACACACCGGGAGCATCCGGGATGCTTCAAGGCGGCGTGGTTGCCTACCAGAACTCAGTGAAGGCTGGTGTTCTGGGGGTGTCGCAGGAGCTGCTTGCCGAGGTCGGGTCCGTTGACGGTCGGGTGGCCGAGGCCATGGCTGACGGCGCCCGGCGCGTCTGTGGCGCCGATCTTGGAATTTCCACCACGGGTGTGGCCGGACCCGAGCCCCATGACGGCAAAGCAGTAGGAACCGTATTCATAGGAATTGCGGGCAAATCCGGAACCGAAGCGTTTGAGTACAGTTTTTCGGGGGACAGACAGTCCATCAGGGAGCAGGCCTGCGAGGCCGCCTTGGCGCGTCTGCTTGCTGCACTGAGTGACGTTGGTTACCGTTCGTAAAGTAGTCGGGAACAAAAACTGATTGCCAATAGTTGTGTCATTGTGTCGCTTCGGAAGAGCCGGGGCGCCTAGGATGTAAAAACCAACCCGGTCCGCCAGCCAGCGAACCGGATGAATGAGGGAGCAAGGCGATACAGATGGTAAAGCAGCCCGTATCCGTGAACGGCGTTGTCCGCTGGAAGGATGTGGGCTTGGCTGATCAGGCACAGAGCGAACAGAAGGAGCGCAAAATGGTTGTACTACGCCACGAGATCGGTGATGTACTGCGCGATGTCCGCCAGCGTCAGGGCCGTACCCTCCGCGAGGTTTCGCACAGCGCCCGCGTCTCACTTGGTTACTTGAGTGAAGTTGAACGCGGCCAGAAGGAGGCTTCTTCCGAGCTCCTGTCCTCTATCTGCACAGCCCTGGATGTTCCGTTGTCCCACATGCTTCGCGAAGTCAGCGACCGCGTGGCCGTCGCAGAAGGCGTTGCAGTTCCCGACACTGTTCCGCAGGAATTCTCCCAGCGTTACGGTCGCGATCTGGACCTCACGGACGATTTCCCGCAAGGAATGCTCTCCGGAGCGAGGTAAGTGTTCCACCAAAGTTATGGAAAAGGTCCCCAGCCTCAGGCTGGGGACCTTTTTCGTTGAGTTTGGGGGTGTTGGTTGAGGCAGGTCCTGCTCAAACGCCAGCGGGCTTGTCCTCGATGTCGATTTCCGGTTCTTTCACGCTGAGTACGCCGTCGCCGTAAATGGCGTTGAGGCGCCCCATGTAGTCAGCGAGCGTCTGGACATCCTCAAGGGGCCACTCGCCAAGTCGTTCACGGAAGACTTGCCGGCGGGCATCTTGAACCTGGTGCATCTTCTCTTCGCCCTTATCCGTCAAACGGATGGACTGAGCCCTGCCGTCCTGGGGATCCGCTTCCTTGTAAACGAGGCCGATGCTCTCCAGGAAGGCGATCTGGCGGCTCACGGAAGGCTTGCCCACACCGATGCAGGTGGCTAAGTCGGTGAGACGGATAGGACCTTCCCTGCGGATGACCGTGAGAAGCCCATAGGCGGCTGGTTCCATGTCCGGATGTACCTGGCGTGACAACTGATGCGAGATGGAACGGGCGCGGCGCCAGAGCAGGCTCAGCTGGTGTTCCACCTGCTGGAGGGCGTCGTCCACGGCGTCGCCTGGCACGGCCGGACCTGGCGTGCTCTGGAGAGGATTGCTCATGGCAACCATTCTAGAGTCCGGCGCCATGAGAGACTCTATCCGTGAGGGCAAGTGACTTTTGGCGATTAATGGACGACGAATTCGGGGCAGGCTACTCCCGGGTCCTGGCCAACTCCCTGGTACTCGCCGGCGTTGGTGGGCGAACTGCCGTAGAGGCTTTGGCCTCCGGCTATCAACCTCGCGAAGTCTGGTTGGCCGTGTGCGAGGTCCAGGACGTTCCTCCCGAGCGAAGGCTTGGCAGGGACATCAAACCGGCTTCCAGCTGACGTCCGGCACGTCGTGGTTACTGCCCTGCGGGTTGGGACACGCCGGAACATTGTTCGAATATCTGTTCGGATGGGGATATGCTCCTGTGAGAGGAAAATTGATCTCGAAGGACGCATTCCAGAGCTTCCGGCAGCCCGGGTTATCCACATAGCCAGTGCCGGCTACTAAAAATGTCAGAGCACCGTAATAGCGTCAGACATGACAGGAAAGCGGCCTTTCGGGCCACTCCACAGCGAGAAAGCATCAGAGGTGTGAACCATGGCGGCAACCCCGGATCGTGAAAAGGCGCTCGAAGCAGCGCTTGCCCAGATCGACAAGCAGTTCGGCAAAGGCTCCATCATGCGCCTGGGTGATGACACCCGCGCTCCAATTGAGGTCATTCCCACCGGCTCCATTGCCTTGGACGTCGCCCTTGGCATTGGCGGCCTTCCCCGGGGTCGTGTGGTGGAAATCTACGGTCCGGAATCCTCGGGTAAGACCACAGTGGCACTTCATGCTGTAGCCAATGCGCAGCGCGCAGGCGGCATCGCAGCGTTTATTGACGCCGAGCACGCACTTGACCCGGACTACGCCGCCAAGCTTGGCGTGGACACGGATGCACTCTTGGTGTCCCAGCCGGACACCGGTGAGCAGGCATTGGAGATCATGGACATGCTGGTGGGCTCCGGCTCGCTGGACATCGTGGTCATTGACTCCGTGGCTGCACTGGTACCCCGCGCCGAAATCGAAGGCGAAATGGGCGACTCCCACGTTGGCCTGCAGGCTCGACTCATGAGCCAGGCCTTGCGTAAGATCACAGGCCGCCTGAGTCAAACCAAGACCACCGCCATCTTCATCAACCAGTTGCGTGAAAAGATCGGCGTGTTCTTCGGATCCCCGGAAACCACCACCGGTGGTAAGGCCCTGAAGTTCTACGCCTCAGTGCGAATCGACGTTCGTCGCATCCAGACCCTCAAGGAAGGTGCTGACTCCGTCGGTAACCGCACGAAGGCAAAGATCGTCAAGAACAAGATGGCTCCGCCCTTCAAGATCGCCGAATTCGACATCATCTATGGTCAGGGCATCTCCCGCGAGGGAGGCATCATTGACATGGGTGTGGAGCACGGCATCATCAAGAAGTCCGGCTCGTGGTTCACATACGACGGCGATCAACTGGGTCAGGGCATGGAGAACTCGCGTCGATTCCTGCGTGACAACCCTGAGCTCGCCCAGGAACTGGAGCGCCTGATCAAGGAAAAGCTTGGCGTGGGCGTTGTAAAGACTGAAGAAGATTCCCCGAAGCTGAAGGCCGTTGACGGCTAGGAGAGGGCCGGATCCGGATTCTTCCGTTGCGGCCGATCCCGAGCCTGATCCCGAATCCGTGGCGCGCGCCATCGTCCTGAGGCAGTTGACGATGGCGCCGCGGAGCCGGCTGCAACTGTCCCGGAAACTCGCTGAGCGGAACGTTCCCGAGGACGTGGCGGAGGCAGTTCTGGACCGCTTCGAAGAAGTTCAGCTGATCGATGATGCTGAATTTGCGAGGATGTGGGTCCGCAGCCGATCCCAGAGCAAGAAGCTCGCCAAGGGCGCGATTCGTCGGGAACTGGCAGACAAGGGCATAGAGCTGGATGCGGCCGAGGAAGCCCTATCGCAGCTCAGCGACCAAGACGAAGAACTGGCTGCCCGGGAGCTCGTTCAGCGCAAGCTGCGGCCCAGCATGGATCTGTCGGATCGGGCCGAGCGGGACAAGTACACCCGCCGGCTCGCATCAATGCTGGCACGAAAGGGGTACGCCCCCTCCATGGCGTTCAGGATCGTCGGTGAGGTGCTGGCAGAAGCCGGTACCCTTGAGTAGTGAGTTTGACCATTCCCTCCCTAACAGCTGCCGCCACTCCTTCTGCCGAGCCCAGGACCTATCAGGTTCGGACTTTCGGCTGCCAGATGAACGTCCATGATTCAGAGCGCATGGCGGGGCTCCTTGAAGAAGCCGGTTACGTGCCCGCTGACGGTGACGTTGCCGACGTCGTGGTTTTCAACACGTGCGCTGTGCGGGAGAACGCAGACAACAAACTTTATGGAAACCTTGGCCAGCTTCGGCAGGTCAAGGAAGCAAACCCCGGAATGCAGATTGCCGTCGGTGGTTGCCTGGCCCAGAAGGACCGCGAAACCATTGTGAAGAAGGCGCCGTGGGTTGACGCTGTGTTCGGAACGCATAACGTGGGAGCCCTGCCAGCCCTGCTGAACCGCGCCCGGCACAACAATGAGGCGCAACTCGAGATTCTCGAATCCTTGGATGTGTTCCCGTCAACGCTCCCCACCAAGCGCGAATCTGTGTATGCAGGGTGGGTGTCAATCTCTGTGGGTTGCAACAACACCTGCACCTTCTGCATCGTGCCCTCGCTTCGTGGCAAGGAGAAAGACCGGCGACCCGGGGAGATTCTGGCAGAAATCCAGGCGCTCGTGGATGACGGGGCCGTGGAAGTCACGTTGCTCGGCCAGAATGTGAATTCGTACGGTGTGGAATTCGGTGACCGACAAGCGTTCTCCAAACTCCTGCGGGCGTGCGGTGAAATCGAAGGTCTGGAACGTGTTCGTTTTACCAGCCCCCACCCCGCCGCATTTACGGACGATGTCATTGACGCCATGGCCGAAACACACAACGCCATGCCCCAGTTGCACATGCCGCTGCAGTCCGGTTCGGACAAGGTGCTGAAAGACATGCGCCGTTCGTACCGTTCCAGCAAATTCCTGGGGATCCTGGACAAAGTGCGGGAACGCATCCCGAACGCTGCCATCACTACCGACATCATCGTTGGCTTCCCCGGCGAAACCGAGGAAGATTTCCAGGCCACCCTGGATGTCGTGGAGAAGTCGCGGTTCGCCTCCGCCTTCACGTTCCAGTACTCCAAGCGGCCCGGCACGCCGGCTGCAGACCTTCCAGAGCAACTCCCCAAGGCTGTGGTGCAGGAGCGCTACGAACGCCTCACAGCGCTGCAGGACCGTATTGCCGCAGAAGAGAACTCCAAGCAGCTGGGGCGAAAAGTGGAAGTCCTGGTCACAGCCCAGTCAGGACGGAAAGCCGGCGAAACGCACCGGTTGTCCGGCCGTTCCAAGGACCAAAGGCTGGTGCACTTCTCTGTGCCGGCGGGAGCTGAGACTCCGCGGCCGGGTGACTTCGTCACTGTGACTATTACTGAGGCCGCTGCCTTCCACCTGGTAGCTGATCCGGCAACAGTGGAGGATTACCTTTTGCGCCGCTCCCGTGCCGGCGATGCCTGGGATCGTTCGCAGGCTGATTCTTGCGGGGTCCCGGCAGCAGGATCGGTGTCGGGCAAGACGGGTGTGTCATTGGGCATGCCATCCTTGCCTGTTCGCCGCGCCTAGGCCCGTGAGCCAAGATCGCATGTCGTTCTCCAGTCCGGAACCTCCTCAGCCTGTCATTGCCGTAGTTGGTCCCACAGGTTCCGGTAAGTCGGATCTGGGCGTCAACCTTGCTCTGGCTTTGAACGGCGAGGTGATCAACGCTGACGCCTTGCAGTTCTACCGTGGCATGGATATAGGAACTGCCAAGATCACCGTGGAAGAGCGCAGGGGTGTCCCGCACCATCTGCTGGACACCATGGACGTCACGCAGGAAGCCAGTGTGGCCGATTTCCAAAATGAATGCCGCGCAGCCATCCACGACATTCGCTCGCGGGGCAAGCGCGCCATCCTTGTGGGCGGATCCGGGCTGTATGTTCGGGCGGCGCTGGACGTGCTGGAATTCCCGGGCACTGATGCAGTGCTCCGCAGGCGTCTGGAAGAAGAGTTTGAAACCAAGGGGCTGGGGCCGTTGCGAGCCCGCCTTGAGGAAGTCGATCCCGTCTCAGCTGCCCGCCTTGGAGACGCACGACGCGTGATCCGGGCTTTGGAAGTGCACGGTCTCACGGGCCGCCCTTTCAGCTCGTTCATGCCGCAGCGTGAGTATTTCCAGCCGGCGCTTCAGATTGGCTTGGAGGTGGATCGGGAGCAGCTGAGGGAACGTCTGGCAGTGAGGGTGCATCGGATGGTGGATGCAGGGCTCCAGCAGGAAGTTGAACGACTCGACGCCGTTGGGTTGCGGAGTGGCAAGACAGCTTCGCGCGCTTTGGGGTATGCCCAATTCCTGCAAGTTCTGGACGGCGAACTGACTGAGGATGCTGCCGTTGAGGAAACCATCGTGGCTACCAGGCAGTTTGCACGGCGCCAGCTGACATGGTTTCGGGCGGATCCAAGAATCACTTGGCTCGACTGGCAGGATCCGGAGCTTGTGGCTAAGGCAGTCAATGCGGTCAATGCGGCTAATACGGCCAGTGCAGCCTCGACCTAACCGCTGCAATTTCGGGCCAAACAGGCGTGGCAGGTAGCCTAGATCCATGGATGAAACCGCCGCAGTTCCCGCCCCGCAGCCCGCAACTGCCGGTGCTCCAGTGCCACCTTCCAGCCTCGCTGGCTTGGAGTTCTCCAAGGGGCACGGAACGGGCAATGACTTTGTCCTCATCGCTGATCCCGGTGACGCCCATGAAATCACGGCCGAGCAGGTGGCACAGTTGTGCGACCGTCATGTGGGCCTCGGGGGTGACGGCCTCATCCGGGCGGTTCCTTCCCGCTTTCTCCCGGAAGGTCGTGTCGCCCTTGAGCAGGATCCCGAAGCAGAGTGGTTCATGGATTACCGCAATGGAGATGGTTCGCTCTCCGAGATGTGCGGCAATGGCGTACGCGTTTTCGTCCATTTCCTGATTGCGGAGGGCCTGGTGGACCTGGGCCCCGGTCAGACTCTCACCATCGGCACTCGTGGCGGCGTCAAAAAGGTTGTAAGGACAGTCAACGGCTATGCGGTGGACATGGGCCCATGGGAGTTCATTTTCCCCAAGGAAGCCACCAGCAAGGCCATGGATGCACTGGTAAGTGCCGACGGCCTGGAAGTGGCCCGGCCCGGCTTGTCTGTCAGCATGGGCAATCCCCACACGGTAGTTGCCCTTGCGGAGCTCAGTGAGCTTTCAGCCACACAGTTGTTCAAGGCACCTGTGGTGGATCCCAAGCCCGCAAATGGAACCAACGTGGAGTTTGTGGTTCCCGCGGAGCCACTGGTGGAAGACGGCGTAGGAACCATCACCATGCGTGTTCACGAGCGTGGAGTGGGGGAGACACAATCCTGCGGCACAGGCGCCTGCGCCGCCGCCGTCGCGATTCGTCACTGGGCGGGTGATACGGCTCCCAACGACTGGCACGTCAAGGTACCGGGCGGCGTCGTCAGTGTGAAGTTCTTCCCAGGTGCAGGCGGCCGCGAGCATGTAGAACTCAGCGGCCCGGCCGTCATCGTAGCTACTGGGACGCTTTCCTGATACGGATGATCCTGAACGTTTTGGCCGTGCTTTCACGGGAGACCGTGTAGGAGCTGTCCAGTTCGTTGGCGAGCCATCTCTGTAAGGAGTCTGAGCCCAGGTTCTTCTGAACAACCAACCAGGCGTTACCGCCCGGTGCCAGCCGAGGCAGCCACGTCAGCAGCAGCGTATGGAGTTCGTCCTTGCCGATGCGAATGGGCGGGTTGGACCAGATGGTGTCGAACTCGACGGCGGGGTCTACCTCGTGCGGAAGGCTGGCAGTGACGTTGGTGAGGCCGAGCGCCGCCGCATTCTCGTTGGTCAGCGTGATGCAGCGCTCATTCACATCCACGGCATGGACGTGGGCATGTGGTGCCATCAGCCCTAAGGTGAGGGCAATTGGACCCCAGCCGCAGCCGATGTCCAGGAGGTGACCCTTCGGTGAAGGCGGTGGAACCTCGGAGAAAAGTACCGCCGTCCCCTTATCCACGCCGTCGGGACTGAAGATGCCCGACGAGGTCTGCAGTTGGCGTGTGGCTCCTGCGAGCTCCACAGTGAGTGGCTTGCGGGTGAATGGTCCGGCCGGTTGGGCCGTGAAATAGTGTGCAGACTCCATAATTTGCCAGATTAGTTGGCTATCGTCGGCTTGGGAAACCGCCTCCTTCCGCAGCGGGTTTGACAATGGCTGCTAAAGTAGAACGCATGTTCTTGATCTTCGAGTAACCAGCCCACAAACGCCCGAGTCATCAGGCGTTTGACGGTACCGCCCGCGACGCAGGCCCGCTTGGCATTTCAGCCCGGCCGGCCTTTCCGCCCGGCAGGTCCCCTCTGGCTCAGTCCGGCAACTCCTGTATTCGGAGCCGGACGCTCTGAAGATTCCGCCCCACACCCGAGTGGATGGCTATATCCACTGGCTAAACCCGTAGGGCAAGCAGAGCATCTTCACGTTGGCCAAAGGACCCTCCCCGCGGAGTCAATCACGCCACATCCCAGCAGCCCCTGCCTCCGAAAGGCACCGACTGCCCAGCACATAGGAGGCCCTTTTGGCCGATGCCCGTCAGCCGAGCGCGAATAGCGCCCCATCGAGCACCAAAGCGCACTATTCTGGAATTGCCGAACAGTCTAAGGAGACCATGACCACCCAGAAGCACTCCGGATCCGATTCCGACGCCCAGGACATGAGTCCTGAACAAATCCAGGCCGTCATCGACCGGATTCTTTCCAAGGATGTACCTGCGCAGGCATCCGACGACAACGACGCGAACAGCGTGTTCGGCAAGGCGCAGGCGATTTCCACGCTGGACCAGGAACACAGCATCTACGACGGCGACCAGGAAGATTTGGCTGAACGCCGCGCCCTTCGCCGTACCGCAGGACTGTCCACCGAACTTGAAGACGTCACTGAGGTCGAATACCGGCAGTTGCGCCTTGAGCGCGTTGTACTGGCCGGTCTGTGGACTGAGGGGACTCTCGCAGACGCCGAGAACTCCCTCCGCGAGCTGGCGGCACTTGCAGAGACGGCCGGATCCGAGGTTTTGGACGGTTTGGTTCAGCGCCGGCAGAAGCCGGACCCCGGGACCTTCCTTGGTTCCGGTAAGGCCCAGGAGCTCAAGGACATCGTCGCCGCCACGGGCGCAGATACCGTGGTGGTGGACACTGAGCTCGCGCCTTCGCAACGACGCGGCCTTGAGGACATTGTGAAGGTCAAGGTAGTTGACCGCACCACGCTGATCCTGGATATCTTTGCCCAGCACGCCAAGAGCCGCGAAGGCAAGGCGCAGGTGGAGCTCGCACAACTCGAGTACCTGCTCCCGAGGCTTCGTGGTTGGGGCGACTCCATGTCCCGCCAGGCCGGTGGCCAGGTGGGTGGAGCAGGGGCTGGAATGGGCTCGCGTGGTCCTGGTGAAACAAAGATCGAACTTGATCGGCGCCGGATCCGCACCCGCATGGCCAAGTTGCGTCGCGAAATCGCGGCGATGAAGCCTGCGCGTGAGACCAAGCGTGCCAACCGCCGTCGTAATGCGGTTCCGTCTGTTGCGATCGCCGGGTACACAAACGCTGGAAAGTCGTCCCTGCTCAACCGTTTGACTGACGCAGGTGTCTTGGTGGAGAACGCCCTGTTCGCCACCCTGGACCCCACAGTCCGGAAGGCGCAAACCCCGGACGGCATCGGCTATACCCTCGCGGATACCGTTGGGTTCGTTCGTTCACTCCCAACCCAGCTCATTGAAGCTTTCCGGTCAACGCTGGAGGAAGTTGCGGATGCGGACCTGATCCTCCATGTGGTGGATGCATCCCATCCCGACCCCGAGGGCCAGATTGCAGCGGTAAGGGCCGTTTTCACCGAGGTGGATGCCCGCAAGGTTCCCGAGATCATCGTCCTCAACAAGGTGGATGTCGCGGATCCCTTCGTGGTGGAGCGCCTCAAGCAGAAAGAACCCCGCCATGCTGTTGTATCCACCCGCACGGGCCAGGGCATCGCGGAACTGCTGGAAGACATCAGCCGGTCCATTCCCCGGCCTGGCGTGCGCCTTGAACTGCTCATTCCCTACGATCGGGGGGAAATGATCAACAAGCTGCACAATTCCGACTCGGAAATCCTCAGCCTTGAGCATGAGGAGAACGGGACCCGCGTAGTTGTCATGGTGCGCGAAGGCCTGGCCGCCGAACTGGAGTCGTTCGTCAGTAATGGTTGAGAAGGTGGCGGCGGACGCCGTCGAATCGGTGGGGGAGAAGACCACCCTCGAGCTGTTGGATCGGGCTGTTGCCGGAATGGGCGGACAAAGCCGTGCCGGCCAGCACGAAATGGCCAAGCATGTTACCCGGGCCATCGAGACCGGGGAGCATCTGCTGGTCCAGGCGGGAACGGGAACAGGTAAGTCGTTGGCTTACCTGATTCCGTTGATCGCCCATTCCATGGACAGCGATAAACCGACTCTTGTGTCCACCGCCACCCTGGCACTCCAGACGCAAATTGTTGGCCGGGACCTTCCCCGGCTGCTGGAGACCCTCAACCCTGCCCTTGAGCGCCCGGTCAATGTGGCGCTGGTCAAGGGCAGGGCAAATTACGTGTGCCTGCAGAAGCTGGAAGGCGGGTTCCCCAGCGAAGAGCCCTCCGAAGGGCAGCTGTTCTCCCTGGGCGAGGACACCAGCGTGCCCCACTTTGCTGCCTCCATGGGCGGTCCGCAATCCCAGCTTGGTAAGGAAGTGGTCCGCCTCCGGGAATGGGCGGAGAAGACCGCTACCGGAGACCGTGACGAACTCATGCCCGGCGTCACGGACCGGGCCTGGCGGCAGGTGTCCGTGACGTCCATGGAGTGTTTGGGCGCGCAGAAGTGCCCTATGGCAGAAGAGTGCTTCAGTGAGCTGGCGCGCTCCAGGGCTGGTGAGGCTGACGTCGTGGTCACCAATCACGCCATGTTGGCAGTCAGCGCCTTTGAAGGCCTGGCCGTGTTGCCTGAGTATGACGTCGTGGTGGTTGATGAAGCGCACGAGCTTCAAGACCGCGTGACCGGCGCCGTTTCAGGCCAGTTGTCGGTGGCCATGGTTCACGCTGCGGCATCAAGTGCCCGCAAGCACACAGCCATCACAGTGGACGCACTCAACGCTGCAGCGGAGCGGCTGGATATGGCCATCGCCGGCGTACCCAACGGGCTGTTGCCTAATGGCCTTAACGACGAACAGCTCGATTGCCTGGACCAGTTGCGGGAGGCCACGCGCGCTGCGCTCTCGGATTCGAAGACGGATTCATCAAATGCAGTCGACGGCGGACGGCAGCTGGCGCGTTCACGGCTCATGCTGATTCTGGAATTGTGCGAACGGATGCTGGCAGCCAAGGAGAACCGCGAAGTGGTCTGGTTCTCCCGGAACAGCACGTTCGACCCCCAGCAGGGCTATTCGCAACCTGATGAGACTGCCCCGGCCTTGATCAACATCGCCCCGCTCAGCGTTGCCGGACGGCTTCGCGAAGGCCTTTTTGCCGGCCACACCGTGGTGCTGACCTCCGCCACGCTGGCCATCGGCTCGGCTTTCGAACCGGCAGCAGGTGGCCTCGGCCTCATCGGTGACGGCGCCCCAAGCTGGACCGGGATCGATGTGGGTTCGCCCTTTGATTATCCCAAACAGGGTGTCCTGTATGTGGCGAAGCACCTCCCGAAACCCGGTCGTGGTACTTCGCCCGAGGCGCTCGACGAGTTGGAAGACCTCATCCGTGCCTCCGGCGGGGGAGCCTTGTGTTTGTTCTCCTCACGGCGTGCGGCCGAAGAAGCAGCCGACGCCATGCGGCTCCGGCTGGACGTGGATATCCTCTGCCAAGGCGAATCCACCATGGCGGCCCTCGTGAAGCAGTTCGCGGATGAGCCTGACACATGCCTCTTCGGGACCATGTCACTGTGGCAGGGCGTAGATGTTCCGGGTGGCTCGTGCCGCTTGGTGGTCATTGACCGCATTCCCTTCCCGCGGCCCGATGATCCCCTCATGACTGCGCGCTCACGTGCAGTGGCGCAATCAGGTGGAAATGGCTTTATGGCCGTATCGGCTACGCATGCTGCCATCCGACTGGCACAGGGTGCTGGCCGCCTGATCCGTTCAACAGGAGACAAAGGAGTAGTTGCAGTGCTCGATTCGCGGCTCTCGACGGAACGCTACGGAGGCTTCCTGCGTGCCGCCCTGCCGCCGTTCTGGGCAACGACGGACCGGGCAGTGGTCCGTGGCGTCCTGGAGCGCCTGGGCTCGGCTAAAGCCCCGTAGGGCGCCTAAAGGGAGCGCAGTACCGAAACTACCTTGCCCATGATGGTGGCTTGATCGCCCAAAATGGGTTCGTACTGCGTGTTCTGCGGAAGCAGCCACGTATGGCCATCCCGCTGACGGAAGGTCTTTACGGTTGCTTCGTCATCCAGCAGGGCTGCCACGATGTCGCCGTTGATGGCGTCATTCTGG
The DNA here is from genome assembly GCF_054408525.1 of Arthrobacter sp. D3-18. Lineage (NCBI taxonomy): Bacteria > Bacillati > Actinomycetota > Actinomycetes > Micrococcales > Micrococcaceae > Arthrobacter > Arthrobacter sp. D3-18. Next base: position 2,870,998 of record NZ_CP096440.1, on the reverse strand, counting down.
CGGCGGACCACAACCCAGTCACCGTCACAGATGGCGGCGTCAATCATGGAATCGCCAGCCACCTTCAGCATGAACAATTCGCCATGCCCCACGAGCTGGCGGGGGAGCGCCAGCACGTCTTCCACCGTCTGGTCAGCCAGGATCGGTCCGCCGGCCGCGATCCGGCCCACCAGCGGAACCATGGCGGTATCACTGGCACTGGCCAGCTCTGTTACGGCAAGGCCCCCCGCGCTGCGAAGGGTGGTGGGCGCTTCCACGCCCGGAATGGTGCCACCATCAAGGGTCAGCGGCATCAGGACTTCCATGGCGCGGGGACGCTTGGGATCCCTGCGGAGGTAGCCAAGCTTCTCCAATTGGGACAACTGATGAGTGACGCTCGACAAACTGGCCAGACCCACGGTGTCACCGATCTCGCGCATGCTGGGCGGGTATCCATTGTCGTTGACCGACCGTTGGATGGTCTCCAGAATCTTTTTCTGCCGGACAGTCAGGCTCTTGGGACTCTTCTGAGGCTGCTGGCTCCGCAGGGGTGCCCCGCCGCCTGTGGCTTTCGCTGCCATGTTCGCCAATGCCTTTCCATTCCGCCCGAGGCGAGCCCCGGGTTGTCGGGTCTGCAAAAAATGTCAGACCCTCCTGTTCCACTGAAACAGTGCTGTTTCTTCACTCAAACGTAGGGCAGGCACAGGCGTTTATCAAACATTTGTTCTAGCGAGTCTCGACACCGTTCGTTGATAAGTGCTAAAAATGTCATAGCAAGGTTCGAATATGTGTTCTATAAACCTGGCGCTGGGGCTGGATGTTCGAACAGAGTGTTCGAACATCCGGGATCAGGAGAGGGGAACACAAGAATTGGCCGACAGGCACCGGGCACCCGGAACCTGGCAATAGCTCAGAAGGGCTCAGCTCATGTCCGCAATCACTACGTTCGCTGAATTCCGCACCACTCAGGCGCCCGCTCGCCTGCGTCTGACCCGGCGGGGACGGATTGTCTTCTTCGGCATCCCGGCAATGCTGTTGGTGGCGGCGCTGCTGACCCTCGCCGGTTTTATCAACTCCCCGGCCAAGGCGTCGGACTCCCAGTCCCAATTGCGTCCGCCCGTCGCAGTCACTGTCACCGTCCAGCCGGGGCAATCCCTCTGGGGCATCGCCGGCGCCGCCGCTCCGGAGCGGGACCCGCGTGATGTCATCGCGGAGATCATCCAGCTGAACGACCTCCGCGGCGGCCGCATTCTGCCCGGCCAGCAGCTGTTCGTCCCTGCAAACTGAGTCGTCCACCATCCGCAGGAACCGATCGCCCGGCGTCACAGTTAGTCGGCAGTCCCGGCCGCCCCTTAAACTGTGTTGGTGAGTGACCAGCTTGAGCGACTTGACCGACTTCCCCTCCGGACCAACCTGCGTGGACTGAGCCCTTATGGCGCACCGCAGCTTGACGTCCCCATCCTGCTCAATGTCAACGAAAACACCCATGGCGTCCCGGCGGATGTCCAAGCCGCCATCACCGAGGCTGTCGCCGCTGCGGCCACAGGACTGAACCGCTATCCGGATCGTGAGTTTACTGAACTACGTGAAGCCTTGGCCGAGTACCTTGGCCACGGTCTTTCTCCGGACAACATCTGGGCCGCCAACGGATCCAATGAAGTCCTGCAGCAAATCCTCCAGGCATTTGGTGGACCGGGACGCAAGGCGCTCGGTTTCCCGCCCACGTACTCCATGTACCCTCTCCTGGCTAGTGGCACGGACACAGAGTATGTCGGCGGTGTGCGTGCTGACGACTACGGGCTGGACGCCGAATCGGCCGCCGCGCAGGTTCGCGAAACGGGTGCCAACATCGTGTTCCTGTGCTCACCGAACAACCCAACCGGTACTGGGTTGAGCTTGGACGTTGTTGAGGCCGTCTACGAGGCCGGCGAAGCGAGCCAAGCCATTGTGATCGTGGACGAGGCTTATCACGAGTTCGCGCACGACAATACTCCGAGCGCTTTGACGTTGTTGCCCGGACGTGAACGGTTGATCGTCTCGCGCACCATGAGCAAAGCGTTCGCCCTGGCAGGTGCCCGGCTCGGCTACATGGCGGCAGCTCCGGAAGTCACAGACGCCATCAGGCTGGTCCGCCTTCCGTACCACCTGTCTGCCGTCACGCAGGCAACGGCCCTGGCTGCGCTCAACCACCGCGAAGCCCTTATGGCCGACGTCGAGGACATTAAGGTGCAACGCGACCGGATTGTGACTGAGTTGCTGCGTATGGGCCTCAAGCCCGCGGCGTCCGACTCCAACTACGTCTTCTTTGGCGGGCTCGAGGAGCCGCACAAAATTTGGCAAGGCCTGCTCGATGCCGGTGTGCTGATTCGCGACGTCGGCATCCCCGGACACTTGCGTGTCACTGCCGGAACCGAACCGGAAACCACCGCCTTCCTTGAGGCTTTGGAGGCACTGCTGGACGACGCCCCGCCACCGCACGCCTAAACTTGTTCATAGACCCAACCCATCCTCCGTGTATAAGGACGTCCCAATGAGCGAAACCGGCGCCACGCCGACCGCTGCCCGCACCGCGCGCATGGAGCGCACCACCAGCGAGTCTTCAGTCCTGGTGGAGATCAACTTGGACGGTTCCGGTGTCTCGGACATCAGTACCTCGGTTCCGTTCTATGACCACATGCTGACGGCTCTGTGCAAGCACTCCCTGATCGACATGACCGTGAAGGCCACTGGCGATATCCACATTGATGCGCACCACACGGTTGAAGATGTCGCCATCACCTTTGGCGAGGTCCTGCGGACGGCACTGGGCAACAAGGCCGGCATCCGTCGCTTCGGTGAAGCAACGGTTCCTTTGGACGAAGCCTTGGCGCACGCCGTCGTTGATGTTTCCGGACGTCCCTACCTGGTGCATGGCGGTGAGCCGGCCGGGCAGGAGTACCACCTGATCGGTGGACACTTCACGGGCTCGTTGACACGCCACGTGTTTGAAGCCATCACGCTGCACGCCGGAATCTGCCTGCACATGAATGTCCTGGCCGGCCGGGACCCGCACCACATCGTCGAGGCCCAGTTCAAGGCCTTTGCACGCGCGCTGCGCGCAGCCGTGGAGTCCGATCCCCGTGTTGAGGGCATCCCGTCCACCAAGGGGGCATTATGAGCGGGCAGTTTCTGAAGAATGGAGCGGTGGCTGACGCTACTGCATCCGTGAAGCCGGAGTCGCCGGAAGGCAAGCCCACCGTAACTGTGCTGGACTACGGATCGGGCAACGTACGGTCCGCTGTCCGTGCACTGGAGCGCGCTGGCGCCCACGTGGTTCTGAGCTCCAAGCCTGAGGATGTGCTCAACGCTGACGGACTGGTGGTGCCCGGCGTGGGTGCCTACGAGACGGTGATGAAGGAGCTCAAGTCCGTGGATGCCATCCGCATGATCGGACGCCGGGTTGCTGGTGGCCGCCCTGTGCTGGCCATCTGCGTCGGCTTGCAGGTCCTCTTCGAAGCCGGTGTAGAGCACGGCACCGAATCCGAGGGTATGGCCGAGTGGCCGGGCAAGGTTGAACTCCTTCCCGCTCCCGTGGTGCCGCACATGGGCTGGAACACCGTGGACGTACCGGAGGGCTCCAAGCTGTTCGCCGGCGTCGAACAGGAACGTTTCTACTTTGTGCACTCCTACGGTGTGCAGGAGTGGAACTTCGACGTCGTTCAGCCCCGCATGGCTCCTCCCATGGTCACTTGGTCCGAACACGGTGCACGCTTCATTGCTGCTGTCGAGAACGGCCCGCTCTGCGCTACGCAATTCCACCCGGAGAAGTCAGGCGATGCCGGAGCCCGGCTCCTGCGAAACTGGGTGGACAGCCTCCGTAAGCCCGCTCCGGAAGCATCCGGAAGCGATACCGCCTAGATGTGGGGGTCGGTATTGCTGATGGCCCTCGCCGGCCTGCTGATAGGTGGGGGTATCTCCTTCCACCAGCAGAAAAAACCGCGCTGGGTTTCCATTTGTTTCTATGTGCTGGCCGGGATGTCCCTGCTGGCCGCCTATCTCCTGACGCTGGGTAACTGAACCAGTCGCTCAATAAACCGCGTCACTTTCGAACTCCAAGGACACACATGACCACCTCCGCCCAGTCCGTTCTGGAACTCCTGCCCGCCGTCGACATCGTTGACGGCCAGGCAGTCCGCCTCCTGCAGGGAGAAGCCGGCTCGGAAACCAGCTACGGTACACCGCTGGAAGCAGCCTTGAACTGGCAGAACGCCGGTGCCGAATGGGTGCATATGGTGGACCTCGACGCCGCTTTCGGCCGTGGAAACAACGCCGCGCTCATCAGCGAGGTCGTGTCGCAGCTCAACGTCAAGGTGGAACTCTCCGGCGGTTTGCGTGACGACGAATCCCTTGAGCGTGCACTCGAGCTGGGTGTCGCGCGCGTGAATCTTGGAACGGCAGCGCTGGAGAATCCGGAGTGGACCCGAAAGGCAATCGAACGCTTCGGTGACAAGATCGCCGTCGGCCTTGACGTCCGCGGGACAACTCTTGCCGGACGCGGCTGGACCAAGGAGGGCGGTGACCTGTGGGAGGTTCTGGCACGCCTTGAGGACGCAGGGTGCGCCCGCTACGTTGTCACGGACGTCACTAAGGACGGAACCCTTCAGGGCCCGAACGTGGAGCTCCTTCGCCAGATGGTGGAGAAGACCGGCAAACCCGTTGTCGCTTCAGGCGGTATCTCCAGCCTGGAGGACCTGCGCGTCCTGCGCGAACTGGTACCGCTGGGCGTTGAAGGCGCGATCGTCGGCAAGGCTCTCTACGCCGGTGCCTTCACGCTGCCCGAAGCGCTGGACGTTGCCGGCCGCCGCTGATGCCCCACAACGCAGGACATCAGCACGACGCCGGACATCAGCACGACGCCGGACATCAGCACGACGACCAAGGCCACGGCAAGCGCGAGCTTCCCGGTCACATAGCGGCCGCACTGGCCGGTGCCGGAGGAGCTACCGACTCTGCCGGCCAGCCTTGGTCCGGAAGGAGCCTCAGTGGTGACGACGCCAAAATCCACAATTTTGAGGACGACGACGGCTCGGCGGACGCCGGTTATGTAGCCGCCATAGCGGCACTGATCAACGGAACCGGCAGCGAGGCAGACGTAGTTGCCTCCTTGGCGACCGCCAGGGTTTTCGTTCCCGTAGTTGCCCAGTTGGCTGAGGAAGCACAAGGCGTCGATGGCCTCCATGCTGACAAGCAGGCCGATATGGCTTTGGTCACACTCAAGGCCCCCGATGGACGCATGGCCATGCCGGTCTTCACCTCGGCAGCTGCCCTTGAGGCATGGCATTCGGAGGCGCGCCCGGTGGCTGTATACGCTGCGCGCGCAGCGCTTTCTGCAGTATCCGAGGGCGCGCAGCTGTTGGTGATGGACCCAGGCTCCGACTTCGCATTTGTTGTGCGACGCCCGGCGATGTGGGCCCTCGCCCAGCAGAAGGACTGGACGCCGTCATACCTTGATGATCAACTGGAGACTGCTCTCGTTTCAACGGTCTCGGCATTTCGGACCGTCCGTCGCTTGGAGACGCAACCCGGTGGCGGTGTTGCGTCCCTGACGGCCGACGGTCGTCAGGTACCTGGTGGCGGTGCAGGGCCGGAACTGCGTGTGGTGCTCTTCCTCGAAGATGGACTCGACGCTATGGCTGTGCAGACGCTCCTTGCCCAACTGAACGATGCGTGGGCAAGGATGGATTCCTTTGCTGAGGGCGTCGATTCCATGGAAGTAAAACTGCAGCGCGCAGCACAGGAGCCCGCGCGGCATTAATGGCAGTGCCGGTTCCCCGGGGCTGCCCTGGGGAACAAGAGGATTAGCCAGTGAACTTCGCTCTCTATAAAGAGATGCTGTCCATCCGTCCTGTCCGGCGTCTGTTGGTTGTGGGCATGATTGCGCGCATTCCACACTCGGCGGCGGGCGTGCTCCTCACTCTGCACATCGTGCTGACGCTGGGCCAGGGCTACGCCGCGGCCGGTGCAGCGGCGGCCGTCATGACCATCGGCATTGCGCTGGGTGCACCCTGGCGTGGTCGCCGGGTGGACATGGTGGGACTGAGGAAGGCCCTGATCCCTTCGGTGGTGTCCGAAACCGTGATCTGGTCGATAGTTCCGCACGTTTCGTATGAGTGGCTGCTGCCATTGGTATTTGTCGGCGGTCTTTTCACGCTGCCGATCTTCAGTGTTGTCCGCCAGTCGCTGGGCGTAATGGTGGATGGCGAGCAGCGGCGATCGGCCTTTGCCCTCGATTCCATTGCCACCGAGCTGGTTTTCATGATCGGCCCGGCTGTCGGCGCCATCGTTGCAACCAGCGGCTTCTCGGCGATCGGACTGACGGCAGTAGGAATTTCGGTCTCCGTTGCCGGGCTGTTCCTTATGTGGTTCAACCCGCCAACCCGGAGCGAAGTGCTCTGCACCCCGCAGGAGACCGCGGACAGGGCGGCGGCTGATCTCGCTGCTGCGGAGGCTGCCATGGTGGCCTCAGCGCCTGCCCACGTCCAGGAGGCGGCCTCTGAAATGGCGTCGGCAACCTCGCGCACATCGGCCCTCCGGAGTCGCGTCGCCAGGAACTTCACCTGGTTCACGGTTTCCGTTGCCGCGCTATTCGCCGTGGCCGCGGGATCGGGCATGGTGCTCAGTGGTTCCGATGTCAGCATCGTCGGGCTGCTGGAACGTGGTGGACACGAGAATGAAATCGGCATCGTGTTCTTCTTCTGGTGCACAGCGTCCGTGGTCGGTGGACTCATCTACGGGTCAATGAAGCGGACCATCTCGCCAATGCTCTTGCTCCTGGGCATGGCCGCTCTTACCATTCCGATGGGCTTTGCCCAGGACACTTGGACCCTCGCGTTACTGTCGCTTCTTCCCGGCCTGCTATGCGCCCCCGTCTTGTCGGCGTCGTCTGAGATGGTGGCTGACCTGGTGGACGAGGAGCGCCGGGGTGAAGCGATGGGCTGGTACGGCTCGGCGCTGACCGCAGGCGTTGCCTTGGGCGCGCCTCTGGCCGGGGTCTTTATCGACACCGTGGGTCCGTCCGGTGGCTTTGCCGCGGTCGGCATCGCTGGTGTCGCTCTCTGCGCTACCGGACTCATCCTCACGTCCTTGCGCCGCCGGGCCGCCCGCGTCTGAAGCCCTGAATCCTCAAACCAAACAAGCGACGACGGCGGGCCGACCACATGTGGTCGACCCGCCGTCGTTGACTATTGCGGAAGTCGGGGCTAGTTCACGGGTCCGGTGAACTTTTCGCCCGGGCCCTTGCCCGGGGCGTCGGGAATGAGGGAAGCTTCGCGGAAAGCCAGCTGCAGGGAGCGAAGGCCGTCGCGCAACGGGCCGGCGTGCTGTGAACCGATTTCCGGGGCGGCTGCTGACACCAGGCCGGCGAGGGCTGTGATCAGCTTGCGGGCTTCGTCCAAGTCCTTAAGGTCCTCGGCGTTGGGGTCATCCGCCAGGCCCACCTTGACGGCTGCCGCACTCATGAGGTGAACGGCGCCGGTGGTAATAACTTCAACGGCCGGAACTTCTGCGATGTCGCGGATCTGCTGGGACACCCCGGCATCAACGGCGGGGGCGGCGTCTTCGCCATAGGAGTTACGGGAATTGCTGTCTTCAGTGCTCATACTGGTAAGCTTGTCACAGACCGACTGGAAGTCGTTATTCACAGTCAACATCTGCAGTTCTTGCTCCCGCCTTCCGCAATGTGCGCTTGGCGGGTTGTTTCTGTAGAATTGACTTTCAGTTTGCAAGCGGAGTTCTCTCCCACCCGCGTCAGCCGTTCCCTTCGGGGACAGGATCCCTTTAGGGACAAGAGGTTGCCGGGTACCTGGTCGGACACTGTTGGAGGCATTGCCTCCGGGGTGCGTGCTTCCCGTAGGGGAGTGCAGCCGATCTTCGAGGCCTTCGATTGCACCAGCAATTGGGGGCCTTCTCTATTTGCCGGTGACATCACCACAACCACAGGAGCTTTAACATTAGCGAGCCAAGAATCAATGAGCGTATCCGCGTCCCCGAGGTGCGGTTGGTCGGTCCTGCCGGCGAACAGGTAGGAATTGTCCGCATCGAGGACGCCCTGCGTCTTGCTGCCGAGTCCGATCTCGATCTCGTTGAAGTTGCCCCGCAGGCTAAGCCTCCTGTTTGCAAGTTGATGGACTTCGGCAAGTACAAGTACGAAGCCGCCGTCAAGGCCCGCGAGGCACGCAAGAACCAGACCAACACGGTTCTTAAGGAAATTCGCTTCCGCCTTAAGATCGACAAGCACGACTACGAAACCAAGCGCGGACACGCACTTCGGTTCCTGGGCGCCGGCGACAAAGTCAAGGCCATGATCCAGTTCCGCGGCCGTGAGCAGCAGCGTCCCGAGATGGGCATCCGCCTGCTGCAGCGTTTCGCTGAAGACGTTGCCGAGGTTGGCATCATCGAGTCCAGCCCGCGCATCGATGGCCGCAACATGGTTATGGTGATCGGACCGCTGAAGAACAAGGCTGAAGCCAAGGCTGAAGCCCGTCGCGCTACGCAGCGTGCTGAAGCCAAGGCGCAGAATGAGGCCAAGGCATCGGGGCGCGTTGACACCACGGGCGAGCAGGCTCCGCTGACGCAGAGCCTCGCTGACCTTCTCCCCGAGGGCTTCAAGGTCACCGAAGAGGAGACCAAGCAGGAAACTGTCGAGGCTCCCGAGGCCCAGGCAACGGTTGCTGAGGAAGCTCCCGCTGCTGAGGAAACAGCTCTTGAAGAGGCTCCGGTTGCCGAAGAAGCTCCGGTTGCTGAAGAGGCTCCGGTTGTTGAAGAAGCCCCTGCTCCGGTTGTTGAAAAAGCACCCGTGGTCGAGGCTCCCGTAGCCAAGGCAGCTCCGGCCAAGGCAGCGCCTGCACCGGCGAAGGCTGCACCGGCCGCCAAGGCAGAAGCGGCTCCGAAGCCAGCTGTTCCGGCAGCCGCCCCGAAGCCTGCAGTTCCTTCGGCTCCGAAGCCCGTCGCCAAGCCGGCAGCTCCCAAGCCGGCAGCTCGGCCCGCAGCCCCCAAGGCTGCGCCGAAGCCTGCATCACGCAAGACCAACTAGTTCAACGCCACGGAGGCCCCGCCTCCATCGGCAAGCAACCAGCACGCCGGCCCTCGTAGGCCGGCTGCGCGAAAGAATCGCGGACTCGTCCGTGGATACGTAAGGAGATCGGTTCCCATGCCGAAGATGAAGACCCACAGCGGTGCTAAGAAGCGCTTCAAGCTGACCGGTACCGGCAAGCTGAAGCGTCAGCAGGCCAACCGCCGTCACTACCTTGAGCACAAGTCCTCCAGGCTGACCCGTCGCCTTGCCGGCGACAAGCTCGTCTTCAAGGGCGACGCCAAGGTCATCAAGAAGATGCTCGGCGTCTAAGTTCCAAGTTCTTTGGTTACTGCCATCCGGCAGGAACCGACTACACCAAAAGCCTTCTCAGGCCGGCCGGGTTTCCGGCAGTAGCAGCTTGGGATAAAGATTTCTGAAGGAGTACGCACGTGGCACGTGTGAAGCGGGCGGTAAACGCCCACAAGAAGCGCCGGGTTGTCCTCGAACGCGCAAAGGGTTACCGCGGACAGCGTTCGCGCCTGTACCGTAAGGCCAAAGAGCAGCTGCTGCACTCGTTTGTGTACAGCTACGGCGACCGCCGCAAGAAGAAGGGTGACTTCCGTCGCCTCTGGATCCAGCGCATCAACGCTGCATCCCGCGCCAACGGCCTCACCTACAACCGCTTGATCCAGGGCCTCAAGGCCGCTGAGGTCGAGGTTGACCGCCGTATGCTGGCCGAGCTTGCCGTCTCCGACGCCAACGCTTTCGCCGCTCTGGTGAACATTGCCAAGGCTGCACTCCCGGCTGACACCTCCGCACCGGCCGCTGCTGCTGCTCCTAAGGCTGCCAAGGTTGCTCCGGCTGCTGCCACCGCAACGGCTGTCAAGGCTGTCGTTTCCGAGAAGCCGGCCATCGACGGCGCAGTTGCTGCTGACGGCGACGAGGCTCCGGAAGGCTACGCCATCAAGGGCAACGCCGAGTCCAAGAAGTACCACGTTCCGGGTTCCACCTGGTACAACACCACTGCTGCTGAGTACTGGTTCTCCACCGTTGAGGCTGCAAAGGCTGCCGGCTTTGAGCCTGCAGGTGGCGAAGCCCGCCAGCAGATCAAGAACTAGTCGCAACTGCCACTAAAGTTCTTTATATGAACGAAACCGGGCGCCCGCAAGACTTTCCGATGACCAACCCCCGAGCTGATCGGGTGAGGGACGTCGCCAAGCTTGCCGGGCGCCCGGCGCGTTTAAAACGTGGACGTTTCCTTGCTGAGGGTCCGCAAGCGGTGCGTGAGGCTTTGACCCTGCACCGTGAACGCACAGCGGCCGGAGGTCCCGCCGTCGTGCATGAAGTTTTTGCCAGCGAAGCGTGCCTCGAGCGCCTCCCTGAGCTTGCCGACCTGGCGCAGGAAACCCAGCTCCGGCTTGCAAGTGACGAAGTCCTTGCCGCCATGGCGGATACCGTCAATCCGCAGGGGATCGTGGCTGTGTGTAGTTTTGTGGATGTCAGCCTGGAGTCAGTGCTCGACGCCGGTCCGCGCCTCATCGCGGTCATGTGCCAGGTGCGCGACCCCGGTAACGCCGGGACTGTTCTCCGCGCAGCGGATGCTGCCGGCGCCGACGCGGTTGTCCTTACTGGTTCGAGCGTGGACATCTACAACCCCAAGGCTGTCCGTTCGACAGCCGGCTCACTCTTCCACCTGCCGGTTGTGCTGGGTGCCGATGTTGAGGAGTTGGTGGCGCACTGTCGGGATCGCGGTATTGGTGTCTTGGCTGCGGACGGCTATGGAACCGTCAACCTGGACAAACTGCAGGACGAGAATGCGGCGAGGCGACTTGGGAATGCATCTGTAGTGTCGGACTATGCGCTGGAGTCACCTACGGCCTGGCTGTTCGGCAACGAAGCACAGGGTTTGTCGGAGGCGGAGCTTGCACTGGCTGATCACCGCGTGGCCGTTCCGGTCTATGGGGCAGCTGAAAGCCTGAACCTGGGTACCGCCGCCACGGTGTGTCTTTACGCCAGCGCGCGTTCCCAGCAGGGCGCCCGACTGGAGAATGTGTAAACAGCACATCGCCGGGTACGGTATTGGATGCAGGATCAGACGATGACGACTCTTCTTGGCACATCCCATTCTTTCCCGAACCCAAAGAGGTGAAGCTTTCGTGGCTGCAGGTGGCGGTACCAAAGCGATTGTGGCGGCTCTGGCCGCCAATCTGACTATCGCCGTATTGAAGTTCATTGCATTCTTCCTGACGGCGTCATCGTCCATGCTGGCTGAAGCCATCCACTCCGTGGCGGACTCCGGAAACCAGATCCTGCTGCTTGTGGGCGGTAAGCGGGCCAAGCGGGCCGCCAGCCCGGAGCATCCGTTCGGCTATGGCCGTGAGCGGTACATCTACGCGTTCATCGTCTCCATCGTGCTGTTCAGCGTGGGTGGCCTCTTTGCCCTGTACGAGGCCTGGGAGAAGTTCCAGCACCCACACGGTATCGAGGGAGCTTTTTGGTGGGTCCCGTTGGCTGTCCTGGTTGGTGCCATCATTGCTGAGTCGTTCTCGTTCCGCACCGCCATCATTGAATCGAACCACATCCGCGGCAAACAGTCCTGGGTAAAGTTTGTCCGCAACGCCAAGCAGCCGGAATTGCCAGTGATCCTGCTGGAGGACTTTGGCGCTTTGCTTGGCCTGATCTTCGCGCTCTTCGGTGTGGGCATGACGCTGGTTACCGGTGACGGGGTCTGGGATGCACTCGGTACAGCGATGATTGGCCTCCTGCTGGTGGCCATTGCAGTGGTCCTGGCCCTGGAGACCAAGTCCTTGCTGCTGGGGGAGTCTGCCACCAAGGAAGATGTCCAGCACATCACGGAGGCTTTGGAAGCTGACGGCACCCGCATCATCCACCTCAAAACCCTGCACCTGGGTCCGGAAGAGCTGCTGGTAGCTGCGAAGATCTCCATGGACGCCTCTGAGACTGGCGAAGAGATTGCCAGAGGGATCGACGCCGCCGAGCAGCGTATTCGTGCGGCCGTCCCGATTGCGCGGGTCATCTACCTCGAACCCGATATAGAGCGCGTCCAGGCGCCGCAGGGTTAGCCGTTCCGGAGACGTTCCTTCCGGATTAGCCGGTTCGAAACGTGGTTAAAGAAGATGGGCTCCGCCCTGGCGGAGCCCATCTTCGTTGTATGCGGTTTCCCGGCTATCCAGCGCTCTTTAGGCGGATCAGGAAGCCAGCGGCTTTTTCCGCTCCATCAGGCCACTGACTAGGGCCACTCCGAGGCCCAGGATGGCAAGGACTGCGCCAACCAACGCGGGAGCCACATATCCCCAACCCCAGGCAATAACAGTGCCGCCCAGGAAGGCGCCAAGGGCGTTGGCGATGTTGAGGGCGGAGTGGTTCAGTGAGGATGCCAGCGATGCAGCGCCCGGTGCAGCGTCCAGGAGGCGGGTTTGCAGAGCTGGAGTGAGCATGGAGCCCACACCGCCCACCACGAACGCCATGATGAAGGCAGCCCAGGCCCAGTGCGCAGCAATGGCGTAGACCACCAGGGCCACGGCGATACCCGGCATCACCCAGTAGATGGTGCCCATTACGGACTTGTCGGCAAGGCGTCCACCGAAGATGTTTCCCACCACCATGCCCAGTCCGTAGAGGGCCACAACGGCCGGGATCAGGTTCTCCGGTATGCCCGCCACCGAGGTCATGGTGTGTGCAATGTAGGTGTAAACGGCGAAGAAGCCACCAAACCCAATGATGCCGATCAGGAGCGCCAGCCAAACCTGGAGGCGTTTGAGGGCTCCAAGTTCGCGTCGGATGCTGGCCTCGGGGTGGGCCGCCTCGAAGGGGACGAACTTCCACACCATGGTGACGGTAAGCAACCCGATGGCCCCCACAATGACGAAGAGGAGCCGCCACCCGAAGGTCTGCCCAACCCACGTGGCCAAAGGAACCCCGATGACGTTGGAGACCGTAAGTCCTGCCATCACCATGGAGATTGCCCAGCCCCTCTTGGTAGGCGCTACCAGTCCGGCTGCGATGACGGCTGCTACTCCGAAAAAAGCTCCGTGGGGAAGGCCGGAAGCAAAGCGCGAAAGCAGCATGAAGCCGTAATCCGGTGCAATGAAGGACGTCAGGTTCGCCAAGGACAGGAACAGCATGAGCCCCAACGCCAGGTGCTTTCGGGGAAGCTTTGCACCGAACGCAGCGAAGAGGGGAGCACCGATAACGACGCCCAAGGCGTAAACCGAGATGAGGTTGCCGGCTTCGGGCGTGCTGATGCCCAGCCCTTCCTCGATTTCCTTCAGCAGGCCCATCATGGCGAATTCGGTGGTACCGATGGCGAACCCGCCCATGGCCAAAGCCAGGATGGCCAAGCCAAGGTGTTTCCTTGCTGCGTTGGCGGTGGCGGGGGTGGACACGGTGGTAGTCATAAGCCTGCTTCTTGAGGGCGCCTTGTGGGCTGGGGGAACGTGGAGAAAATCCGATAACAAGTTTAGTCCGGCGCTCCGCGACTTGACGTAGCTATGTGACGATGCCCATTCATCGGGCCCCAATAGACTGTTTCGGTGACTGCACTGATTAATGTCGTGGGCGCCGCCGTCGTCGACTCCTTGGAAGCCCCTACCCGCCTTCTGGTTGCGCGCCGCACTGCACCGCCCCAGTTTGCGGGTATGTGGGAATTTCCGGGCGGCAAGGTGGAGGCCGGTGAGGCCGCGGAGGCTGCCCTGCACCGTGAACTCGCGGAAGAACTGGGCATTGAAGTTCGGCTCGGACCGGAGCTGGACTCGGGCAACATCGCTGGGTGGACGCTCAATGACCGCGCCTCAATGCGTGTGTGGTTCGCCGAACTGACGGCGGGAGAGCCGAGGCCGCTGGAGGATCACGACGAATTGCGTTGGGTGTCGTTGGCCGACCGTGACGAGGCTCTCAGCCTTCCGTGGATTCCGGCAGACCTTCCAATAGTCCGGGCGTTGCTTAGCCGGGTAGTCGCTCCCGCGTGAGAACCGTGCACTTGGGTCGAAGAGATGGCCGCTTCCCGTAGCCGGTGGCCTTTAACCTAGAAGAGCGTCTGTTGCCCAGGAAGGGTAGCGGAGGCCTGCACCGTGGCGGCCGCCGAACCAGTGGCAGCGCGAGCATTCCGGTGGCTGAATCCGGATGTTCCGGTGAAGCCGTACTTCGCCTTGAAGTAGGTGATCCTGCCGGTGAGCCACGCACGGTACTCCTTGGAAGCATAGGAGCCTTGTCCATAGAGTCGCCGGTACTTGCCCACCAACTCCGGGTGTTCGGTTGCCAGCCATTTCATGTACCACTCACGGGTTCCGGGCTTAAGGTACAGGGCGCCGGCGGTGACTCCTGTGGCGCCAGCTTTTGTCAGTTCCGCGAAGAGGGAATCGAGGGCTTCGTCCGAGTCCGTGAGCCAAGGCAGGATGGGCATGGCCATGACGCCGCACCCCAGGCCGGCCTCGCGGAGCCGGGCGATGAGCTTGAGCCGGGCCTTGGGTGAAGGAGTGCCGGGCTCAATGAGCTCCGCGAGGTCCTGGTTGGTCATGGCAAGCGAGATGCCCAGGTCCACGGGGACTTGGGTGGCGGCGTGCTTGAGGAGGGGAATGTCCCTTGCCAGCAGCGTGCCCTTGGTCAAGATGGAGAAAGGAGTGCCGGAATCTGCGAGGGCCCGGATGATGCCGGGCATGAGCATGTAGCGGCCCTCTGCACGTTGATAGGGATCCGTGTTGGTGCCAAGGGCGACTTGGGGCCGTTCCCAAGAAGGCTTGGCCAGTTCCTTGCGGAGGATTTCAGCGGCATTGATCTTGACCACCACCTGCGAATCGAAGTCCCGCCCGGCGTCGAACTCCAAATACGTGTGGCTCTTGCGGGCGAAACAGTACACGCAGGCATGGCTGCAGCCGCGATACGGGTTCACCGTCCACTCAAAGGGCATGTTGGAACCGGAAGGCACCTTGTTGAGCACTGACTTTGCGGTGACCTCATGGAAGGTGACTCCGGAGAATTCGGGTGTCGAGATGGAACGCACAAGCCCGGCAAGTGGCAACAAGGCGTCCAAGGCCGGGGCAGGGCCAGGAGCATCGACACCACTGGTTTCTGACGCCGGTCCACGTGTAGGTGAAAGTGCTTGTGCGTCCCATCTCATGGACTCCATTCGAATGTATGTTCGAACGAATGTCAAGGCCCGGAAGGCATGCTCCTGATAGCCGGGGCGGGAGCATTGCTAAGGTTGGGCCATGATTCTGCTGACTGGATTCGAACCCTTTGGCGAGGACGATGTGAATCCTTCATGGCTTGCAGCGCGGCGGGCGGCAGAGTTGCTCGGCTCAGAAGGCATCGCCGTTGAAGCCGTGCAACTGCCGTGCGTCTTTGGTCAGTCGGGGACAGTCCTCACCGACGCCATAACCAGCCTGAACCCGGACGTAGTTCTCTGTGCCGGCCTGGCGGGAGGCCGTGGGCGCATCTCCTTGGAACGCGTCGCCATCAATTGCGATGACGCCCGGATGCCGGACAACAAGGGCCAGCGCCCTATCGATGAGGAAGTCATCCGTGGCGGGCCTGCAGCATACTTTTCAAGCCTGCCCATTAAGGCCGCGCTGAGAGCCCTCCAGGTCGCGGGAATCAAGGGAGAAGTCTCACAGTCTGCGGGGACCTACGTCTGCAACCACGTTTTCTATGCCTTGATGCATAGCATCGCATCGAAGCCGGATATTCGTGGAGGGTTCGTCCATGTTCCCTATTCGCCGGAACAGTTGCCGGAAGGCAGCCCAACTCCGTCCATGCCTTTGGAATCGATGGCGGAGGGTCTTGCCGTCATTGTCCGGACGACGCTGCGCACACAGGCGGACGTGAAAATGTCAGCCGGAGCCATCCGCTAAACCAGTTCCCATTCCACCTTGATGCTGGCCGAGACGGAGGACTCTCCAGCTTCCACCGGCATCGCTTCCGCAGTGAAGGATGCCCTCACCATTCCACCCAGGGGTACGGGTCCGCCGTGCAGGGGCTCCTGGGATATGGACACCACCTGCCCAAGCCGCGCAGATGCCAGCGAAGCGTACTGTTCGGCCCGGGCCACAGCGTCCTGCCACGCAGCCTCCTGAGCCTGGGCTGTGACCGAGGAGGCATCCGCAAATCCTTGTTCGATCCCGTTGATCCGTATGTCGTCTCCGCCAGCCGCAACAGCCGCGGCGATAGCAGCGGGAGCGTCCGCCTGGGAACGGATTCCCACCTGCAGGTTCGTGGACGCCACGTACGCAGTCACCTTCTGCCCTTGCCCTTCCACCCAGACCAGATCGGCACGAAGGTTCAATCCACTGGTTCGAAGGTCTACGTCGGAAACACCCGTTGCGCGCAAACTGGCTGCGACAGCGTTGGCCGCTTTGCCGGCGTCGTCATAGGCCTTCGCGGCAGTCTCCCGACGCGTCTCCACGCCAAGCGTCAATGTCACCAGATCGGGGACGGCTTTTGCGCTCGCGGTCCCGGTAACAGTAATGGTTCGGTTCATGCTCAGGCCTCGATTCCCTTGCCTGCAGGGCCGTCCTGCCGGCGGTGATGGTTGTCCATGTAGCCGCCGGCCACGAGGCCGGCCTGCCGTTCGAAGAAATTCCGCGACGCCGGGTTCCCGCTGCGAAGCATGGACCAGCCGGCGGCAACGCCGTAGAGGGCAAGGAAAGGAAGCCCCAGGCAGTACGCGTATTGAGTGCTGTGCCGCTCCTCATGCCCCAGGAGCACAGTGTTGGTTCCGGCCACACCATGCGGCGCCCGGTACAGGACTACGTTCCCCACCGTAAACGCACCTGCGTGGGGGAGCTTCCAGTTGTACCCGGCAGCGATCAGAAGTCCCCGCGGGCCATGGGAAACGGTGGAACGGGACACGGCTGCTACCGCCAGCCCCAACGGGGTGGACAGGTTCAGGACATTTGCGATCTGCCGCAAGCGTTGCGCCGGAGTCATGATGCCATGCTAGCGCCGTAGTGTCTGGCGCGGCGTTAGTAGCGATACGCTGTTCGAGCACCCGCAGGTGCCAAAAATAAAAAGTGGGGGACGAGGGATATGAACGCGAAACGCGCCTTGGGCGTAGTCGGTGTACTGATCGCACTCATGTTGGCATTGACGGGTTGCGTCAAGCTCAACATGTCCGTGAAGGTCAACAACGAAAAGAGCGTGGACTACGAGGTTGTCTACGCCATCCAAAAATCCGTGCTGGGCGAAAAGTCCTTCGACGAATTCATGGAGTCGAACGGTAGCGGCAGCCAGCAGATGGACATCCCCGACGGCGCCACCGTGGTGGACTACGAGGACGAGAAGTACAAAGGCAAGCGGATCACGGCCGCCAACTTGGACCCTGCCAAGCTCGCGGAATCGTCCAGCTCCGAGAGCCCCTTCGAGCTGAAGAAGGAAGGGGACTTCTACGTCATCTCGATGGGCGGAGTGACCGGTGCTGAAAGCGGTGACGCATCGTCATCGGCCATGGCAAAGTCAATGTTCGACGAAGCCTCCGTCAAGTTCACCTTCCCTGGCAAGGTGGTGGAAGCCACGGGCGCAACTGTCGATGGCAATACGGCCACCTTCGACATGCTCTCTGTCAACGAGTCAGTTGTCCAAGCCAAGGCGGAGGCAAATGCAGGAATCCCGATGTGGATCATCTGGATCCTCGTTACAGTCCTCGTCGTTGCTGCCGCCCTGATTTTGCTGTTTGTCCTGTTGCGCAAGAGGGCAGCCAGGCAGGCGCCGGCGCTCGCAGGTGCTACTCCTTATGGCCAGCCGGGTTACGCGCCCCAGCAGGGGCAGGCAGGTTACGCTCCTCAACAGCAGCAGGCATACGACCCGCAGCAACCCTACGCACCGCAGCAGCCGCCCTACTCGCCGCAGCCCCCGGTTCAGCAGCCGGGGCAGACGCACGACGACGGCCAGTTGCCGCCGCCGCCATCGGCACCGCCCGCTTCGGGCGCCTAGGCACCCACGGCGACTGCCGCCGTCGTGACTTTCACATAGGGCGACGCATTCCGGCGGGTTAAATCGCGCCTGTGAGGTTCAACTAGACTGAAGGGTAGTGCCTGCCGTCCGCGGCGAGCACTACCCTTTCGTTTTGCAGGTCCGCCTCGCCGGGCCGCTCCCTACTCGTAGCTAAGAACAGTAGATGACTGACACTTTGCCAGGCGCTGCCATCCCGAATCCGCTGGATGAAGCCGCCATTACCGCCGCCGTCGAGGACGCCATTGCCGCCATTTCGGCTGCTTCGTCCCTCGAAGAACTCAAGGCTGTCCGCCTCGCCCACACCGGCGAGAAGTCGCCGCTGAGCCTGGCCAACCGTGAAATCGGTGGCCTGGCCAAGGAGCACAAAGCTGCCGCGGGCAAGCTCATGGGTTCCTCCCGTGGTCGGGTCAACAAGGCGCTCGCAGCCCGGACCGAAGTTCTCGAGGCCGAGAATGACGCCCGCATCCTGGCGGAAGAGACCGTTGATGTGACGGCCGCTCCGCGTCGTCGTCGCGCCGGTGCCCGCCACCCGCTGTCCACGTTGCAGGACCGTGTCTCGGACATCTTTGTTGGCATGGGCTGGGAAATCGCCGAAGGTCCCGAGGTGGAGTCCGAGTGGTTCAACTTCGATGCCCTCAACTTCAAGCCGGATCACCCGGCACGCGAAATGCAGGACACGTTCTTCGTGGAGCCGCCCGAAGCGCACCTGCTCATGCGGACGCACACGTCCCCGGTTCAGGTCCGTTCCATGTTGGAACGCGAAGTGCCCATCTATGTGCTGTGCCCCGGCAAGGTCTTCCGCACGGACGAACTGGACGCTACGCACACCCCTGTCTTCCACCAGTTCGAGGGACTGGCGATCGACAAGGACCTGAGCATGGCGGACCTCCGTGGCACGTTGGAGCACTTCGCCCGCCAGATGTTCGGCGACGAAGCTTCCATTCGCCTGCGCCCCAACTACTTCCCGTTCACGGAGCCTTCCGCTGAGCTGGATATCTGGCACCCGGGTGCCAAGGGTGGACCCCGTTGGATTGAGTGGGGCGGCTGCGGCATGGTCAATCCCAACGTCCTCCGGGCAGCCGGTATCGATCCGGATATCTATTCAGGTTTTGCTTTCGGTATGGGCATTGAGCGCACGCTTATGTTCCGCAACGAGGTTGGCGACATGCGCGACATGATCGAAGGCGACGTACGTTTCAGCGAGCACTTCGGGATGGAGATCTAACAGTGCGTATCCCACTTTCCTGGCTGCGTGAATTCGCGCAGGTTCCGGCCGATGCTACGGCCGAAGACGTCATGGCTGACCTTGTTAAGGTCGGCTTTGAAGAAGAGGAAGTCCACCGTCCCACGGACGAGCTCACCGGCCCCGTTGTGGTGGGCCAGGTACTGAGCTTGGTCAAGGAACCGCAGACCAATGGCAAGACCATCAACTGGTGCCAGGTTCGCGTTGTTCCGGAAGGCCAGCAGCAGACCCTCACCGGCAAGGGTATCGATCCTTCGGGCGTGCAGGGCATCATCTGCGGTGCGCACAACTTCGTGGAAGGCGACAAAGTTGTTGTCACCCTTCCCGGTGCCGTGCTGCCGGGTAATTTCCAGATCTCCGCACGGAAGACCTACGGTCACCTTTCCGCGGGCATGATCGCTTCGGTCCGTGAGCTCGGCATCGGCGATGACCATGACGGCATCCTGGTGCTCTCACGCATCGGACTGGATCCGGAAATCGGCACGGATGCGATGGAACTGCTGGGTCTCTACGATCAAGCAGCGGAAATCAACGTCACACCGGACCGCGGTTATGCCTTCTCCATCCGTGGTGTGGCACGCGAGTACGCCCACGCCACCGGAACCACCTTCATGGACCCGGCTTCCAAGGTCACGGCTCCGGCCACCCTGCAGGGCGGCTACGGCGTTAAGCTCAACGACGACGCTCCCATTTACGGAAAGCCTGGCTGCGACCGCTTTGTGGCCCGCACAGTTCGTGGCGTGGACGCTTCCCGTCCCACCCCGCCGTGGATGTCCGCGCGACTTCGCTTGGCCGGCGTTCGCTCCATCTCGTTGCCGGTTGATATCTCCAACTACGTCATGCTGGAGCTCGGACAGCCGAACCACTGCTACGACCTCGACAAGCTTGCGGGCGACATCGTGGTGCGTCGCGCAGTGGTGGGGGAGAAGATCACCACCCTGGACGACAAGGAGCGCACGCTCGATGTCGAGGACCTGCTGATCACCGATGACTCCGGCGCCATCGGCATTGCCGGTGTAATGGGCGGTGCCCACACCGAGGTTTCCGACTCCACCACGAACATCCTGGTGGAAGCGGCGCACTTCGATGAGGTGTCAATCGCGCGTTCCCGTCGCCGCCATAAACTGCCGTCCGAAGCCTCCAAGCGCTTCGAGCGTGGCGTGGACTGGCATGTGGCCCACATTGCTGCCCAGCGCGTAGTGGATTTGTTGGTCGAGCTCGCCGGTGGCACGGCAGACGAGGCCGGGACCGACGTCGGAACCGCGCCTGACGCCGTGACTATCGACTTGCCTGCTGAGTTCGCTGCCGCCCGTATCGGCATTGACTTCACGGAAGAGCAGATCACCACTTCGCTTAAGGACCTTGGCGCGGCGGTGGAGAAGACATCCAGCGGTTACCGGGTTACTGCTCCGAGCTGGCGCAACGATCTCGAAACCAAGGAAGACCTGTCGGAGGAAATCGCCCGGCTTGTCGGCTACGACAACATTCCTGCCACTCTTCCGGTTGCGCCTCCGGGTCGTGGGCTCAGCCGAAGCCAGCAGCAGAAGCGCCGGGTTGTCCAGGCGCTGGCGGATGCGGGGCTCACCGAGGTGTTGTCCTACCCGTTCGTCTCCAAAGCCGCCAATGACACTTTCGGTGTTCCCGCTGAAGGTGGCGCACGTCCGGCCCTGAAGCTGGCGAACCCCATCAGCGAGGAACACGGATTCCTCCGTACGTCCATCCTGCCGGGCCTGATTGAGGTTGCCCGCCGCAATCACTCCCGTGGCTTCCGCGATCTGGCTCTCTATGAGGCCGGTTCGGTCTTCCTTCCGGGCGAGACGGTGGGGACGGATTCCATCCCGCCGCTGGGCGTCAAGCCTGCTGACGAGGTATTGGATGCACTGTACGACGGCGTCCCGCACCAGCCGCTGCACATCGCCGCTGTTATGACCGGCCACGATTCTCCGGCCGCTGCTACGCATAGCCCGCGTGCTTGGGACTGGGCTGACGCCCTGGATGTGGCACGCCTCATGGCGGATGTCCTGGGTGTGGAACTGGTTGTTAGCCAGGGTAGCCACCAGGCGTTCCACCCGGGACGCGCGGCTCAGCTTGCGCTGCGCAACGGCGACGTTGTGGGTTACGCCGGGGAACTTCACCCGAAGCTCCTTGCTGCCCACGATATGCCTGCGCGTTCTGTAGCTGTTGAGGTCAACGTGGAAGCGTTGTTTGAGGCGGCCGCTGACGTGATCGTGGCCAAGCACATCTCCGGGTACCCCGTGGCGACACAGGACGTTGCCCTTGTTGTCCCGCAGGACATTCCGGCAGATCAGGTACTGGCTGCCCTCCGCGAAGGAGCAGGAGTACTTCTTGAGGATGTCTCGTTGTTCGACGTCTATGTTGGTCCGGGCATTGAGGACGGCAAGAAATCGCTGGCTTTCGGCCTGCGCTTCCGTGCAGACGACCGCACACTGACGGCTGACGAGGCTTCCGAAGCCCGCGCAGCGGCTGTGGCCGTGGCGACTGAGCGCTTCGGCGCAGTCCAGCGCTGATCCTGACCGCAATTCATCGAGATCCCCGGGACCTGTTGGTCCCGGGGATTTTTATTTGAGATTGCACTCCCAGCATCTTGACAGACTATTCACATGTGTATGACAGTTTTGTCATACACATATGAAGCATGTGTATCACATCCCTCGCACGGTTCGCTGAGAACCGTCCCTTGAAAGGTACCCATGAAGAAGCAGAACGTTGCTTTGCTTGTCGGGGCTGCAGTAATGGCTTTGACGTCCTCGCTTAGCGGAGCCGCCGTAGCGTCAGAGTCGACGCCACAAGTGGCTGCAGCAGAGGTCCAGCCCGTGTCGCACACCGTCGACCAGTCGCAGGTTTCCGGTTCCCCGGCATCGCCGTTAGCGGACAAATACACCATCGCCGCGCCGTCCAAGGCTGGAGGGGCTTCCACGGACTCTGTCATCGGCGCGGATGGCCGGGTTCGCATCACCAACACCACAGCTGCCCCCAACCGCTCCATCGTGCAGATCGAATTCAATGGTGGATACATTTGCTCCGGAGCCCTGATTTCCGACGACACCGTGTTGACCGCAGGCCATTGTGTGCACGAGGGCGGCACGGGATCGGAAGCCGACTACTCCTGGGGCGTCAAAGTGGCTCCGGGGCGCAACGGATCAACCGACCCCTACGGCACTTGCGGAGCAACAGAGATCTTCACGGACCAGCGCTGGATCGACTCCGCAAACACCAACGCCGACTGGGGTGTCATCAAACTGGACTGCACCATCGGCAACACCACAGGCTGGCTCAACTACACCGGCACCACGGCCAGCCTGAACGGAACCAGCACGACGGTCCGTGGCTACCCGGGGGACAAAGCGTTTGGCACCATGTGGTCCATGACCGGCCCCATTGAGAGCACGACGACTGAAAAGGTCTACTACAAAATGGACACCTACGGCGGCCAGAGTGGAGCCCCCGTCTACAACAGTTCCAACACGATCATGGCCATCCACACCAACGGTGGCAGCTCCAACTCAGGCACGCGCATCACACCCACGCTGGCGAATTACCTGACCTCGGTGAAGTAGCCCGGCTGGGTTAAGCCGCCTGGAGTGTTCCCCGCAGCTTCTACGTGGCTGCGGGGAACACTGCTGTCCGGAGCCATAAGCGCTGAGCAGATAGAGTTTTGCTTGAGGCAAGCCGGCAACATCTGCGAGAGAAACTGAATGACAAGTCCTAGTCCTGGTCCACGTCCCTTCCCGGTCGCCGGGCCCGTGCATCCCCTCGACTACTGGCTCTCCCCGGAGCTGGCGCGGATCAGCCCGTCTGGAGCCCCTTCCCGCTTACGGCAATTAGCCGATGCCCAGGGCGCCCGAGCTGCAGCTTGGAGCAGCGCGGTCAGCGGCGGCATCCTCATAGTCCTTACGGGTGTCTTCTTCTCAGCGATAACAGGCAACCTGGTAGTCATCTTGACTCTTGGTCCGTTGGGAACCGCTCTGACGGCCTTGGGCCTATTCTCCTGGAAAAGGGTTCGTGCTTCGCTGCCCGATACTAACCGGCTCCTCATTTCGCGCGGCCCTGGTTCTGTTCGAAGCGCCCTTTGGACGGTGGCGCTGATGGCCGCAGTGCAAGGCGGGATCCTGGCCACGGTAATGCCTGGGGCCATTGCCCGGGGTGGTACTTCCGTCATCACCCTCGCCGGTTGTTTCGTCTTAATGGTGGCTCTTTTGGTGGTCTGCATCCTCATACCCTCGGCAGTCATAAGCAGTGCTCGTCAGTCCTTCCGGCAAAAGGTGCAAGAGGATCCTGTTTTCCGGAAGGCAGTCGAGGAGGATCTGGCTACGTGGCGGGACCCGTATGGAAATGCAGGGTATGGTCCGCTCTAGAAGACGACACGTGGCCTGGAAGCCGTGATGGACAGCCCAATGGTTGAGCTGTGGAAGCTCGACGACTTGATCGTCCCGGACATCCGCGTCGAAGCCCTCGGCCGACCAGCCCTGGATCGTGCCAGGAGATTCACCAAACCTAAGGATCGGGATGAGTTCGTTGCCGGCCGGCTTGCCGCGCTGAGCTTCGCCGCCTCGCTCCTGGAGGTTGACTCCGCCCGCCTCGTGCCCGACTATCGCTGCCCGCAGTGCGGGCCAGGCCAGGACCACGGTCGCCCGGGTTTCATGCTCGACGGCGGTCCGGCACCTCTGTCGCTCAGTGCTTCCCGGGCGGCGGGCTGGGTGCTGCTGGCCGCCGTCGTGCATCCAGTGGATGGCCTCCGGCTGGGGGTGGATTTGGAAGCGATTGACCAAGCGGCGTTCGAGGGCTTTGATGATGTTGCCTTGAGCGAGAACGAGAAGCGCTTCCTCTCCAGCGTGCCGGAACAGGATCGGACGTGGCAGCGCGCCCGTCTCTGGGCGCGCAAAGAAGCGTGGCTGAAGATGACCGGGGAAGGCTTGCGCCGTAACCCTGCGGAACTGGATGTCCTGGACATCAAGGGTCTACGCGACATCACACCCACGAAACTGCCTGACAGATTGGTTGCCGCTCTGGCCCTTGGTTAGCGCGCAGAAGGCAGTGGCGGCAGGGAAGTTTCGTAGAGCCATGGCCGCAGAATCGTTGCGGCATCGAAGCGGGGAATGAAGGAATCCGCGGCCTCAATGAACGCCTCCGTTGAAACCGACCCATGACGGTTAGTGGCCGTCCATTGCTGAAGGAAGCCGAAGAACCCCTCATCGCCGGCTGCCATGCGCACTGCATGGACGGCTAGGGCCCCGCGCTTGTAGACGCGGTCATCGAACATCAGCTCGGGACCGGGATCGCCCACCATCAGGTCTTGGGGGGCCGTTTGGAGCCTCTTCCAGGCAGCCGTTGCCCGGGCGGCGACCGTCATGGTGCGGGATTCCTCGGACCACAACCACTCGGCATAGCAAGCGAAGCCTTCGTGAAGCCAGATATCCTTCCAGCTGCTCACCGTCAGCGAATTACCGAACCACTGGTGGGAAAGCTCGTGGGCGATCAATCGCTGAGCATCCCAAGTATCACGCATATGGTTTCGGCCGAAGATGGAAACTGTCTGGGCTTCGAGGGGAATTTCCAGCTCATCCTCAGTGACCACTGACGTGTAGTCGGCGAAAGGGTAGGGGCCGAAGCAGTCCTCGAAGGTACGCATCATGTCCGGCTGTCGGCGCAGGCCTTGGAGGGCGTCAGCTGCCATTTCGGGTGTGACTGCCACGAACTGAGGGACCCTGTGGTGGGTATAGTCTACGTGCAGGGGAACTTTGATATAGCGCCCGATCTGGACGGTGGCGAGATAGGTAGCCATGGGCTCGGTCTGTTCGTAGACCCACGTTTCCCGGCTGGACTTGCGGGAGTGGGAGTGGAGCTTGCCGTTGCACACTGGCCGGTAATTGTCGTCGGTGGTCACCGAGATGCGGAACGTCGACTTGTACCGGGGATGGTCGTTGCAGGGGAACCAGGACGCCGCACCGTTGGGCTGGCCGGCCACCAATACGCCGTCGTTCAGTTCCTCCCAGCCGACGTCGCCCCAAAGGCCCCGGCGCGGTTGCGGATTACCTTCGTAGCGGATCTCAAGGGCAAACTGCTGGCCCGCCTTGATCGGGGATGCCGGCGTCAGTACGAGGTGTTCGGCCCTGTGGCTGAACTTCTGCAGCTTCTTGCCGTCCAGCTGAACCTTGCTTGCCCGCAGGCCCACCAGGTCAAGGACGATCTGCGAGGCCGCTTCCAGCGCCGTGCATCGCAGGACTGCTTTTCCGATCAGCTTGTTGCTGCCCAGCCTGACGTCAAGGTCCAACTCGTACCTGTCTACCCGGTAGCTGCTGCTGCCGTGGTTCAAGGCGTAGGGATCGGTTTCGGTCAGGGGGGTTGTGATTGGTGCGGTCATGATCCGTCCAATCTACTTGAGGCGCGGCGCTTGTGCAGTCGGGCCCACCCACGGGCTCACCGGATTGCCCATCCAATACGTCCCGGCAGGGACGGTCTCGCCGCGCATGACCAACGACGCCGGCCCAACCGTACCGCCGTCGCCGATCCTCGCCGCGGGGAGGATGACGCCGTGCGGACCCATCGTGGCACCGTTGCCGAGCGTCACGGTGTCCAGGCTCATGACGCGGTCGTGGAAGAGGTGCGTCTGGACTACGCAGCCACGGTTGACCGTGGAGTTCTCGCCAAGGGTCACGAGGTCGGCTTCGGGGAGCCAATAGCTTTCGCACCACGTTCCGCGTCCGATCCTGGCTCCCAGTCCTCGCAACCACCAGACCAGGGCGGGTGTTCCGGCAGCCGACCGGGCAAACCACGGCGCACTGACCATTTCAATGAAGGTGTCCACAACCTCATTGCGCCAAATAAACGAGCTCCACAGCGGGTGTTCGCCCGAGCGGATGGTCCCCACCAGAACCCACTTGGCCACAATGGAGCTGAGCGCCGCCACAGCTCCTGCTGCCAACATGACCACGCCGCCCAGGACTGCAGCAAGCCAGTAGCCCCATCCGCGCGCGATCCAGTCCAGCACAAGCATCACGCCCACGGCGATGGCCACCGTGAGAATGACCGGTATCAGGCGACACAGTTCCCATAGTGCCCTTGCAATCTTCAGTTTGAGGGCAGGGCGGAAGGTGCGTGTTTGATCGGCGTCGACGGCGGTGCGCCGCAGCCTAACCGGCGGACTGCCAAGCCATGACGTGCCGGATTTCGCCTTGGCAGGTGTGGCCGACAAAACCGCGACAAGGGAATTCTTGGGCACGTTCCGTCCGGCGGCCGTCATACCCGAGTTGCCAAGGAAAGAGCGCTTCCCGATTTTGGCTGGAGCAATTTTCATCCAGCCACCGCCCAGCTCGTAAGAAGCCACCATGGTGTCATCTGCCAGGAAGGCACCGTCGCCTATGGTGGTCATTTTTGGAACCAGCAGCACCGTAGAGGCCTCCACATTCTTGCCGACTTTGGCCCCGAGAAGCCGCAACCAGAGCGGCGTGAAGAGGCTCGCGTAGACGGGGAAGAGGAGATCTCGAGCCATGTCAAGAAGCCGCTCCGTGGCCCAGACTTGCCAGCCGATGCGGCTGCGAACGCGGTAGTAGCCCTCTTTCAGGCCCAAACCGAGAAGCCTCGCAACGATCAGGATGAGCACCAGATTGCCGAAGAACCACACCAGGGCCGCAAGCGGAACGGCCAGGGCGATCTGTGGAAGCGCTGTTTCGAGTGACTCGTGGCCCTGGATGAAATTCAGGACCACCAGTGCACCTCCGAACGCAGAGATGTAGGGGATAAGGGCCAGCAGGGCCGATGCGCTGGCAAAGGCGGAGAACCAAAGCCGGTCGACGACGGGCCGTCGGCTGATTGCTGCCGGCCATTCATGCTTGGCTTTGCCGCGACGTTCCGCGGGGGAGCCGGCCACGAGGTGCCCGGCTTTCACTTTGCCCAGCACAGCGGATCCGGCATCGACGTGGGCGCCTGCGCCGATGGTCGCTCCGGGCATGAGAGTGCTGCGCGCGCCCACAACGGCGCCGGCTCCCACATGGATTTGGCCGATGTGGACTGAATCGCCGTCCACCCACCAGCCGGATAAGTCCACTTCGGGCTCGATGTTTGCGCCGCTACCCAAAGACAGCAGGCCCGTGACAGGAGGCAAAGAGTGCAGGTGGACGTCCTTGCCGATCTTTGCACCCAGGGCACGCGCGTAGTAGGGAACGAACGGGGCGCTGGCAAGGCCGATGGCACCTGAGAGATCCTGAATTTGTTCTGCGAGCCACAGCCGCAGATGGGTTTTGCCCGACCGCGGGTATGTCCCGGGTTCAATCCTGCCGAGCAGCACCCTTGCCGCCACCACGGAGATCGCCATCCGGCCCAAGGGACTGACGAAGACCATCCACGACGCTGCGATCCACCACCAGGGGACCACAGGTGCCGCCGCGAATCCGGCGATGTCTGCCAGGAGTTTGTTGGCGGCCATCAGGTAAGTCAGCCACCGCATCCCCACGAGAATGTGCAGCGGGACGCCCATGAGGACCTGGAAGATTTGTGACTTCAAGGCGGTAGGACGGACGGTCCGCTCAGCAGCGGGCCCCGGCGATCCGCCGTCGGGAATTGACTGCCTTGCAGTGTCAATCAGCGCCCCAACGCGGGGCGTCGCATAGATATCGGCGACCGTGACGGTGGGGTACCGGACGCGGAGGGCCGAAACGAGCTGGGCGGCGGCCAAGGACCCGCCGCCATAGGCGAAGAAATCGGCGTCGAGTGAACTGACGGGACTTCCCAGAACGGACTCCCACTGCTCCACCACCCACCGGGCGTCATCGGGCAGATTCAGCGGGGCGTTGCCGGCCTCGGTGGCGCCGGCTCCAGCCAGAGGCCAGGGGAGTGCATGACGATCCACTTTGCCGCTGGTCTTGGTGGGGAGGGAATCCACGGTGGTCAGCAAGGGGATAAGGGCTGCCGGGAGGCTTTCGCCCAGCAGCGTGCGGGCCTCGTCCAGGTCCGGTTCGTAACCGTCAACGGGAGCCAGGTAACCTACCAGGATTTGGTTGCCGGCCGCGGTCGTCTGTACTGCAGCAGCCGCGCCAGCTATGCCGGGCAAGGACTGAAGCGCTGCATCTACTTCGCCCAGTTCGATCCGGCGTCCACCCAGCTTGACCTGCTCATCGGCCCTGCCCATGAAGATCAGGCCCTCTGCTTCGTATCGCACCAAGTCGCCCGAACGGTATGCGCGTTCCCATCCCAGCGTGGTCATGGGGGCATACTTCTCGGCGTCCTTCGCGGGATCGAGGTAGCGGGCCAGTCCTACGCCGCCGATGATCAGCTCGCCGATCTCACCTTCGGGGACTGGAACCCCGGTGGAATCGACGACGGCCAGGTCCCAACCGTCCAGCGGCAGGCCGATCCGTACGGGGCCGCGTCCGCCCAAGGGAGCGGCGCAGGCAACGACCGTAGCCTCAGTGGGACCGTAGGTGTTCCACACTTCACGACCGTCCACTGCCAAGCGCTCGGCCAATTCAGGCGGGCATGCTTCGCCGCCGAAGATGAGCAAACGAACGTTTTCCAAGGCCTCAGCCGGCCACAGCGCGGCAAGGGTGGGCACGGTTGAAACTACCGTAATGCCGTGGTTGATGAGCCAGGGACCGAGGTCCATGCCGGTTCGAACAAGGGCCCGTGGTGCAGGTACCAGGCAGGCTCCGTGCCGCCAGGCCAGCCACATCTCCTCGCAGGAAGCATCGAAGGCCACGGAAAGGCCGGCAAGTACCCGGTCCTGTGGGCCGATGGGCTCAGCCTGGAGGAAGATCCGGGCTTCAGCGTCGACGAATGCTGCTGACGAACGGTGTTTGACTGCAACGCCTTTGGGAGTCCCGGTAGATCCGGAGGTGAAGATGATCCACGAGTCGTCATCCAATCCCGGCACGGTTCGCGTTGAGCCAGCTTCCTTTGCCGGGCCGGAGAGCTGGACGTCCAGGCCCGCAGCAATGACTGCCCCCACCTTGGCTTCGCCGAAAACCAGACGGGCCCGCTCTTCGGGGTCGTCCGCATCCACGGGAACATAGGCAGCGCCAGCCATGAGAATTCCCAGTATGGCGATGTAGAGCTCATTGGTGCCGGACGGGATCCGGACGCCGATTTTGTCTCCTCGGCCAAGCCCCGCACTGTTCAGCTGCATGGCAAAAGCGCCAACGGCCTTGAGTAACTCGGTGTAGCTCAATGACTTGCGCCCATCATCCAGGGCCGACGCCTCGGGGAACGATGAAGCGGTCTCTTCCAGGATGTCAATGAGAGTACGCTCGGCGGGAGCCGCTGCGCCTCCCGGTAGCTGGGGACGGTACGTCATCAGGGCAGGCGTCGTACCGGCCCCAGCGGGATGTTCTGTGCTCACGATGTCAGCTTTCCGCAGAAAGATGAACAAAAGGTGTCCGCCGTTCCCTGCATGTCAGGCGTTGTTGCCCCGCTGTTCGCTTTTTGCACATGTGGCGTTCAAAAGGGTCAGGGAACCAGCAGGACTTTTCCGGTTGTACGGCGGCCTTCAAGGTCCCTGTGAGCCTGGGCGGCTTCCGCGAGGGGATACGTTGCGCCCACCCGGACAGCAAGGGTGCCGTTGGCGGCGGCGTCGAAAATCTCCGCTGAGCGCCACCGGCGTTCCTGGGCGTTCTGAACAAAGTGCGCCATGGTGGGCCTCGTCAGCGTTAGCGAACCTGCGGCGTTCAAACGCTGGGGATCGAAGGGCGGTACCGGTCCGGAGGCAGCGCCGAAGAGCACCATGGCACCCCGGATGCGCAGGCTTTTAAGGGAGTCGTCGAACGTGTCCTTGCCGACGCCGTCGTACACCACGTTGACGCCCTCGCCATCGGTGAGTTCACGGACCTTGTCAGCGAAGCCCTCGTAGCGGAGCACTTCATCGGCGCCTGCCAGCGTGGAGAGGTCGGCCTTCTCATCGGAGGAGACGGTGGTGATGACGCGCGCGCCGCGGGCCTTGAGCAGTTGTGTCAGCAGCAGGCCTACGCCGCCGGCACCTGCATGCAGGAGAACGGTGTGGCCAGGCTCCACCCGGAAGGATGAATTCATCAGGTAGTGGGCCGTAATTCCCTGGAGGGGCAGGGCCGCGGCGGTGTGATCATCGACGCCGGCGGGAACCGGCAGTGCCTTGCTCGCGTCAACCAAGGCGTATTCCGCGTAGGTCTTGGTTCCCTCGGCCGTGGCAATTCGGTCGCCGACGGAAAATTCCTCGACCCCCGCTCCGACGGCTTCCACGATGCCGGCCGCCTCGGCACCCGGAGTGAACGGGTAGTCCACTTTGTAGGTGCCGCTGCGTTGGTAGGTCTCAATGAAATTGACCCCGGCAGCTGCGACCTTGATCAACAGCTGGCCGGGGCCAGGCGACGGTGTTTCCACGGATGCGTACTCGAGGACCTCAGGTCCTCCGGACTGCTTTGCAACGATGGCGTGCGTCATGGTGGCTCCTTACTCCGGGGCGGTCCTTCCGGTGCCCGGTTTCAGAATCCATCCTAGGGAGGTTGGGGCCTCCCGTGTCGAACGCTTAGCGGCGTCCGTGCGTCGACGCGACGGGGCAGTCGAAGCCGCGGCCTGCTGCCAGGCCTACTTCATTGAGGTATCTGACCACGATGCCGTAGGACTGCACCAGCGTGGTTTCGGTGTAGGGAATGGAGTGTTTGGCGCAGAACTCGCGAACGATCTTGGTGGCCTTGTACAAATGCGGGCGTGCCATGTCCGGGAACAGGTGGTGCTCCACCTGCCGGTTGAGTCCGCCCAGGAGGAAGTCCATGAAGATGCCACCGGAGATGTTGCGCGAGGTCAGGATCTGGCGGTTGAGGAAGTCCACGCGGCTGTCCTTGGGAAGTACCGGCATACCCTTGTGGTTCGGGGCGAACGAGGCACCCATGTAGAAGCCGTAAACCATGATCTGCACGCCCAGGAAGGCGAACGCCATTCCGATGGGCAGGAACGTGAACGCCAGAACGGGGAGCGCAGCAAGCCTCACTACGAGGATGGGCGTCTCTACCCAGCGGTGACGTACTTTCTGTTTGCCGAAAACAAAGCGAAGGGAGTCGAACTGCAAGCTCAAGCCCAGGAGCGTCAGGAGCGGGAAGAAGAACCAGCCCTGCTTCTTGGTGAGGAAAGCCAGGCGGCCTTTACGTTCGGCTGCAGCGTCTTCGTAGAACACCAAAGCGTTGTTCCGGATGTCCGGGTCCTTGGAGATGACGTTGGGGTGGTTGTGGTGGGCTCCGTGCTTCTGTTCCCACCAGGAGTAGCTGATGCCGGCCACACCAGTGGCCAGGAGGCGGGCGGACCAGTCGTTGGCGCGCCGCGAAGCGAAGATCTGCTTGTGACCTGCCTCGTGGGCAAGGAAGCTGAGCTGAGTGCACAGGATGCCCACGGCCGCAGCGATCAGGAGCTGATACCAGGAATCGCCTATGAGTGCGAAGCCTAGCCAGGTGCCGGCCATAAGCAGTACCAAGGCCACGAAGACCCAGATGTAGAAGCCGCTACGGCGTTCGAGGAGTCCGGCTGCCTTGACGCTCTTGAGGAGCTCTGAGTAGCTCTGGACGACGGGATTTGGTTGAATTGCGCGAGCTTTGGGGCGCTCAGCGGTGGACGTGGGTGACATAAATGTGCCCCGTATCGCTAACGGGCAACGCTGCAGCCGACGTTCGGACTGCACGGTCTGGATCACCCTCCACTAAGCATACGGCTAATCTCCAAAATAATGAGACTGCTCACAACTGCATGCATAAATATCGGACAGCATGAATATTCTTGCTGTACAGTGGAGTCATGACTATTTCTGTTGCCGTCTCCGGTGCCAGCGGCTACGCCGGGGGAGAAGTCCTGCGCTTGCTGGCAGGCCATCCAAACGTCACCATCGGTGCCATCACCGCGCACAGCAACGCCGGTTCCAGACTAGGGGAGTTGCAGCCGCATCTCCACGGTTTGGCCAGTCGGATTCTGGAAGACACCACCGTTGAGAACCTGTCGGGCCATGATGTCGTGTTCCTTGCCCTGCCGCACGGTGCCTCAGCCGAGATCGCTGCGCAGTTGCCTGAAGGCACCGTAGTCATCGACGCCGGTGCTGACCACCGTTTGCAAGACGCCGCGGCGTGGGAAAAGTTCTACGGCTCCGCCCATGCCGGGACCTGGCCCTACGGCCTCCCCGAGCTCCCTGGTCAGCGTGAAGCCCTCAAAGGAGCCACGCGCATCGCGGTTCCCGGGTGCTACCCGACGTCGGCCCTGCTCGCCTTGACGCCAGGGTTCGCCAACAATCTCCTCCTGACAGACGACGTCGTGATTGTCTCCGCGTCGGGGACCTCAGGCGCCGGCAAGGCTGCCAAGGTCAATTTGATTGGCGCTGAAGTCATGGGTTCCATGAGCCCTTACGGCGTCGGAGGCGGACACCGGCACACGCCTGAGATCGAACAGGGACTGTCCAATGCGGCTGGAGAGTCGGTAACAGTCTCCTTCACGCCAACACTGGTTCCGATGAGCCGCGGCATCCTGACCACGGCCACCGCAAAAGTCGGCCACGGTGTTACTTACGCGGAGCTGCGCCAAGCCTGGGCGGATGCCTACGACGACGAACCGTTCGTGCACCTCCTTCCGGAGGGCCAGTGGCCCACCACCAAGTCGGTCCAGGCTTCCAACCACGCAGTAATGCAGTTGGCCTTCGACGCCCACACGGGGCGCGTGATCGTGACCTGCGCTATCGACAACCTCACCAAGGGGACCGCAGGCGGAGCCGTGCAGTCCATGAACATTGCCCTCGGCCTGGATGAAACCGCCGGCCTGAACCTGCAGGGAGTTGCACCGTGACCATTACCGCCCCCAAGGGATTCCGCGCAGCAGGCATCAAAGCCGGTATTAAGGCTTCGGGCAACCCGGACCTGGCCCTTGTAGTCAACGACGGACCGCAAAAGTCCGCCGCCGCCGTCTTTACCTCCAATCGCGTGGCTGCTGCGCCGGTCCACTGGTCACGCCAGGTGGTCAGTGATGGACGAGTGGACGCCGTGGTCCTGAACTCCGGTGGAGCCAACGCCTGCACCGGTCCACAGGGCTTCCAGAACACCCACGCCACAGCCGAGAAAGTGGCAGACGTGCTGGGAGTCTCAGCTTCCGACGTCGTGGTCTGCTCCACCGGCCTGATCGGCGAGCAGCTGCCCATGGACAAGATTCTTCCCGGCGTCGAGGCTGCTTCCCGCGAACTGTCGGAGGACGGCGGCTCCGCTGCGGCCACAGCGATCATGACCACGGACAGCGTGTCCAAGGAAGCCGTCTTCACGGGCACCGACGCCGAAGGCAAGCAGTTCACCGTGGGTGGCATCGCCAAGGGTGCCGGCATGTTGGCGCCGGGCCTGGCAACGATGCTGGTGGTCCTTACTACCGACGCCGAGGTTCCTGCTGATGAGCTCGACGTCGTCCTCCGGGATGCCACGCGCGTCACCTTTGACCGGGCAGACTCGGACGGCTGCATGTCCACCAACGACACCGTGGTGCTGCTGGCATCCGGGGCGTCCGAGGCGTTGCCGTCTGCCGAGCAGTTGAGCGAAGCGGTCACCCAGGTCTGCGCCGAACTGGCACGCAAGCTCATCGGTGACGCCGAGGGCGCCAGTCACGACATCGCCATCCGGACGTTCAACGCAGCCAGCGAACGCGATGCCGAGATCGTTAGCCGCAGTGTTGCCCGCTCCAACCTGTTCAAAGCCGCCATCTTCGGCAAGGACCCTAACTGGGGCCGTGTGCTCTCGGCCGTGGGAACAACTGACGCCGTCTTCGAGGCGGACCAGCTCAACGTCGCAATGAACGGTGTACAGATCTGCCGCAACGGCGCAATCGGCGATGACCGGAACCTGGTGGACCTGGAGCCGCGCGAGGTGCTGGTGGAAATCGACCTGCAGGCCGGCGACGCCGAAGCCACCATTTGGACCAATGACCTCACGCACGATTACGTGCACGAGAACAGCGCATACTCGAGCTGAGCGGATGACTATGACTGCGCACACCCGCGAAACCACCTCCATGAGTGACGCCCAGGACAAGGCCGGCACGCTGATCGAGGCCCTTCCGTGGATCCAGCGTTTTGCCGGTACCACCATGGTGATCAAGTACGGCGGCAACGCTATGGTCAACGACGACCTTCGTCGTGCCTTCGCCGAGGACATTGTGTTCCTCCACCACGTTGGCATCCACCCCGTGGTGGTCCACGGCGGTGGCCCCCAGATCAACTCCATGCTGAGTCGCCTGGGCATCGAGTCCGAGTTCAAGGGCGGCCTGCGCGTCACCACCCCTGAAGCCATGGATGTGGTCCGCATGGTCCTCACGGGCCAGGTTGGACGCGAGCTCGTTGGCCTCATCAACTCCCACGGTCCCTACGCCGTGGGCATGTCGGGCGAAGACGGCGGATTGTTGCGCGCCGTCCGCACAGGCACAGTTGTTGATGGCGAAGATGTGGACCTCGGCCTGGTGGGCGAAGTGGTAGGTGTGGATCCCGCCGGAATCAAGGACATTCTCGACGCCGGCCGCATTCCGGTGATCTCAACGGTCGCCCCGGAAATTCTCGACGACGGCAACGGTTCCGGTCCCACCACCGGACAGGTCCTCAACGTCAACGCGGACACTGCAGCTGCCGCCGTTGCCTCCGCCCTGGGCGCCACCAAGCTGGTCATCCTGACCGACGTCGAAGGTCTCTACGCCAACTGGCCGGACAAGTCGTCGCTGATCTCATCGCTGACCGCATCGGAACTCCGCGAGATGCTACCCAAGCTCGAGTCCGGAATGATCCCGAAGATGGCCGCCTGCCTCAAAGCCATCGACGAAGGTGTGGAACGCGCACACATCGTTGACGGACGCCTCCCGCATTCGATGCTTCTTGAAACTTTCACCACCGCCGGCATCGGCACGCAAGTTGTTCCTGACGAGGAAGTGAACGCATGAGCACCGAACTGAGCCATTCGGCCGAAAGCCGCAGCAGCGATGGGGGGCCGGGTGTGGTCGGGCACCGCGAAGCGGGCGGGGTCCCCATCGCTGCGGGGGCTGCCGCAACCACGCTCGTTTCCCAGAGCTCAGGCGCTGACTGGCTTGCCCGTTACTCGTCGTCCCTCATGGGTGTCTTTGGCACCCCGCAGCGCGTCTTGGTTCGCGGCGCCGGTTGCCTCGTGTGGGACGCCGACGGCAAGGAATACCTGGACCTCCTTGGCGGCATCGCTGTGAACGCCCTGGGCCACGCCCACCCGTTCGTCACGTCAGTGATTTCCAGCCAACTGGCCACGCTCGGGCATGTCTCGAACTTCTTCACGAGCCCCACGCAGATTGCCTTGGCCGAAAAGCTCCTTGCCCTCACGAATGCTCCGACAGGGTCCAAGGTTTTCTTTGCCAACTCCGGTACAGAGGCCAACGAGGCAGCGTTCAAGCTCGCCCGACGGAATAACTCCGATGGAAAGCGCACCAAGATCATCGCTTTGGAGGGCGCCTTCCACGGGCGCACCATGGGCGCTTTAGCGCTCACGGCCAAAGAGGCTTACCGCGCACCGTTCGAGCCACTGCCCGGTGGGGTGGTCCACATCCCGTTCGGTGACGTTGAAGCCTTGCGCTGCGCCGTCGACGATTCCACGGCAGCTGTCTTCCTTGAGCCGATCCAGGGCGAAGCAGGCGTTCGTCCGCTCAGCGCCGAATACCTGCAGGCAGCACGCGAGGTGACCACCGCAGCGGGTGCCTTGTTGATCCTTGATGAAGTACAGACCGGCATCGGCCGGACGGGTAAGTGGCTCGCCAGCGAAGACTCCGGAATTGTTCCCGACGCCGTCACCCTCGCCAAGGGACTCGGCGGCGGTTTTCCTGTGGGTGCCTTGGTCACGTTCGGAAGTACGACGTCGGCCCTGCTCGCCGCCGGGCAGCACGGCACCACTTTCGGTGGGAACCCAGTGGCTACGGCCGCCGCTTTGGCCACGCTGCACGCAATCGAAAGCCAAGGTGTGCTGCAGAACGTGTTCAGTGTCGGCGCCCACCTTCGTGAGGGACTGGCCTCCATCGAGGCTGTCACTGAAGTCCGCGGCGAGGGTCTGTTGATTGGCTTCGATGTGAATGCCGACATCGCACCTGCCATGGTTACCGCAGCTTTGGATGCCGGCTTCATCATCAACAGCCCGGGCCCGAGGACCATCCGCCTTGCGCCGCCGCTGATCCTGACCATCGATCAAGCGGACCGCTTCCTGGATGCATTACCCACCCTGATCGCTACGGCTACAGCCAACACCGCTAAGGACGCACAGTGACTACTACCAACACCACCCGTCACTTCCTCAAGGACACGGACCTGAGCCCCGCCGAGCAAGCTGAGGTTTTGGAACTCGCCGCACGGATGAAGGCAGCGCCGTACAGCGTGCAGCCTTTCGCCGCCGAGGGCAACGGCCGTAAGACGGTGGCCGTGATCTTTGACAAGACCTCCACCCGCACGCGTGTTTCTTTCGCCACCGGCATCGCGGACATGGGCGGCAACGCACTGATCATCAACCCGGGTGAAGCCCAGATCGGCCACAAGGAATCCGTGGAGGATACGGCGAAGGTCCTGGAGCGCATGGTGTCCACCATCGTATGGCGGACAGGTGCCCACTCGGGCCTGGTGGCCATGGCGGAAAACTCCAAGGTCCCCGTCATCAACGCCTTGTGCGACGACTACCACCCCTGCCAGCTCCTGGCCGACCTCCTCGCCGTCAAGGAGCACAAGGGTGAACTCGCCGGCTTGAGCATGGCCTATCTGGGTGACTCCGCCAACAACATGGCCAATTCCTACCTCCTTGCTGGTGTGACGGCCGGAATGCATGTGCGCATTTCCGGTCCCGAAGGCTATCTTCCGGCGCCGGAGATCGTGGCGGCCGCCGAGGAGCGTGCGGCCGAGACAGGCGGCTCAGTGCTCATCACCAGCGATGCTGCAGAAGCCCTCAAGGGCGCCGACGTCGTAGCAACGGACACGTGGGTTTCCATGGGCCAGGAAGCCGAAAAGGAAGCCCGGCTGCAGCTCTTCCGCGACTACTCCGTGGATGAGGCCGCCATGGCGCAGGCCGCGCCGGACGCCGTCGTGCTTCACTGCCTCCCGGCCTACCGCGGCTACGAAATTTCCGCCGGAGTGATCGACGGCCCGCAGTCGATTGTCTGGGACGAGGCGGAGAACCGCCTGCACGCTCAGAAGGCACTGATGGCCTGGCTGATGCACCGCTCCGGGCTTGCTTTCGTGGATGGTCTTTCTCCCGTCGAAGGAACCGGGGAGAGCACGTTCTAGTGTCCACCAATCCTTCCGTGCCGGGCGCCAGCCCAGCCACAAAGACTGCCCGCCAGGCGCGTATTACCGCGATCCTGACCGGTGAGTCCGTGCGTTCACAAGCAGAGCTTGCAGCCCTGCTGGCGGACGACGGCGTCCAGGTCACCCAGGCCACCCTGTCCCGCGACCTCGTGGAACTGGGTGCGGTACGGGTCCGGGGCAAGGAAGGCGCACTTGTTTACGCTGTCCCGGGGGAGGGTGGGGACCGCAATGCCAAGAGCGGCGTCACCCAGGAAATTTTGGATGCGCGGCTGACGCGGCTTTGCGGCGAACTCCTGGTGACAGCGGAGGCATCGGGCAACATCGTGGTCCTCCGCACCCCGCCGGGAGCAGCCAATTTCCTGGCCTTGGCAGTTGACCACTCCGTGATGCCGTCGGTATTGGGTACGATCGCAGGCGACGACACTTTGCTGCTGGTCGCACGGGATCCCGATGGCGGGGCTGAACTGGCGGCGCGTTTCCTGCGCATGGCCGAAGAAGCCGGGCCTGGCAACTAATTGATCTTTTTCAGCATTGATTCACACAGCATTGATTCGAATGAACCAAGCAACAACAAAGGAGCACTCTCGTGACTGAGCGCATTGTTCTGGCCTACTCCGGTGGCCTTGATACTTCCGTAGCCATCGGCTGGATCGGTGAAGCCACCGGCGCCGAGGTCATCGCTGTGGCCGTCGACGTCGGACAGGGCGGCGAGTCGCTGGAGACCATTCGCCAGCGCGCCCTCGGTTGCGGCGCGGTTGAGGCTTACGTGGCCGACGCCCGTGACGAGTTCGCCAACGAGTACGCCATGCCCACCCTGAAGGCCAACGCCCTCTACCAGGGCCACTACCCGCTGGTATCGGCTATCTCCCGTCCAGTCATTGTGAAGCACCTCGTGAAGGCTGCCCGCGAATTCGGTGCCACCACCGTTGCCCACGGCTGCACCGGCAAGGGCAACGACCAGGTCCGTTTCGAAGTTGGCATCCAGACCCTCGGCCCGGACCTGAAGTGCATTGCACCCGTCCGCGACCTCGCCCTGACCCGCGACAAGGCCATCGCCTTCGCCGAGGAAAAGGGTCTGCCGATCGAGACCACCAAGAAGAACCCGTACTCGATCGACCAGAACGTCTGGGGACGCGCCGTCGAGACCGGTTACCTCGAGGACATCTGGAACGCTCCCACCAAGGACATCTACGACTACACCGCCACTCCGGAATTCCCGCCGGCGCCGGATGAGGTCACCATCTCCTTCCAGGCCGGTGTTCCGGTGGCGATCGACGGCGTCAAGGTCACCCCGCTGCAGGCCATCCAGGAACTGAACCGTCGTGCAGGCGCGCAGGGCGTTGGCCGCATCGACGTCGTCGAGGACCGCCTCGTCGGCATCAAGTCCCGTGAAATCTACGAAGCCCCGGGTGCCATGGCGCTGATCACCGCTCACAAGCACCTCGAGGACATCACCATCGAGCGTGAGCAGGCCCGCTTCAAGGCAACTGTTGGCCAGCGCTGGGCAGAGCTGGTCTACGACGGCCAGTGGTTCTCCCCGCTGAAGCGCTCCTTGGACGCTTTCATCGAAGACACGCAGCAGTACGTTTCCGGTGACATCCGCATGGTCCTCCACGGCGGCCAGGCTATCGTCAACGGTCGTCGCTCCGAGACCTCGCTGTACGACTTCGACCTCGCCACCTACGACACCGGCGATACTTTCGACCAGTCCATGGCACGCGGTTTCATCGAGCTGTGGGGCATGTCCTCCAAGGTTGCTTCGGGCCGCGACCTGCGCGTCGCAGGCGAATGAGTCCTCAGCAGGGCCCCGGAACGCAGGGGTCCCCGGCCGAGCGACGCGAGGTCGGGGAGCGTTCAGGGACAAACGAAGGTGCACTGTGGGGCGGCCGGTTCGCCGGCGGCCCCGCGGATGCGCTGGCAGCCTTGAGCAAGTCCACGCACTTTGACTGGCGGCTGGCCCGCTACGACATAGCCGGTTCCAAGGCGCACGCCCGCGTGCTGGCCAAGGCCGGGCTGTTGGACGACGCCGAGCTCGAAGGCATGCTCGCCGCCCTCACCCAGCTGGACGAGGACGTGGCGAGCGGTGCCTACCTCCCTGCCGAGAGCGATGAGGATGTTCACGGTTCACTTGAGCGTGGCCTGATCGAGCGTGCCGGAACCCAACTGGGCGGCAAGCTCCGCGCCGGCCGTTCGCGCAACGATCAGGTTGCCACCCTCGGCCGCATGTTCCTGCGTGACCACGCCCGGATCATCGCTGGCGGCGTGCTTGCCACCATCGACGCACTGGTTGAGCAGGCAAAAGCCCACCAGGGCGTCGCCATGCCGGGCCGGACACACTTGCAGCACGCGCAGCCGGTGTTGCTGAGCCACCACCTTCTGGCACATGCCTGGGCACTGCTTCGAGACGTGCAGCGCCTCCAGGACTGGGACAAGCGAGCCGGTGTTTCGCCGTACGGTTCGGGTGCTCTGGCCGGTTCGTCCCTGGGCCTGGACCCAGAGGCTGTTGCCGCTGACCTTGGCTTCTTCTCTGCAGTGCATAACTCGATCGATGGCACTGCCTCCCGTGATGTCTTCGCCGAGTTCGCCTGGGTGTGCTCCATGATTGGTGTGGACCTCTCCCGGATCTCCGAGGAAGTCATCTTCTGGGCAACCAAGGAATTCTCCTTCGTGACGCTGCACGATTCGTACTCCACGGGGTCCTCGATCATGCCGCAGAAGAAGAATCCGGACGTCGCCGAGCTCGCACGCGGCAAGGCAGGTCGCCTCATCGGCAACCTGACCGGACTGCTGGCGACGCTCAAAGGCCTGCCGCTCGCGTACAACCGCGATCTGCAAGAGGACAAAGAACCGGTCTTCGACGCCGCGGACACCTTGGAGCTGCTGCTTCCAGCCGTGTCCGGCATGATCGCCACGCTGAAGTTCAACACAGAGCGCATGGAATCGCTGGCCCCTCAGGGCTTCGCGTTGGCCACGGACATTGCTGAGTGGCTGGTCCGGCAGGGCGTTCCGTTCCGTGAAGCCCACGAGTTGTCCGGTGCGGCGGTCAAACAGGCCGAAGGCCGCGGCGTGGAGCTGTGGGACCTGACGGATGAAGAGTACTCAGCGATCTCCGAGCACCTGACTCCCGAGGTCCGCAGCGTTCTGAGCACCGAAGGTTCGCTCAACAGCCGCAACTCGCAGGGCGGAACGGCACCGGCCGCCGTCGAACGCCAGTTGGCTGCCCTTGAAGCGGAACTGGACGCAGCGCGCTCCTACGCGAGCTAGAACCACTGGCGAGGTGGCACTTCGCAGCGACGCCTTGGGGCGTTACTGTCGCGAAGTGCCACCTCGCTCTGCGTTTGTTCCGTTCTGCTGTGCGTTAACATGACGCTATGACCCGGATCACCCCTGAGACGCTGCCCGCAGAGCTTCACAAAGCCGCCGACACCGTCACCCGCCTCCTGTCCAAGATGGACAAATCGTCCGTCGCCGAACCATCGGAGCTTCCCGGCTGGACCCGAGGCCATGTCCTTGCGCACCTTGCGGGCATTTCCAACGCCATGGCACGGCAACTTGAGTACGCGCGCCGCGGGGAAACTGTGGAGCTTTACGACGG
Source organism: Arthrobacter sp. D3-18 (assembly GCF_054408525.1). Taxonomy (NCBI): domain Bacteria; kingdom Bacillati; phylum Actinomycetota; class Actinomycetes; order Micrococcales; family Micrococcaceae; genus Arthrobacter; species Arthrobacter sp. D3-18. The sequence continues at coordinate 2,829,885 of NZ_CP096440.1, read as the reverse complement.
CGGAATGGACGGCCGCACCAAGGCGATAGAACTCGCCGCCGGGCACAGCCTCGACCAGCACAGGGTGTCCGTCACCACTTCCGTGGGTGCAGCGATTTCGGCGTTCGACGCCTTGGGATCGAGTGATTGGCAAGCGCGCATCGCCTATCGGGATGGCACAGTGTTCGACGGCGGGCTGGCCCTGTGGCGCGAACTCACCATTCATGCTGCCGACCTTGGCATGGGTTACGGTCCGGAGACGTGGAGCCGTCCGTTCTGCGAGCACCTCATAGGGTTCCTCGCGGCACGTGTCCCGGAATCCTTCAAATTTGTCCTGCAGCCTACAGGCCTGCCGCAGCTGAGCATCGGTACGGGCGGCACTTCCATAGCCATCACTGGCATGCTGACCGACATCGCCGCGTGGCTTGCCGGCCGCGAGCCCAGCTTGGGGAGCCTGAGGGCTACTGCTGCCGCTGACGGGGTGGACCTGCCGGAGCTGCTGCCGTGGCCGGCGGCGCAGCCCGCGGCCCGCTGAACCCGGATGCTCTCTCACGTCCCTCGGGTTTGAGCCGGTCGCTCGCTCACGTCCCTCGGGCTTGGGTTGGTCGCTCGCTCACGTCCCTCGGGTTTGAGCCGGTCGCTCGCTCACGTCCCTCGGGTTTGAGCCGGTCGCTCTCGCACCTTCAGGGAGCTATTTGTCCTTGAGCTTCACCGCGGCTGCCCGCCACAGGTGCATGGTGGCGTACGAACGCCAGGGGCTGACCTCCCTGAAGTCTGCGCTGAGTCCCAGGCCCGCGGGCAGCGCCTTCACGCCGTTCCTTACTGCCGCGTCATTGGCCAGGAACACATCCGGAGCGCCAAGGACCCGCATGGCAACATATCCCGCTGTCCAGGGCCCCACGCCCGGCAAGGGAAGCAGTTTGCTTTCGAGGCTGGCCGGATCGTCGCCGTAGCCGAAGTCAAGTGCCCCACTGGCCATGGCCTCGGCGGCGGCCACGATGGAGTCGATGCGGCGCTGTGGTCCTCGGAGTAAGGAGCGCCCGTGTTCGGCGAGTTCTGCTGCTGTCGGAAATAGTCGATCCAGGTCTGGATCAGCGCCATCGACGGAGGATCCGGCCGCCGACAACTGGATAAGGGCAGTTCGGGCAGCGGCGACGGTGATCTGCTGTCCGATCATTGCCCGAATGAGCAGTTCCTGGGGATCCACAGCCCCCGGCACTCGCATCCCCGGGAGCGCGGCGACGCTAGCCGTAAGCCTCGGATCCGCTGCCAGGGCGTCATCGATCGCCTGCGGATCGGCGTCCAGGTCGAATAGCCTGCGGACCCGGCTCAACAGTGCCGGGAGGTCGTGCAGGTCCACAGCCGTGGCTGTGAGTTGCAACGGTTTGCCGGGGGATGAGGGGCTGAAGGTAACCGAAACGGATGCGCTACCTCGCGGGAGGCGGAGAGTGCGGGCGTACGTCCTGCCACCTTCATTGTCAGTTGTTGCTCTTTCGATGCCCGGTACCGCACGAACTGCCAGGAAGTCGAAAATGCCCGGATCAAAGGGTTCCCTGTAAGGCAGGTTGAGAGTCAGCGCGGATGGCGCCGGCCCAGCTGCCCCGGTACCTCGGCGATTGCCGGACTTCGCCCCCGTGGCGCGTACCGCCGTCGGGGTCATTGCGAACACCTCGCCGATGGTGTCGTTGAATTGCCGCACGCTATTGAACCCTGACGCGAACGCCACGTCGGCCAGGAGCATGTCGGTGGAGACCAGCAAGGTCCTGGCGGTCTGCGCCCTGCTTGCCCGTGCCAGTGAGAGGGGACCCGCGCCGAGTTCGTTGCTGAGAATGCGGTTGAGCTGCCGCGCGGAGTAGCCCAGTCGGTGTGCGAGGCCGTCGACGCCCTCCCGAGTGATGACGCCGTCGTTAATCAATCTCATCGCGCGTCCCGCAATGTCGGAACGGATGTTCCACGCGGGCGTTCCGGGGACCGCTTCGGGCAGGCATCGCTTGCAGGCGCGATACCCGGCCTCATGGGCGGCTGCGGAGGTTTCGTAGAAGGTGACGTTCTCAGCTTTGGGCGTTCGGGCAGGGCATGACGGTCGGCAGTAGATGCCGGTGGAGCTGACGGCAGTGAAGAATTGACCATCAAACCGGGTGTCGCGGGCGTCGATCGCCCGGTATCGCTGCCAGAAGTCCATGGCTTCATCCTGCCAGCCGTCCGAAGCCCTTGCTAGCGGAAATCGGACATGGCCGTTCGATGGTTTTTTGCTAGGGTCTGCTCATGAGCTCGTCCATGGACAACGGAATCAACAGCCCGTCTGAAGTGCGCAAGTTCCTTGAGGGTGATCCCCGTGTCATCGCCCCGCTGATACTTGGCGCGGTACTCACCCACCACTCAGAGGCTGGTTCAGTTTCGGTCAGGCTCACAGAGGTGGAGGCCTATATGGGCCCACGCGATTCAGAGCATCCCGACCCCGGTTCCCACACCTTCGGTGGTCCTACCGCCCGGAATGCACCAATGTTCGGGCCGCCGGGTTTCCTGTACGTCTACTTCACCTACGGCATGCATTACTGCGCCAACATCGTCTGCGGTCCTGACGGCTCACCGTCCGCGCTGCTCCTGCGGGCCGGGGAGATCGTCGACGGGGAAGATCTGGCTGCCCTTCGCAGGCCCGCCTCGAAGGCGCACAAGGACCTGGCCAGTGGACCTGCCAGGCTTGCCTCCGCGCTGGGACTCACGACGGCGGATACTGGCCGTGACGCGCTCGCCTCACCGTTCAGCCTGTGGTTGCCGGGGACACCCGCCGCGGCCGTCGCCAGCGGACCGCGCGTGGGTGTTGCAGGTCCAGGCGGAAGCACTGAATATCCTTGGCGGTTTTGGATTGAGGACGATCCCACCGTGTCCAGGTACAAGGCTGCCCGTCCCCGGACCCGCAGCGCAGCTGGGTGACTTTCCGGCGTTGTTGGTTCAGCGACGCATGAACTTTTTGTGACGCAGCCCGCCATATGACCTGTACCCCACACGTTTACCAAAATCGCTGTAGAATGGACGGTCTGTCTTTTGCGATAGGGGTTACGGTTCGATGCACGACGCTGATTTGGTCCACGAGCAGGAATATGTTGCCGGGCTGTATGCCCGGCTCGATGAGCTGCGCGCCGAAAAGCGCGCCCAGCTGGCGCAGGTGCGCAAGGCCGGCGCGGTGGGAACCATGCAGAACGTCTCAGAGCGGGACGCGTTCGCGGCACTGTACGAAGACCGCCTTGCCCAGCTCGACGCCGTGGACGACCGTCTGGTCTTCGGCCGTCTGGATCTCGATTCCGGAGAGGCCCAATACATTGGGCGCATCGGGCTTTCAACAGCCGAACTGCAGCGGCTCATGGTCGACTGGCGTGCCCCGGAAGCCGGCCACTTTTACCAGGCGACCGCGTTCGACCGTCAAGGCGTGCGCCGTCGTCGCCACCTGATCCTTCAGGGGCGTGACGTAAAAGCGATTGAAGACGACGTCCTGGACGCAGGGATGCTCGCGGACAACGACTCCCTGCAGGGCGAAGGCGCCCTGCTGGCTGCGCTGAATTCCAAGCGCACGGGCCGCATGTCGGACATCGTGGGCACCATCCAGTCCGAGCAGGACCGGATCATCCGTTCTTCCATTTCCGGTGCGCTGGTAGTCCAGGGCGGTCCCGGAACAGGGAAGACCGCCGTGGCCCTGCACCGTGCCGCCTACCTGCTGTACACGCACCGTGAGCGGCTCAAGAGCGCCGGCGTCCTACTCGTGGGCCCGTCGTCCTCCTTCATGCACTACATCGAACGAGTGTTGCCATCGCTCGGTGAGACCGGTGTGGTCATGGCCAGTCTGGGACGCCTCATGCCCGGTATCCACGCCATTCCCGAGGAAGATGCTGATGTCGCCGCCCTCAAGGGCAAGCTGGACATGGCAACCGTGGTGGCAAATGCCGTGGCAAACCGGCAGCGGACGCCTGCGGAAGACCGCATCCTCGAAGTTGATTCGCGGAAGCTGACACTGACTGTCCGCCAGGTTCGCCGGGCTCGGGAAAAGGCCCGTGCCACAGGAAAGCCCCACAACGAAGCGCGGCTCACGTTCGTCAAGATCCTCCTGCGTGAGCTCACGGAACAGCTGACGGACCTCGTGGAGGAAGGCAACATCGGCAACAACGCCGATCGCGCCTATCTGGCGGAAGACGTTCGGTCTGCCCGCGACGTACGCATTGCGCTGAACCTCTGCTGGATGCCCATGACGCCGGAGAAGCTCATCTCTGAACTCTTCAGCAAGCCGGCCATCCTCGAAGCGTGCACGCCGCACCTGACTGCGGAACAGCGCGCCCTGCTGCAGCGTCCCGTGGATGCTCCTTGGACGGAAGCGGATGTTCCGTTGCTCGATGAGGCCGCAGAGTTGTTGGGTGAACTGGATCCAGCCGCCGGCAGGGGATTGGCGCAGCAGGAAGCCGACCGTGCCCGCGATCTCGCCAACGCCAAGCAGACCCTCGACAACATGGAAGCGATGGGCGTGGACGTACTGGTGACGGCCGAAGAGCTTGCTGAACAGAACCAGGAACGCGAAGGGCGGCTGACTGCCGCCGAACGCGCAACGAGTGATCGGTCGTGGGCCTTCGGCCACATCGTGGTTGACGAGGCTCAGGAACTCTCGCCCATGCAGTGGCGGCTCCTGGTGCGGCGTTGCCCGCTGAAGTCCTTCACCATCGTGGGCGATATCGCCCAAACGAGTGCAGCGGCCGGTGCCAATTCGTGGCAAAGCGCGCTGGCGCCGTCGTTCGGTGACCGCTGGACGCTGGAGGAACTTACCGTGAACTACCGCACGCCGTCGCAGATTGCCGAAGCAGCTGTCCGCATGGCTAACCGCGCTGGCCTCGTCGTCTCGGCCCCCAAGGCCGTCCGCGAAGGCAAATGGTCGCCCATCGTTGATCATGTGGAGGCTGACGGCATCGTGAAGCGCTTGGTTGAGGTCCTGCCGGAGGAAATTGAAGCGATCGACGGCGGCTTGCTGGCTGTCATCGCCGACGGACCGCTGCTGCCGCAGGCCACGGCCGCGCTGCGTGAGGTCTACGGACGCCGCATCGGCAGCGGCGCGGGCAGCTACCAGCAAGACATCGTGGTGATCAGTCCCAAGGAAGCCAAGGGCCTGGAATTCGACGGTGTTGTGGTTCTGGAACCGGCTGCCATGCTGAACCACGAGCATGGCAAGGTGGGCGATCTCTATGTTGCCATGACCCGTGCCACGCAACGCCTGCGCCTCATCGCAGCCGCGCCGGTACCCGCCGGCATCGAGCGGTAGGAAAAACCGAACCATCAATCCTGCTAACTTAGATCTCGTGTCACACGTAAACAACCTCGAGTCCCAGCACAACGATCCCGCCTTTGCCAACGTCTGGCAGGAGCTCAAATGGCGCGGCCTTGTCCACGTTTCCACTGATGAAACTGAACTGGAAAAGCTGCTCGCCGGGGACCCGATCACGTATTACTGTGGCTTCGATCCCACTGCGCCGTCACTGCACCTGGGTAACCTCGTGCAGTTGCTGGTGATGCGTCGCCTGCAGTTGGCCGGCCACAAGCCGCTCGGTTTGGTGGGCGGTTCCACCGGTCTGATCGGTGACCCCCGTCCGACGGCGGAACGAACCTTGAACACCAAGGACACCGTCGCAGAGTGGGTTGGCTACCTTCAGGGCCAGGTGCGACGCTTCCTCAGTTTCGAGGGCGGGAACCCGGCCCGCATGGTCAATAACCTGGACTGGACGGCACCGCTCAGCGCCATCGACTTCCTCCGCGAGATCGGCAAGCACTTCCGCGTGGGCACCATGCTCCGCAAGGATGCCGTGGCATCACGCCTGAACTCTGATGAAGGCATCAGTTACACAGAGTTCAGCTACCAGATCCTGCAGGGCATGGACTACCTCCAGCTCTTCCGCGACTACGGCTGCGCCTTGCAGACCGGTGGCTCGGACCAATGGGGCAACCTCACCAGCGGCACCGAGCTCATCCGCAAGGTGGAAGGCAAGAGCGTCCATGCCCTGGGCACGCCGCTCATCACCAACTCGGACGGCACCAAGTTCGGCAAGAGCGAAGGCAACGCCATCTGGCTGGACCCGGACATGTGCAGCCCGTACACGTTCTACCAGTTCTGGCTTAACACTGCTGATGCCGATGTGGTTGATCGGCTGAAGGTCTTCACTTTCCTTTCACGTGCGGAAATTGAAGAGCTTGGCCAGTCTGTTGCTGAGCGCCCGTTTGCCCGTGAAGGCCAGAAGAAGCTCGCCTTCGAAGTGACTTCCTTGGTCCACGGCGTCGACGCAACCGAGAAAGTCATTGCCGCTTCGGCTGCGCTTTTCGGCAACGGCGACCTCACGGTACTGGATGAGCGCACCCTCGAAGCAGCAACTGCGGAACTTCCCTCCGCGACCGTTGGCGCCGACGGACTTGGCATCATCGACCTCTTGGTCGCCTCGGGGCTCTCGGACAGCAAGTCGGCTGCTCGTCGAACAGTTGGCGAGGGCGGTGCGTACGTGAACAACACCAAGGTGTCCGATCCCGACGCCGTCATCGCCCGCGATGAACTGCTTCACGGCCGTTATTTGCTCCTCCGCCGCGGCAAGAAGAACCTGGCCACCATCGAAGTCTCGGCATAGGCATTCCTCAATAGTCCAGTTCCGAAAGGGGTCGGTAACCGTTATGGTTGCCGACCCCTTCTGGGTTTAAGCGTGCTTACCTGCGGGTGCCGGGCTGGTTACTTGCCAGCGGCGGCGGTCGTCCTCGGCGCACTCGCTCCTTCGTCGCGTGGACGCGGGCTGCCGCCTCCCTTCGACGCTCTCTCACTTCCCTCGGGTTTGGGCTTGACCCTCGCTCACTTCCCTCGGGTTTGGGCTGATCCCTCTCTCAGGTCCCTCGGGTTTGGGCTCAACGCATTCTCAGCACCCGGTTTGAGCGGTGTGACGGGCTTCACTGAAATCTGTGGTTGCTGTTTTGGGTTCCTTTCGGGGTTTGTGGGGGTTGTTTTCCTTGTGTTTGCGGAGGTTTTGGGTGGTGTTGGGGTGGATTTGGTGTGGGGGTTGGGCGCGTGTAAAGTTATTCGAGTCGCCGCCGCTGATGCGGAAAGATAGCGACCGACTCCCATTCAATTCACCGGTTCCGGTAGTGCATTTTGTGTGCTTCTGGTTGGTGGGGAAGGCCCGAGGTTTGGTTTGCTTTGTGCGGCTGGTTCGGGTAAGTTTGAAAAGTTGCTCCGGAGCGATCCTGGCCCCTTGTGTGGGGTTTGGTGGTGCCGGGTGTGTCTGTTGTTTGAGAACTCAATAGTGTGCCAAGTTTGTTGATACCGATTGTTTTACAATTGGTTGAAATTATGGCCAGGTTGGTGCGCACCCCCGTGTGTGGTGGTCTGGTTTTCAGCTGGTTTCGAATTTTGTGCAGCCGCGTTCTACCGTTATTTCCGGTGGGTGTGGTTGTGTCTGTTTGGTTTTGTTTTACTTCAACGGAGAGTTTGATCCTGGCTCAGGATGAACGCTGGCGGCGTGCTTAACACATGCAAGTCGAACGATGATCCCAGCTTGCTGGGGGATTAGTGGCGAACGGGTGAGTAACACGTGAGTAACCTGCCCTTGACTCTGGGATAAGCCTGGGAAACTGGGTCTAATACCGGATACGACCATCTGGCGCATGTCATGGTGGTGGAAAGCTTTTGTGGTTTTGGATGGACTCGCGGCCTATCAGCTTGTTGGTGGGGTAATGGCCTACCAAGGCGACGACGGGTAGCCGGCCTGAGAGGGTGACCGGCCACACTGGGACTGAGACACGGCCCAGACTCCTACGGGAGGCAGCAGTGGGGAATATTGCACAATGGGCGCAAGCCTGATGCAGCGACGCCGCGTGAGGGATGACGGCCTTCGGGTTGTAAACCTCTTTCAGTAGGGAAGAAGCGAAAGTGACGGTACCTGCAGAAGAAGCGCCGGCTAACTACGTGCCAGCAGCCGCGGTAATACGTAGGGCGCAAGCGTTATCCGGAATTATTGGGCGTAAAGAGCTCGTAGGCGGTTTGTCGCGTCTGCTGTGAAAGACCGGGGCTCAACTCCGGTTCTGCAGTGGGTACGGGCAGACTAGAGTGCAGTAGGGGAGACTGGAATTCCTGGTGTAGCGGTGAAATGCGCAGATATCAGGAGGAACACCGATGGCGAAGGCAGGTCTCTGGGCTGTAACTGACGCTGAGGAGCGAAAGCATGGGGAGCGAACAGGATTAGATACCCTGGTAGTCCATGCCGTAAACGTTGGGCACTAGGTGTGGGGGACATTCCACGTTTTCCGCGCCGTAGCTAACGCATTAAGTGCCCCGCCTGGGGAGTACGGCCGCAAGGCTAAAACTCAAAGGAATTGACGGGGGCCCGCACAAGCGGCGGAGCATGCGGATTAATTCGATGCAACGCGAAGAACCTTACCAAGGCTTGACATGAACCGGAAAGACCTGGAAACAGGTGCCCCGCTTGCGGTCGGTTTACAGGTGGTGCATGGTTGTCGTCAGCTCGTGTCGTGAGATGTTGGGTTAAGTCCCGCAACGAGCGCAACCCTCGTTCTATGTTGCCAGCGCGTTATGGCGGGGACTCATAGGAGACTGCCGGGGTCAACTCGGAGGAAGGTGGGGACGACGTCAAATCATCATGCCCCTTATGTCTTGGGCTTCACGCATGCTACAATGGCCGGTACAAAGGGTTGCGATACTGTGAGGTGGAGCTAATCCCAAAAAGCCGGTCTCAGTTCGGATTGGGGTCTGCAACTCGACCCCATGAAGTCGGAGTCGCTAGTAATCGCAGATCAGCAACGCTGCGGTGAATACGTTCCCGGGCCTTGTACACACCGCCCGTCAAGTCACGAAAGTTGGTAACACCCGAAGCCGGTGGCCTAACCCTTGTGGGGGGAGCCGTCGAAGGTGGGACCGGCGATTGGGACTAAGTCGTAACAAGGTAGCCGTACCGGAAGGTGCGGCTGGATCACCTCCTTTCTAAGGAGCTGCTAGCAACTGCTGGTGTCCGTGCATGCGGATATGTGAGTGGTTGTCAGTGTTGCCCATTGCGCAGGCGTCTGTTCTGCGGTGGGTGCTCATGGGTGGAATATCAACGAATCAAACTTGTTTGGCATGGCCTTCACCGGTTGTGTCCTGGTGCCAGTACGGCAATCCTGTGTCCCTTTTGGGGGGTGTGGTGTTGTGTGGAACGCGTCGGGGCGTGGTGTGTGTGGGGTTGTGTTTGGCGCACTGTTGGGTCCTGAGGCAACAGGACCTTTTTGCAGCAATGCAGAGAGCATCTTCTGGTGTTTCTTTTGTTCCTGCTTCCGGTACTTACCATCGTGTCCCCGTTTTGCGGGGTGGTGGTGGTCTGGTTGACGGGGTTGTTGTTTGAGAACTACATAGTGGACGCGAGCATCTAGAACACACACGTGGCTGGCCCCTTTTTGGCGGTTGGTGTGTGTGTTCTTACAGCAATTTCTTATGAATGAACCTGGCCCTTGTGGTCATGGTTCTCTCGAGTAAGTTTATTGATCTTGTGTGGTCAAGTTTTTAAGGGCACACGGTGGATGCCTTGGCATTAGGAGCCGAAGAAGGACGTAGGAATCTGCGATAAGCCTGGGGGAGTTGATAACCGAGCGTTGATCCCAGGATGTCCGAATGGGGAAACCCCGCACAACGCTGCAAGGTGATTGTGTGACCCGCATCTGAACACATAGGGTGCGTGGGGGGAACGCGGGGAAGTGAAACATCTCAGTACCCGCAGGAAGAGAAAACAATAGTGATTCCGTTAGTAGTGGCGAGCGAACGCGGATCAGGCTAAACCGTTTCCATGTGTGATAGCCGGCGGGCGTTGCATGGGCGGGGTTGTGGGACTTTCCGTTCTGGTTCTGCCGGACCAGTGAGGTGAGGTGCAGGCATAGGTGAACGGTCTTGAAAGGCCGGCCAGAGAGGGTGTGAGCCCCGTAACCGTAATGTTGTGCACGGCCTGGGGAGTATCCCAAGTAGCACGGGGCCCGAGAAATCCCGTGCGAATCTGTCAGGACCACCTGATAAGCCTAAATACTTCCTAATGACCGATAGCGGACCAGTACCGTGAGGGAAAGGTGAAAAGTACCCCGGGAGGGGAGTGAAACAGTACCTGAAACCGTGTGCTTACAATCCGTCGGAGCAGCCTTGTAGTTGTGACGGCGTGCCTTTTGAAGAATGAGCCTGCGAGTTAGTGTTACGTCGCGAGGTTAACCCGTGTGGGGTAGCCGTAGCGAAAGCGAGTCTGAATAGGGCGAGTGTAGTGGCGTGATCTAGACCCGAAGCGGAGTGATCTACCCATGGCCAGGTTGAAGCGACGGTAAGACGTCGTGGAGGACCGAACCCACTTCAGTTGAAAATGGAGGGGATGAGCTGTGGGTAGGGGTGAAAGGCCAATCAAACTCCGTGATAGCTGGTTCTCCCCGAAATGCATTTAGGTGCAGCGTTGCGTGTTTCTTGCCGGAGGTAGAGCTACTGGATGGCCGATGGGCCCTACAAGGTTACTGACGTCAGCCAAACTCCGAATGCCGGTAAGTCAGAGCGCAGCAGTGAGACTGTGGGGGATAAGCTTCATAGTCGAGAGGGAAACAGCCCAGACCACCAACTAAGGCCCCTAAGCGTGTGCTAAGTGGGAAAGGATGTGGAGTTGCGAAGACAACCAGGAGGTTGGCTTAGAAGCAGCCATCCTTGAAAGAGTGCGTAATAGCTCACTGGTCAAGTGATTCCGCGCCGACAATGTAGCGGGGCTCAAGTACACCGCCGAAGTTGTGGATTTCACATAATGCCCTAGCCTTCGTGGTTCAGGGGTGTGGAGTGGTAGGGGAGCGTCGTGTGGGCAGTGAAGTCGCGGTGGAAACCAGCGGTGGAGCCTACACGAGTGAGAATGCAGGCATGAGTAGCGAAAGACGGGTGAGAAACCCGTCCGCCGAATGATCAAGGGTTCCAGGGTCAAGCTAATCTGCCCTGGGTAAGTCGGGACCTAAGGCGAGGCCGACAGGCGTAGTCGATGGACAACGGGTTGATATTCCCGTACCGGCGAAAAACCGCCCATGCCAAGCGGGGGATACTAACCGCCCGGAGCCTGCCCGCTCACCCTTGTGGTGTTGTGGGTTTTGGCCGAGCGCGGGACCTGATCCCGGGAGGTAAGCGTATTAACAGGTGTGACGCAGGAAGGTAGCCGGGCCGGGCGATGGTTGCCCCGGTCTAAGGATGTAGGGTCAGGGATAGGCAAATCCGTTCCTGTGTGCTTCGAGCACGTTCCTGAGATCTGATGGGACCCCCGTATGGGGGGATCCGGTGATCCTATGCTGCCAAGAAAAGCATCGACGCGAGGTTTTAGCCGCCCGTACCCCAAACCGACACAGGTGATCAGGTAGAGAATACCAAGGCGATCGAGAGAATTATGGTTAAGGAACTCGGCAAAATGCCCCCGTAACTTCGGGAGAAGGGGGGCCTGCCCCGTGATGGAGACTTGCTCTCCGTGAGCGGGTGTGGGCCGCAGAGACCAGGGGGAAGCGACTGTTTACTAAAAACACAGGTCCGTGCGAAGTCGCAAGACGATGTATACGGACTGACTCCTGCCCGGTGCTGGAAGGTTAAGAGGACCGGTTAGCCCCTTGCGGGCGAAGCTGAGAATTTAAGCCCCAGTAAACGGCGGTGGTAACTATAACCATCCTAAGGTAGCGAAATTCCTTGTCGGGTAAGTTCCGACCTGCACGAATGGAGTAACGACTTCCCCGCTGTCTCAACCATAAACTCGGCGAAATTGCAGTACGAGTAAAGATGCTCGTTACGCGCAGCAGGACGGAAAGACCCCGAGACCTTTACTATAGTTTGGTATTGGTGTTCGGAGTGGCTTGTGTAGGATAGGTGGGAGACGTTGAAACCCGGACGCCAGTTCGGGTGGAGTCATCGTTGAAATACCACTCTGGTCACTTTGGACATCTAACTTCGGCCCGTGATCCGGGTCAGGGACAGTGCCTGATGGGTAGTTTAACTGGGGCGGTTGCCTCCTAAAAAGTAACGGAGGCGCCCAAAGGTTCCCTCAGCCTGGTTGGCAATCAGGTGTCGAGTGTAAGTGCACAAGGGAGCTTGACTGTGAGAGAGACATCTCAAGCAGGGACGAAAGTCGGGACTAGTGATCCGGCGGTACATTGTGGAATGGCCGTCGCTCAACGGATAAAAGGTACCTCGGGGATAACAGGCTGATCTTGCCCAAGAGTCCATATCGACGGCATGGTTTGGCACCTCGATGTCGGCTCGTCGCATCCTGGGGCTGGAGTAGGTCCCAAGGGTTGGGCTGTTCGCCCATTAAAGCGGTACGCGAGCTGGGTTTAGAACGTCGTGAGACAGTTCGGTCCCTATCCGCTGCGCGCGCAGGAAATTTGAGAAGGGCTGTCCTTAGTACGAGAGGACCGGGACGGACGAACCTCTGGTGTGTCAGTTGTACTGCCAAGTGCATCGCTGATTAGCTACGTTCGGATGGGATAACCGCTGAAAGCATCTAAGCGGGAAGCTCGCTTCAAGATGAGATTTCCATACACATCATGTGTGAGAGGCCCCCAGCCAGACCACTGGGTTGATAGGCCGGATGTGGAAGCGAGGACTAAAGACTCGTGAAGCTGACCGGTACTAATAGGCCAACAACTTACACCACACAACACACTGCACGCGTCCACTATGTGGTTCCCGAACAACAACCGTTCCAGGAACCAAACACAACTGAATACACAACACCACAGTTGTAACCACAACAGATTTCCCACCCCCAACGCCACAAACGGCACGGGGGGACGGGTAACAAGGTTACGGCGGTCATAGCGTGGGGGAAACGCCCGGTCCCATTCCGAACCCGGAAGCTAAGACCCACAGCGCCGATGGTACTGCACCCGGGAGGGTGTGGGAGAGTAGGACACCGCCGGACAACCATTAAACCGGGGAGCCCCGACCACGAAGGTCGGGGCTCCCCGCATTTAACAACCACCCTTCACACTCATTTGCTTGGCAGTGGTGGCTGGTCCCACACCCAAACGCAGCCATTGCTGCGCGGTGTTTCAGGTGTTCGAGGCTTGTGAGACTTGCCACGGGACGCCCCAAAGTTGCTTCCGGCGTTCGGTCGCTGTGGCGGGGTCGAATAGAATTGAAACAGATATACGAGTCGGCAGACGAGTGCTGCCGGCGGCGTGACAACGAAATAAGGGTTATGAGCGACTACGCACGCGCCAGTGGTCGGCTCGCAACAGGAGGAATCCACCATGGCTGAGCACAACGGCGGCAATCGCGGCGGCAATCGCGGAAACTTCGGAGGGAACCGGGATGACCGCGGTTCGTACCGCGCCAACAATAATTCCGGCGGAGACCCCCGAGGCTTCCGTTCCAGGGAGAACCGGGACGGGAATGACCGTCCGGCACGTGATGGTGAGCGTCGCCCCTTCAACAATGACCGTGGCGATCGTCCGGCACGTGATGGTGAGCGCCGTTCCTTCGGCGGCGATCGTGACCGTAAGCCTTTCGGTGACCGTAACGACCGTCCGGCACGCGATGGTGAACGTCGCCCCTTCAACAACGACCGTGGCGACCGTCCGGCACGTGATGGTGAGCGCCGTTCCTTCGGCGGCGATCGTGACCGTAAGCCTTTCGGTGACCGTAACGACCGTCCGGCACGCGACGGAGAGCGCCGTTCCTTCGGCGGCGATCGTGACCGTAAGCCTTTCGGTGACCGTAATGACCGTCCGGCACGTGATGGTGAGCGTCGTCCTTTCAACAACGACCGTGGAGACCGTAAGCCTTTCGGCGATCGTCCCGAGCGCGGACCGCGGAACTTCGATGGCCCCCGCCGCGACAGCGATGACCGTCGTCCCTTCGGCGGCGACCGCGACCGCAAGCCGTTCGGCGACCGCGGCGATCGTGGTGACCGTCCGGCACGTGATGGTGAGCGTCGTCCTTTCAACAACGACCGTGGAGACCGTAAGCCTTTCGGCGATCGTCCCGAGCGCGGACCGCGGAACTTCGATGGCCCCCGCCGCGACAGCGATGACCGCCGTTCCTTCGGCGGTGACCGCGACCGCAAGCCCTTCGGTGACCGTAATGACCGTCCGGCACGTGATGGTGAGCGTCGTCCCTTCAACAACGACCGTGGAGACCGTAAGCCTTTCGGCGATCGTCCCGAGCGCGGACCGCGGAACTTCGGCGGTGACCGCAACGAACGCGGCGGTTCGTGGGAAGAGCGTCCGGCCCGGGTCCCCAACGCCAAGGACATCCGCAGCGCCAACCGTCCCGACCGCGAACGCTCTCCTGAGATTGACGAGGACGTCACGGGCAAGGAACTCGACCGCGCCACTGGCCACCAGATCAAGACCCTTGAGGAGCAGAGCGCAGGGTGGGTCGCTAAGCACCTGGTAATGGCTGGCCGCCTGATCGACATTGAGCCTGAGCTCGCATTCCAGCACGCCTTGGCCGCAAGCCGCCGTGGCGGTCGCCTCTCGGCCGTGCGTGAAGCAGTCGGCCTGACTGCTTACGCTGCCGGCCACTATGGTGAGGCGCTGCGTGAATTCCGTACGTACCGCCGCATCAGTGGATCCAACGTGCATTTGCCGGTGATGGCTGACTGCGAGCGTGGCTTGGGACGTCCGGATCGCGCCCTTGACATGGTCCGTTCTCCCGAAGCCCAGGATCTTGACGCTCCGGGCAAGGTTGAGCTTGCCATCGTGGCCTCAGGTGCACGTGCGGACCTCAAGCAGTTTGATGCGGCCGTCAGCGAGCTTGAGATCCCGCAACTGGACATCAACCGGGCCTTCTCCTACAGCCCCCGCCTCTTCCGCGCATACGCTGAAGCTCTCAGTGCGGTGGGTCGCACCGAGGAAGCGGAGAAGTGGGCACGCCAGGCGCTCGTTGCTGAGAACGCTTTGGGTGTGGGCGACTACGCTGAACCCGAAATTCTGGACCTTGGCTGGGACGAGCAGGAAGAAGCAGCTGCGCGTAAGCCGCGCTTCGAGAAGCCGGCCCCGGACGCCGACGTCGTGAAGCCTGAAACGGAGACGGTCATCGTTGAGGCCGCAGCCGCTGATGTTGAGCATGATGACGTTGAGCTTGATGATGTCGAGTCTGATTACTTCGAATCCGATGACGCTGAATCTGACATCGATTCAGCGGAAGAAGACGCAGAAGCAAAAGACGAAGACACCGAGAACGAGGGCTCCGACTCCCAGCATGGCTGATTCACTGATCTCGTCGTTTGATGCTGTCCTTTCAGACCTGGATGGAGTGGTCTATGCAGGACCGCACGCCATCCCCGGGGCTGTGGAGTCATTGCAGCGTCTCGAAACCGTAGGCGTCGGCCTGGGTTACGTGACAAACAATGCTTCGCGCACCCCTGCCCAGGTCGCGGCGCATCTGCGTGAGCTCGGTGCACCGGCTGAGGACCATCAAGTGGTTAGTTCCTCCCAGGCGGCAGGGGAGCTTCTGGCTTCCATGCTGCCTGCGGGGGCGCACGTCCTCATTACTGGCAGTGCGGCCTTGGCCCATGAAATCGAATTGGTGGGACTTAAGCCGGTGCACAGTGCCGCCGAATCACCGGTTGCGGTGGTCCAGGGATTCAACCCGGAGATTGGGTGGAAGGATCTGGCCGAGGCGTCATATGTCGTGGCGGGGGGAGCCATGTGGTTTGCCACCAACACGGACATGTCCATCCCGCAGGCCCGCGGCATGGCACCGGGTAATGGAACGCTGGTCGCCGCGGTGGCGGCTGCCACGGGCAAGACGCCTTTGGTGGCCGGTAAGCCCGAAGCCCCCCTTTTCCACGCTGCGGCAAAACGGCTGAACGCAGATCGTCCCCTGGTTGTGGGTGACCGTCTGGACACCGACATCCTGGGCGGCAACCGTGCAGGATTTGCGACGGCGGCCGTCCTCACCGGTGTGGACACCACGCACACCATCATTGCGGCGCGGACTGATGAACGTCCGGATTACCTGCTGGCAGACTTGGAAGGCCTCTACGCACCGTATCCGGAGATTGGCAGCGACGGCGGCACGTTCCGTTGTGGTTCTGCCACTGCAGTTGCCGGGGACGGGACCGTAACTGTGACTGGCCTTGAGAGCGACCTCGATGCGTGGCGCGCCGCGTGCGCTGCCTGGTGGGCAGCGGTTCCGGACACGGACGTGGCATACGCGCCGCAGCTGGAATGGCGAAATCACTAGACTGGTGCGATGACCGACCCCCAACACCCAGGGCCCCAACACTCCGAGCTGGAACATGCTGAACCGGAGCGATCTGCGGTCCAGTGGCCTGACGCTGCAAGCCCCACGGGCGATCCTCTGGTGGACAAGGCCCTCGGCCTGCTGGGCGAGGTCGCGGAATCGCCTGTGCCGGACCACGGGGAGCTATACGCCGGCGTCCATGACGCTTTGTTGGAAGCTTTGGACGCCGAACCCGGACTTCCGGCAGTCCCTAAAAGCACCCCCAGTGATCCCCGCCCGGAAGGCGACAGCTAACGCATGCCAAGACTTGATCAGGAACTCGTCACCCGTGGGCTGGCGAGGTCCCGTACCCATGCCGCCAAGCTCATCAGTGATGGCAAGGTCAGCTCGGGCGGCAATGTCCTCGTCAAAGCCGCGCACCAAGTGGATGCTACGACGGAGTTGGATGTCGAGTCCCACCTGGAGGACATCTACGTCAGCCGAGCCGGGCATAAGCTGGCCGGTGCGCTGAAGGCGTTTCCCGCCGTCGTGGTTTCCGGAAAGCGGTGCCTCGACGCCGGTGCCTCCACGGGTGGTTTCACTGACGTCCTGCTGCGGCAAGGTGCCGCCGAAGTAGTGGCTGTGGATGTGGGGCACGGTCAGCTGGTCGCGCACCTTCGGGAGGATCCCAAGGTGGAGGTCCACGAAGGCCTCAACGTCAGGTATATGACGCCGGAGCAGATTGGCGGCCCAGCGCAGCTGACGGTGGCTGATTTGTCCTTCATCTCGTTGACGCTGGTCCTGTGGCCGCTTGCGCAGTGCACCGAGCCGGGCGGTGATTTGGTCCTTATGGTCAAACCGCAGTTTGAGGTTGGCAAGGAGCGTCTGAGCCGAACCGGCGTGGTGTCGTCAGAGAATGAACGACGGCGGGCGGTCGCCCAAGTGGCCCGCGCAGCAGTGGATGCAGGCCTTGAACTTCAAGACCTTGCAGCCAGTCCGCTTCCCGGGCAGGACGGAAATGTTGAATACTTCCTGTGGATGACGCGCAGGATGTCCACGGAGTTGCCTAAGATCGAAGAGCGGGACGAGGACGTTGCTGCGTTGATCAAGAAACTCTGGCCGAACCACTAGAAAGCAGATCCGATGAGCAGGCGTGTACTTGTCCTTGCCCACACTGGGCGGGAGGAATCGCTCCGCGCAGCGTGGGATGCCTGTACGCAACTGCATGCCTCTGGTCTGGTTCCCGTGCTGCAGAAGTCTGAACTCGCAGACATCGAACGATTCTTTGGTGCCCTCGATACGCCCATTGAGATCCTCAACGATCACGTCAATTTGGAAGACGTGGAACTGGTGATGGTCCTGGGCGGCGATGGCACCATACTCCGCGCAGCTGAGCTGGTCCGTGAAGTGGACGTCCCGCTGCTGGGCGTCAATCTGGGGCACGTGGGTTTCCTTGCGGAGAGTGAGCGAGCCGATCTGGCCCAGACGGTTGAGTGGATAGCCAGCCGCCAGTACACGGTGGAAGAACGCATGACCATCGATGTCCAGGTGTGGGTCAAGGGCCAGAAGTTTTGGCACACGTGGGCTTTGAACGAAGCTGCCATTGAGAAGGCCAACCGTGAACGCATGTTGGAGGTTGTCACCGAGGTTGACGAGCGTCCTTTGACGTCGTTCGGCTGTGATGGCGTTGTCCTCGCGACGCCCACGGGTTCCACGGCCTACGCTTTTTCTTCAGGTGGCCCCGTGGTGTGGCCTGAGGTTGAGGCTTTGGTTATCGTCCCGATCAGTGCACACGCACTTTTTGCCAAGCCCTTGGTGGTGTCACCCCGTTCCAAGTTGGCGGTCGAAATCATGAACCGGACAGACGCCTTGGGGGTCCTCTGGTGCGATGGCCGGCGATCCGTGGATCTCCCGCCGGGAGCACGCGTTGAAGTGACGCGCTCGGCAACCCCGGTGCGGCTGGCCCGGACGCACAAGACACCGTTCTCGGCCCGGCTTGTCCGCAAGTTCCAGCTTCCCATTCACGGCTGGCGTGGGCCCGCCCCTCGGAGCGGCGAAGTGCACACCGGCCCCATCCCCGTCATCCGCACACTGTCACCGGCACCGTTGCCCAGCCCCCGGGACTCCGGAACGTCCCTGGACCTGGGGCACGGTGAGCCATCAGACCCCACGAATGCGAAGTGAAACATGCTCGAAGAACTCCGAATCCGTGACCTCGGCGTCATAACCGACGCCGCCCTGCCGCTGGGCCCCGGCCTCAGCGTCGTCACCGGCGAAACCGGTGCAGGCAAGACCATGGTGGTGACCGCCGTCGGACTTCTTCTTGGCGCCCGTTCGGACGCCGGTGCCGTTCGGAGCGGAGCCAAATCCGCGTCGGCGGAAGCCGTGCTGAAGCTCCATCCGACCCATAGTGCGGTGGAACGCGCCAAGGAGGCCGGCGGGGAGGCGGAAGAGTTCGACGGCGTTGCTGAGCTATTGCTGGCCCGTACCGTGGGCGCGGACGGGCGTAGCCGGGCTTATGTTGGCGGACGCGCGGCACCGGTGGGGGTGTTGGCTGAATTGGGCGAGAGCCTGGTGGTGGTCCACGGTCAGTCAGACCAGATCCGGCTCAAGAGCGCCACTGCTCAGCGGCACGCTTTGGACAGGTTTGCCGGGGCATCCCTCGCCAAGACGCTGGGGGAGTATCAGGAACTGTTCAACCACTGGAAGGCCATCCAGTCCGAACTCGAAACACTGCGCAGCGAAGCCCGAGAGCGTTTGCGGGAGGCTGAGTCCTTGGATGCCGCCCTCAAGGAGATCGATGAGGTGGATCCCCAGCCCGGTGAGGACGAGACACTCAAGGCCGAGGCCGTAAAACTGGCCAACGTGGAAGAACTGCGTTTGGCGGCCGCTGCGGCCCATGAGTCGCTCATTGCCGAAGAATTCGGAGACGCCGGGGACGCAACAACCATGGTGGATGCGGCCAAGCGGACGCTGGAACACGTGGCGGAGCACGACGAGGAACTTCGCTCCGCAGCAACCCGGCTGGCCGAGGTGGGCTTCCTCCTCAATGACATCGCAGCCGAGTTGTCCAGCTACCAGGCAGCGCTGGACACGGAAGGCCCCGAGCGGCTCTCGGAAATCGAGGAACGCCGCGCTGCCCTTGCCAAGCTGATCCGCAAATACGCTCCGAGCATTGATGAAGTGCTTGAGTGGGCAGCTACAGCCAGGACACGCCTGGACGAGTTGCAGGATGACTCCAGCCGCATCGAGTCTTTGGATGCTGAGGTGGCGTCTGCGGAGGCAACCCTGCGCAAGCTGGCGGCTGCCATCACCAAAGCCCGCCTCAAGGCTTCCAAGGACCTCTCAGCCAGGGTGAGCGCGGAGCTGAAGGCCCTGGCGATGGCGGATGCAACATTGGTCATCGAGGTGGATGGCACCGGCGTGTTGGGCCCGTGGGGCACCGACGAGATCGCTTTCCTCCTCCAACCTCACTCCGGCGCTCCGGCAAGGCCACTGGGCAAAGGTGCCTCCGGCGGTGAACTGTCCAGGGTCATGTTGGCAATCGAGGTAGTACTTGCCGCAGTGGATCCGGTCCCGACGTTCGTCTTCGATGAGGTGGACGCCGGCGTGGGTGGGCGTGCCGCCGTCGAGATCGGACGGAGGCTGGCCATGCTCGCCCGGCACGTCCAGGTCCTGGTGGTGACGCACCTGCCACAGGTAGCTGCCTTCGCAGATCAACACATTCGCGTGACTAAAACTTCCGTACGTGGCGCTGATGGGAAGACAACCACAGGCTTCACGTCCAGCGACGTGCAGCTTCTTAGCGACGACGAACGGGTCAAGGAGCTTGCCCGCATGCTGGCAGGTCAAGAGGATTCCGAGAGTGCACAGGCGCACGCCCAGGAATTGCTGGACGACGCGAAGCTCCTGCCGCAGCGCGCCTAGTGTTGCGGGCGGATTAGGCGCCGTGGGCTAGTGCGAGCACAATCACACCGGTCACTTAATCCCGCCCGGGTCTTGCCTGGAATGCGGTGGTGAGCAACTATTGACCATTTGGGGAATCCGAACAGACGCTTGGAAGGCGTAATTGATGATAAGCTCGAATTCCGTGGTGCAGCGATCAAATTCCCGTGTAAATTCCCGGTTCCCGGGCTCGTCCAAGACGACCAAACACATCTTCGTCACCGGTGGTGTGGCGTCCTCGCTCGGTAAGGGTCTGACGGCTTCCAGCCTCGGTCACCTGCTGCGGGCACGTGGTTTGTCTGTAACTATGCAGAAGCTCGATCCCTATCTGAACGTGGATCCGGGCACGATGAACCCCTTCCAGCACGGTGAAGTATTCGTGACTGATGACGGCGCCGAAACCGACCTCGACATCGGACACTACGAGCGCTTCCTCGATGAAAACCTCGAAGGTTCGGCCAACGTCACAACGGGCCAGATCTACTCCACAGTCATCGCCAAGGAACGTCGCGGCGAATACCTCGGAGATACCGTCCAGGTCATTCCCCACATCACCGATGAAATCAAGCGCCGCATGCGCCTGCCTGCCGAAGGCAAAAACGCTCCGGACGTGATCATCACCGAAATCGGTGGCACGGTGGGTGACATCGAGTCGCAGCCGTTCCTTGAGTCCGCACGCCAGGTTCGCCAGGACGTGGGCCGCAACAACGTCTTTTTCCTGCACGTTTCACTGGTGCCGTACATCGGTCCTTCCCAGGAACTGAAGACCAAGCCCACCCAGCATTCCGTGGCTGCCCTGCGCTCCATTGGTATCCAGCCTGAAGCAATCGTGATCCGCTCGGACCGCGAAGTGCCCGATGCCATGCGTGAGAAGATCGGCCGCATGTGCGACGTTGACATCGACGCCGTGGTTAACGCCGCTGACGCTCCCAGCATCTACGACATCCCCAAGACCCTGCACTCCCAGGGCCTGGACTCCTACATTGTCCGTGCACTGGATCTGCCGTTCAAGGACGTTGACTGGAGCAAGTGGGACAAGCTGCTTGAAGCTGTCCACAACCCCAAGCACGAGGTCGAGGTTGCCCTTGTGGGCAAGTACATCGACCTCCCGGACGCCTACCTCTCGGTCACCGAGGCTCTCCGCGCCGGTGGTTTTGCCAACGAAGCCAAGGTCAAGATCCGCTGGGTCCCCTCGGACGAGTGCGAAACCCTGGCAGGTGCCACCAAGTCCTTGGCTGGTGTAGACGCTATTTGCGTTCCCGGCGGCTTCGGTATCCGCGGCCTGGAAGGCAAGCTTGGCGCCTTGAAGTTCGCCCGCGAAACCAAGCTCCCGGTCCTGGGCTTGTGCCTGGGCCTGCAGTGCATGGTGATCGAGTACGCCCGCAACGTGGTTGGCCTTGAAGGTGCTTCCTCCAGCGAGTTCGAGCCCGACTCGAAGTACCCGGTTATTGCCACCATGGAAGAGCAATTGGACATCGTGGAAGGCAAGGGAGACCTCGGCGGCACCATGCGCCTTGGCCTCTACGAAGCCAAGCTGGACGAAGGCTCGGTCATTGCCGAGACCTACGGCACCACCACCGTCAGCGAACGTCACCGGCACCGCTACGAGGTCAACAACAAGTACCGCGACCAGATCGCTGCCAAGGGCCTGGTGTTCTCCGGTACTTCACCTGACGGCAAGCTCGTGGAATATGTGGAGCTTCCCCGCGAAGTCCACCCGTACTACGTGGCAACTCAGGCGCACCCGGAGCTCAGCTCCCGCCCCACGCGCCCCCACCCGCTGTTCGCAGGTTTGGTCAAGGCTGCCTTGGAGCGTCGTGAAGGTGCGCCCGTGGCCACCAAGACCGGTGCCCGCACGGTAGCTGCCAAGTAAACGCAAGTACTAACGAAGGACGGCGCGATGCCCGGTATTTCTGAAACCCCCCGCACATCAAGGCAGGTTTCGGACATGCCGAGCCCGCGCCGTCTTTTGTCTACCAGCAAGGTATACGAAGGCCGCATTTGGGACGTCGTCAGCGACTCGTTTCAACTCAGCGACGGCACGGACACCCTGGTTCGTGACTACATCGACCACCCCGGCGCAGTAGCGGTGCTGCCCATGAACGTGGATGGTGAGATTCTGTTGCTGAAGCAGTACCGGCATCCGGTCGCCATGGATCTGTGGGAGATTCCTGCCGGCCTGCTGGACGTCGAAGGCGAGGACTTCGTGGTGGGCGCGGCCCGGGAGCTGGCGGAGGAAGCTGATCTGGTTGCGGCTACCTGGAATGTCCTTGTCGACTTCTTCAACTCGCCGGGTTCCTCCAGCGAGGCAGTCCGGATCTACTTGGCTCGAGGCCTCAGTGACGTTCCCTTGGCAGACCGGCATGTCCGCACCGATGAAGAAGCAGAGATTGAACTCCACTGGGTGCCGCTCGACGACGCCGTAAAAGCCGTGCTGGAAGGCCGGCTGCATAATCCGTCGGCAGTGCTGGGGATCCTTGCGGCCGCTGCCGCGAAAGCAGATGGCTTTACCAGCCTTCGTCCAGCCAATGCGCCTTGGCCGGCTCACCCGAGCCAGCGCTGAGCATGGCCGAGGCCGCCACTCGTACCGCCAATGGCGTTGACCGTGCAATAACCGACTATCTGCAGCACGTCGGCGTGGAACGTGGCTTAGCGGCAAACACGTTGTCCGCGTACCGCAGGGACCTCGCCCGGTATTCGAACTTCCTTGCCACCCAAGACGTGGATCAGCCAGGAAACATCACACGGCATCACGTGACGGCCTTTGTGCAAGCCTTGTCCGACGGTTCCGACGGCGCCGCCGCCCTTGGGGTTCGCTCTGCTGCACGCACAGTGGTAGCTGTTCGTGGCCTCCATAAGTTTTGGGCACTTGAAGGAACCACGACGGCGGACCCAGCCAGCGATGTGCACCCACCCATGCCGGGCAAGCGACTTCCAAAAGCCATCAGCGTGGGCGAAGTGACGCGCATCCTGGAAGCTGCCGGGTCGGATAGCGCGACCGGTCTGCGAGACCGCGCCTTGCTTGAATTCCTATACTCCACGGGGGCCCGCATCAGCGAGGCGGTGGGGTTGGACGTCGATGACGTCTCCCTCGAAGACACTGGCACTGACCCTGCCATCGTGCGGCTGTTCGGCAAAGGTTCCAAGGAACGCTTGGTGCCCTTGGGCTCTTACGGTGCCCGCGCCGTCGGGGCCTATGTTGTCCGGGGCAGGCCTCTACTGGCGTCCAAGGGCAAAGGCTCCCCGGCGCTGTTCCTCAACGCCAGGGGTGGCCGGATCAGCAGGCAGAGTGCATGGACCATCCTCAAGACCGCCGCAGAGAAGGCGAATATCACCAAAGATGTTTCGCCACACACACTGCGCCATTCCTTCGCCACCCACCTCCTGGAGGGCGGGGCGGACGTCAGGGTGGTTCAGGAACTGCTGGGGCACGCGTCCGTGACCACCACCCAGGTCTATACCCTGGTCACCGCAGACACTTTGCGTGAGGTCTACGCAGCGGCGCATCCCAGGGCGCTCGGATAGCCAGGGCGCTCGGACAGCTAAGGGCCCTCAAATAGCCAACGCGTTTGAATAGTGCCAGGGTTACTCGAGCACGTTCAGCGTCAGCTCCACGGCGTCGACGAACAGCGCCAGTAGCGAAGTCCCCAAGCCAGCTACCAACAAGAGCCCCGGGTGTGCCAGCCCTACCACCACGCGCTTGAGCCGGGGGCGTCCGCGGAGGAACTTCTTCGGTACGCGTGTCTTCAGTGGTATCTGACGCCAGCCCCGCAACCGACGCAGGAACCACGCACAGCGCACAATGAACGCCATCCACAGGATGGAGAGCACCAGCGGAACTGCTGCCAGCATGAGGTTGAAACCCAGTGCCGTGACTTCCTTCTCGGAATCGCCGATCACGGACTGGACGGTGGTGGAGATGGAGGCACTCATCACCACTGAGGCCGCCCAAACCATGAATGCTGCCACCAATGCAAGGAAGCGGACAAAGAAGTGGCCCAGGACGGTTGCATCGACCGCCCTGAGGTGGCTTCGCGGCGTGGCATGCAGTACCACCAGCGTAGAGATCAAGGTGGGTAGTGCGGCCACCAGGACCAGCAGGTACCAGGTCCATCCGGCCAGGTCCACCACTTCGTCCAAAACGATCAGCCCTGCCCAAACCAGCGTCCAGGCCCAACCCGCATAGAGCGGGTGTGCCACGAGCCAGCGGGGCAACCAGGCGTCCCGTTCAGGTTTAGTCTTGGGGACTACTTCTCCTGCACCCGAACCATCCTTGGGCGGCGGTTCTCCAACGCCTTCGACCGCTGCCACCTGGGCTCGCCCACTGCCCCCACCTTCACTCATGGGCTCACTGTAGCAATGGCGGCAGCGGCAGGGGAGATCAGGTTAAGGTAGGCAGCATGACTGCAGCCCATGTGACTTTGTGCTTCCTCCTCCGCGACGGCGTGGACGGCGAACACGTCCTGCTCGGGACCAAGAAGACAGGTTTCGGCCGGGGCAAGGTGGTGGGTGTCGGCGGGCATGTCGAGTTGGGGGAGACCGCCTCACAGGCTGCATGCCGTGAGGTCATGGAAGAGATCAACGTGGTGGTCCACGCGAAAGACCTGATTCCGGCGGGCACAGTTGATTTCGTGTTCCCTGCGAGGCCGGAGTGGAACATGGCCACCACGGTGTTCCTGACCCGCGCGTGGGAGGGGGAGCCATCGGAAAGCGACGAGATTGCCCCTGCCTGGTTCCCCGTGGCGCGACTTCCCGTAGAGCGGATGTGGGCTGACGCGGAACACTGGCTGCCGGCAATGATTTCCGGCCAGCGCATCGCCGTAAGGGTGGCCTTGGCGGCAGACAACGAGAATGTGGCCGACGTCCACACCATCGATTGGGTGGATCCACAGCGGTAGCAAGCCCAGCCGTGATAAGCCCAGCCATAGCAGTATCGGTGCATGTACGACGACGGGCCGGTCACCTTTTCGGTGACCGGCCCGTCGTCGTATGTTTCGGGATGCGTCAGGGGACGTGCCGCTCTTCCGGTCCGTTGTATTCGCTCAACGGACGGATGAGGGAGTTGGAGGCGACCTGTTCCATGATGTGGGCGGTCCAGCCGGTGATGCGGCTGGCGACGAACAGCGGGGTGAACGTTTGAGTGTCGAATCCCATGAGGTGGTACGTGGGGCCGGCCGGGTAGTCGAGGTTGGGTTTGATGGCTTTGGCTTCGTCCATGGCTTGCTCCAACCCGTTGTAGAGCCCCAGGAGTTCGGGCCGGCCGTAGTGGGCGATCATCTTGTCCAGGGCGGCTTTCATGGTGGGCACGCGGGAGTCGCCGTGCTTGTAGACGCGGTGTCCGAAGCCCATGACTTTCTTCTTTTGGGCCAGGGCGTCTTCCATCCATGCCTTGGCACGGGTGGCGGCTTCCTCTAGGGATTCTTCGCTGCGGATGCCGATCTCGTCGAAGGTGTGCATGACGGCTTCGTTGGCGCCGCCGTGCAGCGGGCCTTTGAGGGCGCCGATTGCGGCGGTCACGGCTGAGTGCAGGTCCGAGAGCGTGGAGGTGACCACGCGGGCGGTGAAGGTGGAGGCGTTGAAGGAGTGCTCGGCGTACAGGATCATTGAGACGTTGAAGGCTTCCACCACTTCGGGGGCCTGTTCTTCGCCGAAGGTCATCCAGAGGAAGTTGGCCGAGTAGTCCAGGTCTTCGCGGGGTTCTACGGGTTCTTGGCCACGGCGGCGGCGCTGGTCGTAGGCCACGACGGCGGGCATGGCGGCCCAGAGGTCTATGGCTTTCTTCATGTTGGCCTCGGGTGATGAGTCCTCGGCCAGTTCGTGGCGGGCGCCGTGCACGGATGCTGCTGTGCGGCAGACGTCCATGGGGTGGGCCGTGGTGGGCAAGGCGTCCACCACTGACTTGACCACAGGGTCCAGGGCCCGGCCTGCGCGTTCCCTGGCCGTGAACTCTGCAAGTTCTTCATCGCTCGGCAGTTCGCCGTTCCACAGCAGGTAGGCGACTTCTTCGAAGCTGCACTTGGCGGCGAGTTCCTGGACCGGGTACCCGCGGTACAGCAGCGAGTTGGTGTCCGGGTTGACCTTCGAAACGGCGGTGTAGTCCACCACGACGCCGGCAAGGCCCTTTTTGATGTCTTCAGCAGCCATGCTGAACTCCTTCGTTCATAGTGCAGGCGCCCCGGGGGTTCCGGAGTGCCTGCGTTCCCCTTGATGAATCCGGAACCTAGCGGACGCCAGGAACCTGGAAGTTGAAAACGCCGGTATCGAATTGGTTGTATGCCTCGTAGTCGACGAGTTCATAGAGGCGCGCACGCGTGAGCATGTTTTCCACTTGCGCTTCTTGGGTCCCCGCAGCCTTGATCGATTCCAGAGTACGCTCTGCAGCGCCCATGGCAATGCGGAGGAGGGTGACGGGGTAGATGACAATGTTTACCCCGACGCCCTGAAGTTGGTCGACGGTGAAGAGTTCGCTTTTGCCGAACTCTGTCATGTTGGCCAGGATGGGCACGTCCACTGCGTCGCGGATGGCCTGGAATTCGCTCAGGTCACGCATTGCTTCCGGGAAGATCGCGTCGGCGCCGGCGTCTACCAGTGCTTTGGCGCGGTCCTGGGCCGCCTGAATTCCTTCGACGGCGCGGATGTCTGTGCGGGCCATGATGAGGAAGTTCGGGTCGCGGCGTGCGTCTGCTGCGGCGCGGATGCGTTTGGTGGCGGTGTCGATGTCGACGACGTTTTTGCCGTCGAGGTGTCCGCAGCGTTTGGGGTTGAACTGGTCTTCGATGTGGCAGCCGGCCAGTCCGGCGTTTTCGAGTTCCTGGATGGTGCGGGCCACGTTCATGGGTTCACCGAAGCCGGTGTCCGCGTCCACGAGGGAGGGCAGGTCTGTCATGCGGGCGATCTGCCCGGCGCGGGTCGCCACCTCCGTCAGGGTGGTGAGGCCGATGTCGGGTAGGCCGAGGTCGTTGGCCAGGACCGCGCCGGAGATGTAGACGCCGGCGAAGCCCTTCTCTTCGATCAGCCGTGCCGAGAGCGGGTTGAACGCGCCCGGGAACTGCTGCACGGTCCCGGAAGCCAGCAACTCCCGCAGGCGCACCCGCTTCTGTTCGGGGGTGACTTTGGAGTACAGCATTTAGAACAGTCCCTTGGGCGCGTTGTTGAGGTCGATCACGCCGGGTGCTGCGGTGATGTTCAGTTGGTCCAGTTCGCCGGGACCGAGTTCGGTGACACGTTCGACGGCGGCGAGGAACCTTTCGATTTCGGCTTCCTCCACGAGTCCGGCAGCGAGGGTGCGGAACTTGTTGATGTATTGCTCGCGGGCGAACGGCCGGGCACCGAGCGGGTGGGCGTCCGCCACCGCGATCTCGTCGGTAATCACAGTTCCGTCGGTGAGGGTGATTTCCACAGTGCCGCCGAAGGCCTTCTCTGCGATGTCCAGGGAGTGGTAGCGGCGGGTCCATTCCGGGTCTTCCACGGTGGTGACCTTGTGCCAGAGTTCCACGGTGTCCGGACGTGCGGCGCGTTCGGGGGCGTAGGAATCCACGTGGTGCCAGGCGCCGTCCTGCAGGGCGACGGTGAAGATGTACGGGATGGAGTGGTCCAGGGTTTCGCGGGACGCGGTGGGGGAGTATTTCTGGGGGTCGTTAGCTCCGGAACCGATCACGTAGTGCGTGTGGTGGCTGGTCTTGATCAGCACGGAGGCCACGTTGGCCGGGTCCGTGGTTTCCGGGTGCTCTTTGTGGAGTTTGCGGGCGAGGTCGATCCAGGCCTGGGCCTGGTACTCGGCGGAGTGTTCCTTGGTGTAGGTGTCCAGGATGGCGCGCTTGGCTTCACCGGGCAGCGGCAAGGGGACCTCGTAGGAGGCTTCCGGGCCGTCCAGCATCCAGGCGATCACGCCGTCTTCGCCTTCGTAGATCGGCACCGGGGAGGTCTGTCCACGCATGGAACGGTCCACGGCTTCGACGGCCATTTTGCCTGCGAAGGCCGGGGCGTGGGCCTTCCAGGTGGAGATTTCGCCCTTGCGGGACTGCCGGGTGGCGGTGGTGGTGTGCAGGGCCTGGCCCACGGACTGGAAGATCGTCTCAACGTCGAGGCCAAGAAGGGTGCCGATGCCGGCGGCGGCGGAGGGGCCGAGGTGGGCGACGTGGTCGATCTTGTGCTTGTGCAGGCAGATGGCCTTGACCAGGTTGACTTGGATTTCGTAGCCGGTGGCGATGGCACGGACCAGGTCGGCGCCGTTGGAGCCCACGTGTTGGGCGACGGCCAGGATCGGCGGAATGTTATCTCCGGGGTGGGAGTAGTCCGCGGCCAAGAAAGTGTCGTGGTAGTCCAGTTCGCGGACGGCCACGCCGTTGGCCCAGGCAGCCCACTCGGGGGAGACCTGATCTTCGATGCCGAACACGCGGGCGCCCTTGCCGTTGGCTGACCGCGCGTGGGTCAGTGCCTGCGCACGGGCTGCGACAATGGGTGCCCGGTTCAGCGAGGCGATGGCCACCGAGGCGTTATCGATGATCCGGTTGATCACCATGTCGGTGACCTCAGGCGTCACTTCGACGGGGTCGGCGGCGACCACGGCGATCTTGTGCGCCAACTGCTCCTCGCGGGGCAGGTTCTCTTCGCTCTTGTAGACGCGGACGTGATGGTTCTTAACCATGGTGCTCCTTCTAGGCAGGGTGTTTCAGGGCAGTAGCGTGGGTGGCTTTGACGTGGGTGAGGCTGCGGTGCAGATGGACCGTGGTGGCCGCCTCGGCCAGCCTCGGGTTGCCCGCGGCGATGGCCTCGGCAATCGCGGCGTGCTCGGCAGCGGCTGCGTGGAGCCGGGCTGCGTCGTCGGCGGCCAGGCGGCGGACCCGGACCAGATGGACGCGCAGGCTGCGCATGGCATTGGCCAGGTAGGAGTTGGAGACCGCGGCATCGATGGCGTCATCAAGGCGGCTCACCAAGGCGTAGTACTCGTGACGCGCGGGATCGTCGTCCCGAAGCAGTTCAGGGGCCAATAGCAGTTGTCCGTGCAACTCGGCGAAGATTCCCGGTTCCCCGCGCTGGGCAGCCAAGGCGGCGGCCCTGACCTCAAGGGTTTCGCGCAGTTCGAACAGTTCGTCGATGCTGTCCAGGGAGATATCGGTGACGACGACGCCGCGGCCGCCTGCCGCCGTCGTCAATCCCTCAGCGGTGAGCCGGCTCAGCGCCTCCCGGACGGGCGTCCGGGACACCCCGAGCCGTTCGGACTGCTCCACTTCCGCGAGGACGGTACCCGGCCGAAGGCGCCATTCGATGATGTCTTCCCGTAGGGCCGAATAGGCCCGATCACTGGCGCGCATTCCTTCAGTGTATACATGAATCGGAAAAAATGGCACTAACTGGGGACAAGTCTCCCGCTATGTATACATTCAAACGCGAGCGATGAAGTACGCATTAAACGGATCCTGCTCCACTTCCTTCACCTCCACGGTCCGGAAACCTGCTTCACGAAGCATGTCCGTGGCCCGCTCCTTTCCCCATACCGTTCCCAGGCCATCGCCGCCTTGCCCCAAAGAAACAGCCATGCAGTGGAATGTAGAAATGGTGTACAGGAAGGCCGCCCACGGGAGCTCCAAGTTCTCCTCCAGCCGGCTTGAAGCATTGATGTCCACCATCAGGAAGGTGCCGCCGGGCTTGAGTGCAGCACGGATGTTCTTCAACACCTCAGCTGGGTGGGCCTGATCGTGGATAGCGTCAAACGCTGTCACCAAGTCGAACGCCTCGGCGGTGTCCAGACGGCTCACATCCTGGAGCTCGAATCGGACATTCGAAAGTGCCAAGGCCGAGGCCTCGGCGGCGGCGGTTGTCAATGCCTCGGCAGAGAAGTCATAGCCGGTAAAAGTGCTGGCAGGGAAAGCGGCCCCCAGCAGGTTCAGGGCATGGCCCTCGCCGCATCCGATGTCAGCGACGGAGATACCGCTGCGCAGTGCCTCCACGCAATCTGTCAGGGGAAGGATGGTCTCCACGAGTGATGCATCGTTCACTGCAGCGCTTTCCGAGGCCATGATGTGATGGAACCGGGGATAATCCTCGTAGCTTGTTCCGCCGCCTGTCCGGAACGCATGGACGATCTTCGGGGTCACCTCGCCCATAAGTGGCGCGTACTGCAGTGTCCGCGCGAGATTTTCGGTACCTGAACCTGTTACGACAGGAACGAATTCCGGGCGCAGGAGATACGCTCCGCTGTCCGGTTGGTAGTCCACGAATCCGGCCGAGGTCATGCCACCCAACCATTCCCTGACGTAGCGCTCATTGAGGCCTGACGCATCCGCAATAAGGCTGCCAGGAGCTGGAGGGAGGGTCGACAACGTCTCGAAAAGGCCAGTCTGATGGCCTACCACCACCAAGAGGGCGATGGAAGAATCGTTGAGGATTCCGATCAATCGGCCAGTGGCCTGTTGGACGTCTTCCGCCGACGTGGACGCTTCCTGTTGCCCGGCCTGGGTGCTGTTCATCGCTGGTCCTTGATGATGCGGGGGTCGTCCTGCCCGGCCCGTCGTCCGTAACTTCAAGGTATGGCCGCGGAGCCTTCCAGCGCGTCCGCGAAAACCTGCATCTTTTGGCGCACTATGGGTCAAAACATGCAGGCTCAAGTCCGGGGGTGCTCTGCTATTCCGTGATGACGCGCCCAAGCGGCCGCAGCGGTCCTGGAGTTGACGCCGATCTTAGTGAAGATGTTCGCCAGGTGACGGCTGGCTGTTTTCTCCGAGATGGTGAGGGTCTGAGCTATATGCCTGTTGCTCGAGCCGGACAGCACGCAGCCCAATACTTCCATTTCCCTGGCCGTCAGCCCATCCAAGGCGTGATCAACATTCGGCAAGGAAAACGGTGCAGCTCCAAGCTGCGTACGGATGGCGGCAGCGGTGGCGCGTTCCGCGTCGGCCGGCCCGGTCTCGCCCAGCGCCGCCCGGACTGACGATATCCGCTCATGGATTCGTGCCAGCTCAAAGCGTAAATGCTGGGAACGGTAGCCCTGTGCTGCCGCTTCGAACTCGGGCAGCGACTGGATCCAGCGTCCTTGGGCCATCAACACAGTACCCCTGGCGTGATGTGCCCAGGCAATCAATCCCGCTGTTCCGTAGTAAGCAGCAGTTCCTTCCAGCTCGCTGCAATACACCTCAGCACTGCCAGCGTCCCGGGGTGCAAGCAACTCCACGAGCGGCAGCAGCAACCAGGCACGTCCAAGGCGCCCACGGTCTGCCAACGCGGCGCGGAGATCCGTGAGCGCTTCCTCGTCCTTTCCGGCATCAGCGAGCAGCAAGGCCGAGCCGGGCTGGGCATCAACGCCCAGTCCACGCGCCCTGGCAAACGCGGCCGCGGCGCCGGACCTGTTTCCCTGCCGTCGGCGAATGTCGCCCAGTTCGTAGAAACAGTCGGCCGCGATCCAAGCATGGGCATTCCGAAGGCGCTCGCCGAGCTGCGCCAGCTCTTCCTCCGCCTGCTTCCAGCCACCTTCGGCACTGATCAACTGCAGTTCGTGGACCCGGACGATCCCCGAGTACATGAAGGAAGTGGACAGGCTGGCGCACCACGCGGCCAAAGCGTCAGTCCACCACCTCATGCGCGAGTAGTCGGCCAGTTCGTAGCAGAGGTGGATGACGGAGCAGTAGATATCGCCACCCCACTCCGCCGATACCTGGCCGGCCATCACGGGAAGCAGTGCTTGATCCAGGTCCTCGAAGCCGCGAGCTGCCTGGCCTCTCCGGACAGCGGCGAGACCCGACAACATGAACGCAAA
The DNA here is from genome assembly GCF_054408525.1 of Arthrobacter sp. D3-18. NCBI lineage: Bacteria > Bacillati > Actinomycetota > Actinomycetes > Micrococcales > Micrococcaceae > Arthrobacter > Arthrobacter sp. D3-18. Next base: position 2,798,002 of record NZ_CP096440.1, on the reverse strand, counting down.
ACTCTCCAGCTCGGGAGCTTTCTGTCTACGATTCATGGCGGCCAGTTGGAGGGAAGCAGCAAAAGCAGCGTCCGCATCACCTTCGAGATAGATTGCGTCGTTGCCCTCCAGATACAGCAGATATCCGTGTTCCGGAGACTCGGGAAGCCCGTCCAAGAGTCGCCGCGCCCGGTTCAGCCATGCCGATGACACAGCGATGTTCCCGCGGACACCCCACTGTAAGGACAAGGTCAGCGCAGCCTTAGCGGCGGATTGAAACTGTTTACCGGCGACCAATCCGCGAAATACTTCCTCGGAGAGTGCCATGGAACCCTGAACGTCGCCGAGCCACCATTTGGAGCGCGCCAGGATTTCCACGTCCGCCAGGCTCAGCCGTGATTCTTCGGCGGCACTTTCCATGGTCCGACGCGCAGCATCCCAGTCCCCACGGGCAAACGCCTCGTGGGCTTCCATCAGCTGCGGTTGCGCTGGTGATTCCGGTTGTCGGAGCGGCTGCTGTGCGGACATGGACTCTCCATGGGTCGCCACCAGCTTACTGCGGAGGCGCAGGGAACGGGAGGACCCCTAGGCCCGGTTCCAGCCGTACTCGTTCTCCGGCCGGCCAGGGGTGCCGTATCGGGGCGCCCGGGTGACCGTCCCGGCGTCGGCAAGGTATTCCAGATAGCGGCGGGCGGTCACTCGGGACATCCCCAGCGCATCCATGACCTCACTTGCGGACACCGGCCGCTGCCCCGCCCTCACCAGGTCTTTCACTGACTCCAGCGTTGAGCCGGAGAGCCCCTTCGGCAGCGGCAGTTCCGTGGGTGCCCGAAGACTCGCGAACGCCTGGTCAACGTCACTCTGCGAGGCCCCTGCTTTGGAAATGCCGGACATCGAGCCCGCCAACTGTTCGCGGAAGGTCCGGTAGCTGCTGAGCTTGTCGGCAAAAGTGGCGTACGTGAAGGGCTTGATGAGGTATTGCACGACGCCGATGGACACGGCGCTGCGGACGATGTTCAATTCACGGACGGCAGTGATGGCGATGATGTCGGCGAAGACTCCCGCGGAACGCATTCGCCGGGCGACGTCCAGGCCGTGAAGGTCAGGGAGGTTCATGTCCAGCAGGACGAGGTCCACAGGGGAGCCGGACGCCGCAAATTCGCCCAGGATGCGCAGGGCCGACTGGCCATCGGGTGCCGTCCCCACCAAGGTGAAGCCGTCCAGGCGGCCAATGTAGACAGAGTGGGCGTCCGAGGCTATGGGCTCGTCCTCCACCACCAGGACGCGGATCTCTGTCATGCCTTCTCTTCCTCGGGAACCGGCGCGGGGAGCAGGACATGGAACTGTGCTCCGCCGGGATTGCTGATGGTCATAGTACCGTTGAGCCGCTCCACAGCCTGACGCACCAAGGCCAGGCCAACGCCCCGGCCATGGGCGCCGCCCGCATTTCCTTCCGGGGTTTTCGTGCTGAAGCCGTACTGCAGGACGTCATCGATGGAGTCCGGATTGATGCCGCCGCCGGAGTCCCGCACCGTAAATTCGACGGCGGCAGGTCCGGCTTCCACGTCCAGCTCCACCTTCCGGGGAAAGTCGCCGGCAGCTGCAGCGTCAATCGCGTTGTCCAGGAGGTTCCCGAGAATGGTCACCAGGTCCTGGATCTCCAGGCCACGCACGCCGGAGCTCCCTGAGGTCCGGACCACCAATTCCACCCCGCGTTCGTGGGCTTCCGCCGCCTTGCCCATCACCAAGGCGCTCATGACGGGCTCGTCAACGGAAGCCACCATGTCATCGGTGAGTTGCTGGCTGAGTTCAAGGTCCTTGGTGGCAAAGTCCAAGGCCTGGGGCGTGCGACCCAACTCCAGCAGGGAGACGATCATATGAAGCCGGTTTGCATGCTCATGTGTCTGGGCGCGCAGGGCATCGGAGAGGGTCTTCATCGTCTGGAGCTCCGTGCCCAGGGACTCGATCTCGGTACGGTCGCGGATAGTGGCCACTGTGCCGTAGATGGCGGGTTTCTGTCGGCTCCGCTCAGGCACCGGCCCTACTGCCGGGGCCTGGTTGACCACCAGTATCCGGGAACCGGTCAGGTGGATTTCGTCATGTGCGGGCCTACCCGATTCGAACAGCGCCCGCAGGCTGCCATCGAACGGAAGATCGGTGAGTTTCGGGGCGTCATCAGGGGACCGGTCGGCGTCGGACGGCTCCAGGCCCAGAAGCTCTGCAGCTTGGTCGTTGTACATGACCGCCTTGCCGCGCGTGTCGATCAGGATCACGCCTTCGCGGACGGAGTGGAGGACGGACTCGTAGTACGCGAACAGCTGTGCAAGTTGCTCGGGCCCCCAGCCGCGGGTAACTGATCGAAGGTAGCGTCCAAGCAGCCACGACGCGAAGGAACCGAAGACCAACACCACCAAGGCAATTCCGCCAATCACTCCCAGCCTTTCGGCAACGTCGGTGTCCACGGTGCGGACCGTGATGCCGGCAGCCACCAGGGCTTTGACACTTCCGCCGGCGTCCTTGACGGGAGCGATGGTTCGGACCGAGGGACCCAGGGTTCCTGCAGTAACTTCGGTGAAGGTTTCACCGCCGAGGGCCGGTTCAATGGTCCCGATGTAGGGCTTGCCCAGTTCCTCTGTGCGGGGGTGGGTCCAGCGTGTCCTGTCCGGGGCCATGATGGTGATGAAATCAGCATCGGCGTCGTCCATGACTTCCCGCGCATAGGGCTGGAGGACGGCTGAGGGATCAGCCGTTGAAGAGGCCTCCAGAACAAGGGGATTGTTGGCCAGGGACGTGGCGATCGCCCGCATCCTTCCGCCGGCTTCGTCGTAAGCCCTGTCCCTGGCTTCCACCACGGAGAACGCACCGAAGACCGCCGTCAGCACCAGGACGAACAACAGGTTCGCCACGAACAAGCGGCGGGCGATGCTCCAGCTGTGAAACACGTGGGCCTCCCATGACCAATATGACCGCAACGGTGATGTGTGTCACCAGCGGCTCAATGATGGATATCACACAAGGGCAGCGGATTGGACATCAGTGCAGGACCGCAGCGCCTTACACAGTATCCAGAAGGAGAATCCCATGACCTCTCAACGAGGAGAGTCGGCAGTAGCCGCCAAAGGTGGACGCAAGGGGCTCGACAAGTCGCATTACCTGTACATCGCGGTCATCCTGGCCGTAGTGCTCGGCGCCGTGGTCGGCCTGATGTTCCCCGAGGTTGGCAAGTCCCTCAAGCCACTCGGTGACGGCTTTATCAAGCTCATCAAGATGATGATTGCCCCGGTCATCTTCTGCACCATCGTCCTGGGTATCGGCTCCATTGCCAAAGCCGCAACAGTTGGCAAGGTCGGGGGACTTGCACTGGGCTACTTCGTGGCAATGTCCACGTTTGCCCTCGCCATCGGCTTGGTGGTTGGCAACCTGATCCACCCGGGCGAGGGTCTCAAGTTGACCCCGTACGATCCCACCAAGAAGGCCGATACCAACAGCACGGTGGACTTCCTCCTGGGAATTATCCCCGGTGACATCCCGGTCCTGCCCACCCTTCTGGCTGCCATCCTGGTTGGTTTCGCACTCCAGAAGATGGGGAAGCAGGGTGCGCCCATCCTCACCGCCATCGGACACGGACAGCGCCTCGTATTCCGCATCCTCATCATGATCATGTGGCTGGCCCCGGTTGGAGCGTTCGGCGCCATCGCCGCCGTCGTTGGTGCCACCGGCGCCCAGGCGATCCTCAGCATGTTCACCCTGATGCTTGCCTTCTACGTAACCTGCGCCCTGTTCATCGTGGTCATCCTCGGCACGCTGCTCCGCGCAGTGGCTGGCGTGAACATCTTCAAGCTCATGAAGTACTTGGCCCGCGAGTACCTCCTGATCTTCTCCACCTCTTCCTCCGAGGCAGCCCTGCCGCGCCTGATCGCCAAGATGGAGCACCTGGGCGTCTCCAAGCCGGTTGTTGGCGTCACCGTTCCCACGGGCTACTCCTTCAACCTCGACGGCACGGCGATCTACCTGACCATGGCATCGCTGTTCGTAGCCAACGCCATGGGCACACCGTTGGATCTCGGCGCCCAGATCTCCCTGCTGGTCTTCATGATCATCGCTTCCAAGGGCGCTGCAGGCGTTACGGGTGCCGGACTTGCCACCCTTGCCGCCGGCCTCCAGGCACACAAGCCGGAACTCCTGGGCGGCGTGGGCATGATCGTTGGAATCGACCGCTTCATGTCCGAGGCTCGTGCATTGACCAACTTCACCGGCAACGCAGTTGCCACAGTCCTCATCGGCACCTGGGTGAAGGAAATCGACAACGGCCAGGTAGAGCGCGTCCTCTCCGGCAGCGAGCCCTTCGATGAGCAGACCATGATCGCCCACGGCGGCGAAGAGGAGGCTGCACCCGAAGTAGAAAACCGCGAAAAGGCCACGGTCTAACAGGACCAGCTCCGACGCAGTACGGTAACGCGAAGGCCGGCACCCCACCAGGTGCCGGCCTTCGCTGTTCCCTTAGAGGCACGCACCAGTCCGGGTAACCTTCGACCTCAACCAGAGGGTCAAGGCTCAGGAATCGGCCAATGTCAAGTTCCCCGAATAACCGTGTCGGGCGCTGTAGCCTAAAGGGGTAGCAGCGCTGTCGCCGGGGGCGCAGCGGCAGGGAAGATCGTCGTCGAAAGAGTGGTTAGATACGTGAGCATCGAACGGGGAACAGCTACGCTGGAAGGCACCGAGCTCGATCTGGAAGACGCCATCATGGGGCCCACGGGCCGTCCTCACCGCGAATTCCCGGAACCCGCTCCACTGGCCTCCCACGGACCGGCGAGAGTCATTGCCATGGTCAATCAAAAGGGTGGGGTGGGTAAAACCACCTCCACGATCAACCTGGCGGCTGCGCTCGCAGAGTACGGCCGGCGTGTCCTGTTGGTGGACTTTGACCCCCAAGGGGCGCTTTCCGCCGGCCTCGGGGCAAACCCGCACGAGCTCGACCTCACCGTCTACAACGTGCTGATGGACCGCAAAGTAAACATCCGTGATGCCATCCAGCAGACCGGTGTTGAGGGTGTTGACCTCTTGCCCGCCAACATTGATCTATCCGCTGCCGAAGTCCAGCTCGTCAACGAGGTAGCCCGCGAGCAGGTCCTGGACCGCGCGCTTAAGAGCGTTGAGGACGATTACGACGTCGTACTGATCGACTGCCAGCCGTCGTTGGGCCTGCTGACAGTAAACGCGTTAACTGCAGCCCACGGCGTCATCATCCCGCTGATCTGTGAATTCTTCGCCTTGCGCGCCGTCGCACTCCTGGTGGAAACCATCGAGAAAGTACAGGACCGCCTCAACCCGCGCCTGCAGGTGGACGGCGTCCTGGCCACCATGTACGACGCCCGCACCCTGCACAGCCGCGAAGTCATCTCGCGCCTGGTGGAGGCATTCGGGGACAAGGTCTTCGAGACGGTCATCAAGCGTTCCATCAAGTTTGCAGATGCCACCGTGGCCGCGGAACCCATCACCAGCTACGCCGGAAACCACATCGGCGCCGACGCTTACCGCCGTCTTGCCAAGGAACTGATTTCGCGCGGCGGCGCGCCCTAGCGGACGGTGGGACCGTCAATCGCCCCCACCGCTGAAGCGGACCTGGCCTCGCCTGCTCAAACGGAAGTGCCTGCTCAAACGGATACGCCTGCTCAAGCGGATACGCCCGACGCCGGACCCTCCGAAGCCCGTAAGGCCGGCTTTGAGGTACGGCTCGCTAACTTCACGGGCCCCTTTGATCTTTTGCTCGGCCTCATTTCCAAGCACAAGCTGGATATCACCGAGGTGGCGTTGGCCACGGTCACCGATGAATTCATCAAGTACATCAAACGCCTTCAGCAGTTGGGGGAGGACTGGGCGCTGGATGAAGCCAGCGAGTTCCTGGTGATAGCTGCAACGCTGCTGGATTTGAAGGCGGCGCGCCTCCTGCCTGCCGGTGAGGTGGAGGACGCTGAGGACATTGCTCTCCTGGAGGCGAGGGACCTGCTGTTCGCCCGTCTGCTCCAGTACAAGGCTTTCAAGCAGATCGCCGGGATCCTCGGCGGGACACTGGAACAGGAAGGCCGTAGGTACCCGCGGCAGGTTGCGTTGGAAGGGCATTTCGCCGCGCTGCTTCCAGAGCTCGTATGGCGGCACACGCCGGAGCAGTTCGCGGAACTTGCCGCCAAAGCACTGAAACCCAGGGATTCCTCTCCTGCCGAGGTGGGCTTGGACCATCTCCATGCTCCGCCGGTGAGCGTCAAGGAACAAGCCGAAATCATGGGCTACCGCTTGAAGCTGGGCGCGCCGCTGTCCTTCCAGGCGCTGATTGCCGACGCCGAAACTACTTTGGTGGTGGTGGCACGTTTTCTGGCGTTGCTGGAGATGTTCCGGGACCGCGTGGTCGCGTTCGAACAGCCCGGGCCGTTCGCTGAGCTGACGGTTCGGTGGACAGGTGATGACGCCGGCTGGGACAGTTCCAGCCTGAGCGAGGAGTACGAATCAGGAACAGAAGCAGATCGAAGCGGGGATGGCACCAGTGAGTGAGCAGGAAGCAGTCGAGGACGGCTTGGCTGAACTGGAAGCCCTGCCCGGCGGTGGGCGGGCAGCGTTGGAGGCGGTCCTTATGGTCATTGATGAGCCGGCCACCTCGGAAGAGCTGGCTGCCGGACTCAACGTGACGGTCGCCGTCGTCGAGGATTTGCTGCAGGACCTGCAGCGGGAGTATAGCGGCTATACTGTTAAAGCCCCGGACGTGGATGCTGTCGGCTTTGCCGCTGCCAGTACTGCACCCCGGGGTTTTGAATTGCGGAACGTCGCCGGTGGGTGGCGGATCTATTCACGGTCGGAATTTGCTGACATCGTGGGCAGGTTCGTCCTCGAGGGGCAGACCACCAGGCTTACTCAGGCAGCGCTTGAGACCCTGGCGGTGATTGCTTACCGGCAACCGGTCTCAAGGGCCCGGGTGTCTGCCATTCGCGGCGTCAACGTCGATTCCGTAGTCCGGACGCTTACCCAGAGGGGTTTGATCGAGGATTCCGGAAACGATCCCGAATCGGGAGCTGTCCTTTACCGGACAACCTCGTACTTCCTGGAACGGATGGGCATCGGCTCCGTGGCTGAACTGCCACAGCTCTCGCCGCACCTGCCGGGTTTGGAAGGGATCGACGAGTATTACGACGCAAGCCGGATGTAGCCACGGCCCACATCGGCACTGCAAGACAACTTCATACTGATTCACGGCACCTGACCTAGGTGCACAGCGACAAGGGGCAGACGATGTCTGCCCGGCTGGCTAGTGTTGATTTCAACACCAATTGCCGGCCATTACTACACAAGGACGGGTCATGACACAGGCGGGACGCCAGAGTTCACCACGTAACGGTTCGGGACGCAACAGCTCCGGACGCAATGAGGCCAAGGGCGGCACCGGCCGCTCCAACGCCGGCGGCTTCTCGGGCCGCGGCGGCAGCGCCGGCGCTGGAAAGCGCAACTTCACCCAGGGCGAGGGACGCCCCTTCAAGGCATCGAAGCCGCGCGAAGCGGCCCCATTCGATCCTGACAACCCCACAACTGCGGGCGATTACGATCGCGGCCAGGCAGCCAGGCCCGCGAAGCCCTTCCGCAAGCCAGGTTCCAACAAGCCCGGCTTTGGCAAAGCCCCGGGCACGCCGGGCGCCCTGAAGCCCAAGGCGAAGCCTGCACGGCAGTACGGGTCCAAGGCCTTCGGCAGCGAACGCTTCGGCCAGAACCTGGGCCCCATCCGGAAGCCGGGTCGCAACCGTGGTCCGCGCCAGGAGGTCCCCCAGTCCGATCTTCACGATGTTGACGGCGTTCGCCTGCAGAAGGTCATGGCACAGGCTGGTGTGGCCTCACGCCGTGTGTGCGAGGAAATGATCCTCGAGGGACGCGTCGAGGTTGATGGTGTGGTGACCACCGAACTTGGGATGCGAGTGGACCCAACGTCTGCCGTGATCCACGTCGATGGCATCCGTATCCAGCTGGACGAAACCCTTGTCTACATGGTCTTCAACAAGCCCAAGGGAGTTGTTTCCACCATGGAGGACCCCGAGGGCCGTCCCTGCATCAGCGACTTCCTGAAGAACAACAAGAACAAGGGCGAACGCCTGTTCCACGTCGGCCGTCTCGATGTCGCCACTGAGGGACTGCTGCTGCTGACCAACGACGGCGAACTCGCCAACCGCTTGACGCACCCTTCGTATGAGGTACCCAAGACGTACCTGGTCCAGGTGCGTGGCCCGTTCCCGCAAGGCGTGGGCGCAAAGCTGAAGAACGGCGTCGAGCTTGAAGACGGCGTAGCTGCAGTGGACTCCTTCCGCTTGGTGGACTCCACTCCGGGTCACGTCCTGATCGAGGTTGTCCTGCATTCGGGCAAGAACCGCATTGTGCGCCGCATGTTCGACGCCGTCGGCTTCCCGGTTGAGCGTCTTGTCCGCGTCAAGGTTGGTCCCATTGGCTTGGGCGACCAGCGCCAGGGCAGCATCCGCAACCTTGGCAGGCAGGAAGTCGGACACCTCCTGGCATCGGTGGGACTCTAGGGCATGTCGGCATTCGGTACGCACGGCCGGGGCCATCTTGACGGCCCGGTCGTCGTCCTCGGTACGGGCTTGCTTGGAGCCAGCATCGGCCTTGGCCTGCGCGGACGTGGGGTCCCGGTTTTCCTCTTCGATCCTTCGCCCACCAACCAGGCGGTCGCGGTGGATATCGGTGCGGGACGTCCGTTGGGGGAGTTGGATGAAGAGCCGCAAGTGGTAGTGGTCGCGGCTCCGCCGGATGTTACTGCGGACGTCGTGCAGAAGGCACTGGCGGACTACCCTTCCGCCGTCGTGGTCGATATTGCCAGCGTCAAAGCCACCATCCAGGCGCAGTTGCGGGAACGCGGCGTTGACCTTGCCCGCTATGTGGGTACCCACCCCATGGCAGGCAGGGAGAAGTCGGGCCCGGTTGCGGCCAGGGGAGAGCTTTTCACGTCCATGCCCTGGGTGCTTTGCCCCTCCGAAGAAACGTCGGATGCTGCACTTCAGGCTGCACGTTCGCTTGCGGGGGATCTGGGAGCAATCGTTTCCCAGTTCACTGCCGACGAGCATGATGAAGCCGTGGCGTTGGTGTCGCATCTGCCGCAGATCATGTCTTCCCTGCTGGCGAGCCGGTTGCAAGGCACGCCGCTGCATGCCCTCTCCTTGGCGGGCAACGGACTCCGGGATACTACCCGTATTGCGGCCAGCGATCCCACCCTCTGGGTCCAGATCCTGGGCGGCAACGCGGAGAAGGTGGTGTCCATCCTGCACGGTGTGCGCGAGGACCTGAACCGATTGATCGGTACCTTGGAAGAACCGCTTGCCCCCGGTGCACGGCTTGATCTTGCCCAACTGATCAGCGAGGGGAATGCAGGGCAGGCCCGGATCCCGGGCAAGCACGGCGGACCTCCCCAAGCGTACTCATGGCTCACTATCCTGGTGGATGACAAGCCTGGCCAGATCGCGCACCTCCTCACCGAGATCGGCGAGATCGGGGTGAACCTTGAAGACCTTCGGCTCGACCATTCTTCGGGACAGAACGTGGGCATGGTGGAGCTTTCCGTTCTTCCGAGCAAGCATGACCTCCTTGTTGAAGCTTTGACTGACCGTGGATGGCGGGTACTCCAGTAATGACGCGTGAATTTTTTGGCCCGGAAACAGTTGCCCGTCCCGGGAAGCCGCTCGTGATCGCAATCGACGGTCCTTCAGGGTCCGGCAAGTCCAGCGTCAGCAAGGAAGTTGCCCGGCGCTTGAAACTGGCCTACCTGGACACCGGTGCAATGTACCGGGCGCTGACGTGGTACTGCCTCAAGACCGGCGTTGACCTCCAGGATGGCGCTGCGGTGGAACAGGCTTCCAAAATCATGCCACTGGAGATCAGCACCACTACTGCCACGGAGTATGTGGCGGTTGATGGCACGGACATCACGGACGAAATCCGGGATCCTTTGATCTCCTCGTCGGTCAGTGCTGTCGCCACGACGCTTGGTGCCCGCACCGAGCTGATCCGTCGTCAGCGCGAGCTGATCGATCAGCACCACCGCCGCATGGTGGTGGAGGGACGCGACATCACTACCGTCGTCGTCCCCAATGCTGAGGTCCGCATGCTGTTGACCGCCAGCGAGGAAGCCAGGATGCGGCGTCGGGGGATCCAGTTGGGCGGAACGCAGACTAAAGAACAGCTCAACGCCCAGGTAATCCAGCGTGACGCCAAAGACTCGACGGTAGTGAACTTCACCCAGGCGGCCGACGGTGTGGTGACACTCGATTCCTCGGACCTGAACTTTGAGGAAACCGTCCAGACCGCCTTGGCAATCGTGAGCAAGGTTATCTATGGTGACTGAGAATCAGCTCCCCTCTGTAGGGAGCAAGATGTGGAGCCGGCCGGTTGGCTGGTTCCTGGACCACGTCATCTACCGGACCATCGTGGCGGGCAAAAGCAATGTTCCCGCTGCCGGACCCGTGATATTTGCCGCGAACCACATCAGCTTCCTGGACGGGCCCGTGATGTTCGGTGCGTCGCCGCGCCCTATGCATATTCTCGTTAAAAAGGAGATGTTCAAGGGCTTCCTGGGCTCTGTCCTGAGGGGATCCGGGCAGGTTCCAGTGGACCGCGCCGGTGACCGCACCGCCCTGCATGTCGGAAAGAAACTGCTCGACGCCGGTCGTTGCGTAGGGATTCTTCCCGAAGGAACGCGGGGGAGCGGCTCGGCCGAAAGCATCAGCAATGGAGTTGCGTGGCTCGCCCTCAACTCCGGAGCTACCGTCATCCCTGTGGCCATCCTCGGAACCCGCCAAGATGATGAGCATCGAGACCATATCCCCAAACCCCGCCGTAAGCTCCATGTCAGCTTCGGCGAACCCATCACGGTGAAGCGCCGGAAGGGCGAACCCGGGCGTGTTTCAATGGACAGGGCGGCTGCGGAGATCCGTGAAGCCCTGGCCGAACACGTCCAGGACGCCATCCGGGCCACAGGCCAGGGCCTTCCCCTGGAACCTGCGCCCGGCGAACCCACTTCGCAGCACCGCCATACAGCAGTAGCCGGGACGCCGGCAGACCACCACTAAGGAAAGTGCAATGAGCGATACGACTCAAAAATCCGGCCTCCACGGAGCCGGCGACGACGAATACACGCCCACCGGCACCGACCAGGTGGCGGAAAACCTGGCGGCCCTGGACGATGACGAGGCCGAGCTCCGCGCGGCCACCCTCCGGGCCGGCCTGGACGATTACGAACTCGACGAAGAAGATGCCGCGCTGCTCAGCGGTGAATACGGCGACGAAGGCGACGAGGGTCCCCTCAAGCTGGACCCGGTTTTGGCCATCATCGGTCGCCCGAACGTGGGTAAGTCCACGTTGGTTAACCGCATCCTTGGCCGCCGTGAAGCCGTTGTGGAGGACACCCCGGGCGTTACCCGCGACCGCGTCATGTACTCGGCGCGCTGGAACGGCCGCAACTTCACCTTGGTGGACACCGGTGGTTGGGAGCACGACGCCAAGGGCATCCACGCCCGCGTGGCCGAGCAGGCCGAAATGGCCGTTGAGCTTGCCGACGCCGTGCTTTTCGTCGTTGACTCTGCCGTTGGCGCGACCGCCACTGATGAGGGCGTCATGAAGATGCTCCGCAAGAGCAAGAAGCCGGTCATCATGGTGGCCAACAAGGTGGACGACTTCGCACAGGAGGCCGATTCCGCTGCACTGTGGGGACTGGGCTTCGGCCAGCCGTACCCGGTTTCGGCTCTGCACGGCCGTGGCGTTGCCGACCTCCTGGACCATGTCATGGACACTCTGCCCGAGTACTCGCTGGTGGAAGGCGTGGAGCGTTCCGGCGGTCCTCGCCGTATCGCCCTGATCGGCCGCCCGAACGTTGGTAAGTCCTCCCTTCTGAACAAGCTCGCAGGCTCCGAGCGCGTAGTGGTGGATCCGCTGGCCGGCACCACCCGCGACCCGGTTGACGAATTCATCGAACTTGGCGACCGCACGTGGCGCTTCGTGGACACCGCAGGCATCCGCCGCCGCCAGCACATGGCACAGGGCGCCGACTTCTACGCTTCCCTGCGTACGCAGGCCGCCCTCGAAAAGGCAGAGGTCGCCGTCGTGCTTCTTGCCGTCGACGAGGTCCTCAGCGAGCAGGACGTCCGTATCCTGCAGCTGGCCATTGAATCCGGACGCGCGCTGGTGCTCGCGTTCAACAAGTGGGACCTGCTGGACGACGAACGCCGCCGTTACCTGGAACGTGAAATCGAGCAGGACCTTGCCCACGTGGAGTGGGCACCCCGCGTGAATATCTCGGCCAAGACCGGCTGGCACAAGGACCGCCTTGTCCCCGCGCTGGACATTGCGCTGGAGAGCTGGGACCGCCGTATCCCCACCGGACGCCTCAACGCGTTCCTGGGCGAACTCGTGGCAGCGCACCCGCACCCCGTTCGTGGCGGAAAGCAGCCCCGTATCCTCTTCGGCACCCAGGCATCCAGCCGCCCGCCGAAGTTCGTGCTGTTCACCACCGGCTTCCTGGATCCCGGATACCGTCGCTTCATCACGCGTCGCCTCCGCGAAACGTTCGGCTTCGAGGGCACGCCCATCGAGGTCAACATGCGCGTACGCGAGAAGCGTGGCAAGAAGCGCTAAGTGAGACGGGCATCACAGCGCACTTTGGCTGTGATGGCGTCTCCGACCTCCAACTTCGTGTAAGCTTTTGGAGGTGGTTCGGCCGGACTGCTTAGGTGGGACTCTTCGGAGGAAAACTTAGGCGGAGAACGGTAGAACCAGCGGGCTGTAGCGCAGCTTGGTAGCGCACTTGACTGGGGGTCAAGGGGTCGCAGGTTCAAATCCTGTCAGCCCGACCATAAAGGCCGGAATCACGTGGAAACACGGTGATTCCGGCCTTTGGTCGTTAACGTATGTTTTGGTTCCGGTCTTGTTCGTATCACCCCGGGTTGAACGCCGGGGGATACAAACAAGACCAGGATCGGGCTAGACCTTCTGCAGTGCGCCGAGCGCCCTCACCAGCGGTTCCAGCTCGGGCACGGACTCGGCGGCCTCAAGAGCCGAGGCAAGGGTCTGGTCGTGCACAGGTTTGGCCGCCTCGAGGAGCTTCTGGCCGGGCACCGTCAGTTCGGTATAAATGCCGCGGCGGTCGTCGGCGCAAAGGATGCGCGTGAGCAGGCCCCTGTCCTCAAGGCGATTGACCAAGCGGGTGGTAGCACTGCTGGACAGGGCGGTGGCGCGTGCCAGCTGCTGCATCCGCATGTGCCAGCCGTCCTGGCGACTCAGCGCATCCAGCACCGTGTACTCCACCACCGAAAGCTCGCTGGAGGCCTGGAGTGCCTTCTCCAGCTCTGCTTCGATGCTTCCGTGCAGGGCGGCAAGGGTTCGCCAGCCCTGTGCCCGTACTTCTACGGCGTCATCCTTGATGCCCATGTCTGCTGTGCTCCTGCCTTGATGTCGTGTAGATCAGGACGCATCCCAAAGTAGTTGCTTGCGCAAATAAGTAGCGTGTGCAACTATATATGAAGCGTCTGCAACTATTATTCTACGGTTCCCGACGACGCACTTCCACTTCTCGTCGAACCAAACTTTAAAGGAGCTCCACATGCCCGCAGGGTTGATTGCCCTTGCCCTCGGCGGATTCGGTATCGGGCTGACCGAATTCGTGATCATGGGCCTCTTACCGGAAGTTGCCGCCGACTTCCAGGTCAGTGAGGCCTCGGCCGGCTGGTTCATCTCCGGCTATGCCCTCAGCGTTACCGCCGGCGCGCTTCTGGTGACGGCTGCAGTCACCAGGCTTCCGCGAAAGCCGGTCCTCATCGGCTTGCTTGTGCTGTTCATCGCCGGCAACTTCTTGTCCGCAATAGCCGACAGCTACGCCACAATGATGATCGGCCGCATCATCGCAGCGCTTTGCCATGGTGCGTTCTTCGGCATCGGTTCCGTAGTTGCCGCGAGCCTGGTGCCGGCACACAAGAAAGCCGGGGCCATTGCCATGATGTTCACCGGACTCACTGCGGCCAACGTCCTGGGTGTTCCCTTTGGAACGCTGCTTGGCCAAAGCTTCGGCTGGCGCTCAACGTTCTGGGCGATCACCGTCATCGGAGTTGTTGCGCTGATCGGCATTGCCTTGATGGTCCCCAAGGCCAGCACGGAGCCCGCCAAGGGTCTCCGCAGCGAGCTGGGCGCGTTCAAGTCCGGTCAGGTTTGGCTCTCCATCATTGTGACCATCCTCGGGTTCGGCGGCATGTTCGGCGCCTTCACCTATATTGCCTTCACTCTCACCGAGGTGTCCGGATTCGAGTCCGGCGCCGTGCCGTGGCTCCTGGTGATCTTCGGCGGCGGCCTGTTCGTCGGGAACTTCCTCGGTGGCAAGGCCGCGGACAAAGCTTTGGACAAGTCCCTCATCGTCATCCTTGCCGGACTGGTGGCGGTGCTGGTCTTCTTCGCCCTCACCGCGTCCAATAGCATCGCCACTTTGGTGTCACTGGCGCTTATGGGCGGTTTCGGATTTGCCACCGTACCGGGCCTACAGATGCGCGTGATGCATTTTGCCTCCACGGCACCAACGCTCGCATCCGGTGCGAACATCGGCGCGTTCAACCTCGGCAACGCACTCGGGGCCTGGCTCGGTGGCGTTACCATCACCGCCGGCCTCGGCTACACCTCGCCCATCTGGGCTGGAGCTGCTATCACCGTTGCCGCGTTGCTGGTCATGCTGGCGGCGGGCGCAGCAGCAAGGCGTAGGGGAGCGGCGGCGCCTGCTGTAACTCCCGACGTCGAACGCGAACCGCGTGAGGCCACCGTCGCCTGACGCCGGACTGCAAAGCAGGTCCGCAAAACGAAGAAGCCCGCCATGGATATCCCATGGCGGGCTTTCGGCGTCCTAGGCGCTGGGCGTAATGTCCTGCGCCTGCGTTTCGCCATTGTTGGCAGCCTTGACGCGTTGGTTCTCTGCTTGCCTGAGCTCTTTCATCTGCTTGCCCCTGCGGCGCCACAGTGCCCGGAGAATTGTGACTGCAATGAAGACCGCCACGGCCGCAACAGCGGAAATGGCTGTCCAGGTTGTGAAGAATCCGGCATCCACGCTCAGGGTCCTCTGGCCGGCGTGGGCTGACTCCGTGCTGCCGAAGGCGATTCCGGCGGTGAGCAGGTTGGGTGTGGCGATAGCGACGGCCACCAGGACAATAGCGATTTTCCATGGCCAGGACACCGCTTTGCGGGTGGCCTGCCATGCTACGAGGAGCGGAACGAACGTGAAGACGAAGCCGTAGAACATTCCCACCAGTACGCTGGCTCCAAGGTCGCGTCGGATCTGTCCGGCGATGACATCGGACCACCAGCGCGGAAGGACTGCCCCGAGGATGAAGTAGGCGGCCACAGCGACAAGTACTGCCACCAGGATCAGGATTATTTTTACGCCCCGATTGCGCTTTTTCTGAGCTGGTACTTGTGCTTGTTCGGTCATGGGTCAATCATGGCAGAGACCCCATGAGGTACAGGGGAAATGTGCCTATACTTTCAGCGGTGGCCATCAGCAAGGCCGCCGTCGAGGTTCGTAAATGTCCCGATGAAAGGCCACCAGTGAGCAATATTCCGGAAGAACTTTCCTACACCGCAGAACACGAATGGGTTACCGCTCCAGATGCCGACGGCGTAGTGCGCATTGGCATCACCGACTTCGCACAGGACGCCCTGGGTGACGTTGTCTATGCCCAGATGCCTGAACCGGGGACGAAAGTCACCGGCAATGAAGTTGTTGGCGAAGTGGAGTCCACTAAAAGTGTCAGTGATATCTACGCTCCGGTGACCGGTGAAGTCACCAACCGAAATGACGCCTTGGACACTGATCCGGCCTTAATTAACTCGGACCCGTACGGCGAGGGATGGTTAATTGAAGTAAAGCTTGCAGAAGCTGATGCAGTGGATTCCCTGCTCAGTGCATCGGAGTACGAACAACAGGTAGGCTAAAGTTATCTGGCCCGTCAGGCCGCTTTCCCATAACCGGGAAAGCGGGACGGCGGGCCAGCAACCGATTTGCCCGGCGGTACCGGGAGGCGGAAGTGGCCGGCAGGGTTTGGAACTGCCGGCGGATGAGGAGGAAATTCCATGGTTGGCGGCGAACAGAATCAAGCCAATGTCGGGAACGGCGCGGAGGAACAGCCGACGTCGGAGACCACCTCGATCAGCATCACGCCAACGTGGGACGAGCCGAGCATTGCCCCCAAGTTGGCTCCTGAAGAGCGTGCATCCGTAGACGCACTTCCGCCGAACTCAGCATTGCTCATTGCGCACAGTGGGCCCAACGCCGGTGCTCGTTTCCTGTTGGACGCGGACACCACCACGGCTGGCCGGCACCCCGATGCCGACATCTTCCTGGATGATGTCACCGTTTCCCGCAAGCATGTTCAGTTCATCCGGACGGCGTCCGGCTTCGAGCTGGTGGACATGGGGAGCCTCAACGGAACGTACGTCAACCACGACCGCGTGGACCGCGTGCACCTGAAGAGCGGCAACGAGGTACAGATCGGCAAGTTCCGGTTGACCTACTACCTGAGCCCTGTTCGCGCAGCAGGCCAAGTCTGACGGGGTATCTGCCTGTGGCTATGGCCCAGCAGGACCGTCGCGGACCGCAGGTCCTGAATATCGGGGAAGTCCTTGCCCAGTTGAGCGACGACTTTCCCGGTATGACGGCGTCCAAGATCCGTTTCCTGGAGGAAAAAGGCCTCATCAACCCGAAGAGGACTCCTGCGGGTTACCGACAGTACTCGGACGGTGATGTTGAGCGGCTCCGTTTCGTCCTGGCCCTTCAGCGTGATCAGTACCTGCCACTGAAGGTCATCAAGGATTATCTCGATGCCATCGACCGCGGTGAGAGGCCGGAAAATCTCCCTCCTGGTGTCACAGTGTCGCCCAGGGTGGTCTCGGCGGAAATGGCAGCCGAAGTGCAAGGACGGGCCCGCGCGCTCACCGAGGAGCAGTTGCGAGCCGAGTCGGGTGCCAGTGTCTCCCTGCTTGAATCCCTCTTGAGTTTTGGACTGATCACCCATGTTGGCGGCAAGTTCGACGAACACGCACTTCAAGTAGCCCGTGCTTGTGTCCAATTGGAAGGACACGGCCTCGAGCCCCGCCACCTTCGTCCCTTCCAAGCTGCAGCTGAGCGGGAGTTCGGCCTGGTGGAAAGGGCCGTTGCCCCGCTGACGTCGCGGCGGGACGCTGCTTCGCAGGCTCGTGCCGCCGAGGCCGCCCGTGAGATCAGCGATCTCTGCCTCACCCTGCACAGGGCCTTGGTGCACGACCGTATCTCCCGGATGGATAGCTGATGATCGAAGTCGAAATCGTCGGTGTCCGGATCGAACTTCCGTCCAATCAGCCGCTGGTACTCCTTCGGGAGATCAACGGTGAGCGGCATGTTCCGATCTGGATCGGCACTCCTGAAGCCAGCGCCATCGCGTTGGCACAGCAGGGTGTTGTCCCGCCCCGGCCAATGACGCACGATCTCCTGGTTGATGTTGTTGAATCCTTGCGCCATTCCATCATCAGCGTGAACATTGTGGCGGTGGAGGACAATATCTTCTACGGGCAGCTGCAGTTCGACGACGGCACTGTAGTAAGTTCGAGGGCTTCGGATGCGTTGGCCCTGGCACTGCGGGCCAAGTGCCGCATCTGGTGCGCCGATGCGGTCATGGAAGAAGCCGGTGTCCGCATCACCGAGCATGATGAAGGCGAGGACTCGGAGCCGGATCCCGCAGTGGACGAAGAACGCGAGATGCGTCGCTTCCGCGAGTTCCTGGATGACGTGGAACCGGAAGATTTCGAAGGCTGAGTCACCCTAAACCTAAAGTTGAGGGTGAAACTTTCGACACGGCAGGATTTTGGAGCCAAGGTCTTTGACCTCGGCCCCTCGCGGGCCTAACGTCGAAGTTATCAAGTTCCCGTTGCATACACTGCCGGCGCAAGTCACACTGGAAGGTGCGGACTTGCGGGAATTACACTGCTGCATTTCGCCGTTGTATCAGAGTATGCACCGTCCCCAAGGGAACTGAGAACAAGGAGGTCACGTGAGTCCGAAAGGCGAAGCAGGCGAGCTGAAGCAGTCCTCTGCCGGCATTGCTGCGCCCGCATCCGGCGCCCAAGGTTTGCTCTTCACGGAGGACCTTCCCGTGCTGGACGAGGACGCGGGCTACCGCGGTCCCACCGCATGCAAAGCTGCAGGCATCACCTACCGCCAACTCGACTACTGGGCACGTACTGGCTTGGTTGAGCCTGCTGTCCGTGGCGCTGCGGGCTCCGGTTCCCAGCGTCTCTACGGCTTCCGGGACATTCTTGTTCTGAAGGTGGTCAAGCGCCTCCTTGATACTGGCGTATCCCTCCAGCAGATCCGCAGCGCCGTGGAACACCTTCGCGAGCGGGGCGTCGAGGACTTGGCGCAGATCACGCTGATGAGCGACGGTGCGAGCGTCTACGAATGTACATCCGCTGACGAGGTCATCGACCTCGTTCAGGGCGGGCAGGGCGTCTTCGGCATCGCCGTTGGGCGCGTATGGCGGGAAGTTGAGGGAAGCCTGGCCGCGCTTCCGAGCGAGCATGCCGCGGAGCAGTCCTTTCCCGACGACGAACTGAGCAAGCGGCGTGTCGCGCGTCGCATCGGCTAAACACCGGACCACTGAATTCAGCCAAAAGAAGGCCTCGTCTCTGTGGGGGACGAGGCCTTCTTCTTGTGTAGAGTGCGTAGGCGGAGGCGCTCAGCGCTGTCGGCGGTCCCGCGTAGAGGACTGTCCAGCCAAGAGGCTCCCAAGGAGGGCATCAAAGAGTTTGGCAGCGTTCTTGGCAGAGTCTCCGGGCCAGTGGTGTACCGAGTGTGCCGCACCCTGGATCTGCTGCCAATTGGCCTGCTCCGGAATGTGGGGCGTCAGGAGCAGTTCGCCGAACATTGATTCCATTTCAGCTAAGCGGAAGGTGTGCTCCGCGGAACCCGTGCGCACCCGGTTGGCCACGATCCCTGCCGGGGCCAGGTTGGGGGCGAACTCCTGCCGGAACAACTGAATAGCTCGCATGGTGCGTTCCGTGCCGGCCACCGAGAAGAGCCCGGGCTCTGCAACGAGGACTACGCGATCGCTTGCGCTCCACGCCATGCGCGTCAGGCCGTTGAGGGACGGAGGGCAGTCGACCAGGACGAGTTCGTAGTTGGTAGTGCCTGCCAGTACGGCTGAAAGCCTGCGAAGGTCGCGTCGGCCCAGATCCGGCCGATCATAGATTCCGGTGAAGGCCGATCCCACTGCGACGTCCAAGGTGCCGTTGCTGGACCCATTGGAAACCCACGAGCTGCCGGCCACATTGCCGGCGAGGTTGGCTTTTCGGGGGCTTTTCAGCATTCGGCCGATGTCGAGTTGCCCGCCCGGCTGGACGCCAAGTGCCGTGGTGGCGTCGGCGTGTGGATCGAGGTCCACCACCAACGTGGGAATGCCGGCCGCGAGGGCCGCGGACGCCAGACCGGTGGTCACGGACGTCTTTCCCACTCCACCCTTGAGGCTGCTGATGCTGACTACTTGCACTTGAAAACCCAAAACCTAACGCCGGTTGCCGTATCGCGCTGATTCGCTCCGGAAGCATCGGAGCCGGGGCTTGCCGAAGCCCCTTGAACATCATATGGTGCATCGCGGTCGATTCCCGCTTTCTACGCGCCCGGCCGCTGGGGATAAGCGAGGGGCAATAGCATGCTGTCGGATCGCGCGCACGCATATACAGCCCAGATGACGATTCCTTTGTGATGGTTGCCACAAAGATTTGTGTTTGATGCTGGCGGCACTACACACTGTGACCACCGACCGATCCACCCGCAATGATGCAGGAGAAGTATGTTTTCGAAAATTCTGGTGGCCAATCGCGGCGAAATCGCGATCAGGGCGTTTCGCGCTGGTTATGAACTGGGCGCCAAGACCGTAGCCGTCTTTCCGCATGAGGACCGTAACTCGATCCACCGGCAGAAGGCCGACGAAGCTTACCTGATCGGCGAGGTGGGCCATCCCGTCCGCGCCTACCTGGACGTAGAGGAGGTTGTCCGCGTCGCCAAAGAAGCCGGCGCTGACGCCATCTATCCCGGCTATGGCTTCCTCTCCGAGAACCCGGACCTCGCCCGTGCTGCCAAGGCAGCAGGCATAACCTTCGTGGGCCCGCCCGCGGAGGTCCTGGAGCTCGCAGGTAACAAGGTTGCCGCCCTGGAAGCCGCCCGCAAGGCCGGCGTCCCGGTCCTGAAGTCGAGCAAGCCCTCCAAGGACCTTGACGAGCTCATCGCTGCCGCCGATGAGATCGGCTTCCCCATCTTCGCCAAGGCAGTTGCCGGCGGTGGAGGCCGTGGCATGCGGCGTGTGGAGACGCGCGAAGCCCTCCCCGAAGCATTGCAGTCCGCCATGCGTGAAGCTGATGCAGCTTTCGGCGACCCCACCATGTTCCTTGAGCAGGCAGTTCTGCGTCCCCGCCACATCGAAGTACAGATCCTGGCCGATGCCGAAGGCAACGTCATGCACCTCTTCGAGCGTGACTGTTCGCTTCAGCGCCGCCACCAGAAAGTGGTGGAGATTGCGCCCGCGCCGAACTTGGATGAGAACATTCGCCAGGCTCTTTACCGCGATGCCGTGGCGTTCGCCAAGGCCTTGAACTATGTCAACGCCGGAACCGTGGAGTTCCTGGTGGACACAGAAGGGGAGCGGGCCGGCCAGCACGTCTTCATTGAGATGAACCCACGCATCCAGGTTGAGCACACCGTCACAGAGGAAATCACCGACGTTGACCTCGTCCAGGCTCAGATGCGTATCGCGTCAGGGGAAACCCTTGCGGACCTGGGGCTGAGCCAGGATTCAGTGTCCATCAAGGGTGCTGCGCTGCAGTGCCGCATCACCACCGAAGACCCGTCCAACGGATTCCGTCCTGATGTTGGAAAGATCACCGGCTACCGTTCTGCCGGTGGCGCCGGTGTCAGGCTCGACGGCGGCACGGTCTACTCGGGTGCCGAGATCAGCCCGCACTTCGACTCCATGCTGGTCAAGCTGACCTGCCGTGGCCGCGACTACCCTGCGGCTGTAGCCCGTGCGCGTCGCGGTTTGGCTGAATTCCGTATCCGTGGCGTGTCCACCAACATTCCATTCCTGCAGGCTGTTCTCGCGGATCCGGACTTCAATGCCGGAAACGTGGCCACGGACTTCATTGACAAGCGCCCTGAGCTGCTGAAGTCACACATCTCTGCAGACCGTGGCACCAAGCTGCTCACCTGGTTGGCTGAAGTCACCGTCAACAAGCCCAACGGGGAGCTCGCTGTCCATTCGGACCCTGCCCGCAAGCTGCCGGCGATCGATGGCCCGGTTCCCACGTCGGGTTCGCGCCAGAAGTTGATCGAGCTTGGGCCGGAGGGCTTTGCCAAGGCACTCCGTGAGCAGCAGGCGCTGGCCGTTACGGACACCACGTTCCGCGACGCCCACCAGTCCCTGCTGGCAACACGGGTGCGCACCCGCGACCTCGTGGCCGCCGGCCCGGCAGTGACAGCACTCATGCCCGAGCTGCTATCCGTGGAGGCCTGGGGCGGCGCAACTTACGACGTCGCGCTCCGCTTCCTCGGCGAGGACCCGTGGGACCGTCTGGCTGCATTGCGCAAGGCCTTGCCGAACACCTGTATCCAGATGCTGCTCCGCGGACGCAACACCGTCGGCTACACCCCGTACCCGGAAGAAGTGACGGAGGCCTTCGTCAACGAGGCTGCAGCTACGGGCATCGACATCTTCCGTATCTTCGACGCCCTCAACGACGTCAACCAGATGGCCCCCGCCATTCGGGCCGTGCGTGCAACGGGGACGGCCGTAGCTGAGGTGGCTCTCTGCTACACGGGCAACCTCCTGGACCCGAACGAGGACCTCTACACCCTCGACTACTACCTGGACCTCGCCCAGAAGATCGTCGACGCCGGTGCACACATCCTCGCCATCAAGGACATGGCGGGCCTCCTGCGTCCGGCTGCTGCCGCGAAGCTGGTTTCTGCCCTGCGTGAGCGCTTCGACCTGCCGGTGCACTTGCACACCCACGACACCGCGGGTGGCCAGCTTGCCACTTTGCTGGCCGCTGTTGACGCTGGCGTGGATGCGGTTGACGTGGCATCTGCATCGCTGGCCGGCACCACAAGCCAGCCCGCTGCGTCGGCACTGGTCGCCGCATTGGCCAACACCCCCCGTGATACAGGGCTCAGCCTGGCCAACGTCGGTGCCCTTGAGCCCTACTGGGAAGCCGTCCGCCGCGTCTATGCCCCCTTCGAATCCGGTCTCCCGGGTCCCACAGGGCGCGTCTACCAGCACGAAATCCCCGGCGGCCAGCTGTCAAACCTTCGCCAGCAGGCCATCGCCTTGGGCCTTGGGGAGCAGTTTGAAGCCATTGAGGACATGTACACGGCGGCTGACCGGATCCTTGGCCGCCTGGTGAAGGTCACTCCTTCATCCAAGGTGGTAGGTGACCTCGCGCTGCACCTTGTTGGACTCAACGCCGATCCCGCGGACTTCAACGAGAACCCGCAGAACTACGACATCCCGGACTCCGTCATCGGCTTCCTGTCCGGCGAACTCGGTGATCCTCCCGGAGGCTGGCCTGAGCCGTTCCGCACCAAGGCCCTTCAGGGCCGCAGCGTCAAGGTGCGCGACGTCGATATCAGTGCTGAGGACAGTGCAGCGCTCAAGGGTGACTCCAAGACGCGGCAGCACACGCTGAACCGTTTGCTCTTCGCTGGACCCACCAAGGAGTACCTGAAGAGCGTTGACACGTACGGCAACATCTCCGTGCTGGACACCCGCGACTACCTGTACGGTCTCCAGCAGGGCGCGGAGCACGTCATCGAGTTGGAGAAGGGCGTCCGCCTCATTGCCCAGCTTGAGGCTGTCTCCGAGGCCGATGAGAAGGGCATGCGCACCGTGATGTGCACGCTCAACGGCCAGTCCCGGCCGGTTGTCGTCCGCGACCGTTCGGTGGTCAGCAACGTCAAGGCAGCTGAGAAGGCAGATCCTGCACAGCCTGGCCAGGTTGCCGCCCCGTTTGCAGGCGCAGTTACGGTAACGGTGAAGGTGGGCGATGTTGTCAACGCCGGCGACACCGTTGCCACCATTGAGGCGATGAAGATGGAAGCATCCATCACGACGCCGGTGGCCGGCACGGTCTCCCGCCTCGCCATTTCCTCGGTTGAGCAGGTCCAGGGCGGCGACTTGCTGCTGGTGATCGGCTAACCATCCAGCCAAAAAAGTACCCCGCCCGGAAGAATCCGGACGGGGTACTTTTTCGGCTCGTGCTGGCTGAAAAGCCTCGGCTAGGACGCGCGGGGTGCT
The DNA here is from genome assembly GCF_054408525.1 of Arthrobacter sp. D3-18. NCBI lineage: Bacteria > Bacillati > Actinomycetota > Actinomycetes > Micrococcales > Micrococcaceae > Arthrobacter > Arthrobacter sp. D3-18. The sequence goes on along the minus strand of NZ_CP096440.1, from coordinate 2,774,645 downwards.
GAGTACATTTCCTCAATAACGGCGTCGAAGTCCTTCATGACCTGGGCGCGCTTGACCTTGAGTGATGGCGTCAGGTGACCTGAGGCTTCGGTGAAGTCCGCCGGCACGATCCTGAAAGACTTGATGGCCTCTGCCTGGGATACGGACTGGTTGGCCTTGCTGATGAGCTCCTGGACCGCTGCCTTGACCACTGGGTGGTCGGTGGCCTCGGCGACCGTGGTGCCGGCGGGGAGTCCGTGCCGGTCCAGCCAGCCCGGAAGCGCTTCTTCGTCCAAGGTGACCAGGGCGCCGATGAACGGACGGTTGTCTCCCACCACAAGAACTTGGGAAACCAGCGCATCGGCGCGGATCTGGTCCTCCAAGAGGGCAGGCACCACGTTCTTTCCGCCTGCAGTGACGATGATTTCCTTTTTGCGGCCCGTGATCTTGAGGAAGCCGTTGTTGTCCAGTTCGCCGATGTCGCCGGTGCGGAACCAGCCATCAGCAAACGTTTCGTCAGTGAGGTCTTCACGCTTGTAGTAGCCTCGCATGACGCAGACGCCCTTGGCGAGGATCTCGCCGTCGTCGGCGATCTTGACGGAGTTGCCCGGCAAGGGGGCACCCACCGTGCCGATCTTGATCATGGACGGTGTGTTCACGGAGATCGGCGCCGTGGTCTCGGTCAGGCCGTAGCCCTCCAGGATCTGCAGGCCGATGCCCTGGAAGAAGTGCCCGAGCCGTTCACCCAGCGGGCCGCCTCCCGAGACTGCGTGGGCAACATGTCCGCCCATCGCCGCACGGAGCTTCCCGTAGACGAGTTTGTCGAACAAGGCGTGCTTGAGCTTCAAGCCAAGTCCCAGCGAGCCGGACTCGCGTGCTTTCGAGTAGGCGATTGCAGTATCCACCGCACGGTGGAAGATGGCTCCCTTGCCGCCGTCCTCTGCCTTGGTCAATGCAGAGTTGTAGACCTTCTCGAAGACCCGGGGCACAGCCAGGATGAACGTCGGCTGGAAGCTCTGGAGATCAGCCAACAGGTTCTTGATGTCCGGGGTGTGCGCCACCTTCACCCCGCCTGCCACGGCAAGCACGGAAATAAAACGTGCGAAGACGTGGGCCAAGGGGAGGAACATGATGGTCTTGGCAGACTCGTTGATGATTTCCGGCAATGAAGCGCGGGCATTCTCGGAGAGCTCCACGAAGTTGCCGTGGGTCAGTTCGCAGCCCTTGGGCCTGCCGGTGGTACCGGAGGTGTAGATAATCGTGGCCAGATCCTTGAGCCCGGCTGAGGAACGGCGGGACTCGAGTTCGTCGTCGGGGACGCCTGCACCTGCAGTGCGTAGCGCATCGAGTCCGGCGCCTTCAAGCTGCCAGACGTTTGCCACCGATGTGATGTCCTCTGCGGTTACGGCCTGGCGGATGACGTCCTCATGATGCGCTGCTTCGCCAAAGGCTGCCACAGCGCCTGAGTCGCCGAGGTTCCATGCCACTTGTGAAGGAGACGACGTTTCGTAGATCGGGACAGAGACGGCTCCGGCAAACCAGATGGCGAAGTCCACGAGGGACCATTCGTACCGTGTGCGCGACATGATGCCCACACGATCGCCTACGCCGACTCCACTGGCGATGAGGCCCTTTGCCAAGGCCCTCACGTCTTGTAGGAAGTCCTTGGCACGGATGTCCTGCCACTGCCCATTGCCGTCCAACTTGGAAAACAGCGCAGGGTTGGATGCTTTTTCTGCCTCTCGGATCACGAGGTCCGTGATGTTGGTTTCCGGGGCGATGTTCACGAGGGGAGGAACACTGATTTCACGCACGGTAGCTCCTTTGATATCCACGGGCCACGAGGGGCTGCTTCCACTCTAGTATGCCCGCTCGTTGAGATGTGTTCTATTTCACCTACTGGCGAGTAACTTTACGAATGAGCCGTCATTTCAAGCAACTCGATGCCATCTATGCCCATGCGATGCCGGTGCTGCCCCGCCCCGCGGAATAGGATGATGGGATGCCCGCACTACGGTCCAGTTCCCTGGTCAGACCCAAGCCACCGGCCTCGGCATGGAGGGACGTGCCTTGGGCTGCCCGACGAAGCCATTTGGGCCGCCGCGGACTGGCGATCGGAATCGACATCGGCGGCACCAAGGTAGCCGCCGGTGTCGTGGACGCCGAGGGGCGGGTGCTCGCCGAGGCACGCAGGTCCACGCCAGGCGCGGACCCCCGGGCCGTCGAGCAGACCATAGTGGAGCTGGTAGACGAACTCAGTGCAGGACATCGGATCGCTTCTGTGGGTATCGGTGCCGCAGGATGGATGGACCTCGACGGCGGCACGGTGCTGTTCAGCCCCCATCTGGCCTGGCGTAACGAGCCACTAAGGGAGAGCCTCCAGAAGTTGCTGAGGCGTCCCGTCCTACTCACAAATGACGCCGATGCTGCGGCGTGGGCTGAGTGGCGCTTTGGCTCAGGCCAAGGTGAAAGCCGCCTGGTCTGCATCACCCTGGGCACGGGCATTGGAGGTGCCATGGTCATGGATGGCCGCGTGGAACGGGGACGCTACGGCGTGGCCGGGGAGTTCGGGCACCAGATCATTTTCCCCGGGGGACACCGCTGCGAATGCGGTAACCGCGGCTGCTGGGAGCAGTACGCCTCCGGCAACGCGCTGGGCCGTGAAGCCCGCCAGCTGGTACGGACCAATTCCCCCGCAGGCCGTGCTTTGTTGGAGAAGGCAGGCGGGACTGCAGAGAACCTGTCGGGCGCAGCCGTGACCTCGCTGGCACTTGCGGGCGATGCCACGTCCCGCGAACTCCTCGCCGACCAAGGCGAATGGTTGGGTCTGGGGCTGGCCAACCTCGCAGCAGCACTCGACCCCGGAATGTTCGTCATAGGCGGGGGACTGTGTGACGCCGGGGAGTTGCTCGCCGGACCTGCCCGCGAGTCATTCGCGAAGAACCTGACGGGGCGGGGTTTCCGTCCCATGGCAAGGATCGAGCTCGCGGCCCTCGGCCCGCGTGCGGGCATGATCGGCGCAGCAGACCTGTCACGCGTCAGCGGACGGGCGCGCAGCTAAGCTTGCCACGCTGGGAGCGGCTGTATGCCCCTAGAGGCGGGCGCCGTCGTCGTCCTCATTCTTTTCCTGCGGAAGCCGCATGATGAGGTAGATCACTGATGCGACGAAGATGGCGACAATGCCCAGAATTGCCGTCAACGGCGCGGACCGCCAGAACATGGCGGTAAAGAGCAAAGCGATGGGTCCGCCCACAGCGCCCACCCACGCCAGCATGACCAGCGGCTCAGTACCCGCGAGGCTGGGCGGATCCTCGGGAACGAAGGTGTGGTCCTCGTCCTCGACTTCGAAGTCTCGAGGTCCTGACGGCCGGATTCCGGCTTCGGCCCGGACTGCCGCATCAGGCTCCGGTTCCGTGGCAGGCGTGGACAACCCTAGTGGATCGAAGTCCTTGAAAGTCTTAGCGGACTCCGGCTGACGCTCGGCTTCAGAGCCCGGAGCCTCGTCGATGTCCTGCGGCTTTGCATGCGTCGGCGATTCCGCTTCGGGGCCCGACTGTGTGGCCTCCAGCCGGGCCACGAGATCCTGCCACACGGCGTCGTCGTCCTTGTTGGCGCTTTGATCAGCAGAATTGGGATCAGGCCTGTTCATGGGCTATGTCCTTTTCGGGGGAAAGCCCGTGCCCGGCCAAGGCCGCTACGGTCTTCTGGATAAAGTCGACAGTCCCGGAAAAAATCTCCGGAGCGTCATTATCAAGGGTGGCAACATGGTGGCTGTTGTGGAGGTAGCTGACATCCACCGGCGCCTGAACCCGGGACCGGAGGAACTCCAGGCTCGCATTCGAGATGACGTTGTCCACCGTTGACTTGTAAACCCGAACGGGCGAACTGATGCGGGGCAGGATGGCCGCGGTGTCCTTGTACATCTTCTTGAGCTGGTGGGCGGCAGCAACGGGCGTCCGGGCGTAGGCACCCTCGTCCTGGTCCGGTTTGAGGATGTCATTGGCGATGGCCGGAGTCGTCTTCACCACATACTTGAGGGCAGCGACGATGACAGCCCGCGGATCGTCCAGGACCAGTCCAGGGTTCACCACCACTGTCCCTGCAATGGGACGCGTGGCTGCTATCCGCAAGGCCAGGGTTCCGCCCATGGACAAACCGGCAGAGAAGACGTAATCGCACTCGGAAGCCAGTTCCAGGTACGCATCATCCACGGCACGGTGCCACTCCCGCCAGGAGCGGGTGGCCATGTCCTGCCACGTGGTGCCATGGCCGGGCAGCAGCGGCAGCCTGACGGCGTAGCCGGACGCAGCGAGGTGTTCGGCCCACGGCCTGACGCTGTGCGGACTTCCCGTGAACCCGTGGGACATGACCACACCAATGCGCGGACCGGCACCCTTCCAGCTGCTGTGGAACGGCGAAAAGTCGGGGAGCATTTTCATGATGACTCTGAGGCTACTCTGTCCCCGGCATGCTGGCGGAAAAAGCCGGCCGATTCTTCAAAAATGGTGGGTGCATCAACATCCAGGGTGGCTACGTGTCCGCTGTGTGGAAGCGTGACCACTTTAAGGCGCGAGGAGTCGATGTACTTGCTGATGGTGGCCACTGAGCTCGGCGGGATGACGTCGTCAACCGAGGACTTGAAGACCAGTGCGGGAGCCTCCACATGTGGTAGCCCCCGGGTAGCTGCGCGGAAAAGTTTCTTGAGTTCGTGGACGGCCTTCAGCGGTGTCTTGGAGTAGTCACCTTCCTCGATCGTTATGGGCGCGGGCCTGTCCTCCACTATGGGGGTGGTAGTGGGCATGACGTACTTCAGCGCTCCGACGTACCGCACCCGGCGGTCGTAGAAGCTCAGCCCCGGGTTCACCAGGACCAGTCCGGGAACTTCATGGCGGGAGGCCACCCGCAGAGCCACGGCCCCGCCCATGGAGAGTCCAGCCACGAAACACGTCTCCGTTTGGGCTGCAAGGTCCAGGTAACTCTGCTCGAAGGTCCGGTACCAGTCCTGCCACCTTGTGGTGGCGAGGTCACGCCAACTGGTGCCATGCCCGGGAAGGAGGGGCACCGAAACTGCGAAGCCCTGCTTGGCGAGGTATTCGGCCCAAGGGAGGACGCTGAGGGGACTTCCAGTGAAGCCATGGCAGATAGCCACGCCGATGGATGCGTTGGCTCCGTGTCCGGCGTGGTGGAAAGCGAGCGGCGCGGCGGGTTTGTTGCGTTCCGTCATGCGTCCATCGTGTCACTGTTCCTGACATTTCTCACTGGAGTAGGGTTGCTGTTGAGTGCCGGCCGGGTTGCCCGGGTGCATGCCAACCAATCGGCCGTGAGAGGACAAACGTGTTCTATTGGGTCATGAAGAGGGTCTTTCTCGGTCCCATCCTCAAGCTCCTGTTCCGTCCCTGGGTGAAGGGACTGGACAACGTTCCTGAAAGTGGAGCTGCCATCCTGGCCTCCAACCACTTGTCCTTCTCGGACTCCATCTTCCTGCCCCTGATGGTTCATCGGCCTGTGATCTTCCTGGCCAAGTCCGAGTACTTCACGGGAAAAGGGCTCAAAGGCCGGCTGACCGCGCTGTTCTTCAGGCTGAGCAACCAACTTCCGATGGACCGTTCCGGCGGCGCGGCGTCGGAAATGTCCCTGCAGGCAGGCAAGGACGTCCTGAACTCAGGAGGCCTGCTGGGGATCTATCCGGAGGGCACCCGCAGCCCGGATGCCCGGCTGTACCGTGGCAAGGTGGGCGTGGCCAAACTGGCACTCCAAACACGCGTTCCGGTGGTGCCCGTAGCAATGATCGGGACGGAGAAGGTCCAGCCCATCGGCAAACGGCTGCCCAACATCCGCCGGATCGGCCTCATTTTCGGGCAGCCCTTGGACTTCAGCCGCTACTACGGCATGGAAGACGACCGGCTGATCCAGCGGGCTGTGACCGACGAAATAATGTACGAATTGATGCGGCTGTCCGGCCAGGAATACGTGGACGAGTACGCAGCGGTAGTCAAGGCCCAGTTGGCCGGCAAGGGCCCGGAACCTGTCCATAAGATCGAGGTTGCCGAAGACGCGACGTCAGACATCGCAGAGGACAGGGATGAACCCCGAGGCGACGGAAACGGATCAGCGGAGAAACTATGACGTAGGCGGCGGCATCGGTTACGGCTGCAGTCCCGCAACCTTGCCGGGGGCTACTACTCTTGAAGGGTGACTGAGCTAACCGCGAACACCGCACCCTCCGCAGCAGATCCTCTCGCAAGCACCGCCCAGAGCGGAGCAGCGAACTATCCCGGGCTCGACGCTTGGCGGGACCTGCCGATTTCCCAGCAGCCCACATGGTCCAACGCTGAAGTCTTCAAGGCTTCCGTCAAGGAGCTCTCGGTGGTGCCGCCCTTGGTTTTCGCCGGTGAAGTGGACGTCCTGAGGGAGCGCCTCGCCGCTGCTGCCCAAGGCAAAGCCTTCCTCCTGCAGGGTGGTGACTGCGCTGAAACCTTTGAGGCCGCTACTGCGGACAAGATCAGTGCCCGGGTCAAAACGATCCTCCAGATGGCCGTGGTCCTTACCTACGGTGCTGCCATGCCCGTCATCAAAATGGGGCGGATGGCCGGCCAGTTCGCGAAGCCGCGCTCCTCCAATGACGAGACCCGCGACGGCGTGACGCTTCCCGCGTACCGCGGCGACATCGTCAACGGTTACGATTTCACGCCGGAATCCCGCGCGCACGACGCCGGCCGGATGCTTCAGGCGTACCACACGTCCGCCTCCACGCTGAACCTCATCCGCGCCTTTACCCAAGGCGGCTTCGCCGATCTCCGCCTGGTTCACCAGTGGAACAAGGGGTTCACCGAGAACCCGGCACACGCGCGCTACGAATCACTGGCCCGCGACATCGACCGGGCCATCAGCTTCATGGACTCCTGCGGCGCCGACTTTGAGGCACTCAAGCGCGTGGAGTTCTTTGCCAGCCACGAAGCACTGCTTCTCGACTACGAACGCGCACTGACACGCATCGATTCGCGTACCGGCCTGCCCTACGACACGTCCGCGCACTTCCTGTGGATTGGCGAGCGGACCCGTGAACTGGACCACGCCCACGTTGACTTCCTGTCCCGAGTGCGGAACCCCATCGGCGTCAAGCTCGGCCCAACCACCAGCGGAGATGATGCCCTGCGCCTCATCGACAAACTGGACCCCAACCGCGAACCAGGCCGCCTCACGTTCATCACCCGCATGGGCGCAGGCAACATCCGGGAGAAGCTGCCGGCCGTCGTCGAACGCGTCACTGCTTCCGGCGCGCAGGTGCTGTGGGTGACCGACCCGATGCACGGCAACACGGTCACGTCGCCCAACGGCTACAAGACGCGCAACTTCGATGACGTTATTGACGAAGTGCGTGGATTCTTTGAGGTGCACCACGCCTTGGGTACAGTCCCGGGCGGACTCCACGTTGAAATGACCGGCGATGACGTCGCCGAGTGCTTGGGTGGCGCCGACCCGATCGACCAGGACGCATTCCTGGACCGTTACGAGTCGGTGTGCGATCCCCGCCTGAACCACATGCAGTCCCTTGAGATGGCCTTCCTGGTGGCAGGAGCCCTCTCCAAGCGGTAGAGACTCAAAAGGCGCGGTCCGGATTTCCGGATCGCGCCTTTTTTGTGGTGTTCTTTGTGGTTTTCCTAGACGACCGTCAGGGTGACCACTGAGTCTTCCGGTATCTCGGCATTCACGGGGTTCTGGTCCCGGACGGTGCCGAAGAAGCCACCCAGGATTTTATTGACCTCTACCTTGAAACCGAGCCGTTTCAGTTCCTTTTCAGCTTCATCGGCCTGCTTGCCGATGAAGCTCGGCACCTTCACCAACTTTGGTCCCTTGGATACAGTGAGCGTCACCACTTCGCCACGGACGAGGGTTCCATTCGCCGGTATCTGGGAAACAACGGCACCCTTGGGGACCGTCTTGTCATTCACCGTCTCCGGAGCGATAACTGCTTTCAGCCCGGCATCCTGAATGGCCTTGACGGCTGCGTCCTGAGTCAATCCGCGCACATCAGGAACAGGAATGGGTTGGGGTCCCTTGGAGACTACCAGCGAGACGGGGGTGCCATGCCTCACCTCGGCACCTTTGGCGGGGTCCTGCGAAATCACGACGCCGGCGGGAACCTTCTCGTCGAAGGCCTGCGTAACGTTGCCCAGGGCCATTTCGGCGGAATTCAAGGCAATTTTGGCCTCGTCCAAGGTGCCACCGGTCAGGCCGGGCAGGGCGAACAGCTGGGCCCCCTTGGAAACGAAAAGCGTGATGGGTTGGAACTTCCGGACCTCGGTGCCGGACTCCGGTTCGGTCCCAACGGTCAGCCCTGCAAGGATGTCGTCGTCGAAAACATCCTTCGGTTCCGATTGGAAGCCGGCGGTGCGGAGGAGCTGTTGTGCCTCGGCCACCGTTTTGTTCTTGACGTCAGGAACCGTTCCCGGCGATCCGGGCCCCATCCCGAAGAACCAACCGGCCGACGCGGCAAGCGTTGCAAGGATGACGATGACGATGGTCCAGATAATGCCGCGGCGTCGGGGGTTGCCCTCGCGTAGCGGGCGGCTCGGAGTGGCAGCGGCTCGTGCGCGGTCTTTGTTCTCTTGCCGTTCGAGTCTCTTCAGCTCCCGCTTGCCGGGCTGGCGCACGTCCAGATCGTTGCCCGGACCAACAGGGACGGCCTGCAGCCTGCCTGAAGCACCCGCAGCCATGATGGTGGTGGGGTTGCTCTGGTGCGAGATCAATTCCGTGGGCGAGGCAGTGGTGGCGATGGCTTCTGTGGGGTTCCCGCCGGGAATCCCTGATGCATTGGAAGCGCCAAACGCAGCGGCAGGCGCGGGGGAGCCGGGCAATCGGGACGACGCTTGCCTGCGGTCCAATTCCTCGTCTGTAAGCGTGGTGCGGATGTGGCGGAGCTCGGTCAGCAAAGCAGCACCGTCCACGGGCCTGTTCTCCGCATCTACCGCTGTGCACCACTGCACCAGTTCATCGAGGTCCTCGGCGAGGCCGGGAGCGGCGTCAGAAGGGCGCCCCACCACGGCATTGACGTGCTGGTAGGCGACCTGGATAGGGGAGTCTCCTGCGTAAGGTTGTTTGCCCGTCAACATCTCATAGAGCATGATGCCTGCCGAGTAGATGTCGCTGCGGGCATCGGCTGGTTGGCCGAGCACGAGCTCGGGAGCCAAGTAGGCCACAGTACCTATCAGGGCACCGGTACTGGTATTGGCGGAGATCGCCCTGGCCAGTCCAAAATCTCCAACCTTGATGCGTCCGTCATCTGCTATGAGGACGTTTTCCGGCTTGACGTCTCGGTGGATCAAGCCTGAGCGGTGGGCGGCAGCCAGGCCCTCAATGACGGGATCGATCAGCGCCAAGGCAAGGCGCGGCGGCAACGCGCCCTGTTCGTTAAGGGTGTCACGAAGGGTATGCCCCTTGACGTACTCCATGACCAGGTAGGCGATATGGCCATCCTCGCCTTGGTCGAGCACTCCTACGATGTGCGGGTGCGAGAGACTCGCGGCGGCTTTTGCTTCCCGGCTTAGACGCTCAAGGAATGTGGGATCGTTGGCGAGATGCGGGTGCAGGACTTTGAGGGCCACGTCCCGCTCCAGGCGCTGGTCCGTGGCCAGGTAAACAGTGGACATACCGCCCCTCGCCAAGCGGGAACGGACCGTGTATCGGCCGTCTACGGTTGTCCCGATGAGGTGGTCCTGCGTTGGTTCTTGCACCATACGATCCTAAACGAGGCAGGGAAGGGGCCCGAATCCACGACGGATTCGGGCCCCTTCAAAGGTGCAGTTGATGGCCTAGCCAAAGGTGCGCTGGCGGGCCTTGATCGATTCGACGTAACGCTTGGTGTCGTCGTACATGCCGTACTTACTGACCGAGTACTGGCCTTGGTAGTAGCCGGCAATCGCAGTGTCCAGGTCCTTGCTGGTAGCAATGAGGGTTCGGATGATGGCGACACCTGCCGTGGCGTTGTCGTACGGGTCCAAGAGGTTGAGTTTGCGACCCACAAGGTCGGACGCCCACTGGCCGGAAGAAGGAATAACCTGCATCGTGCCGATCGCATTGGCGGGTGAGACTGCCCGCTGGTCAAAGCCTGATTCCTGTTCGGCAAAGGCCAAAGCCAGGGAAGGACTGACGCCCATGCTCCGGGCCGTGTCAGCTACGATGCTCTTCATTTCAGCCCGGCTGGGCACAGGTGAGGCGTTGAGCAAGGCCTTGTTCTCGTTAGCCGAGCTGACAACTGCCGGCGGGTAGGTGAAGCCCAGGAAGGTGCTGGGTACCAAAGGCTTGGTGTCACCGGCCGGCTGCAAGCCTGCGGCGGGGATGGTGAGCTTCTGGCCCGGATAGATGACGGTGGTGGCTGTCACGTTGTTGTTGGCGGCCATCAAAGCAGCCAGGGAAACCCCGTGGCGGGAAGCGATGGAACTGAGGGTGTCGCCCGCCTTGATGGTGTAGGAACCTGTGCCGGCAAGAGGTGCGGGCGCAGGTGCCGGCGCCGGGGCTGCGGGCGCTGAAGGGACGGATCCGCCGCTGACCTTGATTTTCTGACCGGGATAGATGATGGAGCTTCCGTTGAGCCCGTTCCAGCTGAAGATGCTGGAGAGCGGAACGCCATGTTTGGCTGCGATGGCGCCTAGAGTGTCTCCGGCGACCACAGTGTAGACGGTTGCGCTGCCCTGGGTGCTGGGCGCACTGGGGGCGGTGGGGGCAGGCTGCGCGGGCGCTGCTGTGGCTGTGCCCTTGAGCTTGATGGTCTGTCCCGGGTAGATCAGCGTGGTGGCAGAGAGCTTGTTCAGCTGAAGAACGGCCGTGGTGTCCACATTAAAGCGACGGGCGATGGCGCTGATCGTATCGCCGCGCACGATCGTGTAAGTGTCCGGTACTGACGGAGCCATCGGGCGCAGGGCTGCAGGGAGGGTGGTGGCAACGGCCTGCGCGGGAATAACAGAGCCTACGTTGACTTCTTGCGCTTTCATGGCCGCAGCGAGCGTAGCCGGAATCTTTCGAGGCTGGGGCGCCGGTGTTGCCATGGACGGTTGGGCCAGGGCAAGCGAGGACAAAACCACGGCGGGAAGCGCAGCCGTGGTTGCCGCGATGACCGGCATGCTCATGGTTCGTTTCGGCGAGCGGGGCGTCGTCATGAAATGTGTCCTCATCTCAAACAGCGGTGGGGGGATTGTTGGCGCTGTTGTCAGTGTTACCAATGTTGCTGATGTTATCAATGATGCAAATGTGATCAGTGTGAATCTCTCACATTTAGTCGACGAGCACAACAATTCCTGTCAAACCGGACAAATGGCCACAATTGATATGGCCGAAATTGCGACCGGCAAAGCGCTCCGGAGGCATCGGCGTCGGACTCCGGCTATGCGCCGGGCGGGGCGGCGTGGCAACCTTGTTCCGTGAGTAATGTAGAAAGCCTTGTTTCCGACTGGCTGCCGCTGCCGGATGTTGCCGAACTGTTGGAAGTTTCCATCACCAAAGTCCACGGACTTCTGGATGAGCGTGCGCTTGTCGCCATCCGGCGGGGAGAACGGAATATCCGCTCAATCCCTGCCCTCTTTATCCAAGACGGGCATGTTGTAGACAGCCTGAAGGGAACCATTGCGGTTCTCAGCGACGCTGGTTACAACGACGAAGAACTGATCATCTGGTTGTTCACCCCGGACGAATCGTTGCGGGGCCGCCCCATTGACGCCCTGCGCGAGGGGCGTAAGACAGAGATCAGGCGCCGCGCCCAGTCACTGGCCTGGTAACAGCGCCTCCTAAGACAGCGCCTCCTGAACGGGAGGCCGGAAAATGCGGACGACGGCGGTGATTCACCGCCGTCGTCGCTGTATGTCTTGTTTGTGCTGGCTTTGTTTGTGCTGGCTACTTGCTACCGGCCAGCGGTTGTGCCGGTCCTGGGAGCCTGCGGGTCAGGCCGCCCGACTGACAGCGGCTTCTGCCAGTTGGCGTAACGCCACCAGCGGCACGTCCTCGAGGGGCAGGCGTTCCAGAGCTTCGAAGGCCCTATCGCTTAGCTCTGCGATCAGTGACTCTGTGGCCTCCAAGGCACCGCATTCAATCATGACGCGCCGTATTTCAGCTACCTCGTCCTCGCCGAGGTCGGGCTTGCCGAGCATGCGGTCCAGGAAGTCTGCCTCACTCGGCGGCGCCTGGTTGATGGCAAAACCAACCAGAACGGTGCGTTTGCCTTCCCGGAGGTCGTCTCCAGCGGGCTTGCCGGTCGTTTCGGGATCGCCAAAGACGCCCAGGACGTCGTCCCGCATTTGGAAAGCCTCACCCAGTGGTAAGGAAAACCCTGAATAACCGTTGAGCAAGCCGGAGGGAGCGCCAGCCAACGCCCCGCCCAACGCCAGCGGATGTTCGGTGGAGTATTTTGCGGACTTATACCGAATGATGGATTTTGCACGCTCCACGGACCCGGCTCTGTCACGGACGGGGCCGGCCACTTCTTCCAGGATGTCGAGGTACTGACCTGCCATCACTTCTGCCCGCATCACGTTGAAGATTCGGCGTGCAGGAGTTCCCGCTGCTGCCCTGGGGCCGATTTCCGTAAAGGACTCCTCGCTGAAGGAAAGGCAAAGGTCCCCGGTCAGGATGGCCGCTGCATCGCCGAAACGCCCGCTGTCCAGCGCCCAGCCATTCATTTCATGGAGCTGGCTGAACCGCTTGTGCACGCTCGGGCCACCGCGCCGCGTGTCGGATCGATCAATGATGTCGTCGTGGATCAGGGCCGCCGCTTGGAAAAGCTCCAGGGCGCACCCGGCCGTGATGATCCCTGGATCGGCGGCGGGGCCGCCGGCGCCCCTCCAGCCCCAGTAACACATCAGGGCCCGGAGACGTTTTCCGCCGGTGACCAGATTCGAAATCGATCCAATAAGCGGTTCCACATCGGGAGAAACCGAGGCCATAAGGTCCCGCTGCTCCGACATGAAGCCGCTCAGCTTGCCGGCAACACCGCTAATGAACTGTGTCTGCTCCGAAGTGACTTGGGAAGTTACCGTCACTTGACGGACCCGGCCGCCACGTTGGCACCAATGGTGAACGTTGAGACGCCCTCCTTTTGCCTGACCGAAACGTTTACCGTCTCACCGTCACCACGGATGAAGTCCAAGGAGGTGACATTGCCGACAGCCGACGGGCCGGGGACAAGTTTGAAGCCTTGCGCCTCCATTGAGGTCTTGTAGTAGTCCACAACACCTTCAGGTGGGGCTTTGATCGTGCCGACAAGAGCCACCGTGGCCACTGCCGCGCTCTTGTCCACGCTGCTGGAGCGGACGGAGGTCTTGGGCATTACCGGGATGAGTTGCTCAGGAAAACCAGGAACAAGTGCGTTCACGGTTGCCGTGGCGTCGGGTGCAGCTGCGGGGGTTTCCGTAAATGAGGTGGTTTCAGGCGATGCCGTGGAACCGGAAGCAGATGATGACGGAGTTGGCGTCGCCGACGATGGCGAGGAAGCGCTTGTGGCGGACGGCGCTGCCGAACCGCCGGGTGATGGGGTGCATGCTGAGGCCGCCAAGGCGACACTGACTGCGAGCAGGGTAAACCCTCGCGATTGAGGAGTTCCAAAGAGCTTCACAGGGTATCCTTCCTGGGGCTGAGCCGGACTGTGCCTCCAGTTTAGTCAGTGGCCGGGCATAGTATTGCCGTTGTGAGGCAGGAAGCATTCGGTGGCGCTCAAAGCGCCGGCAGCAAGCCCGCCCGCAGCGCCGAAGATGCCCTGCGGGAACTGCGGCGAACCAGCATACTTCACGTGGATATGGACGCTTTTTTCGTCTCCGTGGAATTGCGGAGCCGTCCCGATCTTCGGGGGAAACCGGTCATTGTTGGTTTTCCTGCAGAACGGTCCGTGGTGCTTTCCGCTTCTTACGAGGCCCGGGCCACTGGTGTGAAGTCGGCCATGCCGATGTCTATTGCCATGAGGCGGTGTCCATCGGCGGTGATCATCAACCCCCGGCACTCGGAGTACTACGAGGTCTCAGCCCGACTCATGGAGATTTTCGCCTCGATCACCGATCTGGTAGAGCCGCTGAGCGTTGACGAAGCCTTTTTGGACGTGGGCGGCGCGATTCGTCGTCTTGGGTCGCCGATGGATATCGGGCATCTCATCCGCCGCAGGGTCCACGCCGAACTTGGCATCACGGCATCTGTAGGGATTGCCAGCACCAAGTTTGTGGCCAAGATCGCCTCCACGCGGTGCAAGCCCGACGGTATTCTCCAGATCGATGCCGAGGACTCCATCCCTTATCTCCATAGTCTTCCTGTAGGCGCCTTGTGGGGTGTCGGCGGGAAAACCGCCGAAGTGCTCTCCCGTATGGGCATTCGCACAGTAGCGGATGTCGCGGCAACGCCCTTGGCATCTCTCAAGAAGGTGTTGGGAGCCAGCGGCGAACACGTTCATCGCCTGTCCATGGGAATCGACCCGCGACCCGTAACTCCGGCCAGGCTTGAGAAAAGCATCGGCGCAGAGGAGACGTTCTCCGTCGATACGGCGGACGATGCTCTACTTCACAGGGAATTGCTGCGACTCTCGCACCGTACCGCCATCCGGCTCAGGAGCTCAGGCATGCTGGCAAGGACCGTGGCATTGAAGCTGCGGTACTCGGACTTCTCCACAGTCACACGCAGCCGCACCGTGCACACCCCCGTGGACAGCGCGCAACTGATCTACCAAGTGGCCGTGCAGCTCCTTGAATCCTTGGGGGTGCGATCCATGAGCGTTCGACTGGTAGGAGTGCGGGCTGAGCAATTGGAACCGGCAGGCCAGACATCCCTGCAGTTGAGCCTTGACCGGCGGGACGACAACTGGCGGGCAGCCGAACAGGCGCTTGACCGGGTCTCTGAGCGTTTTGGGTCCAAAACGCTTCTTCCGGCACGGCTCCTGGAACGTGGAAAGCCACCTGCGGACTCCTGAGGGCAGCACGGGTGCCCCGCAGGACTCTTCGCGTCTTTCAGAACGGCGTCGGACAAACTATCCTATTTATTACAGAGATTTAGATCGTCTGGACAAACTGTTTCCTGAACAGTCGGCCCCGGGATGCCCGCTGAACCAAGAGGGAATTTTGGGGAACGATTTTCTTGGTCCGATCGTTGTGGAAACAGACGCACAGGACGCGTTATGTCCAGACGCTGGCTGACTAAAGGAGGTCGCGATGCCCCTCTCGGAGCATGAACAGAAGCTGCTTGAGCAACTTGAGAAGCAACTTCATGAGGACGATCCGAAGTTCGCCAACACCATGGGTTCGGATCCCATCCGCAGCTGGTCTACCAGGCATGTCATCCTCGGTGTGCTTGGTGCCATTGCCGGTATCCTCCTCCTGCTTGTTGGCGTATCAATGCAGGCGATACCTGTGGGTGTCCTGGGTTTCATCGTCATGGGTGCCGGCGTCTATTTTGCCACGTTACGTGGCGCGGCCTTCGGCAAAGGGAACAAGGGAAAACCCGGCAAGACCAAGCCCAAGAGTTCGTTCATGAGCAGTTTGGAAGAACGTTGGGACGAACGGCGTCGCGACGATAAC
Source organism: Arthrobacter sp. D3-18 (assembly GCF_054408525.1). NCBI lineage: Bacteria > Bacillati > Actinomycetota > Actinomycetes > Micrococcales > Micrococcaceae > Arthrobacter > Arthrobacter sp. D3-18. Next base: position 2,759,127 of record NZ_CP096440.1, on the reverse strand, counting down.
TGACCGTCCCCTCCGGACTCCCAGCCGTCTCCCGCGGCCACTCCTGAATCAATCACGCCCCTAATTTCCCACAGGGAATAACGAAAGACCCGCGCTGCGGGTCTTTTCGCGTTTAAGGGCTGATCCTCTGGCTGGGGGAGTGGCGCTCCACTTCCCACCCTTTTCTCTACTTTTCACCCCTTTGCCCTGGACCTGGCCTGGCATTACCGGATCCGTGGCACGAAATCCGGGACGTTGACGCGGCTCGGCCTGCCCTCTGCCTCGGGCCCTCCACTTTCTGCCACTGCCCTAAAATCCGCGTGACTTCAGGCCTGATGATTCTCAAAGTGGTGGAGAAACGGCACCAACTGCGTTGACTGTGGTGCGTTGTGGAGTAAAGTGGAGTGCATAAGAGGGTAGTGGCAGTGTTGGGTATGTGCGGGCACCTTTGATTGAGGGGCGGTGGGCCAGTGTTTCTGGGTACTCACTCGCCGCGTCTCGATGAAAAGGGCCGGATCATCCTTCCCGCCAAGTTCCGTGAGGAGCTTGCCGACGGATTGGTTCTCACCAGGGGCCAGGAACGCTGCATCTACGTCTTCAGCCAGAAGGAATTCGAACGCATTCACGAGTCAATGCGGGAGGCGCCACTGTCTTCCAAGCAGGCACGTGACTACATTCGGGTTTTCCTGTCTGGAGCCTCTGACGAGGTACCTGACAAGCAGGGGCGCGTGACGATTCCGCCGGCGCTCCGGACATACGCAGGGCTTGGTCGGGAACTGGCGGTCATAGGTGCCGGTACCCGGGCGGAGATCTGGGATGCCGAAGCTTGGAACGAGTACCTCAACGAGAAGGAAGCAGCCTTCTCGGAAACGGATGACGACAATCTGCCCGGGTTCATCTGACCCCGGTTGGAGGAAGCCGCAGTCCAGCTTCTTGAATGGGATCTCCAGCCGCCCATCGAACTGTCTTCCTGGCTCAACTTCCCCTGAGCCAGGCCGGCCGAACGATAGGCGCGGATGGGGATCCGATTCAAGAATCAGCATGCAAGCGATTGAGGAAAGAGGAGGCAGCGTGGAAGAGCAGGACGCGGCAAAGCCCACATCGGAGCGCCACGTGCCCGTCCTGAAAGACCGCTGCATCAACTTGCTCGCTCCCGGGTTTGAGGCCGCCAGGAAACGCGGAGAAAGACCTGTCGCCATCGATGCAACCCTTGGCATGGGGGGCCACTCCGAGGCCATGTTGCAGCGCTTCCCTGACCTCCACCTCGTTGGCATCGACCGCGATGAGGAAGCTCTGGCCTTGGCCGGAGCCCGTTTGGAGCCCTTTTCCGACCGTACAGATCTTGTCCACGCGGTTTACGACGAGATTGAGGACGTCCTGCTGGACCTGGGCATACCGGAAGTTCATGGCATTCTCATGGACCTTGGGGTCTCGTCCCTGCAACTGGACGAGCGTGAGCGCGGATTCGCTTACTCCTACGACGCTCCTTTGGACATGCGGATGGATACCAGCCGCGGCCAAACGGCAGCTGATGTGGTCAACAACTACAGCGAAGACGAACTGGTGCGCATCATCCGGAAATGGGGCGAGGAGAAGTTTGCCGGGCGGATAGCCAACCGGATCGTCAACGCTCGCGCCGAGAAGCCATTCGCCACCACTGGGGAACTTGTGGAGCAAATCCGCAGCGTTGTCCCCGCTGCTGCGGCGAAGAGCGGCGGTCATCCGGCCAAACGCACGTTCCAGGCTCTAAGGATTGAGGTCAACGAGGAACTGGATGTCTTGGAACGTGCAGTTCCGGCAGCGGTAGCCGCGACGGCCATGGGTGGTCGGATCGTGGTCATGTCCTATCACTCCCTTGAGGACAAGATCGTGAAGTCCGTTTTCCAATCCGGTTCCAAATCGTCGGCACCACTCGGTTTCCCGGTTGAGCTTGAAGAACACAAACCCGAATTGAAGACCATCACCAAGGGCACGGAAGTGCCTACAGCAGCAGAAATCGCTGAAAACCCCCGCGCGGCGTCTGCCCGGTTGAGGGCAGTGGAGCGTATTAAACAGAGGAGAGCCGCATGAGCAACGCCGCAGCGAAGACTTTGTCCTCCACGGTGGGCAGCACTGCACGTGCGCTTCCGGTCCCGGCGGGAAAGCCCGACACTGCCCGCAAGGCGCGCACTCCTCTATCAGTGGTACGCAGTGCACCGGGAAAGCGAAGGACGCCGTTTGTGGTCCTGTGCTTCGTGGCAATGGCAGCCGCGCTCCTGACTGTCCTGGTGCTGAACATCTCCGTGTCCACAGCGCAGTACCAGTTGGTGCAGTTGAAAGCCGAAGCTGCCACGCTGAACAAAGAGAACCAGGACCTGACACAGAAGAAGCAGAACTTCGAAGCTCCGCAGAACCTCGCTGCGAAGGCTGCAGAATTGGGAATGGTTGCTTCCACCGTTAAGGGCCAGATCGATCTGAACACCATGGCTGTGACCGGCAAGGCATCACCGGCGGTTAAGGGAGATAGTCCCGGAGCCCTGCTTGCTGCTCCGGCTGTCGAGGGGTTGATTGATGTGGTTCCATCGGTGACTACCAAGGACCCGTTGGAAAGCCGCAAACCGGATGAAACTCAGTCGGCCCCGGCCGCAACGCCCCCGACTCCGGCGGCAACCCCGGCGTCTCCGGCAGCGACACCGCCCGTAGAACTCCACGGGGGATCGGTACCGGCTCCCCAGCAAAAGGCACCAGGGCAGTAGACCGTCAGTCCACCGAAGCAAGGCCAGCAGCAAGGAATCAACGTGGCAAAGAACCCCGGCACATCGAAAAAAACGAAGACGCCGGCGGCCAGAAAGCGGTTGCGCGTTGGCCTTGGCATCATGCTGACCTTGCTCCTGGTGGTGGGTGGCAAGCTGTTCATGGTTCAAGGCTTGGATATGGGCGGGATGGCTGAGGCTGCCTTGGCGAGCCGTCTCACTCCGCAAGTGCTCCCTGCCGAGCGGGGACAGATTGTTGATGCAAACGGGACGGTGCTGGCCAGCAGCGTGATCCGGTACAACATCGTGGTGGACCAGACCGTGAATACGAGCACGGAAACTTTCCACCGCTTCAATGAGAAGACCGAGAAACTGGACGAGATCACCCGTGATCAGGGGATCTCTGACCTGGCAGGGCTTCTGGGAGCGGATGAAAGTACTATCCGTGAGTCCTTGACCGGAGATAAGCAGTACTTCATGGTGGCAAAGGACGTTAAACCGGAACTGGAAGACCGGATTTCCAAGCTCTACATCCCTGGCCTTAGCGCGGAAGGTGTCAGCAAGCGCGTTTATCCCAACGGCAGCGTTGCCGGTGGCGTGGTTGGTTTCCTCAAAGATGGAACCAACGGGCAGGCGGGCATCGAACAAACCCAGGACGAGATTCTTCGTGGTGTTGAAGGTAAACGCGTCTTTGAGATCGGTGCTGATGGACTCAGAATTCCCGTGGCAACAGATGAGCTCACCCCGGCTGTTGATGGTAGCGACGTCAAGCTGACCATCAACACGGACATCCAGTACTTTGCGCAGCAGGCAATCCAAAGCCAAGTGAACAAGATGAACGCCGAATGGGGTTCCATCATTGTGATCGACACCAAGACGGGCAATCTCATTGCCTTGGCGGATACCAATTCGCCGGATCCCAATGACCCCGGGAAAGTTGATGCCAAGGATCGCGGTGTCAGGTCCGTGACAGCTGCCTACGAGCCCGGTTCCGTACAGAAGATGATCACTGCCGCAGCCGTGATCGAGGAGGGGAAGTCATTTCCCTTGGACCACTTCACTACCCCAGCGGCCTACACCATCGACGGGCAGACGTTCACCGACGCATTCGAGCACGGCACTGAAGAGCGCACCCTCGCCGGTATCCTCGGCTGGTCCATGAACACCGGAACGGTGATGGCGGGCAGCCGGCTCACCAAGGAACAACGCTACGACTGGCTGAAGAAATTCGGCATCGGTGAGCAGACGGACATCGGCCTTCCCGCGGAAGCCACTGGCATCCTGGCCAAGCCCGAGCAGTGGGACGACCGCCAGCAGTACACCGTGCTGTTCGGGCAAGGCGTTTCCCAATCGACACTCCAGACTGTGCGAGCCTTCCAAAGCATTGCCAACGATGGCGTGATGCTCCAGCCCAGGCTCATCGACAGCTACATCACTCCGGAGGGCGAGGAGCAAAAGGTTGCCGCCAAGGACTCCCGCCAAGTGGTATCCAAGGAAACAGCCCAGCAGGTCCGGGACATCCTGGAAAGCGCCGTGACCGAGGGCCAGATCAAGGATGCAGCCATTGACGGCTACCGCGTGGGCGCTAAGACGGGAACGTCCCAAGCTCCCCGGGAGGACGGGTTGCCGGGATTCGACGGCTTCACTGCCTCGATGGTGGGTATGGCACCCATGGACGACCCCAGGTTCATCGTGGAAGTGGTCCTTCAGCGCCCCAAGGGAAACATCTATGGAGTCACGAACGGACCAGTTTTCCGTTCAGTGATGTCGCAGGTCCTCCGGACCTACAACGTGGCCCCGTCCACTGGAACGCCCGCGCGGTTGCCCCAGTTCGTCAAGTAAGCTTTTTGGGCGTCTGTTCGGCCAAAAATCGATCCACCACTAACGGCCCGGGCGCCGCTGGCCCCAAGCCGGTCGTTCCACGAGCACCAACGGAGAACCACGTGTCAGAGCACAACGAGGCAGCTATCAGCGCCACTACGCAGGATGCCGGCCAGACCGGCTTTCGCCCCGCATCCGTGGCGGCAGTGCCGTTGGCAGTCATCGCGGACGCACTGGGTGTCGCCGCTCCGGATGCCAGCCGGGACAGGGGAGTGACAGGCATTACCCTCAACTCCAGGGCCGTCGAAGCAGGCGACCTTTATATGGCCTTGCCGGGAGCCTCCCGGCACGGTGCCGACTTCGTTCCGCAGGCAGTCGAGGCCGGCGCGGTTGCGGTGGTCACGGACGACGCCGGGGCGCGCCAGCTTGCGCTTGCGGGTGAGCAGCCCGTGCCGGTACTTATCGTCCAGCAGCCGCGAACCGCCGTCGGGCGCTTGGCAGCACTGATTTATCGCAGCCAGCCTGCCGATAGTGGCTTCCCGACGCTGTTCGGTGTCACCGGAACCAATGGGAAGACCACCACCACCTACTTCATCAACTCGTTGCTGCGCGCCCTGGGTAAGAAGCCCGGACTCATTGGAACCATTGAAATCCTTGCAGGCGGGGAGCCGATCCCCAGCCTCCTGACGACTCCGGAATCCACCGATGTCCACGCACTGCTTGCCCTGATGCGCGATCGGGGCCTGGACGCCGCATCCATGGAGGTCTCGTCACACGCCATCTCCTACCACCGCGTGGACGGAGTGATGTTCGACGTCGCAGGATTCACCAATCTCACCCAGGACCACCTGGACCTGCATGGCAGCATGGACGAGTATTTCCGAACCAAAGCTGAACTTTTCACTGCAGGTAGGGCCAGGCACGCTGTGGTCACGGTGGACGACGACTGGGGACGCAAGCTGGCGGATACCACCGACATTCCAGTCACGAGCCTCGCAACCAAGCCCCTGGATGCCGGTAGCGTAAGCGCCGACTGGAACGTTGCATCCATCACGGCGCGCGGTCTGGGCTCGGAATTTGAACTCAGGCACGTCGACGGAAGAAGCCTGCGCGTCCACACCGGCCTGCCGGGAGATTTCAACGTGGCAAATGCAGCTCTGGCTACGGTCATGGTCCTGGCATCCGGCGTGGACGAAAATTCCCTCCAGGCTGCTTTGGATGCGCATGATCCGTTCACCGTCGCAGTGCCTGGACGCATGCAGCTTGTCTCTGCGGAGCCGGCCTCCGTTGTTGATTTTGCCCACAATCCGGACGCTTTGTCCCGTGCCCTGGAAGCCGTCCGTTCACCCCTCGAGGGATCCCGTGTGATCGTGGTCTTCGGGGCAACGGGCCAGCGCGACCAAGGTAAGCGGCCCACAATGGGAGCCATCGCCGCCCGCCTTGCCGACATCGTGATCATCAGCGATGACGATCCGCACGACGAGGACGCAGCCGCGATCCGGGCCGAGGTCCTGCAGGGTGCGTACGCAGCCCGGGATTCCGAAAACCTGAACAGCGAAATCATTGAGTCCTACCCGCGGGATGCAGCCATCAAGCTGGCCGTGGACATGGCAACCAGCAAGGACACTATTCTCATCGCCGGGCGCGGCCACGAGGTGTGGCAAGAGGTCAAGGGAGTGAACCTGGCCCTGGACGACAGGGTGGAGTTGCGGGCTGCCTTGACATCCAAGGGATTCAGCGTTTCAGCGGACCAGCGGATAGAGTCCTAAACCGAGATGATTGCACTTACTGCGGCGGAGATCGCCGACCTCACCCATGGCCGATTGACCGGAGCTCCGGACATCGTGCCCACTTCCGTCGTCACTGATTCACGGGAAGCGACGCCCGGATCGCTGTACGTGGCCAAGCCCGGCGAGCACGCCGATGGTCACGATTTCGTCGACGCCGCTTTCGAACGCGGTGCCGTTCTGGTTCTCGGCGAACGCGAAGTGACCGATGCCGACGGCCGTCCCTATCCCGCCGTCGTGGTTGAGGATGCTGTCTTGGCCATGGGCGCGTTGGCTGCGGAAGCCGTCCGCCGCATCCGGGCTGAGCGGCAGAGCCGCGGCGAGGACTTTACGGTCATTGGCATCACCGGATCAGCGGGCAAGACCACCACCAAGGACCTCCTTGCCGGTGTGCTGTCCACCGCCGGAGCCACTGTGGCTCCCCAGGGTTCCTACAATGGCGAGGTGGGCGTCCCGTTGACGGTATTTGCCGCTGACGCCAATACCCGCTTCTTGGTGATCGAGATGGGCGCTACCGGTCTGGGCCACATCAAATACCTGGCAGAGATGGTCAAGCCGGACATCGGCGTGGTCCTGGTGGTTGGCACCGCTCACGCCGGCGAGTTCGGTGGTGTGGAGAACATCGCCAAGACCAAAGGCGAACTGGTGGAAGCCCTCGGCGAGCACGGTACAGCCGTGATCAACCTCGATGATGGCAGGGTGGCTGCCATGCGCACCCGGACTCAAGCCAAAGTCCTGGGCTTCACGGCGTCGCCCGCTACCACCGAAGAGGTGGAAGCCCGCAACGTTGTGGTCAACGGGCAAGGCTTTCCTGAGTTTGATCTGGTGCTTCCCGACGGCGGCCCTTCCGTTGAGGTGCGAAGCCGCCTGATCGGTGGCCACCACGTCACGAATCTGTTGGCCGCAGCCGCAGCCGCGTTCGCCGCTGGCATCCCGGCCGCTGATATCGCCTCCTCGCTTAGCTCCCAGTCGGCGGCCAGCCGCTGGCGGATGGAGCGTACTGAACGTGAAGACGGCGTCACCATCATCAACGACGCTTACAACGCCAACCCGGAATCGATGCGGGCTGCCCTGCGCACGCTGGCGGACCTTGGACAGGGCCGAAGGACGTGGGCCGTTCTTGGTGCGATGCTCGAGCTGGGGGAGGACTCAATCCGCGAGCACACGGCCGTAGGTACCCAGGTGGTGCGGTTGAACATCTCCAGGCTGGTGGTAGTGGGACGCGAAGCCCGTGCCCTCTACATCTCCGCTATCCAGGAAGGCTCCTGGGGCGACGAGTGTTCGTTTACGGAGACTGTGGAAGAAGCCTATGAGCTGCTTCAAAATGAGCTGAAACCCGGAGACCTGGTGCTCTTCAAGTCCTCCAACGGCGTTGGACTACGGCATTTGGGTGATCGGATAGCATTACCTCCACGGGCCGAGCCCACCGGAGACAACGCGGCCGAAGCTGCCGCAAGCGAAGGGAACGAGCTGCTGTGATTGCACTTTTGATCGGCGCCGGCGTCGCCCTTCTGGTGGCCCTGATAGGGACGCCCCTTTTCATCAGGTTCCTGGTGGCCAAGAGCTACGGACAATTCATCCGTGACGACGGACCCACTTCCCACCACACCAAGCGCGGCACCCCCACCATGGGCGGAACCGTGGTGGTGGCCGCGGTGCTCATCAGCTACTTCGTGACACACCTGATCATGTGGATGATGAACCCGGACTCTGCCGGGCCATCGGCATCCGGGCTGCTTCTGCTGTTCCTCATGGTGGGCATGGGCTTTGTAGGCTTCCTCGATGACTTCATCAAAATTTCCAACAAGCGCAGCCTCGGCCTCAATGCACGCGCCAAGCTGATCCTCCAAGCTGCCGTTGGCATCATCTTCGCGGTCCTGGTTCTCCAGTTCCCCAACGAGGACGGCCTGCGTCCTGCCTCTACCCAGATTTCCCTGGTGCGGGATATCCCTTGGTTGGACCTTGCCTTCGGCGGCACGGTAGTGGGTGCCATCCTGTTCGTGCTCTGGTCCAACCTGATCATCACCGCGGCTACCAACGGCGTGAACTTGACTGATGGCCTGGATGGATTGGCTGCCGGAGCATCCATCATGGTCTTCGGCGCCTACACCATCATGGGGATCTGGCAGAACAACCAGGCCTGCGGCTCACCACGGGAAGCCGGCAGCGGTTGCTATCAGGTACGTGACCCCATGGACCTTGCCCTGCTGGCGGCGATCCTCAGTGCTGCTTTGGTGGGATTCCTGTGGTGGAATACATCACCCGCGAAGATCTTCATGGGCGACACAGGATCCCTGGCCATTGGTGGTGCCGTCGCGGCGTTTGCCATCCTGTCACGCACCGAACTCCTGCTTGCCTTCATCGGTGGCCTCTTCGTCCTGATCACCCTCTCCGTCATCATCCAAGTGGGCTTCTTCAAGCTCAGTGGTGGAAAGCGTGTTTTCAAGATGGCACCACTACAGCACCACTTTGAATTGAAGGGCTGGGATGAAGTTACCGTTGTGGTCCGGTTCTGGATCCTCGCAGGGCTCTTCGTGGCTGCCGGCCTTGGAATTTTCTATGCTGAATGGGTGGTGCTGCTGTGAACGAAAACCCGGATATGACGCCGTCGAACGCCGACAGGCTCAACGAGCTCACCAGCTGGGATGCTGACTGGGCCGGCCTGCGCGTCGTGGTGACGGGCATCGGCGTCTCCGGCTTTTCAGCTGCAGACACCCTGATCGAACTTGGCGCAAAGGTAGTGGTGGTTGACGCCGCCACCAGTGCAAAAGCCAAAGCCCAAGCCGACACCTTGAAAATTGTCGGGGCCGCTGATGTGCTGTTGGGGGAGGAAGCCGTTCAGGCGCTCCCGTTGATCGACGGAACGTTGCCCGAGCTTGTGGTGACCTCTCCGGGTTGGCGCCCTGACCAGGCCCTGCTTGCCGCAGCGAAGCGGAAGCACATCGCTGTCTGGGGCGACGTGGAGCTCGCGTGGCGGCTCAGGGAGCGGGCAGGACGCAAGACGGCGGACTGGCTGACGATTACCGGCACCAACGGCAAGACCACCACCGTGGGCATGGCTGAATCCATGCTGCAGGCAGCCGGACTTAAGGCGATTGCAGTGGGAAACGTCGGCACGCCTATTCTTGACGCGCTCCGGGATCCCGTGGACTACGACGCTTTCGCTGTTGAGCTCTCCAGCTTCCAACTGCACTGGAGCCACTCGTTGTCACCCGTGGCAAGTGTCTGCCTGAATGTTGCCGAGGACCACGTCGATTGGCACGGCTCCTACGCTTCGTACCTCGCGGACAAAGCCAAGGTGTATGAGAACACGCAGAGGGCCGCGATCTATAACGCGGAACAAATTGAAACTGAGCGGATGGTGGAGAACGCCGACGTTGTGGAAGGGTGCCGGGCCATCGGCTTCACCACCAACACACCGGCTGTGAGCATGCTGGGCGTTGTGGATGGCCTCCTTGTTGACCGGGCCTTTATTGCTGAGCGCAAGGACTCCGCGGCCGAACTTGCTGCGATGTCCGATCTTGGTCCAGTGGCACCTCGCCACATGGTGGCCAACGCCCTCGCGGCGGCGGCCCTCGTCCGTGCCTACGGAATTGAACCAGCCGCTGTGAAACAGGGGCTGACTAACTATCTGCCGGGTGCTCACCGCATCCAGTTGGTAGCCAACCACAACGACGTCCTGTGGATCAACGACTCCAAGGCAACCAACCCGCACGCGGCATCGGCCGCCCTCTCGGCTTTCCAGCAGGTTGTCTGGATCGCCGGAGGCCTCTCCAAGGGCGTCAACTACGACGACCTCGTCAAAGAGCACGCACCTCGCTTGAAGGCCGTTGTGCTCATTGGCACCGACACAGAGGCGTTGGAGGCAGCACTCCAACGACACGCACCGGATGTCCCCGTGATCGCGCCCCCCAAGGGCGACACTGAAGGAGTGCAGACCGCAGCCGGAGACGCCGCTTCGCCAATCTACGGTGAGACCATCATGGCCCAGGCCGTAGCTTCGGCCGCCGGAGTGGCAACGCCCGGCGATACCGTCCTGATGGCACCGGCGGCTGCATCCATGGATCAGTTCTCTTCCTACGCTCACCGTGGCGACGCTTTCGTCCTGGCAGTTCGCGAGCTTGTGGAAGGGCAGGCACCGACCACCGAGGAGTAACAATGGTCAGCACGCCCACCCGCACCCGCGGCAAAGAACCCCGGGACGGGATGTCCAAGGCCGCGTCTGTTGACGACAGCCGGCCCAAGAGGCTCCGCGGACACCTGCGCGGCTTCTGGGAGAGCCTTGAAGGCAAGGGCAAAGCTCCCAACAGCTCCACGTACTACCTGATTCTCGGCTGTGCTCTCGCTTTGACGGCCATAGGCATCATGATGGTGTTGTCCGCCTCCAGCGTTGAAGCCATCTCCGAGGGTAAGTCGCCCTATGCTGATGCCCTCAAACAGGCGGTCTTCGGCGTCGTTGGACTTATTGCGATGTACGTCATCTCACGCACCAACGTGAACTGGATGAAAAAACTGTCCTGGTGGGCGCTCGGGGCCGTGATTGTCCTCCTTGCCTTGGTGCAGGTCATGGGCAACACCGTCAACGGCAACAAGAACTGGATAGACATCGGCGGCGTCACCCTGCAGCCCTCCGAGATGGCCAAGCTGATCCTCTGCGTCTGGATCGCAGCTGTCCTGGCACGGAAGCAGAAGCTCCTTCACCGTTGGATGCACGTCATCATTCCCGTGGTTCCGGGCGCAGGCCTTGTGATTGCGTTGGTGATGTTGGGCAACGACCTCGGAACTGTCATCGTCATCGCGGCGATCACCGCTGCCGGGCTGTACTTCGCGGGCGTACCGGGCCGCATGCTGGCCATCGCCGGCGCGGTTGGTGCAGTCGGTGCGGTCCTGGGCACCATCAGCAGCTCCAACAGGATCTGCCGCATCACGTCGTGGTTGGAAACTGCCTCCCAGCAGTGCACCGAGCAGTTCGACTTCGATTTCCAATCCACCAACGGCATGTACGGCCTTGCGCAGGGAAGCTGGACCGGTTTGGGCCTTGGACAAAGCCGGCAGAAATACAACTGGTTGCCGGAAGCCCACAACGACTTCATTTTCGCGATAATCGGCGAGGAACTTGGCCTCGTGGGGACCATCGTGGTCCTGGTCCTCTTCGCGATTCTGGGTATTGCCATCTTCCGTGTGGTGGTCAGGCAGACCGATCCATTCCAGCGCACCCTTGCGGGTGGAATCATGGTGTGGCTGCTCGGCCAGGCAAGCATGAACATGGCCGTGGTGACCCAACTCCTACCCGTGGTGGGTGTGCCGCTTCCGTTCATCTCCTACGGCGGCTCCGCGCTGATCATGTCCCTCTGTGGCGTGGGCGTAGTGTTGTCTTTGGCCCGCGGCCAACTGCCAGCGCAGCAGCGTTCAGGATTCCTGCCGCGACTCATGTCCAAGACCGCACGAAAGCGTACCTAGCACTTCATGACTTTTGATTCCGCCAACGCATCCAAGCCCTTATCCGTCGTCCTGGCCGGCGGCGGAACTGCCGGTCATGTCAGCCCGTTGCTGGCCATTGCCGATGCCATCAGGGACAAGCGTCCGGAGGCCGCCATCCTTGCTGTTGGCACGCCGTCGGGCATGGAAACCCGCCTCGTCCCGGCCGCCGGGTACGAACTTGCCACCATCGACCGGGTCCCGTTTCCGCGCAGGCCCTCAGCGGACCTCGTGAAGCTGCCCGCCCGTTTGAGCGGGGCGGTTCGGCAGGCCCGGCGCATCCTGGAGGAATCCCGCGCGGACGTTCTGGTGGGTGTGGGCGGCTACGTCTGCACACCCATGTACCTTGCTGCCAGGCAACTCAGAATTCCCATCGTCATCCATGAGGCCAACATGAAGGCCGGCCTGGCCAACCGGGTCGGCGCCCGGTTCAGCAACCATGTTGCCGCGGCATTTGCCGGTACCCGTTTGAGGGGTGCACGCCACGTAGGCATGCCCATGCGCCGGGCCATCTCGCAACTTCACAGGACTGTTGCTGCTCCTGCCGCAAAGGCTGCGCTTGGCTTGGATGCCCACCGGCCTGCGCTGATTGTCACAGGCGGCTCGTCAGGGGCGTTGAGCATCAACCGTGCCATCACGGCCGCCCTTCCCGCGCTGGCGGCTGCCGGTGTGCAGACCCTCCACATCACAGGCATCGGCAAAGCCGTCAAGAATGACGACGGCGGACTTCTCGCCGCCGACGGCTATCGGCAGGTTGAGTACGTGGACGGCATGGAAAACGTTTATGCTGCTGCCGATGTCCTTCTCGCCCGTGCCGGCGCTGGAACAGTCAGCGAAGTGGCGGCGGTGGGAGTTCCTGCAGTATTTGTGCCCCTGCCCATCGGCAATGGAGAGCAGGCACTGAATGCTGCTCCCTTGGTTGCCGCCGGTGGCGCGATGCTGGTGCAGGATAAGGACCTCAGCCCGGAGTGGCTTCGAAGCGAAGTGATTCCGCTTCTCACAGATAGCAGCAGGCTCAACGACATGGCCCGTAAATCCGAGGCCCTCGGTATCAGAAACGCCGATCAGCGCATGGCTGATCTTGTCTTGGAAGCGGTATCCGCATGAGCACCAACATCGCCCGCCTGGAGTCCCTCGGACGCGTTCACTTCATCGGCATCGGAGGAGTGGGGATGTCCGCCGTCGCACGCATCATGGTGTCTCGGGGGGTCCCGGTCAGCGGCACGGATGCCAAGGATTTGCCGGTCATGCGAGACCTCTCTTCGGCAGGAGCGCGCATCGCCGTGGGCTATGACGCCGGAAACGTGGGCGATGCCCAGACGGTTGTGGCCGGCTCGGCCATCCGTGCGGACAATCCGGAGCTTTTGGCGGCGCGTGATGCCGGGCTGCCCGTGCTGCACCGTTCAGAGGCGCTTGCCGCCACCATGGCCGGGCACCGGGTGGTAACCGTGGCGGGAACCCACGGCAAATCCACAACGACTTCCATGGTTGCCGTCCTGCTCAAGGAAGCCGGCTTGGATCCCTCCTTCGCCATCGGCGCGAATGTTCCGGCACTTGGCGTTAATGCGGCACATGGGGCATCCGATATTTTCGTGGCAGAGGCCGATGAATCGGACGGTTCGTTCCTCAACTACCGGCCCTTGATTGCTGTGGTCACCAACGTCGAGGCCGATCACTTGGATCACTATGGTACGCCGGAAGCCGTCTTTGCCTCCTTCGATGCCTTTGCTGCCCTCCTTCCCGCTGATGGCGTCCTGCTGGCATGTGCCGACGACGCCGGTGCCCGGGCCTTGGCGGAGCGTACAGCGTCCCGGGGGACCACGCGGGTGCTGACGTACGGCACCTCCGACAACGCGGACATCCGACTTCACGACGGCGGCCCGGGCGACGTGTCGGTTGCCTATAACGGTTCCGTCAACAAACTCGAACTTCAGGTACCGGGGCGGCACAATGCCCTGAACGCGGCAGCTGCGTTCGCCGTCGCCGTCGAACTCGGCGTGGAACCCGGGGCTGCAGCGGCGGCACTGGGCCACTTCACGGGCGCGTCCCGGCGCTTTGAACTAAAGGGACAAGGCAGGGGAGTGCGGGTCTATGACGACTATGCCCACCATCCCACGGAGGTCCGTGCAGCTCTATCGGCGGCCCGTTCCGTCGCCGCCGGCAACAAGGTGCACGTCCTCTTCCAGCCGCATCTGTTTTCGCGCACCCGTGAGTTCTCACAGGAGTTCGCGGCCGCGCTGGACCTGGCGGATACCGCCCTGGTCCTGGACATCTATCCAGCCCGTGAGGACCCTATTCCTGGTGTGACAAGCACGCTGATCACTGAGCATCTGGTGAACGGACGGCTGGTTTCCGCCGATGAAGCCGTTGACGCCGTGGCAGCCGTCGCAAGCGACGGCGATGTGGTCCTGACGGTGGGCGCCGGAGACGTCACTGCCTACGGGCCCGCCATTGTGGAGGCGTTGGGTGGCTAGCACCCGCAAGCCCACGTTCAAACCGGCTACCGACCCACGCCGAAGCAGTGCTGGCCGTCCCCGAGGTGATGACTCCGCGGAGGTCATCAGTGCACAGCGTTCCGTTGAACCTGAGAAAAATACCCCGGAGAAGCCGGCGACCCCTGCCAAGTCCACAGGCGGCGCCTCAAAGACCGCGGGCGGGCCCGGCAAAGACGGCAAGACTTTGCCAGCGGACAACGTCATTGCCTTTCCTGAGCCGAAGAAGCGCCGCCAACGGCGAATCGTGCTCTGGACGCTTTCGATTGTGGCCGTTGTGGTCGGTGCCTTGATTGCAGGGGCGATATTTTCGCCCGTGCTTGCAGTCCGGACAATCACGGTGGATGGCACGACGTTGCTGACGCCGGACGCGGTGCAGAAAGCACTGTCCGGCCTCGAAGGGAAGCCGCTCCCACAGCTCAGCGAGCAGGAGATCAACGAGCTCCTGAAACCGTTGGTTCAAGTCCGGTCGGCCACCATGGAAGCGCGGCCACCGTCGGAGTTGCTGGTGCACGTTGACGAACGAGTCCCGGTGGCACTCCTGAAACAGGGCGACTCCTACGTCATGGTGGACGTGGACGGTGTGCAGCTCGGTGCAACGAAGGACTTGTCCACCGTAGCGCTGCCGCTGATCGACGCCGGGGTAGGCACAACCAACACGGAGTTGTTCAAAGCGATTGCTGCTGTGCTGGACACTTTGCCCGCGGATATCCTGGCCAGGATGTCCACCGCCTCTGCAGCATCGGCGGATGCCGTAGAGCTGAAACTGGTGGACGGAAAAACGGTAGTGTGGGGCAATGCCGAGGACAGGGAACTAAAGTCGAAGGCGCTTGAAGCGCTCCTGAGGATGCCGGCGGACCCGAAAGTTCCGGTCAGTGTCTACGACGTCAGTGTTCCCCGGCATCCATTTACAAAATAGGCAGCATTGAGAACGTAACCTGCGGCCGGCGGTGGCCTTATTTCGCGACAATCACACGACACGCGCAAGCGGAGATTGCATGTGGGAACCAGAGGAAATACCGTCGCAGTAGAGTTACTTGACATAACTATAACCTTCAACTAGAGGGTTAAGGTCCAAGGATTCAAGTTGGACTCGATCAGTTTCGCTATAGGACACAAGCAAGGGGCACGAAACGTGGCAGCACCGCAGAATTACTTGGCCGTCATCAAGGTCGTCGGCATCGGCGGCGGTGGCGTGAACGCAGTCAACCGCATGATCGAGGTCGGCCTTCGGGGCGTCGAGTTCATCGCCATCAACACCGATGCGCAGGCGCTGCTCATGAGCGACGCCGACGTCAAGCTCGACGTCGGACGTGAACTCACCCGCGGCCTCGGCGCCGGGGCAAACCCTGAGGTCGGCAAGCAGGCAGCAGAAGACCACGCCGACGAGATCGAAGAAGTTCTCCGTGGTGCTGACATGGTCTTCGTTACTGCAGGCGAGGGTGGCGGCACCGGAACCGGTGGCGCTCCCGTGGTCGCGCGCATCGCCCGCTCCCTCGGTGCGCTGACCATTGGCGTCGTGACCCGTCCGTTCACCTTCGAAGGCCGACGCCGCGCCGGCTCTGCTGAGGCCGGCATTGACGCCCTCCGCGACGAAGTCGACACTTTGATCGTCATCCCCAACGATCGCCTCCTGTCCATCAGCGATCGCAACGTGTCCGTCCTGGACGCCTTCCGCTCCGCGGACCAGGTGCTCCTCTCCGGTGTTCAAGGCATCACGGACCTCATTACCACCCCGGGCCTGATCAACCTCGACTTCGCTGACGTCAAGTCAGTGATGCAGGGCGCAGGATCGGCCCTCATGGGCATCGGTTCCGCCCGTGGTGAAGACCGGGCCGTCAAGGCTGCCGAATTGGCCATCGCCTCCCCGCTCCTGGAGGCTTCCATCGACGGTGCCCACGGTGTCCTTCTTTCCATCCAGGGCGGCTCCGATCTCGGGCTGTTCGAGATCAATGAGGCTGCCCGCCTTGTGCAGGAAGTGGCCCACCCCGAGGCAAACATCATCTTTGGTGCCGTCATTGACGACGCCCTGGGTGACGAAGCACGCGTGACTGTCATTGCTGCAGGCTTCGATGACGTCAAGGCGACTTCGCCCTCCATGGACCAGTCACGGCCGGCACAGAACCCTGTGCCCTCGGATCGTCCGGCTGCTCCGAGCAGCGCGCCTTCCAGCGCTGCTGCACCACAGCACGCTACGGCTGGTATCGGCGCAGCAGGGTTGAGCAACTGGGGCCAGCAGCGTCCTTCCGCCCTCCCCGCGGACTCCGGCTTCGATGTCGACCTTCCCGCAGTGGTTGAACCCGACCTCTCGGGCAGCCGCTCCGACGACCTCGACGTTCCCGACTTCCTGAAGTAAGCCACGTTCGGAGAGTCAGTACCAGGTGTTTTGGTGGCGGAATGAAGTACGGCCCGGCGTTTCTGTAGCCTTCACGGATGCAGGCGCCGGGAACCTGGCTCTCCATGTGGGGGACCACCCCTCGGACGTGATGGCCCGTCGCGCCCGGTTGGAACAGGCCATTGGCCTGAGCGCCAGTGGTCCGGGTGCAGGGCAATTCCAATATATGGATCAGGTCCACGGGAACCACGTTGAGTTCATTGCAGCTCACGGTCCCGGACCCACTGCCGATGCGATGGTTTCCGCCGCCGGAGGATCGTCCAGCTCGCAAACGCCCGCAACATTCCCGCGTCCACCACAGCCTCTGGCTGTCATGGTGGCTGATTGCGTCCCCGTTGTGCTCGTTGGGACGGACGCCGGCGACAACCCTGTCATAGCTACTGCCCACGCCGGGCGTCCCGGTGTCGCTTCGGCCGTTGTGCCTGCCGCCGTCGACGAAATGCGTCGCCGGGGAGCCATGGATATCAGTGCGTGGCTCGGTCCGTCCATCTGCGGATCCTGTTATGAGGTCCCGGAACAGCTGCGGGCCGACGTCGCAGCAAAAGTTCCCGAAACGTGGTCTTCCACCTTGTGGGGAACGCCGGCACTGGACCTGCCGGCAGGTGTCCGGGCCCAATTGGCTGCACTCCATGTCACGGTGGAGTATTCCGGAGCATGCACCCTCGAAAACGACTCCTTATTCTCTTACCGGCGGGACTCCCGAACCGGTCGATTCGCAGGTTTGGTGTGGACGCATGACTAGCCTTGGGTATGACAATGAACAGCGGCAGGATTCGGGCGGTGACGCCCGCACCGCTGAGCTTTCTGATCGGCTCGGCCTGGTCCGGCAAAGGATGGATTCGGCCGTCCACGCTGCTGGACGAACTGATTCACCGCGGCTGATTGTGGTCACCAAGTTCCATCCGGCGGCGGACGTCCGTCGCTTGGTCTCCCTCGGCGTTACGGATGTCGGCGAAAACCGCGACCAAGAAGCCGCCGCCAAGAGTGCTGAGCTCGCAAACGTTGACGTCAAGTGGCATTTCATTGGCCAGCTTCAGAGTAACAAGGCGAAGTCCGTGGCCAAGTATGCCTCGTCGGTCCAGTCCATAGACCGCGCGGCGGTTGTTGACGCTTTGGCCAAGGCCATCGCCCGCGAAAAGGATGCCACAGGGCGAAGCGACCTTGATTGCTTCATCCAGGTCAGCTTGGACGACGACGCCGGTGCGCACCGGGGCGGTGCCAACCCCTCCGACGTCGAGGTCCTCGCAGGAAAAATAGAATCAGCTGAAGGGCTGCGGTTGGCAGGGTTAATGGCCGTGGCGCCGCTGGGGGCCGATCCGAACGCCGCGTTTGAGAAGCTCGCCGTGATTTCCCAGGCACTCCGCGCCGTTCACCCCGCTGCAACAGGTATTTCTGCGGGGATGAGCCAGGACCTGGAAGCAGCGGTGAAGTTCGGGGCGACACACCTGAGAATTGGCTCCGATATTCTCGGTTCCCGTCCGGCCGTGGGGTAGCGTCAAAGTATTGGAATGACGGGCCGGGGTTCCAATATGTCAAGTCATGGCGGCCCGCCTACTGCAGAAATGATAGGAGTGCACCATGGCTGGCGCTCTGCGCAAGACAATGATCTATCTTGGGCTCGCCGACGGCGATGAACACTACGAATCTGAGCAGTCCGTCGCCACGCACCACGATGAAGAACGCCCCCAGGCACAGGAACGGGAAGAGCGCCGTGCGCCTGCTCCCGTCCGGGAAGTTGTCCGTGAAATGCCCATTGTTGATGCCGAAGAGGAATACCGCGCACCCGTGACACCCATCAAGCGTGCGGCGTCCAGCCGCGAAGATGCCTCGGGCTTGAGGCAGATCACCACCGTTCACCCGCGTTCATACAACGATGCCAAGGTCATCGGTGAGAGTTTCCGGGATGGCATTCCTGTGATCATGAATGTCACCGATATGGGTGAAGCCGACGCCAAGCGACTCGTGGACTTCTCTGCGGGCCTCGTTTTCGGCCTGCACGGCAGCATCGAGAGGGTGACCAACAAAGTCTTCCTGTTGTCGCCGTCGTACGTTGAGGTCATCGGAGATGACAAGAAGGCCAGCGAAACGCAGGCCAGCTTCTTCAACCAGAGCTGACAACAGTCTTTTGCGGATGCCAGGCGGGTCAACCTGCCTGGCATCTGTGTTGCAATAGTAGGGACCGATCCGCATTCCGGAACAAGTGGGAGATCTGAGCTAACTCGTGGGCATTGTTTTCGGCCTTATCTATATTGTGTTGTTGCTGTTCTTCATTGCCCTGATCATCCGACTCATCTTCGAATGGGTCCAGATGTTCGCCCGCCAGTGGCGGCCAAGGGGTGTGGCGTTGGTTACAGCCCATGTGGTGTACTCCGTGACGGATCCTCCCCTTGGCAGGCTCCGGAGACTCATACCACCCCTTCAACTGGGCGGAATATCGCTGGATTTGGGCTTCCTGATCCTGATTATTGCCGTCAGCATTGCCATGGCAGTGACCAGCAGCCTGGCGTAGCTGCTCCGCGGAACCCGGGCCACCGATGGTCCATAGGCCGCAAATTCTCCAAATCAACACGATGGTGTTGAATTGGAGGAACAAGATGATATTTAGGTACCGTAGTTTTGAACGGCCGGAAGGCCTACTGACTAACTAGACCAACGAGGTGACCAGATGGCTTTGACGCCAGAAGACGTTGTCAACAAGCGCTTTCAGCCGACCAAGTTCCGCGAAGGCTACGACCAGGATGAGGTCGATGACTTCCTCGACGAGATCGTGGTGGAACTTCGCCGCTTGAACCAGGAGAACGACGAACTTCGCAAGAAGCTCGGCGAGGCCGGATCCGCTGTCCCCGCTGCAGCTGCTGCTGCCCCGGTCGTCGAGAAGGTTCCGGCTCCGGTCAAGGTCGACAAGGAAGCCGAGGCGAAGGCGGAAGCCGAAGCCAAGGCTGCCGAAGCCGCCAAGAAGAAGGAAGCCGAGCAGGCTGCAGCCGCTGCCGCAGCTCCGAAGGCACCCGCTGCCAGCAACGGCGTCACCTCTTCCGCTGAGTCTGCTGCAGGCCTGCTTGCCATGGCGCAGCAGATGCACGACAAGCACGTTTCAGACGGTGCGCAGCAGAAGGAAAAGATCATCGCCGAGGCTCAGATAGAGGCTTCCAGCCTCGTCAACGACGCCCAGGAGAAGTCCCGCAAGATTCTTGGTGCCCTCGAGCAGCAGCGCTCTGTTCTTGAGCGCAAGGTTGAGCAGCTCCGCGGCTTCGAGCGCGACTACCGTTCACGCCTGAAGGCTTACATTGAGGGTCAGCTCCGCGACCTCGACGCCCGTGGTTCCGTCGCTGCCCCTGAGGTCGGCGAAGCAACCGCCGACGTTTAGCAAGTATTCTGAAAGCCGGTGGCTGAGGACTCCTCGGCCGCCGGCTTTCGCTGTTAATGACTGACAGCAGCCAAAAGCTGACAGCAGCCCGCCACGCTTCCCGAATGAAAGCACTATGACCGACGACTTCACCGCTGATGCCGCACAACCGGCGCCTGCCGGGCGCCGTAAGTGGCGTCCTGCCATGCTTTGGCTCTTTGCCGGCTTCGCCGTGTTCGCCTATGTATTTGACCAGCTCACCAAGCTCTGGGTGACCAGCACCATGACGGAGGGTGAGCGCATTCCTGTGCTTCCCCCGCTGCTGCACTGGTACTACATCCGTAATTCCGGGGCGGCGTTTTCCATCGGCGAGAACGTGACGTGGATCTTCACGATCGTCATGGCAGCTGTTTCCGTGGCGATCCTCTTCCAAGTGCGAAAGTTGGGTTCTGCATGGTGGGCGCTTTCCCTGGGACTGTTGCTGGGAGGGGCTCTCGGCAACTTAACCGACCGTTTGTTCCGTGAGCCATCCTTCGCCATGGGGCACGTGGTGGACTTCATCCAATTGCCGAACTTCGCCATCTTCAACATCGCCGACTCTGCGGTGGTGTCCGGCGTCGTTATTATTTGCCTCCTGACGCTGCGAGGCGTCGGCATGGATGGAACGCGGCATGTGGCAGCCCCCAAGCCCGCCAAAGATGCGAAGCCTGCGGGCGGCTCCACCGGGGAGTCTGCTGGTGAGTGATTCTGTGGTGGTCCCCGAAGAGCTTGCCGGCGTTCGCGTTGACGCAGGCCTGGCGCAGCTTCTGGACATTTCCCGGTCCGCGGCGGCGCTGCTGATTTCCGAGGGAAACGTCACAAGCGGCGGAGTGGCACTGGGTAAATCGGCAAAGCTCGTTGCCGGCGCGTTGATTGACATCACGGTTCCCGAGCGTCCGGATCCCTTGGAAGTCGTGGAGGAAGTTGTGGAAGGCCTGAAGATCCTGCTGGACGACGAGGAATTCGTTGTCATCGACAAGCCTGTAGGGGTCGCTGCCCATCCCTCGCCCGGCTGGGTGGGCCCCACTGTAGTGGGGGGTCTCGCGGGCGCCGGATACCGGATTTCAACCTCAGGGGCGCCGGAGCGGGCGGGAATCGTTCACAGGCTCGACGTCGGTACTTCCGGCGTGATGGTCGTGGCCAAGACCGAGCACGCTTACACGGTGCTGAAGAGGGCGTTCAAGGAACGCACGGTGGAGAAGGTTTATCACGCAGTCGTTCAGGGACTGCCTGATCCGCTGCAGGGCACTATTGACGCGCCGATCGGGCGTCACCCCGGCCATGACTGGCGATTCGCCGTCATCGAGGACGGCCGGCCGTCAGTGACCCACTACGAGGTCCTGGAAGCTTTTGGCAAGGCGACACTGGTGGAAGTCCACCTGGAAACGGGCCGTACACACCAGATCCGCGTCCACTTCTCGGCCCTTCGGCATCCGTGTGCCGGAGATCTCACCTATGGGGCAGACCCTCGGCTCGCTGCGAACCTCGGCCTCACCCGGCAATGGTTGCACGCCCGCCAGTTGGGCTTCACCCACCCCCGCACGGGCGATTGGGTTGAAGTCAGCAGCGACTACCCGGCGGACCTCCAGTACGCCCTGGACTTGCTCGCGACAGGCTCCGCATAGACGGAACTCACCGCCCGGGGCCGGCTTCTGTCTGACCCGGGACGGTAGACTGTCGTGGTGACTTCCAGCAATGATTCGTTCGTCCATCTGCACACCCACACCGAGTACTCCATGCTGGATGGAGCTGCCCGTCTCGGTGAGTTGTTCGATGAAACCGAACGTCTGGGGATGCCCGCCCTGGCCACAACGGACCACGGATATTTGTTCGGTGCTTTCGACTTCTGGCGCAAGGCCACGGACAAGGGCATCAAGCCGATCATCGGCGTCGAAGCCTATGTAACCCCTGGTACCGCCCGCGGGGACAAGGAGCGCGTGCGCTGGGGCGATGAAAGCCAGCGCAAGGACGATGTCTCAGGTGGTGGCTCGTATACCCACATGACGCTTTTGAGTTACAACAACGTGGGCATGAGGAACCTGTTCAGGGCTTCATCCATCGCGTCACTCGATTCTGTCTTTGGCAAATGGCCTCGGCTGGACCGTGAACTGCTCAACACCTATTCCGAAGGCTTGATCGCCACCACGGGTTGCCCTTCCGGGGAAGTCCAAACCAAGTTGCGGCTCGGTCTTTACCGTGAGGCTGTGGAAGCCGCAGCTGAGTTCCGCGATATTTTCGGAGCGGAGAACTACTTCTGTGAACTGATGGATCACGGGCTGGACATTGAACGGCGCGTCACGGGCGACCTCTTGCGCCTTGCCAAGGAGCTCAACCTCCCGCTGGTGGCCACCAATGACCTCCATTACACGCATGAACATGATGCCAAGGCCCACGAGGCCTTGTTGGCGATCCAATCCGGTTCCACGCTCCTGGAGCCGACGTATGACAACGGCGGTTCGCGCTTCGCGTTCTCCGGCAGTGGCTACTACCTGAAGTCGCCGCAGGAGATGCGGGAGCTGTTCCGGGATCACCCTGAAGCCTGCGACAACACGCTGCTCATCGCCGAGCGCTGCGAAGTTTCTTTCAACACCGGCGCCAACTACATGCCGCGCTTCCCTTGCCCTCCCGGGGAAGACGAGACCTCCTGGCTGGTCAAGGAAGTGGATACCGGCCTGAAGTACCGCTACCCCCAAGGCATTCCTGACAAGGTCCGGAAACAGGCGGACTACGAACTTGGCGTCATTACGTCCATGGGATTCCCCGGGTACTTCCTGGTGGTTGCCGACTTCATCAACTGGGCCAAGAACAACGGGATCCGCGTGGGTCCCGGCCGTGGATCCGGTGCAGGCTCCATGGTCGCGTACGCCATGCGCATCACCGACCTCGACCCCCTGCAGCACGGCCTGATCTTTGAACGCTTCCTCAACCCGGACCGCGTTTCCATGCCCGACTTCGACGTCGACTTCGATGATCGCCGCCGCTCCGAGGTGATTGACTACGTCACCAAGAAGTACGGTGACGAGCGTGTGGCCATGATCGTCACGTACGGCACCATCAAGACCAAGCAGGCGCTCAAGGACTCCTCGCGCGTGCTGGGCTACCCGTTCAGTATGGGTGAGACGCTAACCAAGGCACTTCCTCCTGCCGTCATGGCCAAGGACATTCCTTTGGCGGACATCCAGAACCCGGAATCCAAGCGCTACAGCGAAGCTGGGGATTTCCGCCAGCTGATCGCCACGGATCCGGAGGCCGCCAAGGTCTTCGAGACTGCCCTGGGCATCGAGGGACTGAAACGCCAGTGGGGTGTTCACGCCGCCGGTGTCATCATGTCCTCGGACCCCATCATCGATGTCATTCCCATCATGCGCCGTTTCCAGGACGGCCAGGTCATCACCCAGTTCGATTACCCGACGTCCGAAGGCCTCGGCCTGATCAAGATGGACTTCCTGGGTCTCCGAAACCTGACGATCATTTCGGATGCCTTGGAAAACATCAAGATGAACCGCGGCGTCGACCTGGATCTGGAAAACCTGGAACTCGACGACGCTGCGTCCTACGAGCTCCTGGCGCGCGGTGACACCTTGGGCGTGTTCCAGCTCGACGGCGGGCCCATGCGGTCCCTGCTCAAGCTCATGAAGCCTGACAACTTCGAAGACATCTCCGCTGTTCTTGCCCTGTACCGGCCTGGACCCATGGGCGCCAACGCCCACACCGACTACGCCCTGCGCAAAAACGGGATACAGGAAGTAATTCCCATCCACCCGGAGCTGGAAGAACCGCTCAAGGAGATCCTGGGCGGCACCTTTGGCCTGATCGTGTATCAAGAGCAGGTCATGGCCGTGGCCCAGAAGCTGGCCGGCTACTCGCTCGGCCAAGCCGATATCCTCCGCCGCGCCATGGGTAAGAAGAAGAAATCCGAGCTGGACAAGCAATTCGCCGGCTTCTCCCAAGGCATGCAGGACAACGGCTACTCCATGGCCGCTGTGAAGACGCTCTGGGACATTCTGCTCCCGTTCTCCGACTACGCCTTCAACAAGGCCCACTCGGCAGCCTATGGGGTCATCTCCTACTGGACGGCCTACTTGAAGGCGCACTACGCGCCGGAGTACATGGCCGCCCTGCTGACGTCCGTGGGTGATGACAAGGACAAGTCCGCCATCTACCTCAACGAGTGCCGTCGAATGGGCATTACGGTCCTCCCGCCGGACGTCAATGAATCCTCGCTGAACTTCACCCCGGTGGGAACGGACATCCGCTTCGGCATGGGCGCCATCCGCAATGTCGGCGTCAATGTGGTGGATGCAATGGTGGCCGCCCGCACTTCCGAGGGCAAGTACACGTCCTTCAAGGATTTCCTCCTCAAGGTGCCCGCCGTAGTGTGCAACAAGCGCACCATCGAATCGCTGATCAAAGCCGGAGCGTTCGATTCACTCGGTCACCATCGGCGTGCTTTGGCGATGATCCACGAAGAAGCCATCGACTCTGTGATCACGCTCAAGCGCAACGAGGCCATTGGCCAGTTCGATCTCTTCGCGGGCTTTGAAGACCAAGAGCCCGAGGCGTCGCTGACCACCGAAATCCCGGATCTGCCCGAGTGGGAGAAGAAGGACAAGCTGTCCTTCGAACGGGACATGTTGGGCCTTTACGTTTCAGACCATCCCTTGCAGGGGCTGGAGGGCGTCCTCAGCCAGCACGCGGAACAGTCCATTACGTCGATCATCGCCGAGGACGGACCGCACGACGGCGCGATAGTCACCATTGCGGGCATGATCACCTCGCTGAGCCGCAGGATTGCCAAGGCCAGCGGAAACGCCTATGCCCGAGCAGAAATCGAAGACCTCGGCGCTTCCATGGAGGTCATGTTCTTCGGCCAGGTATACGGTCCCATCGCGTCAGTCCTGGCTGAGGACTTGATCGTTGTGGTCAAGGGCCGCCTGCAGCGCCGCGATGACGGAGCGGTCACTTTGAACTGCATGGAGCTTTCCGTCCCGGACCTCAGCGAAAGCGTGAACGGTCCCGTGGTGATCACCATTCCTACGTTCAAGGCCACCGAGGCAGTAGTGACCGACCTGCGTGACGTGCTGCGAACCCACCGCGGAAATTCGGAAGTCCGGCTCAAGTTGATGGGCGACACCAAGGTGGAGGTCATGGGCTTGCCCGTCCATATGAGGGTCAACCCCAGTCCTTCGCTTTTTGGTGACTTGAAGGTCCTGCTGGGGCCTGCCTGCCTGGATAACTAGCAGGCTCGCCGCCGCTCGGTCAGATTTCGTAGTCGAGCGGCGCGGGCTTGCTGTAACCGCCGCTGTGGTACAGCAGGGGAGTGCCGTCCTCGCCCACTTGGCCATCTATGACCTCGACCACCACCACGGCGTTGTTCTCGAAAGACAGGCGCATCTGGATCCTACCCACGAGCCAACCACTGACATCCTTGAGAATAGGCACGTCATGGGGGCCTGGCTCCCAATGGTCGCCTTCGAATCGATCCCGTGTCCGTGCGAAGCGATTGGCGAGGGCTTGGTTTTCCAGCCCCAGCATATGGACTCCGATGTACTCCGCATTGGCCACTGCAGGCCAGGAACTGGAGCTCCTGGCCATGTTGAAGGTGAAGCGTGGCGGCTCTGCGGAAAGCGAGGCCACAGACGTGGCGGTGAAGCCGAAGGGGCTTCCGTTGAGGTTCGCAGTGATGATGGCGACTCCAGCGGCGTGCCGACGGAACATCTCCCTGAATGTCTGCTCGAAGCCGGATGGTTCGCTGGGCACGTCGGTTTTTCTCCTGAATCGGGGCCTTGGATCTCTCCTTCAGAGTATTCCTCCCGGACTGCGAGCCCCACATTTTTGTCGGGTCGGTGTGAACCTTTGTTAATGTGAGTTGCATGACCGATTCCACCGTGCACGACCCCGCCGTCGCAGAACAGTTACCTGCCTCCAAACGGCGCCGCTCCAAGGACGTCCTTTGGCTGGTCGTTCCGGCGGCTTTGGGTGTGGTGGCTGGAGTCATCTGGTGGCTCCTTGCTCCGGGCGGGCTGAACCTGGTCTCGGGCAACCCGGATCTGGCAGATGCGGCCAATCCTGATTCCTGGCTTCCCCGGGACTTGGTCCTCGCAGCCCTGATGCTCTTGGCAGGGTGCCTCACGGGCGTCATGTTGGACGGAAAGCTCAACGGTGATGGTGCCACGCGGCGTTTGGCCTTCGCTCTCCTTGGGGGTGCTTTGGGCGCGGTCTTCGCGTGGTTGGCTGGGCTGCTTGCCGCCCAGTTGCTGGGGCCTGCCCCGGACCCGGCTCTTGGCCCCGGGTTTGGCTTCACGCTGCGCTCCTACGCTGTGCTGGTCCTGTGGCCCGCTGCCATCGCATTTATCACGTTCGTCCTGGCACTGTTCGGGGTTCTGTCGAAGAAGCCCGTAAAATAGCCGGGTGACCACTTCCTCGGATACCTCCGCCCTCTCCACTGACGCCCTCAATTTCCGGAGCATCGATTTCCGGGGCCGCCGCCTTTCCTTGGCGGAGCTGCGCGCAGCTGTGCCAAGGGCGCAGCATCAGACGATGGCGGACGCCGAACAGAAGGTCCTGGACATCATTTCCGACGTCCGTAGCCGTGGCTTTGCCGCCTTGGGCGAACTGGCCAGGAAGTTCGACGGCGTGGAACAGTCCCACCCAAGGGTCCCGGCTGAGGCGCTCACCCAGGCATTGACCGAACTAGCCCCAAAGGTCCGTGCAGCCTTGGAGGAGTCCATCAACCGGGCCCGGCAGTTTGCGGACCAGCAGCGCCCCGGCAACGTTAATGTACAACTTGGCGACGGAGCCGTTGTCAGCCAAAATTGGATTCCTGTGGGGCGCGTTGGGCTTTACGTTCCCGGTGGACTCGCTCCCTTGGCGTCATCTGTCATCATGAACGTCGTTCCCGCCGTTGCGGCCGGCGTAGAGTCCATCGCGCTGGCTTCCCCGCCGCAGAAAGACTTTGGCGGTCTTCCGCACCCCACCATCCTGGCCGCGGCGAAGCTCCTGGGCATTGACGAGGTGTACGCCATCGGTGGCGCACAGGCCATTGTTTCCTTTGCCTACGGCATCCCGGGAACCGGTAATGAGCTGTCCATTGAGCCTGTTGACGTGGTCACGGGCCCGGGCAATATTTTTGTGGCCACAGCCAAGCGCCTGGTCAAGGGTGTGGTGGGCATTGACTCCGAGGCCGGAACTACGGAGATCGCCATCCTTGCCGACTCCACTGCGCAGGCCCCCTTGGTGGCCGCCGACCTCATAAGCCAGGCGGAGCACGATCCCAAAGCAGCCTCCGTCCTGGTGACTGACTCCGCGGAACTGGCTGACGCCGTCGTGCTTGAACTGGCGCAGCAGGCCGCCGCCACAAAGCACCGTGCCCGCGTCCTTGAGGCACTGTCCGGACCGCAGTCCGGTGTGGTGCTGGTGGATGATCTTGAGCAGGGGATCGCCGTCTGTAACGCCTATGCCGCTGAACACCTGGAAATCATGACGGCGGACGCTGCCACGGTTGCATCGCGGATTCGTAACGCGGGAGCCATTTTCGTGGGCGACTTCAGCCCGGTAAGTCTGGGAGACTACTGCGCTGGTTCCAACCACGTCCTGCCCACCAGCGGCACGGCCGCTTTCTCCTCCGGTCTCAACGTCACCACGTTCCTCCGCGCGGTCCAGGTCATCAACTATGACCGCTCTGCTTTGGAGCAAGTCAGCGAACACATCGTGAGCCTGTCGGGCGCAGAGGACCTTCCGGGTCACGGAGACGCTGTCCGAATTCGCTTCGCCTAAGGCCTCAACCACTACATATAAGGGTGGCCACCACTACATGTAGTAATTACACGCTTGTCATTACAGTGTGAGGGCCCGTAAACTGGTGCCGGAAGTGAATCTTCCGGCACCTTTGCGTATCCGGCGTCCTGCCGCATGCGATTCCGTGCCGGAGCCGTCAGGGGAGGCCCAGCGTGTATTGTCCGTTCTGCCGGAATCCCGACTCCCGCGTCGTTGACAGCCGAATGGCTGACGACGGCTCCTCCATCCGCCGTCGCCGCCAGTGCCCGGAATGTGGGCGTCGCTTCACCACAGTGGAAACCACCAGCTTGTCCGTGATCAAGAGGTCCGGCGTCGGCGAACCATTCAGCCGCATCAAGGTCATCAGCGGAGTACGCAAGGCATGCCAGGGACGTCCGGTCACGGAGGACGATCTTGCAATGCTCGCCCAGGAAGTCGAGGAGAATATTCGTTCCTCGGGCGCAGCGGAGATCGATGCGCATGAGGTGGGCCTGGCCATTCTGGGCCCGCTCAGGAAGCTTGATGAAGTGGCGTATCTTCGTTTTGCCAGCGTGTATCAGGCTTTTGAGTCCTTGGAGGACTTCGAGTCAGCCATCTCGCTGCTACGCCATGAGGCAGAAGCGGCCAAGGCGGGCGCCAAGAAAATCAAGGGTTCGGAAAAGAGCCAACTATAGCTCCGGTGGCGGCAGCGGAGGGGAAGCCGCAGCCGCCACCGGCATCAATCCTTACCGGATCAATTCTTACGGTAATCAGCGCCCTCCGGAGACGGGGAGTACTGCTCCGGTAATGTAGCTGGCCTCGTCCGACATCAGCCACATCACCGCTGCAGCCACTTCCTCCGGCTCCGCTCCGCGGCCCATGGGAATGGTTGGGTTCAGCTTCTCCACCCGGTCCGGCATTCCGGCCGCTGCGTGGAGGCCGGTATTGGTGCTACCCGGGGCTACGGCGTTGACCCGGATGCCCTGTTTGGCGACTTCTGCGGCAAGACCCACCGTCAACACATCCACTGCCCCCTTGGTGGCCGCGTAGTGGACCCAGGTTCCGGGAGAGCCTGCCTTGGTGGCTGTGGAGGAGATGTTGACGATGGAGCCGCCGCTGCCGCCGTTGTCGGTCGCGAGTCTCCGAACTGCTTCCTGGCACATGAAAACCATTCCGGCCACGTTGACATCAATAACCCGTTGGACCGTTTCCGCTGGTACTTCCACGAGCGTACCGATCAGGTTTCCCGTGATCGCGGCGTTGTTGATGACGGCGGTCAAAGGACCCCAAGCAGCGGCTTCGTCGAACAGACGTCCGACGTCGGCCGGTTGGCTGACATCGGCCTGTACGGCGCGTGCCTTGCCGCCTTGGGCGAGGATGTCTTTGACCACGATCCGTGCTCCTTCAGCGTCTGCCGAGTAATTGACCATCACGTGATACCCGGCAGCAGCCGCGGCCAGTGCCACGGCGGCTCCGATCCCTCGACTGGCACCGGTGACGATCGCGACTCCGCGTTCACCGCGCTGGTCGGCGGTTCCGGCCTGTGTCATGCCGCGGCTACTTCGCGAGCTTGTGGTGCAAGGCAACCTCGAGTGCCGCGCCCACAATGCCGGCGTCGTTCTTCAACTTTGCCGTGACGATTTTGGTCCGCAGCTCAAGGTGCGGGAAGTACTCGTCGGAGCGTTTGGAAATGCCGCCACCCACAATGAACAGCTCGGGGGAGAAAAGGAACTCCACGTGCTGGAGGTAGCGGTTCAGCAGGACCCCATACTCGTCCCAGCTCAGGCCGTCGCGTTCGCGGGCCACCGCGGATGCCTTGGTCTCGGCGTCGTGCCCGTCCACCTCAAGATGGCCGAGCTCGGCGTTGGGGACCAGCTGTCCGTTGAAGATGAACGCCGATCCGATGCCGGTACCCAAGGTGATCACCAGGACGGTGCCGTCCACGCCTTCGCCTGCGCCGTAGCGGGCTTCGGCGAGGCCGGCGGCGTCGGCATCATTGATGACCTCTACGGGACGGCCGAGGCGTTTGGTGAAGGTGGCATCGATGTTGGTGCCCAGCCAGGTCTTGTCCACATTGGCCGCTGAGTTGACCACACCGTGCTGGATGATGCCGGGGAATGTCACACCCACGGGGGAGTCCGCTGCCGGCGCGTCGGGACGGTTGGAAAGTTCCTCAACGATTTGGGCGACAACCTCAGCTACAGCCTCTGGCGTGGCCGGCTGCGGAGTGGGAACGCGGAAGCGGTCGCCAATCAACTTGCCCTTCTTCAGGTCGACGATGCCGCCCTTGATGCCGGTGCCACCGATGTCGATACCGATCAAAGGGGCGTTCTTGTGGGTCTTCTCATCCTTCTTGGACAATGCATTTCCGATCATGGCAGGAGGGGATGGGCATGGCGCAGCCGCCCGGGCTGCGTGGACCTTCCGGAGAGCTCAGGGAAGGGTAAGGATTTCCGCGCCGGTCTCGGTGACCAGCAGGGTGTGTTCGAATTGGGCCGTGCGTTTGTGGTCCTTGGTGACGACCGTCCAGTCGTCGGCCCACATATCCCATTCGATGGTGCCGAGGGTCAGCATGGGTTCGATGGTGAAGACCATGCCTGTCTCAATCACGGTGTTGTACGCCGGGGCTGCGTCGTAATGCGGAATGATGAGGCCGGTGTGAAAGGCCTCGCCCACGCCGTGGCCGGTGAAATCCCGAACGACGCCATAGCCGAAGCGTTTGGCGTAGGACTGGATGGCACGGCCGATTACGTTGATTTCGCGGCCAGGGGCCACGGCCTTGATGGCCCGGTTGAGCGACTCCTGCGTACGCTCAACCAGCAGACGGGATTCTTCGTCCACTTCGCCAACCAGGAAAGTGTAGTTGGTATCCCCATGCACGCCGTTGATGAAGGCAGTGATGTCGATGTTCAGGATGTCGCCATCCTGCACCACGGTTGAGTCCGGGATTCCGTGGCAAATGACTTCATTGAGGGAGGAACACAGGGACTTGGGAAAGCCCCGGTAGCCGAGGGTGGACGGGTACGCGTTGTGGTCCAGGAGGAACTCGTGCCCCACCTTGTCCAGATGGTCCGTGGTGACGCCCGGCTGGATATGCTTGCCGACCTCCACGATCGCTTGTGCAGCGATCTTTCCGGCAATCCGGATCTTCTCGATGGTCTCCGCTGACTTCACCTCGGAGCCCGTGAACTTGGCGGGTGCCTTCTTGCCTACATACTCCGGCCTGGGAATCGACGCCGGGACGGGTCGTTCAGGGGTGATGGTTCCCGGGGTGAGGGCGCCAATGGGTGCAGTCGAAGCAAGAGAAGGCATAGATTGATCATATAAGGCACACAAGAGACGTAAGTAACAAAGTGTGGCCGGGTTCCTGTGACCCCGCCAACGTTACGCGTCGAAGGGCCCGAAGACTGAGGAGGAGACGTGACGGAGTACTGGTACAACGTCAAGACGCACGAGATCGAAGAGGACGCCTTGTCCGATTGGACCCAGCTCATTGGCCCCTATAAGACCAGGGAAGAAGCCGAGCACGCCTTGGAAAAGGTGAAAGCACGCAATGACGCCTGGGATGCCCAGGACGACGATTAGCCAGGACGTTGCTTAGAAGGAGTGCTCCGGTCCGGGGAACTGACCGGACCGGACATCCTCCCCGTAAGCGGCGGCGGCATCACTCAGCGTGGTGCGAAGATCCGCATATTGCTTGACGAACTTGGCCATTTTGCCGCCACGCAATCCAGCCATGTCCTGCCACACAAGGACCTGTCCCGTGGTGCTCTTGCCAGCACCGATACCGACGGTCGGGACCCGCAATGCGGCGTCGACGGCGGCTGCGGTGTCCGCAGGAACCATCTCCATGAGGACACTGAAAGCGCCGGCGTCCTGCAGGGCAACGGCGTCCTCGATCAGGCGCTGGGCGTCGTCTCCCCGGCCTTGCACGCGGTAGCCGCCGAGGGAATGTTCGCTTTGCGGGGTGAATCCGATGTGGGCCATGACGGGGATGCCTGCCTGGACCATGGCTTTGACGGTGTCCGCGTAATAAGCGGTTCCTTCGATCTTGACGGCGTGCGCCAGCCCCTCCTTGAGGAATCGGACTCCGGTGGCCACTGCCTGACCAGGAGAAACTTCATAGCTCCCGAAAGGCAGGTCGGCCACGATCAGCGCCCGCTTGGCCGCCCTGCTGACTGCCCGCGTCAGGGGAAGGAGCTCATCCACGGTGACAGGGAGGCTCGTCTCGTTGCCGAACACGTTGTTGGAAGCGGAGTCACCCACCAGGAGGACTTCGATTCCCGCTTGGTCAAAGATCTCGGCGGTGTACTGCTCATATGCCGTCAGCATGGCGAAGTGCTCGCCGTTGTCCTTGGCCTGCTGCAGGTGGTGTATCCGGACCCGGCTGATGGGCTTCCTGCCTGCCGCCGATTGCGCTTGGGCCGCTGCTGCGGGGCCGCTGCCGTAAGGTGCGGGAACTTCGGCGGGCGTGGTGGACTCAGGGAGGTTGCTCGGGGCCATGGATAGAGCCTAAGCGGTGCCGACGGCGGCTGCCACCAGTGTGCCCGGCGTCACCTTATGTAAACGCTGTGTTACACGCAGCTACTGCTGCGGCATTAGCACGGAACTCTTAGTAGAGTGAAGGCTGAGCTGTCGTGGCTTCTATCCATTGAAACCAGCGGCATGGACACTGAATCGGAAAAGAGGCCCTATGGACCGCCAGCAAGAGTTCGTTCTGCGGACGATCGAAGAGCGTGACGTGCGCTTCGTACGCTTGTGGTTCACCGACGTCGTGGGTTCCCTCAAATCGGTAGCGCTTGCGCCTGCCGAAGTTGAGGGCGCCTTTGAAGAGGGCCTTGGCTTTGACGGTTCAGCCATTGAGGGCCTTGCCCGTGTTTTTGAGTCGGACATGCTCGCGCAGCCGGACCCCTCCACCTTCCAGATCCTGCCGTGGCGTGGAGAGACGGAACAGACGTCGCGCATGTTCTGTGACGTCCTCACTCCGGACGGTGAACCGTCTGCCGCGGACCCCCGCAACGTCCTCAAGAGGACCCTCGCGAAGGCCGCGGACATGGGCTTCACCTGCTACACCCATCCCGAGATCGAGTTCTACCTGTTGAAGTCGAAGGAACTGGGCCCGGACGGAGCTCCGGTTCCTGTGGACGAAGGCGGCTACTTTGACCACGTACCGGGCGGAGTAGCGCAGGACTTCCGCCGCACCGCCGTGACCATGCTCGAATCCGTCGGCATCTCGGTGGAGTTCAGCCATCACGAGGGCGGTCCGGGCCAAAACGAGATTGACCTCCGTTACGCCGATGCCCTCCAGACCGCGGATAACATCATGACGTTCCGCACGGTCATCAAGGAAGTCGCCCTCCAGCAAGGCACGTACGCGACGTTCATGCCCAAGCCGTTCACGGACCACCCCGGTTCGGGCATGCATACCCACTTCTCACTGTTCGAAGGCGATACCAACGCTTTCTTCGAAGCCGGAGCCGAATTCCAGCTATCCAAGACGGCGCGGCAGTTCATTGCCGGAATTCTCAAGCACGCTCCTGAGTTCACGGCCGTCACCAACCAGTTTGTCAACTCCTACAAGCGCCTCTGGGGCGGCGGCGAGGCCCCGAGCTACTTGAGCTGGGGCCACAATAACCGTTCAGCCTTGGTGCGTGTTCCGCTGTACAAGCCCGGCAAGGGCCAGTCGGCACGCATCGAGTACCGGGGCATCGACAGCGCAACCAACCCCTACCTGGCCTACGCCGTGCTGCTCGGTGCCGGCTTGAAGGGCATCGAGGAAGGCTACGAACTTCCGGCCGCCGCAGAAGACGACGTATGGTCGTTGACCACCGCGGAGCGCAGGGCCATGGGACATGCGCCGTTGCCGGCAAGCCTCCACGATGCCATCCGTGCCATGGAGGAGTCCGAGCTGGTGGCCCAGATCCTGGGGGAGCAGGTGTTCGAGCACTTCCTGCGCAACAAGCGTGCAGAGTGGCAGGACTACCGCCTCCAGGTCACCCCGTATGAGTTGCAGCGCAATCTCGGCATTCTCTAGGCCGGGCCAATGAGCCTTGCGCGTCGGCTCATCTCAGCCGGATTCAGTGATCTCGAAAAGGGCGAACGGTTCCTTGCTGCTCCGGAACTTGACGGGATCGACGAGGATGCCCTGTTCGCCGGGCTGTCCTTGTCGGCCAGCCCGGACACTGCTCTCCAGTCACTGGTCCGGCTTATTGAGAAGAACCCGGGGCTGAAGAAGCTGGCCGCGGCTGACCCGGACACCAGCGAGCCCATGTACCGGCTCCTTGGCGCCTCGGAGGCTTTGGGGGAGTTTCTCATGCGACGTCCGGAGCATCTGGATGTCTTCAACGTCCGAGTCAGTCCGGAGCCACTCCAAGCTTCCAACGAAGAGCTGCGGGCATTGCTGCTTCGCTCAGTGAAAGCCGAACCGGGTGCCCAGCGCCCGGTGGCCGGAATCACGGGCCTGCCGGCCTACGCGGCCTTGCGGAGCGCCTACCGTCGGGGTTTGACAGAGCTCGCCATCAAGGACATCTGCGCGGCATCACCAACAGACTTCATGCCTGCAGTCGGTGCCGAGCTGGCAGATCTCGCTGGTGCTGCCATCGAGGCCGCCCTGGCCGTCTCCCGCGCCGAAGCGGCAGCCCAGTTCGAAGCCACAGAGATCGCCGATATTGGGCTTGCCGTCATTGGTATGGGTAAGTGTGGCGCGCGGGAGCTGAACTACATTTCCGACGTCGATGTCATCTATGTCATCGAAGCAGGGGAATTGGACGACGCCCGCGCCTCCACCATCGGCACGGCTCTCGCCTCCGGCATTTCCAGGGCGATCTCTTCCTCCGCGCCCGAACCCGGGTTGTGGGAAGTTGATGCCAATCTCCGTCCCGAGGGTAAATCCGGCCCCCTGGTTCGTACCCTTCCCTCACATTTGAGCTATTACGCCCGGTGGGCCGAAAGCTGGGAATTCCAAGCACTGCTGAAGGCAAGGACCATTGCCGGCGACCGGGAACTTGGCCAGCGCTACGAGAAGGCCGTGGAGCCGCTCGTCTGGGCATCCGCGGGACGTGAGGGTTTCGTGGAGTCGGTCCAGGCCATGCGCCGCAGGGTGACCGACTATATCCCGGCCGCCGAGGAACAGCGCCAAATCAAGCTGGGGCGCGGTGGGCTCCGCGACGTTGAATTCACGGTGCAGTTGCTGCAACTGGTCCATGGAAAGTCCGACGAGTCACTCAGGTGTCGGGACACCACTTCTGCCATTGCAGCATTGTCTGCCGGCGGTTATATAGGCCGCACGGATGCAGCGGCTTTCGACAATGCCTACCGCTACCTGCGCTTGCTGGAACACAGAATTCAATTATTCCAGTTGCGCCGGACCCACCTCATGCCTGTGACTGAGGACGCCCAGCGCTTCCTTGCTAAAGCTGTCCTCGGTCCGTTCGCGCTGGAGCGACCACATCCTGACCAGCTGATGGCCACCTGGCAAAAGACCAAGAAAGCCGTCCGTGAACTGCACGAGCGGATCTTTTACCGGCCGCTGCTCAACACTGCAGCGAAGCTGAGCAGCGAAGACGCGAAGCTCAGCCCTGAGGCCGCCCAGGGGCGCCTCGCCGCACTTGGTTATCTTGATCCCCAAGGTGCCATGCGGCATATCGAAGCGCTCACCGCGGGTGTCAGCCGGCGAGCCGCACTGCAGAGGCAGCTCCTGCCGATCCTCTTGGGATGGCTCGCCGAGGGCGTGGATCCCGACGCCGGACTGCTGGCCTTTCGCAGGGTCAGCGAAGCCCTCGGAACCACCCACTGGTATTTGGGGCTACTCCGGGACTCCCAAGCGGCAGCCGAGCGACTTTGTCAGGTGCTGGCTAATTCCCGCCTGATTTCGGACTTGTTGGAAGTGTCTCCGGAGTCCGTTGCGTGGTTGGGCAGCGACAAGGAACTGACGCCTGTTCCCTTTGAAGCCCAGTGGCAGGAAATCCGGTCCAAGCTTTCCCGCCATGCAGATCCCGAGAGTGCCATGAGGCTGATCCGGCTGATCCGGCGTCGCGAGATCCTGCGCACCGCAATCGCCGATAGCGCCGGACTGCTGGACCAGGATGCCGTCGGATTGGCCTTGGCCGAGACGGACCGTGCAGCGGTTCTCGGGGCGCTGCACGTGGCGGAGTCCGTGGTTGCAGCGACGGGCCCCTTGAAAACCGATGTCCTGGTGGTGGCGATGGGACGGCAGGGTGGCCGCGAGATCGGCTACGGCTCGGACGCGGACGTCATCTACGTGCACCGTGCCCGTCCCGGGTTCACCGATGCTGAGGCCCAGGAGCAGGCGACGGCGATAGTCGCCAAGGTTTCCGGCTTCCTCACCCAGCCACTCAAGCCGGCGATCATGGCCGAACGAGTGCTCATGGTGGACGCCGACCTCCGGCCGGAGGGCAAAAACGGTGCCATGGTGCGGTCGTTGGAGTCATATGCGGAGTATTACCGACGATGGTCGCTGATTTGGGAGGCACAGGCGCTTCTGCGTGCCCGCCCGATGGCCGGCTCAGACGAGCTTGCTGCCGACTTTGTACGTCTCATTGACCCCATCCGGTACCCAAAGAAACTTGCGGAGCAGGATGTCCGGGAGATCCGCCGTGTTAAAGCCCGGGTGGAGTCGGAGCGCCTGCCTCGTGGCGCTGACCCTGCCCGGCACGTCAAGCTTGGCCGGGGCGGCTTGAGCGACGTTGAATGGTTGGTTCAGCTGCTTCAACTCCAGCACGCCGGACAGCATCCTGAGCTGCGGACAACGTCAACTCTGGACGCTTTGGCCGCTGCGGAGAAGTTGGAACTTATCGCCGAAGAGGACGCTGCCCTGCTGAGGGAGGCGTGGCGACTCGCCAGCCGCATCCGCTCCGCAAACGTCATCGTCACGGGACGTGCCTCGGATCTTCTTCCATCATCGAGGAAAGACCTTGAAGCTGTGGCACGCTGGTGTGGATATGAGCCCGGGAACGCGGGGCACTTCGAAGAGGACTACTTGCGGCTTAGTCGTCGTGCCAGGGGCGTTTTTGAGAACGAGTTCTACGGCAAGTGAGGCGTGGGAAATCCGAGAATGCCTGAAGATGAATCAGAAGAAGAATTATTGATCTCCGGTGATCGTCATGAGCGGGGTGATATCTGGCTCATCCCCCTCAAAATGCTCGACGACGATGCCCGCGCCATTCAGCTTGGCGCGGTCGCGGAGCTGGCTGTGGATACCAGGCAGCGGGATTTCGTCGGTGATCCGTTACGCATGATGCTGATCTCCTTGGAAGAGGGATCGCGTCGCCCGTACGTCATTGAGTCAGAGGGAGTTGCTGTTGGTGTGTTGACCCTCCAGTCCGGCGCTGCCAAGCTCGCGGGCTGGCCGGATGATGAGTCGGTGTGGTTATTGAGAGGGTTCCTTATCGACTCAAGAAGCCAGGGGCGCGGCCTTGGTACCTTGGCGGCGCGGGCCGCAGTGGAGGAAGCGCGCAAACTGACAGCCAGGCTGGGTGGCGGGCAGGCCGGCGTCGTGCTTTCTGTCAACGAACGCAATCCGGCAGGAATGGCAGCCTACTCGAAAGCAGGATTCGTGGACTCGGGGCGCTATCTGGGCGGAAATGCGGGTCCTCAGAGGACGATGTACAAGGCCTTCGCCTGATCCAGGGAACCAGCGCCCGTCAGTATTTTGACGTCAATTAAGGTTGACGGCCTCCATGGCGTCAACTATTGTTGAC
This sequence comes from Arthrobacter sp. D3-18, assembly GCF_054408525.1. Lineage (NCBI taxonomy): Bacteria > Bacillati > Actinomycetota > Actinomycetes > Micrococcales > Micrococcaceae > Arthrobacter > Arthrobacter sp. D3-18. The sequence continues at coordinate 2,721,587 of NZ_CP096440.1, read as the reverse complement.
GCCATGGAGGTGGACCGGATGAAAACACTAGTGGGATCTATGGACAGCATGGGCCCGGCCGAGGCGCTTTACGCCGTTGCGGAGTTGCAGAAGGAAGTTGGCCGAACAGAGGCTTCCCTGGTGCGGGCCGCCCGGCAATCAGGCTTGTCGTGGGAAGCGATTGCACTGTGTCTGGGCGTGAGCAAGCAGGCAGTGCACAAAAAATACGGAAAGCAGTAGCGGGCCGCCCCTCCGTGAGGGCATTGGCGGTATCTGCCCACCCAAGACTCTAAGTATCCTTATAGACTTCTTATGTATCTGATCTCAACGCATAGGGGAAGTACATGGAATACAACGGAAATCCGTCCGAGAAGGCCATTCCTGCCGGAGAACTGGACCGGCGTCATGTGGGCCATTCTGTGAGCTTTCAACCCAATGACTTCACGGTGGTCTTCGGTACAATCGCGGGCATCGCAAGGACCGAGGCCCTTGTATACCTGTCCCTCGACGGGGTTGCCGGTGGTACTCATCTGAAGGACGAATACGACCTGCCCATCGATAAGAACGTGTACCTTCAGCTGGACCCGTTGGGCAGCGCGGAAAAGGGGATTTCGGAGGCCGCCAGCTTCGTCAAGGACAAGCTGGATGAGATTACCAAAAACCTCAGGGACCGCGACCAAAGCAAGTCCGAGTAGTTCGCACGCACAAAAGAGGCCAGCCTCAGTCCGTAGGGACTGAGGCTGGCCTCTTTGTTACGTGTCGATATTAGACGCCGTAGTAGAGCTCGAACTCGTACGGGTTCGGGCGCAGTGACAGCGGACGGATCTCATTCTCGTACTTGTAGTCAATCCAAGTGTCGATGAGGTCCTGAGTGAAGACGCCGCCGGCCTGCAGGAACTCGTTGTCCTCGCGCAGGGCCTCAAGAGCTTCTTCCAAGGAGCCCGGAGCCTTGGGGATGTCCTTGGCTTCCTCGGCCGGGAGCTCGTAGAGGTCCTTGTCGATGGGAGCCGGGGGTTCAATGCGGTTGCGGATGCCGTCGATGCCGGCCATCAGCTGGGCGGCGAACGCCAGGTACGGGTTGGACGAGGGGTCCGGAGCGCGGAACTCGATGCGCTTGGCCTTCGGGTTGGTGCCCGTGATCGGGATACGGATACCGGCGGAGCGGTTGCCCTGCGAGTAGACCATGTTCACGGGAGCTTCGAAGCCCTTGACCAGGCGGCGGTAGGAGTTGACCGTCGGGTTGGTGAAGGCCAAGACTGCAGAAGAGTGCTTCAGCAGGCCACCAATGTACCAGCGAGCGGTGTCCGAGAGGCCTGCGTAGCCCTTCTCGTCATAGAACAGGGGATCGCCGTTGCTCCACAGCGACTGGTGGCAGTGCATGCCCGAGCCGTTGTCACCGAAGACAGGCTTCGGCATGAAGGTGACGGACTTGCCCCAGGCATCAGCGGTGTTCTTGATGATGTACTTGAACTTCTGCAGGTCATCAGCAGCTGCGGTCAGCGTGGTGAACTTGTAGTTGATCTCAGCCTGGCCGGCGGATCCAACTTCGTGGTGGGAGCGCTCGACCTCAAGGCCGGCCTTGTCCAGTTCGATGCACATGGCATCGCGCAAGTCGGCCTGCTTATCGGTGGGGGAGACCGGGAAGTAACCGCCCTTGACGGGGGTCTTGTAACCGAGGTTTCCGCCCTCTTCCTTGCGGCCGGTGTTCCAGTGCGCTTCCTCAGAGTCGATCTTGTAGAAGCTGCCCTGCGGGGAGGACTCGTACTGGACGTTGTCGAAGACGAAGAATTCGGCTTCGGGAGCGAAGAATGCGGTATCCGCGATGCCGGTGGATGCCAGGTACGCTTCAGCCTTCTCTGCCACGCCGCGGGGGTCGCGGTGGTAGGGGTCACCCGTGCGGGGGTTCACGATGGAGAAGTTCAGCGCAAGGGTCTTCTCGATGCGGAACGTGTCGATGAAGGCCGAGGTCACATCCGGGATGAGCTGCATGTCGGACTCGGCGATGCCCTGGAAGCCGCGGATGGAAGATCCGTCGAAGAGCTGGCCGTGGACGAAGAAATCGAGGTCGACGCTCTTGGCCGGCACGTTGAAGTGCTGCTGGACACCAGGGAGGTCGGTGAAGCGGATATCGACGAATTTGACGTCTTCGTCTTTGATGAACTTGAGGACTTCGTCCGCAGTCTTGAACATCTATGCTCCTTATGCATATCAAGTAACAGGCCCGGAAGGCCGCGTGGTGCAGCCCATTCCAAGGGTCCGGAGACACAAAAAGTTCCCCGTGCCATGGTGGCTGGCAACTCATACCACCATAGGGAGATGGGATTTCCCGGGGGTGTCGGTATTGTTTCCGGCAGGTTACAGAATCATCTGTCGTGTAAACGGTAGTCGGCTTCCCGGTGTCCGGTCCATGTCGGTCCGATGGGCGAACACCTGGGCGAAGATCCGGGCGCTAAGCGGCCAATATCGATCCGCCTGCGGTCGGTCACCAGGCATGCCAGCCGTTAGGCTTGGAGGGTGGTAGATCGTAAAGACATTGGCTCTTGGCTGAGTGGCCCGGACACTTCCGGAATCTCCAAATATCCTGGTGAACGGCTCGGGTTGCCCGAGTCAGGCCCCGGCTCCATGGCACGCGCCGGAAGGCGCATCCTTGGCATCATGGTGGACTGGACGATCGCCTTGGTGATCAGCAATTTTGCCTTCGGTGGCAACCCGTGGGCAACTTTGGCCATTTTTGCCGTGGAACAGATCCTGCTGATCGGAACGTTGGGTTACAGCATCGGTCACAGGATTGCAGGAATCCACGTGGTTCGATTGGGTGGCGGACCCGCGGGTCCCTTGGCCGCCGTGGTGCGGACCCTCCTTCTGTGCTTGGTCATCCCTGCGGTGGTCTTCGATCCCGACCAGCGCGGCCTACACGACAAGGCGATGAACACCATCCTCATCAGGATGTAGTTGCCGTTCACACTGAGAACATTCTCTGCTTCGCGCACCAAACGAAAAACCGCCCCTGTCGCTCGTAAGCGACAGGGGCGGTTTTCTATTTGGGACTAGCGTCCGCGTGCGGCCTTGCGATCCGGGCGGGCCTTGTAGGGGTCGATGCCCTTGGGGATCGGCAGACGGTTTCCAAGGGAGTTGATGCGCTTGGAGACTGCATTGACCTCCACCTTGGTGAGTTCGTTCTTCAGCTTGCCCAGGGTCTTGGCCAACTTGTTCAGGGGCACCTGTCCCTCTCCGCGACCCGATTCCAGAACATGGATGGTTACGTTGGGCAGGATGCGCGCAAGGCGCTTGCGCTCGGCGTCCACCAAAGGCTTGACCCGGTGAGTAGGACCTTCACTGACCAGGACGACGCCGGGGCGGCCAATGGCCATGAACACAGCATCCTGGGTGCGGGGGTTGACAGCAACAGGCTGATCCTGGGTCACCCAACCGCGGCGCAGCGTACCAAGAGCTGCGCCGGAAGCGCCGGGCTGGTTCTCGATTTGCGCGAAGGCGGCCTTCTCAGCTCTGCGGGAGAGAATAAAGACGGCGGCGAGAAGGCCCAACGGAATACCGATGATCAGGCCCGTAACCCAGTTCTCCAGCAGATAGCCAATAAGGAAGGCCACGGCAACCACTGCAAGGAAGGCCAGCACCATGATCCAGACAACCTGCGGATCATTTCGCCGGGTCATCTTGAAGACTTCAGCGATCTGCTTCAGCTGGCTCGGCTTCTTGGCCTTGGCTTCCTTGGGCTTGCGCTGGAACAGCCCACGCTTGGGTGCGTCGGCCGAGGGGGTCGAATTGCTGGAATCAGAGGAGTTCGCCATAGTGCCTTAATTCTACGTGATGTACGCAGAAGGACCGGACGCCGTTACGCAGGTGGCATCCGGTCCTTCAGTACTGATTGGTGGTGCTTCTTGGTGATGCTGTGTGTGGTGCTTAGCCGTGGGCGGCGAGGATGGTGGAGGCTTCCTGGCGGGTGGTGCCGGAGGACTCGATGTGGGCCAGGGCGGCCGGGATTTCCCAGCCCTTCTTCCGCATCGCGGTGGCCCACAAACGCCCTGCCCGGTACGAGGAGCGCACCAACGGACCTGACATGACCCCGAGGAACCCGATCTCCTCGGCCTCGTGCTGGAGGTCCACGAACTCCTGCGGCTTGACCCACCGGTCCACCGGCAAGTGCCGCTCGGACGGGCGCAGGTACTGGGTAATCGTGATCAAATCACACCCGGCCGCGTGCAGATCCCGCAGCGCTTCGGAGATTTCCTCGCGGGTCTCACCCATGCCCAGGATCAGGTTGGACTTGGTCACCATGCCCAGATCCCGGCCCTGAGTGATCACATCCAGGGACCGCTCGTACCGGAACGCCGGACGGATCCGCTTGAAAATCCTCGGCACGGTCTCGACGTTGTGCGCGAACACCTCGGGCTTGGAATCACAGATCGCCGCGATGTGCTCGGGCTTGCCGGAGAAATCAGGGATCAGCAACTCCACCCCGGTGCCCGGGTTCAGTTCATGGATCTTCCGGACCGTTTCGGCGTACAACCACACACCTTCATCGGCCAGGTCATCACGGGCCACCCCGGTCACGGTCGCGTAGCGCAGCTGCATCGCCTGCACACTCCGGGCCACCTTGGTGGGTTCGAACATGTCCACCGGGGAGGGTTTGCCGGTATCGATCTGGCAGAAATCACAGCGCCGGGTGCACTCGGACCCGCCGATCAGGAATGTTGCTTCCTTGTCTTCCCAGCACTCAAAAATGTTCGGGCACCCGGCCTCTTCACACACCGTGTGCAGGCCTTCCTTCTTCACCAGGTTCTTGAGCTGGACGAACTCCGGACCCATCTGGACCTTGGCCTTGATCCACTCAGGCTTACGTTCAACCGGGACCGCCGAGTTACGCTGCTCAACGCGCAGCAACTTACGGCCTTCAGGTGCCAAGGTCACTGGAGTGCTCCTTCGGGTGTGGAAACGAGTGCTTCTTCGTGCTTGCTGAATTCTTCAACGAAGCGGTCAACGATGTCGGCGGGGTTGATGGTCCGGCCGGTTTCCAACGTCATGGTGGTGACGCTGGCGTCGGTGATGCCACAGGCGATGATCTGCGCATAGGGCGCGAGATCATTGCTGCAGTTGATGGCCACGCCGTGCATGGTGACGCCGTCCAGGACACGAATGCCGATCGCGGCAATCTTGCGGTCAGGTCCTTTATCATCGGCAAGGATCCAGACTCCGGCCCGGCCCTTCACGGTGACGGCTTTGATGCCGTAGTCCTGCATAACGGCGATCATGATGGCCTCAAGCCGTTCCACGTAGTCGCGGATACCGGCACGGTTCTTGAGTTTGAGGATCGGATAGGCGATGAGCTGCCCTGGGCCATGCCACGTCAGTTTCCCGCCGCGGTCTACGGGAACAACGGGAGTGCCGTCAAAGGGTCGCTCGTGGTCCTCCGTGAGTTTGCCTGCCGTGTAGACGGCGGCGTGCTCAAGGATCAAGACGGTGCTGTTCTTCTCGCCCGCAACAACTTTGTTGTGGATTTCGCGCTGCAGGTCCCAGCCCTGCATGTAATCTACGAAATCCGGGGCAAGACCCAGTTGTGAAAACTCAAGAGTCATGGGTTCAAGCTTAGACCCAGCAGGAGACTGGCCATGGTTTTGTGGTGAAGCTCTCAGTCGCATCCCGGCCTGATGATGCAGGGAGTTGGTCACGTCACTGCCTGTGGATAACTTCTGCGGAAAATCCGGCAGTCGGGTACACCTTGTTTATGGAAACTCTGGACACTCCCGCCGCCGTGGCTCCCCACCTTCCGGGCTACGTGATATCCCGCCCACTGGGCCACGGCAGTAGTTCTACCGTTTGGCTTGCCACGAGGGACAAGGACGGTGCGCGGTTCGCAGTCAAATGTGCCAAAGCCCGTGCCGCTGCTGGCCTGGCAACGTCACAAGCCGAAGTTATCGAGGACGCATACCGTGAGATGAGGCTCCTCTCCGAACTCAAGCACAAGCACCTCATACGTGTTCACGACATCCTCCACATGGGTGGCCCGGCTGAGGGGACTTTGGGGATCGTCATGGACTATGCAGCGGGAGGCTCATTGGCCAACCTGATGACCGCGAGGGGGAAGCTCACCATCGGCGAAGCCGTCACTGTCCTGACTCCCCTTGCCCAAGCATTGGACTATCTGCATGTCAACGGCACGGAACACGGAGATGTGTCGCCCGGAAACATCTTGTTTACAGCCGTTGGGATGCCATTGCTGGCGGACTTTGGCGTCGCCGCGAAGGTAGGAGACAAACCACACAACCTGGGCGTCGGAACGCCCGGATTCATGGAACCCGTATCTGAATCCTCGGAGAACGGCGATATTTCCCGTGACACCCTCCAACCACAGCGGGACGTCTATGCGCTCGGCGCGGTCGGCTGGTACTGCCTGACCGGGACGACGCCGCAGCAGGAACAGGATCGTCCACCCTTGTCACTGCTGGTTCCGGAGGTACCCAAAGCTCTCGCTGCAGCTTTGGAAGCTGCCCTAAGCGCGGATCCCCGGCAGCGTCCGTCGGCCAGGGAGCTCGGTACGGCGATTTTCAGGAGTGCTGCTCCCGAGGCCATGGACTTATCCGGTGCCGTGCATTCCTCCGTTATTCCTGAATTGCTGACCCGGCGTGAGGCATTGGGGCGTTCGCCGCGCCGCGCAACCCGATGGCTAAGCAGGGCAACACGTTGGTTAAGGAGCTGGTGCAGATTGCTGCCGTTCCTGTGCGGGCGGGCGCTGCCAACAGCGAACCCTGAGCGTCGCAAGCGTGGCAGGAATGGCGGTGGGCTTGGCCGCCGGCTGGTTCTTTTGGCAGTGATCGGCGCGTTGATTGGCGCTGCGTCATGGATTCTTTGGCAGCAGAACAGCACGACGACGGCTATGGTGCAGCAAGCGGCGACGGAAAGCGACGTTGCCAACCCCGGCGAGGCCGCGGGACTCCCGAACGGCCCGGATCAAGCGGACGCGCCGGATTTGCCGGCTGCACTCGCCGCAGGGCTCAAATCAGAGGATCCCTTAGTAGCCGTGCCCGCACTGTCGGCGGTGCGTGACGTTGCCTTGGGGGAACGGCGCCTCGACCTTCTGGATTTGGTCAACGCGCCTGGTTCGCAGGCCGAAGCGACCGACAAACAGCTGAGCGATTACCTGCAGGACTCTGGAACAGCGTTTGTTGGACTCCACACCGCGTTGACAGCCCTGACAGTGGAAGGACCCATGCAGTCAGATCATGTGATGGTGGAGGTTACGGCCACCACCTCCGGCTATGAGGAGCGTCTGGTATCAGGGGCAGTTGTCAGGACCGGGGGCGCCGGGACACCGCAGCAGCTTCGGCTGGACGTGGTTCGTTCGGACGGGCGCTGGCGAATTTCCGGAATCCTCCACGCCGGTCCGGCCGGGTAACGTGCCACTGAGTGCCGGAAACATGTTCAGCGGGCCTTTTCCTGGCGCAGCCATGCCATGGCATCAGGGAGGGAGGGGTGGAGCCATTGGAAGCCGGCTTCCTGCAACCGCACAGGCACCATTCGCTGGTTGGCCATCACCAGTTCATCTGCCAGGCCACCCAGAACCAGTCGCAGGGCGGGGCGGGGTACGCGGAAGAAGGCCGGCCTGTTGAATGCCTTGGCGAGGCCCGCGACAATCGTGTTCACATCCGCGCTCTCCGGCGCACAGAGATTCACCGGACCGTCAATCTTTGCTGTAAGGAGGTACGCGAGGGCCCTGGCTTCGTCAGACAAAGTGATCCACGGCCAGTACTGGCGGCCGTTCCCAAAGGGTCCACCCAGGCCGAGCTTCAACAAGGGGAGCAGTGGCCCGAGTGCACCACCGGAGGTGCTGAGCACGACGCCTGTCCGGGGCGTCACCACCCGAACCCCGGCCGGAGCGGTCCTTGCCATGCGCTCCCACTCAACGGATAGGCGGCCTAACACGCCGTCGCCGGGACTCGAGTCTTCCCTCAGTGCCCCATCGCGTGAGGCGCCGTAGTAGCCGGAAGCGGATTGGCTGATGAAGGTCGCGGGCGGTTTACCGAGCCGTCGCATGGCGTCGGTCAGGGTTTGAGTGGTCCGGAGGCGGGATTCCGTGAGGACCTGGATCCGGCGTTTTGTCCATGGACGGTCGCCGATGCCTGCGCCGGAGAGGTTGACCACAGCATCGGCGCCGTCCAGGACAGCTACGTCCAGCTCACCCTTGGCTGGGTCCCACGTCCATTCGAGCGGCGACCTCGCTGGGCGCCGGACCAGCCGGATGACCTCATTACCGTCAGCAACCAGCTGCTCGGACAGGGCCGTCCCGATCATTCCCGAAGCTCCGGACATCACGATTCTCATGACCCATCTCACCATGGCGAACGCTTGTGGTGGAAACGACAGTGGATGCCGCAACTGAAGGGTGCCTCTTGACTATGATCGAACAATGACCTCCTCCAGCTACCTCCGTTTCCCGCATGTGCACGGCGATCTGGTCACCTTTGTGGCCGAAGACGACATCTGGATCGCACCCCTTTCCGGAGGCCGCGCCTGGCGGGTGTCCTCCCAGCAACTGCCGGCAAGGAACCCACGGTTCACCCCTGACGGCAAGGGGCTGGTGTGGACCACCGTAGTAGGCACGTCACCGGAAGTGGTCACGGCTAACGTCGACGGCGGCGGGTACAGGCAGCTAAGTTACTTCGGGCACAGCACCACCAAGGTCAAAGGCTTCACACCATCAGGGAACGTGGTGGTAACGAGCGCCTTCCAGCAAGCCGAAAGCCGTCACACGCACGCTTACAGCCTCCCGCTGGACGGCGGCGCCGCCGTCGAACTTCCTTTCGGCCCGGTGGAGGCTGTTGCCTTTGGTCCCGAAATCGGGGACGAGAAGCCCGTGGTCCTGGCAAGCGTGCTTTCACGCGAGCCCGCCTGGTGGAAGCGCTACCGCGGCGGCACCGCCGGGAAGCTCTGGATCGACGCGGACGGCAACGGGGAGTTCGAGCGGCTGGTGGCGGAGATCGACGGAAACCTCACCGACCCACTGTGGATTCAAGGACGGATTGCCTTCCTGTCGGACCACGAGGGCTACGGAAACCTTTACTCAGTGCTTCCTGATGGTTCCGGGCTGCGCCGGCACACGGACCACGAAGACTTCTATGTCCGGCACGCCAGCACCGACGGCACGCGGGTGGTCTTTGAGTCGGCAGGCGAGATCTGGATGCTCCCGTCACTTAACGCAGATGCTGAGCCGGTCAAAGTGAACATCACTCTTGGGTCGGCATCACCTGGCCGTCGCCCCGCACCGCTCAAGGCTTCCGCCCATCTGGGGGACGTCTTCCCCAACGTCACCGGAACTGCCAGCGCAGTGGAATCGCACGGCACTATCCATTGGCTCCGGCACAAGGACGGACCTTCCCGTGTGGTTGAGGCGACACCGGGCGTCCGCGCCCGCCTGCCCCGGCCACTTACTGACGGTCGGATAGCTTACGTCGCCGACCATGGGGGAATGGAAGCGCTGTATATCAAGCGCATCGCAGCCCGCCTTTCGGCCGTCGTGGAGATTCCCAAAATTATTGTGGAACAACCCGCTCCTGCCACCGAAGAGTCAGCTCCGCTTCCCAAGCCGGTCTCGGCGTCGAACGTGCTGGGACAGGGGGCCGCTTCGGCACAAGCGAGTACAAATGTCAGGCCGGCGTCCGAAGACCAAGCCCGGACAACGGCAGTGGAGACGGTCAACGGCGAGCCATCCGCAGACACCGTGGGCGGCGCGCCGGCAACCACAGTTCCCGCGCAAGTGGAAGAAACCACGGATCTCCGCCTTGATTTTCCTGCACCTACCCGGACGAGCGCTCTGGAAGCCAGCCCGGATGGCCGCTGGCTTGCCGTCGGCACGTCCTTCGGCGACGTCTTCGTTGCCGATACCACTGCCGGCAAGCTGACGCGGTTGGTGAGCGTTGGTGAAGGCAGCATCGACGAACTGTCGTGGTCCAGCGACTCCCAGTGGCTTGTCTGGTCCGAGCCCGTGACGTCCTTCGGTTCGCGGAGCAAGCTCAGGATCGCCCGCCCGGCAGAGCCTGAGTCAGGAATCATCGATATTACCGACGGCCGCTTCTGCGACGAGTCCCCGAGGTTCACCCCCGACGGAAAATTCCTGGCGTTCCTGTCCAACAGGAGCTTCGATCCCGTATACGACGGTCACTCATTCGACCTTTCCTTCCCGAGCCCCATCAAGCCGTACCTGGTTGCCTTGGCAGCGGACACGCCCTCGCCGTTTGGCCCTTCCGTGGACACTCTGGAGGACGCATCGCCCACCGCGGCAACGTCCGACGACGACGAAGCGCCAGCCGTGCGCGTTGACCCCGACGGGCTTGCCCACAGGGTTATCGCAGTCCCCGTACCTCAGGGGAACTACTCAGACCTGGCCGTTGGTGACGGCGCACTGTTGTGGCTCGATACTGAACTTTCCGGTGTCATGGGCGATGGGCGAGGCACCCTTCAGGACAAGAAAACGGCGCCATCCTTGGTCCGGTATGACCTCGCCAAGCGCAAGCAGGCCACGCTCGTCAAGGCAGTTGACAGCTACCGCCTGTCGGGTGACCTCAGCCGCATCATCTACGTGCACGACAAACAAATCACGTCCGTTCCCGCTGACAACAAGGTGGAGGAGGACTCTGCAGAACTTGTGAAGGTGGAGCTCAACAGGGTCCGGGTCATCCTGGACCCCGTGGCCGCTTGGGGCCAGGCCTTCGACGAGGCCTGGAGGCTTCAGCGGGACTTCTTCTGGACCTCCGACATGGCAGGCCAGGATTGGGACTCCGTGTACAAGCGCTACCGTCCCATCGTGGACAGGCTGGGTTCCCACGATGACCTGGTTGACCTGCTGTGGGAAATTCACGGCGAGCTGGGAACGTCGCATGCCTACGTTAAGCCGGCCGCTGTTACGGAGCCCGGACGAAACGGCCAGGGCAGGCTTGGAGCTGAGTTCCAGCTCGGCACCAACGGTTGGGAAATTACCCGGATCCTTGCAGGCGAGTCTTCCGATCCGCTGGCTACTTCGCCTTTGACCCGTCCGGGCGCGGACGCCAAGGTGGGCGACGTGCTCTTGGCGATCGACGGCGTCGAGCTTTCCGCGGTGTTGACGCCGGCAATGCAACTGGTGGGTTCTGCAGGCCGGACCGTGGAGCTGACCCTCTTGAACGGTGATGGCCATGGAGACACTGCGGGTGTCCAGCGGCGCGTTGCCGTGGTTCCTGTCCGCGATGAGGAGCGGCTGCGGTACCAGGACTGGGTCCGGGCCAACCGGCGTACAGTCCGAGAAGCTTCGGACGGCAAATTCGGTTACCTGCATATCCCGGACATGATGGCCAACGGTTGGGCGCAGCTTCACCGGGACCTGGATACCGAGACTGCACTGGACGGCCTGATCGTGGATGTGCGGCGCAACCGCGGCGGACACACATCGCAGTTGGTTGCCGAACTGATCGGGCGCAAGGTCACAGGCTGGAGTATGCCGCGCGGCGAAAAGCCGAGGACATACCCGCACCACGCGCCACGTGGACCCGTGATCATCCTTGCGGATGAATTCGCGGGCTCTGACGGCGACATCATCACCCAAGTGTCTAAGTTGCGGGGCATCGGGCCTGTCATTGGTACGCGGACTTGGGGCGGCGTAGTGGGCATCGACAACCGCTTCTCACTGGCCGATGGCACCGGTGTCACCCAGCCTCGATACGCCACATGGTTCAGTGGCGGGATCGGTTGGGACGTGGAAAACCGCGGCGTGGAGCCGGACATCGAGGTACTCTTCCCGCCGCACGCCTACGCAGCCGGTACGGATCCACAGCTGGAGTACGGAATTGGTGCCCTTAAGGAAATGATCCAGGAGCTGCCCACCGATCGCCCTCCAATGCGTGAGGGCTACCGCAAGGTCCGGCCGGCACCACTACCTTCGCGTCCAAAAGGTTAACCAGGCAGGTAGGTACAAAAGAGCCCCGCCACTTCCCCAGGGGAGTGACGGGGCTCTTCTGCGCTTTGAAGGTGGTATTACTCGGCGAGGGTGGCATCCAAGGTGATTTCGATGCTGGCCAGTGCACCGGAAACGGGGCAGCCCGTCTTTGCATCTTCCGAGATACGGCGGAAGTCCTCTTCGGACAGGCCCGGAACTTTAGCGGTCATGGTCAGGTGGCTGCCCGTGATGCCTGTCCCGGGAACGAAGGTAACGTCTGCCTTGGTCTGAACTTCTTCAGCAGTGAATCCTTCGCCGGCAAGAGCGTGGCTGAAAGCCATGGAGAAGCAAGCGGAGTGGGCGGCGGCAATCAGTTCTTCGGGGCTGGTTTTGCCGCCGGACTGCTCCGTGCGTGCCTTCCAGGTGACATCGAACGTGCCCAGTCCTGAACTGTCCAGCGTAGTGTTGCCGGCGCCTTCAATCAGGTTGCCGTTCCAAACCGTGTGTGCGGTGCGTGTTGCTGCCATGTCCACTCCTTGGGGTCGTTGTGAGTCGGCAACCAGCCGTCGGCAGTTGCCATCGGATCAATCCTATGGATTTGCCTGCCGGACCGCACGGCCATTCCGCTGACAGTGGATTGTGACCCTAGACTGGCGAAATGGATACCGAAGAACTTGCACCTGCCAAGCGCAACCAGGGACCCAGAATCGCGTCCATCATGGTAAACGCCACCGACGCCGCCCGGCTGTCAGCGTTCTGGTCCGAGCTGCTGGACATGCCCGTGGCAGCGGAGCACGAAGGTTTCATCTGGCTTCGGCCAGCTGAGCCGGGCCTTCCCCAGTTGGCCTTCCAACAAGTCGCCGCACCCACCGAAGGGAGGCGCCGCCTGCACTTGGACCTTCACGACGCCGACCCCTCAGCGCTGCGGCGCAAGGCTGAGGCGCTGGGGGCTACTTTCGTCGAGGGTCAAGACATCGGCGATTTCCATTGGGACGTCATGCAGGATCCCGAAGGGAACGAGTTTTGCATAGCGCAGGAGTAATCACCTGTCCGTATTAGTTCCAGAGGGTCGCGTTAGTTCCAGAGGGTCGCGATGGCGATGTTGATCAAAGCCAGGCCACCAACGCCGTGGGCCAGGCCGGTAGAGACCGGCTCGCCCTTCTTCACTTTGCGCGTGCCGATAACCGCGAGGACGGCTACTGCCACGCCGATGGCGAACTTCACGCCGAGCTTGAAATAGTTGGGATCAGCGTCGGGCAGTAAGGGGAACACCCCCATCATGGCGATGCCCGTGAGGAGCTGCAGGAAGGCGCCGTCACGCTGACGCGGGTGGACGGTTGGCTCCTTGAGGGTGGCGATCCAGTAGCCCACAATCATGGCTGCGCCGACGATGTGCAAGAACACCAAAATGTTGAAGAGAATACTCATGGCCCAAGCTTATCCAGTTGGTTCTACGTCCTGTAGCAAAGCCACGCGGACACCGTTAGGTGCGTGAATGCCTGCGGGCAGGCAAACAGAAGGGCAGGTCACCGGTTTCCCGGCAACCTGCCCTTCTGTTTTTATTTGCGTGCTTAGTGACGCAGGGTCTTAGAGACCGAGGTCTGCTTCGAAAGCGCCGTCTTCAAGGCGAGCCTTGAGAGTCTGCAGGAAGCGGCCGGCATCCGCACCGTCCACCAGGCGGTGGTCGTACGTGAGCGACAGGTACATCATGGAGCGGATAGCGATCGAGTCATCCCCGTTTTCGTCGGCAACCACGACGGCGCGCTTGACGATGGCACCGGTTCCGAGGATGCCTACCTGGGGCTGGTTGATGATCGGGGTATCAAACAGTGCACCAACGGAACCGATGTTGGTGATGCTGAAGGTGCCGCCGGAAAGCTCGTCCGGGCCGATCTTGCCGTCGCGGGTGCGGCCTGCGACATCGGCGATCTTGCTGGCCAAGCCGGCGAGGTTCAGGTTGCCGGCGTCGGAAATGACGGGTACCAGAAGGCCCTTGTCAGTGTCCACGGCGATCGCCAGGTGCTCGGCGTTGTGGTACGTGATTTCCTGCTTGGATTCGTCGTAAGCAGCATTCAGCTTGGGGTGCTGCTTCAAGGCTTCGGCTACAGCCTTGGCGATGAACGGGAGGAAGGTCAGCTTGACGCCGTTCTGGGCCTGGAACGAGTTCTTGGCCTTGAGGCGGAGCTTGGCGATCTTGGTCATGTCGACCTCGTGCACCTGGGTCAGCTGGGTGGAGACCTCAAGGGACTCGCGCATACGGCGGGCAATAACCTGTCGGATGCGGGGGGCCTTCTCGGTGGTTCCACGCAGGGAAGATGCGACCACGGGGGCGGCGGCCTTGGCTGCGGGAGCTGCGGCCGGAGCAGCTGCAGCGGGGGCTGCGGCTGCCTGCTTTGCTTCTGCAGCGGCGAGAACATCCTGCTTGCGGATGCGGCCACCGACACCGGTGCCGGAGACCGAAGCGATGTCAACGCCGTGCTGGTTGGCAAGCTTGCGGACCAGGGGAGTGACATAGCCGGATTCCGAAGAACCCTCAGCCGCGGGAGCAGCAGCAGGCGCGGGAGCAGCAGGTGCGGCGGCGGGTGCCGGTGCAGCCGCGGGAGCAGCGGCGGCAGGTGCCGGTGCCGCGGACGGAGCCGGTGCAGCAGCGGGAGCGGCCGGAGCCTCGGCGGCAGGCGCTGCAGCCGGAGCGGGAGCCGCTGCAGGAGCAGCTGCGCCGGAACCGATGATGGCAAGAACGGAGCCAACCTCTGCTGTTTCGTCCTCGCTGACGCGGATTTCCTGCAGAGTGCCGGCAACCGGGGAAGGAATTTCGGTGTCCACCTTGTCGGTGGAAACCTCGAGGAGGGGTTCGTCCACCTCAACGGTGTCGCCAACAGCCTTGAGCCAGCGGGTGACAGTACCCTCGGTGACGCTCTCGCCCAATGCGGGGAGGGTTACTTCGTGGCCTTCGCCCGAAGCAGCGGGTGCTTCAGACGCCGGTGCTTCTTCAGCAGCGGGTGCGGCAGGAGCTTCTTCGGCCCGTGCTGCCTGCTCTGCGGGTGCTGCAGGAGCTTCCTCAGCCGGTGCGGACTCAGCTGCCGGAGCAGCGGAGCCGGAACCGTCGCCGATCCGGACCAGGGGGGCGCCTACTTCGGCCGTCTCGTCTTCAGCGACGAGGATTTCTTCGATGACGCCTGAGATCGGAGAAGGGATTTCGGTGTCTACTTTGTCGGTTGAAACCTCGAGCAACGGCTCGTCGATCTCCACCCGGTCACCAACCTGCTTGAGCCAGCGGGTGACGGTTCCTTCGGTGACACTCTCACCGAGGGCGGGCAAGTTAACGGATTCAGACATGTCGTCCCCGTTCTCCTTATTGATCTTTGTGCGGATGAATTCTGCTGGTCCGGATCGGGTGCATGCGGCATATTCCGCTGCCTGCACCCGATCCGTGGGTCTTGGTAAGACTTAGCCGTGGAGGGCCTTGCCGGCGAGGGCAAGGTGGGCTTCGCCCAGGCTTTCGTTCTGGGTGGGGTGGGCGTGGACCAGCTGGGCCACGTCCTCAGGGTAGGCTTCCCAGTTCACGATCAGCTGGGCTTCGCCGATCTGCTCGCCCATGCGGGAGCCGATCATGTGGATGCCCACCACGGGGCCATCCTTTTGGCGAACAAGCTTGACGAGGCCACCGGTGCCGAGGATTGAACTCTTGCCGTTGCCGGCAAGGTTGTATTCCTGGGTCTGCACCTGGTCGTCGCCGAACTTCTCCTTGGCGGCCTTTTCGGTGTAGCCCACCGTTGCGATTTCAGGCTCGCAGTAGGTGACCTTGGGGATGTTGATGTCCTCGACGATTGCCGGGTTCAGGCCGGCGATTTCCTCGGCGACGAAGATGCCCTGCTGGTAGCCGCGGTGTGCGAGCTGGACGCCGGGGACGATGTCGCCAACAGCGTAGATGTTGCCAACGCCCGTGTGGAGGCGTTCGTTGGTGATGACGAAGCCACGGTCGATGGTGATGCCTGCTTCTTCATAGCCAAGGTTGGCGGTGACCGGACCGCGGCCAACGGCTACGAGCAGGAGGTCGGCTTCGAACGTTTGGCCGTCAACCAAGGTGACCTTGACGCCGTCGTCGTTCTGCTCAACGCCCTGGAAGAAGATGCCGGTGGTGAACTTGATGCCGCGCTTCTTGAAGGCACGCTCAAGGTTCTTGACAATCGAGGCGTCCTCGTTCGGAACCAAGGAGGGGAGGCCTTCAATGATGGTGACATCCACGCCGAAGGACTTCCAGACGGAAGCAAACTCGACTCCGATGACGCCGCCGCCCAGGACAATGGCGCTCTTGGGGATGTAGTCCATGGTGAGGGCCTGGTCCGAAGTGATGACCTTGCCGCCGATTTCCAGGCCGGGGAGTGAACGGGAGTAGGAACCCGTGGCCAGGACGATGTTCTTGCCCGTGTAAGAGGTGCCGTTCACGACGACGGTGTTGTTGCCCTGGAGCT
This sequence comes from Arthrobacter sp. D3-18, assembly GCF_054408525.1. Classification (NCBI taxonomy): domain Bacteria; kingdom Bacillati; phylum Actinomycetota; class Actinomycetes; order Micrococcales; family Micrococcaceae; genus Arthrobacter; species Arthrobacter sp. D3-18. Next base: position 2,705,216 of record NZ_CP096440.1, on the reverse strand, counting down.
TGCCTTCACCCTCGATGACGGTGATGCCCTTGGACTTGATAAGTCCCTGGAGGCCCTTGAACTTACCGGCGATGATGCCGTCCTTGTACGCGTTCACGGCAGACATGTCGATGCTGTCGAGCGTGACGTTCACGCCATACTTGGCGGAATCGCGTGCATGGTCGGCCAGTTCGGCCGAGTGCAGGAGTGCCTTGGTGGGGATACAGCCGTTGTGCAGGCAGGTTCCGCCGAGCTTTGCCTTTTCCACAAGGCCAACGGTGAACCCAAGCTGCACGGCCCGCAGGGCAGTGGCGTAGCCGCCGCTGCCGCCACCGAGTACCAGGATGTCGAATTCTTGCGCAGTTGCCTGATCGGCCACTAAAACGCTCCCTCGCGTGAATGATGACACGGGACTGCGTGCCATCTGGTCTTTGGAACTTGTTCTGCCGTGATTATGCCAGCACCTAAGTTCTCTTGCATTTGTGACTATCGAGTTCACCTTAGCGAACCACCTACCCATGCTCCACCCTCTGCGGGCGTTTGTGGAGCGCTTGTGTCGAGACTCACGTTCACTTGTGACACAGCGCTACACCCCGCATAATTCCGGGGTTGCGCGGGTCCTGGACGACGACCGTCAGGGACCTGCGCAACCCGGAAGGCGCAGGGGAGTGGAGCTAGGCGGAGACCGCCAAGAGATCCTCGGCGTAGGCAATCAGGGTGCGGACGGTGCATCCGGTTCCCTGCTTGGGCGTGTAACCATACGGGGCGCCGTTGTTGAACGAGGGACCGGCGATGTCCACGTGGGCCCACGGGATTTGCTGGCCGTCGCCGTTCTTGCCCACGAATTCACGAAGGAAGACTGCAGCGGTCATCATGCCACCGTTGCGCTCACCGATGTTGGCGAGGTCTGCCACATGCGAGTCAAGGCTCGGGCGGAGCTCTTCGGGCAGCGGCATGGGCCAAACCAGCTCGCCCGCCCTGTCGGCCGCCGCCTTCAGCGCTGCCGTGACGGAGTCCGATCCCATGACGCCGGCAGTACGCAGGCCCAGTGCGATCAGCTGTGCGCCGGTGAGTGTTGCGACGTCAATGATGGCGTCCGGCTTCTCCATGCTGGCAGCGACGATGCCGTCGGCCATCACCAAGCGCCCCTCCGCGTCCGTGTTCAGAACCTCAACGGTCTTCCCGCCGTAGATGGTGAACACGTCAGCAGGCCGCGCTGCTGCGCCTGAGGGCATGTTCTCCGCGATGCAGAGCCAGGCGGTGGCCTTAAGCGGCAGGCCGAGCGAGGCGATGGCCAGCACGGTGTTAAGTACGACGGCGGCGCCGGCCATGTCGCTCTTCATGTCACCCATGCCGAGGGCCGGCTTGATGGAGATGCCTCCGGTGTCAAACGTGATGCCTTTGCCAACCAGGGCAATCTTCTTCGTGGCTTTTGCCGGAGCGTATTCCACCTTGACGAGGCGGGGCTGGCGGGTAGAGCCCTTGCCGACGCCGAGGATGCCTCCGAAGCCTTCCTTTTCCAGGCGTTTTTCGTCCCACACGGTGATCTTGACAGGGAGGCCCTTGGCGAGTTCCTTGGCGGACTCGGCGAATGACTCGGGGTATAGGTGGCTTGGGGGCTGGTTGACCAAGGTGCGGGTCGCGTTGACAGCGCGGGCCAGCACAATCGCCCGGTCCAGTGCGGGCTGGGCGGACTTGGCGTCGACATCCGAGAAAATGAAGGCCTTGGCCACCGGAGCCTTCAGCCCTTCCTTGCTGGACCGGTGCTCCGTGTAGGAGTAGGCGCCCAGAGCGGCTCCTTCGGCGACCGCCGCAAAATCAGCGAGGGTGGACGTCGGGAATGCCAAAGTGACTGAAGAGGCTCCGGCAAGCTGGCGAACAGCGGATCCTGCTGCGCGCCGTAGCGCTTCTTCGCTGAGGTTCCCGACATCGGACAGCTTTCCTACCCCTGCAAGGACGAGAATCCCTGAGCCTGTTTCCGGCAGGCCCGGAAGCCGGTGAACCTGGTCCGCGGCCCCGGTGATCCCCAAAAGCTGCAGGGAGCCCGCAACGGATTCGGCGGCTTTCGCGCTCAACGGGTTGGACAGCAGTACCGGCCCGTCCGTGCCTTGGGCAACGCCAATCACAAGTGCGTCGCTGGGGGACTTTTTCAGGTCCTTGGCGATGATGCCCAGGATGATGTCAGTAGTCTTGACCACGAGGATGTGTCCTCACTTCTCTCTGCATTGCATGGCGGGGCCGCATGTTTGGCGGCCTGCCCCGGTACGCGCCCGACGTCTTCTTGCGACGGCGGCCTTGGTCTTCAGGGCCGCCGGGGCGACCCGCTTCGATCGTAGTCTCTTGAACGCTGCGGACAGCAATTAAATGAGAGCTGCGGCACATGAGGGGCAGGAATGCCCTCATGGCGCAGAGCGTTGTATGGATTAATAGAGTCCCGCAGCCAATCAATGGTGCCCGGTGTTGTCACGTCGCTGGGTGTCATGAGCTTGATGCCATGTGGTTGGCGCCCGGGACTTCCCCCTAACTTTGTCATTGCGAAAGGAACACGCCGTGTTTGAACGGATATCCGGCTCTCTCCTGGACCCCGAATCGCTGTACGCGCGGAACATCGAGACCTTCCACAGCCCTGAGCTACGCGGGCTGAACATGGTCATGGGATTCACGGGCTTTGCCGATGCCGGTCACGTGGTCCGGCAGATCAATGCGGAACTTTTGGACGAGCTGGGCGCCGAGGTGGTGGCCATGTTCGATGCCGACCAACTCATCGACTACCGTTCGCGGCGACCCCACATCAGCTTCGTGGAGGACCATCTGCAGGACTACCAGGCGCCAAAGCTCGGCCTGTACAAGCTGAATGACGGCCTGGGCCAGCCGTTCCTGCTGCTCGCCGGCTTCGAACCCGACCTGCAGTGGGAGCGCTTCTCGAGGGCCGTCGTCGGAATTGTTGAAGAGCTCGACGTCAACTTGGTGACGTGGATCCATTCCATTCCCATGCCAGTCCCGCACACGCGACCTGTTGGGGTGACGGTCCACGGCAACATGCCTGAGCTCATTGAGGGGATTTCGAGCTGGAAGCCCACGGTGGATGTTCCCGCTGCCATCGGACACATCCTGGAACTCAGGCTCACTGAAGCGGAACGCAATGTTGCCGGCTACGTCATCCACGTCCCGCATTACCTGTCCGAAGCTGAGTACCCGCCCGCCGCCGTCGCCGGATTGGAGTACCTGGGGGCGGCAACGTCCCTCATGCTGCCAACGGACAGACTCCGGGAAGCCGGGCGTGAAGTGGGCCGCCAGATCGCGGAGCAGATCGAGGCTTCTGAGGAAGTGCAGGCAGTAGTGACAAATCTTGAGACACGCTACGACGAGAAATCCGAGGGCATCGTCCGCCGTTCGCTGCTGGCTGATGAGAATGATGAGCTGCCCAACGCCGAGGATATTGGAGCTGCCGTAGAGGCCTACTTGGCGCGTAAAGACTCGCCTCAATAAATCAGCTTTGAGTTGCCGGCAGGCATAATTGTTGGGTGAATGCTCCCCGTGCCTGGCTCATCTGGACGATCGGCGTGTTCGCCTACCTTGTGGCGGTGGCACAGCGAACCTCGTTCGGCGTAGCAGGGCTGGAAGCCACTGAGAGATTCCATGCGAGTGCCGCTGCCATCTCATTCTTCACGGTGCTTCAACTCCTGGTCTATGCCGGGCTGCAGATCCCCGTCGGCGTCCTGGTAGACAGGTTCGGTTCACGGGCAATGGTGGCCGGTGGCGCCGTGCTCATGGGCTTGGGGCAGTTGCAGTTGGCCTTTGCGGACAGTGTTCCCGGGGGCGTCCTGGGCCGCGTCCTGGTGGGAGCCGGCGATGCGATGACCTTCATTTCCGTCATCCGCCTGGTTCCGTTGTGGTTCGCTCCTTCCAAGGTTCCACTTGTCACGCAACTGACCGGCATGTGTGGCCAGCTCGGCCAACTCTTCAGTGTTGTTCCGTTCGCGCTGCTTCTCCACACGGCTGGATGGACACCCGCGTTCCTTACCCTGGCAGCCATGTCCGTCTTGGCTGTGGTCCTCGTGGTGGCAGTGCTTCGGGACGCACCACCCGGGCACCCGCCCAGGGACACCAGCCAAGGTCTCCGTGCCACCGGCATCTCACTTTCCCGCGCGTGGAAACAGCCCGGAACCCGGTTGGGCCTCTGGAGTCACTTCACTGTTCAGTTCAGTGGGAACCTCTTTGCCATGACCTGGGGCTATCCATTCCTGTTGTCTGCCCAGGGACTCGATGCGGGGACCGTCTCAGGCCTCATGGCCCTGTTTGTGGCCACGGCGATTGTTGCCGGCCCCGGTTTTGGCCGCTTCGTCTCCAAACATCCCATGCGGAGATCGGCCATGGTCCTGCTGATTGCGCTGGCCACGGCCTTGGCTTGGGCTGCTGTACTCAGCCTTCCCGAGCGCGCCCCGCTGTGGCTCCTGGCCGTATTGGTGGTGGTGCTGGCTGTCGGCGGGCCTGGGTCCATGATTGGATTCGATTTCGCCAGGACATTCAATCCCTCGCACCGGATCGGCACGGCAACGGGGATAGTCAACGTTGGCGGTTTTATTGCGGCGCTCGTCGCCATTTACCTGATCGGTCTTGTACTCGACCTCCTGTACGCCAGCGGGTTCTCCGGCGGTGTTCTTTACGGGCTTGCGCCGTTCCGGATTGCCCTCAGCGTTCAATTCGTTCTGCTGGGCCTTGGTACTGTGCTCATCCTGGTGACACGGCGGAAGGTGCGCCGGCAGATGGCATCCCAGGGGATTCACGTTCAGCCGTTGATGGCCGCCCTTGCCAGGCAGCGTCGGGAACGGATCGAGCGGCGACGTGCCGCACGGACCGTTTCTCCGGACGAGCACTAGGCGGTCCGCGCAGCGGCGGCAGCTTTTCCACATAGGCATGATGGTCTCTGTTTCCTCCGGCAGGAGTTGAGCAGGGTGGAACCATGACTTCCAATAGAACGCTCAGCATCCACCAACCCGAAGATATTCTTGGCTACATTCCCCATATGTTGGGTTACTGGCCCGAGGACAGTCTTGTGGCCATCACCATGCAAGGGAAAGTCCTTGGAGCGACACTGCGAGTGGATCTGCCGAACCTTGATTCACAGCAAGCCCGCTCAGGTTTCGCAGACCAAATCCGCAGCTTCCTGATTGCTGACCAGGAAGCAAACGGGGTGGTACTTGCCATCTACACTGACACGGGCTGGGATGACGGCAGCGTGGCCCGGCAGGCAATCCCGCTGCTCGAGGCCCTGCAGCTAAGCCTCGATGAGGTTGATCTATCCGTGCGGGATGCATGGCTGGTAGGCACCGAGTATTGGCGTAGCGCCTACTGCGCGGACCTGGAATGTTGCCCGTTGCCTGGACTGCCTGTTGATCGCATCAAGAACAGCAGGTTGAGCGCTGAACTGGTGTACAGGGGGAGCTCCATAGGACCGTCGCCAAGGAGCGGGCCAGGACAGCCGCAGCTTACACGTCCAGGGACGTTAAACCCTCTGGTGCTGGCAGCGGAGACACGGTACGGGAAGCAAATTCTCGGCGACTGGAGGAGCGAACGCTGTCTGGACGCCGTCCTGGCCGTATGGCACCACGTGCTTAAGAGGTGCGAAGCAGATGACCCACTGCAGCCCGGGGCTGACGCAGAAATCCTGGGCTTCCTCAGAACCACCCTGAGAGTGCCTGGGTGGCGGGACGCCGTGGTTGTCATGGCGGCAGCAGGCATGGATTCTGCAAAGTCCGGCGCTGCGGCGTTCGGACTTTTTATCGACGACGACGACGGCGCGCCGTTCGACCCCCGGAAACTCGGCATTCCGGCCTCGGCCCTTCCCGCTGCCAAAGTCCACCATGAGTCCACTACGTCCGGGGACGTCTTCACCTACGGAGATGTCCTACTGGGCTTCCAGCCGCACATGCCTTGTTGGAGCACCCTTGACGCGCTGCAGCGGGTTCTTGCCGGGCTATGCGTCGACGACGAATCCGGCGTAGTGCCTGCAGCGGCGCTGACCTTGCAGGGCTGGATTTCCTGGTGCAAGGGGCGTGGATCCGTTGCTTACGCCTGCCTCAGCCGGGCGGAGGCGGCGCAGCCGGGATACCGCCTGGCCGAATTACTCATGGATCTTCTGGGACAGGGGACCATCTGCACGTGGGCGCGGACCTCCGAGACCGCATGGCGCGGGTCCCAGGACACGGTCGCATAGCGGTTTGAAAATTCATCAGGCATGCGTTTCGCAAAACCGTGAGACAATGGATGCCGAGACCCGGTTGGGTCCGCGTTCGAATGCCTGAATTGCCCCCTTCGTCGGGAACAATACAGTGTCGTCGGGAGTTCTCTATAGAGACTCTGCAGACGGCGATCGCATTTGAAATTGATCGCGGACTTGACAGGGTCATAGTGGTGTTGCCCGTATGGTGATTCCACAGACCGCCGCTAGAAAGGTTTTCTGTGACCCCGTCTTCCGTCGAGAAGGAACCCGCCGCCCAGGCCGAATTGTCCGCTGAGGAAAAGAAGGCGGCAACATCGGCAAAGCGCGCAGCGACACGTGCTGCCAACAAGGCCTCAGAGGGCGACTCTGACAAGCCGGCACCTAAGAAGCGTGGACCCAAGCCCGGCGCGAAGGCCGCCGCTGAAGCCGCGAACAAGTCCTCAGGCTCCGACGCTGAGGATTCCAGTGGCGAGGATGAAGACTTTGATCCCGCAGCTGCCGAGGAAGTCGAAGTCGGAGAAGATGACGTCGAGGACGGCGCCACGGCTACCAAGGACAAGGCTGCTCCCTCAGGTACGGGATTCGTCTACTCCGATGCCGACGACGACGACGCTCCTGTCCAGCAGGTCATGTCGGCCGGTGCTACTGCCGACCCCGTCAAGGATTACCTGAAGCAGATCGGTAAGGTCGCACTGCTGAACGCAGAGCAGGAAGTTGACCTCGCCCTTCGGATCGAGGCCGGCCTCTTTGCCGAGGAAAAGATCAACGCTGACGACGGATCCATGGATCCCAAGCTCAAGCGTGAGCTGGAATTCGTCATTCACGACGGCAAGCGTGCCAAGAACCACCTGCTCGAAGCCAACCTGCGTCTCGTCGTTTCCTTGGCCAAGCGCTACACCGGCCGTGGCATGCTCTTCCTGGACCTGATCCAGGAAGGCAACCTGGGTCTCATCCGTGCAGTGGAGAAGTTCGACTACACCAAGGGCTTCAAGTTCTCCACCTACGCAACGTGGTGGATCCGTCAGGCGATTACCCGCGCCATGGCCGACCAGGCCCGCACCATCCGTATTCCGGTGCACATGGTGGAAGTCATCAACAAACTGGCCCGCGTACAGCGCCAAATGCTTCAGGACCTCGGCCGCGAACCGACGCCTGAGGAGCTGGCACTCGAGCTGGACATGACGCCCGAGAAGGTTGTCGAGGTCCAGAAGTACGGCCGCGAACCGATTTCGCTCCACACCCCGCTGGGTGAGGACGGTGACTCGGAGTTCGGTGACCTGATTGAGGACTCTGAGGCCGTGGTCCCTGCCGATGCCGTGAGCTTCACGCTCCTGCAGGAACAGTTGCACTCGGTTTTGGACACCCTGTCGGAGCGCGAAGCCGGAGTCGTTGCAATGCGCTTCGGCCTGACCGATGGCCAGCCGAAGACTTTAGACGAAATCGGCAAGGTCTACGGCGTCACGCGCGAGCGTATCCGCCAGATCGAATCCAAGACCATGTCCAAGCTGCGGCACCCGTCCCGCTCGCAGGTCCTGCGGGACTACCTGGACTAAAAAACATCCAGAACAGGTGTTGAGAGCGGCCCAGTCGGACTTCCGGCTGGGCCGCTCTTCTTGTGCGCACAGACGAGCTCAACGCAACAAGCTCAACGCAACAAGGCCCCTCCCGCGTGGGAGGAGCCTTGTCATGTAATCAAAAAGGGTTTCCGGATTGCCCGGACTGCCTAGTCGACGGGGACGGGAGCCTTCTCGTTGAGGCGCTCGGTCTCATCGTGCCAGTCAGAAGTCATGGGCCGAAGCGTAGCTTCAACTGCACGTGCGTGGTGGCCGCAGAAGAGCAGCTCACCGCCGGAGGACTCGAGTACAACGCGGACGTACGCCTGGGCTCCGCAACGGTCACAGCGGTCAGCTGCGTTCAGTGTGCGGTCTGCAACTGCTGTTGTCATGTCGGCCTCCTTAGTAGTTCTGTACATCCATATAACCAGCATTCGGCGCAGATCCATGGCAAGGATGGGTCACTTTCGCTGTCCGCGTATCACATGTGCGTAACGTAACCAGGCGAGCTGCGTCCGCGCTGGAGTGGCAAACGGTGCCTGACGACTTCCCCGGCTACTCTTGTACGGGCAGTGTTTGCCTTGAATTACCAGTCAACACACGGCTGGGAAGCACCCGGAGATATACCCCGAAGGAGCACACCGCGAGTGGCACCGAGTTCTGAATACAACGCCCGGCATCTGTCTGTCCTTGAGGGCTTGGAAGCCGTTCGCAAGCGCCCGGGCATGTACATCGGCTCCACTGACTCCCGCGGCCTCATGCACTGCCTCTGGGAAATCATCGACAACGCTGTGGATGAGGCTCTGGCAGGCTTCGGACATGACATCAAAGTCATCCTGCATGCCGACAACTCTGTGGAAATCCACGACGACGGCCGCGGTATCCCCGTGGACGTAGAACCCAAGACAGGCCTCTCCGGCGTCGAAGTTGTGTTCACCAAACTGCACGCAGGCGGCAAATTCGGCGGAGGTTCCTACACTGCCTCGGGCGGTTTGCATGGCGTCGGAGCTTCGGTGGTGAACGCTCTGTCCAGCCGCCTTGATGTCCAAGTGGACCGCGGCAGCAAGACCTACCAGATGTCGTTCCGCCGCGGCGAGCCGGGACGCTTCGTGGATTCCGGTGCAAAGCCAAGCCCCAATGCACCGTTCGAGCCGTTCGTTGAGAATTCTGTGCTGGATGTTGTGGGCAAGGCCAAACGTGGCGTCACCGGAACCCGTGTGCGTTATTGGGCTGACCGTCAAATTTTCACCCCTGACGCCAAGTTCTCCTATGATGACCTGGCAGCACGGGCACGCCAGACATCCTTCCTTGTGCCTGGCCTGAAAATCACCGTGCGCGACGAGCGGAAGCTGGCCGGAACACCGGGGGAAGCCGGTGTCCATGAGGAAGTGTTCCACCACGATGGCGGCATCTCCGAGTTTGTTGAGTTCCTCGCGGCCGATTCCGGAGTGACAGACGTTTGGCGTCTCCACGGTTCAGGGAAATTCAAGGAAACGGTCCCGGTCCTCGATGAGAACGGGCACAGCAAGATCGCGGAGGTTGAGCGTGACTGCGAGGTGGACATCGCCCTGCGCTGGGGCATCGGTTATGAGACCACTATGCGCAGCTTCGTCAACATCATCGCCACGCCCAAGGGCGGCACTCACCAGTCCGGCTTTGAAGCCGCCCTGTTGAAGACCTTCCGCAAGGCAGTGGAGACGAACGCGCGCAAGCTCAAGGCCGGCAACGACAAAATCGAGAAAGACGACATTCTAGCCGGGCTGACTGCCGTCCTGACTGTTCGGCTTGCGGAGCCGCAGTTCGAGGGACAGACCAAGGAAATCCTCGGTACCTCGGCGGTTCGTGCCATTGTGGCCAAAGTGGTTGAGAAGGAAATAACAGCAAGGCTGAACTCGGCCAACCGCAACGACAAAGCCCAGTCCGCGCTCCTCCTGGAGAAGATGGTCGCTGAGATGAAGTCGCGCATCTCGGCCCGCGTGCACAAGGAAACCCAGCGCCGCAAGAACGCCCTGGAAACTTCGTCAATGCCCACCAAGCTTGCAGACTGCCGGACTGATGACGTCGCACGCTCTGAATTGTTCATCGTAGAGGGTGACTCGGCCCTCGGTACCGCCAAACTTGCCCGCTCATCGGACTTCCAAGCACTGCTGCCCATCCGCGGCAAGATTTTGAACGTCCAGAAAGCATCCGTTGGCGACATGTTGTCCAACGCTGAGTGCGCGGCGTTGATCCAGGTTGTGGGTGCCGGCTCGGGTCGAAGCTTCGACATTGACGCTGCCCGTTACGGCAAGGTCATCCTCATGACTGACGCCGATGTTGACGGTGCGCACATCCGCACCCTGCTGCTCACCCTGTTCTTCCGATACATGCGCCCCATGGTCGAGGCCGGCCGCGTGTTTGCGGCTGTCCCGCCCCTGCACCGCGTGGAAGTGATCAACCCCGGCCAGAAGGCCAATGAGATGATCTATACCTACTCAGAGGCCGAGCTTCACGTGCTTCTCTCCAACCTTGCCAAGGAAGGTAAACGCTACAAGGAACCTATCCAGCGGTATAAGGGTTTGGGCGAGATGGACGCACAGCAACTGGCCGAGACCACTATGGATCCACGACACCGGACCCTCCGGAAGGTGGGCATTGATAGCGCCCAACGTGCCGAGGAAGTCTTCGATCTTTTGATGGGCTCGGACGTGGCACCGCGCAAGGAGTTCATTATTGCCGGCGCGGCTACCTTGGACCGGGAGCGCATCGACGCCTAGCTTTGATTTCGCGGACCGGGGCGCCGTTCAGCGGCCTGTGGTGTGCGGGCGCCAGGGGCTGCGAACGTAGCCGCTCCCACCACCAAGGCCAAGGCACCCAAACCCCAGGGGAGCCCCGCCGCTACGGCAACACCGCCCACCAGCAGCGGCCCGCCGGCGTCGCCAAGTTCGCGGCCCAGCTCGGCTGAGCCCATGGTCCTGCCGAGGCGTTCGGCTGGCGTTGCATCGGCCAGGTGGGCGAATGCGAGAGGCGTGGAGATGCCGATTCCCGCACCGATGAGCACCGCTGCGCAGTAGATCCATGCGGCTCCTGGCAACAATCCGGCCATGAGGGTGCCTACCGAGATGGCGAGCAGGCCGGCCACCATGCCGGGCTTGTCGGCGATTCTTCCCTGATCCCTCAGCCTGCCGACGCGGGGCTGTATCAGCGCGGAAGCTACTGCCAGCACTGTGACTACGGCAACGCTGCCTGCCGTACCAAGCCCTTCCCGTGCTGCCAGCGCAGGGAGAAAGCCGACGGCGGCACCCAGTGCCCCCGTAGCAGCGGCCAACACCAGCGTTGGTCCGAGAAATGACCGTTCAGTGCTTTGGCGCCACACATCGACGATGGTGTATCTGGGACGCGGAAGCGGCTGCAGGCGGGGCACCGAAGCAAGGGCCCAAACGGCCACAGCCAGGCCCACGGCCGCCAGAATCCCGAACAGCAGGCTGAATCCGCCGGTGATGATGGCCAGGGCTCCGAGCAGCGGTCCAATAGCGTAGCCGAGTCCTTTCCAGGAGCCGTAGCGGCCAAAGTAGTGCCCGGTCCTGCCGCCTGCCAGCCGGGCAACACTAGCGGACGAGGCTGGTGAGAAGGCCGAAGCCGCCATCCCTTGACCAAGGCGGGCAGCGGCGAGCATGGCGGGCTCATCCGCCCATAGTCCAATCAGGGAGGCAGCGGAGAAAGCAACAAGCCCACCCACGATGACCGGCTTGGGTCCGATGTGATCGCTGAGGGCTCCGAAAACGGGTTTGAGGAACACTTCCGCTACGTCGTACAAAGCCAGCAGAACACCCAGGGCAAGCAAGCTCAAACCGATGTCTGCGCTTTCTGCCCCGAGGCCTGCTGCCACCGCGTGGGCACCAAAGGCGGTGGTAAAGCCCGCGGCGTAGAGGGGCCAACGCTGGCTGGCTGCAACGGAAGCGGGGGAACTGTTTGGAGCATTCACACTTATGAATGTAACAGCTGCTACATTCATAAGTGTGATTGATGAACAGTGGTTGTTGATTCTGGTGCAGGTTCCTGCGCAGCCATCCCGGCACAGAGTGGCAGTGTGGCGGGAACTGCGCCGGATCGGGGCCGTTCCTTTATCGCCCGGCACGTGGGTCCTCCCTGCCCATCCGGCCTTCGATGAGGGTCTTGCCCGGGCCCAGGCGCTGGTGGCGAAGGGCGATGGCTCCTGGACGTTGGTGGACGCTGCGCCCCGCGACAACGGCGCCGACACTTTCCGTAGCGTTTTCGAAGCGGCCCGGCTGGAGGAGTGGAACGAGTTCACGGCCGATTGCGGCAAGTTTGAGCAAGAGATAGCCAAAGAGATTTCCAGGGAGAAGTTCACCTTTGCCGAACTGGAGGAAGAAGAACAAAGCCTGGAGCGCCTGAGACGCTGGTACAGGGAGTTGAAGTCGCGCGATGTGCTTCATTTGCCGCAGGCGACGGACGCCTCAGAGCACCTGGCTCGCTGCGCCGAGGCCTTGGAAGGCTACGCGTCCTTGGTGTACGACGCGACGCTGCCCCACTAGCCGGTCAGGCCCCGCCGCCGGTCAGCCCAGTAGTCCCGGGACGATTAACAGGGCAGTGGGCACCGCAAGCAGCAAGGCCGAGGCCGCCAGGACCAGCACCCGCGCAGCTTTGGTGAGCGGAGGCTTGGGTGAGAGCAGGCGGCTGACGCGTGACGCCGTCGTGCGTGGGGAATCAGCGCCGCCGGTGGCGCTGACTGCATTGCCCTCGACGACCGCGCCACCAACGCTGAGCGCCTGTCCGCCGGCCAGTGACTTATTCCCGCTGACCGGCTGCCCGTCCAAGGCGGGCTGTGTGGTGCCACTCGCAACTATCGCGATGGCTTTGATCAGGGTGCCTTTGCTCTCGGTGCGGAGCGCGACGTCGTCGGCCAGCATTTCGATCAGGGAGTTCACCGCTGTCTGGGCCAGCCGGGTGGTGGGAAACCATGGCAGGGCCTGGCGCCAAGCAGCAAAGGCCCAAAGCAGGAGATCGTGGCGCTGGGACAGGTGCGCGTTCTCGTGAATAAGCACTGCCCTGAGTTCGGCTGGCTCCAGTGCTGCCATCAGGCCGTCGGAGAGAACCGTTACGGACCGGGCGCCGCCAGGCAGGCAGTAGGCGACGGGGGAGTCGTGATTGATCACCACGGTGCCGGGGCCGTCGTCCGACGGTGATGCCAGCAGGGCCAGCAGCTCGCGGTGGCGTCGCCGCTGGCGCTCAATCTTGTAATAGGTCAGCAGCAGGGTAAAGACCAGGTGGGCGGTCAGCAGTGCCGCTGCGGAGAGCGCAAAAAGGTGCCAAAAGCCCAGCGCGGTGGTGGGCTCGTTGTTGAAAACCATCCCGGCCAGGCTCTTGAGTCCTGCGATGAGGTTGTCCCCGATGGGCTCGAGTCCATAGACGAGCATGGCGCCGATCATGGATAAGCCACCAGCGAGGGCGATCGCCTGCCACAGCACCATGGCGGTGAAAGGGGATCGTGCCGGCCACTGCGCACGGGAAAGCAGCACGGGTACTGGCCACGCCAGAATGATTGCCAGGACCGCAAGCAGGTATGAGGTCCAGAACATAGTGGCTAATTGTAGCCGAGCAGTTTGCGCAGGGTAGCGGCTTCGCTTTCGGTGACGGAACCAATGAAGCGGGCCAGGACGGCCTCGCGGTCCGGAGCCGAGCCCAGCACTTCGTGCATGAGTTCGGCGGTGTGATCGGCGCGGCTGGAGACGGCTTGGTAGCGGTGTGGCCGCGTTCCGCGTTCACGCTCCACCAGGCCCTTCTTTTCCAGGCGTGAGAGCACAGTGAGGACCGTGGTTACGGCCAGATCCTTGCCTTGATGACCCGCGGTGCCGTCACCGGCCTCGGAATCCTGCGCCAGGAGATCGCGCAGTGTGTTGGCGGTTGCAGCCTCCTGGCCTGCCCAGAGCAGATCCATCACTGCCCGTTCCAGTTCCCCAAGACTTGCCATTTATACGTCCCTACCTTCCGCTTCCCGGTGCAGGGTGGCTGCTGCCGGGAGCGATGATCCAACATTCCACAATAAATCTACCGCTTTTCAGAGCTTCATTCTACGTGAGGTAGAACTATCGGCGCGCCGCGCCCCGGAGTGATCCCTTGCGCGTGGGTTACGCCACTTGAAGAATGGGTCCCGGCGGCCGTCATTTGTTCTACACTGTGTAGAAGAGAAGTTTTCTACGTGACGTAGAAGTAAGGTCATCGTACTTCGGTCCACCGCACAAAGGACAGCCATGGACGCCTTGGAAATCGCACGCTGGCAGTTTGGTATCACTACCGTCTACCACTTCATGATGGTGCCGCTCACCATTGGCCTCGGCCTGGTAGTGGCCATCATCCAGACCATTTGGTACCGCACCGGCAAGCCCGAGTACCTGCGGATGACCAAGTTCTGGGGAAAGCTCTTCCTCATCAACTTCATCATGGGCGTGGCCACCGGCATCGTTCAGGAATTCCAGTTCGGCATGGCGTGGAGCGAGTACAGCCGTTTCGTCGGAGATGTCTTCGGTGCACCGCTGGCCCTCGAAGCATTGTTGGCGTTCTTCGTTGAATCCACCTTCCTGGGGCTGTGGATCTTTGGCTGGAAGCAACTCAAGCGCGGCGTCCACCTGGCCTGTTTGTGGATTGCCGTGATTGGTTCAGTCTTCTCCGCGTACTTCATCATCGTGGCCAATTCCTGGATGCAGCACCCCGTAGGCGTTGAAATGGTGGATGGCCGGCCCGTGATGACTGACGCCTGGGCGGTGTTCACCAACAACACTGCACTGGTGGCGGTTCCCCATACGCTGTTCGGTGCGTTGGCTGTCGCGGGTGCCTTCCTCCTTGGTATCGCCTGGTACCACCTCTGGCGTCGACGTCACGATGGCATTGATGTGGTGGGCAAGGACGGCAAGCTGCTTCCCGGCGAGGCCGCAATTCCGGGCCGTGACAAGTCCGATTACACCGTGTGGATGACGTCCTTGCGTATTGGCGCAGTGGTGGCCATGATCTCCTTCGCAGGAACGGCCATCACCGGTGACCTGCAGGGCAAGCTGATGTTCGAGCAGCAGCCCATGAAGATGGCCGCTGCGGAAGCTGCCTGCCATGACGGCACGGGCTTCTCGGTCCTGAGCGTGGGCAACCTTGGTGCCACCAACTGCGATGACATTGTGGCCGTCATTGAAGTGCCCGGCATCCTCTCCTTCCTGGCCAAGGGCGACTTCACTACCGAGGTCAAGGGCGTGAACAGCCTGCTGGGTGAGTACAAGGAAAAGTACGGCACCCACCTGCCGGACAACCCGCTGTACGGTGAGCGCGCCGGACAGGAAATCCAATACGTGCCTGTCATGGAAGTGACCTACTGGGGCTTCCGCATGATGATCGGCTTCGGTGGCCTCGCCGCCTTCGCCGCACTGTTGGCCCTCTGGGTCACCCGCAAGGGCGTGGTTCCTCAGTCCACATGGCTCATGCGTCTTGCAGTCCTGGGGATCCTTGCACCGTTCGGCGCCAACGCCGCAGGCTGGATCTTCACCGAAATGGGCAGGCAGCCGTTCGTCGTGGCCCCGAATCCGGACATGAACGGGATTGACCAAGTCTTCATGTTCACCGCTGCCGCCGTGTCCCCGGGGGTCAGCGCAGGGGAGCTCATGACCTCGCTGGTAGTCCTCACCGCCATCTATGCCGTGCTGCTGGTGGTGGAGGTGAAGCTCCTGGTCAAGTACATCCGAGGTGGCGTGGCCTCCGCGATGCCTGAACTGGGCCACGCGCAGGACTCAGGCGACCAACGTGACAAGAACGACGACGGCACCGGACCGGATAAGTCCGGCGACGACGTCCTGGCATTCGCCTACTAAAGCCAAGGGGTACTGACAATGGAACTATCGCCAACCATCTGGTTCGTAGCCATCGCCGTGTTGTGGACCGGATACCTCTTCCTGGAGGGTTTCGACCTCGGCGTCGGCATGCTCATGAAGCTGTTTGCCCGCCACAACACTGACCGGCGAGTGCTGCTGAACACCATAGGCCCGGTATGGGACGGCAATGAGGTGTGGCTGCTCACCGCAGCCGGTGCCACCTTCGCAGCCTTCCCTCTCTGGTACGCCTCGCTGTTCTCCAGCCTCTACCTCCCCCTCCTGGCAGTCCTGGCCGCCTTGATCTTCCGGGCAGTCGCTTTCGAATACAGAGGCAAAGTGGACTCCGTACGGTGGCGCAACCGCTGGGACTGGGCGATCGCCGTAGGGTCCTTCGTGGCCGCCTTCGGCATCGGCGCAGCATTGGCCCTCACCACTACGGGCCTGCCCCTGAATGCCAACGGGGACCGCGTCGGTGGCCCAATGTCCTGGTTCAGCGGTTACGCGCTCCTTGGCGGTTTCGGTGTGGTGGCGTTTGCCCTGGTGCATGCCTTGGCGTTCCTTGCCCTTAAGACCGACGGCGACGTGCGGTATCGCGCCCGCCGCTGGTTCATTCGTCTGGTGCCGTTCGCGGTGTTGCCGATGTTCGGCTGGATGCTGGCTGTCCAGTTCCTGAGCGGCAAGGCCTGGACCTGGGCTTTGGTGGCAGCAGCCATCGTCGCAGTGGTCCTGGCGTGGCGGCTGGCCCGTGCAGGGTCCGAAGGGCGCGCGTTCAGTGCCCTCGGCGCCTTCATTGTGTGCGCCACAGCCTCGATCTTCGGAGCCGCGTTCCCTGTGGTTATCCCCTCCACGATCGATCCCGCCTTCAACTTGACCATCTCCAACGCCTCGTCCTCGGACTACACCCTGGGCCTCATGAGCATCGTTGCAGCCGTTGGCCTGCCACTCGTGATTGCCTACCAGTCATGGACGTACTGGGTGTTCCGGAGGCGCGTAAGCGCGGCCCACATCCCCGAAGCCCACGGGTTCCTGCCGGCCATTGCCGCAAAGGTGATGATCCCCAAGGGCAGCTCGCCATCCACTCCAAGCACATCGGGAGATTAGTCGCCCCATGAAACCCGTTTTCCCTTCCGGCCCCGCCACGCGATCTGCGCTGTACGCCCTTGGCCTGATGTCCGCCCTCAAAGCACTGTCCCTGGTGCTCATGGCCCAAGCTGTGGCGGGGATGCTGGCCGGACTCACGTCCGGGGCGGGGAACTCCGGTTTAGGGGACTGGAACAACGGGCTGATCTGGGGCGCGGCGGGAGCGGTCCTTAGGTCGCTGACGGTGTGGGGACAAGGTATTGCCTCCAGGCGGGCTGCGCTGGGTGTCAAAGAGGAACTGCGGTCACGGCTGTTGAGGCGCTCGCTGTCCGACGGCGTTTCGTCGCCCGTAGCGGGAATGAACGACGGCGGCCTGGCGATCCTTGCCACGCGGGGCCTGGACGCACTGGACGACTACTACACCCAATACCTGCCTGCGATCGTGAACTGCGCTACGGTCCCGCTCCTGATCGGAGCCCGGATCCTCTTCGCCGACTGGGTAAGTGCTGTGGTGATCGTCCTGACGGTTCCACTGGTGCCGCTGTTCATGGTCCTCATCGGCAGGCACACCGAAGACACCGTCCGGGAGGCGCAAAGCACGCTCCGGAAACTGTCCGGCCACATCCTTGAACTAGCCAAAGGCCTTCCCGTCCTGGTGGGCCTGGGACGTGCCACCGAACAGCGCGCAGCCCTGGAAGATATTTCCGAGCAATACCGGACCCGTACCATGGGCACCCTTCGCACGGCGTTCCTTTCCGCACTGGCCTTGGAACTCATTGCGACCATCTCCGTGGCCGTGGTGGCTGTGTTCATCGGCGTACGGCTGGTGCATGGCGACATGGCCCTTGAAGCCGGTCTCCTGGCACTGATCCTGGCCCCGGATTGCTACCTTCCGCTCCGGGAACTCGGCACCGCCCACCACGCAAGCGATGACGGCAGGGCAGCACTCGAAACCACCAACGCCGTACTGGATGCCCCGGCACACGAGCGCCTGCAGGATCATGGGCCTTCCAACACAGAGCCTTCCAACACAGAGCCTTCCAACAACGAGCCATCCAGCACCGAGCCATCCAGCACCGAGCGGGCCGGCGTAGTTGTGAGCGGATTGTCGGTGACCTACCACGGAAGGTCCGCGGCCGCCGTCGGGCCCCTCAGCTTCACTGCCGCCCCCGGGCGCGTTACCGCCCTCGACGGCGACAGCGGCTCCGGGAAGAGCACAGTCCTGGGTGTCCTCGCCGGGCTCATCGGGCAAGGACCGGGAGCCGCAGTCACAGGGACCATCACCGGTGCGGACCCGGGGACAGTGGCGTGGGTTCCGCAACACCCGGTCATGGCCACCGAAACTGTGCAGAAAGAGATTGAACTCTATCTGGACGGATACCTGGGGAACACCGAGGCTGTCACCCGTGTCCTGCGGAAGGCCTCTGCAGAGCACCTGGCTGCCAGGAATCCAGCGGAACTAAGCCCTGGAGAGTTGCGGCGGATCGCACTCGCCCGTGGACTGGCACGTGTGGAAGCAGGCGCTACGGTCCTGTTGCTCGACGAGCCCACCGCCCATCTGGACCAATACTCCGCCAGCGTGGTCCGTCGCGCCATAGAGTCGCTTCGTGGCAATGTCACCGTGATCCTGGTGGCCCACGATGCCGCCACCCGGGCGCTCGCCGACCACCTGGTACCGGTAGGGCAGCAGCAGCACCAGCACCGTCACGGGACCTTAGCGGCTGTGGCCACCGAGGCGAGCAGTCCGCGCGACGCTTCTGCCGGGGTTGTTACAGTCCCGGCGAAGGAAGCCAACCCCCACAACGGCCTCCCTCCCGCTCCCACGACCAGCAGGCTGCATGGTCTCCTGCGGGCTTTGCGACCCGTACGTTGGAAGTTCCTTGCCGCAGGTGTCGTAGCCGTCCTGGCCGCCCTCTTCGCAGTGGCACTGTCAGGTCTGTCCGGGTGGCTGATCATCCGCGCCAGCGAACAGCCGCCCATTCTCTACCTCCTCGGCGCGATCGTCGGAGTCCGGTTCTTCGGTATAGGAAGGGCCGTTCTGCGTTATTGCGAACGACTCTTGACCCATGATGCCGTCTTCGCTGCCATGACCCGCCTCCGCGGTGCGCTGTGGGCATCGCTGAGCCGCAGGGCCCTGTCCCTCAGGCGCCTCCTCCAAGGCGGCAACGTGTTGAGTTCCGTTGTTGATGACGTGGATACCCTCCGCGACCTTCTGCCAAGGGTTGTCCTCCCGCCCGTGACTGCCATGGGAGTCGGGGCCGCGGCTATCCTCGCCACAGCCATCGTTTTGCCAGCGGCCCTGCCGGCGGTGGTGGCAGCCGCCGTCGTGGGCCTGGTCCTTGCCCCGACCCTGGCGGTCCTGGCTGACAGGAACGCCGCCAAGGCCGAACAGCAGATGCGTTCAGTGGTGCTTCGGGGGGTAGCCGCAGCCCTGGACGCCCGTGCGGAACTGAGCGCCAACGGGGTGGAGGAGCCGGTCCTCGGTGCACTGCGCCACAAAGACCGCACCGCCACACTCTCTGCACAACGCTCGGCATGGGCTGAAGGACTCGGCCAAGCCGTGATTGTCCTGGCGTGCTCCATGGGCGCACTGTGGGCCGGCGCCCTGAGTGCACCCGCCGTGCTTAACGGCACAGTTGCCCCGGAACTGGCAGCCGTCATTGTCCTGATGCAACTCGCCTTGGTTGAGCCCTTTGGCGGCATCGTGTCCGCTGTGCGCCAAGCCCCGGCGCTCGCAGCCGTTCTGGGTCGGGTGGCAGCATCCGGCGCTTTGGAGACCGCCACGCCAAGGAGCCAAGCGGAAGAGCACGACGGCGGCACGCGGCGCCTGCCTGATCGGCCCGGCCGGGCGGGACTGGACTTGCGGGGTGCGTCAGCATCCTGGCCCGGCGGCCCGAAGGTCTTTTCCGGTGTGAATGCTGTTGCCGAGCCCGGCCGCTGGCTTGCCGTGACAGGCCCTTCCGGCGCAGGGAAGTCCACGCTCCTCTCGGTACTTCTCGGTTTCCTGCCCCTGACGGAAGGAACTGTGAAGCTCTCCGGCAAAGCTGCTTGGTGCCCCCAGGAGGCCCACCTGTTCGACTCCACCATTCGCGGCAACCTCCTGCTGAGCCGCCCGGCCACAGCGAAGCCCAGCGAGGCCGAGATGCACAAGGCCCTGGCCGACGTCGGGCTTGATTCAATGGTGCAAGCGCTGCCGGATGGGCTCGATGCCCGTATCGGACCCGGTGGTTCGTTCCTGAGTGGTGGCGAACGTCAGCGGCTTGCCATGGCAAGGACGCTCCTGACCGGAGCTTCCGTGCTGTTGCTGGATGAACCCACCGCCCACCTGGATGCGGGCTCGGCGCGGGAAATGATGGCCATTCTGCGCAACGGACTCAAGGACGTCACCGTTGTCCTGGTGACGCATAATCCGGACGATATTGATCCGGCAGATGTGCGGCTGGAACTCCCTGCCGCCAAGGATGCTGCCAAGCGAAGAAGTGCAGGCGCGGCGGAACTGGTGGGAAGGCCTACTCCTCAGTAGCCTGTTGGCATGCCTTTCAAAGACGCAAGCCAAGTCATGCCGGATGCCGTTGCTACCGGCCTGAACTGGCGACCGGCCACCATGGAAGACCTCAACAACTGGGCAGGCCTGATTGCCCGGACGGCCGCCGTCGAACACCCGGTTTGGTATGAGAAGCGCGGCGATCTGGTCCACGTCCTGGAGTCCACCAAGAACCCCGCGGAAACGAGCACGCTCCTTGGCCTGGATTCCGACGGCGTGGCGCGTGCCTATGGCCGCATTACCAAGAACCCCGACGGCGACAAAGCCACCGGAATGGCGTGTGTTGACCCGGAATGGCAACAGCGGGGCATCGGCTCTGCAGTCCTGCTGTGGCAGGAAGGACAAGTACGTAGCCGATTCCAGGCGGATCAGGCCCTGGGCCACACCACAGCACCGCCCCGTCTCCGCATCCAGACGGAGGAACAGCACGAGCATCAGGCAACACTCTTGATGGGTCACGGCTATGGCGCCGTGCGGTGGTTCAACGAAATGCACCGGCCCTTGTCTCAGCAACTGCCCGACGCGCCCCTGAGTGCAGGACTCGAGCTCAGGACGCTGGGTCCATCGCTCTTTGAGCCCGTGCGCCAAGCCCATAACGATGCGTTCAGGGACCACTGGGGGAGCGAGCCACGGGATGAAGAATCGTGGCGCTTCACCATCGAGGAACCGACGGCCAGGCACGATCTGAGTGCTGTGGTTATTGATTCCGGCACGGGGGAGGTGGCCGGATATCAGCTAACCAGCTTTGATCCCGACTCTGCTACCGACCGCGGTTTCAAGGAAGGTTATACAGAGCTCCTTGGCGTGCGACGTGCCTATCGCGGGCGGGGCATAGCCCAAGCACTGCTCGCCGATGCCATGCAGCGCTACGCCTCGGCGGGAATGAACGTGGCCTCACTGGACGTGGACTCGGCCAACCCCACCGGGGCGTTGCAACTCTACTTGGGCATGGGTTATGCGCCAGTGAACCGCAGTATGACGTGGGAGAAGATGCTCTAGTTACTAGCCGTCCACATCATGAAGGTGATGCACAACGTCGTGGAGGAAGTACTGGGAGAACGTCAACACGGTGAATGAGGATCCGTTGCTGCGCGTTCCGGTGCGTTGCCAGTCATCCTCGGTGACCCTGGCGAAGGACTCGGCAATCTCCTTGCCCTCTGCCTCCAGTTCGTCGGCCACCGTGCGCGGATCAGCGGAACCGTACTCTCCGTCGATCGCGGCCTGGTCCTGGTCCCAGTTCGCAAACCGGGCGTCGTCCTCGGTGAGCATCAGGTTCAGACGCTGGTCGAAGAGGCTGAAGACGTCCCGGACGTGGCAGGCGTACTCCAGGTTGGACCACGTGTGGTCGTTGGGACGTGTTGCTACATCCTCCCGACGCAGCACTGCCCGCCACCGGGGAAGCATGTTCAGAACGGTGCCGGGCACCGTGGAAGGAGTCACCGTCGCGGGGTCGAAACCGCATTCGGGGCAGGGCTTTGAAAGCACCCAGGTCCAGTCTTTTTCATCGGGGATGATCGGCATGCGGCCAGTCTAAGCTGATCCGGCCCGCACCCCTCTGCAGTCCATGAAATATGGTGTCGTTTTCCAATTACTTACGGACCCTGCCAAGAGTAAAGTTCGTTCCGGGGGGAGAGCCGGAAAGAGAAAACAATGCTCAAGGATCAGCAGGTTGGTGCCGTCCTACCGGCACAGGACATAGCCCGGGCACGCGCGTACTACAGCGAAAAACTCGGACTGGAACCCGAAAATCCGGACGACGACGACAACCTCCAGTACAGGTGTGGCGACGGAACCGGATTCTTTGTCTATCAAACGTCCAATGCAGGGACTGCGAAGAACACCCAGATGGGCTGGACAGTCAACGATGTCCGGGCCACAGTGCAGGAGCTGCGCGGCAAGGGAGTCAATTTCGAAGATTACGACTTCCCGGGCCTGAAGACTGAAGACGGCATCGCTACGATGCCTGATGGAAGCGCCGCAGCATGGTTCCTCGACAGTGAGGGAAACATACTGAGCATCAACCAAACCGGCTAGCCCGTGCGGTGGCTTCACAGCCACGGCAGCACAAAGGCCGGAGGCGTGTAACCCCCGGCCTTTGCCGTGCTGTTCAACGACTTCGCGGTGCTGTTCGGGTAATCCGCGATTATTCCGCGCTATTCCGCAGCGTCAGCCCATGCCATGCTCGGGCCGATAGCTTCCACGGGCTGGGACAACGGAACGCCGGATCCATCCCTGCGGCCATGTTCGTGGGGGAGTGCCCTTGCCACGCCCGCCGTCGAGGAAGCCTTCGCCGGACCATGACCTGCCCAAGCCAGGAGCAGGGTGTCCTCGCCCTTGAGGAAACGGTGGACACGTACGCCGCCGGTGGCCCGGCCCTTCACGGGATACTCCTCGAAAGCGGTCACCTTCGCAGTTCCCGGTGCCGTCCCCGGCAAAGCACCGTTGGTTCCGGCAATGGTCACCACGACGGCGGCGGGATCGTCCGCGCGAACGGTACCGAAGTGAATAACTTCGTCGCCGGCCGCAAGCTTGATGCCGGCCATGCCGCCGGCAGTGCGTCCCTGAGGACGGACGTTGGAGGCACTGAATCGAAGCAATTGGGCCTGCCGTGTCACGAAGACAAGGTCAACGTTGTCCTCCTGCGCCGGTTCCACCGCGAGCACCGTGTCCTTGTCCTTCAAGGCGATGATCTCCCAGTCTTCACGGTTCAGCGGGTAGTCCGGCTGAACACGCTTGACCACGCCCTGGACCGTCCCGATGGCGAGGACGGCGTCCAAGGGCACGAAGGCAACCAAGGTTTCGCCCTTGAGCAAGGTGATGAAGTCCTTGGCGGGGACGCCGCCGGCCAAGTTGGGGAGACCGGAGACCGGAGGCAACACGGGCATATCCATCACCTGGAGCCGCAGCATGCGGCCTTGGGATGTGACCGCACCGATTTCTCCCCTGGCGGTGGTCTTGACCACAGAGCGGAAAACATCGTGCTTGGTCCGGGGGCCTGATTCGGCCAGCGGTTCCTGGTTGGACGTCCTGGCGATCTGTCCGGACACACTCAGCAGGGCCCAGCAGGGGTCGTCCGGAATTTCCAAGGGCAGCGCCGCGGCTTTGCCCTTTGGCCCGGGTACTGACGCTGCCAAGGCAGCAGCCACCGTGGGGGATACAGCTTCCGATTCCAAGAGGACTGTGCGGCGGGGCGTGCCGTACTTTTCGGCGACCACGGCCAACTCACCGGAGACAAGATCTCGGAGCAGTTCATCCGAAGCCAGGATGGCCTCCAAGGCCTCGATCTCCCGGCGGAGTTCGTCCTGTTCCTTCTCCAGCTCAAGGCGGGAGTACTTGGTCAACTGCCGCAGGCGCAGTTCCAGGATGTAGTTGGCTTGGATTTCAGTGAGGTCGTAGATGGACATGAGGCGTTCGCGCGCGGCCGAAGCCTCGTCCGAAGAACGGATGATCTGGATGACTTCGTCGATGTCCACAATCGCGATCAACAAGCCCTCCACCAAGTGGAGGCGGTCCTTCTTCTTGCCCAGGCGGAAGGACGTGCGGCGGCGCACCACATTGAGGCGGTGTTCAACGTACACCTGCAGCAGCTGCAGGAGGCCCAGCGTCTGCGGCTGGCCGTCCACCAGGGTGACGTTGTTGATGCCGAAGGAATCTTCCATGGGCGAGTAGCGGTACAGCTGCTGGAGGACGGCGTTGGGATTGAAACCGTTCTTCAACTCGATGACCAGGCGGAGGCCGTGATTGCGGTCCGTGAGGTCGACGACGTCGCTGATGCCGGTCAGCTTCTTGGCATTGACGGCATCCTTGATCTTCTCGATGACCTTTTCCGGGCCCACCATGTAGGGGAGCTCAGTGACCACCAGGCCGGTGCGACGGGCGGACAGCTGTTCCACTTCTACCTTGGCGCGGGTCTTGAAGGATCCACGCCCCGTGGCGTAGGCGTCGCGGATTCCGTCCAATCCCACGATGCGGCCACCTGTGGGGAGGTCTGGCCCTGGTATGAACCGCATGATCTCGTCCAGCGTGGCACCCGGGTTGGCGATCAGGTGACGTGCAGCGGCGATGACCTCCACGAGGTTGTGCGGAGGCATATTCGTGGCCATGCCTACAGCGATGCCCGTGGTGCCGTTGACCAGCAGGTTGGGGAAAGCGGCAGGGAGCACATCCGGTTGCGTCAGCTGGTTGTCGTAGTTGGGGACAAAGTCCACCACGTCTTCGTCCAGGTGGTCCGTCATGGTCAACGCGGCGGCCGCCAAGCGTGCCTCTGTGTAACGCGGTGCTGCCGGGCCGTCGTCGAGCGATCCGAAGTTGCCGTGACCATCGATGAGCGGCAGGCGCAGGGAAAAATCCTGCGCCATACGCACCATGGCGTCGTATATGGCGGTATCGCCGTGGGGGTGGAGCTTACCCATGACTTCGCCCACCACGCGGGCGCTCTTGACGTGTCCTCGATCCGGGCGGAGACCCATATCGGACATCATGTACAGGATGCGCCGTTGAACGGGCTTCAGACCGTCGCGGGCGTCCGGGAGGGCACGCGAGTAAATCACCGAGTAGGCGTACTCCAGGAAGGAGCCTTCCATCTCGGACGTGACGTCGATGTCTACGATGTTCTCGGTGAAATCGCCGAGGGGCTCGGCTGTGCGTGCGGATTTTTGGCTGCGGGCCATGGGGTCGGTGGATCCTTAAAGATGTACTGCGGATGTTTTAGCTAGGCTAAGCCTATGGTGGATCAGCCCGGCGTCGGCATTTATCCGGAATATTGGGAAGCTGATGTCGTGCTGCGCGACGGCGGGACAGCCCACCTTCGTCCGATACGACCCGAAGATGCCGATGCTTTGCAGGCGTTCCATGCGGGTCAGTCGCAGGCCTCCATCTACATGAGGTTCTTCTCCTTCAAACCAAAGCTCTCCGGCAAGGAAGTCCGGCGCTTCACGGAAGTGGACCACATCAACCGGGTGGCATTCGTGATCACTATCGGCGGTGAAATCATGGGGATTGGCCGCTACGACAGACTCGATGATCCGGCCGAGGCCGAGGTTGCCTTCAACATTTCCGACGCGCACCAGGGACGTGGAATCGGCTCAATCCTCTTGGAGCATTTGGCGGTTGCCGCCCGGGAAAACGGCATTCGGCGCTTCACAGCCGAGGTCCTGCCGGACAACCGGAAGATGCTGATGGTCTTTGCCGACGCAGGCTACGACCTCAAGCGCCAATTCGATGACGGCGTTGTGAGCGTTGAATTCAACATCGATCCCACGGAGAAATCGCGGGCAGTCATGGAGTCCCGCGAGCACCGCGCGGAGGCGCGCAGCGTACGGGACCTGCTGTCGCCGTCGTCGGTGGCTGTCATTGGTGCCAGCCGCAAGTGGGGGACTGTGGGCTACCAGTTGCTGGAGCACATTATTGAAGGCGGCTTCAAAGGTCCTGTCTACGCCGTCAACCCGGAAGCGTTCGAACTCGCCGGAATGATCTCCTTCGGAAAGTTGTCCGAGATCCCGGGGCCGGTGCAGCTGGCCATCGTCGCTGTTCCCTACGAGGAAGTGCCCAAGGTAGTGGACGACTGCGCCGCTGCGGGCGTCAAGGGGATCGTGGTGGCCACCGCCGGATTTGCCGACGACGGCGAGCGGGGACTCGCTCGCCAGCACGAGTTGGTGCGGCGGGCCAGGGCGAACGGAATGCGCGTCATTGGCCCGGAATCACTTGGGATCCTGAATACACAACCTGCGGTGTCGTTAAACGCATCCATGGCACCAACGATGCCCCCGCGTGGAAGCCTGGGCTTGTTCAGCCAGTCGGCTGCCGTGGGTGTGGCGGTTTACGCAGCCGCCAGTCGTCGCCGGCTCGGGTTGTCGTCTTTCCTCTCCGCAGGAAACCGTGCCGACGTTTCCGGCAACGACGTCATGCAGTACTGGGAAGACGACGCCGATACCTCCGCCGTGGGCCTCTACCTTGAGTCCATCGGCAACCCCCGCAAGTTCTCCCGCTTGGCGCGCAGATTGTCCCGCAGCAAACCCGTGATCGTTGCCAAGTCCGACGTCACCGGCCTCAGCCTGCCACCCGGGCACGAGGTTCGCACCACCCAGGCGCCGTCCGCGGCAGTGGACGCGATGATGCGCCAGGCCGGCGTGATCCGTGTTGAGACCATCGAGCAACTCATGGACATCGCCCAGATCGCATCCTCGCAGGCGCTGCCCAAGGGACCTGGCGTAGCCGTTTACTCAAACTCCGTCGCGCTGGCCAAAGTGGTGGCCGACAGTGCCGGACCCCTCGGGCTGGATGTGGGCCGCCTTGTGACGGACATTGATCTGGATGCCGGTATGTCACTGGCGCTTCCTGCCCTTCGGACAAGTCTCCAGGAAAGCCTCGCTGACGACTCCGTGCACGCCGTCGTGGCGGCCCTTCTTCCGGCCCGTGGTCTTACCGTGGAGTCGCTCTCGGGGGTCCTGGCCGAATGCGCTGCCGAGGCCGGAAAGCCTGTTGTGGCTGCCTTCACTGGAATCCTGGATCCCTCCGTGCACATGGAAGGCATGGTGGGCGCAGCGGGCAAGCCTGTGCTGCCTTGCTACTCCAATGCCGGCGCCGCCGTGGCAGCACTGGCGGCGATCGTCCGTTACGCGCAGTGGCGCGACCGTGACCAAGGGCTTTTCGTGGAGCCTGACGGCTGCGATGTCGACGCCACCAGGGAAACATTGAACGCGATGCTGGCCGGCGTCACGGGTGAAAAGATCAGGAAGCTCGACGCCGGTGCTGCCGCCGCACTGCTGTCCGGTTACGGGATTGAAGTGGTGCCGACGCTCGGATTTGGTACCCCTGATGAGGCCGTGCAGGCTGCAGAGACTGTGGGATGGCCGGTGGTCCTCAAGACCACCGACCCTGCATTGCGGCACCGGTTGGACCTCGGAGGCGTTCGGCTGGACATTCAGGACGCCGAGTCCCTCCGTCAAAACATCGCCCAAATGCGCCGTGCTTTGGAACCGTATGGATCGCCGTCGCTTGAAGTGCAGGCCATGGCGCCTGTGGGGCAGGCCTGTACCTTTCGTGCCATGGAGGACCCCTTGCTCGGGCCGGTCCTGTCGTTCGGCCTGGCCGGGGATGCCGTGAACCTGCTGGACGACTGGGCGCATCGGGTCCCGCCGCTATCTGCTGCGGACCTGCACGACGTCATCCGCTCGCCACGGGCGTCCCGGAAACTGTTCGGCTACCAAGGCCTGCCCGCCGTGGATGTGGAAGCTCTCGAGGACATCGCTGCCCGGCTCGCCAAGCTAAAAGATGACCACCCAGGAATCGCTTTGGTGGAATTCAATCCCGTACTGGCGGGGCCCTCGGGTGCCACCATCCTTGGCGCGGATGTATGGATCGGCAATGCGGCACAGCGTACGGACAGTGCGCGACGCGCGATGCGGGGTTAGCCACAGGAGTGGACCACGCGGTTAGGTAGTCACCAAGCGATCTGTGAAAATGGGGGAATGAGCACCCAGTCTCCGACGCCTCAATCCCGTCCGTCCAACGCCGGGCACCACACCTCCCATCATCACAGCTCGCAGGGACAGAGCCTGGACCAGGCGCTGCAGCAGGCAGGTTTCTACCCGCGATTGGTGGCAGACGTCGTCGATGACGCCCTGGATGGCCGGGAGTGCCTTTCCCACCTTGTCCATTTGGAGACCCACTTCGACCGTGCCGAGGTACGCAGGCACATCACAGTGCTGGTGCTCACGGAGGACATGCTGGTGATCACCCACGTTGATGACCAGCAATTGGATGAGGCCGGAGAGCAAATCGTTGCCCAAGTCTCCACTGAGTCGGTACCCGTGGCCCAGATCCGCTCGGTGGTCCTTAGCTACATGTATTCGCAACCCCAGGATTACAAGCCGTCCGATCCTGTCCGGGAGATGACTCTTTCCATCGCCTGGTCGGGCGGGCAGCGCCTGGACATGGGGCCGGCGAGCTGCGGGGATCCCCAGTGCGAGGCCGATCATGGCTACAGCGGAACCATCGCCCAGGAAGACATCGTCCTGCGGATCAGCGCTGAGGCGGACGGGCTCCAAGCGGTCCAGGACGCCAAGATCTTTGCCCGTGCACTGCGTGCGGTCAACACGGGCAATCCTTCCCCGGCCCAACACGCCAGCATCCCTGCACCGAGGCCGCGTTCGGGCGTCTTCAGCAACCGCCTCAGCCGCGGACACCAGCGTTGAGGGAAACCGCACAGAACCCGGTGAGCACGTCTTCGGGAACCAACCCGTCCTCTGACCTCCCATCGCCCCCGCTTTTCGGAAGCAAATCCATAGCGGAAGTCCTTACCAGCGCTGCCGCATCCCTGGGCATGCCGGACTTTACCAATCACCTGCAGCTGCCTCCGGCGCAGCGTGTCTGCGTGGTCCTTGCCGATGGGCTCGGCCGTAGCCTCTTGAAGCAGAAGTCCTCCCACACGCCCTTCCTCCGGACGGTCATGGCCGGGGGACAACGCAACGTCCCCACGTGGATAGACGCCGCTTTCCCCAGCACCACGGCGGCATCCCTCGCGAGCCTCGGCACCGGTTTGCCGGCCGGCCAGCACGGAATGGTGGGCTACGACGTCCTCGATCCCGATCAGGACAAGGTAGTCAACCTCCTGGGCAATTGGGATTCCCAAGTGGACCCTGCACAGTGGCAGCCCCACGCGACGGTCTTTGAACGGCTTGCCGGAGAGATGGACGTCGTGACCGTCAGCCTGCCTCAATTCGGAAACTCCCCGATGACACAGGCTGCTCTCCGGGGAAGCCGCTTTGTTGGCGGCACCACGCTGCATGCCCGCACCGCCGCGGCCGCTGAGGCAATGTCCGGTGGTGGACGTTCCCTCATGTACTTTTACGCTAACGAGTTGGACAAAGCAGGCCACCGCTACGGCTGCCAGTCGGACCGCTGGGAGCACCAGCTCGAAGAACTCGACTCCACTGTCAAGAGGTTGTCCGCCACGCTGCCTGCCGGCACCACGATTCTGGTGACCGGCGATCACGGCATGCTGGACGTCCCGGAATCCCAGAGGATCGACTACTCCGCTGATGAAACGCTGGTAGCAGGAGTCCGCCACACTGCCGGGGAGCCGCGTATGGTCCACCTCTATCTCGAACCGGACGCCACTGGGGCCCACCGGGAATCCCTGATTGAGGCATGGCGTCACCGCTTTGGTGAAAGGATTTGGGCCTTTACACGGGAGCAAGCCGTGGATGCAGGGCTGTTCGGCACAGTGCGCCCTGAGGTGGCTCCGCGCATTGGCGACGTCATGATTGCAGCACGTGACACCTTGGCCCTCTATGACACGCGGAGGGCCCGCCCGGCATCCCTGGAGGTTGTGGGGCAGCACGGATCACTGACCAAGGCCGAACGCGAAGTACCCCTGCTGTGCTTCGCCGCTGCCGGCAAGAAGGGCAAACGTGGCTGAACTGGTCTTCTTCTCAGGCACCATGGACTGTGGCAAGTCCACCCTGGCCCTTCAAATGGACCATAACCACCGTGCCCGTGGCCGCGGAGGTGTTCGGTTCAGCTGTAACGACCGCGCGGGTGATTCAAGGATCTCCAGCAGGCTGGGCCTGCAAACCGACGCGGTGGAAGTTGTGGGCGACACCGATTTCTGGGACGAAGTGGTGGCCCGCCGAACCAACGGACTACGGGTGGACTACCTCATTTGTGATGAGGCCCAGTTCTACTCGCCTACCCAGGTGGAACAATTGGCGCGGGTTGTGGATGAGATGGAGGTGGACGTCTTTGCGTTCGGCATCACTTCCGACTTCCGCACCAGATTGTTCCCTGGCTCGCAGCGGCTCATTGAACTCGCCGACAAAGTGCAGGTCTTACAGGTCGAAGCTTTGTGCTGGTGCGGCCGCCGGGCAACGCAGAACGCCCGCACCGTCAACGGCATCATGGTGGTGGAGGGTGACCAGGTGATGGTGGGAGACGTCGCACCGCAAAACAGCGGAGACGAAGCCGGGCCTACGGAGGCCGCATTGTTTGAGAATCCTCCCGCAGAAGCCGGTCCCGCTGACGCCGTGGGCTACGAGACGTTGTGTCGACGCCACTACATGAGGCGCGTCACGGCTCATGGTGCGAACCTGATGGCAGGCGCCGACCAGCCGCTGCCGTTCGACGTCGATGCCTGCCTTTGGCCCGGTGCAGGAGCCGCGCTGAGGGGCGGCTAGCCGCCCCAGCCAGCCGCTGAACCTGGAGCCGACGGGTCTAGTCGCCGCGGGCCCCGAACACGATCTCGTCCCAGCTCGGGATGCTGGACCGCTTGGGACGGGACGGCTGGTGTTCGGCAGGGGGATCAATATCCTTGCGGACGTCTTCGTCTTTCTGGTCCTCTACGGGCACTTCGCCATGCTGAGTACCAGGGGAAGATTGCGCTCCGGTGGATTCGTCTTCTGCCCGGGGTTGCGGGTTGCTGCTGCCGCCGAGGAGTTCGTCAAGCCCCGCAGGTTTGCGTCCTGCCAGGGAAGTCACAGGTCGAAGCGGGCTGGCTACCACCGTTATTTCACGTGTGTCTGTGCTGACACCATTGTGGAGCTTCAGTGAGTCGTCGCCGTCGTCCTCGTGCGACTCGAAGTGTCGTGGAGCGAGGCTTAGCCGGGACATCATCGAAGGACGACCGTCTTTGCGTGCGGGCTCTTCGACTTCAGGAAGCGCCGGCTCTACATCCGATACGCCGGATTCCGCAGTTTCTTCTATTTCCTCGCCGGGTCGCGGGTGCGCTGCGGGAACGTTGCTCAAGAGGACTGCCAAGGCGTCGTCGCCGTCTTCATCCACGCCAAGGCGCTGGCCGCGCCGCGAACGGAGCATTTCCAGCAGGCTGTCGGACTCTTTCGCGGACGCCCGTGCTGCTGTTTCGGCGTCGGTCTCGAAATCGAAGGGCCTGTCCGATACTGCAGCAAGCCGCCGGGCCGGGACCGGGCCGTCCATCGGCTCAAGTTCGCTGAGTTGCTGGGCCCAACGGTTGGCATTCTGCAGCGACTTGCGCTGGGGGCTGAAGGTCCACATGGCAGGCGGTTCTTCGCCGATGCTTCCGTGAGCGCCGGGGACAGTTTCGAAGCGTGCGACGACGGTCCAAGTACCGTCCGGGCGGCGCCAGGAATCCCAATCCACCGAGGAGGAATCAATACCGTGCGCTGAAAGCCGATAGTCGACCATCTCGCCAAGAGTGGCCGGGTTGTCACCAAAAGCGGAGCGGTAGATGTCATGCCCGGGAGCAGGGGAGGCAACTTCGATGTTTCGTGCCTGTCGCACTACGTACTCACGCTCTGCAAGCACAGGGCCTTCATAACGTTGCACGTTGGCAAGGGGGAGACCGGAAAGCTCTGCAACTTCCGTGGCCGTGGCTCCGCTGCGGATCCGGGCCTGGATATCACGGGGCGACATGGAAATCGGCGTGTTGGAGGCACGAGCGGCCACTTGGGCAGGGGTGCGGCTCGCCGCGGCCCTCAAGGCCTCGTCGATCGGAAGCTGGAACATCGCACCACCGGGGCCGCTCAAGAGCAGATGCCCGCCGTCGTCGTGGACGCCTACCAGTCGTAGATCCTGCATAACACCCTCCACCACATGGCATAACTGACATTCGAAACTCTGCCACCCGCGGGGGGCTTTTCCTACTAGGGCAAAGGGCGTGCCGTGATATTCCGCTGAAACCCGGTTCATTTCCCAAAGGGTTTCAGCCGATTCCACAGCAAAAGTGGGTCTATGGACTTTTCGGGCCTGCGGGAGGACAATCTGGCCGGGATCGGGCACAAATCCGGGGCGTCCGGCGTTTGCACCCATAAGCCGGCGGCAGGGAAGTCCCTGCGATCCGGTTTCCGACCCGGAACAGGTATACCCGGACAGGTATGGAGGACGAAGAGCGACCATGGCCACGGACTACGATGCCCCTCGAAAGACCGAGGAAGATGTCAGCGAGGATTCGCTGGAAGAGCTCAAGACGCGCCAGTCGGGGAAGCAGTCCTCGGCGGTGGACGTTGATGAGACCGACCTTGCCGATGGCTTTGAGTTGCCGGGCGCGGATCTTTCCGGCGAAGAGCTACTCATTCAGGTCATGCCGCCCCAGCCTGACGAATTTACGTGTTTCAACTGTTTCCTGGTGAAGCACAGGTCCCAGATCGCAGCGGAACGGGACGGCCACCAGTACTGCACCGAGTGCGAAAGCTAGGCGGAGTGTTCTGGTGTCAGACCCGTGGCGTGGTGAGTGCCGAAACGAGCTCATCGGGCCGGCGCGAGGATGCCAGCCAGTAGGGGGTGCGGTCGGCAGGGTCCGTGATCTCAATCTTGACCACCGGATCGATCCACCCGCGGAAGCACATGTACGCGAGTCCATTCAGGCGCGGACCCCGTTCAGCGGTGGCTTCGCCTTTCTTGAACGCCTGGACGGAACCTACGTACTTCCGGTCGATGCTCGCACGACCCACCCTGACTGTGTCAGCGGTGACTGTGATGGTTGGCGTAGAGAGCACCAACATGATGGTCATGATTGCCAGAAGCACCAAGGCAGCGATGATGCCGGCTGCCGCGCTGATGGGACCAAACATCAGGACACCTGCGCCGGAAAGGCCTACAACCACAACCCAGATCCATATGGAGGGCCACAGCTTCTCGGTGTACAGGACCTCGGAGGCCGAAGGGGTGTTCCGGGCAGGCACAGGGGAAGACTGGTCAGGCGTAGGCATGGGTCCAGCTTATCGGGCATCGGCAACGGGCTTCGCCCCGAACCGACCGCGCCCTTGTACAGGCAGGTCCCAGTAGAATGAACCACTGTGAGCAACGAGACCGCAGTATTCAGTACAGAGGCAACCCCCGCAGTCGCGGATAACAGCGAAACCACGGCAGCGTACGGCGCCCCCACTTTGGAGGTGCAGCTGAAAATGCTCGACGCCGGGTTGGAAGCCCCGTCCTACGCGCACCCCGGCGATGCGGGTGCCGATCTCCGTGCCCGCGAGGACGTGCACCTTGCCCCCGGCGAACGAAAACTCGTTCCAACCGGTGTCTCCATAGCGCTCCCCGACGGATTTGTGGCCCTGATCCATCCCCGCTCCGGACTGGCCACCAAGCATGGCCTCACGGTGGTCAACGCTCCTGGCACTGTGGACGCGGGTTACCGCGGTGAAATCGCAGTCACGCTCCTGAACACCGACCAAAAAAATGCCATTGACCTCAAGCGCGGCGATAGAATTGCACAAATGGTGATTCAGCGCGTCGAATACGCGCGGTTCGTGGCTGTCGACCAACTGTCCGATTCCGTTCGGGGGACCGGCGGCTTCGGGTCCACGGGCGGCTTCAACGCACCGAAGGCCTAAGAAACTACTGAACCCGGCGTGTGCCGCAGACCAACGCCTGATGCATTGGCGCGGTTTAGCGCGGTTTAACGTGGTTGCGGTTTACTTGGGGATAGACCACTACTAAGGAGAAACCCAATGCTTTTTGGGCGCGGCAAGAAGTCCAAGGACGAGCGGTCGGAAACCGCCGGTACCGTCGATGAGTCGGGGGCTGAGACACTAAAATCCGAAACAGGCGGGTCCGGCAGGCCCGGTGACTTCCGACTTGGCAAAGGTCCCCTGGATATAGAGGAGATCGAGAGCCGCGATGGCTACGTTGACCTCGGTGCTCTGTTGATCGAACCAGCCGAAGGTCTCCAGCTGCGGCTCGAAGTGGAAGAAGCCACCCAACGCGTGGTCGCCGTGACCATGGACCTCAACGGTTCCAGCTTGCAGCTCCAAGCGTTTGCGGCACCGCGTTCCGAAGGTCTTTGGGACGAGATCCGTGAACAGATTAACCAGTCCGTGGCGAGCCAAGGCGGAGAAACCGAAGAGGTTTCCGGAGCTTTCGGCACGGAACTTGTAGCCAAACTGCCCGCTGAAGCTACTGACGGCAGCCGTGGCTTCCGTGCCGCCCGCTTCATGGGCGTGGACGGGCCACGATGGTTCCTCCGTGGCGTCCTTGGCGGGCAGGCTGCCTTGGAGCGCGATGCCGCAGCAGGACTGGAAGAGCTGTTCCGTAAGGTTGTGGTGGTCCGTGGCGACAATCCGATGCCTCCCCGCGAATTGTTGCAGCTGCGCCTGCCCAAGGATGCTGCTGTACCGGGCCAGGCCGGTGCTCCCCAAGGCTCCGTTCCCCCGGAAGAGCCCGCAATGCAGCAGCCGGAGCGAGGGCCGGAGATTACCCAGATTGGTTGATTCCTCCGGGCACAGCGGAATATCCGGTCAGAAGCCCCCTGGGCAGGGAGTCCGTGACCTTCCTGCGCGGGGCAGGGCCGTATGTACCGGTTTCATCGAATCCGTGACGCATCAGCCGCCCAGCGAACAGCCGTTCTTCTCGGCTGTAGTAGTCGATACCCTGAGGCCCGGAGATCAACGCGCTTCCGGGGGAGCAAAAAAGCCCTATGACCGCCTCCGCGTGATCTGGCTGGGCAGGACACGGGTCCCCGGCATTGAAGCCGGCGTGGAACTTCGCTTGAACGGCATGGTGACCCAGGTTGATGGCCTTCCGGCCATGTTCAATCCCCGATACGAAATACTTTCCCGTCAGGAGCACCTATGACCGTGGCCAACGGATCAGAACCGAAGGACACAGGGCGCCCGACGCCCCCGCAGGACGAAGTTTCGCTGACCGGAGACCCTGGACCCGGTGCGGCCAAGGCAGGTGCGGTCAGCCCCGGTTCAGACTCACCCAGTGTGTCTGACTTCGCGGCCGGATATGCCGAAAAAGCCGGACTGCACCGGAACAGCGCGGGCCACGTGGACATGCTGAAGTCAGCGGGCGGTGTCCAAGGTATCGCAGAGAGCATCCTTCCCGGACTTGTCTTCCTGGTCGCCTTCACCATCACCCGCGATCTCACACTGTCCCTTATCGCAGCGCTGGCTACCGCCGCCGTCTTCACTGTGGTGCGCCTGATCCAGCGGCGCCCCTTGACGCAGGCGCTGGCAGGCGTAGTGGGCGTGGGCATTTCCGCTTGGTTGGCCAACACCACAGGTAAGGCGGAGGACTTTTACGTCCTCGGATTCTTCACCAACATCGCTTATATCGCGGGCATGGTGCTTTCCATCGTGCTCAAGTGGCCGGTAGCGGGGCTTTTGTTCGGTTTCGTGCGCAACGAGGGACTTGAGTGGCGAAAGGACGCGGAAAGGCTCCGCGCCTACAGCTTGGGTACGTGGATCGTAGTGGCGGTGCTTGCTCTCCGCCTGGTGGTTCAGGTGCCGTTGTACTTTATGGGAGAGCCAGGACTGACGGCGCTGGCAACCACCAGGCTGTTGATGGGTGCTCCGCTGTACATCCTGGGCCTCTGGGTGGCGTGGCTTGTCACTAAGCCTGCTGTTGGCGAGCCGGTACCTCAGCCGTCGAAGCCGTCGTCCTCAGCTGATTGATCGGCTGCTTCGGCAGCATCATCACGGGGTTCCTGGCCGTCGTCGGAACCCGGTGACAACAACGCCCTCAGGCCGTCCTCGGCCGCGATGGTGGTGACGAAGAAGAGTTCGTCGCCGCCATCCAGGACGTCATCACGCGTAGGCGCGATAGGGGCGTGGTCGCGCAGGATAGCCACCAACGTCGCGTCTTCCGGCCAGTCGATGCCGCCTACCGTGCTGCCAATGACGTGGGAATCATGCGGAACAGTGAACTCTACGATTGAGGCCACCCCTGTTTGCAGAGTCAACAGACGCACGATGTCGCCAATCTCAACAGCCTCTTCCACGAGGGCTGTCATGAGCTGCGGGGTGTTGACGGCCACATCCACGCCCCAGGAGTCATTGAACATCCAGTCGTTCTTGGGGTTGTTGACGCGCCCCACGGTCCGCCCTACACCGAATTCGGTCTTGGCAAGCAGCGATACCACCAGGTTCACTTTGTCGTCACCTGTGGCAGAAACCACGACGTCGGCATCCTCGAGTTTGGCGTCCTGCAGGGTGCTGAGTTCGCAGGCATCACCCACAAGCCAGCGGGCACCTCGAAGCCCGCTGCGCCCAATGACTTCAGGCTTCAGGTCAATAAGGAGAATCTCGTGTTTGTGGGCGAGCAGTTCACGCGCAATGGACGAGCCGACGCTGCCTGCGCCAACAATGACAACTTTCACTAAGACTCCTTGGCGGGTGCTATGGCGAGAATCCGGCTGATCTCTGAGGTTCTGTCCAGGCTCACCATCGCGTGGACCGTGTCACCCTCCTGGTAGGCGGTGCCGGCTTGCGGCAACAGGCCTTCACCAAACCTGGTGAGGAACGCGATGCGTATTCCCGCGGCGGACTCGATGGAGTCCATGCTGTGCCCGATCCAATCCTCGTGCAGATCTACTTCAGCAAGGACCAGGCGGCCGGAGGGCTCGCGATAATCACCGGCGAGATGCTGCTCGGGAAGTATGCGGCGCAATACCTGGTCAGCACTCCAGCGGACAGCTGCCACGGTGGGGATGCCGAGCCGCTGGTAGATTTCGGCGCGGCCGGGATCGTAGATGCGTGCCACCACATGGGCAACATGGAAAGTTTCCCGGGCCACACGCGTGGCAAGGATGTTCGAGTTGTCGCCGCTGGAAACGGCGGCGAAGGCGTAGGCCTCTTCCACTCCTGCTTGCTTCAGGGTGTCCCGGTCGAAGCCGACCCCGGTGACTTTGCGCCCCGTGAAGGTGTTGCGGAGTCGGCGGAAGGCCCGCTCGTCCTGGTCGATGATTGCCACTGAGTGGCCTGCATCCTCCAAAGTGTGTGCCAGGGTCGCGCCAACACGGCCGCAACCCATGATCACGAAGTGAGCCACCGTGTCTCCTTATGTGTGTTGTCCATCCCGCTCGGTATGACTTTACCGGTGCAGTTGACGTATACCGGCGACAACCGTCATGACATCCCTGGGGATTCAGAGTAGCTTTGCGGAGTGCTGACAATTCTGAATGCCGCGAAGCGGGTGTTGGTGGGCCGGCCAGTCAGGAACGACCGCCTGTCCCACACCTTGTTGCCAAAACGCATCGCTTTGCCGATCTTCGCCTCGGATGCCCTGTCCTCAGTGGCTTACGCCCCGGACGAAATCCTGCTGACGCTCGCCCTGGCCGGAGTGAGCGCCGTGGCCTTCTCCCCACTGGTGGGTCTCGCCGTCATGGTGGTGTTGCTCACAGTGGTGGCGTCCTACCGTCAGAACGTGCACGCCTATCCGTCCGGCGGTGGCGACTACGAGATCGCCAACGTCAACCTTGGTAAGTATGCCGGGCTCACCGTAGCCTCCGCCTTGCTGGTGGATTACGTTCTGACGGTTGCTGTGTCAATGTCATCAGCAGCGACTTACCTGACCACCGCCATCCCGGCACTGCATGGCCAGCAGGCACTTATTGCCACCATCGGCGTGGTCATCCTGGCTCTGGTCAATCTTCGTGGAGTCAAGGAAGCCGGGACGCTTTTCGCTGTCCCCACGTACATCTTCATGGCGTCCATCCTTGGCATGACCGCGGTGGGCATCTTCCAAGCAGCCACTGGCACCCTGGGGGAGGCGCCGTCCGCCAACTTCACAATTGTCCCTGAGCCCGGATTCGATGAAGGCCTGGTAGGGCTGGCCGGAGCTTTCTTGCTCCTGCGTGCCTTTTCTTCGGGAGCCGCCGCGCTGACCGGCGTCGAAGCCATCAGTAATGGCGTCCCCAACTTCCAAAAGCCCAAAAGCAAAAACGCGGCCACTACGTTGCTGCTGCTCGGCGTCATTGCTGCATCCATGCTGGCGGGCATCCTCTACCTTGCCAACGCCACCAAGGTGCACATCGTCCTGGACCCGGCCCGGGAATTCCTGGTGGACGGAAAGCCGCTGCCTGAGGGCTACATCCAGACTCCTGCCATCAGCCAGATTGCCGACACCATCTTTGGGTCCGGTTCGATTCTTTTCTACCTCGTAGTTGCGGCCACGGGCATCATCCTGGTGTTCGCCTCCAACACGGCGTTCAACGGTTTCCCCGTGCTGGGTTCGATCCTGGCCCAGGACGGCTACCTGCCCCGGCAACTCCGCACGCGAGGCGACAGGCTTGCGTTCAGCAACGGCGTCCTGGCTCTGGCAGCCGGGGCGCTGGTCCTGATTCTCGCGTTCAACGCAGATGTCACCAAGCTGATCCAGCTGTACATTGTGGGCGTCTTCATCTCCTTCACGGCCAGCCAACTCGGCATGATCCGGCACTGGGGACGCGAGCTGAAACTCGCCCGGGACAAGGCTGTCCGCCGGCGCATCATCAAGTCGCGGACCATCAACATGCTGGGCTTCGGGATGACGGCGCTGGTC
Organism: Arthrobacter sp. D3-18; assembly: GCF_054408525.1. Taxonomy (NCBI): domain Bacteria; kingdom Bacillati; phylum Actinomycetota; class Actinomycetes; order Micrococcales; family Micrococcaceae; genus Arthrobacter; species Arthrobacter sp. D3-18. The sequence continues at coordinate 2,666,747 of NZ_CP096440.1, read as the reverse complement.
CTTGTCATCGTCCTTATCACCAAGTTCGAGCAGGGCGCCTGGATCGCCCTGCTCGCCATGTTCGTCCTCTTCCTCATCATGTGGAGCATCCGGGCCCACTATGACAACGTGGCCAGGGAGTTGGCTGTGGACGAGGACTCCTCGCCCCGTGCACTTCCCACCAGGGTTCATGCCGTTCTCCTCGTTTCGCACGTGCGGAAGCCGGTCCTCCGGGCACTGGCCTACGCACGGGCGTCGAGGCCCTCGCGCTTGGACGCCGTCACCGTGGATATCAGCCCTGAGGAGACAGCGCAGACCGTCAGGGATTGGGAGAAGCTGGAGATTCCCGTTCCGCTGACCGTGTTGGCCAGTCCCTACCGGGAGACCGTGACGCCCATCATGGACTACATCAAGAACATGCGCCGCGACTCACCGCGGGACCTGATCGTGGTGTACATCCCCGAATATGTGGTGGGCAAATGGTGGGAACAACTCGTCCATAACCAAACAGCACTCAGAATCAAGACAAGGCTCCATTTCGAACCCGGAGTCATGGTTGCCAGCGTTCCGTGGCAGCTGAAGTCATCCGAAGAAGCAAAGGCACTGCAGGATACCCAATGACCTCCCACAGCAATTCCCATAACCGAGAACACGACGGAGGCCAAGGCGAGCCCGGCACCGAACTGGTGGTGGACGTTGGCTCCATCGCCCACGGCGGGCACTTCGTCGCCCGCCACGAAGGGCGCGTCATCTTCGTCAGGCATGCGATCCCGGGGGAGAAGGTCCGTATCCGATTGACTGACTCCGGTGACTCGTCGCGCTTCTGGCGTGCCGACGTCGTCGAGGTCCTGGAGGCTTCACCGGACCGCGTCCCGCATTTTTGGAAGCAGGCCGATTCATTGGGCTCATGGAGCCGCGGAGCCCCGCCAGTGGGTGGCGCCGAGCTAGGACACATTTCCCTGCAGCGGCAGCGGTCTTTGAAAGCGGAAGTACTCGCCGAACAGCTCAAGCGGCTTGCCGGCTTGGACCTCGCCACCGAGGTGGAAGCCGTGGGAGACAATCACGACGGCGGACTCGGCTGGCGTACGCGCGCCAGCTTCGCGGTGACCCCCAAGGGTCGGTTGGGGATGCATGCGCACCGTTCAGACGTTGTGCTTCCCATCAAGGAGATGCCGTTGGCGCTTGCAGGAGTCAATGAGCTGAAGCTGTGGGACCTTGACTTGTCCGGTATTGCCCGCGTGGAGGTCGCGGTGCCCGCTAACGGTTCGCGGCCCCTGATCTTGCTGGCTCCGGAAGAATCCACGAGCCCCAAGAGATTGCACAGCATCCTGTCGCAGTTGCCGCACGACGTATCGGTGGTGAGCTTCGATCCCGGCAAAGGCGAAGTCCTTCAGCTGCGGGGCAGGACCTGGGTGCAAGAGAGTGCGGCAGGCCATGAATACCGTGTGACCGGTGAGGGATTTTGGCAGATCCACAAGGACGCCCCGGACACGCTGGTAGGCGCTGTGACGGGCTATCTTTCCAGCGGCGGGTACTTGCAACCCGGCGCCGCAGTTGCCGACCTGTACGCAGGCGCCGGCCTGTTTACGGCACCTTTGGCGGACGCCGTCGGAGTGACCGGCTCGGTACTTTCCGTAGAGGGCGCGCCGGGCACCAGCCGCGACGCCCGCAAGAACCTGCACGGTGAAGCCCAGGTGGAGATCGTTCAGGGACGTGTTGAGCGGGTCCTGCACCAACGCGCCCGCAGCTTCGACTCGCTGGTGCTGGATCCACCCCGCGTCGGAGCAGGCAAGGCAGTGGTAAAGCAACTCATGGCCACCGGGCCCCGTGCAATCGCCTATGTGTCGTGCGATCCAGCATCCTTCGCACGTGATCTGGGTTACTTCCATCAAGGTGGTTGGCGGCTTGAGTCGCTGCGGGCCTTCGACTTGTACCCGCACACCCATCACCTGGAAACGGTAGGGCTGATCGTGCCCGCCGCCTAGCTGTGAGACCGCCCGGCGTCCATAGTGCAGAAGGAGTAACTGCGGGTTTCCATGGGGATGCCTGATCAGTGACGCAATGCCGGGGTATGCCATTACGATGGCAGTAGTAGCCCCGGTCCGCAGAATTCAACGCCGCGGACCGGGGTGACCACGAGAGATGCCGCCCGGCTAAGTAAGGTGCGCCTAACTGGCTAGCGGCCAACCACGCGACAAAGATGAAACTGTTGCGAGAGGAGTCCTGCCATGAGCACTGTGGACAGCTTCGGTTCCAAAGGCGTACTGAATGTAGCCGGCACCGACTATGAAATTTTCCGGTTGAACTCCGTAGAGGGCGCAGACAGCCTTCCGTTCAGCCTTAAGGTATTGCTTGAAAACCTCCTGCGGACTGAGGATGGCGCCAACATAACGGCTGACCATGTCCGCGCCCTGGCCGGTTGGGATCCCAATGCGGAGCCCGATACGGAAATCCAGTTCACCCCCGCCCGCGTCATCATGCAGGACTTCACCGGCGTTCCCTGCGTCGTGGACCTGGCTACCATGCGTGAAGCCGTCAAGGAGCTCGGCGGTGACCCCAAGCGGGTCAACCCGTTGGCGCCTGCAGAAATGGTCATCGACCACTCCGTCCAGATCGACGCCTTCGGAAACTCCGGCGCACTGGAGCGCAACATGGAGATCGAATACCAGCGCAACGGTGAGCGCTACCAGTTCCTTCGCTGGGGCCAGACCGCATTCGATGACTTCAAAGTTGTTCCCCCGGGAACCGGCATCGTCCACCAGGTCAACATCGAGTACCTGGCGCGCACTGTCATGACCCGCGAGGTAGACGGCGTTGTCCGCGCCTACCCCGACACCTGTGTTGGCACCGACTCGCACACCACCATGGTCAACGGCCTGGGCATCCTGGGTTGGGGCGTTGGCGGTATCGAAGCCGAAGCTGCAATGCTCGGCCAGCCCGTCTCCATGCTGATTCCGCGCGTTGTGGGCTTCAAGCTCAAGGGCAGCATCCCCGCTGGCGCCACCGCTACCGACGTGGTGCTGACCATCACCGAAATGCTGCGCAAGCACGGTGTTGTTGGCAAGTTCGTTGAGTTCTACGGTGAAGGCGTTGCCGCTGTTCCGTTGGCCAACCGCGCCACCATCGGCAACATGAGCCCGGAATTCGGTTCCACGGCTGCCATGTTCCCGATCGACGACGTCACCTTGGACTACCTGCGCCTTACCGGCCGTTCCGAAGCAAATGTCGCCCTCGTGGAGGCATACAGCAAGGAACAGGGCCTCTGGCACGATCCGTCCCGCGAACTGCGTTTCTCCGAGTTCTTGGAGCTGGACCTGTCCACGGTTGTTCCTTCCATCTCAGGCCCCAAGCGTCCGCAGGACCGCATTGAGCTCACGGATGCCAAGGAGCAGTTCCGCAAGGACATCCACAACTACGTAGCCATCGAAGACGGCAGTGTGGACGAGTCCCTGGACGAATCGTTCCCGGCTTCGGATGCGCCGTCCTTCACGCACGCTGATTCGCACACCACGGAGACGGAGCGCGTTTACTCCGCCGCCAACGGTGCGCATGGCCGCCCCTCTTCGCCGGTCAAGGTCACCACTGCGGACGGCCGCGAGTTCGAGCTGGACCACGGTGCAGTGTCGATTGCCTCGATCACGTCGTGCACCAACACGTCCAACCCGTCCGTCATGTTGGCTGCAGCCCTCCTTGCACGCAACGCCGTGGACAAGGGCCTGACCTCCAAGCCGTGGGTCAAGACCTCTGTTGCTCCCGGTTCGAAGGTCGTCACTGACTACTACGAAAAGTCCGGCCTGACCCCTTACTTGGAGAAGCTCGGCTTCTACATCGTGGGTTACGGCTGCGCCACCTGCATCGGTAACTCCGGCCCGCTTGAGCCGGAAATCTCCGAGGCCATCCAGGCCAACGACCTCTCCGTCACCGCTGTCCTCTCGGGTAACCGCAACTTCGAAGGCCGCATCAACCCGGACGTGAAGATGAACTACCTGGCCTCGCCGCCACTAGTCATCGCGTACGCACTGGCCGGCACCATGGACTTCGACTTCGATACCGATGCCTTGGGCACCGACTCCGAAGGCAACGAAGTTTTCCTGAAGGACATCTGGCCGAACCCCATCGAGGTGCAGGAAGTCATCGACTCCTCCATCGACGAGGCTATGTTCGCCAAGGGTTACGAGGGCGTCTTCGACGGCGACGAGCGCTGGAAGGCACTCGACACCCCTGCCGGTGACACCTTCGCGTGGGCCGAGGACTCCACCTACGTGCGGAAGCCCCCATACTTCGAGGGCATGAAGGCCCAGCCGGATCCCGTCAAGGACATCGCAGGCGCCCGCGTGCTCTTGAAGCTTGGCGATTCCGTCACCACGGACCACATCTCCCCGGCCGGTTCCTTCAAGTCGGACACGCCTGCCGGCCAGTACCTCCTGGCCAACGGCGTGGAGCGCAAGGACTTCAACTCCTACGGTTCCCGCCGTGGCAACCACGAAGTCATGATCCGCGGTACGTTTGCCAACATCCGTATCAAGAACCAGCTCCTGGACAACGTTGAGGGTGGCTTCACCCGCGACTTCAGCCAGGAAGGTGCGCCCCAGGCCTACGTTTACGACGCAGCCCAGAACTACCAGGCAGCAGGAACGCCCCTGGTTGTCCTGGCAGGCAAGGAATACGGTTCGGGTTCGTCCCGTGACTGGGCAGCCAAGGGCACCGCGCTCCTGGGCGTCAAGGCCGTCATCGCCGAAAGCTACGAGCGCATCCACCGCTCCAACCTCATTGGCATGGGCGTCCTTCCGTTGCAGTACCCTGCCGGAGAGTCCGCAGCAACGCTGGGCCTGACCGGTACGGAAACCTTCGCAGTGGAAGGCGTCACCGAGCTCAACAACGGCACCACGCCGAAGACGCTCAAGGTAACGGCCACGGCTGAAGACGGTACCGCCAAGTCCTTCGATGCCGTTCTGCGCATCGATACACCGGGTGAAGCGGACTACTACCGCAACGGTGGCATCCTGCAGTACGTTCTGCGCCAGATCTCGGCATAACGGACCGGCTGGTTTCCAGCTGATTCATAAGCCGGACAGCCCCGGCTGGTCGCCCGACCAGCCGGGGCTGTTGGCGTTCCGGCAGCAGCCCTCGGGGGCCTGTGCCAGGACCCGGACCCACGGCGCAACGCGGGGGTCCGGGCACGCGCTAGAGTTAACAAGCACGTCATTCACCCTAAGGAGGGCCGTTGGGACTTTTGGAAACCGTCAAGGATCCACAGGACCTGGCCAAACTGTCCGGCACGGAGCTGGAACAACTGGCCGGCGAAATCAGGGAATTCCTGATCACCAACGTAGCCGCAACGGGTGGACATCTTGGTCCCAACCTGGGCGTTGTTGAACTCACGCTCGCTGTCCACCGGAACTTTGAGTCGCCGCGGGACAGTGTCATCTTCGATACCGGGCACCAGTCCTATGTGCACAAGCTGCTCACAGGACGCCAGGACTTCACCACGCTTCGCCAGCAAGGCGGACTGTCGGGCTATCCGGACCGTGCGGAGTCCGAGCACGACATCGTGGAAAGTTCACATGCGTCCTCCTCCCTGTCCTGGGCAGATGGCATTTCGCGTGCCCGGCAGTTGACCGGCGAGGGCGACCGGTTCGTCGTCGCCATTGTTGGCGATGGCGCGCTCACCGGTGGAATGGCATGGGAGGCCATCAACAACATTGCCGCGGATAAACGGCGTCGCGTGGTGATCGTTGTCAACGACAATGGGCGCTCGTATGCTCCCACCGTGGGCGGTTTTGCTGACTACCTTGCGTCATTGCGTCCCACCATCGACTCCTTGCGCACCACCCCGGCTTACGAGCGGATGTTGGACTGGTGGAAGAAAAAGCTCCAGGACGGCGGCCCCGCCGGCCAGTTCACTTATAAGAGCCTGCATGCCATGAAGAAGGGCATCAAGGACTGGTGGGCACCTCAGGGCATGTTCGAGGACCTTGGCATGAAGTACATTGGCCCGGTTGACGGGCATAACCTCCAGGCCATGGAGCATGCGCTCAACACCGCCAAGGCTTACGGCGGACCCGTCATTGTTCATGCCATGACGGAAAAGGGCCACGGCTATGCTCCCGCCCTCGCCAATGAAGCAGACCAGTTCCATGCCGTAGGAATCATTGACCCGGAAACGGGCGAGCCCACCGAAATGCCTGGTGCCAGATCCTGGACCTCGGTATTCGCTGAAGAAATCGCGGATATTGCTGACGAACGCCCCGACATCGTGGGCATCACCGGCGCCATGCTCATACCTGTGGGATTGCACAAGTTCGCTGAGCGTCATCCGGAGCGGGTGATCGACGTCGGCATCGCGGAGCAGCATGCGCTGACGTCCGCCGCAGGCATGGCGTTCGGTGGCCTCCACCCGGTGGTGGCCGTTTACGCCACCTTCCTGAACCGCGCCTTTGACCAGCTCCTCATGGACGTCGCCCTGCATAAAGCCGGTGTCACTATCGTCTTGGACCGTGCCGGCGTGACGGGCCCGGACGGACCCAGCCACCACGGGATGTGGGATATGGCGATGGTCCAGATCGTGCCCGGGCTCCACTTGGCGGCTCCCCGCGATGCCACCCGACTCCGGGAAGAACTGCGTGAGGCGGTGGCGATCAACGATGCCCCCACTGTGGTTCGGTTCTCCAAGGGCAGCGTCGGTTCCGAAATTGAAGCTATCGAGAGGCTTCATGACGGCGTGGACATCCTCGCGCGGCGCCCGGAAGGCTCCACCGAGAACGATGTCCTGATCGTCAGCGTCGGCGCCATGTCCGAACTCGCACTGGATGTCGCAACCCGCTTGGGTGCCCAAGGCATCAGCTCCACTGTGGTGGATCCCCGGTGGGTCCTGCCTGTCCGGAAATCGATCATCGCCCTTGCCGCCCGTCACCGCTTGGTGATCTGCATCGAAGACGGCGTCCGGGCGGGTGGCGTGGGCTCGCGTATACGGCAGGAAATGCGGGCTGCAGGGGTAGACACCGCGCTGAACGAGGTGGGCTTGCCGGTTGAATTCCTGGTACACGGCTCCCGCAGCCAGGTCCTGGAGCGCGTGGGCCTCACCGCCCAGAAAATAACCCACGACGTCGTAGCCCAGGTTTTGGGCACGAAGGTTCCGTTTGCCAGGCCCCTCCCGGGCCAGGAACACCCCACCACCGGCAGCCTGCCGACCCTGTGACGGACGAGCGCGTACCGGGCGCATTGCAGCCCGGTGACCTCGTGGTGTCGAGGAACAGGAAATGGGACGGCAAAGCCCACTGGGTGGTGCCTGGCCGCTACCTGGGTGAGGACATTCACGGGTGGTGGATATTTCAGGGAGCGGGGGAGTTTTGCGCACGCCCGGGCGCAGCGTTCTACACGGCGTCAGATGCCGTCTTGTTGGTCCCGCGCACCGGGGAGTTTGTGGCTACGTTCTACGACGACAGCTATCCGGGCGACTTCAGGATCTACGTCGACCTCGCCACGGCGCACGCTTGGAATCCCCTTAAGCCGGGTGTAACAGAGTTCCACATGATCGACATGGATCTGGACGTTATCCGTTCCACCAGGCACGGGGTGTTCGTGGACGACGAAGACGAGTTTGAGCATCATCGGATGGCCATGGGCTATCCGCAACAGACGGTGGACGCAATGCGCGCAGAATGCGCAGCCCTCTTCGAGGCAGTGGACACCATGAAAGCACCTTTCGACGTCAATGGAGCCACCAGCACCAGCGCCGAGTGGTTCAGGAAAGGACGAGCATGATCGGCATCATCCGCGCGTACAAGCGCGACGACGAAGGAGTACTTCACTTCCGGGAGGCCTGGTATGACGACGAAGACCAGCAGTTCGTGGTCAACCATGGTGTAGTAGGGCACCAAAGCAAGACCGACGAAGCAAACGTTGACGACGAGTCTGCCGTGGAAGGCCTGATGGCCGCTTTTGCCGCGCAATGCGAGGAAGACGGCTACGCCGAAATTCCCGAGTCCGAACAGTTCTGGGTAGTTGCCCAAATTGCGTTGAAAACCAAGGACGGCACCGAACGTGACAAGCACCTGGAGCGGAAGGCCAAAGCCGCCCTCACCGGTGAGCTGGCGTGGCGTGGACTGGGCGTGGTGGACCGTTCGGAGATTGGCAACGGCCACTTGAACATCTTCTGCCTCTGCCCGGACGTCAACAAAGCCGTTAACGCCATCAAGATCTGTGTCCGTGGTGAGGATCTGGACTTCACCAAGCTCACTGTTGCAGCAGCGCCGCACAGCGACCCCACAGCATTCCGGGTGAAGCACTCGCCCAAGCAGGGCGCGGGCTTTACTCTCTAAGTAGCACCCAACGCATCAGGAGGGATCTCCATGTCGTCCAAGAGCAACTGGCCCGGACATACGCCGCTGCCCAAAGGTCTCGCTGCGCCGGCGAAACGTGCCCTGGCCCACGAGGGAATAGAGACACTGGAGCAGTTGGCCGAGTTCGGCGAGGTGGAGCTTTCCAAGCTCCATGGCATGGGTCCGGTGGCCATAGCGCAGCTTGAGGATGCCATGGAGGAGTCCGGGATCTCTTACGGTACCCGGTAGCTTGAGGCGTTTTTGTTGCCTTGGGTGACCAACGGTGCCGGGCGGCCCGTATAGGCTGAATTCATGACTGAATACCGACGCCTTGGCCATTCCGGACTGACAGTCTCAGCTGTAGGGCTGGGCTGCAACAACCTGGGCCGCGCCAATACTCCCACCGAGTCCCAGGAAGGCACGGACGCTGTTGTCCACGCTGCAATCGAAGCCGGGGTGACCTTCTTTGACGTCGCCGATGTTTACGGTCGTGAGCCCGGCCTGAGTGAGGTCATGCTGGGCAAGGCGCTGAAAGGCCGCCGTGATGACGTGGTCATCGGTACCAAGTTCGGTATGGACATGCGTGGAGTCAACGGCAAAGACTTCGAAGCCCGGGGTTCGCGGCGGTACATCGTGAAAGCCGTAGAAGCTTCACTCCGCCGCTTGGACACCGAGTGGATCGACCTCTACCAGTTCCATACCCCGGACCCGCGCACTCCCATCGACGAGACCCTTTCAGCCCTGGATGACCTGGTGTCCAGTGGCAAAGTGCGTTACATCGGGCATTCGAACTTTGCCGGCTGGCAGATAGCCGAGGCCGAGTATGTAGCACGACAATCACCATCACTTGGCGTCCGCTTTATCTCGACGCAAAACCATTACAACCTCCTGGATCGGCGCGCCGAACTCGAAGTGCTTCCCGCAGCCCGGGCCTTCTCCTTGGGTGTCCTGCCGTACTTCCCTTTGGCCAACGGGCTGCTCACCGGAAAGTACTCCGCGGGGAAAGCACCGGAGGGCTCACGGCTGAGTCACACCCGCACCAACCTGGTGCACGACGCCGACTGGGAGCAGCTTGGCCGCTTCGGCCAGTTCGCGAAAGAACGGGAGATCAGCGAACTTCAGTTGGCCTTCTCCTGGTTGGCCGCGCAGCCCGGCGTCAGCAGCGTCATCGCGGGTGCCACCCGTCCGGAGCAGATCCGTGAGAACGCCGAAGCCGTGTGCTGGGTCCCCACTCAGGAGGATCGCGACGAACTGGACGAGATCTTCCCACGGGCGCCGAAGGTGGCACTCTTCTAACCCTCTCGCACATCCCACCCACTTACGGTGTCCCTCTCTCACATAAAAGCCCTTAAACCGTCACGCTCTCCCACTAACGTGAGAGAGCGATCCGGCTTAAGCGGCGGGATGTGAAAGAGCGTTCCGGTTTAGGCCGCGGGATGTGAGAGAGGGATGGGTTAGGCAGGCGCTGATGCGACGCCAGGGGCGAGGAACCGCTTGCCGTTGACCCGCTCCGATGCGCCCACCCGGTCCAGGTACGGCGTAATGCCACCCAGGAACATCGGCCACCCGGCGCCCATGATGACGCAAAGGTCGATGTCTTCGGGTCCGGCCACGACACCTTCTTCGAGCATCAGTCCGATCTCCTCGGCCAGGGCATCCTGGGTGCGCCGGAGGACTTCTTCACCAGTGGACGCGGTGTTGCCGAAGGACATGATGGCCAGCGTCTCAGCCGGGATGACAGGAGTTCCGTCAGGACCCGGGACCCACAGGCTCTTCACTCCGTTGTCGATGAGTTTCTGCAGGTTCTGCGAGACCGGGAACCGGTCGCCGAACGCGGCGTGCAGAGACTCCTGGACATGCTGGGCGACCGGCAGGCCGACCATGGCACTCAAGGTGAACGGCGACATTGGCAGCCCCATGGGACGCAGCGCGCTGTCTGCCACCTCCGCCGGGGTTCCTTCGTCGAACGCCGCGATGACCTCGCCCATGAGGCGAAGCAGGATGCGGTTGACCACGAAGGCTGCGGCATCCTTGACCAGCACGGCGGTCTTCTTGAGTCCTTTGGCGAGTTCGAACGCGGTGGCCAGGACGGCGTCGTCGGTCTTTGGGGCCCGAACGATCTCCAAGAGCGGCATGACAGCCACCGGGTTGAAGAAGTGGAAGCCCACCAGGCGTTCGGGGTGCTTCAAATCTTCGGCCATGGCAGTGACGGACAGTGAGGACGTGTTGGTGGCAAGGATGCACTCGGGAGAAACGATCGCTTCCACCTCGGCGAAGACCTGCTTCTTGATGTGCAGTTCTTCGAAGACGGCTTCGATGACGAAGTCGGCATCTGCGAAGGCTTCCTTGGAGACAGAACCCGTAATGAGCGCTTTGGTCCTGTTGGCGGCGTCCTGCTTGATCCGCTTCTTGGCCAGCATCTTGTCGACTTCGGCGTGGACGTACGCGACGCCCTTGTCCACCCGTGCCTGGTCTATATCGGTCATCACCACCGGGACTTTCAGCTGTCGGGCGAACAGGAGTGCCAGCTGGCTTGCCATGAGCCCTGCACCTACCACGCCGATCTTGGTGACCGGGCGGGCAAGCTTGCGATCGGGGGCGCCTGCGGGACGCTTGGAGCGCTTTTGGACGAGGTCCAGGAACGCATACACGGTGGAGCGGAACTCGTCGGTTTGCATGAGCCCGGCGAGGGTCTCGCACTCGAGTTCAGCCGACTCGGCTTGGGTCATGGTGCGGTTGGCCTCCATGACGTCCAGGACCTTGCCCGGGGCGGGGGAGGCGTTGGAGGTCTTGGACTCCACGAAAGCCCGACCTGCGGCTACCGCAGCTGCCCAACGGGTGGTGACTGCGTCATCGGTGGCATCAACGGAGTTCTTCCGCTCAGGCGTCACCTTGCCGGAAATGACTTGGGCCGCCCATGCGAGCGACTGTTCCACGAAGTCGGCCGGTTCGAACATGGCATCGGCCACGCCGAGCTCGAACGCCTCCGGTCCGGTGAGCGTGCGGTTGTTGCTAAGGGGATTCTCGATCATCACCTTGACGGCGTTCTCGGGACCGATGAGGCGCGGCAGGATGTAGACGCCGCCCCAGCCCGGTACGAGGCCGATGAAGGCCTCAGGCAAGGCCAAGGCGCCGGCACCCGTAGAGACGGTCCGATACGTGGACTGCAGGGCGATCTCCAGCCCGCCGCCCAAGGCAAGGCCATTGATGAAGGCGAAGCTCGGAACACCCATGTTGGCGAGGGTGCTGTAGACGGCGTGCCCAAGCTGCGCCATCCAGAGCCCGTGCTCGCGTTCCCTGAGTGTCTTTACGGCGGAAAGGTCGGCACCTGCCACCAGGAAGTACGGCTTTCCGGTGACGCCGACGCCAGCGATTTCTCCCCGCGAGGCCCGCTCCTTGAGCTTCTCCAAAACGTCGCCGAGCTCAACGAGTGTATTGGGCCCCAGTGTGGTGGGCTTGGAGTGGTCAAGGCCGTTGTCCAAGGTGATCAGTGCGAAGGTGCCGGCGCCCCCCGGCAGCTGGATGTCCTGCACATAGGAGTGCGTGACAACTTCGTCAGGGAAGAGTGCGGCGAGCTTCTGGAATTCGGCGGCGCTCATGCGGCGGCTCCTTCGGTGGTGGCTGCTGTGGCCTGGTCAGTGGTGCCGTGGTCAGAGGTGAACGATTCGTAGGCGGCGTGATGCGGGTTTTCCCAGATCACCGTCGCGCCCATGCCCAATCCAATGCACATGGTGGTCATGCCGTAGCGGACAGAGTGGTCTTCCTCGAACTGCCGTGCGAGCTGGTTCATCAGGCGGACGCCTGAGGAAGCAAGTGGGTGTCCGACGGCGATCGCACCGCCATAGCGGTTGACCCGGGGATCGTCATCGGCGATGCCGAAGTGGTCCAGGAAACTGAGGACCTGGACGGCGAAGGCCTCGTTGATTTCGAAGAGTCCAATGTCCTCGATGCCCAGCCCTGCGTTCTTCAGGGCCTTTTCCGTGGCGGGAACCGGTCCAATGCCCATAACTTCGGGTTCGACGCCGGCGAAGGCGTAGGAGACGAGGCGCATCTTGACTGAGAGGCCCAGTTCCTCAGCGGCTTCGGCCGAAGCGAGAACCGCGGCTGTGGCGCCGTCGTTCAATCCAGCAGCGTTTCCCGCAGTGACGCGACCATGGGCGCGGAACGGGGTCCGCAGTTCGGCCAGGTCGGCAACTGTGGTGCCGGGCCGCGGCGGCTCGTCCGCGGTGTGCAGGGCCCAGCCCTGGCCGGGCTTCATGGTGGCTACGGGGACCAGGTCACGCTGGATTTGTTCGTTGGAGTAGGCTGCGGCGAGCTTGGCCTGGGAGGCCGCCGCATAAGTGTCCGTGCGGTCCTTGGTGATCGCGGGGAAGCGGTCATGCAGGTTCTCGGCCGTGTTGCCCATGTTCAGCGCCGCGGGGTCCACCAGGCGTTCGGACATGAACCGCGGATTGGGATCGGCGCCCGCACCCATGGGGTGGTTGCCCATGTGTTCCACACCGCCTGCAATGACGACGTCGTAGGCACCGAAACCAATGCCGCTCGCCGTCGTCGTTACTGCAGTCATGGCACCTGCGCACATGCGGTCGATGGCGAAGCCGGGTACCGTGCGGGGGAGCCCAGCCAGCAACGCCGCTGTGCGGCCGATAGTGAGGCCTTGGTCCCCGGTCTGGGTGGTGGCGGCGATGGCAACTTCGTCGATCCGGTCCGCGGGCAGTGAGGGATTCCGGCGCATCAATTCCCGGATGCATTTCACCACGAGGTCATCGGCACGGGTGCCCGCATAGATGCCTTTTTCGCCGGCCTTACCGAAGGGGGTGCGCACACCGTCCACGAAGACGACGTCGCGGACGTTCCTCTGAGCACTGCGTGATGGACTCATGTAATAACTCCTCGTTGAGACATGGCGCCGAATCCCGCGTCGCGGGTGCTTCGGCTGGCATTGGGTCCAATGTTACTCGTGGGTAACTTAGCTTGCAAGGCCCGCGACCAAGCGTTGCCCGCCTGTCCTCGGGACGCGAAAGGCCTGCCATCACGAACTTCAGTTCGGAGTGACAGGCCTCAAGGCGGGCGGGAGCTCAGCCGGCATTGCTGGAAGGTTGCGCGTCCTTGGACGTTTGAACTTCCTTTCCCTTGGACTCTTTGCCGGGAAGCGGAGCCGGGTTCAAGCACGCTTCGGTGAGTATCGGAGCGGCGAAGGAGATTTGCCACTCGCGCGCACCCAGGGACCGCAACTCTGCAGCGACGGACTCCAGGGCAACATCGGCCGGAGGGCGCCAGACAACTCGTCGCAAATAGTCCGGTGTCAACAGGTTCTCCACTGGCAGCTTCAGCTCGTCTGCTTTGGCCTGCAGGGCCGGCCTGGCAGTGGCGAGGCGTGCGGCGGCCTCGGGATCCCTGTCCGCCCAGACCCGTGGCGGAGGAGGGGCGTTGGTGGGCAAGTGCAGGGGTGGGAGATCCGTGAGTGTCCGGGCGTTGGTGATGCAGCGGAGCCAGCGCGGGGCTTCCCTCTGGGCGGACCGGCCGTGGAATCCCTTGGTGGCCAGTAGTTGCGGCACGGTGGTGGGCATGGCTTTGGCTGCAGCTACCAGCGCCGAGTCGGGGATGAGCCGGCCGGGAGCTACGTCCCGTTTGCGTGCCAGTTGGTCCCGCTCAAGCCACAGCTCACGTACAGCTGCCAGTTGGCGGCGGTCGCGTATCTGGTGGAGTCCGGAGGTCTTCCGCCAAGGATCGACGCGCGGGGCAGAGAGGCCGGCGGCGAGGATGCCTGCAAACTCCTGTTCGGCGTATTCAAGCTTGCCGTCAGCCTCCAGCAACTCGATGAGTTCCTCCCGAAGTTCTGCGAGGACTTCGACGTCCAAAGCAGCGTAACGCAGCCAGGGTTCCGGCAGGGGGCGTGTGGACCAGTCGGCAGCGGAGTGTTCTTTCGCGAGGCCGAATCCCAGAAGTTGTTCAATGACGGCGGCAAGGCCTACGCGGGGGAGTCCCGCGAGGCGGGCGGCGAGTTCGGTATCGAAGAGCTTGTCAGGCCACATGCCGAGCTCCGAAAGGCAAGGGAGATCCTGTGACGCTGCGTGAAGGATCCATTCGACGCCGCGGAGTGCGTCATTGATGATGTCCAGGTTGTCGAATGGTTCGGGATCGATCAGCCAGGTTCCGGCGCCCTCGCGACGGATCTGTACCAGGAAAGCCCGCTGCCCGTAGCGGAACCCGGAAGCGCGTTCTGCGTCCACTCCGGCAGGTCCTGTTCCGGCGGCGATTGCGGCTGCGCACCGCTCCAGCCCGGACGGGGTGTCGATGACCAGGGGTACGCCCTCACGGGGAGTATCGAGATCGATGATTTCAGGGACGTGGCTATCGAAGCCGTCTACCTTGATGTGGGTGGTGGGATCAGCAACCGGGTCGCCGGCCGTGGTGTTTTCCGGATTTTCAGGGGTCATGGTGGGTTAAGCTTACCGATTCCGGCCACGGCGGTATTTTGCGCGACCAATTTGATGACCAGACGACGCAATTTTCATCTTCAATTGAGTCTCCGGTTGGGCAATCCGGTAACGCCTGGCGGCAGGGGTGGCAGGCCAGCGAAGGTACAGACCATGTCGGACCAGGCTTCGAGGTGGGCTTGAACATCCTGGCTTGCCGGTGTCCAGGATGCGCGGAGTTCTATGTCTATGGTGTCCGGCCGTTCAGCCAAGGTGCCGAAGCTTTCGGAAAGAATCCTGGTGGCAGTGCCGCCGGCGGCCCGATATGGCGCGGCATGGTTCTCCAGGGCGTCAACGAGCCAGGTCCAGGCAACAGAGCCGAGCATGGAGTCGTTCCCCATCTCTGCGTCCATTTGGGCCCGAATGTAGGTGACGATTCGGAACTCTCCCTCCCAGACGGCAGAACCGTCGGGGTCATAAAGGAGGATGAAGCGGCCAGTGGCCAGTTCATCGTCCTCTTCGCTTGAGGGGCTGCTGCCTTGGTTCGCGGCGAAGGCCTTGGCAGCTGGTCCATGAACGGGAACTTGGCGGGTTGCCGCAGTGGGGCTGAAAACTTCAGCTCCCAAGGCAACTGCGTAGGGAGCCAGGCGGGCAGGAGCGGGGATCTCGTCAAGCCGCAGTTCGCTGCGGCACTGTGCTTTTCGTAGCGATCCCAAGGCGAAGAGAAATTCCGAGGGAACCTGTGCGAGGGCGTTCACCATCGCAGATTATGCGTCCGGGGCAGCGAATCTGTGCAGGCTCGCCGCCCCGGTTTGCACGTGTTACTTGTTAGGCCAGTTCGCGCTTTATTGCCGCCACGAAAGCGTCAATGTCTTCCTCCGTGGTATCGAACGAACACATCCACCGAACTTCGCGGCGGGCGGCATCCCAGTCGTAGAAGGCGAAGGATTCACGCAGCTTGTCCGCCACGCCTTCGGGAAGGATGGCGAACACGCCGTTGGACTGTGTTGCCTGGGTTGGCTCCACGCCGTCGAGTCCTTCTACTGCCGTTCGCAGCCGGGCGGCCATGGCGTTGGCGTGGGCGGCGGAACGCAGCCACAGGCCATCCTCCAGCAAGGCAATGAATTGGGCCGAGATAAAGCGCATCTTCGATGCCAATTGCATGTTCATCTTGCGCAGGAACTTCAGGCCGTCAGCCGCCTCCGGGTTCAGGGCCACCACGACTTCACCAAAAAGTAGTCCATTCTTGGTGCCGCCAAAGGAAAGGATGTCCACGCCGGCGTCGCGGGTGAACGCGCGGAGGGGAACGTCCAGGTGCGCTGCGGCGTTCGCAAGTCGGGCGCCATCCATGTGCAGCTTCATGCCTTTGGCGTGAGCGTGGTCGGCGATGGCCCGCACTTCTTCCGGCGTGTAGCAGGTGCCGAGTTCAGTGGTTTGGGTAATGGACACCACCAGCGGCTGGGCGCGGTGCTCGTCGCCCCAGCCCCAGGCTTCACGGTCGATCAGCTCGGGCGTGAGCTTGCCGTCCTCGGTGGGCACTTGCAGCAGCTTGATCCCGCCCACCCGTTCCGGTGCACCGTTCTCGTCCATATTGATGTGTGCTGTGGAGGCGCAAATCACCGCACCCCAGCGCGGAAGGAGGGACTGCAGGGCAAGGACGTTCGCTCCGGTGCCGTTGAAGACCGGGAAGGTTTCGATGCCCGTGCCGAATTGCTGCTCCAGCACCTCCTGCAGCCGTGCTGTGTAGACGTCCTCACCGTAAGACACCTGGTGACCGCCGTTGGCGGCTGCCAGTGCTGAGAGGATCTCCGGATGCACCCCGGAGTAGTTGTCCGACGCGAATCCACGAACCGCAGGGTCATGCAGCTGACCCGCGCCGGGGGTTTCATTGGCACTGTGGATTGCCTCTGTTGTGCTCGTCACTTGTTCATTCACGCTTTCAAGTCTATTTGGCCGGCAGGATTCTATTTGGCCAGCAGGATGCGCTGGCCGTTGAGGGTGGCGGCGGGTTGTTCAAAGAGTCCGACGGCGGCAGCCGCCAATTCTTCAACGTCCGTGAAGCCCGGGAATCGCCTTTCGGGATGGGCCTCCCGCATGGCTGTGTCCACGAGGGCTTTGACCACGAAGATTACTGCCGCGCTGTGCTGCCCGGTGGGGGCCTCCGGGTTTCCGGTGCTTCCGGATTGCGCCCGCCGGAAACCATCCGCTACCGCCAAAGTCCATGCTTCCCCAGCTGCTTTTGCCGCCGCGTAGCTGGCGGCCGCGGCTGTCGGAGCAGCGGCGGTGGTTGACGACACCATGGCAAAACGACCGTGCGGGGATGCTTCAACCTGGCTGTAGAAGACCCGGGAGACGTTGCGGAGCGTGGTGACAGCGCTCCGTTCCATGGACTCCCAGTCCTCATCCGTTTGGTCTTCGATGCCCTTGGCGCCCCGCCAGCCGCCCACCAGGTGGATCACGCCGTCGACGCCTTCGATGCCGAGGTCACGGACGCTGGCCGCAAGTTCCCGTACGGATTCCAGGCTGGAGAGATCGGAAACCAGGGGAGTTGCCCCATTGCCGGCTTCAGTCGCGGCGGCTTTGATACGGACATCGTCCGAACCCACGGTGAGCACCCTGTGACCGGCGGCCCCCAACGCGCGTGCCACGGCGATGCCCGAAGCGCTGCTTCCGCCGGTCACGAGGATAGTCAGTGTGGTCATCAGGCCGCCGTCGAGCCAGTGATGCCGGTGGTGGACTCGATGACAGGGCGCATCTTCTTCTCCAGTGCTTCGTAGAACATGGACAGCGGGAACTCGTCATCCAGCACCTGGTCAGTGAGGCCGCGGGGCGGACCGTCCAAGGGCAGCGCGTCCGGGCCCTTGGCCCATACCGACGCCGGGTGGGGAGTCACGGTGCTCGAAATGAGCTCGTACGCCGCCAGCCAGTGGGCGGCCTTCGGGCGGTCGATCGAGCGCCAGTACAGCTCCTCAATTTTGGCGCCGAGTTCCACTACAACCGAGGCAGCTTCGTCCCAGTCGATGGAGAGCTTGCTGTCCGTCCAGTGGAGCACGTGGTGCTGGTGCATCCATGCGAACAGGAGCTGGCCGCCCAGTCCGTCGTAGTTACGGACGCGGCTGCCCGTGATGGCGAAACGGAAAATCCGGTCGAAGATCACTGCATACTGGACGAGCTTTGCATGCTTGCGGGCATCGGGGTCGGCTTCTTCGTCTTTTTCAATGCGTACGGACTCCCGGAACGCGGTCAGATCGCAGCGCAGCTCCTCCAGCGAGTAAAGGAAGAACGGCATTCGCTGCTTGATCATGAACGGATCAAAGGGAAGGTCCCCCCGCATGTGGGTGCGGTCATGGATCAGGTCCCACATGACAAAGGTTCGCTGGGTCAGTTCCTGGTCCTCGATGAGCTGCGCTGCATCCTCGGGAAGTTCAAGCGAAGTGGTGGCCGCGGCTGCCTTGAGGACGCGGCGGAAACGTGCGGCCTCGCGGTCAGCGAAGATGGCGCCCCAAGTAAAGGTAGGGGTCTGACGAACGGCCACCGTCTCGGGGAAAAGCACAGCCGAGTTGGTGTCGTACCCGGGCGTGAAATCCATGAAGCGGATGGGAACGAAGAGCTTGTTGGAGTACTCGCCGGCCTCCAGGCCGCCAATGAACTCCGGCCAAATAACCTCGATCAGGACGGCTTCGACCAACCTGTTGGTGCTGCCGTTCTGCGTGTACATGGGGAAAACCACCAGATGCTGGAGGCCGTCAACGCGCTGCTCCTGGGGCTGGAACGCCTGAAGGGAGTCCAGGAAGTCCGGCACCCCGAACCCGCCTTCGACCCATCGGCCAAAGTCTTCCACCAGGAGCTCCAGGTACCGGGCATCGTGGGGGAAGTGCGGAGCCAGGGCTGCGATGGCGTCGGTCACTGTGGCAACGAGGCTCGCTGCCTCGGGGTGGGCTGCGGAATCTGCAATGGAACCGTCCTGCTCCTGATGTGCCTGCAGTGCTGTGGCAGCGGCCTTCAGGGTCATCCATTCGGCGTTGTCAGCGGCGACTCGCGGCAGGATGGCGGTGGTGATGGTGGTCATGGAGCTCGGCCCTTTCGAAGTGGTGTTTGCTTCTGGGCCGAGCGTAGCAAGCAAAAAGCATTGCTAATCCAAGAATGACTTGAGCATAAGAAAGTCTTGGTCATTTGGTGCTTGAAGACGGGTCGAGATTCAGTCCCGCCATAGGGAGCCCCTAAATTACGCCGCGTTCCCGGACGGGCCGGCAAGGCGCCAGCCCGTCCGAAAACTGCCTAGCTCTCTTCCGGCGTCACCAAGCGAAGCGAAACGGAGTTAATGCAGAACCGCTGGTCCGTGGGCGTGCCATAGCCCTCGCCCTCGAAAACGTGCCCCAGATGCGAGTCACAGTTTGCGCACCGGACTTCAACACGATCCATTCCCATGGTGCGGTCATGGAGGTACCGGACCGTGCCTTCGGCCAAGGGTGCCCAGAATGACGGCCAACCACAATGGGAATCAAATTTCTCGCGGCTGGTGAACAACTGGCTGCCACAAGCGCGACACTGGTACACGCCTTCCGTGTGGGTGTCCCAGTACTCGCCCGTGTACGGCCGCTCAGTTCCTGCCTGCCGAAGAACACGGTATTCCTCGGGCGTCAGCTCCTCCCGCCACTGGGCATCGCTCTTTTCCACGGGCACAGAAGTTGTCTTGCTGGTGTTGTCAGGAGTGTTCATGTCTAATGCAACGCTCACGAGTCGCCGATAAATCCCGAACCGGCGTACAGGTGGAGGACCGGAAGACCCAGCTGATCCTGTGCCTTATTGGCCCAGTCCGTGTGGAACGTGTCCGAAATGGCATGGGGCCGGGTAATGACAACCGCCTGCGCGGCGTCCACCGCACGGACCTTCGCCACCAAGCCGGCCACGGCGCCGCCGTCGACGACCTCCCCGGTGACGCCACCGCCCAACCCGGCCAACGCCGCCAGCGATGCAGCAAGCGTCTCAGAGGCCTCCGCACGCTCAGCCTCAGGGTCGGGATGCTGTGCAGTGAGCTCCCGGAACGCCTTGGCGATATCAAGCAGCGACAGGTTTTCCAAGAAGTCGACCAGAAGATGTCGCTCTGTGTTTGAGGGGACCAGGACAATAAGGGGCGCATCACCGCCGTCGAGCAATTTGGCGATATTAACGCGGTCGTCGGGGCCGAGGGGCTCTTCAGTCAGGATGACGATGGGATCACTCATGGCTACAGCGTAGTCCCGGCGAACCGCTGTCCGCAGACTTTTGGGACTCTGATTCACGCGCCAGGATTCGCGGGCCAATGCGCCGCGCGGTCCACGCCTGCCCCAAGCACCGCCGCTGAGCAGCAACAATGGAACCATGGCATCGACTACCCCGCCAGCGAGCGACGCTGCAGACAAGAAACTCTCCCTCCGCACCAAATGGGCCATCGCAGGATTCCTGGCCGGCGGTACCGTAGCCGGCCTGGTAGGTGCCGGGTCCTCGGCGCTCGCCGTTTATTTTGCCCGCCGCGTCATAACGCCCGCCGCCCGGCACGAGGACCAGGAAGTACTGGCCGTGATCCGCGGTGACAAGGGGCAACAAGTCATTCTCGCGGCCACCCCCGATACCACCATCGACGGCGTCTTCAGCCTCTTCTTCTCCGGCGGCCAAGGACATGCCAGGATCGGTCGGATTGTGTCGTATTCGCCCGCCGAGCAAACCGTGCTGCGTGAGGTCGAAGAAGTCTACAGCGGCAACCTCTCGGAGGCGCGCCGTGCTTGGTGGAGCGGTGCAACGTACCCGGATCCGGCCGCGATCGGCCTTGCGGCCGAGAACGTGGACATAGAGATCGACGGCGGGAAGGCACCTGCCTGGTTGATCCGTGCCGAAGCTTCGGCCGCGGCGCCGGTCTGCGCAATCATGGTTCACGGTCGCGGAGCCACGCGTCTGGAAGGCCTCCGAGCCGTCCGCACCGCACGCGAGCTCGGAATGGACAGCCTGTTGATCTCCTACCGTAATGACGGACTTGCCCCCGCCGCGCCGGATGGACGATACGGCCTCGGTTCTACGGAATGGCGCGACGTTGAGGCCGCGATTGACTACGCACTGGATCAGGGTGCGCAGGAAATAGTTTTGTTTGGCTGGTCCATGGGCGGGGCGATCAGCCTGCAAACAGCGGACCTGTCCAAGCACCGCCACCTCATTCGCGCGTTGGTACTGGATGCCCCGGTTATCAATTGGGTCAATGTCATGGCCCACCACGCCCAGATGAACAGGATCCCCTACAACGTGGGTAGGTATGGACAGATGATGCTGAGCCATCCCTTGGGGCGCAGGCTGACCGGACTATCTGCGCCTGTGGATTTGAAAGCAATGGACTGGGAAGCACGGGCAGTCGAGTTGCGGACCCCCACCTTGCTGATCCACAGCGTGGACGACGACTACGTGCCCTTCGGGCCTTCCGCGAGCCTTGCGGAGAAGAACCCCGAGATGGTCACCTTTGAGCCGTTCGACGGCGCCCGGCACACCAAAGAGTGGAACGTGGACCCCGAACGCTGGGAGCGCCTGGTCCGCGCCTGGCTGCAGAGGCAACTGGCTCCCAGGAACAATCCCGGGCAGACGGGCACCATCGGGCAGCCCGCCTAAGGACCCCTGGCGGTTGTGGGTGAGCCCAGGCGGATTCGGGTCAGCCCTTGATGCTCGATGCAGTGCCGATGGGAGCCGTGATGGCCTTGGTAAGCCGGATGAGATCGGCCGGAGCCAGCTCAATGTCCAGGCCACGGCGGCCTCCGGACACAAGGAGGGTAGCCAAGTTCAAGGCAGACTCGTCAAGGACTGTGGGGGAGGCCTGCCGCTGTCCCAGCGGTGATATGCCTCCCAGCACATATCCGGTGCGTCGTTCGGCGGCCTTGGGATCGGCCATTGCTGCCTTCTTGGCTCCGAGGGCTGCAGCGACGGACTTTAGGTCGAGGTTCCCGGACACCGGAACGATGGCCACGGCCAGGCGGCCTTCAACCTCCACCATGAGAGTCTTGAAAACCCGCTCAGGCTCGATGCCGAGGACTTCCGAGGCCTCCAGGCCGTAGCTGGACGCCGACGGGTCGTGGGCGTAGGGGTGTAACACGAAGGGAACGCCGGCCGCTGCAAGTGCTGCAGTAGCCGGCGTTCCCTGTGAAGCCATCTTCTTGGCCATACCTATGGTTATGCCCTTCAGTTTTCCAACGGGTCAGTGTTCCAGCCGGCTGGCTGCTGCGACTTTCCGCTTGATACGGCCGAGCATGGCGGTCATTCCCCGCATGCGCAGGGGAGTGATGGCCCGGGTGAGGCCCAGCAACTCCGGCATATCGTCGGGCACGGCAAGGATTTCCTCTGCAGTCAATCCATCCAGGCCCTCGTGCAGGACCCCTGCGAAGCCGCGGGTTGTGGGCGCTTCCTGAGGAGCTTTGAAGAAGAGGCGGTAGGCGCGGGCGCCGCCGTCGGGATTTTTCTCGGACTCAATAGTGAGAAACAACGGTGACTGGCACTCCACAACCTGTTCCAGCAGTTCAGGGTGGTCCTTCAAGCGCTCCGGAAGCTCCGGCAAGCCCCTCGAGAATTCGAGCAGGAGTTGCAGGCGGTCAGGCTCCGTCAGTGCCTGGAAGTCATCGACGATTTCCGCCAGGGCGGTGGGCAAAGTGTTCGTACTCATCACTTCCAGCTTACGCACAACAGCGGTCAATGCATCTTGTGTGGCCGAACACTACGGATGCCTTCCTGCCTGCGTTGGTGCTGACGAACCCCTAGTTGCTGACGAGGGACGCAGGAACGGAACCGCGCTCGGCGCCCTTGACGATGGGAACCCGCACAGCGTTGCCCCACTCGGTCCAGGAGCCGTCGTAGTTGCGGACGGTATCGAAGCCCAGCAGGTACTTCAGAGCGAACCAGGTGTGGCTGGAACGCTCGCCGATGCGGCAGTAGGCCACCACGTCATCGCCGGGTTCCAGGCCAGCCTCGCCAAGGTACAGGGCTTCGAGCTCTTCACGGCTCCGGTAAGTGCCGTCTTCAGCCGCAGCGCGTGCCCACGGGATGGATGCGGCGGTGGGAATGTGGCCGCCGCGCAGCGCGCCCTCTTCCGGGTAGGCCGGCATATGCGTTCGCTGTCCCGTGTACTCCTCAGGGGAGCGGACATCAATCAGGGGGTTGCCCAGGTGGGCAAGGACGTCTTCCTTGAACGCGCGGATGGGAGCATCATTGCGTTCCACCTCCGGGTATTCACCCACTGCGGGCTGGGGGACGTCGGTGGTCAGCTCGCGGCCTTCGGCGATCCACTTGTCGCGGCCACCATCGAGGAGGCGGACATCCTCATGCCCGAACAGCGTAAAGACCCAAAGCGCGTAGGCAGCCCACCAGTTGGACTTGTCACCGTAGATGACCACGGTGCTGTCGCGGGAGATGCCCTTGGAGGCCGCGAGGGCGGCAAAAGCGGCACCGTCCACGTAGTCGCGGGTGACCTCGTCATTCAGGTCGGTGTGCCAGTCAATCTTGACGGCGCCCGGGATGTGGCCGGTTTCGTAGAGGAGAACGTCTTCGTCGGATTCAACAACCACAAGCTTGCCGTCGGCAATGGCGCCGTCTGCAAGGGCTGCCGCGAGCCACTCAGTGGACACAAGGCGTTCGGGGTTCGCATACGATGCAAACTTTTCGTTCTGTTCAACTGGGTAGGACATGGTGATGGCCTTTCACTGACAACGGTCGGAGCCAGGCCGTGGAAGGTGGTGCAGGTGCCGGCCGGGCGTGCTCCAACACTAACCACGGTCAGCGAGGAATGCTTCCCTGTGGTCATACGGTGAAACATGGGCTTGGTCACGTGACGGTTTTCCGAGTGTCCGATGCCGGTATTCTTGCTGGGGACCTAATACCGAAGGAACGGACCACCGTGGTAAAGATCGAACAACTGGCTGCCCGCACACCGGCAGTCTCCGTGGAGGAACTCCTCAAGGGTTTCTACCCGTCTCCGCGATTCGGAGAGGTATCGTTCGACAGTTACCGGCCGGATCCTTCCCAACCGAGCCAGGCAAACGCAGTGAAGCTGCTTTCCGGATTTGCCGATGGCGTGGGATCCGATGACGGTGGCGGTCTCTTCAAAAAGTTCTTCGCCAAGAAGGCGCCGGCAACGAGGGCAGGAATCTACCTCGACGGCGGTTTTGGTGTGGGTAAGACCCACCTCCTGGCTTCCCTTTGGCACAGGTCCCCGGGCCCGAAGGCCTTCGGAACGTTTGTGGAATACACCAACCTCGTGGGTGCGCTGTCCTTCCGCAAGACTGTGGAAGCCCTGAGCAGCTACAAGCTGGTGTGCATCGACGAATTCGAACTTGATGATCCGGGCGACACCGTGCTCATGTCCCGGCTCATGCGTGAACTGGCCGACGCCGGTGTGAAGCTCGCGGCCACGTCCAACACCCTTCCCGGTTCCTTGGGTGAAGGGCGCTTCGCGGCAGTGGACTTCCAGCGCGAAATACAGGTCCTCGCGGACCAGTTCGACGTCGTCAGGATCGACGGCGAAGACTTCCGCCACCGTGGTTTGCCCGCGGCTCCCGCACCCCTCAAGACCGAGGAGCTTAAGCACCGTATGCGTGCCGAGTTCGACGGGAAGACCGTGGCTGTGGATGATTTCCGCACTCTCGTGAATCATCTGGCCGCCGTCCACCCCAGCCGTTACCGGCAGCTCATCTCGGGCGTGGAAGCTGTGGTGTGGAGCGACGTCGAAACCATTACCGAACAGGCCGTCGCCCTCCGCTTTGTGGTTCTTGCGGACCGGCTTTATGACAAAGACGTGCCGATCCTCGCCAGCGGCGTACCTTTCGACCAGCTCTTTACGGAAGAGATGATGACCGGTGGCTACACGAAGAAGTACTTCCGTGCTGTCTCCAGGCTGACGGCCCTTGCCCGTGAGGCCCAGAACCACGAGCCTGCCTGATCCGGGTTTTCGCTTAGATCGGACTTCCTGCCTGCTTCACGCCTTGTGAACAGGTTCGCGGCTCTTCAGCATCCACCGCACCAGGATGCCGCCTGCCAACGCCCAGAAGGCAGCGCCAACGCCGGCGAAGCTCAGGCCTGATGCTGCCAACAGGAAAGTGATGCAGGCGGGGATGCGTTCCTCGGCTACCGCCAGGGCCGACGAGATGGACGAGGCCAGTGTCCCCAAAAGGGCGAGGCCGGCCACGGCCTCAAGAAGTCCGGGCGGCGCTGCAGCAACTAAAGTGACCAGTGCTGCTGAGGCAACGGCCAGGATCAAATAGGCAAAGCCTGCGACAAACGCGGCGATCCAGCGCCTGCCGTGGTCCCTGCCCGCTTCCTCACCCGCCGCTAAGGCTGCGCTGAGGGCGGCCAGGTTGATCGCATGGCCTCCAAACGGCGCTCCCGCGATGGTGCCCGCTCCGGTTATCAGCATCGACGGCCGCCACGGGGTGGTGTAGCCGAACGACTTCAGGACCGCGACGCCGGGAATGTTCTGTGATGCCATGGTGACGATGAACAAGGGCAGTGCCAAACCCACCGCAGCCTCCACGGTAAAAGCGGGGGTGGTCCACTCCAGCCTTGGCAGGAGGCTGCCGACGGGAATCTGAACGCCGTTGGACACGATGTGGACGCCGATGACCGCCAGTGCGACGAGCAGCGATGCCGGCACCGACCAACGTGGTGCGACTTTCATCAGGACAACCCAGCACACCACCACTGGTGCGATGAACAGGGGAGCCGATCCCAACGATTTGAAGGGCGCAAGGCAAAGGGGGAGCAGCACGCCGGCGAGCATTGCCTGTGCCAGTGCGGTGGGGATCTGCGCCATGATCCTCCCCAAGACGGGAAGGAGCCCTGTCAGGACGATCAGCACCCCGACGATCAGGAACGCACCTACAGCGGCCGGCCAGCCGCCGTCGACCATTCCAGCGGAGGCGAGCAGCGCCGCGCCGGGCGTGGACCACGCCAAAGTTACGGGCATCCGGGACCGCCACGAGAGCCACAGGATTCCGAGTCCAAAGGTGAGCGTCAGCGCTAGTAGGCCGCTGGATGCTTGGGCCTGGTTCGCCCCCACAGCCTTCAAACCCGCCAGGACCACAGCGAATGACGAGGTGAAACCCACTAGGGCGGTGACGATGCCTGCCGTGATGGGTGGTCCCAGCGTCTCCTTGGCGGCGCGGCTTTGGACGGCAGGGGTGGAAGCTGAAGGCATAACGTCCAACGTACCTGACCAGCCGGGTTAGCGGCTGCCCGTTAAACGCCAAGGGCACCGGTGGCGCCTCTCGGCGGGACCGGTGCCCCCTTGACGTATCTGGTACGGCGGCTCAGGCAGCTACGGCTGCTTCGGCTCATCCGCGACGGGAGCCTGTCCAGGCTTACCGTCGTTCTTGGCCACGAAATCGGAAGCGGCATTTTGGACTTTGTCGACGTGACCGGCATACTTGCCGCCCGTCTTCTGGTCCACAAAATCCCCGGCCTTGTCGATGCCATTCTTGATGGCTTCTCCGTTGCCTTGAATGAGACCCTGAGCCTTGCCCTTCAGGTCGTCAATTAAACCCACGGGCACCTCCCTTCCATTCGCGGAGCCAGTTCGCTCCTCCGCGTCCGACCCTAACACCAGTTCTCCGAGGTGCCAAGGGTTCGGCGGCGGCCTGTGGACGAACTACGCCAACGGCTTATTTTCGAGCTTGTGGCGCGGGCTGTCCGGGTTCATGAGGGAGTGCCTGCGTCCATAAGCGAAGTAGATGATCAGGCCGATAACCAGCCAGGCCCCGAACCGCACCCAGGTTTCCCAGTGGAGCTGGAACATCAGGAAGGCCGAGGCCAGGACACCGAACGCGGGGACAACCGGCATGAAGGGCAAACGGAACGTGCGCGGAGCATTGGGCTTGGTGTAGCGGAAGACGATCACGGAAATGCAGACCACCACGAAGGCAGCCAGAATGCCGATGTTGGTGAGGTCGGCGACTTCCTTGATGGGGAAGACGCCGGCGAGGAACGCTGAGGCCACACCTGCAATCCACGTGACCCGCTGCGGAGTCCCGTGGCGGTCAGTCTTGGCAAACCAGCCAGGGAGAAGGCCGTCGCGGCTCATGGAGAACCAAACTCGGGTGACGCCAAGCAGGAAGGTGAGCATCACGGTGAGGATGGACAGGACCGCGAACACCGAAATGATGGTGGCGATGACAGGCAGGCCGACGCCGGTGAACGCTGAAGCGAAGCCGGCTGTGGGATCAATGTCCTTGTAGTTCTGCATGCCGGTGAGCACGAGTGTGGCGGCAACATAAAGCAGCATGGCCACGATGAGCGAGAGGATGATGGCCTTGGGCATGTGCTTCTTGCCGTCCTTGGCCTCTTCCGCGGCGGTGCTCATGGCGTCATAGCCGAAGACGGCGAAGAAGACGGTAGCGGCACCGGCCAGGACGGGGCCGAAGCCACTGGGCATGAACGGGTTGTAGTTCTCGGTGTTGATGTAGAAAATACCCAGGCCGATGATGAACAGGATCAGGATGACCTTGATGGCAACCGCTACCAGTTCAAAGCGGCCAAACGCTTTGGTTCCCCGGCTCAGGATCCAAGTGACCAGGAGGCAGACGAGGATGGCCGGCAGGTTGATGATGCCGCCCTTGCCCTCGTCAGCGGTGGACGTCATCCACGTGGGCATATGGATTCCGATGCCGGAAAGGAAAGCATCGAAGTAACCGGAGATGCCGATAGCCACCACAGCCACGATGGCGATGTATTCAAGCAGGAGATCCCAGCCGATGAACCAGCCGATGATCTCTCCCAAAGCAACATAGCCGTAGGTGTATGCCGATCCGGCGCGGGGGATCATGCCCGCGAATTCGGCGTAGGACAATGCTGCTGCACCGGAAGCGAGACCGGCGATCAGGAACGAGAAGAGCACGGCAGGGCCGACGCCCGGGTTGCTCTCGCTGCCATGGGCTACCAGCCCGGCCAGCGAGAAGATGCCGACGCCGATAATTCCGCCGACGCCGATGGCTGTCAGTTGCCAGAGGCCAAGACTCTTAAAAAGTCCGCTGTGTTTGTTCTCTTCCTCAATATCGTCGATGGGCTTGCGCCGCAGGACGGACTTGGAAGCCGTCATTTGGTTCATGGGGGTACTCCTGCCGGTAGGCGTGGAACGGTGATGAGCTCGCAGTACATTATGCGAGCCGAATCACATTAGATAAAGCGACTTCTTCTGAGGGGTATCGGTTACTTCCAATAATCAATTGAGTATTGGCGGAATCCGGGCATAAAAAAAGCAGCTCCGGGGAGCTGCTTTCTTTATTTGGAGCGGACGACGAGATTCGAACTCGCGACATCCACCTTGGCAAGGTGGTGCTCTACCAGCTGAGCTACGTCCGCACATGTTGCCTGCCGGGCTGATGCCTGGCGTTCAACAACAAACAAGTTGCCTTGTTTTGGTGGGCGATACTGGGATCGAACCAGTGACCTCTTCCGTGTCAGGGAAGCGCGCTACCGCTGCGCCAATCGCCCGTTACCGGGTCCTTCAAAAGGAGAGCGGACGACGAGATTCGAACTCGCGACATCCACCTTGGCAAGGTGGTGCTCTACCAGCTGAGCTACGTCCGCACATGTTGCTTGCCGGGCTGATGCCTGGCGTTCAACAACAAACAAGTTGCCTTGTTTTGGTGGGCGATACTGGGATCGAACCAGTGACCTCTTCCGTGTCAGGGAAGCGCGCTACCGCTGCGCCAATCGCCCATGCATCCAGCCAACAGCTGGAAGACATGGTTTTCACCGAGGTGGGTACGGGATTCGAACCCGTGTATACGGCTTTGCAGGCCGCTGCCTCGCCTCTCGGCCAACCCACCGTGTAAGCAGGATTCCGAGGAATTCTTGCCTTGACAGTGCCTTGCGAGCGGACGACGAGATTCGAACTCGCGACATCCACCTTGGCAAGGTGGTGCTCTACCAGCTGAGCTACGTCCGCAGTGTCGTTTCGGCGGGCAGCCCTGCAGGCATTCCGTCGCTTTCCGACGAGTAAAAACTCTATAGGAGGTTCTTGCAAACTCCAAATCGGTAGCTTGCTTTTGATCCTGAAGGTGGCTGGATCCTTGTATTTGCGCGGATTGCGGCAAGTTTCATGGCTGTAATTCCATGGATGTAGTTCGATCCTTCGTGGTAAGGGTCCGCGCGTTTTGCATTCCGGCCATGGTCCGTTAGTGTTTTCTTTGCACCCGGGCGATTGGCGCAGTGGTAGCGCGCTTCGTTCACACCGAAGAGGTCACTGGTTCGAACCCAGTATCGCCCACCACCGGGAACCCCGTTTGGACTGTCTGAGTCAGTCCGGGCGGGGTTTTCTTTTGTTGCAGGCTTGTTTGGCGGATTGCGGGTTTCTGCGTCACGAAGTACGTGGACGCGACACACATCAGCATGCGCGAACAAGAAGAGCCGGAATTGCCTCCGGCTGAGACCACGGCCATTGCGGAACCTGCCACACCCTTCCCGGACCTCGCGCTGACCGCCCCGATTCTCGCCGGCAAGCTCGCCAGACTGCCTCCTGAGCAACTGGCGTTGATCTTCCCGCGGATGAATTCTGTCGGCCCTCTATGACACAGTCTTTGTATGACTGCTCCACTGCTTGCCCACGCTACTGACTACGGCCGGATGTACGCCCGCTCCACTACTGAGCAATTTTCCGTACCGTCCATTACTACGGTGATCGGACAACAGGCGCACGCCTTGGACGGGTGGTTCAGTTACATGGGGGCGAGCAGCCTGGCCGCGGATCCTGAGCTTCCTTCGATTCTCGGAAGCCCGGCGAAAATCCGCCAGGCAATCAACAAGGCGTCCAAAGCCGCAGAGGTTTACCGGGATGCTGCGGCCGCACGCGGTGACCGCGTCCACACGTACTGCGAACAGGTAGCGTTGCGGGCGATGGGGCGGCCGCACCGGATGCAGGAATGCAGGGACGACCTCGCTGCCCATGGCGAACAGGCCTTTGCTGCCCGTTTTGACGAATGGTGGGAGCTCTACCGGGTGGAGCCCCTGGCGCCGGAGATCACTGTGTGGAACAAGACAGTGGGTTATGCCGGGACGTTGGACCTCGTTGCCCGGATCAACGGTCGCATCTGCCTGATTGACTACAAAACCAAGGGCACCACCAGGGACGGGACAGTCAAGGCCTTGGATGACAAAGTGGTCATGCAACTCGCGGCCGGGATGAAGGCCGAGGAAAGCCTGGTGGATCCTGTTGCAGGTGAATGGGAGCCATGGAAATACGGAGACAGCCCCATGCTGCTTGCGGTGGCCATTGGTGAGACTGAAGTCCGGCCACAGCGGGCCAACCCGGACATCCTCAAGCACCACTGGTGGAAGTTCTGCGCCCTGCGGCGGGTGTGGGAGATGTCAGCGGACGTTGTCGCTGCGGGGCAGCCACTGTTGCCTGTCGCTCCGCCGGTCTCCGCGTCAGCTGGCGCGACACCAACACCGGCCTTGTCCTCAACTAAACTGGCTTAGGCTCCGCAACAACCGGAACCTGGTTTGACGATCGTGAGGACTGACAGCAGATGGCAATTTTGAGTATCCGAATCATCGGGGACCCGGTGCTGCGCACCGTAGCTGACCCCGTCACCGATTTCGGTCCGGAGCTCGTCAAGCTGGTAGCTGACATGACGGAAACCATGGAAGACGTTGAGGGTGCAGGCCTTGCCGCGCCGCAGGTGGGCGTCAGCCAGCGTGTGTTCACCTATCGCATCGGGGGAGTGGAAGGTCACATCATTAACCCGGTCCTGGAAAACAGTGAGGACTTCCAGCCGGACGAGGTGGAGGGTTGCCTTTCCATTCCCGGCCTGGGCTTCCCCGTGCGTCGGCATCGGGCCACCCGGGCAACCGGTGTGGACCTGAACGGCAATCCGGTCTCGGTAGAGGCTGAAGGCATGCTCGCACGTTGCTTCCAACACGAGACAGATCACCTTGATGGCGTCCTGTACACGGACAGGCTGGAAGGCGATGACCGTAAGGCCGCCCTCCGCGCTATCCGGAACGCCAACTACCACGCGATTACCGAGCAAACCACGTCCCAGCGCGCCAATTCAGTCGGGTCGAGTTTTGGCGGCGGAAGCTTCGGGGCGCCCGAGTGAGGGTACTCTTCGCCGGAACACCGGCTGTGGCTGTGCCGTCTTTGGACGCGCTGACTAAGGCCGGCTTCGACGTCGTGGCCGTACTAACCCGGCCGGATGCGCCCGTGGGCCGCAAACGTGTCCTGACTCCTTCGCCTGTGGCTGCACGGGCGATGGAACTCGGTATCGAGGTCATTCGCGCGGCAAAGGTTGACGCCGATACGACGGCCAGAATCGCGGAGTTCGCTCCCGACGTCGCCGCCATTGTTGCCTACGGTGGCATCGTTCCCAAGGCTGCCTTGGGTGTCCCGAGGCACGGCTGGGTCAATCTGCACTTCTCCCTACTTCCGGCATGGCGCGGTGCTGCCCCCGTGCAGCGTTCCATCATCGCGGGCGACGACGTCACCGGGGCCGTTACTTTCCAGCTTGAAGAAGGGCTCGATACCGGGCCTGTATTCGGGACGCTGACTGAAGCAATTCGTCCTGAAGATACCGCGGGCGATCTCCTCGAGCGCCTGTCCATCAGCGGCGCGGTTCTGCTGAACCAGACCCTTTCCGCTATAGATGCGGGTCAGGCTGCTCCACAGCCTCAAAACGGGGAGATCTCCCTTGCCCCCAAACTGACTCTCGACGACGGACGCTTGGATTGGCAGCAGCCGGCCCTTGCTTTGAACCGCCGTGCGCGCGGAGTTACTCCTGAACCCGGAGCATGGACAACTTTGGAAGGCCAAAGGGTCAAACTTGAACCAGTAGCTTTGCGTCCCGAGGTCAAGGACCTTCCCCCGGGAAGCATCCGGGTGGAGGGCAAGTCGGTGCTGGTGGGTACAGGTTCCCATGCAGTGGAGCTTGGCCGGATCCAACCGGCTGGTAAGAAAATGATGTCGTCGGCCGATTGGGCCCGCGGCTTGGCAACACCCGAAAGAGTGGTATTCGAATGAGCGAGTCCGGCCGCCGAGGCCCCAACAACAGCGGGAGCCGGGACGGCGGCGGGGCGGGAAACCGAGACTCGCAGGGCAACCGTGGAGCCCGGGGTGAGAGCAAGCGCAATGCCCAGGGCCGGGAGCGAAACAGGGGACCGCAGAGGGGCTTCACCAATAACGCTCCGTCGCAGCGTACGCGCCGCGCAGATCCAGCCCGACTGGTGGCTTTTGAAGTGCTCCGCGCGGTTGCTTCCGAAGATGCCTACGCAAACCTTGTGCTTCCGGCGCGCATCCGGGAGCACCGCCTGGACCGTCGGGATGCCGGCTTTGCCACTGAATTGAGCTATGGGGCTTTGCGTGGGCAAGGTACCTACGATGCCATTCTTGCCCGTTGCGTGGACCGACCCTTGGAGCAACTGGATCCTGCAATCCTTGATGCCCTGCGGATCGGTGCGCACCAGCTGCTCTCCATGCGCGTTCCCGCTCATGCCGCGCTGGACCAGACCGTCGGCCTGGCACGCGCGGTTATCGGTGCCGGCCCGTCGGCCCTTATTAATGCGGTACTTCGCAAGGTCACTGCGCACAGCATGGCCGAGTGGCTTGAGATCCTGCTGGATGACGAATCCGATGAAACCAAGATCGCAGCCTTGCGCCATGCGCACCCTGAATGGATTGTCCGGGCACTTCGCCAATCGTTGGTGAACCATGGTCGGCCCAAAAACGAAATCGACGCCCTCCTGGAGGCAGATAACGCCGCCCCGGTGGTCAACTTGGTGGCCTTGCCAGGACTGGGGAACCTCGACGAGGCTTTCGATAATGGAGCCACCGCCGGTGAGTTGGTGGAGGATTCAGCACTCTCCGCTGGCGGTGACCTGGGCCGTTTCGAATCGGTCCGGCGGGGAACGACGCGTGTTCAGGACGTCGGATCACAGCTTGTGGCGCGTGCTTTGGCCGGAGTCGAGCTGGGGGAGCCGCCAGCAGAGGGTGAGCGATGGCTGGACTTGTGCGCCGGCCCCGGGGGTAAGGCGGCTCTTTTGGCTGCCCTGGCCTACCGCGACGGCGCAACTCTCCTGGCCAACGAGCCTGCACCACACCGGGCCAAACTTGTTCAGCAGGCGCTCTCGGCTGTTCCCAACGAGGCCTGGACAGTGCGGACCGGTGATGGTCGTGAAGTGGGTGCGGAGCAGCCCGGGACTTTTGACCGTGTCCTCGTCGACGTACCTTGCAGTGGTCTTGGGGCGCTGCGACGGCGGCCCGAATCGCGGTGGCGCCGCTCGCCCAAAGACATCGGAGATTTGGGCCCGCTGCAGCGTGATTTGCTGAAGTCCGCGCTTGACGCCGTCAGGCCTGGTGGCGTCGTAGCCTACGTGACGTGTTCGCCGCATCCAGCCGAAACCACGGCTGTTGTTACTGACGTCTTGGCCAAGCGCGGGGATCTTGAACTCCTCGACGCCGGACAGGCGTTGGATGATGTCAGCCTCACCGGTAGCCTCGGCGCTGGTCACGAGCTGACGGCCCAGTTGTGGCCGCACGTTCACCAGACGGATGCCATGTTCATGGCGATTATCCGCAAGAAGCCGTAGCTAGCAAGCCTTAGACCTTCACCGAGCTTTCGACTATCACCCATTAGAGGGGGCTGCCTTGTCTCAGTGCTGTATCAACCCGAGCATTCTTTCAGCGGATTTCGTCAACCTTGAGGCGGAACTCCAACGGATCAGCAATGCGGATGCCGTCCACGTGGACGTCATGGACAATCACTTCGTGCCCAACCTGACGCTTGGACTGCCAGTGGTGCAGAGAATTCAAGCGGTCAGCCCTGTTCCGCTGGATGCGCATTTGATGATTTCCGACGCCGACCGCTGGGCACCTGCCTACGCGGATGCAGGTGTTGCTTCAGTGACATTCCATGCCGAAGCTGCCATGGCGCCGGTCAAGCTCGCCCGCGAATTACGGGCCCGTGGATCCAAGGCAGGTATGGCCCTGCGCCCGGCCACGCCCGTGGAGCCCTACTTGGACATGCTGAGCGAGCTGGACATGCTGCTGATCATGACGGTGGAGCCCGGATTCGGGGGGCAGTCATTCCTGGATATCACCTTGCCCAAGATCCGTCGTGCCCGGGCGGCAATCGAAGGTTCGGGCATCGGCGTCGCCATCCAGGTGGATGGCGGCATTACTGAGGAGACCATTGTTCGGGCTGCCGAGGCAGGGGCCAACGTATTCGTTGCGGGCTCGGCAGTTTATGGGCATCAGGACCCTGCAGAAGCGATCGACCGACTCCGCGCTGCGGGCCAGGCTGCTTCCGCGACGAAAGCCTGACGACCGTCACCACATGTTACGAAGATGGCCCGGGAATAGCCCGGACATCTTGGCAGTTGTGGCAGAATAACAACACACATACGTGCTCCGGGGTCGGTGTAAGTCCGAACCGGCGGTTATAGTCCGCGACCCGCGAGCCATTGAATTCCCAAGAAGTTGGGCATCCGGTGGCGGACGGTTGAACTGGTGAAATTCCGGTACCGACAGTTAAAGTCTGGATGGGAGAAGCACGTACAGTCATGCCTTGGGCGTTCCTTTTGCGAACGCCCGGCAGTGCGCTGTCGTACACCCCCGGAGTCATCGCGGCTTACTGGGAAGGAACGGCATGGACTTTCTGCGATGGCTCTTCGAAGCACAGATCCCCGTTGGAGGATCTGCTCTTGTCTTACGCGAAGTGCTTGGAAACATCTTTGGGCTCCTCAGCGCCCTCGGCGGTATGCGCCGCAAAGTCTGGGCTTGGCCAATCGGCATCGTCGGTAACATCCTCCTGCTCACGGTCTTCCTGGGCAACGTCTTCGGCGCAGCAGCGCCTGCCACCTTGTGGGGACAGGCCGCACGCCAAATCATGTTCATCGCCGTCGCCATCTATGGCTGGTACCGGTGGCAGCAGGGCCGGCAATCAAGCACCCAAGGGCGCGCCATCGTCCCCGGCTGGGCCAGCAACAAGGTCCGCATCGCCCTGATTGGTGCGATGGTGGCGGGCACGGCAGCTCTGACGCCCGTGTTTGACGCCTTAGGCTCCTACCCGCCGGTTTGGGCCGACGCTTGGACGTTTATGGGATCCTTGCTGGCAACATACGGTATGGCCCGCGGCTGGACCGAGTTTTGGCTGATCTGGGTGGCCGTTGACATTGTGGGCGTGCCGCTGCTGTTCAGCGCGGGTTACTACGCCAGCGCAGTCATGTATCTGTTCTATGGCTTCTTCACCCTCACCGGGTTCTTCGTATGGTGGCGGGCAGAAAAGCGTGAACGTGCCGACCACAACGCGAGCCCGGCAGCGGTTGCCGTATCAGCGGGTGCTGCCCAGTGAACTTTGCCAACACGACTTACACCCCTGCAGAAAGTACGGCCATGGAGACCGCTTTGTCGGTGGCCTTGGCAGGTCCCCGGGGAGCCAATCCGTTGGTCGGGGCCGTTATCCTCAGTCCTGAGGGCGAGCAGCTGGCAACGGGTTACCACCGAGGGGCCGGAACGGCCCATGCTGAAGCTGACGCGATTTCCGAAGCCCGCAGGAAAGACATCGACATCGTGGGAGCCACCATGGTGGTCACGTTGGAGCCCTGCAACCATGTGGGTCGCACCGGACCTTGCGCCCAAGCCATCATGGCCGCGGGAATCGCGAAGGTGATCTACGCCGTCGATGATCCCCATGACCCCGCCGCGGGCGGTGCGCGTACGCTCTCGGCCGCCGGTGTTGAGGTCAGCTCCGGGCTGGAAGGCGAAAAGGCGCTGGACCTGAACCGTGACTGGTTCGACGCCGTTGCAGCCAAGCGTCCGTTCGTCACCCTGCATATCGCCCAGACCCTGGACAGCCGCATCGCCGCGGTGGATGGCACCAGTCAGTGGATCTCCTGCCCGGAGTCGCTGGCCGACAACCACGGACTGCGCGGACTCATCGACGCGATTCTGGTGGGCACCGGAACCGTGCTGATCGACAACCCGCGGCTCACGGCCCGCACCCCGGACGGCGAACTTTCACCTCATCAGCCAATACGAGCCGTCATGGGCCTGCGGGACGTCCCCGAAGACGCTGCAGTCCGCGGAACTGATGGGCGTTTCGTTCACCTGCCCACACGGGATCCGGCAGAAGCCCTGGGCATGCTGTTCGAACAGGGGGTCCGCCACCTCATGGTGGAAGGCGGCTCATCCATTTTGAGTACGTTCCTCGCAGCAGACCTGGTGGACGAACTGATCGTCTACTTGGCCCCGACGCTGCTGGGATCCGGAACTCCTGCCCTGAACGACCTCGGTATCACCACGCTGGCGGACGCCCAGCACTGGTCTTGGGACGAAGCCGGTGGCGGCGCTGTGCGCATCCTCGGCAATGACCTTCGGCTCCACCTGCGGTCCCCACGAGGGGCTGCCAGCACAATTAAGAATTCGGTTCCGCAGAAGACTTTGGCTTCACACAGTGAAGCTGCGGAATATGTCACAGGAGGACACTGATGTTTACGGGAATCGTTGCTGAGCAAGGCACCGTGCTGGGCATTGAGCATGATGGCGATGCCAGCGCAACACTGCGGCTGAAAGCACCCACCACCGCCGAGGGATTGCCCCTGGGTGGTTCCATTGCGGTCAACGGGGTGTGCCTGACGGCCACTCGGATCGACGGTCAGGACTTCACTGTGGATGTCATGGGGGAGACCCTGGTCCGGACCACCATCGGCGAGTTGGCAGAAGGAGATGCCGTGAACCTTGAGCGTTGCGTTCCGGCTGGCGGACGCCTGGATGGCCACGTTGTCCAGGGCCATGTGGACGGTGTGGGTGAACTGCTGGAACGCGAACCGCTGGGAAACTGGGACCGGCTGCGGTTTGGAGTGCCGGCCCCGCTGGCACGGTACATTGCAGAAAAAGGTTCGATCGC
Organism: Arthrobacter sp. D3-18; assembly: GCF_054408525.1. NCBI lineage: Bacteria > Bacillati > Actinomycetota > Actinomycetes > Micrococcales > Micrococcaceae > Arthrobacter > Arthrobacter sp. D3-18. The sequence continues at coordinate 2,630,135 of NZ_CP096440.1, read as the reverse complement.
CGTCGACGGTGTCTCCCTGACCGTGACAGCGGTCAGTCCAGCTGCCGAAGCGGCACCGTGGTTTGAAGTGGGACTGATCCCCACCACGCTGGAAGAAACAGGGTTGGGGGCCAAAACGGTGGGAGGCCGCGTGAACCTTGAGGTTGACGTGCTGGCCAAGTACACCGAACGCCTGCTGTCCTTCGCGCCCGTCCAGGGAGGTGCACGATGAGCGCCCCCGCCAAGACAACTCCCGCCGGCACGCATCGTACCGGGCTTGATCCTGTTGAGTCAGCTATCGCTGCGATGGCGGCGGGCAAAGCCGTGATCGTGGTGGACAACGAAGACCGGGAGAACGAAGGCGACATCATCTTCGCCGCCCAACACGCCAGTCCCGCCCTCATGGGTTGGACCATCCGGTATTCATCCGGCGTCATCTGTGTTCCGTTGGACGGAGAACGTGCGGACGCCCTCATTCTGCCGCCCATGGTGGAGATCAACGAGGACGCCAAAGGAACCGCGTATACCGTTTCCTGCGACGCCGCGATCGGGGTCAGTACCGGAATTTCAGCCACGGACCGCGCATTGACGGCCCGGATTCTGGCAGATCCGAGCAGCACGCCAGCGTCGATCACCCGCCCCGGGCATATTTTCCCGTTGCGGGCAGTTAACGGGGGAGTGCGTGAACGTCCAGGTCACACGGAAGCTGCCGTGGACCTGTGTCGTCTTGCCGGGCTGGCTCCGGTGGGTGTGATCGCAGAGTTGGTACATGACGACGGTGAAATGATGCGGCTGGACAGCCTGCGCGACTTTGCCGCTGAACATGGGTGCCCCCTCATCTCCATCGAGGACCTGGTGTCATATGTTGAGGCGGTAGAGTCCCAGACGGCACATGTTTCACAGGAGGACGAGGAGAAGCGATGACCGCATCGACCACACGCAGCAGTGACCACACCGGCCCCGGGCCGCACCCCGTCAGCGGTGGGCCGATTGTGCAGTTACCTACGGCTTTTGGTGATTTCGTAGCACAGGCGTGGACTGACCTTGAGACCGGGCATGAGCACCTTGCCGTGAGTTCCCCCAACCCGCCCACAGGTGGCCGTGCCCCCTTGGTGCGGCTGCATTCCGAGTGCCTGACCGGCGACGTGTTCGGTTCCTACCGCTGCGATTGCGGAGAGCAGCTGGCTTTTGCCTTGGAGCTCATCCACGCAGAAGGCGGTACCTTGCTCTACCTGCGTGGCCAGGAGGGGCGCGGCATCGGGCTGGCCAACAAGATCAAGGCTTACGCGCTGCAGGAAGCCGGTTTCGATACCGTAGAGGCCAACGAACAGCTGGGCCTGCCGGTGGATGCGCGTTCCTACACCGCCGCGGGACAGATCCTGGCGGAGATGGGACTCCATGAGGTCAGGTTGCTGAGCAACAACCCTGACAAGCAAAACCGCCTTGCCCAAGCTGGTGTAAGGGTTGTGGAAATGGTTCCTACCGAGGTTCCTTCCCGCGAGCAAAACCTTCGCTACCTGCAGACCAAGAAGGACCGGATGGACCACCGGCTGGCGCTCGAAGTAGAGCCGGTCAGCAATGGCAAGACACCGGCAGCCCACCCTTTTGACAACCAAGACTGAACGGATTCATCACGAATATGAGCGGCCACGGCGCACCCACTATTGACCTCACCACCCTCAACCCCGAGGAAACCTCCCAGTTGAAGCTCGCCATTGTGGCGGCAAGCTGGCACACCCAGATCATGGATGGACTGGTTGACGGCGCCCTGCGGGCAGCCAAGGAAGCCGGCATCGCCGAACCCACGTTGCTGCGGGTTCCGGGCAGCTTCGAGCTTCCGGTTGCCGCCGCCAGGCTCGCGCCGCACTTTGACGCCGTCGTAGCACTTGGCGTGGTTATCCGCGGTGGAACGCCGCACTTCGATTACGTCTGCCAAGCCGCGACGTCGGGACTCACCGACGTCAGTGTCCGCACCGGCGTGCCGGTCGGCTTCGGCGTCCTCACGTGTGACACCGAGCAACAGGGCATCGACCGTGCAGGCCTTCCCGGTTCCAAGGAGGACAAGGGCCACGAAGCAGTGACCGCTGCCTTGGCCACGGCTGTGACACTCAAGCAGTTCAGCTAGAAGCATTGGCCCGAAGGGGATGTGGGTGTGTCTTCACTCACATCCCCTTCGTCATGCAACGCCCCAACAAGCGGTGGTCGCCCCCGAGCAAGTAGTCTGGAGGGCGTGAAGAATTTCGAGACGCTGTTCGCAGAACTGAGTGAGAAAGCAGCGACCCGCCCGGCAGGCTCGCGCACGGTTGCCGAACTGGACTCCGGAATCCACGGCATCGGCAAAAAGGTGGTCGAAGAGGCCGCCGAAGTCTGGATGGCCGCGGAGTACGAATCGGACGAAGCCGCTGCTGAGGAAATCTCCCAGTTGCTCTACCACCTGCAGGTCCTCATGCTCGCCAAGGGCCTCAGCCTGGAGGACGTTTACAAGCATCTCTAGCCACGCCACTCCGCCTGCCTGTTGCGGAGCCCTTTGCGTGGCCAAGGTGCCTGAAAACCTCCATTCCAAAAAGAAAGTCTCCCAATGCTCCGTGTAGCAGTCCCCAACAAGGGATCCCTGTCCGAAGCCGCCTCGGCAATGTTGTCCGAGGCTGGTTACCGCCAGCGCCGCGACACCCGCGAACTGGTCATGGTTGATCCCGACAATGACATTGAGTTCTTCTTCCTGCGTCCCCGCGACATCGCGGTCTACGTAGGCCAGGGAACCCTGGACGTCGGCATCACTGGCCGCGACCTCTTGCTTGACGCCAAGGTGGAAGCCGAAGAACTGCTTCCCCTCGGCTTCGCCCCGTCCACGTTCCGGTTCGCCGGCCCCGTAGGTGACTTCAGCGGCGTCGAGCAGCTTGAAGGCAAGCGACTCGCCACCAGCTACGACGGACTGCTGCGCGACTACCTCGCCGAGCGCGGCGTCAACGCCAAGGTGGTCCGCTTGGATGGAGCCGTGGAATCTTCGGTGCGTCTCGGGGTGGCGGATGCGATCGCGGACGTCGTTGAAACAGGCAACACCCTCAAGGCTGCCGGCATGGAGATCTTTGGCGATCCGATCCTGAAATCCGAGGCCGTGTTGATTCGACGTTCCGGTTCGGGCGGCGCTGCCAATGGAACAGCCAAGGAAATCGACATCCTCATCCGTCGCCTGCAGGGCGTCCTTGTGGCACGCCAGTACGTGCTGATGGATTACGACATCCGCAAAGACCTGGTGGAAGACGCAGCAGCGCTGACGCCGGGACTTGAGTCGCCCACCGTTTCGCCGCTTCGCGATTCCGAGTGGGTTGCCGTGCGGTCCATGGTTCCCAAGAAGGAAACCAACCGCATCATGGACGAACTTTACGACCTCGGCGCACGCGCCATCCTGGTCAGCAGCATCCACGCCTGCCGTATTTGACCCGCGTATCGCTTAGCCGGGCATCGAACAGCCCGGCCGCGTAACAACAGCAGAGCACAAAGAACTGAGGAGCAGCACATGGCTGTAGCCGTACGCGTCATACCCTGCCTGGATGTCGACGCCGGCCGCGTCGTCAAGGGCGTCAACTTTGAAGGACTTCGCGACGCCGGTGACCCGGTGGAACTCGCCCACCGATACGATAATGGCGGGGCCGACGAACTCACTTTCCTGGACGTCACTGCATCATCCGGCAACCGCGAAACCACGTTCGACGTCGTCCGCCGCACTGCGGAGGAAGTCTTCATTCCCCTGACCGTGGGCGGAGGCGTCCGTGGAGTTGCCGAGGTAGACAAACTCCTGCGCTTTGGTGCGGACAAGGCGTCCATCAACACCGCCGCCGTTGCCCGGCCCGACGTCATTGACGAAATCACTCGCCACTTCGGCTCGCAAGTGCTGGTGCTCTCCGTGGATGCGCGCCGTACCCGAGAAGGCGACGAACCGACGTCGTCCGGTTTCGAAGTGACCACCCACGGTGGCCGCACCGGTACCGGAATCGACGCCGTTGCCTGGGCCAAGGAAGCAGCCGACCGGGGTGTGGGGGAAATCCTGCTCAACTCGATCGACGCAGACGGCACCAAAGATGGCTTCGATCTCGAATTGATTCGCCTGGTCCGCGCCGCGGTGAATATCCCCATCATTGCTTCGGGCGGGGCAGGAGTTCCTGCGCATTTCCCGCCTGCGGTGGAGGCGGGCGCTGACGCCGTCCTTGCGGCGTCCGTGTTCCACTTTGGCCCGGACGACATGATTGCCCGGGTTAAGACCGCGATTCGCGACGCCGGGTTCGAAGTCCGCTAGTTTTCAGGCGTAGACAGCAATGGAGAGTCACCTTGAAGGTGACTCTCCATTGCTGGTTTAAGACTATGGGTGGTTAGAGGCCGATATCTGCGGACTGCAGGAGCGCGACGGCGTCCGGCTGGCCTTCGAAAGTGACGAGGGCCTGGCTGGTGCGGCCATGCGCGTGCATAAGCAGTTCGCCGGGCTCGCCAACTATCGCCACGGACACGGGCGCGCGTTTGGCCACGTGGCGGGGGCCGGTGGGGCGTACGAGCACGATGCCCAGGTCAACGCCGCGGTACAGGAACGCGGCACGCTTGATCAGTTCGTCCCAAAGGGCGTCCGAATAGGCTTCGTCCAGCGCCCGGGGCGCCCAGCGGTCACCGGCGCGACGAATGTCCTCGGTGTGCACGAAGTACTCAATGAGGTTTGACGTCTCGTCCAGCGCCTTGATCTTCAACGGGGAAAGAGCCGGCGGTCCTGCACGGAACGTCTTGATGAGGTCCGCGTAGGCGTCCGAACTCTTCAGCTTGGCAGCGAGTTTGGAGGTGGCTTTTTCGGATGCCTTGCCCAGGCTGGGGATCAGGAGCCCCAGACCCACGGCGATCTTCCGTTCGCGCAGGTACAAGTGCGCGGCAAGATCCCGGGTCAACCACCCTTCGCAGAGCGTGGGGGAGTCAGGCCCGGCCGCCAGCAGGGTTTCGGCCAGTACTTCTCGGGAGGGATCGACGAAATGCATCACTTGTGAAACTAGCACGATCGGAGCACTCTTGCGCAGTGGAACCGCCGCAGAATCCGGCTCCCGCCGAAGGCACTAGACTTGATCTGATGTCAGAGCAGTCCGCCCCCAGCCCAACTCCTGCCGCGGAGCTTTCCAGCGACCCCGCGAGCCCCTTGCCGCAGGAGATCGCCAGCGCCCTCAAAAGGGACCCTTCCGGCCTCGTCGCGGCCATCGTGCAGCAGCACGACACCAACGAGGTCCTCATGCTCGGCTGGATGGATGACGAGGCACTCAACCGCACCATGACGTCCGGCAGGGTCACGTTCTACTCCCGCTCCCGCCAGGAGTACTGGCGCAAGGGCGACACCTCCGGACACGTACAGTTCGTGAAGTCTGTCGCCCTTGACTGCGACGGCGATGCCCTCCTGATCCGCGTGGATCAGATTGGCGCCGCCTGCCACACCGGAACCCGGACCTGTTTTGATGGTCGCGACTTCACTGTCGTTACGGGCCACCGCGAATAAGGCACCCACACTTTCCACTGACGCACCACCTCAGACAATAAGGCGGAGAACATAGCCATGCAGGACCTTGGAATCATCAGCCCGGGCCTGGAAGAGTTCCGCGAACTCGCCGTCCACAGCCGTGTCATCCCTGTCCGACTCAAGGTTTTGGCTGACGCCGAGACCCCCATCGGCCTGTACCGGAAACTTGCCAAGGGGCAGCCGGGTACCTTCCTCCTGGAATCTGCAGCGGTTGGCGGCGCTTGGTCACGCTATTCCTTCATTGGCTCCAAGTCTCGTGCGACGCTGACCACCAAGGACGGGGAAGCCCGCTGGATCGGTGAGCCGCCCGTTGGCGTGCCGGTTTCAGGCAACCCGGTGGAAGCTGTTCGCGACACCATTGCCGCGCTGCAGACTGACCGCTTCGACGGCCTGCCGCCGTTCACCTCCGGCTTGGTTGGCTTCCTTGGTTGGGAAGCCGTGCGTCACTGGGAGCGGCTGACGTCCCCGCCCGAGGATGACCTCCAGCTGCCGGAGATGGCACTGAACCTGGTCACCGACATGGCGGTGCACGACAATGTGGACGGCACTGTCCTCCTCATCGCCAATGCCATCAACTTTGATGACAGTTCCGAGCGTGTGGATGACGCCTGGCACGACGCCGTAGCCCGGGTGAAGGGGTTGCTTGACCAGATCAGCACTCCTGTTGCCCAGCCGGTTTCCGTCTTGGAAACTGCGGCCCTGGACTTCGCCTCCAGCGTGCAGGAACGCTGGGATGAAGCCAAGTATTTGGAGGCCATTGATCGCGGCAAGGAAGCCATTGTTGACGGTGAGGTTTTCCAGGTAGTGATTTCCCGGCGCTTCGAAATGGAGTGCGCCGCGGACCCGCTGGATGTCTACCGTGTCCTGCGCAATACCAATCCCAGCCCTTACATGTATCTCTTCAGCCTGGAGGATGCAGACGGTCGCGAGTACTCGATCGTTGGTTCGTCACCGGAAGCCTTGGTGACCGTGACGGGCGAGGAAGTCATCACGCACCCCATCGCCGGTTCCCGCCCCCGGGGCAAGACGGTTGAGGCCGATAAGGCCCTGGCGACAGAACTGTTGGCCGATCAGAAAGAGCGCGCCGAGCACCTGATGCTGGTTGATCTTTCGCGCAACGACCTCTCCAAGGTGTGTGTGGCCGGAACGGTTGACGTCACTCAGTTCATGGAAGTGGAGCGGTTCAGCCACATCATGCACCTCGTGTCCACTGTGGTCGGCGAGCTCGCTCCCCACGCCAAGGCCTACGACGTCCTCAAGGCGACGTTCCCGGCGGGCACTTTGTCCGGGGCGCCCAAGCCCCGCGCGCTAAGGCTGCTTGACGAACTCGAACCCCACCGGCGCGGTATCTACGGTGGCGTGGTTGGCTACTTGGACTTTGCCGGCGATATGGATATGGCCATTGCCATTCGGTCCGCCCTTCTCCGTGAAGGCCGCGCCTACGTGCAGGCCGGCGGTGGCATCGTGGCTGATTCCCACAAGCCCTCCGAAGCGTTGGAGACGGTGAACAAGGCCGCGGCACCGTTACGGGCCGTGCATACGGCCGGGTCGCTGCAGAACATCGCCGCGGACACGCTGGGGAACGCGGAAGAATCCGACGACGGGACCCCCACCTCATGAGCACCGCAGCATCAGCGCCTTCCGTGAGGCAGTCGCCGCGGTGGGCGCGGAAATCCACGGTGGTTCTTGCCACCACCATCCTTGCATTGGCCGTTTTTGGGGCCACGACGCAAACCTGGATCGAGGTGCGCCTGGACCCCACCGGTGCTTCGAACAGCGACCTCCACGTCCAAGGAAGCAAGGCGGCCACAGCGGTCACTGCGTTGGCCGTCGTAGCCTTGGCCGGCGGCCTGGCTGCTTCCATTGCCGGAAAAATTGCCCGCTGGATCATCGCTGTCCTCATCGCCTTGTCTGCTGCCGGGATCATCCTCGCCGCAGTCACCGTGATACTGGATCCTCTCGGTGCCGCACAAGGATCAATCGCTGCAGCCACGGGAGTTTCGGGCGGGCAAGCCGACGCAGTAATCACGGCCTTCCCGGTCCTTGCCATCGTTGCCGGTTCCCTTCTGGCAGTGTGCGCCATTGCCCTGCCGCTGGCCGGTCGCTACTGGACCTCGCGGACCAAGTACGACGCCGGGGCGCGCGGCAAGAAGAGCGCCAACGAACAGGTGGACGAGATCGACAGTTGGGACAGCCTTTCGCGCGGCGAAGACCCGACGTAGGCACTCACAGCAGACTTTTACGCGGGTCAGGCGCAACAAAGCCGACACTGGCTGTGCTGACGTCAGGCGATGTCCCGGCCGTCGTCAATAAATGGCAGAATGTAAGCAGTATTCATCCTGAGGAGATTTCACATGAGCAAAACCACAGTGTCCAACAACCAAGCGGAATCCACCATGGCCAGCCACGCTGACGCCATCGGTCACGGAAACAGCCCGGCTGCCTGGACGTGCGTACTTGTGATGCTGGTCGGTGCCCTGATTTCCTCCATCGCGTTCGTCATCGCCAGCACCCCGATCTTCGTCGGCGGACTGGTTGTCATGGTTATCGGCCTGATCGTGGGCTTCGTCATGCGTAAGGCAGGCTACGGAGTTGGCGGCAGCAAGCTGCAGAACAACGGCCACTAATCGTGACCGTACTTGATGACATTATTGTTGGAGTCAAGGAGGACATGGAGGCCCGCCGCGGCCTACTGTCCCTCGCGGAGCTGAAGGAGCGCGCCGCAAACGCTGCTCCCGCTCGTGATGCCTGGGCGGCCCTTGGTGGCCCGTCATCCATCCGCAACGACCTCAAAGTCATCGCTGAAATCAAGCGCCGCAGCCCCTCCAAGGGTGACCTGGCCTCCATCGCCGATCCTGCGTCGCTCGCTGTGCAGTATTCCGACGGCGGGGCTTCCGTCATCAGCGTCCTTACCGAGCAGCGCCGGTTCGGCGGTTCGCTGGCGGACCTCGATGCGGTGCGCGCCGCCGTCGAAACGCCGCTGTTGCGTAAGGACTTCACCGTTGACGAGTACCAGATCTGGGAAGCCCGTGCCCACGGAGCCGACCTCATCCTGCTCATCGTCGCGGCATTGTCCGACTCGGAGCTTGCCGACTTCAGTGCGCTGAGCCACGAGCTCGGGATGAACGTGCTGGTGGAAACGCACACCGAGGAAGAGATCGAGCGCGCAGTTGCGGCGCAGGCCAAAATCATCGGCATCAATGTCCGCAACCTCAAAACGCTCGACGTCGATCGCTCCGTTTTCGGTTCGTTGGCCGGTTTGATTCCGGCTGAGTCCGTCATCGTGGCGGAATCCGGCGTCAGGGGTCCCGAGGACGTCGCGCATTATGCCTCGGCTGGTGCCAACGCCATCCTGGTGGGGGAGGCGCTGGTCAGCGACTCCACGCCGCGCGAACGCATCACTGAATTCAAGGCAGCTGGAGCTGCCGCCATCGCCGTCAGGAACTGAGGCAGTAACTGAATCACGGCGAATAGTTGCAAGGCAGCCCGGGCAGAAGCCTGCGGCTGCCTTGTGGCACGTGGAACTACCCAATGAACTAACTGGAACAGGACGGTGAGACTGATGGTCGACGCGCCAACAGCCGGCTCAGAAGAGAATGCGGCGGACGCATTCCTCCAAGGCGGCCCTTCGCTGCGGAACGCATCGGGGCCCTACTTTGGCAGCTATGGCGGACGCTGGATGCCCGAGTCGCTCATCGCCGCCCTGGACGAAGTCCAGGACACTTTTGAAAAGGCCAAAGCTGATCCCGATTTCATCGCGCAGCTGAAGGACCTCAACAAGAACTACTCCGGCAGGCCTTCCCTGCTGACCGAAGCCAAGCGCTTCTCGGAGCACGCCGGAGGAGCACGTATTTTCCTCAAGCGCGAGGACCTCAACCACACTGGCTCCCACAAAATCAACAACGTGCTGGGCCAAGCACTCCTGGCGAAGCGCATGGGCAAGACCCGCGTTATTGCCGAGACCGGTGCCGGTCAGCACGGCGTGGCAAGTGCCACGGCCGCAGCCTTGCTGGGCCTCGAGTGCGTGGTGTACATGGGTGCTGAGGATTGCCGCCGGCAGGCCTTGAACGTGGCCCGCATGCAGCTGCTCGGCGCCACGGTGGTTCCGGTGACCAATGGTTCCCAGACGCTCAAGGACGCCATCAACGATGCCCTCCGGGATTGGGTTTCCAACGTGGAGCACACCCACTACCTTCTGGGCACTGCAGCTGGTGCGCACCCGTTCCCTGCGATGGTCCGCTACTTCCACGAAGTCATTGGTGAAGAAGCACGCAGCCAGATCCTGGAGCAAACGGGCAGGCTTCCCGACGCTATCGCTGCGTGTATCGGTGGTGGCTCGAACGCGATCGGTTTGTTCCACGCCTTCCTCGATGACGCTTCCGTGAAGATTTACGGCTTCGAAGCCGGCGGCGAAGGTGTAGAGACGGGCCGCCACGCTGCAGCCATCTCCCTGGGCCGTCCAGGCGTACTCCACGGTGCCCGTTCGTACCTCATGCAGGACGAAGACGGCCAGACCATCGAATCCCACTCCATTTCGGCCGGCTTGGATTACCCGAGTGTCGGACCGGAGCACTCGTACTTGGCCGACATCGGGCGTGTGACCTACGAGGCCGTGACCGACACCGAGGCCATGGATGCGTTCAGCCTGCTGTGCCGGACCGAAGGCATCATCCCCGCCATTGAGTCCTCTCACGCCCTGGCCGGTGCCATCAAGATCGGCAAGCGGCTCACCGAAGGCAAGGACACGCCGTCGGACGTGACAGTGATCGTCAACCTGTCCGGACGTGGGGACAAGGACGTGGAAACTGCCGCTGCCTGGTTCAACATGTTGGATGAGGAAGGGCACGTCAAGGGCACCACGTTGTCCACGCGCAAGCCCAAGGGGCCCACCGAGCGCACGTCCGAAGCAGCCGTGGATGTCAACGAGGACCAGAACTGATGACTGAAGAATTCGCCAGCAAATCCGCCGTCGCCATTGATCGCGCCAAAGCAGAAGGGCGCGCCGCCCTGGTGGGCTACCTTCCCGCGGGCTACCCCACGGTCCAGGAGAGCATTGAGGCCGGCATAGCCCTGGCCCGCAACGGTGCTGACTTGATCGAAATCGGAATCCCGTACTCCGATCCCGTGATGGACGGACCGGTCATTCAGGCCGCCACCACAGAAGCGATCTCCAATGGCTTCCGCGTTGCCCACGTCTTTGACGTGGTTGCCGGCATTACGGCAGCTACCGATGCGGCAGTTCTGGTCATGACGTACTGGAACCCCGTGATGCGCATGGGCGTAGACGAGTTCGCCCGAAGGCTGGCCGAAGCCGGGGGAGCAGGACTCATCACGCCCGACCTGGTACCCGACGAGGCCCATGAATGGTTCGAAGCCTCGGACAAGTACGGTTTGGACCGGGTGTTCCTTGTGGCACCCTCGTCCACTCCGGAACGACTGGACATGACGGTCAAGGCAAGCCGTGGATTCGTTTACGCCGTCTCCATCATGGGTGTTACCGGAACACGCACCTCCGTCAGCAGCAGTGCTGAAGATGTGGTTGCCCGTGCCCATGCGGCCGGAGCCGAACGCGTCTGCGTCGGCTTGGGCGTCTCCAACCCGGATCACGTCCGCGAAATCGCCGCCTACGCGGACGGCGTGATCGTGGGCACCGCTTTGGTGGCGGCGCTCCGCGATGGCGGCGTGGACGCCGTCGGACAGCTCACCAAGAACCTCAGCGCCGGCTTGGGCCGCGCAGCTGCAGAAGCCTAGGAAAAGGAAACAGCGAAGCGAATGCAGACCGTCCTCCACGCTGCGGCAATGGTCCCCTTGAGTATCCCGAGCCCGTCGTGGTCCGGTTTCGACATTCCGCTGCCGTGGGGGACGTTGCGCATCCACGCTTACGCCCTCTGCATCTTGGCGGGCATCATCGTTGGCTTGTGGCTGACGTCCACCCGTTGGAAGCGCCGTGGAACCCCGGAGGGCAGCCTATGGGACATCGCCATCTGGGCTATTCCCTTCGGCATCATCGGCGGCCGCCTCTACCACGTGTTCTCTTCGCCGGACGCGTACTTCGGCCCGGGTTTTGATGGCACGGGGGACCTTTCCCTGATACCTCAGATCCAGCGCGGCGGTTTGGGCATTTGGGGTGCCGTGATCCTTGGTGCGGTAGGTGCCTGGATCGGCTGCCGGCGGGCGGGCGTCAAATTGACCGCTTTCCTCGACGCCGCTGCTCCTGGCTTGTTGCTGGCACAGGCCATTGGCCGCTTGGGTAACTGGTTCAACCAGGAACTCTTCGGTGCGCCCACCACCTTGCCCTGGGGACTCGGAATCGATCCCGCCAATGCGAATTTCCCGCCGGATATGGCTGCCGGTACGCTCTTCCACCCGACGTTCCTTTACGAAATGTTGTGGAACCTCGTTGGGGTGGCCATCCTGCTGCTCCTGGACAAAAAGTTCAACTTCCGTTGGGGCCGGCTCTTCTGGCTGTACGCCGTGTACTACACCTTGGGCCGTGTGTGGATTGAAGCGCTGCGCATTGATGATGCTGAACAAATCAGCCTCTTCGGCATCACTACCAGGCTCAATGTCTGGACCAGCATCTTCGTCTTTATTGCAGCGCTGGCCATCTTCTTTATCCTTGGCAGGCGGGGCCGTCCGGTACCGGACACCCCTTATTTGCCGGGCCGGGAGCCGGAGAAGAAGGCGGAAAAAGAGCCCGCAGCGGTGACCAGCGTCACCAGTCAAGATGTGGACGCATCTGTCTCAGATACTGGTTCGCGTGGTAATCTCCCAGATAACCAAAGCGATCCGGGCCACGTTGACGAGCCGCAGGAATCAGCAGGGGACAGGGATAAGGACAGGACGTCCGGCACCGGTTCCACATCTGCTGCTACTGCCGCAAGGAAGGCCCCCGGATCCACGCCGAAGGCAGACGACACCAAGTAGTCGCGTTCGGTAAAGGGGCAACAGAGTCACCGCTCGTAGGGCCCAGTCCACAGCGTCGTGGCACCCCGGAAACCGGATCGCAGCATACCGATGTTCACTGGTCAAGCCGGGGCCAGAGGTCTGCGTAACTGTTCGTTGCGCTGGATCGGCTGGCCTACAATTCCAATTACTAGCGCTTTGTTGTGCCCGTCACAGGGCAGGCAAGGTGGGGCCAACGTTGTCCCTTCCATACGCACGATTCCGAGGAAGGACGTCTCCCATGACCCATCTTCATAACCCCGGTTGGTCCGAAAATATCGAACCTCAGGGTGCCATGTCTCCATTCAAGCGCTTTGCCGCGCTCCCGGAGGCTCAGGGTCTTTACAACCCTGACAAGGAGAAGGACGCCTGCGGCCTGGCCATTATTGCCACGCTCCGCGGGGAACCGGGATACGACATCGTGGAAGCGGCATTGACCGCCCTCCGCAATCTCGAACACCGCGGCGCCGTGGGCGCCGATGAAGGCACCGGCGACGGTGCGGGCCTGCTCATGCAGGTTCCGGACGAGTTCTTCAGGGCCGTCACCGAATTCGAACTGCCTGCCCCAGGCCAGTACGTGGTTGGTACCGCCTTCCTTCCTGCTGAGTCCCGCGAAGCAGAGACTGCGAAGGCCGGCATCGAGGCCCTTGCCGCTGACGAGGGCCTGACGGTTCTCGGTTGGCGCGAGGTTCCCGTGGTCGCTGACCTCGTAGGCGCCATGGCACGGGCCTGTATGCCGTACTTCTCCCAGCCGTTCTTTGCCTCCGCCACCGGTGAGCAGCTTGAGCACAACGAGCTGGACTCCCGCGCCTGGCGTATCCGCAAGCGTGCCCAGAACAAGTTCGGCGTGTACTTCCCGTCGCTGTCGTCGCGCACCATTGTGTACAAGGGCATGCTGACCACCGCCCAACTGGAGCCGTTCTACCCGGACCTTTCGGACAAGCGCTTCAAGACGAAGCTCGCAATCGTGCACTCGCGCTTCTCCACCAACACGTTCCCGTCCTGGCCGTTGGCGCAGCCTTTCCGCACCATCGCCCACAATGGTGAGATCAACACGGTCAAGGGCAACCGCAACTGGATGCGTGCCCGTCAGTCCCAGCTGGCCAGCCCGCTGCTGGGCTCCGTCCCCGAAGAGCTGTACCCGATCTGCACCCCTGGTGCCTCGGACTCCGCTTCCTTCGACGAGGTAGCCGAGCTCCTCTGGCTGTCCGGCCGCCCCATCACGCACTCCATCATGATGATGATCCCGGAAGCGTGGGAAAACCATGCCACCATGGATCCCGCACGCCGTGCGTTTTACGAGTACCACTCACTGCTCATGGAGCCGTGGGATGGCCCGGCCGCTGTCTCCTTCACCGACGGAAACCTCGTGGGCGCCACGCTGGACCGCAATGGCCTGCGCCCGGGACGCTACTGGATCACCGAAGACGGCCTCATCATCTTCGCCTCCGAAGTTGGCGTGATCGAGGTGGAGCCGTCCAACGTGGTCAAGAAGGGTCGCGTTGCTCCCGGCAAGATGTTCCTGGTGGACACTGAGGCCGGACGCATCATCGACGACGCCGAGGTCAAGGCCGAGGTCGCTGCAGCAAACCCGTGGGCCGAGTGGCTCAAGGACAACCTGATCGACATCAACGAGCTCCCCGAGCGCGAGCACGTTGTTCACACGGCTGCGTCGGTGAACATCCGTCAGCGGACCTTCGGCTACACCACCGAAGAACTGAAGATCCTGCTCGGACCGATGTCCCGCACCGGCGCTGAGCCCTTGGGCGCCATGGGTTCGGACACTCCGGTGGCTGTGCTCTCCAAGCGTCCGCGCCTGTTGTTCGACTACTTCGTGCAGTCCTTCGCCCAGGTCACCAACCCTCCGCTGGACGCTATCCGCGAAGAGTTGGTCACGTCACTGAAGTGCGCCATCGGTCCCAACGGCAACCTCTTGGATGGCAAGCAGGTCCGCCAGCCGCAGATCTCCCTGCCGTTCCCCGTGATCAACAACGATCAGCTCGCCAAGATCGCGAACATCGAAAGTCCCGACGGCGACCGCATCGCCATGAAGGTCCGCGGCCTTTACCGCCCGGAGGGTGGAGAAGCGGCACTCCGTGCACGCCTGACCGAGATCTGCGAGCAGGTCTCCGGTGCAATCAACCGTGGCGTGCAGTACGTTGTGCTGTCCGACCGTGACTCGAACGCGCAGTGGGCTCCGATTCCTTCACTTCTGCTGGTCAGCGCAGTCCATCACCACCTGCTCCGCAGCGCCAACCGAACCAAGACCGCGCTTGTGGTGGAGGCCGGCGACGTCCGCGAGACGCACCACGTGGCAGTCCTCATTGGTTACGGTGCTTCTGCCGTCAACCCGTACCTGGCCATGGAGTCGGTGGAACAGCTGATCTCCAACGGCGACGTTGTGGGCGTAACGCCGGAAGACGGTGTCTACAACCTCATCAAGGGCCTCGGCAAGGGTGTCCTGAAGATCATGTCCAAGATGGGCATCTCCACTGTTGCTTCCTACACGGGCGCCCAAACCTTCGAAGCACTGGGCTTGTCCCAGGAGCTCGTAGACGAATTCTTCTCCGGCACGCACTCCCAGCTGGGCGGCGTCGGCCTGGACGTCATTGCCGCGGAAGTTTCGGCACGCCACCAGATGGCGTACCCGGAAGGCGGCATCGAGCACCCGCACCAGCCGTTGCTCGGAGGCGGCGAATACCAGTGGCGCCGCGACGGCGAACCACACCTCTTCAACCCGGAGACGGTGTTCCGCCTGCAGCACGCCACCCGCGAACGCCGCTACGACATCTTCAAGTCCTACACCAAGGGCATTGACGATCAATCCGAGAACCTGATGACCCTCCGCGGGCTCCTCAAGTTCAAGGACGGAGTCCGTCCGGCTGTTCCGCTCGAGGAAGTGGAGCCTGTCTCCAGCATCGTGAAGCGTTTCTCCACGGGTGCAATGAGCTACGGCTCCATCTCGAAGGAAGCCCACGAGACCCTGGCAATTGCCATGAACCGTCTGGGCGCCAAGTCCAACACCGGTGAAGGTGGCGAGGACGTTGATCGCCTGCTGGACCCGGAGCGCCGCTCTGCCATCAAGCAGATCGCTTCCGGCCGTTTCGGCGTCACCAGCCTGTACCTGACCAACGCCGATGACATCCAGATCAAGATGGCGCAGGGTGCCAAGCCCGGCGAAGGTGGCCAGCTGATGGCCCAGAAGGTCTACCCCTGGGTAGCCCGGACGCGTCACTCCACCCCCGGCGTCGGACTCATTTCACCGCCCCCGCACCACGACATCTACTCGATCGAAGACCTCGCGCAGCTCATCTACGATGCCAAGCGCGCCAACCCTTCGGCCCGCGTGCACGTAAAGCTCGTTTCGGAAGTCGGGATCGGCACGGTGGCGTCCGGCGTCACCAAGGCCAAGGCCGACGTCGTGCTTGTTTCAGGTCACGACGGCGGTACCGGCGCCTCGCCGCTGAACTCGCTGAAGCACGCGGGTGTGCCTTGGGAACTTGGCCTTGCCGAGACCCAGCAGACCCTCATGCTCAACGGTCTGCGCGACCGCGTGGTGGTTCAGGTTGACGGCCAGCTCAAGACCGGACGCGACGTTGTCATTGCTGCCCTGCTGGGTGGCGAGGAATACGGCTTCGCTACGGCTCCGCTGGTGGTCTCCGGCTGCATCATGATGCGCGTCTGCCACTTGGATACCTGCCCCGTGGGTGTTGCCACGCAGAACCCCGAGCTTCGCTCCCGGTTCAACGGCAAGCCCGAATTCGTGGTCAACTTCTTCGAGTTCCTCGCAGAAGAAGTCCGCGAAATCCTGGCCGAGCTCGGATTCCGCAGCCTGGAAGAGGCAATCGGCCACGCCGAAGTCCTGGACACCCGCGAAGCCATCAACCACTGGAAGGCCGAAGGCCTGGACCTCGACCCCATCCTGCATGGGCTCGAGTTCGACGACGACGTGCCGCTGCGCAACATGACCGGCCAGAACCACGAGCTGGACAAGCACTTTGACCAGCGGCTGATCACCATGGCGCAGGAAGCACTCAGCGACCGCATGCCCGTCAAGATCACCCTGGACGTCATCAACACGGACCGTTCCGTGGGTACGATGCTCGGCCACGTGGTGACCAAGACGTTCAGCACCGATGTGCTGGCGACCGATACGATCGATGTGACGCTGAACGGTACTGCTGGCCAGTCCCTCGGGGCTTTCCTGCCTGCCGGTATCACGCTGCGCATGTTCGGTGACTCCAACGACTACGTCGGCAAGGGCCTCTCCGGTGGACGCATCATCGTTCGCCCGGACCGCACCAACGTGTTCCAGGCGGAGCGCAACGTCATTGCCGGCAACGTGATCGGTTATGGCGCCACCAGCGGTGAAATGTTCCTGCGTGGCCAGGTTGGTGAACGCTTCCTGGTCCGTAACTCCGGTGCGACCGCCGTCGTCGAAGGTATTGGCGATCACGGTTGCGAATATATGACCGGTGGCCAGACACTGATCATCGGCCGCACAGGCCGCAACTTCGGTGCAGGCATGTCCGGTGGTACTGCCTACGTACTGGACCTGCAGCCTGAGCGCGTCAACAAGATGGCCCTCGATACCGGTGAACTCCAGCTCCTGGAGCTCGACGCCGAGGACCGCGACATTGTCCACGGCCTGCTCACCAAGCACGTTGAGGAAACCGAATCCGTCCTGGCCGGCCGTCTGCTCGAGAACTTCGACGACACCGCCGCCCGCATCACCAAAGTACTGCCGCGCGACTACGCCGCAGTCCTGCAAACCCGTCTCGACGCCATCGAAGAGGGCCTTGACCCCGATGGCGAAGAAGTATGGTCTCGAATCCTGGAGGTAACCGGTGGCTGATCCACGCGGATTTCTGAAAGTCCGGCAGCGCGAGACGCAGCCACGCCGTCCCGTTCCCGTCCGCATCATGGACTGGAAAGAAGTGTACGAAGCCCAGGAAAAGGGTGTCCTGAAGAGCCAGGCCGGCCGCTGCATGGATTGCGGCGTTCCGTTCTGCCACCAGGGCTGCCCGCTGGGTAACCTCATTCCCGAGTGGAACGACCTCGTGTGGCGGGACAAGGGTGAAGAAGCTATTGAGCGACTTCACGCCACGAACAACTTTCCCGAGTTCACGGGCCGTCTGTGTCCTGCACCCTGTGAAGCGTCCTGCGTGCTCGGTATCAACCAGCCTGCCGTGACCATCAAGCAGGTTGAGGTTTCGATCATTGACCAAGCTTTCGACAACGACTGGGTTCAGCCCCTGCCGCCCACACGCCTTACCGGCAAGACGGTGGCCGTGGTTGGTTCCGGTCCCGCCGGCTTGGCCGTGGCACAGCAGCTGACCCGCGTGGGCCACACTGTTGCTGTGTATGAGCGCGACGACAAGATCGGCGGCTTGCTCCGCTACGGTATCCCCGACTTCAAAATGGAGAAAGAACAGGTTGACCGTCGCCTGGAGCAGATGAAGGCCGAAGGCACGCGCTTCCGGACCGGCGTCGCTGTTGGTACCGACGTCACCTGGGAACAGCTGCGACGCCGTTACGACGCCGTTGTTGTCGCCACCGGTGCCACCGTCCCGCGCGACCTTCCCATCCCTGGCCGTGACCTCGAGGGTGTCCACTTCGCCATGGATTACCTTGTTCCGTCCAACCGCAAGGTGGCGGGGGAGAACCCTGAGAACCACATTGATGCCCGCGGCAAGCATGTTGTCATCCTTGGCGGTGGCGATACCGGTGCTGACTGCATCGGCACCGCCCACCGCCACCAGGCTGCCTCGGTGACCACGCTCGCGATCGGCAAGCAGCCGCCCGCAGAACGTGCCACCCACCAGCCGTGGCCGACGTTCCCCACCCTTTTCGAGGTCGCCAGCGCCCACGAAGAAGGCGGCGAGCGTACCTACCTTGCGTCAACCGTTGAGTTCGTCGGAGAAAACGGCAAGCTCACGGGCGTCAAAGTTGCTGAGACCGAGTTCGTGGACGGCAAGCGCCTGCCCAAGGCCGGTACAGAACGAATCATTCCAGCTGACCTTGTGTTCTTGAGCCTGGGCTTTACCGGTGCTGAGCCGGCAGGTATCACGGAGCAGGTCAGTGCAGAATTCGACGGTCGGGGCAACGTTGCCCGCGACGGCTACTACATGACGAACACCGAGGGTGTGTTCGTTGCCGGTGATGCCGGACGTGGCCAGTCACTGATTGTGTGGGCCATTGCGGAAGGCCGTGCTTGCGCGGCTGCAGTGGACAGGTTCCTGATGGGAAGCACCATCCTCCCGGCACCGGTCGCCCCCACCGACCGGGCGATAGCGGTCTTATAGCGCCGGCAGGAACACTTCTTTTACTCAATCAGCATGACTACTTAGGGTAGGTATATGAGACGCGCGAAAATTGTGGCAACTTTCGGCCCGGCTATCTCCAGCTTCGACAACACCCTCGCGGTGCTGGAGGCCGGCGTCGACGTTGCTCGTATGAATATGAGCCACGGCGACTACTCCGTGCATGACACCACCTACGAAAACGTCCGCAAGGCTGCCGCCCAGCTGGGCAAGCCCGTGGCCATCATGGCCGACCTTCAGGGACCCAAGATCCGCTTGGGTCGCTTTGTTGACGGCCCGCACGAGCTGGCCGTGGGCGACACTTTCACCATCACCACCGAAGACGTCCCGGGCACCAAGGACATCTGCTCCACCACGCTGAAGAGCCTCACCGAAGACGTCAACGTGGGCGACGCCCTGCTCATTGACGATGGCAAGGTGGCTCTGCGAGCCCTCGAGGTTGACGACGTCAAGGTTGTCACCACCGTCACGGTTGGTGGCAAGGTCTCCAACAACAAGGGCATCAACCTGCCCGGTGTTGCCGTCAACGTCCCCGCCTTGAGCGAAAAGGACGAGGACGACCTCCGTTGGGCCCTCAAGCGCGGCGCCGACCTCATTGCCCTCTCGTTCGTGCGAGATGCCTCTGACATCAAGCGCGTCCACGAGATCATGGATGAAGAAGGCCGCCGTGTTCCCGTGATCGCAAAGATCGAAAAGCCGCAGGCCGTGGAGCAACTCCACGAAATCATCGACGCCTTCGATGCGATCATGGTTGCCCGTGGTGACCTCGGTGTCGAACTGCCGCTCGAAGAGGTGCCGATCGTCCAGAAGCGCGCCATTGAACTGGCACGCCGTTGGGCCAAGCCGGTCATCGTGGCAACCCAGGTCCTGGAATCCATGATCGACAACCCGCGTCCGACGCGCGCCGAGGCATCCGACTGCGCCAACGCGGTCCTCGACGGCGCCGATGCAGTCATGCTCTCCGGCGAAACCTCTGTGGGCCAGTACCCCATTGAGACCGTCAAGGTCATGGCCCGGATCATCGAGTCCACCGAAGTCCACGGCCTTGAGCGCGTCCCCCCGCTGGGAACCAAGCCCAAGACCCGTGGTGGCGCCATCACCCGTGCCGCCGTCGAGATCGCCGACCAGCTGGACGCCAAGTACATCTGTACTTTCACCCAGTCCGGCGACTCTGCACGACGTCTCTCGCGCCTGCGTCCGGTCAAGCCGGTCTTCGCGTTCACTCCGGTGGAGCACGTCTGGAACCAGTTGGCACTCACCTGGGGCATCCAGCCGGTGCTGGTTCCCTCCGTGGGCCACACCGACGAGATGACTGCACAGGTGGACAAGAGCCTGCTGGAAATGGATCTCGTGGACGAAGGCGACCTGGTTGTCATCGCTGCCGGGTCCCCTCCAGGACAGGCCGGTTCCACGAACTCGCTGAAGGTCCACAAGGTAGGCGACCTCGCCGACACCTCCAAGACCGACGACGGTTCACGTAAGGAACCCGTTGGCCCTTGGCCGGAAAAGAAGTCCAAGGCCAAGAGCTAAGTTCTCGGTTTCTTGGGTGCGGGCCCCGCCTTTTGGCGGGGCCCGCATTTTTTGTTTCTTGGTGATTACGACGGCGGCCGCCCACCTCGCGTGAGGTGAGCGGCCGCCGTCGCGTGTTGCTTTGGGTTAGTTGACCTGGTTGATGATGGTTTCGGCAACCTCACGCATGCTGAGGCGACGGTCCATGGAGGTCTTCTGGATCCAGCGGAACGCTTCCGGCTCCGTGAGGCCCATCTTGGTGGTCAGGAGGCTCTTGGCGCGCTCTACAAGCTTGCGCGTGGCGAACTGCTCCTGGAGGTCGGAAACCTCGTTCTCGAGCGCCTTGATCTCCTCATGGCGGGAAAGGGCGATCTCGATGGCTGGGATCAGGTCTGCGGGGGAGAACGGCTTGACGACGTAAGCCATGGCGCCGGCGTCGCGTGCGCGCTCCACCAGTTCCTTCTGACTGAAAGCGGTCAGCAGCACCACAGGGGCAATGCGTGCCTTGACGATCTTCTCAGCCGCCGAAATGCCGTCCATGACAGGCATCTTCACATCCATGAGGACAAGGTCAGGCTTGAGCTCCTCGGCCAGCTGTACGGCCTTCTCGCCGTTGTCTGCCTCGCCGACGACGTCGTACCCCTCGCCCTTCAAAATCTCGATAATGTCCAGGCGGATGAGGGTCTCATCCTCGGCTACGACAACGCGTCGGGCCGGCTGGGCTGTGGACGTGGACTCCGTCTGTTCGGTCACGGGATCTCCTTGAAAAGGTTCGGCGGGTTCATGTCCATCTTAGTGTGGACTCTTTGATGGCTGGTTTTTGTTGCATCAGCGCGCCCGGTTCTTTGAATCAGCCTATCTGCATGTAGAGTAGTTTCGCGTGCTGGGAAAGGATCGCGTTGCTCACAGAAATGAGAGCAGTCAGCGAGATTTAACTTCCCGGTAATCCGCGCCCGAGTGGCGGAATTGGCAGACGCGCTGCACTCAAAATGCAGTATCGAAAGGTGTGTGGGTTCGAGTCCCACCTCGGGCACGGCAGACCCCCTCGTCAGAGGGGGTTGTTGCTTTAACGTGTGTACATTCTGGTTGGTCAGGTCCCTCTGACACTGGCCGCGGGGTGTGCCTGGCGCCAGGGGTCGCCTGTTTGGTTGTGGGGGAGCGGGTTCAGGGTCGTGGCTGCTTGGGCCCTCCGCTTGCTCTGGAGTGGGGTTATGCGGTCCTCTCTTGGTTCGTTTGGGAGGTCGTGTTTGGCTTACACCTGTTCATGGGTAGGGGCTGTGTGCGCCACATGACTTTGGGGACTTGCGTCAAAGATCCTTGTTTCGGCATGTTTCTTAAGTGAGGAAGCCGGCCAGACGGATGCTTTGTCAGGTCAAAGAGGGTGTGGACATTGTCCACACTCAAATCTTCTTTATCGAGCCTGGTCACAGCCGTTCCTTCCACTTGTTCGGGCTTCATTCACTCATCGCGTGTAAGGGCCCGAGCGACATGACGCCCGGTCGCAAGCGCACCATCTGTAGGGCCCAGCGACGTGAGAGTCCAGCCGCCACGCACGACCGAGTGCTTTGGGGAGGTCTCTTCGGTGTCGTCGACGCGTAACTACGACTAAATGGGGGAGTACCTCGCGAATTCCTTGGGTGCGTCGGATCAGAGCGCGAGAACCAGGCTTGCCGACCTGACGGTAGACGCAACGACAAGCGGCACCGGCTAGAAGGTCCTTATGCCCATCCAACGACGAGGCGCGCCGCGTCCTGGGGGACCGTAGGGTCAATCCCTGTGATTTCCGCGAAACGACGGAGACGGTTTGTCAGCGTATTCCGATGACAGAAAAGCTCTACTGCCGAGTCTCCGACGCTGCCTGTACGGAGGTAGCTGCGAACGGACTCTTCCAGCCGGCTACGTTCCGTTTTGGTGCAGCTTGAAAGCGCTGCTGTGACGTCTGTCAGTACGGGGTGCCCTGCCAAGAGCAGGCTGCGGTTGGCTAGTCTGGCCCATCCCCGCTTCCAGGTCATGGCGCCACGTTCACCGGCCCTGAGAACCCGGGCGAGGTCGCGGGCGAAGTTTGCCGCTTGGCGAAGGCCTTGGAGGCCGGCTTCAGCGTCGGTAATTCCGACTCTGATGGTCAGAACATTGCGTCGGAAGACATCCCGTTTGGGATCCGTGCCTTCGAACTGCGGTGTGAACACAATGAGTGCATCACCAAGGTGATGGGAAAACACGCTTCTACCCGCGCGTTCGGCCTCGGCGATAAAGACCCTGAGGGCCGGTATCTCGTCAGACTCTGCACCCACCACTATCAGGGGACTCTCCGGGGGAATTTCGAGTTCACCAGCGATGGTCCGTACTTGCTCGTCCGTCACCTCCCGCGTCTGGAAAAGTTCGGCGAGCAGGCCTTGTCGCACTGAAAATGCTTCGTCCTGCATACGCTCCCGCTCGGCGATAAAAGCGCGCTGCGTTTGTCCCGCATATTCGTCGACGGTATTGAGCACAATCCACGTATGGCGAACCACCAAAGTTGCGTCCTCCTGCGTAGCGACCTTGGTGAGGGCTTCCCACAGGATGTTGTAATCGAGGCGGATAGCTGACATCAGCGACGTGATGGGGATCCCCGCGCGGGCTCGGGAGACGCCGACATCAGCGGCAACCGGGACTGCCTCATGAAGCCCACCTTGACGTAATCCGCCGATCATAGCGTTGAACGCCATACGCCCTGTCCGGCGTATCTCAGAAAGAGGGATCGGGGCAGGGTCGTAGCCGGCGATCGCAGAGATCCGAGAAAGAAAAGCTTCCGTGAGCTCTTCTACATTGAGTTGGTCCAGCAGTTCCTGCCACCGCGTGGAGTCGGCAGGCTCAGGGCCGCCATTCAACCTGGGTTGGTTTGTTGTCATGATTTCACATTATGTGCGGATGCACTGTTTTCGCCAAAGAACTAGTGGTGAATGCTGTGCAAAAATGGGTGTAGCTCTTGAGATCCTCGATGAACAAGATGTTTGCGCCAGCTTCACGCAAACGTAAACCGGATCACGCATCAACGGAGATGACACCATGAGTGAGACACTGCAGACGGCGACAAGCGAGCAACATGCCGTCCAAGAGCTGAGCAAGAAAGACGCCAACAAGGTCGCTTTGGGCGCACTGATCGGCTCCGCCCTCGAGTACTACGACTTTTTCCTCTTTAGTGCCGCAGCGGCCTTGGTGTTCAACGTTCAATACTTCACCAGCGGCAACCCGGCTACGGCTGCCTTGGCTTCATTCGCCACGTTCGGCGTCGGGGTCGCAGCCAGGCCGCTGGGGGGCATTATCTTCGGGAGCATGGGCGACCGAATCGGTCGACGCAAAACCCTCATGATCACGATTATCGGCATTGGCATGATCACTGGCCTCATTGGTATTTTGCCGACCTACGCAGCAATCGGCATCGCCGCTCCCATCCTGCTCGTATTGTTGAGGATCGTTCAGGGACTTTTCGTCGGTGGAGAATGGTCAGGGGCCCTGACCTTGGTGGTGGAGAATTCTCCGCTGCACCTTCGCGCCCGGTACGCCGTGATTCCACTGATTGGTTCCCCCATCGGAACGATACTCTCTTCCGGAGGGTTCTTCCTGGTCACGATCCTCTTCACAAAAGAGAACTTTGATGCATGGGGTTGGCGCATCCCGTTCCTTGTCTCCCTGCCTCTGTTGCTCATTGCCATTTACATCCGAAGTAAGCTCGAAGAGTCGCCAGTGTTCCGTCAGATCGAGGAAGCCGGCGAAATCGAACCGAGCCCTGTCCGCACGACTTTTAAGCACTCGTGGCGACAGCTCTTGATCGGTATGGCTTCCTGCCTACTCGGCATGGGCGGCTTCTATCTGGTCACCACGTTCTGCGTCTGGTACGGAGTCAACGTCCTCAAGTACCCGTCAACCCTGATGTTGCTTGGCACCATCGCTGCCGCAGTAGTAGAGATCTTTGTCATTGTCTGGAGCGGACGCCTCGGCGCTAAATTTGGATCAAGCCGGGTCATACTGTGGGGCGGTATTGCCTCCGCAGTGGTAGCCGTTCCTGCGTTCCTGCTGCTGACCTCAGGTAATCCTGTTCTTGTCGTCGTCGCCATGGTCCTTGCAGTGTCGACTCTCTCCTTCCCCTACGCCGGCACAGGCGCCGTTCTGACGGGCCTGTTCGAAGCCAAGACCCGCTTCACGGGTGTGGCTGTTGCAAACAACACCTCAGCCATGGTGGCGGGCTTCGTCCCCTTGATTGTCACGGGAGTAGTTGCAGCCGCCGGGAATCACTGGTGGCCCGCCGCCGCGATGCTTGTACTCATCTCGATCATTACCGCTTCGGCTGGTGCAATTGCACCCCGTTTCAGCGTGAATCTGCCCGGCTTCAAGCACTAACAAGAACGGCCTGGGCCGTCGCCTCGATTGCCACCTGAGACCGGGCCCGGTCGCCGCGCAGGAACCCGCTTGGCTAGCTGCCGGTAGGACCGCCCGATGCTGACAAGTCCGAGCCGGCAATCGTCTAAAGAACGGTCACTCTCATCACAGTAAAGATGAGAGTGGTCCCTAGAAAGGAACTTCACGATGAAGCTCGACCTTCTTGTCCGGGCGAACGAGATTCTCACCATGGACCCCAACCGGCCCATTGCGACGGCTGTCGGAGTCATCGGCGAGCGTATCGTTGGCTTTGATGACGAAATCGTAAGCATGGAGGCGGAGTGCAGCCTTGACTTCGGTGATGCGTGCATTACCCCGGGCCTTATCGATGCCCACTGCCACACAACATGGTGGGGTTTGGGCCTGGATGCGGTGGATCTGAGCGGGTGCAGGGGACTCGAGGACGTTTACTCCAAGATCGAGGCTGAAGTGGAACGTCTGTCCGGTGATGCCGAGGCTTGGGTTCACGGTACCGGTTTCAACCAAGCCCACCATGGGGGACTCTTCCCTGACATAGGGCGTATTGATGACATAACTGGTAATCGCCCGCTGTACCTCCGGCACGCATCCGGACATTCATCAATCACTAACAGCGCCACGCTGCACCTGTTCGGGGCTTCACATCCCGATTTCCAGGACCCGGCAGGAGGAATTGTGGTGCGGGACGCCGACGGAAATCCTACCGGTGTCTTGGAAGAAGCCGCACAGGGATTGGTGCAGGCACTGCTACTTCCGTATTCCACCGAGAGAATCGTTAGGGCCTTGGATGCCGCGACCGAACGATACGCGGCACAAGGGATAACCAGCTTCACCGAAGCCGGCATCGGCGGCGGCTGGATCGGCCACAGCCCGGTCGAGGTTGCTGCGTACCAGACCGCCGCCGAAACCGGTCATCTTCATGCACGCGCACAGCTGATGCCCGCCATGGACGCGCTGCAACCCATAACGGGGCATCCTGCCGATTTCCACCATCAAGGAGTAGGTCTTGGACTGGGCTTGGGACTTCGTTACGGCTTCGGAGACGATTACGTCCGGTTCGGACACGTCAAAGTCTTCCTTGACGGCTCCCTCCTGGGAGCAACCGCTGCAGTAACCGAATCCTTCTGCGGACACGATCACAACACCGGCTACCTCTTGGACGAACCAGGCACCTACCGGGAGCGCGCCTTGAGTGCCTATCGTGCCGGGTGGCCCCTGGCGCTGCACGCCATTGGCGATGTAGCCATCGAGCTGGCGATGGACCTCATCGAGGAGGCGCAGGACAGATACGGCCGCGGCGAAGCACCCTGCCGCATCGAGCATTTCGGCATGGCCCGACCGGACCAGGTCGTTCGCGCCGGTGTCCTCGGCATCGCAGTGGCCCCCCAAGCAGGATTCATTGGTCCCTTAGGCGATCAGATTGTGACTCTGGTTGGGCCCGACCGGGAATCCTGGCTGTACAGGGGCCGGTCCGTTATCGACGCGGGAGCCCTTCTCGCAGGATCTTCCGACCTGCCGGTAGCAGATAACAACCTGCGCAGGGGCATGCAATCAGCCGTTGACCGGCGAACGAACACAGGCCTGTCTTTCGCCGCAGGGGAGGCCATCACACCTGAGGAAGCACTTCGAACGCACACAGAGTGGGCTGCCCGCGCCACCGGCCAATTCCAGGACAAGGGCACGCTGGAACGCGGCAAACTCGCCGATTTTACGGTGTTCTCTGAATCGCCACTGACGGCTCGCAACATCGCCGAGATCGACGTCGTGGCCACGATTCTTGGCGGCCGGCTGAGCTATGACGCCCGGAAAGCACTTAAGAGTCCGACACCTCAATTGCAGCTCCAGTCGGTCACCAACTGACGTCCGAATATCCCAACCCAAACGCACAACAAAGAGGATCTAACGGTGCACGAAGTAAAAAGTTCAACACGTTCGCTATCGGATGCAGACCCAGCCGACGAACCGGCAACAACGATCGGATTGGATCTCGCCCTCGCGCGCGACGGACAGGCAAGCTTTGACCGGCTGATCTGCGAACTGGACCCCGAGGACCTCCAGGGCGAATCGCTCCTACCCGGGTGGACCCGGGCACACGTCATCGCGCACATCGGCTACAACGCCCGAGCACTTGCCCGGTTGGTCCAGTGGGCGCAGACAGGGATCGAGAATCCGATGTACGAATCGCCCGTGTCACGGGCGGATGAGATCGACCTCGGGTCGACACTCTCCCACACGAGTCTGAAGCGGCTCTCATTGCAGGAGGCCGCACAGCTCGACGAAGCCTGGACAAATCTTTCCGACGATCGCTGGAGCTACAAGGTAAAGAACGCGCAAGGACGCATGATTCTCGTTTCCGAGACTATTTGGATGCGGGCCCGCGAACTATGGCTGCATGCCATCGACCTCAACACCGGAGCAACCATCCAGGACATACCCCTGCCAGCCGCAGCCCGCATCCTGCAGGACGTGTTGACTACTTGGGAGAGCCGGGACGGCCATTACGTGCGCGCTGTCCCAACAGACGCCCACATAGACTTTCAGCCGGGCACTGAGGGAGAACCCGAACCGGCAGCCGGCGACATTCTGTCAGTCTCCGGCACACTCACAAACCTCCTGGCTTGGGCCACCGGACGTGGTCACGATGGCGTCGTGGTGATCACCGCGGATGGACGTTGGATCGGCCCCGCGCCGACGGCGCACCGCTGGATCTAATTGGCACTGCCGAAGAAGCCCAACCGAGGCGCCTCTGCCAGGAAGACCGCACGTGCAGCTATTCGGTGCTTATTGGCTGAAGCATCTGCCTCGTCCTCCCGGAAATTCCGCAGATGCCCCACGCACTAATCACCAAAAAATCTCCTCAACAACTCTTGAAAGAAGAGGTCAACCGTGTCAGCTCCACCAATAACAGGCGGCCCCACTCTCCCGCAGGTGCGGAAGCTCGTGAGCACAATCCCCGGCCCGAAATCACAGGAACTGCTGGCCCGCAAGGACGCAGCCGTTGCCACAGGCACCGGCGGAGTGCTCCCAATTTCAGTAGTAGCCGCCGGAGGCGGGGTGCTGATCGACGCCGATGGCAACTCCCTTATTGACCTCGGTTCCGGCATCGCCGTCACCGGTGTCGGTAATTCAGCCCCCGCTGTGGTGCAGGCTGTGCGACAGCAGGTCGAGCAGTTCACACACAGCTGTTTCACCATCGCCCCCTATGAGGGCTACGTCAAAGTCGCCGAGAAGCTCAACGCCATCACTCCAGGGGACCACGAAAAACGCTCGGCCCTCTTCAGCACGGGTGCTGAAGCCCTGGAGAACGCGGTCAAGATCGCTCGCCACTACACCGGCAAGCAGGCCGTGGTTGTCTTCGACCACGCGTTCCATGGGCGAACCAACCTCACGATGGGAATGACCGCAAAGAACATGCCCTATAAGAACGGGTTTGGACCCTTCGCCCCCGAGATCTACCGGGTCCCCGCCTCCTATAGCTACCGAGACGGACTCACAGGCCCTGAGGCAGCTGCACGATCGATACTTCAAATGGAGAAGCAGATCGGTGCCGAAAATGTCGCTGCCGTCATCATCGAACCCATTCAGGGTGAAGGCGGCTTCATCGCCCCTGCCAACGGTTTCCTACCCGCCCTGCAGGAATGGACATCCCAGAACGGGGTCATTCTCATCCTGGACGAGGTGCAGACCGGCTTTGCCCGTACCGGTGACATGTTCGCTGCCAACCATGAGGGCATAGTTCCGGACCTGATGACGTTCGGCAAGGGACTGGCCGGTGGGCTTCCTCTTTCGGCAGTTACTGGCCGTAAAGACATCATGAACTCCGCCGTGGACGGAGGACTCGGGGGTACCTATGCAGGGAACCCCATCGCCTGTGCTGCCGCTCTGGCAACGATCGAAACCTATGAAAAGGAAAACCTGACGGAACGTGCACGGGCAATCGGTGCCATCATCACCGATTTCTTCGCCGGTCTAGCGGCGGAGGATGACCGCGTCGGTGACATCCGCGGCCGCGGTGCCATGATCGGCATCGAGTTCGTCGAAACGGGCAGCCAGAGACCAGCCGCTGCGTTGACTTCTGCCATCGCGAAGAAGGCAGGCCAGAACGGCGTGTTGGTACTCACATGCGGCACATACGGCAACGTGCTCCGGTTCCTGCCGCCGTTGTCCATATCAGATGACTTGTTGTGCGAGGGCCTTCAGGTCGTGGCGGAAGCTCTCAAAGCAACTGCCTGAACCACAGCAAAACAACTACACACACTTAGAAGGACAGCGATGACTTTAAAACCCCACGAGCAAGAACTGATCAACCAGGTGCAAACCGGTCTCGGCATCGGAGGTACGTGGCAGCCCTCTTCGGCCGGTGCGACATTCGACGTGCAAGACCCGGCAACCGGGGAAGTCATCAAAACGATCGCCGATGCGACCGTCGACGATGCCCTTAGGGCGCTCGAAGCTGCCGTAACGGCGCAGGAGGCGTGGGCTGGGACCTCTACACGCGGACGCTCAAACATCCTGCGCCGAGCGTTCGACCTTCTCATGGATCGCCACGAGGACTTTGCACTGCTCATTAGCATCGAAATGGGCAAGCCGATCTCCGAGGCCCGCGCCGAAGTGACCTATGGAGGCGATTTCCTGCGCTGGTTCTCGGAGGAGGCTGTACGCATCCGCGGCGACTATCGTCCTACTCCTGAGGGTGCTGGCAACATCGTCGTATCGCACCTTCCGGTCGGGCCCACCTATTTCATCACGCCGTGGAATTTCCCCTTGGCTATGGCAACCCGCAAGATAGCCCCAGCCTTGGCGGCCGGCTGCACGGTGGTCATCAAACCCGCCGAACTGACTCCGCTGACGACCATCTTCTTGGTACAACTGCTCGAAGAAGCGGGCCTACCGGCAGGAGTTGTAAATGTGGTTCCTACCACCTCGCCGGCCGAGCAGTCCAGCGCGCTGTTAAAGGACGCCCGCCTCAAAAAGCTCAGCTTCACCGGTTCGACCCCTGTCGGTGTAAAGCTCCTTGAAGCCGCAGCCCAGAATGTCCTGCGAACTTCTATGGAGTTGGGGGGTAACGCCCCGTTCATCGTCTTCGAGGATGCAGATTTGGATCGAGCCGTGGAGGGTGTCCTGCTGGCGAAGTTCCGTAATATCGGCCAGGCATGCACTGCGGCGAATCGCATCATTGTCCATGATTCGATCGCGGATGCTTTTGCTCAACGTGTGAGCGACCGGGTGGCCCAAATGAAGATCGGCAGGGGAGCTGAGGAAAGTACTGACATCGGCGCTTTGGTCGACGGCCGTGCGGTCGCAAAGGTTGAACGTCTGGTTGCTGACGCCGTAGCGACCGGCGCAACGGTTCTCACTGGAGGTAAGTCCCTCGAAGGTCCCGGGAGCTACTTCGAGCCAACAGTTCTGGATCGGCTCAGTCCCAACTCGGCTCTGATGTCCGAAGAGATCTTTGGACCGGTCCTTGGCATCATCCGATTCACTGATGAGGAGGAAGCAGTCAAAATCGCCAATGACACAGATTATGGGCTGGTCAGTTATGTGTTCACGGAGAACATTCATCGCGGCCAGCGCATGATTGAAAAGCTGCAGACGGGAATGATGGGCCTAAACACTGGTCTCATCTCCAACGCGGCAGCACCCTTTGGCGGTATTAAGCAGTCCGGTATCGGCCGGGAAGGCGGTTTTGAGGGCATCAGCGAGTTCCTCTCAACCAAATACACCCTTATTCCCCGCTGATGGACGTCCCTGAACCGATCTCTCGGGGCTCGTCGATAGCCACTGAAACTGACTGAAAGCGAGGGCCTTCACGTTCCGGGCTGGAACGTGAAGGTCCTCGCTTTTGCTCCCACCTTGCATGCCGAACGGTCTGCGCAGGAGCAGGAGCCTGAAGATTTCGTGACGGCAATGACGAACTAGCTGGAATGTTGGTATTCGTTGTGCTTCACGACTGCTTGCGTAAGGTGCTCAGCCAGAAGGCCGGGTGCCTCGCTGTGGGCCAAGTGGCCCTGATTTGCCAGCCGAACGACCTCGGCTTGGGGGAGGGCCTGAGAGAAGGCGGTGAAAGCGACACCGTATGGCGGTTTCTCCTCGTTGCGTTCGCCAAGCATCAGGGTGACTGGAGCCGTGATTTCGCTGTATCGGGAAAGCGCTGCAACATGGTCATTTATAGCAGTCAGCTCATCAGCCAAGGGGTGAACAAGAAGACGGAGGACAGGCCAAATAGGGTCCGCGCGCAGCGCTGCCATATATTCGGCGGAGTAACCCGCCATGACCCGCTTGACCACCTCGACAGCGCTATCCAGGTCGCCCCTCCCGAGAGCAAGACGTAGGGGTTCAAGGGCGTTCGATCCGAACGGGCTGGAGACGGGCTCATACGCGACGACAGAGCGCAGGTTGCGTCGCTCTGTCGCCGTTTCCAAAGCAATCAGTCCGCCATAGCTCCAGCCGAACAGGTGGATGTCCTCCTCGAGGGTGTCGAGGATGTGGTGCAAATCGTCAATTTCAGTCCGGACCGAGTAGCCGCGACCTGTCGGGCCGCTAGGCAGCCGCCCGCGGCGGTTAATGACCATTATCGGGTTATTCAAATTCAATGCATCGGCGACAGGGCGCCAGGTATACGCATCGGACATAACGCCTGGAACTATCACCACGGGCGGTCCGCTGCCTTCTCGTAGCTCGGCAGTCAAAATTGTTCCCTCGCGGTTGAATTTAAGTGTTCGCATCAGTTTCCTTTCATCGGGTGCTGGGTCTCTTCAATTTGCGCAGCCACCCTCAAAAGTTCGGATTCGGCTCCGGGGGGACCTACCAGCTGTAGTCCAATCGGCAGCCCCTCGGTCGTGCCCGCTGGAATGGAGATGGCCGGGAGCCCTAAAACGCTCCATGGGCTTGTAAGGGAGAGAAGAGCCTTCCGGGTCTCGACGCTGCTTCCGTTTATGATTTCCGTGCGGCTGCTCAGCTTGGGAGGGGCAAGGGGTATCGTCGGAAGCGCCAGAAGCCCGTACCTTCTCAGTAGAGGCTGGATACTTTGGCGGGCGCTGTGCCTAAGCTTTATCGCTTTAACGTACTCCCACCCAAGAATCTCTCCTCCGGACCGGAGCCTGGCGAGAACTTCGGGATCATAAAGTTCGGGCGCACCGGACATGAGCTCTGTGTGCTGAGCGTATGCCTCGCTGCCTTGAATGATCCTATAAGCTTCCCTCAGATCACCAGCCTCCAGAACTTCGGCTTCACCTGTCAGGAAATCATCGATCATGTCGCGGACAGTGGAAGCGACCGAGGGTTGCGTCGGATATATCGAATTCGATTTGATCCATCCGATACCAGGGGGGAGAGCTACAGTCTGGGTGCCTCTCAATGCGGTCCACAGCAAGAGACAGTCGGCCGCGGTGCGGGCCAACAAGCCTATGGAGTCCAGAGTTGGTGACAAAGGCACCATCCCGCCGGTGGGCAAAGCTCCATGGGTGGGTTTGAGCCCTACAACGCCACAGCAAGCCGCCGGAATACGAGCGGATCCGCCGGTATCGGTACCAAGCGCCAATGGGATGATGCCAGCGGCAACCGCGGCAGCGGACCCACTGCTCGAACCACCAGCCATATGGTCGGTATCGTGTGGGTTGCGCGTAGGACCGGTGGCAGAGCGATCTCCGGTAGGCCCGTTCGCAAATTCGTGGGTCGTGGTCTTCCCGATAATGATCGCCCCTGCCTGGACAAGCCGTTCAACGCATTCGGCGTTCTCACGAGCAAGGTGGTCTTTTCGGTGGCGTGAACCTGCAGTTGTGGGCATTCCTCGTACATCGATGACGTCCTTAACAGCAACAGGGATGCCGTGTAGCGGCCCCCGATCAATTCCCGAGGCCAACTCAGTGCGAGCCCTCGCCGCCGCCGCATAGGCGCCGCTCTCATCGAATGAGACGAACGCGTTGATCGAAGGCTGCCAACGGTGGGCCTCCTGCAATGCAATGTTTACAAGGTCCGCTGGCGTGATAAGCCCACTCCGCATCATGGCGGCGAGCTCGGAAACACCAACGCTGGCGAAAAACCCCGCGCCAGAGGGCTTCTTCAGTTGTGCTTCGGGCGATCGCATACGTCCTTCTTCGCAGTTGATGGTGGTGGTGAATTGCATGTAACCATACCCAAACGATTGGGACAATCGTTTGGTAAGATTTGTACTCAAACCGCAGAGGGAGTTTTCAACGATGCCAGGTAGATATAAAAGCAGCTCGGTCACGCTGAAAACGATTGCGCAGGCGGCGGGGCTCGACGTCTCGACAGTGTCGAGGGTTCTCAGCGGATCTCCTGATGAGGTTTCGCGTGCGGCATCACCGGCTACGGCAGCAGCAGTGCGTGATTGGGCTCAACGGCTCGGTTATCAACCCAACCCACACGCAAAGAGCCTGAGAACGGCACGAAGCAATCTGATCGGAGTGCTGGTTCCCCGCTTGTCTGACATGGTGCTCGCTACTATCTACGAGGGGGTGGAGGACGCGGGTGCCCGCAATGGACTGGCCACGTTTGTAATGAACACTTATGACCGCCCCGCCGAACAGCGCGCCAGGATTGATTTGGCTTTGTCTCGTCACGTCGATGGCCTCATACTCGGCGACGCGCACCGGGACGCAGTGGTGCTGGATGAAGTGGCGGCGCGCGGGGTGCCTTTCGTTCTCGTGAGCCGGTACGCGTCCAAGTATCCATCCGTGACATGTGATGACTATCTGGGAGGCAGCCTTGTTGCCGAGCACTTTCTGGACCTTGGGCACGTGAAGGTCGGCGTAGTCGCTGGCGAGTCTTTCGCCAGTACAGGCGTGGACCGGAGCAGTGGCTTTGTCGATACCTACCGGAAAGCGGGTATTGAAGTGTTAACAGTGAATTCCGCCTTCGATGCGAGAGGCGGCCATGAGGCAGCGGAATACCTCATCAAACAAGCCTCTGATTTGTCAGCCATTTTTGCTGTCAATGACTTTGCCGCTATCGGTGTTCTGGGCGCAGTGCGCGATGCGGGACTGCGTCCAGGCAAGGACATTGCCGTGGCGGGCTACAACGACACTCAGCTCGCAGCCGAGTTGCCGTTGCCCTTGACCAGCGTGCGCTCACCACTGCACATCATGGGTACCCGGGCGCTGGAGTTGCTCGTGTCAGTTCTTCGTGGACAGAATCCGTCTTCTGAGCGCTTGGCTCCGGAGTTGGTCATCCGGGAATCAACACTTCTTCAGGTCAGGAATAGTTAAATGCGCGCCTATCCCACATTAGAAGCTCCTATGGCAGCAACGCCGGTCGTCCTAGAGCGCGCAGAGCAAGTTACCAGGCTCCTTCGCGACTTGGTGAGATGCGATGCTGTCTTGCTGTCGGCGTCGAATCCTTCCGGAGAACGACCCCAGCACCAGCAACTGGCCTCGGACGGCTATTCGGAGGACGCGGTGTCACAACTGCTTGAGAACTTCATCCCGGAAACCAAGAATCCAGGATTCGGAGTCGTGCGAAACCGAGTCCGTCAGGCTCTTCGATGGGCAGACCTCGATCGTGACTGGGACGTCCATTTTGCATTCACACCCCTGGCCGAAGATTATCTTCGACCGTCAGGCTTTAACGAAGGCATATCTGCGAGCCTTTGGTTGCCCGGAGGGCACCACGTGGGAGCCATCCATATGAACTGGGGGACGGCGCGGTCTGCTACAGAAGAAACCAAGAGAATCGTCGAACAGTTCCTTCCGGTGCTTGCCTCCACCTGTGACCCATCGCAACCGCACCGGGTCTTGGCCGAAGAATTGCATGGCGACGCAAATGTAGCGGTGATGGCTGCAGGTCTTGACCAAGCCATTGCTGGCTGTGAAGTAGGCATGACCCTGCGATCGGACGGACCCTTGTGGCCACTACTTCTGCCGCTCGCCCCCCGCGGAGACAACAGCTACATCTGGATTGGAGATCAGGGGAGTTGCCACAGAATCAGCATCACACGATGTATACAGAACGCTGCCCTTGTGGCGGAACGAGAAGTGTTACCGCCCTATGGGCTAACTCCCAGAGAGCTTCAGATCGTCACACTTCTTGCTGATGGCATCAGCAACCCTGAGATAGCCGATCACCTGGTAGTTAGCCGGCGAACGGTCTCAACTCACGTCGAACACATCCTTGCAAAGCTTCGGGTTTCATCCCGTGCCGAAGCGGCCGCTCTTGTTAGCCGCGAGGGACTGCGACTCATTCAAGCAGCCCCCAGGCGTTTGCCCGTCACGTCACAGAGAGCTTAACCAAGGACGGTGACTCCTCCTCAGGAGGACAAGATACGTCAAGTGACCGATATCACTTAGGATCAAGCTTCCTTAGGCTGGGATTGTCAACGATGGCACCCCCCAAAAACATAGTCCTAAGTGAGGCATCATGGAACGCGCAGAGATTCATCGGCGGTCCCTTACTAATCTTCTTTTCGGCACGCTGTTCACCCTGATTTTCGTGCTGGCCTTGGCGCCACCGCTGTACATTGCACTTTCTGAAGAACACGCGCTGGTTGCCGGTGTCCCCGGCTCCATCTGGTATCTCCTCTTGGTTTCAGCCGCACCCATCTTGGTGGCTTACGGCCTGTGGCGCGTTGAGGGACGACGGGGGGAGTTGGACTGATGCTTATCACTTTCGGAGTCCTCGCCGCGTTCTTTATGCTTATCGTCCTCGTGCTCCATAAGACCAAACATGGCCGCAGCGTCTCAAGCTTCAGCAGCTACGCGGTGGGCGAAAGATCGTTCTCCAGCTGGTTCGTGTCAATGGCTTACACCAATTCGTGGTGGCCCGGCTCCACATTCACTGCGGTCTTCGGCTTTGCCGTCATCAGTGGTGTCATTGGACTCTATTTCCTCGTCTACTCCACCTTGGGCGTTCTCGCCATGTACTTCATAGCTCGACCAGTGTGGAAATGGGGCAAACAGTTCGACCTGCGTACCCAGTCAGACCTGCTGTCGCTGCGCTATAACAGCCCTGGCCTGAAACTGCTTAGCAGCGCTATCAGCGTTGTGGCGCTTCTTCCCTGGCTCATCCTCGGACTCATTGCCATGGGTGCGGTCATCCAATGGGCTTCTCTAGGAAACCTGTCCTTCGAAGTCTCGATTCTGATCGGCATCGCAGTGCTCGTGGTTCGCCAGTTCTGGACTGTGCAAATGGGCATGCGTGGACTGATCGTCACCGATATGGTTCAGGGGATCGTGGCATACATCGGTTCTGCCGTTCTGTGCTTGGGCCTGCTGATCTTTTACTTCGGCGGCTTCTCCAATCTTGAACAGCTCACCACCGCGCAGCTAAGCCTTCCGGGCTACGGTTCAGAAAGCGGCGAATGGTTCTATTTCGGTATTGTTGCGTCCGGGATCATCGGCAGCTTGTGCTGGCCCATGATTTTCACCCGGATCTATACAGCCGGCAGTGTTCGGGAAGTCAAGAAGGGTTCCCTCCAAGCCATGGTGATCGGGTTTGTTTTCTTTGTGTTGCTTATGGCTGTTGCGCTTTGCGCCGCGCCCATGTCTCTTGCGTCGGCGGATCCGTTGTCGGCATTCTTCGCTCTCACGCAAGACGCGGGCGGAACCTGGCTCCTTGCTTTTGCCCTGCTCATCGTTTTTGCGGCCAGCATGGGATTTGTTGACGGGGTCACACAGTCTCTTGGAACGCAGGTCGCCAACGACATAGTGGGCGTGATTCGGCCTCTGAGCGATAAGCAGGAACTCTATCTGGCCAAAGGGTCCATGGCTGGCGCAGCCATCATTGCAGCAGTCATCGCAAATCAAATTTACGGGTGGTCAAACCTGGCCGGAGTGGCCCAGCTTGCCTACCAGGCGATCATCCAGCTGGCTGTACCGATCTTCGGTGGACTGATCTGGCGCCGAGGCAACAAGGATGGAGCAATTGCTGGGCTTCTCATCGGCACAGTGATAGCCCTGGTGCTGACCATTCCCTACATGGACACGGGAGGCGCAGTTCCATGGCTCGGCGGGTTTGGAGCCGGCTTGGTCGGATTGATCGTCAATCTGATTGTCTACGTCTTGGTCAGTTTCATCCGTAGAAGCAGCGACGCCGAGCTGGCCAGAGTAGACGGTCTCTTTCGTGCCGCCCGAGCCCGTACCGAAGTGCTGGAGGACGCTTCTGTGTTGACGGATGCGAAATCAGTACCCAGCCAAGAACCAGCATGACCTCCCGTGTAAGGCTCGAGCAACTGCCTCTGGCCAACCGGTCTGACAATAGGAAAGAAAGTAGTACGCACATGAGCAAGATCGAACAGACCGTTAGCATCCCGCACCTTGGCGGATCAGTGGTTGGATACACGCTGAGTGGCCGATACAACCCGGATCTCCCCACATTGGTGCTGATCAATTCCTACACCACATCGGCTGAACTCTATAGGCCCCAGTTCGCCAACACTGCCCTGACAGCGGCCGTAAACCTTCTGGCACTTGAACCGTACGGTCACGGCCGTACAAGAGCGGCCTACCAGCACTTCACGTACTGGGACAGCGCAGTTGCCAACCTGCAGGCCCTTGCCGCTTTGGGTATCGACCAGGCCTTTGTACTGGGGACCTCACAGGGAGGATGGATAGCGGCGCGCATGGCGTTGTTGGCGCCGGAAGTAGTCCGGGGAATCATTCCGCTGGGTTCGTCCATGGATTCGGAGACCCTCCAGAGCCGGCAGCTCGGATGTTGGGATGCCCTGGAATTCTGCACACCCTTCATTGAAGCCTTCGCAGATCCGGTACCGGACGAATGGGTGGTACCGGAGCAGTTTGTCGAGGACACCTTTGACGCGGCTCTGGGCGGACTCTCACCTGACGAACGCGAATTCTGGCTAGCTACCTACCGTACCAACTACTCCGGAGACGGCGGTCGCCGACGGCTGTTGCTCAGCACCATTAACCTCAGGGACCGCGACGGGCTTCATGGACGGCTGCACGACATTACCTCACCCGTGCTGTGGCTGCACGGCTCAGAGGACAAGGTCTATTCCGTGGCCAACGCAGAAAAAGAAATACTCATGTTCACTGGTTCGCCGGAGGTCCGGCTGGAGGTCATCGAAGGCGGCCATCACTTCCTGAGTGCTTCAAAGCCCGCAGAGGTTGACTCGGCAGTTCTTGAGTTCATCACAAGTTGGTCCTAATACACATCAGTGGGCCAGGTCTTGAGGCCGGGCCCACTGATGTAATTTGCATCAAAAGATGGCCGTTAGGCAGCTTCAATCCTGACTGTCCGGTACGAATTGACAGTCGGAGGAGTCAGTGGCCGCCACGGAAATCGGATCGAAGATCATGGAAACCAATATTAAAATCCCGGATGTGCACCCAGCGGGGGACTACCACGTTTGCAGATTGGGCTATGACGATTGGGTGCATCTCAACAAGGGGGACAGGGTGCTCGTCCAAGTACCTGGGTCTCCAATCCTAAGAGCCACCGTCGACGATATAGGTGATGATGCCTCCTATTTCTGGTTATGGATCGACGGGTACGGCCGCAAGATGACCTTTGATGGCGACAGTTCAACGATTTTCAAGTTGACTGAATCGCCCCGGTAAACCGGCGTCTCCGTGCTTGGGCTGCCAAGTGCCTGGACTACCTAGGAATGGCGCTGTAGCCAGCAGGGATGCCAAGCCGCGAGAGCTGGTCATCATTCCGCCCCAGTCTGCGCCACCGGCACCCCCGCCACTGAGGCCAGAGCGATCGACCGAATTGACGCCGATCACAAGAATCTCTTCAGCAATTGGTGCTGCAGTCCCGAGAAACCGAAGGAGCTAGCGATGACTGAGACCGAGGAAACCGTGGGCACGCCCACATTGCAGGAACTTCTACGTGATTCGCCTAAGAATTGGGGGAAGTGGGGACCCGAGGATGAAGTCGGTTCCTTGAATTACCTTACAGTCGAAGAAGCTCAGCGCGGTGCGGCGGAAATCCGTACAGGGAAGAGTTTTACTCTGGCCATTCCAATTGGCAATCCAGAAGGCGATCCGATCTGGCCCGGGCGAAAGACCGCAGTGAGGACTAACGTCATGGACCGGGGAAATTTTCTCTGTGGGACAGGCCCTAGCTTCAATGGTGATCTTGAATACGCCGATGATGTGATCACCATGTATCTTCAGGGAACCAGTCAGTACGACGCGTTGGGGCATATGTGGTACGGCGAAAAAATTTACAATGGGTATGCCGCAGAGACAACAATCGGGAGCCTGAAGAAGGCCAGCATCTTCCCGATAGCAGAACGCGGAATCGTGGGAAGGGGCATCCTCATCGACATGGCGCGCTTTCGGGGCAAAGCGGCCCTGGAAAGAGGCGAAACTTTCTCCCATGAGGACCTGGTGGCTGCTGCGTCAGCACAGGGTGTCACCATCCATAAACGCGACATACTACTTATTCGCACAGGCTGGGTCGGCTCCTATTACAAAACGGAGGAAACGGAGTTCTACCGCGACTTCCTAGAACCTGGCCTGACCTACTCCCCGCAGCTAGTGGAGTGGTTCCGAGATATGGAAATACCCAACCTAGTCACTGATACCATCGGCAACGAGGTCACCCGCGACCCGGTCAGCGGAGTTGACCTTCCACTGCACAACGCGCTCATGCGTAACCTGGGCATCGCATTTACGGAGATTATCGCCTTGGATAAACTTGCCGACGATTGCTCCTCTGACGGGCAATGGACTTTCCTCTACACTGCGGCTCCTATGAAGATTGTTGGCGGCTCGGGCGCACCGGTTAACCCGGTCGTTATTAAGTAGCTCGTCTACCAGCGTTGTGGCCGCGCTCAAAGGGGGCCGCCCGACGCAGAGCCAGAGACTGAGTCTGCGTGATCTGCTAGCGCCGATAATTGGACGTTCTGTCTTGGGAGTGGCCGTAAGGGGCTTGGTCATGTTCTTCGGTGCCGTCTCGGCCATGTACTTGATGAAGGAGGTGCTCCCACTGTGTCGAGTTATTCATCGTTCTGGCGGGTCGAGTTCCGTCTCGTTTCGAGTTGTTCGACCGACCGGCGGGAGTCCTGCTTTGGGCCTCGGGGGCTCATCCTGACCGGAGGCTTCACGTGTACTGAGAGGTGCCATCCAGCAGGCGATCTGCAGAGGCGGTAGCGCCCATTCCCGGCGCAGGCTATGAATGCGCAGGGACGCATCGAGTCCCCGTTTTCGGTGCTCGATCGAGGCAAAAAGGAAGTGTGGACATTGTCCACACTTTCCACCTCGGACTGCCTCGGGCTGCCTCGTACTGCCGCCGAACTGCCCCGGATTCCGCATGTTCCGCCACTTCCCGCTGTTCCCAACCCGGAATCCCGTTCGAGTCCCACTTCGGGCACGGCATACCCCCTCGTCAGAGGGGTTTTTGCTTTAACCTGCGCACATTGGTGAGGTCCCTCTCACACTGGCCGCGGGCGGTGCGTCTGCGGACAATTAGCGCAGATGAATCCGGGCGGCGGGAAGCGGGGTACCCAAGGATCCCACCACTCCAGGGCGCCGCCCCCAAGGACGTGAGGTGATGCGTCTCGAGATCACTGAGTGCGGGTTTGCGTGGAATCCGGTGGACGTATTACTGTCTTGCTACTGCAACCGGCATGGGCGACAGAAGCCCGGAGAGGAGGAGCGCATCACCGCTGACCAATCCAAGCACCACGTCCCATTCCCGTTGAAAGCCCCTCCTGAGGGGCTTTCCCTATGTCTGGTAGCAATTCAAGGGCGAGGGGCGTCGTAAGCATGCTTATGATATTTGGTAGTTTGGACGTCCCGACAGATTCGGTCGGGGTTTTCGTTCTCCGTCGTTGTGAGGAGTAGCCCATGGTGAGATTTCGGCCCTTGGCCCGCATTGCCTCGGTTTTGACCACTCCGCTTGCCCCGGAGGACGTTCTTGCGCTGTTCAACCCGGTCTATTCGTCTCGGCAGTTGCGTGGAGTCGTCACTGAGGTAGTCCAGGAAACGGCACAATCAGCCACCATCTTCTTCCGGCCTGGTCGCGGCTGGCACGCCCACCTCGCCGGTCAGTGGGCGAGGATAGGTGTAGAGCTCAACGGAGTCCGCCAATGGCGGTCCTATTCACTGAGTGCTCCGGCCGGCAAGGATCCGGCCATTACTGTCACTGACGTGGGATCCGTGTCCGGGACCTTGGTCCGGAAGACCAAGGTTGGTGACGTCCTCTTCTTGGCTCCACCTCAGGGCGACTTTGTCCTCCCGGAGCACCCCCGATCACTCCTAATGCTCACTGCGGGAAGCGGCATCACACCCGTAATGTCGATGATTCGGACCCTTGTCCCAAGCCGCCCCGACGCAGACGTTGTGCTGATCCATTCCTCCCGCGACGAAGCCGACAGTATCTTCCGTGAGGAACTGGCTGAACTTGCTGATCAATTTCCCAATTTCCGCCTCGTGCAGTGGCACACCAACGGCCGTGGCCGCATGAATTTCACGTCCACGGCCGTCCTGGAAGAGGTCTGCCCGGACTGGCGGAACAGGGCAGCGTATGCGTGCGGCCCTGAGTCTTTCCTGAATGACGCAGAAGCTATGTGGAACCAGGCTGCGTTGACTGCTGCCGCCACTTCAGGGAAGGAAGCCAATGGTGGAACAGGGCACGGCTCGCTCACTATCGAACGATTTAGCACCGAGCTCCTGGGAGGCGACGGTAGTGAAGGCGGCGTGGTCACGTTCGAAGCTTCTGACCGCGAGGTACTAGCCGACGGCGGGGTCCCCATCCTCGACGTCGGTGAGGACGCAGGGGTGCTGATGCCCAGCGGCTGCCGCATGGGTATTTGTCACAGCTGCCTGACTCCGTTGCTCGCCGGAAGGGTCCGCGACCTGCGCACCGGCGAGATCCATGGGGCGCCCGGGGAACTCATCCAAACCTGTGTCTCGGCAGCCGCCGGGCCAGTCAACCTCGAAATCTGAGGAGCACAACCGCATGTCAGTAGTTTCAACCAAAAGCTCCGCCGCCGGCGTCGGACCCAAGACACGGCCTGGTGCCCTTGCCGATGCGGGCAGGCCCACGGTGCGGCCACCGGCGGCCGCGCACCTGAGCGACGAGCAAGTGGCCCAACTGGGCCGTGAGCTCGATGCGCTCCGCGACGAAATCCTTGCCAAGCGAGGCTCTAGCGACGCCGCCTATATCAGGCGAATGATCAAGATTCAGCGTGGGTTGGAAATCTCTGGTCGTGCCGCACTGCTGGTAGGCAGGAACAAGGCGGCCTGGTTCACCGGCACGACGCTCCTCAGCGTGGCAAAAATCCTGGAGAATATGGAACTTGGGCACAACATCCTCCACGGCCAGTGGGACTGGATGCGTGACCCGGACATCCACTCCACCACGTGGGAGTGGGACTTCGTTACCCCGTCGCGGTCGTGGCAGCACACGCACAATGACCTTCACCACCGCTGGACCAACGTGGTTGGCAAGGACCGCGACGTCGGTTACAACCTTTTGCGCATGGACCCCGATCAGGAGTGGAAACCCTTCAACCTGGGCAATCCGCTCTACAACGCCCTGCTCGCGCCCGTTTTCGAATGGGGTATAGCCATCTACGACCTGGAGATCCCCGAGTACAAAGAAGGCCTGAAGTCGAAGGAGGCCATGAACAA
The DNA here is from genome assembly GCF_054408525.1 of Arthrobacter sp. D3-18. Taxonomy (NCBI): domain Bacteria; kingdom Bacillati; phylum Actinomycetota; class Actinomycetes; order Micrococcales; family Micrococcaceae; genus Arthrobacter; species Arthrobacter sp. D3-18. The sequence continues at coordinate 2,587,887 of NZ_CP096440.1, read as the reverse complement.
GGACCTCAAAGCGCTGGGTCGGAAGGCGCTCAAACAGTTCGCCAAGGACTATGCAGCCACTCCAGCCCTGGCCATGCTGTCGGGTTCAGGGAAGCAAGCCCTCTACGGCACGCTCGCTGCCAATGCCATCCGCAACGTCTGGGCCCATGCGGTCATTTTTTGCGGCCACTTTCCCGAAGGAACGGACACGTTCACCGAAGAGATGGTGGAAGGCGAAACCCGCGGTGACTGGTATGTCCGTCAGATGATCGGGTCCGCCAACATCTCGGGCCCCAGGTTCATGCACCTCATGACAGGGAACCTGTCGCACCAGATCGAGCACCACCTCTTCCCCGACCTTCCCTCCAACCGGTACGCCGAGATCGCACCCAAGGTCCGCGACATCTGCGGACGTTACGGCCTCAAGTACACCACCGGACCGTTGCTGAAACAGGTGGGCTCAGCGTGGGCTAAAGTCTTCAAGCTCGCTCTGCCTTAGCTCTGCCGCTTTAGCGCCCGTCCCAGGCGTGCAGCCGCTTCCTCAAGCTTTGCGGCGGGAACGTCACCGTACGCCAGGCGCAGGTGCCGATCAGCGTCAGTGCCGGGTCCTGAGGGGAAGAACGAACCCCGTTGGTACTCCACGCCTTCGGCGCTGGCATCGGCCGCCAGTTGGTCCGGGTCCACCGAAGAATCTGCCAGCTTCGGCCAGAGGAACAGCCCGCCGTCGGGAAGGACGGTCTCGAACGCGCCCGGCGCTTCGCGATGCAGCGCGGTGACAAGCGTTTCAGCACGGCTTCGATACAAACCACGGGCGCGGTCCAGGGTGACGTCGAAGATCCCGGGATCGGACGCTACCAGCTCACCGATGATCGCTTGAACCAGTGTGGAGCTGTGCGAGTCCTGCCTGCTGCGCAATGCCACGAGGTCGCGGGACAGGCGCTCGGGTGCCACGGTCCAACCGAGGCGCAGCCCTGGCCCCAGGGTTTTGGTGAACGTGTTGATGTGGAGGACATGATCGGAGTTGTTGAATTCCTCCACGCTCTCCTGCTCACCGGCGAAGCGAAGTTCGCGGTACGGGTTGTCGGCCAGGATCACGAAGCCATAGTGCTCGGCCAGCCGGACCAGTTCCTTCCTGGCCTCTGCGGGCAGGGTGCCCTGCGAAGGATTGTGGAAGTCAGGCACCGTGTAGAGCGCTGACGGGCGGGCGCCTGTGCGCAGCTGGTCCGAGAGGTGATCGACGTCGAGGCCGTGGGGTCCCACGAAGATCGGGAGGGTCCGGGCATCAGACAACTGAAGTCCCCGGAGGAACAACGGGAAGATCGGGTTGTCCACCGCCACCAGGTCGCCGCGCTCCACCACGGATTGGATGGCCAAGGCGAGTCCGTGAAAGCCGCCGTTGGTGATCAGGATCCGGTCCACCGGGACACCTTCACGTTCGGCGATCCACTCACGCAGAGGCGAGATGCCTTCCGTTCGTGAGTATTGGAGTGCCGGGACGCCGGGCTTCGCCAGCACTCGGGCGGTAGCGGCGGCCAGTTCCTCGGTGGGGAGCACGCTGGGGTCGGGGATGCCGCCCAGGAGTTCGATAGCGTCTTCCCTACGGTCCCGCAGTGTCTGGTCACCGAATCCCTTCGGCGCGGTAAAGGCCTCGATCAGCGCGGGACGGCGGGTGGTTGTCAGGGTCTGGGTGGTCATGCTGTGGCCTTTGCTAGTTGTTTGGCTTCCGTGGCAAACCCGCCAAGCGAAGCTGCGGGAGTGGCCAAGGGGATCGAGTCAAGGAGTGCACGGGTGTAGGGGTGTTGTGGTCGCGAGAAGATGTCCTCCACAGCCCCGTCTTCCACTACCTGCCCTTTGCGAAGGACAGAAACGGTGTCAGCCACCTGCCTTACCAGGGCCAGATCGTGCGAGACGAACAGGTAGGTGAGGTCCAGTTCGCGTTGGAGTTTGGACAGAAGCTCAAGGATTCCTGCCTGGACGCTCACATCCAGTGCGGATGTGGGCTCATCCAGAACCACGACGTCGGGCCTCACCACCAGCGCGCGGGCAATGGCCACCCGCTGACGCTGGCCACCAGACAGGTTCGCAGGTCGCCGCGATGCGATATCGGCAGGCAGCCCCACGGACGCCAAGGCTTCTTGCACTCGTTGGGCGCGCTCGGGCTTGGTGCCTACTCCGAACTGGTCCAACGGTTCGCGGATGATCCTGCCTACCCGCCAGGTGGGGTCCAGAGACGTGAAAGGGTTTTGGTAGACCAGTTGAAGGTGCCTGCGGATGTCGCGCACTTCCGCGCGGGACCTGCCCGACGTCGATTGGCCGGCAACCGAGATCTGTCCACCGTCCGGGTGTTCGAGGCCAAGCAGCAACCGCACCGCAGTGGTCTTGCCGGAGCCGGATTCGCCGACGAGGGCGTGCGTCCGTCCGCGCTCGACGGAGAATGACACGCCGTCGCAGGCAAGGACGTCTTTGCCGCCTGCGGAGAAGCGCTTGGTCACGCCCTGGACATCAATTTGGAGTCCCGGTGACGGTGCGGCAACAGCCCCGGTGCGGGAGGCGCCGTCGTGCGCGCCTTGAAAGGCGATGCGCTGGTCCCGGTACCGATCCGGATGGAGCGCGGGGACGTCCGCCTGAAGGCTGCGGGCGTAGTCCGTTTTGGGTGAAGCGAAAACGTCCCGCGAGGACCCACTTTCCTGTACCGCGCCGTCCTTCAGCACCACCAGGGAATCGGCGCGTTCGGCCGCGACGGCGAGGTCGTGGGTAATGAGGAGCAGGCTGATGTCCAACTCCTGGCGGAGCTCGGTGAGCATGTCCACGATCAGCTTTTGTACTGTCACATCCAAGGCTGACGTGGGTTCGTCAGCCACGATCAGTGACGGCCGGGGAAGTACGGTGAGCGCGATCAGCACGCGTTGGAGCATGCCGCCCGAGAGTTGGTGCGGGTAGGAGTCGTACACCCTGATCGGGTCGGGCAGGCCCACTTGCTCCAGCACGTCCAGGATCTTGCCACGGCGAACTGACGGGTCGGTTTCGCCGAGCAGCGCCGCAGCTTCCTGTGCCTGCGCGCCGATGGTCCGGACCGGGTTCAGCGCGGAGGCGGGGTCCTGCGGGATAAACCCGAGCTCCCGGCCTCGCAGGGGACGGAACTGTTTTTCGGGCAGGGCCAGTATGTCCTGACCGTTCAGTGTCACACGGCCCGTCGCCGTCGCCTCACCGTGGGGGAGCAGGCGCAGGACGGCTTTGGCGATGGTCGACTTCCCCGAGCCGGATTCGCCGATCAGCGCCAGGCTCTCGCCTTTGGCAACGGAAAACGAGACGCCATGGACGACGGCGGTGGGACCGTAGGCGATCGACAAGCCTTCCACCGTGAGTAGGTCAGCTGACACGTCGGTGTCCTTTCGAATTTTCACTTGGCGTTTCGCAGCCAGCGGCTGATGCGGTTCACGGACAGGACGGTGATCACGATGACCAGAGCGGGCGCGTACACGAGCCATGGGGCAGTGACGTAGGTTTTGCCCGAAGCAACCAGGAGTCCCCAGTCCGAGGCCGGGGGTGGATCGCCGTAGCCGAGGAAGGCCAGGGAGGCGATGATCAGGATGGACGTGCCGAACTGCAGGACAGCCAGGACCAGCACCGAGCGGTACGCGTTGGGAAGGACATGTCCCAGCAGTGCGTGCAGGCGGGTTCCGCCCTCGAGGTAGGACGCTTCAACATAGGTGGCGCTGCGGACCCGCATCACTTCAGCCCGCATCAGCCGGGCAAAGACCGCGACGGCGGACACTCCGGTGGCGATCGCGGCGTTGATGGTCTGGAAACCCAGCGAGCTGACGATGACCACGGCCAGGAGGAAGCCGGGGATGGCCAGCAGGACGTCCACGAAACGGCCCAGGACGGCATCCACCCAGCCGCCGCGGAACCCGCTGGCCAGGCCAATGATGCTGCCGATCACCAGACCGATGAGTACGGCTACCAGGGCGCTTGTCACCGAGGATGCGGTTCCGTGGACTACCCGGGCGTATTGATCGCGACCCAGGTAGTCGGTGCCGAACCAGTGGGCGGCGCTCGGTGCGGCCAGTTTGCTGGCGGTGTCGCCAGTCACGGGGCTTAGGGACGTGAAGAGGCCCGGGACCAGTGACCAGAGGATGACCACCAGGACAACGGCGAAGGACAGGAGGACGGTTGCCGGCGGCAGGCCAGTGGTGAGTTTCCTCGGCGCCGATCCGACGTTGCGGAGCTGAGTGTTGCTGAGGATGGCAGTCATGCCCCCACCTTTTCCTTGAATTTGGTCTCCCGGAGTTTGACGCGAGGGTCCAGCAGCGGCGAGGCAAGGTCCGCCACCAGGTTCACGGCAACAAAGACCACGGCTGACAGGGAAACGATCGCTTGGAGGACGGGTTGATCCTCACCGGTCACGGCCTTTTGGACCACTGTGCCGATTCCATCCCGGCCGAAGATGGTCTCCGTAATCACTGAACCGCCCAGCAGTTCGCCCACAATGAGTGCCACCATGGCCACCGAAGGCAGGGCCGAGGGCTTCAGGAGATGCTTAGCGAACAACCTGGCCTCGGTCAGTCCGCGTGAACGGGCCACCACGGCGTACTCCTGCCGGGATTCGTGGTCCAGGCTGGCTATCAGGACTTCGGCCAGGGGCGCTGAGACCGGGATGGCCAACGTGATCGCGGCGAATAACGTTGCCACCGGGCTGTTCGGATCGGTAGTGGTGAAGTAGTGCAGCCGGAACGCGAAGAACTCGATCAGTAGCAGGCCGATGACGAAGTTGGGCACCGATAGGAAGAACGACGGTATGGACCGGACGATGGCCGCCCACTTGCCGGGCAGGTACTGGGCTCCGTAGGCAATGGCCACGGCGAAAATGATGGCGATGAACAGAGCCGTTGTTGCCAACGTGAGCGTCGAAGGCAGGGCGTCACCCACCAGTTGGGCCACCGGGAGGTTGGACTGCAGCGAGAATCCCAGTTCACCGGTCAGGAAGCGTCCCAGGGAGAGCAGCAGTTGGATGATCACCGGCTGATCGAGGCCGTAGAAGGCAACGATCCGCTGGATGTCTTCCTCGCTCAGGCCGTGCTGCGGATCCCTGAGGGTGTTGGTGATGGCGTCGCCCGGGAGGACGCTGATGATCAGGAACGTGAACACGTACGCGAGAAGCACGACGACGATCGCCTGGCCTGCGCGCGTCAGGGCAAAGCGCCGGTAGTCGCCTGTCACTGTGAAATCCAGGCGGTGTAGAAGTTTGCGTACGCCAAGCCGTTGTACTGGACGTCCTTGATCTTGGGGCTGATCAGGTAGAGGCGCTGGACCAGCTGGTTAAGGGGGATGAAGTAGCCCTGTTCCAGGACGTATTGCTGCAGTTCGTCGGCCACCTTTTCCCGGGAAGCCCGGTCCGAGGCCGTGGCGATCGCGGTGGAAAGGTCGTTCAACTTCTGGTCACTGGTACCGAGTCCGAACCAGTCTTCGCCCTTGTTCTGGCTGGTCAGGACTCCGGCGACCGTTCCGACGTCGACGAAGCTGCGCGAGGTTTGGAACAGCGGCGGCTTGCTGGCCTGCACGGCCGCGTAGCCGGCGACGTCCACCACCTTGAGATTGACCTTGATGCCCACCTTTTTGAGCTGTTGGGCGATGAGCTCGTCTTCAGCCTTGGTGGAGGGCACGTACGGGTTGGGTGTCAGTGTGAATTCGAGGGTCTTGCCGTGCTTGGAACGGTAACCATCCGAACCGGATGCCCAACCGGCGTCGTCGAGGATTTTGTTGGCTTTGTCGGCGTCGAACGTGAAGGTGTCGCTGAACTCGCCGGCTTCCGGAACGTTGCCCTGGATGAACGTTGTGGCGGCGTTCCAGTCGCTGGTGTAGACGGTCTTGAGGATCTCGTCGCGGTCGATGCCGTGTTGGATGGCCTTGCGGACGGCGGGATCGTTGGTGGGGAAGGCCTGGGTGTTGACCTGGAAACCGTCCACGAAGCCCAGGTAGCGCGGTGTTCCCACCGTGAAGCCCTGGGCTTTGAGCGACTCAATTTCCTGGGGCTCCACGTTGAAGGCAACGTCTGCCTGTCCCGAAATCACCGTCGATGTCCGGACTGAGGTGTCCTTGATGACCTTGTAGGTGATGGTGTCCAGGCGTGCCGGACCGGTATGGCCAAGCGCTGCCGGGCCCCAGTTGTAATCCTTGCGTTTCTCCAGGACGTAGCTGTCGCCTTGCTTCCAGGACTTGACCACGAACGGGCCGCTGCCGATTTCCTGGCTGAGGTCCGCCTGCGCCTCGACCGGGAGCGCCAGGGTTTTCGGGGAGAGCAGGATGCAACCGTGATACGCCAGGGTGGCGACGAATCCCAGTGCGGGGGAGGAGAACGAAACCTTGACCGTGGCTGCGTCAGTGGCTTCGGCCGAGACGAAGTTGGTCGACGGGAATAGGCCCACCTTGCTGACGCCGCGGGTGGGATCGCCCTTCGCCCAGGCGGTGAGGTTGGCGACGACGGCGGCTGCGTCCAGCGGGGTGCCGTCGGAGAATGTCACGCCCTGCTTCAGGTGGATGACGAAATCCTTGGCGCCGTTGAGTTCTTCCCAGCTCTCTGCAACCCACGGGCTCAGTTCGCCCTTTTCATTGACGTACACCAACTTGTCCGTGATCTGGCCCCACAGGTTGCCCTCGTAGCTGGAGATGGAGGTCTTGCTGGAAACCCAGCCGGTGTCGTAGCCCTGGATGAGGAACGTGATGTTGCCGCCATCTACGGGTGTGGTGGAACCGGCGCCTGTGCTGGCGGTTGTGCCGCCGCAGGCCGTGACGAGGGCAGAGGTGGACAGCGCGCCGAGGCCTGTGAGGAAGGCCCTTCTGCGGAACTCAGGGGTGTTGAAGGTATTCATGGGGTTTCTCCTGATGCGTAAGGGGGATTGCTTTGGGTGGTGCTGCGGGCAGGGCGGCTAGATGGCCTTGCCGGGATTGAGGAGTTGCTGGGGGTCGATGGCCGTCTTGATGGCGTGCTGCACCTTGCGGCTGCGCTCTGAGAGTTCCAGTGCTGCCCACTCGCGCTTGATGGTTCCCACGCCGTGTTCGCCGGTGACCGTCCCGCCCAGGGAAAGCGCTACCTTCACCAGTTCAGTGGCAGCTTCGGCGAGGGAGGCAGGCGGGTTGGCTCCGTCGTCGGGCGTTTTGTCCTTGGTGATCAGCGGGTGAAGGTTGCCGTCACCGGCGTGCGATACCGCCGAAATCGCCACGCCGAAACGGGCTTCCAAGGCGGGGAAGGCTGCGTAGACCTTGGGCAGTTGGGACTTGGGCACCGCGATGTCCTCGCCGATATACCACTTGTCCTGCGGGAGGCCGCGGCCGTTGCGGCGCAGTTCCCAAAGCCGCGCGCCGTCGTCGTCGGACTCGACCGTGACGCGGCCGCCGGCAGCGGTGAGCGCTGTGGCGAGGTCGGCGGCTTGGTCGCCGATACCGTAGCCGTCGATTTCAATGAGGATCAGCGCGGTGCCCCTGGTGCGGAGGTCCGTTCCGGAGTGGGCGTCGATGTTGGCCAGGCTTGGGGTGTCGAAGAATTCAATGGCCGCCGGGCGTACAGGTGAGAGGGTGATCGCTGCGAGCCCCTCGGTTCCCTCTGCCGTGCTGTTGAAGAAGGCGGTGACAGTTTTGCGCGCCACGGGGATGGGACGCAGGCGGAGTGTCGCTTTGGTGACAATGCCGAGAATTCCCTCGGAGCCGACAAACAATGACGTCAGATCCAGGCCAGTAACGCCCTTGATGGAGCGGTGGCCGACACTGATGAGGCTACCGTCGGACAGGACGACGTCGAGCGACAGGACCGATTCGCGGGTCACCCCGTATTTGGCGCACCTGAGTCCGCCTGCATTGGTGGCGATATTGCCGCCGATGGAGGATATATCGAAACTAGCCGGATCCGGGGCGTAGAAAAGACCGAATGGTTCAAGATGCTTATTCAAATCCGCATTGATGACACCGGGTTCCACCACCGCCACTTCATCCAAGGGAGAGACCTCAATGATGCGGGTGAGTTTCTCCGTGGAAATAACTATCTGGTCCGTGTGTGCTGTGGCGCCACCCGAAAGGCCCGTTCCGGCACCACGGGGCACTACCGTCACGCCAAGCTCCGCGGCCAGCTTCACGGCCGCCTGGACCTCAGCTGCCGTTGCGGGAAGCACGACGGCGGGACCCGGCTTTCCGCTGGCAGCCGCGGTTTTAGCGGTGGCTGCGTCATGGCTGTAGCGGGTGGTCCCGGTGCCGGGTTCGAGGATCTCAATGCCGTCGACCCTGCGCGTGAGTTCGCGGACGTAGCCCTGGATGGCGATGTGTTCGTGGGTGAGCTGTGTTGTCATGCCGGCGTCTCTCTGTCCGGGTGCATGACAAGGCATTCCTGCGCGAAGCACCCAAAGGCTTTTGATGGAAATCCCGGTCACAATTGACTGGGTCCTCAAAAGCTAGCGGGATTCGGGATTTTCGTGCGAGTTCTTTGAAATGTCGATCAATAGTTCTCAATCCTGGGTAGTAAACCGGACTATTAAGTAAAAGAGTGCAATTTAGCGACACCGTTCTTTTCTTAAGGCGTTGCTTTCCCTGCCAGCGTGGCGAAGATGACGATTGTGGTCTGTTTGTTTCGCCTCGGCGTCGTTCCGAGAACCCCGATGTCGCCGCATTACCGCTGGAGACGTACGTCTTTGTTACGGGGGAGTGACCTACGTAATCTCGAGCATGCATCGGCTCTGAAGAAGAGCACCTCTGCCGCATGAGGATCCCGCACGGACGTTTGCTTTCCCGCGTCCGCTGGATGTCGGCAGATCATTCCCAGCATCCTCACACCATCTCCGTTCATGGCCTGGCGCTTTTGCAGGCCAGCCCTCTCGCAAAGGAATACGTCCGTGTCTTCACCCCAAGACAACTCGTCCACCCGCATCGTCGCTGGTGAGACCGCACCCAAGCCCAAGCGCCGCCGCACAGTTGAGATCGCCCTGGCCGTGGGCTTGGTGTTGCTGATCGGCGCGGGCGCCGCAGTTGCTTCTGCTGTTTCGCAGAACAACCAGGCTGCTCCGGCACCCACCACGTCCCCGGCCGCTGAACTGAAGCTTGGTTACTTCAGCAACGTGACCCACGGCCCGGCGCTGGTAGGTACCAGCAAGGGCCTGATCGCCAATGAACTCGGCGATACCAAGCTCAGCACCCAGGTCTTCAACGCCGGCCCCGCCGCGATCGAAGCCCTGAACGCCGGCGCGATCGACGCCACGTACATCGGCCCGAACCCGGCCATCAACTCCTACGTCAAGAGCAACGGCGAGTCCATCAGCATCATCGCCGGCGCAGCCTCCGGCGGTGCCCAGCTTGTGGTGAAGCCCGAGATTAACTCCGCGCCCGACCTCAAAGGCAAGGTCCTCAGCTCCCCGCAGCTCGGCGGAACGCAGGACGTTGCCCTGCGCGCCTGGCTCGGTGACCAGGGCTTCAAGACCAACACCGATGGCAGCGGTGATGTGAACATCAACCCCACCGAGAACGCCCAGTCGCTGAAGCTCTTCACCGACGGAAAGCTCGACGGCGCGTGGTTGCCGGAGCCGTGGGCCTCCCGTCTGGTGCTCGAAGCCGGGGCGAAGGTCCTGGTGGATGAGAAGGACCTGTGGGAGAACGGTGACTTCACCACCACCATCCTGATCGTGAACAAGAAGTTCGCTGCAGAACACCCCGAAACCGTGAAGGCACTTTTGAAGGGCCACGTGGAATCGGTGAACTGGCTCAACTCCGCTTCCGCTTCGGAGAAGGCCACCACCATCAACGCGGTCCTCAAAGACACGGCAGGCAAGCCGCTTCCGGCCAACGTCATCGAACGCGCGCTGCAGAACATCAACTTCACCACCGACCCGCTCGCCGGAACGTACAACAAGCTCTTCGAAGACGGCGTCAAGGCCGGCACCACCAAGCAGGCCGACATCAACGGCATCTTCGACCTCCGCACCCTGAACGAGGTCGAAGGCAAGAAAACCTCAGCAGCAGGACTCGGCCAGGAGTAGGCGCTGAGTTAAAACGCTGGCGACGGCTAAAAGGTGCCCGGCATGCATGTGCCCGGGCACCTTTCGGCATGCGTGTACGGACGGGGCATGTCAGACTCCTTCAATGATGAGTGAGTTGTGTTCGACGGCGGTGATGGTGCTCTTGTTATTGGCTGATGCTTCGACGGCGTCCAGGACGCGTTGGACCTGCAGCCCGTCTTCGAACGACGGCGAGGGAGCCTCACCGGCGGCGATTGCGGTGAGGAAGTCCCGGATCTGGTGCGTGAACGTGTGTTCCCAACCGATGATGTGACCCTGCGGCCACCACGCTTCGAGATAGGGGTGTTCGGTTTCGTTGACCAGGATCCGGCGGAAACCCTGTTCACGGATAGGCTGAGTGGCGTCCAGGAACTGAAGTTCATTGAGGTTCTCCAGATCGAACGTTAGTGACCCTGCGGTGCCGTAAACCTCGATCTGCAGACTGTTTTTCCGGCCGGTCGCGACCCGGGACGCTTCGATGGAGGCGCCCATGTCACCGGTGAGCCAAAATGTCGCCCACACGGCGTCGTCGACCGTGACATCCTCCAGCCCGCTGGCCGAACCACTCGAACCGGGACGCTGGGAAACGAAAGTCTTCAGCGTCCCTGATGCCTCAAGAGCGGTTTGCCCCGTTAGATACTGGACCTGGTCAATCGCGTGCGAGGCGATGTCACCTAACGCGCCGGAGCCTGCGGTTTCCTTGCGGAGGCGCCAGGTCATGGGGGATTCGGCGTCGGAAAGCCAGTCCTGCAAGTACGCGGCGCGGACGTGCCGAACGGTGCCGAGACGTCCTTCGGCAATGAGCTCGCGGGCCAGAGCCAGGGCGGGCACACAGCGGTAGTTGAACCCGATCATGGACTGCACACCGCGCTCACGCGCGGAGGCGGCCGCGGCAACCATCTGTTCGGCCTCGCCCAGGTTGTTCGCCAGGGGCTTCTCCACCAAGACGTGTTTACCCGCGGCCAAGGCTGCGATGGCGATCTCGGCGTGCATCCAGCCCGGCGCGCAGATATCGACGATGTGGATATCGTCACGTTCAATCACGGAACGCCAATCCGTAGCGGATTCGGCCCAGCCATACTTGGCTGCCGCGTCGGCCACCTGGGTGGCGTCCCGGCCCACGAGCACTTTCTGCTCGAAGGCCGGGACGTCGAAGAAACTGGCCACATTCCGCCACGCATTCGAATGGGCCTTCCCCATGAAGGCGTAGCCTATGGCAGCAACCCCCAATGGGCTTGTATGTTGATTTCCTGATTGTTCTGTCTTCATCAATTTCCTTCCTTTGCAGCTTTCGACTGGCAACGTCGTTCGCGCCCGTAGGCCCAGCACCGCAGATGGCAGCGTTGTTATGCTGCGGACGACTGTCGCTGGATTCAGACGAGAGGGAGGACCGGACACATCGGCTTAGAAGGGCCCTGCCGGGATGGTTCCACGGCATTCCTGGGCTCTTATCGAGAGCTGGTTGTTGTTAGCTTGTGGTTATGAGGATGCGGACCCTCACGGCTGTGATGTGCTTGTCGGAAAGGATCTCAAGGCGTTCGTCCCCGTTAAGGAACCGGCCTTCCCGCAACCCGGAGTCGGTCACCACCAGCTCCCTCACTACATCAAGCTCAACCTCACAATCGGGCCTGTGGAAGTCCACTTGAGCTCCTTGGCCCACCACAATGAACTCGTTGGGATTGATGGCCAGGACCATCCCGAAGGGACGGGCGTCTCCTGGGGTGGGGCCGTGGGTAGCGGCAACCGTTTCTTCCAAAAGTTCGGGCGCCGGGGGAACCCGCACGCCTGCGTCCAAGAGCATACCTTCGAGGAGCTTCCTGGAATTTCGAACAGTAATTTTTGTACCCGCCAGCTCCGTGCTGATGGATTCCTCGACCGGGTCAAGGGCGAAACCAAAAATCCGTCCATCGCGCTGGGCATCCACAATCTCCGGAGTAAGGGAAGTGATGATGGAGCAGGCTGTGCTGTACTGGTTGCCTTCCCTGCCTTCTTCCACACCGAAGACGTTGTAGCCCAGGCCACCAAAACCGCCAATGGCCAAGAACGCATCTCCGGCCCGGAACCGCGCTTCGGGGATGAAGAGAGGATTGGAAGCGGAGGCGTATTGCCGCATGACTTCCTCTGCGTTGGGAACGTAAATGTCCGGTGCCAGGAAGTCGATGGCCGGCGCCGCGGCACGCCACACCGGAACCATCCCTGCCGTCGGTCCGCCGCTTGGGTATTGTCCGGGCAGGTCCTGTCCCCGTTGCGGACCGATCCAGGCGTTTGCGTACGCCGGGAGCGGCAGGACTTCCTTTCCGGCTGCCGCCAAACCTCCCACAAAGGAAGCAAATCCCCAGGCCATGAACGTCTCTTCAGCAACGGGGTTGTCATCTCCGAAGTGGTCCGCCCAGCTTTTGTTGCTGTCCGGACTCGAGCCAAGAGCCTGCACAAACTCCTGGTCAAAGGATTCCGGAGCTTGGGAAACCGCAGCAATCAATTTCTCAGGGAGCGGTGCATTCCACACGGCCTCGGCCAGCTCGCTGTGATCTCTTCCTGCACCCAACAGCCCAACCTCGTTTTCAACCTGAACCATGATGACTGTATGGTCCGGATCGATCATGGCCACATGCATCAACAGGGCAGTGTAGGCAGCCCGGTCCGCTTCAAAGAGACTCAAAGAGAAGACGGACAAGCTGGGCCGCGGCATGGAACCGGGATAGGAGAACGGGGTCTTGAGCGGTTTGGCGCCCCTGTCCGCGCGCGGGAACCGTTCACGGTCAGCGCGAACCCAGCCGGGGGCATAGGTGGAGAAGGCGTTCTTGAAAGCCCCGAACCAGATCAAGACCAGACGGACGCCAGTGGACCGGGCGTCTTCCACCAGCCCTTCCACAATTGAGAAGTCGAACTCTCCCTCCACCGGCTCTACTTGTTCCCAGGACACAGGAGCGATTACCGTGTTGACCCCGGACTTTGCCAGCTTGTCCCAGATAGGTGACATGTAGCTCCGGTGGGACGCACTCGAATTATGCAGTTCACCTCCGATGCAGAGAAACGGCTTCTCCTCAACAATGAGCCTGACGTGGTTGCCTGTCCGCTCGAGTCGGGGAAGGTTCTGGTGTGGCATGGTGATCAATCCTTAATGCTTGGGGGCGGAATAACTTGTGGGCGGGGCAGCGGGTTCAAGGGCTACCAGGTTCAAGGGGAACGGGGAGTGACCGTCAGGCTGAAGTCCTGGGACGTCAGGCCGTTGCCAATTCCCACCTGGAATTCGCCCGGCTCCACGATGTATCCGGCATGGTGATCGTTGGTCCAGAATCCCAGATCATCCAAGCCGATGGTCAGTGAAACACGCCGTTCTTCTCCAGCCGGTACGAATACTCGTGTGAAGCCCCGCAACTGCCTGACAGGCCGGGTCACACTTGCCAGGAGGTCAGAAACATACAACTGGACCACTTCGTCTCCGTCCCTTGTTCCGGTATTGCGAACGATGGTGGAGAAAGTGATCCTGGATCCAGCTCGCAGCTCGTCCAAGGTGACCGAGAGTGCTTGGTCCGGCGATGATTCCAACTCAAATGATGTGTAGCTAAGCCCGTGTCCGAAACCGAATTGCGGACCCAGCTCCAAGTCCAAGTACTTCGACTTGTAGTAGTCATCAGTGTTGTTGGGTCCGGTCAGCCCAACATCGGGCCGTTCGTGGGCAAGCGAGCCTCCTATGCGTGCGGGCCTCCCGGTTGACTCATGGTTGTAGTAGATGGGAACTTGACCCACTGAGCGCGGGAAGGACATGGGAAGCTTGCCTCCCGGGTTGACCGCGCCGGTGAGGACATCCGAGATTGCTTTCCCTGCCTCAGTGCCCAGATGCCATGCCACTAAAAGGGCAGGACATTGATCAATCCATTCGCTGACCACCAGCGGGCGGCCTGTCATGAGGACTACGGCAAAAGGGGTGCCTGAGCCGGCAATGGCCCGGATCAGTTGTTCCTGGTCTCCGGGTAGGTTCAGTGAACTCCGCGAGCTTGCCTCACCGGAAAGGTCACTAGGTTCTCCGACGGCTACGATCACAAGATCTGCCTCCGCAGCGGCTGCGGCTGCGGCTGCGGCAGCCTCAGCCTGCCGGCTGGGACCGGAGCCGAAAAAGGTGGCGCCGGGAAGTGTGGTCACCACAGAGCCCGGCAGGGCTTCTGTCAGCGATTCGGCAATGGAGGTGGTGGTGGGTGAGGCAAAGTACTGTACCCAGGCTCCAAGGTGGTCCTTGCTTTCAGCGTAAGGACCCACCACAAGGACTCGCTGTCCCCGGGGCTTCAGCGGCAACACGCCGTCGTCGTTTTTCAGCAGTACCGCGCAGCGCGCGGCAGTATCCCTCGCCGCGGATAGTGATGTTTCATCAGGACCTGTTGCTGCTGTGGACTCATCCACATAAGGGTTGTCGAACAGGCCCAGCGCCTGCTTCAGCCGCAGCACACGGAGCACGGCGTCGTCCAAGCGCGCGGAGTCCAGCAGGTCCTCGCGGATAATCGGCTCACCGTCGCTCAGTAAAGAGCCGCCCATTTCAACATCGAGACCTGCTGACAGTGCCAGCCGTCCGGCGTCGGCAGCGTCTGCGGCAATACCATGGTCCACAAGCTCTCCCACGCCACCGGCGTCTGCCACCACAATCCCGTCATGTCCCCACTCGTTCTTCAGGACATCGGTGAGCATCTCCCGGTTGGCGTGCATGGGTACGCCTGAGACGGCATTGAAGCTTGCCATGAGACTGGCAACTCCTGCTGCGACCGCCACCCTGAAGGGTTCCAAATAGACGTTGCGGAGCCGCTGGAGCGAGATGTCCGTGGTGTTGTAGTCGCGTCCTCCTTCGGCGGCACTGTAGCCAACAAAGTGCTTTGCGCAGGCGGCCATGGAAGCCTCGGAGGAAAGGTCATCGCCCTGATAGCCCCGGATCTTGGCCTCCCCGAAGACGGCGTTGAGGTAGGGGTCTTCACCAAATCCTTCCACCACGCGTCCCCACCGCGGGTCCCGTGAAACATCGATCATGGGCGAAAAGGTCCAGTTCACCCCATTTGACCGGGCTTCCTTTGCAGAGAGCCGGGCGTCGGCCCTTGCCACCTCGGGATCGAAGCTGGCAGCTTGTGCCAGAGGAGTGGGAAATATGGTGAATTGGCCATGGACCACGTCAAGACCGATCAGGAGGGGGATGCCGTGCCGACTTTCCTCGACGGCGATCCGCTGAAGCGCGTTGGTGGCCTGGGCCGAGGCTGGCCAGAACAACGCCCCGGCACCGGTCCGTGCCAGGTTTCCCGATTCTCCGGAGTCCGGCCTCCAGACGATTTGGAGCTGTGCCAGTTTCTCTGCATAGGTCATGGAGGCCAAGAGCTGCTCCGGCTCTACTTTAACTTTCACTGTGAAGATCCTCCTGCGAAGGTTTGTGGACCTGGTCCCTTATGAGGTCCAGTGTGCGCATGATGGCCAGAGAGTCATTCAGGGGCATCACGGAGCTCTGCGGGCTGCCGGACTCCAGCAGAGCTTGGAACTCGAGAATTTCGTACCTGAGTCCGCCGCCAACAATGGGTGCCTGAATGATCTGGGACTGCTGAAGTCCCGGCCCCGAGGGGTTGTAGCGTGACACAGTCAGCTCGTTGGGGCAATGGTGCGGGGCCGGCAGTTGGATGAAGCCTTCGGTCCCCAGTATCCGTGCGTTGTTGGGGAGCACTGTGGACATTGATGAGCTGATGTATCCGGTCGCACGGCCGCTGAAGGACAAAAGTGCCGTCGCGTCCAGGTCCACCCCGGTGGTGCTGCTGCTGCCGAAGGCGGCGACGGCCGGTTCATCGCCCAGGAGCCAGTGTGAGAGCTGTACAGGGTAGACGCCCATCTCCAGCAGGCTTCCGCCGCCCAATGCGGGATCGTACAACTGTGGGCGCGCCCGCGGCCCAGCCTCCGGAATCGGGAAACCGAAGGATGCTTCAACTTTCCGCACCTCTCCGATTGCACCATCGTCCACCAGCCGCTTCAGCTCAACATAGGCAGGAAGGAACCGGGACCACATGGCCTCCATCAGCACTGTCCCGGATCGCTTGGCGGTTCGGGCCAGATCCAGGGCTTCGGCGTGGGTGGCGGTAAATGGCTTTTCCACCAGGACGTGTTTGCCCGCCTCCAGGAACTGCGTGGCAAGCTCATGGTGCGATCCCGCCGGCGTGGAAACGTACACCGCGTCTATGGTCTGGTCATGGGCAAGGTCCTGAAAGGAAAGATGCTGTTGTGGGATGCCAAATTCGGAACAGAACTTCGCTGAGGAACCGGCGGTACGTGACACCGCAGCAGCGAGAAAGGCAGAAGGGACTTCAGCAAGGGTCCGCGCGAATTCACGGGCAATGGTTCCCGTGCCGGCGAGCCCCCATCTCACGGTGTTGTTGTTGGGCACGTCAATCCTTCGCTTACAGTGCCAGGTTGGCAGGGTTGTCCAGAGTCTCAGCGTCGGCTGCGGAGACGGCGGCTTCATCCGAAAGGCGTCCATTGGGCAGCAGCAACGCTGCAATGAAACCCAGGATGTAGACGCCGGCCAGTGCAAGGAACACGGGAGAGAATACGTCGTGGTAAATCGACGCGATCCCAGCCTGCAAAGCGGGGTCGGCGGCATGGACCAAGGCAGGTGTCAGGGTGTGGGGATCGAGCCCGGTTGGCAAGAGCGACGCGACGCCGAACCCCACCACTCCGCCTACTACGGCTGATCCGATGGTGGATCCGATCTGCCCGCTTAGCCCGGCGGTCGCGGTTGCGGCGCCGAGTTCGCTGCGTGGTGCAGCACTTTGCACGATCGCAATGGCGAGACTCATGAACGCTCCCGTGCCGAGCCCCACGAACGCCATGATCAACGCCGGGACCCACAGTGGTGCGCCTCCCGGCAGGAAGGACATGGCTCCAAGTCCGAGTGCTCCCATCACCGTTCCGACGATGGGAAAAACGCGGTAGCGGCCCGTCCGGGAGGCAAGCCAGCCCGTCACCAGATTGCCCACCAACATTCCCAGCACGGTGGCGATAGGCACCAACCCTGAGATGGTGGCACTCACGCCATAGGCCATCTGGAAATACGTTGGGAGGTACGCCGTAGCTGAAATGAGCCCGGCACCCATGACTGCTGAGAGTCCCACGCCTGCACTGAAGGTGCGGTTGCGGAACAGGTGAACCGGGATGATGGGGTTGCGCTGACCACGCTCGACGACGACCAGCCCACCCAGCGCTGCGACACCTGCTCCAAGGGCGATCCATGCTGCGGAGTTAGCGGAACTGAACCACGCAACTGCCAGCACAACCGCCACAAGGACAGCGGTGAGCAGCACTGCACCCACGACGTCGAACCGTTTTTTGCCCGCCGGTTCGATGTGCGGAACGGCAATGACTGCCAGGAGAAGTGCGGTAAGCCCCACCGGGACGTTGATCCAAAATACCCAGGGCCACCCCCAGTGGTCCGTGATCAGACCGCCGAGGAGCGGCCCGATTAAAATTGCAACCGGAAAAGCAGCGCCGATCAGTGAGAGGTACGCAGGACGTTGCCTGGGCGTGGTGACCTCGGCAACGATCGTCTGCGACATCAGCTGGAGACCCGCGGCGCTCATGCCCTGGAGGACCCGGGCGACGACGAGCTGGGTCATATCCTGCGCCATGCCACACACGAAGGAAGCTGCAACGAAGCCGATCAGCGCAATGAGGAAGACCATCCGCGGTCCAACTCGATCGCCCAGCCCTCCGAGTACCGGGAGCAGGACAGTGCTTGCGAGCGTGTAGCCCACTACCACCCAGCTCATGTGCTGGAGGGCTCCGAGTTCGCCGGCAACAGTGGCCAAGGACGTCGAAACGATGGTGTGATCGAGGGCTCCAAGGAATGACACCGCCAGGAGCGCTGCCATGAGGAGCCGGAGCCGAGTGGGAGAGATCCGGACTGTGTTGTGGTTGCTGTTGCGGACTCCGGTCACGGCGTCCCGTCGATCTCGGCCTCCAGGCTGTGCAGAAGCGCATGCTGCCGCCGGACCTGTTCAATGGATCGGTAGGGCAGCCGATCGCCTTCGTATTCGCTGGACAGGTAACCGGACCATTCGTTCTCCTTCAGGGTCTGAAGGATCTCGCGCCAAGGTATCTGGCCGTCAACAAGGTCATCGTCGATGTCGAAGAACTTGGCCTGAATGAAGGACACGTGGGGGAGGACATCCACCAGGTCCGACATGGGAACGGCAAGGGGTTTACGCCAGCCTTCTTCCTGGGCTTCTTCGCTGAGGCCGTCATGCTTGGCGGTGGTGATTGCCCTTTGGAAGATGCCGGTGTCGATCAGCAGGCGGAAGTTCTTCGATCCGGTCCGTTCGATGAACTCGATGTACTCGTCCACCACCGGGTGTTTGATGGGAGTGGGCGCATGGATTTCCGGGCAAATGATGAGATCCAGCTCGGCTGCGAGATCGAGGTTGCGCTCGATCACTTCCTCCCAGATCGGGTGGGGGCGCAGGTCCATGGACACCACACCGATCTTGGGTCGGACTGAGGTGAATCCAAGGCGGTGGGCCAGCCGAAGATCACGAGCCAGCATCTCAGCACCCTCATCAGCGGTGAGGTCGCGGCTGCGCCACATGCTCGAGTCGATCCACGACCCGTAGTTGGTGGGCTCCAGCTGGTATTTTTCGAGCAGCCCGTACCATTGGTCAATCCATGCGGTGGAGGGTTCCGGATAGTTGGGCACATGACCTTCACCCAGAATCTCAATCCCGGTGGCGCCGATGTCAGCTATTTGTGCCATGGCGTCTTCGAGGGTTAGGACGGTGTTGATATCACCGGTGTAGCTGTAGAGGGAGACGCCGTACTTGAGGTTGCTCATGCGAGGACCGTGACCTTTCGCTGGGACGTGAAAATGGACGGTTGGAATTCAGCCGGAATGTAGGGTGCGTGCAGCGCAATATCAACGCGAACATCATGGACACCTACGGCCAGGCCGCCTGCGAGCGGCACAATGACGGTGGCCACTTCATCGAGCTGCCAGCGGACATCGGTGGATTGGCGCAGTTCCTGGATGCTGAAAGTGCGCCCCTGGAGTGTCCAGCGCGGTACTTCCCGGCTCCATTCCTGACCGTCCACGGTGACAGCCACACCGTCGATGAGGCTTCCCCAGACGCCCCGGTAGTTGGGCATGCGTAGGGCTATCTCGAAACCGACAATGTCGGTTCCTTCCTGGACGTTGCGAAAGCCCCGGCTTTGGATCAGTTCTCGTTCGAGGACCATGTTTTCCTCACTTCTCTGTGGACGTGGAGTTGATTGATTCGGCGATGTGGCGTGCACCGGCGACGGCCAAGGCCACTCCGGTCAACGTGGGGTTGCAGGCTGTGGGGGTGGGGATGACACCATTGCCGGCGACGAACAATCCCCTGACGTCCCACACTTGTCCGGTGGGATCGCACACAGCGGTGCCGTCGTTGGATGTCCCCATCCGCAGCGTGCCTTGATAGTGCAGTGAGGCGCCGGCAGGGAAGGTGAGCGGTTCATCGCCCAATGGTTCGCCCAAGGACCGGGCAGCGGCAACCACCGATTGGCGTGCTGCGGACAGTGTCTGCTCGTCACGTTCGGTGAAGGTGTAGTGGATGTTCATTGCCGGCAGCCCATAGGCATCGGTGGTGTCTTCGGAGAAGACAACGCGGTCCGACGCTTGAAGGTCTTTGGCGCAGAACCACCCCAGCCCCACGATTGAACCAGGGATGACGTCCCCTGAGATGGGCACCGGCGAAGCGTCCAGTTGCATGACCTGCCCATGAAAGGGCTGCTCATCAGTGAAGGGCACCCAGCTGACCCCGCTTTGGGCGGTGATGGTGGTGTCGCTTGACGAAGCAGCGGGAACATCATCCTCGACGCCGGTCAACCGGACAGCGTGGACAATCTGAGGCTGGTCGTTCAGGTACCGGCCGAGTGCTTCGGGGCGGATACCGGACGCGAAGAGCAGCTGCGGACCGCGGAGGGCATCGGCGGCAACTACGACGTACCGGGCACTAATTTCATGCTCGTCACCTGTCTTGTCGTCGCGAACCCGCACACCGCTGACCTCATCTCCGTTGGTCAGCACCCGCACAACCACGCTTTCGTCGAACAGGCGGGCCCGGGGGTTGTTCCGCGTCTCGTCACCGAACACCACGTCAGCTCCAGACCAGATGAAGCGGCCGTCGTCCGTGCGGCGGACCGCCAGCGGCATGGGCTGAACACGACGGTCAGGTGCGCGGCCGCCGTCGAGCGCTGCTGCCAGACGTGAGCGGACGAGATCGGCCAGGGGAGCATCAGCCAGGGCCTCCGAGCTGACCGAGAGGAGGCGTTCGGCCTCGCTCAGAAGCTCATCCATGTTCGGAAGGAACGCGATGCGCTCGCTCCCACCTGGACGCGGGCATGCCCCTGTCCAGTGGGCCGCCATCCCGCCAACATTGCTGGAGAATGCAAGACCCGGCAGTCCAGCCTCGCCGGGCTGCTGCCAACCGTCATCGAGCAGGAAGGTGCCGGGCCGCACTGGGCGTGCGACGTCGCGGGCGTACTCTGCGAGGTTCCCGCCGGTTGGCAGGGCGCTCACTTTTCCCTCCGAACGGCGCTGGGCAACTTCGCGGTCCTGGACACTTGCGATGTTCTTCACGTGGGATCCGGGGGGATCGCTGATGGTCGGTCCTGCTTCGAAGATGGCAATGCTGGCCTGGGGGCTGAGCTCGGAGAGTATCCGTGCATACGTGGCGCCGGCAGGGCCGCTGCCGATAATTGCGACGTCAACGACAGCTGGATAAGGGCGCGCTGAAGGTACTGCGGTGGTGGTCATGCTGTTCTCCAGGAGTCTGTAGAAGGGAGGGCTTCACGCCCTGAGGGTTTGCTCAGCGGGCAGCTGTGGCCAGTGCGGGTTGAGCGTCAAGGAAAAGTCGTCGTTCCCGGCGCCGTTCGGCCTGCCGGGCCGGGTTGGCGATAGGTGAGGCCAGGAGGAGGGCCTTCGTGTAAGCATGGTGCGGCTTGGCAATAACCTGTTCCGTGATGCCGGTTTCCACGATTTCTCCCCGCCGCATCACTGCCACGCGCTCGCTGATGTGCCTCACCACGTCCAGATCGTGAGTGACAAACAGGAGCGAAACCCCGGTCTGCTCTTGAATGTCGGAGAAAAGTTGAAGAACGCGTGCCTGGGTGGACAAGTCCAAGGCACTGACCGGCTCATCACACACAATGAGCTTGGGATTCCTGCACAGGGACCGGGCAATGGCAATGCGTTGCCTTTGGCCACCGGAGAACTCGCGAGGGTAGCGGGCGCTGGCGTTGGAGGGCAGATTCACCACATCCAGGAGTTCCCGGACCCGTCGTTGAGCATCAACCTTGGACGTTCCGGATACCTGCATCGGCTCGGACAAAATGTCGCTGATGGTCATGGACGGATTCAGGGAGGTATAAGGATCTTGGAAAACCACCTGAATGTCGCTGCTCAGCGCCCGGCGTTCTTTCTTGCTGAGCTTGGTGATTGACCTGCCGTCGAAACGGATGTCGCCGCCGGTCACTGGTGCGAGCCCGAGTACGGCACGGCCGATGGTTGACTTACCGGATCCGGACTCGCCTACGAGTCCCAGGGTTTCCCCGGCTTTGATGTCCAGGCTCACGCCTTGCAATGCCCGGAATGTCCGTTTCCTGCCGAACCCGCCCACCCTGTAGTCGACCGTCAGGTCCGTGATCCGCAGAAGGGGCTCAGCTTCGGGCAGCGTCTGGCTAAGGGAAGTCATCGTGCACCTTCTGTCTCGGTGGTCTTCTTGGAAACGACGGCATGTTCACCCTGTGGTTTCGAGGTCGAATCGAGGGCAGATTCCAAGAGGAGCCGTGTGTACTCTTCCCGGGGGTTGATGAACAGCTCAGTGACCTCAGCTACCTCCACGATTTCTCCGTTGCGCATCACGGCCACTTGATCGCACAGATCCGCGACGACGCCGAAGTTGTGGGTCACCAGGACCACACCCATGCCGCGTTCTGCCTGAAGGCTGCGAATCAGGTCCAGCACGTCGGCCTGCACCGTGACGTCCAGAGCGGTGGTGGGTTCGTCGGCAATGAGCAGTTCAGGATTGCAGGAAACGGCTCCGGCAATGAGCACACGCTGCGCCATGCCGCCTGAGACTTGATGCGGGTAGGACTTGAAGACCCGCTCCGGATCAGGAATGCCCACGCGGGCTAGCAGTTTGATGGCTTCATCTTTTGCAGCCTTCGCTGAGATTCCCAAATGGTGTTGCATTGGCTCGGTGAGTTGGGACCCGATGCGGAAGGCGGGATCGAGGTTGCTCATGGGCTCCTGCGGGATGTACCCGATCCGGGCGCCACGTAGGCTATTGCGCTCCTTTGGAGTCATCCCCAGCAGATCCGCTCCTGCAAAACTCAACGTCCCCGCAGACATTTCGGCTTGACCGGGCAAGAGTCCCAGGACCGAGAAGGCAGTCTGCGACTTACCGGAGCCTGATTCTCCCACCAGGCCAAGGATCTGGCCGCGCTCCACTTTCAAGGAGATGCCGTTGACGACGTCGGACTTCTCACCGTTGGGGCGGGGGTAGGAAACCCGGAGATCGTCGATGACCAGGAGTGCGTCGCCAGGATCCACAGGCGCTTTCTTCACTGGCCGTGCAGGTTCAGGAGTTGTACTGGCATGCTTTGCAGCTTTTACTTTCCTGGCGGGGCCGGCAGATGATCCGTAGTTCGCCAAAGCGTCGCGGAAGCCGTTTCCTACCAAGGTGCAGGCCATGACCGTCAACACCAGGGCAACGCTTGGCCAGAGGAGCAGCCAGGGAGCGTTGAAGATGTTCTGCGATGCGTCGTTGAGCATCAGGCCCCAACTGGCCTTGTCAGAGGAGCCAAGGCCAAGGAAGGCGATGCCTGCTTCGATTCCAATGCCGGCGCCTGCCAACAACGCCGCCTGGATGATGGTGGGCGTGATGACTACGGGAAGGATGTGGCGAACCATGATGCGGATATCGCTCAAGCCGGAGACCCGGGCTGCGTCCACGTACAGTTCTTCCCGCACGGCCCGGACCGAACCGCGGATGAGCAGGAACACCGAGGGGGCGATCAATATGCCGAAGACCACCAGTGCAAGTGAGGTGCTGCGTCCTACACGGGCCAGCACTACAAGGAGCACAACGATTGCCGGCAGCGATAACAGGGCACCACTGATCCACATGCTGACACCGTCGATCCATCCCTGGCGGTAACCTGCCAGGAGCCCGGTGGGTACGCCAATCAGCAGGCTCACGGCGATGACGATCGCGGCACTTGAGAGGCTGGTCTGGGCGCCGTAGACGAGGTTGGCCAGTACGTCGCGGCCCACGCCGTCAGCGCCCAGTGGGTGCTCAGGGCTGAATGGAGGTGCAAGGACATCGGCGAGGCGGGTGGCAGTGGGATCGTAGGAGGAGATCAATGGTGCGAGGATCGCCACCAGCCCGAGCAAGGCGAGGAACACCAGGGAAATCACTGCTGCGGGTTCACGAAGAAACTTCTTGATCAATTTGTCGCCTTGTGGCGCGGAGCTAACCACTTCAAGGGACTTGCGGGTGCCGGTGACTAGGTTATCGGTCATGAGACACGAACTTTCGGATTGATCCAGCCTTGCGCCAGATCGACGAGGAGGTTGACGACGACGACGAGCACCACGGTGACCAGGACAATCCCGAGCACAACGGGCAGGTCGCCACGGCTGGCTGAGTTGTTGGCCTGGGTGCCGATACCGGGGATATTGAAGACTTTCTCAATGATCACCGAGCTGGAGATGGCCACGATGAACATCAGGGATACCGTGGTGAGGCTTGGCCCGGCGGCGCTGCGCAAGGCATGCTTCACCACAACGCTTCGCTCCGGGAGGCCCCGGCTGCGCAGTGTTCGAACAAAGTCCTGCTGCATCACATCGATCATGGAGCCCCGGACCTGCAGGGCGATGGAAGCCAGGGAACCCAACGCCAGCGCAACTACGGGGAGCGTGATGGAGGCAAGCCACTTGCCCGGAGAATCGCTGAAAGCAGTAAACCCGGTAGCCGGGAGCATACGAAGTTGGACAGCGAAAACCAAGGCCAGGACCAGGGCCACCAGGAAGCCGGGAATTGCCTGAACCAGGGTGGACGCCACCTGCAGACCGCGGTCGAGTCGTCCCCGGCGCAAGGCAGCGGTGACCCCGATCAAGGTTCCGAAACAGGCAGCGAGGATCAGTGACCCGATCACCATGGAAAGCGTGGGCGGGAGAGTTTGGGAGAGTAGTTCTCCTACGGGCTGGTTGGTAAACCAGGACCGACCCAAATCTCCACGGACGGCTGATCCGAGCCACTGGAAGTATTGGGTGATCAAGGGTTCATCGAGGCCCAGCTGCTGGCGCTTGGCCTCCACTTGTTCGGCCGAAGCCACTGGCCCCAAGACCTGACGGACAGGGTCTTGCCCCGTGAGGTTCAGGAGGAAGAACGTCGCAGTGGAAATAACGAACATGAGCACCAGTCCTGAGGCCAGGCGGCGAAGGATAAACATCAGCACGGCAGCTCCTTGGGCTTCGGGAAGATGGGGGATGGGTAGGGGCGGCCGGCCCTGGATGGGCCGGCCGCCCACCTGCTACTTCTTCGAGGCAGTGAAGCCCCAAAGCGGCGGCAAAGTGGAATAGCGCTGCGGTGTGACAGTGATTTCGGCGTTGCTTGCGAAGACGTTGTCCGACTGGATGTAGGGCGCAAACCAGGCCTGGTCCACCAGGTAGGTGTTCAGTTGACGGAACGTTTCGGTTTGGGCCTCCCCGGTTTCGCCTTGAGCTTTGTTGATCAGGTCCACCACGGTGGGATCGGAGACGCGGAACGGATTCCAGAGGGATTCGGGAGTGAGCGCGATCTGGGCGAAATCCCACGGACGCGGGCTGTTGAGCCCGAAAATCGCTGCGGGATACTTTCCTGCCAATAGATCCGAGATGAAGGTCTGGCCGTTCACAGGCTGGTACTGCGGCGTGATGCCGATAGCCGTCAACGCTTCAGTTACAGCCGCTTGCTGGTCCGGATAGACGGGTGATACATCCGGCATGGGCAAAGTGAAGCCGTTTGCGTAACCGGCGTCGGCGAGAAGCTTCTTGGCGGCGTCCACATCGAAGGGGTACTTCTTGTCCAGCTCCGGGATGTAGGCGTCACTTGTGGAACTGAAGACCTGGCTGGTGCCCTTACCTTTACCCCCGAAGACCTGTGCGTGGATGGCATCGCGATCCAAAGCCATGTTGATTGCCTGGCGGACCTTGGCCTCGGCGAGCGCAGGAACCAGGGAGCCCTTGCGGTCGAACAAGTAGAGCCCGCTGGTGGTGTAAGCAGGGCTGGTTTGGATGTTCAGGCCTGCGGATTTAAGGCTGTTGGCATCTTTGTCGGTTACCACTGCGAAGTCGGCTTCGCCGGCCCGCAGTGCGTTGAGGATTGCATTGTTGTCGTTGAAGACCGTGACTTCGACGGTGTCGAACTGGAAGTCTTTGGCGTTCCAGTAGTCAGCGTTTCGCGTGTAGACGTACTTGATGCCGGTCTGGGACTTTGCTGCGTCCAGGATATATGGGCCGGAACCTACGGGGGTGGTGTCCAACTCTGGGGTTCCCAAGGCTTTGGGGCTGGCAAGGACACCGGCGGTTCCGCCCAGGTTCGGCACGAGCGATGGGTCAGGAGCGGAGAGCGTGACCATGAGGTTGGTGGCGTCGGTGACGGTGACCTCCTGGATGAAGCGCAGTTGCCCACCGGCTTCACCCGTACCCTTGCGGGCTGAATCAAGATTGGCCTTCACCGCGGCGGCATCCAGCGGCGTTCCGTCGCTGAATTTGACGCCTTCCCTGATAGTGAGGGAGAGCTTGGTCCGAGCGTCATCGTAAGACCACTTGGTCACGATGTTCTCGGCCGGTTCTCCTTCATTGGTGTTCCGGAAGAGGGAGTCGTAGACGGGCTGAAGGAACTGGGTGGTGGGGCCTGTGCCGAAGTTGCCCGGAGAGAAGGACTCGGGCGGCGCAATGGCTGCTATGTCCAACTCAGTGGGGGCGGTGGAACCACCAGCGGAAGAGCCGGTGCAGGCAGTAAGCGCCATGACGGCTGTGACGGCGGCAATGCCGACTAATTTGCGCATGTTTCTCCTAGACAAGGCGTCGAAAGCTCAGCTTCGAGTGATCCGACTGTTCTCCGGCGACAACGCTACGGAGATCGATAGGTATTGCGGTGAGTGGTGGCTGAAATGCCGTGGAAAGGCGCCTTGCTTCACAGGGAATCCCGCAGATTCCTTGTATGCGTTACGGGCGCAGGGCCAACGGATGCAGAGGGTGTGCTCCATGTGGTCTCCCTCGCCGTCGAGGTTGTTGGTGCTGGTTGAGCGCTTTGTGGCGCCTGTTACAACGATAATCCGGTGACCGGAAGAAGTCAACAACTTCTTCCGGTCTTCGGAATATTAGGCAGAAAGTCCTTCGTTGCTTTGACCCATTTGACTCAGGGGTTGCGTCAGCCGCTCCAGGAGCCCGGGCAGGTTGTCTTTGGAGAAGAGCTCGCCAAGAACAAGCTGGGCGGCACCTACGACTCCGCCTACCTGCTCGTCAATCGCAGATAACTCCACGAGCAGGTCCGGAGCGCCCGTGGAGGGCAGCCGTTCAAGGACGGCTTGCTGTATGGGCTTGAGCACTATGTCCTTGGCCCGGGCAATGCCACCGCCAACCACCAGCATGTGAGGAGCGAAGAAACTGACCAGGGTTGCCAGGCTGCTTCCAAGGAGTGCCGCTGTTCGGTTGAGTAGCTCCTTCGCGGCGGCATCTTCGTGCTCAGCGGCCAGGGTCACGTCATAGGCGCGAACACGTCCGGTCTCCTTAAGGACTTGCGCGAGGTAGGGGCTGCGTCCCGTTTCGGCCAGCATCAGGCCATCCCGCTCAATCGCCCATCCACTGGTGACTGCCTCAAGGCAGCCCGTGCGTCCGCACCTGCAAGCAACCACTCCGGCCTCGGGAACGGCCACATGGCCAATGGAGCCTGCCAGGCCATGGGAGCCCCGGTAGAGCCTGCCGTCGGTGATGAGGGCAGCTCCAACTCCGGCGCCGGCCCCGAAATAGAGCAAGTGCTTTGCCTTGGCAGCCCGCGGATTGCTCTCTATTTCAGCTAGCGCCAGAAGATTGACTCGATTGTCCACCCATGCCGGAACCGGCCAGCGCGCCGCGAACTCTTCCCGTACGGGGTAGTCCTCCCAGCCCGGCATGACCGGTACGCCAACGGGAGTGCCGGTATCAAAATTGACCGGGCCGGACAGTCCCACGCCGATCCCCAGCAGGTTGTTCCCGCTTTGCTCCCTGATGACCTCGTCGATGATCGCATTGACCTGGCCCAGGATCCGCGCGGGCCCTTGGCTGATCTCGCATAGCTCCCGATGGCGGGTGCCCAGCAGGGCGCCGGCCAGATCGGAAGCACTGACCACCATTTCATTGGACGCAATATCCACGCCTATGACGTAGCCGGCCTGGGCGTTGAGTGACAACAGCTTGGCGGTCCGCCCGCCCGTAGAGGGAGCGCGGCCGGGGGAATGGATAAGCCCGATCTGTTCGAGTTCTGCAACCCGTTCGGCAACAACACTGCGCCCCAGCCCTACCTGATCGGTCAGGCTTGCCTGCGTAATGCCGTCCTGCCAACGGATTGTCTCCAGCACCGATGCCAATCCGGTGTACCGCTCTATGGCCATTGATTTTCCCTCCAAGCGCCTTTAGCACCTTGATGGGACCCGCGGCAACAGCCTGATCGCACTTGACGTCAATGGCCGGCGGTCAGGGTGCTTTTGGGTCACTATCCGCAACTTTAGCTTGTGCCGAACAGGTCCAGTCTATAACTTTTTCCGATAAGCGGATAAACTCTATGAAACCCATCACACAAGGAGGCCGCATGCGGCGATCTGCCAGGACCACAGAAGACGGTGTCCAGTACCGCGACTTGAACGGAAACGGCGTGCTGGATCCGTACGAAGATCCACGGCTGGATGCAGCCACGCGCGCCAAGGATCTCCTGACAAGCCTCTCGGTCGAAGAAAAAGTCGGGCTCCTCTTCAACACAGTGATGGTTGTGGGTGAGGTGGCGGATCACGACTCAGCGAGTCCGTTCGGGCCGGAATCTCCGCGTGACTTTGTGGTGGGCAGGTCCATCAACCATTTCAACATTGGCCAAGTCCCGTCCGCCCAGCACATGGCGCGTTGGCAGAATGCCATGCAGGAGCTCGCAGAGCTCACCCCACACGGGATCCCCATTACTTTTGCCACCGATCCCCGCCATGGCTTTGCGCAAAATGACGGTATGGCCTTTGCCGCGGGCTCGTTTTCGCAATGGCCCGAACCTATGGGCTTTGCCGCACTCGGCGATCCTGATGTCATGAGCGAGTTCGCGGAGACGGCCAGACGGGAGTATGTGGCCGTGGGTCTTCGTGCAGCTCTCCACCCGCAGATTGACCTGGCATCTGAACCGCGCTGGGCACGCCAACTGCAGAGCTTCAGTTCAAACTCCGCGGTGACCTCCGAGTACGGTGCGCTGCTCATCGCAGGTCTACAGGGCGGGACGCTGTCGTCCGCGAGCGTAGCCTGTACCGCCAAGCACTTTCCGGGAGGAGGCGCCCAGGAAGACGGGGAGGACCCACACTTCCCGTCAGGCAAAGCCCAGATCTACCCCGGCGGCAACTTTACCGAACACCTGGCGCCGTTCCGTGCAGCGATCGCCGCCGGCACGAGCGCGATCATGCCCTACTACTCACTGGCGAAAGACCTCGTGATAGATGGTGTGGAAGTCGAAGAGGTGGGCTTCTCGTACAACAAATACCTGATCACGTCACTTCTTCGAGAACAGCTCGGTTTCGAGGGTGTTGTCTTGAGCGACTGGCAGCTTGTCACTGACCTTGAGGTCTTTGGCCTGCCCTTCCCCGCCAAGGCGTGGGGTGTTGAGCACCTCAGCCGACTTGACCGGGTGGAGAAACTTTTCGACGCCGGCGTGGACCAGCTTGGCGGTGAATTCTGCACGGAGTTGGTGCTTGAGCTGCTGGCCAGCGGCAGGTTGTCCCCGGAGAGGGTGGATGCATCGGTG
Organism: Arthrobacter sp. D3-18; assembly: GCF_054408525.1. Taxonomy (NCBI): domain Bacteria; kingdom Bacillati; phylum Actinomycetota; class Actinomycetes; order Micrococcales; family Micrococcaceae; genus Arthrobacter; species Arthrobacter sp. D3-18. Next base: position 2,558,813 of record NZ_CP096440.1, on the reverse strand, counting down.
CTGAGAATCCTTCGGGTTAAATTCGAGCTGGGACTCTTCGACAATCCCTATGTTGATGCGGATGCGGTCAACGAGGTGGTCGGATCCGAGCCGTTCCGGACTGCTGGGCACCGCGCCCAGGCAGAATCCGTCACCATCCTCAAGAACGAAGGGTTGCTGCCGCTGGCGCCCGGTACCCGCATATATGTCGAAGGTGTGGACCCGGCCGTTATTAACGATCAGGTGATCCTCGTTTCGGAGATGGCGGAGGCTGATGTAGCGCTGGTGCGCCTGGCAGCGCCCTTCGAGCCACGCAACGAGTACTTCCTGGACGCCATGACGCATCAGGGTAGCCTCGACTTTCCCGACGAAGAGATCGCGCGAGTACGAGCACTTGCAGCAGAACTCCCCGTGATCCTGGACGTCTACCTCGAACGGGCAGCAATCCTGACCCCCTTCGACACCGTGGCAACCGCCATCACCGCCAACTTCGGCGCATCCGATGCTGCACTGCTGGATGCTCTGACGGCAACCATCCCACCCAAGGGCAGGTTGCCGATCGAACTGCCCCGCTCCATGGCCGCCGTAGAAGCTTCACATCCCGACGTCCCCAACGACACCGAAGATCCGCTCTACCCCTACGGCGCCGGCCTCAGCCTGCCCTCACCTTCCCGGAGCGAGTCCGGGATGCTCACGTGAACCGAATGAACGGCGAACACCAATCGAGTGAAGTTCTCTGGAGTGAGTTCGTTGATCCCCCGGATTCAGCACGGCCGCGTGCCTGGTGGCACTGGATGGACGGCAACGTGGATCTCGAAGGCATTCGCGCCGACCTTCGCTGGCTCCATTCTGTGGGCGTCCGCGGCGTTCAATCCTTCGACGGGGCGCTGGGCAATCCACTCGTGGTGGAAAAGGCTGTGATTCCCGGCAGCGAGCAGTGGCGCGAAGCTGTTGCCGTTGCGGTGGCGACGGCGCACGAGCTCGGCTTGGACTTCACTGTTGCCACTTCTGCAGGATGGAGCGCCTCCGGAGCCCCATGGGTTGATAAGGCTGACGCCATGCGCAAGTTGGTCTGGTCGCAAACTGTCGTCCAAGGCGGCGAGTTGACCCAACTCAGCAAGCTCCCGGACATCGCAGGGCCGTATCAGGACACTCCAAGGTGGGGAGTCGAGCCGCATGAAGGCCCGGGAGATGCCAAAGATCTCTTTGCCTTGGCCATCCCGTTCCACAGCGCCCACGATGCTTTGGAGCCCGCATTCGTCCGCACGTCCGACTCGCCTACTGAAGCGGTCACCGCTAACTGTGCCACCGGCGTCGACGGTTTCCGCTTGGCCCGTGACCCGGACAACCCCTCCGTGGCCTGGATTGAACAGTCCTTTGCCACTCCTGTGACCGTGCGTTCCTGCGTGATCGAGCTGCCCGGCCCGTACGGCTTCGGCGCGGCTCCGCCCGCCACGGCCAGCCTGCAGGTCCAAAATAACGACGGCGGTTATGTCACCGTCTGCACGCTGCCCGCCACACAATGCCCCTCACGGAGCATGTCCTTCCCACCCGTCAGCGGGACGCACTTCCGGTTGCGGCTCGAAGCCGAGGGGATATCCACCGTTTTGGCAGCGTTTGAAAAAGGCGTGGTGCCCCCACCGGTATTCCGGCCACTCAGCGAGTACGCCGTCAAAGGATTCACCCTTTACGAGTCCGGCATGCCCGCTCACCGGGAGGCAAAGAGTGGTTTCGCCACCGCGCAGGACTATGACCCCCTTGATACTGACCCGCGCGCAGCATTCGCTGCAGTGCCGCTGGCCGGCATCCTTGACGTCAGCAGTCAGCTTTCACAGGGCAGGCTTACCAGCCCGCTTCCCGAGGGCACGTGGAGAGTCATTCGCTTTGGATCCTCCCTCACAGGCCAAACCAACGGCCCGGCGCTCCCGGAAGCCACAGGACTCGAAGTGGACAAACTCGATAGTGAAAGAGTTCGGCGCTACATCTCAACCCATCTGGCGCAGTTCGAGGACACCCCGATTGACGGGCTGCTCAGTGACAGCATTGAGGCCGGACTTCAGAACATCACCGATAACCTTCACACCGGATTCCACCGTCTCCGTGGCTACGCCATGATTCCGTGGATGCTCACCGTGGCCGGTTTCCTGGTTGAGGACGCCCACTCAAGCGACCTCTTCCTCGCGGATTTTCGTCGCACACTCGCAGAAGTCTTCGCAGAGTCCTATTACGGCACACTGTCCGAAGAAGCACATCGGCGTGGCTCGATCTACTACGCCGAGGCATTGGAAGACCGCAGGCCGCAGCTCGGCGACGACCTGGCCATGCGCTCGCATGCAGATGTCCCCATGGGAGCCATGTGGACCTTCAGCTCTGAAGCGGGTCCCGCGCCAACTTACGTCGCAGACCTCAAAGGGGCGTCATCGGTGGCACATGTCTACGGACGAAACCGCACCGGCTCCGAAGCCTTCACCTCCGGACGTAACCCCTGGAGTGATTCACCGAAGTCCCTGAAGCATGTGGCAGACCTTCAATTGGCACTCGGGGTGACCCGCTTCTGCATCCACACTTCCCCGCACCAACCCATGCAGGTACCAGCACCCGGAATCGCGCTGGCGCCATCGCTCGGGCAATCATTTACCCGCAATGAATCCTGGGCATCTACTGCCAAGCCTTGGGTGGACTATTTGGCGCGATGCTCGCATCTTCTTTCCCTTGGTCGGCCTTCCGTGGATGTCGCCTACTTCATAGGCGAGGAGGCCCCCGTCACCGCGCTTTTCGGTAGCGCATTCAATGACGACGTTCCCGCTGACTACGACTACGACTACATCGGACCGGATGCACTCAGGACGGTCTTGCACGTTCAGGATGGCGAACTGCAGGCAGGTACATCCCGCTACAGGCTTCTGTACCTCGGCGGTGCCAGCAACAGGATGAGCACAGCCGCCCTGCGTGGCATCCTGCGATTGGTGGAACAGGGTGCGACGGTGGTCGGCGAACGTCCAACGGCCAAGCGCTCGCTGGCTGACGAGGACACCGAGTACGAGCGTTTGTGTCACCTCATTTGGGACAGCCCGAGCAACGACAGTTCGAACAGTGGCAAGGTTTTCGCCACTAGAGACCTGGCTTCCGTGCTTAAGGAGCATTTCCCTCCTTGGGTGATGGTGGGAGACCCTCGGGTACGGCGGATTGCTCGATGGGTGGACGGCGATCAGCCACTGCTTTTCATCGCCAACCCTGTCAATGAAGAGCTGTGCACCACCGTGACGGTGCCAAACACGGATGGCGGATTGGTGGCCTGGGACCCGGTGGCACTCAGTCAACGTGCCCTCACCCGATCCGACGGTGGAGACGGCTTCGACGTACGGCTACCCCCCTATGGTTCGCTCTTCATCCTCAGAGGCGAAGCGGATCCTGGCCCCAAGAAGGAGAGGGTTACCGAGGTCGCCGGAGCATGGACTCTCACCATCCCCGGCTCCGATCCGGTGCAACTAACGCACGCCACCTTTTGGACCGATCCTGGAATCGGGGCGGTGCACTTCTCCGGAACGGCCACTTACGAGGTTGAGTTCCAGCTCCACGGCCCCGAGCTCCCTCACGCTGTCCAGTTCGCCGATGTTGCTGATGTAGCGAAGGTCAAAATCAACGGTGAGGACGCCGGAATTCTCTGGACGGCGCCCCACCGGGTGTCCACCGACGCGCTGAGGCCCGGGACGAACCGGATCCACATCAGTGTCACCAATCCGTGGCGTAACCGGCTGATTGCTGAAGCCCGCAGCAACACCGGGACGCTATACCCACCTATGACGACAGTGTTCAACGATGAAGCCGAAATCCTGACGGCAGGTCTACTGGGGCCACTGAACTTGATCTACAACCACCGCCCGTAATCTCCACTAGTGAAACGACTGGATGTATGACACACAAAATAACGCCTCCCGCTGTGAGCCTGGAGGGCCAGCGCCGGTCCGACCTCGGTGATGGAACGTACCTGAACCCGGTGTTCGCAGGGGACCACCCGGACCCGGCCATCCTGCGCGACGGCGATGACTACTACGTGACCTTCTCCTCGTTTGAGTCCACGCCCGGACTCATCATCTGGCACTCACGGGACCTGCTGAACTGGCAACCGCTCGGGCCTGCCCTTTCCGCGCCCATCGGCTGCGTGTTTGCGGTGGACATGTGCAAAGTGGATGGCCGGTACTTCATCTACGTACCGATCATTCCCACTGCCATCTCACCGGACCCGACTGCGCCTGTGCTGACCTATGTCATCCATGCCGAGAACATGGCCGGACCTTGGAGCGAGCCGATCAACCTGGGCATCGAAGGGCACATCGATCCGGGGCACGTGGTGGGAGAGGACGGCAACCGCTATCTGTTCCTGAGCGGAGTCAGCCGTGTCCGGCTCACAGCCGACGGTCTAGCTACAAACGGACCAGTGGAGCACGTCTACGACGGCTGGCGCTACCCCGATGACTGGGTGGTTGAAGCCTACGCACTGGAGGGGCCCAAGCTCACCTCACCCATCGGGGCGAATGGTTTTATCTCACGACGGCGGTTGGCGGCACCTCCGGTCCGCCCACCGGGCATATGGTCACTGTCGCCCGCTCCCGCTCCGTTCATGGCCCGTGGGAGGACTGCCCCCGCAATCCGATCATCAGGACATGGAATGCGGACGAGCCATGGTGGAGCAAGGGCCACGCCACCTTATTCGAGGGCCCCAACGGCCAATGGTGGAGCATCTATCACGGTTACGAAAACGGGTTCGCCACGCTCGGCCGGCAAACGCTCTTGGAGCCCATCGAATGGGACGAGGATGGATGGCCCAGGGCAGGCGGGGGAGACCTGTCATTGCCGCTGGTTGCACCCCTGCCCGCCGTTTTCAGGGCAGCGGATCAAAATCACGGCTCGCCGTTGTCCGATGATTTTTCCGCCGAACGCTTTGGAACCCAGTGGTCGTTTCACGCCCCGTCCAAGGACGAGTACCTCCGGGCATCCTTTGATGCCGGATTGGTGCTGCAAGCCCGCGGATCAGGACCCTCTGACAGCTCGGCCTTAACGTGCATCGTCGGCGATCGGCGCTATGAGATCACGGTGGAGATGGACGTCAGCGACGGAGCCCAAGGTGGCATGCTGCTGTATTACAGCGATCGCCTGTTCTGCGGCATGGGTCATGACGGCGGTCAAATGACCAGCTACCGCGCAGGCAGGGCAATCCCATACTGGCGTGAACCTGCGCCTGCGGCTCGAACGCTGCACCTGCGAATAGTCAACGACAACCACATAGTCACCCAGTACTACAGTTTGAACGGCACCGACTGGACCAGGCATGGACTGCGGTTCAACGTGGAGGGGTACAACACAAATACCGCCGACGAACTCCTCAGTCTGCGCCCGGCACTGTTCGCAGCCGGTACCGGGGAAGTACGGTTCAGGAACTTCACCTACCTTGCGCTCAACGATTGAGCGACACGATATCGCGCCTGTATTTGAGAAAGGGAAGTCCGGCACGCCCACTTTAGTTCGATAGGACGGACCCACAACCACGCTGCCACTATCGGTCTCTGATTGGACTGGGGTCGCGGGTCGTTACGGCCGCGTGGAGCCGGCCCGGAGCTCGGGCCCTTTAGGTAGGGAACGGCCCAGGACACTCAGCGCATGGCCTGGGTTTTCGTAGGGATGGACCGGGTACGTGGCCGATTCCGGGCGGGGACCCGTGTCACGGCTTCGCGGCGTATACCCACAGTGTTTTCGATGGATCCAACGCCCTCGACCGTCATTCGCACGACGTCGCCGGTTGTCAGTGGCTGGGGGGTCTTCGCGCCATTGCGTCCCCAGAGCTCGGCCAGGCAGCCGCTGCCGCACGTCCCGGAGCCCAGAACGTCCCCCGGCAGCACTACCGAGTCCTGTGACGCGTACGCCACCAACTCTGCGAACGGCCAGCCCATATTGGATAGAAGATCCTGTCCGACGGGCTGCCCATTGACTTCGACGGCCATGGAGATGGGCAGGAAGCCCTCATCATCGTGCAGGTGCTCGAACTCATCGGCCGTCACGATCCAGGGACCCAGTGTGTTCGCAAAGTCCTTGCCTTTGCAGGGTCCGAGGCTGACCTTCATTTCGCGCCGCTGGAGGTCGCGTGCGGACCAGTCGTTGAGAATCGTGTAACCGAAGATGTGCCGGTGAGCGTCTGGCGCAGACAGGTTCCTGCCTTCGCTTCCAGGCACATGCCCGACGACGGCGGCCACCTCGGTTTCGAAGTCCAGTTCGCTGCATCCCGCAGGAACTCCAATCACCTCGCCCGTGCCCGTCACAGTGTGCGGGTTGGTGAAGTAGAACGTGGGTGCCTCGTACCATTCGGCAACCACTCCGGCCACGCCGTTGATGCTCTTCCGGACGCCTTCCACATGTTCTTCGAACGCCACGAAGTCCCTGATGGTGGCCGGTATCAGCGGGGCAATCAGCTGCACCTCGGCCAGCGGAACTGCAGGTGCCGCCCGGAAAGTTTCCGAGGCGATCTCCAGAGTGGCGGCAATCCCCAGGTCCAAAAGGTCATTCGTGGTTTGTCCCTGGGGTAACGCAAAGCAGCTGCTGCCCTTCACAAACCCGGCGTGCGTACCGCCGTGGTAATTCCAGCGGGCGATCTTGACCATGTCTGATTCCTTACGCGGTGGGGCGGGCGGTGAGGGCGGCGGCAGCGGTGATGCCGAGCCCGGCGGCGTTGCCGGCGAGAATCCCGGTGGTTTCGGTCTCGGGGAGTCCGGCGGCATGAACCTCTTCAACTGGTCTGTCTGACCCCATGTCGAAGGGGTAGTCGGAGCCGAGCATGACTTGGCCGGGGCCAGCCGCCTCGATGAGCGCGCGCAGTTCCCTGGGGTTATGGACCAAGGAGTCGAAGAAGATCCGCTGGAGATATGACGACGGTGGTTCGGCGCAACGTCGGGCCTCGGGACGAACTTTCCATGCGTGGTCGGAACGGCCGATGGTCGTTGGAAGATAGCCTCCGCCATGGGCGGCCACAATCTTAAGGTTCGGGTGCCGGTCCAGAACTCCGCTGAAAATCAGGTGGGACAAAGCCACGGCATTCTCGGCCGGCTGGGAGACAGTATTGGCCAGGTAGTAACGGTCAAGACGTTCGTCCAGGGAGCAGCCGAACGGATGCAGGAACACTATGGCACCCAGTTCCTCTGCCCGGCTCCAGAAGGGTTCAAGCCGCAGATCGGAAAGCTCCACGGTGCTGCGTTCGGGGTCAGTCTGCGTGGCTGCGAAGGAGCCAATTTCAACGCCTAGGAGCCCACATTCAAGGACGGCGTGTTGGAGTGCTTCGACCATGAGGTGGGGATGCTGCAATGGCACGAGCCCGAGACCGTTCAACCGGTCCGGTGCTCTGTCCACGAAGTCACGTACTGCCTCATTGGCCTGTTTAGCGAGCTCGAGGGAAAGCTTTTCGCCTGAAAAGTAGTAAAAGTGCGATGGCGAGGGCGAGACGAGCTGGACATCCACTCCTTGGGCGTCCATGTCAGCCAGACGACGATCCAAATCCGTGAGCTGAGGCCACCGTTCCTTGATCATGCGCCCCGATGCAGCGAGCGACTCCGGGCCGTTCCGCCGCATTTCCAAGGCTTGGAGTGCAGCGAAACCGTCAGAGTCGGCGTCTGCCACCCGTTGCTGGAGGGCCGGAATCAGGATGTGGGCATGCACGTCGACTGTAGGTGCCGGTGCTTCGGAGGGGCGAGTGCTCATGCGGGTTCCTTCAACATGGTGGAAAGCGAGTTCATCAGCCCGGGAACGTTGGCATCGCGAACGCCATCCAGCATCCATTGGCCAAGCTGGACTGAGGCTTTGACGACGGCTGTAGCCCTTTCCAACCGGCGGTCAGTGAACTCCTTCCAGAGGGTTTCCGTGAGATGGTCGGCTGAAATGAGAAGCTCGGCGAGCACCGCAGCGTCCTCGAAGGCCATGGCGGCACCCTGGGCGACCGTCGGGGGGCAACTGTGCGCGGCGTCCCCGATGATCACAGTGCGCCCGCGATTCCACGGTCCATCCACCAGGTGCGTGGTGAACCAGGTGTAGTTGATGCGCGCGCTGTGGTTCAGGTTGGCCCGGATCTCGTTCCACGGGCCGCCGTAGGCTGCCGCGAGTTCGGTCATGATGCGCGGACCGTCCTCGTGCTTGCGTTCCTGCGCCCGCTCTACAAGGTAGGCGTAGATGGAGTCGGGGCCGGTGGGGCAGTACCCGGCAATGAAGCAGGGCCCGCCGTAGGTGAGATCGGTCCGAACAACATCCTCGGGGCGTTCCACGAAGGCCCGCCAGATGCCCATGCCGGTTGGCTGGGGTTCGACGCCGATGCCGATGGCCTTGCGCACTGCGGAATGAAGCCCATCGGCACCGATGAGTAGGTCGTAGCGGGCGCTGCCGCCGTCGGAGGTACGCACGGTGACGCTGTCGCCGTCGTCCTCCATGCCCGTGACCGTCTTGCCGAAAGTGATGCGGGCGCCCGCCTGCAGGGCGCGTTCGCGCAGGATCGCGGTCAGGTCGGGACGGTACATGCCCAAGGTGGCAGGCAGGTCGTCGCCTCCCGTCCTGATGTCCTCAAGCACGGCAATGGTGGTGCCGGCAGGGTCCGGGGCGCGCAGGCCCAGAGTACTGAACGGGTAGCCTTTCGCTTCCACCTGCTCCCAGACGCCGAGTTCGCGCAGGATCCGCAGGGCATTGCCCTGCAAGGTGATGCCCGAACCCAGCGTCTGCGGCTCAGCGGCCTTCTCCAGAATCTCGACGTCGACGCCCGCGTCGGCGAGGAGGATGGCGGCGGTCAGTCCCGCAGCTCCCGCTCCGACGATTCCAACCTTTTGTACTGCTGCCATCTTTGACTCCTTTGTGGTGACGGCGTTTCTGCCTATTGTGCTGCTGTCTGTAGCTCCGGAACCTTCGTTGGCCCTCAACCTGATAATCGAACCTGCTACCGGACTGCGATGGGATTGACCGGTGAACCGACAGCCCCGGTGATGGGGAGCGGGGCCGCGGTGAGCATGAAGTCGTATCTCCCGTCCGCCGCGCAGGCTTCGGCAAGTGCATCCGGGTCCCACATTTCGCCCAGGAACAACCCCAGGTTGGGGATGGCGATCTGGTGCAGCGGCTGGAAAGCGTCGTCAAATTCGTTGGGACGCACTTCGAAGCCCCACGTGTCGGTCGCGATTCCGGCAATTTCAGAGGCGTGCAGCCAGGCCGCGGTGCTGAAGGACAATCCCGGCGCAGACCCGCCTGCATAGTCTCCCCATCCTTCACGGCGGACTCGGGTGTACTGGCCTGTTCGGATCACCACGATGTCGCCACGGCGAACCGCGGAGCCGGGGCCCTGACGTTCAATGGTGCGTTCAAGGTGTTCCGGGGTGATCGCAAAGCCATCGGGGAGTTCCTCATCCGTACGTCCCAGCTCCGGACCGAGTGCACGGCCGACGTCCAGCAAGACACCACGGGTCACGATCTTGGCCGCGGCCGTTTGAATCCCGGTGACCAGATCCCCCTCGGAGGTGACCACATCTCCGGCTGCCCGTCCGTTCCAAGCCTTGCCACGGTCAAAGATGTGGCCGAGCCCGTCCCACTGCGTAGAGCACTGCAATGGCATGGCAATAACATCATCGGCGCCGCCGAAGCCATGGGGGAACCCTTGGTTGCCGCGTTCCGCGTCAACTCCGGTGTCCGTCATGGTGTGTACGGGGTTGGTCCGGCGACGCCACCCCTTCTGGGGCCCGTTGGTGTCGAAGGGCTGGGACAAGGAAAACGCCTCCCCGGTGGTCACCAGCGCAGCAGCCTCGACCCGTTTTGCGGCATCGATAAAGTTCAGCGTCCCAAGGACGTCGTCTGCGCCCCAGCGGCCCCAATTGTTGTACCGTCCAGCGGCGTCAGCAATGCTGGCCAGCGGATCCGCGCGCTGGATAGCTGCCGGGTGCACGGCCTCGGTGGTCACTGTTCGTCCTTGCAACGGATGAGTTGGGTGCCCAGCCCGGTGATGGTGCCTTCCATGATATCGCCGTCCTGAAGGAGCCGTCCCCAGTGCTGGCCATTGCCGGCAGGGCTGCCTGTCAGGACCAGATCTCCGGGCTTCAGTGGCATTGTCTGCGAAGCTTCGCTGACAAGCTTGGCCACACCGAAGATCATGTCCTGCGTGGATTCATCCTGCATCGCCTGGCCGTTGAGCTTGAGCCTGACCTGGACATCCTGTGGGTCACCGAAGAACTTGGCCGGTACCAGAAGGGGCCCTGTGGGCAGGAAGCCGGGGGCGTTCTTGGCCCGGTACCAGTCCGATCCGATGGCGGGCATGTCCTTGCGGAAGACGTACTCGCGGGTGGTGATGTCGTTGACCATGGTGTACCCGAAGACGTGATCGAGGGCTTCTTCCGGGGTGACACGGAAGGCCTCTTTACCGATCACGGCCGCCAGTTCCAGCTCCCAGTCGTGGGACTTGCTGTACCCCGGCAGGACGAGGTCGTCCGTGGCGGATGCGATCGCGGTCGGGAGGCCGATGAAGAAGTACGGCGTTCCCTGGCCCGCGCGCTCATCCATCATGGCGGCCGTCTTTGCGCGCACCTCCTCAGCATCCTGGCCGGCGTCGCGGTGTGCCACGGCCAAGTCAATGACGTGCTTGCGGTAGTTGGCTCCGGTCTGCAGGACCTGGGCGGGTTCCACCGGGGCGAGGACGTCGACGGCGGACAACGCCAGGCCTGTTTGTGCGCCAACCGATGCTGCTAGCTGGTCGAGCTCACTTTCGGTCGTTTCCCAGTGCTGGATCAGTGAGTTAATGTCCGCATCCAGTGGCAGGACACGTTCGCCTATCAGCAGGCCCGCCTTGGCTTTGCTGTCGCTGGGTTCGTGGAATCGGATCAGGGAGTATGTTGCGTTGGCCATCTCTCTAGCCTCGACCCTGCTTTGCGTAGGGATTAAGAAGGGCTTCCTTCATTTCAGCGGAAGCACCTTCCTCCGTTGCGGTGAAACCTTCGGCCGGCGGGAAGGATTCGGTCATTGAGTGCGGCATGGCGCCGTTCTTGTAGAAGTTGTTGGAACCTTCGGAGGGCTTCCAAGTGTTGGCCTCCCAGTCCGGAACGTAGTTGCGGTAGCCGCCGGAATTCAGTTCCACACGCAAACCGGACGGGTCGCGGAAGTACAGGAAGTTCTGCTCGCCCACACCGTGGATGGACGGTCCGTATTCCATGGGGGTGCCGTTTTCCATCATCACATCTGCGGTGCGGAGCAGGTCCTCGGTGGCGTCCACCCAGAAGGCGATGTGGTTGACGCGGCCAGCGCGCTTTGAGGTGTCCAAGACGACGCCGAGGTCGTGGGACTTCTCGTTGGTCGTCAGCACTGAGAAGACGGTGATGGGGGCTTCATCCAGGTCTACGAAGGCCATGACCCGGAAACCCAGTGCTTCGTTGTACCACTTGGCGAAACCCCGGACATCGGAGGAAGCGACCGTGACGTGGTCCAGGAAGCGGGGTGCGGCAGCGTGGCTGCTGCGACGTTCGGGACGGTCGGGGTACGTGGACTCGAAACCGGGCTCGGCGACGAACTTCTCCACGTCATAGAACAGGCGCATGTGGTGGCCGTAGGGGCCCGTGAACTCGTAAGCCTTGCCGAAGCCGTGGGCACCGGCAGTCCAGGTGCCCTGCACACCGGTTGCTTCAACCCGGGCTGCTGCCGTTTCCAGGGCGGCCTGCGAGTTGGTGCGCCATGCCATTCGGCCCAGGGACGCTTCGGGTCCTTCTGTGATAACCAGGCTGTAGCGGTAGTAGTCGCCCCAGCACCGCAAGTAGACGTTGCCATCCACGCGGTCGATGATGCGCATGCCGAACTTTTCCTCGTAGAACCGTGCCGAGGCTTCGACGTCCGGAGTGGTGATCTCGAGGTGGGCAAGATGGGAGAGGGGAGTTTCCACGATGAATTCCTTCTAAGTACTGATGGCTCGGACAGTGATCTGCAGGTCCTTCAATAACCATGAGCCACATCACGTATTCGGAGAAGGGCAACTATCTGATAGTAAGTATCCACCGCACAAATACCGATGTGCCTTCCGTGGCGATCTCAGCGCGGCCCGTGTCAACGAACCATCAACCGAACAAATATCAGCTATACGGAAACCGCTATTCTCCGCCTGCAGGCTCCTTGCCACAGTGAGTGCAGTCCCTCCCGGCAACTCTGCCACTTTTTTGGGGGATCATCTTCAAAGGCGAAGGAACACCAATGAGCACCCTGGATCCAACTGCGATCGAAAGCCGCCCACCAGTTGATGGCCGAACGGCCGGAAAGACACAGGCCGCACTACTGGTCGCCGGCAGCTGCATGCCTGTACTGGGCGCTGTACTGCTGGCACCTGTCCTCCCCACCCTGAACCAGGTCTTTGCCGATACCGCAGGTGTCGCGATCCTGGTCCCACTGGTTCTAACCTTGCCGGCTTTGTTCGTCGCACTGTTCTCGCCCCTCGCGGGCTATGTAGCGGACCGGATGGGGCGCAAGCAGCTCCTCGTCTTTGCGATGCTGGCGTACGCCCTTTTTGGGACGGCACCGTTGTGGCTGGATTCCCTTGGAGCCATCGCTTTGTCGAGAGTTGGCGTAGGGATTGCCGAGGCGGCCATCATGACCTGCTGCACCACGCTGATCACCGACTACTATTCAGGACAGCAGCGGAACAAGTACCTCGGTCTCCAAACGATGGTCAGCGCGCTGGCAGCCACTGCGTTCTTTGCCCTAGGCGGCGCCTTGGGCAGCATCAGCTGGCGGACGCCGTTCTGGCTCTACGCTGTCAGCGCCGTGCTGGTTGTGCCTATGGTCTTCAAGCTGTGGGAGCCTGCCAAGAGCCACGTACAGAATACGACGGCGGCGAAACAGCCGGTGCCGTGGCAGCAGATTGGTGCCCCGGCCGCTATGACGCTGTTCGGCGGGATCGTGTTCTACGCACTGATTGTTCACTTGCCGTATGTGATCACCGGCTTGGGCGTGACGGATACCGGACTTATCGGGGGCGCCGCTGCGATCGCCTCATTGGCCACTGCAGCAGGCGCTATCTCCTTCCGGTACCTTGCCAAGCTGGGTACTCGGAAACTGCTGATCGGCGCTTTTGGACTTGCCGCCGTCGGGCTTTGCCTGGTCTCGTCGGCCGGGAACGTGCCGCTGGCCATCGCGGGCGCCGTTGTCGCAAGCGCCGGCACCGGAGTGCTGTTGCCGACGCTACTAACATGGGCGGTCAACGGCCTGACGTACTCCCAGCGTGGCCGCGGTACCGGCATCTGGACCGGAACGCTGTTCATCGGGCAGTTCCTGACGCCGATTGTCCTTGGCGCGGCTGCTGCCGGATTGGGGAACCTCAGCCTTGCACTTGGGGCGTTGGGCATGGCTTGCGTCTTTGCTTTGGTGGCCATCCTGGTCCGGGGGCCGCGGTTGGTCACGATCAGCCAGTAAAGTTGCCGGCGGCTGGATAACCTAGGGAAATGAAGAACCTGGACCTGAACCTATTGCCCCAACTGCAGGTTCTGCTGGAGCTGCGGAATGTGTCCCGGGCAGCGGAACGGCTCCAGCTCAGCCAGCCGGCTACCAGTGCGGCGATGGCCAGGCTCAGAAGGCATTTCGACGACGAACTGCTGGTTCGTAATGGCCGCACCTACGATCTCACTCCCTTCGCACAATCATTGGTCCCGCTGGTCGATGAAGCAATGCTTCACGTCCAGCGGGCCACACGCGTTCGATCGGGTTTTGATGCCGCTACGAGCGAAAGGGAGTTTGTCATTGCTGCGTCCGACTACGCGGCCGCGCTCATCGTGGGGCCTCTGCGCGGAATCCTGCAACAGGAGGCACCTCATGTGGTGGTGGACTTCGTACCCACCTCGGGCATGCGGGGCGACCTCGCCGAGTACTCACGGATGGACCTGCTGGTGGGCCCTACCGGTTACCGCATGAAGGGTGATTCCAAACAGCTCTTCCGTGACAGCTTCGTGGCTGTGGCCGACGCTGGAAATCCACTCCTCACCTTGCCTGCGCTGACGTTGGAGGACCTTGTTGAAGTTCCCCACGCCGTCGGGTATTTCGGTGAGGGCATCAGCACTCCGGCGGACAAATTGTTCGAGTCCCGGGGTGTCAGACGTCGGGTGGCGGCCGTGGTGGCGGGCTTCCTGTCACTGCCGTTGTTGGTTGAAGGCACCGACTTGGTGGCGCTGGTTCCGCGCATGCTGGCCGCGAGGGCACAGCGCGGGGCATCTATTGAGGTTCTCGAGTTCGCCGAGGAGTTGGAAGCCGCCTTGGTGGAGGCGATGTATTGGCATCCGTCCCAGACCGAAGATCCTGCAAACGTCTGGCTCCGCTCTGTGGTGCAGCGCGCGTGTTCGCAGCTTCACGAGATCTTTCCGGTGAAGGCTCATCCGGTCATCGTCACGGCAGTTTCCGGCAACTAAGCGCCATGAGCATCCTTAAAACAGCGGCCAAGGCACCGCAGGCATCCCACCGCTCGGAGCGGGGAACCGCCCTGCTAAGCGCAACCGGGCGCAGCGCGTGGCCAGTGATGCAATTTCTTCCGTACTGAGCAGCTCGGCCAAGTCTCGGCCCAGCTCGCCGTGCAGTCCTTCGGCGACGCGATCGACGCCGTCGCGTTCTTCGGCGGTAAGAGGTTGCCCCAGCCATCCCCACAACACCGTACGCAGCTTGTGGTCATGGTGGAATGTCAGCCCATGGTCCACGCCGTGCCTGTGCCCGTCCGTCATCGCGAGAATGTGGTCGCCTTTGCGGTCGGCGTTGTTCACAATCATGTCGAAGACCGCCATGCGTCGGAGTGCTGGCGAGTCTTCGTGAACCAAGGCGACCATCTGACCGTTCTCATTTTGCCCTTCGAGAACGTGTTTCCAGCCTGTCTCGGGCACTTGGTCCGTTGCAAGCATGTTCACGGCGCGTTGGGCCGGGTCTTGCTCCTGCCAGAGCTGCACCATTCCCTCGCCGAAGGGGCCATCGCGCAACCAGGTGCGGGGAACGATGTCCCAGCCGAAGACCTGCGAGACCAAGTAAGCCGCCACCTCGCGGTGAGCAAGGGTGCCGTGCGGAAAGTCCCACAGCGGACTTTCGCCTGCTATCGGCTTATAGACGACTTCGACGTCGCCGATGCTGCCTAGGAATGTAGCGTTGGAAGCCGTGGTGATGCGCCCGGTGAGGGTCAGCTCGGCGGTCACCAGGTCCGGCGTCGGCATCAGACCTCAGGAAGGGTGCAGATGTGCCCATCGGCGTCCATGGGGTAACCGCAGGTCGAGCACGTCGGACGCCCGGCCTCCACGATCTCACGGGTGCGCTTGGCGAATGCTCGCGCGGTGCCGACCGGCATGCGCACCAGCAGCATCTCGTTGGCGTCGTCCTCATCGGGCGATTCGTCGTCATCCGCATCGACATCGGTGATGGGATAGGCCTCAATGACTACCTGGGCGGTGGTTGGATCCCAACCTAAGCTCATGGCGCCGGCGCGAAATTGCTCCTGAACGGTTTCAAGAGGGTCGTTGTCGACAAGCTCAATGGGAGTACCCGTGGGAACACTGAACGGGTTGCCCTCGGCGGTTATCAGTTGGTCGAGAATATCGTCGATCTTCTCCGCGAGCAGGGCCGACTGCTGCTTCTCCAAGGCAATACTCACGATCTGCTTACCTGCGCGCACCTGCAGGTAGAACGTTCGTGCCCCCGGGAGGCCAATGGTGCCAACTACCACTCGATCAGGCCAGGCAAACTCGTGAACACGTGTAGGCATGTCAGTATTTTAGGCACATAAGGTTCAGGGCGCGTTCTGCCCTGCACCGCCACCTACCGGCGCATCGCCCGTGTGGATGCCGTTCGACAGCCATGACAGGTCACCCGCGTCGGTGTTGGTCGCGTATACGCTCGGCCGACTCGGGCCGTAGCGCACGATGGATACAGAGGCGGGACCCACATTAATACGCTGGAACAAGTCAAGGTGCATGCCGAGCGCGTCGGCGAGGATGGACTTGATGATGTCACCGTGGCTGACCGCAGCCCACACGGCCCCGGGCCCGTGCTCGGCTTCGAAAGCTGCATCGTGGCGTCGGATCGCTGCCACGGACCTGGCCTGCATCCCGGCCATGGATTCACCGCCGGGAAATACGACGGCGGACGGTTGCGATTGCACCGCCGGCCACAAATCCTCGGTGGCAAGATCACTGAGCGCCCTGCCCTGCCACAGGCCGTAGTCGCATTCGGTGAGATCGATATCGATGGGTGCGTAGGGCGTGCCAACCTGACGATCAAGGATGAGCTGGGCGGTCTCCCGGCAACGCTCAAGAGGGCTCGAAACCAGCCCGACCACCGGCACGGCTGCGAGCCGGTCTGCCATCAGAGCCGCCTGTTCGCGCCCGATCTGGTCGAGGCTGACGCCGGCGGCCCGACCGGCCAGCAGCCCAGTGGCATTAGCTGTGGTGCGGCCGTGCCGCACGAGAATAACTGTCGCCATCCACCCAGCCTAACCACCCTCACGCCGGCGGTGTGAACGTTTCGCGCCGGGCGTCGAACAGGCACGTCGAACTCGTTGTACGTGGTCGGAAATCGAGGACTACAGTGGTTCTATGGCTGCAAGCCGCAATCCGCTCGATGACCTGCGCGAAACCGTAGGCCATCTGGCCAATCAGCTCAAGCTGTCAGGTTCAGAGCGCGTCGACGACCTGATGGGCGATTTCATCGGCGCGAGGCCCGGGCCGGCCCGGCCGCTGTCGGAAGTGCAGGCGGAACTCGACGCGCTGGTGGGGCTGGAGACCGTGAAGGAACAGGTGCGGGCCCTTGTTGCTCTGCTCCAGGTCCAGGCCCGCCGGAAAGCACACGGCCTGCCGGAGGTGGCCACGTCACAGCATCTGGTGTTCCTCGGAAACCCGGGCACGGGCAAGACAACAGTCGCGAGGCTCCTGGCCGAGATGTACCGCGCGGTCGGACTATTGCAGAAGGGCCACCTTGTGGAGGTCGACCGTTCGGGCTTGGTGGGGCAGTATGTCGGGGCGACCGCCATCAAGACGGACCGGGTGATCCGGCGTGCGCTGGATGGCGTCCTGTTCATCGACGAGGCCTACGCGCTGGCACCGGAGGATGGCCGGATGGACTTCGGTCCCGAGGCGATCGAGGTCCTGCTTAAACGGATGGAGGACCATCGCCATCGCTTGGTGGTGATCGTGGCCGGATACCCGCGGCTGATGGAATCCTTCTTGCTGTCCAACCCCGGATTGCGGTCTCGGTTTGCCCGGGAGATTACGTTCCCCGACTACTCCGTGGACGAACTCCAGACGATTTTCCACCAGATGCTAGCTCAGCACGAGTACACCTTGGAGCCTGGTGCGGACCAAGTGTTGCGTCGCATCCTCACCGGGCTCCACGCTGGCGAGGACTCGGGCAACGCCCGGTTCGCCCGCACGCTGTTCGAGCAGGCGCTCAACCGGCAGGCGCTGCGGCTGTCACGCGACGAGGAACACAGTCTCGATGCGCTCGATCGTGATGCCGTCATGACCCTCACCGCGGACGACGTCGTTGAGGCAGCGCTGGCCTTGGGCGAGGAACCGGAGCCGGAACTGGAACTTACGGCCGAACCTGAACGATCCCGCTGGTGGCGCTGGCTGGCCTGACCCGATCTGAGGCGTGACAGGGGGGCGCCCGTGAAACCCGGACGCCCCCTGGTGCTAAAACTCGACCGCGGCCCCGGCAGAGGCAACGGCATGGTCATTTTCTACCGTGCTTCCGCTGACGCCCACAGCGCCAATAACATGGCCGTCCTTGCTGTACAGGGGAACGCCGCCGGGGAACGTAATGAGTCCTCCGTTGGATACTTCGATGTTAAAGAGGGAACCCCCGGGCTGGGAGAGTTCGCCGATCGAACCTGTTGGCATATCGAAGTATCGGGCGGTGCGTGCCTTCCGTATTGCTATGTCGATGCTTCCCAACCATGCACCGTCCATCCGGGTAAAGCCTTTGAGGTTGGCGCCTGCATCCACAACAGCGATATTCATTGCCGTTCCTTGTTCCAGTGCAGCCTTGGCGGCTGCCGCTAGAACCGCTTCTGTCTGGGCTTGGGTGATGTCAGCCATAGTTTCTCTCCTTTGAGAATGTACTTCGAACGGTTTCTATCTGTCGGATCCGTCTACGCGATCGGTGCCGGCGGTCGTTCACCGCTCAACACTGCCAGTGCGTTGTCGGCGGCGAGCATGGCCATGGCTGTACGCGTTTCCACCGTGGCTGAGCCGAGGTGCGGCAGGAGGGCGACGTTGTCCAGTTCCAGCAGGCCGGGATGGACGCGTGGTTCTTGCTCGTAGACATCGAGCCCGGCTCCGGCGATTGCACCTTCGCGAAGGGCTGTTGCCAGTGCGTCTTCGTCGACGATCGGTCCGCGCGCGGTGTTGACGAGGAACGCGGAGCTCTTCATCGCAGCGAGTTGTTCGGCCCCGATCAGGTGATGGGTGGCGGGGCCGTAAGGACAGTGCAGAGAGACGACGTCGGAGACTGCCAGCAGTTCGTCGAGGTCGACGCGTCGGGCGTCCAGCTCCGCGGCGATCGTTGGGTCGATTTCGCTACGGGACTGGTAGACGATGTCCATGCCGAAGGCTTTGGCCCGCCGTGCGGTAGCCTGGCCGATTCCGCCCATGCCGACGACGCCGAGTGTCTTGCCCTGCAAGCTACTGCCGAGCAGGAAGAACATTCCCCACTTCCAGGCTTTGCCGGAGCGGATGAGTCGTTCACCCTCACCCAGCCGCCGGGTTGCCATGAGGATGAGGCCGAACGCGATGTCGGCCGTGGCGTCGGTGAGTACGCCTGGCGTGTTGGTGGCCACGACGCCCCGTTCGCTGCAGGCTGGCACGTCGATGTTGTCATATCCGACGGCGACATTTGCGACGACCTTGAGCTGCGGGCCGGCGGCATCGAGCAGTTCTGCATCAACGCGCTCGGTGAGCAGAGACACTATGGCATCGGCTCCGGCTACCCGGCGCAGAAGTTCTTCGCGCGTAATGGTCTCGGGACCATCCCAGGCCTCGACGTCGTGTTCGGTGCGGAGTTTTTCAATCGCAGCGTCGGGGATGCGTCCCGTGACGACAACGCGGCTCATGCGGTCACGATCCAGTCGCGGAGGCGGCCGAGGCCCTCACGGATATCGGCGACGTCGATGCCTGAGTAGGCGAGCCGGATGTACTGCCTTTCTTCGCCGGGTAGGCGCCGGCCGAAGTGCTCGCGGGTGCAGAAGGAGACTCCGGTTTTGTACAGGGCGTCGCTAGCGAAGTCACCTACTGCTGTATAGCCCATTTTCTCCATGACGTCGGTGACGTCCGGGAACAGGTAGAACGTCGACTGGGGCACTGCGACGTGCATTCCGGGGACGGAGTTCACGAGTTCGCAGGCAGCATCCCGCCGTTCACGCAGGATGTCCAGCATCTGTTGGACCGGTTCCTGGGTGCCGCGCAGTGCTTCGATACCTGCCCACTGCACGTAGTGGGTGGTGCATGACTCGTCGTTGGTGTTGAGGGTGCTGAGAACTTTGGCGATCTCAAGGGGAGCTACGGCACAGCCGAGGCGTGAGCCGGTCATGGCGAACTTCTTGCTGAAGGTGTAGAGGATCACGGTTCGTTCTGCCATGCCAGGAAGCGACGTGATCGAGCTGGAGACTCCCTCGTAGCGGGTCTCGAAGTAGGCCTCGTCGGAAAGCACCCAGAGATTGTGCTCCTGGGCGATCTGAGCAATGGCCTCGCGCTCAGCCGCAGTGGATTCCGCGGAGATGGGGTTCTGCAGGTCGTTGTAGATGATGGCAACGGTGTTCGGCGTGATCGACGCGCGTACCTGGTCAAGGTCGATAGAGAAGCCCTGGCTTGTGGGGAGGTAGCGGTACGGTACTGCTGTGCCTCCGAGGTATTCGATCTGCGACTCGTAGATCGGGAAGCCGGGATTCGGGTACAGCACTTCCTGACCGGGGTTCATCACTGCCTGCAGGAACTTCGTGATGACCGGCTTGCCGCCCGTCATGACCACGACGTTGTCGGGGGAGAGGCTGATGCCGCGGCGTGAGCCGATGTCCTCGGCGAGGGCTTCGCGCAGCTGGGGGATGCCGGGGCCGGGGCAGTAGCCCGTGTAGCCGTCGGCGATTGCCTTGGTCATGGCTTCGACGATGTGCGGGGCGGTGGGGATGTTGATGTCACCGAGGTGGAAGGGGTAAACCAGATTCCCCTTCGCCTTCCAAGCTGCCGCGGCCTGGGCGACGCTAAAGGCGGTTTCGGTGCCGAGCCGTTCGAGTCGATGCGCGAGTTGCTGCATGCTGTGTACTCCTCGTTGAGTTAAGAGTCATTCGTAGACATCTAATACATGACTAATATATCAAAGCGTCATGTGGCCTTAAGCACAAGAGGAGGACGCACTATGACGTCCTCACATGAGAGTGGCACCGCATCCGGGTAGAAACCTGGACGCAGTGCCACTGTTCTCAGCCTGCTATGACGCTAAGTCATAGCCGCGCACCCAAGTAGGTCGCAGTACACGCCGTTTTGAGCCTTCAGAACGACTTGATCTGCTACTTACTTGGGTTATGTTTGGCCGGCTTGTGACCGGCGATCGCGGCGCGGACATCGCCCTCTTCGTGTCCATTCTTCTTGCCAAACGGCAGCACCTTAAGCAGCGGGTGCAGGATGAGCATGATGACCAGGCCCCAGACGGCACCGAGAATGGCTGAGCAAATGGTGTTCACAAGCCAGGCAAGGAAGCCGCCCACCACCGGGATGCCGACGAAGGGTGTCTCCAGTACATGGACAAGGTCGTAGGGGCCGTGCCAGCCGAGGTCGTAGGCACCCTGCAGCATGATGTGACCACCAACCCACAGCATGGCGATGGTCCCGATGAGGGTGATGGCTGCCAGTACGGCCGGCATCCCCTTGACGAGCAACCGGCCGAAGCGCTGGGAGCCCTCGGAGGCCTTGGTGGTCAGGTGCAGGCCAATATCGTCCATTTTCACGATGAGGCCGACGGCGCCATACACAATGACAGTGATCGCGATTGCTACGACCACCAGGATGAACGCCCGGACCCACAGGGACTCCGCGGCCACCTCATTCATGGCAATGACCATGATCTCGCAGGACAGGATGAAGTCGGTGGTGATGGCGCCTTTGGTAACTTTCGCCTCTGCTTCAGGGCCGCGTTGGACTGCCGGTGCCTTCTCGGTATCAGCATGGTCGCCGCGGAACTTGTGCCACACCTTTTCGGCGCCCTCGTAGCAGAGGTAGCTGCCACCCAGCATAAGGATGAACGGAATTACTCCAGGGATGAAAGCACTAACCAGCAGCAGGGCCGGCAGGATGATCACCAGCTTGTTTCGCAGCGAGCCCCAGAAGATCCGTTTGATCATCGGCAGTTCGCGTGACGGGTCCGCCCCTGAGACATATTGGGGTGTGACGGCGGCGTCGTCAATGACGACGCCGGCAGCTTTGGCCCCGGCTTTGGCGGCTCCTGCAGCGATGTCGTCCACGGAGGCAGCCGCTATGCGGGCCAGCGCTGCGACATCGTCCAACAGTGCTACGAGACCGCCGCTCACAGGAGAACTCCGTCCTGCTTAAGGGCGGGCAGCGGCGTGTGAATACCTGGGTAGAGTCGCATAAATGGCATGTTCGGAGTATACGATGATGGGCGTCTTGGGCTGCAGTGACTGTGCAGAGGCCTAGTGTTCCGTGTCCGCCGCTGCCTGCTTCTTGGCGCTCTTTTCCGCGTCCTTCTCAGCACGCAGCGCCTCCGCCTCGTGCTGCTCCTCGGCCTTTTCCTGATGGATGACCTGGGCGAAGAGCTTCTCCATCTCCTTGGCTACTCCAGCAGCTGAAGCAGGATTCTGACCGGTGACCAGTCGCTCGTCCACTGCCACTTTCTCCTCGAAGACACCTGCGGAGACATGGCGTGCTCCCTGTTCCTCCAAGCGGTCTGCCAGGAAGAACGGGATGACCTTGTCTTTCCCGGCGGCAACTTCCTCGTCGTTGGTGAAGGCGGCCACGTCCCGGCCTTGGACAAGACGGAATCCATTCTCCAATTCCACATTCAGTAGTCCAGCGGGACCATGGCAGACGGCGCCCACCAGGCCGCCGGCGTCGTAAACGCTGGCAACCAGGCGCTGCAACCCTTCGCTGTCCGGGAAGTCCCACATAGTGCCGTGTCCTCCCACGAGGTAGACAGCATCATATTGCGCGGGATCAATGACATCCACGCGGGCAGTGTTGTAGAGGCCGGCGCGCGTGGTCTCATCCTTGGTAAAGGCAACCTGGATTGGATCATCCGTGTCTACCTCGTCGCTGGGAGGCTGGCCGCCTTTGATCGAAGCAAAATCGACGAAGTGACCTGAATCTTTGAACACCTTCCAGGGATGTGCGGCCTCGGCGACGTTATAGCCGGTCTTCTCGCCCGTATCGCCGAGCTCGGAAACGCTGGTCAGTACCATGAGGATTTTCTTCATGACGTGCTCCTTTCGTCCAACGTCCACACTACGCCCCGCCTTTTTGGGCCTCTGAAGCGCTGAAGAATCCACATACTGTCACAATGCGCCCCTATGCTTGCCTCATGTCTACTGATGAAGAGAAGGACCCTCCCGTACCTGCTGACGTTGAGGGGAAGATCCCGAAAAAAGTTCACGATGTCCCGGGCGAAGAACTGAAGGAAGCATCTACCGACGAACCCAACGGAAATTAGACGGCAGACGGGCGCGGTTCCGAGCCTTTCGGGTATCAAAACCCGCTGTTGACAGAGTTGAAGTAACGCGGGTAACCTAAATCACATGCCACGCAGGTAACGCGCGTTACCAACAGCATCCCTGCAGCATAGCCAGGCAATGACAGCCTGGCATCACCCTCGGACCAGACAAGAGCACCCGGAGTAATTCAATGGCGAAATCCACCCCTGATGAGGCCGTACCTGTACGGCAGCGGGGAGTAACCATGAAGGACGTCGCCAAACATGCCGGCGTTTCACGGACAGCGGTTTCGTTTGTTCTGAGCAACCGCGAAAACGCCAGTATCTCCGAGGAAACCCGCACTCGCATCAACCACGCTGTGCAGGAACTGGGTTACAGGCCCAACGCCGGTGCCCGTGCGCTGGCATCGCGGCGCAGCGATTGGTACGGGATCGTGACGGAGATCGTCACGGCACCGTTCGCCGTCAACATCATCAAAGGAGCCCAGGACCAAGCGTGGCTTGACCGTCGGTTCCTGCTCATCGCGCCCTCCGACCAGGCCGATGCCGTAGGACCCAACCAGGGCCTGGAAGATGCTGCAACGGAAAAGCTGCTGGAACAACGAGTGGAAGGACTTCTCTACGCAGCTACTTTTCACCGGGGCGTCCACGTTCCGGCGAGTGCCAATGAAGTACCCACCGTGTTAATCAACTGCTTCGATGCGGACGGTAAGCTTCCCTCGATCGTCCCTGACGAGCGTGGGGGAGGCAGGATCGCCGTCGAACGTTTGCTCCAAGCCGGCCACACCCGGATTGGAGTCATCAACCTTGACCCGGTTATTCCTGCTGCAGTGGGGCGGTTGGAAGGTGCACGCGAAGCACTTGCCGTCGTCGGGCTGCAGCTGGACCCGGAGCTGGTGGTGTCAGGGTATGCCACGGCTGACGGCGGCTACGAAGCCGCGTGCCGGATCCTGGACCGCTATCCACAACAGGACAGGCCGACGGCACTGTTCTGCCTCAATGACCGCATGGCGATGGGCGCCTATGATGCCATCAAGGAACGGGGCCTGACCATCCCCGGGGACATCGCCGTGATCGGCTTCGACAACCAGGAACTCATCGCGGCCTACCTGCGGCCAAAGCTGACAACGGTTGCGTTGCCCTTCGAAAAAATGGGCGCCTTGGGCGTCCAAACGCTCGCCGCACTAACAGCAGGACAGCCGATTATTGCCGACCAGCAATTGGTCGACTGTCCGCTGCTAGAACGCTCTTCGGTCTGACCGCGAAATCAACGTCGAAGAGCAAACCCCTTACCAACCCCTTCACCTTGCTGATGAAGATAGGAAAGAGATAACCATCATGACACAACCCCGATATTTCAGGGCTGCCCGGATGACGGCGGCAAGCCTTGCAGTGGGCGCAATGCTGCTCACCGGCTGCACGGCCAATGTCACCAAGACAAGCACTTCCGACGCCGGAGCGAACGCCAGCGCGTTCCTCACCATCCCGCGTGAGGACATGGGCACGTTCGTGCAGAACTTCAACCCGTTTGCCCCCACGGTCAACCCGATGGTCCAGCAGTCCATTTACGAATCCCTCCTGATCTTCAACCCGGCCAAGGGAGACACTGTGCCGTGGCTCGCCACCGAGTGGAAGGCAGCGGAGGACGGCAAGTCGATCACCTTCACGCTCCGTGACGGTGTGAAATGGTCCGATGGGCAGCCCTTCGTGGCTGACGATGTTGCCTATACGTTCGAACTTCAGAAAAAGATCAAGGGCGGCTTCGAATATCTGGATACCGTCACGGCCGAGGGCAACAAAGTCACATTCAACTTCAACAAGCCCTGGTCACCGGCCCTTTACGACGTCGGCCAGCTCGTCATCCTGCCCAAGCACATCTGGTCCGCTTTGCCGGACCCGGAAAAGGACGCAAACGCCAAGCCGGTGGGCACCGGACCCTACACCGAGGTGGACGGTTTCCAGGCCCAGTCCTTCGTGTTGACCAAGAACCCCAACTACTGGCAGCCGGAGAAGCAGAAGATTGCCGGCATCAAGATGCTCGCTTTTGCAGGAAACGACGGCGCCAACCTCGCCGCCGCGAATGGCGACGTGGACTGGGCTCCGCAGTACATCCCGAACATCGAAAAGACCTTCGTTTCAAAGGACAAGGAACACCGTCAATACTGGTTCCCGGCCACCGGTGCCATGATCAACTGGCAACTCAACACCACTAAAGCGCCGTTCAACGACGTTGATGTCCGCAAGGCACTGAGCATGGCCGTTGACCGCGAGCAAGTTACCAAGATCGGCATGAGCGGCTACGCGAAACCGGCGGACTGCACCGGACTCTCCGGCAACTACGAAACCTGGAAGAACGCCGCGGTCAAGGACAACTGCACGTGGACCAACCACGATGTGGAAAAGGCCAACGAGCTTCTGGACAAGGCCGGATATCCCAAGGGAGCCGACGGAAAGCGCACGATGAAGGACGGAAAGCCGTTCGAATTCGAGATCTCCGTGGGCGCCACTTCCTCCGACTGGCTGTCAGTGGCCAACGTGATCGCGCAGAACCTGGCCGAAGTGGGCGTGACTGCCAAGGTGGAGTCCCCGGATTGGGCTGCCGTGGTTGCCGGCTATGAGACCGGCGACTTCGACTCCGGCATTGTCTGGAGCGCCAACGACCCCAGCCCGTACAAGTACTTCAACACGACAATGGGCACAGCAACAGTGAAGCCCGTGGGCACCAAGACGTTCGACAACTACCACCGCTTCGGCGACACGAAAGCGGATGCACTGCTGGCCGACTTCGCCGCGGCAAGTGATGAGTCCAAGCAAAAGGACCTCGCCAACAAGCTGCAGGAAGAGTACAACGACGTCGCACCGCTGGTGCCGCTGTTCTCAGGACCGGAATGGGGAGCCTTCAATGACACCCGGTTCACTGGCTGGCCCACCGAGGGCAACCCGTACGCCACCCTGTCGGTCCGTTCACCTACGACGGTGCTGGTTCTGACCACGCTGGAACCGCGCAAGTAGTCCCCACCGCCGCCGCTTTGGGCCCTGACGGGCCTTACACCGCACGTCCGGGCGGCCAACTCCGCCCGGACGTGCCCCAAACTTTCCGCAATTCCCGAATGGAGGGAAACCGTGCGCTTCATCCTGCGCCGCCTGGGTTTCTACCTGATCGCCTTCTGGGCATCCATCACCCTGAATTTCCTGCTCCCGCGTTTCATGCCCGGTGACCCGGTCTCCCGGATGTTCGCCCGCTCCCAGGACCGAATGCAGCCCGAACAAATCGAGGCCCTACGCAAGCTGCTGGGTGTTGACGATCGGCCCATTTGGGAGCAATACATCGACTACATGCACAACATCTTCACCGGGCAAATGGGTGTTTCCATCTCCCGTTTCCCCACCCCCGTCACCGAAGTCATCTCGTCCCAAATCGGCTGGACACTCCTGCTGGGCGGTACCGCACTGGTGGTTGCCGCCGTCGTGGGTAACCTGCTGGGTATCCTCGCCGCGTGGCGCCGTGGTGGGGCGATCGACTCCGCGCTTCCGCCGGTGCTGGTTTTCATCGGCTCGTTCCCGTACTTCTGGCTTGCCATGGGTGCGCTGTACCTGTTCGGGGTGGTGCTGGGTTGGTTCCCGATCCGACATGCGTTCACTGACGGTTTGGAGCCGGCTTTCACTTGGGAGTTCATCGGCGACGTCGGCGCCCACCTTGTGCTGCCCGCGCTGACGATCGTGCTGGTTTCCATCGGAGGTTGGATGCTGGGCATGCGAAACACCATGATTGCCACGAATTCCGAGGACTACATCACCATGGCCGAAGCCAAGGGACTCCGCCCCGGACGCATCATGCTCCGCTACGCAGCACGCAATGCCATGCTCCCGTCGGTAACGAGCTTTGGCATGGGACTGGGATTCGTTGTGGGTGGTGCGCTGCTGACGGAGGTGGTATTCGCCTATCCCGGCGTTGGCTACCAGCTCCTCAACGCCGTCCAAGGCCTCGACTATCCGCTTATGCAGGGCCTGTTCCTGACCATCACCGCCGCTGTGCTGCTTGCCAACTTCCTGGTGGACATCCTCTACGTCCGCCTCGACCCGCGCGTGCGCAGCAACTAGAGGACTGATCATGACAACCGCACTTCTGAAGCAGCCAACTCCAACACCGGCTGTCCGCAAACCCAACCGCAGTTTCGTCCACGGGCTCCTCAACAACAAGAAGGCCCTGACGGGTATGGCCATGATGTTCATCTTCATTGCCTTGGCACTGCTGGCACCGGTGCTGTTTCCCGGCGACCCGTCGAGGATCACCGCGATGGCCTCCCTTGAACCATCTGCCGAGCACTGGCTGGGCACCACCGCCAAGGGACAGGACGTGCTCGCGTTGACAGTCCACGGCTCACGGAGTTCCCTTTTCGTGGGGCTGACAGTCGGGGTGGCGTCCACGTTCATCGGCATCCTCGTGGGCCTCGCCTCGGCGTACTTCGGCAAGTTCATTGACGAAGCACTGTCCCTGGTTACCAACGTTTTCCTGCTCTTGCCCGGCCTGCCGCTGCTGGTCATCCTGGCCGCGTTCCTTCCGCCGGGCCTGGGCACGGTAATCCTGGTACTCGTCGTCACCGGCTGGGCCGGCTCTGCCCGCGTCCTTCGATCACAGGCGTTGTCCATCCGGTCCAAAGACTTCGTGGCTGCGGCCGTGGTGTCCGGGGAACGGGCGGGCTGGATCATGTTCCGCGAAATCCTGCCCAACATGGCCTCGATTGTCATGGGCACCCTGCTTGCCTGCGTGATCTACGGAATCGGTGCGCAAGCGGGCCTGGAGTTCCTGGGCCTGGGTGATGTCAGCACGGTCTCCTGGGGCAACAACCTCTTCTGGGCCGGCAACGAAGGCGCCCTCCTCACGGGCAGTTGGTGGGTCTTCGTCCCCTCAGGCGTGTGTATAGCGCTGGTCGCCTTCGCCCTTGCCCTCATCAACTACGCCGTGGACGAGGTCACCAACCCGCGGTTGCGAAAAATCAAGACTCCAAAAGACACCGAAAGGAGCGCCGCCAAATGACCATCTCCCAAGTTTCCTTCGGCTCCCACGAACCAGTCCTTGACGTCAAGGACCTCACCGTCAAGTACATCGGCGACACCCGGTCCACCACCGCCGTCGACCGCGTTTCCTTCAGTATTGGCACCGGTGAGGTGTTCGGCTTGGCGGGGGAGTCCGGCTGTGGGAAGTCCACTATTGCCAACTCGATCATGAGGCTCCTGAAGGACCCCGCAAAGATTGCAGGCGGCAGCATCTCCTTCGGCGGCAAGGATGTCCTGGCCATGAGCCCGGAAGAGCTGCGGCGCTTCCGCTGGCAGGATGTGGCCATGGTCTTCCAGTCGGCCATGAATTCGCTCAATCCGGTGCTGACCATAGGCGAACAGATCGTTGACATCTTCACAACTCACGCCGGCTACTCCCGTAAGGAATCGCTGAGGCGGGCCGGTGAACTGCTGGAACTCGTGAGGATCGATCCCGCACGGCTCAAGTCCTATCCGCACCAACTCTCGGGTGGCATGCGCCAGCGAGCCGTTATCGCCATGGCGGTGGCGCTCAAGCCGTCACTGCTGATCCTGGACGAGCCCACCACCGCCCTGGACGTAGTGGTGCAGCAGGAGATCATGGCACAAATCAAGGACCTCCAACGTGAACTCGGCTTCTCCGTCCTCTTCATCACGCACGACATGTCCCTGATGGTGGAACTCTCGCACCGCATGGCCGTGATGTACGGCGGCCGGATCGTGGAGACCGCCAAAGCCCAGGACGTTTACGCCAATCCCCGCCACCCTTACACCCAGGCCCTCATGGGCGCGTTTCCGCCGCTCACCGGTCCCCGCGTTCCGTTGACGGGACTGCCCGACGGCGTGAAGTTCCGGAACATCCCGGACCTCACCGAAGAAGCACCCGGCCATTTCGTAGCTCCATTTGATGCCGACACCCCGGCGGTTGATTCAGTAAACCTGGAAGGAGCTGCACGATGAGCCACTCACTCATAACCCCACCGGCCGTGGCCGGCACCGGCACCCCCGCCCTCGAGATCCGCGGCCTGGGGAAGTCATTCCCCATTGGCGGGCTGTTCTCCCGCGATTCGGTCCGTGCCCTGCACGGCGTCGACCTGAGCATTGGTCGCGGTGAAATCGTGGCGCTGGTGGGGGAGTCCGGTTCCGGCAAGAGCACCTTGGCCCGCTGCGTCGCGCGGCTAGAAAAGCCGAGCACCGGCGCAATCCTGATTGACGGCGTCGACATCCTCAAACGGGATCGTTTTCAAGCATCGCGTGCATTTCGATCCCAACTGCAGATGGTGTTCCAAGACCCCTTCGGCTCATTGAACCCCGCCCACAGGATGGACCACTTCCTGCGGCGTTCGTTGGCGATCCACGGCAAGAGCGGTGGTTCCGAGCAGGAGACCCAGCGTAGGCTCGCGGAACTCATGACCACTGTTGGCCTGCAGGCTGACATGCTGAACTCCTATCCGCACGAGCTGTCCGGTGGCCAGCGCCAACGCGTTGCGATAGCCCGGGCCCTCGCAGTTGAACCCCAGGTCATCCTGGCCGACGAACCTACCTCCATGCTTGACGTTTCTGTCCGGATCGGCGTGCTCAACCTGATGCGCAAGCTCCGCGACGAGCAGGGCATCTCCATGCTCTACATCACGCACGACCTCGCGTCAGCCCGATACTTGGCGGACCGGACTGCCGTCATGTTCGCCGGTGAACTCGTTGAGGAAGGCGAGTCCCTGGACCTGCTGTCCAACCCCGCGCACCCTTACACGCAACTGTTGGTTTCGGCCGTACCGGACCCCGCCCGGGCGGGCTCGTACGATCCCGTCCGCAGGGCCGAATTACGGCAGGCGGTCATGGCCTCAACGCACTGCGTGTTCGACGGCGATCCGAACCAGGCATGCTCGGCCGGAGAACCTGTTCGCCATCAAGTGGGTGACCCCGCCAACCGTCACTGGGTGCGCTGCCATCTTTACCGGCCATGGGCCGCAGCCGGCGGCCATGCTTTGGCGAGCGAACCAATCCAACCCAGTGGCCCGGCGTCGAACGCTCAGGAAGAGGCTTCCGCATGACTGAACTAACCCACCCGCTCGCCACCGTTCCCCAGGACGAGTTGCTGACCCGCGCTGAGGCCGATCCCCTGCGCCCGCGGTTCCATTTCGTGTCGCCGGCCGGCTGGCTCAATGATCCCAACGGCTTAAGCCAGTGGAACGGCACGTACCACCTCTTCTACCAGTACAACCCGGAGGGCGCTTTCCACCATCGCATCCAGTGGGGCCACGCCACCAGCACCGACCTCGTGACCTGGACTGACCTGCCCGTTGCCTTGGAGCCGTCCGCGGGACCGGACGCTGATGGCTGCTGGTCGGGGGTCTTGGTGAACGACGGCGGCACGCCCACCTTGGTGTACTCGGGACGGTTCGAGGGCAAAGAGCTGCCCTGCGTCGCTGTGGGATCTACGGACCTGCAGAACTGGACCAAGGACACAGGGAATCCAGTAATTGCGGCTCCGCCCGTTGGAGTGGAGATCACTGCTTACCGCGATCATTGCGTCTGGCGCGAAGGCACCAAGTGGCGACAGCTGATGGGGTCG
The DNA here is from genome assembly GCF_054408525.1 of Arthrobacter sp. D3-18. Classification (NCBI taxonomy): domain Bacteria; kingdom Bacillati; phylum Actinomycetota; class Actinomycetes; order Micrococcales; family Micrococcaceae; genus Arthrobacter; species Arthrobacter sp. D3-18. The sequence continues at coordinate 2,528,518 of NZ_CP096440.1, read as the reverse complement.
GGCATTCGTCACCGGGGCGGCACGGCCTTCTTGTACGAGTCTTCAGACCTACGGTCTTGGGACTACATCGGACCTTTGTTCATCGGCGATGCTTCGCGGGGCGATCCTGCTGACACTGACTGGACCGGGACCATGTGGGAATGCGTTGACCTGTTCCGTGCCGGGCAGGGTTCGTTGGGTTCTGCCCCTACTGACAACTCGCCTGATGTGCTGGTCTTCTCCGCGTGGGACGACGGCGTAACCCGCCACCCGCTGTACTGGACCGGCCGCTACGCCGGGGATGCCTTCGAGCCGGAGGCGCTGCACCGGCTGGACTACGGAGGCCGCTTCTTCTACGCACCGCAGTCTTTCGAGGATGAGTCCGGCCGCCGGGTCATGTTCGGCTGGATGCAAGAAGGCCGAAGTGATGCGGCGATGGTGGAAGCCGGCTGGTCGGGTGTTATGAGCCTGCCGCGGGTCACCACCTTGGCGAACGACGGAACCTTGGAGTTCGCGCCGGTTTCCGAAATTGAGAAGCTACGCAGAAACCATGTCAGCGTCCCCGGCCAGGTGCTGGTAGGGGCTGGAACGTCCCTCGAGACCGGCGTATCCGGCAACCAGCTGGACCTTGACCTGGACGTGCAACTGGCACCTGGTGCGGAGGTTCGGCTCGGAGTGCTGACGTCCCAGGATGGTGCTGAGGCCACCGTGATCGTGCTGACCCGGGCCGCAGATGGCGCCCCCGCCGGCACTCTCCGCTTGGACCGTACCCGCAGCAGCCTCGACCCTGCCGTCGATGTGGAGGACAAGTCCGGACCCGTCCCTATGACGGACGGTCGAGTTCGCCTGCGCGTCCTGGTGGACCGGTCCGCCGTCGAAATTTTCGCCAACGGCAAGCCCCTCACGGCCCGGGTCTACCCGACCCTGGGCGGCGAGCGCGTGACATTGGCCGCTACCGAAGGTTCGGCGCGGCTCCTTACTTTCGACGCATGGACCATGGCTGAGGTGTTTGAAGAGACCCGGAGCCTCTTGCCGGAAGGATAGTGAAACCCTCGAAAGGAAGATCCCGGATGCGCCCGGCCTATCACTTCAGCGTGCCAGACAATTGGAAGAACGATCCCCAGCGACCTATCTACCTGGATGGGGAGTACCACTACTACTACTTGTACAACGCTGACTACATCACTGGCGGTGGTGGCACTTCGTGGCGGCGGGCAACCACCACAGATCATGTCGCGTTCCGGGACCGCGGTGTCGCGATCCCGAAGTTCAGCAACGGCAACGGTGACTGCTGGTCCGGATGCCTGGTGGTTGATGAGGGAAACACTGCGGGATACGGGCCGGGCGCGGTGATTGCGCTTGTTACCCAGGCGCCGGAGGGCCGCCAAGCCCAGTACCTTTGGTACTCCACGGACCGGGGTCGCTCTTTCAAGCCGGGAGGCCAGGCCCCGGTGCTGCCCAACCCGGGAGTGCACGATTTCCGCGATCCCAAGGTCATCTGGGACGAGGACCGTGGGCGGTGGTTCATGGTTAATGCAGAAGGGCAAAAGCTCGGTTATTACACCTCACCGGACCTGCGGTCCTGGAAGCGTGTTGGCGAGTTCTTGCGCAACGACTTGGGTTTGTTCGAGTGTCCGGACCTCTTTCGAATGACGGCCGACGACGGCACCTCGCATTGGGTTCTTGGCACCAGTGCGAACAGCAAGGGTCGCGGACTGCCCGCGACGTATGCGTACTGGACGGGAGCTTTTGACGGCAGTTCCTTCACACCGGGCCATGACGAGCCGGAATGGCTCGACTATGGCTTCGACTTCTACGGTGCGGTGACCTACCCGCATCATGTTGTATCTGGTGCTGAGGACCCAACCCTCCGCCGGGCGATCGGTTGGGGAAATTTCTGGGACTACCCGCACAACACGCCGACCCTTGCCACTGACGGCTACAACGGCGATGACATGATCGTCCGCGATGTCCGGCTCAAGCGTGGAAACGGCACCTACTACCTCGTCTCCGCACCAACGTCTGCTCTGGCTGACCACGTGAAGCGCACACATCTACTCGGTGATGTGGCGGTTGCCGGTACTCATGAGCTGACGGTTCGCTCAAGCGCCTATGATCTGAGTTGCGAGGTGGTGTGGGATCCGGCCTCGCCGCCGGCCAATCTCGGGCTGGAAGTATGCCGTGCACCAGGCGGAGGCAGGCATGTGGCCGCAGGTGCCTTCCTGCCAGGTCCGTTCACGTACGTTAATCGCCGCCCCACCATCAACCCCACAGCAGGCGAAACCCAAACACCAATGGACCCCTCCGCCGGGCGCCTGACCATCCGCATCCTCGTGGATCGCACAAGTGTGGAGATGTTCATTGGAGATGGCCGTGTGGTGCATTCGCACCGGGTCTTCCCGCTGGAAGGTGACGACGGCATCCGCCTCTACGCCCACGAAGGAGCGGTCACGTTCCGGGACCTGACCATCCGGGAGCTCAAGGTCGTTTGACGTCAGAGCTAGCTGACGCGTCGGCCGCTGATGAGTCGCACGATGCAGTCTGCGGCTTCAATTGCTTCTTCATCGTGGCTGACGCAGGCCACTGCTGCACCGCGTGCTGCTTCTGCCGCGAGCATGGCACGTGTGCGCTGCCGGCTTTCCAGATCCAAGCCGGCCGCTGGCTCATCGAGCAGGAAGATCCGTGCACGGCGCGCTATGCCTTGGGCCAGTAGCGCACGTTGTCGTTGGCCTCCGGACAGGGCATTGAACGGCGACGACGACTGTTCTGTGAGCTGAACGCGAGCCAGGGCCTCGGTCACCCGTGCCTTTCGCTCCCTTGCCCCTATTTTGGGGGCTCGGCTGGACGAAACGCCCCAAGTGCCCATGTTCACCACGTCATAAACGGTAAGGGGGAGAGCGTCCGGGGCCGTCACCCGTTGGACTACCAAAGCGACGTCGTCTTGGCGGTCCACTGTGCCGTTGGCAGGTTTGCGTACCCCAGCGAGGATCTCGATGAGGGTCGATTTGCCCGCACCATTGGGACCGGCGATAGCCGTGACTTTGCCCCATTCGAGGTCGAGGTCAACGCCAACCAGGGCGGGGGCGTCGCCAAAGCTGAAGTGAAGGTTGCGGGCGCGAAGGGCGGAGTCGGAAGAGATCACACTCAATCCTAATCGTTTTTGATAATGAATCTCAATATGCTTTACAGTTATCGAGTGCATTGGCTAACTGAACCCTTTTCCGCAGACTTCTTCCTCCGGGCCCTTCTCGGTGGTGCTTTCGTCGCGATCATTTGCGGTGTCGTCGGCACCTGGGTCGTCATTCGAGGGATGGCCTTCCTTGGCGAAGCCATAGGTCACGGGATGTTGCCAGGAGTGGCCCTGGCAACAGTCGCCGGCGCCCCGGCAATAGCAGGCGGGGCGGTGAGCGCCGTCGTCATGAGCGCGATGATCAGCCTGTTGCAGCGGCGTGGCCGCCTGTCGTATGACACCAGCATCGGCCTGCTCTTCGTCTCGATGCTGTCGCTCGGGGTCATCATCGTGTCCCATTCACGCTCGTTTGCTACGGACGCGACCGCCATGCTGTTTGGTGACATCCTCGCCATGGACGACGGTGACTTGCTTGGGCTGTTCCTGGCGGCGATTGCCACAATCTCAATCGCGGTCATCCTCCACCGCAATTTCGTGGTCGCAGCCTTTGATACGCGGATCGCCGAAACTTTGGGACTCCGTCCACAGGTAGCCCAACTGGCACTGGTGGGATTGGTAACCCTTGCCGTTGTCTCGTCCTATCAGGCCGTGGGGTCGCTGCTGGTGGTGGGACTCCTGCTTGCGCCGGCAGTTGCCGCCAGCCCGTGGACACGCAGCATTCCGGCCCGTATGGCCTTGGCAGCTGTCTTCGGTGTCGAGGCGGTGGCTCTTGGCCTGCTGTGTTCCTGGTATGCCGGCACAGCGGCCGGCGCGTCCATTGCCATGGCCGCCATTACTCTGGCCGCCTTGTCCGGTATCGGTGGGTACCTAAACATCGGACGCCGCACGGGAGCGGTCACAGTTCCTGCGCCGGAACCGGCCCCTGTCTTTGTATCCCTCACTGGAAAGTAATCATGAACCTCCGTACAAAACCGGTGGCACTAGCCACGCTGGCACTGCTCTTACTTGCGGGGTGTGGCAACCCGTCCACTGCGCCGGCGCCGCAACCTGACGCGAGCGAACCGGCGTCGACCGGTGACGGGCACGGGGCGATCACCGGAGTGGCCGAGGTCGCTGAACCGCAGCTTCACCTTGTGGCCATCGACGCCGAAGGCGAAACCTCCATGCTGGACCTCCTGAACGGGACACAGTCCCGGCTGGGAAAAGTCCGGTCTCCGGCTGATGTCAGCACCGACGGGCGTTACGTCTTTGCGGCCAGCAACACCGGTGTGGACATCGTGGACAGTGGCACTTGGACCTGGGATCACGTGGATCACTTCCACTACTACAGGGGCGTAGCGAGGAATATCGGCAAGGTTGACGGCGAAGGTACTGCGACCATTGCCACGGGGATGCTGTCGACAGCCGGCACGACGGGAATGTTCTTCCCAGGCTCCGGGGAGGCAGTACTTCTGGATAATCCGGCGCTGTCCGCCGGGACCATTTCCGAGGCCCTCCGCTTCAAGACCGAACCGCACGCGGGCTTGATCGCTCCGCTGGGCGAAGGGGCCGTGGTCACCGAACCCGACAATGCAGGGAATGCCGCCCGCCTGCGAGCCATCGACCTCGACGGTAGGGAACTGGCCGCCACCGACTGCCCCGCAGCGGCGGGAACTATCACCACCAGGGTGGGATTGGTGGTTGGCTGCTCCGATGGTGCGGTGATCGCCACGACGGAAGGGTCAACCCCAGTGTTCGAAAGGGTTCCCTACCCGGAGGGCGTCGCTGCCCCGGCCACCGAATTCGACGGACGCAAGAGCAGGCCCACGATTGCCGGCCTCAGCACCGATTCCGGGGTCTGGCTCCTGAACACCCGCCAGCGCACGTGGGAATGGCTGCCGACGAGTACCCCCGTAGTCGCCGCCGCTACAGTCGACGACGCCGACCACCACGTGGTGGTCATCGGCGCCGACGGCACGGTTCAGGTATATGACGGATCATCCAAAGAACAGATTGCCAGCACGAAACCGCTGCTGGCCGGATCACTGGCTGATCCGGCCTTCGCCGACAATATTCAGCTCACAGTTGACGCCCAACGCGCCTACGTCAATGCGCCCGCCGAGGGCGTGGTCCATGAAATTGACTATGCCGATAACGCCCGGATTGCCCGGACCCTCGAGTTGCCTACGAAGCCCGTTCATTTCGTGGAGACCGGCCGATGAGGCGGGCGGCTCTACTTGCCCTCACGGCGGTCGCCGGGCTGGTTCTGTCGGGTTGCTCCCAACCCGGGACTCCGGAGAAGCCGCAGGTAGTGGTGACAACCAACATCCTGGGTGACATCACGAAAGAGGTCCTTGGCGACCAGGCCGAAGTAACTACTCTCATGCAACCCAACGCTGATCCGCACTCCTTTGAAATATCGGCGCAACAGGCTGCCCTCATGGGCAGCGCAGACCTGGTGGTTTCCAATGGCCTCGGCCTGGAGGAAGGGCTGCAGCAACACCTGGACAGGGCCGCGAAAGCCGGTGCACCGGTAATGGCGGCGGGTGAGGTGATCGACGTCGTGCCTTACAGTTCCGGTGATGCTGAAGGGGCGCCGGACCCTCACTTCTGGACCGACCCGGCAGCGGTGATCGACGTCGTGGACGCCGTAGAGGGTGCGGCACGCGATATCGAAGGAATCGACTCCGCCCGGCTTTCGGCCAGTGCCGGGGCTTATCGGGACAAGCTCATTCAACTGGACACGGAAATGACTGGCGCATTTGCTGCCATCCCCAAGGAACGCCGGGCCTTGGTCACAAACCACCACGTTTTTGGCTACCTTGCCAAACGATTCGACTTCCGGATTATTGGTGCGGTCATCCCCGGGGGGACCACTTTGGCGGCACCGAGTGCTGCTGATCTGCGCCAACTCAGCGGGGCGATCCGTGGTGCCGGCGTCCCCACCATTTTTGCGGACTCGTCCCAGCCCGACCGGCTGGTGCAAGTCCTCGCTAACGAAGCCGGCGTTAAGGTCCAGGTCGCGGAGCTCTTCACCGAATCCCTGACAGCACCCGACGGCGGCGCAGCAACCTACCTGGACATGATGCGCACCAATACCGAGCGCATTGTCACCGGGCTCAAGCCTTGATCACTTCACCCGCTCTTTAACACCACAACAGAATGAGGAACCCTTACATGCTCCGCCAAAGAAGCACCCGCCTGGGTGGCATCGCACTGATTGCCGGGATGACGCTCCTGGCCTCCGCCTGCGCCAACACCACACCAGGCAGCACAACTCCAGCCGGTACATCCGAGACGCCCGGCGCATCTTCCACGGATTCGGTCGAAGCGCACGGACGCGTCGCCATCTCCTACCCGGGAGGCATCAGCGTCCTGGATAGCAAAACATTGGAAGTCGTCAAGAAATTCGACTCCGAGGAGTTCACCAGGCTGAACGCAGCTGGGGACGGTCGCCATGTTTTCGTCACCACCAAGGCAGGCTTCCAGCTGCTGGACACGGTGGAACCGAAGCTCACCGATCTGCGGGTTGACGCGACGGCTGCCGGCCACGTGGTCCGGCACGCCGGCAACACCGTCCTGTTCGACGACGGGACGGGCGCCACCACCATCCTGAAGACCGACGAGCTCGCCAAGGCTGAGGGTGCTGTGCCTGCGGCACAGACGTACAAGGCTGACTCCGCACACCATGGTGTGTCGATTGTTCTGGAGGACGGGAAGCTTCTCACCACCATCGGAGACAAGACTTCACGCAGCGGCGCTATGGCACTCGAATCCCACGGCGACCACTGGGACAAAGTGGCCGAAAGCAAAGAATGCCCGGGCATCCATGGCGAGGGAACTGCAGCCGACGAGGCAGTGATCTTTGGCTGCGAGGATGGCGCCCTCCTCTACCACCACGGTAAGTTCGAGAAGTTCACGGCACCGGACAAGTACGGCCGGATGGGCAACGCGTTCGTTTCCGAGACCAGCCCGATTGTGGTGGGCGACTACAAGACTGATCCTGACGCCGAAGGCTACCTTCTTAACTCGGTGGCCCTGATCGACACCGAAAAGCACACCTTCAACGTGGTCAAGCTCCCCGAAACCGTCCAGTACACGTTCCGGGATGTAGCCCGGGGCCCGGGAGACCTGGCCTACATCCTCTCCACGGACGGCTCAATCCATGTGCTTGATCCCAAGGACGGGAAGATTGTCAACGAGTTCCCTGTGATCAAGGCCTGGGAAGGCCCGGCCGACTGGCAGGACGCCCACCCCGCCATCGTGGTCAACGGCAACATCGCCTATGTCACCGAACCGGCAGCAAACACTGTTCATTCAGTGGATCTGACCACCGGGAAGGTCACGGCATCGTCCAAGCTGGACGTCGTGCCCAACGAAATCGCCATCACCCTCGGATCGCACTGACCTTTAACATCTGAAGTACAAACAAGGGCAGGGCCACCAGTGGTGGTCCTGCCCTTGGTGCGTTGGGTCACGCTCCTGCGCCCGTCGATCGGGCTACCTGTTGCGATGGTGTGCGGGAGCGCTTCCCTACGCTTGCCGAACTGTTTCGTCGGCGTGTATCCACCCGGAGCTACATGATGCCCGTGGGAACCAGCAGCGCCCAGGCAAGTGCGGGTGCTACCAGGACTACTCCGCCTGCGTACATCATCAGCTGTTTGTAGACGCGCTGACGGTCGTCTTCACGGGCGTTGGCTACCACCAGTGCTCCGTCAGTGGAAAACGGCGATACGTCAACGACAGTTGCTGCGATGGCGAGGGCAGCCACTGTCCCCGACGCACTGAGTGAGCTCGTCGCAAGCAGTGGACCGGCCAAGGGGATGAAGGCCGTCAGGAGTGCGGTGGACGAGGCGAAGGCGGAGCCGACACCGATCACGTAGCAGAGCACCAGAGCGATGAGGAGCGGTGCTCCGAGTGCAAGGGCTTGCAGGAGTCCCGCTGAGAGCGCGACGAAGCCGATCGGCATGTGGAAGCCCAAAGCGCAGACGAGCATGGCCACGATGAGTCCCAAGGTGAAGAATCATCGCGGGTGCGCGGGGGGCTGGTGATGCGCGACCGGAAATTTTCCCCAACCCCTTTCGTAGATTGTTGACAATTGGTAGGCTCTGTTCATATCTTCCTTTTATCCCCAACACGCTAAGCGAACGAAGGAAATCTCATGAAGAAGCGACGCCCTGCTGCCTCCACCCTGGACCACTTTGCGACGGCCAACACCGGTCACCACTGCCCAGTAACGGGATGGTGGTCACTGAAGTGGAATGAAGAGGCCACTATGTTCATCACAGAAGGACAGGTGATGCCGGCCGTGGGCGGCGTGCCGACCGTGTGGATTCTGCGTGAGACGGCCAGCTACGGACGCGCAGGCGCAACCCCCTTGCTTGCGGCGTCCTAGAAGCTACCTGCGCGTCATGGGCTACCCGGCCACTGAAGCTGTGAGCTAGGCCTTCTACCGCAGCCCTGCCTGTTCCACGAGTTCGGTCAACCACGGCCGGTGTCCTTGATGGAACACCATCCCATCCGGTAGTCCCTGCACTCTGGGGACCGAATCGCCAATGTCGATGGTTACCCTGCCGCCAGCCATGGGTGCGTTGGTAATGTGCAGGTCGCCGTACGAGGCAGGCAGCTGCGGATCCATCCAGAATCCCCCGTGGGACACGTGGGCGTCGTACCGCATCAGGCTCGTGATCAGCTGGATGGGTGAGGTGGCTGCCCAGGCTTGGGGTGAGCAGGCCGTAGGGTAGGGCACCGGCTCGCTGTACTGCTCGCGGCTGAACCCGCAGAACAGCTCGGGGAGGCGCCCCTCGGAGAAGGCGGCTGCGTCGAACAGGGCCGTGGCGATTCGTTGAGCCTCCTCCACGAATCCGTAGCGCATCAGCCCGGCCGCGATGACGGCGTTGTCATGTGGCCAGACGGATCCGTTGTGGTAGCTGGCCGGGTTGAACGCGCCCATGTCGGTTGCCAACGTGCGTACGCCCCAGCCGCTGAACATCTCTGGGGACATCAGCCGTTCAGCTACGAGTGGCGCCTTGTCGTCATCCACCAAGCCGACCCAAAGGCAGTGCCCCATGTTGGAGGCGCACGCGTCTACTTGGCGTTTCTTGCCGTCCAGTGCGATCGCGTAGTATCCGCGGTGCGGCATCCAGAATTCCTCGTTGAATCTTGCTTTCAATTGGGCCGCGCGATCGGCGAGCTCGCGCGCCAAGGGTGCGTCACCGGCGTCGTAAGCCATCCAGGCTCTGGCCATGTACGCGTCATAAACATACGCCTGGACCTCACACAGCGCGATGGGAGGCTCGGCGAGGCGTCCGTCCGCGAAGTTGATCCCATCCCATGAGTCTTTCCAACCCTGGTTGATCAGCCCGCGATCGTTGAGGCGCTCATACTCGACGAAGCCATCGCCGTCCCTGTCGCCATAGTCGCGGATCCAGTCGAGGGCCCGGTCTGCATGGGGCAGTAGGGCGGCGATGGTGTCCTGGGCGAACCCCCATCGGCTGACCGAACCCAACACCACCACGAACAGGGGAGTGGCATCGACGCTGCCGTAGTAGATGGACTTGCCGCCCAGAGCCAGGCTGCTGGAGACATCCAACCGGACCTCATGCAAAATCTTGCCGGGTTCTTCCTCGCTCACGGGGTCAACCACCGTGCCCTGCCGCTCAGCCAACGTTTGCAACGTTCCCAGGGCCAGCGAGGGATCAACAGGCATGGCCATTTCGGACGCCCACAACGAGTCCCGTCCAAACAGCGTCATGAACCACGGGGCTCCTGCGGCCACAACCACTCTCTCCGGGTGGGCAGGGTCCTCAATGCGGAGGGCGCCAAGATCGTCGTAACTCCGCCGGAGGGTCCTCTCGATGGAGTGGTTGCCCATCTGGAGGACGGGAATTTTGGCCACCCAGTCCTGCCGGCGTTGATCACTCCGGGACAGTTGTCCGACGGCGGGACGCACCAGGGGCGCTGATGGCGCCGCCCCTTCAAGGCCGGGCAATACCATGAGTTGGGTGCTCCAGGAGCCCCGTGCCGGGATAGTGGTCCGGTAGGTGAAACCTTCCAGGCCCGCTTCAGCGGTGTCGGAGCTTACGACGACGGACTTCCGGACTTCCTGCCATCGGGCGCGAATGGTGAGTGTTTTGGCATCGACCTCGCGGCTTTCTTCCCAGTGAGTCTGAACGCGCGCTTCCTTCACCTCGAAGACATCGGCGAAGTCGGAAGCTACGGTGATCGCGATGAGGCATTCCGCGGGCTTCATCGAGTAGTTGCGCACGGTGAGGTGTTCCGCCATCCCAAAACCCAATTCCCGGGTGCGTTCCACGATGAGCGGGGTGTCAGCGTATCCGTCAGGCATGGTGATGCGGCCAGCGAAGACCGCCCTGTACGGTTCCTTCGTTTGGGCTGTCAGAGGTTCCACGGACTGTCCGTTTACCGTCAGGCTCCAACCGGAGAGGATCCGGGTGTCCTGGAAGAACAGGCCGTGTGGATGATCCGGGTTGATGTCACCGCTGGGCAGCGAAATGCAGAAGGACGTGCCCTCCACCAAGGTGACCGTCCCGGCGCCCAGGGGACCGGCAGCGGTATCGGCATTCCATCCAGCCATTTCCGGCTCCTTTGGCGCTCCTGCTAAGTCCTCGCTGTCCTGCTACATCCTCACAGTGACGCTACTCTCGCACGGAGGTGTGGACCAGACCCCAAGGCCGGCAGCCGGCGTCGGAGTGGGCATTGGCGTGAGCTTGGGGGCAACTGTCCATTCTGCGGCTGTTTCCACAAAAGCCTATCGTCGATTGTTGACAATTGTTAGAATGGAACCTGTGCTCTTCCAAGGACGGCGGGCACATTCACACGGGCCCCGGCCCCAGAAGGAGCAATCAATGGTCAAGGCCACTGTCATGAAAAATGCAAATACAGAGAACCCCGGCGAACACCTTCCCAAGCCCACATCAAGCACTCCCGGCCAGACCGAAGTGTCCCTCCGCCTTTGGGCCCGGGAAGGACTGAAAACCGGCATCTGGGAGGCAACGCCCGGTGTGTCCACGAGTACCAGGCCCGGCTATGACGAGATCTGCCAGATCCTCAGTGGAACTGCGACCATTACCGAAGAAGATGGAACCAGCTTCGAAGTCGGTCCCGGCTCGTTGTTCGTCACGCCGGCCGGCTGGACGGGAACGTGGACCATCCACGAAACATTGCGGAAGATGTGGGTAGTTGCCGACCTTCCCAAGGTCTAGTAGCGAAGGTCCAGTAGATGGAGGGAAGGGCCCGGTTCACTGAACCGGGCCCTTCCCTCCATTCGGATATTCGACGATGCCTAAGCGGTTATTCCTGTCACTTCAGGCTTGGACGTAAGGTCCTCCACGGCTTTCTGCATATGACGTTTGATGGCCTTTTGCAGGCCACTCCGATCCCGTGCTTCAAGCAGATCCAGGATCATTTGGTGTTCCTCCACCAGCGCATCGATACGTGGGTAGGCCACTTCCAAGCTGAGGATACACATCCTGGATTCCGCAGCCAGGGTCTCGTAGATCCGGATCAGGCGTGTGTTCCCTGTTCCTGAAACAAAGGCAGTGTGGAACTGCATATCCAGCCGGGCGATAGCCTGCCAATCCGACGCCGCCACCTGTTTGGCCATGCTTCGGATGATGCCTTTAAGTTCCCGGCAGGTGTCAGTGACCTGATCCGGTTCGGAATCCAGAAGCGTGTTGGCGGCGGCCAGTTCCACAGCTTCACGGACTGCATAGATCTCCCTGACGTCATCCGTGGAGAGTTCCAGCACGAAGACGCCGCGGTTGCGCTTGCTCACCAGGATGCCCTCTTGGCACAGCCGTTGCAGAGCTTCGCGGAGCGGGCCCCTGGACGTGCTGAGCTGACTGGCCAGTGCCGATTCGTTGACTTGTTGTCCAGGCCTGAAAGCTCCCTGGACAATGAGCTCCCGCAATTGGTCAGCGATCAGCTGCGCCGTGGGCCGGCCCTCCAAAACGAACATTCCCTCCGGTGCCGCCATTGACATCCCCTCATTCCATGCTTCGGCAATTTGTATTTATTACACCGCTACTGCGGTGTACTTGTATTCCAAAAACTCTTCAATCCCGATTTTGCCGCCTTCGCGTCCCAATCCGGATTGTTTGACCCCACCGAACGGCGCGGCGGGATTGGACACCAGGCCCGTGTTCAGGCCGACCATCCCCACTTCCAGGTCCGCGGAAAACCGCAGGGCTTTATCCATGCTCTCTGTGAATACGTACCCCACCAGGCCCCATTCAGTATCGTTGGCGAGGCGGAGAACCTCGTCTTCGCTGTCGAACGGCGTAATGGCAGCTACAGGACCGAAGATTTCCGTGGACATCAAGGCGGCGTCCGTGGGTACGTCCACCAGGACGGTGGGGGAGTAGAAGTAGCCCGGCCCTTCCGGACGGCTACCGCCTGTGAGGACGCGTGCACCCTTGGAGATTGCGTCTGCAACCAGGCCTTCGACCTTTTCCAGGCCCTTCTGCTCAATGAGTGGTCCGACGTCGGTCCCCTCCAAAGCGCCGTTGCCCACCCGCAATTCTGACATCTTTTTGGAGAACTTCTCGCCAAACTCTTCCACGACGGAGCGGTGGACGAAGAAGCGGTTGGCTGCCGTGCAGGCCTCGCCCATGTTCCGCATCTTGGCCTTCATGGCTCCATCCACGGCCTTCTCGATGTCAGCGTCAGCCAGCACGATGAAGGGGGCGTTTCCGCCGAGCTCCATGGAGGACCGCATGACGTTGTCAGCAGCCTGGCGCAGGAGGACCTTTCCCACTTCCGTGGAACCGGTGAAGCTGATCTTGCGCGCAATGCCGCTGTCCGTCCAGGTGCGGACCACGCTGGAAGCGTTCGACGTCGTCACAACGTTCAATACGCCGTCGGGAAGTCCTGCTTCCTTGAAGATCGCAACGAGCGCCAACGATGTAAGGGGCGTCAGCTCCGCCGGCTTGAACACCATGGTGCAACCGGCAGCAACTGCCGGCGCGATCTTCCGCGCGCCCATGGCGAGCGGGAAGTTCCATGGCGTCACCAGCACGGAGGGACCCACAGGTTCCTTGGTGATGAGGATGCGGGTGTTGCCATCGACCGAGCTGGTGTTGTCTCCGCCGATCCGTACTGCTTCTTCGGAGAACCAGCGGAGCATATCGGCGCCATAGGCCACTTCGCCCTTTGCCTCCGTGAGGGGCTTGCCCATCTCGGCAGTCATGATGGCTGCCAATCGGTCCGTATTGGCAATGACGAGTTCGTAAGCGCGGCGGAGAATGTCCGCGCGTTCCCGAGGCGTGGATTTTCCCCACGCTGCCTGGGCGCGTCCGGCGGCCTCAATGGCCAAGGCGGCATCTTCAGGGCTGCCGTCGGCAACGTGGGCGATGACTTCGTTCGTGGCAGGGTTTTCTACAGCAAAGGTGGCGCCGTTTGCGGCCTGCTGCCAGCGTCCATTGATGAACAAGTCTGTCTGCAGTGAGCTGGGATCAAGTGAGGGGGTCATGGTGGCTCTTTCAGTGATCAGGGGACTAGGAGGTGGCCGTCTTGAGCGCCTGCGTGAACCTGGACAGGCCAACTTGGATCTCGTCGCTGCTGACGTTCAGTGCGGGGATAAGGCGGATGACGTTGCCGTTGGGGCCGCAGGTGAGGAGCAGCAGCTCTTCCTTGATGGCAGCCTGCTGGACAGCCAGCGCAGTTGCGGCGTCGGGCGTTTTGTCTGCAGACGTGAATTCGACGCCCTGCATCAGGCCTCGGCCGCGGACGTTGCCGATTCCGGTGAACTCGGTTTGCAGCGCCTCCAGTCCTACCCTTAGTTCGTCGCCCCGGAGGCGGGCGTTTTCAACGAGGTTTTCGCGCTTGATGACACCGAGGGTGGCCACTCCGGCTGCTGCCGCAACGGCGTTCCCTCCGTAGGTTCCGCCTTGGGAGCCTGGCCAGGCTTTGCCCATCAGCTCCGCGGAGGCGGCGATTGCCGAGATGGGGAAGCCGCTGGCGAGGCCCTTGGCCGTGATAACCACATCTGGCCGGATCCCGGCCCAGTCGTGGCCCCAGAACTTACCGGTGCGGCCCACGCCGGCTTGAACTTCATCGAGGATCAGCACGATTCCGTGCTTGTCTGCGCGTTCACGCAGTCCTTGGAGGAAGGCAACGGGAGTAGGGATGTAGCCTCCGTCGCCGAGGACAGGTTCAATGATGAAGCCGGCTGTGTCACTGGGGGCACTGATGGTCAGGAGGAGGTGGTCCAGTTCCTTCAATGCGAATTCGACGGCGGTGGCTTCGTCCCAGCCGTACCGGTACCAGTGCGGGAACGGGGCTACGTGCACCCCGCCCATGATGGGTGAGAACCCTGAGCGGAACTTGGTTCCGGCTGTTGTCAGGGAGGCCGCGGCGACTGTCCGGCCGTGGAACCCTCCCTGGAAGGAGACGATGTTGGGCCTGCCGGTTGCCATGCGGGCCAAGCGGATTGAGGCTTCCACGGCTTCAGAGCCGGACGTTGCGTAAAAAACACTATCCAAACCTTGCGGCAACACAGTTCCCAGGAGCTCGGTGAGCTCCAGCAGCGGCTTGTGCATCACGGTGGTGTATTGGGCGTGGACAATCTTGCCCACCTGTTCGCGGGCGGCGGCCACAACATCGGGGTGGCAGTGACCGGTGCTGGTGACACCAATCCCGGTGGTGAAATCCAGGTATTTCTTGCCGTCGGTCGCGTGGATCCAGCTACCGGCCGCGTGGTCGACAACCACGGGGGTTGCCTGCTTCAGGATGGGGCTAAGTGTTGCCATGGCTTCATACTTTCTTAGGGACTGTAGATTGTCAACAATACGCGATCAGGCGGCATTCCCGGTGTTCGCGTGGAACTTGTCAGGACTCTTGGAACCGCTGGGGCCGCAGGAAATCCAATCCGTCAAACCAGCGCTTGCCGAGCGCTTCGCTGGCTGCTATTTCTCCGTAGCCGGAGGCCATTTTGAAGCCGGCTCCCGAGAATCCGGTTGCCGAGTAGACCCTGCCGGATTTGCCGAGGAAACCCATCAACGGCTGCGAATCGGAGGTGAAGAGGTCCGGGAACGCATCCGAGCGCACGATGCTTGGAATCAAGCCTGGGAAAAACTCCGAAACGGTCTCTATGGTTTCCGTGATCTCCGCCTTGCTGAGATCGCGCGGCACTGAGTCGGCAGCGGGAGTTGGTGCCCCGCGACCATCGAGCGTGGCTTTGACGGTTACGCCGTCCACTGCCGGTGCCCCATACATGGAGCGATTTCCCGAAATCCTGATGAAGATCGGAAACTTCTCCGGTGAGAATTGTTCTGCTTCGCGGGCAACGAACCATGAGAGGAAGATCCGCTTGGTTTCGGTGTGGGCTTTGAGGTATTCGGGCATGAGTTGTTTGGACCAGGCGCCCGAGGCAACGATGACCCGTTCGAAGGTCCAGGAGTTTGCCCCGGACGTGATAACGACGCCGTCGTCAGTTTCAGTGATGCTGTCAATTGGAGTGTTGGTCTTGACCGATGCACCATTGGTTTCCGCCGCGGTGATGGCCGCGGTGATGGCGCGATCGGTTCGCAGGGCGCCGGCGTTGGGGTCATAGACGGCGATATCGTCGGAGCGGAGGTTGTGTTGCGGGTAGCGGGCGGCCATTTCCTCACGGTTGAGGATCTGGTGGGCGGCGCCGGTGATTCGTGTCGTTTCGAGCAGGCTGCGGAGGTACGGTCCGTCGCTGGTGCCGATGGAGAGTCCGCCACAACGGGTGAGGATGTCTTGTCCGGTCTCCGCTTCGAGTTCCGCCCAAAGTTCGCGGGAGCGTTCCAGGAGTGGGTAGTAGGCAGGGTTGCCGCGGTAGATCATGCGGAAGAGCCGGGTGTCTCCGCCTGCGGCGCTGCGTGCGTGGGCAGGGGAGTGTGCTTCGAATCCCACCACGGCGTCAGTGAGCCGGGAGGCTTGCCAGAGGGCCATGCTGCCTATGCTGCCCAGGCCGATGATTGCGAGTTTTCCGTTCATGGTTAGAGGACCTGTTTGAGGAAGGTTTGGGTGCGGGGTTCTTTGGGGTTGGTGAGGATTTCGCGGGCGTCGCCGCGTTCTACGACGTTGCCTTCGTCCATGAAGATGAGGGAGTCGGCTACTTCGCGGGCGAAGCCCATTTCGTGGGTGACGACGACCATGGTCATGCCTTTTTTGGCGAGGTCTTGCATGACGTTGAGGACTTCGCCGACTTTTTCGGGGTCCAGGGCGGATGTGGGTTCGTCGAAGAGGATGATTTCGGGGTTCATGGCCAGGGAGCGGGCGATGGCGACGCGTTGTTGTTGGCCGCCGGAGAGTTCGGCGGGGTAGCGGTCTCCGAAGGCTTCGAGGCCGACGCTGGTGAGGAGTTCCTGGGCGTGTTTGGCGGATTGTTTTTTGTCGGCGCGTTTGACCAGGACGGGTCCTGCCATGACGTTTTCGCGGGCGGTCATGTTGGGGAAGAGGTTGAAGGATTGGAAGACCATGCCGACGCGGGTGCGTTGTTGGGCGAGTTTTTTGGGTGGTAGGGCGTGGTAGGCGGTGTCGGTTTCGTAGTAGCCGAAGTCTTCGCCGTTGACTTTGAGGATGCCCGAATCGACGGTTTCGAGGCCGTTGATGCAGCGTAGGAGGGTGGATTTGCCGGAGCCGGAGGGGCCGATGATGCAGCAGATTTCGCCGCTGGCGATGTCGAGGTCGACGTCTTTGAGGACTGTTTTGGGGCCGAAGGATTTGCGGATTTTTTGGGCGTGGATGGTGCCGTCAGCGTTCATCGTGCGATGCCTTCCGGTGCGGTGAGTGTCACTTTGCGGGCTTTGCGGGGGATCCGGGCGGAGGTGTGGGAGTATTTTTGTTCGAGTTTTGATTGTGGGTAGCTCAGGAGCATGGTCATGACCAGGTACCAGAGGCTGGCGACGATGAGCAGGGGGATGGTTTCGTAGGTGCGGGCGTAGATGAGTTGGGCGCTTTGGAGGAGTTCTGCTACGCCCAGGACGGAGACCAGGGAGGTGCCTTTGAACATGCCGATGACTTGGTTGCCGGTGGCGGGGATGATCGAGGGCATGGCTTGGGGGATGATGACTTTGCGCATTTTCATGGCTCCGCTCATGCCCAGGGAGTCGGCGGCTTCGATTTGGCCTTTGCCGACTGAGGAGAATCCGCCGCGGATGATTTCGGCCATGTACGCGGCTTCGTTCAGGGTCAGGCCGATCAGGGCTGCGGTGATCGGTCCCATGAGGGCGTTGGTGTCGATCGCGGTGCCGATGTCGGTGAAGGGGATGCCGATGCTTAGGTTCGGGTAGAGGGCGGAGAGGTTGAACCAGAAGATCAGTTGGACCAGGACCGGGGTGCCGCGGAAGATGGTGATGTAGACCCCGGCGAGGGCGGCGATGGGTTTGATGGTGGAGGCCCGCATGATGGCCAGGCCCAGTCCGAGGAGGGTGCCCAGGGCCATGCTGGCCACGGTGAGGAAGATGGTGAGCATCAGCCCGCGGAGGATCGATTCGTGCGTGAAGTATTTCGCGACGACGTCCCATTTGAAGTTCGGGTTCGTCGCGACCGAACTCAGGACACCGATCCCGACCAGGATGCACACGACCCAGGAAACGTACTCGAACGTGCTGCGCCGCTTCAACCGCGGCTTCAACGCCGAATCCAAACCGCTCATCACTTTGCTTCTTTCCAAAATCACTTGCTTCATCGGAGCACTCACTAGTTCAGTTTGGCGTCGGTGATGGCTCCGGAGTCCAGGCCCCAGTTTTCGAGGGACTCTTTGTACTCCGGAGTCTGCAGGACGGACTGGAGGGCTGTCTGGAAGGCCGGCGTCAGCGGCGAGCCCTTCTTCAGGCCGATCGCCGTGAGGTCGCTGGAGCCGACGTCGACCCGGCCGACGAGGACGAAGGAGCCAGGCTGCTGCTTCTCAGCCCAGCCGAGTGCAGTTGTGTCATACAAGATTCCATCGATGCGCTTGGAGTGCAGCTGGGTAAGCGCGTCCTGAACGTTGGGCAATGTCACGCCGTTGATAGCCGGCTGTCCCTTTGACGTGCAGGTCTGCTCGCTGAGGGCGGGGAGGCGCTTAAGCTGCCCGGTTGATCCCTGGGTTACGGCGATGTTCTTGCCACAAAGGGTCTCAACGGTGAGGTTAAGCGGGTTGCCAGCGGCCACTGCTACAGAGTTGCCGGCCTTGAAGTAGTCGATCATGTCCAGGACCTTGAGGCGTTCCTCAGTCTTGGACATGGTGGTGGCAGTGAAATCGAAGCGGCCGCCATCGAGGCCAGGGACAATCGTGTCGAATTTCGTGTCCACGAACTTCAACTTCAGGTCAAGCTTCTTCGCAATGAGCCTGGCGATGTCCGGGTTGAGGCCGATCGGGGTTGTATTGTCCTCAGCCAGGAAGGTGGTGGGCGGGTAGTGCAGGTCCATGGCAACCGTGAGCTCGCCCTTTTCCTTGATCGACTGTGGCAGCAAGGCCACGGCAGCTGAATCAGGCTGGATACCCTCGGAAATGTCAGTGGTGTCGGCAGTCTTGCTGCTGTCTGCGGAGTCGCTGTTGGCGGCTCCTCCACATGCGCTCAGTGCGAGCAGGACAGCCAGTCCTGCAGCTGCGGTCTGTGCCTTGGTTCGAATCTTCATGTTGGTTCCTTCAGGGGGAGTCGGGCGGTGGGGAGGGGAGAAGGTCTAGGGTTGAAATGTGATCCGGATCTCTCCGTCATCTACTGCAATGCAACCCCTTGAACAGTAGATTGTCAACAATTGACAGGAACTTTTTTTCATCTTCATGCTGGATGAGAACCGTTCCAATTTACTCCCACGAACTGTTGACAATTGACAATCTCGCCGCCTAAAGTCGAATCATCGGCGAGGATCTTTCGGCCCGCCCAGCAGGATTTTGCGGTTCATTTCGCCTCAATCGATACCTCTAAGAGCGGGCCCACCCCGCTTCAACCTCCGAAGAACGGAATTCACATGGCAGAGACCAACTTCCGGCCGAAGTACATCTCCTTTGATATCTACGGCACGCTGATAAATTTCGACATCGATCCCACCACCCGGCGCCTGCTCGATGGGCGTATCTCTGAAGAGCAGTGGCCCACCTTCAAGAAGCAGTTCCGCGGATACCGCTTCGACGAAGTCCTTGGTGACTACAAGCCATATGAGCAGATCCTCCAGGACTCCTTTGACCGTGTGTGCAAGCGCTGGGGTATTGGTCCGACCGAAGGCGCCGGCGCAGCCTTCGCTGATGCTGTACGCCGCTGGGTTGCCCACGAGGACGTGCCGGCGCCGCTCAAGCTCATGGGCGACAACTACCAGCTCGTGGCTCTGTCCAACGCGGACACCAGCTTCCTGGACATCAGCATTCCCAAGCTCGGCGCAAACTTCCACTCCGTCCTCACCGCCGAGCAAGCCCAGGCCTACAAGCCTCGCTACCAGGCCTTCGAGTACATGCTGGACACCTTGAACGCCAAGCCCGAGGACTTCCTGCACGTGTCCTCGCACACCCGCTACGACATGCATCCGATGCACGACATGGGTTTCCGGAACCTCTGGATGCTGGACCGCGGCTATGACCCCATCGGCGATGGCTACGACCTCAGCACAGCTAAATCCCTGGACGAGATCAACAAACACCTCGGTCTCTAAACCGACGTCGAGGCGAAAGGCCAACCCGTGAAACTTGTTCCCTACTGGCTTGATACTGCAGAACCATCCGGCGATTACCGTCGAACTCCGGTCCCGGAGAATGTTGATGTTGCGATTATCGGCGCGGGCTTTACCGGATTATCCGCAGCACTTGAATTTGCCAAGCAAGGCGCCAGCGTTGCTGTCTTCGAGCGCCACACCGTTGGCTGGGGTGCGTCGGGCCGCAATGGGGGAATGGCTACCACCGGTCTGGCCATTGGCTTCAGCACGGCAGTCAAGCGCTACGGGGCGCCCCGCGCGGTCGAGATGTTCCGCGAATACAACGACGCCATCGAAACCATTGAAAAGCTCGTCCACGACAACGGCATTGACTGCGACTACAAACGATTCGGCAAGCTCTCGCTCGCGTTCCATAAATCGCACTACGACGGGTTCCTGAAGTCCCAGGAGCTGCTCGCGAACCTTGTGGATCACCATGTAGAAGTTATTCCCAAGTCCGAAATCCACAGCGAAATCGGAACGGACTTCTACCAGGGCGCCATGATGGATCCCCTTGGTGCGGGTCTGCATGTGGGCAAATTCGTTCACGGTCTGGCAAAGGTAGCAGCCGACAACGGGGCCGACATCTGCGAAAACGCAAGCGTCACGGAGCTGAACAAGGTTTCAGGCACGGTCCATGACGTGCACACCACCCGCGGCATTACCCGTGCCAAGCAGGTTCTGGTAGCCACCAGCGGCTACACCGGCAACGTCACCCCGTGGCTTCAGCGTCGCGTGATTCCGGTGGGCAGCTTCATCATAGTCACCGAACCCTTGCCGGAAGACGTAGTGAACCGCATTCTGCCGAACAGGCGACAGGCCTCGGACAGCAAGATGCTTACGTACTATTTCCGGATCACCCCTGACAACCGGCTGCTCTTCGGTGGCCGGGCGCGGTTCGCCATGTCCAACCCTGAATCAGACGTCAAGAGTGGCGAGATCCTGCATAAGGCCATGACTGAGCTCTTCCCCTACCTGGCCAACGTGGAGGTGGACTACATCTGGGGCGGCTTGGTGGACCTTTCCATGGACCAAATGGTGCACGCCGGCGTTCATGACGGCCTGTTCTACTCGCTCTGCTACAGCGGCCACGGCGTACAGATGGCCGCCCACATGGGCAAGAGGATGGCCCACTACATGGCTGGCGATAAGCAGGCGAACGTGTGGG
Organism: Arthrobacter sp. D3-18; assembly: GCF_054408525.1. Classification (NCBI taxonomy): domain Bacteria; kingdom Bacillati; phylum Actinomycetota; class Actinomycetes; order Micrococcales; family Micrococcaceae; genus Arthrobacter; species Arthrobacter sp. D3-18. Next base: position 2,507,603 of record NZ_CP096440.1, on the reverse strand, counting down.
AAGACCTAAAGAACCCGCCTGTGCCGGGCCACTTCGGCCCGCCGTGGTTCCTGCCGTTTATTGGTGGCGCCGCGAAGATCATCGACCGCATCAAATAGGCAGGGTAAGGATCCCATGAGTTCATCAACCAAAGTCGCTGCAGCGCGCCCCAAAACAGGGGAAGAAACCGCCTACAGACGGGCAAGCATCGCCACCCTGCCAGGCGGTGCCTTTCTGGAAGGACGTTGGGAGACGGCTGACAGGATCCTCGAAGTCCGGGATCCCGAAGACGGGCTCCTGCTGGGGACGGTGTGTTCTTCCACTCCACAGGACGTGCGCCGGGCGGTTGCCTTCATTTTTCGCCACCTTCTAGAAGATGATTGGGCTCTCCGGGAACGGCGGGAGGCTTTGGAACGTGCAGCAGTGCTGCTTGCGAACCAAGGCGAGCGGTTTGCCGAGATCATTGCCGCGGAAAGCAGCAAGACCATCACCGAGGCTGAGCGTGAAGTGCGCAGGTGCATTGAGACACTGCGGCTCTCCGCTGCGGCGTCGAGCGAACTCGTCGGAGAGACACTCGCTTTTGAAGACAGCATGGCCGGAGCCAACAAAATTGGCTGGTACAACCGCAAACCAGTGGGAATTATCGCGGCCATCACCCCTTTCAATGATCCGCTCAATCTCGTGGCACATAAGCTGGGCCCGGCGCTGATCGGAGGCAACGGCGTCGTACTTAAACCCTCAGGTCGAACCCCGCTGACGGGCCTTGCCTTTATCCAACTGTTGTTGGAAGCGGGCGTTCCCGATGGTCGTCTCGCCGCAATCGTTTCGGGGCCGGGCGTCTCGGAGGCGATCGTGACGGACCCACAAGTGGACCTCATCTCCTTCACGGGTGGGCCGAAGACTGCCGACCGTATTGCTGCCGCCGCAGGAGCAAAGAAAATCCTTTCTGAGCTCGGCGGCAACAATGCAACCATTGTCTGTGCGGACGCTGACGCCGACGCCGCTGCCGAGGCCGTAGTGGCCGGCGCTTTCGGAGTGGCAGGCCAAAACTGCCTGTCCGTTCAGCGGGTCTACGTTCACATCTCCCTGTTTGATCAAGTACTTGAAAAGGTGGTGGGTGGAACCCGGACGCTTCGCGTCGGGGCTAAGTTCGATCGCACCACGGACGTCGGACCACTGATCACCGAAGCTGAAGCCCGCCGCGTGGAGGAATGGGTGGACGAGGCCAAATCACTCGGCGCAACCCTCCACGTGGGTGGGCAGCGCCGCGGCGCGTTCTATCAGCCGACCGTGCTCACGGACGTGCCCGCAGACGCCCTGGTCATTAGCGAAGAAGTGTTTGGCCCGGTGGTCAGCATCATGCCGTTCATCCAGATCGCCGATGCCATCCACGCCACCAACGACTCCGACTATGGGCTTCAAGCCGGCGTTTTCACGGAGTCGATCGAGCTGGCCCTGGCCATTGCCGACAAGCTGCACGTGGGGGCCGTTGTCATTAATGAGACCAGTGATGTCCGGATCGATTCGATGCCCTTCGGCGGTTTCAAGAAATCCGGCGTGGGGCGTGAAGGCGTCAAACATGCGGTACGTGAGATGACCGAACCCAAAAGCACCATCATCAAATTGGCCGAGCCCGCCACCCGCTGGCAGCAACTCACTGCCACCTCAGAACGGAGTGCATCATGACGACCCACAAAATCGCAGTTATCGCGGGCGACGGAATCGGAAAAGAAGTTGTTCCCGCAGCCATCGAATGCCTCGAACGGATCGCGGAGCTCCACTCCATCAACCTTGAGTTCACCCACTTCGGTTGGGGCTCGGACTACTACGGGGAGCAAGGGCGAATGATGCCGCTGGACGGGCTGGAACAGCTGGCGCAGCACGACGCCATTTTCCTTGGCGCCGTAGGTTCCCCGGAGGTTCCGGACGCTGAATCGCTGTGGGGCCTCTTGATCCCCATTCGCCGCGAATTCCAGCAGTACATCAACCTCCGACCCGTGAAAACGCTCGACGGCGTCAAGTCGCCGCTGGCGAACAAGGAACCGATCGATATCCTCATCGTGCGTGAAAACAACGAGGGGGAATACTCGGAGGTCGGCGGACGCATGTACCGCGGATTGCCCCACGAAACCGCTGTCCAGGAAACCATTTTCACCCGCCTGGGAGTATCGCGGGCCGCGCACTACGCGGCCTCGCTCGCGTCCTCCCGCCGCGGTCAGTTGACCTCGGCCACCAAGAGCAACGGCATCATCCACACCATGCCTTTCTGGGACGAAGTAGTGGAGGAAACCACCCGCCTCTACCCCGACGTGACGCTCACCAGCGAACTGGTGGACGCACTGGCTGCACACCTGGTCCTCAAACCCTGGACCCTGGACGTCATTGTCGCCTCGAACCTGCTGGGCGACATCCTCTCGGACCTGGGCAGCTCCGTCACCGGCTCCATCGGCGTGGCTCCCAGCGCGAACCTGAACCCCGAAGGGGATTTCCCATCCCTCTTTGAGCCGGTGCACGGATCTGCCCCGGACATTGCGGGCAAGGGATTGGCGAACCCGGTAGGTCAGATCTGGTCAGGGGCAATGATGCTCCAACACTTGGGCCACCCGGAAGCTGCCGAGCATCTGCAGTTGGCTTTCGAATCAGTGTTGCGCGAGGGTCTGGGTACCCGCGACGTTGGAGGGCCGTCGTCGACCTCTGAGTTCACAGCGGCTGTCCTGGCTGCCATTGACGTCTTGGATGCTCTGGGCAAGGCGGAAGTTGGCGCTCCCAAGCCAGCGGCAGCAGCGGCGTCGTCATCATGACGAATGCCGAAGTCCAGCGGCCCGTCGTCGCTGTCCTGTACCGGGACGCCCTGCCGCCGGGGCTGGACGAAATTGCGGAGCTGGCCGAAGTTCGCCTAACCAAGGCTGACGGTCTCCCAGAGGCAATGGACGGTGCGGATGTTCTCTACCAATGGCATTCCTTCTCACCTGCGTTGCGCGAGAACTGGGCTGCAGCTTCGTCGCTGAAGTGGGTGCACGTCTCGGCTGCGGGCGTGAGCCAACTCTTGTTCGATGACTTGGTCAACAGCGACGTTGAATACACGAACTCGCGTGGCGTCCTGAGCCGCGCCATTGCCGAGTTCGCCCTGGGCTTTGTCCTGGACATCGCGAAGGATGCGCAAGGTTCGCTGAGGCTCCAGCAGGGGAGGCGCTGGCAGCACCGCGTTACCCGGAAAATTCAGGGCCAGCGCACCTTGGTGGTGGGAACGGGCTCCATTGGACGCGAAATCGCGTCCTTGTTCCGCGCGGTTGGCCTGCGCGTCAGCGGCGCGGGGCGCAGCAGCCGACCAGGGGATGCGTACTTTGAAGAAATCCATTCTTCCAAGGACCTGGCCTTGGTGGTCGGAGACTTCGACTACGTTGTGCTGGCCGCGCCCCTGACCGACGACACCAAAGGCTTGGTGGATGCCGCTGTCCTTACAGCCATGAAGCCCACGGCCCACCTGATAAATGTGGGGCGCGGGGAGCTGGTTCGCACCGACTCACTGGTGGACGCGCTTCGTTCGGGATCCATTGCGGGTGCGGCGCTGGACGTGGTCCATCCGGAACCACTTCCTGCAGAGCACCCGCTGTGGAGCATGGACAACGTCATTCTTACCCCTCATATGAGCGGCGACACAGAAGATTACCTCGACGACCTTGGGAAGCTATTCGTGGAGAACCTCTGGCGGTTCAGCCGCGGTGAACCATTGCAGAACGTCGTGGACAAAAGGCTCGGGTTCGTTCCGGTTTCGTGATCCCTGTTTCCCGGATTGCACGGCCATGAACCGGAGCACATTGTTACGGGATTGCCGACCGTCAATTTTTCAGAATGGAAGAGGTAAGGCTAACCTAATAGTCTTCACTTTCCCCATGCCCACCCGTTCGGGCATAAATAGCAGGCGGTTCCCTTTGCGCACTCCCAGCCGATCCACGGCAACTCTCGGGCTGGCAGCCCTCCTCACACTTTCCGGTTGCGGCCTCAGCGGGGGCCAGCCCGTATCCGCCGAGAAGGTAGCTGACACCAACCAGCGCATCGTGGTAGACAACTTCCGCGCTCCCGTGGCCAACTGGGCTCCGGAGTCCGACGCCGCATACATCTTGTCCTTGTCCGGCTGCTTGGAAACCCTTACCAAATACGATTCCGCCCAAGGGAAAGTTGTTCCTTTCCTGGCAACGGAATGGAAGAAGGCTTCGCCTTTGGAATGGGACTTCACCATCCGTGAAGGCGTGAAATTCCAGGACGGTACCGACCTCACCGCAGAGGCTGTGGCCGCCTCGCTCAACCACGTCCTCAAGGCCAAGGTGCCTGCCCGGGCGTTCAGCCCGAGCGTAGTCAGTGCTGTCGAGGCGCGGGATTCAAAGACAGTTCGCGTCACCACGCCCGTGGAAAACCCGTTGGTACCGTTCCGCCTTGCAAGCGTCAACACCGGCATTCTTGCTCCGGCCGCTTACGCGGGCGCCACCGTTGATCCCTTCGGTCACTGCACCGGACCGTTCACTCCGGTTTCAGAGAAGGCGAAACAATCCCTGACGCTGGACCGCAACGAAAACTACTGGGGCGGCGACGTGCAGCTCGCAGGGGCTGAGGTCCGCTTCATCACCAACGGCGCTACACGCGCAGCACAGGTTCAAACCGGTGAGGCGGACATTTCCCTCTCCATCCCGGCTTCTGCCTTGTCCACGCTCGAGAATGCGCCCGAAGTCTCCGTGCTGAAGGCAGACTCACCGCGCACGGCCACGCTGTACATGAACAACGGCCGTGCCCCCTTCAATAACGTTGATTTCCGCAAGGCACTCCGTTCGGCACTGAACCTTGAGGCTTTGGCCTCCAGCGTCTACGAGGGCGCAGCCCTTCCGGCAGCCGGACCCTATGCGCCTTCAGAGCCATGGGCATCGAGCACGGCGAGCTCGCCGAAGCAGAACGTTGAAGAAGCGAAGAAGCTTCTCGCCAGTGCCGGATACACCGCCGACAAGCCGTTGGAAATCATTGCGATTGTAGAACGTGCCGAGTTCGCCGACGTCGCAACCGTGATCCAGGACAACCTCAAGAACATCGGTGTACCCGTGGCCATCCAGGCCAAGGAATACGCGTCCGCTGAGCCGGACGTTTTGGCAGGGAACTACGACATGATCCTGAGCCAGCGCAACCGACTCATCGACATCGCTGATCCCATCGGCTTCCTGACGGCCGACTACACGTGCAAAGGCACCTACAACCTCAGCCACTTCTGCAATGAAGAGTTTGACGCGATCATCACCGAAGCAGCCCGCACGTCCAACACCGAAGAACGTTACAAGCTGTATGCCAAGGCCGGTCAGCTCCTGGATGACCAGGCGGTCAACCTCTGGCTCGTCAATGAACAGGCTACCGACGCCGTCCGCAGCAACGTCCTGTCCTACGTTCAGGATCCGCTTTCCCGTTACGTCCTGACAGCGCAAACGGCCAAGTCGGGCTCCTAGCAACGAAACCGGGACCGACAGACAACAGACAAACCAGCATGATCACGTTCCTTGCGAAGCGGACGGCGACCCTCGTGGTCGCCGTCCTGCTGTCGTCTTTCGCGGTATTCCTTATTCCCTATGTAACCCCGGGCGATCCTGTACGGAAAATCATTCGCTCCCGCGTCGCCGGGGATGTAGTGGATGAGGCCACCGTTCAGGGCTTGCGCGAGAGCCTGGGACTCAACGATCCTCTTCCCGTCCAGTACCTGCGCTGGCTGGGGGACTTCTTCACCGGGGATATGGGCTTATCCCATATCAGCAGGACGCCAGTAGTTGAGCAAGTACTACCCGCTTTGAGCATCACCCTGAGTTTGGTATTTGTGGCCTTGGGCACTGCAGTGGTGGTATCGCTGCCTTTGGGGATTGTCGCGGCGCTGAAACAGGGCAGTAAGACAGACAAGTTGATCACCACAGTCACGCAGTCGTTCATCGCCATGCCTGAGTACTGGTTGGCCCCGCTGCTGGTGCTCGTGTTCGCCCTCAAATTGTCCTTGCTGCCCTCCGCAGGGTGGAACACGGCATCGTCCATCGTCCTCCCGGCGGCAACACTGGCGTTGCGGCCCATTAGCTTCTTCACCTCGGCTGTACGGTCGGGAATGATCGATGCCCTGGAGGCAGAACACATTTCCGCTGCGCGTGCACGGGGATTGAGCCACGTCCAAACAATCATGCGGCATGTTGTGCCGAACGGACTGGTGCCGTTGTCCACTCTGTTCGCGGTGTGGTTCGCGGGCCTACTGGGCGGTTCGGTCATTGTGGAGGTGATTTTCGCGATCCCAGGCATGGGCAGACTGCTATACGACGCCGTAATCAACAGCGACATACCGTTGGCCCAGGGCGGCGTGGTGGTGGTAGTGGCACTGGCTGTCGCGATCACCACACTTGCCGATTTCCTGCACCGGATCCTTAGCCCGAAGGTAAGTGGCGCCCTTGCGTAACCGTTCAGCAATCGACGCCGCCGCCGTCGTAATACTCGTTCTGATTGTCGCGGCAGTGGCAGCTGCGCCTTGGTTGGCGCCGTTTCCTCCGGATGACCAGAACCTCGCGGCACGGCTTGCACCGCCCAGCGCAACGCATTGGCTGGGAACAGACCACCTCGGCAGGGACACGCTGAGTCGCTTGCTCGACGGCGGTCGCTTCTCCCTGGTGGTGGCCGCACTGGCTACAGCTCTGACCGGAGCCATCGGTTTAGTGGTCGGTGTTCTTAGCGCCCGCCGCAAGGGCTGGCTGGATGAGTTTTTCACCCGCACCAATGACGTCCTGCTGGCACTTCCGGAGATGGTGGTGGCACTTTTCATCGTCGCTGCCATGGGCACTGGCTTCACCTCGCTGCTGGTGGCACTGACCGTGACAGGGTGGACGCCGTTTGCACGACTGGCCCGGACACTGGCTTATGACGTCTCGGCACGCGGGTTTGTCGAAGCAGCGCGAGTGGTGGGATGTTCGCCGTCGTTCATTATCTTCCGCCACATCCTCCCGCACCTCGCCGCCCCCATGCTGGGGCAGGCGACACTTCGCTTCGGTCAGCTCCTCATCAGCGTCGGAGCACTGTCCTACCTTGGACTCGGCGTGCAACCGCCGCAATCCGACTGGGGTTCCATGCTGGCAGCGGCGCAACCGTACGCGGAGAGGGCTCCGTGGGGAATCATTGCCCCTGGACTCGCCGTGTTCCTGGTGGCCCTGTGCGTGACATTGATCGGTCAACGGGCATCACGCCGGGCCTCCGATCCGGTTGACGTCCTCGTGGTGGAGGGACAGCATGCCTGAGCTCGTTGTTGAGAACCTGACGGTCCGCAGTGGGGGTACGGGGCGCCCTATCCTCGCAGGTGTCAGCCTGGCCGTGAAACCGGGCGAGTTTGTGGCTCTGGTGGGAGGCTCCGGTTCGGGCAAGACCATGACTGCGAGGTCGGTCCTGCAGTTGTTGCCTTCACAGTTGAGTATTGAATCGGGGTCCATCCGGCTTGGGGCGCTGGACGTCACCGGGGCCTCGGAAGCAGAGCTGAACCGCGTTCGAGGTGGCCGGCTGGGGATGCTGTTCCAGCAGCCAAAGAAAATGTTCAATCCCAACAAGACCATCGGCGCCCATCTGCGGGAACCCCTAAAGCTGCATTCCGGCCTACGCGGAAATGCTGCAAAGACGAAGGTTCTCCAATTGCTGGCCGAGGTGGGCTTCGAGGATCCGCAACGGGGTGCGCGCTCATACGCGCACCAGCTTTCCGGCGGCATGGCGCAGCGAGCCATGACCGCCATGGCCTTGGCAGGTAAGCCTGAGATCCTTCTGGCTGATGAACCGACGTCGGCCTTGGACAAAGTGCTCGAACAACAAATCCTGGAGTTGCTCGACCGGCAGAGGATTCAGCGTGGTCTGGGTATCCTCTACATCACGCATAACCTTGCTTCGGTGGCCGCATTTGCAGACAGGGTGTTGGTGATGGACGCGGGTGTGATCGTTGAATCCGGCACTACAGAAACGGTTCTGGGCAGCCCCAAGACCCCTTACACGCGCAGGCTCCTCGAAGCGTCCAACTTGGCGCCAACCAACATCCCGGTTGCCCCCACCCACCAGCGCAGCGCTCTGACCCTGACCAATGTGGTCAAGCAGTTCGGATCCGGCAAACGCAGCGGGCGGCCTGCCTTGGACTCGATTTCGCTGGACGTAAAACAGGGCGAAATTCTGGGCGTTCTTGGCCAATCCGGGTGCGGTAAGAGCACTCTCGCCCGGGCCATTGTTGGGTTGGAAGGTATCAGCAGTGGCAGCATCGCCAGGACGCTGATTGCGGCTGGCGCCGGACCAACGGCCGTTCAGTTGGTGTTCCAGGAACCCCACGATTCCTTCGACCCCCGCATGACGCTGCGTGCCAGCCTCGAAGCGCCGCTCCGGGCGCAAAAAGAGCTCACAGCAGGTGAACGGTCCCGCAGGCTCATGGCAGCAATGGAAGAAGTGGAGCTTGATCCCGGCCTCCTGGACCGGCGCCCGGGTCAATGCTCCGGAGGGCAATTGCAGCGGGTCACCATTGCCCGGGCGTTGCTGTTGGAACCTGAAGTCCTCATCTGTGATGAAGCAACGTCTGCCCTGGACGCCTTGACCCAACGGACCATCCTTGAACTCTTGCAGCGCCTGCACCGGGACCGCGGGCTGACCCTGATGATCATCACGCACGACATGGACGTGGTGAGGCACATGTGCCAGCGGGTCGCGGTCCTCTACCAAGGCCGCCTTGTGGAGCTCACCGACACGGACAAGTTCTTTGCAGATCCGCAGCACCAGCACAGCCAAGCCCTCGTTTCTGCGGCCATTCCATGCCGTGGGCTGCACCTGAAGAAAATCAGGGCGGCGCTCTAGCAGCGAGGGTGCTTCCACAAGCTACGTAGGAAGCCCGTCAAAGTCGTTGCCTGGTGATCCAGCTCCCTAGTAGGGTCGCGGCAGGAGCGTTCCACTGGGGGATGCGCAAAGAGTCGGGGGCTTGTTGTGCGCCGAATACGCCTGGTAGTTCTTGCTGTGGTTGCCTTGACACTTGCTCAGCCGGTGGTAGCTTCTCCTGCCCGCGCTGACGACTCCTGGCACAACTTCATTCAGATCTGGTGGGACTTTGAGAAGGTTTACGCTGATCTGCCCACCATAACGGACAACGGAAATGTCATCGTCTACGAGGGAAAGACCGGCTGGGAGGGCCAAGGCTTGGGTCCCGGTCCGAGTGTCGTCCTTGACGCGAATGCCCTGGTGACGCCCGGTGATTGGGATGGAAACGGCAGCGCCGATTGGATGTTTCGCAGCCGTGATGGCGGGTTGTACTTGCGTACAGGTATTGGTGGGAACGTTTCCAAGCAAGTGGGCCGTGGCTGGGATGTGATGACTTCCCTGGTTTCACCGGGGGATTGGAATGGTGACGGGAATCCCGATGTCCTTGCCCGCGACGCCTCCGGTGTGCTGTGGATGTACCGGGGCGACGGCACTGGTGGTTGGCTGCCGGGCCGTCTGCAGGTGGGATGGGGTTGGAACATTATGACGTCCATCTTCAGCGGACATGATTTCAATGAGGACGGAAAGCCGGACATTCTCGCGGCGGACTCAAACGGTTCACTTTGGCTCTACCCGGGCAACGGCTCCGGGGGATGGGTGGGCCGGATCCAAGTGGGCTCGGGCTGGCACAAGATGGATCTCATCGCCGCCCCTGGAGACTTCGATTATGACGGCCACGGTGATGTCATTTCCCGCGACATCGCCGGTTCCATGTGGATTTATCCAGGCAATGGGGCGGGCGGCTTCACGTGGACGCGCCGGCTGCTGACAATACCGACGCCGGCAGTCTTCGGCTGATTTAGGCAGCAGTCCCCACATACAGCAGTGCCAACACACAGTAGCCCCCAACACTCCTGCCCCCGCCAGCCAGCAGCGTGGGGGTTAGTGGTTGTTGGGAGGGCGAAGTCCAAACGCCTTTCGTCAGTGGTGAAGTCTTGAGTTCCTCTGAACTAGTTTGTTAGTATGACAGGACAAACTGAGGAGTGAAGAAATGCCACTTGTTCGAATCGATGTTAACCAAGGCCGCTCGCCGGAAGAGTTGGCGGCGCTGAGCCGCAAAATCCACGACGCCATCCTTAGTAAATACGGAATCCCGGAGCGGGACTACTTCCATATCCTGACCGAACACCCGCAAGGTCAGATCGTTGCGCAAGACGCAGGCTTGGGATTTGAGCGCAGTTCCGGCATTGTCATGATCCAGATTTTCACCCAGGGTGGTCGAAGCCAGGACGCCAAGAGCTCCCTTTTCCAGGCTATTGCGGGCGGTCTCGCAGAGGTGGGGATCCCGGGCGAAGATGTCTTTGTGGGCTACGTGGAGAACTCGCCGGGCGACTGGTCATTCGGCTTTGGGCGCAGCCAATATGTCACTGGAGAACTCGCAGTGCCGCCTAAGTAGAGCGTTCTGTGTCACGTTGTAAATATGTCAGTACAAACCTTTGACAGGACATTGATTCTGGTGCAGAGTAGTCATGTGGCCCCGCTCACTGAGGGGTGGCAAGGCATTGGGGCCCAGCGCTCAAAGGTTCAGAGTTCACAAGAGAAAGGTCAACGATTATCGTGACCCACGAACTGCTTACGATCGGGCGCATCAGCGTTGATATTTACCCGAACGACATTGGGGTGGATCTGGAGGAGGTGACGTCCTTCGGCAAATACCTTGGAGGTTCGCCCTCCAATGTGGCCGTCGCCGCCGCACGACACGGGCGCCGCGCGGGAATCATCACCCGCACCGGCGACGACGCTTTCGGAAACTACCTTCACCGGGAATTGCGCAAGTTCAATGTGGACGATTCCTTCGTCTCCCCGGTCAAGGAGTACCCCACGGCCGTGACCTTCTGCGCGATCAAGCCGGCTACAGACGAGTTCCCGCTGTACTTCTACGGCCGCTTTCCCACTGCTCCGGACCTGCAGATCAGAGCTGAAGAACTGGACTTGGAGGCGATCCGTGATGCGGGTATTTTCTGGTCTACCGTCACCGGCCTCTGCCAGGAGCCCAGTCGCAGCGCCCATATCAAAGCACACCAGGCCCGTCCTCGAACCGATCTCAAGGATGGTCAGTTCACCATCCTGGACCTGGACTACCGTCCCATGTTCTGGAGCTCTGAAGAAGAAGCCCGCGCGGAAATTGCCAAGGTCCTGCCGCATGTCACTGTGGCGATCGGCAACGACAAGGAATGCGCTGTAGCAGTGGGGGAGGGAACGCCCGATGAGCAGGCGGACCGCCTGCTGGCCGCCGGCGTCGAAATCGCCGTGGTCAAACTCGGGCCCGAAGGTGTCATGGCCAAGACCCGCACGGAGCGTGTGGTGTCTGCACCCGTCCCGGTGGAAACCGTTAACGGCTTGGGTGCCGGCGACTCATTCGGCGGTGCCTTCTGTCACGGACTGTTGTCTGGTTGGCCCCTTTCGGAAGTCCTGGATTATGCAAACGCATCCGGCGCAATCGTCGCCTCGCGCCTCTCGTGTGCAGATGCGATGCCGACGCCGGAGGAAGTTACCTCGCTGCTCGCGGAACGCGGCCGACCCATCCCCGGTGCCACTCTGTCAGCCGCCGCCCTCGCAGCCGACACGTTCAGTGAAGGAGCAGTTCGTTGAGCCTTAATGACGATCCCCGCCGTTACGAGCACCTGAGCCGTATCCGGTTGGAGGACCCCGAGGCCGTCGCCCGGGCAGCAGCCACCCGCCGTCGCCATCCTGGCCTTAAACACAGCGCGCAGAACTTCATTGTCGCCGCGGACCACCCGGCACGGGGCGCCCTGGCCGTTGGTGCGCAGCCAATGGCCATGGCCGATCGCAGGGACCTTTTGGACCGTCTGCAGATCGCGTTGGCGAATCCTGCAGTTGATGGCATCCTGGCCTCGCCGGACATCATGGACGACCTCTTGTTGTTGGGAGCCCTGGAAGGAAAGCTCGTCTTCGGCTCCATGAACCGCGGTGGACTGGCAGGACTGGTCAACGAGTTCGACGACCGCTTCACCGGCCATACCGCGGCTGCGCTGGAAGCACTGGGCGCGGACGGCGGCAAAATGCTCACGCGCATCTGCTTGGGCGACCCGGACACCGTGGCCACCCTTGAAGCCACGGCGAGGGCCATTGATTCGCTGGCCGAGCGCAAGCTCATCGCCATGGTGGAGCCGTTCCTTTCCGTCCGTGATGCGCACGGAAAGGTTCGTAACGACCTCCGCGCTGACGCCGTGATCAAATCCGTCGGAATTGCCGAAGGCCTCGGTTCCACCAGTGCCTACACCTGGATGAAATTGCCGGTTGTGGCAGAGATGGAACGCGTCATGGCTTCCACCACCATGCCTACCGTTCTGTTGGGCGGTGACCCCGACGGCAGCCAGGACGAGGTTTTCGCCAGCTGGCAGGCAGCTCTCGCATTGCCCGGTGTTCGAGGCCTCACTGTGGGAAGGACGCTGCTCTACCCCCATGACGGCGATGTGGCAGGAGCTGTTGCAACGGCGGCCTCGTTGTTGAAAACCTCTGCGCCCGTGGCCGCCAAGGCGGATGAGCGAACCATGTCAGACCGTATTCCAGTGAAAGTATCGGAGTAGCTAGTAATGGGTACAGCAACCCGTCGGATGACCGTGGCGCAGGCTGTGGTCGAATTCCTGTCCAAGCAGTACACGGTGGATTCCATCAACGGCGTGGAGTATCGTGAGCGGCTGATCCCGGGCACATTCGGTATTTTCGGGCACGGCAACGTGGCCGGCGTGGGTCAGGCGTTGAAGCAGTATCAGGCAGCGGACCCCAGGATCATGCCGTATTATCAGGGCCGCAATGAGCAGGCCCAGGTGCACCAGGCTGTTGGCTACGCTCGGCACACCCGGCGCCGGCAGACTTTCGCGATCAGCACCTCCATTGGACCCGGTTCTTCGAACCTTTTGACAGGTGCTGCGTTGGCTACCACCAACCGTCTTCCGGTCCTGCTGCTCCCGAGCGACACCTTTGCTACCCGCGCTGCTGACCCTGTGTTGCAGCAGCTGGAGCTCCCGTACGCCTACGACATCACGGTCAACGATGCTTTCCGTCCACTGTCCAGGTTCTTCGACCGCGTCTCCCGTCCGGAGCAGCTATTCTCCGCGTTCCACCACGGATTGCGCGTCCTGACGGACCCGGCTGAGACCGGCGCCGTGACGATTTCCCTGCCGCAGGATGTCCAAGCCGAGGCTTTCGATGTCCCGGAAGAGTTCCTGGCCGAGCGGGACTGGCGGATCCGCCGTCCCGAGGCCGAGGATGATGACATCAGCCGCGCAGTGCAGGCCATCCGCGCCGCGAAGCGCCCGCTGATCATCGCCGGTGGCGGCGTCCTCTATTCCTACGCCAACGAGGAACTCGCGAAGTTTGCTGAGCTGACCGGCATTCCGGTGGGCAACACGCAGGCAGGTGTTGGTGTCCTGCCGTGGGACCACAAGTTCTCCCTCGGTGCGATTGGTTCAACGGGTACGACGGCGGCCAATGCCATTGCGGCCGAGGCGGACCTCATCATCGGGATTGGCACGCGTTACGAGGACTTCACCACCGCGTCCCGTACTGCGTTCCAGAACCCGGATGTAAAGTTCGTGAACATCAACGTAGCGCCAATCGATGCGTACAAGCACGGCACCACGTTGCCGATCGTTGCTGATGCCCGCAAGGCACTGGTGAAGCTCAACCAGGCACTGGGTGGGTACCGGGTGGGTGCTGACCTTGAAGAGAAGGTCGCAGCCGAGAAGAAGCGCTGGAATGGAATCGTGGACGAAGCCTTCGAGACGCGTTGCACGCCTTTGCCGGCGCAGAACGAGATCATTGGCGCCACCAACAAGGCCATGGATGACCAGGACGTGGTGATCTGCGCGGCGGGTTCGCTGCCCGGTGACCTCCACAAGATGTGGCGCGTCCGGGACCCCTTCGGTTACCACGTGGAGTACGCGTACTCCTGCATGGGTTACGAGATCCCCGGCGGTTTGGGCGTGAAGCGCGCCGCGCTGGCCGAAGCCGCGGCAGGCGGCCCGGAGCGCGATGTGGTGGTGATGGTGGGGGACGGCTCCTATCTGATGATGCACACCGAACTGGTTACCGCCGTCGCCGAACGCATCAAGCTGATTGTGGTCCTCATCCAGAACCACGGCTACGCCTCCATCGGTTCCCTCTCCGAATCCCTCGGCTCGCAGCGGTTCGGTACGCAGTACCGGGTCCTGGACAAGGAACAGCACAGCTTCGACGCCGGTGAGAACCTCCCTATCGACCTCGCCACCAACGCCGAGTCACTTGGAGCGAAGGTCATCCGGATCGAACCGGGGGAGCACGTCATCGAAGCCCTCGGCGCCGCGATCAAGGAAGCCAAGGCGGCCCCGGAAACGGGTCCGATAGTCATCCACGTTGAGTCGGATCCTTTGCTGGATGCCCCAAGCTCCGAGTCCTGGTGGGACGTTCCTGTCTCCCAGGTTTCCGAGCTCGAATCCACCCGGCAGGCCTACAAGACGTACACCGACCACAAGAACCGCCAGCGCAAACTGCTCGGCTAGAACCCCACAGACTAAAAGGAAGTCCGCACATGTCGACGACGACCACACTGACCACCATTCACCATTTCATCAACGGCGCTGAAACCTCCGGCGAAGGCGATCGCACCCAGCCCGTCTACAACCCCGCCACCGGCCAAGTGTCCGCTGAACTGCGACTGGCCAACGAAGCCGACCTGAACACCACCGTTGCCGCGGCCCGCAAGGCGGCGGATTCGTGGGGTGACATGTCCCTGGCCAAGCGAACCGCAGTGCTGTTCAAGTTCCGTGAACTCGTTGCAGCGCACGTGGACGACCTCGCTGAGCTGATCACCGCCGAGCACGGCAAGGTCCTTTCCGACGCCAAGGGTGAGATCGGCCGCGGACTGGAAGTCATCGAGTTCGCCTGCGGAATCCCGCAACTGCTCAAGGGCGACTACTCGGACCAGGTCTCCACCGGCATCGATGTCTTCTCCTTCCGCGAACCCCTGGGCGTCGTAGCCGGCATCACGCCGTTCAACTTTCCCGTGATGGTCCCGCTCTGGATGGCACCGATGGCCATCGCCACGGGCAACGCGTTCATTCTCAAGCCCTCCGAGCGTGACCCGTCCGCGCCGATGCTGCTGGCAAAACTGTGGAAGCAGGCCGGCCTTCCTGATGGCGTGTTCCAGGTCCTGCACGGTGGGAAGGAAACCGTTGATGGGCTGCTGACCCACCCGGACGTGGATGGCATCTCCTTTGTGGGTTCCACCCCGATCGCCCAGTACGTCCACGAGACTGCCACGAAGCACGGCAAAAGGGTCCAGGCCCTGGGTGGAGCGAAGAACCACGCCATCGTGATGCCCGACGCTGACCTCGACAACGCCGCCGACCACCTCGCGGCCGCGGCTTTCGGTTCCGCAGGGGAACGCTGCATGGCGATCTCCGTCGCCGTGGCCGTGGGTGACGCCGCTGACCTGATCGTGAAGAAGGTCGAAGAACGCGCCCTGGCCGTGAAGGTCAAGAACGGCACCGAACCGGACGCCGAAATGGGTCCGGTCATCACCCCGGCCTCCAAGGAACGCATCGTCAAGATCGTCACCGAAGCCGAAACCGCCGGCGCGGCCATGGTGGTGGACGGCCGCGACCTGGTGGTCCCCGGCCACGAAGACGGCTTCTGGGTAGGCCCAACCGTGATCGACCACGTCAAGACCGAAATGACTGCCTACACCGAGGAAATCTTCGGCCCCGTCCTGGTAGTGGTCCGCGTCGCAAACCTCGAAGAAGGCATTCGCCTGATCAACTCCAACCCCTACGGCAACGGCACCGCGATCTTCACCTCCTCGGGTGCGAACGCCCGGAAGTTCCAGCGCTCTGTGACCGTGGGCATGGTAGGCATCAACGTGCCCCTGCCCGTCCCGGTGGCCTACCACTCCTTCGGTGGCTGGAAGAACTCGCTCTTCGGCGACAAGCACATCTATGGACCCGAAGGCGTCTCCTTCTACACCCGCGGTAAAGTCATCACCTCCCGCTGGCCCGAACCCACCCACGCCTCCGGCGCCTCCTACAACTTCCCCTCCAACTAACGACCAGAGGAAGACAACGCTGTCATGACTGATGTTGAGAACAAGCTGATCATCGGCACCGCCCCTGATTCCTGGGGTGTCTGGTTTCCGGATGATCCCCAGCAAACTCCTTGGGAACGGTTCCTTGATGAGGTTGCCGAGTCCGGCTACAAGTGGATCGAACTGGGTCCGTACGGATACCTGCCGAACGACCCCACCCGGTTGGCTGAGGAACTGAAGCAGCGTGACCTCCAGGTCACCGCAGGTACGGTCTTCACGGCCTTCCACCGTGGTGCGAAGCAATACGACGAAGCATGGGAACCCGCCCGAAAGGTTGCCGAACTGACGGCAGCCATGGGCGGTGAACATATTGTGGTCATCCCCGCGATGTGGCGCGACGACGTCACCGGTGAAGCGGTGGAGAACGGCGAACTTACCGACGAGCAATGGGCAGATCTGTTCGCAGGCCACAACCGCATGGGCAAGGTCCTGCTGGAGGACTTTGGTTTGCACCAGCAGTTCCACTCGCACGCTGATTCGCACGTCGGTGCCCAGAAGGACGTCGAAACTCTGTTGGCTGCGACCGATCCGCAGTATCTGAACCTGTGCCTGGACACGGGGCACGCTGAGTACTGTGGGGCGTCCAGCCTGGAGCTCATCAAGAACTACCCGGATCGTATCGGCTACTTGCACCTCAAGCAGATCAATCCCGAGGTCCTCGCCGAGGTGAATGAGAAGAACATGACGTGGGCAGCCGCCAACCTCGCCGGCGTCATGACTGAGCCGCCGAACGGACTCCCGGACCTGCGCGCGGTCATCGAAGCCGTGGAAGCGTTGAACCGGCCGATCTTCGGCATCGTGGAACAGGACATGTACCCGGTAGCGTTCGATGTGCCGATGCCCATCGCCAAGCGGACCCGCAATTACCTGCTGTCCTGCGGATCCCGTACCAGGATCCAGTAACACCGCCAGCAACAGCCACCCCCAAGAACTTCACGAAGGACAGATACAGTGACCAAGACTCTCCGCGTTGCCGTCATCGGCGCAGGCCGCATGGGTGCGGACCACATCAAGCGCCTCAGCACCCGCATCCACGGCGCTGAAGTAGCCGCCGTCGTCGACGTCGACCTTGCCCGCGCGCAAGCCGCAATTGAGGGAATTGACGGCGCCGTGGCGTTGGCCAGTGCCGACGAGGCGCTCAATAACGGTGACGTCAACGCCGTCCTGATTGCCACGCCGGGTTTCCTCCACGAGGAAATCCTGTACAAGGCATTGGAGAAAGACTTCCCCATCTTGTGTGAGAAGCCGCTGACCCCCGACGCCGAAAGCGCCTGGAAGGTTGTCCAGGCTGAGCAGGCTTTGGGCCACAAGCGAATCCAAGTGGGCTTCATGCGCCGTTTCGACGCCGAGTACTCGGCGTTGGGTGCCATCATCCGCAACAGCGAGTTGGGGGAGTTGCTGATGTTGCACCACCAGCACCGGAACCCGAGCACGCCCGAGGGATTCACCAACGAAATGCTGATCAACGACTCTGTAGTCCACGAGTTCGACGCGATCCGCTACTTCACGGGTGAAGAAATCACCTCCGTGCAGGTCCGCTTGGGCAAGCCCACGCGCAGCGCGCCGAACGGCCAGCATGACCCGCAGCACGTGCTGCTCGAAACCGAGTCAGGTGTGCTGGCCGACGTCGAAATCTATGTCAATGCTAAGTTCGGCTATCAGGTGGCCACGCAAGCGTCCTTTGAAGAGGGCATAGTGAGCATCGGCGGCGACAACGGCCCGTACATCCAGTCCGCGGGCAAGTGGGGCGGCAAAGTCACCCCAGGTTTTGAAGAGCGTTTCGGAGCTGCGTACGACGTCGAGGTGCAGGCTTGGGTGGACGCCGCACTTCGCGGCGAAATCGGCGGACCAACCGCCTGGGACGGCTACGCTACGGCAGCCTGCTGCGAGGCCGGCGTCGAAGCCCAAAAATCGGGCGAAAAGGTCAAGGTTCAGTTGAACACCAAGCCGGACCTTTATTAAGTAGGGGACATTCACCATGAAGATTGCACTGGATCCCACACCGTTCCACCACAGCCACACGCTCCTGGAGTTTCCTCGCGTGGCAGCCGATCTCGGCTACAAATACCTACAGATGACCCCGCACACGGATCTCATCCCGTTCTATAACCACCCAAAGGCCGACGATGAACTCGTCGGAAAACTGAAGGCGGCTTGTAAGGACGCCGGGGTCGAAATCGCCTCGGTCCTGCCGGTCCTACGGTGGTCAGGTCCGGACGAGGACGCCCGCGAAGCCGCAGTCCGGTACTGGAAGCGCGCCATCCAGATCACCGTAGACCTCGGTGTCCAGACCATGAACACCGAGTTCAGCGGCCGCCCGGAGAAAGCGGAAGAGTCTGAGCGTGCGTTTTACCGCTCCATGGAGGAGCTGCTCCCGATCATCGAACGCGAGGGTCTGGACGTCCTCATTGACCCGCACCCGGACGACTTCGTAGAGGACGGCCTGGCCGCTCTCCGGGTCATCAGGGGCGTAAATTCGCCGAACATCGGGATGGTCTACGTTGCTTCGCACAGTTTCCACATGGGCAATAAGCCGTTGGAGATCATGCGGGCAGCGGGGGACAAGCTTCGCTTGGTGCACGTCTCGGACACCATGAACCACCACGCCTCCCACGGCCTCCGCTACATCACCAACCCGCCCGGCAATGCCGTCCGCGTGCACCAGCACCTCAAGATCGGCGACGGCGATGTGAACTGGGACGAATTCTTTGGCGGCCTGAAGGAGATCGGCTTCCTGGACAAGGAAAACACCGTGATGGTCTCGTCGGTTTTTGCCGAGGATGAGAACGCGGAAGATGTTTCCCGCTACCAGCTCAAGTCGATGGTCGACTACGTCGCCCGGACAAACTAAAGGCGGTAGCGAGAAAAGGAAGCCATGACCAAGTCTTCTTCAATCGAGACCTCTGCTGGCCGGCTTGATACTCTTCCGGCAGCGTCCGGGAAGAGCAGCAAACCGGAGAACCCCAAGAAATTCCTCCGCAAGGTAGCCTTGTTCTCTACCTTCGGCGGACTGCTGTTTGGCTATGACACTGGTGTAATCAACGGCGCCCTGCCCTTCATGCAGAAGGACCTGGGCCTGACGCCGTTGACCGAAGGCCTGGTCACCTCGACGCTGCTCTTCGGTGCGGCGTTCGGAGCGATCAGCGCAGGACGACTGTCCGACCGCTTTGGACGGCGCAAGACGATCATGGGTCTAGCCCTGATCTTCGCCTTTGCCACCGTTGGTTGTTCCCTAGCGCCGAGCACTGAACTCCTGGTGCTTGCCCGCACAGTCCTGGGTCTCGCCGTCGGCGGTGCCTCAGTAATCGTTCCCGTGTATCTGGCCGAGATGTCACCGGCTGCCCAGCGCGGCAGGATCGTCACGCAGAACGAGCTCATGATCGTGACCGGCCAGTTCCTGGCCTTTACGTTCAACGCGGTCCTGGGCAACCTGTTCCCTCAAGAGCTGCATGTATGGCGCTGGATGCTGGTGATTGCCACGCTTCCTGCCGTTATTCTGTGGTTCGGCATGCTCGTCTTGCCGGAGAGCCCCCGCTGGCTCGCATCGGCTGGACGTTTCGGCGAAGTCTTGGAAGTCCTCCGCTCCACGCGGAGTGCGGGAGAGGTCGGGGCCGAGTTCGACGAGGTGCGTCAGGCGGCCAGGGAGGACTATCAGTCCAAACTTGGGACCTTCAAGGACCTCACCGTGCCCTGGATACGCAGGATCTTTGTGGTTGGTCTTGGCATGGCCATCATCAACCAGATCAGCGGCGTCAACGCCATCATGTATTACGGGACTACCATCCTGTCCTCATCTGGCTTTGGGGATCAAGGGGCCCTGATTGCCAATGTCCTCAACGGCATGACGTCCGTGGCGGCGGTGATCGTTGGCATGTATTTGATGACGCGAATTCGCCGGAAACCCATGCTCATTGTGGGGTTGATCGGTACTGCGTCATCGCTGACGGCCATTGCACTCATCTCCCTGGCGCTGCCGGAAAGCACTCTGCGTGGCTATCTGGTGTTGCTGTTCATGGTGACGTTCCTTGCCTCCATGCAGGGGTGCATTGGAACCGTGACGTGGCTGACCATGTCCGAGATCTTCCCGATGCACGTCCGTGGTATCGGCATGGGCATCTGTGTTTTCGTGCTGTGGATGATCAATTTCCTGATCGGCTTCTTCTTCCCGCAGTTGGTCTCGCTGATGGGCGTTTCAGCAACATTCTTCATTTTCGTGGCCCTACAGTTGTGCGCCATTGTGTGGGTCAAGCGAACTGTTCCGGAGACCAAAGGCAAGTCCCTTGAGGAATTGGAGCATCTCTTCAAAGAAAAGTCAGGAGTAACCGCTGACTGAGGACAACGGCGTTTTCCAAGAAATGTGTTAATTGAGAACCACGCAGAAACGCCCGACGCCGGCAGGCATCGGGCGTTTCTGCGCGGTGGAGCAGAGTCTTCAGAGTGCAACCACAACATTCTCCAGCGCGCTCAGGCGGGCTGCGTCCAGGACTTCGAGGGTACGGATCCCCTCTGATGCCGGCACTGGTTCGGGGCCTTCGCCTCGGACAGCACTCGCGAACTCTGTGTAAAAGCCGGTGTAGTTACCTTGCTCGGACGGGATAAGCTCGCGTTGGCCCCTGCGGGACAGGATTCCCCAATTCTCCCGTGTGTCAATGCCCCACGTTTCCGGTTGCGCTACCGGCCTGCGTCCCTGCATCAATGCATCTGCTTGAACATCGGAACCCGAAGCAATGTAGCTACCCTCGCTGCCGTAGGCGCGCAGTTCCCGGGTGGTGGAGTGGTTGAGCTTGCTGGCGGACACGGTGGAGACCGTTCCCGAGGCATGGGTCATGGTGACAAAGAAGCCGCAGTCCGTTCGTTCCCCGAACCGGTCAGTCCAGTCCAGGGTGGCGTGCACATGGCTCACCGGCCCAAGCAGCCACAGCATCTGGTCAACCAGATGGCTGCCCAAGTCGCGCAAAAGTCCGCCGCTGGTACCAACTTCCAAGCTGTCTGCGTTGTCCTGGTCCATGATGGAGTGCACGCGCCATAGCTCGCCCAGCTCTCCTGATGCCAACACCTTGGCGAGCGTCAGGATGTCCGCATCGCGGCGGCGGTTATGGAAAATGTTCAAGACGACGCCCGCCTTCTTTGCGGCATCAGCAAGTTCACGCGCTGCGTCTGATGTAGGGGCAAAGGGTTTGTCAGCCACAACATGAACGCCGGAACGAATGGCATCCATTACCAGGTCATAACGGGTGTGCGGCGGTGTAGTGATGGTGACGGCATCGACGCCTGCGGCGAGGAGCCCGCCAAGGCTCGCGTAGGTGGGCAGCCCCGGGAAGTCCGATGCCACAGATGCTTTGGTTGCGTCAGTGCGAGCTACAACCCCCACAAGTTCGATGTCCTCGGCGGCTTCAATGAACGGTGCATGAAAGTACTTCCCGCCTGCTCCGTATCCAACAATCCCAAGACGCATATTCTGTCCCTTCCTCTTGCTGTGTGGGCCTTCGTGCTGTGTGGATGCAAAAAAAGATGGGGACGGCGCCTGAGCGCCGTCCCCATCCGGGCCCGGTAAGTAGTCCCGAGGGTTCCGGGCCGTACAGCCTCAGGCCGTGGGATTCAATGACGCGGAGAGTGCCGCATCGGCGTCCAGCAGTACCTGGGCTGCCACCTGCAGCCCTTCGATGCGACCCAGGGAAACGTCCTCGTGTTCGATGTTGACGAGCATGTCCGGGTCCACCTCATGCAGCGCACGCAGGAACTCAGTCCAGAAGGCGGTGTCGTGGCCGCGGCCCAGGGCCACGAAGTCCCATGCGGAGTTCTTCGGCCATTCATTGGCCCACTCGTCGCCGCCAAGGTTCGTGCGGGTCTCATCCGGAGACAGCCGGCGGAAGCTGTTGTCCAGCACGCCATAGAGGGCCGCATTGCCGGTATTCACCCGGACATCTTTTGCGGCCGCTTGGAACACCAGCGGACCAAGCTCGCGGACCACAGCAACTGGATCCATCTGCTGCCAGAAGAGGTGCGAAGCATCCAGTTCCACACCGACATGCGTGGCGCCGGTGAGTTCGATGAGCTTATAGACGTCCGCAGTGTTGAAGACGATGTTCTGCGGGTGCAGTTCGAGCGCCACCTTGACGTCGTGGTCCGCAGCAAGGCGGTCGGTTTCCCTCCAGAAATCGGCTGCGACACCCCATTGATAGTCCAACACATCCAGTGCCGCCGAGTTCCAGGCATTGACCACCCAGTTGACGGTGGTGGCACCGGGCTCGCCGCCGGGCAGCCCGGACATAGTGACTACCCGCTTTTGTCCCAGCCGATGGGCCAGTCGAATGGAGCGGTGGACGTCTTCGGCATGTTTTTCACCGATTTCGCGCTTAGGGTGCAGGGGATTGCCATTGCAGTTCAGTCCGGCAATCGAAACACCGGTCCCTTCGAAGAGGGCCAGGTAGTCATCACGTGCCGCGTCGCTCTCCAGGATCTGATCCATGGTGGGTACATGGACCGCCGGCAGGAAGCCACCGGTATTGATCTCGATGCCCGTCAGTCCAAGGTCGGCGATGACCTTGAGCGCCTCCGGCAGCGGCCGGTCATGCAAGATTGCGTTGTAGACGCCGAGTTTCATAGCGTAATCTTCTTCCCGTTGTTAAGGGCCGACTCGGTGACGGCGCCGAGTAGTTCCATGTTGCGGACACCTTCGTCGAAGGTGGCGCAGCGAGGCAGGGATGTGTCTTCGGCAAGGCCTGCTACCTCCTCGAGGAACGCACGGGCCTGGTAGCCGAACGCGTCGTTTTGGCCGAACCCCACCTCGGGAGCGTCCATGGCGAGGCCTCCGGTGATGTAGGGGTGGCCCGGGCCGAGGATCACCTGGCGGTAGCCGTTCTGGTTGCCGGAACCGTCATTGAGGAACAGTTGGATTTCTGATGGGCGGCGCTGGTCGAACTTGGCTGCACCCTTTTCGCAGAACACCTCAAACTGCAGGCTATTGGCGTGTCCTGCCGCTACACGTGAGACTTCGAAACTTCCCGCACCGTTTGCGAACTCTGCGTTGAATGCTGCGTAGTCGTCGTTCTCAACAGCTTCGAAGGTATTACTGACGGCCACGTGGTCATGGCCCATGACGGCGCTGAGCGGCAACGGACGCTTGTGGATTGCAGTGCTGAGCCGGCCGCCGCTGATGGACTTGATGTCACCGCACAGAAACTCGGAGACGTACGTCAGATGGCTTCCGACGTCCGCCAGCGCACCCGAGCCGGGGCCGCCTTTGTAACGCCAGCTCATCGGCGCTTCGGGGCTGAAACCGTAGTCCGTCCAGTACCGGCCGCTGAAGTGCAGGACATTGCCCAAAGTGCCGTTCTGGATAAGGTCGCGGATATAGGCGATGCCCGGAGTGCGGCGGAAGGTGAATCCGATGCGGGCGATGGAGGTGGCGTTCCGGGCAGCGTCCGCCATGGCGCGCGCGTCTTCCAGCGAATCGCTCAACGGCTTTTCACACAACACGTGCTTGCCGGCGGCCAGCAGGCCTTCAACCACTTCGCGGTGCAATGAGTTCGCAATGACAACGCTTACAACGTCAATATCGTCCGCTTCTGCGATTGCCTGCCATGAGGTGTCATTGCGTTCGTAGCCAAAGCGGCGGGCCGCCAGGGAGCCGAATTCGGCGTTCACGTCACCAATGGAGACCAAGCGGATATCCGGAAGCACTGGGCTGTAGAGGGTAGACGCAGTCCGGTAAGCCGCTGCATGGGCCTTGCCGGCCATGCCTGCGCCGATGACCGCGACGCCAAGGCTTTCAGCCATGATTTCTCCTTTGAAATTCTGCCGCGGCGAAGAGACTCGACGGCATTTTGTAGCGCTACAATTTTGTAGGTTGGGTTCGAGATTAGCCATGTCTATATGTCCTGTCAATGCTCAGCCTAATCAAACGGCCCCAAGGAAGTTGGTCTCATGAGCACAAGTACGCCGCAGGCGCGGCGCCCAACGATTTACGATGTGGCAAAGCTGGCCGGCGTTTCGCCGTCGCTGGTCTCGCTGGTCCTCCAGAATCCGGCGAAAGTCAGTGAGAAGCGCCGCGAGGCGGTCAAAACTGCCATCGCTGAGCTGGGATACCGCCCCAGCCGGGCGGCCACCACGCTGGCGAGCAGCCGGACCAAGAGCATCGGGCTCGTCATTGACGACTACCGCAACCTTTGGTTTGTTGACCTGCTGCGCGGACTGGAATCAGTGTTGACCGAACATGGCTATCAGGTCATGCTCGCCGATTCCCGCCCGAGTGAAAACCGCATCAAGGAGGCTGCTGACGGATTGCTGGCCATGCATGTGGACGGGCTGGTGATCGCGGCCGAACCTGGCGCGACGGCGCTGAGCGGCACGGAAGTTCCCACCGTGGTGGCGGGGTGGCGGAATGGAGTGCCGGACGACGCTGACCTCATCACCAACGACGACGACGGTGGCGGTGCAATGGCGGCGGATCACCTGCTGCAACTCGGGCACCGCAGGATCGGGCACCTTTCGGGCTCCGGCGGCGCTGCAGCCCACCGTAGGGAAGGCTTCCGGGGCAGACTCCACCAAGCCGGTGTAGAACCGCTGATCGTGGGGGAAGAGGGCGATACCACGGAGGAGGACGGGTACGCTTCGGCCTGCTGGCTCCTTGATCACCACCCGGACACGACGGCAATTTTTGCCGCCAATGACACGATGGCGCTGGGCGCCTTTGGTGCGATCAAGGCCCGCGGCTTGTCGGTCCCCTCGGATATTACGGTGATTGGCTATGACAATTCTGCGCTGGCGAAGTCCCGCTACCTCGAGCTGACGTCCGTGGACAACCGCAGCGATCTGGTCGGGGCGCATGTTGCAAAGGCATTGCTGGATCGCATCCAGGGTGCCGCGGCGGGGCCGCAGCGCAAGCTGTTAGAACCCCTCCTTAAGGTTCGGGGTACCACGGCGGCA
This sequence comes from Arthrobacter sp. D3-18, assembly GCF_054408525.1. Classification (NCBI taxonomy): domain Bacteria; kingdom Bacillati; phylum Actinomycetota; class Actinomycetes; order Micrococcales; family Micrococcaceae; genus Arthrobacter; species Arthrobacter sp. D3-18. The sequence goes on along the minus strand of NZ_CP096440.1, from coordinate 2,482,567 downwards.
CCACGATCCTGAGTTCGGGTGCTGGATGTTACGTACAAACATACTAATGTCAGGACAAACTGTTGACATTTGTGAATTGGGTCACCATGATCGAGGTAGCAGGCGATCCGAGAACGAGTCCCCGGACGCCCGAAGCTGACATCAAAGGAGATAACGGTGGCAAAATTCTCGTGGCGCAAAGCGGCAGTCGTCGCAGCAGTGGTTCCATTGGTGGCCCTGAGCGCCTGTTCGAGCCAGGGCGGCAAACCTGCAGATTCCGGTGGGGGTGCAGGCGCCGGACAGGTAGCCGGCACGGACCGCATGAAGGTGGCCCTGATTACTCACGCAGCGGCTGGAGACACCTTCTGGGATATCGTGCGCAAGGGCGCCGAAGAAGCGTCAAGCAAGGACAACGTGGAACTCCTGTACACCAGCGACCCCGAAGCAGGGCGCCAGGCGCAGCTTGTTCAACAGGCCATCGACCAGAAGGTTGACGGCATTGCTGTCACGGTGGCAACCCCGGATGCATTGAAGGATGTATTGAAGAAGGCCAACGATGCAGGTATCCCCGTCGTGAGCCTCAACGCCGGTGAATCCGTTTCCACGCAGCTTGGCGCTTTCACGCACTTCGGATCCAACGAACAGCTTGCCGGCGAGGCAGTCGGCACCCGACTCGCTGCAGAAGGCTACAAGCACCCCGTTTGCGTCATCCAGCAGCAGGGCCACGTGGGCCTGGAGGCGCGCTGCGCCGGCGTAAAGGCCAAGGTTCCGGCAACGGAAATCCTCTACGTCGATGGCAAGGACATGACCGCTGTCCAGTCAACGGCCACGGCCAAACTTCAGGCGTCCAAAGATGCTGATGTGATCATCGGTCTCGGCGCCCCCATCACCCTCACCTTGCTCAAGTCAGTTACAGACGCCGGCAGTTCGTCCAAGGTAGCCAGCTTCGACCTCAATGCCGAACTTGCCCAAAAGATCGTAGACGGCCAAGTGATCTTTACCGTCGACCAGCAGCCATGGCTTCAGGGCTACATGTCGGTTGATGCCCTGTGGCAGGCAAAGCGCGGCGGCTTCAAGATCGGCGGCGGCCAGCCCGTCCTGACCGGTCCCACCATTGTGGACAAGGCCAACGCCTCCGACGTCCTCAAGTTCGCCCAGCAGGGCGTCCGCTAGATCCAGGCATCCGGCTGCGTGGCGAGAACCGCCACGCAGCCTGACCAACAAGGAGTCATTCCTATGGCAAATACAACAACTCTGCCGCCGGCGGGTGCCTCGGCCCCTGGCGACGAACGGGTCGGACGCCGTAGTCCGATCCAAAAGTTCCTGGCGAGGCCCGAGGTCGGTGCGCTGGTCGGAGCAGTGGTCCTGTTCATCTTCTTCGCTTCTGTCTCCGAGACGTTTACGCAACCGAACGCGCTCGCCACAGTGCTCTACGGCTCATCGACCATCGGCATTATGGCGGTAGGGGTTTCACTGCTGATGATCGGTGGTGAGTTCGACCTTTCCACTGGTGTGGCCGTGATCTCCTCCGCCCTGACCGCCTCACTCTTCAGCTGGAACTTCTCACTGAATGCATGGGTTGGTGTCACGCTGGCACTGGTGGTCTCGCTCGGCATTGGATTCATCAACGGCTGGATTCTCGTCAAGACCAAACTTCCCAGCTTCATCGTCACCCTGGCGACGTTCCTCATGCTGACTGGCCTCAATCTGGCACTGACCCGCCTTATCGGCGGCAGCGTCTCCTCGCCGTCGATCTCCAAGTTGGACGGGTTCGAATCAGCACGGGCGGTGTTTGCCTCCTCCATCAGCATCGGGGGTGTGGAAGTCAAGATCACAGTGTTCTTCTGGATCGTCCTCGTGGCAGTGGCATCGTGGATCCTGTTGCGCACCCGCGTTGGTAACTGGATCTTCGCCGTGGGCGGTGACGCCAATGCCGCCCGCGCAGTTGGCGTCCCTGTGACCAAGACCAAGATCGGCCTTTTCATGGCGGTTGGTTTCTGCGGCTGGATCCTGGGCATGCACAACCTTTTTGCCTTCGATGCCGTGCAATCCGGTGAAGGCGTTGGCAACGAGTTCCTCTACATCATTGCTGCCGTCATCGGTGGCTGCCTCCTGACAGGAGGCTACGGATCGGCTGTGGGTGGCGCCATTGGTGCCTTCATCTTTGGCATGGCCAACAAGGGCATCGTGTACGCACAATGGAATCCGGACTGGTTCAAGTTCTTCCTGGGCTTGATGCTCCTGCTGGCCACCATTGTGAACCTGATCGTCAAGCGCCGAGCAGAACTCAAGTAAGGGGCCGGAACAATGAACGCACACCAGATCGATCAGCAAACCCTTCTGAAAGATGAGAGGGATCCTTTGACGCATACCCCGGTTCACCTGCTTTCGCTTGAGGGAGTAGGCAAGCACTACGGCAACATCATCGCCCTCCGCGACGTTACGATGGCCGTGGACAACGGCCGCGTTACCTGTGTTCTGGGCGATAACGGCGCGGGTAAGTCAACGCTGATTAAGATCATCGCCGGCCTCCACCAGCACGACGACGGCGTCCTGAACATCATGGGTGAGGAACGGAAGTTCAGTTCCCCCCGCGATGCCCTGGACGCCGGCATTGCCACTGTGTACCAGGACCTTGCGGTGGTACCGCTGATGCCGATCTGGCGGAACTTCTTCCTCGGATCGGAGCTCACCAAGGGCTTCGGACCGTTCAAGTACATGGACGTCGAACAGATGAAGGCCATCACGCTCAAGGAATTGGCCGAGATGGGCATCGACCTGCGCGATGTGGAGCAGCCCATCGGACAGCTCTCCGGTGGTGAACGCCAGTGTGTCGCGATTGCCCGCGCCGTGTACTTCGGAGCGAAAGTCCTCATTCTGGACGAACCCACAGCAGCGCTGGGTGTGAAGCAGTCAGGCGTAGTCCTGCGCTATATCCTTCAGGCCCGCGACCGCGGTATGGGCGTCATCTTTATCACCCACAATCCGCACCATGCCTTCCCGGTCGGGGACCGTTTCCTCCTGCTCAAGCGTGGCAAATCCATCGGGTACTACGACAAGAAGGACATCACCCTCGACGAACTTACTGCCCAGATGGCAGGCGGCGCCGAACTTGCTGAACTCGCACATGAGCTGGAGCAGTTGGGCGGCCACGGCGACGTGGTGAAAGAGGTCAAAGCGGAAGTCGCGGACGTGACGGACAGCGTGAACTCCGGCGCTCCGAAGCACGCGTAGCAGCACAGGCTCAGTAACCAGCAGGCCCAGTAGCAGTATCGGCGGGGTGCTTCCGGTCTACCCGGAACACCCCGCCACACTGTGCGCACAATACGCACACACTTAGGAAAAGAAGGGAACACCATGTCGATCCGGGTAGGTGTGATTGGCGCCGGAATCATGGGCGCGGACCACATCAGGAACCTTTCCACCACCATCGGCGGCGCCGAAGTCACCTTTGTGGCAGACCTCGACGTCGACCGTGCCGCCGTGGCGGCACCGCCCACCGCGCGTATTACCTCAGACCCATCGGAGCTGATCAATGCCAGCGAGGTGGACGCCGTCGTCGTTGCCTCGCACGATTCCACGCACGCTGGCCTGGTCCTTGAATGCTTCGAGGCAATGACCCCTGTACTCTGCGAAAAGCCGCTGGCACCAACGCTTCTTGAAAGCCTGGAAGTAGTTGCTGCCGACGCCGACATCGTGGCCGCAACGGGAGCTTCGCTGCTCTCCCTCGGCTTCATGCGACGCTTCGATCCGGGCTATGTGGCTCTGCGCCAGTCCGTGCAGGGCAGGGAGCAAGGTGAGCCCCTGATGGTTCACTGCGTCAGCAGGAATGGCTCAGCGGCCCCCGGAACGACGGCAGAATCCGCCATCACCAATTCGGCCATCCACGAATTGGATATAGTTCCGTGGCTTTTGGGTTCTCCCATTGCGGAGGTGTCATGGCAGGCCGGCAAGAGCACTCGACATGCCGAGACCGGACTTCAGGATCCTGCATTCATGACGATGCGCACTGCAGACGGGACACTCACCACGTTGGAGCTGTACCTCAACGCCCAGTATGGCTACACCACTCGCTGCGAGGTGGTCTCAGAACTGGGTACCACTTCACTTAAGGAATCGTCCCTGCTGGGCGTCGAACAGGACGGGGCAAGGCAGGGGTTGATCCCGGCGGACTGGCGCCCCCGCTTCGCCGACGCGTACCGGATTCAGCTCCAGGCTTGGATTTCTGCCCTCGCTGCCGGAGAGCCGACTCCCCTTGCCGGTGCACAGGACGGACTCAACGCCTCCCTCGTTGCACAAGCCATGATCCAGTCGCTGCATAGCGACGGAACGTCTACGAAAGTCAGCTACTCGTGACGCCAAGAGGGCTTCCTCACACCCGTGTACCGGAGTCCCGCGATGCTCCGAGTTTGCGCTGGGGCATCATGGGCCCCGGATGGATCGCCGAACGGTTCACCGAGTCCATCCAGGCACACACCGGGCAGGTGATCGCCGCCGTCGGGTCCCGTTCCCTGAACCGGTCCAAGGCGTTTGCGGAAGCGTTCAACATTCCCGCCGCCTACGGCAGCTATGAGGAGCTCGCGACAGCCCCCAACGTAGATATCGTCTATGTGTGTACGCCGCATACAGGCCACCACGCGGCCGCGGTCCTGGCCATCGACGCCGGCAAGCACGTCTTGGTCGAAAAGCCGATTGGACTCGACGCAGATCAGGCACGGGACATCGCGGCGCGGGCAGAGGCTGCAGGTGTCTTCGCCGCGGAAGCCATGTGGACCTTCTTCCTGCCAAAATTCGATGTGATCCGGCAGATACTCGAGGCCGGAACGCTGGGCACCATCACCACCGTCGTGGCGGAGTACGGTGAGCACTTTGATCCTTCGCATCGAATCTTTAATCCGGATTTGGCCGGTGGTCCGCTGCTTGACCTGGGCACGTACCCGCTGGCCCTGGTCACGGAGGTGTTGGGTAGTCCGAGCCAGCTGCATGCAATCGGTTCGCCACATGAGTCGGGGGTTAACGCCCAGTTGTCCGCCGTCATGCAGTTCGACGGCGGTGCGCAGGCTGTGGTGAACACCCACGTCCATAACTTCACGCCCACCGCCGCCACCATTGTGGGCTCAAAGGCAACCTTGGTGATCGACGGTCCCTTCAATATGCCCGGCGCCTTCGAAGTCAGGTTTCCTGACGGATCGCGGCTGCGTCAGGCTGAACCAGCAGGCGGACACTTCGAGGGCCTCCACTACGAAGCCGCGGCCGTGGCCAGGGCTATTGCCGCAGGCAGGATGCAAACCAGCGAACGGACGCTGGCGGCCTCCATCCGCACGCTGGAAGTAGCCGACGAGATTCGACGCCAGCTGGGCGTGGTGTTCCCGGAACCATTAACACTTCAACCTTCAAAGGAAAATCATGAGTGATGTCATTCTTGGCTTGGTTGGCGTAGGACGCATCGGCGTCATGCACGCCAACAACATCGTCGCCCTCAAGGAAGCGCTGGGTCGCAGGGGCGTCAATATCCGCCTCAAGCTCACCGATGTAGCCACGGAGCATGCACGTTCCGTCGCTGCTGCACTGGGTGCAGAGTTCGTGCCCTCAGTGACGGAGCTGCTCGACTCTGGTGTGGATGGCTTGGTTATTGCTACGGGAACGGCAACCCATCCGGAATTGATCCGCGCCGGAGTGGACGCCGGCGTTCCGGTGTTCTGCGAAAAGCCCGTGGCCATGAACGTCTCCGATGCGCTGCCTGTGCTGGACTACATCAGGGAGAACAACGGCGTGGTGCAAATCGGCCACCAGCGACGCTTCGATGCAGGCTATGTGGAGGCCAAGCGGGCGTATCAGGCCGGGGAGTTGGGGTGGATCCATTCCCTGCGCGCAGTTACCTGCGATATGACGCCACCCCCGGTCGAGTTCCTGGCGACCAGCGGGGGGCTGTTCCGGGACTGCTCAGTCCATGACTTCGACATCCTTCGGTGGCTGACGGGCCGCGAAATTGTGGAGGTCTATGCCAAGGGTTCCAACAATGGAGACCCGGCCATCGGCAATGTGGGTGACGTGGATACGGCTTTGGCCCTCATCACTTTCGACGACGGCACGGTGGGCACGGTTTCTGCCAGCCGCTACAACGGGGCCGGCCACGATGTGCGGTTGGAGATACAGGGGTCCGATAGTTCGGTCATGGTGGGCTTGGATGAGAAGACCGCATTGACCTCGGCTGAGGCTGAGGTCACTTTCCCCGGAGGGGAACCGCATCAGACTTTCGCCGAGCGTTTCGACCAGGCGTACCGCTCCGAGATGGTTGCCTTTGTGGAGCTGGTGATGGGGCAGCGCGAAAATCCCTGCACCCCGGAGGATGCGGTAGCAGCCTCCCGTGTGGCAGATGCGGCCCAGGAATCGCTGGCAACCGGTGCGCCCGTGAGGGTTGCTCTCAAAGTATCCAGCTGACGCTTCTACCCAGAGTGCCCCTTCTTCGAATCTGTTGAATTCGAAGAAGGGGCACTTTCATGCTTGAACCTAGACGCCGAACGGCAGCCGCGGGTCGATGTCCTGACCTTCCCAGCTTTGCCGTACCCAACCATGGTGAGGGTCGTCGCTGATCAGCCATTCGCGGACGGGCCCAGGGCCCGCCATGACGTTCAGGTAGTACATGTCGTAGCCCGGGGCTGCCATGGCGGGGCCGTGCCAACCGTAGGGGACCAGGACTACGTCGCCGGTCCTAACTTCTGCGGAAACGTCGATGGGACGCTCATCCGAGGCGTAGACACGCTGGTAGCCGATTGCATCGGCATCAGCCGGTGCGCCGGAGCCGACGGCTACCTGTGTCTCGAAGTAATAGATCTCTTCAAGGTGGGTTTCGCCGTCCTTTTCCTCATCGTGCTTGTGAGGGGGATAGGAGGACCAGTTCCCGGCAGGAGTAATGACCTCGCACACGATAAAACGGTCGGCCTCCAGTGCCGCCGGGGTGCCGAAGTTGTGTACCTGCCGCGAACAGTTACCGGCGCCCCGGAGTTCCACAGGTGTCTCGGCAGCAGTGACGAGGCGGGTCGGGTAGGCGGTCTGCGCAGGGGCAGTTGCAATTGCTACACGCCCGCCGTCTGCCGAGCTGATGCTGACGGACTTTCCGGTACCGGAGTACAAGACGTCGCTGGGTCCGTGGAACACGGAGGCCCGGCCCGCAAGGGCATGATCGACGCCGTCGACGGTTACGGTGAAAGCGCCGCTGAGGGGCACCACAATACGTTCCTCACCAACAGCTGGGAGCTCGACGGCGGCGCCCCCCGGGATGGTTGCGACCTTGAGGCCAGTGTGCGCCCAACCATCAATGGCAATGGCGGAGTCGGAGGTGCCGAGCGAGATGTCCCACACGCCGTCGGCGGCGGAACCCAAGGGGTAAACCCAATTCGTCATGGAAGTGGAGTCCTTTGTAGTGGCTGTACCAGTTGTTTTGGCCTGATCAGCGCTGTACGAGTGTCATTTCAAAGCTGTACGAATCGGCGCGGTAGACGTGGTGGCCGGTCTCCACGTGGCGGCCGGTGTCGTCCACAGCCGTGCGTTCCATGGTGACCAAGGCGGAATTTACCTCGGTCTCAAGGAGTGGCGCTTGGTAGTCATTGGCGATCATGGCGCCGATACGTTGCGTGGCAAGGCGAAAATTGACGCCACCTCGGCGCAGAATTGAGTACAGGCCCTCTGCCGCCAGCATGGCTTCGTCCATGGTGGCGATGTCGTCCCGCACCCAGTTCTCCATCAGGGCCAGTGGTTTGCCCCCAACTTTGCGAAGACGCGTGAAGTGGTAGACCTTGGAGCCAGCGGGCAGCTCAAGCGCAGCGAGGGTGGCGGCGTCGGCTTCCTCGTGGGAAAAGCTGAGCACGGTGGTGGTGGGCTTCTTGCCGTTGTTGGTGAGATCGTCAAAAAGGCTGGAAAGTTCCAAGGGTCGACGGACCTGACTGGACACCACTTGGGTACCTACGCCGCGTTTGCGAACCAGAAGACCGGAACGGACAAGCTCGTCCATGGCCTTGCGCATGGTTGGCCTCGAGAGGTTGAGCTGGGCCGCGAGGTCGATTTCGTTCTCAAGGCGGCTGCCGGGTTCCAGTACTCCGCTGTGGATGGCGGCCTCAATCCCCTGTACAACTTGGTGGTAGAGAGGCACGGGAGAAGAGCGGTCGATGTTGAGACCAAGTTTTGTGACCACTGGATACCCCGGGTTTCAGGCGCAACCTCTTGCTTCTTGGTGAATGCTCAAGATATGTAGCCATTTGTTCGCTTGATAGGACATACTTTCTCCCTCGATGGTAGCAGTGAACTTTCGATGGTCAAATGGTTTATGTCAGAGCACAAGACCTCGGGAGGATGGGTGCCATGCCAAAGACCGGAAAGAATGATCACGCCCGCAAGGACGAGTTGCCGTCCACCTTGCAGCGCTCCGACCAGAAGGCCCAGGACACTTTTGCCAAGACCTACGATTCGGCCATGGAATCTTATGACAATGATCCGAGTCGGGCGGCTCGCACGGCTTTCGCGGCCCTGAAGCATAGTTACGAGAAGGTGGGCGACCACTGGGAGCCCAAGGAAGAACGCGGACCTTCCGATGCCCGTGCGGAAGAGGGCGTGGACTCAAATAGGCCCACGGCCGGGGGTGTGGATGCCAATGCCTCCAAAGAGCACCTCTACCGGCGCGCCCGGGAATTGGATATCAAGGGCCGCTCCAAAATGGACAAGAATGAGCTGGTGGAAGCGCTGCAGAAGGCCAACGAAGCCGCAACGCGAAAGGCTCGGGAAGGCTAGCCCCTCCTCATCCCGCCATGGTGCTGAGTCGGTCCGGCATGCGCCAAATATGCAGGAACCGGTTCACACCGGCATAGTTAACGTCTTGGGGTTGCACTTTATGGGTACAGTCACCGCATGAAGGCAGGACAGAAACGAACAGGGGCTTAACTTGGCAGGGAATGCGACCTTCCGGCACAGCAATACCGCGCTGCTCTCGGTGAGCAGCGTCGAGGCTCCGAGGATAGTGAGCTCCACGGATTTCGACCGGAGATTGGCTTCGACCCTGCAGCGGCTGAAGTTTCCACCGCGATTGCTCGAGCGCGTCGCCGGCATCACGCACCGCCGCTGGTGGGCCGCCGGGACATCGTTCGATGACGCTGCCGTGGAAGCAGGCGCAAAAGCCTTGGCTGAAGCCGGCGTCGAAGCCTCGGAAATCGGCTTGCTGATTAACACTTCGGTTACCAGGCGCAACCTTGAGCCGTCCGTGGCGGTCAAGATCCACCACGAACTCGGCCTGCCGTCGTCGGCCATGAACTTTGACTTGGCCAACGCCTGCCTCGGATTCGTGAACGGCTTGATCCTGGCGGCCAACATGATCGACTCGGGCCAGATCCGGTATGCGGTCATCGTCAACGGAGAGGACGCGCAGGGCACCCAAGAGGCCACGCTGGCGCGACTCCAGAGGCCTGAGACCACGCGCGAGGATTTCAACCGGGAGTTTGCCACGTTGACCCTTGGGTCCGGCGCCGCCGCGGCCGTCCTGGGCCCGGTGGACGAGCACCCGGGAGCGCACCGGCTTGTGGGCGGCGTCATGCGTGCCGGCACGGAACACCACGAATTGTGCGTTGGAGGTATCGATGGCATGTCCACCGATACCAAGGGCTTGCTCGACGGCGGCCTGCAGCTTGTGGTGGATGCCTGGCATGAAGCACAGCCCGAGTGGGACTGGGCCAGCATGGACCGCTACGTCACGCACCAAGTCAGCAATGCCTACACCCAGGCGATCATCAATGCCATCGACCTGGACCCGGAGAAGGTCCCCATTACTTTCCCACACTGGGGCAATGTGGGGCCCGCGTCGCTCCCCATGACGCTCGCAGCCCAGGCACAGTCATTGACAACGGGTGACCGGGTCCTGTGCATGGGCGTGGGTTCGGGACTGAATGCAGGAATGGTGGAAATCGTTTGGTAGCCGCCAATTGGCCCGGTGTGGACCCGGAATGGTCCCGGACAATCCGGGTACGGTCCACGTCAAAGGTGGACGCGCCGGACTCTGTCCTCCGCTGGCATGTGCTGGATAACGGTGCCCAGCTCTTGCGCCGTGGCCTGACTCCGATCGGGACTTTGCTGTGCGTGCATGGCAACCCCACCTGGTCCTACCTGTGGCGGACGCTGTTGAGCGCGGGAGCAGACCCGGCTCATCCGTGGCGGGTGGTTGCCGTGGACCAGCTCGACATGGGCTATTCAGAGCGCACCGGCACATTCCGTCGCCTGGCTGACAGGATCAATGACCTCGGTGACCTCACTGATGCGCTGGGCCTGGAAGGGCCGGTTGTTACGGTGGGCCATGATTGGGGTGGCGTGATCAGCACGGGCTGGGCGCTGGAGCATCCGCAGTTCGTCACGGGTGTGGTGCTGACCAACACAGCCGTCCATCAACCCTCGGATTCGCCAATCCCGCCAGCCCTTCGGCTCGCCTTGCACCCCGCCGTACACAAGTGGGGCACCACGACGTCGGACGCGTTCCTGCGCGTGACGCACTCACTGGCAAATCCGCCGCTGCCGGCCGACGTCGGAAGGGCTTTCATGGCCCCCTACCGCGGAGCCGGACGCCGGACCGGGGTGGGGAATTTTGTTGCGGATATCCCGGCAGACGCTTCCCATCCCAGCTTGCCGGCGCTTACCCGTGTGGCGGAAGGCTTGCGCGGGCTCAAGGTTCCCGCCCTGATGCTCTGGGGGCCCAAGGATCCAATATTCTCCGATAGGTACCTCAAGGACCTTATCGGCCGGATACCGCACGCTGACGTCCATCGCTTCGAAGGAGCCGGACACCTCTTGCCGGAGGACAGGGACATTGCCACGCCGGTCTTTGATTGGCTTGCTTTACATGATGCCGCAATCAGTAGCGACGATTCACGGGTGGCCGTTGCTGCTGTCAGCGGAGAGCCGGTCAAGAATGTGGCCGAAGAAAAGGAACCAGCGTTCCGTCCCTTGTGGGACGCCTTGGGCGAGCTGGCGGCGGGACAGGCAAGGGAAGACGCCGCTGTTGCCGAAATGGCACCGGACGGCAGCGTGAGCCGTTCGCTCAGCTGGCAACAGTTGGATCGGAACATCCTGGACCTGGCGGAGGGCCTGCAGGAAGTCGGTGTGGGGCGCGGTAGCCGGGTGAGCCTGATGGTCCCGCCTGGAACCGAGCTCACGGTGGCCCTTTACGCCTGCCTGAAGTTGGGTGCAGTAGTAGTAGTGGCCGACGCCGGACTGGGAACCAAGGGCATGAGCCGCGCCGTGAAGGGCGCAACCGCCGATTTCCTCATTGGCATCGACAAAGCACTGGCGGCAGCCTCAGTGCTCGGCTGGCCGGGGCGGCGCATCAGCGTGCAGGACCTACCCGCCGCCCGCCGTCGAGTCCTGGGGGTTGAGACCTCCCTCGCGGCCTTGGGAAGGCGTGGAGCCACAGGCGGCGCCGGGCGCGGTGACGGGATGCCAAGGACGAGTGTGGACCCAGCTGCCCCAGCCGCTGTACTGTTCACCTCCGGCTCCACTGGCCCCGCTAAGGGAGTGCTATATACGCACGGACAGCTGGCCGCGATGCGGGATACGGTTGCCGCTACCTTCGGGATCTGTTCCGGTGCACGCCTTGTAGCGGGCTTCGCCCCGTTCGCTTTGCTGGGTCCGGCGCTCGGAGCGGTTTCGGTGACCCCGGCCATGGACGTTACTGCGCCAGGCACCTTGACGGCGCGAGCACTGGCGGACGCTGTCGCTGCCATCGACGCTACCGTGGTCTTCGCCTCGCCCGCAGCGTTGCGTAATGTCATAGCTACCCGGGATGACCTGAGCGGAACAGGGCGCATTGCTCTTCAAAACGTTGAGCTACTCCTGTCCGCAGGTGCGCCCGTCCCTGAGCCGCTTCTCGCGCAGGTGCAGCAGTTGATGCCCCAAGCGTCCTTGCATACGCCTTACGGGATGACGGAGGCGCTTCCAGTCACGGACATCAGCCTGGAAGAAATACAAGCCGCTGACGCTGATGCGGCTGCCGGGACCGTTGTCGGAGCCGGCAACGGGGTCTGCGTGGGGAAGCCTGTTCACAGAGCCGATCTGGCGGTTGTCCCGTTGGCGGCGGATGGCACCGCGCCCGGATTGAACCCTGTGACAGATGCGGGGGTGACCGGCGAGATCCTGGTCAGTGCCCCGCACGTCAAGGAATCCTATGACAGGCTCTGGCTGACCCAACGCGAGAGTGCCAGCGTGCCTGGATGGCACCGTACGGGCGACGTGGGACACTTCGACTCCGTCGGCCGACTTTGGGTGGAGGGACGACTTGCCCACGTTGTGACGGCGCCTGGGGCCGTGGTGACGCCGGTCGGGGCAGAACAATCCATCGAACGCCTGGACGGCGTTCGGATGGCTGCCATCGCCGGTGTTGGACCATCGGGAACGCAGGCGGTGGTTGCGGTAGTGGAGACCGCGCCTCCCGTCCCTAAAGCCGGCCCCGCCGGGCCGCAACTCGCGGGGCGTGTCCGTCGAGCAGCCTCCCGGGCCGGCGTCGATGTCAGTGCCGTGCTGGTGGTCCCCGCGCAGCCAACCGACATCCGGCACAACGCCAAGATTGACAGGACCCGTCTGGCCCGCTGGGCTTCACGGGTGCTGGCCGGCGGACGTCCAGGGAAACCATGAAGGTCCTCGTCACCGGGGCCAGCGGTCTCCTGGGAGGGGAGGTTGCACGGCAACTCATCCGCCAAGGTCATGCCGTAGCAACGTTTCAGCGTCGCCCCTCGGGAGTGGACGGCGCGGAGGACTTCCGCGGGTCCCTTGACGATGATGCGGCTCTTCGTAACGCAGTGAACGGGGCGGAGGGAATCATCCACCTCGCCGCCAAAGTGTCCATCACAGGGCGCGCGGCCGAGTTTGATGCAGTAAATGTGGAGGGGACACTCCGGTTGCTCAATCTCGCACAGGCGGCCGGCGTGCGGGACGTCGTATATGTCTCGTCACCGTCGGTGGCCCACTCCGGGGCAGCCATCGTGGGATCGGGGGCGGCGCAGGCTGATCCACACCACGCGCGCGGCGACTATGCCCGCACCAAGGCCGAGGCAGAATTGCTGGCCCTCGCGGCGGATCAATCAGACTTCCGGGTGGCAGCAGTGCGCCCCCACATTGTGTGGGGCCCCGGGGACACCCAGTTGGTGGAACGCGTCCTGGCTCGCGCCCGTCACCGTCGTCTGCCATTGCTCGACGCCGGCGCTGCACTGATCGATACGACCTACGTGGATAACGCCGCGTCCGCCATCGTTGCAGCGCTGCACCGCATGGAGCACGTCCACGGCAAAGCCGTGGTGGTGAGCAATGGTGAACCTCGGCCGATCGGCGAGCTGCTGGCGGGCATATGTATAGCGGGCGGCGTGGCCCCGCCGTCGTGGTCCGTGCCTGGTGGCTTGGCCAGGGCAGCCGGAGCCGTAGTAGAAAGGTTCTGGACCTGGGCAGGGCGCAAAGAGGAACCGCCGATGACCAGGTTCCTCGCTGAACAGCTCTCCACCGCACACTGGTTCGATCAACGCGCAACCCGTGAACTCCTCAACTGGACACCTGATGTTTCGATTGATGAGGGACTGGCCAGGCTGGCCGAGTACTACGGTTCGAGGAATCGGGCGATAGGGGAAACAGGCCGGCTTCGGTAGAGCGGTTCTGCCCTTTTTCGCCGAATCGGTGTTGCCAAACCCCAACCGCAGGATCAAAGTGAGATAAATCAGATCACTTACATGGTCGGGGGACCGTGTACGGGCCGGGGGTGGACCATGAGCACCACGTCAGACAACGCCTTGGAAGCAACGCCTGCAGGTGAGGAACCACAGCTTAAACGCGTGCTGGGACCAAAACTGCTCCTTCTCTTTATTGTCGGCGACATTCTTGGGGCCGGGGTTTATGCGGTTACCGGGACAATGGCAGGGACAGTTGGTGGCATCGTCTGGTTACCGTTCCTCCTCGCCTTCATCGTCGCCACCCTCACCGCGTTTTCCTACCTTGAGTTGGTCACGCAATACCCGCAGGCAGCAGGCGCAGCGCTATATACGCATAAGGCCTTCGGGATCCATTTCGTCACCTTCCTCGTGGCGTTCGCTGTTGTTTGCTCCGGCATTACCAGCGCCTCGACATCGGCCAATGTCCTTGCCCAGAACTTTTTTGGTGGCCTGGAAGTCAACGGCTGGATGGACGTGCCGGACCGTGGTGTGATCACCGCCGTGGCACTGGGCTTCATGCTGCTGCTGGCAGTGATCAATCTGCGGGGCGTGGGGGAGAGCGTCAAGTTCAACGTCATACTCACGGCGGTTGAGGTGCTTGCCCTGTGTGTCGTGATCGGGGTTGGCTTCTTCGTGATGGCCCAGGGAACCGGCAATGTCCAGGAGATCTTCGTTTTTACCGACTATCAGGACAAGGGGCTGTTCCTGGCGGTCACTGCAGCTACGTCCATTGCATTCTTTGCCATGGTGGGCTTCGAGGACTCCGTGAACATGGTTGAGGAAACCAGGAATCCGGAACGGATTTTCCCCCGCACCATGTTGACTGGCCTCGGCATAGCAGTGATCCTCTACATGCTGGTGGCTGTGTCCGTGGTGAGTGTGCTGACCCCGGCGGAGTTGGGGGAGATCAGGGAAGCCGAAGGAGCAGCGCTTTTGGAAGTGGTGCACAAGGGATCACCGGATTTCCCCATCGACAAGATCTTTCCTTTCCTCGCCGTCTTCGCAGTGGCCAACACGGCGTTGATCAACATGTTGATGGCCAGCCGGCTTATTTATGGCATGGCACGCCAGCACGTTCTGCCTCGCTCCTTGGGTCGGGTATTGCCGGGTCGTCGGTCGCCGTGGGCTGGCATCGCGTTCTCCACCGTCCTTGCCATGGGGCTGATCTGGTACGTCAGCATGGACCCCTCAAGCAACATCGTGGCCAACCTTTCCGGGACCACCGCGTTCCTGCTGCTGTGCGTGTTCACCCTGGTCAACGTCGCCTGCGTGGTCCTTCGCCGAAAGCGGGATCCCCACCGAAAGGTGTTCTTCACCTCTCCAGGACAACTGCCGTTGGTGGCAGCCGTACTGTGTGCCTTCCTTGCTGGTCCTTGGGTGGGCAGGAACCCCATCCAATACCAAGTGGCCGGCGGCCTGATGGCTATCGGCGTGGTGCTGTGGTTCATTACCTGGCTGATCACCAGGAAGACCAACACCAGAGGGGAAGAACCAGCCCGGGCACAGGCGGACCAACATAGCCAGGGACGACAGCAGCCACCGGAGGAATGACCAGGTTTCAGGTCAGGTGGTCAAAATCTCCCCGCGTCCATGCTGCATGCCGCTGAGCTGAGTCGTGAAGTACGTTTTTCGCTCCCGAGGCGATGACGTTGTTGAAGTTGCCGTAAATGCGGTCGAACGTCAGCAGTTCCAGTTGGGCTGCAATTCGCAACGCCACCGCGCCGGAGAGTGGTAGGCGATTGGGATAACTGCGCATGAAGGCGACCGTGCGACGATCTGGATTGGGAAACACGCTGTCGCCGGTCAGCAAAACCCCTCTGCCGCCGGCTCCTGCTGCCCAGTGCGCCACCGCACTGCCGGAGAAATGCCCACCTGTCTGATGCAGGACCAATCCATCGGCGATTGTTGTGGTGCCGGACCAGTAGGTAACGCTTGGATCGCTGCGGCCTAGCCATTCGCGGTCGGCCGCAGCGACCAGGACCGGGACGTTGCCAAGACGGCGCGACCATTCCACCTGCACACCGAACATGTGCGGATGACTGGCGGCAATAGCTACAACGGGGCCATGTTCAAGGACCGTTGCCACAGCGTTGTCATCGACATAACCCACGGGATCCCACAGCAGCGAGCCTTGGGACGTCACCACGAGCTGGGCAGTCTGGCCGATACCGACTTTGGGCTCAGTCCTCACTGCTATGAGTCCGGGTTCGTTTTGCTCCAGCACGATCTTCCGTCCAGTACCAGTCAGTTCGTCCAGAGTGAGCCATTGTTGCCCGTCCTCCGGCACATACTGTCGTTCGTCTGCGCAGATGGGACAGACGTCTGGCGTAGGCTCGTCGCATTCAACGGCGCAGGTGGCACAGATCAGCATCAGGAATCCTTTCGACGGCACTTTGTGTCCGGCTGTCCCGCCAGGTATCGCGAGATGATCATCATGCTTACTATTGTGGGGCAGTCGTAGTCGGAGAGGGACACCACACTAGGAGCGGACATGGCACTGGGCAAGGGAACACACGTGGAGTGGAACACCCCGCAGGGCAAGACGCACGGAAAGATCGTGGAAAAGAAGACCAGTGACTTTGTCCTGGATGGCAACAAACACGTGGCCAGCGACGACGAGCCGCAGTACGTGGTGGAGTCAGAGAAGACCGGTGCCAAGGCAGCGCACAAGGGCTCCGCATTGACTGAAAAGAGCTAGTGGCATGGCACCGCAACACGAGGTAGTCATCATCGGCGGCGGCAATGCAGGTGTGTCACTGGCTGCCCGCTTGAAGCGATATGGCGTCAAGGACATCGCCCTCATCGAGCCCAAGGAGCATCATTTGTACCAGCCCTTGTTCTCGCATATCGCGGGCGGCCGGGCCCAGGTCAAAGAAGCAGTCCGGAGCCAGGAGTCAGTGATGCCCAAGGGCGTCGCGTGGATCAAGGATAAAGCGGTCAACGTGGATGCGAATGCCAACTCAGTGACGCTGGCCTCCGGTTCCACAGTGACCTACGGACACCTTGTGGTGTGCCCGGGGCTGCAGTACAACTGGGACGCCGTGCCGGGGCTGGCTGAGGCGGTGCATTCACCGTACGGTTCCTCTCATTACGAGTTCGAACTTGCGCCGAAACTCTGGACCCTCTTAAGCACTTTGAAATCGGGCACCGTCATCTTCACCATGCCGTCGGGACCTGTTAAATGCGGCGGGGCCAGCCAGAAACCGATGTACTTGGCCTGTGACTACTGGAGGGAGCAAGGCGTTCTGGGAAACATCCGGGTTGTTATGGTCCAGCCTTATCCCACAGTTTTCGGGGTTCCCGAGGTAGACCGGGAGCTTGACCGCAAGATTGCCGAGTACGGAATCGAACTGAGGACAAACAGCGAATTGGTGGCGGTGAACCCCGCCGCACGTACGGCCACTATCCGAAACAATACAGACCACACCTCGGAGGACTTGCCCTACGATGTCCTCAATGCCGTCCCGCCCCAGTCTGCGCCGGATTGGCTTAAAACCACGGACTTGCCGGCGGAAGGGGACCAGCACGGTTTTGTGGAGGTGGACACGCAGACGCTGCGCCACCCCAGATACCCCAATGTCTGGTCACTGGGCGACGCTGCAGGAACCACCAACTCCAAAGCCGGCGGGGCGTTGCGCAAGCAGACCAAAGTCCTGGCGAAAAATTTGCTCTCGGCCCGCAAAGGCGAACCTCTCAGCCAGAAGTACAACGGATACTCCGTATGTCCGTTCACCGTTTCCCGGAGCACAGTGGTCTTTGCCGAGTTCGACCCCCAGTACAGGCCCATGCCAACCATCCCAAAGGTGCCCACATGGAAAGAGAGCCGATTCTCCTGGTGGGTGGACCGCGATATGTTCCCGCAGGTTTATTGGCACCTGATCCTCAAAGGCCGGGCGTAGCAGACGCAAAGGGACCGGTCTGGCCAAACGGCCGGACCGGTCCCCTTTGTTGTAAACCTGGTGTTGTGAACCTAGGCGGGCTGAATGTTCTCCGCCTGCGGACCTTTGGGACCCTGCGTGATGTCGAATTGGACCTTTTGGTTCTCCTCCAGCGAGCGGTATCCGCTCGACGTAATCGCTGAGTAGTGAGCAAACACGTCAGGGCCTCCATCGTCCGGGGCGATGAATCCGAAACCCTTTTCAGCGTTAAACCACTTAACTGTTCCTGTTGCCATGCCTTTATTTCCTTCACCCGGTCGCTGGTCGGTCCCGCTGGTCGGTTTGCCGTCCCTGCCACTCACGATACGAGCCTATGGGCCGGTTCCGCTTGGGGCAACACATTTGTGGAGACGCGTAAGCGTCGGTGGGAAGAACGTCCGACGGCGGAAGGCCGCCGTCGTTTGCTTGTTGCCTTTGCCGGGGCTGCTTCAGGGCAGCCGGGTTGCGTCACGCTTTCGGTGGGCGAAGTGTACGGTCCGCTGCTTCTGTGCGGCCTAGTGCGCGAAGCGCCAGCAGCGGAAACAGGAGTACCGAGAGCATCCCCGCGCCTATGAGGGCCGAGGAAATTCCACTGCTGATGAACCCATGCTCCCGGCCGATGGTTGTCACCGCCACGATGATTGGCAAAGCTGTGGCCCCGAATAGCATGAGGGACCGTTTGTCCGCTCGGGTGGAGCCAGGAGGCGCAGTGAGCAATGACGGAAGGCCGCGGATGATCAGCAAAAGGGCGAGGAACAACGGGACCATGGCCAGGGTCAGGGGACTGGAGGTCAAGGCGCCCAAGTCGAAATCAATGCCGGTATCGATAAAGAAGATGGGCACCAGGAAGCCAAAGGCGACGGCGTCGATCTTCGTCTCAATGACTTTCCGATCTACTTCAGGAGCACGTGCGATGGTGACCTTCCAGAGGACCCCGGCAGCAAAGGCGCCGAGCAGCATATCGAGTCCCAGGACCATGCTGAGCACTACCAGCCCGCTGAGAATCAACAGGATGGAACGCATGGCGAATTGGCTGCTGGTATGCAGTGTGGCGGTGACTTGGGCATGGAATAACGTGTGCCGCGCCTGGGAAGCAAGGTAGATTGCCACACCAGTCAGGAGAACGAAGCCGAGAAGGACTCCTGATGCCACGCCAAGTTGTTTGCCACTGAAGAACAACGAGATGGCAATGAGCGGACCGAACTCGCCGGCCGCACCCAAAGCGGTTACGGCGACACCGATCGGCGACTTCGAAGCGCCGGCGTCCCGAAGGATAGGCAGCAAAGCGCCTAAAGCCGTGGAGCACAAGGCAACGCCGATGATCACGGCTGCCTCAGGCGAGGGACCCAGGAGGAAACCGGCCCCAATGCCGGCGGCCAGGGAAATGACCCAGCCTGCGGACGCGCGATAAATGGGTCGGCCGCGGATGGCCGTGAAATCGATCTCGTTGCCGGCCACGAAGAACAACATGGCCAGTCCGAAGTCGGCCAGCATGTCGGTGAATGCGGTGGACTGCACCCATCCCAGGAGGCTGGGACCGAACATGATGCCAAGAACAATTTCAAAGACCACGATCGGCACTCTGACCCAACGGTCAAGGAGCCGGGTGGCAAGCGGTGCCAGGACAGCCAGGACGGCGATAAGGACCAGTGACGTGGACAAGCCTTGCATCGGCAGTGCCTCCGGTACCTTGGCTGCTCTAAGGAAAAGTACTCCAAAGCTACCGCCAGCCCTCCCGGCGCGCCAGAAGTCCTGTGCCGAAAGTCCTGGCCCTCGAACCACCGGATCCGGGTTCCACAAGGAACGGTGAAGCAGCATACTGATTCGAGGAAGACGCCACAGCACCGCGGCATCCGCCCGTGGCCAGAAGAAGGAGTGCCTCGTGGGAATCCTCACCGCTAACCTGTTCGTTACGCTCTACGGCGTCTACCAGGCACCCGGCGGCCCTGAGGAAGACAGAGGCGGTGGCTTCGAATTCGGAGGCTGGCAGGCAGCGTATTTTGACGACGAGACAGGCGAAGCCATCGGGGCGGGGATTGACCGCATGGACGCCTTGTTGCTTGGACGAAAAACCTACGACATCTTTGCGGGGTTCTGGCCGCATCAGAAAGACCACATCGGCGAGACGTTCAACGCCTTGCCAAAGTTTGTCGTCTCACAAACCCTGACCCGCCCGGAATGGGAAGGCACCACTGCACGTGCGGAAGTCTCGGAGCTGTCTGAAGTAAAGGAGCGGTTCCTGGATATCCACATGTTCGGCAGCGGACACCTTATTCGTTCGCTCCTGGAGGCTGACCTTCTCGACCGACTCAACCTTTTCCTTTACCCGCTCACCTTCGGCTCGGGAAAGCGGTTGTTCGCCGACGGCTCGGGAGTCCCGGCGGCATTCCGTTTTGTGCAACCACCGAGGGCTTTCCCGAAAGGAGCGGTATTGCTCTCCTACGAGCGTGCCGGTGCGCCGATTACGGGTATCACCATCGGTCAGGACTAGCCGCGCGTCTTCAGGTTTCGCGCAGCGTCAGGAAGCTGGCCGGCCGGGCCATTGCTTACCCGCCCACGGGTCATAGTCTGCGATGAGCTTCTCTTGGGGCGGGCGCCGGTCTTCAGGGACGTGCTGAAGGTTTACCCGCACCCGATACCAAAGGGAACTTGATCCCCGCATCCCGTCCACAAGGACGTCGGCAGGGTGCAGCAGGGAAACAACGTCAGAGTGCAGGGCCTTCCACTCATCGAGAGCTGCCTCGGCCTCGGGCTTGGTCTTGGTGCGGGCCACCTCGATCAGGGGCATCGTTGAGATCCGGCGACCTGAGCCGTCTCCGCTCCTGGGTGCCTTCTCAGCCGGGCCAAGCTCCGCAGCCAGGGAAAGAAGTCCGTCCAGCGAGCCGGCCGCGTCGTCTATTCCGGCGTGGGGGTCGCCCAGATCCGAAAAACGATCGGGTACTGAGTGGACTGTGAACTGCTCTGGCCGGGCGGAGCGCACCTCCTCCCAAGTGAGCGGTGTAGAGACGCGGGCATCGGGCCGGGAACGGACAGAGTAAGCCGAAGCTACGGTGCGGTCCTTGGCGTTCTGGTTGAAGTCAACGAATACGCTCTCCCCACGCTCCTCCTTCCACCATTTGGCGGTTGCCAGCCCGGGAGCACGGTTTTCCACTTCACGGGCAAGGGTCTCGGCGGCGAGCCGCACGTCGCGGTAAGACCACTGCGGTGTTATTCGGACCAGGATATGGAGCCCCCGGGAGCCGCTGGTCTTTGGCCACCCCACCAACCCGACATCATCCAGGACATCCTGTGCAACGTATGCAGTGTCCACAATCCGGGACCAGTCGACGCCGGGCATAGGGTCCAAATCCACCCGCAGTTCGTCCGGGTGGTCAAGGTCCTCCGCACGGACAGGGTGCGGGTTGAGGTCCAAGCATCCGAGGTTCACCACCCACGCCAAGCCGGCAGCATCGCGGATCACCGTCTCCTCGGCGGAGGTGCCGGACGAGTAATGGAGAGTCGCTGTGCCAATGAAGTCAGGATGGTTTTCCGGGACGCGCTTCTGGAAAAACGGTTCCGCGTCGATGCCCTTGGGAAAGCGCTTGAGCACCATCGGACGGCCGCCAGCGCCGCGTAGAGCTCCCTCTGCCACTGCGAGGTAGTAGTTCACCAGATCGAGCTTCGTCAGCCCGGGCTCGGGAAACACCACCTTGTCCGGATTGGAGATGCGGACCTCACTGCCGGCAATGTCGAGGATCTCGGCCGGGGACTTCGACGGGTTCATGCGGCCACGCTAGCAACCAATAGCCCTCCCAGCCAGAGCAACCTTCAAACGAAAAGGCATAAAAGGACTTCAGCTTGGAGGCACAAATTCTGCAACTGGCTTTAAAAATATAAGTAGGTATGGTGTTGTCATAACGAAAATATAGAGGAGTGCAAAATGTCCGGTAAATCACCCAGCGGCGCCAAGTCGAAGAAGACGGGGAAGACTATTCTGGAAAAGCGGGCCGAAAAGAGGGCAAAAGCTGAAGGCAGCGAAAACCTCTTTTCCAAACCAAGGAAGAACCAGCGCTAAGGGCCCTTCAGTAACGGCCGGGTGACATGGAGCGGCCACCGGCCGGCGTCGCTGGCCATATGGTGCCGACGAGTGCGGCGGTAGATGTGAAGAAACGGAAATTCAAAACATGCGGCAATTAGTCTCTGCGCTCATTATTCCTGCGCGCCTCAATGAGCAAATTCGAGTGGAACGCATTGAGGCTGCCATGGCAATACAACAGTCACTCGTGGAGGGAAATGTTGAAGCAATATCCGGCCGTGGCTGGCACGTTCTCCTGAACGACCAGGCAATTCACATTCCTTTGCCCCTGAACCCACGGGCCGAGGTCTTGATCCGGGAAGCGGGCACTCCAATGGACGACACCGTCAGTGGCACGGCCGTTTTCCTCGGTCACGGGAGCAGCGGGAGCGCCGCAGACGTGCCGAGTCATCTGTTGAGTCTGGCGGAGCGCCTGTTCGAGACTCGACTGGCAGCTTAAGCAGAAGGCCTTCACAGGTGGGGACGGGACGGGCCGACTATATTGGCCCTGTCAGCCCAACACCACCATTGAGGGAGCCTGCACACTATGGCCAAGGAACTTGCCACCCAACTCATCGAACAACTCCAGGCTGCCGGCGTGCAGCGGATCTACGGAATCGTTGGCGACAGCCTTAATCCAATCGTGGACGCTGTCCGGCAAACCGGAGGCTCCAAGAAGGGCGGCATCGACTGGATCCATGTTCGCCATGAGGAGGCGGCCGCATTTGCTGCCGCGGCAGAGGCCCAGTTGACGGGAAAATTGGCTGTCTGCGCGGGGTCATGCGGACCCGGCAACCTGCACCTGATCAATGGGCTGTACGACGCCAACCGCACCGGAGCCCCGGTGCTTGCCATCGCTTCGCACATCCCCAGCAAGCAGATTGGCAGCGGCTTCTTCCAGGAAACCCATCCGGACCGCCTCTTCAACGAGTGCTCCGTGTATTCGGAGATGGTCAGTACGGTCGAGCAAGCACCGCGGGTCATGCACAGCGCCATACAGAACGCTGTTGGCCTCGGGGGAGTTGCTGTTGTCACCCTTCCGGGCGACATCGCCGGGCTTGAAGCTACGGCACCAACCCCATTGCCGGCCGCATTCCGTCCGGCGGCCTTGGTGCCCGATCCAGCCAGCGTCCGGGAACTCGCTGACGCCATTAACGACGCCGGTAAAGTGGCTATTTTTGCCGGTGCCGGCGTCGAAGGGGCGCATGATGAACTGATCGCCCTGGCAGAACTGGTCAACGCACCAATCGGCCACTCCCTGCGGGGCAAGGACTTCGTTCAGTATGACAACCCTTTCGACATAGGAATGACCGGGCTGCTCGGCTATGGAGCGGCGGCCGAAGGCATTGAAGATGCGGATCTGCTGATTCTGCTCGGCACGGATTTTCCCTACGACCAGTTCCTGCCGGACACCCGCACGGCCCAGGTTGACAGGGCCGCACAGCGGCTGGGGAGGCGGACCGACGTCGACATCGCAGTCCATGGCGACGTCCTTCCTACCTTGACGGCCTTGCTGCCGCTGGTCACGCCGAAGAAAAGCCGGCGTTTCCTTGACCAGATGCTGAAGAAGCATGACCGACTGATGAACAAAGCCGTGGGTGCCTACACGCGCAAAGTAGAGAAGAAGCAGCCCATTCATCCCGAGTACGCGGCGTCGCTGCTGGACCAGGTTGCAGCGGAAGACGCCATCTTCACAGCCGATACCGGCATGTGCAACGTCTGGACTGCGCGTTACATCAACCCGCTGGGCACGCGTCGGCTGATCGGCTCGTTCCTCCACGGATCCATGGCCAACGCCCTTCCGCACGCCATCGGCGCGCAGGTGGCATATCCCGGGCGGCAGGTGGTTTCCGTGTCGGGCGATGGCGGCCTGTCCATGCTGATGGGCGAGCTCATCACGGTGGCCGCGCACCAATTACCCGTGAACGTGGTGGTGTTCAACAACTCCACCCTGGGGATGGTGAAGCTCGAAATGTTGGTAGACGGGCTACCCGACTTCGGAGTGGACGTTCCGGACGCCAATTACGCGGCGGTGGCCAAAGCCTTGGGTTTCCACTCCGTACGCGTCACGGATCCGGCGGACATCGAGGCCGCGTACCGGGCGGCATTTGCGCATCCTGGTCCGTCCTTGGTGGAACTCATCACCGACCCCAACGCCCTCTCTATTCCGCCGAAGATTTCGGGCTCACAGGTCCTTGGATTCGCTACGGCCATGTCCAAAGTGGTCCTGAATCGCGGCGCTGGGGAAGCTGTCAGCATGGCGCGAAGCAACCTGCGCAACATTCCCCGGCGGTAGGCTACGGCCGGCTGGCGGCAGCGAGGTAGGGCGCTGTCCGGCTTGTTCGGGAACCCGCGACGACGGCTGGCGGGCCTGCAACCATGATCTCGCCGCCGGCGTCGCCACCGCCGGGTCCCAGATCGATCACCCAGTCGGCGCCTGCTACAACGTCCATCTCATGCTCCACAACGATGACAGTGTTTCCGGCATCCACCAGCTTGTGCAACTGGGTCATCAGGAGTTGAACGTCGGCAGGGTGCAGGCCAGTGGTGGGCTCGTCCAGCAGATAAAGGGTGTGACCGCGTTGGATACGCTGAAGTTCGGTGGCGAGTTTGATGCGCTGTGCTTCACCGCCGGAAAGCTCAGTGGCTGGCTGGCCCAGGCGAAGGTATCCCAAGCCCACCTCGCGAAGGGTTTGGAGACTGCGGGCAACGCCGGGAAGATCAGCCAGGAATTCGGAAGCCGCGTTCACGGTCATGGCCAGGACGTCGGCAATATTATGTCCACGGTAAGTGACTTCCAGGGTTTCGGGATTGAACCGCGAACCGTGGCATTCGGGGCAAGAGCCGTAACTCCCGGGGAGGAACAGCAGTTCCACTGCCACGAACCCTTCTCCCTGGCAGGTTTCGCAACGGCCGCCGGCCACGTTGAAGGAGAACCGGCCAGCCCCGAATCCGCGGGCACGGGCTTCCTCAGTGGCTGCAAACTCCTTCCGGACTCCGTCAAAGAGCCCGGTGTAGGTGGCCAGGTTGGAACGAGGGGTCCGACCGATGGGCTTCTGGTCCACCTTTACGAGGCGGTCGAGCTGGTGAAGCCCGGATACCAAGCCCACAGCGTTCGCCGGGTGCAGCGTGCCGGAGTCGAGAGCTTCGGGATGCAACCCGGCACCGACCACCTCGGCGAGCACCTGGCTGACCAAAGTGGACTTACCCGAGCCGGATACGCCAGTTACCGCCGTCAGCACGCCTAACGGGAACTCAGCCTCCAAGTCCCGAAGGTTGTGCCTGTTGATGTTTTGAAGCCTGAGCCACTCTTTCGGCGGGCGGATCTCTTTTGGTGGACAGGGCTCTTTTGGTGGGACCGGGTTGTGGCTATTGGGAAACAGGAACGGCCGCGTGATGGATTCCTGCACGTCAGCAAGTCCGGCCACAGGACCGCTGTAGAGGACCTGTCCACCGCCATCGCCGGCGCGCGGTCCGACATCGACCAGCCAATCCGCCGCCCTGACGAAATCCATGTTGTGCTCCACCACGAACACAGAGTTGCCTGAGCTCTTGAGCTGTTCCAGCACGGCGAGGAGCGGCTCGGCGTCGGCCGGATGGAGTCCTGCAGATGGTTCATCAAGAACGTAAATGACGCCGAAAAGCCCGGAACGCAGCTGTGTGGCGATCCTGAGGCGTTGCATCTCGCCTGGAGAGAGCGTTGGCGTTGGACGACCCAGCGCAAGGTAACCCAGGCCCAGATCCAAAAGTACCGTGACCCGGTTTAGTAGGTCGCGGGTGATGGCAACGGCAACCTCGTTGGTTTCACCGGAGGTCCCGGTCCGTGAGGCTGTGCCGGCCGCCGTCAATTCCGTGGTGGGGCGGATGATGTTGGCCAGCTCGGTCATCGGCAGGGCATTGAGCTCAGCGATGGTCTTGCCGGCGAAGGTGACAGCCAGTGCTTCCGGCCGGAGCCCGCTGCCACCACATTGCGGGCAGCGGCCGGTTTCCATGAAGCGCAGAACCCTGTCACGCATCGTGGTGCTTTTCGAGTCGGCCAAGGTGTGGAGCACATAGCTTTTGGCGCTCCAGAACCGGCCTTTATAGGGCTTGGCGACGCGGTCCCGTTGCGGCGTCACTTCCACTACTGGCTGTTCTTCGGTGAAGAGAATCCAGTCGCGGTCCTTCTTTGGTAGCTTCCGCCACGGCGTGTCGACGTCGTACCCAAGATGCGTGAGGATGTCGCGGAGATTTTTGCCTTGCCAAGCGCCGGGCCACGCGGCGATTGCACCATCCCGGATGCTGAGGGACGGGTCGGGAACCAGGGACCTTTCCGTGACCGTGTGGGCGACACCCAGCCCGTGACACTCGGGGCAAGCACCGGCAGAAGTGTTGGGGGAGAAGGCGTCGGAGTCCAATGGCCGGGCCCCCTCCGGGTAACTCCCGGCTCGTGAAAAGAGCATTCGCAGGGAATTGGACAGCGTAGTCAGAGTGCCAACACTGGAACGGGCGGTTGCCGTGCCCCGGCGTTGTTGGAGGGCGACGGCGGGTGGCAACCCTGTGATCGCTTCCACCTTGGGATTGTGGCCCTGTTGGATGAGGCGCCGTGCGTACGGGGCCACGGATTCGAAGTAGCGGCGCTGGGCTTCGGCAAAGATGGTGCCGAACGCCAGGGACGATTTTCCGGAGCCCGAAACTCCGGTGAACGCAACGACTGAATCTCGGGGCACGTCCACGTCCACGTTGCGGAGGTTGTTCTCGCGGGCTCCGCGGACCCTGACGAACCCGTCCTCAGCGTCGGCAAACTGTGCTGACCCTTGGGTGGAAGCTTGGCGCCGGGCAATTGTCAGTTTGCTGTCCATTGACACGACTCTATCGGGCGCCAGTAACCTACGCGATTCGCTGTGGCCGTGCCGGAAACTTGCCGGGCAGTCACATAACCTTTTGTCCGGGGCGTTCGCCCTGCTTTGAAAGTTTCATTGTGAATCTTTCGCTTGATTGTCTCGTTGGGGGAAGACTCGTGATCAGAAAAATAGTGTCCGCATGGTTCCTTGCGGCAACTTTGGCAGCGGTGTCGCTGGTGTTCGCGGTACCAGCGGAGGCGGGCCTGCAGGTGTACAACCCCTGTCAGCGGCTCAGTGCCGGGCAGGTGAAGTTCCCGTCATACGCGGCCAATCGTGTCACGTTCGCCACTGCGACAGACCGCTCACAGTCTGCCGTGGTCATCACAGGGTGCGTACGGGCGGGGAGCGGGTACGCACAGGAGTGGCAAACCACCGGGTTCGCCGGTTCCAAGGGTTTCTCGGCGCAGAATCTTGCATGGGAAGACACGTGGAAGTCTCCCACCGGAAGCTTCAGTTTCACGGAGGCCTTGGGCCGATCCAATCCGGGGACCGCTTTGAAGTACTACACGGTGAATCCCAATTCCCGCTGGGGAGGTGAACATGGACCCACCTATAACCAGTATTTCGAGGGACTGGGCGGCGAATCGGACGAGAACCTTTGGACGTATATGAACCAAGGATTCTATGAGCAAGCCGCGGTGATCAACTGGAACCGATACCCGGACATGCCAACTGTCCAGGGGGCGTCCTATGCAATCTTCTTCCACGCCGGCAACGTCCCGAGTGCTGGCTGCATTTCAACGCACTTGGGGACCGTAACCCAACTTCTGAAGACCAACCGGCCCGGTGACCGCATCATCATGGGCGCCGTGGACGACGTCTTTACTCCCTACAGCAGCTCACCATTCGGGGCAATCACCAACAAGTACGCCGCAATCGGCGGGCCCGCCTACGCCGGTGATCCCATCAGCAACGAGATGTATGGCCTCAAAAATGGTGGAGCCGGACAAGCTTTCCAACACGGCTCCATCTATCACTCGCCACTGTCCGGTACCTTTTTCAGCACAGGAGTGATACGCGGCAAGTGGGGTTCAACAGGCTTTGAAAACGGAGTCCTCGGTTACCCGGCGTCCGATGAGATACGGATGACCCGGGGAGCCTTGGGCCAGGCATATCAGAACGGATCCATCTACTGGGGCGGCAGCACGGGCGCGCACATCAGTATGGGCGCCATTCGTGCTGCATGGGGTGCCACCGGATACGAAAGAGGCTACCTCGGCTACCCAACCACGGACGAAATATCCGGCATGGCCAAGGGCGGCATCGGTCAAGCATACGAATATGGCTCCATCTACTTCACACCCGCCACCGGAGCGCACGTCAGTACTGGCTTGATCCGCCGCAAATGGGCCTCCCTCGGCTACGAGTCGGGGATTCTGGGGTACCCGGTCACGGACGAGATCCGGGGCATGGTGAACGGTGGCGTCGGGCAGGCCTACGAAAACGGGTCCATTTACTACTCGCCTGCCAGCGGCGCGCACGTCAGCATGGGTGCGATTCGGAACCTCTGGGCCCAGCACGGGTTCGAGAAAGGCAAGCTCGGTTACCCGATCTCCGATGAGTACGCTTCAGCCGGCGCTGTAGTGCAGGACTACCAGGGAGGTAGCATCAGCTGGTTCGGTTCCAGTGGCAAGGTCAGCTTCAAAGCGAACTAGCCGATTTCGTATCTCAAATGACAAGTCATGGCGCAATCCGGTCCCCAAGAGGACAATGCCGATCATGGCTGGACAAATAGTCAATGATCAAGGCGTCAATGAACAGGACGCCAACGAAAATATAGTCAGGCGGCTGATCGACTGCATCAACGATCGCCACGTCGAAGTCATGGATGAGCTGTTCCACGACGACGCCGTGATGCATTGGCCTCAATCCGGGGAAGTGGTACGCGGCGCCGAGAATCGCAGGGGTATCTACAACGCTTTTCCGCAGTTGCCCACGATCACGCCCCGTCGCCTGCTCAGCGGTGGGAACCTGGTGGTGGCTGAGGCGTTGCTGGATTATGGTGGGCCCGCCTATGAAACAGTCTTCATCTTCGAATTTCGCGATCGCAGGATTGCCAAGGAGACTGCGTACTGGAGTGAGGCCTTCCCGGCCCCGGAGTGGCGTTCGCAGTGGGTTGAAATCAGTAGTCCTTAGTCGCTTTCGCCCCAAAGAATGGCCGGGGCTACTCCGCGGCAGGTCGCCGTCGTTGTTGTTTTGTGGCCGACCTGAGTTCTTTCGCTACGCGGTGGCGCCTGGCGGAGCCGCGGGTCGGCTTGGAAGCGCGACGGACGGTTTCGGGGACGAGGCCCTTTCTTATCAGCTCAGCGAGCTTGGCCATGGCGATCTCCCGATTACGGAGCTGTGATCGTTCTTCCGAGGCGGTCACAGTGATGGTACCGGCGACCAGTTTTCGCCCCAAGCGTTTGAGCAGTAACTGCCGCTGCTCATCAGTCAGGGTGGCAGAACCGGTAACGTTCCACATCAATTCGGCCCGACTGTCCGTGGTGTTCACGTGTTGGCCGCCCGGTCCGGAGGAGCGGGAGAACCGCCAGGTGAATTCCGCGGCGGGGATCGTCAGCGAAGGGGAGATTTCCAGGTCCATAAGTCAAGCCTTGCACGTCACAGAGGCCTACGCGGGCACGTTCGCTTCGACATCCGTCGACACGTTTTTAGAAATTAGGTAAGGCTAAGCTAATCTTTCATTTTGTGATTGAACTGAATGAACTTTCGGGGCTTGAGGCCACGGACCTGGTCCTCCGTTATGGGGACAAGGACGTAGTCCATGGAGCAGGGCTCCGCTTGGAGCCGGGGCGCATAGTTGCCCTGGTGGGCCCTAACGGCAGTGGCAAATCAACCCTGCTGCGGGCGCTGGCCCGATTGCACGAGGCGTCTTCCGGAACCGTAACGGTCAAACCTGCGGACGGCGAGGTGTCTGATGCGTTGATGATGAAGCGCAGTGACTTCGCCCGGCATGTCACGTTGCTCTCGCAAAGCCGCCCGGTGCCGCACGGCCTAAGTGTCCGCGACGTGGTCGAGTTCGGGCGCCATCCCTATCGGGGGCGGTGGCGTGCTGCCGATCCTGAGGGGCCGGCCGCTGTCGACCGCGCCATGGAGCTGACTGGTGTGGCGGAACTTGCCAACCGGGGCGTCCATGAACTCTCGGGCGGGCAATTGCAACGTGTGTGGCTGGCCAGCTGCCTGGCGCAGGACACTTCGGTGCTGCTGCTCGATGAACCAACTAACCACTTGGACCTCCGCTACAAGGTGGAGATCTTCGACCTTGTGCACGATCTCGCCCGGATTCACGGTGTGGCGATTGGCGTGGTTCTGCACGATCTCGACGAGGCAGCCGCACTTGCCGATCACGTGGTGGTTCTGTCGGAAGGCCGAATCGCGGCCGCCGGGCCGGCGCACGAGGCCCTCGACGCGGAGCTCCTCAGTGACGTCTACTCAATTCCCATCGTTACCCACACTGACCCGCTGACCGGTAGGCTGCGCACCCGCGCTGTAGGCCGGCACAGCGACAGCTGAACACCCCCTCACTAACGTAAGCCCCCCAACACGAAAGGGACCCTGTGTCCATGAAGATCCACAAAGCCCTGGCCGCCACCGCTGCCTTGGCGGTCCTGCTCACCGGCTGCGGCACCACTGAAGGCCCCGCGAGTTCCTCTTCGAACAGTGCCGGCGCGGGAGAAGCCATCACTGTGACCGACGCCCGCGGCACCGAGGTCAAACTCGATGGCCCCGCCAAGCGCGTGGTCGGCACCGAATGGAACGTGGTGGAGAACCTGACCACCCTCGGCGTCATGCCGGTAGGCGTCGCGGATGTCAAGGGTTACAGCGCCTGGGTGACCGCCGGCAAGCTGGACAGCACACCCACCGACATCGGAACGCGCAACGAGCCCAGCTTCGACACCATCGCGTCCCTCGATCCTGACTTGATCGTTGCCACCACCGACCTCGCCGAGCCAGTCATCAAGCAGCTCGAAGAGCTGGCTCCCGTTGTTGTGGTCAAGTCCGCCGATGGAAGCCGCCAGATCGCGCAGGCCGAGGACAATTTGAAGCTCGTCGCCAAGGCGACCGGCACCGAGAAGAAAGCTGATGAGGCCATCGCAGCGTTCGACGCCGCCGTTGCCGAGGGCAAGGCCGATCTTGAAAAGGCCGGCTTGGGCGGTTCCCGCGTAGCGTTCGCTGACGGCTGGGTTGCTGATGGCAAGGTTTCCATCCGCCCGTTCACCAAGGGATCCCTGCTGGCCGACATCAACACCGAGCTGGGTCTCGTGAACCCGTGGACGGTTGAAGGCGACCCTGCCTACGGACTGGGCTCCACCGACGTCGAGGGCCTGACCGCGGTCAACGCCGACCATTTCGTCTACATCACCAACAGCGCGGATGGCGACTTCACCGAGCAATTGACCGACAACGCAGTCTGGAAGTCGCTTCCGTTCGTCTCAGCCGGCAAGGTGCACCGCCTCTCTGACGGCATCTGGATGTTCGGTGGCCCAGCCTCGATGACCCAGTACGTCGACGCAATCGTCGCGTCCCTCACCAAGTAGCCCCACCCGCATGACCGACACTGTGAAGAGGCCCGCCATGACCGTTCCCACGGCCATGGCGGGTGCTCCCGTACCTGCCGCGCCGACTGGACGAAATGTCCGCGGTCGCTCCGGGCCGGTCCTGGTGGCTGGCGCCGGGGTTGTTATCCTGGCTCTGTTTTCGATGATCCACCTCACGCAAGGAACGGCCGACGTCGGGCCTTTCCAGTTGTTGGGGCTGCTCACCGGAGGTGGAACGGACCAGGAAACCGCAGTGTTGGTTGCCTCGCGCGTACCGCGACTGTTTGCCGGCCTTTTGGTCGGCGTGGCGTTGGGGGTGGCCGGCGCAGCTTTGCAGTCGGCCACCCGCAACGTCCTTGCTTCCCCTGACACGCTGGCTGTGAACGCCGGCGCCCATTTCGCGATAGTGGCTGTGGCCGCTTTCGGTCTTTCCCTTCCGGCACTCCTGTCCGGTGGCATCGCCTTCATCGGCGGCCTCGCGGCGGCGTTGCTTGTTCTGGCGCTGTCGGGTGGTGGTGCCAATGGCAACGGAGGCCCGATTCGCCTGGTGCTCGCCGGCACAGCGTTGGCATTGGGCCTGCATTCGGCCACCAGCGCACTCCTTCTTTTGTTCAGCCAGGAAACCACCGGTCTGTATGCGTGGGGCCAGGGTAGCCTGGCCCAGTCGCGTACTGACGAGCTAATTCAGTTCACGCCCATCGTCCTCGTGGCTATAGCCGCACTCTTCCTCCTCGCTCGTCGAATGGATTTGCTCGGGTTGGGTGACGACGCCTCCAGGCTGGCAGGTGCGGATCCCCGCCTGGCCCGGGTGGGCGCCGTCGTACTTGCCGTTGTCCTGTCGGCAGCAGCAGTGACAATCGCCGGCCCGATCGGATTCGTTGGCCTCTGCGCCCCTGCGATCGTCCGTCTCCTGGCATCCCGTCTTCGTGGCCTGGGACGGCACAGGGCATTGCTGCCCATCTCCGGCCTGGCCGGTGCAGTGGTGGTCATCGGAGCGGACGTGCTGGTTCGTGGTCTTTTCGGTGCCCAAGCCGGTGTTGAAGTCCCCACCGGTGCAGTCACTACGGTTTTCGGTGCAGTATTCCTCGTGATCCTGGCCATGCGGATGTCCGACGCCGGGTTGAGTGTTGCCGGTGATGCCCTGGCAAGGCTTCGCACCCGCAGGTTCTTCCTCACGGTATTGATCGGGCTCCTTGTCCTGCTCACCGGCTTGCTGGTAGCGGGTGCCCTACTGGGCGATGCGAAGCTCCTGCTCGGGGATCTCGTCAACTGGCTCACCGGACAGTCGGGAAATCGTGTCAGCGCCGTCCTGGGTACACGAATGCCGCGTGTCCTGGCGGCGGTCCTCGCCGGCGCGGCCTTGGCTCTCGCCGGTGCACTCATCCAAGCGGTGTCCCGCAATTCCCTGGCCGAGCCCGGCATTCTTGGCGTCTCCGGCGGTGGCGGACTCGCAGCAATCATCGTCATCACCACAGTCCCGACGGCGGGCTCGTGGGTGATCACTGGCTCCGCGCTTGGTGGAGCGGCACTTTCTGCCCTGCTGGTCTTCGGATTGGCTTTCCGCGGCGGGCTTCAACAAAACAAGCTGGTGTTGATCGGCATCGGCATCTCCGCGGGACTGGCGGCCGCTATCACCGTCCTCCTGGTGACGACAGATCCGTTCAACCAGACAAAGGCCCTCACTTGGTTGTCAGGCTCTACCTATGGCCGCAACTTTGTCTCTGTCCTGCCACCGCTGCTGGCCCTGGTGCTTGCGCTGCCTGTGCTGGCGGGCATGAGGCGGGATCTCGATCTGATTGCCGTGGATGACGATTCTCCGCGCGTGCTGGGCGTAGGGCTATCCGGATCCCGGGTGCTCCTGCTTACGGTGGCTGTGCTTTTGACCGCTGGTGCCGTCTCTTCGGTGGGCGTGATCGCTTTCGTGGGACTTGTGGCACCCCACGCCGCCCGCACACTTGTAGGCGCACGGCACTCAAGGGTCCTGCCCGTGGCAGCGTTGATCGGAGCCTGCACGGTGGTGCTGGCCGATGTCATTGGCCGCACGGTCATAGCACCGGCCCAGATACCTGCCGGAATCATGACGGCGTTGGTGGGCGCCCCTTACTTTGTGTATCTGCTCTGGCGTTCACGGGTGGACCGCACGGTCTAACCTCCCACGAGGTTCGCCGCTAGAGTTGGGGCAACGTACACGAAGGAGGGTCTGCCGTGGTCAGTCGCATCGTCGGCTTATACCTCCTTGTGGCACCGAGACCGTGATCCTTATCGTGGGCGGCACAGGTCGCCTGGGTGTCCGTGTGGTGAGCGACTTGGCGGGTGCCGGGCAAACTCTCCGCATCATGGCTCGCGGCAACTCGCAACCGTTACCCGATACGAAGCCTAGCGGCGTGGAGGTGGTTCGCGGCGACCTGTCCTCAAGGTCGGACTGCATGCTTGCGGTTGAGGGTTGCCGGCAGGTGGTGTTTGCGGCGTCGGGATTCGGATTGAGAAGGGGCGGCACCCCGCGCAGTGTTGACCGCGATGGTGCACTGCGGCTCCTGGAAGCGGCAAAACGCGGCGGGGTGGAACACTTGGTAATGATGTCCATGCACGGCGCTGCTGCGGACGCCCCACTGGAGTTTCTCCGCATGAAGTTTGCGGCAGAGGAGGCACTCAGGTCCTCGGGAATGGCTTGGACCATTATTCGAATGGGTGCCAACCTTGAACAGTTTGTGGCCTCCATTAGCGAGCCCCTCAAGGAGAAGGGCAAGGTGCTGGTCTTCGGCTCTGGACGCGCGCCAGTGACATTCACATCAACGGCCGATGCTGCGGCACTGGTTGTCCGCGCCCTTTCGGACCGGGCACTGCGGGGGCGAACCATCGAGTGGGGATCCGGTATCCATTCGTTCAATTCACTTGCCGATGCTATCCTGGCCGACGCGGGCGGAGGCTCAATCAAGCGAATACCAGTGCCCGCCTTGCGCATGATGTCCGTTGCTGCACGGCCGTTCTCGCCCTTCATGGCCAGGATGGCAGCGGCGGCCCTCTGGATGGAGTCGGGCCAAGCGGTTTTTGATCCCACGCTGCAGCGAAACGCTTTTCCTGACATCCCTGTCTTTGGTCTGGAACAGAGTCTCGATCCACGCGCTTAGGCGTTTAGGATCGACTCATGGCCGGTTCACTGGATGTTCTTGGCCCCATCCTGGAAATGATGACGTGGGTGGGGTTTGTCCCCGGCGTGCCGTTGCTTTTATGTGCATGGGTCATTGCCCGGCGCCGATGCGTTTGGACCACCGCCGAGGGAGAACAGTTCGCCGCAGGCGGATTTCTGGGACTGCATTGGGTAGATCGGGCGAACGAGGAACAAAAGGTCCTGCTGGATATCCCTGCCCGCGACGGGAGCGTTGAATCAGGCGCTGTGCTGGTCCACTACGACCTCTGCCACCCCTCCCGATGCTCGCTGCATCCGCCGCGCCACGACAACACTGTTCTGATTCTCGGCTGGATCCTCACTGGTGTTGGGATACTGAGCACCCTCGGCGGGTTCGTCCTTCTCCTTCTCTAGCGCGAACCCCTTGAACGTCCAATTGCTCCGGGGCTAGCATTTCCGCGCACGGTCAACGCGCACCGTAAACCTAGGAGACTGCTATGAGTGAGACGACCGCAACCCTGATGGTGGACCTGATTATTTCCCTGGACGGATACGCTTCTGCCGAAGGTTGGCCTGGTTGGTGGGGATTGGAAGGTCCGGAGTACCTGGCCTGGTTGGATGAAGAGGGAAAGAAGGACTTCACCACCCTGATGGGCGCGAACACGTACCGGGTGATGTCCAGTATGTCGGAGGAAGCCTCCGAAGACAGTTCGGGGTTTTCAGAGGAGGAGGGCGCCAGCCTGAGCGGGTTGGCTGCCATGCCAAAGATCATCTTTTCCTCCACCCTGAAGGAGCCCTTGGCATGGCCCAATTCAGAACTCATTTCGGGTGACGCTGTGGAGGCCGTCCGGGAACTAAAGCGGACCCGAACCGGCACGTTGAGCACTCTGGGCAGCTTGAGCCTTTGCCGTTCCCTGCTGACGGCCGGGCTGGTGGACAGGTTTCGCTTGGTGATCTTTCCCGTGATCACCGGGAGGACCGGTAGTGAGCGAATCTATGACGGCTACCCGGATGTCGCCTTGGAATTGGTGGACAGCCGGACGTTCGACGGCCGCTCGCAGCTACTGGAGTACATACCCACTGTCATCGAGGGCCCGCCTCCAGCAAGGCAGGTTTGAGTTCACATGGGTGCAGGCAGCGAATCAATTCCGAATTTGCCTGAATCCCAACCGGAAGCCGGGGCCTTGCCCTTGCCCTTGCCCTTGCCCTTGCCCTTGCCCGAAGTCATTGTCCAGCAGGTGCATCTGCCTGCAGGGGTTGCGGGCCCCACAGAGATCAGTTTCGATGTTCGCTGCTTTGTGCTGCCTGTTTCCGGTGGGATTGTTCTGATTGACACGGGAATGGGAGGCAGTGCCATGGACATCAACCAGGCGCTGGAACGTCTGGGCGCCGGTTGGGGTGATGTCTCCGATGTGGTGCTCACCCACGCCCATGCAGACCATGTGGGCGGTTTGGACGATGTCCTTTCGAGAGTGGGGGATGCTCTGTTGTGGGCAGGCGAGGCGGAGTTAAGTGCCTTGCCTTTCCACGCCCGGGCCGCAGCCGACGGTGCTTCAATCCGCGGGCTGCGCATCATCCACACTCCCGGGCACACGCAAGGGCACATCAGTTTGCTGCAAGAAAGTGACGGCTTGTTGTTCGTCGGTGATGCTGTGGGAACCATGAACGGGGTCATGGTCCGCCCTCCCGCTCCCTTCACTGCTGACCCAGTGGAGGCTGAATCATCGCTCCGGAAACTCACCGAGGTATCGCACAAGAGGATGCTGTTCTCGCATGGGGCCGAGATTTCCGATGCGAACGTCCGGCTCCGCGCCCTCCTCGAACAGCCTTCGTCTCTGTCATAGCCCGCCAAGGATTGGCGGCACTCACCTAACGTTCAGAGTCTGACCTTGGTTAATGTGTTCGAACAGTGGAGCGAGGCAATCAGCGTAATAGGTCATGGCCTCGGCGAAAGTAAGCAACTTTGGTCCGGCCGCGGCGGCAAATGCCGAACCCTGCGGGTCTGCTGGGTCCACGTGGCAGAGAACAGGTTCGCGGCTGATGCCGTCGGCGGTCAAGGTGGCAATTCCCCAAGGATGGCTTGGGTCGCTCACGGAGATGCCGGCGGCATCGAAAGTGTCCCGCAGGACGTAGTGCGTGACCGTGCGCCAGGACTGGACAAAGGGCTGCTGCAGTTGCTCAATCAGGTCATCGTCGTCGCTGTTGTAGGCGTCCGAGAGAGCGGCGGAAAGAGCATCCCATTCGTGGGCATCGCGGACCATAAGGTGCGCGGCCCGAAGGCGGGCGATAGTTTCATTCAACGTCATGGTAGTCCCCAAACTTCCCGTCGTTTGGCTGGCCCGAATGGGCAAGCCTGACCGCCGTCGGCATGTCACTATCAAACAGAACGGATGAAGCCGCAGCTTGATTCCCTGAAAAACGGTGCTTTTGCTTTTTAGCCGCGACATTCCTTGGCCGCCTAGCAAATCAGTAGCCTTACTAATAGGGTGGTTGTGGGGAAAGCCCCCGGACGCGAAGAGGAGTGAGGCCCGCATGGCTGAAGAGCAACCCATCAGCAAAGTCACGGACATCATCAATGATTCCAAGATCGGAATGTTGACCACCGTCAATGAAGAAGGTGCGCTGGTCA
The DNA here is from genome assembly GCF_054408525.1 of Arthrobacter sp. D3-18. NCBI lineage: Bacteria > Bacillati > Actinomycetota > Actinomycetes > Micrococcales > Micrococcaceae > Arthrobacter > Arthrobacter sp. D3-18. The sequence goes on along the minus strand of NZ_CP096440.1, from coordinate 2,445,719 downwards.
GCCGGCCGCTGGCTGTGCAGGAAGTGCAGGACGACGGCGACATGTGGTTCTTTACGGGACTGGGGACCTCACAGGTTGCCCATGTGCGACAGAATCCGCGAGTCAATGTTTCCTTCGGCAAGAACACCGAGTGGGTGTCTGTAGCCGGGACTGCCCACGTGGTCACGGACCGGCAGAAGATCCACGAGATGTGGAACCAGGTTGTAGAGGCATGGTTCCCTGACGGTCCGGACACCCCGGAAGTTTGCCTGATTCACGTAGATTCGGACTCGGCAGAGTACTGGACAAGCCCGGGCGGAACGGCCGCAACGGTACTTCAATGGGTCAAGTCCAAGGTCACCCACTCCCGCTTCAGCGTAGGCGAAAGCGGCACAGTGGAACTATGACCCACCATGGTTGACGCTGAGCGGTTTCGGGTCCTTTTGGAGGAGGAACGGAGTCGCAAAATCGAACTACTCAAGGCGCTGCGAAGCGACATCAGCTCGGTGAGCCTCGCCCGGCAAGACTCCAATGTGGACGACGAACACGATCCCGAGGGCAGCACCATAGCCTTCGAGCTCTCCCAAGCGTCCGCCCTCATGGGCCAAAGCCGGGTTGGTTTGGAGCAGATCGACGAGGCACTGGCGAGGATAGCGGCGGGCACGTACGGATTGTGTGCGGTTTGCGGCGTGGCCATTCCCGAAGGCAGGCTTGAGGCCAGGCCCTGGACGCCGTTCTGTGTCAATCACGCCTCAGGAAAAAGCTGAGTCAGTTGGACATTCCCGGCGAAACCGGCACAAACTCAATGCCCTGCTGAACCTTCTTCCTGGGGCCCCGGTTGAATCCTTTAGCGTCCAGGTCATTGCCGGCACGGTAGGCTGCCAGCGCTTCGTCATAGATCTCGTTGAGCCGTCGGCCAGTAAATACTTCCTCGGTTCCGTCGGCGAAGACTACGGCCACCGCGACGCTGGCGGGAAAGTGCCTTTTCATTCGGATGAAGCCTTGGGGGTCCTGGTGCAGGGAGATCACGTGCCAACCGCGCTTTCAGTAGTGTTTATGTCAGTCTTCCGTATGTGAGGCGCATTTGTAGCTTTGCCCTTCAGCCGGTAATTCATCAGGACGATTCCGGACGGGTAATGACGGCACTCGATGAGTTCCAACTTCGTCCATTGACAGACCCGGCCGAAGAACGGAATGCCTCCGCCCAGGATTACGGGGATCACGGAAATGCCCAGCTCATCGATCAACCCCAATTCAACGAATTCCGTGACCAGCTCACCACCGCCGAACAGGCAGATGTCTTTCTCCACGGCAATGGTTGCCTTGATGCGTGCAACCAGTTCCCGCAGATCGCCGGAGAAGAGTTCCGTGTTGCCCTTGGTGGCGAGTGTTTGCTCGTGGGTGACCACGTACGTGGGTACTTTGGACCCTACGCCGCCCATGGTTGCTACCTCACGGTAGGTGTTGGCCCCCATGATGTATGCCCCGGTTCTGCGTTCGGTCGCTTCGAAACCGTAGTCCTCGTCCTTGGCCATGGCGTCGTTCAGCCATGAAAGGTCGCCGCTCTCTGACGCGATGTATCCGTCCAAACTGGCAGCCATGCCCCCGAACACCTTACTCACGGCAAGGATTCCGTGTCCGGGGAGGTTTCAGTTGTGCTGGCCCGGTCGGCTGCTGCGCCCTGCTTCCGGCTGGCCAGCAGGAACGGCAGCGCCATGAGTTCGATGAATCCTGCCATGGCCAATGATGCCGGATAGCCGTAGAGGTCAGCTCCCCGGCCCAGGGCGGGCTGGATGACTACGCCGCCGCTGGAGCCCATCAGTGAATCGAAGCTCAGGACCGTGGCCCGCTGTTTCGACGGGATCATGTCGTTGACGTATGCCTGCCGCACCGGCGTGGCGGCAGAACCGACGACGGCCCAGAGAGCGAGCAATATCAGCGCCACCCAGAAGATACGTGTGAATCCGAGGACCAGCAGGATGACGCTACCCACCATAGCTCCAAGGAGGAGCACGGAGGTGCGCCTGTGGAAAAGTCGCCTGGCATGCGGAGCGAGCCAGCCCCCGAGGATCTGCGATCCCGCGACAATCGCGGCGGCCAAGCCCGCGATGGAATAGGCCCTGGGATCGCCAAAGAGGTCAAGCAGGTACGGCTGCAGGGCGTAGAAGACGTAGATCCCGACGCCGGCACTAAAGGGGGCGGCCAGCATCACGTACCGCACGGGCGGGTTTTTCAAGCCGTTCTCGATCGACGCGGACAGTACGGCCCGAGTCGCGCGGAGGGGATGCGTCGAACGCTCAGGCGTGAAGCCGACGTCGTGCATGAGTCCAAAGGCCACCGCAAACATGGCGAGCAGCACCAGCACCCGAAGGAGGAAGGGCACGCCAAGATTGGTGGCCTGGGCAACCACCCCGCCTGCTACTGAGCCCACCAGCATCGCCACACCCTGGACCATCTGACCTCGGCCGAGTACCGATTCCAGCCCGCCTTCGTAGCCCGAGAACCGCAGGGCATCCACGAGCCATGCTTCAACCGCACCGGAGAAGAACGTAAAGCCGAGGCCCAGAAGGACCGAGACCACGGCCCACATCCAGAACGGCGCGGAGATCTGCCACATCACAAAGTACAGATAAGTGGACACGGCCAGCGTCACCGTTCCCAGCAGGAACGACACACGCCGGCCCCATCCGTCGGCGATCACTCCCGTAGGGACCTCAAACAGCACCATGCCTACGGTGAAGAAGGCGTTGGCGGCAAACGCCTCCAGATTACTTAAACCGGCATCCAGCAGGAACAGGGTGTTGATTCCCCAGATGAAGGAGGCCGCAACGGTATTGCCCAGCGTCAATGTCAGATAGACGCGTTGGATCTTTCGGGCGGCGTCATTAAGAGTGTCGCCGCCATCGCCGGTGCGGGGAGGGACCACCAGCTAATTCTCGTCCCGTTGCCCGTCCTCCGCCAGAGCCAGGAGGATGGAGAACTACGTTTCGTGACTTGTCGGGATGTCCTGGGAGGCTGCCCATTCGCTGACATCCCGGCGCTCAATGGCAGCAGCCATCATGTCCGGAAAGAGATCCGGTGTGCACGCGAAAGCCGGCACGCCGATGCCTGCCAGAGCTGCTGCATGACTTGAGTCGAAGGACGGATGGCCGCTGTCGCTCAAAGCCAGCAAAGCAATCATGGTGGTCCCCCCACCCACAATTGAGGCGGCTCGACGCAGCATTTCTTCGGCTATGCCGCCTTCATAAAGGTCGCTGATCAGCACAAGGATGGTCTCTGCGGGCTTGGTTATCTGATCCTGGCAATAGGCAAGGGCGCGGTTGATGTCGGTCCCTCCGCCCAGCTGTACGCCGAAAAGCACGTCCACGGGATCGTCCAGGTCGTCCGTCAGATCTACAACTTCGGTGTCAAAAACCACCAATCTGGTGCTCACGGACCGCAGTGAGCTGAGAACTGCTCCGAACACACTGGAGTACACGACGGATTCAGCCATTGACCCGGATTGGTCAATACACAGGATGATTTCGCGCTGAATCTCGGTGCTGCGCCTTGCATGGCCATGCAGCCGTTCGGGCACCACCGTGCGGTACTCGGGCTGGTAATGCTTGAGGTTGGCGGCGATGGTCCTGTTCCAGTCGATATCCCTGTGCCTGGGTCGGCGCGTCCTGGCGGAACGGTTGAGGGCACCTGAGACTGCTTGGATCGTCTTGGCGCGCAGCCGTTCCTCAAGTTCCGTGGTGACCTGCCGAATGACTGACCTGGCAGTTTCCCGGGACTCTTCGGGGATCACCCGCCCCAGTCCCACCAAAGTACTCACCAAGCCAATGTCCGGTTGGACAGTACGGAGCATCTCCGGTTCCAAAAGCAACTGTCTCAGGCCGAGCCGGTCCATGGCATCGGACTGCATCACTTGGACTACTGAGGAGGGAAAGTACCCGCGGATATCCCCAAGCCAGCGGGCCACGCGTGGACTCGACGTACCGAGTCCTCCACGCCGGCCGGACCCCGCACCGTAGAGCTCTTCCAACGCCTGATCCCGCCGAACGTCATCGTCGGATAGTTGGACCGGCACGCCACCCTCCGTCGAAATGCCGTCCGCGTCCTGCCCGCCCAGCACCAGGCGCCACCGGCTCAACCGGTCCCGGCCGGCACCGGAGGAACCATTGCCGGAAACATCGTCTGCGTATGAGCCATGCGTGACGTCGGAAGTACCCGTCATACGATCGCCTCCCATCCCAGAATTCCCGCCATCGTTTGTATCGCCGGGCCTGCTCCAGCCAGGTCCACATTGACGGCTTCCGCGGTAGTGCCAGACCCGACCCTGCTTAGCTGCTCGCCGATTTCACGCCGCTCGGGCCTGCTGAAAGCCGAGAACGTCCTCCTGACCAATGGCAAAACGTCCTCGAACACGTCATCGTCCACGCCTTCCATCCAGTCATCGACGATCTGCAGGAGGCGCCGATCGTGGATAAGCAATGTGGCATCCCCGGATAGCAGGCCGTCCAGCCACGCAGCGGCTTCCGGCGCTGGTGTGGCGATGGAAAGACGGCGACTCAGACGTGCCGCCACATCCTCCCCTTCCACCAATCCTGCATCCAGCAGAATCCGGGTGGAACGGCCAGCCACCGCACCATGGATTGTGTCTGATTGGGCCACCGCGGCAAGCGCTGCATGCCAGTCATCCGACGACAGCTCAGGCAGCAGGGCCAAACCATCCTGCGCCGAATCAATGGCCCGACGCATCGCACCAGCAGCATCGTCGTCCAAGCCCGCGCAGGCGGTGGGCAGTCCCACGCAGGCGCGCACCACCGTAGCTTCGAGGATCTTCCGAACATCACTCACATCCACCGCTCGAACGTTGCCGTACCGGCAAGTGCGGGCCAAGGGGGCGATGGTTTCCAAAAGGGGAGCAGCGTCCTGCTGAAGCGCGGTGCGTTCTGCCAGCGCGGACACGACGCCGGCAATACCGTCGGGCAGCTCGGCCAGGAGACAGCCTTCCAACAGTTTGCCAAGGACCGGCAGGCCTTCGGCTGCCTGTGCCTGTTCCGAGACGAAAGTGCTTGCGGCTGAGGCAACGGTGGTGCCGTATCGGCTGGCTTCCACCACCGAGACAGCCAATTCGGGCTTCCATAGGAGGGTCCACGCTTCCTTGAAAGTGCCGGTGGTCCTGCCGGTGTCCGTTGGCTCACCCCAGTCCACCCCCAGCAGTGCAAGGCGGTGGAGAAGCACCGAACGTGCCAACTGGTTCGGCTTGCGCAGGTCCAGGATCATGACTTCTTCCATGGCGCTGGGTTTCATGCGCAGCTTGCGCTGGGTAGCGGCGAGGTCAGCGGCCAACGGGAGGGTAGGCACAGAGTCCGGGACGTTGCCTAGCTCGCGGCCAACAGTAAGTTCGCGATGAACCAGAGCCAGCGGCAGGGGAGAACCGTCGCAAAGAACAGTCTGCGCGGCGTCGTCCAATTCGGGTAGGCCGGGGCTGGGTCTTCCGCGGACGGCGGCCAACGCGGTAGCCATCCTGCTGGCCTCTACCACCGACGCAGTGGACGCATCCAGGTTCTCTTTGCGAAGCGCGTGGGCTACCCGAACCATCCAGGTGGTGGCCACATCCCTTGTGGGATCGTTCCCCATCCAATGTGCGAACAGGTGTTGATACCAGCCCGGCGCAGTGACCCCTGCGCCGTATCCGCTGCCCAAGCTGAGCCGGTTCGAGGTCCAGGGAACCCAGGTGACGGCCACCTTTGTTTTCGGCAAACCGGCGAGTACTTTATTGTCGGCAGAAACTGCTGGAAAACCGGCGGGTATCAATGCGGGTGCGTGATAGGCCCCGCAAACTACAACAATGCGTTCATGCCCTTCCCGCATGGCAGAGCGCAGGATGCGCCGCATGGCAGCTTCCCTGCGGTGGTTCTCCACCACGTCAGGATGCGTAGCAGGACGCTGATCCATGCCGCGGATTTCCGAGATCGCATCGATGAGGGCTTCGAATCGCTCAACAGGGTCGGTGTTCCTGTGCTCCACAGCGTCCTCCCACCAGCGCTCCGCATCGCTGTACCCCGCAGCCTCGGCCAGCATCCCAATGGCATCGGGCCGGTAAGCCAACTGCGGGGCTGTCTGCTGGGGACCCGTCTGCCGGGGGTCTGTTTGCTGGTAGTCTGCGGGCGGTTCCTCAACGACGTCGGCTGCTCCGCCGCCGTCGGAGGTGACGGTAGAGTCCTCCTCCGAAGCGGACAAAGCACGTTCCTCCGCTACCCGGAGGGCAAAGGTGTGTGCAGCAGGCAGATCGATGGCACGCACGGACTTTCCCGTGGTCAGGGCCCAGCGGATGGCTACCCACTCAGGCGAGAAGCTGGCCATCGGGTAGAAGGAAGCCAAGCGGGGCTCGTCCACAGCGTAAATCAGGCCGGCGACCGGAGGAACCATATCCGGATCCGTGACCATCGGGATGACCTGGTCAAGTTCGGGCGGCCCTTCGACCAGCACCAGATCCGGTCGAAGGGTGGCCAAGGCTTCAGCGACGGAATGGGCCGAACCCGGACCGTGATGGCGGATCCCCAGAATGTGGACGTCTGTCATGTTTTAGTTGGACGACTCGAGGTCGCGGCAGGCCCGGTAGAGGTCTTTCCATTCAGGCCGATTCCGGACGACGGTCTCCAAGTACTCCTGCCAGATCACGCGGTCTTGGACGGGATCCTTGATCACTGCGCCCACCAGGCTTGCGGCTACGTCCTCTGCCCGGACGGTGCCATCTCCAAAGTGCGCGGCCAGGGAGAGCCCGTTGGTCATCACGGAAATGGCCTCTGCCGTGGACAACGTAGCCGACGGTGACTTGATGGTGGTGCGCTGGTCCTGGGTTACGCCCGACCGCAGCTCCCGCATGACGGTGACCACCCTCCGAATCTCGGAAAGTGCAGCCAAATCCGCCGGCAGCTCCAGGGACTCACCCAAACTGCGAACACGGGTGGTTACAATCTCCACCTCTTGATCGATGCTGTCCGGGAGCGGCAGGACCACAGTGTTAAACCGGCGGCGAAGAGCGGACGAGAGGTCGTTGACGCCTTTGTCGCGGTTGTTCGCGGTGGCGATCACGTTGAAGCCCTTCCGTGCCTGTACTTCCTCGTTGAGCTCGGGAATGGGCAGGGTCTTCTCGCTGAGGATGGTGATGAGGGAGTCCTGCACATCGGAGGGGATACGTGTCAATTCCTCCACCCGCACCAGGCTTCCTGTCTCCATGGCCCGCATGACGGGACCCGGGACCATGGCGGTACGTGAGGGTCCATCGGCGAGCAGGCGGGCATAGTTCCACCCATAACGCAAAGCCTCTTCCGGTGTACCCGCAGTGCCCTGAACCACCAGAGTGGACGAGCCTGAGATCGCTGCGGCCAGATGCTCCCCAAGCCATGTTTTCGCGGTTCCCGGAACGCCCAGCAGCAGCAAGGCGCGGTCCGTGGCCAGTGACGCCACAGCGATTTCCACCAAGCGTTCGGAGCCCAGATACTTTGGAGTGATCACGGCCCCATCGGCCAACGTCCCACCCAGGATGTAGGTGGTGACAGCCCAAGGGGAGAGACGCCAACTGGGTGGACGGGGGCGGTCGTCAACAGCTGCCAAGGCGCTAAGTTCGTCGGCATACGCATTCTCGGCGTGGGCGCGAAGAACCTCCGTTGCATTCTGGGCGTCGGTCATCGGAAAGCCTCCGTCAGGGATTGTCTGAATGATTGATATTGGACGGCATCGCGCAGGACACGGCGCCGGACGGCGTCGTCGTCTGTTCGGGCCAAAAGTTGACGGCATTGTTCGGTGGCAACGGGCGGAAGGGCGGTAGGAAGGACAGCGGCCAGGGTCGCTGCCAGGCGGCCGTCGTCCTTGCCGGAAATCAGTGTCAGTACAGCTTTGGCCAACGGCGCGGACCAAGGCTGCGGCACGTCCTGCAGCAGTGAAGCCAGCGTCAGCGGTTCGTCGCCACTTTCACGGATGTGCCGCTCCAGCCACTGTGCGCGCTCGTCGGGCGTGAGGCAACCCAGCAGTCTTTTGTCAGTCTTGACTGTGAGCAGCCCACGGGCCCATTCAGCATCATCGCGGACAGCAGTGGTGGCGATCAGCGCTTCCAGGGTGCGCTCTTCGTCCTGCAGCAGTGCCGCAGTGCCCGCCTGGTTCCGGCCCGTTACCGATGTCCAAACCTCCAGCGGCGCGCCACGGATGATCACGTCCAACCGTGCAAGCCGATCGGGTTCACCTCTGCGAGGGTCGGCGGGAATCCCGTCGCGCAGTGCCTCCTGGTCAGGGTCCGGAGGGAGCGCGATTTCCAGGCGCTTGTTCAGGATCCCTTTGACGTGCAACAGGGGTAGGAGCCGGGCTGCCATGCGGGCCGCACGTGCACTCCCTGGGAGTTGGTCGAGGAGCCGGAGCGCAACGTCCCGTACGCTCTTCGCTTTGTCGTCCAAGGCTTGTTCCAGCAATGCTTCGTCGTCCTCATTGAGGTTGCCGGCAAACAGGGCCAGGTTTCCGGCGCGTTCCCTGGCGCTGAGCGACGTCCAGTACCCACGGAGCTGCTCGCGCGCAGCTGCCGGATCACGGCCTCTTAGGCGGTCAAGTTCCGCCGCAGCGGCAGCGCTCCCAAGTTCAGACCATTCTGCTGCCGGTTCGTGTGAGGGTGGGCTCTTGAGGTCCTGCAACCAGCGGCCGCGGGATCCGATTGCCGGTTCAAGACACCTGAAAACAGCGGATTTTGTCTCGGCCAGGTTGAGCAACGCCGGCAGCAGCCGGTGGGGGACCCGCCGTCGCGATTCTCCAGCAAACCGGAGCCAGTCCACTACCAGCTGGGTTCTCAGCTCAAGCCCCACCGGCGGTTGGGTCAGTAACAGCTCCAACAGCCGGGCGGCCTCTCCGCTGGCTTGAGGCTCCATGTCAGCGGGTGCAGGCGAAGTCAGACCAGAGGCTGGGGCTGCGGATGGTGTCCGGGCCGCACGGGTTACGACGTCGGCCAATGCCGCTTGATCCAGCAGGGATTCCTCGCGGGTCAGGTCATGCGGTGCACGGAATCCCAGTTCGACGGGCGGCTTGGGGGCGTCGTGCCGTGCGGTTCCCACCAGGGCCGCCGTTCGGAGTTCGACCAACCAAGTCATGGGGTCACCACCATTCCATCGACGACGACGGTCAGCGGACGAAGGCGGCCATCCTCCAGTTCGCCGAAAATATCGGCAGCATGGCCACCTGTCAGCGCCAGCAGGGCGTCGAGGGGAGCATCCACCAAAGGAAGTGCGTCGCCGCTCGGATCGTGCAACCAGCCCAAGTCCTGCGGGTTGACGGTGACTCCTTCCAGCAGCACAGGATGCCTGGCCCGCCACGGCGAGCGCGCAACTGCTGCAGACTCCTGTTCCAGCGCTTGCCGGATGGTGTAGCCCTTGCCGAGGCTTGTGGCTACGCCCTGTGAGGTGATGGGTCCGGTGAACAAAGCACGCCTTGGCGCTGAACCGGGGTAACGGGCAACTGTGACAGCAAGCTGCGCTCCTGCGAGTTGCGGCGCAGCCAGCCCCTGGCCTTGTCCGGCGAAGTCAAGGATGACGACCATCGTGCCATCGGGTGCTCGAAGCCAAGTTCGTTGTTGCTGGAGGCGTCCATCGTCACTGCGGTGGGCTCCGAGCACCAGCCACGGGCCCTGCAGCGACTCGGTGTCCTGTACGTCAGCAGACGCGGTGGCCCAGCCGAGGACAGCTTTAACGTCAGCGAATTCGTCCGGTGTGAGTGCGTCTCTTGCTGACCATGTTTTTGTCAGGGCCCACCAGCGGCCCGCGTGAAGGAGAAGATGGTCTGCCCAGTCCGTCCGGCCGTGAATTTGGGATGCCATTTCCCGCACTTGTTCGGCCAAACCGGGAAGCTGGGAGTCCACCAAGCGGGCTGCCGCGCCATCCCACCAGGAATATGGCTGATTGCGGGCAGCGGCAAATCCGGTCCGTACAAGGTCCGTCAGCCACCGCGAAAAATCATCGATCCCGGCATCCATGAGGGCGAGCCTGGCAGCGAGCCGTTTTGCCTGTGCTTCAGGATCTACCGGTTGCTCGGCCTGTCGCCGGTCTTTTGCGGTGGCACGACCGGCCCGTTGATCGGCCCATTCCTTTGCGAAATCCGCGGTGTCGGCTCCGGCCTGGGCTGCCTCACCCCGGGACCAAAGCAACAGCAGTGCTAATGCGTGCTTGCAGGGAAACTTCCGGCTGGGACACGAGCACCGGTAGGCGGGTGCGATGATGTCCACGCTCACTTGATAAGGCGTTTTCCCGCTGCCTTGGCACTTTCCCCAGACAAGGACATCGTTGCTTCCTGAGTCGGACCACGGGCCGGGATGCGCAAGTTTCCGTGCTGCTGCAAGCGAGGACGAGTCCGGGGCGGCCTTCATTACTGTCTCTTCGCTCCAACGCCCCATGAATCACATTCTGCCTGACGGCTCCGACACTATAGAACAGCAGTCACGGTGTGGCGTTGCACCAGGCGGGGAGTCGGACTTGTCTCCCCGCCTGGATCGTTTGTGTCTTACACCTGATTGCTCACCAAGCCCGGCTTTTTCGCGGTGACTTCAGTACGCCCGGCTGAAAGCAGCGGCGCAAAGAAATCTCCCAGTTCAGCCGTCGCTGTCAACGGCAGTACGTTGGCGACGTACTGATCCGGCCGGACCACTACAACCACGCCGTCGCGGCTGAGGCCACGCAGCTCGAAGATGTCAGCATTGGGGTCCGTGCCGAAGACCTTCTCGAGGTAGGTGAGCTTGAACGGTCCAACCGTGGGTTTGAAGGCCGCGGGGACGGCGTTGATGTCCACGTTGGTGTGGTCTTGCTGGTAGATCACCTTCACGTCGAACCAGGCGTCGATGTCAGCGTCCGACGGCGTCGCCGCCAGCGGAGAATCCGGCGAGTTTGCGATCCAGTCGGCAAACTCCGCCACAGGTCCCTGGGCTCCAGCCTGCGCCCCGTCAGCGAAGACATAGATGCGCCAGCGACCGTCTGCCTTGGCGTGGTGGCCCAGGTGCATGGGGTTCGTGTCGCAGACCCGGAGCACGGGAGCGGACTTGAAGCGCTTGCCAACGGGGAAGCCGGTGGCGAGCTCCTGATGTTGTGCCTCGGCGATGACCAGCGACTGGGTGTACTGGGTCATAAAGCCTGCGGGGAACTCGGCAGTGCTGGTGTAGAAGGTCTCCAATTCCGCGGGGTCCTCGAACTCTTCGGGCTTCTTGGCCATCAGGGTGGACCACTGTTTATCGAAGTCGATGAGGTTCTTCGCCACCACCTGGCGTTCAGCCGAGTAGGTGTCCAGCAGGGACTCGGGGCTACGGCCTTCCAGGACGTGGCCAAGTTTCCAGCCGATGTTGAAGCCGTCCTGCATGGAGACGTTCATACCTTGCCCGGCTTTAGCGCTGTGGGTGTGGCAGGCGTCGCCGGTGATGAACACCCGTGGAGTGCGGCTGCCGCGCTCCTCCGGCAGGACGTCGTCGAACCTGTCAGTGAGCCGGTGTCCCACTTCATACACGCTGTGCCAGGCAACGTTGCGCACATCCAACGTGTACGGGTGAAGGATGTCGTTGGCTTTTTGAATGATTTGTTCAATAGTGGTTTTGCGAACGGCGCCTTTGTCATTCGGGTTGACTTCGCCCAAGTCGACGTACATGCGGAACAGGTGACCGCCTTCGCGGGGAATCAGCAGGATGCTGCCGCCGGCTCCGGACTGGATGGCGCATTTAGTTCGAATGTCAGGGAAGTCGGTGACAGCAAGGACGTCCATGACGCCCCACGCGTGGTTGGCCTGGTCGCCCGCGAGGTGACATCCGATGGACTCACGGACCTTGCTGCGCGCTCCGTCTGCGCCCACCACATACTTGGCGCGAATCACCCGTTCCTGGCCTTCGTTGGGCCCGGAGGTGTAGGCGAGCGTTACCGTGACCGGGTAGTCGCCCTCTCCGGTGACATTGAGGCTGTGGAACTCGTAGCCGTAGTCCGGTGTCATGCGGGCGGGGGAGTTGGCCATGAATTCTGCGAAGTAGTCCAGGACCCGTGCCTGGTTGACGATCAGGTGCGGGAACTCACTGATCCCAGCGGGATCATCCACTGCCCGGGCAGCCCGGACGATGCGCGAATGGTCGGCCGGGTCCGGCTTCCAGAACGCCATCTCCGTGATCCGGTACGCCTCGGCCGTGATGCGCTCCGCAAAACCGAAGGCTTGGAACGTCTCGACGCTGCGCGCTTGGATGCCGTCGGCCTGGCCGATGGCCAAGCGCCCGGGGCGGCGCTCAATGATACGTGTGGTGACGTCAGGGAACTGCGAAAGCTGTGCTGCCGTCAGCATCCCGGCAGGGCCAGTGCCCACGATAAGGACGTCAACCTCGTCGGGAAGCTCGGCTGGGCGATTGATACCGACGCCGGCGGCCGGCTCAACACGGGGGTCACCGGATACGTAACCGTGGTGGTGGAACTGCACGGGCTTTCCTCACTTCTTTGTGGGCTGTCGCATTGAGTCGTTCGATAATAGAACAGTGTGTTCTATTATTGCTCACACAATCGTAATGCGGCTCACACCCGCGTTCAAGTCCTTGAAGGGTCTTATGACGGAACCCTGTGTAGCTTCCGGCGGATTGAACCATGGGCATGTCAGGATCAGGTATGCCGCGACTGATGCTTTTGGATACTGCCTCCTTGTATTTCCGCGCCTTCTACGGTGTGCCCGATTCCATTCGACGATCCGACGGAACGCCTGTGAACGCGGTGCGGGGCCTGATGGATATGATCGCCCGCCTCACCACCGACTACGAAGCCACGCACTTGGTGGCCTGCTGGGACAACGATTGGCGCCCGCAATGGCGCGTTGACCTGATTCCAAGCTACAAGTCGCACAGGGTCGCGGAAATTATTCCGAATGGTCCCGATGTAGAGGTTGTCCCGGACCCGCTTGAGGCGCAGATTCCCATGATCCGCCGAGTATTGGACCTTGCCGGGATCGCTGTGGTGGGAGTTGACGAGCATGAGGCTGATGACGTCATAGGCACCTATGCGAGCCAAGCGACCTTCCCGACGGACGTGGTGACTGGTGACCGCGACCTCTTCCAGCTCGTCGATGACGACCGTGGGATTCGTGTCATTTACACGGCCCGCGGCATGAGGAACCTGGAAGTCCTCACCGACATCGTAGTGGTGGGCAAGTATCGTGTCCTGCCCCAGCAATACGCCGACTACGCAACACTCCGGGGCGATGCCTCCGACGGGCTGCCCGGAGTGGCCGGCATCGGCGAAAAGACGGCGGCGTCGTTGCTTGGCACGCACGGCTCCTTGGAAGGACTTCTTGAGGCGGCGGAAGCACCCGACGGCGGGTTGTCGGCTTCCCTCCGGGCCAAGCTGTCCGCGGCGGCTGACTACCTCAAGGTGGCGCCCGCCGTCGTGAATGTCGTGCGTGACTTGGAGGTGCCGACACTGGAAGAAGTACGCGCCGAGCTGCGTCCCGTCACCGGAGACGCTCGCGCCGAACTTGAGCAGCTGGCAAATGACTGGAATCTGGGTGGATCGGTCAAGAGGTTGCTGGAGGCGCTGGACCGGGTCCGCCGACGACACCCATCATAGAAACCGGTTCACTTTCACAGCCCAATGACAGGTTCGAAACAGCCAGCGCTGGGGTGAGTCTCTCATCGTGTTAAGAGGACGGAACTAGTGACCGTCCTTCAGACACCAGCCGTACTAACGGCTCATTGAGGAGAGGCATATGTCGAAAATCAAGAGAATCACCCTGGGTATGGCAGCGGGAGCGCTGGCACTAGGCGCAGGACTTGGTGCAACCAGTATCGCGACGGCGGCCACCACACCATCACCGAGCGCTACGTCGTCCCCTGGCTCCACGTTGTCCGGGGATGCAACCACCCCGTCAGATCGTGGGGGAAAGCTCGGCGGGCACGGACGTGATCGGGGCCAAATAGCGGCTGAGTTGGCAACAAAGCTTGGTGTGGACGAAGCCAAAGTCACCGAAGCCTTGAAGGCGTTCCGTGAAGCAAACAAACCCACCACGCCACCCGCCGAAGGAACGGAAGGAACAAAGCCCGACCGTTCAGCTCAGGATGCCGCCCTGGCAAAGTCACTCGCTGAAGCATTGGGCGTAGAAGAAGCCAAGGTCACCGCTGCACTGGAAGAAATCCGAGCCGCGGGCCAAGCGGAACGTTCCGCCGCCCTGAAGACCAAGCTGGACAAGGCGGTCACGGACGGCAAGCTGACACAAGCCGAAGCTGATGCCGTGACCAAAGCTGTCGAAGCCGGGGTCATCGGAGGAGGCGGCCGCTAGGATCACTGGGCGAAAGCCTTCCGCATAAGGATCCCCCGGATACGTCCGGGGGATCCTTTCGGCAAACTTGTTGTCAACCAGTTGTCGATTTCTTCTCGCGCTGTTCGACCTATGGATGAGAAGGTCGAAGGGCGGCTTTCCACGACACAGGAGATTGAGTCAAATGGCGAAATACATGTTGATCATGCGGGCAGACGACGCTTCATACGCCAAGTTCGAGAACATCGATTTCAACGAGATCCTCGAGGCAATGGGAAAATTCAATGACGAGCTGATCCGTGCCGGAGTCCTCTTGGCCGCTGAAGGCCTGGACGACGCCAAGGACGGAGTGGTTGTGGACTTCACCGGTGAAACCCCGGTGGTCACTGATGGCCCCTATGGCGAAACAAAGGAACTCTTCGGAGGCTATTACATCCTGGACGTCGCCTCCAAGCAGGAAGCAATCGAGTGGGCCAAGCGTGCGCCGATGACGGCAGGTACCAAGACCGAAATCCGGCGCGTCACAAGCATCGACGAGTTCCCTCAGGACAATGAATGGATCCAAAAGGAACGCGCATGGCGCGAGCAGACCGGTCAGCTCTGATTTCGCCGCCGGTCACCAGCGACCGGCGTGAGCAGCAATGAGGCAAGGGCCGCCGTCGAAGCGGTGTGGCGGAGCGAATCCGCCCGCATCGTCGGCGCCCTTGCCCGCTACACCGGTGACTTCACGTTGGCAGAGGACCTTGCCCAAGAAGCGCTGGCAGAAGCTCTCGTGTCCTGGTCCGTCAACGGCATCCCCGCAGAGCCGGCGGGTTGGCTCCTGACTGCCGGCCGGCGTCGGGCGATCGATTCGTTCCGGCGTCGTGCTGTTCGCGACGAAAAGTACGCCTTGCTGGCCCGCGATCTGTCCGAAGAGGAGCCGGGCGTGGACACTTTGTTCAACCCTGATGCAATCGATGACGATGTCCTCTCATTGATGTTTGTCTCTTGCCATCCCGTGCTGCCAAAGGAAGCGCGAATTGCCCTGACGCTTCGTGTGGTGGGCGGCATGGGCACGGAAGAGATTGCCAAGTCGTTCCTGGTCCCCGTTCCGACCATCCAGGCCCGCATTACGCGGGCAAAGAAAACTCTGGCAGCGGCGCACGTGCCGTTTGCGGTGCCGGAGGCGTCTGAAATTTCGGAGCGACTGGGCTCAGTGCTGCAGGTGGTCTACCTGATCTTCTCGGAAGGTGCCTTTGCCTCGGGGGGTGACTCATGGATGCGGACGGAACTGGCCAGCGAAGCACGTCGGCTCGCCCGCGTTTTGGTTCGGCTGGCTCCCGAGTCCGAAGTGTTTGGCCTCTTAGCCCTGATGGAACTGACCGCAGCACGTTTTCCTGCCAGGCTCGACGCAGCCGGTCAGCCGGTCCTTCTCGAAGACCAGGATCGACGGCGGTGGGACCAGTCCGCGATACGCCGGGGCAGGGCTGCCCTTTCGACGGCGGTGGCGGCTGGCCGAGGTCTTGGCGCATACGGATTGCAGGCCTCCATTGCGGAATGCCACGCGGTGGCTCGGACTGCGGAGGAGACGGATTGGCAACGAATCGTGATTCTGTACGAGGCACTGGGGCGGCTGGTTGCATCCCCTGTGGTTGAACTGAATCACGCAGTTGCGGTTGCCATGGATTCCGGCCCGGCCTCCGGATTGCAGTTGGTGGATGCGATCGCGGACAGGGGTGCTCTGAAAGGGTCGCACCTTGTACCGACAGTGCGAGGTGAGCTCCTCACCCGGCTCGGTCGGCTCGCGGAAGCCAAGGTAGCTCTGTTGGAAGCACTCGACCTGTGCTCGAACGCCGCCGAACGGAGTGCGTTGGAGCAGAAGATCGCAGACTTGGCAGGCAAGCAGAACTGACACATCACAACAAGAGGGACAAGGCACTTGCCCCTGACCGCTCGTGGATGTAGTTCAGCCCGTGCTTCTGCCGCAACACCTTTATGGCCGCAACACATTTATGTTCTGCGGGGTGTGTGGTGGTGGTTGCGTCGGGGTGTTTGTTGGGGGTCGATGTGGGGTGGGGGGATGAACCAGGGGGTTCCTGTTGTGATGTTGATGAGCCATTGTTCTTTGTGGATGAGGTGGTGGTGGCTGCAGAGCAGGGTGCCGTTGTGTGTTGAGGTGGTGCCGCCGTTTGACCAGTAGGTGGTGTGGTGGGCTTCGCACCAGGGTGCGGGGATGGTGCAGTCGGGGAAGGCGCAGCCGCCGTCGCGGGCGGTGATGGCTTTGCGGATGTGGGGTGGGAAGATCCGGGTGGTGCGGCCGATGTCCAGGACGCGGGAGTCGGTGCCGAGGAGGACGGGGATGATGTCGGCGTCGCAGGCGATTTTGCGGATGGTGTTCGGGTGGATCGGGCCGGTGAAGGTTGCTGTGCCGGTGCTGAGCGGGTTCCGTGCGGGTCCGGTGCCGGGTTGTTGGTGGTTGTTGTGGTTGTTGAGTCGTTCGAAGAGGTCTCGTTCGTCGATGGTGACGGTGAGTTGGGGTCGGAGTCCGCCGTTGGAGGGCAGTTTCCCGGTGGTCATCGCGAGGGCGCAGGCGCCGACGAGGCCGTTGAGGAGTTTCTGGGCCCGGCTGCGCCGGTCCAGGTCGGGTGTGGTGCCGGGCCCGTCCTGGCTGGTGGCGTTCTGGAGTCGTGGGTTGGTGGCGGTGTTCATCGCGGTGGCCAGGGTTTCGTATTGTTCGGCGGTGGCGAAGATTTCGATGTGGTGAAGTCCGTGGCGGCGTCGGCGGCGGAGGAACGCGCCTTGGAGTTGGCGGAGGACTTCTTCGGAGGGTTCGGGGCCGTCCTGGTCGATCATGTCGGTCCAGCGTTTGGTCATTTTGCTGAGGAAGTCCGGGTCGGAGTCCAGGGCGGTGGTGGTGAGGGCGTGTTCCATCCGGGTGATGGTCTGGTCATCGGTGAGCTGCCGGACGTGGTCCAGCGCGGTGCTGATGATCGTCGCGGACCGGGAAGACACCTCTCCAGAGGAGAGAGCTTCGGCCAGCGCTTCGCGCCGGGCCGGGATCTGTTGCCCGGCCATTCCGGCCTGCGGCAGCACCTCGGGGGCGAGGGCCAACCTGCGCCGGGCCTCCGCGAGGCTGATCCGCAGCCGGGCCCGAAGGAACTCAGCGGCGTTCCGGTACCCGTCATCCAAAGGGCTCACTTTTGGGGAGCGTGCTTCACCAACGGAAGCCGACGCCACACCCGATCCTGGCCCTGGTTCAGTCCAACCGGTCCGCCATTCCGGCGTCGCTGCCGACGCCCCTGACGACCCGGGTTCTGTTTGCTGTGCTTCCCTCCGGGTTCGTTCCACCGCCTGCGCCGCGACAACCTGCAAGTACTCCAACGACCGGGAGATCTCCTCAATCCTGCCCGCAAAGTCAGCAGCCTCAACGAACCCGAACAACCGCGCCTCATCGGAAGCTATTGATCTCAACGCGTCCGCTGCGGCAGCACCCTCAAGGAGCGCCGCTTCCAGTACCGGCAAACCCGGCGCCGAGGATTCCGGCCACAGCGACTCCGGCCACAGCGACTCCGGCAACTGTTCGGGGGCGGAGGCCTTTGTCCAGGGCAACTGCCCGGGCACCTCCTCGGGAGCTGCACTTTCCGGGGCGGACGTTGCGGGTGCCCCTAGTGGCGGGGAATCTCCGGCGTTAGGCGCCGACGCGAATCCAAGAAGCAGCTCAGGGGTCCGTGAGGTTTCCGCATAGGTGCCTGCCGCAGGGCCAACATACGCAGTGTCCTTGTAAGCGGAATCCCAGTACGCGGTCAGCCGGGCAGGTACGCCTACAGATCGCCGGGCGCGTTGACGAAGCAACTCATAGGCGCGCGGCGAACCAGCCCGCCGTGCCACGACCTGCCCGATAATTCCCATACATAAACCCTGTCATGGGGGTCTGACATTTTTAGCTCCCTTGCAATGGCTCTCCTGTAAGACGGCAAAAGAAGAGGCATTCCGGCGGTAACGGACGGAAAAATGCTGGAGTCGGATGCCTACAGCGTGGGCAGCAAATACGCAGGTTCAGGTTGATGGACTCCGCGGGGGCGGTATCCCAGTGCTTCTACACTGCCTGGAAGATCGGCCAGGTAGCAGATGATGGCCAGCCGCTAAGGCAGAAGGATGGAAACCGCTTCCCCTACTATTTGCGCCCCTCGTACCCCGATCAATGCGTCGTCAGTAAACGATCAATCTCGATCACTCCGGGTAGCCATATTCATCGTCGGTGACCAACTCACCCCACGACGTTTCCGAACCATCAGTGATGCCAGCGGTTTCCCACATGGCCAAGTGGCTCATGAAGTGGTCCGGTGCTGCGCCGTGCCAGTGCCATTCACCCGGTGGTGTGTAGATGGTTTGACCTTGCTGGACCACTTGCACCGGACCGCCTCGTGCCTGCACCAAGCAGACTCCGTCTGTGACGTGAAGGGTTTGCCCTCCGGCATGCTTGTGCCACGCGGTCCGTGAACAGGGCGAGAAGCGGACTATGTTTACCCGCAGCTGAGATGGCGCCTCCCCCTTGGCGATGACGTCAAAGTAGACGTCGCCGGTGAACAGCCCGGCCGGTCCCTTGGTGCTGGTGGTTTTGGGAATGATATCCATGGTGCCCCTTGGAATTGAAGAATTAGTCACTTGTTGTGGATGGACCGGAGGTCCCCGGAATCCTCAGGAATCGCGGGGGTCGTCGCGGCCCAGCTTGCGAGTAGCTGCAGGGCATCCGCCGTACCCGTCCCGGGTTCCGCGTTGTAGACCGTCAACGTCAAGCCGGCATCGGCGGACAACTCAAGGGCTTCGTACAGCAAATGCAGATCGCCAACTACCCGATGCCGGAAGTGCTTCTTCCCGGTGTAATGCTGGCGTACGTTATGGGATGCCCAACGAACCCGGAATTCCTCGCTGCGCGTGGACAGCTCACCCACAAGGTCGCTGAGACCCCGGTCGTAAGGATCGCGGCCTGCCTCGGTCCGCATGATGGCCACCGTGTCGTTGGCCGCCCGTTCCCAATCCGTATAGAAATCCCGGCTGCGCGGATCGAGGAAAAGGAATCGGGCGTGGTTGGGCGGACCTGCGGGGCTATCGTAAATGTCCGAGTACAAAGCGCGCCCCAGGGCGTTCGTTGCCAGGAGATCCAGCCGACCGTTCCGGACGAAAGCGGGTGAACCGCTAATCGCATCCAGGGTGAGCTGAACGCCAGACCGGATGACCTGCTTCCGCACCGGCCGGCGTCGTGACCTGCCACCGTCGCTCGCCGCGCGGGCGAGGTCGTACAGGTGGGCACGTTCGGCGTCGTCGAGTTGCAGGGCGTTCGCCAGGGACTCCAGCACGCTTTCCGAGACACCCGCGAGATTTCCCCGCTCCAGGCGGGTGTAGTACTCCACGCTTACTCCGGCCAGCGTGGCCACTTCGCCGCGGCGGAGGCCCGGTACACGGCGATTGCCACCATAGGCGGCCAGTCCGGCTTGCTCTGGCGTGATCTTCGCCCGTCGCGTGGAGAGGAAATCGCGCGTCTCTGTTCGGTTGTCCATGCTTCCACGGTAGGATCTTTGGCCCGCTAAGGGAGTCCCTGTCAGTACCCCTAACAGCAGTAACTCCTTCCATTCAGGGAAAGGAGGTTAGATGGAAGCATCCAACAACGTTCACCACGCAGGAGAAACATGCCTACCGCTAACGCTTACGCTGCCCCCTCGGCCACGGGCGACCTGACCCTGACCACCATCGAACGTCGCCAGGTCGGTCCGAACGACGTCCACATTGACATCAAGTTCGCCGGCATCTGCCACTCGGATATCCATACTGTTCGCGGTGATTGGGGCCCGCAGCAATACCCCTTGGCACCTGGCCACGAAATCGCGGGTATCGTCACCGAGGTTGGCTCGGACGTCACCAAGCACAAGGTGGGCGACCGCGTAGGCGTCGGCTGCATGGTGAACTCCTGCAAAGAGTGCAAGAACTGCCTTGCCGGTGAGGAACAGTATTGCCTCAAGGGAAACGTAGGCACCTACGGCGCCGTTGACCGCGACGGCACCATCACGCAGGGCGGCTACTCCAGCAACGTGGTGGTGAATGAGGACTTCGTCGTCACCATCCCGGAAGGTTTGAACCTCGACGTCGCCGCGCCGTTGCTGTGCGCCGGCATCACCACCTACTCGCCTTTGCACCACTGGGGCGCCGGTCCCGGTAAGAAGGTTGCCGTCGTTGGTCTTGGCGGACTCGGCCACATGGCTGTCAAGATTGCCGACGCCATGGGCGCCGAGGTAACAGTGCTCTCGCAGTCGCTGAAGAAGATGGAAGACGGGCTCGAGTTGGGTGCGGACCACTACTACGCCACCAGCGATCCCGCCACGTTCGAACAGCTCGCTGGCACCTTCGACCTCATCATCAACACTGTCAGCGCTTCCATCGACATCAGCGCTTACTTGCAGCTGCTGACGCTTGACGGCACGTTGGTCAACGTTGGTGCGCCCGCCGAGCCGCTGCCGGTCAACGTGTTCTCGCTGATTATGGGTCGTCGTCGCTTTGCCGGTTCCGCGATCGGCGGTATCCGCGAAACTCAGGAAATGCTGAACTTCTGCGCAGAGCACGGCCTTGGCGCCGAGATCGAGGTCATTCCGGCCAGCAAGATCAACGACGCCTACGAACGTGTTCTTGCCTCCGATGTCCGCTACCGCTTTGTCATCGACGCCTCCACCATCGGCTAGATACGCAGCATTCCAATAGCACCACCTGAGAAAGGCCACGCCCCCTTTGAGGGCGTGGCCTTTCCACTGCCACGCAGCATGGACAATGGTCTGGTGACTTTCAGACTGGACACCATCGGTAGGGGACTGGTCTTTGCGGAATCCCTCGCTAAGCTTGCTACCGCTTTGAAAGACCAAAGCGACGGCGGCACTGTAGTCGGCGGAACGGCAGTTGTGCAGGCGCCTCCGGGCACAGGCAAGACCACACTGGTTCCACCGCTGCTCGCCAATCTCGTGTCCGAACAGAACCCGGGCCAGCCACACGTCGTCGTCACCCAACCCCGGCGCGTAGCCGCCCGCTCAGCCGCACGCCGCCTCGCCACGCTGGACCGAAGCCGCCTGGGTGGCAGGGTGGGCTATTCAGTCCGAGGTGAAAGCAAAACCAGCCCGGAAACCGTGGTTGAATTCGTCACCCCAGGCATTCTCCTCCGGCGTCTCCTGGCTGACCCCGGACTTGAAGGCGTCCACGCCGTGGTCCTTGACGAGGTCCACGAACGTGGACTCGAGACGGATCTCTTGGTCGGCATGCTCGCGGAGGTCCGTGAGTTGCGCGGTGACCTCACGCTGGTGGCCATGTCGGCAACCCTCGATGCCCAGCGTTTCGCAAAGCTTCTTGGGACAGGGCTCGACGGCGGTGGGCCGGCTCCCGTCGTCGACTGTCCTTCCGCGCTGTACCCGTTGGAGGTCCAGTGGGCTCCGGCCCGGGAGCATCGATTGGATGCCCGGGGAGTATCCCGGAGCTTCCTCGATCATGTGGCCCACACGGCGGCGACATCCCACGCGACTGCCCTGAGCCGGAACCCCGAGGTAGATGCTCTGGTTTTCCTTCCAGGAGCCCGGGAAGTTTCCGACGTCGCCACTCGTCTTCGAGCGCTGCTGCCGCACGGTGTGGAGGTGCTCGAGTTGCACGGCCAGATCGGTCCGGAAGCCCAGGACCGCGCGGTATCCGGCCGTGAACCCGGCGGGCCGCCCCGGATCATTGTGTCCACGTCGTTGGCTGAATCATCCCTGACTGTCCCCGGCGTGCGGCTGGTCATCGACTCGGGCCTTTCAAGGGAACCGCGAAGGGACGCTGGCCGCGGTATGTCCGGACTTGTGACCGTTTCCTGTTCGCGGGCTTCGGCAGATCAACGCGCCGGCCGTGCAGCGAGACAAGGACCGGGCCTGGTGGTTCGCTGCTATGACCAGCAAGCCTATGTTGCAGCTCCGGCACATCAAACCCCCGAAATCTCCGTTGCAGACCTCACCAGCGCTGCCTTGGTCCTTGCCTGCTGGGGCGCGCCGGGTGGTTCAGGCCTGCAGCTACCGGACGTACCGCCAGCCGCAGCTATGAACGATGCCGTGGAAGTCCTCCGGGAACTCGGTGCTGTTACCCGGGACGGAATAGTCACGGCCACTGGCAAGGCCTTGGCGCGCATCCCGGCGGATCCCCGGCTTGCCCGCGCCTTATTGGACGGATCGGCTGTTGTGGGCCGAGGCGCAGCGGCTGAAACAGTGGCACTCGTGGCCGGCGACCAGCGGGCACCCGGCGCGGACCTTACGAAGCTGCTTACTGCGTTGCGTTCGGGATCGGACCCTGGCGCGCGTCGTTTCGCGGAAGACGTTAAGCGGATGGAGACACTGATACAGAAGGAGACGCGGGTACGGCAGGAGGTTGCCGCCGTTGTGCATCCCAAGCCGCCTGCCGATGTCACGGCGAGGGAAGCGCCCGGCTTTGTGGTGGCGCTGGCTTTCCCGGACCGGGTGGCCAGGCGTGTAACTGGCGATGGATCCACCACGTACTTGCTCTCGTCAGGGACGCGGGCCGGGCTCCCTATTGGCAGTTCACTGTCCGGGCAGGACTGGCTTGCGGTTGCCGAGGTGTCGCGCGCCCAGGGGCGTGATGCCGCCGGCACGGGTGCGGTCATCCGTTCCGCCGCGCCGTTGTCGGCCGAACTGGCCGAAGCTGCCGCGCCCGATCTCCTCACGGAGGCGGTGCAGGCGAAGTTCGACCAAGGCCGGGTAATGGCCAGGCTGGAGCGCCGTATGGGCGCCATCGTGTTGTCCTCCACGCCCATCCGTCCCAATGCAGAGTCCGGCCGTCGTGCCGTGTCCGAGGCGTTGGAGAAGGCGGGTATGTCCATGATCGGCTGGTCGACCGCAGCTGATGCCCTACGCCGGCGCCTCGCTTTGCTGCACCGTGAGCTCGGAAGTCCCTGGCCTGACGTTCGCGAAACCGCCCTGTTGTCCAAGCTGGAGGACTGGCTGGGCCCGGAGCTGGAAGCGATGGCCACCGGCGCCTCGGTGAGTTCCATCAACCTCGTTGATCCACTGAGGCGCCTGCTCCCTTGGCCGGAGGCTGCCCGGCTCGAAGACCTCGTGCCGGAACGCCTGGCGGTGCCGAGTGGTTCGCGCGTCCGGATCGATTACCCCGAAGTTTCGGACAGCAGCGGCAGTGGTCACGACGACGGCCGCCCGGTGGTGGCGGTCAAGCTTCAGGAATGCTTCGGTTGGGATCGAACCCCACGTTTGGTGGACGGCAGGGTCCCGGTGTTGTTTCACTTGCTATCCCCGGCAGGAAGGCCGTTGGCCGTCACCGACGATCTCGCCTCTTTCTGGTCCGGTCCCTACTCCCAGGTTCGGGCCGAGATGCGTGGGCGTTACCCCAGGCACCCCTGGCCCGAAGACCCGTGGACCGCGCCGGCCACGGCAAAAACGAAGAACAGGATGTAGCCTCTGGCCTCAGGAGCGTCCGATTAAGCCTGCCGCTCCACCATGAACTGGATTTCCCCGTCCACGAACGTCCCCAGCACGCTGCTTGCGGCAAATTCATCCGGGCCGGTCGCCAAAGGATCGAGTTCGAACGCCGTGAAATCGGCGCGCTTGCCCACGGTGATGGAGCCCGAAACGTCCCACTGGCCTGCAGCTTTCGCTGCGTGGGAGGTGTATCCCTCCAGTGCTTGGAGCGCTGTGAGGGCCTGGGACGGTGCGATGGGTTCCTGCCCCGGATTGCCCGAACGACGGCGCAACTGGGCGTCCGCGATGATTGGAAGCGGCTCGTAGGGCGCGATGGGCCAGTCAGAGCCGATACCCAGAGTGACTCCGGCGTCGCGAAGATCACGGCAGCGCCATGCCCGGTCCGCCCGCTCCGCGCCAAGACGGGTTGACCAGTTGTCGCTGTGATCCGCAAGGGAGTAGTGGGTGCAATGGGTCGGCTGCATGCTGGCCACAACGCCTGCACCCTTGAATCGTGCCACCACCTCATCGGGCACGGTTTCGATGTGCTCGATCCTGTGGACGGTTCGGCGCAGGACGTCAGCAGGAACAGCGTTTCGCAGCGATTCCAGGGCCTCCAACACATGGGCAACCCCGGCATCGCCGATAGCGTGCGTGGCAGTGGGGATACCGCGGGAGGCAAAGTACCGGACGGCGGTGGAGTATTCTTCGGGCCGCGGCCAGAACGGCGCGGTGGATTGGCCATGAACATCAGGTTCGTAGAGCCAGGCTGTTCCGTTGTCCACGGTGCCATCGACGAAGAGTTTGATGGCCTCAATGGACCAGCGCCGGCCTCCTGTGCCGATGCTGCGCGCCAGTTCTTTCCATTCGGCTTCGCCACTGCCCGGCATGCACCACGGCGCGGTCCGAAGCCGCAGCGGGAGTTCGCCGTCCGCCTCCAATGCCTGGAAGAGTGCGGTGGATTCCTCGCTGTGGTCCATGATGTGGCCGCCCGTCAGGCCTGAGCGGGCGAAGTCTCGAAGGAGTTCGGCGAGTCGCACTTTGCGTTGGGCGAAGGACTCTTGCGGGATGTGGCGCTGCACCAATTCCATGGCTGCGGCTTCGAGCAGGAGCCCGGTGGGAACGCCGTTTGCGTCGCAGACCACCTCAGCGGCTTGGTCGAATTCGAACCGGCCATGGATTCCGGCCAGTTCCAGGGCGCGGCTGTTTGCCAGTGCCGAATGCCCATCGAACAACCGGATGAATGCAGGCTGGTCGCCGGAGACGCCGTCCAGCACGCTGCGATGTAGCGGAACTGTTCCGAAGGCGTTCGGGTTCAGTCCCCACCCACGCAACCAGCCGTCGTCGTGCGTTGCTTCTGCTCGCAGAAGTGTGAGGACTTCATCCAGCGACGTAGCGGCGGCGAGGTCGACGCCGATTGTCAGGTCCAAGCCGAACACCGGGTGGAAATGGCAGTCCACCAATCCCGGTGTGAGCGTGGCGTCTCCCAGATCCACTACACGGGTGTCCACCTGTTGCCAGTCCCTGGCGTCTTGGCGGCTGCCGACCGCGACGATCAACCCGCCGCTGACAGCGACGGCTTGGACGGGCTGCTCATGGTGTTGCTCACCCATGGTGTGAATGGTGTCGGCAAGGACGATGAGGTCAGGAGTCATGGGTTTCAAAGCTTCCAATCCGGGAGAAGACGTCAGGGCGGGTGGTGCGCAGCCTGCGGGCGACCAGCAATCCTGTAAGGAACACAACGGGCGCGACCAGGAGCAGGATGGTGTTGGTCAGCGCATCCGCAAAGGTGAGGAGTTCGATGTTGATGGCGGTCAGTGCCACCACGCCGAACAGCAGGATGGCCGAGGTCACGCTCAGGGGAATGAGCAATCGGTGTGTGGCCGCGGCGGGGTTCCGCCGTAAGTAGATGAACGCTGCTACCGACACCAGACCCTGCAGGGCCACGATCCCGAAGATGCCCGGCGTGTTGACCCAGATCAGCAGTTGCTTGTAGGGGTCCGCGCCGGCGACGGCGCAAATGATGATCACGACGGCGGCCAGAATGGTCTGGATCTGCCCGGCGCGATGCGGGGACTTGTACTTGGGGTGGGTCCTGCCAAGGAACGCGGGGAGCACGCCGTCTTTGGCGAGCATGTACACGTAGCGGTTGATGGCGTTGTGGAAGGCCAGCTGGGAGGCATAGACGCTGGTCACGATCAGCACGTACATGACTACTTCCGCCCAAGGGCCCACGTATTGGTTGATAGTGGCAAAAAACATCCCATCGGCCAGTTCACCGGCGGCAACAACCACATTTCCATCCCCGTAGGCCTGGATGACAGTCCACACAATGAAGGCGTAGAACACGGACATGAAACCCACTGCAATATAGGTTGCCCGGGGAACGGACTTATCAGGGTTTCGGGCCTCGCGGCGGTACAGCACGGTTGATTCGAAGCCCATGAAGGCTGCGAAGCAGACAGCCAGGATAGCCAGGACACCTGGCGTGAAGGCATGCTCGGGGGAGAAGGAAGCGAAACTGATCCCTTCAGCGCCGCCACGTGCAAGGATCCCGAAGCCCATGATGGCCAGGATCGCAGTTTCGGCGATGAGCAGCACGCCAAGGACCTTGGCGCCAACATCGATGCCCCGATACCCCAGGAACCACACGGCCGCGATGGCTACCAACGCGACGGCCGGCCAGGGCACGTCCCAGCCGAAGAGTGCGAGGAGCATGGCTTGGGTCTGGACGGCGAACAGTCCGTAGACGCCGATTTGCAGGCAGTTATAGGAAACGATCGCCAAGATGGCTGAGGCCAGGCCCACGGTTTTGCCCATGGCCAAGGTGATGTAGGTGTAGAAGCCGCCAGCGGCCTTGACGTGTTTGGTCATGGCCATGAAGGAGACGGCGAAGACCAGCAGGACCGCTCCGGCAATGGCGTAGCCCATGGGGGCGCCTATGCCCCCAACGCCGATGGCTACGGGTGCCACACCGGCCATTACGGTGAGGGGAGCTGCTGCGGAGATTACCAGGAAGGCAATACCGCCGGTGCCAATGGCATTCCGTTTGAGCCCATTTCCGGCGTCTGCTGCCGGTGGTCGGGTTTCGAGGTCAGACATGGGGATCCTCTGGGGTGTTTGGGGAGGGGAGATTTCAGGAGAAGCCGAACATAAAGCGAAAGGCTTTCGTT
Source organism: Arthrobacter sp. D3-18 (assembly GCF_054408525.1). NCBI lineage: Bacteria > Bacillati > Actinomycetota > Actinomycetes > Micrococcales > Micrococcaceae > Arthrobacter > Arthrobacter sp. D3-18. The sequence continues at coordinate 2,418,823 of NZ_CP096440.1, read as the reverse complement.
TATCGTAGGTCCTTGTGACCCCGCGCACAATACCTCGACGCAAACTTCTGACTAGAGTCGTAACAACAACCTTGAATGGAGACACCCGTATGGCACGCCCGCTGGTCCCGCTGATATCGATTGACGCACTCGTCACCGCTGCCCTTGAGCTGGTGGACGAGGCAGGGGACTTCAGCCTGCCGAAACTGGCTAAACGGATTGGCGTGAGCCAATCCTCCATTTACAACCATGTGAGCGGGCGGGAGGAGATCCTCGAGCTCATGCGTGGCCGGATCATCTCCGAGAGCCCCTACGTCCTGGAGGACGAGCAGGATTGGGAGGCGTCACTTCGCGCTATTGTCCGGAGTTATCGCGACGCCTTCGCCCGCCATCCAAAACTCGCGCCTCTGCTGGTACTCCAAACTGTTCAGGACGCCCAAGTCATGGCACTCTACGAGAACCTGGCGGTGGCCCTCGAAGCTGCAGGATTCCGGGGCCGGGATGTGATGTCAGCGATTTCAACTATTGACAGTTTCGCCCTGGGTTTCGCCTTGGACCTGGCAGCACCCGACGTCGTCTGGGCTCCACCTGCTCAGGGGTACCCTGCACTCACCAGCGCCTTGGCTCACGCAGGACCCTCTGATGAACGAGGCGAGGCGGCCTTCGAGTTCGGCCTCGAAATCCTCATCGCCGGACTGCATTCCCGTCTTCAGTCGACGGTGCTGTGAATTCGGCAGCCCCGGGATCCTGGAAGATGCCTTGAATCTCGCGCAGGATTGGTGGGACGCGGTGATCCGCGGCTTCACCGACACTCACACCACCGCGGTGCCAATATCTGCCCTGCTGGGCATCCTGGCGTGCGCCGTCGTCCTGAGCATCCCTCGCGCAACCTGGAGGTGGTTCGGCCTCTACGTCACTTTCGTCCATGAGCTGGGGCATGCCTACGCCGCACTCATGACGGGACGCTTTGTCCATGGGCTCCGGATCGGCCTCGACCATTCGGGGCGTCTTGTCAGTAGTGGCCGGAGCGCCTTCGGGGCAGCGTGGTCCGGATTTTGGGGCTATCCTGCGCCGGCTGTGGTTGGTTTGTGCCTGATCGCTGCCTTTGCGGCGGGCCGGTCCGGCGCCGCCATGTCCATCGGGGCGCTGATCCTGCTGGTTTCTCTCATCTTCCTGAGGAACCTGACCGGCATCCTGGTGGCAGTGTTGAGCGCTGCAACCGCGCAGCTCCTGATCCTGTTCGCGACGCCCACGGTAGTCAACTATGTAGTCCTGGCGCTCGGCGTCGCCCTATCCGTGGGCGGTGTTCGGGATCTGTTCAAACTTGCCGGCGTGCACACCCGACGCCGCGACCGCTTGGCCGCCTCTGATGCCTTCATTCTTGGCCGCACCACGGGCGTCCCGGCATTCGTCTGGCTGACCGGATTCACGGCGGTGATCGCTGGATGCGCCGTAGGGTCGGTGTGGTTGCTGTGGGGGCTGCTTACCGTTTAATGCGGTAGTTGACCGGCGGTCAAGAAACCCGACGGCGATTGTCCGGCTTTCGTCGCCGCCAGGCCTTGCCTGTGGTCGCTTCAGGGTGTCCAATCCTCTTTAACGTTCGAACTGGATGGGTTCGGACACCGTGCCGGGATACAACACCAGGAGGTGCCCATGTCCGCGAAGGGCACGCGCGAAACAGCAAAAGGAGCCGGACCTGGCGCAACCGACGCCAGACGCGGTGACAATGGGGCTGCCCTCGCCGCCAGCGATCCAGCAAAAATCCGGAACGTGGCGCTCGTGGGACATTCGGGTGCGGGCAAATCGATGCTGGTGGAGGCCTTACTGGCCGCAACAGGTGCCATCACCCGGATGGGGTCCATCAGCGAAGGCACCACTGTCAGTGATTCCGACCCCTCCGCGATTCACCAGCAACGCTCGGTCACGTTGTCTGTAGCCCCGATTCTCGTGGGGGATATCAAGGTCAACCTGATCGACACCCCCGGCTACACCGACTTCACTGGCGAACTGCGCGCTGGTTTGAGGGCCGCAGATGCGGCCCTTTTCGTTGTGTCCGCTGTTGATGGCATTGACGGTGCCACCGTTGCGTTGTGGGGCGAGTGCGAGAAGATCCGAATGCCGCGTGCGGTGGTAGTCAGCAAACTGGACCATCCGCGCGCTGACTTCAGTGCCGCCGTCGTGCGTTGCCAGGAAGCGTTCGGTGAGGCTGTCCTCCCGCTGTATCTCCCAGCCGTGGGCAACGCCGGACTCATCGGCGTGCTCCACGGCACTGAGAATCCCGACAGCACAGAGAATCCCGACAGCACTGAGAATAAGGACCTGGAGCCGGCCTCGGACGTCGAAGCAGCCAGGGGACCCCTCATCGAAGGCATCATCGCCGAAAGCGAAGATGAAACCCTCATGGACCGGTACCTTGGCGGTGAAGAACTGCCACTCATGGACCTCATCACCGATCTTGAAACTGCGGTCGCACGGGGCAGCTTCTTCCCGGTTATGCCGACGTCGGCCGAAACAGGCCTGGGCCTTCCGGAACTCATGGCACTGTTGACCGATGCTTTGCCATCGCCGCTGGAACGCAGCACCCCTGCGGTCATGAAACTGGACGGCTCCTCGCTGAAGCCCTTGCCGTGTGACCCGGCCGGACGGCTCGCCGCAGAAGTAGTGCGAACCACCGTGGATCCATTCCTCGGCCGTGTCTGCTTGGTGCGGGTCTTTTCCGGGACCCTGCGGGAAGACTCTTCGATCCATATCGGTGGAAGGGGCTTGGCGGACCGGGGGCACGAGGACCACGACGCCGATGAGCGCATCACCCATCTCTACTCGCCTGTGGGTTCGAGCCTTAAAGCCATTCCGCAGTGCGTTGCCGGTGACATCTGCGCCATCAGCAAGCTGGCAAGCGCGGAGACAGGCGACACAGTCTCGGACCGTGAGGCGCCGCTGCTCATCGAGACCTGGAACATGCCCGAGCCTTTGATGCCTGTAGCTATTGAAGGAGCTTCGCGCAGTGATGAGGATGCACTTGCCAAGAGCATCGGAAAGGTTGCAGCAGCCGATCCAACGCTTCGTTTGGAACGTAACCAGGACACGCACCAACTCATCCTGTGGTGCATGGGAGAGGCCCACGCCGAAGTGGTCCTGGACAGGCTGCGGAACCAAGGCGTCAAACTCCAGACCGTGGATGTCATCACACCCCTCAGGGAAACCTTTGCCACCAAGGCAACCGGACATGGGCGGCATGTCAAGCAATCCGGCGGCCACGGACAATTCGCCATCTGTGACATTGAGGTTGAGCCACTTGCCCGCGGTGAGGGTTTTGAGTTCACTGACAAAATCGTGGGCGGGGCAATCCCCGGGACGTTTGTCACATCCGTCGAGAAGGGCGTCCGCTCACAAATGCTGAAGGGTGTCTCCGCCGGATTCCCGGTGGTGGACATCAAAGTGACGCTGGTAGGTGGAAAAACCCATAGTGTGGACTCCTCCGACGCAGCCTTCCAGGCGGCCGGCGCGTTAGCCCTGAGGGAAGCTGCGGCCACGGCCAGGATCCAGTTGCTGGAACCCGTCTCGTCCGTTGTCATCAGCGTTCCCGACGAATACGTGGGCGCGGTGATGAGTGATCTGTCCGGACGCAGGGGTCGTGTGACCGGCACTACCGCCGCTGACGGTGAAGGAACCGAAATCAGTGCTGAAGTGCCGGACCAGGAACTGCTGCGGTACGCCATTGAACTCCGTGCCCTCACTGCAGGCACGGGCCGTTTTCGTAGGTCCTTCCTTCGCCACGAACCTCTGCCGAAGCAGACCTAGGCGTTTGCCCTCAGGAAAGCAGCAACCGCCGGGGCAAGTGACGCCCCAACCTCGGCCGCCCCACGTTTCAGGCCCTTGACCGCGAACGAATGGTCACCGCCCTCACTCCACTGGAGTGTCGCCGTCGGGCCTATCTTCGCCACCACTGCCTCCAACAGATCCGGCGTAGCGAACGTATCGCGCGTGCCTTGGAGAAACAGCATGGGCACAGTGACGCCATAGAGGTGTTCATCCCGCATTTTCTCCGGCTTGCCGGGTGCGTGGAGCGGATAACCAAGGTACACCAAACCCCTTGCGGGCATGCCCTCGGCCACTGCCATGGAAGCCATGCGTCCACCAAAGGATTTGCCCGCTGCCCACAGGGGTTCACCTTCGCCTAGCTCGGCTGCTTTGTCCATTACTGCCCGCCACGTGGCGATAGCCAGCGGCGGGCGGTCCGGGAAACGCCTCCCAGCCTCGCGGTAGGGAAAGTTGAAGCGTAACGTGGCTACGCCTTCGCCTGCCATCGCACCAGCGAAACCCTCCAGGAACGGGTGTTCCATTCCGGCTCCCGCCCCGTGTGCCACAACAACGGTGGCGAAGGGCTGCGGCGGCCGGATGTGGAGGGCGGACACTTCGGTTTCACCGACGGCGATGGTCACGGATGTTTCAGTGTTTGGCATGCCTCCATCATTGCCCACGACACCAAAACGCATCGGGTGCTGACGCGCAGGGCTTAAACGCGGTAGCTTGTGGCCATGGCGAGCGAAGCAACCACCGTTACTGTCCCTGGTCCTGACGGCCCCCGCGAGGTCAGGATTTCGAGTCCAAGCCGGGTGATGTGGCCTGATGCTGGATTAACCAAGCTGGACCTTGCCAACTACCTCATCGACGTCGGCGAGGCTTTCGTAACGGCAAACGGGAACCGGCCGATCAGCCTTCAGCGCTATTCGGGCAGCATTGAAGGCGACATGTTCTTCTCCAAAAATCCCCCCAAAGGCGCCCCGGAGTATGTCCGTTCCGTACCCGTGACCTACCCCAGCGCCCGTTCCCACCCGCAGTTGGTGATCGACGAGCCGGCGGCTGCAGTGTGGGCAGCCCAGATGAATACCGTGGTGTTCCATCCTTGGGCGTCCCGGGCCAATGATCCCGACAATCCGGACCAACTCAGGATCGACCTGGATCCGCAACCTGGCACAGACTTCGACGACGCCATCCCAGCCGCCCTGGAACTGCGCTCCGTACTGGACGAAGCCGGCCTCACGGCGTTCATCAAGACCTCCGGCAACCGGGGACTCCACGTGTATGCGCCCATCCATCCCAAGCATGAATTCCTCGACGTCCGGCACGCCGTGATCGCCGCTGGACGCGAGTTGGAGCGGCGCATGCCGGAGAAGGTCACTACAGCCTGGTGGAAAGAAGAACGCGGGACCAGGATTTTCGTGGACTTCAACCAAGCCAACAGGGATCGGACTATTGCCGGGGCCTACAGTCCCCGCGCGGTACCTACGGCCCAGGTGTCCTGCCCGTTGACGTGGGACGAACTGGAGAATGCAGATCCTGCGAAGTACACCATTAAGACAGTCCCGGATCGCTTGGCTAAAGTAGGCGACCCCTGGGAATCCATGCACCATCACCCGGGCGACATCGACGTCCTGCTGAAGTGGTGGGAGCGTGACGTCAAGAACGGTCAGGGCGAAATGCCCTTCCCGCCGGAATTCCCCAAGATGCCGGGCGAACCCATGCGCGTGCAGCCGAGCCGGGCACGCACCCCGGAGGAGTAGGCCGGAGAAACTGCAGCGGGAGTGCGTGTGCCGCGACGTCCAGCGAGGGGGATACCAACTACCGCACTCGCATGCGGCTGGCTTACCAGCGGATTGTTGCTCAGCGGCTTCTTCCTCAGCGCCTGCACGGAAACCCCGGAACCGCAGCCGATTCAGCCCACCACCGCCGTACCGCTTCCGCCAACAACTGTTCAACCTTCGACGACGGCCACTCCTGCCGCACCCACGCTCACCACATCTCCGGTGCCCACGGAGAGCGCCGCTACCACCCCTGCGTTCCAGGAGCTACGCGCCACTCTTGAGCTCTTTTCGCGGGAGAAGCTGGAAGAAGGGGCGTCGGCTGTCCTCATCAAAGCGAAGGTCGGCCGTCAGGAGTGGACGCTCGCAGAAGGAGTCCTGACCAGGGAGGGACAAGCTGCTGTGCAGCCGGGTGACCGCTTTCCTGTGGGTGACCAGTTCCGGACATTGATAGCAGTCTCCGTCATGAAGCTCGTGGAAGAGGAACGGCTGGGGTTGGATGACCCCGTCACGGCATACCTTCCCGGCTCCCTCACGGCAGGGAGTCCGGTGACGATCCGCCAGCTTCTTGGCGACGCCGCTGACGTGCCTGCTGCTGACCTGCCCGCCGCAGCGGCACCCGATGCCGATGCCCTGTTGAGCCAGCTGGTGGAGCATCTTCGAGGTGCGCCGCTGGGGGCTGTCTTGAGGTCGGACGTCCTGACGCCCTTGAACCTCCAATCCACGGAGTTCCTGAATGCGGACTCCGCTGTCCCCGATGACGTCATTCACGGTTACGTCAAATTGGAGGGAGAAACCGTGGACGTTACCGGCACCGGGCTCCCGGACGGGATCGCCAACGGAGGGCTGGTGTCCACTGTGGAGGACATCTCCGTCTTCCAAGCCGCTCTCCTAAGGGGGCAGTTGTTGTCCCCGGCGAGCCTTATTGCCATGAAGGGCACAGTGTTTGCCGACTATGGCCTCGGCCTGGACCACTGGGATGACCGCTGCACCAACGGCTTCTACTACGGCCATGCAGGAGACATTCCAGGGTACGGAAGCATTGCCATCAGCAGCGCCGATGGCAACCGCCAACTGTCCATTTTCATGGCGTATCCGCCGCAGCCAGTCTCCTCCCAACCGTCAGCACAGGCGTTGGAAATGACAGGCGTTGCACAAATCGCCCTGAATTCCGGGTGCCGTTTCCAATTCCGGTAGCGGCCATCAACAGTCCGGCCGATTATTCGAATCGGGAGGGATCGCCCGTTCCGTAGCGGACAACCTCGGCCACGCCGCTGGAAAAGTCGATCACGGTGGTGGGCTCTGCGCCCGTGTCGCCCGCATCGATGACGCCGTCCACTTGGTTGTCCAGGCGCTCCTTGATTTCCCAACCCTGGGTCAACGGTTCTTCCTCATCCGGCAGCAGGAGCGTGCTGGAGAGCAAGGGCTCGCCCAGCTCGGCCAGGAGCGCCTGAACCACACGATGGTCCGGGATGCGCACTCCCACGGTTTTCTTCTTCGGATGCAGGAGCCGCTTGGGAACTTCGCGGGTGGCCGGGAGGATGAACGTGTAGCTGCCTGGGGTGACAGCCTTGATGCTCCTGAAGATGTCATTGTCCAACATCACGAATTGCCCCATCTGGGCAAAGTCCTTGCACACAAGGGTGAAGTGGTGTTTGTCGTCGAGGTGCCTGATGGTCCTGATGCGGTCCAAAGCTTCCCTGTTGCCGATCTGTGCACCAAGCGCGTAGCACGAGTCAGTAGGGTAAGCGATCAAGCCGCCGCCCTGGAGCATGTTCACCACTTGGCCGATGGCGCGTGGTTGCGGATCTTCCGGGTGTACATCAAAGAATCTGGCCATGGAAAGAGCCTACGACAAAGCTATGACAAGACGTCCTTGTTGGAGAATTTCGCGTACGCCATCGCGCCGCAAACAGCGATGTATCCGGTTTGGAGGAGTGCGTTCTCCCCGAAGGATGTCCACGCGATGGGCTGCCGCAGCAGGTCCGCGAAGCCCAGCCAGTGGTGGCTGAACAGCCAGGGGTGCAGCCACTCAAGCTGGGGCAGGTTGTCGAGCACCTGCGACACCACGGAAAGCACAATGGTGGCAGCCATGGCGCCCACCGGCACGTCCGTGAAGGTGGAGATCAGGAGACCGATTGCGGACAGCCCCAGCAGGGACACCGTGATGTAGGCAGCAATGAGCAATGACCGCATGGCCGACTCACCCACGCTAATTGTGTCGCCGGACAGCAAAGTCACCGGACCCACAGGAAAAAGTACGACGCCGGCCAAGGCGCCGGACGCTGCCACCGTTGCGGTCGCGGCGAAACAGAAAGCGACGGCCCCCGCATACTTCACCAGCAGCAGGCGTATCCGCCCGGCCGGAGCGAGGAGCAGGTACCGCAAGGTTCCCAGATTCGCCTCCCCGGCGATGGTATCCCCGGCCACCACGCCGACAGTAAGTGGCAGGAACAAGGGAACACATACCACCAAGGCAGTGACCGCGACGAACAGGCCGTTCTGGGTGATGCGATCCAGGAACAATGGCCCGCGGCCAGGAGCGGTGGGACGGGACGACAACTTGACGGCCACTGCGATCAAGATAGGTACGGCGGCGAGGGCGATCAGCATGGCCCACGTCCGGAGCCGCCTGAACAGCACGGACAATTCTGAGCCCAGGAGCGCCCATCCGATGCCAGGACGCTCGGCAGTCTTTGGGGGAGGACCAGTCGCTTGGGAAGGATCAGTGGTTTCAGCCGACAACGTCGAACCCCTCCCCGGTGAGGGACACGAAACGCTCTTCCAGGCTCGCGTTCTCCACTATGAAGCCACGGACCCGGACGCCGTCGGCAACCAACGCAGCTACGATCGCCTCCGGTTCAAGGCCGTTGATCCCGGTGCCCAACACCGCGGTGGTGCCCCACGGGCTGCCGGTTCCCGGCGCTTCGCCGGGAACCAGGCCAAGGCGCGTCAACACGCTGGACGCCAATTCGACGTCGGGCGTTTGCACCACAACGTGAGCCTGCCCGACAGCTCCCAGCTCATCCAGGGGACCCTGTGCCACCAAGCGGCCGGCGCTCATCACGCCCACGTGGGTACACATTTGTTCCACCTCCGCAAGCAAGTGGCTGGACACGAATACTGTGGTCCCGCCCGCAGCGAGGGAGCGAACCAGGTTGCGGACTTCACGGGTGCCCTGGGGGTCCAACCCATTGGTTGGTTCATCCAAAACCAGGAGCTCCCGGGGCCTGAGCATTGCGTTCGCCAAACCGAGGCGCTGCTTCATACCCAGAGAATATGCGCGCACCTTCTTTCCGGCGGCGTGGCCAAGTCCCACCCGCTCAAGGGCGTCGCGGACACGTTGCCGTCTGGTTGACGACGACCCATGACGGTCGGCGGCATCCAAGCGCAGCAGGTTTCCCGTCCCCGACAGGAAAGGGTAGAAACCAGGACCTTCCACCAAAGCGCCGACGTCCGGCAGCACGGAAGCCAACGCCTGAGGCATCTCCTTGCCAAGGACGCGGATGTCACCACTGCTTGCCGACGCCAGGCCCAGCAGCACCCGGATGGTGGTGGTCTTCCCCGATCCATTCGGTCCCAAAAAGCCGAACACAGAGCCGCGGGGAACTTCCAGGTCGATGCCGTCCACCGCCGGCCGATGACCGAAGCGCTTTACCAGTCCGTGCGTTTCTATGGCGAGATCAGACGAGCGGACTGGAATCGCGCGCTCAGTTGCACCAACAGAGGCGGCAGTCCGGGGTTCATTCACTGGGCGGCAGCGGCTGACTGAAGCCGATCCAAAGGCACCATGCCCGCAAAGATGCGACCGTCGTCGAGAATCAACACGTTCAGCAGCGAGGTCGTCAATGCCCGGCCGCCCCCAACAGGCTGCAGGGCTTGGGATAGCTGGGGATTGGACGTGAGTTCCGCCGGAGCAGAACCGGCGGGCAGGGAGACCACGGAATCCCAACCGTTGCCAGTGACGGATGCCCCGAGACCACGTACGTCAGGTACCGGGCGGGCGTGATCGGGTACCGGCGCAGATGGCAAGGCCATGGAAGGCGCGGGCTTCACAGGCAGTACTTTCTCAGTGACGGTGGCTCCCGGCGGCGGGGTGAAATTGAACAACCCAGCATCCGGCGTGGAAAGGTCCAACTGGGTGTATGCGCGCGAATAGGCTGGTTCGGCCTGTCCATTGGCCCGCACCTCGACGCCCAAAGGCAGGCCGGTTTCGGAGTCGACGTTGATGGTCACCGAGTCAACCAGGGTTTCGTTACTGCGTGGGTTAAGGACCAAAGAGTAAGCGCTGCGGCCCGCGACTGTTGTAGATTCAGCAGCTGTCACCTCCGTGCTGGCATCCACGGACGCGAGGAATCGGCTGGCCATGGCCTCCGGCGTTGGCATGTCTGGCGTTGGCATGTCAGGCGCAGGCATGTCCGGCGGGAGCATGTGTGGCTCGGATTTCTCCGGAACGGTCGGTTTGGCAGGTACGGTCAGATGCGTAGCGCTGTTGTCCCTTGAGTTGTAGAACCAGGCATCTACGCCATTGATGACCACGTCACGTTCGGCCATCTGGTCCAGAACTTGCAACCGTGCCCTCAGAGGTCCATCCACATAGACCCGGGCAGTGTGGGAGCCAGTCAGGAACTCCAGGGCAGAGACGGCGCCCGGGGCGATGCCTGGACCTGGCGTGGGAACTTCCGGCAACCCCAGCTCGGCGGTTTGCTGCACAGTGCCGGACAACGCACGCACCTCGGTACGCGCAATCATTGCCAGGATTTCTTCAGCTGGCTTCGGCGGAAGGGAAACGGTGGCGCCGGCTTGGACCGAGCCAAACAGTACTGCAATCGCCAAGGCAAGAGGAATCAACAGAGCCGGCAGCCACCGCTGCCTGGTCCGCGCCAATGCTACCAACCACCGATTGTGAGAGGCATGAATCCAGACTACTCCGGTTGGCTGCGCCGATCACCTGCCCGATTGCTCCTGGAACAGCTGACTCATACCTGGATCAACTGACGGGCCAATTCCACAGCACCATGGACCGGGGGCTGTGCAAGGATCCGGATCAAGGACGGATCTTCCAAGGACATCTTGCGCGCCACGGCCGCGGCGAGCTGGCTCTGATTCACTAACAGGGCGCCGGCCATGACCAACGGCAGGTCCAATCCGAGCTCGCCCATGACTTGTCGGGCAAGCGTAGCCAGCGCGTGCGCGGCCTCCGCTTGGATACGCAACGCCGCGGGATCGCCCTCCGCTGCCAGGTCCAGGACAAGCGGGGCCAAGCCGGCCCAATAATCAGGTTCGGGCTTGGCGTAGAAGGAGTCCATGAGCTGCAAGGCATCCACGCTGGCCGTAGCCGCCATGAGTGCTCTGACCAGGGTGCCGGGTTCCAGCCCCGCGTAGTACTCGCGGAGCGCCTCCCGGACGGCGTCGCGCACCACCGAGTAGCCGCCGCCTTCGTCGCCCAGCAGGTACCCGTAACCTCCGCTACGCGCTTCCCGTCCGTCACGGTTTCGGCCCCACGCCACAGACCCGGTCCCCGCAACCACCACTGCTCCGGCGTCGAGGCCTGCTGCCGCCAGCACAATTCGGGTGTCGTGCACGACGTCGATTTTGGCGCCGGGGAAACGCTCCGTGAGCAGGGCGGAGAGGACTGCACGACTGGCCGGAGTGTCTGCTCCGGCTGCTCCGGCACATACGGCTTCGATTCCGCCGCCCACGCTTGCGGCGATCCGGCGCAGCACGGCATCGGCTCCTTGATGCCCAACGGAGGACAGATTGGCGCTGGCCTCGGTGATTTCGACACCGGAGCCGGCCTGGGAGTCAACGTCGCCTTGTACCGTATCGGACCTGACAGCGTGCGTCTTGGAACCGCCTATGTGGAGGCCAAGAACAGCGGGACTCACAGGACCGCCGCCGACTCGGTGGTGTTCCACTGCTGTATTTCCTCCAACTGACGTCCCTTCGTTTCGGGTGCGAACTTTCGGATAAGTGACGGTCTTCGGAAGCGGTTCCAGTGCGGGTTTAGACCAACTCGATCAACATTGGCATAGACCAATAGCGTTGTCCATAAGTAGGATGTCCAATATGTCCAGCGAAGTAGAGCACGCAACGCCCAAATACTACCTCCTGAAAACCGAGGTACTCGGGCTGATAGCCGGACTCCAACCGGGCACACTGATTCCCACCGAGCGTGCCCTCGCCGAAAAATATACGACCTCCCGGACCACCGTCAGGCAGGCCATCAGCGAGCTTGTGGCTGAGGGAAAGCTGGGGCGCATCCAAGGCCACGGCACGTTCGTGGCGCCACCAAAGGTGACGCACGTCCGGCAGCTGACCTCCTTTTCGGATGACGCCCGGACCCAGGGCCTGCGGCCGGATTCCAGGGTGATTGCCCTCAGTGTCCTTCGTTCTGATGCGGAGGTCGCCGCCCATCTGGGGATTGACCAAGGTGAGTCTGTGACCCGGCTGGAGCGCATCCGATTGATTGAGGGGGAGCCGTTGGCGCATGAAATCGCCTGGCTTCCCGGGAAGCTGCCGCGATTCAAGTCAAACCTGGCCAAGACCGGCTCGCTGTATTCCGTTCTAGCGGATGTCTACGGGGTCAAGGTGGCCGACGTTGAGGACACGGTGGAGACAGCCCTCGCCGGGCCAGCGGATGTCAGGCTGCTGGGAATCGAAATGGGAGCACCATTGCTGGTGGTCCACCGTTTGGCCCGGGATGCGGCCGGCGCGCCGGTGGAGTGGACCCGCAGCGCATTTCGCGGCGACAGGTTCCGGTTCGTGTCGCGTGTGAAGTCAGGGAGCTAACCCGCCATCAGGAAACCGTAGCCCCGGCAGTTTCCCGCAGCGTGTTGCGCACAAACTCCGCACTCGGTTCCGCAGAGGCAGCGACGATCCGGCTGAAGAGGGCAATGCCCTCCGCCCCGGGCCAGTCCGCAGGCAGGAAGGCTGATGGCAGGCCGGGATCAAGGTAGGGGATGATCCGCCATCGGTCGATGCACTGGACATAGGTAGCAAACGCCTCAGGGGAGGGCTCCATGGCTTGACCGGCATGCCGCCGAAGCTCGCCATTGCCAGTCCCGTTGCCGCTGCCATGTTGACGAATAAAGTCCCTATGCAGCTCGGCGACTGCCTCCAGGTCCCACCATTTGGCCGCAGCATCCTGAAGGCTGCCACCCACCAGTGGTGTAGCCGTGACGAAGATTGTGGCCATGGCACGGAGATCAAGGTCGGAAAGAATTTCCTCCACTTCCACCCGAAGCGAATCAGGGCAAATCCATAGTCCGGCGGCAACCGTACCGCAGCCGATCCAGTGGAGCCTGCGCCGTAGCTGATGCCGCTTCTCGCGTTCCGTCTCGGGTATGGAGAAGGAGATCAAGCACCAGGGATCCGACGGTGACATGCTGCGCGGGTTGTAGATCCGACGATCCCCGCGGGCCAACATGCTTGCCGCGCCCTCGGTGAGGGTGAACCCGGGGACACCATCACGGGTCTCCTGCAACACCACGTCCTTCTTGCGAAGACGGCCCAGAGCCGTCCGGGTTACTGTCCCGGACGTGCCCAGGGCTTCCATGAGCGTCACTATGTCCCTGGCAGCCATCCAGCCGCCGGCATCACGCAGATACAGGCCGATGACGGTGCGCAGAAGCGACGTTGTACTCCCGGGGCGGGAGTCCATGTCGTCAAGGACGGCACTCATTTCCGGCTCACAGAAGGTCCGAGAGGACGTCGCGGATGGCTGCGACTCCCAGCTCAACCTCGGCGTAGCTTGTGCTCAACGGTGACAGTCCAATGCGCAGGCCGTGAGGGGGGCGGAAGTCAGGGATGACACCCTTTTCCCACAGCTTGGCGGTGACATCGGCGAAGAGCGGGTGGTCCACCGTGATGTGCGAACCACGTTCGGCGGGATTGCGGGGACTCACAATCTCCGCGCCAAGCGGTACCAGGAGCTCCTCGGAAAGCGCGATCGCGTACTCGGTCAGCTTGATCGACTTTTCACGGACGGCATCCATTCCCACCGCGGCGATCAATTCCACCATGTCCTTGAGGGGCTGCATGGCCAACACCGGAGGCGTTCCCGTGATGAACCTGCGCATGCCCGGCGCGGGCTTGTACGACTCCGTCATCCCGAACGGGTTATCCGCACCCATCCAACCCCAGATGGGCTGCTGCAAACGGTCCTGCTGTGACGCATTGACGTAAGCGAAGGCCGGTGAGCCTGGCCCGCCGTTGAGGTACTTGTAGGTGCATCCGACGGCAAGGTCAACGCCCCATTCGTCCAGGTTCAGAGGCACGGAGCCAACGGAGTGGCACAGGTCCCACAGCATGAGGGCACCGGCTTGGTGCACCTTGGCGGTGATTCCCTTGGCATCGGCCAGGAATCCGGAGCGGTAGGCCACATGGCTAAGGACAACCACGGCGGTCCGCTCGCCCAGCAGCCCGTCCAGATCCTCCGCCCGCACACCACTGGCAGGGTTCGCGGCGATCCATTTGATGCTCGCCCCGCGCTCCTTGGCGATGCCCTCAATAATGAACCGGTCTGTTGGGAAGTTGTCGCGATCGATGATGATTTCGTCGCGGCCTGGCTGCGCGTCGACCGCAGCACGGATCATCTTGTAGAGCATCACCGAGGTGGAGTCACCCACTGTGGTCTGCCCGGGAGCGGCACCCAAGGCCACTTCGCCGATGCGGTCGCCCACTACGGTGGGCTCGTCCATCCATTGCTCATCCCACCCGCGGATGAGGCGGCTGCCCCAGGCGTCCTGAACGAAAGAAGCCAGATTCGTGGAGGTGACCTTCAACGGGCGCCCAAGCGAGTTGCCGTCCAGATATGAGACGAGCTGATCGGCGTCGGGCGCGTAAAAAGCATCACGCTGGGCGGCGAGGGGATCAGCGGCGTCCAGCTCGGCCGACGTCGGATTTTGGGTCTGCTGTGCTGTGGTCATGGTTCCTCCTGCGGAAGTATTGGGCGGCAGTGCCCGGGCGGTGTTGCTAGTTGCCGATTTCGGTGCGGACGGCGTACAGCTCGGGGAAGAACGTGAGGTCCAAGGCGCGCTTAAGGAAGTCCACGCCTGAGGATCCGCCGGTGCCTACCTTGAAGCCGATGGTGCGTTGGACCGTCCGAAGGTGGCGGAAGCGCCAAGCTTGGAAGTTGTCCTCAATGTCCACCAGGTCCTCGCAGGCTTCGTAGAGGCCCCATGGGGTTTCGTCCGATTCGTAGATCTTCTGGAAGATGGGGACCAGATCTTTGCGGAACGTCCACGGCTCGCTCGTGTCCCGGTCAAGAATGTCGGCCGGGATGTCGTATCCGGCGCGCGCGAGGACCCTGAGGAAGGCGTCATACAGCGTGGGTTCCTCAAGGAGCTTTCCGAGCAATGTGTGAGCCTCGGGTTCACTTTCGAAGACGCGCAGCATGCCGCGGTTCTTATTCCCGAGCAGGAATTCGACGCCACGGTATTGGTAGGACTGGAACCCGGACGAGCTCCCCAGGAATCCGCGGAACTGGGCGTACTCACGGGGTGTGAGCGTTCCAAGCACGGACCATTGCTCAGTCATGGTGCGCTGGATGGCCTTGACCCTGGCGATGCACTTGAGTGCCTTGCCGAGGTTGTCGGCGTCGAAAAGCCGCCGGGCTTCCAGCAATTCGTGGAGGACCAGCTTCAGCCAGAGCTCGCTGGTCTGGTGCTGGATGATAAACAGCAGCTCGTCGTGATGTTCGGGCTCGCTAAGGGGGTGCTGGGAGCTGAGCAGGCGGTCAAGGTCCAGATATCCGCCGTACGACATTGCATGCCGGAAATCCGTACGGACAGTGTCCTCGATATCTCGGACGCTTTGGGCGGAATGGACTGTGGGCTTTTCCATACTTCGAGATTATCACTTCCATGACGAACGTCAAGAGAATGATATTTGGGGATCTTGGCACTCTGCTCCCGGCGGTCCAGCGCTACCCGCGCCGTTGTCCCGTAGGCTGAGGCTCAACCATTGGGGCTGAGGCTCAACCATTGGGGAAGGGGGGACTGGCCATGAACTCCAGGCAAGGCGCCATAGTGCCGGTTTCCGTTTATCTGGATGTCGACGGTGTAGTGAACCCCTTCAGCCCCACGGGAACCACTGACTGGGGTGGCGAATGGACCATCGCAGATGCAGGAATACTCGATGTCGCGTATGCGCCGGAAGTTGTTGCCGAACTCAACGACTTGGCGGAGCATCCAGCTGCGCGTTTCGTCTGGCTTACTACTTGGGAACGCCTGGCCCCCGAGTTTTTGTGCCCTGCCATCGGCTTGAAGGGGCATGACTGGCCAGTGCTGACCAGCCAAGGGTGGGACGAGGGCGCCGAATGGTGGAAGCTGACGGCCCTCCAAAAGGATCTCGTCACTGCCGGCAGCGAGCGGATCATTTGGCTTGACGACCAACTCAGCCAGGAGTCCGATGCCCGTTCCTGGGCCGAATACAGGCAGGATCGTGTGCTCTGCATCTCACCGGATCCCCGGAAGGGTCTGTCCCGCAGCGACCTCGCGGCCGTACGGGCGTATTTGGACTGAACCGGAGCATCCGCACGTTTGTCCGCTCACCGGATGGCACGTAGGATTCTTAAGGTTTCAAGCCCGCCAGAGTGAATCCCGCAAGCCGAGTCAGTTGAACAATTGCTGAACTATGCTGTGGATGGCAGGTATGGGGAAGTGAAACTGCTGAACGTCGACGACTCTGCAGATTGGGCAACAGGTGGATATCACCTTCATGGTCGCGCTGGTAATAGCGTTGGCCCTATTCTTTGACTTCACCAACGGGTTTCACGACACTGCCAATGCGATGGCTACGCCTATCGCTACGGGGGCGATCAAGCCCAAGACGGCCGTCGCCCTGGCCGCAGTGCTCAACCTCGTAGGCGCGTTCCTCTCCACGGAAGTGGCCAAGACCATTTCCGGTGGACTGATCCGGGAAGGGTCCGACGGTATTCACATCACCCCGGACATTATCTTTGCCGGTCTCATGGGGGCTGTGCTCTGGAACATGATTACCTGGCTCAAGGGCCTGCCATCGAGTTCCTCGCATGCCCTGTTCGGCGGCCTTATCGGCGCAGCAGTTGTGGGCATTGGCTTCCATTCCATCAACTTTGAGACTGTGCTTCAGAAGGTGATCCTGCCCGCCATCTTCGCGCCACTCATCGCAGGCCTTGTGGCCTACATCTGTACCCGCCTCGCGTATGCCTTGACTTCGCGACATGACCCGGAAACCGGTGACAAGCTCACGCAGAAACGTGGCGGCTTCCGCACTGGACAGATTTTCACTTCAAGCCTGGTGGCCCTCGCACACGGTACCAACGACGCCCAGAAGACCATGGGCATCATCACTTTGGTCCTTATCGCAGGAGGCACGCAGGCACCGGGCAGCGGTCCGCAGTTCTGGGTCATTGCTGCCTGCGCCTTTGCCATCGCGATCGGTACCTACGCTGGCGGCTGGCGCATCATCCGCACCATGGGCTCGGGCCTCACCGAAGTAAAGCCGGCTCAGGGCTTCTCCGCTGAAACCAGCACCGCCTCGGCCATCCTGGCCTCATCCCACCTGGGCTTTGCCCTCTCCACTACACAGGTTGCCTCGGGCTCGGTCATCGGCTCAGGCCTCGGACGCAAGGGCACATCTGTCCGTTGGGGCACCGCAGGAAAGATCGCCCTCGGATGGTTGTTCACCCTCCCCGCCTCGGCCATCGTCGGCGCGCTCACAGCCCTCCTGGTGAGCATCGGCGTCGTTGGCGTGGTCATTGCCGCAGTGGTGGGAACGGCCGCTGTCCTGTTCATGTTCGTGGTATCACGTAGGTCGCACGTCGGCCACCACAACGCCGTCGAGGTTGAAGAGGCCGGCCACGCCGTGCGGTTCCGTAAGAAGAAGAAGTCCCGAAAGACCACCACCAGCGAGGATGTGCAGCGATGAAATGGTTGGAATTGCTGCAGGTGGCCGGAGTCACCCTCGTGGCCGCCGTTACTTTGGTGGTGCTCTATTCGTTGGGTGTACGCCTCACGGCCATCGCCGGTGACGCCAGGCAGAAATCGCCCGCTTTGGTGCGTTCGCTTGCGTTTGTTTGCTTTGGTTTCTGCGCACTGGCCGTCCTGTTCGGCATCTACTTGATCGTGCCCTACTTCGCAAAGTAGCGGCCTTTCTAGCCGTCACGTCCGTTCGGGAGAATAATCGGCAGTGTAGTTATGCACATAGCTGCGTTGTTCTGATCCGGCAGATGTGGGGTTGTGATGACGTGCCAAACCCGGGAGCATCTCATCGGACTGGCGCTGGTTCCGGTCCTGATACTGGGACTTTCGGCCTGCCTTCCTACTGGGCAGGACGGTCTCCCGCCTGGCTCGAACTCGGCGTCAGCACCGGCGGACACTCCGTCGCAAGCCAGCACGGCGCAAGCGAGCACGACACCATCGACCCAGGCAAAGGGCGGCCCGTCATCGGACGCCTCAGCAGAAACCACCCCATCAGGGGAAAGCTCTGCGGATGCCACGACCCCAACACCCGAACCCACCGCCGTCGGCCCCACTCACGGTTCCAGCACCACCGCGCAACCGCAGGAGACGCCAGCCCCCCAGGCGCCTTCCCAGGATCCCACCGTGGTGAGTTGGGTGCCGACCGGACCGATCGGGCCAAATGATCCAGCACCGGGGCAGCGATACCTCCTGCTCCAGCAATTCCAGTGCGACGCCTTGGCCCAAAGTGTGGCAGGCGCACCGGACGCGGCTGTCTGGCGGGCGGGTGCCGCCGTCTGCCGCGCCCTTCAGACCGGCAGCCAAGACGACTGGCAGCGGGCGTCCGCCGCCGTCGCCACCACCCCACGGATCCCGCAACGGCAGTGCCTTGAGTTCAGGGTTGCCGCCACCTCAGCATCTGTGGTGGCGCAGTACCGCAGCAATCCCGGCGGCATCTTCAAAGCGGAGCCGTCGCCCGGAGAAGCCTGCCCCCGGCAATTGCTCGGGCTGACCGTGGTGGACGAGGACTTGCGCCCCGTCACCGGGTTGACCCGGGCCTCAGGTCCGGGAACAGGTGGCACCATTGTCCGTTTGGACGGTTACTACGTGCGGGTGGGAGAGGTCCTGTTTGACGATGTCCCCATAGTCCCGGACATCGTGGCCGGGGGAGGGGACTATCAGACGTTGTACTTGCGAATGCCGCCGGCCGACGGCAGGGACGCCATCCGGATCTCGATCAGGGACACGGTGGAAGTCGCCGGAACGGTGACCTTCTTCTATGACAGTTCCGCGGTTCCCGGCAGCACCCCGCGTCCGCCGAATAGCGCAGCTAAACCACCGGATTCCACGCCACCTGATGAAGCATCCGCAATCAAGCCGAACAAAAAATCTGCCAAGTAGGGGAACCCCGGTCCACTGACTAGTCCGGGGTCATGTCTTAGTCTGAGGCCATGTCGATTTTCCAGTACTACGTAGCTTCAACCATTGACGGCTTCATCGCTTCGCCGGACGACGACCTTGGCTGGCTCCTGCAGTTCGACCAGGTTGATGGCGTGAACGAGAGCATCGAGTCCTTCATGTCGGGTGTCGGCTGTATCGCCATGGGAGGCGATACCTATCGCTGGCTCATGGAACACGAACCCGGCAAATGGCCGTATCCGGACACGCCCTGCTGGGTGTTCACGCACCACGAATACTCCGCTCCGGCCGGTTCGGATATCACCTTTGTCCGGGGTGATGTCCGGGAGTTCGCCCCGGACCTGCTCAAGGACGCCGGGGACAAGAACGTCTGGCTGGTGGGCGGAGGCGACCTCGTGGCCCAATTCGCCAATGCCGGCCTGCTTCACGAGATGATCGTCACCATCATTCCGGTGGTGCTGGGTGCAGGAAAGCGGTTGTTGCCGCTCAACGGCCCGACGGCGCCACTTGAGTTGGTTTCGTCCAAAATCCTGGGTGGGGCCGCCGCAGAACTGCACTACCGATTGCCGTGACGCTTCAGGTTCACTGACGATTCCAGCTCAGTGACGGTTGTCGCGGATCATGTTGGTGATCCGGGCAGTTGAAAGCCTGCGCCCTTTGTCATCGGTGATGACGATCTCGTGGGTGGCCAAGGTCCCGCCAAGATGAATGGCAGTGCACGTGCCTGTCACCATGCCGCCGGCAACGGAGCGGTGGTGGGTTGCCCCCACCTCGATGCCCACCGCATGGCGACCCTTCCCGGCGTGGAGGGATGCGGCGAACGATCCCAAAGTCTCAGCCAGGACAACATGCGCGCCGCCGTGGAGGATGCCCGCCACCTGTGTGTTTCCTTCCACCGGCATGGTGGCCACTATTCGCTCGGCGCTCATTTCCGTAAACCGGATGCCCAGTTTAACCACCAGCGCGCCAACGCCATGCGCTGAGAGCCAATCGTGGAACTCTTCGGGAACACCTGCGTCATTGAGCTCGTCGACAAACCGGTTCGGCGTGAAATTGTCCATCATGCCAACTAGGCTGGCACCTGTGAGTGAAACAACCAAACCGGACCAGGTTCCAACGGCCCAAGCTGCTGCCATCGCTACAGCACCCACCCCCTCTGCCACAGCATCCACCAGCGCCACGGGGGAGGGCCGGCCAAGGTTGCTGGTCCTGGACGGCCACTCCATGGCCTTCCGGGCTTTCTATGCCCTTCCTGCGGAGAACTTCTCCACGGCCAGGGGGCAATACACCAACGCCGTGCATGGGTTCACGTCCATGCTGATCAACTTGATCAAGGACCAGAAGCCCACCCACGTCGCTGTGGCCTTCGATGTCTCTGACGACACGACGTTCCGCAAGGCGGAGTACAGCGAATACAAGGGTGGTCGCAACGCCACCCCAGCGGAGTTTGCCGGCCAGATCGGCCTCATAGCCAAGGTCATGGAAGCCTGGGGCATCAGGACCATTGCCATGCCCGGATATGAAGCCGACGACGTCCTGGCCACGCTGGCGGCTCAAGGTGATGCTGCCGGCTTCGAGGTCCTCCTTGTGTCGGGGGACAGGGACTCGTTCCAGCTGATCAATGACAACGTTTTTGTGCTGTACCCCAAGCAGGGCGTGAGCAATATTCCCAAGCTGGACGCCGCGGCCATCGAAGAGAAGTATTTCGTCAAACCCAGCCTGTACTCGGACCTCGCTGCCCTGGTGGGCGAATCCGCGGACAACCTTCCCGGCGTTCCGGGCGTCGGGCCCAAAACGGCTGCCAAGTGGATCAACCTTTATGGCGGACTGGAAGGCATCCTCGAAAACCTCGACGCCATCGGCGGCAAGGTTGGCGGGGCCCTCAAGGAGAACCTTGAGAACGTCAAGCGCAACCGCAGGCTGAACCAGTTGCTGACCGATCTCGAGTTGCCCATCACGTTGGAGGACCTGCACGAGCCGCGTCCGGATCGGCAAGCCATCGAGGAATTGTTCGAGGAACTGGAGTTCCGGACGCTCCGGACCCGCCTCTTTGATCTTTATGGTGACGACACCGCCGGAGCTGCCCCGGACACCATCGAAGCTCCCGAGTATTCCGTTCTCAACGACGCCGCAGGACTTGAGTCGTTCTTCACAGCGGGATCCGGCGTGCGTTCGTCACTCGCGGTGCAGTTGGTGCCCGGACGCATAGGTGACGACGCGAGTGCCCTGGCTGTTGTCAGGAACAACGGAGCTGCCTATATCGAACTGACAGGACTCGACGCCGCCGCTGAGGCGGTCCTGGCACGCTGGCTCAAGGACCCCGAGGAAGCCAAAGTCCTGCATGAGTTCAAGTCGGCGCTCAAGGCCCTGTATAACCGCGGCCTCGGCTTGGAAGGGGTGGTGGATGACACCTCCATTTCCGGCTACCTGATCCAGCCGGACCGCCGCAGCTACGACCTCGCCGAGCTCGCCCAGGTCCACTTGAAGATCTCACTGGCCACGGCCGCTGCCCAGTCCGGCCAGCTGGAGCTTGACCTTTCGGGCGAAACAGATCAAGCTGCCGCAGCAGCCCTCGTCCAGCATGCCGCCGTCGTACATGCCCTCAGCAAGCACTTCGAAAAGGAGCTTGCAGAGCGCAAGGCCGATGCCCTTCTGACCACGCTTGAGCTCCCGGTGGCGCGTGTGCTGGCGCAGATGGAACTGACCGGCATCTTTGTGTCCACAGACCGTATGGACGAGCAACTCGCGGACCTCACCAAGGTGATCCAAAATGCCCAGGAGCAAGCTTTTGCGGCGATCGGCCACGAGGTCAATCTTGGTTCACCCAAGCAGCTCCAAACGGTCCTTTTCGAGGAGCTCGGCCTCCCCAAAACCAAGAAGATCAAGTCCGGTTACACCACGGATGCCGCGTCGCTTAAGGGGCTGCTGGAGAAAACGGGCCACGAATTCCTGGTTCAACTCATGGCGCACCGGGAGTCCTCCAAGCTTGCCCAGATGGTGGAGACGCTCAAGAAGTCCGTGGCGGACGACGCACGCATCCACACCACGTACGCCCAGAACATCGCAGCCACGGGCCGCATTTCCTCCAACAACCCCAACTTGCAGAACATCCCGGTCCGCAGCGAGGAGGGGCGCCGTGTCCGCGGCATCTTCGTCGTCAGCGAAGGCTACGAGTGCCTGTTGTCGGCCGACTACTCGCAGATCGAAATGCGCATCATGGCTCACCTTTCGGGCGATGAAGCGCTGATCCAGGCATACCGTGACGGCGAGGACCTGCACCGCTTCGTCGGATCCCGGATCTTCAACGTGGCGCCGGCCGAAGTCACCAGTGCCATGCGCTCCAAGGTGAAGGCGATGTCCTATGGCCTGGCGTACGGCCTCACGTCCTTCGGCTTGTCCAAGCAGTTGGAAATCTCCGTGGACGAGGCACGAACGCTCATGAAGGACTACTTCGACCGCTTCGGCGGGGTGCGTGACTACCTGCGTGGAGTAGTGGATCAGGCCAGGACGGATGGTTACACCGCCACGATCGAGGGTCGTCGCCGCTACCTGCCGGACCTGACCAGCACGAACAGGCAGGCTCGCGAGGCAGCCGAGCGCATCGCACTGAACTCGCCCATTCAGGGTTCAGCGGCGGACCTCATCAAGCGCGCCATGCTCGGTGTCTCGGCGGAGCTCGCCAGCCAGGGCCTCAAGTCGCGCATGCTGCTGCAGGTCCACGACGAACTTGTCCTGGAAGTGGCCCCGGGAGAACGCGAAGCCGTGGAGAAGTTGGTCATCGATCAGATGGGTTCGGCGGCTGATTTGTCCGTCCCGCTCGATGTCCAGATTGGCGTTGGTTCGAGCTGGTACGAGGCCGGGCACTAGTCCAGGGAAGCTTTCAGAGGAACGCCGGAGGGCGCGCCGCCTTGATGGTGGCGCGCCCTCCGGCGTCTGACTAGGCTCGAAGGCGTGGCCGATCCCAATGAAAAAGTGTCCGGAAAGTACACCGTCCAACGTTTCCCAGCCGTAGCCGATCCTGACGACCCCGGCTATGGCCGCTGCACCACGTGGGTGCAGGCCGTCTCCCACGGATTCCATCAACAACGGCGCGATGATGAATACCTGGCCAAAACCCTGGCGGCCTACCAAACAGACAAGCGCGAACTGACAGGTGTCTATGTCAATGGCACCGTGCCTGTCCATTCGCTTGGCACCGACGTTCCGGTGGCAACCTACGCGACTATGCGCAAGGCCCTGAACATAGGTTTTGGCCGCCAACTTGAATCCAACCTCGTCACCGCCGTGACAGTACGCGGTACCCACCGGCGAAATGGAATTCTTCGCGGCATGATCACCGCCGACTTGGAGGCTGCCAAGGATGACGGCCTGGCCATGGCCGCCCTCACGGCGTCCGAGGCTTCCATTTATGGCCGCTTCGGTTTCGGTGTCGCCACCTTTGAACGAAGCATCAAGGTTGATACCGGCCCACGCTTCCGCCTCAGGGGCCAGCCGCTGGGCACCGTTGAAGTCGCCGATCCCGCCGTGTTGTTGGATGTAGCCCCGCAGGTCTTTGCACGTGTCCAGCGGCTCTCGCCGGGTTCCGTCGACAGGCAGGAGTACTACCGGCTGCTCGCTTCCGGTTCCATCGGCCACGACGGCAAGCCGGACACCTCCGTCCGCTGCGCCCTTCACTATGACCCGTCCGGGTCACTGGACGGTTACGTTTCCTACCGTTTCAAAGGCTGGGACCACAAGCCGTACACCATGGAAATCGTGGACCTCGTCGCGGCAAGCAACGCGGCTTACCTGGACCTGTGGCGCTTTCTGGGCAGCATCGACCTCATCGACGAAGTGACGTGGGCAGAAGCGCCCGTGGACGACCCCCTGGCATGGGCCTTGGAGGATCCGCGGTGCATTGAGGCCTCTGAGATCCGCGACATGCTGTGGCTCAGGATCCTCGATACTCCTGCGGCCCTGCGCGCCCGCAGCTTCCCGGTTGCCGGCAGACTGGTCCTGGAGGTATCGGATTCTTTGGGTCTGGCGGGCGGCACCTGGGTTCTGGAGTCCGACGGCGGTGCTGCCGCCGTCGTGAATGAAGCGTCCGGAGAGGCGCCGGACCTCACCCTGGACGTCACAGACCTGGCATCCATCTACCTTGGGGCCGTGTCACCGGTAACAATGGCCGCTGCCGGCCGTATCAGCGAGAAAACAGCGGGAGCTGCCTTCCTGGCCCAGCAATTGTTTGCTGTCGAACGGTCCGCCCACTGCCTGACGCATTTCTAAGAACCAGCTTCTTTACAATCACATAGTCACCATCAGATAGGGACATCCATGGGGGATTCCAAGCGGCGGCCATTGGCCGGCCGGCGATCAGTGCTGCTTGGAATGGCGGGCCTTGCGTCCGCTGCCCTCGTGGCGTGTGCGGCCAAGGGCGGCGCATCCGGTTCCGAGGCTTCGAGCGCAAACCCGCTTGCACCAAGAACCCTGCCCACGGGTCCGGCCATACCGCCACCTTCCATAGCCACCAGGTCCAGCGAGCAGGCCGCAGCCGCCCTCGCGCCGGTTGTTCCACCCAAGTCGATGCCTGACAAGCAACAGATCGTGGGGGAGTTCGCTGGAAGGCACCCCAAGGAATGGGGGCTGCATGTGACGGGGGTCGTGAACAATTCACGGTCGCATCACGTGGCGCTGACCTTCGACGCCTGCGGCGGCCCCGGAGGCACGGCGTGCGACCAAGCACTGCTGAACACTCTTCGCCGGCTCAACGTCCCTGCAACCCTGTTCGTCAACAGCCGATGGATCCACGCCAACCCCTCGCTTTCGGCTGAACTGGCGGTCGACCCGCTATTCGAACTCGCCAATCACGGTACCGCCCACCTCCCGCTGTCGGTGAACGGGAGGGCGGCGTATGGCATCCATGGGACCGCCACCGTTGCCGCCGCCTACGACGAACTCATGGGTAACCAAGCGATCCTGCAGGAGATCAGCGGCAAGGTCCCCCAGTTTTTCCGTCCTGGTACTGCGTTCTACGACGACGTCGCAGTTGAGGTGACTCGGAGGCTCGGCATGCTGCCGGTCAACTTCACGGTCAACGGCGACGGCGGAGCAACGTTTTCGGCGGCCACCGTTGCCGCCGAAGTGGGACGGGTAGTGCCCGGAGACATCGTCATTTCGCACTTCAACAGACCGGCCGCAGGCACTGCCAGCGGCTATGCGCGCGCCCTGCCCCAGCTACTGGACCGCGGAGTCACATTTACGCGACTGGGAGACGTCCTGTCGCCGTGACACTCCTTTTGACCCTGCTTTGCCAATGCGACTAGAATAAACGGGCGTGTACTACGTGCATGCATCCATTTGTACTAATCCACAAATCAGGATGACCCGGTATTTTGCCGTGTTCTGCCGTCCGGACCCGGGCGGCAGCGGTTTGCCTGACCGACTAACTATCCACAACGGAGCCCCTACTACATGACCATCACCTCCACCGAGAAGCCCGGTACCCCCGTAGTCGCCATTAACGACATCGGTACCGCTGAGGACTTCCTCGCAGCTGTCGACGCCACCATCAAGTACTTCAACGACGGAGACCTCGTCGAAGGTACCGTCGTCAAGGTCGACCGCGACGAAGTTCTGCTCGACATCGGTTACAAGACCGAAGGTGTCATCCCTTCCCGCGAGCTTTCCATCAAGCACGATGTTGATCCCGGTGACGTCGTCGCCGTTGGCGATCAGGTCGAAGCTTTGGTTCTCACCAAGGAAGACAAAGAAGGCCGTCTGATCCTCTCCAAGAAGCGTGCTCAGTACGAGCGTGCCTGGGGCGACATCGAGAAGGTCAAGGAAGAAGACGGCGTCGTTACCGGTACCGTCATCGAGGTTGTCAAGGGTGGCCTCATCCTGGACATCGGCCTGCGCGGCTTCCTGCCCGCATCGCTCGTGGAGATGCGTCGTGTCCGCGACCTCGCTCCGTACATCGGTCAGCAGATCGAAGCCAAGATCATCGAGCTGGACAAGAACCGCAACAACGTTGTGCTGTCCCGCCGTGCCTGGCTCGAGCAGACCCAGTCCGAGGTTCGCTCCACGTTCCTCAACAAGCTGGAAAAGGGCCAGGTTCGTCCGGGCGTCGTTTCCTCCATCGTCAACTTCGGTGCATTCGTGGACCTGGGCGGCGTAGACGGCCTCGTTCACGTTTCCGAACTGTCCTGGAAGCACATCGACCACCCGTCCGAGGTTGTCGAGGTTGGCCAGGAAGTCACCGTCGAGGTCCTCGAAGTGGATCTGGACCGCGAGCGTGTCTCCCTGTCGCTCAAGGCTACGCAGGAAGATCCGTGGCAGACCTTCGCCCGCACCCACGCCCTCGGCCAGGTTGTTCCGGGTAAGGTCACCAAGCTCGTTCCGTTCGGTGCGTTCGTTCGTGTCGAAGACGGCATCGAAGGCCTCGTGCACATCTCCGAGCTGGCTGTCCGCCACGTGGAGCTCGCAGAGCAGGTTGTCTCCGTTGGCGACGAACTGTTCGTCAAGGTCATCGACATCGACCTCGAGCGTCGCCGCATCTCCCTCTCCCTCAAGCAGGCTAACGAGGGCGTTGACGCTGACAGCACCGAGTTCGATCCCGCTCTGTACGGCATGGCCGCTGAGTACGACGAAGAGGGCAACTACAAGTACCCTGAGGGCTTCGACCCCGAGTCGAACGAATGGCTCGAAGGCTACGAGACCCAGCGCGCCGCTTGGGAGCAGCAGTACGCTGACGCCCAGACCCGTTGGGAAGCCCACAAGAAGCAGGTTGCCCAGCACGCTGCTGACGACGCTGCTGCTGCAACGTCCGGTGAGAGCGATTCCGGCACCACCAGCTACTCCTCGGAGCCGGCTGCTGCCGAGTCCAACGCTGGTACCCTGGCGTCTGACGAAGCACTCGCCGCACTGCGTGAGAAGCTGACCGGCAACTAATTCCGCCTCCCTCACGGGATGTGCTGAATAGCCAACAAAAGGACCCCTGCCTTCGGGCAGGGGTCCTTTTGCATTAGTCCGCGAAGCCGTCCATGTTCAGTTCGGGACGTCAACCCATTCGGTACCCTGCGTCCTTAACTCCAAGTTGCCCGCCGTCAGCGAAGCCAGCCGTGAGTGGGCCGCCGAGATGGCCGCGGCATCATCCGGCAAAGCCACCCGAAGTACGGTGTGCCGGGGTTCGTATCCGGTTTCCGCCATAACATACCCGGCGCTGCGAAGTTCGTTCTCCAAACGCCCGGCCTCGGCATGCGGGACGTCGATAGCGCACAGGCGCAGCCTTCGCCGCTGGACCAACGGAGCGAGATCCAAGGCAGCAGACACAGATTCGGAGTACGCCCGGACCAGGCCGCCCGCTCCCAGGAGGATCCCGCCGAAATAGCGCACGACGACGGCACTGACGTCGCTGAGGTCCGTCGCCCCCGGCGCGGTCTCGCGTTTGATCAGGGCCTCCAGCATGGGAATGCCTGCCGTGCCCGACGGTTCGCCGTCGTCGCTGGACCGTTGAATCATCCGATCAGGACCTATGACGAAGGCTGAGCAGTGGTGTCGGGCGTCGTGGAATTCACGCCGAAGGTCACTAACCAGGGCGCGGGCCGTTTCCTCGTCGGGCGAGCGACGAAGAACGGTGATGAAGCGGGACCGCCGGATCTCCAGTTCGTGGCGGAAATCCGAACCCACTGCGAGCGTCGTGTACGTTGTCGCGCGGCTGTCATCCTCATTTTCCACCGCTTCAGTCTAGTGTTGAAGGGTGCTGAAGATCGGGCTGACGGGCGGCATCGCCTCTGGGAAATCATTGGTGGCATCCAAGTTGCAGGAACTGGGTGCCCTCCTTGTGGACGCAGACGTCCTTGCGCGGGAGGTGGTGGAGCCTGGAACTCCCGGCCTGGCCCGTGTCGTGGAAGCTTTCGGCCCTGGAATTCTCGACTCACAGGGCAAGCTGAATCGGCCCAAGCTCGGCACTATCGTGTTTCAGGATCCCGCTCAGCGCGAAGTGCTCAATGGCATTGTTCACCCGCTGGTTCGGGAGGCCGCCGCGGCGATCATGTCAGATGCCGGCCCGGGCGACATCGTGGTCCAGGACATTCCGCTGCTTGTCGAAACCGGGCAGGGCAGCAATTTCCACTTGGTGGTGGTGGTAGAGGCCCCGGATGACGTGCGCATCAAACGCATGGTGGACTTTCGGGGGATGTCCAGGGATGACGCCCTGGCCCGTATGGCCTCACAGGCCACGCGCGAAGAACGCAACGCCGCTGCCGACGTTGTCCTGGATAACTCCGCAACCCGGGAGCAGTTGCTCACCGCGGTGGATTCTTTGTGGGAACACCGGCTGGTGCCTTTCGCGGAGAACCTCAGCCGGGGCAACAGGGCCTCCCGTGAAAAGGGCCCCGTCATGAGCGCGTCGAAGGTGGAGTGGGCTGCGCAGGCGGAGCGGCTGGCTGAACGCATCATCGCCGCAGCTCCCCACGAGGTCCTTGCAGTGGACCACATCGGCTCCACATCGGTACCTGGACTGGTGGCAAAGGACGTGATCGACCTCCAACTCGCTGTGGCCGATCTCGGGATGGCGGACCGGATTGCGCCTCTCCTCGCCGCTGCCGGTTTCCCCGCCGTGCCGCGGGCCAATCAGGACACCCCAAAACCCTCTCACCCCGATCCCGCACAGTGGCAGAAAAGATTCCATGCCAACGCGGATCCGGGTCGGCCCGTGAATCTTCACGTCCGGGTGGCCGGCTCGCCCGGATGGCGCTACGCGCTGCTTTTCCGCGACTGGCTGCGGGCAGAACCGTCTGCCGTGGCGCTGTATCAGGCGCACAAACAGGAACTGGCGGTCGCGCACGCGGCGGATCACGGCACGGGGGACTACGCTGACGCAAAGGAGCCGTGGTTCACAGAGGTTGCGTGGCCCCTCATGAATGCCTGGGCCGAGCGCACAGGCTGGATGCCGCCGTCGTATATGTCTTCAGCTGAAGGCAAACGCGGACAGTAGCTGTCCTAGGGCGGGGGTAGATTGGTTTCATGAGCCTTGCCCAGGAAATCAACCGTGTCGTCGCGCCTTTCGAAGTGATCAGTGAATTCAAACCCGCCGGTGACCAGCCCACTGCCATCGCAGAACTGACCGAACGAATCAACAACGGCGAAAAAGACGTTGTCCTCCTCGGCGCCACTGGTACGGGCAAGAGCGCCACCACGGCATGGCTCATCGAACAGGTCCAGCGACCCACCCTGGTGATGGTCCAGAACAAGACCCTGGCCGCCCAGCTGGCCAATGAATTCCGGGAGCTGCTGCCCAACAACGCCGTCGAGTACTTTGTCTCCTACTACGACTACTACCAGCCAGAGGCCTACGTAGCGCAGACGGACACCTTCATCGAGAAAGACTCCTCCATCAACGAGGAAGTCGAAAGGCTTCGGCACTCTGCCACCAACGCCCTGCTGACCCGCCGCGACGTCATCGTGGTGGCCACGGTGTCCTGCATCTACGGCCTGGGTACGCCTGAAGAGTACATCGCCGGCATGGTTACGCTCCGCA
The DNA here is from genome assembly GCF_054408525.1 of Arthrobacter sp. D3-18. NCBI lineage: Bacteria > Bacillati > Actinomycetota > Actinomycetes > Micrococcales > Micrococcaceae > Arthrobacter > Arthrobacter sp. D3-18. Next base: position 2,389,382 of record NZ_CP096440.1, on the reverse strand, counting down.
AGGGCGCAGAAATGAACCGCGACCACCTCCTCCGGAAGTTCGTCTCCATGCAGTACGCACGCAATGACATGGACTTCCATCGGGGCACCTTCCGGGTCCGTGGCGATACCGTGGAGATCATCCCTATGTACGAGGAACTCGCAATTCGGATCGAGTTCTTCGGTGATGAAATCGAGAACATCCAGACACTCCATCCCCTCACCGGTGAGGTTCTCCGGGACGAGGAAGAGATGTACGTGTTCCCGGCTTCGCACTATGTGGCGGGTCCAGAGCGCATGGCCCGTGCCATCAAGCGGATCGAGGACGAACTTGCTGATCGATTAAAGGTCCTCGAGGGCCAGAACAAGCTCGTGGAAGCCCAGAGACTCCGGATGCGCACAACGTACGACCTTGAAATGATGCAGCAAATGGGTTTCTGCAACGGCATTGAGAACTACTCCGTGCATATTGATGGCCGCGAGCCCGGAACGGCACCACACTGTCTGATCGATTACTTCCCTGATGACTTCCTGCTGGTGGTTGATGAATCCCATGTCACCATTCCGCAGATCGGTGCCATGTACGAGGGCGATATGTCCCGTAAGCGCAACCTCGTCGACTTCGGTTTCCGCCTGCCTTCGGCCATGGACAACCGGCCCCTGAAATGGGATGAGTTCCTGGAGCGCATCGGCCAGACCGTGTACCTGTCCGCCACCCCGGGTAAGTACGAGCTCGGCAAAGCCGATGGCTATGTGCAGCAGATCATTCGTCCCACCGGCCTCATCGACCCCGAGGTTGTAGTCAAGCCCACCAAGGGTCAGATCGATGACCTGCTCGGTGAAATCAGGACCCGAACCGAAAAGAATGAACGCGTCCTGGTCACCACGTTGACCAAGCGCATGGCCGAAGACCTCACGGACTACCTCGTGGGTCACGGAGTCAAAGTGGAATATCTTCACTCCGACGTCGACACCCTGCGTCGAGTGGAACTGCTACGCGAGCTCCGGATGGGTGTCTTCGACGTCCTGGTGGGCATCAACCTGCTCCGCGAAGGTTTGGATCTTCCCGAGGTTTCCCTCGTCAGCATTCTGGATGCCGACAAGGAAGGTTTCCTGCGTTCCTCCACCTCCCTGATCCAGACCATCGGACGTGCCGCCCGTAACGTTTCGGGTCAGGTACATATGTACGCGGACAGGATCACCGACTCCATGGCCCACGCCATTGAGGAAACTAACCGCCGCCGCGCCATCCAGGTGCAATACAACACGGACCACGGCATAGACCCCCAGCCGTTGCGCAAGAAAATTGCCGACATCACTGATCAGCTGGCCAAGGAAGACGCAGACACCCAGGAACTGCTCAACAACAACCGGCTGGCCAAGGGTGGGAAGCGCAGCAAATCGGCTGCAAAGGGTGCCGCCACGGTTCGGCAGGATGGCCTTGCCGCAGCTCCCGCTGAAGACCTTGTGGGCCTCATCGAGCAACTGACGGAACAGATGCACGGGGCGGCTGCTGAACTGCAGTTCGAAGTCGCTGCCCGCATCCGTGATGAAGTCAAGGAGTTGAAGCGCGAATTACGCCAGATGCAGTCCGCCGGGCACGCCTAAGGTAAGGTTGAGGTCACGTAGGGGAGTATCCCAAGCGCTACGTCCGTCAGCACGCAAGGCACAGATGCCTCGCCGGATCTAGCGGGCCGCCAAAATTTGCATTCACCGCACCCTGGCAGGCCGGAGAGACTTACACCGCTTTCCCGTACCCTGCGAAAGGCACCTTTAATGCAGCTTCCCGTCTGGTTTGAGATCGGCTCCTTTGTCGTTCTCGGAATCATCCTGCTGATCGACCTCCTGTTGGTCGTCAAGCGTCCCCACGAACCTTCCATGAAGGAAGCCGGCCTGTGGGTCGGCTTCTACGTCGCGCTTGCCCTGCTCTTTGCAGTTGCAATGTTCTTCTTTGCGGGCCCCGAATACGGTGGCCAATTTGTCGCAGGCTGGGTCACTGAGTACAGCCTGAGCATCGACAACCTCTTTGTGTTCATCATCATCATGGCCCGCTTCTCGGTGCCTCGTAAGTACCAGCAGGAAGTGCTGATGGTGGGCATCATCATCGCGCTCATCCTTCGCGGTATCTTCATCGCCTTGGGCGCAGTGGTCATTGAGCAGTTCAGCTGGGTCTTCTACATCTTCGGCGCGTTCCTCCTCTGGACCGCCTGGAAGCAGGCCCGGGATTCCGGCGAAGATGAAGAAGAAGGCGCCGAGAACCCGCTCATCGCACGCCTCCGCAAGGTCCTGCCGATGTCCGAAAAGTTCGACGGCAACAAGATCCGCACCGTCGTTGACGGCAAGAAGGTCTTCACGCCCATGCTGATCGTCTTTATCACCATCGGCCTGACGGACCTCCTGTTCGCCGTGGACTCCATCCCCGCGATCTTCGGCCTGACCCAAAGCGCGTTCATCGTCTTCACTGCCAACATCTTCGCCTTGATGGGCTTGCGCCAGCTGTACTTCCTCCTCGGCGGACTCATGACACGCCTGGTGTACCTGAAGCACGCCCTGTCCGTCATCCTGGCCTTCATCGGGGTCAAGCTTGTCCTCCACGCCATGCACGTGAACGAACTTCCGTTCATCAATGGCGGACACCACATCGAGTGGGCTCCTGAGATCCCCACGTATGTGTCGTTGGCGGTCATCGTCGGTACCATCATCGTTGCTGTCGTAGCCAGCCTGATGAGCCCGCAAGCACGGCAGGCCAAGCTGGATGCCCGACTCGAGGCAGATGCCAAAAAGAGCATGAGCGAGGCAGAGTAACTGACCTTCAAAGGTTGTAGTCTCGTGAAGTGACTACCACTTCAACTACGGCGCTGGACCCACAACGGGTTCAGCGCCGTAGTGTTTTCCTGCTCAGTTCCGCACAGCTGCTCAGCGGCGTTGGCAATGGAGCGACCCTTTCCATCGGGTCCCTGCTGGCCGTGGACTTATCAGGTTCCGAAGCCTGGGCTGGCTCCATCACCACCGTCCTGACATTGGCTGCAGCAATTGCAGCCCTGCCGCTGGCAAGGTTGGCTGAGTCACGCGGCCGGCGCGTGGGACTCGTCACCGGCCTGGTAGCTGCGATGGCGGGTGCCTTGCTCATCATTGCCGCAGTCATGAGCGAGTCGTTCGTGCTGCTTTTGCTTGGCGCAGCCTTTCTGGGCCTTGGCACAGCCGCGAACCTGCAGGCTCGTTTCGCCGCCGTCGACCTCGCCGAACCGGAGCACCGCGGACGATCATTGTCCACCGTGGTCTGGGCTATCACCATCGGGGCTGTGGCAGGGCCCAACCTGATTCAGCCAGGAGCTATCGTAGGTGCGGCACTTGGCCTGCCGCCCATCGCAGGCCCCTTTGTGTTCTCCGCCGTCGGATTGCTTCTGGCGGCCGGCCTACTGTTCGCGGGACTACGGCCTGACCCTCTGCTGCTGTCCCGCCGGTTGGCCCGTCAGGCTGACGCTAAGGGCGAGCCGGGACCTCAGCCTGCCCGGGGAACCATCCGGTCCGGTCTTCGAGCCGTCCGATCATCACCAGAGGCGATACTGGCCCTGGCAGCCGTCGTAGCTGCCCACGGCGTCATGGTGGCGGTCATGTCCATGACCCCGCTGCATCTTCAACAGCTCGTGGGCGGATCCCATGAGGGACACCATGGAACCACAGACAGCACGGATGCACTGGTGGTTATCGGGCTCACGATTTCTCTACACATCGCCGGAATGTTCGCCTTATCGCCGCTCTGGGGTTGGCTAACGGACAAGGCGGGCCGATTTCAGACCATAGCCATGGGCCATGGACTTCTCCTGGTGGCGGTGTTCATCGCTGGATTCGGCCAGCAGGAGCCTGTGTTGGTGACCGCAGGGTTGATTCTCCTGGGCCTGGGCTGGTCGGCGGCAACAATTGCTGGATCAACGCTCTTGGCCGAGAGTGTCGTGCCTGACCAACGGGTCACGGTTCAGGGTGTCTCCGACACGCTGATGGGTGCCGCCGGAGCGCTCGGAGGTGCAACCTCCGGCCTGCTTCTTGCGTGGATCGGCTACCAAGGGCTCAACATCGCTTCCAGCCTTCTCGCCGCAGGCGTGCTCGCCCTGACGGCCATCACGGCAAAACGACAGAGGGCGACCACCTCGATAGGCGGCCGCCCCGATGGCTCGTCCACCTAACGGTTGGCGCGGACCATACCGAAGAGTCTCCCAAAGATACCCTCACCGTCTTCGCCGATGCCGTCATGGTGGAAATCCGACGTGACCCAGGTTTGAAGACCGCGCACCGCAGCCGCGGTCTCAAGCGAAAGATCGTGGTCCACGTAGATGTCGTCCTTGTACACGGCGGCGGCGACGGGGACCGTGTTTGACGCCAACCGGGTGGGGTCATACAACGGTTTCCAATCTTTCCGGGAGGCAAGTATTTCAGCCACATCGCGTAAGGAAATCAGCGCGGGATCCTGTTCGAAGTACCACGGATACACCATTTCGCCAGTGAGCAGAGGTTCTTCAGCTTCTGGCTTGAACTCAGGGTAGTCCTCCAGAACGCGCCAGGCGGCCCAGTTGGTTGCCTCTCCCTGACCGTAGATTGATTCGTGCAGGATTGCGTAGAGCGGATTGGCCGCCCGGCTCACCAGTCCCCGTACTTGTTCAAGGAATGATTCGGACAACCGCTCCCCGGAGGGCGTGGCGATGAACGCGTCCTCCAAAAGATAGTGAAGCGCGTCAACCCGGGTGTTACCGCCCAGGAAGGAGCCCACCATTTGGAAACGCTCCGGCGTTAGCCGTTCGCCACTGGCAAGGAATTCAGGGTGTTGCTCCAGATGACGGGCAATGCGCGTGACCTTTTTCCGGTCCTCCGGGTACCACGAGAAATACTCGGCGTTCCTGGAGGCAACCCGACGGAACGTTGCTTGATACACGCGCTCGGCTGAACCGTGGAGCGGTGCCAGACCGCCCGTGATGAGCACTTCGCGCAGCCCCTCCGGCGCGAAGGACAGGTACGTCAGGGCACAGAACCCGCCGAAGCTCTGTCCCAGCACTGACCACGGTCCGGAGCCCAGGACACCCCGGATGTACTCGGCATCGGCCACGATGGAATCGGCACGGAAGTGGGTCAGGTACTCTGCCTGCGCGGCAGCGTCACCCCGGAGCTCCAATGACTGTCGCTCAATCGGGGTGGACAATCCGGTGCCACGTTGATCGAGCATGAGGATGCGGAAGTCCTTGGCTGCCGCTTTCATCCAGCCGGACAGTGAGGTTACACGATTGCCCCGGCCGCCGGGCCCTCCTTGGAGGAACAAGAGCCACGGCAGCTTGGCGGCTTCGTCCGCCGAATGGTCAGTGGAGGAGTACTCCCGGGCGAAGACCGTGATCGTCTCGTCGGGTACCTCGGCCTGATGCGTCAAGGGAACAGTGAAGTAGTGCTCGGCCGTCCGTAGCCCACGGAATTCGTGGCGGGCTTGGATGATGTGCCTGCCGGTGGCGGCCCGCTCGTCAGCTACGTATGGTTCAGCCACGGGTCAGCGCCTCTTTCGCCTCACTGACGTTCGCTCCGAAGGCCTGGAGTGCGTTGCCTGTCAGCCTGAACGTTGACCATTCCTCCATCGGGAAAGCACCAAGGTTCTTGTAGAAATTGATGGAGGGTTCGTTCCAGTTCAGGACGCTCCATTCCACCCGGGCGTATCCGCGTTCGACGGCGGTGGCGGCCAGATATTGCAGGAGCGCTTTCCCGTGGCCCTCGCCACGGGCATCCGGCACTACGTAGAGGTCCTCAAGGTAGATGCCGTGGACGCCTTCCCATGTGGAGTAGTTCAGGAACCAGAGCGCGAAGCCTTGAACTGTGCCGGCGCCGTTTTCGGCAATGGTGGCGTATACCCGAGGGTTCTCGCCAAAGAGTACTTCGGTGAGCATGGCCGGGGTGTTCTTAACTGCGTCCGGTTCCTTTTCGTAGATCGCGAGGTCGTGGATCATACGCAGGATGGCGGGAACGTCGTCAACGGTGGCGGGGCGGATTACACTCATGCATTCGAGCTTACTAGGGGCTTGCCGGCCTTCTACCGCCAGGCGAGCGTAGACGTTCCATAACGTACAGGCGATTGCCGGTACGTGAGCGGCGCGCCCTCTACCAAAAGGGGCGGCCCCACGAACCTGAGCTCGCCGTAGGGGCTGTCCGCTTCAAGGTACTCCGGCTCATGGAGAGGGCTCACCGGGCTGCCTTGGTGGCCGGAAGGGAGGGCGAAGAGTTCCTCGGCGGTCCGTGCCAAGGAGAGTTTCGCTGCTCCACCGGCTCCAGTCCTTATTCGCTCGGCCAGTAAGGCCAGCACTGCCGCCGCGAGTCCGTATCCGGTGGCGTGGTCCAGTGCTTGAACGGGAAGCGCACCAGGTGTCCACTCCTCGTCGTGATGCTGTCCATATCGCTCAGCGATTCCGCAGGCTGCCTGGACGAGGCTGTCAAAGCCCCGCCTTCCCTTCCACGGCCCGCTGCTGCCCCATGCGGTCAGCGTGACAACCACCAGCCCAGGCCTGGCAGCCAGCAGCGCGTCCTGGCTCAATCCGAAGTTATCCAAGCCCCCGTCCCGGTACCCGGTAACCACCACATCTGCTGAGGCGACAAGAGCATGCGCAGCTTCCAGGTCTTGGTCCTTCCGGAAATCAGCTTCGGCGCTGCGCTTGTCGAACCCTGCGTCAATAAACGCGTCGATCAGCTCCGGAAGAACAGGCGGGTCGATGCGGAGGACGTCCGCGCCCAGTGCCCCCAGTAGGCGCGTGGCAGTGGGGCCGGCGATGACGCGTGTCAGGTCGAGCACTTTCAACCCATCCAATGGCTGGAACGGATTCTCCGCCGGCACCCATGACGTGGAATCCGAGCCCACGGACTGGATATCAGAACGCGAGAGGCTGATCCACGGACCGAAGATTGCCGCGGCATGCATCGGCGATGCAACCCATTCCTCGCGGCTCCGGACAGCGGCAGCCACCCCCTTGTGAGCCGCGATCACAGTCTCGGCCTCCAAGGACGTCATTGACAACAAGGCGCGGTCAACGTCCTGCGGCACCGTGGCCGACAACGCCTCCATCAGCCGTGCTGCGTGATGAGGGTAGTTGGCGTGCAGGCGGATCCAGCCGTCCGCAGTGCGCCGGAAACCTGACATGGGAGCGAAGCCTTGGGGTACCCGCCCCTCAACGCGAAGGTGCCCCAGTGAATCGAAAGACGCGGCAGTCAGCCCTGAGTCAATCGAGTATCTGCCTGGGTGGCCGGTCAGCGCGTTCAGCGCTGTACCGGCGGCTTGAACTGAACCAAGTGCCAAACCCTCGACGTCCAGGCCGCCACCCCACCATCGACGCGAACCAGTGCAGGCCGCCCGCCGTTCCCCCCGTAAGGCTTCCACCTCGCGCAAGCCTGCGGTCAGATCCGGGACTGATTCCACGGCGCCGGATTTCATCGCATCCGGACCTAGAGCCTGCTAACGTCTGTCACCCGGACCACGGCAGTTCCGGTTTCATCGGACGCTGCCAAGTCCACTTCAGCAGAAATTCCCCAATCGTGGTTGCCCGCAGGGTCATCGAAGATCTGCCGGACCTTCCAGGTCCCGGGTTGCTCGGTAATGATGAGCAACCCGGGACCCCGCGCATCAGGACCGGTGCCGATATCGTCATGTTCGTCGAAGTAGTCGTCCAGGACTTCTTCCCACCGCTCAGCGTCCCAACCGGCCTCGGTGTCGAGTTCGCCCAACGCCGCGGAGTCCTCGTCCGCGAAAAGTTCTACCCTTCGGAACATCTCGTTCCGGACCATCACCCGGAAGGCCCGGATGTTCGTGGTGAGTAGCGGCGGCGGGGGCGGGGGAGCGTCATGGGGCGTTGGGGCAAGCCCGGACGTCAGCTCTTCCCACTCATCCAACAGGCTCGAGTCCACTTGGCGTACCAGCTCGCCCAACCACGCGATGAGATCTTCAAGGTCCTCACGGAGCGAATCCTGGGGAACAGTCTGCCTGAGCGCGCGGAAGCCATCCGCCAGGTAACGCAGGACTATGCCCTCCGATCGGGCCAAGCCATAGAACTGCACGAACTCGCCAAAGTTCATGGCACGCTCATACATGTCCCGAATAATCGATTTCGGAGCGAGCTCGAAGTCGCCTACCCAGGGGGCCGCCTTCCGGTAGACCTCGAAGGCCTCGCCAAGAATCTCCGCCAGTGGCATGGGATAGGTAACTTCGTCCAGCATGGCCATGCGCTGGTCATACTCGATACCGTCAGCCTTCATGGCGGCAACAGCCTCGCCCCGCGCTTTCTTCTGCTGGGCAGAGAGAATTTGGCGCGGCTTCTCGAGCGTGGACTCAATGACGGAGACAACATCCAAGGCGTAGGAGGGAGACTCAGGGTCAAGGAGCTCCAAGGCAGCAAGCGCGAAGGGGGACAGCGGCTGGTTAAGGGCAAAGTTTGCCTGCAGGTGCACAGTCAGCCGGACTGAGCGCCCTTCAGCCTCCTGCTCATCCTCCGGGATGCGTTCCACCACCCCCGCGGCAAGCAGTTCCCTGTAGATTCCCAAGGCCTTCTTCATCAACTTGAGCTGTGCCGGGCGGCTCTCATGGTTCTCACTGAGTAGTCGCCGGGTTGCCTGGAAGGGATCGCCCGGCCGTTCCATCAGGTTCAACAGCATCGCGTGGGTGACAGTGAAACTTGAAGTCAAGGGCTCGGGTACGGACTCCACAAGGCGCTTGAACGTCGGCTCACCCCAGGAAACGAATCCTTCCGGCGGCTTTTTCTTGACTACTTGGCGCAGTTTCTTCTGGTCATCGCCAAATTTGGCGCTGGCTTTGGCCATGGCTTTTGTGTTCTCCACCACGTGGTCAGGAGCCTGAACCACCACGGTACCGGCGGTGTCGTACCCGGCACGGCCTGCACGGCCGGCAATCTGGTGGAACTCACGCGAGTTAAGCGATCTGGTGCGTACGCCGTCGTACTTGCTGAGAGCGGTCAACAACACTGTCCGGATAGGCACGTTGATGCCCACACCCAAAGTATCGGTTCCGCAGATTACCTTGAGGAGGCCGGCTTGGGCGAGCTGTTCCACCAGGCGGCGGTACTTTGGCAACATACCGGCGTGGTGGACCCCGATGCCATGCCGGACCAGCCTGTTAAGCGTTTTTCCGAAGCCGGCGGCAAACCTGAATCCCGCAATCAACTCGGCAATGCGGTCCTTTTCGGCACGGCTGCACATGTTGATGCTCATGAGGTTCTGGGCGCGCTCGATCGCTTCCGCCTGGCTGAAATGCACCACATAGACGGGAACCTGCTTGGTGGAGAGCAGTTCTTCCAGGGTTTCGTGAACCGGGGTGAGGTGGTAGTAGTAATGCAGCGGAATGGGACGTTCCGCAGAGCTGACAGTTGTGGTGGTCCGGCCAGTCAACTCAGTCAAACCGGTTTCGAATCGGGAGACGTCGCCCAGTGTGGCGGACATCAGGAGGAACTGGGCCTGGGGGAGTTCCAGGAGTGGCACCTGCCATGCCCAACCGCGCTGCGGGTCGGAGTAAAAGTGGAACTCGTCCATGATCACGGAGCCGAGCTCTGCGGCGGAGCCTTCGCGGAGGGCGATGTTGGCCAGGATTTCCGCCGTGCAGCAGATGATGGGAGCATCCTGGTTCACACCGGAATCACCGGTGATCATGCCAACGTTTTCGGCACCGAAGATTTCGCAGAGTGCAAAGAACTTTTCCGAGACCAAGGCCTTGATGGGGGCGGTGTAGTAGCTCCGCTGGCCGCGTGCCATGGCCTCGAAGTGTGCAGCGATTGCTACCAGGGACTTACCGGAGCCCGTGGGCGTGGCCAGGATGACGTTGGCACCGGAGGCAAGCTCCATGATCGCTTCGTCCTGCGCCGGGTATAGCTGCAATCCACGGCTCTCAGTCCACTCCACGAACCGGGTGTAGATTTCGTCCGGGTCCAAAGGACCGGTGGCCGTGGAACCGGGGAGCTGCTCAAGAAGTTTCATTGGTTTCCAGCTTAGTGCCCGGACAGTTTAGGCTCGCCCCAGGAAGCATGGCAGACGCGAGGAGGCTTTTGTGAAGTGGGATCCATCCAAGTATGTGGAATTCGGCAACCATCGTGACCGACCATTCCATGACCTTGTCACAAGGGTCCGGGCTGACGAACCAAGGAAAGTCATCGATCTCGGCTGCGGCCCCGGGAACCTGACCGCTACGCTGGTTGATCGCTGGCCGGATGCCAGGGTTGTGGGTCTCGACTCCTCTGAGGAAATGCTCCTCAAAGCGCAGTCCCTCCGGGAACAGTCCCCCCACGAACAGTCCAGCCGGCTGACCTTCCAGCTGGGCGATATCGCGCAGTGGGCTCCCGATGCCGATACCGACGTGGTGGTCACGAACGCCGTTCTCCAATGGGTTCCCGGGCACCAGGAGATGATGGCCGGTTGGCTTCGCGCCCTCAAACCGGGGGCGTGGTTTGCCATGCAGGTACCGGGAAACTTCACGTCCCCCTCCCACACCCTCATGCGGGAACTGGCCGAATCTCCAAGGTGGTCTACACGGCTGGGCGGCGTTCTTCGGCACGACGGCGCTGTGGCCAGCCCCGCGGACTACCTGGGCATCATGCTCGACGCCGGATGTGCAGCAGACGCTTGGGAGACCACCTACCAGCAGGTTCTGCAAGGGGAGGACCCCGTGCTCGAATGGGTCCGGGGCACTGGACTTCGTCCAATATTGGCAGCATTGACTCCCGCGGAGGCATCTGAATTTGAAGCGGAATACTCGGCCTTGCTGCGTGAGGCCTACCCTTCAACGATCCACGGAACGGTCTTCCCGTTCCGTCGCATTTTCGCCGTAGCCCAAAAGGCCGCATGATCCGGCAGGACGCTTCCACGTACGTAGCATTCAGTTGCCTCTGCCGTGACGGCTTGTCCCTGGCGGGCGTCGCTGGTCTAATTCTCGGCATGGACCAAGGACGCTTCGAACAACAGATGCCCAGTGTGGAGCCGGCGCCAGGCCGGATTGCCCCGTGACTCCCACCGGGGATTTTCCGGGCAGCTGGCGCCCCAACACCAGCAGCGCCGTTGCGCTCTTTGAACAATTGAGATTGCGCATCATTGAACTGGTGGATGCCGGAATCCTTGCCGTTGGCTCCAAGCTTCCTCCTGTCCGCAATCTGGCCGGGGTACTGGATGTCGCTCCGCACACCGTGGCCCGCGCGTACAAGGAATTGGAAGCAGCAGGGGTAGTTGCAACGCGTGGGCGCAACGGCACTGTGGTCTGTGCACGGGATGATCGTTGGGGAGCACTAGCCGGGGTTGCCGCAGAATATGCCGCCGCTGCCAAGGCCCAAGGAGCTTCATTCGCTGAGGCAGTGCAGCTTCTTGCTGCGGCCTATGACGCCGATTGATACCGATCAGTAGCATGTGAGGCACGACATGGAAATTCGAAGAAGTTTTCGATTAGCATTGGTAGGTGCCCAAAGCCTTAGCTGAAGATACCGCCATGGATGCCTTGAACGGCGTCTCCGTCCTTCCCGATACCAAACCCGCCAAGCCGGATCTTTCCCGTTTGGTGGTCAAGGGTGCCCGGGAACACAATTTGCGGAACGTGGATCTCGATCTCCCCCGTGACGCCATGATCGTGTTCACGGGACTCTCCGGTTCCGGCAAGTCGTCCCTGGCTTTTGACACGATCTTCGCAGAGGGCCAGCGTCGCTACGTGGAGTCGTTGTCCGCGTACGCGCGTCAATTCCTTGGGCAGGTGGATAAGCCTGATGTCGATTTCATCGAGGGCTTGTCTCCTGCGGTCTCCATCGACCAGAAGTCCACCAGCAAGAATCCGCGTTCCACGGTGGGCACCATCACCGAGATTTACGACTACATGCGTTTGCTGTGGGCGCGCGTAGGCCGGCCACACTGCCCTGTTTGTGGCGAGCCCATCGCCCGCCAGACGCCTCAACAGATCGTGGATCAGCTCCTGGAACTGGATCCGGGCACACGGTTCCAGGTCCTGGCCCCTGTGGTACGAGGCCGCAAGGGTGAGTTTGTGGATCTCTTCAAGGAGCTGACCGCGAAGGGCTATTCTCGCGCCCGTGTGGACGGCGAACTTGTCCAGCTGAGCGATCCTCCCAAGCTTGGCAAACAGTTCAAGCACACTATTGAGGTTGTGGTGGATCGTCTGGTGGTCAAGGACGAGATCAGCCAGCGTCTTACTGATTCCGTGGAGACAGCCCTGGGCCTTGCAGAAGGCCGCGTGCTGGTGGAGTTCGTGGACCTCGATGCTGAGGATCCTGAGCGTATCCGCGCCTTCTCGGAGAACCTGGCGTGCCCCAACGAGCACCCGTTGGCCATTGACGAAATTGAACCGCGCTCATTCTCCTTTAACAACCCTTTCGGTGCCTGCTCTGCCTGCAGTGGCATCGGAACGCGGTTGGAAGTGGACGAAGAGCTCATCGTTCCCAATCCGGAGCTCTCCCTGGGTGAGGGGGCCATTGCTCCTTGGGCCCTCGGCACAGCGACAACGGAGTATTGGAACCGACTCCTGGAGGGCTTGGCGCACGAACTGGGCTTCTCCATGAAGACTTCGTGGGAGAAGCTGCCCAAGGACGTTCGCAATACTGTGCTTCACGGCAAGGATCACAAGGTTGTTGTCCAGTACAAGAACCGCTTTGGTCGTGAGCGCAAGTACAGCACTGGCTTTGAAGGTGCCATCCAGTACGTCCACCGCAAGCATGGTGAAACGGATTCCGACTGGGCGCGCGACCGGTACGAAGAATACATGCGGCAGATACCCTGCCCCGAGTGCAACGGTGCGCGCCTCAACCCGGCGTCGCTGTCGGTGCTCATCAACGGGAAGTCGATCGCCGAGGTCGCTGCCCTGCCGATGCGTGAATGCGCGGAATTCCTGGGAAGCCTTACCCTGACCAACAGGGAAGCCCAGATTGCCAACCAGGTGCTGAAGGAAATCCAGGCCCGCCTGACCTTCCTCCTGGACGTCGGTTTGGAATACCTCAACCTTGAGCGACCCTCGGGTACCTTGTCCGGCGGCGAGGCCCAACGCATCCGGCTTGCCACCCAAATCGGTTCAGGCCTGGTGGGTGTCCTCTACGTCTTGGATGAGCCATCCATTGGCTTGCACCAGCGTGACAACCGGCGATTGATCGAGACGCTCACCCGACTCCGGGATCTCGGTAACACCCTGATCGTGGTGGAACATGACGAAGACACTATCCATGAAGCCGACTGGGTGGTTGACATCGGACCAGGTGCCGGCGAACACGGCGGCCAGGTGGTGCACTCCGGTACCTACAAGGAACTTCTGGAGAACCCGGATTCGCTGACGGGCGCCTACTTGTCGGGACGCCGCAAGATTGATATCCCCGCCAAGCGCCGAAAGTACGACAAGAAGCGTGAACTCAAGGTTGTGGGCGCCAAGGAAAACAATCTCAACAACGTAGACGCCACGTTCCCCCTGGGCCTTTTCACAGCGGTAACCGGCGTCAGTGGTTCCGGCAAATCCACCTTGGTGAACGAGATCCTGTACAAGGTCCTCGCCAACAAACTCAACGGCGCCAAGCAGGTTGCAGGACGGCACCGCACGGTGGCTGGACTGGAGCACCTGGACAAGGTGGTCCACGTCGATCAAAGCCCTATCGGCCGTACACCACGGTCCAACCCGGCCACTTACACCGGCGTCTTTGACAACATCCGCAAACTCTTCGCTGAGACCACCGAAGCCAAGGTACGTGGATACCAGCCGGGACGATTCTCGTTCAACGTCAAGGGAGGGCGCTGCGAGGCCTGTTCAGGTGACGGTACGTTGAAGATCGAGATGAACTTCCTGCCGGACGTTTATGTCCCTTGCGAAGTCTGCCACGGCGCCAGATACAACCGGGAAACCCTTGAAGTCCACTACAAGGGCAAGACCATTGCCGATGTCCTCAACATGCCCATCGAGGAAGGTGCCGAATTCTTCGCTGCCTTCACTCCGATCGCACGGCATTTGAACACGTTGGTGGACGTGGGCCTTGGTTACGTCAGGCTTGGCCAGCCGGCAACCACTTTGTCCGGTGGGGAGGCGCAGCGCGTAAAGCTGGCTGCCGAGCTCCAGAAGCGTTCCAACGGTCGCAGCATCTACGTCCTCGATGAGCCCACCACTGGCCTGCACTTTGAGGACATCCGCAAGCTGCTCATGGTTCTTCAGGGCTTGGTGGACAAAGGCAATACCGTCATCACCATTGAGCACAACCTGGACGTGATCAAGTCTGCGGACTGGATCGTGGACCTTGGCCCGAATGGCGGTTCGGGCGGCGGGAAGATCGTGGCCACAGGGACGCCGGAGCAGGTGGCAAAATCCACGGAAAGCCATACTGCGACCTTCCTGGCGGAGATTCTCGGTTAGTTACTCCCGGCGCCCTGAAGGCTTTCGAAGGAATATCTTCGAGACCTCCGAAGTATTCCGGTAGCGGCATGCGAGTTTCAGGCATGCCGCTACTCGTGAGAAACTAACCCGGTGACTCAAACAACGGTGCCCGTAATTTTCGATCTGGACGGCACCCTTGTCGATCCTGCCGGCGGTATCACGGGAGGCATTTCTGCCGCCCTCCGGGAAATGGACCTCCCTGTTCCCGAACAAGCTGTGCTGAATTCCATGGTGGGTCCCAAACTGAGCGATTCCCTCCTCCATTTGGCGAACGTCCCCAGCGAATTGGTGGATGAAACCATTGAGCGATACCGCGGCCACTACAAAGAAACCGGTATTGGCCAAAGCAAGCTGTACCCGGGAATCTTCGATCTCCTCGAATTCTTCGCGGAGACTGGCCGGCCCGTCGCGGTGGCCACCCAGAAGCCGCAGTCAATTGCGCGCCTCGTGCTGGAACACCATGGAATTGCTGACTTCTTCATCTCCATCCGAGGGGCTGCGGATGACGAATCCCTGAAGGCCAACACAGCGTCCGGCAAAGTTGAAATCGTCGCCGCGGCGTTGAATGATCTTCACTCCCAACCAGCCGTCATGGTGGGGGACAGGCATCAGGACGTCGCGGGCGCTCTGGCCAACGGATTGGACTGCATCGGAGTCAGTTGGGGATTTGCGCCGGACGGTGAACTTGAGGACGCCGGAGCCGTCGCCGTGGTAAATACGGCCCTCGAGCTGCGCACCAAAATTGAAGAACTTGACGCTGTCCGCGCGGCAGCCCTGAGCGAGGTACAAAACGATGGCAGTCTTTGATGCGATCCGCTGGACAACCCGTGGCCTGATTTCCTCCACGTGCCGTCCTACGGTCATTGGGCTGGAGAACGTTCCGAAGGATGGGCCATTCATCGTAGCCCCCAATCATCTCTCCTTCCTGGACAGCGTGATCGTTCAGGCACTCATGCCCCGCCCTGTTGCCTTTTTTGCCAAGGCGGAATATTTCACCACTAAAGGCGTCAAGGGCGCTGTGATGAAGTCGTTCTTTGAGGCAGTAGGTTCCATTCCCGTCGAACGTGGTGAACAGGCGGCCAGCGTCCAAGCTCTCAAGACCCTGCTGGACATCCTGGAATCCGGGAAGGGTATCGGCATCTACCCGGAAGGCACACGGTCCCGTGACGGTATTCTCTACCGTGGCAGGACGGGCGTTGGGTGGCTTGCCTTGACCACCGGCGCTCCGGTGATCCCGGTAGGGCTGATCGGCACCGAGAAGTTGCAGCCTGCGGACAAGAACGCCGTTCGCCCTCAGCATTTCACCATGAAGGTGGGGGAACCCCTCTACTTTGACAAGACAGGCCCCGACCATTCCCTCCCGGCCCGCCGCGAAGTCACCGACAAGATCATGGATGCCATCGCCCTGCTCAGCGGGCAGGAGCGGTCCACCAGCTATAACCAAAGCAAAACGATCGACTGAAGCTTTGGTGACCGTGCCACCGTGGCAATGAGTGTCGTTCCGGTTCACTAGACTGGAAACGTGGCAGATCCAGCAAGTTACCGGCCCCAAACAGGTGAAATTCCCACCACGCCGGGCGTCTATCGTTTCCGCGACCCGCATGGCCGGGTCATCTATGTGGGCAAGGCAAAGAACCTCCGTTCCCGCCTGAATTCGTACTTCGCGAATCCTGCAGGACTTCTCCCTAAGACCCATGCAATGGTTCACGCGGCCAGCAGTGTGGAATGGACCGTGGTAGGGAGCGAGCTGGAATCGCTGCAGTTGGAATACACCTGGATCAAGGAATTCAAGCCCCGGTTCAACGTCGTATTCCGGGATGACAAGACCTATCCCTACCTCGCCGTCACCATGGGGGAGAAGTACCCCAGAGTGCAGGTCATGCGCGGTGAAAGAAGGAAGGGCACCAGATACTTCGGTCCCTACACCGCCGGTGCCATCCGGGAAACCATGGACACGCTCCTGAGGGTCTTCCCTGTGCGGAGCTGCAGCGCAGGCGTCTTCAAGCGGGCCGAGTCCAGCGGTCGGCCCTGCCTTCTGGGCTATATCGATAAATGCTCGGCACCCTGTGTCGGACGGGTCACTCCAGATGAGCACCGTGGCCTCGCAGAAGACTTCTGTTCCTTCATGGGGGGCGAAGCCAAGCGTTTCATCAGTCGGCTGGAGAAAGACATGGCTGCAGCCGTAGCCGAGCTGGACTACGAACGCGCGGCCGGGCTGAGGGACGACATCATCGCGCTCCGCAAGGTCTTTGAACGCAACGCGGTGGTCCTCGCCGAGGATACCGACGCGGACGTCTTCGCGCTCCATGAGGACGAACTGGAAGCTTCCGTACAGGTGTTCCACGTGCGCGGCGGCCGTGTTCGCGGTCAACGCGGCTGGGTGGTGGAGAAAGTAGAGGATGCTACGACGCCGGAACTCATCGAACACTTGCTGCAGCAGGTCTACGGTGAGGACAGTGAAGTTCAGGGTCGGATTCCACGTGAAGTCCTGGTTCCGGAGAACCCCAGTAACCATGCTGAACTCATGGAATGGCTGGGAGGCTTGCGCGGAGCCAGGGTAGATGTCCGTGTGCCACAGCGCGGTGACAAGGCCGCCCTGATGTCCACTGTGCGCGAGAATGCCGAGCAAGCTTTGAAGCTGCATAAGACACGCCGTGCAGGAGACATCACTGTCCGGTCCCTTGCTCTCCAGGAACTGCAGGAGGCTCTGGAGATTCCAGTTCCCCTGCTGCGGATCGAGTGCTTCGACATTTCCCACGTCCAAGGAACAAACGTGGTGGCTTCCATGGTGGTGGTGGAAGACGGACTGCCCAAGAAGTCCGATTACCGGAAGTTTTCCATCACGGGCGCAGCAGCAGCGGACGATACTGCGGCCATGCATGACGTCTTGACCCGTCGATTCCGGCATTACCTCACTGACAAGGCCGCCCAGGTCCCCATCGTTTCCGGCGAAATCGTCAACCCGACACGTAGCAGTGCACAAAGCAGCAGAGCACAAAGTAACGCGGCCCAAAACAGCAGTGACGTGCCGCCGTCGGACCCTGCTTTGCCCTCTCCGAAGGCCAAGTTCGCCTACCCGCCCAACCTGGTGGTGGTGGACGGAGGCCAGCCCCAGGTCAATGCGGCGGCCCGTGCCCTTGCAGAGTTGGGCATTGATGACGTTTACGTTGTGGGTCTTGCCAAGCGGCTCGAAGAAGTCTGGCTGCCTCACAGTGACTTCCCTGTAATCCTGCCCCGAACGTCGCAAGGGTTGTACCTCTTGCAGCGGATCCGTGACGAGGCCCACCGCTTTGCCATCAGCTTCCACCGGCAGAAGCGCGGCAAGGCAATGACAGTTTCCGTCCTGGACGGCGTCCCGGGCCTGGGTGAGGCGAAACGCAAGGCCTTGGTGGCACACTTTGGCTCGCTCAAGAAGATCAAGGCCGCATCCGTGGAGGAGCTCACCTCTGCCAAGGGCATCGGCCCAGCGCTGGCCGCGGCGGTCGTCCAGCACCTTGGTTCTACTGCGGACACCGGTGAAACGGCACCTGCGGTGAACATGACCACCGGCGAAATCCTTGAATCTTAGCTAGGGTAAGAACTTGGCCGGTCGGCGCAAGAGTGCTGCCGGACGCCCGAAACCGGCCACTGTGCCATGCCGCACAGGCGGCTACCACAAGCTTTCGAATGACCACTTCCGACGAAACGGGGACAACTGATGGATGAGGCTACGGCAGGGTCCGGCACGGAGCAGGACGGCCTGACGCCCGTCAAGCCGCCTGAGGCGGAGCTGCTGGTGGTAACCGGCATGTCGGGTGCCGGACGCAGCACCGCCTCCGATGCCCTGGAGGATCACGGCTGGTACGTCGTTGACAACCTTCCTCCGCAAATGTTGGGCACGCTGGCAGAAATTGTGTCGCATGCGCCAAAGTCGATTCCCAAGCTGGCCGTAGTGGTGGACGTTCGCAGCAAGGACCTTTTTACCGACATCCAGACCGCCTTGGGAGCATTGAGCGCAAGCGGCATCACCTTCCGGGTGCTTTTCCTGGACGCCAACGACGACGTCCTGGTCCGCCGTTTCGAGCAGGGGCGTCGCCCGCATCCGCTGCAGGGCGGTGGAAGGATCCTCGACGGCATCGGCATTGAGCGCGAGGTCCTTCGGGAACTTCGTGAGCACGCCGACGTTGTTCTGGATACCTCTGACTTCAACGTCCATGGCTTGGCTACGGCCATCACGGAATTGTTCAGCGATACCGGGCCGGTCACGCTCCGCCTGAACGTCATGAGCTTTGGATTCAAGTACGGGCTCCCCGTGGACGCCAATTTCGTAGCCGATGCACGCTTTATCCCCAATCCGCACTGGGTTCCCCAGCTTCGGCCCCATACCGGTTTGGATGAGGACGTCAGCGAGTACGTCCTGGGCGCGGAGGGTGTCCGGGAGTTCGTCGACCGTTACGTCCGGGCATTGGAGCCTGTCCTGGACGGCTACCGCCAAGAGAACAAGCACTACGCCACGTTGGCGGTTGGGTGCACCGGCGGAAAGCACCGTTCGGTTGCGGTCACCGTGGAACTTTCCAAGCGACTGGCGCAGTACCCACGCGTCACCGTAACCACTACCCACCGCGACCTGGGACGCGAGTAGTGGGGGTCCTGACGGGCCCGCTGCCGCTCATACCGCCCAAAGGCGTTCCAGGCAGCCAGCAGAAGAAGAGCCCCTCCGTGGTCGCCTTGGGCGGTGGTCACGGACTGGCGGCTTCGCTGTCTGCCCTTCGTCTCCTCACCTCCGAGCTGACGGCAATCGTCACGGTTGCGGACGACGGCGGCAGCTCCGGGCGTCTCCGCGACGAGTACGGCGTCCTCCCGCCGGGCGACCTGCGGATGGCCTTGAGCGCCCTTTGCGATGACACGGATTGGGGCCGGACATGGCGCGATGTCATGCAGCACCGCTTCGAAGCCGGTTCGGCGAAAGGGGGCTCACTGGACAACCACGCCATGGGCAACCTGCTGATCGTCACGCTGTGGGAACTTTTGGGCGACACCGTTGCCGGTCTTAAGTGGGCAGGAGCATTGCTGGGCGCCCGCGGACAGGTACTGCCCATGTCCAGCGTCCCCCTCACCATTGAGGGAAAGGCGCAGGTGGAGTTGCCGGGTGGCGGCCATGAACTGCGGACGGTCCGGGGGCAGGCGAAGTGTGCTGTGGCGGGGAAACTGGAAGAAGTCAGGCTCCTGCCCGAAGCCGCCCCGGCCTGCACTGAGGCACTCACCGCGATTGAGCTGGCTGATTGGGTCATCCTGGGTCCCGGGTCCTGGTACACCTCGGTCCTGCCGCATTTGCTGTTGCCCGAGCTTCGGCGTGCCCTCGGTGATACCGCTGCCAAGCGTTGCCTCACCATGAACCTGGACGTGGAAACCAAGGAAACCTCCGGTATGACGGCAGCGGACCACTTGGATGTCCTGCGCCGCTATGCACCCGAGTTCACTGTGGATGTCGTCCTGGCGGATCCCGCGGCGGTGCAGGATCGCAAGGCCTTTGAGAAGGCCGCAGCGATGATCGGCGCCGAAGTGGTGTTGGGTAGAGTAGGGGCGTCGAGGCGCCGCCCCGTCCATGATCCCCTGCTCTTGGCAGCGGCGTACCACGATATTTTCGGGAACAGTTAGGAACAACGCGATGGCACTTACTGCGTCGGTCAAGGACGAACTGTCCCGACTGGACATCAAGAAATCTTCCGTCCGCAAGGCTGAGGTTTCGGCAATGCTGCGTTTCGCAGGCGGCTTGCACATTATTTCGGGGCGGATCGTCATCGAGGCTGAAGTTGACCTCTCTTCCACCGCGCGCCGCCTCCGGGCTGCGATCGCGGAAGTCTACGGACATCAGAGCGAAATAATCGTTGTATCCGGTGGAGGTTTGCGCCGGGGGAGCCGTTACGTCGTCCGCGTCGTCCGCGACGGGGAAGCACTTGCCCGTCAAACGGGCTTGTTGGATGGCCGTGGGCGACCTGTGCGGGGCCTTCCCTCTGCCGTCGTCAATGGTTCGGCGGCCGATGCCGAGGCAGTGTGGCGGGGAGCTTTCCTCGCCCATGGTTCGCTTACCGAACCGGGCAGATCGTCTTCCCTTGAGGTGACGTGCCCCGGCCCCGAGTCCGCGTTGGCATTGGTCGGCGCAGCCCGCCGCCTCGGCATCCAGGCCAAGGCGCGCGAAGTCCGCGGCGTTGACCGCGTGGTCATTCGTGACGGCGACACCATCGCTGCTCTTCTGACCCGCATGGGCGCCCATGACGCCCTGATGGTCTGGGAGGAACGGCGCATGCGAAAGGAAGTCCGGGCCACCGCCAACAGACTCGCCAACTTCGATGACGCCAACCTTCGCCGCTCAGCCCAAGCCGCAGTAGCTGCCGGCGCCAGGGTGGACCGTGCATTGGAGATTCTGGGAGATGACGTGCCGGACCACCTCAAGTACGCCGGGGAGCTCCGTGTGGCGCACAAGCAGGCAAGCCTGGATGAACTCGGCCGTCTCGCGGATCCGCCTATGACCAAGGACGCCATAGCGGGCCGTATCCGTCGGCTCCTGGCCATGGCAGATAAACGTGCCTTGGATTTGGGGATCCCGGGCACTGAGGCAAATGTGACTCCGGAAATGATGGACGAGTAGGCCGCACCCATAGAATCGACAAAGTGCGGAGGAAATACTGCGAGGGCACCGCGGGTTGTTCCCGGTGGAGGCAAGAGCAGTCTTCTTCGCCAAGGATTTCCGGCCGATCTGCTGGCCGGATGACATTAACGAGAGTTACCAACCCGGACGTGAGTCCATTACATTGGAGGATTTCGTGACAGAGTACGTTCTGCCCGAGCTCGGCTACGACTACGCAGCACTCGAGCCGCACATTTCGGCAAAGATCATGGAGCTGCACCACAGCAAGCACCATGCAGCATACGTTGCAGGCGCCAACAACGCCCTCTCCCAGCTGGCCGAAGCGCGCGAGAAGAATGATTTCGCCAACATCAACCGCCTCTCCAAGGACCTCGCGTTCCACACTGGCGGCCACATCAACCACTCCGTGTTCTGGAACAACATTTCCCCGGACGGCGGCGACAAGCCCGAAGGTGAACTGGCTGCAGCCATCGACGACGCCTTCGGCTCCTTCGATGCTTTCCGTGCTCAGTTCAGCGCCGCTGCACTGGCCCTCCAGGGTTCCGGCTGGGCTTTCCTGGCCTACGAGCCCATCGGTGGAAACCTGCTCATCGAGCAGCTCTACGATCAGCAGGGCAACGTGGCAGTGGGCACCACCCCGCTGCTGATGCTGGACATGTGGGAGCACGCCTTCTACCTGGACTACGTCAACGTCAAGGCTGACTACGTCAAGGCGTTCTGGAACATCGTGAACTGGGCAGACGTCGCCAAGCGCTTCGAAGCCGCCCGCGCGAACGCCACGGGTCTCATCGTCCTCTAGGTGGTGAGCCCCGGTTCACGCCGATGTAACAAAAGTCACTTTTTGCGTGAATTGGGGCCAAATGCTGGAAAGCCTGCCTCCGCAGTTGCGGGGGCAGGCTTAGTTAAACGTAAGATGGATCACGGAAGGCGGTTAGCCTTCAGCAACGTGGCTGGTCGCCCTCCGATCTGATAATCACCTCTGCCCAAAGACGTGCGGGGTCTGTTAGTTGGAAATATTTGATCCGACTCACTAGGCGTGCTTGCAAGAGCACCAAGGAGATTGACACATAGTGACCACCCGTATTGGTATCAACGGCTTCGGCCGCATCGGCCGTAACTACTTCCGCGCAGCATTGGCCCAGGGCGCAGACCTTGAGATCGTGGCAGTCAACGACCTCACCAGCCCCGAGACCCTCGCCCACCTCCTGAAGTACGACTCCGTCGGTGGCCGCCTCACGCAGTCCGTGGAGGTTGTTGATGGCAACCTGGTAGTCGATGGGAAGTCCATCACGGTGCTGGCCGAGCGCGATCCCGCAAACCTCCCTTGGGGCGAGCTGGGCGTCGACATCGTTATCGAGTCCACAGGTTTCTTCACCAAGGCAGCAGCGGCGCAGAAGCACATCGACGCCGGCGCCAAGAAGGTCCTCATTTCGGCACCTGCCAGCGACGAAGACATCACCATCGTCATGGGCGTCAACCAGGACCTCTACGATCCCGCAGCGCACCACATCATCTCCAACGCGTCCTGCACCACCAACTGCCTTGGCCCGCTGGCCAAGGTTGTCAATGACGCCTTCGGCATTGAGCGTGGCCTGATGACCACGGTCCACGCCTACACGGCCGACCAGAACCTCCAGGACGGCCCCCACGGCGATCTTCGTCGCGCCCGTGCTGCTGCCATCAACATGGTTCCCACCTCCACCGGTGCTGCCAAGGCAATCGGCCTTGTCCTGCCGGAACTCAAGGGCAAGCTGGATGGTTACGCCATCCGCGTTCCTGTTCCCACGGGTTCCGCCACCGACCTTACGGTCACTGTTTCCCGCGAAGTGACTGTCGAGGAAGTCAACGCTGCCGTCAAGGCTGCCGCTGAGTCCGAGCAGTTCGCCGGTATCCTCAGCTACACGGATGCCCCCATCGTGTCCTCGGACATCGTCGGAGACCCCGCGTCTTCCATCTTCGATTCCGGTCTCACCAAGGTCATCGGCAACCAGGTCAAGGTTGTTTCCTGGTATGACAACGAGTGGGGTTACTCCAACCGCCTCGTAGACCTCACGGAGCTTGTCGCATCCAAGCTGGGCTAGGGTAGACACATGACATCTCACACCCTCAACGAACTCATCGCTGAAGGTGTCCGCGGGCGGTACATTCTGGTCAGAAGTGACCTGAATGTGCCGCTCGACGGCTCTGCAGTGACCGACGACGGCCGCATCAAGGCCTCCCTTCCGGTCCTCAAGAAGCTCTCGGACGCCGGTGCCCGTGTGCTCGTAACCGCCCACCTCGGACGCCCCAAGGGCACTCCGGAGGATAAGTACTCACTGAAGCCCGCTGCGACCCGCCTCGCGGAGCTCGCAGACTTCAAGGTTCAGCTGGCTGACGACACGGTGGGGGACTCCGCAAAGGAGCTCGCAGCCGGGCTTCAGGATGGGGAAGTTCTCATCTTGGAAAATGTCCGGTTCGATGCGCGTGAAACCAGCAAGGACGACGCCGAGCGCGGCGCCTTCGCTGACGAGTTGGTTGCCTTGACGGGAAGCAATGGCGCGTTCGTGGACGATGCTTTTGGTGCTGTCCACCGCAAGCACGCAAGCGTCTTCGACGTCGCCACCAGGCTGCCGTCCTACCTCGGCGATCTTGTCCACACCGAAGTAGAGGTTCTTCGGAAGCTCACCACCGACACCCAGCGTCCGTACGTCGTGGTTCTCGGCGGCTCCAAGGTTTCAGACAAACTGGCAGTCATCGACAACCTGCTTGGTAAGGCTGACACCATCCTTGTCGGCGGCGGCATGCTCTTCACCTTCCTGGCAGCAGCCGGGCATAAGGTTGCGGGCAGCCTCCTCGAGGAAGACCAGATTCCGGTCGTCCAGGACTATCTCAAGCGAGCATCGGACGCCGGAACGTCGTTCGTGATTCCCACGGACGTCGTAGTCGCCAGCCGCTTCGCTGCGGACGCTGAGCACGAGGTCGTCAAGGCAGACGCCATTGAGGACAGCGCTTTCGGTGCTTCCGGTATTGGCCTGGACATCGGTCCGGAATCGGCGTCGGCATTTGCGGCCCAGATCGAAGGGGCCAAGACGGTGTTCTGGAACGGCCCCATGGGTGTCTTCGAATTCGAAGCCTTCTCGAGCGGCACGCGTGCCATTGCACAGGCCCTTACGGATACGGTTGCGTTCACCGTTGTTGGCGGTGGCGATTCTGCAGCAGCTGTTCGCACCCTCGGCTTCGAGGATTCGCAGTTCGGCCATATTTCCACCGGCGGCGGCGCCAGCTTGGAATACCTTGAAGGCAAGGAACTTCCCGGTCTGAGCGTCCTGGACCGCTAAGCATTAACCGACCGGCAGGGCGCTACCGCGTCCTGCCGGTCGTTCCATATCTCAACGCATTCTTTGGAGTTCATGTGACTACCTCTGCCAACGGAAACTTCGTCCGCAAACCCTTCATCGCAGGCAACTGGAAGATGAATATGGACCATGTCCAGGGCATCACCTTGTTGCAGAAGCTCGCCTGGACACTGTCCGACGCCAAGCACGACTACAGCCGTGCCGAGGTGGCAGTGTTTCCTCCGTTCACCGACCTCCGCGGTGTCCAGACGCTGGTTCAGGGTGACGAACTGGAAGTGGTTTACGGCGGCCAGGACCTGTCCCCGTTCGACTCCGGCGCTTACACGGGTGACATCTCGGGTCAGTTCCTCAGCAAGCTGGGCTGCGCCTACGTCCTGGTGGGGCACAGTGAGCGCCGCACCATCCACAACGAGTCCGACGAAGCCTTGAACGCCAAGGTAAAGGCCGCCTTCCGTCACGGAGTTACGCCCGTTCTCTGCGTGGGCGAGGGCCTCGAAGTCCGTCAAGCCGGCACACACGTGGAGCACACCCTGGCCCAGCTGCGCGCCGGCGTCGAAGGACTCACAGCTGACCAGGCTGCTGAACTCGTTGTGGCTTACGAGCCCGTCTGGGCCATCGGCACCGGCGAAGTAGCTGGTCCGGAAGACGCACAGGAAATGTGTGCAGCAATCCGTGCCGAGCTTGCCAAACTCTTCGACGAGACCGTCGCAGCGAAGTCCCGCCTCCTCTACGGAGGGTCGGTAAAGGCCAACAATGCTGCTGCCATCATGGCTGAAAGCGATGTTGACGGATTGCTTGTGGGTGGCGCCAGCTTGGACCCCGCTGAGTTTGCTAACATTGTCAGGTTCGAGAGCCACCTCGTCACGGACTAGTCCGGCTCCCGATTTCCGCTTCTTCGAAAGGCCGTCGTGGACGTTCTTCAAGTCATTCTGCAGATCCTGCTGGGTATCACCAGCCTTCTGCTGACGCTGCTCATCCTCTTGCACAAGGGACGTGGCGGCGGTTTGTCCGACATGTTCGGTGGCGGAATGAGCTCGGGATTGAGTTCGTCCGGCGTAGCCGAGCGCAACCTGAACCGCTTCACCATCATTCTGGGCATCACCTGGGGCGTCGTGATCATCGGCTTGGGCCTGATCATGCGATTTACCTCGGGTGGCGACTCCTAGGCATTCCCAAAGAGGGAGGCTCCTTGACAGGGGCCTCCCTTTTTCATTGCCCGCGTTTCTTTGGACACCGTTACCCACCACTAGTGCCGCCGTCAGGCGCCTCGCATTAGACTGGCCCTGTTGGCCGTAGGGTCCAGCGGGCCGTGACGGCCGACCACCGAGTCGCTAGGGGTTCGAAAATGGTTCATGGCACGTCTGGTTATCGGGGCACGCGCGTAGGTGTAACCCAAGGTTCAGCCCCCCGAAATCAAAGCGACCACGGCCCCGGAGAACAACTCCCGCGTATTCGTGTGCCGTATTGGTGCGCCAAAGGCCACGAAACACGCCTGGTTTTTCTTAAGCTGCCGGACGAGCAGATTCCCGGAACATGGGACTGCCCCAAATGTGGCTCCCTGGCTACGCGGGATCCAGGTCATCCGGTGCCAACCAGACCTGAAGACGAGATCTTCAAATCGCACCTGGATTACGTTAAAGAAAGACGCTCCAGCCAGGAAGCCGAAGTGGTCCTGGCTGGAGCGCTGGATAGGTTACGCGCCCGCGGGGTCCTTCCGGACCAGCTGCTGGGGGACTCGTGACGCCGCATTCTCGTCAATGAGCCACAGGGTCCTGGCACGCCCCACGGGCCCCGCTGCGGGGACCTGAACAGGGTTGGCGCCTGCGAGAGCCAGGCCCACGGCACCGGCCTTGTCCTCGCCGGCAACAACCATCCAGATTTCCTGGGCCGTGTTGATTGCCGGGAGCGTCAATGAAATGCGCGACGACGGCGGCTTGGGTGAATTCTCAACGCCCACCACGGTGCGTGTTTTCTCGCGAATTCCAGCCTGTTCGGGAAAGAGCGACGCTACGTGCGCATCGGGTCCGACACCGAGGAGCAAGATGTCAAAGCGCGGCAGGATGCCGGGCTTCTCTGGCCTGCTGTCAGATGTGTCCGCGGCGTGTTCGGCCTCTGCAGCTGCCTTGAGCTCTTCAGCGTAGGCAGCCGCTGCTTCATCCGCCGTGGCGTACCGGTCGGCGGAGCCGGGTTCGTGTACCCGGGCAGGATCAACGGCCAAGTGAGCCAGCAATGCCTGGTGTGCTTGGCGCGTATTTCTGTCATCGCTGTCGGCGGCGACAAATCTCTCGTCGCCCCACCAGAAGTTGACCCTTGACCAATCGACGGCGGGTGCCGCGGCAGAGTCAGCCACAGCCTTCAAGGTTCCAATGCCAACGGTTCCGCCGGTGAGGACCACCGTGGCCTCGCCGTGCTTGTCCTGGACATCCACAAGCTTGGTAATGAGACGCGCTGCAATAGCGGCCATCAACACCTTCGAGTCGGGGTGGATGCTTACTCTTGGCTCAGCGTGCACTGGTCTGGACTCTCCTCTGACTGGTAAGTGGAAGTCCCATCGTAATCACTTCTCCGAAGACTTCGTCGGGGTCGAGCCGTCGGAGTTCTTCTGCGAGGCAGTCTTTGAGGCTTCTGCGGGGGAGGGTGATACGCTGCGCGGGCTGTCCCGGCTGGGTCAGCTCGGCCACGGACAGGCCCGGCCGGAAGAGCTGGACATCGCCACTGGCGCGCGTGAGACGGACACGTCGGATACCGGTCCCAGCCGGATCTGCCACGATCGTGACAGGGGCCTGCAGTGCGAGGCTAAGCCAGGCAGCCAGCAGGAGCGTACTCGGGGAGTCCGAGGCACCCTCAACGGCCACAGCGGAGACCGGATCGCCATCCACTTGGTCGAAGACGGCGGCGAGTTGCATGCGCCAGTTGGTCAGGCGGGTCCAGGCGAGGTCGGTGTCGCCGGCTTTGTAGGTGGCGCGGATGTTCTCCAACGCCAGGCGGGGGTCGGGTTCGTTGGCTGAGTCGGTGATGCGCCGGTGCGCGATGCGGCCGATGGAGGTCTCGCACGCGCTTTCCGGGGCGCCGTGCGGCCACCAGGCCACGATCGGGGCGTCCGGCAGGAGCAGGGCCGCCACCAGCGATTCGCTTTCGTGCGCCATGTGCCCGTGCCCGCGCAGCACGATGACCTCGGAAGCGCCGGCGTCGCCGCCGACACGGATTTGCGCGTCGAGCCGATCGGGTCCTTCCACGCCGGCGTCGGCCAGGACGATGATCCGGCAGGGGTGTTCCCGGCTGGCTTCGTTGGCTGCCTCGATGGCTTCTTCTTCCTGCCCGGACTTGGTCACCACCACCAGGGTCAGCACACGACCCAACGCGATCACGCCGCCTTGTTCGCGCAGGGCCATGATCTTCTTGGAGATCTTGGAGGTGGTGGTATCGGGAAGATCTACGATCATGGCCTTCTCCAGGTTCGTCCGTCACGGGCCAGCAGGGCATCGGCCGAGGCCGGCCCCCAACTGCCCGGTGCGTAGGGTTGGGGTTGTTCATCGAGCCCGGCCCAGTATTCCTCGAACGGGTCAAGGATCTTCCAGGACAGCTCCACTTCCTGGTGCCGCGGGAACAAAGGGGGCTCGCCCAGGAGCACGTCCAGGATCAGCCGCTCATAGGCTTCGGGGCTGGATTCGGTAAAGGAATGCCCGTAGCCGAAGTCCATGGTCACATCACGGACTTCCATCTGCGTGCCCGGAACCTTGGACCCGAACCGGATCGTGGCACCTTCATCGGGCTGGACCCGGATCACCACGGCGTTCTGACCGAAGTCATCATCGTTGTGGTCACGGAACAACAGGTTCGGTGCCCGCTTGAACACCACCGCGATCTCCGTGACACGACGGCCCAGGCGCTTACCGGCACGCAAATAGAACGGCACCCCGTTCCAACGCCGGGTATTGATATCCACCCGGATCGCAGCGTAGGTCTCGGTCTTCGAATCAGCAGGGATACCATCCTCATCCAAGTACCCGAGGACTTCCTCCCCACCCTGCCAGCCGCCGGTGAACTGACCCCGCGCCGAATGCGTGGACAGGTCATCGGGCAGCTTGACCGCCGCGAGGACCTTCTCCTTTTCGGCCCGCAGGTCATCGGCGTTGAAGGAGATCGGCTCTTCCATCGCGGTCAACGCGAGCAACTGCAGCAAATGGTTCTGGATCACATCCCGGGCAGCACCCACACCGTCGTAATACCCGGCCCGGCCACCGGTGCCGATGTCCTCGGCCATGGTGATCTGGACATGATCCACATAATTGGCGTTCCAAAGCGGTTCGAACAACTGGTTCGCGAAACGCAACGCCAGGATGTTCTGCACCGTCTCCTTCCCCAAATAATGGTCAATCCGGAACACCGCATCAGCCGGGAACACCGACTCCACAATGTCGTTCAACTGCCGTGCCGACTCCAAGTCATGCCCGAACGGCTTCTCAATCACCACACGACGCCACTGACCCGGCTTGGCCTGCGCCAAGCCGTGCTTGGACAACTGCCGGCAGACCTGCTCAAACGCCTTGGGCGGGATCGACAAATAAAAGCCATGATTCCCCCGGGTACCCCGGGTCTCATCCAACTCATCGAGGACATCGCCCAGGCGCTCGAAAGCGTCATCATCATCGAACTCGCCCCGAACAAAACGGATACCGGAAGCCAACTGCTCCCACACCGCTTCATCGAACTTCGTCCGCGCATGGGCCTTCACGTTTTCCTTGACCTCAGCAGCGAAATCCGCGTTATCCCACTCCCTACGGCCAAACCCCACCAACGCGAAGCTGGGCGGCAAAAGACCACGGTTGGCGAGATCATACACCGCGGGCATGAGCTTCTTACGAGCAAGATCACCAGTGACTCCGAAGAACACCAACGACGACGGACCGGCAATACGATTCAGGCGCCGATCCCGCGGATCCCGCAAAGGATTCCGGAGACCGGCGTTCTTCCTGCCGTTTTCAGTTTCTGGCATGTTTGGTTCTGTGCCTTAGCTTTCGAGTGCGCTGGCTTTGTTGGCTAACGCAGCGACGACTTCCTGGAGTTGGGCTACGCCCGCAGCGCGCTCGGTGAGGTGCAGGCGCAATACGGGGCGGCCATGGCCTTCCAGGACCTGGGCGTCGCCCGAGGCCTGGGCAGCAATGAGCTGACCGAAAGTGAAAGGCCGCTCCGGGATCTCAAGATCAGTGGACGATGCTGCAGTGACCTGCAGGAACACGCCGATGGCCGGGCCACCCTTGTGGAACTGGCCAGTGGAGTGCAGGAACCGCGGGCCCCAACCAAACGTCACCGGACGCCCGCTGACAGCTGCGAGTTCATCGCGGATGCCTTCAAGCGGTGCATGGGAAATGCGGTCAAGATAGGCTTGAACGCTCAAGTAACCGTCCGTGCCGAGCTGGCCAAGGAGCGCCTGCACGGCTTCGGAAACACTGGAAGCAGAGCCGAGCCAGTCGCCGCCGCGAACTTCCACAGCGCCGTCCGTGAATGCCGCTGGAGTGGGTTCGGGGCGCGCATCCAGCAAGCCGCGCGCGGCCACCTTGGCGGCCTCGACGTCGGGCTGGTCAAACGGGTTGATGCCCAGCAGGCGACCCGCCACGGCGGTGGCAAACTCCCACACAAACATCTGCGAAGCCAGTCCACCGGCAATGGCCACCTCGTTTTCACGAAGTTCTACGTCCGCATCGGCGTCCACCAGCCGGACCACCAGGATGTCTTCGGCACCGTTCAGGGCTTCCGGGGATTCCGGACCGGCTACGACCGGCAGGACGCCGGTGCCCAGCTTGCCTGTGGATTCAGCGATGAGCTGTTCGGCCCAGTCGGCGAAACCGACTATGCCTGAACCGTCCTCGGCAATGACAATCTTGTTGCGCAGCGGGGTGGTACCACCGAGCGCGATGCCGAGCGCCAGTCCGATGTTGTCAGCTGAGTCCTCGTTGAGGATCTCAGCAGCCTCTTCTGCTTCGTCCAGGAACGCCTGGATGTCCACACCGGCCAGCCCGCAAGGCACCAAGCCAAATGCGGTCAGCGCCGAGAAACGGCCGCCGACGTTGGGATCAGCGTTGAAAACCGCACGGTAACCGGCCTCGCGGGAAGACTTATCCAGCGGAGAACCGGGGTCAGTGACAATGATGATCCTGCTCTTGGCGTCGATACCGGCATCATTGAACGCCTTCTCGAACACGCGGCGCTGGGAGTCAGTTTCCACGGTGGAGCCGGACTTGGAGGAAACGACGATGGCTGTTTCCGCCAAGCGGTCCGCCAAGGCAGCACTGACCTGTTCAGGATCAGTGCTATCCAAAACAGTCAGCTCGACGCCGGCAGTGCCGGCAATGACCTCGGGAGCCAACGAAGACCCACCCATGCCACACAGGACAATGCGTGAGACGCCGTCGGCGCGGAGGGCATCGCGAAGTTCCAGAATGCCTTCAACCAAAGGTTGGGACACCGTGGCAGCCTCTACCCAACCGAGACGAATCGCTGACTCGGACTCCGCTTCAGGACCCCATAGTGTGTGGTCCTTCGCGAAAATCCGGGTTGCGATCTTTTCCTCGACCAGGCTGTCGATGTGCTGGGTGATGGCCTCTTGGGCAGCACCGCTGGCGTCGTAGCTGATTGTGCTCATGATGGGTTAGGAAGCCTTCCGTGCGGTGACCAGTGCGCCTTCGACGTCGGCGAGGAGTTCCTTCCAGGAGCCCACGAACTTCTCGAGGCCTTCGGTCTCGAGGAGCGTGACGACGTCGTTGTAGGAGACGCCGAGGGCTTCGAGGGCGTTGAGCGTCTCGTTCGCTTCGTCGTAGGTGCCGGTGATGGTGTCACCGGTGACTACGCCGTGGTCGAACGTGGCATCGAGGGTCTTTTCCGGCATGGTGTTGACCACGCCTGCTGCGACGAGCTCGGTCACGTAGAGGGTGTCCGGGTAGGCCGGGTCCTTCACGCCAGTGGAGGCCCACAGGGGACGCTGGGGGAGCGCGCCGGCCTCGGCCAGCACTGCCCAGCGCTCTGTGGAGAAGAGCTCTTCGTAGACCTGGTACGCGAGGCGTGCGTTCGCGACGCCGGCTTTGCCCTTGAGTGCCTTGGCTTCATCGGTGCCGATGGCGTCAAGGCGCTTGTCGATCTCGGAGTCCACGCGGGAGACGAAGAACGAGGCCACGGAGTGGATCTTGGAGAGGTCGTGGCCGTTCTCCTTGGCCTGCTCAAGGCCGGACTGGAAAGCGTTGATGACCGCGCGGTAGCGCTCAAGGGAGAAGATCAGGGTCACGTTGACGCTGATGCCCTCGGCTAGCGTCGCCGTGATGGCTTCGAGGCCTTCAAGGGTTGCCGGGATCTTGATGTGGACGTTGTCCTTGTTGACCTTGGCGTAGAGGTGCTTGGCCTCGGCGATTGTTCCTGCGGTATCCCAAGCAAGGCGGGGGTCAACCTCGATGGAGACGCGGCCATCCACACCGTTCGTGGCGGCGGCGATGGGAGCGAAGAGATCGCAGGCGTCAGCGACGTCCGTGGTGGTGATTTCGAAGATCGTTTCTTCGATGCTGGCACCCGCCGCGGCCTGCGACGCGATGGTGGCGTCGTAATCCGTGCCGGCAGTGATGGCGGCGTGGAAGATCGACGGGTTGGTGGTCACGCCAACGACGTTCTTTTCGTCGATGAGCTTCTGCAGCGTGCCCGTCTCCAAGCGGTTGCGGGAAAGGTCATCAAGCCAGATGGAGACGCCGGCGTCTGAGAGCTGCTGTGTGGGAGTTGTAGACATGTGTTTTTCTCCTTGTGAGAGGGAAGCAGGCTGTTATGCGTTGGAGTCTGCGAGGGAGTCTTTTGCTGCGGCGGCAACAGCTTCGGCAGTGATGCCGAATTCGTTGAAGAGCCGCTTGTAGTCAGCCGAGGCGCCGAAGTGCTCCAGTGAGATGGAACGGCCGGCGTCGCCGACGAATTCGCGCCAACCCAGTGCGAGACCGGCTTCAACCGAAACACGGGCCTTCACGGAGGCCGGGAGTACGGACTCGCGGTAAGCCTCGTCCTGCTTGTTGAACCATTCAACGCACGGCATGGACACGACACGCGCTGCGATGCCTTCAGCCTGGAGGGCTTCGCGGGCCTGGACTGCGAGCTGGACTTCAGAGCCGGTGCCGATCAGGATGACCTGCGCGTCAACGGTTTCGCCGTTCTTGGAGGCCTCAGCCAGGACGTAACCGCCCTTGGCCACACCAGCGGTGGAACCGAACGTGTCGCCGCTTGCTTCACCTTCGCCGCGGGCGTAGGTGGGGATGTTCTGACGGGTCAGGACAATGCCCGCCGGGTTCTCGTGGTTCTCCAGCATGACCTTCCACGCAGCGGAGACCTCGTTTGCGTCACCGGGACGGACAACATCCAGGCCCGGGATAGCACGCAGGGAGGCGAGCTGTTCCACCGGCTGGTGGGTGGGGCCGTCTTCGCCCAGGCCGATGGAGTCGTGTGTCCATACGTACAGGGACGGAACACCCATCAGCGCGCCGAGGCGGATGGCCGGGCGCTGGTAGTCGCTGAAGATCAGGAACGTGCCGGAGAATGCGCGGGTGCGGCCGTGCAGCGAGATACCGTTCACGATCGACGCGGCAGCGTGCTCACGGATACCGAAGTGCAGCACACGTCCGTACGGGTTGCCCTTCCAGGCGTCCGTGGAACGGGACGTCGGGATGAACGACGGCGAGCCTTCAATGGTGGTGTTGTTGGACTCCGCGAGGTCGGCCGAACCGCCCCACAGCTCGGGAAGTACCGGTCCGATGGCGTTCAGGACCTTGCCCGACGCCGCACGGGTGGAAACGTCCTTGCCGGCTTCGAACACGGGGAGAGCGGCGTCGATGCCCACGGGCAGCTTCTTGGCTTCGACGCGTTCCAGCAGGGCGGCAGCGTCCGGGTTGGCGGACTGCCATGCCTCGAACGAGCTCTGCCAGGCAGCGCGGGACTCAGCGCCGCGGTCCAGAACCTTGCGGGCGTGTGCCAGAACTTCTTCGTCAACATCGAAGGACTTGGCAGGATCAAAACCGAGCACGCTCTTCAGTGCTGCGACTTCCTCGGCGCCCAATGCGGAACCGTGGATCTTGCCGGTGTTCTGCTTCTTCGGGGCCGGGTAACCGATGATGGTGCGCAGCGAGATGATGGACGGCTTGTTCGTCTCAGCCTTCGCAGCAAGCAGTGCCGCGTAGAGTTCCTGGACGTCTTCGACGTAGTCGCCGGTCTTGGTCCAGTCGACGCGCTGGGTGTGCCAGCCGTAGGCTTCGTAGCGCTTGAGGACGTCTTCGGTGAAGGCGATGTCGGTGTCGTCTTCGATGGAGATGTGGTTCTCGTCGTAGATCACAACGAGGTTGCCCAGTTCCTGGTGCCCGGCGAGGGAGGAAGCCTCGGACGTTACACCTTCCTGGAGGTCACCGTCGGAAGCAATAACCCAGATGGTGTGGTCGAACGGTGATTCGCCGGCGGGAGCATCGGCGTCGAACAATCCGCGCTGGCGACGCTGCGAGTATGCGAAACCAACAGCCGAGGCCAGGCCCTGGCCCAGCGGGCCGGTGGTGATTTCCACACCAGCGGTGTGCTTGTACTCAGGGTGGCCCGGGGTCAGTGAGCCCCAAGTACGCAGCGCCTCAAGGTCCTTCAGTTCCAGACCGTAGCCGGAGAGGAACAACTGGATGTAAAGGGTCAACGACGTGTGACCGGGGGACAGGACGAACCGGTCACGGCCGATCCAGTCCGGGTTCTTCGGGTCATGACGCATCAGCTTCTGGAACAGCAGGTACGCTGCCGGAGCCAAGCTCATCGCCGTACCGGGGTGGCCATTGCCGACCTTCTCCACGGCGTCAGCGGCCAACACGCGAACGGTGTCAACAGCCTTCTTGTCCAGATCGGTCCATGACAGTTCTTGCTCTTCCAAATGTGGCACGAAAACCGAGCCCCTCTCTGTGCTGACGGCAGGCGTATGGACACGGCACGCAGGAAGCACAGGATGGCGCCCGCTGCAATGTGTCTACCAGCCGTTCACCATTGAAACGTTGATCTCTCATCCAGACGCACGGATATCCAAGAATACGGTTTCCCGGATCGTCAACGTGTGCTGATCTGCTCAACAGCTTAGCCCTAAACGTGTCATGGAACTCAGGGAATCCCACTAACTGGACAGAATTTCCCTTATATGAATCACGATGGCCCGGCAGAGGAGTGAAGATTCGGAAACATTGGCGTATTTTGCGGACATCGGGGCTCTTTCCGCCACGGTATGATATTTGGAGGCCAGCAGCGGTTCATGCGCCCGGTTTGAGGGACGGCAGCCGCTGCGAGAACCCCAGAGCATAGAACAGAGTGACTGCCGCCGTGAGCACAACTGATACGCCCCTTAACGCGTCCCCGGCCCGGGGAAGCATCGGAATGTCCCGTAAGTTCAAGGCGTATCTGGCTCTGACCAAGCCTCGTGTCATCGAGTTGCTACTGGTCAGCACCCTCCCCACCATGATCTTTGCGCAGCGCGGCTTCCCGTCCATCGGTCTGATCCTTGCCACCCTCGTTGGCGGCGCGTTCGCTGCGGGCAGCGCAGGCGTCTTCAACTGCTACATAGACCGCGACATCGACAAATTGATGCACCGCACGGAGAAGCGTCCGCTGGTCACCGGTGAAGTAACCCCCCGCGAGGCTCTGATCTTCGCCTGGATCCTGGGCGCAGCCTCCATCGCAATCCTGTGGTTCGGCGCCAACCCGCTTTCTGCCTGGTTGGGCCTTGGTGCGATCGTCTTCTACGTGGTGATCTACACGATGATCCTCAAACGCCGCACTGCCCAGAACATCGTCTGGGGCGGCGCTGCCGGATGCTTCCCGGTGCTCATCGCCTGGGCAGCTGTTACCAACACTGTCGAATGGCCCGCCATCGTGCTCTTCATGGTGATTTTCCTCTGGACGCCTCCTCACTACTGGCCGCTGTCCATGCGTTACGGCGAGGACTACCGCAACGCCAAGGTGCCGATGCTCGGCGCCATTGCCGGCGCAAAGGTGGTCTCCGTACAGGTAGTTCTATACGCCTGGGCCATGGTGGCCTGCTCGCTGCTGATGATCCCGGTGGGCGGGGCCGGATGGGTCTACACGATCGTCGCTGTTGCTGCCGGAGCCTGGTTCCTCTACGAAAGCCACGCACTGTACAAGCGTGCGCAGGGTGGCGATGTCTCCAACAAGGGCGCAATGAAGGTGTTCCACGGCTCTATCAGCTACCTGACATTGCTCTTCATCGCGTTGGCCGTTGATCCCTTTATCGGCTCAGCGATCGTCGGCGGCTAGCCCGCCCACGCTCTCTCACATCGCACGGGCTTGAGGCCCACCCTCTATCACATCGCACGGGCTTGAGGCCCACCCTCTATCACGTCACGACTTGAAAGATGCAACCAGTCGAGCCATCGGAAGAGGCGCCTGTCCTTCCGGTAGCGCGTTGACAAGCAGGGGCGCGTATCGGATCTTATTCCCGCTGCGCCCCGCGAAGAACCGCCGTAACTGCCGTTCCACAGACCGGTCCCGCAACGAGGGCTGGCGTTGCAGGAGCTCAAAGGACGCTAGCTCCCCTTGGTCCGCGATCACGTTGAGCACGGCATCAACGCCAAGGCATCTGATGAGTTCGTCCTCCAAATCGGCGTTACAGACTTGGAAGCCTTGGTCTTCCAGCGGGCCTGACCCTATGCCACCCCGCATGAGGGCCCGGGCAATGGCCGCAGCCTCGCCAAAATCGCATAGGCCCAACAATCTGTGACCCGCCCCACGGGGCCCATAGCGGTCGAGGAAGTGCACGATGCTCGTGGCACCATTCATCGGCACAATGGAAACACGTTCCATCCTTAGGTCGTGTCCAAGCCTTTTAGCCAGCATTTCCACAGCCAGCCGGTCGCTCTCGCCCTCCACCAACACTGTTGTCTCCTGCACAGGACCAGTATGGCGGACAAGGGTGGCAACTCCTTTAGCCAGTGCAAACCACGAGCTCAACACCTAGGAGTCTCATTGCAGCACCTAGTTTGGACCCCCTGAACACTCATCTTCTGCCTTAACGCCACCTAGATCCTCAAAAAGCAGCCTAGGTGGTGCTCAAGGCGACTTAGCGTTCGAGATGGAACAGAGCTGTTCCGCATCACACGAGCATTGGGGATTCTTATGAAAAACATCCTGCGCACAGCCGGAGTGCTTGCAGTTGCTTCAGCCTCGGTATTAACCGGGGTTTCTGCAGCCCAGGCCGCCCCGGCGTGCTCCACCGCACGAGTATGCCTTTACGACAACTACTGGTTCACCGGGACCTCCAGGTCCTTTGGCTGGGTCACATATAACGTGGGCGTGGACGCCAATGATAAGGGGAGTTCCTTAGTGGTTGGACCCGCCGCAGATCAAGCTTCGCCCTATGTCTATTTCTATGTTGACAGCAATTTCGTTGGCCACAATGTGGTTTTCCGGGCCGGCAATGCCTCGAATGATCTGCGCGGGCTCTACATGACGTCCACTCGGAACTGGGACGACGAAATCACGAGCGTCTGGGGCTAGTCTTTTGGCGTTCAGGAACAAAAAGCTGCCGTGCGCGGCACTTGGCGTGCTTGCGATGCTGGTTGCTCTCGCCGGCACGTCGTGCTCCAGCGAGCCCGACCGTCCGTCGGAACCCGGGCCCACCCTCAGCTTGCCTGCGATTAATCGGAGTGCCGGCGGAAACGCCCGGGCATCACTCAATGAAACCACGGGCGAGATTGTTCTCCCCATGAGCGCGTACTGGTACTCAGACCGGGAGAACGTCCTAGTCAATTCTGCGGTGGCCTCCCTTATTTTTGACTGCGTTGAAGAAGCGGGGTTCACTGTGGCTCCGTGGGACGGCGACGGCAAGGCACTTCAGGACAGCAGGTATGGTCAGTGGTCACGTGCCTTGGCCGCAAAGAATGGTGCCCTGCCGGAGATCCGGAAAATTCCTGGTGTGATGGAGGAGCAACCGGATCGGCCGGCACTTAGCGCCAAGCAACAAGAAGCGGAATCCAAGTGCACCAAGTCTGTAGGGCGCGCTGGCTTACCTGAACTTCTGGAGGGACTGGTCGGCGATTCGTCCATCCAGAACCAGATCACCGACATCGCGGTGGCGCTGACGGAGCGTGATCCGGAGTTCGTTGCCTTCCGCCATGGATGGGAAGACTGCTTGGCGGGGAGAGGCCTGAAGCTCACTGAAGCAGGTTCCTGGAACCTGCAATCAACCGGATCAAAAGAAGACGAAATCCGTGTCGCTTTGCTGGATCTCGAGTGCAAAGAGACAGTTGGTGGTCCCCGGAAACCTTATGACATCCTTGCTCAGTACCAAGCAGCACAGATGAAGGACCATCAGGCTGAACTCAACGCTTTGGCAGAAGAAAAGACGGCCGCCGTGGAACGAGCCAAGCACATACTGAGGGATCACGGTGTGGCTGATGCACGACTCTGAGGTGACCCCGGTGGGTCGAGCCATGAGGCGCGTACCCCGGTGGTGGCTCATTCCAGCGGTGCTGGTGATGGTGTTGGCAGGGCTGGGCGCCGCTTACTGGACAGGTGCCAGCAGCGTTGCCAGCGCAGGGCCCTCGTCGTCGACGCCCGCGGTAATCCCTGTTTCGGCAACCGTGGAGCGTCGTGCGGTCGTCAAACAGGTGGTGCTCTCCGGCAAGGTCGTGGCAGGTACACAGCACGCGATCAAAGCGAGTCCCTCTGAAGGCGTTGACAGGCTGGTGATGACATCAGCTGCCAAAACGGTGGGAAGCGTGGTGGCTCCAGGCGAACTGCTGGCCGCTGTGTCCGGGAGGCCGTTACTCCTACTCCCTAGCGGTGTGCCCCTGTACCGCGATATCAAGCCAGGTGATTCCGGCCCCGACGTCGCAGCCTTGCACACCGCGCTGGCCGGTTTTGGCTACGCCGTTTCCTCGGCGGATACCTTCGACGGGGGCACCCAACGTGCCTTGATCGACTGGTACAAAGCGGCCGGTTACGAAGCACCAACCTCAACACCTTCGCCGAAAGCGATCAAACCCGGGGACGTGGACTCCCAGCCCCTTTCGGCCAGGCAGGCCCCCAACGGGGTGGTTTTTCGGTGGAAGGAATTCGTTCAAGTGCCCGGAGATACGGGGACAATCGCTGCCATGGCGGGCAACGGAGCGATCCTCGGTGAGGATGGCATCGTTGCCCAGGTGAAGATTGCTGACGACTCCATTGTTGCCCGGGCCGACGTTGTCCAGTCCGAGAGTTACCCCGTGGGTGGGGCCGTTACTGTACGCGCCGGCTCCGCAGTCCTCGAAACCAAGGTAGTTCATGTCAGCGACTTTTTGGAGGGTGACCAAAACAAGAACGAAATCCCCGGAAAAGACATTACTTTTGCAGTCCCTCCAGGCACGCAGGGATTCGCCGCGGACCAGTCCGTCACTGTGACCGCAGGCAGCGCCACCGCAGAGTCCATGGCCGTACCCCTGATCGCGGTCCGGCAGGAAGAAGGGGCCCCCTACCTGGTGCTTCAAAAAAACGGTGAGTCGCAGCGGGTGAAGGTAAAGGTCACGGCACAGGCGGATGGGTGGGTGGCCATTGCTGACGTGGACGGGTTGGCACCTGGCGACGAGGTCAAGTTGCAATGACTTCACACTGGCATGCCCAGGAAGCGACCGTTCCGCCATTGCACCGTCCGATCCTTAGCATGCGGGACGTCCAGCGCGGGTTTTCCGGCGCGCAGGCCTTGAATGGGCTGCACCTCGACATCTTCCAGGGCGAGTTCGTAGCCATTGTTGGCCCCTCCGGCTCGGGAAAGTCGACGCTTCTCAACGTCCTCGGCCTTTTGGACACAGCTTCGGCAGGAACTTACTTGGTGCAGGGTACGGATGTATCCGGCCTCAGCGAGCGACAGAGAGCCGAGCGACGCGCCAGTCTCTTCGGTTTCGTCTTCCAGGAATCGCACATGGTGGGACGCGATGCTGCCGCACGCAATGCCGTTCTCGGACTGCGTGCAAGGGGGATTGGTTTGTCCGTCCAAAAGCGACTAGTGATGCCCGCACTTCACAAGTTTGGCCTAGCGCATAAGGCAGCCAGTCCCGCTTCCGTGCTCTCCGGGGGCGAACGGCAGCGGCTGGCAATTGCCCGTGCCGTCATCGGAGCCCCGGGAGTGGTGCTCGCTGATGAACCGACAGGCAGCCTGGACACCGTCAATGGCGGGATAGTCCTGGACCATCTCCGCGAGCTTCACGCCACAGGAACCACCGTTGTCCTGGTCACCCATGACACAGGCATCGCTGCTGCTGCTGATCGGGTCATCACAATGCGGGACGGGCTCATCGTGGGTGACACCGGCTCCGCTACGGTCCGCATCGACGCGGCAGTAACAACAAGCGACAGTTCCGCTGCCCATCACCTTGTACGGCGCATCCACCATGAAGCTGCAGATGTGGTTGCGGATGCGTTGTCTGCGTTGACGGTCCGCCCGGCTAAGGCTCTTCTGCTGGTGCTGGCATTCCTGCTGGGGAGCGGCGGGCTTGTAGCCGCTATGGGGCTGAGCGAGAGTGCAGCCGTCAAAGTGTCCGCGAGGATCGACGCAGCCTCCAGCGACGAAGTGCGGGCTACGCGTGAGGGTGGATACGCCTCGTGGGACGCCGTGACAGAGGATCTTCAGCGGTCAAAGGAGCTGTCAGGCGTTCTCGAGGCTGGAGTTCTTGCTGAGCTTTCGGCGTCGATAGTCCGGCCGTCAAAGTTCCGCCCTAGGTCCTTTCCGGAACAGCCTGTCTTCACTGGAGCAGTCCGGGTGGCTGATTCCGCCTATTTCCGACTCCAAGGGGCCACCAGCTCCTACGGCGATGTCAGCCTGCTTGATCAATCTTTCGGTGGCCCGGTCGCGGTCCTTGGTCAGGACGCTGCCAGCCAGCTGGGAATAGCAAGCCCGGGTCCCGGCGTCGTCATCTGGCTGTATGGTGAGCCGGTTCCCGTAGTGGGCATCATCGAGAATCCGGGGAGGGATCCGATGCTTCCAGGGTCGGTGGTGGTGGGAGTCGGGTCATACCCCGTGACCAGCAGAGTGGCAGCCAGCCTGGTCCTACGGACAGATCCGGGGATGCCGGCGGCCATCGCGGAGGCGCTGCCTAAGGCGTTGAGTCCCGCTGAGACAGGCGCCGTGACGGTGCAGACCGTGGCGGACCTACGGGACCTCAAGCAAGGGATTGACGCTGATCTGGGGAGGCTGGTGGGCATTGTCTCCATTGTCCTTCTCGCCATCGCCTGCCTGAGCGCCGGAACCACTATGTACCTCGGTGTCTTGGCGCGATCGAGCGAAATAGCTCTTCGACTGGCCCTGGGCATGCGGAGGGGGGCCCTGGCTGGGATGTTCCTGCTGGAGGGCGCCGTGGTGGGAGTGTTAGGCGGCACTGCCGGAGCGGCAGTGGGAATGGGGGCAGTCCTGCTGTACGCATCCACTGAAGGTTGGGCGGCCGTGATCCCTTGGTATGCAGCGCTGTGGGGAATCGGGGCCGGTCTGGCCAGCGGAACCCTGTCCGCCCTGTACCCGGCCCTGGTGGCTTCTCGGTCCAACCCCGCCCAGCTCATCCGCGCATAGAACGAGTCCGCGCATAGAACGAGTCCGCGCATAGAACGAGCTAGTTGGGGGGGCTGTGCTTCGCTACGTCGGCAGCGTTGGTGGCCGCGCTCATCAGCACGGCTGCGCCGAACATATGTGCACCAACCAGGAGAGCAGGGATTCCGTTGTAGTACTGGGTGAAGCCGATGACAGCCTGCAGCAATGTGACACCCAGCAGAAGATACGACGCCGATCGGAACGGACCGCCGATCTTGTGGCGTATCACAAGGTACACCGCGAAGAGCGTTCCGGCGGTAATGAGGTACGCAGGGACCGCATGGATGTGCGAGAAGAGGTCCCAGTCGAGGTCGTTGCGGGGGGCGTCTGCGTCTCCGGCGTGGGGTCCGGCGCCTGTAACGACGACCCCCAGCATCACAGAGAGCGCGGAGAAAACTGCTACAGCAAGCATCACAGGGCGGGCTAGCGAGGGGAGGGCAGGCAGGGTGCGGTTCATGAAACGGCCGGTGCGCCCGTAAGCCCGGTTGACTAGCAGCGTGGCAAAGACCACCAGCGCCATGGATACAAGAAAGTGCAGTCCCACAACCCAGGGGTTGAGGCCGGACAGTACGGTGATCCCGCCGATCACTGCCTGTGCCGGGATGCTGGCGAGGAGCCCCAACGCGAGCATGAAGAGGTCGCGACGTTCCTTGCGGAGGTTCCACAAGTACACCAACATCATGGCGGCCACTGCGGCGAGGGCGAAGGTGAGCAGGCGGTTGCCGAACTCGATGAACCCGTGCAGGCCCATCTCCGGGGTGTTTACCAACGAATCGCTGGTGCAGCGCGGCCACGTCGGGCAGCCCAGGCCGGAAGCAGTGAGTCGTACGGCACCACCGGTTACCACCAGAACGGTCTGCCCAATGAGCGACAACAATGCCAGGCGGCGCACGGCCTTGTTGACCTCGGTTGGCAACTTGGAGGTCAATCGCTGGACGGTTTTTGGTAGGCGCGATGCCGTGCTCACAGTTTTCTCACTTCTCAGTTCTGCGTTGGTGGTTGGTGCCTGGACGGGTTAGTTCCACTTGAACCATCTGATGGCCGCGGCGCCGGCCAGTACGGTCCACAGCAGGAGGACTGCTACGGCGGGGAAAGGAACAGCGCCCAGCAGGAAGGCATCCCGAAGTGCTTGGCCCAGGGCCCCGGATGGAAGGAATTGTATGATCCCTTGAAGCAACGACGGCAATCGCTCAGCAGGCACCACAATGCCGCCCAATGCCCCGAGGAGGATCCACAACAGGTTGGTGATCGCCAAGGTAGCTTCCGGCCGCACCGTGCCAGCCACCAGCAAGCCCAATGCGGTGAAGGCAGCAGCACCGAGAACCAGAAGCCCCACTCCGGGAAGCCAGGCTTCGAGCCGTGGCTGCCATCCCAGCAGTCCCGCAACTACACCGACTACCAACACCTGCAGGAAAAGGACCACCAGCACGGCGAGAATTTTGCCCGCGATGAGTCCGCCCCTGCCAAGAGGAGTGGTAGACAAGAAGCGGAGTACTCCGTATCGGCGATCAAAACCGGTGGCGATGCCCTGACCGGTGAAAGCCGTGGACATGGCGCACAGCGCCAGGATCCCGGGAGTGGCGACGTCTACGCGGGACCCGCCGAGGCCGTCAAGTAGCGGGGTAACAACCAAGCCGACGAGCGCCATCAGGGGTAGGACGACAGCGAGGATGAGTTGCTCACCGTTGCGCAGCATGGTGATGGTTTCGTAGCGGCCCTGCTGCATGATCCGGCGCGGCAGGGATGCGGGTCCGGCGTTGGGGGAGAGAAGCTTGCTCATCGGAGGTCCCTTCCGGAAATGTCCAGGAACACGTCTTCCAGGCTACGCGCTTCCAATCGCAGCGAGGCGGGCATGATATTCCGTTCAGCCCACCACGCAGTCAATGATGCAAGGTCCTTGGGCGTGATGGCACCGGTGATTGAGTAACTCCCGGAGCGGGTTTCGGTGATCTGAAGGCCCACTCCGACAGCGCCGGTGAACTTCAATCCTCCGGGGGCATCGAAGTAGAGCGTACGATCCGTGATGGCCGAGTCCGCGGCATGATCGTGCCGGAGCAGCTCGGCTACCGTTCCCTCCACCACGTTGTGACCGCCGTCGATGATGTACACGTAGTCGGCCAGGCGCTCAGCATCATCCATCAGGTGCGTTGTCAGCACTATGCCCATGCCGGCGTCCCTAAGCTCGGCAATGAGCTCGAAAACCATTTGCCGCGACTGCGGATCCAGCCCGGCGCTGGGTTCGTCGAGAAACAGGATTTCGGGATTACCCACCAAGGCGGCCGCTAGAGCCAGCCGCTGCTTCTGGCCCCCCGAAAGGCGGCGCACGCTTGTCCTGCTGAACTGATTGATTCCCAAGCGTTCCACCAATGCGTCAACGTTCATTGGCTTTTGGTACATGCCGGCAACGTGCCGCAGCAGCGGGATGGGACGGGCCGACGGCGGGAGGCCGCCGTCCTGGAGCATCACACCTACACGGGACCTCAGGTCGGCACCTGCCGTGTCGGGGTCCGCTCCCAGCAGGGAAATACGTCCGCCCGTCCGCTTCTGCAGGCCTTGGGCACACTCCAGGGTGGTGGTTTTACCGGCGCCGTTCGCCCCCAACAGGGCGGTTACTTGGCCGCGTTCGGCCACAAGGGACAGCCCACTGACCACCCTGAGCATTTTGCCGTCAAGGGAGGCCAGGGGGCCTACATCCTTAATGAGTCCATCTATAGTGAGGACAGGGGAATCGGGGGATCGCACCAGAGTATTCTACGGGAAGTAGTACGGTCACACTTGGCGGCTGGCTAAGGTCAGTCTTGCCTTACTGGATGCATGAAACAAATTACGACATGATTGTGTTGTGTATTCCATGAGCAGTCCAACTTCCATGCCCGCAACGCGGCATGCTGCAGCCGCAGAGGCCTTCGGGGCTTCTCCTGTGCTGCCGGACGCGGATGACCGTACACGGGACCGGGTCCTGAGCGCTGTACTGGAGAACGGTCCGGTAAGTGCCGCGGAGCTGGGCGACCTTCTGGGCTTCACGCCCGCTGCAGTTCGACGTCACCTGGACCATCTGGAACGCAGCGGGGTTATCGAAGTCAAACGAGTAGCCAAAGCCGGTTCCGGCGCAGGCCGCCCGGCGCGCCGCTACGTGCTCAGCTCACAGGGGCAGTCCAAGCTCGGCGACGATTACCTGAATATTGCCAGCTCCGCGCTAAGGCGCCTTCAGGAACTTGCCGGCGAGGACGCAGTCCGGGAGTACGCGGAAGAACGCTTCTCGGACATGGAACGCCGCTACGCCCCCGAGGTGGAAGCCGCCGGTGATGACATCACCGCCCGCGCCATGGCACTGTCAAAGGCCCTCAGT
Organism: Arthrobacter sp. D3-18; assembly: GCF_054408525.1. Classification (NCBI taxonomy): domain Bacteria; kingdom Bacillati; phylum Actinomycetota; class Actinomycetes; order Micrococcales; family Micrococcaceae; genus Arthrobacter; species Arthrobacter sp. D3-18. Next base: position 2,345,076 of record NZ_CP096440.1, on the reverse strand, counting down.
CGTGATGGCTTTGTTGCCTCAGCCCACTCCATCGAAGCCAAGGCGCCACTGCCGGCAGCGTTGTCCAGTGTCCAGCTTTGCCAAGGCCACTGCCCGATTCAACGGCTTGCCGCAGAGTTTCCCGTGTTCTGCGACACGGAGACCAAGGTCTTCTCGCGCTTGGTGGGTGTCGATGTCCGGCGCCTCTCCACGCTCGCGCAGGGCGGACACGTCTGCACCACCCACATACCTACCGGGCGCCCGGCTGCCACGGCATCCCCAGATGTCGCAGAGCAGCCCGGGAACCCGTACCAGGAATCAAACAACCAGCAAGAAAGGCCGTGATGACGGACCAAATAGCAGAGAAAGCGGTAGCTGACGGCACTGTGATCTCGGAGATTCTGGAGAAGAATCCCGAACTGCACGGTATCGGAAACTACGAGTACGGCTGGGCCGACAAGAACGACGTAGGCGCCAACGCCCGTCGTGGCCTCAACGAGGAGGTCGTCCGCGACATTTCCTCGAAGAAGAACGAGCCGGAATGGATGCTCGATCTGCGGCTCAAGGGCCTTAAGTACTTCGACCGCAAGCCCATGCCTACCTGGGGTGCAGACCTCTCGGGCATCGACTTCGACAACATCAAGTACTTCGTGCGCTCCACCGAGAAGCAGGCGGCAACGTGGGAAGACCTTCCGGAAGATATCCGGAACACCTACGAAAAGCTCGGCATCCCGGAAGCTGAACGCAGCCGCCTGGTTTCCGGCGTCGCAGCCCAGTATGAGTCCGAGGTCGTCTACCACCAGATCCGCGAGGACCTGGAAGCCCAGGGCGTCATCTTCCTGGACACTGACACCGCCCTGCGGGAACACCCGGAGATCTTCCAGGAGTACTTCGGCACCATCATCCCGGTGGGCGACAACAAGTTCGCGTCGCTGAATACGGCCGTATGGTCCGGCGGATCGTTCGTGTACGTGCCCAAGGGCGTGCACGTGGACATCCCCCTCCAGGCATACTTCCGTATCAACACGGAAAACATGGGCCAGTTCGAGCGCACGCTGATCATCGCCGATGAGGACTCCTACGTTCACTACATCGAGGGCTGCACCGCTCCGATCTACACCTCGGATTCGCTGCACTCGGCCGTCGTGGAAATCATCGTGAAGAAGGGCGCCCGCGTCCGCTACACGACCATCCAGAACTGGTCCACCAACGTGTACAACCTCGTTACCAAGCGCGCAATCTGCGAAGAGGGCGCCACCATGGAGTGGATCGATGGCAACATCGGTTCCAAGGTGACCATGAAGTACCCGGCCGTCTACCTTGTGGGTGAGCACGCCAAGGGCGAGACACTGTCCATCGCTTTCGCGGGCGAAGGCCAGCACCAGGACACCGGGTCCAAGATGGTGCACATCGCACCGAACACCAAGAGCTCCATCATTTCCAAGTCCGTGGCCCGCGGCGGCGGACGCGCTGCTTACCGCGGCCTGGTGCAGGTCCGTGAAGGCGCCAAGCACTCGGCCAACACGGTCCGCTGTGACGCCCTCCTGGTGGACACCATCTCCCGTTCGGACACGTACCCGTACATAGACATCCGCGAGGATGACGTCGTCATGGGCCACGAGGCCACCGTTTCACGCGTCAGCGAAGAGCAGCTCTTCTATCTGATGTCCCGCGGCATGCCTGAGGACGAGGCCATGGCCATGATCGTGCGCGGCTTCATCGAGCCGATCGCGCGTGAATTGCCCATGGAATACGCTCTTGAGCTGAACCGCCTGATTGAACTGCAGATGGAAGGGTCCGTCGGTTAATAATGACTGATATCACTACTGAAAAGGCGCGCATTGGCGCGCCCTCGGCCCAGCCGTTTATCAACGGCTTCACCGAGGAAGGCGAGAACCTTTCGCCCGTCAACACCGGAACGAACACCAGCACGACGTCGGAGCAGCCTTCCGCCGGTCCGCTCGCGGGCGCTTCGGCCAAGAGCCACTCGCATGGTGGCGGCGTAGGGATTCCGGACAGCTCCCGTGCGGGTCGTCTCACCTCCTACAAGCTGGCGGACTTCAAGCCGTTGAACGGCCTTGAAGAAGACTGGCGCTTCACGCCGTTGAAGCGCCTGCGTGGCCTCCACACCGAAGTCCTCAATGGCGCAGCTCCGGCTGTCAGCGTCACTGCACCGGCCGGCGTCGTTGTTGAAACCGTTGGCCGCGATGACAAGCGCATAGGCCAGGCGGCCATCCCGGAGGACCTCGTGTCCGCCAATGCCTGGGAGAACTTCGCCGAGACCACTGTCGTCACCGTGCCCGCCGAGCTGCAGGCCGAAAGTGAAGTTTCTGTCCTGATTACCGGCGCTGGAGAGGCGCCGTCGGCCCAGCACATCGTGATTGTGGCAGAACGCTTCTCCAAGGCCGTTGTGGTTCTGGACCACCAGGGTTCGGCAGTTGTGTCCGAGAACGTGGAAATCATCGTTGAAGACGGCGCTGAACTGACCGTTGTGTCCTTGCAGGAATGGGCAGATAACGCCGTCCACGCATCATCGCAGCAGGCAAAGATCGGCCGCGATGCCAAGTTCAAGCACATCGTGGTCAGCCTTGGCGGCGACCTCGTGCGCGTTACGCCGTCCACGCGCTTCACCGCGCCGGGTGCCGACGTCGAAATGTTCGGCCTGTACTTCGCAGACGCCGGACAGCACCTTGAGCAGCGGCTCTTCGTTGACCACGCAGTGGCCAACTGCAAGTCGCGCGTGCTCTACAAGGGCGCCCTTCAGGGCCGCAACGCCCACAGCGTGTGGGTCGGCGACGTCCTGATCCGCAAGGAAGCAGAGGGCACGGATACCTACGAGGCCAACCGTAACCTGGTCCTCACCGATGGTGCCCGCGCGGACTCGGTTCCCAACCTCGAAATCCAAACCGGTTTGATTGAAGGTGCAGGCCACGCCAGCGCCACAGGCCGTTTTGATGACGAGCACCTGTTCTACCTCATGGCCCGTGGCATCCCGGAAAAGGTTGCACGCCGTCTGGTGGTCCGAGGCTTCCTCAACGAGATCATCCAGCAGATCAAGGTCCCGGCAATCGAAGAGCGCCTGACCGCAGCTGTTGAGCGCGAACTCGCCGCGACCGACAACTAAGACAGGCCAGGCAGAGCAACAATGAGTGAAGAAACCAAGGGCGAACTGGTATGCAACGCCAATGACATCCAGGTCAAGCAAGCGCTGCGCGTCCTGATTGATGACTACCCCGTAGCCATCGTCAGGGACTCGATGGGCGACATCCACGCCATCGCCGATACCTGCTCGCACGCGGACATCTCGTTGTCCGAAGGTGAGATTGAAGGCTGCGCGATTGAATGCTGGGGACATGGTTCCCAGTTCGACCTCCGCAGCGGACAACCCCTCCAGCTGCCTGCTTACGACCCCGTCCCCGTTTTCGCCGTCACCATCGACGGAGACGACGTTTACGTGGACGTGACCAACGTTGTGAACGGCGCCTCGGTAGATCACTACTGAGCGCCCAGTACCGCCAGACTTACGAACGGAAAGAAAGAAGAGCATGTCAACTCTTGAAATCAAGGACCTGCACGTCAGCATCGAGACGGAGCAGGGCACCAAGGAGATCCTGAAGGGCGTCAGCCTCACCATCAAGACCGGTGAAACGCACGCCATCATGGGCCCCAACGGCTCTGGCAAGTCCACGCTTGCCTCCACCATCGCCGGCCACCCGCGCTACAACGTCACCAGCGGCACCATCACGCTGGATGGCGAAGACGTGCTGGAAATGAGCGTCGACGAGCGCGCCCGTGCAGGCGTCTTCCTGGCTATGCAGTACCCGGTAGAGGTTCCCGGGGTCACCATGACCAACTTCCTGCGGACCGCCAAAACGGCGATCGACGGCGAAGCACCGGCTCTGCGCACGTGGACCAAAGACGTCAAGGCAGCCATGCAGCAGCTCCGTATCGATGCCGACTTCGCACAGCGTAACGTCAACGAAGGCTTCTCCGGTGGTGAGAAGAAGCGCGTTGAAATCCTTCAGCTCGAACTCTTCAAGCCCAAGTTCGCCATCCTCGACGAGACCGACTCGGGCCTGGACGTCGACGCTTTGAAGGTTGTCTCTGAGGGCGTCAACCGCGCGCACGAAGAGGGCAACATGGGTACCCTGCTCATCACCCACTACACCCGTATCCTGCGCTACATCAAGCCGGACTTCGTCCACGTGTTCGTTGACGGCAAGGTTGTAGAAGAGGGCGGACCCGAGCTCGCGGACCGCCTTGAGGATGAGGGCTACGACCGCTACGCTCCAGGCGCAGGCGTTGCCGTTGCTCCTGCTGTGCAGGCCTAGTTAGGATCGTTCCATGACCGAAATCAACACGGCGCGAACCAGTCTCGAGGACGTCGAAGAAGCGCTCAAGGACGTTATTGACCCGGAACTCGGAGTCAACATTGTGGACCTGGGCCTTCTCTACGGGCTCAAGTACTCCGACGAAGACGGCGCACTCCTGATCGACATGACGCTGACCACGGCGGCTTGCCCGCTGACGGACGTGCTTGAAGAGCAGGTGGGCAAGTCCCTCGACGGCGTGGTTGATGATTGGCGCCTGAACTGGGTATGGATGCCGCCATGGGGTCCCGAGCGGATCACCGACGACGGCAAGGATCAGATGCGGGCCCTCGGCTTCAACATCTGATCAGCAGTTTTTGCTCGCTACGGCGGGCAAAAGGAAGGGTTCCGGGCTTGCCGCCCGGAACCCTTCCTTTTTGTCTTTCATGCCGGGTGAAGCCCGCAAACAGGGGGGTCTACCGGGACGTTCTGCCAAAGAGTAGGATGCGGCCATCCGAGACGTAGGTTCCGCATTCTTGGAGCATTGCCTCCGGGAGGGGTGGCAGCGTCTACTGGCTGGGGAGTGGCCGTGCGGAAGCGCGTTCGGGTGTAGTAATAATCACGATTCGTCGATCAGAGGCACTCCCATGAAAGCGAAATTCGCAATACCAAGTGCTATTGCCATTGCCACAGCAGGACTGCTGGCGCCGCCAGCGTTCGCTGCGCCCCCAGCGGGCTCCCAGCTCTCAGGAGCAATTTTCACCACGGACGGGTCCGGTGTACCCGTGAACCTGAACATCTATGACACTAAAGAAGACGTCTATCTTAATGGCGGACCTGGCATCAACGCGCCTGACGATGCTGCAGGACTACCCGCGGGGGATTACTACTTCCAAGTCACTGATCCATCCGGCAAGACGCTGCTTTCCACCGACAACATCAGCTGCCGTGAATTCACGGTCAATAGTTCAGGTGTCATCGAGGACGTAGTGCTAGCCGGAGGCTGTGAACATGCAACGGGCTCTGACGGAGAGGATGGCGGCGCGACGATCCAACTTTTCCCTTTCGCTGATACCCCGAATAATGGAGGGGTCTACAAGGTATGGGTCACGCCGGTAGAGAGGTATGACTGCGCGGCACCGGGCAACAAGCAGTGTTTTGTCCCGCGCTACAGCAAGGTGGACAACTTCAAGGTGCGCAACCCGCTGATCGTCGAAATTGATGTTCGCTTCTTCAAGAACGGCACAGCTTTGGACGGCTACGCCGCTGAATGGACTGACACCAACGGTGCACACAATGTTAAGTTCTCAGAGTGGAATCCTGCCGTGTTGGCGTATCACGAGGCGCACTTTGAGGCGACGGAGCAGGGCAGCCACTCCATCAAGGTCTCCAGCCAGCCCGGCTGCGGTCTTGGAGCGGTATACGGCCCGGATGGATCACTGGCAAAGATCAAGGGCAGCAGCGCGACGGTCAGCGTCACTGTTGCTGACCATCGGGAAGGCGATTACACCTACCGTGTAGACGTCACCTGCAAGTAATAGACGACACCTGCACCAAAGCAACTGAGCCACCCGACGAAACCGGCCCGGAACTCCTCTTGAGGAACCGGGCCGGTCCTTGGGCAACTGGGTTTCAGAAGCGGTGCACGTGCTACGGCGCGGCCACCCCAAATGTGTCGCACTTGTTGATATCGCCCGTGGTGTATCCCTGATAGAACCATTTTTGCCGCTGCTCACTGGACCCGTGGGTCCAGGATTCGGGAGACACCCTGCCGGTAGCCGCCTCCTGGATGCGGTCATCGCCAACAGCGGAGGCAGCCGAGAGCGCGTCCTGGAGGTCCTGCTGCGTCAGGGGATCAAGGAAGGGTTTGCCGCTGGCGTCCGTTTGCGTCGTGGCGTGCCGGACCCACAAGCCCGCATAACAATCAGCCTGCAGTTCCACCCGGACTGCCCCTGACTGCGGACCTTGCGGGTCCTGCTGGGCCTGGTCAAGATTGCCCAGGATGTTCTGGACATGGTGTCCAAATTCGTGGGCCACTACATATTCCTGAGCCAGGGGACCTCCTGACGAGCCGAACCGGGTCACCAGGTCATCAAAGAACCCAGGATCAAAGTATGCGGTGGTGTCCGCAGGGCAGTAGAACGGGCCCACTGCACTCGTGGCCGCGCCGCAACCTGTGTTCGTGGCTTGGCTGAAAATGACGGTCTTGGGACGGGGATATTCCACGTTGTAATCCGCCAGGTAGTCAGGCCAGAAGGCATTGAGGCTGTTCACTGTCCCTGTGATCCGGCAGTCCAGGCGCTTGTCGGCATCGGCACCGGTCTGGCATTCCTGGACACCTCCGGCCCCACCACCACTTTCGACGGCGGGTGGCTGGCTTCCGCTGCCTGTGAGGTCCCCGAGGATATTGGGATTGATACCGAAGAGTGCCAGCAACAGCACCACTATTCCACCGCCGATGCCACCGCCGATCTTGGTGCCGCGGCCCATGCCACCGCCACGTCGGTCTTCTACTTGCGAGGGGTCAAGCTGCGCGCCGTCATTGAAACTCATACAGTCAGAATAGACGTCACTATTGGTGCCCGGCGCCGGACACTGCCGTAAAATTGTGTGGATGCCTTTCCTGGACAAACTTCAGCTCTGGGCCGAAGAGCGCCCCCACGACACCGCCGTCGTTGTGGGCAGCAGCCGGCTCACCTGGGCGGGACTTCGCGACGCTGCAGCAGGGCTGCTGGGTAACGCGACTGCCACTACTGTTCTTGCCGAGCCCAACTCCGTTCGCTTTGTTGAGCGTTACGCGGCTGCGGTGGCGGGGGAGCGTCGCTGTGCGGTGCTGGATCCCGAATGGCCGCTCCCGATGATCGAGGAAGTTTCATCACGCGTTATCGAAACCGCCACCCCCATTGATGCCGAGCTGGTAGACGGAGACCCGTCCAGCACCTTTCTGATTGGCCTCACGTCCGGCACCACTTCGGTTCCCAAAGCGTTCACCAGGTCCCGCAGGTCCTGGCAGGTTTCGTTCGAAGCGTCCATAGAATTTTTTGGTCTCTCGCAGGATGATCGAACACTTGCACCGGGACCCCTGTCAGCCAGCCTGAACCTGTATGCCCTCTCTGAGTGCCTCTACGCGGGGGCCGCGTTTCACACGCTTGAGTCATTCGACGTCGGCGACGCTCATGCTGCCATCAGCCACGACGGCATTACCAGGCTGGTCCTGGCACCCACGGCGCTGCGTCTGCTTAGCGAACGGGGACTCGCCGGCGACGTTGATGCTTCCGGCATCCGTAGCATCATCTGCGCGGGTTCCAAGTTGGACGCCCGCACCTTGGAGGCGGCACGGCGGTGGGCGCCCCGGGCCGCCATTTATGAGTACTACGGCGCCTCCGAGTTGAGCTTTGTTTCGGGCACCCGCCTGGCCGCTGGCGAACCACTGGACGCGGGTGGCACCGGCATCGGCTTGCCTTTCCCGGGTGTTGAACTCAGCATCCTCGATGACACCGGCAAGCCCCTGCCGGACGGGGACCATGGAAATATCAGTGTTCGCAGCGGAATGGTCAGTAACGGCTACCTCTGGGGAGACGATGGTCAAGCCCTGCGGTGCCTTGACGGTTGGTACACCGTGGGGGATCAAGGCTTTCTGGAAAACGGCACCCTTCATATTCTCGGCCGCCGCTCGGACATGATCATCACCTCTGGAAAGAACGTCTACCCGCACGAGGTTGAGCTTGCAGTTGCCTCCGTGCCCGGTGTGGACGTTGCTATTGCCGCCGGGGCACCTGACGATATCCGCGGCCAGAAGGTGATTGCCGGCGTCGTGCCTGCTTACGGAGCGGTCACCGCCACCCAGCTGCGCACGGGCCTGGATGGTCTGCTGGCACGGGATAAATGGCCGTTGCAGTACTACTTATTGGCGGAGTTGCCCATGACTGACCGGGGCAAGGTCAGCAGGAAAGTTTTGCTGGACTGGATCAAGAATCATGATCCCCGGGCACAGCCCCTTGGGTAGCGGCAGCCCTATGGGTAGCGGCAAGCCTGGCGTCGAAGTGTTGCAACAGGTGTCCAACGCATCCCGGCAACCCGTCATCATCGCCGCGCTACGGTCTCCGATTTGTCGTGCCAACGGGCGACTGAAGCATCTCCGCGCGCAGGATCTCCTGGCACCCGTGCTGGGTTCCCTTCTGGAGAAAATACATGCGGACCCTGCGGACGTGGACGATGTCATCATCGGAAACGCCGTGGGCGGGGGCGGGAATGTGGCCCGGTTCGCCGCACTCCAGGCCGGATTACCCGTCACCGTGCCCGGCCTTACCGTTGACAGGCAGTGCGGCTCGGGCCTTGACGCCATTGCGCTGGCGTCACGGCTGGTGGCTGCCGGGGGTAATCCGCTGTATCTTGCCGGCGGCGTCGAGAGCATCAGTACCGCACCGGCACGGGCCAACAGAACCGACGACGGCGAACTCGAGTTCTACTCGAGGGCCAGCTTTGTGCCTGCACAGTTCGGGGACCCTGACATGGGTGTTGCTGCTGAGAACGTGGCCCGCGAATTTGGCGTGACCCGGGAGAGGCAGGACGAGTACGCACTCCGGAGCCATTGCCGTGCAGTTGAGGCGGCCAGGGTGGGCAGGTTCGCAGATGAAATTGTTCCGATCAAGAGCAACGAAAAGTTGGTGGATTCCGACGACGGCCCCCGGGCTACCCTGCGGGCGTCGCTGATGTCGAGGTTCCCTGCTGCGTTTGTCCCGGGCGGAACGGTCACGGCAGCGAACTCTTGCTTCGATGCAGACGCAGCCTCTGCTGTGGTCGTAACGTCGCTCGAGCGAGCCCGGACGATGGGAGCAGTAGACGGATTGCTGGTATTGGGGTGTGACACCGCCGGCGTTGATCCGGAGCTCCTTGGTATCGGAGCCGCCCACGCCGCCGAACGGCTCCTCAACCGCCACGAAGTGGCCGCGGGAGACCTTGACCTGATTGAGTTCAACGAGGCGTTCGCCTCCCAAACTATTGCATGCCTGGAGTACTTAAGCGTAGATCCCGAGCGAGCCAACCTCGACGGCGGTGCCTTGGCTTTCGGCCACGGCTACGGCGCCTCGGGAGCGGTCCTCGTAACGCGAGTGATGGCCCAGGCGCGCAGCCGGCATGCAACGGATGGAGAAAGTCCGTTGGCGTTGGCAATGATCAGCATTGCGGGCGGCATGGGAACCGCAGCGCTGGTGCAGTACACCAGGCTTTAGTCCCTTTCCGGTTCGCCCAGCCCGCGGGCTGCCAACGCGTCGCCGGTTTGACGGGCGTACGCCACAGTAGTGATGAAGACGGGCAGGACCAACGCGCGGGGATTGCGTTCGAGCCCACGTGCCCGGGCGGAGTCCCGTACGTCAGAGAAAGTGCCCGCAATGAACGGAATGCTCCTGAGCATTACCGCGATGGTCAAAGCGAATCGTTCAGGATCGGCGCCGAAACGCCGGAACGGTTTGGCCAAGGCCACCACGCCGTCCAGCAGCGCCTGCACGGGGGTAGTGGCTGTCAGCACGGACGCTGCCACCACGCAGACAAGCACGTTCAGTACTATGCGTGCCGCGGTGGGTCCACCGAGTTGCCACCACTGGAAGAGGCCGATGACCAGCAGGATGGGCGTCACCATCCAGATGGCCCTCAGAAGTCGCCGTAATCCGGCTCCGGTGAGAAGGAACAGGCCGCACATAATGGCGAAAACCACAAGGGAAACGGTCCAATCCACAATGAGGAAAGACGCCGTTCCGCAGGCGGCGACCACAAGGAATTTCAACCACAGGGGAGTCCGGTGGATGATCGAGTTTCCGCGAACGTAATTCGCAATCAGGAAACCATGGCCCCTCACCTCGACACATCACCTAAGGGCTCACCAAGCAGGCTGGCCGCACACAGCGCACGGTAACGGGCGACGCCGTCGGCAGCACCGCCGTCGAACATGATTCGTCCGGACTCCACCACCAGCACCCGGTCCATGTCGAGCGCGAGGTCGAGATCGTGCGTGGACATGATCACCTGCTGGTCCAGTTCGGCCACGGTGCGTCGCAGGAGTTCACGGTTCCGGAGGTCCAGGAGGGTGGACGGTTCGTCAAGGACCAGGACTGCCGGATCAACGGCCAGGACTGCGGCCAGTGCCAATAACTGCCTTTCACCACCGGAAAGTTCGTAGATGCTTTGATCGGCAAGGTGCAGCAAGCCGAAACGATCCAAAACTATTTCTGCCCGCGCTGCCCGTTTCCCGGAGTTCTTGATGGAACGGCGCAGGGAAAGCTCAACATCTTCCCGTCCCGTAGGCATTACTAATTGGGACAGGGGATCGGTAAAGACGAAGCCCACATTGCCGCGGACGCGTCTGACGTCGGCAACGGTGTCATCGTCGTGGACCACAACATTGCCTTCGCTCGGTTCAACCAAACCGTTCAGTAGACGGAGAAGGGTTGATTTCCCGGATCCGTTAGCGCCGATCACCCCGATCCTGCGCTCGGTCAGGTCCAAGGAGATTCCCTGCAGCAACGTCTTGGGCGCGTTGCTGCCATCAACCGGGACGCGCACCGAGACATTGCTGAAACTGATGGAGTTCATGTACTGATTGTTCCTGCTTTACTTGACCCGACGCACCAGGACGTCCGGGAATGCCTTGTGAATCGCCATGGCGATGATCACAGCCAGGACGTTCTTGAGGATGTCCCCAGGGACGAAGGGGAGGTCTGCGAGGAAAGCTTTGGCGAAGTCCAATTTGGCATTGACCATCATTCCAACGATGCCCAGCGCGTGGATGACCACGATGCTGCTTACCATTGCCGCTGCGAAGAGCCACAGCCCACGGAACTTGACCGTCCGACGAATGACCATTCCGGCAAGGTATCCGGTTGCTGCCGCGGCCAAAGGGAACGCGATGATATATCCTGCGGAGGGCGTCGCAAGGATCCCCAGTCCACTGCGGCCACCGCTGAAGATCGGCAGCCCGGCGAAGCCGAGCAACACATAGAGCCCGACGGCGGCGAAACCTCGCCCAGCGCCCAGCACCAGCCCGCTGAGCATTACTGTCAGGGTCACTAAGGTGATGGGAACACCAAGGGCCCCTACCGGAATGCCGGGGACGATCGCGGAGGCAGCCACCAAGGCTGCGAAAACGGCAATGAGGCCGAGGTCGGTGGCGGTCCAGCGTTTGCGGGTAGATGCGGTGCGCTGCGCTGTTGCGTCGGAGGTGGCAGCAGTGTCAGGTTGGGTCTGGCTCATGACGGTCCTATCGGGTGCGGTGCAATGAAAGTTTTTTCCCCTGATGTCGAGGGTACGGAGGGACGGGGGGCGGGATTTTAGAGCCTTCCCACAAAGTCTTTCGGGAATTGTTTGGCCGTTGGCACAGTTTTCCCCTCTCGGGGCCGATGTCAGCCTGCGGCCGGGGTACCGGTAGACTTGAACAGGCTGTTCTCACGGCCACACCCCGCCGCACTTATCGGACCCACCGGTCCCCGCGAGCGTTCCCCATTGAAAGGCATCACCCGAATTGATTACCGTCCAGGACCTCGAACTCCGCGCCGGCGCACGCCTGCTCATGGACCAGGTCAACTTCCGGGTGGACAAAGGGGACAAGATTGGTCTCGTCGGACGTAACGGTGCCGGCAAGACAACCCTCACCCGGGTCCTTGCCGGTGAAGGCCTTCCCGCAGGCGGCAAAGTCACCCGCAGCGGTGAGATCGGTTACCTGCCGCAGGACCCGCGGACGCCGGACATGGAGCAGCTTGCCCGGGACCGCATCCTTTCCGCCCGCGGCTTGGACGTCGTGGTGGGCAAGCTCAAGAAGGCCCACGAGGACATGGCAAGCGACGATGCCGCCGTGCAGCGCAAAGCCATGAACCGCTATGACCGCCTCGAAGCTGAGTTCCTCTCCGGTGGCGGCTACGCTGCCGAAGCCGAAGCCGCCGCGATCTCCTCCAACCTCGCGCTGCCGGATCGGCTCCTCAACCAACCGCTGAAAACCCTCTCAGGTGGCCAGCGCCGCCGTGTCGAGTTGGCACGCATCCTTTACTCGGACGCGGAAACCCTGCTCCTCGACGAGCCCACCAACCACCTTGACGCCGACTCCATTACTTGGCTGCGCGACTTCCTGAAGAACCACCAGGGTGGCTTGATCGTGATCAGTCACGACACGGACCTGCTCGAAGCAACGGTGAACAAGGTATTCCTGTTGGATGCCAACCGCGCCCAGATCGACTTCTACAACATGGACTGGAAGCGCTACTTGCTCCAGCGCGAAACGGATGAGCGCGCCCGGAAGCGCGAACGCGCCAATGCCGAGAAGAAGGCGCAGGTCCTGATTGACCAAGCAAACAAGATGCGCGCCAAGGCCACCAAAGCCGTGGCGGCCCAGAACATGGCCAAGCGCGCTGAGAGGCTCCTGAGTGGATTGGAGGCAGTGCGCGAAAACGACCGCGTGGCAGCCTTGCGTTTCCCGGATCCCTCTCCATGCGGCAAGACCCCGCTAACTGCGGAGGGGCTGAGCAAGTCCTATGGCTCGTTGGAAATTTTCACCGACGTGGACCTGGCCATTGATCGCGGCTCCAAGGTGGTCATCCTTGGCCTCAACGGTGCCGGCAAGACCACCCTCCTGCGGATGCTGGCGGGCGTCGATAAGCCTGACACAGGCGACATCATCCCCGGGCACGGCCTCAAGGTGGGTTACTACGCCCAGGAGCATGAAACGCTCGACGTCGACCGCACGGTCTTGGAGAATATGCGGTCTTCAGCTCCGGACATGAAAGACGCCGAAGTTCGCGGCATCCTGGGTTCATTCTTGTTCTCCGGTGACGACGTCGACAAGCCTGCCGGCGTACTCTCCGGCGGTGAGAAGACCCGCTTGGCCTTGGCCACAATCGTGGCCTCCAGCGCGAATGTGCTGCTCCTTGATGAGCCCACTAACAACCTGGACCCTGCCAGCCGCGCCGAAATCCTAGGGGCGCTCAAGAACTACAGTGGCGCCGTCGTCATGGTGAGCCACGACGAAGGTGCTGTGTCAGCGTTGAACCCGGAGCGCGTTGTGTTGCTCCCGGACGGTGTTGAAGACCACTGGAACGAAGACTACCTGGATCTTATTACCCTCGCGTAAAGCTTCGCCTAGCGGACCCGCAGAGGTTCGGCGCCGGTGATGCGTGCCAGTTCTTCATAGCTGATGGAGAACATGGAATTGTGGTCTCCGGCGCCGGCCCAAAGGACAGGATGCTGTTCCAATGACACATCCAGCAGAGTCCGGATTTTCTGCGGGTGGCCGACTGGCGCCACTCCTCCCACTTCCTGGCCGGTATGTTCCAGCACGAAGTCCGGCGTGGCTCTGCGGATCTTTCCGCTGCCCAGATGCGTAGAAACCAGCGCCGTGTCTACTTTCGCCGCTCCGCTGGCAAGGATCAGCAGGGGTTCACCGCCGAGCTCGAAGATCAGGCTGTTGGTGATCGCGGCCACCTCGCATCCCAGGACCGACGCAGCGGCGGCCGCCGTCGGGACTTTCTCCTTGAAGATCCGAACCGTGTCCTGAGCACCGGCCGTGGTCAGCGCAGACTTAACATTGAGCACGGCACCGGGGAGCGAATCAGTAGCCTTGGGCATCCAGGATGGCGTCTTCCTCTTCTTCGGCCGTGGGCCGCCTGTTTTTACGGGAAGCAGGGGTGCGCTGCCTGGGAGTGCCGCCGGCGGCGAGAATTTGTTCGTCTTCTTCCTCTTCAGCATCGATGGCCGCGTTCCGGGCTTGTTGCCGCGCAGCATATCCGAAGCCGATAAACATCAAGACGCCAAAGGCGAACCACTGCAAAGAGTAAGAAAGGTGTGTTCCTTCTTCGGTGGCAGGTTTGGGGAAGGGAGTTGGCATCGGCTGCACGGCGGGATCCTCGCTGGCGAGTTGCCCGTACGCCCCGGTAGCTATGGGATAGGAAAGTTCCCCCGCAAATCCGGCGAGGTCAATTGAGGCCAACTGACCATCCACCGCGCCGCGGTCCAGCTTGGGTTCGGCAGGCTTAAGCCGTGCCACCACCGTGACTTCGCCGGTGGGAGGAGCAGGAATCACGTCAGGACGGCCGGGCGTGTTATTGCCGATCGGCAGCCAACCCCGGTCAATCACCACCGCTTCGCCCGTGGTCAGCCGAAAAGGTACCACGACGTCGTAGCCGGGCTGGCCGTTCAGCGGCCGGTTGCGCACAACCCGCTGACCATCGACGTCGTAGCTTCCACGCAATTCAACCTGGGTCCATTCCCGCTCGGGGTCCAAGGCGTCGAACTGGTCCTTGATCTCCGTGTAGGGGATGGGAGTTGCCGAGTAATTGCTCACCACGCGATTGATCTCGGCCAGCGTTTCAGCCCTGCGGTCCATCTGCCAACGGCCCAGGAAAACGCAGGCTGTGGCGAAGATAACAGCCAGCACGAAATATCCCAGCCACTTGCTGGAGAAGAGGAAACGATACATTCAGCCGGCCCCATTTGCTGCTTCTTGACTGGCCGTGAACGGCACAGTTTCTTTCCACAGGCCACGCGTCTGCAGGTAGTCCTCCAGCCAGTCCCGGTGGTCGCCGCACGATAGCCACACCTTGCGTCGATCCGGCGTGTGGATACGGGGATTGTTCCACAGGAGTTGCCACTGGGCGCCGGCCCTGCAGCCTTTACGGGAGCACAAGGCCGGACCCGTGGCACGTTCGGACTCCTGGCTGGCCGCACCCGGGCCGCCAAGATTAAAGATATTCATGAAGCCGCCCGTTCGTCGCCGGGATGCCCGGCATCGCTTACATGGCCCGTTGCGGGGTCCGCTTGTTTGCTTGGTGGTTCGTCATCCACCAGTTCTCCTTGAAGCACTGTGGGCGTGTCCGCAGGAGCTTCTTCCGGCTCCGGGGAACGTTCGATCTCAGGAACGGCCACGTAGTCCAGCAGGGACTCACTGTGGTCCTCCGCTTTGTCGTTGCCATTGGCTATGACTACAGCGATCCAAGGCAGGAACACGGCACCAGCGATGGCAATGATCTTGAACCAGCCGTCAACCACGAAGATCAGGATGATGCAGACCATGCGGATACCCATGGCCACCGCATACTTGATCATGCGGTCACGCATGTCCTCGGAGTGTGCGGCAGCGGCATCCGTGATGCTGTGGACTTCGGGGTCGCTGGAAACAGCGTCCGGTTCCCCGGGCACTTGCTGCAGGGGACTGTCTTCTCGTGTCACAACTGAATCATCACGCTCCAAAGGCCTCTCTCAATTCTCTCACCAAGGCTGTACCCGCCCAAACCGCGCTGGTTGCCGGTTACCCGCGGGTTGCAGCGGGCTGCGGATAGGATCGAAACAGGAAAATCCCCCTTCACAGCGGCAAACGAATGCCGCGGAACCTGGAGCGAAAGCATGTCTGAAGCAGTATCCACCGGCCGCAGCGTCCTCATTACCGGCGGCAACCGGGGCATCGGCCTCGCCATCGCGGAATCGTTCCTTGCCAACGGTGACAAGGTTGCTGTCACCTACCGCAGTGAAACAGAACTGCCTGAGGGCATCCTGGGCGTCAAAGCCGACGTCACGGACGAGGCATCAATCGACGCTGCCTTCAAGATCGTCGAAGAGGCGCACGGACCTGTGGAGGTGCTGGTAGCCAATGCCGGAATCACCAAGGACACGCTGCTGCTGCGGATGAGCGAGGAAGACTTCACGTCAGTTCTCGACACCAACCTGACCGGGGCCTTCCGTGTCATCAAGAGGGCGTCCAAGGGCATGATCCGCCTGCGGAAAGGCCGCGTTGTACTCATTTCCTCAGTGTCAGGCCTCTACGGCGCGCCTGGCCAAATCAACTACTCCGCCTCCAAGGCCGGCATGGTGGGCATCGCACGCTCGCTGACCCGTGAACTCGGTAGCCGCGGCATCACCGCGAATGTTGTTGCGCCCGGCTTCATCAACACCGACATGACGGCCGAACTGCCCGAAGACACCCAGAAGTCCTACTTGGCCAATGTTCCGGCGGGTCGCTTCGCCGAGGCGTCCGAGGTAGCCAACGTGGTGCGCTGGGTTGCCAGCGACGAAGCCGCGTACATCTCCGGCGCCGTGATCCCGGTTGATGGCGGCCTCGGGATGGGCCACTAGGAAACTAGCCTGCACGGCTGTTTTTGTCCGGGATCAACAACGGATTTCCTTCGTGCCGCTGGCATGATGGAATCCGAGCCCACGGAATTTGGATGAACAAAAGGAGCACGAATGGGAACGCTGGATAACAAGACGGCCATAGTGACGGGGTCCTCCCGGGGAATCGGCGCCGAAGTTGCCAAAATCCTCGCAGGGGAGGGTGCCGCCGTCGTCGTTAACTACCGTCAAAAGGCGCCGCGCGCCAACAAGGTAGTCGGCGAGATCCAGGCAGCAGGCGGACGCGCGGCTGCTGTAGGGGCAGACCTCACCACTGACGAAGGCGTGCACGCACTGGCAAGCACCGCCATGGAGGAGTTCGGTTCCCTCGATGTCCTGGTACTCAACGCCTCCGGCGGGATGGAATCGGGCATGGAGGAAGGGTACGCACTCAAGCTGAACCGCGATGCCCAGGTAAATATGCTCAACGCAGCCGTTCCGCTCATGCCCGAGGGCTCGCGCGTGGTTTTCGTCACCAGCCATCAGGCGCACTTCGTGGAAACCGTGCCCACCATGCCCGAGTACGAGCCCGTTGCCAAGAGCAAGCGCGCCGGTGAGGACGCCCTGCGCGACCTCCTGCCCAACCTCGCAGACAAGGGCATCTCACTGGTGGTCGTATCCGGCGACATGATCGAGGGCACTGTGACGGCCACCCTGCTGGATCGCTCCAACCCGGGAGCCATCGAAGCCCGCCGCGCAGAAGCCGGCAAGCTGTACTCCGTAGAGGAGTTCGCGGCCGAGGTTGCCAAGATGGTGACCGCCGATGTGGAATCCGGCCATACAGAATATGTGGGCGGCGCCGACTACTTCGGCAAGACTGCCGAGTAGCCACCACAGCACATCATCTGCGGCCCGGGACCAGCGTCCCGGGCCGCAGCTGCTTAAGCTGCCGCTCCTCTCTGCAAATAACGGTTTCATAAATAATTCAGATTTTCGCGTCACGAAATAGCGATTGTTGTTTCGTAATTTCTGCTTTGCTTTAAATGAATTTATCTGATTAACTCTGCAAGGCGCCCTCGTCCTTGTTTGCAAGCAGGCCGCATAAACCCAGATGGGGACTTTATGCCAAATCACCCACTCAGGCAACAAGCGGAAGCTTCGCGGTTGACTCACGGGGACGGCTATTGTCCCTTTGTTTTAGGAGCTTGCTTTGGACCTGTTATTACACGCTGATGATATCCATGCCTCGTACGATCATCGGCGCATCCTTAAAGGCGTCGGACTTTCGGTACAACGCGGCGAGATACTGGGGTTAATCGGAACCAACGGCGCGGGAAAAACCACCCTGATGGGCGTCCTGGCCGGATCCCATAGGCACGACTCCGGAATAATGACGTTGGCTGGAGAAAAATATGGGCCGGACTCCATAGAGGAAGCGCAGGCCTGCGGTGTTGGGCTCATCCCACAGAACTTCCGAATCGATCCTCAACTAACCATTGCATGCGCCATTTTTCGGGGCACCTTCCAAGCAGGCAAGCCCCATCACGAACTCCGCGACCAAGCAAGCAAGTTGATTCGCGACATCGGCATCAGCTTGGATCCCGACATGAAGGTCGGAACGCTGATTCGTGCTGAGCAGGCCCTTGTGGAGGTGCTGAGGATGGTTGCCGAAGAGGCCCAACTGGTCATCATGGACGAGGTTGCCGCTTCGCTGCCGGACCACGATGTTGCCGTCCTGCATCAGGTCTTACGCATGCTGGTCAGGCAAGGACGCGCGATCATTTACATCACGCATCGGCTGGATGAGGTGCGGTCCATTGCACATCGCATAGCGGTCCTGCGGGAAGGCCGGGTGCACAAAATACTTGAAGCCAGTCATACCGACGTCGACGAATTGGCCTTTCTATTGCTGCAGCAGGAACTCGAAGGTGGCGCCAGGCCCACTGAACCGGCGCCGGGTGATGAGGCCCTGCGGGTGGTGAACCTCAGCATGGAAGACAAGGTCCGGGAGGTCACTTTCAACGTGTCCAAAGGCGAGATTTTTGGCTTGGTCGGAACACATCGGTCAGGCGTTTACGAGTTGGTCGAAGCGCTTGCAGGAGTTCGCCCCAGCACCTCCGGGCACATTCTTTTGCACGGTCAACCGGTTCGGATCCGAGGGGTCCAGGATGCCACCCGCTTGAAGATCGGTTACTTGTCCGACGCTGCCGATAATGGTGAGGAGGCGAGCAGCATCGTGGACGCCATCCAGCCTGTCCCGGAAGCGGGGGAGGCAAACCTTCGGGACGAAATTTCCCAGCTCCGTGGAGTAACTGACGTCATTCGACGCATGCGCATCAGCACGACGAACATCCACGGCAACATCACCACCCTCTCGGGCGGGGACAGGCAAAAAGTACAACTCGCCAAATGGATGGCCACGGACTGCGACGTGCTGATCCTTAGCCATCCCAGCCGAGGCGTTGACATTGGCGCCAAGGAGACGGTGTACAAGATGCTGAGCGAGCTCAGCGAGACAGGTATGGCTATTATCCTGTTGTCTTCCGACTTGTCCGAACTGATCAGCTGGTGCCACCGCGTGGGCGTGATGCGCGACGGCGAACTCGTGACTATCGAGGCCAACGCCAACACCAACGAGGACGTTTTGGTACACCACATGTTGGGTGTGAAGTTTGAATCCGGTGGCGGCGAGGCACGTCGTGTGAGAAATTGACGCTGTTTCCTTCTTCTGCGAAAGAACGATTTCACTTGTAAGACAACAAAGGGACGGTGGCGCATGCGCCACCGTCCCTTTGCCTTCCCCCGGAAATCAGATGGTGATGTCCTTGGCAAGGTTCTTGAGCTTGTGCCGGGCCAGCGCCAGGTTTGCATAGGTGCGGTCGAGTACAAGGTAGACAAAGAGTCCCTTGGAACCGCTTGAATTCAAGACATTGATCAGGTGGTACTGGGTGCCCAGCGTAATGAGGATGTCTTCAATGTCGCTGTCTACGCTCAGGTCGGCCATGGTACGCAGCTTGGCGCTCACCACATTTGAGTTACCCGCAGCAGCAACGCCGAGGTCGAAGCCCGGGTTTCCGCCCTGGGCCAAGGCCATTCCACTGGAATAGTCCACCACGGCAGCACCGGTGGCCCCTTCGATGGCAAGCAGTTGCTTTATGGCTTCATCAAGTGTGCTCATATCGGGTTGTTCCTGTTCTGTTGTGTCAGCGGCAGTGCCCTTGAAGTTGGCAGTTCGGGTGACGTTGACGTCGTAGTGATACGTCTGCAAAATCTCGTGGAGGGGTGTTGGATGCTCGTCCGGAAATTTCTCGTCAGGTTTAGTCAATTCGAATACGTAGTCGCGTTTCCACCACTTCCACGTGCGCTCCGAACGGTTCACTTCCTGCCCCGCACTTTCCTCGTTCCAGCCTGCCGCCTGTTATGCAGAGATATTGATTGAAGTCTTCACTTTACACAACAACTTCTGCACCAAAGCACATCATTTAGGCGATAGCCGGAAAGTGCTAAATCATTACGGACAAGAATGACAGTTTGATAAATAAAGGCTTTTTCCCCGTCACGAAATTGGTTTTGCTGTTTCGCTCCCACTACTTCGTTTCCTCTGTCCTGCTTCACGAACGAGCACGCTTGTCTGCAGGCAAAATAAAGCACCGGTGGAGAAACTCCACCGGTGCTCTACTCAAAGGAGGCGAACCGCGTCGCGGAAGCGACGCCCGACCTTCAGACGTTGGCGATATGCCGCACTGCGTCCAGATAAGGCATCGTGATGACAGCGTCGGCCACCGCGCGTACCGCGGGTTTGGCGTTGAAGGCGACGCCCAGGCCGGCCGCACTCAGCATGTCCAGATCGTTGGCACCGTCGCCCACCGCAATGGTGTGCTCAAGACTAATGTCTTCCGCAGCCGCCCACTCACGCAAGTACTTCTCTTTGGCAGCCCGATCGATAACTGCGCCGAGAACCTTACCGGTCAACACGCCGTCGACGATCTCGAGCTCGTTGGCAATCCAGTAGTCCAAGCCAAGTTCTTCAGCGATGGGACCCAGGATTTGGTTGAATCCTCCGGACACAACAGCCACCACATGCCCTGCCTCTTTGAACGCGGCTACCAGTTCTGCCGCACCAAGGCTAAGGCGCACCTCCTGGCGAACATCATCAACGACGGCGGCAGGCAGCCCGGCGAGGACGGCAACGCGGGCGTGCAAGCTCTGGGCGAAGTCCAACTCACCGCGCATGGCAGCCTCCGTGACGGCAGCGACTTCCTCGCGTTTGCCTGCGTGAGCTGCCAGCAGCTCAATGACCTCCTGTTGGATCAGGGTTGAATCCACATCCATGATGAGGAACTTCCGGGGGGCTTGGCGCAGGCTTCCCGGAACAATGGCTGTGTCCACTCCTGCCTCGGCAGCTTCGGCCACCAGCCGCCTCACTGTCAAAAGACCCGCTTCCGTGTCGGCGTCCACCATAAGATCGGCCGTGTGCACACCGAACCGCTCGTCGCCGCCCTGTGATTCCGATGACACTGAGGCGCCGGCGTCAGCCAGTACTTTGAGCACATTTTCCAGTGATTCGGGGGACAAATTCACGCCGTAGCTGACTGCAGCCAAGTTCGAAGTCATGGCCTCAATCCTACTGAGGGCGCTACATCCATCCGAATTCGTTTCCCCTCGTAAACGAGGAGATACGCCGGTTATCAGTCACACCTATTTTTGTCCTAGTGTCTACTGCTATGAGTGATGTTCTGGAATTGGCTGCCGTCAGCGTTGTCCGAGGCAAAAAGACCCTGCTGGACAAGGTGGACTGGGAAGTCAACGAAGGCGAACGCTGGGTCATCCTGGGACCGAACGGCGCCGGCAAGACCACCCTGCTCCAGATAGCTGCCGCCCGCATGCACCCAAGCAGCGGCAGGGCCGGGATCCTCGACGAAACTTTGGGGCGCGTTGATGTCTTTGAACTCCGCCCCCGCATCGGCCTCTCTTCAGCAGCACTTGCTACCCAGATTCCCGAACACGAGAACGTCCTGAACGTTGTGGTCACGGCAGCCTATGGCGTCACTGGTCGTTGGCGTGAGGGATACGAACGCGACGACGAACGCCGCGCCTTCGGCTTGCTCAACGACTGGGGGATGGGTCCGTTATTGAACCGCACCTTTGCCACCCTGTCCGAGGGGGAGCGCAAGCGCGTCCAGATTGCCCGTGCGCTGATGACCGATCCTGAATTGCTGCTGCTGGACGAGCCTGCCGCAGGCCTTGACCTCGGCGGGCGTGAAGAACTGGTCCACAAGCTCGGTGAGCTCGCCAGCGACGAAGCCGCTCCGGCGATGGTCCTTGTCACGCATCACCTTGAGGAAGTACCGCCTGGATTCACGCACGCCATGCTGCTCCGCGAAGGCGGAGTGGTGGCTGCTGGTCCCATCAAGGAAGTCCTTACGGACGAACACCTCAGTAAAACCTTCGGCCTGGCGCTGGACGTTTCGGAAAACGCCGGCCGCTACACGGCCACGGCCCGCCGCTAGACGGGTCGCGTAGTCAACAATGGAGATCCTTAGCAGCATCCTGGTCTTTTTCGCGGGCCTGTGGGCCGGCACCATCAACGCGGTAGTCGGTTCCGGCACCCTGGTAACCTTCCCCGTGCTCATAGCCCTTGGTGTCACTCCGGTGGTCGCTTCCATGAGCAACGCGATGGGACTCGTGGCCGGCACGGCAGCGGGAGCCTGGGGCTACCGACGCGAACTGGCAGGCCGTGGCAGGCAGCTGATGAAACTCCTGCCGGCCTCCTTGCTGGGTGGTATCACCGGCGCATGGCTGCTGCTGCACCTGCCGGAGAAGGTCTTCCACTACGTAGCCCCCGTCCTTCTGGTCCTTGCCCTCCTCATGGTGCTGTTCCAGCCCAAACTGCAGGCATGGGTCCGCAGCAGGGAAGAGAATCCGGAACACGCCATCCGGGACCGCAGCCACGGATTCCTGCTGGTGGTACTTGTGTACTTGGCCGGTGTGTATGGCGGCTACTTCGTAGCTGCGCAGGGAATTCTTCTGGTGGGCATCCTCGGGGTATTCCTCACCGGAACCATGCAAAATGCCAATGCCATGAAGAACATCCTGGTACTGGGCGTCAACATGGTGGCGGCAATCTCTTACCTGATCTTCGCCTTCGACCGCATCAACTGGCTGGTTGTCCTACTCATCGCAGTCAGCTCCACCATTGGCGGACTCGTCGGTTCCAAGGTAGGCCGAAAGCTGTCTCCCAAGGTCCTCCGGGCAGTGATTTTCACCCTCGGCATGGTGGCCTTGGGCTTCATGGTCGCCAACCTGCTGAAATAATCACCCGGTGACATTCCATTATCTTGAGTCCGCCAACGATCCCCGCGTGACGGACTACACCACGCTCACCGATGTACACCTGAGGAAGCTGCGCGAGCCCCAGGAGGGCATGTACATCGCCGAATCCTCCAAGGTCCTCCGTAGGGCGCTGGCTGCAGGCCACCAGCCACGTTCCTTTTTTCTGGCTGAGAAATGGCTGGAGGACCTCGACGACGTCTTCCGGGCTCATCCTGATGTTCCGGTCTTTATTGGCAATGCCTCGTTGCTGGAGGAAATCACCGGGTTCCACCTGCACCGCGGAGCCATGGCTGCAATGCAACGGCCGGCTCCTGTCCCATTGTCGGACCTCTTAGCCAACGCGCAGCGGATCGCCGTCTTGGAGGACATTGTGGACCACACCAACGTGGGTGCCATCTTCCGCTCCGCCGCTGCACTCGGAGTGGACGGGGTCCTCGTGTCGCCACGGTGCGGGGACCCCCTGTACAGGCGCAGTGTTCGCGTCAGCATGGGCACGGTGTTCCAAGTTCCGTGGGCGCGCCTGGAGAGCTGGCCGGGCGACCTGTCCCAACTGAAGGAACAGGGCTTCACAGTGGCGGCCATGGAGCTGACCGATGATGCCTTGGACTTGGATGATCTGGCGGCGAGGAACATCCCCAAACTGGCCCTGGTGCTTGGAACCGAAGGGGCAGGCATGAGCGAGGAGACGTTGACCGCCGTCGATCTCGCCGTCAAGATTCCCATGCGTGCAGGAGTCGATTCGCTCAACGTCGCAGCGGCCTCGGCAGTGGCGTTTTGGGAACTCCGCCCACGTGATTGAGCGGAGTTCGTACGGGATGGCCGTTTCGGCTATGATTGGTTGTTGGCCCGGCCGCTGGAATGTTCGCATTGCAGCAAAGGTCCACCTCCATTCATACCTGGCAGCTGGCAAAATCCAGTTGCGCGAACAAAAGGTCCCATTATGAAGTCTGATATCCACCCGAAGTACGAAGCTGTTGTTTTCAACGACCTGGCTTCCGGTACGCAGTTCCTGACCAAGTCCACCGTGTCTTCCTCGAAGACCATCGAGTGGGAAGACGGAAACACCTACCCGGTTATCGACGTCGAAATCTCTTCGGAGTCCCACCCGTTCTACACGGGCAAGCAGCGCATCATGGACTCCGCTGGCCGCGTCGAGCGCTTCAACGCTCGCTTCAAGGGCTTCGGCGGCAAGAAGTAACCTACTTCACCCTAAGGCTTTTAAAAGGCCCGTATCGCTGGTTTTCCGGCGATGCGGGCCTTTGCGTTTTCCGGCAAGATGGAGACCATGACTTCCCACCCGGCTCAGGAACCGCACACCCACGACGACGACGCCCGCCTTCACGGCGAATATAAAGTCCCCGGCGGCAAACTTGTGGTGGTGGACCTGGAAGTCTCGAATGGCCGATTTTCAAAGGTATCGCTGAGCGGCGACTTTTTCCTGGAGCCCGATGAAGCCCTCGAGGACATCAACCGAGCGCTGACCGGCCTCCAGGAGAACTCAACAGCCTCAGACATCGCCGCAGCCGTCAATGCCGGATTGCCCGAGGACGCCGTACTGTTCGGGTTCTCCGCCGAGGCGGTGGCCGTAACGGTCCGCCGTGCGCTCTCCAAAGCGACCGGCTGGGCGGACCACCAATGGGAAGTCATTCCACCTTCGGTACTGCCCACGCAGGTGAACGTGGCATTGGACGAGGTCCTTACCGAGGAAGTGGGGGCAGGGCGGCGTAATCCCACCTTGCGGTTCTGGGACTGGGAAGAGCCGTCCGTTGTCATCGGCAGTTTCCAGTCGGTACGGAACGAGGTGGATCCGGACGGCGTCAACAGGCACGGCATCACAGTGGTACGCCGCATCAGTGGTGGTGGCGCCATGTTCATGGAAGCCGGCAACTGCATCACCTATTCGCTCTACCTACCGCAGACGCTGGTGGATGGAATCAGCTTCGCTGACTCCTACGCCTTCCTGGATGCCTGGGTTATGGCCGCACTGGAGAAGCTGGGCATTACCGCCTTCTACGTGCCCTTGAATGACATTGCCACCGAACAGGGCAAGATCGGAGGTGCAGCGCAAAAGCGCCTCGCCAACGGCGGCATGCTCCACCACGTCACCATGAGCTACGACATTGACGCAGACAAGATGGTGGACGTCCTGCGCATCGGCAAGGAGAAACTCTCAGACAAGGGAACCCGGAGTGCCAAGAAGCGGGTGGACCCGTTGCGGCGCCAGACAGGTCTTCCACGCTCGGCAATCCTTCAGGCCATGCAGGATGTCTTCACTGAACGTTACGGTGCTGTGGAAACCCTGCTCACCGACAACGAGCTCGACGAAGCAAGGCGGCGCGTGGACACGAAGTTCGGCACTGAGGAATGGCTGAACCGGGTGCCCTAGGTTCTTTCCGGCCGGTTGCCCTTGCGGTCAGCCGGCGGCTTGCGCCGTCAAAGCCCGCAGCAGGTGACTCCGTTGCTCAATGACGATGCGGCGCAAGGCACGGGGAGCATCCTGGTGGTCACGAAGCCAATGGTCGGCACGTACCAGTACCGGGTGATCAGCTGGCCGCACGCCTTCCGGCAGGTCCTGGGCTCCGGGGAAGAGGCCACGGACAATCCGGCCCGCGATTTCAATGCTGCGTTCGGACCATACACGCTCAAGGCACTCAAAGTAGGGCTTAACGTAGCGTTCCAGAAGATCTCCGGGAGCAGTAACGAAACCGGCTATAGTGGCGCTGAGGATCTCGTTGGAAAGGCCCGTGCTGTTGACCGCGGAATCCCAGGCAGCTGCCTTGACTGATGCGTCCGGTCGGGCAGCTGAGGCCAGGGCATGCCCCTCCCTGCCCGATGCTGTCGTATCAGCCCCGAGCTCCCGGTCCAGTTCGGCCAGGGTCGCTTGCCCGTGGGCCGCCAGCGCCTGCCAGAGGCTCCAACGTAGTTCGGCGTCCACGGCCAGGCCCTCCACCACGGTGCTGCCGTCAAGGATTCCCCGCACAAGGGTTAGCTGGCTGTCACCATGTCTGGATACGTCGGCCACGGTTCTAGCCCACGCGAGTTGCGGGTCTGAACCGGGATCAGCAGACATCAGCTGCTCAGCGGCCACCGCCAGGAAATCTTTTCGAACGCCTTCGCGTGTTGCCGAGGGTACATAACGCTCGATGGCGCTGGCAGCATTGCCCAACACGTTCAGCAGGACACCTATGCCCGTTTCCGAAGGCGCGAATTGCTCGACGGCGGACACGTAGCGGGCCGCTGGGGTAACTCCGTCCCGGGCCGAATCCCAGAGCGCGGTCCAGCAGAGGGCGCGCGCCATGGGATCCGAAATTTTGTCCAGGGATGTCCGCACAGTGTGTTCGGACTCGGGGTCCAGCCGCACTTTGACGTAGCTTAGGTCGTCGTCATTGACCAGGAGCAGCGCCGGGCGGCGCTTTCCATTCAATGCAGTTACCAGCGTACTTGGGCCGGCAACGTCCACCTCGATGCTTTCAGTCCTCACCAAGGCACCGGCTGAGTCGGCGTCATACAAGCCCAGCCGCATACGGTGTGGGCGGAGTTCCTGGTGGCCAGTCAAGGGATCAATGGCCTCTTGCTGGAGGGTCACGGCTCCGAAGACCCCGCCGTCTTCCACGATCTCAGCGGCAACGGTGGAGATACCGGATGTCTGCAGCCACTGGCGTGCCCAGTCAGCCAAGTCCCTGCCCGAGGCAACGCTAAGTGCTTGGAGGAGGTCCTGGAGGGACGTATTACCAAATTCATGATCCCGAAAATACTGGCGGGACCCCTTGATGAAAGCATCAAAACCGACATAGGCCACCAACTGCTTCAGTACCGAAGCACCCTTGGCATACGTTATGCCGTCAAAGTTCTGCTTGGCGGCTTCAAGGTCCGGGATGTCCGCCACAATAGGATGCGTGGTGGGCAGTTGGTCCTGTACATAGGCCCAGGCTTTGCGTTTGCTGGCGAAATTCACCCATGCCGTGTCCCAGTCCGTCGCGCGGTCCACACCAAGGGTGCCCATGTAGTCGGCGAACGACTCCTTGAGCCAAAGGTCATCCCACCAATTCATGGTCACGAGGTCGCCGAACCACATGTGGGCCATCTCGTGCATCAGCGTATTGGCTCGGGCTTGGTACTGGGCATCTGTGGCGCGGGAAGCATAGACATACTTTTCAGTGAACGTCACCAGCCCGGGATTCTCCATCGCTCCGAGGTTGTACTCGGGCACGAACGCTTGATCATACTTGCCCCATGGGTAGGGGTAGGCGAAGAGTTCGTTAAAAAATGCCAGTCCGCTCTTGGTCAACCGGAAAAGTTGTTCGGTATCGAATGATTCCGCTAAGGAGGCGCGGCAGAAAAGTGCCAGCGGGACGTCAAGGCGGGTGCCGTCGTCGAGCGTTGTTGCCCAGTGATCTTCGGCTTTGAAGTAAGGGCCCGCAAGCACAGTGGTGATGTAAGTCGACATTCGCTTGGTGGCCGCGAAATCCCATCGCGCGGCACGGGGATCGCCCGGCACAGGCGTGCATGCCACTTCAATGCTGTTGGACGCAACTTCCCAAGCAGCGGTAGCGATGACGTGGAAGGTAAATTCAGCTTTGAGGTCGGGTTGTTCGAAATTGGCGAAGACCCTGCGGCTGTCAGCCGGTTCATATTGCGTGTAGAGGTAGCATTCGCCGTCGGCGGGATCCACAAAGCGGTGCATGCCCTCGCCGGAGCGGCTGTAGAGCGCCGTCCCGGTCACAGTCACGGTGTTTTCGGCCTCGAGGCCTTCCAGGATGATCCTGTCCCGGTCCACCACTAATCCAACGTCAAGAGATCGGGCGTTCAGCAGCACAGACTCGACACCGCCGCTGATGAAATCCAGGAAGGTGGAAGAGCCGGGGTCGGCTGAGAAGGTGATGGTACTGGTGCTCGGGTATCCGGCGACGGCGGGATCTGCCGCGTCGCGGACATCAAGCGTGACGTCGTAGCTATGGGTGGTGATCAGGGCTGAACGGGTGGCGGCTTCATCGCGCGACAAATTGTGATTCGACACACAGCTATCTAATCATGATCCACGCGGCCCCCAGGCCCAACGATGCGATCAGCAGCCAGGACCCCAACGCCACCAGAATTGCTCGCCCTCCTGTGCGAATCAGGGTGCGCACCCGCACCGCCGAACCAAGCCCGAACAATGCTGTAGCCAAGAGGATGTCTTGGAGAGCCGCCGCGATCTCCAGTCCCGCCGCCGGCGCCCAACCCAGGGAGCGGACTGCCACCATGGTCAGGAAACCGATCACGAACAGCGGGACAATCGGTGGGAACCGCCCGTCAACGCCATGAACTGCGCCGCCCGTCCCGTTGCTGCGTTCCCTCACATGGAGAATCCGCTGGTGCACCCCCGCTGCGGCTGCAACAGGCGCCAGCAGGACCACGCGGGTCAATTTCACGACGACGGCGATCGCCAGCGCCGAGGTACCCGCGGTTTGCGCAGTGGCCACCACCTGGCCGACATCATGCACTGAGGCGCCGGTCCATGCCCCGAACTGCTCAGGATTGAGGTTCAACGGGTGCATGAGAAGTGGGAGGACGCCGATGGCAAGGGTGCCGCACAGTGTCACAAGCGCCACAGGGAGCACGGTGTCTTGATGCTTGATACGGCGCACAGCCGCCATTGCACCAATCGCAGAAGCTCCGCAGATGGAGAAACCTGTGGCGATAAGAAGGGCAGCTTCTCCGGGGAGGCGCAGCAGACGCGCCAGCCCATAGGTTCCCGCGAAGCTCACCAGGACAACACCGGCGATCAGGAGCAAGGATAGCCAACCCAGGCCAAGGACGTCGCCGATGCTCACTTTGAGGCCCAAAAGCACGATCCCGGCACGCATGAGATGCTTTCCAGCGAAGTCCAAACCTGGTCGGGCGCGCCCCGCGGTCAACACGGCCGTGCCCGGTATATTTGCTGAAAGCAGGCCCAAGGCAACAGCAAGTGTCATGGCCGGAACTGCCGGAAAGACACTGTGGATGGCGAAAGCAAGGCCCGTTGCGGCGATGCTCAGGACCAACCCGGGCCCCAGCCGGGACAGCTGGGGCGCAAGACTGTTGAAGGGCATGCCTCAACCCTGCCGGATGGGGGCACGGAAGGCGAACCGGGAGTACCCGGAAACGGCCACACAACCAGCGCGAAATGCGCTCGACTCAAAAAGGTGATTACCTGAATCCCATGTCTGACCTATTCCAGGATTACTCCGAGGCCGCCGCGCGCAGCGGTGCCTATGACGAGATGTTTGCCCAGGGCCACGTTGCCAGAAGATCCTATGGTCAGGTTTCCGGGGCTCTCCGCGAGCTTTCCTTGGCGGATGTCACCGCCCGGGCCGATTCCATGGCCCGAACCTTCCTGGACCGTGGCGTGACGTTCGACTACGCGGGGGAGGAGCGGCCGTTTCCCCTGGATATTGTCCCACGCGTCATTCCCGCCGATGAGTGGGATGTACTGGAGCGTGGCGTTGCTCAGCGCGTCAAAGCCCTTGAAGCATTCCTGAACGATGTCTACGGGCGGATGGCAGTTGTCACTGATGGCGTGATTCCACGACAGCTTGTGACCACCAGCGCACATTTCCACCGCGCGGTCCACGGTTTCGAACCCTCAGGTGGTGTGCGTGTCCATGTGTCGGGCATCGACGTCGTCCGGGACGCAGCCGGCACCTTCCGCGTGCTGGAGGACAACGTTCGCGTACCTTCGGGCGTCAGCTACGTTTTGGAGAACCGCCGGGCCATGGCCAAAGGTTTGCCCGAGGCCTTCGGCCAGCAGCACATCCGGCCTGTGGAGGAGTACCCTAGGCGGCTCCTCTCTGCCCTCCGTAAAACCGCTCCAGCAGGCGTGGATGATCCCACCGTGGTGGTCTTGACACCGGGCGTCTTCAACAGCGCCTACTTTGAGCACACCCTGCTTGCCGGGCTCATGGGCGTGGAGTTGGTGGAAGGCCGGGACCTCATCTGCCGTGGCAACCGCGTGTACATGCGGACCACTGCCGGTGAGCAGCGCGTGGATGTCATCTACAAACGCATCGATGACGACTTCCTGGATCCACTGCAGTTCCGCTCGGATTCCATGCTCGGCTGCCCCGGATTGGTTAACGCCGCCCGCGCCGGAGGCGTGACCATCGCCAACGCTGTGGGTAACGGCGTAGCCGACGACAAGCTCGTGTACAGTTACGTGCCTGACCTCATCCGGTACTACCTCCACGAAGAGCCAATCATCGCCAATGTCGACACTTTCCGGCTTGAGGAAAAGGAAGCCAGGGAGCACGTCCTGGACCGCCTCGACGAGCTGGTGGTCAAGCCCGTGGACGGTTCAGGTGGTAAGGGATTGGTCATCGGGCCGGACGCCACAAAGGACGAACTCGATGCCCTGCGCAAGCGCGTCATAGCCGATCCCCGCGGATGGATCGCACAGCCTGTCCTGCAGCTCTCCACGGTGCCGACGCTCTCCGGAGATAAGTTTGGCCCCCGCCACGTGGACCTGCGCCCCTTTGCAGTAAACGACGGCGACGACGTCTGGGTCCTGCCCGGAGGCCTCACCCGGGTGGCGCTCAAGGAAGGGTCCTTGATAGTGAACTCCAGCCAAGGCGGCGGTTCCAAAGACACGTGGGTATTGGCCGATTCTCCCCAACTGCCGGCCGAGGTGATTCCCCGCCAATCCGTCACGGTCCGCGAGCAGGTATCCGTGTGGCCGGTGGAAAGCAACTGGCGGGATCGCCAAACGGAGCAGCAACAGTGAACGCGCACCACCAACACTTGAACTTCGACATGCACCACGCGAAGGAGGCAGTTCCATGCTGAGCCGCATTGCTGAGTCACTCTTCTGGATCGGACGCTACGTAGAGCGCGCCGACGGTACTTCCAGGATTTTGGATGTGCACCTTGAGCGCCTGAACCACCTGCCCCTTGAGGAACAGCGAAGCGTCGCCCGGGAGCTCCTTGCCGTGATGGGCGCTAAGCCGCAAAGCGAAGAATTCGGCCTTCCCGAACTCCTTCATGCCTTGGCCTATGACAAGCACAGCGCGTCCTCCATTGCCGGGTCCCTGGGTGCAGCCCGCGAGAATGCGCGGCGCGCCCGCGAGACTGTCTCCCAGTCCCTCTGGGAAAGCCTCAACACCACTTACTATGGCCTCAACCAACACCGCAAGGACGTTGTGGGGACGTACCGTTTCTGCAACTGGGTTTTGGAGCGGACCGCCATGGTCCGGGGTCTGGCGGACACTACCGTCAGCCATGACGAGAGCTGGTTGTTCATGGTGCTCGGCCGATCCCTGGAACGGGCCGATATGACAGCCCGTATGTTGTCCACCCGCGATGTTCAGTCCGCTGGAATGTCATGGGTCAACATGCTGCGATGTGCGGGAGCTTATGAGTCCTTCATCCGGACCCGTAGGGCAGCGTTCGGAGACCAGCACGCGGCGGAATTCCTGCTCCTGGACCGCTTGTTCCCGCGTTCGATTGTCTATGCGCTGCGCGATGCCGACGAATGCCTCGCCAAGTTGGATCCGTCAGCGCAGCGCGTGGGGTTCATCAACGACGCCCGGCGAATTGTGGGCCAGGCCCGGACATTCCTTGAATTCCACCGTACAGACGATCTCATGTCTGAGCTGCCTGAACACATGGAGCGTGTTCAGAAGGCCGTCACGCAGGCCTCGGACGCAATTTCCCGTAAGTACTTCAATCAGGCTGATGAGCACGCCTGGGTGGGAGAAGTTTCATGACCCGGCTGAGCATTGTTCACAAGACTGCCTATAAGTACAACCGCCGCGTGACCTTGTCCTACAACGAGGCACGGATGACCCCTCTGACAGATGGCCAGCAGGTTGTCTTGGAGGCCTCGCTGAAGGTCTCACCCAACCAGGCCTCCGTCAGCAACTACCGTGACTACTGGGGAACGCGGGTCACGGCCTTCGATATGCAAATGCCGCATGAGAGTCTTGAGGTCCTCGCGACGGCCACCGTTGAAGTGCACCGCACGGAACGGGTGGCAACCGAGGACGACATTGTGGGATGGGACGTCATAGCCTCGGAGAAGGTCCAGGACGAATTCAGCGACTGGTTGCCCCAATCCCGGCTCAGCGGGCCTGGTGAGGAAGTCCTGGAGATCATCCCGGATATCGTCAAGGGAAAGAACCCCCACGAGGCCGCACTGGCAGTCTTCGCGTGGATGGCCGGCGAGATGACCTACATGAAGGGCACTACGGGGGTCACCACGAATGCCGAACAGGCGTGGTCCCAGCGTCAGGGAGTATGCCAAGACCTGGCCCACCTGGCCATCGGCGCCTTGCGCTGCAGTGGCATTCCTGCCCGTTACGTTTCGGGATACATCCACCCCCGCTCCTCGGCGGACATCGGCGAAACTGTTGCCGGACAATCCCACGCCTGGCTGGAATGGTGGGACGGCGAATGGCGAAGCTGGGACCCCACCAACCACAAGCCGGCAGGTGACTACCATGTCACCGTGGCTCGAGGCCGCGACTATCGCGATGTTCCCCCGCTGAAGGGCATCCTGTCCGGTGGAGGCGGTTCGGGGCTCTCCGTTTCGGTGGAGATCACCCGCCTGGCATAAGTGTTTTTATACAGAAAAGGGCCCTTAAGAGTCGATCTTAAGGGCCCTTACTACACTCACAATCTTCTACCAGGGGGAGGGCCTGTAGTCCTTGAGGAAGACACCATACTGGTCTTCGCCCTTTTCGCCCATCACGATGGGGTCGTAGACACGTGCGGCGCCGTCCACCAAGTCCAACGGAGCGTGGAATCCTTCCTCCATGAGTCGGACTTTGGTGTAGTGCGGCCGTTCGTCAGTGATCCATCCGGTGTCCACTGCGGTCATGAGAATGCCATCGGAATCCAGCATTTCCTGGGCGCTGGTCCGGGTCATCATGTTCAGCGCAGCCTTGGCCATGTTGGTGTGGGGGTGTCCCGGGCCCTTGTAGGCACGGGAAAACTGCCCTTCCATGGCTGAGACGTTGACGATGTACTTCCTGTGGGCCGTGGACCGTTTCATGGCATCGCGAAGACGGCTTACCAGCAGGAAGGGTGCCGTGACGTTGCAGAGCTGGACTTCGAGCATCTCCAAGGGATCCACCTCGTCCACCACCTGGGTCCAGCTGTTGATGGACGCGAGGTCCGGAACCAAGCCACCGGCATCGATTGCCGTTCCTGATTCAATTCGCTCCAATGATGCCGATCCGGTGGAGAGCGCCAGCGAGGTGATCGCGTCACCTGCCAGAACCGGGTGTTCGGTGACGCTGCTGGCCAAGGCGAGCGGGTGCTTGTCATGCGCATGACCGAAGGTCACCAGCTCGGGGCCACCGTTGGCAGCTTCAAGGGCCGCAGGCAGCGGCTCGTCCTCTGCGTCGACCAAGGGCTTGTAAGCGTTGCCGGAGCGTCGCACGGTCTGGGCTGCATTGTTAATAATGATGTCCAGCGGTCCGGCCTCGTTGAGCGAGTCGGTCAACGCCATGACTTGTGCCGGGTCACGGAGGTCTATGCCAACGATTCTGAGCCGGTGGAGCCACTCTCCGCTGTCTTCCATGGCAGCAAAGCGTCGCGCGGCATCCTTGGGGAAACGGGTAGTGATGGTGGTGTGGGCGCCATCGCGGAGCAGGCGCAACGCGATGTACATGCCGATCTTGGCGCGTCCGCCGGTCAATAAGGCCCTGCGTCCCGTGAGATCCGTGCGGGCATCGCGCTTGCTGTGGCTGAAGGCCGCGCATTCGGGGCAAAGCTGGTGGTAAAAGGCGTCAACCTGCGTGTAGTGCTTCTTGCAGATGTAGCAGGGACGCGAGCGGATGAGGTGCCCGGCGATCTCGCCGGTGGCTGAAGGCGCCAGCTTGTTGCCGCGGGTTTCGTCGTCAATGCGATCCCGCGCGGCGGTAGCTGTCAGGGCGATGACGGCGCGGTCAGCTTCGGCAATCGAGTCCCGTTTGGTGACACGGCGGTGCCGTTTGACGGCTTTGAACATCTTGCCGGTGGCACGACGGACTGCAACGTAGTCCGGGTGCTCTTCGTCGTAGACGTGGATCGTGGTCAGAACCTTGAGGCAGGCCTGGATCTCTTCAGGCGTCAGATCGGTGGAGCTCATTGACCTGATTTTACAGCCTTGGGAGCCTGAGGCCTGCCTCGGGTTCTGTCAACGTCAGCCGCGGATGTTCGGGTTAATGCGAGGCACTCTGGGCTGCGGCGTCTGCCACGCGTGATTGGATGCCCGCCGCTACCTTTTCGGCGGAGTCGCGGATGTCGGGATCGTCATGGGTGGCCGCCTTGACAGCTTCCGGCAGTCCACGCCGATGTTGCGCCGACAGCGCGAGCTCTGCCTCACCGGGTTCCGGAACAACCTGGCCCTTCGCAAGCACGGTAATGCCCGACTCAGTGACCTTGTAGCCCCGTGCCTTATCCAAGGCAGGGTCCAAACCGATGGCCGCGCCAGCGGGGACCTTGACGTTCTTGTCCAGGATTGCGCGCTTGATCACGGCACCTTCGCCGACACGGACCTTATCCATCAACACAGAGTCCTGGACACGGCTGCCTGCCGCCACATAGGCGTCGTTGGAGAGCACGGAACCTTCAACGATGCCACCGGAAACCACCACGCCGCTGGCAACAATGGAATCGAGGGCCGTTCCCACCGTGTTGTTCTCGCCACGGACAAACTTTGCCGGGGGCGAGATGCTCTGGCGGGTGTAGATCGGCCACTCGGAGTTGTACAGGTTGAAGATCGGCACGGGGGAGATGAGGTCCATATGTGCGTCGTAGAACGAGTCGATGGTACCGACGTCACGCCAGTAGGTCCGGTCGCGTTCGGTGGCACCGGGGATGTCGTTGAGCGTGAAGTCGTACACGCCGGCTTCGCCTTGGTCCACGAAGTAGGGAATGATGTCCCCACCCATATCGTGCTTGGTATCGAGTCTTTCCGCGTCCACGTGCAAGGCTTCAACGAGGGCGTCTGCATTGAAGACATAGTTGCCCATGGAGGCGAGGAACTGCGTGGGGTCGGCTGCCAGTCCGGGGGTGCTGGCCGGCTTTTCCACGAAGGCCGCAATCTTCTGGGGATCGTTCTGGTCTACCTCGATGACACCGAACTGGTTTGCCATGTTCAGTGGCTGCCGCACTGCAGCAACTGTCGCTTTGGCCCCGCTGGCAATGTGCTGCTCCACCATTTGGGAGAAGTCCATGCGGTACACGTGATCAGCGCCGACCACTACCACGATGTCCGGGGCGTCGTCATGGATGAGGTTCAGCGATTGGTAAATTGCGTTGGCACTGCCAAGGAACCAGCTCTTGCCCACACGCTGCTGCGCCGGAACAGAAGCCACATAGCGGCCCAGTTGGGTGGACATACGCCAGGTTTCAGAGATATGCCGGTCAAGGCTGTGCGATTTATACTGCGTCAGCACGACGATCTTCAAATATCCCGAATTAACGAGATTGGATAGTGCAAAGTCAATTAGCCTGTAGCCGCCTGCGAACGGAACCGCGGGCTTGGCCCGATCCGCCGTCAGCGGCATGAGTCGGTTGCCTTCTCCGCCTGCCAATACGATTGCCAGAACTTTCTTCAACGCCATGGTCACAGCTCCCCGTACGTCTTCGTATCCCCCAAAAGTCCGATTTTCCGGACTCTTTCACACTAGAACACATACGCCGGAACGACTACGTTGGTTAGCGTGCGAATAGACATTGTGACTAAAGAATTCCCTCCGGAAATTTATGGCGGTGCCGGTGTCCACGTTGCCGAGCTCAGCCGGGTGCTGGCAAAGCACGTCGACCTTCATGTCAGGGCGTTCGGCGCGCCCCGTGATGCCGGCTATCATGGGGCTTCCGTGGCGTCCTACGCCACGCCCGAAGACCTCGGCGATGCCAACGCTGCCATCCAGACCCTCGGCGTGGACCTGAGGATAGTTCCGGACATTGCGGGAGCGGACCTCGTCCACTCGCACACCTGGTACGCCAACATGGCCGGCCATCTCGCGTCGCTGCTGCACGGCATTCCGCACGTGCTCAGCGCTCACAGCCTGGAGCCCCTGCGCCCATGGAAGGCTGAGCAGCTTGGCGGCGGCTATGCGTTGTCCTCCTGGGTGGAGAGGACAGCGTATGAGGCAGCCGCCGCAATCATCGCCGTTTCCGATGGCATGCGTCAGGACATCCTCCGCAGTTACCCCAACGTGGATCCCGACAAGGTTCGCGTGGTCCATAACGGCATCGATGTCTCCCTGTGGGAGCGTGATGAAGAGGATGACGCGATCCGTGCGCTTGGTATCGATCCCGCCAAGCCCAGCGTGGTCTTCGTAGGCCGCAACACCCGCCAGAAGGGTGTGCCGTACCTGCTCCGTGCTGCGTCACGCCTGGCGGAGGATGTCCAGTTGGTGCTGTGCCTCGGGGCTGCGGACACTCCCGAACTTGCCGCTGAAACTGCACGCCTTATTGAAGAACTGCAGGCCAAGCGGGAGGGCGTCATCCTCATCGAGCAGATGCTGCCCAGGAAAGAGCTCATCCAGGTCCTCAGCCATGCCACTGCGTTCGCGTGCCCCTCGATTTACGAGCCCCTGGGCATCGTGAACCTCGAAGCCATGGCATGCGGCGCAGCAGTGGTGGCAAGTGCCACAGGCGGCATTCCGGAAGTGGTCCAGCATGGCGAAACCGGGCTCCTCGTCCAACTGGAGCAGGTCACCGACGGGACCGGGACACCATTGGATCCCGAGAAGTTCGTCAGCGACTTCGCTGCGGCCCTGAATGAGGTAGTGGCGGATCCTGCGCGGGCCCGTGAGATGGGAATTGCTGGACGACGCCGTGCGGAGGAGCACTTCTCCTGGGAGTCCATCACTGAGACAACGCTTGAGGTCTACCGGTCGGTCCTGCGCTAAATCCCTGGCGTCCCAAGAGGAGAACAAACCACGACGGCGCCGTCCCCTTTGGTGGGGACGGCGCCGTCGTGGTTTTCAAGAGTTCTGCAATTGTTCACCGCGTGGCAGCGAACTCCTGCTAGCGGGCTTTGGGTGCCTTCAGCGCCAGGAGCGTTTTCTCATCCGCCGGCGCCTTGCCGCTGGCCCGCTGCTCGCGGAAGTGTTTGCGGGCAGCATCCTGACGGGTAGCTTCTGCGCCGGTTGCGATGGAGGCGCGAAGGTGCTCCGGGCCGTAGCCGAAGGCGTCGACGAGGTCTACGGCGTGGGGACGGATCTTGACCAGGAGTCGGTTGATGTAGGTGCCAACGGTCCGGCCACGCTGCATCGAGAGCCTTCCATTCATCAGGTACCAGGAGAGGTGCTTCTCGATCAAGGACAAGCCGAACAGGTCGCGCAGCCACGTCAAGACGCGCTTGGTTCCCTCATCCGATACATGCGTGAGGGCCTCAGTGAAGGCTTCCCACTGAAGAAGTTCCGCATGGGCCTGGGCCGCTTCGATGAGTTCGTGTTGGTGCTGGTTGAACAGGGCCGCGGCCTGGTGCTGTGGAAGTTTGTTGGCTCCCTTCAGTGCAGCACCGACCTCGGCAACCATCGACTGAACGCGGTCAGCCAGGAGGGTACGCTGGCCTTCCTCGTCCCGCAACGCCAAAGCCGCCTTCTGGACTGAGCCGGTATCAGCCACGAACTGGGCAACCTGCCGGAGGCCCGTCCGGTGCAGAGCCACGCCGGCAGCCTGATCAACTACATAACGTGCAAGGACGCCGAAGTCGGCGCTGCGGAATTCCTTGGCGTAGTCAGCCAGGAGCCGCTTGGCTACCAGTTGCAGCAGCACGGTGTTATCACCTTCAAACGTGACGTACACGTCGAGGTCCGCACGCAATGAGGCAAAGCGGTTCTCGATCAGGAAGCCGGCCCCGCCGCACGCCTCCCGGCACTCCTGCAAAGTGTCCAAGGCATGCCAGGTGCTAAGGGGCTTGAGCGCGGCCGCCAGCGTTTCCAGGTCCTGGCGGTCGGCATCTGTATCGTGTGCGCCGGAGAAGACGTCGTCGAACTTTTGCAGGAGTTGTTCGTGGGCGAAGCTCGCAGCGTAGGTGGTGGCCAACCGGGTGAACAAGCGGCGCTGGTGCCGCTGGTAGTCCAACAAGACCTCTTCATCCGTGCTGGACGAGGCATTGAACTGACGGCGCTCGGTAGCGTACTGAATAGCTGTCTTGAGAGCCACCTTGCTGGCAGCCACAGCGGCTCCATCGAGGGAAACACGTCCCTGGACCAGAGTGCCCAGCATGGTGAAGAAACGGCGTCCCGGGCTCTCAATGGTGGAGGAGTACGTGCCGTCCTCAGCGACGTCGCCATAGCGGTTCAGGAGGTTGGTCCGGGGGATGCGTACATTCGAGAAGTGCAATCGGCCGTTGTCAATGCCGTTCAGGCCGCCCTTGATCCCGTCGTCTTCGCCGCCGATTCCCGGAAGGAACTCCTTGGTGGCGGGATCGCGGAGTTCTACATAGAAAGCGTGGACACCATGATTCACATTCTTGGTGATCAGCTGGGCAAACACCACCGCGGCGAGGCCGTCGTTGGCTGCATTGCCGATGTAGTCCTTCCACGCCGCCCGGAAGGGGGTATTGATGACGAATTCCTGGCTGCCTTCGTCGTAGGTCGCCGTGGTTGCAATGCTGGCAACGTCCGAGCCATGGCCCGTCTCGGTCATGGCAAAGCAGCCGGGAATCTCGAGGCTCATGATGCCGGGGAGCCACTTGTCCTGGTGTTCCACCGTGCCGAGGTGCATGACTGCAGAGCCGAAGAGGCCCCACTGGACGCCGGCCTTGATCTGAAGGGAGGGGTCAGCCGTGACGATCTCTTCGAAGCCGGCGATGTTGCCGCCGTGATCGTCAGAGCCGCCCAGCCGGGTGGGGAAGGCGCGGTGGACTGTGTTGTTATCCACCAGGAACTTCAACTGCTCAAACACCCGGGCGCGGTGTTCGGTGTGGTGCAGGCCTTCGATCTTTTGCACCGCCGGGTTGCCTGCCACCTTGCGGGCTTCGTGGCGGATATGGGCCCATTTTCCAAGGAGCTGCTCGCCGAGGGCAGCGACGTCGACCACCGGGTCTGCGCCGGTGGCGGCTTCTTCGCGGCCGGAGGGTTGCTGGGCGGATGAGGCCCGATCCACTACTTCAGTCATGTTGCTTCCTTCTTTGGTTCCGACAACTGATGAGTCATTGCTGGTGTCACGTGCTGCTTTTGAGCTGCGGGGCGATGCCGAGGCACAGCCAATCCGTAATCTGCGCGGCCATGGTTGCCTGATCTGGCTTGGTGCTCCCGGCAGGACTTCCCAGCCACATTTCTCCGGCGTTCCGCACGAGTCCGATAGCGGCCGTGGGCCAGTAGATGATGACCGCTTCTTTCTCTTCTCCCAGGTGCTCCCGCATGGGAGTCGCGATCATGTCCGTGATTTGTTCGAAGAAGTTGCCCAGGGCGCCTGAGGCCGCGATAGCGTCCTGAGCCGAGGCCTCCCCAGGGGTGAGCCGGGTGATGAAGGCGTACACGTTGGGGCTGGATTCGGCCATCTGCAGATAGGCGGAAACCATGGCGAAGAGTCCCTCCCGCGGGGTCTGCGCCAATTGTGCGGCCTCCTGCATGCGGCGTTGCATCTGCCCCAGCACCACTTCACCCATTGCTTGCTGAAGACCTGCCTTGTCCCCGAAGTAACGGTAGAAGACCGACTTGGATGTACCCGCGGAGCCGGCTATGTCCTCCATGGAGGCGTCGCTTCCGAGCCTATGAACAGCTTTTCGCGCGGCTTTGATGAGTTCGCGCCGGCGCTCCTCACGGTGGGACTGCCACCGGGTCGCACGTCCATCTACCAAGGCTTCTGCCTCCGTGGCTGCAAGGACTTCAACGGCACCCCCCGCCGAGCCTGCGGCGCTTCCGGATTCTTCATCGCGACTGTTCACGATACCCAGCGTATCAGGTACGCTGGGTATCAGTAACTGGCATTGATCGAAGGAGACAAGCATGGCTACAGCAGACGTGACTACGGACGGGCCCTTGGAACCGACCTCTGGCCCGCCATCAACCCGCGCGGCATTCATCGTGGGCGGCAACCGCATCCCGTTCGCACGAACCGGCGGCGCCTACGTAAAGTCCTCCAACCAGGACATGCTGACCGCGGCCTTGGAGGGGCTGGTGGCCAGGTTCGGACTCCAGGACGAACGCATCGGAGAGGTAGCGGCCGGGGCAGTGCTTAAGCACTCAAGGGACTTCAACCTCACCCGGGAAGCTGTCCTCGGCTCTGCCTTGTCGCCCGAAACCCCCGCTTACGACCTCCAACAAGCCTGCGCAACGGGCCTGGAGACCGTTCTTGGGTTGTCCAACAAGATCAAGTTGGGCCAGATTGATTCAGGAATCGCCGGTGGCGTGGACTCGGCATCGGATGCCCCGATCGCCGTCAGTGAGGGACTGCGCGAAATACTGCTTGACCTGAACAGGGCAAAGACCACCGTACAAAAGCTGAAGATCATCGGCCGGATCCGACCCAAGGATCTGGCCCCCGATGCTCCCAACACCGGGGAGCCCCGCACGGGGCTGTCCATGGGCGAACACCAGGCCCTCACTACTGCACAGTGGAAAATCTCCCGGGAAGCGCAGGACGAGCTTGCTTTTAGCAGCCACCGCAACCTGGCTGCCGCATACGAGCGGGGCTTCTTCGATGACCTGATCACCCCGTACCGCGGGCTTACCCGGGACTCCAACCTGCGCGCAGACACCACACTGGAGAAGCTCTCAACCCTTAAGCCCGTCTTCGGCAAGAACCTCGGCTCCGAGGCAACCATGACCGCGGGCAACTCCACACCGCTGACAGACGGCGCTACTACCGTCCTCCTGGCCACCGAGGAATGGGCAGACTCCCACGGCCTGCCCAAACTCGCCACAGTCCTGGACGGCGAAGCGGCCGCCGTCGACTTCGTTCACGGCAAGGACGGCCTCCTCATGGCGCCGGTCTTCGCGGTTCCCCGCTTGCTGGCTCGGCACGGACTCACTTTCGAGGACATCGACTTCTTCGAAATCCACGAGGCCTTCGCCGGAACTGTTCTCAGTACCTTGGCCGCGTGGGAAGACGAAGAGTTCGGCCGGACACGCTTGGGACTTGACGGCGCGCTGGGAAAGGTGGACCGGGCCAAGCTCAACGTCAATGGCTCGTCGTTGGCTGCAGGCCACCCGTTTGCGGCCACGGGTGGCAGGATCGTAGCTTCACTTGCGAAGATGCTGCATGAGAAGGGCACCGTTAATGGCCGCCCTGTGCGGGGCCTGATTTCCGTGTGCGCCGCCGGCGGCCAGGGCGTTGTTGCGATTCTCGAAGCAGCATAGGGGGAGTGCGATGACAGACAAATACACACAGCTGGTAAGTCAGGGACTGGGGAAGGACGTAGCCAAGAAGCTGGGCCTGCCCCAGCCCGTGGTGCTTCGACGCCACCAACCCGGCGCACCGCTCATCACGGGCCCGGTCTTGGTCAGTGGCGACAGTGCAGGGGCAGATGACATTGCCACCACCCTGCTTGGTTGGGGTTTGGACGTCCGCCGAAACGCGCTGCCCAAGGAGAAACTTGGGGCAATCATCCTGGTACTTGATGCAGTCCAGCACCCCGAGGACCTGGGTAAATCAGTCCTTACCGCTGGCGCATCCCTGCGGGACCTCTCGCCCAACGGCCGTGTCATCACCATGTCGCGGACTTCGCAGTCTGCCCGGACCCCGGCGTCTGCTGCCGCACGGCAGGGCATTGACGGATTCCTGCGGTCTCTTGCCAAGGAACTACGCGCGGGAGCGACGGCCAATGGCGTTCTCCTGGATGACAAGCTCGCGACCACCAGCCCTTCGGCACTGGGAGCCCTGAGGTTCTTCCTCTCGGGCCGCTCTGCGTATGTGGATGGACA
This sequence comes from Arthrobacter sp. D3-18, assembly GCF_054408525.1. Taxonomy (NCBI): domain Bacteria; kingdom Bacillati; phylum Actinomycetota; class Actinomycetes; order Micrococcales; family Micrococcaceae; genus Arthrobacter; species Arthrobacter sp. D3-18. The sequence goes on along the minus strand of NZ_CP096440.1, from coordinate 2,303,543 downwards.
GTTCCTGACCGTCCGCTCAACGTCAGGCAGCTTGCCGAACGACGCCGACAAGCCCCTCGCCGGAAAAGTAGCAGTTGTTACCGGTGCAGCGCGGGGGATCGGTGCAGCCATCGCCCGGACCCTGCACCGCGACGGGGCCAAGATCGTGGCAGTGGACATCCCGGCTGCCGGGGACCACTTGGCAGCTGTAGCCAACGAGGTACGCGGGACGGCCCTGCAGCTTGATATCAGCAGGGATGACGCCGGCCACCGCATCATCGAACACGCCGTGGAACGCCATGGCCGTCTCGACATCGTGGTGCACAATGCCGGGATCACCCGCGACCGGCTCCTGGCCAACATGGATGAGGGCCGCTGGCGATCAGTTATCGCCGTCAACATCGCGGCCCAGTTGAGAATCAACGAGGCACTTCTGGCTTCGGAGCATTTCAAAGAATCGCCGCGCATCGTGTCAGTCGCATCCACAAGTGGCATTGCCGGAAACAGGGGCCAGACCAACTACGGCGCATCCAAGGGTGGCGTCATAGGTATGGTGAGATCCACGGCGGCGCTGATGGAACCTTTCGGCGGGACCATCAACGCGGTAGCTCCCGGTTTCATCGAAACTGAAATGACGGCCAAGATGCCCTTTGCAATCCGCGAAGCGGCGCGCAGGCTCAACTCCCTCAAGCAGGGCGGGCAGCCCCAGGACGTAGCAGAAGCCATCGCCTTCCTTTCAAGCGATGCTGCCGGTGGAATCTCCGGAGAAGTTCTACGCGTGTGCGGGCAACAACTGGTGGGAGCATGAACCATCCCCAGCCCGTTGTCCTTGGAGAGCTCCCGTCGCTCTCCAAGTTATATGTCAACGCCGCAACGGCAGCAGCCCGCCGTCGGGTTCTGGGATCTTCCTCCGGGAAAAAGCGGCTGCCTGCGGTCAGCCACGAGGTCAGGGGGGCGCGGGCCGACGTCGAAAATCTAACCGCCTACCAACATTTGGTGGGTGAGACGGCCAGCGATACCCTCCCTGCCGGCTATGTTCATGCCTTGGCTTTTCCCGTATCCATGAGCGTCATGAACCGTGAAGACTTTCCGCTGCCGCTTCTTGGCATGATTCATCTAAAGAACCGCATCGAACAGCTGGTCCCCATCCAGTTCTCCGAAGAACTGGACATCCGCTCCTGGGCTGAGAACCTTGCCGGCCATAGGGCCGGAACCCAGCTTGATGTAGTGGCCGAGGTCCATTCAGGTTCCAGCGGTGACTTGCTGTGGCGTGGCGTGTCCACTTACCTGGCCAAAGGCGTCTTCCTGCCGGGTATCGACAAGCCAGGCAGTTCGAACGGCGCCTCCGGGGCGGACGACTTTGTCCCACCCAATCCCACCGCACTGTGGCAGCTGAATCTGGACACCGGCCGAAGCTACGCAGCGGTTTCCGGTGATTTCAATCCGATTCATTTGAGCGTCCTGTCGGCCAAGGCTTTGGGGCTTCGGGGATCCATTGCCCACGGCATGTACTTGGCCTCCCGGGCGCTGGCGGACGTGGGAGCGGCCAAGTCGGACTCGTTCTCTTGGGATGTCACCTTCGAAGCCCCTGTGTTCCTTCCAGCGCGTGTTGCCTTGGGCATCACCACCGTCCAGGCGGAGGCGGGCACGTGGGAACGCTCGGACTACGTGGCGTGGAATCCACGCAGCGGTAGGCGGCACTTTGCAGGAAGTGTTGTTGCCTTGGCATAAGGTGCCGCAACAACAAATGGCGGCGGCCACCAGCAGGTGGCTGCCGCCATTTCTTCGTTAACGACAAGTAAGGAAACAGTTGTGACGAAGCTCGCATGCTGTTCTTGCCGAAGTAGATCAGGATAAACAAAACAAGGCCCGAAATCCGTGGATTTCAGGCCTTGCGATGGTGCGCGGAGGGGGACTTGAACCCCCACCCCCTTTCGAGGACTAGCACCTCAAGCTAGCGCGTCTGCCATTCCGCCACCCGCGCAGGTGGTGTTCAGATGGTTCATTTTGCACCTTGCGGTGCTTCACTTTCCTCCGAAGCAGCGAGAAAAACTCTAACACGGTTTCAGGTTGCTGAAAAATCGGCCCCGGCTTGGGCACATCCGACTCACGCCCCGGGTGCGTGCGTTATACACATTCCGGACGTCTCCCGCCACTGGTGGGTAGGCTGATGGGACACGGGACGGAAACGCTGGGAAAACCACAGCGCGCGTCACCGGAACCTGCAGCCCAGCCACGCAAGGAGAGTTTCCATGTCTGTCATCCGCCCCGAAGACGAAGTTGTCCGGATCTGCCAGGAGCTCATCCGCATCGACTCCTCCAACTTTGGAGACGAATCGGGTCCGGGGGAGCGCGCGGCAGCCGAGTACACGGCCGGGCTGATCACCGAAGTCGGACTTGAAGCCGAGATCTTCGAGTCCGCCCCTGGCCGCGCCAACGTGGTAACCCGCGTGACCGGCGAAGACCCCTCGGCGGACGCCCTGGTAGTACATGGGCACTTGGACGTTGTCCCTGCCCTCAAGGACCAATGGAGTGTTGACCCGTTCAGCGGGGAACTCAAAGACGGCTTGGTCTGGGGTCGCGGCGCCGTGGACATGAAGGACATGGACGCCATGATCCTTTCAGTCATGCGTAACTTTGCAAGGACGGGACGAAAGCCAAAACGCGACATCATTTTCGCTTTCTTCGCAGATGAAGAGGCCGGCGGCACTTACGGTGCCAGGTACGCCGTCGAGCACCGACGCGAACTTTTTGACGGCGCCACTGAGGCGATCTCGGAAGTCGGCGGATTCTCCGCCACTATTGGCGGGCAACGAACCTACCTGCTGCAGACGGCCGAGAAGGGGTTGTCCTGGTTGCGGCTGGTAGCGCACGGCCGGGCCGGTCATGGCTCTCAGATCAACACTGACAACGCCGTCACCCGACTTGCCGCTGCTGTGACCAGGATCGGCGAACACAAGTGGCCCGTGGAATTGACGCCAACCACGCGACAGTTCCTGGACGGCGTCACCGAACTCACCGGCGTCGAGTTCGACGCCGACAACCCGGACATCCTCCTCAAGGAACTTGGTACTGTGGCCCGGTTCGTCGGTGCCACCCTCCAGAACACTTCCAACCCCACGTTCCTGCGCTCCGGCTACAAGCACAACGTCATTCCCGAGTCGGCCGAGGCGTTCGTTGACTGCCGCACACTGCCGGGGCAGCAGGAACTGGTGTTCGAGACCATCAAGGAACTCGCTGGAGACGGCATCGAGATCAGCTACGTGAACAAGGATGTTTCCTTGGAGGTGCCCTTTGCCGGGAACCTGGTGGACTCCATGATCGATGCCCTGCACTCCGAGGACCCGGGCGCTAAGGTCCTCCCGTACACGCTTTCCGGGGGCACGGACAATAAGTCGTTGAGCAAGATCGGCATCACCGGATACGGTTTCGCTCCGCTGATGCTGCCCGACGAACTCGACTTCACCGGGATGTTCCACGGCGTTGACGAGCGCGTTCCGGCCGAGTCGCTCCAGTTCGGCGCCCGGGTCCTGAACACCCTTCTCAGCAACTACTAAGGGCTGTGGGACCACTACTAAAGCAAGCACCAGAAGGACCGCCATGACTCCCGAAGAAATCCTTCCCGACCAACTCCTTGAACGGCTGCGTGGCCGTGCTGCAGGCTACGACCAGAACAACCAGTTCTTCCACGAGGACTTGGAAGAACTGGCAGCCGCCGGTTACCTGAAACTGTTCGTGCCGGAGGCCGACGGCGGTTTCGGGCTCGGGCTCGAATCGGTGGCTGCGTTGCAGCAACGTCTCGCCACGGCCGCCCCGGCCACTGCGCTGGCGGTGAATATGCACTTGGTCTGGACCGGCGTCGCGCATGTCTTGAGCGCCCGAGGGGACAGTTCCCTGGATTTCGTGGTGAAAGAGGCGGGGCAGGGTGAGGTCTTTGCTTTCGGCATATCAGAGGCCGGCAATGATTCCATGTTGTTCGATTCCGGCACGGTTGCCGAGCCGCTGCCTGACGGGAGCTACAGGTTCACTGGCCGGAAGATCTTCACCAGCCTCTCCCGCGGCTGGACACGGCTGGGAACCTTCGGCAAGGACGCCGAGGCCAGGGACGGTGAGGGTGAACTCGTCTTCGGCTTTCTCCGCCGCGATGAGCCGGGCCACGAAACCCTGAGCGACTGGGACACCCTGGGTATGCGCGCCAGCGCGTCCAACACCACCCTCCTGCACGGAGCCGTGATTCCGGCAGAACGGATCTTCCGCAAACTCCCGGTGGGGCCCAACAAGGACCTGTTGATCTTCGCGATCTTCGCGTGCTTCGAGACGTTGCTCGCCGCTGTCTACACGGGCGTTGCCGAGCGCGCATTCACCCTTGGGGTGGCGAACGTCAAGCGTCGGGTTTCAGCCAAACACGGTGGTCGGAGCTACGCCCAGGACCCTGATATCCGCTGGAAAGTGGCTGACGCTGCCTTGGCCATGGACGGAATCTCACCTCAAATCTCTTCTCTGGCCCGCGACGTGGATAACCTGGTGGACCACGGAGCCCAGTGGTTCCCCAAACTTGTGGGACTGAAATCCCGGGCTACGGAGAACGCACGCCATGTAGTTGACTTGGCGATCCGTGTCACGGGCGGATCCAGCTACTTTCGTGGGTCTGAGATGGAGCGGCTCTACAGGGATGTCCTGGCAGGCATCTTCCATCCTTCCAACGATGAATCCGCTCATAACACCGTGGCGAATGCATGGTTGGGGCCGTTGGAGGACTAGCGGTAACACCTGAAAGCGTGGTGCCGCTGTGTTCAGACGGTTCGCTGCACGGAATATACTTTGCGGCGCAACCAGAAGCGGCGCCCGCCTCCGAGGTAGAGCACGCTGCGCTCGAGTTCCCACTTGCCGTATTCGGAATGCTCGGCGAGTCGGCGTCGGGCTTCAGGCAGTGAATCGTCAGGCCCCACCGTCAGTACGAGGTATTCGTACTGACGTGCATAGTCTCGTTGGCGCTCAACGGAGCTGCCCGGAAATTGTTCTCTCATCCCTCTCCATTTTCGTCCTTTTCCGGCTAACGTGAAGTCATGAGCATCGATCCGCGTGTCGCGCTTCAATCACTGACCGCCGCCCTGGAAGAACATCTGGCTGCCGCCTCAGCGCGTAGGGGCGAAGGTGACCCCAACGTCGAAGCGGCTTTCTTCGCCGTCGCCGATGCGTTTGAAGTTTATGAAGATGCACTCTACGAGGCGTACTCCGAGGTTACTCCGCTCCAAGTCTTTGATGATGAAGATGAAGAAGACGAGGAAGTCCTGGACGAAGACATGGAAATCGTAGAGGACTAACTGACCTGATGAACCGGCCACCCTGGGGTGGCCGGTTTTTTGTGTCCCCTTCCGGCACCTTTTGTGCTGGTTCCAGCGCGGATTTCCGCGGTTCTTGCCCTCCTGCGCGACGCGAAAGCACGTAGTGCCGCCGTCGCCGGCTAGGTACTCGCACGTAGGTGTGATGGGTAAACCTGCGCAAACTTGAGTACCGACTACTGGTGCGCCTCCTGACCGCCGCCGCTTCACTGATAAGTAGGCAATGGCAGGTCTGCAAAGAAGGCTGACATGGTGAAAGTTCCAGTCTTGCGTACGGGCAAGGTAGCGACACCCACGGGTGCGGACCATGCCCAGGCGGGTTCAGTCTTTCCCGCAAAAACTGCCATCGCCGACGTCAATCCGCCGGTGTCTCCCTGGATTGACAAGTCCGTTGCTGCACAACGGACTGAGAAGGCGGGACTGGCGGCACCGAGCTCCGAGGTCACCCTGGACTTCGTGCCGCCAGTCACCCGCAGGACCCCTCGGATCACCTTTCCCCGCCGGGGCAGGACCGACTGGGCGCATTCACTGACCAACAGTCTTCGCATGACGGACACGGCCCTCGTTGCAGCCGCTGTGTTCGCTGGCTTCGTTCTCAACACCGAAGGCCTGACCCTGGCTGCGGACAGTCCTGCCTACACACGCAATCTGATGATGGGACTGATTCTTGGACTCGTTTGGTTGGGTTCATTGGAGGTCTACCGCACCCGCGATCCCAAAGTCCTGGGTGTGGGTCCCGAGGAGTACAAGCGCGTTCTGTCGGCAAGTTTTCGTGTCTTTGGCTTCCTGGGCATCGTTGCCGTGGTTTTCCGGCTTGATGCCGTCAGCTCGTTCGTACTCGTCTCCCTTCCGCTTGGCCTGGTGGCGCTCACCGGCAGCAGGTGGAGCTTCCGCCGGTGGTTGAGCCACGAAAAGTCCCGTGGCCGCTGCCTCTCCCGCGCGATCGTTGTAGGTGAACCCCAAGATGTCCGGTACGTCATCAAGCAGATCAACCGAAAGTCCGGCACCGCGTACGACATCCTCGGAGCATGCCTTCCAGGGGCCCGGCGGGGTGCGGTCCTGAAAGTGGACCACCTCCGCGTCCCTGTACTTTCTTCAATCTATGGGATCGCGCACACGGTCCGGCAAACAGGCGCCAACGCGGTCATTGTGGCCGGCCCGGTGCCGGGCGGAAACCAGTTCATCCAGGAGCTCGGGTGGCGGCTGGAGGAAAATTCCGCGGAACTTGTCCTCGCGGCGGCCCTGACCAACGTGGCCGGGCCGCGAATCCACTGGCGGCCCGTAGAGGGACTTCCCCTGATGCACGTGGACATTCCGCACTACTCAGGGGGCAAGCACACGCTCAAGCGTTTGATGGACATTACGGTCTCGGCGGCGGCGTTGCTGGTCCTGTCACCGATCCTGCTGCTCCTCGCTGCCATCGTTCACCATGACAGCCCCGGCCCTGTCCTTTTTCGGCAGGAACGGGTTGGCAGGAGGGGCACTACCTTTCACATGCTGAAGTTCCGTTCCATGGTGGTGGACGCCGAAACCCGCTTGGAGGAACTTAGCACCCAGGATGAGGGCGCGGGCGTCCTCTTCAAGATCCGCGGCGACCCCCGTGTTACCAGGTGCGGGCGCTGGATGCGTAAGTACTCGCTCGATGAATTACCCCAGTTCTGGAATGTCCTGGTGGGCAACATGAGCCTGGTGGGGCCCCGGCCGCCCTTGGCACGGGAAGTCAGTGGATACGAACGCCACACGCATCGTCGGCTGCTCATCAAGCCCGGCATCACCGGCCTGTGGCAAATCAACGGACGGTCGGACCTGCCCTGGGACGAGGCCGTAAGGCTGGACCTCTACTACGTGGAGAACTGGTCCATAGCCGGAGATCTGATGATCATGTGGCGGACGTTCAGGGCAATGATTCAACCGTCCGGAGCCTACTAGCAACAACTGCAGGAAAACCAAGCGAATCGCGCTGTCAACACAGAAGCAGAGTGGGAAATGAGCATACGAACCATTCCATCAGGACAACTAAACGGCCACGGCCTACAGCCCAGACTCCGCATCGCGGTGGTCGGGGCAGGGTATTGGGGCCCCAATCTTGCCCGGAACCTCAAAGCCAGCCCTGACTGGGATCTTGTTGCCATCTGCGATCTCGACGTAGAACGAGGCCTAAGGCTCGCGGAGACTGTTGGCGGTGTGGCCGTCGTCGAATCCTTGGACGAGCTGCTTGACACGTACAACCTGGACGCCGTGGCAGTAGCTACGCCGGCCCATACCCACCACGGAGTGGTCATGACGGCCCTGCGCGCAGGCAAACATGTCCTGGTGGAGAAACCGTTGGCTGACAGCCGTGCCAAGGGCCTGGAGATGGTGGAAGAAGCGAAGGCAAGGGGATTGGTCCTCATGGCAGACCACACCTACTGCTTCACACCAGCCGTCCTTAAGATCCAGGAACTGGTAGCCAGCGGCGCCCTGGGCGATATTTTGTATGTGGACTCCGTCCGCATCAATCTTGGACTCGTCCAACCGGACGTCAACGTTTTCTGGGACCTGGCACCCCATGACCTTTCCATCTTGGACTTCGTCCTGCCCGGCGGCCTGCATCCCACGGAAATTTCCGCGCACGGCGCGGATCCCCTGGGAACCGGCAGGGACTGCGTCGGACACCTCACCTTCGGCCTGCCCAACGATGCCATGGTCCATATCCACGTGAATTGGCTCAGCCCCACCAAGATCCGGCAAATGATCATCGGAGGGTCAAAGAGGACCCTGGTGTGGGACGACCTCAATCCCCAGCAGCGCCTCAGCGTGTACGACCGCGGGGTCAGTCTGGAGCATCAGCCCAGATCGGCCGCAGACAAACGGACCTCCGCCATCTCCTACCGCTTAGGCGACACCTGGTCCCCGGCGCTGCAGGAACGCGAACCCCTGGGCCAGGTGGTCGGCGAACTTGCCTCCTCCATCCGCAACCGGACCATGCCGCGGACCAGCGGCGAATCCGGGCTCCGCGTCTTGTCCGTTCTCGAAGCCGTCACGCAAAGCCTCAGTACTGACGGTCAATCAACAATCGTCGCCGGGAATGAAGTCTCTCTCCAGGTTGCACGGTGAAAAAGCTTCTAGGGGCCAGTGTCCTGGTCACCGGAGGCGCCGGCACCATTGGTTCGACGCTGGTTGACCAACTGCTCGACGCCGGTGCGGCGCACGTAGACGTGCTGGACAACCTCGTCCGCGGCCGGCGTGCAAACCTCGACGAAGCCCTCTCCACTGAGAGGGTACGGCTGATCGAAGGCGACCTCCGTGATCGCGACCTCGTCCACGACCTCACCCAGGGAAAGGACCTGGTTTTCCACCAAGCCGCCATCCGCATCACCCAGTGCGCGGAAGAACCAAGGCTGGCACTCGAAGTATTGGTAGATGGGACCTTCAACGTTTACGAGGCAGCTGCGGCGCACAAAGTGGAAAGACTCATTTCAGCCTCCAGTGCCTCCGTTTATGGGATGGCGGAGGAATTTCCCACGAAAGAGAGCCACCACCACCACAATAACGACACCTTTTACGGCGCGGCGAAGTCATTCAACGAAGGAATGGCGAGGAGCTTCCGCGCAATGTCAGGCCTGGACTACATCCTGCTGAGGTACTTCAACGTTTACGGGCCCCGCATGGACGTGCACGGACTATACACCGAAGTCCTGGTTCGTTGGATGGAGCGCATAGTTGATGGTCAGCCGCCTCTGATTTTCGGCAGCGGGCAGCAGACCATGGACTTCATCCACACCGCGGACGTCGCCAGGGCCAATGTACTTGCTGCCGTGAGCAATGTACGCGAGGGCGTCTACAACGTGGCCAGCGGTACCGAGACCAGCCTTGCGGAACTGGCACAAACACTGCTCAAGGTCATGGCCTCACCCCTTCACCTGGAGCATGGCCCGGACCGTGCCGTCAACGGAGTTGCCCGACGCCTTGCCGACGTCACGGCAGCACGCGAAGACCTGGGCTTCGAGGCAGCCGTTGGCCTGGAAGACGGATTGCGCTCCTTGGTCTCATGGTGGCGTCCGCTCCGGGCGGAGATTGCTGCCGCCCGCACTATAAATCGCCCCGCACCGACAGTCGGTGCGCGATGACCATCTCCGAAACCCGCTTGGGCCGCATTGACGTCATGAAGCCGTGGCTCGGTGAAGAAGAAGCCCAGGCTGTCGCAGAGGTCATTGCCTCTGGTTGGGTAGCCCAAGGTCCCAAGGTCCGGCAATTCGAGGACGCCTTCGCAGCCGAGCAACATGCTGGATTCGCGGTCGCGACGTCGAGCTGCACCTCTGCACTCCACTTGGCCCTCACCGTGGCCGGCGTCACAGCCGGTGATGACGTGGTGGTGCCATCGTTCTCCTTTATTGCTACTGCCAACGCCGCAACGTACGTGGGCGCGCGGCCGGTTTTCGCCGACGTCGACATCCTTACAGGCTGCGTTACTGCAAAAACCATCAAGGCTGCCCTGACTCCCGCTACTACAGCGGTCATCGCTGTCGACCAAGGCGGAGTCCCGGTTGACCTGGAACCTATCCGGGCACTGTGTGATCCCCTCGGAATCATCGTGGTGGAAGACGCCGCGTGTGCTATCGGCTCCAGATACCGTGGACAGCCTGTAGGCTCAACCGCCGAGTTGGCCGCATGGTCCTTCCACCCCCGCAAAATCCTCACCACGGGTGAGGGCGGCATGATCACCACTCCGCGTCAGGACTACGGCGACAGGGCACGACGCCTCCGCGAACATGCCATGAGCGTTTCAGCCGCTGAACGCCACGCCAGCCTGCTCGCACCAGCAGAGGAGTACCTCGAGGTCGGGTTCAACTACCGCATGACCGACCTTCAGGCCGCCGTCGGAATCGTCCAACTTGGCCGCCTCAATGCCGCTGTCCAGCGGAGGCGCGAACTGGCCGCTAACTACGCCAACGCCTTTGCCGGTGTGGAGGGCCTACGCCTGGTTAGCGATCCGGTGTATGGCATCAGCAACTTCCAGTCGTGTTGGTTGGAGGTCGGCCCGGCATTCCCACTGGGCCGGGACGCCCTCATGGCACGGTTGGCCGCGGATGGCATCTCTGCCCGCCGCGGGATCATGGCAGCACACCGGCAGCCTGCGTACGCAGGAGCGGACACAGGCTCTGCCGGGCTGGACGCGACGGAGTGGTTGACGGATCACACGCTGATACTGCCCCTCTTCCACCAACTGGCGCTGAGCGACCAAGTCCGCGTCATCGACTCCGTATTACGAGCCGCGGGTCAGCCATGAGCGAGCTACTCCTCATCGCGGCAAGCGGCCTCGCCCGGGAGGTCCTTGCCATGGTCCGCAGTAGCGGGCCCTTCGATGTCATTGGCATACTCGACGACGATGAAGACAAACTAGGTCGCGTTGTGGACGGGGCGCATGTCCTCGGTCCTGTTCGGGAAGCAATGAACTACCCCCATGCCCTACTGCTGATCTGCATTGGATCCGGCAGCGGCCGCGAGAGTGTGGTGATGCGGCTTCGCGCCCTGGGACTAGCCGAAGACCGCTACGCTACGGCGATCGATCCTTCCGTTCGCGTTCCAGAGGGCTGCATGATTGGCCGGGGGAGTATCCTCCTCGCCCACGTGAGCATGACAGCTTCGGTGACCATCGGCGACCATGTAGTGGCAATGCCAGGGGTCACGTTCACTCATGATGACGTCATCGGCGATTACGCCACGCTGGCCTCAGGGGTGTCCCTCGGCGGCAACGTCCACGTTGGCCGGGCCGCCTACATCGGCATGAATGCCAGTGTCCGCGAGCGCCTGACAATCGGTGCGAAAGCGATGATCGGTATGGGCGCCGCTGTCCTTGCCGACGTTCCCGAGGACGAGACGTGGGCTGGTGTGCCGGCCAGGGTGATCCGGCGGGGAAATACCCCGGAGCTGGAGGGCGTCCTGTGACACTTCGGAACCCGGTCACTCCCCGGCGGACACCAACGCCCACCGGGGCATTCGTGATCAGCGTGGTCAACGCTTTCATCACGAAGCTGGGCACGATCGGAATCGGCATCGCCCTTGCACGTCTGCTGGGACCCGAAGAATTCGGAACCTACGCCGTAGCGTTTGTAGCTTTGGTTGCAGTGTTGAGCTTCAACGAGTTGGGAGTCAGCCTCGCGATCGTTCGCTGGCCGGGTGACCCAAAGGCCATAGCGGCAACCGTCACCACTATTTCGGCAGCATGTAGCGTCCTGCTGTTCGGCGTGTCCTATGCAGCGGCCCCTTACTTCACGGCCGCCATGGGAAATGAAGCAGCCACGGATGTGGTCCGGGTGATGGCGGTCTGCATCGTGCTGAACGGCTTGGTAGCCACCCCTGCAGCGCTGCTGCAACGGAATTTCCGTCAGGGCCAGCGCATGGTCATTGACCAAGTCAATGTGTGGCTGGGGGCAGGTGCTTCACTGATCATGGTGATCGCCGGGATGGGTGCCATGAGTCTTGCCATTGGGCGGGTCTTGGCCAGCCTGGTAGCCGGCGTCCTGTTCCTTATCTATTCGCCTTTGCCCTATCGCTTCGGATTCTCGCCGAAACTTGCCAGGCAATTGCTGGCGTTCGGGCTGCCACTTGCTGGTGCCAGTACGGTGGTCTTTGCAGTTGGCTACGTTGATCAACTCGTTGCCGGGAAGATGCTGGGGCCGGTCGCGTTGGGCTTGTATGTCATGGCTTTCAACATGGCTGGCTGGCCTTCCAGTTTGTTGTCTCCGCCTCTTCGGAGCGTGGCACCTGCAACCTTTGCCAGGTTGCAGGACAGGCCTGGGGACATGCAGTCGGCGTTGTTGTCCCTGACGGGGGCGCTGGCAGCGGTTCTTTTGCCGGTCTGCGCGGTAATGATGGGATGCGCCGTCCCACTGGTCATGCTGGTTTATGGCGATGCGTGGGCTCCGGCCGGCCTCGCCCTTTTTTGGTTGGCTCCGCTGACCGCCGTGCGCGTGCTCCACGAGCTGTTCTACGACTACCTGGTCATTCTTGGTTTGTCTGGTTCGATTTTCACGGTCCAACTGATGGCACTCGCAGCTTTGGTCCCCGCCCTGATTGTCGGGGCGATTTATGGCGGCATGTCGGGACTGGCTGCAGCGCCGGTGGCCGTTGCTGTTGTGGTGACCTCACCGTTGTACCTCAGGGCCATGAAGCGGGCGAACGTTTCACTGAGGTCGTTGGCAGTCCGACTTTTCCGGCCCTTCATGGTGGCTGTTGCTGCCGGGATTGCCTGCACCCTACTAAGCCATTCTGTGCGATCACCGGTGGAGGCCGTTCTCTTGTCTACCGGTGTGGGCGTCCTGGCGATGGGCCTCACGCTTGCGTTCGGAAGGCGGGACATTGCCGACGTCCGGCGTTGGGGCCGTGGCCGTACCCCTGAGGAAGCCTGGTCATGAAAATCCTCGTTTACCCACACGACCTCCGCCTGGGTGGCAGCCAGTTGAATGCAATCGAGTTGGGCGCGGCCATTCGGCGTCTGGGGCACGATGTCGTGCTCTTTGGGCAACCGGGTCCACTGGTGCAAACGGCCGTTGAGCTGGGATTGGAGTACGTTCCTGCACCACTTCCCGGGAAGCGTCCTTCGCCAACTGTCATCAGCGCCCTGGTACGCACTGTCCGCGAGCGCGGTGTGGACGTTCTTCACGGATATGAGTGGCCGCCGGCTTTGGAGTGCCTGGCTGCTTCCAAAGTGGTTCGTGACACCACGGCGGTCGCCACCGTCATGTCCATGGCTGTGGCTCCGTTCATTCCAAAGTCCATGCCACTCATGGTGGGTACTGAGCAGATCCAGCAGTGGGAGTCTTCCCGGGGCAGGGGAGAGGTGCACGTCATGGAGCCGCCGGTGGACACGCACGCCAACCAGGCTTCCGCGATGGTGGACGTGGACGCGTTTAACCGCAAGTTTGCCCTGAGTGACCGTTCCCTGACCGTTGTGTGTGTTTCACGCCTGGCGCAGGAATTGAAGCTTGAGGGCCTTATGAGCGCCATGGATACCGTGCGCCTGCTGTCCCTTGAACATCCGGTGAGGCTGATCATTACGGGAACAGGTCCGGCGTCCCATGCAGTCGCAAGCCGGGCAGCACGTATCAACGCAGCCACCGGGCGGGAGACGGTGACGCTCACAGGTGAACTTGAGGACCCGCGGCCCGCATATGCTGCTGCGGATGTGGTCCTGGGGATGGGCGGTTCAGCGCTGCGCGGGCTCTCCTTCGGCAAGCCCCTTGTGGTGCAAGGTGAGCACGGGTTTTGGGAACTTCTCACGCCCGACTCCCTGCCTACCTTTCTATGGCAAGGATGGTACGGATCCGGTCCGGGGACAGTCGGCGAGGGACAAACTGCGTTGCTCGCCATCCTGCGAGCGCTCATGGACGATGAGCAACTTCGCCGCGATTTGGGGGTCTTTGGTCGGCAGGTCGTCGAGGAGAGGTACTCATTGGACTCTGCGGCTCAACGTCAGGTGCGCCTTTACCAGGACTTTGCCGCTGCCCGCGCCGGTCTGGCTGCGACCTTGGCGTCGGAAATGGCAGCGATGGGCCGATACTGCGGCTATGTGGGGAAACGACGTGCTCAGCGCGTGCTGCGCCGGCTGCCAGGGGAGGACTTCAATGCCCGCCCTGTTGCCAGCCATCCTGCCAGGCCTGTGCAACACCTTGCCAGGGGGCTCTGATGGAAACCATCATGTACATCTCCGGCGGGCGGTGGGATGGCCTGCCCGGCACTGACCGCCTTCTGGTGGAGTCGCTCGCGGTTGCCGGTCCTGTCCTGTGGGTTGATCAGCCTGCCCCGGTTTTCCGTTTTGGGGATGTACGGAAGTACATGCTGAGAAGCCTCCGCGGCGTTCCGGAGATCCTGACCCCGCACCTCAAGCGTCTCCGGCTACCAGCGCCCCCGCTTTTCAGTACCGGTCTTGGCCGTCCCCTTACTCATGCGATCGCTACACACTGCATGGAAAAAGCCATGCGACTCCCCGGACATCCACCAGCAGCCGTCATCAACGCATCACCCGTTGTGGCGTTTCCCGGGAATGTTGCCGGGACACGGTTGCTGCATCTGACAGATGATTGGTTGGCCGCAGCTGACTTAATTGGTTTCCCTTCGCACTATCTGCATCGTTCACTTGAACGCAACTTAGCGGCGGCAGACGTTGTTACTGCTGTTTCGCCGGGACTGGCTGAGAAAATGTCCAGCTTCGCAGGGCGGCCCGTGGGCGTTCTTCCCAACGGGTGTCGTCCGCCCACCAGGTGCGCTGCCGATGGTCGCCTACGACCCATCACGGCCCTGGTTGGACAACTCAATGAGCGCTTGGACCTGGATGTGCTTGAGTCGTTGGCCGACTCCGAACTCGACATCCTGGTGGTTGGCCCACGGACTGAGTCCAACCCCGTAACCAGGAAAAGACTTGATGCCTTTTTGAGGAGGGGAAATGTGGACTGGCGCGGCTACGTCGGGCCCACCGAGGTTGGCAGGCTCCTGGAGAGAGCGTCGGTCGGGATCACTCCCTATGCCAACACTGAATTCAACAGGTCCAGCTTCCCGTTGAAGACGCTGGAGTATCTTTCTGCGGGACTGCCCGTTGTAGCAACGGACCTGCCGTCCGTCAGGTTGCTGGAATGCAGCGCTTTATTCGTTGCCGGTGACCGCGAAGAGTTCGTGGATTTGGTCAAGGGAGCCTTGAACAATCATCCGGATCAACAGCAACGCGACGATATGCGGCGAGTCGCGGAGGCAAACTCCTGGGAAGCGCGGGCTGCAAACATCCGGGACCTCTGCGGACAAAACCTACCCCAGGACGCCGTCGCTGAGTCCGCTCGAGGAGGACAGCATGATCGATAACAACCGGACAAACGCGCCGGATTCGCTTGACCACGTCTTCCTGACGCGTTTTAATCTTCCCTCCCAAGGTTTCGAGAGTGTTGTAAGGGCCCAGGACGGGTGGCTGAGAGAACGAATAGTGCTGTTCGAGCATTACTGCCTTCCCTCAATGAAAGCCCAAACCAACCAAGACTTTCACTGGATCATCTACTTCGATCCGGAGAGCCCGGTATGGCTGCTGGATCGCATCCGGCAATTGAACCGGGACCGGACCTTTATACCCCTGTTCAGGACGGCCGTAAGCCCTTCCGAACTGCTCCAAGACATTCGGGCAGCAGTTCGAGGTGATCGCCAACTGCTCGTCACAACCAATTTGGATAACGACGACGGTTTGGCCGTCGATTTCGTTGAACGACTACAAAAGGCCGCCGGTGGCGAGGGCAGCACGGCCATCTACCTTGCTTCCGGCCTTGTGAAGGGAAATAGCTCCGTTTTCCTCAGGCACGACCCCAACAACGCGTTTTGCTCCGTCAGCACACACTGGTCCACACCCGTGACCTGTTGGGCTGCGTGGCACAACATGCTGGGCCACTCCATGAACGTCAGGACGCTCCATGGCTCACCAGCATGGCTGCAGGTTGTACATGACCACAATGTGAGCAACCGGATTCGCGGTCGCCGTGTATCCCCCGAGCCATACCGGGGCCTCTTTCAAGGCCTTTTGGAGGATGTTCCCACCCCCGGTTTGCAGACGATATTTGCGGACCGAGTTTTCGAGTCGCCCCTGAGGGTTCTACGGGAACTGGTTCGAACCACTGCGAAGGCAGCCACCATTGCACTGCTGGGACGCCAAGGGATTGATCGGATCAAAACGGTCCTGGCAAGTAGGAAAGGCACCATGTCCAGACCCTGAGCCATATGGCCGTCCAACCCGAAGTCATCGAATGAGAGGTAAGTGCCGGACATGCAGGTACAGAAGATATTGAAAAGCCTGGGACGCCGATGGTTCATTGTTGTGCTTGGGCTTGCCCTGACCGCGGGTGCCTGTTTCGTCCTTCAACGGAGCACCCCCGACAACTACAAAGCCCAGGCAAGTTTGGTTCTGCTGCCCTCAACCCAAAGCGTTGGCGAGGCAGGCAATCCATATTTGGGGCTGGGCGGCATGAGCGAAGCGCTGGACATCCTCACGCGCAAGATGTCCTCCGAAGAGTTCAAGGAGAACATCCGCGAGCAGAGCGGGGCAGCCACGTTCACAGCTGAAGCCGACCGTGGAACGAGCGGCGCGATCCTCCTTATCACGGCTACGTCATCCGACGCCGACCAAGCACTCAAGGTCTTGGACACGGTCATGACGCAGGCCCCGGTGGCTCTAACAGAACTACAAGACGTGCTCAACGTGCCTAACGCATCCCGCATTTCCACAATGAAACTGTTGGAGGACAGCAAGGCTGTTCCGGAGGTCAAGGCGCGGACTCAGCTCATCCTTGTGACCGCTGCCGGAGGGACGGCCTTCACCGTCATCATCACCGTGCTCCTCGATGGCCTGCTTCTGACGAGAAAAGTCCGGAGGAATACACAAGGATCTACTCATCACGCGGGACCAAAACCGCCAAACCCGGCTTCACGCCGTCGGCAAAAGTCCGCGTCACGTTCCTCTTCCAGCGGCACAGTCGGTGAACCTGCAGTCCACGTCCTGAACCCGCACCACGTCCACAAGCCCTCAACCCTCGCTCGCCCGACACGCAGTCGCCCCAAAGCTGACGATCCGGCTTATCTCGCAGG
Source organism: Arthrobacter sp. D3-18 (assembly GCF_054408525.1). Taxonomy (NCBI): domain Bacteria; kingdom Bacillati; phylum Actinomycetota; class Actinomycetes; order Micrococcales; family Micrococcaceae; genus Arthrobacter; species Arthrobacter sp. D3-18. Next base: position 2,286,627 of record NZ_CP096440.1, on the reverse strand, counting down.
TGAAACAGTCACCGTCGTACCCAGCTCATCCAGGCCGGGGTAATCATGACCGCAGCCATCCTCTTACGCATCATGGCCAGGCGCTGGTACATACTGGCCATCGGAATCGTCATTGGTCTAGCGTCCCTAGGCGCCGTCCGGTCATCTGAACCTGTGTACTGGACAAAGGCTGAAGTCACCTTTGTGGCCCCGGACCGCAAGCCCGCGTACTGGATCCCCGGCGACGACTACGCCTCGCTGGTCGATTTCGCTGCCATGGTGGAACGACGCGTGAACTACAACTCGCCTTCGGTGGACCTAACGCTCTCAAGTGGGACCCTCTATGGCGCCGGTGTACGGCATGGTTACTCGGTGAATCTACTGAACAGTGGTGGTCAGTGGGCCAAGAGCTTCCGATGGCCGGTCCTCTCCGTACAAGTCGTTGACTCCAGCGCACAAAAGGTGAAGGAAGTTCTCAACGGTGTCATTGACCAAATCAATGCCGCCTCACACGCCCTGCAAACAGAGGCCGGGGTCAAACAGGACCTCATAACTGCGCTCACGTCTCCATCAAGCCCGGAAATCGTTTTCGGCGGGGGAACCCAAATCAACCGCGTCAAGGGCGCCGTTTTCTGGGTCGGCATATCAGCCACCCTTTCAACACTGGCCGCTGTGATCATCGATATACGGCCTCGCCGACGCAGGACCGCGGATAGGCAAACTACGGGTGGTCAACAAGCAGCGGAAAAGTCCCATGTACAGGGTTAACGGTTTGCTCCACAGCGAAGGCGTCCAAGGGGCGACCCGGAAGTCCGATGCCCCCATATTCCTCACTGTGTACTTGGTGCTGACCTTTGCCCTGCCATCGAACCTGGTCATCGCATCCCTGGGTTCCATCGGCCGACCAAACACGCTGTTTGCGCTCCTGGGATTAGCCTGGTGGATACTTCACCAACTGCTGCGCACCACATCATCGACCCAGCGCTTCCACCCCTTACGCATCGCCATTTCGGCCTTCCTCATAGTCGCCCTCGCAAGCTATGCATACGCAATGGTAAGAGGACTGCCCGAAAGCGAAGCCAGCCCTGCAGACGCCGGCTTGTTGAGGTTGGCCGGTTGGGCTGGAATTCTGCTGATCGCAGCAGATGGCCTCACCACCCGGGAAGGAGTCAGGTCGGTACTCCGCCGGATCGCCCTTGTAGGCGGATTGACCGCAGGCCTGGGTTTGCTCCAGTTTGCCACTGGATCGTCGCTGATCGAATGGATCAGAATACCGGGCCTCAGCATCAGTTCCGAGCTGGCGAACATCGACTCCCGCGGCGGATTTGTAAGGGCAGCAGGCATGTCGATGCACCCCCTCGAGTACGGAGTAGTCCTGTCCGCCTCCCTACCAATCGCCATCACACTCGCCCTCAACGATGTCGCGAAGCGCCGGCTCCTATGGTGGATCCCGGTCGGCCTGATTGCAGTGGCCGCCATGTTGTCCGTCTCAAGAGCAGCGTTGATCTGCATGGCGTTGGCCTTCCTCATTCTTTTGCCGGTGTGGCCCAAACAACTCCGACGACGGGCTGTGGTTGTTTCAGCGCTACTAGTCGCAGTCATATACGTAGTTACCCCCGGCATGATCGGGACACTCTTTGGCCTGTTTACCGTAGGCACCGATGACCCCAGCATCAGTTCACGAACGAATGGATACTCCACTGCATTCGGAATGGCAGGCCAACAACTGGTGCTGGGCCGTGGTTTCGGAACCTTCCTCCCGGCGTACGTCATCGTTGACAACCAGTACCTTGGGCTCTTGGTCGAGCTCGGCATAGCAGGCCTTGTTGCCTTCCTGCTCCTGGTGTCCGCCGGAATTTTCTGCGCTTGGCGAGCCCGCAGGCTGGCAAACGACAATAACCTGCGTCAAACCAGTCAATCTGTACTGGCCTCCATCGCGGCGGCCGCCCTGGCGTTTGGATTCTTTGACGCTTTTGCCTTCCCAATGGCAGCCAGCCTCTTATTCCTTATGCTTGGAATTGCTGGGGCGCTGTGGCGGATTTCGCATCGTGAAACCGCTGACGCGCAGCTGAAAGAGCAATTGAAAGAAGAGGCCGCCCCGGCCGGGAACGACTGAGAAAGTTCCAAGCCACGTTGATCTGCTAGCGGCGACTCTCATCCCTCTCCCAAGAGGGGGAAGACTTGGCGGACAACGACGCACGACGGCGACCCACAAAAGCGAACGTGGCGTAGACAAAAGCGTCAAAAGCCGTCCAAGGCCCACGCACTGAAGCGAGCAACTCCCGCACCGTCCGTGACAAGGACGTTCCGCCAGCCGCAACGTCCTGCTCAAAATTTCCACGATAGGTACGCCGCAAGACCGCCAACAACGCGGCCGTGGTCCGAGGCGTTCGAACAATTACCGGCTCGGTATGAAGTACAGCTTTCTCCCGCTCATCAAACAGCCTGTCCACAAAGTAATCGTCGCCCGTAAGGGTAGGAAATACACCGAAGCGATCATGCCCGGCGCGGCTCAATGCGTAAAAACCAGCGCCCCACAGGCCTTGAGCGTTGCGTGGGATCCGGCTACGCGCCCGATAGTAAGCGCGTACGGGCGCAGAAGCACCCTGGGTGTCGTAACGGAACGCCGGGCGTGCTGCCAGGAGTGTGCCATCCTCCAACGCGGTGAAAACCGCACTGAGCGCCTCCGTGTTCACCTCGATGTCTGCATCCAAGTACAGACGCGGCCATAAGCAAGTGCACTGGTCGCCGGCATTCAGCGCAGCAGCCTTCGACGCCTCCGGCACATGAAGTACAGAAACACCCTCCCACCGGGACACAATCGCATCCGTACCATCCGTGCACCCATTACAGGCCACCACCACATCAACTGTGCCCCACCCAATGACTTCACTGAGGGACCGAAGTGTCCGTTCGATCACTGCTGCCTCATTGTGCGCAGGGATTATGACAGCCCCCGAGGGAAAAGCGGTGGGCATTTAATGGCCTCCATCCGCACTCCGCACTGCGTGGGGGAGGAGATCTCTCCGTCGCTGGCTGGCCAAAGCCCATACAGCGACGCGGTGACCAGGCTTATTCAAGCGAGCGACCTCCGCAGCGAGTACAGCACAGCGAAATGCCAGCACCCGGCTGCGCTTGAAATACTTCTCCGCATAGCGGACCCTGTTCACAGACATGAGCGCTGTCAATTGCGGCGACGTCCCGGAACCACCACGCGTATGCCACATTCTGGCCGCCGGCTCAAACCAGATGGAATACCCTGACGCCCTTAGACGATGGCAATAGTCCGTCTCTTCCGAGTAGAGGAAGAACCTTTCGTCCCAGGTGCCCACCACCTTCCCCGCCTCGCCGCTTATCAAGAGCGCAGCACCTGTAGCCCAATCCACCTGGTGTCCGTGACGGTAGCTCTCTTCATCAAAGTCCATCTCAGACAACCAACCAGGACGGGCTTTAAGATGACTGCCCAAGGCCGCGTCACCCAGCGCTCGCAGAATACCCGGCTCGCGACGCAAGGAGGGGTATACGCTGCCGTCATCGTCCAACAACATCGGCACCACCATTCCAGCCCCGGATTCGTTCATGCGCTTGCGCATTGCCCTGATCGCACCGGTTTCGACACGGAGGTCCGGGTTCAGAATGAGATATGCGCCAGCCTCTCCAGCCCGCGCGAGTGCTGTGTTGATACCGCCGGCGTAGCCCAGGTTTCCCCCGGTTGCAACTACCGTGACATCGGGATAGCGCGCGAGTTCCGTGCGAGTGAGGTCGTTTGCGGAGTTATCGGCTACCACCACTTTGATGGACTGGTTCACTGCTTCTTTCCGCAGTCCCAAGATCAACGGTCCTATGTCGTCTGAGTTGTTGTAAGTGACAATTATGACGGCGACATCAGCAGTGACATTTGCAGACACAAAGGTACCCGGAGCGCGGCTGGGCCCACACTCCGGGACGACGTGGGCAAGGCGGTTGGACGGCGTCCAAGGGGGGACCGACAAACTGCTGTCCCTGCGCAACCGAAAATATGCTTCGGGCCCATCCACGAGGTATCGACGGGACAGCCTACGCGGTTCCAATGCCAGCCTCCAGGCCCACTCCAGGCTGTTGGAACTGACCCAGGACGGAGCCCGCCGGACGTGCCCGGCCAGAAAATCCACCACAGCACCGAAGGCCAGCAGTACTTTGGCGCCGGTCAAATGGCCGTACTCCGAAATCCACAGTTCCTGGCGGGGCTTGCCCAACCCCACGATCAGAATGTCCGGAGCTGCCTCGGAAATCGCGATGGCAAGCTGACGGGACGCCGCAGCGTCGTTAAGAGTGGTCCGCGGTGGAGCCCACCAACCAGCCACCGCAAGGTTCGGGCGGTCCACAGAGAACCCCTCGCGAATCAGGTTGTGGGCTTCTGCTGACCCGCCTACGAACCCAACACTAAGTCCCCGCAGCCCTGCTTCGTCCAGCAACGGTCCCACGAGGTCGCTGCCAGCCAGCCTCGGCCACGTCCTGCCCGTTAGGCGCCGGGCCTCTGTCGCCAACGGCGCTCCATCAATGAGGGTGAGCCATTCAACCGTCGCCGCGCGGTCCAGGGTGTTCGTCCAGCGGCCTCCCGACCCGAAATGGCGAATATGGTCGAGGTTTGCGGAGCAGACACCCAAAGGCGGTGCACCAGCCGCGACTGCCCTGTCCAGGATTTGTTGGACCGCGGCGTCGAACTCAATGAGTTTCACCGGCACGCCGCCCAGACTTACAAGTGACGCGTCGGGGACAGCCTCACTCTGCTCAGGCGTGCTGGAAGGGCGGTGAAAAAGAAGACCGCCGCCAGCGAGGGCGCGTATAGCGGACGTTTGGGGGAGTACGCGATTAAGTGCGTTTCGGGCGGGCGTGGTCTTGGATAGCAGCATTCTCGGCTCCAGGATCGGGTCAAGCTCAAGGCATAACCATGTGGCCCACGATCCGTAGCCGCTGCACTGCCAGGATCGTGGGTGGCGGAATAGCTCCGCCACATCGACATGTTTTCTTGAGTTGTCTCCCGGCCTCCTGCCAGAGGCTGCCGTAGGGCTACTGTAGGCCCATTTTTCGGTCTCCGCCAGAGTCTCTGATCCATCCACCCGGCAGGTTCCGCCCGGGCTTCTCCTAAAGTGCTATGCGGTAAACATGATGGGTGTATTCGTTCGGGAATGCATCAGTAAACTGTCCGTGTTGGACGGGTATTGACCGGTTTTCGTGCACCACCTCAACCGTGGATCCGGACAATCCGGCGGGAAGCGTAAACACTCTTGTGCCCTCACCACCGTCATCGGTCATTGCGAATATATATGCACTACCGTCCTTGACCTTCAACATGGTGTCCGTGCCGGTACCGAAGTCCCAGGCGTAAGACTGGGTATTGAGGACCGGCGCGTAAGATCTGATCGCATTGTTAACGACACCAACGGCGGCCACTTGTTCTTTTAGGCAGTCGGCACTGTGAATCCTCGCGTCCTGGAAAGCATCCCCGCTGATGCAATCGTTGACGTTTTGCTGGTCCGGAGACTGGCTGAACCACACGATGCCGCGCGCCTCGTGAATTATGGATGCCCACACCTGCGCCTGAACCTGTTCCGGACTCAGTTGCTGATACCCGCCCTTCGAACCACCGGTGCTGATAACGGTCGGAAGTGCCCACAATGGGGCTGGCACACCACGGGCTGCATTGACCTCTTGCTGAAGGGACATGATCTTCCCGTAGCTTGAAGCAGTGCGGCAGTTTGAAGGATTGATCGGGTTCTGCCCCTTCGGAGTCCGCCACCTTAGCGCTCCTTCCCCCCAGTCACACTGGGGGACAGCATAGAAGTATTGATCAACCGAGTTCACATTCACGGTGTTGTAATAGTCTGTGGAGTACTGCATGGACGTGTCGTAGGTGATGATGCCTGCGGTCCAGTTTGCGTAGGTAAACCTACCTGTCCTGGCCGGATCGTGCTGGGCTGCCAGTTGCCTCATGCGAGCGAGCCCTGCGAAAGGGTCATACCTACCGTCCACTTCGTCGTCCAGCACGGTGCCCACTTGTCGGTCCCAGTCGGCCGGTGCATCATCCGGAGCGAAGAGGGTGAACATGCCGTGAGCAGCGATTGCAGCGCTGGATGCGTCTGGGTTGCCTTGCACATACGTGTTGATGCCCAGAGACTTGTCGTACTTCAGTTGTGCGTCGCTACCAGGGGAACCATACCAAACTGCAATGGGGAAGAAGGAAGGGTCATCCCATCCGGCTGCGGCTGCTTTGGCAAATTGCTTCCAGTATGCCGGCCCGCCGTCCCATGGAATCCTGGGAAGCTCAGAGAGGGTTGACGCGGCTTGCCCGGACGAGATTACCGTACTCGGCGGAGAAGGCATCGCCGTCACTCGCACGGTGCCTGGTATTGTGCTTGCCAATACCAGCGCACCAAGCGTCGCAGCCACAGTAGTGAAGTAACGAACCCTCATAGCTTCATCTTCTTCCGCAACCCAATAACGAGTACCTAAAGGATGGCACCAGCATCAGGAATTCGTAACCTGCCAAACCGTTGGGCCATTGCGGCGGGCTTAGGACGGCATCTGAGGATGCACATGTCGGAGGTACTCAGCCAGGCGCTCTTTGGCATCAGGCGGATCAAAACCGGTGGCGCGAATCCTGGATAGGTCCAGGACACTGCTTGGCGGCCTCGGCGCAGTGTTGGGCTTTGCATAGTCCGCGGTGCTGATGGGTTTCACAAGAATCGGATCGGCGCCCTGTAAGCGGTAGATGTCGCGGGCCACCTCATACCAGGACTTAGCTTCACCGCTGTTGCTGAGGTTGTACGTCCCGTAGGGCGCTTTGCTGCGGAGCAGATGACGAATGCCCGCCGCGACATCGGACGAGAAGCTCAACCGGCCCCGCTGGTCATCCACCACTGATGGCGAGGCCCCCTTGACGGCCAACGAAGCCATGGTTCGAACAAAGTTCTTCCCGTCGCCCACTACCCAACTTGTCCTCACGATGTAGTGCTTCGGTACGGTGCCCACAGCAAGGTCACCCGCGGCTTTGCTTTGGCCATAGACACCCAGGGGAGTGGGAATCTCATCTTCGTGATGCACCTCTGTTGTGCCGTCGAAGACGTAGTCGCTGGATACATGGACCAGCGTCAGGGAATGCTCGACGGCGGTACGCGCCAAGCGGGAAACGGCAGCTGAGTTGATGCTCCAGGCAGCTGCACGGCCTTCTGGGGTTTCGGCGGCATCTACTGCGGTGAAGGCGGCTGCGTTGATTATTGTGGAGTAATCGCGCCAGCTGAGTGCCTCATAGGAGTCCTCAACGGCGATGTCGAACTGCGCCCGGCCGGCGAACTCCACCGTCGGGTCGCCCGCGAAAGCATGCCGGAGTGCTGTACCCAGCTGGCCGTCCGCTCCAAGGACCAGCGTCCGCCGCCCCTGCATGGGAACGACGTCACCCAGCCGCGGATGCTTCCTGTCCTGTGCAGACACAATGGACTTCTCCAAGGGGATCGGCCAACGCACGGCTACTTGCTCATCGGCAAGGTTGAGGAACGTGTACTCCTTCTGTGCCTCAGCGCTCCAGTGATCGTTGACCAGGTACGTGTACGCCGTGTCGTCATCCAGCGTTTGGAAGGCGTTGCCCACGCCACGGGGGACGAAAACGGCATCCTGAGGAGTCAGCTCTGCAGTAAACAGTGTCCCGAATGTCGGGCCCTCGCGGAGGTCAACCCACGCACCGAAGATCCGACCGGAGGCCAAGGAAACGAACTTGTCCCAGGGCTCGGCATGAATGCCCCGAACCGTACCGCGCGCTGCGTTGAAGGAAATGTTGTTCTGCACCGGCCCGAAGTCGGGCAGCCCGGCATCCAGCATCTTGGTCCTGTGCCAGTTCTCTTTGAACCACCCCCTGTCATCTCCGTGAACAGGCAGCTCAAACAGCAGCAGGCCTGGGATGGGCGTGGTCCTCGAACGTAACTGCCGTCCCGGATCCACGCCTTAGTGGCCTTGTCCAGCGTATTTGGACTCCGTGGCTGCCTTTTGCGGCCGCCACCAGTGTTCGTTGTCCCTGTACCACTGCACTGTGTCAGCCAGCCCGGCGTCGAAGTCTGAATAACGAGGCGCCCACCCGAGCTCGCGTCGGAGTTTGCTTGAATCGATGGCGTAGCGGAGGTCATGGCCAGGCCGGTCGGTTACCAGGTCATAAGCATCGCGGGGCTGCCCCACGAGTTCAAGCAACATCTCCACTACCTCGCGGTTGGAACGCTCGCCGTCGGCACCGATTAAGTAGGTTTCGCCCAAGCGGCCACCCTCCAATATCGCCAGGACTGCGGACGAGTGGTCCTCCACATGGATCCAGTCCCGGACGTTCCGCCCCTTGCCGTAAAGGCGGGGACGGAGACCGTCGAGGATGTTGGTGATCTGCCGCGGAATGAACTTCTCCACGTGTTGGTAAGGTCCGTAGTTGTTGGAACAATTACTGATGGTCGCCTGGAGGCCAAATGAGCGAACCCAGGCGCGTACCAACATGTCCGAGCCCGCTTTCGTTGCCGAATAGGGACTCGTGGGACGGTAAGTGGAGTCTTCAGTGAACCGCTGAGGATCGTCCAAAGCCAAATCTCCGTACACCTCGTCCGTGGAGATGTGATGGAACCGCGTACCGTGCTTTCGCGCCGCTTCGATGAGGGTGAACGTACCGAGCAGGTTGGTGTCCAGGAAAGGCCGGGGATCCTCCAACGAGTTATCGTTGTGCGACTCGGCAGCAAAGTGGACAACCGCATCCACGGGGGATGTCAATAAGTCCACCACGGCAGCATCGCAAATGTCACCCTCGAAAAATTCAAAACGGTCTGTGGGTAGTCCCGACAGCGATTCAATGTTGCCCGCATAAGTCAGTTTGTCCAGGACAGTGACATGGAGACGGGTGTGCTCCATGATGAAGTGAACGAAATTGCATCCGATGAATCCGGCCCCGCCGGTGACAAGGATTCTCTGCATGGCCATAGCGTAACCGTCGAATACGGCAATGTGCAGCGGGAGAGGACAGTTAGATGCGTGGAATTATTCTGGCCGGTGGAACAGGATCCCGGCTCCATCCCATCACGCTCGGAATAAGCAAGCAGTTGGTACCAGTCTTCGACAAGCCAATGATTTACTACCCACTATGCACATTGATGCTTGCTGGCATCCGTGACATCCTTATCATCACGACACCAACGGATGGCCCTCAATTCGAAAACCTTTTGGGCAATGGTTCCCAATTCGGCATTAATCTGAACTATGCCCGGCAGCCGACGCCGGACGGGCTTGCCCAGGCATTCATTCTGGGGGAGCAGCATATAGGTGGCGGCAAAGTTGCGCTGATCCTGGGTGACAACATATTCAACGGCCCGGGCATGGGCAACCAGCTACGACATTATGCCGATGTAGACGGCGGGGCGATCTTCGGGTACTGGGTCAAGGACCCGTCCGCCTACGGCGTGGTGGAGTTCGACGACCAAGGCATGGCCGTTTCCATCGAAGAAAAGCCCACAGCGCCCAAAAGTAACTATGCAGTTCCCGGGCTCTACTTTTATGACAACAACGTGGTTGCCATGGCCAAGGACCTGCAACCGTCCCCGCGGGGAGAGCTGGAGATCACGGATATCAACAGGAAATATATGGAGCTTGGCCGGTTGCATGTCCAGAAATTTCCGCGGGGAACCGCGTGGCTGGACACTGGTACCTTCAGCGACCTCAATGACGCCTCAAACTATGTCCGCACAACGGAAAACCGGCAGGGCTTGAAGATTGGTGCTCCGGAGGAGGTGGCTTGGCGAATGGGCTACCTGACGGATGATGAGCTCCGCCAGCAGGCCGCCAAGCTCGCCAAGAGCGGCTACGGCAGCTACCTGTTAGACATCCTGGACCGCCAATAAGCCCGACTAAGCTGCTGAAACGTCCTCGAGAGCGCGGGCAATCTCAGCTGGCAGCGCCGTCAGTTGAGCGTCCAGTAGTTCCTTGAGCTGAACGGCGTTCCTCGGGCCAATAATTGCCGTCGCCACGCCCGGCCGGGAGAGCAACCAACTGAGGGACACGTCCATCGGTGTGCGGCCCAGTCCGCGGGCTGCCATGGCCACGGCCTCCACCACACGGGATGGCCGCGACTCAAGATACGGCTCGACGTAACCGGCCAGGCGACTCTGTGCGGCACGGGAATCAGCAGGAATCTGGCCACGGTATTTGCCGCTGAGTACTCCACGGCCCAAAGGTGCCCACGCCATCAGCCCCAGTCCGGCGTCTTCCACCGCAGGGATGAGTTCTTCCTCGGCTTTGCGCTGAACGAGGGAGTATTCGGACTGGTTGGCTACGAGGGTGAAGCCGGCCACGGCGGCTGCCTTGGCCGTCTGCCAACCGTTGTAATTGGAGATCCCTACGTAGCGGGCACGTCCGCTCCGCTGGGCAAGTTCCAATGCCGAAAGAGTCTCGTCCAAGGGCACATTCGGATCCCACTCGTGGGCGAACCATATGTCGATGTAGTCGGTGCCGAGCCTTGCGAGGCTGGCATCAAGCGCGGATAGCATCGCTCCTCGGGAAGCGTTGATGCTACGCCTGGAGTCTGAGGACGACACGCCGGCTTTAGTGGAAATCACAATTTCGGAGCGGGCCACGACGTCGCCCAGCATGGATCCCAGCATGGCTTCTGCACGGCCCTGCGCATAAGACGCTGCCGTGTCCACAACAGTGCCCCCGGCGGCAACGAATTCATGGAGCAATTCAGCCGCGTCCTGCTCGTCGGTCTCCTGGGCCCAGGACATGGTTCCAAGAGACAATGAGGACACACGGAATCCACTGTTTCCGACATAACGCTGCTGCATAGCAGTTAGCTTACGGGGAGTTAGCGGACTTCATGACGTAGGGTCTATTCACGTGAACTGGATAGAAGCAGCCTTGCTGGGCCTGGTGCAGGGCCTCACCGAATTCCTCCCGATTTCCTCAAGCGCACACCTGCGGATTGTCGGCTCGTTCCTTCCGAACGCCGCAGACCCGGGTGCGGCCTTCACGGCCATCACACAGTTGGGAACTGAAACGGCCGTGATCGTCTACTTCTGGCGTGACATCGTCCGGATCGTCGGGGCTTGGTTCGGCTCCCTCACGGGCAAGGTGGAGCGAAACAACCCGGATGCCCGCATGGGTTGGCTGGTCATCCTGGGCAGCTTGCCCATCATCATCCTGGGCCTGTTGTTCCAGGACCAGATTGAGTCGGTGTTACGCAGTATGTGGATCGTTGCCACCATGCTGATCGTTTTCGGCATGATTCTCGCTGTGGCCGATGCCATTGGCCGGCAAGAGAGGGACCTCACACAACTGAGCTATAAGCACGGCATCCTCTACGGCTTCGCGCAAGCCATGGCTTTGATCCCGGGCGTTTCCCGCTCCGGCGGCACCATCACAGCCGGCCTCCTCATGGGGTACACCCGTGAAGCGGCTGCCCGGTACTCCTTCCTCCTGGCCATACCAGCGGTGTTTGGCAGTGGCCTCTACCAGCTTTATAAGACGGTGACGAACGAGGGTCTTGCTGGTCCCTACGGTCTCCCGGAGACTGCGTTGGCCACAGTGATCGCTTTCGTGGTGGGTTACATCATCATTGGCTGGTTCCTGAAGTTTGTCTCCACCCGCAGTTACAGGCTCTTCGTTTGGTACCGGATCCTTCTGGGCCTGGCCTTGTATGTCCTGCTCGGTTTCAATGTCATCAGTGCCTAGCACTAAGGTTGAGTCGTGAAATCGTGGACCTCCCGCCCTGTTCCTGAGCTGCCCGGCAGCATGCCGCAACTAAGGCTGTACGACACAGCCCTCGGCCGAGTGGTGGACGTGGAGAGACAGCCGGAACAGTCAATGTACGTCTGTGGCATCACACCGTATGACGCTACGCACATGGGACACGCAGCCAGTTATGTGGCATTCGACCTCCTGAACCGTGCCTGGCGCGATGCCGGAGTCCGCGTCTCCTACGTCCAAAACGTCACGGACATCGATGATCCCCTCCTGGAGCGCGCCACGGCAACAGGCGTGGACTGGCGTGACTTGGCCCAGAGTCAGATCAACCTGTTCCAGACAGACATGGACGCCCTGAATGTCCTCGCACCGAACCATTACATCGGCGCAGTTGAGGCGATCCCGGACATCGTGCCCGCCATCGAGCAGCTTATTGCCGACGGCGTTGCTTATCGCGTTGCCGGTTCTGATGGAGAACCCGACGGCGATGTCTACTACGACGTCGAGACGGCGGGCAAACGCTCCGACGCCACAGACGCCTGGACGCTGGGCGATGTCTCCGGGCTCGGCGAAAAGGAAATGCTGGAGCTCTTCGCGGAGCGCGGTGGCGACCCCGCGAGGGCGGGTAAGCGCCATGCCCTCGATCCGTTGCTCTGGCGCGTTGCACGGGACGGTGAACCGAGCTGGCCCGGAGCTACCTTGGGCGATGGCCGGCCAGGTTGGCACATCGAATGTACGGTGATTGCGCAAAAGTACCTTCCCGCCCCCTTCACTGTTCAGGGCGGCGGCTCGGATCTGGTCTTCCCGCACCATGAAATGGGTGCAGGCCACGCCTACTCCTTGTCCGGCGTTCCGCTGGCGCGCCACTATTCACACGCCGGCATGGTGGGTTTGGACGGCGAGAAGATGAGCAAGTCCAAGGGCAACCTGGTTCTTGTCTCAAAGCTGCGCGCTGCAGGGGAGGAGCCGTCGGCCATCCGCCTTGCCATCCTTGCCCATCACTACCGCTCGGACTGGTCCTGGACCGATGCAGAGTTTGCCGAAGCCAAGGACCGGATCACCCAGTGGCGTGCCGCCCTGGATCATGCACCGGCCGGATCCGCTGCAGCGCTGATATCTGCCATGCGCGATGAACTTGCCAACGACCTTAACGCTCCGGGCGCAATCGCCGCCGTCGACTCCTGGGCGGAGGAAGCGATTCGCACTGGCGCTGACAAGTCAGCGCACGATACCGCCCTTGTTACCGACGCCATTGATGCTTTGCTCGGGGTTGAGCTCTAAGCTACCCGGAAAACAAGCAACGGCCCTGACATCGTGTCAGGGCCGTTGTTGGTTGTCCGATCCCTTAGGGACGCTCTTTGCCACGTCGCTTCAAATACCGCTCAAACTCGCGGGCAATGGACTCACCGGACGCCTCCGGGAGATCAGCGGTGTCCTTCGCCTCCTCCAGTTGCCGCACATAAGCAGCAATCTCAGGGTCTTCCGTGGCGAGCTCGTCCACGCCACGCTCCCAAGCCTCCGATTCTTCAGCCAACGCCTGGCTGTCCAAGGGAACCTGCAGCAAATCCTCGATCCTGTGCAGGATCGCGAGCTGCGCCTTGGGGGAAGGTGGCTGGGCAACGTAATGCGGAACTGCTGCCCACAAGGAGACCGTGGGTAGCCCTGCCAGCATTGCGAACTCTGCGAGCACACCCACGATGCCCACTGGCCCCTCGTACTGGGAAGCCTCCAAGTTGAGGCGCTCCCGCAGGGAACTGTCCTCTGTGGTGGTGCTCACCGGAATTGGACGGCTGTGGGGCACGTCGGCGAGCAGCGCGCCCACCAAAATCACGGAATCCACCTTGAGCGCTTCAGCATGGACCAATAATTCGGTGGTGTAGGCGCGCCAGCGGTATGAAGGTTCGGTACCGAGCACCAGGACCACGTCAACGTTGCTGTCGGGAACTTCAGCCTTGTAAATCCGCGTAGACGGCCATTTCACCTTTCGGGCGCCTGAGGACGTGCGCCGCACGGTGGGCCGCGTGAACTGGAAGTCGTAATACTCCTCGGCGTCCACAGTGGCAACCTTCTTGCCGTCCCAGAGCTTGTTCAAGTAGTGCAGCGCATCGCTAGCGGCCTCACCGGCGTCATTCCAGCCCTCAAACGCGGCGAGCATTACGGTTACACGCTGGCCGTCCGCGGGTTCCTTGAGGAAACGCTCGGGCTCCGCGGTGATGTCCTGTCCTTCGGGGGTCCCGTCCACACTGTTCATCCACTCACCCTACGTCCAAGACCCTCGTGGATGCATGGCATTTCACGCCGAAGCGTGTCCGGGATTCGCCCACAGCGCAACGGGCGAACAGCCGCCCGCCAGGTTCCACGTAGACTGGAAACCATGCATTCGTTACCCAGCCAGCCCCTCCTCAAAGCCGTGCTCTGGGATATGGATGGCACCCTCGTGGACACAGAACCCTACTGGATCGCTGCGGAGCGCGCGCTGGTGGAATCCCACGGCGGCACTTGGTCCCACCAGCAGGCGATGCAATTGGTGGGACAGTCCCTGCTGCACTCAGCTGCCGTTCTGCAGGCCGCAGGCGTCAGGCTCGAGGCCCGTGAAATCGTGGACACCCTGAGCGCACAGGTCATCGAGCAGGTCCGCAAAGAAGTCCCGTGGCGGCCCGGCGCACGCGAACTGCTGGATGAACTCCATTTGGCGGGCATCCGCTGTGCCCTGGTAACAATGTCAGAGGGTCCTTTGGCAGGCGTCGTGGTGGAGAGCCTTCCCAAGCCCTACTTCGAGTTCATGGTCACCGGCGATACCGTCACCAACGGGAAGCCGCACCCAGAGGCCTACCTCACCGCCGTGGAACGGCTCAGGTTGGACGACCCGTCCGTCACTATTGACCACTGTGTCGCTCTCGAGGATTCCATCCCAGGTGCCACAGCCGCCATCGCGTCGGGTGTGGTCACAGTAGGAATTCCCCATCAGGTTCCCCTCCCGGAAGACCCCCGGATGATCATGTGGCCCACGCTGGTCGGCCGTACTGCACCCGATCTACAACAGCTCGTGGCTGACCGTTTCGCCGCAGCGAACCTGCTTGAAGGGGCCAACTAGGTGAGCAGCCCCTCCACACCGCATCACTCGCAAACCAAAAAGAGGGAGGGCATCCCCCTCGGACGAATCGCCGGCATTCCTGTCTATCTGGCCTATTCGTGGTTCGTCATAGCAGCCTTTACGGTGTTCGTTTACGGGCCCGTGTTGATGGACTACATGCCCTATCTGAATAACTGGGCCTACATTGTGGCGCTGTGCATTGCCCTGCTACTCGCCATGTCTGTCCTGATCCACGAACTTGCACATGCGCTCAGCGCAAAGGCCTTCAAATGGCCCACCGAAAAGATTGTGCTGAATCTTTGGGGCGGACACACTCAGTTCGAGAACTTCACGGCTTCGCCGGGGAAGTCCGTCATCGTCGCCCTGGCTGGGCCCGTTTCCAACTTCGTCGTCGCCGCGGTCATGTGGGCAGTGATGTCCGCCGACCTGCTCAGTGGCGTGTCGGCCACCTTGGGCGACATCCTGATGAGGGCAAACCTCTTGATCGGCATCTTCAACATACTTCCCGGAATGCCACTGGATGGCGGGCGTTTGGTGGAGTCTGCCGTGTGGAAGGCCACTGGCAGCCAGGACAAAGGCACCATTGCCGCAGGATGGTCCGGCCGCATCATTGTTGTGGTCCTGGTCATTTGGTTTATTGGCCTGCCCTTGATCAGCGGCGCTTGGCCGGACCTCACCTTTATAGTGATCACGGTGCTGGTGTGCGGCTTCCTCTGGATGGGCGCTTCCAGCTCTATCCACCACGCGAAGCTACGCAGTCGTCTGTACCTGGTAAGTGCCGCTGGGTTGGCTGAGCCCGCAGTGGGCGTTCCGAACTCGGCCTCAGTGGCAGATGTCCTGGACATTTCCCCGGCCGGAAGTCCCGCCGTCGTGATTTGCGGTCCGGACGGCAAACCGCAGGGAGTTGTGGATTTCGCCGCAACTCTCGCTGTTCCAGCCGCAGCTGCCACGACGACGCCGGTCACCGCAGTGTCGCATGCCCTGGCCGCCGGGGCGTACGTCCCCGAATGGTCCAAGGGGCAGGAATTGATCCAGTACCTGGCTCGGCTGGAGGGCGGCGAATACGCTGTGGTTGATCACAACGGAATCGTCACCGGCCTGCTCCGCCAGCAGGCCGTAGTGACGGCCATAACAGGTAAGGAAGCGCGCAAGAGCGGGCGCGCCTGACTGCCTTGCCGGTAGAGTTACATGCCGGCGGTTATACGAAAGAGACCCATTGATTTTTTGGCGCCCACCAGCCGGTTACACACCGCGGCCCAGCCGTACAGGAGCGAGGAACACCACATGAGCAGCGAAACCGCCGCCCCCGCAGCAAGCACAGGCACCGACGAGCCCGCCACGGGCTCGGCAGGACAGCCGACGGGCGCTGCACGACGCCGCGGGCCTTTCCGTGTGGGCGAGCGGGTCCAGCTCACGGACGAGCGTGGGCGCATGAACACCATCACCTTGGAGGTGGGCGGCGCTTTCCATACGCACCGCGGCTTCTTGAACCACGATGAAATCATCGGCAAGGTGGATGGCTCGGTGGTAAGCAACAACGTCGGCCAGCAGTACCAGACGTTGCGGCCGCTGCTCTCTGACTTCGTACTGTCCATGCCCCGTGGCGCGGCCGTGGTTTATCCCAAGGATGCCGGGCAGATTGTCACCATGGCCGATATCTTCCCGGGCGCTCGTGTGGTGGAAGCCGGGGTGGGCTCCGGCGCCCTCTCCATTTCCCTGCTGCGCGCAGTCGGCGACGGCGGTTACCTCCACTCCTTCGAGCGTCGCGAAGAATTCGCGGACATCGCCCGTGGAAACGTTGAGACCATCTTTGGAGGCCCGCACCCCGCGTGGCAGATCTCCCTGGGAGATTTCCAGGAAGAGGTAGTCAAAGCCGAGGCCCCGGGATCGGTGGACCGCGTCGTGCTGGACATGCTTGCGCCGTGGGAGTGCTTGGACGCCGTCGCCACTGTCCTGGCTCCCGGCGGTGTCTGGATCAACTACGTAGCAACCGTCACCCAGTTGTCCCGTACCGCAGAAGCCATCCGCGCTGACGGCCGCTTCACCGAGCCGGACGCTTGGGAATCGATGGTTCGCGGCTGGCACCTTGAAGGCCTCGCGGTTCGGCCGGACCACCGAATGGTCGCGCACACCGGATTCCTGCTCGTCACGCGCCGACTCGCCGATGGCGTCACCGGAATTTCCGTGAAGCGCCGCCCTTCCAAGACCGAATTCAGCGAAGAGGACCTTAACGCCTGGACCCCTGCTGCAGTGGGGGAGCGCTCCGTCTCGGACAAGAAACTGCGCCGTGCAGCACGTGATGCCATCGCCGGGACCAACGTTCAGGATGATCCCTCAGTCACAAACTGACAAAGGTCACAATAGGGTTCGCATTCCGAATGTCACCAAGCACCCTGAGCTTTTCGGGACTAAGGTCTTGTTAAGCGCAGGAAGGGGCTGATGAATCGTGGATACGTCAAACAACGACCTTGGACGGCCGACGCCGGAAGAAGCAAACGACGCAGCGGAGAATACGGCAAGCCGGGGGCTTGGCGCTGTTCAACCGCCGGAGACCTCGAGTGAGCTGACTGTTGCCGAACGGCAAATCAACATCCTTCGGGACAAGCTTCGCCACATTGACCGCCAGTTGGCAGCCGCGACCCAGAACAACGGCAAACTGGTCAGCATGCTGGAAACGGCGAAAGCTGAGATTCTTCGTTTGAAGGGCGCCTTGGAGCAGGAGGGCCAGCCTCCTTACAGCTTCGGCACAGTGGTGCAGATCAACCCACGGAAGCAGCCGTCCGCCGGCAGTTCAGGGCAGGCAGCCACCGAAGAGTCCGTGGACATCTTTAACGCCGGCCGCAAAATGCGCGTGGGAGTCAGCCCGCTCGTCAACCTCAACCAGCTCGCTGTAGGACAGGAAGTCCTGCTGAACGAGGCACTCCTGGTAGTGGCCGGGCTCGGTTACGAACGCGCCGGCGAATTGGTCACCCTTAAGGAAATGCTGGGCAAGGACCGCGCACTTGTGGTCGGCCGAGCCGACGAAGAACGTGTAGTCAGGCTGTCCGGGGCACTCCAAAGCGTTCATTTGAAAGTGGGCGACGCGTTGTCGCTTGATTCACGGACCGGCTATGCACTGGAAAAAGTCCCGCGCGCCGAGGTGGAGAACCTAGTCCTCGAAGAAGTTCCGGACATCACCTACCAGGACATCGGTGGGCTTGGACCGCAGATCGAGCAGATCCGCGACGCCGTTGAGCTGCCGTTCCTCCATCCGGACCTCTACCGTGAGCATGGCCTCAAGGCCCCCAAGGGCATCTTGCTCTACGGCCCTCCAGGCTGCGGCAAAACCCTGATTGCCAAGGCAGTAGCGAATTCGCTCGCCGCCCGGGCAGCGGAACGGGCGGGCAACACCGATCTCAAGAGTTACTTCCTGAACATCAAGGGGCCGGAGCTCCTTGACAAGTACGTGGGTGAGACCGAGCGCCACATCCGGCTGATCTTCTCCCGCGCCCGTGAAAAGGCTTCAGACGGCAGCCCCGTGGTGGTCTTCTTCGACGAAATGGACTCCTTGTTCCGCACCCGCGGTACCGGGGTATCGTCCGACGTCGAAACCACCATCGTGCCGCAGCTACTCAGCGAGATCGACGGTGTGGAGCGCCTGGACAACGTGATCGTCATTGGTGCCTCAAACCGTGAGGACATGATCGATCCCGCCATCCTTCGTCCCGGTCGCCTTGATGTGAAGGTGAAGATCCAACGACCTGACGCCGAAGCCGCAGCCGACATCTTCGCCAAATACATCACCACTGACCTGCCCTTCCACCCTCAGGATTTGGCTGAGTATGGCGGCGACGTGCAGGCCACCGTTGATGCGATGGTCCAGCGCACCGTGGAGGCCATGTACTCCACGGAGAAGTCCAACGAGTACCTCGAGGTCACTTATGCCAACGGCGATACCGAAATGCTGTACTTCAAGGACTTCAACTCCGGCGCCGTGGTCCAGAATGTGGTGGATCGGGCCAAGAAGTACGCCATCAAGGATTTGCTGACCAACCACCAGAAAGGTCTTCGGATCGATCACCTGCTTCGGGCCGTGGTGGATGAGTTCCGTGAGCACGAGGACATGCCCAACACCACCAACCCGGATGACTGGGCACGGATTTCGGGCAAGAAGGGCGAAAGGATCACCTACATCCGGACCATCGTTCAGGGCAAGGCAGGTCAGGAACCTGGCAAGTCCATCGAAACCACCGCCAACACAGGTCAGTACCTGTGACAGCAAGGCCCGAGGGTTCACCCGCAGAGAAGCTTCCCGCAGGCGGCGCCATGCGCGTTATGGGTTCGGAAACTGAATATGGGATCCATGCGCCGTCAGCTCCGGGAGCCAACGCCACCATGATGTCCGCAAGGATCATCCAGGCGTATGCAACCGTTACCCGGCAGCGTGCGGCGGGTGGGGCTGAGACGCGGTGGGACTACACGGACGAGGAACCGCTGCACGATGCCCGCGGTTGGACAGTGGATAGGGCAGCGGCGGATCCCAGCCAGCTGACGGACCAGCCGCCAGTGCTCGACGCCGAAGCCGTCGCCTTGGCCTATGGCCGCCAGGAGTTGGAACTCGATGGCGCAGACGAGTCCGGTTCCCTGCTGATGAACATGGTCCTCGGCAATGGTGCACGCCTATACGTCGATCATGCGCACCCGGAGTATTCCAGCCCGGAGGTCACCAATCCACGCGATGTCGTCGCGTGGGATGCCGCGGGCGACCTGGTTGCCCTGGCCACCGTCAGGAAGGTCGCGTCCGATGCCGCGCTTCCTCCGATCAACCTGTACAAGAACAACACCGATAACAAGTCTGTGTCTTATGGCTCGCATGAGAACTACCTCATGCCGCGTTCGGTGCCCTTCGGGGACATCATCCGCGGGCTAACCCCCTTCTTTGTTTCCCGCCAGGTCACCTGTGGTGCGGGCAGGGTGGGGATAGGGCAGGACAGTTCAACTCCCGGCTACCAGATCAGCCAGCGGGCCGACTTCTTTGAAGCAGAGGTGGGGCTGGAAACAACAATCCGCCGCCCCATCATCAACACAAGGGACGAGCCACACGCCACGGCGGACAAGTATCGCCGCCTCCACGTGATCATTGGCGACGCCAATCTGAGCCAGGCTTCGAATTTCCTGAAGTTCGGAACCACTGCCATGGTCCTGAGCCTCATTGAGGCGGGACAGGCCCCGAGGATCGAAGTTCATGAGCCTGTCCAGGCGCTCCAAGCCGTCAGCCACGACACTACCTTGGCCGTCACCGTGAGGCTCCTCGACGGGAGACGCGTGACCGCCCTCGATCTCCAATGGATGTATTTCGAGGCTGCCGCCAAACTGGCCCAGGAGACAGGGGTAGCGGATTCAGTCACTGGAGATGGCCATACGCATCAGGTTTTGTCTCATTGGGAGTCCACGTTGACAACTCTCGGTACAGATCCTGATGCTGCTGCCTCGTCGGTTGAGTGGGTGGCCAAAAAATCATTGCTGGAAGGTTACCGTAACCGCGACGGGCTGGCGTGGGACGATGCACGACTCGGCTTGGTGGATCTCCAATGGTCCGATATCCGGCCCGAGAAAGGCCTCTACTACAGGTTGCTCTCCAGGGACCGGATGATGCGCATTGTCGACGACGGCGACATCACCCGGGCGGTCACCGAACCGCCGTCGGACACTCGGGCTTACTTCCGCGGTCGCTGCGTTTCCAGCTTCGGCAAGGACGTCGTTGGCGCCAGTTGGGACTCGGTGATCTTCGATGTCCCAGGGTTGGGGAAACTGCAGCGGGTGCCTACCCGTGAGCCTTTGAGGGGCACACGGGCCCTGACCGGCGCCCTCTTTGACCGCCATGCGGATGCTGCTTCGTTCCTGGCCGAATTGCTGGGTCAGGCGCCACCGCCGGCCAGGAGTTGAAGGATGCCGGCCACAGGAATATTCGTGCCGGTCCAAAGCCATCCGCGGCACCGGTCCGCGTGGCAATATGGCATTAGGAAGTCTCCGTCTTCAGGAGACTGACAGTAGGGAGAAAGAAAATGGCAGCACAGGAGCAGCAACAACCGCAGTCACGGGACACCGAGACCGAAGTGGACGTACCGGAGGCACCGCCGGCAGCCCCCGAGGCACAGGCTTCGGAAGCGACGCAGGGTGTGGATGACCTCCTCGACGAAATCGACGGCGTTCTCGAATCGAACGCTGAAGAGTTCGTGAGGGCGTTTGTCCAAAAGGGCGGCCAATAGGCGGACCCGCCAGAGGATGTACTGCCCGGCCGGCGTGAGGCCGCCGGGCATCGGAATGCAGAGTCGAAGGAGTGCAGCAATGCAGGACCCATCAACCGGCCCGCTGGCCACCCAGGCAACGTCTTCTTTCACGGAGCATCTCCAACGCTCGCGTCCCGAACTCCTTCCCTTCACCCAATCGTTACCCGCGGGCATGGTCCCGTCCTCGCCGCACGCCACCACGATCGTGGCCTTGACGTACGCCGGTGGTGTGCTGATGGCCGGGGATCGCCGCGCCACCATGGGCAACATCATCGCCAGCCGGCACATCGAAAAGGTCTTTCCGGCGGACCAATATTCAGTCCTCGGCATTGCCGGAACTGCCGGCTTGGCAATCGATATCACACGGCTTTTCCAAGTGGAACTCGAGCACTACGAGAAGATCGAGGGCACGCTCCTCAGCCTCGTCGGCAAGGCCAATCGTTTGGGCGCCATGATCCGCGGAAACCTGCCAATGGCAATGCAGGGCATGGCGGTCGTTCCACTGTTTGCAGGCTTCGACCACGTCTCAGGCGTGGGCCGTTTGTTCTCCTACGACGTCACAGGCGGCCGCTACGAGGAACAGGAGCATCACTCCGTTGGTTCGGGTTCCGTCTTCGCGCGGGGTGCCCTGAAGAAACTGTGGAAGCCCAACCTGTCAGAAGAGAACGCTGTGTCGGTGGCTGTAGAAGCCCTCTACGATGCCGCCGATGACGACTCCGCCACCGGCGGTCCTGACCCTGTCCGGCAACTATGGCCGGTGGTGTATACGGTTGACCGTTCCGGCAACCGGCGCGTCCCTGAACGGGACCTGGCCGCGATAGCCGGCGCCATTGTCGAATCGCGCGCCGCCGCAGGACGGGAGGCCTGAGATGACACAGCAGTTCTATGTCTCTCCCGAACAGCTGATGAAGGACCGTGCGGACTTCGCACGGAAGGGCATCGCCCGGGGACGTTCTGTCGTGGTCATCAGCTGCGCAGACGGCATCGCGTTGATCGCCGAAAACCCTTCACCCTCCTTGCACAAAATCGGCGAAATTTACGACAAAATCGCCTTCGCGGCAGTCGGCAAGTACAACGAATTTGAAAGTCTCAGGCAAGCCGGCGTTCGCTACGCCGATGTCCGTGGCTATTCCTATGATCGCGAGGACGTGACCGCGCGCGGCCTTGCCAGCGTTTATGCACAAAGCCTGGGAGCTGTGTTCACGGCCGAGCAGAAGCCATTCGAAGTGGAACTGGCTGTAGCCGAGGTTGGCTTTACCCAGGAACAGGACCACCTGTACCGGCTCACCTTCGATGGATCAATCGCCGATGAGAACGGCTTCGTTGTCATGGGCGGGCTTGCCGACCAGATTTCCGACGTCGTCAGCGGGGCTTGGGAGGCGGAGCTCAGCTTGGCGGGGGCCATGCAATTGGCACTGCGCGCCTTGGCCACGAATAAGGAAGTCGAAGAACTGCCCGCTACCGCCGTCGAAGCCGCCGTGCTCTACCGTGCTTCGGAAAGCAACCGCGGATCCCGCAGGGCGTTCCGGCGGCTGCTGCCGGATGACATGACCCGGTTGCTCACAGAGGAGACCTGAGATGGATAAACGGATTTTTGGCATCGAAACGGAATTTGGAATCTCCTATTCCAGTCCGGATTCACGCCCGCTGGCTCCCGAGGAAGTCGCACGGTACCTGTTCCGCAAGGTGGTCAGTTGGGGGAGGTCTTCCAACGTATTCCTCACCAACGGTTCACGCCTTTACCTTGATGTGGGCTCGCACCCTGAGTATGCCACGGCCGAGTGCGACGACCTTGTCCAACTCATCGCCCACGACCGGGCCGGCGAACTTATCCTGGACGACCTCGTGGATGAGGCCCAGGCCCGGCTCGCGGCAGAGGGCTTCAATGGCACGGTCTACCTCTTCAAAAACAACACTGATTCGGCTGGAAACTCCTACGGCAGCCACGAGAATTACCTCATACCGCGGCGCGGGGAGTTCTCCCGTCTGGCCGAAATCCTGATTCCCTTCCTGGTCACACGGCAGCTGATCGCCGGCGCCGGCAAGGTATTGAAGACCCCGCACGGGGCCACGTTTGCGTTCTCACAACGCGCCGACCATATCTGGGAAGGCGTGTCCTCGGCCACCACCAGGTCCAGGCCCATCATCAACACACGCGATGAGCCGCATGCGGACGCGGAGTTCTACCGCCGCCTCCACGTGATCGTTGGCGACTCCAACATGTCCGAGACGTCCGCGCTGCTCAAGGTTGGCACAGTGGACCTTATCCTCCGCATGATCGAGGCGGGCGTCATCATGCGGGACATGCGCATGGAGAACCCCATCCGCAGCATCCGCGAAATTTCCCACGACCTTACGGGCCGCGCATTGGTCCGATTGGCTAACGGACGGCAACTCACTGCACTTGATATTCAGCGGGAGTATCTCAACAAGGTCACGGACTTCGTGGCCACGAACGGCGCGCACAACGCCCACGTACCGCTCATCCTGGACTTGTGGGAGCGGACTTTGAATGCCATCGAGAGCGGCGACACCAGCACCATCGACACCGAAGTGGATTGGGCTATCAAGAAAAAGCTCATGGACGGCTACATGCGCCGCCATGACCTCAGCCTGGATTCACCCCGTATTGCCCAACTGGACCTCACCTATCACGATATTTCGCGCCAGCGCGGCATCTTTTTCCTCCTGCAGGCGCGCGGCGCAGCACGCAGGCTGGTGACGGAAACCGAGGTCAAGGATGCCGTGGACGCACCACCCCAGACGACTCGCGCAAAGCTTCGGGGAGACTTTGTGCGGAGAGCGCAGGAGCTCGGCCGCGATTACACAGTGGACTGGGTGCACCTGAAACTCAACGACCGCGCCCACCAAACGATCCTGTGCAAGGATCCTTTCCGGAGCGTGGACGAACGAGTGGATGCACTCCTGGACTCAATGGGCTGACGGGCACTTTAAGCTGACTCCCAGTTTCACGGGCTATTCTGGATAGTGGTCTCTACCCGAGATACACCTTGCTTGGATGCGCTACGCGCCTTTCCGAGTGTCCCTTTGCCCCGACGAAAGTGTCTTTTTGTGCGCCGACTCCTAGCAATACTTCTTCCCGCCCTCCTGCTCATTACCGCCTGCGGTGGGGAAAGCACTCCGGCCGCTGAGCCCACCAGCAAGTCCGTTGGTGACGTCTCCAAGCTCGACTCCCTGAAGGTGACGGACAACGGCAACGACAAAGCGCCCGCCCTTGAGTTCTCCAAGCCCCTGGCTGTGACGGGACCCACCGTCAAGGTTGTCAGCGAAGGCGACGGTGAGCCCGTCAAGATGGGTCAAATCGCCGAACTGGTGTTCGTCGCAGTGGATGGCACTGACGGCAAGACGCTTGAGGACGGTTACACCAAGGGGCCCCAGCCGATCGAGCTCTCGGAGCAGATGAAAACCGGCAATGAATTGATCTTCGACGCCATCATCGGCGCCAAAGTAGGCAGCCACGTTGCTATCGCCGCTCCGGGCAACTCCTCGGCAACGGCACCTGCGTCTACGCAACTGGTGGTATTCAAGATCGCCTCCGCCAAGGACGCACCCGGTCTGTTGAGCAAGGAAGAGACTGAGCAGCTGGACAAAGACGGCAAGCTTCCCAAGGTGACCTTTGACGACAAGGGCGTGCCTTCCGTGGAGATCCCCAAGACTGATGTGCCTGCCGGTCTTTCGGTGAAGGTCCTGTCCGAGGGCACTGGCGAGGAGCTGACAAGCTCTGACACGATCGATGCCAACTACAGTGGCTGGCGCTGGGAAGACAGCACCAAGTTCGACTCCAGCTATGACCGTGGGGAGGCCGCTACCTTTGGCCTGAACCAGGTCATCAAGGGCTGGACGCTTGGCCTCACAGGCCAAAAGGTGGGTTCCAAGGTTCTTCTGACGATTCCCACGGATCTCGCCTATGGAGCAAACGCCGCTGCGCAGGGCAAACCTGCCGGCCCGCTGGTCTTCGTCGTCGAGATCACTGGCAAAAAGTAGATCCCGCCCAGGTTCTGGCTAAGCTGGTTCCTGAAACCTCTTCGTCCCTTCCACTAAGGAGCAAGCATGTCATTTGGTCAGCGTGACTTCGACCGCACCAAGCCCGAAATCGACTTCCCGGAAGGCGACGTCCCCACGGACCTCGTCATCACGGACCTCATTGAGGGCACCGGCCCCGAGGCCAAGGCCGGCGACACTGTGTCCACCCACTACGTCGGCGTTGCCTGGTCCACTGGCGAAGAATTCGACGCTTCCTGGGGCCGTGGCGCTCCGCTGGACTTCCGCGTCGGCGTCGGCCAGGTTATCCAGGGTTGGGATCAGGGCCTGCTGGGCATGAAGGTGGGCGGCCGCCGTCGCCTGGAGATCCCCTCGGAGCTCGCCTACGGCTCACGTGGCGCTGGTGGAGCAATCAAGCCCAACGAGGCCTTGATCTTCGTCGTCGACCTCGTGGCTGTCCGCTAGGACTCTGGCTTCTTTCGAGGCGCGTTACCTTCCGGTTTTGCCGGTAGGTGACGCGCCTTGCTGTTTTCCCGTTGGTTTTTAGTAACGTAGCAACCGTGTCCGCATCCCGCACTGAACGTCTCCTGAATCTGCTCCTGGCTTTGCTCAATACCAAAGTTGGCCTTCCACGTGCCGTGCTGCGCGAAAAGGTTTATCACGATTCAGCGGACAATGATGTCGCCTTTGGACGGATGTTCGAGCGCGACAAAGTGGATCTGAAGCAGTTTGGCTTCGAGATTGAAACCCTGATGGACCCGCGCAATTTCGGCGCGGACGACCCCGCCTCGACGCGCTACCGCATCGGCAAGGACTCCAACCGGCTTCCGGACGTGAGCCTGACGACCGCGGAGAGCACGGTGCTTCTGCTGGCGGCTCAGCTATGGGAACGCGCTGCACTGGGAACCGCAGCCGCCAACGCCGTCCGCAAGCTGCAGGCAGCAGGAGGCTTCACTGACGTGGACCTCCCAGCAGGGGTCCAGCCAAGGATTAAACCCGCAGGACAGGCCTTCGACGACGTCGTTGCGGCAATGCACGGCAAGCATCCGGTCCGCTTCGGCTACCTCGCGGTCAGTACGGGCAGGGAAGAAGTCCGCGAAGTCGAGCCATGGGGGTTGGGCAGCCGCTTCGGTCAGTGGTACCTCGCGGGCTGGGATCGGGGGCGACGGGCCAAAAGGCTCTTCAGGCTCTCACGGATGACCACCGCAGTAAGCGTTGTAACCACCAGCACTTTCCAACCGCCGGAAGACTTCAGCGCCCGAGCGGAGTTGGACGCACTCAATGAGCTGCCTGTCCAACAAGCCACTTTGGACATCGATATGGACAGGCTGCTTGCCTTGCGCAAAAGGGCCGTGTCCGTGGAGGCAGCCCCGAATGCAAGCAGTCGGGACCGCATCACTGTGGATTTCCGGGATCCCGAGCAACTGGCCGAAGAGCTGGCATCCTACGGTCCCCACGCCAAAGTGGCAGGACCCGCGGAACTGCGTGCCGCCGTCGTACGTCGCCTCAAAGCAGCCGCAGACTTTGATGACCTTCCGCCCGTACCCATCGGGTTTCCCGAAGCCGGCCGTGCGCCCCGCACGCGCAAGCGCACCTCTGAAGACCAACTCGCCAGGATGCTGCAGTTGGTTCCTTTCCTGGTTCACCACCAAGGCCTGCACATCCAGCAGGTAGCCGATCACTTTGGCATCAGCCGCAAGGCGCTGATCGATGACCTGAAAATCCTTATCTGCTCGGGGCTGCCCGAGGGGTACCCTGACGATCTGCTGGACATTCAATGGGAGAACGATCACGTCTACATCTCCGAACACCTCGATTTGAACCGTCCAGTCCGCTTCAGTGAAGACGAAGCGGCTGCGTTGCTGACCGGCCTGGCCATGCTGGGGGACCTGCCGGCACTGGCAGGAATGCTTGAGGATGAGTCGGGGAGCGCCCTCGAAGCCGTGACCATCAAGCTGACAGGCGCCGCAGGTCAGGCCGCACGATTGGCCGGCTCAGTGTCCGGGCAGTCGGTGGCGCCGGAACAATCACAGGCTTTCGCCGCCATAACCGGGGCAATCCGTGAGGGCCGGCAATTGCGACTCAGGTACTTCTCACTGCAACGCGATGAAGTTACCGAGAGGGACGTTGACCCCCTGCGGCTCTACTCACTGGACAATACGTGGTACTTCGAGGCGTACTGCCACAGCAAGGCGGGAATCAGGAACTTCCGGCTGGACAGGGTAGAAGCCTTGGAGACCAACGGCCGCGCCGTGTCCACGCCGTCAACAGCCGGGCAGGATTTTCCGGCCCGGCTGTTCACGCCCAGCGATGATGACGTGCTGGTGGTCCTCCAGCTGACCCGTCAAGGGGCCGGATTGGCTGACGACTACTACGCCGAACGCACCGCACAACTGCCCGACGGTGGCCTGCTTGCCGAAGTTCGATTCGGCAACGCTGAGTGGCTGCCGATGTTCGTTTCGCAGCATGGAGGCACCGTTCGGATCCTCGATCCCGGGCACCTTCGGCAGGAATCCCGCGAGTGGGTCGACGCGGCCTTGGCGCAGTACAACTCACCTTCCGGTACGAAGGCTGGCTAGACTACTCAGATGCCTTGGTGGTTCTGGATCCTGTTGTGGATCGCGCTCATAGCCCTTTCGTTGCTCTTTCACCTGACTCTGGGCTATCGCCTGTACAAGAAATTCATGTCAACTGTTCATGATCTGGGTGCCGCGGGTAAACGTTTCAGCAACCTTGCACCTTCCCAGGAAACCTCCGACGTTGAAACCGCCGAACCACGGCTTGCGCCGGGGTCCGCAATTTTTGCCTCCCCGGAACAGATGCGTCATGATTACCTGACGGCCAAGGCCTTCCGTCAGGAAGTTCGTCGTCAACGACGCATCAAGCGCAAAGCCGAGCGGGGTCAACCCCAATCCCTGCACGACATTGAATTCAGATAGACGTAGGATGTATCCAAAAGGAAAGGACCTCCCCACATGAGGCTCGAAGGCTGGCATCTCATCATCATCATCGTCCTGGCTCTGGTGCTCTTTGCAGCGCCGAAGCTGCCGTCCATGGCGCGCAGCATTGGGCAGTCGATGCGTATTTTCAAGTCTGAGGTCCGGGAAATGAAGAAGGATGGTTCTTCCGAAGCCAAGGACTCCCAGGACGGTTCAGACGCCGTGGAAGGCAAAGTAGTGGGCCACCCGGACGTCAAGGCCAAGAACAACGGCGAGACTGACGTACCGCCCTCCAACCGCGTCTAAAGAGAAGTGGTAGAGACGAAGGGGCGCAAGGCCAACCCCGAAGCCCGGATGGCGCTCCTGGATCACCTCAAGGAGCTGCGCAACCGGCTCTTCAAGGCTGCAATCGGCGTCATCCTGGGAACAGTGGTGGGCTTCATCGTCTACCAGCCTCTCCTGGAAGCACTGATCAAGCCGATCAAGGACCTCAACGAAAAAGAGGGACGCGCTGCCACGCTGAACTTTGACGGCGTAGCCAGTTCGTTCGACCTCATGGTCCAAGTATCGGTTTTTCTTGGCGTGATCCTGTCAAGCCCGGTCTGGATTTACCAGCTGTGGGCCTTCATCGTGCCGGGTCTCCACAAGAAGGAACGGCGCTTGGCATTGTCCTTCGTGGCAGCAGCCGTACCGCTCTTCATCGGTGGTGTCCTGCTTGCCTGGCTGGTGTTGCCCAACGCGGTTCGCGTCCTGACCGACTTCACTCCGGTGGGCGGTTCAAACTTCATCAGCGCCGAAATTTATCTGGCCTTTGTGCTCCGGCTCCTCTTGGCCTTCGGCATCGCCTTCCTCGTCCCCGTGGTGCTGGTGGGATTGAACCTGGCCGGAATCATTAAGGGCAAGCAGCTCATCAAGAGTTGGCGGATCACCATCTTCCTGGTGTGCCTGTTCGCTGCGATGGCCGCTCCCGGCGCTGACGCCATGAGCATGTTCTACCTCGCAGCACCCATGCTGCTCCTGTTCTTCGCGGCGATCGGTGTCTGCGTCCTCAACGACCGCCGCCGTGAGCGCCGTGCCATCAAGCGGGCAGCTGAGACTGAAGCCACTGCCGACATCGCAACCCCGGCCACGGATCTGGAGAATCTCTAGACCATGGGCCACTAGGCTTGATGCATGTCCTCCATTTCCGGGTCTTCATCTCCATCAGACCGTTACCAGGCGGCAGCCCAGCGGGCGGCTGAGTCAAAAACTTATCTCGGCGCGTTCGCACGTTCCCTGGACTTTGAACTGGACGACTTCCAACGTGAGGCGTGCAGGTCGCTCCAGGAAGGCCGCGGCGTTCTGGTAGCAGCCCCCACCGGCGCTGGTAAGACGATCGTTGGTGAGTTCGCGATCTACCTGGCCTTGGAACGTGGACTCAAGGCGTTTTACACCACGCCCATCAAGGCTTTGAGCAACCAGAAGTACTCGGAGTTGGCAGCAAAATACGGGTCAGCGAACGTTGGCTTGCTGACAGGTGACACCACCATTAACGGCGAAGCTCCCGTGGTGGTCATGACCACCGAAGTTCTTCGGAACATGCTTTACGCAGATTCCGAAACCCTTGGCGATCTGGGGTTTGTGGTGATGGACGAGGTTCATTACCTGGCCGACCGCTTCCGTGGTGCCGTGTGGGAAGAAGTCATCATCCACTTGCCCAGCGAAGTGCAGGTTGCCTCCCTGAGTGCCACGGTTTCCAACGCGGAAGAATTCGGTGCCTGGCTGGATACCGTGAGGGGAGATACTGACGTTATCGTCTCCGAACACCGTCCCGTACCGCTTTGGCAGCACGTCATGGTGGGCCGGGAAATAGTGGACCTCTTTGCCGGCGACACAACGTTCGACGAAATTGCGCCCCAGGCCCCAGGAATGCAGGAAACCGAGGCACCGGACCTTTCCGAGGCCCAAGAGGTGATAGCCGAGCCCGTCACCGCTGATCACAGGCGCGCCTCAGCCAAACGCTCGACCGCGGACGCAGTCCGCCAGGCAGTCACCGGCCCTGAGTTCGAGGTCAATCCGGACCTGTTGGCCATGGCCCGTTCCGAGAGCCGGATGAACATGAACGGCCGATTCGGCCATGGTGGTCGGAGTCGGCGTCGTCAGGATCGTTACCGCGATGAGCGGCAGCAGTCCGAGCAGCGCAGTCCCGTGCGGAAAGCCAGCCGTCCCCAAGTCATTGAGAGTCTCAGGCGCCAGGATCTCCTGCCAGCTATCACCTTTATTTTCTCCAGGGCAGGTTGTGACGCTGCCGTAGCGCAGTGTGCATCATCGGGACTTTGGCTGACCACCGAACGTGAACAGCAAATCATTGCCCAGCGCGTGGACGAAGCAAGCCACGAGATTCCGGCCGACGACCTCGACGTCCTCGGATTCTGGGGTTGGCGCGACGGTCTGATCAGGGGCTTTGCTGCCCACCATGCAGGCATGCTTCCCACGTTCAAGGAAGTAGTGGAGAAGCTCTTTGCCGACGGACTGGTCAAGGCAGTCTTCGCCACTGAAACACTGGCCCTTGGCGTCAATATGCCCGCACGCTGCGTCGTGCTTGAAAAGCTGGAAAAGTTCAACGGTGAAGCGCACGTCAACATTACGGCGGGGGAGTACACCCAACTCACCGGCCGCGCCGGACGCCGTGGCATCGACGTCGAAGGCCATGCCGTTGTGCTGTGGCAGCCGGGAACTGACCCGGCGGCCGTAGCCGGCCTTGCCTCCCGACGCACCTACCCCCTGAACTCCAGTTTCCGGCCTACTTACAACATGAGCATCAACCTGATTGCCCAGTTCGGACGCGTCCGCGCCCGTGAAATCCTTGAATCCTCGTTTGCCCAATTCCAAGCTGACCGTTCCGTCGTAGGCCTTGCCCGGCAGGTGCGGGGGCGCGAAGAATCGCTGGCGGGCTACGCCAAGTCCATGCAGTGCCACCTGGGCGACTTCACCGAGTACGCAAAGCTCCGGCGCGAACTCAGCGACGCCGAGAATTTCGCCGCCCGCGACCACCAGCGGGCCCGAAAATCCCATGTAGCGGATTCCCTTGCACGCCTGATCCCCGGCGACGTCATCAGCATCTACAGCGGCCGGCTGGCAGGACATGCCGTTGTGCTCGAGGTAGACCGCAACGCCCGGGAACCACGGCCGTCCGTTCTCACCTCTGACAACCAGCTGCGACGCATTGGTGTCCACGACCTCGACGGTCCGGTGTCACCAGTGACGCGTATCCGTATTCCGAAGTCCTTCAATGCCAAGGTCCCCAAATCCCGTCGGGACCTCGCTTCGTCGATGCGGCATGCAATCAGTGAGGACGCACCGCAGAGCCGTCGCAACAGCAGGCACGAAGACTTTGGCCTCGGGGCGCGCCTGCCGGATCAGGAAAAGAAGATTGCGGACCTTCGGCGAGCCCTGCGGGCTCATCCGTGCCATGGCTGCAGCGAACGCGAAGACCACGCACGGTGGTCGGAGCGGTGGTGGAAGTTGCGCAGGGAAACCGATGGTTTGGTCAGGCAGATCCAAGGCAGGACGAACACCATTGCCAAGACCTTCGACCGCGTTTGCGACGTTCTGTCAGTCTACGGTTACTTGGAAACCGACGACGCCGGGCAGGTCTCCATCAGCGCCGACGGGCAGCGGCTTCGCCGGATCTACGGTGAAAAGGACCTGCTCATTTCCCAGACTATGCGGCGCGGCGCCATCAACGACCTCGACGCCGCCGAACTGGCCTCCCTTGCCAGCACCCTGGTTTACCAAGCCAAACGGGAAGACCGTGGCCTGCGGCCCAGGATGCCCAGCGTTGCCTTGGAATCAGCCATAGACATCGTCATCCGCGAATGGTCTCAGCTGGAGGACACAGAGGAACGCAACAGGTTGCCTTTGACCGGCGAACCGGAACTTGGACTGATGTGGCCCATGTACAAGTGGGCCAAGGGACGCCATCTTCAGGACGTGCTCAGCGGAACCGACCTCGCTGCCGGAGACTTTGTCCGCTGGGCCAAGCAAGTGGTGGACCTCCTGGACCAGCTGGCCAAGATCCCGCAACTCGACCCACGCTTGGCCCGCATTTGCCGCGAATCCATCGACTTGGTTCGCCGCGGCGTCGTGGCCTACTCCACAGTGGCTTAGCACCGCCCTTCCCTCATTGACTGTTTTCAACGCTCGAGGAGCACAACGCATGAATCAGCCAGGCCTACCAGCCGGCCAAGACCGCACCGCGAAGGACCGCAAGGTCACGATGTACCGCAACGGTTCGATCTATACCGCCGCAGATCCTTTTGCCACTGCGCTGGTGGTGGACGGCGATACCGTGGCTTGGGTCGGCTCGGAGCAGGCTGCTACTTCAATTGTTGACTCCTCCATGGAGGTCATCGACCTCCGCGGAGCACTCCTGGCACCAGGTTTCGTGGACTCCCATGCACACCTGACGGAAACTGGCCTTGCCCTGTCCGGCCTCCAGCTCACCGGGGTGCGTTCAGCCACGGAACTACTCGACGCCGTTGCCTCCGCCACCGGCACAGGTACAGTCCTGGGCCACGGTTGGGATGAAACGACGTGGCACGATCCCGCGCTCCCTACCTTGGAGGAAATCGAAAGGGCGTCTGCCGGGCGGGCTGTCTACCTGTCACGCATCGACGTCCACTCCGCCCTGGTTTCGTCATCGTTGGCCGCGGCCGCAGGGCTGGACGGAGTCGATGGTTTCTCCGGCACCGCCCGCGTTGTTCGTGCGGCACATACGGCCGCCCGGCTGACTGCCCGGACGTTCCCGGAGCACGAACGGCGCGGCTATCAGGAAGCGGCCCTGCAGGAAGCGGCTTCCCATGGCTATGTAGCCTTGGCCGAGATGTCTGCACCTCACATCTGCGGGTCCGAAGACCTGCGGCTGGCCACGTCCTGGAACGAGGACGTGAGCCGGCCCGAGGTGCTTCCCTACTGGGGCGAGCTGGCAACCTCGGAGTCGCACGCCCGGTCGATTCTGGACGGCCTGGGTACACGGGTCCTGGGGCTTGCCGGTGACCTGAACATTGACGGTTCAATCGGCTCCCGCACGGCGGCCCTCGTGGACGACTATTCCGATGCACCGGGCCAACGCGGCAGTTTGTACCTGTCTGTGGACGAGGCCACCAAACACCTTGTTGCCACGTCCCTCCTCGGAGTTCAGGCTGGCTTTCATGTCATAGGTGACGGCGGGCTGGGGTCAGTGCTGGACGCATTGGACGCAGCGGCTGCAGAGGTAGGGGAGCAGCGCATCCGGGCAGCGGGCCATCGGCTTGAACACGTGGAGATGGCTGATCAGTCCGCCATTGACCGCCTGGCCAAGTATTCAGTGTCGGTCAGCGTACAGCCCGGTTTCGATGCCGCGTGGGGTCAACCAGGTGGGCTCTACGAACAGCGGTTGGGTGGCCGTAGCCAAACGATGAACCCCTTCGCTTCCTTCTATGCCAGCGGCGTCCCTATCGCTTTCGGCAGTGATAGCCCGGTCACCCCTCTCCGCCCGTGGTCCAGCGTCCGTGCCTGCCTGGAGCACAGCAATCCGGGGCAAAGGATCTCGGCTCGTGCAGCGTTCTTGGGCCATACACGTGCGGGGTGGCGGGCTACCAGACAACGGAACCCGCTGATGGGCCAATTGGTCCCCGGTGCACCTGCCAGTTTCGCTGTGTGGGAAGTGGACGAATTGATGGTCCAAGTGGCTGATAGCCGCGTACAGTCGTGGAGCACTGATCCTCGGGCGAGGACCCCTCTTTTGCCTGCCTTGGACACCGGCAGCGACCCCCGTTGCCTTCAGACAGTGCGCGAGGGCCACGAATTGTTCGCCCACGAATCGCTGAGGGTGTGAAGCAGGAATTTCCCGCTGCGGCGCGGCTCCTGAACTGGGCCAATACACGAAGCCGCAGGTCATTGGCTGATTGACAGCTTAGGGTGAGTCCGTAGCATTGAGGCTCAACGGACAATCAACGCAGAGGCAGAGGCAGCGGCCGTGGCGTGGTGGTCCGGTCGTGGCCGGGACTTTTTCATGGTGGCGGCAGACTAGTGGGCAGGTCCGCACTGACCCGGAAAACAGTTCGTTAGCGATAGTAGTCGCTCAGCGCCACTGGTCCCGGGCTTGTGGACCTGCCCATCAACGTTCTGCCACTACCCGGACCATGTGTCCGGGGCCACACCCGCCAAATGAATCCATGCAGTCGTCCTATAATGGAGAGTTGCGCCAGAACGCCAGCCGCCAGGCTGCTCCGGCACACTGACCGCTCCATCAAGGAAAGGCCTCTTCTTGCGTGTCCTGACGATCATTCCCACCTACAACGAGCTGGAATCGCTCCCCGTGACATTGGGACGGCTGCGCGCAGCAGTGCCCGACTCCGATGTCTTGGTGGTCGACGACAACAGCCCTGACGGCACGGGAAAGCTTGCCGATGGCTTCGCGGCAGAGGACAGCCAGGTGCATGTCCTGCATCGCAAGGGCAAGGAAGGCCTTGGGGCCGCCTACATCGCTGGCTTCAAGTGGGGACTGGCCGCGGGCTACGACGTCCTGGTTGAAATGGACGCCGACGGTTCGCATAAGCCGGAGCAACTGCCGCTTCTCCTCGACGCCGTCAAGGAGGGAGCCGACCTCGCCATGGGCTCCCGGTGGGTTCCAGGTGGCAGTGTAGTTAACTGGCCGCTCTACCGCCAGGCAATCTCCCGCATCGGCAGCACCTACGCCCGCATCATGCTGGGCGTCAAGATCAAGGACGTCACCGGAGGCTACCGGGCATTCCGCCGCAGCACGCTGGAGGCGCTGAACTTGGACGAAGTCGAGTCCGTTGGCTACGGCTTCCAGGTTGACCTCGCGTGGCGCGTGGCAAAGCTTGGCCTCCGCATCGAGGAGCGCCCCATTACTTTCGTCGAACGTGAGCTCGGCGCATCGAAGATGAGCGGCAACATCGTGGTGGAAGCCATGATCAACGTCACCAAATGGGGACTGGCAGCTCGTTGGGAAAAACTCACCCGCAAGTCACCGGCAGTGGCCAAGTAGTTCGTCACCCTTGAAAGCCGAAAGGCCGGGTCCGGTTCCCAAGAGGAACCAGACCCGGCCTTTATCTTTTAAATCAGTAACCGACTATGCGGAGCGGCGTTCTCCACGGCGCTCACGCAGGATGTTCAGACGATCCTCAAGGATCTGCTCCAGCTCGGGAAGGCTGCGGCGCTCCAGGAGCATGTCCCAGTGGGTGCGGACGGCTTTCTCGTTGGCGTCCACAGGTCGCTCACCATCAACCAGCAGTGCTTCCTTGCCGGTCTTGGAAACCCATACGGGGGGAATTTCGGCTTCGGAAGAGAAGGTCACGAAGACCTGCTCGCCATCCTCGCAACGGTACTCGACCCGCTGGCGCGGTGCCGGTTCAACGCCGGATTCTGTTTCCATGCTTTGGGCGCCAAGACGCATACCCCGCAGGCTGCGATCGCTCATGATTACTCCCTCTGTCTGTTCGCGGAGCAGGAACTCCGCGCTAGCCGTAAGCCGTTTTCACGATCCTTACGGACTACTTCTGCACACCTTGCATCACTAATTGCAACGCCTGGCCAAGCTTTAATGTTCCATCCAGGCTGAACCAGCCGGACAAATATCCCATTATACGCGGTCCATCGCCCAGTACTCAAAAGGGCCACAAACAAACGAGCGGCCAGCCGGAGTGGCTGACCGCTCGGTGGCCGTGCAACAGTGGGCTATTCAGCTGGCCGCGGCTGCGGAGCTGCTGCTGCCGGCTCTGAAGTCCTGGACTGTTCGCTGTTTCCGAAGAGGCCGACGGGGGAGTCCCCGTTATTGCCTCCAAGGGCGCCGCCGATACCCTTGAGCGCCTCGCCGACTTCACTCGGGATGATCCAGAGCTTGTTCGAGCTTCCTTCAGCGATCTTGGGAAGGGTCTGCAAGTACTGGTACGCAAGGAGCTTCTGGTCCGGGTTGCCCTTGTGAATGGCGTCGAAGACCTTCTGGATGGCTTGGGCTTCACCATCTGCCCTGAGGATGGCCGCTTTCGCGTCACCTTCAGCCGCGAGGATGGCCGCCTGCCGTTGGCCTTCGGCGGTGAGAATCTGCGACTGCTTGGTGCCTTCAGCGGTCAGGATGGCTGCCCGGCGATCCCGTTCAGCACGCATCTGCTTTTCCATCGAGTCCTGAATGGAGTGGGGCGGATCAATCGCCTTCAGCTCGACGCGGGACACGCGGATTCCCCAGCGGCCCGTAGCCTCGTCCAAGACACCACGCAGCTGGCCATTGATCTGGTCGCGGGAGGTAAGGGCTTCTTCGAGGTTCAGCCCGCCCACCACGTTACGAAGCGTGGTTGTGGTCAACTGCTCCACGGCCTGGATGTAGTTGGCGATCTCGTAGGTTGCCGCCCTGGGATCGGTAACTTGGAAGTAAACAACGGTGTCAATCGAGACCACCAGGTTGTCCTCGGTGATGACCGGCTGAGGCGGGAACGACACCACCTGTTCACGCAGGTCGAGCAAGGGCAGCAGCCGGTCGACGAACGGGATCAGGATGGTTAGTCCCGGGTTGAGTGTCCGCTGGTACTTGCCGAGGCGTTCAACGACGCCGGCACGTGCCTGCGGGATGATCCTCACCGAACGGACCAACACGATGATGACAAAAATGACGAGAACAATCAGCACAATTGCCGCTGCTGTTCCTCCTAAGCCGTCCATACATCTCCTTCATTCCCCAATTGCGTGGTTTGATGCGACTGGACCCGGGCAGGCTGCCCGGATCGGCAACCGCTGAAATTCAAGGGCGCGCCTAGCGCGGGCTGTTCTCGGCAGGCGAGGCCACTACCGCCGTCGCGCCGTCGATCCTGGTGACCTGAACTGTCGAACCGGCGTCGAGAACACCGGCCGTGCTGCGGGCGCTCCAAACGTCCCCGCCGATCTTGACCAGTCCACTGGTTCCGCTCACGGCTTCGATGACGAGCGCGGGCTGACCGATGAGCCGGTCGATATTGCTGCGCTGTTCGGCTGGTCCCTTGTGCAGGTGCTTCATGGCAACAGGACGGACAAAGACAATCATCAGGAGGGAGACCACCGAGAAGACTACGATTTGGAGCCAGAAATCGGCCCCTGCGAAGTCGGCGATCAGCCCGGCAAGGGCACCGCCGCCCAGCATGATGAAGAAGAGGTCGAGGGTGAGCATCTCCACCACCGCGAACGCGAGGAAGACCGTGAGCCAGAGGGCCCACCAATTCTCGCCGAGCCATTCAAACATCATTTCCCCCTGTCCCGGATCCCGCGAGCGGGATCACAGTCTCTGTTCCTCCATCCTAGCCCGACGTTCCGTCCCACGTCAGGAGAGGGGGAATTCACTGATCCGGAACTTTGCTGTAGTGGATACGGGGCCCTCCAATGCAGCCAGCTCCGCCAACTCTCCACGCTGCAGGTGGTGCCCCGCCGGACCCATATAGGCCAGGTCAGCTGTCTCTTGGCCACTCAGCAGCAAGGGAAGGTCCAGGCTTTGGCTGGTGCCAGAGCCAAAAAAGCCCTTCATGGATTCTGCCAACCGCTCTTCCTTGCCCTCTTCAATCCCAAGCATTCCTGTCCGGGCAGCAATCTCAGCAAGGTGGCCTGGCCTGGGTGTCACAACGATCAACGAACCCTCTGGCCGCAGCACGCGGGCAAACTCTGCGGGGTTTCGCGGAGCAAAGACCACCGTGATTACATCCGCGGTGTTGTCCGCTATGGGCAGCGGACGCCAAATGTCCCAAACAAGGTTGGCGGCCTGCGGATTGAGCCGGGCGGCGCGCCTCAGGGCGAACTTGGAAATGTCCACACCGATTCCCGTAGCCCCTGATTTCTGAAGGACCGCGTGCAGGTAGTGGCCGGTGCCGGTTCCGGCGTCCAGAACCAGCGCTTCGGGACGTTGAAGTGACCGGGCGGCTGCTTGGGCAAGAGCTTGGGAGAGTCCGGAGTAGTGACCGGCGTCCAGGAACCTGTGCCGGGCTGCCACCATGTCTGCGGAATCGGCTTCGAAAACCGTGCCTTTGCCTGTCAGCAGATTGAAGTAGCCCTGTTTAGCGGCGTCGAACAGGTGCCCGGCCTCACAAGCGAGAGTCCGTTGCTGGCCTTCCCTGAGCTGGAACATCCCTTGGCAAACAGGACAGCGGAGGGCAGCAACGGCGTGGGACAACATGGCTTCAATCCTACGGCGGACGGAGTGTCTGGTCCCGGGTGCGGAACCGCCGGGCTAGGCTCACCAAGGTGAAACCCGAGCAATTGCACCTGCTGAACACTGTGTCCGCCCCGGCAATCCACCCCGATGGCAGCAAGGCGGTGGTTTCCGTCGTGAGGCCGGACTTTGATGCTGATAGCTACGTTGGACAGCTGTGGAGCGTTCCTCTGGACACCGCCAAGTATCCGCGCCGCATCACCCGCGGCTTCAGGGATAGTTCCCCTGCGTTCTCTCCCGATGGGCTGGTTTTGGCGTTCCTCAGGAACGACCCGGACGGCAAGCCGCAATTATTCGTCGTGGAGGCCGCAGGCGGCGAGCCACAACGGATCACGGATCAGCAGGCCGGTGTGGGAGGGTTCGTGTGGGCGCCTGATTCACATCGCATCGCGTTCGAGGCCCGCGTGCTGGAACAAGGCCGGTACGGGACCGTTGATGGAGTCACATCCGGCGGTGAAGATGCCCGGCTGATCACCGCCAACCAATACAGGATGAATGGCCTCGGATATACCGCCGACCAGCGCCAGCAGCTATTTGTGGTTGAAGTCCCGGAGCTGGGCGGCGAACCGGTAGTTGTTCCGCGAGGGAGGGCCGCCCACGAACAGCCCACGCGGACGGTTACGGGGGTGCCTACTGCACAGCAGGTCACGTTTGGCGACTCGGACCACGAATCGCCGTGCTTTTCAGCTGACGGCTCCTACCTGTACTTCGTTGCCGCCCTCCATGAAGGACACGACGATGACCTGGTCACCTCCGTCAATAGGATCGGCGCCGGCGGCGGCCAGCCGACCGTCGTCGAACCTTCCAACAAGAAGTTGCAGACTGTCACTGCTGTCCGTGCCTCCACGGACGGCCGTTGGCTGTTCTACGTAGCGCAGGACCTGGGGGACACCGGCAAGGACTTTGTGGCTCGGAATTCTGTTCT
This sequence comes from Arthrobacter sp. D3-18, assembly GCF_054408525.1. NCBI lineage: Bacteria > Bacillati > Actinomycetota > Actinomycetes > Micrococcales > Micrococcaceae > Arthrobacter > Arthrobacter sp. D3-18. The sequence goes on along the minus strand of NZ_CP096440.1, from coordinate 2,247,476 downwards.
GTTCGTCATGCCCGTCGCAGGGGGAGAGGCGGTGGCGTTGACTGACGTGGAACATCTGGACGTGTCCGGTCCGCTGGAACCCAGTGGACCAGCCAGTGTGCTGGTGATGAACACAGCATTGGGAAGTGTCGAACTGCTGGACGTCACGGCGGAAGGCGGAATCACGCCCCTGGTCCACGGCGCCCGGGTAGTTATCGGGGCGACGATGGCTGCCAACGGGGAAATTGCCGTAAGTTTCTCCGATTCCTCGACGGCGGGAGATGTCGCGTCACTGGAACGGGGAGAGATCCGCCTCCTCACGGACTTCTCCGCCAGCTTGCGCAACAACTCACGTGTAACGGAACCTCTGGACTTCGACGCCGAATCCACCGACGGATACCCTATTCATGGTTGGGTCGTCTTGCCTGATGGACCAGGCCCACATCCGGTACTGCTCACCATCCATGGCGGCCCATTCGGCCAGTACACCGGCGCATTCTTCGATGAAGCGCAGGTTTACGCCGCAGCGGGGTACGCAGTTGTCATGTGCAATCCACGAGGGTCTTCCGGTTACGGCCAAGCCCATGGGCGCGCCATTAAGGAACGCATGGGGACGCTGGATATGCAGGACGTTCTTGCCTTCCTCGACTCAGTGTTGTACTCGTTTGACGCCTTGGATGAAGACCGGGTGGGGATCATGGGTGGCTCCTATGGTGGCTACCTCACCGCCTGGACCATCGCCCACGATCACAGGTTCAAGGGTGCGATAGTGGAACGTGGCTTTCTGGACCCGGTCAGCTTTTCGGGTTCAGCCGACATCGGATGGTTCTTCGGGGCAGAATACACCGGAGGAACACCGGAGCAGATGGCGGCTCAGAGTCCCATGGCCGTGGTTTCGCGTGTCGATACACCTACCCTGGTGATTCACAGCGAGAACGATCTGCGGTGCCCCATTGAACAGGGTCAGCGGTACTACGCGCACCTGAAGGCCCAAGGCGTAAACACTTCCCTGCTGATCTTCCCCGGGGAAGACCACGAGCTGTCACGGTCCGGGACTCCACATCACCGGAGGCAGCGCTTTGATCACATCCTTCGTTGGTGGGCTCAGTACCTTCCAACGGATGCCAATCACTTGGAAGACCAGCCGTAGCCATACCGGCCGGATTCAGCGTCAGCGGAGGAATCCAAGAGCCCGGCGAGCCTCGTCAATCTCCGGCGCGAACCACCGGGCCGAGTGTTCAGCATTGCTGGACAGGGAGCGAAGTTCGGCCCGGTCCAGATACAGGATGCCGTGGAGGTGATCCGTTTCGTGTTGCACGATGCGGGCCTGCCACCCCGAGAACCACTCTTCCACGGGTTCGCCTCCGGGACTGGTATAGCGCAGCTCCACGTTCCGGTGACGTGTCACAACGGCCTGATACCCGCTGACGGAAAGGCACCCTTCATAAAACGAGGCCGTTTCAGTACCGAGTGGACGGTACTCGGGGTTGATGATCGCGAAGAATTCCAGCTGTTCCCTGTGACGTACCGCGGCAGACTCCGGATCCACCTCATACTTGTCCTCCAAGACAGCCAGCTGCAACGGGATGCCCAGCTGGGGGGCGGCCAGTCCGACGCCAGGAGCGTCATGCATGACGTCCCTCATTCGCTCGATGAAAGCCGCCAACTCGGCATCATCAATCTGGCCGTCATACGGGGCGGCCAGCTGGCGCAATACGGGGTGCCCGGCCTGCACAATGGGCGGAAGCCCCTCTGCATCCAGCAGCCGACGGACAGCGTCACGTATCCGGGTAGGGTTGTAGTCCGTGGCAGGGCTCGTGGCCTCAGGATGAGGTTGGTGCGTCATACAGTGAGCCTAACGCGATGAGGGCTCTCGCGAGTGTGGGCTAGGCTCGACGAATGATCGATTCCACCCCTTTGGATTGTGTACTCGGGTTTGTTCGAACGGTTGAAGCCGGCGGCGGGGCTGCTGAGCTGCGGCCCTTCCTGGCCGACGATTTCAAGCTCACGGAGTGGCCGCACGCCCTGTCCAAAACGGGCTCCACGCGGAACCTGGCCGAAACGTTGGCTGGCGCCGACCACAGTAAGGACATCGTCTCCGATCAGCGCTTTGAGGTGGTCCGCACAACGATCCAGGACAACCGGGTGGTGCTGGAGATGAACTGGTCAGCTACGCTGCTTCTTGACCTGCCCCACTGGGACAGCGGCGATACCATCCGAGCCAGGAGCACAGCGGTCTTCGAGTTGCGGGACGGCCTGATCATCAGCCAGGACACGTACGACTGCTACTACACGACGCCGGAATAACCAAGGCCCTGAACTATCCAGCGCCCTGGTACAACTAGCGCATCGTGAAGCGGCGCTCCACAAGTTCTGAAATTGCCGGAACAGCCAGGGCGCTTGCGAAAAGCGTGTTCCTTACTGCCATGGCGGGAGGCGGGAGCGGTCTGCCCAGTGCCATGTTGAGCCCGGCCTGACGTGAAGCGCGAAGCGCCGCTTTCCTGCGCGACTTCTCGAAACTTGCCACATCGCGTCCTACGTTGGCGCCCCTCAGGGATGCATCCACGATCGGGGCCAGGGCTGCAGCATCCAACCAGCCAAGGTTCATTCCCTGTCCTCCTATCGGGCTGATTTCGTGCGCGGCATCCCCAAGAAGCACCACCCTGCCGTGAACCATGCGCTGTGTCAGCCGCGACCGTACTTCAAAAGCACTCAGCATCGAGTTTCCGGTTATTTCCAGCACCTCACCCGTCCTGGCCGTGATCAGCTCAGCGAGCCCCGCCGGCGTCGGATTCTTGTGCGGCACACCCAGCCTGACAACCCATCTGCGGACACCTCTTGGCAGGGGAAACGATTCTACGATTCCTTCGGGTTCCAAGTACAAGACGGCGTCGGAGCCATGCCCGGTGTTATCCGGGAAATCGCCCATGATGTAGCAGTCCGGATAGCTGCGGGAGGGCACACCCGGGAGGTAGCGCCGACGGATGGTTGAATGCGCTCCGTCGGCGGCCATCACCAAACGGGCTCCAACCTCCAAGCTGCCGTTGGGCGAGTCTGCGCGGACGTGCAGGGTACCGCCGGCGTCGTCGATCTCCTGGACGTCGGCACTCCGGACAACCGCATCGGCATCCAGTTCCTTTACCGCCAACTCCAGGACTTCCTCGGTGATCATCTGCGGAACGGCAAGGATGAAGGGAAAGGCTGCGTCGCCGTCGAACGCGAGCTCGGCCACCCGTCGTCGCCGGCTGTAAGCCACGCCTCGCTTGATGTGGACCCCGGCAGTTACCAAAGGGCCGGCAACTCCCGCGCGTGCCAGCTCCGCCAACGCCGGGGGGTGGATTCCGATGGCCCTCGAATTGTTGCTCCTGTTGCTCCGGCGCTCCAGTATGCGGACCTGATGCCCCCGCTGGAGCAACAGTACCCCCATGAACAGGCCCACAGGGCCGGCACCTACGATCACGACGTCAGGCACGGCCCTCCAATCGGTGCTCAGCATCAAGCAAAAGGAGATGGTGCCACGGCCCGTTTCGTTCCACTGACCATGAGGACGGAACAACGGCTTTTAGTTCCGCCGCGGTGAAACTGCGCCTGATGGACGTCAAACCGTCCCCGCAAATGTAGGAGCCTACGCCCAACGGCCAAAACCCCGCCAGGAACAAAAGGTACGCGATGTTGCTGCGATTGAGGTCGTTATGGAGGCAAAGTCCCTGGCTCAGCGACTCCGAATCGTGGAGGACCGCCGCAAGCTGCCCCGGATCGAGGTGGTGAATGATGTGGTTGGAGATAACGACGTCGAACTTCCGGCCTTCAGCAACCAACTCGGAACTGTGCGCCTTACGATAGCTGACACCCTCCACGCGAGGCGCTTTGGAGGCAAAGGCGAAGGCTCTCTCGTCGGGGTCAATCGCTGTCACGGTGAGCCTGTAGCCATCCCGCCGGGCCCACCGCGCGAGGCTTCGTGCCACGTCACCGCTGCCACTTCCGATATCCAGCACGGACGCCGAACCGTTCGTTGCCAACAGCGGACGGAGTCTCCGACGATACGTCCCGTGCCACCCCGACAACAGCCTGTTCACCAGGGGGAAACGAGCGTAAGTCCTGTTGAGGCGCTTGGGATCGCAGTCAGCTTTGTCCATCTCCTCGAGGGCGTGCAGGTCCCTCTCTTGGAGGGACCCCCAAAGCCTCACAGGGCAGGGGAGACCAGCGTAAAGAGTCCCGTCTCCACTGTCAGGCCGGGGCCGAACGCCATGGAACAGATGCGCTCCTCACGTTCGCTGACCTGCTGCTCCAGCATGTGCTTCAGGACGAACAGCACAGTAGCGCTGCTCATATTCCCATATTCCCTCAGTGTTTCCCGCGCCGGAACCAACTGCTCTTGGGTAAGTTCCAACTTGGACTCCACCTTGTCCAGGATGCTGCGGCCACCGGGATGGATGGCCCAGTGGGTAATGTCGCGGTAGGGGAGGCCCGCCACGGAAGGCTCCTTGGCGAGTAACGGCGCTAAGGCCCCCGTGATGTGTTCCTCGATAATGTGCGGCACGTACGAGCCCAGGACCATTTCAAATCCTTCGTCGCCGATGTTCCAGGCCATTGCTTCCTCGCCTACAGGCGTCAGTACCGTCTCAAAGTGGTCCAGCCGGATGGCCGGCTCAGGTCCCTGCAGTTCCCGCGCACTTACGACGGCGGCCGCCGCGCCGTCGCCGAATATCGCGGACCCCATGATCGTGTCCGGGTCGTTTGAGGTCCGCACATGCAAGGAGCAGAGTTCAACACAAATCACCAGGACAACCGCAGTGGGGTCGGCAAGGCAGAACTGCTTGGCTGCCTTGAGCGCAGGGAAAGCTGCATAGCACCCCATGAATCCAAGGTGGTAGCGCTGGACGGCAGGGTTGAGCCCCAACGCCCTGACCACCTTGTAGTCCGGACCGGGATTGAAGAATCCTGTGCAGGACACGGTGATGACGTGCGTGATGTCATCCAGGTCGATCCCGGGCGCCTGAGCCACTGCGGCTTTGCCGGCCTCCACGAACAGCTTGGTGGCTTCAGTTGCAAAGATCTCGTTCCGGACTTTCGTGCTGGGACTCAGGACCCGGTTGGTTTCGGGATCGAAAAACTGCGGATTCTCAGGATGTGCATCAAGGCTGAGCTCAGCTACAGCGGTGTACCGGGTATCTATGGCTGCTGAGTCGAAACAAGTGCTCACGAGGCGCGTTCCCAGCCTCGTAAGCCCGGGTTGGGATGCGAAAACGTCACGGGCTTGCTGCTGGACAAGGATGGTTTGCGGAACGGCGGTTTCAAGGGACCTCATGTATACCGGCATGCTTCATTCTTAGCGAGTAAACCGAGGAAGACAATGGCAGAATCAAACGTACTGACCGTTGCCGGTCAGTGAGAGCCAGGCGACGCCGACGGGGGACTGTTGGGCAGCGCCGCCTAACAGATGGAGAAATCATGACTATTGCCACGAGCACGGACACGCAATCTCCCGGGTCCCACGTCGCGGACACCCACGATTTGATCCGCGTCCAGGGTGCACGTGAAAACAACCTGAAAGACATCAGCATTGAAATCCCGAAGCGCCGGCTCACGGTCTTCACAGGCGTCTCCGGCTCCGGGAAGAGTTCACTGGTCTTCGCGACCATCGCCGCAGAGTCGCAGCGCATGATCAACGAAACCTACAGTGCCTTTGTGCAGGGCTTCATGCCATCTCTGGCCCGGCCCGACGTTGACGTACTTGAAGGATTGACGACGGCGATCATCGTGGACCAGGAGCGAATGGGCTCCAACCCGCGCTCGACCGTGGGTACCGCCACAGACGCCAATGCCATGCTGCGGATTTTGTTCAGCCGCCTTGGCCAGCCCCACATTGGTTCGCCCAACGCCTACTCATTCAATGTGCCTACGGTGAAGGCCAGCGGGGCCATCACAGTGGAACGCGGCGAAGGCAAAACCAAGACCGAGAAGGCCACGTTCAATCGCTTGGGCGGCATGTGTTCACGCTGTGAGGGCATGGGCTCGGTCAACGACTTTGATCTGACCGCTCTCTACGACGACACCAAATCCCTGAGCGAAGGCGCCCTCACCATCCCCGGCTACACCATGGATGGCTGGTATGGACGCATCTTCAGCGGCTCAGGATTCTTCAACATGGACAAGCCCATCGCAAAGTTCACCAAGAAGGAACTCCACGACCTCCTCTACCGTGAGCCAACCAAAATCAAGGTGGAGGGGATAAATCTCACTTACGAAGGCGTGATCCCCAAGATCCAGAAGTCAATGCTTAGCAAGGACGTAGACGCTTTGCAGCCGCACATTCGCGCCTTCGTGGAGCGGGCCATAACCTTCACCACCTGCCCGGAATGCGAAGGCACCAGGCTGAGCCCCGAGGCAAGGTCCTCCAAAATCAAGGGCAAGAGCATTGCTGACGTGTGCACCATGCAAATCAGCGACCTCGCGGACTGGGTTCGCGAGCTTGATGAACCTTCCGTAGCTCCTTTGCTCAAGGGCCTCCAGCACCTCCTCGATTCTTTCGCCGGAATCGGATTGGGTTACCTATCCCTTGACCGGCCCGCGGGAACGTTGTCCGGGGGAGAGGCCCAGCGGACAAAGATGATCCGGCACCTGGGGTCGTCCCTCACGGACATTACGTACGTCTTTGACGAACCAACCATTGGCCTGCACCCCCACGACATCGAGCGAATGAACCAGCTGCTGCTGCAACTTCGCGATAAGGGCAACACAGTGCTGGTGGTGGAACATAAACCGGAAACCATCGCGATCGCTGACCACGTGGTTGACCTGGGACCTGGCGCCGGGACCGGAGGCGGCACAGTGTGCTTCGAAGGCGACCTGGAGGGTTTGCGGGGGAGCGACACCATCACCGGACGGCATCTGGATGATCGGGCGTCCATTAAGGACAGCGTGCGTTCCTCCGCCGGTCAACTGGAAATCCGGGGCGCCTCAACAAACAACCTCAAGAATGTCGACGTCGACATCCCCCTTGGCGTCCTTTGTGTCCTCACCGGCGTGGCTGGGTCAGGCAAGAGCTCGCTGATTCACGGCTCCGTAGCCAAGCGTGACGGTGTCCTGGTGATCGATCAGGGTGCCATTCGCGGATCCCGCAGAAGCAACCCTGCCACGTATACAGGACTGCTGGAACCCATTCGCAAGGCGTTTGCCAAGGCCAACGGGGTTAAGCCTGCGCTGTTCAGCTCGAACTCCGAGGGCGCATGCCCAACGTGTAACGGAGCGGGTGTGATTTACACGGATCTCGGCGTGATGGCCACCGTTGAGTCACCCTGTGAAGAATGTGAAGGAAAGCGTTTTCAGGCATCTGTCCTGGAGTACCGTCTGGGTGGACGCAATATTGCAGAGGTGCTTGCAATGTCTGTGGATGAGGCTGAAGTCTTCTTCAGTGAGGGCGAAGCCCGGACCCCGGCTGCCCACAAGGTTCTCGACCGCCTTGCGGATGTTGGCCTGGGCTACCTGACCCTTGGTCAGCCACTCACCACATTGTCCGGTGGTGAGCGTCAGCGACTCAAGCTGGCTACGCAGATGTCCGAAAAGGGAGACATTTACATCCTGGACGAACCGACCACCGGCCTGCACCTGGCCGATGTCCAAAACCTGCTGGGCATGCTGGATCGTCTGGTCGAGTCCGGAAAATCAGTGATTGTCATCGAACACCACCAAGCTGTCATGGCACACGCCGACTGGATCATTGACCTTGGGCCGGGCGCCGGACACGACGGCGGTAAGATCGTTTTCGCCGGAACGCCGGCTGAGCTCGTGACGCAGAAGTCAACGCTGACGGGCAAGCACCTGGCGGCTTACGTCTCGGGATAACGTCATCGGTATGGTCGCTCCGGAGGCATTGGAAGCGACCACACCAACCGCTTCCCAGATACCCTCCAATTACGCCGATAATCTACATTATGTAAAGTAGAAGTGAAGTGCTCGGCTACAGCGCCTCCCCTGACAGCACTAAAGCGCTGAGCTACTGCAGGCGGCAATGCTGAGACGCTTGCAAGTAGAGCAGCCCAACCCTTTACATGACACCCGCATCACTGATGAAACACCTGGACATCCCGGGCAATGACGTTACTTTAGTAGTCACAATTGTTTTTACAAATCGGAAGATTCCGAAGATTTTCCGCGAATAAATAGAATTGTCCCTCACTGCCGGGAACATTCAACCGGACCAGCAAATTGCTAACAAAACAGGGTGGGTGCTCCCCCAAGGAAACACCCACCCTGCCTTGATTGAAGATGTCTAATCTGAGGACTGAGCACTGGAGCGCCGGCGTGCAACCACTACCGATGCGGCACCTGCTGCCAGGACGCCCGCCCCAGCCAACCCCCAAACAATCAAACCGGAATCAGCAGTCACCTTCTCAGCCCCCGCTGCTGCGCCAGCATCCGTAACGCTGGACACAGCAACGAAATCGGAAGCATCGTTGCCGCTTCCCTTTCCGTTGCCGTTGTTTCCGCGTCCGTGATTGCCGTTGTTCACAGCGACCCGTGCGGAGCGGCTCACTCCGGACTCCGAGCCAATAGCTGTGATCACGTAGCTTCCGGCGTCTTCGAAGGTGACGCCGGTAGAGATAACACCATTATCATCCGCGATGACACTGAAGTTCGCTGGAGCGTTCCCCTGCGGACCGCCTCTCTTCTCAAAAGTGATGTTGACGCTTTCGCCGGGGACGTATCCACTGGCGGAGAAGGTGATGGATTCACCGCGGTCAATCGTGCCGTCCGAGACGGTTCCTTGCTCATTGCCTGGTGCCGGGTAGGTGCTGGCTACGGCTGGTGCAATACCAGCGAACATGACAGTTCCTGCAACCATAAGTGTTGTGATGGTCTTTTTCATTTGTTTCCCTTGAGATCAATTAGGAAATCTACGTTTATCGGATTAATCCGATACGTAAATAACTTGTGGAACCCCCATATGCAATAGCAAGCGAAACGATATCACGCAGGTGTTGGCGCGACAAGGCAGGATAGAACGGTTACAAAGGCTTAACCGGCTGTTTACTTGACACACCTCTCTCACTTTCTTCATCTTGTAGACATGATTTATGACAGTATCAACAAGAACTTTGACAAGTACGTCAGCCCTGATCAAGTGATCCATCGGGTTGGGAACCAAAAAAGGATGCCCATCCGGAAATCCGGACAGGCATCCCTGTTGTTGTCCTGGGCCGCCGAACTTCCGGCCGGCCATGAGCAGTGCTATTGGGCCTGCTGTTCTCCTGCGATGTTGACCAGCCAGCCGATGCCGAACTTGTCTACGCACATTCCGAAGGTGTCACCCCAGGGCGCCATCTCCAGCGGCACCGTGACGGTGCCGCCGTCGATCAGCTTGTCCCAATACCCACGGAGCTCCGCTTCATCCGCTGAGTCACCGCTCAGGGAGACAGAGATGTTGTCACCGGGGTTGTACTCCATGCCGTTTGGCGTGTCAGCAGCCATCAATGTCAATCCGCCTGGAGTTTCCAGCATGGCGTGCATGACTTTGTTGGCTTCCGCTGCATCTTCGCTGGCCTGGTAGTCACCGAAAGTGCTGATATTAAGTTCGCCGCCAAAGACAGATTCGTAGAAAGTGATTGCATCGCGTGCGTTGTCCCGAAATGAAATGTACGGGTTGAGGCGGGTTGTCATCGGTCAGTTCTCCTCATTGTTGTGTTGGTCACACGTCACCGTGCGGCAATGCTAACAGCGCCAACCGGCGCCTGTCCCCCAGGGCTTCAGTCGCCGTCGTACGCCCTTTGCAGAACATTGATGTCAAGCTTTCGCATCTTCATCATGGCCTCCAAGGCACGTTGTGAGCCTTCGGAATCCGGGCCTGCCAAGAGTCCGTTCATGGCCGTGGGAACGATCTGCCACGAGAGGCCGAACCTGTCCTTCAACCATCCGCATTGACTCTCTTGGCCGCCGATAAGCAGGGCATCCCAGTACCTGTCCACCTCCTCTTGAGAATCGCAATTGACCACCAGCGAGACAGCCTCGTTGAAGGAGAATGCCGATCCCCCGTTGAGGCCCATGAACTGCCTGCCCTCGATCTCGAACTCAACCGTGAGTGCCTTTCCATCGGGTCCCTGCATGGTTTGTCCCACGGATGAATGATCGAAAGTCGATGTGTAGAACTCGGCGGCTTCGGCCGCTTGCCCGTCGAACCATAAACAGGTGGATATCTTCTGCATCTGCTGCTCCTCCAGGTACGCCGGGAACTGCTTGTTCCCCGTCAGAGGCTAGTACCGTGAGATCGCCCACACAACGCCCGACGGCGAAACGACCCATCGCTTACCCGGCACCACGCGCCGGGGTGATGTGGCGCTCAGCTGCTTGTCAGTCCCCCGATGTGCGTATCCGACTCACCAAACCCACAGTGTTGGCCTCACTGTCCTCGATGAAGGCCATCCACTCTTCCGAGCCGGCTGGTCCTAAGGTGTTGTCTTCATGCATATAGATCACGTGGGGCTCCGTGATGATGCGCACTCCCCTGCGCCGAAGATCTGCCACGGTTCCTTCAAGGTCTGCCACCTCGAAGTAAACGAGCGCTGACGGCGCACCTTTCTCCAACAGGAGGCGAACCCCGCCAACATCAAAGAACAGGAGGCCGGGCGGATCAATGATGGCACTCGGCTCAGCGTCCAACAGCGCTGCATAGAAGGCTGCTGCCCGTCGAAGATCTTCGGCATGCTGGGCCACCTGAACAAATCGCACGGCATCCTCCAAATTTGGGCTGTCACGTGGGCGCCTGCCCTCATGGTGACGGCCCATCGGACCATACGCAAGGGCTGTGGAGTAGGAGCCGGCTTCGCGCAGGAAGGAAGGCCCGGATAGTGTCGGCAGTATGTCTTCACCATCTCGACTGTGGATCCCCGCAGCTATTGCCGACGTTCTACTGATTCTTGTCTTCGCCGCCATCGGCCGCGACGCCCACGCCCGCGGAGACATCATTTCGGGAGCCTTCGCCACAGCCTGGCCGTTCCTGGCCGGAGCAGCAATTGCGTGGGGGCTCACACGCGCGTGGCGGGCACCCTTGGCTGCATGGCCATCCGGGGTGTGCATCTGGATCGGGGCGGTGCTGGTGGGAATGTTGTTGAGGGCGTTCACTGGCCAAACCGTCGTACTGCCTTTTGTCCTCGTGGCGCTCATCAGCCTCGGCGTATTCCTTCTCGGATACCGGGTCCTTGCGACGCTGCTACTGCGAGTGTCGCGTAAGCGGCAACGCCGGGTGTGATCAAGCCTCGCCCAGCGAGAATGCACTAGGCTGGAAATCGTCCGCAACGATGCATTTCCGGAAAGGCCCCACGTGATCACCGCTTTCGTCCTGATCAAGACCGATGCCTCACGCATACCGGAGACCGCCGAACAGATCTCAGCCATCCAGGGCATCAGCGAGGTCTACTCCGTCACCGGCGAATGGGACCTCATTGCGGTGGCCAGGGTGACTAAACACGACGAACTCGCCGACGTGATCGCCGATCGCCTGTCCAAGGTCGCTTCAGTGGTCCACACCACTACCCACATCGCTTTTCGGGCCTATTCGCAGCACGACCTTGACGCAGCTTTCGCACTCGGATTCGAATAGCAACTCCGAATAACCGCGGGGCCGCTGTTCGTCAGCTTTGGCTGAGGGCTATCCACTTAGCGAGTACCTCGGCGGCTTTGCCGGAGTCAACGGACTCTGCTGCCCTTGCAAAAGCGGTGCGCATCCGCTCCTCAAGGCTCCCCTCGGCGTCGAGGTCGATTGACACCAATCCAGCCGCGGCATTCAGCAGAACGGCGTCACGTACCGGACTCGTCTTACCATCCAGGATTTCGCGCACCACCGCCGCATTGGCAGCAGCATCCCCACCGCGAAGGTCCGCAACTGTCGAGGGGCGGATCCCTAGATCTTCAGGCGAAAACACCTGTTCCCTGACTGCTCCGTTCCTGATCTCCCAGACGGTAGAGGGTCCTGTGGGGGTCAACTCATCCAGTCCATCGTCACCACGGAACACCAGGCCCCGGCTGCCTCGGCGGGCCAGAACTCCTGCCACCAACGGCGCCATACGGGCATTCGCTACACCCACGGCGGAGGCTTGCACGTGCGCAGGATTGGTCATCGGCCCCAGGAAATTAAAGGCCGTGGGTACAGCCAGTTCGCGGCGCGGAACAGCTGTATGCCGGAACGAGGGGTGGAAGACCTGGGCAAAACAAAAAGTGATGCCTGCCTCTTCGGCGTTCCGTGCCACCTGCTCAATTGTCAGATCCAAGCGGACCCCCAAGGCCTCCAGAACGTCAGCCGAACCTGATGTGGACGAAGCAGCCCGATTGCCGTGCTTCACCACCTTGGCCCCGGCTCCAGCGGCCACGAGCGCGGCCATGGTGGAGATGTTCACGGTGTTCAACCGGTCCCCACCGGTACCTACGATGTCCAGCTTCTCACCGGAAATGTCGATCGGATTGGCATGCTGGACCATGGCCGCAACCAAGCCGGCCAATTCTTCTACCGTCTCGCCCTTGGCACGAAGCGCCACCAGGAAGCCGGCGATCTGGGCGGGAGTCGCTTCTCCGGACATGATCGTGTTCATGGCCCACTCTGTGTTGTCCACTGCCAGGTCGTCGCCGTTGATCAGTGCAGAGATGAGCCCTGGCCAGGTATTACTGGCTGCAGGTGCCGATGCCGGAGAAGTCACTCCCTGATGCTATCGAGCCAGCCACGCCGATGACCAATGTGAACGAGGCCGGGAACTTTTCCGCGCGAATTCGCGTCTTTGTAGAAAAAGTCTCCCGAATCGGTGGTTTGCATTGGGAAGTCTGGACTTTTACAGACATAATGTCCTTGTGACATCTGCGACCCATGCCCCCAGTACCCCGGCGCACCCGACGCTGAACCGCCCCAACCTGGTTTCTGTTGGAACCGTTGTTTGGCTGTCCAGTGAGTTGATGTTCTTCGCCGGCCTCTTTGCCATGTACTTCACCCTGCGCTCCACATCCGGAACGATGTGGGCCGAGGAGACGGCCAAGCTCAACTTCCCGTTTGCGCTCGTCAACACCATCGTCCTTGTGGCAAGTTCCTTTACTTGCCAGATGGGCGTCTTTGCCGCCGAGCGGCTCGAGCCGCGCCGCACCGGTGGGCTCCTGCAGTTCACGCGTTGGGGCATGACCGAATGGTTCTCCCTCACGTTCGTCATGGGTGCCTTCTTCGTAGCCGGCCAGACCATGGAATACGCCATGCTCGTTTCCGAGCATGTATCCCTGTCGTCCAACGCTTACGGTTCAGCCTTCTACATGACCACGGGCTTCCACGGCCTGCACGTCCTTGGCGGCCTGATCGCGTTCCTGTTCATCATTGGCCGCGCGTTCGCTGCCAAGAAGTTCGGACACTTTGAAGCGACGTCGGCGATCGTCACCTCGTACTACTGGCACTTCGTTGACGTTGTGTGGATCGGCCTCTTCCTGGTCATCTACGTTCTCAAGTAAGCCCGGCTTTGACTCTTTTTCTACAAGAGGCAGAATTTCAAGAAGCGGCTCTCGGAGCCGACGCAGGATCGAATAAAGGAACCACCACGTGAAGGCACTCTCGCAGAAGCGACGTCACCCACTGGCAGCCATTGCGCTGTTGCTGATGGGCCTCCTCCTCACTGGTGGGCTGTACGCCGTTGCCACAACTGTCAACCAGGCCAAGGCCAGCACCACAAGCTTCAGCGCAAGTGACGTAGAGGAAGGCGGCAAACTCTTTGCCGCCAACTGCGCCACCTGCCACGGCATGGGTGCAAGCGGAACCCAGGACGGCCCCTCGCTGGTCGGCGTGGGTGCTGCTGCAGTTGACTTCCAGGTTGGCACCGGCCGTATGCCCATGCAGATGAGCGGACCGCAGGCCCAGCAGAAGCCCGCCCAGTTCAATGCGGAACAGACCAAGCAGCTCTCTGCTTACGTTGCATCCCTCGGTGCAGGTCCGGCTATTCCGGAGCAAAACCTCCTCGACGGAAAGGGAGACGCAGCCAACGGTGGCGAACTCTTCCGCGTCAACTGCGCCATGTGCCACAATGCCGCTGCTGCCGGTGGCGCCCTGACCCGCGGCAAGTTTGCCCCGGCGTTGGCAGGCGTGAGCGCTGAGCACATTTACGAAGCCATGGTCACCGGTCCGCAGAACATGCCCGTCTTCAGTGACTCCAACGTCACGCCTGAGGACAAGCGCGACATCATCACCTTCCTGAAGACCATCGAAGCCAACGGGTCCCCCGGTGGCGCAGACCTGGGCGCACTTGGCCCGGTATCCGAGGGTCTGTTTGTTTGGGTTGCCGGCCTGGGTGTCATCATCGCATTCACGATCTGGTTGACGTCCCGCACGTCCTAGCCCGGACACGATAAAACTTCTGCTGCACGGTCAGCAGTTTGAAACTGAAAATAACTCGGCCCCGGCCGAGACAACGAGAGAAGGATGAGGCGAATTATGGGCAACCATAGTGACGGCAGTCCGAACCACTCGGGCACCGTAGCTACGGCTGGTCAGAATGAGGTGGAGAAGTTCCAGGATCCTGGACTGCCTCCGCATCGTTTGCGCCTGGCTGACACGGACCCGGTAGCCGCAAAGCGCGCCGAGCGTCAGGTAGCCATTCTGTTTGGCACCTCTGTAATCGGTACGCTTGTGTTCCTGGTGGCGTACTTTGCCATCGACCTGGGCGACGATACCTCGATTGCAACCATCCGCACCCAGAACCTCCTTCTGGGACTCGGTACTGCGTTTGCAATGCTGGGCATCGGCACCGGCATCGTGCACTGGGCCAAGGCCCTGATGCCCGACCACGAAGTGTCGGAAGAGCGCCACGCTATCCGTACTGAAGAAGATCGCCAGGCTGCAGTCCGTATCGTCGATGACATCGTCGACGAAACCGGCATCAAGCGTCGCCCGCTGATCCGCAACACCCTTCTTGGCGCCGTTGCACTTGCTCCCCTGCCGGCCCTCGCCATCTTCGGCGATCTGGGTCCGCGGCCGGACAACGCTTTGGCACACACCATGTGGGCGCCTGAGGGCGACAAGCTCAAGCGCCTGACCCGCGACCCTGATGGCACCCCCATCAAGGCTTCGGACGTCACCATTGGTTCCGCCTTCCACGTGATCCCCGAAGGCCTCAACGAACTCCACGAAGGCAAGCTGAACGAGAAGGCAAAAGCCGTCGTTCTCCTGATGCGCCTTGACCCGGACTCGTTGAACCCCTCAGAGGGCCGCGAAGACTGGAGCTACAACGGCATCGTTGCTTATTCCAAGATCTGCACGCACGTCGGTTGCCCGGTTGCTCTCTATGAGCAGCAGACACACCACCTCCTGTGCCCCTGCCACCAGTCCACTTTTGACCTCACGCAGGAATGCAAGGTCATCTTCGGACCGGCAAGCCGTCCGCTCCCCCAGCTGCCCATCGCAGTTGATGCAGAGGGCTACCTCGTCGCAACCAGCGACTTCAGAGAACCTGTAGGACCGAGTTACTGGGAGCGTGACGAGCATGAGCGCCTCATCAACAGCTGAAGCCCCCTTCGTTCCGAAGACCAAGGTTGGTAGTTTCACCAACTTCGTGGACGAGCGTGTTGGCGGCTCCGGCATCCTGCGCGAGTTCGGCCGGAAGGTCTTCCCTGACCACTGGTCGTTCATGTTTGGTGAGGTGGCGCTGTACTCCTTCGTCATCTTGCTGATGTCAGGTACCTTCCTGACCTTCTTCTTCGACCCGTCCATGGCGGAGACCCACTACCAGGGTTCCTACACGCCGCTGTACAACGTCGAAATGTCAGTTGCTTACAGCTCGTCGCTGAACATTTCGTTTGACGTTCGTGGCGGTCTGTTCATGCGCCAGGTTCACCACTGGGCAGCTCTGTTGTTCGTAGCGTCCCTCGGTGTGCACATGCTGCGCGTCTTCTTCACGGGCGCTTTCCGCAAGCCCCGCGAAATGAACTGGGTTGTGGGCGGTGTGCTGCTCATCCTGGCAATGGCTGCTGGCTTCACCGGCTACTCCCTCCCCGATGACCTGCTGTCCGGCAACGGCCTGCGCATCATCGACGGCGTGATCAAGTCCATTCCGGTCATCGGAACGTACACCTCCTTCTTCCTCTTCGGTGGAGAGTTCCCGGGTACGGCCATCATCGGCCGTTTGTACGTCCTGCACATCCTCCTGGTCCCGGCCCTCATCCTCCTGATGATTGTCATCCACCTCTTCATGGTGGTCGTGCACAAGCACACCCAGTACCCCGGCCCCGGACGCAATGACGGAAACGTCGTCGGTTACCCCCTCGGCCCGGTATACGCCGCAAAGGCCGGTGGATTCTTCTTCATCGTCTTCGGCGTCCTGGCACTCATGGCGGCAGCGTTCACGATCAACCCGATTTGGAACTACGGCCCCTACGATCCCTCCCCGGTTTCGGCCGGTACCCAGCCTGACTGGTACATCGGTTTCGTCGACGGCGCCCTGCGCCTTATGCCGGGTGTCATTAACGACTTCCACTTCGAGTGGGTCATCTTCGGACGCACCCTGACGCTGAACGTCCTGCTTCCCGCGCTCGTGCCGGCCGGCATCATCTTCACCGTGTTGTTCATGTACCCGTGGATCGAGCGCTGGGTCACCAAGGACAACCGGGAACACCACGTCCTGGACCGTCCGCGCAATGCTCCGACCCGCACCGCGATCGGTGTTGCAGGTTTCACTTGGTACTGCGTGATGTGGGCAGCTGCCGGCTCCGATTTGATCGCAACGCACTTCCACGTGTCGTTGAACGATGTCACTTACTGGCTGCGGACGTTGTTCTTCATCGGCCCTGTCATCGCCTTCATCGTGACCAAGCGAATTGCACTGGCCCTCCAGCGCAAGGACCGCGAAATTGCACTTCATGGTCGCGAGACAGGCCGCATCGTCCGACTCCCCCACGGCGAATTCATCGAGGTTCACGCCCCGCTGGATGAGTACAAGCGTTACAAACTCGTCGGGTTCGAATCACCGGCTCCGCTCCCGGCCCAGCCGAACGAGCATGGCGTAGTCACCCGCAAGGAGAAGCAGCGCGCGGCACTCTCCCGCTGGTTCTTCGAGGACCGTGTTGCCCCGGCAACGCCTGCGGAACTCGAAGCAGCACACGCTCATGGCCACCACGAGGCCATCGCAGCTGGTGAAGACCAGAAAAGCCTGAGCCACTAGCGCTTAGCAGTCGACATAAAGGAAGGACCCGGTCCACATGGACCGGGTCCTTCCTTTATGTCTGTTCCTTTTCCACCTAGTACGCGCCGGGCGGCTCGCGGTCTATTGAGTGCGATACCCCGACGAGTAATTGCGGGTGGGACGAATTCCGGGGCGCTGCAAGGGAACCCAAAGTTTGTAGCGGTCCGCACGGTAGTACGAGACAGAGTAGTCAACCATTGCGCGGGCCACGAAGGCGTGCCGTTGAATCTTGAGTAGGGGGGCGCCTACATCAACGTTGAGAAGCCGCGCAGTTGACGGCGACGCCGCAGTGGCCTCAATCATGTCCTCACCCCACTCCATCACCAGGCCGAAACGTTCGCTCAGAACGTTGTACAGCGATGTTGGGGGCGCCTCATCAAGCAGTCCCGGGACACGATGGGCCGGAATGAAGTTCTCATCTACGCTCATGGGTTCGTTGTCGGCCAGCAACAGACGCCTGAAGCGCACCAAGGGCGTGCCCTCGTCCAACTGCAGCTCCCGCGCGAGGAAAGCACTTGCCGCGATTTGCTCGAAGCTGAGAACCTTCGCAGCAGGCACCATGCCACGACGCTGCATTTCCTCGCTGTAGGAGGTCAACTTCACCTGCAAATCCAGCTTTGGCTTCCTGACAAAGGTTCCAAGACCCACTACTCGCTCTATGACTTCTTCGCCAACCAGAGCATCAATGGCCTGACGAACTGTCATTCTGGCCAGTCCGAAGCGTTCCGAGAGATCCCGCTCCGAAGGGAGCGCAGAACCTGGTGGGCAGGACTGGGCAATGAACGTACGCAGAATCTCACGGAGCTGAACGTAAATGGGAGTGCCGCTGGCACGGTCGATCTCACCGGCGATGCTTGCTGCCTCAGCCACGGCAGACTTCCAGCAATTGAGTCATGGTTCAAGGATAAGTCAGCGCGGCCGGAGGTCTAGACCACTGACGCGCAATGTGGAATGGGTCCCGCTGCGGCGGCTACGCTGGTATGGATCATTTTTCAGACGGAGGTTCCGTCGTATCAAAGGAGCTGGGTTGCCGGAGCAGAAAGCCTTCGTTGCCGCTGAAATCGGGCTGCACGCACGGGCGGCCGCAGTATTTGTTCGTGCTGTCACGGAAACTGGACTGCCGGTGACGATCCGCAAGCCCGACGGCCTACCCGTGGATGCCCGTTCCCTTCTGGAAGTTATGACCGAAGATTTTGGACATGGGTGCGAAGTCCTGCTTGCGGTAGCTCCAGACGCACTCAGCGACGGTCAGACACTCCCGGAAGCCGAGAATGCCCTGATGGCTCTTTCCGCCGTCCTGGAGGGCACACAAGCCCGCTGAAAGCAGTCCCAGCTTCACTGAAAGCCCGCCTGTGATGCGAACGTCTTCCCACACAACGAGGACTTAACGACGATGGGCCCCACCTTCCGGTGGGGCCCATCGTCGTTATATCAATTTGTTAGTGAGCGTGATCGCCACGGCTGTACTCGAAGACCCAGCCAACCAAGGCAATCAAGGCAAGGCCGCCGGCCACGTAGGTCACCCAGAAGCCAATGGCGAGGCCCAGGAAACCGCCGGCGCAAGCCAAGCCAAGAACCAACGGCCACCAGCTCCAAGGGCTGAAGTGCCCCTGCTCGCCAGCTCCTTCGTGGATCTCTGCGTCGGGACGGTCCTCGGGTCGCAGGCCAATTCGCTTACCCGTGAATCCGAGGTAGGCACCGATCATGCCGGCAAGTCCACCAACGAGGAGGATGCCCAGGACACCGACCCACTCATTCCATTCCGTCAGGAAGCCATAGGCGATGGCTACAGGGACGAAGAAGAAGACTCCGGCTCCGAAGAGCCACGATTCAATTTTCATTTGCTGACGTCCCTTTGGTCGGCGTTACCCAAAACAGCTGCTGCGGGTGACGGGGCCTCGGCGGTGTGAATCTGGGCCAACTCCGGGTGGTGAAGGTCCAGGGCCGGGCGCTCGGAGCGGATACGGGGCAAGGAAGTGAAGTTGTGGCGCGGAGGCGGGCAGGACGTTGCCCACTCCAGTGAGGCACCAAAGCCCCACGGATCATCCACTTCTACCTTCTTGTTGCTGCGCCAGGTGATGTAGACGTTCCAGAAGAACGGCAGGAGGGAAGCACCCAGGACGAAGGAAGAAATAGTGGAGAACTGGTTCATCCACGTGAAGTTATCCTGCGGCATGTAGTCGGCGTAACGACGTGGCATACCCTCTACACCCAACCAGTGCTGGATGAGGAACGTACCGTGGAAGCCCAGGAACAGCAACCAGAAGTGAATCTTGCCGAGGCGCTCGTTGAGCATCTTGCCTGTCCACTTGGGCCACCAGAAGTAGAACCCTGCAAACATGGCAAACACGACGGTACCGAACACCACATAGTGGAAGTGCGCCACAACGAAGTACGAGTCAGATACGTGGAAGTCCAGTGGTGGTGAGGCCAGGATGATGCCGGTGAGACCACCGAAGAGGAAGGTCACCAGGAAGCCGATGCTCCAGAGCATGGGCGTTTCAAACGTAATGGAGCCCTGCCACAGGGTTCCGATCCAGTTGAAGAACTTCACGCCTGTTGGAACTGCGATGAGCATGGTCATGAAGGCGAAGAACGGCAGCAGCACGGATCCGGTCACGTACATGTGGTGGGCCCACACGGTGACGGACAGTGCGGCGATAGCGATCGTGGCATAGACCAGACCCTTGTAGCCAAAGATCGGCTTGCGGCTGAAGACCGGGAAGATTTCAGACACGATGCCGAAGAACGGCAGCGCGATGATGTACACCTCGGGGTGGCCGAAGAACCAGAACAGGTGCTGCCAGAGGACTGCACCGCCGTTTTCAGGGTCAAAGATGTGGGCACCAAACCGTCGATCCGCACCAAGTGCGAACAGGGCTGCAGCCAGCGGCGGGAACGCCATCAGGACCAGGATCGCCGTAACAAGTGTGTTCCAGGTGAAGATGGGCATGCGCCACATGGTCATGCCGGGTGCACGCATGCAGATGATGGTGGTGATGAAGTTGACGGCACCAAGGATGGTGCCGAAGCCGGACAGAGCCAGGCCGAAGACCCACAGGTCACCACCGACGCCGGGACTGAACGTCGTGTTGGACAGTGGCGCGTAAGCAAACCAGCCGAACGATGCTGCACCTTGGGGGGTGATGAACCCGGACACGGCAATGGTCGAACCAAAGAGGAAGAACCAGAAAGCCAGGGCGTTCAGACGCGGGAAGGCAACGTCGGGGGCACCAATCTGAAGCGGCATAATCACGTTGGCGAAGCCGGCAAACAGCGGTGTAGCGAACATCAGGAGCATCACGGTGCCGTGCATCGTGAACATCTGGTTGTACTGCTCTTTGGTTTGCAGGATCTGCATACCGGGCTCGAACAGTTCAGCACGGATCAACAGCGCCATGACGCCGCCGAGGCAGAAGAACACGAACGACGCAATCAGGTACATGTACCCGATGGTCTTGTGGTCCGTGGAGGTGATCCAGTTGACGACGATGCGTCCCTTGGATTTAGGAACTACGGGAGCTTCTAGGACCCCCGGTGCGGATTGAGTGTACGTAGCCACGTCGCTCCCCTTACTTGGTTTCGTTCAGGTTCGGGTTGCGGTCATATTCCGCACCGAGCAGGCCCGTGTTGCCATCCTGGCGCAGCTTCTCCATGTGAGCCTGGAATTCAGTCTCGGAGACAACCTTGACGCGGAAGAGCATTTCGGAGTGGTATTCACCGCAGAGTTCGGCGCACTTGCCATCGAAAGTGCCCTCCTTGGTGGGGGTGAACCTGATGTAGTTCGTCTTGCCGGGAATCATGTCGCGCTTCTGCAGGAAGGCGGGAACCCAGAAGGAGTGGATGACATCGCGGGAGTTCAGCTCCAGGTCCACCGACTTGCCAACCGGCAAGTACAGGGTGGGGAGCAGTTCCTTGTTGACCTCGGCACCGGTCAGGTGGGCTTGAACGCCGGCCTCGTGGAGGTCTTCATTGATGACCTCACCCTTTTTGTAGTTGAAGTCCCAGGCCCACTGCTTGCCGCGGACGTCAACAACGACGTCGGCAGGCTGCGAGCGGTCATCAATCGCACGCTGATCCTGGTCGGTGAAGTAGAAGAACACCAGCACCATGAACAGCGGGATGGTCAAGTAAAAGACCTCGAGCGGCAGGTTATAGCTGAGCTGCTTGGGGAAACCCGTGGTGCCCTTGCGGCGACGGTAAGCAATAATGCACCAGACCAGAAGGCCCCACGTGATAATACCGACTGCCAAGGCGGCGATCCATGAGTTGACCCAGAGGTCCATGATCCGGTCAGTGTGGTTGGTCGTGCCGCGCTCTGTAGGCAGCCAACCCTTCTCTACCTCTGGTGAACATCCGGTCAAAACCAACGCGCCGGCTAGTGCCAAGCCAGTGATCGATGTGATCTTTATGCGTCGGCTGCCGGTTCGGTTCTGCGAACTCACAGACGGCCCTTCCTCTTGTTGCTGTCTCCCGGCAGGCCGAAGGCTCACCGGGCACACTAAAAGTTTTACTACCCGATGTAGAGCTTACCGCTATCACGCGGTTTTCGCGCACATGTCGGCGCCGTGGCTCCGAACGGTTTCAAACCGCGCGAAGAGGCGCCGACATGCGGCGATGGCTCACATCAGTGGAATGAATCGCCGCAGGCGCAAGACCCGCCGGCGTTCGGGTTGTCGATGGTGAAGCCTTGCTTCGAAATGGTGTCTTCGAAGTCAATGCTTGCGCCGCTGAGGTAAGGAACGCTCATCTTGTCCACTACGACCTCAACGCCGTCGTAGTCGCGCACAGCGTCTCCGTCCAGCAGTCGCTCATCGAAGTAAAGCTGGTAGATCAGGCCCGAGCATCCTCCAGGCTGGACTGCAACGCGCAGCCGAAGGTCTGTGCGCCCTTCCTGCTCGAGGAGGCTGCGGACCTTGCCTGCGGCGACGTCGGTCAGATTGACCTCGTGCGTGGCCAGTTCGTCGTCGTTGGTGACGAGCTGTGCTCCGGTGCTGTTTTCGTTGGTTGCAGTGCTCATTGGCCTACCTTCTTATGAAGCTCTTGGCGGCGGCGCCGGAACGCTGCCTGCCCTTACCCAATTACGTACGGGTTATAGCTAATGCTACGTCGCGCAGACGCTTAGCTATAACTCCTGACGTAACCACGGACAGCATTTCGTTGTTCCCGGCGCGCCGTGGAAGTTTACTCCGCCAAGCCCTGAGCGTTGAGGCGGGCCAGCATCAGGGCTTCCGCCAACACCGCGTGCCGGAAGTCTCCGATGTGCAACGATTCGTTGGCGCTATGCGCACGGGAATCGGGATCCTCCACTCCGGTCACGAGGATCTGGACATCCGGGTACATCTCCAGAAGGTCTGCGATGAACGGAATGGAGCCACCGATGCCCATTTCCACGGGTTTGACGCCCCAGGACTCACCCAACGCCCACAGTGCCACCCGCGCCGCAGCGGAAGTCGTATCGGTGGAAAAGGCATTGCCCCTCTCCCCCGGCGTGAACGTCACTTTTGCGCCAAAGGGAGCATTGGATTCAACGTGCTGCTTCAGGGCCGCCATTGCCGCTTCGGGATCCTGGCCCGGAGCCAGCCGCATGCTGAATTTTGCGCGGGCCGCAGGGATGAGGGTGTTCGAGGCGACATCCACAGCCGGGACGTCCATACCGATGATGGACAGTGCAGGCTTGGTCCACAGGCGGGAGGCGATGGTTCCGCTCCCGGCGAGCCTCACGCCGTCGAGCACTGAAGCATCGGCGCGGTAGTCCGCTTCGGTGAGGTCAACGTCCACCTCGTCCCGGCCCACAAGGCCGGCTACCGCCACGTTCCCGTCCTCGTCGTGAAGTGTGGCGATGAGACGGGACAAGAGAGTAGGAGCATCGAGCACGGGGCCGCCAAACATGCCCGAATGGACGGCATGCTCCAGGACGCGCACCTCGAAGGTGCCGTCCACCAAGCCCCGAAGGCTGGTGGTCAGGGCGGGAACGCCCACTTTCCAGTTACTGGAGTCGGCAACAACAATCACATCTGCCCGGAGAAGTTCCTGGTGCTCCTCAAGGAATGTCCGGAAAGTGGGCGACCCCGCTTCTTCCTCACCTTCGAAGAAGAAGGTCACGCCGAGCCCGAAATCCTCCCCCAGGACCTTAGTGACGGCACTGTATGCGGCAAGGTGCGCCATGATCCCTGCTTTGTCGTCGGCAGCACCGCGGCCGTACAACCGGCCATCACGCTGTTGGGCGACGAACGGTTCGGACTTCCAGAGGCTCCGGTCCCCGGGTGGCTGGACGTCATGGTGCGCGTAGAGCAAGATGGTCGGCTTGCCCTCGGCGGCAGGTCGACGCGCGACCACGGCAGGACCACCTGGCGTACCGTCGGCCTTGTTACAGCGAAGGATGCGGACGTCCTTCATGCCGGCTTCCTCAACCAAGGCAGCCACAGCGTCGGCGCTTCGATCCAGTTCCTTCGGATCGAAGCTTGGCCATGCAATCCCCGGAATACCCACCAGGTCTTCCAGTGATGCGAGTGTGTTCTCGAAAGAGTCGTCGACCGCCGTTGTCAATGCCTCGACCGGAGTGGAGCCGGAGTGCCCTTGCTTGTTCTGCGGGATCTCCGCATGTGCTGAAGTCATGGGCCACACTTTACCGCCGCGGATTCTGCCTCCGTAGCAGGCGCAGCCCAAACCATGGGGCTTCAGGCGGGGCAAAGGACTCCAGCAACCGGACACGTAACGTGCGCCACCTTCTTGAGGGGTATTCTGTATGGGTGTTCGGACGCAAAAAGGAAGAGCCCAGCGCTCAATCAGTAGTAGATCAGGCCTACGCCACCGCACCGGAGTCCGGTGCGGGAAAAGGCGCCCCAACGCCCAAGCGGAAGGACCAGGAAGCGGCCCGCAAGCGCCCCTTGGTTCCCAACGACCGTAAGGCCTCCAAGGCAGCGGAAAGGGTAGCCATACAGGACCAGCGGCAGAAGATGCGGCAGGCCCTCGATACAGGTGACGAGAGGTTCCTCCCCCTTCGCGACAAGGGGCCTCAAAAGCGTTACACGCGTGACTACGTAGACGCACGCTTCAGCTTGGGCGAGTACCTCATGTTCGGAGCACTGCTGTTCGTCGTTATCTCCCTGATCATTCCGCCCACCAGCGCCGGCATCAGCTACGTCCTTATTGGATTCTGGATCATGTTCCTTGCTGTCTTTGTGGACGTCTTCATCCTGTCGCGCAAGCTTCGCAAGCGTCTGACGGAGAAGTTCGGCGAAGTGGAACGGGGCTCTATCTGGTACGGCTGCATGCGTGCCCTCCAGTTCCGGAAACTCCGCCTTCCCAAACCTCAGGTAAAGCGCGGCCAGTATCCCGCCTAGGCGCGGGAAACCCAGGCACTGATGCTTGGCGCCACAACCTTTTAAATCGAGAAGACCCCGGACCACTGGTCCGGGGTCTTCTTGTCGCCCGTATCAGCGAGCTGCCCGCTGACGAAGTTTCACGAGGCCCTTGTTGATGCGCGAAGCCCAAAACGGTCCTTCATAAAGGAAGGCTGTGTAGCCCTGCACCAGAGTTGCTCCAGCGTCCAAGCGGTCCTGAACATCCTGCGACGTCTCCACACCACCCACCGCAATGAGCACGAGCTGGTCCCCCACGGCGTCCTTGAGCCTTCGCAAAACTTCCAGGGAGCGCTGCTTCAGGGGTGCTCCCGACAGGCCGCCCGCACCCAGGGACTCCACCTTCGCCGCTTCGGAAACGAGCCCATCACGGGAAATCGTGGTGTTGGTGGCAATAATCCCATCCAGCTTCAGGTCCAGCGCAAGGCGTGCGACGTCGTCGATGTCGTCATCGGACAGATCCGGCGCGATCTTGACCAGCAGGGGTACATGCCGACCGGCGGCTTCGTCCGCAGCGTCGCCAACGGCCTGCAGCAGGGGGCGCAGCGTCTCCACATTCTGCAGCAACCGCAGCCCGGGCGTATTCGGAGAACTAACGTTGACCACCAGGTAGTCCGCTGCCGGCGCCAGGCTACGTGCACTCACCAAGTAGTCCTCGGTAGCGTCGTCGAGTTCAACCAGCTTGGTCTTGCCGATGTTCACCCCAATAACCGGCCGGACGTCAGGGTGCTGCCGCTGCAAAGCAGCCCGTGCTGAGCTGAGCCGCGGCGCAACTGCTGCGGCGCCGTCGTTGTTGAATCCCATGCGGTTGATGACCGCTTTGTCCTCAATCAAACGGAACAGGCGGGGCTTTTCATTGCCGGGCTGCGCCTGGCCGGTGATGGTCCCCACCTCCACATGCCCGAAACCGAGCTCGGACAAGGCTTCGATGCCGTGCCCCTCCTTGTCGAAGCCTGCTGCCAGGCCGAACGGTGACGGAAAGGTCAGCCCCAGCGCCTCCGTCCGAAGGGAAGCATCAGGAGCTGTAATCCTGGACAGAATCCGGCCGGCACCGGAACGGTGGGCCGCCCGGATTCCTTGGAAGCCGATCTTGTGGGCCTTCTCGGCATCCATCCAGGAGAAGGCCAACTTGAAGAATGTGGGGTAAACACGCATGGTCCTAGTTTTCCCGCTTACTGACAACTCACCAAACCCGTGACCCACCCTGCCGCTAGCATGTAGGCATGCCGCTGGAAAATCGTGACGCAGATCATGGGAGCCACAAGGTCACTGCCGACGTCGTGGTGGTCGGAGCTGGGTTGTCCGGGCTGGTTGCCGCGGCCACAGCCTATGCTGCCGGCAAGACGGTGGCTGTCCTGGACCAGGAGCCGGGGGCATCCATGGGCGGTCAGGCGCACTGGTCCTTTGGCGGCCTTTTCATGGTCAATACGCCTGAACAACGGCGCTTAGGGGTAAGGGATAGCACCGGGATCGCCCTTTCGGACTGGCTGGCGTCGGCCGCTTTCGACCGCTCCGTGGACCTGAAGGCCCGGGAGTGGGCAGAGGCCTATGTCCACTTCGCCTCAGGTGAGAAGCGGGCATGGCTGCGGAGCCTGGGCGTAGGCCTTTTCCCCCTGGTGCAGTGGGCTGAACGCGGCGGATACGGGCCGCAAGGCCACGGCAATACCGTCCCCCGGTTCCACGTCACGTGGGGCACGGGACCGGCGCTGGTTGAACCGTTCCTCGCCAAGGTGCTGGAGGGCGTTGATACCGGCAGGGTCAGCCTGCACTTCAGGCACCGGGCTTTGTCGCTGACGACGACGGCGGGCAATGTCACCGGCGTTTCCGGCGAGGTACTGGAACCGTCGACGGCGCTCAGGGGCCAAGCATCTGGCCGCGTCGTCGTCGGGAGCTTTGAGGCAAGGGCGGGAGCTGTGGTGGTGACTACCGGCGGCATCGGCGGCAATCACGCCAAAGTGCGCCGGCAATGGCCGGATAACACTGCTCCCGAATTCATGCTCAGTGGAGTACCTGCTTCAGTTGACGGCGAGTTCCTGTCCGCCGGGGAATCCGCCGGAGCTGCCTTGGTCAACGGCGACCGAATGTGGCACTACCCCGAGGGAATCCACAACTATGATCCGGTGTGGCCCAACCATGGAATCCGCATCCTGCCCGGTCCATCGTCACTTTGGCTCGACGCCGAAGGACGTCAGTTACCGGCGCCGCTCTTCCCTGGCTTCGACTCACAGGGAGCGCTTCGGCACATAATCGGGACGGGACACGGGTATTCATGGTTTGTCCTCAACCGCACCATCGCGCTCAAGGAACTGGCCCTCTCCGGGTCCGAGCAGAACCCGGATCTCACAGGTAAGGATATTCGGCTGCTCGCAACGAGGCTCCGGCCTAACAGCGACACGCCTATTCAGCGTTTCATAGAAAGGGGTGTTGATTTTCTCCAGGCTGCAACGCCTATAGAGCTTGCTTCACGAATGAACCAGCTCACAGGAAGCTCCTTGATCGACGCCCACGGGCTCGAGTCACTGATTCGGGCCAGGGACAGCCAGGTAGCCAGCGGGCTGGGCAAGGATCCGCAATTGGCAGCCATCAGGGCAGCGCGGCGATTTGCAACCGACAAGTTCATGCGGGTGGCTCCCCCGCACCGTTTGACGGACCCGGCGCACGGACCCCTGCTTGCCGTTCGGCTGTCAGTACTGACACGTAAGAGCTTGGGCGGTCTCACAACAGATTTGCGCTCAAGGGTTCTGGACGACGAAGGGAAGGACATCCCAGGCCTCTATGCAGCCGGAGAAGCTGCCGGATTCGGTGGAGGCGGTATCCATGGGTACCGGGCCTTGGAAGGAACATTCCTCGGCGGTTGCCTCTTCACCGGGAGGGCCGCGGGCCGGGACGCCGCAGCCAGTGTCTAAGCTAAAGCCATGGAGTGGACGGCTGACATCCTGGGATCCGACTTCCAATCCTGCGGGGTGGACGCCCCAGGACCGGATGGCGTGGTCCGGCATGCCACCTTGATTCGGCACAGGGTCCAGTCCAAAGATCAAGCTGACGGCGACGCGCACTCAGCTCCGAGGCGCTACGGTGCCGTACTTTTCCTGCACGGTTGGAGCGATTACTTCTTCAATACCGAGCTGGCCCGCTTCTGGGCACAGCAAGGCTACGACTTCTACGCCCTGGACATGCACAACCACGGCCGGAGCCTGCAGGCCGATATGCCCGGCGGCTACGTGGCCAACCTGGCTGACTACGATGCCGAGATTGACAAGGCCATCGAATTCATCCGCCACGACCACGCTGACTCCTCAGCGGGAAGCCTGACCCTGATGGGCCATTCAACCGGAGGGTTGGTTGCAGCGCTGTGGGCCAGCCGCCACCCGGACGACATCCAATACCTGATTCTCGACAGTCCATGGCTGGAGATGCACGGTAGTTCACTGGTGCGGCGCGCCGCGCAAGCCATGGTGTCGCCGATCGCAAAGATCCGCCCGGAGACGGTCTTGAAGTTGCCGGAGCGGGGCTTCTACTTCCGGAGCATCAGCAGCACTGCTGAAGGGGAATGGACCTTGGATGAGAACTATAGGCCTCCGCTCGCTTTCCCTGTCCGGGCAGGTTGGTTGAGCGCTGTGTTCGCAGGTCATTCGCAAGTGGCTCGCGGCTTGAAGCTGGAGATGCCTGTCCTTGTGCTGACTTCAACCACCAGCGCCAATGGCATGGTGTGGCAGGAATCGATGCGCCGTTCGGATGCCGTACTGGACGTCAGCGTCATTGCACTGCGGGCCATGGCCTTAGGCCGAACAGTTACTTTGGAACGCATCGACGGAGCCCTCCATGACGTCTTCCTTTCAGCTCCGGCAGTAAGGAAGGACGCATATTCACGACTTGCCCGGTGGGTCAACGGTTTTATGGACAACAATGAGCAGGATCGTCGGCGGGAAGGGGACGCATGACCACCACGGAGGAGTCGGTTTCGCTATGGCAGCCCGACGTCCTCGGCCACGGCTACGAGCGTATGGATTTGCCTTTGAAAGCCGACGAGGAGGGGCCGGTAAAAGCGACCCTCGTCAGGCATGCACCGCCCCTGGCCCATCCATCCCAGCAAGGCGTGCTTGACTTCCTGGCGACCTTTACCAAACGCAAACGACGCCCCTCCCCATCTGATCCCGGCGGAGCACCGAGGGTGGTCCTTTACCTGCACGGATGGGCGGACTACTTTCTGCAGACCGAACTGGCAGAGTACCTAACAGCGTCAGGCTTTCACTTCTATGCCCTGGACCTGCGGAAATTCGGCCGCAGCCTGCTACCGGGACAGACGCCCGGCTACACATCCGATCTTGGCGTTTATGACGACGACATCGCCGCAGCCCTACGTGAGATCGAGCGGGACGTAGCCGTAAGGACCAATAACGCAACGCCGCCCACTATCCATATGCTCGCCCATTCCTTGGGTGGCTTGATCGCGGCCCTGTGGGCGGACCGGAATCCCGGTCGCTTGGGAACCCTGGTCCTGAATTCACCGTGGCTCGAACTCCAGGGAAGCAGCCTGGTCCGCAGTATCGCCATGCACCTGGTGGAACCCTTTGCCCGGACCGATCCAAAACGTCCTTTCAGATTCCCGGAAATGCCCGCATATTGGGAAAGTGTCAGCAACGAGGCACATGGCGAGTGGATGCTGGATCCGGTGTGGCGTCCGCGGGCTTCGTTTCCTATCCGCGCGGGATGGACAAAAGCAGTTCTAGCGGGCCACGCCACGGTGGAGCGCAAGCTCAACATAGACGCCCCGGTGCTGGTGCTTTTGTCCGGGAGGACCAGGATCCAAGCCGAATGGACTGCTGACCTCATGCGTGCCGATGCCGTCATCGACGTTGAAGAAACGTCGCGGCGGGCGCTTGGGCTTGCCCGGAGGACCGCCGTTTTCCGCTATCCCGGCGCCCTGCACGACGTGTTTCTGTCAAGGCGCACGGTCCGCCAACAGGCCTACCGTGACGTTGCCGTGTGGCTGGCGGCCTATCCCTACTGAGTTAACGCAAACGTGCTATTTGACAACCGGGGCCGCGTCCACTGCCCCTCCATAGCGCCGGTCGCGTTTGGCATAAATTTCGACGGCGTCCCAGAGGGTCCGCCGATCCACGTCCGGCCACAGCGTGTCCATGAAGACAAACTCCGCGTAAGCCGACTGCCACAGAAGGAAATTTGATAGCCTCTGCTCCCCCGAACTCCGCAGGAAGAGATCCACATCGGGAAGGTCCGGCTCATCCAAGTACTTTTGAATGGTCTTCTCCGACACCGATCCTGGCTTCAACCTTCCAGCGGCGACGTCGTGCGCAATGGCGGAAACGGCGTCGGCTATTTCTGCCCGTCCACCGTAATTAACACACATGGTCAACGTGCAGGTGTCATTGGCCCGGGTGTAGTCCTCTGCCTCTTCCAACTCCTTGATGACCGATCCCCACAGACGGGGCCGGCGGCCAGCCCAACGGATGCGGACACCCCACTCATCCAGTTGGTTGCGTTGGCGGCGTAGTACATCCTTGTTAAATCCCATGAGGAATCGAACTTCTTCCGGTGACCGGCGCCAGTTCTCGGTGGAGAACGCGTACACGCTGACGTACTTGATCCCGAGTTCGATCGCTCCTGCCATAACGTCCAAGAGCGCCGGCTCGCCGGCCTTGTGCCCCTCTATCCGAGGGAGGCCTCGCTGATTAGCCCAACGCCCGTTGCCGTCCATGACTATGGCCACGTGCTGCGGAATGAGCTCACTTGGAATGCTCGGCGGCAGGGCCCCGGAAGGGTGTCCGTAAGGGGCAACCACGGGGGCAGTCCTTGCCGCTGTTGATTTACTCTTCTTTCCAAGTACCACTGTCAGCTTCGCTCCACGTGTTTGAGTGATTTCAGGGCCCGTTCAAGATGCCACTGGAGGTAACTGGCCACCAAGCCGGCTGCCTCCCGCCTGTGCCGCGGATCCGAAGCATCAGCTACGCTCCAATTGCCAGTTAGTAAGGCCCCCAGCAACAGCACTGTCTCCGGCGCCGGCGCTGGAGAACCCGGGGGCCTGCAGTCGCCGCACACCATGCCGCCAACTGGGGCGGCAAACGCTGTATGAGGACCGGGACGGCCACAACGCGCACAATCAGTGAAGCTGGGCGCCCAGCCACCGGTGGCCAACGCCCGCAAAAGATAAGAATCAAGAATGAGCTCGGGCGGATGGTCCGAACGGCTCAGGGCAGCCAGCGCACCAACCAGCAGATTGTATTGGGCGGTCCCTGATTCGGTATCGGCATCCGTGAGCTTCTCGGCAGTCTCAGTCATGGCTGCAGCCACAGTGAACCGCCCATAGTCGGCCGCGATACTACTTCCGTACGCGCCCTTCGCCACGGCCTGGGTCACAATGTCCAACGTCCGGCCCGAAACCAGTTGCAGGTCCGCCACCATGAAGGGCTCCAGCCGCGCCCCGAAGCGGCTACTGGTCCTGCGAACACCCTTGGCAACGGCACGAACCTGACCATGGTGTTTGGTCAGCAAAGTGATGATTCGATCCGCCTCGCCCAGCTTATGGGTACGAAGCACCACGGCATCGTCCCGATAGGACCGCGCTGCAAACGACGGATTGACCACAACTAATCTTCCCACTATGCCTGATCCGGCAGTGTTCGCCGGACCGTGTGGTGACGGTATTTCCCGTCACCACACGGCGGCGGCTTAAGCCTGAGCGTCCCGGACGGCCCGGTTCACTGCCGAGATCAGGGCCTTGAGGGAGGACGTGGTGGTGCTGGGGTCAATTCCGACGCCCCACAAAACGCGCTCTCCGACAGCACATTCAACGTATGCCGCAGCACTGGCACTGCCGCCTTCGGACAGGGCGTGCTCGCTGTAATCGAGCACCCGCACGTCAACGCCGTCGTGGTGGAGTATGTCCAACAGGGCCGCAATGGGGCCATTGCCGTGGCCGGTTCGGCGGACTTCGACGCCGTCGATCCGGAGGTTTGCGTTCATGGTCATGGCGCCGGTTTCATCCGTCTCAGTGCTCACACTACCCAGCCCATAGCGACCCCACTGAGCCTGCTCCTCTTCCGAGGGCAAGTACTCATCCTGGAAGATCTGCCACAGCTGGGCACCACTGACCTCGCCGCCCACGGCATCGGTACGCCTCTGGATGACTCCGGAGAACTCGATCTGTGCCCGGCGGGGCAGATCCAGGTTGTGCTCGTTCTTCAGCAGGTAGGCCACGCCGCCCTTGCCGGACTGCGAGTTAACCCGGATGACAGCTTCATAGCTGCGGCCGAGGTCCTTGGGATCGATGGGCAGGTACGGAACCTGCCATGTGAAGTCGTCAACCGGCTTCCCCGCAGCGGCAGCGTCTTTCTCGAGCGCCTCAAAGCCCTTCTTGATGGCGTCCTGGTGTGAACCGGAGAAGGCGGTAAAGACGAGGTCGCCACCGTAGGGCGAACGCTCCGGCACCGGCAACTGGTTGCAGTACTCCACAGTGCGGCGGATTTCATCAATGTCGGAGAAATCGATCATGGGGTCTACACCCTGCACGAACATGTTGAGGCCCAGCGTCACCAAATCGACGTTGCCGGTACGTTCGCCGTTGCCGAACAAGCACCCTTCAATACGGTCGGCGCCTGCCAGGTAACCGAGCTCAGCTGCAGCTACACCCGTGCCGCGGTCGTTGTGCGGGTGCAGGGAGATGATGATTCCCTCTCGGGGGTGCAGGTTCCTGTGCATCCACTCGATGGAGTCTGCATAGACGTTGGGGGTTGCCATTTCCACCGTGGCCGGCAGGTTGATGATGACCTGCTTGTCGGCCGAGGCCTCAAAGACATCCGCGATGGCGTTGCACACGCGGGCGGCATACTCGAGTTCGGTGCCCGTAAATGACTCCGGTGAGTACTCATACGTGATGTGCGTATCTGTCAGGGTCTCTTCATACTTCTTGCACAGGCGCGCGCCTTGCAAGGCAATATCCAGAATGCCGTCTTCGTCCTGGTTGAACACAACGCGGCGCTGCAGTACAGATGTGGAGTTGTACAGGTGCACGATTGCCTGCTTGGCGCCGACCAAGGATTCGTAGGTCCGTTCAATCAGGTGTTCACGCGCCTGCGTCAGAACCTGGATGCTGACGTCGTCCGGAATATGGCCGCCCTCGATGAGTTGGCGAACAAAGTCGAAGTCGGTCTGCGACGCTGAGGGGAAACCAACTTCGATTTCCTTGTAGCCCATCCTGACGAGCAGCTGGAACATCTTCAGCTTGCGGGCCGGGCTCATGGGGTCGATCAGTGCTTGATTGCCATCGCGCAGGTCAACTGCGCACCAACGCGGAGCCTTGGTAATGACCTTATCCGGCCAAGTGCGGTCCGGAACCTCGACGGTGATCTGGTCCTGGAACGGCAGGTAGCGGTGAATCGGCATACCGGAGGGCTTTTGTGCATTACGCATGACGTGTGGCCTTTTCTCTAAGAACTAAATGAAAGCTTAGCCGGACACAACGGAACTCCGCGGCGAGGATGGCCCAGCTTCAGATAGCTTTCAGGCCTCGCCGCGGCAGCTAAGAAGAAGCATCGCCGTACGCACAAATTCACACTAACACGATGCGTATGATGACAGTGCAACACCTCATGCAACGTCCACTATGCAGACGCCGCGACGGTGGAAACGCCGACTGCAGTGTCCACACAAGGAGCCACAGTGCCACAGTCGGGGATCTCTCTTTCCAACATCGATCACAGCGTCCGGCCCCAGGACGACCTCTATCAGCACGTCAATGGTGCGTGGCTCAACAGCACAACGATTCCGGACGACAGGCCGCTTGAAGGCACTTTCACGGCTTTGCGCGATGGCGCGGAGCTGGCCGTGAAGGCGATTATCGAAGAGGCAGCCGCCAAAGGCGAGTCAGCCACCGGCGTCGAACAGAAAGTTGGCGGACTCTACGCCAGCTTCATGGACGAAGAAGCAGCCGAGGCGAAAGGTATGGAGCCCGTGCGAGGCCGTCTTGATGAGGTTCGCGAGGTGGGCTCCCCGGCGGAACTGGCTGCCCTGATCGGACGATTGTTCCGCGCGGACGTCTCCGGACTTTTCTCCATCTACCCCGCACCGGACGCAGGCAACCCGGAACGCATACTCCTCTATATCGGACAAGGCGGCTTGGGCCTGCCGGACGAGTCCTACTACCGCGAAGAAAAGTTCGCGGCCATCGTCGCGGCTTATGGTGAGTACATTGCCAAGCTGTTCAACCTCGCTGGCATCCCCGACGCGCAAGCTGCCTCCCAGCGCATCGTCGCACTCGAAACCGCCTTGGCATCCCATCACTGGGACAACGTCACTCTGCGGGATCCCCAGAAGACCTACAACCTCAGGACCTCGGCTGAAGCGGTGGAACTGTTCCCCCTGCTGGACACCTGGTTCCAGGCGGCGAGGGTGGAGCCAGGCAAGCGAAGTGAAATTGTGGTGAGCACGCCGGACTTCTTTGCGGGCGCGGCAGCTTTGCTGGAATCCGAGCCCCTGGAAACTTGGAAGGAGTGGCTGACCCTCCGGGTTCTCAGTTCGTCCGCGCCTTATCTTTCGTCCGCGTTCGTTTCCACGAACTTCGACTTTTACGGCACCACTCTCAGTGGTACGCCACAGAACAAAGAACGGTGGAAGCGAGGAGTAGCCGTCGTCGAAGCGGCCCTTGGCGAGGCAGTCGGCCAAATCTACGTTGATCGGCACTTTCCTGCCGGCCACAAAGCAAGGATGGAGACGCTGGTCTCAAACCTGATCGAAGCTTATCGGGAGAGTATCTCTTCCCTTGGATGGATGGGCGAGGAGACCAAGAAAGAGGCACTAAAGAAGTTGGACGCGTTCCGTCCTAAGATCGGTTTCCCTGACAAGTGGATCGATTACTCCGCCGTGGAAATTGACCCGACGGATCTTCTTGGCAACGTGCAGCGTGCCCATGATGCGGATGTGGACCGGCACTTGGACGAGATCGGTAAGCCGGTTGATCTGACAAAGTGGCTCATGACGCCGCAGACCGTGAACGCCTACTACCATCCGATGCTCAACGAGATCGTCTTTCCCGCTGCTATCCTTCAGCCACCCTTCTTTAACGCAGACGCGGATGACGCTGTGAACTATGGCGGGATCGGCGCGGTGATCGGTCACGAAATCGGCCATGGTTTCGACGACCAAGGGTCCCAGTTCGATGGCAGCGGCGCGCTCCGCAATTGGTGGACGGAGGACGACCGTACAGCCTTCGAAGCCCTGACTGCGAAACTGGTTGCCCAGTACGACGCCCTGTCCCCCTACGCAGCGCCCGACCATAAGGTCAACGGCAAGCTAACTCTGGGCGAGAACATCGGCGACCTCGGAGGCCTCACTATTGCCTACAAGGCCTATCTACTGAGCCTTAACGGGGCTGAGCCGGAGGTCCTTGACGGCTTCACGGGCTTCCAGCGGTTCTTCATGTCGTGGGCTGCGGGTTGGCGCCAGGTGATCCGCACCGAAGAAGCGATCCGGAGACTGGCTACGGACCCGCACTCCCCCAACGAATTCCGCACCAACGCCATAGCCCGCAACCTCGACGCCTTCCATGAAGCGTTCGCCGTGACGGAAGCCGATGGCATGTGGATGGACCCCGGGGAACGCGTCAGCATCTGGTAGTACCCGGAAGCGCAACGGCCGGCCAGTTCAAAGAACTGGCCGGCCGTTGCTGTGTTCTCAAGCAGGGGATCTACTACTGGTCGATGTAGAGGGGATTCACCTGTTGGCAAACGGCATCACTGGCCGTTTGGTTGACAACATCTGACGGTACTGAGGCTGCACCGTAGGCGGTTCCGGTACCGAAGTCCGTGCCTACGTAAAGCTGCACGCCCGCTACCCCAGGGGCTTCCTGAACTTGCGCTGCCGGGATGCCGAACAGTGCGGCCACGTCGGCAGCCACATCCGCAAAACCGGGTCCGTAGTAAAGCACAGTCTGATCCACTGGATTAGCCAAGTAGGACACTGTCTGGGCAAATCCGTTCCCAGTGAGCACAGTCATGAGCTCCTGCGCCCGGGTAGCGACGCCGCTGCCGTTGGCAACGGCCACCGGCTGGATCGCTTTGTCGTACGCGGGTGCGGCAGGCGTGATGGCCGTTGGCTGAGGAGCCGGGCTTTCGCTGGGTGCAGGAGTGGACGTCGCGCCGGGTGTTGTGAGGTCGAGGTCGGCACGTAGTGCCGCGAACAGCTGTGATGCCTGAGGCTCCACCAGCTCCAACCGATTAAGGTCAACCGCCGCCTGCTGTGTGGGCACAGCCACGAACGCCACCTTGGAAACATCAATATCCTTGAGCCGCCCACCAATGGTCAACAATGAAGGAACTGACGCCAGGCCTTCATCCACTGTCAGGTTCTGCGTCACCACATCCGCGATTTGCAACAGCCTCTGCGGGTTGCCCAAAGTCCCCTCGTCCTTGAGCTTCCGGGTGAGGGATGAGAGGAAGGCTTGCTGGCCCTTGATGCGACCGAGGTCGCCTCCGTCACCGAAAGCATGCCTGGTTCGGAGGAATGCCAAAGCCTGTTCGCCTTCCACCAGGGAATCACCCTTGGCCAGGCGGAGCCGGGAATCCGGGTCAAAGACCGGATCACTGACGCAAACGTTGACGCCGCCTACAGCGTGGGAGAGCTCCTTGACGGCGTTGAAATCCGCCATCATGAAGTGGTCGATTTCCAAGCCCGTCAGTTGATTGACCGTATCCACGGCGCAACCGATTCCGGCCTCTGCCATGGCTTCATTGATCATCACGCCGCTCCGGGCGGGAAATGTCTGGTTATTGGTGCGGTCCGTGCACTGCGGCACGTCCACCAACAGGTCTCGCGGGAAACTCAGGACGTTTACGCGTTTATTGTCCGCGGAGATATCCAGGAGCATCATGACATCCGAGTGTCCATAGCCGGTGGAGTCTTCAGTGCTGCCGTATTCGGCGTTCTTACCATCACGGGTATCGGAGCCAAGGATCAGGATCTGCAGCCGATCCGTCTTGTCATCGACCAGCGGATCACCGGCATTGCGTGTCTCTCCGGCACTCAAGGGAGCCTTGGTGATGTTGGTCTGCAACCGGATAAACCAAAATGCAGCAAAGGCAACGCCTGCGACCAGCGCAACGGAGACCACGCCGGTAACAATTTTCAACCAAAGCGGCAGGCCTTTGGGCGCCTTCATATGGCGAGGGGTACCGTCGGCATCCTCTCCATGGCGTGCCCCACCGGGGACAGCGGTGCCGGTGCCCTGCGGGCGGGCGTCACGACGTCGCACTATTTGGTTTACCTTTCATCAAACAGCTGGATCCCCGCAATCATAGTTGCCGTTTCTGGGAAGTTCCTTATCGGACCCGAAGCCACGCCGGATCCAGTGATGCCAATTAGAACCCGAGTTTGACCAGTTGCTTTGGATCGCGCTGCCAGTCTTTAGCCACTTTGACGTGGAGATCCAGGTAAATCCGGGTACCGAGCAGCGTTTCAATTCCCTTGCGGGCATTGGTTCCCACCTCACGCAGCCGGCTTCCCCCCTTGCCGATAATGATGGCCTTCTGCGAAGGCCGCTCGACATAAAGATTCACTCGAACATCCAATAGCGGGTTGTCCTCGGTACGGCCTTCTCGGGGAACGATTTCCTCCACCACCACTGCGAGGGAGTGCGGAAGTTCATCACGGACGCCCTCAAGGGCCGCTTCTCGAATAAGCTCAGCGATCATGACGGCCTCTGGCTCGTCAGTCAGCTCGCCATCAGGATAAAGCGGCGGCGACGACGGCATGTGGCTGATCAGCACATCTGCCACCGTAGAAACCTGGAAACCATCGGCAGCGGAAACAGGCACGATGTCAGCCCAGCCCTGCTCACCAAGGACGTCGCGTCCCAAACCGGCGACTGCGAGCAGTTGCTCCGTCAACGCCTGACGGTCCACAAGGTCCGTTTTAGTCACCAGCGCCACGATCGGCTTACGTCCGACGGCGGCCAGCTGCGCCGCGATGTATTTGTCGCCCGGGCCGATTTTTTCGTTGGCCGGCAGGCAGAAACCGATGGCATCGACTTCCGCCAGGGTGTCTGCCACAAGCTCGTTGAGACGCTTCCCCAGCAGGGTGCGTGGACGGTGAAGGCCCGGGGTGTCCACGAGGATCAGTTGGGCATCATCGCGGTGAACGATACCGCGGATAGTGTGACGAGTGGTCTGCGGCTTGGCCGAGGTGATGGCAACCTTCTGGCCAACCAAGGCATTGGTCAGAGTCGACTTTCCCGCGTTGGGTCGGCCGACAAGCACCGAGAAGCCAGCGTGGAAGCCACCGAAATCGGCATCGGCATCGAATTTCTTATTTTGCTTGCTCACGTGGAACTCCCTGTTGCGTTGAGTCGGCGTCATCGAGTAGGTCTTCAAAGTCAGTGTCTTCCTTTGGCATGGCTGCCGCAATGATGTGGCTGACCCTGTTTCGGCGACCCTCCAGCCTATCTGCCCGGAGTGATATACCGTTCACTTCAACGGAGCTGCCAACAATGGGAACCTGACCAAGGGCTTTCGCGAGGAGGCCACCTACCGTATCCACTTCGTCGTCATCGAGGTCGATGTCGAACAACTCGCCAAGGTCATCGATGCTCATCCGGGCGCTCACGCGGTACGTGCCATCGCCGAGGTCAACCGCTTCCTCGGCGGCGGCGTCGTATTCATCCACAATCTCGCCAACGATCTCCTCAATGAGGTCCTCAAGGGTGACCAGTCCAGCGGTGCCGCCGTACTCGTCGATCACGATCGCTACATGTGTGGACTCCTTTTGCAGTTCCCTCAGGAGGTCGCTCACTAGCTTGGATTCCGGAACATAACGGACATCCCTTGCAAGTGAGTCAACGTCATGGGCTTGCAGTCCCGGTTCGCTGCGATGCATGGCTGCAGCCACGTCCTTGAGGTAAAGGATTCCACGGATTTGATCCGTGTTCTCACCGATGACCGGGATCCTTGAATAGCCCGAACGCAGGAAAAGGCCCATTGCAGTCTCGAGGTCCGAGCCCGTACCGATGCTGACAATGTCCGTGCGGGGAACCATCACGGAACGTACCAAAGTGTCACCGAAGTCGAAGACTGAATGGATGAGTTCAGCCTCATTGTCTTCGATCATGTCCGACTCCGCGGCTCGATCCACGAACTCACGGAACTCTTCTTCGCTGACGAAGGCGTCGTCCCCGCTCGGGGCGCCGGGCGCAACTGCCTGCCCCAAGGCCACCAGCCAGCCGGGAATGGGGCCCAATATCCAGCACAGGAACCGGATCAGCGGTGCAGTGAAGCGAACGACGGGACCGGAGTGGGCCCTGCCCAACTGTCTGGGTGACACGCCCACCAGTACGAAGCCAATCACCGCCATAATGCCCGTAGCCGCGAGACCCGCCAGCCACACATTGTCCAGCAAACTATGCAGGACCACGGCGACGGCAACTGCTGCCGCCATCTCGAACCACACGCGCCAAAAGCGCAGGGCGCGCATGTGTGCAATCGGGTTCTTGAGAATGCCCCCCAGCGCTTTGCCCTTGCTGCGGACTATCGATTGTTCGGCCTCATGCCGGGGCAGGAAGTTGAAGGCAGCCTCGGCTGCGGTCAGCAGCGCAACGAAGCTGAGGAAAACCAGTGCCATGCCGACCAGGATGATCGAGGTCACTGCATGGTCTCCATGGGGGCATCCTTGCCCAGGAATTCAGACAGCAGTTCCCGCTGCAAGCCAAACATCTCTTCCCTTTCCTCCGGCTCCGCATGGTCAAAACCAAGCAGGTGGAGGATGCCATGGGTGGTCAGGAGAAGCATCTCATCCTGGGTGGCATGCCCGGCGTTGCGTGCCTGCACCTCGGCCACCTGCGGGCAGATGGCGATGTCACCCAGCATGCCCTGCGGCGTGGGCTTGTCAGGAGTGCCCGGAGTCAATTCGTCCATCGGAACCGACAACACGTCAGTAGCTCCGGGCTCGTCCATAAGTTCGATGTGCAGCTTTTCCATGGCCGGTTCATCGACAAGGAGAATGGACAGTTCGGCCTGGGGGTGGATGTACAGACGCTCAAAGATGAAGCGTGACAACGTCACCAGCTGCGCTTCGTCCACCGCTACACCGGACTCGTTGTTTACTTCAATGCTCATTTACGTTCTCCACGTTGGTACTGTGCGCCTGCGGCGTCGGTGCGGTGTGCGTCGTCCCATGTGCTGTAGGCAGAGACGATGTCGGCAACCAACCGGTGCCTTACCACGTCAGCGGCCTCCAGGATAGAGAAATTGACGTCGTCAATCCCCTTCAGGATCTCCCTGACGATCCGCAGCCCCGATGTTGAACCGGAGGGCAGGTCAATCTGCGTGACATCGCCTGTGACCACCATCTTCGATCCGAAACCGAGGCGGGTCAGGAACATCTTCATTTGCTCCGGGGTGGTGTTCTGCGCTTCGTCGAGAATGATGAAGGCGTCATTCAGCGTCCGTCCGCGCATGTAAGCCAAAGGAGCGACCTCAATGGTCCCCGCAGCCATCAAACGCGGGATGGATTCAGGATCCATCATGTCGTGCAAGGCGTCATACAGCGGGCGAAGATAGGGGTCGATCTTGTCGCTCAGCGTGCCGGGGAGGAAGCCCAGCCTCTCCCCCGCTTCCACGGCGGGCCGGGTCAGTATGATTCGGCTGACTTCCTTCGTCTGCAACGCCTGCACTGCTTTGGCCATTGCCAGGTAGGTCTTTCCAGTACCAGCCGGACCGATACCAAAAATCACGGTGTTGTCGTCAATGGCGTCAACATAGTTCTTCTGGTTCAGCGTCTTGGGCCGTATGGTCTTACCCCTGCTGGAGAGGATGTTGTGCGTCAGGACATCCGCCGGATTCTGCACGGACTGCGTCCTCAACAGGGACACGAGCTGCTGCAGGATGTCCGGAGTGACCACCGTCCCCTTCGCCACCAGCCCCCGGACTTCCTCCAAGAGACGCATAATGCGTGGAATGACTGTGGAAGGCCCGGTCATGGAGAGTTCGTTGCCACGGACGTGGAAATTGACGTCCTGGAACTGTTCCTCGATGTATCGCAAGGCTTCGTCGTGGCTTCCCAACGAGTGAACCATTTGGTCGGAGTTGTCGAACGTGACAACTTCCGTGCGCGTACCCGGTAGTGTGTGCGGGAACTCGGTGGGCGGCTGGTTGCCGTTTCCGGTCCTGAGCCGCCCGTTCAAAGATTCACTCATAGTGTTGGCCTTAGGGCCTTTTCTCCTCCGGTTGGTCGTATTAACGCCATCGATTCGACATTCGTGGCCGCTGAAAGGCGCCCGCCCGGATGCCGGAATGTCTTCAATCCTACGCCAGCCCGGCCCGCGATGAACCTCAACGGACGGCATCCTCAGGGCCCGCCCCGTCATGTCATACATTTTGTCTCAACTCTGCATCGAGCCGGTATCAATCATGTTTCAGTTGGCGCCTGGCGGCCCGATCCCGGCCGGCCGTCGTCGACGATGTGCCAAGCTGGCATAGCGGGTGGGATCAGCACCCTGCGGTCCGGCCTTGGCGGCTGCGGCCACCAAGAGACACGTTAAGGCAGGAAACCCATCACGAAACCAGTAATCATCGGGAATGGCGCGCGCAGTCGGACGAAGTCCGTCATCGCGGTGCCTGCGATGCTTGCTGTCCTGCTACTGACCGGTTGCATCGCCAATGGCGGCGGTGGCCAAACAAGCACGAGCCCGCCACCAATTACCGTCCAGGACGCACCTGCCAGCCACGCCCCGCTGGAGACCACGCAGGCTTCCACCAAAATCCCGGTGTATTGGATTGGACGCAGCAAGGAGGAGGTTTACCTCTACCGCGAGTTCAGGGACATTTCGAGCGACGAAAATCCTGTGACCACTGCGCTCCGCATCATGATGGCCGAAAAGCCCCTGGACCATGACTTCTTCACGCCGTGGCAGGACCCCGAGAGTCTTGCTACGTCCATCTCGGGCAAGAATGTGATTACCGTCGATATTTCGCGGGACGCCTTCAATTCGAACCTCGACGCCGGAATGGCGCATCGCGCCGTCCAGCAATTGGTCTACACGGCTACGGCAGCAGCCTCGTCCTCCGGCCTCATAAACTCGGGCCAGCAAATCCAGGTTGTCATTTTGGTTGACGGACACAAGGACTACATGGCGTTCGGGCAGGTGCAGCTCGGACAACCCATGGAACGGAATGCATCCTTGGTGGCGCCGCTCTGGATTATCGATCCGCAGGAAGAAACGTCGTTGCCGGCAGGCGTTGTCAAGTTCAATGGCCGCAGCACTGACAGCTCCAGGCCGGTCAGCTGGCAAATCCTCCAAGAGAACGACAAGGGCGAAAAGACCGGCCTGCTCACCGGTCAGACCAAGGCGACCGGTGAACCCGGCCAATACGGACTTTTCACCTTCAGCGCCACGTTGAAGACCGGAAAGTATGAGTTGCGGGTTACACAAGTCGATGAAGCCGGCGCCACCATCGAAACGAGCACCGATACCCGCCTGTTCAACGTCGGATAGCGTGCGACCTCGGATAGTCTGCGAGGCCGGCTACCACCGGGGCTGGTTACCAGCGGCCCAGCACGTCACTGGCCAGGACGACGGCGGCGGGTCCCGCCGTCGACGACCGCAAGACATGGTGACCCAACAGGGCCGTTACCGCACCCGCGTCGCTGAGGCGTGTTACTTCACGCGGTGAGATCCCGCCCTCCGGTCCAACGATCAATAGGACCTCCCGTGGCGTCCCCGCACCGTCATGTGGCATCGCATCCGACTCTTCAAGGACAGTCCGCAAGGGGTTCTTGGCGTCTTCATGCAGGATGATGGCCAGGTCCGCGGCCGCGACGACCTTCGCCAAGTTGGCGGTATCCACGATGGAGCGGACCTCAGGAATCCAGGCACGCCGCGCCTGCTTGGCTGCCGCCGTGACCACCGACTGCCACTTTGCATGGGCTTTGGCAGCCCTTTCGCCCTTCCAACGCACGATAGCTCGTTCTGACTGCCATGGAATGACAGCATCTATTCCGAGTTCCGTGGCCGTCTCGATGGCAAGTTCATCACGGTCGCCTTTAGCCAGGGCCTGAACCAGCACCAACCGGACCTCCGGCCGATCCTCGAAAAGCACCTCAGATGCCTTCACAGTCAAGCTGCTGGATCCGGCGTCCACCACGGTGCCTATCAGGCGCGCGCCTGAGCCGTCCGCTATATCCACGGGCTCGCCCGCAGCCAGGCGTTTGACCGTTACAGCATGCCGGGCCTCAGGACCTTCGAGCACGAAGGTGGAACCCGGGATCACCTGGCCGAGGCTGCCCGACGCTGTGAAGAAAACGGGGTTGCTCACCGCTACAGGTTACCGAGCTTGTCCCGCAGCTTCGCGAACATGCCGCCGCTTGCCACAAGCTTTCCTTCGGTGAACTGCTCACCGCGCAGCTTGGCAAGCTGCTGCAAGAGTTCTTCCTGGGCGGGGTCGAGCTTGCTTGGCGTCTCCACGTGCAGGTGCACCTTGAGGTCGCCTCGTCCGTAACCACGGAGGTGCGTGACGCCCAAGCCGCGGAGGGTAATGACTTCGCCCGACTGCGTACCTGCCTTCACGTCAATGTCCTGCGCGCCATCGAAGGTGTCCAGCTGCAGCTCCGTGCCAAGTGCCGCCGCCGTCATGGGAACGCTCAGGGTGGCATGGAGGTCGTCGCCTTCACGCATGAACATGGAATCGTTGTTGACCCGGATTTCGACGTAAAGATCACCGGCGGGACCACCGGCGGGACCTGCTTCGCCCTGCCCGGACAACTGGATGCGCGTACCGGTTGCGACACCGGCCGGTACCTTGATGGTGAGGGAACGGCGGCTGCGGATTCGGCCCTGTCCATTGCACTCGTTGCAGGGGTCTTTGATGACCGTGCCGAATCCTTCGCAGGAACCACACGGCGCGGTGGTCATGACCTGGCCGAGTATGGATCGGACAGCCCGCTGTACCTGGCCGCTGCCACCGCATATGTCGCAACGTTCCGGGTGGGTGCCCGGTCGGCAGCAGCTGCCGTCACAGGTGGGGCAAACAACGGCAGTGTCCACTTCAAGCTTCTTGTTGACGCCGAACACGGCGTCCTTCAGGTCGATGCGGACGCTGATGAGTGCGTCCTGGCCGCGACGGACACGCGAGGCCGGACCACCGTGGCCGCCACCGCCACCAAAGAAGGTGTCGAAGATGTCCTGGAACGCGAAACCCTGACCGGAGTAGCCGCCACCGAAACCGTTGTCGGTACCGTTCTCATTGCCAGTGGCATCGTAGACCCGGCGCTTCTGGGGGTCGGATAACACTTCGTAAGCGTGGGTCACGGCCTTGAACTGTTCCGCGACATCTTCACCGGGGTTTACGTCGGGGTGCAGTTTCCGCGCCAACTTGCGGTACGCCTTTTTGATCTCTTCCCCGGTGGCTTCCGGCGAGACTCCCAAAACGTCATAGTGGCTGCTCAAAGTCGGTATCTCTTCCTTGTTGTACTGCGGATGTTTCCTCGGACCGGTTTTCAGCCGCCGAGAATGCGGGAAAGGTAACGGGCCACGGCGCGGACGGCTGCCATGGTGGTGGGATAGTCCATGCGTGTCGGACCGAGAATCCCCACCTTGGCGCCGGAGCCATAGCCGGTAGCCACGACGGACGCCTCAGCTAAGCCGTCGTACGGATTTTCACGTCCAATGCTCACGGTGACACCGCGGGGATCATCCCCCATGTCAGACAACAACCGGAGCATGACAACTTGTTCCTCGAGTGCCTCCAGCACAGGGCCGATGCTCAAGGGGAAGTCCACATTGGAGCGGGCCAGATTGGCCGTTCCTGCCATCAGGATGCGCTCTTCGCGGCTGGTGTCACTGAGTGATTGCAGCCCCTGAGCCAACGTCTGCGCCAAGCTGCGGAGGTCAGGTGGACACAGGGCGACTACCGATGGAAGC
Organism: Arthrobacter sp. D3-18; assembly: GCF_054408525.1. Taxonomy (NCBI): domain Bacteria; kingdom Bacillati; phylum Actinomycetota; class Actinomycetes; order Micrococcales; family Micrococcaceae; genus Arthrobacter; species Arthrobacter sp. D3-18. The sequence goes on along the minus strand of NZ_CP096440.1, from coordinate 2,203,023 downwards.
ACTTGCGGCAAAAGAGCCATCTGGGTGGCGGCGATGCTGCCAAGGAAGCGGGACCTCAGGAGCATCAGCGCCTCATTACTCACGTCAGAGCCGGCGTCGATGACCTTCTGCCCAACGCTGCCCGTATCTGCAATGAGGACAACAAGCACCTGCTTTGGAGCCAACAAGACGAATTCCACGTGCCGGACCAGCGCACGATTCGAATGCGGATACTGCACCACGGCTACCTGGTTGGTCAGCTGCGACAGGAGTCTTACGGTGCGCTCCAGGATGTCATCAACATCATCCGGGCCCTCAAGCAACGAGTGGATCGCCCTGCGTTCGGCCGCCGAAAGCGGTTTTACCTGGGAAATGCGGTCAACGAATAAGCGGTAGCCCTTGTCCGTTGGGATGCGGCCCGCGCTGGTGTGGGGTGCTGCAATCAGGCCTTCCTCTTCCAGGACAGCCATGTCGTTCCGGATGGTGGCACTGGAAACGCCGAGATGGTGACGCTCCACGAGGGCCTTCGATCCAACAGGTTCCCTGGAATGCACGTAATCCTCAACGATGGCACGCAGCACCTCAAGCTTGCGCGGCTCACTCATTGCTCCACCTCCTGACGACTGCCTTGGTCCCTACGACCGGTCTACGCGGGATCTCAATCGGACCTCCACACTTAGCACTCAACATGCCCAAGTGCTAACAAGTCTAGTATGAGCCACCCCGTTGCTAGCATTGAAACCTCCCGTGGACGGGTTCCGCCCGCGCCATAAACCAGCACAAAAGGTAGGAATCCCTTGGCTTTCGACAATTGGGGTCCGCAGGACCTGTCCGCTCCCGGCAAAAAGCAGCTGCCGGAAGTGGCTGTACAGCGGGGAATGGTCCTCGAAGACGTGCAGTCGGGCTGGGTGGGCGAAGTCACCCGTGTGGAGAAATCAGGTGGAATGCACGTTGTCTCCCTTGAAGACAGGCGTGGAAAGACCAAGTCATTCCAGCTGGGATTCGGGTTCCTTCTGGAAGGGCAGGCCATCCGGCTGATGCCCCCTGCCACTCGCCCTGCCGCCTCTGCCGCTCCTTCCAGCCGGACAGCGTCCGGCTCCGTGAGGGTACAAGGCCAACGTGCCCAGGTGGCCAAAGCCAGCCGCATTTGGGTGGAAGGAAAGCACGACGCCGAGCTCGTCGAGAAGGTCTGGGGTGACGATCTCCGTGTGGAGGGCATCGTCGTGGAGCCATTGCATGGCGTTGACGACCTGAAGTCGGCCATCGCCGCCTTCAACCCCGGCCCGGGCCGCCGCCTTGGCATCTTGGTGGACCACCTTGTCTCCGGGTCCAAAGAGTCGCGCATCGCAGCCGATGCAATGAACGTGCCCGGAGCAGCAGGAAATGTTCTGATTGTCGGCCACCCCTACGTGGACGTCTGGCAGGCCATCCGCCCAAAGGTCCTGGGCATCGACGCGTGGCCCGCCGTACCCCGGGGAATCGATTGGAAGACAGGAATCCTCACGGCCTTCGGTTGGCCCCACGAAACCGCGGAGGACATAGGCTTGGGCTGGCAGCGGCTCCTCGGGGCGGTTCGAACTTATGCCGACCTCGAAGCATCACTCCTGGGCCGTGTTGAAGAAGTCATCGATTTCCTGACAGTTCCTTGAGGCAAGGTCCATGAAGGAACAGCAACTACCGTGTCAACGGGGCGTTGGTCCCGGGAAGTACGTTGGGGCCGGTATTCTGGGACAGCAATACCGCAGCATCTTTACAGCAAAGGGAAGACACCGTGGCAGATAACGCTCCTGAAGAACCGGGTAGCGCCGCAGGCCGGCCCCAGTACCATGGCGCGCCTGCCAACGCACTCCCGTTGACGGCCAGCGAAGACAGGCAGTGGGCTACATTGGCCCACTTTGGCGGCATCCTGGGATGCCTGCCATCCCTTCTGATCTACTTGATTTTTCGGGATCGCGGACCATTTACGGCGCAGGAATCCAAGGAAGCACTGAACTTTACGCTGCCTCCCACTATCGCCGCAGTGCTGGCCAACATCCTGGTGCTGCTACCCGTTGTGGGCAACATCTTCGCCGTCATCGCCACAGCCATCTGGGTGGCCCTGACGTGCTTCTCCGTCTCGGCGGGAATCCGCGTAAACCACGGGCAACCTCACCGCTACAAGGTCAACCTGCGCTGGATTAAGTAGCTTCCACCCGCCACTCCCGGGCGGGCACTGCGATTAGTCCGGAAGGATCCTGCGAACCACGGCGTCAGCCAACAGGCGCCCCTTCAGCGTAAGGACGAGGCGGCCTTTGAACGCCTGAACGGGGTCCACCAGCTCGTCAGCAATCAGCCCGGCCATCGCATGACGCCCGATCGCGTCCAAGGCATCCACGGACAACCCTGTTCCGAGCCGCGCTTCGAGCATGATGCGCTCGACTTCGCGGGTTTCGGCGTCGAGGGTTTCCCTGCCGGCAGCCGGCGAACTTCCTGCAGCCAACCGTCCCGCATAGGCAGTGGGGTGCTTGACGTTCCACCACCGGACACCTCCCACGTGGGAGTGCGCTCCGGGTCCAATGCCCCACCAGTCATCCCCGCGCCAGTAGGCAAGATTGTGCCGGCAAGCCTGTTCCGGCGTCCGGGACCAATTGCTGACCTCGTACCAGTTCAAGCCTGCTTGGGAGATCATTTTGTCTGCCAGCTCGTACTTGGCGGCGTGGTCGTCGTCATCGATTCCGGGTACTTCGCCGCGTCGGATCTGTGCGGCAAGTTTGGTGCCGTCTTCCACAATCAACGCGTAAGCGCTGATGTGATCAGGCTGGTACGAGAGCGCAGTTTCGAGTGACAGCTGCCAGTCCGCCATGGATTCCCCGGGCGTGCCGTAGATGAGGTCCAGGCTCACTGCAAGGCCGGCTTCACGTGCCCATTGCACAACGAGTGGCACGCGGCTTGGGGTGTGGGTGCGGTCCAGTACTTTCAGAACGTGCGGGACGGCGGATTGCATGCCGAAAGAGACCCGAGTGAATCCGCCATCAGCCAGCACCTTCAGGGATTCGGGGGTGACAGAATCAGGATTAGCCTCCGTTGTCACCTCAGCGCCGGGCTCCAAGCCCCAGTGGCCGACGGCGGCGCGCAGGATCCGCGCCAGGTCTTCGGCCGGGAGGAGCGTGGGAGTACCACCGCCAAAGAAAACGGTGCTAAGTGGACGCCGAGGCAAACCGGAAGCATCCAATGCCAACGCCGCGAAGTCGAGCTCAGATACCGCCGTAGTAGCGTAAGCATCCTGCGAGGCCCCACCGCCAAGCTCGGTGGCCGTATAGGTATTGAAGTCACAGTAGCCGCAGCGAACGGCGCAGAACGGGATATGGACGTAGAGCCCGAAGTTGCGGTGCTCGACGCCGGCCAACACCTGCGGAGGCAACATGCCATCCGCAGGTGCAGGGTCGCCCAAAGGTAGGACGCTGGGCATTTACTTCTTGGCCTTGTCCTTGGACTCGTCAGTGGTCAACGCTGCGATGAATGCCTCCTGGGGCACCTCCACGCGTCCCACCATCTTCATGCGCTTCTTGCCTTCCTTCTGCTTTTCCAGAAGTTTGCGCTTACGGGTGATGTCACCGCCGTAGCACTTGGCAAGAACGTCCTTGCGGATGGCCCGGATGCTCTCGCGGGCAATGATGCGTGATCCGATGGCGGCCTGAATGGGCACCTCGAATTGCTGCCTGGGAATAAGCTCGCGGAGCTTCCCCGTCATCATCACACCGTAGGCGTAGGCCTTGTCACGGTGGGTGATGGCACTGAATGCGTCCACTTGTTCGCCTTGGAGCAGGATGTCCACCTTGACGAGGTCGGCCACCTGTTCGCCGTCGGCCTTCCAGTCCAGCGAGGCGTAGCCGCGTGTCTTGGACTTCAGGAGGTCGAAGAAGTCGAACACGATTTCGGCCAGCGGAATCCAGTAGCGGAGCTCCACCCGATCCTCGGACAAATAGTCCATGCCGCGCATCTGGCCACGGCGGCTTTGGCAGAGTTCCATGATGGAACCAACAAATTCGTTGGGTGCCAGGATGGTGGCGGACACCATGGGTTCGCGGACCTCGGAGATCTTGCCCGTGGGGTACTCGCTGGGGTTGGTCACGTGGATGACCTTCTTGTCCTCCAGCGTCACCTCGTACTCCACATTGGGAGCCGTGGAGATAAGGTCCAGGTTGTACTCACGCTCGAGGCGCTCACGCGTGATCTCGAGGTGAAGCAACCCAAGGAACCCAACACGGAAACCGAAGCCCAGCGCTGCAGACGTCTCAGGCTCGTAAACCAACGCTGCGTCGTTGAGCATCAGCTTTTCGAGGGCGTCGCGGAGTACCGGGTAATCCGTTCCATCCAGCGGGTAGAGACCGGAGAAGACCATAGGCTTGGCGTCCGCGTAGCCGCTGAGCGACTCCGATGCCGGCTTGGCCAGGTTGGTGACTGTATCGCCAACCTTGGACTGGCGGACGTCCTTCACACCGGTGATCAGGTAACCCACTTCACCGACGCCCAAGCCCTTGGACGGTGTGGGCTCCGGGGAGCTGACACCAATCTCCAAGAGCTCGTGCGTGGCCCGGGTGGACATCATCTGGATGCGTTCCCGGGGGTGCAGCATGCCGTCAACCACACGGACGTAGGTGACCACGCCGCGGTAGGTGTCATAGACGGAGTCGAAGATCATGGCGCGGGCCGGAGCATTGGGATCGCCAACTGGCGCGGGGAGGTCGCGGACAATTTTGTCCAGCAGCGCTTCTACGCCCACGCCGGTTTTACCGGAAACCTTGAGCACATCATCCGGGTCGCCACCAATCAGGTTGGCAAGCTCAGCCGCGTACTTCTCGGGCTGTGCGGCCGGGAGATCGATCTTGTTCAAAACCGGAATGATGGTGAGGTTGTTTTCCATCGCCAAGTACAGGTTGGCAAGGGTTTGGGCCTCGATGCCTTGGGCAGCATCCACCAGCAGCACTGCACCTTCACAGGCCGCCAGGGAACGGGATACCTCATAGGTGAAGTCGACGTGGCCAGGAGTATCGATCATGTTCAGGGCGTAGCTGTTGCCATCGAGTTCCCACGGCATACGAACAGCCTGGGATTTGATGGTGATGCCGCGCTCACGTTCGATATCCATGCGGTCCAGATACTGGGCCTTCATGTCGCGTTGCTTAACGACGCCGGTGTACTGCAGCATGCGGTCGGCCAGGGTGGATTTACCGTGGTCGATATGGGCAATGATGCAGAAGTTCCGGATGATGGCCGGATCTGTTGCGGCGGGCACCGGTGCGGTGCGGGCCATGGGAGACACGCAGGATCCTTACTGTCGACACTCGCGCGGTAATTCCTGCCACTGGGCATAGGCCAGCGGGAACACGCCGCGCATCTGATCCTCTAGTCTCCCATGAACCGGCGCTTCGCCGTACATTGCGTGCCGGGCATTAGCAGGAGCCAGCTGTAGCGTTGTCACATGGCTTTCGACTTGCGCCCTCTGGGCAAACTCATCCTGCGGTCCCTCAAGTCGTTGGGAGGCAACACCACCAAGACGGCCACCCCGGCAGGTGCCCGAAGGACGCAGACCCGGCGATCCGACGTCGTGCATCAGCCAGGCCCCTACCCCGGCGACTTCCGCGGTTCAGTTAAGGTCGGCTACTCCCCCAAGCCCGATGGCCACCCGGACCCTGGTGAGATTGTGTGGAGCTGGGTTCCCTATGAAGAGGACCATACGCAAGGCAAGGACCGACCCGTACTTCTGGTGGGCCGGGACCGTGAGTGGCTGTTGGGCCTCATGCTGACGTCCAAGGACCACGACAACGGCGCGCGGGCAGGCGAGTATGTCGACATCGGAACCGGCGCCTGGGATCGGCAAGGCAGGCCCAGCGAGATCAACGTAGGGCGCGTCATTCGGCTGAATCCCAATGCGATCCGGCGGGAAGGCGCCATTCTGGGAAAGTCGAAGTTCCACGAGGTAGCCCGGGCTCTCCAAGCCCGGCACTAGCCGGACTAAACGCCTGGTTCTGCGTGACCCCCGAGTTTCTGCTATCCTTTATAGCTGTGTGTCCGTGCAGGTCGACGGCCATGCATGGTTGGCTGCCATAGGCATCCCCACGCCGCTCAGTCGATGGCCAACCTGAAAACCCTCTAGACCATTTCCGCATTAAAAAGAGAGTTCATACGTGGCTAATATCAAGTCCCAGAAGAAGCGCATCCTCACCAACGAGAAGGCTCGCCTGCGTAACAACGCCGTCAAGTCTGAGCTGAAGACGGCCATCCGCGCCGTCAACACCGCCGTTGAGTCTGCCGACAAGGATGCTGCTGGAACTGCACTTGTTGCTGCCAGCCGCAAGCTGGACAAGGCTGTCAGCAAGGGCGTTATTCACAAGAACAACGCTGCAAACCGCAAGTCGGCGATCTCCAAGAAGGTCAACGCACTCTAAGGTTTTCCAGTTCGACTGAGCTGATCAAAAGGCCGGCGCCATTGGGTGCCGGCCTTTGGGTTTAACCTCAAGCCGCGGTGAACGCGCCAGCTTCAGCGGCGGCTGGCCGACATGGCGATAACCGTGACCGCATGCTCCACCGCGTAGACAGGGTCACGCGACTCGCCCTTCACCTGGGCATCCGCCTCGGCGATGACTTGAATGGAGCGGATCAAGCCTTCCGGGGTCCAGCGGCGGACATCGCGCTGGGCCTGCTCCACTAGCCAGGGCTGCATTCCCAAGTTCTTGGCGATGGTGGCCGGCGAACCATTGGCTCCCGCAACCTTTGCCAGAGTCCTCAGTTTGGCCGCCAGCGCCGCAACCAAAGGAACCGGATCCACACCGGTGGCCAGGGCGTGCCTCAGGGTGGACAATGCCACGGGTCCGTTGCCGGCCATGGCAGCATCGGCCACTTTGAAAGCCGTAGCTTCCACCCGACCACCGTAGTAACGCTCCACGGTTTCGGCTGTGACAGCCGTGGTGGCGTCGGCAATCAACTGGCTGCATGCCGCCGCGAGTTCCGACAGATTGGCACCCACGGCATTCACCAAAGCTTGGACGGCTTCGCCTTCAATTCGGCGTCCCGCAGCCCTGAACTCGGAGACGACAAACGCCGTCTTGTCGGAGTCCTTCTTCAGGGGCTGGCAATCAATGACGGGCCAACCGGCGGACTTCACGGCGTCCAGCAGCTTCTTGCCACGCACTCCCCCGGCATGGCGAAGGACAAGGACGACATCCTGGTCCGGATGGTGGAGATAGGCCAACCCGTCAGCCAGGAAGGCATCATTCATAGCTTCGAGGCCCTCGACCTCAATAAGCTTGCCCTCGCCAAAGAGCGACGGGGTGACAGTCATCGCCAACGACCCGGACTCGTAGGCGCCAGCGTTCAGTCGACTGAGCTCAACGTCCGGAGTGCTGGCCCGCACGTGGGTTCGGATCCCATCCATGGCGCGAATTCCGAGGTACTCTTCCGGACCCATGATCAGGACTACGGCGGCCGGTGCCGCGTCACGCCAGCTAACGGTGTTCGCCGCGACGTTCTTGGCCCGGGTGTTTTGGGCAGCAGCCACTAGTGGTTCCTTCCGGACGTTTATTTTGCAGGCTTCAAGTCTGCCATGTTTGGTGACCGTGCGGCCGCCTCGAGCTAGGTGCCGACGACGGCGTACTCGCCTTTCAGTTTGTCGGCCACGCCTTGGAGGTCCATTGTTGACGACTGGCCGCCCGCGATGTTGCTGAGATCGACAACCATCCAGTTGGCGCCGCGAACCAAGGGGATTTTGCCCTGATTTGAGTCAGCCCACGTTTGGTAGCTTTCCTCAAGGGCGCCCTGATTCGGGTACAGGTCTATCTGCACGTTCTCCGAACAGACTCTCTGCGCGGAAGCGAGTCGGCCGCCGTCGCCCATAGGAACAATCGGGTTGCCAGCGGCCGCAGAGTCGCATTCCAGGATCTCATCGACGGCAGCGAAAGCCTCATCCATGGAGCTGAAAGACTGCAGGTCTTTGCTTGCTGGTTGCTGCCCCGCGCATCCCGTGAGCGAGACCGCGAGAAGAGAGGCCGCAATTGCGATGTCGGCCAGATGTCTACGCTTCATCACTTTCCCCCAAGGCTTATGACGCTAATGTCCCATATTTACTCGGACTCCGGGAAGCCCAATCATTGCCACGGAAGACCCGTCGCCATTGCGGCGGCGCATGAGACACATCACAAGACCATAACCTTCTCCCCGACCTGCGCCACAGGATGAACCTGCTCCGTACTTACTTCTGACTCATAAATCAGAATCCACAGGAGCGAAAGATGGCACTCCCCTTAGTCAGTACCCAGTTAGCGCGCATCCAAGAAGTTGATGACATAGGCGAGATTGGCTCCACCGAAATTCACATTGGCCTGATGTGCTTGATTGTCCTGGTGACTGCCCTGGCGGCCTTCCTCGTCGTCTGTGTTTTCCTGCTGACAGTACCGCTGGCAGCGCTGGTGTTCCGTAAAAAGATCGCGACGCTGACCATTGGGCCGGAATCCAGCTCACCCGGCAGCCCGCCAACGGCCGATCCAACGCGCATGCCACAAGGAACCGCCTCTCGATCCCCAAGGGACCTGGTGTCCGCAGCGGAAGCCCCGATGCGGATTTCGAATTGGGGTCCCCACAGGGGCCAGGTTCATGCTGGGCATCCGCCCAATGCAGACCACGCCACAACAAGCGGCGACTTGACTTCTAAATCTATATAGCTAGATTAGGCGCATGGAGAACTTGGGACGGATCACCCCGGCCACCGCACTTGTCCTAGAAGCGCTGTTGTCGGCGGAGAGCGTGTGGGGGCTGCAGATCGTCAAGGATACGGGCAAAAAGCCCGGTACTGTCTATCCCATCCTGGAGCGCCTCGAAGCCGCTGGGTGGGTGCAAGGGGAATGGGAAACTTCGGAAGAACGCAAAGGACCACGACGGCGTTACTACCGTCTCCTTGCCGACGCCCGTCCACTGGCGCAGGAGTTTGTGAGAGCGCAAAAATCAAGAACTTCTCGTGCTGAGCGCCCATCGCCCGCTTTCGGCGATAGTGCATGGAGCGCTCTATGAAGCCACAAGAGGCGCTGCTTGCTGTATGCCTCGCTTTGACCCCCGCACGGCTTCGGTCGATCCGGGAAGAACAGTGGCGAGCTGACCTCCTGGACGGTCCAGGCATGGGCATATCTCCTGCCACTTTGCTGTTTGGGGCTGCATGCTCATCAGTGACATCAAGGTTTTACGACCTCACACGACGCGGCGGAACCATCCTGTCGCAAATTACCAAGGGGGAAAACATGAAACTCGTACTAGGCGCATTGGGTACGGCAGTGGTCTTGGCTGGTGCAGTCGCGGTAAGCGTCCAAGCTAACGCAACAACTGGCCAGGATGACGCCTTTTCATTCAAGGGGCCGGTGGCAGACCGGCCTATCGGCGGCTATGAAGGGTGGTGGAACTCATCGCACTTGGACGGGACCCCGGCAGGTCCTTTGGAGACCGTGGCTGTAAACACGAACACCGGAAAAATCGTCGATTACTCCAACTGGGCGAAGAACGCTGCCGGACAAGTGGTGACAGCCGGAGATGCCACCTACAACGTCGTCCCGGATCCGACCTGGCCAGCCAGCTCGATCGTCATCATCGACACATCCACAGGACACGTCATTGAGGACTTCCCCGTGGACGAAAAGGGTCGGGTCATCTACACACGCGAAGACGGCTCGAAATTCATCGGATGACCTTCTGATCAATAGCGTGACGGCAGAGATAGCGCACACGTTGGGCGGGCCTCGCATGCAACTTATGACCGCGAAAATCATCGAGGTAGCATCGCCACAAAGAAATGCAGGCCTTCGCCGATCCAAGGCCTGCATTTCACTACTACCTCCGCACTAGACCTCAGCTAGAGATTCACCACACCCGTGGCGGTAGCATTCAAGCCCAAGAATTAGCAATGTTTCTCCGGAGCCAGATCAGGGGGAGCAGCGCTAACGGGGATCTGCTCTACGACATTAGAGCAGCAGCCGTGGGCTCCGCCTCGCTGAGTCCACGGACCTCGCCCCATCGCAGCACAGCACGATCGCCATACCAATTGGCCCAAGTGCCCTTCGCTGACTGCCCCTCTCCATCAACCCTGCCGGGTCAGCGCCCTTCAGACGCGCATTGCAACTGAAGATCCCTCACAGACACCTACAGAAGATTCGTGACGCCAAAACTCATATATTTCTCCATGAACTTCCAATAAGTCATAAACTCCGGTATTTAAAGCGAGTTGCAAGCAATACCTAGAAAACATTTATGCAAATGCTGACAACAGCGCCCGCCTCCTATACTCTGCACAAACGGACCGAAGTTGCATTTTCGGCTAAGCAATCGGCCGATGCGTTCCGAAGCTCATAACTTCGGTTTTGCGCGAGGGATGACCCTCGTGTGCACAGTAGAACAATGACGTTCAAAATGTCATGAGGGGGACAACGTGATTGAAACTCGCATACCGAATGGCAGGCAAATTTCCGGGACTCATTCTGGGCGATCTCACCGGATCACGGACACTGCCGACCCGAACACGACCGCGGTCATGGACGTGGATGCCCATGCAATGGGCAGGCGTAAGCCCACCATGCTGTTTGAGAGAGCTCGAAGACCGTTAGTGGCAATTTTGCTGGCAATGATGATGGTCATACTGCCGGCCACAAGTGCCCAGGCAGCAACACCTACTTTCGGCTACCGCTATCAAAATGGCGTCGGTAACATCACAGCATGGCTTAATTACTCGTCCGGAGTTGGTGACTGGGAACATCTCATCACCGGTGCAGCAAATAACTGGATGTACCCCGGCTGGGATAACCCAATTTACGTCAGCTTTGTTGGTAGTAATGTGGGCTCTACGATGGACTTCCATCAACATAATGATGCCTACTTCGGCGGGGGCATGAACACCTTGGCCCATACCTCGTTTTTCTCCGCGACTGGCGGCGCAATAAATCCAGCGTCATCAAACTGGACGTACGCAGAAGTGCACATAAACGACTCCGTCTACAGCTCGGCAAGTGTCAGCAACGACGCTGCCCTCGGAACCACTATTCACGAGATGGGCCACGCATTCGGGCTTGCTCATTACAACACCAATCGCTACAGCATCATGTGCCAGACAGGCTCCGGACGGATCATGCAACGAGTGGCAGGAGTGGATAACGATGCGATCAACTACTTGTACTGATCTTGTGCTACCTCCGCGACTCCGCAACGACTCGACGACGGTCAGGTTCCCACTCCCTATCAACCTCAAAACACAAGGAGGAGTGTCTACATCATGCACAAGTTGAAAACGCCCATGCTGATCGCCGCAGTGCTGCTGCTGGGCGGTTTGTCAGCTTGCGCCTCCGGAACGACCGACGCCGGCGGTTCAGGGCCTATTCAGTCAGCCAAGCAGACGGCTCTGCAAGGCTCCAACAATGCCTACGACAATATCCCGGCCGATCAGATTGAAACGGCCGGCACGGATCTTGATTATATTTGGGAACCAAAGGATCCCTTCTACGGATTCAACAAATTTCCGATAGTTGCGCGTGTCCACATCGAGACAATCGACGGTGGGCGCACGTTCAGCCCCGTTGCCAATCAATATGTCTTCCCTCAAACCGTTGGAAAAATGACTGTCCGAGAGGTCTACAAAGGTGACATTGAGACAGGCACGCAAGTGAACTATTCGCGGGTTGGTGGCACTGTGATCTATGACGACTACTGGAACAGCCTCAACAAAGCCCAACAGGAAAAGATCCTAAGACTGAACGGCGGATCGAAACCTTCGGATGCGAAGTTCATCAAGGCGATGATCACTGATGACATCGACATCGAAACAGGTAAGGAGTATCTCGTCTTTCTCTTGCCCCAAAAGGGCCAGGACGGAGCAGTAAGAGAGTACTCAATAACCGGATATCAGCATGGGCTAAGAGAAGTAAAAGGGCTCGGCACCGAAGCAACCGTACTCAACAATGACACACAAACATGGGAGCGCCTTGACAGTTTCGTGAAGCTTCCCTAGCCACCACGATTCTCAATAATGAGGCCAATTGACGATGCCCCTCAGACTCTCCAAGCCTGAGGGGCATCTCTTTGACTCAACGACCCACCGAGCAACCAGTTTTTTAGTATTTCTGAGCCAGGCTCACAGACGGCGTAGTCGACGCAGGCAGCTGATACCGGGACAGCACCTTCGGGCGCTGCACATTGACCAGCACTATGTACTGCGGATCTTCCATGGGAGCCATACCAACGAAAGAGGCCGCGTACCCATCAAAGCCGGCTCCGTCGTCGGCAACGGCTTCAGCCGTTCCCGTTTTGCCACCTATGCGGTATCCGGGAACTTTCACGTCCTTGGCACCGCCGGCGGTAACCACACTTTCAAGAATGTCGCGCACTTTCCGGGCTGTATCCGGGCTGATCACTTTCGTGCCTACCCCCACCTCCGAAACCTGCTCGACGCCGTCCTTATTCACCGTGGATTCAACCAGCTGGGGTTTCAGCCGCACACCATCATTGGCAATTGCCCGAAACGCCATGGCTGTTGCAGCGGTGTCTGCGACACCCCCTGTCCGAACAAACACAGAGAACTCCTGCCGGGAGTCCCACTCTTCCGGTTGGGCCAGCAAACCAGCAGATTCGCCAGGCAACTGAATACCGGTCTTCTGGCCGATACCGAACTTCTGTAGGTACTCGTAGCGCTGCTCACGAGTGAGCTTCTCCCCCGCCATGACTGTGCCGGTGTTCATGTGATCACCAATGATGCCCGCAAATGTCCGCTGTTGCTCCCCATGCACAAAGGAATCCTGGAACATCTGCCCATTGACGCTTCGGGGCAACGTCGAAATCCTTCGCATCAAAAGCGATGTCGTTTCCTTCGGCGCATGCCACCAAAGCCATCCACCAGGGGCGGACATGCGTCACCAGCTACGCTCAACGGCAGCGGCTTTCTTTGCAGACAGAGTGCCTTCCAGCAACCAATCCTTATGAGAAAAGCCTCAGTGCATGACGAGCAATGGTGGAAAGCAGGACGCCCCAGTGCCTGAATTCTCGGAGAGATTGATGAAAGCAATGTCACGGCCGGTTGGGTGCGGTACGGCCGGTACACGGCAAGGTCATAGGACATGTTGCACAGGCAAGAGGCAATCACTCCCCGGCAAACGCGCCACAGTACCGTAACGCTGTGCGCCCCGTCCCTACCGCAGATATGCTGCCATCGTGACGACGTACCCGGGGGAACAACTAACATCCAGTTCAAGGCTGCCTGGAGCGTGTCCGCCCAGACCGGCGGACACTTCTGGGCCCCGGAAGCGTCCTTGATAACCGCGCTACAAAGGAGTTCGACTACATCGAGCTCCAGGCCAACTGCGCAGCGCCCCCTGGTGTCCAGCTCCTGGAAGGCACATCTGTGACAAGGCCTTTGATCACTCCAGACCGCCGTATCTCCCGCTGATTGCCGCCATTCGGTCTCAACGACCGGCGCGGACCCGCTTACCAGCCCGCATCAAACGAGAAAATAAATATGGAACTTCTTGACGCCCACACAGTCGTGATCTCTGCCGTCCTCCTAGTGCACATCACAGGGGTGATGATCGTGGCCGCTTCAATTGCCGGCCTGGTGATCTCGCTCTTTATTGTCGTGCTGGCCGTGCACTTCACCCGCATAACTTGGGAACTGACGCAAAACTGGACTAGCAAAGAACTATTCAGCGGCAGCATCAGCAAATTTCTTGGTTCTCTGAAGGCAGGATCTCTGGCGGCACGGCCTTTGATAGCCGCTGCACGACAGGGGATTAACCGGCTGTCATCGTTCAAGCCGCAGTAGAAGCAAGGTTGCGTCAGCCAGCCGGTGTCGTCACGCCGATCTGAACCTCGTGGCTAGCAACTCCGTCATTCTCGCCACATCAACATCGCCGGCTGCCCGCGTTGCAAGTACTTTTGCGAGCCGTTTGGGCCAGAGTACGTGCACGCCACGAGTCGTGAAGGCTCCCCCAACCAGCGGCCAGTCCGCTTCGATGAAGCACAGCACGCCATTCACCGGAACAGCGCCGGCATGCTCCCGCACGACGTCGACCTGTTTGAGCACACCATCAACCAACTTTGTGGAGTCGCGCCTGCCCACGAGAAGTTTCTCGACCCGTGGGTGAAGGAAGCCACCCTCGATCTTCAGTTCAGGCCGGCCCTTGTACCTTTTGGCGTCGATCACCCAGACTCCGCCTGGCGTAACAGCGATGTGGTCGATGTTGGCTTTCGATCCAGGGAAGCGCCGGTCGTGGAGGATAGCCAGGCTATCTGAGGACACTGCATCCAGCCGAGCGCCTAAACGTTCCTCGCCGATGGCGCCTTGAGCCCAAGACTGGGTGGACGGCCGCTCATCAGACAGCGCGACAGCCAAGGCCCCGAACCGTCCCCATTTCTCGCGGAGCCTATCCTGGTCCTTAGTTTTGCGTCGCTCATACTCTCGTCGGGCAGATGATCCTGCCGTGCCGGCTGCAGGCGACAATAACCCGTCATGCGTCGGTTCCGGACCCGGAGAAAGTGCTTGTTCGGGCTCAGTGGCACACGCCAGGCATCGGACGGTCCTAGTTTCGCTCTCGTAGATCGCTTCCGACCCGGCCGCGATGGAGGCACTGCACTCCCGGCAAACCCCGGAATACCGGAGCCTCATCCGCTTCATGCAGTTTTGCTATCCGGTGCTGCCGTGCTGCCCGGCTCCAGGTCAATCAGCGCAGCCGGTCCCCACGCATCGTTCTTGGGCAGGGTCTCGTCAAGCTCGTGCCATCGTTCCCATACCGCTTGGCGGGATACCCCGAGAGCAGTGGCGATCTCCGCCCACGAGAAGCCAGCCTTCCGCGCATATCTGACGGTTCTGACCTCAGTGTTATCGCAGGCCTGGCGCACCTCCTGAATAGCACTTAGCGTTGTGACTACTTCTGCTTTCCAGCCCTCTGGGCTCGACCGGGACACCCCGGTCAATCGGGGACCCTTCATCGCCCGATGAACAGTTGGACCACCGCTATACCTTGCCATGACTCATCATGATCATGTCCCTATCCAGCGTCAAGGCATCTTGGCGGAGGAAGCGCACGTTTTTGAGAACGCACCGAGCTGCCGTAGCTGCAGGATCACCTATTTGAGCCCGATGGCACGGCGGTGCCGGTCCGTCGTCCGGATGCTCTCGCACACAGACTGGCGAGCGAGGTAGCTCTACGCCCATCGACCGTTTATGAGTCCTGTCAGCAGACCGAGAAGTACCAGCGCGGTACCTAATGACATGAAACAGACCGCCCCGGTTCGAATAGTCCGCCGCTTCTTTGCCACGTATGAAGGCTTCTGTTCGTCCCTAGGCGTCCAATGCCAGTTGGCGGCCCGCTTGGCCAACGGGCCGACGTTTATGTGATCCCTTGCCGCCCAGACAACGCCCCAGCTAGAAATCGTTGGAGAAATGGGCTGTTTCATTGCCCCCGCCACTGAACGTGTAGTCCATGGTTCGCGTCTGAGGGGAGTCTGATTTGTACACACCCATGGAGAAGACCAACCTGTCCGAATCAATGTTGTCGCTGGTGCAGCGGAACTGATCATTCACTGCGTTGTCGGTTCTGCATGTCCACCCGGCCGGCTCAATCAGCTTTCCGGGGATCATCTGAGCTCCGGCAGAGATACTGAAGACAGCTTCAGCTGTGGCAGGTGCTGTTCCTTCTCGAAGGATGAAGGTGATGATGATGTTCACTTCCGAGGCGCTCGTGCCCGGATCGACGCGAAATGTCGCAGCAACCTCTGACCCTGGCGAAGGTACACCTGTGACGGTTGGTGTAGCCCCGGGTGTCGGCAACACGGACGGAGCTATAGTCGGGATCGGATCGACAGGATCTGGAAACCCCGGGAACAGCGGCGGCGTTGACACCACGGGCGAGCTGCGGTGCGCACGAGAAGCTTGCCGCGGTGACAGGATCGGATCAGGACTAACCAGCCTAGGACTCGACGGCCTGACCAAGGCTGGAACCGTTGGATGCAACCGTTTCTGCCGCCCGACAGTCCCCTCCGCGGCCGGGACCATCGGCGATTGCTCCGCAGTCGCCGTCGGTTGGCTAGGCACAATGGTGGGCCCGGGTGCCAGTGATGCCTCCGCGACAGGAACATCGGCGGTCGGTGCACCGGTCCCGCCCATTGCGACGGCAGCTCCAACAGCAACAACTGATGCCGCCAGCACGCCGGCACCCACCTTCAGCAACAGGGGCATGCTTCCGTGGGCGCTGTGAGTCGTAACCGCGCTGGTAGCGGTCACTCCCACACCTACGGACAGATCCGGTATTGCCCCTGTGAACGCTATGCCGGCAACTAAGGGAAAGATCACACCCCGCATCGCAGACTGCATGTCGTTGAGGTCCAGCAAAAGTGCCGTGCACTTCGCGCAGGTGTCCAGGTGAGCCCGAACTTTGCCCATCGACCGCGACCCCAGCCCGTTGCGTGCGTAGGCGCCCAGTTGGTTTGAATATTCCTCGCAGACCTCGCCCACCGCGGAACCAACGTGGTTCTGCAAATAGGCCTGGCGAAGTCGTTCGCGGGCCCTCAGGACCAGGGAGGATATGGCATTAGGCGTCACACCAAGCAGTGGAGACGCCGCAGCAGGTTTCATCCCCTCAATATCGACATACCAAAGAACCTCCTGCCAACGTGTAGGTAACGTCGCGAAGGCACCGGCGATAGCTGAAGATTCGAATTCCGAGATCACCTGATCGATATCCACATGCGTGCTATCCAGCACGAAGTTGTCACCTGTGACACTCGCGCGGGTCGCCGCCTGGTTGTGCTTATGGGCTATGCGACGAACTGCCGTCAGCAAATATGCCCGGAAGAATGTATCCGGCCCCTTACCAGCAGCGAGCGAATGGAGAATATACGCAAAGGCGTCTGCAACAACGTCGTCAACATCGGCCGCGTTGTCGGCCTGCGCTGAGGCTACGTGGCGGGCTGCCGCACGATGTCGATCGTACAATTTCTCGAAAGAGGCTAATTGTCCGGAGCGTACCTGCTCAACAAGTTCTGCATCACTTTGACCTTGGGCAAGATGGCCGGCGAGAAGGAAACCGGGCTTAATCGGCGAGCACTGTGCCATAGCCAGCTTCCAAAGTCCGCATACGGTCTTCGGCCGCCGGCCCAAGTTTGACGTGAACCGCTGCGATGAGGGCTTCCACCAAAACGGTCGCCGGAACGATGCTGTCGAACGAACCCGCAGACTCCACCCGTGCCGGCAGAACAACGTCCGCAGTAAATGAAACCGGTGAGAGCCACGGATCCGTGATGAGGATTATCCTGGCCCCACTCGCCCGGGCTGCCTTTGCCAGGTCAACGGTGTCTTTCTGGTAGCGACGAAAATCAAAGAAGACGCAGACATCGCGCTTGCTGAGGTCAGCTATGAATGTGGAGTCATTGTTCGGATGCTGCGCGTGCACCAAGGTGTTGGGCCGCATAAGACGAAGGTGTAAGTCCAAGTAGGTGGCCAGGAGGTGAGAGAACCTGCCGCCGATCGAAGTAATTTGAAGTGAGGTATTGCATAGAAGTGCAACGGCGCGGTCGAACTCATGCTCCGGCAGCGAAGCGACGGTGCTCTCGATGCCCTCGACGGCCGTTTCCGCCACTGATCGGGCCAGTTCCGGAGCAGCTGAATCAGCGCGTATTTTGCCCTGAAGGGTCAGCGGGGATGCCCTCCGCGCTTGCACTTCTTCACGGAGGGCATCCTGGAAGTCCCGGTACTTGTTGAAGCCCAGTCTGCTGACGAACCTGAGCACGGTGGGGGCACTGACATTGCCTTTCTTGGCAAATTCAACCGTGGACTCCAACCCTGCAGTCGGGTAGTTGGCGAGGAACACTCGCGAGAGCTTGTGCTCTGCCGGGGAGAGCGAACCCTGAATTTGACGGATTCGGTCCGCCAGGGTCAAACGGGCAGATTGGTTCTCAGACTGTTCAAATTGTCCGGACTGCGGCATGGCATTCCTTTCTTGCATAAGCAGCAAAGCTAGAAGTAGTTGTGAAGTCCTCCGCTTTTGATCCCCATTCAATCAGGAAACCCAAAACGGCTTGACCGGTAGCATGCGGTCAGCTTGTTGGGGCGACAACCAGAGGCAATTCATGGGCGGTCAGTAACGTTCTGGCGGCGCCAACGTATCCAGCCAGGAGCGCATGCGCTACATCATGGACATGAGAGTCGTGGGGCACGAAAGTGCTTGAGTGCAACCGTTCCCCAGTGCCGCTGGTACCCACAAACATCATCAGTGAAGGCATCTTTTCCGAAAAATACGAAAAGTCATCGGAACCCGCAGACCTGAGATTACTGTCCACTTCCATGCCGAGAGCCAGCAGTAGTGGAGCCGTCGCCTTGACGATGTGCGCATCATTTTCCAGGACTGGTTCGCCTTCGATGACGGTTACTTCACCACTGCAGCCGTGGGCCGCTGCAACCAGGCGGACCGTCTCGGCAAGTCGCCGCAGCACTTCCGCCCTCACTGGTGTGGACATAGTGCGGACCGTTCCGCGGGCAGCGGCAGTACCGGGTATGACGTTAGCCGCGGTACCAGCCTGAAGGGTGGCGATCGTGAGGACGACCGAATCCATGGGGTCCACGTTCCGGCTCACGATGTTTTGCAACGAGACCACAACGTGGGATAGCGCCAAAACAGGGTCCGCTGCAATGTGCGGGTAGGCAGCGTGACCACCCCGTCCATGAATGTTGATGACGAACTCGTCCGATGAGGCATTCACGGCCCCCGGTGTGCACGCCACTGTCCCTCCGGGGAGCAGAGGCTGAACATGGGCCGCGACTGTGGCCCGCACCTCTTCTTCCGCGAGTATTCCTGTTGCGCAGATGTCCTTCGCCCCGGACGGGTACGTTTCTTCCCTGGGCTGGAAGACCAGCGCCATGGGGGCTGCGCCTGGTGTTGAGTAGACGGCCCTGGCCAAGGCAACGACAGCAGCCAGATGAATGTCATGCCCGCAGGCGTGCATGATACCAGGTCTTTCGGAAGCCCAATCGAGTTGGGACTCTTCCAAGGCAGGCAGCGCATCCAGCTCAGCACGGATAGCGATCGCCTTGCCCGGCCCGCCAATTCGAAGTACAGCCCCTGTTCCGGCCACAAACCTGGTTTGCAGGCCCCCAGGTAAAGCGTTCAAGACCAGATCAAGGGTCGGCCCCTCGGAACCGGATAGATCCGGCATGCTGTGCAGTTTATGGCGAAGTTCTATTGCACTGGGGATTTCTTGATCAATGCGACTCCTGAGCACTTCAAACAGTTCAGAATTCACTTCTCCCCCAACTCATAAACGCGCACCGCGTTATCCCTTCCGACCATGTGAACTACTCGAATGGCGTCCTCCTCGGCCCAGTCTCCATCGCGAACCCAGGCTCCCAGGACTTTCCTCATTCCTTCGCGCCATAGTTTCGCCCCGAGGTAATGCAGTTCCGGAGGTCCCCATGCATCCGTGGAAAACAGGATCTTGGAAAACGGTGCCAGCTCGAAAGACTCTTTGATCAGTTCCAGAGACTGAACGCCTGTGTAGTTGGTCCCAAGCCCGACATCGAAGTAGACGTGAGGGAATACCTGCGCAAGGTAACCCGCGTGCCGATGGAACGGATAACAATGGAGGAGAAGAACGTCCACCTTCAAAGGCTCAATCAGCTTCAACCAGGGAACCAACAGCAGCGGGTCGCAGCGGTCCAGACGCAAGTCCGGGTCGCCGTATCCGGTGTGCATTTGAATGGGCAGGCCGCGGTCGACGCCCGACCAGAGAAAGAAGCGCAAAAGCACAGGATCAGAGACACGGAGCGAGTAACCGGCTGCTACCAGCCGGAGCCAGGAAGCAGCTGCCTTACCCACTTCTTCTTTAGACGGCCGTATTGGATCAAAGTCGAACCCATGACGGTAGGCGATGATGCTCTTGACTCCCACCGCGTTCTGCGTTGCCAGTGCCAGCCGGTCCGTATAGGCGTCTGCGAATTCGGCGGCTGATACGCCTTCCCAAGCCAGAGACTCCGCTATGGATTCGAGCCTGACAATTTCGCCCACTGGGGCTGAGCTGATACGTTCCATCCCCGAAAGGCCGTGGATTTGATCACCGCGGTATCCGGTTTCAATCAGGAAATGGCCTATTCCTGCAGACGTGAGCAGGCGTGAGGTTACTTCGGGCGTCCCGAGGTCCACACGCCGTTCAAAGTACGCGTCGGCACTCGCATGGGCAGGAAGGCCCAGCAACGGCGCACACCAACGACGAATGGCAAAGCCCAGCTGGGAATCGAATTGCGTCATCCATTCGGGAATGGGCCTGTCGGACTCCGTCAGCAGTTCTTCCAGAGAGGAGCGATCAACGTCATCCTTCAGCGCTCCGTGGACATGGTGGTCCACCAAAGGCATTTCCTCGATGGCGGACAGGAGCCTTTCGATGGGGTTAGTAGACATCGGATACCGCTTTGATTCGGGCAGCATCGTCGAGGGCAGCCACATGAGCGAGTTCATGCCGTTTGACTGCCAAGTAGGTTGCCAACAAATCCGGATGGAACCACGACGTCACGCTTTGGTCTTTTTCCAAGGCCAAAAGTGCGTCCTGAAGTGTCACTGGGAGCCGAGGCACGTCGTTCAATTCAGCCGGCCCTGCCGTCTCCGGGAAGACGTCAGGCTCTGGATACTCGTCACCGCCTACGATCCCGGACATACCCGCCCTCAGCAGGACACCAAGCGTGAGCCACGGGTTGGCGGTTGCATCGGCTGCCCTGTACTCAAGGTTGAATTGGTGCTCCGGCGCAGATCCACCTGCCGAACTGGTTGGACAGATCCGGAGAAGAGCCTCCCTGTTTCGTTCCGCCAGGAAGATGCCGCCTACACTCCATCGATCCGGAGCCAGGCGCATGAAGGAAACCGGGCTCGGCGCTGTCCACGCTGTCAGTGCTTCGGCGTGACGCAGGATTCCTGCACTGAATCTGGATCCAACCTTGGATAAGCGGCCCGGACGGGTGGTGTCGAACAGAACCGGATTACCGCCGTCGTCCACCAAACTGATGTGGACATGGACACCGGTACCTGTACCGTTTGGTTCCTGAAGCGGCGCGAAAGATGCTCTCAGGCCGCGTCGGAGTGCCAAATCGCGGACCAATTCGCGTAAGAGCACCGCCCTGTCTGCGGCAGTGAGCGGATCGCTTGGTTCCACCGTTATTTCAAACTGGTTCGCCCCGTATTCAGGCAACCAGTTCTCCGGTGCGAGACCACAATCCGTTAAGAGACGCAGCAAGTCTGGTCCGAACGGATCGGCGTCGAGGTGCCTTCGCAAGGAAAACGGAGCCGATTGTGGCAGGCCCTCCAAAACGAACTCGTGCTCAAAGGTGGCAATAACGCGCAGGCCCGTTCGCTCCCGAAAGTCGCTGATGGCCCGGCGCAGGAAGGTCCTGGGACAGCAGTCCCAGTCGGTTCCGTCAGCTTGTGTTTGGTCCGCCATCAAAACCCTGAGTCGAGCCGTGTCGGGTCCGTCGGCAATAGTGATTTCCGTGGCCTCGTCCGGCATCAAGCGCAAGTCGCCGGTTGAGCCGAAGGCGCTGCCCCGCGCAATGCTGCCGAAAGCCGAAATACCAAGGTTCGCCGGCACCCAACCCAGCCCGGAGCGAAGAACAGACCCGTAGGCTTCGCCAGGAGCACCCCGCCCCTTGACCTGCCCAGCGAGATCGCAGGTAGCAATAAATATGTCGGGGGTGTTCACGGGCGCCTCCGGCCAGTCGTTGGTGAGTTGATGCTGGATTCAGTACCCGAGACGCCGCAATAGTCCATTGCAGATAGGGCGTATGTCTTTACTGCGGTGATGATCTGGTGGATCGGCACGTACTCATTTTCCGCGTGCGCGGTTCGGCCAACCCCGGGACCGTAAACGAGCCCGTCGATGCCTTGGGCATCCATCCATGTGAGATCGCAAACACCGAGGAACCCCTCTTGTTTGGGTGGCGTGGCGAGGTCAAACCCGCCGACAGAATCACTGTGCGCTTTCATAACCGCGGGGATGAGTTCATGGCTGGCTGGCGCAGTATATGGCGGCCATAGGAGCTTCCAGTCAAATTCGGGACGGTGGGCGCTCAGCCAAGGATCGTTGGCGCAAGCTTGACGCACGGTTTTCTCGATCTCATCGATGACTTCGTCGTTGCTTCGCTCAGGATGGTGATAGACGCAGTATTCGACTGTGAGTGTGTCGGCAAGGAAGAACGGGACCAGGACGCCCTCCGGGTTTCCACGGATCACCCCTGGCAAGAGATTGAAGTAGCCCGGCTGGAACAGGGGGTGCCTGTCACGCAACGCCCACGAATCTTCCAATTGCCGGAGGGCGTGATAAATGATCCAGAACTTGTCGATGGTGTTGACGCCCAAGGCTTCGCCTTCGAGGGTGGGGTGGATGGTAAGACCCCGCAAACCGGAGTGCGCGGCTTTGCCGACGAGGGACAGCGAGAACCACAACAGGCCGGGCGTGGTGGGAACCAGATTCGGGGATGCGTCGGCGAAGTTCGACGGTTCGCAGACGATTGCCGCCTCGGCCCCGTATCCTGCCTGTAAGGCTGCCGTTGTGCCCGAAAGGTGGTCACCCACTTCTTCTCCGACGACCGCCTGCAGTACAAGATCTCCTTGGAGCCGGATACCTGCGGCGGCTAAAGCGATGGCGGCGTATGCTGCGGCGACTGTGCCGGCTTTATTATCCGTAGCTCCTCTGCCATGGACGGCCTCATCGGTGATCAGGCCAGAGAACGGCGCTTTGTCCCAAAGACCTTCCCGGTTTGGCGGCACCACATCCACGTGCCCGTTGAGCAGGAGCGAGCGGCCACCACCTGTACCGGCAATCCGCCCGCAAGCATTGTCCCGGCCCTTCTCAACTGCCACGAGTTCCGTCGAGGCCCCCGCTTCGCGATGAAGATCATTCATAAGCGCGCTGACCTCACCCTCGCCGCCCACAAGCTTCCCGTAGTCCTGCCCCGGATACTTAGGGTTTATGCTCGGGATCTTGACGGCGTCCGCGACAGACTGGACGATCCTGGGTGCCAAACGATCCACTGCGTCAAGGACTGCCCTACGCTGGTTCTCCTCAGTTGTAGCCATGGCATCAACGGACATGTGTGTTTTCCTCGACTTCCGAATGTTGGCTTGCGGGTAATTGGTTCGCTCTCTCGGCGGATTTGTTCCGGTTTCTTCGAAGAAGCCTCCGCGTTCTGTCCAGTGCGTCTTCGAGGAGGCCCGAGATGCCGCTCGGAAGGAAAATAAGAACCAGCAAGGTCCCGACGCCGATGATGATCGCACGCGCAGGACCCAGGTCCGTGAGTTGGCGGTCGATGATTGTGACTATCAGCGCCCCCAAGACCGGACCCCAGATATGACCGGTGCCGCCGAGGAAGATCATGCTCAAGCCAAGGGTGACGAATCCGAAGCTGAAGAGCGTGACGTCCGCAACGCGGAAGTAGGCAACATAGAGGGCTCCTGTAACGCCGGCAACGGCACCGCTGAGGATGAAGGCCAAAAGATGCTGCCTGATGCGGTTCATACCGCGGCTCACTGCGAGGCTTTCATTGTCACGCAGTGCAATAAGGCTCTTGCCGAACGGGCTGCGTAGGGACGCCCGAAGCAGAACGAGGAGCAGGACCACTGCCCCGCCGAGCAACCATAAGTAACCCAACCCCGAATACTTGGCGAAAGAAAAATCTCCTATGGTCAGTGCTGGCACGCCTGTCAGACCACTGGATCCGCCGGTGATCCCTGGAATGGCCAGAACCAGGTAGTAGCACAACTGCACGAAGACGAAGGTGATAAGTGCGATGTAGATGCCGCGCATGCGTATCACTGGGATGTAAGCCAGGGCACCCGCCAGCCCTCCCGCAGCCGTTGCCAGAAGGAGTCCGAACCACGGATTTACATCCCATGTAACCGTGGCAACGGCCATCGTGTAGCCTCCGACGCCGAAGAAGCCAATGTGGGCGAAGTTGAAGATACCGCCGATACCAAGCGTCAGGTTCCAGCTGGCGGCTAGCAGCGCGTAAATGAGCGCTGTCGCCGCCAGCAAGCGCGCAGAGCCGCTGATGACGACATACGGCAATAAGGCGGCGGCAAGCAAGAGTAACGGCCACGTAGCGAAGCGCTTGACGGTTCCAAGACTGTTCATCACGAACGTCCTTTCACTAGGCCTTGGGGGCGGACCAGCATGATGAGGACCAGGACGAGGAAGACGGCGACAGGGCTCCATTGCAGTCCGAGCCAGTACGTCGTGCCCGCTTCCAACAGGCCTATGGTGAAGGCGCCGACCAAAGTTCCCCACAAAGTGGCCGACCCGCCGAAGACCAGAACGACAAAGGCAGTCAGCAGGGGTTCAAAGCCTTTAGTGGGAGTAATAGTGGTGGTCGTTCCGTAGACGAAGGCAGCGGCACAGGCCAGAATCGATGCCACGGCAAAGACTCCGGCGTAGATGTGTGCTGGCCTGATTCCGACGAGCATCGCCATGTCCCTGTTTTGTTCCACTGCCCGGACGGCCATCCCCCACTCCGTCTTGCGGAGCAACGTAATCAGTCCTATGACCAGGACTAAGGCAAGGCCCAGCGCGATGAGCGTGGAGCTTGCGATTTTTACATCGCCCATGGCAAACGTTGAGGTGCTCACGGACTTTATCTGCTTGTTCTGCGGACCCCAGATCAGTTGTGCTGCACCCTCCACTGCGTTGGCAATTGCGAGGGTGGAAACCATGACCAAGAGTGTTCCGTTTGGCCTGCTAATGAATGGCCGGACCGCGACGAGGTCCAGGAGCATGCCCAGTAAAGCCAGCAAGGGAACCGCAACGGCGAAAGCGAGGAGAACCGGAAGCCCGACCTTCTCTGAGAACGTCCAAATGAAGTACGCACCCATCAGCAGGAGCGCACCGTGAGCGTAGTTGAAGACTCCCAACGTGGACCATATGAGCGACAGTCCGCTGGCCATCAAAGAGTAAAGCGACCCGAGCACGAGGGCTGAGACGAGGATGGAAAGGAGCGCGTCAGACATGCTTGTCTCCTTCAATGGTGTTGGTGGATGTTGACGCGTGGGAGCCGACGTACATGTCCATGACTTCCTCATGGCTGGGCTTGACGTCTGTGGTTCCGCTGGAGACGATCCGACCGAGCTCCACAAGATGCCAGCGGTCCGCGAGTTCGAAGAGGAACTCAATATCGCCATCGGCGACTATTAGCGAAAGACCCAATCGGCGGACTTCGTGGAGTGTCTCAAGGATCTCGTAACGGATCTTTGGAGCCAGCCCGAGAGTCGGTTCATCCAGTACCAGAAGCTTGGGCTTGGCCATCAGGCCCATTCCGATGGCCACCATTTGGCGTTCTCCTCCGGACAACGTGCCCACAAGTTGACCGCGACGTTGCCGGAGCTTCGGAAACAGTCCCTGGACCATTTCCAGAGTCTCTTCCCGCTGACCCCTCGCTGCCGGGATCCCGCCTGCTAATGCCAGGTTCTCCCTGACAGTGAGCCTCGGAAAGAGCTGATTTCCTTGGGGCACATGCATCATTCCCTGGTTGACTATCCTGTAGGCGGGCATCCCCGTGATATCGCTGCCATCGAAGACCACCTGACCTGACGAGGTCCTGCCCAGGCCTGAGATGGCGCGCAGGGCGGTCGTTTTTCCATGACCGTTGGGACCCAACAGGGCCAGTGCTTCACCCGGCAAGACCTCGATGGAAAATGACCGGACCACAGGCAGGCGGCCATATCCTGTCTGAAGGTCATCCACGCTGAGCAGTGGACTAACCGTCTGCTGATGCTGGTTCATGCTGCGGCCTTCCCCAGATATGCCTCCATCACCCGCGGATCCGAAAGAACAGCGTCGGGGGTTCCTTCGACAAGGACTTCACCGGATGACATGATGATCATCCTCTTGGCAAGATCGCGGATAAGACTGAGTACGTGCTCGATGATCAGCAATGTCAGGCCGCCCTTCTGAAGTTTCCTCAGTAGCAGGATGAGCTCAGCCTGATCCTCATCGTTGAGGCCACCGGCTGGTTCATCCAGCATCAGGAGCCGCGGCTGTGAGACAAGGGCGCCCGCTATCATCAGTTTCTTTTTTGCCAGCAGTGGTATATCCGCCGCCTTATCGTCCCTGTATCTGGTGATTCCTACGGTTTCCAAGGCAGTTTCCACGTCCTTGGTGCGCCCGCGCCCGCCGAGGTAGTGGTTGGCCACGGCGATGTTGTCCGAAACGCTCAACGACGGGAACAGCTGTTCTGCTTGGAAGGTTCGACGCATTCCCAAACGAGCGATTCTGTGCGCAGGGAGCTTGTCGATCCGGATTCCGTCGAAGAGAATCCCTCCGTCTGTGGGGCCGAACGGGACCCCGGAGATCAAATTGAAGAGAGTACTCTTTCCGGCACCGTTAGGACCGGCAATCCCCAGGATCTCCCCCGCGTCAACGTTCAGCGTGACGTTGTCCACGGCCACGAATCCACCGAAGCGGCGACTGACCTGCCGTACTTCCAGAAGGTGACCGTTGGAAGTGCCGTGGGCAGATGACTCGGCGATTCTCATTTCATCCACTCAGGTCTGTGGAACGTGCCGTCGGCGAACTCTTGGGGAGCGATGTTCAGGCGTTGGCCGGCTTGAATTTGGTAATACGTCATCGGGATGCCGTCCTTGCCAGCGACGGCCAGATGCGTTTTGGGATCAAAATGGACACGACCCAGCGTGGTTTGCTTATCCAGCTTGCCCAACGCAGCGCCGACTTCCTCGCGCTTGTCAGGATCACCGACTTCCTTGACGGCGTCGGCCCATAAATGGACCTGTTCGTAGAGGCCGTAGCTATACAGGCTAGGTTCGTTCTCGTATGCCTCACTGAGCTGCCGGGTGAGGTCCTTGGTTTCCGGCAATGCCGGCAACGGAGCGAACGGAAGGTTGTAAAGCACGCCATCAGCGTTCTTGCCTGCAAGCTCAGTGAACTCCGGCACGCTTGGAGCGTACTGCGAAAACACCAATGACTGAGTAGGATTCTGACGGAATTGGGTGAGGAACTTTGACGCATTTGCAGTCAGGTAATCGAGGTTGATGATCACGGCCGGATCGACCTGCCGGATTTTGGTTATCTGGGTGGTCCAGTCGTCCACTTCCCCAAAAGGAACAGTGTCGGGCCCGGTAACTTCCCACCCCTTCGCCCTGAAGTTCTTGTCCAACCCGGAAGCTATGCCATTGGAGTACGCATTGTCGCTGGAGATGATGTAAACGCGGCGGCTAGTGAGCGGGAACGTGCCATCGGCGTTCCATGCATCCAATTGTTCAGGGATGCCGGTGCTGTAGCCCTCATAAGAAGGGGCAAGCGACCAAACTCCAGGATACTTTTCGGGATCCTTGGAAATGATGTCCTGCGTCTGGGCACTGTTGCCGCTCAGCAGGTACGGAATTCCCGCTTCTGCCAGTTGATCAATTTCAAAGTTGGTGGTGCTGGCGTAGCCGGTGAGCACTGCAGCAACATCGGGGTCTGAGGTCAGTTGCGTCACAGCGGCCGAGACCGCATCCGATTTCTGGTCCCGTACGTCAAGGGCTTTGAGTTCAATCTTCCTGCCATCGATGCCGCCCTTGTCATTGATTTCGTCGACTGCAAGTCGAGCGCCCTGTTCCATGAGCTTGCCGTCGGCAGCTGCCACACCCGTGAGCGGGGCCAAAAGACCGAGCGTGATGGCCTCTCCGGATCTCCCGGAGTCACCGCCTTCGCCGGTGGGGACGGTACAACTCACCATCGAGATGGCCATGAGGGTGGCTACGGAAAGAAGAAGTGGAGAACGTAATCGGGGCTTGGTTGAGGTGGACATAGCGCTCCGTAGGAGATGGGGATTTTGGTCCGGGTTTGGAAGTTATATCTGAAGACATTTGGTGGATGGTGACGACGATGGGGTAAGTCGTCTATCCGACGGGCGATAAAGCACCGACAAGACCGAACAGGTCCTTGGGATCGTCCGGATTGGCAACGAGGTCTATATCTTCAAAGAACTCGGAACCGTCCACGGCGTCCCGCACGTATCGCAGGGCTGAGAAGTCTTCCACAGCAAATCCAACGGAATCGAAGATGGTGATTTGATCGTCTGATGTACGCCCGGGGGCCGCGCCGAGGAGGACCTTCCAGAATTCTGTGACGGCGAAGTCGGCGGGCATCTGCTGAATTTCACCTTCACTGCGCGTCTGGCTCTCATACTCAACAAAGACGTCACCGATCTCCAGGATCGACGGGTCCAGTTCCGTCTTTCCGGGACAATCTCCGCCGATCGCGTTGAGATGGATTCCAGGAGCAATGTGCTGAATGCTAAGGATCGTTGCTTGGGTTTTGTCTGCCGTGCACGTTGTAATGATGTCGGCGCCCTGAACTGCTTCCAGAGCAGATGAAGCGACATCTATTTCGAATCCAAGGGGAACCATGTTGCGGATGAACTTGTTCACAGCCGCGGCATCGGTGTCCCAAACCTGAAGCTTCGCTACGCCCAGTGCCGTCCTCATTGCCAGTGCTTGGAATTCTGCCTGACTGCCCGTTCCAATCAGGGCCATGACGCGGGAATCGGGTCGAGCCAAGGCCTTGGCGACCATGGCGGATGTGGCTGCCGTGCGTAGCGCCGTGAGGATCGTCATTTCCGCCAGGAACGTCGGGTAGCCGTTGTGGACATCTGCCAAGACGCCGAAAGCCGTGACGGTTTGGTAGCCACGGGCTGGATTGGAGGGGTGCCCGTTCACATATTTGAAGCCGTAGGTCTCGTGATCACTCGTGGGCATGAGTTCGATAACGCCGTAGGGCGTATGGCTGGCGACGCGCGGCGTCTTATCAAACCGCGCCCAGCGTCGGAAGTCCTCTTCCATGTAGTGAATCAGGTCATTGATGATCGTTTCGGGGCCTTGGGATCTGACCCAGCGGATCATGTTGCCTACATCAACAAAGCGCGTCATCTGCGCTCCCTTCTGGTTTGTGCCGTTCACGTCTTTGGGCCGGCTGAATCAATCATGCGTTACAAACCATTCAAAGTCACTACTTTTCTAGAATTTGTTATGTTTCTTTCAAGATTCCTTACCTGACAGCGCGGTACGCAGCGAGGTGGTTGGTCGCTGTCGGAGCAAAATTCACCTTGGCGGGGGGTCTTTCCGCACACGGATTGTTCCTTCCCTCGTCTTATCCACATAGAGCACCTCGTCCCCGCTGTGACAGCAGCGGAAGCCATAGGCTCGTTCTATGCCACGCCGGAACCGGGATGCCTCCCCAGATGCCGCAGCGCAGGCAGTCCGGCAGCGATTTGCGTCCCGCCTGGGTACGGACACTCAGACCATTCCTCTGTTGCAGTTGCCCGTCGAACCAGATCCGACGCCTGAAGATTCGGATCTGCAATCCGGGATGCGTTATGTGCGGACCCGCTGGCGAACCCCCTGGCGGGTGGCTGCCCTCCTTGCCGTTGTAGGAGTTGGCATTATTGCCTGGCACTTGTGGCAATCGGCCGTGGGGCAACCAACAACAGAACCCCTCGCTTCTTCCTTGTCTGCGGGGCCCGGCTTGCCTGATACTTCAAAATCCCCTCAGTCGGAGGACACGGAAGGGAGCGTGCTCGTGCACGTGGCCGGTGCGGTACAGAAACCTGGTGTTGTTTCCTTGCCGGTGGGCAGCCGGATTTTCCAAGCGATTGAGGCTGCGGGCGGAGTTGTTTCCAACGCGGAACTCAATGGCCTCAACCTTGCAGAGGTGGTGAGCGACGGGGCCAAGATTCAGGTCCCGGTGGTCGGGGAGGTGCCGCAGCCTGCCCCACTTGCTGGAAGCTCCGGCGCTGCTGGCGGTACCGGAGGTGACGTGGCAGGGGCCAAGGTCAACATCAACACTGCGTCCCTGGAAGAACTGGGAACGCTTCCCAGAGTTGGGCCGGTGACTGCTCAAGGAATTATTGATTGGCGGAAAGAACACGGACCTTTTGCCTCCGTCGACGAACTTGACGCCGTTGACGGGATAGGACCCAAGCTCATGGAATCACTCAAGGACCTGGTGACGGTCCAAGGTGGCTAATTCGGCTGAGGTGACAAGGATCAGTGCAGTTTCACCGCGATCGAAGCGCATGGATCTGAGACTGGTTCCCGCTGTGCTGGTGACGTGGTCCGTTGCCCTTGCCGGGGCTTTTATCGATGCAGCGTGGTCCGCAGCAGTAGCGGGGGTTTTGGCCTCGGCTGCGGCTCTGCTGTTGGTTCGGGCGCGGCGTCATCGGCCATCCCTGCACCATGCCAGAACGATCCCCGCCACCATTGCCCTTGCCTGCATTCTTGGGGCTGCAGTAGCCGTTCATTGTGCTGTCATGGCCAACACCCGGGAAGAGGGGCCTCTGGCTGAGGCAGTGGCAGAGGGTGGCGGTGTGCTTATCCAAGTGCTCATCACAGGGGCTCCTACTGAGGTCCGCGTGCCGGGCCAATCAAGTGGAAACAGGTGGTCAGTAGCTGCAACCTTGGTTGAGGTCACCTCCAAGGGTTCCGTCATTCGAGGTTCCGCAGATTTGATGGTTATGGGTGGCAACGGCTGGGAAAGCGTGCGGCCCGGGCAGCGTGTCAGAACTTCGGGAACGCTGAAGGCTGTGCGGGAGGGACAAACGCAGGCAGCTCTGTTGTCGTCGTCCTCCGCGCCCGTTCTCGTCGCGTCGACTCTTGATCTGCGACAATCCTCCACCGACGTACGGAGGCACTTCATCGCAGCTTCGAATTGGTTGCCGCCCGACCCGGCCGGGCTGATGCCGGGCATGGTCACAGGCGACACCAGCGCTCTTCCGGAAAGTCTGGAGGCGGATATGAAGACAACCGGAATGACACACCTGACCGCGGTCAGCGGTGCCAATTGCAGCTTGGTACTGGGAGGCTTCATTCTGTTAGCGCGATGCCTGAGGTTGACACGCCCCGCAGCCGGGGTTTTTGCTGCATGCGGTCTGGTGGCTTTTGTTGTGATGGTTGGTCCGGATCCGAGTGTGCTCCGGGCTGCAGTGATGGGGACTGTGGGGCTGGCGGCCTTGATCGGGGGCCTGCGAGGTCGATCCTTGACGTTCCTCTGCCTGGCCACCATTGTTCTCCTGCTGCTTGATCCGAGTATGGCGGCGAATGTCGGGTTCATGCTGTCCGTGCTGGCGACGTTGGGTATTGTCCTGCTGGCCACTCGCGTTGCATCATGGATGCCTGTATGGGTGCCACGATGGTTGGCCGCGGGGGTTGCCGTTCCGTTGTCTGCGCAGCTGTTGTGCGGCCCGGTGATAGCGGCTCTTCAACCGCAGTTCACTCCTTATGCGCTCATCGCTAACGTGGTGGCCGGCATTTTGGTGGCGCCCGTGACGATCTTCGGGACTCTTGCCGTTCCCCTATCGGTGGGTTTGCCATGGTTGGCAGCAGTTCCCATAGCCATCGCCGGCACCTGCGCGGGAGTGGTAGCCGGTGTGGCAAGGTTCTTCGCGCATTTGCCCGGGGCAGCCCTTCCATGGGCCGAAGGACCGGCCGGGCTTGTGTCCATGGCGGCTTTCTCGATGATGACCTTATTGGTTGTCTGGGCAGTGCTCCACTTTACGCAAGCTATGGCAGGGATCGCCGGGCTGCATGATGCCGTGGTGAGGCTCCTTGATCGCTGGCTGGGGAAACGCGCGGGCAGGCACGGATCATCCAAGAAAACATAACGTGGGTCCCATGTGCCACGGGCGGTCAACCATCAATCCGTTGGGGTACTGCTCTCCCCAACGATGACTGCAAGAACACCCAATCCTGCATGTGCTGCCAACACAGCCGGAAGAGCACTGATTTGGGGTGCCGGACAGTCGGGGCATTTTTCGTTCAGGCGGGCTGCCAGGGCTTCGGCCTCCAGCTGATTGCCAAAGTGGTGTACAGCCAAGCGTTGCTGGCCCGGCGGTCGGGAGGCTACGTCCGCGGCGACGATCTCCTCCAGGCGGGCCACGGCTCGCACAGCGGAACGGACCTTTTCCAGCGGCACGATCCTGCCGCCGTCGACCGCCAGGATGGGCTTGATGGCCAAGACAGTACCGAACAGCGACGCTGCCGCCCCGATGCGCCCGCCTCGCCTCAATTGTTCGAGGCTGGGCACGTAGAAGTAGACCTTGGTGCGCTCCATGCGCTTCTCAGCAAAGCCGCGTACTTCTGCCGCTCCT
Organism: Arthrobacter sp. D3-18; assembly: GCF_054408525.1. Taxonomy (NCBI): domain Bacteria; kingdom Bacillati; phylum Actinomycetota; class Actinomycetes; order Micrococcales; family Micrococcaceae; genus Arthrobacter; species Arthrobacter sp. D3-18. Next base: position 2,170,883 of record NZ_CP096440.1, on the reverse strand, counting down.
TGACCATCGGCTGCTGCCACCACTGCACTCTGGACACCCATGCCTTGCGCCATCCCCACAGTGCGCGAGTCCACGACTTCAACCGGTATGGTGACGCGTGCTGCAGCCAACCTTGCGGCATCAGCGGTTCCTGAGAGCTCGGAAGAAATGTGGATGGACACCACAGCCTCGAAACCGTGGCGCTGCGCAGCGAGGTACGCCTGTTCAAACTGACCCGGCGACGGCCGTGAAGTTTTCACCGAGGCGCCTGAGGCGAGAGCCAAAGACAGGGTTTGCGTGATATCGTCTTCGCCTTCGCCGTAAATTTCGCTTCCCACCATGACTGGCATCGGAACAACGGCGAGTCGGCCGTCTACGGTGAAAGCAGACACCCAGTCCGGCGGCAGGGCGGCGGCGGAATCGGTGACAACCGCAGTTTTGACGACGGCGGCCAGCGGCACGTCAGCGACAGGAACCGGCGCCGTGGGCTGCCGGAGGCGCGCCACTCTTTCCTTGAGCCATATCCATGCGGGTGGTTCTCGCTCAGGCACGCAACCTCCAAAGATGATGGCTGGCCGCCGGCAGAATGCCGGCGGCCGCACTATCCCTGCTAGGCAGGAACGATGTTCACCAGTTTAGGTGCCCGTACGATGACGGTGCGGATGCCGCGGCCGTCCAAGGCACGCTGGACATTTTCCGATGCCAAGGCGAGCTCACGCAGCGCGTCCTCGGTGATGTCAGGCGAAACCTCGAGACGGTCCCGAACCTTGCCCTGTACCTGGACCACGGCGGTGACGGTGTCCTGCACCAGCAATGCATCGTCATGCTTCGGCCAGCCTGCATTCGCAACGGAAGCAGGGTGGCCGAGCGTGTTCCAAAGGTCTTCGGCCGTGTAGGGCGCAAAGAGGCTCAGGATCACGGCAACGGCTTCCACCGCTTCACGAACGGCCGGATCTGCGGCGCCTGCACCCGAGTCGATGGTCTTACGGGTGGCGTTGACCAACTCCATGAGGCGCGCAACCACGACGTTGAACTTGTTGTTGTCCAGCAGTTCAGCGGCGTCGGCGATGGTCTTATGTGTCACAGTGCGCAGGGCACGGTCACCAGTAGCCGGATCAGCGCCCGGTACGCCGCTGACGTCCTGGCCCAGGCGCCAGGCGCGAGCCAGGAACTTGGCCGAACCCGACGGCGAAACGTCCGCCCAGTCGACGTCGTCCTCAGGTGGGGAGGCGAAGACCATGGTGAGGCGAACGGCGTCGACACCGAACTTGTCCAATTGCTCGCCCAAATCCACGCCATTCCCGAGCGACTTGCTCATGGCCTTGCCGCCGTTGAGCACTTGGCCCTGGTTAAGCAGCGCGGAGAACGGCTCGTTGGCGTCGATCAGGCCAATGTCCTTGATGACCTTGGTGAAGAAACGGGCGTACAGCAGGTGCAGGATGGCGTGTTCAACGCCGCCCACGTACTGGCCGACGGGCATCCAGTTGTTGATCTTTTCGGGATCGAACGGGCCTTCGGTGTAATCCGGCGATACGAACCGCAGGAAGTACCAGGACGAGTCCACGAACGTATCCATGGTGTCAGTATCACGCTGCGCTGCACGGCCACAGTTGGGGCATTCAACGTTGACCCACTCGACGGCGGCGGCCAGCGGGGAGGTCCCCTTCGGCGACAACGCCTCACCGCGCAGGTTGTCGGGCAACCTGACCGGCAGCTGATCATCTGGAACGGGCACTTCGCCACACTCGCCACAGTGGATGATGGGGATGGGCGTGCCCCAGAAGCGCTGGCGGCTCAGCAGCCAGTCACGCAAACGGAAGTTGACGAATTTTTCGCCTGTTCCCAGCTTCTCGAGAATGTCAATTGCCGCAGGAATGCCTTCGGATTTGGACAGGCCGTCCAACTCACCCGAGTTCTTGAGCGTGCCTTCACCTGCAGTGGCAACGCCAGTCTCCGCGGGATCTTCGTCACCGGTATCCAATACTGCACGGACGGGCAGTCCAAAGGTCTTGGCGAAGTCGAGGTCGCGCTGGTCATGCGCCGGCACGGCCATGATGGCACCCGTACCGTAATCGGCCAGGACGTAGTCCGCGGCCCACACCGGGAGCTTTTCCCCGTTGAGCGGGTTGATGGCGTAGCGTCCTGTGAAGACGCCGGTCTTCTCGCGTTCGGTGGACTGGCGCTCGATCTCCGAGAGCGCCTTGACCTTTTCGCGGTAGGCCATGAGTTCGTCGTGCTGTTCCGGGGTCACCAAATCCAGTGCCAGGTGAGCGTCCGCTGCAACGACGAAGAACGTTGCACCGTAGAGGGTGTCAGGCCGGGTGGTGAACACGGTGACTTCGCGCTCGGCACGGTCATCCGTGGCTTCGATGACAAAACGCACGTGGGCGCCTTCAGAGCGGCCAATCCAGTTGCGTTGCATGGCCAGAACGCGCTCGGGCCAGTGACCCTGCAGTTGGTTCATGTCCTCAAGAAGACGATCGGCGTAGTCCGTGATCTTGAAGTACCACTGGTTCAGGGACTTCTTGGTAACAGGCGTGCCGCAACGTTCACAAGCGCCATTGACGACCTGTTCGTTGGCCAGCACGGTGAGGTCCTTGGGGCACCAGTTGACGGGCGAGTCCTTGCGGTACGCCAGGCCGCGCTCGTAGAAGCGCTTGAACAGCCACTGAGTCCACCGATAGTACTCCGGGTCGGAGGTGTGGAGGCGGCGGGACCAGTCGGCGGAGATCGCGTAGCGCTTGAAGGACGCCGCCTGGGTGTCAATGTTGGCGTATGTCCACTCACTGGGGTGGGCGTTGCGCTTGATTGCAGCGTTTTCAGCAGGAAGTCCGAAGGAGTCCCAGCCGATGGGGTGCAGGACGTCGAAGCCCTTCTGGCGAAGGTAACGTGCCACGACGTCACCCATCGCGAAGGCTTCGGCGTGGCCCATGTGGAGGTCGCCGGAGGGGTACGGGAACATGTCCAGCACGTAGCGGCGTTCCCGCGAACCGTCGTCGGCAGGCGTGAAGACTTTGAGGTCCTCCCAGACCTGCGGCCACTTGGCTTCCATCGCAGCGAAGCTGTAGACGCCTTCTTCGGGCGCTTCGGCTGCGGCTGTTTGTGCTGTTCCGGTCTCTGTCTCCGGCTGAACGCTCACTGCTGCCCTCTTCTGTTCTTCGATGGCGGTTTTGACTCCTGCTATGGCACCGGAAAGTCCCGGACACACAAAAGCCCCTCAACAATGGAGGGGCGGCCGCACGGCTATTGAAAGCCGAGCGGCTAGCTAAGCAGAAGGATCGCACGCATAGATCTACAATAGCGCACGATCAAACGCTCCAGTCGCAACGAACGGCTTATGGAGCTGACGATTGAGTTGATGGCAGCCGCGCCTCGCCCGGGTGTGGTGGGCACCGCGAAGCGGGCGGGGCAGGCGCGGCTGCCATCAACGTCAGGTCAGACTACTTAACGTCTTCGTCGACCCAATCCATGGATTTGGTTACGGCCTTCTTCCAGAGCCGCAGCTGACGCTCCTGCTCCTCTGCCGGAAGCTGCGGCTCCCAGCGCTTGTCTTCGTTCCAGTTTGCGCTGAGCTCGCCGAGGTCTTTCCAGAAGCCGACGGCGAGGCCGGCCGCGTAGGCAGCACCGAGGGCCGTGGTTTCCACCACCTTCGGACGGACTACAGGTACGCCCAGGATGTCAGCCTGGAACTGCATGAGTGCCTCGTTGGCCACCATGCCGCCGTCGACCTTCAATTCGGTGAGCGGAACTCCCGAGTCGGCGTTGACGGCGTCGAGTACTTCACGCGTCTGGAATGCAGTTGCTTCCAGTGCTGCGCGGGCAATGTGGCCTTTGTTGGCGAAGCGGGTGAGTCCGACGATGGCGCCGCGTGCGTCTGCACGCCAATACGGTGCGAACAGCCCGGAGAAGGCCGGCACGATGTAGACGCCGCCATTGTCCTTAACACCGGCGGCCAGATCCTCTACCTCAGGTGCGGAGCTGATCATGCCCAGGTTGTCGCGGAGCCACTGAATCAGGGACCCGGTGACGGCGATGGAGCCTTCGAGGGCGTAGTGCGGCTTGGCGTCGCCCAGTTTGTACCCAAGGGTGGTGAGCAGGCCGTTCTTGGAGTGAACAATCTCTTCGCCAGTGTTGAAGATCAGGAAGCAGCCCGTGCCGTACGTGTTTTTGGCTTCCCCAGGCTGGAAAGCGGCCTGTCCGAAGGTTGCTGCCTGCTGGTCTCCGAGGATGCCGGCTACCGGCGTTTCGCGGAGCAACTGGGAGGTGTGGACGTGGCCGTATACCTCGGAGGAGGACTTGATGGCAGGCATCATGGAGGCCGGGACACCGAAGACGTCCAGGATCTCCTGGTCCCACTGCAGCGTTTCGAGGTCCATGAACAGCGTCCTGGAAGCGTTGGTGACGTCGGTGACGTGCACGCCACCGTCAACACCGCCGGTCAGGTTCCAGAGAACCCAGGCATCGGTGTTGCCGAACAGGAGGTCGCCGGCTTCAGCACGTTCGCGCGCACCATCCACGTTGTCCAGGATCCATTTGATCTTGGTTCCCGAGAAGTACGTGGCCAAAGGCAGGCCGACCTTCTGTTTGAAGCGCTCCACTCCTCCGTCCTGGGCCAGTTCATCCACGATGGGCTGGGTTCGGGTGTCCTGCCAGACGATGGCGTTGTAAACGGCCTCGCCGGTGGTCTTGTCCCAGACCACAGCGGTTTCGCGCTGGTTGGTGATGCCGACGGCGGCGATGTCGTGGCGTGTCAGGTTCGCCTTGGACAGTGCGGAGGCGATGACTTCCCGGGTGTTGTTCCAGATTTCGGCGGGGTTGTGCTCCACCCAACCAGCCTGCGGGAAGATCTGCTCGTGCTCCATCTGGCCAGTGGACACGATGTTGCCCGTGTGGTCGAAAACGATGGCGCGTGAGCTCGTGGTGCCTTGGTCGATGGCGATGACGTATTGATTCATGGTGACGTCCTTGTCTTTGTTGTTAGGTACTCAAGTGGTTTATCTACAACGTGCGGAGAGGTGATGCGAGGTCGCGCAGAACTAGCCGGCGATTGCCGGCATGATGTCCGGTACCCAGATGGCTACGAGGCCTGCCAGCGCGCCGCCAACCAACGGTCCGACGACGGGGATCCAGGAGTAGGCCCAGTCGCTGGTGCCCTTGCCCTTGATGGGGAGGAGAGCGTGGGCGATGCGGGGACCGAGGTCACGGGCAGGGTTGATGGCGTAACCGGTAGGGCCACCGAGGGAGACGCCGATACCAACAACGAGCAGTGCCACGGCCAGCGGACCGAGGCCCGAGGGGGTGCCGCCAAAGGTCAGGATGACGAAGACCAGGACGAACGTGCCGATGATTTCCGTGATGAGGTTCCACGGTGTAGAGCGGATGGCCGGCCCGGTGGAGAAGGTGCCCAGCTTGTTCGCTGCAAGAGGCTCTTCATCGAAGTGCTGCTTGTAGGCGAGCCAGCAAACAACAGCACCCAGGAAAGCGCCGAGCAGTTCAGCACCGAAGTACGTCAACGTGGAGGCGAAATCCACGGGAACGCCGGGGGCGTATTCTGCTTTGCCGTTGACCAGCAGGCCCAAGGTGACGGCCGGGTTAAGGTGCGCACCGGACTTTGCGGCCACGAAAACGCCCGCGAAGACCGCAATACCCCAGCCCCACGTCACCATCAAGAATCCACCGTTGTTGCCCTTGGTGCCTTTGAGCGCAACGTTTGCCACAACGCCACAACCCAGCAGGGTCAGCATCATGGTTCCGAATACTTCGGAAAGGAAAACAATTCCAAGAGACATCTTTGACTCCTCATTTTCTGTTGTCAGCCTCCTCGCGGGTGAAGAGGCTGTTGGGACGGTTCCGTTGTCTCCGGAACCGTCCCGGTGTGGTGGTCCCCTGGCGGGCCCACCTACCCCATTCCGCCCCTGCCGCACATTGGGACGGTCAAGCTGTTTCCGCTGCTTGGTGTCAGGCTACGAGACTGTGCACGTCAACCTTGTGGAACCGTTGCAGTACTTCTTGGGCGTGGCGGATTTCTGCTTCGCGGGCAGTAGCATCCCAACCGAGCGGCTCGGCCAACGCTGCTGCTATCTCATTGAGCAACTCCCCGGTAACGAGGCCGCGGAACGCGAGCGACGTCCTGCGGATGAGGACGTCCACCAGGTGCCCGATCTGCTCGTGCTCGGCCATGAATGCCAGCTCCCGGACGCTCAGTTCACGAGTGGAGCGCAACGGCGCGTCGTGTCCGGCGTTCAGGTAATCGATGACTGCATCTGCACGCGTTCCGTACCGGGTCAGCAGCACGGCCACGCGGTCTGCATCCAGGCCAGGCCCCATGTGCTTCTTGATCCATTCCTGCTCGCCTTGTTCAGTGGCAGGGAAGCCTGCGCCGCCGCCGATGGCGAGTTTCGCCGTCGAGACTTTGCGTTCCATGCCCAACTCGCGGAGGACATCATTGGTCATGTGCTCAGCCAGGGCGCGGAATGTGGTCCACTTGCCACCCACCAAGCTGAGGACGACGGCGGCCTTACCGCCTGGGGTTGCGACGGAGTCGCTGCCAGTGCGGACGCTGCGTTCAATGCGATAGTCGCGTGAGACGAATCCCGGCTGCTTTTCGTCGTGGCGGGGCAACGGACGGACGCCGGCAAAACTGTAGACGATCTGTTCGCGCTGCACCTTGATAGTGGGGAACACGTGGCCTACGAGGTCGAAGAAGTAGTCGATTTCTTCTTCCGTGCACACGGCGTCTTCGGACATGTCAGCGTCCACGTCCGTGGTGCCCACCAGTACCCGGTCCCCCATGGGGTAGATCAGTACGATGCGGCCATCCGTGTGTTCGAAGAAGATTTCGCGGCCGTTGCACGCTGCGAGCAGTTCGGGGTGGTCCAGGACGATGTGCGATCCCTTAGTGCCGCCCATGAACTTGCTCACGGCGCCCATGGCCTGGTTGGTGAGGTCCACCCACGCGCCCGTGGTGTTCACGATGACGTCGGCTTGGAAGTCGAATTCCTTGCCGGTCAGTTCGTCACGGAGCCGGACTCCATCCGATCCCATGGATACGAGCGAGACGTAGTTGCTGGCGCGGGCACTGCCTCCCGGGAGTCCCCCGCCGCGGCCGGCTTTCTCGCCATCCTGCAAGACGTCGAGGGTCAGACGCTCCGGGTTGTGAACCGAAGCGTCAAAGTACGTAGCCGCGTACTTGATACCGGAGTGGAGTTTGGGAAGCTCGGCCAGGGCCTTGGTCCGGCCACGGAACTGGTGGCGGGGTACGCTGCCGCCATCGCGGGAGAAGAAGTCGTACATGCTCAGGCCAACCTTAATCAGGAAAGCGCCGCGTTCCTTGGGCTTGCCTTGCTTGTGGGTGAGGAAGCGCATGGGTGCTGACATGATGCCGGAAAAAGTACTGAAGATCGGGATGGTGGTCTGCAGTGGCTTCACGTAGTGCGGCGCGATCCGCAGGAGCCTGTTGCGTTCCACCACGGATTCCTGGACCAGGCGGAATTCGCCGTTTTCGAGGTAGCGGATGCCGCCATGGATCATGTGGGAGGAGGCGCCACTGGCGCCTTGGCAGTAGTCACCGCGTTCAACAAGTGCGACGTCGACACCTTGGAGGGCGAGATCGCGGAACGTTCCGACACCATTGATGCCACCGCCGACGATGAGTACCTTGGCCGAAGGCCGCTCCTGCAGTGCGACGACGGAGTCGCGCTGTGTGTGCTGTGAGGTACCGGAAATCCTGTTGTGTCCCAAAACTGCTCCCTTGGGCTTGGTTCGTGCGCCGCGCCACTCGCTGCTGCACCGTTCACCACTAATCTGGCGAAGGTGGAAAATGGAGTCAAGCTATTTGCACAAACGTGCAGTAAGGAAATGAGATGGGACGATCACGTCACTCGGATGCGCTTCGGGCTGCACAGATGTACTACCTGCAGGACCTGACCATGGATGCGATTGCCCGGGAGCTGAGGACATCCAGGTCCACGGTGTCCAGGCTGTTGTCTTCGGCGAGGGAAACAGGGCTGGTTCAGGTCCAGATTCGAAGCCCTTTCGATACCGGCCCTGAGCTGGAAAGCCAGATCCGGAACCAATACGGCGTGGATGTTCACGTGGTTCCAGTACTGGACACGCTCAACGAAGCAGAGACCCTGGACCGCGTAGCCATGCAGGCTGCACGGACAATCGGACCTTTGGTGGACTCGAATGCCATCATCGGAGTGGCCTGGGGTGCGACGCTCAGCGCGGTCAGCAGGCACCTCACGCGTAAGGTGACCCACGACAGCATCGTGGTCCAGCTCAACGGTGCCGGCAACATGCAAACCACCGGCATTACTTATGCCAGTGACATCATGCGCCGCTTCGGCAGTGCCTACGGTGCCCGCGTGGAACAGTTCCCTGTTCCGGCGTTTTTTGATCATGCCTCCACGAAGACCGCCATGTGGAATGAGCGAAGCGTTCAACGCATCCTGGACCTGCAAGCACGGATGAGCATCGCTATTTTCGGCGTCGGATCCGTGGATTCGGACTACCCGAGCCATGTCTATGCCGGTGGTTACCTTGATGAACACGACCTCACAATGTTGGCCGCCGACGATGTGGTGGGCGACGTAGCCACGGTCTTCTTCCGGAGTGATGGTTCCTCTGACGGCATCACCTTGAATGAAAGGTCAACCGGTCCCAGCCATGAACAATTGCGGCAAGTCAGGCGACGGATCTGCGTGGTCTCCGGGGCGTCCAAGATCAATGGCCTCCAAGGAGCCCTGGCAGCCGGGCTGGCGACGGACCTCATTCTGGACGAAGCCTCAGCCCGACGCCTGGTGAGTTTCAATGGCCATTCCTGAAGCAATCGTGCAAGGAATGGGTAGAGTCGTTGCTATGAGATCCCCATCCAAGCTGACATCGAACAGGCTGGCACTAAACAACGGCGTACAGATGGATCGCATGGGATACGGACTCTATAAAGTTCCCGCCAAAGACGCAGAAGCCTTGGTTGCCACCGCTTTGGGTGAGGGCTACCGCCGGTTTGATACTGCCGCGATGTACGGCAACGAAGTCGGGGTGGGCCGCGCTCTCGGCGGTGCCATCGGTGACGCCGCGGAAGCCAACAGAGGTACCGGTGGCTCCGGCGAGTCGGTACACACGCTGGCACGCGAAGACCTCTTCGTTACCACCAAGGTCTGGAACGATGATCAGGGCTACGATGCGACATTACGGGCCTTCGACACGTCCATGGCGAACCTTGGACTTGATTACGTGGACCTCTACCTCATCCATTGGCCGTGTGCAGGCCGGGGATTGTTCGTGGAAAGCTACAAAGCCATGGAAACCCTCTACAGGGAGGGCAAAATCCGGGCCATAGGTGTTTCCAATTTCCAGCCCGGACACCTGGAGGAGCTCATGCAAAAGGCAGAGGTTGTTCCGGCAGTGAACCAGATAGAACTGCACCCCTGGTTGCAGCAGACCAAATTGCGGACACTGCATGAGCAACTGGGAATCCGTACCGAGGCGTGGAGCCCCCTCGGCCGCGGGCAGGTCCTGGCGGACCCTGCAATCGCCTCGCTATCAGAAAAGTACGTCAGGACTCCAGCTCAGGTTATTCTGCGGTGGCATCTTCAGCTGGGCAACCTGGTCATTCCCAAGGCAAGCTCAGCGGGACGAATCAAGGAAAACATCGCTGTCTTCGACTTCGAATTGGACGCAGCGGATATGGACGGCATAGCCGCCCTGGAACGCCACCACCGGACCGGGTCCCACCCGGACAATGTGAACTAGGAATAGACGAATGGACAACGTGGACACCGCGCACTCCCCGCAGGGTGCGCAGGCCCCCAGCGAATTCTTCAGCGAATCCTTGCCGGGGCGGACCCATGCCTCGGACGTTGAGGTAGATGGCAGCAAGGTAGCGTACTGGACCTATGAACCGGTCACCCGCACTCCCATGACTCGCACCATCCTGGTGATCCATGGCTTCCGGGGTGACCACCACGGGTTATTGCGCGTAGCCGACCAACTTCCCGAGATGCGGATCATCATGCCGGACTTGCCGGCCTTCGGAAGCTCGGAGCCCTTCGTCCAGGATGAACACAGCGTTCAGCGCTATGGAAAGTTCATCTCCGGTTTTATGGCCGCGCTCGACTTAAATGACGAGACTGTGCTGCTGGGCCACTCCTTCGGCTCAATTGTCGCCAGCCACTTCGCCGCCGCGAATCCCGGAGCCATCTACCCCTTGATCCTGATCAACCCCATTGCTGCGCCCGCGTTGGAGGGCCCCAAAGGCATCATGACCAAGCTCGCGGTGCTGTACTACCAGACGTCTGCCAAGCTTCCCCGCCAGCTTGGACTAGCGGTCCTTCGGAATCGCGTGATCGTTCGCATCATGAGCATCACCATGGCCAAAACCAAGGACAAAGCCCTGCGCCGTTTCATCCACGGCCAGCATGATTCCTATTTCAGTGCCTTCGCTGACAGAAAAAGCCTGCTCGAATCGTTCAAGGCCTCCGTTTCGGGCAACGTGGCCGAAGTCGCCGGGAAACTAACACTTCCCGTGCTGCTGATCGCCGGCGAAAAAGATGAGATCGCCACTCTTCCCAACCAACACAAACTCATGAAGCGACTACCTGACGCCAAACTGGAAGTGATTGCCGACGTCGGGCATCTCATCCACTATGAGACGCCGGTTCCGGCCGCTGAAGCAATCCGTACCTTCCTGGAGGAACATCCCGCGTGAAAATTGTCATCGACGCCCGCTTTACCCGAACGGACCATCACGATGGCATTAGCCGCTACGGTTCCAGCCTCATAGCCGCAACATCCAAAATCGCCGATGTCACCATGCTCATCAGCGACAAGCGCCAACTGGCACTTCTGCCGGACGTCCCGTTCGTGATGATCAACAGCCCACTGTCTCCCCTGGAATTGTTTGTTGCCCGCAAGGTCAACCCCCTTGGTGCTGACGTGGTGGTGTGTCCCATGCAAACCATGGGCACCTTGGGCCGCCGCTATGGACTGGTGCTTACCCTTCACGACCTCATTTACTATGAGCACCCGACTCCCCCGGGCTTCCTGCCAGCCCCTGTGCGCCTTCTATGGCGGCTTTACCACAAGGCGTTCTGGCCGCAGCGTGTCCTCCTTAACCGCGCAGACATCGTGGCTACCATCAGCCGCACGACTGAAGCCCTTATGGCCAAGTACAAACTCACCAAGCGTCCAGTGCGCATTGTGGGCAACGCACCCCAACCCGGCCAAACGCCCCGCGATCCTGAAGCCGGTGCAGACAAGTCCCTCCTCTACATGGGTTCGTTCATGCCCTACAAGAACGTGGAAACCATGATCCGGGGCATGTCCGGACTACACGATTACACGTTGCATTTGCTCAGCCGGATTAGCCCTGAGCGCAAAGCTGAGTTGGAGGCGTTGGTCCCCGACGGAGCCAAAGTCCTGTTCCACAACGGTGTCACTGACGCCGAGTACGACGCCCTCCTCATGAAAGCAACGGCGCTCATCAGCCTGTCACGCGCCGAGGGATACGGCTTGCCGCTGGTGGAGGCCATGGCCTTGGGTACCCCTGTTATCGCAAGCGATATTCCGATTTTCCGTGAGGTGGGCGGCGACGCCGTCAGTTACGTACACCCCGAATCGCCCACAGAATTCGCGGGCGCTGTCACAGCCCTTGCCGACGACGCACTCTGGCAGCAACGCTCCCGCAAATCAGTAGAACGCGCTGCAGAATTCAACTGGGACGAGTCTGCACGGCAGCTCTTGGCTGCGGCGGAAGAAGTCGTGGCCCGGCGCCAACCAAAGGCGTAGCCGCGGGCTCCAGGCAGGATTAGAGGACGTCAAACCAGGCTTAGAGGACGTCAACCCCATCCAGGCGCAGCTGCACCGGGCCCGACGTTCGTTTGGCGGCGCTTGCCACCTTCACGGCCCGCATGGCACGCGTGGTCTCCGCGGCCTCAGCGTAGGGAATGAAGTAGAGCGTCCTTACCTCTGCATCGGTCTCAGCAGCTGACGACTGGGCACCGCCGAACAGCTGCACGGGCGCAGGTCCGGCTTTGCGAAGTTTCGCAGCCGATGCCAGCTCGGCGTTCGCTTCCAGCGCGTCACTGAAATGCACGACGTCGGCCCTTGCGCCGGTCACGGAAGCCACCCTGACCGCTGGGGGCAGCTGGAGTTCCTTCCGAAGGGCCAGTTCGCGTGATGCGTAGCCGGAAGCGTCCCACCTCAATAGTGCCCCGGTCGCAGCGGTATCGTCCGCGGTAATCACCACGAGGCCACCTTGGCCTGCCGGCTTCACGAGGGAGGCGGCATTGAACCACCGGCGAACAGTGTCCTCCCCTGCACGCAGGTTCTCCCGCCGGAGCAGCGAGTTGCCGTCCAGCAGCAGGGCAGCCGCATAACCGTTTGCCGCAACCGGTTCGGCACCCACCGTAGCGACAACCAGCGCGGGAGCATCCGGGACTGTTGCCTTGATGTGTTCGCCGGAGGACGTCACCACGGCCTTGCCGGGGAAGGCCCGCCCCAGCTCCTCTGCAGTCCGCATGACTCCAGCCGCTCCACGGCGCAGCTTTGTCCCACTGCAGTGGGTGCAACGCCATTGAGGAGCCGGGGTGGAGCACCACCGGCATGCCGGCATGGCGGAACTGCTGGACACGGCCAGGGGGCCCTGGCAGGCGTTGCAGCGTGCCAGTTCCCGGCACGTCTCGCACACCAAGGACGGGGCGTACCCGGCCCTGGCCACCTGAACCAGGACAGGCCCGCGTTCCAGGCCCTCCTTGGCCGCCCGCCACGCCGCACCGGGCAAACGGGCAATGCGGGCCAGCGGATCACGTTCTTGCTCGAAACTGTCAGCCGTGTTCAGAACTCTGGGCACTGTGGCGCGGACAATGGTGCGCGGCGCTTCAATGGGCACCGCCCACTGCATCTCAACGAGGCGTTGAAGTTCGGTGCTGCGGCTATGGGACGCCATAAGGCAGGCGGCATTCTCCTGCTCGGCCCGAAGCAGAAGGACCTCCCTGCTGTGTGCATAGGGAGCCCTCTGCTCGATGTGAAGGTCGTCGCCGTCGTCCCAGCACACCACCAGCCCAAGGTCGCGCACAGGAGCATATGCCGCCGAGCGGGTGCCGATAGCAACTCCTGCGGCACCGCTCAGAAGCCGCAGGAAATTCCTGTAACGGGGGGTTTGTCCGTCATCTGCCGTTAGACGCGCAACGTCGGACGTCGGCAGGACCTTGGCCAGCGCGGTCTCCAACTGCTCAAGATCCCGATAATCCGGTACCACCACCACTGCGCCGCGCCCGGAAGCCCGCACAGTAGCCACAGCAGACGCCACGAGGGCCGGCCAACCATCAGGTCCGAAACCCTGAAGAGCAGTGAGGACGGCTTTGGGCGAACCCCCGCTGGCCAGGTGCTGCAGGTAAGCCGCCCCGTTCGTATAGGCCCCCCAGGCATGGGCATCCGTGGCCGGCTTCAGGTCCACTATGTCGGCATCAAAATCGCCAGCCAACAGTTCCTTCTCCACCTTCGCTACCCGTGGGGGGATAGCCGTTCTGAGGACATCGCTCAACGTCCCGGCGTAACGGGCAGCGACAGTCCCGGCAAGCTCCATAGTGACAGGAGTCAGGACCGCTACGGGGGAAACGAGTTTATGGAGCGGAATCAGCGGGTGGGCCGCGTCGGAATCCGCGCGGCGCTGAGCAATGTACCCATTCAGTTCCTGGCCGTTGAACTTCACCTTCACGCGGACACCGGGGACCGCAGTTTCGGCGAGCTCGGCGGGAACACTGTAGTCAAAGGGCCTGTCGAGGTGCGGCACGGATGACTCCAGCACCACACGTGCCACCGGATTCTCCGACGCCAGGGGCGGTCCGTTGACCGGTACCCTATCCGGAAATCCTTGAAGCAGCGAAGGTTGAAGCAAGGACGGTTGGGCCTCGTGTCCTGTCATGCTCGTCACCTCCCAGTCATTGCACAAGCTCATTCCAAGGGAACGCTTCTACACACCCTCAACGCAGGATGCCCACAGCGGGATCGACCCGCTGCGGGCATCTCTCTGGCACCAGCCAATCACGGGCCACCGACAAAAACAGTGGCCAAAGACAAAACAGATCAGGCGTTGAAGTATTCCTTCAGGTCGGCCACCCGGTCCAGGCGTTCCCACGTGAAATCGGGTTCGTCGCGACCGAAGTGACCGTGCGCCGCCGTCTTGGTGTAAATGGGCCGCTTGAGGTCAAGGGCATCAATGATGGCGCGGGGACGGAGGTCGAACAGTTCGTCGATGGCCTCGCTGATGCGCGCCGGGTCAACAGTTTCGGTGCCGAAAGTCTCAACGTATGTTCCAACAGGGCGCGCCTGGCCGATGGCGTAGGCAATCTGAATCTCAGCGCGCTTGGCCAGTCCCGCGGCCACCACGTTCTTGGCAACCCAGCGCATGGCATAGGCGGCCGAGCGGTCCACCTTGGACGGATCCTTGCCGGAGAAGGCGCCACCGCCGTGGCGGGAGAATCCACCGTAGGTGTCCACGATGATCTTGCGGCCGGTGAGGCCAGCGTCGCCTACCGGGCCGCCGATAACGAAGGCGCCGGCAGGATTGAGGATGTTCGCCGTGCGGGCAATGTCCAAGTTGGACGCCGACATCACGGGGTCGATCACGTAGCTGGCGAGGTCCGCACGAAGCTGTTCGAGGCTTGCTTCTTCTGCGTGCTGGCTGGAGATGACCACGGTTTCCACGGAAACCGGCCGGTCGCCGTCGTACCCTACCGTGACCTGGGTCTTGCCGTCCGGGCGGAGGTAGGCCAGCTCGCCATTCTTGCGGACTTCGGTGAGGCGTTCAGACAAACGGTGGGCCAACCAGATGGGAGTGGGCATATAGGACGCCGTCTCATCGCTGGCATAACCGAACATAATGCCCTGATCGCCTGCACCCTGGAGGTCGTAGTCGTCCTCCTGGCGGCCTTCACGGGCCTCGAGTGAGTTGAACACGCCACCGGCGATGTCGTTGGACTGCTGGCCTATTGAAACCGACACGCCACAGCGGGCACCGTCAAAGCCGTTGGCGGAGGAGTCGTATCCGATGCCAAGGATGGTCTCGCGGACAATCTGCGGAATTTCCACATAAGCGTCAGTCGTGACCTCACCCGCCACGTGCACCAGGCCGGTGGTGGCCATGGTTTCAACGGCCACGCGGGATTCAGGATCAGCGGCTAGCAGCGCATCCAGGATGGCATCGCTGATTTGGTCACAGATCTTGTCCGGGTGCCCTTCAGTGACCGACTCGGAAGTGAAGAGCCGGAGCTTGGACGGGGTGCCATGGTGTTCATGGTGCAGCGGTAAAGTCACTCGTCCACCTTACTGGGTTGCGGGACGGCAGCATCTGCCGCGTGTCCCTTTGCTAAGAATTCGGGTGTGGGCTCAGTTACAAAGCCGGGAAGACCCGCGTAAGCTCGGCGCCCACGCGATCAATCACGGCGGCGGCGACGTCGGCTTTGGAGCCGGCGGCCGACTGAGGTTCGGCTCCATGACCGGAGAGGATAACCACGGAATTGTCATCCTGGCCGAACACCCGGCCGCTGCCCACCTGATTAACCACCAGCAGGTCACAGCCCTTGCGCTTGAGCTTGGCCGCTGCATGTTCCAGGACATCGCCTTGGGCGTCGCCCGTTTCGGCCGCGAAGCCAACAATCAGCTGCTGGCCGCCCTCGGCGTTGCGGCGCTCCACGAGCTCATGCAGGATGTCCGGGTTGCGGATCAACCGCACAACAGGCGCATCCTCGCCGTCGACCTTCTTGATCTTGGTGTCCGACACCTCTGCCGGACGGAAATCAGCCACGGCAGCGGCCATAATGACGACGTCGGAGTCCGCCGTCGCTTTCAGCGCAGCGTCGCGCAGTTCCAAAGCTGATTCGACGCGGACAAGCTCGACGCCCGCAGGCGGCTCGACGTCCATGTGTGCTGCGAGGAATCTCACAGTTGCCCCGGCAGCCAGGGCTGCAGCAGCCAGGGCGACCCCCTGCTTTCCCGAGGACCGGTTACCCAGGAAGCGGACAGGATCCAGCGCTTCCCTGGTCCCGCCTGCGGAAATGGTGACGGTACGGCCTGCCAAGGATGCGTGCGTGGCAGGTTCGGCCTTCGCTGCACCATCCACCGAGGCCTCGGCCAGCGCCATGGCAGCAGCAAAGATCGCTTCGGGCTCGGGCAAACGGCCTGGACCGGAGTCAGTACCCGTCAGGCGACCCGAGGCAGGCTCGAGCACCGTGACGCCACGGCTGCGCAACGTCTCAACATTGGCTTGGGTGGCGGCATGCTGCCACATCTCGGTGTGCATCGCGGGAGCGAACAGAACCGGCCCATGGGCCATGAGGAGCGTGTTGGTGAGGAGGTCGCCGGCTTGTCCGGTTGCCGCTTTGGCCAGGAGGTCCGCCGTGGCAGGAGCAACCACGATCAGGTCAGCCTTATGCCCCAAACGGACATGGTTGACCTTCTCAACGTCGTCAAAGACGCTGTTGCTCACGGGGTTGCCGGAGAGGGCTTCCCACGTGGCCACTCCGACGAATCGGGTTGCGGCTTCCGTGGGGATGACCGTCACCTTGTGACCGGCTTCAGTAAAAAGCCGGAGGAGCGATGCAACCTTGTAGGCTGCGATCCCTCCCCCGACTCCGAGGACTATGCGCACGTGACCTCCGTCAACAGGCAGTCTTTGTTATTCGGCGGGCTCGATCGGCGTGGAAACCAGAAGGCCTTCGTTGATCTCGCGGAGTGCGATGGACAACGACTTCTCGTTCAGCTTGGTGTCGACCAGCGGGCCGACGTACTCGAACAGGCCCTCGTGCAGCTGTGCATAGTAGGCATTGATCTGGCGGGCGCGCTTGGCGCCGAAGATGACCAGGCCGTACTTGGAATCAGCAGCCTCAAGCAGCGAATCGATCGGCGGGTTGATGATGCCTTCAAGGTTCGTGGACACGAATTCTCCAAATTTTAGCGGGCCAACAAATGCAAGCGCTTAGCGCTGGTGCGGGGTAAGCCCCATGAGTGAAACAAGCTCGTCCGCTGCCCGGCGAACGTCGTCATTGATGACGGTGTGGTCAAACTCCGGTTCAGCAGCAAGTTCCAGTTTAGCGGTTTCCAGCCTGCGCTGCTGTTCCTCGGGAGTTTCCGTGCCACGGCCCACCAGGCGACGGACCATTTCGTCCCAGCTGGGCGGTGCCAGGAACACAAAATTCGCGTCCGGAACGGCAGCTTTGACCTGCCGAGCGCCTTGGAGGTCGATCTCCAGCAACACCGACTTCCCGTCGGCGATGGCCGCGTCCACGGTACTGCGGAGCGTCCCATAGCGGTTCTGGCCATGCACAACAGCCCACTCCAGCAGTTCACCCTCAGCTACCAGGGAGTCGAACTCCTCGGCGGATTTGAAGAAGTAGTGAACGCCATCCTTTTCGCCCGGACGTGCAGCCCGGGTGGTTGCCGAGACCGAGAGCCAAACCTCCGGATAGTTGTCCCTGATGTAGGTGGATACGGTTCCCTTGCCAACGGCAGTGGGGCCTGCAAGGACAGTCAGTCCGGGTTTCTTGCTCACGGATTCCTTCGGGGAGATGCGTCAAACGCTTTGCTGGGTATCCATAAAATCTACCAGCGCCCGGGCCTGATGAATTCCCAGGCCCCTGATGCGCCGGGATCCCGCAATACCAATCTCCGCCATGATCCCGGCAGCCCTGACGGGCCCGATGCCCGGCAGGGCCTCCAGCAACTCCACTACCCGCATGCGCGCAATCGCTTCATCCGTTGAGCCGGAAGAAATCAGCTCCGCCACGCTCACTTCGCCGCGCTTAAGCTTTTCCTTGGCAGCGGCACGCACGGCCCGCGCCTTGGCAGCCTTTTCAAGCGCGTCGGAACGCTCCTGCGGTGTCAGCTCTTTAAGGCCCACTGCCAAACCCCTGTCAGATCGCGATTGTGATCCAGATCACGCGGACTGATCCTGAACCTACCGGCAGGGGCCGCGTTGCGCAATGAGGGTAGCCAAGTTACTCGGAGCGAAGCCCTGCGAGAGTCTCTTCCGTTGCGGCCCGGAGGCCGGCCAGGGACGGACCAGCAGCCAGGATCCCCCGGCTGGAGGTGGCCAGAACGGTGGGGTAGGCACTTCCGAACGTCGCTCGAAGATCAGCAGGAGTGGCTCCCTGCGCACCAAGCCCAGGTGCCAGAATCGCCCCGCGGACCGGCCCGAGATCGATATCCAAGTCATCCAGGGCAGAACCAATGGTTGCCCCAACAACCAAGCCCACAGACCCAAGGGAGCCCTCGTACCGCTGGTTCTCGGCTGCAGCCGCCGCCGCGATCCTGCGCGCCACGGAGTCGCCTCCGCCGACATGCTGGACAGACTTTCCTTCAGGGTTTGATGTCAGTGCAAGCACAAACACTCCCCTGCCGTGTTGCGCAGCAAGATCCAAAGCGGGGCGCAGCGACTCAAAGCCAAGATACGGGCTCAGGGTCACGGAGTCAGCAGCCAAGGACGAACCATCCCGCAGCCAGGCATCCGCATACGCCGCCATGGTGGAGCCGATGTCCCCGCGCTTGGCATCAGCGATACTAAGCACACCTGCCTCCGTAGAGGCTGCCAGGGTGCGCTCCAGGACTGCCATGCCGGCGGAGCCGTGACGCTCATAGAGTGCCACTTGCGGCTTGACGGCGGCAGCGAGGGAAGCCACGGCCTCCACCACTGTCAGCGAAAAGCGCTCCAGTCCCGCGGCGTCGTCGTTCAATCCCCATTCAGCCAAAAGCTGCGGGTGCGGATCGATTCCAACGCACAGCGGACCGCGTGAGGCCATGGCCGCAGCCAGCCGGGAGCCAAAGGACTCCCGGGCCGGCTGCTGCTCTTGCTGAGGTGAAGCAGACTCAGGCATTGGCTGCTTCCATTGCGGCTGCCAGGTTGGCTGCGTGCTCCTGCAGGCTGGTCACGGACCATTCGTAGGTGCGAAGGGCCTCAATCGCCTGCACTGCCGCGTTGAACTCGGCAACGGTGGTGATGCACGGAATGCCGATGGACGTTGCCGCGGCACGGAGTTCGTATCCGTCGCTGCGGGCTTCGCCGCCGGAGGGCGTGTTGAAGACCATGTCGATCTCGCCGGCAATGACCAGATCCGCAATGGTGCCTTCGCCTTCGGCGCTGCTGCCTTCGGCAACCTTGCGGACCGGAGTCGCCTGGATGCCGTTGCGCCGCAGGACGTCAGCCGTACCACCGGTGGAGACGATCTCGAAGCCCAGGTCCGAGAGGCGCTTGACGCCCATGATCACCGAACGCTTGTCACGGTTGGCTACCGAGACGAAGATCTTGCCTTCGGTGGGCAACGCGTTGTTCGCAGCGGCCTGGCTCTTGGCGAAGGCCGTGTCGAAGTGCTTGTCGATGCCCATGACTTCACCGGTGGAGCGCATTTCCGGACCGAGCAAGGAATCTACAACCTTGCCCTCAGGAGTACGGAAGCGGCTGAACGGAAGGACCGCTTCCTTGACGGCAACCGGGGCGTCCAGCGGGAGGGTGGAACCGTCGCCCGTTTCCGGCAGCATCTTGTAGGCGCCGCGGAGCTGGTTGATGGTCACGCCCGTACCGATGAGGGCAGCTGCCTTGGCCATCTGCACGCCCGTTGCCTTGGAGACGAACGGCACTGTGCGGGAAGCGCGCGGGTTAGCTTCAAGGACGTACAAGACGTCGGAAGCCAGTGCGAACTGGATGTTGATGAGGCCGCGGACACCCACGCCTTCGGCAATGGCCCGGGTTGCCGTGCGCACGCGCTCGATCACGTTGTTGCCCAAGGTAATCGGAGGAAGCACGCAAGCGGAGTCACCCGAGTGGATACCGGCTTCCTCGATGTGTTCCATGATGCCGCCGAGGTACATGTCAGTGCCGTCGAAGAGTGCGTCGACGTCGATTTCGACCGCGTCTTCGAGGAAGCGGTCAATCAGCACCGGGTGGTCCGGGGTGATTTCGGTGGCGTTGGCGATGTAGCGGGAGAGGTTTGCTTCGTCGTAGACGATCTCCATGCCACGGCCGCCCAGGACGTAAGACGGGCGGACCAGCACCGGGTAGCCGATTTCGTCAGCGATCTTCTTGGCGTCCTCGAAGGAGACAGCGGTGCCGTTCTTCGGGGAAGTCAGGCCGGCTTCGTCCAGGACCCGGGCGAAGGCGCCACGGTGCTCGGCGAGGTCGATCGCTTCCGGCGAGGTACCCAGGATCGGAACACCGGCGTCGGCGAGCTGCTGTGCGAGCTTCAGCGGGGTCTGGCCACCGAGCTGCACGAAGACACCCATCACGCCACCGGTGCGCTCTTCAGCGGCAATGACCTCGAGGACGTCCTCAAGGGTCAGCGGCTCAAAGTAAAGGCGCGTGGAAACGTCGTAGTCCGTGGAGACGGTCTCGGGGTTGCAGTTGACCATGACGGTTTCGTAGCCGGCCTTGCGGAGCGCCATGGAGGCGTGCACGCAGGAGTAGTCGAACTCGATGCCCTGGCCAATGCGGTTGGGCCCTGAACCCAGGATGATGACGGAGGGCTTGGCGTGCAGGCCTACCTCATCTTCCTCGTCATAGGACGAATAGTGGTACGGGGTGTAGGCGGCAAACTCAGCGGCACAGGTGTCCACTGTCTTGTAGACCGGACGAATGCCCAAGGCCTGGCGAACGCCTCGCACCACTGCCTCGTTGTTGTGCGTCAAGGCACCGATCTGCTCGTCGGAGAAGCCGTGGCGCTTGGCGTTGCGCAGCATTTCCTCGGTGAGCACCCCGGCCTTGCGGATCTCCTGCGCGGTCTCGTTGAGAAGCTGCAGCTGGTCCAAGAACCAGGGGTCGATCTTGGTGGCCTCGAAAAGGTCTTCCACCGTGGCGCCACCCAGGAGCGCACGCTGCACCTGGTGCAGGCGGTCCGTGGTGGGGCGCTTGGCCTTCTCGATGAGCTCGGCAACCTCGTACTCCGGCACGGAGCTGAAGTCCAGCTGCGAGCCCTTCTGCTCCAATGAGCGAAGGGCCTTCTGCAGGGCTTCGGTGAAGTTGCGGCCCATGGCCATGGCTTCACCCACGGACTTCATGGTGGTGGTCAGCGTGTTGTCAGCCGCCGGGAACTTCTCGAAGGCGAAACGCGGAACCTTGACCACTACGTAGTCCAAGGTGGGCTCAAAGGACGCCGGAGTCTTCTGGGTGATGTCGTTGGGGATCTCGTCCAGTGTGTAACCGAGGGAGAGCTTGGTTGCGATCTTGGCAATGGCGAAGCCCGTTGCCTTGGACGCCAACGCGGAGGAACGGGAGACGCGCGGGTTCATTTCAATGACCACAACGCGGCCCGTGGCGGGGTCGATGGCGAACTGGATGTTGCAGCCACCGGTGTCCACGCCCACTTCGCGGATGACGGCGATGGAGACGTCGCGGAGCTTCTGGTACTCGCGGTCTGTGAGGGTCAGTGCCGGTGCAACCGTGATGGAGTCACCGGTGTGGACGCCCACGGGGTCGAAGTTTTCGATGGAGCAGACAACAACGACGTTATCGTTCTTGTCGCGCATCATTTCAAGCTCGTACTCTTTCCAGCCGAGAATGCTCTCTTCGAGCAGGACCTCGGTGGTGGGGCTGTACTGGAGGCCCTGGCCGACGATGCGGCGGAGGTCGTCCTCGTTGTAAGCCAAGCCTGAGCCCAGGCCACCCATGGTGAAGGACGGCCGGACCACCATGGGGTAGCCCAGATCCTCAGCAGCAGCGAAGGCCTCTTCCATGGTGTGGATGATGTGGCTGCGTGCGGACTCCGCGCCACAACGCTCCACAACACCCTTGAACTTCTCACGGTCTTCCCCGAGCTCAATGGCAGCAATGTTCGCGCCAATGAGTTCCACGTTGTACTTCTCCAGCACACCGTTCTTGTCCAATGCGATGGCAGTGTTCAGAGCCGTCTGGCCACCCAGGGTGGGCAGGATGGCGTCCGGACGCTCCTTGGCGATGATCTTCTCCACCACCTCAGGGGTGATGGGCTCAACGTAGGTGGCATCGGCGAACTCGGGGTCCGTCATGATGGTGGCCGGGTTGGAGTTTACGAGGATGACCCGCAGGCCCTCCTCCTTGAGGACGCGAAGTGCCTGGGTACCGGAGTAGTCGAATTCGGCCGCCTGGCCAATGACGATGGGGCCGGAACCGATGACAAGGACGCTCTTGAGATCTGTACGCTTGGGCATTACTTCTTGTCCTCAGTCTTGGAGTCGGTGGAGTTGGCGCCTGTGGCCTTGGACTTGGTATCGGCCATGAGGTCGATGAAGCGGTCGAAGAGGTAGGCAGCATCGTGCGGTCCGGCCGCCGCTTCGGGGTGGTACTGGACCGAGAACGCCGGGATGTCGAGGCAGGCGAGTCCTTCAACGACGTCGTCGTTCAACGAAACGTGGCTGACTTCCACGCGGCCAAAGCGCTCTTCGGGTGCCACGGTGGAACCGTTCAGCGGCGCGTCAACAGCGAAGCCGTGGTTCTGCGAGGTGATTTCCACCTTGCCGGTCCGGCGGTCCATCACCGGCTGGTTGATGCCCCGGTGGCCGTAACGGAGCTTGTAGGTGCCGAAGCCCAGGGCACGGCCCAGGATCTGGTTACCGAAGCAGATGCCGAAGTACGGGAGTTTCTCGTCCAGCACCGAGCGCAGCAGGGAAACCTGGTGGTCGGCCGTAGCGGGGTCGCCGGGTCCGTTGGACATGAAGAAGCCGTCCGGCTTGACCGCGTTGACGTCCTCCAGGGTGGAAGTGGCCGGCAGGACGTGCACGCGCACGCCGCGCTCAGCGAAGCGCACCGGAGTCATTGCCTTGATACCAAGGTCAACGGCTGCGATGGAGAAGCGCGGCTCGCCTTCCCAGCCGTGGTCCTTGGGCTCCACGACATAGGCCTCGTCAATGGAGACTTCCTCAGCAAGCGCTGCGCCTTCCATGGGCGCACTGGCCAGGACAGCATCCAGGAGTTCCTTGTCGGTGGCCTGCGCGGCCTCGCCGGAGAAAATACCTGCCCGCATGGTCTTGTGCTCACGGAGGTGGCGGGTGATGGCCCTGGTGTCTACGCCCTGGATGCCAACGATTCCCTGCTCCACCAGTTCATCATCGAGGCTTCGTTCGGAGCGCCAGTTTGAGGGGCGCCGGGCGGCGTCGCGCACAATGTACCCTGCCACCCAGATGCGGCGGGACTCAGCGTCTTCGCTGTTGACGCCGGTGTTGCCGATGTGCGGCGCAGTCTGGACCACCAGCTGGCGGGCGTACGAGGGGTCGGTGATGGTCTCCTGGTAGCCGGTCATGCCGGTGGCGAAGACGGCCTCACCGAGAGCGGTTCCCTGGGCTCCGTAGCTGCGGCCGCGGAACATGCGGCCGTCTTCGAGCACGAGTATTGCTGCTGAGGGGGTGGGGGTGGTGGCTGCTTTACTATCCGTCACTTTATTACTTTCCACTATCGGCATCTGCCTGAGGGGCTGCGGAGATCAATTCTTGGAGGGCTTCGAGGAGGAGCTGCTTGTCGGTTGCGTGCCTGGAACGGAATCCGGTGTCGAGTTCCCGGGCACCAAGCTTCCAGTTGACGACCAGGAGTCCGTCCTTTTCGACGAATTTCCCGGCCATGCCGTTGGCTTCGCGGCTGTCCACCAGGGCGGCTCGCGGGATGAAAACAGGGGCGGCACCGGATCGGTCGAACAGCACGCCTTCAGCGTGAACACTCAGTTCCGCGTTGGTCCGGATACCCAGGCCCTGCACTGCGATCCGATCCAGCCAGTCGCCCGCCGTGGTGGTGGCCACGTATTGGCCGTCTGCGACCACCGATGCCGGTGTCAGCTGCTCCGGCACCTCGGGAAGGCGTTCGACGTCGGCTTGTCGCCTTAGCCGGTTCCGCCACCCCAGCCAGATCATCGCCAGGACGACGACGATCAACGGCACCGTGATGAGCACGGTCAGTGTTTGGTTGTCCATTAGTTGCTGCTGACTGCCGGGTACCTGTACGGCGTGTTGAGCTGTCCGCCGAGAACGGTTGGATGGCCTTTGAAGAAAGTAGCCACCACGGAGCCGGGCAGCTCTTTGCCCTTGAACGGTGAATTGCGGCCCATGGTTGCCATTTTATGGGGGTCAACGGTCCAACGCGCAGCCGGGTCCACCAGGATGACGTTGGCGGGCTCGCCAACCTCAAGCGGACGGCCTTGATCGGCAACACGGCCAATGACTGCCGGCGTGAACGAGGTAACCCTGGCGAAGTCGGCCCAGGTCATGAGGCCGGTTTCGATCATGGTCTCCTGGACCACGGACAGGGCGGTTTCAAGGCCGGTCATGCCCATGGCTGCCTGCGCCCATTCACATTCCTTGTGCTCGCTGGGGTGCGGGGCATGATCGGTTCCCACGACGTCGATGGTGCCGTCTGCCAAGCCCTCACGGAGCGCTTGAACGTCGGCGTCGGTCCGCAGCGGCGGGTTGACCTTGTAGACGGGGTCGTAGCTACGGACCAGCTCATCAGTGAGGAGCAGGTGGTGAGGGGTGACCTCGGCAGTGACGTTGATTCCACGCGCCTTCGCCCAGCGCACGATCTCCACGGAACCCGCCGTGGAGACGTGGCATACGTGGAGACGGGAACCAACATGCTGGGCAAGCAGGACGTCGCGGGCAATGATGCTTTCCTCGGCGACAGCCGGCCAGCCGGTGAGTCCCAGCACCGCGGAAACAGCACCTTCGTTCATCTGCGCACCAGCGGTAAGGCGCGGTTCCTGAGCATGCTGGGCCACCACGCCGTCGAACGCTTTGACGTATTCCAACGCCCGGCGCATGAGGACGGGATCGTGGACGCAGATGCCGTCGTCGGAGAACATCCGGACCTGGGCACGGGAATCCGCCATGGCCCCCAGCTCGGCGAGCTGCTCCCCCGCCAAGCCCACGGTCACTGCACCTACAGGGCGCACATCAACCCAACCGGAGGCACGGCCCAGGCTGTGAACCTGCTCCACGACGCCCGCAGTGTCTGCCACCGGGTTGCTGTTGGCCATGGCGTGGACTGCAGTGAAGCCTCCAAGCGCAGCGGCCCGGGTACCGGTTTCCACTGTTTCGGCGTCTTCGCGGCCGGGTTCGCGCAAGTGGGTGTGAACGTCCACCATGCCAGGCAGGGCGACGAGGCCCTGGGCGTCGATGACTGTTGCGTCATCAGCTGACAGGTCCTTGCCGCGTGCTTCGATAACGCCGTCACGGATCAAGAGGTCTTCAGCTCCGCCGCCGAGGATGGCGGCCCCACGAATCAGGTAGGTGTTCTCGGCCATCAGTTGGTCTCCTTGCTGGACTGGCTTACGTTCGGGGCAGCTTCACGGGAGTCCCCGGAGAGCAGCAGGTAAAGGGCGGCCATTCTGACCGAGACCCCGTTCCGCACCTGCGCGAGCACGGTGGAACGCGGCGAATCTGCGGCGGCAGAAGATATCTCCAAACCCCGGTTCATGGGGCCGGGATGCATGATGATGGTGTCCTTCATGCCGAGATCGTCCAGTGTTCGGAGCCTGGCGTCGTCGAAACCCCAGCGGCGCGAGTACTCGCGGGTCGACGGGAAGAACGACGCATTCATCCGCTCGCCCTGGACACGCAGCATCATCATGGCGTCGATGCCGGCCTCCAGCGTCTCGTCCAGGTTGTAGCTGACCTTGCAAGGCCAGTGCTCGACGCCGATGGGCAGCAATGTAGGCGGCGCCACCAGGGTGACCTCAGCGCCAAGAGTCTTCAGCAGCCAAACGTTGGAACGGGCGACACGGGAGTGCAGGACATCCCCCGCAATTGCTACCCGCATGCCCTTGAGGTCTGCTCCGGTGGATTCGATGCCGTTGACCTGGGACCAATGCCGACGCATGGTGAAGGCATCCAGGAGTGCCTGGGTCGGGTGCTCGTGGGTGCCGTCGCCGGCGTTGATGACAGCGGCGTCAATCCAGTCAGTGGCAGCGAGCCGATGCGGCGCGCCGGAAGCCCAGTGGCGGATGACGACGGCGTCCGCGCCCATGGCTGCGAGTGTCTGCGCCGTGTCCTTGAGGGATTCCCCTTTGGAAACCGAGGACCCCTTGGCGGCGAAGTTGATGACATCGGCTGACAGGCGTTTGGCTGCGGCTTCAAAGGAAATACGGGTACGGGTGGAGTCTTCGAAGAATAGGTTAACCACGGTACGGCCGCGCAGTGCCGGTAGTTTCTTTACTTCACGCTCGCCGACTGCGGACATTTCCTCAGCTGTGTCCAGAACACGAATGGCGTCGAAGAGACTGAGGTTTTCGGTGGAAAGGAGGTGCTTCACTTGCCGGCCTCAATTACTACCTCGTTGACGGGAACGCCGTCCACGGAGTCGATCTCCTCGAGGTGAACCCGGACTTTTTCGGAGGAGGAAGTGGGCAGGTTCTTGCCCACGTGGTCTGCACGGATGGGAAGCTCGCGGTGTCCCCGGTCCACCAGCACAGCCAACCGGACGATCCGCGGGCGGCCAAGGTCAACCAAAGCGTCCAATGCGGCGCGAATGGTCCGGCCCGAATAAAGAACGTCATCGATCAGGACAACAACCTTGTTATCGATCCCGGACAGCGGAAGCCGTGTGTGACGTGGGGGCCGCGTGGGCTGGTGGGAGAGGTCGTCACGGAACATGGTGACATCCAGCTGGCCGACCATCGTCTCGGCGTTCACCGTGGGGTCGGCCGCTGCAATTTTGTTGGCAAGCCGTACGGCCAAAGGATAGCCGCGGCTGGGAATGCCCAAAAGAACCAGGTCCTGGGAGCCTTTATTGGCTTCGAGGATCTCGTGGGCGATACGAGTGAGCGCACGATCAATGTCTGCCTGATTGAGAACAACCCGCGACGGCACGTGCGCTGAAGTGACTTCAGTCATCGCTCGTCTCCCCTTTCCCCGCCTCACGGGACGGAATTAAAAAAGGAATATTTGCTTTTCAAAACTACCACAGCGCCTCTCCCGCACCTCACCGAGGACGGTAGAGAAGCGTGAGTTTAAGCTCACACTCCGTGCTGTGGAATAGGCTCTTTCCCATGACCATGAACCACCACGGCCAACCCTATCCGCGGCCATATCTGGAACCTGGTGCCAACCCCACCTGGATAGGCCGCGTGCAGCCGGGGAACTATCAACCGGCCCCTGGTAATCCAACATCCCTCCCCCGGCAAACCTGGGCGATGCCACCCGCGCCGCAAGGTCGCAAGTCCTGGGGCATGCTGCCACTACTCGTTGTGGGAACCGTACTGGTCCTCGGCAGCCTGTTGCTGGTGGTGCCGTTCCTTCTGGGAAATACGGGCATTGCCGGTTTCGTGATCGGCTTCATCGCGTCCCTTATTCCGCTGTCCGTAGTGCTGTTGACCGTACGCCTGATCGATCGTTGGGAGCCCGAGCCTAGGAGGCTCTTATGGTTCGCGTTCACGTGGGGTGCCGCGGTGTCCATTGCCGGGACGCTGCTCATCCAGCCGATCTTCGCGCTTGCAGCACCCACGTCCAGCGAAGAAGCTTTCACCTACTTCATGGCAACGGTCCAGGCCCCCATCGTTGAAGAGTTCACCAAGTCTCTGGGTTTGTTGGTCCTGATCCTGGCAGCACGCAAGTACTTTGACGGACCGGTAGACGGGGTGGTCTTCGCCTTCACCATCGCCGCGGGCTTCGCCTTCACGGAGAACATCCTCTACTTTGGACGTGAAATAGCCTCCTCCACCGATCCCGGCACTGACTTGGTCCGAATTTTCATCCTAAGAGGCGTTATGTCGCCGTTCGCCCACGCGGTGTTCACGGGGACAACCGGACTGATCATGGGCTTCGCAGCCCGGAAGTGGCACTCGGGCTATGCCGTCCTGGCGTTCTTCGTCGGTTTGCTGCCTGCAATGTTCCTGCACAACCGCTGGAACAGCATGGGGCAGAACTTCCTGGTGGAGTACTTCGTGGTCCAGGTGCCGATCTTCCTGATCGCTGCTGCGGGCATCATCCTTCTACGCTACGCCGAAGGAAAACTCACCCGCCAGCGGCTTCTCGAGTATGCCCGGGCAGGCTGGTTCACCCCAGCTGAAGTGGAGATGCTGGCCACGTCACGAGGCAGGCGGCAGGCTGTTCGTTGGGCGTCCTCGCGCGGTCGCGGCAACCAAATGAAATCGTTTATCAAAGGGGCCACAGCATTGGCGTTTACCCGGCAGAGGATCCTCAGTGGCCGCGACGTCCACGTTCACCAACACGATGAATTGGAGCACCTGCGCAGCATCCCGTCCCTCAGGGCGGCGGTGCTCCAGTAGTGCAAAGGACCTGCAAGTAACACAAAAAGGACCCGCATCCTGTGGATGCGGGTCCTTTTTTTGTCATGAATGCCTAAGCGAGCAGCGACGGCTTGAGCTTCTGCAAGCGGCCAAGCAGCCCGTTGATGAAAGCCGGTGACTCGTCCGTGGACATCGTCTTGGCAAGTGCCACAGCTTCGCTGACAGCTACGCCGTCCGGAACTTCGTCATTGTAGAGAAGTTCCCAAGCGCCAATACGAAGGATGATGCGGTCTACCGACGGCATACGCTCCAACGTCCAGCCCTGGGCGTAGGTCTCCAGGAATTCATCGATGGTTGCCTGCATGGAAACAACACCCTCCACGATTTCCACCGTGTACGGGTTGATGACAAGATCGGTCTTCTCCCGGCGCGCTGTCATCGCGTCGAAAGCCGAAACGGAGCGCTGCTCCGCCTCGAAAAGTACTTCAAGGGCCCTGCTACGGGCTTTACCGCGTGCGCTCACTAGTCGTTGACCCGGCCCAAGTAGCTGCCATCGCGGGTGTCTACTTTGACCTTGGTGCCCTGCTCAACGAACAGTGGTACCTGGATTTCGTAGCCAGTCTCCACCGTTGCGGGCTTGGTGCCTGCCGAGGAGCGGTCGCCCTGAAGGCCCGGTTCCGTGTAGGTGATTTCGAGGACAACGCTCGGGGGCAATTCGATGTACAGCGGCGTGCCCTCGTGGATGGCAATGTTGACCATCTGGTTCTCGAGCATGAAGTTGGTGGCGTCGCCCACGGTGGCACCGGACACGGTGATCTGGTCGTAGTCCTGGGTGTCCATGAAGACGAAATCTTCGCCGTCCTGGTACAGGTACTGGTAGTCACGGCGGTCAACCGTTGCGGTTTCAATCTTCAGGCCGGCGTTGAAGGTCTTGTCGACCACCTTGCCGGACATGACGTTGCGCATCTTGGTGCGAACGAAGGCGCCGCCCTTGCCCGGCTTGACGTGCTGGAACTCAATGATGTTCCAGAGCTGGCCCTCGAGCTTCAGTACGGTCCCGTTCTTGATGTCGTTTGTGGTTGCCACTCGTATCCTCTGGTTTCTCTCACTGGTTCAAGCTGCCAGTTTGCCTATGCCAAGCAGGCATGCCAAACGGCCCGCCAGCGCGTATTTATCAAAAATCCAAGAACCATTCTACCGGCAAATACGGCTATGGCTTGCGAGCTCCGATTCCAGGGCGTTCAGGAAGCCAGTTCAAGTACATTCCGGGCCCTCTGCAGGGCAACAGCGGAAGAGTAGATCAACGCCGCATCGGCGGCCATGGCTACGCGTAGGTCCAGCGCCTTTGCGAACTCCTCGGATGCTGCCAGCGCATTCCCGCTGACGAAGTATGCCCTGCCCAGATACTGGTGCACGATCGCTTCCTTGGAGGTGCCCTGGACATCCTGCAGCAGGTGCCGGAACAACTGCACGGCTCGGTCCAGCCGGTTGGTTGCCCTGTGCACTTCCGCTTCGAAGATCCGCAACCGGAACGACTCCGGATCCTTGTAGCGTGCCTCGGCCAACAGCTCGGCCGCTTCGTTGGGCTGGTTGTCCAGCAGTAGGGCCATGATGCGATCCGCAGGGTCTTCCGACGCCGCGAGGGCTGACTCCATGGCTTCCTCATTGACAACCACAGGAAGCAAAGTGTCCGGGTTCATCCGGACTCCGGGGAAGCCGGCAGTTGGCCAGTCGCTGACCCCTTCCCGAAGAGTGACGGTCATGATGCGATCTCCTGGTAGGCAGCAAACAGGAGTGACGTGTCAGGGACCTCCAGGATGCCCGGCTTGGCAACGCCGTCGAGGACAACGAACCGGAGGAGATCGCCTCGTGACTTCTTGTCCCGGCGCATTCCGTCCAGAAGACCCTGCCAGCGGTCTCTGCGGTACGTGATGGGCAGGCCAAGGCTCTCCAGGATGGTGCGGTGCCGGTCGGCGTCAGCATCGGACAAACGCCCGACGCTTCGCGACAACTCGGCAGCAAACATCATTCCCACGGAAACGGCGGCACCGTGGCGCCATGAGTAGCGTTCCACGAGCTCGATGGCGTGGCCCAGGGTGTGACCGTAGTTCAGGATTTCACGGAGGCCGGATTCCTTGAGGTCCTGGGAAACGACTTCAGCCTTCACGGAAATCGCGCGTTCAATGAGCTCCCGAACTACATCGGATCCGGGATCCATTACTGCGTCGGTGTTTTTTTCCACGAGGTCGAGGATTGCCGGATCAGCGATGAAGCCGCACTTGATGACCTCAGCCATTCCGGAAATGAGCTCGTTCTTCGGCAGGGTCTGGAGCGTGTCCAAGTCGGCCAGGACAGCGGCCGGGGGGTGGAAGGAACCCACAAGGTTCTTTCCTTCGGCTGTGTTGATGCCTGTTTTGCCCCCCACTGAGGCATCCACCATGCCGAGCAAGCTCGTGGGCATGTGGATGACCTTGACGCCACGGAGCCAGGTGGCCGCCACGAAGCCTGCGAGGTCCGTTACAGCGCCGCCGCCAACTGCGACGATGGCGTCGGATCGCGTGAAATCGTTCTGGCCCAGCACTTGCCAACAGAACGCCGCAACCTGAATGTGCTTGCCCTCTTCAGCATCGGGGATTTCGGCCGTGAGTGCTGTGAACCCTGCGGCCTCCAGCTCGTCCCGGACGGTATCGCCGGTCAGGCGCAGGGCCCGCGGGTGGATCACCAGAACGCGTCGTACGCGTTCGCCAAGCTTGGCAGGCAGCGTGTCCAACAGCCCGCGGCCCACCACGACGTCGTAGTTCTCGTTAGCCGACTGGCCGGTCACCTTGATGACAGTTGCTTCGTTGCTCACTTTTCAACTTCCTCTTTCAAGGCTGCATGCTCGAGCAGCCGCTCCTCCAAGTGGAGGCCGATTTCTGCCACGGATCCGGAACGGACATCCATGACAATGTCCGCGAGACGCTCATAGACGGGACGCCGGGTGGCAAACAACGCTTCCCAGCGGGTCATGGCGTCACCCTGCAGCAGCGGCCGCCCGGTGTTCCGAGCGATCCTGTCTGCGACGGTATCCGCATCGCATTCCAGATAGACAACGGTGCACTCCCCCAGCAACTGCTGGGTACCGGAGTCAAGCACAGCCCCGCCGCCCAGGGAAATGATGGCTGGCTCGACCTTGGCAGACTCGATGGCCTTCGCCACTGCCCGCGCTTCAATCTCGCGGAACGCGTGCTCTCCCCTGCCGGCGAAAATGTCCGCGATGCTGCCGTGCGCAGCTACCACCACTGCGTCAGTGTCCACGAACGGGACACGGAGTTGGTGGGCCAGTTGCTGGCCTATCGCCGATTTTCCAACGGCCATGGGGCCCACGAGAACAACGGGTCGGCCATCCGGGATAGCGCGAACCACTACCGGCCGACCGAGTCCAGGGTGGCCGGGATGCTCTCAAGGTAGCTCTGGAGGTTCCGCTGGGTCTCCGCGACGGAGTCGCCACCGAACTTTTCGGCGACAGCCTCGGCGAGAACCAAAGCCACCATAGCCTCCGCCACAACGCCTGCTGCGGGAACCGCGCAAACATCCGAGCGCTGGTGGTGTGCCTTGGCAGGCTCACCGGTGCTGACATCAATGGTACGAAGCGCCCGTGGAACGGTCGCAATCGGCTTCATGGCAGCCCGAACACGAAGAACTTCACCGATGCTCATGCCGCCTTCGATGCCACCGGCCCGGTTGGTCTGGCGAACGATCTTGCCATTCCCGTCCTTGAGGATCTCATCGTGGGCAGCAGATCCACGGCGTGCAGCTGTAAGGAAGCCGTCACCCACTTCTACGCCCTTAATGGCCTGGATACCCATGAGTGCAGCCGCGAGACGTGAGTCGAGGCGACGATCCCAGTGGACGTAGCTGCCGAGTCCAGGGGGAAGCCCATATGCCAGGACTTCCACCACGCCACCCAGGGTTTCGCCTTCCTTGTGGGCGGCATCCACCTCGGCCACCATCGCATTGGACGTCTCGCGGTCGAAACAACGCAAGGGGTCCGCGTCGAGGGCTATGACGTCGTTCGGTAACGGCAAAGGCCGGCCTTCGGGAACCGTCACGCTGGCAATGGAAACGGTGTGGCTTACCAACTCGATGCCCAGTTGCTTCAGGAATTGTGCAGCGACGGTACCAAGGGCCACGCGCGTGGCGGTCTCGCGTGCGCTGGCGCGCTCAAGGACCGGGCGGGCTTCGTCGAATCCGTACTTTTGCATGCCCGTGAAATCGGCGTGTCCCGGGCGCGGACGCGTCAGAGGTGCATTGCGGGCTTGGTCGGCGAGGACCTCAGGGTCCACGGGATCAGCAGACATGATCTGCTCCCATTTGGGCCACTCGGTGTTGCCCACCTGGATGGCAACAGGGCCACCTTGGGTAAGTCCATGACGGACGCCACCCATGATGGTGACCTCGTCCTGCTCAAACTTCATGCGGGCACCACGTCCGTAGCCCAGGCGGCGACGCGCCAACGCGTCACGAATCTGCCCGCTGGTGAGTTCTACACCGGCAGGCACGCCTTCAACAATTCCGATCAGGGCCGGACCATGGGATTCACCGGCAGTCAACCAACGCAACATATAACCAATCCTGCCATGTAAGGCTTCTAGAACACTCGCCGGGGAAGCCCGACTGAGTCGCACATCACATCTATGACGGCGGCATCAACGTCACAGCCGCTGAAGCGCCTGATCTGCTCGGCCGCCTGATACATCAGCATCTCCAAGCCCGGAACTACTGCTCCCCCGTGACCATGCCACACCTCAGCGAGGCGGCTGGGCCAAGGATCGTAGGCGACATCCAGCAGGACGCCGGCCCCGGTGCCTGGCAACGCCGCGAGCTCTTCAGCCAAGGAATCAGCGGCACGCGGTGGAAAAGTAGAGATCACCAGATCCGTGCCGGCCACAGCAGTTGCCGCTTCCGTCAGGGGCCTGATGTTGAGGGAAATTCCGACGGCGGCCGCGGCAGCTTGCGCGTCGCCGGCACGTCCCGCGTCGCGAACGAAAACGTCGACGTGACGGGCGCCAAGTTCCTGCACCGCAGCGACGGCCGCAGCGGAAGTGCCACCACCGCCAAGGATCGCCGCGTGGGGTGCAGCAACAACGCCCGCGTAGCGGACCGCTTCAACTATGCCCGCAACATCCGTGTTGTAGCCCACCCGACGCACCTGTCCGGCGTCGTGCTCGAAAACCACAGTGTTGATAACGCCTAGATGGGCACCGGCGCCGCGGACTTCATCTACTTCTTTGACCATGGCCGACTTCAGCGGCATGGTGACCGAGAGGCCACACCAAGCTTCATCTCCGCGGATCGAGTCCATGAATGAAGGAAGGCGTTCCACAGTGACGTCGATGGCCGAGTACTCGATATCCACACCCAACTTGGCGTAGGCAGCAGAGTGCAGTGCCGGAGATTTCGAATGTGAGATCGGGTGCCCGAGTACTGCGGCGCGACGACTCACACACACCGTCCCGCGTTGGCCTGGCACCACGCGTTGTACTGCTCAACGTAGGTGTTGTGCTCAGCCAAGGTCTTGGAGAACTTGGTTTCCTTGCTGTCCAGGTTGATGGTCACCCAGTAGAGGTAGTCATTCTGCGTCGGCTTGGCTGCCGCATCAATCGCGGTCTTTCCCGGCGAGCCAATAGGTCCTACCGGTAGCCCGACATTGGCGTAGGTGTTATAGGCGTTGGACTTGTCGGCCTTTTCTTCCTCAGTGAGGTGGAACGACTTCTTACCCAAGCCATACGTCACAGTGGCATCGGACTGGATGAGTCCGCTGGTCTCTATGTTGTTGGGCTTGAGCCTGTTGTAAATGGCTCCGGCCACGTTCCCGTAATCTGCCTGACCACCTTCGGCCTGCACGATGCTGGCGATGGTTACGGTGTCGTACTGCTTGGCGGGGTCTGTAACACCTTGGGCTTTGAGTTCATCAAGGGTGGTGGTTACCAACTTCTGGATGATGTCCTTGGCGGGAGTTCCGAGCTCAAAACGGTATTCCCCCGGGGCAAGGAAACCTTCCAGGTTTTTGGCCTTGGCAGGAACCCCGAATTGTCCAGGCGCCTGATTCAAAGCGTTGAGCTCTTGCACCGGAATGCCGGAACCCTTGGAAATGGCCTCCAACGACTCATTGATGCGCAGCCCCGCGCTCAGCGCGAAGTACATCACCTTCCCGGCGTCCTTGTTGACGAGGACAGCAACGGCATCGGAGTTCTTCATTTCGGTGCGGAACGTGAACTCGCCGGGAGACAACTCCCCGCCATCACTCAGGAATGCCTCAACAAAAGCATCAGAATCCGCAACCACGCGGTTTTGAACGAGCTCGTTAGCTACGGCTTTGGGACCGGAACCCTCGGGGACGTTGATTGTCACCGACCCCGTTCCGGGGCCCGGGTAATCGGTAACCCTATCCATGCCCAGCAAGGGCTTCAGGAACTGCGCACCAATGGCGATGGCGGCGACAAAGACTCCCAGAGTGATCAGGAGAGCCAGGACTCGACGACGACGGCGGGCCTTTTTCGCGGCGGCCTTCGATGCCGGACTGGCAACAGGGGCAATAAGGTCATGGTGGTGCTCATCATGGAGATGAACGTCGTCGTGTAGTTCTTCATGGATGTCCAACTGGTAGTGGTCATCATGCACAGCGAACTCGTGCTGGTCATGACCTTCGTGAATATCACCGTGATCAGCAGCGGCGTGTTCACTGAGATCGTGGTCATTGACCTCGTGGACGTCGACTTCATCCTCGTGGACGGGGACGTTTTCGTCGTGCAGATCCTCGTGACGACCTTCGTGCTCACCAAGCACCTGGGGCGCATGCACCTCGGAGTCGCCGGGCTCATGGGCCGGAGCCTCTGCCTGGGCCGGGTTCCCGTTCCGGGATTCGGCCACAGGCGCGGCCGCAGCTGACGGGGGTGCCACAGGTGTTGGGGGCGCTACGGGTGTTGGGGGTGCTACAGGTGCTGGGGGCGTCACGGGCGCGGGTTGAACGGCCGGCACTGGTCGGGGCAATTCCGGCTCAACTTCCGCTGAGGGAACCGCCTCTCCCGGAGTCGCTTCAGGAACGGGTACCACATTGTGGTTCTGCGTGGCGAGGAATCGTTCACGCGCCCGCAACTCTTTGCGGGTTAGCGACATACCGCCGCCGGCGGTACCGCTGGAGGGGTCGTTGTTGACCGGGCTCACAGTTGCAGTCCCCTCTTAGAAGAATCGGATTCACGGCCTGAGGCAGCCCGCAGCGTTGGGGCACTGCTGGGTTTCTCGGACTGCGCCGGTGCCTGCACTCGGCGGCCAACGTCCGTTCCTCTGGCTTTTTGCATGTCGATTGCGTGCTGAAGTATTCCAGCAGCGGCAACCTGATCAACCACTTTACGGTGGTTCTTGCTGCTCATGCCAGCTTCGTGCAGGTTGCGGTGTGCCGTAACAGTGGAAAGTCGCTCATCGACCAGGTTTACGGGAACGTCCAAACCGACGCGCAGAAGCTCACTGGTAAGAAGGTCTGCGTAGTCCATGGCCATTTGCGCAGACGCGCGTTCCTCACCCTTCATGGTTCGTGGAAGACCCACGAAAATCTGGACCGCCTGCAACTCCGCCGCGTGCTTGACCACTACGCGAACATCGGAGTTTTTCTTGCTGTCCCGCCCTACCGTCTTGAACGGCGTGGCCAATATCCCGTCGGGATCACAAATGGCCAGACCCACCCGGACGGTACCGACGTCTACCCCCAGCTTGATGCCGTGGGGGTAGACGCCACTGTCAGTACTGGAATTCACCGTCAGCGCTTGGCTATCGCATCCACCACCGCTGTGAGGGCCTCGGAGACCTTCCCAGCGTCGGTGCCGCCGCCTTGGGCGACGTCGTCCTTGCCGCCACCGCCACCGCCGAGGATGCCCGCGGCCAAGCGGACAAGCACGCCTGCCTTGACGCCTGCTTCGCGGGCGGCCTCATTGGTAGCGATCAGAATGACGGGCCGGTCATTGCTCACACCGGCAACAGCCACGGTGGAGGCTTCAGAACCGAGTCGATTGCGCAGATCCAGGGCAAGGTTCCGCAGGTCGTCGGCTCCACCCACCTGACCGGCGTCGTGAGCTACGACCCGAACACCGGCGGCATCCTTGGCGGTACCCACCAGGTTTGCGGCCGCTGCTGCAAGCTGTTCCTTACGGAGGCGATCGAGTTCCTTCTCCGTGGCCTTGAGCTTGTTCAGAGTGCTGGAGATGCGGTCAGCAAGTTGTCCGGACGGAACTTTCAAGAGTTCCGTGAGCTCGGAAACCAGAGCACGCTCGGCTGCCAAGTGACGGAAGGCGTCCAGGCCAACAAACGCCTCGACACGGCGGTTTCCGGAACCAACAGATTGCTCGCCCAGCAAAGAAAGGCTGCCGATCAAGGAAGTGTTGGAAACGTGGGTACCACCGCACAATTCGCGTGACCAAGCGCCGTCGATCTCCACTACGCGGACTTCGCTGCCGTAGTTCTCACCGAACAGAGCCATGGCGCCCAGCGCCTTCGCTTCAGCGAGCCCCATCACCTTGGTGTCCACCCGGAAGTTGTTCCGGATGGCGATGTTGGAGACCTCTTCGATTTCAGACCGGGTGGCAGTGCTCAAGCCCTCACCCCAGGCGAAGTCAAAGCGAAGGTATCCGGCCTTGTTGTAGGAACCGCGCTGGGTAGCTTCCGGGCCCAGGATCTGGTGCAGCGCGGCATGCACAATGTGCGTGCCGGTGTGCGCCTGCTCGGCAGCATGGCGACGTTCACGGTCGACGGCGGCGCGCACCAGCGCGTCGGAAGCGATCTCACCTTCACGGACTATTGCTTTGTGCACGCTCAGGCCCTTGATGGGACGCTGCACGTCCAGGACCTCCACGACGAAGCCATCGCCGGTGATGAGGCCGGTGTCAGCTGACTGGCCACCGGCTTCTGCATAGAACGGGGTTTCGTTGAGGACCAGTTCAATCTCGTCGCCAGTGGAAGCGTGCGCCACCGCACGGCCAGCGCTGACGATGCCGCGGACCTTGGCCTCGCCCTCAAGTTCGTCGTATCCGGTGAAGACCGTCTCACCCTTGCCGAGGAGCTCTTGGTAGGCGCTGAGGTCTGCGTGGCCGCCCTTCTTGCCCTTGGCATCGGCCTGGGCACGCTGGCGCTGCTCAAGCATGAGCGCACGGAAGCCTGCCTCGTCCACCTTGAGGCCGGCTTCTTCGGCCATTTCCAGGGTCAGGTCGATCGGGAAACCGTACGTGTCGTGCAGGGCAAAAGCCTCCGCGCCGGACAAGGGAACGCCTGCCGCCTTCGATTCGGCTACCGCGTCCTCCAGGCGGGCCGTACCGGAAGCAATAGTGCGCAGGAACGCCTTTTCTTCCGCGTAGGCGATCCGGCTGATACGGGCAAAGTCAGTTTCCACCACCGGGTAGACACCCTTCATGGCGTCGCGGGAGGCGGGAAGGAGGTCAGGCAGGCAAGCTTTTTCAACACCGAGCAGGCGCATGGCGCGTACAGCGCGGCGAATGAGCCGGCGCAACACGTAGCCACGGCCCTCATTGGACGGTGCCACGCCGTCAGCGATGAGCATCAAAGCAGAACGAATGTGGTCACCAACGACGCGCATGCGGACATCGTCCGTGTGGTGCGGGTCTTCCGGAGATTCGGCCGAGGTGTACTCGCGGCCGGACAGTTCAGCAGCTTTGTCGATGACCGGACGGACCTGATCGGTCTCATACATGTTTTCGACGCCCTGGAGGATCATCGCGAGACGCTCCATGCCCAAGCCCGTGTCGATGTTCTTCTGCGGCAGTTCACCAACGATGTCGAAGTCCACCTTGGAGCGGACGTTCTCGATCTGGTACTGCATGAACACGAGGTTCCAGATTTCGATGTAACGGGTCTCGTCGGCCAGGGGGCCGCCTTCGATGCCGTAAGCAGGGCCGCGGTCGTAGTAGATCTCCGAGCAGGGGCCGGCGGGGCCCGGCTGGCCAGTTGACCAGTAGTTGTCAGCCTTGCCCATGCGCTGGATGCGCTCTGCCGGAATTCCGGTGTTCTTGAGCCACAGCTCCTTGGCTTCGTCGTCCTCTTCGTAGACAGTCACCCAGAGACGTTCCGCCGGAAGCCCGTAGCCGCCGTCGTCAACGCTAGTAGTGAGCAGCTCAAAAGCAAACTTGATGGCGTCTTCCTTGAAGTAATCGCCAAACGAGAAGTTGCCGCACATCTGGAAGAACGTGCCGTGGCGGGCGGTCTTGCCCACTTCCTCGATGTCTCCGGTGCGGATGCACTTCTGGACACTCGTTGCACGGCTGTAGGGAGGCTCTTCGCGCGCGGTCAGATAAGGAATGAAAGGAACCATTCCGGCCACAGTGAAGAGAAGTGACGGGTCGCTGGAAACGAGCGACGCGGAGGGAACGGCGGTGTGGCCCTTGTTGACAAAAAAGTCCACCCAGCGCTTGGTGATCTCCTGCGACTTCATTAGCTGATTACTTACCCTTCTCAATTCACTGCACACGATGTGCGCGGTACCGGCTGGTGCCGTTCCGCAGCTTTCCATTCTGCCCTGTTGAGGGCTTGGGGGCGAACCGCTCCCACTAGCGCCGGGCGGCTCCGGCGTCGTCGATCCCCAACGCTGCCCGTAAATCCTCTTCGCGTTGATGCATCCCTGTACGCACGGCGTCGGCAAAGTCGAACAGTCCGTCAGCCATTCGGCCGACGGCACGATTCAGGCCCTCCGGCCCAAGGTTTGCTTGGGCTTCGGTGATCTTACGGAAGGCAATGACGCCGATAGCGACGCCGATGCCCATCCAGACAATTCTCTTCATGAGGTTTCAGTCTCCCTGTAATTCAGCAGTTGGCTTGTTCGGCGGCTGACTTGTTCAGCGGCTGCGGCGGCCGGAGGAAGGCGTGCGGCGTCCAGCGAAGGCTGAACGGACGCCATAGCTGAAGGCAGCCACCTTGATCAGCGGGGAGCCTACTGTTGCTGCAACGAGCGAGGACAACGCGGAGATGTTGGCCGATGCATCGGAGACGTTGGAGGCGATGCCGTCAACCTTCTTCAACTGCTGGTTGGTGGTGGTGACCGTTGCAGTCACTTCATCCATCAGGGGCGTGGCGCCATCGCTGATGGAACGGATGGAGGTCCGCACCTCGTCAAAGACGCCGCCCAGCTTCAAAATGGGCACGGCCAAAAGCAAGACGAGGAGCGCGAAGACTCCTGCTGCGATGAGGCCGGCGATGTCGCCACCAGACATAGAACTCTTCTCCTTGGATCGTTTCGCTGCCTCGCACCAGCCGGTTCACGGCTTTGGCCGAAGCCTCCCCAAGTACCTTACCTATATTGGACCGGTACCTTACATACAAAGAAGCCCGCGGCGTGTGCCACGGGCTTCTTTGTATGCGCTGCTTGAATTTAGCGAGCGTAGAATTCGACGACGAGCTGCTCTTCGCAGATCACGGGGACCTCGGAGCGCTTCGGGCGACGAACCAGGCGGGCCTGGAGGGCGTC
This sequence comes from Arthrobacter sp. D3-18, assembly GCF_054408525.1. NCBI lineage: Bacteria > Bacillati > Actinomycetota > Actinomycetes > Micrococcales > Micrococcaceae > Arthrobacter > Arthrobacter sp. D3-18. The sequence continues at coordinate 2,131,211 of NZ_CP096440.1, read as the reverse complement.
AATCTTGACGTCCAGGTATGCCGGCACGTTGTTGAGCACGTGTGCGCCAGCGGCTGCCACCTGGAACGGGGGCATAACCTCGGAGCGGCTGTGAACGTGAATGAGCTGGCCTTCGCCAACGCGGAAGGACGGGCGGTCCACGCGGATGCCGTCAACCATGATGTGGCGGTGCACAACCAGCTGGCGTGCCTGTGCGATGGTGCGGGCGAAGCCTGCACGGAGCACGAGGGCGTCCAAACGCATTTCGAGCAGCTCAACCAGGTTTTCACCGGTGAGGCCCTTGGTGCGGCGTGCTTCTTCGAAGGCGCGGGTCATCTGGGCTTCGCGGATGCCGTACTGGGCGCGCAGACGCTGCTTTTCGCGCAGACGTACGGCGTAGTCGGAGTCCTGCTTCTTGCGGGCACGGCCATGCTCGCCGGGGCCGTACGGGCGGCGCTCCATGTACTTGGCGGCCTTGGGGGTCAGAGCAATGCCGAGTGCACGCGAAAGGCGTGCGGTACGGCGAGCACGAGTGTTGTTAGCCACTTGTGTCCTTCCAATTACTGCGGTGTGTCAGTGTTACTGGCCTCCATCAGGGAGAGCATCGGCCAACCGCTGCCTCTTGCTACTAGCCCGGGCGCACAGCACTATTGAAGAAATCTTCAGAGGGATTGTGCGTCGGGCCATGCCAGACAAGCAACTATCCTACCACGCGCAGAGCCCGCCGCCGCAGCTGGAAGGATCCTGCCGGCTACTCCCCGCGTACGATCTTGCGGAGCCGTTCCAGCCTGGCAGCAATATCCCGTTCAGCTCCGTTATTGGTGGGCTGGTAATAATCCTTACCCACCAGGTCATCCGGCGGATATTGCTGGGTTGCCACACCGTGGGGTTCGTCGTGTGCATACTTGTAGCTCTTGCCGTGGCCCAACTGCTTCGCACCGGGGTAGTGCGCGTCACGCAAATGCATGGGAATGCCGCCACCAAAACCGGCACGAACATCGGCCACCGCTTTGTTCAAACCCATATAGGCGGAATTGGACTTGGGCGCTGTGGCCAGGTGGACCACGGCTTCGGCCAACACGATGCGCCCCTCCGGCATACCGATCAACTGCACTGCTTGCGCCGCAGCCACTGCGGTCTGCAACGCTGTGGGATCAGCCATGCCGATATCCTCGGCTGCGGAGATCACGATCCGCCTCGCTACGAATCTCGGATCCTCCCCGGCCTCGAGCATGCGTGCCAGATAGTGCAAGGCAGCATCCACGTCGGAGCCCCGGATGGACTTGATGAACGCACTGGCCACATCGTAGTGCTGGTCCCCGGCGCGGTCGTAGCGAACGGCCGCCGCATCCAAGGCGCGCTCGGTGTGGCGGAGTTCCACCAGCACCGGCGCGTCAGGCAGGCCATCGTTCGCGAGTCCGGGTTCGCCGTCGTCAGCGTCACTCTCCCCCTCGCCTGTTGTTGGGGCGTCGGGGGAAATGTCGACGGTGGCAGAGTCACCGAAGGCGACGCCGGCAGCTGCTTCCAGTGCTGTCAGCGCCCGTCGGGCATCACCTCCGGATAGCCGGACCAAATGGTCCAGCGCCTCAGGGCTAAGCTCCACACGGCCGGCCAGGCCACGGGCGTCGGCCACAGCCCTCTGCAGCAGACCAAAAATGTCGTCATCGGTGAGCGGCTTCAGGGTGAGCAGGAGTGAACGAGACAGGAGCGGCGACACCACGGAGAAGGAGGGATTTTCCGTGGTTGCAGCTACCAGTACTACCCAGCGGTTCTCGACACCGGGCAGCAGTGCATCCTGTTGGGCCTTGTTAAAGCGATGAATCTCGTCAAGGAAGAGGACCGTTGTTTTCTTGTACAGGTCCCGGGCCGTCAAGGCCTCGTCCATGACGCGCCGGACGTCCTTGACTCCGGCCGTGATGGCAGACAACTCAACGAACTTACGTCCGGGTCCGCGCGCGATCACGTGGGCGAGCGTGGTCTTCCCGGTTCCGGGAGGCCCCCAAAGGATCACAGAACTGGGACCCGCCGGGCCGGCAGCCTCAGCACCCGCTGCCAATTGACGCAAAGGCGAACCTTGCCCCAGCAGATGCTGCTGCCCCACCACCTCGTCCAGCGACCGGGGACGCATTCTCACCGCCAATGGGCTGCGTTGGGAAGCCATCCAATGAGCATCGGACGGCCCCCCTGACGCGGGCAGATCCTCCGACTCGTCGTCGTCAACTGCACCCGCACCAAAGAGATCTTCCACATGGATAGGCTACTCATAGTTTCAGCAAAGGAGACATTGACGTGGATCGCCGAGCATCTGCCCCTCACCAGCCTCCCGGCAGCCGGACCGCTTTGGTGCCCGCAGCCAGATTGCAGGGTTGGGCCGACCGGTTCGCGTCGAGCCACGGCGCCGTTGTCGAAGACCTTCACGACGGTGGACTCCTCCTGCGGGCAGCCGACGGTGCAACTGCAATGTTGAAGGCCCCCTGGCCGGCTGACGGACGTCCGGGACGGGGAGGAACTGAGCTTGAACGCCTGGCTTCACTTGCGAACCAGGAACGGGGGCTTGGCCTGCTCCTTGTTCGCAGGGGCGGCTACGCCATAGCTGCTGCCAGCGGTTCCACGATCCTGGCTTCGAAGAGTGGCAGTCGCTTCCTCGAAGCCAGGGCCACAGCAGAACAGGCCTTCCGTATCTTCAACGAACACCGCATTGAGTACATCGTCCCGGGCGGCGACCGCGTCCTGGTGGATCAGCTTCTTGGCCAGCCGTTACTCAAAGCCGTGGCAGGACGGACCCGGTTGGCCTTCCTGGACATTCAAGGGCCAAAGACAGCCGTGCTGGCGAAGGCGGCTGCCAACGCCTGCTCCGTGCGCATCACAGTGACTGATCCGCCCTTCTAACAGCCGCTGGACGCACGCCTCAGGGGTGCCTGCCGGTACAGGTAGCTGCCGTAGTCGGCGAAGCCAGCTCCTGAGTAAAGTAACTGCGCTCCACGATTGGCCTCGGTGACAAGGAGCCAGAATCCCTCGAGATTCCGCTGGGCCCCGGCATTCAACAACGCAGTCAGCGCCTCCGTCCCATATCCGCGCCTGCGGTGCCCGGCCGACGTCGCCATGCTGTAGATGCCGCCCCAACCGTCCACCAAGGCGAGTCGTCCGACGGCGGCGGGCGCGCCGTCGTCGTCCCTCACCATTGCGTATAGCGCCGGACAGCCGGTGAGAATCTTGTGGGCGACTGACAGCTCTGCGTCACCACCACGGCCGTCCACGGACCACCACACGTGCAGCCATTCTTCGGAGGGTTCATCAGCCATTTCAACGTTCCGGCCCGAGCTGCTGGCCGGCAGCTCATCCATGTTGCGGACCATGATCCTTGTTGCGGATTGCCTCGTGAAGCGTTGCTCATCCAGGACGGCATTGAGTCCGGAACTGCGGGAGTCATCGAACACCTGGAAGATCAGGGGAAGGCGACGAAGCCGGTACCACTCAGCTGCTGCTCGCACGGCTCGTGTGATGCCCTGGTTGCCGTTCGGCCCGCCGTCTGAGTTCCTTGGCCAGACGGAATTGGCCCTCTGGGTCACTCCGCCCGAAGCACGGAGGACCCACTCCCCCGCATGTCCCCGGCCAAGGTTTTCCACGTCAAGGTTTTCCACGTCAAAGTCCTCGCGCTCAAGCGCAGGCCAGGCCTTGTCCATGAGCGATTCCAGGAATGCTTGCTCCATCATGCGAGGCTCCTTTTGTGGCTGGAACGCAAAAAGCTCCCCACCTTGGTGAGGAGCCTTTTGGGCAGAAACTTATTCAGACTTCGTTTCCGGCTTGGCTGCGGGCTTGGCCTCCGGCTTGAAGTCGACGCCCGCTTCCTTGCGCTGCTGCGGCGTGATCGGTGCCGGCGCCGCGGTCAGGGGGTCGTAGCCGTTGCCCGACTTCGGGAAAGCAATGACGTCGCGGATCGACTCGACGCCGGCCAACAAAGCAACAACCCGGTCCCAGCCCAGGGCCATTCCACCGTGCGGAGGTGCGCCGTACTTGAAGCCTTCGAGCAGGAAGCCGAACTTGGTTTCGGCGTCTTCCTTGTCCAGGCCCATGAGCTGGAAGACGCGTTCCTGCACTTCGCGCTCATGGATACGGATGGAACCGCCGCCGATCTCGTTGCCGTTGCAGACGATGTCGTAGGCGTAAGAGAGAGCCGATTCCGGGTCCTTATCGAAGGTGTCCAGGAACTCAGGCTTCGGCGAGGTGAAAGCGTGGTGCACGGCCGTCCACTGGCCAGCGCCCACTGCAACGTCACCGGAGGCAACAGCAGCAGCAGCGGGCTCGAACATGGGAGCGTCCACGATCCAGACGAAAGCCCAGTCCTTGGGGTCGATCAGGCCGGTCCGGTGACCGATCTCAACACGGGCAGCACCCAGCAAAGCGCGGGCTGCGGACTTCTCGCCGGCGGCGAAGAAGATGCAGTCGCCGGGCTTGGCGCCAACAGCGTCCGCCAGGCCTCCGCGCTCGGCCTCTGTAAGGTTCTTGGCCACCGGGCCCGCCAACTCGCCGTCTTCTTTGAAGAGGACATAGGCCAGGCCCTTGTGCCCGCGCTGCTTGGCAAATTCCTGCCAACCGTCCAAGGTACGGCGCGGCTGTGAAGCACCACCGGGCATCACGACGGCGCCCACGTACGGCGCCTTGAAGACACCGAAATTGGTGTCCTTGAAGAACTCTGTGAGCTCCGTCAGTTCAACACCGAAACGCAGGTCCGGCTTGTCCGAGCCGTACTTGGCCATAGCGTCCAAGTACGTCATGCGGCGGATCGGGGTGGGGATCTCGACGTCGATCAGCTGCCACAAGGCCTTGACGATTGCCTCGCCGAGCTCAATGACATCGTCCTGGTCCACGAAGCTGGCTTCGATGTCCAGCTGCGTGAATTCCGGCTGGCGGTCCGCACGGAAATCCTCATCGCGGTAGCAGCGGGCAATCTGGTAGTACTTCTCGAAGCCGCCCACTTGGAGGAGCTGCTTGAAAAGCTGCGGCGACTGCGGGAGGGCGTACCAGGAACCGGGCGCCAGACGTGCCGGAACCACGAAGTCACGGGCGCCTTCCGGCGTCGAACGCGTCAGCGTGGGGGTTTCGATTTCGATGTAGCCCCGCTGGTGCAGAAGTTCGCGTGCCACCCGGTTTGCCTCGGAACGCAGACGCATGTTGCGGGCGGGGCCGGGGCGGCGGAGGTCCAGGTAGCGGTGCTTGAGACGGGCTTCCTCGCCAACCTCCACGTGTTCGTCGATCTGGAATGGCAGGGGTTCGGAGGTGTTGAGGATGACCACCTTGTCCGCGATGACCTCGATCTCACCCGTAGCCAAGGCAGGGTTCTCATTGCCTTCAGGACGCTTGTTGACAGTACCTGTCACCTGCAGGACGTACTCGTTCCGCAAGCCGTGGAAGACCTCTTCCTCACGGACAACCACCTGGGCTACACCGGACGCATCACGCAGGTCAACGAATGCAACGCCACCGTGATCACGGCGGCGCCCCACCCAGCCGGCCAGGGTAACGGTTTGTCCAATGTGCTCGGAGCGAAGAGATCCGAGGTCATGTGTGCGCAGCACAGCATTCCTTTCAGCATGAAATATAAGGGGATCGTTGCAAAGACGATCCCGTCCGAGTTTACCCGCCCTGGCCACAGCTCATGCGACGAGGACGGAACAATCGATGGTGCCTAGCCGGCAGTGGTGACGCGGACGTACAAATCCTCTTCAGCGGGCGTCCAGCTGGCAGGGTCGGCGTCAACCTGCTCGCCGGAACGGATGTCCTTGACCTGGTGATTGCCGTCGTCGTCTGTGAACCACACGAAGGGGATGCCGCGGCGATCAGCGAACTTGATCTGCTTTCCGAACTTCTCGGCCTTGGCTGCCACTTCCGTGGCAATCCCGCGTCCCCGCAACTGGGCAGCAATGTCCTGCGCAGCTGACCAGCTGTCGTCCGAGTTCAGGGCGACCAGTACCGCCGTGGGCACAGAACGCGACGCTGTGGCCAGTTCCTGGCTGAGGATGCGGGAGACAAGTCGTGTCACGCCAATGGAAAGTCCGACGCCTGGGAACTTGCGGTTGCCCTTGCTGGCCAAGGCGTCATAGCGGCCACCGGAGCAAATGGAACCCAGCTGCTCGTGGCCCACCAGCACCGTCTCAACAACAGTCCCCGTGTAGTAATCCAGGCCGCGGGCGATGCTGAGGTCTGCAACCACTTTGCCGGGAGCGCGCTGGACTGCCGCCTGAATGACCTGCTCAAGTTCATTGAGGCCCTCTTCAAGGAGATCGTCCTTCACTCCGAGTGCGCGGACCTGGTCCACGAACGAAGTGTCTTCCGTGCGGATGGTCGCCAATTCGAGGGCAAGGCCGGCCTGTTCATCAGTAGCCCCAAGCTCGCTCTTCAACAGCTCGGCCACCTTCGCCGCGCCGATCTTTTCCAGTTTGTCGATGCTACGCAGCACACCGGCCGTGTCCGTCAGTCCAATGCCCCGATAGAAGCCCTCGGCCAGTTTGCGGTTGTTGATCCGGAGCCTGAAGTCCGGGATCGGCAGGGCGCTCAGGGCCTCAGCGATGACCAGCGCGATTTCGACGTCGTAGCGGAACGGCAGTTCGCCGTCGCCCACAACATCGATGTCTGCCTGGGTGAACTCGCGTGCCCGGCCCTCCTGCGGCCGCTCGCCCCGCCAGACTTTCTGGATCTGGTACCGGCGGAAGGGAAATGCCAGGTACCCGGCGTTCTCCACCACGTAGCGGGCGAAGGGGACAGTCAGGTCAAAGTGGAGGGCCAAGGCGTTCGGGTCAGCCTTGTCCGGTTGGGTCTGCTTCGCAGCCTCGCCCTCATCGTCCTGGAGCCTGCTCAGGCCATAGACCTCTTTGTCTATTTCGCCTTTGCGGAGCAACTGGCCCACTGTTTCAACAGCGCGGGTCTCAATGGAGGAAAAACCGTGCAGCTCGAACGTCTTCCGGAGCGTATCCAGCACATGGAGCTCCACCAACCGCTCCTGGGGAAGCCACTCGGGGAATCCGGACAGGGAGGCGGTACGTGCCATGGTGGAAAAGTCTCCTCGAAGAAAGCTGACGCTGGCATTGCACCGCAGCTTTAAACACCCTTTCGGCGTTTACAGGGCGGGCGTCCAGCCGGTCATGCATAAACTATGTGCGGCAGCCAGTTTATGCTTTCCGCGCGTGCACATCTAATGCAGCATGCCCGGTTCCTGTCGGCAGCCACCGAAAGTGGACACAATCAGGAGGACTCTTGGCAACAAGGTCGCGGGATGACCGCGAAGCGAAACGGCGCATCAGGCAGATGGAAGCCAAGCGTGCCCTGCGGCAGGAACAGGGCAAGCGACGCAAACGTGACAACACCATTGCCGTGAGTGCAGCTGCCGTAGCCGTGGTTCTGGCCGTCGTGCTGCAACTGACGGTCTTTAGTTCCAACCCCACTGAGGCCGAGTTCGCCGCGGCGGAGGCAGGGCTAAGCTCGCCGTCGGCGTCCCCCTCCGCTTCCAACAGCGCCGACATTCCCAGCCCGGACACGGCCGCTGGAAAGACATTCACCGGTGAGCTCGCCTTGAACAGCGGCGTTGTCGGCTTAGAGCTCAACGGGACTGCCGCGCCGCAAGCTGCTGCCGTGTTGAAGTCCCTGAGTGACGCCAGCTACTACAACGGAGCGTTCTGCCACCGGCTGACAACGTCAGAAACGTTTGGACTCCTCCAATGCGGAGCCAAATCCGAAGACGGCGCAGACGACGCAAATTATCGTTGGGGGCCACTGGAAAATACCCCCGCAGACAACAACTACCCTGCAGGGACGATTGCCGTTGCCCGCACCGGCAACGATGCCTATGGCAACGGCCACCAATTCTTCATCGTCTACAAAGACACCACCATTCCCGCTGATACCGCCGGCGGATACACCGTGGTGGGCAAGGTGACCAGCGGCCTGGACGTAGTCGCCAAGATCGCCGCGGCAGGCCTCAAACCCGGCCAAAACGCCACTGACGGCGCCCCTGTGGCACCTGTCACGATAGACTCGTTTTCTCTGAAGTAACCAACTCCAGGCCCGGCCTGCGGTGCATTACCTGAGCAGTTCCCTCCAAGCGAAAGACTTTTAGCGGTGACAGACAGTCAGAAATCCGACGAAACAGCAGTAGTGGCCGACCAAGAGGCAGTCGAGGCAACCGACACCAACGGTACCGAGGCACCAACTCCGGCGGAGGCCACTCCAGCCAACGAAACAGCTCCGGCTGCCGAGCCAGCTCCGGTGGAGGCCAACCCAGCCGCCGAAACAGCTCCCGCCGCCGAGGAAACACCGGAAGCAGCGCCGGCCACAGAGTCCGCAGCCCCGGCCGCTCCCCGGCCGACGCCTTCGGCAGCTCCGTCCCCGGCGGCCTTCGCGGCCCGACCCAAGGCCCCTGCCGTCGTCGTACCTGCGGCCCCGGCGGTCTCCGCTGCCTCGCTCGCCGAGGCAGCCAAGTGGGGACGCGCCGAAGGTGATGGCCACGTCTTCCTGACGCTGGATGGTGAAGAGATCCCTGTTGGTCAGTATCCGGGCGTCAGCGCCGACGAGGCACTTGGCTACTTTGCCCGTAAGTTCGACGACATCATCGCGCAGGTAGTTCTCCTGGACCACCGCGTGGAGTCCAAGGCTCCTGCCACGGACATGCAGAAGACGGTGACGCACCTGCGCGAGCAACTCGCGGAGCGCAACATGGTGGGTGACATCCGTGCTGCTGAGGCCCGCTTGGACGCCTTGTCAGCCCAGATTGAAGAACTCGAGAAGTCCGAGAAGGCTGCCCACGAGGCAGTGCGCGCCAATGAACTCGCGGCGCGCGAAGCAATTGTTGCTGAAGCTGAGACCATTGCCAGCCAGGACCCCGCGCAGATCCAGTGGAAGACCTCAAGCGCACGCATGAACGAGTTGTTTGAAACCTGGAAGGCCGCACAAAAGAGCGGGGTCAGGCTCGGCCGCAGTAATGAAGACGCACTGTGGAAGCGTTTCCGTTCGGCGCGGACAGTATTTGATCGTCACCGCCGCGCGTACTTTTCGCAGCTCGACAGCAACAACTCCGCTGCAAAGTCAGCCAAGGAGGCCTTGATTGCGGAGGCCGAGGCGCTTTCCACGTCTACCGACTGGGGATTCGCGGCCGGCGAATACCGCAGGCTGATGGACCAGTGGAAGACCACTCCACGGGCAAGCCGCAAGGACGATGACGCACTCTGGGGCCGGTTCCGCGCCGCCCAGGATGTCTTCTTCAGCAACCGCCAGGCCGCCAACGAGCAAATTGACCAGGAATACACTGCGAACCTGGCCGTCAAGGAACAGTTGGTGGCTGAGGCGCAGGCGCTCCTGCCCATCAACGATCTCAACGCCGCCAAGAAGGCCCTCCAGTCCATCAGGGACCGTTGGGAAGATGCCGGCAAGGTTCCGCGCGCCGACATGGGCCGGATTGAGGCCGGGCTTCGCAAGGTCGAAGATGCGGTTCGTGAAGCCGAGGAAGAGAAGTGGCGCCGGAGCAACCCGGAAACCAAGGCCCGCACCAACAGCGCCTTGTCACAGCTTGAATCGGCTATTGCTGGCCTCAAGGACGATCTGGAGAAGGCGGAGAAGGCCGGCGACCAGCGCCGTATCAAGGCGGCCCGCGAGGCTCTGGAGGCTCGTCAGGCATGGCTTGACCAGATCCAACGCTCGGCAAGCGACCTCGCCTAGAGGACTCTGAAGCTGGATCTTTCCTGCAGGCTCCGTTCCGGTTATCCACATAACCAGAACGGAGCCTGTACTCGTAGGGTGACCGCACGGAATGATCAATGAATGGTCCCCGCTGTCAACGCCCCGCATTTGCTGGAGCCGGTCATCCCCGAGCTCTACTCCCCCAGTCGCATCTTTACGTGGAACGAACTGCAAAGTATGGCGTTCGATGGCATCCTGCTGCCCCTGTACGGGAAGAGTTATGCTTCCCCGGGCGCGGCTGTTACCCACCGCCTGAGAGCCCGCGCAGCGGCCCTCTCCGTCCCGGAAAGAATTCGGACGAAGGTTGTGGCTGGGCGGCTCACGGCAGCGTGGATCTACGGTTGCGCCAATCCTCCCGAGCACCTGTCACTACTAGTCGATGCTAAACATCGCATTTCCAGCCTGCGGGGATCCACGGCATGCAGCCTCCATGAGGTTCGGCTAGGCCAAATGGACGTCGTCAGCCTCGGAGGAATGATGGTGAGCAGCCCACTGCGTACCGCGGCGGACATCGCCCTCCATGTCGAAGCCGATCGCGCTTTGCCGGCGTTGAAGCGCCTCCTGGAACGTGAAGAGCTTTTCATCAGGCTCCGGCTGCTTACTCTGGCGGTGGAGTCGGCTCCCCGGGTGCCACACAAGAAGCGCGCTTTGGCAACGCTGGCCCAGCTGGCTTCCTCCGATCCGGGCTAGCTGCGACGGCGGTTGCCAGTAGTCCGATACACGTCAAAAACGCCATCAATGCGGCGAACCGCGTTCAAGACGTGATGCAGGTACTTCGGATCGCCCATTTCGAAGGCAAATTTCGAGATCGCCACCCTGTCACTGGACGTGTGAACCGATGCGGCCAGGATGTTGACGTGGTTCTCGGACAAGATACGGGTGACGTCGGACAGCAGGGACTTCCTGTCCAAAGCTTCCACCTGAATCTCCACGAGGAACACACTCGACTGCGTGGGTGCCCACTCAACCTCAACAATTCTGTCCGGCTGGTCACGAAGACCCGAGACATTGGTGCAGTCCGTCCGGTGGACAGAAACTCCTGATCCACGCGTTACGAAGCCCAGGATGGGATCCGGGGGTACCGGGGTGCAGCACCGGGCCAGCTTGACCCAGACATCGCCGACGCCGCGCACGATGACGCCCGAATCCGAGAACTTCGACTTCGCAACCTGGGTAGGAATACTGACTTCATCGAGGTCTTCATCAGGTGTTTCATGACCACCCAGGTGCTCCACGAGCTTTTCCATGACGGACTGGGCCGAGGTGTGCCCGTCGCCAACGCCCGCATACAGCCCGGAGATGTCTACATAGTGGAAGTCCTCCGCCACTGCAGACAAAGCGTCGTGCGTCATCAGGCGTTGCAAAGGCAGGTTCTGCTTCCGCATAGCCCGCGTCAGCATGTCCTTGCCGCGTTCAATGGCTTCTTCGCGGCGTTCCTTGGTGAACCATTGGCGGATCTTGTTGCGCGCACGGGCCGACTTGACGAAGTGCTGCCAGTCCTGGCTTGGCCCGGCGCCTTCCGCCTTGGAGGTGAAGATCTCTACCCAGTCGCCATGGTTCAGCTCGCTGTTGAGCGGGACCAACTTGCCATTGACGCGGGCACCGATGGTTCGGTGGCCCACCTCCGTGTGCACGGCGTACGCGAAGTCCACAGGGGTTGATCCGGCCGGAAGGGCCATGACTTCACCCTTAGGAGTGAAAACAAACACTTCCCGGGCATTGATCTCGTAGCGGAGCGAATCCAGGAACTCTCCGGGGTCCGATGTCTCCTGCTGCCAGTCCACCAGAGACCGCAACCAGCCCATGTCCCCGTCACGCGGGCTTCCCGGGCCTTGCGCCGTCCGGTTGGGCTGGTCCTTGTACTTCCAGTGGGCTGCCACACCGTATTCTGCACGGCGGTGCATCTCGTGGGTGCGGATTTGGATCTCCACCGGCTTGCCGCCGGGGCCAATCACCGTTGTATGCAGCGACTGATACATGTTGAACTTGGGCATCGCGATGTAGTCCTTGAACCGGCCCGGAAGGGGGTTCCACCGTGAATGCAGCGTTCCCAGCGCGGCGTAACAGTCGCGCACAGAGTCAACCAGGACACGCACGCCCATGAGGTCGTTGATGTCGTCGAAGTCTTTGTCCCTGACGATCATCTTCTGATAAATCGAGTAGTAGTGCTTGGGCCGGCCAGTGATGGTGGCTTTGATTCGTGCTGTCCGAAGGTCATCAGCTATCTGGTTGCGGATGACACTGAGGCTCTTTTCCCGCTCCGGTGTGCGGTCGCCCACCATGCGCACGATTTCCTCGTACACCTTGGGGTACAATGCTGCGAAGGAAAGGTCTTCCAGTTCCCACTTGATGGTATTCATACCCAGGCGATGTGCCAGGGGTGCGAAGATCTCCAGGGTTTCACGGGCTTTGCGCGATGAAGACTCCGCGGAAACGAACCGCCAGGTGCGCGCATTGTGGAGGCGGTCGGCGAGCTTGATCATCAGGACGCGGATGTCCTTGGCCATCGCAACCACCATCTTGCGGACGGTTTCCGACTGCGCAGCCTCGCCAAAACTGACCTTATCCAGCTTGGTGACGCCATCCACCAACATGGCAACTTCGGGTCCGAAGTCCCGCGTCAGGTCAGCGAGGGTGTACGGGGTGTCCTCTACGGTGTCGTGAAGCAACGCTGCTGCCAGGGTTGTCCCCGTCATGCCGAGTTCAGCCAGGATGGTGGCCACGGCCACCGGGTGGGTGATGTACGGATCACCACTCTTGCGTTTCTGCCCCTGGTGGCTCTGCTCTGCCACGGCGAAGGCGCGTTGAATCAGGTCGAAGTCCTCTTTGGGATTGTTCGCCCGGACCGTCCGCAGGAGTGGCTCGAGAATAGGCGAGTACGGGGCGATGCCCCGTCCCGTCAAGCGGGCAAGCCGGGAACGCGTACGCTCCCGCCGTCCCGGGAAGGTGGGACGCGCACCGGGAGCATCGACCGGAACCGCAGCCGCAGTCCGTCCGGTCACACTCGATGCCGGAACTGCCACGGTCTTGCGGCCGTCATCCCCGCCCGCCGGTGGTGCCGACGTCGCACGTTCTTCCACAGAAGTACCCCTCACAACCGATTTAATTCTCCCAGTCTATTCCCGCTGGCGAATGCTTCTGCAACCGGGCTGCACATGACGATGACACAAGCAAGTCAAAGAGCCGGCCTCCGCAGTGATGCGGAGGCCGGCTCTTGGCCAAACAACGGTACCTAACAGCCCTAGACCGTGGCTTCAGTCCTGCGGTGGGCAACCTTCTTGGCTTGCTTGACGAGGTCGGGCTCGCTCTGGCGGAGCCACGCGTAGAGCGGAGCCGCAATGAAGATCGTGGCCGCGGTACCAATGAGGATTCCCACGAACAACGCCAGGGAAAGATCGCGAAGGGTGCCCGCCCCCAGAAGCCCGGCACCAATGAAGAGGATTGCCGCCACCGGGAGGACGGCCACCATCATGGTGTTGATGGAGCGGACCAAGGTTTGGTTGACGGCCAGGTTGACCTCTTCACTGAACGTGCGGCGGGTGGACGTGGAGATGTCCGAGGTGTTCTCACGGATCTTGTCGAAGACCACCACCGTGTCATACAACGAGTAGCTCAGGACCGTCAGGAAGCCAATGATTGCCGAGGGCGTGACTTCGAAGTCGCTCAAGGCATAGACGCCCGCTGTGGTGAACATGGTGACCAGCATGCCGACGAGTGCCGACAAAGACATCTTCCAGGTCCTGAAGTACAGCGCCATCAGGACAGCTGCCAAGGCAACGAAGACCACCAGGCCGATGAGGGCCTGGCGAGTGACATCCTGACCCCAGGTTGGGCCCACGAAGTTGGACGTCACTTCGTTCTCCGTCACGCCGTAGGCGCTGGTGAGGCCGTCCTTGATCCGGTTCGTCTCGTCATCGGTCAGCTGATCCGTTTGGATCCGCATGGTGTTGCCTGCCACGTTGGCAACGCGGGGAATGGCATCGGGCACGATGTCGTGGACGGCCTTTTCGCCCAAGCTGGCATCAGTGGTGCTCACATTGGAAACAGTGAATTCGGAGCCGCCACGGAATTCGATTCCGAGGTTGAAGCCGCCCTTGACCACCGGAATCAAGATGGAGAGTGCCACGGCGACCGCGGCGATGATGAACCAGATCTTCTTGGAATTGACGAAGTTGTACGAGCGCTTGCCCGTGTACAGCTCGTGGCCGAAGGTTGCGAAGCTCGTAGTCATTACTTCTCCTCCTTGGTGCCGTTGGAAGTACCAGTGAGCTGGCCCTTCTCGGCAAGGCGCCTCTCGGCGATGGTCATGCGTCGTTCGGCTTCGGCTGCCGCACCGGTGTTGCGTGCGCGAACCACGGCAGGCTTTTCCTCAGGCGTACGGAGGCGGCCCGCGCCCCGGTAAAGGGGAACTGCACCGAGACGGTCAGGGGAAAGCCCTGAGAAACGGTGCCCTTCGCCAAAGAACTTGGTGCGGGCAAGGACCTGCAGCATGGGGTGCGTAAACATGAACACCACCAGAAGGTCAGCCAGGGCCGTCAGGCCGAGGGTGAAGGCAAAGCCACGCACGTTGCCGACGGCGACGAAGTAGAGGACAAGTGCCGCCAGGAGGTTGACGGCCTTGGAAGCCAGGACGGTGCGCTTGGCCCGCTTCCAGCCATTCTCGACGGCGGACACCAGGCCACGGCCCTCGCGCAGCTCATCCCTGATGCGTTCGAAGTAGACGATGAACGAGTCGGCGGTCTGGCCAATGGCCACGATCAAACCCGCTACACCTGCCAGGGAAAGGCGATAGTTTTCCGTCCAACCGAGGATGGCAATGGCGAGATACGTCAGCACACCGGCCACCACAAGTGAGGCGATGGTGACAAGACCCAAAGCGCGGTACTGGAACAGGGAGTACACCACAACCAGCAACAGACCGATCATGCCTGCCAGCAAGCCGAGGCGAAGTTGGTCGCCACCGAGAGTGGCCGAAATCTGCTCTTGTGATTGGATCTCGAAGCTGATGGGCAGTGCGCCGTAGCGCAACTGGTCAGACAAAGCCTTCGCCGACGCCTGGGTGAAGTTACCCGTGATCTGCGGCTTGCCATCAGTGATGACAGCAAGGGCTCGCGGGGCGGAAAGTACTTTGTCGTCCAGGACGATCGCGAACTGTGACTTGGGATCGTCAGTACCCTGGGCCTGCGCTGCAGCATAGAACTGGTTGAGGCGTTCGGTTACGGCCTTGAACTTTGCGGTTGCATCCGAGTTGAAGACAATGTTCACACCCCAGGAATTCGTCACGGAGCCCTGGGCACCCTGGACCTGGGTAAAGCTGGAATCGCTGATGTCCTGCCCCTTGACCTCAACGGGCCCGAGGATGTACTTGATGGCCGGAGTCGTCGCAGTGGCAGCCTCGCAGGTTACCAGGGGTTTGGCTGGATCTGACCGATCGCGTTTTTCAGCCGAAGGATTGACGCAGTCGAGTGCTTCGAATTCCTTCTGGACTTCCGGGGTGATCCAGTTGACATCACTTGCGTTGGTCGGCTCCGCGGTCGGCTTGTTCAGCTGATCCTCAGGAGTGCGCTGCTCAGCCGGTATAGCTGCCGGGTCGCCGTAAGTGATGACCGGGCGGAAGTTCATGTCAGCCGAAGCCTGGATCAGGTCGCGGGTTTCCTTCGACGGTGTTCCCGGAAGGCTGACCACCACGTTGCGGCCGGACTGCGTGCTGATTTCGGCTTCAGCAACACCGGAACCATCTACTCGCTGCCGGATGATGGCAACTGCCTGGTTGAGTTGCTCCTCATTGATCTCGCTGGAACCCTCCACCCGGGGTGCCAGGATCATCTGGGTTCCGCCTTCGAGGTCCAGAGCAAGCTTCGGAGCCCAACTGGCGTTGCCAGTCACTACTCCGCCAGCAAGGACAGCGGTTAATACAACGAAAATTGCTCCAAGCCAGGTCAGCACCCTGCGGGCTGAGTTTTTGGGGCCGGTCCGTGCCATTATCGATCTTCCTGTTATCGCCGGACAGCCGCCGGCCGACGCTGGTGAGCGTCTGCCGGCGGCTCTCCGCTGCCGTAGAAGTTGCCTTGCGCGGTGTCGCCGCGACTGACGGTGCTAGTTGTCCTTCTTGTCCTCTTTGTTGAGGCGCGCGATGGTTTCTTCCGGTGTCTCGACGGCGGCAGGAGCCTCAGTCTCCGCGGCGGTCAGGGAAGAAGCGTCATCCGGGACAACCGGTGCTTCCTCGGGGGTGGTTTCGACCACCTTGGTGACTGCCTGGCGGTGAACCGTTGCCTGGTTACCCGGGGAAAGTTCGATGACGACCTTGTTCTCAGCTTCGTCGATGGACACGATGCGGCCAAAGAGACCGAAGCTGGTCATGACGTCGACACCAGGAGCGAACTTGGACTGCATTTCAGCCTGCTGCTGCTGGGTCTTCTTGTTGCGGCGGAACATCATGAAGACAAAGAGTCCAAGCATGACGAACAGCAATATGGTCATTGGATCCACAGGGAAGTTCCGTTCTGTACTTACGTTTTGGTTCACGGCAACGTCCCTGGCAGATCCGCATAGCGGGCATGGATCAAGGACTCGAACGTGCCGAGCGTCATACCAGTCTAGTGGGAAAAGCTGAACAGAGCGTGTTAACCGACCGTATCTATGCTTTCGGCGTGGTTTTCGTCCTCACCGAACAAGGCGAGGGTCTCTTGGCCAAAGACTCCGGCCGGTACGGCGTAGCCAAGGTGGGTCCAAGCGGACGCCATCGCGATTCGACCCCGCGGAGTACGTCCCAGAAGTCCCTCGCGTACCAGGAACGGTTCAGCCACGGTCTCCACCGTTTCAGGTTCTTCACCGACGGCAATGGCCAAGGTGGACAAGCCAACAGGGCCACCGTTGAACTTGGTGATGAGGGCTTCAAGAACGGACCTGTCCAGCCTGTCCAAGCCACGCTCGTCTACTTCGTACATATCCAAGGCAGCTGAGGCTGAACGGGCATCGATTTGCTCGATGCCATGAACAAGCGCCCAGTCACGGACACGGCGCAAGAGCCGGTTGGCGATACGTGGTGTTCCCCGGGACCGACCGGCGATCTCGGTGAAACCTGCGGAGTTGACTTTCAAATCCAGAAGCCCGGCAGAACGGCGGAGGACGAGTTCGAGTTCGGCCACCGAATAAAACTCAAGGTGCCCAGTGAAACCGAATCGGTCCCTCAAGGGGCCGGGAAGAAGTCCTGCGCGGGTGGTGGCACCTACCAGCGTGAAAGGAGGGAGCTCCAGGGGGATTGCCGTTGCGCCTGCTCCCTTGCCCACCACGATGTCCACGCGAAAGTCCTCCATGGCCATATACAGCATTTCTTCTGCAGGCCTGGACATACGGTGGATTTCGTCAAGGAACAGGACCTCGCCCTCCGAGAGCGAGGAAAGGATGGCTGCTAGATCCCCGGCGTGCTGGATGGCTGGCCCGCTGCTAATACGCAGCGGAGCGTTCATCTCGGCCGCAATGATCATGGCAAGTGTGGTCTTACCGAGTCCAGGAGGTCCGGACATCAGCACGTGGTCAGCGCTGCGGCCACGCATCTTCGAAGCCTCAAGCACCAAGGCAAGTTGCTTGCGGACCCGATGCTGTCCTACGAAGTCGTGCAGGTTCTTGGGGCGGAGAGCAGCCTCAATGACCCGCTCTTCCGGTTCCTCTCCCCCGCTGACGAGTGACTGCTCAACCACGGCTGCCTACACGGTTGCCGGCGCGTGCCCCGTCCTGGCCAAGCCAGCGCAACGTAGCCCGAAGTATTTGGGCCACGTTTCCTGCGTCTACGAGTTCCGGCGAATCGGCCATCGCTTTGTCGATACTGCCGTTGGCGTCTTTCTCGGACCATCCCAAACTGGTCATGGCAGCAACTACCTGTGGCTTCCATTCTGCGTTCGGGGCCGCGGCGGGAGCAGTACCTGCGCCGGTGCCGTGCGGAACCAACTTCCCGGCCAGCTCGAGGACAATACGGCCGGCCACCTTGGGACCTATGCCAGGCACCTTGGTAAATGCCTTGCTGTCACCAGTGTGAGCCGCCACCCGGATGGCTTCCGGTTCGTGCACGGCGAGTACGGCCAAGGCCAAACGGGGCCCAACCCCGCTGACACTGAGCAGGACGTCGAAGACTTCGCGTTCGTCGTCGTCGGCAAATCCGAACAGCGTGAGTGAATCTTCACGGACGATCATGGAAGTGAAGAGCTTGGCTTCGGTTCCTGTTTTGAGGTGGCTCAAGGTCTGCGGTGTGGCGAAGACACTCATTCCCGCACCGTTGAGGTCGATAACAGCGGTGGACAAACCAACGTGGGCTACGGTTCCACGGAGAAAACTGATCAAGACCCGGCTCCTGAAATACTGCCTGCTCCGTTACCGTGAAAACTGCGGCCAAAGCGGACTATCCGAACATATCTACGAATACCCTAACAAGGGCGGCTGACAATCACCGTTTGCGGCGCGCTTTTGCTTCGGCTTCGGCCCACGCTTTCTGCGCGGGAGTGAGTCCGCCCTTACCGTTGGCGCCACTAACTGAGCCCATGCCACTACCTGCGCGCCACGCATGGGTGAGGGCCAGGGCGAGGGCGTCGGCAGCATCAGCCGGCTTGGGTGGAGCATCCAGGCGCAGGATCTTGGTCACCAATTTGGTGACGGCATCCTTGTTGGCAGTGCCGCTCCCGGTAACCGCGGCTTTCACCTCGGACGGTGTATGCAAGGCGACCGGGATACCACGGCGTGCTGCCGCCACGATGACGACGCCCGACGCCTGGGCTACGCCCATCACCGTGCTCACGTTCATCTGCGAAAAAACACGTTCGACGGCGACGACATCCGGCTTGTGCAGGTCCAGCCACTCGTCAATGGCCTGGGCAATGACCAGCAAACGCTTGTCCAAGGTCAGCTCGGCGGACGTGCCCACCACTCCGACGGCCACCATGGTGGCCCGGCGGTTCCGCTCGATGTCCACCACACCGATGCCGCAACGGGTAAGGCCCGGATCGACTCCCAATACGCGAAGAGTCAAGTCCGGGCCTTCCTGATGGCTGTAAACCTGTTGGTTGTCAAAGTTGTTGCGCTGCGCCCCACCGACTACTCGGCGTCGAGGGCAGCCTGCACTTCCTCGCTGAGGTCCGCATTGCTGTAAACGTTCTGGACATCGTCCAGGTCTTCCAGCGCATCCACGAGCTTCATGAACTTTTTGGCGCCGTCAACGTCCAAGTCGACCTGCATGGACGGAACGAATTCGGCTTCGTCAGTTTCGTAGTCGATGCCGGCTTCTTTCAAGGCGTCACGGATGGCCTGGAGATCAGAGGGCTCGGAGTGGATTTCCCAGTTCTCACCGCTGTCCTTGACTTCCTCGGCTCCGGCATCAAGGACAGCCATCAGGATGTCGTCTTCGCTGAGGCCGTTCTTGGGCAAGACAACAACACCCTTGCGCGCGAAGAGGTAGCTCACGGAACCGGGATCGGCGATGGTGCCACCGTTGCGCGAAATCGCCAGGCGCACCTCGGAAGCGGCACGGTTCTTGTTGTCGGTCAGACATTCAATCAACAAAGCCGAACCCTGGGGACCGCGGGCTTCGTACATGATCTCGGTGTAGTCCACCACTTCACCGGTGAGGCCCGCACCACGCTTGATGGCGCGGTCGATGTTGTCGTTAGGTACCGAAGTTTTTTTCGCCTTCGTGACTGCGAGCTCAAGGCCCGGGTTACCGGCAAGGTCCGGTCCACCCATGCGGGCAGCAACTTCGATGTTCTTGATCAGTTTCGCGAACGACTTTGCACGCCTGCCGTCAATGATGGCTTTCTTGTGCTTGGTGGTCGCCCATTTGGAGTGGCCTGACATGCTTTACGCTTCTCCTCTGATCATTCGAATAAAGAGTTCATGCACGCGTTTCTCTCCCGTCACTTCCGGGTGGAAGGAGGTGGCCAGCAGTTGGCCGGAACGCACTGCAACAATTCTAGCCACTCCATGCAAAGTAGCCGTGTGGCTGGCGTGGTCGGGATCAACCTGGGCAAGGACTTCCACGCCCGGACCAACACGTTCAACCCAGGGGCCCCGGATGAATACCGCGTGAACGGGATCCACACCGGATTCTCCGGCACTGAAATCCAAGCCCTTGAAATCGAGGTCGGTTTCGAAGGATTCGCGTTGCCGCCCGAAAGCGTTGCGGCGGACCGTAATATCCAAGCCGCCGAAAGTCTGCTGGGGATTACCGTCCAGGTCCGTTGCCGGGTCTGCAATTTCATTGGCCAGCAGGATCATGCCGGCGCAGGAGCCGTAAACGGGCAGGCCCTCTGCGATGCGCTTTTGAAGGGGGTCCCGGACTTCGAAGATCCGGGAAAGCTTGTCTATGGTGGTGGACTCGCCGCCCGGGATAATCAGGCCGTCGATGTCGTCGAGCTCTGAGGGACGGCGAATACCCACGCCGGTGGCGCCGGCAGCCTCAACAGCGTGGATATGCTCGCGGAAGTCGCCCTGGAGGGCCAGCACGCCGATTCGGAGTCCTGAACCCACGCGTGACGAAGCGTCGGAAAGGGGGTTGGTCATGCGACCATCATAGTGGTCCAAGCCCTCAGTAACCTTGCCTCGACCGTCGGGGGCTGCCGTCAGTCAGGGTTCCATGCCCTGACTGGGATATATTACAGAGCATGCTTTCCTTCAGCGTTCCCCTCGGCAAGCTGGTCCGCACACTGTCCCGGCTCCGGGGCGGAGGCTCAGCTTTCCCCGGTCTGGTGGTCGAGAAAATCGACCCCGGCTTCATGCAGCGAACGCTGGCGTCGCTCCCCCTCGGTGTAGCCGTGGTCAGTGGCACCAACGGTAAAACGACTACTACCAAGATGGTGGTGGAACTCCTTGAAAGCCAAGGCTTGAAGGTCTTCACCAACCGCAGCGGCAGCAACTTCACCCGAGGTGTGGCCGCATCGCTCCTGGGCGATGTGGATTGGCGTGGACGACTCGATGCGGACATCGCCATCCTGGAACTCGATGAAGCCCACGCCGTGCACTTCGTCAACAAGGTGGAGCCACGCTTCAGCCTTCTTTTGAATGTCCTGCGCGACCAATTGGACCGCTTCGGCGAAATCGACAAGACCGCCCGCTTGCTGGAGCACATCGCCTCCAAGACGACAGACACCGTGGTCCTCAACCGGGAAGACCCCCGCGTCGCCCGGATTGCTGCCGCCCTCAACACCCTGGATGCCGTTCACCACCCCGAGATCAGGTACTTCGGTCTCGACGAATCGTTGCGGAGCACTTTCCCCAACGACGACGAAATGCGCACAACGGGCATCGGCCCATCCCCGTCAGGCACCTCTGTTGCCGCGGAGACCGGTGACGATGTAGACCTGCCGGCTGCCGACGTCGTACTCCGCCGGGTAGGTGCCCAGGACGCTGACTTTGAGTTCGATGACGAAACCGTCACCACATCCATGAAACTGCGTGGTGTCTACAACATCTTCAATGCTGCGGCAGCATTGTCGCTGGCGCGGGCCATCCTGGGAACCGGGCCGGTGGACACGCCCAAACTCGTGAAGGCTTTGGGAGAAGTTGCTCCCGCGTTCGGCCGCGGCGAAAGCCTCACGGTGGACGGCCAGCCCTTGGAACTGGTGCTCGTGAAGAACCCCAGTGGTTTCCGACTCGGGCTGAAGTCCTTCCCCGCCGGTGGATACGCCACCATGATTGCCATCAACGATAACTACGCCGACGGCAGGGACATGTCCTGGCTCTGGGACGTTGAATTCGATTCCCTACGGGAAGACGGTGTGGAGGTGCTCACCGGAGTCCGCGCCTACGACATGGCGCTCCGTCTCCAATACGACGACGTGCCCTTCGGGGTCGTCGAACCGGATATCACCGCAGCACTGCGGACTTTCATTGACGGCTCGCGAGGAAAGCCCAAGCGCATTTTCTGCACTTACACCTCCATGCTCGCCATACGCCGTGAACTGGCCAAAATCACCATAGTTGAGGTGGTCTCATGACCTCGGAAGCACAGCCCCACATGGACGCACAGCCCAGCAAGGGAACAATCCGCGTCCTCCAGCTTTACCCGCGGGAGATGAACATCTACGGTGACTGGGGCAACGCCCTGGTATTAAAGCAGCGGATCAAGTGGCACGGCTATACGCCGGAGCTGCTCGAATACAACGTGGGTGACGAATTTCCGGACGACGTCGACATTATTGTCGGCGGAGGCGGGCAGGACAGCGGACAACTGGTCATCCAGGACGACCTCCAGGCGCGTGCGGTCCAGTTGAAGCAGCTCGCTGATGAAGGCGCCCCCATGCTGGTGATTTGTGGGCTGTACCAGCTTTTCGGCAAATTCTTCAAGACCAGCACCGGGCCCGTCATTCCTGGCATCGGCATCCTTGACGTCGAAACCCACGGAACGGATGAGCGGCTCATTGGCAACGTGACCATGAAATCTGCCGAGTTCGGCGACATCCTGGGCTACGAAAACCACAGTGGACAGACAACCTTGGGGCCCGGCGTCGAGCCCCTCGGCACTGTCACCAAGGGCGCTGGCAACAACAGCAAGGACGGGCACGAGGGCGCCCGCTACAACAACGTCGTAGCGAGCTATCTGCATGGTTCATTGCTGCCGAAGAACCCGGCCATTGCGGACTTCCTGATCCGAACGGCAGCCGAACGCAAGTTTGGAAGGTTCGTGCCGGGAATGCCCGACGACGGTTATGCCCGCCTTGCGCGCGAACACGCCGCACGCCGGCCGCGGTAGGCGCTACTTTTCCTTGGTGATCAGCAGTTCATGCGCCCCTGCAGTTGCTGCGCCCATGGACTCAACCACCGCTTTGGTTCGCTGGTAGGTCTCAGCATCGGCCGCGGGGGTAGCGCAGACTCCCTGCGGTGCATCGCTGGCCACGGAGCACCAACGATAGGGATCCCGGATGATCACTGACGGAGCCCAGGCGAGGTCCGAAGCAGTCCAAACACCTGCGGCGTTCTGGCTGAACTGCGCCCTGACCAGCAGCCCTTCATTGTTCAGGACGTACCACGGGGACAGTTCGGTGACACCGTTGCCCAGCCCGTACACGATCCAGGTGCCTTTGTAATTCTCGATCGGCAGCACCGAGTGCGTGTGGTGCCCGTAGATCATGGTGAACTGGCCGCTGTCCACCAATGCGTGAGCAACTTCCTGCTGCTGGGCGTTGGCTTCGCTGGCGTACTCGTCGCCGGCGTGCATGACGCCCAGGACAATGTCGGCTCCCAACGCCTTCGCCTGTGTTGCCTTGGCAATCATGGCCGCTGGATCCAGTTCGTCAACCAACCACGGGTACTCAGGGATCTGCCCGTTATGGCCGTACGTTCCAATAATCACCGCCACCTTGGCAGCGTCCGTTTGGAGCATGAGTATCTCTTTGGACTCCGCTTCCGTCCGGTAGGAACCCGTGTGCTTCAGGCCCGCCGCGTCCAACGCGTCCAGCGTCCTAAGCAAACCTTCGGTACCGCGATCAATGGTGTGGTTGCTCGCCGTTGTGCAGGCCTGGTAGCCGACATCCTTCGATGCTGTGATGATCTGCGGTGGCACGTTGAAGGATGGATAGGCGGAGAACGGCCCTTCCGGGGTAGCAACGGGGGTTTCCTGGTGGCAGATGGCGAGGTCGCTGTTACGAATGTACCGACGCTGCCCCTCGAGAAGCGGAACGAATGTGTAGCCGGGTTGACCAGCTGCCGCAGCGTCCGCTCTCGCTTGTTGCCAGAGCTGTGTATGCACCAACATGTCACCTGTCACCGTGATGGAGGTGCACCGTAACTCGGGGCAAGCGGGTCCCTTGCCTGGGGTTGGGTTGGGTGCAGGGGTTCGAGTTGGGCTTGGAATCTCGGTTGACGGGACAGAAGTAGCGCTGTTGCGGTTCGCGTCATCATTTTCCGCGATGACACCGCAGGCGTTCACCGATAGGGACATGACCACGGCACTCAGCACGAGTACCGCCTTGCGAGGACGGATCCATCTCCCGGAAAATGTGATTTTGCCCATGGCTTTCATCCTACGGTGGAAGCTTTGCGGAAGCGGGCGTGCCGCTCTTGAGGACACGATTCTTACGTGAAAGAGTCACTTCATGACTAATCCACTCCTGAGCCCCAGCCCCCTGCCCTATGGGCTGCCGCCCTTCGCCGGCATCTCAGCAGAGCACTATGCGGAGGCCATCGAGGCAGGTTTGGCATCGCACCTCGAGGAAATCTCCCGGATCGTGGCCGATCAGGAGCCGGCTACCTTTGAGAACACGGCAATGGCCATGGAGCAGTCAGGGCTTCTCCTCAACAGGGCGGCTGCGGCATTCTTTACCCTGGTTTCAGCGGATGCTTCCGACGCCATAAAGGCGCTGGAGACAGAATTGTCGCCCAAGTTCTCAGCGCACCAGGATGCCGTCTATATGAACCGCGCGCTCTACCACCGGTTCGCCGACATCGACACAACCGGCCTGAATGAAGAATCGTCCCGATTGGTGCAGGAGTACCTCAAGGAATTCCGGCAGTCCGGAATTCAACTGGATGACACCGGGCAGGAACGCTTGCGTGAAGTCAACGCCGAGCTGTCCCGATTGGGCACCGAGTTTGGCCAGCGCGTCAAGGAAGCCATGAAGTCCGCCGCCCTGCTTCTTGACGACGCCGATGATCTTGCCGGCCTGCAGCCGGAAGTGGTCACAGGCGCCGCGGAAGCAGCCAAGCTGGCCGGGCATGACGGCAAGTACCTACTGACCCTGATCCAACCCAGTAACCAACCCGCCATGGCGTCCTTGGAGAACCGGACCATCCGCCGTCGTCTGTTCGAAGCGTCCCTGGCGCGCGGCACGGATGGCGGCGACCGGGACGTCAGTGACCTCGTGAAGGCCACTGCACGTTTGCGGGCCGAGAAAGCAACTCTTCTGGGGTTTGCCAACTTCGCTGAGCTGATGGTGGACCAACAGACGGCGCCCGGTTTCAGCGACGTACAGGCCATGCTCGGCCAGTTGGCACCCGCTGCTGTGCGAAACGCCCAGTCGGAGGCCGACGCCTTGGCGGAATCCGCCGGCCACGAACTCGAACCATGGGATTGGGCGTACTATTCTGCACTTGTCCGAAAGGAAAAGTTCGAAGTGGACGAGCAGGCACTCCTGCCCTACTTCAGCCTCGAAACCGTGCTCAACCACGGTGTCTTCCATGCGGCAACGCAGCTTTACGGGGTCACTTTCCATGAGCGCGAAGACTTGGACGGCTATCACCCCGACGTCCGAATCTGGGAGGTCCGGAATGAAGACGGCAGCGGCCTCGGCCTCTTCCTCGGCGACTACTACACGCGGGAATCAAAGCGCGGAGGTGCCTGGATGAATTCCCTCGTGGACCAGTCCAACCTCCTGGGAACGCGCTCCGTAGTCATTAACAACCTCAACATCACCAAGCCTGCGCCCGGCGAGCCTGCACTGTTGTCCTTGGACGAGGTCCGTACCGTTTTCCATGAATTCGGCCACGCCCTGCACGGCCTCTTCTCCGATGTCACCTATCCCCGGTTCTCCGGGACGTCCGTGCCGCGTGACTTCGTGGAGTACCCGTCCCAGGTCAACGAAATGTGGATCATGTGGCCCGAGGTACTGGCCAACTACGCACGTCATTACTCCACCGGGGAAGCTCTCCCCCAGGACACGGTGGACAAACTCAATGAGTCGTTGTTGTGGGGAGAAGGTTTCGCAACGACCGAATACCTCGGCGCGGCGCTCCTCGACCTGGCGTGGCACGTGCTGCCCGGGTCCGAAGTTCCGGACGATATTCTCGCCTTCGAGGCCAAGGCTTTGGCGGACGCGGGAATCGCGCACCCACTGATCCCGCCGCGGTACCGCACCGGCTATTTCCAGCACATCTTCGCTGGCGCGGGCTACGCGGCCGGTTACTACTCCTACATCTGGAGCGAGGTGCTGGATGCGGACACCGTGGAGTGGTTCAAGGAAAACGGCGGCCTCACCCGCCCCAACGGAGACCGGTTCAGATCCGAGCTGCTGTCGAGGGGTAACAGCCGCGATCCATTGGACTCCTTCCGCTCATTCCGAGGCCGCGACGCCGAGCTGGCCCCCCTACTAAAGCGCCGAGGCCTCAACTAACCCCACCACCGGAACTTAAAGCCGAAAGGCGGGCGCTGATCCGGCAGTGTGCGTAAAAGGGCCCCCGCCCCAGCCATCGCCAAAGTGGCGGCAGCGGGAGCGGGGAATAGCACGCAGAGGATCAGCGCCCGCCTTGGCGGGAACCTAAATGAGACCTACCAGCCGCGCTCAGCCAGGCGGTGGGGCTGCGGGATGTCGTCGACGTTGATGCCCACCATGGCTTCACCCAGGCCGCGGGAGACCTTGGCGATGACGTCAGGGTCGTCGTGGAACGTGGTGGCCTTGACGACGGCGGCGGCGCGCTCTGCCGGGTTGCCGGACTTGAAGATACCGGAACCGACGAACACACCGTCCGCGCCGAGCTGCATCATCATTGCAGCATCAGCCGGGGTAGCGATGCCACCTGCGGTGAACAGGACAACGGGGAGCTTGCCAGTGGCGGCAACTTCCTTGACCAGTTCGTACGGGGCCTGCAGCTCCTTGGCCGCAACGTAGAGCTCGTCCTCGGGGAGGGCGGCGAGCTTGGCGATCTCGGAACGGATCTTGCGCATGTGGCCGGTGGCGTTGGAAACATCGCCGGTGCCGGCTTCGCCCTTGGAGCGGATCATCGCCGCGCCCTCGTTGATGCGGCGCAGGGCCTCACCAAGGTTGGTGGCACCACACACGAAGGGGACGGTGAAGTTCCACTTGTCGATGTGGTTGATGTAGTCAGCCGGGGTCAGGACCTCGGACTCGTCGATGTAGTCAACACCGAGGGACTGCAGGACCTGGGCTTCGACGAAGTGGCCGATGCGGGCCTTGGCCATGACCGGAATGGACACGGCAGCAATGATCGCATCGATCATGTCCGGATCGGACATGCGGGACACGCCGCCCTGGGCGCGGATATCGGCGGGGACACGCTCGAGTGCCATGACAGCCACGGCACCGGCATCCTCGGCGATGCGGGCCTGCTCGACGTTAACGACGTCCATGATGACGCCGCCCTTGAGCATCTCCGCCATGCCCCGCTTAACACGGCTGCTGCCCGTGACGCTGTTCGCGGACGAACCGGCTTCGTTGCTTACATCTGGTGTAGACACAAAAACCCCTATGGGTAGATAAACGACCTTCTTGCCGGAGGCGCGCGCAGCCACACGACCGCAATCAGCGCACACCGGGTTTCAGGTCAAGGTGACCAAGTACTAGTAATAGTAGTCGCACCTTGCAAGGTGGCAGTACATTCATTACTGCCTTAGCGGGCAACAAAGCGGGCTGTAGTAGGGCAGGTGCACAACCGTGGACGAGGCACTTTGGTCGCTTGCCAGTTCCACTGGCAAGCATTGCCTGCTGGTCTTTTACCCTGCGGTGGTTCCATCGGCTTCGGCCATGGCCTGCCGGCGCACGGCGGACATCCGCTGGACGATTGTCACTACACTGGCCAGGGCAAGAAGGATCAGGGTCCCGAACAGCACAACCGGCGGAAGCCCCAATCCCGTGAGCCCCGTGATGAGCAGCACGGAAGCCAAGCGTTCTGCGCGCTCTGCGATCCCCACGCTGGCCTGGTAGCCCAAGGACTCGGCTTTGGCCCGGGCATAGGAAACTACCATGCCAAGAACCAGACAGACGACGGCGGCGGCGCCGATGGCCGGATCCTCGCCTCCGGTGAAAAACCAGATGGTGAGGCCGGCAAAAATCGCGCCATCGGCGAGACGGTCCAAAGTGGAGTCCAGGAAATTGCCCCAACCACCGCTCCGCCCCTGCAGCCTTGCCATGATTCCGTCGACTACATCCGAGAACGCAAAAAAGGCGACCGCGACTGAACCCCACCACAAGAAGCCCAGCGGGTAGAGGATAAGTCCCCCCAGGATGACGCCGGCGGTCCCTGCAATGGTCACGGCATCTGGAGACACACCGATCCTGAGGAGCCAACGCGCTAGAGGAGTAAAAAGTGAAGTGAAAAAGCCGCGTGCATGCCTATTGAGCATTCGACTCCCCCGGCCAGGCTTCGGCCACAAGCTTGCGGACCTCATCAAGGGTCTGCGTAATGGCCTTGGTCTGGGCGATGATCGGGAAGAAGTTTCCATCCCCGCCCCAGCGCGGAACCACGTGCTGATGGAGGTGCGCGGCGATGCCTGCACCGCCGGTGACGCCTTGGTTCATACCTAGATTGAAGCCGCTCGGATTCGAAACCTTCCGTAGCACCCGCATGGCAGTCTGGGTGAGATCGGCGAACTCCGCCGTTTCCTCCACTGTGATGTCCGTGTAGTCGGGAACGTGCCGGTATGGACAAATCAACAGATGTCCGGGGTTGTAGGGGAACAAATTCAGGACCACATAACAGGTCCTTCCCCTATGGACGATGAGGGATTCCTCATCAGAGCGCGTGGGTCCTACACAGAACGGGCAGTCATCCTTGTTCTTGAATTGGTCCTGCCCACCTTTGATGTAGGCCATACGGTGCGGAGTCCACAGGCGCTGAAACGCGTCCGGTACGCCTGCCAATCCGAAGTCATCGGTTACGCCGGCGTCGCCCGGAAGGTCAGCTGCCGCGCCTGTGTTCTCCTGCACCGTCTATGTGTCCGTTCCGTCAGCTCACGCGGTTCTTGACTGCGTCAACGATCCTGCGGACCGCCTCGGCCACGGGAACCCCGTTGTCCTGGCTGCCGTCCCGGAAGCGGAACGACACTGCGCCGGCTTCTGCGTCCTCACCACCGGCAATCAGGACGAAGGGAATCTTGTCCTTGCTGGCCGTGCGGATCTTCTTCGGGAACCGGTCCGAGGAGATATCAACCTCGGCACGGATTCCTGCAGCCTTGAGCTGGCCAACCACATCGAACATGTAGTCGTTGAATGTTTCCGCCACAGGGATTCCCACCACCTGGACAGGAGCGAGCCAGGCCGGGAACGCCCCGGCGTAGTGCTCGGTGAGCACACCCATGAAGCGTTCCACGGAACCGAAAAGGGCTCGGTGGATCATGACCGGTCGCTGGCGTGTGCCGTCGGCTGCCTGGTACTCCAGTTCGAAACGCTCAGGCAGGTTGAAGTCCAGCTGGATGGTGGACATCTGCCAGGTCCTGCCTAGTGCGTCCTTTGCCTGGACGGAGATCTTGGGTCCGTAGAATGCTGCTCCACCCGGGTCCGGTACCAGTTCCAGGCCGGAGGCGGCCGCAACCTCGGAAAGAGTGCGGGTAGCTTCCTCCCAGGCGGCATCGTCACCAACGAACTTCTCTTCGTTCTTGGTGGAGAGCTCCAGGTAGAAGTCATCCAGGCCATAATCCTTGAGCAGGCCCAGGACGAAGTTCAGCGTGGTGGTGAGCTCGTCCTTCATCTGCTCGCGGGTGCAATAAATGTGGGCGTCGTCCTGTGTCATGCCACGAACGCGGGTCAGACCGTGCACAACCCCGGATTTTTCATAGCGGTACACCGAGCCGAATTCGAAGAGGCGCAGCGGAAGTTCGCGGTAGGACCGGCCCCGGGAGCGGAAGATCAGGTTGTGCATGGGGCAGTTCATCGGCTTCAGGTAGTAATCCTGCGCCGGCTTCCGCACGCTGCCGTCTTCGTTGTATTCGGCGTCCACCTGCATCGCAGGGAACATGCCGTCCTTGTACCAGTCAAGGTGTCCGGAGACCTCGTAGAGGTGTCCCTTGGTGATGTGCGGGGTGTACACGAACTCGTAACCGGCGTCCACGTGGCGCTGGCGGGAGTAGTCCTCCATGGCCTTGCGGATGATGCCGCCCTTGGGGTGGAACACAGGGAGGCCTGAGCCCAGCTCATCCGGGAAGGAGAAGAGGTCAAGTTCGACACCGAGCTTGCGGTGATCGCGTCGCTCTGCTTCAGCAATGCGTTCCTGGTAGGCCTTGAGGGCTTCCTTGGTG
This sequence comes from Arthrobacter sp. D3-18, assembly GCF_054408525.1. Lineage (NCBI taxonomy): Bacteria > Bacillati > Actinomycetota > Actinomycetes > Micrococcales > Micrococcaceae > Arthrobacter > Arthrobacter sp. D3-18. The sequence continues at coordinate 2,101,561 of NZ_CP096440.1, read as the reverse complement.
GGCCACGCGGTGCCGTAGATGCGCTGCAACTGCTGGTTGTTCTGGTTGCCGAGCCAGTATGCGGCGGACGAGCGGGTCAACGCGAAGGCGTTGGAGATGATTTTGGTGTTCTGCAGGTGGGGACCACGGCAGAGATCGCACCAGACGCTCTCGCCGCTCTTCCGATCCACATTGTCGTAGATCGTGATGTCGCCGACGCCTACCTCGACGTTGACGCCTTCCCCTGCGTCGCTTGCGTCGTTCTTCTTGCCCAGCAGCTCCAGCTTGTAGGGCTCGTTGGCCATCGCTTCGCGGGCTTCTTCTTCTGTGACCACGCGGCGAACGAATTTCTGGTTCTGGTTGATGATCTTTTGCATCATCTTTTCCAGCGTGCGGAGGTCTTCCGGGGTGAACGGCTCAGCGACGTCGAAGTCGAAGTAGAAGCCATCAGTGATGTACGGGCCGATGCCGAGCTTGGCATTGGGGCGCAATTGCTGGACAGCTTGTGCCATGACGTGCGCTGTTGAGTGGCGGAGAACGTTGAGCCCATCCGGGGAATCGATGGTGACGCCCTCGACGTCTGCGCCTTCGGTGAGGACCTGGTCAAGGTCCTTCAGCACGCCATTGACACGGGCTACAACGACGTCGCGGCGCTCGAAGAAGAGTTCCGCGCCGGTAGTCCCTTCCGTCACCTTGGTCTCTTCGCCATCGACGATGAGGGTGATCTGTTGGGCATCTGACACGGGTGTCTCCTATTCATAGTTAAGGCTTCATAGCTTGTGGCGTACGGGGACCACAGCCAGCCACCGTCAATCGTATCCGCTTCAGCGAAGGCGGCCAAAGCAGCGCGCCGGGGCCGAATTTGGCTGGCGGAGGCGTGAATCTGCCGCGGGTTCAGCTTCCCAGGCCAGTGATGGCAAGGTTCCTGGAGATGCCGTGGAGCGGCCCATGATGGGTATATCCCTCCGGCAGCCCGATTTCGGCAGGCAGGAGTTCGGCAAATGGCAATGCTTCGGGCCGGCTGAGGTCCCAGGCTTTACTGGCGCTCAGGCTGATTCCCTTGGGGCCTGTCCTTCTGGTGGTTCCACGGATCAGCAGCAGGCGGGTACCAAACAGCAGGGGCCCGGATTCTTCCTGCGCTTCATGGAAGAAGACCGAATCCACACAACCGGTACCGTCGTCGATGCTGATGAAGACGACGCGCCGCCCGCCTCGCATGGGTGGTGTCTGCGTCGCAATCCGGACCCCTGCCACAAGGACTTCGGTCCCGTTGCGCAAGCCCAGGAGTTTGTCGGCCGTTGTAACTCCCAGTTTGTCCAACAGGGGCCGGTGGCTATCCATCAAGTGTTCGCTGACATCAACAGCCATGAGATCAAGTTCCGCCCTGACGTTGTCCACCATGGAAGGCTCGGGAAGTTCAGGAGCCAGGTTCCTTAACTCAATATCACCCAGGGCAAAAGACAATTGACCTTCAATGACCTCCGCAGTTTTCTTTGAGGGGCTGCTTTGCAGCGCCTGCAAATGGTGCACGAGGTCAGCCCGGTTTGCTTTTCCACCGGAGTCTTTATGCAAAGCATCGAAGGCGCCAAGTTGGGCAAGTCTTTTGATATTCGGCTTGCTCACCCTTGCCCGCGCCCGCAGGTCCGCCAGGGAATCGTAAGGTTGCCCGGCCACGATCCGCTTCAACTCTGCACCTGAAAGTCCGTAGATTCCTGCGAGGCTCAAGCGGATTCCGAGCTTGCCCTGATCGGGTCCCTGTTGGATTTTCTCCACTCTGTATTCAGCTTGGCTCCTGTTGATATCCAAAGGCAGGATGGGAATGCCGAGTCTGCGGGCTTCAGCTACCAGCAGGCGTTTGGGATACATCCCGGGGTCGTGTTCCCACAGGCCTGCCAGAAAGGCCTCAGGATGATGGGCCTTGAGCCAGGCGGACTGATAAGTGGGCACCGCAAAGGCAGCACCGTGGGCTTTGCAAAAACCAAAGCTGCCGAAGGCTTTCAGGGTTCCCCAGACCTTGTCCACCACCTCTGGAGAGTATTTCTTGATTGCTTCCTTGCGGAAGTACTTCTCCACCCCTGGCTCATGAACTTCGTCGCCCAGGGCTCTGCGAAACTCATCAGCCCTGTCCAAGCCGCAGTTGGTCATGACGTGGAAGGTCTTCAGGATCTGTTCATGGAACACCGTGACCCCGTGGGTTTCTTCCAAGACCGGCTTGAGGTCCTGATGGGGATAGATCTCAGGAGCAAAACCATGCCGATGTTCCAGGAAGGGCCGCACCATGTCGGATTTCATGGGTCCGGGCCTGAAAAGTGAGATGTCGATGATGAGGTCGTTGAATTCCCGGGGAGCCATCTTTCCAATGAGCTCACGCTGTCCCGGTGATTCGATCTGGAAGCAACCAAGTGTGTGGGTGCTGCGGATCAGCTCATAGGTGGGCTCATCGTCGAAGGGCACGGCGTTGAGGTCAATCCTGCCGTCAGGGGCGATGTAGTCGGGACCTTCACCACCTGGCTCCGCTGGATGCCGCCCGGCTGCAACAACTTCAGCCTTGGAAGGATGCAGCCGGATTACTTCCCGAACCGCGAAGGCCATGGCGCTCTGCATTCGCACTCCCAGGACATCCAGTTTGAGCATGCCCATGGGGTCCATGTCGTGTTTGTCGAACTGGCTCATGGGCAGGCCCAAGCCGCTGGGCTGAACGGGAGTCCGGTCCAGGAGGGTTGCATCTCCCAAAATCACTCCACAAGGATGCATGGAGATATGCCGCGGTAGCCGATCCAGCCTTTCGGTGAGGTCCACCAAGAGGTCCAGCTGCTGGTTCTCTTCCATGGCGCCCCGTTCCACCCGGCCGGCAAAATCGCGCAGTTCGGGCTTCTCCACCAAGGCTTCACGGAATTTGCGTGCAGAGAATCTCCACAGTTGCTTGGCAATCTCACCCACTTCTTCGTCAGGCATTCCCAAGGCCATGCCGGCATCCCGAACTGCACCACGTGCCCTGTAGCCGTTTTGCATGCTCATCAGGGTGACGCGTTCGGCACCGAAGCGGTCAAAAATCTTTCGGTAGACGTTGTGCCTTTCAGCACTTTCCACATCAATATCGATGTCAGGAAGTGTGGACCTGCGGCCGGAGAGGAAGCGCTCGAAGATAAGGTCATGGCGGATCGGATCAACCTGGCTGATATCGATCAAGTAATTGACCAGGCTTGAGGCACCTGATCCCCTCGCAGCTACCCGGACCCCCATATCGAGGATCATCCTTGAAACTTCTGCCACTGTAAGGAAGTACGAGGAAAAGCCGAGCCTGCCGATGATTCCCAGCTCGTGATCCAACCGCGAGCGCAGTTGTTCTTCTGCATCTCCGTTGATGCCCGGGAACCGTCGGGTGATTCCGGCTTCGCAGCGTTGGGTGAGTTCAATCATGGGGTCAGCGTCGATGCCGATGATGGAGGCCTCGGGGACTACCGGCTTTTTCCATCCCATATCGAGGACGGGGTCGATGCGGCATTTGTCGGCGAGCGCTTCAGTGTTTGTGAGGAGTTTGGTGAGGTCGGCTTTTCCCAGGCCTGATGCGTTCATGATTTCTTTGCCGAGCTGGAGCATTTGCTGCGGTGTCTTCAGCCAGCCCTGGCCTGTTGGTTGGAGCATCCCTGTTGGTTTGAGCAGGGGTGCCGTTGAGAGTTCCGGGAGGGATTTGAGGGTGCGGGCGGAGTCGAGGACGTCTGCGGTGGCGGCGCCGTCCTGCGCGCAGTAGCGTACTGCGTTGCTGAGGATGGCGGGAACGTTGTATTCGAGTGCGAGCTTGAGCATGCGGACGGCATGGGCTGTGCTGAGCGGCTCTCCGGGGGCGCTGAGGTGGGACACGACTTCAGCCACCATGGTGCCGGGTGGCATGGCGTCGATCCATTGTTTGAAGAGGGTTCTGGGCCTAAGGTATTTGCGGCCTCCCATGGCTTGGCCGACGTCCGAGTCGGGTCCTATCAGCACGGTCAGGACTGGTTTGAGGGTTTTGGGGTCGAGGGTCCTTGAGGCGAGTTCGCCGCGGGTGACGGCAGCGGGGACTGCTCCCCCGGCTTTCCCTGAAGTGCGCGCGTGGGCGTCGGAGATGAGGCGGCACAGTGCCCTGTACCCGGCGCCGTTGTTGTTTCCGTGGGCGAGTACGACGACGCGGCCAGCGACTTGGGTGCGGTGGTCGCCGTCGTCGTCGAATACCGCCAGGTCCACCCCTACGATGGGGTCGATGCTTGCGTCCATGCATGCTTTGAGGTGTTTTATGGTGCCGTAGAGGCCGTCTCGATCTGTGCAGGCGAGCGCTGTGGCTCCGTCTGCTGCGGCTGTTTGGGCCAGCTCATCCGGCCAGGAGACGCCGTAGTGTGCGCTGAAGGCTGTGGAGACGTGCAGGTGGGTGAAGCTCAACGTTTAGGCCGCTTCTTCAGGTTCCACGGCGCGTGCTGGTGCGGCGTCGTGAATGCGCAGGAGTCTCCAGCGTCCGCTTCCTACGTGCCGGACCAGGTCGAGGGTGATGGAGTGGCTGGTTTCTGCTTCAGCTGAGGTTGGCAGGAGTTGTACACGCCAGATCTCATGGTCAACCAGGCCAGCTCCGCTTCCAAGGGGGGCGCGGCTTTCTTCAAGCCACCATTGGCGCCGTTCGTACCATCGAACAGGTTCGTTGGTGACCGTGTACTGCGTGCCTTTCCATTGGACTTCCTGCGGCTGGCCTGTGTCAGTGCAGATAACTCCGACGGATTCACTGAACAGCCCCATGCCCTCACCTCTTTACGTCAGGAAACCATATTCGAAAGTATGTTCGAATATATCCAGTTTACGCCGACGCCCCGACAAAACCTACTTCGAAGTTCCAGCCCTCTCACGGGTTCCCGCTACACGTTTACCCACCTGCTTCAGCAAGGCATCGCGCCATGGTTGCGCGCCCTGGGCGAGCGCAACGATCCCCATGGCGGAAGAGGCCAACCTGAGTAGCTGAGTGCGGATGACCCGCCTCCTGTTGTAGGCGGCGAGCGCTTGGTCCATGGGTTGCTCGTTCAGTAGTTTGCCCAGGGTTACGGCATCGATGAGCGCCTCGCAGGCGCCGCGCCCCAGGTTTGGGGTCATGGCGTGTGCGGCATCCCCTACGAGCACAACGTTCCCCCGCGTGTAACGGCCCATGGGTGGAGTGGTCCAGATACGTTGTGCCAGTGACGTCTCCGGGCTTGCCAGGGCGAGTACATTCCGCACAGCGGCCGAGTGGTTGGCATAGCGTTGACGGGTCACTTCGAGTGCCTCTGCGACGTCTACCTTGTCCGGGCCCAGCTCGGAGCGGAAGGAGGCATACCAGTTGCTTCCACCTACGGCAGGGGCCAAGCCGAAAATTTCACCGCGTCCCCAGTATTCTCCAACGTCCTGCGGGGATGGGGTTCCGAAAACTACTCCGCGGACTGCCAGGAAGGGCGTGGGTTTTGCCGCACTTCGCTTGCCCCAGGAATTCCTCCGAACAACGCTGTTGACTCCATCGGCGCCCACGGTCAACGCGGCTGCGCCTGAAAGACTGTCCACCCTCCCACCTACCCGGCGTACGGAGGCGGGTACCGCGGTGTCCAGCAGTCTCAGCAGTTCGGGTCGGGAGACCCCCAGCAGCCCCTCTCCCTCCATGGACAGTAAGGCTTCTCCCGAGGGGCGCCGAAGTGCGCCGGTTTTGACGATGGCTCCTCGACTCCGAACGGCCCCCAGAATCCCAAGCCTGGATAACGCCTGCTGGGCTTCCGGCCACATGGCCAGAGTTGTTCCGACTGCCGGAAGTTCGGTCCGCTGCTCATAAACAGTGACGTCGAACCTTCCGGGGTCGAGCATGCCCGCGAGCGCCAGCCCGGCGATTCCTCCACCAATGATGTCCACTTTTTCCATGGCCACACTGTACTACTACATTTGTAGTACCGATAGGGATTGAAGCTAGACTTTCGCCATGGCTGACCGCCGAACAGAACTTGCTGACGCAGCGCTCGCAGTCGTTGCCGCCAAGGGCCTCAAGGGACTGACCCACCGGGCCGTCGACGCCCAAGCAGGTGCCGCCGTCGGAACTACCTCGAACTACTTCCGCAACCGTGCAGCACTGATGGCGGCCGCCGTCGACCGCGTTGAAGAACGGGACCGCCTCCTGCTCCAGCAGGGTGGAAGGGAATTCCCGACGTCGATAGCCACCTTGGCGGAGCAGATTGCCGGAGCGGTCATGGGGCTCGCGCATGAGAACGCGGAACTGACCCGGGCCCGTTTCGCCTTTGCCCTTGACCAGCCCGATGTTGTGGCTGCCGGACACGAGCGGCTGGTATCGGCTTTAGCGCAACTGCTTGAAGCCATGGACATACCTGAAGCAAGGGCACGGGCGGAAGCCGTTTCCGATTACAGCGACGGCTTGGCCATGCACCTCCTGACCGCCCGCAAAGGACAGGAGACAGACAGGGCTACAGTGGCCCGGAGCGTCAGGCGACTCCTGGAAGGATGACAACCAAGGGGTGGACGGCAGCCGGTCCACAGAGCAGGATTGTGGCATGAGCACCAATGACGCACTCCTGAAGCAGGTCAGCATCTCCGCCGAAGACGACAACCTCGTGGCACGGTTCGAAATCGATGGCAACATACCAGGCTCCGGCGCTTACGTCGTGGGCCTTGTTGCTGCCAGCGAGGACTATTCCTCACAGCGCAGGCTCGGCATCGAGTTCATGAACGGTGAGGCGATCTCGTTTTACTCCTTCAACCACTCCCTCAGTGCCGAGGAGAACTACGACATCAAGGGCGTTGAGCATTCCGGCAACGTCATCACGGGGAACTTCCCGATGTCGGCCATCCACGGGCTCAGCAAAGGCCATGTCATGACGGGCTTCAGCGAAGCCGATGGCCGGGAGTTCCAATCCGGCGTGCCGGTGAACGAAGCCCTCTGAATCCTAGAAGAGACCTTCCACCGGTTCGATAAGTTCCGGTGAGTTATTGCGGACGTTACCCACCGCGGCCCCCACCGGGTCCAGCGTCCAAGCTGCGGCGGCGTCGTGTGCCCTGGACCGGACCATGTCCACCAACCCCTGAGCGTCCTTCTCCCGCGGATCCAACCACGCTTCCATCGTCTCAGCGCTCATGGGCAACGGAACCCGGTCATGGAGGGCAGTCAGTTCGTCAAACACCGAAGCACTGCGCCGGGTTCGCGCCTCATCCACCGTCGGGGTGTCGGAGGTCAGGATGGACATGGACAGCAACCAGCGGCCCGGATCATCAGGGGAAGCTGACTGGTCCCGCCACCACTCGTACAACCCCGCAAAAACCAGACCGTGTCCGTCCGCCGGGTGCACATAATACGGTTGTTTGTTCTTGCCCTCGCCCTTCTTCCACTCGTAGTAGCCATCCGCCGGAACCGCACAACGCCTCGCCACAGCAGCTTTCTTGAAGGACGGCTTCTCCAACAGCGTTTCGCTGCGGGCGTTGATAAGCCTGGCACCGCCCTTGGGGTCCTTCGCCCATGAGGGCACCAGCCCCCACTTCGCAACGTGAAGCTGCCGCTTAACGTCGTCGTCAATCACCCTCTCCAACACAATGGGAACAGCATCCGTAGGAGCCACATTCCACGATTTCTCAAGGGCAATCTCGTTCTCAAGCTCGGCGTCAAAATCGGCAAGCAGGTCCCCCACCGCACGGGCCATCACATAACGTCCACACATGGCAACAGTCTGCCCCCTCACTGCCGAACGCACCAGCGCAGGCATGTGACGTAACCCGGCTTCGCCACCGAACGGGAATTATTCGGACGCGGGTTACCGTTGATAACAACGAACCATCCCGTGGAAACGATCAATTACTGAGGAGAGCTCTGTGGACTTCACTCCCGACTCCGGCACCATCACCATGTTCTCGACCACCTGGTGCGGCTACTGCAACCGCCTGAAGAAGCAGCTGGACGCCAAGGGCATCGGCTACACCGAGATCAACATCGAAGAAGTAGATGGCACTGCCGAACTCGTCGAGCAGCTCAACGGAGGCAACCGAACCGTACCCACCGTCCTGTTCCCCGACGGAACCGCGGCCACCAACCCCTCAGCCTCCGAAGTCGAAAACCGCCTGGCCGCCTAAGCTGCCGCCGCTCGGCCACTGCGTGGGCCCGCACGGAACAATCCACACACTGTCTGTCACCTGTGATAGACAGAATGGGAATCCGTAGCGGGCCCTGCTGCATTAATGGGCCTGCTCTCCGAGAGCCCGAAGGGAACATCTCCATGGTCCACGCAGTCAAAGGTGTCGTCGTCCGCTCCAAAGGCGCACCCGCAACCCTAGAAACCATCCTGGTTCCCGAACCCGGCCCGGGAGAAGCGCTGGTGGACATCCTCACCAGCGGCGTCTGCCACACAGACCTCCACTACAAACTGGGCGGCATCAGCGACGACTTTCCGTTCCTGCTCGGCCACGAAGCCACAGGCGTCGTCAGCGCAGTAGGCCCCGATGTCACCGACGTAGCCCCCGGTGACCGCGTCGTCCTGAACTGGCGCGCAGTCTGCGGTAACTGTCGTGCCTGCAACCGAGGCCAAGCCCAGTACTGCTTCAACACCCACAACGCCACCCAAAAGATGACCCTCGAAGACGGCACGGAACTCTCACCCGCCCTGGGCATCGGCGCGTTCACCGAAAAGACCCTGGTCGCCGCCGGGCAATGCACCAAGGTAGACCCCGACGCCGATGCCGCCGCTGTAGGGCTGCTCGGCTGCGGCGTCATGGCAGGCTTGGGTGCGGCACTGAACACCGGCGGCGTCAAGCGTGGCGACTCGGTGGCCGTCATTGGTTGCGGGGGCGTGGGCGTAGCAGCCATCGCCGGTGCCGCGCTCGCAGGCGCCACCACCATCATCGCCGTCGACATCGACGCAAAGAAGCTCCAGCGCGCCAAGGAACTTGGCGCGACACACACCGTGGATTCATCCGCAGGCGACCCCGTCGAAGAAATTCGCGCCCTGACAGGTGGCTTCGGCGCAGACGTGGTGATTGACGCCGTCGGACGTCCCGAAACCTATAAGCAGGCGTTCTACGCCCGTGACCTCGCAGGCACTGTGGTCCTGGTTGGTGTCCCCACTCCGGAGATGACCCTGGAACTACCACTCCTTGACGTCTTCGGCCGTGGCGGATCACTCAAGTCATCCTGGTACGGCGACTGCCTGCCCTCCCGGGACTTCCCCATGCTCGTGGACCTCTACAAGCAGGGCAAGCTGGACCTGGACGCATTCGTCACCGAGCGCATCACCATCAACCAGGTCGAAGAAGCGTTCGACAAGATGCATCAAGGTGCTGTCCTGCGATCGGTGGTTGAGCTGTGAGCGCCGGCAACCTCTCAATCGATCACGTCGTTACTTCCGGGACATTCTCCCTGGACGGCGGAACCTGGGACGTTGACAACAACGTCTGGATCATCGGCGACGACTCCGAATGCATCGTCATCGACCCGGCCCACAACCCCGAAGCGATTCGTGAGGCCGTGGGTGGCCGCACCGTCAAAGCCATCTTGCTGACACACGGCCATGACGACCACATCAGTTCCGCCGGCGAATTTTGGGAGCTCGTCAAAGCTCCCATCCACCTGCACCAGGACGACTGGATGCTATGGCGGGCAGTGTTCCCCGAAATTGATCCCGACGTGGCAATCGTGGACGGCGACGAGTTCACCGTTGCCGGTGCAACACTGAAAGCAATCCACACTCCCGGACACTCACCCGGGTCTGTCTCGTTCCACCTGCCCAGCGAAGAAACACTCTTCAGCGGAGACACCCTCTTCCAAGGCGGCCCCGGTGCGACCGGACGCTCATACAGCGACTTCCCCACCATCATCGAGTCCATCCAGACCAAGCTCCTCCCACTGCCTGAGGCAACCGTGGTCCGCACCGGACACGGCGATTCCACCACCATCGGCGCGGAGAAGCCGCACCTGGATGAATGGATCGCAAGGGGCCACTAACTCCAGCGCGAGCCAGCTTCGCGGTTTAGTTCGCGTCAGCCGGCTGCCGACCCGTACACCGGGGCGGCGGCCGGCTCAAGCCTGATAATCACCGACTTTGAGGCTGGCGTATTGCTCTCCTCCGCCGTCGAATCCAACGGCACCAAGACGTTCGCCTCGGGATAGTAAGCAGCGGCGCATCCCCGCGCACTGGGGTACGAGACCAAACGCAACTGAGGCAGGACACGGTCAACGCCGTCGTCGGCCTCGCTGTGCACATCCACGTAGCCCCCGTCCTCGAAACCCAACTCGGCCAGGTCCGACGGATTCACCAGGAGGACCATGCGGCCTTTCTTTATGCCCCGGTACCTATCGTTCATGGCATACATGGTGGTGTTGAACTGATCATGTGACCGGATTGTTTGGAGGAGCAGGCGGCCCCGGGGAATCGTAATTGTCTCAAGCTCGTTGACGGAGAACATGGCCCTGCCCGTTGCTGTGGGGAATGTCCTGCTGTCCCTTGGCCCGTGGGGCAAGACGAAGCCATCCTTCTCGCGGATGCGGGCATTGAAGTCCTCAAACCCCGGCACGACGCGGGATATGTGGTCCCGAATGGCGTCATAGTTGCGTCCCAGCCCAGCCCAATCGACCGGTACTTTATCGCCCAGGACAGCTTGGGCAAGGCGGCTGACGATGGCCACCTCGGACAACACATCCGGAGCTATCGGCTCCAGCGGACCCACCGAGCGATGTACCGCGCAGACAGTGTCCTCCACGGTGACAAACTGCTCCACGTCGCCCTGCCTGTCGATCTCCGTCCGTCCCAAAGTCGGCAAGATCAGCGCCTGATCACCTACCACCACATGGGAACGGTTGAGTTTGGTTGAAATCTGCACGGACAGACGCGTTCTCCGCACCGCCGCCTCAGCAACCTTGGTATCTGAAATCGCGTGGACCAGGTTGCCGCCCAACGCAATCAGAACTTTGATCCTGCCATCACGCATGCCCCTGATGCTGTCCACTGCATCGACGCCAGGATGCTGTGGCGGGGCAAAGCCGAACTCCCGCTTGATTGCCTCCAGGAACCGTGGCGGCATCTTCTCCCAAATGCCCATGGTCCGGTCACCCTGGACGTTGCTGTGTCCACGTATCGGGCAGGGCCCTGCGCCGGGCTTGCCGATGTTGCCGCGTAACAGGAGCAGGTTGATGATCTCCTTGATGGTGGGCACGGCCTTCTTATGCTGCGTAATACCCATTGCCCACGTGATGATGACTTTTTCGGCACGGAGGTACCTCGCGGCCAGTTCATCAATGTCCGCGCTGCTAAGCCCTGTGGCAGTGAGGACATCGCGTTCATTCAACGTGGCGAGGTGGGCTGCAAAACCAACGAAGCCCTGGCAATGCTCATCTATGAACGTGCGGTCAAGCACCGTTCCGGGGGCAGCCGTCTCGGCATCCAGGACACGCTTTGAAAGTGCCTGCAACAGTGCCATATCCCCGGCGATGCGGATCTGCAGGAACTGGTCTGCCAGATCTGTGCCCTTGCCCACCAATCCCCGAGGACGTTGCGGGTTCCGGAAGTTGATCAAACCAGCCTCGGGCAACGGATTCACGGCCACAATCTCCGCCCCCGCTTCTTTCGCTTCCTCGAGGGCCGTAAGCATCCGCGGATGGCAGGTCCCCGGGTTCTGGCCCATGATGATGATCAGGTCGGCCTTGGCGAAGTCCGCGTAGGTGACGGCAGACTTTCCGACTCCGATGGTTTCCCCCATCGCGGCCCCTGTGGATTCGTGGCACATGTTGGAGCAGTCGGGGAGGTTGTTGGTTCCGAATGCCCGCACGAAAAGTTGATAGAGGAACGCAGCCTCGTTACTTGTGCGTCCGCTGGTGTAGAACGTCGCTTGGTCCGGGGTCTCGAGCCCGTTCAGCTCGTGGGCGATGACCTCAAACGCCCGGTCCCAAGTGACAGGTACGTAGTGTTCAGACCCAGCAGCCTTATAAACGGGTTCCACCAGCCTTCCTTGCTGTCCCAGCCAGTACTCAGACTTGGATTCCAACACACTCAAGCTGTTATCAGCCCAGAACTGCCTTGGAATCTTGAGTGCTTCAGCCTCCCAGCCCACGGCTTTGACGCCGTTCTCACAGAACTCTGCGGCCTTCCGCTTCTCAGGATCGGGCCAAGCGCAGCCCGGGCAGTCGAACCCGTCCTTCTGGTTGAGTGCGGCCAGCGTTTTCCACGTCCTGGACGGCCCCATTGAGCTCATGGAAAGCGGCAGCGAATGAAGGAGGCTCGGCAATCCGGCTGCAGACCGCTTCGGCGGGCTGACACTGAGTTCAGCGTCAGTGTCCTCCAATGGATGCTTTTTCCGTCCCATTGTTCCACCACGATCCGCGTGAATTGGGTAGCTGATTCCTTCAGCCTAAACCCGGTGCGGAGGACGCTCAACGCAAGCTACGGTGATTAGCCCAGCAAAGTCCGGAAGTCGCCGTCGAGGGTGTCTGCGTAACCCCGGTAGGCCTCAATCACGGCATCCTCCACCGTTGCTACGTCCAGATGCGGCAGCAGGTCATTCGCAGCCCCGGCAGTGGCGGTGTCCCACTCGAGCCCGAGCGCAGCATAACTCGCCGTCAGGACCTCGCGAATGGGTTTGGAGTCCTCTACCACGATCACGGAGCTGAACAGCCAGCCTCCGGAGACGACGCGTTGGGCAGTGCCGATGAGCTTGATGCGGTGCGCAGGAAAATCGGGGTCCTCGCCGTGGACGCTGAACTCCCCCGGACAGTACTCCCCCGGAATTTCGCCGACGGCGGCATGGACGCCGACGCTGCGAAGCGCACCGGCCAGCAGCTCGCCAAACTCCGAGAAACGGGCTTTGGCACGCACGATCGCGTCGGGGTGCGGCTCAATGTGATCTATCACCAGGGTCCCTTGGTGATACGCCGCGGCACGGCCCCCGGCTTTGCGTATCAGGGGCTCGAAACCGAGTTCCCGGCAGGCCTCCTCCGCTGCGTGAAAACCAGGAAGGTTTGCATCGCGCTGGCCGAAAGCCACGGTAGGCTGCGGACGATACAGGCGGAGAGACGGGCCGAGCTTGCCGTTGCGTGCACGCTGAAGCAGCTCCAAGGCGAAATCGAGGTCTCCCGCCGCGCCCATCGATTCCTTCTGGCGATAAACCGTAAGCTGGCGTGACCCTGCTTCCGAGCCGACCATCAACTCTTCCTCAACGTCAGGATCTGTTCGGCCCGCCCGAAAGGTCCGTTGACGTCATGAAGCACAGTGGATGTCAGGCCGATGCCGTCAGCCCCGAAAGAGACCTTGTTATCCAGGCCCAACCATTCGCCCGACGGAGCACGGTACATGTGAATCTGAAGATCGACGTTGGGAAAAATGTAGCTGTTTTCGCCCGGCGGAACACGCGCCGCGATGCCGTTCGCTGTATCCACCAAGCCCATGAGGCGGGCGAGATCGGTGCTGTCTCGTTGGTCCGTGAGCGGGTGGGACGTCCGAATCCACACCTTGCCCGAACCGGGCCGGTGTCCTTCGGCGATGCGCATCTCCAAGGACCGGATGTATCCCCCGGGCCACACGCTGGCGCCATCCCATGGCTTGCATTCGTCGGGGGCCGGCATGATCTCATCTTCCACTGCGGCTACAGCGCTGGTGTCGCTGGTGACCATGCGCCACGCGGCAGCACGGATTGCCACACGGCCTCCCGCCGAAAGCTCTGCCTGGATAAGTTCGATGGTCCTTCCCGGCCTCAACGTCGAGGTGGTGACCTGGAACTCGCCGCCAGGAATCAGCCCGAGAATTTCGTAGCTGATCCGCGCCAGGCGGACGTCGTCCCGTGGCTCATGGCGCACCAAGGCATCGGCAATGATGCCCGAGGCGGGGGCCATGTGTTGTTCGTGGGGATTCCACGCACCTTGGGCATGGATGGTGGACCGGTAGCGGCCCTCGCCCAAGGATTCGTAGTAAAAATCGCCGTCCGCCAGTTCCGGTAATGCAGTAGTCAACCCAGGCCTTTCGCCGATCCAGCTGTAGAACTCAGACCACTGTATCCGCTGATCTGGCCCTCGCCCGACGCCGACGGAACACGACAACCCAGACGACGATGGCCGCCAAGGCTGCGACTCCCACTGCAGCACCAACTGGCGACGCTGCCGCTACCGCAAGCCACGCCTCCAAAGCAGCGAGACCAATGGTTGCGTAAAGCAATGCCCAGATGACAGAACCTGCCACAGCAGCGGGCAAGTACCGGCGGAGCGGCATGCGGGCAGCACCGGCCGCGAGGTTGATAGCCGTTTGGAGGCCGATGGTCAGAAAAGACAGTACGACGGCGTAAGGACCCCACCGTTGGATCAGGGCCTGGGCACGGGCTGCTTTGGGCCGCTCCAAAGAATCACCGAAGCGGGTGTGCGCGAGTCCGGCAACGGCTCCCCGCCCAATCCAGTAGGTCACATTGACACGGATCATGACAATCGCGAAGAGCGCCGCGAGTGCGACGCCGAAAGGCAAACTCATGATCTGGTCCACTCGACTTAGGCTACCCTAAGCAGCTCACCAATGAAGACTCGGTCCCGTGGGCTACCGTGCAAACCCTATGACGAGCCCGGAACCCTAGGATGAGTGCATGGATCTCCGCGACGCCGCCCAGGAGCTGTACGCCGTGACTCCCCGTGATTTCACGGCGGAACGAACTGCGCTGGTCCGCAAAGCGAAGGATGCCGGCAACAAGGACCTGGCCAAAGAGATTGGCAGCCTCCCAAAGCCGGCCGCCGGCGCCTGGGCCATCAACATGCTGGCCCTTCACAAGCCAGAGGTGATTGACGGCGTCGTGCGCTTTGGCGTTTCGCTTCGTACCGCCCAAGAGGAGGGCGACACTGAAGCGTTTCGCGAACTCGGGCAGCAGCGCCAGGGCCAACTGACATCTGCCGTGCATGCGGCCAAGGATCTCGCATCCGAGCTGGGCGCTCCACTTAGCGCTGCCGCAGCAGCCGACGTTGAGCAGACATTCAGGGCAGCTATGGCCGATGCCGGGGCCGCCGTCGCCGTAGGAACGGGTCGGCTGGTGCGGGGGCTTAGCGGCAGCGGCTTCGAGGCAGTGGACCTTACAGGCGCCATCGCTGCAGCAGGTCCGGACGACGAAGCTGGTCCTGAAACCGGAAAAGCCCCTGCTAAGCGGGCAGCCAAGACGGAACCGGCGCCACCTCCCAAGGACAAGCTTTCCAAAGAAGAGCCTTCTAAAGACACGCCGTCCAAAGAGAAGGCACCCAAGGACGAAGCGACGTCCTTGGCCGATAGGCGCGCCGCCAAGCAACAAGCAGCGCTGGAAGAGGCCCGCCGCGACTTCGAGGCCGCCGACAAGGAGGCCAAGGAAGCTGAAGCGGCAGCCTCCGACGCGTGGGAAACCGTCAAAGAGTTGGCCGACCGAAAAACCAACCTCAAATCCGAGATCGAAGAGATCAAGAAGCGTCTGGCCGCACTTGAAGCCGAACTCATTGGGATCACCCGTGATACGGAATCCGCCGAATCAGACAAGAAGCGTGCAGTGCGGGCCGCAACCCAGCAACGACGCGCCGCTGACCAAGCCCAGCGGCGCGTCGATCGGCTGAGCTAGTCCTTCTTCTTGACCGGCGACTTCTGCAGGTGATGCGTGGCCGGGCCTTCGAGGTACTTTCCCTCCGGGGTGAAGCGCGAACCGTGCAAGGGGCAGTCCCACGACTTCTCGGCGTTGTTCCAACTCACTATTCCGCCCAGGTGCGCGCAGCTCGCCGACACCATGCAGACGTTGCCGTCCACAGTGGACACGGCCGCCGGTTCACCCTTGTACAGCCCCACCACGCCGGTTCCTTCGGCGGGACGGGTCTGATCTGTGATTTCGGGATTAGCCTTGATTTTTACCCTGTCTTCCACCATCCGTTTGGTGGTGCTGGCGTTGAGGCGGACCGCTTGAAGCGCGCCCAGGGGCGAGGTAACCCGGTGATGGATGACGCTGGCCCAGTCGGACTGGCCACCCAGGATATCGGAGGTGATGGACAGGGCCGCCGCCACCCCGTTGCTCATCCCCCATTTGTTGTAGCCGGTGCCGAAGAAGATCCGTCCGTGGCCACGGGGAAACTTGCCGAAGAACGGCATCAGGTTGGTGGCTTGGTAGTCCTGTGCTGACCACGTGTGGGTGACCTCAGCTCCGGGGTAGTGTTGCGTTGCCCATCCGAGCAGGTCATCCAAGTGCGCCTTAGGCGACTTCGCCCGGCCCCCCGTGTGGCCGTAGCCGCCTACCAGGAGCAGCTCCCCCTCGGGAGTAGGTTGCGTGCGCTGTGAGCGCGTGGGCGAATCGATGGACAGATACATTCCCTTCGGAATTTCGCCCGGTACCTTGAGGGCGGCCGCATAGGACCGGTTGGGTTCAAGCTTGGCGAAGTACAGGCCGCGATCCAGGATGGGGATGCCCGTAGCTATCACCACTGTGTCCGCAGTGAACGCGCCCTTTCGGGTGGAGACCTCCATGGGTTGCTCGGAGCCCACGTTCTGCACCTGCATGTCCTCAACGATGAGGCCGCCATGCTCGCGGATGTCCCTGGCGAGCGTTTCAAGCACTTCCATGGGGTGGATCTGTGCCTGATCCTCCAATTCCAAAGCTTCCACAACAGGGAACGGTAATCCGGGGTCACGGCTGAAGTGGACGTCCAAACCTGCGTCCCGCGAAACTGCAGCCTCCTTGCGGAGCCGCTGGCCGCCGTCGTCCGTGGTTGCGAACGTGACGGCTGTCCGGCGCTGGTATGGGATGCCTTGCTGCTCCATGTACTGCGTCAGCCAGGCTTGCCCGCTCTTATTGGCCTCCACATAGGCCTGCACCACTTTCAAGGAGTACTGGCTACGCAGGGCTGAAAGAGCTCCACCTTGCAGGAGGCTCAATTTGCCGGTGGTGTTTCCGGTGGTCACTGCACCGAGTGTTCGGGCTTCAAAAACCACCACCCGCTGCCCTGACCTGGACAGCAGCAAGGCCGTCACCATTCCGGTGAGCCCGGCGCCCACCACTATCGTGTCGAAGTGCTTTTCCTCGGGGATTGAGTCGGACATGAACCGGGATTCCCGGTCCAACCACAGCGATTTCATCGATCAACCTGCCTCTCAATTCACTGGCATGTAGTGAGGGAAACGCTAGGCGGGTCGCTGGCGCTTATCAAGAGGTGGCGGTGCCTGTCGCCAGAGCCGCTGCATGCTGTAGTTCCGGGTCCGGATCCATAGCCCAACGGTCCAGCACGCGCTCAGCGCGTTCCTTCGCGAGCCCCTCCAGCCGTGCCAGCAACGGCCTCACAACGTCTGCTGCCAAGGGATCCACCAGCTCCCGGGTGCCGGCCCGTCTGATGAAGCCTTCGATACGGGTGAGGTCAGTGTTGATCAGGACACCTACCTTGGTTTGCAGCAGAACCACGGCTGCGAGGCGGCGTTCGAAGACCGGCTCTTCCCAAAGTTCCGAGCTCAGGGCGGTGATGTCGTCGTGCTCAAGATTCTTGTACCGCTTCAGTGCATCCCTCACCGTTCCCCGCACGGCACCTACCGACGCACCGTATACCTTCAGGGCTTCGCCGAGACGCTCACTGGCCTCATCGGCCTTCTCCCAGGTCGATTCCATCTGCAGGGTGTAGTCCACGAATTCACCGGCTTCACTCACCCGTCTATTTTGTCAGTGCCTCCCCCTAGCGTGATGACAACAGCAACCGACAGGAGCAACATGCCGTCCCAAGAGCTCGCCACCGAGGCATCCTTTCCGGGTGTCCCGGCTGCTTCGTCCATGCCCGATTGGTACCCCACACTGCTCAACACCGTGGCCCAAGAGGTCCGTGTCGGCAGGACCCGGGCGCTGGCAGCGGCCAATAGCGAGTTGTTGAATTCCTACTGGAGCATCGGCCGGCAGCTCGCCGACCGTGAATCCGAGCAAGGCTGGGGAGCCAAGGTGGTCACCCGCTTGTCCGCCGACATCCGGACGCGGTTCCCGGAAGCTAAAGGCTTCTCTCCCAGAAACCTGAGGTACATGAAGAGCTTCGCCCAGGCATGGCCGGACTTTCCAATGTTGCAAGCGCCGCTTGCAACATTGCCCTGGTACCACCAGATCGCACTGCTGGAAAAGCTCGACGACGCCGCCACGCGCCTTTGGTACGCCGCGGCGGCTGCCCAACACGGATGGTCGCGCAACGTGCTGACCCACCAGATCTCAACGCGCTTGCACGAACGCTCCGGGCAGGCCATCACCAACTTCAAAACCACCATGGTGCCTGCCGATTCGGACCTTGCGCAGCAGGCGACCAAGGATCCCTACGTCTTTGACTTTCTGTCCATGAGTGATCGGCACACCGAACGGGACCTGGAGCTGCAGTTGGTGAAACACGTGGAGAAATTCCTGCTGGAGCTGGGCCAGGGTTTTGCCTTCGTTGGTGAGCAGGTGCGGCTGGAGATTGCGGGGGACGAGTTCTTCGCGGACCTGCTCTTCTACCATCTGAAGTTGCGCTGCTACATGGTCATCGAACTCAAGGCCGTGAAGTTCGAACCTGGGTTCCTCGGACAATTGGGTATGTACATGGCGGCCGTCGACGACCTCATGGCTCACCCCAACGACAAGCCCACCATCGGCCTGCTGTTGTGCAAGGAGAAGAACAGCGTGGTGGCCGAGTATGCCTTGCGTGGGTTCAACGCTCCTGTGGGCATCGCGGAGTGGAAAACCTCCCTTGCTGATTCCTTGCCCGATGAGCTGGTGGCGAGCCTGCCGAGTATCGAGACCCTGGAGGCCGAGCTGGCGAGCGAGGCAGCGCGACTGCAGGGCTGAGTTCTCGGGTAGGGCGGCTTAGACGTTGTCCTTGAACCACGTCAGGGTGTCGTTCCACGCTGCCGTTGCCTGAGCCTCCACGTAGCGCTCACCCGTGTCATTGTGGAACGCGTGGTCCACGCCGGGGTACACCTTGAACTGGTGCTTGACCGTTGAGGCATCCAAGGCCGCCTGCAGCTGGGGCATCGCACCGGTGATACGTGCATCGTTTTCCGCGTAGACGCCAAAGACCGCCGGCTTGATGGTGGGCACCTTAGCCAGGTCCGGTGCGGGACCGTAGAAGGCGGATGTTGCTTGGAGCCCTTGGATCTCGGTGCTTGCCTGCCATGTGATGCCGCCGCCGAAGCAGAAACCCACCATGGCGATCCGGCCCTCTTCGACGAAATCCTGGCCGTTGAGGTACTCGAAGGCGGCTTTGAAATCGTCCACGTGCCTTTGGGCGCCTGCCTGCGTAAGAGCGCCAGGGGCAGCGTCCGGATCCATATTCGCCGTGCCGCCCTCCCTGCTCAGCAAATCCAGTGCCAGCGCCGCGTACCCTTCCTTGGCGAAGCGTCGGGCGACGTCCTGGATGTGCGGTGTGAGCCCGCGGTTTTCGTGGCAGATCAAGACGCCGGGACCCTTTCGGCTCCCCTCGGGCCGGGCCAGGTACGCGCTGATTTCCGTCCCGTTTTCGGGAAACGTCTCTGTTGCCGTCGTCAGGCCCGCAGCACCCTCCGGGACGGAAATCGGACTCTTGGCGTTGGGAACGGCGGTGGTCGCGGTCCCTGTTCTTGCCGCCGCCGATGAGGGCGAAGGTGTGGGCATGGGATCGGTGGTTTGCGGAACCTCGTCCGGCGTGCAGCCCACCAAAGTCATGGCCGCCGCGGCCGCGGTCATGCTTCCCATGATGAACGCCACCCGCCTGGTGAACGTCTTATGCGACATGTCCCCCGACCGGAAGTCGTCGTAGAACTCTTCGATCAAGTACTTTTCAAACTTGCCCAGCTGAGTCATGGTGATCCTTCCGAAGATGGCACTTATCCTCTCCTGATGAGAAGACGCGGACAAGGGCGGGATGGTTCAATCACGGTCTCAGGCGAACCATCTAATAATGTCAGTGGCCCCTGCGAGACTTGGGACATGGAGCAGATCCGGGAAAGGCAAACGAAGACAGCGGTGTCCGCTGCGCCTCTTCGTGCCACATCCCGAGGCGTGTCTCAACCCGGCGCGGTTTCGGCGGGTCCGGTTTCGGCCGGCTCTGTGAGTGGGGACCTGGTTGAGCAGTTGCGGGTTTTGGAGGAGATGAAGTCGGCCATTAC
The DNA here is from genome assembly GCF_054408525.1 of Arthrobacter sp. D3-18. NCBI lineage: Bacteria > Bacillati > Actinomycetota > Actinomycetes > Micrococcales > Micrococcaceae > Arthrobacter > Arthrobacter sp. D3-18. The sequence continues at coordinate 2,081,510 of NZ_CP096440.1, read as the reverse complement.
CGCTTTGCAGGCGCGGGTTGCTGTGGCTTTTGATCTTGCCCAGCGCGCTGAGCAGGCCGAGGCCGGTGTCCCTGCCTCGGAGCGGGGCCAGGGTGTGGGTGCTCAGGTGGCGTTGGCGAGGCGGGAGTCACCGAATCGTGGGTCCCGGTTGCTGGGTTTGGCGAAGGCCCTTGTGCTGGAGATGCCGCGGACGTTGGCGGCTCTGAAGTCGGGGCAGTTGAACGAGTGGCGGGCCACGCTTTTGGTGAAGGAGACGGCGTGTTTGTCTGTTGAGGACCGGTGTGCGGTGGATGAGGAGCTCGCCCCCGATACCGGATTCTTTGACGGGAAGGGCGATAAGGCGCTTGTTGCGGCGGCGAAGGCTGCTGCGTATCGGCGGGATCCGCGGTCGGTGGCCGGTCGTGCCAGCCGGGCCGCCGCTGAACGGATGAGCCTGCGCCCGGCGCCGGACACGATGACTTACCTGACGGCGTTGTTGCCGGTCGCGCAAGGGGTGGCGGTTTACGCTGCCCTGTGCCATGCGGCTGATTCGGCCCGTTCCAGCGGTGATGCAAAGTCCGTCGGGGGCGCGGGGTCTGGTGTTGTCCGACCCGGGGTCAGGTCATGGCCGACACGTTGGTCGAACGCGTCACCGGCACACCCGGCGGGGTCTCAGGGATCAACCTGGACCTCGTCATGACCGACCGCACCCTCTTCCAGGGCGACAGCGAACCAGCCCGGCTCAAGGGCTACGGAATCGTCCCGGCCGAATGGGCAAGGGAACTTCTCGGTTCCGGGCAAGCCGCAACCCCCCAACCGACTGCAACCCAGGAACAGACCGCAAACCTGGGACAGACCGCAACCTTGGAACAGGCAGCGGCGAACCTATCCTCCGGCCCGGGGCGAACCGGCAAAGATCACGCGGGAACGCCGGATGCAGAGCTCACTGTCTGGCTTCGCCGGCTCTACACCGCACCAGCCACGGGTGAGCTCCTGAGCATGGACTCCAAAGCCCGGCTCTTCCCTACGAGGCTTCGGCGTTTCATTGAAACCCGCGACCACACCTGCCGCACGCCGTACTGCGACGCACCCATCCGCCACATTGACCATGTGGTTCCTTGGCGTTCCGGAGGCAAAACGAACCTCGCCAACGGTGCAGGGTTGTGCGAGGCGTGCAACCACACCAAGGAAAACCCCGGCTGGACCACCAAAACCGTACATGCTGACGTGCACGGCGGGATCCACACCCTCGAAATCAGCACACCCACCGGGCACACCTACCAATCGAAATCCCCACCCCTGCCCGGACACCGCCCCTCCAGAACGTAGAAACCCGCCGCAGAAGCTGCGACGCCTCAAGCTGCGCACAAAAAAGGCGGACAGCGATCGCTCGCTGTCCGCCTCCTAGTCGTCGACTGATGGACGTCGCCTTAGAACTCCCAGTCCTCATCTTCCGTGTTGACAGCCTTGCCAATCACGTAGGAGGAGCCCGAGCCTGAGAAGAAGTCGTGGTTCTCGTCGGCATTCGGGGATAGGGCCGACAGGATGGCCGGGTTCACGTCGGTGACGGAAGCCGGGAACATGGCCTCGTAGCCGAGGTTCATGAGCGCCTTGTTGGCGTTGTAGTGGAGGAACTTCTTGACGTCCTCGGCCAGGCCGACACCGTCGTAGAGGTCGTGCGTGTACTGGACTTCGTTTTCGTACAGCTCGAAGAGCAGCTCGAACGTGTAGTCCTTGATTTCCTGCTTGCGGGCCTCGGAAACCTTCTCCAGGCCCTTCTGGAACTTATAGCCGATGTAGTAGCCGTGCACGGCTTCGTCACGAATGATGAGGCGAATGAGGTCGGCCGTGTTCGTGAGCTTGGCGCGCGAGGACCAGTACATGGGCAGGTAGAAGCCCGAGTAGAACAGGAAGCTCTCCAGCAGAGTGGAGGCAACCTTGCGCTTCAGGGGATCGTCGCCCTGGTAGTAGTCCATGACGATCTGGGCCTTCTTCTGCAGGTTCTCGTTTTCGAGGGACCAGCGGAAAGCGTCGTCAATCTCCTTGGTGGAGCACAGGGTGGAGAAGATGGACGAGTAGGACTTGGCGTGCACCGACTCCATGAAAGCGATGTTGGTGTACACAGCTTCTTCGTGCGGGGTGATCGCGTCCGGAATCAGCGAAACGGCGCCGACGGTGCCCTGGATGGTGTCCAAGAGAGTAAGGCCGGTAAACACGCGCATGGTGAGCTGCTGCTCGTCCGGCGTCAGTGTGTGCCACGACTGGACGTCGTTGGACAGCGGCACCTTCTCCGGGAGCCAGAAGTTATTGACCAGGCGGTTCCAGACTTCCACGTCCTTGTCGTCCTGGATCTTGTTCCAGTTGATGGCCTCGACGTGTGTCAGCAGCTTGACCTTTTCGGTCATTTCATCCCCTTAAAGCGATGGTTTTCTTGAGATAAGCCTACGACGGCGGGTGGTAACCCGCCGTCGTGATCTTTAGTTTTCAGCGCGGCAGCCCGCCGCAAGGAATCAACCGATTTAAGTTAATTAGAGTGCGCAGCTTACGCAGCCCTCAACCTCGGTCCCTTCGAGGGCCATCTGGCGGAGACGGATGTAGTAGAGGGTCTTGATGCCTTTGCGCCATGCGTAGATCTGCGCCTTGTTGATGTCACGCGTGGTGGCAGTGTCCTTGAAGAACAGCGTCAGGGACAGGCCCTGATCCACGTGCTGCGTGGCAGCGGCGTAGGTGTCGATGATCTTTTCGTAGCCGATTTCGTAGGCATCCTGGTAGTACTCCAGGTTGTCGTTGGTCAGGTACGGAGCCGGGTAGTAAACGCGGCCGATCTTGCCTTCCTTGCGGATTTCGATCTTGGCGGCCACCGGGTGGATCGAGGACGTGGAGTTGTTGATGTAGCTGATGGAACCGGTGGGCGGCACGGCCTGCAGGTTCTGGTTGTAGATACCGTGCTCCATGACGGAAGCCTTCAGCTCGCGCCAGTCATCCTGAGTGGGGATGTGGTGGCCGGCGAAGAGCTCGCGGACGCGCTCCGTCTCCGGAACCCATTCCTGCTCGGTGTACTTGTCGAAGAACTCACCGGAAGCGTAAGTGGACTTCTCAAATCCGCCGAACTTCTGGCCGGTCTCGATGGCCAGACGGTTGGAAGCGCGCAGAGCGTGGAACAGCACCGTGTAGAAGTAGATGTTGGTGAAGTCCAGGCCCTCTTCGGAACCGTAGTGGACGTGCTCACGGGCAAGGTAGCCGTGGAGGTTCATCTGGCCGAGGCCAATCGCGTGGCTCTGGGCATTGCCCTGGGCGATGGAAGGCACGGAGTTGATGTACGACATGTCCGAAACAGCACTGAGGGCGCGGATGGAGGTCTCAATGGAGAGACCAAAGTCCGGCGAATCCATGGTCTTGGCGATGTTCATGGAACCGAGGTTGCAGGAAATGTCCTTGCCAACGGTCTCGTAGCTGAGGTCCTCGGCGTAGATGGACGGCGAGGAAACCTGCAGGATCTCCGAGCACAGGTTGCTCATGGTGATCTTGCCGTCGATCGGGTTGGCCCGGTTCACGGTGTCCTCGAACATGATGTACGGGTAACCGGACTCGAACTGGATCTCCGCGAGAGTCTGGAAGAACTCGCGGGCGCTGATCTTGGTCTTCTTGATCCGGGAATCGTCAACCATCTCGTAGTACTTCTCGGTCACCGAAATATCGGAGAACGGAACGCCGTAGACCTTCTCGACGTCGTACGGGGAGAAGAGGTACATGTCCTCGTTCTTCTTGGCGAGCTCGAACGTGATGTCCGGAACCACGACGCCCAAGGAGAGCGTCTTGATGCGGATCTTCTCGTCAGCGTTCTCACGCTTGGTGTCCAGGAAGCGGTGGATGTCCGGGTGGTGGGCGTGCAAGTACACGGCACCTGCGCCCTGGCGGGCACCGAGCTGGTTGGCGTAGGAGAAGCTGTCTTCGAGGAGCTTCATCACGGGGATGACGCCGGAGGACTGGTTCTCGATCTGCTTGATCGGGGCGCCGTGCTCGCGGATGTTGGTGAGCGAAAGGGCTACACCGCCGCCGCGCTTGGAGAGCTGAAGGGCGGAGTTGATGGCGCGGGCGATCGACTCCATGTTGTCTTCGATGCGGAGCAGGAAGCAGGAGACGAGCTCACCGCGCTGTGCCTTGCCGGCATTGAGGAACGTGGGGGTGGCCGGCTGGAAGCGGCCATCAATGATTTCGTCGACGAGGCGGTTGGCCAGTTCTTCGTTACCGCGGGCCAGGTGCAGGGCTACCATGCAGACGCGGTCTTCGTAGCGCTCAAGGAAACGCTTGCCGTCAAAAGTCTTCAGCGTGTAGGACGTGTAGAACTTGAAGGCGCCGAGGAAGGTCTCGAAGCGGAACTTCTTCTTGTACGCGCGGTTGAAGAGGTCGCGGATGAAGTTCATCGTGTACTGGTCGAGGGTTTCGCGCTCGTAGTACTGGTTCTTCACCAAGTAGTCGAGCTTCTCTTCCAGGTCGTGGAAGAACACCGTGTTGTTGTTCACGTGCTGCAGGAAGTACTGGTGTGCAGCTTCACGGTCAGCTTCGAACTGGATCTCACCGTTGGGGCCATACAGGTTCAGCATGGCGTTGAGCTCGTGATAACCCAAGCCCTTGAAAGCCTCAGGCAGCGGCTTCTTGACCGTGTCCACAGCGCCCCCGGTTACTTCTGTTTCTGCGACAGTTGTGTCCAAAACTTTTCCAGCCCTTCGTTGACCCGTTGAACGTCTTCCGGCGTCCCCATGAGTTCAAATTTGTAAAGATGCGGCACTTTGCACTTAACGGAGATGATGTCCCCCGCTGCGCAGTAGTTATCCGCGAAATTGGTGTTCCCTGCTCCAATAACACCCCGGATCAGTTTCCTGTTCCGGGGATCATTCAAAAACCTGATGACCTGTTTCGGCACCGAACCTTCCCCGTTTGTTCCGCCGTAAGTGGGCAGTACAAGGACGAACGGTTCGAGGGCCTGCAACGGAGCATCCTGGGCATAGAGCGGGATGCGCGCTGCATCCCTGCCCAATTTTTGGACGAATCGTTTCGTGTTCTCGGAGGTCGAGGAAAAGTAGATGAGGTGACTCCTGGTGGTGACAGCTTCCGCAGCTTCGCGTACGGTTGCCGCTGTCAGCGGTGCCATGGGAGTCACCTCGACTACATAGGAATTCTGAGTGTGCTGTGGTGGCGAAGTTTGAATGGAAACTTAGGCCACGGAGGAAACAGCCTGGGCCAGTTCCTCGATCTTGTCCGGGCGGAAACCAGACCAGTGGTCCTGCTCGGTCACGACAACCGGCGCCTGCATGTAGCCCAGGGCCTTGAGGCGCTCGAGGGCCTCGACATCCTGTGAGATGTCGACACTCTGGTAGGCAATGCCCTTCTTGTCGAGTGCACGGTAGGTTGCGTTGCACTGAACACAGGCCGGCTTCGTGTAAACCGTAACGGTCATGATCCCTGTCCCCTTAGTTGAAGTCTGTCGCTCTTCGTATCTGGCGGGCTCAACCGGAACTAGTTTCTGAATCCGATACCGGCCCGCGGGCTGCCGTGACAGCCAACACGCTTATTTAGTCTTGTGCTGGTTTCCCGCTCAATCCGTAAATCGATACTACATGTAGTGCAAGCGCCTCGCCGGAACCCCAAGATGATGTATTACAAGTATGTCATTCAATCCACGGCTCGTCCACAGGCGGGGGCCCTCAAAATGTCCGTGATTCCGCCGAACTGAGAGATGTCATCCACACCCTGTGGACTACTTAGCCACATTTAATCTTCAGCGTGTCGCCGGGATACGGCGTGTCGTGACACTTTGAAAATGTGGCGTGGCGAACAGCTAAAATCGGCTGATGGTCAACCTTCTCCATCTCCGCACCTTGATGGAGGTCACCCGGCTGGGTTCCTTCGCCGCCGCCGCCGCCCAACTCGGCTACACAGCTTCAGCAGTCTCCCAACAGATGGCTGCGCTGGAACGCGATACCGGCGTCGAGCTCTTCCAGCGGTCAGCCCGCAGCGTTGTTCCAACAGAGGCCGCGTTGACCATGACCCGGCACGCGTCGAAGGTGCTGACTGACGTCGAGGCCCTGATGGCAGCAGCCTCGAGGACCAACGACTCCCCCGCGCAGGAGCTGAGGTTGGGCATTTTCCCCAGTCTCGCCACCTATGTCCTGCCGGACATCCTGCGGAATGAACGCTGGAGCGGATTGGGTATTGAGCTGCGAGTCTCCGTGGCCGAGCCGGCACAAACCATTCAAGGCCTGCGCAGCGGCGGCGAACTGGATGTGGCGTTGGTCTACCAGGTGGGGCAATCCGGCTTGGCATGGCCTCATTCACTGGAACGCCAGTGGATTGGCGACGACGACTTCCGGGTAGTACTGCCGGCATCCTGGAAGATCCGCGAGGACGCAGAGATCGAAGCAGCACATCTCTCCGACATGCCGTGGATAGTCCACCACCCGGGCACCAGCGATGCCTTGGTGATCGAACGCCTTTTCGCCAGCTGCAACCTGCACCCCCGGGTGGTGGCCTACAGCGACGATTTCCACGCGAGCCTGGAGATGACTGCCGCCGGCCTCGGTGCCTCGCTGGTACCGGAACTGGCGCTGCGGAACCGTCCACCCGGCGTCGTGGTCCTTGACGTACCGGACATCCGGCTGGCCCGGAACGTGTTCGCCCTGCTCATCAACGAAAAGCGCACAGCCCAAGTGCAGTTGTTCACACAGCTGCTTGCGGACACCCTCAGGGACACCTCGGGAAAGAGTGGTCTTCACCCCCTGAAATCCGCTCCTGTCAAGGGCCGCAAGCTCCAGAGGTGAATTGCCGCGAAGTGCTGGAACCCGCCGGTTGATGGGGTTAGATTGATCACATGGGCAAGGTAGCGAGCAAACATTTTGGGGACATCGAGCTCAACCACGGGCGTGAACATTGCTTCGTCGCGAGACACGAACTTGGCGGCAACCAGCTGGAGCTGGACCTCAATGTCACCGCGCACGACCACTTCGATGAGGCGGCCATGCGCAAGGTGGACTATAGATTACGCTTCCTGCCGGAACTCGTGGACCAAGTCCGGGAGATGATCGCCGACGAACTCGACCAGGACGGCACCAACCCTCAACAGTTCCTGCACTTCCACAGCTCGCAGCTCAAGGAAGAGCAACTCGAATCGGTCTTTGGTGTCAGCGACAAGGGCCAGCTCACTAACGACGTTTTCCTGAAAGCCCTCAAACTCGGCCACGTGGCCATCTACCCGGGCCAGCCGGAGAGGTACTTCGTATTGGACTTCACCCTGGGCTCGCACTTCACCGACGAGTTGCTGGTAGTGGCCGCCGACGAGGACGGCGTGGTGGACGACGAAATCCTGTGGGAGTCGTAAACAGCTTTTAACCGCGAACGACGGCGGCCGGTCACCTTTCGGGTGACCGGCCGCCGTCGTTATGGCTGGCCTGACGAGGTTGCGCGGGACGCGATCACAGCAGATGCTTCGTCAAGTCACCATGGCCTATCTATACCCGGGGCTTTGTCCGGTCCTCGCAGGTATTCGCCGCGTTCCCGACCCTCCGAACGCTCCCGCTGGGCCTGTTGCGCGCTCTCTTCAAGCTGTTGAAGCTGTTCCTGTTTGGGGGGCGACGGCGTTTCCTGGTTGGGCGTAGTTGCATCATCATTCCGGGACTCGCCCTCGGTGATTTTTCCGGCCAGCCGGTCTTCGGCCGCATCCAGGTTGCCACCTTCTCCTGCGGCGTTCGCCGGACCTGCCGTGTGGCACTGCGTCGGTGCGTTTTTTGCTGCGGCAATGGCTTCCCTGAACAGTTGGGCGGCGGCACCCCGATCCCCGGCGGCGTCCCCCAGCTTCTCAATGCTGAGGACCAGATTGACGCGCACTTTGCACTCATCGACGCCGGAACCGGCCTTCAGGGCTGACTCAAAGTCCTTCCGCGCAGCTGTGAAATCGCCCGCCAAAACGTGGGCATCCCCGGAGGCGAAATGTGCCTTATGCGGCTCAAGGATGTTGGCTATCTGCAACCACGACGCCGCGCTGGCCACTCCCTGCTGCTGCCCGGAATCGAAGGACTGACCGGCAGAGGCACCCAGCACCCCAACACTCAGGAGCTTCGCCGCAAGTGCGAGCGCCACGAGCACAGGTGGCGCTGACCAGAGCGCAAGGCTGCTTCGCCGTCGTCGTGCGTTGTCCCCGTTCACGGGGTGGGCTCCTTCCGCATGGTGGGCCGAAGCGCTTGAAGAGCTGTGAAGTGCCGCAAGGGCTCGTGGATTGCCAGGAGGAAAGCGGCCAAGGCGAGCAGCCAGTAGAGTTCTACGCGACCCGGGCCGTCGTGTGTCATGGCGGTCGTTGCGCCGGGGTTCGCTTGGCCCAACATGTCCGATGTTGGCTCGGCGCCTGTTCTGTGGGCGTAGGGGACGTGGAGTTGCTCTGCGATGGTTCGCAACTGCGCTTCGTCAATTCGTGAGACGGCGTCCTGTGGGGTATTGGAGGTTTTGTCCTTCACGTACCCAGCGTCAGGGTCTGCGGTTTCCTTCATCGTTCCGCCCTTACCGGTGCCGTACCCCAGTACCGCTCCCCCGGCCACATGAGTGGCATCCATGGGAGCCGGGGCTTCGCCGCTGGTGTTCTCGCCGTCGCCGGCGTAGAAGACCAGTACCGGGCGACCTGGATGTTGCTGATTTGCAGCTGCGAGCCTTTCTTTCAGGAGTTGTGCCGCGCCTGTGACGCTGCTCCCCTTGGCGTACCTGCTGTTTTGGGGTTGCAAGGTGGCCATGGCGGTTTGGAGGGCTGTTGCGTCCTGTGTGAGCGGCATACGGACGGTTGCTTTGTTGTCGAAGGTGATGAGGGAGAACTTGGCCCCCGCGAGTTCCCCTGCGATGGCCATGACGTCTTGCCTGACCCCTGAAAGCCGGGTGCCGGTTCCGTTGTAGTCTTCGGCTGCCATGCTGGTGCTGGTGTCTACGACGAAGTAGACGTCGAGGTCTGCGGTGGCGGTTTGGGCTTGGCCACCTGCCCAACCGGGACGCAAAGCGGCGAGCAGAAGTAGTACGACGGTGGCGCTCCGCAGGGCTGCGGGCCTCCAGGTTTGCGATGGCTGGCTTGGGCCACGCCCTATGTGGGTCCAGGCAGTGAAGCCCAGCACGGTGACGAATGCCAAGGCCAGTAGGGGCCACGGAATGATGGGAGCGAAGGTCATGGCTCCAGCCGCCATCCGAGCAGCAGCATTCCCGAGCCGGCAAGCAAGGCAATACCCAGCGGCCACGCGGGTGTATCGGCTACAACTGCCTGGGGTGCTGCGAGGTAGCTTGTGGCCTCGGTTTCCTGCACTTTTTGGACAATGCCCGGCACGGCTGTGGGGCTGTCCAAGGTGAAGTAGGAACCGCCGGTCCTTTCTGCTGCTGCCCTGAGCTGGGCGCCCGGCTGGTCGGGTTGCTCGCCGTAGTCCATGTCGCCGGGGTTCAGCGCGTACACCTTCACGTTTTTCCGGGTGGCCAAGGCTGAGGCCTCGTCCAAGGTAAAGATCGGTTCCCCGGAGAGGAAGTTATCCGTGGCCAGCACCACGGACCGCGAGCGCTGGTTGTCTCCGCGCTGGGTGTCCCCTGCGTCGGTGTCGGGGAAGCTCTGGATGCAGGATGCCAGTCCGTCACCAATGAGCGACGAGCCTTCCCCGTTCCAGGTGCCGTCGAAGAAGGACCCGGTACCGCCGTCCAAGGCCTCCTTCGCTTGGGTGAGTTGTTCGGCGGCGAACTGGTAATCGTCGGTGAGTGGGAAGAGTTGCACACTGCTGCTGTCGAAGATGACCATGCCGATTCTCTCGCCGTCGAACTCCTTGGCGAGGTCTTCGAATACTGCGGCGATGGCGGCATCTGTGCTGGTCATGGACCCCGATACGTCCAAGCACAGCACAATGTCCCTGTTCCTGATTTCCGGCTGCTCTGTTGTGCGTTGGATGGGCCTGGCTGCTGCCGTGGCGGTCGCAGCGAGGAACACTGCGCCCAGTACCACGGCGAGCGCCAAGCGGGTGCGGTGCCGGCGTAACGCCTCTTGGTATTCGGGGAGGTCAGTGAGCCGCCCACCGTGCGCGATTGGCCTGGTTCTTTGCGGACGACGGCGGCGGTACAGCCAGGCGGTGATGGTCACCGCTGCTGCCGCCAGGGGAAGGATCCACCAGTAGCTTAGTTCCATGCCAAGACCACCTGACGTGCGGTCTCAGCGGATTGCCTGACCGTATGGACGGGTAGCGGCGCGAACTCGTTGGGATAGATGCCGGCCATAACTGCTGCAAGTTCCTTGAGGTCATGGCGGTGGAGGTCATCGAGGGTCATGGAGGTCACTGGCAGGCCGGTGGCTGCTCCGGCGAACTCCCGCACGAGGAAGCTGAGCCTCTGGTGGGCGTCGCGCTCGGGTAGGCGGCCGGCGTCGGCGTCCAGCGCTGTGGTGTTGATTGCGGCCAGGCAGGTGGCCCGAAGTGTCTCAAGGTCAGGCGCCTCCGCCACGTGATGGGCTGGATCTACGTGGACCGCCGCCGTCTTGTGGGCGGGCCGGAGAATCCATGCGTACCAGGCCCCGATGATGAGCACCAGAACGAGCCCAAGCCACAACCACTGTGGCTGGTACTGCAGGGGCGAATAGAAACCGGCTTCATCCTGCACGAGCGCCACCCCGGGCAAAGGTTCTTGTGGTGAAAGTTCCGGAGCGGTGCTTTTCCAGGAGTGAGAAGACTGCAGTCAGGACGTCCTCACTGCCGGTTGTTTGTTCCTCGGCGATGCCCAGCCTGTGAAACACGTCCCGCCGCCCCTGGTTGCGTTTGAGCATTGCCGCAGCGTAGGCGGCTCGTACTTTGCCGTCCACGGCCACGGACCGGGGAATTCCAAGTCCCGTGCCCACGTCCGTGCTGTCTTGCATGTGGCTTCCTGCGTCAGCAGCGAGCTCGGCGTCCCGAACCGTCAGCCACAGGACTTCGTGCCGGCCGCGCAGCCGGCGCATCAGGCTCAACGTGCGGTCATCCGGCAGGAACTCGTCCGCAACAACAATAACGAGCAGTCGCCCCTTGAGGTACCTCAGTACATAGTCCAACTGCGCTGCGATGCCACTGACTGGGCCGTCCAGGGAAGCGCTCGCATCTACTTCACGGAGCAGCCGCTCCAAATACTCTTCGCCACTGCGGGGCGGGAAGTACTTGGAGGTATCAGCGTTCCCGTGAAGGAGACCCACGTCGTCGCCGTGCCGGGAAGCCAGGTACCCGAGGACGCCGGCTGCATGAACGGCGATGTCCTTCTTGGACTCCCCGGAGAATGCCTGTGCTGCCATGTTCCTTCCGGTATCCACCAGTAACAGGACCGCGTGGCGGCGCACTGCGACATAGCGCTTGACCAGGGGTGATCCATGCCTTGCCGTGGCTTTCCAATCGATGTCACGAACCTCGTCGCCGGGGACATACGCCCGGAGTTCGTCGAAGTCCAGGCTGCGTCCTTTGAAGACCGAGCCGTATTCGCCGTCAAGAAGGGTCAGTGTCCTACGGTGGGCGAAGATGAACATCTTCGACTTGACGCGTCGGAGGAGGCTGGGCACGTGCAGGCCCTGCTACGGCGTCTGGACGGATGCCAACACGGCATCGATCACGGTTTCCACGGAAATTTCCTCCACCACTGCATCAAATCCGAGGATGATCCGGTGACGCAGGATCCGATGGGCGAGGTTTTTGACGTCCTCAGGTATGACATGGTCACGCCCCTTGAGCAGTGCCATGGCTCGGGCTGCCTGGCTGAAGGCGATGCTCGCCCGCGGGCTGGCGCCGAATTCCACGACGTTGGCCAGCCTGGGCTCCAAATACTGGGAGGCGTTGCGGGTGACGTAGGCGAGTCCCACGATGTAGCGGACGATCGCCGGATCAATGTAAACCCGCCGTACCAATTCCTGGACCTGGACTACGGCGTCAAGGGACGCGGCCGCCGGAGGCTTCTGGTCCGCGTTGAACACGCCGGCGTCAATCCGCCGGATGACTTCCGCTTCCTCTGCAGGACTTGGGTAGTCCAGTACGTCCTTGAGCATGAACCGGTCCATCTGGGCTTCGGGAAGACGATACGTCCCTTCTTGCTCGATGGGGTTCTGCGTAGCGAGCACCAGGAAAGGCTGGGGCAAAGGGTAGGACTCGCCGCCGATGGACGTCTGCCGTTCCTGCATCGCTTCCAGCATGGCGCTCTGGGTCTTGGCACTGGATCTGTTGATTTCGTCCAACAGGACGATGTTGGCGTGGACCGGGCCCAATTGCGTGATAAACGTGCCTTTGACGGCGTCGAAAATCTGCGTACCGGCGATGTCGCTGGGCAGCAGGTCCGGCGTGCATTGGATCCGGCGGAACTCTGCACTCACCGACTCCGCTATTGCTTGGGCCGCGGTGGTCTTTGCCAGGCCGGGCACACTTTCCAACAGGACGTGGCCACCGGTCAACAGGCCGATCACCAGCGTCTCGCGCAGCCGGGCCTGGCCCACCACCTTGTTTTCGAAGCTGCGTACGATGCTCCCGACGAGTTGCTGGGCACGGGCCATGTCCGGGGCATCGATTCCGGCTACGGCTGTGATCTGTTGCACTCGTGGTCCCCTTGCTGGCGCTGATGTGAAACGGCCACTCCATCCAAGCCTTCCTGGAGCGGCGCCGCAATGGGGACCCCTCCCCATGTGGTCTTCCTGGGTCTATTCTTTTGCCATGCATCCGCTACCAGCCGCCTATCAGAAGTACCTCGCCTCCCAGGACCAGCACGTCATCGACGCCGTACGGCCGGTTCTCCTCCAGTCTGCAGCAGACCAACGGCACGGCGTCCGCATCACCTTCAACAGGGGCCCAACTGGTCACCAAGCCCATCTGGACGATTCCATACCCTACGGGGAGATCATCGAGGACATCGACTGACACCGAACTAACCCTTCATGGCGCCGGACAGGGCAAACGAATTTCCCATGCCCCGGGATACCAGCGCGTAAAGCACCAGCACAGGAACCGAATACAAGATGGAGAACGCGGCCAACTGGCCGTAAGCGATAGCGCCGTGCTGGCCGAAGAAACTGAAAATGGACACTGCGGCCGGTTGCTTGCCGGTGGACAGCAACAGGATGAAGGGGACGAAGAAGTTCCCCCATGCCTGGATGAAAACAAAAACAAACACCACTCCCAGCCCCTGCCTCATCAGCGGCAGCACGATGCTCCGCAGCGCCGCCATAGCGGACGCTCCATCCACCCAGGCCGCTTCCTCCAACTCAAGAGGAACCGAATCCATGAAGTTTTTGGTCATCCAAATCGCCATGGGCAACGTGGTGGTTGCCATGAAGAAGATGGTGGCAGCCATGGAATCCAAAAACTGCAGTTGAACAAACAAGCCATAGACAGGCACCATGATGGCCGTCACGGGCAACGACGTCCCAAACAGGACCGTGTACATGAAGGGCTTGTTGAACCGTGATTGATATCTGGACAACGGGTAGGCGGCAAGCACAGCAGCAAGCACATTCACCACAGCCGTGCCCGCAGACAACAGGAAGCTGTTTGCCAAGGGTTGGAACAACAGCTCAGGGGTCATCACGGCACGGAAGTTCTCAGTGGAAGGCGCCAACGGAGCCTTGGTCTGGTACCCGGCTTGGGGATCGACGGCGGCCAACAGCAACCAGAGCAACGGGGCAACAAAGCAAATCCCAATGACAGCCAAGGCGATGTCCGCGCCCAACTTGGCCTTGGTGGTCATGGCCGTTGCTCCCGTAGCAGCCGCACGTACACCGCGCCAAAAACCATGCCCAACAAAATCAGCACGGACGCCACAGCGGTGCCGTAACCAATATCACCGAACTTGAATGCCTCTTGGTAAGCCAACACCGGCAACGTGGTACTGGCATTGGCGGGGCCGCCGGCAGTCATCACCCAGATGAGGGTGAACACCGCCAACGTCTGAAGAGTGATGAGCATCAGGTTGGTCGCTATGCTGCTCCGGATGAGCGGCAGCGTGATGAAGGCGAGTCGCTGCCAGCCGCGCGCGCCATCCATCAGCGCTGCTTCTGCAATATCCCTGGGAACGTCAGCCAGCGCAGCCCGGTAAACCAACATGGAGAAGGCAGTTCCCCGCCAGGTATTCGCCAAGACGATTGCCACCAGGGGAAACGAGTACAGCCAATCCGGGCCCACACCACCGAATGCTCCCACTAGCTGGTTGAGCGTTCCTTCACGATTGAAATAGGCGTACGCAGCAAACGCAGCCACGATCTCCGGAAGCACCCAAGCCGCTACAACAGCGGTGCCCACCCAGGATGCCATTGCCCTGCGCGAACGCGTCATCAACAGGGCAATCAGCAAGCCCAACACATTCTGTCCCAGCACCGCCGACGCGGCGACGAACACCACCGTGAGCCAAGCGGCCACGGGGAAAGAATCGTCGCTGAACATCCGGACATAATTGTCCGCACCCACCCACTGCGGGTCTTTGGCCGCCCGCCCTGACAACGCGGCGTCGGTGAACGAGGCGTAAAAGGACCAGGCCACAGGAGCCAGCAGGAACAACAGGAGCAGGAGAACGGAGGGGACGACGGGGAGCAGCCGCAGGAAGCGGCGCATTCTCATTTCTCCAGAACCTTGTCCTCACCTACCAGCTTGCGGACGGTGGCATCGTATTCAGCCGCGGCGTCCTCAGGACTCTGCTTACCCGTGATGACGGACTCAGTAGCTACTTGGACGGCCGTGGAGATCCTCGGGTAATCGGCAGTCGCCGGCCGGTAATGCGTCACCTTCACCAAGTCCGAAACGTCCTTCACGAACGGGTTGGCCGCGAGATAGTCAGGCTCCGAGGCAACATCCGTGCGGACAGCGATCTGGGAGTTGTTGATGTCATAGGCCAGGGCGTTCTTCTTGTTCAGCGCTGTGGTGAGGAACTGGAAGGCCAGTTCAGGGTTCTTACTCTTCGCCCCCACAGCCAGGGTCCAACCACCGGACATGCTCACGCCACCGGGGTCCTGTCCCTTCTGGGTGGGGAACATTGCCACGCCCATTTCCTGCTCATAGCCGGCCCACTCATACGCGCCGCCTTTCTGCCAGAACGACGGCGTGTAGGAACCTTCCACAGTTGCCCCGAGTTTGCCCTGCGGGAACCACTCGCCAAAAACCTTCTTCCAGACGTTCGCGTCCAGGGCCTCCGCAGGTCTCACGGCGAGCTTCTCGTCATAAAGTGTTTTCAAGAACGCCAACGAGTCAGTGAACCCTTGGGAGCCCACCACCCACTTCTTTTCGTTCTCGTCATACAGGCTGCTGTCTGTGCCATAAAGCAGCTCATAGAAGCCCTGCATGACCGTTCCCTCGCCGGTCCCCTTACCTGCGTACATGTTGAACGGGATCACATTGGGATCCGCGGCCTTCATGGCGCGCGCGGCCGTCAGGATCTCATCCCAGGTTTTCGGTTGCCACGGTACGGGAATTCCCGCCTTCTGCAGTACGGCCTTGTTATACCAAATGGCCCGGGTATCGGTGCCGAGCGGTACGGCGTAAATGCCGCCGTCATCCGCACGGCCGGCTGCCTTGGCTGCTTCGTTGAACGCCCCCCAGTCCTCCCACTTCTCAAGGTAACTGTCCAACTTGAGGAGGTAACCGGCGTCGACGTCGGACCGCACCTTAAAGGTGTCCTCATAGAAAACGTCCGGCGCCGTATCAACGGAACGCTGCGCCAGGGCGAGCTTTGTGCCATAGTCGTCGTCATTGGCCTGGATGGGCTGAAGGTCCACCGTCACACCGGAGTTGGAAGCTTCGAATTCCTTCTTGGCGTCCTGCATGACGGTATCCAAGGCCGTGAACGAGTCAGTTTTCTGATAGACGATCTTCAGGGTCTTGCTCTCAGCCGCTTCAGGTGTGGGCGAACAGGACGTCGCTGCCGTAAGGACGGCAGCGACGGAAATAAAGGCGGCGAACTTAAGAGCGGCAGATTTCACCGACGTTTTAGTCAATGCCTTATTTTTCATAGGGCGGCGCATGTTGCTCCATTCAATCGAACGTGGCTACAGCCCCCATACTTCACCGTGACACCCATGCGACGTGGCCGAGCCTTGTGGATATTCAGTTGTCCTGCTTCGAACTAACCTTCCAGCAGGAGCCTTTGCGCGCGCGGAGCCAGCATGTGCTCCAAAACCAGGCAGGCGGCTCCAATGGCGCCAACGTCTTCACCTACACCGGTTCCCACGACTTCCAAGTCATGGATCATGCGGGCTGCGTTGTTCTTGTCCAGCAAATCCGGAACGCGTTCCAGGAAGTAAGGGGACATCCGCCCCCAGAATGGACCTCCAAAAACGACGCGCTCCACGTCCAGTGTGTTGGTCACTATGGAAACGGCGCGTGCCACCAGTGTGGCGGACTTGTCCAGGATGGCAATGGCTTTGGCGTCACCTGCATCTGCTTTGTCGCACAACGCGGCATAGCGTTCCTGGACTTCGGGGCCGTCCGCACCCTCCCGGTGCCCTTCAAGCAAACCGGCGGCTTCGGCCTCGGCCACCAGCACCTGCGGAATGCAGGAAGACTTGACGCAGCCATGCAATCCACAATCGCACTGCGGACCGTTAGGGTCCACCACGATGTGGCCGATTTCGCCGGCATTGCCCGAAGTGCCGCGCACTACTTCGTCATTGAGCACAATGCCGCAGCCGATACCGGTTCCCATGTACATGAACACGAAGCTGCCGGCCCCACTCGCACCGCCAGCCCAGGTTTCCGCCACCGCGGCACTTGTCACGTCCTTGTCCACCAGCGTTTCCATGCCGGTGGCCTCGGCCAAAGCCTCGCGGATGCGCACACGGTTCCATCGCGTCAGGAGAGGCGGCTCCACCACGGAGCCCTCGTCGAGGTCGATCGGGCCCGGAACCGCAACACCAAGCCCGGCGATCTTGGAAGCATCCACGCCTGACTCTTCGATCAGGACATTGATCTGTTCGGCGATGCTGGTAATCACATCGGCAGGGTCGCCACCGGGGGTTGCCATCCGCGAATGCCTCACGACGTCGCCCAGCAAGTCAAGGACGACAAAGGTGATGACTGCCGGGTCCAGATGAACACCCACTGCGTACATGCCCGCCGGGTTGAGGCGCAGAATGGTTCTGGGCTTGCCGGGGCCCGAGCCTTCCTTACCGGCCTCCACTATCAGCTGCTGGTCCAGGAGGCGGCGGGAGATATTCGAAATCGTCTGTGGGGAAAGGCCCACGATCTGAGCCAGCTCAACACGGCTGAGACCGCCCGATGACCGCCGGATCGCCTCCAGAATGACGGTCAGGTTGAAGTCCCCCATGCGGGGAAGGTTGGTTCCGCGCCTCGGTGTCGGCTGCCGGATCTCAGTCACTGATGCCCCTCGTCATTGGGATGAACTTCGTTGAAGATGGTCTTTGTCTGAATCGTACGATACCGCTGCCGCTTCGGATACGAGCACACGCTGACGCCGGTGTCAGGGCTTGGTAACGATGACGCTGCAAAGCGCGCGAATGCCACTCCGGCAGACCCCTGTTGGCTGCTCCCAGGAATGCCGGTTGCCCTCAGGACTTCCGGCTTCGAGTCACAGTGAACTTCGGATTCCGGCCTTCCTCCACTGTTGGCCCGATGTTCCGTTCCAGGGCGGCCCGGTACTGCAAATGGCTGTTATAAACGGTCCACAGCTCTCCCCCGGGGGCAAGAACCCGGGCGGCCGCTTGAAACATCTTGAGCGCAGCGCCGGCATGCACACTGGCACCCAGATGGAACGGCGGGTTCAGCAAGATGAGGTCAACACTGCCAGGCTCAAGGCTGGACATGGCGTCATCGTGGATCACTGCCACCCGCTCCCCCAACCCGTTTGCAGCTGCCGTAGCCTTGGCTGAAGCAACGGCTGCCGCTGACTGGTCGGTGGCGACGACGCGGGCATCAGGGTGGCGAAGCGCATACATCGTGGCGAGAATACCCGTTCCGCAGCCCAGATCCACGACGTGCCTCGAAGCCGGCATACGGTCCAGGAACGTCAGAAGGTAGCGCGTGCCGATGTCCAGACGGGCGCCGGAGAAAGCAGCACCATGCGCGCACACCGTGATTCCCAGCTCCGGCAGGGACTCCACCACAGGAAAGGGACGCTTTCCGGGCGTTGCTTTGGGGTCCCGTGCCACAAGGACCCGGGACTTTTGCCGGCCAAGTTGCGGCTGGACCGATGAGAAGTAGCGTTCCAGGACCTCGTTCATGCCGAGCGACATGTGCTTCACGCGGCCTCCGGCCAGCAGGACCGCATCCGGCGCCGCAAACCGCGCTACGGCGTCGGCGATTTCTTCCAACTCGGCCAAAGATTTAGGCAACTGCAGAAGGACAACGCCTGCACCCTCCAGCAAGTCCCGGTCCAGTTCGTACTCGGTGAAACGTCCTTCCAAGCCGGCCGACAAGGCATTGCGTTTCAGCGCAAGCCTTCCAGTGAAAAGGTCTTGGCTAACGCGCACATGCCCGACGCCGAGCCCAGCCAAGGTGCCCAATGTCAGAGCGCCATACCGGTCGCCAATGACAACCACCTTCGTGTCGGGCCCCAGCAGATCCGCCGCGGTGTCCAACAGGAGCCTGTCTGTCGCGTCGAAGGCCTGCAGGTTGTCCGCTTCGACGTCGGGAAGCCTGCTCAACGTAGCCAAGAGCGCTTCAACATCCATTGCCGTCACGGTGCGGTTCTCGCTTTCATGCTTAACTGTCTCGACTTTAGGGTGGCTTGAGAGGAACCTAGTGCTTGCACGACGCAAACACCTGTCATGCTTTCGGTTGGAGACCACCAAGGCGGCAGGCATAGGTCACGGCGACCCTTGGAGCCAGGCACCGGGATCCACCCACCATCGGGCTCCCCTTCCCCTGTGAGAAGCCATGAGTGTCAATGTTGTCACGAACCTTGAAGTAAAGTCCCATAACTCTCCCGACGAGACGAGGCGCCCCGATAAAACGGTGCTGGACCTCGTCACCGTGGGAGATTACACAATCGGCCGTATGACCTTTGAACCAGGGTGGACCTGGTCCGACTGCATCAAGCCAGTGGTGGGCACCGACTCCTGCGAGTTGAGCCACGTCGGATTCTGCCTTTCCGGCAACTTGGAAGTAGAAACCAATGACGGCGGCAAGATCAGCATTTCAGCCGGCGACTCCTACACCATCCCACCGGGCCACAACGCCCATGTGGTGGGCGATCAACCCTTCCAAGGCGTCGAGTTCGTCAGCGGCGCCGAATTCGCGCGTCCTGCGCAGTAGTCCAAAGGGATCAAGGGCTGAATAACAGAAAGACCCCGCTCATTGAGCGGGGTCTTTCTTCCGAAGTGGAGCTGAGGGGACTCGAACCCCTGACCCCCTGCATGCCATGCAGGTGCGCTACCAGCTGCGCCACAGCCCCGGATTTTGCTGACTTCCAACGGTTGAATTTCTCTTCCCGCCGAAGCAACTCGTCAATACTAACCACAATCCCACGAGAAGCGAAATCGCCGGAACATGAACTGCATCACGCCGCTTTACGGCCCCATGGACAACAATCCGCAGCCGAGGTGCGTTGGATTACTCCACCGCACCTCCCCCCAAACCGGCTGCGCAGGAGCCACCGCCAAAGCTGCGCGGCTCCCCCTGAAGTCTAGAATTTCTTCTGAGCAAAACCAAACCGTTCAGTCGGTTTATGTCCGACTGGCCTATAAGCCGCCGATGGTAGCGTTGTGGAGTCTCGACGGCGGCCCGCTCCTCCGTCTCCTGCCTGACCTGAGAGGCCACCCACCACCCATGCAGCAACGTGCGAAAGACACCCGGCTGTCCGTCATAGAAGGCGCTGCCCGGGTCTTCGCGGAAATCGGCTATGGAAATGCCAGCCTGACCGACATCACCAAGCGTGCGGGCGTGACGAAGGGTGCGCTCTACTTCCACTTCACGTCAAAGCGGGAATTGGCATTAGCTGTCATCGAGGAGCAGCACGCCATCGTTTTGGCCGCAGGGTCTGAGATCGTCGCCTCAGACGCATCCGCCCTGGACAGACTCATAGGACTCTGCAGGATGTTCGGCCAACAGCTGCTGGATGAACCGGTTGTCCAAGGCGGTATTCGGCTCACGTTTGAAGCCTCCGCTTTCGACGCTGACGTCTCAGGCCCCTACCAGGACTGGATCAACACGGCAGAGCAACTGCTGCGACAAGCTGCAGCGGATGGCGCCGTACGTCCCGAACTGGACGCTGCTGCCTTCGCCAGGTACCTGGTTGCATCGTTCACCGGCGTTCAGATGGTCTCCGACGTATTGACGTCGCGTGAAGACGTGCTGTTGAGAATCGACCAGATGTGGGAGTTCATGCTGCCGGCGTTACGCCCGGCACCTGCCAAATAGCCACGAGTGCAGCAAGCGGCTGCCTCCAGCTACGAAAAAAGGCCCTGCCTACTCCATTCAATTCATGAAGTAGACAGGACCTTGGTGGTGGAGCTGAGGGGACTCGAACCCCTGACCCCCTGCATGCCATGCAGGTGCGCTACCAGCTGCGCCACAGCCCCATATTCTTGCTGCTTCCCGTCTGGTTTTTTGGACCATCCGCGCCGAAGCAACTCAAATATCTTAGAACAGCATTTCCGAAAATTCCAAATCGGACATATTTCGGCCGATGGCTGGTCCTAGAGCTCGGAATCTTCCGCTGAAACAGCCTTCGCAGAAGCGTCATCGCCCAATTCCAGGTCCACTACGGGGCAGTCCTTCCAAAGGCGCTCCAAGGCGTAGAAGACGCGATCCTCGGCGTGCTGGACGTGGATCACAATGTCCGCGTAGTCCAAGAGAACCCAACGGCCTTCAGAGCGGCCCTCGCGGCGCACGGGACGAAGGTCCTGCTTCATCAGTTCTTCTTCGATGCCGTCAACAATGGCGTTGACCTGGCGCTCGGTGGGAGCGGATGCAATCAGGAAGACGTCAGTGAGCGCCAAACGCTCGCTGACGTCCAGGGCGACAATGTCCTCAGCAAGCTTGTCTGCCGCAGCACGCGCAGCGTGACGGGCGAGGGTGATGGATTGTTCATGTGCAGACACGGGTACTCCTTGTTGTGGCCAGTGGCCTATGTTTGGCGTGAGCCATTGTTCAGCGGAATTAGCCGCTGGTGATCATGATGATGCCGACGATTAGTGCCACGATGCCCAACCCCAGGACACCAAATTGCAGCAACCTGTTCCGTTGCGCCCGGGCCAAACCGGCGGTGTTGGCATCCAAGGGGTCAAGGCCATACGCCGCGCTGGCCGAAACCGGTGGGCGCTGGGTCTCTTGGCTGGGCTCCGCGGCGGTGACAGGACGTTTCCCGACTGACTTCGCGACCGCTTCTGCGCGGGCAAGAACACCGGCACGGCCGCGCGCTCCCGGCTTTTTTGCCTGAGCTTGCTCGGCGTCGAGCTTTGGCCCCGCAGAAGTGATCAGGGGTACAAATGTGGTGCTCGGGCGCTTCATGACAGGGCGTTCGATGCCCGGCATTTTGACGAACTCCAACGGAGTCACCATCGCCAGGTTGTTAGCCGTGGAAGGACCCACCGTAGCGGCCGGCGACTTCCCGTCGCTCGCGGAAACCGACGCGTTTTTGGTGGGCTCCGACGTTTTCTTGCCGGATTCCGCCTGAGTCTTCTCGGCAAGCTTCTGCTTAGCGGCGGCGCGCTTGTTCAGGACGGCAGCACGCTCGGCAAGGGCGATCTGCTGCGCCAGGACCTCAGGATCTACAGCCAAGGGGTCCTGCTCGGCAATGTGTTCCAGCTTGGCCGTCTGGTTTTCCACCTGCGCGGCGATCAGCTGCCGGACGGCAAGCGCCTGCTCTACGGACATTTCGGACTCCGCAGGAGCCTTGCTGCTTCCCGCGTCGTCCGTTGTGGGTTTGGGGGCGCCCGGGGATTTCTCCTTCGAAGACTTCGCAGCCTCCGGCTTGGAGGACTCCGGCTTCGAAGCCTTGTTGGCAGCCTCGGGCTTGGACTCCGGCCTTGAAGACCCGGCACCTTCAGGCTGACCCGCGTCCTTGGCCGCGGGCGCGGGAACAAGGGGATTCATGGAGGTAGCAACTTCGGCCTGAAGTTGCTGGAGGCGCAGCTGGCGGCGCGTGGGCGGTCCCCCACCCGAAAGCTGCTCCTCTTTGTCCGCTAGCTCCTTGATAGTGCGCAATGCGGCACGATCGCGGGCACGGATTTGGGAGGACCGTTCCTGGGCTGCCGGTCCCACGGCGTCCACGGGGACATCGGCGGCACGACGATTGCGTCCGTTCGGGCGGTCTGCGTGAGGAAGGTTCTCTACGTCCGCAGGCGCGGACGTATCCACTTGCTGTGCCTCGGGGTGCTCTTCCCGGGCACGGCGAAGTTCACGCCTGCTGCGGATGGGTCGCTGGTCCTGGCTGCTCATTCAAAACTCATTCAGTACGTGCTTGGTCGTCTGATCCGGACAGTGCGGGTGTCAGGTCCGCTGCATTGGCAGGAGCCGCATACAGTCCATATTTTGCGATGTACTGCACCACGCCGTCTGGCACGAGGTACCAGACAGGATTTCCGGCTCCGACGCGAGTCCTGCAATCCGTGGAGGAAATCGCCATTGCGGGGACTTCCAACAGGCTTACGTCATCCCTGCCCATGTCGTGCAGTTCATGGCCGGGACGGGTCACGCCGACGAAGTGGGCCAAGGACCACAATTCGTCGACGTCCTTCCACGAAAGGATCTGTGCCAAGGCATCTGCACCCGTGATGAAGAAAAGGTCAGCGTCAGGACGCTCTGCACGGAGATCGCGGAGGGTGTCAATAGTGAACGTCGGCCCCGGCCGATCAACATCCACCCGGCTTACCGTGAACCTTGGATTGGAAGCCGTGGCGATGACGGTCATCAGGTAGCGATGTTCAGGCCTGCTGACCAGCTTGTGTGACTTCTGCCAAGGCTGGCCTGTGGGCACGAAAACCACTTCATCAAGGCCGAATTTGGCTGCGACTTCGCTGGCAGCAACAAGGTGGCCATGATGAATGGGATCAAATGTTCCACCCATCACGCCCAGCCGGAGCCTGCGCCCCGCCTCCCCACGTAGTGTTGCGGCGATAATGTTAGTGGCCTTGGCCGTGGGTGTGCTTGTTCGGGTGCTGGCGGTGCGGATCTGCGTGCTCTTCAACTGCCTCGTGACGGTTGCCGAGGTTGGTGTAGGAGAGGGTAACAAACAGGAGAACCAGCATGAGGGCGAACATCACTACGCCGAAAACCCACGGCTCGGCCCACAGCGGAGCGAGTTCCTCGTGGCCGCCTTCAGTTTGGGCGGCAATGGACGTGGCGATCTGCTGAAACAGCATCTTCTCCCCTATTGGTTCTCAAAGGATTTCGACGGCGGGGCTCCCCACCGTTCCGGACTTCTGTTCTATGTTACCGCGTCGCTAGGCGCGGATCTGGCCCTCACCCTGGACGATCCACTTGGTGGTGGTCAGCTCCGTGAGGCCCATGGGACCCCGGGCGTGCAACTTCTGGGTGGAAATGCCTACTTCGGCTCCGAGGCCGAGCTCCCCTCCGTCAGTGAACCGGGTGGAGGCATTGACGATCACGGCAGCAGAATCAATGTCCGCAATGAACTTCTCAGCATTGGCCAGGTTATTGGTGAGGATCGCTTCCGTGTGCCCGGTGGTCCAGGTGCGGATGTGGTTGACTGCTTCATCCAGACTGTCCACCATGGCGACCGCGAGATCGAGGTCCATGTATTCGGTGGCCCAATCGTCATCGTCAGCAGGAACGGTTTCAATGTCCTTGCCCAAGGCAGAAGCGATCCGCTCATCGACGTGAAGGGTGACACCGGCTGAACGAAGTGCCTTGGCAACGGCAGGCAGCACAGTGGCGCCGGAGTGCACCAGCAGGGTTTCAACTGTGTTGCAGACGCTGGGGCGCTGCGTTTTGGCATTGAGGAGGATCTCCACGGCCATCTCTTCATTCGCGGACTCGTCAATGAAGATGTGGACATTGCCTTCGCCGGTTTCAATGACGGGCACTGCAGAGTTGGTGACAACCGTCTGGATCAGATCGCGTCCTCCGCGGGGAATAAGGACGTCCACCCGGCCACGGGCGCGCATCAGGACGTTGGCCCCGTCCCGGCCATACTGGTCCACGGTCTGCACTGCATCAGCAGGCAGGCCCACGGAATCCAAAGCTTCGCGAAGAATCTGCACCAGTGCCTCGTTGGTGTTGGCAGCGGCGGAACCTCCCCGGAGGATCACTGCGTTGCCGCTTTTGAGTGCCAAGCCAGCTATGTCCACCGTGACGTTCGGGCGGGCCTCATAAATAGCAGCCACAACGCCCATGGGGACGTTCACCTGGCGCAAGCGCAGTCCATTGGGAAGTGTCTGCCCGCGGACCACGTTGCCAACAGGATCCGGCAAGCCGGCCAAGTTCTCCAAAGCGGCGACCAAGCCGTCTATACGGGCAGGGGTCAAGGTCAAACGGTCCAACAGTGCCGCCGACGTTCCGTTGGCGCGACCCACTGCCACATCCTTGGCGTTGGCTTCCAAAACGTGCTTCCGGTTCTCCACCAAGGCAGTCCCGATGGCACGCAGCGCACGGTCCTTCCATGCACGGTTTGCCTGTCCCATGCGGCGGGCAGCCTTCCGGGAGCGGTCCGCTATGGCGTGAACTGCAGTCTGGACGTCCTCCGGTGACAACGGGACGCCTGCCGCAGGGTTCTCCGGCGTCTGGCCGGCGGTACCGGATACGTCGGAGATCACAGGGGCGTCAGGGGTCAGCGCTTCAGTCATGCTCCAAGTTTAGATGAGCGCGACGCCCTCAGGAGCACCAGATCGTCAACATGAACAACTTCGCGGTCATAGCCGCGACCCATGGCCTGGCCAAGCTCCTGCGTTGTACGGCCCAACATGCGCGGGAGTTCCTCCGAAGAGTAGTTCACCAAGCCGCGTGCCACGACGGTTCCGTCATGGGCAACCATCTCAACGGGATCCCCGGCTTCGAAATCACCGCTGATGTCCGAGATGCCCGCGGGAAGGAGGGACCTGTGGCGGTCGCGCACGGCCTTGACTGCGCCGTCGTCGAGCATTAAGCGGCCGTGGACAGTGGCCAGGTGCGCCAGCCAGAGGAGGCGGACCGGCTTACGGTTGCCGTTTACGGCGAACCATGTTCCCACGTCCGCGCCAGCCAAAGCCGCCGCAGCATTGGGCGTGGACGTGACCAGTGCATGGATACCCGAGCCGGCAGCAATGGACGCTGCTTCCACCTTGGTCATCATCCCGCCGGTTCCAACACCGGCCTTACCCGCCTTGCCGATGGTCACATCCTCGAGGTCCTGCGGACCACGGACCAGCGGAATGCGTTGTGCGCCTTGGGACGGCGGGCCGTCGTAAAGGGCGTCGACGTCGGACAGCAGCACGAGTGCATCCGCGCGAACCAAGTGCGCCACCAAGGCAGCGAGGCGATCGTTGTCCCCGAAGCGAATCTCATGTGTGGCCACGGTGTCGTTCTCGTTCACTACCGGAACGACGCCAAGGTTCAACAGCCTGTCCAAGGCCCGGAAGGCATTTGTGTGCTGCGTACGGCGCATCAGGTCATCGGCAGTCAACAGAACCTGGCTGACTGTTACACCGTGCGCGCTGAAGGCCTGAGTGTAGCGTGCCATCAGGAGTCCCTGCCCGACACTCGCGGCCGCCTGTTGCGTGGCCAGGTCCTTGGGGCGCTTGGCGAGACCCAGGGGGGCAAGTCCTGCAGCGATAGCACCCGAGGAGACCAAAATGATCTCTGTCCCGGAATTGCGCTTTTCAGCGAGGGCATTGACCAGTCCGGTGAGGGACTTTTCGGAGATGCCCCCCTTGATGCTGGTCAGCGAGGACGACCCCACTTTCACAACAATCCGCTTGGCGGTGGCAAGGGCCTGGCGTTCAAGGCCCTCAGCTATGTCGGGAGCGTCGACAGTCCTAGTTATCATCACCGGAGTCCAGGTGGCTTTCCTTCACTGCCTGGGCACGGCGACCACTGACTGATTCAGTCCAGATGCCAGCCTTGCGTTCAGCTTCAAGCTCCGCCCTCGCGGCGGCCTTCGCTTCGCGGCGCTCGATCTGCTCGTCGCGCTTTTGTGAACGCGTGGGACGGTCGCCGATGTCCGCGACGCGGATATCGGTACCGCGGGGCGTCGCCAAGAGCTCGGCGCCCGCCATCATGGTGGGCTCCCAATCGAACACCACGCCATCGTCTTCACCGATGACCACGGTGTCGCCGGGCTTGGCGCCGACCTTGAAGAGCTCGGTTTCAACACCAAGCTTGGCAAGGCGGTCGGCGAGGTAGCCAATGGCTTCCTCGTTGGTGAAGTCAGTTTGCTTGACCCAGCGCACGGGCTTTTCGCCCAGGACGCGGAACAGCGGCTCGAGGTTTTTCTCCTCGCGGCGGATCTTGAAGCCGGACTCGTTGACGGCACGCGGACGGAGGACGGGAGCAGCAACCTTGGGAGGCGCGCTCTGGACGGCATCACGTGCTGCCTGGACAATCTCAGCCATGGCAAAGCCGAGCTGACGCAAACCCTCGTGGCTGGTTGCCGACACTTCGAAGACGCGGTAGCCGCGGGCTTCGAGATCCGGACGGACGAACTCGGCCATGTCCTTGCCGTCCGGAAGATCCACTTTATTGAGGACTACCAGCTTGGGACGCTCATTCAGGGGCACAACTTCGCCGTCAACACCGGCGTAGCTCATGTCTACTGCGTACTTCTCCAGTTCAGCCTCGATGATGGCGAGGTCGGAAAGAGGGTCGCGGTCAGATTCCAGGGTTCCACAATCGAGGACGTGAACCAGTGCGGCACAACGCTCTACGTGACGCAGGAAGTTGTGGCCCAGGCCCTTGCCTTCGCTGGCGCCCTCGATCAGGCCGGGAACATCGGCGATAGTGAATCGGACATCGCCGGCCTGCACCACACCGAGGTTGGGAATGAGGGTAGTAAAAGGGTAATCGGCAATCTTGGGCCGGGCAGCAGACATGGCTGCAATCAGGCTCGACTTACCGGCAGAAGGGAAACCAACCAGGGCGATATCTGCGATGGACTTCAGTTCCAGGACGATGTCGCTGGATTCACCTTCGATACCAAGCAGGGCAAATCCCGGAGCCCGACGCTTCTGCGATGAAAGGGATGCGTTGCCGAGGCCGCCCTGTCCGCCGGCAGCTGCAATGTACTCAGTACCCTCGCCAACGAGGTCGGCCAGGACTTCGCCGTCCTTGGTCTTGACCACGGTGCCATCGGGCACGGGAAGAATCAGGGTTTCACCGTTCTTGCCACCACGCCAGTCACCCATGCCGGGGCCACCGTTGGTGGCGTGGCGGTGGGGAGCGTGGTGGTAATCAAGCAGGGTTGTGGTCTGGGCAGATACGCGCAGGATGACATCGCCACCGTTGCCGCCATTGCCACCGTCGGGGCCACCGAGCGGCTTGAACTTTTCCCGCTTGACAGAGACACAGCCGTGGCCGCCGGTTCCGCCGGATACGTGCAGGACTACCCGGTCTACAAAGCTCGCCACGTGAATCTCCTCAGTTGCTGTCTTACAGCGTTTGTTGCTGTTTCCAGCGTTGTTGCAAAAATCAGTGCGCTAAAGCGCCCTAGTCGATTGTAATGCGGTTAAAAGAACGGTGGAGCGGGCCGTTTGGCCCGCTCCACCGGTTCAGAACTTGTTGTTACTCTGCAGCTGCAGCAGCAACAATGTTCACTACGCGACGGCCGCGGCGAGTACCAAACTCAACCGCACCGGCCTGCAGTGCGAACAGGGTGTCGTCGCCACCGCGACCGACGCCTGCACCGGGGTGGAAGTGGGTTCCACGCTGGCGAACGATGATCTCGCCAGCGGAAACTACCTGACCACCGAAACGCTTGACGCCCAGGTACTGAGCGTTGGAGTCACGACCGTTGCGAGTGGAACTCGCGCCTTTTTTGTGTGCCATGTGAAATGCCTGCCTCTAAATTTCTGGGGAAACTGAAAAACCTGAACAGCGGGTAACGAAAGTTACGCGATGCTGGTGATCTTGATCTTGGTCAGTTCCTGACGGTGACCCTGACGCTTCCGGTAGCCGGTCTTGTTCTTGAACTTCTGGATGACGATCTTCGGACCACGGAGGTCCTCGAGGATCTCAGCCGTGACCTTGACGTTGGCCAGTTCCGCAGCTGCGGAGGTGACCTTCTCGCCGTCAACCAGGAGCAATGCGGGCAGCTCAAGCGTGCTACCGGCTCCACCGGGGACGCGGTTCAGCGTTACGTAGTCTCCAACGGAAACTTTTTCTTGGCGGCCGCCTGCGCGGACAATCGCGTACACCACTTGGGTACTCACTTCTCTCGACGTTTATTACAAAATTTGCGTGCGGAACCTTGAACCGGAAACAGCCCTGGTTCGCGCTGTGCCTCAACGCCGTGGACTTCTGATCGAAGTCCGCGAGTCATCCCATGAACAATTCCAAGGGGCATAACCCAAGTGTTGGCGTAAGCACCGAAGATCAAGATTACGCTAGTTTGACCTTCAGCTGCAAATGAGGCCGGGTCCGGAGGCTACCTCGTGACTTGCATCACCAGTTGTAACGGACTCTCCCGGCACCGTGCCCATACAGCCTACAGGGTTTGGGCGAGATTAACGCGATCCGGCCAGCGACGCGCGGACGTGTCGCCGCAAACGGCTGCGTGAAAAGCTACTGAACACGCGTGAACGAAGCCTAGGCAAACAGCCTCGGAGCATCGAAGAACGCCGTTTCGTAGCGGCAGGACTGAATGAAAGCATCCATCATGGCAGCCCGCTCCGTGCTGGAAGCCGCGACGGACGCAGCATCCGTGAAGTTGATCGCTTTCCGTGTTGCCGCAGCGAAATCCTCGTCAGCGTAGGTCTTCAACCAGTCCGCATATGCGTGGTTCGCAGGCGCGCCGGCGTCTACGTATGCCGCATGAAGCCGCAGACCCACCTCCGCGTACAACCAGTAACAGGGCAGGATCGCCGCCAGCACCACGGCGTAGCTGCCGGCGGCGGATGTTGCCAGTAAATGGTCCACGTAGGACTTGGTGACCGGTCCGGTTGCCGTGGAGGCCTCCCTCGTGCTCAACCAGTTCCTATGCAACTCGGATTCAACCTCCAGGCACTGCTGTGATGCCTTTGCCCAGAACAGTTGTTCCTCCTCCGTGGGGGCCAAGGCGCCCGCACGTGCCAGGACCCTCGAATACCCGTTGAGATAGATAGCGTCCTGGGCAAGATAGTAATTGAAGTCACTTTCCAGCAGCTCGCCGGATTGAAGTCCTTGAATAAACGGGAGTCCGTAAATCGCTTCGAGTTCGGGGACGGCTTCCTTCCACATCGCCGCAGCGAAAGCGCCCGGCTTGGGTGCCTGCTGGAAGTGGTGGAAGTGGTTCACGGGCCCGTTCCCTTGGCCCACGTGGAGGACTTGAGAGGCTTTCAATGCTTCCAGCAACCACGGCTTGACCTCCCGGAGCGATACTTCCCAGTCACCGGATCGTGCCTGGACTGTGGCCAACGCGGACGACAGCGAGCACCCGGTACCGTGGCTGTTCCGCGTTGCAACCCGGGGACCTGCCAGTTCGATCACGTCCTGGGACAGCAGCCCGCTGGTATTCACCAGCGCATCGGGGCACTCCGGCCCTGGCAGGTGGCCGCCCTTGACCAGGACAGTGTTCCCGTACTCCGCTGCCAGCCGCTTGCCCTGGTCCAGCGCCGAAGCCCAGTCTGTTGCCTCCGACTCCCCCAGCAACATGGCCAGTTCTGGAAGGTTCGGCGTCATGAGATCTGCCAAAGGGAGCAGCGAACGCAAGGCCTTCTCTGCTGACTCCCGCAGCAGCCGGTCACCACTGGTGGCCACCATCACCGGATCAAGGACCACGACGGCGGGACGCACCTCTTCGAGCCAGCCCCGGACCTCGTCAATGACGGCTGCGTCCCCAAGCATTCCGATCTTGACGGCGTCAATAGTGATGTCACTACTGATGGCGTCCAGTTGCTGACGCAGGAAGTGCGCGGGAGGGACGTGGACGGCACTGACCCCCCTGGTGTTTTGCGCGGTGAGCGCCGTAATGGCAGCCATGCCATACCCGCCGAACGCGGCGATGCTCTTCAAGTCCGCCTGGATTCCCGCACCGCCTGAAGGGTCCGAGCCGGCAATGCTCAGGACGCGTGGGGTTGGACGGCCCGAAGCCGGAGCGTCGAGGGGGTACACCGATGAATATGATGATGCAGTCATGAAGACATCCCTTCGCCGGTGCTAACCGGACAGGTTCAACGGGTTTGGATCTCAGCCTGGCCCAACGCCCGGCACCCCGTGTCAGTCCCCAAGCGTAGCCGGGAAGCAACGAGGCGCGGCAACCGGGCCACGCCGGAGCCCGGATGTGACTCTGAGCGCAGCCTATTCGTGTCTTGCAGAGCGGACGCAAAAGGACCCCGCACTACCTGCCGTTTGGCAGATAGTGCGGGGTCCTTTACAACGTGTTCCCCGTGACTAGAGCTCGGAAGCAGGAACTCCAACGCCGAGGATGATGGGCTCATCCTGTGGCGCCTTCTTGGTCGGTTCCATAGGCGCCTTGGCCTCATGGGCTGAACCCCGGGTGGCCGACGCTGTCGCCTCATGGTGCTCAACGCTGGTTTCATTGGCCGCGCCCTGAGCCCTGCTGGCACTCCGGTTACGGCGACCACGACGACCACGCGGGGCTGAAGCAGCCTCGGGATCTTCGTCAGCAGTCCGTGCCGGAGCGGAGGCCTTCAGGGTCTCAGCAGCCTTCGGGGCTGAAACTGGCTCGGCTTCTTCCTCGGGTGCCGGAGCCGCGCCGAGGTGCGAGAACGCTTCGGCCAACAGATCCAGGCTCATGGCAGGCGTGGCTGACTGCGGTTCCTCGTGGTGCTCAACGAACGGCAAGGCAACTTCTTCCCCGCCGAAGCGCAAGACCGGCGTGGACCTTGCTTCCTGGACTGCTGCTTCCCGGCTCGCTGCATCGCGGGCTGAAGCCCCTGCGTCACCGCTGGCGGCGGTGCCGGATGCAGTGCTTGCGTCTGGCTCGTGCCGGCCTGCCGCCCGCGCTTCTTCCTCCGCACGGTGAACTTCGTCGTCGTGCAGGTGGGCGGCGTGCGCCGCGGCGGCAATCGTTGCCAGGGCGGCCCTGGTCGCCTCGGCCTTGGCTATCCGGGCAGGATCCTGCGGTTCAGCCGTTGTGGATGCTGCGACCGGGGCGGACGTCGTCGTGTGGACCTGCGCGGGGGCTTCAGCAATGACCGGTCCCCCGCCCTTGCCGCGGCGGCGCTTGCGTTCCGTCCGTGCAGCAGGCTGTTGCGGTTCGGTGTGTGGGCGGTGATGTTCAGCAGCCACCACGTTGGCGCGACGGTGCTCAACGGGCTCATCGTGAGTGACGACACCCCGGCCAGCGCAATGCTCGCACTGCTCACCGAAGACCTCAAGGAGGCCGGTTCCCATGCGCTTGCGCGTCATCTGGACCAAGCCCAGCGATGTCACTTCAGCCACCTGGTGCTTGGTGCGGTCCCGGCCGAGGCACTCGACCATGCGTCGGAGGACGAGGTCGCGGTTGGATTCAAGGACCATGTCAATGAAGTCGATGACGATAATGCCGCCGATATCACGCAGACGGAGCTGGCGAACAACTTCCTCGGCCGCTTCAAGGTTGTTCTTGGTGACCGTTTCTTCGAGGTTTCCGCCACTGCCGGTGAACTTACCGGTGTTGACGTCCACCACGGTCATGGCCTCGGTACGGTCGATGACCAACGAACCGCCGGACGGCAGGAAGACCTTCCGCTCCAAGGCCTTGTGGATCTGCTCGTCGATGCGCCACGCGGCGAAGATGTCCTGGTCCTTGGTCCACTTTTCGAGGCGTCCCACCAGATCGGGGGCAACGTACGTCACATAGGCTTCGATGGTGTCCCAGGCGTCGTCACCGGAGACGATCAGCTTGGAGAAGTCCTCGTTGAAGACGTCACGGACCACCTTGATGGTGAGGTCAGGTTCGCCGTAGAGCAGTTCGGGAGCCAGGACCTTGGTGGACGAGGCCTGTCCTTCGATGCCTTCCCACTGCGCGCGCAGACGGTTGATGTCGTGGGTGAGCTCTTCCTCCGACGCACCCTCAGCAGCTGTGCGAACAATGACACCGGCGTTTTCCGGCAAGCGGTCCTTCAGGATTCGCTTGAGGCGATTGCGCTCGACGTCGGGCAGCTTGCGTGAGATGCCGGTCATGGAACCACCGGGTACGTACACCAAGTAGCGGCCCGGCAGGGAGATCTGGCTGGTGAGGCGGGCACCCTTGTGTCCAACGGGGTCCTTGGTGACCTGGACCAGGACGGAGTCGCCGGACTTCAGGGCGTTCTCGATCCGGCGCGGCTGGCCTTCAAGGTTCACTGCGTCCCAGTTGACTTCTCCGGCGTACAGGACGGCGTTGCGGCCCCGTCCGATGTCCACGAACGCAGCTTCCATGGAAGGCAGCACGTTCTGGACCTTGCCCAAGTACACGTTGCCGATCAGGGAGTCCTGCTGGGTCTTGGATACGAAGTGCTCAGCGAGCACACCGTCTTCCAGGACACCGATCTGAATTCTGTCGTCGCGCTGGCGGACGATCATTTGGCGGTCCACTGACTCACGGCGGGCCAGGAACTCGGCCTCGGTGATCACCTGGCGGCGACGGCCCGTCTCGCGGGATTCGCGGCGGCGCTGCTTCTTGGCCTCCAGCCTTGTGGAGCCCTTCACGCCGGTAACGCGGTTGGAGGGGGCAGTTTCGGTGATGGGGCGGGGCGCGCGCACACGGGTGACCGTGTTGGGCGGATCATCGTCCGAGCCACCGGTCAGTTCGAGATCCTGGTCCCCACGACGACGACGGCGACGACGACGGGACGTGACGCCTTCTTCGAGGGCTTCTGCTACCGGCGCTTCCTCGTCCTCGGACTCGGTGCCGTCCTCGGTCTCATTCTCGTCGCGTTCCGTTCCACGGCGACCACGGCGGCCGCGGCTCCGGCGACGCCGGCGACTACCCGCGTCTTCCAGCTCGCCTTCAGCGGTGGTTTCGGTTTCTTCTTCAGGCTCCTCGGGCTTCTCCTCCACCGTGGCGACGCGGGGAACTGTGGTGAGGTCCGGGGCTTGGAAGATCATGGACGTGATGGAAACAGGCTCCATGAACAGTGAAGTGGACGCTGCAGGAGCAGCTTCTTCGGCAGGTTCCTCTGCTGCGGCTTCGGCTTCCGGGTTTTGGGCAGGAACGTCGGCGGCTACCTCAGCGACCGGTTCTTCCGGCTGGGAGCCATTCTGCGGCGTCGTGGTTTCCGGGGCGGCTTCCACCGCAACAGGTGCCTCTACGGCTTCAGTCTTGGGCTTGGTAGTACGACGACGGCGGACCGGCTTTTCGGGGGCCGGCTCGGCGGCCGCTTCGGGCTTGACTTCGGCGGCTTCCGGCGCGGCAGTGGCCTCAACTTCCGCGGCAGTAGCTTCGTCGCCCAAACCGGGCAGGGTTTCGGCAGGCTCTGCCTTCTTGCGGGAACGGGTGCGACGCACTGGTGCTGCGGCGGCCTCAGGGGCTGCTTCCGAAGCGGCGGTCTCGGCAGCAGGTGTCTCTACGTCAGCGGCGACTTTGGGCGCTGCCTTGCGCCGGGTCCTGGTGGCTTTCTTGGGCGCTTCCGCAGTTTCCGCGGGAGCTGCCTCGTCATTAACGGCTACAACCTGGTCATTATCCATATATGGCAACACTCCTGCCCCAGCGACGCCGCCACATCCGGCGCCCAGTGGAGCAAATATTGTCAAAACCCGCAGGCGTTGACAGAAGTCGGCAGTATGCCTTCCGGTTCGCACCAGCATTGGGGTGCGGCAGCCCTGGAAGGCCGGCGGCTTTATTCTGAAACCCGTTGTTCTGCTGCCACAACCAGGTGCCGTCCATTGTCATGGCGGGCCTACCGAGGATCACGCGATCCGGGCATGCCCAGCTCATACTGGCGGTCTTGGGAACAAAGTCACCGGACCGGAATTCGAATGTGGATCGACTCCCGGCCATGTTCATTCTCTCACACCCCTGCACATTCCCAGGGTAGGTCGCTGTGTCGTGGAACTCCGTGCACAAGCTGGGGCCGGCGCCCAGCCTTCGGAGTTACAATCCTCCCAAGAGCCCTTCCCGGCTTGCCGGGCCATTTGTCGAAAAGGATCACATCCGCGATGCCAAGCACCGCCAGGGGAAACCTGGCCAACAAAGCCACAAGCCATGTGGAGGACATGTCCACCCAGCAGGACTCCCTCCCCAATACGGTCCGTGACAAACCTTTCGCATGGCTGCTGTTGATCACCGGCGTCGTTGGCTGGTTGGCGTCCGGAATCCTGGTGCTGGAGAAACTTGAAGTGCTCAAGGATCCCAACCACGTGACGGTGTGCGATGTAAATCCGTTTGTCTCCTGCGGCGAAGTGATGCAGACACCGCAAAGCTCGGTGTTCGGGTTCCCCAACATGTTCATCGGCATCGTGGCCTTCGCTGTCATCATCACCACAGCCATGGGTATTCTCGCGGGAGCCAGGTATTCACGGGGTTACTGGCTGGGCCTGCAAACCGGCGTGACCCTGGGTTTCGCATTCGTTGTGTGGCTGTGGTCGCAGGCCCTCTACGTCATTCACGTGCTGTGCCCGTTCTGCATGGTGGTGTGGGCCGCCATGATCCCCCTGTTTGTCTGGGTAACCATCCGCAATGTCACCAGCGGGGTCGTCAAAGCGCCGCCGGCACTGGTCAAGCTTTTGTCCGGATCGGGATGGATCATCGTTGCCCTGCTGTACGTGGCCGTGATCGCCACGATCTTCTTCTCCTTCATCCACCTCTTCGTGGCGTCCACAGCGTAGAACCACCACTCGCGAGATAACAGTTAAGGCCAATGTTCACGAAGAACATTGGCCTTAACTGTTATCTCGGCGGGGGTTGTTTAGCCCTCGAACCAGATCTTGATCTCACGCTCTGCGGAGTCGACTGAATCTGAACCGTGAACGAGGTTCTGCTGGACTGCCAGGCCCCAGTCGCGGCCGAAGTCGCCGCGGATGGTGCCCGGTGCCGCCGTCGTCGGATCCGTGGTTCCGGCCAGCGAGCGGAAGCCTTCGATCACCCGGTGGCCTTCAAAGACCGCAGCGATAACAGGTCCACTGAGCATGAACTCAACCAGCGGCTCGTAGAACGGCTTGCCCACGTGTTCCTCGTAGTGCTGCTCCAGCAGTTCGCGGGTCGCGTTGACCTTCTTCAGTTCGGCCAGGGTGTAGCCCTTGGCTTCGATCCGGGCGAGGATGCTTCCACCCAGGTTGCGGGCGACGCCGTCGGGCTTGACCAGGACAAGTGTCCGTTCAATGCTCACAGTTGCTCCAATGTGGTTGTTCGGTGGTTTTCCCAGCCAGTTTACGGGGTTTGCGGGCCAGCCTGGTCACCATGCGCTGCGTCCCATTCCGCCTGTTCGCGGTCGCGTTGGGCCACCTCGCGGTCAATCCGCATACCGGCCCTGATCCCGTACCACCAGCAGATGGCAAACAGAATGCCGACAATGAACATGGTGGGCTCGGCGAAGCCCGTCAGGATGAGCACCAGCTGCAGTCCCCAGCCAAGTCCAATGCCCCAAGGCTTGGATAGTACGGCGCACGCCAACACCAGCACCACCGTCAGCGCGATGCCAACTCCCAGGATGATGCCGGGGTCAACTTCTCCACGCCTCAGGCCGAAGACTGCCAGGGTGCCGAAGAACGCCACGAAGGCTTCGAGCAGGAGCACGGTGGAAGCGAACATCACTTTGGTGGATCGGCGCTTCTTAGGCATGCCCGGCCGCCATTCACGCTGCGCCTTGGTCATTTTCGCCATGCTAGGCACTCGCCTTTCCTAGCAGGATCCGCGCCTCGGCCACCACAGTGATGGAGCCCGTTACCAGGACGCCGCCTGCCAGGTCATCGTTGGATTCAGCGCGCTCCACAGCCCATTCCAAGGCGTCATCCAACTTCTCCGCGATGTGGACGTTGTCCTCGCCGAAGCCGAGGTCGACGGCGAGTTCGGCCAGTTCCGCTGCCGGAACGGCGCGCGCCGAGTTGGACTGGGTGAAGCAGAATTCCTCGGCCAAGCCACCCAGTGATTCCTTGAGGGTCTTGAGGATCTCCTCGGCGTCCTTCTCCCGCAGGACGCCCACGACAACCACCAGCTTGCTGAAGCTGAAAGCTTCCTGGATGGCCTCTGAAGAGACACGGATGCCGTCGGGGTTGTGGGCAGCATCCACCACGACGGTGGGCGCTGTGCGCACAACTTCCAGCCGGCCGGGCGACGTCACGTTACCAAAGGCTTCCTTGAGCACCTCGGCGTCGAGCTCTTTCTCTCCTCCACCGAAAAATGCTTCCAAAGCCGCGACGGCGACAGCTGCGTTTTCAGCCTGATGGGCGCCATGCAGTGGCAGCAGCAGGTCTTCGTAGCGCCCGGCGAGTCCCTGAATGGTCAGGACCTGTCCGCCCACGGCAACGCTGCGGGACTCGACACCGAATTCGACGCCTTCGAAACGGAACGGCACGTCCACTTCACGCGCCTTCTCCAACAGGACCTGTGCGGCATCCACGGGCTGGGCAGCGCTTACCAGGAAGCCACCAGGTTTGATGATGCCGGATTTCTCGTAAGCGATGTCCTCGGTGGTGTCGCCCAGAAGATCCGTGTGGTCCAGGGAAATGGGCGTGATGACGGAGACTTGGCCGTCGCCAACGTTGGTGGCATCGGTGATGCCTCCCAAGCCGACTTCCATGACGGCAACATCAACAGGCTGATCAGCGAACACCGCGAAGCCAAGAATAGTCAGGCACTCGAAGTAGGTC
The DNA here is from genome assembly GCF_054408525.1 of Arthrobacter sp. D3-18. Classification (NCBI taxonomy): domain Bacteria; kingdom Bacillati; phylum Actinomycetota; class Actinomycetes; order Micrococcales; family Micrococcaceae; genus Arthrobacter; species Arthrobacter sp. D3-18. Next base: position 2,044,737 of record NZ_CP096440.1, on the reverse strand, counting down.
AGTCGCGGTTGGTCTTCGGCAACGAGCTCGCCGTCCACGATTTCCAGGTAGGGGCGGATCTCGTCCCAGATGCGCACGAACGTCGCATCCGGTACAGGCTCGCCGTCAATGCTGATGCGCTCAGTCACTTTGGACAGGTGCGGGCTGGTGTAACGGCCCGTGCTCAGGCCGTGGGCACGCAGTCCGGCCTCGATCATGCGTGCCGTGGACGTTTTGCCGTTAGTGCCGGTGATGTGGATGATCGGGAAAGCCTTGTTCGGCTCCCCCAGGACATCCATTGCACGGAACAACGGAGCCAGGCGAGGTTCCATCTTGTTTTCCGGGGCACGGCCCAGGAGTTCGGCGTAAACACTTTCAACCGAGAATTCGTCAGTCATGGATCAGGCCCCTGCCTTTGCGACGGTGACCTGCGGTTCGTCGACACTGGCCAACAGAACCTCCAGTTCCAACGTCAGAGTTTCGGTCTTGACGAGTTCCGAGTTGGCTTCCAGGGCGTCAACCACATCCTGTGCGGCCTCCACGGAAGTGTGGATGCGGTCGCTCACGTTCAGTCCTGCGTCCTTGCGCGCCTGCTGGATGGCGCGGACCATGTCGCGAGCCAGTCCCTCGGCTGCAAGTTCAGGAGTGACCTCGGTGTTGAGGACAACGAAACCGCCGCCCGGCAGGACAGCTACTGCCGAGCTACCGCCGTCGGCCGTTTCTGCCACGACAGTCTCCAGCGTGTACTCCTGCGGCTCGAGCTCCAAGCCACCGGCCACCACTACCCCGGCGTCATTGACAGACCAATCTCCGGACTTGGATCCCTTGATGGCCTGCTGCACGTTCTTGCCAAGGCGCGGACCCGCGGCCCGGGCGTTGACCACGAGCTTCTGCTCAATGCCGAACTCCTCAGGCGAGGCAGTTGCAGCGTCCAAGAGCCGAACGGAACGTAGGTTCAGTTCATCGGCGACGACGGCGGCAAAGCCTTCCAGCGCATCTGCACCAGGTGCCACCACAGTCAGTTCCTGCAACGGCAAGCGGACTCGCAGGTTCGCGGCCTTCCGCAAGCTGGAGCCGGTGGAGCAGATCTGCTGGACACGGTCCATTGCTTCAACCAATGCTGCGTTGGACGGGAACAGCGAAGCGTCGGGCCAGTCAGCCAGGTGAACAGAGCGGCCACCGGTCAGCCCACGCCAGATCTCTTCCGTCACCAGGGGCAGCAAGGACGCGGATACGCGGCACACTGCTTCGAGGGCGGTGTAGAGCGCGTCAAAGGCATCAACGTTTTCGTCGAAGAAGCGCTGGCGGCTACGGCGGACGTACCAGTTGGTGAGCATGTCCAGGTAGCTGCGGAGTTCATCGCAGGCACCGGAGATGTCGTAGCTGTCCAGGCTCGCGGTGACATTTCGGACCAGGTCCCCGGTGTTGGCCAGGAGGTACTGGTCCAGGGTGTCGGCATAGCCGTCGTAGCGCAGCTTCGCCTCGTAGCCCGAACCGCCGTTGGCGGCATTCGTGTACAGCGTGAAGAAGCTGTAAACGTTCCACAGCGGCAGGATGACCTGGCGTACGCCGTCGCGGATGCCCTGCTCGGTCACCACAAGGTTGCCGCCGCGCAGGATGGGGCTGGACATGAGGAACCAGCGCATGGCGTCTGAACCGTCGCGATCCAGGACCTCGGACACGTCCGGGTAGTTGCGCAGGCTCTTGGACATCTTCTGGCCGTCGGAACCCAGCACGATGCCGTGGCTGATCACGTTGCGGAACGCCGGGCGATCAAACAGTGCGGTGGACAGGATGTGCAGCATGTAGAACCAGCCGCGCGTCTGGCCGATGTACTCCACGATGAAGTCCGCCGGGTTGTGGGTGTCGAACCACTGCTCGTTCTGGAACGGGTAGTGAACCTGGCCGTACGGCATGGAACCGGAGTCGAACCAGACGTCCAGGACGTCTTCGACGCGGCGCATGGTGGACTTACCCGTGGGATCGTCCGGGTTGGGACGCGTCAGTTCATCGATGAACGGCCGGTGCAGGTCAACTTGACCCTCATTGTTCATCGGGAGGCGTCCGAAATCTGCTTCCAGATCGGCCAGGGAACCGTAGACGTCGGTGCGCGGGTATTCGGGGTCGTCGGACTGCCACACGGGGATGGGCGAACCCCAGTACCGGTTGCGGCTGATGGACCAGTCACGGGCGTTATCCAGCCACTTGCCGAACTGGCCGTCCTTGACGTTGCCCGGGATCCAGTTGATCTCCTGGTTCAGCTCGGACATACGGTCCCTGAACTTGGTGACTTCCACATACCAGGACGACACGGCACGGTAGATCAGCGGGTTCCGGCAACGCCAGCAGTGCGGGTAGCTGTGCTCGTAGCTGGCTTGGCGGACCAAGCGTCCATCGGCCCGGAGCACCTGGGTGATGGGCTTGTTGGCGTCGAAGACCTGGAGGCCAACAATCGAGGCAAGCTCCCCGTGCGCGAACAGCGGCAGGAACTTGGCGCCTTCGTCGACGGACAGGACCACGGGGATGCCGGCGTCTTCACAGACCTTCTGGTCATCCTCACCGTAGGCCGGAGCCTGGTGGACGATGCCCGTACCGTCGGTGGTGGTGACGTAGTCAGCCACGAGGAAACGCCAGGCGTTCTGCGTGCCGTACTTCTCAGCATCGGCAAAGTCGTTCCAGAGCGGTTCGTACTCCAGACCGGCCAACTCGGTGCCTGTGTGAGTGGACACGACAGCGGCAGCCGCGGCAGCAGCGTCGTCGTACCCCAAGTCCTTGGCATACGCCCCCACAAGGTCAGCTGCCAACAGGAAGCTACCCGCGACCGGCGCTTCAGGGGAAGCGGCCTTGACGCCGTTGGGTCCGGCAGGCAGGACCGCGTAGGAGATCTCAGGCCCGACGGCGAGCGCCAGGTTGGTGGGCAACGTCCAGGGCGTGGTGGTCCAGGCGAGTGCCTGAACACCGGCGAGTGCCTTGGAGAGCTCGGACTCTCCTGCCTTGACGGGGAACGTCACAGTGACCGTTTGGTCCTGGCGGTTCTTGTAGACGTCGTCGTCCATGCGGAGTTCATGGTTGGACAGCGGTGTCTCGTCCTTCCAGCAGTACGGGAGGACACGGTAACCGTTGTAGGTAAGGCCCTTCTCGTGCAACTGCTTGAAGGCCCAGAGCACCGACTCCATGTACTCGACGTTGAGCGTCTTGTAGTCGTTCTCGAAGTCCACCCATCGTGCCTGGCGGGTGACGTAGGCCTTCCACTCGTTGGCGTACTTCATGACAGAGGCGCGGCAGGCGTCGTTGAATTTGTCGATGCCCATGGCTTCGATCTGGGTCTTGTCCGTCATGCCCAGTTGCTTCATGGCTTCGAGCTCTGCCGGGAGGCCGTGGGTGTCCCAGCCGAAGCGACGCTCCACGCGCTTGCCGCGCTGGGTCTGGTAGCGGCCTACCAGGTCCTTGGCGTAGCCGGTCAGGAGGTGGCCATAGTGCGGGAGACCGTTGGCGAAGGGAGGGCCATCGTAGAAGACGAACTCGTTGCTGCCGTCTTTGCCCGCATCACGTTGGTCGATGCTGGCTTGGAAGGTGCCGTCTTCGTCCCAGTATTTGAGGATGCGCTCTTCGATCTCCGGGAACTTCACGGAAGCGGACACGCCGTGCGTGCCGGACGAAGACGCTGAGGCCTTGGGGTAGTGGGTCATCTCATATCCTGTGATAGCTGGTTGACTGTCAGGATGCGAGGACGGCTTCTGTGCTGCCTGTCGGCTGCGCAGTTACCGCGGTACCACCTCACTTACCGAAACGCGATGTTCCGGCCTCTCATTACTGCTGTGACGGGCTTACCCGTCCGGTTCTACTGGGCGCTTGCCACCTTTGCAAGTGGTCAGCGCTGTTCTTCCGGAAGCTCACCGGTGATGGCCGGGTCGATGCTGGTCTTCCAAGTCTAGCGGCAGCGGCGGGCCCCGCTCTACTTGTGAGTTCATCCTGTGGATGGCGTCCGGTTCGCTGGGCCATGCATAGACTCAAGCCCATGACACACCCGGGGAATGCTGTGATGGAAACCCGCCCTGCGCCGCAGCGTGCTTCGTTGGCGTGGTCGGTGGTGGCGTTGCTTGCTGCCCTGCCCGTGGCGGGGGTATCGATGTTCCGCGCGATCCCCGCGGAGTGGCCCTTGATTGTGGTGCAGCTGTTGTCCTTCACCCCGTGGATGGTGTTGCCGGCGGCGCTTGCCTTGGTGCTTGCCTTGGCAGGGCGGCGGCGTTGGGTCATTACCACGACGGCGGCCCTGCTGGCGGTCCAGCTGTTCTGGCTGTTCCCGTTGGACGCCGGAAAGCCGGATTCCTTGCCTTCCGGTACTGCCACAGTCCCTTTGAGTGTGATGAGCCTCAACTCTGAATACGGAGAGGCGGACGCCGCCACCATCGTGAAGCTGGTCCGGGACAGCGGGATTCAGCTGCTGACCATCCAGGAACATACGCAGGGACTGGAAGATCGCCTAACCTCCGCAGGCATGGAGGATGTACTGCCGAACCGGGTCAGCGAACCCAATGACGACGCCTCCGGCGGCGCCGTGTATTCGGTGTTCCCGCTCGAGCCCGACGGGCTCCTGCCCGATACACCATTCCGGATTGACGTCACCCGGGTACTCGTCTCAAACCCGGAGTCCGGCGCCAAGGCCTCGTTGAACCTCACCAACGTGCACGCCCTCCCGCCGGTGGATGAGCGGATTGACCAATGGCGGAGCGACCTCGGCAAGATAGCCCGCCAAGCGTCAGAATCCGGGAACCACCTGCTGATGGGCGACTACAACGCCACCTACGATCACTCCGAGTTCCGGGCTTTGCTGGACACCGGACTTGGCGGCACCGCGTCAGGCGGCACGAAGCTTGTGGATGTAGGTACCGCCTCAGCGGGTGGACGGTTCTCCCCCACGTGGCCCGTGGAAGGACCCCTGCTGCCGGGCATCGTGATCGACCACATGGTCACCTCGCCCCGCATCGGCAGCAGCGGTTATGCCGTCCACCGTGTTCCCGGTTCGGATCATGCAGCCATCATGGCCACATTGCTCATTCCTGCCGGTTAACACCTCGCCAAACCGCTATTCAGTTGCTGGCCGGCAACGGAATAGCGGCTTGGGAACGGATTAGCCTTTACGTATCAGTTTGTGGTTCGCCGCCTGGGCCACGGGGCGTATGACGATCTGGTCGAGGTTGATGTGGTGCGGCAAGGAGACTGAGTACGCCACCACGCCTGCCACGTCCTCGGCGGTCAGGGGCTTTTCCACGCCGGCATAAACCTTGGCGGCTGCGTCTTTGTCACCAAGGCGGTTCAGTGCGAATTCCTCGGTCTGCACCAACCCCGGAGCCACCTCGATGACCCGGATGTTGTTGCCCACCTCTTCCAGGCGCAGGGCATTGGTCATGGCATGCTGGGCAAATTTGGCTGCGTTGTATCCCGCGCCGCCTTCATAAGCGGACAACCCTGCCGTGGACGTCAGGTTGAGGACGGTTCCCTCACCGTTGTCCCGCAGCATGGGCAGGAAGGCACGGGTGATTTTCATGGTGCCCAGGACGTTCACCTGGTACATCCAATCCCAGTCCTCAGTGTCAGCGTTCGCGATGGTGTCCGCGCCGCGTGCACCACCGGCGATGTTGATGAGGGTGTCGGCACCCCCGGCGTTGGTGACGGCCGCAAGCAAGGCCGAGACGTCGTCGTCGTCCGTGATGTCAGCCGGGAACGGCACGGCGCCGGTTTCGGTTCCCAAGGCGTCCAGCCTGTCCGCCCGGCGGGCCACCGCGAAGACCTTCCATCCGGAGGCAACCAGCGCCTTCACCGTGGCCTCGCCGATGCCGGTACTCGCACCGGTCACGACTGCCGTCTTGTTGTTGTCTGCGTTCTGTCCGGAAGGCGTGTTGTGCGCTGCCAAAGTCATGGCACTACCTTATCGGGGGTGCAGGCTCCACCGAGGGGCGGGCGGTAACGCCACGCCATGAAACAATTGATCCATGGCTGAATCAACGCAGGGTACAGACACGCCCGCCACCGCCCCCATCAACGTTCCCGACAAGCCGGCCCTTGAAGGCCTTGAGTCTGCCTTGACGCAGCGCTGGCTGAAGGAAGGGACCTACAAGTTCAATCCGGACACCACCCGGGAGCAGGTCTACTCGATCGACACTCCCCCGCCCACGGCATCCGGCTCGCTCCACGTGGGCCATATGTTCTCCTTCACCCAGACTGACGTCCAAGCCCGCTACATGCGCATGACCGGCAAGAACGTCTTCTACCCCATGGGCTGGGACGACAACGGCTTGCCCACCGAGCGCCGCGTCCAGAACTACTACGGTGTGCGTTGCGATCCCGCCATCCCCTACAAGGCCGACTACACGCCTCCAGCGCAGCCTGCCAAGAACCAGCGCGATTTCGACGTCGTTTCGCGCCAGAACTTCATCGAGCTGTGTGAAGAACTCGCCGTTGAGGACGAGAAAGTCTTCGAGAACTTGTTCCAGACCCTTGGCTTGTCCGTGGACTGGGACCTCACCTACCGCACCATTGACGACACCTCACGTGCGGTGTCCCAGCGCGCCTTCCTCGCGAACCTCTCTGCCGGTGACGCCTACATGGCCGAGGCACCCACACTGTGGGATGTGACGTTCCGCACTGCAGTAGCGCAGGCTGAGCTTGAGGACCGCGAAGTCGCCGGCGCCTACTACCGCTACCCGTTCTTCACCGAAGACGGCGAGAAGATCTTCATCGAGACCACCCGCCCGGAACTGCTCGCCGCCTGCGCGGCCCTGGTGGCAAATCCCGACGACGAACGGTATCAGCCGCTCTTCGGCAAGACCGTGAAGTCTCCGCTGTTCGATGTGGAGCTCGAGGTCAAGGCCCACCCTCTGGCCAAAGCGGACAAAGGCTCAGGCATCGCCATGGTCTGTACCTTTGGTGACCTGACCGACGTCACCTGGTGGCGGGAACTGCAGCTGCCCACCCGCGCCATCATGGGCCGCGACGGCCGCATCATTGCCGAGACGCCTGAATGGATCACCACCGACGCCGGCAAAGAAGCCTACGCTGCGATCGCCGGCAAGACCGCTTTCTCTGCCAAGGAAGCCGTGGTTGAACTGCTCAAGGCAGCGGAACTCCTGGACGGCGAACCGAAGAAGATCACCCACCCGGTGAACTTCTTCGAGAAGGGTGACAAGCCCCTTGAGGTTGTTACCTCCCGTCAGTGGTACATCCGCAACGGTGGCCGCGACGAGGAGCGCCGCGAACGCCTGATCGCCCGTGGCCATGAAATCACCTTCCACCCTGCGTTCATGCGTTCCCGCTACGAAAACTGGATCGCCGGCCTCAACGGTGACTGGCTCGTGTCCCGCCAGCGCTTCTTCGGAGTGCCCATCCCCGTCTGGTACCCGCTGGACGCCCAAGGCAACCCGGACTACGACAACCCCATCCTGCCCACGGATAAGATGCTCCCGGTGGATCCCGCCGCAGATGCCGCACCCGGCTTCGAAGAATCGCAGCGCGACCAAGCCAACGGGTTCACCGGAGACGCCGATGTGCTGGACACCTGGGCCACGTCCTCTCTGACCCCCCAGATTGTGGGTGGCTGGAGCCGCGACGAGGAACTGTTCTCCAAGGTTTACCCGTTCGACCTCCGCCCGCAGGGTCACGACATCATCCGCACCTGGCTGTTCTCCTCTGCCGTTCGCGCCGACGCCCTGCAAAGGAGCGCCCCGTGGAAGCACGCGGCCATCTCAGGCTGGATTCTGGACCCGGACCGCAAGAAGATGTCCAAGTCCAAGGGCAATGTCGTTGTGCCCACGGACGTGCTGAACGAGTACGGTTCGGATGCCGTCCGCTATTGGGCAGCCTCGGCCAAGCTCGGCGCTGACACCGCTTACGAGATCGCCCAGATGAAGATCGGCCGCCGCCTGGCCATCAAATTGCTGAACGCTTCGAAGTTTGTGCTGAACCTCGGCGCCACCGAGAACTCAGTGGTGACATCCGATCTTTCGGTGCTGTCCAACCCGTTGGACCGTGCGCTGTTGGCGCAGCTGTCCGACGTCGTGGCCCAATCCACCAAGGCGTTCGAGAACTACGACTACGCCCGCGCACTCCAGATCACTGAGTCGTTCTTCTGGCAGTTTACGGACGACTACGTGGAGCTCATCAAGGACCGTGCGTACGGTGCCGCCGGCGAATCCGAGCAGGCATCCGTTCTTGCCGCCCTCGCGACAACACTGGACTCGCTCCTGCGCCTGTTCGCACCGTTCCTGCCCTTTGCTACCGAAGAGGTCTGGGGCTGGTGGCGGACAGGATCAGTTCACCGCGCCCAGTGGCCGGCGGCCTTGGAGATCACCGATGGCGACACCACCATGCTTGGCACTGTGGGCATAGCACTCAGCGGCATCCGCAAGGCCAAGTCGGAGGCGAAGGTGAAGCAACGGACCGAGGTGCTCTCCGCATCCATTACCGCTTCCGAGGTACTGGTCGCCCAGCTGAAGGCCGGCCTTGGCGACCTGAAGGCAGCCGCAAATGCGCAGGAGATCAGTCTCCAGTCCGGTGAAGGCGACCTTACGGTCAGCGATGTTGTCCTGGCACCCGCCGAGGAACAGCCCGTGTCCTAGAAAATCGTAAGCCGCCCGTTTTAGGGCAAAGGGGAAGCCCCATCAGCGTTTTGCCGTTGGTGGGGCTTCGACTTTTCGGCTGTCTGGTGATGTCTTGACAGTCTGGCGGAATCCTTGGAATTTCAGGTCTTCCTACCTCATCACTGGTAGGTTGCTTCCAACTTTGCCAAAGGCTGCGTCGGTTGCAATCACTGAATCTTTGGTTTCCGTGTCCCTCTTCTTTCGAAGTGGGTAAGAACTATTGTTGTCCCGCTGAGGACGATGCACAAGGGTTTGGAAAGAACTACAAACCTGTAGTTCTCCTGCGGGTAGATGGCTGCCTGTGGCAGAGTATTGACCATGCCGGAACTCCCCGAAGTGCACGGCCTGTGCATGTACTTGGACACCCAACTCCATGGAGCCGTGCTGACCGAGGTCCGCATCAACTCCATCTCTGCGCTCAAGACGGCGGATCCTCCCTACACGGCTCTTGAGGGCCGGAGCATTCTCGGCACAAGACGCATTGGGAAGTTTGTGTGCCTTGACGCTGACGGTTTGTTCTTCGTGTTCCACCTGGCAAAGGCCGGCTGGGTCAGGTACACCGAACACCCGTCCTCCGCCGGGTTGCGCATGGGCAAAAGCAACATCTCAGCCCGACTCTTACTCCATCGCCCTGCCGACGACGCCCACATAGGCGTGGACCTGACCGAAGCTGGAACTAAAAAGAGCCTCGCAATCTACGTGGTGAGAGATCCAGAGGACGTTCCGGGAATAGCCACCCTTGGACCCGAACCGCTCAGCCCCGATTTTGACCTGGAAGCGCTGGCTGCGATCGTCGGCTCAAGTTCGCAACAAATCAAAGGCCTGCTGCGAAGCCAGAGCGTCATCGCTGGAATCGGCAATGCCTACAGCGACGAAATTCTCCACGCCGCCAGGATTTCCCCCTTTGCCACCGCCAAGTCCTTGGACCAGGCAACGGTGGCCCGGCTTTATGAGGCCATGCAGGAGATCCTGGTAGGTGCCGTCAACGCAGCAGCCGGCAAGCCGTCCAGCGAACTCAAGGACACTAAGCGCAGCAACTTCCGCGTGCATGCGAGGACCGGCCAGCCCTGCCCGGTGTGTGGGGATACCGTCCGTGAGGTGTCCTTCGCGGACACCTCACTTCAGTATTGCCCTACCTGCCAGACCAACGGGAAAATACTCGCCGACCGCAGGACCTCACGGTTCCTGAAGTAGAGGTTAACCGTTAGTTGAACTCAGGGCTTTCAGTGCGGCTGCGCTTCAGCTCAAAGAAGTGCGGGTAACCAGCCAAGGTCACCGTGGCGTCCCAGAGCTTCCCGGCTTCTTCACCCCGGGGAATCCGAGTAAGCACAGGACCGAAGAACGCCGTGCCGTTGACGGCTACAACGGGAGTTCCGACGTCCTGGCCCACCAGTGAAATACCGGCTTCGTGGCTGGCGCGCAGCTGGGCATCGTAATCATCTGAGCCAGCAAAGCGTGCCAGGTCAGCGGGCAGTCCGGTCTCGGCGAGGGCCTTCTGGATCACCGAAGTGCGGTCCTTGTTACCCTCGTGGTGGATCTGCTCCCCCATGGCGTCATACAACGGCTTGACGTAGCTGCTGCCGTGGAGCTCCTGGGCTGCAATGATCACTCGAACAGGACCCCAGCTGTCATCCATCATGGCGCGGTAATTCCCGGGGAGGTCACGGCCCTCATTGAGCACTGAAAGGCTCATGACGTGCCATTCGGTCTCGATGCCCCGCACCTGCTCCACCTCACCGATCCAGCGCGATGTGATCCACGCGAAGGGGCATACGGGGTCAAACCAGAAATCAGCCTTATTGACGTTCTCTTCGGACACAGTCTGTTCGGGCACAGGGAACTCCTCTGAAAGGTGTGAAAGTGGCATGACCAAGGTCCCGGCGGAACCATGTCTCGTTTAGGCCAACAGGAGGCTAGGCCGACTTATTCCGGCGCTTGGCAACGACGTCGTGGGCGATCATGGTGGGCTGTGCCTTCTTGGCCACGACGTCCGCAGTGATCACCACAGTTGCGATGTCGTCCCTGCTGGGGAGATCGAACATAACGGGCAGCAGCACATCTTCCATGATGGCCCGCAGGCCACGTGCACCAGTGCCACGTTCAAGCGCCTGGTCCGCTATGGCGTCCAAGGCGTCGTCCTCGAACTGCAACTCCACGCCGTCCAACTGGAACATCTTCTGGTACTGCTTCACCAAAGCGTTCTTTGGGGTGGAGAGGATCTGGATCAGCGCCGGCCGATCGAGGCTCGATACCGTCGTGATGACAGGAAGTCGCCCGATGAATTCGGGAATGAGGCCGAACTTGAGCAAATCCTCCGGCATGACTTCGCCGTAAGTATCCACGTTGTCCCGGGCCTCATTGAGCGGTGCACCGAATCCGATGCCCTTGCGTCCGGAGCGCGAACCGATGATGTCTTCCAGTCCGGCGAACGCACCAGCAACAATGAAGAGAACGTTGGTGGTGTCGATCTGGATGAATTCCTGGTGCGGGTGTTTCCGGCCACCTTGGGGTGGAACGGAGGCGACTGTGCCTTCCAGAATTTTCAAGAGTGCTTGCTGCACACCTTCGCCAGAGACATCGCGGGTGATCGACGGGTTCTCACTCTTACGGGAGATTTTGTCGATCTCATCGATGTAGATGATGCCTTGCTCAGCCTTCTTGACGTCGTAGTCAGCAGCCTGGATTAGCTTGAGCAGGATGTTCTCGACGTCCTCGCCAACATAGCCGGCTTCCGTCAAAGCGGTGGCGTCAGCTACGGCAAACGGCACATTCAGGCGACGAGCCAACGTCTGTGCCAAATAAGTTTTGCCGCAACCCGTCGGGCCGATCAGGAGGATGTTGGACTTGGCGATCTCGACATCTTCGTGGTGCGAGCCCTCACCGAGGCTGCCGGCCTTAGGTGCGTGGCCGGCCTGAATGCGCTTGTAGTGGTTGTAAACCGCTACCGCCAAGGAACGCTTGGCAGGTTCCTGGCCGATGACGTATTCCTGCAGGAAGTCGAAGATCTCACGAGGCTTGGGTAGCTCGAAACTACCGAGATCAGAGACTTCAGCGAGTTCCTCCTCGATGATCTCGTTGCAAAGCTCGATGCACTCATCGCAGATGTAGACACCGGGCCCGGCAATGAGCTTCCGTACCTGCTTCTGGCTCTTTCCGCAGAAAGAACACTTCAGCAGATCCGTGCTCTCGCCAATCCGAGCCATGTGGGAATCCCTTCGTTGCATGCGGGTGATGCGGCTCCGCGCCGTACTCAAGTGTGCGGCCACGCCGCGGTTGGCACCACCGTGACAACATCCACTCTAGGTCACAATGGGCTGCTTGGGTGGAAACAGAACGCCGGTGCGGTCCATATTTCGTGAACCGCACCGGCGTCGAAATCCGTGCTCTACCGGGCGATTGCCTGGGGCTTGATCTTACGGGAGTCCAGAACCTGGTCGATGAGACCGTAGCTCAGGGCGTCCGCCGCAGTGAGGATCTTGTCTCGCTCGATGTCGTTGTTGACCTGCTCGGACGTACGGCCCGAGTGATGCGCCAGCGTGTCCTCCAGCCAGGTGCGCATGCGCATGACTTCAGCCGCCTGGATCTCGAGGTCCGAGGCCTGTCCGCCTTGACCACCGGAAAGAGCCGGCTGGTGAATCAGAACGCGGGCGTTCGGCAGAGCCAAGCGCTTTCCGGGCGTACCAGCAGCAAGCAGGACCGCAGCCGCGCTGGCTGCCTGCCCAAGGCATACCGTCTGGATCTCCGGACGGATGTACTGCATGGTGTCGTAGATGGCCGTCATGGCAGTAAACGAGCCACCCGGCGAATTGATGTACAGGGTGATGTCGCGGTCCGGATCAGTCGACTCAAGGACCAGCAGCTGGGCCATGATGTCGTCAGCGGATGCGTCGTCAACCTGGACACCCAGGAAGATGATGCGGTCCTCGAACAGCTTGGTGTACGGGTCCTGGCGCTTGAAGCCGTAAGGCGTGCGCTCCTCGAACTGGGGCAGGACGTAACGGCTGGACGGGAGATTACCGGCAGACCATCCGAAGTTGTAGTTCATGTTCTTTACTCCTGGGGTTTCAGTGGTTCTTTGTGCCGGTTAGTTTTCGGAGTTCGACTGGTTGGCCGTTCCGCCGCCGCCGGCAACAGAACCGGCGTGCGCCGAGATCTTGTCGAAGAAGCCGTACTCCAAGGCCTCAGTAGCCGTAAACCACTTGTCGCGGTCGTTGTCCTTGAGGATGGTTTCCACGGACTGCCCGGTCTGCTCAGCCGTGAGTTCGGCCATGACCTTCTTCATGTGCAGGATCAGTTCTGCCTGAATCTTGATATCCGAGGCCGTGCCGCCGATGCCGCCCGAGGGCTGGTGCATCAGGATACGTGCGTTGGGCGTCGCGTAACGCTTGCCCTTGGTGCCGGAGGAAAGGAGGAACTGGCCCATTGACGCTGCCAGACCGGTCGCCACTGTGACGACATCGTTCGGGATGAACTGCATGGTGTCGTAGATGGCCATGCCGGCCGTCACGGAACCACCCGGGGAGTTGATGTACAGGTAGATATCCTTCTCCGGGTCTTCGGCCGAGAGGAGGAGGAGCTGCGAGCAGATGGCGTTGGCGTTCTCGTCACGGACTTCAGAGCCGAGCCAGATGATGCGCTCTTTCAGCAGGCGGTTGTAGATGTAGTTGTCCTGGGCTGCGGGATCGACAGTTGCCATCCGGGGAGCCTCTGATTGCTGTGACATAAGTACTTACCTCTCGCTGGTGCCAGTGACCTCACTGAACTTCACTACTTGGACACTAACCGTTTTCGCGGATGATTTGTTCGCCGAAATCGCACTGTTCGCTGACGGCGCACGTCTGCGTTCAGCACCAATGTTCAGCCTTAAAGCAAACCGGCCCCGGATCATGAGATCCGAGGCCGGTTGAAGTCGTTGACTAGAACTTCACTGCTGCGGGGTCGTCGCTTGCGACAACGTCAGCTTCTTCGGTTGCTTCAACTGCTGCAGCCTCTTCGGCTGCTGCTTCGCCGGCGGGGCGGACGAAGTCCGTGAGGTCAACCTTGTTGCCCTCGGAGTCGACTACCTCAGCCTGACCCAGCACAACAGCCAGGGCCTTGCGGCGGCGAACCTCGGAAACCATCATGGGAACCTGGCCGCTCTGATCAATGATCTGGGCGAACTGGTTGGGATCCATACCGTACTGGCTTGCGGTGGTCACGATGTAGTCGATCAGCTCGTTCTGGCTGACGTCTACTTCTTCCTTGTCCGCAATGGCGTCGAGGATGATCTCGTTCTGGAAGGCACGCTCAGTGTTGGCCTTGACCTCTGCGCGGTGCTCCTCGGTGTCGTGGTCACCTTCGCCGTGTGCGTTCTCCGGGTTGAAGTGAGCTTCGATCTGCTCCTCGACAACGGAATCCGGGACGGGGACCTCAACGAGCTCAACGAGCTTGTCCAGGACCTTGTCGCGTGCCTCAACGCCCTGCTCAACTACCTTGGAGTCGGCGGCCTGCTTGGCAAGGTCCTCACGGAGTTCACCAAGGGTGTCAAACTCGGAGGCGAGCTGGGCGAAGTCGTCGTTTGCCTCGGGAAGCTCGCGCTCCTTGACAGCCTTGACAACAACCTTCACCTGTGCGGACTCGCCGGCGTGGTCGCCGCCAACCAGCGTGGTCTCGAAGATTGCTTCTTCGTCGGCGGAGAGGCCGGTCACGGCTTCGTCGAGGCCTTCGAGCATGGTGCCGGCACCAACCTGGTAAGAAAGGCCGGAAGCGGAATCGATGTCTTCGCCGTCAATCGTGGCGGTGATGTCGATGGTGAGGAAGTCGTCGTTCTTGGCAGGACGCTCAACGGACTTCAGCGTGCCGAAGCGGCCACGCAGTTCGTCCAGCGCCTTGTCAACGTCAGCTTCGGAAGACTCAGCAGCAGCAACCTCAACCTTGATGCCGGCGTAGTCGGGCAGCTCGATCTCGGGGCGGACGTCGATCTCCACCTGGAACTTGAGTTCGCCATCGGTTGCGGACGGGTCCGGGACCTCGGTGATTTCAACTTCGGGGCGGCTCAGGGGGCGAACGCCCGTCTCCTGAACTGCAGCCTGGTACCAGCCGTTGAGGCCATCGTTGATGGCAGTCTCCAGAACGTAGCCACGGCCAACGCGCTGGTCGATCAGCTTGGAGGGAACTTTGCCCTTGCGGAATCCGGGAACCTGGATCTGCGAAGCAACGGTCTTGTACGCGGCATCGATGCTCGGCTTCAGTTCCTCAAAGGGAACCTCAACGTTGAGCTTGACCCGCGTTGCGGTGAGGTTCTCGACAGCGCTCTTCACAGTCTAAGTACTCCTGATTTTGTGGGTATGGGGTTCTGTCGTGCCCCTGAAGCGGACACAAACACAGAGTCGGGGTGACAGGATTTGAACCTGCGACTTCCTGCTCCCAAAGCAGGCGCTCTAGCCAAGCTGAGCTACACCCCGAATGCACAGGACAGTCTACGGGCAAGCGAGCCCAGAATGCACATTTGACACTGCCGCCGGAATTAGGTTTAGTAGTACCCGGCTTCAACAGCCACCAGGAAGATGTCCTGAACAAGGAATATCCGCCTGGGGACGTAGCTTAATGGTAAAGCCTCAGTCTTCCAAACTGATTACGCGGGTTCGATTCCCGTCGTCCCCTCCATGGAGAAGGGCCCCGATCCGCGGATCGGGGCCCTTTTTCTTCTTCAAAGCATGGATTTCTACACTTGGCAGCCGGGGCACCAATACAGCTTGCGGGCACCGATTTCCGTCATCCCCACCGTCATCCCGCACGCCCGGCAGGGCAGGCCGTCCCGCTTGTAGACGAAGTGGGCATCGGCGTCGGGTGCTACAACGCCGGCGCCGGTCCACAGAGTTGAGGGCGTCGTAACAATCCGTCCGTCACGGACGCCGTCGGACATGGTGTCCACGGTGTCGTCCCAGAGACGACCAGCGGTTTCCGCATCAATGGTGCTTCCCGGCGTCCAGGGGTCGACGGCCTGCCGGAATAACACCTCGGCCCTGTAGATGTTGCCGACGCCGGCTAAGACGGACTGGTCCATCAAGAGAAGGGCCACCGGCGTCTTGCGGCGGCGCAGGCGGCGGATGAACTCCTCACGGTCTCCTTGCCGATTGTGGAGCGGGTCCGGGCCCAAGCGCGCCAACACGGCCGCTGCCTCAGCTGCAGTTATTGCGGCGCAGGTGGTGGCACCACGGAGATCCGCCCAGCCGTGCCCGGACACCAGCCGGACACGCACTGCGCCCACGGGAGGAGGCGGGCCGGCGTAGTCCCCGTCGTCAGAAGAGGGGCCCGCCTCCCGTTCGCCGATGCGACGCGGAGCCCCAATGCTGGAGGCACCCGTGAAGGACCTATCGCCGCCAAAGCTCCAGGCCCCGTAGAGGCCAAGGTGGACGTGAAGGAAGAGCTCGTGGTCAAACCTGAGAAAGAGCTGCTTGCCATGGGCGGTGGCTTCCACCATGGTGTGCCCGGTGAGTAGCTCCGCGCCGGCGGCGAATCTCCCTTGCGGGCTGGAAAGATCCAAACGCCGGCCGCCAAAAACATCCTGGAACTGGCGGGCCAGCCTATGGATTGAATGCCCCTCAGGCACTACTCGACGATCTCGCCGGTGGTTTCGTACACGGCAATTTTTCCGATCCGGCGAATGTGGCGTTCGTCGTTGCTGAATGGTTCCTGAAGGAAGGCTTCGATGAGCTCGGTGGCCTCCTCAACGGTGTGCTGGCGTCCGCCAACAGCCACGACGTTGGCGTCGTTGTGTTCGCGGGCCAACTTTGCGGTGGAGAGGTTCCATGCGAGGGCGGCGCGGACGCCGCTTACCTTGTTGGCAGCAATTTGTTCTCCATTGCCTGAGCCGCCCAGCACAATCCCGAGTGCGTGCACACCGGCTTTCTGGTCTGCCACCACAGCGAGGCCGGCATTGATGCAGAAGGAGGGGTAGTCATCCAGGGCGTCGTACTCCTTGGGCCCGTGGTCCACCACTTCATAGCCTTTGGCCGTGAGGTGGCTGACCAGGTGGGCACTGAGTTCCATGCCGGCGTGGTCCGTAGCAATGTGGACGCGGGGTGTAGTCACAGGAAGTCCATTCTTTCTGGCGCGCGGGTACGGCACATGGCCGGGCGCGGCGTTGAGGGATGCGCTACCTAGGGTACCGCTACCCGGGTTGTTGGGCCTGCCCGTCGCCATGAGCACGACGCGCTGCCCGGTTGAGGACACCGGCGAGTTTGTCTGCGGAAGCCTGGGTCCCTGCGCTTAGTGCCACCCGGCCTCCATTAAGTTTCCTTACGACGACGGC
Source organism: Arthrobacter sp. D3-18 (assembly GCF_054408525.1). NCBI lineage: Bacteria > Bacillati > Actinomycetota > Actinomycetes > Micrococcales > Micrococcaceae > Arthrobacter > Arthrobacter sp. D3-18. The sequence continues at coordinate 2,027,829 of NZ_CP096440.1, read as the reverse complement.
AGGTCCGCTGCTGACGAGCATGGCAGTGGCGTCGTCGTGATGCCGCCAGCCCCACCCGCCATAGTCTGCCGCCTTTACGTCCGCAGGAGCTGCCGCAGCGATGTCGACGGCGGGGACGGTCAGGACGCGGACGATCCCGCCGGCGAATACCTGCAGCCCTCCCCTGTCCGCCCGCACCCGTGCGAACAGGAAACCTGCGCCGATCAGAGCCGCCGCTGCTACCAAGGCACCGAGCCACGGAACCGCCACCGCTATCAGCGCAGCGGGGAACAATGCCGAGACTATGATCATGACGAAAACGGAACTCCGGGCATGCACCCACAGCCGGAGCGTGTCGCGGGCGAGATCGGGATCTTCGAGAAGACGCAGCTCTTCCTCGAGCGCAACGTCATCCTCACGGGTCCATCGAGGGTCCGGCTTGAAGGCGAACATCATGACGACACCCAGCGCCACTGCGGCGCCACTGCCCATGGCCAGGACAATCGGATCAACGTGGGATTCGCGCGCGTCCGCCAGTCCGGACTGGCCGACCAAGCCGGCCGCCAACACCGTGGTGATGAAAAGGCTGACCATGAGGCCCACGCCCATCATGACCCGGCGCATGACCACGGGGCGGGAAATCGATACCGCTTGGAGGAAGACTGCCCAACCGCAGAAGGTGATGAGGGCAGCGCCGCCTGCCACGTAGGCGCCGAATGGAGCGAAGGAAGTGCCGCCGTCGGCGCTCCACATAACGGCAACCGGGTTTGGGAGGTCGTTGCGCAGCATCTGGGCGCACACTACAAACCCGACGGCGAGCAGCAACGGAAAGGCGACCGCAAACCTCAGTGCGCGGAAGTCGAGGGTGTCCCGGAAGGATGCCATAAGCCAACGCTACTCCGTGGCGCGACACTGTGGTGCCTGCTCCTTGCCTTCACGGCTTGGAGTGAAAGAATGACTTCACACCAGCGTCCGGCCATGACGGGCCGGCCATCCCAAAATCTCCGGAGGCACCACTTGCCAGGCCTGAACCTTACGCGCGATGAAGCCGCCACCCGCGCCGAACTGCTCAACGTCGAGTCGTACGACGTCACCCTGGACCTGACCCAGGGCGCTGAGACCTTCGGCTCCACCACTGTTGTGAAGTTTTCCGCGGAGCCGGGATCGTCCACCTTCATCGATGCCATCACTGCGGCGGTCCACAGCGTGACGTTGAACGGCACCGAGCTGGACCCTGCGGAAGTCTCTGACGGCGTCCGCATCCAGCTCCCGGATCTGGCAGCGGACAACGAACTCGTGGTGGTGGCAGATGCTCCCTACATGAACACGGGCGAGGGACTCCACAGATTCGTAGACCCTGTTGATGGCGAGGTTTACCTCTACACGCAGTTCGAAGTTCCTGACTCGCGGCGCATGTTCGCCGTTTTTGAACAGCCCGACCTGAAGGCCAGCTTCACGTTCACCGTTACTGCGCCGTCGCATTGGGACGTGATCTCCAACTCCCCCACGCCGATTCCAGTTGAAGCTCCTGCCAGCGAGGATGGCACTGAGCGTTCAGTGTGGGAATTCGCTCCCACTGCCCGGCTGTCTTCCTACGTCACGGCCTTGATCGCCGGGCCGTACCAATCGGTCCGCTCCGAGGTCACCAGCTCAGACGGCCGCGTCATCCCTCTGGGAGTATTTGCCCGGAAGTCACTCATGCAGTACTTGGACGCGGACAACATCTTTGAACTGACCCGCCAGGGCTTCGAGTTCTTCGAGGCACAATTCGGGTTCCCGTACCCGTTCGGGAAATACGACCAGCTGTTCGTCCCGGAGTTCAATGCCGGAGCCATGGAGAATGCCGGTGCCGTGACCATCTTGGAAGGCTACGTTTTCCGTGGAAAGGTCACGGGCGCTCAAATTGAGCGGCGCGCCATCACGGTCCTGCACGAACTGGCGCACATGTGGTTCGGGGACCTGGTGACCATGCGTTGGTGGAACGACCTCTGGCTCAACGAGAGCTTCGCCGAATACATGTCTCACTTGGCCGCCGTTGAGAACACTGAATTCGATCGGGCGTGGACGACGTTCGCCTCCGTGGAAAAGTCCTGGGCCTACAAGCAGGACCAGTTGCCCACCACGCATCCGATCTTTGCCGAGATCAACAACCTCGAAGACGTCGAGGTCAACTTCGACGGCATCACCTACGCCAAGGGCGCTTCCGTGCTGCGGCAGTTGGTGGCCTGGGTGGGTCCGGAACAGTTCATGGCCGGTGTGCGCACGTACTTCGCCAAGCACGCTTGGAAGAACACGGAGCTCGCTGACCTCATGGTGGAGCTCGAAGCTGCCTCCGGCCGCGACCTGGACGCGTGGGGCAAGCTTTGGCTCGAAACTGCCGGCGTGAACACGCTCGCCCCGGAGCTGTCCGTTGCGGCGGACGGCACCATTGCCGATTTCGCGATCCTGCAGACCGCGATCGACGAACAGCCCACGCTCCGCCCGCACCGCCTGGCCGTTGGCTTCTACACGCTCTCGGGCGAAGGGAAGCTGGAGCGGACCCACCGCGAGGAACTCGACGTTGACGGCCCCCGCACCGAGGTACCTGCCTTGGTTGGCAAGGCGCGCCCGGACCTGATCCTCTTGAACGACGACGACCTCGCGTATGCCAAGGTCCGCCTCGATGAGCACTCCCTTGCCACCGCCAAGGCCCACCTGAAAGACTTTGCGGCCAGCCTGCCCCGCACTTTGGTGTGGGGTTCGGCCTGGGACGCGGCCCGCGACGGCGAAACTCCGGCCCGCGGCTACGTGGAACTTATCCTGGCGAACATTGCTTCGGAAACAGACTCCTCCGTCATCCTGGTGCAATTGCGTCAGCTCGCCACCACCCTGAGCTATTTCGTGGCCGCCGATCACAAGCTTGACTCGACGATCGCGGCTGCGGACAAGTTGTGGGACCTCGCATCGTCCGCTGTCGCGGGATCGGATGCCCAGTTGCAGTTCGCCAAGTCGTACGCCCAACTGGCACGCAGTGGCGGACAGTTCGACCGTATTCAGGCCCTTTTGGACGGTTCGGAGACCCTCGAAGGACTCAGCATCGACCAAGACATGCGGTGGGAACTGCTCACAGCCCTTGTTGCCGGCGGCCGGCAGGGCCAAACGCGGATCGACGAGGAACTTTCCCGGGATAACACTTCCAACGGCCAAAATGCAGCAGCCCAGGCCAAAGCAGCCATCCCCACCCCGGAGGCCAAGGCAGCAGCTTGGGACTCGATCGTGGTCAAGGGAGAACTCTCCAACGCCTTGCAAGCCTCAGCCGTGGCCGGCTTCATGCGTGTCGTGGACACCGCTTTGTTGGAACCTTTCGCGGAGAAGTACTTCGAGGCCGTACCTGGCATCGTTGAGGAACGAACTCACGCCTTGGCCCAGCAGATCGTGGTGGGCCTTTACCCGGCGCAGCTCACAACGCGGGCCACGGTGGAACGCACGGACCAGTTCCTGGCCGGTCTTCCGGAGGAGAGTGCAGCACTGCGCCGCATGATGCTGGAAAACCGGGACAGCGTAGCCCGGGCCCTGCGCGCACGGGCAGCAGACGTCTAAGCCTGCAGCCTGATGAGGCCCGTGCGGACAGTTGTTGCCCCAGAGCTAAACTATCCGCATGGGCCTCCACGAACACCATTACGCGCTGACCGTCCGCTGGACCGGAAACCTCGGCGAAGGGACTGCCAGCTATCGGGGATATTCCAGGGACCACGACATTGAAATCAACGGCCTGCCGACATTGAAGGGCTCAGCAGATCCGACGTTCCACGGCGACCGGACACGCTACAACCCGGAACAGTTGCTACTTGCAGCTCTCTCGCAATGCCACATGTTGTCCTTCCTGCACGTGGCCGTCAAGCATGGTGTGGTAGTCACCGGCTATGAGGACAACGCCGAAGGCCTCATGAAGCTCAACCGGGACGGCAGCGGGCAGTTCGAAACCGTCACCCTGAAGCCTCACGTCACTATCGCCGATCCCGCCCACGAAAGCTTGATCCCGCAGCTTCACCATGAAGCCAACCAGGTCTGCTTCATTGCCCGCAGCGTCAACTTTCCGGTCCTCCACGAACCGATCACGACGGCGGCAGCAACCTAACGCTGTTCGAGCTGCCAGAGTGCCACGAGCCTTTGTTCCGTTTCACGGCTCAAGCCGGCTTTTCGGTCCCTGTCCAAGCCTCTCGCCCGCTCATCCTCGAGGGTGGCCGCCAGGGTTTCCTGCCACGGCCTCAGGACCATTCCGCGCTCACGTGCCGCCCGGTTGCTCCGCGCCTGAAAGCCGTCGTGACCAGCCGGGAGCCACAGGGGCAGGGAATCCGGGCCGGACCAGTACTCGACACCGTGCTCCACGAGCCAAGCCTCGTCAGGCCGGATGACGTCCTGGGCCGCTCTGTCCTTTGCTGAATTTCTGTCCCTTGCTGAGATTCCGTCCCCTGCCGGGGTTCCAACCGCCCGCTGGGACTCGGCGATGTAGTCCTCGAACCGCACTACCTCTCCCAAGGCGTTGTAAATTCCCGTCAGCCCTTCCTCCGCGGATTGCAGGATCCACGCGGCGAGGTCCCGGACATCGATGATCTGCGTGGCGTCATCCGGGATGTCCGGGACCAGCACCGTGTCCGTGTTCGCAGCGAATCGGGCAGGCCAATAACCGTATCTTTCGGTGCCGTCCCCGGGTCCGCCAATGAGTCCCGCCCGGACGATATGCGCCTTCTCTCCCACAGCGGCAAGAGTCATCTGCTCGATCGCCGATTTGGACTCTCCATAGGTTTCCGGAGTGCCTGACTGGCCTTCAGGCAAGGGCTCCAAAAGGGCCGCGTTCTCATCCGCGTCAGGTATTGAGTGGTCCGCGTACACGGAGCAACTTGAGACGAAGTTCCAATGCGCGGTGGAGGGGCCCAGCACGTCCAGTGCCACACGCGCCTGTACGGGATCCCGGGAGACATCCACCACTTCGTCCCAGCGTCCGTTTATTTCCGCGAAGGCCGTTGCACCCGCCGCACGGTCGCTCCTTACCCACGTGACGCCGTCGGGCGGGTTTGTTGAACTGCCGCGCGCCAAACAGGTGACGTCATGTCCGGCTTCAACAGCCTGCCGGGCGATTTCTGCTGACAGGAAGGCGGTACCGCCCAAGACCAGGATGCGCATACCGTCACGCTACGGCGCTAGGGTTGTAGGTGGACAGAGTGTTCCGCGCCCGGCGAACACGGGCCGACGACAAGGAGCTATTCCACCTTGACCTCCATCCCCCTGGCGGAAACCATCAACATCGAACCCGAAAAAATCGACCTCATGTCGATCCTCATCACAGTGGGCGTAGGCTTGGCTGTGTGGATCGTGGCACGGTTCATCATCCTGCGCATTACGCGACGAGTCTCGGCGGGCAGTTCTTTCTTCAAGAAGCCGCACTTCAAGTGGGTGCAACCCGCAATCCGTGCATTGGACCATGAACGACGCTCCCAGCGCGCCGAGACCATCGGCTCGCTGCTGACGAGCCTGGTAAGCGTTGTGGTGGTGGTGATCGTGATCATCTACGTCCTCAAATACATGAACGTGGACGTCGCGCCGCTCCTGACCAGCGTGGGCATCCTCGGTGTTGCCATCGGTTTCGGCGCCCAGCAGCTGATCCGCGACTTCCTCGCGGGAATCTTCATCACCATAGAGGACCAATACGGAATCGGTGACGTCATTGTTACCAGCGAAGTCATTGGTACCGTTGAATCGGTGGGCCTGCGCATCACTCGGGTCCGCGCTGAGGACGGTGCCATCTGGTACCTGCGCAACGGCGAAATCCTCCGCGTGGGCAACCGTTCCCAAGGCGATTACGTGCCGCTGGAAACACCTGACAACAGCGACGAGCCCGGCGCTGCAGCTGCGCCCGTCACAGCAGGCGCCCCGCGCGTCACCAAAGCCGAGGAGAAGTCCAATGAATAACACTGCAGGTGGGCAAACGCCAGCGCCCCAGGCAGGCCCCCGACGCCAGCTGATGCAGAACGACCCGTTCAGCCAGCCCGCCTACACGGACAGCTTCTACGCGGCAGTCGGTGGCCATGAAACGTTCGTCAAACTCATCGACGTCTTCTACGACGGCGTAGCCACGGACCCGCTGCTTCGACCCATGTACCCCGAAGAGGACCTCGAACCGGCAAAGCGCCGCTTCCTCATGTTCCTGGAGCAATACTGGGGCGGACCCACCACCTACGGTGAAGAACGCGGCCACCCACGGTTGCGCATGCGCCATATGCCCTTCCGGGTGACACCGGAAGCCAAGGACCGCTGGTTGTTCCACATGCGCACGGCCGTGGACTCTTTGGAGCTCTCGCCGTTGCATGAGGGCACGCTATGGGACTACATGGAGCGTGCGGCCCTGACCATGGTCAATAGCCCTTCGGCCGGCCCCGACGCATAAGACCTAGAAGCCGAGCCCCAAGCCGGCTCCCGTCCGGACCAGCACATGGCCGCGGGGGCCGCTCAGACGGAACCAGCGGCCATTGCGGAAGACCTTCTGCTCGGACTCACCCAGGAAACCCAAAGCGAATGCGGCGAAAGCGGCACCTGCCGGCAGACCGTCCAGACCGGGCAGCTCCCGGCCCCACACTGCAGCCCTGGCCGTGTTGACCACCGCGGCGCCCGCCAAAGCCGGAATGACGCCGGCCACCTCCGCAATGCCGGCCTCCGCCGCAGCCTTGAGGTCGGCGTCGGGAACTGTTCCTTGGGCTTCCCAACCGGTCCGGGGCGCGCCTACACCCGCCCAGGATTCGGAAACGGTCGACGGCGGGACGGGCAGTTCCACATCTTCGGCGCCTGATCGGGCCAAGCGGTCCATGACGGAAGCAAGCGTCACGGTGACGTCGGCTTGGGCAGGCTCAGCCAGGGCCATGGTGCGCAGGCCAAGAATTGTAGGGGTTGACTCGCCAAGGATGCGGGGCCTCAGGACACACACGTAGGCGGCCAGGACATTGCCCGCGGCCTGGAGGCGGATGGCGCCGTCGTCGATGCTCTTTGCTCGCGTAACGAAGGTGCGCAGGTCAGCGAGGTCACGGGAATCGGCGAAGCGGAAGGACTGGGTCAAGACGTCTGTCACATCATCGACTCTACCGGCATGTCCCCGGTTGAGAGGGGTTGGGGTGCCGTCTAAAGTCGAACCATGACTGACACGAACGCTGGCCTTGAGGTGGAAGCACCCGTAGAGGACCCCATGGAAGTGCTGATTGGCCTGCTGGATCTTGGTGACTTCGACGGAGCCCGGACCAATGAGGACATTTTCCTGGGGCCGTCCCAAAAGCAGCCCCGGCACCGCGTTTTTGGTGGCCAGGTGTTGGCGCAGTCCATGATGGCCGGCATGAGGACCGTTGAGCCGGACAGGGTGGCGCACTCCATGCACGGATACTTTCTCCGTCCGGGTGATGCCAACAAACCCATCACCTTCGGTGTGGAGAGACTGCGGGATGGCCGTTCCTTCTCGGCCCGCCGCGTACACGCCTACCAGGACGGTGTGCCGATTCTCTCAATGATCGCTTCCTTCCAGGTGGAGGACAGTGGCTTGGACCATCAGGCACAGATGCCGGAAGGCATCCCTGATCCGGAATCCCTGCCCAGCACCGCCGAGCTGTTGTCCCACTACGATCACCCCATGGCACGGCACATGTCTTCAGAGCGGCCCTTCGACGTCCGTCACATCGACCCCGCCCTCTATGTGTCCCCACCCACCGATCATGTAGCTACCAATGCCGTCTGGATGAAGACCATGGGCCCCCTTCCCGATGACCCCAACCTCCACCGGGCCGCCTTGGCGTACGCGAGCGATTACACGCTGCTGGAACCTATCCTCCGTAAGCACGGCTTGGCCTGGATGACGCCGGGCATGAGTGTTGCCAGCCTCGATCACGCGATGTGGTGGCACCGCCCCGTGCGCGTGGACGAGTGGATGCTCTACGTTCAGGAATCTCCCAGCGCCCAAGGTGCCCGGGGACTCGCCACAGGACGCATCTTCAACCGCGAAGGCCAGCACGTCGCCACGGTAGCCCAAGAAGGCATGGTCCGGATTCCGTAGCCCTGCCTTAAAGCCAAGAGGCCGATCCCTGCTGGGACCGGCCTCTTGTGTTTTGCGGCTTACTACTAGTCGCGGGTCAGGCGGCGGTGCGTTACACGGTGCGGCTTCGCGGCATCGGGGCCGAGGCGCTCCACCTTGTTCTCCTCGTAGGAGTCGAAGTTGCCCTCGAACCAGTACCACTTGGAGGGGTTCTCGTCGTCACCTTCGTAGGCGAGGATGTGGGTCGCAACCCTATCCAGGAACCAGCGGTCGTGCGATACCACTACGGCGCAACCCGGGAATTCGAGAAGGGCGTTCTCAAGGCTGCTCAGGGTTTCGACGTCGAGGTCGTTAGTAGGTTCGTCAAGGAGCAGGAGGTTGCCACCCTGCTTGAGCGTCAGGGCCAGGTTCAGGCGGTTGCGCTCACCACCGGAGAGGACACCCGCCTTCTTCTGCTGGTCCGGTCCCTTGAAACCAAACGCCGAAACGTAGGCCCGCGAAGGCATTTCAACCTGGCCGACCTGGATGAAGTCATGGCCTTCGGAGACAACTTCCCAGAGGGATTTGTTGGGATCGATGCCGCCACGGGACTGGTCCACGTAGGAGATCTTCACGGACTCGCCGATCTTGAGCTCACCATCGTCCAAAGGCTCCATACCGACGATCGTCTTGAACAGCGTGGACTTACCAACACCGTTGGGTCCAATAACGCCGACGATGCCGTTGCGGGGCAGCGAGAAGGAAAGGTCTTCGATCAGCACTCGATCGTCGAAGCCCTTCTTCAGGTTCTTGGCCTCGATGACCAAAGAACCCAGGCGCGGTCCCGGCGGAATCTGGATCTCTTCGAAGTCCAGCTTGCGGGTGCGCTCGGCCTCGGCAGCCATTTCCTCGTAGCGGGCGAGACGTGCCTTGGACTTGGTCTGGCGGCCCTTGGCGTTGGAGCGCACCCACTCAAGTTCTTCGGTGAGGCGCTTGGAAAGCTTTGCGTCCTTCTTGCCTTGGACCTCAAGGCGGGCTTTCTTCTTCTCCAAGTAGGTGGAGTAGTTGCCTTCGTACGGGTAGAGGTGGCCGCGGTCGACTTCTGCGATCCACTCAGCCACGTGGTCCAGGAAGTAACGGTCGTGAGTCACGGCAAGAACGGCGCCGGGGTATTGAGCCAAGTGCTGCTCGAGCCAAAGTACGCTCTCGGCGTCCAAGTGGTTGGTGGGCTCGTCAAGGAGCAGGAGGTCGGGCTTCTGCAGGAGAAGCTTGCACAGCGCTACGCGGCGGCGCTCACCACCGGAAAGGACTGTGACATCCGAGTCAGCCGGCGGGCAGCGCAGCGCGTCCATGGCCTGCTCAAGCTGGGAATCGATATCCCAGGCATCCGCCGCATCAATGGCTTCCTGAAGCTTGCCCATTTCGTCCAGGAGCGTCTCGTAGTCCGCGTCCGGGTTGGCCATTTCTTCGGAGATCTCATTGAAGCGCTGGATCTTGCCGTAGATCTCGCCAACACCCTCCTGGACGTTGCCCAGGACGGTCTTTTCCTCGTTCAGCGGCGGTTCCTGCAAGAGGATGCCCACGGTGTAGCCGGGGCTCAGGCGGGCCTCGCCGTTTGACGGGGTGTCCAGTCCGGCCATGATCTTCAGGATGGTGGACTTACCAGCACCGTTCGGACCCACGACGCCGATCTTCGCGCCCGGGAAGAACGACATGCTGACATCGTCCAGAATAAGTTTGTCGCCAACGGCCTTGCGAGCCTTGGTCATCGTGTAAATGAATTCCGCCATGCCCTTAAATCTAATGGGTAGGCGTACATAACTCACATTCGAGCCCCGCGGTGGAGCTAGCGGGCGTCTCCCACGAAGCATTTTCCGGTGGCCAGCACAGGCAGCACTGTGACCACCACCCCGCCGTCCCGGATCTGCCCCATGACGCAACTCTCCCCCGCAAGTGCTGCGGCTTCCATAGCGTCCACATCAAGGCCCGTGGGCGTACGGCTTACGGACACCTCTACGTTGGCACTGGGGATACCTGCCGAGACCAAGGCCGCGCGCAGGGTTTCGCGGTCGGGCTTGGGGTTGCTGGCTACCAAGGCCTTGAGCGTTGACTCCACGGCAGAGGTGGCTGCGACAACAGCCGGATCAACGGTAGCCGTGGCCTGCGGACTCGCGGACGGTGACGGAGTAGCCGCGGGCTGAACGGCGGATGGCGCAGGCGATGGAGTGCAAGCGGTGACCGTCAATGCCGCGGCTATCATCAGCGACAATCCAGCGACGCTGACTTTCGATGCGTCTGATTTCGTGCCATATGCCTGTGCGGTTCTCCTGCTCATCACCTAGCCATTCTGCCATCCACAAACAGGTGGGCCATTCACATGCGAGCGCCATTCACAGGGCGTGCTGACGGGCGTAGCGTTTTCCCAGGCAAGGTACAGCGCTTCCAAGTGACATTTCAGGCCAGGACGATAGGTGGACTTGCAGTATGCGTGGACCAACAAGTGGGCCGATCCCTGATGCGGTCGCATCGACCACCATTGCTGCCCCGCCTGAAAAGGTATGGGATGCCCTGACTGATCCGGCCCTCATTCGGCTGTATTTCCTGGGAACCAATGTCACCACGACCTGGCGCGTGGGCGATGACATTACGTACTCCGGCGAGTACAACGGCAAGCGGTACCAGGACAGCGGCACCATCCTTGCTTTCGATCCTCCGCAGTTGCTGAAGACCACTCATTACAGTCCATCCTCGGGGCTCCCTGACGTTCCCGAGAACCACCACACTGTGGAATACAGCGTGACTGACGAACCTGACGGAACAAGAGTGGCCATCAGACAGGGCAACAATTCGAGTGAGGAAGAAGTGGAGCAGTCCACCGCAACTTGGGAGTTGGTGCTCCGAAATCTCAAGGAATTACTTGAGTAAGGACGCTAACGAGTCAGTGCTTTAAGGCGGACATCCCCCTTGGACGCTGTTCCAAGGGGGATGATTCGGTGCCCCAGGAGGGAATCGAACCCCCGACCGGCGGATTAGAAGGCCGCTGCTCTATCCCCTGAGCTACTGGGGCGCACTCGCGTCATGACCACACGGGCCGCTGGCGCCACAAAGAGTTTACAGTGCTATCAGCCAACTGCTTGCCATCCCATGGAACGTGCTTCTACTCCTCCACAGGTGCCGTTATTCACATAGGCGCATGAGGCACTCCCCTCCCTGACTTCCCTGGATGAAGCTGAAAGAGCCGGACAGGCACTTCACTACACCGAGAAGGACCACCATGAATGACATGATCACCGTCCGGGGCTTCGTGGCCTCGGAGGTCAAGAGCTCCACCACTACACGGGGCACGTCCACGGCATCGTTTCGTCTGGGAACCACGGAACGCCGCTACGACCGCGCCACCAACACCTGGGTGGACGGAAACACCAACTGGTACACGGTCCAGTCGTTCCGCTACTTGGCCGGACATGTTGGATGCAGCGTGAAAAAGGGACAGCGCGTTCTCGTCGTTGGGAAGCTCCGGTTGCGGCAATGGGAACATGAGGGCCGTGTCTACCACGTAGCCGAAATCGACGCCGAATCAGTGGGACATGACCTCATGTGGGGCTCTGCCAACTTCACCCGAATGACCGGCGCCTCAGCCCCTGCCGATGCAGCACCTGCTGTTGAGGCACCCGGCACCCCTGACCGCAGCAATGACTGGGACTCGGACGACCACGAACAAGTTCCACCGGAAGACGAGTCCATCGTGAGGGACGTTGACGGTCCTGATGGCACCGGTCCCCTACTAGTCAACACCACAACAGGCGAACTGGTGGGTGCCGGCGTGTGATCGTTGCACCACGATTCCGGCGTCCACGGGACCAGCAACGCGGGCCCGGCCTATTGTGGGTCCATGGAACACGGCCATCCTGCTTCGAAGATCGAGACAGCTCCTGCCACCTGGGCGGCTGTTGAGGAATTGTTCGGAACCAAGGGCGAACCCTCCCGGTGCTGGTGCCGGTGGTTCGCCCTTACCGGCAATGATTGGGCCGGAACATCGCCCGGTGACCGCAGGGAATTGTTGAAGTCATCGTTCCAAACAGGTCCTGCGCCCGGCGTACTGGCGTTCCGGGATGGTCGTCCGGTCGGCTGGTGCGCAGTGGAACCACGAGCCAAGTATCCGCGCCTGAAACGGTCCCAGGTCCTCAGAGAGGCAGGTCTTCGGTCGGAGGACGGCCTCGATCTTTGGGCCGTCAGTTGCTTTGTTGTAGCACCGAACCACAGGCGCACCGGAGTGTCGTCCGCTCTGCTTGCTGCCGCGATGGATCACGCTTTCAACAACGGTGCGAACGTCATCGAGGCCTATCCGGTGGATACGGATCATAGGACCAAAGCGACGGCCTCGGACCTGTTCCACGGCACGCTTTCTCTTTTCAAGGCTGCTGGCTTCAGTTCCGTGTCCGAATCAGTTCCCGGCCGGCCGGTGGTACGCCTCAAAAAGCGTGGGACGGCTCGATAAGCAGTGTCGGCAAACTACGGCAAAGTGAGGATCATGGGGCCATCAGCCGTGATGGCTACGGTGTGTTCGCTGTGGGCGGCGCGTCGCCCGCTTGCCGAACGAAGAGTCCACTCGTCCTCGTCGTGGTAGTAGTCGTCCTTGCCGCCCAGGATCAGCATGGGCTCAATGGCAATGACCAGACCTTCTTCGAGCTTCATACCCCGGCCAGGCCGTCCGAGGTTGGGGACGGGAGGTTCGGCGTGCATTGTCCGTCCTATGCCATGCCCGCCATGATCGGCCAACAGCCCGTATCCTGCACGTTTCGCCTCGCCACCAATCGCATAGGCAAGGTCACCCATTTTGTTTCCTATACGGGCTGCGTCGATGCCGCGGGCAAGCGCTTCTTCTGTCGCTTTCACCAACTCATGATCTGCAGGGTCTCCGGCCCCTACGACGAAGCTGACGGCTGCATCACCGCACCAGCCTTCCACGAAGGCACCACAATCGACGCTGAGCAGATCGCCGTCCTCCAGTACGTATCCATTGGGGATCCCGTGCACCACGGCATCGTTGACGCTGGTGCAAATGACACCGGGGAACGGCACGGCCGCCCAACGTGGGTGGTAGTCCAGGAAGGCAGGTTTTGCGCCGGCATCGGAGATTACGGCGGCAGCGACGTCGTCGAGTTCCTTAAGTGAAACACCCACATCAGCTTGCTCCCGGACTGCGGACAGTGCATTGGCCACTACGCGACCGGCCTCGCGCATCATCGCGATTTGGTCCGGTGATTTCAGCATTGACATCGAGATTCCTTCGTTGTTGCCGATATGAGTCAGGGAGCTGCTGCCGTGCAAAGGAACAGCGGGTCGAATATGCCCACTCTACGGTGGCCGAACAGCGGGGACCACAGTTCTCGCGCAGTGGCTCACACCCCTTCATCCATCACCGACCTAGAGTTATGGCATGAGCCCCAATGTCCTCGTGGAGTCGATCCGATCAACACTCCGATCAGCCGCTGATGCGGAACGGGGTGCCGGAGCTCAGGCTTATTTGAAGTCCGATATGCCTTCTTGGGGTGTCCGGGTTCCCGAGGTTCGCAGGATAGTGAAGGAAGCAGTAAAGCAGTTCCCGGTGACCTCGCCAGCTGAGCTGCAAAAATCCGTTCTTGAGCTGTGGCGCAACGCGGAGGCCCGTGAAGAGCGGTACGCAGCCATCGACCTGACAGGCCTGCGAATGGTCAAAGAAGACCTGCAGATGCTCCCCCTATATGAGGAAATTATCCGGACGGGTGCATGGTGGGACCTCGTCGATGGGGTCTCACATCGGATCTGCGCGCTTCTTCTTGCGCACCGGCCCACGATGACGCCGGTACTGCTGCAGTGGTCCACTGACCACGACATGTGGATTCGCCGGGCGGCGATCACCGCACAGCTAGGGGCCAAGTCAGAGACTGATACTGGCCTCCTGTCAGCGGTCATCTCCGCGAACCTCGCCGACAATGAATTCTTCATCCGCAAGGCCATCGGGTGGGCGCTCCGTGAGTACAGCAAAACAGATCCAGCATGGGTCAAGGCGTTCGCTGCCAACAACTCAGCCGCGTTGAGTCCGCTGTCCGCCCGCGAGGCATTGCGGCTGTTGCCGTCCGACTGACGCGGAACGCAGCAGGCCGGACAGGGCCGGGACTTCAGATAATCGGACGCAGTCCGGATTCGTCCCGCACCCGGAACAAGCTCTTGGTCTTCGGATCCATGAAAATCAGGTAAATGGCGAAGAACAACGCAATAACAGCCGCCCCGATCCGGGCCAGCAACAGTGCCAAGCCCAGGTCTTCACTCTGAAGGTACGGGAAGACGTCCAACTGGTCGGAGATGGCGTAGACCATGAAGAATGACACAACGAAGTACAGTGCCTTGACCTGCCAGTCGTTGCGGATGCCGGTCACGGCAAACAGAGGGATCAACCACACCACGTACCAGGATTGGATCATTGGTGCCAGCAGGACAATGGCAGCAAATGCCAACGTAAGCCGCCGCATGAGCCGGTCGTAGTCTCCCCGGAAGATCATCCAGGCAACAGCAGCAACCATGAGGACCTTGCCGGCGTCATAAACCACCTTGGCCATGACCTGGCCGTCCAACCCCAAAACGCTGGAAATCGATCCGACAGCCAACCCGATAAGACCAACGGGCGCATACCAGATTGCTACGCTCCCGGGCGCCGACAAGCCGTTGATCCAACCGAACCCGAAGCCGTTGACCAGGCTGAGTGCATAGAGGAGCCCGAAGCTCAGAGCCGCTGTCAGGAACCAGTAGAGGAATCTGCGCGGCCATGAGGCATGCTTGCCGGCCCACAGAAGTCCAATGAAGGGAAGGAATACCACCGTGATCGGTTTGACTGAGATTGAGAGCGTGACCAGCACCAGTCCGCGAATGACACGGTGGGTTGCGCAGTAGTACAGGCCTGCCAGTGCCAGCCCGATCATCAAGGCGTCGTTATGGACGCTGGCAATGAAGTTAGTGAGAAAGAGCGGATTGGCAGCTGTCAGCCATAGTGCCCTGTGGGGATTTACACCATGGAGTTCGGCCAGCTTCGGCACGTAGATGATGCAGAGAACCACACCGACTGCTGCGACGAGGCGGAAGAGCATGATGCTCGCTTCCGGCTGCACGTTGGTTACCCAGACTACGAACTGCTCAATCCATAAGAACAACTGACCGTAAGGAACTGGCGCTTCGGTCCACTGCTTGTCAGCTCCCAACTGGAAGTAGTTGGGCAGCGCCGATATGCCGTTCTCATAAGGATTGATGCCCTCCACCATCAACCGGCCTTGGCCGATATACGCGTAAACGTCCCTGCTGAAGAGGGGAACAGTGAACATCATGGGCAGACCCCAGGCCACCACCGCCTGCAGCGTGGCTTTTCGGGCTTCCATTCCCCAGACCCGGACCCGCTGGCCCAGACGAAGCCAGGCGCGGACGAGCAGCATGCCGCCGATGGCCAGTAAAACAATGGAAAGTCCGACGCCCACACCTTCAGTGCGCATCCAGATGAAAAGCGGTAGGCGGCGAAGTTCCGAAACCGGAGCAAGCCACCCAACCCCCAGTGAGCCAAACACCATGAACATGGAACCAACGAACCCGGCGATCAGCGGCGAACGTGCGTTATCTACCTCGCCGGCAACGGCGTCAGCCGACGGCGTCGCTGTCCCTGCCAACTGGGCGGCGGGTACTGGCACCGTCATGTAGTCGTCATCCAATCGTTCACCCGCTGTGTTCGGGTCAAAATTCTGCGTCATGGGGGCTTTCGGCAACAGGAAGAAACGACACTGCCGCGCTCAAAAATCGTACCATCGGAGCACTTGGAAGCCACTGAGGGATAGGCTTGGCGCGTGCCTATTACTAATGAACGCATCGTCTGGATCGACTGCGAAATGACCGGCCTGGACCTCAAGAACGACGCCTTGATCGAGGTTGCGGCGTTGGTGACGGATTCCGAGCTCAACATTCTGGGCGACGGCGTAGACGTCGTCATCAAGCCGGATGACGCAGCACTGGAACAAATGAACGACTTCGTGCGGGACATGCACACCCGCTCCAAGCTCCTGGACGAGCTCCCCCACGGCAAGACCATGGCAGAGGCAGAAGCACAGGTCCTTGAATACATTGAGAAGTGGGTGCCGGATCCCCGCAAAGCTCCCCTGGGTGGAAACTCTGTGGGAACAGATCGTATGTTCCTTGCCCGGGACATGCCCAACATCGTAGAGCACCTCCATTACCGCGTGATCGACGTCAGCACCATCAAAGAGCTCTCACGCCGCTGGTTCCCGCGCGCGTACTTCCAGTCACCGGCCAAGCATGGCGGTCACCGCGCCCTGGGTGACATCAAGGATTCCATCGACGAGCTCCGCTACTACCGCCAGGCTGTCTTTGTTCCGGCGCCTGGACCGGACACGGCAACGGCACAGCGCATTTCCAAGGACATCATGGCTACCGCAGAGACCCTGGGGTCCAGCGAAAAAGTGTGATCTGCACCATTTTTCGAGGTTTTTTCACCAAAATCGGCAAAAGTGGACTTTGCACCCCAAAACAGCAGGTAAGCTATTTGTCGTTGCCTTGAAGGAAAGCCGGTCAAACGGTTCAGCCCAAAAAAGGCACATGGTGGGCTTAGCTCAGTTGGCAGAGCGCCTGGTTGTGGTCCAGGAGGTCGCGGGTTCAACCCCCGTAGCTCACCCCACCGAGATTGGCTCCAGAGCCGGTTTCCACAAAGGCCGCACCGGTTATCCGGTGCGGCCTTTGCTTTTAACCTAAAAGCGGACCAAGGCCGCTTCCGGACCGCAGCGCTAGACGAAGGAAAAACTGAGATGACCGTCCTGCCAGTCACCATTTGGGGCGAACCTGTTCTGCACCGCCGGGCAAGTGAAGTCGAGGCTTTCGACGACGAACTCCGCGCCTTGATCGCGGACATGTTCGAGACTAATGACGCTGCCAACGGCGTAGGGCTCGCCGCGCCCCAGATCGGCGTGGGCAAACGCCTTTTTGTCTACAAGTACGCCAACGATGACGACGTCCCCGAACAGGGTGTTGTAGTCAACCCCGTGCTGACGCTGTCCAAGGTCTCCGGCGCACTTCCGGATCCCGATGAACACGTTGAGGGCTGCTTGTCCTTCCCCGGCGAGTACTACCCGCTGCAGCGCGCTGAATGGACACGGGTTCAGGGCTTTGACGGCGACGGCAAACCCCTGGATTTCGAAGCGACAGGCTGGTTCGCCAGAATCCTGCAGCACGAGTTCGACCATTTGGACGGAAAACTTTACGTCAATCGTCTCGTGGACCGGTACTCGAAGAAGGCCCTCAAGCAAGCCAGGAAAAACGGCTGGGGCGTGCCGGGCCTGACCTGGATGCCTGGCGTCGACCCTGATCCGTTCGGGCACTAAGCCATGGCCGCCAGCCCTCACGCAGAGCTTTTTGAGCTCTTGGACATCACCGGCGAAGACGCCACTGAATGTGCGCACCTTCTGGGGACGCCCCCGGACGAGCCTGTTCTGCAGGCCATGAAGGCGATGCAGGAAAGGCTTGGGAACTTTCCAGTAGACAGCATTCGGGCCGACGGCGCTGTGGAGACGGTGTGGATCGAAGCACTCCTCCGCTTCGCGCCCTCAGTTCACGCCTACCATCTGGAGCTGGGAATCAGTCCCGCTGTCTCGGCTGCATCCTTGGCAGACATGGGCTTGCAGCTTCGGATCAACAGGCGGGTCCATGGCCGTTTTGGCTTGGACACCTGGAGTTGGCTGACGTTGCACATGGCTGGCAATCTGTTCCGGCTGGGCCGGCTGCAGTTCCATTTGGTACCGGCCAATGCTCAGGGCTCAGGCTGGGTTCTTGGTGTCCATATACCCGAAGATGGAGGCCTCTCACCTGCGCTGGTGGATGCCAGTCTGGCGGAGGCAGGATCTTTCTTCCCCCGGTATTTTCCCGACAAGCCTGCGCACAAAGCCACGTGTGATTCATGGATGCTGGACCCGTATCTCGTCGAGCGCCTCCCCGACAGCAACATCGCGTCGTTTGCTCGACGGTTCACGCTCGACCACTGCACTGATGCCCCTACGGATGCCATCTACTTCACTTTCAGGCAGCGGGGACTCCATGACTTGGATAAGCTGCCGCGGGAAACCTCACTCCAGCGCGTGGTCCTGGAGAGGATCGACGACGGCGGCATCTGGCAACTAGGGCACGGTCACCTGGCGCTGTAAATGGTTTGCTGTTCCGGGCAGGAGGACAAAACCCGCTTCATGGCGTCCTTTTCGGCCTGCGTAATCCAGAGTTTGTAGGCCGCTTTTACGGATACCTGCCGGGCAACGTAGTGGCAGCGAAAATTCTTGTTAGCCGGCAGCCACGTGGCCGCGTCACCCGCGCCCTTCTTAACATTGGCGGGACCGTCGGCGGCGATCAGGTTCAGGGGATCGTTCGCGAATATTTGCCGCTGCTGCATGGTGAGCTGCTGGGCGCCTTTTTGCCAGGCGTCGGCGAGGGCCACCACGTGATCGATTTGAACTGCTGCGCTGGTGTCCTGGCCCCTCCGGAAAGTCACCTGCGCCCCCGTGTATGGTTCGTGAAAGCTACCACCGGCAATCTTGCACGATGAACCTTCCGTGAATTCGACCGCCGAGAGGTCCCGCCGGAGAATGTCGTTTCTGGTGTCGCAACCATTACGGTCAGCGTCCGCCCAGGCTTGCCCGAATGCGGCCCTATCGTAGTCCGCTTTGGCGGCGCGCCCTTGGACCGGGAGTCGTTCCAAGGCATCGCTCGCCTTTTCCGGGGCAACGGGCACCCCACCGCGAAGGGGTTTCATCCAGTCGGGATTGTAGACGGGCGCTTCGCTGGGGCCGGCGGCCCATGGTTCAGCGGCGTTGAATTGTCCTGTGGTGAAATACCAGGAAAGCCCTGCCACCACGGTTGCGGCGGCCAGTCCAAGAATGGCCCAAGCTTGACGTGACCTTCGCCGGGCGCGTTTGTAGGCAGACCAAGTGATGCTCAAGGGACTCCATCCAGTGGGGAAATAGCAATGTCCTACGAGCGTAGGACAAGGCCCCGACAGTCAGAGTCGATATCCACAGTGTGCAGGAGAAGTCGCACTGCGGCGATCACAGCGGAGATGGGTGCCACCGTGGGCCGAGACGTTTATTGCTCACGCATTACGCGCTGCAGGTCCTCTGTTGCCAAGGCGAGGAGTCCACGTAGTTGTTCCACGCGCTGATCCGGGACGTCACCGGCAGTGTTGGCCGCTATGGCTTGATCCAGAAGTTTTTGGGCCTGTTTGTGGTTGGCCTTTGCCACGTCCAGAGCGTGCTCCAAGGTGGTCTCATGTTCCAACGTTGATTCGTTTTCCATGAACCCATTTTGGTCAGGTTTCCCGGCTGATACCAGTGACTCAGCCGGGAAACCCGTGAATACTTCGGCGTGCTTAGGCTCCAGCGCCTTCAAGCACTGCAATGGGAGCAACCACGTCGCGCGCAGGGAACGACGGCGGGTTCACGCCGGCCATTTCTTCCATGACACGGACGACCTGGCAGGAGTAGCCGAACTCGTTGTCGTACCAGACGTACAGAACGAGGTTCTTGTCGTTGGAAATGGTTGCGAGGCCATCAACGATGCCCGCGCGGCGGGAGCCAACGAAGTCAGTGGAAACAACATCGGGAGAGTCGATGTAGTCGATCTGCTTGCGAAGATCGGAGTGCAGGGACATCTCACGGAGGAAGTCGTTGACTTCGTCGCGGGTGGTGCCCTTCTCAAGGTTGAGGTTCAGGATGGCCATGGAGACATCCGGTGTAGGAACGCGGATGGCATTGCCCGTGAGCTTGCCCTGCAGTTCCGGAAGGGCCTTGGCTACGGCCTTGGCGGCACCAGTCTCCGTGATGACCATGTTCAGGGCCGCGGAACGGCCGCGGCGATCGCCCTTGTGGAAGTTGTCGATCAGGTTCTGGTCATTGGTGAAGGAGTGCACGGTCTCAACGTGGCCGTGGATGATGCCGAATTTGTCGTTGATGGCTTTCAGCACCGGCGTAATGGCGTTGGTAGTGCAGGATGCCGCGGTGACGATCTTGTCATCATCGGAGATGTCCCGGTGGTTGATGCCGTGGACGATGTTCTTCAGCTCACCCTTGCCAGGTGCAGTCAGCAGCACACGGGAAGCACCCTTGCTCTGCAGGTGCTGGGAGAGACCCTCGGCGTCGCGCCAGCGGCCCGTGTTGTCCACCACCAGGGCGTCCTTGATACCAAAGGCCGTGTAGTCCACGGTGGCGGGGTTATCCGAGTAGATGACCTGGATTTGCACGCCGTTGGCGGTGATGGTGTTGGCTTCCTCGTCCACGCGGATGGTTCCTTCGAAGGAACCGTGCACCGAGTCACGACGCAGCAGGCTGGCGCGCTTCACAAGATCGTTCTCGGCACCCTTGCGCACTACGATCGCGCGGAGTCGCAGGCCGTGCCCGCCACCGGCCTTCTCAATGAGGATGCGGGCCAGGAGGCGGCCAATGCGGCCAAAGCCGTAAAGAACGACGTCGGTGCTGGTGCGGTCGTCTGCGCCACGCTTTCCCACGATCTCGGCGAGCTCAGCGCGCAGGTACTCATCCAGCGAGGCGCCGTTGCCTTCGGCCCGGAACTTTTCTGTCAAACGTGCAATATCAATGGCTGCTGCGCCGAGTTCCAGCTCGGACAGGGCGTTCAGCAGCGGTGCGGTCTCTTCGAGCAGCAGCTCGTGGTTGCTCATCCGGCGCGCAAAGCGGTGGGCCTTCAGGATGTTCATGGTGGACTTGTTGATCAGGCTCCGGCCGTGGATGCTGGTGACCACGTTATTTTCCCGGTACAACCGGCCGATCACCGGAATCATGGCCTCGGCGAGAGCCTCCCGGCCCATCCACTTATCAAGACAAGAATCTGACGTCTGGCTCACAGAACTACCTTCCTTGGGTCAACCACATACGTCCTCGTATGCAGATGGCAGCGGCCGCCCGGAGTAGTCCTGCGGCTCATGCGCCGGCGGGCTTCGGTCCACCCACAGCGCCTTGAACGAGAGCAAAGAAAATCCGCCGGCTGCGAACGCAGTCCCGGCGGCAGAACATCTACGTTCAGTAACCATTCTAGGGCGGAAGGAAGGGGCGAAGGCCGCCCCGCGGCGTGAAATCACTCACACAGCGGAAATCCGGGAGTAATAGGAGTAATAAATGGATGGGTCGACCGATACGCCGGGTTCTGTCATCCCCTGCCGTTACCGGAAAAGGAGTGGCGGCCATCCATCTACGAACGCCGTTGCCGACGCCCTCCAGCAGCCTACCCGGACACTCGGGCGAGCAGCCCTCAAGCGTGTCCTGTCTGGCCTTGCTCCGGGTGGGGTTTACCTAGCCTCCCCGGTCACCCAGGGAGCTGGTGGTCTCTTACACCACCGTTTCACCCTTACCTGCTGCCCCGCGATGCAGAACATCGCGACACGCGGGCGGTCTGTTCTCTGTGGCACTGGCCTGCGGGTTACCCCGAGTGGGCGTTACCCACCACCCTGCTCTGCGGAGCCCGGACGTTCCTCGAGCCACTTTCGTGACGCGCGACCGCCTGGTCGACCCATCCGGTGTCCAGTCTACCGGCGTTGGGACCGGCCAAAGTCCCCGGTAATATCGACTGGTGCTGATTCTGCTGCCGCCTTCCGAAGGCAAGACCCCCGCTGCCAACGGTCCCTCCATCGACTGGGAATCGCTCAGCTTTCCTGAACTGAACCCGTACCGGGCAAAGGTGCTCGAAGCGCTGGGCACGGTGAGCGCCCACGAGGATGCCCTCGCCCTGTTGGGGGTCGGCGCATCGCTGCGTGACGACGTCGAACGTAATACGCGGCTGCATGCCGAACCGGCCGCTCCAGCACATCAGGTCTATTCCGGGGTTCTGTATGACGCCCTTGGCTACAACAGCATGACCCCCACGCAGCGCCGGAAGGCGAACGAATCCATCCTGGTGGTGTCCGCACTATGGGGCGCCATCGGCTTTGGCGACCACGTGCCCGCCTACCGGCTGTCCATGGGAACTGCACTGCCCGACGTCGGACGCCTCGCCTCCTATTGGAAGCCGCAGCTCAACGCCGCCCTCGCCTCACGCGCCGAGAACGAACTTCTGGTGGATTGCCGCTCCAGCACTTATGCCGCAGCCTGGGCTCCCCCGGCGACGCACACAGTTAACGTCAACGTCTTCAACGAGGCGAACGGCAAGCGCACGGTTGTCAGCCACTTCGCCAAACACACCCGCGGGGAACTGGCGCGACACTTGCTGACCCGGCGCGGCAAGGCGCCGGCAACACCGGATCAGCTCCTGAAGGCCGCGCGGGAAATCTGGACAACGGAACTCGTTGAGGGCACGGCCCGCAAGCCGCACGCGCTCAACATCATCCTGTCCAGCTGACGGAACCGAACAAACTAACTGATCCGGTCCAGCTTTGGCCGGGCTGGGGTCAGTTCCACTCCGCCGAACGGACCAGGATGACACCTGAGTCCGGGCAAAAAACAATATCGTCCTCAGCGGCGGCTTTGACTTCGGCAAGGTCGCCGGGGCTGAGCATCATGCCGGAGCCTTCGGACTTACCGTGGAACAGCCGGGCTGCACCGACTCCCCGCTTGGCAATGGTCTTCTCGTAGACGGCAAGCACTCCCGCATCCAAGGATTCCGCGAAGGCGGCACGTTGTCCACGGACCACCGTTTCTTCGGCCGCAATTTCTGCAATAGCCTCGTCCAGCTCAGCCCGGATGCTGCCGAACGAGCCCTGGATGTCGTCCACGATGGACTGCTGGGCCGCTTGGCGCTCCCGCAGCGTATCCAAGCGCTCCAGGATTTCGAGCTCCACGTCCTCAAGGTCCGAACGGCGCTTGTTGAGCGAGGCGATATCGCTCTGCAGCGCCACCAGGTCCTTGGACAGGCCGGTGCCGCTGTTCAGTCGGGTTTCATCGCGTTCAATGCGGGTAGCCACCTGCTCAACGTCGGCTTCCGCCCGGCGAAGTTCGGCCTCGGCATCGTGGACGGCTACCTTGGCCGCGCCGAGTTCGCCGTTGGCCACGTTCAACGCATCCGTGAGGTCGGTGATGCGTGGATCTGTTTCAAGGACCTTCCGACGGCCGGCAAGCGACCTGAGCTTGGCATCCAGTCCCTGCAGTTCAAGCAATTTCAGTTGTTCTGCCGGTGCTGCTTTCGCCACGCTTACCTCCGCTAATCGCCACCGGCCTGGGTATCAGGTCCGGCCGGACGGCCACTATCTGCCAGGGCTGCCCGTATCTTTCTAGACTCTAGTCCCCGCCGGGAGTGAGTATGAAGTCCCAGGGGTCGCTGTTGGTGCCGCTGACGCGGATCTCGACGTCGTAGCCCTGGTCCGCGAGCACGTTGCCCAGCGCTTCGGCGGCCGCAGGCAGCCACAGCCATTCACTGGCAAAGTGCGAAACATCGATCAGGTAGGGCCGGCCGTTAGTGGCACCTTCGCGGGCCTCCGATGCTGGATGATGACGCATATCTGCGGTGACGTACACATCCGCTTGACTGGCCCGAACGGCGTCGAACAAACTGTCCCCGGCACCACCGCAGACTGCGACGCGCCGGACCAGGCCGTCCTTATCGCCAGCCACCCGGACTCCCCCGGCGACAGCAGGCAGCATCTCAAAGACGCGCGCCGCGAAATCACCCAGCGTCTCAAGCTCAGGGAGGTCTCCCACCCTGCCAATGCCCTCCTCCGGCAGGCCATTGCTTGCAGCCGTGAGTGGTGTGACGTCCTCCAATCCGAAAGCGTCGGCCAGGACATCGGAAACCCCGCCAACGGCTGAATCACCATTGGTGTGCACGGTTAATAGCCCCGTACCGGCCTCTATCAACCGGTGGACAGCGAGGCCCTTCGCGGACGTGGCTGCCACAGAGTTCACCCCTTTGAGAAGCAGCGGGTGGTGGCTGATGAGTAGTTCGGCTCCCCACTCCACGGCCTCATCAATCACGGCCAGTGTGGGATCCACAGCAAAGAGGATTTTGGTGACGGGGGCATTGGGTCGGCCGACAACAAGGCCCACCTCATCCCAGTCTTCAGCCAGGGACTCCGGCCAGAGTTCCTCGACAGCCAGCAACACCTGACCGAGCGTAGGATCACCGCTGGCGTCAACTGTTTCGTCTTCTTCGACGGAATCCGCATCAGAAATGTCGGTGTTTACTGCTTCCATGCTCTTATTCTTCCCTACTGGGCCCGATTTCTTTCTTACTGGGCCCGATTGGGCGGTTGCCGCACCGGCGGGACCTCCCTGGTGCCGTAATTCTCCCGTAAGGTGAAGCGGGAATCATCAGACCCTCCGATCCATTGAAGAGAACATGAAAACTTTCGTACTTGGCGGCGGCTGCTTCTGGTGCCTTGATGCCGTATACCAGAAGACCCGAGGCGTCAGCTCGGTTGTATCCGGTTACACCGGCGGTCACGTCCGCAATCCCGATTACTACGAGGTGTGCTCCGGCACTACGGGCCATGCAGAAGTTGTCGCGGTGACATTCGATGAAACTGTGGTTCCGGAGGAAGTCATCCTGGACATGTTCTTCGCCCTGCACGACCCCACCACGCTGAACCGTCAGGGCTATGACGTAGGAACCCAGTACCGATCATCGATGTTCTACACAACGACGGAAGAGAAGGTGCTGTTCGAGGAAGCCATCGAACGCGCCCAAGCCCTCTGGTCAGATCCGATTGTGACCGAGGTCAGCCGCCTTCCCGAGTTCCATGAGGCCGAGGAAGTCCACCAGAATTACTATGCGAAGTTCCCGTATCAGGGTTACTGCCAGGTGATCATTAACCCGAAATTGGCTAAGGCCCGGAAATATTACTCTGCGTGGCTTACTGCTTAGCAGGGTTTCGATCCTGCTGGTTAGGCTGACCTCAGCATTCCCTCTTCAGAGATAGGCGTAATTTTCATGGCAAGGATCTACGACGACGTCACGCAGCTTGTCGGCCGCACCCCGCTGGTCCGTCTGAACCGGCTGACCGAAGGCCTCGACGCCACCGTTGCAGTCAAGCTTGAGTTCTACAACCCGGCCAACAGCGTCAAGGACCGCATCGGCGTGGCCATCATTGACGCTGCCGAGAAGTCCGGTGCCCTGAAGCCCGGCGGAACCATCGTCGAAGGTACTTCCGGCAATACCGGCATCGCATTGGCTCTGGTGGGTGCAGCCCGCGGTTACAAGGTCATCCTGACCATGCCTGAGACCATGTCCACTGAGCGCCGGGTCATGCTGCGTGCGTACGGTGCGGAAATTGTCCTGACGCCCGGTTCCGAGGGCATGCGTGGTGCCGTCGAGAAGGCACAGGAAATCGTCGCCAACACGGAGAACTCCATCTGGGCTCAGCAGTTCGCCAACGAGGCCAACCCCGCAATCCACCGCACCACGACCGCCGAGGAAGTCTGGGAAGACACCGATGGCGAAGTAGACATTTTTGTTGCTGGCGTAGGCACCGGCGGCACCATCACAGGTGTTGGCCAGGTCCTCAAGGAGCGCAAGCCCGGCGTGCAGATTGTCGCTATCGAGCCCAAGGACTCCGCGATCCTGAATGGTGGAGCGCCCGGTCCGCACAAGATCCAGGGAATCGGTGCCAACTTTGTTCCGGAAATCCTGGACACCAACGTTTACGACGAAGTCCTGGACGCTACCCTGGAGGATTCAGTCCGCGTAGCCCGTGAACTCGGCGCGCGTGAAGGTATCCTCGGCGGCATTTCCTCCGGTGCGATCGTGTGGGGTGCGCTGGAACTGGCCAAGCGTCCCGAGAACGCAGGCAAGCTGATCGTCGCCGTCGTGTGTGACTTCGGAGAGCGTTACATCTCCACAGTGCTGTTCGACGACATCCGCGGCTAACACTTCGCCTGCACGCCTTCATTTCCTGTAGAAAGGTCTTTGTGAGCTTCTTCGCAAGGCTTAAGGAAGACCTCGATGCCGCCCGGTCCCATGACCCGGCGGCTCGAGGCTCTTTTGAGAACTTTTTCGCATACTCCGGCCTGCACGCCATCTGGGCACACCGAGTGACGCACCGGCTGTGGCAGAATCCTGCGCTCCGCTTTCCTGCGCGCCTGATCTCCCAGCTGGCCAGATTCCTTACCGGAATCGAAATCCATCCCGGCGCCACCATCGGCCGCCGCTTCTTCATCGACCACGGCATGGGGGTGGTGATCGGTGAGACCGCAGAGATCGGCGAGGACGTGATGATTTATCACGGCGTGACGCTCGGCGGACGTTCGCTGGCCAAGGTCAAGCGGCACCCCACCATCGGCGACCGCGTGACCATCGGAGCAGGCGCAAAGGTCCTTGGGCCCATCACCATCGGTGCCGGCAGCGCAATCGGCGCCAATGCCGTGGTGGTAAAAGACGCGCCCCCGGAATCCATCATCACCGGCATTCCGGCCACGTGGAGACACCGCGACGCCAGGTCCGAAACCAAGCCCGCCGTGGACCCGGCTGAGTATTACATCGAGTACCGGATCTAGCCGGCGAGCCTTCTGTAGAAATTCCAGAAGACAGCGTCGAAGGCGCGGTCCGGAAGAACCCTACGCAATGCCAGGACGCTCCAGGCTCCCCTACCCACCGGGTAGCGGGTCCTGGGGCGTTTTGCCGTTGCGGCCCGTACTATCGTTTTGGCCACAACCCGCGCCGGCGTCGACAAAACATGACCGGTTCCGGATGTTGATGCCAGTGCGGCAGCCACTATGTGCGCTTGCTTGCTGTAGGGCCCTCCGCCGGAGGCAGCCAACAGGCCCTCGCCCGCGATGGTGCCCCATTCACTGTCCGTTCCCGACGGTTCAATAATCACGACGTCGATGCCGTGCGGCCCCAACTCCAGGCGCAGGGAATCACTCATTCCCTCAACCGCGAATTTTGTGCCGTGGTACCAAGCGCCCAAGGGCTCATAGATCTTGCCGCCAATGGACGCCACATTGATGATCCGGCCTGACCGCGATCGGCGCATACCGGGAATGACGAGTTGGGTCATCCTCGCCAGGCCCATGACGTTGACTTCGAACTGGCGCCTGCCCTCAGCCAGCGGAACTTCCTCGAGGGAGCCATAGGAACCGTAGCCGGCATTGTTCACCAGCAGGTCGATCTGCCCATGTGCCGCTTCAACCAACCTCACCGCAGACTCCATCGATTCCTCCGAAGTGACGTCCAAGGATAGAACGGTGATGCCGTGCTGCTTCAGCGGCTCCATCTTGTCCACACGGCGCGCCCCTGCGTAGACAGTGAAGCCGGCTGCCCTGAGGGCGATGGCGGTATCGAAGCCGATTCCGGTGGAAGCACCGGTGACAAACGCGATACGGGATGCCATGGCTGGTCTCCTTCAGTTGCGTACGGCAAAGGCCGGTCCCCTCAGCGTAACTGGGAGGAACCGGCCTCTGACGGGAAGCTGCTGCTAGTGGGTGTCGACTGCCGAGATCTCGGACTTGTCTTCGCCCCACAGGGTGTGGAACGTGCCCTCGGTGTCCACGCGACCGTAGGTGTGTGCCCCGAAGAGGTCGCGCTGGCCTTGGATCAGGGCAGCGGCAACGCGCTTGCGGCGCAGGCCGTCGTAGTAGGCCAGCGAGGAGGAGAACACCGGTACCGGGATCCCCAGCTGGACTGCGGTGGCTACCACGCGGCGCCATGCCGGGAGTGCCTCTGCGATTGCCTTGGTGAAGGCCGGCGCAAACAGCAGGTTGGCGGGCTTCTCTTCGGCGGCGTAGGCCTTGGTGATGTCCTTGAGCAGTTCTGCACGGATGATGCAGCCTGCGCGCCAGAGCGAAGCGATCTCGTCCAGCTTGAGGTCCCAGCCGTATTCCTTGGCAGCGGACGTCAGCATGTCCAGGCCCTGGGCGTAGGAGACCAGCTTTGAGGCATACAGTGCCTGGCGGACGTCCTCGACGAAGGTCTCGGGAATTTCCACCGAGGCTTCTTCGCCGGCCAGCAGTTCCTGGCCAAGCTTGCGCTGCTCGGCCTGGGAGGAGAGACCACGGGCAAAGACGGATTCGGCGATACCGGAGATCGGGGATCCGAGTTCCAGTGCGGAGATGACCGTCCAGCGACCCGTGCCCTTCTGGCCTGCAGCGTCCACGACGACGTCCACGAACGGCTTGCCCGTCTTGGCGTCAACGTGGCCCAGGACCTCGGCGGAGATTTCGATCAGGAAGGACGACAGATCGCCCTTGTTCCATTCAGCAAAGATCTTGGACTGCTCAACGGGCTCGATGCCGGCGCCCGAGCGAAGGAGGTCGAATGCTTCGCCGATGACCTGCATGTCAGCGTATTCGATGCCGTTGTGGACCATCTTGACGAAGTGGCCGGCGCCATCGGTGCCGATCCAGGCACAGCACGGTTCGCCGTCGACCTTCGCGGAGATCTTCTCCAGCAGCGGGCCGAGGGCGTCGTAGGACTCACGCGAGCCGCCGGGCATGATGGACGGTCCGTTCAGTGCACCCTCTTCGCCGCCGGATACACCGACGCCGACGAAGTGGAGGTCCTTCTTGGCCAGCGCGGCTTCGCGGCGGCGGGTGTCCTCGTAGTGCGAGTTACCGGCGTCGATGATGATGTCACCGGCCTCGAGCAGCGGCTCGAGCTGCTCGATCACGTTGTCAACGGGAGCGCCTGCCTTGACCATGATGAGGACGCGGCGGGGCTTTTCGAGGGAGTCGACGAGTTCCTGCAGGGTTTCCGTGCGGATGAAGTCGCCGTCCGTGCCGTGCTTTTCGAGCAGGGCGTCAGTCTTTTCCACGGAGCGGTTGTGGAGAGCCACGGTGAAGCCGTTGCGGGCGAGGTTGCGGGCCAGGTTGGCGCCCATCACCGCAAGGCCGGTGACACCGATGTGTGCTGACATCAAAACTCCAATTCGTTCGTGTACAAACAGTCCCACCTACCCCCCTGGGGGTACGCAGGAAGCGATTTCAAAACCAGGGGCTGTAATAAACCATACGTATTTAAATCTTGGGCGGGAAAGCGGCGCCCACGTTTTGGAACGGTGCCGCGTCATAAACAGTCTATGATGCCGGCCGCATCCGGCTGCGCACGGGACGTCCCCGCGCCACTATGCTTACCTCTATGTCAACCAGCCTCCACCACCGCGCCGTAGAGCATTTGGGCACCAGGATCGTCGGTGGCACCCTTCCTACAGGCCACGTCATGCTGGCCGAGCATTTGGAAGACGAGCTCAAAGTGTCGCGATCCGTCGTCCGTGAAGCTGTCCGTGTACTGCAGTCGCTGGGGCTGGTGGAGACCATTAAGCGAGTGGGCATCCGGGTCCTCCCGGCCCACCGATGGAATCCCTTCGATCCGCTGGTGATCCGTTGGCGGCTTGCCGGCGAGGGGCGTGGCGCCCAGTTGAGGTCGCTGGCCGAACTCCGTTCCGCCGTCGAGCCTGTTGCAGCAGAGCTGGCCGCAGGAAACGCGCCCGAAAGTCTTCGGCAGGAGCTGGTGGGCATCTCGCTGGCCATGAAGGAAGCCGGTGATGCCGGCGATATGGCCCGCTTCCTCGACCTCGATATCAGGTTCCATGCGTTGGTCCTCTCCGGCTCCGGGAACGAAATGTTTGCCAACCTTATTGGCCAGGTCACTGAAACCCTCACCGGTCGCACCGTCCATGGGCTCATGCCGGAACACCCCCAGAAGCAGGCGCTCCAGTGGCACATGGACGTTGCCCACGCTATCGACGCCGGCGATGGTTCCGTCGCGCGCGACGCCGCCGCCAAGATCATGCGGCAAACCATCGCGGAGCTTGCCCCCAGCTGGAATGACCAGCCCCGCGTCTTCGTCCCCGTCGCAAAGAACTAGGCGCAAAAACCAGCTACTGCTGAAAGTTCAGCAGGACCTTTCCGGATTCGGCTGAGTTCTTCGCCACCTCAAAGGCTTCCAAGCCTTGAGCGAGGTGGAACTCGTGTGTCACCACTGGATCGACAAACAGCGAGCCATCGGCCAGGGCATCAATGACCTCATTAATCTCGTTGTTGAAGCGGAACGAGCCAAGCAGTTCCAACTCGCGTGTGATGGCCAGTGAGATGAACACCGGCTGCGGTCCTGACGGCAGGAGCCCCACCATCACTACTTTTCCACCCCGGGTAGCACCCTTGATGGCGGAGGCCAGTCCGAAATGGCTTCCCGAGGATTCAATAACGACGTCGGCCTCCACGGCGGCGATGGCATCCGCATCATCACCTTTGAGGACCTCATCGGCGCCAACAGCCCGGGCGATTTCCAAGGGCTTGTCATGCATGTCGACGGCGACGATCCTGGCCGCACCCGCACGCTTGAGAACGGCGACCACAAGCGCACCAATAGGGCCGCTGCCGATCACAAGCGTGGACTTTCCCTTGACGTCTCCTGCGCGTCCTACCGCGTGCCAGGCAACACTGGCAGGTTCCACCAGGGCTGCGGTGCGAAGGTTCAGGTTTTCCGGCAGCGGCCGCAGCATTCGCGTGGGCAGGTTGGCATAGCGGCTAAAAGCGCCGTCGGTGTGCGGGTACCGTGCAGCGCTGCCCAAATAGGTGCAGCCCGGGGACAGGTTGGGCCGGTCCTCCGGGTATCTGACGTCACCTGAGGCAGGGGTAGCTGGATGGACAGCCACACGTGTGCCAACCCCGGGGCCGGCGCCATCAACAGCTTGCTGGACCACCACGCCTACGATTTCGTGCCCGAGGACCATTGGTTCTTTCAGGACCGATTCCCCCGCCGCACCATGCAGCCAGTAATGGAGGTCTGACCCGCAGATCCCGCCGTAGGCGATCTCCACCACCGCCTCATCGGGAGCAGGTGCAGTCAGTGGGATGTCCTCAACCCTGAGATCGCCCTTGCCATGGGCGACCACGGCGGGGCCGAAGGCCGGGAGAATGATGCCCATCAGACCACCACCGTCATTCCGCCGTCGACGAAGATGGTCTGGCCGTTCACGAAATTGGATGCCTGTGAGGCGAGCCATACCGTTGGCCCGGCAAGATCGGCTACTGTCCCCCACCGGTTGGCCGGCGTCCGGCCAAGGATCCATGAGTTGAAGTTGTCGTCATCCACCAGGTTCTGGGTCATTTCCGTGTGGATGTACCCAGGCGCGATGCCATTGATCTGCAATCCGGAGGCAGCCCACTCTGCAGTCATGGCTCGGGTCAGGTTTCGGAGCCCGCCCTTGGCAGCCACATACGGTGCAATGGTGGGGCGGGCAAGGTCCGTCTGAGCCGAGCAGATGTTGATGATCTTCCCTTGTCCGCGGGCGATCATGTGCCTGGCTGCTTCCCGGCCCACAAGGAAGGCGCTGGTGAGATTCGTGGTGATCACGCGGTCCCAGTCCTTAACATCGAGGTCCAGCATGGGAACGCGGTGCTGGATTCCGGCATTGTTCACCAGGATGTCAAGCGGGCCCACGTTCTCCTCCACCCAAGCTATTCCTTCAGCGGCGGCCGTCGCGTCGGTGACGTCGAAAGCCAGGCTGTGGACCTTTCCCTCCGGGTAGTCAGCAGCCATGGCCTGCTGGGCTGCCTCCAGCCGTTCTGCATTGATGCCATTGAGCACCACGATAGCTCCGGCATCCGCCAGCCCCCTGGCCAGGGCGTTACCGATCCCCCGGCTTGAACCAGTGACCAACGCAACCCGCCCGGTCAGATCAAAGAGTCCACTCATAGTTTGTACGTCATTTCTTCCTCAGTTGGGCCGGCTTCTTCAGTTGAATCGGTCAGTTGCTGTTGGACGTCGCGGCTGCTGGCAGGCTCAGGTTTACGATGGCCTGGCGGACGACGGCGAGGTCTTGGTCTCCGAGTCCTTGGCGCTTGAGTTCGGCGTATAAATCGATTGCCGCTGCTGCCATGGGAACGGCAGAGCCAACGGCTTCAGCGCTGGCGACCACGAATCCCAGGTCCTTGTGCATGAACTTGGCCGGCCCTGTTGGGGCATATTCCTTGGCGGCCAGGCGGGGGCCAACGTTGTCCAGCACCCGGCTTCCGGCCAGCCCTCCCGAGAGGACCTCGTAAAGCGCCCGCACATCCATGCCGGAGCGTTCAGCGAGTTCGGCCGCTTCGGCCAGCGCCGCCGTCGTGGTTCCGACGATAAGTTGATTGCAGGCTTTGGCGAGCGACCCCGATCCCAAGGGACCCATGCGCCGAAGGGTGGTCCCCATGGTTTCCAGGAGCGGCTGGAGCGCTTCGAACTGGCTTTCGGTCGCTCCCACCATGATGGCCAGGCTTCCGCTTTGCGCCCCGGAGGTGCCACCGCTGACCGGTGCATCAACCACGGCGGCGTTGCCACTGGATGCCTGCTGAACAGTCTCGCCAAACAGCTGGACTGCGGTTGGCGAGACGCTGCTCATAATGACGACGGCGGTGCCCGGCTCGGGTGGCTCGTTCCGCCATGACTCGAGCAAGTCCGCGGCCGCTTCCTCAATAAAGGGTAAATCCGGGAGCATGAAAATGATGGCGTCTTCATCACGCAGCTCTGCAACGTCGGCTGCACGGCGGACGCCGGAGAGGCCTTCAAAAACAGTGTCTGAGCGATTCCAAGCGGTGACATTCCATCCCGCACTGGCAATGTTGGAGGCCATGGGCGCTCCCATGAGTCCTAAGCCGACGAAGCCCACGCGCTTACTGGTCATGGTAGGTAACACCTCACTTCTTTGTGGTCATCCAAGAGATTTCTGTTCAATATCCTAGCCTCCATTCAGTATGATGAACATCATGACGACTGACGAACTCACCATCGCCATCGCTGTGCCGCTCGAAGCAGAGCACGTAGAGCTGATCCGCGCTGTAGATCCCTCCGCAACAGTTCTTTACGACCCCGAACTTCTTCCGCCGGAACGTTTCCCCGCGGATCACTCCGGCGATCCGGAATTCAGGCGCACGCCGGAGCAGGAGGAACGCTACTGGGCCATGCTGAACAGGGCCCAGGTCCT
The DNA here is from genome assembly GCF_054408525.1 of Arthrobacter sp. D3-18. Taxonomy (NCBI): domain Bacteria; kingdom Bacillati; phylum Actinomycetota; class Actinomycetes; order Micrococcales; family Micrococcaceae; genus Arthrobacter; species Arthrobacter sp. D3-18. Next base: position 1,994,923 of record NZ_CP096440.1, on the reverse strand, counting down.
TTACGGTTTCCCCAACGAGAGTCCGGCCGGACTGGCGCGGATTGCCGGAAGCAACCCCCACCTGCAATGGATCCATGCCATGGCGGCCGGAGCAGGTGGCGCCGTCAAAGCTTCCGGGCTGGATACGGAAACCCTTCGAAAGTTCCATGTGACGACGTCCGCAGGTGTCCATGCGCTGCCCCTGGCAGAGTTCTCAGCCTTTGGCATCCTCAACGGCTTCAAGCGCAGCGCTGAAATGGCACAGGACCAAGCCGCCAAAATCTGGCCCGAGCTCAGGACGCCCACCAAGCTGGTCAACGGCTCCAAAGTTGTCATCGCAGGCCTCGGCGAGATTGGCATGGAGACCGCTCGAATTGCCCGGGCCTTGGGGATGAAGGTCAGTGGAACCAAGCGCACTGTGGAACCCCTGGAGGGGATTGACGAGGTCACCACCAATGAGAGCCTCCCCGGCCTGCTGGCGGACGCCGACGCAGTGGTGAACACATTGCCCGGTACGCCGTATACGGAGAAGCTGTTCAACAGGGACATTTTCTCCGCCATGAAGCCGGGAACCGTATTCGTCAACGTCGGCCGCGGCACCGTAGTGGATGAGGTCGCCTTGCTGGAAGCCCTGAACAACGGCCAGGTCTCATACGCCTGCCTCGACGTATTCGCGGTGGAGCCGCTTCCGCAGGACAGCCCTTTGTGGAATCATCCCAAGGTCCTGGTTTCACCGCATACCTCGGCATTAAGCGCCGCCGAAAACCGGCTCATCACGGAACGTTTCTGCAGCAACCTGCGCACATTCCTGGACGGCGGCGAACTCCCCCACCTGGTTGATCCGGTCCACTTCTACTAGGCCGGAAACTACCATCCTGTGGCGTCAAACCACCTCTCGGACAACGTCTCGGTCATGGTCCTGACGTAAGTGCTCGAGAGGTGGTTGTCGTCGAGGTAGACATACACGTTGCCCACGATGCCCGGGCAAGACGTGCCGTCGCAGATCAGGTCCGTCATGTCCAGGATGGACAACCCTGTGAAAGTACCCTCCAGCTGATCCAAGGGATTGCTTTCGGCAAGCACGGATGACTGGGCTGGACGGCAGCGCGGGTCCTCCACGCCGGACGCCATTGCGCACTCACTGGGGCTGAATGAGAAGCGAGGGTTGTCCCTCATGGCGATGACCTCAATGCCCTGGTCCGTGATCTCGCCAACCAGTTCGTCAAGACCCCACGTGAGGTCCTCATCCGGCGAGTCTGGAACTGCTGCCGTCCCCACAAGGAAGACAGCATCGGGCTGATGGATACGGATGTGTTCCCGGACGTTTCGGTTGAAGGCGTTGCATTCGTCCCCTACCTCGTCCGTTTCGGTCATGAACGGGCAGGCCCCGAATGTGATTGCCTGGACACGCCACGTGTGCTCCTTGGCCAGGGGGCCGATGGCTCCAAGCCACTGCAGAGAATGGGACTGACCCACCACAAAGACGGTCCTGTCGGCGTCAGCACCGACGTCGTTCTGCTGGCACTCTGCAAACAGCACCGGATCCGCTGGGCGAAGATCTCCGGTACATGCGGCGTCGAGCCTTCCCCAATCTTCCGGTAGCTGCTCAGGGGTGGGCAGCGTCCGCGCGCCCTCGCTAACAAGGTCGACGTATCCGGGTAGCAACGCCCGCGCCCCCGGGTTATCGTCGGCATTCTGCGAAGCGATGATGTTCTTCTCCATTTGCTGCTGGTATCCGAACTGCACCATCGGAGCGGCAGCGACCGCAATACAGACAAGTACAGACAATGCCAGACGCCGCCGCTTGGTCTCCGGCCATCGCCATGCACGCAGGGGCTGCTCCACGAACCGGGTGGTAAGGAACGCAAGGAGGAGGGATGCACCCACGATCAGGGCACCGGTCAGCGCATCTGCATGGTCTTGGCCAATCCATACCAGAGTGATTACCAGCAGGGGCCAATGCCACAAATAGAGGGCATACGACGTTGATCCCAGGCCAACCAACACCTTGGACGACAGAATGCGGTCCACACCAAAGCGGCTTCCCGACTGCCCTGCGATGATGACAGCCACCGCCGCGAGGGTCGGCCACAAGGCCACAAACCCGGGAAACGCGGTCTGGACCTGAAGAAGGGCGCCACAGCTCAGCATGGCGGCCACCCCTACCCAGCCAAGCACGCTTCGCAGTCCACGGCCGGGCCGAAGATACGGAAGCAACAGCGCCACCAGCGTGCCCAAGGCGAACTCCCACAGCCGGGCAAAGGTATCAAAGTAGGCCAATTCCTGGTTGGCTGCCGTGAAGTAGACCGAATAAGTCAGCGAAACTGCGAAGATCAGCCCGAAGACTCCAAGAAGCACGGCCCTATAACTCAGACCCAAGCGGCGGCATACGAAGGCCGTTGCAACAAAGATGGCGGGCCAGAGGATGAATACCTGCCCTTGGATGGACAGCGACCAAAAATGCTGAAAGGGGCTTGCCAGGCTATGGTCTGCCGCGTAGTAGTTGACCACCTGCCGCTGGAGCAGCAAATTTTCCACATAGAACAGCGAAGCCCAGCCTTGGCTGACTATTTCTATCCAACGCGTGCGGGGAATGAGCACGTATGTGGCCGCCAGAGTGCCAAGGAGTACCACGACGACGGCCGGCAAGAGCCGCCAGAAAAGGTGCAACCAGTGCCGCACCAGTGACACTGGACGGGCGTCCTGGTAGCGGTTGACGAACTGCAACGTCATCAGGAACGCCGAAATCAGCAGGAAGACGTCCACTCCACCGGAAACCCGGCCAAACCAAATGTGGTACGAGACAACCATGAGTACGGCCAAGGAGCGCAGGCCTTGGATCTCAGGCCGAAACGTCGCCTTCCCTGCCCCGGCCCGGACCTGCCCGGTACTTTCCGGTGAGGCAAGGCCCTTGGTTGCCGTCATCGACACACTCCTCTATCGCTGCACCAATTCTGCACTGCCACCCGGGAATTTCCACCACACTCCGAGGGACTCATTTTGTGTGGGGCGCAAATCAGCGCGGCACCCCGTTGAAGGAGGGTGCCGCGCTGATTAGTGGTTGTGTATTCCTTGTGCAGGTGTTTCTGCGGAAGTTACTTTGCGTCTTCGGTACTGACGAGGTCCCTGCCTGCCGTCTCCGGGGTGAAGAACGTAGTCACAAAGGAGATGAGCGCCAGGACCAGGGAGTAGATGGCCAGGACCAGCCATGAGTGGTTGGTGGCGGCCAACATGAGCGCCCCGAGCAGCGGTGCAAGACCGCCAGCCAAAACCGCTGAGATCTCGCGACTCATGGCGACGCCGGTGAAGCGGTACTGGGATCCGAACAGTTCCGGCAAAAGAGGGCACTGCGGGCCCAGCATCGACTGAACACCGATTGCAATGCCTACCGCCATGACTACCCATACCAAGGTGACGTTACCCAAGGTGACCAAGTAGAAGGCAGGAACCGCGATGATTGCCTGAAACAGCGCGCCGTAGCGGTACACGGGAACACGTCCGAACCTGTCGGACAAAGCACCGAAAGTTACCACCATGACGGCGGCGAAACCGGCCGCGATCAGCAAACCCACAGGACCGATGGAGTTGTTACCAGCGAAGACACCCGCCGGCATGCTCATGAAGGACACCAGCAGCGCGGAGTAGATAGAAGAGTTGCCGTTCTCGCCCATGCGAAGACCGATACCGAGCAACACGTTCTTCTTGGAATGCTTCCAGAGAGCGCCAATAGGGTTCTTAACCACGTTCTTGTGCTTCTCCAACTCCTGGAACGCGGGCGTTTCCTTGAGCTTGAGGCGGATGAAAATGGCCACGGCGATCAGAATGAAACTGGCCAGGAAAGGCACGCGCCACAGCCACCCCTGAAGGACGGACTTGTCCGCCATGGCGATGAGCGCGAAGGTTCCGGCGCCGAGGAGCGTGCCCAACTGAATGCCGACAAACGGCAATGAAGCAAAGAACCCACGACGGCGGCGCGGAGCCACTTCCGATATCAAGGTCGTGGCGCCCGCCTGCTCGGCTCCGGCCCCCAGCCCCTGGATGATTCGCAGCGTGACCAGCAGTACAGCGCCGAGCATTCCTGCTTGCTCGAAGGTGGGAAGAAGGCCAATGGCGAAGCTTGCAGTTCCCATCAGCGCGATGGTGAGGATGAGGACCATCTTCCGTCCGAACCTGTCCCCGATGTAGCCGAAGATCAAACCGCCGAAAGGCCGCGCAGCAAAGCCCACGCCATAGGTGGCGAAGGACGCAATCAACGCACCGTCAGGGCCCAGGGGCGAAAAGAACAGCGGACCGAAGATCAGCGCCGAAGCCAAGCCATAAATATAGAAGTCGTAGTACTCCAGCGCAGAACCTACAGAGCTGGCCAGCGTAGCCCGCCGGAGTTGTTCCGGCTCAACTACAGCGTCCTCAGCCTCGGCCGCGAGCTTTTCATTTGCACGAGTTATCACAAGCACTCCCTCAAAATCACCCCGGGCCCCCGTTGGCCCAGCGAGATAGCGATGGCATCACCGCCAAGATCACTATGATGAACAGCGTACAGCTTGTTGAACGCACTGCCAAGGTTGTAATCAGATTTATTTATTGTGAGTGAGAAGTCCTAGCCCATGGGGTTACCCAAGGAACGCGCCAGCTCCTTGAGTTCCTTGACCATAAGGGCGCCCTGCTCCTCCGAGTAGGTAGCCTTGAGGGCCGTAACAGATAGGCCCAGGCTTGGGCCGTGGGCTCCGTGGGTAGGGACCGACACGGCCAGGCAGACCACACCAACCGTGGATTCTTCGTCCTCGAAGGCGTACCCCTGCTTGCGGATGGTGGAAATCTGGGACTTGAGTTCCTCGGCAGTCCTGAGGGAGTTTGGGGTCATGGTGGGCAACTCCATGCCATCCGGGAACATTGCGTCGATATCGTGATCGTGCAGCTGGGCAATCAGGGCCTTGCCGACGCTGCAGAGCGAGACGGGCATCTTGTCGCCGATGTTGGACGTTAGCCTGACCGCTGGATGGCCCTCGTACCGCGCCAAATAGATGACGTGGTCGCCGTCGAGCATCGCGATTCTCACAGTCTCTCCGGAGAGCGTGGGCGCTTGCTCGCAATACTTGTAGAACTCCTGCACCTCGTCCAGGCGACTGAGGTACGCAGCTCCCAGTTCCACAAGCTTCCTTCCCAAGGCAAAGTCGGCCCCTTGGCGGGTAATGAGCCGCGCTTCTTCCAGCGCCAATAGCAGGTTGGACGTGGAGGACTTGGGAATTCCGAGTTCACGCGAGAGATCGCTCAGAGTCAATCGGCCTGTGGGGGACTCGGCCAGCACCTCCAACACGGCTGCAGCGCGGGTGACGGCAGGCGCCGGCGACGAAGCGCCCAGCCCTTCGGAACGGGAGGTGCGGGAATCGGCCATGATTCTCCTTCGACATCGCAATTCGGGCGTTCATTCTGCTGAACAATACTCATCATAGTGGAACGGGGATGTCTCAGCGGGGCGAGTTCCGCCCCCCGCTGCGTCTTCGGTGAGACCGTACTTTCCAAACCCAAAAGTTCTCTGTATATTCATCTTCGAGCTCTCCACCGCGGCATCCCCCAATAGTCGTGGTGGAGAGCTCATCCATTTCCGGGGCCAACCTACGCAGCAGCGAGTTCCTCGCCCCGGAGGCGCCAGCCGCCGCCAGTTCCGTCCCTCACCAATTCCCAGGTAGCGATGCCGGATCGTGGGTTGTTCCCTAAACGGACCTGGACCTGCCAGACTTCAATATCAACCCGCCCTTGCCCCCTGGGCATCCGCCGGGCCTGCTCCCACCATGCCACGCGCTCAAACCATCGGACTGGTTCCACCACCATGCGCCACTCCCGGCCGCCCCTTACGATGACCGCCAGGGCGCCTGGCTCAACTGTGAGGATGTGTACGTGCTCCATGGAAGAAACCGTAGGAGACGGGTCTGACATTCAAGATCGTGGGCGGCTGGAAGGAGGGAAACAAAAACCCCGTCCTCCAAGCCTTTCGACTTGAATGACGGGGTTTCCTTGGTGGGTCCTACCGGGATCGAACCGATGACATCCACGGTGTAAACGTGGCGCTCTACCAGCTGAGCTAAAGACCCAAACCGCGGCTTCCTCGCTTCGTAACTTCCTCCGCGCTTCAACCAACGAACAATGACTCTACATGATCAACCGCCCGAAACACCAATCGGGGCAGGAGCCTGTGGAAGATCAGGCAAAGAGCGCGCAAGGTAGTCCAATGCGCCGCTGACTCCCAGTTCCAATTTCACTTGAGCAAAGTCGTCGCCGCGGGTGGTTCCCCGGTTGATGATGACCACTGGCTTTCCCGATTTTGCAGCGTGGCGCACGAACCGCAGTCCGCTCTGAACCGTCAGCGACGATCCCGCCACCAAGAGGGCGTCCGCGTTATCCACCATCTCGTAGGCGCGGGCCACCCTATCCTTGGGGACGTTCTCACCGAAGTAGACAAAGTCCGGCTTCAACGTCCCACCGCACATGGGACAGACCGCCATCACGAACGAGGTGATGAGCTCGTGGTCCTCAACTGTTGCGTCGGCGTCCGGAGCCATCTCTACTACACCGGACTCCAGTGCCGCCTCCAAGAAACCAGGATTGATTTCTTCAAGTATCGCTGCGATCAAGCGCCGGGTGAAGGTGTGCCCATTGCTGAGGCAAACCACTTGGTCGAAGCGGCCGTGCAAGTCCACCACGTTGATGCTTCCGGCGTCCTCATGGAGCCTGTCAACATTTTGTGTAATGAGACCGGACAGCAGGCCGCGACGTTCCAGAACCGCGACTGCCTTATGGCCGGCATTAGGATCGGCATGCCTGAGGTGGGACCACCCGATGTGGTTCCGCGCCCAATAGCGCCGCCGGTTTGCCTCACTTCCCACGAACTCCTGGTAGGTCATGGGATTCCGGGGCGCAGAACCGGGCCCACGGTAGTCAGGAATCCCTGAATCGGTGCTCAACCCGGCTCCGGTAAGTACAGCTAAGCGCTTCCCGCTTAGGAGATCCCCGGCAACCTCGAGTGCCTGCAACTCTTCGGGGTCCAGTTGCCCTACGGGCGCGGATGGCATGCTGGCAAATCCAGTCATGCCAACTCCGGGCCTGGGATGGTTCATGACTGCTGGTCCGCCAAAGACGACAACGCCCGGCGATACTCGGCAAAGTCCCTCGCTTGGCCGCGGGGATTGACAACGACATAGCGGATGACGCCTGCAGCGTCGATGATAAACGTCCCCCTTAAGGCCATTCCACTCGCTTCATCGAAGACGCCATAGTCCCGCGCCACGGCCCCATGCGGCCAGAAGTCCGCCAAGAGGTCGAAGCCAAAGTTCTCATGCTCCGCGTAGGCCCGTTGAGCGAACTTACTATCTACGGACAACGCCAGTACCGTGGCATTCGAATCCTTGAAGTCCGCGATGTTGTCGCGAATCTCACAGAGTTCGCCGGTGCAAATGCCGGAGAAAGCAAAGGGAAAGAACACGAGGACAACATTGCGGCCCCGGTAGTCCGCCAAACGGACAGGCTCGCCGTACTGATTCAGCAGTTCAAAATCCGGTGCGGGCTGCCCCGTTGCCGGAACGAGCACCCGGGCCGGAGCCTGTGGGACTGCCGTCACTTGTTCTTCTTGGGCACCAAACGCGTGGCGCTCCAGTCCTTTGAGACCCCCGCCGATGTAGTCAGGTGCAGTCCTGAAGTGGGGGCGGCATCCTGGATGTCTGCAGGAGAAACGTAGTTGTCACGGCCTGACTTTGGCGTCAGTACCCAAACAACCCCGCCTTCCTTCAGGTTGGTGAGCGAATCCATCAGGGCATCAACAAGGTCACCGTCGCCATCCCGCCACCAGAAAACAACAGCATCCACGACGTCATGATCATCTTCATCCAACAACTCGGAGCCTGTGACATCTTCGATGTCGTCACGCAAGTCGAAATCGACGTCGTCGTCGTAGCCGCGTTCCTGAATCAGATCCCCATCTTTGAAACCCATTCTTTCCGCCACATTTACCGATGTGGCGGCGTCGGCCTCGCTCACGTTTCCTCCTTTTGCAGTGACTTCCATTACTAACAGCCAACACCCTTTGGGCGTGTGCTTCAAGCTATTGTCCCAGCCAGCGGCCATATTCCGCATTCCACACGGTGTTTCGACGCCACGAGGATTGCGTGCTTTGCGTCACGGAGGCTGCGGGAGTGTGACATACAACGCCCCCAGGTGCCCACGGCTACGCATCGCGACGCCTCGAAAGCTAGAGTGGCCATGAGCGCTACGGCTGCAGGGCGACCGCCCCGAGAAGTTCATAAGCAGCCAAGTGCTCACAAGACCTGCCCGGCGCATCCGACCGGGCTGTTGAAACAGAGATGTCGCACACGACGCGTTCACGACGGGCAGTTACCCTGCCGGACTTGAGGCGCCGATGCATGCGCCTAAAGGAAGGTTGGACGTGGCTGCAGGAGAAGAGACCTCACACATCCTCAGCGGGTTGACTGCCCAGCTGCCTGATCGTGATCCGGAAGAGACCGCGGAGTGGATTGAGTCCCTTGATGCGTTGATCGCGGAGCAGGGTACCGAGCGTGCCCAGTACATTATGCGTTCGTTGTTGCAGCGTGCTGGTGCCCGGTCGGTGGGTGTGCCGATGGTGACGACCACTGATTATGTGAACACGATTCCGGTGGACCAGGAAGCTGCGTTCCCGGGGAACGAGGAGTTCGAGCGCCGGTACCGGGCGTACATGCGGTGGAACGCCGCGGTGATGGTCCACCGTGCGCAGCGTTCGGATATTGGTGTCGGCGGGCATATTTCCACTTATGCCGGTGCTGCGACGTTGTACGAGGTGGGTTTCAACCACTTCTTCCGCGGCAAGGACCACCCCTCGGGTGGGGATCAGGTGTTCTTCCAGGGCCACGCTTCGCCGGGCATGTACGCGAGGGCGTTCATGGAGGGCCGCCTCACGGAAGAGGATTTGGACGGGTTCCGTCAGGAAAAGTCCAAGGCCGGTCATGCCTTGTCTTCGTATCCGCACCCGCGCTTGATGCCGGATTTCTGGGAGTTCCCGACCGTGTCGATGGGTATCGGCCCGATGAACGCGATCTACCAGGCCCAGTCCAACCGGTACCTGCAGAACCGTGGCATCAAGGACACCTCCGACCAGCAGGTCTGGGCGTTCCTGGGCGACGGGGAAATGGACGAGCCCGAGTCCCGTGGCCTGCTCCAGCTCGCCGCGAACGAGAACCTGGACAACCTGAACTTCGTGATCAACTGCAACCTCCAGCGCCTGGACGGACCGGTCCGCGGTAACGGCAAGATCATGCAGGAACTTGAAGCGTTCTTCCGCGGTGCGGGCTGGAACGTGATCAAGGTCGTTTGGGGCCGCGAGTGGGATTCCCTCCTGGAAGCGGACCGGGACGGGGCGTTGGTGAAGATCATGAACGAAACCCCCGATGGTGACTACCAGACCTACAAGGCCGAGTCCGGCGGGTTCGTGCGGGAACACTTCTTCGGCAAGTCCCCGCAGACCAAGGACATGGTCGCGGACCTGGACGACGAGCAGATCTGGGGCCTCAAACGCGGCGGTCACGACTACCGCAAGGTCTACGCCGCGTACAAGGCAGCGACCGAGTTCAAGGGCAAACCCACCGTGATCCTGGCCAAAACGGTCAAGGGCTACGGCCTGGGCCCGCACTTCGAAGGCCGCAACGCCACCCACCAGATGAAGAAACTGACCATGGAAGACCTCAAAGCCTTCCGTGACCACCTCCGCATCCCCATCAGCGATGACCAACTCGACGCTGACCTCTACCGACCCCCGTACTACCACCCCGGCATGGACGCCCCGGAAATCAAATACCTGATGGAACGCCGCGCCGAACTCGGCGGCTTCGTCCCCGAACGCCGCCGCACCCACACCCCCGTGACCCTGCCCGACGCGAAATCCTACGACGTGGCCAAACGAGGATCCGGGAAACAACAAGCCGCCACCACCATGGCCTTCGTCCGGCTCCTCAAAGACCTGATGCGGGACAAAAACTTCGGGGCCCGGTTCGTGCCCGTCGTCCCCGACGAATCCCGGACCTTCGGCATGGACGCGTTCTTCCCGACCGCGAAAATCTACAACCCCAAAGGCCAGAACTACCTCTCCGTGGACCGCGACCTCGTCCTGGCCTACAAAGAATCACCCGCAGGCCAACTCATCCACCCCGGCATCAACGAAGCCGGCGCCGTCGCAGCGTTCACCGCCGCCGGCACCGCGTACGCCACCCACGGCGAACCCCTGGTCCCGATCTACGTGTTCTACTCCATGTTCGGCTTCCAACGCACCGGCGACTCGTTCTGGGCCGCCGCGGACCAAATGACCCGCGGCTTCATCATCGGCGCCACCGCAGGACGAACCACCCTCACCGGCGAAGGACTCCAACACGCCGACGGGCACTCCCCCATCCTGGCCTCCACCAACCCCGCCGTGAAAACCTACGACCCCGCCTACGGCTACGAAATCGGCCACATCATCCGCCACGGCCTCGAAGAAATGTACGGCGACGCCGGTGATGACAAAAACGTGATGTACTACCTCACCGTCTACAACGAACCCATCACCCAACCCGCCGAACCCGAAAACCTCGACATCGACGGACTCCTCAAAGGCATCTACCGCCTCTCCCCCGCCCCCGCAGCGGACAGCACCACCGGGAACCGGCCCACCGCGACCATCCTCGCCTCCGGCGTGTCCGTACCCTGGGCCCTCGAAGCCCAACGGATCCTCGCCGAAGACTGGAACGTCGCCGCCGACATCTACTCCGTAACCTCCTGGAACGAACTCCGACGCGACGGACTCGCCGCCGAAGAACACGCCTTCCTCAACCCCGGCCAACCCGCCCGCACCCCGTTCATCACCGAACAACTCGCCGGCACCACCGGACCCGTCATCGCCGTGTCCGACTACATGAAAGCCGTCCCCGACCAAATCCGCCAATTCATCCCCAACGACTTCGCCTCCCTCGGAGCAGACGGCTTCGGCTTCTCCGACACCCGCCAAGCCGCACGCCGCTACTTCAAAAACGACACCCACTCCATCGTCGCCAAAACCCTCCAACTCCTCGCCGCCAAGGGAGAAGTTGAAGCAGGTGCGCTGGAAAAGGCGATCGAAAAGTACCGGCTTCTGGACGTGAACGCCGGCACCACCGGCGGAGCAGGCGGCGACGCCTGACGGTTCGTCGGGTAACCCGCGGCAAAAGCAATAACAGCAACATCCGCGACGGCGGCTTTCACCGAAAGGTGGGGGCCGCCGTCGGGCGTTAAGCGGGCTGGGACATACCTCCCGAGGACGTGACCAGCAACAACACGAGTTGTAGCCTTCTCACAAATGGAGCTTGCCCGCGATGGGCCGTATGCTCATTCCATGGCAGAGCCAAGCAAAACAACCACCAAGCGCAAGGCAGCACCCCAGGCTTTGTCACCCGAAAAGGCTGAAACCCTGCGGCAACTCCGCGCCAACGTGGGCCAGCTGTCCACCAGCACCATGCGGCAGCTCGAGAAATCACTGCCTTGGTATGGCCGCCTGAGCTCCGATGAACGCTCGGCCTTGGGATTAGTGGCCCAGAACGGCATCGCCGCCTTCGTAACGTGGTACGAGCGGCCCAGTTCGCCGTCGTGGATCCTCACGGACGTCTTTGGCAACGCCCCTACGGAATTGACTCGTTCCATCAGCCTGCAAAAGGCCCTGCAACTAATCCGCATTGTGGTGGAAGTCGTGGAGGACCAGGTGCCTGTAATCGCCCCGGAGTCGGACCAGCCCTCACTCCGGGAAGCCGTACTGCGCTATTCACGGGAAGTAGCTTTCGCAGCCGCTGATGTTTATGCACGGGCTGCGGAGTCCCGCGGCTCCTGGGATACGCGCCTGGAAGCGTTGATCGTTGACGCCATTTTGCGAGGCGAGAACACTGATGCGTTAAGGTCCAGGATCGCTGCCCTTGGTTGGAAAGCGCAGGAGCGATTCACCGTGATGGTGGGAAATTCGCCGTCGGAGCCTAGCGCCAGCTATGTCAGCGAACTACGCCGCACCGCCGGGCGCTTCGCCGAGGACGCGCTGGTAGGAATCCAGGGCGACCGGCTCATTTTGATCCTTGGCGGGGTGCAGGACCGCGACACAGCCTATGTCAAGCTCAGTGAGCTCTTTGCGCCGGGGGCTGTGGTTTACGGCCCGGAAGCAGGCTCGTTGCTTGAGGCGAGCAGTTCCGCCCAAGCGGCGTTCGCAGGGCTGACCGCAGCCCGTGCATGGCCCTCCGCGCCACGGCCTGTTGCTGCAGACGACCTCCTCCCCGAGCGCGTCGTTTCCGGTGATGACGCCGCGCGCAGGTCACTGATCAAGAACATTTACAGGCCCCTGCTCGCGGCTTCAAACGGGCTCGTGGAGACCTTGGGCACGTACTTGGAGCTCGGCCACTCACTGGAAGCCACGGCGCGCGAACTATTCGTCCATGCCAACACCGTGCGCTACCGTTTGAAGCGTGTCTGCGATGTGACAGGCTGGGATCCGCTCCTCCCCAGGGAGGCGTTTGTGCTGCAAACGGCGTTGGTGGTGGGCCGCCTTTCAGCCCAACCGAAAGCTGCTGCCGAACGTCACGCGTCACGTTCACAGAACTGAACCGTTGTAGACTTCCTACAAACTGACCCAGTGAGCTTGGTGTACCAAAACACCAGTGGATCACGTGGCAATTTGGAAAGCTGGATACGTGCTTGCAATCGTCTGCCCTGGACAGGGCTCCCAGACCCCCGGATTTTTGGCCCCTTGGCTGGAACTCCCCTCCGTCGAAGGCCAATTGGCCGCACTGAGCGAAATCGCAGGCATTGACCTCAAGGCCCACGGAACCACCTCGGATGAAGAGACCATCAAGGACACTGCCGTAGCGCAGCCACTGATCGTCGCCGCCGGCCTGGTTGCTGCCAAGTCATTGTTCGATGTGGAACTCAGCACGCTTCCCGTCATCCTCGCCGGGCACTCGGTGGGCGAAATCACGGCCTCAGCCCTCGCGGGCGTCCTCACCGAGGCCGAGGCCATGAGCTTCGTTCGGGAGCGTGCCAACAGCATGGCTGCAGCAGCCGCAGTGACCCCTACGGGCATGAGCGCTGTTGTGGGCGGAGACCCGGCCGAGGTCCTGTCGGCAATTACTGCCGCGGGCGCCACACCAGCCAATGTCAACGGCGCGGGACAAACAGTAGCTGCAGGTACCTTTGAGCAACTCAAGGCCTTGGCGGACAACCCGCCAGCGAAGGCCCGCGTCATCCCCCTCAAGGTGGCCGGCGCTTTCCATACTTCCCACATGGCACCGGCAGTCAGCGCCCTTGAGGCCCTCAAGCCGTCCCTGTCACCGCAAAACCCGGCAGTTCCGCTGTTGTCGAACTACGACGGAAAGGAAGTCACAGCAGGGCCTGCCGCCGTCGAAAGCTTGATTGCGCAAGTCTCACGCCCGGTCCGCTGGGATCAGTGCATGGAAACCCTCGTTGAACGCGGCGTCACCGGTGTGATCGAACTTGCCCCTGCCGGCACGCTCGCAGGGCTCGCCAAGCGCGGCATGCCCGGTGTCAAGACGGTTGCTGTCAAAACCCCGGAGGATCTCTCCGCGGCTCTCGCGCTCTTTGCTGAATTGGAGGGGCAGGCATGAGCACTCCAGTACTCAACAAGGCTGCTGTCAACGAGAACGCCCGCATCCTGGGCATCGGTGCCTACCGCCCCGACGTCATCGTCACCAACGACGACGTGTGCCAGTGGATTGACTCCTCAGACGAGTGGATCCGCCAGCGCACCGGCATCATCACCCGTCATCGTGCAGCCGCGGATGTCAGCGTGATCGACATGGCTGAAGGCGCCGCACGCGAGGCCCTCAAGCAGGCGGGAATTGAACCGTCCCAGCTGGGAGCCGTCATCGTGTCCACCGTGACACACCCCTACGCAACTCCTTCCGCTGCCGCTGCACTTACTGACCGATTGGGCGCGACGCCGGCACCGGCCTTCGACATCTCGGCCGCCTGCGCAGGCTACTGCTACGGCGTGGCCCAGGCTGATGCCCTTGTCCGTTCCGGCGCTGCCGAGTACGTACTCGTGGTCGGCGCCGAGAAACTCTCAGACGTCATCGACAACCACGAACGGACCATCTCGTTCCTCCTCGGCGACGGCGCCGGCGCTGTGGTGGTCGGCCCGTCCGATACCCCTGGCATCGGACCTTCGGTCTGGGGCTCCGATGGCAGCAAGTGGGACGCGATCGGGATGACCCACTCCTTGGAAGATGTCAAGAAACTCGGCGAATCTGCCCGCCACTCGGACGAAATCGACGACCCCGCCATCCTCTCGGCGACTCAGGACGTTTGGCCCACCCTGCGCCAGGACGGCCAGACCGTTTTCCGCTGGGCAGTCTGGGAAATGGCCAAGGTAGCCCAGCAGGCTTTGGATGCCGCCGGCATCGAAGCCAGCGACCTCGCTGCTTTCGTTCCCCACCAGGCCAACATGCGCATCATCGACGAGATGGTCAAGAAGCTCAAGCTTCCCGAATCTGTTGTCATCGGCCGCGACATCGCCCAGGCGGGAAACACGTCGGCGGCATCCATCCCCTTGGCAACGCACCGCTTGCTTCAGGAGAACCCTGAGCTGAGCGGCGGCCTGGCACTGCAGATCGGTTTCGGCGCCGGACTGGTCTTCGGCGCCCAAGTAGTGGTTCTGCCGTAGATCGGGCCTCGTCCCGGCTACCACCAGCCAACTGAATACGACTTACAAACCCAAGCCGCAACCCGCGGTTTGCCCCCTTTCCGGCAATAGCCGGTACAACAAGAAAAGGAGCCAACAATGGCTAGCAACGAAGAGATCCTGGCCGGCCTGGCTGAAATCGTCAACGAAGAAACGGGCCTTGCAACCGAAGCCGTTGAGCTGGACAAGTCCTTCACCGAGGACCTGGACATCGACTCCATCTCGATGATGACCATCGTCGTCAACGCTGAAGAGAAGTTCGGCGTTCGCATCCCGGACGAAGAGGTCAAGAACCTCAAGACCGTCGGCGACGCCGTCAGCTTCATCGCCAACGCACAGGCCTAGTCCTGACACCAGCTGTGCCGGGCCAGGATTCCTATCCTTGCGCCCGGCACAGCCGCAGAAACACCCATAGATTTTCTTGCCTCCCCTTGTGAACCGCGCATGCGGGACGGCTATCCGACAGAGAGTGATCGCATGGCACGCAAAGTAGTCATAACCGGTCTGGGGGCCACCACTCCCATCGGCGGCGACGTACCCACAATGTGGCAGAACGCGCTGAAAGGGGTCTCCGGCGCCCGCACGCTCGGCGACGAGTGGGTGGCCAAGTACGACCTCCCCGTCCACTTTGCTGCCCGGTGCTCGACGCCGGCACTTGAGGTCCTGAGCCGCGTTGAGGCAAAGCGCATGGACCCCTCCACGCAGTTTGGTGTCATCGCAGCCCGTGAAGCTTGGTCTGACGCCGGAATTGAAGAAATCGACCACGACCGGCTCGCGGTGGCCTTCGCCACCGGCATCGGCGGCGTCTGGACGCTCCTTGATGCCTGGGACACGCTCAGGGACAAGGGCCCCCGCAGGGTCCTGCCCATGACTGTTCCCATGCTCATGCCCAACGGCGTGGCAGCGGCGGTCAGCCTCGACCTCGGTGCCCGCGCCGGAGCCCACACTCCCGTTTCGGCCTGCGCTTCCGGTACCGAGGCCCTCCACCTCGGCTTGGAACTGATCCGGTCCGGCAAGGCAGACGTTGTGGTTTGCGGTGGCGCTGAAGCTGCAATCCACCCGATGCCTTTGGCCGCCTTCTCCTCCATGCAGGCCTTGTCCCGTCGCAATGACGAGCCGGAGCGCGCCTCGCGCCCGTACGACATCGATCGCGACGGTTTCGTCATGGGTGAAGGTGCCGGTGCGCTGGTACTGGAAGCCGAGGAGCACGCCATCGCCCGTGGCGCGCGCATTTACGCCGAGCTCGCCGGAACGTCCGTGACAGCGGACGCTTACCACATCACAGCACCTGACCCTGAGGGTCTTGGCGCTACCCGTGCACTGAAGGCCGCCATGTTCGATGGGCGGATCCAAGCGGAGGACGTGGTCCACGTTAACGCGCACGCCACCTCGACTCCTGTGGGCGACAAGCCCGAGTACACAGCCCTGCGCGCCGCCCTAGGGACTCATGTGGACAACGTGGCGGTCTCCGCTACGAAGTCGCAAATGGGCCACCTCTTGGGCGCTTCAGGGGCCGTTGAAGCTGTACTGACCGTACTGGCCGTCTACGAGCGCAAAGCACCGGTCACCATCAACCTCGAAAACCAAGATCCCGAGATTCCCCTGGACGTTGTGACGTCCGTCCGTGACTTGCCCAGCGGCGACATCGTGGCACTGAGCAATTCCTTCGGCTTCGGTGGCCACAACGCCGTCATCGCAGTCCGGAACGTCTAAGTCCCGTTTTTCTAAGCTGTCCCAATGAGACATGAGAAGGGCCCCACCAACAGGTGGGGCCCTTCTCATTGCTATGGGAGACGCTTTTGAGTCAGTGCTGTAAATCGATTGCTGTTCAACCGACTTGCTGCAACTTAACCGACTTGGTGCAACCAGCGCACGGGAGCTCCTTCAGCTGCATGGCGGAACGGCTCGAGTTCCTCATCCCACGCTTCACCGAGCGCCAATGAGAGCTCGTGATAAACGGCCGAGGGATCCCCTGCACCGGACTCATAGGCGTAGCGGATGCGGTCCTCCGTGACCATGATATTGCCGTGCACGTCAGTGACGGCATGGAAAATGCCCAGCTCGGGAGTGTGCGACCAACGCGCTCCATCTACCCCCTGGCTGGGTTCTTCGGTCACCTCGTAGCGCAAGTGAGCCCAACCCCTCAGGGCTGATGCCAATTGCGCACCGGTACCGGGCGTCCCGGTCCACGACAACTCTGCCCGGAACATTCCTGGCGCGGCCGGTTGAGGGGTCCACTCAAGATCGGTTCGCTTATCCACGACCGATCCGATGGCCCATTCAACATGCGGGCAAAGCGCCGTTGGGGCCGAGTGCACGAACAAGACACCGCGGGTTGTTGCAACAGACATTCCATCCTCCATAGCTGTAGGTACGTCTTCCCCAACGACCTCTGCCTGGATGTTTTGCTGTTGCTGCCGGATGCCATGAAACTCAAGCGTGCCCTGACAGGCTATTAAGTTTTGGTACTACAGACGATATTGGCACAGATATAACCCTCAACTGTGAATTGAAGGTTCCCCCGTGGTGCTTTCATTTTGCCGTACGCTGCCCGTTTCCGCCAGTGGCAGCCTTGATGGGTCATACTCAGGCCCTGGGGTGTGCTTGTTGATAGCTTTTCCGGAGCCGGTCCACGGACACGTGTGTATAGATCTGTGTGGTTGCCAGGCTGCTGTGGCCCAGGATTTCCTGAACTGCCCTCAAGTCTGCTCCCCCATCGAGCAGATGGGTGGCCGCGCTGTGCCTGAGTGCGTGCGGCCCTGTGGCGGAGGTGTCCCCCAGCGCCTGCAGCAGTTCGCTGACCACCGACCGGATTTGACGGGGATCAACGCGGTTGCCACGCACGCCCAGGAACAAGGCAGGACCGCTCATTGCCGTTACCACTGCCGGTCGGCCCCGCCTGAGCCAATCGTCCACAGCCACAGCCGCCGGTACGCCGAACGGAACAGTGCGCTCCTTATTGCCCTTACCCAGCACGCGAAGGGTACGACGATCGGGATCAAGGTCATCTATATCGAGCCCCGCTAGTTCCCCAACGCGAATTCCGGTCGCATACAAGAGTTCCACCATGGCCCTGTTCCGCAAAGCCATGGCGCCCCCGTCGGCGGCTGCAGTGTTCAGGTCGTCCACCATCCGGGAGACCTGCTGTTGCTGGAGGACTCCGGGCAGGGACTTGTCCCGCTTGGGCGCCTGCAGACGGACCGCAGGGTCCGTCTGGATAAGTTCTTCCCTGAGTGCCCAGCCCGTGAACGATCTGGCGGTTGCGGCCCGACGCGCCAGCGTGGCACGGGCCATGCCGGCCTCACTCTGGGCGCCCAGCCAGCGCCTCAGGGAGCCTAACTCCAATTCCC
Source organism: Arthrobacter sp. D3-18 (assembly GCF_054408525.1). NCBI lineage: Bacteria > Bacillati > Actinomycetota > Actinomycetes > Micrococcales > Micrococcaceae > Arthrobacter > Arthrobacter sp. D3-18. The sequence goes on along the minus strand of NZ_CP096440.1, from coordinate 1,976,869 downwards.
CAAGTTCCTTGACTCCTTCCTGCACGGCGAAGCCAAGGAGACTCTCGACATCGGCAAGGTAGGCACGGACTGTGTGCGCAGACCTGGCACGTTCCCCCTCCAAATACCGCCGAAAGCCATCGACTGCATCTTTAAGGGGTGCTGGTAGTGATTGTCCGTCCACCCTTCCCACTGTGCCAGTTGCCAGTACAAAGAAGGTGTATCAACATGCTTGCCCAACGGACTAAGCATTCTTGACCCGTTTCCACCCTCCCCGCTCCGAGCCGGCCAAACCCAGCAACCCCAGCCGGCCCAGGCCAGCCCGCACGGAATCCGCGCTCAGTCCTGCCACCACAGTCAGCTTCTCCACCGAGCTGGTGGACCGGAGAGGCAGTGCGTCCAGAAGAATGAGATCCTCCAAGGACAGGCCATCGTGCACCGCTGCCCCGGAGTCCTTTTCCTCGCTTGTGGCTTCTCCCATGGCACCGGCAAGCTCGGCAATTTCGCCAACGTCCGTAACACAGACCGCTCCCCCATCCCGTAGTAGGCGGTGACAGCCCGCCGAGTTGGCACTGTGGATGGAACCCGGGACAGCAGCAACAACCCTTCCAATGGTTTCAGCGTGGTGGGCTGTGTTGAGGGCACCCGATCTCCAGCGTGCCTCCACCACCACCGTCACAGATGCCAAGGCGGCAATGATCCGGTTCCGTTGAAGGAACCTGTAACGGGTGGGAGCGGATCCAGGTGGTACCTCAGAGATGACAGCGCCTTGAACGGACACTGCGCGAAGAAGGTCCTCGTTACCCGATGGGTAGAAACGGTCTACGCCTCCTGCCATGACGGCGATGGTGGGCACGCTGGCGACTCCGCCGCTCAAGGCTCCGCGATGTGCATGAGCGTCGATGCCATAGGCTCCACCGGATACCACGGTATAACCGCGCTGCGCCAAGCCGTAAGCGAGATCACCTGTGACGGATGCTCCATAGTTGGTGCTGTCCCTGGAACCCACGAGTGCGATGGTTTGGCGGGCAGAGGGCAACTGCTGCTCCTGTCCCCGCCACCATAAACAAAGCGGCTCCTGGAGTCCCAGGTCTTCCAACTGCTCGGGCCACAAGTCATCACCGGGGATGATCAATCTCCCACCCAATCGACGCATGGTCTCCAAGTCGCGGTCGGGCGCAAGGTCGGCAACACGCGGCGCCCATCGCCGAAGGCTGGCCGGAAGCCCTGGCCACGACGATGCTCCTCCTCCGTCAACAAGCAAAGAAGAGATCTCCTGTTCCAGGGTTGGACCCGTTCTGAGCTCGCCGCTTGCAACACCCAAAGCCTCCACGGCGCCTACAGCCCTCACCAATGCGAGGCCTACGGAGTCCTGAGGTTCCATGAGCCGGGCCAATGCTGCCCTGGCTATGCGTTCTTTGTCTTGCTTCCCCAATTCGGCCACTGCTGTGAATCCCTTCGTGTCGGTGCTTCTCATGTTGCAGCTGCAGCTTGGCGCAGGCCCAGCGCTTGGCCTATGTGATCCATGTCCGGCGCATCGCTGTGCGCGAGATCTGCCAGCGTCCATGCCAGCCGGAGGACGCGGTCGTAGCCGCGGGCAGTGAGGGTGCCCCGTTCCAGCGCAGTGTCCAGAATCCGGGTGGTCCCGGGAGGCAGCCGCAATTCCCCCCGCAAGGTTCGCCCCGGCACTTGGGAATTCGTTTCAAGCCCCATGCCGAGCAGACGCTCAAGTTGGCGTTCCCTGGCCGCCAGTACACGTTCCGCGACGATGTGGGTATCTTCCTCTTCACCCGCATGGCCGAAATCGGCCAAGGACACCCGCTCAACCTGCAATTGAATATCCACGCGGTCCAACAGCGGCCCTGAGATTCGTCCAAAATACCTCCGCCGCATCATGGCCGTGCACGTGCAGTCCATGCCTTTGCCGGAGGCTTTTCCGCATGGGCAGGGATTTGCGGCAAGGATGAGCTGAAACCGTGCCGGGTATGCCGCAGTTCCCGCTGAGCGGTGTATGACCAGCTCTCCGCTCTCCAACGGTTGACGGAGGGCATCCAGCACCCGGCGCTCATACTCCGGAGCCTCGTCCAGGAACAACACGCCCCGATGTGCACGCGAGGCCGCACCGGGCCGGGGAAGCCCCGAGCCTCCACCGATGATGGCCGCGGCGGTGGCACTGTGGTGGGGATTTTCAAAAGGCGGCCTGCGGACGAGCCGCACCGTAGACGACTGGACAGCGGCCAACGATCGAATGGCCGTAACTTCCATTGCCGCTGTATCGGCTAAATCCGGGAGCAACCCCGGCAAGCGTTCAGCCAGCATGGTCTTGCCCGCCCCAGGGGGCCCGGTCAGCAACATGTGGTGACCCCCGGCGGCAGCTACCTCCAGGGCACGTCGCGCCTCGCCCTGCCCCGACACATCGCAAAGGTCCGGCACCGTGGGTGCAACATCGTCGTCTTCGTCCGGAACATCAGCGTCCAAGGGATTGTAATCGAGGGCGAGGTCTCTGGGATCGGCGCCAAAGTCGAAGGCAAGCCGAGCCAGTGTTTTATAACCGCGAACCTTTGCCCCGGGAACCAAGGCGGCCTCCACGGCGTTGGCGTGGGCCACCACAATATCCGGATAGCCAGCTTGAACAGCAGCCATCACGGCAGGAAGTATGCCCCGTACGGGCCTCAACCTGCCGTCCAAGCCGAGCTCCGCGATGAAGACCGTTCCGCCAATTTCACGGATGTCGTTGGCGGCGCGCAGCACAGCCATGGTGATGGCGAGATCAAATCCCGAGCCCCGCTTGGGCAGGGATGCCGGAATCAGGTTGGCTGTGATCTTCCGCCTGCTTAGGGGAATCCCGGAATTTTGCGCCGCAGATCGAATGCGTTCCTTCGCCTCATTCAAGGAAGCATCAGGGAGCCCCAGGATCACGAAGTTCGGAAGAGTTTGGCCGATGTCAGCCTCGACCTCCACGATGTAGCCGTTGAGCCCTACCAGGGCAACGCAGTAGCTGCGTCCGACCCCCATCAGCCGACACCCCGCAGATGCTCCAGCTGCGGCTCACCGATGCCGCTATCAATCACGGAGACGACATCAATGCGCCTCCGCGGGGCATGGAGGTCGTGCTCCCGGCACCATGCCGAGGAGAGCCGGTGGAGACGGGCCAGCTTGGCCGCGTCCACCGCCTCAAAAGGATGTCCGTAATCCAGGCTCTTCCGGGTCTTCACTTCGGCAACAACCAGGGTGTCACCCTCGATTGCCACGATGTCGATCTCGCCGTCCGGGCACCGCCAATTGCGATCGACGATCCGCATTCCCTGGTTTTCCAGAAAATCGGCCGCCAGTGCTTCGCCGTTTCGACCAAGCAGGTCTTTTGCTCTCATGACCACCACCTCCGCTCACCAGCTTTCAGGCTGGCGGAGAGCAGCGGCAGTGGCTTACGAAGCTATGTGGGTAAACGTGGCCAAAGGGATGCTGTGGAGGACTACTCCCGGCAGAAGCAGGCGCTAGTTACCGAGATCTCCCAAATCCCCAAGTCCGCCATCCTTCGGCAGGGCCAGCTCCTCATTTCGAGGCAGTTCCTCTACGTTGACGTCCTTGAACGTGATCACCCGGACGTTCTTCACGAAGCGGGCCGAGCGGTAAACGTCCCAAACCCAGGCATCCTGCAGGGTCAGGTCAAAATAGACTTCACCGTCCGCGCTGCGCGCCTGCAGGTCCACGTGGTTAGCCAAGTAAAACCGCCGCTCGGTTTCCACTACATAACTGAACAGACCGACAACATCCCGGTACTCGCGGTAGAGCTGAAGCTCCATGTCGGTTTCATAGTTCTCAAGGTCCTCGGCGCTCATAGTTCCATCTTGCACTATCAGCCGGGCGGCCTGCGCCATGGAAGCCGGCAGCGCCGCCCCCGGGTGACGTCAGAGGGGTTCGGGCCCAGTAAGGTTCCAGCTTGTCCGGTGGTGCGCGCTTGGGCCCTGCAGCCGGATCACGTCCCGGTGGGCAGAGGTGGCGTAGCCCTTGTTCTCGTTCCAACCGTAGGCAGGAATTTCCGAATGCAGATCCACCATGATGCGGTCCCGGGCAACTTTGGCCAGAACACTGGCGGCGGCAACACTGAGGCAACTCATATCGGCCTTGACCTTGGTATGGACAGGCGCTTCGCACCACGGTCCCGAGTCGATTGTGTCGAAAAGAGAGGTCTGAACCTCGGGCGACAACCAGTTGTGGCTGCCATCAAGCAGCACCGCATCAGGCGTAACGCCACCAGCCAGGATCTCGAACCAGGCGCGGGTTCCGGCCAACCGGAGCGCCGCGATGATGCCGATCTGGTCAATCTCCCGGGACGATGCGTGCCCGACGGCGGAGGCCACGGCCCACTCCCGAACCAGTGGTTCCAGCCTGTCGCGATCCTCAGGCTTGAGCAGTTTGCTGTCCCGGACGTCTGCCAACAAGCCGTGGTTCTCGAGGTTGACCACGGCAATTCCCACACTCACGGGACCTGCCAATGCTCCCCGCCCAACCTCATCCACGCCGGCCAACAAGCGCACCCCGGAGGACAAGAAGGATCGTTCCACGTCAAGGGTAGGGAAACCCACCGGGTTCCTGGCTTTGGTGGTTGATTTCGCCTTTGTCTTGGACGCGGTCTTGACCTTCGTCTTGCCCTTGGATCCGGTAGCCGTTGTTGCCATTACTTTACCTGGATGCCTTACTTTGACGAGGTGCCTTCAGGGACGTCACGGAAAACGTCCTGATAGTTATCGAGGATGGTCCAGCGGTTGATCGGCCAGGCGATGACGGTGGCCTTGCCTTCAACATCCTCAATGTTAATGAAACCACCATTGACTTCCTGGTGCGCCCGGGAGTCCTCGGAGTGGTTTCGGTTATCGCCCATCACCCACACCTTTCCTTCCGGAACAATGATGTCGAATGGCGTCGGCGCAGGCACTTCTGCAGGGTTGATGTAGGTCTCGTTGACAGGCACACCGTTGATCGAAAGACGGCCCCCTGCATCGCAGCAGGAAACTCTGTCACCCGGGAGTCCGATGATGCGCTTAACAAGGTGTTGCTCATTGTCATCAGGAGCCAAACCTACGAACTCCAGACCGTCTCCCACCCAGTCCATGGGTCCGGCCGGCTTCTTGGCCACGGGCGGCAACCAAGCCTGTGCATCCTTGAAGACCACAACATCCCCGCGCTCAAGATCGAATGGCCCGGGAACCAAGAGATTGATGAAGATGCGATCGTTGACGTCCAAGGTGCTTTCCATGGACTCGGAAGGAATGTAGAACGCCCTGAACAGGAAAGTTTTGAGAAGGAAGGACAACACCAGCGCAATCGCCACCACTGTGACGATCTCCTTGACCCACACGAGCACCGGATTTTTGCGCGGCTTCTCTGCAGCGTGGGAGCCGCCTTCAGAATCACGGGAACGGGGCTCGTCCGCGGCATGGCGCGAGCCGGATGTGACGCCGTCGACCTGGCGCGGCTCAGCCACACCGGCGGCGGCATTTGCCGTTCCGTCCGAGAGCCGGGCGTCGTCGTCGTACCGCTCGGGATTCTCAGGAGCTTTGTCCGGCATTTACTGTCCGTTCTTCGATGATGTTTCGGCCTGCGCTGAGCGAGGCATCTCTGCAAATCTATCAAGTGGCCAAACAATTCGGACCGGTCGCCCGATAACACGTTCGACCGGGACCATGCCGCCACCCGGCGCTCCCAGTAGTCCACGGGAGTCAGCAGAACGCGAACGGTGGTCACCCATGAGCCATAGTCGGCCATCAGGAACTACGACGTCGAATTTCTGCGTGCTGGGCTCATCCCCCGAGTACAAATATGGTTCCTCAAGAATCTGACCATTGACCGTGAGATGCCCTGCTGCTTCACAGCACTGGACGTGGTCGCCCCCGACCCCAATGACCCGCTTGACGTATGTCGTGTCACTGCCGGTCAGCCCGAACCATTGGCTTGCAGCCGACACCGCGTCAACGAATGGGCTCTGACCGCTGGACAAGGGTGCGAAGGAACCGCGGCCGTCGAAGACCACAACGTCCCCGCGGCGGATCGGCTCGGCGCTGAAGGCCGTCCGCGAAACCAGGATCCTGTCCCCTTCAACGAGGAGGGGCTCCATGGACTCGGACGGAATGTAGTAGACATCCAGCCACAAGGACCGGACCAAGCCGCTGATCGCGACGGCCAGCACCAGTGCGAGCAAAACAAAACGCCAGCCCTGTTTACGGGGCTGGCGTTCTGTTGTGTCCATGACTCGTATCCCTGTTGCGTTGCGGATTGCTCCGGAACTACCGGGCACGAATCCTGGACCCGTTGCGTAAGTCGCAGGACTTACTTGGCGAAGTCGCGCTTTTCCTTGATCTTCGCAGCCTTACCGCGCAGTGCGCGCATGTAGTAAAGCTTCGCGCGGCGGACGTCACCCTTGGTGACGACCTCGATCTTGTCGATGATCGGGGAGTGTACCGGGAAGGTACGCTCTACGCCGACACCGAAGGAAACCTTGCGCACAGTGAAGGTTTCGCGAACGCCGTCACCCTGGCGACCCAGGACGAAGCCCTGGAATACCTGGACACGGGAGTTCTTGCCTTCGATGATGTTGACGTGAACCTTGAGGGTGTCGCCCGCGCGGAACTCCGGAACATCGTTACGCAGCGAGGCTGCATCTACGCTATCGAGGATATGCATTAATCCACTCCTGGTGAACGCCACAGGTCATTCACTTTGGGTTACGGCAGACAAGCCCGGGCATGAAAGCAACCGGAAATCTCCGCCGAAGTTTCTTAGTGTCCAGCTCCGCCACTGATTGGCGTCGCCGGGTTGTCCGACTGTTGGCTGAACTCCCCCTGTGGCAGGTGTCAGCCCAGCAGACACAAGGGTTAATTCTGCCATAGTCGCCATCATCCGGCCAACTGCCATGACTCGCGCAACGATCGACGGCGAAAAGTGGACTTAGTTTTCGGCGTCGCCGACCGGCCTGGCACGGAGGCGGCCATCAACGACGTCGTACCCAAGGTCCGCGAGGGCCATACGGTCCGCGCGACTCAACACACCTGCGTCGAACCCCTCCATAAGATCAGGCCTGCGCTCAGCCGTCCGGCGGAACTGCTGGTGACGCCGCCACTGTGCAATCTTGCCGTGGTTACCGCTGAGGAGGATCGGAGGGACGTCGTGTTCCCGCCACGCCGACGGCTTGGTGTACACGGGATACTCCAGAAGGCCATCGGAGTGGGACTCCTCAACCAAGGACTCCGGGTTGCCAACTACGCCGGGAAGGAGGCGGCCAATGGCCTCGACCATGGCCAACACGGCCACTTCTCCGCCATTGAGGACGTAATCACCGAGACTTACGGGCCGGACTGTGAAGTGTTCCTGCGCCCAATCGATGACGCGCTCGTCGATGCCTTCGTAGCGCCCGCAGGCGAAGACCAACTGTTCTTCTTCAGCCAGCTCATAGGCCAAGGATTGATTGAACTTCTCCCCTGCCGGCGAAGGAACAATCAGCACCGGCTTGGAGCCTTCGCGGGCGGTGGCAACCGATTCGAGGGCCTGCGCCCATGGCTCCGGCTTCATGACCATTCCAGCGCCGCCACCATACGGCGTGTCATCTACAGTCCGATGCTTGTCCGTGGTGAACGTGCGTAGATCGAGGACGTTGAGCTCCAACAAGCCGTCCTGGCGGGCCTTGCCTATGAGTGAGAGCTCCAGCGGTGCGAGGTACTCAGGAAAAATGCTGACGACGTCGATCCTCATTCAGCATCATCCCCGGCGTCGTCCTTGGGCTCCTTGGGGTTCTCGTCGTTGATCTCAAAGAGCCCCGTGGGCGGGGTGATAAGGATGTACCCACCCTCGACGTTGACCTCCGGCACAATTTCCTCGACGAAGGGAACCAGGATTTCCTTGCCGTTGTCGGCCTTGACCGTCAACAGATCCTGAACGGGCAGCGTGGTGAGGGCGGCAACCTTGCCCACCACTTGCGAACCTACCCGGGCCTCCAGGCCAACGAGCTCGTGCTCGTACCAGCCCTCATCATCATCTTCGTCGTCGAGTTCCTCGGTTTCGATGAAGAGCTTCGCTCCGCGGATGACCTCGGCGGCATTGCGGTCGGCGATTTCTTCGAAGCCAAGCAGGAGGATGTCCTTGTTCCACCTGGCACTGCGGATGGTTAAAGGACCTGCGGAGGCGGGCTCCACCACGAACTCGGTTCCGGCGACGAAACGCTCGGAGGGGGCATCGGTGAGTACCTGCACCGTAACCTCGCCGCGGATGCCATGGGGTTTGCCGATCCGGGCCACCTGGAGCTGCATGGGTTCCTCTGAATTCTTGTAGTGCCCGTGCCACCGGGCGGCAACGGACAGGAAATGTGGATAAAGCAATCCGGCCCCTCCACCATATTCGGTGAAGGGGCCGGATCTAAGACAAGTAGTGCTGAGCGCGTTACCGGCGACGGTCGGTGTCGACGACGTCGACCCTGACCTGCTCGCCACCAGCCAAAGCTGCAACCACAGTGCGCAATGCGCGTGCGGTGCGTCCCTGACGGCCGATCACCCGTCCGAGGTCCTCCTGGTGAACGCGCACCTCGAGGGATTCCCCGCGGCGGTTGTTCTTGGCACTGACCTTGACATCCTCAGGGCTGTCAACGATCCCACGGACCAAGTGCTCGAGCGCTTCTGCCAGCAACTTACTCAGCCTCGGTGGTCTCTGCTTCAGCCTCGGCCGGAGCTTCGGCTTCGTCCTTCTTGGCCTTCTTGGTGATGGCTTCCGGAATGATGACGGAACCCTTCTCCGGGGCTACGAAGGCTTCCTTCGGAGCTTTGGTCTTCAGGGTGCCTTCCTGGCCCGGCAGGCCCTTGAACTTCTGCCAGTCACCGGTGATCTTGAGGATCGCGGCAACCTGCTCGGTGGGCTGGGCGCCAACGGAAAGCCAGTACTGGGCGCGCTCGGAAGCGACCTCGATGTACGACGGCTCTTCGGTGGGGTGGTACTTGCCGATTTCTTCAATGGCACGGCCATCGCGCTTGGCGCGGGCATCCATGACGACGATGCGGTAGTACGGTGCGCGCATCTTACCGAAGCGCTTAAGGCGAATCTTTACGGCCACTTTTGTGGTCACTCCTGTTTCTGAAACGAGGTGAACCCGACGTTTTGCACCCGTGGGGCGGGCCATACTTGACGGTTCGAAGGACAAGATACGAGCACGGAGAGAGGGGCCGCACCGATCGAGTACCTGTCTATTGTGCCAGATGCCCGGAGCAAATACGACTTTGCCCACGTCGAGCGGTGTGTTCTTGCCCACTCCCCCGGTTAAAACGTGCAGCGATTCTCTGGGTCAATGCCTCATTCAGACCAGACGAAGAGTCCGGAACGTTCCGCCTTCTCAACGTCCGTGGCGAGGGCGGCCAACTGCTGGACATACTGCCGCGACTGGGCTGCATCGAACGGCATATCGTCCTGCGCGGCCCAGGCGGCAGCAACGTCATCGAGGACGTTCGCGTCACCTTCGCTTTCATAGGTGAGCAGTTCGGCCAGTGCCCGCACCATGGCTTCAGGGACGCCCAGGAGGGCATCGCTGGTGACATCAACCAAAGCAAGCTCGTAGTCAGCTCCGGCGGCGTGGACAGCTTGTCCCGCGAGGTCGCCCAACTGTTCCACCTCGAAGTCGGTAATGCCGTCAATCCTCACGGCGGGGCCGGTTACCTCCGCCCCCTTTTCAAGGGCAGCTGCCCGCTTGAGTGCTTCATCGTGGGTGGCTACAAAAATTTCGGCAAAGCCCATGGAAAGTACTCTCATTCCTTCGTGCTGACGGGGCGGCGGCACGAATCCGAATGGCTCCGTGCCGTCAACGCCCAGCCTAGTGCAGGAGAAGCGGCAACCTGCTAGCGGACGGCAACCCGCAGCTTGTTCCGCCACGGGTCTTCAAACTGAAGCTCAGCTCCGGTGTGATGATTCTGCACTCCTGCAACCTTCAGGCGATCGGCCAGCGCTGCGACGTCGTCACTGCCGGGGACTTCGATCAGAACCTCTCCTAGGCCGAGCGTGTCCTTTCGGGGGCCGGCCCCACGGCTGTTCCAGACGTTCATGGCCATGTGATGGTGGTAGCCGCCAGCGGATACGAACAGTGCCTGGCCATGCCAGCCTGCGGTGCGCTCGAAGCCGAGGGTCTCCACGTAAAACTTTTGCGCAGTATCAACGTCGCCCACTTGCAGGTGCACGTGTCCGATCCCGGCAGCAGCCTCGCGTTGCCCCGTCACGGCAGCCTCACTCAGGTGCTGCTGGAGGAATCGCTGCGGAGGCAAAGCCACATTGTCCATCACAACGTTCTTGCCGTCCCACTGCCAGAGCTCACGCGGCTTGTCGTAGTACAGCTCAATTCCGTTGCCTTCGGGATCAGTGAAGTAGAACGCTTCACTCACGAGGTGGTCGGCGCTGCCTGCGAAAGCACGAGGCTCGTACTCCGCGGCCGTAGCTATAGTCGCGGCCAGCGACGGTTGATCCTGGAACAGGATTGCCGTGTGGAACAGACCAGCCTCTCCCCGCCCGGGAATCTGCAGCCCGGAAGCGCGGGCAAGGTGAACCACGGGCTTTCCCACGCGCCCCAGGTAGAGCCCGCCATCCTGCTCCGCCACGACTTCCAAGCCAAGTGCTCGCTGATAGTAGTCGCTCATGACCTTCATGTCGCCCACCTTGAGCATGACAGTGCCCATGGTGAGTTTGGCAGGCAGAAGATCCTGGCTGAATGATGAGGTCATGTGAAGCTCCCGGTTCTGAGGTGGCCGCGCATCGGCACCTTCTTACCTATCTAAATTACTTGAAGCTTCAATTTATTCCTAACGAACGACATTACCCCTGAGCACGACGTGCTTGAGGGCCGCGATGGTACCCAAATGACGACGCGGATCGTCACTGCACAGCACGACGTCGGTGCTTGCGCCTTCGCTGATGCCCTCGACTCCCAGCCACTCACGGGCGCCCCAGGCGGCGGCCTGCAGGACCGCCACCGGCGGAAGGCCGGCGTCGTGCAGTTCCATCATTTCGTCCGCAATCCTGCCGTGTTTGATCACGCTGCCGGCGTCAGTACCAGCATGGACGGAAACCCCCGCTTCGAAGGCCTCCAGCACCCGCTCCCGACGACGCTCCCAGAGACGGATCATGTGGGCCGCGTACTCCGGAAACTTCGGCCCTGCCTGCGCTGCGATGTCCGGGAAGGTAGCGATGTTGACCAAGGTGGGGACGATAGGAACTGACTGTTCCACCAAACGCGGCAGGTGGCGCGGAAGGAGTCCGGTGGCGTGCTCTATGCAGTCGATATTGGCGTCGAGCAGGTCATCGATGGTGTCCTCGCCGAAACAGTGCGCGGTCACCCGGGCACCTTCATCGTGGGCCGCGGAAATGGCTTCCTTGACGGTCTTTGCGGGGAACGAGGCAGCGAGGTCTCCAACGCCGCGATCGATCCAGTCGCCCACAAGTTTTACCCAGCCGTCGCCGTCCCGGGCTTCCTTTCGGACCGTTTCCACGAGTTCCGCGGGCTCGATTTCATGACCCAAACCGCGGAGATATCGCCTGCTCCGGGCGATATGCCGACCCGACCTGATCAGTCGGGGCAGGTCGGTTCGCTGCTGCACCCAGCGGGTGTCGGCGGGCGAACCGCAATCGCGGATCAGCAGCGACCCGGCGTCAAGGTCTGCTTGGGCCTGGGCACGCGTGGCCTGCTCGTCTACCGCTCCTCCAACGCCGAGTCCGATGTGGCAATGAGCGTCAACGAAACCCGGCAAGACCCAGCCAGCCAACACCCTGTCCGGCGCCGCGACAGGACGCTCAAACGTCAGTTTGCCGTCCACGGACCAAAGCCCGTGGCGCTCTTCGTCTGCCGACAAGAGCACAGGTCCGCTGAATTCGATGATGTTGGCCATGGCAAAAGCGTAGCCGGGGCTATGCATTGGAGCTTGCTGCCTGCATGTGACTGGGAGCCCGTGGGGAGCTGTGGTAGCTTCGTCTACGACCACACGGGGGCCCCTGCAGGGGCTGAGATCGGACTGACGCAGTCTGCGACCGTTGAACCTGTCCGGGTAATGCCGGCGAAGGAAGTGAGTATTCCCTTGAGCACCACCGAAACACAGCACAGCCCTGCCCAAAACCAGGCCGTCACGGGCAAAAACCAGATCAACGCGGGCCAAAATGCGGCGGAAACCGTAACGCAATCGCTGAAGTCCCATTCGTTGGCTTGGTTGGAGGATCCAAAGAACGGCATAAGGGTCCCCGTGACGGAGATCGCCTTGGAGCCCTCCCCCAATGGGCAGGCCAACCAACCTCTGCAGGTTTACCGAACAGCGGGCCCCGGAAGCGATCCCGTGATGGGGCTGGAGCCTTTCCGTGCACCATGGATCGAAGCACGCGGAGACACAGAGGCGTATTCCGGGCGGGAACGGAACCTGCTCGACGACGGCAAGTCCGCCGTTCGGCGTGGAGCAGCGTCAGCGGAGTGGAAGGGCGCGCAACCGGTGCCGCGCCGCGCCGTCGCGGGTAGGACCGTCACGCAGATGCACTACGCAAAACACGGCGTCGTGACTCCGGAAATGCAGTTCGTCGCTTTGCGGGAGAACTGTGACGTTGAGCTGGTCCGCAGCGAGGTCGCCGCGGGGAGGGCAATTATTCCGAACAACATCAACCATCCCGAATCCGAGCCAATGATCATTGGCAAGGCATTCTTGGTCAAGATCAACGCCAACATTGGCAACTCGGCAGTCACAAGCTCCATTGCAGAGGAAGTGGACAAACTGCAGTGGGCAGCTCAGTGGGGCGCTGACACGGTAATGGACCTCTCTACGGGCGATGACATCCACACCACGCGCGAGTGGATCATCCGCAACTCGCCCGTTCCGATCGGAACAGTGCCCATTTACCAGGCACTGGAAAAGGTGAATGGGGAGGCCAACCAGCTGACGTGGGAGATCTTCCGCGATACCGTGATGGAGCAATGCGAGCAGGGTGTGGACTATATGACCATCCACGCTGGCGTTCTGCTGAGGTACGTGCCCTTGACTGCCAACCGCGTCACGGGCATCGTTTCCCGGGGCGGTTCGATTATGGCCGGATGGTGCCTGGCACACCACCAGGAGAACTTCCTCTACACGCACTTTGACGAGTTGTGCGAAATCTTCGCCAAATACGATGTCGCGTTCTCCCTGGGTGACGGGCTTCGCCCCGGTTCCATCGCCGACGCGAACGACGCCGCGCAGTTCGCGGAGCTGGATACACTCGCGGAGCTGACGCAGCGGGCGTGGAAGTTCGATGTCCAGGTCATGGTGGAGGGCCCAGGCCACATTCCCTTCCACCTGGTGCGCGAAAATGTCGAGCGCCAGCAGGAACTGTGCAAGGGCGCGCCGTTCTACACGCTGGGTCCGCTGGTTACCGATATCGCCCCCGGCTATGACCACATCACTTCAGCAATCGGCGCCACGGAAATTGCCCGTTACGGCACCGCGATGCTCTGCTACGTGACCCCCAAGGAGCATCTGGGGCTTCCCAACAAGGACGACGTCAAGACTGGTGTCATCACCTATAAGATCGCAGCTCACGCAGCTGACCTCGCCAAAGGACATCCGGGGGCTCATGAGCGTGATGATGCGCTTTCCAAGGCACGGTTCGAGTTCCGCTGGAGGGATCAATTCGCTTTGTCCCTTGACCCGGTCACCGCAGAAGCCTTCCACGACGAGACCCTGCCCGCCGAACCCGCGAAGACCGCCCATTTCTGCTCCATGTGCGGCCCTAAGTTCTGTTCGATGCGCATCAGCCAGGACATCCGTGACGAGTACGGTTCGGCAGAATCGCAGGCCGCAATCGCCGGGATGTACAGCGGGATGCGGGAAAAGAGCGAGGAGTTCCTTGCCTCAGGTGGAAAGGTCTACCTGCCCGAACTTCAGGTCCCGGCGAATCAGGGTGGAAGTGGAAGCAGTTCAGGAAGCCTGAGCTGACATGGCTCGTCCGACGTCCGCGATGAACGAGCGGATTGCCTGATCACCATCAACAGAATCCTGGGGCCGGTGTCCCCCCGCTGCCACGCGGCGGAGGGCGCCGGTCTCCTGGAGATAGCCAGCGATTTCCTCATACAAGGGCTCCCAACCGCCGGTGAGAACCAGTGTGGGAACGCCCGGCACAATGTGAAGCGGGGCCTCCCATGGAGGTGCTTGAAGCCGGAGCCTGCGGGCTGACCGCCGCGCCTCCAGGGTGTCCAGTCCGCCGGTCTCGGCAGAGAAAGCACGCCGGTAAAACTCACGCTGGTAGTCGGCGTCGTTTAGCTGGTTTCGCACATCGAACAGCGGTTCCATCAGGGCCCGGTAGGAGGCAGTCGCCGGAAGCTCAGCAGTCAGGGACAAGCAAGAAGGCTCTACCAAACAAAGCGAGTGCACCAGATCAGGGCGCTCGACGGCTGCCAGCATGGCGGAAATTGCACCTTGTTCATGGGCAACGATGTGACCGCCGCGGGAATCGACCAGCGCATTGATCAATATTGCGACGTCTGCCGCCACGTTGGATTCCATCGGTTCGGCCATAGCGTCAAAGCCGTGCCGCCGAAGGAAGAGTGCATCATAAGCAAGGGCCATGCCATGCTGCTTCGGCCATGCCGCAGCACCGAAACTTCCCAGGCCGTGGACGAAGACTACGCGCTGCTTATGCATTGGTTCAGCCTATTCCACGGCTCTGACATCCCAACTGCGACGCGGTCGGGATGTCAGCCACGGACTATTTGCCCAGGAACTTGTCGAAGCCCTTGGGGAGGTTGAGCGATGACGGGTCAAAGTCTGCTGCGCCCTGGCCGAAAGCTGCGCCCGTGGGGGCTGCCGAGGCTGCGTTTGCCCGCTTGGCTTCGGCATCCCGCAGCTCCTGGGCTGCCTTGGCAGGGTTTCCCGAGCGAGCCTTCTTCTTCGGGGCGTTCTTGCCTCCCTTGCGTCCGCCGCCGGGGCCTCCAAGGCCAGGCATCCCGGGCATACCCGGCATGCCACCACCTTGAGCGAGCTTCTTCATCATCTTTTGGGCCTGGGCGAACCGCTCCAACAGGCCATTGACCTCGGACACGTGCACACCGGAACCCCTGGCGATACGGGCGCGGCGTGAACCGTTGATGATCTTCGGAGCCACACGCTCGTGCGGAGTCATGGAGCGGACAATCGCCTCGACGCGGTCGATCTCTTTTTCGTCGAAGTTCTCCAGTTGCTGCCGGATGTTTTGCGCACCGGGCATCATCATGAGCATCTTCTTCATGGAGCCCATGTTGCGGATTTGCTGCATCTGGGCGAGGAAGTCGTCCAGGGTGAAGTCTTCCTGGTCAGCGAACTTCTTCGCCATCCGGGCAGCTTCGTCCTTGTCCCACGCCTTCTCAGCCTGTTCGATCAGGGTGAGGACGTCACCCATATCCAGGATGCGGGAGGCCATACGGTCAGGGTGGAACAGTTCGAAGTCGTCCAGGCCTTCACCGGTGGACGCGAACATGACCGGCTTACCGGTCACGGACGCCACCGAAAGCGCGGCACCACCGCGGGCGTCGCCGTCGAGCTTGGAGAGCACGATACCCGTGAAGTTGACGCCCTCATCGAAGGCCATCGCAGTGTTGACGGCATCCTGGCCGATCATTGAGTCGATGACGAAAAGGACTTCATTGGGGATGATCGCCTGACGGATGCGTCGGGCCTGATCCATCATCTCGGCGTCGACGCCGAGGCGGCCGGCGGTGTCAACGATCACAACGTCATGGAGCTTTTGGCGCGCTTCCTCGACGCCGGCCTTGGCTACGGCTACCGGGTCACCGGCAGGGTGCTCGAGCTCGGACGTAGCACCAGGGTGCGGAGCGAACACGGGGACACCCGCGCGCTGACCAACAACCTGAAGCTGGGTGACTGCATTGGGACGCTGAAGGTCACAGGCCACCAGCATGGGGCTGTGACCCTGGGCCTTGAGCCACTTGGACAGTTTGCCGGCGAGGGTGGTCTTACCGGCACCTTGGAGGCCGGCAAGCATGATGATGGTGGGGCCGGTCTTGGCCAGGCGGATGCGGCGGGTTTCGCCACCAAGGATCTCCTTGAGTTCCTCGTTGACGATCTTCACGATCTGTTGGCTCGGGTTCAGTGCTCCCGAGACTTCGGCGCCCAAGGCACGTTCGCGGATACGGCCAGTGAACTCGCGGACCACGGATACGGCAACGTCCGCATCCAACAAGGCACGGCGAATCTCGCGAACGGTGGCGTCGACATCAGCCTCGGTGAGGCGGCCCTTGCCACGAAGGTTCTTGAAGGTTGCTGTCAACCGGTCAGAGAGTGAATTGAACACGCGCCGTGCACTTCTTTCGATGGTCTACGAATGGCGGCCAATGCGGCACGCCATAGTCTTGACGATTCTTGCCCCGGCAAATATGTCTCAAGTACGGGACTCGACTATCTAGGGTACCAAGTCGCACCTGCAAGATGGCATGCTGGCACAGTGACCAGCAAAACAACTGTAAAAACGTTGCTCATCCTCGGCGCGTCCGGGGACCTGACAGGCAGGCTGCTGCTGCCCGGACTTGCCGGACTCCTGGCTTCCGGTCGGGCACCCGGGCTTCGACTGGTGGGGGCGGGTTCTGACCCTTGGTCCCCTGAACAGTGGCAGGAACGGGTCCATGGCGCCTTTGCTGCGGCGTTGGATGCAGCCGACGCAGAAGGCCGCGCTGCTCTCGCCGCTGTAGCCGCAGGAACCGAATACCATCAGCTCGATGTCACGGCAGACGGGCCTTTGGCGGAGCTGCTGGCCAGGTTGGAAGGCCCGGTTGCCATCTACTTCGCCCTTCCGCCGCACATCAGCCAGAAGGCCTGCGAGGTTCTCCACAAGGATCAGCTGCCCGCGGGAACACGCTTGGTGATGGAGAAGCCATTCGGTTCGGGAACAGAATCTGCCCATGAGCTGAACAAGACGCTCGCCGCACTGGTGCCCGAGGACCACATCCATCGCGTGGACCATTTCCTGGGCAAAGCCACGGTGTTGAATATCCTGGGTCTTCGTTTTGCCAACAGGTTCCTGGAACCGGTGTGGAACCGCGATCACATTGAAAAAGTAGAGGTCATCTTTGACGAGGACCTGGCACTCGAGGGCCGTGCCCGGTACTACGACACCGCCGGGGCGCTCCGCGACATGATCCAGAGCCACCTCCTTCACATCATGGCTTTCCTGGCCATCGACGCACCGGCCACCATCGAGGAAAGGGACCTGCGGGACGCCGTGGCGACGGTCCTGCGGGCCAGCAGCATCAAAGCCCCGTACACCGATTCCACACGCCGGGCCCGCTACACCGCAGGAACCCTCGGAGAACGAGCGGTGCCGGATTACGCGGCGGAGGAAGGTGTGGACCCGGCCCGCAATACTGAAACCCTTGCAGAAGTCCGGGTGGACATCGATAACTGGCGTTGGAAGGGCGTGCCGTTCATCCTCCGCTCAGGAAAGGCCATGGGACGCCGGCGCAAGGAAGCCGTGATCACTTTCCGCCCTGTCCCCCACCTGCCCAAGGGATTTTCGGGCGTAGATTCCCCCAACCAGCTGCGGATCGGCTTCGGTCCGGACGTGCTCCAACTCGACGTAGACGTGAACGGCCCAGGCGACATCTTCACACTGGACCGCGCTAGCTTGGTGGCCCAGCTCAATGCAGCCGGAATGCTGCCTTACGGAGAAGTGCTGGAAGGCATCCTCAATGGCGACCCTTTGTTGTCCGTCAGGGGCGATACAGCCGAAGACTGCTGGCGGATCATCGAGCCGGTTCTTCGCACCTGGGAGGGCGGCGGCGTCCCGCTTCAGGAGTACGACGCCGGCAGCGAAGGGCCGGCGGACTGGCCCACCGTCGTCGAGGACTAGAGAAGGTGTGAACTAAAGACACCGCCACCGCGCAAGCGGGCCGGGTACCTTGACTGGTACCCGGCCCGCTTTATGTTGAGTGAAGGATCTAGATTGCGGCTGCGCCGCGCTCCCCGGTCCTGACCCGTACTGCTTCGTAGACGTCCACGGTCCACACCTTGCCGTCACCGGCGCGGCCTGTGTTGGAGCTGGCGATGAGGACATCCAGGATGTCGTCTGCCTGCTCGTCCGTGGCGAGGACCTCAATGCGGATCTTGGGCAGCAAGTCCACGTTGTACTCGGCTCCGCGATACACCTCGGTGTAGCCGCGCTGACGGCCGTAGCCACTGGCCGCGCTGACCGTCAGGCCCTGGACCCCGTATGCTTCGAGGCCTTCCCGGACTGCTTCAAGCTTTTCGGGACGGACGATCGCTGTGATGAGCTTCATGCCTGGACACTCTCCTTGCCTTCTGCGGGGGTCTTGGCTGCGGAATCTGACTTTCCTGTCATGGCCTCGTGCAGCGGCTGGAAGCTGCCACCGTGGCCGTTGACGCCGAACTCGTAGGCAGTCTCAGCGTGGAGGCTGAGGTCGACGCCAACGTTCTCCTGCTCAGTGGAGACGCGGAAGCCCATGGTCTTGTGGATGGCGAAGGCGATGATGGCCGTCATGATGGCCGAGAAAGCGATGGCGATACCGGCTGCCGCGAGCTGTGCCCACATCTGGGCCATGCCGCCACCGTAGAAGAGGCCACCACCGACGCCATCGGTGGGGAGGGCGATGAAGCCCAGTGCCACGGTACCGATGATGCCGGAGACCAGGTGGACACCTACAACGTCCAGCGAGTCATCGAATCCCCAGCGGAACTTGAGTCCTACTGCCAAAGCGGAAGCTACACCAGCAACTACGCCAAGGCCGAGGGCGCCAACGGGGCTGACGTTTGCACAAGCCGGGGTGATGGCTACCAAACCGGCAACCACGCCGGAGGCTGCACCAAGTGAGGTCGGGTGACCGTCACGAATGCGCTCGGTAATGAGCCAGCCGATCATGGCGGCTGCGGGGGCTGCGAGGGTGTTGATCCAGATCAGGCCACCCTGTTCCGCGGTAGTTGCTGCACCGCCATTGAAGCCGAACCAGCCGAACCAAAGGATTGCAGCACCGAGCATCACGAACGGGATGTTGTGGGGGCGGTGATTCGGGTCCTTGCCGAAACCGCGGCGGTTACCAATGATGAGGACCAGAACCAGGGCTGCAACGCCTGCGTTGATGTGTACTACGGTGCCCCCTGCGAAGTCGATGGCTGGGCCGAGGGCCTTGCCGATCGCGCCTTCCGGACCAAAAAGTCCGCCGCCCCAGACCATGTAGGCGAGCGGGCAGTAAACCAGGGTGACCCAGACGGGGACGAAGATGCTCCAGGCACCGAACTTGGCGCGGTCAGCGATCGCACCACTGATGAGGGCGACGGTGATGATGGCGAAGGTGGAGGCGTAACCTACCTTGATCAAGCCATCCGGGGTGTCAATGCCTTCGAGGCCGAAGGTAGCAAACGGGTTACCCACAATCTGCATGAAACCTTCGCCGGAGCTCATCGAAGCGCCCCACAGCACCCAGACGACGCCCACGATGCCGATGGAGATGAAGCTCATCATCATCATATTCAGGGCTGCCTTGGCGCGTGTCATGCCGCCGTAGAAAAATGCCAGACCAGGTGTCATGAACAGCACAAGCGCCGCCGCCACCATGACCCATACGTGACCTGCGGTAAGTTCCATGGTGCACGTTCCTCTCTTGCTAGATCTGCGGTTCAACCGCTGTCCTGACGCCGTTTGCGTCCTGCTTAAGAGTTTTGTGCCGCCGTGTTTCACCTGCGCAGGTTTTACATTGCGGGCTCGTTACAACAACCTCCCCAACGTAAATGGTGCATATCCCTGATGTTACGGATATGTTTCAGGCGTCGGACTTCACAGGAAATACCCGGTTTTCGACCACATACACCTCAGCAGCCCCACAGACCCCACCAGAAGGACCAGCACCGTATGACCGAGTCGCCCAGATCCGTCAAAGCCCCAAGGATCAGGCCGGAGAAAGCTCCCCTTCCGCGCGATATCAAGGTGATGTTGGTCGCGGCATTCCTGATCGCGCTGGGCTTTGGCTTAGTGGCGCCGGTTCTGCCGCAGTTCGCTACGACGTTCGATGTTGGCGCCACGGCCGCCGCGGTGATTGTCAGCATCTTCGCGTTCATGCGGTTGGTCTTCGCCCCTGCTGGCGGCGCCTTGATCGGACGGTTCGGTGAGCGGAACGTCTATGTCACGGGGTTGCTGATCGTGGCCGTCTCCACCGCGGCATGCGCCTTCGCACACGACTATTGGCAACTACTGATCTTCCGGGGCCTCGGCGGGGCCGGCTCGGTGATGTTTACCGTTGCCGCCATGGGACTGCTCATCCGCCTCGCACCGCCCGAGCGGCGGGGCCGCGTGTCCGGGGCCTACGCCTCCGCATTCCTGATCGGAAGCGTGTTGGGTCCAGTCGTGGGAGGTTTGCTGGCAGGCTTCGGTCTCCGGGTACCGTTCCTTGCCTACGCAGGAGCATTGTTGGTGGCCGCCCTGGTGGTGCGCACCATGCTGACCGGGGAAGGCAACGCGGCCGAGGACGCTACGCCTGCGCCGGCCATGACGCTCAAGGAAGCATTGGCGGACTCCGCTTACCGGGCCGCGATATTTTCGAGCTTTGGCAACGGCTGGGTGACCTTCGGCGTCCGAATGGCCACCATCCCGCTGTTCGCCGTTGCCGTCCTCCAGTCAGCGCCCGAGACCGCCGCTTGGGCGCTGGCTATCTTTGCCGTGGGCAACGCTTTGGCGCTGACCTTCAGCGGGCGGCTCGCCGACGCTTGGGGACGTAAGCCCCTGCTCATCCCCGGCTTGCTCATCACGGGCGCGGCCACCGGCGTCATCGGACTCACCACCGACCTGACGGCATTCCTCATCGCGTCGGCGGTGGCGGGTTTCGGCTCAGGGTTGCTGGGCCCGGCGCAACAAGCCGCCGTCGCTGATGTCATCGGCCGCGGACGCTCGGGAGGGAAAGTACTAGCCATCTTCCAAATGGCGGCAGACACCGGGGCGATTATCGGTCCGATTGTTGCCGGCTTGCTCGCTGACCGCCTCGGCTACGGGTGGGCGTTCGGCATCACCGGAGGGGTGCTCCTCCTCACCGCAGTGGCATGGCTGCCGGCACGCGAACCATCGAAGCACTCCCCCTCCGGCGACGACGCTAGTTGAGCAGTGCGTCCACGAAGCTTTCGGCGTCAAATGGTGCGAGGTCGTCCGGGCCTTCACCCAAGCCAATGAGCTTCACCGGGACGCCCAGTGACTTTTGGATGGCCACGACGATGCCACCCTTGGCGGTTCCATCCAGCTTGGTCAGAACGATGCCCGTGATGTTCACCACCTCCGCGAAGACGCGTGCCTGGTTGAGGCCGTTCTGTCCGGTGGTGGCGTCCAGGACCAGCAGGACTTCATCAACTTCGGCCAGCTTCTCAATAACGCGCTTGACCTTGCCAAGCTCATCCATCAGGCCGGTCTTGTTCTGCAAGCGTCCTGCGGTGTCGACCATGACCACATC
Source organism: Arthrobacter sp. D3-18 (assembly GCF_054408525.1). Taxonomy (NCBI): domain Bacteria; kingdom Bacillati; phylum Actinomycetota; class Actinomycetes; order Micrococcales; family Micrococcaceae; genus Arthrobacter; species Arthrobacter sp. D3-18. Next base: position 1,955,430 of record NZ_CP096440.1, on the reverse strand, counting down.
GACTTCCTGATCGATGCCGGCCTTCACGGCTTCGTAGGCCACGGACGCGGGATCGGCGCCGTCGATGTCGGACTTGACGGTGGGCACGCCCACGCGCTGTCCCCACGTGGCCAATTGCTCCGCAGCAGCTGCGCGGAATGTATCAGCGGCACCCAACAGGACGTCCTTGTCTTCGGCCACCAGAACACGTGCGAGCTTGCCCACCGTGGTGGTCTTGCCAACGCCGTTCACACCGACAACAAGCACGACGGCGGGACGGTCAGCTTTGCGCTCGACGTTCAAGGAGCGGTCCATGGAGGGATCGACCAGCTTGATGAGCTCCTCACGGAGCATCGCCTTGACGTCCTCGGGGCTACGCGTGCCCAGCACCTTGACGCGCTCACGCAGGGCATCGACCAGCTGCATAGTGGGTTCGGTGCCCAGATCGGCAAGGAGGAGGGTCTCCTCCACCTCATCCCAGACGTTTTCATCGATCTTGTCGCCCGACAGCAGAGCCAGGAGGCCCTTGCCCAGGATGTTGTTGGACTTGATCAAGCGGGCGCGGAGGCGGGTGAGCCTGCCTTCCACCGGTGCCGGAGTATCAATGGCGATGGTTTCGAGCCCGGCCGCATCATCAGGGACATCTGTATCCTCCACTGACCCGTCGAAGGTCGGAGCCGGGGCCTGCACCGAATCCGGGCGGTCCTCCACAAGGGTTCCGCCGCCTGCTGCCGATGACTGAAGGGGGTCGTTCGCGTCGCGTGTTCCGGGGTACTTGGCGCCGGTCTTCCGGGCTTTCATCAGTACCGGCACGAGTCCGCCGACCACTACGAGCGCAGCGAGAATGGACAGAATTATGGGTAGGAAATCGTTCACTCCCCTACCTTCTCATAAAGCTATGCCCCGGCACCGAGCCTCTGGCTGATGACCGTAGAGACACCGTCGCCCCTCATAGTGACTCCGTAAAGCGCGTCCGCCACTTCCATGGTGCGCTTCTGGTGGGTGATCACAATCAACTGGCTGGACTCGCGCAGTTCCTCGAAGATGGTGATGAGCCTGCCCAGGTTCGTATCGTCCAGCGCGGCCTCCACTTCGTCCATGACATAGAACGGTGAGGGCCGTGCTTTAAAGATGGCCACCAGCAGCGCCACTGCCGTGAGTGAACGCTCTCCGCCGGAAAGCAGGGAGAGCCTCTTGATTTTCTTGCCCGCAGGCCGGGCCTCGACTTCAATCCCGGTGGTGAGCATGTCGTCAGGATCCGTAAGTACCAGCCTGCCCTCACCACCGGGAAAGAGCCGGGCAAAGACGTGGTCGAACTGCGCTGACGTATCGGCAAAAGCCTCAGTGAATACCTGCTGCACACGGTTGTCCACCTCTTTGATGATGTCCAGCAGGTCTTTGCGGCTGGACTTGAGGTCCTCGAGTTGCGAGCTAAGGAACTGATGCCGTTCTTCCAAGGCGGCGAACTCTTCCAACGCGAGTGGGTTCACTTTGCCCAGCGCCGCGAGTTCCCGCTCAGCCTTCTTGAGCCTCTTCTCCTGTTCCGCCCGGACGAACGGAACTCCCTCAACGATGGCCTCGCCATTCTCATCAACGGGTGCCCGCAGTTCAGCCCACTTATCGGTGATGGTTCCAGGAGGCAAGGGAACCGGTTGATCTGGACCATAATCTGCGATGAGCTGCTCAGCCGAGAGGCCCAGTTCTTCGATGGACCGCGTCTCCAGGGCCTCGATGCGGAGTCGCTGCTGTGTCCGGGCCATCTCGTCCCGGTGAACTGAGTCGGTAAGTTGGGCAAGTTCCCGGGCCAGGGCATCGTTACCCGTGCGGACCTCGCTGAGTTCCTTCTCCAGTTGCTCCCGCTTTTGCTCGGCAAGGTCACGATCATAACCGGCCAAATCCACCGAAATATCGATGAACCGGAGGGTCTGCTCCACTGCTGACGCGACTGCCGCGGCACGCTGAGCCTGGGCGCGTCGGCGTTGAGCCCGCCGCGCGGCTTCTTCACGGGCACGGCGTTCGGTCGCTGCTGCCCGCTCAAGCGATGCGGCCCTGTTGCTGATGGCCCCCAGCTGCTCCTCGGACGTGCGGAGGGCGAGGCGGGCCTCCGTTTCTTGTGCCCGGGCAGTTCTGGCGTTGGCAGAGAGTTCATCCCGTTGGTCCGTGGACGGTTCCTCGTCCGGAGCTTCCTGGGCCGCGGCGAGGCGCTCTGCCGCAACTTCAAGGTCCAGTTGAGATTCAGCGATGTTGGCTTCAGCCTTGGCCATGGAAGCAGCGAGACGTTCGCTTTCGCCAACAGCACTGCGAAGAACCGAATTAAGGTGACCCAAGCGCTCGGCTACCGCTGCAAGCCGGGCGTCCGATTCGTGGAGCCTGTCCAATGCGGCGTCGGCGCGGTCCTGCGCTTCAGCGCGGCGCGATTGAGCCCCGGCCAGGGCGAAGCGTCCACGTTCCAGACGGGCCGTGACCTCCTGAAGCCGGGCAACGGCGTCGTCAACTGCTGCCTGGACCTCAAGCAACGACGGTGCGTTGGCCGATCCTCCTGTAATGGTCAGGGAGGTCAGGACGTCACCTTCACGGGTGACAGCCCTGAGGTCAGGATGTTCCGCGACGAAGGCTGCGGCCGCCTCCAGATCATCGACGACGGCGGTCCCGGCAAGGAGCCCGAGCGCGCCTTGGGCAGCGGGATCAGCAATCTTGACAACAGCCGCTGCCCAGCGGCTACCTCGGGGAAGCGGGGGGTTGGCGCGGGCATCTTCAACGGCGGCGTCACCAGCGTCGAGAAGCAGTGCTGCCCGCCCGCCGTCGTCATCCTTCAACAATCGAATGGCTGCTACGGCACTATCCGTATCGGCAACCACCAAGGCATCGGAGGCACTCCCCAAGGCGGCAGCTATAGCGGCCTCATACCCCGGCTCGATGGAGACCAGCGTGGCCAAAGGTCCAAGTACGCCGTCGGCCGTGAGCAGACTTCCGGACCCGTCCTTGCGGTTCAGCCCAAGCTGAAGGGCATCGCGCCGTGCCGTCAAGGCGTCCCGCTCACGGACAGCTTCCCGCTCAGAAGCTTTTAGTTCTTCAATCTCCTCGAGGACTGCATCCAGGACGTCGTTGGCGTCCTCGTATTCAGCGTCGAGGCTCTCTTCGCCGTCTTCAACGCCCGCCACTTGCGACTCGAGGGCCGTGAACTCGCTTTGGGCTTTGCGGCGCCGTTCGTCACCGGCAGCGAGGGATTCCCTGAGGCGACCTCGTTCGGCCTCGGCAGCCTCAGCCCTGGACCTGGCCGCGGCCACCTGCCCTGCCAGTCTGGCCAGCCCCTCCCGACGATCGGCTGCTGCCCTCAGCATGGCCGTCAAGCGCTTGTCCTCCGCAGCTGCGAGCGCTTCGGCCGAGTCCTTGGCAACTGTGGCTTCCAGGAGCGCCGCTTGCTTTGCAAGGATGTCGTGCTCGAGCGCAGCTTGTTCCTCCCGGACCCGGGCGGCCTGGCGTTCGAGTTGCTCGGGGTCGCGTCCGGTGTCCGGGGAGGTCTCTGAGGAACCCAGGAGCCTCCTGCGCTCGGCGGCCAGAGACCCCAGTGAACGAAGTCGTTCCCTGTTTGCTGAAAGCTGGTACCAATGATCGCGTGCGGCGTTAAGCCGCGGTGTGGCTTCAGCGGCCTGCTGCTCCAAGGCAGCTTGGCGTCGCCTCCCCGCACCCAGCTCCGCCTCAACCACCTGACGGCGCTCCTTGAGCGCTGCTTCGTCGGCGACGTCCTTTTCAAGGGTTGTGCTCAGTTGCACGAGGTCGTCCGCCAGGAGTCGGGCGCGGGCATCACGGACATCGAACTGGACTGTTTGGGCACGGCGGGCAATTTCCGCCTGCTTGCCCAAGGGGGTTAATTGCCGCCGTATCTCTGCAGTGAGGTCACCGAGCCGTGCGAGGTTGGCCTGCATGGCTTCGAGCTTGCGGACGGTCTTCTCCTTGCGGCGGCGGTGCTTAAGGATTCCTGCGGCTTCTTCGATGAAGCCTCGGCGGTCCTCCGGGGTGGCGTGGAGTACGCGGTCCAGCTGGCCTTGTCCCACGATGACGTGCATTTCACGGCCGAGGCCGGAATCGGAGAGGAGTTCCTGGATGTCCAGGAGCCTGCAGGGTGCGCCGTTGATGGCGTACTCGGACCCACCCGTACGGAAGAGGGTCCGGGAGATGGTGACTTCGCTGTACTCGATGGGGAGCGCGTTGTCTGCATTGTCGATTGTCAGGGCTACATGGGCTCGGCCGAGTGGTGGCCGGCCTGAGGTACCTGCGAAGATGACGTCTTCCATCTTGCCGCCGCGGAGGGTTTTGGCGCCCTGCTCTCCCATGACCCAGGCCAGGGCGTCCACCACATTGGATTTGCCTGATCCGTTGGGACCGACGACGGCAGTGACGCCCGGCTCAAAGTCGAAGGTCGTGGCCGACGCAAACGACTTGAATCCTCGGACAGTCAAACTTTTCAGGTGCAAGGCGCTTCGGTTCTCCTGGGTGGCCCGGGTGTCTGTATCCACTAAATCTACTGTGGTTTGTGCGAAATCCGCGGATCTGAAGGCGTAAGCCCTTGCGGGCGGCAAGCCACCCCCCTACACTCCTGCCAAGGGTTACTTGGCGGATTCGTTCCTGTGATCCGGCTTCGGCTTGAACTTCTGTTCGGTCATTGCCGGATCCGGTCCCGATCTTCGGAACATCCATCCGTGGCAATCCTGAGCTTTATAACTGAAGATCTTGGTTTGACCCTGGCTGGGGAGCGGCAAGCAGGGGCTGCGCTTAATGCGTGGCCCCGTCTTAGCAATCGGCGTACCACTCCAGGAGTTCTCATGCCCGGTCCTTCAGCTACCCAACCACAGCGGGTCTTCAAAGGGTTTCTTGTGCCCTTGGTGCTTGCCATGGTGGCAGCCCTGCTGCCCCTTACAGCACCAGCAGCCGTTGCGGCAGGGCCCTGCGACCCTGTGGTAAACCCTGTGGTCTGCGAGAACTCCAAACCGGGCAGTCCACCATCGGAGTGGGACATCCTTGGAGCCGGGGATGACAGTATTCAAGGCTTCTCCACCGAGATCAGCGTCAATGCCGGCCAGCCCATCCGCTTCAAGGTGGCCACGAATGCGCCGAGCTACACCATAGGTATCTATCGCACCGGCTGGTACGGCGGCAACGGAGCGCGCAAGATCGCGGACGTAGTGCCGTCGGTCCTGCGCCAGAACCAACCTGCCTGCCGGAGCGACCTCGCCACTGAGCTGTACGACTGCGGCACATGGGGTGTGTCGGCAACGTGGCAAGTACCGGCAACAGCAGTATCAGGTGTTTATGTCGCCCTGCTGACAAGGCCTGATACTGGCGGCCAAAGCCACATAACGTTTGTGGTACGCCAGGACGCCAGCCGCTCGGACGTGGTCTTCCAAACCAGTGACACCACATGGCAGGCCTACAACACGTATGGAGGCTCCAGCTTCTATGAGGGCGGTGACAACGGCAGGGCCTACAAGATCAGCTATAACCGGCCCATGAACAGCCGCGGCGGGCCAGACGGCAGGGACTTTTACTTCGCCAACGAATACCCGATGGTCCGTTTCCTGGAGCAAAACGGCTACGACGTCAGCTACATCAGCGGGCTCGATACCGACCGCAGCGGGAGTTTGCTGCTCAATCACAAGGTGTTCCTGTCCGTGGGACACGATGAATACTGGTCCGGCCCGCAGCGCGCCAACGTGGCAGCGGCCCGCGATGCGGGCGTCAACCTGCAGTTCCTGTCCGGCAACGAGATGTACTGGAGGACCCGTTTCGAACCCTCAATCGTGGATGGCGCTGCCGGGCGCACGCTGACCTCCTACAAGGAGACTTGGTCCAACGGCAAGATCGACCCCAGTCCACAGTGGACAGGCACTTGGCGGGACCCGCGTTTCGCATCACAGGCCAACGGCGGCGGACTCCCGGAGAACGGGCTGACTGGAACCCTGTACATGTCCAACTACTCCGACCTTCCCGTGACCGTCAGCTCCGAGGAAGGCAAGACCCGGCTATGGCGCAATACCACCCTGGCTTCCCTGCCGGCAGGCTCGTCGGCGGCGCTGGCTCCCCACACGGTGGGCTATGAGTCAAACGAGGACATCGATAACGGCTTCCGTCCGGCGGGCCTCATCCGCCTGTCCACAACGGTAGGCAGCGTAGCCGAATATCTTCAGGACTACGGGAACACCGTGAAGCCGGGAACCACCACCCATAACGTCACGCTGTATCGCGCTGCCAGCGGGGCTTTGGTGTTCTCAGCCGGCAGCGTGCAATGGACCTGGGGTCTGGACCAGGAACACGACGGCAACGGGGCTCCGGCGGATCCGAGGATGCGCCAAGCCCAAGTCAACCTTCTTGCCGACATGGGGGCACAGCCGGCTTCGCGGGCAGCAGGCCTCGTGGCCGCTGCCGCCAGCAGCGACCGGACAGCGCCAACTGTTGCTGTTACCGCCCCGGCGAATGGGGCCACCATCCCCCACGGCACCAAGGTCACCGTCAGCGGTACCGCCGCCGACACTGGCGGCGTGGTTGCCGGCGTCGAGGTTTCCACGGACGGCGGCAGCACCTGGCACCCTGCCGTGGGAAAGCAGAACTGGACCTACAGTTACATACAGCAAGGTCTGGCAACTGCCTCCATCCAAGTCCGGGCGGTTGACGACAGCGCCAACATTGGAACTCCGACCACCCGTAACCTCGTATTGAGCGGACCGTACAGCGTGTTCGGCCAGACGGTTCCTGCGATCCAGGACTCCGGCGACGGTGGCGCCTACGAAATGGGGCTACGCTTCACTCCCTCAGTGGACGGATTCATCACCGGCGTCCGCTTCTACAAGAGCACGGCAAACACAGGAACGCATACGGGCTCACTCTGGAGCTCCTCCGGCGAGCGCCTTGCCACGGCCACATTTACCAACGAGACTGCCAGCGGCTGGCAGAGCACGCTGTTCAGCCAGCCCGTAGCGGTCGCCGCCGGACAGAAGTACACGGTCTCGTATTGGGCTCCACGGGGGCACTATGCCACCAAGGACTTCCAATGGGCCAGCTTCGGGTCCACTGCGGCCCCACTGACGGTGGCGGGTGGCTTCGGTGCTGAACCGGCGGGGGTGTACAGCACCTCCCAGAGTTTCCCGACCACCAGCTTCAACGGGGGCAACTACTTCGCTGACGCCATCTTCAGCACCGTTGACAATTCCCCAATGACGGTGTCCGGGCACTCCCCGATCCCGTCGTCGTCAAGCGTCGCGGTCGCCACGAAGGTCAGCGCGGTGTTCTCCAAGCCCGTCACCGCCGCGAGCGTTCAGTTGACGTTGCGGTCTGCCGCCGGCCCCGTGGCCGGAACCACAACCTACGACGCTGCTACCCGTCGCGCCACGTTCACGCCGTCGTCGCAGCTGGCGTTCAGTACGCAATACACGGCGACTCTCGCTGGTACCGACACGGTAGGCGGCCAGGTAACCTCAGGCGGAACCTGGACGTTCACCACGGCATCCACTGTGCCCGTACCCGGTTCCTGCCCCTGCAGTCTTTACGACGACAGCGTGACCCCAGGGATTGCCGAGATCCGTGATGGCGTTCCGCTGACCTTGGGTGTGCGGTTCTCGAGTGTTTCGGCAGGCGAGGTCACGGGCATCCGCTTCTACAAGTCAGCCGGCAACACCGGCACGCACACGGGCGCCCTCTACACGGCCACAGGCCAGCAATTGGCAACAGTTACCTTCGCCAATGAGAGCAGCTCCGGATGGCAGACAGCAATGTTCAGCCAGCCCGTCCAGATTGCTGCGAACACTGAATACATTGCGTCCTACAAGTCACCCACGGGCGCCTACTCGGCCACGTCAAACGGCTTTGGGTCAGGTATGAGCGTTGGCCCCCTGAGGACCGTCCCGGACGCGGGTGCGTACACATACAGTGGTGATTTCCCTGGTTCGAGGTCGTCCGCGAGCTACTTGGTGGACGTGGTGGTCATGGTTTCAGCACCGCCGTTCACCGTAGGCGGACATAACCCCATCCCTAACGCCTCCAGCGTCCCACTGAACTCGACTGTGAGCGCAGTCCTTTCCGAGGCCGCAGTTGCTTCAAGCGTCGGCCTGTCCGTCAAGACTGCCGCCGGCGTCGCGGTTTCGGGAACCGCCGCCTACGACACGGCAACGCGCAAGGTCACGTTCACTCCGGCGGCCCCCTTGGCGGCCGGTACAACATACACGGCAACAGTGACTGCGACGGCGGCGTCCGGACAACCGATGTCGGCCGGTGGTACCTGGCAGTTCACCACTGTCCCGCCAGCCAGCACGCCTGGTTCGTGCCCCTGTACCTTGTTCGAGGACACAGTGACGCCGACCACCGTTGAAGTCAATGATGGAGTGCCTTTGACGTTGGGTGTCCGGTTCACCAGTGACACCGCCGGCCAAGTAACCGGCGTGCGCTTCTACAAGTCAGCGGGGAACACCGGAACACACACCGGATACCTCTACACGGCGGCCGGCCAGGTTTTGGCTACCGTCACTTTCACCAATGAATCCAGCACCGGCTGGCAGACGGCCACCTTCAGCCAACCGGTGAACATCCAGGCTGACACGGAGTACGTAGCCGCTTACAAGACGCCGACAGGTAAGTACTCATACACGGCCGGAGGATTCGGAGAAGGCTTCACCAGGGGGCCACTGAAGACGGAACCGGATTCCGGGTCTTACTCCTACAGCGGCGACTTCCCGAACACCGCTTCCACGGCAAGCTACCTCGTGGATTTGGTATTCACCGTTGCGGCACCGCCATTGAGCATGGTGGCGCAGGTGCCGGCTCCCGGTGCAACGGCCATTCCGACTGACGTGAAACCGTCAATCACGTTCTCCACTGCGATAAAACCCGGTGCCTCGTTCACCTTGACCGCGAACGGCTCATCCGTGGCCGGGACGGCTGCCTTGTCCGCCGACGCCAAGACCATCACCTTCACGCCGACGGCTGCCCTGCCAGGCAACACGGTGATTTCCGCCAGCGTCTCAGGTGTGGCAACTCCACAAGGGCAGACGCTGCCCCCGAGCAATTGGCAATTCACCACGGCCGCCCCGACCATGCAACAATCCACGATCTTTGGATCGCTGGTGCCACAGGTGGCCGCAAACTCCGACTTCCTAGCTGTGGAACTCGGTACTGCCTTCACAGTCTCCCAAGCGGGAAATGTGACCGGTATCCGCTTCTACAAGGGGACCGGTAACACTGGAACCCATGTGGGCTCACTCTGGAATGCGGCCGGCACCCGTCTGGCTCAGGTAACCTTCACCAACGAGACGGCAACGGGCTGGCAAACCGCCACCTTGGCCACACCAGTGGCACTGGCGACAGGCCAAACGTACGTGGTGTCCTACCGGGCACCGAACGGCCGCTACTCCTCAACGCAGGGATTCTTCAACCAGACGTGGACGAGCGGGGTCTTTACGGCTACTGGGCCGAACAATGGCCGTTACCGGTACGGATCCGGCGGTGTGATGCCAACCAACTCCTGGAACGCCACGAACTACTTTGTTGACGTGGTGTACTCCACGGCGGCGCCGGCCCAGCAGCAGGCTGCACCTTCAGCCACAGCTACTCCGACCGCAACCGTGGCGCCGTCACCAACAGCGACGGCGACTCCGACGGCGACTCCGACGGCGACTGCCACCCCCAGCCCGACCCCAAGTCCCACGCCTAGTCCCACCCAAACCGGCGGGCTTCTCTGCGGGCTGCTACGGGCCTGCTGACGGCCAGCTGCTAGCGGCTACTTCCGCTGGTGTCCGACCCCCGAACTCCGGGCCGGACGCCAGCGGTTCCACGTGCCAGCGGTTCCACGTAGCAGCCGATTTCGAGTCCAGTACATTCAGCTGCGGACTGCATTCAGCGGACCACCACAATCAGCGGACGACGCTGGGCGACCACCCATGGGAGATAAACAGGCTCGGCTGGGAGGTCGGGTCCGTTCCGAGTTTCCATATGTTGCTGTCACCATTGCCGCCATCGGCCGCCAAGCCATAGAGCAGGTTCTGGTTATCCAGCCATTCGATCTGGTCATCAACGCTGCGCTTCTCGGAGAGCACGGTTTGTTGTCCCGTAGCGAGCTCAAGCACTGCGACCTTCCAGTGCGCGGCCAGCGCACCGCCGTCGTTCTTCTTAAACGCGATCCGCGTGCCGTCAGGCGAGATGGACGGACACTCAACATTGTCGTGAATGGCGGTCAGGGTCTTCGCGGACAGGCTCCCCCGAACCAGCCAGATACGTCCGGAAGAAGCGGCCGTTGCGTAGAAAACATCGCTCTGGCCAGGTGCGAATGTCACACCCCAAATATTCCTGTCCGTGGCAAGAAGCCGCTCGCCGTTCACCATCAGGGCGAAGTCCTCGAGGTTACCCGATGTGCCTTCCGGAAGGCTGATCTCGGTGGCGGTGGAGAAGCCTGCCGTGGCGTAGGAGTGGCCCGAGACGAACACAGTGGTGGCAATCATGGATCCATCCGGGCTGATGCGGGTCCTGCTGGGTATTCCCGGGACCGGCCATGCCCTTTGCTGCTCCCAGTTGCGGTCCAGGACAGCAGCTTCAAACGCCGTCACCAGTCCACGGTTTGTCTTCAGGCAGACCACCTTCTCGGACGTTCCGTACACTCGGTCGCACTCCTGCCCGCTGACAGCCCGGGCGCCATCGGGAGATGCCAACGGAACAGTGGCGGCGTTTCCGTAGCCTTGGCCCGATGCTGTGTTGCGAAACAGGACGAAGGGGCCCGCTGGAAGCGGCTGGCTCGCCATGATGCCCACGGAGGAAGCCGCAGTGCGGCTTTCTTCAAAACGCTGGTAGGCTCCCACCGCATATATACCGGCCGCCACCAAGACGAGTGCCGTGACGGCGAGGAGGGCACCCCACCGCAGCTTGCCTTCAGCGAGCGCGCCGCTCATACCGCGTTGCTCGAGTTATCCGGGTCCCCTGCCGGTGCAACCCGTGCGCCACGCAGGATGAAGGCCACAGCCAGGACAGCACCAGCGAGCAATCCACCCGCCACCAGCATGGCCGTTGGGGCACCCACCGCATACCAGAGAAAACCAAAACCTGCCGATGCCAACATCCGGGTTAGTGCCACTACTGTCTGCGCGGACGCGATGCCCGTAGCAAGTTTTCCCGGAGGTGTCAGCTGACTGGCCAAGGCCGCCAGCACACCGTCGGTGGCTGCGTAGAACGCCCCCAGGAGGATCAGGCAACCCACGGTCGCCCACAGCCCTCCAAAAGGTGCCGCCGCGAGAAGGTACGTTGCCAGCAGTGCAATATGCCCACCAACGAACACCGGGATTTTTCCCACCCGGTCAGCCAGCCGTCCCAGCGGAATGGCGAACGCCAGAAACACCACGTTTGTGCCTACGAACAACAGCGGAAACCACTGGACCGCGAAGGAATCCCGCGCCTGCAGCACGAGATAGATGAAGCCGTCGCCAATGGTCACCAGGCCCAGCAACCCGGCTGCGATCAGGAGCTTACCCAGCCCGGGTTCCTTCAGGTGAGACCAGGAGAAAGCGAAAAGACGGCGACCTTCACGTTCCCCCGTGCCCTTAAGGCCATGTGCCTTAATGTCAGGCACCACCAAGGCGAGGACGGCAACACCGATGACGGCGAACGCCAGCGACACCACAAATACTGTGCTGAAACCGTTGGGAATCATCAACAACACAAAGAAGGCGATCAACGGCCCGGCTGCGGCGCCGATGTTGTCGAGCATGCGATGCACGCCAAACGAACGGGCCAGGTGTTCAGGCTGTGCTGAAACTGAAATGAGGGCGTCCCGCGGTGCCGTGCGGATGCCTTTGCCGATCCTGTCCCCGGTAACTATTGCCGCAATTGCCCAGAACCCGCCCGCGAAGAGGAAACCGATCCGGGCAAGCATTGATAAGCCGTAGCCGGCCAAAGCTATCCGTTTGGGGTGGCCGCTGCGATCGGCAGCCCAGCCGGCCGCGATCCTGACGATTGCACTGGCCCCTTGGTTGATGCCGTCGATGAACCCGAAGGCAATGGTGGACAGACCCAGGAAACCAGTCACGTACAACGGGAGGATCGCGGTGACCGATTCCGAGGAAACATCGGTCACCATACTCACAATGCCCAGCCACAGAATGACCGGAGACAAACGGAACGGCACTTCGCTCGATAGTGCCGTTCGTGTTCCCTCCGGCTTGTCCCGTTTGCCGCGGTCCGAGAGTGAAATGTACATCGCTGCCCCTAGTCCGCCGCCGTGTGCAGGCTGCCCAAAAGCTGGAAGCGTGAGTTTCCTGTACCTGTCGTCGAGACTGAAACCGTGACAGTGTCCGTGCCTCGCACGAATCGTTCGGCCAGCGCGTCGTCAGCGGCCGGCGCAGCCTCGGACCAGAACCCGTGGGCAACCAACGACTGACGGAAGGACGCCAAGACCTCTGCTTGTGGCTTGGCAATGATGCCATCAGCAGCCACCTGGAGGACATCACCCGACGTCGACACTGACGTGGAACCGATCGTTGTTCCCTCGGGCAACGTCAGAATGTCGGCAGGCCACCCGTCAACCACTCCACCGGCTGCGCTGCCGGGCTCAGGCAAGGTGGTGACCAATGGTGCGGGGGCAGATGGTTGAGGCAGCCCTGTTGGGGTGGCAGTCACCGGCGGCAGAACTTCGAGCGGCTTGGCAGTGGACGGGCCACCATCACCCTCCCCACTGTTGCCTGCGCTGCCGTCACCATTGCCGCTTCCTTCAGTCCCCGACGCCGGGCTGCCGGGCTGAGGATCGCCGTTTGGATCTCCCGCGCCGCCAGGGGTCGCTCCCCCGGACGGAGTGATGCTGGAGCCAGCGCTCGGAGCGGAAGTGGAAGTGCTTTGGGCAGCAGACGGCCCTGGCTTCCCGGCCATCTGGTCCAAAACTATGGCGACGGCGGCGATCAGCACAGCAAGGCAAATGCCCGCGATGACCAACCGCCGCGCCATCATGGCATACCCGGGGTGACTGGGTTGCCGAAAGGTTGGGAGGCACTTTCACGAAGGAGAGCGGATAGAACTGACGCCACCCGCATCGTGGTGGCGTTGATCTTTGCGATGGCGATCCGAAGCGCCAAGCTGTTCATGGGGACAGTCTGCCATTGCGATCCCGATTCCGGAACAGTTTCGGGGCTACCAACGTCCATTCCGTGGCCGCGGTTGGCATACAGGGCAGGTATAGGAGGAGCGGTTCATGAACTGTTCCCGTTTCATGATGCTGTGCAGGCCTATCGCCTCGCAGCGAACGCACAATTCACCAGCGCGTCCGTAGGCGTTGAGCGACCGGGCGAAGTACCCGGAATCGCCGTTGACATTGACATAAAGCGAGTCGAAACTAGTCCCTCCCGCTGCAAGGGCAGCGTTCATGACGTCTTTTACGGCTTCTACCAGCCGTTCAGCATCCGCGCGGCGAAGTGTATCCGTGGCTCTGGCGTAATGGAGCCGGGCGCGCCACAAGGCTTCGTCTGCATAGATGTTGCCGATGCCGGATATGACCGACTGGTCCAGCAGAGCCCGCTTAAGGCCGGTTTTACGGCCCCGGAGCTTGCGGTAGAACGCGTCGAACGAGAAGTGGGGGTCAAGCGGATCCCTGGCAATGTGCGATGCTTCTTCCGCGATCTCCGGCAGGGGTGTTTCACCCAAGCCGCCAAGGCCGCCGTCGACAGTTGGCACCAGGGACGTCACGAACAGGCCGCCGAAAATTCTTTGGTCCACGAACCGCAGCTGCTCAGGCATGCCATCAACGTGACTGAGCCTGATCCTGACTTTGAGGTGCTTTTCATCCGGCACTTCAGGGTCCTGCATCAGCAGTTGGCCACTCATTCCCAGATGCGCCATCAGCGCCACTTTCGGGAGATCTTCCCTGTGGTCCGGCGCTATTCCGGGGTCGGTTTCGGGCGAGCCGGACATGGCCAGGGGCATCCAAAGGAATTTCCCCCGCCGCACGACGTCCATCACAGTGGCTTGCTCAAGATTCCCGATGAAGTCTTCGGTTCCGAGTATGTGTCGTCGGATCGAGCGCGGATCGACGACGTCCACGCCGGTGATTGTCCGGCCACGGACCCAACGGGCCAAGCCGCGGCGGACTACCTCTACTTCGGGAAGTTCAGGCATCCGGGTTCAGGAGGAGGCAGGACCGGCAGTAGTGGAATCCAGGGCGGTCAGAGCACGCCAGGCATCAGCGGCGGCTTCCTGCTCCGCTTCTTTCTTGGAGTGGCCCGAGCCCCGACCGTAGGGAGTTCCGCCGATGTTCAGTACTGCCTCGAACGTCCGGGCATGGTCCGGCCCTGAACCTTCAACAGCATAGTGAATGGCGCCCAGCTGCCGGCTGGCCGTAAGTTCCTGGATGCTCGTCTTCCAGTCAGTTCCCGCCCCAAGTGCGCCTGCATCCTTGAGGAGCGGTCCTACCAGGCGCATGACCAGTTGGCGTGCGGTCTCGATATCGTTCGAGAGATACGTGGCCCCGATCAGGGCTTCCATGGTGTCAGCCAGGATGGAGGCCTTGTTCTTGCCATCGGTTAGCTTCTCGCCTTGCCCGAGGTAAATAAACTCGCCCACGCCGATTTGCCGGCCAATCCCGGCCAGCGCGCGCGTACTGACGACGGCGGAGCGTCGCTTTGCGAGCTCACCTTCCGGCAGCGAGGGGTTCTCACGGTAAAGAGAATCAGTCACGGAGAATCCCAGGATGGAGTCGCCAAGGAACTCGAGGCGCTCGTTGGTGGGAATCCCGCCGTTCTCATACGCGTATGAGCGATGTGTCAGAGCAAGACGAAGCGTCTCGGTGTCAATCGAGACACCGAGACGCTTCAGAAGCTCTTCAGTTGAAGACATCCTTAGTCAGCCTGTACGGCAGATTAGGCGTCTGCGACCTTGCGGCCCTTGTATTCAAGGAACAGCGCGGTGCCAGCAGAGTCAGTGACGACCTTTGCCTGGTGCGGCAGGCTGTAGGTAACCTGACCGTTTTCGATGGTCTTGACCAAGTTGGGGGCAGTTGCCTTCCACTGGGCACGGCGGGCGCGTGTATTTGCGCGAGACATTTTCCGCTTGGGAACAGCCACGGCTATCTCATTTCTCTCTTAGACGAACACTTACTAATCGGTTTGCCGGTCAGTCTTAGCCAGATCAGCTAGGGCAGCCCAGCGAGGGTCAATGACCTCGTGGTGGTGCCCCGGCTCGTCTTCCAGGCGCGCTCCACATTCGGAACACAGGCCCTGGCAGTCTTCCCGGCACACCGGCTGGAACGGCAGCATAGTGACAACTGCGTCCCGCAACACCGGCTCAAGATCGATTAGATCGTACTCGACTCGACGTTGCTCTTCATCGTCTTCTTCACCTGAAAGCTCAACACCTTCATAGAAGAAAAGTTCTTGCACATTGACCTCAAGGTCATACGCAAGGGGATCCAGGCATCGACCGCATTCGCCGGTTACTTCGACGACTACGGTTCCGGATACCAGAATTCCTTCGTGTACGGCCTCAAGACGAAGATCCAGCTCGATATCCGAGCCTTCCTTTACGCCAATGAGCGCCACACCAAGGTCACTTGGCGCAGGTACATGCTCGTTGAGTGTCCGCATGGTCCCTGGACTACGTCCAAGGTCCTTGACTACCAGCGCCAAGGGCGAACTTGCATCTCGCTTAATGAGAACTCCTGTAGAACATATGACCGACGTACCATCTTAGCCTGATCACGCTTGAGGACTCAAACCGACGCCGGGCGCGCGTGAATGCGCGGTGGTTTCAGCTTGGGGAACTCTACGCGAAGGCGCAAGGTACCCGACAAGCCTACCCCTTGCGCGGCGGTTCTGTTGGCGGCTCGCCAGCAAGGAGCCTCTTCAGCACCGATTTGGGGACGAAATCGGAGATATCTCCACCGAGGACGTTGACCTCTTTTATCAAGGTGGAGGAAAGGTGCACGTAATGCGCTTCCGCAGGCAGGAAGACCGTTTCGATACCGGCCAACTGGCGGTTCATGGTGGCCATGGGCAACTCGTAGTCAAAGTCCGACGATGAACGAAGGCCTTTGACTATGGCTGAGATACCGCGGTGGCGGCAGTACTCCGCCAGCAGGCCTTCACCCATCGGCTCAACGATGATGCCGCGCAAAGAGGCCAATGTTTCCCGCGCCATCTCCATTCGGTCCTCAAGACTGAACCTGTACTTCTTGGCGTAGTTGGTGGACACTGCCACGATGACTTCGTCGAACAGGCCGGCGGCCCGGGCGATGACTTCGAGATGTCCATTGTGGATGGGGTCAAAGGATCCAGGGCATACCGCGCGTCTCATGAGACGAACCTACCCCATGGCTTTGCCGGGATACCATGTCTGACATGGCATCCGCAGGCAGCAATTCTTCCCTAGATATGAGCGCGGGCACCAGCGCAGGTACCAACTTAACACCATGGCAGCGGGCGGCCATGGGAGCCAACCTGCTCTCCCCCGAAGGAACGCTGGGAGTGACCATTTTCGAGGAGATGACCACCCTGGCACTGTCCACTGGTGCCATCAACCTCGGACAGGGTTTTCCCGATGAAGACGGCCCCGCGGAAATCAAAGCGGCAGCCCAGTCCGCCATCGCCGCGGGAGCCAACCAATATGCGCCCGGCAAAGGCGTTCCGGCGTTGAGGGAAGCCATTGCCGAGCACCAGCAGCGCTTTTACGGGCTGAACCCGGATCCCGATACTGAAGTCCTTGTCACAACCGGCGCAACAGAGGCGATCGCAGCGACGCTGCTCGCCTTCATCCAGCCCGGCGACGAAGTGCTGACCTTAGAACCCTTTTACGACTCGTACGGGGCCATTATCAGCATGGCCGGAGCCAAACACGTCACCGCTCCCCTGCTGGCCCCCGATTTCCTTCCCGACCTCGCGACGTTGGAAAACTCCTTCAGCACCCGCACCAGAGTTGTCCTCCTGAACAACCCACACAATCCCACAGGCGCCGTCTTTCCGGAATCCGTCTTGAGCGTGATTGTTGAACTGGCCGCGAAGTACGGCGCCATCATCGTCAGCGATGAAGTCTACGAGCACCTCACATTCGGCGTACCGCACCTACCGATTACGTCGCTCCCTGGCGCTGCCGAACGCACCATCACCATTTCCTCCGCCGGAAAGACGTTTTCCTTCACCGGCTGGAAAATCGGCTGGCTCACTGGTCCGGCACACCTGGTGGCGGCAGTGCGAACGGTGAAGCAGTTCCTGACCTATAGTTCAGGCACCCCGTTCCAGAGCGCCATCGCAGTGGGCCTTGGCCTCCCCGATGAGTTCTATACAGGCATCGCCGATCAACTGCGCCGCAAACGGGACATTCTCGCCCAAGGCCTCCGGGCCGCCGGCTTCGGCGTCTACAACCCAAGCGGCACCTACTTCATCAACGTGGACACAGCACCGCTGGGCATCCGCGACTCCGTTGACCTCGCGAGGCGCCTGCCAGGGCTTGTAGGCGTGGCAGCCATCCCGGTCCCGGTGTTCTGCCATCCGGAGGGAGCCGAGCGTACGCGAAGCCTGCTGCGTTTCGCCTTCTGCAAGAAGACCGGCGTCCTGCAGGAAGCCGCCGAACGCCTCGCCACCCTGAAGGACCGGCTCTGAACGCCAGAGGCTCCGGCCAGCACCAGGCAACACGCTTCCTCCGAACCACGGGTCAGCACGCCACCATCGGGAAAGACACCCTCGTTGAGGGCGGCTTCATCCTCAGCATTGGCGGCGCCGAACAATCGCACGTGAACCTGGCCGATCCCACGGAGATCTTCTACGAGTACCTTCGCAGGATCGGGCACGTGGTGGACTTGGCTGCAGAACCCGGAAAACCCATCAGCGCCCTGCATTTGGGCGCCGGCGCCCTCACCTTGGCGCGGTACATCCAAGCCACCCGTCCGGGCTCGGAGCAATACGCTGTTGAGCTTGAGCGTGAGCTCTTGGACTTCGTACTTCAGAAGCTGCCTATGCCTGACGGCGCCACGTTGACCACTCACATCGGCGACGCCCGCGACGCGCTGGCGGAGCTTCCCGCGGAGGTGATGTTCGACGTCGTGATTCTCGATATCTTCTCCGGGCCGGAGGCCCCTGCCCATATTGCCTGCCGGGAATTCTATGAGGAAGCAGCAGGTAGGCTTCGGCCGGATGGGGTGTTGATCGTCAATGTGGGCGACGAACCTGCGCTGACGCTCGTCCGTAGCCAAGTGGCAGCGCTGCGCCAGGCCATGCCGGACGTCGCCGCCTTCGCTGAGACGGGAATGTTCGCTGGCCGCTACCCGGGCAACATCGTCCTTGTAGGCACATGCAAACCGTGGTCTCCGGACTGGACAGCGCAACTGCTGGCGCGCGGTCCCCATCCCGCCACCGTCCTCACGGGCGTGGAGCTGGACAGTATTACGGGCTGACGAGTCGGTCCGCTAGGCCGGCTCAGCGAACCACAGCTTGGTCTCGCCATACTTCTTGTCGGCGAAACATTCCAAGGCATCGGGCCACTCAGGCTCAGGGCTCCGCGAACTCCGCTCCACCACAACAACGGCCGCATCGTCCAAATGCGGCCCCAACTTTGTCAGCACAGCACTTAAGGCAGGCTCGTCCAATGGATAGGGCGGATCAAGGAAGACGAGATCCCACAGATCCCCTTCACCCGCACGCTCCAGGAATGACTCCACCTTGGATCGATGGACTGAGACCCTTTTCCCCCCCAGGAGTTGGTTCACCAAATCCGCATTGCGCTGGCAGACATCGCTTGCCTTGGCATCGAACTCCACCAGATCCACAGTCCGGGCCCCTCGGCTGGCACTTTCGATGCCCAGGGATCCAGAGCCTGCATAAAGGTCCAGTACCCGGGCATCGTCAATGACCGCCAAGGATTCCAAACGGGAAAAGAGCGCCTCCTTGACCCTGTCCGTGGTGGGACGTGTGGCTGTTCCGGGGACGCTGGCCAGCGGGTTCCCGCCACCAACCCCGGCGATGATCCGGCTCACAGGGATTCCCCCTGAACGCGCTTCAATGGATCTCTAACCGCGTTCAAGGAACGCCTCCTTCTCCGGGTTCAAATATTCATCTATTGCGGCGGCAAGTGCCGGCTGTTGTTGCAGGGCAGGGTCTTCCGACACCAGGCCTTGGGCGTCGGTACGTGCGCGGGCAATGACGTCTTCGTGTTCAAGTACACGGAGCAACTTCAGGGTGGAGCGTCCACCGGATTGCGAAGCACCAAGAATGTCGCCTTCACGGCGGAGTTTCAAGTCTTCCTGGGACAGCTCAAAACCATCGGTCGTTGAGGCAACGGCATCAAGCCGGCGACGACTCGGGTGACCGGGTTCCAGCGTGGTCACAAGCAGGCAAGTGCCGGGCAAACCTCCACGGCCTACCCGCCCACGCAACTGGTGGAGCTGTGAGATTCCAAAGCGGTCGGCATCGAGAATCACCATGAGGGTGGCGTTGTGGACATCGACGCCCACCTCAATGACGGTGGTGGACACCAGCACTTTGGTGTTGTTGGAGGCGAACGAAGCCATCGTCTCTGACTTCACCTGCGGATCCTGCCGCCCATGGAGCGGCGCCACCGGGACGCCAGCCAGGGCCGGCTCCTGCAGGAGGCTTTCGACGACGGCGGTCACCGAGGCGAGTTCCCGCGCCGGGCCTTCGTCCGCCAGGTCGGCTTCGCTGGGTTCCGCTTCGCCCGGACTGAAGTCACCGTCGTCGTCCGAGCCGATCTTGGGGCACACCACATAAACCTGGTGTCCCGAATCGACTTCTTCGCGGGAACGTTTCCAAATACGGTCCACCCAGCCGGGATTCTCCGCGAGCCCCACCACGTGGGTTGAAATAGGCGCACGCCCGGCCGGAAGCTCATCAAGGATGGAGGTCTCAAGGTCACCGAATACCGTCATGGCAACCGTGCGGGGAATCGGTGTGGCTGTCATAACCAACAAGTGCGGAGGCCGCTGCGCCTTGGCCCGGAGCGCATCGCGCTGCTCCACGCCAAAGCGGTGCTGCTCATCAACCACGATCAGCCCGAGGTCTTGGAAGCTGGTTTTGTCGCTCAGCAAGGCGTGCGTGCCAATGACAATTCCCGCATTTCCGGAGGCCGCGTCCAGCATTGCTTGCTTCCGCGCAGCAGTGGGCATGGAACCTGTCAGGAGCGTCACTTGAACGGCTTCCTGAGTAGAGTCGCCGCCAAGCATGCCGGCACCGCCAAAGATGTGGTCGCGAGCGAGCGCACCCAACGTCTTGCGGATGGAGTGGAAGTGCTGGGCCGCCAGCACCTCCGTGGGCGCCAGGAGTGCTGCCTGGCCACCTGCGTCCACTACCTGCAACATGGCCCGCAGGGCGACGATCGTCTTTCCCGAGCCCACTTCACCCTGCAGCAGCCGGTTCATGGGAGTGTCGCGCCCGAGCTCTTCAGCCAGCGTCTTTCCGACGGCGGATTGGCCGGCAGTCAGGGTAAAGGGCAGGTTTTGATCAAACTTAGTGAGCAAACCTCCCACGCGCGGGCGGCGCGCGGTGGCTTCTTCTGCAGCAAGCTGCGCGCGCCGGCGTGCCAGGGCCGTTTGCAGCACCAGGGCTTCCTGATACCGGAAACGTTCCTGAGCTCGTTGCCAATCCTTGGCAACCCCGGGTGAGTGGATCAAGCGGTAGGCCTCAGCGACACTGAGCAGGCCGTCCCTTCGGACGATGCTTGCCGGAAGCGGGTCTTCCAAAGAATCAAGGTCCATGGTTTGGATCAAGGAAGTGATCACTTTGTGGATAGACCAACTGGTCAGCTTGGCCGTCGCCGGGTAGACGGGGATGGGCATGGCTGCGAGCTTTTCGGGATCCACGGAACCCTCAGCCTCAGGGTCCTCGTCCAGCAGCAGAAAGTCCGGGTTGGTCAAGCCGAGGGCTCCGCCGTAGCGGGTCACCTTGCCTGAAAACATGGCCCGACGACCGGCCAGGAGTTCTGCCTTTGCCCGGAACCCGTTGAAGAAGCTGACCTTCAACGTACCTGGGACACCGCTACCTCCAGCCTCGTCCGTCACCACCACATCGGTGATCGAACCACGGCGGGCCCTCATCTGGCGGGTGCTGTTGGACAGCACCCGGGCAATCAGCGTGACCTCTTCATCCAGCGGAAGCTTACTGATGGGCGTCAACTCACCGCGGTTCAAGTACCTGCGAGGAAAGTAGTTCAGCAAGGCTCCGGCCGTTTTTAAGCCTAAGTGCTTGTCTATGACGGCCGCGGACCGCTTGCCGATCCTGCGTTCGAGGAGCAGGTCCAGCTCAGTATTCATGCCGTGACTGGCCTGAGACATTGAGAGCTTCACTGATGCTGGCGGATTCGCTGCCGGCGGGTTCTTGTGTGGCAGCCGGGTCCTGCACGTCATCACGGGGAATTGCCAACTGGCTTACTGCTATATCAGTCGGTTCTCCCAGCGAACGAATGAAGGCAACGGCCGGCTCCGGGTCGGCGACGTGGACATGGACGCGCCAACGGTAGCTGACTTCCACACTGGATTCGTCGTCATCATCTGCGCCTTGGGCACCGCCAACTTGGCTCATGATGACGGAATCGCCCATCTCGTCCAGGCGTTGCCGAAGGATGGCCGCGTTCAGGGGCGACAAGTTGATGGTGCACATGACTTCCACGCCGTCATCTGCCGGCATGTGCTCATGGATGTGGGGATCCTGCAATTTGTAACCGTGGAGGCCATCAAGCAGCTCCTCCTGGAGTTCCTCACCCAGGACGGCGGCCCGGAGGCAATCCAGCACCAGCAGCATCCCCACACCCCCTGCATCCACAACATGTGCTTCATGGAGTTGTGCGAGCTCATCCTCTGTCCGGACGACGGCTTGGTAGGCGGCCTCCACCACTGCGTCGAGCGAGAGCCCCAATGCATGGTTGCTGTCGTCGCCACTTTGGGATGCGTCCACGGCTTGAGCGGCATGAGCGGCCGCTTCCAAAACCGAAAGCATGGTGCCTGCCACAGGTTCACTCAGGGCAGACCAGGCACGGATCTGCGCCCTGTTCAGCGCGGTGGCCAGCAGGGGTGCGCTGAGGCGGGTTTTTCCGGCCAATGGCTCTGCCGCGGCGCACAGAAACACAGCAAAGAGTGTGCCCGAATTGCCCCGGGCTTGCTCCATGGCTGCCTGCCCGGCACGGGACAGTACGGCGCCGACGTCGTTGCCGGTTTCAGTGGAGTCCGGCGCAGTTCCGCCAAGGGCAGCGACAGCTGCCCGAACAGTGAGATAAAGGTTGGTTCCGGTATCACCGTCCGCGACAGGGAAGATGTTGATCGCATTGAGACGGTCGCTGTGGTTGCCGAGGACCACCTCCGCCTTGCCGAGCCAACGTTTCATGGCGTGTGCATTCGCGGCGATCTTAGTCTGCAAAGTGATCCCATCCAACGGTGTCAGCAGTTTGCCCGGCAATCCGGACGCCACTGCCTGGCGGCTCGACAACGGCTTGCACCGAGCCTATCGCAGTGAAGCCCTGCGGCAGCTGAATTCCTGCTGGGAACGTAGCGAGCAGACCGTGGTCCTCTCCCCCACCAAGCACCCACCGCATGGCTTCCCCTCCCAGAATGGCAGCTGCCGGTTCCAATGAGACTGTGTAAGTCTTCAAAGCAACGGGATCGAAATCGAGGACCACGTTGCTCGCCCCGGCCATGCGGTTGCCGTCACGCAGCAGGCCATCGGAGATGTCCATCATGGCCGTGGCACCCGCTCGCGCAGCCAGGGGTCCGGCGGCCAATGGTGGCGTTGGCCGGCATTGGTTGTCCACCAAGCTCCGCAACTCGGGAGACAGGTTGTGGAACGGAATGTCGCTTTCCAGCAGCGCCCAGCCCGCAGCTGCCCTTCCCAGCGTCCCTGAAACCGCCACGATGTCCCGGGGTTTGGCACCGGACCTCAGCACTGGCGCCACACCGGCAAGCGTTCCGACGACGGCGACGGTCACCGCCAGCTCGCGACCTCTTCCAAGGTCTCCGCCCGCCACCGAGCAATCCGCAGCACCCAAGCCAACAATTGCCGCAGTGAGCCCATCAGCAAACGCTTCAACCCATTCGACGGGCGTGTCGGGCGGCATGGTGAGGCTGACAACGAGACTCGTGGCGCTGCCGCCCATGGCGTTGATGTCACTGAGGTTTTGCGCTGCGGCCTTCCAGCCGACGTCGAATCCCGTGGTCCGGTAGCCGTTACGCCACTCAAGCCTGAAGTCCTGGTCCTGCGTTTGGGTGTCGATGGAGATGAGCGCCCTGCCATCCGGCACTGCTATCAGGGCGGCGTCATCACCGGGTCCCAGCAGGACTCCGGGGCTATGGTGAAGGCGCGGGAAAATCCGCGCGAGGAGCTCGGACTCCGACAGGTGTTGGACGGTCAACGGTTCTTCTGGCACTGCTGTCAACTCTTCTCTTGGCACGGCGCCCGTGTCTTCTCATGGCACCGCTCTACGCTATCGCGATCCACCGACAGAATAATGCGGCTCTCCGGAAGGCAGTTCCAGCGGGAATGTGACCCGGGCAACGCGAATCTGCCTGCCAGCGCTTGCGGGATAGGCTGGATAAATGCACCGAAAGACCCTTCCCCGGACCGCCCTGGCTATCGCCTTGGCCTCCGCCTCCGTCACGGCTTTATCGGCCTGCGCGCCAGCCGTAGACGTCACTGCAGCCTCCGACGCAGCCAATCCTGCCTGCGCGCCAATGATGGTGGCGCTGCCGGACCAGATCGGGGATGCTGCCCTCCGTAAAACGAACAGCCAGGCGACAGCTGCCTGGGGAGATCCTTCGCAGGTCATCCTCCGATGCGGAGTGAACGTTCCCGGACCCACCACGGACCGCTGTGTGAGCGTCAACGACATTGACTGGGTCATCAAGGAAGGCGATCCCGTTTACACCCTGACCACGTTCGGTCGCGAACCAGCCACCGAGATCTTGATAGATCCGGTCAAACTAGAGGCGGCGAACATCAGTTCAGCAACTGTCCTGACTGAGTTGGCAGCCGCGGTTGGCAAGATCAAGGCAACCGGAAAGTGCGTGGGCCAGGAAGATCTGCAGAACCTGCCATCCGCGCAGTAGTGCTTTAGCGCAGCCCCGTCTTGCGTGTCAGAGCCAGATGGATCAGTTCGTCGATCAAGTCCCCGTAAGCCAGCCCGGATGCCGCCCACATCTGCGGGTACATGCTCTTAGGCGTGAAGCCGGGCATCGTGTTGATCTCATTGATGATCAGCTCGCCGGTGGGGGTGTAGAAGAAATCCACACGGCTAAGGCCTTCCGCCCCGACGGCGTCAAAAGCGACGGCGGCGAGTTCACGCACGCGTGCGATTGCCTCGTCCGGCATGTCAGCCGGGCAACTCAGGGCGGCGGCGCCGTCCTCAACGTACTTGGCGGCAAAGTCATAGAACTGGTGCTCACCGGCAGCCACCGCGATCTCACCCGGCATGGAAGTACGGGGCGCAGCCGTGCCACGACCCTGAAGGACGGCGCACTCGATCTCGCGGCCCACGATGCCGGCTTCAATGACCAGCTTCAGGTCATGGCGGCGGGCTTCCTCGACGGCAGCGTCCAGCCCTTCCATCGAGTCGACCTTGGAGATACCCATGGACGAACCCGCGCGGGCAGGCTTGACGAACACAGGGTATCCGAGCTTGTCCACCCGCTTGCGGACAGCCTCGGCGTCCGTGGTCCATTCGCGGTCTGTGACAGCTACGTACGGTCCTACGCTCAGTCCGGCGGATTCAAACACCACCTTCATGAAATGCTTGTCCATCCCTACGGCCGAGGCCAGCACACCGGCGCCCACATAGCGGGTATCTGAGAGCTCAAGGAGGCCCTGGATGGTCCCGTCTTCGCCCCATGGCCCATGAAGCAGAGGGAAGACAACATCCACGGACCCCAGTTCTTGGGGAACGGCGTTGGGCTCGGTCACGATGAGCTGATGCTCACCACCCACTTCTGCCAAGGTGACGGTCCTGCCCGACGGCGCCACCTCGGGAAGCGCTGCCGAGCTCAAGGACCAGTCGCTGGTGTCGCCGGAGGCGAGTACCCATTGCCCGGACTTGGCGATGCCAATCGGTATGACCTCGTACTTGTCTTTGTCGATCGCCCCCATGACACCAGCTGCTGTGACACAGCTGACGGCATGTTCACTGGAGCGCCCCCCAAAGAGAATCGCTACACGGGGGCGGCCCGTCAAAGGGGTGGATTGGTCAGTCACCATCAGTAGTCGCCTTCGGACTTCAGTGCCCGGGCCAACAGTCGTGGCCCCAGGTCATCAACGGACATTCTGCCTTCAAGCACCGCCACAACGGCAGCCGTAATGGGCATTTCAACATTCAATTTGCCGGCCAGCTCGTGCACGGCGGGGCCGGATTTGATGCCCTCTGCCGTCTGCGTCATCTGTTCGGCCACTTGCTCGAGGGTGAGGCCTTCACCCAGCAACCGGCCAGCGGTGTGGTTGCGGGACAGGGCTGAGGAGCAAGTGGCAACAAGATCACCGAGCCCGGCAAGACCGGCCATGGTGTGGGCTTCTCCGCCAAGGGCCAGCGCAAGCCGGGACGTCTCAGCGAGTCCGCGTGTGATCACCGAAGCTTTGGTGTTGTCGCCCATCTGCCGGCCTTCACAAATGCCCACGGCAAGTGCAATCACATTCTTCACAATCCCGCCGATTTCGACCCCCACAACATCAGTGCTGGTGTACGGCCGGAAATAAGGCGCAGTGCAGCACAGAGCTATGGCAGCAGCAGTGTCTGCGTCGCTGCAGGCAACAACTGACGCTGTTGGTTGCTCCCTGGCGATCTCCATGGCCAGGTTAGGGCCCGACACGACTGCCACGCGGGGAGCTGGAAGACCCAGCTCCTGGGCGATGACTTCGCTCATCCGGGCGTCCGTGCCCAGTTCCAGGCCCTTCATCAAGGACACAACCACGGCATCGGGCGAAAGGAACGCCTTCCACTCCCCGAGCTGAGGCCGTAGCGACTGGGCAGGCACGGCGAGGACCACCAGGGTGGCATCCTTGAGCACCTCCTCCATATCCGTGGATGCTGTGACGGATGGTGGAAGCTCAATGTCCTTGAGGTACTGCTCATTGCGATGCGAAGAGTTGATCTGCTCCACGACTTCCGCCCGACGACCCCAGATCCGGATACTGCGTTCAGATCCGGTCGCCGTCGCGGCATCGGCCAGGACCTTCGCAAACGTGGTTCCCCACGAACCTGCACCCAAAACAGCCACGATATCCGGTGTGGAGACATTCGTTTCCACTGCAGTCATTTCCCGTCCTCCCCTTCGCGGGCATCAGGAGAACCACCTTGAATGAAGCGGCCGTGCTTGGACTGTTTGTGGACAGCCGGATCCCAGCGTTCAGCCGGGGCAGGTTCACCTCGAAGGGTTTCAAGGAGTTCCGTGATGGCAGCCATGATGACTTCAGTGGCCGCGGTCAGTGTTGCTCGGTCCAGCGGCCGTTCCCTGAACGCACTGAGATCAACGGGCTTGCCAATAAGTACGCGAACGGTTTTGCGCGGGAAGATATGGAACCGCTTGGCATACCGCGGGAAAACTTCTTGTGCACCCCAGTGCGCCATGGGCACCACAGGGGCTCCGGTCTGCAGCGCAAGTCTGGCGGCCCCGGTGTGGCCCTTCATCGGCCAAAGGTCGGGGTCACGGGTAAGGGTGCCCTCGGGGTAGATGATGATGGCACCACCGGCGTCCACCACCTCTTTGGCGACGTGAAGCGAGCGGTTCGCACCCGCCGTCGAGCGTTCAACCGGAATCTGCTTGGTGGCGTGCAAGAGCGCACCCAGGACGGGCACTTTGAAGAGGCCCGTCTTCGCGAGGAAGTGCGGTGGCCGCTTCTGGTTGTACACCATGTGTCCGATGACGATGGGGTCGATCTCGGTGCAGTGGTTTGGTACTGCGATGAATCCGCCGGGTGGAAGGTTCTCCACACCTTCCCACTTCTTGGCCATCAGGACATTCATCAACGGACGCGCCAGGCCCGCCAGCAGCATGAACGTTGCACGGCTCTTGGCCGATTCCTTCAAAGGAGCCCCCGCTACTTGGTGGTGGTGATATCGAAATCGGCGCCCAAGCCGGCCAGCTTCTCGGTAAAGCGCTCGTAACCGCGGTTGATGATGTCGATGCCCGTAACGCGTGACGTACCCGTAGCAGCCAGCGCTGCGATGAGGTGGCTGAAACCACCACGGAGGTCGGGGATGTCAATGTCGGTGCCCCGGAGCGGGGTGGGGCCTGAAATCACTGCTGAGTGCAGGAAGTTCCGCTGCCCGAACCGGCAGGGAACACTACCCAGGCACTCGCGGTGTACCTGAATGTTCGCACCCATCCGTGCAAGGGCTTCCGTGAATCCGAAACGGTTCTCATAGACAGTTTCGTGGACGATGGAAACGCCCTCGGCCTGAGTCAGGGCCACCACCAGCGGCTGCTGCCAGTCCGTCATGAAGCCCGGGTGGACATCCGTCTCCAGCACGAGCGGGGAGAGCTTCCCGCCCTGGTGGTAGAAGCGGATACCGTCATCGCCGATGTCCATTCCGCCACCAACTTTGCGGTAGGTATTCAGGAACGTCATCATGTCGCGCTGGGAAGCACCCTCAACAAAAATGTCGCCGCGGGTAACCAAGGCGGCAGAGGCCCAGGATGCGGATTCGTTGCGGTCCGGGAGTGCCCGGTGGTTGTAGCCCCGAAGGTCCTTGACGCCCTCAATCCGGATGGTCCGATCAGTCTGGACGCTGATAATGGCGCCCATCTTCTGCAGGACCGCAATGAGGTCGATGATCTCGGGTTCCGTGGCCGCGCCAATGAGTTCGGTGATGCCCTCGGCACGCGTTGCACTCAGAAGCACCTGCTCGGTGGCCCCCACCGATGGATACGGCAGCGAAATTTTGGCTCCATGCAGACCATTCGGGGCAGAAATGTGGATGCCGCCCGGGCGCTTTTCCACCACGGCGCCGAACTGCCGCAGGACGTTCAGGTGATAGTCGATGGGCCTGTCGCCGATCTTGCAGCCACCCAGATCCGGGATGAAAGCCTCGCCGATCGCGTGAATCAGCGGTCCGCACAGCAGGATGGGAATCCGCGAATCGCCGGCGTGCGCATCGATTGCCGTGCTGGAGGCCGTCTTTGCATCTTTGGGATCCAGGGTGAGGTCACCCGATACCGGGTCCTTCACAACAGTCACGCCGTGCAGCTGCAGCAGGCTGGTGACAACCTCGACGTCCTTGATTTCCGGCACGTTCCTCAGCACCGATGGTTCGCTGCCCAGCAACGCCGCCACCATGGCCTTAGGCACCAGGTTCTTGGCACCGCGAACGGTCACTCGCCCGGTCAACGGGACGCCACCGCGGATTGTCAGAACACTACTCATCTATACCGGTTTCCTCACGACTACTCGCCCCCCAAACTTACAAAGGCTCCAGCTAAGCATAGAAGCTCGCTTTACCGATCCGAAATGGAACCGCCCGACACCCCGCGTATCAGGCTTCCGTTGTTCGCGAATGAAAAAGGACCGGCAGACGCTCCCGAGGGAGGCCTGCCGGTCCGTTTATCCGCAGGTCGCGGCCTGAAAAGAGGGGCTATCGGGCATCAACTTTCGCCGGAAGCGTCTTCGGCTTGAACGATGGCCGCGTCGCCTCGTACGCCGTGATGTCTGACTCATGCTGGAGGGTCAGGCCGATGTCATCGAGGCCTTCCAGGAGGCGCCAACGGGTGTAATCGTCAATCTCGAACGGCGCTACCACGTTGCCGCATTCAACCGTCTTGGAGACCAGGTCAACCTTCACTTCGGTGCCCGGATGGTTTTCCAAGACCTTCCAGATCAGTTCAATGTCATCCTGCGCCACCTGGGCCGCCAACAGTCCCTGCTTACCGGAGTTGCCACGGAAAATATCGGCGAAGCGGGAGGACAGAACGGCTTTGAAACCATAGTCCTTCAACGCCCAAACGGCGTGTTCGCGGGATGACCCGGTACCGAAGTCAGGCCCAGCCACCAGCACGGAGCCGGCATTGAACGGGGCCTGGTTCAGGATGAAGGACTCGTCCTTCCGCCAAGCAGCGAACAAGGCGTCTTCGAAGCCAGTGCGCGTGATGCGCTTGAGGTACACAGCAGGGATGATCTGATCGGTGTCCACGTTGCTCTGACGCAGTGGAACGCCGATGCCGGTGTGGGTAGTGAATGCTTCCATGGGATCCTCCTAGACTGCGATTCCGGTCAGTGTGCCTGCCGCAGCGGACTCGAGGTCCGACGGCGAGCTCAGCGTGCCTCGGACAGCTGTAGCTGCCGCCACGACAGGCGAGACCAGGTGCGTGCGGCCGCCCTTGCCCTGGCGACCTTCAAAGTTGCGGTTGGACGTTGAGGCGCAACGCTCGCCCGGCTCCAACTGGTCCGGGTTCATGCCCAAGCACATGGAGCAACCGGCAAAACGCCATTCGGCACCGAAGTCCTTGAAGACCTTGTCCAGGCCTTCCGCCTCTGCCTCCAGACGGACACGGGCGGAACCCGGTACCACCAGCATGCGGACTTTGGGGTCCTTTTCGCGGCCACGAATGATGTCGGCAGCAGCGCGCAGATCCTCGATGCGTGAATTGGTGCAGGATCCCAGGAAGACGGTGTCCACGCGGATATCCTTCATGGGGGTACCGGCTTCCAAACCCATGTACTGCAGGGCACGCTCGGCAGCTGCCTTGGCATTTTCGTCGCCGAAGTCCTCCGGCGACGGTACCTTGGCAGACAGCGACACACCCTGGCCGGGGTTGGTTCCCCAGGTCACGAATGGCTCCAGCGTATCGGCGTCAAGGTCAACTTCGACGTCGAAGGTAGCGTCGGCGTCCGTGTTGAGCGTGTTCCAGTACTCGACGGCGGCATCCCAATCGGCGCCTTCCGGCGCGTGGGGGCGGCCCTGCATGTAGTCATACGTGGTCTGGTCCGGAGCCACCATGCCGGCGCGGGCACCGGCTTCGATGGACATGTTGCAAATGGTCATCCGAGCGTCCATCGACAACGCACGGATGGCAGAGCCACGGTATTCGAGAACATAACCTTGGCCGCCGCCTGTCCCGATCTTGGCGATGACGGCAAGAATGATGTCCTTGGCGGTGACGCCGGGACGCAGGGTGCCTTCAACATTAATGGCCATGGTCTTGAATGGCTTCAAAGACAGGGTTTGGGTGGCCATGACGTGCTCCACCTCGGACGTGCCGATTCCCATGGCCAACGCACCGAAGGCCCCATGGGTTGAAGTATGCGAGTCGCCGCAGACTACTGTCATGCCCGGCTGGGTCAACCCCAGCTGCGGCCCCACGACGTGCACGATCCCCTGTTCCTTGTCACCCAGGGAGTGCAGCCGGACGCCGAATTCCTTGCAGTTGGCGCGCAGTGTCTCAATCTGCGTGCGGCTGGTCAGGTCCGCAATTGGCTTGTCGATGTCCAGCGTGGGAGTGTTGTGGTCCTCCGTAGCAATGGTCAGGTCGACGCGACGCAGCGGCCGGCCAGCCAGGCGCAGGCCCTCAAACGCCTGCGGGGACGTCACTTCGTGGACGAGGTGCAGGTCGATGAAGAGAAGGTCTGGCTGGGCGTTGGCTCCTTCGCCCTCACCCTTGCGCACTACGTGCGCGTCCCAGACTTTCTCGGCCAGTGTCTTTCCCACGGCCTTGCTCCCTTCACTGCGGTTGGCTTGTTGCGTTGTTCTTGTTCCACTGAAGCAGCACCGCCGCAAAATAGGCCAGCGAAACAACTTGCATCTCAGATATTGAGACGGCAATATCATTACATGGACAATTCTAGTGGAGTCGGTGTCATTGATAAAGCGGCCCAAGTACTCGATGCTCTTGAGGCAGGGCCCACGACTCTCGCGCAACTTGTAGCAGCCACGGGCCTTGCCCGGCCTACAGTTCACCGGCTCGCGCTGGCTCTGGTTCACCATCGACTGGTGAGCCGCGACATCCAAGGACGCTTCGTCCTGGGAAGCCGGTTGGTGGAGCTCGCGTCCGCTGCCGGTGAAGACCGGCTGATTGCCTCCGCCGGACCCGTTCTCATTCAACTCCGGGACGCCACAGGCGAAAGCGCGCAAATCTTCCGCCGCCAAGGCGACTGGCGCGTCTGCGTGGCCTCCGCAGAACGTCCCATCGGCTTGCGGGACACCATTCCGGTGGGCACCCAGCTCTCCATGAAGGCAGGCTCTGCGGCGCAGGTCTTGCTGGCATGGGAAGACCACGACCGCCTCCTCGAAGGGCTGCAAAACGCCCGCTTTACCCCCACCGTCCTTGCAGGCGTACGACGCCGGGGCTGGGGTCAGAGCCTCGGCGAACGCGAGCCCGGGGTCGCCTCGGTTTCAGCCCCCGTTCGTGGACCGTCAGGCCGGGTCATCGCGGCTGTGTCCATTTCAGGTCCGATTGAACGCCTCACCCGCCAGCCGGGCCGCCTTCACGCCGAGGTGGTTTGCAACGCCGCCCGGGTTTTGACCGAAGCCCTGCGCAAGAACAATGACTAGCCTGAGTAACTACGCCGTATTCCTCCGCGGCATCAATGTGGGCGGCATCAACATCAAGATGGCCGATCTCACATCAGCCCTCAAGGACTACCCGTTTACCAAGGTCAAGACCCTGCTGGCCAGCGGAAATGTGGTGCTTCAAAGTGAACTCAGCGCCAAGGACGTCAAGGTCCAGTTCGAGAAGTGCCTAAGGGAGACCTTTGGTTACGATGCCTGGGTGGTTGTCCTCACTGCCGCACGGCTAGCGGAATTGGTGGACGCGTGCCCGTACCCGGCGGACGACAAATCCACGCACAGCTACATCACCCTCACCTCCGACACAGCCATGCTCGATGAACTCTTTCAAGCAGGCGAAGCGCTGGACGGCGTGGAACAAGTGCGGCTGGGCCCGGAAGCCTCCGCATGGCTGGCTCCCGCCGGCGGGACGCTGGACAGCCCTTTCAGCAAGCTCTCCGCCAAGGCACGCTACAAAGCCAGCACGACGACAAGGAATCTGCGAACGCTCATCAAAGTAAGGGATGCCGCTGCAGCCCTCTAAGCTGCACAGCCCTAACCGGAGCGGGCGGCCTTCAGCGCCGCGTTGAACGCTTTCAAACGCGTGATTTCCACCTCGACAGGCTCTACGATCCGTTGCTCGGCAACTACTGCCACGGCGGCCTTCAAACGCTTCGA
The DNA here is from genome assembly GCF_054408525.1 of Arthrobacter sp. D3-18. NCBI lineage: Bacteria > Bacillati > Actinomycetota > Actinomycetes > Micrococcales > Micrococcaceae > Arthrobacter > Arthrobacter sp. D3-18. The sequence continues at coordinate 1,923,315 of NZ_CP096440.1, read as the reverse complement.
TGCCCCCGATGCCCTGACCCGGGCAGCCCAGCCTCCAAGAATCCTTCCAGTGATGGCAAGGACGATTCCCAGCACCACTCCCCCGGCAACCATTAGCGTAGGCCAGGGCCACCCTTCTGTTCGTGGGACCTCGGGCACTGGCATTTGGAAGTAGCCGAGTACGGCCAACACACCCAGCCACCCAAGGCCGCCTGCTGCGAGCAGAAGCGCAATCCATTGAAGGGTATTGAAAAGGATCCACCACAGGGGACGTTTGCCCGTCTTCAAGTCGGTGCCCGCAATTGCTTGATCCAACGCGTCAGGCAGCTGCTCCCGCCCGTCCCTTGCCACGCTGCGGATAGCCGCCCGCCAAGGACCGGGCGCGCCGGCCGACGCCTCATCCGCAAAGTCCCTGACGGCAGCATCTGTCCGTGCCCGCTCGGGCGCACCCGCAGGCGGTAGCGACGTCCGGCTCAGTTCAGGCTTGGTGTCATCCCGGCCCAGGTTCAGCCTCCGCAAGGGGTCGGGTCGGAAACGCAACAGCCACCGCGTGACGGGCCACCCGGTCCTCTTGGCCGACTCACGCGCGAAAGATCGCTGCACGGCGTCCACCACCACCGGTACGTTTGCCGCCGTCGACAGCTCCGACGCGAGGCGGGCCTTCGTGTTTCCCTTGATGCCACGGGCTTCGCCCTCGCCGGAGGCCCGGGCGAGTTCCGCCGCGGCCTTGGTGACGTCGGCTGAAAGGCGCTGTGTTGTTGCCTCCCGTTGGACCACGACGTTCCTGATTGCCCCGCGGAGAGTCGGGACGCCGTCGCCGGTTAGCGCCGAGGCACTGAGGACCCTCACTTTGCCCAGTCCGTCCCGCGCCAGAATCCCTTCCAAGGAGTGCATCACGGCGGCTGCATCGTCCGGGCTGAGTTTGTCCACCTGGTTCAGGACAACCAGCGTGACGGCACCGTGGGAGGCCATGGGCCGAAGGAAGTCATTATGCACAGCAGCGTCGGCGTACTTTTGCGGGTCCAAAACCCACACCAGCACATCCACCATGCCCACCATGCGCTGAACAATCTCCCGGTTTTCTACCCTGGTGGAATCGAAGTCGGGCAGGTCCAGCAGCACCAGGCCGCTGTTCTCGTCTGCGAGCCCAGGAACCGGCGGAAGCGTATGCCGCTCTTTGACGTCCAGCCAATCAAGCAACGGGCCGCTGCCTTCTTCGCCCCAAATGCCCGCCAACGGCGCAGACGTGGTGGGACGCCGCGCAGTGGCGGTTGCGAGCTCGCTGCCGGATACAGCATTGAACAACGACGACTTTCCGCTACCCGTCGCCCCGAAAAACCCCACCACAGTGTGCCCTGCTGACAATGACCGCCGCGACGTGGCACGCTCCAAGACCTCGTATACAGATTGCAGTTCGGGGTCCGGAAGGACGCCCTCAGCCAGTTCCCGGGCAGTGTTGAGCGATTCAAGCCTGCGCTGCAGCTGGGAAGACTCGCGGACTTGGCCGTGGCGGCTCATGCGGCCCCCGCCAGGCGGCGCAAGGTTTGGGCATGCCGGGCGAGGTCGTCTCCGGAGTTCGGATGGGCTGCTTCAAGGCGATCCAGGAACCGTTGCCTCTCGTCGTCCAGGAGCCGTTGGCACTGTGTGTGCAGATCATCCCTGGCCTGTTGGGCCAGGCGACGTACGGCATCCTCACCGAACACCGCCTCCAGCAGCTTCTGTCCAACAACGGCCGTTCCACCTGCGATACCGATCTCCAGGCCGCTCAGCCCGGCTGTCATGGAGAACACCACCACCATCAGCGCAGCGCCGAGCCCGTTGACGCCAAAGGACAACCACCGGGCCTGGGTTCGTTTCCCTTGGCCCTGCGTGCGGATCATCTCCATCAGTCCTTCCTGCCAGGACCGAATAGCTGCTGCGGCCTTCGCATCGAAACCCTCACTGGTGCCTGAAAGATCTTCGGCGCCGAGGAGTTCCCGACCCGCAGCATCCGAACGCCAGCGCCGGTCCACGTTTTCGGCTGCGTTGGCTGCTTCGTCCAGGATCACCGCCTGCAACCCGGTCTCGATCGCGGTTTCAACCTTCACAGCGGGAGCGGGTTCGCCTCGGAAGAAGGCCCCTACACGGTCCCGCATCCGGCCAATGTTCTGCTCGAGTGCCCGGAAGAACTCACCTGTTCCCACGAAGTCCTGCCAGCGCGCCAACACTTCGCCGCGGAGAAGCGCCCCGTCCTTGGTGGCCTCCAGAATGCGCGAGAGAGCTTGCTCATACTCGGCAACGCAGCTTGCCTGGAGGTCGCGGGCAGCGGCATCCTGGGCCGCAGCAGCACCCGCGATCCCCTCCAGCCGGACGCTGACGGCTTTAACTGCGCCATTCAGTGTTCGCCTGGCCACCTCCGCGCGTCCGACTGCATCGGCTGCCAAGGCACCCAGCCACTGACGCAAGCCAATTACGGACTCCTCAGGAAGCATGCCCAGTCCATCCAACGCACTCTCCGGAACGACGAAGAGCTTCGCGTCCGCCAGCCCCTGCCGGTCGAGCATTGCTTGGAGATCAGTCCTCACTTCGTCTTCCGCAGCTGCGGGCACACGGTCCAGGACCACCGCTACGGTGATATCCCGCGAAGCTGCATCCAAGAGCAGGCGCCAAGGTACGGCGTCGGCATAGCGGTTTGCCGTGGTGACAAACACCCAGAGGTCAGCGGCAGCAAGCAACTGTCCGGCGAGCCGGCGGTTGTCATCGGAGATGGAGTCGACGTCGGGCGCATCCAGAAGGGCGACTCCCTGGGGCACTGACTCATGTCCCACCAGCACCAAAGACGTGATGGCCTGAGCGTCGGGAGCGGCACCTGCCTGATGCGCCGGCAGAGGATTCGCAGATACGGTGCCGCGGATACGGTCCAAGTTGGGAAGTATCCGGTGACCTTCAAACCATTCGGCGTCCAGAGGATGATGCAGGAGGATGGGCTGGCGAGTGGTGGGCCTGATAGCGCCGGCACGGGTCACTGGGTAGCCGATCAGCGCGTTGACCAGCGTGGACTTCCCTGCGCCGGTGGAACCACCAACGACGGCCAGCAGCGGAGCGTCGAGGCTGCGGTAGCGGGGAATCACATAGTCGTCGAGCTGGGCCAGGGATTCACGGATCCACTGACGGGCCTCCCGGACCTCCGGCACCGCGAGCGGAAGGGTTGTGGCCGCAAGTTCCGCGCGGGCAGCTTCCAAGGCCTCGACGGCGGTTGCCGCACCTTGGGCAGCCTGGGTAGCCCGGGGTGTTGTCTCATCATCATTTGCGGTCACAGCATCATCATGCCAGCCCGATCCCCGTCACAGGTGCGGCGCAGGCACAGACGACAGAAATGGGGAAAAAGAAATCCCCCGGAACCGTGGTTCCGGGGGATTTGTTTGTGACCCCAGCGGGATTCGAACCCGCGTTACCGCCGTGAGAGGGCGGCGTACTAGGCCGCTATACGATGGGGCCTTGCACTTTTTGTCACCGTTTCCGGCGATCAAGCTGAATGAGTATTTCATACTTTCAGCTACGCTCCAAATCGACTCAACGACTTGAAACTTCTGAATTTCCAGCGTGTTGACGCGGATTTTCAGAGCTGGGATACCAGGACTCGAACCTAGAATGACGGTACCAGAAACCGTAGTGTTGCCAATTACACCATATCCCAAAGCGGCTTTCGGACCGGAGTTCAGTGCTTTGGTTTCCCTCAGCTTTTCCCTCCGTGCCCCTCAGCACGAGTAATGACTCTACCGGAGTCTTGCCACCTGCACAAATCGAAAAGCCGTTACCTGCATCACACGGGTTTTACGCCGGGGTAGCCGCCCCGACCAGCAACCGCGACAGCGAATCCACTTGGCGGCCGGTGAACTCCTCCACCACTTCTGCCGTCCTGTTGAGCCACACACCAACCAGGCCCGCCGCTGTTGCGCCGTCAGCATCAAGCAACCTGTTATCACCCACATAGAGGGTCTCCCCCGGACGGGTACCCAGCAGGCGCACGCCTTCGAGGTAGATTGCCGGATCCGGCTTCGGCACACCTACCGTGTCCGTACCCACGAGGATCTTGATCCTTGAAAGGCCTGCACCATCCAGCTTGGCCCGTTGGTAATCATGCACGTTGTTACTGACGGCGCCGTAGGGGATGCCGGCAGTATCGAGCGCGTCCAGTACGCCTTCGACGTCGTCAAAAGCCCGGACGTACGCCGTCTGGCGTTGGTGATACTCGGCTACCCATGCCTGGGACTCCGCGCCGTCCTGAAGCTCCACGCCAAAATGACCCAAAGCAGCCCTGCCTCGCAGCAGGCGTTGCTCGTTGAACGTCAGCTCGCCGGCCAGGTAGCGGTCGTAGAAGTGTGTGGTTTCGTGGGTGAAGATGCGCCCGAACTTCACCCACCCGGCCTGGTCCAGGCCGGGTAGGAGATGTTCACTGACATCCCGGAGTGCTGTTGTCATGGCGTACTCAAGGTCCACCAAGGTGTCGTCAATGTCGAAGAGGACACCGCGGATGGTGCCGAAAGTACTTGAGATAGCCATGACTGGTTCCGTTGCTAGCCGCGGAAGGCGCGGACACGGGCGAGTGAGGAATCCTTGCCGAGGATCACCATCGACTCGAACAGCGGCGGTGAGATCCGGCGACCTGAGATAGCGGTGCGCACAGGCCCGAACGCCGCACGCGGCTTGATACCCAAGTCCTCAACCAGAGCCTGCTTCAGAGCCGTCTGGATGTTCTCCGCTGTCCACTCCCCGATGGGTTCCAGCGCAGCCAGGGCAGCATCCAGTACTTCTTCCAGGTTCTGCGGAAGACCCTTGCGGGCATCGTCCGCAACATCGATGGCGTCATCGGCCTTGAAGAGGAAGGCCAGCATCTCGGGAGCTTCACCCAGAAGGGTGATCCGCTCCTGGACCAGAGGAGCTGCCTCAGCGAGGATTTCTTCCTGCCGCGGAGTCAGGATTTCCCCAACGAAACCAGCAGCTCGGAGGTAGGGAACCAGGCGTTCCTTGAAGTCTTCAGGCGCGAGCATCCGCACGTGTGTTCCGTTGATGGCTTCGGCCTTCTTGATGTCGAAACGGGCGGGGTTGCCCAGGACGTCATGAATGTCGAAGTTAGCCACGAGCTGCTCCACGGTGAAGATGTCCTCGTCCGCGCTCAGTGACCAGCCAAGCAGCGACAGGTAGTTGAGCAGGCCTTCGGGGATGAATCCTCTTTCGCGGTGCAGGAAGAGGCTCGACTCCGGGTCGCGCTTGGAAAGCTTCTTGTTGCCCTGGCCCATGACGTAGGGAAGGTGACCGAATTCCGGCATGTACTCGGCCACGCCAATGGCGTAAAGCGCCCGGTACAACGCAATCTGACGCGGAGTGGAGCTCAGCAGATCTTCGCCACGCAGGACATGGGTGATTCCCATGAGGGCATCGTCAACGGGGTTTACCAACGTATAGAGCGGAGCACCGTTGGCGCGGACAACGGCAAAGTCGGGAACCGAGCCTGCCTTAAAGGTAATCTCGCCCCTGACGAGGTCGTTGAATGTCAGGTCCTCGTCCGGCATGCGGAGACGGAGGACGGCCTCGCGTCCCTCGGCCTTGAACTGTGCCAGCTGCTCATCCGTCAGGTGCCGGTCGAAGCCGTCATAGCCCAGCTTCGGGTCGCGGCCGGCCGCCTTGTGGCGGGCTTCAATCTCATCGGGCGTGGAGTAGGACTCGTAGACGTGTCCCCCTGCTTTCAGCTTGGCGATGACATCCTGGTAGATGTCGCCACGCTGCGACTGCCGGTAAGGCTCGTGCGGTCCGCCAACCTCCACGCCCTCATCCCAATTGATGCCGAGCCACTTGAGGGCGTCCAGCAACTGGTGGTAGCTCTCTTCGCTGTCGCGGGCCGAGTCTGTGTCCTCGATGCGGAAGATCAGCTTGCCGCCGGTATGGCGTGCATAGGCCCAGTTGAACAGGGCGGTGCGGATCAGGCCAACGTGCGGCGTTCCCGTGGGTGACGGGCAAAAACGGACGCGGACCGGAGTCTCGGCGTTGACGGCAGGAATGGCGCTGGAGGCAGCGTTCGACGCAGAAGCAGTAGTCATAGTGGTTCCAACTTTACCGCTTGGCGATGCCTCGGATTCCCGTACGGAAACGCTCGACGGCGGCACGCGCCTTTCGTGTGAAAGGTGCGTGCCGCCGTCGAGGTTTAAGGCCTGGCTGGGAGCCTAGCGGCGAACCACCGGGTTGGAGAGCCGGCCGATGCCTTCGATTTCCACTTCAAAGCGGTCGCCTTCACTGACCAGGCCGACGCCGGCCGGAGTGCCGGTCATGATGACGTCGCCCGGAAGCAGGGTGAACGCGTGCGAAACGATCGAGACGAGCTCGCGTACGCCCCGGATCATCTGGTTGGTGCTGCCGTCCTGGCGGAGTTCGCCGTTGAGCCGGCCCTGGATGGACAGGTCCTCATGGTCGAGTTCGGTTTCGATCCACGGACCCAGCGGCGCGGAGGTATCGAATCCCTTGGCCCGCGCCCACTGAAGGTCGGTCTTCTGGACGTCGCGGGCGGTGAGGTCATTGCCGCAGGTGTAGCCGAAGATGACATCGTCCGCACGGTCCTCGGGAACGTCCTTGCAGATCCGGCCGATGACTACGCAAAGCTCAGCTTCGAAGGAAACTTCCTCGGAGAACTCGGGAAGGATGATGGGATCGTTCGGGCCGATCACCGAGGTGTTGGGCTTCAGGAAGAGCAGCGGTTGCTGGGGAACCTCGTTACCGAGTTCGGCCGCGTGCTCGGCGAAGTTCCGGCCGACGCCAATGACTTTGCTGCGGGGAATGATCGGGGCGAGGAGCCGCACGTCCTCCAGCTTGTGCTTCACATGGGTACGTTCGACGCCGTTGAAGAAGGGGTCGCCGTTGATGACAGTAATTTCCTCACTGCCGGGCTCGCCTTCAACAACGCCGTAAAGGGGATCAGAATCAACTACAAACCTGGCGATACGCATGGGCTCAAGCCTACAGTCCGGGTTTAGCTTCGGAGGTAATCCAACTGGGCCGCAACGGAAGTCTCTGCCGCCCACCTCACGGAAGGGTCGACGTCGGGATAAACGGCATCCGTGACCGCAGCGATGGATGCATCCGTACCGAGGTGTTGTAACGCCGCCCGGATTTGGTCGAGCCGCTGCTCACGGTGATCACGGTACTCACGGCACTTTTCGTCCAGGGCCGTGAGCACGGGCCCATGTGCGGGCAGCAGTGTTGCGGGTCCTATCGCTTCCAACCGGTCCAAGCTTGCAAGGTAGTCGCCTAACCGGCCATCCGGATAATCCAACACCGTGGTTCCACGGCCCAGAATCGTGTCCCCGGTGAGAACGGATCCGCTGGGGCCGTCATCCGGGAGATGGAAGCAGACGGAGTCCGATGTGTGACCCGGGGTGGCCATGACGCGGATCTCGACGCCGCCCGCCGTCAGGACCTCGCCGTCCATCAGCGGCTCGCCGCCGTGGCAATGCTCCCCCAATGCAGCACGGACAGGCGCCCCGGTGATCTGGTGAAAACGTGCGGACGCCTCAGTGTGGTCCGCGTGCCGGTGCGTGATGAGGACTACATCCACAACACCTGCCGATGCTAATGCAGCCAAATGCTGTTCATCTTCCGGGCCCGGGTCTACCACCGCCACATAGCGGGATCCGGGGGCGCCGATGACGTATGAGTTGGTACCGTCCAGGCTCATCGGGCCGGGGTTGGGTGCCAATCGGAAGCGGGTGAGTTCGCTGCTGCGTTGCAGGGAACTCTCATTGGAAGTCGCCGTTGATTCTGAAGTCACTGTCCCATCTTGGCACTGAACCGACCCCCTCTCACATCCCAAGCCCTTCCCACCAACCCTCGCTCACATACCAAGCCCTTCCCACCAACCCTCGCTCACATACCAAACCCTGCCCACCAACGCCCGACGCCGTCGTCTCACCAAGGTGCCGCCGTCGCCAATCGAAAGCCTCCCGAAGGATCTGATAGAGCGTCCGCCCCAAACCCGAAGGAGGTGAAAGAGCGTCCGCCCCAAACCCGAAGGATCTGATAGAGCGTCCGGCCCAAACCCGAAGGATCTGATAGAGCGTCCGGCCCAAATCCGAGGGAGGTGAAAGAGCGTCCGCCCCAAACCCGAGGGATCTGATAGAGCGTCCGGGGAAGCAGAACGGCGGCCCTTCCGCTTGTTGCCAAGTGGGAGGGCCGCCGTCGTGCGTTCTGTTTTTTCGGAACTTAGACCAGGCGGGTCAACCAGCCGTGGCTGTCCTCGACGGTTCCGGTCTGGATGCCCAGGAGCTGCTGGCGGATGGCCATGGTGGTTTCCCCGGCCTTCGCGTCCTCGGACCCGATGAATTCGGTGGCGTCCTTGAGCACACCGATCGGCGTGATCACAGCTGCGGTGCCGCAAGCGAAGACCTCGGTGATCTCGCCGGAGGCCACGCCGTCGCGCCACTCATCCAGGGTGATCTTGCGCTCGGTGACTTCACGGCCCATGTCCTTGGCCACCTGGATAACAGACATGCGGGTGACGCCTTCAAGGATGGTGCCGCTCAGGGCGGGAGTGACCAGGGAGCCGTCCTTCATGACGAAGAAGACGTTCATGCCGCCCAGTTCTTCTACGGCGTCGTCGTTGAAGTGGTCCAGGAACAGTACCTGCTTGCAGCCGTTCGCTTCGGCTTCCTGCTGCGCGATCAGGGAAGCTGCGTAGTTGCCCCCACATTTGGCAGCACCGGTTCCGCCGCGGCCCGCACGGGCGTACTCGCGGGAAATCCAGATGGAAACGGGCTTGAGCTCGCCACCGAAGTAGTTGCCGGCAGGAGAAGCGATGACACGGAAAGACACTTCACGGGCAGCACGCACACCCAGGAAAGCCTCCGTGGCGATCATGAACGGGCGCAGGTAGAGGGCTTCACCGTCGCCGGAAGGAACCCATTCCTTGTCAGCCTGGACGAGTTCGCGGATGGCGCCCAGGAAGTACTCCTCGGGCAGTTCCGGGAGGGCGAGGCGACGCGCGGACTTGTTCAGACGTGCCGCGTTGGCTTCAGGACGGAAAGTCCACACGGAGCCGTCAGCGTGACGGTACGCCTTAAGGCCCTCGAAGATTTCCTGGCCGTAGTGCAGGACCGCAGCCGACGGGTCCAGGGAGATGGGTCCGTAAGGCTCGATCCGGGCATTCTGCCAACCGCCATTGCCATCGGCGTCAACCTTGTAGTCGACGACGGCGGTGTGGTCGGTGAAGTAGTCGCCGAAGCCCGGGTTCGCCAGGACGGCTGCACGCTCCTCAGCAGACTTCGGGGTATCCGAAAGCTGCTGGCTGAATTCGACGCCATGGGCAGTCTGAGTCATGTTTCCTCCACAGTCAGCTACCTGGCAGGGCGAACCGGGCCCCAAAAAGGGTGTGGTTCAGCTATGGACCAGGGAAGCAGGTAAATAATTCAACACAAGCTTACGCCTGAGAAATGGGCCTAAAGTGCGGCCGCAATGGCATCGCCAATAGCAGCCGTGCTGCGTGGCTCACCGGTGCGGCTTTCGACGTCGGCGACTACTGCCGCTTCGATCTTGCGGGCCGCCGTGGTGTAGCCAAGGTGGTCCAGTAGGAGCACTGCGGAGAGGATGGCCGCGGTGGGATCGGCTTTCTGCTGTCCGGCGATGTCCGGGGCTGAGCCGTGGACGGGCTCGAACATGGACGGTGCGGTGCGGTCCATGTTGATGTTGCCCGATGCCGCCAGGCCGATGCCGCCGGTGATGGCAGCGGCGAGGTCGGTGAGGATGTCGCCGAACAGGTTGTCGGTGACGATGACATCAAAGCGGGAGGGGTCGGTCACCATGAAGATGGTAGCGGCGTCGATGTGCAGGTAGTCGTGGGTGACCTCGGGGAATTCCTGGGCCACGGCCTCAACCGTGCGCTTCCACAGATGCCCGGCGAAGACCAGCACATTGTGCTTGTGGACGAGCGTGACGTGCTTGCGCGGACGCTCGTTGGCGCGCCGGAAGGCATCGCGGACGACGCGCTCCACACCGTGAGCTGTGTTGAGGGAAACTTCCGTGGCCACTTCGTGGGGCGTTCCACCGCGCAGCGTGCCGCCGTTGCCCACATAGGGACCCTCGGTGCCTTCGCGGACCACGATGAAATCGATGGTGCCGGGGTGTGCCAGGGGGCTGCCGACGGTGCCGTACAAGCGGGACGGGCGCAGGTTCACGAAGTGGTCCAGGCTGAAGCGAAGCTTGAGCAGCATCTCGCGTTCGATGATGCCGGAAGGGATGCGGGTATCCCCCGGGGCTGCGCCCACTGCTCCGAAGAGGATGGCATCACGTGTGCGCAGGTCCGCCAGGACCTCGTCCGGGAGGGTCTCGCCGGTCTCAAGCCAGTGCTGGGCACCAAGCTTGTAGTTGGTCAGCTCAAGGGCAACGCCTTCGGCGGCTACAGCCTTTTCGAGGACCTTGACGGCTTCGGCGATGACCTCAGGGCCAATGCCGTCGCCAGGGATGACAGCGAGATTGATGGACGTTGCACTCATAGCTCTATCTAGCCAAGCAATCCACATGCTGGTCAAAATCGTCTCACTCTTCGAACACTGGCTTGCCTGTAGATCGGGTAAGAGTCAGACCACGGCATGATGTCGGCGCCGGGAGCAAGCACATAGAGTCATAGCGTGGATAGAAGGCACGAGTTATACGAATGGTTCCGGATCAACCGCTTCAAGGTTGATATGACGGCCATGTGCCTCCTCATCCTCCTGTTTGGTCCCGTATATCTGGTCGCGGACCGGCCCTGGCTGTTCCTCTTGTCCTGCAGCCTCTTGCTTCCCCTCGCATGGCGGCGCACACGCCCGGCCGTGGCGGCCGGCGTCGTCATTCTGGTGTGCCTGATCCAATGGGCGGTGGGCGCCGAACCCGTGGCGGGCCAAATCGCCGTCCCACTGGTCATCTACGCGACGGCTGCTTATGGCCCCGCGTGGGCGAGCCGCACGGTTCTTCTGGCCGGACTTTTGGGTGGGGTCATGCTCACTACCCGGCTCTTTTCAACCACAGCTGAGTCCGGCATCCTGGGCCTCACCATCGGTGCGCTCTATACCGTCCTGATTTGGATGTTGGTGCTGGTGAGCTGGACGCTGGGCGATCTCACGCGCGTACGCCGGTTGCAGCTTCAGGCTCTTGAGGATCGCACGCGCAGACTTGAAGTGGAGCAGATGCAGGAGCGCAAGCTGGCCGCCGCCGATGAACGTTCCCACATCGCCCGGGAAATGCACGACATCGTGGCGCACTCGTTGTCCGTCATCATCACCCAAGCAGACGGAGCCCGATACGCTGCCGCCGCGAAACCCGAACTCGCAACCGAGGCGCTGGCCACAATTGCGGCCACGGGACGGGATTCGCTGGGCGAGATGCGAAGACTGCTGGGCGTGCTCCGCTCCGACGACGACTCCCCTACCCGCCCTCAACCCCGGCTTTCCGATCTTGACGAACTCCTCCTCGGTTTCCGCGCCGCCACACTGCAGGTGGTGTTCGAACAGACCGGTGTACCCCGCAGGGCCCTACCAGCCGGCGCTGAACTCACGGCTTATCGAATCATCCAGGAAGCCCTGACCAACGTCATGAAACACGCAGGACCGAAGGCGACGGCGAGTGTCACCCTGACGTGGCTGGCCCGCGGCCTCCAACTGGACATCATCGACGACGGCCGGGGCGCCGCTGCTGATCCCCCCACGGCAGGAGGCGGTAACGGTCTCTTGGGAATGGGTGAGCGCGTCTCCCTCTACGATGGTTCCTTGACCGCGGGGCCTGAACAGGGCGGCGGTTTCCGTGTGTCCGCATTTATCCCGTATTCGGAGGCCTGATCCATGCCTGAAGTTCCCGCACCCATCCGGGTAGCTCTCGTCGATGACCAGCAATTGGTCCGATCGGGTTTTGGCATGCTCATCAATTCGCAGCCGGACCTTGAAGTGGTTGCTGAGGCCGGCAACGGGATCGAGGCGGTCCAAGCCCTGAGCGGCACCGCTGCCGACGTGGTCCTGATGGATGTTCGCATGCCAGGGATGGACGGCATTGAAGCGACCCGTCGCATCCTGGAACAGGCAGCGTCACAGCCCGCCGGTTCGCAGCGGGCAGATGTCAAAATCGTGGTCCTCACAACCTTTGATCTTGACGAGTACGCCCTTGCAGCCATCCAAGCCGGTGCCAGCGGATTCCTCCTGAAGGACGCGCCTCCGGAGGAACTGCTCGAGGCCATCCGCACTGTTTACCGCGGGGACGCCGTGATTGCTCCTTCCACCACCCGACGCTTGCTTGACCACGTGGCGCCGCTCCTAAGGACGCAGACACCGCAGCAGACTGAGCACGCTGCCGCCGTCGAGCGCCTTACAGCCCGAGAGCGCGAAGTGTTCCAGCTGATCGCGCAAGGACAATCGAACCCGGAAATCGCGGCGGGGCTGTTTCTTTCCGAGGCCACGGTCAAGACCCACGTAGGTCATATCCTGGCGAAGCTTGGCGCGCGGGACCGTGTCCAGGTGGTGGTCATCGCCTATGAAACCGGCGTTGTGGCCCCTGGCATCTAGCAGCTCAGACCACGGTATGAGTATGGCCCCGGAATAATGGGCCCGCGGCCCGATCCGGCTGGACTGGCAGGAAACATACCGTGGAACCATGACAACATTCACGCCTCTCCCCCACCCGTCAGGAACCGAACGACCCGCAGGCTGGGAAGACGCCAAGGCTCGTCCCGCTGTGGAGGCCCATGAGCTGACCAAGAGCTATGGCCGCGCTGATACCACCGTCACTGCCTTGAACAAGGTATCAGTGCGCTTCGATGCCGGTAAGTTCACTGCGATCATGGGGCCGTCCGGTTCCGGCAAGTCCACCTTGATGCATTGCCTTGCTGGCTTGGACACGGCCGATTCCGGACGGATTGTGCTGGGCGGCACCGAATTGACGGGGCTTAATGACCGCCAGCTCACCGCTCTGCGCCGGGAGCGGATCGGCTTCGTTTTCCAAGCGTTCAACCTGGTGCCCACCTTGACCGCCGAGCAGAACATCACCCTTCCACTCGCCTTGGCGGGAACCACCACCGACGCCGGGTGGCTGGATACCATTGTCACAGCGCTTGGGCTCAAGGATCGATTGAAGCACCGGCCGCATGAGCTCTCGGGCGGCCAACAGCAGCGCGTGGCTGTAGCCCGGGCGTTGCTGACGCGTCCCGACGTCGTGTTCGGCGACGAACCTACAGGAAACCTGGATTCAAGGGCGGGCGGGGAAGTCCTGGCGTTGCTGCGCCGGAGCAGCCAGGAGATGGGGCAAACCATCATCATGGTCACCCACGATCCCGTGGCAGCGAGCTACGCGGACCGCGTGGTGCTGATGAGCGATGGAGGCTTGGTGGGCGAGATCCACGATCCCACTGCCGACTCCGTGCTGGCTGCGCTCGGCAAGCTGGGGGCCTAAGGCATGTTGCGTGTTGCCCTTTCCCAATTGACCACCCATTTCCGGCGTTTCGTGGCCATCGGGCTTGCAGTCATGTTGTCTGTCATGTTCCTTTCGGCCACGCTCATGGTGGGCGCGAGCACCAATGCGTCACTGGGCGCGAGCATAGGCGAGGCGTACCGCAACGCCGATGTTGTGGCTACTTCCAAGAACGGGGAGCCGTTCACGCAGGAAGCAGTGGACGCGGCGGTTTCCTCACCCGCAGTGCAGGACAGCTATGCCGAGCGCTCCACCTACGTAACGTTCGAGGCTGGCGGGGGTGAACAATACGGCCGGCTGCGCAATGCGGCGCCGGCTTCCCTGGAGGGTGCAGTGCTGTCCTCCGGGTCCATGCCATCGGGCGCCTCGGAAGCCGTCATTGACGTCAAGACGGCGGATCATCTGGGCCTCACAGTCGGCAGCACTTTGGAGCTGCGGGGTGCAGGACCCGTCAAGACTGCAAAGGTAACCATTACGGGCCTGACCAAGGCCACCAACGATCCCTTCTCGTCATCGGCTGCCCAGTTGGTGGGCTCTGAGTCAGTGTTGAACGCGGTCCAGGACGCTGGCGCCGGGTACTCGGGCCTACAGTTCGCACTGAAGCCCGGCGAAGACGTCACCGCCGCCAAGGAGTACATTGCACACCGTATGGAAGCAGCAGGTGCCGTTGCGCCCGTTCTGGAAACGGCGCAGGAGAAGGTCACCTCCACAGTGGCCATGCTCAGTGCAGGCCAGGACCAGTTGACCGTCGTGCTGCTCGCCTTCGCAGGAGTGGCCATCCTCGTTTCCACTCTGGTGGTGGCCAATACGTTCTCAGTGCTGGTGGCTCAAAGGACCAGGGAGTTGGCCTTGCTCCGTTGCCTGGGCGCCGGTCGGGCACAGATCCGTGGGTCGGTCATGCTGGAGGCCGTTGTAGCTGGTTTCATCTCGTCCGTTTTGGGTGTCCTTGCTGCCACAGGCCTGATGACCGGCTTGATCGCCTGGGCTAAGTCCCAGCCCGAGCAGGCGTTCGCGACGTTGGCGGTGCCGCCGTCGGCCATCATTGCCGGCCTGGTGGCAGGAACGCTTCTGACCGTCGTCGCTGCGCTGGTACCCGCGAAGGCGGCCACCGCCGTCGCGCCACTCGCCGCCCTCCGCCCGGCAGACGACGCCTCCGTAAGCAACCGCCGTGGCAGGATTCGCCTTGTCCTGGGCTTGGTGGCCCTGCTGGGCGGAACAGCCTTGTTAGTGTACGGCAGCATGACTGTTTCGTTGTTGGTGGCGCTGCTCGGTGGTGCTGTTTCGTTTGTGGGCATCCTGCTGTGTTCCACCCTGTTCATCCCCTCCGTGGTGGCCCTGGCCGGCCGTCTGGCCGCGCCGGCCGGCGTGCCTGGCAAGCTTGCCGCCGTCAATGCGACGAGAAACCCTGCCCGTACCTCCGCTACTGCCGCCGCGCTGCTGATCGGCGTCACTTTGGTTTCCCTCATGATGACCGGGGCGGCTACCTCCAGGCACGCTTTCAACGACACCTTGGCGGAAAACTACCCGGTGGACCTGTCCGCCCAGACCGCGGTGGACGCCGGTGATCCCACCCAGGCTGTATCCCGGATCAAAGCGCTCGACGGCGTCAGTGCTGCAGTGCTGCTGCAGCCGTTGGGAACCCTGAACAACGAGGCATGGCCGGACGGCGGCATGACCATCTACGGTCTCTCCGCCGCCGACGCTGCATCCGTGGTGCGGGATAACCACCTGAAGCCGTCCGCGGGCACGGTGTACCTGCCTGAGGACTCCCCCGAAGGACCGGCAAGCATCACGACGGCGACCGGCACGGTTTCGCTCGATGCCAAAGTCCTGCGTACCCGCCACGTGCCTGCCTTCGTGGAAAGCTCCAGCGTGTCCGCAGGTACTTTGCCGGAAACGCCCGGCATGGTGTGGGTGAAACTGGATGATTCCGTGTCTGCGGACCGGGTTCAGGCCATCCAAAAGGAGATCGCCGCAGAGTTGGGCGTGCATGAGCGCACTGTCAGCGGTGCCGCGATTGAGCGGGTGACCTTCAACAGCATCATCGATGTCCTGTTGCTGGTAGTCACAGGGCTCCTTGGTGTCGCGGTGGTCATCGCGTTGATCGGTGTTGCCAACACATTGTCGCTTTCGGTCCTGGAACGGACGCGCGAGAACTCGCTGCTCCGTGCCTTGGGGCTGACCAGGGGCCAACTCCGCGGCATGCTGGCCATCGAGGCCGTGCTCGTCGCGGGTGTGGCTGCGATCATGGGGGCGGGTTTGGGCATCGTTTATGGCTGGCTCGGCGCGCAGGCAAGCCTGGGAGGTGTAGCCACTGTTGTTCCGGCCGTGCCGTGGTTCCAGCTGGCGGCTGTCTTTGGGGTCGCCGTGGTGGCCGGACTCCTGGCTTCGGTGGTCCCTGCCCGCCGCGCGGCACGCTTGTCACCGGTGGAGGGACTGGCCACAGCCTAGACTCCCTCCCACCTCATCGCCCTGTAACAAGAAACGCTCTCTCACTCCCCCGGACGGGACCGGAAGGAAGTGAGAGAGCGTTTCGTGTTTATGACTGTTATGTGAAAGAGGGTCTAGGCCTCGGCGGGTTCTTCGTAGCGCGGGAAGACTGGCGTCGGGGCGGGCAATTCCGTGCCGGCAACAATCGGGGTGGCGACGGCGGCGAACTGACGCGACTCGCCTTCAGGCTGCCCGAGCACCTCAAGGAGCTTCGCGGCCGACGACGGCATGACCGGCTGGGCGAGGATCGCCACGATGCGGACAACCTCCAAGGTGACGTACAAGACCGTGTTCATGCGTTCCGGATCGGTTTTGCGCAGCACCCACGGAGCCTGCTCCGCGAAGTAGGCGTTGGTATCGCCGAGGACAGTCCAGATCGCCTCGAGTGCCCTGCTGAATTCCTGCTTGTCGAAGGCGGCACGGGCAGTGCCCAACAGTTCGCCCGCCTGAGCCAGCAAGGCGCTGTCCTCAGGTGTCAACGCGCCTGGAACGGGAACCTTGCCTTCGCAGTTTTTGGCGACCATGGACAGCGAACGCTGGGCGAGGTTGCCGAAGTTGTTGGCCAGGTCCGAGTTCATGCGGCCCACGATGGCTTCGTGGTTGTAGTTGCCATCCGCTCCGAAGGGAACTTCACGGAGGAAGAAGTAGCGGCACTGGTCCAGGCCGTACTGCGCCACGAAATCCTGGGGTGCCACCACGTTCCCCAAGGACTTGGACATCTTCACACCGTTGTTGGTGAGGAAGCCATGAATCATGACGCGCTTGGGCAGTTCCAGTCCGGCGCTCATGAGGAACGCGGGCCAGTAGATGGCGTGGAAGCGTGAGATGTCCTTGCCGATGACGTGGACATCGGCCGGCCAGAACTTCTTAAAGGATTCCGACTCGATGTCCGGGTAGCCAACGCCGGTCAGGTAGTTGGTGAGCGCGTCCACCCAGACGTACATGACGTGCTTCTCGTCACCCGGGACGGGAACGCCCCAGTCGAAGGTGGTACGGCTGATGGACAGATCCTCCAGGCCACGCCTCACGAAGCTGATGACCTCATTGAAGCGGGATTGCGGCGCGCCGAATTCAGGCTGTTCCTCATACAGGGCAAGGAGTTTGTCCTGGTAGTTGGAGAGCCGGAAGAAGTAGCTTTCCTCGGCAGTCCAGGTGACAAGGGTGTCCGTCTCCTTGGAGTAGCGGAGCCCATCTTCCTTCACCACGGTGTCGTCCTCGACGTAGTACGCCTCGTCGCGGACGGAGTACCAGCCCTCGTACTTGGACAGGTAGATATCACCGTTGGCTTCCATCTTCTTCCAGATGGCCTGGGAAGCTGCGTAGTGGTCCTTATCCGTGGTGCGGATGAAGCGGTCGTGGGAGATCCCCAAGTCCTGGCTCATCTGCTTGAAGGCTGCCGAATTGCGGTCAGCGAGCTGCTTGGCAGTAATGCCTTCCTTCTCGGCTGACTGCTGCATCTTGAGTCCGTGCTCGTCCGTTCCGGTCATGAAGAATACCTCATGGCCGTCAAGGCGCTTGAATCGCGCCATGGCATCAGTCGCGATGACCTCGTAGGCGTGGCCGATGTGCGGCACGCCATTGGGGTAGCTGATTGCGGTGGTGATGTAGAACGGGGATTTCTCTGGAGACGTCACTCTAAGAAGTTACCTTTTTTTGGGATGAAATAGCTTAGTTAAGTTCGGTCAGCGTATCGCTGAGCCGGACCAACTCATGGTCGTGGGAAGCAACCAGGACGG
Source organism: Arthrobacter sp. D3-18 (assembly GCF_054408525.1). NCBI lineage: Bacteria > Bacillati > Actinomycetota > Actinomycetes > Micrococcales > Micrococcaceae > Arthrobacter > Arthrobacter sp. D3-18. The sequence continues at coordinate 1,905,658 of NZ_CP096440.1, read as the reverse complement.
CAATGCCATCGCTGGTGGTGTCCTTGAGAATGCCGATAATGCGGTTGGCCGCTGCACGGTCAAGGCTGGCCGTGGGCTCGTCCACCACCAGAACGCGGGTGCCCAAAATCAGGGCACGGGCGATAGCGACACGCTGGCGTTCACCTCCGGAGAGCTGCGCGGGACGGTGGCGCATACGGCGTCCGAGGCCCACCAGGTCCAGGAGGTCCTTCGCCATCTCCGTACGCTGTTCCACTTCGCCGTCGGGTACGGCGGGGAGCAGGACGTTCTCCAAGGCACTCATTCCGTCGATCAAGGCGCCGCCCTGGTCCACGTAACCAATCAGGGCCCGTCGGCGGTCCGCGATCTCGTCGTCGCCCATGGTGTCCAACGGCTGGCCTTCCCAGAAGACCTTGCCCGACGTCGGAAGCGTAAGTCCCGCGCTCACCGTCAGGATGCTGGTCTTACCGGAACCGCTTCGTCCGGCGATGCAGTGCATCTCACCAGCGTGAAGGGTGAGGTTGAAGTCGTCCACGACGTCGACTTCCTCGGCACCGCCCTTGTCGCCGCCGTAGTGGATGGTGACCCGACTCAGTTCCAAGGGAGTCGCGTGATCCGTGGCCCTCACGATGGTGTTGGCACGGGTCTGCAGCGACTCGTCCGCGGATTCCGGGGTGGCCTTCAGCTCGGGGTTGAGGTTGTCAGTCATTTGACTACTTTCGTTGCAATCGGAATCCAGCAAATTACGGCCAGCAGACCGGCCAGCCCGGCCCAAAGAGCCGCGTAGGGAGCCAGGAGCAATCCCAGCCCCAGGGCACCAAGGACACCCAAGGGAAGTGCCACTGTGCCCACAAGTGCATTTTCGAAGAAGCGGACTTGGCCAAGCATGTCCGGGTTCCAGCCCATGGCACGCAACGTACCGAGGTACTCCCGTTTGGCGTGGAGCTCGAAGCGACCGGTGACCAGGGTAAGGAGGAGGCCAACCACCACACCGAATACAGCGAGGATGACGCTCGGCAACGCGATGCTGGCAGCGGCCAGACCACTCAGGGCGCTGGCACCGGCTGCTCGGGGAATGTCGATCAGGAGTGCGATCAGGGCACCCACTGCGGCACCGAACACACCCACTGCCACAGCCAGGGAGATCGAGTTGAAGCGGTTGGTGGTGAGCTGCCTGTTGGCGAACGTCAGGGGCGAGTCAACGGTCACCAGGCGTTCGTCATGCTGCGGTTCCTGATCAATCACCACGCGGTGGCGCAACTGCTGGGCGGCGAGCAATGCAGCAGCGCTGTAGATGACCAGCATCGTGACCGAGACGATCACGGTGGCAATGTTCCAGCTCAGCAAGCTGAGGATGAGTCCCGCTGCTGCGAGGGCGGCAGCTCCCACAGCGAATTCTTCCAGGACCCAGGAGCGGATCCGTTTCTGGGTCCACCCCATGGCGCGGAGGATTCCGGCTTCGCTTCGGCGTTGTCGAATGTAGCTGACTGTGGAAGCACCTGTCAGGAGCGTTGCACCCAGCAGTGTCAGGAAGAGAAGGGTGATGTTGGTTCCGGTAAGGGAACCTGAGACGGCATCGGCTGCGTCCTGTCGCACCCACGACTGCTGGACGGTGCCCAGGGGCGATTCCTTGCCGGCGTCGTCCTTGCTGTAGCCGGGGACAAAAATATTGGCATCTTCACGGGCGGAACCCGCCACGACGGTAGCCTCAAGGCCGAGCTCGCGGATCTGGGTGGCCAACTTCTCCACCTCGGGCTGTGCCGTCTTCCAGTTTCCGGTGGCTGACGCCTTGACACGGATAGCGTCTATGACGTCCGCATTGGTGTCGTAACCACGCGCAGCTGCCAGTCCGTAGTAATCGGTGATGGCGCCGGCGGACTGGCTGACCAAGCCTGTAGCACTCAGCGATGGCTTCAGTTCCGTGCCCTCAACCTCTTTGCCCTCAGCGTCCTTGGTGAGAGTCATCGGCGTGGGGTCGTAGCCGCCCAAGGGCAGCTTGTTGACGTCCCCGGCAGCAGACTTCACTGCGGCAGGGTCGAAGGTGCCGTACACCATGGGCAGCGGCGTGGCCGGCTTCTTGCCTGTTTCCAGGTCTTCCCGGTAGGAGCGTTCCTCAACCGGCTTACGCTGGGTCTGATCCACGGGCGCCCCGAAGGACGACTTCTCCGGCAGACGGTTCACCGTTACCCAGTCCCCCGGTGTGGCGCTCTTATCCGATGCGCCGTTGGAGGCTTCGTCGCCGTCCTTGTACTGAGGTGCTGCGGCAAATGCCGTGCTCCACGTGGCCGGGTTGTACAAACCCTGGCTGAAGGAGGCCGTGCTGCCCAGCAATTTGCTGTGATCGGTTGATCCGGGCCATTCGAGGGCGAACGGGGACTTGGACACGAACGGAAGGTAGTCCTTGTCCAGGGAACGCGTTACAGTGCCCACCTCATTGACCACCTTGCCGCTTGCGTCAAGTTCCTCGATCTTCACCGAGTACTGCAGGTCAAGGGATGTGCCTGAACGGACAATCAGCGGAATGGCTTGGGAGTCCTCCGTCAGCAGGCCGTCGCGCTTGGCCTGTTGGTACTGTGTCATCAGCGGCGCCCAGTGCTTGAGCTTGACGCCCAGGAAATCGGGGCCTTCTTCCAGCTGGTCCATGCTGAGGCCGGTGGTGAAAAGACTCTCGAAGTGTCGTCCAATGGCGCCCGCGTCACGGGCATCCGCCGGAGGAGCCTTCTCCAAGGGTGCCAGGAAGTCTCCTGCCGAGCCCAGCAGCGCCCGCTCAGCGGCAGGGTCGACGGCGACGACGGACTCTGTCACCTCAGGCGCCAGGGGAAGCGCCACGGAGAGATTGAAAAGATTGTGCTCCGAGCCCAGGGCGGGAGCGGGGAACTTAACACCTGTCTCGCCCTCAGGGCCGGCGATCCGGACATTGGTGCCGCCAGCAGTCTGTTCCTGGATCAGGCGACCCTTGCCCAAGGTGCCTTCAGCGCTGGTTTTGAAAAGGGTTTTCTCGTTAGCTCCGTCCGAGCTCGTGGCCGAGGCGGTGAGGCGGTACTTCTTGGGGGAATCAGGCAGTACTGATTCCGCTGCAGGCCACTTGTTCGAATCCATGGCGGACGGATCCCCCGCCGTCACTGCGCCGGCAAGGCCCGCGTTATAGCCCAGGTAGTCCATGGCGTTGAGGCGCGGAGCCTCAAGGTTCTGCGATACGCGCGAAACCAGGCTGATAGGTGCGGCCACGGCCGTTTGACCCATGGTCCGGATCTTCTCCAGCTGCTCAAAGCTGATGCCGCCTTGGCCGTTGGCGATTTCCGGCTGAATCAATGCACCGCCGTCGCCATCTTGTGATTGGTCAGGCTTTGCCTGGACCAGGATGTCGTAGAGTCCCCGCGAGTTCTCGTCCACTGTCCTGTTCAGAGCCGCCTGCGACTGGCTCTGGACGAGGACGGACAAGCACATGGCGACGATCAAAATGGCCGCGGTCAGCAGCAGCACACGGCTTCTGATGAACCTTTGGACGGCGTTCATTGGGCTCCCTGAGACCTTGATTGCGGGCGCGCACACACGCACCGTGATTCCTCAAAAGACACAGAGGAAGACCGGGCGGTATGTGCAAAAAGTTGTGGCCGGCCTGCTGCCGGGTCCGAATCCCGGACCCAGCCATTGTAAGCAGACCGGCCACTCCTGCGTGCCATGGTGTGTCGCCGGCACGCGAACCTAGCTGATGAAGATCAGTGCTAGTCCTCCAGGTCCACTTCGCGAACCATCTCTGCGCCGATACCGGCCTTGATGGCTTCCAGCACCTGCTGCGGAACCGAGCTGTCGATGGTCAGGAGCGCGAGAACCTGGCCGCCTTCGGTCTGGCGCGCAACCTGCATCCCGCCGATGTTGATGTTGTTCATGCCCAAGATGTGTCCGATGGTGCCAATGACACCCGGACGGTCGGCGTAGGCCACAACAACCAGGTGCTCGCTGATGGGGATTTCGACGTCGTATCCGTTGACGCCTACGAGCTTCTCCACCTGCTTGGGACCCGTGAGGGTACCGGCAACAGAGATCTGCGAACCATCGCTGAGGGCACCACGGATGGTCAGGACGTTGCGGTAGTCCTCGGCGTCGGGGGTGGTGATCAGCCGGGTGTTGATGCCGCGCTGTTCCGCGATCACCGGAGCATTCACGTAGGAGACCTGCTCGGTGACCACATCAGCGAAGACGCCCTTCAGCGCAGCCAGTTCAAGTACCTTGACGTCCAGCGCGGCAATTTCGCCGGCCACCTCTACGTCGATCTGGGTCAGGGACGCGTGGGTAAGCGCCGTGAAGATCCGGCCCAGCTTTTCGATCAGCGGGATACCCGGGCGAACATCCGGAGCGATGACGCCTCCGGCAACGTTCACGGCATCGGGCACCAGTTCGCCTGCAAGGGCAAGGCGAACCGACTTGGCCACTGACACGCCGGCCTTCTCCTGCGCCTCATCCGTGGACGCGCCGAGGTGCGGAGTGACAACGACGTTGTCGAGCTCGAAGAACGGCAGGTCGGTGCTGGGTTCCTTGACGAAGACGTCCACGCCGGCGCCCGCGATCTGGCCTTCCTTCAGAGCGGTGTACAGCGCTTCTTCGTCCACGAGGCCACCACGTGCCACGTTGATGACGTACGCCGATTCCTTCATCTTCCGGAAGGCGTCCGCGCCCAGCATGCCTACCGTCTCCGGCGTCTTGGGCATGTGGATGGTGATGAAGTCGGCGTTTTCCAGAAGTTCGTCAAGGGTGACAAGCTTGACGCCCAACTGGGCTGCGCGAGCAGCCGTAATGTAGGGGTCATAGGCGAGGATTTCGGTTTCGAAGCCCTGGAGGCGTGCTGCCACCAAGGCACCGATACGTCCAAGGCCGATGATTCCGATCTTCTTCTCGAAGAGTTCGATGCCGGTGTACTTTGAGCGCTTCCACTCGCCGTTCTTCAAAGCAGAGCTGGCCTGCGGAATGTGGCGGGCGAGGCTCAGGATGTGGCCTACGGTGAGCTCTGCGGCAGAAACGATGTTGGACGTCGGGGCGTTGACCACCATGACGCCTGCTTGCGTTGCGGACTTGATGTCAACGTTGTCCAGCCCCACGCCGGCACGGGCGATGACCTTGAGGTTCTTGGCCGCAGCGATGGCCTCGGCATCCACCTGGGTGGCCGAACGCACCAGGATGGCGTCGACGTCGGCAATGGCGGACAGCAGCTGGGAACGGTCGGCGCCGTCGGTCTGTCGGATTTCAAAGTCCGGGCCCAATGCCTCGACTGTGGCGGGCGAAAGTTCCTCGGCGAGGAGGACGACGGGTTTGCTGACTGACACGGGGTGGCACCTTACTTTGGACAACTTTGGACAGAACTGGACAAGGAGCGGATGCGTGGCCCGGGGCACGGCGCCGGGACCAGCCCAGAATATCGAATCCGGGCGGGGTTTCCGGTGCCGGGGAGGGATGTTACGGCCGGACCGGTACCCGTTGTGAAGAAGTTCACAGCCCATGAGGCTGGGCAATTCACTGGAGAAATGGTGTTGGCGGAGAAACGACGACGCCCGCCCGGCTATGTTGTCCGGACGGGCGTCGTAGTGCACCGGCCGTTAGGCCAGCACCAAAGGATCAGCGCGCTGCGGAACCTTCAACGTAGTCAGCGTCCTGCTGCTGCCAGGAGAACAGGGAACGCAGTTCGCGGCCGACCTCTTCGATCGGGTGCTGCTCTGCCTTGGCACGCAGTTCCTTGAACTCGGTGCCACCGTTGTCCTGATCGTCGATGAAGCGCTTGGCGAAAGCACCGCTCTGGATGTCGGCGAGGACAGCCTTCATGTTTTCCTTCACCTCGGGGGTGATGACGCGCGGGCCGGAGACGTAGTCGCCGTACTCTGCGGTGTCGGAAACGCTCCAGCGCTGCTTGGCAATGCCGCCTTCCCACATGAGGTCAACGATGAGCTTGAGCTCGTGGAGAACCTCGAAGTAGGCGATCTGCGGCTGGTAGCCGGCTTCGGTCAGGGTTTCGAAGCCGTACTGAACGAGCTGGGAAACGCCGCCGCAGAGAACGGACTGCTCACCGAAGAGGTCGGTCTCGGTCTCTTCGGTGAAGGTGGTCTTGATGACGCCGGCGCGGGTTCCGCCGATTGCCTTGGCGTAGGACTTCGCCAGGTCCCAAGCGGAACCGGTTGCGTCCTGCTCAACAGCGATGATGTCCGGGATACCGCGGCCGGCTTCGAATTCGCGGCGCACAGTGTGGCCCGGAGCCTTCGGGGCGATCAGGATAACGTCAACGCCGGCCGGAGCTTCGATGTAGCCGAAACGGATGTTGAAGCCGTGAGCGAAGGCAAGTGCCTTGCCCTCGGTCAGTTTGTCCTTGATGGAGTCGTTGTAGATGGAGCGCTGGTGCTGGTCCGGTGCCAGGATCATGATGACGTCTGCCCATTCGGCGGCGTCCGCAACGTTCTTGACAGTGAAGCCTGCGTCCTGTGCCTTGGCGGCCGACTTGGAGCCGTCCTTCAGCGCGATAACAACCTCGACGCCGGAATCGCGCAGGTTCAGTGCGTGGGCGTGGCCCTGGGAGCCGTAGCCAACGATGGCTACCTTGCGGCCCTGGATGATCGACAGGTCTGCGTCGTCGTCGTAGAACATTTCAGTCACTTGCGTAACTCCTCTTGAGTGGTTTTCGTAGATATTGATAGTGGTGCTGCGGTACTGGACGCAACGCTCACGCGGAACGGAGCGCCCTGTCACTCATGGAGCGGGATCCCCGTCCAACGGCCAAGGTGCCGGACTGCACGATTTCACGGATGCCGAACGGCTCGAGCACTGAAAGCAGCGCAGCGAGTTTCTCGGGGGTACCGGTTGCCTCAATCACCAACGAGTCTGTGGACACGTCGACGACGGCGGCACGGAACAGGTCTGCAGCCTGGGTAACCTGCAGACGTGTCGCGGCATCCGCACGTACTTTGACCAGGATGTGGTCACGTTGTACGGAAGATTCGGAAGTCAGCTCAACAATCTTGATGACGTTGACCAACTTGTTGAGCTGCTTGGTGACCTGCTCGATGAGGTCGCCGTCGGCGTCGACGACAACCGTCATGCGGGACATGCCTGGAACCTCGGTGGGTCCCACAGCCAGGGAATTGATGTTGAACGCACGCCGGGCGAAGAGGCTGGCCACGCGAGTGAGCACGCCGGGCTTGTCTTCTACCAGAACGGACAGTGTGTGACGGCTCATGCCTAGTCCTCCTCTTCCCATTCCGGGGTCATGTTGCGGGCAACCTGAATCTGGTCGTTGCTGACGCCCGAAGGCACCATGGGCCACACCATCGAGTTCGGGCTGACGACGAAGTCGATGACCACGGGACGGTCATTGATTTCGAGTGCCTTCTGGATGGTGGCATCAATGTCTTCGTCGCGCTCACAACGCAGTGCGGCACAACCGTAGGCATCGGCCAGTTTCACGAAGTCCGGAATCCGGATGGTGTCGTGGCCTGTATTCAGATCCGTGTTCGAGTAGCGACCCTCGTAGAACAGCGTCTGCCATTGGCGGACCATGCCCAGCGAGGAGTTGTTGATGATGGCGACCTTAATCGGGATGTTGTTGATGGCGCAGGTGGCCAGCTCCTGATTGGTCATTTGGAAGCAGCCGTCACCGTCGATGGCCCAGACCACACGGTCCGGTTCACCGACCTTGGCGCCCATGGCTGCCGGAACCGAGTATCCCATGGTTCCTGCGCCGCCTGAGTTCAGCCAGGCGTGAGGCCGTTCGTACTTGATGAACTGGGCGGCCCACATCTGGTGCTGGCCAACGCCGGCTACGTAGATGCCTTCAGGACCCGTGAGCTCACCGATGCGCTTGATCACGCGCTGCGGGGCGGTGAGCCCGTCCTCGGGCTCGGTCCATCCCAGCGGGTACGTGTCGCGAAGGTTGCCCAGGAAGGCCCACCATGAGTCCAGGTCCGGGGTTCCGCTCAGTTCGAACTGCGTCTTCACGGCCTCGGTGAGTTCGGGAATGATTTCCTTAACCGAGCCAACAATCGGGACATCGGCTGTGCGGTTCTTGGAGATTTCCGCGGGGTCGATGTCAGCGTGGATGACCTTGGCAAACGGGGCAAAGGTCTTCAGCACGCCGGTGACACGGTCATCAAACCTGGCACCGAGGGTGATCAGCAGGTCGGCCTGCTGAAGCGCAGTTACGGCGGAGACAGAACCATGCATGCCCGGCATGCCAACGTGTTGCGGATGCGAATCAGGGAATGCACCTCGCGCCATCAGGGTGGTGACCACGGGAGCGCCGGTAGCCAGCGCGAGCTCCATGAGCTCTGCGGAGGCGTGGGCCTTGACCACACCGCCGCCTACATAGAGGACCGGCTTGCTGGCGGCAGCGATCAGCTTGGCCGCTTCGCGGACCTGCTTGTTGTGGCCGCGCACTACGGGGCGGTAGCCCGGCAAATCCACCTTCGGCGGCCAGGAGAAGGTCATCTGGCCAACCTGGGCGTCCTTGGCGATATCCACCAGAACGGGGCCTGGGCGGCCAGTGGACGCGAGGTGGAAAGCCTCAGCCATGACATGCGGAATGTCATTAGGGTCAGTCACCAGGAACGAGTGCTTGGTAATGGGCATCGTGATACCCACGATGTCCGCTTCCTGGAAGGCATCGGTGCCGATGACTCCGCTGGAAACCTGGCCGGTGATGGCCACCATTGGCACGGAATCCATGTGGGCGTCCATGATGGCGGTAACGAGGTTGGTGGCACCGGGTCCCGAGGTGGCGATGCAAACGCCAACCCGTCCGGTAACCATGGCGTAGCCTTGCGCGGCGTGGCCGGCTCCCTGTTCGTGACGGACCAGGATGTGATTCATGCTGGAGGCCATCAAGGGGTCGTAGGTGGGCAGGATCGCGCCACCGGGCAAACCGAAAATATCGTCCACGCCGAGTTCTTCGAGCGAACGGACAATTGCTTGCGAGCCGGACATCACCGTTGGGGGTACAACGGTGTTCGGCCCAAGTACAGGAGAGAGAGGTGCAGCAGCGTCGACGACGACGGCCTCAGCCGTACGGTCGACCTTTTCCGGAGCTTTGTGGGCTCCAGCGGACTTTGCAGCCATCAGCGAGGGGCTGATCGGCGATCCTTTGCTCATCGGACTCTTCCTTAGTGGATCTTCAATAGGTGGGTCTTGCTTCGGGGAATAAAAAAACCCCTCAGCCTTCCGGCTCTTCGAGGGGTTTGCGCGTGACGGTTCGTTACCAGTCGGGCTAAGCCACGCGCTTGGTAAGGACGACGATGCCGACGGTAACGAATGTGATCATGCGTTCAGTGTTCCCTCAAAGTGAGATACGTGTCAATTGACCACTATCGTATCTCACTATTTGGACAGCTATGTCCGCCTGCCGGACTCCGGCCGCTCCTTGGCAGCCGAAGTCCAAGCAGGAACTACCCGCAGTACGCTCCCGTGGAGGCACTGTGGACAAGCTTGGCGTACTTGGCAAGCACGCCCTTGGTGAACTTGGCTGGCAGCGGCTCCCAGCCCTCCTTGCGGGCCCCGAGCTCAGCTTCGTCCACCAGAAGATCGAAGGAGCGGGCAGCAATATCCACACGGATACGGTCGCCGTCCTTCACGAAGGCGATGGGGCCGCCGTCGACGGCTTCCGGCGCAACGTGCCCGATGCACAGACCTGTTGTACCACCGGAGAAGCGGCCATCAGTAAGCAGCAGGACATCCTTGCCAAGGCCCGCACCCTTGATGGCTCCGGTGATGGCCAGCATCTCGCGCATACCGGGGCCGCCCTTGGGTCCTTCATAGCGGATGACCACCACGTCACCCTTGTTGATTTCGCCGTTGTCCAACGCGCTGAGGGCGCCCTGCTCGCGCTCGAAGACACGCGCAGTTCCTTCAAAGACGTCAGCATCGAAGCCGGCACTCTTCACTACGGCGCCTTCGGGGGCCATGGAACCGTGAAGGATAGTGATGCCACCGGTCTTGTGGATGGGGTTGTCCAGGGCACGGAGGATCTTGCCATCAAGGTCCGGCGGGTTGATCGAGGCCAGGTTTTCGGCAAGCGTCTTGCCGGTAACGGTGAGGCAGTCACCGTGCAGCAGTCCGGCGTCGAGGAGCGCCTTCATGATGACCGGCACGCCGCCAATCTTGTCCACGTCGGTCATAACGTAGCGCCCAAAGGGCTTGAGATCCCCCAGGTGGGGGATTTTGTCGCCGATGCGGTTGAAATCGTCCAGCGTCAGCTCGACTTCGGCTTCGCGGGCAATCGCGAGCAAGTGCAGGACAGCGTTGGTGGAACCGCCAAAGGCCATGGTGACGGCGATGGCGTTCTCGAACGCCTTTTTGGTCATGATGTCCCGCGCTGTGATGCCCAGGCGCAGCAGATTGACTACCGCTTCGCCGGACTTGCGGGCGAAATCATCACGACGGCGGTCTGCCGACGGCGGGGCGGCTGAACCGGGAAGGGACATGCCCAGGGCCTCGCCAATGCAGGCCATGGTGTTGGCCGTGTACATGCCGCCACAGGCACCTTCGCCAGGACAGATAGCTTTTTCGATGCGGGTGAGGTCTTCCATGCTCATTTTGCCGGCGGCACAGGCACCCACGGCCTCGAAGGCATCAATGAGGGTGACTTCCTTCTCCGAGCCGTCCTCCAGCTTGACCCAGCCCGGCATGATGGAGCCTGCGTAAAGGAAGACGGACGCGAGGTCCAGGCGGGCAGCAGCCATGAGCATGCCCGGAAGGGACTTGTCACAGCCCGCCAGGAGCACCGAGCCATCAATGCGCTCGGCCTGCATCACTGTTTCCACGGAGTCGGCGATGACCTCACGGGAAACCAAGGAGAAGTGCATTCCCTCGTGGCCCATGGAAATACCGTCCGAGACAGAAATGGTGCCGAACTGCATCGGGAAGCCACCGCCAGCATGGACGCCTTCTTTGGCGCCCTGCGCAAGGCGGTTCAGGGAAAGGTTGCAGGGGGTAATTTCGTTCCACGAACTGGCAACACCAATTTGGGGTTTGGCGAAGTCGTCGTCCCCCATGCCCACCGCACGGAACATGCCACGGGCAGGAGCCGCGTGAATGCCGTCGGTCACCACCCGACTGCGGGGTTTGATGTCCGGGGTGTTGTCTGTCGCAATTCGGGTGGTGTCACTCATGGTCCAAAGTCTATGTGCACGGGGCGTTTGCGAACGTTGCTGCACGCCGGGTTAAGCCTAAACTGCCGAATGTTGCGGTTTTGCGCCCACTCTGACCACAAGCAATGGTCCGCGTCGGGGTGGTCTGTACCTTAGACGTTGGGGCGTGACTCATTGAGTTCCTTGGCAATGGATTCAGCTTCGCTCTTGAGCATGTCCAGGACGATGGCGATGGTGGCCCGCGCGGCAACTTCCTGCCGCGACAATGCCACGATGCTTCGGCTTGCCTTGACGTCGGTAAGTGGCCGAAGAACGAGTCCCCGCCGCGCACTTGCCCGGGCAGTGTATCGGGGCAAAAGGCAGATGCCGTGCCCCGCGCCCACCAAAGCCTCAAGCACCCTCAGATCCGGATATCGCTGGCCCCTCAAGGCCTGCCTGCCTGCATGGAGTTCGATCTGGCGAAGGACGGTGTCGAACGGGAAGCCCTCCGGGACGCCGATCCACGGATAGTCAACAACGTCCTGGGGGCTAAGCCGGACTTTTGCGGCCAAGGGATGGCCGGCCGGCATGGCGACGTCCAGCGCTTCCTCCAGGAGCGGCACTACAGTGAGGCCCCGCCGGGCAAAAACCTCAGGCCCATCCACGCTGTGCGCCAGCACAATGTCGTAGTCCGCCACCAAGGGAGCGAAATGGGCAGTTCCCGGATCCTCGAAATGTGCATCGAAAGTCAGTCCATCCACAGAGGAAACGCGGTGCAGCACTCCTGGAAGGAGCATTTCCGCCGCACTGGGAAAGAAGGCTGCGGAGACGCGTGTTTGCCAACCCTTCCGGTAGATGTCAATGGTGGACTCCGCCCTGGCCATGGCTGTGGCTATGTCCGATGCTGCTGCCGCCATGGCCAGTCCTGCTTCGGTCAGCTGAACGCTCCTGCCCACCTTCTCCACGAGGACAACACCAATCTCCGCCTGCAGCGTTTTCAGCTGCTGTGATACCGCCGAGGCTGTGACATTCAGGGCCTCGGCTGTGGCGCCAACACTTTGCCGGTCCGCTAATTCGCGCAGAATCTGCAGCCTTTTGAAGTCCATGGAGCCAGACTAGGCGACTCACGGAGAAATGCCTGACCATGAATTTTCTTGGGTCCCGAATTAGTAAGGGGGCTGACAATTCGGGCGAACCAGCAGGTCAAACGCTGGACAGCCCATAAGCAGGCACGTAACGTCGGCATTACCACGAGCTTCACCCCAGTGAGCAGAAGGGCCTCCACCATGGACTGGTTAATTTGGGTCATTGTCATTGTTTTGGTCGTCGCAATTGTTTGGTGGCTAATGAACCGCAACAAGACAGGAAACATCGATACCACCCCAAGCCATGCCCCCGCCGACGATCGCCTTTCCGGGACAACCAGCACCACTGCCCCGGCAGCGATGGAGCCCAGCAACACGGCCTCCATGCCGGACCCCGCGGCAACGGCAGCAGGTGTGGCCGGCCTGGCAGGGGTAACCAATCTGGGCAAGACCGCAGCCGAGGGCAGCGGCCCGACTGTCGAGGAGCCAAGGGTTGCCGAACCTGACCTTGCCGAACCGGACGTTGCCGAACCCGGACCTTCCGAAGAAATCCACGGGGCCTCCCCCGTCACCGATGACGTGCAAGCCGAGCCGCGCACCGCCGTCGACGATTCACCAGCCGCTGCAGCCTCCGATGTTCAGCCGGCCACCACGCCCGGGTTGACCGTGGCGGAACCAATCATCGAAACCCCTGCAGTGGCCGAGCCCGTGATTGACGAACCAGTGGTGGCGGAACCCGTGGTGCACACAGACACAAAGATCCATGCGGCCGACGCCGACGCCGGCGACGTGGACGATTGGGATGCGGGTTCTCCCGCTGCCGCCTCCAACGAGGCAGCAGACAAGGCTGAGTGGGAGTCTTCCTGGACAGATGCGAGCGGCACTCCGGTCCATCACCACGAGTACACCGATGCACACTCACCCACCCTGCCGGGCGCAGAGTCTGCAGCGGCCGAAGATTCGGCGGGCTCCGGGCACCTGGCCGTCGAGCATCCCTACGGCACCGGATCCTCCAGCGCACCAGGGGATGCCTATCCCGTCAAGGCCAACGCCTCGGCCATGACGTACCACGACGAAGACACAGCCGGGTATGACGACGCTGTTGCCGATGTGTGGTTCGAATCATCCGCGCATGCGGAGGCTGCCGGTTTCCGCCCACCTCGCCGCAGCAGGCACTGAGGAGAACCCGGCGGCCAGGATACAGGCAGGCAAGAACATGGGCAGGCACTCTCTGGTAAGGCGTGATCGACTCATACCCGCCTCCGCGCTTGTGCTGCTCCTGTCGGTAACGGGATGCACCGGCAGTCCATCGTCGCCGGGGACCGCGGCAACACCGAACGCGTCAGCCACCCGGGAGGGGACAGCCACTTCAGCGACATCCGCCCCCGGAACCACGCAAACAACGCCCGCACCGCCACAGATCCCGGAAGTCGCTCAAAAGCTCGACGTCGGATTGCAGCTGCCGTGGTCAGTTGTCTTCTTGCCAAACGGCACAGCTGTGGTGTCCGAGCGGGACTCCGCCCAGGTGAAGAGCATCCGAGACGGCCAGGCCACCACCATAGGTGAGGTGTCCGGCGTCGACCCCGGCGGAGAAGGAGGATTGCTCGGCTTGGCCCTCTCCCCCGACTTCGCAACGGACCGGTGGCTGTACGCATACTTCACTTCACCAAGCGACAACCGGATTGCGCGGATGAAATTGACCGAGGATACAGGTGGTCAATTGGCTCTGGGTGAGGCTGAAGTGATCTTCTCCGGAATGTCCAAGGCCTCAACCCACAACGGTGGTCGAATCCGTTTTGGCCCGGATGGGTTCCTCTACGTAGGCACCGGCGATTCGCAGCGCCGGGAGCAACCCCAGGATACAAACGCACTGGGAGGCAAGATCCTTCGACTCACTCCGGAGGGTCGCCCGGCCCCGGGTAATCCCTTCGGCGATAACCCCGTCTACAGCTATGGCCACCGGAACGTGCAGGGCCTGGCGTGGGACACGGACGGACGCCTCTGGGCCAGCGAGTTCGGGCCGGACGTGGATGACGAACTAAACCTGATCACGCCCGGCGGAAACTACGGTTGGCCTACCGTGACCGGCGCGCCGGGCAGAAGCGGGCTGATTGATGCGAAGGTCGTCTGGCCATCAACGTCGGACGCCTCACCAAGTGGTCTCGAAATCGTTGATGGCATTGCCTATACGGGTGCGCTTCGTGGTCAACGACTGTGGGCGGTTCCGCTCGAGGGCGAGAACGCGGGCACCCCTGTGGCCTATTTCACAGGACAGTACGGGCGGCTGAGGGACGTAGCTCGAGCCCCCGACGGCACTCTCTGGGTTGTCAGCAACAACAGAAACCCTGATTTTGCGGTGATTCTGAAGCTCGGCCCGTGAAGCCGGAGGCGACAAGCCGCCGATTTCCCTCTTCGGTGGAAGTCGTGTAGAGTTACATGTCGTTGCGGAGATCGCCGGAGAAAGAAAAGCTTCCGGGTTCGATCAAAATCAACAGCTGCACCTCTAGCTCAACTGGCAGAGCAATTGACTCTTAATCAATGGGTTCCGGGTTCGAGTCCCGGGGGGTGCACCAAGCGAAAGGCCTTGGAGTGAATATCACTCCAAGGCCTTTTTCGTTGTTCAATACTCTTTTCGGGCGCAAGCAAATGGCGTGCATCACGCATTGCCCCTTTTGGTCTCCAGCAACCAAATAGTGGTGTAGAGTTATTTGTCGTTGCGGAGGTCAACGGGGAATGCGAATTCACCGGATAACCCGAAACAATAGCTGCACCTCTAGCTCAACTGGCAGAGCAATTGACTCTTAATCAATGGGTTCCGGGTTCGAGTCCCGGGGGGTGCACCAAAGAGGAAAGGCTCCGGATCGTAGATACGATCCGGAGCCTTTCTGTTTCCATGCCCGGGTTCCATGCCGGGGTTTCCAAAGGAAACCCCGGCCACAGGCTTTGGTCAGACTTGAGGCAGGTCGGTGTCAACCTCGTGGGATTCCTGCTCCGGCGCCGGCAACCCTGCAAGGCCCCGGACAACGATCCGAAGCTCCTCGCGGAGGCGGGCGGTGTCCACTGCAACGGGCGACAAGACATCCTGCTCGAGCTTTACTGCTTCTGCAAGAGCCGCAACGCCGGCGTCGGTAAGGGTCACCACGTGACTTCTGCGGTCGGAATCACTGCGTTGTCGGGTGACATGCCCGTGCAGCTCAAGCCTCGCAAGAGTGGTTCCCATTGTCTGGGCTTTAACCCGCGCTACTTCGGCCAAAGCCGCTTGCGTAATGGCACCTTTGGCAGCCAACACTTGCATGGCAATGACACCGGCGTGGGTAAGGCCGATGGACTTCAATTTTTCGTTCCACGAGATTTCCACCAGGCGTGCAGCTGTCGAAAGCAATCGGGTGGTGGGCCATCTCTCCATATCTGGCATGCCGACAGTATATGCGCGGAAGCGGTGAGGACGCGGCTTCCCGCACTAAACTGGGAAATCGCGATCACTGGCAAGGAGCACATTTTGGCTGAACGACTTATCCCGGGCGACACCGCCCCGGACTTCACACTTCAGGACGAAACCGGCAAAAGCATGAGCCTGAGGGACCTTCGGGGACGGAAAACCATCCTCTATTTCTATCCGGCCGCTTCGACCCCCGGATGCACCAAGGAAGCCTGCGATTTCCGCGACACGCTGGGGTCCCTGCAGTCCGCAGGGTACGAAGTGGTGGGAGTCTCCCCCGACCCCGTCAAAGCGCTTGCAAAGTTCAGTGAGGCAGAACAGCTGACCTTCCGCCTGCTCTCGGACGAGGACCACTCCGTTGCCGAGGCGTATGGGGCCTGGGGCGAGAAGAAGAACTACGGCCGCAGCTATATGGGGCTGATCCGATCCACCTTTGTGGTTGATCCCGATGGAAAGCTCTCCCTGGCGCAATACAACGTGCGTGCTACGGGGCACGTTGCCAAGCTCCGGCGGGATCTCAAGCTGGACAAGTAGCGGGTACACTGGAGGCCGGTATATGGGATTGACCGCCAAACCAGGCGGCCCGGTTGCCAGCCAGCGCGAGTGGTGAAATTGGCAGACACGCAGGATTTAGGTTCCTGTGCCTTCGGGCGTGGGGGTTCAAGTCCCCCCTTGCGCACAGATACACAAATACCCCCGGTTGCAGGACCGGGGGTATTTTTCTCCTCAAGCAGACGGGGCCATCCTGAAGGTGCGCTGGGAAGTGCACTCAGGACGTTCAACTAGACTGGAATGCGGTCTG
This sequence comes from Arthrobacter sp. D3-18, assembly GCF_054408525.1. Taxonomy (NCBI): domain Bacteria; kingdom Bacillati; phylum Actinomycetota; class Actinomycetes; order Micrococcales; family Micrococcaceae; genus Arthrobacter; species Arthrobacter sp. D3-18. The sequence goes on along the minus strand of NZ_CP096440.1, from coordinate 1,889,257 downwards.
GCCGAAGCCGGCCACAGCACTTCCAACCGGCTTGAGGGGACAAGAGTGGCAAGCAGCAAGATGCGGCGCCTAAGCATTCAGTTCGGAGCTGCCGTGTTGGCTTTGGGACTGGCAGGGTGCACGGGGGCACCGGGCCCCGCCCTGACTTCATCTGCCAGTAATTCCCCCGCCGCTGAACCCTCGGCAACTTTCAATTTCGGCACGGCGTCCATGCCTCTTGGCCTCGACCCTGCCGTCACCGCTGATTCAGAGTCCTATCGGGTCACCCGTCAAGTCCTCGAAGGACTCGTGGGGGTGGACGGCGAGACAGGCCAAACCACTCCCCTGCTGGCCACGGAGTGGAAGGACAGCAACAACGGGCTGAGCTACGACTTCACGCTCCGCTCCAACGTGACCTTTCACGACGGAACTCCACTGGATGCAACCGCAGTATGCGCCAACTTCAACCGCTGGTTCACCTTCCCCGAAGACCTCAGGAAGCAAGCGCCGGGGATCTCCTTCCAAAGCGTCTTCAAGGCCTACTCGGACCAGCCGGTGTTCTCCATCTTCAAAGATTGCAAAGTGGTCTCGGCCAGCGACGTCCGGATTAATCTGACGCGTCCCTTCACGGGATTCCTCCAGGCTTTGACACTGCCTGCCTTCGCAATATCGTCTCCCGCCGCCCTGGAGGCACAAAAGGCCAACGTCCTTGACCAGGTCCGGAATGGCCAAGCCATGTCCAGCTACGCCGGTCATCCCGTGGGTACGGGCCCGTATGTCTTCACTGGATGGGACGAGAAGAAGCTCACCCTGTCCAGCTACAAGGGCTATTGGGGCAACAGAGGACAGATAGCAACCATCAATTTCATCCCTTACGATCGCGCGGAAACGCGTCAACAGGCTTTGCTGGACGGCAAGATCGACGCCTACGATCTTGTGACCTCCGGGACCTTTGACCAGTTGGTCAAGAAGGGTGTCCAGATCATCCAGCGCGACCCGTTCTCGGTGATGTACCTCGGCATCAACCAGGCTGTGGCACCGTTGGAAAAGCCCGAGGTCCGCCAAGCGATCGAAATGGCGATCGACAAGGAAGCGTTGATCCGCAAGTTCTTCATCGACAACACTGCGCAGGCATCACAGTTCGTGCCGCCCAAACTTAGTGGCTTCAACAACAATGCACCCTCCTTGGGGTACAACCCGGAGAAAGCAAAAGAGCTCTTGAAGAAGGCCGGCTACAAGGGCGAAGAGCTGAAGTTCTACTACCCCCTCAACGCCACGCGGGCCTACATGCCCACCCCGGAAAAGATCTACGCCGAACTCAGCCGCCAACTCGTGGCTGTCGGCTTCAACATCAAGCCGGTTCCCATCGACTGGGAAGACGGCTACCTCCAACGGGTCCAATCGGCCGGTGACCGCGGCCTGCACTTGCTCGGTTGGAATGGCTCCTACGCTGACGCGGACAACTTCCTGGGACCCTTGTTCGGCGAATCACGCGCCGAGTTCGGCTACGCAGACTCGGAAGTCTTCCACAAGATAGAACGCGCGCGGGCCATGCCCGAAGGCGACGACCGCAACACCCAGTATCAAGCCATCAACGCAGAGATCGCGGCGTCGGTACCGGCTGTGCCCATCGCCTTCCCCATCTCTGCCCTGGCGCTGTCCAACAAGGTGGAAAGCTACCCGGCTTCCCCCGTCCTCAACGAAGTTTTCACAAACGTCCGCCTAAAGCCTTGACGATTCCCCGCAATTTCAGTATTGAGTCTGCGCGGGGATATTCTGTGACAGCCAGTGCCGCCGCTAACGGAGATTGATCGTGACCTTCATTTCCAAGACTCAACATGCCGACGTCGTCCTTATTGGCGGTGGAATCATGAGTGCCACCCTTGGTGCGTTCATCAAGCAACTTGAACCCACCTGGACCATCTCCCTCTTCGAAAGACTCGACGAAGCAGGGCTCGAAAGTTCCGGACCATGGAACAACGCCGGCACCGGCCATGCTGCGCTGTGTGAGCTTAACTACTCTCCCGCTGCAAAAGATGGTTCCGTAGACCCCTCCAAGGCCCTGCACATCAACGAGCAGTTCCAGCTCTCCCGCCAGTTCTGGTCCCACTTGGTGGACAGCAACGTGGTCGGGTCCCCGAAGGGTTTCATCAACACCGTCCCGCACATGAGCTTCGTCATTGGCGATGACCACGCGAACTTCCTGAAGACCCGGTACGAGGCACTGAAGCCCAACACCCTGTTCCGCAGCATGGAGTACACCGAGGACCAGGACCACATCGCCAAGTGGGCCCCCTTGATCGTCAAGGGCCGCGACCGCAAGCAGCGCGTTGCCGCAACCCGCGCGGCGGAAGGCACCGACGTCGACTTCGGCGCCTTGACCCGCGAACTGACCGGCTACCTGCAAAGCAGCGGCGCCGAGGTCAATTACGGACATGACGTCACCAACATCCACCGCGCAGCAGGCGGTGGATGGGACCTCTCCATCAAGCACCCCAAGTCCGGCGAGCACGGCCGTATCCATGCCAAGTTTGTTTTCGTCGGAGCCGGTGGCGGTGCCCTCCACCTGCTTCAGGCCTCAGGTATCCCTGAGAGCAAGGGATACGGCGGATTCCCCGTCTCCGGCCAGTTCTTCCGCTGCACGGATGACGCCATCACGTCCCAGCACAGCGCAAAGGTGTACGGCCAGGCATCGGTCGGCGCCCCGCCCATGTCCGTGCCGCACCTGGACACCCGCTACGTGGACGGCAAGCGTTCCCTCCTCTTCGGCCCGTATGCCGGTTTCTCCACCAACTTCCTGAAGACCTCCAGCTACCTTGACCTTCCGCTGTCCATCCGACCGGGAAACATCATTCCCATGTTGGCCGTAGCCAAAGACAACATGGACCTCACCGCGTACCTCATCAAGGAGGTTGCCAAGCGGCACGAGGCCAAAGTGGATGCCCTGCGCGAGTACTACCCGGAGGCAGCAGGAGGCAACTGGGAACTGATCACCGCCGGCCAGCGTGTACAGATCATCAAGAAGCACCCTCAGAAGGGTGGCGTCCTGCAGTTCGGCACGGAAGTCATTGCTTCCCGCGATGGATCCATTGGCGCCCTGCTGGGCGCTTCTCCGGGTGCTTCAACCGCCGTGCCCATCATGATCGAACTCTTGCAAAAGTCGTTCCCCAAGAACTTCAAGGGATGGCAGTCCAAGCTCAAGGACATGATGCCGGGCTACGGCGTCAAGCTCAATGAGAACCCGGACCTGGCCGCGGAACTGGAAGCAAGCACCGCCAGGTCTCTGCAATTGGAAGTGGCCAACGCTATCCAAAGCTAGGCCACACCCGGGGCTGCGGCCGGTTCCCGTCAGTCGAATCGTTACGTAGACCGCAGGAGTCAATGCAATGTTCCGCTTGGCCAAACTGTCCCTGGGAAACCGGGCCCTGATCGCGCTGATCACCGTCTTTGCGGCGGTGTTCGGCGTGATCACCATGGGGTCGCTTAAGCAGGAACTCATTCCTTCCATCGAGTTCCCGCAGATCACCGTGGTGACCTCCATGCCCGGAGCCTCCCCGGAGGTTGTGGACAAGCAGCTGAGCCAACCCCTGGAAACAGCCCTGAACAGCGTCGAGGGTCTGGAGTCCACTACATCGACGTCCCGCAACGGCGTTTCGCAGATCACCATGGTATTCACGTACGGCTCCAACCTGGACCGGGCACGCAACCAGATTGACCGGGCGATCTCCAACGCCAAGCGGGTGCTGCCGGCCGACGTCGAACCCCAGTCCATCGCGGGCAACATCAGCGACTTTCCGATCGTCTATTTGGCGGTCTCCTCGGACAAACCCCTGAGCGAGCTCAACGCTGACCTCTTGCGGCTCAGCGTTCCACGGTTGCAGAAGATCGACGGCGTCCGGGGCGCCGATGTGACCGGCGGGTCCAGCCAACACATCCTGATTCAGCCCCGCCCCGCGGACCTCGCAACAACAGGGGCTTCGGTCCAGTCCATCAGCAATGCGTTGAAAAACAACGGGACCCTGGTTCCTGTCGGCACCATCGAGGATCAAGGCAAGACCCTATCCCTCCAACTCGGCAGCCCGGTGGATTCCCTGGACATCATCAAGGGACTTCCCTTGGCCGGCACCAAGAGTGCTGCAACCATCGGAGCCGTGGCCGACGTCAGCATTGAGGACGACGCCGCTACTTCCATCACCCGCACCAACGGCAAGCCCACGCTGGCGCTGTCCGTCACCAAGAAGCCCGAGGGCGATACAGTGGCGATTTCGCATGCCGTGCGTGACGCCGTCGGCCCTATGGAAGATGAGCTCGGCAACAACGCGACCTTCACGCCGGTCTTCGACCAAGCACCCTTCATTGAGAAGTCCATCAAGGACCTCACTACGGAAGGCCTCCTCGGTCTGGGCTTCGCCGTCGCTGTCATCCTGGTTTTCCTGATGTCAGTGCGCTCCACCTTGGTCACGGCCGTCTCCATCCCGTTGTCCCTGCTGATCACCTTCATCGGCATCTCCGCCACAGGCTATTCGCTGAACATCCTTACCCTGGGTGCCCTCACCATTGCGATCGGGCGCGTGGTGGACGATTCGATCGTGGTCATCGAGAACATCAAGCGGCACCTCAGCTATGGCGAACACAAGCTGACAGCCATCTTGACCTCCATCCGGGAAGTGGCCGGGGCCATCACGGCATCCACCCTGACCACTGTGGCCGTGTTCCTCCCCATCGCTTTCGTGGGCGACCTCGCCGGTGAGCTGTTCCGTCCCTTCGCCTTGACCGTGACTATTGCACTGTTGTCGTCACTGTTGGTTTCCCTGACAATCGTTCCGGTCCTGGCCTACTGGTTCCTGTCCTCCCCCCGAAAAGGCGCTGAGGCACAAGCATCTGCAAAGGAAGCTGCCGAAAAGGCCCGTGAGGCCGAACAGCGGAGTCGACTCCAGCGCGGCTACCTTCCCATTCTTGCGAAGACGCAGAAACATCCGGTCATCACGTTGTCCGCGGCGGCGCTGGTGCTGGTCGCAACCATCGCCGTCTCGCCGCTTCTGGCTACCGACTTGCTGGGCCGTTCCGGAGAGAACAGCATGACAGTGCGCCAAGTCCTTCCGCCGGGCACCAGCCTGCAGGCCACCAGCGATGAGGCGGCCAAAATTGAGGAATCCCTCAAGGGCATTGAGGGTATCAAGGACGTTCAGGTCACTTCAGGGAATGCCCAAACGGGCTTCGCCGCCCTTACGTCAACAGGGTCCTCCAACTCGACGTTCACCGTTGTCACCGACGAGAAAGTAAATCAAAGCAAACTCCAGGACGAGGTCCGCGCCAAGCTGGTGGGGGCCTCCGGAAAAGTCACTGTGGGATCCCAGCAGGGCGGATTCGGTACTTCCTCCACTGTGGACATCACCATCAGGGCCGCGAACTCCACAGACCTCCAGACGGCAAGCGACGCCATGGTGAAGGCCATGGAAGGCGTTCCGGGCAGCTCGGAAGTCGCCACGAACCTTGCATCAAAACAATCCGTGGTGCAGGTCCGCGTTGACCGCGCCAAAGCAGTTGCAGCGGGCTTGACGGAAGAGCAAGTAGGCGCCTTCCTCGCATCCACCGTGAGCCCCATTCCGGCCGGTACCGTCCGGATCGAGACCAACGACTACCCTGTGCAAATTGGCGAGGGCACGCGCTTCACCAGCATCGCCGCAGTCCGTGCGCTCCAGCTCCCCACAGCCCGCGGTGGCGTCGCACTGGAGACGATTGCCGCCGTCGAGCAGGTTGATACCCCCGTATCCATCACCAGCAGCAATGGGCAGCGGACCGCGAGGGTGACCGTGACGCCTTCCGGTTCCAATCTGGGCAGCGTCAGCGCCGCAGTGCAGGAGCGGCTGGCAGCAGTGGAACTGCCCCCGGGGGTCACGGCAACTATCGGCGGTGCCACCACCCAGCAGGCTGAGTCCTTCCGGCAGCTTGGCCTGGCACTGCTGGCAGCCATCGCGATCGTCTACGTGATCATGGTGGCGGCGTTCAAGTCACTCATCCAGCCGCTGATCCTGTTGGTCTCTGTGCCCTTCGCTGCTACCGGCGCCGTGGGTCTGCTGCTCCTGACAGGCGTTCCACTGGGGCTGCCGTCACTGATTGGCATGCTGATGCTGGTGGGCATCGTGGTCACCAACGCCATCGTGTTGATCGACCTCATCAACCAATACCGCAAACCACATGACGGCAGTACGGGCATGAACGTTGCCGATGCCATCACGCACGGTGCACGGCAGCGCCTGCGTCCCATCCTCATGACCGCGCTGGCCACCGTTTTCGCCTTGACTCCCATGGCGTTGGGCCTCACGGGTGGCGGCGGGTTCATTTCGCAACCACTGGCAATCGTGGTGATCGGTGGGCTGGTTTCATCCACTGCGTTGACGCTGGTCCTGGTCCCGGTCCTTTACAAGCTTGTGGAGGGTCGCCGGGAGAAGAAAGAACTGCTGAAGGCCCTGCAGGACAAGCCTGCGACGAAACGTGACGACGGACCCGGCGGCAGTGACAGCAACGGTAGCTCCAGCAGCGGATCGGGCGAGTTCCAGGACTGGACCACTGGAATGATTCCGCGCGTTACAGGCCGCCGCGCGGCGCACAATCCCGGAGAATAACGAGCGCCCCAACGCACTAACCCCTCGATAGGCAGGGCCGGGAACAATTCCCGGCCCTGCCCTGTTACAGATGCCGATACATGCAAATGCATCTAGTTTGAGGTACACTGTTTACAGAGCCCGGGACCTCGGGCAGGGAGAAAGGCACATCATGCAGATCGGCGTATTCAGCGTCAGCGACATCACCACTGACCCCACCACGGGCCACACGCCCACGGAGAACGAACGCATCAAAGCCTCCGTTGCCATCGCCAAAAAGGTGGAAGAAATCGGCATGGATGTCTATGCCCTGGGCGAGCACCACAACCGGCCCTTCTTCTCCTCTTCGCCCACCACCACCCTGGCTTACATCGCGGCCCAGACCGAGCGCATCACGCTGTCCACGGCCACCACCCTGATCACCACCAATGACCCAGTCAAGATCGCCGAAGACTTCGCCATGCTGCAGCATCTCTCCGATGGCCGCGTGGATTTGGTCCTCGGTCGTGGCAACACAGCACCGGTGTACCCCTGGTTCGGCAAGAACATCCAAGATGGCATCGAACTGGCAATCGAGAACTACAGCCTGCTCCGCAAGCTGTGGGATGAGGACACGGTCAACTGGTCCGGCAAGTTCCGCACACCCCTGCAGAACTTCACCTCGACACCGCGGCCGCTCGACGGTGTGGCCCCCTTCGTGTGGCACGGCTCCATCCGCACGCCGCAGATCGCAGAAGTTGCCGCTTACTACGGCGACGGGTTCTTCGCCAACAACATCTTCTGGCCCAAGGAGCACTACCAGCAGCTGATCGGCCTGTACCGCGAGCGCTACGAGCACTACGGACACGGCAAGGCAGACCAGGCAATTGTTGGCCTTGGTGGTCAGTTCTTCATGAGGAAGAACTCGCAGGACGCCGTCAAGGAGTTCCGTCCCTACTTCGACAACGCGCCGGTCTACGGACACGGACCGTCCTTGGAAGACTTCACCTCGCAGACTCCGCTGACCGTGGGCAGCCCGCAGGAAGTCATCGAGAAGACGCTGACATTCCGCGAGGCCTTCGGTGACTACCAGCGGCAGCTGTTCCTGATCGACCACGCCGGCCTGCCCCTGAAGACTGTGCTGGAGCAGCTGGATCTCTTCGGCGAAGAAGTCCTGCCGGTACTCCGCAAGGAATACGCCGCCATGAAGCCAGCGCACGTTCCGGACGCACCGACGCACGCCTCACGCGTCGCCGCCACGTTGGAAGCCACGGTCAGCGAATCCGCTACCGCTGGCGCTGCGGGGCAGGACGCCTGATGTCCAGCCCCTCGGCGTCCTCCGCCGTTCGCCTCGCCGCCGAAACCTGGGAGTCGTTGTTCCGCTCCCAGGTGGCGGTGATGCGGAAGCTGCAGTCGGGACCGGCATTCAAGACCCTGCCCGTCAAGGAATACGATGTGCTCTTCACGTTGTCCACATGCCCTTCGGGCCAGCTTCGGCTCAATGAAATCAACGACAAGGTCCTGCTGAGCCAGTCCAGCCTGAGCCGCTTGGTGGACCGTTTGGAGAAGCGCGGTTTGGTGGAAAGAACAACAGCGCCCGACGACGGCCGCGGAGTCCTGCTCTCACTCACCGAAGCGGGTAGCGAGCTTCAAAAAACCATCGGCCGCGAACATGTGCGGGACATCGCGCACCTGGTGGCGCCTGCGCTCACAGCTGAGGAACAGCGGGAGCTTTTGCGGCTGACCGAGAAGCTCCGCGCCTCGGTAGCTGGTCATTAACGTAATTCGCGGGCACTAACGCAAGCTGACGAGCTCCCGGGGGTCCTCCACCGGGAGCTCTCCGTTGACCGACGCACTGACCTTGAGTGTTTTCAGGGTCAGGCTGCCGCCTACGGTGGACAGGAACGCCGTATCCGATGAATCGCGTCCGGCGGTAATGCGGAGCATGGATTCGCGGGGAGCGAGTCCGGTGGGGTCGATGATGTGCCAGGCTCCGTTGATGTGTGCCTCGGCAACAGCATGGAAATCCATGGGACTCAGCCCTGGAGCATACACCGCTGCCAGGCGTGCAGGAACGTCCTTGGACCTCAAAAGGGCGATGGCGAGGTGGGCGAAGTCCCGGCACACGCCTTTCCGATGAAGCAGGGTTTCCACGGCTCCGTCAGTTCCACGCGACGAACCGCTGACGTATCGCAATTCCCCGTTCACCCAGTTGCGTACCGCTTGAAGCAGTTCGGGACCTTGCAGGCTGCCGAACTCGGCATAGGCAGTAGGCAGCAACCTGTCTGACTCCGCGTACCGGCTGGGTCGAACGTACCTGATGAGTTCCATCGGGCTCGACGTATCCGGCTCTCCCGAGCCATGAACAGTTGCCCGGTAGTCCACTGTCACTTCGCTGGGCTCAGTGAACTCCAGGTAGTGGAAGCGGCCGCCATGGTGGTCGCTGAGTTCGGCAAAGGGAACCTCAGCACCATCCATGGTGATGGACAGGGTTTCCTCCACTGCGTCGTAGCCAAGGTTGTTGGCCACAGCTATGGCCATGGCCACCTTGGTGTTGGCTGCAGTCTTGAAAACGAGCGAGGCAGCAACATTGCGTTCCATTGATCTCCGGGGTGGGTTGCGGCGGGCATCCCTATCGCCGCCGTATGTGTGAATCAGCCAATCGAAGGACTACAGATTGACCTTCAGAGACAGTAGCATCCGTTGGACATTGGCGAATTCAGGTCCGTGCACCGCGTACTTCGCGGCCAGGTCCAGAGTATCGAAAGCCTTGGCCGGTGCCACCTTCTCGTCAGCGGCGAAGGCATGGATCGCCAGGACATCCCCAAAGGAGATATCGCCTTTTCCGGCAGGGCCCTGAACACGATTCCTCAGTTCGCAGGACTGTCCGTCAGCACCCGCCACCATGTTGGTGATGCCGTAGGAGCCGAAAAATTTGTAACCCTGGACTACGCGGAAAACCACACGCGGATCAATGGTCTCAGGGCCATCCGAGTGCGGGACGTCCAAGGGAACGCTGCTGATCACGACGTACGGGCGCGCCTGCCCGGCGGGGCATGCAACGGGCGCAGCCGAAGGCAGGCCTGTCTGGAGGGTGGCGATGTAGCGTCCTTCAGCATCCTTGACCTCCACCTTCACGGCATGGGCCAGCGAGCCTGCCTCCGGCGTCACCGATTGGGCTATCCACTCCTGCGGTAGCTCAAAGCTGACGGTTTTGGCGGAGTCCGTGTACGTCTTCCAAGACACCGCCGTTGCGGCCGGGCTTGGTTCCGCGCTGGCCGACGCGCTGTCGTCTGCGCCAGGGGATACGGATGGCGAGCTGGCCGCGGTGCCCGTTGCCGGCGTCGTGCTTTCCGCAGTGCCTGTCCCTGATTCCGAACTGTTGGGCTGGGAGGTGGCCGTGGAGGTTATTCGCGGGCCTTTGTTTTCAGCGGAGCAGGAGGTGGTGGCCGCGAGTACGAAACCCGCCAGTACCACGGCAGCGAACCGCATCGGAATGCGGCGCAGGTTCAGGATGCCCTTCATTAGCCCAGCCTAGCTGCGACGATCCCGCGACACGCACAGGACTAGGCTGAGGGTATGGCTCCCGATCAGCAGGACTATTTCGAGGACGACATCCCCACTATGTCAGCGGTTGATATTGCCGACTGGCGCCTGCGGACGTTCGCTCTCTACGACAAAGTGCGTCAACTCGCAGCCACCAACCCGTTCGACGCGCATGTCTTTTGGCGACAGGAACGGGACCTGATGTTCGCTACCCATCCTGCTTCAGCGCTGACCGCGGGCATGAAAGCCTCATTTTCCGGGCTGCGAACCGCTGACTACGATCCCTCCTTTCGGATGTACGCCGCACTATCCCCCGAAGGAGCCGGTCAGGAGATGAACGTCGAAACAGGGACTGACGGCGTGGTGCCCTTTACAAGGATCGGCACGCTTGAGCTACCCGGGCTGGGCTCCCTGGCGGCCTGGCGGCTACGGAGCTATGGCGGCGGCATCTTCGTGCCCTTCCGTGATTCCACAGCAGGAAAAGATGGCGGAAGCTACGGAGCGGGAAGATACCTGCTGGACACAGTCAAAGGCTCGTTCCATGGGACGCGCGGAACCGGCGCTGAACAAGAGCTCGTGTTGGATTTCAACTTTGCGTACAACCCGTCGTGCGCCTACAACGAAGCTTGGGCGTGCCCGCTGGCTGGACCCGCAAACCGCTTGGCGGCAGAAGTACCTGTGGGGGAACTTTATCTGGGCTAGCCGACGAGTTCTGACAACGCGTCATCGGACCGTAAGCAATGGAGCACCCACAGCGGTACGGGGAAGCCTAGCCTTGGAGCATGAACACGCTGTGGAGTTTGAACCGGTTCCGGAGAGTGGTCCGGACCCACAGGATCCTTGCGTCGGTGGCAGGTTTGGTGATCCTTACAACGGTAGTGGTGGGGGCCGCACTGTTCCAGCCCTGGCGCCTCTTCACCAGCAGCAGCCTCAACGAAGCCCTGCCAGCTGCACCGTTTTCCACGAGCTCGGAACCTGCCGACAAGCCCGCAGCCATAGGCACACCATCGCCCACGGCATCCGGTCCCACGGCACCTGCTCCCACCCCGCCCGTCCCCGCAGCTCCGCTGATTCTGAGCTCGGGTGCTTTCCAATCCCAGGAGCATGAGACACATGGCACGGCCCATCTGGTGAAGCTCGCCGACGGTAGCCATCTGCTACGACTCGAGAACCTGGCCAGCAGCGACGGGCCCGACGTTAAAGTCTGGTTGAGCAGCCTGGAGGCCGGCGGTGACTGGTTCAAGTACCGTTCCGGACGATACGTGGATCTGGGTGCAATCAAAGCCACGCACGGCAACCACAACTACGCCATCCCTCCTGGGACCGACGTCGCCGGACTGACGTCTGTGGTCCTATGGTGTGACCGCTTCAGCGTTGCGTTCGGGTCGGCGCCCCTCAGCTGACGCGTTGGAAGGCCCGCTCTGCGCGCCAAAATTGTGTCGAAGGGCGTAAAACAGGCCTCGCAACGCAGGGTGAAGCTCAGGGAGGACGTAGGATGTCATCATGACTTCGCCGCTTCCCCATCGCCTCGCCCGTGTCCGGCCCACCTCGCCGCAGGCACCGGACGAGCAGTTCTTCGTGGCCAACAACGCCACGGATTTCGACTCGTTCGCCGGAACACAGTGGACCGTAGTGGACTCCCCTTTCCCGGGATCGAGGGCGAACGCCAACAGTCCTGCCACGGAGGGCTGGGAGCTTGGCGATGTGGTCAGCCAAGACGCGTTCACCTTCCTGGCCCCGTCGGTACCTGTCAACGTCTTCGGCATGGCTCACAACACCGGTCAGCCTGGCCGTGACCTGCCGCCCCAGGCCTTCCACAAAGCAGCATCCAGCGTGATCGGACCCGGCGAAGCAATCCAATTGAGCTCCACCGTGGGTTACGTGGATCCGGAAGCTGAACTGACCGTCGTCGTCGGGCGTATCTCGCGAGGTTTGACCCTGGCAACGGCGAGGTCGGCAATCCTTGGATACACCATCGGCAATGATGTCTCCGCCCGAGACCTCCAGAAGACCGACGAACTCTGGATCAGCGCCAAAAGCCAGGACACGTTCACCCCGGTCGGCCCGTGGATAGTCACGGACCTGGATGACTCGAACCTTGAAATCGGCATTGTCCACAACGGCCACGCCCTCAGGACCGCCGGTTCAGCTGATCTCGGCTGGAAAGTGGACGAGATCATGGTCTATCTGACCTCGTTCATGACCCTCCAACCCGGCGACCTTGTGCTCTCAGGGTTCCCCGCAGAGTGTGCGCGAATCCAACCCGGCGACACCGTGGTGTGCAAGGTGGAAGGAATCGGCGAGCTTCACAACCCCGTCACAGGCGCTTCCTGGGAGGACCTGCCTGCATAGTGTGTCAGGCTTGAAGGTATGGAGACAGCCGCGGACGCCACTGAGCTGCGCCCGTCTCCCTCCCCTAAACTCCAACGCAAACGGCATCGCGGCATCCTGAAGTACCCGGTGGTCCGGCAAGTGATCCGCTTCACCGGGGTTGGTGTCGTATGCACGGCAAGTTCCTTGGCCATCTATGCCTTGCTGCGTCCTTGGATTGATCCCCAATTGGCCAACGCTGTGGCACTGATCCTGACGTCGCTGATGAACACGGCCTTGAACCGCCGTCTAACATTCAAAATTACTGGCCGTAAGAAGCGGGCACAGGACCACCTGAGTGGAGTGATCGTGATCTGCATTGCGCTGGTCATTACCGGCGGGAGCCTGGGCGTCCTGCACTTGTTCCGTCCGGAAGCCACCGTCACGGAGGAGCTCTGGACCACTACATTGTCCGGGTTCGTGGCCACGGCCGTTCGGTTTACCTTGTTGCGGCATTGGATTTTTCGGCGAGCCCGGCACGTGTAACCAGCCCGGCCGCCGGTGCTAGCCTGGCTGAGGTGCCGCCAGATTCCGGACACGTCCGACGGCGGTTTCCACGGCAAGGGCTGCCTGTTCCAGTTCGGCGGCAGTGACAGTTGACGTGAAGCTGAAACGCACCGCAGTTTGTGCCGTTTCAGGGGCGATGCCGACGGCAACCAGCACCGGCGAGGGCGCGTCCGATCCTGCCGCGCAGGCCGAGCCACTGGAACACACCACCCCAAGCCGCTCGAGCTCAAGCAGCACCGACTCGCCGCTGGTGCCCGGGAAGCAGAAAGAGGCTACTGAAGGCAGCCGTTGGCTTCGGTGCCCCGTGAGCAAGGCGTCCGGAACGGTGGCGAGGATCTGATCGATGAACTGATTCCTCAGAGCGGAAACCCGCGCAGCCTGTTCGGGTTGCTCGGCGTGGGAGAGCCTTAGCGCCGTGGACAGTGCCACGGCTCCGGCCACGTTCTCCGTGCCAGAGCGCCTTGCCCTCTCCTGGCCGCCACCGTGAATGAGAGGTTCCATCCGCAGGCGGCCCTTGGTGAAAAGGACACCGGATCCCTTGGGCGCACCAAGTTTGTGTCCGGACATGCTCAGTGCATCCACGCCAAGCGCCTTAACGTCCAGCGGCAACCATCCGGCGGCCTGCACCGCGTCAGTATGGAAAGGCACGCCGTGCTCCCGTGCCACAGCCGCCAAGGCAGCAATCGGCTGGACGGTTCCGATCTCATTGTTGGCGTACATGACGCTGACCAAAGCGGTTTCGGGCCTTAACGTCGCCCGCAGGTCGTCGATCGACACCAAGCCTTCTCCATCGACCGCAAGCACGTCCACGGCGAACCCGTGCACTCGCTCCAGGTAGCGGGCCGACTCTTCCACCGCGGGGTGCTCGATTGCACTGATGACCACCCTGTTCAGCGATGGGTCGGCCGCCTGACGGGCCAGCGCAATGCCCTTCACGGCAAGATTGTCCGCTTCCGTGCCTCCGGAGGTGAAGGTCACCTCGCCGGCACGGCAGTTCAGGACCTTCGCGACGCCGGAACGGGCCTCTGCGAGCGCAGCTGCTGCCGCTTCGCCCAGGCTGTGGTGGCTGGAGGGGTTGCCGAACTCTCCGCTAAGGTATGGCCACATGGCTTCGAGGGCTTCGCGGCGAACCGGAGTGGTGGCTGCGGCGTCAAGGAAGATCATGGCGGAACGCCTTCAGTTCTGTGTGGCTTTGAGTTCGATGTCGAGGCCGAGGTCGAGCGCGGTCACGCTGTGGGTCAGGCCTCCAATGGAGATGACGTCCACGCCCGCCGAAGCGATTTCGGTGACGGTGTTAATGTTCACGTTGCCGCTGGCTTCCACGATGGCCCGCCCGTCCACTTGCTTGACTCCGGCCCGGAGCTCCTCAAGGGAGAAGTTGTCCAGCATGATGGTGTCCACTCCGGCCGCCAGCACCGGTTCAATCTGCTCGGCCCTGTCCACTTCGACTTCGAAGTGTGTGGTGTGGCCGAGCTGGGCTTTGGCGGCAACCAGCAGCTCGGTCAGCTTGGTGGAGTCGCCTCCGGTCATGACGGCCAGGTGGTTGTCCTTGGCCAGAACAGCATCGGAAAGGCTGTAGCGGTGGTTCGCTCCCCCACCGCAGCGCACCGCGTAGCGTTCCAGGACACGAAGTCCGGGCGTCGTCTTGCGGGTATCTGTGATCCGCGCACGCGTTCCTTCCACGAGCCTCACAAATTCCGCGGTCTTCGTGGCGATGGCACTCATCCGCTGCACCAGGTTCAGGCCGACTCTTTCGGCAAGCAGCACTGAGCGGGCCCTGCCGCTGACCCGCGCGAGGTGGGTTCCGGCGTCGAAGGCTTCACCGTCGGCGAGCAGGAGCTCCACCTCGGTGTCCGGGTCCACAAGCTTCATGGCGTCGTGGAAAACGGTACCGCCGCTGAAGACTCCCGGGACGCGCGCGTTCAGCACGGCGGTCGCCCGGGCATCGGCGGGAATCAGTAGTTGCGAGGTGATGTCGCCGCTGGGTGCGTCCTCCGCGAATGCCCGTTCCAGGATGTCCCGGACGGGGGCTGCGGGGAGGGTCAGGTTAGTCATTGACGAGGCTCGCTTTCCGGCTCATGGTGTAACGCTTATCAAAATCCTCGACGGCGGCTGGTGCGCTTACGCTGTCACTTCGGTAGTGCGCTCCCAGCGACTCCCGCCGCTCCCGGGCAGCGTGGACGAGCAACTGTGCCGCCAACATCAAATTGGAATCCTCATGCTCCCGGACATCAAGGGAATCCGGAACATTCAACGGCCGGACATCCCGCGCCCAAGCAGCCAAAGAGACACCAGCCTCCCGAAGCAGGCCGCCATTGCGCAAAACCCCGGCCTTTGCAGTCATCAACCGTCGCAAAGCCCCCCGCGAAAACACCCCCGCCTGCCCAAACGACGTCTCAAGAGCACCCGGCCCCGGCAAAGACTCAAACTCCCAGGAAACCGGAGCAGGCACCGGATCCAACTCCAACTCCCAAGCGTCCGGCGAGTGCGTGGAGGTAACACTTTCCAGCAGCGGCGCCGGAGGCCCCGACAGCGGACGGGCGCGGTCAACAACCGGTAGTTCCGGAGGCCCCGACAGCGCCGTTGTCGCGTGAGAGCTGGCGTCTTGTTGGTCGGCTGGCGGGGTCCCGGCAGCGTGCGTAAAAGCGAGGCCGCCCGCGGCCGAGTTAGCACGCAGAGGGACTCCGTTAGTCGACCCAACGAACCCCTCAACAGCCCTGCGCCCGAACACGAGGCCTTCGAGCAGGGAGTTGCTGGCCAGCCGGTTGGCCCCTTGGACCCCGGTACAAGCGACTTCGCCCGCAGCCAGCAACCCGGGAACAGATGTCCGGCCGTGAAGGTCTGTGACCACACCGCCCATCCAGTAGTGGGCCGCGGGTGCGACGGGAACGAGTTGCCGGGTCCAGTCGACACCGGCCTGGCGCGTCCGTTTGCTGAGGGTGGGGAAGCGCTTGGCCAGGAAGCCTTGGCCTCGCTGTTCTTCGATCACGGTGGCGTCGAGGAACACGTGGCCGTTGGGGTCACCGAGTTTGGCCAAGTGCAGGGCGATGCTCCGGGAGACGACGTCCCGGGGCGCGAGTTCTGCGTCAGGGTGGTAGTCGGGCATGAACCGGAGCCCGTTGGCATCCACCAGAATGGCACCTTCGCCCCGCACTGCTTCGGAGATCAGCAGGGGGTCGTTGTTCCCTTCTGCTTCCCTGGCCTCGGCCGGGAGCACCATGCATGTCGGGTGGAACTGGAAGAACTCAAGGTCTGCAACCGCGGCTCCAACACGCCATGCGAGCGCCAAACCATCTGCTGTAGCAACCGCAGGATTGGTGGTTTGGGCGAAAAGCTGCCCGGCTCCGCCCGTGGCGAGGAGGACGGAGTCGCCGTGTACACCGAGGTGACGTCCGTCGTGGAGGAAATTCGCTCCCACCACGCGGCCACCCTGCGGTCCGCCCAACGAGAGCGAAGTGACCTGGGCGTGCCCGATGACTTGGATCCTGCCCGCGGCCTGGAAATCCAGGACTGTCCTGATCAGCGCGGCCGCCACACCGGCGCCGGTGGCGTCGCCGCCGGCGTGCAGGATGCGCGGAGCTGAGTGGGCGGCTTCGAGACCCAAGGCGGGGTCGCCGTCGTCATCGAGGTCGAACTGCACGCCGAACCGTCCAAGCCCGGCGATGTCCAGCCGCGCCTCGGTGCACAACACCCGTACTGCTTCTTCGTTGCAGTGGCCTGCCCCTGCTTTGAGGGTGTCAGCGATGTGCGCAGCCACCGTGTCACCGGGGGCTGGCTCGTCCAACACAGCGGAGATCCCACCCTGGGCGTAATAGGTGTTGCTGTCCGCGAGCGCACCCTTGGTCAGCAGCACCACTTCCGCACCGGCTTCAGCGGCCAGCAGGGCGGAGTACAGTCCTGCAATTCCGCTTCCGACGACGATTAGCCGCTTGGGGGCAGACCCTCCAGCAACGCTCGCTGTAGTCATGTGAGGCTCGATTCGGCTAGTCCGGTGTGAAATGCCTGGTTGGGTGTGGTGGTTAGGCGTGTTGGCCTGCTTAGGCCGGTTTGGCCGCCAGCATGCGCTCCAGGGCAATCCTGGCGTTTTCCTGCACCGAGTCGTCCACGGTAATGCGGTTGACGATTCGTCCTTCCACGAGTTCCTCCAGGACCCAGGCGAGGTATCCGGGGTGGATGCGGTACATGGTGGAGCACGGGCATATCACGGGATCGAGGCAGAAGATGGTGTGCTGCGGATTTTCGGCGGCGAGCCGGTTCACCATATTGATCTCGGTGCCGATGGCGAACGTTGTGGGTTCGGTAGCGGCAGCGATGGCCTTCTTGATGAAGTCGGTGGAACCGGCGGAGTCGGCGGCGTCCACTACCTCCATGGGGCACTCGGGGTGGACGATCACGTTGACACCCGGGAAGTCTTGCCGGGCTTTTTCGATCTGGCCCACGTTGAAGCGCTTGTGAACTGAGCAGAAGCCATGCCAGAGGATGACGCGGGAGTCCAACAGCGCCTGTTCGTCGTTGCCTCCGAGTTCCTTGCGCGGGTTCCACATGGGCATCTGTTCCAGCGGGACGCCCAGTGCCTTGGCGGTGTTGCGGCCCAAGTGCTGATCGGGGAAGAACAGGACCCGCTGACCGCGCTCGAAGGCCCATTCCAGGACCACTTTGGCGTTGGACGAGGTGCAGACGATTCCACCGTTGCGCCCACAGAACGCCTTGAGCGCAGCGGAAGAGTTCATGTACGTGACGGGGATGACGGGCACACGGCCGGATGCGTCCGCCTCCGTGCCGAAAATTTCCTCCAACTGCTCCCAGCATTCCTCCACGGAGTCTTCATCTGCCATGTCCGCCATGGAGCAACCTGCAGCGAGGTTCGGCAGGATCACAGCCTGTTCAGGCGTTGAGAGGATGTCCGCTGTCTCGGCCATGAAGTGGACCCCGCAGAAGATGATCGCCTCGGCGTCCGGCTTGGTTAGTGCTGCGTTGGCAAGCTGGAACGAGTCGCCTACGAAGTCCGCGTACTGGATGACTTCGTCACGCTGGTAAAAGTGGCCCAAGATGACCGCGCGGTCCCCGAGTGTCGCTTTGGCCGACCGGATGCGGGCGTCAAGTTCGGCGTCGGTGGCTTTCTTGTACTCTTCCGGCAGCTGACCCTGGCGGGGCGTGGCCTTGGGCGCAACGTCGTCGCTTGAGGCGCCCGGGCCGTAGGCGGGCTCACCAGCAAGGGACTCGGCAAGGTCGTACTCCCATGGGCCCCTGGCCAGGGCCGGGCTGCACGTGGACCCTGCGCGGGAGAGGCCCTTCTCGGCTTCTTCGCGAGTGATCAGCTGGACGGCAGTGTTGACGCTGCTCATGGTGTACTCCTGTTGTCTGGCCCGAGGCCGGGCGTGCCGGTGAAGCGGTAGAGGCGTGGTGGGCGGTGTTTTCCGCCTTGGAGGTATTCACCGGTTTCTTCGATTTCCGGTGTCGCCTTGACGTGTCTGCGGAAGTTTGCGGGATCGAGCTGGCGGTCCAGCACGGCCTCGTAGACCTCGCGGACTTGCGCGAGCGTGAAGAACTCTCCCAGCAGGTGGTACGCAATGGACCCATAGGCCATCTTGTTGCGGAGCCGCCACAGGGCGTAGTCCACGATTGCGTTGTGGTCAAAGGCAAGCTCGCCGAGCCGATCCGCCCGGAACCAGCGCACATTCTCGGATTCGTCTGCGAGGGCGGCCTCGGTGGGTTGGACCAACGCCCAGTACACGATGGACACGACCCGCTGGGTGGGTGACCTGTGGAGGCCGCCGAAAGCGTAGAGCTGCTCAAGGTAGTGGGGAGCCAGGCCGGTGGTCTCGCGGAGGTTCCGTGAGGCTGCGTCCTGGAGCGATTCATCGTGGGCCAATGGCCCGCCCGGGAGCGCCCACATGTCTTTGTAAGGCTCACGGATGCGGCGGACCAGCGGGAGCCACAAGGTGGGACGTCCGGATTTCTCGCTGGGGCGGAGCGCGAAAATCACCGTTGAAATAGCCAACGACGGCGGCGCGAGACGCCGCTCGGCTACGTTCGCTGAGTTGGTGTTCACGGCGTTCACCTCGCTTTATCGCCGTCCTGAATGCTCCCCTTGAAGCAGGAGTATTAGTTAAAGTCATCTTGACTAGAACTAATGGTACGGCTCAATTGGTGGTGAGCAAAATGCTTTACGTCACACTATTTTCACGGCCGCTTCCATCAGCGGCAGGGTGCGGCCTTGGATGTGACTGTTCAGGACAATGACCGATGAGCACCGGACCACCGACTTGGTTGCGATCATGGCATCGAGCACCCGCTGCATATCCGGGTTGGACCGCGCCGCGATCCTCACCATGAGGTCCGAGTTTCCCGTGACTGTATGGACCTCGATAATTTCCGGGATGGCGCTCAGGCTTTCGATGATGGCATCGTGGCCAATCTCCTGTGTGATGGTCACCGAGCAGAACGCCACCACGGGAAAACCAAAATTGGCCGGATCCGGCTGCGGAACCCAGGAACCAATCACCCCGTTCTCAATCATCCGGTCAATCCGGGACTGCACCGTTGCCCTGGCGACCCTGAGCACGCGGGAGGCCTCCAGCACTGAGGATCGCGGTGAATCAGTGAAGAAACGTACAATTTTTGCATCAAGCGCATCGACCAGCATCAAAGTTCCTGTCCCCGGGGATCCGTACCCATCACATCGCTACAGCAAAAAGTGATGTATCTTACAAACTGCGAGAATTATTCCACGGCTCTTGCTGCGTCGTCGACGCCTGCGTGCCAAGCCCATGAGGCCAGCACGCCAAACCAGCATGTAATCCATAGAAGGTAGACACGTATGACAACGAAGTCCATCGCGGCTCCCGCCCCAACATCCGGCCTCGGCCATTCACTCAAACCGCGCCAGCTCACCATGATGGGGCTCGGCAGTGCAATCGGCGCAGGCCTCTTCCTCGGTTCAGGGGCGGGCGTCCAGGCCGCTGGTCCCGCAGTGCTTATTTCCTACCTCGTCGCCGGGACGCTGATCATCCTGGTCATGTGGGCCCTCGGAGAGATGGCAGCCGCAAACCCGAACAGCGGCGCGTTCTCCGTGTACGCAGAGAAAGCCATGGGCAAGACCGCCGGCGGAACCATCGGCTGGCTGTGGTGGCTCCAGTTGGTAGTGGTCATTGCCGCCGAAGCCATCGGAGCGGCCGGACTGCTGTTCTCCATCTGGCCCGTCATCCCCGTCTGGGTCCTCGCGCTGGTCTTCATGGTGGTCTTCACGGGCATCAACCTGGTGGGCGTCCGCAACTTCGGCGAGTTCGAATTCTGGTTTGCCATCCTCAAGGTGGCCGCTATTGTCATCTTCCTGCTGATCGGCGCAGCCCTGCTGTTCGGTTGGCTGCCCAACGCCCCCTCCCCCGGATTCTCGGCGTTTGGCGACTTCGCCCCCAACGGCATCGGGGGCATCGCCGCCGCCTTGTTCGTAGTGATCTTCGCCTTCGGTGGAACCGAGATCGTCAGCGTTGCTGCCGCCGAAACCGAGAACCCTGCCCACAGTGTGGGCAAGGCCATCCGTACGGTGGTCTGGCGCATCCTGGTCTTCTACATCGGCTCCGTGTTTGTCATCGCAGCCGTTCTTCCCGTGGGCTCGGAGGGCCTGAAGTCCCCGTTCGCCGGCGTGCTGGACCTTGCGGGAATCCCCGGTGCCGGCGCGGCAATCACCCTGGTAGCAGTCGTTGCCCTGCTGTCCGCCCTCAACGCCAATCTCTACGGCGCCTCCCGCATGATTTTCTCCCTCTCGGAGCGCGGGGAAGCTCCCCGCTTCCTGTCCCGCCTTAGCGGCTCAAAGGTTCCCGTTGCCGCCGTCGGAATTTCGGTTGCCTTCGGCTTTATCGCCACGGTCCTTGAATTGCTGTTCCCGGAGAAGATCCTGCCGGCTCTGCTGAACCTCGTGGGCTCCACCTGCCTGGTGGTCTGGGGTACCGCACTGGTGTCGCAGTTCATCCTGCGCCGCAGGGCGGACCGGGACGGCACAGAGCTGCCGCTGCGCATGAAGGGATTCCCCTTCCTCACCATCGTCGGCCTCGTCCTGCTGGGCCTCATCCTGGTGGTGGGCTTCGCCAACCCCGAAAGTGCCGGTCAACTGATCGGAACATTCATCCTGATCCTGGTCATAGCCGCGGGCTGCTTCATTAATGCCAAGTCAAAGGCTGCCAAACACTCCACATCCGTCGAGTAACCAACTGCCTATCGACACAAAGAAGCCCTGCACAGTTTGTACTGTGCAGGGCTTCTTTGTTTGCCCAAATTGTACAAACCGTTTCGTTTGAACTGAGCTGATTGCGCATACCCTCATCGGGTGACTAGGGTCACAGCCATGACTACAAATCCCGTGCTGGCCGCCGTCGATGATGACGCCGCCCCGCTCACCCACCAGCAACTGCGTGAGCTGTACACCCTGATGGCAGCCGTCCGGCACCTGGACTCCTCAGCCGTGGCCTGGCAGCGCCAAGGGATCATCCCGGGCTACGCGCCGGAACTCGGCCAGGAGGCCGCGCAGGTGGGCAGCGGCTACGCCGTTGACCGGACCAGGGACTTCGTCTTCCCCACCTACCGCGAGATGGGTGTTGCCCGGGCGATGGGCCTGGACATGGTGGGCTACATGTCCACGCACAAGGCCACATGGCACGGCGGCATGTACAACCCGCTGGAATCCCGGTTCGCACCCATCCAGGCCGTGGTGGCGGGGTCAGTGTTGCACGCTGTTGGCTGGGCCCACGGCCAGACCCTGGCCGGCCACGCTACGGGTGAAACGGGCGTAGCCATGACATACTTCGGCGACGGCGCCTCCTCTCAGGGCGATGTCCACGAAGCCATGAACTTCGCCGCAGTCATGAAGGCCCCTGTGGTCTTCTTCATCCAGAACAACGGCTGGGCCATTTCCGTGCCCACGGAACGCCAGGTTGCCGGCGGCTCCGTCGCAGCTCGCGCCGCAGGCTACGGAATCCCCTCCTTGCAGGTGGACGGCAACGACGTCGTTGCCGTCTTTGAAGCAACTCGTTCCGCTTTCGCGCACTGCCGCGCGGGCAACGGACCCGTGGTCATCGAAGCCATGACCTACCGCCGCGGTCCGCACTCAACCGCCGACGATCCCGGCCGCTACCGCACGCTGGAGGAGGAACGCCTCGACGCCGGGGAGGATCCGCTGGAGCGGTTCAAGCAGCAACTCCTCGCCGAAGGAGTGGCCGACGAGGCCTTCTTCGCAGAGGCGCAGCGCTTGGCCGAAGAAGAGGAAGAAGCCGTCCGGACAGGCATAGCGGATTTGGGTCCAAGGCCCGGCGCCGAAATGTTCAGCCTGGTCTTCCAAGAACCAACGCCAGCCCTTCAATCCCAAGCCACCACGTGGCGCGAGGAGTCCGAACATGCCTGAGACCATCACCGATCTGCGAATCACGGACAACAGCGCGAACACCGCTACTGCCGGCGTTCAGCAGCTGTCCATGCAGCAAGCACTCAACCGCGCACTGGACGAGATCCTGGCTGAGAACCCCAAGACCGTCATTTTTGGCGAGGACTGCGGGCGGCTGGGCGGCGTCTTCCGCATCACCGACGGCCTCCAGGCGAAACACGGCGAGGCACGCGTCTTCGACACCCCCCTTGCCGAGTCCGGCATCCTCGGCATGTCCGTGGGCCTGGCAATGGCGGGCTTCCACCCCATTCCCGAAGTCCAGTTCGACGGTTTCGCCTACCCGGCCATCAACCAGATCGTCTGCCAAATCGCCCGGATGAACTACCGCAGCCGCGGCACACTGCCCATGCCCATCACGTTGCGCGTGCCCAGCTTCGGCGGTATCCGCGCACCGGAACACCACGGCGAGAGCCTGGAGGCGCTCTTCGCCCACGTTCCCGGGCTCAAGGTGGTCTCCCCCTCCAACCCGCACGACGCTTACCACCTGCTGAAGTACGCTGCCACCCGGCCGGACCCGGTGATCTTCATGGAGCCCAAGTCCCGCTACTGGCAAAAGGGTCCGGTGGACGTCACCACCACAGTGCCCGGTGAGGCAGCCCACGACGGCTGCACATCCAACGGCGACAGCCTCACCGGCGCTCGCGTTGCCAGGGAAGGCCGTCACCTCACGCTCGTTGCCTGGGGCGCCATGGTCTCCCGCTGCCTGCAGGTTGCTGAGCTTGCGGCCGAGGACGGCATCGACGTCGAGGTCCTGGACCTGCGCTGGCTGAAACCGATTGACGCAGAAGCCCTGGCGAGGTCCGTCGGGAAGACGCGCCGCGCCGTCGTCGTCCATGAAGCGCCGCTGACCTCGGGCCTGGGTGCCGAGGTGGCCCAACTCATCACGCAGAGCTGCTTCGCAACGCTCAAGGCGCCGGTGGAACGCGTGACCGGCTTCGACGTGCCCTACCCCTCCGGAGACCTGGAGGACGAATACATCCCCAACATCGACCGCATCCTCTTTGGGATCCAACGCGTACTGGAGTACCGCCGTGGCTGAAATTTCCTTCCCGCTCCCCGACCTCGGTGAGGGCCTCATTGAGGCAACCGTGCTGGACTGGCTGGTGGAGCCCGGTCAGCAGGTGGAACGCAACCAACCGATCGTGGAGCTCGAAACCTCGAAATCGGCCCTCGAATTGCCGAGCCCGCAGGCGGGTAAAGTGGTGCGTATTCACGGAGCGCCCGGTGACACCATCAACGTTGGCGAGCCGCTGATTGTGTTCGAGGTTCCGGATGACACCGCCGGAATCGTGGGCACTGTTCCCAAGGACGAAGCACCCAAGCGCCGGGTCCGCCTGAGCGCCGTACTCGATGAGGACTGACATGATGACCGGCAGGCACACCATGGAACAGCACAGGCACACGGTAGAGGGAACGGACCCCGGGCTGTTCGTGGAAGTTCACGAGCCGGCCACCGATGCCGGCCTGCGCCCTGTCCTGCTGATCCACGGCTTCTCTTCTTCCACCAAACTGAACTGGGTGGACAGCGGGTGGATCACCACCCTGCAGGATGCCGGCCGCCGGGTCGTCACGGTAGACCTGCCGGGTCACGGCCGGAGCCACTCCCCCGAGGACCTGGATTCGTACACGCCCAGCCGCATCCGCGCTGACCTTCTCCAAATAGTGACCGACGCCGGTGCCCGGCCCTTGCGCGACGGCGACCCGTCCACGGGACTGGACGTCATCGGATACTCGCTCGGTTCGCGGTTGGCTTGGGAATTCGGCGCCACCCAGCCGGACCTGGTTCACCGCATCGTCCTGGGTGGGCCGAGCTCGGCAGATCCGCTGGCAGCTTTCGACCTCGTTGCTGCCCAGCGGCACCTGGCCGATGGCACGCCCATCGGGGACGCCTCCACCGCCGGGCTGCTGAAGATGGCCCAGATGCTTCCAAGCAATAACCTGTTCGCCATGTTGTCGCTGATCGAGGCTATCAAGGGTGAGCCCTTTGATCCCGCGGAGGCCGCCCCGCACATGCCCCTCCTGCTCGTAGCCGGAGAGAAGGACGAACGGGCGGCTACCATGCCGGAGCTGGCGTCCATCGCCGGCAAGCGCGGAGGCATGGTGGAGACTCTGGTGATTCCGGGACGCACCCATACCAATGTGATAACCAGCCGGGCGTTCAAGGAAGCCGCCGTCGAATTCCTCGGGGTGTAGCAGTCAGCGGGCCAGTCGCTCAGCGTTAAGGCTCATGCGTTCCAGCACGCTGAGGGCCATCGCGTACTCGTCGATGCCGATGCCCATGGACAAGTCCTGACGCGCTTCTTCCACCACTCGTTGAGCCTCGTGGTATTTTTCCCGACCCCGTTCGCTCAGTGCCAGCCTGTCATCGATCATGGTGATCATTCCACGCCCCACCAAGGCCGCAAGTTCCCGTTCGCGTAGCCGGACATCGCCGCCCCACAGCGGCTGCAGGATGTCCTCCAGCTGATCCGGCAACAGGGCACCCTCCGAAAGAGTGCCCAGGGTGTGCCATTGGCGCTTAGTGAGCTTGATCCTGGCCAAGGTGGCGTCCAGCTGGACTTCCAACGCGGCGTCCAGCCTTTTGATCCAATATCCGATGGGCTTGTTCACAAGGCCATGCTTTCAGCGGGGGCGCCACCGGGCAAGGTCCGGACGGTAGGCTTGGGAGTGCAACGAATTACGTGGAAGTGGAGCAGATGGGCATGCGTTTTAGGGACCGCGCGGAAGCCGGTCGACGCCTGGCTGAAGGACTCCCCCAGCTGAGGGAGCGGCCCAATACCATCGTCCTGGGCCTGGCCCGTGGCGGAGTCCCGGTAGCGGCAGCCGCAGCCGCAGAACTGTACTTGCCGTTTGGCGCTGTGCTGGTCCGCAAGCTGGGCATACCGGGGCGTGACGAGACCGCTTTCGGAGCCTTGGCGTGGTCCCAGGGGGACGTCCTGCGGATCGTCAACAGGCCCTTGAAAGAGCTTGTTCTCGCCCACGGCATTTCCCAGTCCGCCTTGGATGCGGTGGAAGCGCATGAGCGTGCCGAACTTATCCGTCGCGCCAACCGCTACCCGGGTATAGGCCACGATCTCCGCGGAAAGACCGTGGTGCTGGCCGACGACGGCCTGGCTACGGGAGCCACCATGCGGGCAGCCGTGGAGGCGGTCCGGGCGGGCGGCGCCAGCACAGTTGTCGCCGCAGTACCGGTGGCATCACTGGAAGCCTCGACGTCGCTGGGCCGGGTTTGCGACTTTGTGATGGCCTTGCACACTCCCGGCAAGTTCCATGCGGTTGGCGCCTTTTACGAACGCTTCGAGCAGTTGTCGGACGACGACGTCGTAGGTCAACTTGAAGCTGCAGAGGCCAGCGGCCGCAAGTAGCCGCCGTCCTCCATGAACACGAAGAGTCCTGCATGGACGCAAAGAAGGGCGCGGTCCCATGGACCGCGCCCTTCTTTTTACTTTGTTGCAGCTTCTAGTGGTGGACGCTGTAACCCAACGGCCGGCCGCGGGTTTCCTTGGCCAGGATCACGCCAATGGCAGAGATGACGCACAGCACCATGATGTAGATGCCCACCGAGCCGGACCACTTGGTGGTGTCCAGGAGTGCTTGGGCAATGAGCGGAGCGAAGGCGCCGCCCAAAATTGCACCCAACGCGTACCCGATGGAAATTCCCGAATAGCGGACCTGGGCCGGGAACATCTCGGCGTACATGGCGGACATCGGACCGTAGGACAGACCCAACCCAATGGTGAGGACGAACAACGCGGTTCCGTAGAGCACGATGTCCTTGGAATCAATCAGCACGAACATGGGAATCATCCATGCAAAGACCAGGCCGTAGCCGATGAGGAAGGTCTTGACGCGGCCTATCTTGTCCGACAACCAGCCGCCCACCATGGTGAAGATGAGCCACCCGAAGGAAGCGATGGTAGTGGCCAGCAAAACCTGGGGCGTGGGCATCTTCAACGTTCTTGTGGCGTAGGAGATGAAGAAGGCAATCAACAAGTAGCCAGCGGCGTTGTTGGCGATGAAGATCAGCGCGGCCAGGACCACTTCCTTCTTGTTCTTCCGGAACAATTCGCCCAGGGGCGCCTTGCTTTCAGCCTTTCGCTGGGCGATCTCCTTGAAGACAGGGCTTTCGCCAACTGCGCGTCGAATCAGGTAGCCCACCACAATGAGGACCACGGACAGCAGGAACGGAACGCGCCATCCCCAAGACGCGAAATCTTCCTTGGACATGCCCGACTGCAGCAGGAACAACAGCCCGGTGGCCAGGATCATGCCGATCGGAACACCGATCTGCGGGTAGGCACCGAAAAGTCCGCGCTTTTTGAGGGGCGCGTGCTCCACAGCCATCAGTGCAGCACCACCCCATTCGCCGCCGGCCGAGAATCCTTGGACAACGCGCAGGGTGATCAGCAGGATAGGAGCCCAGACGCCGATGGTGGCATAGGTGGGCAGCATCCCGATCAACGCGGTGGCAGCACCCATCATGACCAACGTCATAACGAGCACGGCCTTGCGGCCGAGGCGGTCACCGAGGTGCCCGGCTACGAAAGCACCCAGAGGCCTGAACAAGAAGCTGATGCCGATCGTGGCGAACGACAGGAGCTGGGCGACGCCCGGGTTGGACTTCTCCAAAGGAGAAAGGAACAACGGCGCCAACAGCGTGGCCGTCAGCTGGGCAAAGATGAAGAAGTCGTACCACTCAATGGTGGTGCCCACCAGCGTCCCGGCCAGAACCCGGCGCTCTTCGCGCTTGGTGCTGGGCCCTGACGGTGAATCGACAGTGGAAGTTTCGGTCATTGGAACTCCATGGGGTGAGAGTGACTGGTCGGCACGTGACTTGCATTAACCGACAGAACGGTCAGTTAGGAAAGAATACTACAACCTGTGACTCAAAGCACAGACCCCTGTCGTGTCGGCCACCATAGAATGGTTCGCATGAATCCCCGCAGCGACGTCAAAGGTCCGCCGGAAACGGCAACGCAGGTTCCGCCGTCGCAAACGCTTTCACGCGGAATCCGGGCACTGGAGATTCTGGCAGCAGCTGAACGCCCCCTCAGCATTGCCGAACTCACGGAGGCGCTGGGCGTCCACCGGTCCGTGGCCTATCGCATTTTGCGGACGCTGGAGGACCACTCGCTGCTGGTGCGTGACGACTCCGGCCGTGTGCAGCCGGGCCCCGGGCTGTCAGTCCTGGCCCGCGGAGTATCGCGGAACCTGCAAACGGCAGCACTGCCCGAGCTCACCCAGTTGGCGAACACACTGCACATGACTGCCTTCGTGGCGGTGTGGGACCACCAGGAATGCGTCAACCTGGTCACCGTCGAGCCGCGACACTCAGGTGCCGCCCTCGCCCAGCACCCGGGCAACCGCCACCCCATCGCCACCGGCGCCCCCGGGATCGCCATCCAATCGACCATGACAGAGGAGCGCTGGCAGCAGGTAGGAGCAGGGAACCCCTACCGCGCCGAAGCTCACGAGGCACGCCGCCTGGGCTACGCAACCAGCCATGATGAAGTCATCGCCGGCCTGTCCTCCATCGCTGCCCCCATCCGGATCCCAGGCGGGCGGCCGGCAGCAATCGCCGTCGTCTATATCCGCCTGGACCAGGACGCCGACGCAGTGGGCAAGGCGCTGGCCGCCAGTGCTGCACGGATCGAAAGCCAACTGGCCTGAACCCCTCCCCCTGAACCTTTCCTCTCACGTCAAGTGATGTGCCGCACAGCACAAGACGACGGCCACAGTAAAGCAAATACTCGAAGAAGGACCGGACACACCGTCCGGTCCTTCTTTCGAGCACGAGAAGGAACCATGAGCCTGAATCTCCTTGACACCTCCAACTGGCTGCCACTGGACGGCCTTGCCCCCGGCTTCGACGCCAACAAGGCCCCGACCGTGCAAGACCTGGCGGGACAACAATTTTGCCTGCGCGGTGACGGCGGCCCCATGACGTTCAGCTTCGACGACGAAGAAGTTCAATGGGCCGCGGCCGGTCAGGCCGGAACCTCAACCTATGAGGCCTTCCTGGTAGCCGAGGAGTTGTACTACGCCCAATGGCAGAGTCCCCAGGACCCGGAACTCGCCGTTTCCCTGGTGTTGGACCTCTTACACGGCCGGGCACTCTACATTGGCGCCACGCTCGGCAGGGCAACACCCTCCAGCGTGGCCGTCCACCATGATTTCCGCCCCGGGCTCCTCGATGGACACAGCATCACAGGTACGGAAATCGCAGAAAGCCATGCACTCATCGGCCGCCGCGTCGAATGGGTCTACAGCGAAACCCACGCTTACGAGCACATTTACCTCAGCCCCACTTGGTACACGTGGCAATGCCTGGCCGGTCCGGAACGCGGCTTGGCGGACACAGACTCCAACACCGTGTTCCAGATCCGCCCCGGAATTTTCGTGTTCACCTGGCGCGAGAAAGTCATTCCGTGCGGCTCCGTGACCATCGCCGACCACCGCGACCCCCATGCCATCAGGTCCCACGGCAGCCTCTTCGGGTGGGACGAGGCAGGCACGGACCCCGTGCACTTCACCTTCGGTGCACACGGCCGCTTGGTCAGCATCACTCACCACACGCCGGAACTGAACCCGGCCAAGGGTATGTAACGCAACGGAAGAAGCCCCGGCGAGAGCAAGAACTGCTCGCCGGGGCTTCCTTTACGCGGAGAAGGTATCAGTCCTCCGCCCCGTGGCCGATCCGGGCCTAGAGGGCCGGCTGCGAGCGCCGGAGGCGCAAGCCCCACATGACACCCACAACCCCGGGCAGGAGTACCAGCATCGGCAAGACAAAGGTAGCCGCGGTTGATTCGGTCTGTCCCAGCAGAACGTTGAAGTTCGCCAGGATGAGCACAAAGACAACGGCAAGTAGCACGAAACCCAGACCAGGAGCGATCACTCTTACCCACAGGTTCGCCCCGTGCTGCTGCCGGCGGAAGAAACCGATCACAGCTACCGACACCACGGTCATCAGCAGCACCAGCCCCATGGCACCGCTATTGGTCAGCCAAGTGAACATGGTCAGCACGGGGTACAGTTCACCGAGTTCGGAACCCGCACCGGCAATCGCGAAGCCAAGCGTTACGACGGCGGCGATCACCGTTTGCGCCAGCGAACCGGCGAACGGTGCCCCGCTTTCCGCCCTCACCTTGGCGAGCACCGAAGGCAGGACGCGCTCGCGGCCGAGGGAGAAGAAGTAACGCGCTACGGCATTGTGGAAACTAACGAGTGCGGCGAAAAGGCTGGTGACAAAGAGAACCTGGGCGATGTCGCTGAGCAGTTGGCCCCCGTGGGCGCCGAGGAAAGCGAAGATCATATCCGGTCCGTTGGTAGTAGCCGCCTCGACAACGGCGGACGGTCCCGCCCCTACGGTCATTGCCCAGGCGGAGACGGCATAGAACACGGCAATGATTCCCACAGCTGCAAACGTTGCCCTTGCGACTGTTCGTTTGGGGTCCTTGGATTCTTCACCGTAAATTGCAGCGGATTCGAAGCCCATGAAGGCGGCTATTCCGAAGGAGAGGACTGCGCCGATCCCGGGAACAAAGAGGCTTTCGGGGCTGAAAGTCACTGCACTGATGCCTTCCGGAGCCACAGCCAGGCTGACGATGTCGTACACGATCACCACCAGGAATTCGAGGGCCACCAGGACACCAAGCACCTTTGCGGACAGGTCCACCCTGTTCACACCCAACCATCCGACGATTGCAATGCAGACGAGCACCGGGATCCACCAGGGAACACTGACGCCAAGCCGCGCGGACAGGAGCGAGGAGACCGTGAAGCCGAACAACCCGTAAATGCCCACCTGCATCAGGTTGTAGGCCATGAGTGCAATCAGCGATGCCCCCACACCGGCGGGCCTGGAAATGCCCTGCGCTATGTAGGCGTAGAAGGCGCCGGCGTTGGTGATGTAGCGGCTCATTGCCGCGTAGCCCACGGCAAACAGCGCCAGGATTCCGCCCAGAAGCAGGAATGACAACGGCACGCCGGTCACGCCGGTGACCGCGAAGGTGGTGGTCACGCCTCCCGCCAGCACGGTCAGCGGTGCGGAGGCCGCGATAATCATGAAGGTCACTGCCGGTACGCCGAGCCGCCTTTTGTTGCCGACTGTTCCGGCGGTCCTGCCCTTGACGGGGTTATCCACGCTCATAGTGTGCTCCTGCCTCGGTGCCGCGGGAGATTGCACGGCACGGTGTCTGTCATTCCGCAATCTTCCACCGCAGGAAGCGTGCGTGACTTGTCTCACACGGCAGGGTATTTGTCGCTGCACGCAAGCACGGCGGCGCGTGGGCCCCGGTGTAGAATCGTGGGCAAGCTCACGTCCGCGTTATCGGCATTACAGCCGGGAAGTCAACGGCGCCTGCGGGGCCATTGAAAGGGAGTTTGATGACCGTCGCGGCTGATACGGGCCCCGCAACCGTGGAAACCATCGTGGCGGAGTCGTTCCAGGAGTGGAGCAAAGCAATATCCACTTCCTTCGTGCCCCTGTTGGCAACGGGACCGCGCAGTTCTTCACTCCAAGGGGCAGCCTTCCACGGAACCATGCGTTCCCGGGTGCTGGGGCAGATCTCCGTGGTGGAGATTACTGCCGGGCCTCATACGGTCATGCGCACTCCGGAGCTGATTGCTAAGTCCACAGGGCGCTTCTTTAAACTCAGCATCCAACTCGCTGGATCGGGTCGCCTGGTTCAGGACGAACGCGAAGCCGTGTTACGTCCCGGCGACCTGTCTATTTACGACACCTCCCGCCCGTATCAGTTAACGTTCGACGACGACTTCCGCACCTTGGTGCTGATGTTCCCGCACGTTTTGCTGGATCTGCCGGCCGAGGCCATGGGCCATGTCACTGCCTTGCGCATTCCGGGCGACGAGGGCCTCGGCGAATTGATCAGCCCGTTCCTGGTGAAAGTGGCTGACAACCTTGAAGCCCTCTCGGGCACCAATGGCCTCCGGCTGGTTCACAATGCTTTGGATCTGGTAACCACACTCTTCAACGGTGAACTCGACCAGCTGATCGAGACCGGCCGGGATCCCCACCTCCTGCTGCTCGGCCGCATCCACGATTACATTGAAGCCAACCTCGGCGATCCGGAGCTCTCCCCGGGAACCATCGCCGCAGCCCACTACATCTCGACGCGACACCTGCATGATCTCTTCCAGGAAATCGGGACCACCGTGGCCTCTTCCATTCGGCAACGACGACTCGAACGATGCCGGCGCGATCTTAGGGACCCGGTCCTGGCAGATCGACCGGTCACTGCCATCGCAGCCCGGTGGGGGTTCACCGACGCAGCCCATTTCAGCCGGATCTTCCGGGCAGCATTCGGGAACTCCCCCACCGGCTACCGCAACAGCCACTAACGGTTCCCTGCAACGGGAAGCCTGCGGTCGCCGTCGAACACTGGCTATGCGGCCGCCGTCGGGGCCGTCCCCCGGTCCGTGAGGGCGGCCATCTCATCCAGCATTGCTCGCAGCAGGCGATCTTCCAGCGGGGCGAATTCAGGATCGCCCGCACGGTTGACCAGTTCCCCGGGATCGGTCTTGTGATCGTAGAGTTCCACAATCTCCGTGCCGAAATAGCGGGTCAACCTGCCCTCAGCAGTGATGACGCTTCGCATTCGGACCGGACCCGGGAGTCCTTCCAAGCCAAAGGGTTGTTCTTCCTCCACCAGGAGTGCTTCCCGATGATGTTCAGCGTCCCCTTGCAGTAGTGGCACGAGCGAGCGGCCCTGGATTCCCCGATATCCCTTGGAGCCAGTGAGCTCAATAAGCGTTGGAGCCAAATCCGCGCTGGAAACCAAGGCCCCGGTACGCCGCGCCGGGTTGCCGGGAAGGTGCACCACCAAGGGAACATTGGTCACTGCGCGGTAGTGGACAAAGTGCTTCAGCATGAGGCCATGGTCCCCGAACAAGTCCCCGTGGTCGCTGGTGAACACCACAATGGTGTCCTCGGCCAGGCCTTGGTGATCCAACTCGTCGAGTATCCGGCCAATGTGCTCGTCCATCATCGTGATCAGGCCATACTGGGCGGCAGCGGCAAACCTGTACTGTTCCTCAGTAGCCGCCCACGTCATGGTTGGGTCCGCGTTCGGCTCACCACGGTGTTCCATCATGTCCCTCACATGGGCAGGCGAAGCCGAGTGGTCCTGCTCAAAGCCAAGCGGGAGTGGCAAGTCCAAGGGATCGTAGAGGTCCGAGTAGCCTTCCGGGGGCGAGAACGGGTGATGAGGATCCGGGAAGGACACAAACATAAAGAATGGCTGGTCCTGCCCGGCGGCATCCTTCAAGTGCTCGATTGCTTTCTCGCTCACATAGCTGGTGGGGTGCACATCAGCAGGGATAGCCGTCTGGTAGACCTGATCCCACCCGTTGTACTTACTGGACGAATTTCCTGGACCTCCCAGCGTTTCCGGGTCGACGCCCCGTTCGCGGGCCCAGTGCACGTAGTGGCCGCCGGGCCGGTCCCCGTGGCCGATAACGAGATCTACGTGCTGGTAGCCGTAGTAGTCGGAGGGGAGCGCAATGAAGCGGTCATCGTGCGCGTCGCGGTTCTCCCATTGGTCCCACCCCGGGGGAAAGCCCTGACGGCGGGCGTCGCCTACTCCAGTGTCCAACAGGAGGGGGTCGGTGGCCCGGATCTCCTCGGCCTGATGCGGCTCGAATTCCCACCCCATGTTTTGGTGGTGCAACTTTCCCACACCCACGGTGCGGTAGCCGCCCGCTCCCAAGGACCCCGGAACGGTCTGCGTCAGCGGATCCAAGGTGATGCCATTGCACCGCGTCCCGTGTGCGGAGGGCCACCTGCCGGTCATCAGGCTGGCGCGGTTGGGCATGCACGTGGGATTCGCCACTGTCGCATTCTCGAAAACAATGCTTTTGTCGGCGAGCGCGTCCAGGTTTGGCGTCTTGACGGTGGCGTTGCCACCGAAACCCAGGTGGTCGGCCCGGAGCTGGTCGGCGATGATGAAGAGGACGTTGGGCCGCCGGCTGCCGGCTGCCCGCTGCTGCCCCGTCATGCGGGCCTCTTGATGAGGGACAGCACTTCGGTGCGTTGCCGGGCGAAGTCCGGTAAGGAACGCGTAGTTATTTGATCACGCGGAGCAGGCAGGTCCACGTCCACCACTTTGAGGACGCGGGCGGGCCTGGAACCCAGGACCACCACGCGATCTGCCAGGTAGACCGCTTCATCGATATCGTGGGTCACCACCAAAATGGTCATGTTGAAGTCCTTCCGGATCTTCAGGCAGAGGTCCTCCAGGTCAAACCGGGTCTGCGCGTCTACTGAGGCAAAGGGCTCGTCCATGATGAGGATCTCGGGCCGATACGCCAGAGCCCTGGCGATTGCCACGCGTTGCTGCATTCCGCCTGACAACTGCCAGGGATATTGATTGTCGGCATGGGAGAGCCCGACGGCGGCCAGCGCACTGTCACAGCGCTCCTTCAGTTCCGCTGCGGGCAACTTGAGGTGCCGCAAAGGAAGGATCAGGTTCTTCCGGACAGTGAGCCAGGGCATCAGGGATCGGTTGTAGTCCTGAAAGACCAAGGCCATTTCCGGAGGTGGGCCGCTAATGGTCCGTCCGTCAATGGCCGCCCGTCCGCTGCTGGCCGGATGAAGCCCGGCCAAGCACTTCAGAAGTGTCGTCTTGCCAACGCCCGAAGGACCGACGATGCACACAACTTCGCCGGCATCGACGGTGAAGGTGAGGTCTTCGATGACGGTGTGTGATTTTTCGCCGCTTCCGTAGGTCTTGGCGAGATGCGCCACGTCCAGCCGCGGAGTGGTCGCACTGATGCGGGTTTCTGGTTGCTGTGCCATGGTGGACTTTCTGTTTCGGATGGGAAGAGCCGGGGTCTGCCGCGCGCTCATGCTGCACGCGCCATGCGACGGGACCCGATGTACCAGGACAAAACTTTGCGCTTAAGCAGGCTGAACAGGATGTTGACGAGGAATCCAATGACTCCCAGAAGCAGGATCCCGGCCCACATGTCAGCGGTCATGAAGCTCTGCTGAGCCAGCAAGGTCATGGCTCCGATGCCCTGCGAACTGCCCAGCATCTCGCTTGCGATCATCACGATGAAGGCCACCTGGAGGCTCACCTGCAGGCCTGAGAAGATCTGTGGCATGGCTGCGGGAAGGAGGACATTGAGCACCCGCTCCTTCCGGCTCAGCCGGTAGACCCTGGCGACGTCCATCAGGTCATTACTGACGCTACGGATGCCGTCCACTGTGGCGATCATGGTGGGAAACAAAGCCGCCAGCGCAATGCTGGTCACGCGCATCTGGGTACCGAAGCCGATGAGGGAGATGAAGATCGGGACCAGAGCTACGGGAGGAATCCCCCGAAGGAAGTGGATCAACGGATCGATCATCCAACGGACGGGAGGAACCAGTGCCGTGGCAAACCCGAGGCCAATTCCGGCCACCGCTGCGATGGCAAAGCCAATAAACAAGTTCCCCAGGCTCAGAAGGACATCAGACTGGAAGTGCTCAAAGAGCCAAAGCTCCTGAAAACGGACAAGGATGCTTTCGAGCGGCGGGAAGAAGGGATCAATGGAGTTCGCGGACAGGAACCACCACGACGCCAGCAACAGGACAGGCGTGCCTGCGCCGATCACCCAGTTTCGTATTTTGACGTTTCTCATCAGGGCACCACTCCACGGTAGGACTCATGCCAGTGCAGGACCCGGCGCTCGGCCAGCCGGGTGGCACCTTGGAACAACAGACCCAGGACACCGAGGACAATCACCAATGCGTAGAGACTGGCGTAGTCACCTGCCGCTTGGGCTTGGTAAATGCTTTGGCCGAGGCCCGGACCCCCGCCAAGGAGTCCGGCAACGACCGTCACCACCAAGGCGGCAGGAGCTGCCACCCGCATCGCCGTACCGATGTACGGCATAGCGCTGGGCAGGACCACCCGGGCCAGTATTTCCCCCTCGCCCATGCCATAGGAGCGGGCCGTATCGCGTGCCACAGGATCGGTGCCCTGCACCCCATCGACCGTTTGCATGACGATGGGGAGTAAGCACCCGAACACCACCAGGAAGAGCGACATCTCAGCGGTAGGACCCAGTACCAGCACCGCAAGGGGGAGGATGACGATGGGCGGGACGGGCTTCAGGAATTCCAAGACTGCCAAGGTGGCGTATCGTACGGATTCGAAACTGCCCACGAGTAATCCGATGACCACTCCTGCCAAGGCCGCTAAAGCCAAAGCCAGCAGTGCGATCCCAATGGTGGCACCCAGTGCGGACCAGAACGTGCCGGTCCCCAGAATGCTTGCAAGGGTGGTAAACACCGTGGTGGCCGTTGGCAGGGCGTTTCCTGCTACGTTTGCCGCGGCGAGAACCTGCCAGATGACCAGGGCTCCAGCGATACCCAAGGCACTGAACACATAAGGGCGGATGGATGCCTTCATGATGAATCTCCCATGTCGCTCACGGCCTACTTACCGAAAATTATGTCGGCCGGCAGTTTCACGGGTTCACTCAGGAAGCCAAGGTCAGCGAGGTTCTTGTTGGCGCGCTCAATGTCTTCCAGGCGTACATCTTCCGGCCAGTAGTTGACTGCGCCGGACTTCACGATCTCCAGCGGAGTCTTGGTGATTTCGGCGCTGAGCTGCTGTGCTTCATCGATGTGGCCGTTGGCGTAGGCGTTCGCCTTGTACATGGCTGTCTTGAAACCCTCCAACGCCTTCTCCTTGGACTTCACCGTGTTGGCCCCTGACACCCAGAGGCCAATCGCACCCTGTTCAAAAAACTCGACGCCGGGCGAGGCCAGAAGCCTGTTGCCCTCTGACGCTGCCTTGGACGTGAACGGGGCAACCAGGGATGCGGCATCAACTCGTCCGGAATTCAGTGATTGGAGTGCCGATGACGGATCAAGGACCATCCAGTTCACCTTGGCGGGGTCGCCGCCGTCGTCCTTGACGAGCTTGCTGACCGTAACCTCCAGCTGTGCCTTGCGGGCTGGAACACTGACGCTCTTTCCTTCCAGGTCCTTCGGCCGGTTGATGGCGGACGCCTGCTGCACCAGGAGTCCGGTGTCATCTACGCGGTTGAGGTCCGCCCCCTCACTAGCCCCGTCCTTGTAGCCATCGGCTGCGGCGATGATCTTGAGTGGTACGTTCTGGCTCAGTGCATTCAAAAGTGGGATGGATGGCGTGTAGGTGACGTCAATCTGGCCGCTCTGGGCAGCTGCAATACCTGCCGGCGGATTAGCTATGACAGAAATCTCGACGTTGAGACCCTGCTCCTTGAAGTAGCCTTTGTCAGCCGCGAGGCGGATACCGGCATCGGAGCCGATACCGATGGTTCCCACCTTGAGCGTGGTGGTCCCGTCGGCGGCGGGGGCAGCGGCCGGGCCCGCCCCGCCGCCGCAGGCTGCCAACGTCATGGACAAAACTGCGGCCAGGGCCAGGGGAATAGTGCGTCGCATGGTGCTCCTTGAATCACGAATGGTTGGAACGGAAGGTAATGGTGCTAGCTGGTGGATTGGTGGACTGCGCGGCCACCGCTCAGAGTGAGCCTGACCTCTGTGTCGAGGAGCTTTTCGATCTCCTCGTCCACGGGCCAGGGGTTGGAGAGAAGGCACAGATCTGCTGCCATGCCTGGTGTCAGGGCCCCTTTGAAGTGCTCGGCGTGGTCCTGCCACGCGGCGTGGATGGTCATGGCAGCCAGAGCCTGCAGGCCGGTGATCCGCTCGGGATCCCGCGGTTTGCCCGGTCTGGAACGTGTGGCCCGGCGGACGGCTGCCACTACTGTGCGCCGCCAATCCGCGCTGGTCACGGGGGCGTCGGAAGCAAGGTTGAGATGAACTCCGGCCTCCAAGGCTGACTGTAGGGGCTGGTGTCGGGAGAATCGGTCCTCACCCAACACTTGACGCATGATGTCGCCGGCTTCCTGGCGGATCAAAGGGTTGGTGCTGTACCCGATGCCGTGGGATGCCATCGTGCTCAATGCACCTGGATCGCCGAACGCCCCATGGATGATGTAATGGCGGTTCCCTGATGACCTTGGACGCTCCTCGGGACCGTCAGTCGCCGCAACAATGGCCTCCACGGCTGCGGCTGTGGCCGCGTCCCCTGTGGCGTGGACCCCGGCTTGCAGCCCCGCTTCGTTGATCAGCGCCAGTATCCTGTGCAGCTCTGCAACCCTGTCGGCGTCGTTGGCCCCCTGGATCACCAGGCTGC
This sequence comes from Arthrobacter sp. D3-18, assembly GCF_054408525.1. Taxonomy (NCBI): domain Bacteria; kingdom Bacillati; phylum Actinomycetota; class Actinomycetes; order Micrococcales; family Micrococcaceae; genus Arthrobacter; species Arthrobacter sp. D3-18. Next base: position 1,851,647 of record NZ_CP096440.1, on the reverse strand, counting down.
CGTGCGTACAAGCTGTGCCATAAGGTTCACTCATCCACGCGGTGCCGCTGCGGGGAATGCCATCCGCGAAGATCTTGACGCCGGCGATCCGCAACTGTTCAGGATTGATGCCGCGGCTTAGGTACGTCCGGGCCAGTCCGCTTCCCAGGCCCATCTCAACTGCATGGGCATTGGCTCCCCCGGTTCCGGCGAAGAGCATCAGGACGTTGATTCTCAACGTCAGTTCATCCTCCGCAGCGAGGTCGCCCAGCAACTCAAGTGCCGCCGTCGAACCGGCACCGTCCATGAGCCCTGCACTTGCAGGGCCAAGGCCAGGATCCGTGAGTGAAGTGATACCGAGCGAGTGCAGGTGCTCCTGCAATGCCAGCAAGGCAGGTCGCAATGTGGACGCCGGCACGGGCGGCATGGCCCGCGAGAGAAGTTCCATGGCTCCGTCCTGGAGCAGTCCTGTGGGGTTGCCGTCGGCGGTTCTCGCCACGACGCCACCGTCGACGTCCGCTGTTGCGGCGTCAATCCCGGCCCTTCGCAGCGCTTCCCCGTTGGCCAGTAACTGATGCCCGGTGCTGTCGAATGCCACCACGGGCGTGCCGGGTCGCGATTCGAGCAAGAAGCCTTTCGCCGGTCCCAGCACCGCCTCGTCCCAGCCATGGGCGCGGACCCAGCCGTCCTCCCCCGGCGGGGCTGACTCAAGGACGTCGACGACGGCCGCCCAGTCCGGCGCAGCTGCCGGCTCCAGGCGCACATATCCAAAGGCGGCCATTGCCGCTGATACGAAATGAAGATGGGCATCGTTGATGCCTGGAATGACAGCCCCACCCGCGGCATCGACAACCTGCGTGTCAGGGCCAATCGACTCACTGACATCTTCATGGCCCAGCGCTGCAACGAGGCCTCCCTTGACGGCGACGGCATCGCTTATGCGATGCGGCTGCGCCGGGTCCATGGTGTGGACCGAGGCATTCATAATCACCAGGTCAGCGAAATCATCCATCAGTTCTCCTCAAGTCTCCGCATCCAAATGTGATGCAGACAACGTTCCTGAAAGAAGTATGTCGCTTGACTGGGTCACTTGACTAGGTTTTGGCGTAAAATTCTTTCGGGGGAGTTTTTCGCCCCTCCGGCACGGCCGTAAGCACGACACGGCGAGAGCGCCTACGATCGATGAGACCGCAGGGTTGGTGAACCCGATCACAGGTGATGGAGCGAGTCACAGGTGAGTTCAAGAGAGAGGTGAATGATGGCCAGGGTTCCCGCAGAGGAAAGGCGGCTGCAGTTCGTCGAAGCCGCAGCAAGGGTCATTGCCCAGGACGGCCTTGCCTCCGCGACGACACGTCGGATCGCCAGTGAGGCGGAGGCCCCGCTTGCGGCCCTGCACTATTGTTTCCGGAGCAAGGACGAGCTCCTTGAAGAGGTGTATAACTTCCTCAGCAGGGACTACGCCAAGGCGTTGGAGCCCGTGATTGATCCGGGCATGGGATTACGCCACATGGTTGGCGCCCACGCGCGTCGTATCTGGAGCCGCATGCTGGAAAACCCTCATGAGCAGGTCACTACCTTCGAACTGTTGCTCCGGCGCTTCCGCGTGGAAGCCGAAGACCAGCCACAGGCATTGCTCATGAACCGTTCGATGTATGACGGCTGGGTCAGTTCAACCCTGGAGCTGTTCCGTGCGGCGGCCGAGGCTGCCGGCGAACCTGTCCCCGACAACCTGGAGGACATCACCCGCCTGTTCATTTCGGGGATCGACGGCATCAGTATGCAGCATTTGGCTGACCCCGACGAAGAACGCTCACTGCGGTTGGTGGAACTCATGGCCGCGTCCCTCGCCGGAGCGCTCAGCTACGCCTGAGGCTGTCGCTTCATCACCAAGGACGTGACAACGCCCAGCAGCAAAAGTCCTGCCGCAGCCGCCATCGAAACCACGAATGCAGCACCCGGCCCCTGCGTTTCGGCCAATTGCCCGGCCAGGTAGGAGCCCAATGCTGTTCCAGCCACGATTCCGCTGGCGAGGGCAGTCATCACCGTTGCCATGCGCCCGGCCGGTGCCACCACGCCGCCGATGCTGAAGACAGTCACCATCACGGGCCCCACTGGAATGCCCAGTATCAGCAGGACAAAGACCATGGGCCATATGCCCGCCGGGAGAAGCAGCAAGAGAGACAAAACGGCCATCGCCAGTGCTGCGGCAACCCAACGGGAAGCCAAGCTGAACCGTTGCGGCCAGAACGCCACGGACAGTGCAGCTACGGCGGAGCTAAGGCCCATTACCGCATACAGGAGGCCAGCGATTTCGGCAGTGGCGTACTGCGCGGAGAAGGCACTTAGCGCGTTTTGTGTCGCACCAAAGAACGTTCCCATGCACACCATCGCCACCACAGGAACCGCCACCACAGCCCCGGCCCAACGGTTAGCCCGCTCTGGAGTCACCTGGGTGGATTGCACTCCAGGAGGCTCCTGTCCGTTGGAAGGCGCGACGCCGGCACCCGGCTTCCGAGGTGCCGGTACAACGGCCAGCTGGCTGGGATGGATCGCAAAAGCAGGAACCAACGTAATGGTCATGACGGCTGCCAAGGCGAGCGGCAACCAGGGTGCCACCATGCTGGCCAGGACACCCACCAAGGCCGGGCCCAGGACGAAGGTGATCTCGTCCGCGGTCCCTTCATAGGACAGCGCGGTGTCCAGGTCGGCCCGGTTGGCCGCGACGCTTCGGCCCCCAGTGGTTGACGACGGAGATAGGTTTCGGGTGGTTAGAGCCATCCAGCGCACCCGGGCCATGGGACCAACCTGCGGGCAGCTGGCCCCTGCAAGGAAAGCTGCAATAAGGACACCCACTGCGTCGCTCACTGAGCCGTAGCCGGGAGTGACGTAGGCCGCGGCAACGAGGCCGGCGACGGCAAGGGTGTTGATGACCGCGGCCACGAGGAGCACGATCCGCTGCCCGGCCCGGTCCGCCAAAGAGCCGAGAACGGGAGCACCCAACGCCGAACCGATGCCCACCGCTCCGGCCGCCATGCCGCCGATCGCGTAGGAGTGGCTGACCGCGGTGACCAGCGTCAGCGTGCCGACGGTCAGCATGGCCAGGGGAAGCCTGGCGAAAAGGCCTAAGGGAAGGAATCCGGGTCCGGCCAATTCGGGAAGCCGCGCGAAACGGCCCGGCAGGCGTGAGGGGCGTGCTGGAGCCGATGATAAAGGCTGTGGAGCCAGAGAAGATTTTTCCATTAATCCGGGTTCGCTAAAGTGTGCGCATCGTCCCTCCTCCCGATGCGCGCGACCCGGTGTAACGGGTTAAGTCTATCGGATAGAAGTCAGACGGGTACGGCGTCGGCAATCCGCACGCTGGAACCGTGCCTGCCCTTGACCACCTGTAGCTGGCTGGTGATGCGTTGCTTCATCTCCCCCACGTGACTGACGAGGCCAACTACCCGGCCGCCGTCGCGCAGTCCCTCCAGGGCGTCCATCACCTGCTCCAGGGCTTGTTCATCGAGACTGCCGAAGCCTTCGTCTACAAACAGTGTCTCGATGTCCACGCCGCCGGCCTCCTGCTGGACAACATCGGCCAAACCAAGGGCCAAGGACAACGACGCCATGAAGGATTCGCCGCCGGACAAGGTGGAAGTGTCCCGGCGCTGGCCAGTCCATTCATCTACGACTTCAAGCCCGAGGCCCGACTTTGCTCCCCGCGCAGCCTTGGCGTCAGTATGTTGCAACGTATATCTGCCGTCGCTCATGGCCACGAGCCGTTCGGAGGCGGCGATTGCCACTTGTTCCAGCCGTGCAGCAAGGACATACGTATTCAGGCTCATCCGGTAACTGTTGTCGCCCGATCCCCTCACGGTGTCGGCCAGCTCAGCAAGCATGTGGGCCCGGTTCCGTGGTTCGCTTCCTGCTTGTGCCAAGGCTTGGTAATCCCTCCGCAACCGGGCAACAGCGCCCGCCGATTTTCCAGCCAGGCCCGCAGACAAAGCCTTGGCCCGCGCAGTATCTGCAGCATTGGAAGCAATCAGCTTCGATTCAGCAAGTTCAGCTTCTCCCGAGGGAAGCTCACCTATGCTGGCTTCCTTGGCGGCAAGGATTAGGTCCTCACTGGCAAACAACTCGTCCAAGCGGGATGATTCAGCGTCGAAATCCGCCAGGTCTTTCTCAAGGCCCACAACATCGGCCGGTGAGAGGATTTCCCGGCGAGCGTCGTCAGCGGAGGCGAATCCGGATTCCGGCAAGGCTTTTTCGAGCGACGCTGCGGCGTCTTCCCGGGCTTGTTCTGCTCGCTCCAGTTCGCGGTCTGCATCCGCCGCTGCTTGCAGAAGCTCCTGCTCAACCTTGAGTGCTTCCAGCCGCTCGCGCAGGCTCGGGAAGTCGCCTTTCAAGCCAGCCAGATCCGTTTCAAGGGCAACACATTGCTCCTGAAGCAGGTGAACGGCGGACGATGCCTGGGCAGCCGCACTCACGGACGCGTCGTGTTCTTCCTGCACGCGAGCGATGCGCTTGGTGAGGTCTACTTGCCGGCCACGAAGCTTCTCCAGCAAGCCTGCTGCTTTACGTGCCTCCGCGGCAGCTTCATGGGCAGATCCCCGTTTGGCCTCCGCTTCAGCAGCATCGGTGGAACCTCCCTGGGCAACCAGTCCTGCAAGCACCTGGGATGCGGAGGAAACTTGCTCGGCGAGGAGCCCCAAGGCTTTCTCACTGGCCTCGAACCGTTCTTTGGCTTCTTCCTCTTCCTGGGCAAGGGAGAGTGCTGATCGCACAGCTTCGGCGGGGTTGGGGTGCTCTTCGCTTCCGCAAACAGCGCACGGCTTACCGTTTTCCAGTGCCGAGGCCAGCTCCCCTGCTGCGTTGGCTAAACGCAGTTCGCGGACGTCGAGCCACTGCTGCCGGAGGTCCTGTGATTCGGACCGGGCTTGGAGGTGCTTTCCGGAAATCTCCTCCAACTCGCTGGCAGCCGTTTCATGCCGGGCCACGATTCGAACAAGCCCGGCCGCAGCTTCGGCATCCCGTTCCAGTTCTGACAGTTGGCCAGCCAAAGGCTCCAGAGGCTGGATGTGCGACTCCACAGTGGACACGTCTTCGCGCAGCTGTTCCAGCGCGGACGCCGAAGCCTCGGCAGCGGCTTGATGTTCCGCCGTTTGAGCATGCTTGGCCGCAAGGCGCGCCGTGATCTCTTCCAGTCGCTGCTCATCGGGCAGCCGGGCCTCCAGGACTGCGCTGCTTGCCTTTGCGCCTTCCAAGGCAGCGGCAGTGTTTGTTGCCTCCAAGCCGGCCGCGGCAAGCTTCCCGCGCAGGCTTGCCGTCTGCGCAACGGCGGCCTGGAGCTTACGCTCTGCGGTATCCACCGCCTCCAGATGTCCGCTGAGAACAGCGGCGCGTCGGTGCTTACCGAGCATCTCCTTGTTCTCCAACGCCCGGGGTGCTGCCAGCTCGAGCAGGACCCGCCGCTGCATCGCTGCGCCGAGCCGACCATGCCGGAGCGCCTTCTCCTGCGCCTCATGGAATTGTTCCGTGAGGCGGTTGGACAGGGACTCTGCCTCAGCAGCCTCCTCCAGTCGATGCTCCCATTCGGCTCTGACTTCTGCTTCCACACCGGAAAGCCAGGCCTCAGGGTCCCTTCCTGGCTCATTTCCAGGGGTGGTACTGGGGGCGGCAAGACCCAGCTGTTCCTGCTCCGATGCAACCCGGTTAAGCAGCAGCTTGAGCTCTGACGCGTTTTCCTGCACGGCGCGGTTTGCCTCGGCCGCTTGCTGTGCGAGCTGGCGTTCAACAGCTTCAAATCGTTGCGTGCCGAACAACTTTTGCAGCAGTTCCAACCGCTCATTGGCCTTGGACCGCAGGAAAGCCGCGAAGTCGCCCTGTGGCAGCATCACCACCCGGGTGAACTGCTCCCGATCCATTCCAAGGACGTCTGAGAGCTCGGCACCTACCTCGTCATTCCTGGAAGATTTCTCTTCCCACTCCCCTGCTACCCGTTCCCTGAGGAGGGTCTTGGCCTGCTGGGTGGTGAATCCGTTGCGGCCGCGAGCGCTGGGCCGGTCCCACGCCGGCGATCGCGTCACTTCAAAACGGCGCCCGCGCGCTGAGAACTCACAGACCACGCGCGGCTCCGCACCTGGCGCTGCATGGTCGCTTCGAAGCCGCTTCCCTTCCTGGCGGGCACCAGGAACGGATCCGTACAGGGCGAAACAAATGGCATCCAAAATGCTGGTCTTACCCGCACCCGTAGCCCCATTGAGGAGGAACAAGCCCTGTGCGCTCAAATGGTCGAAGTCAATGTGTTGTGGCGATGCAAAAGGACCGAAAGCTGCGATGTCCAAACGATGAATTCTCACAACTCAGCCTCCTGCAACCGGATAGCTTCAAGGGCTTCCTGCAGGGCCGCTTCCTCTGCATCGCTGGCACCGCGGTCCCTGACGTGTTCCAGGAATCCACAGCAGACTCCCAGGTCGTCTTCGGCAGCGGCGAGGCGGTTGCTGTAGCTGGTGGAAGTCCGCGCCTCTGCACCTTCGGGATCGAAAGAGAGAACCAGCGTGTCCGGAAAGCGGGTTCGCACCCTCTCCATGGCTTGAGCAGGCCGTTGTGCATCCGTCAACGTGATTTGGCAGTAAGCACTCTCTGCCCAGGCATGCTCTTCAGCGCCGAGAAGATCATCCAGCCTTCCACGCAAGGTAGCGAGGGACTTAGGGGCGTCCCACACAACTGACTCAACAGCGATCACTCCGTCGGCGTCAAGGTCCACCAGCCAGGCACCTTTGTGGTGCTTGGCCTCCGAGAACGAATAGGCCAAGGGAGAACCGGAGTACCGGACATTGGGTGCCAGCTCCTGCCGTCCATGGAGGTGACCCAGTGCGGTGTAGGCGAAGTCTTCAAAGAGATCCAATGGAACTGCGCCCAGGCCGCCGATGCTTAGGTCCCGTTCACTTTCCGAGGTAATGCCCCCACTGGCAAAAGTATGCGCGAGGACCACAGGATAGACAGGTCCTGATGCGCGGCGGGCTTCAACATCCTGCCGGATCCGATCCACAGCCGCCTGGGTGACATCAAAGTGGTTGGCGTTTTCAGCGCCCAGACGCTCAGCCACGAGCCGGGGTTCAAGATAGGGAATGCCGTAAATGGCAACGTGGCCGCTTCCTGTGCCCTCCTTGCAATGTCCATCGGCTCCGAGGGGGAAAAGGATTGGCACATCAAGATCTTCCACGCGCGTCCTCAGGTGCACTCCCCCGCGTTCCAACAGGCGGGAGGCAAAGCCCAACCTGATGGCGGAGTCGTGGTTGCCACTGGTCAGGACAACCCCGGCCCCTGCCTGGGTAATACGGACCAAGGCGTCATCAAGCAGTTTGACCACGTCCAGCCCGGGAAGGGCGCGATCGTAGACGTCTCCGGCGATCAGCACCACGTCAACGGACTTGGATTCAACCAGCGACACCAACTGGTCCACGAAATTGCGTTGCGCTTCGAGCATGCCAACGCCGTGGAATGACCGGCCAAGGTGCCAATCGGAAGTATGAAGTAACCGCATATTCTCAAGTTAACCGGGGGCACCGACAATAAAGCGCAGGCGAGCCGTCCGCCGTCGATCCCGTGAGGTTATTTGCCCTTTTTGCCGTCGAAGAAGTCACGGGCGTCATCATTGACCTTCGCAGCCGGCACACGTCGGGTAGCGTCTTCGTCAGTTTTCGCAGGAGCTTCCTTGACCTCAGGCTCCTCAACCGGCTCGTCGTTGGCATCGAAGGAGTCGTTCACCGCATCGCTGCCGCTCTGGAAGTCCTCGGTCACGGCGACGGTGACATGGGAGAGGCCTTGGAAGCCGCGGAAAGCGAGGCCGGCAAGCGCGGCACCCATCAGCGGGGCAACCCAGAAGAGCCACAGCCCCTCTAGTGCCCACGGCGAGCTGAAGAATGCCTGGGCGGTTGCCCGCGCAGGATTGAAGGGAAGGTTTCCCAGGACCTGTCCAAGCTGAAGCAGAACAGCCATTGCAAGGCCTACGGCGAAGGGGGCCATGGCAGGAAGAGCCCGGCGGCCAGCGGTCGCGCCAAGGAATACGGCCACGATGAGCGCCGAACCCAGGACCTCAACCAGCAATACTCCTGCCATCTGCGTTTGCGCGGACGCATGCTCACCGAACCCGGGGGCAACGACGTCAAAGGCCGCTCTTGCGTCCGTGAGGACCGGCACGGTGGTCACTACGAAATAGATCAGGGCAGCCCCAACAACGCTGCCGATGATTTGCGCCGCCACATAGGCCACGGCCGCGACGGCCCGGATTCGGCCGGCAATCAAATTGCCTAAGGTGATCACAGGATTGAAGTGCCCTCCGGAGACATAGCCGAAGGCCAGCATTGCCACTGTCACAGCAAGGCCCGTGGCAAGAGCCACCGGCAGGGGCGCGCCACCAGGATTCGAAAAGATCCCGACTCCCACTGCGGCAACCACAACGAACATCGATCCCAAAGCTTCAGCCGACAGCCTGGCAAGAAGTCCCGGTTGGGGGTCGGGTGTGGCCTGTACAGGAGAGGTCATGTCGCGTGAGTCCTTAAGGTTGGTGTGGATGCCGGTATCACCGGCCCCGTAGCTCGCTGCAAGCTGGTCCGGCAGGGGTAATGCAGGCTCAAAGCCACTGAGTATCCTGCCAGCAGAGTCTGGATGGTTGCTGAATACCGCCTCCGAGCTTATCCGCCCGGGAGCTCAACCACACGGCAGCCGAACCACCGGAACTCTAATCACCCAAGGCAATGGCTGCGATGGCAGTGGCACCGAGACCCATCACAGCCAGCGTGCTGACCCGGACGAGCCGGGCTGATGCCGCCTCGTTTCCAAGGTGGAGCTGGCGTGAGCGAACCCACACCACGGACGCCAGCACGATGGTGGCCAGTGCCGCCATGAGTGCACAGATCCCTTGGTAATCAAGTCCGGGAAGACCGGCAACGAGGTTGCCGGTGGAGGGCTCGGACGTCAGCCAACTCCGCCAAATGAACAAATCCACCACCACCAGGGAAATCAACGTCCTGCGCCATGCCAAGGTGGTGCGCTCGGGCTGCAACCCGGGGTCGCGGACTTCCATGCTTACCGCGCCACCAATATCAGCACAGCGAAGGCGAACGCCGCTACGGCTACAACAATGGTCATGAACAGCATGACCCGGGAGAACGGGAGCGCCTGATCGTTGCGCATGGCGGCTTCCATCTGCCCCCAGCGCCGGTAAGAAAGTGCTGCCAGCCCCGCCCCGACCAGTGCCAGCAAGACACAAAGGACCAACCGGACGGGTGTGGGCGCGATGTTCGGGGCCAGCTGGTCAACGGCAACTGCGCCGGCGAGCAAGGCCAGGGACGTGCGGATCCACGCGAGAAAGGTGCGTTCGTTGGCAAGGGAAAACCTGTAGTCGGGCGTCTTGCCTGTCCGTCGCCAAGCAGGTTCACGCAAAATGTCACTCCAAGTTCGTCAGTGCCGGGCAGCTTCCCCACCATATCAGCGGCGGTTCACGGGCAGGGTAAGTTACTGGCATGAGTGTTGAGCCTAAATCCCCCGCTGTTCCTTCCTTCGAATCCCGTGTCCAGGGGGCACTTTTGGGAGGGGCCCTGGGTGATTCCCTTGGTTATGCCGTGGAGTTCGACTCCATCGCCGCGATACGTGCCCGCTATGGTTCCGGCGGCCTGACGTCTTTCGCACAACTCGACGGCGGCAGCCACTTCTCGGACGACACTCAGATGACGTTGTACACCGTTGACGGCCTTGTGGAAGCGCTCGAATGGGCGAACGACGGCGTTGCGGCCGACGAGATTGCCTGCCTTTGGCTGGCTTACCTGCGCTGGCTCGCCACTCAGGACGTGGCTGTTGCCTCCTCCGCTCCCGTGCCGCAACCGCGCTGGATCGACGCCCAGGAAGTCCTGCATCACCGGCGTGCACCAGGGAATGCCTGCCTCAGTGGCTTGGCAACGGGGGAAATGGGAACAGTTGCACGTCCGGTCAACGGCGATTCCAAAGGTTGCGGGACGGTGATGCGTTCAGCCCCGTTCGGACTCATCCCGCACATTTCACGTGAGGCCGTGTACAAGCTCAGCTCTGACGCCGCTTCCTTGACGCATGGACATGCTTCGGCGCGACTCAGCGCAGCAGCCTTTAGCCTGCTGATCCACAACATCGTGGCCGGAAGCGACATCCGCACCTCCGCTACCGAGGCCCTCAGCTATGTCAACGGCGTCCCTACCAAAGCACCCGAACTGGCGGAACGGCTGGAAGCCGCCCTGCAGTTGTCCTTGCAGCCTGCCCCACTGGACCCGGAAGGACTGACCACGGCGCTCGGTGAGGGCTGGATTGCCGAGGAGGCACTCGCCGTCGGTCTTTACGCTGTGCTGGCCACCAGCGGCGGCACGCCAGCAGAACAGTTCCGCAATGCAATAACCGTGGCCATCAACCACAGTGGCGACAGCGACTCCACAGGCTCCATTGCGGGAAACATTCTGGGGGCCTACTACGGCGAAGACGGCTTGCCGTCCGACTGGCTCGAGGCCCTGGAAGGCCAGGCGGTCATTCGCGGCATGGCGGACAGATTGCTTGCCGTCACCACCGGTTAAACAAAAGTCAGGTCTGGCGGAGCGTCACGTTGTTGCAGGCCTCGCACACGTCCTCGGGGATGAGGCCCTTGCGCTGCAGGAAACCAAAGATCGCGCAGCCGAGGCAGAAGCCTACAAAGGCTTCCAGCGAAGCTGCCACGATCAGCAGCGCCAGCAGAATCCAGGCGGCGGGCTGGAAGCCAGTGAAAAACAGCACGACGGCGGCACTCGTCAGTGCGGCGCCGATCCCTTGGGCGAACCGCTTGGGAGGACCGGCCACAAGCTTGGCGTGCCCGATCCTTGGTGCCAACACCTTGACTGACAGAAGAGCAAGCGGGGAGATCCGTGGTCCGAACAGCACACGAAGCCAGAACCCGGCAGCAAGAGCCACCAAGCCCCCGGCCCAGCCGGTCAGCAGGGTGGCGACTGCTACCACCACAACCAGTCCGGCCGTGATCCTGGCAGCATATTCGTTCACGGGATTGGGGAAAGCGAAAAAAGCCCGCCAACCAGCCCCACCGTTTGTTGCAGCGCCAGAAGGAGCGGGACCGCTGGCAGGACGGCGCTCGGGAGCTTGGGGAGGGGCTGACTTGGTCATGCCCCAAGGCTAGGAGTACCGCACTTCCAGCAGGAAGGATTATTGCGCAGTATGACCACACTGGCGCAGTGACCCAGGGGGTGGGGCGTTACGCCCCGCCCACCATCTGCAGGAACTCGCCCTCAGACACAACCTCGATTTGCTGGCCTTTGGCATGCAGTTCCAGGACCCGTTTGGCTTTGCCTGTGAGGCGCCCGGCGCGAAGGTCGCCAGCCACGAAGCCATCGCCCACGATCAGCACTGTGGTGCGTGCTGTGACCCGGCTTTCCGGACGTGCACCCATGTCTGCGGCGCGGGATTTCGCCTCCGGCCTGGTGATGGCGAGGTCGCCCGTGAACACCACTGTCTGGCCGAAGAGCGGATGCCCGGGTTCCGCAGCTGGGTTCGGCAGGGGGTTGGGCCCCTCCTCCGGCCAGCTCGAGAAACCGGTAGGGACGCCAAGTGCTCGTTCCAGTGTTTGTTCTGCGAAGCTGCCGGTTCTGGCAGCGAGTGCGGACATGGTCGCCTTGGACAGACCTTGGGCTGGATCGAATGCAGGTTGCTTCGGCAGGTTGAGGCCGAGGGAAAGGTAGAGTTCGGCGATGCTGTTGGCGTTGTTCCGTCTGGCGATGTCCACAAGGATTCCGGCGCAGGCCCGGGCATCTTCCGCGGCGTCGTGGTGGTTGACCAGGGGAACGCCTGCTTCCTCGGCGGCATAGGGCAAAGAGTTGGACACCAATGAGTAGCAGCGGCGGGAGAGCATCACAGTGCACACATAGTCGTAGGCCGGCCCCGCAAGACCGGAGACTTCCAGGCCTGACCGAATAACCCCGAGGTCAAAAGCTGCGTTGTGCGCAGCAAGTATGTCGTTCCCAATGAAAGCGCCAATTTCCGGAAAGAGCTCCCCGAACCGCGGGCGATCAGCGACGTCTTCCGCGCGGATGCCGTGGATGCGCGTGTTGTGGAACTCGAAGTGATCGTGGTTTTCGGGCGGGCGCATGAGCCAGGAGGCTTCCTCCACTACCACTCCGCCACGGACTTTACTGAGGCCTACCGAACACGGTGACCCCCGGAAGCCGTTGGCTGTTTCAAAGTCGATCGCCGTAAAGTCCAATGCCACTGGACAAGGTTACAGCCGGAAAAGGCCGTCCTTGCCGATTTCTGCGGCGGGGCGGCCCTTCCGGCCTGCATTGTGGCCAACGCTACATTTGGACGCCTATGGGGTGGCCCTGCGAAGGGTTGCGTAGGAACCGGCCGCCAGGATGACGCACAGCAGCGCAGCCCATCCGCTGATGCTGAGCGGCGTCTGCTGGGCGAACCAGCTTCCAACATGTCCCCATCCCTCAAAGAACGTTGTGAGGGCAGCGGCACCGATCAGGGCGATTGCTGTACCCAAGGTTGACACCAGCGTTCCAGTGGTGCCCCAACGTTTGAAGATGGTGGCGAACCAGAATCCGATGATGAACATGAACATCATCAGCACGAAGAAGAATGCCGCTGTCGAGTACCAGGGACCATCCGTGACCCAGGGGATATTGAAGAAGTAGCCGTAGACACCCCAGCCGTTGGTTGCCCGTTCAATGACGCCACCCAGCATATAAAGCACTGTCATCCCTACCGCGATCAGCGAGAAGAGGCCCAGGGTTCCCAGGTAGAACGCACGTCGGCTGATGCTGAGGCCTTGGGAAAACGGGAACACCAAGGTCATGCTTTGGATGCCAAGGACCAGGAAGTACCACAGGGGCGCCTGGCTGCCACCACCATTTTTCCCCTCAGTGACGGGAATGAGCGCGAAGATGGCGAGCGACATCAGGAAGGATGCCGCCAGGATGGTTAATGGCCATCCGATGTACGTCCATTTATTGATCAGCTGCATTCGGGCAACTGCTACCGTCCTGCTCATCGCTTTGCCTCCATAGCGTCATCGGCGAAGTCTCCGGTATTTGATGAGAGGCCGGCTCCAGCACCGGCCATGGTCTTCCGGACCACCAACTGCTGCAATGAAACCGGCGAAAGTTCGAGGCCCAACTCCTGGGCTTCTGTGCGTTCGCGGCTACCCAGCACCTCGTCCACCGTCACGGAGGCCAAGGACCCCAGCGTTTCGCGGTGCAGGATCCTACGGCCAGCCAGGAAGGCGTCCACCTTTTCTGCGGAACCTGAAACAGTGACAGCCGAACCCCGGATCACGTCGGCATCGGCGTCCATGATGATCCGCCCCCGGTCGATCACGATGACGTGTTCAAGGAGGTTCGCTACCTCGTCGATCAGGTGTGAGGAAAGGATGATGGTGCGAGGGTGCTCGGCGTAGTCCTCCACCAGGCGGTCGTAGAACAGTTGCCGGGCGACGGCGTCGAGACCCAAATACGGCTCATCGAAGAACGTCAGTTCTGCACGCGAGGCGAGGCCAATGATGACTCCTACCGCGGATAGCTGACCGCGTGAGAGCTTTTTGATCCGGCGCTTGACTGGAAGTTGGAAATCTTCGGCGAGGCGGTCAGCGAAGCCTTGGTCCCAGTTCTTGTAAAAGAGCGCCGCGGAGCGGAAGGCGTGCTGCGGTTGGAAATCGTCCGGGTATTTCTGTGATTCACGGATGAAGCAGATCCGGGACAGCACGGCGTCGTTCTCGTATGCGCTGGCGCCAAAAACCAGGGCTTCCCCGGAAGTAGCGAAAGCTTGGGCGGTGAGGATGGACATCAACGTGGTCTTGCCCGCACCGTTGCGTCCCAGCAGGCCGTAAATGCGGTTCGCAGAGAGGCTGAGGTTAACGTTGTCCAGAGCGTTGAGGTCTTTGTAATGCTTGATCAGGTTACGGGCCTCGACGATGGTGTCGTTCACAGGGCCGCGCTCCTTTCCTTGTCTGTCCCGGTTTCCGGTGCAAGCCCGGAGCTGCGTTCAATCATCGTGTTCAACTGCTCTGTAGAGATGCCCAGCTTTCGGGCCTCCAGTGCCAGCGGCTTGACGTACTGCTCGAAGAATTCCTCGGTGCGGCGTGCGACCAACTGGGCGCGCGCTCCTGTGGCGACGAACATCCCTATCCCCCTGCGTTTATAGAGAATTCCTGAATCCACCAGCAGATTGACGCCCTTGGCGGCAGTCGCCGGGTTGATGCGGTGAAAAGCTGCGAACTCATTGGTGGAAGGAACCTGCGACTCTTCAGCCATGGTGCCGTCCACAATTCCGTTCTCGATAAGTTCGGCGATCTGCATGAAGATCGGTTTGCTGTCGTCAATCATGAGCACCACCGCCCTACTGGTTCATTACTCATGTAACTAACCATACAACCAGCAAACCGCGAGTCAAGTGAAAGCCGGGAAAAATACGACGACGGCCGTCAAGTAGGCTTGATGGGTGATCTTTTCTGCGATAAGCGACCTTGCCGTATCCACATTCGGGGGCGCGGGACCGGTTTCGCCGCCTATGGCTTCGTTCCTGCCGGACTGGCTGAACCCCGACGTCTTCCTCCGCGATTCACCTTTGGGACCGTGGGTGGTCCTCCTGGTCTGCGCCATTGTGTTCGCAGAAACAGGCCTTTTGGTGGGGTTCTTCCTGCCCGGTGACTCCATGCTGTTCACGGCGGGACTCCTGGTCTCCACCGGCGCCATCGAGTTCAATCTGTGGGCCATGTGCGCCATGATCATCGTGGCTGCCATCATCGGTAACCAAACCGGTTACCTCATCGGGTCCAAGGCCGGCCCGGCAATCTTCAACAAGCCGGATTCACGGCTGTTCAAGAAGGAAAACGTGGAGAGCGCGCACGCGTTCTTCGAAAAGCACGGCGGCAAGGCCTTGATCCTGGCGCGGTTCGTTCCCATCATCCGCACTTTCGTGCCGGTGATCGTGGGTGTTGCGCAGATGGACAAGCGCAAGTTCTTCCTTTTCAACGTCATCGGCGCAGTCCTCTGGGGCGGTGGCGTTACCTTGCTCGGCGCGTGGCTTGGCCAGTTCGAGTGGGTTGGCAACAACATCGACATCATCTTCATCGTCATCGTCCTGATCTCCGTCATCCCGATCTTCATTGAGATCGGCCGGGGATTCATGGCAAAGCGCAGGGCCGCGGCCGCAGGCACCGACCCTGTGGAAGAGTTCATCGAGGAGCACGAGGGCGGCAAGCACAGCGAGCATTAGAGCTCCAGCAACCTCCCCAGGCACACGAAAAGGCACCCCGCACAGCGGGGTGCCTTTTGCGTCCACGAAGGATCTAGTTCGAACCGGTCTCGGACAAAGCCGACACAATCGCGGGAAGCAGCGCGCGGAACGCCTGCCCCCTGTGGCTGATGGCGTTCTTCTCCTCAGAGCTAAGCTCGGCGCAGCTCCGATCCATGCCGGCCGGTTGCAGCACGGGGTCATAGCCGAATCCACCCTCGCCGCGGGGCTCGCGCAGGAGTGTCCCTTCCAACTGGCCATACTCCACGGTCTCGTGGGCAATGCCGTCGGGACCAGGGACAGCCAATGCAGCCGCACAGACAAACGCGGCCCCGCGGAACGAGTCCGGGACATCAGAGAGCTGTGCCAGCAACAGGTTCAGGTTGGCGACGTCATCGCCATGCCTTCCGGACCAACGTGCCGAAAAAATACCCGGGGCCCCGCCCAGGACATCAACGGCCAATCCGGAGTCGTCAGCGATGGCCACCAGGCCAGTCGCTTCCGCCACGGCCTTGGCCTTGAGGAGGGAGTTCTCGGCGAAGGTGACACCGGTTTCGGCAACATCCGGGGCACCTGCCGCAGCGGCGTCCACCACCTGGGTGTCGACGTCGAGCCCTGGAACCTGGCCCCGGAGCAGTTCGCGTAGTTCCTTCAGCTTGCCCTTGTTGTGGGTTGCCAGGACGAGGCGTGGAGCGCCGGACGTCGGCGTGCCGCTCACGGAGCCTCCGCCAGCGTCTCGCGCTGGATTGCGGACAGCTGGCTGGTGCCCAGGAGAGCGAGATCAAGCAGCGCGTTGAGCTCGTCGCGGTCGAACGGGGCACCTTCCGCGGTTCCCTGAACTTCCACAAATTTGCCCGAACCGGTGACCACAACATTCATGTCGGTCTCCGCGCGAACGTCTTCCACGTACGGGAGGTCCAGCATCGGAACACCATCGATGATGCCCACGGAAACTGCTGCGATGGTGTCCACCAAGGGCTCTGCGTTGCGGGCGATCAGCTTGTTCTCACGGGCAAAACGGATGGCTTCCGCCAGTGCCACGTAGGCGCCGGTGATCGCGGCAGTGCGTGTACCGCCGTCCGCCTGGAGGACATCGCAGTCCAGGACGATCGTGTTTTCACCCAGCGCCTTGGTGTCGATGATGGAGCGCAGCGAGCGGCCAATGAGGCGGGAGATCTCGTGGGTGCGTCCACCGATCTTGCCCTTGACCGACTCGCGGTCAGACCGGGTGTTTGTGGCCCGGGGAAGCATGGCGTACTCAGCCGTTACCCAGCCGCGGCCTTCGCCTTTGAGCCAGCGGGGCACACCCTCGGTCAGCGAAGCTGTGCACAGAACCCGGGTGTTCCCGAATTCGATCAGCGCCGAGCCCTCCGCCTGCTTGGACCAGCCGCGGGTAATGCTGATGGGTCGCAGTTGGTCAGGGGTCCGGCCATCGGCGCGGATGACGGGAGTGGCTGTAGCTTCAGAAGTCATGGTTCAAGCTTAGCCAAGCTGACGGCCGCAACCCGACGCCCTACGAAGTTGGATCGAAGCGCACAGTTGGATCGAAGCGGACAGCTAAATTGTGTAGTGAACTCCGGCAACGGCAACAGCCACGTCACCGCTGAATACCGGTTTGGCCTCGGACAGTACTTTGGTCTGTGAGGTCCACACCGGGATGTGTGTCAGGAGGAGGCGCTTGGCACCTGCATTCATTGCGGCCTCGCCTGCACGCTTACCGGTGAGGTGGACGTCCTTGATCCCGTCGTCGCGGCCTTCCTCGAAGGCCGCCTCACAAAGGAACAGGTCTGAGTCCCTCGCGGCATCTTCGAGTCCCTGGCAGGAATCGGTGTCCCCCGAATACGTCAGGATCTTGGTCACGGATACGCCGTCCTTGCCCGGTTCCGTAGCCGTGACCCGCAACGCATAAGCCTCTTCAACGGGGTGATTAACGGCGAAGGGGGTCACTGTGAACGGCCCCACTGTGACCGGCTTGAGCTCAGTCCAGTTGGTGAAGTCGAATTCCTCGTGCATCCCGGGATCCAGGTCCAGCCCATAGGCAGTGGCCATTCTGTCCGCGGTAGCTGCAGGACCCCAAACAGGCAGGCGGTCCCGGCCCCACCCGCCGGGCTTCCACCGGACCGCGACATGCAGGCCACACAGGTCCATGCAGTGATCGGGGTGCAAGTGGGTGAGGAAGATCGCGTCGATGTCTTCCAAGTCCGTATAGCGCTGGATGGCCCCCAAGGCACCACTGCCCAGATCCATCACGATCTTCCACTCGCGCTCACCGTCGTGAGCTGTCACCAGATAGCACGACGCCGGCGAACCCGGACCCGGGAACGAGCCTGTGCAGCCCACTATGGTCAGCTTCACAGGCCACGCCCCATTGTTGTGCCGGTGCCACTGGTGAGGGCGTCCTCGGGCTGGACGAAGTACGAGCGGCGGGACAGTCCCGCTCCCGATCGTGCCGCTTCCAGCATCTCGGGAGTAATGCGGGCAAGGCTGCCTGTCGGGTACTGGGCCGCGACGTGGTCCACATGTTTCACGGAGAGGACCTCCGGGCCCAGGAAGCGGCGGGCCAGGATTTCGAATTGAGTGGCATCACCAGTGGCTATGAATTCATGGCTGGGTGCTTGGGACCCCGTCCGTTGGATGCCGTGGTTGGCCAAGGCGCGGTAGACGTCCTTGGCAGTCTCTTCAGCGCTGGAGACAAGCGTGACGTCCTCGCCCATCACGAATGAGATGACGCCGGTCAGCAGTGGGTAGTGGGTGCAGCCCAGGACTACAGTGTCCACTCCGGCGTGCTTAAGGGGCTCCAGATATTCATTGGCGGCGGCCAGGAGGTCCGGACCGGTGGTGATTCCGGCCTCCACGAAGTTCACGAACGCCGGGCAGGCCACGGACGTAATCGTCAGGTCCGGAGCGGCAGCAAACGTGTCCTCATAAGCTCTGGACCCCACCGTGGCGGAGGTTCCGATGACACCGATTTTTCCGGAACGGGTAGCAGAGACAGCGCGCCGGACCGCCGGCTGGATAACTTCGATGACCGGGATGCCATAGCGTGCTGTATAGCGTTCCCTGGCATCACGGAGCACCGCGGCAGAAGCCGAGTTACAGGCGATAGTCAGCAACTTCACGCCTGAATCCACCAGTTCGTCCATAACGCCCAGCGCATTCGCCCGGACCTCGGCAATGGGCAGTGGACCATAAGGGCCATTTGCGGTGTCGCCCACGTAGAGGATTGATTCGTTGGGGAGTTGGTCGATGATGGAACGCGCCACCGTCAGCCCACCCACGCCTGAGTCAAAAATGCCGATTGGACGTGTCCCTATGAGTTCCCCGTTGCCGATGGGGGCGTCACTGCCCAACGCGCCGCTTGGTGAACCCGATGATGAAGTCATAATTATTCGAGAATAAGGCTTCCCGCGGTGTGCGGCCATTACCTGTGCTCTCCGCCTCGTGTCTGATTTGTCACAAGGCGGTCGCATTTGTTTCGGGGCAGGAGCAGCAACCCGCCATCCGGATCAGGATTTCGCCTGCCTTGCGGCCATCATCGCCTGCACCAAAGACTCCTGGAGCCACGTAGTGAAGTTGTAGACGAGGGCCAGATAACTCTCCACGTCCTCCGCCTGGCTCCAATCCTGCATACTGTGGATATGCTCGGCATCCGCTTCATCACGGATGTCCAGGCGTTCGGCCAGTACAAGCCGGACGTCGTTCAGCGCCATCGACCAGCGGGTAGCGTCCTCCGGCGTCAGAACGAGCTCGTTTTTATCCAGACCCAAAGCTGCAGCCCTCAAGGCACCGATTTTGTTTTCCCGCACAGAGCGTTCGGTGAGCTGGCGGAACTCCAGCGACCCGCCGTCGTCGTCCTTCATGACGTTCGGCAGGAGACGC
Source organism: Arthrobacter sp. D3-18 (assembly GCF_054408525.1). NCBI lineage: Bacteria > Bacillati > Actinomycetota > Actinomycetes > Micrococcales > Micrococcaceae > Arthrobacter > Arthrobacter sp. D3-18. The sequence continues at coordinate 1,832,513 of NZ_CP096440.1, read as the reverse complement.
AGCAGGGCGCGGTCGCTTGGCTGCTTCACGTCCATATCCAAGCCGATCAGCGCTGCGAGCGGGTCTTCGTTTTCCCGGACATCCGATTCCAGCATTGAAATGACGTCGTCAAGCAATCCGCGCAGGAGGTCACGCTCCGCCGGCTCCAGGTATCCGCTGATGCCCTTGAGACCGTATTTGAATGCCTTAGCCACGCTGGCGGCCGCCCTTCCCGGGTGTTTCGTTGCCACTCGCGGCCTTTTCCACTGTGGCCCAGAGACCAAAACCGTGCATCGCCACAGCGTGCTGTTCCACTTGTTCCTTACTACCGTGGGCCACAATGGAGCGGCCCTTCTTATGGACCTCCATCATCAGCTTGTGGGCTTTGGACTCGGAGTAGCCGAAGTAACTCTGGAACACATAGCTCACGTAGCTCATCAGATTCACGGGATCATTCCAGATCACAAGGTTCCACGGGATATCAGGGGCTGTCAGGACATCGGTGGACGACTGCTCTTCAGCTTTGGTCCGCTCATCGATGTCCGTGCCATACGCAACGCTAGGGCTCATCTGTCCATTCTATGGCGGCTCGCACTAGAGTGAATTCGTGAGTAGAGCCACGTCGTGGGACCACCCCGCAACTTCCTTGTACACAGACCACTACGAACTGACCATGCTTCAGGCAGCCTTACACTCGGGCGCTGCACACCGCCGCTCGGTGTTCGAAGCATTCGCCCGGCGGCTGCCGGACGGCCGCCGCTACGGCGTGGTGGGCGGCACCGGACGCCTGCTGGAAGGCATAGCTGACTTCCGGTTCGGCGACGACGAACTTGCCTTCCTTGAGCAGAACAAAGTGGTCAACCAGGAAACCCTGGACTACCTCGCCGACTACAAATTCAGCGGCGACATCTGGGGGTACGCAGAAGGTGACGCCTACTTCCCCAACTCCCCCATCCTCATCGTCGAATCGACCTTCGCCGAGGCCTGCATCCTGGAAACCTTCATCCTCTCGGTCCTCAACCACGACAGCGCCATTGCTTCCGCGGCTTCGAGGATGACCTCGGCGGCCGGCACACGCCCCTGCATCGAGATGGGGTCCCGGCGCACACAGGAGGAATCAGCGACGGCGGCAGCCCGCGCGGCCGTGATTGCCGGCTTCGCCAGCACCTCCAACCTGGAAGCCGGCCGGCGCTACGGCATCAAAACCGTCGGCACGGCAGCGCACTCCTTCACGCTCCTTCATGACACCGAGCGCGAGGCCTTCGAGGCACAGATCGCCGCGTTCGGTCCCGGCACTTCCCTGCTGGTGGATACCTACGACGTCGAGACGGCGGTGCGCACAGCCGTCGAGCTGGCCGGTGACAAACTTGGCGCAGTCCGGCTGGACTCCGGCGACCTCATTGCCCAGGCGCAGTGGGTACGCCAAATGCTCGATGACCTCGGCAACGTCAACACCCGCATCGTGGTCACCTCGGACCTCGACGAATTCGCCATCGCGGCCCTCCAGTCCGCCCCGGTGGACTCCTACGGAGTTGGTACCTCCCTGGTTACCGGGTCCGGGGCCCCGACGGCCAGCATGGTGTACAAGCTGGTCAGCCGCACCAACGACGCCGGCGAATTCATCTCAGTTGCCAAGGCTGCGAAAAACAAGGCCAGCGTGGGTGGACGCAAATATGCCCTCCGCAAGCTCAACGAACGAGGCCGTGCCACCCAGGAAATCGTGGGAATAGGCCACCGCCCCGAAGACGACGGCAACGACCGCGTCCTGCTTCACCAGTTCGTCAAGAACGGCGAGGTGCTTCCCGGATGGACCGGACCTGAAGGTGTCATCCGTGCCCGTGAACGGCACGCGGCCACCATGGCCGAGCTGCCCGCCGTCGTGAACCGCCTGCAGCGGGGCGAGGCTGCCATCCCCACCATCTACGAGGAGAACTGATGTCCAGGGCCCTGATCATCGTCGATGTACAAAATGACTTCTGCGAGGGTGGAACGCTCGCTGTCGAAGGTGGCGCCGCCGTTGCAGGTGCCATCACCGAGTACGTGGACGCCAACCAGCAACACTTTGACCACATCGTGGCCACCCAGGATTGGCACATCGAGCCCGGTGAACACTTTTCAGACGACCCGGACATGGTTGACTCCTGGCCTCCGCACTGCAGGGCCAGGAGCAAAGGCGCTGAACTCCACGAAGACCTTGATCCTGAGTACATCCAGGCGTACTTCCGAAAAGGACAGTTCACCGCGGCTTACTCAGGCTTTGAGGGCGTTCTGGCTCCTGAGGACGATGTCCCCACTGGAGACCTGAAGGCAGGCACCGCCGTAGCGGAGGTCCTCGATGAAGACGCGATAGGGCTCGACGACTGGCTACAGAGCCACGACGTCGAGGAAGTGGTGGTGGTGGGGCTGGCAACGGACTACTGCGTCAAGGCCACAGCACTGGATGCCGTCCAGGCCGGTTACACCACCACGGTCATCGCGGAACTAACAGCCGGAATCGCCGAGGACCTTTCGGGCGCCTACGACGAAATGGAAGCCGCCGGCGTCGAGGTCGAACGGGACTAAGACGGCACTTATTGAGCTCAAACAAGGGAGGGCGCCGGAATCGCGGCGCCCTCCCTTGTTTGGTTTTCGCTGATTTGGAGCCAGCTACTTCCTGCCGATGAACCAGTCCTGAAGCTTGCGCAGGCGGGCCTGCAACTGCTCCTCGTTCGCCTGGGCCACAGCGGGTCCCCCACACACTTCACGCAGCTTGGTATGCACCACTCCATGGGGAGTGCCGGTGCGGGCGGACCAGGCGGCCACGTTCTTAGCCAGCTCGTTGCGCAGGTCCATCAGCATGCGATGGTCAGGAACCGCAGGCGCAGCAGCGGCTGCCAAGGGCGACTGGCGCTTCTTGCGCGATTGCTGTTCGTGCTGGCGCTGACGCAACAGCGTGCCCACCTGTTCGGCGTCGAGAAGCCCCGGAATTCCCAGGAAGTCCAGCTCCTCATCCGAACCGATATCCGCACCCGTGCCAAACTCGCCGCCGTCGAAAAGGACACGGTCAAAGGAGGCCTGGGAGTCCAAGGCTTCAAACTTGCCCTTGGTGAGCTCGTCTGAGGCCTTGTCCTCCCGGTTGGCCTCAGCCATGAGGTTTTCTTCCGGGTTGAAGAGGCCGTCGTCGTCCTTTTCAGGGCGGTCCAATGCGTGATCGCGCTCGGCCTCCATGGTGTTGGCCAGCACCATCAGCGGAGGTACGGATGGGAGGAATACCGACGCCGTCTCTCCCCTCTTGCGGGCTCGCACAAAGCGCCCCACGGCCTGAGCAAAGAACAGGGGCGTAGAGGTTGAGGTGGCATAGACGCCCACTGATAGACGTGGAACGTCCACGCCTTCGGACACCATGCGGACAGCCACCATCCATCGCTGGTCCCCCGCGGAGAACTCCTCGATCTTGCTGGATGCCTTGGAATCATCAGAGAGAATGACAGTGGGCGATTGACCCGTTATTTTCTTCAGCTGACCGGCGTAGGCACGGGCGTCATCATGGTCCGTGGCAATCACCAGCCCGCCGGCGTCGGGTACGGTCCGCCGAACCTCGCCAAGCCGTTTGTCTGCGGCCGCCAGGACGGCCGGGATCCACTCGCCCGTGGGGTTCAGGGCAGTCCGCCAGGCCTGTGAGGTGATGTCCTTGGTTACAGCTGCTTCCCCGAGGGACGCCGCCATCTCGTCACCGGCACTGGTCCGCCAGCGCATCTGGCCTGAATAGGCCATGAACAGGACCGGACGCACCACATGGTCCCGCAGTGCGTTGCCATAGCCGTAGGTGTAATCAGCCTTGGAACGGCGAATGCCATCCCGGTCCTCGGCGTATTCGACGAAGGGAATCGGCGAGGTGTCCGAACGGAAAGGGGTACCCGTCAAGGACAAGCGCCGGGCAGCAGGATCAAAGGCCTCACGCAGGCCGTCTCCCCATGAAAGGGCCTCGCCGCCGTGGTGGATTTCATCCAGGATCACCAAGGTGCGGGCAGCTTCGGTCTTCGCGCGATGCAACATGGGCTTGCTCGCTACCTGCGCGTACGTGACGGCAACACCGACGAATCCCCGGCCGTGTTGGCCATCGGAGTTCTTAAAATTGGGATCAATGGCGACTCCCACTTTTGCTGCGGCGTCTGCCCACTGCCGCTTCAGGTGGTCAGTCGGCGCCACGATGGTGATGCGGTTGACCACACCGCTGTCCAGCAGGGTGGTGGCGATGCGCAGCGCAAAGGTGGTCTTACCAGCGCCGGGCGTTGCCACAGCGAGGAAGTCCTTCGGATTGCGGGTCATGTAGAGGTCCAGGGCCTCCTGCTGCCACGCACGGAGCTTGGGCGCTGTGCCCCACGCAGCACGCTCCGGGTATGCCGGTGGCAGGGATGGTCCACCAAAAAGTGTTTCTGTCATGCTGACTCCCCCGGACTGATGGCAGCGACGACGATCTCCGACCTTCCGGGCACGCCAAAGCGGGCCGTAGGACGGTGATGATCAGAAAGGGCCGGAGTTCTCTTCCCACCCACTACTTGGAGTTGCCCGGGCCGCCGTTTTTTCCACCGTCATTGCCGGGGCGGAGGCCTTCATAAATCTCCTTGCACTCCGGGCAGACCGGGAACTTCTTGGGATCGCGCCCCGGCGTCCAGACTTTGCCGCACAGGGCAATGACTGGCTCGCCGGTCAGGGCCGACTCCATGATCTTTTCCTTGCGGACATAGTGCGAAAACCGCTCGCGGTCGCCGGGCTCCACTTCCTGGCGCGTTTCCTCGCGCTCAATGGTGGCAGTGGACGTTCCGGCTCCGGAAAGCTCGCGCATGGGGTCGTTTTCGAATGGATCCGGAGGAAGCGTAGTCATGCCAAACATCTTACCGTCTACAGGCCCTGCCACTCCGGCTTGTTGTCATAGGTGTGCCGATAATAATCGGCCAGTTTCAGCGATGACGCGGCCGCCTCATCCACCAAAACCGTGGCATGCGGGTGCATCTGAAGGATGGATGCCGCGCAAATTGCAGCAACCGGCCCCTCCACGAAATCCCGGACAGCCTGGGCTTTCTGGGCGCCTGTTGCGACCAATACCACATGCCGGGCATCCATGATGGTGCCGAGTCCCTGCGTGACTACATGGTGGGGAACCTCGTCGATGCTGTTGAAGAAACGGGCGTTGTCCTTCCGGGTCTGCTCGATCAGCGTCTTGATGCGCGTCCGGGATGCCAGGGAGGAGCCAGGCTCATTGAAGCCAATATGACCGTCTGTTCCTACGCCCAAAATCTGGAGATCGACTCCACCTACCGCCTTAATGGCGTCTTCGTAGCCCTGGCATGCGGCCTCAAGGTCCTCGGCCGCGCCATCCGGCCCATGGACGTTCTCCGGTTTGATATTCACCCGGTTGGTGAACTCGCGTCGGATGACCTCGCGGTAGGACTCGGGATGTCCTGCTTGGAGCCCAACATATTCATCCAAAGCGAACCCATGCGCCTGGCTGAAGTCCAATCCCCCGGCCTCGTACCGGCTGGCCAACTCATCGTAAATGGGCAACGGTGACGACCCCGTCGCCAAGCCCAGGACTGCATTGGGCTTACGGCGAACCAGCGCTTCGATGGCATCGGCTGCAAGCGCACCGATCTGCTTAGTGCCAGGGAGAATGACAACTTCCATCGTCACGGCCTTTCTTAGTTATGAGCTATCTGACAAAGACGTTATCCCATGTCCCACCTACGGGCACGGTTGTTACGCAGGCTAGCGGTTCACGCTGAGTTGGGCGAACATTTCCGGACCGCGGGCGTCCAACCATTTTCCACCGAGCCGGACGCCAAGAACGAAGAGGATGACGCCGAGTAGAGGTCCCACTGCCAGGTTGATCCAACCGGTTTCCGGACCCCCGCTGAAGGCCTGGACAGCCACCAAGGCAAGCTCCGGAATGAGCAGGAGCGCCAGCACGCCCATACCGACGGCTTGCACTGCCAGCGTCTGGGCGACATTTCCCGGCGGTTTCTTGAACGGGCTGTCCCCCGGCAAAGGTACTGCGATGTTGTAGCGGGCCGAAATCACCGACGAGAGCCCCAACCCGGTAAAGAGAGTTCCCAGCGACAACCCCAGAAGATTGGGGAGCCATCGCCAGTCCCCCGTGACGAAAAGTGGGCCAATAGTAAACACGAGCACCACGGGAAGTGAGATGGCCAAGCAGGCCAAGGCGCGACCCAAGCGATCGTCAATGCCCCTGACACCCGCCGCGAGGTGGAGCGCAAAAGCTGTGTTGTCGTACGAGACATCAGCGCAGATGGACCAAGCCATCATGAACGCTGTCAACGGTCCCAGGATCATGAGCAGGTCGTAGCTGCCACTCTGTGATCCGCTGAAGAAAAAGATGACGGGAAACAAGGGAACAATCACCAGGGAGGCCGCATACCTTGGATCTTTCATCCAATAGATCAAAGCTCTGGCAGCAACCGCGCCTGCGGGCGTCCCGGGAAGAAGGGCAAACAGTCCAAGTTTTCCGCCCTTCCTGGCCGAGCCTCCGGAGTACGGGGGCGTCACCAAAGCACGCTGCAGCAGAATATGCCAGCACAAGAGGAGGCCGGCAATGGTTGCCGCGGAGATCAGGAATTTCAAGGCTGCGGCGCCGACGTTGCCGGACGCCAAGTCGCCGCCCAAGGACCAGGCCGCACCCAGCGGTGTCCAGGACACGGTGCGCGCCAACACGGGCAGGTAATCGGCACTGCCGCGAACGCCGTCCATAATTCCCACCATGATGGGCCCCAGCAGCATCAGCGGGATGAAGACAATGATGCTGCTGACGTCCTTGAAGCGTCGCGAGGAGGCAAGGCCGGCCGTCGCCGTCGTTACCACCTTGGACAACACGATGCATGTAAGGGCACCCAGAATGGCACCCAAAAAAGCGCCGGCCACAGCTGGAACGCTACGCCACCACGTTCCCACCGTGCCCAAAGCGGCGAGCAAGGTAGCCAAACCCGGAATACCGATGAACCCCGCCAGGGCGAGCCCAGCCAGTAGTTGCCTCGGGGGAATCGCGAACGTGGTGAAGCGAGCGGGGTCCAAGGTCATGTCCGCCGCGGAAGCGAGGAGCGGAATGATGGCCCACCCCAGCACCGTGGCCGCACCGCCAAGCACTACCACCGTGTGGGCAATCTCAGCGTCGGCCCAACGCAGCGCAATGAGTCCACCAATCAGAAGAGAAAGGACACCCAGCGCATAGAGCAAGCCGAGTGCCATCCCCACCAACTGCCACGGGCTGCGTTTGAATCCGTTAAGAAGCAGCCGCCACTTCAGGCTCAGAAGGTGCGCAACCATTCGAGCCCCTCCGTCCGGTGTCCGCCGCCCACCAACTGCACAAAGCGTTCTTCCAGGGTGGAGCCGTTCCGGACCTCGTCCACAGATCCAGCCGCCAGCACCCGACCACCGGCAACCACAGCGACATGGCTGCACATGCGTTGCACGAGGTCCATGACGTGGCTGGAAACGATGACAGTGCCGCCGGAAGCGACGTAGCTCTCCAATATGCCGCGGATGTTGGAAGCCGAAACGGGGTCCACCGATTCAAAGGGCTCATCCAGGACAAGGAGGCGGGGGGCGTGAATCAGGGCAGAAGCCAAGGCGATCTTCTTGGTCATACCGGCTGAGTAGTCAACAACCAAAGTGCCGGCGTCTGCCTGGAGATCAAGGGCGGCCAGCAACTCAGAAACCCGGGAGCCCACAACATCGCGATGCATGCCGCGGAGCAGTCCGGAATAGGTGACCAACTGTTCGCCCGTCAGCCTGTCAAAAAGACGCACCCCATCCGGCAGGACGCCCATGAGCTTCTTGGCTTCCAAGGGCCGCGCCCAAACGTCGACGCCATGGACCAAAGCCGTGCCAAAGTCGGGCCGCAGCAAACCGGTAGCCATGGACAGCGTGGTGGTCTTGCCGGCACCGTTGGGGCCAACCATCCCGTAGAAGGAACCCGCTGGGACTTCCAGGCTCACGCCATCGACGGCGATCTTCTCACCGAAACGCTTGGCCAGGCCGCGGATGGACAGTGCAGCCATCGGCGCACCGTCAGCAGGACCAGTTGAAGGCAGCGGGAGCGCGCCAAGCGGTGATTGAGTGTCCGGCTGCGTTTCGGGAGCCTGTTGCGGTGCCGAAGCTTGTGGCGGTGCGGACGCTTGTGGCGGCGCGGAAGTGGGCGTGGGTTCATGGCGTGGTTCCGTCATGGACCCAGCCTAACCTTGCCAACACGAACCTGAGCAGGTCCTAGAAGCCGTGGCGGGGAACGGCCCGCTGGTACTGCGGAACCCACGGAATGTCGTGGCCCAGTTCGTATGCAGCCCTGAGCCACCAGTGCGGATCCCGCAATGCGGCACGGGCCATGAAAACCGCATCAGCCCTGCCGTTCGCCACAATATCCTCCGCTTGGGTGGCGCTCGTAAGCAAGCCCACCGCGCCGGTGAGGACCCCGGCGTCGTTCTTTACCTGCTCGGCGAATCCAGCCTGATAACCGGGCACAGCCCTGATCTGCTGATGCGCTACTGCGCCGCCGCTGGAGACGTCCACAAGGTCAACGCCACGTTCGGCAGCGGCGCGGGCCAAGCGAACAGAAGCCTCGACGTCAACGCCGCCATCGGCCCAGTCCGATGCGGAAATCCGGAGCAGGAGCGGCATGGAGTCCGGGATGACTTCCCTGACTGCATCCACCACGGCGAGTATAAGCCGATTGCGCCCCTCCTCATTTCCACCCCAGCCATCCGTCCGGGTGTTGATGAGCGGGCTTTGGAACTGATGCAGGAGGTACCCGTGGGCACCGTGGATCTCCACAGTGTCGAAACCAGCCGCCACTGCCCGGCTGGCAGCGGTGGCAAAGTCGGCCACCACGCCCTGGATATCCGCGTCGCTCATAGCTTCCGGCGCAGCGTAGCCGTCAAACGGATCGCTGCCTGGCCCAACGGTGACCCATCCGCCGTCGGACTCCGGAACAGAGCCGGAGCGATCGGAAAACGGCCAATACGTAGATGCCTTGCGCCCTGCGTGGGCAAGTTGCGCGCCTATTTTGCAGTCGACAGCACCATGCCGGTGGACGAACGCTACTATCCGCTCCCATCCGGCCGCCTGCTCATCGGAGTACAAGCCAGCGTCCAGGGGGCTGATTCTGCCTGCAGCGTTAACGGCCGCAGCCTCACTTAGGATAAGCGCGGCACCGCCGGCTGCAAAAGAACCCAAGTGCATCAGGTGCCAGTCGTTGGGAACGCCTTCTCCGGTCTCCGGGTGGCAGCTGTACTGGCACATAGGCGATACCCACCCACGGTGCGGGACTGTTAGTGAGCGCAGCTGAAGCGGAGTGAACAGCGCGGACGGCACTAGAAGAGAACCCTCGCCAGCCCCTGACGCGCCTTTGCCACCCGCTCGTCCTGGGTTCCCACAACCTCGAAGAGCTCAAGGAGGCGCACGCGAGCGGTCTCACGCTCGGGACCGAAATTCCTGCCAATAAACGTGATAATGCGGTTGAAAGCGTCATCGATGTGGCCGCCCGAGATGTCGAGGTCGGCCACAGTCAACTGGGCCTGGACGTTGTCCGGCTCTTCGGCGGCGAGTTCGCGGAGGCTTTCGGCTTCCGGGGCAGAGAGCTGGTCTAATCTGGCCATCAGCTCAACCTGGGCCAACCCGGCCTTGGCATCGGTGTCTGCCGGCTGTTCGAGGAGCGCTTGCTTGTAGGCTGCGGCTGCGCCGGCGTAGTCGCCGACCTCGATCGCGTCAATGGCTGCCTGATGGAGTGGCGGCAGTGGTGCTGGTTCCGCGTCCCCTCCCGGTGCGACATCACCAATGCTGCCTGTGACCCCGTTTGCTGCAGCAACCTTGAGAAGTTCCTCAACCAGGTTTCGGATCTGTTCGTCATCCGCGGGTCCTTGGAAGAGCGGGACGGGCTGTCCCTTGACCACGGCAACTGCTGTGGGAACAGCCTGAACCTGGAAGGCCTGCGCCAGTTGCGGGAAGGTGTCCACATCGGCGGCGGCAAGCACCAAGCGGCCACCGTAACTTTCAACAACGCGTTCGGCTGCATCGAGGACGGCGGGTGACTCGGGCGCATAGCGCGACCAAAGCAGGAAAAGCACGGGGATCTGTGCGGACAATTGCACCAGATCCTGGAAATTTGATTCGCTTGCATCCACTCGAAGTGGTGCTTTGCCGGCATCGCCCGCTTGGGACGTGCCATCCGCGGGCGATCCACCCTCCGCCGAAGCAGAGGGGGCAGGCGCCGGCGGGGTGGCCGGGCGGCGCAGCGACGACAGGTCAACGGCACCGCGAAGATTGAGCTGGCTGGCAGCGGCTGGAGTGGGTCGGTATCCGGGCGAACTCATACCGTCCACTCTAGCCGCTGCCCTGCCATGGGTATGCCTTACTTGAAGCTGGCCCCCACCAGCCCGCGGGTAGCTGCCACGAGCTTCATGGGGTCGGCAGAGCCTGCCGGCGGGATGTACACGGCCACGGATTCAGCGAAGTTCAGAACCATGCCCGTGGTTGTTTCCTTACCACCGGCGAAGACTGCGGAATCGTCCTCAAGAAGAAGCTTGTCGCCTGCCGCCTTGGGCGTGCCCTCAAAAGCGAAGTCCAGACGACCCACAACCACGGCACCGCCGTCAGCTGTCCGCAGCACCACGGTCTGGTTGGTGACCGGCGTATGCGTGAACTTGAAGTTGGCGCTGGTTCCGTTTTTCACGGTGTCCGCTTGGTAGGCCAGCGCACCTGCGATGTAAGGGGACGACTGCCCATCGGCCAACTTGCTTCGGTTAGGCGACTCAGGGTTCGTCAGCATTTCGCTCAGGATTTCCAAGGCTTCATTACCGCTGTAGGCCAGGCCAGTGCTGTCACTCGCCGGTACAGGCTCGGTTCCCTTGCGCGGAATGGGGAAGGAGGGGAAGTTGGTGCCAGGCTGTAGCGGCGCACTGCCCCACAACTTGTAATTTTCACGAGGTGAAAGCTGCACGAGGGTCAGGACCTGCGGCACGACGTTCCCCTCGCCCTGTGTGAGGGCGAAGACCGTACGGGGCCAGTCCCGCTTGGTGCTGATGACGCTGCTCTGAAGCTTGGTGGCGCGGACCGGCATCCGTGGTTCGTAGGCAGATACTGTGGACCGGATCTTGTAGTTCTGGGTCCGGACCTGGAGTTCCATCTTGTCTACTCGCGGAGCCAATTTAGCTGCGTCCTTGGCAGCGTCCGCCGCATCTACAGTGCTCGCTACCTGCTCAAGGATCCGCTGCAGCTGGGATTCCAGCATGACAGGCGTTGCCTCTTCAGCAGTTGCTGCAGCGGACGAGGTCGTGGTGGCCTCGGGGGTTGTGGTGGCTTGGGCGGCGACTGCCGTCCCTCCGACCAAGACGGCTGCCATCGTAGCGGCGAGAGCCGTGACGCGGAGGGCTGGGCCTTCCGTGCCGGCACCAGGACGACGACCTTTGTCACCAGCAGGCGGCTGAACGGTGGGCGACTGGGTAGTTGGCGCCGCAACGCCCGGCGACTTGGCAGTGGAGGGCTGAACCGGGAGCGTAGTGGTTTCTCCGCCATCGCGCGGCTCATCGTCGTCGTCGTGCTTGCGGCGATTATTGAGCGCTTTGGCGATGAACGGCAGTGCCGCTCCGATCAGGATGATGATGATGCCCAAAACAATCAGAGGCACTGCCCAGGGGGTGGTGGCGTTGTTGGGGAACGTCATGGAAATCGACGACGGCGCAGGCTGGGTACCGTCGCCGGCTACCAGAAGGGACCATTCACCATCGGCGGGAGGGTTCCAGGTGTAGTCCAGATCGCCGCTGGCGTTTTCGGTGCTGACCCACAAATCGGATCCAGCCGGGGAAGGTGCCGTGGCCTCGCCGTCGGCAGAGGACACCTCCAGCGACTTCTGGTCCGCAGAGACACCGGTCAACGTGTTGTGGGCAGTCTCGCCGACCCAGGCTTCGACGTCGTCCGGGCGTCCCGTGGCGACGATGAAGTTGCCTTCGCCCTGGATCTTGATCTTCACCGGCCCGTCATGGAGGGCGATCAACTTTTGGTCGATCACGGTCAGCGGGGCAGCTTTGGTATCGCTGGGAACCGAAGCCGTCACGGTCTCGGAGGGGGCCCAAAAAGTCAGCTGGCCAATACCGGCCAGCATCGTCAGCAGGCCCAGCAGCACCAGCAAGGCTGCAGTCTTCAAACGCACAGGATCACCTATCATCAGCGGTCGTTGAACTTCAAGGGTAACCGTTTTGTTATCAGAGAGTCAGATCGAGGTGATCTCCCCGACATCGCGAAAAGCCCGCCACCGCGCCGCTGCAGCGCCATTCCGCGCTCCTGATACTGTGGCGATGATCATGATATCCGGGCCTTCCAACGCCTAAGTCCACCCGTACCACCACTGAAAAGGCAGCTAAACCGCGTGAAAGACCACATGGAGCCCCGTCCCGTCGATGAGCCCGGGTCAAGTGCGGTGGATGCCCCCTCCGAGGGTACTGCCGCAACGGCTCCGGCTGCGGCGGTTCCCGTCCGCACCGGACGCCTTGCTGCCATCAGCCGCAGGCTGAGGCAACCCATCCCCGGCGCCCGGAACCGCGTACGCTTCGAAATGCCGCCGGAAACCGAATCGGACGAACGCGGCGAAGGCTTCCGACCGGAGGACGACCACGGCTTCGGCGCCCCTGGCCCGCGCATGTCATCCCAGCACCCTGTATATGTCGGATTCATGGGTACTGCAGGTGTCGGCATTGCCTTGGCCGTATTCTACGTCGCCAGCAACACCACCCAGCTCATCCTGTGGATCGTGGCGGCACTCTTCATCGCCCTCGGACTTGATCCCGTGGTCCGCTGGCTTGAGGGCCGCAAAGTGCCCCGGCCCGCCGGCATCCTCATCTCCGTCTCAGCCCTTGTGCTCGCCGTGGCCGGCTTCTTCGCAACGCTGATTCCCACCATCGTCGAGCAGGTATCGGAAATCGTCCGCCAAGCTCCGGAGTGGATCCGCAGCTTCCTCGACTCGGACTTCTTCCGCAACGCGGACAGCCAATTTGGGGTGCGTGACCGTATCACCACTGAGCTGGACAAGTTCGTCAAGGATCCCGAAGCGATGGGCGGAATCTTCGGCGGTGTGGTCGGTTTCGGTTCCACCGTGGCCAACGGCCTGTTCGGTTCCCTGATCGTCCTGGTCCTCAGCCTCTACTTCCTGGCAGCCCTGCCATCGATGAAGAAGTGGGCCTATCGCCTCGCTCCTCGGTCCCGCCGTCCACGTGTCGAGGCGCTTTCCGAAGCGATCACCGACTCCGTGGGCAACTACGTCATAGGCCAGGTGTGCGTTGCCCTCTTGAACGCCATTTTTGCCTTCATCCTGATGACCATCCTGGGCATCCCCTTCAGCGTCCTGCTTGCCTTCGTCGTTGCCCTGCTGGCCTTCATTCCCCTGGTAGGCGGCATGATCGCCGCTGTTGTGGTCATCCTGGTAGCACTCACCGCTGGCTGGCAGACAGCCGTGATATACGCGATCGCCTACTTCGCCTACCTGCAGTTCGAGGCGTACTTCATCTCACCGCGCATCATGCAGCGCGCAGTAGCGGTGCCGGGGGCCGTCGCGGTGATCTCAGTGATTGCCGGCGGCAGCTTGCTCGGCGTGCTTGGTGCGCTCATCGCCATTCCGACTGCGGCAGCCATCATGCTGCTCATCAAGGAAGTATTCATCGTCCGCCAAGATCGGCACTGAGTCCCCGCCCTCCACAGGTTCTTCATACAGATAATGCCCCTGAACACGATGTGTTCTTAGGGGCATTATCTGCACACAGGCTCAGCGGTTCGCGACCGGGTCAAGCACTCGCGACCGTACTAGGCACTCGCGACTGGCCCCGCCCACTCGCGTGGCAGGCCGTCCACTCCGGCACCCGCCGTAGTGACGTCGTCGACGATTTCATCCAAGACGCGGGCAGCGTACTTCTCGCCCACCCAAAGGTGTTTTGCACCGTCGACGCCGACAAGCCGGGCCTGCGGCACCAGGCTGAACCGCTGGGCTGCTTCGGCAGGCTGCAGGTAGTCGTCATGCTCCGGCACCAGGACCGTGAGCGGCTTGCCGGAGGCGGCCCACTCCTTGAGGTGCACATCCGTGGCGCGGTGCAAGGGCGGGGACAGCAGCACTGCACCTTCGATCTCCGGGGCCACCGGCTCCACCGCCCCGTACATGAGGGCAAGCTCGGTACCGAAGGACCACCCGACGAGCCATCGGTTCGGGAGCCCGCGTTCCACGGCGAAACGGACGGCAGCCTCAACGTCGTAGCGCTCCCCAATGCCCTCCTCGAACTGGCCGTCGCTGGTGCCACGCGGTGATGCCGTGCCCCGCGTGTTGAAGCGCAGGACTGCAACTCCCGCCAGCGCGGGCAGCCGGTAGGAGGCCTTCCGGTAGACGTGGGAATCCATGAACCCGCCGTGCGTGGGCAGCGGGTGGAGGGTGATCAACGTCGCGGTGACCTCCCCTGATTCCGGCAACGCCAGTTCGCCCAGCAACACCTTGCCGTCCTCGGTGGTGAACTCCACATTCTCGCGCAGGGCGGGGAGCACTGTAGAGGCACGAATTTCCGATGGCGCGTCTTGCGGGGTGAAAACGAACGAGGCGGGGTCGAAAGTCATGCAACCAAGCCTAAGGGAATCAGCGGTAGCGGTACGTCCTGCCCGTCCAGCAGTTGGTGTGCCAGTGCCTGCGTTCGGCCAGCCCTGCGGCTTGTCCAAACAGGTGACTGTCGGACCACACCACCAGATGCGCGATGCCGGGGACGATGGCGGTGGAACAACCAGGGCAGATGTACTGCTTTTCCGCCTTCTTGGCCGTCATGGTCCGCACCATCCAGTCCCCGTCCGGCGCACTTTCGCGCCGCGCAATACCACTGCGCGCCCGCTCGAGGTCAAGCTCCGGCGTCGGTTCCGTCCATTTGCTGCCACCGGCGCTGCCGGAGCGTGTGCTGGACGCGTTGCGACGAGGGCGGTTGGAGCGGGGCATGCTTCCATTCTGCCCCAGCCACCCTGTTGTAGATGGTGAGACGGTAATGTGGAGCGGGTGCGACTCGTCATAGCCCGTTGTTCTGTTGATTACGTTG
Source organism: Arthrobacter sp. D3-18 (assembly GCF_054408525.1). NCBI lineage: Bacteria > Bacillati > Actinomycetota > Actinomycetes > Micrococcales > Micrococcaceae > Arthrobacter > Arthrobacter sp. D3-18. Next base: position 1,817,442 of record NZ_CP096440.1, on the reverse strand, counting down.
GCCGCCTCAAGGCCCACCTTCCCCTCGCTACCCGGCTCCTGCTGGTCAAAGCGGATGGTTCGGTGTTGGTGCATTCCGACGGCGGTTCCTACAAGCCGCTGAACTGGATGAGCCCCCCTGCAACCCTTCGTGTGACCACGCCTGAGGAAACCGAAGTGGAAGAAGGCGTGGTGGAACAGTGGACCGTCCAGTCCGCTAAGACGGATGACCGCCTCATCATCAACATCTACGAGCAACTGCATGACACCTCGCACGAGCTCGGCACTGATCCCGGCCTGATCAAGGACGGCGTCGAAGCAGACCTCCAAAGGCTGCTGGCCGAACAAATCGAGCTTCTGGGATCCGGTTACTCCCTCATACGCCGCGAGTACTTCACCGCTATCGGCCCTGTGGACATCCTGGCCAGGGATGCTGACGGCGCCACCGTTGCCATTGAGCTGAAACGGCGCGGAGACATCGACGGCGTCGAACAACTCACGCGGTACCTCGAACTGCTCAACCGTGACCCCCTGCTGGCCCCCGTGAGGGGGATTTTCGCCGCCCAACAAATCAAGCCCCAAGCGAAGGTACTGGCCAACGACCGTGGAATCGATTGCGTCACGCTGGATTATGACGCCATGCGCGGTGTGGACGACAGCGAGTCACGGCTCTTCTGACTTCTCCTCTTCGGGAGACTGTGCCGCAGGCCACTAGAATCGGAATCATGACTGTCGCATCCGGTTTTACCTCTTCCTCCGCTCCGAGCCATCAGATCATCCGAGGAACGCTTGTCAGCGACGGCGAGGTGGTGGAAGACGGACTGGTTGCCGTCGAGGGGGACAGAATTGCCTACGCGGGGCCGGCCAAGGGCTTCGATCCAGAAGATTTCGAGGGTTTCCAGAGCGCAATACGCTTAGGGATCCCCAGTGGCAGCTACCTTTTCCCTGGACTCGTGGACGTTCACTGCCATGGCGGGAACGGTGGCGATTTCCCCCGCGGCGAAGAAGCCTCGGCACGCAGGGCAGTGGATTTCCTGCATCGCTCAGGGACCACCACCTTCCTTGCAAGCATGGTCACTGCTCCCCGGGCAGATCTCCTTCGAGGCATCGAGCTTTACGTGAAGCTAGTGGATGAAGGCCTCGTGGCCGGCATTCACCTCGAAGGCCCCTTCCTTTCCCATGCCCGCTGCGGGGCCCAGAATCCGGACTACTTGCTGGAACCCGACTTGGAGCTTATGGACGAGTTGGTGGGCGCAGCGGCCGGAAAGCTAGCCACCATGACCTACGCCCCGGAGCTTCCGGGCGCAGCTGCCTTGGTGGACCTGATGACCTCCCATGGTGTCACCCCCTCCTTGGGACACACGGACTGCGACGACGCCACCGCCGCGGCGTCGTTGGCTGCTGCCCGGGAGGGACTCGAGTCAGCAGGGTTCGACGGCGTCAGTTCGCTCCCAACGGTCACGCACCTTTTCAATGGAATGCCTCCCCTGCATCACCGCGCTCCTGGTCCCGTTGCGGCATGTCTACGCATGGCCCAGGAAGGGAAGGCAGTTGTTGAACTCATTGCTGACGGAACGCATTTGGACCCCAGCACCGTGGCCACCGTGTTCCAGTTGGTGGGAGCGGGCAACATCGTGCTGGTAACGGATTCCATGGCGGCGGCAGGACTGTCCGATGGCAACTACATGCTTGGCCCGTCGCCGGTAACTGTCAGCGATGGCGTGGCCACACTGGATGCCACCGGCTCCATCGCCGGAGGAACCTCCACGCTCCTGGAAGTCGTCAGCAAAACGGTGGCGGCCGGCGTCGCGCTTCCCGACGCGATTTGCTCGGCAACGGCGGTCCCGGCCGCTGTCCTGGGACTTTCCGACGAAATAGGCGGGCTCCGCCGGGGACTGCGGGCGGATGTGGTTGTAACAAACGAAGATCTGGAACTCACAGGCGTAATGCGCAATGGCCAGTGGCTGTCTTAGTTGAGCGACTGCCCTGGTGCAGGGAAAAGGACTTTGGTGAATTGCAGAAGCCGACGTTACCTTCTTTTTACCGAAAATTTTCCTGAATTGCCCAAAACACCGTTGACCTCCGGCAGAGCTCATGAAAGTGTTGTAACAGTCTTTGTGTAGGTGGTTTTCATGCTCGCAAGACCAGTTGCGAGCGTGAAGCTCCTGCGAACCGATCAAGCTCCGGCTTGTGCGATGCTCAGGTCTTCTCGCGGAGTAACAAACCCGGTACGAGGTGTATCGGACTGATGTTCCACAATGAGGAGAAATACATGGCACTGGGAACCGTCAAGTGGTTCAACGCTGAAAAGGGCTTCGGCTTCATCACCCCGGATGACGCGGATGGGGACGTTTTCGTTCACTACTCCGAGATCCAGACCGGTGGCTTCAAGACCCTCGATGAGAACCAGCGCGTTCAGTTCGAGATCGGTCAGGGCGCCAAGGGCCCCCAGGCAACCGGCGTTACGGTCGTCTAGTCTTACCCGTTGATCTCTGCTTGTTGCAGTTACAACAAACACGTTGACCCTGGCTTTCGAGCCGGGGTCAACGTGTCTTAACCTAAAGAATGCCAGCCGCAACAAACGGCTTGTCAACAAGCCTGTTACAAACCATGAAGAAATACCTAAAGGGCCCTTCGGATAAGTATTGACAATTCAACCAACCAAGCTCCGGAGCAGCCTCGCGGAATGCCGGACTGACAACCCCGGCAGATAGGCCCTGCTGAGAGCACGCCCAATTGCAGGAAGATGCAGCGGGTCTTGGTAATACATGTACAACGTTCTGTACTCGGGCTGGAACCTCGATTTAAAGGACGCCAGCGATCTGAATCCGTAAACAGGTTCCAAAGCGTGCCCCACCACCTCCAATAGTCCTGCCAAGCCTTTGGCCCGCTGCTCGATTTCGCCCTTCTCCCGGGCTAAAGGGGAACCGGACAAGGAAATCAGCTCCACAGAATCACGCAGGTGTAAAACGGCCGATGCGATCAGGAACTCCATGACGCCCGGGAAAGCATCGCCCCGCCGCCGCATGAAGTCCAGTGTCCAACTCACAATCACACCGTCCTCATAGACGGGAAGCCAACTGGTAACGCCGTAGACAAAGCCCTTGTCGTCCAAAGCGACGCAGCACAGGACGTCGTCGTCATCCAACTCGTCCAGGCCGCCCATGGTGAAGCCCATTTCCGGGATCTTTTTCTGGGCTGCCCACTCCTCGGAAACCTCACTCACCTGGGCACGCACCCCATGCGGGAGTTCGGAGTATCGGCCCCACCTGGCCGTGATCCCCATCTTCGCGGCACGGTTGAGGGAAGTTCTGACGTTTTGCCACTCCTTGCCCTTGAACTCCAGGCCCCTGATGCGCAGTCGAGTCTCTTGGGCAACCGACACCCGGCGGAAGCCGCGCGATTGCAGCATGGGCCAGAGTTCGTCCGTGCAGGAGTAGAGGCACGGCGTCAATGCATGCTGCGAACAGTACTCCAGAAACCCTTTGGCGGTTGCCGCGTGATGCTGCCGCGCTCCGAAGGGACCGCCTAGCGTCAACGCCACGTGGCTGTGCTGCTGGTAGGCCACTCCCCCGGTACCCTCGGGAGTGAACCAGTATTTATTTGGTTCCCAAAGGGCCATCCAGGACAATGAATCTCCGCCCCGCTTCACCAAGGCGAGTGCGCCCTGGCGCGCCTGACGGTCAAGTCCACCCGTGTGATGTCCCCGGATCAGCAACACCCACACGCCAATCAAAGCCACGAGCCAAAACACCGTGCCGGAGTAGGAAAACAGGAAAACTTCCAGCACGTCACGCTCAGCGAAAACCTTGCGGTAAACGCCGGGAAGCGGAACGGGGAGATACTGCCGCGCGAGCTCAGCCACCAAACCCAGCAAGCCGCCGTCGCGAATCAGTCCACCGGAAGCCAGCCACACCCCTGTATACGCAAGGCTGAGCCCTCCCCCGGTCAAGCCGACCACCCAGAACACCTTTCGGCGGAGGTGGTCGGAGGTCACCACCCGGAAGTGGCCCCGATACGCGAACAGGAGAAGCGCCAAAGCCAAGGGAACCAGCACAAGCGGAATGATGTGAACTACAGCCGAGTTGAGCATCCCTACATGTGGCCGTCCTGCCAGCCGCGGCATACCGGCAAAAAGCCCAAGGTAGATCGTGGACAAGACGACCACCACCAACTGCACGCCAATGGCAATTCCCAACGCGAGCCGGCGTCCCCGCCTCATGCCGTCGGCGCAAATCAACAGCAGGACAACCGGCACCACTGCCAAGGCCAGACCCAACGGCCCCGTATAACCCTGGCGTGCAATCTCCAGGCAAGCGACGTCGATGGTGCCCCCGCAGTTGCTTTCCAGTTGGCTCAAGGTTGGCAGCGGGTTAAGAATGACGTCCCGCAACAGGGCCAACGGTCCCGATGGACTCTTGGCTGCCGCGGTCACGATAGGACCCACGGCGAAAATTGCCATGGTCAGTGACAGGAGGTTCCGGATTTCACGGCTGGTTGACCTATGAAGGTGGAGATGGCCTTGGCTGCTTTGCATCCACCAGCCGGCGAGCAAACCGATCAGCGCGCCCAGGAAACCAACAACTGTCTCTGCATGTCCGACGTAGAGCACCAGCAACAGGGAAATGGAGAGCACCACAGTGCGCAGGCGACGCTGCCATAGCGTAGGCAGGAGCGCACTCGCGGCCAAAGCCGTAGCAAGAACCGCACCGTAGGGTCCGATCAGTCGGGTGTCGGCCATCTCTGAAAGCCACCCGTCATCCACGTACTGCGCTACCTGGGTCACCAAGAGGAAGGCCGATATACAGCCGAACTGGCTGCCGAAGAACACTCCAGCCGTTTTAAGGGAGCCCAACTGCCGCTCTGCCAGTCCGAGCAGGAACAACATCATGAGGACCGCGGTGGCATAGGCCAGCGGATTGGTAGTGAAGAACAGCGACGTCCAGATGGACCACCATTCCCCCGAGCGCAGCCCCTCCAAGGACACGCTGGCCACCGCAAGCCACGGCCGGGGTGGCCCAGTCAGGAAGCTCCCGGAGACCAACGATAGACCCGCAAAAACGGCAAGCACCAGCAAAGTGAACGGCGTTGACCGTAAATGCCGACCCGTCTGCTTCAGCGCAGGCTCCGCCACACCTCTGAGGGTAAGGCTCACCGCGGCAACCCCCACCGGGTAGCCAGGAAGTCGAGTCCGCCGGGCATTCCACGAATCACTGCATCCCAGGAGTGACCGGCCTGAGGAATGGAATGTTCTTCGGTTTCAAAACCAGCGTTCCGTGCCGCGCCAGCAAGCTCGTGCATGTAGTCAGTGAACTCGTGGTCAGCTTCACCCGAAACCAAATACACCCCGCTGCCGGCAAAGTTGCGCTGCTGCATCAACATCAGAGGTGTCCGGGATTCGAAGGCTGCAACGTCGCCGTCGAACGAATCCGAAATGGTCTTGCTTCGATCCTTGGCCAGGGCAGGTTCCCTTTCTGCGGCGAACGGCAGAATGGATGCGAACAGATCCGGATGCAAGGTTCCCATTTGCATGGCGCATGTGCCGCCGAAAGAGAAACCGCCAACAGCCCATTGGTTGTGATCAGTCGCGACATCCAGAGTCTGAGTGATCCACGCCGGCACATCCTTGGAAAGATAGGTGTCCACCGAGGCGATGTTGCTGTCCATGCACATGGTGTTGGCGTTTGCTGATCCGTTGGGGTCGACCACCACTGTGACAGGGGCAATTCCGTGATGATTTTCAGCAAACTGGTCCAGCAGGGAACGGAGCTGGCCACCAGTCAGCCAGTCCGCGGGACCACCCGGCTGACCTGCGAAGAGCACCAGCACGGGCAGGGTTGGACGGGATGCCGTCTGATAGGCAGGGGGCAGATAAACGTACGCTTCCCGGGCGTTAAAACCGGAGGCCGCACCGGGAATGTCTGCTTTCCGCAGGATGCCGTTTCGGGGCATGGAATCCGGGGCTTTCCATGCAGAGGGTGCTGGACCTGGCTTCGCATCCGGGGTGCGTTGGAGGCCCGCTTCGAGTGGCTGTATACGCGCCACCGCAGTACCCAGCAGGTCCGAAACCGTGTTGTTCAGGCCGAAATAGAGATTAATCTGCACCACGCACAAGAGCACAACGCCGAGCATCGCCACCACACTGAATGAGCGGCCGCGCCAGGAGTTTCGGGGGAAGCGCGCAGCGCACAGCAGAAGGGCCGCGACAGCCGGGACTGCCCACGCTACAGTCTGAAAGGGCAGGTTCTCCGAGAACCTGGCCATAAGGTCCACCAGGATCCAGTGAATCAGCGCCACGACACCTATGGCCAGCAGCAGGCTGCCCGCGACGAGCAGCGGCCAGGAACGGCGTCGACGCCAAAGAAGATAGGCCCCTCCGGCCGCGCCACAGGCGATGCTCAACCAGAGAAACGGCCCATCAACCAGACTGACGTCCGAAAGAAAGTCCATGGCGCCTAACGCCAGGTTCCGACGCCGATGACCGGCCCTGCTTCAAGCCAGGACGACAATCCAGCGTAGGCGTCAAAATTCATGGCGAGCATGAACTTCTTGCCTTCGTACTGGAGCTCGACCACCACGACGCCAGGCTGTATCCTGACGAGTTCTTCCTCCGTGGGCTGGCGGCGGCCAAGCAGTTCAAGTGAGCTGCGCGTGAACTTGTGCTTGGGGATGACGCTCAGGGACATCAAGCGGAACCACTCGAGCTCGTTGTCCTGATAACGACAAACCCCCATCTGCCAGCTGTTTCCAGCCATGCAAATGGAGGCGTCGACCGTGCCCAGGGCGCGCCGCAGATTGAAGCGGCGCACCCCGAAAAGGCACAGTGAAATGATCAGCAACGTAAACGCTGTTGCCAGGGCGATGAACGGAATAAGGGAATCGTCCATCAAGGTCGTGCTATCGGATCCCCGCTGTAGCCGCTTCGCCCAATTTGGCGTTGTCAGCAACAATGACCACGCGATCGTTGTCGACGGAGAAGAATCCGCCGTCAACAACTACTGCAATGCGATCACCGGAAACCGGCTGGATTGCCAGCTCGCCCGCGGCCATGATGGCCAGAAGGGGCGAGTGGCCCGGCAGGATTCCGATTTCACCATCGCTGGTGCGGGCCTTCACCATCTTGGCCGCGCCGGACCACACGAAGTGGTCCGCTGCGACAATCTCAACCTCGAGCTCAGCCATACTACTTGGTCTGTTCCTGGATCTTGGCCCACTGACGCTCGACGTCATCCAGGCCGCCGACGTTGAAGAACGCCTGCTCTGCGATGTGGTCCAGCTCGCCGTCGCAGATGGCCGTGAAGCCTTCTACGGTGTCCTTGATGGACACGGTGGAGCCCTCGACGCCGGTGAACTGCTTGGCGGTGTAGGTGTTCTGGGAGAGGAACTGCTGGATACGACGTGCACGCGACACGACGATCTTGTCCTCTTCAGAAAGTTCGTCAACACCGAGGATGGCGATGATGTCCTGGAGTTCCTTGTTCTTCTGCAGGATCTGCTTAACACGGACAGCCGTGTTGTAGTGATCCTTGCCGATGTACTGGGGATCCAGAATACGGGAGGTGGACGTCAGCGGGTCAACGGCCGGGTACAAACCACGGGAAGCGATTTCACGGGAAAGTTCCGTGGTCGCATCGAGGTGTGCGAAGGTCGTTGCCGGAGCCGGGTCGGTGTAGTCATCAGCCGGCACGTAGATTGCCTGCATCGACGTGATGGAGTGACCCTTGGTGGAGGTGATGCGTTCCTGGAGCAGACCCATCTCGTCAGCAAGGTTAGGCTGGTAGCCCACAGCGGACGGCATACGGCCGAGCAGCGTGGAAACTTCCGAACCTGCCTGCGTGAAGCGGAAGATGTTGTCGATGAAGAGCAACACGTCCTGGTTCTGAACATCGCGGAAGTACTCCGCCATGGTCAGGGCAGACAGGGCCACGCGGAGACGCGTTCCCGGCGGCTCATCCATCTGGCCGAATACAAGGGCGGTGTCCTTAAGAACGCCTGCCTCTTCCATTTCAACCCAGAGGTCGTTACCTTCACGAGTACGCTCGCCAACACCGGCGAATACGGAAGTACCACCGAAGTTGCGGGCAACACGGGTGATCATTTCCTGGATCAGAACGGTCTTGCCAACGCCGGCGCCGCCGAACAGGCCGATCTTTCCACCCTTGATGTACGGGGTGAGAAGGTCGATGACCTTGATGCCGGTCTCGAGCATCTCCGTGGAGCCCTCGAGGGAAGCGAAGGACGGAGCCTTGCGGTGGATCGGCCAGTAGGCGTCTGCCTTGATCTCGGACTCTTCGACGTCCAGCGGCTTGCCGAGAACGTTGAAGATGTGGCCCTTGACGCCGTCGCCGACGGGCACGGAGATGGGAGAACCGGAGTCCCGCACAGTGGTGCCGCGGACGAGGCCGTCGGTTGCCTGCAGGGAGATGGCGCGAACGAGGTTGTCACCCAGGTGCTGGGAAGTCTCGAACGTGATGGTTTTCGTCTGGCCGTTGAGAGTGATCTCAGTGGTCAGAGCGTTGTAAATCGAGGGGATTGCGTCAGCCGGGAATTCGACGTCGACAACCGGACCAATAACACGGGCAATGCGGCCGGTAGCACCGGCCGTAGCTACGTGTTCGGTAGCAGTGGCAGTCATCTCTCTCACTTCACTCAGTAGATGGCGTGGGTTTAAGTTTATCTGTTTGGTGCAGGTGCGGCTTCGAGCCGAAACCGTTGGAGGCTAGGACGCGAGGGCGTCTGCGCCGGCCACGATTTCGGAAAGCTCCTGCGTAATCTCGGCCTGGCGGGCCGTGTTGCGAAGGCGCGTGTACTTCTTGATCAAGTCGGTAGCGTTGTCACCGGCCGACTTCATAGCGCGCTGGCGGGCTGCGAGCTCGGAAGCTGCGGCCTGCAGCATGGCTGCGAAGATGCGGGACTCGATGTAACGCGGCAGCAGTGCGTCAAGCACCTGCTCTGTTTCCGGCTCAAACTCGTACAACGGCAACAGCTCGGATTCCGAGGCAGCTTCCTCTTCGACGACCTCCAACGGGAGCAAACGGATAACCGTCGGCTCCTGCGTCACCATGGACTTGAAGCGGGTGTAGACAACGTGAATCTCGTCCACGCCGCCCTCTTCGAAGTCAGTGGAGAAGTCTTCAAGAAGTGCAGCTCCGACTTCCTGCGCGGTTTCGAATTCCGGTGCGTCCGTGCCACCAGTCCATACGCGGGCGTAGGACCGGTTGCGGAAATCGAAGTACGCCTGCGCCTTACGGCCAACCAGGTACGCCTTGACTTCCTTGCCTTCTGCGTGAAGAAGCTCGGTGAGACCTTCAGCCTGCTTGAGCACGCTAGCGGAGTAGGATCCTGCAAGGCCGCGGTCCGATGTAATGATCAGGACGGCGGCGCGGCGGATCTGCTCCGGCTCGGTGGTCAGCGGGTGGTCGATTTCGCTCTGAGTTGCGACAGCAGAAACGGCGCGGGTAATCGCGTTCGCGTAAGGCAGTGAAGCTGCTACGCGGGCGCGGGCCTTACCGATGCGCGAGGTAGCGATCAGTTCCATCGCCTTGAAGATCTTGCGCATCGACGTAGTCGAGCTGATCTTCTGACGGTAGACCCGAATCTGGGCTCCCATACTTATCCTTTCCTATGTTCCCGATGTGCTGTCCTGCCGGGGCCCTTGCGGACCCCGGCAGGACAGGTAAGCGGAACTAGCGCTTCTGCTTGACGATCTTTTCCTGGTCGACGTCGCCGCCGGAGATCGCTGCGTGCTCTTCATGGCCGGCGCCAACCAGGTGGTTGTCGCCTTCGCCGAAGAAGCCCTTCTTGAAGGAAACAATTGCTTCCTTCAGAGCTGCAGCGGTGTCGTCATCCAGGACGTTGGTCTGCGCCAGCGTGGTCAGGATGGAGGACTGGTGCTTGAGGTGCTCCAGGAACTCGGACTCGAAGCGGCTGATGTCTTCAACCGGAACGTCGTCCAGGTAACCGTTAGTGCCGGCCCAGATGGAAACAACCTGGTTCTCAACCGGGAACGGTGAGTACTGGCCTTGCTTCAGCAGTTCCATCAGGCGTGCACCACGGGTCAGCTGCTGACGGGAAGCAGCATCCAGGTCGGAGGCGAACATGGCGAATGCCTGCATGTCGCGGTACTGGGCCAGGTCCAGCTTCAAGGTACCGGAGACCTTCTTCATGGACTTGACCTGAGCAGCGCCACCAACGCGTGAGACGGACACGCCAACGTCAACAGCGGGACGCTGGTTGGCGTTGAAGAGGTCCGACTGAAGGAAGATCTGGCCATCAGTAATGGAGATCACGTTGGTCGGGATGTAGGCAGAGACGTCGTTTGCCTTGGTCTCGACGATCGGAAGACCGGTCATCGAACCGGCACCGAGCTCGTCGGAGAGCTTGGCACAACGCTCCAGCAGACGGGAGTGCAAGTAGAAAACGTCACCCGGGTATGCTTCGCGTCCCGGCGGACGGCGCAGCAGCAGGGACACGGCGCGGTAGGCTTCGGCCTGCTTGGACAGGTCATCGAAGATCACCAGAACGTGCTTGCCGCCGTACATCCAGTGCTGGCCGATGGCCGAACCTGCATACGGTGCCAAGTACTTGAAGCCAGCGGGGTCAGATGCCGGGGACGCCACGATGGTGGTGTACTCCAGAGCGCCGTGATCCTCGAGGGTCTGGCGGACGGCTGCGATAGTGGAAGCCTTCTGGCCAACACCAACGTAGACGCAACGTACCTGCTTGGTGACATCTCCAGAAGCCCAGTTGGCCTTCTGGTTGATGATGGTGTCCACGGCGATGGCAGTCTTGCCGGTCTGGCGGTCACCGATGATCAGCTGACGCTGGCCACGGCCGATCGGGATCATGGCGTCGATAGCCTTGAGGCCGGTCTGCATCGGTTCGTGAACCGACTTGCGTTCGGTAACGCCCGGAGCCTGAAGTTCCAGTGCACGGGTGGCTTCGGCCTTGATCTCGCCGAGGTCATCGATGGGCTGGCCCAGGGGGTCGACAACGCGGCCCAGGAAGGCATCGCCAACCGGAACGGACAGGATCTCACCGGTACGGTGAACTTCCTGGCCTTCTTCAATACCGGTGAAGTCACCGAGGATAATGACACCGATCTCGCGGACGTCAAGGTTCTGGGCCAGGCCCAGCGTGCCATCTTCGAAGCGAAGCAGCTCGTTCGCCATGACCGAGGGAAGACCCTCAACACGGGCGATGCCGTCACTTGCGGTGGTCACACGACCAACCTCTACGCGCTCTGCGTTACCGGGTTCGTAGGACGCCGCGAACTCGTTCAACGCATTACGGACGTCGTCGGCGTTGATGGTCAATTCGGCCATCTGCAGTCCCTGCTCTCCTGTTTTCGTGATCATCGTTGCTCACGATGACCGGGTTTTATATCAGTTAAGTTGTGCTTTGTCTTCGCTAGCCAGCGAGCTGGCGGCGGAGTTCTGTCAGACGGGCGATGACCGAAGCGTCGAGCACTTCGTCACCCACCTGGACGCGAATTCCACCAATCAGTGCGGGGTCAACATTGACGTTGACCTTCAGTTCGCGGCCGTACAGGGCATCAAGCCCGGCCTGCAGACGGCTGGCCTGCGTTTCCGTCAACGGACGGGTAACGCTGACAGTTGCAATCCAGCGCTGCTGGCGCTTGGCTGCAAGCTTGGCGAATGACTCGACGAGCTTGCTCGGCTTGACACCGCGCGGCTGCGTGACCGCCTGGCTGATGAGAACCTTTGCTTCCTCGCTGCTGCCAGGAACAAGTTTCTCGGCCAGTGCAATCTTCGCCGCGGGCGATGCCTGCGGCTCAGACAGAGCACGTTGTACTTCGTGGCTGGAGGCGACGGCCTGGTTGAAGGCAAACAGGTCGTTTTCCAGCTCTTCCAGCCCCGTGATACCGGAGGCAGAAACGGCCGACTTGTTTTCAGCTACGGCAATGACAACCGTGGCGGCAAGCGTCTCGAGTGCATCGCCGATATCGCGTGCCGATGCCCAGCGCGAGCTGGCCAATCCGCCTGCAATCTCAGCAGCATCAGCGGAGACTTTTCCGCCAACCAGCTGCTTGACCAGCGCCGACTTCTCGTCACCGGAACGGGACGGGTCAGTCAGGGCGCGGCGCAAGCCAGCCGAGCTGTCCACCGTTCCCAGGATTCCGAAGAGGTCCTTAGCCAACTGCAGCGAAGCGAAGGGAAGCTTGGCTTCCAGCTGCGCCAGCGCTGTGGTCAGCGATTCGCTCGATATACCTGCCATTACTTAGCTGCACCTGCGCTCTGGGTCTCCAGATCTGCAAGGAAGCGGTCCACAACACGCGCGGCGCGCTGGTCGTCGGTGAGTGCTTCCCCAACGATGCGGCCGGCCAGTGTGGTCGCCAAAGTGCCAACCTCGGAACGAAGCGAGACAACAGCTGCCTGGCGCTCCGACTCGATGGCAGCGTGTGCCTGCTCGGTGATGCGTGCAGACTCTGCTGCAGCCTTTGCCTTCAGGTCCGCGAGGATCTGGGCGCCTTCGGCGCGTGCTTCTTCGCGGATTCGGTTGGCTTCGGCACGGGCATCAGTGAGCTGCTGCTTGTACTCTTCGAGAGCAGCAGAAGCTTCTGCCTGTGCCGCTTCGGCCTTTGCAATGCCACCTTCGATTGCTTCGGCGCGCTCTGCGAACGTCTTCTCGAACATCGGGACAACAAACTTGACCACGATGTACATGAGGACCGCAAAGCCCACGAGGACTACGCCCATTTCCCAGACGTTGGGAACGAGCGGATTAGCCTCCGCAGCGCCTTCAGTGGCGGCTGAGATGATCAGCTGATTCATATTTCACCCGTCCTATCTACTCGTGCTTGGGATTCGCTTGGTTCTAAGGACTAGGAAAGAACGAAAGCGAAGACCAGGCCGAGGATGGCGAGAGCTTCAGTCAGTGCCAGACCAAGGAACGCGATCGGCTGCAGCACACGCTGAGCTTCCGGCTGACGTGCAACACCGTTGATGTACGCGGCGAACACGAGACCCACACCGATACCACCGCCGATGGCCGAAAGACCGTAGCCGATGAGGTTGAGGGAGCCGTTGATGGTGCCTTCCATTTTTTCTTCCTTTCAAGATGCCGCCCGTGCGGCAGGTTGTTTGGGTTGCTTCATCCCCGCGAGGGGAAGTTTTGGGAGCCTAGTGGCTGTCGGCGTGCAGTGCGCCTTCGATGTAGATCGCGGTCAACAGAGTGAACACGTAAGCCTGCAGGGCCATGATCAGCGCTTCGAGCATGTACATGGCTACGGCGCCTACCAGAACCAGTACCGATGCACCCTTGAGCAGGACGTTCTCCTGCATGACAAGGAACTCGATGCCCGAACCGGCGAGCATGACGATCAAGTGGCCAGCCAACATGGTCGCAAACAGACGGAGGCTGTGCGTGACCGGGCGGACCAGGAAGTTGGAGATGATTTCGATCGGTACAACGATCGGAAGGATGTACCACGGGACGCCCGAAGGAACGGTGGCGAGCTTGAAGTACTTCAGGCCGTTCTTCTTGATACCGATGATGATCCAGGTGAAGTACACGATGCCGGCCATGACATAGGCGCCGCCAACGTGCGAGAAGCTCGGGAGCTGGATCACCGGGATGGCGCCGTAGATGTTGTTCACCAAGATAAAGAAGAACAGGCTGAACAACAGCGGGACGTACTTGATGAAGTCCTTGCCGCCGATGATGTCCTTGGCGATGCTGTTACGGACGAAGCCGTAGGCCATCTCGCCTGCGAACTGCAGCTTGCCGGGAACCAGCTGCTGCTTACGTGCAGCGAGGATGAAGAATGTAGCGATAATGACGACCGAAAGGATCACCAGCAGCATCTGCTTGGAGAAGCCATCGGCCGCACCCCAAGGCAGGATTGCCGGCAGGTGCATTTCGTCGATTCCGGGTGGGGTGAATGACCCCGAATCCTGGGCGGGGAGCGCAAGCGCGATCAACGCGTTTCCTCTCTGCTGTGTCCATCATTGGGCATTGGTTGGAATCCGAACGCGTTGGACGCATTCACAATCCATGTGAAATTATTTGGCATTACTGTCCCCGTCCGTGGACGGACCGCTGTCTGCGTTGCTCTCGCCAGAAGGATTGGAGCTTTGCCTGGTGAGGCCGTGCATATGGGAAAGATAGAACCCTCCTGCGGCTCCCAGCAGAGCGCCAAGGAGCACAATCCAGCGGGTCCCCCACAGATTATCCAGACCCCAGCCTATCAAACTCCAGACAATGATCCCGCCAATGATGTAGCTGAAGACGGCAATGCCGGCGTTGTATCCGCCGTCGTTTCCGGCTTCGGCAGATTCATTGCGGGTGCCAGCGTGCTGAGCGTTGGCGACCGGGCGTGAATAGCGCTTACGCGGAGACATCCGGACCACCTTTCGGTTCAGCAGGATCGTTGTAGATCTGCAGGCGAGCCTTGCTGAAGGCATAGATTTCTGCGGCCTGCCAGAAGACAACAGTGACCACAGCGCCAATGAGGAACCAACGATCGTGGAGCCAGTCCGGAGCGCCGAGTACCAACAGCACAACAGCGAATCCAACCACTTTGATGAAATAAGTTGCAACAAAGAGGCCGACTGCACCGGAAGGGTTGTTGCGGCCAACGAAGTGACCTATCAGGAGGCTGATCCCAAAGAAGAGCATGACCAGCACGGCACCGAACGCTGCTGAAAGCGCGCCCGACCCGCCGTTCATGAGAGCTGCGATCACGCAGGTGACGGCCGTGGCCGCTGCTGCTGCTGCAGCGCTGAGAAGAAGCAACCGGAGCCACAACGAGTTCGGCTGGCCAACGGATCCAACACCACGTTTACCGGACGGGCGTCCGGTTTCGGCGTTGGATGTCATGGGGATACCAATCCTCGTGGCACAGGTGCCATATTCTCAAAGTGGGGTTACGGGCGAGTGACTGTCCGCAGAAAGAATTCTACATGAGATAGAACTGTGACCATAACCGGCCGTCACAACTACTCCCCCGGCCGTGTCGAGTTCCGGGTGAAGTAAGGCCATGCCGTCACCGCGGCCATGACGAGCGCTGCAGCTATGACCACGATGAGCACGATTTGCCATGGGAACACGGCAAAGGCGACGCCGCCGAACGCAAGAATGCAGGTCCACACATAGAGCATGACGACGGCGCTGCGGTGCGAGTATCCAAGGTCCACCAGCTTGTGGTGGAGGTGCCCGCGGTCCGCCGACCAAGGGGATTGGCCCCTGGCTGTCCTGCGGACAACGGCCATCCCCAAATCAAGAAGGGGAAGGGACAACACCGCGAAAGGAAGCAAGATGGGAACGATGGTTGGGATACCGTTGGCGCGGTCGTAAAGACCGGAACCGATCTGCCCCGTGGCCACGACGCCGGCGGAAGCCATCAACAAACCAATAAGCATGGCTCCCGAGTCGCCCATGAAGATCTTTGCCGGAAACCAGTTGTGTGGCAGGAATCCGATGCAGCTGCCCACGAGGATGGCCATCAAGAGTGTGGCGAGGTCTGAGTTGTCAGTGGAGGGATTGTTCCTGTGCACCCAATAGGCGGTGAGGAAGAACGCTCCCCCACCAATGATGGCGACTCCTGCTGCCAGACCGTCCAGTCCGTCAATGAAGTTGACAGCATTCATGGTGGTGACAATGAGCCCGGCTGTGAGCACAATCTGCACGACTTCGGACTCAAGGAAAATCGGTTCAGGAATAAAGGGCACCACAGACATCCGCACACCCCAGATAGCCACGATGAAGGCGGCTGCGGCCTGGCCAAGGAGCTTGATCCACCAACGGATGTCCAGGATGTCGTCCGCGACCCCCACAGCGACAATCACCACGGCACCAGCGAGAATCCCCCAGGGCGCATCGTTGTGCCTGAAGATGTCCTTGACGAAGAAGGAATTGCTCGCGACCACCAACGCAGCGAAGAAGCCCACGAAGATGCCCAGTCCCCCGAGTTTGGAGATCAGGGCTGAATGCATGTCGCGGCTTCGGATGGGTTGGTACAAGCGCAGCTTGTTTCCCACCACCCGTGCACCCCACGTCCCGGCGTACGACACCACCGCAGCCGTAAGGGCCATCAACATGTACATGATCATGACGCGGCCCCGAACAGCAGCCTGCACACCACACCGGAAGAATGGATCATCGAATGCAGCCGGCGGGCTTGATTGCCGTCTGGTTGTGGGCAGCTCAAGGTGTGGAATTCTGTCTTTGGATAAATGGAACTACTCCGTCGCCATGCCTGCACCGGCTGTGCCGAATGTTGCGGGATTTCTGTGGACTCTAGTCACGATACTAATGCCAATGGCCGTGACCACCCTGTGATGCAGCCGCAAGGCCCCAGCGTGTTCAGCTGGGACTCAAGCTGCGTAGCTGCTACCTGACCGGCCCCTGGACGTTACGCAGTGCGTAGATCCCATCGAGCACCTGGGCGTTGGAGCGCGGGGCTTTCAGGCTGTGGCGCAGGCCCTTCAAAAGCCCGGCCAAAAGCACTTTGCGATGTGGAGAGGCCGCGATGGTGCGGGTCCAGTTGCGCAGCGAAGCGCCGGTAAACAGGATCTTTTCCCAGGGCGCCAAGGCATTCGATCGGGTATAGACCCAGAGCTTGTTCCGCACTTCATAATAGAAGCGCGGGCCGGGATCCGCTCCCGCATCACCAAAGACTTTCGTGTGATGGTTGGCCACCGATGCGTTTGTAGTCAAAGCGGTACCGCGGCGGGAAATCCTCGCGGTGTACTCAAGGTCATCGTTCCAGATGAAATAGTCCGCAATCGGCAGGCCATGCTGTTTGATCTCTTCAGCGCGTATCAGTACCGAAACGAACGAAGCGCTCCGGATTTGGGTGGCACCCAGACGGGCAGCAACGCTGCGCTGGTCCTCGCTCGCTCCCATCCGCGGACGCATACGGTTCATTGGGTGGTCACGGCCATCAGTCCACACAACCCGGCTCGCGATGAATGCCGGGGCATCTCCCGTTTCCTGTTGGTAGGACTCAGAGACGTCCAATGCTTCGCGAAGGGCATTCGGCTGAGGTTCCGTGTCGTCGTCCATGATCCACACGTGGTCCGCACCGTGGTCCAGCACTGCCCGTTCCATTCCGACAACGAACCCACCGGCACCGCCCACGTTC
Organism: Arthrobacter sp. D3-18; assembly: GCF_054408525.1. Lineage (NCBI taxonomy): Bacteria > Bacillati > Actinomycetota > Actinomycetes > Micrococcales > Micrococcaceae > Arthrobacter > Arthrobacter sp. D3-18. The sequence continues at coordinate 1,800,357 of NZ_CP096440.1, read as the reverse complement.
GTGTTCAACGTGACCACATCAATGGTCACCGGGCTTTGGTACTGCCGGAGGAACTCTGCGGTTCCGTCCGTGGAGGCATTGTCAACGATGACTAGGGCGTCGGGTACCCGGGTACCTGCAACAATGCCCTCCAGGGTCGTTTGGAGGAGTTCACGCCGGTTATAGGTCACTACAACAGCGACCACGACAGGGTGGGACGTCATTTACTTGCCTTTGGTCTTGGATGGTTGGAAACGGCGCCGGATCAGCAGGCCCGCCAGCTTCCAAGGTTCAACGAAAACTCTGTAGGCCACACGGCCCGGGTGAAGGACCAGCCGCCAGGCCCATTCGAGCCCTAAGCGTCCGAGCCAACGCGGCGCCAGTTTTTGGATGCCCGCGACTTGTTCAATGGCACCGCCGACGGCGCAATAGAGGGCAGGCGGCAACTGCGCGAGCCTACGGTGAAGGACTGTTTCCTGCAGCGGCATTCCAAGTCCGAGCAGGACCAGCTGCGGACGGAAATCGGCCAGCCAGTTCACCACCGCGTCCTCAAGGTTGCTGTCCCATCCCTCACCGGGCATTCCATCCACCGTTGCACCGGGAATGATGGAGCGCAGCCGGGCGATTGCCTTGGTATTGGCCGCCCGTCCGGCACCGACTACGGCGACACGTTCCAGGCCGTTGACCTTGCCCAGTTCCGGGATCCAATCCATGGAACCGAGCCGGTAGGCCATGGTTCCCTCACCCATCGCCTGGAGTTGACGCTTGTGGGCGAGTCCCCAAAGCATCGCAACGGGAGCACCATCCAGAAGGACGATTGAACTGTCCTCGTACAAAGAACGAACATCCGGACGCGAATGGAGCAGCGTGATGCTGTGAAGATTATGTCCAAGTACGGTGGCGGTTGTTCCGGCCGCGATCAGCCCGCGCATCGCTTCCATAAGCTCATTGACGCGCATCGGAGTGGCGTCGACGTCAAGGACGGGGACGCGTTGGCGCTCCGGAATCATTCGGGCTTGGCTTCGCTTGGGGCCTCTGGCTTCACTGATTCCTGGGTTGAATCTTCGACGGCGGCCGTTTCCGTTACTTCGATCGGCGCCTCATCCGCTAGTACCGCCTCGTTTCGGGGAGCGGCGGCATCAACGGCAGGTACGTCGCCGCCAACAGCGGCATCTGCTGCAGGTTCGGCCGTAGAGGCGACTGGGGTTGCGTCCTCCACAGCAGGCGTCTCCGCAGGAATGGTTTCACCAATGCCCAGAATCGAGGGAACGATCTCCCGGAGTCGCTCCAGCTCGATGGCTCCTTGGCGCACTACCCGGAACGGTGTGGAAGTTGCATCAACAATCGTGGAGGGCACGGCAGCAGTCCCCTTGACGGGACGGAACCCGCCCTCGAGGTAGACGTCTACGGACTCTGCCAGTTGGAGTCGTGCTTCCGAGGCCGTCTGTGCTGCTTCCTGGCCCGTCCGGTTGGCGGAGGAAACAGCCAGCGGACCTGTGAGCCCCAGAAGTTCCAGTGCGATCTGGTCATCGGGCATCCTGAGGGCGACGGTGCCCTTGGTTTCGCCGAGGTCCCAGTCCAAGGACGGCTGCGCATGCAGGATCAGTGTCAGGCCACCAGGCCAGAAGGCCTGTGCCAGCGCCCGGGCATCGGCCGGGACATCGGTGGCCAGCCCGTCCAGGGCATTGACCCGGGGTATCAGGACCGGAGGGGGCATCTGCCGGCTGCGCCCCTTGGAGGCCAGCAACATAGTCACTGCTAACGGCGAAAAGGCATCAGCGGCAATGCCGTAGACGGTGTCCGTTGGCATCACGATGCACTTCTTTTCACTGATGGCGCGCTGGGCATGCTGAAGGCCTTCAGTCCGCTGGTCATCGGAAGTGCAGTTATAGGTTGTGGTCACAGCGCTATTCTTTCACTCATCGGGAGACGGGCTTGCCAGGACCGCGCTGGTGGCACGTTCCTTGCCGTTCAGGTCGCAGTGCGTGGTCACATCTTTCCAACGTCCGGTTCGTTGCAGCATTCCGGCGATCCATCCGGCTTGGACTTCCGCATGTTCCATCACGAAGTAACCACCGGGCTTAAGGAGGCGGGCCGCAGAGGCCGCTGCCGCCGTCGGAAGCTCCATGCCGTCCGCTCCCCCGCCGTAAAGTGCCTCCGGCGGATCGTGGAGGGCAACTTCCGGCTCCGTAGGTATGGCTTCGGCCGGGATGTACGGCGGGTTGGATACGACGACGTCGAAAGTTCCGTTGTGCTCGGGGAGGGCATCCCGCAGATCGCCTTCAACAAGTATGACGCCCAGGGGTTCGAGATTCCTGGCAGCCCAGGCATGAGCGAACGTACTGTATTCCACGGCATGGACCTCAGCGCCCGGAACCTCATGCGCGATGGAACCGGCAATTGCACCGGATCCAGTGCCCAGGTCCACCACCTTGGGTTTCGACATTCCAGCGACGTGATCAATGACCAACTGCACCACCGATTCCGTTTCAGGACGCGGAATGAAAACGCCCGGCCCCACCTGCAACGCCAGGTGTCGGAAATATGCGACTCCAGTGATGTGCTGCAGGGGGACGCGACCAGCGCGTTCCTCCACAAGTTCCCGGTAGCCTTCCGGAGCGGGAGTGTCGCCGAGCAACATGGCGCGTAGGCGGCCCAGGCCAACACCGAGCAAGTGTTCGGCAAGTAACTCGGCGTCGACACGCGGGCTGGGCACACCGGCGTCGGATAGGACGGCAGTAGCCTCGCGGACAGCGTCTGCGAGGCTCTGGCCCTGGTAAAACGTCATGGATGTACTCTGCTGTGGTTGTTGTCCGGCAGCGCTATTCGCCGATGGCGTCCAGTCGTGCCTGCTCGTCAGCTTCAATGGCTGACTGGATCACAGGCTCAAGATCGCCGTTCATCACCGCGTCAAGGTTGTACGCCTTGTAGCCGGTGCGGTGGTCCGCAATACGGTTTTCCGGGAAGTTGTATGTACGGATACGCTCCGAACGGTCCATGGTGCGGATCTGCGACTTGCGCTGTTCGGAGTTGGCGGCATCAATCTGTTCCTGCTGGTGGGCCAGGAGGCGTGCGCGGAGAACGCGCATGCCGGCTTCACGGTTCTGCAGCTGCGACTTTTCGTTCTGCATGGCCACAACGATGCCCGTGGGCAAGTGGGTGATACGGACGGCGGAGTCGGTGGTGTTCACGGACTGTCCACCCGGGCCGGATGAACGGTAAACATCGATCTTGAGGTCGTTCTGGTTGATCTCAAGTTCTTCGGGCTCATCAACTTCAGGGAGCACCAGCACGCCGGCAGCCGATGTGTGGATGCGGCCCTGCGACTCAGTGACGGGAACCCGCTGGACTCGGTGCACACCGCCTTCAAATTTCAGACGGGCAAAGACGCCCTGCGCAGGATCGTTGGAGTTGCCCTTGATGGCCACGGCAACGTCCTTATATCCACCAAGATCGGATTCGGTGGCGGAGATCATTTCAGTCTTCCAGCCCCGCGACTCGGCGTAACGCATGTACATCCGCAGAAGGTCGCCGGCGAACAATGCAGCTTCGTCGCCACCTTCGCCGCCCTTGACTTCAAGGATCACGTTGCGGGCATCGTCGGGATCACGAGGGATCAACAAGCGGCGCAGCCGCTCCTGTGCCGCCGGAATCTGTTCTTCCAACTGCACAACTTCTGCAGCGAATTCGGGATCCTCGTCTGCCATCTCTTTGGCAGCTTCCAAGTCATCATTGAGCCCGCGCCATTTGTTGTACGCCTCCACAATGCCCTGAAGCTGAGCAGACCGACGCCCCAACTTCCTGGCAGCAGACTGATCGGCATAAACGGCAGGATCACTCAGCTGTGCCTGAATAGCAGCATGCTCATCCAGCAATCCCTGTACGGACTCAAACATTTTCAAACCTCTTTCGACTCGTATCCAAGTCTAATTTGCGCCAACGATTCCGTAGGCCGCACGAATTCCCGCGCCGGGGAGGTGACGGCTGGACGCAAAGGTGACGAGTCCGCCGTCGAGTAATTTTGCCGGCCCGCGACAGGCGAGCCGAAAACGGAACGAGCCGCTGATTCTGCTGCCCCGGGAGTGGCTTCGGGCCTGCCGGAGCGTGGTGGCCAAGTCCGTAAGGACCTGGCCACCACGCGTAGGGGCGGGGGCAGCAGAATCAGCGGCTCAGTAAAGCAGCTATTTGTCGTTGTCCGACTTCGCTCCAAGCGTCGTCTTCTGAACCTGCATGAGGAACTCGACGTTGCTCTGCGTCTCCCGGATCTTGTTGGTCAGCAGCTCAAGGCTCTGCTGCTGCTCCAGGCCGGAGAGGACGCGGCGCAGCTTCCACATGATCTTGACTTCCTCAGGCGAGAGGAGGTTCTCTTCCCGGCGCGTACCGGACGCGTTGACGTCCACAGCCGGGAAGATGCGCTTGTCTGCCAACTGGCGGGACAGGCGAAGCTCCATGTTGCCGGTGCCCTTGAACTCTTCGAAGATGACTTCGTCCATCTTGGAACCGGTCTCGACGAGCGCGGTTGCAAGGATGGTGAGTGAGCCACCGTTTTCGATGTTGCGGGCTGCACCGAAGAAGCGCTTGGGCGGGTACAGCGCTGCGGAGTCCACACCACCGGACAGGATGCGGCCTGAAGCCGGTGCTGCCAGGTTGTAGGCGCGGCCCAGGCGGGTCATGGAGTCCAGGAGGACCACCACGTCCATGCCCATTTCCACGAGGCGCTTGGCGCGTTCAATGGAGAGCTCGGCGACGGTGGTGTGGTCGTCTGCGGGACGGTCGAAGGTGGAGGCGATGACCTCACCCTTGACGGTGCGCTGCATGTCCGTTACTTCTTCGGGACGTTCGTCAACCAGCACCATCATGAGGTGAACCTCAGGGTTGTTGGTGGTGATTGCGTTCGCGATGGACTGCAGGATGAGCGTCTTGCCGGCCTTCGGCGGGGAGACGATCAGGCCACGCTGGCCCTTGCCGATGGGCGCCACGAGGTCGATGACACGCGGACCGATCTTCTTGGGATCCGTCTCGAGGCGCAGGCGCTCGGACGGGTACAGCGGAACGAGCTTGGCGAACTCGACGCGATCCTTGAGTTCTTCCGGCGTCTTCCCGTTGACAGAGGTGACGCGGACGAGCGCGTTGAACTTCTGGCGGGCAGACTGCTGGCTGCGGTCTTCACCGTCCCGGGGTGCACGGATAGCGCCGACGACGGCATCGCCCTTGCGGAGGTTGTACTTCTTGACCTGTGCCAGGGAAACATAGACGTCGTTTGCACCGGGGAGGTATCCGGAGGTCCGGATGAACGCGTAGTTCTCCAGAACGTCCAGGATGCCGGCTACGGGAAGAAGGACGTCGTCCTCGGTCACCTCGACGTCGTCAACGTCCGGTCCCTGAGCGCGGCCACGGCGACGCTCGTTGCGGTCGCGGAAGCGGTCGCTGCGGGTGTTTCCGTCACGGCTGTCCTGACCGCCACGGCGATCGCTGCGGTCGTTCTGCTCGTTGCGGTCACGACGGTTGCGGCGGTTCCGGCGGTTGCCGGTGTCGTCGCCGTCGTTGTCTTCACGGCGTCCGCGGGTGTTGTCGCGACGTTCGCGCTGCTGGTCGCCCGAGTCGGACTGTTCGCGCTGCTCACGCTGTTCGGTGCGGTCGGCACGCTGCTCACGCTGTTCGGTGCGGTCGGCACGCTGCTCACGCTGTTCGGTGCGGTCAGCACGCTGTTCGGTGCGGTCAGCACGCTGCTCACGCTGTTCCGTACGCTGCTCGGTGCGGTCGGCACGCTGCTCACGCTGTTCCGTACGCTGCTCGGCTGCTGGTGCTTCTGCTGCTTCGGCAGGCGCCGCGGCAGCTTCGCCGCGGCGGCGGTTGCGGGTACGCGGCTGGCGACGCTCAGTAGCGGCCTCGCCGGTCTCGACGGCAGCGGGGGCTTCAACAACGGGTGCTGCTGCGGTCTCGGCCGGCGCAGCAGCGGCTTCAGCGGCTGCTACTACTCCATCGCTGGTGGCCCTACGGCTGCGGCCACGACCGCGGCCGCGGGGTGCTTCCTGGGCCGGGGCCTCGGCAGCTGCATCAACAGGTGCACTGCTTTCAGGAGCGGCCTTTGGCTCTGCAGCCCGGGCTTCCTTGGCCGCAGTTGCTTTCGCCGTACTGGCCTTGGCGGGGGCCTTGGTGGTGGAGGTACCGGCACGGTGGGCGGAAATGGCCGTGACCAGATCCCCCTTGCGCATACGGGATCCCCCCGAAATGCCCAACTGGCTCGCGAGAGCCTGAAGCTGGGCGAGCTTAAGGCCTGCGAGGCCGCTGCTCTTGGTAGTTGCTGCAGTTGACGAATCAGCAGCAGAAGATGTTGTGTCCACAGCTGAAGCCAGCTCAGTGGTTTCTGTCACGAAGGATCCTTCCCCCTCGACGGCGTCCAGAGCGAGAGCTGGACGCGATGATTTGTTCTGGGCTGCAGTTCAGATCTGCAGCCGGTGATTTGGGCCGTGCCTGATGGATTGTGGCCAACAGGGCCGGATACTGATCGTCATCACTGGATCCAGTTGCCCGGACAGCCGGCGTAGGTTCAGGAAACAGAGAGATTTCTGCGGCACCTGAGACAGGCCGGAAAGAGACGACACCACCAACGTTGGCACAGTTGACGAAAGGTACGGCAAAACACCGAGATCCAAAATCAGGGAACTGCCCGCGGCTTTACCGGCGGTGCACTTCCACTCTAGCACCTTGATCGTCCACAGCCAGCGTCATCACACGCCAACCGATGTCGGGTGTGTTGTCCGCCGTGAATGTACCGATGAATTCGACGATAGTGGCAGCTTCCTCAGCGCCATTGGCCAACACCATCACTGTGGGGCCCGCGCCGGAGACAACCGCCGCATGGCCGGCAGACCGAAGCGCAGCGATGAGGTCGGCACTGGGACGCATAGCCTGAGCGCGATAGCTCTGGTGTAGATAATCTTCTGTACCCGGCAATAGCAACGTGGGATCGGCAGTGAGCGCGTGGATCAACAAGGCTGCACGTCCGGAATTCATTGCTGCCGCATGGTGTCCAACGGATGCCGGGAGCAATCCGCGTGCAGTCTCCGTGGACAGTTCGTAGTCCGGGACTGCCACCACGGGAATAACCGACTGCGCGACGTCAGCGCGCGTGGTGCTGTACTGCTCGCTGTCCTGCCACGACAGCGCCAATCCGCCGAAAATCGCGGGTGCGACGTTGTCCGGATGGCCTTCCATCTCGCTGGTCAACTGCAGAATCCAATGGCGGTCCTGCCGGAATTCGGAGGGGACGAGCGCGTTGGCGGCAGTTACGGCTGCAACTACAGCCGATGCTGACGACCCCAGGCCCCTGCCATGTGGATTGACGTTGTCCGCAATGATTTTCAATCCGGAGTGCTGGAATCCAAGCCGGTTCAACGCAAGGTCGATGGCACGAATCACCAAATGGCTGGCATCACGAGGGAGGGAGTCAGCACCCTCACCGGAGAGCTCGAACTCGAGCTCTCCGGTACTGAGGGTTTCCACCGTCAAGGTGTCGTAAATCGACAAGGCCAAGCCGAGGCTGTCGTAACCGGGCCCCAGGTTGGCACTCGTACCGGGGACCTTGACGGTCAGCCGCTGACCTGCCGCGACAAGTGCACGATCGGTCGCGGTGGGCTGCGTTGATTCCACTCTTAGTTTTCTTCCAGTCCCAGTTCTGCGGCAACGGTGACGACGTCGTTCGGCACCTTGACAGGCTGGACATCGCTGCCGTCCTCAGTGCGGAGGGCCCACTGCGGGTCCTTGAGCCCGTGACCGGTGACGGTGATGACGATGGTTTTGCCGGACGGAACCTCGCCTGCAGCGTGCTTCTTGATCAAACCCGCGACACCGGCAGCGGAACCAGGTTCGACGAAAACACCTTCTTTTGCGGAAAGCCAGCGGTGGGCGGCCAGGATCTCGTCGTCGGTGACGGCCTCGATCAATCCGCCCGACTCGTCACGGGCAGCAACGGCGGTCTCCCATGAGGCCGGGTTGCCGATACGGATGGCAGTGGCGATCGTATCGGGCTCAGTGATGGGGTGTCCGGCGACAAACGGCGCGGCACCTGCAGCCTGGAAGCCCCACATAACCGGCGTCTTGGTGGAAACAGCCGGAAGTGTCCCGTTAGCCGTCTCGAACGGAGCGGAATACTCCTTGTACCCCTTCCAGTAGGCGCTGATGTTGCCGGCGTTGCCCACTGGCAGCACGTGGATGTCGGGGGCATCACCCAGGGTGTCCACAACTTCGAAAGCACCGGTCTTCTGGCCTTGGATGCGCGCCGGGTTGACGGAGTTAACCAGGAACACCGGGTAGGCTTCGCCGAGCTTTCGAGCGATGTCCAGGCAGTTGTCGAAGTTGCCGTCAACCTGGAGCAGGGTGGCACCGTGGGCGATGGCCTGGCTCAGCTTGCCCATGGAGATCTTGCCTTCGGGTACCAGCACCGCGCACTTGAGGCCTGCGGCTGTGGCGTATGCCGCAGCTGAGGCGGAGGTATTACCGGTGGAGGCACAAACTACAGCCTTGGCACCGGCCTCCACGGCAGCCGTCATGGCCATGGTCATGCCGCGGTCCTTGAACGAACCCGTGGGGTTCATGCCTTCGACCTTCAGGTACACCTCGGAGCCGGTCAGCTCTGAGAGCTTCTGCGCATGGACGAGAGGCGTGCCGCCCTCGCCCAGGGTGATGACCTTGGTGGCTTCCGTTACAGGCAAACGATCAGCGTATTCGCGGATTACTCCGCGCCATTGGTGAGCCACTTAGACCCCTTCTACCCGGAGTACGGATGTTACAGAATTGATGACGTCCAGGCCCTTGACGGCCTCGACGGTTGCCGCGAGTGCAGCTTCGGACGCACGGTGCGTCACGATTTTCAGCTCGGCCGACTCGACGTTCGAGGCAGAGTCGCGGTGGATCGTTTGACGCATGATTTCGATGGAAACGCCGTTCTCCGCAAAGATGTGCGCGATGCGGGCCAGCACGCCGGCTTGGTCAGCGACGTCCAGGCCGATGTAGTAGCTGGTGGTGGACGCATCGATGGCCAGCGCCGGAACGTGGCCAGTGGTGGTCTCCGTACGGCCGGGGCCGCCCAGGACCAAGCGCCGCGCGGCAGACACGAGGTCGCCCAGCACGGCGGATGCGGTGGGGGTTCCACCTGCACCCTGGCCATAGAACATCAGTTCGCCGGCGTTTTCCGCTTCAATGAAGACGGCGTTGAAGGCACCACGGACAGCGGCCAGCGGGTGTTCGCGCGGCAGGAGCGTCGGGTGGACGCGGACAGAAATGCCGCTGCCGTTGTCTGAGGAGTCGATCTTCTCGGCGATCGCGAGCAACTTGATGACAAAGCCGGCTTCCTTGGCGGAGGCGATGTCCGCAGCGCTGACCTTGGTGATGCCTTCGCAATAGACATCATCCAGCGAGAAGCGCGTGTGGAAGGACAACGATGCAAGGATCGCTGCCTTCGCTGCAGCGTCGTGGCCCTCGACATCGGCTGTGGGGTCGGCTTCCGCATATCCAAGGCGCTGGGCTTCGGCCAGGGCGTCGGAGAACTGTGCCCCGGTGGTGTCCATCTGGTCAAGGATGAAGTTGGTGGTGCCGTTGACAATGCCCAGGACGCGGGTGATGCGGTCGCCGGACAGGCTGTCGCGGATAGGGCGCAGGATGGGGATCGCACCGGCGACGGCGGCCTCGTAGGACAGCTGGACGCCGGCCTTGTCTGCCTCTTCGTAGAGTGTGGGGCCGTCCTGTGCGAGCAGTGCCTTGTTGCCGGTGACAACGCATGCGCCGTTCTGGATGGCCGTCAGGATCAGCGAACGGGCAGGCTCGATGCCGCCCATGAGTTCAATGACGAGGTCGGCGTCCTTGACCAAGGTATCGGCATCCGTGGTGAAAAGTTCGCGCGGCAGTTCGACGTCGCGCGGGGAATCGATATTGCGCACGGCGATGCCGGAAAGTTCCAAGCGGGCTCCGCTGCGTGCTGCGAGGGCCTCGGCGTCGTCAATAAGAATCCGCGCAACCTGGGCCCCAACGTTGCCACAGCCCAGCAGGGCCACCTTCAAGGTTTGCACTTCAGACATTCGCCACTCCCATGTCGCGGTTCAAGAGATCTTCTTCGGTTTCCCCGCGGATAATCAGCCGGGCGGCTCCGTCGCGTACAGCGACAACGCCAGGCCTGGCCAGGTAGTTGTAATTGCTGGAGAGGGCCCAGCAGTAGGCGCCGGTACCCGGTACTGCGAGCAAATCACCGGCTGCCACGTCCGCGGGCAGATATACATCTCTAACAACTATGTCGCCGCTCTCGCAATGTTTGCCCACTACGCGGGACAGCTGAGGAGCCGCCGAAGAGTTCCGGGAAGCCAAAATTGCCGAATAATCCGCGTCGTAAAGCACCGGGCGTGCGTTGTCGCTCATCCCGCCGTCCACCGACACATAGCGGCGGGGATACGTAACGTTGTTGTCGCCTTCGTCCCCCTCAGTAACGTCAACGCGGACGGTTTTGAGCGTGCCGACTTCATAGAGCGTGAACGTAGTGCTGCCCACGATGGCGCGTCCGGGCTCGATCGAAATGCGTGGCGGTGTGATGTCCAGCTCAGCGCACTTGGAACGCACGACGGCGGCCATCGCCTGCGCGATCTCGGCTGGCGGCCGGGGTGTGTCGACCGGGGTGTAGGCGATTCCGTAGCCGCCGCCCAAGTCCAGTTCGGGCATGACGATGGAGTACTTGGCCTGCATGGCGGCCAAGAAGCCCAGTAGCTTCTCCGCTGCAAGGGCAAAGCCGTCGGGCTCGAAGATCTGCGAGCCGATATGGCAGTGCAGGCCCAAGAGCTCGATGCTGGCGTAGGACGTTGCTGCAGCTACCGCTTCCTCGGCTGCTGACAGGCCTGCTTCATCGGTGGTGTCCCCGGCCATGGAGAGGCCAAACTTCTGATCCTCGTGTGCCGTGGCAATGAACTCATGGGTGTGGGCATGAACGCCAGGGGTCAGCCTAAGCATGACCTTGGCAGTTTCGCCACGGCTGGAGGCAATCTTGGCCACCCGTTCCAGTTCATCGAGGCTGTCCACCACGATTCGGCCGACCTTCATATCCAACGCGCGCTTGATCTCGGCGTCGGACTTGTTGTTGCCGTGCAGGCCAAGATTGGGGCCTTCAATTCCCGCACGGGCGGCAACAGCCAGCTCGCCGCCCGAACAGGTGTCCAAGCGAAGGCCTTCCTCGGAAACCCAACTGGCTACTGCAGTGCACAGGAACGACTTCCCGGCGTAGTAGACATCCACTCCCCCGCAAATGTCCGCGAAGGCGGAATCGAATGCGTCTTTGAACGCCCGGGCACGGGAACGGAAGTCCGATTCACTCATGACGAACAGCGGAGTTCCGTACTGCTCCTTGAGCTCGCTGACGGACACGCCGTCAATGGTGACCTCACCGGCGTCGTTCTTCTCAACCCCGGCCGCCCACATGGGTGCCTGCAAGGCGTTGAGGTCTTCGGGAACAGCCAGCCATTCGGGTGCGAGCGGAGAAGCGTGTGCAGCGTTTGTGGTCATTTCCCTACATCCGTTCCGGCGCAGAAACGCCCAGCAGTTCGAGTCCGTTGGCCAGCACTTGGCTGGTGGCGTCGTTCAGCCACAGACGCGTGCGGTTGACATCCTGTACTGGCTCGTCCCCTTGCGGCGAAACGCGGCAAGCGTCGTACCAGCGGTGGTAGGCACCGGCGATGACTTCGAGGTGGCGTGCCACGCGGTGCGGTTCACGCAGTTCTGCGGCCTTTGCCACGATGGACGGGTAGCTGCCGAGGTAGGAGAGCAACTCGTTTTCCGTGGCGTGGTCCAGGAGCGATGCGTCAAAGACGGAACGCTCCACGCCGGCCTCGGCAGCATTGCGTGCTGTGCCGCGGGAGCGGGCGTGCGCATACTGCACGTAGAACACCGGGTTCTCGTTGCTGTGTTTCTTCAGCAGTTCCGGATCCAGCGTCAGCGGCGAGTCAGCCGGGAAGCGGGCCAGGGAATACCGGACGGCATCCTTGCCGAGCCAGGAAATAAGGTCCTTGAGCTCAATGATGTTACCTGCACGCTTGGAAAGCTTGGCGCCATTCACGGACACAAGCTGGCCGATGAGGACCTCAATGTTGACCTCGGGATCATCGCCCGCGCAGGCGGCGATGGCCTTCAAACGGTTGATGTATCCGTGGTGATCCGCACCGAGCAGATAAATCTTCTCCGTGAAGCCGCGGTCCTTCTTTGAAAGGTAGTACGCGGCGTCCGCAGCGAAATAGGTAGGTTCGCCATTGGCGCGGATCATCACACGGTCTTTGTCGTCGCCGAAGTCTGTAGTGCGCAACCAGACGGCACCGCCGTCGTCGAAAACGTGGCCTTGCTCGCGAAGGCGGGCGACGGCGGATTCGATCGCACCGGCGTCGTGCAGTTCCTTTTCCGAGAAGAAGACGTCAAACTCGACGCCAAATTCCGCCAACGTGGTCTTGATGTCTGCCATCTGTGCCTGGTAGGCAGCCGCGCGGATAACGGGCAGGGCTGCCGCGTCAGTCAACTCGCGGATATCCGGATGGGCCTTCAGGACTTCGTCGCCAAGCTCGCGGATGTACTCGCCCGGGTAGCCACCCTCAGGCACGCCACGTCCGTGAAGGCGGGAGAGGACCGAATTGGCGAAGACGTTCATCTGCGAGCCGGCGTCGTTGATGTAGTACTCGGCGGTGACGTTGGCACCCGAGGCACGCAGAACGCGGGCAATGGCATCGCCCAGAGCCGCCCAGCGTGTGTGCCCGATGTGCAACGGACCGGTGGGATTCGCTGAAACAAACTCCATGTTGACCACTCGCCCTGCGAGCGCCTGATTAGTGCCGTAGCTGGTTCCAGCCTCGACAATGGCCTTGGCAAGGGCGCCTGCTGTGGCAGCATCCACGGTGATGTTCAGGAAGCCCGGACCGGCGATTTCCACTCCGGTAACACCAGGGATGCCCTGCAGATGGTTGCTGAGGATTCCAGCGAATTCGCGGGGATTCATGCCGGCCTGTTTGGAGAGTTGCAGCGCGATGTTGGTGGCCCAGTCTCCATGATCCCGGTTCTTGGGTCGCTCCACTCGTACGGCGTCGGGCACGGCAGATTCCGTCAGGGCGATTTCGCCAGTGGAAACGGCGTCCTTAAGGCAGGCGGATATGGCAGCAGAGAGTTCTTCGGGAGTCACGCTCCTAGCCTACCGGGGGCCCGCAAAGTCGCGGAATTGAGGGTCTCGTATGTGGATAATGTGGTCACAGCCCACTCACAGGAACGGCTGCCCGACGCCACAGACTGAACCATTACGCTGAATTCAACGTTGTGAACACGTAGGAGGTGGCCTCGTTGGTCATCCCGGTACACGCAGTATCCCTTGTCGTAAATGACCATTGACGAATTCTTGTCCAGTTGAAACGAGCAGAACCATGACTACGCCACTCCGCAAGAGCCTCTACGTTGGTTTCGCCGGCCTCTCCATCATTGGAACAGCCGCGGCATGCGCCCCCACAACCGAAGCCCCCTCAACCCAAACCCCCGCTACCCAGGATGGGGGCCAGGCCGCCACCAGCAGTTCTTCATCGGCGGGCACTTCATCGTCAACGGCTGTCGCGTCCACCGGCGCTTCCACCTACAAGGACGGGACCTACAGCTCCGACGGCACGTACACTTCGCCCAATGGCCAGGAGACGGTGGGTGTTGAGCTGACGCTCGCAGCCGACAAGGTTTCTGCGGTCAACATCACGGTCCACCCCTCTAATCCCAATACCAAGAAGTTCCAGGGTGAGTTCGCCAGTGGCATCGCCGCACAGATCGTGGGCAAGGATATCGACGAACTCAACGTCTCCAAGGTGGCTGGCTCTTCACTGACTTCCGGTGGCTTCAACGAAGCCGTGGAACAGATCAAGTCCCAGGCCAAGTAGCAGCCATGCCGCACCCTGGCTGGAGCACCTTCCGCTTCGAAGGGATCGGCACGCAGTGGGAGATATCGACGCCGGACAGTTTGGTTGCCGCTGTCCGGAGTGAACTGCTTGGGACAGTCGCGGCCTACGACAAGACGTGGTCACGGTTCAGGACGGATTCTTTGGTGTCCGGCCTTTCCCGTAGTGCCGGCAAGATCACCCTGCCGGGGCACGCCGTCGCCCTCCAGGAAGTCTATTCCTCGCTGTATCGTCTCAGCGGTGGTGCCGTAACCCCACTCATCGGCGGCAGTCTGGAGCGGCTGGGTTACGACGCCGCTTATGCCCTGACACCATCGGGCAGTCCCCTCCCCCCGCCCCGCTGGGAGGACGTCCTTGATTGGGAAGGCACGGAATTGGCCGCCAAAGAGCCGGTGGTTTTGGACATAGGAGCCGCCGGGAAGGGCCAGCTCGTGGACCTCTTGGGCGAAGTCCTGCGGGAAGCCGGCTACACCGACTTCCTGGTGGACAGCAGCGGCGACATGCTGCACTCCGGGAATCACCCCGTCACGGTTGCTTTGGAGCACCCCTATAACCCGCGGCAGGCCATAGGCACGGTGGAATTGGACAACTACGCACTGTGTGCCTCGGCTTCGAACCGCCGCACGTGGGGTGATGGTCTCCATCATGTCCTGGATGGAACAACGGGCAAACCTGTACATACCACCGTGGCTACGTGGACCATGGCTGCGAGCGCCCTGGTGGCAGACGGCCTGGCCACGGCATTGTTCATGCTTGAACCTGCGCCGATGGAGAAGGAATTCGAATTCTCATGGCTTACGGTGTCGTCGAGCGGTGCTGCCGCCTTTTCGAAGGGTTTTGAGGGGAGACTGTTCACATGATTGCCGCTAAGTCCCGCGTGGACACCTGGTTGGGCCGCTTCACCATGTACCGCTTGATTCTCTGGGTGCTGGGCGTGCTGGCGGCGTACAGCATGGTCCTCAACATCCTGGGATGGTTGACCTTTGGCCTACCCGAGATGTTGGTCCATTTGGTGCTCTGCCTGGGCGTAACCTATGCCTCGGGCCGACTCCTGGCTTTGCTCTTTGGTGTCAAGCAGCATACGGAGTCGTCATTGATAACCGGACTGCTGCTGTACTTCCTGTTCTGGCCTGCCTTTGGAGCGATGGAGATGGCGGGCGTTGCCTTGGCTTGTGTGCTGGCAAGCGTGTCCAAGTACGCTCTGGCCTTCCGCGGGCGTCATATCTTCAACCCGGCAGCGGCAGGTGCGTTCATTACCGGCCTGACGGGGCTCAATATCGCCACGTGGTGGGCTGCCACCCCGGCCATGCTCTGGCTCTTGGTTCCGGGAGTGCTGCTTGTCCTCTATCGCACACGGAAAATGCTGATGGCCACCGTTTTCCTGGTGGCTGCCGCAGGCATCATCACCGTGGAACTACTTAGCCGCAACATGACGCTGGGACAGGCTTTATGGCAGACCTTGGCCCAACGGCCGTTGCTGTTTTTCGTCGGCTTCATGCTTTCGGAACCCCTCACCCTGCCTCCCCGCCGCTGGCAGCAGTTGGCGCTTGCCGCCGTCGTGGGAGTCGTTTTCGCAGTCCCCTACAACTTCGGCTTCATTGCCAACTCCCCGGAACTCGCACTGCTGCTGGGCAACCTCATTGCGTTCTTCCTTGGACAGCGCGGCGGCGTCCATCTGACGTTCAAGGGCTCGCGACCCCTCACCCCCGCCAGTACTGAATTCAGGTTCGAACCGCAGCGGCCTGTGCGCTTCGAGCCCGGACAGTTCATGGAGCTCAACCTGCCGCATTCCGGATCCGACGGAAAGGGCCGTCGCCGCGTCTTCAGCATTACCAGCCCACCCGGCGCCGCTGAGGTTACCTTCGGCGTGGGTACGGCCGAGCCGCTCTCTGCAGCGAAGAAGGCACTGCTTGCGCTTCGGCCCGGGGACAGCGTTACCGCAACAGCTGTGGGTGGAGACTTTGTTTTACCGCACGACGCCGGGAAACCGGTCCTGCTGATCGCCGCAGGAATCGGCATCACGCCTTTCCTGTCACAACTTGCTGCCGACGACGCCGCGCGCGACACGGTGGTGCTGTACCTCGCGAAGGGTCGCGATGAGTTGGCCTGCGTGGAACAGCTGGAAGCTTCCCGAGCCAAGGTAATCGCCCGCCTTGCGGACGGTTCCACTCCCCCCGCTTACATGGTCGACGCCGGTACGTCCAGGATCGATGCAGCGCGCCTCAAGGAGCTGGTTCCGGACATTGGGGATCGGGAAGTCTTCGTCTCAGGCTCGCCGGCGAGTGTTGATTCCCTTCGAGCTGCAGCACGGGGCGCAGGAGCGCGGCGGGTCCACGTGGACTCGTTTGCGGGTTACTGATTCGAGGGGGTCGGGGCCGGGCTGGCTGCTCCTGGGTCGTGACTTTTAGTCTGCTGTGGCGGGTTTTCATTTGCGGCACAGGGACTGCTAAGCTCTAGGACGTCCCACCGGCAACGGAGGGAACCCTGGATGCCCTCGTAGCTCAGGGGATAGAGCGTCTGCCTCCGGAGCAGAAGGCCGTAGGTTCGAATCCTATCGAGGGCACAACGAATACCCCGCCAGCCCTGCTGGCGGGGTATTTTTGTGTGCCGGAGACCGACTATCAGTTGGGGGCTTGCCGGGCTTGGACCGCAATATTGTCAGCCCCTGCTCCTAGGCTGAATTCAGTTGGTCGTACCGATAGTAAAAGGGGTTTTGCCGTGATGTGTTCAATCGTCCCGCCGTATATGCTGCGCAGGATTGCCGCCCGGAACGAACCACGACTCCGGGCAGTGGCCCGGGCCGCGAAGGAGTCGTTGCTGCATATCAAGGATCTGCAGGCCATCCGCACAGCCCCCATTCCCGCCGCACCGCCGAGCGCACGTCAAGCCAAACCCGGTCCGCCCAAGCGGACAATCTTCGATGCCGAGTCCTCCGAGGCCTTGCCCGGCCGCGTTGTCCGCAAGGAAGGAGCCACACCTGTTGGTGACGTTGCTACGGACGAAGCTTACGACGGCCTCGGGAGCACACACCGGCTGTACGGTGAGATCTTCGGCAGGGACTCGATTGACGATGCAGGGCTCGCCCTGGATGCAACGGTTCATTACGGGAAGCTTTACGACAACGCCTTTTGGGACGGGAGCCAAATGGTCTTCGGTGACGGCGACGGCCAGATTTTTCAGCGCTTCACCAAATCCGTGAGTGTCATAGGCCATGAACTGGCGCACGGGGTCACTCAATACACAGCCAATTTGGCTTATCGGAACCAGGCCGGAGCACTGAACGAGTCCATGTCAGACGTTTTCGGGGTCCTCGTCGAGCAGTATCTGAAGCAGGAGTCCGCCCGGGATGCCAGTTGGCTCATCGGGGAAGGCCTCTTCACAGATCAGGTCCAAGGCGCCGCCCTGCGCTCAATGAAGGCGCCGGGGACGGCTTATGACGACGACGTTTTGGGTAAAGACCCGCAACCGGATTCCATGGATACGTACGTACGGACGAGTGCGGACAACGGCGGAGTGCATATCAACTCGGGCATCCCCAATAAGGCCTTCTACGTGGTTGCCACAGAACTCGGAGGCAATGCCTGGGAGGCGCCCGGTCAGATTTGGTATGGCACCTTGACCAGTGGATCCCTGCCGGCAACCTGCACGTTTGGAAAGTTTGCCAAGACTACGGTCGCAACTGCTGAGGAACTTTTCGGCACTGGATCAGCTGAGCATGACGCCGTCCTGAAGGCGTGGGAGACTGTGAAGGTCAAGGTTTAGTCAGGTGGCGGGACCGGACAGATTGGTTCGGTCCCTGCCGGTTGGCTGACAACGGAACGTCGAACGAGAAGCAGCCGGCCATGAAGATCACCGTCCAACGCAGTGGGGGAATCGCCGCGATGACACGCGTCTGGAGCGTAGATGCTGTGTCCCCCGATGAGAAGGAACGATGGGTGCCGATCGTTGAGGCCTGCCCGTGGGACGAAGCCAAGAGTCAGTCCCGGACACCCAATGAGCCGGACCGGTTTATGTACTCCATCCGTGCGGGGCAGCGGCGGGCAACCCTTCCCGACCGCGCCGTAACAGGCCCTTGGCAGGAGCTGGTGGAATGCGCCAAGGCCGAAGGTGCAGAGTCGCGGGGCGGGTTCGGAAGCCGCCGCTGAAATTCGAGCGGCTTCAGCAGGCGTCTGCGCCCGTAGCGACTTCAGCAGGCTTCTGGATTGGCGCGATTTCAGATGGCTTCTGCCAACTGCCCCCGGAATGCCCGCCTGTAGCTTTGCGGACTCGTGTCCAGCACTTTGGTGAAGTGGTGACGCAGCAGGACGGAGTGCCCGAAACCTGCAACACGGGCAATCTCGTCGATGTTCAACTCAGTGGTTTCCAACAGTTCCTGCGCACGCAGCACACGTTGCGAGTTCAGCCAAGCTGCGGGTGTCGTGCCGGTTTCCGCCCGGAATCGGCGGGCGAAGGTCCTGGGAGACATGTGGAGCCGTGCAGCCAGCTCGTTCACACTGTGCTCTTCGTCGAGGTGTTCAACCATCCAGCGCAGCAACGCCTCCATAGGCGCTGAACCACAGCGGGGCATTGGCCTGTCGATGAACTGGGCCTGGCCGCCGTCGCGATGCGGGGGTACCACCATGTCGCGTGCGATTGCTGCTGCCACGTTCGCCCCTAGCTCTTCGCGGACAAGGTGGAGGCAGGCGTCAATTCCCGCGGCCGTGCCGGCGCTGGTGATGATGGTTCCGTCCTGAACGTAGAGGACGTTCTCGTCCACGATCGCGTTCGGGTACCGGCTGGCCAGGTCCTGCGAGTAGTGCCAGTGCGTGGTGCACCGGCGTCCGTCCAGCAACCCTGCCCGGGCCAGGGCGTAAGCACCGGAGCAAATGGACATCACCCACGCCCCTCTTGCATGCGCAGCGCGCAAGGCGTCCAGCACAGACTCCGGGATTTCCTGGTCACGGCCGAACGGAGCCATGATGACGAGATCCGCGTCGGCTGCTGCTTCGAGGCCGAGGTTCACATGAAGGGATAACCCGGACTTCATGCGGATATCACCCGGTTCCGGGGCAACCACACGGAAGTCAAAGGCCGGGACCCCGGCGCCACGGTCCGATCTGTCGATGCCGAAGACCTCGAAGGCCGTACCGAATTCAAAGACCGAGAAGTTGGGAACCACGATCACCGCCACTGATTTCAACATATCTCAAGTGTGGCAGAAAATTATCTAAATGGGGCATTTCTGCCACTGTTTCTTCTGCTGCCACAAGAGCAGGCTTGAGGCATGGAAATCTTCGGAATCATCCTCTTCATCGTCCTCATCACCGCCGTTGCTGCCACCGTTTCAGCCCTGTTGAAGGATGGACGCGGGCACAACCCGCCCATCAACTCCAAGGAACCCTGGAGCGCCTTCGACGCTCCGAGCAGCCCGTATTGGAACCCCCGCATCTACTAGGGGGATGCCAAGCCACTGCAAAGACCGGCAAGCCACATCCATACGACGCCCGTCCGTTCGAGGAATTCTGCAGGATTCCCCCGAACGGCGGGCGTCCCTCTTTGCCCAACGCCCGCCAAGAACCCAAGCGGATGTCTCATGGGCTAGATTCACATGCATGATCCAAACGTCTGCGCGGCTCCTCCAGCTGTTGTCACTGCTGCAGGTGCGTCGGGAGTGGACGGGGCCAGCCCTGGCCGACCGCATGGGCGTGACGGAGCGGACCGTGCGCCGGGACATCGACAAGCTGCGCAACCTGGGATACCCCATACACGCCTCTCCCGGCATAGCCGGCGGTTATCAGCTTGGTGCCGGCGCGCAGCTTCCGCCGCTGCTGCTGGATGACAACGAAGCCCTGGCTGTCGCCCTGGGCTTGAATTCCGTAGCCGCTGGCCCTGTGGCAGGCATCGGTGAGGCATCCGTCCGTGCCTTGGCAAAACTGGAGCAAGTCCTGCCGTCCCGCCTGCGTCCCAAGTTCGCCATGCTGAAAGCCGCCGTGACCACCCTCCCCAGCAACGCGGGGACCGTTGATCCACAGCAACTGACCGTCGTCTCCGCCGCAATATCGGACCGGCGCCAAATCTCCTTCGACTACGTCACATCCGGCGGCGAATCAGCACGCCGGCTAGTGGAGCCCTACAGGTTGGTGGACACCGGACGCCGTTGGTATCTGGTGGCGTGGGACGTTGACCGGGAAGATTGGCGAACCTTCAGGGCTGACCGTCTTGCTTCGCTGCCGTCGGAACGGAAGAGGTACACGCCAAGGCCACTACCTGCGGAAGACCTCGCCGCCTACGTGCAGCAGTCCATCACCCGCTCGCCCTACAGGTTCGACGTCGTGGTGCGGCTCCGCGCTCCCCTGGCCGAGGTATCCGCCGTCGTTAATTCCCAGTACGCGACACTGACTGCCGACGGCCCGAAAGCCACGATCCTGCGGTCCGGATGGGACAACCTGGCCGCCCCGGCGGCGTATCTGGCAGCTATGGACATGGACTTTGAGATCCTCGAACCCCCTGAATTCAAGGCTTACGCCATGGAACTCTCAAGCCGGCTGCATGCCGCGGCAGGCACTGTGACGGACACGGCGGACGTGGAGCCGCAGTCACAGTAGACTGACAGCAGCCATGACACTTCATATTTCCTACCCCGCAGAGCTGCCTGTATCCGAGCGCCGCGAGGATCTGATGGCGGCCATTGCCGCAAACCAGGTGACCATCATTGCCGGCGAGACCGGTTCGGGTAAGACCACCCAGATCCCCAAGATGTGCCTTGAACTTGGCCTCGGAGACAAGGGCCTGATCGGGCACACCCAGCCACGCCGACTGGCAGCGCGCACGGTGGCGGAACGCATTGCATCCGAACTCGACGTGGAAATCGGGCAGGAAGTTGGCTTCCAGGTCCGCTTCACCGGCGAGGTCAGTGCGTCCACCAAGATCAAGCTGATGACCGACGGCATCCTGTTGGCTGAGATCCAGCGGGACAAACTTCTGCGGAAATACAGCACGATCATCATCGACGAGGCCCATGAGCGCAGCCTCAACATCGACTTCATCCTGGGCTATCTCAAGCGCATCCTCCCCCAGCGCCCGGACCTCAAGGTCATCATCACCTCGGCCACCATCGATCCCCAACGGTTTGCCAAACACTTCGGCACCGAAGAAGATCCGGCGCCGATCATCGAGGTCTCCGGACGAACATATCCCGTCGAGATCCGGTACAGGCCTTTGTCGCAGCCTGCGGGCGAAGACGAAGATATTTCGGACGATGAACTCGAAGAGGACCGCGATCCCCTTGACGCTGTGTGTGACGCCGTGGACGAGCTCGCCAAGGAAGCGCCCGGCGACATCCTCATTTTCTTCTCCGGTGAACGGGAAATCCGGGATGCCGCTGAGGCCATCAACGGGCGCATCCAAACGAACAGGCGCCTGGCCGGGACGGAAGTCCTGCCCCTTTTTGCCCGGCTGAGCCTGCAAGAGCAACACAGGGTTTTCAACCCCGGCGGAAAACGGCGCATCATCCTGGCCACCAACGTCGCCGAAACGTCGCTGACCGTGCCCGGCATCAAGTACGTGATCGATACCGGAACCGCTCGTATTTCCCGGTACTCACACCGGACTAAAGTCCAGCGCCTTCCCATCGAGCGAGTCTCCCAGGCCTCGGCCAACCAGCGCTCGGGCCGCTGTGGGCGCGTGTCCGAGGGCATTGCCATCCGTTTGTACTCGGAAGAGGACTTCGAGTCGCGTCCGCTGTTTACTGACCCGGAGATTCTTCGGACCAACCTCGCTGCCGTCATCCTGCAGATGACCGCCATGGGAGTTGCCCGCGGACCCAAAGACGTAGAGAACTTCCCGTTCGTGGAACCGCCCGACTCCCGGGCCATCAACGACGGAGTGACTCTCCTGCGCGAACTCGGCGCCTTGACGTCGCCCAAGTCCGGTGACTCGGCTGGCAACGGTCGCAGCGGCAGTGGACTAACCGCCGTCGGGCAGAAATTGGCACAGCTGCCGGTGGATCCGCGGCTGGGCCGGATGATTGTGGAGGCGGGAAAGCGTGGCTGTGTCCGTGAAGTCATGATCCTGGCGGCTGCCCTCACCATTCAGGACCCCCGTGAACGGCCAACGGACAAGCAACAATTAGCTGCGGAGAAGCATGCACGATTCCGGGACGAACTCTCGGACTTCACCGGCTTCCTTAATCTGTGGAACTACATCCAGGAAAAGCAGCGCGAGCTGTCCTCTACACAGTTCCGCAAGCTATGCCGCAACGAATTCATCAATTACCTGCGCGTGCGTGAGTGGCAGGACCTCTTCACCCAGCTCCGGCAGATGGCCAAACCCCTTGGCATATCGCTGGACAACAAACGGGAAGCGGATCCCGTAGGCAACTACGAGGGCGTCCACATCAGCTTGCTCTCGGGGCTGTTGAGCCATATCGGCCTGCTGGATGAGCGCAAGCGGGAATATGCCGGTGCCCGCGGAAGCCGTTTTGCGATCTTCCCCGGTTCAGCACTGTTCAAGAAGTCACCCACGTTCGTCATGGCGGCGGAACTGGTGGAAACCAGCCGTCTCTGGGCACGTGTGGCCGCCAAGTTCGATCCCCTGTGGGCCGAGCAGGTAGCCCCGGACCTGGTGAAGCGGTCCTACAGTGAACCCCATTGGTCTTCACGGCAAGGCGCCGTCATGGCCCATGAGAAAGTGACGCTGTACGGCGTCCCGATCATTCCCAACCGCCGCGTCAACTACGGACGGGTCGATCCCGAGCTCTCACGTGAACTGTTCATCCGCCATGCGCTGGTGGAAGGTGAGTGGAAGACCCATCACAAGTTCTTCCATCGCAACCGCGCCCTCCTGCAGGAAATCGAAGAACTCGAAACCCGCATGCGTCGCCGCGACATCCTGGTGGACGATCAGACGCTCTTCGAGTTCTACGACGCACGCGTGGGTAAGGAAGTGGTCTCCGAGAGGCACTTTGATAAGTGGTGGAAGGATGCCCGGCAGTCAGACCCCAATCTTCTGGACTTCGACCAATCGTTGCTGATGAGCGAAGACGCTGAGGCACTGGACGACTCCGCGTATCCGAAAAGTTGGTTGCACAAGGGATTCGAACTCCCCCTCAGTTACGAGTTCCATCCTGTGGCTCCTGGCTCGGCCCCCAACCCGTCAGACGGCGTCACCGCCGAAGTTCCGGTGTTGTTCCTCAACCAGCTGGACGACGCCCCCTTCCGATGGCAAATCCCGGGCCAGCGGGTGGAGCTGGTCACTGCCCTCATCAAATCGCTGCCCAAGCAAGTCCGGAAGAACTTTGTGCCTGCCCCGGATGTTGCGAGGCAAGCAACCGCGGCACTGGAAGCGGACTTCGATCCCGCCACCGATGAGCTCGAGCCATCCTTGGAACTGGTCCTTCGCCGGCTCCGCGGGCACGTCATTCCTCCCGGATCCTGGAATTGGGATGCAGTACCCCCACACCTGCGCGTTAGCTTCAAGGTGGTGGACAGCAGTGGCAAGGTGCTCGACGAAGGAAAGGACCTCGCTGAACTCCAGGAAAAGCTGGCACCGGCCACGCGCCGCGCCATAGCCGAATCACTCGGAGCAACGCCTGCGACGACGTCACGCGCCAAAGGCGGCAAGGGAACCGGCCCGTCGGGCACACCCAGCGGCGGAACGCAGGCGTCAGGGGCAGCTCCCGCCGGTGGCGGGGCGATCGCCGAACGCGAGGGCATCACTGTGTGGGACTTCGGCACCGTTGAACGCCAGGTTACGCGCACCGTGAAAGGTCACGCCGTGACCGGTTTCCCTGCCGTAGTCGATGAGGGCAAGTCTGTTGCCCTTCGGGTTTTCCAGACCCGGCCGGAACAGGAAGCCGCCATGCGTGGCGGTGTTATCCGGCTGCTGGCCCTGCGGATCCCGCCACCGGACCGTTACGTGCTGGAACACCTCAGTAATACGGAGAAGCTGACCTTCAGCCAAAACCCGCACGGATCCGTGAGTGCACTCATCGCTGACTGCGCACTGGCAGCCATCGACAAACTCGTTCCGCAGGATCTGCCGTGGGACAAGGAGGCCTTCGATGCGTTATACGAAGTGGTCAGGGCAGAACTGATCGACACCGTGTTTACGGTGACTGCCGTCGTCGAACGCATCCTGGCCAGTACGCGGCGCATCCAGAAGCAGCTGAAGTCCAACGCCAGCCTGCCACTGATCAGCGCCCTCAACGACATGAAGAGCCAGCTGGAGCAGCTGGTGTTCCCGGGCTTTGTGGCACAGACGGGCTACGCGCAGCTCAGCCAACTGCCACGCTATCTGCAGGCGATCGAGAAGCGGTTGGAAAAGCTCCCGGGCAACGTTCAACGGGACAGCTTGAACATGGCGATCGTGCAGGCGCTGGAAGACGACTATGACGACGCTGTGTCGGCACTCCTTCCGGGGCGCCGGGCGGGCGGCGAGTTAACCCGGGTGCGCTGGATGATCGAAGAGCTGCGGGTGAGCCTCTTCGCCGTCGAGCTTGGTACTGCCTACTCAGTGTCGGAAAAGCGCATCCGCACGGTCCTGAACCAGGCCCTGGCACCCGTATAGCTGCTGTCGCGCTCCCACAGCAGCACAGCCACGAAAAACCCGGCAGCGCTTATTAAGCGCTGCCGGGTTAACTCTTGGAGGCTTCGGTCCTCACCCAGGATTAGTCCTCAGGAACAGCCTCGCCGTGGCCGGCTTCCCGAAGGGCAGCACGGAGCTTCACGGCCGTGGCCTCCATGACCGCGGGATCCGGGTTGTGGTCCACGTTGTGGATTTCAAAGTCTGCTGTGGAGTAGGCAGGCCACACGTGGACATGCAGGTGGTCCACCTCGAAACCTTCCATCAGCACGCCAACGCGCTTGGCATCAAACAAATCCTCCTGCACCCTGCCGATGCGCTGGGCCACGTCCATGACCTTGGCAAGCAGCTCAGGGCTGGCCTGCGTCCACGAATCCACTTCTTCACGCGGAACCACCAAGGTGTGTCCCTGGGTAATGGGCGAGATGGTCAGGAAGGCGACCACGTCCTCATCTTTCCAGACAAAACGGCCCGGGATCTCCCCATTGATGATCTTGGTGAACAGTGTGCTCATGCGTCTGCCCTTTCGGATGGTTCCTGAAGTGTTGCGATGTCCAGTACGAAACGGTACTTCACGTCCCCGGCCACCATGCGGTCGTAAGCTTCATTGAGTTGGCCGGCTCGCACTATTTCGACGTCGCTCGCAACCCCGTGTTCGGCGCAGAAGTCCAACATTTCCTGCGTTTCCTCGATGCCGCCGATCAACGAACCCGCATAGGCGAGTCGCCGACGGATGAGCAGGCCAGGGCTGACCGGAGGCATTTCGTCCGCGGGGAGGCCCAACTGGAAGAGTGCTCCATCCAGGCGAAGGGTCCGGAAGTACGGATTGAGATCATGCGGCGCTGCGACGGTATCGATGATGACGTCGATGCTCCGGTTGGCGGCCTCCATGGCGTCCGCGTCCTTGGAGAGAACCACATGGTCCGCGCCCAGTTCCCGGGCGGCCTCGAATTTGGATTCCGACGTCGTAAAAACGGTGACGTCCGCACCCATGGCTTTGGCGATCTTGACTGCCATATGGCCCAGGCCACCCAGCCCTACGACACCAACGGAGTCGCCTTCCTCCACGTCGAAATACCGCAGCGGAGAGTACGTGGTGATGCCAGCACACAGCAAGGGAGCGGCCGCTGCCGGATCAAGGACCTCCGGAATGCGCAGCACGAAGCGCCTGTCCACCACTACCGACGTCGAGTATCCGCCTTGCGTAATCTGGTCCCCGTGACGCGGGTCCGCAGCTCCGTAGGTACCGACGTTGCCCCTCTCGCAGTACTGTTCCAGTCCTTCAAGGCAGCTCTCGCATTCGCGGCAGGAATCCACCATGCAACCGACACCAACACGATCCCCGGGGGCAAACTCCTGTACCGCGGCACCCACGCGTGTCACACGGCCTACGATCTCGTGGCCAGGAACCAACGGGTAGGGAGGAACCCGCCATTCGCCGCGCGTTGCATGCACGTCCGAGTGGCACAAACCACAAAATTCAATCGCGATTTCGACGTCGTCCGTTGTCGGGGTTCGGCGCGCTACGGTCAGCGGCACCAAACCACTGTCCGGGGAAGTGGCACCGTACGCTGCAGCCAGCGTTCCAGACCGGTTCTCACTGGTATCCAGGGTGATGGGCTTGGCGAGGGGCGGGGGTACAGGGCGTCCGGGAGTCATGCTCCGACGCTACTCCCGGCAGCCGTGCCTGTGCCACTTGGGCCAGCAGATTCCTCAACATACGGCGTGCTGCCCACAGCAACATCATTCGCAGCATTGTTTGACCACTGCGAGAATGAGCCCGGATAGAGCGCCGCACGGTATCCGGCGATCTCCAAGGCAGCGATCTCATGGGAAGCTGTCACGCCGGACCCGCAATAAACGGCCACCTGGGACGACTGGTGCAGGCCCAACTCCTCGAAACGCCTCCGCAGCTCTGCCCTTGGAAGGAAAGTGCCGTCGGCTGAGACGTTCCCAGTGGTCGGCGCGCTCACCGCACCCGGAATGTGGCCGGCCCTGGGGTCTATCGGTTCCATCTCACCCCTGTACCTCTCCCCTGCCCGGGCGTCCAGCAACACACCATTGCGGTGCCACTGTGCCGCCTCCTGCTCGGTAATGGTCGGCATGAGGCCTTCACCCAAAGTGACATTTCCGACGGCGGGACTCACCTCACCGGATTCCACCGGGTAACCAGCCGCGCGCCAAGCGGCCAGGCCGCCGTCGAGCAGGTACACAGAGACAAATCCAGCGTTCCGCAGCATCCACCAAACACGTGCCGCGGCCATGCTGCCGCTGTTGTCGTAAGCGACCACGGTGTCGCCGTCGTTAATCCCCCACTTTCGAGCCGACTCCTGAAAACGGTCCGGGCTTGGCAAAGGGTGGCGGCCCAGCCCGGGTTGTGCGTGATCGGCCAGCTCTGTGGGGAGGTCCACGTAAACGGCGCCCGGAAGATGGGCGCCCAGATATTCAAGGTGCCCGTCAGTACGGCCCAGAACCCATCGGACATCGAGGAGTACGGTCCGCTGCCCGGTTTCGAGTCGCTGGTGCAGTTCTGACGCACTTATCAGCGTGGCCATGGGTCTCCTTCGTTCTGACGGCTGGTCTTCCTGCAGGGGTTTCGTTGCTGCCGGTGTCCGAATTCCAGCCTAGGCTTATCCGGTGAGCAATTCGTGTATTCAGGACAGGGCATGGGCCAGCGAGGCCATCCGTAAGATCGAGGCCGAGAATAACCGCTCCGCCGACACCCACCTTTACGCGGTCCCACTCCCGGAGCACTGGGGAGTCCAGTTGTACCTGAAGGACGAGTCAACCCACAGATCCGGCAGCCTTAAGCACCGTTTGGCGCGATCCTTGTTCCTGTATGGCTTGGTCAACGGCTGGATCACCGAGGGCACCACCATCGTGGAAGCCTCCAGTGGCAGCACGGCCGTATCAGAGGCTTATTTTGCCCGGCTCATCGGCCTGCCCTTCATCGCAGTCATGACAAAGACCACCAGCCCCGAGAAGATCGCCCTGATCGAGGACTTCGGTGGCGCATGCCTGCTGGTGGACCACGCTTCGGAGGTTTACGCCGTGGCCGAAGAGACTGCCAGGACGTCCGGTGGCTATTACATGGACCAATTCACGTTTGCCGAGCGGGCAACGGACTGGCGGGGCAACAACAACATCGCGGAGTCGATTTTCGAACAGCTGTCCCTGGAAGAGCATCCGGTTCCGGAATGGATCGTTGTGGGCGCCGGCACAGGCGGAACCAGCGCCACCATCGGCCGTTACTTGCGGTACAACCGCTACAACACGCGTCTGGCCGTTGTTGATCCCGAAAACTCGGCCTTCTACCCTGCGTGGCGGGACGGAGACGCTGCCGCAGCTACTGGCCTGCCGTCAAGGATTGAGGGCATCGGCAGGCCGCGGTCTGAGCCCAGCTTCGTGCCCGCGGTCATCGACCACATGATCCAGGTGCCCGATGCCGCATCGGTTGCCGCCATGCGGCACCTCCGGAAACTCACCGGCCTGCATGCAGGGCCCTCAACCGGGACCAACCTGTGGGGCGTTTGGCAGTTGGTTGCCGTGATGGTGGCTGAGGGCCGCAAAGGCAGCGTCGTTTCCCTGATGTGCGACGCCGGCGACCGCTATGCGGGAAGCTACAATGACGCCGGGTGGCTGGCGGCGCACGGACTGGAGCCGGCACCGCATGAAGCAGTACTAGAAAACTTCCACAACACAGGAGTGTGGACCGGCTAGACCTCCACGGACTCCTTTGGCGCCAGTCGTGCGAAAGTGGTTCCATAGCGGGCACCGATCCGTGTGACGTGTCCCTCGACGATGCCCCGACCCAGTTCGTTGAGCAGCCCGTCATGGACAGGGAAAGCCTTGGGAGCACGGACGGCGATGACGAAGTCCACTACCTCTCCCACCTTGGACCACGGCGCATGGATGGGGACAAGAAGGGTTTGGACCTTGATTCCGTCAGGGACCACGAACGAATCCCCGGGGTGGAATACGTTGTCATCCACTAAGTAACCGATGTTCGCCACTACCGGAATCTGGGCGTGGATGACGGCATGTTGCCCCCCGTAAGTCCGGATGTTGAAGCCTGCCGCTTCAAAGCCGGAGTTGGGTTCCACGGTATGCACACGACCGGCGATATCCTCGTTTTCCTTCAACGCAGCTGCCACCCCGGCTGGCGCATGGACCTCCAGCGTGGTGTTGCTCCGCAGGGCTGCCGTCACTGCCGGGCGGTCAATGTGGTCATTGTGCTCGTGCGTGACAAGTACAGCGTGGGCTCCGCTTAACGCCTCCTCTGACTCGGAGAAAGTCCCGGGATCGATCACCAGGACCTTTCCCTCCTTCTCCAACCGGACACAGGCATGGGTGTACTTGGTGAGCTTCATGGAGACAGCCTAGGGCCGCCCGCTGACAGTTTCCAAGGTTCCCCTACTGGTAAAATTAGGCTTTGCCAGCATCCCCAGGGAAGTGAGTCTTTCAATGCCACAAGGCACCAGTCCCGCCACGACCGGCCACGAAGCACCGGCCCCCAGCGGCGTCAAGGAGCAGCGCGTCACCAAGCAACGCTTGGCCGTCAGCGCCGCGCTGGATGAATTGGATGACTTCGTCAGCACCCAGGAGCTGTACCGGCTTCTGCAGAACAAAGGCATCTCGGTGTCCTTGGCCACCGCCTACCGCATCCTGCAGTCCCTGGCTGACGACGGACTCATTGATGTCCTCCGGAACGGAGACGGCGAAGCCGTTTATCGTCGTTGTGCAGTTACCGGGCACCACCATCACCTGCTGTGCCGCAACTGCGGGAAGGCAGAAGAAGTGGAAGCACCCGCCGTCGAGACCTGGGCTGCCCGTACGGCAACTGAACATGGCTTCACCGAGGTAGCCCACACAGTGGAAATCTTCGGACTGTGTCCCGAATGCACGGCCAAGAAGGCAGCCGGCAAGCTCTAGAGGGCACCTGCCGGCTGGTCGCGGGACACCCGGCCGTTAAGGCCCCTGTTGGCACGAACCCTGCCAATGACCCGGCACACCACGTAGATCAGGAAGGACAGTGTGGTGACGTAGGGGCTGATGGGAATGCGGCTGCCCAAGGCCAGGAGAATACCGCCCACAGTGGCCGTCATCGCGAAGAGAACACTCAGCAGCACTACCAAACGGGGCGATGTGGTGACCCGCAGTGCAGCGGCTGCAGGGGTGATCAGCAAGGCAAGGACCAACAGCGCGCCAACAATCTGGATGGACAGGGCTACGCTGACACCCAGAAGAACCATAAAGCCGATGGCCAGGCCGCGGACAGGGACACCTCGGGCTTCAGCCATCTCCGGGTCAACGCTGGCGAAGCTCAGTGGTCTCCAAATCGCCACCAGTGCCGCCATCACCACCACTGCGGTGCCGGCCAAAACCTGCAGTTGCACCGTATCAACGGACACAATCTGACCGGTCAGCAGGCCGAACTTGTTCGCCGCGCGCCCCTCATAAAGGGCGAGGAACAGGATCCCCAAGCCCAGCCCAAACGGCATGATCACACCGATGATCGAGTTCTTGTCCCGGGCACGGACTCCCATGAAACCCAGAAGCACTGCCGCGGCCACCGAGCCGATCAAGGAACCGAAAATGATGTCGGAGCCAATCAGGAGGGCAAACGCCGCGCCGGCGAAGGACAGCTCGGAAATGCCGTGAACAGCGAAGGCAAGGTCCCGTTTCATCACGAAGGTGCCAACCAGTCCCCCCAACAATCCGAGGACAGCTCCCGCCCAGATGGAATTTTGGACAAGTACCAGCAACTCACCGTAGTTCTCGAAGTTGAAAATGGTCTGCAGGATGCTCTCAAGATCCATCTAGAACTCCTCCCCCGCGGTGGCGTGGGCCTCGTCGTGGAAGTGCGTGGTTGCGTCTGGAAGACCGACGACGACGATCCTTCCGTTGGTGTGGATGACCTCCACATGACTGTCGTACAGCTCGGAAAGAACTTCCGTGGTCATGACTTCCTGAGGTGTTCCTACCCGGAACTGGCCACCGGCAAGGTAGAGGACCCTGTCCACGTAGTCGATCACAGGGTTGATTTCGTGGGTCACGAAGACCACGGCACTGTTCCGATCGTGGCATTGCTTGTTGATCAGTGAACTGACGCCCTGCTGATGATGCAGGTCGAGGGAAAGCAGCGGCTCATCACACAGGAGGACCTGAGGTTCCGTGGCCAGTGCCTGCGCCACCCTGAGACGTTGTTGCTCGCCACCGGATAACTGCCCCACCGGCACCTTGGCGTAGTCAGACGCGCCCACTTGCTCCAACAACTCGTCGATCCGCTGGTTGATCTTGCCGGAGGCAAATCGCATTCCCCAGCGGTGGCCATCGATCCCCAGTCCAACCAAGTCCCGTGCCCGCAACGGCGTATCCGCTGCAAAGGACTTTTGCTGCGGTATGTACCCAATACGTTTACTGCCGCGTTCCACGGGGTGGCCGCCCAGCGACACCGTTCCGGAATGCAGCTCCTGCAGGCCCAGAAGGACTTTCAGGAAGCTTGTTTTTCCACTGCCATTGGGCCCAAGAACGGCAAAGAACTCTCCGGGATGGATGTCCAGGTCCAGATCCCGCCACAGTGTCCTCTTGCCGAACTGCAGGCTCGCTCCGCGGAGGCTCACTACCGGTGTCAAAAGTTGTCCTCGATCCATGCGCTCCGGGAGGAACGCAATAGTTGTGCCGCTGGTGTCCGCGGCTGTGCTGATGACAGGCAAAGGCCCCGCAGCCATCCTGAATATCTTAGGACGCCAACGGGGCTCTTCACTGCAGGTTGATACGCGGGAACGCTACTTCTTGAGTGCTGCCGAAATGGATTCCACGTTATCCGCCATCCACTGAAGGTAGTCCTTGCCGTCAGGAAGCGTTTCGGTGAAGTTCACAACCGGCACCCCGGCATTCTCGGCCGCCCGCTTGACGGACTCAGTCTGCGGCCCCTCCGTCTGCTGGTTGTACGCGAGGAGACGAACAGATTTGGCACTGACGAGGTCGGTGGTTTCCTTCAGCACAGCGGGAGGGACATCTGTTTCCTCCTCGATGGCGGCGCTGTAAGCTTCCGGCGTCTTGTTTTCCAGGCCGGCCGCCTCCAGGAGGTACAGGGGAACGGGTTCAGTCACAGCCACTGGTGCATGCTCGTTGCCGGCCTTGATGTCACCGAGCTTGCCGGTCAGTTCAGAGAGTTTGGCTTTGAAAGAATCCGCGTTCGCAGTGAAGGTCGAGGCAGATTCGGAATCGAGGCTACCCAACTTAACGGCAACAGCATCCGCAAGTTTGCCCATGGCGTCCAGGTTGTACCAGACGTGCTCATTGAACTCGCCGTGGGCGTGCTCTTCTTCACTGTGGGCCTCGGCGCTACTGGACTCCGCAGCGTGGCCTTCTTCTTCGGGCGCAAGCCCTGAGATCTCCACCGCACTGATGATGTTCTCGTGGCCGACCTTGGTCTCGTCAGCAATTTTGTGAAGGAATTCGTCGTACCCTCCGCCGTTCTCCACCACCAGCTTGGCCTTGGAGATCAGCAGCTTGTCCTGGGCAGTAGCTTCATAGGAGTGCGGATCCTGGCTGGTCTTGGTGATGATGGCATTTACGTCAACCTTGTCGCCACCAATGGCCTTGACCACATCCCCATAAACGTTGGTGGAGGTCACTACCTCAATGGCGTCAGACGAAGACGGCGTGTTACTCCCGGCTGTACCAGCGCAGGAAGATAACAAAAGCGCGGCAAGACCTGCAGAAGCGGCCAGGGAAAGTCGGGCGGCGAAACGGCGCACGGAGACCTCGGATCTAGTCAAAATGAGAATCAAACACAATAGGGGTTGCATCCAGTGTACCCCTAAATGGGAATGATTCCTGTTTAGAGAGGTCTGGCGTCGATGGAGATCCATCGACGCCAGACTTTTTCTCTTGCTATTGCACTTGTTGACCACCGTAACGGCGTATTCCGGTGGCTTGTGTGGCATCACGGATTTCGCCCACCAGCTGCTCAATGACGTCTTCCAGGAACAGGACGCCCTGAGTCTCGCCGCCCGCACCAACAACGCGGGCCAAGTGTGAACCCGTCCGTTGCATAACAGACATCGCTTGTTCGATCTCGTCATCCGGCGAAAGGTTGGCCAGTGACCGGATGCGTCCCTCGGCAATGGGATGCCTTCGGCCCTCGTCGGGAATGGACAGGATGTCCTTGACGTGCAGGTAACCGGCGAGTTCACCGTCGTCGTCAACCATCGGGAAGCGCGAGAAGCCGGTGCGACTGACTGCTTTCTCAAGATCCACAGGAGTGGACGCGGTCTTCAGCACCACCAGCTTGTCCAAAGGAACCATGATGTGTGAAGCAGTATGCTCCGAGAACTCCAAAGCGCCGCTCAGCAAGCCCGTTTCGTCGTCCACCAGGCCGTGGCGCGTGGACTCCTGGACGATCGACTGCACTTCCTCGAGGGTGAACGAAGAGGAGACTTCGTCCTTGGGTTCAATCTTCATCAACCGAAGGATGTGGTTGGCCAGCCAGTTCAGCGTCCAGATGATCGGGTTCACCACCCTGGCAATGA
Organism: Arthrobacter sp. D3-18; assembly: GCF_054408525.1. Classification (NCBI taxonomy): domain Bacteria; kingdom Bacillati; phylum Actinomycetota; class Actinomycetes; order Micrococcales; family Micrococcaceae; genus Arthrobacter; species Arthrobacter sp. D3-18. The sequence goes on along the minus strand of NZ_CP096440.1, from coordinate 1,767,335 downwards.
ACATCAGCGGTGGGGCCAACAGCAGCGCAGCCTTGTCCGCAACGGAAACTGAAATGTTCTTAGGCACCATCTCACCAAAGGTGACGTGGAGGAACGTGACGAACAGCAACGCGATGGCAAAAGCGATGATGTCTGCCAGTTCAACCGGAACACCAACCAGTTCCAAGGGCTCGGCCAGCAAGTGGTGGATTGCGGGCTCGGCAACCTGAAGAATCAGGAGGGAGCAGACGGTGATACCCAACTGCGCACAGGCGAGCATCAGCGAGACGTTTTCCATGGCGCGCAGCGTTGTTTGCGCTCGTTTGGATCCAGCTTCGGCCAGCGGCTCAATCTGGCTGCGGCGCGCCGACATGACTGCGAATTCCGCACCCACGAAGAAGGCATTGCCGATGAGCAGCACCACGAGCCAGACGATTCCTGCCCAGTCGCTCATACGGCACCTGCTTCGTGACGCGTGCTCTCGGAGTCAGCGGATGATGATTCGCCCGTCTCGACGTGATGGAAACAGATCCTGTCGATCCTTCGGCCATCCATCCGGGTCACGGTGAGCGTCCCGCCAACGGTGTCCACCATATCGCCTGTCCTGGCAATGCGGCCTAACTGGCTCATGACGTACCCACCCACAGTCTCGTAGGCGGATTCATCAGGAACAGTAAGGTTGGGGATCTGCTCGGACACTTCGTCCGGCCTCAGCAAGCCCGGGAAATACCAGTCGCCGGATGCGCTCTGCAGTACTCCCGGCCGAACTTTGTCATGCTCGTCGGATACTTCGCCCACGATCTCTTCCACAAGGTCTTCAAGGGTGGTGATTCCAGCAGTTCCGCCGTACTCATCGAGCACAACGGCTAGCTGAAGGTTGCCTTCGCGAAGTTCAGACAGGAGTGCGTCCAGATGAATAGTCTCTGGAACCTGCAGGACGTCAGTCATGATCGCGCCCGCCTCAAGCTTCGCCCGACGCTCCGCAGGGACAGCTACGGCCTTCTTGACGTGAACCACCCCGCGGATATCGTCCGTGGAATCCCCAATGACAGGGAATCGCGAGTATCCGGTTCGCCGCGCGGCATCCAGAACGTCGGACACCGGCTGATCGGCGTCGATGGTTTCCATGCGAATGCGGGGAGTCATGACGTCCGCTGCCGTGCGCCCGGAAAAGTTCAGGGTGCGGGCAACGAAATTGGCTGTCCCGGCATCCAGCGTCCCCAGCTCGGCCGAGCGCCGCACCAAGGATGCAAGCTCTGCGGGGGTCCTTGCCCCCGAGATCTCTTCCTTTGCTTCGAGGCCGAACAGGTTCAGCACCTTGTTGGAGAAACCATTGAGCACCACGATGGCGGGCTTGAAAACGGCTGTAAACATCAGCTGGGGCCGCGCGAGGCGTTTACCCAAAGGGAAAGCGAGGGCAATGGCCATATTCTTGGGGACCAGCTCACCCAGAAGCATCGACAGCAGCGTGGCAAACGCCATGGCAACAATCAGCGCGACCGAATGCGCTACCTCTGGAGCGAGGCCAAGCAAGCCGAGGGGACCAACGAGCAACTGCCCCACAGAGGGCTCCATCACGAAACCTGTCAACAGAGTTGTCAGCGTGATGCCAAGCTGGCAACTGGAGAGCTGCGTGGAGAGCGACTTGAGGCACTTGAGCAGCGGCGCGGCAGCGTGGTCGCCGTTATCGACCGCCCGCTGAACGCTTGCCTGGTCCAGGGCAACAAGGGAAAACTCAACTGCTACAAAGAAGCCGGTGCCAAGAATCAGGGCAAAGCCGGCAAGGAGAAGAATCCATTCCACTTAGCGCATCACTCCAAGAGTGGGCACGTGCAATGGGGGTAATGCCTCTGGCGCGGGGATTCGCCCCGGCGGAGGCTGGTCGGGTCCCGCGGACGCATGGTCTGCGGCACCACCGGCGGTGAGCGCCGGCGAGTGATGGGCATGTGAACGGGTGTTGCCGGCTCGACGGGCACGCTGTGCGGGGTTGCCAGAACGGCTCCCCCGACAGTTCCCAGGCCGGCACCTAGATTTACTGTCCATAAGAACTTCAGTCTACAGTCCACCCGCCCAAGGACGCCTCTCAGAGGTCACGTACGCTTCGAAGAAGAAGCGCATGCCCATTAAGTCAGCCGCAACATGATTTAGGTCACCACTATTGGCAGTTAACCAACGATCCTAACTAGACTGACATGGGTCTGAGTTCGCGGGACCCGGACCCTGGCCCATCGTTGTGGAGAGCATCTGTGGCCAGCGGGAAAACAACACTCATGGAAGAGGCGTATTTCAAGTGCCAGAGCAGCCCAGCCACCGTCTACCAGAGGAATTTGGCGGAAACGAGTGGCTCGTTGACGAACTGTACGAGCGGTACCAACAGGACAAGAATTCGGTCGACGCCAAGTGGTGGCCACTCTTCGAGTCCTTTGCTTCCGGTGACGGCACTTCTTCCAACGGATCCTCCGCAGCCGCAACGGCTGCCAATCCCCCTACCCAAGTACTTCCCGTGGTAGCTCCGGCTGCAGCGGCACCGGCACCGGCGCCGGCCGCTCCCGCAGCCGCCCCGGAGGCTGCACCGGCGGCACCCGCCCCGGCGAAAAAGGCACCCGCCACGGTTGCCCGGGACGGAGCAAAGAAGCCCGCCGCCGGCACCACGGCCCAGCCCATTCCGGCACAGCTGCCAAAGAGCACCAAGGCTCCCACGGCACCTGAGGAAGACGTCGTTTCCGTCCTCCGCGGCCCGGCCAAGGCTATTGCCACCAACATGGTGACCAGCCTTGAAGTTCCCACTGCCACGAGCGTCAGGGCAGTTCCTGCCAAGCTGCTCATCGATAACCGGGTGGTCATCAACTCCAACCTTGCCCGCGCCCGCGGTGGCAAGGTGTCCTTCACCCACCTCATCGGTTACGCCGTTGTCCGCGCGCTCTCCCAGTTCCCCTCGATGAACGTCTACTACGACGAAATCGATGGCAAGCCGAGTGCGGTGCAGCCGGCTCACGTCAACTTCGGCATCGCCATTGACATGCCCAAGCCCGATGGCACCCGCCTCCTGATGGTTCCAAACATCAAGAAGGCAGAGACCATGGACTTCGCCGAGTTCTGGCACACCTACGAAGACCTCATCAAGCGCGCCCGCAACGGCAAACTGACCGCTGATGACCACGCAGGCACCACTGTTTCCCTGACCAACCCGGGTGGAATTGGTACGGTCCACTCGGTGCCGCGTCTTTCCAAGGGCCAGGCCGCCATCATCGGCGTCGGCGCCCTTGACTACCCGGCCGAGTTCCAGGGCGCCAGCGAGAAAATCATCGCCCAGAACGCCATCAGCAAGATCCTCACCCTGACCTCCACCTACGACCACCGCGTCATCCAGGGCGCGGGCAGCGGCGAGTTCCTTAAGCTCGTTCACCAGCTCCTCCTCGGCGCGCAGAACTTCTACGACGAAATCTTCGAAGCCCTGCGCATTCCGTACGAGCCCGTGCGTTGGAGCCCTGATCTCCAGGTTGACCCCGCTGACGAGATCAATAAGGTTGCCCGCATCCAGCAGCTGATCCACTCCTACCGTGTGCGCGGCCACCTGATGGCTGACACCGATCCCCTGGAGTACGTGCAGCGCAAACACCCGGACCTCGACGTCCTGACCTATGGCCTGACCCTCTGGGACCTGGACCGCGAATGGCCCACGGGCGGTTTCGGCGGCAAGCCGCAGCTCAAGTTCCGTGACATCCTTGGCGTTCTGCGTGACGCGTACTGCCGCACCACGGGCATCGAATACATGCACATCCAGGAGCCCGCCGAGCGCAAGTGGTTCCAGGACCAGTTGGAGCACCCGTACTCCAAGCCGAGCCGCGAAGAGCAGCTGCGCATCGTCTCCAAGCTCAATGCTGCTGAGGCTTTCGAGACCTTCCTGCAGACCAAGTTCGTCGGCCAGAAGCGCTTCTCCCTCGAGGGTGGCGAGTCGCTCATTCCGCTGCTCGACGCCGTCATTTCAGACGCAGCCGACGACGGCCTGGACGAAGTTGCCATCGGCATGGCCCACCGCGGCCGGCTTAACGTGCTGACCAACATTGCAGGCAAGACCTACGCGCAGGTCTTCCGCGAATTCGAGGGCACCCAGGACCCCCGCTCGGTCCAGGGATCCGGTGACGTCAAGTACCACCTCGGCACCGAAGGCACCTTCACGTCGGACAACGGCAAGCAGACCAAGGTTTACCTTGCCGCCAACCCGTCCCACCTCGAGGCAGTCGACTCCGTGCTGGAAGGCATCGTCCGCGCCAAGCAGGATCGCCTTGACCAGGGTGAATCCTTCCCGGTTCTGCCCATCATGGTCCACGGCGACGCCGCCTTCGCAGGCCAGGGTGTTGTGGCTGAAACCCTCAACCTGTCCCAGCTGCGCGGTTACCGCACCGGCGGTACCATCCACGTGATCGTCAACAACCAGGTGGGCTTCACTACTGCTCCGTCGTCTTCGCGTTCGTCCACGTACTCCACGGACGTCGCCAAGATGATCCAAGCCCCGGTGTTCCACGTGAACGGCGATGACCCCGAGGCCGTGGTGCGCGTTGCACAACTCGCCTACGAGTTCCGCCAGCGTTTCCACAAGGACGTCGTCATCGACATGGTCTGCTACCGCCGTCGCGGCCACAACGAAGGCGACGACCCCTCGATGACCCAGCCGCTCATGTACAACCTGATCGAAGCCAAGCGCTCCGTTCGCAAGTTGTACACCGAGTCGCTCATCGGCCGTGGGGACATCACCGAGGAAGAAGCGGAGCAGCTGCTCCGCGACTACCAGGAGCGCCTCGAGCGCGTCTTCGCCGAAACGCATGCTGCGCAGACGTCGCCGATCCCGATCATCACGGCTGACTCCGCGGCGGTCTCGGACATCGAGCGTCCCATTGCCCAGCAGTCGGACTTCGGTACCAATTCGCCCGCGTCTACGGCAATTTCCGCAGAGACCCTTGCCCGCATCGGCAAGGCGCACCTGGAAATTCCGGAAGGCTTCACCGTTCACTCCAAGCTCAAGCAGCTTCTGGAGAAGCGTGAGCAGATGTCCCGTGAAGGCGGCATCGACTGGGGCTTTGGCGAGATCGCAGCCTTTGGCTCGCTGATCATGGAAGGCGTACCCGTTCGCCTTGCCGGCCAGGACTCCCGCCGCGGCACGTTCGTCCAACGTCATGCTGTGTTCCACGACCGCGCCAATGGCAACGAATGGCTGCCGCTGGGCAACCTTTCCGATGACCAGGCCAAGTTGTGGATCTATGACTCCCTGTTGTCCGAATACGCAGCCATGGGCTTCGAATACGGCTACTCGGTGGAGCGCCCTGATGCCTTGGTCCTCTGGGAAGCCCAGTTTGGTGACTTCGTCAACGGTGCGCAAACCATCATTGACGAGTTCATTTCCTCGGCCGAACAAAAGTGGGGCCAGCGCTCTTCGCTGGTGCTCATGCTCCCGCACGGCTACGAAGGCCAGGGGCCGGACCACTCGTCTGCACGCATCGAGCGCTTCCTGCAGATGTGCGCCGAGGACAACATGATCGTGGCCAACCCCACCACGGCGGCTTCTCACTTCCACCTGTTGCGCCGCCAGGCTTACAGCCGTCCGCGGAAGCCGCTGATCATCTTCACGCCCAAGCAGCTGCTCCGCCTCAAGGGTGCCGCCTCGGCTGTCGAGGACTTCACCACCGGCGGCTTCAAGACGGTTATCGGCGATCCGGAAGTGCAGCCCGCCAATGTGGACCGCGTCATCCTGGTCTCCGGACGCTTGTACTACGACCTCCTGTCCAACCGCCAGAAGTCCGGGGACACCTCCACGGCGATTATCCGCGTAGAGCAGCTTTACCCGCTGCCCAAGGCCGAGATCGACGCCGAGCTCGCCAAGTACCCGAACGCTGACATCGTGTGGGCACAGGACGAGCCCGCCAACCAGGGTCCGTGGCCGTTCATGGGCCTGAATCTGGCACCGGAGCTCGACCGAAAGCTCCGCCTCGTTTCACGTCCGGCTTCCGCATCCACTGCTGCCGGTTCCATGAAGCGCCACGCCGCTGAACAGGACGCCCTGATTAAGCAGGCGTTCGAACGCAAGTAAGCGAAACTGCCCGGCCTGAGGAGCGATGAGCGCGCCTTAGGCCGGGCAGTTCTGTTTAATGGGACAGGTACCCGGTTCCCAAACCGGCCGGTGATCCGGAAACCGAGCAAGGACCGTAACGAGTGTGAAGAGGTAACCGTGGAAGACAGGAAGCTGCGCATCGCAGCTGTAGGAGATGAACTGCTCGCGGGCCTGGGGGATCCCCGCGCCTTGGGTTGGCTCGGAAGAGTCCTGGCCCGCACACCCCAGGATTCCGTCGTGGTGGAAAGTTTCCCGCTCCCCTGCCCCATGGAAGGTACTGAGGGCCTTGCCGCCCGCTGGCAGGATGAAGCTGGCAGGCGTTTCAGTGATACGCATGAGAATCGGTTGGTGATCGGCCTTTCGGGGCGGGATCTCGAGTTTGGGCTGTCCACCGCGCGCAGCCGCTTGAATCTTGCCAACATCCTGGATGGCGCTTCGCACAGCAGCGTGGAAGTCTTTGTGGTGGGCCCGCCGCCCACGCTGGATCCCACGCGCAACAAGCGGCTTGCTGAACTGAACACAGCGTTTGCCGATGTCACCACCCGGCGAAACCACCATTACGTTGACACCTTCTCCCCCTTGCTCAATCATGAGCAGTGGAGGACGGACCTCGCAGCCAATGGGGGAACACCGGGCCAGGCCGGCTACGGATTGATTGCGTGGCTTGTCCTGCACCGCGGCTGGTTCCAGTGGCTTAATATCGCTCAACCGGAGTAGCCATGACGCGGAACATGCAGGTTTCTGTCAAAACAGCATTCACAGCGGCCATTGTTGCCGCGGTGGTAGCCACAGTTTCCTGCAGTTCCGGTCCACCGGCTCCTTCAGCGACATCGTCGACGGCTACGCCTGCGTCGCCAGCATCACCCACTTCGCCATCACCGACCTCGCCATCGACGGCCTCGGCCGCATTGCAGCCCTTCGACGCCGGAACCCTGCGTGCAGACTTCGAGCGGACGGCAAAGGAAGTCCTCGTCCCCGGGGCCATGATGCTGTTGGTTACCCCTGAAGGAACCCTCACTGCTGCGTACGGCACTGGCGTCCGCGACGCCCAACACGTGATATCAGCGGAGGACCATATCCGCGTAGGGTCGGTCACCAAGACTTGGACCACCACTGTCATTCTGCAGTTGGTTCAGGAGGGCAAGCTGTCGTTGGATGATCCGGTGTCCAAACACTACGCAGACGTTCCCAATGGGGACGCCATCACAGTTGAGCAAATGCTGACCATGCGGAGTGGACTGTTCAACTACACCGAAACGCTTGAGCTCAATTCGGCCATGGACAAAGACCCGCAAAGGGCGTGGAAGCCGGAAGAACTAGTCGCCCTGGCGTTTGCCCACCCACCATACTTCGCTCCGGGCCAGGGCTTCCATTACTCCAACACCAACACAGTCCTGCTCGGACTCATTGCAGAAAAAGTCGACGGGAAGCCACTCGGACAACTCTTCAAGGAACGAATCTTCGAGCCGCTCGGTCTTAAGGGCACAGTCTTCCCCGACATTTCGTCCAACAGTGTCCCGGAACCACATCCCCAGGGTTACTTCTTCGGAGACAACGTCCTGACCATGACCAATCCCGCACTTCCGGAGGACATGCAGAAAGAAGCGGCTGCTGGCACTCTGGCCCCCAACGACGTCACCAATGTCAACCCGTCGTGGGCCTGGGCAGCCGGTTCCGGGATCTCCACAGCCGCTGACCTGAAGACTCTTGGTGAAGGCCTCGTCAACGGAAAACTCCTGAAGTCGGAACTCCAGCAAAGGCGGCTTGAGAGCGTCCTGCCCACCAACCCGGATAAGCCGGACGGTGCGTTGTATGGCTTGGGCATTGCGAAGTTCGGGAACCTTTACGGCCATACGGGAGAACTGCCGGGCTTCAATACCTTCATGGGCAGTGACCCGGTGAACTCCGTCACGCTGGTGGTATGGACCAATCTGGCACCTGCTGCCGACGGGCGGGACCCCGCGGTGATCATCGCGCGTTCGCTTATCGACCAAATCTACCGGCCTGCGGCCTGATCTCCGATCGGCATTGTCTCTCGGGCAAACGCGATATATCGTGTTGTCTAACAACGCGATATATCGCAACTTGGAGGGATCATGTCTGACGAACTATGGACCGTGACGGGCCCGCAAACCATAGATGTAGAGGAGGTCCGCTCTCTCAAACTGGGTATTGTAAAAGGCCGCTTTGACGTCGTGGCACACGACGAGCCCTTCGTCCGTATCGAAATCAGCGAGATCACGGGCGACCCCCTGACGGTCACGCTTGTGGACGGCAGGCTGGAAGTCCGCCACCAACTCCAAGGACCTCAAGGCTGGTTCCGCAACCTGATGGGGACCGTCAACAACACCAGTACCAACTCGGTGATCGTCGGCGTCGCGCTGCCAACCGGCGTCGACGTCGAAGCAGGGACCGTGAGTGGTGACGGCATGGTCTCCGGCATCAGCGGCCGCACCCGGCTTAACACCGTGTCCGGTTCGGTCCTGGCGGACAACACCAGCGGCGAACTGCACGTGAACACAGTCAGTGGCGAGGTCATCGCCAGAAACCACGACGGCGTCCTGACCGCCAAAAGCGTCTCAGGCGAGGTTACCGCCTCGGGCAAGTTCAAGAATGTCCGTGCAAGTACCGTGAGCGGCGACCTCAGCTTCGACCTCCAGGACTACACCAACGACCTCGGCGCCAACTCCGTCTCCGGCGACCTGACCATCCGGCTGCCGCACGACGTCGGCCTGGACATCGTAGCGAAATCGGCCAGCGGAACCGTGGTGATCGACGACCTAATGTACGCTCAGCCTGGCAGCAATGTCCACACGATTGTCGGCCCGGACGAAAGGCTGATGCTGGTGCGGACCAACACGGTATCCGGCAAGACTTACATTATGCACGAATCGGCGCCCGCTCCCGAAAACGGCCATCCGGTCCCTGGAGAAGCGGGCCTCTGATGCCTCCTGTCTTCGCACACGGCGCCCTGCGGCTGTACCTGCTTGCGTTGCTCGAGACAGGTCCGAAGCACGGATACGAGCTGATCAAAGCGTTGGGCGACCGGTTCGGCGGCACTTACTCCCCCAGTGCCGGCACCATCTACCCGCGCTTGGGCAAGCTGGAGGAGGAAGGCCTTGTTGCCACTGAGACCGAAGGGCGCCGCACCAAATACCTCATTACGGATGCCGGGCGCGCTGAGTTGGACCGCCGTCGGCAGGAGCTGGCCGACGTCGAGGACACCATATCGGCGTCCGTCAGGCGGCTCGCAGACAACCTTCGGGAGGACATCCGGGCGAATATGCGTTGCCTGCGGGCAGATCTCGCGGCCACAGCGGAGGCCGCGCGCACCAACGCCTCCTCGGCTGGTTTTCGGAGCAGGACGGCTGGACACACTCCCGAAGGCCAGCGCGTCCTCAAGGAAGCCGAACTATTGGTTCAGTCCTTCAGGGACGACATCCGTGTCGAGTTACGGCAGCACGGCGCCACACAGCCACTGACTCCCCTGGCACTGGAAACCGTTCGTACAGTTTTGGACCAAGCCCGTATCTCGATCAGGAATTCGCTGCAGGACTAGGTACTTGGGTAACCTTTCCGCCAGCACCGAAACACCCCGGACACCCGCCCGGTTCGCCGCGCAGCACCCTGATGTGCGAAACTGGAGGGCAGCTTTATTGAGTATCAATCCTTGAAGGAGGCCAGCTATGAGCAAGCGTGCACGTAAGCGTCGTGACCGTAAGCGCGGCGGCGCGAACCACGGCAAGCGTCCCAACACCTAAGCCATCGGCTTAGCGTCACAGGCTTAAAACGAAGGCCCCGGAAACCATGCGGTTTCCGGGGCCTTCGATGTTAAACCCGCAGAAGTGGAATGGGGGCCGAATCAGGCGTCCACAGGCTTGATGGAGTGAATCCTGTCAAGGATGGAGGTTTTCAGGTTCTCCGGGGCGGACTCAGTGCATGACCGCTTGACCATGGTGCGAATGAGGCACTCAAGGTCATACTGCTCGGCACATTCCTCGCAGGAGTCCAAGTGCTGCTTGATCTCAGTCAAGTCCTCGCGGGTCAACGCACCGTCGAGGTACTCGTAGATCCGCTGCATTCGCGTATCGTCGCAATCGCCCAATCCCTGGCAGTCGCTCATTTCTCTTTCTCCTGATTGTTACTTCCGGCCGCGGCCTGATCATCGGTCTGGGCCCTGAAGCCCCGTTCGGCGGCGTAATCCGCCAGCATGTCCCGCAGCATCTTCCTGCCGCGGTGCAACCGTGACATGACCGTGCCGATCGGGGTGTTCATGATTTCTGAAATTTGTTTGTACGCATACCCCTCAACATCCGCGAAGTAGACGGCCAGCCGGAACTCCTCAGGGATCGACTGCAATGCGTTCTTCACGTCGGAATCAGGGAGGTGGTCAAGAGCCTCAGTCTCCGCGGACCTTAAACCAGCCGAAGTATGCGACTCTGCCTTGGCCAACTGCCAATCCTCGATCGTGTCCGAGTTGGACTGCAGCGGCTCACGCTGCCGCTTCCGATAAAGGTTGATGTACGTGTTGGTCAGGATGCGATACAACCAGGCTTTGAGGTTGGTCCCCGGCTTGTACTGGTGAAAAGCAGAAAACGCCTTGGTGTAAGCCTCTTGAACCAGATCTTCAGCATCGGATGGGTTGCGTGCCATCCGCATGGCTGCCGAGTACAGCTGGTCTACATACTGCATGGCGTCGCGCTCAAAGCGCGCCCGCCGCTGTTCTGGAGTTTCCGTAGCAGGATCGACGTCGGTTACAGCCGCCGCGTCATCCGCGCCGGTTGCCTGGTACATGGCCGCTGCGGCCGGTTCAGTGGTGCTCATCGTTGCCAAGTCTACTGTCAGCTGCCGGGATTCCGGCTGCATCCCATACACAGGCTCCGGCAGAACAACCCGGTCCCTAACCAAAGTCAAAAAACCAACTCCGTTCAACAGGCGGCAAACACAATGCCGCAGTCCGGTCTTCACCGCACCTGAAGTTCACAACGGCTGCTGCTGGGTAAATATTCCGCAAAAGTGCAAGACTAGAGCAGACTGCACCCCTTGAACACAACACTTATCGAACTAATGTGGCAAGCCATCCAGGAGGCAAGACATGTCTGTTATCCGTTTTCTCGCACGTCCCATGCTCGCGTCCAGCTTCGTCGTCGCAGGGCTGGATAAGCTCAGGAACGCGGACGACACTGCGAAGCAACTCTCGCCGGTCCTTCGCCGGGCTTCGGAATCCCTGCCCTTCAAAGCCGATGAAAAGACCCTGGCGCGCGTCATCGGCGGGGCGCAGCTGGGCGCCGGAGCCTTGCTCGGACTCGGCAAGCTCTCCCGTTTTGCCGCCACAGTTTTGGCTGTGACCTCGGCCTTGAACTCCTACGTGGAGTGGCGGTCCGCCGATATCAGCACAAAGGAAGGCCGAAGTGCCCGCAAGGCCCAGTTGCTGAAGAACATTTCCCTTACGGGAGGTGTGCTCCTTGCCTCTGTTGATACTGCGGGCCGGCCCAGCATTGCCTGGCGGGCCGAACACCTGGCTGCCGATGCAAAAAAGGTGACGGGCAAGCAGATCAAGCGCGCAGACAAAGCAGTTCGCAAGGCCGTTGACAACGCAGTTGGAGCATAAGGAAGCATGACCGGTACCACCGCCGCAAACACCGAATCAACCAAAGCCGCCACCATGCTGCCACTCTGGCCTGCCCCTTATGCCAAGGGGCCCGTGGACGCGACGGTGACGGTCCCTGGTTCAAAGTCACTGACCAACCGGTTCCTGGTACTGGCGGCTTTGGCGGATGGTCCCTCACGGCTGCGGGCTCCCCTTCATTCCCGCGACTCTGCGCTCATGATCCAGGCCCTCCGACAATTGGGGGCAAACGTCACCGAGGTACCTGGCGACGGTTCCTTCGGACCGGACCTGGAAATTACGCCCATGGATCCCGTGGCATCACCGGCTGAAACAGCAATTGACTGCGGGCTGGCCGGAACTGTCATGCGGTTCGTCCCCCCGTTGGCTGCATTGCGAAGGGGCGTCACCGTCTTCGACGGCGATCCCCACGCCCGCAACAGGCCCATGGGAACCATCATCGAAGCGTTGATCGCCCTCGGCGTTCCAGTGGCAGCAGACGGCGGCAGGACGCCGTCGTCCCTTCCCTTCGCTGTAGAGAGTACCGGCCAGGTCCGGGGCGGCCACCTGATGATCGACGCCAGCGCTTCATCGCAGTTCGTTTCCGCGTTGCTGCTGGTGGGTGCCCGCTTCGTCGAGGGCTTGCATCTGGAACATGTGGGCAAGCCCGTGCCCAGCTTGGACCACATCGCCATGACCGTGGAGGTCCTCCGCAGCGTCGGCGTCGTCGTGGACGATTCCGTGCCCAACCACTGGCGGGTCTCTCCGGGACCCATCCGCGCTTTTGACCAGCGGATCGAACAGGACCTCTCAAATGCGGGGCCTTTCCTCGCCGCTGCGCTGGCCACACGTGGCACCGTCCGCATCCCCAATTGGCCGGCCGGCACCACCCAAGTGGGCGACCAGTGGCGAACCATCCTGACCACCATGGGAGCAGAAGTAACCTTCCAGGACGGAACACTGACGGTGACCGGTGGGGCAGAAATCAAGGGGGCTGACTTCGACGAAACAAGCGAATTGGCACCCACTGTTGCCGCGCTATGCGCATTGGCCAGCGGCCCCTCCCGGCTAACCGGTATTGCCCACCTCCGCGGCCACGAAACTGACCGGCTCGCCGCGCTGGTTGCCGAAATCAACGGCCTCGGGGGCGACGCGGAAGAGACCGCCGATGGCTTGGTGATCCGCCCGGCAGCCCTTCACAGCGGCGTGGTCCACAGCTACGCAGACCACCGCATGGCCACCGCCGGCGCCATCCTGGGGCTCGCCGTCGAAGGCGTACAGGTTGAGGACATCGCCACGACGTCGAAGACCATGCCGGATTTTCCAGAGATGTGGGAAGCAATGCTGCAGCCAACTGATGCCAGCGCCGATCTTGATGAGGCCAGCAACTAACCATGGGCCGTGACGCACGCTCCTGGGACGAATCCGACGTCCGAATCCGCCCCAGCAAAAAAGGATCCAGGCCCCGCACGAAGGATCGCCCCAGCCACGATGACGCCGTCATAGGCAGGATCATCACTGTTGACCGCGGACGGTACAGGGCTATTGTCGGCGAAGATTCCGCCCACGAACGCATCGTGATCGCAGCCCGCGCCCGCGAACTGCGGCGCAACCCCGTTGTCCCCGGCGACTTCGTCGCATTGGTGGGTGACGTCTCAGGGTCTCCCGATACCTTGGCACGCCTGGTCCGGGTGGAAGAGCGCAAGACCCTCCTTCGCCGCAGTGCCGACGATACGGACCCCATTGAACGGGTGGTCGTAGCCAACGCCGATCAGCTCGTGGTGGTTGTTGCCGCGGCCAACCCGGAGCCACGCACCGGCTTCATTGATCGCGCCTTGGTGGCAGCGTACGACGCCGGCATCGAGCCGTTGCTGCTCATCACCAAGGCGGATGTAAAGGACCCGGCGGAACTCCTGGCCAATTACCTCAGCCTGGACTTTCCCGTGATCATCAGCCGCACCGCTGACTCCGAGGCCGGAGGCATCGATGCCCGTTCCGATGACGGACTATCAGCCCGGCTGGACAAGGACGCCGTATCCCAACTCCGCTCGCACCTGGGTGGAAAAGTCACCGTCATGCTCGGTCACTCCGGAGTGGGTAAATCCACCATGGTCAACGCGCTCACAGGCGCAGAGCGCGCCACTGGGGGCGTCAACGCGGTGACGGGCCGGGGCAGGCACACATCATCCTCGGCTTTGGCGTTGAAGCTCGACGATGCACCGTCCGGCAGTTGGATCATCGATACTCCCGGCATACGCTCCTTCGGCTTGGCGCATGTGGATCCGGACCGGATTCTCCATTCGTTCCCGGACCTCGAGCCTGGCACGGAGACCTGCGACCGTGGTTGCAAGCACGGAGCCACAGCTACCAATTGCGGGCTGGATGCATGGGTGAACGATGGCCACGCAGGGCCATCAGGAGTGGCCCGGCTGGCGTCCTTGCGCCGCTTGCTGGGTGCAGACCCAAGGCTTGAAGCGAAAGAGACCAAGGAACTGGGCACCGTCAACTGATTCGTTGTCTGCTTCACGTCCCCAATACAGCGAATGATTCAGGATAGTTTGGTGGCATGACCCATCCCGTTTCCACCTACAATGATGACCTGCGCCTGGCCCACGTCCTCGCCGATTCAGTCGATGCCCAGACCATGGATCGCTTCAAGGCACTGGACCTGCAGATCGAAACCAAGCCCGACCTCACACCTGTCACTGACGCTGACAAGGCCGCTGAGGAAGCAATCCGCGGTCAACTTTCCCGCTCACGTCCGCGGGACGCGGTCCTCGGCGAGGAGTTCGGCAGCAGCGGTCACGGTTCACGTCGCTGGATCATCGACCCCATCGACGGAACCAAGAACTTTGTCCGCGGCGTCCCGGTATGGGCAACGTTGATCGCCCTCGTGGATGAAGGGGAACCTGTGGTGGGCGTAGTGAGTGCGCCTGCGCTGGGCAAGCGATGGTGGGCAGCCAAGGACATGGGCGCCTACATGGGCCGCTCCCTGGCCTCGGCAACGCGGCTCAAGGTGTCCAACGTTTCCCGCCTGGCCGACGCCTCCATGTCATATTCCAGCCTTTCGGGGTGGAAGGAACGCGGCAACCTGGATGAATTTCTGGGGCTGACGGAAGACATCTGGCGGACCCGCGCCTATGGTGATTTCTGGTCGTATTGCCTCGTAGCCGAGGGTGCAGTGGATATCGCCTGCGAGCCTGAACTGAACCTGTACGATATGGCAGCACTCGTCCCGATCGTCACCGAGGCAGGCGGCCGTTTTACTTCCTTGGAAGGAGAAGATGGTCCGTTTGGCGGTAACGCCCTGGCCACCAACTCGATCCTGCACTCCGAGGTCCTCAAGCGGCTAAATCCCGGACTGGACGACCTTCTCTGAGATGTCCATGCCTCGCCAGCCAAGCGGAGGGCGGAATATTCAACGGCGGATGACCCCTTTTGGTGGTCTCCGCCGTTTTTTATTCGGCGAAGAAGGGATTTCGCATTCGACGTAACAAAGGGCTTAACAAAAGGCAGCGGCTTTGGAAGCGTCCCCGGACGTGCCTTAGCCTTTTTTACAGGTCACGAGTGCCAGCGCTAAACCCCGGTTTGCTGGCCGGCAACCCTCCATTCGCGGTGGGGTGCCCCGGGTGACGACCCGGCCGGTCCGGAACGGATGCGGCAAGCGCGGATCTCCCTATGGGGGTCCCTCTTGAGTGAGGTTCCATGAGCACTGTCACGTTCAACCCCAACACCATTCCGTCCTTTGTTGAAGAATCCGCAGCAGAGACGACCACCGCTGCGCGTCCGCTTGCCGCGGTCACTGGCGCTGAGCTGCAGGCTCCGCTGATTCAGGGTGGCCACGTGCGCTACGCAAACTTGGACTACGGCGCCTCGGCTCCCGCCTTGACCATAGTTTCGGCCTACCTCAACGAGGTCCTGCCCTACTACGCCAGCGTTCACCGTGGTGCCGGGTATGCCTCCCAAATCAGCACGTCGGTGTACGAGAACTCGCGGAACATCGTCCGTGATTTCGTCGGCGGGCGGGCTGATGACTCAGTGATCTTCACACGGAACACCACGGACTCCTTGAACCTCCTGGCCGGATGCCTCCCGCAGGTGGACGGCGAATTCGCCGGCCAGGTCCTGTACTTGGACATCGAGCACCACGCCAACTTGCTTCCGTGGCAAGGAGTCCCCCACCGCAGCGTCGTCGCCGCACCAACCCTGGCCGAAACGGTGGAAAAGCTCGAGGCCGAACTTGCCCAAGGCGGGGTTAGCCTGCTGGCTGTTACCGGCGCCTCGAACGTGACGGGGGAGATTCTGCCCATCGCCCGTCTTGCTTCGCTTGCCCACGAATACGGCGCACGGATCGTGGTGGACGCTGCGCAGCTCGCACCGCACCGCCGGATCAACATCACCGAGACGGACGTCGACTACATCGTCTTCTCGGGACACAAGCTCTATGCCCCCTTCGGCGCGGGCGTCGTGGTGGGTCGCCCGGACTGGCTCGACGCCGGCATACCGCACCTTGCCGGAGGCGGCGCGGTACGTGAAGCGCGCCTGGACTCAGTCAGCTGGGCCACGGGCCCGGCGCGCCACGAGGGCGGCTCCCCCAACGTGCTGGGCGCGGCGACACTTGCTCGCGCCACCCAAGTCCTCGCAGGGCTGGACCAGGACGCGTGGCACGCCCACGAGTCCGCCATCCGCTCGTACCTGGTGAAGGGCCTGGAAGCCATCGATGGCGTGACAGTCCACAAGATCTTCGCTGACTCCCTGGACACCATCGGCGTGGTCAACTTCTCCGTAGAAGGTTTCGACGCAGGACTGGTCGCGGCCTACCTGGCGGCCGAGCACGGCGTTGGCCTCCGTGATGGCCGGTTCTGCGCCCACCCCCTCCTCAAACGCCTGGGACTCCCCTCCGGATCCCTGCGCGCCAGCTTCGGCGTCGGCTCCCGGCTGGAGGACGCCACGAGGCTGCTCGCAGGCATCGAAGGACTCAAGCGCGACGGACTGGGCTGGGACTATGTGGTGGACGAAGGCCGTTGGGTTCCTGCAAATGATCATCGCAGCTACCCCGGATGGGCCCCGAACACTCCCGGCACTGCGGGCGCAGCCCCCTGCACTGTGGACTAGAAACACCGCGGACTAGAAACACTGAGGAGTAGAAACACTGCGGTAAATTCGTAGGGTACTTTTAGTGACCCTGTGAAGGAGCTTTTTCGTGGCCCTGCGTTCACCGGCTGCCTCCAGCGGACAGCCACGCACTCCCGGACCAGCCGGGCCGCGTGGTCCAAGGCTGCATGCTTCCCGCCGGCATGAACTCGGTCAGAGCTTCCAGGACGGCGGAGAACACTATGACCGCGTCCGACCCGGCTACCCCGCCGATTCCGTCGACTGGCTGCTTCCTCCAAGGGCGAGGTCCGCGGCCGACCTCGGAGCCGGCACAGGAAAGTTCACGGCACTCCTCGTAGAACGTGGCCTGGCGGTCACCGCCGTCGATCCTTCCACGGACATGTTGGAGCAATTGCGAAAAGCCTACCCCCACGTCAGTGCGCTGGAGGGAACGGCCGAGGCAACTGGACTGGCGGACTCAGCATTCGACGTCGTCAGCGTTGCCCAAGCTTGGCATTGGTGCGAACCCCTCGCGGCGAGCACGGAGATCGCCCGGATACTGCGGCCTCACGGGACCTTGGGGCTGATCTGGAATCAGTTGGACACTTCACATCCTTGGGTTCACCGCCTCTCGCGCATCATGCATGCAGGCGATGTCCACAAGCCCGGATTCCGGCCAGTCATCGGTCCGGAATTTGAAGGCTTGGAAAGCCATCTGACCCGATGGGAGGATGCCCTGACGCCGGAGGACATCATGGAACTGACCAAGTCCCGCAGCTACTATCTCCGCGCCAACGATGCCACCCGCGCGAAAGTCATGGGCAACCTGGAGTGGTACCTCTACGACCACCTCAGCCATGCCCCTGGTGAAACCATCGGGTTGCCCTACATGACGCAAACCTGGCGGGCAGTCAAGGTTCAGGGTTCAACGCCACGGTAGGCTTAGGGGGTGAAGACCAGTACGCCCTCCTCCTCGATCGAGGACTACGTCAAGGTCATCTACTCCTACACGGAGTGGCAGGACAAACCAATTACGTCCTCCCAACTCGCCCAGCGCCTGGGGGTGGCTAACTCATCCGTGTCTGAGATGGTCCGCAAGCTCAAGGACCAAGGCTTGGTGGATCACCAACCATACAGCGCCATCAGGCTAACCCCTGAGGGCATGCGGCTCGCGCTGTCCATGGTGCGCCGTCACCGGCTTATTGAGACGTACTTGGTGGATGAACTCGGCTACAGCTGGGACGAGGTGCACGACGAAGCCGAAATGTTGGAACACGCCGTGTCCGATACGTTCATTGACCGGATGTCCGCCAAGCTTGGACATCCTGTCCGGGACCCACACGGAGACCCGATTCCTTCGGCCGATGGTTCCGTCGAGTTGCCACACGCCTACAGGATGATTGAGCTGGATCAGGGCCATTCCGGCCGGATCACCCGAATCAGCGATGAGAATCCGGACCTCCTGCGATACCTTGCCTCTGAAGAGATTTCCTTGGACGCGCCTGTTGAAGTGGTGGGCCGCAAACCCTTTGGAGGGGCCTTGGTTGTGCGCATCGGCAGCGGTCCACAAGGCCGCGAGTTCGACCTTGGGGACGAGGTCACTTCGGCTCTCTGGGTCCAGAGCGCGGAGACACACGAAGGCTGCATCCTTCCAGCCCGATAAGCCCGATCCCGACAAGCCCGGGCCCCATTAGTCCGGGCGCGCTTCAGGTCAGCTTGGTTGCCCGTCCGCACCGCCGTCGTCGGACGCCGTGTCAGGTTCACTGACGGCGGCCGCCGCAGCTTCCCGCACAGGATTCCGGATTCCGACGGCGGAGGCCAGCGCCCCGAACAGGAACAGCCCCGCCGTTACCAGCAAAGCGTTGTACAGCCCGTCCCGGGTGAAGGCCGGCCCAACGATCACCCCTGCGAAAGCGATGGAAATCAGACCCGCAATACGGGCGACAGCGTTGTTCACCGCCGAACCAATCCCTGCCTCCTCCGAGGGAACAGCGCCTAGAATGGCGGCCGTGAGGGGCGCCACCAACGTGGCCAGACCAAGGCCAAAGACTATCTGCCCCGGCAACACCTGGGTCCAGTAGTTGAGCGGCTCCTGGACAGTCAACGACATCAGGAAGCCCGCACCGCACAGTAATGGGCCCACCGTCATGAACCACCTGGGGCCGTACTTTCCGGCGAGTCCACCAAAGTAGGACGCACCCAGCATGAGGATAACTGTGCCGGGAAGCAGCGCCATGCCCGCAACCGTAGCGCCCATGCCGCCTACCTGCTGCAGGTAAATGCCCACCACGAAGAAGCCCAAGGAGATGGCAGCATAGATGGCCAGAGTGGCGAGATTACCCCAGGCAAAATTGCGGATACTGAAGAGCCTCAACGGCAACATGGGCTCAGCTGTCCTGGCCTCGTGAATGAGGAACAGCACCATCGCAACCATGCCTACCACCAGTGGGACCCACACCTGTGCGCTCCCCCACCCCATCCTCCCCTGTTCGATGAAGGCATACACAGGGCCGCCCAAGCCGACCATGGCCAGAACAGCTCCCAGGTAGTCGATGCGTTTGCTCCTGTCCCTCGCCGCGTCCGAGGCCCGAAGGCGTGCAAGCATTGGCCAGATGGCCACAGCGGGGATGACATTGATGAAGAAGATCACCCGCCATGAGAGCAGGTCCACTGCGATGCCGCCGATCAGCGGGCCCACAATGGCCGCAGCGCTCGTCCAGCCCGACCACTGCCCGATGGCTTTTGACTGCGCCGGGCCGGAGAACGACGAGATGATCATGGCGAGCGAGCTCGGAACCAGGAGGGCACCGGCGATCCCTTGCAGTGCCCGGGAGACCACCAACACTTCACCGGTCCACGCGAGCCCGCACATCACCGAGGTCACCGCAAAACCGGCCAGCCCCCATTCAAGGATCCTTGCCCTGCCGAAATGGTCAGATAGTGAACCGGCAACCAGGATCAATGCCCCCAGTGTGAGCAGGTACGCGTCCACCACCCACTGTTGAATAACCAGGCCGCCACCAAGTTCCCTTCCAATGGCCGGCAGTGCGAGATTCACCACAAAACCATCGAGGATGGCTATGAACGAGGCCACAATTGCTACCACCAGCACACGTTTCTGGAGAGGTGTACTCGGCGTCAGGACCGCAGCGTCAGTCATGTGCACAGCCTACGCCCGGGAAGTCCCGTATCGTTGAATGGTGATTAGCAGACGTGATGCCGCATTGGCCCTTGATATTTCGATGGAAATGGCCCAACGCCACGGCATTCCGTCCCGCCTCTCCGAGGCCGAGCTCAGGGACATCCAGGACAACCCTCCGGCCTGGTTGGTACAGTCCCGGGCCAACCGCACCGGCAAGCGACCCGTCTGGGTCCACCTGACATGTGCTGTCTGCGGATACACCGAGGCTGTTCGCCCCAAGAAATGGTGGCCGGACTTTTCCTTTGTCTTCTGTGGCACCCACCGGAACAGCGAACTTCCCGAACTGTTCCTCGGTGATGTCCGCAGCGAATACGAAGGAGTGGGAAGCCGATTCATCGGCGTTGTGGACGTTCGCGAGGACTAGGCCAGCTGGCTCATTTCGGATGGCACGGCAGTGAGCTTCAGTACCTTGCCTTCCCGCAGCACCGTCAGCGGGAACGGCTCGCCGATAGCCTCGGCAAACAGCAATTTCTGCAAACTTTCGGCACTGGACACC
Organism: Arthrobacter sp. D3-18; assembly: GCF_054408525.1. Classification (NCBI taxonomy): domain Bacteria; kingdom Bacillati; phylum Actinomycetota; class Actinomycetes; order Micrococcales; family Micrococcaceae; genus Arthrobacter; species Arthrobacter sp. D3-18. The sequence goes on along the minus strand of NZ_CP096440.1, from coordinate 1,746,850 downwards.
GCACGATTTTGTGCACGTAGCACCACATCCCCCGCTTCGAGCCCGGACAACTCCGCCGGCGAGCCCGGAATAACTTCCACCACCCGCAGGCCTTCTTTCTGGCCGGTCCGAACCACCGCACTCGCATCCAGTGGAATCGGCGTGCTGACCAGGCCCAGGTAGGCGCGGCGCACGCGGCCGTCCCTCAGCAGTGCGGCGATGATGCGTTGGGTTGTGGTGTTGATAGGTACCGCCAGTCCCAGCCCAAGACCCGCAACGGCCGTGTTGATACCCACGATGCGTCCCCTCGTGTCGGCCAGTGCACCGCCGGAGTTCCCCGGATTGAGCGCAGCATCGGTTTGAATGACGTCTTCGATCACCCGTCTATGCTCGCCCGCCCTTACGGGGATGGAACGCCCCAACCCGCTCACCACGCCAGCAGTTACCGAACCGGCCAAACCGAGCGGATTCCCCACGGCAATCACCAGTTGGCCTACCCGCAAGGTGTCCGCGTTACCCAGCAAAGCCGGCGGCGGGGTTGACTTCAGGCCACGGACCACGGCAAGGTCCGAGAGGGGATCTGCACCCACCAGCTCCACATCAGTCTGCTTGCCGTCCGCGAAAACGGCCCGCCCGGACTGAATGCCTGCCACCACGTGGGCGTTGGTCAGCATGTATCCGTCGCCATTGAAAACCACAGCTGAACCACTTCCACCGCGGACCCGACCGCGGCGGTCTGTACTCGTCATTTCGATTGCAGCAACATGGGGCGTCACCGACTCAGCAACCCGTATGACGATCTGCGAGTAGGCGTCCAAGGCTCCGTCATCGTCTGACGCCTGTTCTTCGAATGCCTGGTTCGTCGTCATCTCGTGCCTCCTGCCAAGATTCGCCGCGCTTCACCGCTCACCCTCGGCGCCGCATCTACCCTGTACAACTGCCGTGCAGCTGCGGGTAGTCCGGAAGTCTCTACGCCGTGGGTGAAAGTTTTTGCGGAGGGCAAAAGAAAACCCCCGGATCACGAGGATCCGAGGGCTTTCCGGGGTGGAGATGGGGGGAATTGAACCCCCGTCCGATGTCGTTTTGTCAGGGCTTCTCCGGGCGCAGTTCGCGTCGGATTTTCTCGGCCCCAGCCATCCTGCGAACAGGTGGCTGATCCGGGCCCAGTCATCTAAGAGTCCCGTTTACCTCAATGACGAAGGCAAACAGCAGTGGCTATCTAAATGACGCCAGGAACCGGGGCGATAGCAACCCCGGGCTGACGGACTGTCTTACTGCTTAGGCAGCGAGAGCGAAGTCAGTGCGCTTAGATTCGGCACTTATTGGTTTGCAGACAGCGTTTACGAGATAATTCTGCATCCTCGGCCCGCTTCACCTGTCGCGACTAACATCGTCGAAACCGATCATCCCCGTATTTTGTTACCAAACCCGGCGAGAGTCTTTGAACTCCCGTCGGACTACCTATCATAACGCATCCATCCAGCGGTTCATTCCCCGGAGACACGCTGCCTAGCGTCGGTTGCGTTCCCGCAACTCACGCAAGGACTCACGCTTGTCCTGCTGCTCACGGAGCGTCTGGCGTTTGTCATAGTCCTTCTTGCCGCGGGCGATGGCTATTTCCACCTTGGCCCGGCCGTCCAGGAAGTAGAGCTGGAGCGGCACAACGGTAAAGCCGGACTCGCGAATTTTCTGCGAGATCTTGTCCAATTCATCGCGGTGCAGCAGGAGCTTACGACGCCGGCGTGCAGCATGGTTGGTCCAGCTCCCTTGGTGATACTCAGGGATGTGGATGCCCTCCATCCACAGTTCGTCGTTGTAGAAGGTGCAGAAGCCATCAACCATGGAGGCATGGCCTTCACGGAGGGACTTCACCTCTGTTCCCATGAGGGCAATGCCTGCCTCATAGGTGTCCAGGACATGGTAGTTATGCCGGGCCTTCCGATTGGTGGCCACTACCTTACGGCCACTTTCCTTGGGCACGGTAGAACTCCTTGTTAGATGCGGATTTCAACTAGTGTACGCCAGCGCGGCACAGCCTCTGCGCGCTATCCGCGCGCTAGAGGAGAGTCATGGGGTCCACTGCGGCACTGTTGAGCCAGGTTTCGAAGTGCGCGTGGCAACCTGTCGAGTTACCCGTGCTGCCCGAGTATGCGATGAGTTGCCCCGCCGATACCTGCTGGCCGTTTGCTACCACAATGCTGCTGTTGTGGTAGTAAATGGTGGTCAGCGAGTTACCTTGCACCACACCATGGGACAGTTTTACCCGCCATCCGCCGCCGTCGGCCGAGTTCCAGCCCGAGTTGAAGACCTCGCCAGCCGCCGCTGCGTAGACGGGCGTGCCACATGCCGCGCCGAAGTCGATGCCGGTGTGCATGTAACCACCGGTGCCGTAGAAATCAATGGTGCCAGGTGGTGTTGCCCGCCAGCCAAATCCGGACGTGATGGGGACGGCACTTGCGAAGGGGTGACGAAGACCGAACGCTGAAGGCGAACCAGCCGGCGGCGGAGAATACGGCGGTTCCGGAGGTGCGGGCCTTCCTTGGGCTGCTGCTGCAGCAGCTGCAGCAGCAGCAGCTTCCTCGGCAATCCGGCGCTGTTCCGCTTCCCAGGCTTCCCTCAGCTTCCGGTCACGCTCCACGATTTCGGCGGCGACCGTATTCTGTTCGGCCTTCACCCGGGCAAGGTTGGCTTCGATGCCCGGCTTGGCGGCCTGCAGTTGTCCATTGAGGCGGGTAGTGTCTTCAATCAGCTTGTCGACTTCGGCCTTCTTGCTCGCAGCCTCGTCCCTTGCCGACTTTTCCCGTTCAAGCGCGGCGTCCGCTTTGGCCTTCAGGTCCTGGATTTCTTCCTCGACAGCAACAAGCCTCGCTTGGGAGTTCACGTTGGTGGCGTTCTGCTGGCTGAGTTTGGTCATCGCCGCGTTTTGGCTGCGCATCGCCTGGTCAGCCAAATCCATGGACTCCGTAAGGCTGCCGGATTCACTGGAGCCGAACAAAAGGGCGATATTGGTGGGAACTCCACCGGATTTGTAGGCCTGGGAGGCGATCTGTCCGATGAGCTTTTTGGTGTCCGTGATCTTCTGCTTATCGCTCTCCAGCTGCTCCGTGATTTTGGCCTTGTTCTGCTGGGCAAGCTCAACCCTGGCAGCAAGTGCCTCGACTTCCTTGACCGCACTCGCCACACGGCCCTGCGCCTCAAGCAGAGCCTGCTGAGCGCCGGGAAGCCGGCCCTGGTAGATCACCAGGTCACCGGCAGCTTTTGCGATGTTTGAGTCAACAAATTCGAGCGAAGCCTGCACCCGCGCCGCTTCTGCTTCCAGCGCAGCTTGCTGGTCCTCAAGGCTGTCTGCCTGGGCTGTTGGAGCGCCCGAAAGGAGACTGACAGCCAGGCCAACAGCAAGAACCGCCCCCAGAAACCGAGCATGGCCCGACGCGAGGCGCCGGCGCAGGGGGTTCGGGTCCAACGTGGTCATCAGGATTCCTTTTCGCTTGTCAGCATGGCCGTTGTTTCAGTCAGGGCGTTCACGGTTAGACCTTCAGGTAACGCCGGAGAGTCAAGAGGGAAGAGATGCCGGCGAGACCGGCGCCAAGGGCAATCAGCACCGGCGCGATCACCAGGACCTGCGTCGAGGAGATGAACGGGGTGTTGAGGAACTGCCTGGACAGGTCGCCGTTGAGCCAGAAGTGGGCCATGAGCCAGAGCGTGACGGAGGCCAGAAGCGCACCCACAACGGCAGCGATGACACCTTCCAGGATGAACGGCAGTTGAATCACCGTCTTTGACGCACCCACCAGCCGCATGATTCCTGTCTCCCGGCGTCGACTGAATGCCGACAGCCGGATGGTGGTGGTGATCAGGAGGACCGCACAGAAAATCATCACCGCAGCCACGCCAATGGCCGCAACCGACGCTCCGTTCATCCAGGAAAAGATGCGCTCGAGCACCTGCCGTTGGTCACTGACCGTTTCAACACCCGGTTGCGAAGAGAACGTCTCACTGATGATTTCGTATTTTTCGGGGTTCTTCATGTTGATTCGGAACGACGCCGGCAACTGGTCCTCAGATACGGAATCCACAATCGGAGAGTTGGAGAACTGCTCCTTGAAGTGCGTGTACGCCTCGGCTTGGGATTCGAACTGGAAATCGTTGATGTACGGCTTGATTGCCGGGGATTCGAGCATCGCCTGGAGGTTGTCCTGCTGTTCTTTGGTGGCGGAACCCGAAGCGCAACCGACCGCCGTCGAACCGTCATTGCAGAGGAAGACTGCTACCTGGACTTTGTCGTACCAGTAGCCCTTCATCTGGTTGATCTGCATCTGCAGCATTCCCGCCGCACCAACGAACGTCAGGGAAACAAAAGTCACCAAGACCACGGAAATCACCATGGAGAGGTTCCGTCGCAGGCCACCACCGATTTCCCCCAGGATAAACAAAAGCCTCACAGCTGTGCCCCCTGCGCACGGTTGAGCTCTTCCCCGCTGGCGTCCCGCAGCCGACGCGATTCCCCGATCACGGGAATCATCGAGGTGTACAGAGCTTTGGCTTCGTCGCGAATGACCTTGCCGTTCTTGAGTTCCACCACGCGGCGGCGCATTTCATTGACGATGTCGTCGTCGTGGGTTGCCATCACTACCGTGGTGCCGTTCTGATTGATCTTGTCCAGGACTCCCATGATTCCCATTGAAGTGATGGGGTCAAGGTTTCCGGTCGGTTCGTCCGCCAGCAAAATGCCAGGGCGGTTTACGACGGCGCGGGCAATCGCCACGCGCTGCTGCTCACCACCGGAAAGTTCATGAGGCATGCGACGTTCCTTGCCCTCAAGGCCAACCGTCTTCAGGACCTCAGGTACTGTCTCCCTGATAATCGAGCGGCTTTTGCCGATCACCTGCATCGCGAATGCTACGTTCGCGAAAACGTTCTTCTGAGGGAGCAATCGGAAGTCCTGGAAGACAACGCCGATTCCGCGCCGGAGCTTCGGGACGCGCCAACTCGAAATGTTGGCAACATTCTGGCCAGCGACATAAACGGATCCGGACGAGGCTTTGTCCTCTTTCAGGATCAACCGCAGGAACGTGGACTTTCCTGATCCAGAAGCGCCCACCAAGAAGGTGAATTCGCCGCGGTTGATCTCAAGGCTCACAGAATCGAGCGCCGGTCGGGCATTCTGCTCGTAGACCTTGGTGACATTCTCAAATCTGATCATGGCCCTTTAGAACCCCGCCGGACATGACATAGTCGCCCAGTCCAACAGCCGGAGCGCGGGCTTTCGATGGGGGAAGTGAGAGCACCGGCCACTCGACTATACGCACGGGTCAGTCGCTATTCCGCGGCTTTCAGGGGCGTGTCGCGGAATCCTCACCCTCATGTGGCCGCGGCCACATTACCGCTTGCTAGTTAGCCGCTGCGTTTCGGTTGCCGGTACGCCAGCGAATGCCGGCGTCGATGAAATCATCTATATCCCCATCAAGCACCGCCGAGGTGTTGCCCACCTCATGTTCCGTTCGCAGGTCCTTGACCATCTGGTAGGGATTGAGGACGTAGGAACGCATCTGGTCGCCCCAGGAGGCTTTGACGTCGCCGGCCAATGCCTTCTTTTCCGCGTCCTGCTGTTCCTTCTTAACCAGCAGCAATCGGGACTGGAGCACCCGCATGGCGGCCGCCCGGTTCTGAAGCTGCGATTTCTCATTCTGCATCGACACCACAATGCCCGTGGGGATGTGAGTCAGCCTCACTGCGGAGTCGGTTGTATTGACCGACTGACCGCCCGGGCCCGAGGACCGGAAGACATCCACGCGGATTTCGTTGTCCGGGATCTCGATGGAGTCTGTTTGCTCGATCAACGGGATGACTTCTACCGCTGCGAAGGATGTCTGACGCCGCCCTTGATTATCAAAAGGACTGATGCGGACCAGCCGGTGGGTTCCGGCTTCAACACTTAAGGTGCCAAAGGCGTAAGGTGCCTTGACTTCGAAGGTTGCGGATTTCAGGCCGGCTTCTTCGGCATAGGACGTGTCCATCACAGTGGTCGGGTAGCCATGGCGTTCGGCCCAACGCAGGTACATCCTCATCAGCATCTCTGCGAAGTCGGCAGCATCGACGCCGCCGGCTCCTGCCCTGATGGTCACTACAGCTTCGCGTTCGTCATACTCGCCCGACAAAAGCGTTGTTATCTCGAGTTCCGCCAGCGCCTTGCGGATAGAGGAAAGTTCTTTGGCCGCTTCCGCCATCGAATCCTCATCGCCCTCGTCCTGGCCTAGTTCCACCAGTACTTCGAGGTCGTCAATCCGGGAAGCGAGCTTGGACAGGCGCTCAACTTCGGACTGCCGGTGCGACAACCGGGAAGTGATCACCTGGGCAGAAGCGGGATCGTCCCAAAGGTCCGGAGCCCCTGCCTGCTCGCTCAGCTCAGCGATCTCAGCCTTTAGGGCATCGATATCGGTGACATTCTCGATTGAGCTGTACGTTGCTCGAAGTGCGCGGATTTCCGCGGGAAAATCAATTTCAGCCATGATCTTCCCAGCGTACGCTATCCGTTGGCCTCCCTCATGGCGTCCTCGGCCCGCCCGTGGAAGATGCACTCACTGGGTCAGGCGGGACCGGGCCGTTGACCTCGCTTCAATAAGGATCCCTTCGGGGAGCAGAAAGCTGATCACCGGTGGATGCGCTATGGCGGTGAGGGCTACCACCGCGGTACCCCCCGGCTCGCTTCCCGTCCCCGGCGCGATAGTCAGGTGGTCATGTCGGGAAAAAGCGTTGCTGGCGTCGAGGTAGGAGCCGGTTGCGGCCAGCACTCTTGCATCAACCAGCGATGTGGAAGGAGTACCGCTTTCCCCAATATCCCCCACCGTGTAGGAATCTGCGGCCGCGAGAGCTGCTCCGTCGGCCAGGGACAGGAGCTTCTTGCGCTCCAGATAGACCGCTGAAGCTCCCATGACCACTGAGGCCAGGAGGAGCGACAACAGCACGAACCCCAGAATGAGCACCGTTATCTGGCCATCCTCCTGTGGGCGCCCATTCGATGTCACCACTGTCATTGGTAACGCCCTACAACCTGTGATGCTGAAGCACTGAGCCGGCTCGCGTGCAATTGCAACACGTCCCCGAATGGCATCAAGGGTAGGGACACGTCCAGGCGCACAGTCACGGTTACGGTTGCGCCAGCCGCCAAACAACTCTCACGATCGCACTCGAAGGTGATGCTGGCCTTCTCAAATTCATGACCGTGGTCCTTGAGGGCCACAAGTACACTGCGCTCCGCTGCAATCCTTGCGCTCACGGGGTCCCGTTGCGTCACGAAGACTTTAGCTGCCTGGTCAGCAGCACCAACTACAGCAAACGATCCGCCCTGAATCTGACTTACAGTCACCATGAAATAGACCACGGGGACCATGAGCAGCAACGCCAGGAACGTGAATTCCACCGTGGCGTTGCCTTTCTGGGCTTCCTGACCGGGAGCGTAAATTGTTGCTGTCCCAGCCGACTCCGCCCGTAAGCACAAGGCCGCCCTCAGCCTCAGCCGGAAAGCGACGAGTAGTGACCTTCGCGTGTCACCCCGGGAGGTCTGCATGACCCTTGATCTCCAAGGTTTGGGCGGGGCCGATCAGGCCAACCACCGGCAGAGGTGCCCTTACTGTCACTTCCAATGTTCGGATGCCATCTACGGTGATCTCTGTCGACGTGACATCGCGGGCAAAATCACCGCTCAACGCAGCACCAATCAACTCGGCAGTCCGGGCACGGGCGTCCAAGGACGTTCGATCCGACAACGCCCCGTATCTCGCTCCGGAAGAGGCAGCATCAACAAGCGTGTTCCGAACGTGCAGCACCAGCATCAGCTGAACAATCGACATGAAAAACAAGGTCAGCAATGCGCCAACCAACACGAAGTCAACAACCGCTGATCCGCGCTCATTCACAGGTCCAACGCGCGCTGGATTGAAACTGTCATCTACAAGGCTTTTATGGTCCATCCCGTGTCCTACTTGCCCACCTTGCTCATTGCTTGATTGAAGAGATCGCCCAACGCCGGCGTCGCGATGGCAAGTAGTCCAGCCACGAGGATCGCTGACATTAATGTGACTAGGTTCAGATCTCACCACCGCGGATGAACGGTGACCTGCGCTCGCGGACGCCCTGGTGCCACCTCAACATGTGTGATGAGTCGTGAAACGAGATCTCGTTTCGTGTCGAGCGGCAGGATCGCCCAGTTTTCGAGTAAATCCGGGATCAGCGAAGCGGGCGGGCGCGAAGCGACCACCTGAGCATCTCTGATCGAGGTCTCTAGGTCGCTGCGCTGGGCCTCCAGCTCGTCGCGTAGCCGGCGGTAAGTGTCGTCGGGAATCGTGCCGTCGAGCATCTTGTTGGTCAACTGGTCCATGCGGGTGCCCAACTTTGCCAACTGCTTCTTGAGGTGGGCGGCCGTGTCCGCTGCGCTCGCTGCTTGCTGCTCAGCTCGGGCGGCGAGGTCCGCTTCTGCGTCGACGTTAGCGGCGATGCTTTCCAGCCAGGACAGGAAATCCGTTTCGACGGTGCTGGTCATGACATAGCCGCCGGTGTGCTTCCTTTTGCTGGCGACGTCCGCGCATTTGTACTTCGGAGATCGGCCGGCACCGAAGAGGCCTGCATGCATTGCTGCCCCGCAGGCACAGCGGATCATTCCTGAGAAGAGGTAGTTGGATCGTTCGCTTCGCCGGTAGACCCGTCGGGCTTCGCGTCGGGCGAGGTATTCGTTCCATTCCTCTGGCGTGATGACTGGCTCGTGGATCCCTGGCACCCGCTCTCCGTGGGCTGTGATGTAGCCGGCGCCGAAGCCTTGATCCAGGATGCGCCTCAAAGTCCGGTCGGACCACATGCCATCGGCGGACACCCCGTAACCGGTGACCGGGCGTGTTGGCCCATCGTTCAGCCATTTCACCAGGGAGTAGAACGACTGGCCGGATAGGTAGCGGCGGTACAGGTCAGCCAGGACTGGCCCGGTGACTGGATCAGGGCTGAAGCCCTCCTCTTTGGAGTATTGGTAGCCGAAGCGCGGTTTACCATTTGCTGGGATGCCGGCTTTCACTCGCCGGGCGTGCGATTCCTTCCACTGCTCCCCCATCCGTTCCGATTCGAACGCCGCAAGTTCCGCCAGCATGCCCCGGGCGAACCTGCCCGAGGAAGTGGTGGTGTCCATCGGCTCGGTGGCGGATTCCATGCGGCCGCCGATGCCTTCGACACGGTCGACGGCGATTGCCCAGTCTTTCCGGTTCCGGGATACGCGGCTGATCTTCCAGACCACCAGGACGTCAGCCGTTCCGGCCTCGATCATGCCAATGGCTCGCTCAACCTGCCGGCGCTTCCAAAACCGGCCGGTCATGTCCAAGTCGGTGATCGTCTCCACGATCTCGTAACCGCTGCGTTCGCAGTGCTGTTCGATGGATGCCAGCTGAAGCTCGGGGCTGATCATCCCGTCGCGCTCTTTGGATACTCGGATGTAGGCGACTGCCCGTTGGGGCGCGTTTTGGACAGCCCTGAGGTGGGCCCGTTGTGTATTCACGTTTGGAAGGCTCTCTAGGAGGGAGGGTTGTTTAGGCTGCGAGGCGTGCGCGGAGGAGTTCCGCCAGGGATTCACGCTCGGCTTTAGACAGTGCCGTAATGTAGTGCTCCACGACGTCGGGCAGAACTCCCAGACGGTGGGCGATGCCGACGGCGTCTTGGCGCTCTAGGTAGGCGTCGATGAAGTCTTTCTTGGAGATGAGCCTTACGGCTGCCCAGGTGTCGGCTTCACGTTCCTGTCGGCGCCCGCGGCCCCGGTGGCGGTGGGCGGCGTGCCCCAGCTCGTGCATCAAAGTGCATAGCAGCTGCAAAGGACCGAGTCCCACGCGGAGTGTGATCAGGTGGAGATCTGCGTCGTAGCTCCCCCATGCTCCATCCGGTACCCAGCCGAAGCGGATCCTGACGCCTAGCTCTCTTGCGTACGAGTCAGGTGTCCTCGGGATTCTGATCATGTGTAATGCCCCCTGGTGCTTTTTTGGCCGCCAACGTTTCCCACTGCTCTTTGTGCAGACGGTCTATCGCATCATCGCTTAGGGGCACGACAGTTTCTGATTCACTGCCCGGGCCTGTCTTCTGTCCAGCGCGAGTGTTACGGCGCTCGCGGGCATTTCGGATGTCGGTTGGCTGTTCCTGTGAATCGGTGTTACTGGCATCTGCGCTCTTTTCCAAGTCCACAAGGACTCGCACCATGTCGAGCACTACCTTCCGCGCCTTAGGCGAGAGGTTGTCGACACCGGGTGGGAGTTCCTCGGCAAACGGTGGGCCGGGGACGGTTTGTCCCGCAGCTGTGAACGCAACCTCATCTGACACGCCGGCCAGCCAAGCCAGGGCGCGCAGGGTGCCTTCGCGTGGCTTCGACTTGTACAGGCCCTGACGGATCTGGTTGATCGTAGTAGCCGTCAATTGGTAGCCGTTCTTGGCGGCCAGCTGCGACAGGCCGAGGCCTGAGGCGTCGCGATACTGGGCCGCAAGCTCGACTAGCTCACTGAGGCTCTGAGGTTGGTTCACACCGATGACTCTTCCTGATGGTGTCGCCGTTTAGTAAGGGGCGAGCTGCAATCTGAATACAAGTAACTTGTTCATCTTTGCAGAGATTAGAAGGGCTGTCTCACTTGTGGGTTTGACAAGTAGCCAAAGATTAGAGATATTGAACTTGTAAAACTCACAAGTGGAGGTCAGAATGACTATGCAAGCAACTCGGCGGCGTCCGTCGCTCAATCGAAGGGATACGTGGATGAAGGTCAAAGACCCGGCCGCGCTCCGTCGGTGGCGAAAGCAGCAGCGCTTCTCACAGCAGCAACTGGCAACGCTCATCCGACGCTCACAGCAGACGATCCACTTGCTGGAAACCGGAGGCATGAAGACATGCACGGAGGGAGTCGCCATCGGCATCGCCGCATGGCTCGGAGTCCCCTGGCAGGAGCTCTTCGAGGCTGAGGAGCATGATATTTTGCCTCCAGTTGCAGATTCAACACATTCAATCTCTGCCGACCGGAAGAAGAGGATGCACGCATGAGCGGCTACAGAACGGTTCACTCCGTGGAAGCCGTAGTGATCCGGCCTGATCACCTTCTGGGCCATGGCAGTTATACCCAGCGCCATCGAGTGCAAGTGATCGCCTGGAACGAAGAGCCAGCGTCACTCATTGCCGTTCAGTCCGGATATGACCATGAAGTCATTCAGTTCGAGGTCGCGGACCTGGACCTCTTGATCGAGTTGCTCCAACAGGCGAAAGCGGCGCTCGCCGCTGAACCCAAAGACTCCGGCGCAGCAGCATCTTCCCCCGCTGCTGCTGCGCCGGTCACCACCGAACAGGAAGCGAAATGAGCCGAGTGGAAAACGCGTCTCGCAAGCAGCGTTCGTCGCTTGCGTCGAAGGTTGCCCGGGCGTCCTGGGAGCTGTTCGTTGCTGTCGGATGCCCGGCAATCGGAGCAGCCGGCTTTTTCGCGCTGTCGAAGGGTATGGGGTGGTACTAGTGCTTGACGATTCCCAGTTGAAGCGACAGCCAGGCCCCGAAGACGCCAGCCAGGATGCCGACGAGAACGCGAACGATCTCCGAGTTCACTTTGAAAGTGTGATCGCGTCTCTCAGTGGCGGACTTGTCGATGATGACGGGCACGCGTCGGGGCATCCATCGACGGAATCGGTTGACAGGCTGGGAGTGCTTGTCCAAGATGCGTGCCAGCTCGCCCACGCCACCCATGTGGATGTTCTGGGGCGGGGTAAGCGTGACGTAGGGACGACCTTCGTGGTTGAAGTAGTAGCTTCCCTTGCCCGGAACGCCCACGGAGAAGGACAGGACTGGCCGGGGCGCCCGCTCCATGAACTCGGCCGCGGTAGTGGCGCCGGCCTCTCCAGCATTGCCCGAATGGATGTAAGCCGGTTCATCGACCGACAACAGCGTCAGTTCACCGATAAAGCGCTCGAACGAATCCACATCAGGAAAGTGGACCGGCCACGGCCTCCGGATTCCGATCTCCGGATTCCGTGTAGCCCAGTCCAAGTCGCGTCGGCCGTACGAAAAGCGCCGTACCCAAGCAGCAACACCCATAAGAAAGCCCCCGTTTTTTCACAGTAAGGGGGCGATCCAGTGCCATTCCGCCAAGAAGTTCACTGGACCGCCCGTAGGTAACCCAAGAGCCAGGCCCTCACGCAAAGGAAGCCTGGCTCTCGAATCAGAAATGAGTCTAACAAATGGTCATCAGAAGACTCCGGCAGCTACCGCCGGAAGCCCGTCCCCACATCGCCGCAGCTGGCCGTGTCCTTGCCGAGGCGACAGCCCGCATGAACAACATGAGCCCCCGCGAGATCGCGGAAGCTGCGTACACGCCGGGAGGCCCGTCACTGGAGCAGCTGGAGAAGCTGGCCGAAGCGCGCCTCATGGGACAGTCCGTCCGCCACTCCCCCGCTGTAGCTGAGGTGGCCTGATGACCACCAGCAAGGAAGCGACAGACCTGCTCCCCCGAAACTCTTACTTCCACGCCGTCGATCGGCAGATGGAAACCGACTCTTACCCGTCCAAGATCATCCCGACCGAGCAAGGCCGCCGGCACAAGCTGCTGACCCTCGCCATCCAGGATGCAGAGAACCTCATCGGGGCTCTCAAAACGGCGAAGCACTTCGACCGCTTGGGCAACATCGAACACGCACTCCCACAGATCACGGATGCGCTCGCTGATGTGGTGACCAAGGCCAACAACTTTGTTTCTGACGTGGAGGTGTCAACGGCCCGCTACCGGGGTGCCGTTGCTGAATCCTCCAATGAGGCTGCCGGGAGGCAGCCCTCTGATCCGGCAGCTGCCGTCGAATCCCCCGACGTGCCGGCGGCAGCTGCCTCCAGCCCTGACGATGCCAGCGAGACCCTGACCTATTACGAATGGCAGGACCCGACCGCGAACGTCGTACCGAAGCCGGGGCCGCACCTGCTAGCGATCAACACTCCGAAGCTCGTTTCATCGGATGAGCTTCGCGGCAGGATCCTCCGTTCCGTTCGGATGGACGGCGGCAGAAGATGAAGGCCAGGAAGAAGACGTTCGCGGTGGTTCATCCCATCGGACACCGGCCTTTTCAGGACACCTGCGATTTGCACTACCGCAGCACTGCGGAGTTCAAGCAGCAGATGACCGCTTATGCCCGTCGCAAGTGGCCGCTACCCCAGGCGATTGAGATCGATCTTTCAACGAACACGATCGTTGTGAACGGTGTTGATCGGGGCAAGTTCTCGGAGCACGAGCACCGTGAGTCGGCTCGCAAGGCTATTCAGCTTGGGCTGGAGCTGTGATGCGCCCGACGGCGCGGGTCGGCCTGTATCGCCGCCGCGCCTTCCTTTACGGCCCGCTCGTTGTCCTCGGAGCAGCACTGGTCTTGATGACCAGTCCCAACATCAACGGCGCTTACCTCGCTGGTCTGCTGATCTTGCTGGCCGGTGCTGGTGGTTTCGTTCTCGAGTCCGGGCCTCAGCCCAGGCGTAGAAGATGATGACCGGCGATTGGGGGCGCCGATGACAGATAGACCTCCAGGCGCCCGCCCCGGCGCCGCCCCGTTACCCCAGACAGCGGACGCTGTCCCGGTCCTTACTCAGAAGGACCAGGAGAACGTCCACCGCCAGAGGCAGGAACCAGCCACCGAACAAGAGTGGCTTGGCAACCCAGTAGTCCGTGATGACGCTGCGTTGCGCCTTCTCCGCATCGAACGTACAACCACCCGCGCCCTTTCGGCGTTGCAGGATGGAGAACTCGATGCTGCCATCAGCCGGCTACAAGCCGCGCTGACCCTTGCCCTGGCGGAGCAAGCACTTTCCACCACTTGCGAAGGACAGCCATGACACCCATCGAATTCAGAATGATCCCGGTCGCGGATCTCGTAGACCACCCACAGAACCCGAGAGACGATCTCGGGGATCCACAGAAGCTGGCCGAGCTGGCTAACGACATCGCGGACAACGGCAACACCGAGGCCCTGCACGTTTTCCCCATCCAGGATGGTCCGGACGCTGGCAAGTTCCTGCTGGTCGCTGGCCACAGAAGAACGGCAGCGGCCCGCCTCGGCAATGTTGAGGAGCTGTATTGCCGTATCCGCCCGGATCTGGACTCGCTGGATAAGCAGCTGGAGACGATGCTGCGGGAGAACACTCACCGCGAAGGCATCACGCCCATCAACGAAGCCAAGGCCATTCAGGCGATGCTCGACTGCGAGGGCATGTCGGTAAAGAAGGTGGCCAAGCGTATTCACCGCTCGGAGACGTTCATCCGTTCCCGTTCGGCCCTGGTGAAACTGCCCGACTCCGCGAAGAACGCGATCGACGCCGGGCGGATGACGTTGGAGCAGTCCCTTGTCTTTGATGAGTTCGCTGATGACAAAGCGGCCACCGCGGAGTTGACGAAGAACGCCGGCACCAATGACTGGACCTACACGGTGAATCGTCTACGCAGCGCTCGGACAACCAAGTTCAAGCAGGCAGCCTCGGAGCAGCTCGTCAAGGACCTTGGCATTAAGACCATCACGTCCCAGCAGGCCTATTCCTCAACGAAGTACGTCCGGGACTATAACCGGGAGAAGATCCCGGCCGTTCGGGTGGCTGAGGGGCAGGTTGCTGTCATCGGCTACCAAGGCGATTTGGAGTGGTACGACGTCAAGTCATCCGCAAAGAAGAAGCTTACGGATGAGGAGATCGCGGACAAGAAGCGACTCCAGGACATCGCAGCAGGACTTGAACAAGCTGACGCGCTCTGGAATGAGTTCGTGGAACGCAAGATCCGCGACGCTGCTGGCCACTTCGACCGCCCCGAGGACGCCCCTGCTGTCCTTACCCTCCGAAAGTCGATGTTCTCCGGATACGGTGCCTCCCATACCCGAGCTGCACGCGTACTCGGCATCTCCATTGCTTTGGACGGGGTCACAAGCCTCGAGGAAACCCAGGCCATCGAGGCTGCAATCGAGAAGCTCAAACTCCTGCAATTGGCATACCTTCACGCTTTCCTCCACCTGATGAAGGACGACCTCCACAAACCAGCCACGTGGAAGGCCGAATGCTCGTGGAGTCGGGAATCGCTGCAGAAGTTCCTGGCTCTCCGTAGAGACATTTTCGGGTACGAAGTCACCGCCTACGAGCAGGAAGCACTGGACTACTGGGCCGAAAAGGAAAAGGAGTCTGCGGCGACGTCGGCTGAAAATGACGAGGGATGGGATCTGGACGATGACGACGAAGCCTAACCACTTCCTCAAGCGGAACGCCGAGAACGAACCTGTTTGTGGCTGCGGGTTCCGCCCCGAGATCCTGGACGACCCGGCGCCTGTCGGCATCCAGTGGAAAGCCAAGCGCGACGTCCTCGATCACGTGGACGCGATGTCAGGTTTCCGCCCGTCGGCCCCGTTCGACGTCGGCCCAGACTGCCGTTACCCACGGGCTGGAGTTCGGCCAGGAGCCAGCGGCCGGTGGAAGCTCACCCTCTGGGACGAGCCCGGAGTCATGCACGCGCTCCCGTCCGAGCACCAGTGGCATGACACAGCCGGGGAAGCTTTCGACTACGGGCAGCTCGTCATCAGCACCCACCGCAAGGCCGGCACTCGCCTCAACGGGATGGGCCGCTGATGGCGTGGGCAAGCATCGACCAGCGGTGGCAAGACCGGAAGGTCAGGATCTACCGCAGCAGGTACGACGAAGCATCCAGGATCACAGCAGCGCTCATGATCCGTCGGCAGAACCTCCTGACCGAGATCCGCGCTGACGATTTGGGCGGGCTCGACACCACCGCCAAGTCCCGCCGCCTCCGCCAAACGGATGACGAGTTGGACTTCGCGAAAGACCAGGCACAAGCCGCATGGGCAGCTCTCCGGATAGAAGAGGGCCGGCACCACCCCATTCACGAACCAAGAGAGGCCAGAAGATGACCATCACCGCTACTGAACCCAATACGACCACTGAGCGGGCGCTCGCTGATCTGACGATCACTGCCACGGGCACTGAATGGCTTCGCAAGCTCGCGGCTGTTGGTGTGGCCGTGTCGTCACGCCCTCCGGTGCCGATCCTCAGCTTTGTCGTGCTGGAGTGCCACAGAGGCAAGGCGACAATTACGGGCTACGACTACTCAACGTCGGCTGTGGTCAAGCTGGACCACGAAGCGATCGGGACCCTTCACAATGCCATGGCGCTCGCTCCGCATTCCTGGCTGGTCCGAACTATCCGGGTTCTGACCGCACGTAAGCGGGACATTCCGGTGACTGTAGCTGCCAAGACGCTGCTGGGCAGGCCCATGATCACGGTTACCGCCGCCGGTTTCACCATCCCGCGTCTGCATGACGTCCCGATTTCGGAGTACCCGGTTTTGCCAGCTCATGGCGAGCTGGACTCGTTCGAGGTCGGTCGCGACGACTTGGCGGGGGCCTTGGATCGCGCAGCCATCGCTGTCAGCCGTGACGAGACACTCCCGATCCTGACCGCAATCGAGGTACAAAGCCACGGCAAGTCCATAACCGTGCAGGCCACTGACCGCTACCGGCTCTCATCCGAGACGCTGAAGCTGTCACGCGAAGTCCAAGACTTCAAGTTCCTCCTCCGTGCCAGCACGTGGAAGGCTCTGGCAAAGCACCTCAACGGCGAGAAGATCACTGTCAGCGTCCTGGTCTCGGCTGACTTCCACGGCAAGGACGGGGGCCGTTCGACCGTCCACCTGTCTTCGGGCGACTGCGCGTTCACGCTTAGCGGCGTGCTTGGCGATTACCCCAAGATCAGATCGTTGTTCGATCTGGATTTCGGGATGACTCTGGAGGTCAACCGACGGGACCTGATTGACCAGGTACTCGTTGCCCGTGAGCTGAACGATTTCCACGAACCTGCGCTGCTGAAGATCGGCCCGGGATCTGTAACCCTCTCGCCGACGTTCGCTGAAGGTGGCAGCGAAGCAGCCACGCCGATCCTGCTGGCCGACACGGCCAGTATCGACGCAGCTGACACGGCCGCCTACAACCCCCACTTCCTCCTGGAGGCATTGAAAGCGATCAACGCTGAGGTGGTGCGCTTCTCCTTCCACAACATGGTCAAGCCGACCTGCATATCTCCGGTAGTGGCCAAGGGCGACAAGCCCAGCACATACCGCCATTTACTTATGCCGGTACGCCTGCCTCGCACTCTGGACGGCGAGTAGACCGTGACCGACGAACAAGAAGCAGCCATCATGGCCCAGTTGCTCAGCCGCCCGGCGAAGCTCGACACCTGCAAGGCCTGCCAGAAGGCCCTCAACGGCAACGATGAGTGTGATTGCTCATGATCGACGCCGAAGCACCCGCCCTGAAGGCCATCACGGTCAAGAACCCATGGGCCTGGTCAATCCTCCACGCAGGCAAGGACGTCGAGAACCGCTCGCAGTCCATCAACCACCGTGGCACCCTCTACATTCACGTCGCGAAGCGGGACGACGAAGCCGGGTACGAGAACGAGACGTTCCGCCAAGCACGCGCCAAGGCATCACAAGCGGTCAAGAACAACCTCCACTTGCAGGGCTATGTCCTCGGCACCGTGGAAGTCGTGGGCTGCCACTACTCGACCGAATGCCGGACCTCTGAAGGCCTCTGCTCTGAATGGGCAAGGCCCGGGCAGTACCACTGGGAACTCGCCAACCCGAGGCCCCTAGCATGCCCGTTCCCTGAGATCGGACAGCTCGGCCTGTGGAATCTGGCGGCAAACGCATGAGCCGGCCCATGGAACTCACCATCCACCCGCCCGTGCCGGCCTTCCCGCCGGAAGTCCCGAGGGGAGGCTCACCGTTCACTCAGGCAGTCGGAAGCTTCAAAGCCTCTGTCGAATGGCAGGTTGAGCGAATCAAGGAAGCCGCTCTCTCGCAGAGTAAGCGCCTGACAGACGTGGAGCTGGCGGCAGAGTTCTGGCATGCGGCGCAGGTCGCCACGTACGCCCGTGGCCGCATCGACTGGGGCCTTCCAGGGTATGGCGCGATCGACCCCGACCGAGCCGAGGACATCGAACACGTACTCAGCCGGTTCGCGGAACTTCCCCACTACGACGAAGCCGACCAGTGACAGCGGCTGGCGACGAGCCCCCACCGGCCGAGTCACAAACGCCAGTCCTCGACCGGAAGCTGCGCAACCTACCACCCGAACAGCTCGCCATCATCTTCAAAGACAAGGAACTCACCCAGTGACAGACCAGATCAGCGAATTCCTCAAACCCTTCCAATCCCGAGTCGATGAAGCCGAAGCCAAGCGGGAAAAGTCCAGGAAGAACCCAGATCCAATCTGGGACGCATCAATGATTCTCGCCATTCAAGCGTCATCGGCGGACGTCCCGACGCTGATCGGTGCGCTCGCCGCTGCTGAGGCGTCATTGGCGGAGATGTCCGAAGCTGCTAATCGAGTGCACCAGGCCCGTGATTGGGACGAAAACGGTCCAACGAAATCACATCAGTGGGCTACCGGCGTCGAAGAGGCAGTCGCAGTCATTCGGGCGGCTCTCGAGGGGTCATTGGAGGGGTGCGAGTGCGCCTTGGTTGGATGCCGGCACAAGCCAATGCTTACGACCGAGGGGCGCAAGCAAGTTGCGGCGGCGATTGATGGCCAGGCTGCACTTGGGAAAGGACTCAAATGATCAGCGTGCTGGAGGCTCTCCATGCGTCGCATGCCGCGAACGGGATCATTAGGCCGGCTTGCAAGCTCTGCAGAACTGACGCGGTCCACTACGTCGACCTGGTAGCAGCCGAGCCTGACATTCATGGGCACAGGGAAGCCCCGACGCTGAAGTTCGAGTGCCAGGGAGACTCAACCTCCGAGTGCCATCAGTACCCCGATAGCTGCGGGTGCGAAAGCTGGCCCTGCGGTCACCCGTACGTGGCGCACGAAAAGTGCTGGATGCAGGACTGGTTCGACTGCGACTCCGCTAGCTACGAAGGCGAAGACGGCGACTATATGGTGCAGGGCGGCTTACCAAGAGACATCACCAGGAGCGGGCCGATAAGCGCCGGCTGGGAAGGCGAGTATGTGGCATGGGAGTGGATCGAATGAGCGCCGAGCACGACGAGTTGTTCCAGCTGATCTTGGGTCGGACTACTACCAAAGCCGTGGAGAGGATCCTCGCCGCTGGTTGGGTGAAGTCGAGAGTTGCTACCACTCCTGACGAAGCAAAAGAAGCGGCGGCCCGCGGGATCTTCAACGTGCGCGATGATCCCTACGATTTCGAAGAGTGGGACGACTTGAACTCCTCTGAACGCGAACTGTACTTATGCCAAGCCCGCGCCGCCCTTGAAGCTGCTGCCCCGTTCATCGCCGTGCAAGCCTTCGATCACGGTTGGCGGGAAGGCAAAGGGGCGCCGACACCCATTCATGCCGCCACGGGAGAACTGCTCCACGACCAGGCCGCCAAGCCCGGCTGGAACCCCTACAGGAGAGAATCCGGTGAGGAAGAGCCCACCGAAGGCGACAGGCCCATCATCGAGGACGAGTGAAGAGGGGCCTTTGCTCCAGTTGCGGCCATCACCACGGAGAGGACGGCAACCGCTGGCCCTCCTGCAAGGGCTACACCTACCCAGAGAATTCGAATGGCATTCGACGGTGCGCATGCACCGGACCAGGAACACAACGAGAGGAGTCGCAGTGAGCGAACAATTTAGCGGCCGTCCCAAACCACTCATTCAGATCATGCGAGACGCAGAAGACCCCAAGGGCGGAGCCACTCTGGCCGAGCTGTCACAGTTCATCCAGGAAGCGGAACGGGCCGGCATTGACCCACGCACGCCCGTGCTGGTGCGAGTTGGCTTCTCAGGCCAGATCAAGAAGCTACAGACGGGAGGTCGATCCCGATGATGCAGATCAACCTGCAATGCCCGTACTGCGAGGAGCAATGCACCTTCAACGTCGCAGGGCACGAGGAAACGGCCCCTGGCAAGTTCGAGCTTCGGCTTGTGTCCACGCCAGCAGCCACGGAACACATCTACACACACGCACCCGAGAAAGAAGGACCACCCAGTGCCATGGCTGAAGCAGGGCGACGCGGCGGCGAATCACCCGATCGTCCTCTCAGCAGTGGAGATGGAAGAAGCAGACGATCGGATTCTGAATGAGTGCTTCGGTTTCGTGGCCCGCTGCGCCACCCAAGCGGCAGCGTACGAGCAGGATTACATCATCAGCGTCGGCACGGCCAAGCTCATGGCCGGCTCTTTGGGCAGATACCACGAGCTGATCAAGGCGGCGAAGTTCTGCGGCTACCTCACAGAGACCGAGATCGACGTCGAGGGCGAGAAGCGTAAGGCCTTCAAGCTGGTGGAGGACAATGACCTCTTCCACATGATCCTCAAGGCAGAGCGCGAGTGGAACAACCAAAGAAAGAAGGACACCAGGAACAATGAGCTGACGTGGAGAGTAAGAGCCCGCGACGGCGACGCTTGCAGATACTGTGGCAAGTCAGTCGCTTGGGGAGACACAAAGTCTGGACGCGGCGCCACCTATGACCACACCAACCCCGGCAAGGCCGGCACTGTAGACACGCTCGTTGTCTGCTGCCGCGAATGCAACGGACGCCGGCAAGATGACCCCGAGAGCACCTGGAAGACCATTCCAGTTCCGGCAGAGCCAATCATTGGCCCAGCAACGGCTGCTTTCATCGCCAAGCACGGCACCCCGATCGAACCCACCTACACCCGACCAGGTACAGCACCGGCCACCAGCACCACGGCAACGGACGACACGAACCCCGTAGAGCAGCCCACGCTGGCCGCTCCGGGACAAGACGAGGCAACGGCTCACTCCGGCCCGTCCAACGAGTCACCGGCCCACACAGCCACGGTCAAGCATCCACCGGCAGCAACGGCACACCCGGCTGCAACGGGATCCAGATCCAACACCAGACCAAATCCTGACCCAGGACATAGGTATCCCGGATCTGGATTTGTCGGGACGGGTAGGGAAGGGACGGGTTGGGCAGGTAAGGGCAGTGAGGGGCAGGAAGCCCTGCACTCAACCCAAGGCAAACCCAAGAACCAAACCAAGAAGAGAAGACGCCCCCATAAGCGAGGACGGAACTGAACATGCCTACCCAACGGCTTTCATCGCCTAACTCACCATCAGAAGATGAGTTCCAGTCTGCTGTCCTGCAACTCGCTCAGATCCTTGGATACCAGCTCAGGTACCACAACCCCGATAGCCGGCGCTCTCAGGCCGGTTTCCCGGATCTGGTCCTCGGCAGCTCATCAAGGAAGCGCCTCCTCTTCCGTGAACTGAAAACCGATACCGGACGAGTCAGCCCAGCCCAACGGGTATGCATGGAGATCCTCAACCTAGCCGGCGCTAATGCTGCCGTCTGGCGCCCACAGGATCTCCGCAGTGGCCGGATCGAGCGAGAGCTGAGAGGTGACAAATGACAACGTGCACGACTGAAGACTGCTACCGGGAAACCTCGCTCTATCTGTGCACTGACTGCATCCTGGAACTCGACTCACTTCTTGCCGACGTTGGCCCTCTGCTTCAGTTCATCGACGGTGCCATTGACCAGACGGCTGTGACCAGGAGTCCGGGCGCGAGTGGTGGCGGTGGTGGTCATGCGAAGTCCCAGCCAGCCATGAACGTGGATGCCTGGTTACTTCGGGCATGGCTGCACCAGCTCCCGACCCGCGCTCACGCCACGGCAATGGACAACCCGAAGGCCGGGGAGATCCTCTACATGGCTCGCATCTGGGTTCAGCAGGGACGTGATCTTGTATGGGGTCCAGAGGACAAGCGCGTCTACGGCCAGTGTGAGGAGCCCCTCGACGGGGAGGATGAAGATGCCGATCCGATACCGTGCGATGGTCGGCTGGTCGCCCACCCGGATGATGCAACTGTAAAGTGCCCCGTCTGCAACACCGTCCACAACGTCAGCGATGTGCTGGACAAGCTGAGGCGCAAGGCCAGAGGGGAGCCGATGCCACCGAGGGCGGTACGTGAGTACCTTCAGCGGAAGACAAAGGTGATCGTCACGAAGTTCGACTTCGAGAACTGGGTGAAGCTGGGCAGGCTGCGTTACGTCCTGGATCGAGTCACCACCACAACCAAGGCTCCGCGGATCTACTACCCGGGAGATGTGCTGGAGGTGTCAGAGCGCATGCGGGCGAGGCGTCGAACACCTGTCTAGAAATGCAGTACAGTAATTCCGAGGGGATAGCTGTCCCTACAGATTTGAGTGAAGGCCTCGACGGATAACCGTCGAGGCCTTTGTCATGTCCAGCCAAGGTGGTGAGACTGATGTGAACGGACTCAGCATCCCCTCGTGGTCCGGCAGACGAGCAGGTGAAGCGCTGGCCAAGGTCAAGGCCGAGGGCCGACGACGCAACACAGCCTGCTGCATCTGCAAGCAGAGCATCGACTACTCACTGTCCTACCCGCACAAGCAGTCGTGCAGTGTGCAGCATGTGAAGTCACGCAAGCTGTACCCGCAGCTGACATGGGAGCCGAGCAACTGGAAGCCCGCGCACCTTGACTGCAACAAGGCAGCTGGCACGGGTGAGGATCTCAGCATGGGCGTCACCTCTGAAGACTGGTGACAGTCAAGGCCCGGCACCCAACCACCCCACCCAAGACCAAGGAGAACAGCTATGGGTAAGACGACCGCAGTAGCAACCCTGTACAGCAAGACCGATGCAG
This sequence comes from Arthrobacter sp. D3-18, assembly GCF_054408525.1. Classification (NCBI taxonomy): domain Bacteria; kingdom Bacillati; phylum Actinomycetota; class Actinomycetes; order Micrococcales; family Micrococcaceae; genus Arthrobacter; species Arthrobacter sp. D3-18. Next base: position 1,724,218 of record NZ_CP096440.1, on the reverse strand, counting down.
GCAACGGACAGACGGCGCTGGCCTTCTGTGCTGACTACAACGACGAACGCAACAAGGAATGGGCGAAGTACACGCCCGGACTGAGCGTCGGGATGACCGTCATCGAAAGCGTTGGCGAGCAGTTCGAGCAGGGCGAAACGTACCTGCTTACCTTCGAACGGCAGTAAGGACACAGGCTGGGCTCCGAAAAAATCCAGCAAGGCGATTCGCCGGACACTCCCCGCCTGCTCCTCCCTCTCCCCCCGGGAGTTTCCCCGAGGGAAATAGCCCAGGATCGTTGAATTGGCGGGGAAAACGGACCCATCATCTTACCCGAAAGGCGGCAGCAAATCATGGCTAGTCTCGGAAATCTCACGCTCGTCCTTTCGGCCCGAATCGGGGACGGCGAACCCCTCGACATTGGAGAAATTGAACTGCCCGTCGTTCATGAAACGACCCACACGGTAGGGCACGTCTCCATCACGGCCAGAGTCAGGATTGACGACGTCGAACTGAACCAGCGGCTGCAAAAGTTCGCAGCTGCCGTAACTGATGAGATGGCAGCTGCTGCCAAGCCTGACGTCCTGGCTTATTCTCCGGATCGCATGATCGGATCAGCTCTGACCATCGACCCTTCGCCCGTCTTCAGCGCCAGGCTCAAAGCCGCCAAAACCCGGCAGGCTGCGCTGGCCGCTCCGTCCATCCTTGACGGGCCAGAGCACGTCATCATCGGAGCCCGCCAAGAGGGCAAGACCCGCCTCGCGCTGAAGTGGCTCACGGACGCTCCAGAGGGAGTGGAGCGAGTCCTTATTGTCACCGACAACAACTCGGCTGAACACCTCAAATCCTCTTACGGGCTGCCCAAGAGTGATCCACGGATCATCAGCTACCGGACCTTACTTAATAAGGGCCCCCGCCAGGGTGTTGAATACGGCGTGGACGACACAGCCCACATCCTGACGGCGCTTCTGGGGCTCAAAGACCTGCCCCGTCTTCTGACCGTTGGCCACGCTGAGGCATGGCAGGGCACGAAGAAGTAGCGTGCACGACCGCCCAGCGATCCGGGAACAGCGGGACGAGGGCAACTCCATCAGGAGCATTGCGAGAGACCACGGAGCCTCACGGAACGCCGTCCGCCGGGCAATCCGCCCCGGCGCTCGCGATGGCTACTACCGGCCCTCTGCCATTGAAGAGGCTGAGCCGGCCGTCCGCGACGTCCTGGCCGACTATCCACAGATGTGCGTCGCGGACGTCGCCCTCCTGATCGACTGGAGGAAGTCCCGCAGGCAGCTCTCAGACCTCGTGGCACGACTCCGGCCGAAAAGCGCGAACGAGTGGCCTACCGTCCAAGCCCGCACGCTCGAATCACTCGCCACCGGCAAGCTCACCACCAAGCCCCTCCAATGCGGCTCGATGAAACTCGGGGAGTTGAAACTATGACCTCAGCTGAGAACCACATCGACCCTCCTGACCACCTTCCGGAACCTGTAGCGGAAGTGTGGCGCGAGATCGTGGCCAGTAACGACCTCGTGGGAAACGTGGACCGCTCCGCACTGGAAACCTTCTGCACCCTCATGGCACGACTCCGCGAAGCACGAGGCCGAATCGAGGACGAAGGCATGGTGGTCACCGACCCCCGAGGCCGCGTCATCCCTCACCCCGCGCTCGCCGTCGAACGTTCGACCGCAGAGCAGATCCGGGCGTGGGGTGACCGCTTCGCCCCGCTCGTGAAGCCAGCTAGGAAACGCGGCTACATGGCTGACGCCACTGCGCTGACCATCACGGCCGCGAAACACCTTGAAGGCCCCCGCTTCGCTGGTCCAGTGGCAGCCGTGAAGACGCTTGCCTGGATGATCGACGAGGCCCAGCGCGACAGCATGGAAGCGCTCCAGAAGGCCATGACCACCACCGTGCCGAACTACCTCAAAGCCTGCGCTGAACTGCAAATTACGCCAGCTTCCCTTCCATCCGGCGCGGGGCTGACGGCCGTTCCGCCTGCTGAGGAAACCAAACCGGCAGAAGAAGGAAAGCCGGGGGGCGCGAATGTCTCAGACTTCCAAGCTCGCGCCAGGGCACGCCGCTCCGGTTAGTGGTCCCAATGCGGTAGATCCGGGCGACTACTACCGCTCGGTTTGCCATGTAGCAGAGCCGGACCAGTCCGGAGCCAAGCGGAAGAAGATATTCGGCTATGCGGAACCTCGGATCTGCACGCCACCCCTTCGAGCCCTCACTCCGGAGACAACGCTCGGCTATGACGTCATTGACTTCGCGCGAGATGTCTTGGGGCTCGACCTGTACCCGTGGCAGAAGGTCCTGCTCTGCCGGATGCTGGAGCTGCTCCCAGACGGCTCGCTGAGGTTCAGGACCGCAGTGGTTCTGATCGCCCGCCAGAACGGCAAGAGCACCCTGTCACAGGTCCTTGCCCTCTGGTTCATGATCGTCTGGGGCTGGCCGCTGGTCATGGGCACCGCCCAGGACCTCGAAACGGCCGAAGAAGTATGGCAGGGCGCTGTTGACCTCGTGGAAGAGGACGAGGAACTCTCCAAGCTCCTTAAACGCGTCGTCAAAGTCAACGGCAAGAAGGCCCTGGAGCTAAAGGCCGGCAGCCGGTACAAGGTAAAAGCCGCAAACCGTCGCGCTGGACGTGGTTTCACCGGCAACCTGATCATGCTCGATGAGTTGCGCGAGCACCAGAACTGGGAAGCCTGGGGAGCGATCACCAAAACGACCATGGCGCAGGCCGAGGCTCTGATTTTGGCGCTTTCCAACGCCGGCGACCTGACCTCGATCGTCCTCCGATACCTCCGCAAGATGGCCCACGAGGCTCTCGGAGATCCAGACGGCATCTGTGAGGAGATTGGAGCCGCCGGACCTTCCGCGCTCGACGTCGCAGACCTCACGGAAGACGATGAAGAGCTTGATGACGACGAACTGGCCGATTTTGAGCAGGATGAGGACACTCTTGGCCTCTGGGAATGGTCGATGGCCCCTGGTACCGACAAAAGGGACCGTCAAGGCTGGGCACAGGCCAACCCCTCACTGAACTGGAACACCGGATTCACCGAACGCACCATCGCAGCGGCCTGCAAAACCGATCCTGAGTGGGTTTTCCGCACAGAGGTCGGTTGCCAGTGGTCAGAAGGCACTCTTACTGGGCCGTTCCCTCCTGGCGCGTGGGACAAGGGCAAGAACCCGGTCCAAACTCTGGAAGACGGCACAATTGGCGTCGCCGAAGAACACCGGATAATCCCCGGCTCGGAAGTCTGGGCTGGCGTTGACCAGTCCCATGACCGGTCCATGACCTATGTAGCTTTCGGAGGGTTTAGGGCCGATGGGAAAGCCCAAGTCGAGATTGTGGCGGCGCGCCATGGCTCCGACTGGGTCAAGGGCTATCTGATGGACGAGAAACGACGCGGACGAATCAAGGCCGTGGCCGGCCAGTCCAAGGGTGCGCCGATCTCGCCACTCATGGAGAGCCTGGACGCTGACATTGAGTTCACGATTCCCGTTATCGAGTGGTCAGGTAGCGACCTAACCAACGGCTGGGCCGATGTCTTTGACTCCGTCCGAGACGTAACCGTTTTCCACAACCCCCAACCTGTGCTGGACACGGCTGCGGCAACTGCTGTTGTAAAGGTGTTCAGCGGTGGCGCGTCCATCCCGGACCATCGGGCATCACCAGCTGAGGTTGCCCCGTTGATGGCCTTTACAGCGGTCAAGTGGCTCATGGGGCGCCGCGAGGTTGCCCCGCCACCCCCGCCACCCCCGCCCGCGGCCATCAAGGCCGAGGAAACGACCCACGTGGAAGACAACGTCGCCCTAATCGGGTTCTGATGAAAGGAGCAAGCCATGGTGAAGTGGTGGAAGTCGGCTAGCTCACGGAAGAACCTAGCCAGCGCAGTAACTGCGGCGCCGGTAACGGAAGTCGGCTACGCGACCAGCGCGACCGAGTGGTGGTCCGATCTCGACGGAGAGGAAACGCCAGAACTTCGGTGGCCTCACAACATTGAGGTTTATGACCGAATGCGCCGCCAGGACGCTCAGGTCATCTCCGTACTTCGGGCCATGACTTTGCCGATACGCCGGACTAAATGGCGGATCGATCCCAATGGCGCTCGCCCTGAGGTTGCCCGGCAGGTGGCCGACGATCTAGGGCTGCCTCTGGTTGGTGCCGAGAACGAACCGGTTATCCGCACGCGTGACCGCTTCGCCTGGTCGGAACATCTTCGCCTATCTCTGTTGATGCTCCCGTTTGGGCACTCGGTGTTCGAACAGCAGTACCGCATTGATGAGGCAGGCTGGGCGCGCCTACGGAAGCTGGGGTGGCGCCCTCCAAAGACCATTTCCCGCGTGGACGTTGCCCCTGACGGTGGGCTGGTGGCAATTCACCAGCACAACGTCAAGAAACCGATGACCGTCGATCGGCTAGTGGTCTACGTCAACGAACGCGAGGGCGGAAACTGGCTCGGCCAATCCATCCTCCGGCCCGCCTACAAGGACTGGCTGCTCAAGGACCGGGCGCTGCGTGTACAAGCGCAGACGCTCGACCGAAACGGCATGGGCGTACCCATCTACAAGGGCTCGCCGCTGCCCGACTCTGTCACAGGCGAAGACCGAACCGCGCGGGAAAAACTCGAACTGGACGCAGGCCTGAAACTCGCCAAGGGCATCCGCTCCGGGGACAACTCAGGCGGGTCCATTCCACACAAAGCAGAGCTGGAACTCAAAGGCGTCACGGGCACCCTTCCTGATGCTGACAAGCCCATCCGCTACTACGACGAGCAGATAGCACGCGCTGTGTTGGCTCACTTTTTGAACCTTGGCACCGAGACCGGTTCCTGGGCGCTCGGTTCGACCTTCGCTGACTTCTTCACCTTGTCGTTGCAGACTCTCGCGATGCAGATCGCGGACACCACAACCCAACACGTGATCGAAGACATGGTGGACGTCAACTGGGGGCCGAATGAGCCGGCGCCCCGACTGGTCTTTGAAGAGATCGGCTCGCGCCACGCAGCGACAGCGGAAGCAATCAAGATGCTCATCGACTGTGGAGCCATCAAGGCTGATCAGAAGTTGGACGACTTCCTGCGAACCGTCTACGGCCTGCCCGGATCTGATCCAGAGACAGCCAGGGAGCCCATGCCCCGAACCGCAACGGAGAACAAATGACAATTCACATGCTCAAGCCCTCCGCAGCGCAAGAGCCTTGGTTCCGCATGGAAGCCTCGGCCGACAGCAACGCGGCCGACGTCTACATCTACGAAATGATCGACAGCTGGTGGGGAGTTGATGCCGCACAGTTCGTTCGCGAAATCGCTGCCCTCGACGTCGAAACGATCAACCTCTGGGTCAATTCCCCTGGAGGCTCCGTGTACGACGGCGTTGCAATCATGAACGCACTCCGCCGGCACCAAGCCACAGTCGTGGCCACGGTGGACGGCATGGCAGCATCTGCCGCGTCATTCATCATCCAGGCGGCCGACGAAGTAATCATGGGCCAAGGTGCGGAACTCATGATCCACGACGCGTGGACCTTCGCCTGGGGGAACGCTGAAGCCCTCCAAAAGGCAGCTGGCGATCTCGACCGTATCTCCTCCACCATCGCCGGGATCTACGCCGAGCGGGCAGGCGGGACTATCGAGGAATGGCGTGAGGCCATGAGAGCCGAGACCTGGTACACGGCAGACGAAGCCGTGGCAGCAGGCCTCGCTGATCGAGTGGCCAAGGTTGCCAAAAAACCGACAACAGAGGAGGCAAGCAACCGCTTCGACCTCTCAATCTTTGCCCACGCTGGGCGCCGCAACGCACCGGCACCGGCAGTCAACACCCGCAACGAACGCCGGCCACAGCTAAGTCTGGTCAACGGCTCAGCGCTCACCGCGGCAACCCATATGGTCGCTAAGGCCACCCCGAAACCTCCGGCCGAGCCGAAGGACACCACCAACCCCCAAGAGAAAGGAACCGACACCATGTCGGCAAAACTGAACCAGGGGCTCCGTAAGCGGCTCGGCATCTCCGCCGACGCGGAACTCAACGAAGACGAACTTCTGGACGCCGTGGACGAGGCGCTCGCGGAGCAGGCAGCAGAACCTGCCCCCGCAGCCTCGGCAGCCACCCACGCTCCGGGAACCGTCGTACTGGACGCAGCCCAGTACCAGGAACTCCGCAACGATGCCGCAGATGGCCGTCTGGCCCGTCAGCAGCAGCTCGCGGACGAACGCTCTGAGCTCGTAAACGCAGCCGTGCAGGACGGTCGGATTCCTCCGGCCCGTCGTGATCACTGGCTCAACTCGCTTGAGGCAGATCCGGGCATTGCTGACACCCTTGCCGCCTTGGAACCGGGCCTAATCCCCGTTGACAGCATCGGTTACACCGGCGGCGTGGAGGAATCCACCGACGAAGCCCGCGCCTACGACCACATCTTCCCGAAGGAGGCCTGATCATGGGTCAGTACCTGCCCCTGTTCCGCCCCGGCCAGACGGTGACATTCGGTGTCACCGCGGCCGTCACCGGCGGACACCCCGTCGAGGTCGGAGCGTCTGACCGTTCTGTCGCTCCCGCGGCCGCAGCATCCACCAAGGTTGTGGGCGTCGCGGGTCACGATGCTGCCATTGGCGACAAGGTGACTGTCGAGGTCAACAAGACGGTTCATCTCCTGACGGCTTCCGGCGCGGTCACTCGTGGCCAGCGGCTGGAAGCTGCTGGCGCTGGCAAGGTTCGAACCTTGGCTGCCGGCACGGCTTACTACATCGCACTCACCTCCGCCGTTGACGGTGCTGCCGTCGAGGCTCTCGAACTCTAGAAGGGACGGTAGCTAAATGAGGACTTACCCCCTCACCCAAAGCCAGGTCTCGCAGGCTTCTGCGACCGAGCTGATTGCATTCCTGCAGAGTCCGACGCTGCTGGCCCGCCGACTCGGAGAAATCCTGACGGCGCAGCAGTTCATCGGGTTGTTCCTGCTCCAGGGTCGCTACGACGTCAAGGGCGGAGCCATCGCCGTTCCTGTGAACGAGAAGATCCGCACCGAACGCGGTTCGGAGAAAGTGGCCCCGGGCGCCGAGTACAAGCTGACGCCCTTGAACACCGAGCAGTACGAGATCTACACCTCGCAAAAGGAAGGCCTCGCCACGGAGGTCACCGATGAGGAAGTTGGTCGCAGCCTTCGCAGGCCCATCGACGAGGCCATGCTGTTCCTTCAGACGGAGCTGGTCTTCAGCGCGAACGAGCTGGCACTTGGCGTCATCATGTCCGCGATCACCCAGACCCTGACCGCCGGGGCGGCGTGGACGAACGGCAAGCAAATCCTGAAGGATGCACTGCGCGTCCAGGCAGCTGCCCGTCGCCTAAAGCTCGGCTTCGAGATAGACACCGTTGTGTTGAACGGCGAGCAGCATGCCGAGGTCATCCCCGAGCTGCTCGATGTCCTCCCGGACAACGACAACACCGCGCTAACGGGAAACTTTCCCACAATCGGCGGCATCACTTGGATTGCCAGCGACGACGACGAGTTCTCCGATCCGCTGTTTGTGGACCGGCGTCGCCTCGGGGGCATTGGTCGGGAGAACATCCCGTCTCCCGAGTACCGCCCCGTGGGCAACGACACCGGCGTTGAGATCGCGACCTTCCGTGAGGCGAAGGACAAGACGCGGCTCCAGGCGCGCAATCCGCACGTGCCGGTCGTAGCTAACCCGCTCGCTGGCTTCCACCTGACCGGAACGGGGGCCTAACGATGGCTGAAACCAAGGCAACGTACAAAGTCACGGCGACCGTAGTGAAGGTCGCTGTCGGGCCCGCGGACGGCAACCGTGTCGCCCGATTCGTGGACCGCGGGGACATCATCCCCGACGGCGTAGAGCAGGGGATCCTGGACCAGCTTGTGAAGCTGGGGCGTATCGAGAAGGTCACGGAGGAACCTGCCGAGGATCTCGCTGCGGAAGAGGCTGCACGCACAGCTGAGGCGAAGGCGGACGCTGACGCCAAAGCCAAGGCGGACGCTGATGCCAAGGCAGCCGCAGCCGCCAAGGCAAAGGCTGACGCTGATGCGAAAGCAGCCGCTGAAGCCAAGACCAGCACTGCGGGCAAGACGACAGCAGCAGCAAAGTAGAAGGAGGCGGGCGTCATGGCCACTGATCTGGCAACAATTGAAGCGATCGAACAGGCATGGCGCCCGCTTACCTCAATTGAGAAGCCCCGGGCTGAGTACTATCTGAGATCCGCCTCGCGAGCCATCCGACGGCGTTGGAGGGACGTTGATCAACGCATCAGCAGTGAGAGCGACTATCTCACTGATGATGACGTTGCCGACGTCGTGGTGCAGATGGTTCTCAGTGCGGTGGACCGGCCGCCAGTCAGAGGTGCCAAGTCCTTCTCTGAGGGCGTAGGGCCAATGTCGCGCTCAGCCACGTTGCTGGCTGGCAGCACCAACCCATCGAACATCGAGGACTGGATGGTGGAAGTGTTCGAAGGTCGCTCCACAGCAACCCCGATCTTCCATGCTCCTCCGTCGGGTCGTTACGAGGGCCTTTTCATCTGGCCGGAAGGGCGGTGCTGATGTTTCCCCTGGCAAATGGCGAAACGGTGGTACGGGAACGGGCGCAGCTCGTGAATGACACCTACTCCGGCGAAGCCACTAAGCGGGACTGGTCTGAGCCGGCCACGATCGACATTGAGGGTTGCGCTATTGCCCCGTCCAGCAGCGTCGAGACGCAGACCGAGAACCGGAACACAGTGAGTACGGCAATGAGCCTCTACTGCGCTCCAGGGACGGATGTGCTGCCTCAGGATCGAATCAGGGCACGATCCGGCCTGTGGCAGGTTGAGGGTGAAGTTGCTGATTGGCACAACGCGCTCACTGGGTGGAATCCCGGCGTCGAGTTCCGGGTGACGAAGGTGGTGGGCTGATGGCCAACGTGGACTTCAACGACTCATTCTTTGAACAGCTCGGGCGCTCACCGGCAGTAACCGGCTTGTGTGTGGAAAAGGCCAACAGGGTTGCTGCCGCCGCCCGCGCATCGGCCCCGAGGGACAGTAACGCGTATGCGAATAGCATCCGCGTGGAGGTTGTTCGCCGCGGCCGTCGTAACGCGGCGCTCGTAATCGCGGACAGTCCGATTGCTCTGCTGGTCGAGTCCAAGACGGGAAACCTTGCCCGGGCGTTGAACCAGGTGAAGAAGAGTGGGTAAGCGTGTCATTCACGCAGACCTTGAGGAGTTCCTTACCGGGTTCATCCGACAGGAGCTGGAGGCCATTGGATCTCCGCTGGCTTCAGGCGTGTTCGTGAGTAATCAGTTTCCGAACCCGGCCCGGCCTAAGTCGGTGATCGTCCGTGACGACGGCGGCCCCGACGCCTCGATCGTCACCAATGAACCAACGGTCGGGATCACCGTCCTGACCGACAAAGATCTCACGGACGGCAAGACGGCCACGGACCTGTCCCACCTGGTCAAGGCCATCATCAAGGACTGCGCTCGCGTGGAACCGGGCAACCCAGTCGCCGCGGTGCTCGGTTTCACCGGACCGTACAAGGTTCCGGACGAAACGGGCCACCCTCGGCGGTACATGACGGCTGAACTGTCCGTCGCCGGCAACGAGCTGGCTTAGAGCTTTACCCAAACCAATCAACCAGCCATTCACGCCTGTGAATGGTTTTTCTATTTGGAGGCAAATAATGGCTGCTGATGAACTCGGCAACGACGTCGAAGCTGTTGGTGTACCGGTAACCGGCCACATCGGCTTCGCACCCTTTGGGACAGCTGTCCCGACCCCCGTGGCCGGTAAGGCTCTCGACTACGAACTTCCGGTCGATTTCAAGATTCCGGGCCTCCTGACGGAGGACGGCGGCTTTGAGTGGACCATGGAGGCCGACGGCGACGCGATCACTTTCTGGCAGGAGGGATATTCCATCCCGTCCGGCCTCGCGAACGTGGAGCTGAAGGTCAAGTTCGCCCAGACCGATGAGACGGTGCGCCAGATCATACGAGGCAAGACCGCGGACGCCAATGGCTACATGACCATCGACGGCGGCGGCACGTCCACCAGGTACGTGGCCTTCACTGAGGAGATCTTCAAGAACGGCGTGATCCGCCGGCGCGTGGCTGCGAACGTAGGCGTGAAGTCGGTGAAGGAAGACAAGTCCGAGCGCGGCAAGGTCCTCGGCTACGAAGTGACCTTCTCGATCTCCCGCGCACCGGAGCTGGAAAACCAGCACCTGGGCGAATGGCTGATCCCGCTGCCTGTCACCCCCTAGCCTTCGGGCTCCCTAGTCCTGTGGTCCCGTGCTCTCGATGGGTGAGCGCGGGACCACAGCTTTTAACCCATCAAACCCATCGCACCCATTAGGAGTAGCAATGACCAAGCAGGAAGCAGCACCCAAGCCCAAGTTCCTCGTTGTTGAGAACAACCTGAAGTGCCAGACGGAGAACGGTGAGCTTTCGCTCCCGCTCGGCGTGAAGTTCGGCACCATCCGCAAGCTGATGGGCGGAGAAAAGAAGACCCAGTATGAGGAATTCGAGTTCTTCATGTCTGAGATCTTCAGCGACGCCCACAACAAGGCGCTGGACGACTTGGAGGCTGCCGAGGCTGGAGAGATCCTCACGGAATACGCCGACGCCCTGTCGGCGCGGTTCCAGGTGAGCATGGGAAAATCCGTTGGCTCGTCGGACTCCTCAGAGAGCACCGAGGAGCAGTCGCCTACGACTTCCGGAAGCTAGGCATCTCGGTTGAGGACATTGGCGAGTCATTGCCGGTCTGGGAGGCAGTTGAACTTGCCGAGCAAATAGCGCTGGACATGGGTTCTCGCCTCTTTGCTGCTCTCGCCGGTTGGTCCTTCCCGATGACCCGCGGGGAAATGATGGCCACGGCCTCATTCACTCGGGAGTTCAACGCAAACCGGGACAAGGACACTCCACCGTTCATCCCCGACTGGCCATGGCCCACTGAGGCGCCGGTCGAGGAAGTCACCCCCGAGGAACGCGCCCGAGCTGAGGCGCAACTGCGGCAGTACAGCGCCTTCGGGCAAATCAGAACTAAATAAGGGGGCCTCTGGTGTCTGAAGTCGGGTCCGGTCAGGTAGCAATCTTCCCCACCTTTCGGGGGTTCCGGTCTTCAGTCAACTCAGAGGTTGCTGGTGCTGGACGCGAGGGCGGCAAAACGTTCAGCTCCGCGTTCAGCGCCGGCGCCGGAGATCCCGGCCAGGCGCTGGTCAAAAAGCTCAACGCACAGATCGCGTCCGGCGCGAAGGCACTCTCGGCGGCACGCCTCCAGGAGCAGGACGCCACTGGCAAGGTCCGTATAGCGGAGGCAGCGCTCAACGAGGCCCGAGCCAGGGGCGAGCAGGGTAGCGCTCGAGTTATCGCCGCAGAAGAACGGCTGGCGACGGCGAAGCGGAAGCTGTCCGAGGCCAGCGGCAAAACCATAGCCGCCTCTGATCAGCTGCGGCAGTCCCAGACGAAACTGGCTGAGGCTATGGACTCTGCCGGATCTTCGGGCGAGCAGGCTGCTGGCCGGTTCGCCCGAGGCTGGCAGAGTCTGAAATCGAAGCTCTCCGGTGCTGCCAAGGGCGCCGTGGACGATGAGGGCAACAAAGCCGCTGCCGCTGCTGACAAAGCTGGTCAGGATGCTGGCGGGCGGTTCGGTAGGGGCTTCAAGGCCCTCGTTGGTCCGGCGATCGCCCTGGCAAGCGCGGGTGTCTTCGGCGGTTTCGTTGCAGAGGCTGCGCGGGCCAGTGACGCGACGGACAAGTTCAAAGCCACGATGGACTTCGCGGGGCTGGATACCTCAGCTATTGATGCGGCGTCCAAGGCTGCGAAGGACTACGCGGATCAGACGGTCTTTGATCTGCCGACGATCCAGAACACCATCGCGCAGCTGGCGTCCAACGGTGTCAGTGATTACACCGGGCTGACCAAGGCCGCGGGTAACCTCAACGCCGTCGCTGGCGGTAACGCGGACACCTTCAAGTCTGTGGCCATGGTCATGACCCAGACCGCTGGCGCGGGCAAGCTCACGACGGAGAACTGGAACCAGATGGCTGACGCCATCCCTGGTGCAGCTGGACCGTTGATGCGCTCGCTGGAGGAGGCCGGCGCTTACACCGGCAACTTCCGAGACGCGATGGCCGCCGGTGAGATCACGTCCGAAGAGTTCAACGCTGCGCTGATGAAGCTCGGCAACGATCCCGTTGCGGTGGAGGCTGCGAAGTCCACCAAGACTTTTGAGGGTGCCATCGGCAACCTTCAGGCCACGATCAACTCGGGCCTGATGGGCGCCCTGGACAAGATGAAGCCCGGCATCACCGGCGCGATCAACCTTGTCTCGGGAGGTCTCGGTAAGGCGTTCGAGTGGACGGGTAAGGCAGCTTCCGGCCTGATTGATGTCTTCGCCAATGGCGACTTCACCACGAACCTGCGTGAAGCGTTCAACGTCGAAGAAGATTCGGGCTTCGTCGGATTCCTGTTCAGCATCCGGGACGCGGCCAACGAAGTGGGCGGAGGATTCCGAGCCTTCGGCGCTGCCTGGAAAGCAGCAGACGGCGATGTAACCTCCTCGGGCTTCCCCGGCTTCATGGAGCAGCTAGCCAACGCACTCAAGCCCGTGTTCGACGCCTTCAAAGCGCTTGCACCGACGGTGCTGGGGCTGTTCCAGTCCTTCTCCCCCATCGGGCTGTTGTTCCAAGCGCTGCAACCGGTCCTCCCGGTCCTGGCAGCTGCCATAGGACAGCTGGGCATGGCGCTTGCAGGTGTGCTGGGTTCGGCGCTGACAACCGTTCAGCCCTTGATCCAAACCCTGATCGGGGTCCTCAGCGGCGTGTTCATTGCGATCATGCCGAGCATCGTCAGCTTGATCTCGATGCTGGGTGACGCGTTCACCATGCTCTCTCCGGTGATCAGCATGGTTCTCGGTGCGGTGCTCCCGCTCATAACCACGCTGGTCTCTCAGCTCGCGCCGATCATCATCAACCTGGTCACCTCGATCATGCCTCCGCTGATCAGCATCTTCAGCATGGTCATTGCGGCGATCGCTCCCCTGATTACGCAGATCTTGGATCTCCTGATTCCGGTGATCCAAGCGCTGATGCCCGTTGTGGTGACGGTCTTCGGCGTGATTGCCGAAGTGATCAAAGCGGCGATGCAGATTGTGCAAGGCATCATCCAGGTGGTCACTGGGATCATCTCTGGAAACTGGTCGCAGGTTTGGGCTGGGATTCAGAACATCTTCGGCGGTATCTGGAACACCATCGTTGCAGTTGTGCGCGGCGCTATCCAGATTGTCGGCTCTGTCATTCAGGCGGGCATGAGCATCGTCGGAAACGTCGTCTCCTCCGTCCTTGGAGGCATCGGGTCGTTCTTCGCGGACACGTGGCGGAACATCACCAACGGCGTCTCCGGTTTCATCTCCGGATTCCTCGGGTTCTTCAACGACCTGCCGGGAAAGATCATGAGCGCGCTTTCCGGTGCCAGCACGTGGCTTGTGGACGTCGGTAAGAACATCGTCCAAGGCCTCATCAACGGCGCCAAGGGAATGATCGACGGTGCCGTGCAGGCCATCAAGGACGTCGGCGGCGCGATGCTCGATGGCGTCAAGGGATTCCTCGGCATCAAGTCGCCGTCACGGCGGTTCCGTTACGAGGTCGGCCAGCAGGTCGGTGAGGGTGCCCGGTTGGGCATCCTCGACAAGGTGAAGTCCGTGGCCGACGCAGCAAAGCGACTGGTCACAATCCCGAACATCCCGGGCGCGGGTGCCGGCGGCTCAGCCTTCGGCGCAGGGGCAACCTCAGGCGGGGATCAGTACATCGACGTCACCATCAACGAAGTGACTGACCCCAACGGGACATCCGCAGCCGTCGTCAGGCGCCTCGGCGCACTAGCACCATAGGAGGGGCCTGACATGCCTTACCCATCCCCGATCACCTACCCATCCGGGCTGTTGTTCCCAGGAACCTCGCTCCCGGAGAATCAGGGCAGGTCACCCATTGCCTTGGGTGACCTGCTCATGAACTGGGTAGATGAAGACGGCACCATATGGGCGGTGGAGAAGAACCCCGGCTGGCTCGGCTCCCCGGGCTCCACTGCCCAGTTCAACCAACGCGCTCGCGGCAACGGGACGACGACAACTGAGGGCTTCCTGACGGGCAAGGTACTGCCCATGGAGGGCAAGATTCGGGCCCGGTCGCCGGAGGCCCTGTCCTTCGCTCTAGACAGGCTCAACGCGGCCGTGAGCGTGGACCCGTTCACCCTGCTGGTTTCCGAATCGGGCAGGGTCCGCCACATGCAGGTGCAGCGTCAGGACGAGATCCTGACAGACACCCTCAAGGACGGATTCACGGCCACGTTCAGCATTCAGGTGTTCGGCAAAGACCCCCGCAAGTTCGGAGACCTCGAGTCAGTATCCACGCTGCTGCCCTTCGCGAGAGGAGGCCGGACGTACCCGGCCACCTATCCGCTGGTCTACACCGGAGTTTCCAACAGTGGCCGAGTGCGGATCCATAACCCGGGCAACACCCAAGCCCCGGTTTGGCTGCGCATCGACGGCCCCATTCCCGCCGGCGGCTGGACAGTAACCCACGTGGGAAAGAAACGAGCACTCACCTTCGCTTCGGCCCTGGCGCTCGCCTCTGGCGAATTCGTCACCGTGGACATGGACCGGCGCGAGGTTCTCGCACAAGGACAGTCCGCGCGGCAGGGATACATCACTTCCCGCGGCTGGTTCTCCCTTGATCCAGGGGACAACGAAATTGCATTTAGCGCGGCCAACTACTCGGCTACCGCGCAACTGACCGTACTCACCAAACCGGCTTGGAGCTGAGATGACTATTACTTGCCAGCCTATGGACGCGGCTGAAGGCCTTGATCTTCCGGCTTATTCGGCGTCGAACGAGCGCCAGGCCGACGCTGTTACGTTCGGGGGCGGCTCTGGCCTGCCGCTGGCGGCACGTTCCGGGTTCCGCCCTGGGACAGGGAACGTACTGACTGCCAGCTCCACTACGTGGACGTTGCAGCCGTGCGCCATCATGATTTCACCGAAGGCGGCTACTGCTCAGGGGTCTTACCGATGGGCTACCGATGCGAATCTCACCGGTGCGATCATCGCTGCCAATGCGACGTTGCCCCGCAAGGACATCGTTTACATTCAGGTCAACGATTCATCCTCCGGGGATGGTTCAGGGGGGTTGAATGCCCCGCCGGTATATTTGGCGGGCACTCCATCTGCCACGCCTGAAGCTCCGGACCTTCCGGAACGAAGCTTCTTGGTCGGGACGATCACTGTCCCGCAAGTCGGGGCGGGATCACCCACGGTGGTCCGTAACCCGGCTGTGTTTGTGGCGGCTGGAGGTATCCAGCCGGTTTCGAGCTTGACGGAGCGCGGTGAGCTTTCGGCGTATGACGGTCTTGTTGTGCGACGCATGGACCTGCCAGGGCGGCCGCTCGATGTTCGTGACGCCACAGGGTGGCAGGACGAAACCCCCGCGCCGATCACGTTCGCAGCCGGAACCCCTCCGGTGTATCGAAACGCCGGCACCTACTACGATCAAACGCTTGCCGACGCAGCTGTGACCCGCAACGGGCGTCGCGTATCGGGGCAGGGTGCGATCGCTAACAATGTGCCTGTGACGTTCCTAAAGGACACGGAATACATCATCGGTACCGTGCCAGCGGGCTTCCGACCTTCCAGCAGATCTCCACTCTTTCAGGTGGCTCCCGGCGGTTACGTCTGCAACATGTGGGTGACCACCAGCGGGCAGATCCGCGTGAGCTTCTTCGTGCCGGTGCCCTCGCAGGACGTCGGCAAGATGCTGTGGCCGTTGGATGGCACCGGATGGAACGGCTGATGCCAGACAGGAGGGGCTGACGTGTGGAGCCGACAGCGCTTATCACTGCAATTCTCGCCGTCTTCACTGCTGCCGGCGGAGGGGCTTGGAAGCTCATCGACCGCGCAGACAAGAAGCGTGAGCGGAGGGAGGTGGCCGTGGAGGAACTCCTGAAAGAACGAATCGCCTCCCTCGAGGCCGAGAACCGCCTCCTAAAGGCGGACAACGTTCAACTGGCCGCCGACGCTGAGAAGCAGCGCCGCAAGGACAAGCGGTACACGTCGCGAGTAAAAGCTTCCGCGGGTAAGTGGCGCGAGCAGCTCCTCGTGAATGACATCCAACCTGATCCGAAGGATTGGCCAGTGGAGGACGACCATGACGACACTGAATGATCCCAAGCTGCTGGCCGCAGCGGAGCTCTCGTCTAAGTCCAGGAAGTCTGACAAACGGTGGAAGCTGGGGCTCGCGCTCGCCGTGCTGCTGCTGGCGGCAGTGACTGCCATTGCGGTGGTCCTGGGCAACAACAATGCTCGCCTCGCAACTGAAAACGGGGAGTTCGCATCCAGACAGCAGGTTGAAAAGAAGGAGATCGCTCAAGAAGCACGGCAGGCACTCTGCGGCTCCGGCGATCGAGAGATCTACGACAGGGACCTCTGCGAGAAGTGGGCGGAGGCAGCCCAAGAGCCAAACGTGGAGCCATCGGCTCCCGCAGTCGTTGGCGGACCATCCCAGCCAGACCTGGTCAACGCTTTCCGCGAGTACTGCGCGGGGGGTAACTGCAAAGGCCAGGACGGCCAGCCGCCTACACCTGACGACGTCGCCGCGGCTTTCGCGCGGTTCTGTGCTGACGGCCGGTGCGTTGGGCCAGCTGGCAAAGATGCAGTGGACGGGCAACCTGGCAGAGATGGCGAGTCCCTTCCGCCGGAACCTGCAATGGTCCTCGCTGCGGTCAGTGATTACTGCTCCACTGGCGCGTGCCGAGGTGCTGACGGAGTCGATGGACCGCCGCCCACTCCTGAAGCGATTCTCGCGGCAGTCCAGCAGTTCTGCGCCGCTGATGCTTGCCGAGGGCCGGCAGGCAATGACGGGCAGAAAGGTGACAAGGGCGATAAGGGAGATCCACCCTCGTCGATCGTCATCGTGGACCCAAAGACCGGCCAGACGCTCACTTGCACGCCCGACCCTCCAGGTTCCACGACATACACGTGTGCAGCTGCTGCTGCCCCGGAGGCTACACCAGCTCCACCAACCACGTAGGAGGCGTTATGGCATTCGAGCTTTCACGGTTCCAGTTCTGGCTGGCCTCTGTTCTTGGGGCCTACATCGATCAAGACAATTTCGCCGGCGCTCAGTGCTGGGACCTGCACGCACACTTCGCCCGGTTCTTCGGCCTGCCCGTCATCAACACCACCGGCGGTTCGGGCCAATGGGCTGGGTACGCCGGCACCATGTACCGGGACTATCCCCAGACGGCAGCCATCGAGGCCGCCTACGAGCGTATCCCCGCGTCCCAACCGGGCGAGGCGGGAGACACGGCCGTTTGGGGTGACTCCTTCTGGTACTACCCGAAGACCCACGTCGCTCAGGTTATTGAGGATCTCGGCTACGAGTACCTCCGCTGTGCATCCCAGAACAGTTCTGAAGGCCGGTGGGACAACCCGTTCCCCGGCCAGTCGTCCGGGCCGGTGCTCGATCAGTGGCTCCCCAAGAAGGGCCTCCTCGGATACCTGCGTCCCCGAACCGGCTTGGTCTTGCAGGGCGAGATCGTCACGGCGCCCAGCTACACGCTCGATGAGCAGTTCCTCCTCAACCTCGGCCTGACCCTCCCGTAAGGAGAAGCACCATGGCAGAACAACCATCCAAGGGCATGTCCAACCAGGACAAGCTTGACTTTCTCATTGATGCCATCCTCGTCGGCGGCGCTTCGATGGATGGCACCAACTCTCTTCAGTTCCAGATCAAGCAGGCTCCCGTTGATGCTCTCTGGAACGCCCAGATCGACTGGGGCGAATACCAGACCTCCGCTTACCAGCAGCTCGCCTACAACGCGCAGTCGATCGCACAAGCCAATGCCGCACTGGCTATGCAGCAATCACAGCTGAAAGCGCAGAACTCCCTGCTCCAGCAGCTCGTGGCGCAGCTCAGCCAAGGCGTCCCGGTCGTCATCGACTACGACCGCATAGCAGCTGACATCAAGGCCAACATGCCCGAATTTGAGCTGCCCTCATTCGAAATCATCCCCAAGACCAACAAGGACTAAACATGGAATCGCTCGACCCTCAAACCCTCAAAGCGCTCGCTGATCTCGGCCCGGTCGCCCTCTGGCTCCTCGCAGTGGGCTTCTTCAGCCCCCTGGTCATTGCAGTCATCCAGCAGTCCGGCTGGTCACCGCGTAAGCAGGCCATTGTGGCCTTCCTCTTCTACGTGGTGGTCGCCACGGTGACTGCCTATCTCAGCGGGATTTTCAGTACCGCCGGCGTGATCGTGGCTTTGCTCGTCATCTTCGTCACTGCCGGGAACAGCTACAAGCTGCTGTGGAAGCCGACGGGTGTGGCGCCTGCGATTCAGGCAGCTACACCGATCGGTTCGAACCAGGGCAAGCACGAAGCGTAGCTTCCAAACGTAGGGGGTCCTCACTTGGCCATTTCTTGGGTTGCCGTGAATGCGAATAGCGGCACGATCATTGGGGACCTCCCTACGCTGACTGTTGGCGGCGCTCTTAAGCAGACGCTGATGCGGTACGAATCTCAGACAGCGAATCTGCCGATCGGTGATGATCCTCCTGAAGGCTGGAGGCAGGCTACCCGCCCGGGCGCGGTGTTCTTGGTGGCTCTTTCGGAGCCGGAAGAGAATGAGCCCCGCGGCCTCCCGCTTTGGGGCGGCCTGATCATCCGGCGAACGCGGAAGGTCGGCAACGGGGTGGACCTCAGCTTGGTCACGGCTGAGGGCTACTTCGACCGGGTCTACGTCGAGGACGAGGCGTTCACCGCCACGGCACAGAACATCATCGTCAAGACCATGGCGGAGAAGTACGCCAAGACGACGGTCACGAAACGCGGCCTCCCGCTGCGCGTCCAGATCGTTGGCGGCAACGGCGTGCTCCGAGACAAAAACACGTGGAAGGACGCAGCAGACAAAACGCTGTACTCCGCACTGACTGACTTCTCCGGCTTGATCGGTGGCTCTGAATGGACCGTCGGCTGGGAATGGGTGGACGAGACCAAGCTAGGCCTAGTCCTCTACGTCGGTGACAGGATCGGCAGGACACCACCAGCAGGCCTCGGCCCAGCCGCGCAGTTCTACCTGCCCGGCTCAGTCACTGAAGCCGAGCTGGTGGAAGGGTACGGGGCCGACGAGGGCGCCAACGACGTCATGGCCGTCTCCACAGGCACTGAAGGCGCTCGCCCCCAGTCCCCGCACCAAAAGGTCACCACGGATCTTCGGCCCCGATTCGAATACAGGTGGACCCCAGAGAGCGACATCAAAGACACCTCCACACTCACGCAGCATGCTCAACGGGCGCTCGCCGCATTGAAGGACGGTTCATTGGCGATGACGTTGACGGCCAACCGGGACG
The DNA here is from genome assembly GCF_054408525.1 of Arthrobacter sp. D3-18. NCBI lineage: Bacteria > Bacillati > Actinomycetota > Actinomycetes > Micrococcales > Micrococcaceae > Arthrobacter > Arthrobacter sp. D3-18. The sequence goes on along the minus strand of NZ_CP096440.1, from coordinate 1,704,857 downwards.
AGGCGCCGAAGCTTGGCCTGGATTGGTTCATTGGCGATGACGTTGGGTTCGACATTGAGGCCCCGGAGTTTCCTGACGGGCTGGTGGGCACTGCTCGCTGCGTTGGCTGGGAGCTGACAGACGAAACGATCACTCCGCTGATTGATGTAACTGCCGTGAGGGGGATCGACTAAATGGCTCAGCCAGGACTCCCGGGATCACAGTTCCCGGGTGAGGATGCGATCAACCGCAGATTCCGCGAGCTGGAGCAGCGCGTCCAGCAGTTCAGTGCGGCGAACATCCTCGCAACAGCCGGCATCAACGCTGCAGCTGGTGGTGTGCTGGTCAACGGATTCATGCAGTTCCGGCGCACCGACGGCACAACAGGCGTGCAGGTAGACCCCGAGACAGGCACCTTTACGGTGTTTGATGACGCCGGAGCGGCTCCTGTTACCCGGTTCGGTGAGTTGCTGGAAACCGCGCCGGGTGAGTACGGCGTGGAAGTGCTGGTTGGTTCCACGTGGGTGCGCCTCGGTAACCAGGTCACCACCTGGGACGGCGTATCGGGTAAGCCGGCGACCTTCCCGCCGTCAGGACACTCCCACCCCGGAGCTGACATCACCTCGGCCGTGGCGAATGCGACCAACGCCGTGAACGCGACCACCGCGACCACGGCCACAACCGCGGCGAATGCCACGGAGGCCACTCACGCGGCCCAGGCTGACGGTTCGCAGTACGGGTGGACGAACAATGTCGCCGGCGGAAGCTTCTACGCGCTCTGGGTGGGCAACGATGGCGGTTATCACTTCGGCCGGAACGTCTCCTCCATCAAGTACAAGGAAAACGTCACCGATGCAGACGTCGATCCTATCGACGTCCTCCAGCTGCGTCCGGTTAGGTACGACCGGAAACCCACCTACCGCTTCCCTCAGGACGCGGACGGCAACCGGCTCATAGGCCCTGAACAGCAATTCCTTGGCGCAAAGGGCGAGTTCGGCCTCATTGCAGAGGAAGTTGAGCACTCACTTCCCGAGATCGTCACCCGCTACGACGGACAAGTGGACGGCGTCCGCTATGACCTGCTGGGCGTCGCGCTCCTGCCCGTGGTCCAAGCGCAACAAAACCAGATCGACAAGCTCACCGCGGCTGTCCGCGCTCTCGGAGGAGATATTTGATGGCACGCAGAACTTGGGCCAACGGCATCATCGGGAACACCCCGCTGAACGCGGCCAGACTCAACGACCTTGAGGAGGATCTGGAAGCTGCTCTGATGCAGCTCGCGCGATCTCCCGAGGCACTGTTCAGCGGTTCGGTGGTAGTAAACGATGACGGCGCACCAACCTCAGCAAATGTGGTTTGGCCAGACGGCTCGACAGGCGTCTACTCCGGTACTGCGTCCGTGGCATGGCCAGGGGCAGTCAACTCCTACACCATCACCAAAACGGGCATCCCCGTACTTAAATTTACTCAGCCCATGGTTACCCGCAACGAGGCCGGCGACATCACCACCCGTCCCGCCATCACAGTCACCGAGGAGTAGCACGTGACCACCGTCCATATCTCCCTGGTCAACCCACAACCCGACGGCAGCACACAGCCCGCCCGGGCCACACACCGCTTCACCCCGACAAAGCGCCGGCCCCTCACCGGCACCCCGGGCACTATCGTCCTGCCGACACCCTTCGAAGTCGCGCTCGCTGATGGCACCGCCGACGTCGAGCTTGAACCCAATGGTCCGGACTGGGCTTGGCGCATCGATGAGTACGTGCCAGGGGCAGCAACCCGCACCACCTACGTGGCAGTCCCCGACGTCACCGAAGTGGACTATCCGGATCTCGTGCAGCTGGACCCATCCACACTCGACCCATCACCACTACCGCAGCCGGTGTGGATCGGAGCGCAGAACATCGCGCTCGCCGCTACGCCTGAGCTGCTCATGATCGGTGCGATTACTAGAGACGCAGACGGCGCTCCATTGTCCGCTGCTGTCCTTTGGCCCGACGGAACCGCCGGCGCTTACACCGGGACGCCTTCCGAGGAGTTCCCAGGGGCGGTCGACGCCTACACAATCACCCACGGCACGCTCACCTACACGCAAGCCCTGGTCACTCGCAACACCTTCGGCGAGATCACCGCCAAACCACCCATCACCCTGAGCTAAGGAGCTGCCCCATGGGAATCCTGGACTTCCACCGTGTGCCTGATAAGGCACTCCCCGAACGGCTTTCGGAAGGGGAACTAAATGCCACTTATGCCCCCGCGGCAGTCGGCTCCGGAGTGACAGCGTCCCGCGCACTCACGGCGACTGACGTGGGCAAGGTTCTAGAGGTGAACTCCGGGACAGATGTGACGTTAACGCTTCCCCTCCACACTGAGGTCACGATTCCGAACGGGTCTGAGATCGACGTGATGCAGGTGGGTGGTGGCCGCGTTTACATTAAGCCCACAGCCATCAACGACTACCCAGACCACGCAGAAGGCGGGGTTGGCTCAACATTCAGTCCTCGCAACTCCGCTACCATCAGCGTCGGCGCGTTTGGGCCGTCGGGCGCGCAGGCCTACCGCTCCACCTCATCCGCGACAGGATCTTACGGAGCATTCGGGCGCGTCCTTTCGCTCGCGTCTCTCGGCTACGCGCCGGGAGACAAGATCAGCCTTCGCATGTGGATGAATCCATCAGCGGGCGCGCCATCTGCAACATTCACTGTCCGCTGGAAGATTGGAACAGGGACCCACTCTGAAACTACTGCCGCGTACATCTCAGGGACGGGCGAACGCTACGTCACAAACCTGACCATCCCGGCAGGCTGTGACGGGCTGCAGCTCGTGGTCTACAACAGCGCGGGACTCGTCGGTTCTACCGTGGACTTCGGAGAGATCGCCATGCAGAAGTCAGCGACTCAGCTCGCTACTGTGGCTGACGGCAACGACCCTGGCTACTTCTTCACGGGGGTAGCGAATGCTTCCGCCTCCATGGGTCCGCTCATTGTCGGGGAGCAAGCAGTACCATTGCGCGGCAGGGTGAAACTCCGTCAGGTCTCTCAAGGGACTTGGCTTTCGACGCCACAGGGCACGGCGGACAACGTCCTGCTTGACTCGGACTCGCTTCTGGTGGATCGCGATAACGGCCAGGCAGGCATCGCCCCTAGGGGCATCGTCAAGGGAGCCGGCGCCGCGCTGGTAGCTAACACTGCATACGCCCGCCGCGTGGCACTTTCCCGGCGAATGACACTGACGTCTGTGAACTTCATGGTGGCCACCGCATCAGGAACAGATGACCCGGTGGATGCCGGGACCTACTCGGCCGCAGGCGCCCGGCTGGTGAGCTCTGGCGCCGTGACCGGAAAGCTGAACTCCGTAGGAGTGAAGTCGGTGACCATCGCCACGACCATTCTGGAGCCAGGAACTTACTACATAGTGGTGGCGGCGAACAGCACCGCCTCGCTCATCTCGGATTCATTCATTGGCGCTGCGTTCGGAACGGCAATGCCGCAAGCAGAGGGCTTGACGAAAGTCACGAGCTACCCGCTGCCTTCGACCCTGACGGGGATGACGGTCAGTGACTCCGCTCCTACTGTTTGGCTGCGTGAGTCATGAGCCTAAAAAGGAAATCTCTCAGGCAGGAGACAGACCACACTCGGCCTCTGCCTTGGGCTCCGCCAACCCTGACCAGTCCGCGGATGGTCACGATCACCGATGACCCGGCTACACGCAACATCACTCTCGACCCAGGGCAGGACTGCTACATAACCGCGCCCACACCAATTACCTTCCGAACGGATCAGGACAAAGCGGACGCGATAATCCAGATCTTCGGTGGCGGAGATGTTGTCTGGATCGGAGGGCACATCATTGGCGAGGGTGGGCCGGTAACCACCGTCATGACACCAGTAGGAGCCGATGACACCACGATCAACGTCGCATCAACAGCAGGGTACCCAGCCTCGGGATACCTGCGATTGGACGGCGAGGGCATCGACTACACAGGGACCACGGCAACCAGCTTCACCGGCCTGACACGCCGATCTGGCTTCTACAACTCCGGCTCAGGTTCCAGCAATACAACCCACGTTGTCGGCGCCAAGGTCTACTTGGGTGAATACTCTCGTTCTGCTATCAGCCGCGTTGCTGGCACCGGGCATACGCACCTCGAAGGCATCTTGGTCGAGGGCTTCATAAATGACTGTCTCCGCGCCAACCGGAACAGCCCGCTTCTGACGGTGCAAAATTGTCGATTCGGGCCGAACCGGAACCACGAGCCGGGCGGGCAGTCCGACGGTCACCCGGACGTGATCCAGTTCTGGGGAGGCGGCGTGCAGGAGTTCAGGATGGCGAGGTCTTCCCTCATGGCAGGCGTGTCAGGACGGGCAATCCTAAACGCGGCCAGCGGCACTACTGATCCAGCAGTCGGAAAGGTTGTCCTGCAAGACGTGGACTTCATCACCAGCAACATGACCAGCCGGTTGATTGAGAATGCCGACGCCTCGACCGTTTGGGAGGTATCGAATTCCTGGTTACGGACCTACTCGCCTAAGTCCTATGTCTGCCAGGACTCGGTTTTGGCCGAAAAGCTTGGTCTCGCGGAAGTGGTCAGTGCCGTACCAGATTTTTGCCCAGTGGGGCTGGCTGGAGTTGGCTACGTGTCTCCTGGCTACGTGTAGCCACCGCGCATGATGCGCCAATGATGAGTGGCAGAAGATGGGCGAACGGCGCAAGCCCGAACTTGGCTGTCTGGACGGGAGCCTCAACGACGCCCAGCGCCAGAATCGCGATGAACATCATCAACAGTGCGTAGCGCTCCTGCTTCTCAACGCGGCGTAGGAGCGCTACGCCGGCCGCGAAGACACAAATCACAGCGACCATGCCGCCGGAAACCGCAAATTCAAGCCAGAAATTGTGAGGACTGTAGTTGGCGAGAAATGACATCTCGGGAGGCTGCGCCGACCAAAAGCCGGGGCCATTCCCAATGATTGGTTGTTGCGAGAAAAGCTCTTGGGCGCGAGACCAGAGTCCGCCGCGGTAGGTAGCGAACTCGCGAGGAAAGGTCCCTACGGCTGTCACGACTGAAGCCACGAGGACGCCAGCGAACGCGAAGATAGGAATCCAAGCTCGGCTCTGCCAGTTTTTTGAGGCCAGCAGGACGACGGCGGACACTATCCAAGCTGAGATCGCGGCGGAGCGACTTCCGGACGCTTCGATCATGATGAGCCCAGCCGCCGCCGTGAGGATCATCGGGAATTTCCGCAATCCCAGAAGTGCCAGGGGAAGCAGGAGAGCAATGGCTACACCGGCAAAGTTCCCGTTATTAGTGATGGGGGAAGTGAGGACTTCCCCGAACGCCGAACACTTGTCCAGCCGGCAGAGCCCAATAATGTTGATTGGCGCTACGAGGGCAGTCCCCGCGATGGCCATAACAACCAACAGCAGCGAGGTCCGAGCGGACCTAAACCAAGCCTCCAGTGGTATCGGGGATGCCCGTTGGAACAGTGCGGGCAGAATCAACAATGTCGGCAGGACACCAGCCACACCACTGGTCCCGGAGAAGACTATGAATGGCACTGAAAGCGCCACGCTCGCGAATACCCATACGCCTGGCGAAAACAGCTTCGCGTCACCCCGCACCCTGAAAGCCAGCAGCGCGACTGACATGAAAAGCGCCGGACCGTAGGTCACGAGCAGGTAGCTTGTTCCGCTGTCCGCGTCACCACTGAATATGAACGATCCAAGGGCAGCTTTCACGACGACGGGCCATGTAACCGTGCAGTGGAACCATGCCATCTCCAGCTTAGGAAGGCGAGTGGACTCACCTTTCCGTGCAGTGATGTAAGCCAGGCTCAGCAGTGCAAGACAGCAGAGCAGGGCAACTTGGATCGTCACTGGCCGTTTTCTTTGTGGCCGAAGAAGGAAATCAGAAGAATCCCCGACAAAATTAGCGGGAAGTCCCAAGCACTGTTGAGTTCCCAGCCAAGCATGAAGATGCCAGGGACGAGAAGCGCAATGCCCAGTGCCACCATCCACGGATTCTTCATCTTGGGCTTAGCTGCCCGGTGAGCCAGATAGGCGTCCATTCGGTCGCCGGCTTCTGCCTTCAAACGCTCGGCAGGCGTCATTCCCCTAGTAGTCATGCGCTGATTATATCCGTCCCGAATCGGGCAACATAAGACCGGTTATGTTCCCAGACGTAATAGAGCCCCACCCTGCCAGAGGGTGGGGCTCTATTGTCGTTAAGTCATGATGGAGGCATGCCGATCCTTCCCCCGACGTCGTTCCTGCTTGACGGGCGCACCCATGAGTTTGAGCGCCCGGAGCGAGTGGGGCCCGTGGAGGACGTCAAGTCATGGGAGTGGGGGCACTACCCGAAAGTGCACGCGCTGGTGCTGCTGAAGGCTGGCGGGACAGTCGGGGTATACGCCCATGCGACACACTGGAACCGGACCCAGATCCATGTCCAGTGGTACGACGACGAAAAGGACAGCCTGAATGCTTGGCTGCCTAAAGAGAACGTTCGGCCGGTCACTAACTCGGAATGGGACATCGATGAGTACAATCGGTGCCCGGACTGGCTCCGCATAGTTCAGTGGGGCAAGAGGTTTCCGGGGTTCTTACCGGAGTAGTCTGCTGGCCGTCCGCACCATAGAACGTCGCCTGGTCTTGAGCTGGGCCACCGTGGCCGGACGGTACGCCACGGCGGCCTCTGTCTGGATGAGTTGGTTGACCTCTTGCCAGTATCTGGTCGGCGTCATGCCGAAGCGTTCCATGGCGGCCGAGTCGAGAGAGCCAGCATGCTTGAACTTCTCGCTGGCAAGGTCGAGCATGGCTTTTTGGGTGTCGGTGAGCATTCCGGAAGCCTATGTGAGGGCAGCGACGGTTTGCCGCTTCGAGGCGTGCTTGATGGGTACTTGACGGGTTCTTGACGACGGGGATCTAAGGCTCGGGTCCGGGGCTCCTGGCTTGCGTAGGTGAGATTAGACGGCAGTCACTAGTGTGACTGCTGCCAAGTCCCACCTTTCCACGCAAGTTCCGCGGCGCTGGGTGAGATCAGACCACAGTCAAGAAGGTGATCATCACCCAACCAGGTACGTCACCGCGCTCGCGATCTTCCCTGTAGGGCATCGCCCTCAGAGCAATCACCACGAACATCCGTGAGGACCGAAGCAGAGGGAGGAAGACAGCGGACAATTTGTTGGTAACTCGTTTCATGGTTTTCCCCAATGTGTTTCCAGGAGGCACTGACGTAGCGTCGCTGGTCGAATGTACGGATAGGACGGGACAGATTGATGGCTGTGCGCTAAAGGCTCATTTCCAGAGCCGCAATGGCCGGGAAGGCAGCGAAGACTACGGTCAGAGGAAGCACGCCGAAGACAAGCGGCACCATCATGGCAATCTCTTTTCGGCCTGCAGACTCCATGAGTTCCCGTTGCGCGGCGTCGCGGACGTCTGCCGCTTGCGCCCGTAGGACGTCCGCCAACGGCGTCCCGCGTTCAACAGCAACCACCAGACCGTCAATGAATCTGACCAGGGGCGGCAATTCCGCCCTTGATGAAAAGGCCTGAAGTGCTTCCGTCAGCGGTTTCCCCGACCGTGTATCGGCCAGGATTGTGGCAAATTCCCCGGAAAGTTCACCATTCGAGCTGCGGCTGACCCTGTCCATTGCGCCCATCGCGCTTTCTCCCGCTGCAACAGCGAGCGCCATGAGCTCCGCGAGGCTGGGAAACTCGGACAACATCCTTGATTCCCTCCGTTTGATTTTCAGTCCCAACACAAAGTCGCGAAGCAGGTAACCTCCCACCGCGCTTCCAAGGACCGCGATACAAGAGACGACCGGACTGAAGCGCCCGGAGGTCGCGCCTGCGATAACCACGAGGACAGCGAGCACGAAAGCGGCGCTGGCCCACAGAAACTGCTCAGCCCGGAAATCCAAGGTTGATTTGGTTGATCCTGCGCGGGCAAGCCTCTTGCCCAGGGCTGTGAAACCGGGATTGAAGCGGGACATGGCGATGATTGCATCGCGAATGACGGGGCGGAGAATCCGTTCCAACGGGCCGAACGGCGTGAGATTCTGTGTTGGCGCGCGGAGAAGGCGCGAATCGAGGTTCTGCGACTTCAACTGCGGTTCAATGCGGTCAGAGAATCTCGGTGGCCGCATGAACGGGAGCCGCACCAGCATTAGCCAGCATCCGGCGCCCAGGACCAGGCCGCACAACACGGCGAAAGCAATCGAGGTGTTCATCGAAAAACCCGCTCATCCTCTGGCAAGGCGCCAACGCGAAGCATCACGGAGTAGCAAAAGACTGAGATCAGCAGCCCTCCCAGCAACACCACCGCGCCCATGCCGGAGTTGAAAGCCATCATGGCTTCGGGCCGGCTTGCCATGACCACCAAAACTATCCAGGGAGCAGCTACAGCAAGCCGGGCAGCATTGATGGTCCAGGACTGGCGGGCCTCAAGCTCACTGCGGGTCCGGGCACTGTCACGCAGGAACACCGAAAGGGTACCCAGCATGCGCCCAAGGTCTGAACCGCCCACTTCCCGGGTCATTCGCAAGGCCTCTATGATGCGGTCGGCTACAGGGTCTGCCAACCGATCCTTGAGTCTGTTCACCGCCGCCTCAAAATTCCCGGCGGCTCTATAGTCGGCTCCAAAGTCCAGGAACAATTCCCTGAGCCCTTCCGGTCCGTTGTGTCCCAGCTGGATCAACGCCTCCGGCAGTGCAAGGCCCGCACGAATCGCTGACCGCAAGTGGTCCACCACATCCGGCCACAGCTGCCGGAGCGCAGTCCTGCGCTTCCGGGCCCGCCAACGTACAGCCGCAAACGGAAGCCAGGAACCGAATATCGCAAAACATGAGGCAACCGCCGGCGACCCTGTCACAACGTAGAACGCCAGCAGTGCGAACATGCCGAAGCCGGTGCAAGTGGCCAGGAGTCCGCCGCCCGTTACTTTTTCGATCCCTGCTGACATCAGAAGGAGGTCCAAGCGACGGGGCTTGCTTCTTCTGGATTCAACCCGTGGCTCGACCCATGCGGACCACCAAACGAGGAACACTCCCAAGCCACACAAGATCCCAAGCAACGGCGCCATCAGTTCAACTCCAAGAGGGCAGCCACGTCGAAGCCTGCCCGCGAAAACTTTTCGGCAGCCGGCATGGAGTTTGCCCTGGGCTGCAACTGACCTGCAACCATGCCAAAGACACCAGTGGATTCGATGATCCCGTTTTCCACCCTGCGCCCCAGGGAAAGAATTTCAGTTACCTGCCTACGCCCGGTTGAATGTCGGCCGCAGTGCACCACGAGGTCGATGCAGGATGCCACTGTGGGTACTACGAAAGCGCTGGAAATATTCGCTCCCGCCAGGAGGGGTAGCGTGCAGATCTTAGTGACGGCATCGTGTGCAGAATTGGCATGCACGGTGCACATCCCCGGCAAGCCGGAATTCAGGGCGATCAGCATATCGAGGCTTTCGGCTTCGCGGACTTCTCCCACGACCAAGCGGTCCGGACGCATCCGAAGCGCTTCCTTAACCAGCCGCCGTAGCGGAATTTCCCCTTCACCTTCGAGATTTGCCTGGCGGCATTGCAACCCGACCACGTCGCGCAGCGGGAGCTGCAATTCAAAGATCTCCTCAACCGTGATGACACGTTCACGGGAACCGATGCTTGCGGCAAGGCAGTTCAGCATGGTTGTCTTCCCCGCCTGGGTGGCTCCCGACACCAGGATGTTGAGCCCGCTGGCTACTGCCGCGCCAAGGAACCTGGCGGCTTGCGGCGTCAGACTTCCCAGCTCAACCAAGTGTTCAAGTCGGTTTGCCCGCGCGATAAATTTCCGGATGTTGACAGCCCAGTGCTTACGGGTGATGTCCGGGATCGCTACGTGCAACCTGGATCCGTCGGGAAGTGCCGCATCCACGAAAGGGGATGAGAGATCCAAACGGCGCCCCGAGCTCTTGAGCATCCTTTCCACGAGATCCCGCACTTGCTGATCGCTGAGCGTTACTGCCGTCAGCTCGGATTCCCCATTGCGAGCCACATAGATCTCGTGCGGCGCATTGATCCATACCTCTTCGATTCCGGCATCATCCAAGAGCGGCTGCAGCGGCCCAAACCCCGCAACGGCGTCAAAGATGTGTTGTCGGGCGGCCTCGAGGTGTCCGAGTGAAGGCAGGGGCCCTAGGAGTGCCCGCTCGTCGTAGTCGTTAACGGCCTCATCTACGAGAAGCCGAACATCCTTTGTTTGTTCCAGCGGATCGAGCCCGCGGCGTCGTATGAGTTCCCGGACTTCTCCCTCGACGATTTTTACAGCATCCACATCTCTCCCCGTGATCATGAACCCGTAAATGAGAGGCTCATCTCGAGTCATTCACGCTAGGCGAGCGCAGGCAGACGCCCAAGTCACCGAGAAAGCACGTGTGGATAAGTGCCCCCTTCTGTCACATAAGCATCCTGAATCCCACTAGTCACTCCAGTTTCGGAATGTTAGGGTAAAGCCCGTTAGGAGCTGGCCTTTGGTCTCATGCGCAGGCGCCCGCCCTGGAGCTTGTCCGCAAGCCACACCATGCGCCGCTAAGCCGCGGTACAGGGCCGGATGTGAAAATGAAAACTAGTTCGATGGACCCGGTCCACCGCATCCCTCTGGCACGTGCCGGCCTGGCGCTTACTGTCGCACTGCTGGCGGCTGGCAGCCTTGGAGTTCCCGCATGGGCGCAGCCCTCCGGCCCTCAACCAGCCCCGCCTTCCAATACTCAGGAAAGCCCGCCGCCGCAGGGCCCCCGGCCAGCCGGCGACGGCTCTGGGTCCGCTCCGGACAGCGGGTTGTCAACGGGTGCGCCGGTGCCCGATCAGCAAGAGCGGCCGGCCGCCGTCGAACCCTCACCCGTAGTGACAAGCCCAACCGCCTCCGGACAACCCGAAGCGCCTGCCTCAACGCACAAATCAATGCCCGGCAACGCCCCGGACGCCGAAGCCATGAAATCGGCCATGCGAGCCGCCATTCCAGCCGGTGGCGCAGAAATGGGACAGCGCTCGCCGAGAGTAATGGCCAAGCAGCAGAAGGCGGCTTCGCAGCCTTCCGGAGCGAAGGCAATCGGCGGAGCCGTGGATTCAGCATTCCCCATGGCGGCTGACCCGGGGCACTGGCGCCCCACTATCGGCATTGCCGGACAGGACGTCAGTGCCCACCAGGGCAACGTCAACTGGCAGAACCAATGGAATCAAGGTTCCCGATGGGCATACGTCAAGGTCTCTGAAGGCAACTACTACCTCAATGAGAACTACACGCAGCAGTACAACGGATCCCGCAACGTAGGAATGGTCCGGGGCGCATACCACTTCGCTATCCCCAACTGGTCATCAGGCGCCGATCAGGCCCGATATTTCGTGGCAAACGGTGGTGGGTGGACAGCCGACGGTTACACGCTGCCACCCGTCCTGGACATTGAGTACAACCCCTATGCCGGACGGACCATCAACGGGTTTTACTTCGGCAACACGTGCTATGACATGTCCAAAGCGCAGCTCGGACAGTGGGCTGCCGACTTTGGCAATACAGTCAAGGCCCTGACCGGCCGCTTCCCGGTGATCTACAGCACCACCGACTGGTGGAATACCTGCGTGGGAAACTCCACCTTCGGAAGCTACCCCCTGTGGATCGCCTCCTACTGGAACAACCCAACCAACTCCCCGGGTAACCTGCCGGTCAGTTGGGGCAATTACACCATGTGGCAGTACAGCAGCACCGGCCCCTTCGAGGGTGATTCAAACATTTTCAACGGCACCTATGACCAGCTTCGGACATTTGCGCGTGGAGTCCCCCGCCCATCCAGCCCCTCCATCCGGTCCGGGGCTGACGTGCTCGCTGCCATGCCGTCCGGACGTCTGGACAATTTCCCCGCAGACGGCCAAGGCCGCATCACGGGACCGGTAGCGATTGGGTCCGGTTGGGGAACTGTGCAGTCCGTCCACGTCGTTGACTGGAACCAGGACGGAGTCCAGGACATCCTCGCCCAGTGGCGGGACGGCTCCCTCCAAGTCTTCCGCGGCGCCTCCGGCGGCGGATTCCTTTCACCGTTGCTGGTAGGAACCGGGTGGCAGGAGATGTCGCTCACGGTTGGGTGGTGGAACTCAAGGGACGCTTATCCGGGTGTCATCGGCCAGGATGGCAAAGGAAACCTTTACCGATATACGAATGCGGCAGGAGGTGCCCTCAACGGAGGTGTGCTGATCGGGACCGGATTCGGCGGGCACCAATTCAACCAACTGGACTTCGACGGTGACGGCAACCAGGACATCGTCTCCCGGACGACCGATGGCATCATGCGTCTATACCGCTCCAACGGTGTGGGATCGTTCCTCCCCGAGCCGGCCCGGGTAATTGGCAACGGGTGGTCCGGCATGACATCGGTGAGCTCCGCGGCGGGTTTCAACGGCTCCGGTTCGCAAGGGCTGCAAGCCCGGGCTGCCAATGGTGACCTGTACTACTACCCGGCAGTTTCCGGATCCTGGGGCAACCGCTTCCTCATCGGAGTGGGATGGAATGACGCGAACGTGATCAGCGGCGCACCGGTCAACGTTGAGAGCACTCTCGGCGTGGACCCGCAAGACGTCGTGGCCGCTCGTCAAGACGGCAACCTGTACCGTTACCCTGGTTCCGGGTCTACTTCCTTGTTGCCAGCCGAGCTTATCGGCACGCAGTGGACCGGCCTTAAGGCCGGTTTCCTCGCAGACTGGAACAACGACGGCGCTTTGGACATCGTTGCGCAGTGGACCGATGGGCGGCTTAGCGTCTACCCGGGATTCACGGGCCGGGGCTACGCTGCGCCGATCAGTCTCGGAACTGGTTGGAAGGACTGGACGCTCACAGTAGGTTCGTGGAGGAAGTCTGATGCTCGCCCGAGCATCGTTGGCTACGACCCAACGGGTCGCTTGTTCCATATCAGCAATCCATCCGGCACCGCCTTGGGCTCCCGGGTTCAGATTGGTACAGGTTGGTCCGGATTGGACATCGCCCAGATGGACTTCGACAAGGACTCCACCATGGACCTCCTCGCGAAGAATGCCGCCGGCGATCTATTGCTCTACCGGTCAAATGGCAGTGGAGCACTGGTCCACGAAGCGCCCGGCATAGTGGGAACCGGTTGGAACGTGGTCAACAGCTACGGAGCCATCCGTGGATTTGCAGGAGCAGGTTCAACCGGAATCCTGGCGCGGACCACCAGCGGCGATCTGCGCTACTACCCGGTAGGACAGAATCGCAGCTGGGGTTCGCCCACCAAAGTCGGCACTGGTTGGGGCGGGCTGAAAATCTTCGCCCCCGCCTGAAGTTAGATCGCAGCGCGCTCCGAGTCTGAAATTCGGCAAGGGCCTGCACACTCCGAAAAGGAGTGCGCAGGCCCTTTCACATTTGGCAAAAACTACGCATAGGAAACAAATAATGTTTAGGCCAACGCACAGGTCTAAATCCCGGGATTGCGTGATCTAATGAAGGTGGTCTCACGTATTGGCTGTTCAGCGCATTCGGGAAACGGGCTTTGTTTGGGGGCAAGCGAAGGTCACCAATGCGCACAATCAAGGAGTGATCTTTCATGGCGTTTACCGTTTCAACGGCCAAGGTCAGCATTTCGCCGCCGCTTGACGTCAATCCCTACATGGCGGGGTACGGGACCCTCGACGGCGGCCGGGAGGCCACCAGTAGCGCCCCCTACGAATCACTGTGGGTTCGGGCGATCGTGCTTTGGGAAAACGGCTCCCCCAACCTGATCATGAGCGTGGATATTCTTGCCCTGCCCAGATCCCTCCATCAGCGGGCCCGGCAACGGATCCTGGAGTTGGCAAGCTGGTCCAACGGCGACATCCTGATCCAGTCCACCCACACCCATAACGGGCCGGCCGTAGTTGACACCCTCCACCCGTTCATGTGCTACGGGCTGTCAGATTTGTCAATGGTGGAGACCTACAGCCAGCACTTGGAGAACGACCTCGTGGACGCTGCCAGTGAAGCGCTCAACGCCTCGCAGACCGCCGTCACTTTGGATTACAAGGTCACAACGGCCAGCATCGCGTACAACAGGGTGGGCCTTCCCTACCTTGAGAACACAGTCCCCGTCATCGTGGCGCGCAAGCCAAACGGCAACGCCGCGGCGGTGATCTTCAATTACGCATGCCATCCGGTCGCGGCAGGTATGCGCACACTTTTCGACGGCGATTTCCCCGCCGGGGCGTGCAACTACATCGAAAACACCAACCCTGAGTGTTTTGCCTTATTCCTGCAGGGAGCGGCCGGAGATCAGAACCCCATGGGCGTACCCAGTTGGGAGTTGAGGGACGAGTACGCCACTAGGCTCGGTGCTGCTGTTGATGTGGCCATGCAGACGCCGGGAAGGATTATTGGCAGCCCCCTCCAGACCAGCTATCGGGAAGTGGAGATCCCTCTGGATATCACGCCCACAGCAGGCAACATGGCGGCTGTCCGGGCCGCATATGCATCCCGGCTACCAAACCTCGATGGCAATCCCGCCTGGTATGGACGCCACGCCCAGGTCATGATGGGTCGAATTGATAGCGGCAGTTATGAAACCTCAGTCGTTTGTCCGTTCCAGGTGTGGAAGTTCGGAGGCAGCCCTCAACTGAGGATCGGGATCGTCGGTGGCGAGCTGGTGAGCGGCTATGCCGCATACTTCCGGGCGAGGTTCGGCGGTGCAAACGGCGTGATCGTCGGGGGCTACGGAAACGAATCGTGCTATTACGTGCCCAGTGCACAGTTCCTGCCACCCTACTCATCCGGCGGCAGCTATGAGGGCGGCTGGGACCCGGACCATCCCGGGATCGCTGGCGGCTCCATGACTGTGTACGGACACATCGGCCACTTCCGTGGCGGAACAACGGGCGTAGAAGCAACTGTCATCAACACACTGAACTCAATGTTCGCCTAAGCGCCGTGAACGTCGAAGGCCTTGGTCTCCGGAGCAAGGCCTTCGGCGTACGCGCACCGCCAATTTTCGTAGCGGTATCGATACCCGATTCGCAGCCAAATTCATTGACCGGCATTCGGGTTATGGCAACCATGGAGGTGGAGGTCACCATGCGAACCCTGTCCCCGGCCGCTGCGGCGCTGCTACTGCTTCTTGCTGGTTGTTCCAGCACAACCACACCTCCAACGACACCTTCGACCGCGGCAACGTCCGGTTCTTCTGCATCGGCACCTCCCACCGCATCATCCTCATCTTCGGCCGTAGCATCCGCCGAACCGACGGATCCGGGCGAAGGCAGCGGACAGGGTGCCGGCGCGCCTGATGATTCAGGGCGGTTCTCGTACTTATGTTCCAGCCTGAATGAGGCTGTTCCAGACGTTACGTATACGAGCCTCGCGGAAGTTTGGGCATCCTCGGAATACGTCCGGCTGGCTTCCTGCACAGCAAACTATGAGGGGCCCGTCCCGTTCGAACCCACCGAAGATGAGGCCAGGATCATCACCATAGCTGAGCCAGGCGTGCCAGCATCCGACGGACTTGAAGCCTACTTGACTGCGTTGTCGCTTTGTAGCCGCGTTAGCGACGAAGCTGCATCCGAGCTCTTCGGACGCAGCAGCCGACAGACGCTGCAGGCAGCCAGCGAGCTATGTCCCAGGGCGCCGCAAGGAAAAATCATTGGATTTTGGGCGTCCGGCGAAAGAGCCGCGGACGGCGAGTATGCGGTGGCGAACGACGGCCTGTTGCCCGGAAAGTTCCATCTCCGGAAGACCCCGCCGGAGGGCTGCACCTGGTCGGTGACGGCCTCTGACGGCAGCACGAAGGCCAGCGGCGGCGCAACTGAGGGTCAGTCAGGAATACTCCTCGAAGAAAAAGACGTACTAACTAGTGACAAATGCGGAATTTGGGAGAAGATAGAGTAATGCAGCCGGCAACGGCTGGGGCGAAAATCCAACTGCATGCGGAGCTGGGGAGCATCCGAATGAAGTGGGGATCCCTCGGTGGACATGCCAAGACGCGCTATCGTCCAGCTTGGCCTAGCCGGTCTCGTTCTTACAGGCTGCTCGGTCAAGGTCGTTGAAAATGTTGAGCCATTCAGGCTGGGCGTGACGAATGCCGGCGATGCCGACAAACCACGCGTCGAAAGACCCGAACCAGTAAAGCGCTATCAATTTGAGTGCCGCGGAATTAATGGAAATCCGCTCATCATCTTGTCGAGCCTTGAAGAAGTCTGGGCCAACACTCAATACAAGAAATTCGCAGATGTCGTGGTGACATATGTGGGCCCTCAACCTCAGGTTTTGGAAGCGGAAGAAAATGCCGCGGTAAATGTCGCTCTGGAAGCGGGCGCCGTTGGCACCCGCAATGATATTTGCCTTGCAATTATCAAAGCCTGCACCAGAAACAATCCGCCAACCATAAGTACGGCACTCTATGGGCTTGGCGGCGTTCCCATCGTCAAGGGAGCGCTCACACTGGCGCCCATGGCACCACAGGCCGCAGTCCTGACCAAGTGGCTGAAGGAAGTGGCGTGATGGAACGGCAGACATGGAACGACGGCGGTTGGCGGCTTCGCGGACGCAAGGTCACCACGTTATTGGCTGCAGTTCTTCTGACGGTTGCAGGTATGACAGCAGTGGTCTCCAGTACCCCCGCACACGCCGACCAACAGAAACAAATCATTGGAATCGGGCTCACCAAGCCGGCTGGAACGGTTCTGGACCCCATCGGCAGGATGTGGGTTTCCGACAGTGTTGCCGGATTCTGCCGGATGTCCGAACCAGTTAATGGGAACGCGGGCACCATTGAACAAGACACGTGCTTGGGCGGGAGCCTGCCCGGCGCCGGGCCCGGACCAAAAGTGCCCGGGGTCTCCATCGTGCTCGACCCGACGCCTGGCTCTATCGGCAACGGCGACGAAACCGTCTTCATTCCGGACTCAGCAGTTGGCAGTTCGCACCTTGTACGGGCCGTATGGAATCCACCGCTGGACCTCTTCGAATACAGCAGTACGCTGACGGTCCTCGACGGCGACGTCCGCCCCAACGCAGTATCAGACGGCCCGGACGGCAACATCTATCTGTCGTTCGCCAACGCCCGCTCAATCATCAAGATCGTTGATCCAACGATCATGCACCCAAGCATCGAATCCATTGCGTCGGTCAGCACCCGGGCACTGG
This sequence comes from Arthrobacter sp. D3-18, assembly GCF_054408525.1. Lineage (NCBI taxonomy): Bacteria > Bacillati > Actinomycetota > Actinomycetes > Micrococcales > Micrococcaceae > Arthrobacter > Arthrobacter sp. D3-18. The sequence goes on along the minus strand of NZ_CP096440.1, from coordinate 1,687,740 downwards.
GCCTTGTGGCGGCAGGTTATGACAGCAACGGATATGTCAGTGTGTATGTTCTGGAGACCACTGGCCTACGGGCGTTCTCTGCCCCAGGCAACGGAGAGATGACAGACTACGTGCCGTTGGCTTCCTACAACGTCGGCGTCGCGGCGTCGATCTTCTACGACTACGACGCCCACGTCATCTATACGGGGACGAGCAGTGGCACGACAGCAGGTACAGACAAGGTGTCACGCCTCAACCTCGCCACCGGTGCAGTAGACAACCAATGGGCTCTGGGCTTCAGCAAGATCAGCGGCCTGGGTATGCGCGGTGGCCAATTGCTGGTCCTGGACGATCCCGGACAGTTGAGCTCCCCTCCGGGAACCGGCAGGGGCAGCATCAGCATCCTTGGCGGCGCTGTGGCCAAAATTACTTCCGGCCCCACGCTGGCGAGTGGTGCACAAGCTCCCAACCCCGAATTCACCAACGACACCACTCCAACGTTCGGTGCGGCAGCGGAACCAGCAGGCAGCGCTTTGGAATGCTCCATGGGCGGCGCTTGGGTGGACTGCACTGGCGGAACCTACACGTCAGCTGCATTGAACAATGGACCGCAGACGTTCTCCGTCAGGCCGGCCCCCGGCGGGGTTCCCGTTTCACGGACCTTCACAGTGGACACGGTCGCCCCGGCTGCGCCGGTCTTCACTGCCCCGAACAGTGGTCAAGTTGTGAACGGCAAACCTGTCCTCGGTGCCACTTTCGAGCCGGGAACAACACTCACCTGTTCTGTTGATTCCACTGCCGATGCCGCTTTCCAGACCTGTGTACCGGGCGACAGTTTCACGCTCACCACTGCGGGCACCCATACCTTGAGGATCCGCAGCACAGACTCAGCCGGGAATGTCAGCCCTGCTGCTGCACAGACCGTGACAGCTGATCTGACGGCCCCCCAGGTAGCCATCACGGCTCCGACCAGCGGGGCCACAGTGGGAGCCGGGTACCAATTCCAGTTCGCCTCCACCTCTCCGGATGTGGCGGGATTCCGCTGTCGCTTGGGAACCGATGCCTTCACCGCATGCACCTCACCGAAGGTCTATGCGGACATCGCCAACGGACCAAACAGGTTCGAGGTAGAGGCCCGGGATGTTGCCGGCAACACCTCCGTCGCAGGCGTCAACTTCACCGTCTTCGTGGCTGACACGACACCACCTACAGTGACAGCCAGTCCCCTGGGCGGAACGTACGGTCCTGCAACAAAGGTGACGCTCACCGCGAATGAAGCTGACGCCAAGATCTACTACACAGAGAATGGCACGGCTCCTACCACGGCCAGTACGCTCTACACCGGACCCATCACAATGGGAAGCAAGACCATCAGGTACATGGCTGTCGATGCATCCAACAACGCCTCGGCACCCCAAACCCAGGTGTATGTGTTGGACAATGTAGCGCCAACCGTGACTGCTAGCCCACTAGGTGGAAACCTCACCCTCGGGCAAAAGGTCACTCTGACCACAGAGTCCGGGGCCAGGATTTACTACACCACCGACAACTCCACTCCAACGATTTCCAGCCCGACCGGGACCACAACAGTTACGGTGACCCCGACGGCAACCACAACGGTCAAGTACTTCGCCGTTGATGCTGCAGGAAACCAATCCGCACTAGCCTCGCAGACATACACCTTGCCTGCGGCGCCAGCCAATACCTGGAAGGACTACAACTCCGACGCCAAGAATGACGTCTTGGCCAGGGACGCCGCCGGTACGCTGTGGCTCTACCCGGGCAACGGCACAGGCGGATGGCTCGGTAAGGTCAACACGGGGACTTCGTGGAACAACTACAACCTGATTGTCCCAACGCGGGACTTCAGCGGAGATGGACGAAGTGATGTCCTGGCCAGGGACGCGTCCGGGCAGATGTGGCTCTTCAAAGGAAACGGCATGGGCGGCTGGCAACCTCCTGAGGCAGCGGGCGCAGGCTGGAGCGGTATGACGTCCGTGATCGCCCCCGGTGATTTCAGCGGGGACGGCAAATCCGATGTCCTGGCGAGGGACTCCTCAGGAGTCCTATGGCTCTACAAGGGCGACGGCTTGGGTAAGTTCAACGCTGGCCGCACTCAAGTAGGAGCAGGGTGGAATGTCATGAATGCCATCTTCAGCACGGGCGATTTCAACGGCGATGCGAAGACTGATGTGCTGGCCCGGGATACTGCAGGTGCCCTGTGGCTCTACCCTGGCAATGGCAGCAGTGGCTGGGGCAGCCGCTCCCAAATCGGAAGCGGATGGAACGGCATGACAGCGCTGCTCGGACCGGGAGACTTCAACGGGAATGGCAAAGCTGATGTACTTGCCCGTGACGCCAACGGCAACCTGTGGCTCTACCCAGGCAATGGTTCCGGGGGCTGGCTGGCTTGGGGCCAGGTAGGCAACGGATGGCAAGGATTCACGTCGCTCCCCTGATAGGGGCCGGACATAGCTTGCCGTTTTGAGGGGTGCATCGGAGAATATCCGGTGCACCCCTTTCGTCTGCTGCCAACGGTGAAGCCGGTTCCCTTCCACAGAAGGTATCCAACAATGAACTAGACTGAGGGTTTGCAAGGAACTCGTGACAACAGCGTTGCGGGCTGCGGCTGGCGTTCAAGAATTCGTCGGCACGAACTACCGAGGAGAGTCTTGACTTTCGACCAGGCAGGCCAACCGGATCTCTCCGTTGTGATCCCGGTCTATAACGGAGAACGGATTTTGGCGGCAACAATGGCCCGTCTTTCCGGCTACTTGACCAGTGGCACCTCCGAGATCATCATCGTGGAGAACGGTTCTTCCGACAACACACTCGAGGTCGCCCTCAAGCATGCGGTGGACACTCCCAACGTGACGTTCCAGGTTCTCCAGAGCCAAAAGGGCATGGGCAATGCATATCGCAGGGGCATCGAAGCCAGCTCCGGCCGTAGAGTGCTTCTCACCGCCGACGATCTGCCGTTCGGCACAGATGATCTCGACGAAGACAAGAAGCTGGAAACCAAACCGCACATTGTCATCGGTTCGAAGGCCCATAAGGACTCGATCACCGAGCGCAGTGTCATTCGCGGTATTACCACTTTTGGTTTCAAGACGCTGCGACAGGTAATACTCGGGTCAAAGATTGGCGACTCCCAAGGAACGTTGATCGTCGACGGCGACTGGCTTCGAAGCATGGTTGACCGCTTTGATGACCCCGGGTTTCTTTTCAGCACCCAGGTTGTCTACGCCGCTGAGAAACAGGGTTTCAGGATTGTTGAAGTGCCCGTCACGCTGGCTCCCGACGACGAACCAGGCGAAACCACCATCCGTACTGCCGACGTCGTAAAGATGTTCAAAGGGCTGGTAGCCATGCGCCGCCGTCGGAGTGAGTTCGCGGTGGCGCCAAGCGCGGGAACGCATGCCTCATGACGGGTTCAATCGCGGAAACACCTTCAAATGACAACGATCTGAATCCGGACCAGCCGGCTGCAAAGAGCACCAAGGCAAAGCTGGTCGACTTCGCCAGGCGTGCCTTGGTAGTGATCGTGTTCGCCGCTGCGGTGTATTTCATTGCAGTCCAATGGCCACAAGTCCAAGCCACTGTCTTCGCCCTCCAATGGTGGCAGGTCCTGCTGTCCCTGCTGGCGCTCATCCCTGGCGTTCTCCTTGGAATGTACATGTGGCGGGTGGTCATGGCGAGTCTCCTGAGGTCAGTAGACATTGAACCCCAAGGTTTGGTGCTGAACCAGATTTACCTCGTCGGCCAGATTGGCAAGTACCTGCCCGGTTCCGTGTGGGCCTTCGTGCTCCAGATGGAGCTTGGCCGTAAAAACGGCATTGCGCGCGCACAGGTTTTTGTAGCATCCCTGGTGAGCACCGGAATCACCATTGGCGCCGCCCTGGTGGTTGGAGCTTCTGCTCTTCCAATCCTGGTCCAGCGGCAGCCCAATTTGCAGTGGCTGTACGTCATACTCCCTGTGGTCATCCTGGCGATGAACCCGAACGTCGTGACGTTCCTGGTTAACATCGTCCTGCGAGTGTTCCGCCGGCCTCCGCTCCCCGAACGAATTCAAGCCAACACCATGGTGAAGGCCTTCATTCTTGGCGTTCTGATGTACCTGTGCTTCGGCCTGCACCTGTGGATCCTGGTTGGTCATGAGGCCACTCTGGACCTCGCAACGTTCCTGGTGCTGACTGGTGCATTGGCTCTTGGAATGACGCTCGGGGTGCTGGCATTCCTGCTTCCCGCCGGCGTCGGTGCCCGCGAAGCCATCTTGATCCTTGCCCTGGCCGGAATGATGAGCGCCGGTGCCGCGACGGCAATCGCTGCCCTTTCACGAATCATGTTCACGATCGCAGATCTGTTATGCGTCGGTATCGCCTTTGTTCACTTCCGGTGGCGGCAACAGACCGCTTCCAAGACCTCTGTAGACTCCACCTCCGAGGCCAAGTAGCGGGTGGCGGCGGACGCCCTCTGGCCTTCCGTAACCACGGCAGTCTTTCAGGCCAATATTCAAACTTATGCCGCGCGCTAAGGAGCAAGCTAAGACCATGACAGCAGGAACCTCCGGGGCTACTGCCCAGCGCCCCCCGGTCACCCGGCGGCGCTACTTCATGCAGCACGACTGGCATTGGGGAATTGTTACTGCCGCTATTGCGGCCGTTGCCTCCATCATTCCTCGACTGTTCAATCCCACGTTCTACTACTGGGACGACATGATGCAGTCATTCCTCCCCTTATGGCGGCATATGGGCGAGGAGATACGGTCCGGTCGATTCCCCTTGATGGAACCCGGTGGCTGGGTCGGCGGCAACATCGTAGCCGAGGTGGGTTACGGCATTTTCAACCCGGTCAACATCGTCAACTCAGTCATCGTCTCGAACTTCGAAAACTTGTCTCTGGCGAGCTATTTCATCATCGTGCAATTCATCGCGTTGCTGGCGTTCGGGACGTTCATGCTGGCCCGCGACTACGGTTCCAACAGGCCGCTCGCCCTGGCTGCCGGTGTAGCCATTCCCTTCAGCGGATTCACGCTCTTCTACGAGGCCGCCCGCTGGCCAGGCGGCCTGATGGCCTTCGCCTGGATTACCGTTTTCTGGTGGTCTGTTCGCCGCTACGCGCGTCGCAACACCTCACCGTTCCTGCCCTTCCTCTTGGGCTTCTTCACGATGACCGCCGGAAACCCCTACGGTGCCATCGGCGTCATCCTGGTTCTCGCTGCAGTCGCCGTCGAGTTGATGCTCATGAGGCACTGGCGTCGCCTTATTCCAATCGTCATCGTGGGTGCACTGGTGGGCTTGACCGCGGTCCTGGTCTACTTCCCCTTGCCCCTCAGCTCGGCCGTCACCGTAAGGCAGCAGAGCGAAATCCTGAATGACCTCTTTCTTTCCCCGGATATGTCATCGCTGCTGACCATGAGCACGTCGTCCATGAGGCCCCGGATTAACAACTTCTGGGCCCCCATAGACAACGTCCCGTCCAGTTACTTGGCGTGGTTTGTCCTGCCGTTGCTTCCGTGGCTGGATTTCCGCAGCTTTAGGAACCGCTCGCGTCAAATATTCAGTATCTACATCATTACGGGAATCTACTTCCTGCTGACCTTCGCTCCCTCCCAGGTGCTTGTCTTCCGCTGGCCCATTCGGCTCATCGAGTATGTATACCTCGGAGTCATCGTCCTTGTAGCAGTCGTGGCCTCAGCGGGCCTGAAGACCACGTCATGGAAAAAGCGGTTGGTCATTACCGTGGCCATCCTTGGTTTTGGAACCTACCGGGCGTGGTCGATGGTGCCTGACGGCGGCAAATGGCAGGTCTTCACCCTGGCCGTAACGTTGGCTCTGGTGGGGCTGGCCGTCCTTGGTTGGAAGCGATTCGGCTACCGCGGCCTCGCAGCAGTAATGGTGGTCGGAACAATCGCTACGCTTGGAATGCAGTCCAGGCAGTTCGTCCCCAATAACGCTGTTGCGGGGATCGGTTCCCCCGTGGATGCAGACACGCTCCGTGACTCAACCAGTAATTACAAGGGCAACACCATTCAGATCTTCAACACCATAAAGATCACGGGACAGGAATTCACCGAGGGCCGCCTTCTGTACGGCAATCAGATTCTCAATGCCGACGTCAACAACAGCATGGGCCGATACAGCGGGATCAGCTTCACCACGTACGTGAACGCCTTGTGCATGAACTACCGCGGGGAGACTTGTCCACTGGCCTACACTGAGCTGTTCAAGCAGGCCTCAAGTGAAATTGACGTGACTTTGGCAGATGTCCTCCAAGTGGAGACCGTAGCCGTCCAAAAAACTTTGATCGCCCCGGACCAACTGAACGTAGCCCCGGGCTGGAGGATCGTCGCCTCGGATGAGACCCGGACAATCCTCCAGCGGGAGAACCCGCTACCCTATCCTGGTACCGTTTCCTGGGCTTCCGACGGTATCTCCGTGCAGGATGCTGTCAAGAACGGCAACGATGAACACATCACGCTTTCCGGAGACGGCAGCGCTGGAAAGCTGACCCTCGCCCGCCTCGCTTGGCCCGGGTACACTGTCACGGTGGATGGCGAACCGCAGAAGCTCACTCAGGGCCCAGCGGGAGTAATACTGGTAGATGTTCCGGCCGGTGCCACCTCTGTAGACGTTACCTTCACGACGCCGGGCCTCACCATGGGCCTTGCCGCTCAAGCAGTCGCGTGGTTTGGGATACTCGTGTTCACGGTTTTCCATTACATTCGTCGGCATCGCCGGAGTAAGTCGGAAGAACATGTCGTCCCGGCGCCGGCTGAGAAGGTTTCCGTCTAGGCAGCTGGACCTTGCCCCCAGTGGCACCTGTAACGCAGAAGAGCGTCCGTCCCTCTCAGGGGACGGACGCTCTTCTTTTGTGCCTTCAAAGGCCCGCATAGTCCACCCACGGAAGGCGCCGATACGTGCTGATGGAGAATCGCGCTTACAGGCAGGTCAGAGCCTATCCGTATCCGATGCACTTCCTAATGTGCTGCTGATGCCTTCTCTTGCTGCTCCGGCCTTCTATTGCTGCTCCGGCCTTCTATTGCTGCTCCGGGGTACGGCAAAGGCCACCTCCCCTCTTTTGAAAAGAGGAGAGGTGGCCTTGAAGCCACCCTATTGCGTGATCACATGGGGAGCATCGGCTAGTTGCTATTCCGCAGCCAAGCTACTGCTTCCTTTGCGGGGCCTTCGAATTGCACCGTGCCGGAGGCAAGCACCACGCCCCTATCGCATATGCGTGAGATCATGTCGAGGTCGTGGCTGACAACCACCAGGGTCCGTCCTTCCGCCGAAAGTTGTTTGATCTTAGCCAAACACTTCTTCTGAAAAGGTTCGTCGCCTACAGCCAGGATCTCATCCACCAGGAAAATGTCCGGCTGCGTGTGGACCGCTACGGCGAAAGCAAGCCGCAAAAACATGCCGGAGGAATAGAACTTCACTTCGGTGTCGATGAACTGTTCTATCTCAGAGAACGCTACGATCTCGTCGAACTTATCGTTGATTTCCTGTTCAGTCATTCCCAGAATGGCGGCATTGAGGAAGACGTTCTCACGCCCGGACAAGTCCGGGTGGAATCCTGCGCCCACCTCGATGAGTCCGGCTACGCGACCCTTTGTGCGGACCGTTCCCTTGTCGGGCAGGATAACGCCCGATATGAGTTTGAGCAGTGTGGACTTTCCTGAGCCGTTGAACCCCAACAACGCAACGGTCTCCCCCGGCTGAATCTCGAAGCTCACATCGTGGAGAGCATCGAACTTCTTGCTGAGATCACTTTTTCGACCCTTGGCCAACCAAACAAGAGTCTCCTTGAGGGAGTGCGAATGGCGGAGGTTGAACGTCTTCTTAAGGCCCTTGACGATTATTGCGGCGCCCATCTAGACCTCCTGCGCAAAGTGGCCCTCAAGTCGTCGGAAGACGAGTTGGCCGATGATAAGGAACAGGGCTGCCATGCCGAGACCAATCAATCCCGTCCACATGAGATGCGGAGGCAGTTCCACTGGACGGTCAACAGTGGGGTACCAGAAGGCCCAGTGGAATAGTTCGACAGCGACTGTGATCGGGTTGAGTTGATAGATGACCAGCACCCAAGGGGGTGCCAGCCGGCGGATCATGGTCCAGTCATAGAGGACCGGCGACGTCCACGTAACGATCATCATTAACATATCCACGATGTTTTCAGCGTCGCGGAAGAAGACATTTATGGCACCAGCCAAGAGGCCCAAACCTGTCGCCGTGACTGCCACAATGACGAAGCCCAAAGCAGCTCCAATAAGCTGCATAATGTCCGGTTTCCACCCGTTCAGCAGCGCCGCTGCCAGCAAGACCACAAGCTGCGGGAGGAAATGAACCGCTGCCACCCACACTGACGCGACGGGGAACAGCTCCCGCGGCAGGTAGATTTTTTTGACCAAGGCAGCATTCGAAACGATGGATCTTGTGGCATTCGAAAACGCTTCGGAGAAAAAGTTGATGACGATGACGCCGGAGAACATGTACAACGCGTAGTTGGGAATCTGATCCCCGACACGCAGGACAATCCCCAAAGCGAAGAACAGCACAACGTACTGAACCAACGGCTTGACGTAGGACCAGGCGAGGCCGAGGACGGAACCCCGGTACCTTACACGAAGTTCCTTACGGACTATCAGTTTGAGGAGGTATCGGCGCCGGTAAACATCCAGCAGCCCGGCACCAACCCCGGGAACAGCATAAGTATCTGTGGAAGTCGTCATTGCTACTTGCTGGGCTCCGAAGCTTCGAATGTTTCCCGCCACGATTCCATGGAGGTGATCTCAGGAAGAGCCTCACGGTATTGGGCCCGGAGGGTCTCCCAGTTGGAGAAGAGCTGGGCGTGGAGTTTGGCCGATTCGACCACCAATTGACGGGCCATCTTGGGATCTCGCAGGTGCCATGAAGCACCTGTGCCGTCGGCATTGGACACCACTGCGCTGTCCAGGTGCGCCAAGCTCCACCATTTGCCGTCCTGGTGGGCCACATGAGCCTCAGGGTTGGCCTTGGCGGTATCGCGAACGGGAGCCAGCGTCTGCTTAAGGACAGTCTTAACTGCCCAGGGAAGCAGGCCCAAGGCACCTGGCTGCTTGTAGGACTGCGGCTTCTTGGGGGGACGCTTGAGGAAGACCTCCGGGAAAGCTGCAGGGTCGGTCTTGACCTGCGAGTCCGGGAACTCCTCGCGCATTGCACGGAGTTTCGGCATCATGGTCGGCAATTGCTTGTGCAGATTGCCTGGTCCGGCGAGAACATCGCGGAGAGCCATAACGCGGGCCTGCTCCGGGTAGTACTGCATTGACACCAGGTGCTTGACATCCGCGTTCAAGCTCTCCCGTAGGATGCGTCCGCCCTTGGGGAACGGGGAGTGCAAGAGTGTCGCGATAAGTCGGTTGCGCTCGTGGTAGTAGGCTTGCCAGTCCACCGAGTCGTCCTTGTCAGCCCAGGAAACGTGCCAGACTGCTGCGCCGGGAAGCGTCACGGTGGGGAAACCCGCCGCGCGGCCACGGAGCGAGTACTCAGCGTCGTCCCACTTAATGAACACAGGAAGGGAGAGGCCGATGGTTTCCACAACGGTTTTGGGAATGAGACACATCCACCAGCCGTTGTAATCCGCATCCCAGCGACGGTGGAGTTGCGGAGTGGAGCGCAAACCTGCGGTGGAGAAGTCGTGGTTACCGAGTCCTTCCACGGGACCCCAGAGGAAGCGGTAGAAGTTGACTACCTCAGAGTAAGCGTGCAGGACGGACTTGTTGTACATATCGAACATGTGGCCGCCAACAATGGTCGGCTTCCGGCAGAGGTCGGCAAACGCCACTGCCCGCATGACACCCTCTGTTTCGAGCTCGATATCGTCATCCAGCAGCATGACGTAGTCGCTCTTGTCAGAAACGACCATCTCGTACATGTTCCGGGCAAAACCGCCCGAGCCGCCCAGGTTGCCCTGGTTGATGATCCGAAGTTGGTCGCCCATCGACTCCGCGACAGCGTCGAAGCCAGCTTCGTCGGCAACTTTTTTGTTGCCTTGATCCACGATGATGAGTTCCGCCAGGATTTCCCGTAGACCAGCATCAGCATCAATGGACTTGATGGTCTCGAGGCAGTAGTCGGCACGATTGAACGTTGTCACGCCCAGGGTCACGCGGCCTTGAGGGCGGCCTTCGTCAGGCACAGCCCAGTGAGCACTCTTCAGCGTCATGCCATCGCCGCCCGCAATGAGGTCGAACCAGTACCAGCCGCCGTCGCCAAACGGAGCCAAGGTCAGTTCGAAATCATTGGTGGAAGAGCCCTCGACCAGAATCGAGTCGACGCGCTGAGATGCGCCACGAGCGTTGGATCGGTAAACGATTACCGTCCCCTCGCCCTCGGTTTCAATGTGAAGCACGGTCTTGGTGGCGATGGTCCACTTGCGCCAGTAACTTGCAGGGAAGGCGTTGAAGTATGAACCGAAGGAAAGACGTTCACCGCGGCGCACCTGGACGGAGCCGCGGTTCAGGATGTCCTCCGGGTGGAGTTTCCTGGCCATGCCAATGGCCTGAACATCTGCGCTGCTGTCGCTCCTGTGGACCTTGTTGGTGTCAGGATCAACATACAGGGGCAGCGTGTCGAGGTCACGGTTGGCAGGGAAGACCACGCGTTGGACAATCCGCAGGTTCTGTTCCGTCGAAGCGGGGATTTCAGCGGCAGTGGTGGCCGTCATGGCGATCTCCTGGCTTTCGTTTGTTGTAGCGGTCATGCGTCTACTCCCCCACTTTCAAGCTTGGCGCCACCGGTGAAGTGCGGCTTGATCTTGTTGTCGAACATGGACAAGGCGGAACCAATTGCCATGTGCATGTCGAGGTACTTGTAGGTTCCAAGGCGGCCACCGAACAGGACCGATTTCTCGTCCTTGGCAAGATCGCGGTAGGCCAGCAGTTTCTGACGGTCATCAGAAGTGTTGACGGGGTAATACGGCTCGTCCCCCTTCTCAGCAAAACGCGAGAACTCGCGCATGATGACGGTGGCGTCTTTGGTGTAGTCCCGTTCGGGGTGGAAGTGACGGAACTCATGGATACGCGTGAAAGCAGCATCGGCATCCGGGTAGTTCATCACCGAACAGCCCTGGAAGTCCTCAATAGGCAAGACCTCTTCTTCGAGATCGATCGTGCGCCAAGACAGGTCGCCTTCTGCGTAATCGAAGTAGCGGTCAACCGGACCCGTGTAGATGACGGGTACCTGTCCGAGGACAGACGACCGGCCGTACTCACCGTCGTCGAAGAAGTCCGAGTTCAAGACGACCTCAATGTTCGGGTGATCCGCCATGCGTTCAATCCAAGCCGTGTAACCGTCTACCGGGAGACCTTCGTAGGTGTCGTTGAAGTAACGGTTGTCATAGTTGTAGCGCACGGGAAGCCGCGAGATGATTTCAGCCGGCAGGTCCTTCGGGTCCGTCTGCCACTGCTTTCCCGTGTAGTGCTTAATGAAAGCCTCGTACAGGGGACGGCCGATGAGCTGGATGCCCTTGTCATTGAGGTTCTGGGGGTCTGTTCCCGCCAGTTCGCCAGCCTGCTCGGCAATGAGTGCCTTTGCTTCTGTCGGGCTCATGGCCGAACGGAAGAACTGGTTGATGGTACCCAGGTTGATGGGCATTGGGTACACCTCGCCCTTGTGGCTGGTGTAAACCTTGTGCTGGTAGCTCGTGAATTTGGTAAAACGGTTCACGTATTCCCACACACGCTCATTCGAGGTGTGGAAGAGGTGGGCGCCGTAGCGGTGCACCTCAATTCCGGTCTGCGCCTCATTCTCGCTGTAGGCGTTTCCACCAATATGGTGGCGGCGATCAAGCACCGCAACCTTCAGCCCCAACTCGGTAGCGGCGCGTTCTGCAATGGTCAGGCCAAAGAAACCCGAGCCGACGACGACGAGATCAGCGTTCACAAACTCTCCTGTGTATTGGCGTGCGGGCACAGAGATGCCCACGTCTACTGGTCAAGGCTACCCGACGTTGCGATCGTTCCCCGATTCGACGGCGCATGGCAGCGAGGCAGCATTTGTTCCGGAAAAAACGAACGGGAGGCGTGGCCCATTGCCAGCCTCCCGTTCAATACTGCAAAAAGAACAATGCCTAGAGCGAGATCACGGAGCCTGTCCCCGCGGACTCGAGCACCGCTTCGGCAACGCGAAGAGTCTCAAGCCCCTCCGCCATTGTGACAATGTTCATGGACTTTCCGAGTACAGCGTCACGGAAGGCCTCGTGTTCCATCTTCAGCGGTTCGCGCTTTGCCAGGGCAAAGCGTGTAGATGACCCTTCGGACACGCCACGGAATGCCGCTATGGAATCCCAGTCTGTCTGGAACGTGCCATTTTCAATGAACGTCAGATCAGCCGAGATAGTGTCAGCGATGTATGCACCGCGTTCACCCAGGACAACGGTGGTGCGCTCCTTCATGGGCGACAGCCAGTTGACGATGTGGTTGGTGACTACGCCGCTCTTGAGGTGGCCAATTGCGGTGACCATGTCCTCGTGCTCGCGCCCGCTCCTGGAGGTGGTGTGAGCAACTACATTCACGAAATTGCTCTGTGCAAGCCATGCAGTGAGGTCGATGTCGTGAGTTGCAAGGTCCTTGACCACGCCAACGTCGGCAATGCGGGAAGGGAATGGCCCCTGGCGTCGCGTCGAGATCTGGTAGACCTCTCCGAGGTCGCCGTTGCCGAGCCGTTCGCGGAGGCTTTGCAATGACGGGTTGAAGCGCTCGATGTGGCCTACCGCCCCGATCAATCCCCGCGAGTCGAACGCTTCGGCGATCCTGCGGCCCGAAACGGAATCGTTGGCAATGGGCTTTTCCACCAAGCAGTGCACGCCGGCTTCAGCCAACCGCAAGGCAACTTCCTCGTGGAGCACGGTTGGCACGGCGGCTACGGCCATGTCAATGCCCTGCTCGATGAGCTGTTCAACCGAACTGCACACCTCGAGCCCGCTGGCTACGTTGTGAGGGTCACCGAAGGAGTCAGCAACGGCAACGAGGTCCACGCCCTCCAGTTCGCGAATAACGCGGGCGTGGTGTCGGCCCATCATCCCCAGTCCGATGAGGCCTGCACGCAGATTTGCCACTAGCTTCCTGCCTTCGCGATGGCGTTGACCGCAGCGACGATGCGATCGAGGTCGTCCTGGCTCAGCGACGGGTGAACAGGCAGCGACAGTACGCTGGCCGCAGCTTCCTCCGTGACGGGGAGGTCATCAGAAGTCTGGAAAGGAGCCAAACGGTGGTTCGGGATGGGGTAGTACACGCCACAGCCCACGTTGTATTCCTCACGCAGCGCCTTAGCGAAACCGTCACGGTCCTCAGCGATGCGAATGGTGTACTGGTGGTACACGTGCTCGTAGCCTTCAGAGACCTTGGGAGTGACGACGCCTTCGATGTTTGCGTCGAAGAAGGCTGCATTCTCCTGCCGGGTCTTGGTCCAGGCATTGATTTTGGTGAGCTGCACGCGGCCAATGGCAGCATGGATGTTGGTCATGCGGGCATTGAAACCGACAAGCTCATTTTCGTACTGGCGCTCCATGCCCTGGTTACGAAGCAACCGGAGCCGTCGCTCGACGTCGGCCAAACCGGTGCTGACCATGCCGCCTTCGCCGGACGTCATGTTCTTGGTGGGGTAGAGGCTAAACATTGCGAAGTCACCGAAGGTACCCACCTTCCGACCGTTGACAGCCGCACCGTGTGCTTGGGCTGCGTCTTCGAAGACCTTCACGCCATGCTTCGAGGCGACTGCCCCAATGCCGTCCACGTCGAAGGGGTGGCCATAGAGGTGCACCGGCATGATGGCGGCCGTACGGTCCGTGATTTTTGATTCGACGGAGGCGGGATCAAGCGTGTAGTGGTCCGGGTCCACGTCAGCGAAGATGGGCGTCGCACCCGTCAGAGCTACGGAGTTGGCCGTGGCCGCGAACGTAAACGACGGAACGATGACCTCGTCACCAGGGCCAATACCCGCAGCCAACAGGCCAAGGTGCAGGCCGGAAGTACCGGAGTTGACCGCTACAGCAGCCCGGCCGTCGAGGAGCACCTGGGAGAACTCCTGCTCAAAGGACGCAACCTCCGAACCCTGTGCGAGTTGGCCGGAGGCCAAGACGGCCTCTACTGCCTTGCGCTCGTCATCACCGATGATGGGCTTGGCGGGGGGAATGAATTCGGGGCTCATGCCTCTACCTCTCGAAGGGTCTCGTTCTGTTCAACATATGTGGCGCCGGTCTCCGGGCATACCCAGTTGTCGCCGCTGCGCTGCAGCGGGAAACCAGCTTTACCGACCCAACCATGGCGTTTGGCCGGTACTCCGACCATCAGGGCAAAATCAGGGACGTCTTTAGCCACAACAGCGCCTGCGGCCACTGTGGCCCATCGTCCGATGGTCACCGGGGCTACGCAGACGGCGCGGGCACCGATTGATGCACCTTCACGAATGGTGACGCCAACCGGCTCCCAGTCATGGGCGCTCTTTAGACCGCCATCCGGACTAACCGCCCGGGGGTAAGTATCGTTCGTGAGTACTACGGCCGGGCCGATGAACACGCCAGCCTCCAGCACTGCGGGCTCGTAGACAAGAGCATAATTCTGAACTTTGCAGTTGTCCCCCATCTTGACTCCGGTGCCAATATAGGCCCCGCGTCCTACGATGCAATTAGCACCCAACTCGGCCTGCTCGCGGACTTGGGCCAGATGCCAAATCTTTGATCCATCACCAATAATCGCCTTGTCTGAAACATCGGCGCTCTCCGCAACCACTATCACCGGTGAAGGTCCTTCCTCATTGAGCACACGCGACAACGAGATTCATCTTAGCTGAGACACCATGCCCCGGTGTCAAGGCGGCGTCTGCATGAGCCCTGGCGGGAGTTTTCCACATAGGCCATTACGGCCGCAGCGCTCCAATTCCGAGGGCCGTAGCGTGATTCTTGTGAACGCGATGTTCAGCACCCTACGAATGCAGAGGAAGAACCCATGGCCTTGGAGTGCACATTGGTCTGCGCCCCCGGAGCCGCTGCAGCAGTGGGGCCGGAAGAACTCAGCATCGCCGTCCCGGAAGGAACGTCCGGCGCCCACGTACAGCAGCTTCTCATTGAAACGCGTGGAACCGGCGCCCTCTCGGTGGCTGGACAGCTCTTGGCCACTCTCACGGTGGGACTACCGCCGCTTGTTTCCGGCGCCGTCATTGTGGATGGTGCTCCGTCGCATCGAGAGACGAAGAACATGTCCGTGCCCCTAATGTTGCTTACCCATTCAGGACCCGGTGCAGGCTCCGCCTTCCGGATTCAACGGGGCAGGTACTGCATCGGCAGGGGTTCGTTCGATATTTCATTGCCGGATCCCGGGATGTCCAGGGAACAGGCTTTCTTGGAGGTTTCCAGCACTGCGTTGAAGCTAAGGGCCGTCGGGCGCGCGAACCCGGTTTTCGTGGATGATCAGCCCGTTCAGCAGAAAATCATCACGTCCTCTGCACTGGTGCGATGTGGAAACTCCACCTTCACCGTCGTCACGGACAGTGGTCCCTTTCCGGAGATTTCAGTTGATGCAGGTCGTTCGATTGACGTACCACTCGAAGTACCTCATGTCAGTCGCGCCGGAAACCGTCTGGCAATGGCCTTGGCGGCCGGGCTGCCATTGATAGCCGGTATCGGCCTGGCCGTTGCCACAGGAATCTGGATGTACTTGGGATTTACGGCCATCTCAGCGATCAGCCTTCTCGTCCCGCTGATCGCCGGGCAAAAGGGCCGCCGGGAACGCAGGCTGGCCGTTGCGCGCGCGGTGCAGCAAGACATTGAACGACGCCGGCAGTGCTCACCTTCAGCTGCAGAGCTCATGGCGGCAGTTCACCAGGCTTCCAAGGTGGGACAGCTGACCACGGAGCCCGCCGCGGACCACGCCGTTGTCGCTGCAGCTGCGGTGTCACCGGCAGGGATCAACAAGGGGCCGGCAAGGATCAGCAGTCAGAGTCACGATGTGTGGCTCCGGCTTGGGACTACGCAGGCGGCAGCAAACATGCGCCTCGTTCCCGACGATCCCCAGTTCCAGCCCCCGTCCATAGGCAGTGCGGCAATGACTTTGGATCCCAAACATTCCGTGGTGACACTCCGCGGCAATCCGGATCACACGGAGGCGTTGCTTCGGTTCGTCTTGATGCAAATAGCCAGCTTTTCGGGCTCGGCGGAAACGCCCGTCATTATTTTCGGCAGGGCAGGAAGGTTGCCATTGAGTGCCAGGTTCCTACCCCGGGTCACGCTCACAAGCACCTTGACCACCGTCGTCGCTGCCCTGCAACGTGCGAACGGCAAGCTGAATGGGATGCTCATCATGCTCAATGATCCATCCAACGATCAAGAATTCGTGTCCGACCTCTTGAAGACTGCTCAAACCGCCGCGTGGAGGGTCATCAGGTGCTCCGTACGCTCCGAACTTTCCGGGGGCGTCATCGAAATATCGCCATCCGGGACCACAGGCTATTTTGAGGCAGACGGCGAGCGCCGGCACTTCATCCCGGATCTCGTGCCAGCCGAAGTTTTCGATAACTTCTGCCGCAGGGCCCGGGGCACAGCTTTCGGTGAAGGATTTGGAATGAGCAACCCGATTCCGGAGGAATGTTCGCTCGCTGATTTGCTTCCTTACGGGCAGCGCAGAGTGCTCAGGCGGTGGGCAGATGCATCCAAGCAAGCCGGCCTCACCGCCGTCTTGGGCAAAGGCCAACGCGGGCAGTTGACCTTCGACTTCAAGCTCGATGGTCCGCATCTATTGGTAGCCGGAACCACTGGTTCCGGCAAGTCCGAACTTCTTCGGACACTTGTGGCTTCCCTTGCGCTGAGTGAGTCACCCGATCGCACGACATTCCTGTTTTTTGATTTCAAGGGCGGATCGGGCTTGCGGCCACTAGCGGGCCTACCTCACTGCGTCGGCCTGCTGACGGACCTCAGCAAGCACCATTTGGACCGCGCTCTTGTTTCCCTCCGTGGGGAGATACGGCGCCGCGAAGAGCTATTCGCTACGGCCAACGTGTCAGATCTCGCCGAATATCGGCGACTAGCGGTGGCAAGCGATCCGAACATCCCGTATCTGGTCTTGGTGATCGATGAGTTTCGCATGCTGGTTGACGAAGCCCCGGGCTCTCTCCGCGAGCTCATGCGTGTTGCCACTATCGGGCGCTCCCTGGGTATTCATTTGGTGATGGCTACCCAGCGGCCCCAAGGAGCCTTGTCCGCCGACATCCGGGCGAACGTGACATCAAGCATTGCCCTGCGCGTGCAGTCTGAGGCGGACTCCATGGACATCATCAATTCGAAGGCTGCTGCCTCCATAAGCGTGGAAGCTCCGGGGCGGGCCTATCTTGCCAAGGCTTCATGCAGCCCCGAAGAATTCCAGACAGCGTCCCTATCGGTTTCCCCGACAATGACGGTGGCTGGCCACTGGCGTAGCAGTTCCTTGCCCGCCGTACAGTCAGCTTCGCAGGCATTGCAGCCCCCTTCCGGCGCAGCCGTAACGTCCACCAAACAGGATTCCCTCTCGGATCCTGGCGCCGAATGGGTGGTTTCAGCAGTCCACGAGGCATGGCAACGCCTCCGCAAACCCCTACCCAGGCGTCCAGTAGCCCCACCACTGCCCTCAACGATCCCTTGGCGTGATGAGCTTCCTGGGGTGGACGGCCCTGTGTCCACGACGGACGGGCATTGGGCGGTGGGACCTTTGGCGATGCTCGACAGGCCGACGCATCAAGTTGTGGAACCGCTGATGTGGTCACCTTCCAAAGACGGTCATCTGGCAATGATCGGCAGCGACTTGAGTGGCATACGGGACTGCTTCAGAGCTGCATCCGCGATGCTCGCGACCCAGAAGCCCCAACCGCACCTCTATATCCTGGACGCAAGGGGCATCCTCGGCCATGTCATCGACGGAGGTCGAATCGGTGCCAGAGTCGGCCTGCACCAACTGCACCTTGCAGTCCGGGTCCTAAAGCGGCTCGCTGCGGAAATGGAGTGTCGACGAAGTGCCGGCGAAGTGGGGACGGCCAATTCGCCTATGGTCTTAATCGTGGCCGGGTGGTGCTCGTGGGCCACCGCGCTCCGGAGTGGGCCATTTGGTTATGCAGAAGCAATTCTGCAGGACATCGTCAGGGACGGTTGTTCCGTAGGCATCACTGTTTTGATCTCAGGCGAGCGGGAGCTCGTCAGCTCACGGTTTTTTGCCTCGATACAGAATCGCGCCTACTTTCCTTCGGGATCTACTGAAGAGTCGCGGTTCCACTGGCCACGCCTCCCCGAGCTGGAGTCCCTCCCTGGGCGCGCCGTCGTCATGGGAAATCTTGTCGGCGAAAACGCAACCGTGGCTCAGTTTCGTGTGTCTCCGGAGAGTGGACACTGGCCGTTCGGTGATCTGGCTCCAACTGAGCCGCCGTTCCGGGTACGGCCACTCCCGGAGCTTCTTGGAGGTAAGGAATTCCGCGACCTCGTGGCGGCATCCCTGGGACAAGGACTGCCATCGGGGTCAGGTTTAGAACTGGCGCCCGGCAACGGAGAAGGAGCCTGCACCGCGGAAAGCAGCGCTCTGGGTCCGCTGTGGATCGGCGTCGGAGGAGACGAAGCCCTCCCTGTAGCCATGCCGCTGCGGGAACATGGAGTCAGCGTCATCCTGGGTAGTCCTCGCTCCGGAAAGAGCTCTGTCCTGGCCTCGCTTTACGCCCTGAGTCCCTTGGTCCCATGGGTGTACCCGCCGGATACAGCGTCTGCGAGCCCATTCTGGGCTCTAGTGGCATCCCAAGCGGCCGCGAAGACCCTTGCCTCCAACAGCATCCTGCTGGTGGACGACGCCGATTTGCTTGATCCCCAGGGACGCCAAGCCTTGGCTGGCTTAGTGGGTAAAGTCCGTGGCATCATCCTGACGGCAACAACGAGACCGGCCTTGCTACATCATCTGCCGCTGGCGAAGGAAGCACAGGCGTTCAGCATGGGTTTGGTATTGGCCCCCGGAACACCCCATGACGGAGAACTGCTCGGCGTGAGGCTGGAATCCGATCGGGCTGGGCGCGCGGGCCGCGGCTTTCTCATCAGTGGGGCGGAAGTGACGCCCTTTCAAGGCGTACTCACCACAAGCTTTCCACCGCATGCCAAAGGGTACTGAACGGGCGGCAGGCTCTATCCACGCTGCGGTGTGCCTAGAGCAGCCGGGTGACTAGAGAGCGCCGGTAGCTCCCCCGGTACGTGAAGCAAAAGCCACGACGTCCTTCTGAAAAAGGAAAACAATCGCAGTGAACGCCGGAATCAGCATCGCCAATCCCTGCAACACCAGCCCCCCGGATATGGTGGGAAAACCAATGGTGAGAACAAACAATTGGGCCACCAAGGCCGCGGCACGCGTCCACCTATAGCCGCGGAACAAGAAGTGGCCTACGGCAAATAGCCAGGCAGAGAAGGCCAGCAGCAGGCCAAGAGTGAAGATTGCCCCCCAGAAGGTCAGCACTGGAGCACCTGTTAACAGTTCAAATGCGTACCAAGCAGCTGCGCCGAGGAGGGCGAGGGCTTCAAGCGCTACAACCACTGAGATAATGACGATTCCCAAGGGACGGCGACCAGCACCAGGTTTGTTTGCTGCGAGGCTCGCCGACGCATCAGGATCATCGCTTCCGTCCGGGCCGGAGGCGGGGTGGGCAGGGTTTACGGGAGGTCTTGACACACTGGCACACTACCGGACATAGTCATCTAGCAGTGAGGGCACTGGCGGCTGATGTGATGCATCGCTCACGGATTCCGGGCATTTCGACCACTAACACCCCTTGTTTACAAGGCGTTAACATGAAACGCTTGACTCAGACGACCAAGGGGGCCCATGCGGGCCCCTTTCCTTTGGAGCCTCTCGTGAATGTTTTCACAAAAGGCCCTTCTAGTTCTCACGAATGGAGTGACTGATCAGCATGGATTGGCGTAATCGCGCAGCCTGCCTCGAAAAGGACCCGGAGCTCTTCTTCCCAGTAGGCAACACGGGACCAGCACTTCTGCAAATCGAGGAAGCCAAAAGCGTCTGCCGCCGCTGCCCCGTCGTAGACACCTGCCTTCAGTGGGCGTTGGAGTCCGGACAAGACGCCGGTGTTTGGGGCGGCATGAGTGAAGACGAACGACGGGCACTTAAGCGTCGCGCTGCCCGCGCACGCCGCGCTTCCTAGCCCAAGGACAGTGAAGGCCGCGGACCCTTGGTCCGCGGCCTTCTTCGTTAAGTGCTGCTCTTGAGTTTCAGGAATCCTGGCTTTGGGAGCTACGCCCGGGCTAGGTTGAGGACGATCTCGACAGCGGTCCCGCCACCTTCGCGCGGGCTCCACTGAATGGACCCGCCGAGCTCGCTGGTCACGAGTGTACGAACAATTTGCAGGCCCAATCCCTCGATGTACTGGCCATCCGGCAAGCCCACGCCATCGTCGGCTATGGTCACCGTCAGGAATTCGTCGTTGCCGTCGCCATCTGCCCGATCGGCCAGCAGCCACACCGTTCCTGTGCGTCCCTCGAGTCCATGCTCAACCGCGTTGGTGACAAGTTCGTTGATGACCAATGCCAGTGGCGTGGCAAAATCGCTGGGCAACTCTCCGAACAAACCTGAGCGTTCTGTTCGCACTTGCTGGGACGGTGAGGCCACTTCAGCTGACAACCTGAATTGCCGCCCAATCAGTTCGTCAAAGTCGACACTCTGTGTCAGGCCCTGGGAGAGGGTCTCGTGGACGAGGGCGATCGTGGCCACGCGCCGCATTGCCTGTTCCAGACCCTGCTTGGCTTCGTCGCTGACCATTCGCCGCGATTGCATTCGCAGAAGAGCTGCCACAGTTTGAAGATTGTTCTTTACCCGGTGGTGGATCTCCCGGATGGTGGCGTCCTTGGTAACAAGTTCCATTTCCCTGCGACGCAGTTCCGAAACGTCACGGCAAAGGACAAGGGCTCCGAAACGCTGCTGCTCATCGCGCAGTGGAATGGCCCGAAGTGAAAGACTGACACCCCTGGACTCAATTTCGCTGCGCCAGGGCATCCGCCCTGTCACAACCAAAGGCAATGTCTCGTCCACCATCCGCCGGTCCTTCAGAAGGCCGGCAGTCACTTCCGCCAGCGAACGCCCCTCCAGGGACTCCACTTCCCCCAGTCGACGGAAGGCAGACACGCCATTGGGACTGGCATACTGCACAATGCCCTCCGCATCGAGTCTGATGAGCCCGTCGCCGACTCGCGGGGCCCCCCGACGCGAGCCGGTCGGAGATGCGAAGTCGGGCCACAGGCCCAGGGTTCCCATCCGCAAGAGATCATAGGCACACTGACGATACGTGAGTTCCAGCCTGGATGGCATACGCGAACTGGACAAGTCCATATGAGATGTCACAACAGCGAGTGTTCTGCCGTTGCGAACCATGGGGACAGCCTCAACACGGAGTGCCATCTCACTGCTCCAGCTTGTTTCACTTGATCGCTCGATCGAGCGGCTGTTCCACGCCTTATCCACGATCGGCCGCAGATCCGAGCGGATGCCCTCCCCCACGAAGTCCGCGTGGAACACCGTATGCGATGTCGACGGACGAACGTGGGCGAGGGCAATGTAGCCGAACTCCGGATGCGGGAACCACAAAGCGAGGTCCGCGAAAGCCAAGTCAGCCACCATCTGCCAGTCACCGACGAGGAGGTGCAGCCATTCGGCATCTCCAGGCCCGAAATCAGCGTGTTCCCTGATGGGGTCTGTAAAGATTGCCACTGCACCTCCATTTGCGACGCCGGGACAGGCCCTAGCGTCGAACGATTGACCTCAAGAGCCTTAATGCTACCGACAGTGAAGCCATGTCGTCGGCTTCGAGCGCGTTGACCTCATCAAACATCGTCTTGGCACGTCCCAGCTGTTCGGCATTTTGCCCTTCCCAGGCCTTCAGGCGATCTTCAGCCGAGGCGCCGGACTCTGTGGACTCAAGGACCGACGTCGTCATATCCGCCACCGTGGAGTACAAGTCATCACGGAGAGCTGCACGCGCCAAAGCCTGCCAACGGTCATCGCGGGGCAAGGAACTGATTCGTTCCAGCAGCGAATCCACATGGAAGCGGTTAAATACTGTGTAGTAGACGTGCGCAACGTTCTCGACGCCCTCGCTTCCGGTTTGGGCAATCCGCGCGATGTCCAAGAGTGCGTAGCTCTCGAACAGCTCAGCCCACCTGTGCGCAAGATGCTCAGGCAGGCCCCAGCTACGGGCTTTGTCCAACCAGCCGGAAATGCGGATCTTGTCCTCACCCCGGAGGTAGTCCAGAAGCTTGGCCCTCAGCGGGGCCAACATGGGTTTGAAGGATTCAACGACATCGGAAATAGGCTGGGATGCCATCCCCTGCCCCAGTACCCAGCGGACTGCCCGGTCGAGCAACCGGCGGATGTCCAGATGGACTTCACTCCAGTGTTCGGTCGGGAAGGATGCCGGAAGCGCATTCAGCTCGGCAACCATGGGATCGAGATCGTAGATTTCACGCAGTGCCACAAACGCCTTGGCAACGGCCACCTCATTGGCCGACGTTTCTTCAATGGCCCGGAAGGCGAAGGTAATGCCCCCAAGATTGATGATGTCATTGGCCACCACAGTGGCGATAATCTCGCGCCGCAGCGGGTGGGTGTCCAACTCAGCGTCGAACTTCTCCCGCAACTGCTTCGGGAAGTATTCACGGATTGTGTCCGCAAACCACGGATCGTCGGCGAGATTGCTGTCCCGCAACGCCCCAGCCAGTTCGATCTTTGCGTATGCAGCCAGGACCGCTAGCTCGGGAGACGTGAGTCCTTGGCCCTGTTCCAACCTCGACCGCAGGGTTTCCGTGGTGGGGAGTGCTTCAAGATCGCGCTTGAGGTCGGCAGACTTCTCCAGCCAGTCCATGAGGCGCTCGTAGCTTGGGCTCCAGTCCGCGACGCGTGTCCGGTCGTTGAGGAGCAGAATATTCTGGTCGATATTGTCCTGCAGGACTAGCCGACCCACTTCATCGGTCATGTCGGCCAGGAAGCTGGCTCGTTCGCCAGAGTCAAGCTTGCCGGCCGCTACCATCCGGTCAACAAAGATCTTGATGTTGACCTCATGGTCCGAGCAGTCAACACCGGCGGAGTTATCGATTGCGTCTGTATTCAGGATGACGCCTTGCAAAGCGGCCTCGATGCGTCCCCTCTGCGTCAGTCCCAGGTTTCCGCCTTCGCCCACGACCTTGACCCGCAGATCCCGGCCGTCCACGCGGATAGCGTCGTTGGCTTTGTCACCCACGGCAGCATGGGTTTCAGTACTAGCCTTGACATACGTGCCAATTCCACCGTTGTAGAGAAGGTCTGCCGGGGCCAGCAAGATCGCGCGAAGAAGTTCCGGCGGACTCAACTGCGTAGTTCCATCCGGAAGGCCCAATGCCTTGCGTACTTGCTCCGAGACCGGGATGGTCTTGGCCTGGCGTGGATAGACGCCGCCACCTTCGCTAATAAGGGTCCGGTCATAGTCGTCCCACGAGGATCGGGGCAGTTCGAAGAGCCTCTGCCGCTCGGCAAACGATGCAGCAGCATCAGGCGAGGGATCAAGGAAGATGTGACGGTGGTCGAAGGCGGCCAGCAGCCGGATATGCCGGGAAAGCAGCATGCCGTTGCCGAAGACGTCACCGGACATATCACCAACGCCAACCACCGTGAATTCCTCGGTCTGGGTGTCAAGGTCGAGCTCACTGAAGTGCCTCTTGACTGACTCCCAGGCCCCGCGGGCAGTGATGCCCATGGCTTTGTGGTCATAACCGACCGACCCGCCCGAGGCAAACGCGTCGCCGAGCCAGAAGCCGTATTCGGCCGCAAGCCCGTTGGCGGTGTCGGAGAACGTAGCGGTGCCCTTGTCCGCTGCCACTACAAGGTACGAGTCGTCATCGTCGTGCCGGACAACGTCCGACGGCGGCACCAGCCTTTCACCGTCAGCTGAGGTAACGAGGTTGTCTGTGATGTCCAGAAGGCCTCGAATGAAAGTCTTGTAGCTCTCTATTCCTTCGGCCATCCAAGCAGCCCTGTCTACTGCCGGGTTGGGGAGCTTCTTGGCAAAGAAACCTCCCTTGGCACCCGTTGGGACAATGACCGCATTCTTGACGGTCTGCGCCTTTACGAGGCCCAGAATCTCTGTCCGGAAGTCCTCGCGGCGGTCAGACCAGCGAAGGCCACCGCGGGCTACCTTCCCGAAGCGCAAGTGCACGCCTTCAACTCTCGGAGAGTAAACCCAGATCTCGAACATTGGGCGTGGGAAGGGAAGACCCTCAATGGACGTGGGATCCAGCTTGAAGCTGACGTATTCCTTGTTTTGGTAGTAATTAGTCCGCAGAGTCGACTCAATAAGGTTCACGAAGGTACGCAGAACGCGATCCGCATCCAACGTGGCCACCTGCTCGATCGACTCAGCGAGCGCTGCCCGCGCTGCGCCTTGGCGTTCGGGCCGCTGTCCTTCCGGAACGGTGGGATCGAAGCGCGCAGAGAAGAGCTCGTTGAGTCCACGTGCAACATCGGGGTTGCCCAGGAGGGTATCAGCAATGAATCCGAAGGAGTTGGTGTTGCCCATTTGCCGCATGTACTTGGCGTAGGCACGGAGTACCACCACTTGACGCCAATGGATGCCTTCACGGAGAACCAGCCGGTCAAAGTTGTCTGATTCGACAGCGCCCGTGATGGCTGCACCGAAGGAGGCACCCAGCAGGTCTCCCGTAGCCAGGGGGTCGACGCCCGCGGGGTACTTGAGCCCGAGGTCGTAAAGGAAGAAATCGCGATGATCCGAGGTTTCGATCTCGAAGGGCCGCTCATCCAAAACCTCAAGGCCGAGGTTGTGGAAGTAGGGAAGGATTTGGCTAAGGCTCTTGGGCTCCATCAAGTAGAGCTTGACTCGGGCATCCTCCTCCAACGCCTCACCGGCACCTTCGGGAAGATATACGTGGACACCGGGCTTGATTTGCTTGGTAACCCGTCCTGCCCGCTCTGCCTCCGCGCCGTATTTCTCGAAGCGTTCAATGTCCTCAAGAGCGTCTTCCACTTCGTAGTCCACGCGGTACCCCGCGGGAAATGCCTCGGCCCACAGCGCAGAAAGAACATCAGCGTCCTCGGCAGACCGGTGCTCACGGAGCACCTCTGCGATACCTTCGCTCCAAGACCGGGACGCACGCATCAGCCGCTGTTCCAGTTCTTTCACGTCAACTTCGGCCAGTTCAGCCGTGCGGGGCAGCCTGATCCTGAAGAAAACACGGGCCAATGCGGATTCAGTGATCCGGGCCTCGTAGTCAATGCTTTCGGCGTGGAACGTTTCGCGGAGTTCCTGCTCGATCCGGAGTCTGACGCTTGTGGTGTATCGGTCACGGGGCAGGTAGACCACGGCGGACATGAATCGTCCGTAGATGTCCGGGCGCAGGAACAGCTTGGTCCGACGTCGCTCCTGGAGTCGCTGGATGCCGGTGGCCGTGGCGGCAAGATCCGGTATCTCGATCTGGAACAGTTCGTCGCGGGGATACGTTTCAAGGATCCCCAAGAGATCCTTGCCCGAGTGGGAGTCAATGGGGAACCCCGCGTTGCGCAGGACAGCATCCACCTTGTCCCGAACGATCGGGATGTTGCGTACCGATCCGGTGTAAGCACTAGTGGCGAACAGTCCAATGAACCGCCGTTCACCGTTAACGTTGCCCAAGGCGTCGAAGCTCTTGACCCCGATGTAATCAAGGTAAGCGGGCCGGTGGACAGTGGAACGCGAGTTCGCCTTGGTAATCACCAAGGCACGCTTCTCCCTCGCACGCTTACGGCCGGCATCCGTGAGGTGTTGGACTTGACGCGTGGTGTCGCCGGCGCGCAGAAGGCCGAGGCCACTGTCTTCACGAAGTTGAAGAACGTCCTCGCCGTTCTCGTCAACGAGGTCGTATTCGCGGTAACCCAGGAAAGTGAAGTTTCCGTTGTCCAGCCATCGCAAAAGGTCTTGTGCCTGTCGGAGTTCAGCGACTTGTTCAGGGTGCGTGATGCCGCCCAAGGCCTCGGCCAGCTCGAGAGCTTTGCTGCGCATCTTGGGCCAGTCCTCCACCGCCGCCCTGACGTCGCCAAGGACGCGCTGCAGCCCTGCGATCAATTCTTCCCGCGCATCGTCACTTACACGGTCAATTTCAACAGCGATCCATGACTCCATATGCGAGGCATTATCGCCATCGCCCAAGAGGTGGGCCACGCTGGGGAGCGCGGCGGTGTCGCCGCTGGAAATGCCAACGTTGGACGGGACCCGCGAGATACTGCTCAGCTCGCCGGACACCCGGTCACGGGTGACCACGAACAACGGATGCATCACCAAACGGATCGCGCAGTTCTGGCGAACAAGTTCTGCATTGACAGAGTCGACGAGGAACGGCATA
This sequence comes from Arthrobacter sp. D3-18, assembly GCF_054408525.1. Taxonomy (NCBI): domain Bacteria; kingdom Bacillati; phylum Actinomycetota; class Actinomycetes; order Micrococcales; family Micrococcaceae; genus Arthrobacter; species Arthrobacter sp. D3-18. The sequence continues at coordinate 1,661,367 of NZ_CP096440.1, read as the reverse complement.
TCGTCCGTGACGATATATACAACGTTTCGCTCAGGTTCGACGGCGATCTGGACGACGGCATTTCCGGGCCGCCGGGACTGCGCAACGTTCCTGTGCTTTGTTGCCCGCGCAATCAGAAGTTCAGGTGAATACGCACGCGAGTCTTCCTCTGCAAGGTGTTCATAGTAGTCACCGAAAAACCCTTCACGGACAACTGCTGCATCGGACCGATCCTCCACGCTGGATCCTGACGACATCTACAAACGCCTCCATCACATGTTCATTGCTGCGACTCTGCAGCCCACATGGCGAGCCTAGCGCTTAAGGGGGCGCAAAGCTCTGATAGTTCGACCAAACGAATTACGATTTCGCTGGACGGGTGCACAGACCAACCCGGCTATCGCCATCCGCAGCGGCGAGTCAGGCGCTACTTCCAGGAGGACTGCACCTGCCAGCAAAGCGGCATCACATGCCACGGAGTCTGCCGGAAGATAGGCGTCCACGCCCGCTCCCGGACCGTAGCGGTCCCATGCGTCGCCCAGTTGCTGTCTGGGCGAATGGCCCACTGCCGAACGCTTCACCTTGTTCAGCACGACACGGGGAGATACCTCCGGTACCGCGGACTCAAGCTCCGCCAGTCCCCTAACTAATCGCGGCACTCCAATGGCATCTGCCGCTCCTATGGCGAACACAACATCAGCCATTTCCAAACTGCGAAGCGTGGCGGCGTTCCGCCGCGGAGCCATGGTGTCAAAACTGAGCTCTTCATCGGCTTCAAGGCAAAAACCCGTATCCACCACCACATGGTCAGCCACTTGCCTTGCCCTCTCGAGGACTACCGAGATGGCTCCCGCCCTCAACTCCGTCCACCGGTCGGCCCTGGTAGTTCCCGTGAGTACCCGAAAAGTCCCGGCTTTCGTGTAAACAGGAATGGCCGTCGACTTGAGTGCCTCAATATCGAGCAAGCCCTGGTCCGCCAGCCTGCAGGCCTGGGCCAAGCCCGCGGACTCATCCAGCAGCCCGAGCACCGCCGACACACTGGCCCCATAACTATCAGCATCCACAAGAATGACGGACTCGCCGGCCGCGGCCAGCTCCGCCGCGATGTTGACAGCAAGAAGAGTCCTGCCAGGTGCGCCAACCGGTCCCCACACGGCAGTTATCTGACCTGACCCCTCTGGTATGTCGTCGACGTATTCCATCGCAGGCTCCAAAAGCACACCCGCCCCGGGATCTGCGAATCCTGCGTCCCGTCCAGCCAAAGGCTGGCTCCGGGGACCTTCGCGACCCACGGCCTCCGATATTTTGGCCGCGAGGTCTGCGGCATCAATGCCAGTCGAAGCTGGCATGGCGCCAATGGATTGCAGGCGTTTGGCCTCAGCGGGATCATCAGTCAAGGCAACGATGGAGACGCCGACTGCTCCGAGGCGATCAACCAGCGTGGTGGTGAGTTCCTCGCAACCTTCCGCTACTACAGCCGCCACTGCGAGGCCGCTTTGGCAAGCAGCAATCAGTTCAGCAAGCTCCGAACAACGGCGCACCACTGTTACGGGGCCGTGCAGGCGTTCCAACCCGCCGACTACAGCTTCCTGTGCGGAACCAACGGTAACGACAGGAATGCTCACCGAACCACGCCCGCAGGATTCCAAACGACCGACACCTTAGCCTTATTTGCTTGGGCACCCAGCAATTTTGGCATTTGCTCGTCAGTTACCAGCACCATCACCACGGTTGTTTTCGCAGCGCCCAACGTAGACGAGCCTCTGGTTATTCCGGCAATTTCTGCACTGGGCAGAAGTAGCCGCGGTTCCTCAAAAGCATCGTTCGAACCCGGCACGGCAATCCAGACATCAACCCTGGCGCCCGGAACGGCCTGCGACGGCAGCTCTTCCTCCATGGCAATGGCCACCGGTTTACGGTCGATGGCATCGGCAACTCCCAGGCTTGCCTGCGGGACCAGCTGATTCTTTGCCACGCGCTGCAGCGCGACCTGGCCCTCAGCAAAGCCGTATGCGACTGTGACGTAGCTGGGCTCGACGTCATCCAGACGGACCTTGACAATGGATAAGTCAGCTTCCGTGACCACCTGACCTACGGCTATGTCTTCCCTGGCCGTGTAGACCTGCGTAGTCCTGTCGGCTGAACCAAGCAACGCAATGACGCCGGCTACAGACCCCAGAACCAGCAATACGCCTATGAGCAGCCGGGGATCCTTCCACGATGGCTTCTGTAGCCTTGGCGCTGCAATGACCGCACTCTGTCCCATTTTCCTGCTCCCCCACTTTGAGTTACAGCATGGCCGATGGCACCTGCCTCCTTATTGTTACCGGCGCCTTCCACAGGTCCAAAGCCATGAGCCTCATACAGGCCAAAACTGTGGATAACTACACCAAAAGCCAGCAACGGTGGCAAAATGAAGCCATGCCCCGATTCCTGACTCTTGCGGATGTCGCCGAACAACTCCAAATCAATTCGCCTCAGGCCTATGCACTGGTTAGAAGCGGCGAACTGAAGGCCATACAGGTAGGAGGGCGGGGGCAATGGCGCATCGAGGAAAAGATGCTTGAGCAGTACATCGAGGATCGCTACACAGAGGCCAACCGCACGATCGAAGAGACCAAGAACAAGGTTAGCCAACCTTAGTTGCCACTACCCTCTGAAGTCCTGGCCCCCTCCAGAGCAAAGCGCCGTCAATGAACTAAATGGGATGGTCAGGACAGCGGCTATATTGCCGGGCCGGCGTACTTCACCGTGCGGAACAACTGCGAGGTCAAAGTGGTCACGCCCCACCCTGTCTATGACTCCATGCAGTTTGTACCCATCCCCCGTCCGCACCATCAGATGAACTACCAGTTCAGAGCGGTCCCTTGACAGCGCCCTCAGTGCTGAGGCGATTCCCAATGAGTGCTGCATCCGCGACGAGGGCTTCAGTGCCACTCTCCCCAATCCTTGGTATGAGAGCACCGATGCGTAAGGCACCAGCCACTGTCGCACTCCCTCCGTCAGGACCAGCCACTCGCTACCGGCATGACTGAGCACTCCTCGGATAACGTTGCCGTCAACCAGGACGATTTTGATTTCGGCAGCAGCGGCCCCGCGCAGGCGATCACTCAGATCGATTCCCGCAAGCTCAACCCTGGCCCTATCTGTTATCTCAGATTCCTTCTCCAAGGCACGCTCTGCAGAGAATTGTGCTTCCAGATCGTCGAAAAGAGAGTCCCATCTCATGTAGTCAGACTAGGCTGCAGGCAGAAGTAAGGCTAATCCCCTTGGGATAAGAAACATGCGATTGGACAAGAAGGGGCAAGTATGTTCAAAATAGGACATGCAGGTCAAACTGCGTCAAATCGCATCAAAATGAAGCTTGGGGGCTTTTGAATGGCACGAACTTTGCGTAGTGACTCTACCCTCGCAGCGTCTGTTCTTGGTCTGGGCCTGCTCCTGGTTCTTGTGGGAAACCTGCTCCTTGTACAGTGGGAAGCTGCTGAGCGACTTAATCAAAGATCCACGTTTGAACACCTTCTCGGTTTTGTTGCCTGCGCTGCCGGGATCGCGATAGTGATTTGGTGGGCACTCTCCTTGTTCATCGCCTTCCTGGTGTCACTACTGCGCCAGGCAGGGCACAGGAAGCGTGCCGACTCGCTTTCAAAGTTCAGCCCTGGCTTCATGTTGCGAATCGCAGTGGCGGTCGTGAGCCTGAACGTTCTTAGCGCAGGGGTCGCTCAAGCAGACACCAGCCCACCTGAACCAGGTTGGCATAGTGCTTCCCCCGCCAACACGGCCCACGCGCAACCAGCGTGGAAGCCCGCTTCCGTGGAACGCGCCTTCTCCACCCCGACATCTGTAGATGACAACGACACGTCCGACAGTCGGGCCAATGATCCGCGCTGGCAGCCTCAACCTCCCGTGATTGATCCAGGACTTCTCAGCCGCCAGTCCTCACGTTCATCGACACCAGCGGGCGACGCCAGCGTAGTAGTCAAGGATGGTGACTCGTTGTGGTCAATTGCGGCCTCCAGGCTCGGACCCTTCGCAACTGACGTGGACGTCGCCCTGATCTGGCCCAAGTGGTACGCCGCCAACCGCGAAACCATCGGACGAGACCCAGCCGTGCTGCTTCCGGGGCAGGTTCTGCAGCCGCCCTCACCGGGCTAGCAGTCAAGGGGCTCGTGCCCGCCAGTTCCAAAGGCCCGCCCGCTCAGGGGCAGCCTCTACTAATCAAAGCCGATTCCTAGCGTCATCCCAGCAGAAGCCACCGAGCAAAGCGTCCCCGCGCTGAAGCTCATGTAGTGAATGCCTGAGGTATGACCATGACCGTTGCAACAGCAAGCCGACCAGCAAGCCGTCGGAGCACCAATCGCACAACCCCCACATACGGCCCCGGAGGCCCGGATATTGATGTCCGGCTTGTGGCCCGGAGCATCGCGCAGGCAGCTTTGGAGGTTCTGGCCGGCACCCGTCCACTGCAGCAACTCTCCCGCTCCTTGGATTCGGAGTGCTACCTGTCCCTCCAGCATCGAGCAGCCCTCACGCGAAAGCACGCAGCCCGGACCAGGGGTAACCCGCAGCCGCACCTGAGCCCCATGGTCCGCTCTGTTCGGGTCTGTTCAATATCCGAATCCATTTGCGAGGCAAGCATCGTAGTAGCCGAAGAGCAACGTTGCCGTGCCGTAGCCATGAGGCTGGAAAGGTTGGACGGAGTCTGGCAGGTTACCGCACTGGAAATCGGATAAATTCAACGGAAGAAACTGCTTCGAGGCAAACAAAAAGGGTGAACCCTGGACCATCAGCCAGGATTCACCCTTTTCATTAACGCTTCATAAGACCGGTTTAGCGACGCTTCTTTTTGGCCTGCTTGCGCTGGTCTTGGCTAGCCGCTTTCGCAGGATTGCCGGAGCGGCCTGAAGTCCGGCCCTCAATGCGCGTCTGGGTTGCTCCGTCTTCACCTGGCGCTGTGTACTGCAGCTGCGCCGGTTTTTCCGGCGCCTGAAGGCCGGCCGCACGGATTTGCGGGTCGTGATGCTCGGTGTGTGCACCAGCGGCGGAATCGTCCGCCACCACCACGTCTTCGGCGGGTGTTACCTCAACTTCGAGGTTGTACAGGAAACCGATGCTCTCCTCACGGATAGCTTCCATCATGCTTTGGAACATCACGAAGCCCTCGCGCTGGTATTCCACCAGGGGATCGCGTTGGGCCATGGCACGAAGCCCTATGCCCTCCTTGAGATAGTCCATCTCGTAGAGGTGTTCCTGCCACTTGCGTCCAAGGACCGAAAGCACAACCCGGCGCTCGAGCTCACGCATGCTCTCAGAGCCGATAGCCTCTTCCCGTGCCTGGTAAACGAGGCGGGCATCAGAGAGGATCTCCTCTTTCAGGAATTCCGCTGTGACCCTGGACTTACCGCCCGCTTCGTCAATAATTTCCTGGGCAGTCACTGTTGCCGGGTACAACGTCTTCAGGTTCGCCCACAGCTGGTTGTAGTCCCAGTCGTCGCCCGATCCCTCGGCAGTGGCGGCGTCAATGAGTGCGTTGATGGTGTCTTCCAGGAAGTACTGGACTTTTTCGTGCAGGTCATCGCCCTCAAGGATCCGGCGACGGTCGCCATAAATGGCTTCACGCTGACGATTGAGGACGTCATCGTACTTGAGGACGTTCTTACGCTGCTCGGCGTTGCGGCCCTCAACTTGGCCTTGCGCTGATGCGATCGCGCGGGAAACCAGCTTCGACTCAAGGGCAACATCGTCAGGCACCGAACTGTTCATCAAACGTTCGGCCGCACCTGAGTTGAACAACCTCATGAGGTCATCTGTCAGAGAGAGGTAGAACCGGGATTCGCCGGGGTCGCCTTGCCTTCCGGAACGTCCACGCAGCTGGTTGTCGATCCGGCGGGATTCGTGGCGCTCGGTTCCAAGCACGTAGAGTCCGCCAAGGTCCAGAACTTCTTCATGCTCGTCCTTGACCGCTTGTTTGGCTGCGGCAAGCGCCGCCGGCCATGCGGCCTCGTACTCTTCGGAGTTTTCCTCAGGATCAAGGCCGCGCTTGGCAAGTTCGGCAATGGCAGTAAATTCGGCATTGCCGCCGAGCATGATGTCAGTACCGCGGCCAGCCATGTTGGTTGCTACTGTCACCGCGCCCTTTCGCCCGGCCTGCGCCACGATGGACGCCTCCCTTGCGTGGTTCTTCGCGTTCAGTACTTCATGCCGGATGCCTTCTTTGGCCAAGAGCTTGGAGAGGTACTCACTCTTTTCGACACTAGTGGTACCGACCAGCACAGGCTGGCCGTTCTCGTGACGTTCCGCGATGTCCTGGACAACAGCATCAAACTTAACCACCTCGTTCTTGTACACGAGGTCAGGTTGGTCGATGCGCTGCATGTCGCGATTAGTGGGGATGGGAACGACACCGAGCTTGTAGGTGCTCATGAACTCAGCGGCTTCGGTCTCGGCCGTACCCGTCATGCCGGCCAGCTTCGAATACATGCGGAAGTAGTTCTGCAGCGTCACTGTGGCGAGAGTCTGGTTCTCCGCCTTGATCTCGACGTTTTCCTTGGCTTCAATAGCCTGGTGCATGCCTTCGTTGTAGCGCCGCCCGGCAAGGATGCGGCCGGTGTGCTCGTCAACGATCAGGACCTCGCCATCGAGGATGACGTAGTCCTTGTCCCGCTTGAACAGTTCTTTGGCCTTGATGGCATTGTTGAGGAAGCCAATCAGCGGGGTGTTGGCAGATTCGTAGAGGTTTTGTATTCCAAGGTAGTCTTCTACCTTTTCAATACCGGCTTCCAGCACACCCACGGTTCGCTTCTTCTCGTCGACCTCATAGTCAACGTCAGGCTGCAAACGGAGGACGACTTTAGCAAACTCGCTGTACCACCGGTTGGTGTCACCTTGCGCGGGACCGGAAATGATCAGCGGAGTACGCGCTTCGTCGATCAGGATGGAGTCGACCTCATCCACGATCGCGAAATTATGGCCGCGCTGGACGAGCTCGCTCGCGTCCCAAGCCATGTTGTCGCGCAGGTAATCGAAGCCAAATTCGTTATTGGTACCGTACGTAATGTCAGCGGCGTACTGTTCCCGGCGTACGGTGGGGTCCTGGTTGGACAGGATGCAACCGCTGGAAAGACCAAGGAACCTGTAGACGCGGCCCATGAGTTCTGACTGGTACTCGGCAAGGTAGTCGTTCACCGTGACAACGTGGACACCCTTGCCCGAAAGCGCATTAAGGTAGGCAGGCGCTGTAGCAACGAGGGTCTTGCCTTCACCCGTTTTCATTTCCGCGATGTTGCCCAGGTGCAGCGCAGCGCCACCCATCAACTGCACGTCGAAGTGCCGCATCCCCAAGGTCCTGGAGGAGGCTTCGCGCACAGCGGCGAAGGCTTCCGGGAGGAGGGCTTCCAAGGATTCGCCATCTTGGTGGCGGGACCTTAGCCGGTCCGTTTCCTCGCGGATTTCAGCGTCCGAGAAGGACTTGAAGGTGTCTTCCAGGGCATTGATGGAATCGGCATAGTTCCGCAGTGTCTTGAGTGTCTTTTTGTCACCCGTGCGGAGAAGTTTTTCGATTAGTGATGCCACGTGAAATTGCTCCCAGTCTCATGCTGCCGAATTCTGGCTGTTTCAGTCTACGGGAGAGACCAGCGCCACGTTGCCGCGTTCCCCTCTGAGCGGATTGCCCGGTTGGACGCGTTCTTCCGACGCAACCAGACCTTTTGCCACCGCCTCGGAAAGCGCTCCGGCCAGGTCCCCAACTGGCCAGACCACCACTCCCCGAAGGCCGAGCCAGGTGGCCATGAGCCTGAGTTCTTGGGCAAGCTCGACGGCGGTGTCCACCGGCGCGTTCAACTCACCAAAAGCGGAGCGCACCAGGAGCTGACCGGATGCGCGGTCCGCTTTAAGGTCCACTCTGGCGACGATGGCGTCCCTGAGCAGGAACGGAAGAACATAGTAGCCAAACCGTCGCTTGGCGGCAGGGGTGTAGATCTCAATCCGGTAGTGGAATCCGAACAGCTCCTCGAGTCGCCGTCTTTCGAAGACCAAGGAATCGAAGGGACTCAGCAGCGCCCGGGCCACGGCCTTTCGAGGCAGCTTGGCGTCAACGTGCTTGTAGGTTTCCCGGTCCCATCCCCGAACCACAACAGGCTCAAGCCGGCCTGCCCGGACCAAGCGTTGTACAGAGTCTGCACCGGCTTTCAGGGGTGTCCGGAAGTAGTCGGAGAAGCACCTCACCGTGCCAATGCCGTGGGCTTGGGCGGCTGCTTCCATCAGACGATCCAGGGACGCTTCGGCGTCGACCCCGGACGGAGTGACGTGTGGTGGAATCACCCGGGAGGTCAGGGTGTATTTGCGTTCAAACTGCGATGTTCGCGAAGCAGCGGATATCCGGCCTTCTTCGAAGAGGTGCTCCAGCACGCGCTTGACGATGTTCCAATTCCAGCCCCAATTCTCACGTTCCGGGTCTTCATCGTGTCCAAGCTTCACAGTAAGTTCGGATGCTGTCATGGGGCGTCCTACGGTGAGGGCGTCCAGGATTCGATCCTCCATATCCTGACGTACGGCCGGATCCAGGCCATGGGCTCCCACCCAGGCCCGCTTTTGCCATACAAGCAAGTCATGAAAGTGCTCCGGCCGGATGAAGCTTGCCTCGTGTGCCCAGTACTCCATCATTTTGCGAGGATTGCGGCTAGCCATCGATTGGAGGATGAGGGGATCGTAGTTACCTAATCGGGAAAAGAACGGAAGGTAGTGGCTTCGTGCCACCACGTTAACTGAATCGATCTGGACAAGCTGTAATTGGGCAAAGGTCCGGCCCACCGCCCGTGAAGTCACGGGGCCGGCGGGCCGGACCTTTGCCAATCCTTGAGCTGCCAATGCGATCCGCCGTGCCTGTGTCAGGCTCAGCGAAGCGGTCATTGAAGTCCCTTCGTGATTAAGGTGAGGCCTTACTTGGCCGTGGCGGCCTGATCATCAGAGCGGTAGGCGTGGATCTTTTCTTCCACGGCTTCCTCGCCGGGCTCGCATGTGGAGTCGAGGGTGATGACACCGTAGGTCCAGCCACTGCGCCGATAAACAACCGACGGCGCATTGGTTTCCTTGTCAAGGAACAGGTAGAAGTTGTGTCCGACGAGCTCCATGTTGTCCACAGCGTCATCAAGGGTCAGCGATGCTGCGGGGAAAACTTTCCGGCGGATCAGGACGGGAGAGTCACCGGCCGGGATATCGTTCTCAATGTCATAGGGTGACCGCTCGTCTGCTTGTGGCGCGGTCTCCTGGTGGTTGCTTGCCTCTACATAAAGCGGCTCACTCGCACTAGCTGGCTCAAGTGTTGCCGTAGCTTCCCGCACAGCCTTAGGCGTGTGGCGGCCGTGGTGCACCTTCTTGCGGTCCTTCGCACGACGAAGCCTCTCAAGCAGCTTGTTGTACGCGAGATCGAAGGCAGCAAACTTGTCAGCGGCTGTGGCCTCGGCACGGATAACGGGGCCTCGGCCCAGGACGGTCACTTCAACGGTGAGTTCGCCAGGCGTCTGCCTGGGATTGGTTTCCTTGGAAACCTTGGCGTCAACCCGCTGGACCTTATCCCCCAGCGATTCAATCTTTGAGATTTTTTCGCCGGCATATTCGCGAAAGCGGTCAGAAACTGTCAGATTTCGTCCGCTGATCATGAACTCCATGGTGCCCTCCAATAACTCAGGTGACACGACAACGACGCTGTTGGGGGCTTGTCTGACGGACAGTCGAGCCCCTTTCCGAGCCGCTATCGACAGGTACATCTGTTCTTGGTACCCACAACCGACGTTAGTTCATCGGCACCCGTTATTCATCCTTTAGCCACTTAATTTTTGATTGAGTCTTAATGACTGCATGGGGTGGTCCTCTGCAGCGACGGCGGCGTAGGCTGGTGGCCTCGTGGCCGCAAGCACAACAGCGCCGGAGACTACGCCACCGGCAAGAGTGACCGCCCGCGCTGCCTCAGCAAGGGTTGCCCCGGTGGTGAGGACATCGTCAACGAGGATGCATCTCCTGCCCATCAGTTCTTTGCCCCTTCCTCTGCGTATCCTCATGGATCCCCGGACCCGGCGGGCACGTTCGCCTCTTCCCAGCCCCTTTTGACCACCGCCTCCACGTTCCACAGGGCTACGTCCCGACACTTCCTCAAAAAGCCGGGCCGCCACGTCCCGGACGGCTTGGGGGTCCGCCTTGATCACCGGCGCCTCCCCGCGCCGCTCCAACACGTCAAGGATTGGACAAAAGGGCAGCATCTGGCGCATGCGTATGAAAAAGAGCAGAAGATGTAGAGGGCTGAATCCGCGCCTGCGGTATGCCTTCCCGCTGCTGGGAACGGGGACAAGGCAATAACCGGATCGTCCACCGATGGCAGTCATCACGGCTTTGCCAAGGCAAGGAGCCAGAACAGCCGCAAGCCGCCACTGACCATGGTGCTTGAAAGAGAGCAGGCACCGTGCCAGCTCATCCCGGTATGCCCCCGCTGCTACGACTTCGATCTTTGCCGTGCCGTCTACTTCTACCAAAGCCGGCGACTCCTGCTCGGCCCGGAACGGCTGGTTGCACAGCTGACGGACCTTCCTTGCACAGCTGCCGCAAAGTACCGCGTCTTCCATTTCACAGCAGACACACTCGACGGGAACCAGCACAGCCAGAAGGTCGACCAAGGCCACTTGCACTGCGGCGACGACACGGCCGGTTCTTCGTTTATTAGGGGCAAGGCGTCGAGCCCGGTTAGGTTCAAACGGATTAAGGTCAGGGTCGACATATTGCAGGGTCTGCCGTGGACGGAACCATGAGCTACGGACGATAAAGGTCACTCTTCAGCTTTACCGTCTGGTCTTTCCCGCAGAAGGCACACAGCACGCTATGTGCATAAACAATCGAAGACCGGACCCTTGGCACAAAATTCAGCCTGGAAAAGCCGGTTCTGTAGGCCCCTTTAGCTGAAGCTCCCAGCCGTTTCCGACGCGTTGGAAGATGCCGGCAGCCGACTGTCCGTAGATTTGCTCAGCCCCGTTTCCGACGCTGAGGCTGGTCAAACCGTCCCACGGTGCCAACTGCTGCGGTTCACCCGATGCCAGCGATAGCAACTCCGGAACCACGGTTGAAGTGGCCGACCCGGACATCACTGCCACTGTGGAGCCATTGACCCAGGCACCTTGGTCAGCGGCGGTATTGCTCAGCAGTGTGATGGGAAGCGTGAGGTCCTTGGGCACGCCGTCGGGATTCCGGACTATGCCCGTGATCTGCACAGCGGACTTACCGTTTGCCTCGGAAATGACCAGCGCCCTGGTCCCCTCACGGGAAACCCTGAAGTCCTTGACTGTTCGTCCGGTGAGCCACGCCGGTGTCATGGTGACGCTGGGAACTCCGGTACCTGGAGCTGTGCCTGTGGGCTTGTAAGCCACGACCTCGGCAGCCCCGTTGGCACCCGGACCTGCTGTCCACACCCAGTCGTTCGGGCTGAAGGAAGGACCAGTGAGGGTACTCCTGGTGGTGAGTTGCCGCGCAGGTTGTCCCGGTTCGATGGAGTAGAGAGTGGTTCTATCGCCATTGAGGAAAGCCGCTGTTTGGGACACCGGCGACTCAGCAGGCGAGTGCGGTCCCAGACCGGCCACCGACTGAATGTCCGGCAAAGGAGTAATCCTGTTGTTCTCGTACCGCACCAGATCGCCGTTGTTTACGGCGATCTGGCGGGCAGGAACGCTCTTGTCCAGCACTGGAGGCAATACAGTACCGTTGTCTTCCACGCGTACCAGGTCCTGATCGGCGCGAAGTTGAACGTTGATGACATCGGGCTGGCTACGGAAGGTCAGTGCCAACTGGTTTTGCATCCTCTGGCGGTCCTCGGCAGAGGCGTCGAAAAGCTCCTTGGCCGAGAGGTCTACCTGCGCTGCACCGGAGACAACCGGAACAGATTCGCGGGCGAGCTTCATTCCCGAGGGGAAAGCACTGACCACTGCCCCTCTCAGATACGGGGCGGGGCCGGCAAGCAGGGCACTGGTCATGGACTTGACTGTGTTCTTTTTAATGAACCAACGGTAGTCCGGTACTGCGTAGGTGAACGTCGGGTCGTAGAAGTAGATGGGGTTTGCCCCGTAGATAACCTTGAATGTCTCCTCCGGGATGGCGGTGCCATCGGGCACCTTGGAGATCCGCCATTCTCCTTCCACCTGCTCGAGCGTTAGTGGAATGGTTTCCTTGGTACCCGGCGGGAACTGGGTCGCAACGCCGTCGGCATCCACCGAATAGGCGAGATCGAGTTCGTACAGGTATTCGTTCTCGCCCGCTGCTTTGACTACCTGTGCCTCGCGAAAAACGATCGCACGCTTGTCCGGCTTCCACGTCACAGACTGAGCTTGCGTCAGGTACTGACGAGCCACAGGATAGTCATCCTCGTAGCCGCTGCCAGCCATGTAGAAATCCTCGATCACAGTCTCCGGACTGGAACCGGCGCGCGGTGCAGCAGGGAAAAACACCGGTGCGTTGGGGTTGCCGGCGCCTTCATCCTTGCTCTTACCGACAGGCCCGGAGCGGGGAATCTGCGCACAGGAAGCCAGCATGACCATCAGTAGAACCACAAGCGCGACGATTGCCCTCGTACGGCCGGGACGCAGCGATCTCACGACATCTCCTCCGCTCCTCCACCGTCAAGCGCCGGCTTCCCGCCGACGGCTGGAGTCGTCTGTGAAGTGCTCCCGGAATCCTGGCCCAGTACCAGCATTTGCCGTTCGCTTGCCGCGCCGGGGAATCCTATGTCCGCAGGTTCCAGTTGAAGCGGAGACTTCACAATGGTGCCTCCTTGCCGCAGCGGAAGCGTCAGACGGAAGTTGGAACCGGAGCCCTTTCGGCCCCAGGCCTGAAGCCAACCGTTATGAAGCTTGGTGTCCTCGGCTGCGATGGAAAGGCCCAATCCGCTTCCTCCGGTGGTTCTGGCCCGTGCAGGATCTGCCCGCCAGAAGCGGTCGAAAACTCTGGCAGCCTCAGCCTGGTTCATTCCGATGCCGTGGTCCCTCACTGACACCGCTACAGCTTCATGATTGGCCGCGACAGAGATATGGATTGGCTTGCCTTCACCGTGTTCGAGTGCATTGAGCAGCAAGTTGCGGAGAATGCGGTCGATCCTGCGAGAGTCCATCTCCACGATGATGCTCTTCTGTCGGGCGTTCAGCCGGACTTCCGAGCCGTACTCCGCAGCCACCGGTGCGGCACCTTCCATAACGTGCGAGATCACTTGGAAAATGTCTTGTGGTTCTGCGTCCAGAACAGCAGCGCCAGCGTCAAATCGTGAAATCTCCAGCAGGTCCGAAAGCAGCGACTGAAAGCGCTCAACCTGGTGGTACAGCAACTCCGCCGATCTCTTGTTCATGGGATCGAAATCGTGCCGCGCATCGAACAGGACTTCGGCCGCCATGCGTACCGTGGTAAGCGGGGTACGCAGTTCGTGGGACACATCCGAAACAAAGCGTTGTTGCATCTGCGACAACGTGGCCAACTGGGTGATCTGTTCCTGGAGGCTTGCGGCCATGTGGTTGAAGGAAGCACCCAATCTCGCGACTTCGTCTTCTCCCTTGACCACCATTCGTTCCTGTAGTTGGCCGGCAGCGAGCTTCTCCGATACGACGGCAGCATGGCTGACAGGACTGACTACGTTACGGGTCACGTACCAGGCAATGGCACCAATCATGAGGACGAGAGCCGCACCGCCTGCCCACAGTACGTTCTGGATCTCGTCCAGCGTTTGCTGAGCGGTGTTGAGGTCGTAGATCAGGTATAGCTCGTAAGCCGTCCCGTTAAAGGTGACCATGTTCCCCACGGCGATACCGGGCCTGTCCTCGTTCCCCACCGGGAACTGCGTGGAGGCCCAGAATTGCTGCTTGCCACCGCTTTGAACAGCCTTACGCAGCTCGGGGGGAATGACGCGAACCGTCAGCTGGTCCGAAGCGCGCGATTCAACCCAGCGGTTACGTGGTTTGGTTTGTTCCGGAGCAGCTTCGAAGACATATCGACGCTGAATGACCGAGCCCCGGCCTTCCACTGCTGTCAAGGTGTCATAGACCAAGGTGATGACGCTTGACTGGTCGGTGACTTGCGCGCCGTCGAAGGTGTCCTGGACTTGTTTGACGTTGAAGCGCGACTCGGATTCCGCTTGAGCCAGCCTCTCCTGGAAGAGGTTGTTAGCGATTTGGTTGGACAAGTATGCGCCCACAATCGCGAACGACGTCACAGCGAGCAGCAATGTGGTCAGCACTGTGCGGAACTCCAACGACCGCCGCCAGCGCCTCAACAAGGAACGCCAAACGAAGCGCAGCCCTGGTCTTATTTGCCGCACGCCAATGGAGACGAGCCGCGAAACTCGAAGGACCAAGATCAATCCGCGGCGTGTCCAGATCCGAGCCCGGGTCAGAACCCACGAAAGGTTCCTAACCTCCTTTGCGGATTGACCAGGGCTCGCTTCCGCTTGGTCGGGGGACGATTCCGGGGACGCCAGCTCTGCCGGGGTCACCTGTTGGACACCGGCCGGATCGGGAGTTTTGGGCCCCGGGTCCCCGCCTGCCCCGCCGGTCTTGCCGACCGGGAACTCAGGAACCTGCTTTATATCCGACACCACGCACCGTCAAAACGACCTCGGGCGCTTCCGGATCGCGTTCAATCTTTGAGCGCAGGCGCTGGACGTGGACATTGACCAGTCGCGTGTCAGCGGCATGGCGGTATCCCCACACCTGTTCGAGGAGCAATTCGCGGGTGAATACTTGCCACGGCTTGCGTGCCAAGGCAACCAGGAGATCAAATTCCAGGGGCGTCAGGGAGATCCGCTCTCCGCCACGGGTCACCAAATGACCTGCGACGTCGATGGTCACGTCTGCGATACGCAGCGTTTCGGGGGCCTTCTGATCGCCCGGCCGCAACCGGGCCCGGACGCGTGCTACAAGTTCAGCGGGCTTGAAGGGCTTGGGCACATAATCATCGGCGCCGGATTCAAGCCCGCGAACAACATCTGAAGTATCGGACTTGGCGGTGAGCATGACGATGGGGACATCCGACTCGCCACGGATCTGCCGGCAAACCTCAATGCCATCCGAGCCCGGCAACATCAGGTCCAACAGCACCAGGTCCGGCTTTGAGGAGCGGAAGACCTCCAAAGCTTGGCCGCCGTCTGCGCAGAACACCGGCTCGAAGCCATCGTTGCGCAGGACGATTCCAATCATCTCTGCAAGTGCTTCGTCGTCGTCAACTACCAGAATGCGTGCCTTCATAGTTATATATTCCCTTATCACCAAGTCTTTGTCCCGTTGGGCGCGGCGCACGGCATGGCGTCCCTAAGGCACTTCCACCGTACTGCACCCTGCCGTCACCGCGTCCCCAGTGGCAGCAAGGTCTACAAGGCTATGAGGGACGACGGCGGGACTATAGGCTGGGTGCGAAGGTCCGTATGGGGGACGTCGGGAGTCGGCGGGCCGGATCTTATGGGGAGGGAATCGTGTCACAACCAGAGCACGGCCAGAATCCGCCAGCGGGCGATCAGCCCGCATGGGGAAACCAGCCACAGTGGGGAAACCGGCCACAGTGGGGAAACCGGCCACAGTGGGGAAACCGGCCACAGTGGGGAAACCAACCGCAGTGGGGAAACCAACCGCAGTGGGGAGGCCCTCCGGGATGGGCGGCACCGCAGAGCGGCGGTCAAAATCACCCGGGCCAAGCCGCTCCGGGATGGCCTCCGGGGCCTCCCTATGGACAGCCCCTCTATGTCGCTCCCCCAAAGCCCGGAGTCATTCCCCTGCGTCCGTTGCAGTTCGGGGAAATTCTTGACGGCTCCTTCCAAACGATCCGCCGCAATGCTGCCTCCATGTTCGGCTCCGCGCTGATCGTACAAGCCATTGGAGCAGTCTTCATTGGCATCGTCACCGTTGGAATGTTCCAGTTGTCGACCTCCCTTGAATCTGTCAGTTCAGAAGCAGAGTTCTCCGACGCGATGGGCCCGTTGCTCGCTTTCATGGCCGGCACCTTGGGAGTTTCCGTGCTGATCGGTTTCCTGGGATCTGTCCTCCAAGGAGTTCTGGTTGTCCCGGTCTCCCGCTCGGTTCTCAACCGCCGGACAGGCTTCAAGCAAATGTGGATGCTTGCTGGCCCGAGGATACTGCCGCTCCTCGGCGTTGCCGCGCTGCTGACGCTGGGCGGCTTGCTCGTAGCTGCCGCAGTAATCGGGGTAGCGATCTTGTTGTTCACTGCGATGGGACCTGCCGCCCTGCTTATTGTCCTGCCACTGGGGCTGGGTTCCTTTGTGGCTTTCGTTTGGATCGGCCTGAAGTTGATGCTGGCTCCTGCAGCCATCGTGGTGGAGCAGACCGGCGTTTTCCAAGGATTGCTCCGATCCTGGCGTTTGACCAAGAACAATTGGTGGCGCATCTTCGGCATCACCCTGGTGGTAGCCATCATGGTGGGTATCATCGCCCAGATTGTGCAAATTCCCGTGTCCTTAGCCTCTGCTGCCATTGGTGGAGTAGTCACTCCCCACCCTGATCCCGACTCGATGACCTCCACCTTGGTTCTGACCACTGTGATCTCCACTGCGATTGGAGCGTTGGTTGGGTCCGTGACATTTGCCTTTCAAGCGTCCGTGTCGAGCTTGATCTATATGGACCTTCGGATGCGTCGGGATGGCTTGGACGTTGAATTGATGCGGCTCATGGAAACGGGCTCCGATCCGGACGGTATACCCGGCGGGCCGTCCACCTTGACCCGTAACACCACCTGGCCACCTGATGGCGGGCAGTATCCTTCTGCTCCCCCCGGGCAGCGGCCTCCCGTATGAGGGTCACCGCGATAGAGATTGCACTGCTGGCTTTCATGGAACCGCCGGTGGAACCGGACCGTGATGAAGCACGGCGTTGGGCCGCCGAGGAGCTATCGAATCCCCGCTATCCGGACGCAAGGCCCGGCTGGCTGGACCAGTTGTGGCGAGATTTCCTGGATTGGCTGACATCGTTGGAAGGTGATGGACCTGGCAACGGACCGAACCTTGCTGTCCCGTTGATTGTGGTTTTGGCGCTGGCACTCATCATCGCTGCCATCGTCGTCGTTCGGCCGAGACTCAACGCCCGAAGACGGAAAGAACCCGGAGATCTCTATGGAGAAGACCTGAGCGTCGATGCCGAGGGCTACCGGAGGAGGGCGGCGACTGCAGCCGACGGCGGCAACTGGCCAGCCGCCGTCGTCGATCAATTTCGCGCTCTTGTCCGATCGGCCGAAGAACGGGACATCATTGATGCTCGGGCGGGCAGGACGGCAGACGAAGCAGCCGGTCAACTGGGCCAGGTTTTTGGTGCGGCACAAGTCAGGCTGCTCGCCGCTGCCGGTGTTTTCGACGCCGTGCGGTACGGCGAACAGGCCGCAACCCGGGCGGACTATGAGTCCGTCCGCCAACTGGATGCTGATCTTCTTGAGTTGAAGCCCGACTTCACAGGACAAGCCCACGCCGGATTCGCGGTACCACGATGACCGCCACCTTGGAAGGTAGCACCCTGGATGCCGACAATGCCGCGTCCGAAGGGCTTTCCGCGGGTCAACGTTTCAAGGCCTGGTTCCGGAAACACGTGGTATGGATTGCCCTTGGCGTCCTGCTTGCCGGTTTGGTCACTTTCCTGGCCATCAACAGCGTCTCCGGCGCAACGGATTCCCGTCGGCTCTCCGCACGGAATCCAGCACCGGACGGGGCCATGGCTGCAGCCGAAATCCTCGCACGCCACGGCGTATCCGTCACTCCGACAGACTCGTTCGAGGACACTTTGGATGCGCTGTCAGCCAAGGATGAAACCACGCTCTTCCTCTTTGACGCGCAGGGCTTTCTTGACCGGTCCCAAGTGGAAGAGATCACTGCCGCAGCCGATCGTGTTGTGGTGGTTACTCCACGGCTGAGGACGCTCAACGGCCTGGGTCAGGGGATCCGGCCCGGCGGGGTGGTTCCAGAAGCAACACAGGTAATCGAACCGGGATGTGAGCAGGAAGATGCCAAGGCGGCGGGCCGGATCTCCGCACAAGGATCTGTCCTTTCCGGACCCGTGGTTTGCTATCCCACCCGCGAGGACGGACCAGGCCTGTATGCGGCATCAGCCGATGGGCGGGTCATCGTCTTGGGCAGTAGGGAACTCATGGACAATCAGCACCTCGCCTTGGAGGGTAATGCGGCCCTCACCCTGCGTACCTTAGGGAACAACGCGAACCTCGTGTGGTACCTCCCCGGTGTTGGGGACGTCTCAGCCTCAAATTCAAACCCCTCGCTGAGCGAGCTGGCGCCGCGATGGCTGGCCTTCGCGGGCCCATGGCTGGGCTTGGTAGCCCTGTTGGCCATCGCCTGGCGCGGCCGGCGCATGGGCCCTCTCGTGTTCGAGCCGCTGCCCGTCGTGGTCAAGGCCGCGGAAACAGCAGAAGGCCGGGCACGCCTTTACCAGGATTCGCGGGCTGTGGGGCGGGCAGCCGACAACTTGAGGGCAGGAACCCTCACACGGTTGGCCCGGCACTTTAACCTCGGCGCTGAAACCACCCCCGAAGCAATACTCGACGCAACAGCCCGGCATGTGGCGCAACCGGCCCAGGAAGTCCGATTCGTGCTGATCGACTTCATGCCGGAAAACGAAGGACAACTGGTGCAGTGGGCACAACAGATCGAACGAATCGAACAGGAGGCGACCGCCCGATGAGCAGCCAGCCGAACAGCTATACGGACAGCAACAGCCACTACGCGGACGCTACGACGCCTCGCCCGGATGGACTGCAGCAAGATACATCGCAGGAGGACCCTACCCAGCGAAACGCCAGGCAGCAGGGTACGCCCCAGGATCCCATGGCAGCGGCCAACGGACAGCGCCGGCCAGGCGAGGATCCGGCCCGGCAGTCACTGCTGAATGTCAGGGCAGAGGTGGGCAAGGCCGTGGTCGGTCAGGACCCCACCGTAACGGGTATGCTGATCGCCCTGCTCTGCGGCGGACATGTTCTCCTTGAAGGTGTACCCGGCGTAGCCAAGACCCTTTTGGTCAGGGCTTTGTCTACCGCGCTGAGCCTGGACACAAAGCGCGTCCAGTTCACTCCCGATCTCATGCCCGGCGACGTCACGGGGTCACTGGTTTATGACTCGCACACGTCTGAGTTCACTTTCCGCGAGGGCCCGGTTTTCACCAACATCATGCTGGCCGATGAGATCAACCGGACCCCGCCCAAGACCCAGGCCTCCCTTCTGGAAGCGATGGAGGAACGCCAGGTTTCGGTGGATGGTGTGTCCCGTCCGCTTCCGAGCCCGTTCATTGTGGCGGCAACCCAGAACCCGGTGGAGTACGAAGGCACTTATCCCTTGCCGGAAGCACAACTGGACCGGTTTCTCCTCAAGCTGACAATGCCGCTACCTGGACGGGCAGAGGAAATCGAGGTCATCCGCCGCCACGCCAGCGGCTTTGATCCCCGGAACTTGTCTGCAGCCGGCGTACGGCCCGTAGCGGGCGCCGTCGAGCTTTCCGATGCCCAAGCGGCTGTGGCACAAGTGGCCGTGGCCCCGGAAATACTCGCGTACATAGTTGACGTGGTGCGCGCCACGCGGTCTGCTCCTTCCTTCCAACTCGGCGTTTCTCCCCGTGGAGCCACCGCACTCCTCAACACTTCCAAAGCATGGGCATGGTTGTCCGGCAGGTCTTTCGTGACTCCGGACGATGTCAAGGCTTTGTCGTTGCCGTGCCTGAGGCACAGGGTAGGTCTGCGTCCGGAGGCTCAAATGGACGGCATCCAAGTGGACGACGTCCTGGGCAGTATCCTGGCGTCCGTCCCGGTGCCGCGGTGATCTCCCCGCCGGCGTCGGCCGAGGGGGCTTGAGTGGCCATTACGGGTCGTTTCGTGTTGCTGGCCCTTCTGGGTTTGGTGCCGTTGGTGGTTTTTCCCACGTGGAGCACTGTCCTGTTCGTGGCCTTGGGACTGCTGTTCTTGCTGGTTATTGATCTTGTCTTGGCGGCCTCGCCCGCGAAGCTTGCCTTGGAACGCAGGCATCCTGGAAACGTGACGCTTGAGGGCAAGATGGACTCCGTTGTCACTGTCACTAATGGCACGCGGCGCAAGCTGCGCGCCGAGGTAAAAGACACGTGGCAGCCCTCCGCCGGCGCAGTGAACCCTTCACAGTCCTTGGTAGTACCGTCCGGAGAGCGTCGCCGCATGACCGTGACCCTGATTCCTCGTCGTCGCGGCGACCTCAAAAGCCCCCACGTGACCATCCGATCGTTCGGCCCCATGGGTTTGGCCGCAAGGCAGCGGACCCGCGCTCTACCTGGCCAACTGCGGGTCCTCCCCCCGTTCCATTCAAAGCGTCATCTCCCTTCCAAACTCCGGAAGCTCAGGGAGTTGGATGGCAGGGCCGCCGTACAGATCCGTGGGGCCGGCACCGAATTCGACTCACTCCGCGACTACGTCCGCGGTGACGATGTCCGGTCCATCGATTGGCGCGCCACAGCGCGGCGGACTTCAGTGGTGGTACGGACGTGGCGCCCGGAGCGCGACCGGCGCGTGGTCATCGTGCTTGATACTTCACGCACAGCAGCCGCCCGAATCGAGGATGAACCGCGGCTCGATACCGGAATTGAAGCGGCGCTGCTGCTCGCAGTGCTGGCCGAGCGCGGAGGCGACCGCGTGGACTTCCTCGCTTATGATCGGCGACTCCGCGCACGCGTTGAATCGGCCTCAAAAGGCAATCTGCTGGGTCAACTCGTCCAAGCCATGGCGCCCTTGGAAACTGAACTGATCGAACTCGATTGGCAGCAGGTTCCGGCACAGGTGCGGGCCGTCTCTGCGCACCGGTCCATGGTGGTTCTCTTGACGGCGCTCGACGGCGGCGCACCCGAAGAAGGGCTCCTCCCCACTGTGGCTCAATTGTCGCGCCAACACGTTGTGGTGGTGGCCTCGGTTCGGGATCCCCTGCTTTCTGCCATGAAAGAAGAAAGAACCACGGCCAGCCAGGTTTTCCGAGCTGCCGCCGCCGAACGCGCACTGTTGGAGCGTTCCGCGGTGACCGCCCAACTCCGGCAACTTGGAGCCGAAGTGGTGGATGCCGAACCCCACGAAGTTCCTCCCCTGCTCGCTGATGCTTACATAAGGCTCAAAGCAGCCGGAAGGCTTTAGTTCCAGGGTTTAGTTTCAGATACAAGGAAGGACCGCAATGAATACGCCCATCTACCAGCTGGCACTCGGTGAAGAGTTCAGCCGGTTGACTCCGCAGCTCCGGGAGTATTTTTCGTTGGCTGCCGGCTCAGGATCGTATGGAATCGGCGAAGGAATCTTCGACGTTGTGGGGTGCCGACAGAAGTGGTTGCGACCATTGCTCGCACTCACACGGAGCGAGGAGGCTTTCTTCCCCGAATACGGTGAGGGCATTCCGTTCCGGATCGAAAACCATGCCCATCTGGATCCTTTCGGACGCCCGGCTCTGACTGCCCGCCGGGAGATCTATTTCCCCTCAGGTACACGGTTGTTCCACGATACGACGAGTGCCATCCTGTCTGGCCCCAACCATCGGAAAGCCCGGTTGGTAGACCACGTGGGGCGTTATCGCCGCTTGGTCACGGACCTGGATGTCAGCGTTACTCAGGAGGGCCGCCTTCGTGGCGTGTCCAAAGCAAGCAGACTCTTTCTGGGGCCCCTGCGAATACCGTTGCCGGAGGCACTTGATGCGCGTGCCTACGCGGAGCAGTGGTGGGATAGCGCGGAGCGCAAGCACCGCATCCAAGTCAAAGTCATCCAGCCGCAGATCGGCTTGGTCCTTGTATATGCAGGACGCTTCGACTACCGCCTGGCACCGTATCTGCCAGGAGCGGCCCCCGGCACCTCGCTGCCCCGTTATGCGGAACCAGACCGCTGGGAACAGAGAATCTGACTCTTCTGCAGTCAGCCCTGAGCCAGCTGGTCAAGTCCGTCAGCCACTTGGGTCAGTTTCGTCAGCACGTCCTTGGCCGTTGAAGGCTTGAAGTCCGCCAGCCCCGTCGAGGGAGTGACGCGGAGTCCCGCCAGGCCCGAGGCAGGAAGCCCGAGCTGCCGCCACGGCTTCCAGATGCTTTCAACAACCTCGGCCGTGCGTGGCAGTTGCGCCTGTGTCTCACTGGTAGGTAGAGCGCCCGCCCACACGCGTTTTCCGTCCTCGACGGCTGCAGCAAGCTGCTCCCACTGGCGGGTCGTCAAGGCTTTCAGGGGCACCGCGACGCCGTCGGCTCCCGCTGCGAGGATTCGCTCGATGGGCGCTTCAATTTCCGGTACGGAGACCACGGCCTCGACGACGCCCGCGGACTTGAGAGCCTCGATCACCACCCGCCATGCGCCTGTCACTTCCTCCCCGGATATGGACCGCAACGTTCGGTAGCCACTCGCCGTCGGGATCGTGCCGGCCATGACGGATGCGATGTCCGGCTCGTCAATCTGAACCACCAAACGGGCACCCGGGAGCGCAGAGGCGATCCGGCTGAGGTGCTCTGCGACGCCGGCGGCCAAAGATTCCGCGATGTCCCTGCGGGCTCCGTAGTCCAGGAGTGCCCGTTCGCCATTGTGCAGGTAAAGATTAGCGGCAAGACTCAGGGGACCGATCAACTGGATTTTGAACTCCGTTGCGGACACATCCTCGGCACCGGCGATGTCGGCGAGAACATTGATGTCCGTCGAGAGTGCCGAGCGGGCGCGCTGGGCATCCTTCCCGGGCTTGTCCACCAGGCGCCAGCCGTGCGGTTGGACATCGATTGCCAAATCAACAAGCAGTGAACCGGTCCTGCCGACAGCATCCGAGCCCACCCCGCGACCAGGCAGTTCGGGCAGGAAAGGAAGGTGGGGGTCTCCCAGTTCGCCCCGAATGATCCGGTTTGCCTCAGCTGGATCGCTTCCGGGCCATGGTCCCAGTGCTGTGGCGCTGGCGCGCAGATTACCCATTTCCGCCACGGGTCAGGCCTGCTGGCTGGAAATCTGGTGATCCTCGGCGATTGCCTCGTGGTGGCGGATCACTTCGCTGATGATGAAGTTGAGGAATTTTTCTGCGAAGGCTGGATCGAGGTGCGCGTCCTCGGCGAGCCGCCGCAAACGAGCGATCTGGGCCGATTCGCGGCCCGGATCTCCGGCGGGAAGCTTGTGGGTGGCCTTCAGGATTCCTACCTTCTGGGTGGCCTTGAAGCGTTCCGCGAGCAGGAAGACCAATGTTGCGTCAATGTTGTCGATGCTGGACCGGATGGACAGCAGCTCATCCATGACGGCACGGTCCACTTGGCCGGCCAGGGAGCTCGCTGCCGGGTTGAAGGAATCGGCGTCATCGGGAAGGGCGTTGTTCTGCTCGGTCATGCTCCCCAGTCTATGGTGTGGGGCGGTGCCGCCGCGGGTGTTACCTGCTGGCCGGGACGGGCACGGCAAAGCAACCATGACCTCAGCTATTGCCGCATCCCTTAACGCGGAGAAGGTACGCCCTTCACAGTGAGGGGCGTACCTTCTCTATGTTGCATCGATTTTCCGTGGACGATCTAGCCGCCAAGCAGAGTGCGGTGCGCTTCCCGCCGTCGTGCTTGTTCGTCGGGGTCCGGCACCGGCAGCGAGGCTATGAGCCTCTTGGTGTAATCGTGCTGCGGTGAGCCCATCACATGGTTCCCGATCCCCTGCTCCACCAACTGGCCCTTGTACAAGACGCCAACCCAGTGGGACAACATGTCCACTACTGCGAGGTCGTGGCTGATGAATAGAGCCGCGAAGCCGTACTGTTCCTGTATGTCCTTGAACAGGTCCAATACTTTGGCCTGCACTGAGACATCCAAGGCGGACGTGGGTTCGTCGGCGATCAGGAGGCGCGGGTTGAGCGCCAGCGACCTCGCCAAGGATGCGCGCTGCCGCTGCCCACCGGACAGCTCGTGCGGGTAGCGCTCCGCGTACGACGCCGGCAGTTGGACTGATTCGAGCAGCTCACCTACCTTTTTCCTCGCCTCAGCGGCACCCGGCTTGGTGTGGATGAGCAGCGGCTCTGCGACGCACTCGCCGATGGTGAGGTGCGGATTGAAGGACGCCGCCGGATCCTGGAAAACGAAGCCGATCTCTTTGCGGAGCGGTCGGAAGGTACGTTCTTTGAAGTCCAGCATCTCGTACCCAAGAACCTTCAGGCTGCCGCCGGTGGTTCGGGTCAGGCCCGCGATGGCCCGTCCGATCGTGGATTTTCCGGAACCGGACTCACCTACCAGTCCGAAAACCTCATTCTCCGACACCGTAAAACTGACATTGTCCACGGCCTTGAACCCGTGCCTGCCGAAACGCCCGGGGTATTCGATGGTGAGGTTCTTTGCTTCCACCAGGATTTTGCCTCCCTGGTGGAGCCGCCCACGGGCACCCTCGGATGCCGAGTTTCGTCCGAGGTGCGGCACTGCGGCCAGCAGTTTCCTGGTGTATTCCTGCCGGGGTTCAGCAAACAGGACCCGGGAAGGAGCCTCCTCCACGACGTCGCCCTGGTACATGACAACTACGCGGTCGGCCAAATCTGCGACCACTCCCATGTTGTGCGTGATGAGCACGATTGAGGTGCCGTAGTTGTCCCTTAGGTCGCGCAGGAGCTGCAGGATTTCAGCCTGGACTGTGACATCCAGCGCGGTGGTGGGCTCATCCGCAACGATCAGTCCCGGGTTGAGGGCCAAGGCCGCAGCAATCACTACGCGTTGCTTCTGGCCGCCTGAGAACTGGTGCGGGTAGTAGTTGACCCGCGTCTCAGGATCCGGGATGCCCACCTTACGGAGCGCCTCGGTTGCCCGGTGCTTGGCTTCCTTGGCGGAAATGCGACGGCCGTCGGTGGCGTGTGCTCGGATACCTTCGGCAATCTGCCAGCCCACGGTGAAGACCGGGTTCAGGGCTGTGGAAGGCTCCTGGAACACCATGGCAACATCCCGGCCACGGATTTTCCGAAGCGTGGATTTACTGACGCTGATGACGTTATTGCCGTTGATCACCACGGCACCGGAGCTGATAGCAGTTTCCGGAAGCAGGCCCAGGATGGTTTTGGCTGTCACGGTTTTGCCGGAACCCGATTCCCCCACGATGGCCACTACTTCACCGGCTCCAACTTCCAGGCTGACGTCCTTTACAGCATGAACGTCCCCGCCATCAGTGGCGAAGGTGACTTGGAGCCGATCGATGGTTAGTACAGGCTGCTGCTCGGTGCTGACGTGGTCTGACACATTTCCGAGGTTAGTGGTCATGGCTTGCCTGCCTCTGCCGGGTTTGAAGGCGTTCCTGCTGTTGTTGGTGCTGGCGTCCTGCCCGCGCGTTTGCGTCCGCGGATCCGGGGGTCATTGAGGTCGTTGATGCTCTCGCCCACGAGGGTCAGCCCCAGGACGGTGAGAACGATCGCGATCCCGGGGAAGACGCCCGTCCACCAAATACCGGACGAGGTGTCCGCCAGTGCCTTGTTGAGGTCAAACCCCCATTCAGCAGCTGATGTGGGCTCGATACCGAAGCCAAGGAAGCCCAGGCCAGCGAGCGTCAGGATCGCCTCGGAAGCGTTCAGGGTGAACATGAGCGGCAGGGTCCTGGTGGCGTTCTTGAAGATGTGCCTCCCGATAATGCGCACGCTGGAAGCCCCGAGGACTTTGGCCGACTCGACGAAGGGCTCGGCCTTGAGGCGAATGGTCTCTGCCCGGATGACCCGGAAGTACTGCGGGACAAAGACCACCGTGATGGAGAAAGCGCACGAGAAGATGCCGCCCCAGAAACTGGATTGTCCCCGGCTGATCACGATGGAAATGACGATTGCCAGGAGCAGGGTGGGAAACGCATAGATGGCATCCGCTACAACCACCAGAATTCTGTCCAGCCACCCTCCGAAATAACCGCTGAGCAGACCAAGGGCGACACCGAGGAACAGGGACATCGCCACAGAAACAACGATGACTGTCACCGCTGTTTGGGAACCCCAAATCACCCGTGACAGGACGTCGTAGCCGCCCACGGTTGTACCCAGCAGGTGCTTGGAGTTCGGAGCTTCCTGGGTGGGAAACGAACCGGATGCATCGCTGAGTTGCGAGTAGCCATAGGGAGCAAGGAGAGGCGCAAAGATGCTCGTAAGGATGAAGAGTCCGCTAAGGACGATACCCACAATGAGCATGCCGCGCTGAAGTCCTACGCTTTTCTTCAGATGGCTGATTACGGGCAGCCTCAAGAACAAGGGCTGTTTGGGCCGGGTCAATTGGGAAGTGCTCATGGTCAGTACCTCACTCGAGGGTCGATGAGTGCGGCAATGATGTCCACCACGAAGTTGGTGACAGCCACAATGATGGCCAGCAACACAACGATTCCTTGGACGGCGACAAAGTCGCGCGCGTTCAGGTACTGCACCAGCTGATAGCCCAGGCCCTTCCACTCAAATGTGGTTTCAGTGAGGATGGCACCGCCCAGCATCAGGGCAATTTGCAGGCCCATGACCGTAATGATGGGAATCAGTGCAGGCTTGTAGGCGTGCTTGGTCACCAGGCGGAACTCACTGACACCGCGGGAACGCCCGGCCTCGACGTAGTCCTTTCCCAGCGTCCCGATGACGTTTGTGCGCACCAGTCGCAGAAAGACGCCGGCGGTCAACAATCCGAGGGCTACTGCGGGGAGCACCGCGTGGGCGACGATGTCCCCCAGGGCTGCGAAATTGCCGCTGCGTAATGCGTCCAGCCAGTAAATGCCTGACGGTGCAGCCAGGCCGCTCATGGTCAGTTCCGTCCGCGTAGAAGCGCGACCGGCCACGGGGAACCACCCAAGCCACACGGAAAACGTGAGTTTGAGGAGGAGCCCGGAGAAGAATACGGGTGTGGCGTAGCAGAGGATGGCGAAGAACCTCAGAAACGCGTCAGGAGTCTTGTCCCGGTGCTGCGCGGCAATGAGCCCGAACGGGATGCCGACTGCGAGCGCGACGATCAGTGCGTTGATCGACAGCTCGAGTGTGGCTGCGCCGAAGGTGGTAAGTACTTCCACCACAGGCCGCCGGTCGGTGATGGTGCTGCCAAAATTGCCGGTGATGAGCTGGCCCAGGTATTCGAAGTACTGGACCAGGACGGGCCGATCGTAGCCGGCCTCTTGTATTCGTTGGGCCAGGACGTCCGGGGGCAGTCGTCCGCCTTGCGATGCCGTGATGGGGTCTCCGATGACCCGCATCAGGAAGAAGACGAGAGTCACCAAGATGAAGACAGTGGGGATGATCAGGAAAAACCTGACCACGATGTATCTGCCCAGCCCTCCCCCGGCCTTGGACTTGCTCTTGGGAGCAACGATGCCGGGCTCAGCCTCGGGAACCTCAATAAGTGTTGTCATTGTTACCTGCATTTCCTGCCCGTGGATTGCGCGGGGTTGTCACATGCGAGCCAGCCGCGTAGGTGGTCAGCAAAGGAGGCGGGACACCGGATCAGTGTCCCGCCTCCCTTTTCTTCACAAAGGTGCGGTTACTTGGAAATTACTCCGAGACGGAACTTGAAGGATGGGTCCAGCGTCTTCTCGACGCCGTTCACTCCGCTTCCGGCTACCGCCACCTGGGCGCCTTGGAGCAGGGGCAGAGTGGAGATGTCCTTGGCCAGGGCGTTCTGGACATCCTTGATGGCAGCCTCGCGGCTGGTCTTGTCCGCATCCGTCAGCTGCTTGGCGATCAGCTCATTGACTTCGGGATTGTTGTAGTGGTTCTTCAGGAAGCCGCCTTCCGGGAAGAACGCGTCAGGTAGTTATCGGAGTCGCTGAAGTCCGGGAACCAGCCAAACTGGAACAACGGGTACTCGTCGGCACGGCTGGCCTTGCTGTAAGTGACCCATTCGGTGGACTGCAGGTTCACGGTGAAGAGACCGGACTTCTCCAGTTGCTCCTTGACCATGGCGTATTCATCGCCGGAGGATCCGCCGTAATGATCCGGGTTGTACTGCAGGTTCAGTGCCACCGGTTCGGTGATGCCGGCGTCCGTCAGGACCTTCTTTGCCTTGTCCAGGCTTGGCTTTCCGGCGTCGCCATAGGCGTCCTTGAACGACTCGTTGGCGCCGAGGAATCCGCTCGGAACGTTGGAGTACAGGGGCAGGTAGGTGCCCTTGTATACCTGGTCAGCGATGGCCTGTCGGTCAACGAGGTTGGCCACGGCCTGGCGAACTGCGAGTGCCTTTGCAGGGTCTGCGCCGGCTGCCTTTGTTCCGTACGGCATGGTGTCGAAGTTGAAGGTGATGTAGCGGATCTCGCCACCCGGTCCGGTGAGGACCTTGACCTTGTTGTCCTTGCGGAGGTCGTCGATATCCGTGGCGCTCAGGCTGCGGAAGGCAACGTCAATTGCGCCCTGCTGGATTTCGAGCTTCAGGTTGGTGGGGCTGGCGTAATACTTGATGGTGGCAGCATCGTTGGCGGGCTTGCCAAGAACGCCTTGGTAGTCAGCGAAGGCCTTGAAGCTGACCAGTTCGTTCTTCTTGTAGCTGTCAATCGTGTACTGGCCGTAGAACGCGTTCGCCTTGATGATCTCGTCGTCCGAAAGAATCTTGTCGGCCGGGAAGACTTCATCGTCCACGATCGGCGCGGCAGGGCTGCTGAGGATCTGGCTGAACGTTTGGTCGTTCGCATTCTTCAACTTGAATACCACCGTGGTGGCATCGGGCGTACTAACGCTTTCGATGTTGGTCAGCAGCGAGGCCGGCCCGGCGGGATCGTTGATTGCCACCTGCCGGTCAAAGGAGTGTTTGACGTCCTTGGAGTCCAAGGTGTGCCCGTTGGCCCATTTGAGGCCCGACTTGAGCTTGACAGTGTATTCCGACGGCGCCGTGAACGACGACGATTCGGCGAGGTCGGGAACGGGCTCCGCACCGCCGGGCTTGGAATTCAAGAGAAATGAGTAGACCTGGTTCATCACCATAAACGAACCGTTGTCATAGGACCCTGCGGGATCCAGCGACGTGACTTTGTCAGTAGTGCCGTAGGCGATGGGGCCTGCGGTAGCCGGTGCGGATGATGAACCGCCGCCGGAGGGACCCGTGCATGCCGTCAGGGCGAGCGCGGAAATGCCCGCCAGCGCGATAACGCCGTGCAGGGCCTTCTTGTTCAGTGCCATCTGGTGAACCTTCTGTTCGATGGATTCGGCGCGCCGCCGTGGGATATTTGTGACGGCGCACACTCTTGATTCCACGATTCAATCAGACTTCGAAGGCCACGAACCCTTCATTTTGTGATTCGAGACACAAAATTTACTTTCCAGTAGGTTTTGCTGGAAAGGTGCTGGCTCCTAGAGGACTTCCCGCTGAAGTGAGCGGGCGGCGTCAATGGTGGCCTGCCCCAGGACGCGGCTGCCCTGATAGAGAACGACGGTTTGGCCCGGCGCCACGCCCCTCAGCGGATCCGTCAGCGTGACAACGAGCTGGGCACGCTCCACACCGGTTTCGTCAGCAACGGATTCCACGCGTGCGATTGCCGGAACAGGATCGCCGTGCGCCCGGACCTGCGCGTGGCAGTCGAACTCAGCGCCGGTGGCAACTTCGGAAATGGGCAAGCCGGCCCACGAGACCTTGATGCCGCGAATCTCATCGATCGCCAGCAGTGCTTCCGGTCCCACAACTACCTTGTTTTCCTTGGGGCGGATTTCCAGAACAAACCGGGGCTTACCGTCTGCCGCGGGGGTTCCCAGCTTCAGGCCGCGCCGCTGCCCCACCGTGAACGCGTTGGCACCGGCATGTTCGCCAACCTTGACACCGGTTTCGTCAACGATGTCACCGGTGGTCATGTCAATCTTTTCAGCCAACCATCCGCGGGTGTCGCCGTCGGAAATAAAGCAAATGTCGTGGCTGTCCGGCTTGTTGGCCACGGACAGTCCGCGACGCTCGGCCTCGGCACGCACCTCGGCCTTGGAAGGGGTGTCCGCCAACGGGAACATGGAGTGCTTAAGTTGCTCGTGGGTCAGGACACCTAGAACGTAGCTCTGGTCCTTGGCCCAATCGGCGGCGCGGTGGAGCTCCCGGTTGCCGTCGGCGTCTTCGATGACTTTGGCATAGTGACCGGTGCACACGGCGTCGAAGCCCAGCGCAATGGCCTTTTCCAGAAGAGCGGCGAACTTGATCCGTTCATTGCACCGCATGCAAGGGTTGGGCGTCCTACCCGCAGCGTACTCATCAATGAAGTCCTGGACGACATCTTCCTTGAAGCGCTCCGAGAAGTCCCACACGTAGTAGGGAATACCCAGGACGTCGCAGGCACGCCAAGCATCGCGCGAATCCTCGATGGTGCAGCAGCCCCGACTTCCTGTGCGCAGGGTGCCAGGCATACGCGACAACGCAAGGTGGACTCCGACGACGTCGTGTCCGGCCTCAACGGCTCGGGCTGCGGCCACAGCGGAATCTACTCCGCCGCTCATTGCTGCAAGTACTCGCATGCTGGCTTTCTGTATCTGTGGGATGTGAAGCACTTGATCCGGCTGGGAAGAGTCGGCGTGCCCATCTATTCTAGCCCGTAGTGCCGCGCCCGCCCTAAAACCTCTTGACTGGCTCCACCCATGCTTCTAAAGTCAAAATTATTGGTTTTAGAATCGAGCTGACATGGCAAACAACCATATGGTTATTGCGGGCGGTGGGCTCGCCGGGGCTACTGCGGCAAAAACCCTCCGGGCCGAGGGCTACAGAGGGGACGTCACCCTGGTGGCCGCCGAGCATCGGACACCCTATATACGCCCGCCCCTGTCCAAGGAATTCCTCTTGGGTAAAGCTGACGCAGATTCTGCCCTGGTATTACCCGAAGCCTGGTATGGGGAGAATGACGTTGAGCTTCTCCTTGGCAGCGCCGTCAGCCGGATCAACCCGGCTGGTCATGAGGTTACTTTGGCCAATGGCCAACGCCTCAGCTACTCCAAACTGCTCCTGGCCACAGGCGCCAGGCCTCGTACCATCCCGCTTCCTGGTGCAGACCTTGAGGGAGTCATGACCTTCCGGACACTGGATGACAGCCTGCGGCTTCAGTCCCTCCTGAAAGACGGAGGGCGGAGGGTGGTGATGATCGGGTCCGGATGGATCGGCATGGAGCTGGCCGCGGCAGCCCGCACGTACGGCAACGACGTCACACTGCTGGGACTGGAAGACATACCCCTCAGCGCCGCCATAGGACCTGAACTCGGCGCATACTTCCAACGGCTCCATGAAGACCAAGGCGTCAGTTTCCGCCTCCCGGCAAGCGCCGCCGGAATCGATGGTCAGGACGGCAAAGCGACGGCGGTTCGCACCAATACCGGCGAAACGCTGCCTGCCGACGTCGTCATCGTTGCCGTCGGCGTCGTACCGGACACAGCACTTGCCGAAGCTGCAGGACTTGAAATACGCAATGGAATACTGGTGGATGCCGGAATGAGGTCCAGCGCTCCGGATGTGCTGGCCGCGGGGGACGTCGCCAACGCATTACACCCCTTTACCGGCGAACACCATCGCAGCGAGCATTGGGCCAACGCGCTCAACGGCGGCAAGGTGTCGGCAAAGACCATGATGGACTTGGAGGCCCGCCTTGATGTGGTGCCCTACTTCTATACGGACCAGTTCAGCCTAAGCATGGAGTACTCGGGCTTTCCCTCACTGACCTCCGGAATCCCACCGGTGATCCGCGGATCGGTGGAAGAGGGCAGCTTCATGGCTTTCTGGTTGAGGGACGGCAACGTAGTAGCCGGAATGAGCGTCAACCAGAGCCGGGTCCAGAAATCCATCAAGGCCTTGATTTCGAGCCGTGTCCCGGTAGATGTCGCGAAACTAAAGGATCCCGGAGCACCACTGAACGAGCTGGTGCCCGGATAGCAGAAGCCGCTACAAAGTTTCCGTTGAGGCTTGTCGGGCTTCCGTCGCCGCTGTTTGAATGCTGGATTCATGACCAGCCATTCCTGCCTGCCTGGCCCTGAGGCACGCCTCGGGAAGTGCCTTAAGCAGCGCGTCCACATCCGCCTCGGTGGAACTGTGACCCAAGGTAAATCGCTGGGCTCCGCGGGCGGTATCCTCATCCAAGCCCATGGCCAGGAGGACGTGCGACGGCCGGGGCACCCCAGCGGTACATGCCGAACCCGTCGAGGATTCAACACCTGCCAGATCCAAGAGAAACAACAGTGAGTCGCCTTCACAACCAGGGAAGGTGAAGTGGGCGTTTCCCGGCAGCCGACCGGCCCTCGGAGCACCCCTCAGCACCGCGTCCGGAACCGACTCTAGTACCCCGCGAATGAGGCGGTCGCGCAACGAGCAGAGGCGTTCACGTTCACAGTCCAGGTTTGCGGTCACAGCCTCGGCGGCTGCGGCAAAGGCCGCAATTGCGGGAGTGTCCAATGTCCCGGAACGGACATCGCGCTCTTGGCCTCCGCCGTGCTGCACCGGCGTCAGCTTCACAGCCCTCCCCAGGAAAAGGGCGCCGACCCCCACGGGACCACCAAGCTTGTGTCCGGAGACGGACATCGCGGAGAGTCCGGAGGCACGAAAATCCACGGGAACGGAACCGAAAGCCTGAACAGCGTCGGAGTGGACCGGGATGCCATGCGGCTTGGCCAGCTCTACGACGTCCTTAACCGGCTGGATGGTGCCTACTTCATTGTTGGCCCACATCACAGTGATCAGGGCTACCGATTCGGGCTCCCGTTCGATTTCATGCTTAATGACGTCCAGCATGACCTTCCCCTCAGCATCTACGGGAAGCCATACAATGTGCGCGCCTTCGTGCTTTTCAAGCCACTCAACGGTATCCATGACCGCATGATGCTCGACGGCGGAGCAAAGGATGCGCGTGCGGCGGGGGTTCTCGTCCCGCCTGGCCCAATACAGCCCCTTGACTGCCAGGTTGTCCGCTTCAGTCCCGCCTGAGGTGAAAATAACCTCCGATGGATGCGCCCCGGCAGCCGCCGCAAGCGTCTCCCGGGCATCCTCTACCGCCCGCCTCGCGCGGCGCCCTGCGCCGTGCAGCGACGAAGGATTCCCCGTCCGCGCGAGCTCGCGCGTCATGACAGCCAGCGCTTGGGCCGACAGGGGCGTGGTTGCAGCATGGTCAAGGTAAACAGGCACCCTGCAATTCTACCGAGGACGAGCGCTCAGGAGCCGACCACTCAGAAATCCCCCTCAAGGGCGGTGATGCGCGCACAGCAGCGCCCCGGGCTATGGTCCGGATCCGGTACGACGACGGCGGCACTGAGTCCGGAGGCCGTCGCAGCGCCCCTGAGGAAAGCGCCGTTCATGCCGCACACCACGTCCTTATGGTCCCTCGACAGGCGATGGAACGGACAGTTGAGCAGGCGGTATCCTCCGGCGGCATCGGTGGTGGGATCGTATCCCAGCTCGGAGATCACACCCAGGAAATCGCCGGGCCTTCCCACTTCCCTTCCCTTGGCTGCAGCGACGTCATGCAAGGTTGCCTCAACGGGTGCGGCGTCGGCCTCAGCGCGCTGGATGGCTGCTGCCATGAGGTGGCCGGCGAGGTCATAGTGCCGCTCCGGGATGGAGACGCCGATCTCATCGACCATGGGCCTGTAGAGCTTTGACGGCCGCCCCGAACCTGGACCCGTCCTGTCGGGCGACTTTCTGAACTCGACTTGCAGGAGTCCTTCGCGAACCAAACGGTCCAAATGGAAAGACACCGAACTGCGGGGCAAGTCCAGCGTCAAGGCAGCCTCCTCCCGCCCCACCGCGCCGTCTGAATTCAAAACGTATTCATACAGCTTGCGGCGGTTCTGATCGCCCAAGGCAGCGACGGCCGCGATTCTGCGGATCCAAGGGAGATCAAAAGTGCCCATGCATCAACGGTAACTCTAAAAACAAGAATCGCTGCTTTATTGGCTAGCCGCGCCAAGCGTATGGATCAGGACGGCGGCACCACGACGAGCTGGGCCATGATCTCAGCGCGCGCCGGGGCCAAGCTCTTGTCATCCGGGCATGCCAGGGAGACATACACCGAGGATGCAGGGGCGCTGAACAACCTTGCCAAGACAACAGCTGACTGGGCCCCGGATGCTGAAGAGGATTCCAAACTGAGGAACTCAACGCTGTGTTGCGGTGTGTCGGAGTCTTCCCCCCAGCGCAACGACCCCGTTTTCAGGCTGTCCACCGCAACACCAGCATCTAAGTAATGGAACAATTCCTTGGTTGAAGCGACGTCATCGCCAGCCACCACCAACGGACCCTGATTCACACTGACCCGGACCGCGAGCATGCACCCGTCCGTCTTCTTGTATCTGGTTTCACCCTGCAGGGCCGAGTGAACCACCGACCAGCCAGGCACTTCCTCCAACCGCGTGGACACAGTCACTGGCTCCCCCGGCGCCAAGGTTCCACCTGCTGCCAGCGGCAAGTCCTTCGCGGCCACCGCGGCCGCGTCGTGTCCGGGAGTGATAGTGGGAGTCGCCAGCGTGGATACCGATGGCGAAGGCTTCGGAGCTGCCGGATCAGGAACGTTGACCGTACAGCCAGCCAGCAGGACGCCTGCGGCTCCGGCGGAAACCAAGCCAGCCAGTCGACGTCGAACGTTGTTCCCCACCATTTCTCCCTGTCTGCTGTCTGAGCGCTGCTGTCCGAGCCATGCCGCCGGATTTCCGGCTACCGCGGCTTGTCGCCGCGATCGAGTCTAGCCGTCCGCGGCAACCAGGCTCCGCCAGCACCGCACAAACACTAGGCAAGCACCCATAGGCCTGCGGGAACAAGGTCAACCACGACGGGCAACTCGGCGATGCGCTCGCCGTCGGCGTAGGCAACTACCCCTTCGGCGTCCAACTGCACTTTCCGGACGCGTTTGATCTCCACGGCAGGATGGTTGGTGTGCTTCCCCGCGAAAACCTTGGGAAAAACGGCAAGGAAGCTGAGCCGCGACAAGGGCTTCACCACAAACATGTCCAGCCACCCGTCGTCGGGAACCGCGTCAGGGGTAATCTGCATGCCCCCGCCAATGGACTGTCCGTTGGCCACTGAGATGAGCAAGGCAGGTTGACGCCAGGTCACGCAATCGGCGGTCACGGTGTAGGTAATGCGCCGGAAGGACACCAGTTCCCTGAGCATGGCAAGGTTGTACCGGATCTTCCCTCGGGGCCACCGCCAGGCATTGGCCCGTTCGTTTACGGCTGCATCAAAGCCGGCAGACAGGACACCGGCGAAGTATGTCGTCTCACCACCTGCGGCGACCCGTCCGACGTCGATCCTGCGCCCGCCCGTCTCCAGCGCAGCCAGCAGCCCGCGGCACGCGGCACCAGTGTCGTTCAGAGGCAAGGCCAACAGCCTCGCCACATCGTTGCCTGTTCCAGCGGGAACAATGCCGAGGGGAAGGTCCAGCCCGGCGAGCGCATTGACACCCAGATGGACCATGCCGTCGCCACCCACCACTACCAACGCCTCCACACCAGCTGCCAAGGTCACGTCCACCGCCCTCCGCAGGGCGTCGTAGTCGTCCGCTTCAAGTACGACGACGTCCAGGCCGCCGGCGCGGAGGAGGCCTACGGCTTGGTGCCCGGCATTGCGCCCTCGGCCGAAGGAGGCAGCAGGGTTGATGGCGACAGCGATTTTCTTCGGCATGCTCAGGCTGTTATCGGTTGCCGAGGGGTTCACAGCGTGAATTATGCCAGCGGGAACCACGGGCCCCGTTACCGACGTTCACATAGTGGCTGGATAAACTTGCCAGTACCGCGCCTCTTCCGAAGCGCACCATCATCACAGAGAAGGGCCCGTGCTTGGCCGAGGGCAACAGCTCGCACTATCAGGTTCTCCGCGTCTCCGTCACAGCTACGGACAAGGAGATCAAAGTGGCCTACCGCAAGGCTGCCCGGAAGGCCCACCCTGACCACGGTGGAGAAGCCGAGATGTTCCGGCGTGTGACCCTCGCGTACGAAACCCTGATTGATCCCAAACGGCGGGCCGAATACGACCGAAGGTACGCCCGTGGAGCCTCGAGCGTCAGTCAGCCCCGGCCCGGGGACTACACCGGCACTGCCGCGCCGGGTCCTTCCGCCACGACAAACGTCAAGCGACCCCAGGCCCAGCGCAATACTGCGGGCGACCCCCCGGTCTATGTCCCTGCGTTTGACGATCCCAACGAGGTTCCGCTCATTTCAGCGGCGGAAGCGGCCCAGCAGGTCCACGGACTCCCCCGCAAACGGGGCATATTTGGAGCCGAGGCCCGCATCCAACGAGAGATGCGCACGGTTCAGCTCATCAGCCGGCAGGTTTTGCCCGCCATACCCGCTGCCCGCCTGATCAACGGGCTGCGTTCACCGTCGGACAACAATCACATCGATCACGCCGTCCTTTCCGGCTACCGGCTGGCGTTGATCGGTTCCATGCTGCTGCCCAAAGGCGCCTACGCCTGGGATGGCCATTCGCTGCGGCACGGCGGGCGTTCGGTAGCTCCTCCGCAGCTCGCGCACATCGTCCGCCACATGCAGGACCTTTTTCCCGAACTCAATGTCACCGGCTGGGTGGTTCTGCACAGTCCTGACGGCAACCTCCACGAACCAGTTATCGACCAATACGGCAAGGGCGTTTCCAGCCACAACCCGGTGGAAGTAGTCAACGCGGCAGGGCTTGTAAGAGGGCTCAAGCAATTTCTCAGTTCAGGGCCAGCGCCGAACACCGTGGTGATACCTGTCCTGGCACGGCTGCTTCGCGGAATGCACTAGGCGCAGCCGGCTTCTACGCGGCTGACTAAGATAGGACAGTGTTCCGCATCCTCTTCCACACTCCAGAAATCCCGGGCAATACGGGCAACGCCATCCGTTTGGCCGCCATCACAGGGGCCGAGCTTCACTTGGTGGAGCCCCTCGGCTTCGATTTTTCCGATGCAAAGCTGCGTCGTGCCGGCCTTGATTACCACGATCTCGCCGTAGTTACTGTCCACAAGGACATCGAGGCTGCCTGGGCTGCGCTCAAGCCGGAACGGGTTTTCGCCTACACCTCCGACGGTGAGACGTCCTATACGGACATCAGTTACCGCGAGGGCGACGTCCTGATGTTCGGTCCGGAATCCGTGGGTCTGCCGGATTGGCTCAAACAGGATCCGCACGTTACAGCGCGTGTCCGCCTTCCTATGAAGCCTTCGCTTCGTTCGCTCAACCTGGCCAATGCTGCTTCGATCGCCGTGTTTGAAGCTTGGCGGCAGAACGGATTTGCCGGCGCCAAGGTGTAGCCCATCCAACGGGATCACAGCACCGAATACCTTATGCAGGACAATTCCTGCCTTGGACATTCGTTGAGGGAGCCTACGTGAGCGCGCTGCAGACCAGGGTGATAACGGCAAGCCGCTGCACCGCCGCGCCTTCGACGCAATCCCGTCATGCTGCCGGTTTCAAACGGGACGACATATGCTGGACGGTGATGGACATCCCCAACAATCCCGGCCCCCCGGTCTCCGAAGCTACCGGCTCTGCGACTGATCTGAACTCGCAGCTGGCTGGCTTGCTCGAACTCGTGGCAGCAGGCGACCAGCAGGCTTTCGCCGAGTTCTACAGCCTCACCTCGCGGCGGGTGTTCGGTATGGCCAGGCGCGTCCTCATAGACCCTGACCTTAGCGAGGACGCCACCCAAGAGGTCTATATCCAGGTCTGGCAAGGTGCTGCCAAATTCGACCGCGCCGCAGGCAGCCCGTTGGCTTGGCTTATGACCATTGCCCATCGGAGGGCCATAGACCGTGTCCGCGCAGTGCAAGCAGCAACTGACCGCGAGGCGAGATACGGCGCAGCCAGCCAGGACCCGGACCGCGACCTGGTGGCGGAGGAAGCCGACAGCAATTTGGAGGCCGAAGCTGTCAGCCGCTGCCTGGGTACGCTCACGGACACGCAGCGCGAATCAGTTCGGCTCGCATATTATGGCGGACTGACCTACCGGGAAGTTGCCGAGCATCTCGGTGCCGCCGTCCCGACCATCAAATCCCGCATCCGCGATGGGCTACTACGCCTGAAGACCTGCCTGGGGGTGGGTTGATATGAGTGAAAACACCAGTGGAGGCTTTATCCGCAGAATGTTTGCCAACGACATCGCCACCGACCTCGCTGAGGGCCGCGTTCTCGAACTGGCGGAAATTTATGCCCTGGACGCCGTGAGTGACGACGAGCGGGCCATGATCGACGACTACATCAGAAACGCCCCGGAACGTCCTGAGTTCCTGGATCGGGTCCGCGAAGCCCGCGAAGCATTGGCAGTCAGTTTCGCGCCGGAAGAGGCACCCCCGGCCGGACTCTTCGACAACATCATGGAACGCATCACCACCGATGCCTCTACCCGACCCCCTGCTGAGCCGACGGTCCCGCCTGTAGCAAATCCCGCCGTCGACGACCTTGCAGCTGCCAGGGCCAAGCGCGAAGAACGCACACGCGCCGGTGGCGCACGCAGATGGATCGTGGGAGCTGCCGCAGCAGCCGTGATTGCACTCGGCGGTATCGGAGTAGGCGCCTACGTTTCTGCGCAGAATGACCCGGTCAACCAGGTGCTGCAGGCACAGGATGTCCAGAAGAAATCGGCGCCTGTTCCCGGCGGTGGTACGGCCACCATCTCCGCATCATCGGCCAAAGATTCCTTCGTGGTTTTGATGGATGGCGTCGCACCGGCCCCGGAGGGCAAGGTCTACCAGTTGTGGACCCTGCCCAAGGACGGCTCCGCCCCTGTTCCGCAGGGAACGATGGATGCGGAGACACTCTCCAAACCTGCTGTTGTAAAAGGGCTGTCCTCAGCTTCGTCGGTAGCCATCACAGTAGAACCCACGGGTGGATCCAGCGCCCCCACCACGGACCCGGTCCTGGTGGTCGGGCTCAGCGCCTGACCCTTGGCGATGTAACGCACGACGGCGGCCGTCCCACCAAAGGGACGGCCGCCGTCGTGCGTTTGTCGGTTGCTTCGCAGCTACAACACTGTTTTCGAAGCTACAACACGAGCGATAGAAGCATCACGAAGCCGAAGCCCACTACGGAGATCAACGTCTCCATCACGGACCAGGTTTTGAATGTCTGCCCAACGGTAAGACCGAACAATTCCTTGACCAGCCAGAATCCGGCGTCGTTGACGTGGGACAGGAACAGGGAACCTGCGCCGATGGCCAAGGCCAGCAAGGCTGCGTGCGTCGGACTTAGGCTACTGGCGAGGGGTGCCACAATGCCCGCCGCAGTCACGGTCGCCACTGTCGCCGAGCCCGTAGCCAGGCGGAGAGCCACCGCCACGATGAAGCCGAGCACCAGGACCGACATATTGGCGCCTTCGGCCCACTTCTTGACAGCATCGCCCACACCCGCACCGATCAAGGTCTGCTTGAAACCACCGCCGGCGCCCACGATGAGGAGGATGGCAGCGATGGGCCCGAGGCTTTCACCCAATTTGGCTGTGATCCTGCTACCCGTGAAGCCTACGGCGTATCCGAACGTCACGATTGCCAAAAGGACCGCCAACGTCATGGCCACCAGAGGCTGGCCCACGAAGTCAAAGAAGATCCTGATTGCCGGTGCCGTTTCAGGGTTTGGCCAGATGATGCCTCCCAAGGCCTTCAGCAGCATGAGGACCACGGGGAAGATGATGGTCAGCAGTGTCACAAGGAACGACGGCTGGCGCTTCACTTCACTCAGATCGGCAGCATGCTGGGTGTCGATCCCCCCTGCTACGGCCGGCGCGTCAACAGGTACCCAACGGGCAGCCAACCGCGAGAAGAGCGGGCCACAAATAATGACCGTAGGGATCGCGACGAGGATGCCTAAGCCGAGTGTTGTTCCCAGCTCCGCTTTGACTGCGCTGATCGCAATCAACGGACCCGGGTGCGGCGGCACCAGTCCGTGAAGCACGGACAGGCCAGCCAACGCCGGGATCGCGATGCGCATCAGCTTCATCTTGGACCGCTGAGTCACCAGGACGATCACCGGAAGCAACAGAACGAGTCCGATTTCGAAAAACATTGGCAAGCCGATGATCACAGCCACGAGCGTGATCATCCACACGAGCTTGTTGCCGCTGGCTTTGGCCAACAGGGTGTCAACCACTCGGTTGGCTCCGCCGGAATCAGCCAGCAACTTCCCGAGCATGGCTCCAAGCGCAATGAGCAGGCCCACTTCCTTGAGGACACCCCCAACTCCGTCCTCGAAGTTGGTGATGACCTTGCCCAGTTCCACGCCTGACGCCAAGCCAACAAAGGCCGACCCCAAGACCAGCGCCAGGAACGGATGCAGTTTCAGTTTTGCGATCAGCACCACAATGAGGGCAATGCCAAGCGCTGCCACCACAAGAAGTTGGGTGTCGTGCGCTGTCCATTCCTGCACCTGGGTCGCTGTTTCCAGAACCCTCACGAGTCGGTCACTTCGGCACCGGCGCCCAATGGCCGGAGACCGAGCCGTGCAATGACTTCGTCGGCTTCTTCGGCCGGCGACGCGGAAACGCACAAGGAGATGTGGTTTTCGTCTTCCGTGGGTTCTTCAAGAGCGTCGAACTGGGATTCCAGGAGCGACGGCGGCATGAAGTGACCATGCCTGGAGGCAAGGCGATCCGAGATCTTGTCCTTGCTCCCCTGCAGGAAGACGAAGACAACACCTTCACCCCGGAGCACGTCGCGGTACTTCTTCTTCAGTGCTGAGCAGGTAATGATCGCCGGGGTTCCAGCCTCCACGTGTGCCCGGATCCACTCCGAGATGATGCCAAGCCAAGGCCAGCGGTCCTCATCACTGAGGGCCTGCCCCGAGTGCATCTTTGCCACGTTCGCTTCAGGATGGAGGTCATCGCCTTCGGCAAGGTCCCATCCAAGCTTCCCTGCCAATACGCCGGCTACAGTCGATTTGCCTGAACCGGAGACTCCCATAATCACCAGTACAGGTTGCTGCGCAGTCTTCGCCATCAAAGTCTGCCTTCCTCGAATAAATATGATTTAACCGAGAATAAGCATATGACACGGGTTACACCACAGCAACGTCAGAAGCCGGCGATGGTACTTGACCCGTTGACGGAGACTACATGGAAGGCCTCCGCGCTGGTCCCGGCGGCCAGGCCGGCACGCTCCCCGTTGGCCAACATCATGCTCCGGACCACACGCTCCATACTTTCGATATCCGGGTGCTGGCTTGCATGGACGCGGATGGCGTCAAGCTTTGCGTCCACCCGGTCCGAGACATCCACAAAATGGTTCTCCCTGGCGTCCGGGCTTGAGATAAACCACAACCACGGCAGCTTGTAGGCAGTAAGTCCCTCCGCAGCCAGCTCGGGGTAGGCAAAGGGATTTTCCACTGCCGGGTAGACCGCCCGGGTAACGGCTTCGCCTGCCGCGAGGTGGTCAGGATGGCTCTTCTGGAGGCGGTCCCAGTTCCTTTCCGGGTGCATGGTGAGCACGATGTCGGGTCGGATTTCGCGAATCAGCTTCACTATTTGCTTGATGACGCCATGTGTCGGCTCAAGGTAGCCATCACGCTCGTGCAGATAATGGATGTCCTTGACACCCACCAGTGCGGCTGCCCGCTGTTGCTCCTCTGCGCGGAGTTCGGTGATCCGTTCCCTATCCACCGGATCGAAGCCGCCGGCGTCGCCGTCAGTCATGATGCAATAGCTGACCTCGACGCCGGCCGCCGTCCAGGCAGCGATGGTCCCGGCAGCGCCAAAGTCGATGTCGTCAGGATGGGCAGTAAAACAAAGCACCCGCTCAATGCGCTCCGTAGAGGCATCGAACGGGCTCTTTGCTGACGTGGCGTCAGTGGACAAAGGGATCAGCCTTTCCGCTTCTTGATCTCCGCAGTTGCCTGCGGGAGAACCTTGAAGAGGTCGCCGATGATGCCGTAGTCGGCAATCTCGAAAACCGGCGATTCTGCGTCCTTATTGATGGCCACAATGACCTTGGAAGTCTGCATCCCGGCCTTTTGCTGAATGGCTCCTGAGATGCCGGCAGAAATGTATAGCTGCGGTGACACCGTGACGCCGGTCTGGCCAACCTGTGCGTCGTGGCCGATCCATCCGGCATCGGTAGCGGCGCGGGATGCTCCAACTGCTGCGCCCAAGGCGTCGGCAAGCTCTTCGAGCGGGCCGAAGTCGCCGTCCACGCCACGACCACCTGCAACGACGATCCTTGCTTCGCTGAGGTCCGGTCGGCCGCTGACTGGCTTCTCGGTCCGCGCCGCGATGCGTGCGGAGTTCGCTAAGCCGTCAGATGGAACCTCAATCGTGGCAGTAGCCGGCGCAGTGGCCGCACCAGCAGGCGCCGGTTCCACGTTGTTGGCTTTGACCGAAAGAACCGTTACCGGAGTGGTGGCCTTCGCGGTGGTGTTATAGGAGCCCGCCAGCACCGACTTGTGCGCGGTGCCGTCAGCCTCAACGCCCACGACGTCCGTGATGACGCCGGCGTTGAGCTTGATGCCAAGCCTGCCCGCGATTTCCTTGCCCTCAGGCGAGTTGTCCAGGAGTACCGTCGTAACTCCGGACGCTGCCACTGCAGCGGCGAGGTAGGCCGCCTTGGGCCCCACCAAGTAGTTGTCGAGGTCGTCCACCGAGGGCTGGTAGACCGTGGTGGCACCGTATGCACCCAAGGTGGCGGAGACGTCGTCGTGCAGCTCCCCGGTGAACGCGACGGCGGTCTCCCCCAGGGAGCGGGCGATGGTCAGGAGCTCCAGGCTGCTCTTCTTGAGAGCCGCTCCCGGGTTATCAATGAAAACAAGTGCATTTGCCATGGTTGGAGTCCCCTTTAGAGCAGCTTCTGTGCGGCGAGGAAGTCGACCAGCTTGATGCCGGCGTCGCCGTCGTCGGTGATGATGGTTCCTGCTGTCCGCGGTGGTCGGGCCTCTGCAGACTCCACCACTGTCCAGGAGCCGGCCAAGCCTACCTGTGAGGCGTCCACACCGATGTCGGCCAGCGACAAGGAGGCGATCTTCTTCTTCTTGGCAGCCAAGATGCCCTTGAAGTTGGGATAGCGCGGTTCGTTGATCTGGTCAGTCACCGAGACCACTGCAGGGAGTTGGGCTTCAACCGTCTCGGAGAAGGCGCCAGCGTCACGGCGGGCCGTGACCTGGCCACCCGTAACCTCAAGGCTGGAGGCGAATGTGACCTGCGGGAAGGACAAACGCTCTGCAAGCTGGGCCGGGATGAGCGAAGTCTCGCCGTCCGTGGAGGCCATGCCCGTCAGGACCAGATCCACCGGCCGGCCGTCGGCTGAGATGTGGCGGATGGCTGCCGCAAGCGCCAGCGATGTGGCAGCAGCATCCGAACCAGCCAAAGCGTCATCGCTGAGGTGGACGCCGGAATACGCACCAATCTGGAGTGACTTCTTCACAGCATTGACCGCACCGGACGGGCCCATGCTCAAGGCAATGACCTCGTTTCCAGCCTTCGGGCCGCCACGTTCCTCCGCCAGTTGGAGCGCTGCCTCGAGGGCGTATTCGTCCAGTTCGGACAAAATGCTCTCTTCACGGTCGGTTGTGTTGCCAGGTCCGGTGATGTGCCGGTCGAACTGGGCGTCCGGGACGTGCTTGACCAGAACGACAATCTTCAATGTCTCTTCCACTGTCTTCGAAGCAGCCTTCCATGCTTGTGGACGGCCAAACG
This sequence comes from Arthrobacter sp. D3-18, assembly GCF_054408525.1. NCBI lineage: Bacteria > Bacillati > Actinomycetota > Actinomycetes > Micrococcales > Micrococcaceae > Arthrobacter > Arthrobacter sp. D3-18. The sequence continues at coordinate 1,617,904 of NZ_CP096440.1, read as the reverse complement.
CAGCAGCGTGGCCGTAAATTGCCCAGCGCGTGGGCTCGTCCTAGCTAAGCATATTGCCCGCAGAAAACCACTCCCAGCGTTAAGTCCTGTTTCAGCTACGCGCGATGCTTTTCGTGTTCAGTTCGCCCGCGCGGCCACAGCAAAACGGCGGGCGACACCATGGAGGTGCCGTCCGCCGTCGTGAGTTATTCTTGCCGCCTGTTGTTGGGGCGCCTACTGTTGGGCGGCGTCGAGGGTGACCTCAACCTCTTGCGTCTGGCCACCGCGCTGAATGGTGACCTTCACCTTGGCACCGGCCGGCTGCTCCCGAACCGCTGCGGTCAGCTGGTTGGGATCGCTCACGGCGTAGTCACCGAACTTGGTTACGACGTCGCCAACCTTGAGCCCGGCCTTGGCAGCTGCCGAACCCGACGTCACGGACGCAACCTCGGCACCCACGGAGAAGCCTGAATCGCTGCCAGTGGACGACTTCGAACGAACTGACACACCGAACTGACCATGGCTGGCCTTACCGGTTTCGATGATCTCCTGCGCCACGCGCTTGGCGTGATTAATGGGAACGCTGAAACCGACGCCGATGTTTCCGCTGGACGATTCGGAGGTTCCGCTGCCCGCCGAAGCGATGGCCACGTTGACCCCGATCACTTCACCCTTGCTGTTCACCAGCGCACCGCCGGAGTTACCGGGGTTGATGGCGGCATCGGTCTGGATAACGTTGATGGCGATCGAACCCTCATTGGCTGTGCTCTGGCTCTGGCCACCATTCGGCGGTGCGAACTGGAAGCCTTCGTCGTCGCCCTGGCTCTCATCCGGTGTACCTTCCGGCACAGCGGAGGACGCCACACTGATGGTGCGGTTGAGCGTGGACACAATGCCATCGGTGACCGTGCCGGTAAGGCCCAGCGGCGAACCGATGGCGACGGCGGTGTCCCCCACGTTGATCTTGGACGAGTCACCCAGCGTCGCCGGGACCAAGCCCGATGCGTCGCTCACCTTGATCACAGCGAGGTCTGACAACGGGTCCGTGCCAACCACGGTGGCCTTCAGGACCTTTCCGTCGTTCGTCCGGACCTCGATGGTGGCGTTTGCGGTAGCACCGTCCAACGTTACGACGTGGGTGTTGGTGAGGATATGGCCTTGGTCGTCAAGGATGATGCCGGAACCCGTGCCGCCCTCGTTGCCGCTGGTTGCCTTGATGGTCACCACGCTGGGTGATGCCTTGGCTGCCGCGGCGGTAATCACATTGACGTCGTCTTTGTTGTTCACGATGACCGTGCTGGACTGCCCGCCTGTTGAAGCAGCCGGGGCCGGGTTATCCCACAGCGCGTTACTTCCGGCCGCTACACCACCACCGATCAATCCCGCCGCAAGCATGCTTGCCACAAGAGTGCCGACACCAAATGCGGGCTTGCGCTTGTTGGCTACCGCCGAAGAGTGGCTGGTGTGCTGCATTCCGGGGCCATTTTGGCCTTGCGCATGCTGGCCTTGGGCATGCTGGAATCCCTGTGCGTTGTGGAACTGGCTGCCGGTATTTCCATTCGTTCCGGGGTTTGAACCACCGTAGAACGGCTGGTGCTGGGGGTAGCTAGGGCGGTGGGCTGGATCATGCTGCTGCTGCGGAGCGCCGTAGTACTGCGGCTGCTGCGGCTGCTGAGACTGCTGCTGGGTTGCTGGCGCCTGGAAGGCAGGCAGCGGAGTGGTGGGCTGAGCGGTGCCTTCCGTCCCGGCTCCGCGTCCTGAAGTCCAGGCAGGCTGCTGCTGGGTGGCGGCGGCATCGCCCTGCTCCCCCGTCGTATTCCGCGGCTCCGATGGCTCGCGGTTCTCTGGTGCGGTGCCCTGCGCTGGGTTCTCCGTCATGGGTCTTCCTTTCGTCCTCGTCTCCAATAACTATGTACCCAATAACTGGAACAAAAGCGGACGTTCGCTGGGAGCTTCCTGAAAGGTCTTAGCCCCTGTTCCCGCCGCCGTGGCACACCCCTCAAAAAGAGCCTCAACGGGTCAACAATCCAGCTTTCTCCTATATTTCGCTGGTGGCATATTCACCCCTGTGGACGGGTTATGGGGTGCACCATAGAATCAAGAGGAATTGCCACAGCGACCTGCGGCTTTACACCATGCGTGGGGGCGCTGAGCATTCTGTGACGATTGGTACGCCTTGTTCCAGTCGCAGACGTGCTGAAGGGTTGCACATGCGGTCAATAGTTAAACGCGTACTCGCCGTTATCGGCCTGGCTGGAATGTTGGCCCTGCCAGCTGGCGCAGCCTGGGCTGCCGATCCGGTGACGATTCCGTCCGGCCAAAACATCGTGGACGACGCCAACGTCCTAGGTGGCCGAAAAGGCGAAGTCCAGGAAGCCATCCAAAAGACGCTCAAGGACCACAAGTACAACCTGTACGTGGTCACGGTGGACAAGTTCGAGAACCCGACCAATCCCGCCGACTGGGTAGAGACCGTCGCCAAGAATAGGGGCATGGGCAAGGCAGACGCCGTTCTGGCCATCTCGACGGCAGGCCAGTACAACTTCACCCTTAACTCGGGCAGCTCCATCTACTCCAAACAATCTGCTATCGCGCAAAACGCCGTCGTCGCCAATCTGGCCGGCGGCAAAAAAGACTACGCCCAGGCAGCCATTGATACTGCTGCTGCCATTGGCGACGCCGCAGGTGGAGGCAGCGGAACAGTACCCAGCGGCAACGCCGGCGTAGGCGTCCTCGTCGGGGTTGGCGTGGTTGCAGCAGGCGGCGCCGGTACATACCTCTACCTCCGAAACCGCCGCAAGAAGGGCACCACCAAGGCCGTCAGCGCCAGCTACGGACCGCAGGGTGAGGAACTTGACCCTCTGGCTGGCCTCAGTATTCCGGAACTGCGCCAGAAGAGCGGCTCGCTGTTGATCGAGGCGGACGACGCTATCAAGTCCAGCGAGCAGGAACTCGGTTTTGCGCAGGCGCAGTACGGAGATTCCGCGATTGGCAACTTCACCAAAGCCTTGGAAGAGGCGAAGGGCCACATGACGGAGTCCTTCAAGCTGCAGCAGCAGTTGGACGACCATATCCCTGACACCGAAGAGCAGCAGCGGAGCTGGCTTGGCGAGATTATTCGCCGTTCAGAAGCCGCTTTGGCGTCCCTGCGCGACCAGAAAGCTGACTTTGACTCCTTGCGCGAGCTTGAGAAGAACGCCCCTCAAGCTTTGGCAGCAGTGACTGCGGGAGCCAAAGAAGCGGATGCGAAGATTGCCAGCGCAGAGCGGTCCCTTGAGGGCTTGCGCGCCAAGTACGCCGAATCCGCGTTGGCTCAGGTCTCAGACAACATTCTGCAGGCCAAGGAGCGACTCGCGTTTGTTCAGAATGCCGTCACTGCCGCCCAAGAGAAGTTGGCGACGGGCGAGAACAGCCTGGCAGCTGTGGCAGTCCGCGCGGCGGAGGAAAGCCTGCACCAGACCAACGTGCTGATCGATGCCATCTCCAAGACTGCCGGCAGCTTGGATGAGGCCCGCGCCTCTCTGGAAGGCGCCGTAGCGGAGACCAGCCAGGACCTTGCCCAAGCGCGTGCGATGATCCAGTCCGGCGAACACCCGGAACTCGCCGGTCCCGTGGCTGGCGTGGAAGCCGCGTTGGCGCAGGTGAAGATCGAGATCCAAGGCGGAAAGATCGATCCCATCGCGACTCTGAGTCGCGTAGAGTCAGCTCATCAGGCTCTCGACCAGTCATTGTCCGGTATCCGTGATCAGCAGGAGCAGGCCCGGCGGGCCCAAGCCTCGCTGCAGCAGACAATCATGGCCGCACAGGCACAGATCAGCGCAACATCGGACTACATTACAGCCCGTCGCGGCGGTGTAGGCACTGAGGCCCGGACGAGGTTGGCCGAGGCTCAGCGGAACCTCGACTACGCCCTCTCCATCTCCCGCAATGATCCCGTCACCGCATTGACCTACGCACAGCAGGCACATTCGCTTGCAGCGCAGGCTGCCCAACTCGCGCAGTCCGACGTCGACCAGTTCGGTTACGCCGACCAAGGGCAGGGCTACGGACGTGGCGGAATGTTCGGCGGAGGTGGCGGAGGCGGTGGCCTCGGCGGCGCCATCCTCGGCGGCATCCTCATCAACTCCATCCTCAACGGCGGAGGAGGCGGCTGGGGCGGCGGCAATGACGGCGGAGGTGGCGGTGGCTTCTTCGGCGGCGATTCCGGTGGCGGCGGCGATTGGGGCGGCGGCGGAGGCGACTTTGGCGGCGGAGACTCCGGCAGCTTCTAGCCAGACAGACTAGGCGGGGTCCATGCCCCGCATAGGAGCGTTACAACAACTGATCACTGATTTCAGTGTCACCACTGAGCAGGACGAAAGGCAACACCATGGTTAAGCAGTCCATTTTCGGTCGGATCTCGCAGCTCGCCAAGGCAAACATTAACGCCTTGCTGGACCAGGCTGAGGATCCGCAGAAGATGCTGGACCAGATGGTCCGCGACTACACGAACAACATTGCCGAGGCCGAATCAGCCGTGGCCCAGACCATCGGCAATCTCCGGATGCTGCAGGCGGACTACAACGAAGACGTCAAGAACGCTCAGGACTGGGGCAACAAGGCTCTGGCAGCATCCCGGAAAGCCGACGAGTACCGCGCTGCCGGTGACGCGACTGATGCCCAGAAGTTCGACAACCTGGCGAAGGTAGCCATCCAGCGCCAGATGACTGCGGAGTCTGAGGCAAAGGCAGCAGAACCGAGCATCGCTTCCCAGACCGAGGTAGTGGACAAGCTCAAGACCGGGCTTGACCAGATGAAGAATAAGCTGAACCAGCTCACCGCCAAGCGCAACGAGTTGGTGGCACGCTCCAAGACCGCTGCCGCGCAGTCCCAGGTGCACGATGCCCTTAAGAGCATCGACATCATGGATCCCACCAGCGAGGTGGGCCGCTTCGAAGAGAAGATCCGCCGCGAAGAGGCCAAGGTCCTGGGCCAGCAGGAACTCGCCAGCTCCAGCCTCGATGCGCAGTTCAACCAGCTCGAAGACCTCGGAGAGCAGACAGAGATCGAGGCCCGCCTTGCAGCCTTGAAGTCGGGCGGTTCCAAGCCTGCGATTGGCGCAGGAGCCCCTGCATCAACAGGCGCAACCGTAGACGAAGCTGACTTCGACAAGCTCTAGGAACTAACCGGGCCGCAACCGCCGATCGGGCGGACTGCCCACAACGTACCGCTGAACCAAGAAATGGGCCGGCTCCTCTCAGGGATCCGGCTCATTTTGCGTTTTTCACCTAACCTGCCGAAGGAACCGCCGAATCCTGGGTGGGGCTGGCGTCGGTTGCCACTTCAGCGCGGATTTCGAATCCCTTGGGGTGGAAGTAGGTCACAGTGCACTCTAGGACCTCTCCATGAGGGCCCAAGGTGGTCCGCTCCAAGCGTGGCACCATAGCGAACCCGCGGACGTTGAGAGCATCTGCCAAGTGCTCTGGCGGTGCATGCATGGTCACGGTGATTTCCGCCCGATGGAGGGGCTTCAGCGTCCTGTCCTGGATGACTTGGTAGATGGAGTTCCGTTCGGCATCCGCGAGGCTGATGTGGCGACCAATATGCGACGGGATGAAGATCTCCGCAATGGCATAGGGCCATCCGCCACTTGAGTAGGACCGGCGGATGACCAAAACGAGGTTGTCGTCGGAAACCAGCTTGGCTGGCACCGATTTGTCCTTCTCCATCCACTTGTATTCGATGAGTCCCTTGACGGTCTTCATGCCGGCCGCCGTGAACGTCTCCATGAACGGTGCCAGACGATTCAGCATCTTGACGGGGCGCTGAGCCATCACGAACGTCCCTTTGCCCTGCCTACGGACCAACAGGCCCTTCACAACAAGTGTTTCGATCGCCTTCCGGACAGTGGTCCGGCTAATGCCGTAGGCATCCATCAGGGACTCTTCCGTGGGGATCCGCGACCCCGGCTCCAAGCGGCTGACTTGATCGGTCAGAACGTCTGCCACCTGCTGATACACAGCAACCGGACCGTCCCTCTGAAGGACTTCACGCTCGAGGCCTAACTTGTAGTCGTCGTTGACCATTGGGCCGTCCCATCCGTTCCTTACCCCAGCAAATCCGGGTTTGATGCTAACACCGGTGCACCCGTAACCACTTAAACAAAAGATCCGGATCAGTTGTCACTGATCCGGATCTTTTCTCCAGTTGCGGGGACAGGATTTGAACCTGTGACCTCTGGGTTATGAGCCCAGCGAGCTACCGAACTGCTCCACCCCGCGTCGCAAGAACAACTCTACCGCACCCTCCGGGGTGCTTCTGACCATATGGCGCCCAAGGTGCCGCAGATCACTCCCCCAAGCCAAAACACTTCGCTGTCACCTTGGCCGGCAGCCACAAGGAGCTTCTGCATCCGCCTGCCAACGCCTTACAAGCGTGGGGCTCAAGCCCGAGGGATGTGAGACAGCGTGGGGCTCAAACCCGAGGCAAGTGAGACAGCGTGGGGCTCAAACCCGAGGCAAGTGAGACAGCGTGGGGCTCAAGCCCGAGGCAAGTGAGACAGCGTGGGGCTCAAGCCCGAGGCAAGTGAGAGAAGGTGGGGCTTGGAGGCGCCGGTGGAAGGCATCAGGGCAAAACAAAAGGTCCGGATCAGTGTTTACTGATCCGGACCTTTTCTCCAGTTGCGGGGACAGGATTTGAACCTGTGACCTCTGGGTTATGAGCCCAGCGAGCTACCGAACTGCTCCACCCCGCGTCGCAAGAACAACATTACCGTCCGGTGAATGGCAGACCAAATCGTGGCGACGTGATGTGCGTCTCGCCCACGGAAAAGGCCGGTGCCCACCCCCGGAAGGGAGCAGGCACCGGCCTTACAACCGCCTACAGAGCTAGCTGCTTGGTGAAGGCGACGGCGTCGCACTCGGAGTAGCCCCCGGCGTCGCAGTTGGAGCCGTGGTAGCACCCAGACGTGCTTCCGCATCCACGGCCTTCTTCAGGGCTTCTGACAGCTTGGTCTGCTGCGCACCGTAGCCGGCGAAGTCGCCCTTGGCCAATGCCGCCTGGCCATCCTGGATCGCCTTGTTGGCCTCGTCCAGGGCTGCCTTGAGTTCAGCCTTGGCATCAGTGGGGCCAGCGGGCGGTGTAGTGGTGCCAGGAGGTGAGGTAGGCGTCTGGCCGTTGTTATCCGCGTCACCGGCAGTCGCGCCGGAGTTGCCACCGAACAGTTGGTCAAGTGCTTCGTCCAGCGTGGGTGCGAAGCCGATCTTGTCGCCGAAGGCCACGAGCACACGTTGCAGCGTGGGGTAGGACGTCTCACCTGTGGACTTCAGGTAGACGGGCTGCACGTAGAGCAGGCCGCCACCCACGGGAAGCGTCAACAGGTTACCGTTCAGCACATCTGATGCGCCCTGTCGCAGAAGGTTTAGCGCCTGAGACACAGTGGGATCAGAGTTGAACTTGTTTTGCGCCTGTCCGGGGCCAGGAACCTGGGTATCGGTGGGGAGCTCCAGGAGCCGCAGCTTTCCGTAACTCTCCCCCTTGACGCCCTTGACGTTACCAGCGTCCGAGTCAGCCGCGAGGAACCCGTACAGAATGTTTCGGGCACTGCCGTTGACCGTTTGTGGAATGAAGGACGAAGTCAGCTGGAACGCTGGCTTCTCCTGGTCAGGCATCTGCAGTGACATATAGAACGGCGGCTGTTTGACTGCTTCCGAAACGGTGGGATCGTTCGGCACGCTCCAAGCATCGTTGTTCTGGTAGAAGCTGTCCGGGTCCGTCACGTGGTACCGGCCGAGCAGTTCACGCTGAACCTTGAACAGGTCCTCGGGGTAACGGACGTGGCTCATGAGGTCGCCGGACATTTCCGAGTACGGCTTGATGACCGTCGGGAAGACCTTTTGCCATGCCTTCAGAATGGGGTCCTGGTCGTCCCATGCGTAAAGATTGACCGAGCCGTCATAGGCATCCACGGTGGCCTTGACGGAGTTGCGGATGTAGTTCACCGAGCTGTTCGGCAGAGCGACGGTACGCCCGGCACTGGTTTGCGAGTCCACAGTGGCGTTCTGCAACTGTTGCGGCTGGGAGTACGGGAAGTACTGGCTAGTGGTGTAGCCGTCAACAATCCACTTGACCCGGCCGTCAACGACTGCCGGGTACGCATTGCCGTCGACTGTCAGGTACGGGGCCAGCTTCTCAACGCGTTCACGCGGATTGCGTTCGTAGAGAATCTGGGATTCCGCATTGACGCCATCCGAGAGCAACAGGTCCGAAGACTGGAACTTGATGGAATAGAGGATTCTATTAAGCCAGTTGCCGACGTTTGGTCCACCGTTGCCGCTGAAGGTGTACTGCGTCTCCCCGCCACCTTCACGGCCCGCTGGCCGGTCCTGCTCGCGGTTCGGGGCACCATCGGGCGCGCCGACGATGGAGTATTCAGGAGAATTCTCGCCGAAGTAGATACGGGGTTCGTATGAAGTGTCATTTCCGAGGACGCCGTTGGACGGAATGCCCGACTGAAGGAACTCGGGCTTGCCGTCGGCCGTGAACTTGTTGCCCTTGGCTGCGACGACGCCGTAACCATGGGTATAGACGATGTGCCTGTTAACCCATGTCTGCTGATTGGCGCTCAGGCCATCCGGGTTCAGCTCGCGAACCGCAATAACGGTGTCCTGGACTTTGCCGTCAACCATGTAGCGGTCAACATTCAGAGTTTGTGGGAACTGGTAGTACGGGCGGTACTGCTCAAGCTGAGCAAACGCCGAGGAAATCAGGTTCGGGTCAAGGAGGCGAATATTGGCAGTAGTCTGCGCGTCCGCTGCCAAGGCACCGGTAGTCGCCGTGGTGGTGGCGTTATAAGCAGACACGTCGATCTTGTCCAGACCGTAAGCAGCCCGCGTCATCTTGATGTTTCGATCAATGAACTCCTTTTCCAAGGTGTTCTCCGACGGACGAACCTGGAACTGCTGAATAACCCACGGGTAAACCCCACCGGCCAGAATGGCCGTGATGACCAACATCGCCGTGCCGATCACCGGAAGACGCCAGCGACCAATGATCGCCGCAATAATGAACAGGATGGCAACAAGGCCCGCGGCTACGGCAAGGATCGCCTTGGTGGGTACAACGGCATTAACATCCGTGTACAGGGCGCCTGCCCAGCGGCCGGAGTTGCTCTGGACCGTTGTGTACCTGTCCAGCCAGAAATTGATGCCCAGCAGGACCAGGAAAAGGGCGCCGGTGACGGCGATATGGATCTGCGCTGCCCTGCTCGTGAAGATGCCGCGTTCCATGAGGCGGATGCTGCCGTAGAGGTAGTGCGTCAGGATGCCTGCAATACCGGCAACAACGGCGATGCTGATCAGGAACCCGGTGACAAAACCCAGGAACGGCAGAGTCATCAGATAGAAGCTGATATCCATGTTGAACAACGGATCTGTCTGACCGAACGGCTCCTGGTTGAAAAACAACAGGGCCTTTTGCCACTGGCTCGCTGCCGCACTTCCAGCAAAGAGCCCGAACAGGATGGGCAGGCCGATCATGACAACCCGGCGGACAGGCTCAAGCTGTGCCTGGTAACGGTTAAGGTTGTCCCGGGCCTCAGCATCCGGAGCGTAGACGGGCCGGGAGCGGTAGGCGATCCTGATGGCGAAGAAAACAGCGGCGAACATCATGGCGAAACCGATGAGGAACGTAATGATCCTGGCGAGGTTTTCGCGGATATAAACTTCGAAGAAGCCAAGCTGCTGGTACCACAGGACGTCAGTCCACACATTGGCGAAGAAAATGAACCCGACGACGGCCACTGCCACGACAATGAGCGTCGGCGTCAGGGCACCTCGTCTCAGCGGTGATCTTCCGGGCGGGTTGGAGCTGGCGGGACGGGACAAACTCTGTACCTCATTGGTGTCAGTGAACAGTCGGTGTGCGCGTGTTGACTTTCCCTGCCGCTGGGATGTGGCAGGGGCCGTCATCTATGCCACGAGTGGCGGTAAAGCTAAGTTCCACCGTCAGTCTAGTTGTTTGTGCAGGTGGGGAGGCTCCCCGTGTCTTGACCGGATCCCAGCCGCTCTACGGCCGAGGTGGCGTCCGCCAGAGTTTCCACTTTGACAACCTGGAGCCCGTCCGGAACGTGGCCCACGACGTCGGCACAGTTGGATGCCGGCGCCAGGAACATGGTGGCTCCCTGATGACGGGCGCCGATCATCTTTTGGGCGATGCCCCCGATGGGGCCCACAGCGCCATCGGCGGTGATCGTGCCGGTGCCCGCCACATGTTTGCCGCCAGTGAGGTCCCCCGGTTTGAGGTTGTCCACGATCCCCAAGGCAAACATCATGCCTGCGCTGGGTCCGCCAACATTGTCCAAGGAAATGCTGACGTCAAACGGAAACGTGAAATCGCTGGCCAGCAGCACACCCAGAACGTAACGGTCCGCCTGGTTCTTGGTGGGGGTTATCGTTTCGGAAACCGAAGTGCCGTTCCTGTCAACGCCGACGACGACCGGGGCACCAGCGCCCGCGGCCAGTTCGGCCTGGACCACGCTCATGGACGTGATTGCCTTGCCGTTGATGGAGACCAGCCGGTCACCTTCCTGGATCTTCCCGGAGGATGGCGAAGGGTCTGATAGACCTGCGACGTTCAGCTTCTGCTCAAAGGGGATCTCTAGCTCACGCAAGGCTGCGGCCACCGCGTTCTCCTGCGATGTTTCCATGGCAATCTCACCTTGTTGCACCGTCTGCTCGGCGGTGGTGCCCTTGGGATAGATGAGCTCTTCGGGATATATGGCTTTGGAGGGATCCAACCAGGCGCGGAAGACATCGAAGATGGTGGCCGGACTCTTAGGACCCCCGGTCATGACGACTGTGGTCAGGTCAAGGTTGCCATTCGCTGGAAATGACTCACGGCCGGAAATGCTGATGACAGGCTTGTCGCCGTCCTTGCCCAGGGTATTGAAGGTAGGACCCGCTGACTCTATGACATACGGAACCGGCAACGCTGCCGCCCCGATGCCCAGGCCGAGTGCGAGGAGACCGGAAATCACCATGATCATATAGCGGCCGTCACGGGGCGGTGCCGGCGGCGTGGAGGCGGAATCGGCGTCGGGCGTTTGACGCGGGTCCAATGAGCCCTCGGGGCTGGGCGAAGTAAGCATTGAGGCCTCTCTATGCCGGCATTTGCGTGACCGGATCCATGGCTCCTGCCGCCGAAGGCGGCGGCGGCACATACCAAACATCAACAGTACGCGGTCTGACGTTGCAGGACTGCTTTGCCTACAGCGAACGGCAGCTCCTCCGGGCAGACAGCCTTCCGGCCGCGCGGTACGGTGAAAGAGATCACCAGCCAGTTCGACGATCGGCGGCACCATGACTTCCAACCCCAACAATCCGTCCAACGACGACGAAACCCCCAAGGATCCGCTGGCAGAAATGCTACAGAACCTGATGGGCGGCCAGGGCATGGGCAACATCGATCCCGCTGAGTTGGCCAAGGCCGCGGGTCTGCCCAACGATCCCCAACTCCTTCAGCAGATGTTCGCCCAGGTACAGGCGATGATGAGTTCTACATCTGAAGGTCCCGTGAATTGGCAGCTCGCCCACGAGAATGCACGGCGCGTCGCCGCTGCCGGCAGCGATCCCTCGGTCAACTCCCAACAGGCCAGGGAGATCGACGAAGCGCTCAGGCTTGCAGAACTTTGGCTGGACCCGGTTACTGATCTCTCGGCGACCGGCCTGATTGGTAGGGCCTGGTCAAGGGCCGAATGGGTTGAAGCGACCCTGGGGACGTGGAAGCGCCTGACCGAGCCCGTGGCCAACAGCATCGCCAATGCCTTGTCCAACGCTCTCACCCAGCAAATGCCCGAGGAAATGAAGTCCATGATGGGCGGTGCCTCCTCCATGCTGCAGAACATGGGCGGAGCGATTTTCGGCATGCAACTGGGACAGGCCATCGGCGCACTCTCAGCCGAGGTTGTCAGTTCCACCGACATCGGTGTCCCCCTGGCAGACCTGGAAATGGCGCTGTTGCCGGCAAACGTAACCAAATTCGGGGAAGGCCTCAGCCTCCCCGAGAACGACGTTCGGCTCTTCCTTGCGGTCCGTGAAGCCGCCCATGCGCGGCTGTTTGTCCAGGTCCCATGGTTGCGTGGCCACCTCCTTGGAGCCATCGAGGCATACGCCCGCGGCATTCACATTGACATGTCCCGCATTGAAGACCTCGCCCGCGACCTCGACCCGAGCAACCCCGAGGGTATTCAGGAAGCACTGTCCCAGGGAGTGTTCACACCGGAACGCACGCCCGTCCAGACTGCCGCGTTGGAGAAGCTCGAAACGGCTCTTGCCTTGGTGGAGGGCTGGGTAGACGAGCTCACTGCCGAAGCAACCGACAAGGTGTTGCCATCAGCCACCGCGCTGCGCGAAACTGTGCGTCGTCGTCGTGCCACAGGCGGTCCGGCCGAGCACGCGTTCTCGTCCCTCGTCGGCTTGGAACTTCGCCCGCGCAGGCTCCGGGAAGCAGCAACACTGTGGGCAACCCTGAAGGAAGAAAGGGGCATCGCCGGCCGCGACGCGATCTGGCACCACCCGGATCTCCTGCCCACCGGAGAAGACCTTGACGATCCCAAGGGCTTCTCCGAACGTCGACGCCTTGCCGAGGCCAGTGATAGCGAGGTTGACGACGCCTTGCAGAAGCTTCTGAGCGGCGGTTACGACTCCGCCGAGGCCGATGAGGCTGAAGCCTCGGATTCCCAGGCAGATTCCGCGGAGAACCCGTCCGGTGATGAAACGGCAACGGATGACACCGACCCCGAGGCGCCAGGCAGGTAGGCAAAACCTCGGAAAAACACTGCACAACGGCTGCCATTTCATGGCGGCCGTTGTGCAGTTAAGGACCGGTGCAGTTAAGGGCAGGTGCGGCTGGGAGAAGCTGTGGGGTCAAGCCTCTGACGTCTTAGTCAGCCAGGTCTACAGCCGAATCGTCCGGATCCTCGGACCCTGAATCGACGGGGAGTCCCCGGGACGTAGCGAAGGCAACGCCCTCCAGGAAGGCCTTTGCCCGCTGTGTGTCAGGGTAGGCCTCAACCAAACTCCAGAATTCGGCGTTGTGACCCGCCACCAGCAAATGCGCGAGCTCGTGGACCAGGACGTAGTCAATAACCCATTGCGGCATGGGCTGAAGCTTGTTGGAAAGCCGGATGGTGCCGTCCGCAGGAGTTGCCGAACCCCACCGGGAGTTCTGGTTGGCTACCCAGCGGACCGACGTCGGGACCGCCCGCCCTCCGAGGTACGTCTTTGAAAGGTGTTCGGCATGCTTGGCGAGGGCTTGATCCGTGGCAGGACGACGCCCGCCCGCACCCGTTTGCCGCTCCCCCTGTTTCTTCAGCTTGGCCAACATTCGGCGGACCCACTCCCGTTCCTGGGACTGAGTGAAGCTTGCAGGGATGGCGACCACAGCCTTGCCGTCTTCCCAGAATGCAGCGACGGTTCGCCGCCGTCTGGCTGATCGACGCACGACAACTGGAGCGCCGTCGTCGGTGATGAGCGGAATGCCGGTGTCGGAGGAAGATCGGCGGGTCATCAGAGTTCACTGCTCTCAGCGAGCACTGCCAGGACAGCTTCGCCGTAGCGTTCGAGCTTGGAGGGGCCGATCCCCGCGAGGCCGGCAAGTTCCTCGAGCGATGCCGGTTTCGCCTCCGCGATGGCCGTCAGCGTAGCGTCCGTGAAGACAACATACGCCGGAACATCGGCCGACTGGGCCTCATCCCTGCGCCACTGCCTTAACGCATCGAAGGTCTGCTCCTCGTAGCTAGGCGGGCACTGGTTGCAACGTCCCACCTTCCGTTCGGCTCCACTTGCGAGCATGCTTCCGCATACCTTGCACGACGCCGGGGCGGCAGCTTTCCGTCGCGTGGGACCTGTCTTGCTGCGCGCGTTGGCGGAAGCCACGGAATTGGGGCGAAGTCCGTCGAGGAACCGGGACGGCTTGCGGTTGGCCCGGCCACCCGGTGTTCGGGCTGTGGACCATGAGAGATTCAGGTGCTCCCTTGCCCGGGTGATGCCGACATAAAGCAGCCTTCGTTCTTCGTCCACATCCTCGGGGGTATCTGCGAACGAAATGGGCATCAGTCCCTCGCTGAGACCCACCAGGAACACGGCATCCCATTCCAAGCCCTTGGCGGCATGGAGGGAAGCAAGAGTGACACCTTGAACAGTGGGTGCGTGTTGCGCGACCGAGCGCTCTTGAAGCTCGTTGACGAACTCAGCCAAGGTGAAGGACTCCCCGCGGCTGACAGCAAGCTCATCGGCCAAGGCGACCAGAGCTGCCAAGGATTCCCAACGCTCACGCAGCGCTCCGCCGTTGTGGGGGGCGGCCTCCGTATAACCAAGTGAGGCAACGATGTCCCGCACGATCTGGCCCAGGGGTTCCTGCGGCCCCTCCGCCACGGCACGGGTTGCCGCGCGCAATTGGAGGATCGCATCGCGGACTTCCTTGCGCGCGAAGAACCGCTCCCCTCCCCGGAGCTGGTAGCCAATCCCGGCAGAGGCCAGGGCTTGCTCGTACGCTTCGGACTGGCCGTTGGTGCGGAACAGGATGGCGATCTCACTGGCTTTGACACCACTGGTGAGCAGTTCCTGAATCCTGCCGGCCACCACAGCTGCCTCAGCCTCGTCATCAGGGCACTCCATGAACCGCGGTTCCGGGCCGGAGGGCCGCTGGGCAACGAGCTTGAGGGGCGAAGCCCACGCGGCATCTGCCACCGGGCCACCGCTTCGACGGGAACCCAAGAGCTCATTGGCTAACTTCACCACTTGCGGCGTGGACCTATAGTCGCGAACGAGCTTGACGACGGTCGCTCCGGGGAACTGCCCTTTGAACCCGAGAAGATGCTTGGGTGAGGCGCCGGTGAAGGAGTAAATGGTTTGGCTGGCATCGCCCACCACGCACAACTCGTTCCGTCCGCCGAGCCACAAATCCAAAAGCCGCTGTTGCAGGGGTGAAACGTCCTGGTACTCGTCCACCACGAAATGACGGTATTGCTCCCGGACCGTTGCCGCTACCTTCGGGTCTTCTTGGAGGATACCCACTGTTATGAGAAGGACGTCTTCGAAGTCGATGACATTGCGATCGGTTTTGATGTCCTCATAGGCCTGGAATACGCGGGAGACCGCCGTGAGGTCGAAGCCTCCGGGAGTTCCACGGCCTTGTGCATTCTCCAAGTAATTAGCGGGAGTCAGCATGGAAACCTTGGCCCACTCGATCTCGGCTGCCAGGTCCCTGATGGATGCACGGTCAGTGCTCAGGCGAAGCCGGCGGGAGGCCTCGGCGATCATGTTGGCTTTGTGATCCAGGAGATTGGGCAAAGTGCCGCCAATTGCCTGCGGCCAAAAGAACTGCAACTGCCTCAATGCGGCCGCGTGGAATGTGCGGGCTTGAACGTTGGCGACACCAAGATCGCGGAGTCTGCTACGCATCTCAGCTGCGGCCCGGGCAGTGAAGGTCACGGCCAGCAGTCTCTGCGGACTGTAAACCCCGGAGTGAACGCCGTAAGCAATGCGATGAGTGATGGCACGTGTCTTTCCCGTGCCTGCTCCTGCGAGGACGCACATGGGACCCGTCAAGGTACTGGCAACTTCCCGCTGTTCTTCGTCCAGCCCACCGAGGATGCGCTCCTCAAGCGAGCCACCGCCGTCGAAAATCCCTTCGGTCACGGCTGCAGGTCTTCGATGACGCCGCCATACCAATGCTCAATCAATGAACGCGCGATGGACAGGCGCGTTGAGATGGTGATTTCACCGCTCAACACGGCTTCCTGCAGCTCCTCCCGGCTGAACCACCGTGCCCGGGTAACCTCTACGCCGTCGGGCATGGCAACGGCGTCGTCTGTCCTTGCGGTGAATCCCAACATGAGGGAAGCGGGGAACGGCCAGGATTGCGAACCGAGATACTGGCAGGCCGTCACGCGGACACCCACTTCTTCCCCGATTTCCCGGACGACAGCCTGCTCCAGCGATTCACCGGGCTCAACGAATCCTGCCAGCGTGGAGTAATTCTTGGCGTCGACGGGCCCTCCGCCGCCGAGCAGGAGCCGGCCGTCCGGGCCAACCACCGTGACAATGATGGCGGGATCCGTCCGCGGGTAATGCTCCGAGTTATCCTTGGGACAACGCCTGACCCAGCCTCCGGCCTCGATGTCCGTGGGCGTGCCGCACTGCGGGCAATGTGTGTGGGTTGCATGCCAGTTGGAGATGGCGCTGGCCTCGATGAACAAAGCGGTGTCCTTGGCGTCAAGACGTGCCGCGACGTCCCGAAAACCGGCCCACTCAGCATCCAACGGCACCGTGGCGATGCCGGGCGCTGGCGGTTCAGCAACTGTGAACAGCACAACGGACGTCCCCTCCGGCAAGGAGGACGACGTCAAGGTGGTGCCCAGGTAGATGGCAGCAACAGCGCCGCCTTCCAACCTATTAAGAGCGTTCCAGAGCGGCGCAGCGTCTCCGAACCACAGGCCATCAGCAGTCACCAACGCTTTTCGCTGCGAAATGACCATGGCCTTGGCGGTGCCGGAGGTGATGAGATCCTCAACCATGCCCGGCTTCATCCGCACGCCCGAGCCGCGATCCACCATCGCAGGACGGACGGGAAGAACAGTCTCCATCAGGTGATTGGCAAGCGCCGGCGACTCCGTTTGACTCATGTATCTACCGTACTGACTCGTACCGACAAAAAACATTTGGCGAGGTCCACTGTTGTGGACACCACCCCGCGCGGTTGCCCGCTTGGGCACTTGAGCAATGTTTTGCCCCACATTTCCTACGCATTTGCTGCGGATCTGAAGACTCGCCGCACTGCATCATGGCCACAGGCCGCACTCAATCTACCGTGGAGAACGTGAGAAGAACACCGCTCGAACTGGCCGCCATAGCAACAGCGGCGGTGCCTGGCCTTTCGCCAACGGCCGCAGCCTATTCCCCCGACGACGACGCCGACTTCGACTCGGCGCTGCTGTTGGACGGAGAAGGCAAACGCTGGCGAGTCCGTTCACCGCGCCACCCGGAAGCCAGCACGCGGCTGGAAACCGAGTTCATGGTGCTGAGAGCCTTCGCACCTGCCATTCGCGCTGAACTACCCTTTCATGTGCCCACCATCGCCGGCACTGTGAGGCAAGGTGCACTGACGACGTTCGTCTACGCCCACCTGCAGGGCTCCATGCTCTCCATAGAAGAACTGTCAGCCGGAAGTCCCGCCTTGGCCCGGGAGGTCGGCACAGCACTGGCAGCCATTCATGACTTGCCACTGACCTTGGTCACCAATGCAGACCTTCCCAGTTACTCGGCCAATGAGTTCCGGCAACGCAAACTCAACGAACTTGACCAAGCGGCAACCACCGGCAAGATACCGGCTACCTTGCTGCGTCGCTGGGAGCACGCCCTCGAAGACGTTGCCCTTTGGCGCTTCAATCCCTCGGTGGTTCACGGCGACCTTCATGAAGACAACCTGATGGTCCAGGATGACACGGTGACAGCCCTGACGGGGTGGACCGATCTCAGGATCGGGGATCCTGCAGACGACTTCGCCTGGTTGGTGGCATCCAACGAGGCCTCGTTTGTTGAGGCTGTTTTGAGCCACTACACCCAAGCACGCCGTGAGACCCCGGATGCGCACCTTCTCCGCAGGGCCGCCCTGCTGGCCGAGTTCGCCCTTGCCCAGTATCTGGTCAAGGCAATGGCGGCAGGGCACCAGAGCATGACGGCAGAAGCAGAGTCCATGCTTCAGGCACTCGCCAATGACATCGACGAGCAGGTGCGTCGCGACGAAGAAGCTGCACAGGCCGCTGAGGACGAGGCCGCCGAGAATGAAGCTGCTGAGCACGAGGCCGCGCAGTCGAGAGCAGCGGATGCACGGGCCGACAAGCCTGCAGTCAGTGTGGCGGCAATTCCCGACGCTGATGAATCAAAAGGCTCCGAAGAAAGCGGCTCCGGCACGGCGTCACACCACGACGAGACCTCCACTGCCGCTATCAGTGTTGTCAGCGTAACGCCGCTTCACGCGGCGGAACGTTCCTAGAACCCGGGACCTGGAACAACCCAGAACCCGGAACCCAGTGCTTTCCCGGGTTCCAGTGCTTTCCCGGGTTCCAGGGCTTTCCTACTGGTCAGCGCTGTTGTTCAAAGCCTTCGCCACGATCAGCTCCAGTTCCTCGGCGCTGCCAAGATCGTGCGGATGCACAACGGCGTCGTCAGCCACATAGTAGAACGCCGCGCTGACCTCCTCGAGGGGTACGTCTCTGAGTCGTGCCCATGCGAGCCGGTAGACGGCCAGCTGCACCGCCCGGGTGGCGAGTTGCTGACCTGCGGGGCGTCGCCCGGTTTTCCAGTCGATGAGTTGCCAGCGGCCGTCAGCATCACGGAACACGGCATCGATGCGCCCACGGACTACGACGTCGCCGATCCGCGTTTCCACAGGTACCTCGACGAAAGCCGGAGCGCGCTGGGCCCACTCGGACTGCTTGAACGCCGACACCATGTCATCCAAGCCATAGGCCTCGTCGATGTGGGAGTCCGAACCCGGCGCTTCATCAAGGTCCAGCATGCCGGTTGTGCCAAAGTACTCCTCGACCCATGCATGGAAGGCGGTACCTTTGCGCGCCGATATGCCCGGTTCGCGGGGAACGGGCCTGCGCAGCTGGGATAGGACGGCGGCAGGGTCAGCACCGAGGTCAACGAAAAGTGAGGCAGAAATGTGGCTGGGCAGGTGGACATCCTGAACGGTCTTGAGCTGCCGTTGGCGATCCAGCAGTAGCTCGGCCTCCTGGGACCATTTCCGGGCGGCACCAGTCAATTCGTCTGTAGGGGCCGGGCGGGGTTCCGCGATGTATCCACGGACCATGGCGGCGGCTCGATCCATTGCCAGCCGCCTGCCCGGAGTCAGCCTCAGCCGGGCTCCGGTCCGTGGGTCTGACGGTCCTTCCAAGGGGTCGTAGGGGAAGTGGGCAACCTCGAGCGCTGCCGTCAAGGGGCTCTCCTCAGGCAAGGCCTCTTCGGCCACCGATTCGGCATGGACCACCGCACTGCCGGCTGACGGCGTACTGCCGACCGACTGCGTCCTGTCGGCTTCATTAGCCTCTCCAGCAACTCCCGCAAGCGGCGCCAGTTCGGAAAGGAAGGCAGACATGCCAGCCATTCCCGACCGAGAGCCATTCCAGGCAGCGCTGGAAGCCCACAGTACGAACTTCGCCCGGGTGTAAGCAACGTAGGCGAGTCTCCTCTCTTCGGCCTCACCGTGATGCTGGACCTCGGACTTGAAGTCCTTCTCTGCGTCCAACCATCCCTTTTGGTCAGGCTGATCAAGATCCCACTGGGGAAGGTCGGCGCGATCGCCCCTCAAGGGCCACGGCAAGGCCGCGGCGCCGGTGCTCCACCGCGAATCCCTGTTGCTGGGGAATGAACCAGCGTTGAGGCCCGGGACAAAAACAACGTCCCATTCCAAGCCTTTCGAAGCGTGGACGGTCAGCAATTGCACTGCTTCCCGATTCGCCTCAACGGGGGCTACATCCAAGCCACCTTCCTCGGAGGCTGCAGCCTCCAGCCACGACAAGAACGCCAGCAGGTCAATGCGCTGCGACGTCTGCAGGAACCCGGCTGCAGCATCCTGGAAAGCATCCAGGTTGCGGCGCGCCTGGTGGATGCTGATTCCCGGCTTAGCCGCCACTTCGATGTCCAGGAGCATCGCACGTTCCACTTCGCCAAGAAGTGTGGTGAGGTCGTCGCCGATGTAGCTTCTCAGGGAGCGCAGTTCCGAAGCAAGACGGGTCAGCCGATCCAGGGCAGCAGCGCTCAGGCTCCTCCCGTGACCGGACGTCCAGCCTGGCCGAGGAAGGAAGTCAAGGGCCTCCACGAGGCTTGCGGCATCCGTGATGTCGCTTTCAATGACGGTCCCTGACGGTTCCTCGTTGTCATCAAAGGATTCAGGCTCGGCTTCCGGAGCCGATCGCCGCCGAGCCAGGAAGCGGGACCAGTCACTGAAGGCCATCAAGTCTGCAGGACCAATCCTCCACCGCGCCCCGGCCAACAACCTCATCAGGGCGTCGGAACGTCCTGGATCGGCAAGGACCCGCAAGGTCGCCACCAGATCCACGATCTCCGGTGTGTCCAGCAAACCGCCAAGTCCAACGATCTCGTAGGGAATCCCCTGGAGCTCGAACTCGCGGCGGAGGCATTCCATCTGCGCCCGTCGGCGACAGAGGACCGCCATGGTGGGTTTGACCGGAGTGCCGTCCTCCTCTTCTTCGAAAACAGTCCGTTGGTAGCGATGGACATCGCGGGCTATCACTGCGGCTTCGTCTTCATCCGTGCCGAAGCGACCGATCACCACACTTCCATCAACCGCAGCCGGGCTTGGAACCAACGCGGGCACTGAGACATTACTCGATGTTTCCCTCTCGCCAGCCGGACCATCCAGTGCCGCCGACCTGTTTAAGGGCGCTGCGATGGTGTTGGCGGCCCGGAGGATGTTCCTGCCGTTCCGCCAGGCGGTGGTCAGATACGAAGTGGGGGCAACGGAATAGGATTCAGAGCCGCCGGGGTGGTCCTCCTGCCGGACGGGAAACTCCTGCACAAAGTGGAAGAGCTGGCCCGCGGAAGCGCCTCGGAAGCCGTATATCGATTGGTTGGGGTCGCCCACAGCGGTAACTGCGTGGCCCTGACCGAAAAGACGGGAGAAGAGAACAAGCTGGGCGTGGGAGGTGTCCTGGAACTCATCCAGGAGCACTACCTTGTAGCGGGCACGTTCAGTGGTGGCAGCGAGCGGAATATCGCTCGCAATTCGGGCTGCGAGCGCTACGAGGTCACCGAAATCCAGGACACCGCGCTGCCGCTTCGCTTCTTGGTAACGGACCACCATGTCGGCAACGCTGGCGCGAGTCCTCAGCATGGCCGCAAGTTCTCCTGCTGCCTGCGTTGGATTCTTCTTGGCACCGGTTATGTAGGGAAGCTGCTCAAAGGTCTGAACGCGCTCCAGGACCCAGTCCCGTACTTCCCCGGGATTCTGAAGGTGCTCTGCGCACTCCCCCGCCAGCTGGATGACTGCATTGACGAGCGTGGATTTGGCGGCAGTGAAGTGCTCGTAGTCGCCGTCATATGCTTCCACAACTTCGCTGGCCAATTGCCAGGACTGTGCGCCTCCCAGCAAGACGACATCCCGCTCGATGCCCAATCGCAGGCCGTAGTCCGAAACGATGCCACTTGCATAGGAGTGGTACGTGGACACTTTGGGTTCGAGGTCGTCTGCGCCGAGAAGTCCCTCCGGGAACCCTATGCTGCCATCGTCCGCCGCCGCTATCCGCTGGAGCGTGGCCAGCTTGGACCGTATCCGGCTCGCCAGCTCTCCGGCAGCCTTGCGGGTAAATGTCACGCCGAGGACTTCTTCAGGGCGCACCCAGCCGTTTGCCACCAGCCATACAACACGGTCCGCCATGGTGGCTGTCTTACCAGAACCTGCCCCGGCAATTACCAGGCGCGGTGAAAGAGGGGAGGCAATGATGGCCGCCTGCTCAGGCGTAGGGTGGTTCTTTTCGCCCAGGATGTTGGCCAGTTCGGAAGGAGAGAACCTTGGCTCGGGGACTTCCTCCACGCCCGGATTGCTGGTGGCAAAGCCGTCCAGGAGTTCGGTTGTCATTCGGTGACCTGCTTTCCTCTGGCGCACAACGGGCAAACGTCAGGTAGACGGCATCCATGGCCGCCATGCCCACCCTTGCCGGGGTCGTGCCGTGCTTCGAACGTTGCACCGGCCATCAGGGCGGCTGCCTCATTCACCAGCCCCTCGGCCCAGTTGTCCGCGGGATCCAACGCATCCTGTTGCTGTACTGCGGGACTCTTGGTCTTGGTCCCAAGTTGGGCCAGCACGGCGCCGCCGGGGGCAAAGCCGTTCGCGGACGCCGCAAGGGAATCGACGTCGGGCGTTCCGTCCCCGGTTCCGGCGTCCCGGAAAGCACCTTTGAGGACGGCGGCCTGGTAGGCACCAAGTTGCGGGTGCTTGGCAACCTCCGCTTTGCCGGGTTGCCGTTTGCCGGTCTTGAGGTCCACGATCACGAGCCTGCCCTCCGGATCTATCTCCAGCCGGTCCACCTGACCGCGTAGTACCGCATGGCGCGTGGCCTCCTCTTCAAGAGCATGAGGACGACTGACACCGCCGGCGTCCAAGGTGACATCAGGTAGTTGAACTTCAAAGTCGTGCTCCACGGCCAGCAAGCTTCTTCCGTCGCCGCGCATGATGAGCACGTACTGGGCCAACTTCCGAACCATCAGTTCCGCCCGCTGGAAATCCAGCTTTCCTTCCCAGTTGTCCTTCATGCCCAAAGCAGGCCAACGGCGTACGAGCTCGGCCACGTACTCGGCTCCTGAAGCATCGGGAAGCTCCTGGGCAATGCTGTGGACCAAGGTGCCCAGGCTCCGTGCGAAGTCGGTGGCAGCTTCCCCTCCGGCTGCTTGGACGAACCAGTCCAACGGCGACTTATGTACGGCCTCCACTTTGGAAGGTGAGACGGAAACGGTACCGCCGGGCGGCACCACGGCTTCCTGGGAGCTCAGGGCCGCCAAACCCCACCACGTGTCCGGGTGTGCACCCGGAACGGGTGGTTCCGTGCTGGCGAGCCTGGCCAATATCCGGGCGGCCTCGTGCGAGGTAGGCGCTTCACCGCCAGCGGCGTCTTCCGCCTGAACGTGCTGCCGTAGTTCCGCAACCAGTGCCCTCAACGTCATGGGCCGGTCAACTGGGGTGTAGTCGCGCTTGTACTCACCCGTACCCAAAGGCGCCGCGTAGTCCAGGAAAGCCGAGGGTTGCTCATCCTCAGACGACACCGCGGTGCAGATCAATACTTCACGGGCCCGGGATACGGCGGTCGAAAAACTCCTGAGTTCGTCGTAACGAATATCCCGGAGCCTGCTCAGGGGCCCGCGCCGAAGGGCGTAGTCCACTCCATGCTCCACTGCGTCGGCATAGACAGTGCTGCCCAGCAGCTCTCCACGCAATCGGGTGTTGGGCCATACGCCTTCCTGGAGGCCCGCTACGATCACCACCGGCCATTCCCGACCGGCGGCGCTTGCGGGGGTCATGATCTCCACGCAGGCCTCCAGCTGTGCCCGCGCGGCAAGGGTGTCCATGGGAAGTTCCTGGTTCAGCAAGTAGTCCAGGAACTGTTCGGGACCTGAACCGGGCAGTTGGTCCACGAACCGTTCGGCTGTATGGAACAACGCCATCATGGCGTCAAGATCCCTATCGGCACGTGCACCTGCGTTGCCTCCTTCAAGTGCCATTTCTGCCCAGCGGGAAGACAAGCCGGTGGCGTGCCACAAAGCCCACAGAACAGATTCCGCGTTGGCCCCGGGTTCCGCGGCGGCGGCGGACCCGGCTGCGATCATGCGGGCGAGCCGACGGGCAGAACTGCCTTCAATACCCAGCGACGCCAGGGCACCGGGCTGAAGCAGTGCCTCTACCAGCAAAGCGTCGCTGGACCGACCGCCACCGCCCAGGAGCTCCTCGCGGCGCAGGGACTGGCGTAGCCTGCGCAGTTCGATGGCCGTGGCTCCGCCGATGCGGGAAGTGAGGAGGGAAACTGCCGTTTCCGGCGTCAGCTTTGCCGGGTCCAGAACAATGGCAAAGGCCTCCAACAGGGGACGCACCGCGACTTCGTCTCGGACGGCCGAGTCTGCCACTGGAACACGCACCGGGATCCCCTGGCCGCTCAGGTAACGCTGCAACTGGGAAATTTGCCCGCCGTTCCGGACGATCACCGCGATGTCGCTGAACTCCCGCGATTCCCGCAGCTGAGCTTCGAGGATGCGCTGGGCAACGTATCTCAACTCGTGGACAGCTGACGGCAGCACATGACCCTCCACCCGACCATCCCGGGCAGATGCAGGATGCATGCCGTCCGGATGTTGTGGTTGTTCCATTTGCCGGGCCAACTGGCCACCCGAGCGCTGCGAGATGTGGCTCGCGACCCGGGTCCACGCCTCCGCTACTTCAGGCGCATGCCTGTGGGTAACAGACAGTGGGCGTTCGAGAACGTTTTGCTGTGCGCCTCCCAGCAGTGTTGGCAGCTCTGACACCAGGTCCGGGCGTGCGCCGCGGAAGCCTTGCACGACCGTATCCGGTGAGTAGGTCACCACGACGTCTTTGCCTTCGCCGATGTCGGCAAGGAGCTCGAACACAGCAGGATTCGATTCCTGGGCGTCGTCCACGAGGATGAGTTTGAGTCGTTCCCTCTCAGCAGCCAGGAAGGCCGGCGAGTCCTGGAAAATCTGCCGCGCCGTGGTGATGATTCCAGCAGGGTCAAAGGCCTCAGGCATGCGGAGGTCCAGGACATCCCGGTACTCGCTGTACAGTTCGGCAGCCGCCATCCAATCAGGCCGTCCGCATTCGTAAGCCAGCCCGACCAGGTCCTCGGCGGTTCGCCCCGATTCGATGATTCGGTCGAACAACTGTCGGATTTCGTGACGGAAGCCGCGGGTGGGAAGTGCTGCTGCGAGGTCCTCCGGCCAAGGAAGCTGGAATCCCGGACGGGAGTGGCCTTCCAGCAATTCCTTGATGATGAGGTCTTGTTCGGGGCCCGAGAGAAGCTTAGGTGGCCGCGTCAGCGGCAGTATGCCTTCCGCCTTTGCCCGCCGGATAACGTCGAAGGCGTAGGACGCCCAAGTGCGTGCCGGCGTCGTACTCAGACTGCGGTCCAGCCGTCCTGTGAAGGTGTCGCGCAATGCTGCCGCGGCGTGGCGCCCGGGAGCAAGAACGAGAACCTGTTCCGGGTCCAAGCCATCCTCACGGACGCGGCGGACTGCGGATTCCACCAGCACTGTTGATTTACCCGTTCCCGGACCCCCGGGGACGAGGACAGGGCCGCTCCCTTGCGGGAGGGAAACGACTGCTCTTTGGTCCGGAGACAGGACAGGAGCCGCGTAGTGGGTTTCACGCGGCGGGAGCAGGCGGAGGGCTGCCGGTGCTTGGCGGGTTTTGGCAGGAGTCGCGGTCACACATTCATTTCATCATCGGGCACCGACAATTTATGGAGTTGACGCTCCAACTGGTCCGAGATCACATCCAGTTGGTCGAAATCAGAGTCGGTAGGCGTCCATCGGGCCGCTGTCAGATCGACGCGCCAACGGCCTTCACCCGTCCTCAGGAAGGCCTCGTATGCGCCATGCAGCGGGGTGGCTTCCTCCAAGTAATGCCGCAGGGCGTCGGCTTCGTGACCCGGGGGCGCTTCGCCGCTGGCGCGCAAGACACGCCACCAGGCAACGGAGCTGCCATAGTGACTCATCACTGCGCCGACCTGCCGCGGTCCACCGGCTCCCAAAAGCTCTGCGACGTCACCGTAGGAGACCGCCGAACCCGATGGAACAAGGTCCACAACGGCCAGAACCGCCGTCACATACTCCATCCGCATGTGTTCAGCGTAACGGCAGGAGTGTCGTGCCCGAAGAGTGTCGGACCCAGCCGGTAGCTTGAAGACATGAGCTCCTGGAACACCCTCTCCCGCGCCGCATTCGACCTCGAGACCACCGGGAAGAACTCACGGTCGGCGCGGATCGTCACCGCTTCCATCACTGTCGTGGATGCCCACGGGGAGCTCATCGCAGAGCACGAGTGGCTGGCAGATCCCGGTGTTGAAATCCCGCTCGAAGCCAGCGAGGTGCACGGCGTCACTACAGAGAAAGCCCGTGCAGAGGGCCGCCCGGCGGCCGACGTCACGCGAGAGGTGGCCGGGGTACTCCAAGGACTATTCGACGACGGCACTCCCGTCATTGCTTTCAACGCCAGCTACGATTTCACTGTGTTGGCGGCCGAGTCCGCACGCTACGGCGTCCCCCAACTCAGTCGCTTCCCCGTGCTGGATCCTTATGTGATGAACAAGCAGGTGGACCGTTACCGCAAGGGAAAGCGCACGCTTACCGCTTTGTGCGAGGAATACGGTGTGGACCTGACAAACGCGCATACTTCCGCTGCAGACGCTCTCGCTACGCTCCGTGTATTGGATGCCATGGCCGGCAAATTCCCCAAGTTGCAGATGCCGGCGCCGGCGTTGCATCAGCTGCAAGTAGACTGGGCGGCATCCCAGGCCGCTGATTTCCAGCAGTACTTGCGGCGCAGTAAGCCCACTGCGGTCATCGAGGGCGAGTGGCCGGTCCTTCCGCCTGAAGATGCTAGCCGGGGCGGCTTTTAACCCCGGAGAGCAGGCGACCGTTTCCTTTTGCGACGCAAGTCACAGCAATTTCGGGAACCTCATTTTCAAGGTTGGCCTCCCGCGGATTCCGCGCAAGGCTGGGCCGCCGGAATAGTCCGGAGCAGGAGGTCTGCTTACGGGAACTTTGTTCGGCTTAATCGAGTGTTGGCAACCATTTCTTCGATTCACGGTGCGCTGGCGGGCTGGTGACATAATTAAGTTTGGCGGGTTGAAGTCTGCTAGAGCAGCCAACCTTCGTATTGCTGCCGCATTCCCCGCCCACCGCGAAACGTCTCTGTGACCCGATGAAAGTGATTTCTTCATGAAATTCAAAGCCCCTAAGTGGCTGTCTGTTGCCCCCGTGGCTGCAGCCCTGGTGATTTCCCTGGCAGCGTGCGGCGGAGGAACCTCCGAGCCCAGCGGCTCCCCCACCGACGCCCTGGCCGGTAGCGACCAGAAGTCGTTGGACACGCTTACCACCGCTGACGTTACGGCGCTGGACAAGATCGACAAGTCCAAGCTGGGCCTCATCACCGACGGCACCCTGCGCGTGGGCACCCTTTCCGACGCCCCGCCGAACATCTTTATTGATCCTTCCGGTAAGTTCACCGGTTACGACAACGAACTCCTGCGCGCAATTGGTGACAAGCTGGGGCTCAAGGTCGAGTTTGCGTCCACTGACTTCTCAGCGCTCCTGTCGCAGGTGGGCAACAAGCAGTTCGACGTCGGATCCTCCTCGATCTCCACCACGGACGCCCGCCGCAAGACGGTCGGTTTCACCAATGGCTACGACTTCGGCTACATGGCAATCGTGACCAAGAGCGACTCCAAGGTCACCGGCTTCGCGGACGTCAAGGAAGGCCTGCGCATCGGCGTTGTCCAAGGCACCGTCCAGGATGACTACATGACCAACACGCTTAAGATCGAGCCGGTCCGTTTCCCTGATTACAACACCGTTTACGGCAACGTCAAGAACGGCCAGATCGATGCTTGGGTTGCACCTTCCCAGCAGGCAGAAGGCCAGGTCAAGGACGGCGACAACACCAAGATCGCCGAGAAGGTTGTCAACACCCAGAACTTCACCGCCTACGCAGTGAACAAGGACAACCAGCCGCTGATTGATGCCCTGAACTCCGGTCTGGACGCTGTCATCGCTGACGGAACCTGGGCCAAGCTCACAGCCGAATGGTACAAGGACCGTCCCACTGCCGCCGAGCAGACCCCCCAGGGCTGGAAGCCGGGCAGCAAGGCCGTCCAGCTCCCCGCCAAGTAACCAAGGCGTTCCATGGATATCCTCAATCAATTAGCCGACACCTTCTTTGACTGGGAGGCGATGGGCGAAGTCATTCCCAAGATGTTCGCTGTCGGTCTGCCCAACACCATCGTCCTGGCTGTCGTCTCGGGCATCATCGGGACCGCGCTCGGGATGTTGCTCGCCCTGATGGGGATCTCGCGGAACGCAGCAGCACGGTGGGTAGCCCGCATTTACACGGACATTCTCCGCGGGCTCCCCCCGGTGCTGACCATCCTGGTGATCGGATTCGGCTTTGGCCCGATTATTCGCGAACTGACGGGCTCCACCAGCCCGTACCCCATGGCCATCGCGGCGCTGTCCTTGATGTCCGGTGCGTACATCGGCGAGATTTTCCGTTCCGGCATCCAAAGCGTGGACAAGGGCCAGCTTGAGGCAACCCGTGCCCTCGGGTTCAGCTACGGCTCGTCCATGCGCCTGGTTGTAGTGCCGCAAGGCATCCGCCGCGTTCTTCCTGCGTTGGTCAACCAGTTCATCGCGTTGATCAAGGAATCGTCACTGGTCTTCATGCTTGGCCTCCTGGCAACAGAGCGTGAAATCTTCCAGATAGGTAAGGATGCAGCAGCCAACAGTGGCAATCTGTCCCCTTACGTGGCAGCAGCCATCTTCTATCTGGCGTTGACCATCCCACTCACGCACTTCGTGAACTTTATTGATGCCCGCATGCGCGCTGGACGCCCCGAGAAGAAGGAACCGGACGAGGCAGCGGCCGTCGTAGGAAAAGGAGCGCAGGCATGAGTGAATTCGCATCAGGTACGTTGACGGCGAAGAACATCCACCTGTCGTTCGGCAGCAACCATGTGTTGCGGGGCATCGACCTGCACGTCGAGAAGGGCACCACGGCCTCCGTTATCGGCCCGTCCGGCTCAGGCAAGTCAACGCTGCTCCGTGTGATGAACCGGCTCATCGAGCCGGATCAGGGCGATATCCTGCTGGATGGACGTTCGGTCCTCAAGGACAACCCGGACGAACTGCGTCGCCGCATCGGCATGGTCTTCCAGCAGTTCAACCTTTTTCCGCACAAGACGGTGGCTGAGAACATCTCGCTGGCACTGCGCAAACTCCGTGGCATGTCCAAGGAACAGGCGCGCGACGAGGCACTGGCCCAGTTGGACCTGGTGGGTTTGAAGCATAAGGCGGATTCCCGTCCGGCCAACCTCTCAGGCGGACAGCAGCAGCGTGTGGCGATTGCCCGCGCGTTGGCCATGAAGCCTGAGGTGATGTTCTTTGACGAAGCTACCTCCGCGCTGGACCCGGAACTCGTCAAGGGTGTTCTTGCGCTTATGACGGACCTGGCCCAGGGAGGCATGACCATGGTGGTGGTAACCCACGAAATGGGCTTCTCCCGCAACGTCTCAGACATCGTGACCTTCATGGATGCCGGCGTGGTGGTTGAATCCGGACCTCCGGAGCAGCTGTTCACCAACCCGCAAACGGAACGCCTTCAGGGTTTCCTTTCGGACGTCCTTTAAGGACCTCCGCTTAGCAGGATTACACCCGCTACAAAGAACCCCGCCTTCCAAGCGAAGGCGGGGTTCTTTGCTGTTCGGACTGCCTTGGAGCCGCTATTGACCGGCTTTGACCCGCAGCACCGTAAGCGCTGCGGCGTCCACCTTTGCCCGGAAGGCAGGATCTGCCGTGGCCTTCTGCACCACCGCCTGGTGCATTGCCGGAATGCTCGCGGGATCGGCACAGACCAGCATGGTTCCGCCTGCGCCGAAGAAGTTCAGGGCACGCTCGGCATCGGACCATGATTCCAGCTGGGCAGCGCTGCAGAGGTCATCCGAAAGGACAATCCCCTTGAAGCCGGCGTCAGCACGCAGCATCGTATCCATCACGGTCGGTGAGAACGGTGCAATGTTGGCGGCGTCGATCTTGTCGTAGTAGGCATTCGAAACCATGACCCACTGGGCGCCCGATGTGATGGCCGCATGGAAGGGCGACAATGCGGGATCGTTCCGTGTGGTTGTCGTGTCACGGACATCGCTTGTGACGTCCGTGTTGGGAACAACCCTGCCAAGTCCCGGGAAGTGCTTCACCACGGGGGCCACTCCGGCGTCCTTCATGCCATCGGCAAAGGCATTGCCCAGCAGCGAGACGTTGGCCGGGTCATAGCCGTACTCCCGCTGAAAATGGCCGATGGGGGCATTCGAGGGCGCAAACTGCGGGCTGGTCACTGTATCCAAAACCGGTGCGAGGTTCACGTTGACGCCTACGCTGCTAAGTTCCTTCCCCCACGTTGTAGCATCCGCGCGGAGTTTCGCCGCCCCGGAAGACGCTTGGACCAGGGCCGTGGGAATGGTGGAGAACCCCGGACCGGAGAGAACCTGGACGTATCCGCCCTCTTGGTCGGTGGCCACAAAAAGGGGTACCCCGCCGGTGGTGGCAGTAGATACCGTGCCTGTCAGCGAAGACACAAGGGACGCGGTCGGGGCAGTTCCGGCCTTGCTGCGTCCGCTGAGGTAAACGTTTCCGGCGTGATATTTGGTCAGCGCATCCATGGTTCCCGGTTCGGCACCGCTGGCCTTGGCTGCCACCATGAACAGTTGTCCCACCCGTTGCTCAAGGCTGAGTGCGGCGAGCTGCTGCTCCGCAGCTGACGGCGCGCTGGGCGCCGGCGCAGGGGCTACGGAGGGGGGCGGGGAAGGAACCGCTGAGTTGGTAACTGATGCCGGCGGCGTTGTGGGAGCGGGCGATACTGAGGGCGAAGAAGGAGCCACCGACGGCGTCGCCTCCCCCGAGGTTTGGCCGGAACCGTCTGTGCCACTGGAACAGCCAGCGGCTGCGACCAGCAGCACTCCGGCGGTGGCGATGCTGAGACTCAATGATGCAATGGAAGGGGACTTGCGCATGGTAAACCGTGAATTCGTTGGGGGTGGGTTTCCACCTACGAGCCTACCCCGATCGGACGCAACAATGCCCCGGACAGTAGCTTCAAGCAATTGCCCGGGGCATCACACAGGATCTAGGCCGTAGCGCCCGCTGCAGCTTTCGCTGCTGCCGGAAGGGCGTCGATAATGCGGTTCATCGCGGCGTCGTCATGGGCAGCGGAGAGGAACCAGGCTTCGAAGACCGACGGCGGAAGGTAAACGCCGGAGTCAAGCATGGAGTGGAAGAACGGGGCGTATCGGAAGCTTTCCTGCCGCTGGGCGTCGTCGTAGTTGTGCACGCCGTGGGTAGAGGTACCAAACGCAACAGAGAACAGATTGCCCGCCCGCTGGATGGAGTGGTCCACACCGGCGTCATCAAGGGCGGAGGAGAGCGCAGCTGAGAGTTCCAGCGAACGGGCATCAACGTAGGCGTAGACCTCAGGAGTTGCGTTGGTCAACGTTGCCACGCCTGCGGCCATAGCCACGGGGTTTCCGGACAGGGTACCGGCCTGGTAGACCGGGCCTACGGGAGCGAGGTAGTCCATGACGTCGGCACGGCCGCCGAGGGCCGCCGTCGGCATTCCACCGCCGATGACCTTGCCGAAAGTGAGCAGGTCCGGAGCCCAACCTTCCTGGCGACCGGTCAATCCCCAGTAGCCGGAGTAGCCGGTGCGGAAGCCGGTAAGGACTTCGTCGAGAATGAGGAGCGCACCGTTTTCCTTGGTGATACGGGATAGGCCCGCGTTGAAGCCTTCGCCCGGGGTGACGACGCCCATGTTCGCCGGAGCCGCTTCCGTGATGACGGCAGCGATGTTTTGGCCGTGGGCAGCGAAGGCAGCCTCGACGGCAGCGAGATCGTTGTAAGGCAGAACCAAGGTCTCAGCTGCGGTGGCCTCTGTGACACCGGCAGAGCCGGGCAGTGCCAACGTGGCGACACCGGATCCTGCAGCCGCCAGCAGTCCGTCCAAGTGCCCGTGGTAGCAACCGGCGAACTTGATGATCAGGTTGCGGCCCGTAAAACCGCGGGCCAGGCGAACGGCCGTCATGGTGGCTTCAGTTCCGGTGGACACCATCCGCAGGCGTTCGACGGCGGACACCCGGTCCTTGACGATCGCGGCAAGGTTGGCTTCATCCGGTGTGGAGGCTCCGAAGGAAAGGCCCCGGTCCACAGCTGCGTGAACGGCGTCAAGCACGGCAGGGTGGGCGTGGCCCAGCAGCGCCGGGCCCCAGGAGCAGACGAGGTCTACGTATTCCTTACCGTCGGCGTCCGTCAGGTAGGCGCCCTTGGCGGACACCATGAACTTCGGAGTGCCGCCCACTGACCCGAAGGCCCGCACCGGCGAGTTCACGCCGCCGGGCATCAGGGACCGGGCACGGTCGAACAGTTGATCGGACACGGGGGTGTTTGACGTCATGGTTCCTATTCTTTCAGTGATTCAGGGAGCGGCATGGCCGCCACCTAGGATGCTGTGGCCAGCAGCTCAGCAACCCGCGGGGCTACCTCGGTGCCGTAGAGCTCGATGCAGCGCATCATGGATTGATGCGGCAATGTTCCATTGCTGTATTTGAGGTCGAAGCGGTCCACGCCAAGGTTCCGCTTGAGCAGGACGATTTTCTGCGCCACGGTTTCCGGGGAGCCAACGTAGAGGGCACCTTCCGGGCCGCACATGGCATCAAACTCCCCACGGTTCCCTGGACCCCAGCCACGTTCGGAACCGATCCTGTTACGCTGCTCCAGCCAATGCGGGAAGAGCTCTTCGCGGGCAGCATCGTCCGTGTCAGCGATGAAACCGGGTGAGTGCGTTGCGATCTGACGCATCGGATGGCCGTACTTGGCCATCGCCTCACGGTACAGGTTGACCAGCGGTGCGAAGCGGCGGGGCTCTCCCCCGATGATGGCGAAAATGATGGGGTAACCATATTCGGCACAGCGCAGCACGGACTCAGGTGTACCTCCGACGCCAATCCAGGCCGGCAGCAAGTGGTGCTGCAATTTTGGGTATACCTGCAGTCCATTGACGTTGGGCCGCGTGCGCCCCTCCCAATGAACCGGTTTTTGTGCCCGAACCTTATCAAACAGCTCCAGTTTTTCCTCGAACAGGACTTCGTAGTCCGCCAGGTCCAAACCAAACAGCGGGAACGACTCCACGAACGAACCCCTGCCGAGCATTACCTCTGCCCTGCCGTTGGACAACGCGTCCACGGTGGCGAAGCGCTGGAAAACCCGGATCGGATCATCGGAGCTGAGCACGGTAACGGCCGACCCCAAGCGAATCCGCGAGGTCACTGCGGCTGCCGCTGCAAGGAAGACCTCTGGCGCGGACACAGCGAAATCGCGGCGGTGGTGTTCGCCCACACCAAAAGCATGGATTCCGACGGCGTCAGCCAGCTTTGCTTCCTGGAGCAGTTCGCGCAGGACACGCGCATGCTCCTTCGGGTTCCCCTCGGCATCCACACCGGCGTCGCCAAAAGTATTCAGGCCGAGGAGGATCTCGTTGGCCCCCACTGGCGCGCTGGGGTCGGACGGGACTACTGATTCTGCGGGAACAGCGGACTCTGGGGAAACAGGGGACATCAGGACTCCTTCAGCCAGCCTGCCAGTTCGGAGGCCCAGTAGGTCAGGACGGTGTCGGCTCCGGCACGCTTGATGCCGAGGACGGACTCCGTGATGGCACCGCGCCTGTCGATCCATCCGTTGGCTGCGGCCGCTTCGATCATGGCGTACTCCCCCGAGATTTGGTAGGCCGAGACCGGCACCGGGCTCATGGCAGCGACATCGGCCAGGATGTCCAGGTAACTCATGGCAGGCTTGACCATCACCATGTCGGCGCCTTCTTCGAGGTCCAGCTCAACTTCCAGGATGGCCTCCCGACGGTTGGCCGCGTCCATCTGGTAGGTCCGGCGATCACCCTTGAGCTGGGAATCCACGGCCTCTCGGAACGGGCCGTAGAACGCTGACGCGTACTTGGCCGCATAGGCAAGAACAGCAGTGTTCTTGTGTCCGGATTCCTCCAGTGCTTGACGGATCACCGCGATCTGGCCGTCCATCATTCCCGAGGGGCCCAGCACATGGGCTCCGGCGTCGGCCTGCGCTACAGCCATCCGGCCATAGATCTCCAGCGTGGCGTCGTTGTCCACATAGCCATCGGAATCAAGGACGCCGCAGTGGCCGTGGTCCGTGAATTCGTCGAGGCAAACATCGCCCATGATCACCAGGTCATCACCGACCTCCGCCTTGACGTCGCGAATGGCCTTGTTCAGGACGCCCTCAGGGTCCAGGGAGGCGGTGCCTTGCGCGTCACGTACCGCAGGCACGCCGAACAGCATGATGCCTCCGACGCCCAACTCCACGGCTTCCGCGGCCGCCCGCTTCAGTGACTCGGTGGTGTGCTGGACGACCCCCGGCATGGAACTGATGGGGCTCGGCTCAGTAAGTCCCTCCCGGATGAACGCCGGAAGGATC
This sequence comes from Arthrobacter sp. D3-18, assembly GCF_054408525.1. NCBI lineage: Bacteria > Bacillati > Actinomycetota > Actinomycetes > Micrococcales > Micrococcaceae > Arthrobacter > Arthrobacter sp. D3-18. Next base: position 1,584,098 of record NZ_CP096440.1, on the reverse strand, counting down.
AGGTCCGCGGGCGCCAGGCGGGTCTCGGCGGTAAGCCTGCGCATGGCGGGAGTGGTGCGCAAGCGGCGGGGACGATGGTTCGGAAAGCTCATTGCGGGTTCCCTTCGTTGGCGAAAATAGATTCCAAGGCGGCCACAATGCCGTCCGGGGTTGGTTCTTTGGCAGTAACTGCAACGGTGAGGCCGAACCGCGAGGCCTCTGTCGCCGTCGGACGCCCAATGGCGACGAAGCGGCAGGTGCCCAATGCCGGAAACAATTGGGCGATGCGACGTGCAGCGCTGGGAGAAGCAGCCACTACGGCGTCCAGGGTTCCGGCATCCAGTGCGGCGCGTGCCTCTTCCGGGCTGAGCGTTGCCGGAACATCAAGGGCGGAAACCACGACGCCGGACGGAAGTTCCGCTGTAAGGCGAAGTTCCGCTCGGGCAGGGTAGTCCACCGTGTGATAAGCGACCACGCAGGTGACATCCGCACCGGCAGCGGCCAGGCCTTCCCGCAGGCCGGGCGATGCGATGTCAGCTTGAGGCAGGAAAACCCGTTCACTGGACGCCTCCCACACAGCAAGCAATCCATCGGCCGACTGGACTTCCGCAGGAGCCAAGGCGACCGTGAGGCCCACGGATTCAAGGACCTGACGGGAGGAGGGACCTATCGTGGCAACCTTCGTATCGGCTGGGACAAGGTCCGCCACGGCGACGCCGCGCTGAGCAGCTTTCTCCAATAAAACCCGCACAGTGGTGATGCTGCTGATCACCATCCAGTTGAAATCACCGGCCACCAAACGTTCCAAGGCGGCGTCAAGGGGAACCTGGTCCCCCGCCTTCTCAAAATCGATGAGCGGCAGCACCAGTGGCTCCGCTCCCAAACCGCTCAAAAGCGATGCCAGGGGACGCGCACGGTCGGCGGTCCTGGTAATCAGGACGCGCCGACCGGTCAGCCCGTTCAATTCATGCGTCTCAGGACGCCGCAAGGTCCGCGATCTCCGCGGCGCCGGCAGCGAGCAAGAGCTCCGCCACTTCGATGCCGAGCAACGTGGCTCCGACTTCCGTGAGACCGTCGGTGGCTTTCTTCTCGCGCACAGTCTTGGTGCCATCCACGGCACAGACCACTGCTTCAAGGTGCAGCATGCTGCCCTTGCGGAAGGCGTAGGCACCCACAGGAGCTGCACATCCGGCTTCAAGCCTGGCCAGGACTGCACGCTCGGCCGTGACGGCGAGACGGGTGTCGTCGTCGTTCAGCGCCGCAAGGGCCTGTGCGAGCACTCCGTTTGACCCTTCGGTGGAACCCGCCAAACGCGGGGCATCGTTGGTCCGGCATTCGATGGCCAACGCTCCCTGCCCGGGGGCAGGCAGCATGACATCGGATTCGAAGAACTCGCTGACAGTGTCCAGGCGGTCCATGCGCTCCAGGCCCGCGGCGGCCAGCACCACGGCGTCGAGGTCGCAGGACTTGCCTGGAACAACTTCATCGGTGGCGTTTCCTGGTAGTCCCGGGACACGGCCGAGACGCGTATCAACGTTCCCACGGATATCGAGTACCTCAATGTCCGGACGTGCAGCCCGTAGCTGAGCGGCCCGCCGTGGCGAGCCTGTGCCTACTTTGGCGCCGCCCGGCAACTCGGCAAGAGTCATACCGTCGCGTGCACAAAGAACGTCACGGACATCCACCCGCTTGGGTGTTGCGGCGATGCTCAGGCCAAGTGCGGCTCCCGTGGGCAGGTCCTTCAGGGAGTGGACGGCGACATCACAGGTTTCAGCGAGGAGTGCATCCCGCAGGGCAGCAACGAACACACCTGTGCCGCCCATCTGGGAAAGGGATCCGGTTTTGACGTCTCCCTCGGTCTTGATGTGCACGAGCTCCACCGGGAAGCCGCCGACGGCAGCCAACTGGTCCGCAGTTTGCTGCGTCTGCGTCAGAGCAAGTTTGCTCGCCCTGGTGCCGATGCGAACAGTCACTTGGCAGCCTCCGGAGCGGGGTAGGCGTCATGGCCGATACCGATGCTGGCGCCAACTTCGGAGATGACGGGTTTTGCCCCTCGGAAGTTCTCGCAGCAGTTGGGACGGCAGACGTCGTACCAAGGGCCAAGGTCCGTTACGTGGGGACGGTCAGCGATGTTGTGTTCTACGGTGCGTTCGCAGATCAGGTCCACCAGTCCGGACACGAAAGCCGCGTGCGTACCCGGAGTGGGCACGCGGGTGGCCTCGATGTTCAGGTTATTGCAGGTTTCCAGTGCCTCGGTGTCGAGGTCCCAGGCAACCTCCATATGGTCGCTGACAAAACCAAGGGGAACGATGACCACACCGCGGACGCCTTCGGGGGCGATCTCCTCCAGGTGGTCATTAATATCAGGTTCCAGCCAGGGAATGTGCGGAGCGCCCGAGCGGGACTGGTATACGAGGTCCCAGGCCACGTTCGGTGCCACAGCGTCCATGATGGCTTTGGCGTTGGCAAGGTGCTGTGCAGCGTAGGCGGAACCTTCAGCAAATTCGCGCGGTTCGTCCTCGGACCTGCCTGCAGCCTCTGCATCCCGGGTAGGAATGGAGTGGGTGGCGAACAGCACTCGAATCTTCGAATCCGGGTCGGCTTCGCCTGCTGCGGCGAGCTTCCCACGGATCTCCTCCAAGCCGGCCGTAGTTCCCTCAAGGAACGGCTGAACTACGCCGGGGTGGTCGAAGTACTGGCGGATCTTGTCCACTTCAAGCTTGCCGTCCAAGCCGGTTTCGGTCAGCGCAATACCAATGTCTTCACGGTACTGCCGGCAGCTGGAGTAACAGGAGTAGATGCTGGTGGTGAGCATCAGGATCCGGCGGTGTCCGGCGTCGTAAGCGTCCTGCAGGACCGGCGCGATGTACGGGTCCCAGTTCCGGTTTCCCCAGAGGACCGGCAACTCGATGCCGCGCTGTGCCAGTTCAGCCTCGATCGCGGCCTTCAGCTCACGGTTCTGTTGGTTGATGGGGCTGATGCCGCCAAAAGCCCGGTAGTGGTGCGAGACCTCTTCGAGGCGCTCATCCGGGATGCCGCGACCACGGGTGACGTTGCGCAGGAACGGAATGACGTCATCCTGGCCTTCAGGACCACCGAAGGATGCGAGCAGCACGGCGTCGTACCGCTTGGGCTCCTGCCGGCCACGCTCAGTGACGGCGTTCGGTGCTGTGGAGATAACGGGCTGGGTCATGCCAGGACCTCGGCAATCTCGGCAGCCGTGACGCGGCGGCCGGTATAGAAGGGGATTTCTTCGCGGACGTGGTGTCGCGCTTCCGTGGACCGCAGGTGACGCATCAGGTCCACGAGGTCAACCAGTTCAGGTGCTTCGAGGCCGAGGATCCATTCCCAGTCGCCCAGGGCAAAAGAGGAGACAGTGTTGGAAATGACCTGCGGGAATTCGCGTCCAAGCAGGCCGTGGTCGCGGAGCATCTTGCCACGCTCGTCCGTGGGCAGCAGGTACCACTCGTAGGAACGCACAAACGGGTAGACGCAGAGCCAGGTGCTGGGCTCGACGCCGCGGGCGTAGGCGGGCACGTGGCTCTTGGAGAACTCAGCTTCGCGGTGCACGCCCATGGCGGACCAGACGATGTCAGTTCCCGCAAAGAGCTTGCTGCGGCGGATTGAGCGGACGGCGGATTGCAGGTCCTCCGGCTTGGGCCCATGGAGCCACACCATGATGTCAGCGTCCGAACGCATGGCCGAGACGTCGTAGCTGCCCCGGAGGATCACGCCGCCCTCCGCGAGCTTCTCCGCAAGGGCTTCGAATTCCTGTGCGGCATCGCCGCTGCGCAGGACGTCGGCCGAGCGCTTGAAGACCGTCCACAGCGTGTAGAACTGTTCTTCGGTTTCAGCAGTTTTAGTGACAGATTCGGCAGAAGTGTGGCTCATGGTTCAAGTTTGCCCCGTGCCAGCCCCTAAGTCGAAACGGATCAGTTCTACAAGGCGTAGAAGTGATGCAAATCACAAAGCAGACAGTTAGTCGGCCCGTACTGCCGCGAGTTGCGCCCTCGTATCGGCCACTACTGCGGCAAGGCCGTTTCCAGCCAACCAGCCACCCACCACGGTAAGTCCATCCGCTGCGCCGCAGACCTGGCGAACTTGCGCCACGCGCTGTTTATGACCGACGGCGGCGAACGGCAGGGCGCCCGCCCACCGCACCACATCCCAGTCAACGATGTCCGCCTGCGATATCGGGACGGTCAGCAGCGCGGAAGCATCCTCCAAAGCCGCGGCCAACAGTGATTCATCATCGAGGACAACGTCCCCGCCCCCGCCAGCTTCTTCGCGCCGACCATAGGAGAGACGCAGAACGTGTGTGCCCGGACCGGCTTCGTCTGCCAGCCAATCCCACTTGGCCGTTGCATGCGTCAACGCCTTGGCCTTGATCCCCGGAGTTTGCGGAGCCACCAAAATCCCGGTTCCTCGGGGCCTGCCATCCAGCTGAGGCAAGTCCACAACCATCGTCACAAGACTCACCAACGGGCCGGGAGCCGGGCGGAGGCTGGACAGCTCAGGCAAGGACTGCTGCAGCAGCCCAACGGCGGCCGGACCCTCAAGCGCAACCACCAGCCTGCCGGCGTCGTACGTGGCATTCCCGGCGGTGACCCTCCAGCCATCCTGTGTCTTCACGACATCATCGGCGTGTTGATTGGAGAGCAACGCGACTCCACGTTCCCGCAGATCCGCCACGAGCGCTTCCACCAGGGTGTTCATTCCACCTTTTAAGCCCGCGACGGCGGAACCCGCCTTAGCCGGACCAGACGCACCGCCGGAACCGGATGCGGAACCCTTGGCACCTTTGCGTTGAGCCGCAACAGCGGCAGCGAGTGAGCCCTGAGCGCGAATCCCAGCGCGCAGCCCCGGGGCCACCATGTCAACATCCAAGAGGGCGGGGTCGGCCGAGTGAACGCCACCAACTACAGGTGAAACGAGCCGTTCAAGAACTTTTTTGCCCATCCGGGTACGAACCAAGGAGGCAACGCTGGTGACGTCCGAAGACGTTCCGACAGAGGCCGGGAGCCAGCGGTCCAAGGAGGCCCTGATGGCTCCCGTGAGGCCCAAAGATCGCCGCACTTCGGGGTCCCAGGGGTTTGCCGGAATACCAAGCACTCCCGTCTTTGGTAGCTCTTGCGGGCCGTTCGGCAGCTGCACCCAAGCACCGCCGGGGTGCGGGGCTACGATCCTGTCCGCCAGTCCAAGTTCACGTGCGAGGTCGGCTACAGCTGTGGATCGGGTGGCGAACGATTCCGCCCCACTGTCCAGGTGCAGCCCGGCAACAACATGGCTTCCCACGCAGCCGCCCCAGGCTTGGTTTGCCTCAAGGACCGTAACCGCAGAACCGGCCGCGGCCAGTTCCCGTGCGGCAATCAGGCCAGAGATCCCACCGCCCACTACGACGGCGGTTGGTCCTCCTGCTGCTGCTTTGGGCGCTGCGTGTACCCCGCGCATTGTTCCTACTCCGCGGGGATGGAGTGAATGAGCTCCACGACGCGTGTCAGGACTGTGGGGTCCGTTTCGGGAGGAACTCCGTGGCCGAGGTTCAGCACGTGGCCCGGGGCGTGGGAACCAGCAGCGATGACTTCGCGGACGTGGGCTTCAAGAACCTCCCACGGGGCAGACAGAAGAGCGGGGTCGATGTTGCCCTGCAGCGGCACAGTGCCGCCGAGCCGACGATTGGCCTCGTCCAAGGGCAGCCGGTAGTCCACGCCCACGACGTCAACTCCGACGTCGTGCATGGCAACCAGCAGTTCGGAGGTGCCGGTGCCGAAGTGGATCAGCGGTGCCCCGAGTCCACGGACGTGGTCAAGCGCACGGGTAGATGCAGGCGCCACGTACTTGGTGTAGTCAGCCAAGCCCAGCGATCCTGCCCACGAATCAAAGAGCTGCGCTGCCGAAGCGCCTGCCTCAAGTTGGGCCTGAAGGAACATGCCGGAGGTGTCGGCCGCCCAGTTGGCCAGCGCGGCCCAGGTCTCGGGGTCCGCGTGCATCATGGTCCGCGGGCCGAGGTGGTCACGCGAGGGCTTCCCCTCAACCATGTAGGCAGCGAGGGTGAACGGCGCGCCGGCAAAGCCGATAAGCGGGGTCTTTCCCAATTCGGCAACCGTCAGGCGGACGGCTTCACGGATAGGCTCCAGGGCTTCCCACGTCAGCGTGGGCAGGGCAGCAACGTCAGCTGCTGTTCGGACCGGCTTGTCCAGGACGGGTCCCACGCCGGGGACGATGTCCACACCGACACCCGCCAGCTTCAGCGGAATGACGATGTCGGAGAAGAAGATGGCGGCGTCCACATCGTGGCGGCGAACAGGTTGGAGGGTGATCTCGGCGGCGAGTTCGGGTCGGAGGCAAGAGTCCAACATGGCCACGCCCTCGCGTACCTTCAGGTACTCCGGAAGGGATCGGCCAGCCTGGCGCATGAACCATACCGGCCTGCGGGAGGGCGTGCCGCCCCGGTATGCCGTGATCAGCGGTGAGTCCGAGGTCCGACCGTCCTTCAGCGGGTGGTTGGCGTCGAGGGTTCCCGCCGGGGCGTTGGAGGCCGTACTGTTGGATGCTGCCGCGCTAGAAGTCATGCCTTCGATTGTGCCGAAAATCCGGGGCAAAAGATAACGACAAGCTGTCACGTCGCGCCCCGCCCGGGCCGTTGTGGCCGGGATCACTCGCTTGCGTGTGGATCACCACGGCGCCACATTGTTCTACCGGGCTACGAAAAAGCTATGATTGGGGTGCTGTGGTTCTTTTCTCATTGGTGGCTACACACGCCGACATCGACCTCGAAACTGTCGCTCAGTTGAGCAACGGTTCCTCTGAGCTTGCCTCGGCAGCCCTGACAGACTCCGCCGTGGTCTCCGGAGCCGTGGTCCTGGCCACGTGCAACCGCTACGAGGTTTACGGCGAAACTGCCAACGGAGCTGACCTTGAGGCAGCCCGTTCCGCCCTCGTTTCACAGATCAGCGAACTCAGCGGCCTCAACGAGCAACTCGTCTCCCGCTCGTTTGCCACACACACAGGCCCGGACGTTACCCGGCACCTCTTCGCTGTAAGCGCCGGACTGGATTCAGCCGTCGTGGGTGAGCGTGAAATTGCAGGCCAGGTTCGCCGGGCACTGATCACCGCGCAGCAGGAAGGAACCGCCAGCTCCGGTCTGGTGCGCCTCTTCCAGGCAGCATCGAAGACCGCCAAGGATGTTGGCGCGCAAACCGCCCTCGGCTCACGCGGGCTTTCGATCGTCTCCGTGGCACTGGACCTGGCCACCGACCTCGCCGAGAACGATGATTGGTCCACCAAGAAAGTGGTTGTCTTCGGAACCGGGGCCTACGCCGGCGCTACCATGTCACTGCTCCGTGAGCGCGGCTGCACGGATGTTTCCGTCTACTCTTCTTCCGGCCGCGCCGAAGGCTTCGTCGCGACCCGCGGCGGGACGGCACTCGACGCCGACACTCTTCCTGCTGCTGTTGCCGCAGCCGACGTCATGATCGGCTGCAGCGGTTCCGACAATCGGGTGGAGGCCGCCGACCTTGCCCGCGTCCGGGCAAATTCGGGCAAGCCCTTGATCGCAATTGACCTCGCCCTCACCCACGATTTCGACCCAGCAGTGGGCGAACTCGACGGCGTTGAACTCCTGACGCTTGAATCCGTTCGGCTCGCTGCGCCCCAGGAACAAGCAGAGTCACTTTCGCAGGCCAGCGCAATCGTCAACGGCGCCGCCACGTCGTTCGAGTCCGAACGCGAAGCGCGCTCCGTGGACACCGCCATCGTGGCGCTTCGCCGCCACACCATGAACGTCCTTGACGCGGAAATGGAAAAGGTCCGCGCCCGGCACGGTTGTACCGCCGCTGCCGAAGAGGTGGAGTTCGCCCTGCGCCGGATGGTCAAGCAGCTCCTGCACATCCCCACCGTCCGGGCGCGTGAACTAGCAGCAAACGGCCAACAGGACGACTACGTTGCCGCCCTCGAGGCCCTCTACGGCATCCAGGTGGAACAGCCCCAGGCTGCTGCCCCGGCCGCCGAGTGCCCGGTGGATCACGAGCAACTCCGCTCCGAAAGCGCCTAGCCGCCAGGTTGCCGCCCACCCGTTGGCTGTGCCCGGTCAGCCGGGCGCCCACCTCGGTCCAGTAAGCCCACGACTGTCTAGTAAACGGGCTTTTCCGGCTCCACATCCCGCACCCAGGCGAGAATACCGCCGTCGAGATGGCTGACGCGGGTATAGCCCGCTTTCTGCGCCGCTTCCAAGACTGCTGCCGAGCGCGTGCCGGCCTTGCAGTGGAACACTATGTCCTTGTCCTGCGGCAGCTCTACCCACGCCTCACCCGAGAGAATGCGGCCCTGCGGAATGAGCCGGGAGCCGTCGATGCTCACGATGCTGTGCTCGCCGGACTCACGGACATCAACGAGTTCGAAGTCCCGCTCCCCCAGCTCCCGTTCGGCAAGCATCCCGGCGAGGTCCTTGGCGGTAACAGTGTGAGCCTGATCCGTGGCGGCCGGTGGCGTCACGCCGCAGAAGGCTTCGTAGTCGGTCAGTTCCGTGATGGGTTCGGCTTCGGGATCCTTGGAGACCTTGATCTCGCGCCAGCTGCCGCCAAGAGCATCAAAGAGCGCCACACGGCCGAGCAACGAACGCCCGACGCCGGTGATCAGCTTCACGGCCTCAGTCACCATGAGCGATCCGACCGCTGCGCACAGCATGCCGAACACCCCGCCCTCGCCACAGGACGGCACAGACCCCGCGGGAGGCGCTTCGGGGTAGAGATCCCTGTAGGTGGGCCCGTGTTCGGCCCAGAAGACGCTCACTTGGCCGTCAAAACGGAAGATGGAGCCCCAGACATAAGGCTTACCGAGGATGGCAGCGGCGTCGTTCACGAGGTACCGCGTGGCGAAGTTGTCGGCCCCGTCCAGGATGAGGTCATACTCCGCAAACAGCTCCAGCGCGTTGGAAGAGTCGAGCCGGATGTCATGCAGGACCACGTTGACCAAGGGGTTGAGCTCTGCAATGGCGTTGCGCGCGGATTCGATCTTGGGCGTACCCACGTCCTTCACACCATGGATGACCTGTCGCTGCAGATTGCTGAGGTCAACTACGTCGTCATCCACAATGCCAAGGGTGCCCACGCCCGCGGCGGCCAGGTACAGCAGTGCCGGGGACCCGAGGCCTCCGGCGCCGATGACGAGGACTTTGGCATTCTTGAGCCTGCGTTGGCCCAGGGCGCCAATTTCAGGAATGATGAGGTGCCGGGAGTACCGCTCCACCTCCGCCGGAGTGAGTTGGGCGGCCGGTTCAACGAGGGGCGGCAGGACAGCGGGCGCAGCAGTGTGGGCAGCAACAATTGAGGCCATACCCCAATGTATGCCTGCAGATGCCGCCCGGTCATATTACCCCCCGGTAGAGTAGTCATAACTGCAAAGGAAAGGCGGCAGACTGTGGCTGACGGCACACGGGCAAACGATGGAGCACCGGCCAAGCTGGAACGGGCAGGTACAACGCGTTCACCAAGGTTGCCGCGCGACGAGCGCCGCGCACAGTTGCTGAACGCGGCATTGGAAGTTTTCGTCTCCAACGGCTTCCACGGGGCGGCCATGGACGAAATCGCGGAAGCCGCACATGTGAGCAAACCAGTGCTTTACCAGCACTTCCCGTCCAAGCGCGAGCTTTATATGGCTCTCTTGGACAGCCATTTGGCTACCTTGACGCAGCTGATGCTCGACGCCTTGAACTCCACCACTGACAACAAGGAACGCGTCAAGGCCGTCATGCGCGCCTACTACAGGTTCATCGCCGACGACGACCAAGCCCACCGCCTGGTCTTTGAATCGGACCTCATTAACGACCCCGACGTCAGTTCTCGTTTGGAGACTTTCAACAAAACGTTTGCGGACGCCGTGGCCCACGTCATTGCCGAGGACACCAAGCTGCCCCCTCTTGAAGCGCAGCTCCTTGGGCGTGGTTTGGCCGGAATGGCGCAGGTCAGCGCCCGGTATTGGCTTGAGACGGATGGAAACCTGGACCTCGATGTGGCCAGCGATCTGATCTATCGTTTAGCTTGGCGCGGAATCAGTCGATTCCCCAAAGAGTCCTAGGCTACAAATAGAGGACTGACTTAACCCTTGATTGGCTTGGAGGCCTTGCTGTGGAAGTAAAGATCGGCATTCAGAACGTTGGCCGTGAGATCGTGCTCGAATCCGCTTTGGATGCCGACGCGGTCGCCAAGATCGTGGCCGAGGCCGTGACCAAGGGCTCCGAACTTCGCCTGACGGACGAGAAGGGCCGCCAGATCATCGTTCCGGGCAATGTCCTGGGCTACGTGGAGATCGGCGCCGAGGAAGTTCGCCGCGTAGGCTTCGGCGCCCTCTAGCCCTATCCCCACGTCTCGTCGTCCGCTAAGGAGTTTTCATGCTTTCTCTCGTCGTGGTGGTTCTGGCCACCATTGCCACAGGTTTCATCGTGTGGGCCAACGACAAGCGGCACGGCAAATACGGGATCGCTCTGCCGGCCGGCGTCTCAGCAGCTGTCGGCACGCTGAGCTGGATCGCTTTCATCAGCGCCGGATTGGGATACCAGCCCGGCGCAACATGGATTCCGTGGGTCCTGCCAATTGTGCTCGGGACCGCCGCGGCGGTTGCCGTGGTGCTCTTCTTGGGCCGGACGCGAACGAAGCACGACACCGCGGCGCTCACCAAGGCGCTGCGGCTTTAAGGCCTTAAGCTCGCGAGATGGCAGTTAACACCAATGGCCGAGCTTGGTATTGGTGTTAAGTGCCATCTCGGCGCTTCAGGTTGCCGGGTACCGTTCAGGCTGCGCGGCTGCACCTATCCTTGCGGCCGCTTCGCTCACAGCGGTGGCAGCGGCAACGTCACGTTTGGTCACCTGGCCGCCCGCATCGTGGGATACATAGCGGAGAAAAACCCTGTTGTAGCGCCACTCCAGATCCGGATGATGATTTTGATCCTCCGCGATCCCTCCAACCGCGGCGATGAGCGCAAGCGCGTCCGCCGCCGTCGAGGTTTTATAAACAGTCACCAGGCCACCTTGGTACTTCCAGTCCGGAAGGTTCCCGAGGGCATCGTTGATGGCTGCTTCAGTCAGTTGGTCTTCCGTGCCTGCCATGACTGCTCCTTCATCAGAGGAACTCTGCCCGGCCCTCCATCGCCGAGGATGCGAGCGCGTGCTCCCGTCGAGGAATCCGGCCCGCCTGCTTGGCCAGCCTACCGGCGATCACGGCGTGTTTGAAGGCCTCGCCCATCTGAACGGGGTTCTGCGCCCGCGTTACAGCGGTGGCAAGCAGGACGGCATCACAGCCCAGTTCCATGGCGAGGGCAGCATCAGAGGCCGTGCCGATCCCCGCATCGAGGACCACGGGCACGGAGGCCCGGGACACAATGAGTTCAATGTTGTGCGGGTTGAGAATGCCAAGGCCGGTCCCAATGGGCGATCCCAAGGGCATGACGGCTATTGCACCCAGATTCTCGAGCCTGAGCGCCAGCACGGGATCGTCATTGGTGTAGGCGAATACCTTGAAGCCGCGGTTTACGAGTTGCTCCGTTGCATCCACCAGTTCCACGGCGTCGGGAAGGAGTGTGTGTTCGTCCGCGATGACTTCCAGCTTCACCCAATCGGTCTCAAGTGCTTCCCGAGCCAGCTCGGCAGTCATCACGGCATCCTTGGCCGTGAAACAACCAGCAGTATTGGGCAGCACGCGGATGTCATGGTCCACCAGCAGTTGGAACAGCGAGCCGGTTTCGGCGGGCGAATAGCGGCGCATGGCCACTGTGGTGAGCTCGGTCCCCGAAGCGAGGAGTGCTGATCCCAAGCCATCGAGGCTCGGCGCGCCTCCGGTCCCCATGATGAGGCGGGAACCGAATTCGACGCCGTCGATCACCAGAGCGTCGGTGCGGACGTCAACGTTTGCTGTTGTCATGATTAGCCTCCCTGGACTGCTGTTACGAGTTCGAGTTCGTCTCCGTCGGCGAGCGCTGTCACGGCCCATTGGCTGCGCGGCACCACCTCGGAATTGCGTGCGACGGCGACTCCCAGCTTGCCGCCGTCGGCCGCTTGTCCGCGGGGGTCCAAGGCGCGACCGGTGACGGCGGTGACGAGGGTACTGACGGATGCGTCGTCAGAGACTGCGTGGTCGGTTCCGTTCACTTTGATGTTCATGCTGTTTCCTCGGTGGTGGTTCGTACTGCTGGCGTGAGTGCTCGGGCAACAGGGGCGTTGCTCGCGAAACGATGGGGCCTAAAGGGGACCCATCGGGGGTCCGCTGAGCCACTAACAATGAGTTCTCCGACGATCTTGGCGGCCACGGGAGTCAGGAGGACTCCGTGGCGGAAGAATCCCGTGGCGATCACCAGGCCCTCGATGTCACCGTTGGAAGCACCGATGTCACCGTTGGAAGCACCGACCCGTCCGAGCAGCGGGGCGTTGTCCGGTGTTCCGGGGCGGGCGCGGGCTGTTGTTTCAAGGAGTTCCAGCTCAGCCACTGCGGGGACCAGTACTTGGGCGTCCCTCAGCAATTGGTAAACGCCACCCGCCGAGACCGCATTGAAAGGCGCTGACAACCCGTCTTCGCGTTGCGTCGCTCCTATCACCACAGTTCCGTCGTCCCGGGGCACGATGTAGACAGGCACTCCACGAACCATTCCGCGAATCGTTGATGTGACCAAGGGCCGCAGGTGATCGGGAACGCGAAGGCGGAGGATGTCCCCATAGACCGGCCTTACCGGAAGGCTCAGACCATCAGGGAGACCGGACAATTGGGACGCCCCAAGCCCGTTGGCCACCACGGTCTCTCCGGCGAGGACAGAGACTCCTGACTCAAGCTCCGCTCCTGCGACCCGCCCGCCTTCCCACAGCAAACCGCGAGCTTGGGAAGCAATTGCGAATCCGTCATCGGCTCCCGACACCCAGGAACTGTCACTTGGCGAATGGTCTGCCAGTCTTGCCAAGAGGCATGCCGCCAGTTTTCTCGGATCGACTTGGTGGTCGGCAGGAATATCGAAAGCGCAGGAGATCTGCGGGCTGAGGAGCGGCTCCCGTTGCCTCGCGTCCCGCAGAGCGAGAGGTTCGACTCCTAAGCCAGCCGCAATCTGGACCGACCTTAGGTCCGCGAGCGCCCGGCGGTCGGCTGCATCGGCACCCACGGCGAGGGTCGGCGTCGTGCGGTATCCGCTGTCCTCTGCGCCTTGATGCAGGCCGTCCACGAAGGAGGGCCACAGCCGGGAAGACTCAAGCATTAAGTCAAGAAGGTCTTCTTCCTGGTAATGGAGTTCACTGACCGGTGCAAGCATGCCGGCCGCTGCGAAGGAGGCACCGGAAGCTGGTGCGGGGTCGATCAGCGCAACTGAACGGCCCAATCGCCGGGCCTCGTGAGCGATGCCGAGGCCGATGACGCCGCCACCAATGACGGCAACGTCTGCATGAAGAGGGGTATGGCGGGGATCTGCCATTCGTTTCCTTCCCTACGCCGGTACTAGCCGGATCAGGTCAAGCGGTCGGCGCTGAAGCCCTCTCAGCCGGACAGTCATATGACGAATGTCGCGGCTCCCGCAGTACGTGCCCAGTTTAGAGGAACTACTCTGGTTCCCATGACTCAGCCTGACGCTCTTGCCTCCGCCCGCCTCTACCTGTGCACAGATGCCCGTAAGCAGCAGGGCGATTTTGAGGACTTTGTAGACGCCGCTTTCGAGGGCGGTGTGGACATCATCCAACTCCGCGACAAGACTCTGGAAGCTGCCGAAGAACTGGAGATGTTGGCCGTCCTGCGGAGCGTCGCACAACGGCACGGACGTCTTTGGGCTGTCAACGACCGGGCCGATGTTGCCAGTATTTCCGGGGCTCCCGTGTTCCACATCGGGCAAAAGGACCTGCCACTGACGGCCGCCCGGACCCTGCTGCCGAATGTCACCGGCATCGGCCTCTCCACCCACACAACGGAACAAATCGATGCAGCTGTAGCCACCGCCCAAGGGCCCTTGGGACTGGATTATTTTTGCGTGGGCCCAGTGTGGGCAACACCCACCAAACCCGGCCGCGCTGCAGTCGGTTTGGACCTGGTCACATATGCCGCAGAAGCGGTCAACCGTTCAGGCGACGGGGCGACCATCCCTTGGTTCGCCATCGGCGGCATCGATCTCAGTAACGTTGAACAGGTTGTGAAAGCGGGCGCCAGCCGTATCGTGGTGGTCCGTGCCATCACAGCGGCAACGGACCCGACGGCGGCAGCCAAGTCGCTGCTGGAAGCTTTGGATACCGTCTAGGGAAGTCGGAGTTCCGCGCGATCCGCGGGCTAAGCGGTCAGGCCGAGGCCAGTCATCCGGCGGGCGTGCTTATCGGCGAGCTCAGTCGTCAGCTTTTTCACCGCGGCACGCGCGTCCCCGCCGCTCTTCAGCATTGGCCCCAGCAGGGGATGTTCCATGCCGACGCGCTGCGCTTGCGTCAACGCTTCCCCCACCAAGCGGCGGCCCCACAGCGCCAATCGCGAAGCGAGGCGCGGGTCATCTGCCAAGGCCCGCCTGAGCAGGACGCGAAGGACTTCCGTGGCCTGATCGGGGGAAGCAACGCGCTCAACGAAATGCTGCGTTGTTGGGTCGAGGAACATCGAGACAGCCCTATAGAAATCTGATGACACAGTATCGATGACGTAGGCCTTCATTACGGATTCGAACCAGTCCCCCGGCTTGGTGCGCTCGTGGAAGTGATCGAAGGAGCGCTGAAACGGCAGCATGGCCTGTTCCGGATCCAGGCCCATCTCCGACAGGCGGTCGTTGAGGAGGGCAAAGTTTCCGTAGGCCCCGACTGAGATTTTCGCGAGCACGGACCTGTCGTGAAGCGTGGGTGCATAGCGGGAATCCAAGGAGAGCCGCCCGAAGGCGGACAGTTCGCCATACGCCATGGCTCCAAGCAACTCCGCTGAGAGTTGCCCGGCATACGCTGCGGCGCCCTGGGAAGTGCCCATGATCCAAGACTATCGGCCCATTTCGGGCTAACCTGATTTTCGTGTCACATCATCGGATTGCGCCCAACGTCGACGACTCGTCGGACCAGCTCGCCGCGGCCCTTGCCGCCCTGAGGACGGAGTTGGAACTCCCTGGCGAATACCCGGCAGAAGCTGTGGAAGAGGCGAGGGAAGCGGTGGAGGCCCTTGAGTTGCCGGCCCAGGACCTGCGGGACATTCCTTTTGTGACCATTGACCCCGCGACGTCCACCGACCTGGACCAGGCTCTGTTCATTGAACGGGCCGGTGACGGATACAAGGTCCTCTATGCCATCGCCGATGTGCCGTCCTTTGTGGCTCCAGGCGGCGCACTTGATGCCGAAACGCGTCAACGCGGGCAAACGTTCTACGCTCCTGACGGCCGGATCCCACTGCACCCGGAGGTCATCAGTGAGAACGCGGGAAGCCTGCTGGCCGAGCAGGACTGCAGTGCTTTCGTCTGGGATTTTGACCTGGACGCGGAAGCTGAAGTTTTGGCCGTCACCGTTGCCCGTGGGACGGTGCGCAGCAGGGCCAAACTGAGCTACAAGGGCGCCCAACAGCAGATCGACGACGGTACCGCCCCGCGCGTTCTTCAACTCCTCAAAGAAGTGGGATTGAAGCGCGTCGAACTGGAACGGCAGCGGGGCGGCGCAAGCCTCAACATGCCGGAGCAGGAAATAGTCCAAGCGACCGACGGCGGCGGGTACAGAATCGCCGCGGCACCCTCCCTGCCGGTTGAGGACTGGAACGCGCAGATTTCCCTCATGACAGGCATGGCCGCCGCCCAGATGATGCTCGATGGAAAAGTGGGCATCCTGCGCACCATGCCCGCACCTGATGATCGGTCACTGCTTCATTTCAAGCGGCAGACCACCGCCCTCGGCAAACCCTGGGACGGACAAGTCAGCTACGGCGAGTACCTGCGGACCCTGGATGCATCCGATCCCAAACAGCTGGCCATCCTGCATTCAGCCGGCACGTTGTTCCGGGGCGCAGGCTACACGCCCTTTGACGGTGACGTTCCGGCCAATGTGATCCAAGCAGCTATCGGGGCTCCCTATGCACACACCACAGCTCCCTTGCGGCGCCTCATCGATCGCTTCGTCCTGGTGATCTGCGAAGCGCTCAGCAATAACCACGACATCCCGGCGTGGGCGCGTGAAGCCCTCCCGTCGTTGCCCGAAATCATGGCAGCCTCGGATCAGTTGGCCGGACGCCTCGAGCGCGCGGCATTGGACACCGTGGAAGCCGCGCTCGTGGCCAACCACATAGGCCAGGAATTCGAGGCTGTGGTCATTTCCGGGTCCAAGCCCTCCAACGGTGCCGCCAAGGGAAACGGCAATGGCAACGGCAACGGCAACGGACCTTTTGGCGTCGTGCAAATCGCAGACCCTGCTGTTACGGCCCGCTGCGACGGAGAAATGGAGTCCGGAACCAAGGTTCGGGTGCGGCTTCTGAAGGCGGATATCGCCAGCCGGGAGATCCGGTTCCAGTTGCTGCCCTGAAGCCGTACATCCGGCGATCCGGGCTTTCCGGCCCCCAGAGGATAGACTGGGCTTGTAGTAATGGATGCCCGGTCGTTGATTCAGTTAATTTTTGAACTCAACAAGCCCGCCCCTACGCGATCTTGAGATGTACCAACTGGTCACCAGTGCCAGTACTTAGATAGCCCGCGATCGGCTTCCACTGGACTTGCTTGCGCGCCCGTTCGTGCTCCGGTACGGCTCCGCCGCCGCCGTTGAGCATGCAGCGCCAATGCCCAAATGAATAAGGAAACTCCCTGTGAGTGAATTGCATACCCACGAAGTCCTGACGGACTCCACCGGAACCGAATCAATCGAACCCGAGGAAACGATCATCTCGGATGAGACGCCCCACGAGATCGAAGAGAAGTCGTTTGCTGACTTCAACGTCCGCGCCGACATCGTCGAGTCCTTGGCCGACGCCGGCATCACGCACCCCTTCCCCATCCAGGCCATGACCCTGCCGGTCGCTTTGAGCGGCCACGACATCATCGGCCAGGCCAAGACGGGTACCGGAAAGACGCTAGGGTTCGGCATTCCCGCCCTCCAGCGCGTAGCCGGCCGCGACGATGCCGGTTACGAAAAGCTTGCTGTCCCAGGCGCACCGCAGGCCCTGGTCATAGTCCCCACGCGTGAGCTGGCCGTACAGGTTGCCAACGATCTCCAGGCTGCATCACGCAAGCGCAATGCCCGCATCGCCACCATTTATGGCGGCCGTGCTTATGAGCCACAGATCGATGCCCTGCAGAAGGGTGTCGAAATCGTAGTCGGCACACCCGGCCGTTTGATCGATCTGTACAAGCAGAAGCACCTCAGCCTCAAGAACGTCAAGATGGTCATCCTTGACGAAGCCGACGAAATGCTGGACCTCGGCTTCCTCCCCGACGTCGAGACGCTGATCGCCGGTACCCCCGCCGTTCGCCAGACGCTTCTCTTCTCGGCAACGATGCCCGGCCCGGTCATCGCGATGGCCCGCCGCTACATGACGCAGCCCACCCACATCCGGGCAGCTGACCCGAACGATGAAGGCCTCACCAAGCGCGACATCCGCCAGCTCATCTACCGTGCACACAGCATGGACAAGACCGAAGTTGTGGCCCGCATCCTGCAGGCCCGCGGACGTGGCCGCACCATCATCTTCACCAAGACCAAGCGCACCGCCGCGAAGGTTGCCGAAGAACTCGTTGACCGCGGCTTCGCAGCTGCAGCCATCCACGGCGACCTTGGCCAGGGCGCCCGCGAGCAGGCGCTCCGCGCGTTCCGCAACAACAAAGTTGACGTCCTGGTGGCCACCGACGTCGCAGCCCGCGGCATCGACGTTGATGATGTAACCCACGTCATCAACTACCAGTGCGTGGAAGACGAAAAGATCTACCTGCACCGTGTTGGCCGCACAGGCCGCGCAGGAAACAAGGGCACTGCAGTCACGTTTGTTGACTGGGACGACATGCCTCGCTGGGGCTTGATCAACAAGGCCCTGGGACTCAGCGTTCCCGAGCCCGTAGAGACGTACTCCTCTTCGCCGCACCTGTACTCCGATCTCGACATCCCCGAGGGCACCAAGGGCCGCCTGCCGCGCAACAAGCGCGTCCTCGCCGGCGTCGACGCCGAGGTCCTTGAAGACCTGGGCGAGACCGGCAAGAAGAACGCCCGCTCCGGCGGTTCAGGCCGCGATGGCGGACGCGACGGCAAGCGCGACGGCGGTCGTGACGGCGGCCGTGGCCGCTCCGGCAGGTCCGGTGAGTCCGAGTCCAGTGAATCCAAGGGCGAGGGTGGCCGCAACCGTACGCGGCGCCGTCGTACTTCTGATGGCGAGGCAGCCCCCGCTGCCGGCGCCTCGGAGACCCGCACCACCACCGCGGACAATGCGGAGAAGCCGTCACGTACGCGTCGGACCCGCACTCGTCGTCGCAACGGCGAAGTGGTTTCCGGTGAGACCGCAGCTGCCCAGTCCGGCAGCACCGAGGCCTAAAAACCTCAATGACTGAATCTGTTTGGGCGCCGGACGGCGGCAACTTGGTGGTGCACGCGGACAACGCGGAGTTCCTCCCTACGCTGCCGGACGGCGCCTTCACACTCATTTACGTGGACCCGCCCTTCAACACGGGCAGGGTCCAACGCCGCCAGGAAACCCGCATGGTCCGCAACGCGGACGGCGACGGCGACCGTGTCGGTTTCAAGGGCCGCTCTTACGACACCATCAAGGGCGCCCTGCACAGCTACGACGACGCCTTCAGCGACTACTGGTCCTTCCTGGAGCCAAAGCTCGTGGAGGCTTGGCGACTTCTGGCCGACGACGGAACCCTGTACCTGCATTTGGATTACCGCGAAGTCCACTACGCCAAGGTCATGCTGGACTCGATCTTCGGCCGGGAATGCTTCCTGAACGAGATCATCTGGGCCTACGATTACGGCGCCCGTGCGAAGAACCGCTGGCCCACCAAGCACGACAACATCCTGGTGTACGTCAAGAACCCCACCAAATATCACTTCGACAACGCAGAAGTGGACCGGGAACCGTATATGGCGCCTGGCCTGGTCACTCCAGCCAAACGCGAGCTCGGCAAGCTGCCCACCGACGTTTGGTGGCACACCATCGTTTCGCCGACGGGCCGTGAGAAGACCGGCTACCCAACTCAAAAGCCCGAAGGCCTGGTACGCAGGATTGTCTCTGCATCAAGCCGCGAGGGCGACTGGTG
The DNA here is from genome assembly GCF_054408525.1 of Arthrobacter sp. D3-18. Lineage (NCBI taxonomy): Bacteria > Bacillati > Actinomycetota > Actinomycetes > Micrococcales > Micrococcaceae > Arthrobacter > Arthrobacter sp. D3-18. Next base: position 1,564,928 of record NZ_CP096440.1, on the reverse strand, counting down.
CCTTGATTTCTTCGCTGGTTCAGGAACCCTGGGTGCCGTGGCCGCCAAGCTGGGCCGTAAGTTCGTGTGCGTAGACCAGAACGAACAGGCCATCGAGGTCATGCGGAAACGGCTGGGTAGCAAGGCAGATTTCCATCAGAGCGGATCTCTACCCGTCACAAGCCTGGATCAGGCAGCGCCCTTCACAAAGGCCTGAACGGCGTCCGCGATCATCTGGACGGCAATGGCTGACAGCAGCAGGCCGGCAATCCGGGTGACCAGCTCCACTCCGTTTTCACCGAGCACTCGCTGGACGACGCCCGCGAAGCGCATGGCAAGGTAAAGCGAGCCCAGCACAACAGCAATGCCGAGGCCCACCGCCAAGTACTCCGAGAGCTGGCTGGACTGCTGGACGAACACCATGACAGCGACGATCGCACCGGGCCCGGCCATGAGCGGCGTTCCCAGTGGCACGAACGCAACGTTCTTGTACTTGGCAGCATTCTCTTCGCCGCTGGTGGACCCTGTCAGCAGCTGCAGCGCAATGAGTACCAAGAGCAGGCCCCCGGCCCCCTGCAACGCCGCCAGCGAGATGTGCATGTAGTTGAGGATGGACTGCCCGAAGATCGCGAACACTACGATCACACCGGTGGCCACCAAAAGAGCCTGGAACGCGGAGCGGTTTCTGTCCTTGGCCGACATCTGCGCCGTTAGAGACATGAAAATCGGGACGGTACCGGGAGGATCCATGATCACGAACAAGGTGACGATCACGGAGGCAAGCAATTGCAGATCCATCAGCGAATGACCGTGCTGCCTGTTGCCAGCTCCTCAATGCGTGACAAGACTTCGGGCGAGGTAGTGTTTTCGCCCAACAGGTTGGGCTTGCCCGTTCCGTGGTAGTCAGACGACCCTGTCATGAGCAAACCGTGTTCAGCGGCCAGGCGCCGCAGGAACGTGCGGCCCTCTTCCGGGTTGTCGCGGTGTTCAACCTCAAGTCCCAGCAGTCCGGCATCAATCATGTCCCGGTATGTCTGCTCCCCCACGATGCGTCCCCTCGACGAGGCCACAGGATGGGCGAAGACTGGAACGCCGCCGGCTGCACGGACAAGCTCGACGGCGACTGCCGGGTTGGGCGCATAGTGCTGGACGAAGTACCGCGAATGCGAGGTGAGGATGGAAGTGAAGGCCTCCGTTCGATCCGCGACCACGCCAGCCGCGACCAAGGCATCGGCGATGTGCGGGCGGCCCACCGTGGCACCCGGAGCTACGTGGTGGATGACGTCGTCCCACGTCAACGGATAATCCTCGGACAACAAAGTCACCATGTGCTCGGCACGAGTGAGCCGGGCATCCTTGGACTTGGTGATTTCCTCCAGCAAACCCGCATGGGTGGGGTTGTGGAGGTAACTGAGCAGATGGACGCTGATTCCCTGCTCGGTCCGGCAGGAAATCTCGATTCCAGGAACGAAGGCAATGCCATGTTCCCGGGCAGCCGCGGCGGCAGATTCCCAGCCGTCCGTCGAATCGTGATCGGTTAACGCCACGGCGTCCAGGCCGGCCGAGACAGCGGAGATGATCACGCCGGCCGGTGTCTCGGTTCCGTCGGAAACATTTGAGTGCGCATGCAGGTCTATCCTCACTTTCCCAGCCTATGGGATGCCGGCCTGCTTGGAGTGTTGCGCCGTTGGCCTCCTCACGTAACTGGTGGGACGATGTAACGGTGAACGATGCCGAAAACACCCAGAACTCGTCCTCCCAGCCACTGCAAGAGCGTGTCAACAACCGCTCGCAACGGCCCACATCCGATGCCTTCAAGGCCTTCATGGCCAGCAACTGGGCGCCCGCCCCGCAGGTGACCCCCGCGCGAGACGCTGTTGCAGACCACGCTGCCCGCCGCCGTCGTACTATCTCCGAACTGTTCAAGGGCGAACGGCTCGTCATCCCGGCCGGTCCGCTGAAGGTCCGTTCCAACGACTGCGACTACCGTTTCCGCCCGCACTCCGGGTTCGCCCACCTCACCGGCCTGGGCCTCGACCACGAGCCCGACGCCGTCCTCATCCTGGAGCCGGTCGCTGAAGGAAAGGGCGACGACGGCGGTCACCACACTGCCACCCTGTACTTCCGCCCGCTGGCCGGCCGGGATACAGAGCAGTTCTACGCTGACTCACGCGCCGGAGAGTTCTGGATCGGCGCGCGTCCCACACTGGCCGAATTCGAAGCCCGCCTCGGCCTCCCCACCGCGCACATCTCCGAGCTCGAGATGGCCATCACCAAGAATGTGGGCGCCCCCGAAATCGGCGGCATCTCCATTCGCTTGGTCCGCAAGGTGGACGAGAACATTGATGCGCTGGTGGACACTGCCCGCTACAACACGGCCAAAGACCCCGAGAACCTGGACCTTGGCGAACTCGACGCCCTGGATGAGAAGCTCAGCGAAGCATTATCCGAGCTGCGCCTTATCAAGGACGAGTGGGAAATCGAGCAGATGAAGATCGCTGTGGCGGCAACCGTGGAAGGCTTCGCTGACGTGGTCCGGGCCCTGCCCCGCGCGCTGACCCACAAGCGCGGCGAACGTGTAGTTGAGGGCGCCTTCTTTGCCCGCGCCCGCGAGGAAGGCAACGAACTCGGGTACGACACCATTGCCGCGTCCGGCAACAACGCCACCGTGCTGCACTGGAACCGCAACTCCGGAACTGTCAACGCCGGCGAGCTCCTTCTCCTCGATGCCGGCGTGGAGGCCGATTCCCTCTACACAGCTGACATCACCCGCACGCTCCCGGCCACGGGTACGTTCACTGATGTCCAGCGAAAGGTCTACGAGGCCGTGCTCGACGCGGCCGATGCCGGATTTGCTGCCGCTCAGCCGGGCCTGAAGTTCCGGGACATCCACACCGCTGCAACCACGGTCCTGGCCGAGCGCCTCGCCGAATGGGGCCTGCTGCCTGTGTCCGTGGAGGAAGCCATCAGCCCGGAGGGCCAGCAGCACCGCCGCTGGATGCCGCACGGCACCAGCCACCACCTTGGCTTGGACGTCCACGACTGTGCACAGGCAAAGCGGGAGCTCTACCTCGATGGAATCCTCACCGAAGGCATGGTTTTCACCATCGAACCGGGGCTCTACTTCAAGAATGAAGACCTCGCCATTCCCGAGGAGTACCGCGGGATCGGCGTCCGCATCGAAGACGACATCCTCATGACGGCCAACGGCCCCGTGAACCTCAGCGCAGCGTTGCCGCGCAAGGCCGACGACGTCGAGTCCTGGATGGCCGGCATCTACCAGGAAGCCCAGGGCTAAGCGCGGGCTTTGGGCTGACGCAGGCAGTTCAGCCAGCACAAAGGGAAGGCCACCGGAGATCCGGTGGCCTTCCCTTTGTGCATTGCAGAAGCTGGTGCATTGCAGAGGCTGGTGCCTGCGGAAGCGACTACTGCTTGGACGAACCCTCGGCGCTGGACTGCTCGCCGTCTTCCTGCGATGCGTTCCGTGCCGTGTCGTGGCCGTCGGTCACCCGGACACCGTACTGCGGGCGACCGTCAGGGAGGTCCGGGTAACGGACAGCTGCCGGCGCCGGGGCCTGAGCCGGCTGGTTCACCGGCGCAGCTGCGGTCTGTCCTTCCGGAGCTGGCCCATTGGCTTCGGGGCCACGCTGGCCGTAGGGGTCGTTCCAGGTGGAAGGCCGCTCAGGGGCCTGGCCAGGCTGCTGGAACGGCGCATTCGTCTGGTTGTAGTTGGCCTGCGGCGCGGCTGCCTGAGACTGGTTCATGGGTAGCTGGTGAAGCAAACGGCGGGCCTCGTGGGCTGCCTCTACAGCAACGATGACGTCGTAGTTGGTAGCCACCACCTGGCTGGTCGAGGTGAAGTCACGCTTCCCGCGCTGCATGGCATAGGTGACGATGCCGAACAGCATGAAGAAAGCAGCACCCATGAGCACGGAGGTGATGATGGAGAACGGTCCCCCGGCGGGAGTAAAGAAGGACAGCATAACGCCGACGAAGAGGCCGAACCACATGCCGCTCAGGGCACCGGACAATGCCACCCTCGGGTAGCTCAGGCGGCCGGTCACCCGCTCCACCATCTTGAGGTCGTTGCCCACGATCGACACCAGCTGTACGGGGAACTGCTGGTCTGCGAGGTAGTCCACCGCCTTCTGGGCATCCAAATACGAGGTGTACGAGCCTACGGTGTCACCTTGGGGGACACTGCGGGATTCCTCAACGGCTTTGGGAGCACCAAAAATGTTTGACATAGCCCCATTGTGTCTCATGGACATGTGTAGCGGCTGGAATTCAGCTAAAAGAGAGCAGACTCGGTAGCCTGTAAACATGAGCACACATCCCTCACGCGTCTTTGTCGCGCGCTTGCTCGGCTTGGACGTTTTCGACCCCCTGGGCGATCGTCTAGGCCGGTTGCGCGACGTCGTGGTGCTCTCCCGCGGAACCCGTGGCGCTCCCCATGTGGTGGGCATCGTGGTTGAAGTTCCGGGCAAGAAGCGGGTTTTTGTCCCCATGACGCGCATTACTTCCATAGATCAGACGCAGATCATTTGCACCGGCTTGGTCAACCTGCGCCGTTTCGAGCAGCGCGGTGCGGAAACACTGGTGGTCGCTGAGATGTTCGACCGCCGCGTGACCCTGGCCGACGGCAGTGGAGACGCCACGATCGAAGACATCGCCATGGACCAGCACAGGTCCAAGGACTGGTTTGTCAGCAAGCTGTTCGTCCGCCGTGGACACTCCCTGTCTCCGTTTGGCAGGCTCCGCCGCAATGAGACCCTGATCATCGATTGGGCCGATGCCCAGACCGGCGCCCACAATGAGCCCCAGGCCGCTACGCAGTTCGTTGCCACGCACGAAGACCTTAAGCCTGCCGACTTCGCTGAAGCCCTCCAGGAAATGAGCGACAAGCGCCGTTTCGAAGTGGCAAGTGAGCTTCAGGACGAGCGCCTCGCCGATGTCCTCCAGGAGCTCCCGGAAGATGACCAGGTGGAGATCCTCTCCGCGTTGGATGTGGAGCGCGCCGCTGACGTCCTCGAAGAGATGGATCCGGACGACGCCGCAGACCTCCTGGCCGAGCTGCCTTCGGCCCAGGCGGAAGAGCTGCTTCAACTCATGGAACCCCAGGAAGCCGAGGACGTCCGCCGCCTCCTGGAATACGACGAAGACACCGCCGGTGGCCTCATGACTCCGGTCCCGGTCATCCTGCCGCCGGAAGCTACCGTGGCCGAGGCCCTGGCCCACGTTCGCCGGGAGGAGCTCTCGCCTGCCCTGGCCTCATCCATCTTCATCGCCCGCCCTCCCTTGGAGACCCCCACAGGCCGTTTCCTGGGCGTGGTGCATATCCAGCAGCTACTGCGCTTTCCGCCGCCGGAACCGCTGGGCAACTTGGTGGACAAGAACCTTGAGCCGCTCTCGGACCAAGCCCACATCAGCGAAGTGGCCCGCACCTTGGCCACGTACAACTTGAATTCACTTCCAGTCGTTGACGACGACGGCCGCCTTGTGGGGGCGGTGACTGTTGATGACGTGCTGGATCACCTGTTGCCGGATGACTGGCGCGCCCATGAGGACGACGCCCCAATAAGGAAACTTGGAGGCCGCATTGGCTGATAACAACGTCACCCGATCCCCCAAGTCCACAGGACGCTCGAGCAGCAGCCTGGACACACCCCTGAGTGGTCGCCAACGCATCCTGCCCAAGTTCTCCCCGAACCCGGACGCTTTCGGAAACGCAACGGAGGGCTTCGCCCGGTTTATGGGCACGCCGACGTTCCTCGTCTACATGACGGTGTTCTGTGTGTTCTGGCTCGCTTGGAACACCTTCGCGCCCACGGACTGGCAGTTCGACCGTGTAGAGCTGGGCTTCACCCTGCTGACTCTGATGTTGTCCCTTCAGGCTTCCTACGCGGCACCGCTCCTGCTGCTCGCCCAAAACCGGCAGGATGACCGCGACCGTGTCTCGCTCCAGCAGGACCGCCAGCGTGCCGAACGTAATCTCTCCGACACCGAATACCTGACACGGGAACTGGCTTCACTGCGCATCGCCTTGCGCGAAGTAGCCACCCGTGACTATGTCCGGACCGAGCTCCGAAGCCTGCTGGAAGACATCATCGATGCCCAGGAGGAACTCCGCGAGAACGAAGCCTCCGCTGATGGCACGGAATCGCCGGGTGAGAAGGTCAAGGAAAAGCTGAAGGAGAAGCGCGACAAATCGCGTGGGCCCCGCACACAGCAGATTCCGAAGGTCCGACCGCCGCGGGCTGCAGGTCCACAACATTCCACCGGCAAGCCATCGCCTGAAAACCCTGAAAGCCGAGCCTGACCCATGAGCATCGCATCTGCCGAGGCGCTGCTTGCTGCCCTGGCCACCGTCATTGATCCCGAGCTCCGGCGCCCCATTACGGAACTCGGAATGGTGGAATCGGTGTCGGCCGATAATGACGGCGCCGTACACGTCGCAGTTCTGCTGACCATTGCCGGGTGCCCCCTGCGTGAGACCATCACCAAGGACGCCACCGACGCCCTGTTCCGGGTGGAAGGCGTCACAGGCGTGGACGTTGAGTTGAAGGTCATGACCCAAGCCCAGCGGGAAACCCTCAAGGAACAACTCCGCGGGCCCGGTGGACAGCGCGGCATACCGTTTACCAAGCCCGGCTCCCTGACCAAGGTGTACGCCGTAGCCAGCGGAAAAGGCGGTGTGGGCAAGTCATCCGTCACCGTTAATCTGGCGTGTGCACTTGCCGCCCAAGGCCTCCGGGTCGGCATCGTGGACGCCGATGTGCACGGCTTCTCCGTGCCCGCCCTGATGGGGATCAACCAAAAGCCCACGCAGGTGGACGACATGATCCTGCCGCCCGTCGCCTATGGCGTGAAGGTCATCTCCATCGGCATGTTCGTCGCAGGCAACCAGCCGGTAGCCTGGCGCGGTCCGATGCTGCACCGGGCCTTGGAACAATTCCTCACTGACGTTTACTTCGGCGACCTCGATGCCCTCTTCCTGGACCTGCCCCCGGGCACGGGCGACATCGCCATTTCCGTGGCCCAGCTCCTGCCCAACGCAGAAATTTTGGTTATCACCACACCGCAGGCAGCAGCGGCAGACGTCGCAGAACGAGCCGGCACCATCGCCACCCAGACAGGGCAGAAGGTGGCCGGCGTCATCGAGAACATGTCCTACCTGGAAATGCCCGACGGCGAACGCATGGAATTGTTCGGAAGTGGCGGAGGTGCCATCCTGGCTGAGCGGTTGAGCGCTGCCGTGGGCAGCGACGTTCCGCTCCTCGGGCAAATTCCCTTGGACATCCGCTTGCGGGAAGGCGGCGACGCCGGAAAACCCGTGGTCCTGGCAGCACCTGAAACGGCTGCCGCCAAAGCGATGGAGGGCATTGCTGCCGCCTTGGCCACGCGACCTCGCGGACTGTCCGGCATGCCCTTGGGAATTCAGCCGCGCTAGGCCGTCGCTCTTCACGCTGAACTGGCCTTAACGGGCTGTCAGCTGCTTCGAATCAGGTCGCTTCGGAATCGAACGGGGCAGCTTCGCCCTCGGCGAGCCGCTCAATGACCCGCACAGGGGCCTTGGGCTTGGTATCTACCGCAGTGGCAGCAGCTGCGGGAGCTCCGGCACTGACTGGCTTGGTGTCGTCCTCAAGGAGCGCGTCCTTGATGATTCGACGGGGATCATACTGGCGCGGATCATATTTCTTCCAGTCGACCTCATCAATGTCGATGCCGACTTCTTCTTTGATCTGTTCGCGGGCGCCGGAAGCCATCCGACGGACTTCCTTGACCAGGTTGGCAAGCTTTTGAGTGTATTCGGGCAAACGGCTGGGACCGATGACGAGTACGCCGATAATCAGAAGGAGTATGAACTCCGGGCCGTTGATTCCAAGCACGCTACGAAGATTACCTTGTCTGTGGTGCCGCTCATAAACCGGTAGGACGGAGCAGGGTCTGGAGGCCGCGCAGCAGCCTTTCGTACCAGGCTTCCGGATCGTCGTCGTCGGACACGAATGCCATGGACTCGCCCGCCCGGACAATTTCAGGGACGGCGTCGTCCGCGCTGTCCGCCGGGAGGTCTGAGGCATAGCTGATGACTGCGGCCGGCATGGTGTAGACGGCCTTCCACGGGCTTCCCTGGGTGACAGAAAGCTGCGCGGACGTAGACCGTCCAGTGCCGGATCGATCCGCCGGCAGATGTTCCTCCACGATGGTGGCGTAGTGACCGTTGCTTTCGAGCCTGATCTCCACGGCCGGATTCCCGTTATGCATGGTGGCTTGGGCGGACACGACGTGGAAGCCCAATCCGGACAGCTCGGGACACGCCCACCCGTCCTCCCGCAGTGATTCCAACTGGGCAGCGCTCAAACTGACAGTGCTGCCCGCCCGAAACGCGGGTCCAACCATGGCTTCTGTGGGGTTAGCCGTCCAGGCACCGGCAAGTGAGCCACCATCGCTGGTTCCCGCGAGGGCCTGTGGCCTTTCATCGCCGGCGATCACATAGGCTGACACCGCCAAGGCTCCTGCGCTCACCACCAAAGTGCCGGCAGCAACTGCCGCAAAGCCAAGGCCCCGCAAACGACGGTGCGGATATTGCGGTGCTGAGTACGTTGGGGCTGGCTCGTTGGCCAAGCGTTCGGTGTGCTGGATTAGTCGCGCCGCAAGATCCTGGCTGGCTTCGGGCACGGCTGCACCACGGAGGCGTTCGAGGTACTGCCGTTCCCGGCGGAGCGCGATCCGGCAGTCCGAGCAGTGCTCCAGGTGTTCTGGGCTGCGCGTATGGCGAAGCGCAGCCAATTTGCGCCGGGACAGGGCTCCCGGACGAAGTGAACGTCGAGGCATCGACTACCTAAAGAATGCTGGCGATGCGGGGCATCTTCAGCCGCGGCTTGCGGGCCTCTGCCGGGCGGGGGTCACGGTGGGCGAGCTTCTCGCGCAGCATTGTCCGCCCCCGGTGGATACGGGACCTGACGGTTCCAAGCTTCACACCGAGCGCCTCCGCGACTTCGTCATAGGAAAGGCCCTCAAGGTCACACAGCACGACGGCCGCGCGGAAGTCCGGCGGGAGTTCTTCCAAAGCCCTTTGGACATCAAGGTCAAGGTTGTTGTGCTCGAAGCTCTGCTCCGGGCCTGGCTCGCGGCCCGGCAAACGGGATTCGGCGTCCTCAGCAAGCGCGTCGAAGCGGATCCGGCTCTTGCGCCGGGCCTGGTCCAGGAACAGGTTGGTGGTGATGCGGTGCAACCAGCCGTCCAAGGTTCCCGGCTTGAAGTTTTCAAGGGAACGGAAAACTCTCACGAAAACCTCCTGGGTGAGGTCTTCGGCGTCGAACTTGTTCCCGGTCAGGCGATAAGCGAGGCGATACACCTTGGCGGAGTGGTTCGAAACCACTTCCTCCCAGCTGGGCATGACCCAATCAGTAACGGCCTCAAGGCTTTCCGATGTTTGGACTGGCGCAGCATGCGATGCCGGCATCGTCCACTCCCCTCAAACTGTGGTTCACCGAGTCTTCGGCGCCGCCCACCTCATGGATGACCGGAGCAATATCATCCCAAGTTTGTCTGGGAATTTCCTGACTGGCAGAGGATTTCCACGCAAGGCTGAAATCGGCCGTGGACACAGGTGCGCGGACGATTCCCTGCAACGGGTTTACGGGGGCGGACACAGTAGTCTTGGTACAAACACCCCTACCCGCGGAAAGCGAACCCCTTCATGAGTGCCGACAAGTCAAGCAGCTGGTCCTACGCAGAAGATCTGCCAGCTGAGGATGACGTATTGTTGCGCGCCCGGGAACGGTCCTTCGAACTTGGTGTTACGCCCATCAGTCCCGGAGTGGGCGCGGTACTGACCGTACTCGCTGCCGCTTCCAAAGCGCAGACAGTGGTGGAAGTCGGCTCAGGTGCCGGGGTATCCGGGGTTTGCCTGCTGCGTGGATTGAGTCCCCACGCGGTGCTGACCACTATCGATGTGGACGTCGAACACCTCAAGGCGGCCAGGGAAGCGTTCTTGGAATCGGGTAGCCCGGCCAACCGTACCCGCACCATCTCGGGCCGCGCGGCCGACGTGTTGCCGCGCCTGACCGACTCCGCGTACGACCTCGTCTTCATCGACGCCGACAAGCCAAACTTTCCCAAGTATGTGGATCAGGCAATCCGCCTCCTGAAGTCCGGCGGCACCCTGGTTATCAACGATGCGCTGGACAAAGACCGCGTCTCCAACCCGGCAGCGCGTGATGCCACCACTGTGGTTCTGCGTCAGATCGGCAAGGCCATTCGCGACGACGAGCGTCTGGCCTCGGCGATGCTGCCCACCGGCGATGGACTTCTGGTGGCCGTCAAGAAGTAGGACGGCTCATCACGCCAGGACTTGAACCAGCAGCAAGAGCTTAAACAAAAGCAGGGCCCCGGCTTGATTTGCCCGCCCGGGCCCTGCTTTGTAACTCTAGTCAAAACGCCTATTCAGTAACGCCCACGAGGCATTCCTTGAGGTTGGCCGCTTCCGCGGCGTTGAGCTCGACAACGAGTCGTCCTCCGCCTTCGAGCGGCACACGCATGATCAAGCTGCGTCCCTCTTTGGTAACTTCCATAGGGCCGTCGCCGGTACGTGGTTTCATAGCCGCCATTAGGAAAATCCCCTCCATTTGTCCCAAGTCACGCCAACCCGGCCGGGCTGGTTCCGCGTCGCAATTGCAGCCGGCGGCACCGCTTGGGAGGCCGCCTTGGCCGGGCACTTTTCGGTGCTTTGTCCTTGCTCTTAGTCCATTATCCCGTAATTACCCGTCCGTAGCGAATCAAACGCCTATTTGTCCGGGCTTTGTACATACTCCCCTTGCCCGGCAAAGGTCCACGTCAGGGCGGGTAGTCCCCGCCCCCGGGGAGCGGGGCCCACGCCCACAGCCACACCACCCAGACGATCTGGAGGAGGACGAACATCAGCACCACGGTTCCCCGGTACGCCTTGGACTTGGACAGCAACGCCACCCCCAGCGCCAGCGGAAAAAGGGGCAGCAGCATTCTGAACGTACTGGTCTGCGGATGCAGGAAGACCAGCAGGTACCCCATGTAGCAGGCGCACCAGAGCCGCAACTCGGTTCCAAGCGCCCGGACGGGCTTTGACACCATGACCAGCACGAAGAGTGCCGTGAAGACGAAGGGGGCCAGCACGCCCAGTACAGGACCGAACAGCATCCTGCCCGTGTCGAACCACGGCTTGAATGGCACAAGATCGTGCCCCCGCCAGGCTGTTTCGGTACGTGTGTAGGCAGTTGGTTCACCTGTGGTGGCCCAGGCAATGGCCGGCCAGGCGAGGGCTCCGACGCCGGCTGTCACCACCAGTGCCGCCAACGACAGCAGGCCGCGCACGGGCGTCGGCCCGTCGTCGTTAGGGGTTGAAGCTGGAGCTGACAGCGTCCTGGATGGCCCGAAGCGCTGCCATAACCGCCAAAGCAACAGCAACCCCACCATGGCCGCAAACGGCACCCCTGTAGGCCTGGACAGGCACATCAGGAGCACCACGGGAATAGCGGCCAGGTACCGGCGCCGGACAACGAGCAACAAGGAACCTGACAACAGCAACAGATTTAGCGACTCGGCATACGGGACCTGGAGGATGGGTGACACCGGGAAAGTCGAGACGAAGATGACGCCCCACAGTGCGGCACGCTTGCCTGAGAACTCGCGGAAGAGCTTGTAGATCACCAAAGCTGCGCCCACCCCTGCGAGCATCGCGATGACGGTGAGCGAAGGGAGGGTTCCTATCCCGGTGACTGCCGAGAGACCCCTGGCGAGAAAGGGAAAGAGCGCATAGAACGCCCACGCATTTTGTGTGACTACGCCATTAGCGTCCTCGGGCAGGACCGAAGGATATCCGTTGTCAACAGCTTCCTGATACCAGCGCCCATCCCAGATAGTGATGAAGTTCCAGTAGTCCGGAGCCGGCGGGAACCAGGGATTCGTTCCCTGGTGAATGGCGGCCGCCATGAAGATACAGGCGCTGACAAGCCTGGCAGCCACAAAGACCAAGGAAACCTGCACCCACCACGGCCACCTGGCCACTCTGGCGACGGCGGCTGATAGCCCCAGGGAAAGCCGCGCGGTGGGTCCTTGCTGCCCCTGTGTCTTCGGGGCAGCAGTTCCCTTCGGCGCGGGGACCTGGGAGCTCACTGCCGGGTCCGGCCGGTTTCGCCGTCCTGGAGACGCGGCTGGACCAAGGCGCCAAGCCTTTCGATCTCGCGATCCTTCGCCTGTAGCTGGTCCCTCAGCTCTTCCAGGACCTGGTCAACCTGATCCATGCGATACCCACGAAGCCCCAAGGCAAAGCGCAGGGAGTCAACGTCGGAGGGCTTGGCATCCTCCGGCAGCAGAACTGCGGGCAAGTTGGGGACCGGTTGGTCAAGGCCCGATCCGATCGAGCGCCCCCGAACGATCCCGGCACCGAGATACAGCGCCGCGCCGATGAGGACTATCGCTAGAAACACCAGGAAAAAGCTCACAGGGTCCATCGTGCCAGAAACAGCCGGCTACTCCGGGCGCTGATTTCCGTTGGTGGTAGCGGGAAGGGGTGCACCGTGCAGGACACGATGCACGGCGTCGGCGGGGTCATCCACCAGCTGGATCAGGTCAAGGTCCTTCTCGGAAACCATGCCTTCGGCCACCAGGGTGTCCTTGATCCACTCGATCATGGGTCCCCAGAACCGAATACCGAGCAGCACAATGGGGAACGATGTCACTTTGCGGGTTTGGACAAGCACCATGGCCTCGAACAGCTCATCGAGGGTGCCGAGTCCACCAGGAAGCACGACGAAGCCCTGCGCGTACTTGACGAACATGGTTTTGCGGGCGAAGAAGTACCGGAAGTTAATGCCCAGGTCCACCCACTGGTTGAGTCCCTGCTCGAAAGGCAGTTCGATGCCCAGGCCTACGGAGACTCCATTGCCTTCCACGGCGCCCTTGTTGGCAGCTTCCATGGATCCGGGGCCGCCACCGGTGATCACCGCGACTCCGGCTTCAGCGAGTTTTCGCCCCACATCGACGGCCATCTCGTAGTACTCGGTTCCGGGCTTCGTCCGCGCTGAACCGAAGACGCTGACGGCGGGCCCCAGGTCAGCAAGGGCTCCGAAGCCCTCCACGAACTCGCTCTGGATCCTCAGGACACGCCAAGGATCGGTATGAATAAACTGCCCGGCACCGCTGGTATCCAGCAAATGCTGGTCCGACATCCCCGTGTCTGCCTGTTTACGTCGAAGCTCCAAGGGACCCTTGTGCTTGGCAGGCGCGATCTCCGAGGGGAGCGGCACGTGGGTACCCTCGACGCGGCCGTTGGCATCGGGGTGGGGAACTGGGTGCTGGCTGATGCTCATTGCCCAAGGCTAGCGCGGATGAAGGCGTGCTCCGTCGCTGCGACCCGCTTCTTGCATTGCAGTCTGGTATATCGCTGTGGGGCAGGTTTCTGTTCAGTCACGATCTTCAGGAAGTTGCCGTGACCGTGGTCATATTTGCTTCTTTGTTCGCTAGATTCGTCGTATGACTACTCAAGCGTCCGGCGATGCCCTCGTCTCCCTGAACGGCGTCAATAAGCACTACGGTCAATTGCACGTCCTCAAAGACATCAACCTCCAGGTTCAGAAGGGTGAAGTCGTGGTGGTTATCGGACCTTCCGGTTCCGGTAAATCCACCCTCTGCCGTGCGATCAACCGTTTGGAAACGATCGACGACGGCGACATCGCCATCGACGGGAAGAAGCTTCCCGAAGAAGGCAAGGACCTCGCACACTTGCGTGCCGACGTCGGCATGGTGTTCCAGTCCTTTAACCTGTTCGCCCACAAGACGATTCTTGAGAACGTCACGCTGGGCCCCATCAAGGTTAAGAAGGTGGCCAAGGGCACAGCTGACAAGGAGGCCATGGCCCTCCTTGAGCGCGTTGGCGTCGGGCACCAAGCCCCGAAGCTTCCCGCCCAGCTTTCCGGCGGGCAGCAGCAGCGTGTGGCAATTGCCCGCGCTCTTGCCATGAAGCCGAAGGTAATGCTGTTCGACGAGCCCACGTCCGCGTTGGACCCCGAGATGATCAACGAAGTACTGGACGTCATGATCCAGCTGGCCAAGGAAGGCATGACCATGATCGTGGTCACGCACGAGATGGGCTTCGCCCGCAAGGCTGCTGATCGAGTGGTGTTCATGGCTGACGGCCAGATCGTGGAAGACGCAACTCCCGAGGAATTCTTCACCAACCCGAAGAGCACCCGTGCCAAGGACTTCTTGTCCAAGCTCTTGACCCACTAGCTCCTTACCGCCAGCACCCCCGGCCGTAAGGCGGCCACCCAATGAAAGGAACATCATGAAGTCTCTTATTACCCGGAGGAAGTCACTCCTGGTGGCCGCATCGGCTGCGCTTGCTCTCTCGCTGAGCGCTTGCGGCGGCAGCAGCACCACCACTCCCCCTGTTGCCTCGGCAAGCTTCGAAGCCGGCACCACCATGGAGAAGCTGAACAAGGCCGGTACGATCAAAATCGGTACCAAGTTCGATCAGCCGTTGTTCGGCCAGAAGGGCCTGGACGGCAAGCCTGTCGGTTTCGACGTCGAAATGGGCAAGGCAATCGCCGCCAAGCTTGGAATTCAGCCGGACAAGATCGAGTGGGTAGAGACTGTCTCCCAGAACCGTGAGTCGTTCATCGAGCAGGGTCGCGTCGATCTTGTTATCGCCACGTACACCATCAACGATGCCCGTAAGGAAAAGGTCGCCTTCGCCGGACCGTACTACGAAGCAGGCCAGGCGCTGTTGGTGAACAAGGACGACACCTCCATCACCAAGCCGGAAGATGTCTCCGGCAAGAAGGTCTGCTCCGTCACGGGTTCCACCCCGGCCAAGACCATCGCCGAAAAGTACGGTGCTGAGGTAGTCCCTGCGGCCACCTACACCGCTTGCCTGGAGCCGCTGCGTAACAAGCAGGTTGTCGCCGTCACCACTGACAACGTCATCCTCGCCGGATACGTGGACAAGGAACCGGACGCCTTCAAGCTCGCCTCCGATGAAACCTTCACCAAGGAGCCTTACGGCATCGGCCTGAAGAAGGACGATACGGTTTTCCGCAACTGGATCAACGACCAGCTCGAGGAATTCGCCAAGGACGACACCTACAAGAAGGCTTGGGAAGCCACTGCAGGCAAGGTCATCAAGACCGCTCCTGAACTTCCTACGATCAACCGCTACTAGTCGGGACCCGTCAACTGCCGCCGCCCACCCGGACGGCGGCAGTTGACGAATCCAGGACCCTGTTCCCTGATTAGCTGCAGCCAAAGGAACCCATGGACGCCGTCATAGCAAGCCTCCCCGAGTATTGGGACGGATTTCTCCGAACCCTTTATCTCTCCATAATTTCAGGAATCATTGCCCTCATTGTCGGCACACTCCTGGCAGCCATGAGGGTCTCCCCCGTGGCAGCACTTCGCGGTTTCAGCATGTTCTATGTTGAAGTGGCGCGTAACACCCCCCTCACCATCATTTTCTTTTTCGCCGCCATTGTTCTGCCGCGGTTGGGCGTTAAGTTTGAACAATTCGAAGTCGCGGCCATCATCGCGTTGAGCAGTTACACGGCGGCCTTCATCGCCGAAGCCGTCCGTTCCGGCGTCAACAGCGTGCCTGTGGGCCAAGCAGAAGCTGCCCGCAGCATCGGCATGACCTTCACCCAGGTGTTGGGCTTCATCGTCCTCCCCCAAGCCGTACGCACCGTCATACCTCCGTTGATCAACATCCTGATTGCACTGGTGAAGAACTCCTCGGTGGCCGGCGCGTTCTTCGTCCTGGAGCTTTTCGGCTACGGCCGCCAACTCTCCAACGACTACGGCAACCAAGTCCTCTGGATCCTCCTCGGGGTGGCTTTCTTCTACCTCCTGATCACGGTTCCGCTGGGGCTTCTGGCGCACTTTGTTGAACGAAAGGTGGCGATTGCCCGATGACATCGGTCCTGTACGACGTCCCCGGGCCCAAGGCCCGCCTGTATTCGCTCCTGGGATCCGCCGCCGGAATCCTGATCATCCTCGGCATCCTCGCGATTGCTGTCGTAACGCTGGCACAGCAGGGCATTTTCGACGCCGACCGCTGGGAGATTTTCTACGGTCCCATGGCTCCGGACGTCTGGAACCTGATCGGCCAAGGCATTCTCTCCACCTTGGCCGCAGCTGCCGTAGCTGCCGTGATTGCGTTCCCTCTGGGCATCGCGCTCTGCCTGTTGCGTATCTCGCTGATTCCTTGGATCCGGATTCCCACGCAGGTAGTGCTTGAGTTCCTCCGCGGCATGCCCGTGGTCCTCATGATGTTGTTTGTCCTGTTGGTTTTCGCCACGGGTCAGTTCCAAGCCGTCGTTGTTGGCCTGGTTCTCTACAACGCCGCCATCTTTGCTGAGATCCTGCGTGCCGGCATCCAGTCCCTCCCCAAGGGACAACGCGAGGCTGGTCTGGCCATCGGCCTCCGAAGCTTCCAGTCACGGATGTCCATCGAGTTCCCCCAGGCCGTCCGCCGGATGCTTCCATCCCTGGTTGCCCAGCTGGTGGTTCTGCTCAAGGACACCTCGCTCGGCTACATCGTGGGCTACGAGGAACTCCTTCGGAAGATCCAGATCATGGCCGACTTCCTGGGCCCGGACTTCCTGTTCCCTGCGTTCTTCGTAGGCGCTGCGATCTACATCCTGATCAACCTGACCGTGTCACGGATTGCGATCATGATTGAGCGCCGCGGCTCCAAGAAGGCCGCCGGCGGCGTGGCCTCAGCCATTAAGACTGTGGATCTCGAAGTCAACGTACCTGGTACCGATAAGAAGTAATCCTTAAGCAAACAAGAAGGTCCGCAGCCACAGTGATCAATTCACCGGGCTGCGGACCTTCTTCGTTTGCTGAGCGCAAAGCTCCTGGACTACGGCGCCAGCCACGTCCTCAGTGCACGGAGGCACTCACGGACGGCATCGGCGTCGACATGCTCGTTGTCCTTGTGCGCCAGCAGGGGGTCACCGGGTCCGAAGTTCACGGCCGGGATGCCCAGTTCACTGAAACGCGCGACGTCGGTCCATCCGTATTTGGGCTTGGGCTCGGCGCCCACGGCGGCAACGAAGGACGCGGCGGCCGGGTGGTTCAGTCCGGGCCTGGCGCCGGCAGCAGCGTCCGTACGGACGACGTCGAATCCTTCCAGAAGCTCCCGGACGTGGGCCTCGGCTTGGTCCGGCGTCTTATCCGGCGCGAAACGGTAGTTGATTTCCACCACGCAACGGTCCGGGATGACGTTGCCCGCAGTTCCACCGTTGATCTTCACCGCGTTGAGGCTCTCGCGGTAATCGAGGCCGTCCACGTTGATGGTCTGCGGCTCGTAGTCGGCGAGCCGGGCCAGGATGGGTGCTGCGGCATGGATCGCGTTGACGCCCATCCATGCACGCGCTGAGTGGGCTGTTTCGCCGATGGTGGTGGCTTCGAAACGGCTGGTGCCGTTGCAACCACCTTCCACCGTGCCGTGAGTCGGCTCCAAAAGGATCGCGAAGTCGCCCTGCAGAAGATCCCCGTGGTTGCGGACCAACCGTCCGAGGCCGCTCTTCACCGCTTCCACTTCTTCATGGTCGTAAAAGACGAAGGTGACATCTTTGTCCGGCTGCCGCCCGTCGTCGAACAGTGTCGCAGCCAGGGCGAGCTGCACAGCAACGCCGCCCTTCATGTCGGTGGTCCCGCGTCCGTAAAGAACGCCTTCACCTGGAACTCCGGACTCCCACGTGGCAGGAACAGTACCCAATGAGCCGGCCACGGTGGGCAATGGCACGGTGTCCAGATGCCCTGCCAGAATGACACGCTCGGAGCGGCCAAGTTCGGTGCGCGCGATGATGGCGTCACCGTCCCGGGTCACGGTATAGGCGGGGATGGCGCGTAGAGCCGACTCGACGGCGTCGGCGAGTTCGGTCTCGTTTCCGGAAACGCTGTTGAAGTCAATGATCGCGGCCGTCAGCAGGGCAACGTCCTGACGCAGGTCAAGGAGGGCGGGAGCAGGGTTCAGGGTCACCCGTCCAGCCTAATGCCCGCAAATGCGACTTCTATGGCATGAGACGGGTTTTAACCGACCTCTGCCTGCTGGATAGACTTGCCCCATGACTGAAACTGCTTCCTCTGCTGTGCCCGCAAACGCGCCCGTCAACCAACGATCGGCCTATGGCTTCGGCCTCGCCACCATCGCCACCTCGGCTTCCGGGGAAGCAACCGTGCTTGACGTCTGGTACCCGGCACCCGCTCTGGGCGTCGCCGCCGAGACCCTGCGCGACGTCGACAATGCCGATCCCGCACTCGTTGCACTTGCCGAGGAAGGCAAGGACGCCGACCGCGGCACCGAGCAGAAAGTGGTCTTCGCGCAGATCGACCTCGACGCCGCCCCTGCGGACACGGCCGATGCCTACCTGCGCCTGCACCTCCTCTCGCACCGCCTGGTCAAGCCCAACAGCATCAACCTGGACGGCGTGTTCGGCAAGCTGCCCAACGTCGTATGGACCAACTTTGGACCGGCAGCCGTTGACGGCTTCGAGCTGACCCGTGCCCGCCTGCGTAAGCGCGGCAACGTTGTGGTCTTCGGCGTGGACAAGTTCCCGCGGATGGTTGACTACGTCGTTCCCACCGGTGTGCGCATTGCCGACGCCGACCGTGTCCGTCTGGGTGCCCACCTCGCAGAAGGCACCACGGTAATGCACGAAGGCTTCGTGAACTTCAACGCCGGAACCTTGGGTACCTCCATGGTGGAAGGCCGCATCTCGGCAGGCGTCGTAGCCGGTGACGGCACAGACGTTGGCGGTGGAGCGTCCATCATGGGCACGCTCTCCGGTGGTGGCAAGGAAAAGATTGCACTGGGCGAGCGAGTTCTGCTCGGCGCCAACTCCGGCGTGGGCATCAGCATCGGCGACGACTCCGTTGTGGAGGCCGGCCTGTACGTCACTGCAGGTACTCGTGTACGTGTTCCGGGCCCCAAGGACGAGAACGGCGAGGACACCAGCAAGATCATCAAGGCTGTGGAACTCTCGGGTGTCCCGAACCTGCTCTTCCGCCGTAACTCCACCACCGGCGGCGTGGAAGTACTTCCGCGCAAGGGCCAGACGGTGGAGCTGAACGAGGCTCTCCACGCCAACTAGCAGGAGAGAATCCATGCGCCGGTTCCGCCGCGCCATCGTTGCGGTGCTGGCCTTGGCCCTCGTAGCAGGTGCCATTTACGCGATAGTTGCCGTGCTGCAGCGCTCCGAGACCTTGGTCACGGAGCGCTGCTTCGCCGTGGTCGGCTCTGAAAGCCATGAGCTTGCCACGGACCAGGCTGCCAATGCATCGCTCATCTCGGCGATCTCCGTCCGGCGTGGGCTACCACCCAGAGCGGCGAGCATCGCACTTGCCACAGCCATGCAGGAATCCAGGCTGCGCAACATCAACTACGGCGACGACGCCGGACCGGACTCCCGCGGTTTGTTCCAGCAACGCCCCTCGCAAGGCTGGGGATCCGAGGAACAGGTGATGGACCCCGTCTATGCCAGCAACGCGTTCTTTGACGGACTGGTCAAGGTGCCCGGTTACGAGACCATGGAGATTACCCAAGCTGCCCAAGCGGTCCAGCGTTCCGCGTTCCCCCGTGCTTACGCCCAGCATGAAGGCATGGGCCGGGCTTTCGCTTCCGCCCTCACAGGACACTCAACCTCTTCATTGAACTGCGAATTGCGCATGCCGGAGGCGGCGGGTGACCCTGCCGTCGTCGTCGATGAACTCACGGCGTTCGGCCCCCAGGCGGCCACCGTTCAGGGCCGCTCGGTTCAACTGGAAATTGGCGGAACCCAGGCGTGGGCCGTGGCTCACTGGGCTGTGGCAAACGCCAAGACGCTATCCATCACTCAGGTGGATTTGGCAGGCCAGACGTGGAACCGGGAGAAGCGCGACGGATGGCAACCCTCCGCCGCTCCCACTGAGACGGTCACCATCACCGTTTCAGCGCCGGCTACATAAGTTTTTGTACAGCCCGATCAAGCGAGCATCTCCACTACCGGTTGGACGTAGCTGCGGAACACATCGGGTTCGGAGAGCAGCCGGTGACTCATGATCATGGTGTCCGGTTCCAGGTACCAGGCTCGCGGCTCATTGAGGGGCAGCTCAATGATGGTGAGTTCGAAGTCGCGGGAACTACGGCCGACCTCGAGGAGCCTGTCCTCCACCATTTCATTCAGTACATGAGTCACCCCGTTGGCTTCTCGAGCGGCCTCAAGATGGGCATACTCGTCAATCCTGTCCGTAGCCCATCCAAGCGCGGAGCCGAAATGTGCCTGCAGGACACGCTGCAATGCCGGTGAGTTGCCAAAAGCCTTGAAACTTGGCGGGGCCAGCTCAGGTGCCGGGTTGGGGTACGACTTCACCAGGCTCTCCCACCAGGCCTCCCACTCGGTCTTCAGCGCCGGGAAGCCACCAACATCAGAGGTGAGGTGCTTGTGGTCTGCATGACGGACTTTCGGAGCTGCCTGGGAAAGCATCGGTTTGCCGGCACCGTCCAGTCCCGCTACGTCGCGCAAGTACAGGGCGATGAGCATCGGCCCGGACGTATCCATAGTGATGCGCCATCCCGGGCCGCCTGACTCGTGCATGCGAATTCCTCCCTTTGGCAGGTCCCCGACATGTCCCAGTCTATTCCCGTTGGCTCCTGACGGTAATGGCGTTATTCGCCTCTTACGGAGTGGGCAGGCTCAGCATTCCTAACTACCGGCAGGCACTGCCCGCAACGAGCGCAGGTGAGCCGTCAGGACGTCGCTGCACATCTCCGCGGTCATCCACTCGGGCTGCAGCAGTGCATGCATGCACAGCCCGTCCATGGTTGCCAGGAGCCTTTCCGCTTCCGTCACAAGGGCTTGCTGCGCGTCAGCCTCAGCGGGGTTCAGGAGCATGATGAGGCGACCGATGACGGCAGCCACTGTACGGTGACTGCGCTCGGCTTCGTCAGCCAGGACTGGCTTGATCCGGGCAGCGTGCCGGAACGCCATCCAGACGCAGGCATCTACTGCGAGTTCCTCGTCCAAGGGCAGGAACTGGCCGAGGAGGTTCAGTACAGCGTTGTGCTGCTCCGGGCTATCCGGTGAGGCTTCCTCGACCGAAACAAGTGCAGCTTCAAGACGCCCTGCAATGCGATCGATCACGGCCGCGAAGGAGAAGACCAGAAGTTCATCACTGCTGGCGAAGTAGTGCCTGACAGAACCAACAGCCAGCCCTGCTTCGTCAGCTACTTCCCTGAGGGATGCCCGCTCCAAGCCGTCGCTGGCAATGATCCGAAAGACGGCTTGGACAACTTCATGGCGCCGGGCTTCGGCATCAACAATTTTGGGCACCAGTAGTTTTTAGCACGAACGTGCTTCAACACCGCTCAACACAGAGCGGCGTGGCTCCGATTTCCGATAGCGTAGGGACCATGAAAATTCTTGTCACGGGTGGCACCGGCTACATCGGTTCCCACACCGTTTTGTCCCTTCAGGAAGCCGGCCACGACGTCGTTGTGCTCGACAACCTCGTGAACTCCAGCGAGGAATCCCTCCGCCGGGTTTCGGAGCTCACCGGCAAGACTGCCGCCTTCCACAAGGTGGACCTGGTGGATGAGCCCGCCGTTGAGGCGGTCTTCGACCAGCACCAGATCGACGCCGTCATCCACTTCGCGGGGCTGAAGGCTGTAGGCGAGTCCGTCCAGGAACCCCTGGCCTACTACTACAACAACATTGTGGGCACCCTGAACCTGCTCCGCGCCATGGACAAGCACAACGTGCGCTCCATTGTCTTCAGCTCCTCGGCAACGGTGTACGGCGAGCACAACCCGATTCCCTACATCGAGAAGATGGAAATCGGCGCCAACAACCCGTACGGCCGCACCAAGGAACAGATCGAGGACATCCTCTCTGACCTGGGTAACGCGGATGACCGCTGGCATATCGCACTCCTGCGCTATTTCAATCCGGTTGGAGCGCACCCGTCCGGCCGCATCGGCGAGGACCCCCAGGGCATCCCAAACAACCTCGTCCCCTTCATCGCACAGGTCGCCGTGGGACGCCGCGAAAAGCTCATGGTCTTCGGCGGAGACTACGACACCCCGGACGGCACTGCGCAGCGCGACTACATCCACGTAGTCGATCTGGCTGATGGACACGTAGCAGCCCTGAACTACATCGCCGAGCGCGCCGGAGTCCGTCGCTGGAACCTAGGCTCCGGCCGCGGTTCGTCCGTTCTGGAGGTCCTGCGTTCCTTCGAGAAGGCCGTTGGCCGGCCGATTCCGTACGAGATCACCGACCGCCGCGCCGGCGATCTCCCCGCCTTCTGGGCCGACGCTTCCTCCGCCCTTGCTGACCTTGGATGGTCCACTACAAAGACTGTGGACCAGATGTGCGAGGACCACTGGCGCTGGCAGAAGAACAACCCCTACGGCTACAACGCAGCTGAGGCTGCCGCGACGAGCAACGCTTAGGCGAGCACCGCTTCAGCAACATACGACGGCGGCCGCCCACCTCGCGCGAGGTGGGCGGCCGCCGTCGTTATTTACGCTGTTGCCGTATCAGTTGGCCGGGTAGTTACGCTCCGGCTCCCCTGTGTAGAGCTGCCGCGGGCGGCCGATCTTGGTCTGGGGATCGTTGATCATTTCGCGCCACTGGGCAATCCAGCCCGGGAGGCGTCCAATGGCGAACAGGACGGTGAACATCTTCTCCGGGAAGCCCATGGCCTTGTAGATCAGGCCAGTGTAGAAGTCGACGTTCGGGTACAGCTTGCGCTGGATGAAGTAGTCGTCAGCCAGTGCTTTCTCTTCAAGGCGCATGGCGATGTCCAGCAGTTCGTCGTTGCCGCCGAGCTTGCCCAGAACTTCGTGTGCCGTTGCCTTGATGATCTTGGCGCGGGGATCGTAGTTCTTGTAGACGCGGTGTCCAAAGCCCATGAGGCGGACGCCGTCTTCCTTGTTCTTGACCTTCTCCATGTAGTCCTCGGGCTTGATGCCGTCGGCTTGGATCTGGCGGAGCATCTTGAGCACTGCCTCGTTGGCGCCACCGTGAGCGGGGCCGAAGAGGGCATTGATACCGGCGGAGACCGATGCGAAGAGGTTCGCGTTGGACGAGCCCACCAGTCGCACGGTGGACGTAGAACAGTTCTGCTCGTGGTCCGCGTGCAGGATGAGCAGGAGGTCCAGGGCCTTGACCACCACGGGGTCCATCTCGTACTGCTCGGCGGGCAGGCCGAAGCTAAGGCGCAGGAAGTTCTCCACCAGGTTCATGGAGTTATCCGGGTACAGCATCGGCTGGCCGATGGACTTCTTGTGCGCGTAGGCAGCGATGACCGGCAGCTTGGCCATGAGGCGGATGGTGGAAACTTCAACGTGCTCCGCGTTGAAGGGATCCAGCGAGTCCTGGTAGAACGTGGACAGCGCCGAAACAGCCGAGGAAAGCACCGGCATGGGGTGGGCGTCACGCGGGAACCCACCGAAGAAGCCCTTGAGCTCTTCGTGCAGGAGCGTGTGGCGGCGGATTCGCTGATCGAACTCTTCCAGCTCCGTGGGAGTGGGGAGGTTGCCGTAGATCAGCAGGTAGGAAACTTCGAGGAAGCTCGAGTGCTGCGCGAGCTGCTCAATGGGGTAACCGCGGTAACGCAGTACGCCTGCGTCGCCGTCGATGTAGGTGATGGCCGAGGTGGTGGCCGCTGTGTTCATGAAGCCGGGGTCATAGGCGACGGCGCCCGTCTGCTTCAGCAGCTTGGAAACGTCATAACCTTCGTTTCCTTCTACAACCTTGATGCGCGGCAGTTCGAGTTCGCCGCCGGCATGGCGCAGTGTCGCGCTGGTGGTCTCAGTCATGGAGTCCCCTTCATGAGGCCTCAGGGCCTCTATCGAACGCTTGTCCAACAACCTTCTGGTGTCGCCGCCTTCGGCCCTACTGTTGCAGGGCTCCAACGGCCGAAGTGCTTTCTTAGAGAAGGCCACCATTGATAGTCAGTTAAAAAGCTACCGCCAGTAACCCTACGGAACTAATCCGTGCCGTCCGGTTACTGGCGGAATGACGCTATTAGTGGCGCAAGTCACAGCATTGTTATGAGGTCGTGCCAAGCCGTTCAACAGCGGCGTCAATTCGCTCGTCGGTGCCGGTGAGCGCCACTCGGATGAAGCCATCGCCGGCATCACCGTAGAAAACGCCAGGGCCTACCACGATGCCAAGTTCTGCAAAGCGGGCTACGGTGTCCCACGTGGCTTCGCCGGCTGTGGACCACAAGTACAGCCCGGCCTTGGATTCGTGGATTTTCAGTCCGAACTTCTCCAGCGCCGGCACGATCCTCTCGCGGCGCCCGCGGTAGAGATCCTTCTGGGTCAGGACATGGCCGGCGTCACCCAAAGCGACGCGCATGGCTTCCTGCACAGGGTAGGGAACGATCATGCCCGCATGTTTGCGGCTGTTGACCAGGTTCGCGATGATCGCCGAATCTCCGGCTACAAAGGCGGCACGGTACCCGGCAAGGTTGGACTGTTTGCTGAGCGAGTACACGCACAGCAAGCCATCAGTGGAACCACCGGTAACCCGGGGATCCAGAATGCTGGGGACAGCTTCGCCGCCACGTTGGACATCCCATTCGCCCCAGCCCAGCTCTGCGTAGCACTCGTCGGAAGCCACCACTGCTCCGAGCTCACGGGCCTGGCCGACGATCCGTTGGAGCGACTCGACGTCGCGGACGCTGCCTGTGGGGTTTCCCGGTGAGTTGATCCAGATCAAGCGGACCTTCGCGCGAGTGGCGGGATCGAGTTCATCCAGGTCGTCAGCGGCAACTGCCGTGGCACCTGCCAATGAGGCGCCGATGTCGTAGGTCGGGTAGGCGACCGTGGGACGCACAACGACGTCGCCTGCGCTCAAACCCAACAGGAACGGCAACCACGCCACGAGCTCCTTGGAGCCCACAGTCGGCATGACGTCCTTGGGGTCCAGACCCGGAACGCCGCGACGGCTGGCGAACCAGTCCACCACTGCTTGACGCAGGGCCTCCGTGCCGTGAACCGTGGGATACCCGTGGGCGTCGGCAGCGTTGGCCAGGGCCTCCCGGATCAGCCCCGGAGTAGGGTCCACCGGAGTTCCGATAGAGAGATTTACTGCACCGCCGGGGTGCTTGGCGGCCGTGGCAACATACGGCGCCATGGCCTCCCAGGGGTAGTCAGGCAGGTTAAGGCCGAAAGCCGGCGCCGCTGAAATCAAAGAAACTACCGCCTAGTGGTCTTGGTTCTGCGGGGGCAGTGCAGCGATGTACGGGTGATCCTTACCCGTGTTGCCGATCTTGGCGGCACCGCCCGGGGAACCGAGGTCATCAAAGAACTCCACGTTGGCCTTGTAGTAGTCGGCCCATTCTTCCGGGGTGTCATCCTCGTAGTAAATGGCCTCAACCGGGCACACGGGTTCGCAAGCTCCACAGTCGACGCATTCATCGGGGTGGATGTAGAGGGAACGCTCACCTTCGTAAATGCAGTCGACAGGGCATTCTTCAATACATGCCTTGTCCTTGACATCTACACACGGCTGCGCGATTACGTACGTCACGTCCCAGACCTCTCCACGGTTTGTCCCGGCGATGGCCGGGGTAATACGGCCGGCATCATGCCGGGCACTCAACTTCCGAGCCTATTATCCAACAGTGCGCTGACGCCAACCTAGCCCGCGTCTTAGTATGAAACGGTGACTCCCCCGAATTTGCCGCCCCGACAATTCCTCCTCGCCGCAGAACCAGGCATCCGGGTGGTGGTCCGGTACAGGATCGAGGACGGGTTGACGGACGCCTTGGGCTATCTGGTGGGAACCACGGAAGGTTCCTGTACCGTCAGGACCCGTACGGCCGACGTCGAGATTCCGTTGGCCATGGTTATCGCGGCGAAAGAGGTTCCACCGCCGCCGCCGCGTCGGCAGTCCGTCCGCGTCGCAACCGACTGAGAACCTGCCGATTAACAACCACAAGCATGATTAACGTCACTACGCCGATGCCAAAGACCCACGCGTTGCCCACTGGGTCGCCAAGAATCAACTGCTTTGCGGAGCCGGCTGATGACAGGACGCCGACGACGGCATAGCTCACCGCGCCTGCCACCGCCGGCGGTATCACCGAGCGGGACCATGCGCCTAGCCACAACTGCACGGACGCAAGCAGCAGCAAGGCCGCGGCCACGCCCCAGGGGACCTCGACGCCGGACCAGAGTACGGCTTGCCGGTGCAGTACGGTGCCCGCCAAGGCAACGAAAAGAGCCGCCAGAACGGCCGTGGCAATTCCACGGACCGAACCGACGGCTCCTCTCTTCATTCAGCTGTTCCGAACTGGTTCAGACCAGTAGGGACTAGGACTAGGACTTGGCGCGGGCGCGGTTGGCCTTGGCGCGCTCGTTGGAGTCCAGGATGACCTTGCGGATACGGATGGCATCCGGGGTTACCTCGACGCACTCGTCTTCACGGGCGAATTCGAGGGACTCTTCGAGGGTGAGATCGCGTGGCGGCGTCAGGTTTTCGAAGGTGTCCGAGGAAGCGGCACGCATGTTGGTGAGCTTCTTTTCCTTGGTGATGTTGACGTCCATGTCATCAGCGCGGGAGTTCTCGCCAACAATCATGCCTTCGTAAACCTCGGAAGTGGGCTTCACGAAGAAGGAACCGCGCTCCTGCAGGTTGATCATGGCGAATGGCGTCACAACGCCGGCGCGGTCGGCAATCATCGAACCGTTGGTACGGTATTCGATCGGTCCGGCCCACGGCTCGTAGCCTTCGGAGATGGAGGCAGCGATACCGGCGCCACGGGTGTCCGTCAGGAACCGGGTACGGAAACCAATCAGGCCACGCGCAGGGACGATGAATTCCATGCGGCACCAGCCGGTGCCGTGGTTGGCCATGTTGGTCATGCGGCCCTTGCGGGCAGCCATGAGCTGCGTGACGGCGCCGAGGTATTCCTCGGGCACATCAATGGTCATGTGTTCCATCGGCTCGTGCAGCTTGCCGTCGATGGTCTTGGTGACAACCTGCGGCTTGCCTACGGTCAGCTCGAAGCCTTCGCGACGCATCTGCTCAACCAGGATGGCCAGCGCGAGCTCGCCACGGCCCTGGACTTCCCAAGCGTCGGGACGCTCGGTGGGGAGGACCTTGATGGAGACGTTACCGATCAGTTCCTTGTCCAGGCGATCCTTCACCTGGCGGGCCGTGACCTTGGCGCCCTTGACCTTGCCGGCCAGCGGCGAGGTGTTGATACCGATGGTCATGGAGATCGCGGGATCGTCCACAGTGATCAGCGGCAGCGGCTGCGGGTTCTCGGCGTCGGTCAGGGTCTCACCAATGGTGATTTCCTCGATACCGGCGACGGCGACGATCTCGCCGGGACCTGCGGACTCGGCAGGAACACGGGTAAGCGCCTTGGTAGCGAGCAGTTCGGTGATCTTGACGTTCTTGAGTTCACCGTTTGCGCGCGCCCAGGCAACGGTCTGGCCCTTGCGGAGCGTGCCGTTGTAGATGCGGAGCAGTGCGAGGCGGCCAAGGAACGGCGATGCGTCCAGGTTGGTCACGTGTGCCTGCAGCACGCCGTCCGGGTTGTACGTCGGAGCGGGGATGTGCTCGATGATGGTCTTGAAGAGGGGCTCGAGGTCCTCGTTTTCCGGGGCAGAGCCGTTGTCCGGCTGTTCCAGGGAAGCGCGGCCAACCTTGGCGGCTGCGTAGACGACGGGAACTTCGAGGACCTTGTCCAGGTCCAGATCCGGAACTTCGTCGGCGAGGTCTGAAGCAAGGCCAAGGAGCAGGTCCATGGACTCGTGGACAACTTCGTCGATGCGGGCGTCGGGACGGTCGGTCTTGTTGACCAGGAGGATGACCGGGAGGTGCGCGGCAAGGGCCTTGCGGAGCACGAAGCGGGTCTGGGGCAAGGGGCCCTCGGAGGAATCGACCAGCAGGACGACGCCGTCAACCATGGAGAGACCGCGCTCTACCTCGCCACCGAAGTCGGCGTGGCCGGGGGTGTCGATGACGTTAATGGTGATGGTCTCGCCGTTGGACGACGGGCCGTTGTAGGCAACCGTGGTGTTCTTCGCGAGGATGGTGATGCCCTTTTCGCGCTCCAGGTCACCGGAGTCCATGACACGGTCCTCAACCTCACCATGGGAAGCGAAGGAGTTGGTCTGCTTGAGCATGGCGTCGACCAGGGTGGTCTTACCGTGGTCAACGTGTGCGACGATCGCGACGTTGCGCAGATCGCTCCGCGACGCAGTGTTGGTGATGGTTTCAGACATGCGTTAATGACTCGTTTCAGTGGTGAAGTCAGCTGTTTGTATCCGCGCGCATACCTGATCGACTTGATCGGAACACACAGCGAAAAGACCCCGGGACACAGGGCACCTGCATCCAGTCTAAACGCAGTTGCATTTCTGAGCCTAAAAAGCAAGCTATTCGGTGGTGCGATGTGGCCCTGCTCACACTTTGGGGTTGTTACGTAAACGCAAGTCCAGATGCTGGATTTTCCCTGCCGTGTGCACCAAGATGGGCTGCAGAACCAGTGCCACGTGGAGAACAACGATGCGACAAGCTCCGGCCGTGTTCCGTATGCTCGCACCATTGATCGCCATTGGCGTTCTCTCGGTAGGCTGCGGAGCAAGCCCAGCACCAATGACCGCCCCCTCTGGATCAACCGCGCCCGGGCCTGCGCAGACAGCGGCGGCAGACAAACCGCTCAGGATTGCACCTGCCCCCAGTTCACTCAACCTGCCCGTGGGATCCCTGTATAAGAACCCCGCGAACAACCGCAGCGAACTGGTTCTCGCCGACGTGCGCCACACCGCGGTACTCATTGGCGATTCCCAGTCGATGCCGAAGGATTCCTGGCCGCAGCAGGGCATCGCAGCCATGGGCTACAAACTGCACG
The DNA here is from genome assembly GCF_054408525.1 of Arthrobacter sp. D3-18. Lineage (NCBI taxonomy): Bacteria > Bacillati > Actinomycetota > Actinomycetes > Micrococcales > Micrococcaceae > Arthrobacter > Arthrobacter sp. D3-18. Next base: position 1,536,053 of record NZ_CP096440.1, on the reverse strand, counting down.
TAGTGGGCATGGGCGGCACCGGGTACGTGGCCACCAACGGCAAGACAGGAAACTACATTGACGCGCTGCAGCGCGGCGACTGGGTGCTGCCCTTCGGTGACCCGCCGCTGATCGTGGTCCAAGGTGGCGGCAACGATGCCACCCAGCGAGCCACGGACGCCCAGATCACCAGCAACGCCGAGCGACTAATCGCCGCCCTGAAGAAACGCTACCCGGGCACCACCATGGCCATGATTGGAACGCTCGCCAGGGGCGTGAGCAACGGAGGCGGACGCCGCACTGAAATCGATGCCCTTCTAGGACGTATCGCCGCTAAGCATGGAATACCGTTCGTCAGCGCTGGCGACTGGCTCACCCGCTACAACGCAATCGGGGATCTACAGGATGGCGTGCATTTGAAACCGGCCGGGCATGCAAAGCTAGGCGCCGCATTGGCTCGCGAATTCACGGCGCTTGGCCTCACTGCCCGCCCGGACAGCTCCGCCTCAGCACCGGAATCTGCACCTGAATCTGCACCTGCGCAGTAGAGCGCACGTTGCGGGGCCCGCTCTGCGCGCTTCGCGAGCTTTATGACGTGCACAGCAGGCCTCACAATGCGAGGTTAACGGCAAGAGCCGGTGGTTCCCTTCTCGGGCAACCACCGGCTCTTCTGCTAACCAGCCATCAAACGCTCGACGCCGGTCAGGCCACCGCGGGTGGCAACAGAAGCGAACCGCCCGGAATGGCATCCAGGAGTGCTTGGGTGTAGGCCTCGCGCGGGTTGTCGAAGACGTCATCCGTGCTGCCCGTCTCCACGAGCTTGCCCTTTTCCATCACGCAGACGTGATCGGCGATCTGCCTGACGACGGCGAGGTCGTGCGTGATGAACAAGTACGTCAGGCCGAGGTTGTCCTGAAGATCAGCCAGCAGGTTCAGCACCTGAGCTTGGACAAGCACGTCCAAAGCTGAGACCGCTTCATCACAGATGATGACTTCCGGGTCCAAGGCCAAGGCGCGCGCAATGGCGATGCGCTGCCGCTGGCCACCTGAGAGCTCGTTGGGGTACCGGCGCATGGTGGACTGCGGCAGGGCTACCTGGTCCAGAAGCTCCCGGACCTTCTTTTCACGGCTGGCCTTGTTGCCGATCTTGTGGGTCCTCAACGGTTCTTCGATGGTGCGGAAGATGTTGTACATCGGATCCAAGGAACCGTAGGGGTCCTGGAAGATAGGCTGCACCCGGCGACGAAACTTGAACAGGTCCCTGCTGCTGAGCGTGGACGTGTCTACGCCGTCAAAGATGATCTTTCCGGACGTCGGTTCCAGCAGGTTGAGGACCATTTGCGCCACGGTTGACTTGCCGGATCCCGACTCACCGACAATAGCCGTGGTGGTTCCGCGCTTGACGGCAAAAGAGACAGAGTCCACGGCCGTGAAATCCGTGGACTTGCCGATGCCACCGCGAAGCTTGAAGACTTTAGTCAAGTCCTCAACCTTCAGCACCTCCTCAGGTAAAGCCTTCTCGATAACCACTGGCTCAGAAGGAGCCAGCAGGTCCTCGGACTCGATGCCCTGCTCCTTGGCCACCTGGATACGACGTGAGGCCAGCGACGGCGCCGAAGCAACCAGTCGCTTCGTGTACGGGTGCCGCGGATTGCGGAGCAGCTCAAGTGATGGGCCGGACTCCACAACCTGGCCCTTGTACATGACCACCACCTTGTCCGCGCGCTCGGCTGCGAGGCCGAGGTCATGAGTGATGAGCAGCACGGCCGTTCCCAGCTCGGAGGTCATCTTGTCCAAGTGATCCAGAATCTGGCGCTGGACCGTGACATCAAGGGCGGAAGTCGGTTCGTCCGCGATCAGCAGACGCGGCTGGCACGAAAGCCCGATCGCAATCAGGGCACGCTGGCGCATGCCGCCGGAGAACTCATGCGGGTACTGTTTGGCCCTGCGGGAAGCATCGGGCAGGCCTGCCTCCGAGAGGACCTTCGCAACATCGTCAGGTCCGGAAGGAAGCCCGTTCGCTTTCAAGGTCTCCTTGACCTGAAAGCCGATCTTCCACACGGGGTTCAGGTTGGACATGGGGTCCTGCGGAACCATGCCGATCGAATTGCCCCGTAGCTCGATCATTCGCTTTTCGCTAGCGTGGGCAATGTCCTCGCCGTCAAAGAGAATCTCGCCGGCCGCAACCCGGCCGTTCGCCGGAAGCAGCCCGATGGCAGCAAGTGCAGATGTCGATTTGCCTGAGCCCGACTCCCCCACAATAGCGACCGTCTCTCCCGGCATGACCGTGAGATGGGCGTTCCTCACCGCGTTAACTTCACCGTTGCTCGTGGCGAAGTTGATTGCGAGGTTTTTGATCTCCAGCAGCGGACGCTCGGAGCCAGCGACTTCTTCCTTGATATGAACTGAAGAGTTCATGGCTTCGCCTTTCATCGTTTGCGGGCCTTGGGATCCAAGGCATCACGGAGGGCATCGCCGAGCATGATGAAGCTCAGGACTGTAATCGACAGCGCGATAGCCGGGTAGAGCAGTGGCATCGGGTTGGAACGCAGAGAGGCCTGTGCAGCCTGAATGTCGTTACCCCATGACATAACGCTCGGTGGCAGGCCAATGCCCAGGAAGGACAGTGTCGACTCAGCCACGATGAACGTGCCCAGGGAGATTGTTGCCACCACGATGATCGGCGCCAGGGAGTTGGGCAGGACGTGACGCAGCAGTGAGCGGAAGCGCGAAACACCAAGGGACCGTGCGGCCACGACGAAGTCGGCATTCCTGACCTCTATGACGGCGCCACGCGTAATGCGCGCGATTTGCGGCCAGCCAAAGACAATCAGAATTAACACCAGCGTCCACACCGTGCGGTTCGCACGGAAAACGGGGAGCTGCATCATCACAATTGCGCCGAGGATCAGGGGCAATGCGAAGAAGATGTCCGTCAGGCGGGCCAGGAGCGCGTCAGCCCAGCCGCCGTAGTAACCGGCAAGGGCACCGACTACGCCGCCGAAGAGAACGACTCCGATGGTGGTGAAGAGGCCAACGGTCACCGACGAACGGGTACCGAAGATGACACGGGCGTAAACGTCGCAGCCCTGCTGGGTAAACCCGAGCGGGTGTCCATTGGTCGGTCCACCATCCGAGTTGGCCAGTTGGCAGGCCTCATTGGAGGGATCGATCTGTGAGAACAGGCCTGGGAAGAGAGATACCACCACAACGGCCAGGATCATGATCGCCGAGATAATGAACAACGGCTGTTTGCGGAGATTCTTCCATGCTTCGCCCCACAGACTTGAGGGGGCACTGTCTTCCTTGACCTTGTCTGTGGCCTGAAGCGGCGTCTCGTCAAGATCAGCAACGAAGTGCTCGATGTGTCGCCGGGCGGTGTCCTGCCCGGTCAGATTATTTTCAGGCGTCATAACGGATCCTCGGGTCAAGCCAGGCGTATAGGAGGTCAACGAGCAGGTTGGAGAGGCAGTAGATCAACACCAACACCGTGACAATGGAGACCACGGTGGGTCCCTCACCGGACAAGACGGCCCGATATAGCCTGTTGCCCACGCCGGGAACGTTGAAGATACCTTCTGTGACAATCGCGCCACCCATGAGGGTGCCAAGGTCGGCGCCTAGGAACGTCACTACTGGAATGAGCGAGTTCCGCAGAATGTGGACGTTGACAACCCTGAAACGAGACAAGCCCTTGGCCGTCGCTGTCCGGACATAGTCGGCGTTCATGTTCTCGATAACGCTTGTGCGCGTGAGACGCAAAACGTAGGCGAACGATGCCAGGCCAAGAACGATCGCCGGCAGGATAAGGTCCTGTACTGTCGCGGCTGAACTCACCGTTGGTTTCGCCCAGCCCAGCTGCACACCAATAAAGAACTGAAGGATGAAGCCCAGGACAAAGATCGGGATGCCAATGACGATCAGCGAGGCGATCAAAACGGTTCCGTCGAAGAACTTGCCCTTCCGAAGACCTGCGATGAGGCCGAAGGCGATGCCAAAGACGGCTTCAAAGATTAGAGCCATCACTGCAAGCCGGGCCGTGACAGGGAAAACCTCGCCGAGAACGGCGGCAATCGGCCGGCCGGAGAAGTCCTGGCCGAGGTCAAAAGTAAAGATGCTCTTGAGATAGAGCAAGTACTGGATGATGAAGGGCTGGTCCAGGTTGTACTGAGCCCTCAGCTTCGCAGCAACAGCTTCGTTAACAGGCTTATCGCCAAACAGAGCGGCAATGGGATCGCCGGGAAGACTGAAAACCAGGAAATAGACCAGCAGTGTAGCTCCCAGGAAAACGGGAATCAGCTGGAGGAATCGCTTAAGGATGTATGTCGCCATCAGCGCATCACACCCCGATCAGTAGGCACCCGGTCCAAGGGTGCAGCAGAGTCGTTCATTGAAGAACCTTTTCGTCTGATGTGCAAACGTTCCCTGCCAAGGCAAAGTAAGCCTGCACAAGGACGCCCAACCGGAGTTGGGCGTCATTGATTTGCAACGTGATACGGCGACGAAGGCACTCAACTGAGCGCCCTCGCCGCCGTTTCGCTTACTTGCCAGTGATGTTGTAGTACAGCGGGACGCCGTCCCAACCGTAGTCAACATTCGTGACGCCAGTGCTCCAGCCACCCTGTGATACCTGGTACCACAGGGGAATGGCGGGAAGATCCTGCAGCAGGATTTCCTGGGCCTTGTTCATTGCCTTGTTACCTTCAGCAACAGAAGGTGCAGAGAGTCCGTCAGAGATCGCCTTGTCGAAAGTCGGGTTCTCATAGCGGGCGTCGTTCGAGCCAGCTCCGGTCTTGTAGATCGGACCGAGGAAGTTGTACAGCGACGGGTAGTCTGCCTGCCAGCCGGCACGGATTGCACCAGTCAACTTACCGGTCGTAGCAAGATCGCGGGCTTCTTTGAACGTTGCGAACGGAAGCCCCTCTGCCTTGATGCCTAGGTTGTTCTTCAGCTGGTTGGTAAGAGCCTCAACCCAAGCCTTGTGACCGCCCTTGTCAGCGTTGTACGCAATGGTGAAGGCCGTATTCGGGTCCCACTTTTGCATGGCATCTGCCTTGGCCCAGAGGTCCTTGGCCTTGGTCGCATCGAATTTCAGGTTGTCCGAGCCCGGAATGCTGTCGCTGTAGCCGTCCAGGACGGGAGCAGTGAAGTCCTTGGCCGGCTGGCGGCCGCCGCTGAAGATCACCTTGGTGATTTCTTCCCGGTTGATGGCCATGGAGATTGCCTGGCGACGGAGCTTGCCGGCCTCTCCACTCCACTCCGGGAGGTATTCCGGAATAGCGATGGTCTGGTTGCCAGCGTAAGGCTTCTCAATGAAGCGGTCACCCAGATCCGTCTTGAAGTTCTTCAGGGCGCTTGTGGGAATCACTTGCAGGATGTCCAGGTTGTTGGACAGGAGATCCTGGTACGCAGCGTCATCGTTCTGGAAGATCTTGAACGTCACGCCGCCGTTCTTTGCCTTGCGGGGACCGTTGTACTCGGGGTTCGGGACGAGCTGGATCTGCACATTGTGCTGCCAGCCGTTCTCAGCCATCTTGTACGGGCCGTTGCCTACGGGCTTTTCGCCGTAAGTCTTGGGATCAGCAAGTGCCGCCGCCGGAACAGGCATGAACGCGGTGTAGCCGAGACGCAGCGGCCAGTCAGATTCAGGCTGCTTAAGTTCTACCGTGAAGGTGGTGTCGTCCACGACCTTGAGGCCGGACAATGTGTCCACCGTGGAACCCTCTGCACTGGCTTCGTCGTAACCCTTGATGCTCTCAAAGAAGGTAGCGCTCAGGTTCCCGTTCTTTGCTGCTGCTCCGTAGTTCCAAGAGTCAACGAACGTCTTAGCCGTGATGGTGTCACCGTTGGTGAACTTCTGATCCTTCTTGATCTTGATGGTGAAGTTCTGGGCGTCCGGCGCCTCGATGGACTCCGCCAGCTCGTTAACCGGCTTACCCGATGGGTCGTAGCTAACAAGGCCAGAGAAGATCAGCGTGGCAATCTTGCCGCCGCCGACCTCGTTAATGTCTGCAGGCATGAGCGGGCGCTGAGGTTCTGAACCGTCAGCAATGATGACCTTGTTCGGGTCGCCTGCGGACGTGCCGGAGTCATTGCCGCCACCGCCGCCGCAACCGGTCGCTGCGAGGGCGATGATCGCCGCTACGCCTAGAGCTTTGGAAGTGCGCGAGAAACGCATTCCGCCTCCTATGAGTCGTGGAGTTGAGCAGGGGAAATTCGTGATTCCCCCCAGGCACAGGCACAGTTTCCTACTGTGACGTTGCCTACATGTGTGTGTAAGCCTACCCACATTGTGTCCAGATATTGGGACCTGCTGGCCAAACTGTAACCGTTCCGCAACCTCCAGATGCCTATATTGGCGGGGATTTCAAGTCAAACGCTACTCGGTGGTAATATTCGCTGTCTGACAGCAGGACAGGGCCTCTCTTCTCCGGGAACAGCCGGTTCACCTCACCCACAACGGCCGGATCACGACGGCATCCAACGCCATCTCTTGGCACCTTCGGGGGACTCTTGGTGGCTTACGAACCAGTGCCGGCGAGATCCCGCTCTGGGACTTCCCCCGCGGAACCCTGGCGCATCGTGAAGTTGCCAACTACAAGGTGTCCGGAGTCTTCGGCTGGAACAGCGTGCCCCACACGTGGTTGCGCGACGGGCCGTTGGGCGAAGGAATGGTTCAGGAAGATTCAGCGGCGCTCAGGAGAATGGCCGTGTTCGACGGCGTCCACCGCGTCAGTGCCGCACTCGAGGGTGAGTAGGGGCGGGACTTCGAAAACTGATTAAGCCAGCAGAAGCCGAGGCGCTTGCCGCCCGGTGCGGCGTGTTGCTCGAAGAGGGGCAGTTCCCGCCTCCCGGCGGCGAATCGTCAGCTGTTCCGTGGCCGCTTTTCAGATGCGCCGTCCGCGAAACCTCCAAGATCTTCATAAAGCTGAGGCCCTTACCGGTTCGCCGGGAAGGGCCTCAACTTTATGGATCCTGATGTAAGCGAAACTTCTGTAGTGTCAGAGACCCCGCCAGAGTGCCACGGGTCCTAGTAGTTGTTGAAAGACAGCTTCACTTTGCCATCCTCCACGCTGATATTGGCGCTCAGGGACACTGCGGTGGTGTCCGTTGTAGTTTTCCAATCAGAAGTCCCGAATCCATATGAGTTGTCCTTCTCATAGGTGACGGTCGCTTTACCGGGAGTCTCCGTGCGGACACGCCAAGGGGAAGTACCGTAGCCCTTGCTCACAACGAACGTGGGCTTGGTGGTGAGTGCCCAGCGGAAGTTCTTTGTATAGCGCGACGAACTGTAGCTGTTCAACGGGCAGTTGGCCGGCCTGGCCTCGGTGGACTTCACACATTCAGCTAGGTAGGCGTCGATTTGGGCCATCGCCTCCGACTTCAAGGTCTCGGAAGCTTCCACCTCAAGGCTGGCCACGGGGGAAGTTGAAACAGTTCCGATGTTCACCATCGCCGTCAGCTTCGGGGCCGTCAGGTATTTCTCCGAGGACGGCAACTCCACCGTGTACTCGCCGGGCAAGGCAGGGTAGGTCACGGAGCGATTGTCGGCAAGGTTAACGTCAACTGGCTGTCCGTTGATCAGGACCGTCTTCACCGGGGTGTCCGAGGAGATACGCAGGTTCCGGGGAGGCGCAGACTCCATGACCCAGTGGTCATCCAAAAACTCCGGGTTGGACTTACGCAAACTATAGGTCGTTTGCTGTTTCCGGCCGTCCTGATACATATCGGCAACCACGTTGGCTTTGTCGTTGGAGATATTCGTCGACACGATGTCGAACCTGTCGATGCGCTTGGCCGCCTTGGAATAGACCTCGTCAGAGAGAAGAACCCGCTGATCATTGGCAACGCCGGGATCGGCGATGGCCATCGCTTTGGACGCCTCGCCATTCTGCAGCGCCTGGAGGTAGCTGGCAACGGCCTTGTCGGGTCCATTGTTTCCCTTGATCACATCGACAGCGATAAACCCACCGACAATCAGTACGACGACGAGACCGGCTGCCCCCAAAATCAGACCAAGCTTGCGCTTTGCCTGGGCAGTCATGGGCTCTCTCGGTGACAGTGCCGGGTAGGCTCCAGCGGCAGCCGTCCCGTTTGGATCGTCTACGGCCGCAGTGGCAACCTGTTCCGCGACGACTGGCTGGGCAGGAGCGATCTTGTACGCCAAGGGCAAAGGCACGTACCTGCTCAACTGGGGCGCCAGATAGCGTGCTGAAACTTCCGTTGCGCCGCCCCACAGCAGCAGGAAGAACGGCGTCCACCACGCCAGCGTCATGCTGACGGCGCCCGAAGCCAACGACCCGGCGTCGAAAGTCCCCGTCACGCCGCTGAGCCACGTCATCAGCGTCCCGACAACGAGGAAGGCTGCAGGGAGCATAACCCAGTCGGCGATCTTGTTGCTCACCACCGGCCCCCGGCGGAGGTACCAGAAGACGGAAGCCACCACGACGGAAATTAGCGCCAGGAGAAGCATCAACCACCCTGCCCAACCCGGGACACCGAACTGGGTGAGCGCGTTTCCAAATCCAAAGCTGATGTCTGAACCTGAAGAATTGGACGATGAAGACATGCTTGAACCGGAATTCCAGGTGCGGCTGACGGCACTCAGGTGGCCCAGGCCGAACATGAAAAAGCCTGCCGTTGGCGCCCACAAGGGCGATGAGAGTGAGGCCTGCCATCCGGACTTTATGCCGACGGCAATCACCAGGACGGGAATCGCAATGGCAAGAAATACACCATAGTGAACCGCCGCAGTTTCAAAGGCCCGGCGAATTGCAGCACGCAGCCCGCTGCGGACGGAGAAACGTCGCGTACCTGACACGCGCCCCAAATATGCGGCGAGAGTTCCGAGGATCAATGCAAACGCCACAGAGCCAAAAGTCACTGCCCCGATCGGGCTGATCTTCACATTGGGAATCGGCAGGCTTACAGCAAAGATCGCCCCGATGATGTTGACCAAGAGAGTGAAAACGAGGCCTGCTGTCGCTGCCTCGATCCAGAATCCGGCTGTGGATTGGGCCTTGGACCGCTTGGCGGCAAACCGTGCGGCAAAAAACAGGACCGCACCCGAGATGGCAGTCAGCAACAGTGGAACAGCAAAGAATGACGCCGAACCGTGCACGCTACCGACGAACGGAATGGTTGCGTCGATGCTTGAGCCAAGCGCGCCAAGCTGGCTCAAGACCACCAACTGAACAGCGAATTGGCCTAGCAGGGACCACGGAGACGGCATTGTGCTGTCGCCGGACACCATTGAATTGGACGGTATTTCGGTGTTGCCGCCGTTGCTGACGGCGACACCTATCAATGCCAGAATCAGAAAGAGAAGTGCCGTGATGAGAACGGCCATATAGGAAACGGCCCCCACTAGGGCCCCGGGGATCAGCGATTTGAAGTCAAAGGAATTGAAAAGAGTGGACACCTGTGTACTTTTTGCCCCGGCTTCGTTGTGGCCGGAGTTCTCCGTGCCAGCGGCCGGTGGGCTGTCCGGCGCAGCATTGTGCGGGCCGGTATTTTGCGGCGGCCCGCCGGGCGTGGCAGGTGGTTGATGTGGTTCGGTCATAACAATTTCCCCCTTATTGTTCTTTTCCTGCTCATGGTGCCATACCCCGATACATCCCACGCGGTTGTCGTATCGCGTGGAGTGCCTCGGCATTGACACTACGAAAAATGCCGCCCTCCGTTCTGCAGGTGCGGCATTCTTCCATCAAACAAAAATCTAGACGTTGAAGCGGAACTCCACCACGTCGCCGTCGGCCATTACGTACTCTTTGCCTTCGATGCGGACCTTGCCACGGGACTTTGCCTCGGCCATGGAACCGGCGTCGATGAGGTCGTCGAAGGAGACAACTTCGGCCTTGATGAAGCCGCGCTGGAAATCAGAGTGGATCACGCCGGCGGCCTGGGGCGCGGTGTCGCCCTGCCGAATGGTCCAGGCACGAGTTTCCTTGGGACCGGCCGTGAGGTAGGTCTGCAGGCCGAGGGTGTGGAAGCCGACGCGCGCAAGCTGGTCCAGGCCGGACTCGCTCTGGCCGTTCATTTCCAACATCTCACGGGCTTCTTCCTCGTCCAGTTCAACGAGGTCGGCTTCGAGCTTGGCGTCGAGGAATACGGCATCTGCGGGAGCAACCAGGGCACGCAACTCGTCCTGCTTCTCCTGGTCGCCAAGAATGCCTTCGTCGGCGTTGAAGACGTAGATGAACGGCTTGGCAGTGAGAAGTCCGAGCTCCTTGAGGTGCCCCATCTCCAACTTGTCGCTCTTGATCGAAGAGAAGATGGTGTCACCGCGTTCCAGAACTGCCTGGGCAGCCTTGATGGCGGCCAGTTCGGCTGCTTCGCGCTTCTTGATCTTGACTTCTTTTTCGATACGCGGGATCGCGTTTTCGATGGTCTGAAGGTCTGCCAGGATCAGCTCGGTGTTGATGGTCTCCATGTCGGAGCGCGGATCTACCTTGCCGTCGACGTGAATCACGTCGGGGTCGTCAAATACGCGGACGACCTGCGCGATGGCCTCTGCCTCGCGGATGTTGGCAAGGAACTTGTTGCCCAGGCCTTCGCCCTCGGAGGCGCCCTTCACGATGCCGGCGATGTCCACGAAGGACACGGGAGCGGGAAGCAACTTCTGCGAACCGAAGATCTCCGCCAGCTTCGCCAGGCGGGGGTCCGGGAGGTTGACCACTCCCACGTTCGGTTCAATCGTTGCGAACGGATAGTTCGCCGCGAGCACCTGATTACGGGTCAGTGCGTTGAAAAGAGTTGATTTGCCGACGTTGGGCAGTCCGACGATGCCAATAGTAAGAGCCACGAGCATTGATTCTACCCGTTGGAACCACGTCCGCGGTTGTTCCCTCCCCCAATCGACGCCCCCGGCGGCAACCTCGCTAAAACTGTCGTACCCCTGTGACAGGGTTGCCACATGGATGGATTTGGATTGGTATTGGCCCTGCTCATGCTGCTGATTGGCGCTGCGGTTGGCCTCGCGGCCGGCTATGTTGTCTTCCGACGCCGGGGCGCTGGCCTGGAAGAAGACTTCGACGCCGTTTCGTCACGGCTTTCGGAGGTGACGGCACAGCTGGCAGCGGCCGACGCCGAACGGCGGCTCTTGTTTACACAGAACCGTGAGCTGAACGCAGCAAGGAATTCTGACGGCAGCGTCCTGCGTGCGCTCGCTCCCGTGGCGGAAAAGCTGACGGCAGTCCAGCAACAGGTTTCGCTCCTCGAACGGGACAGGGTGGAGCAGTACGGGCAACTCGCCCAGCAACTTCAGGACGCGCGTTCGTCCGACGAACAGCTCTTGCGGTCAACCCATGCTTTGGCCTCAGCTCTCCGTTCCAATAGCGCCCGCGGCCAGTGGGGCGAGGTTCAGCTGCGCAGGGTGGTGGAGGCCTCCGGGATGCTCCGGCACGTGGATTTCCATGAGCAGGTTCATTCCGGACGTAGTGACAACACCCTGCGGCCGGACCTGGTGGTCCAGCTTCCCGGTGGAAAGCAACTGGTGGTGGATGCCAAGGTACCGCTGGCTTCCTACCTCGCCGCGCAGGAACAACTCCACGGAGACGGCTCATTCGGCGAGTCGGTGGGACCTACCGTCAACCAAGACTCCAAGACCCTGCTGGCACAGCATGCAAAGGCGCTCAAGGCCCACATCGACGCTTTGGCGGCCAAAAAATACTGGGACATTCCGGGGAACTCGCCTGAGCTGGTGATCTGTTTCCTTCCGGCGGAATCCATTCTGGCGTCAGCCCTTGAGGCTGATCCCGCCCTGCTGGAACACGCATTGTCCAGGAACGTGGTTCTCGCGTCGCCCGGGACTTTGCTGGCGGTCCTCAAGTCGGTTGCCTTCACCTGGCGACAGGACGTCCTAACGGACAGCGCCCACGAGCTGTTCGAGCTCGCCAAGCAACTGTACGAGCGCATGGGCACACTTGGCGAGAACGTCGGCAAGTTGGGAAGCTCACTGAAGACATCCGTGGATCGCTACAACGCCATGGTGGGCACGCTGGAGGCTCGGGTACTCCCGACCGCGCGCAAGCTCAACACCATGGACGATGCGGGTCTTGCCGCTCCCATGTCTGTGGAGGCTGTCCCCCGCGCCTTGGCAGCCCCGGAACTGCTGGCCGTCGACACCCTCGGGCACCATGCCTCGACCAGCGACCATGAGGACAGCGAAGACCAGGAGTCAGCCGCTTAGGACGTAACCCCTCCTAACGAAACTGGCCCGTCGTGGAAGCTTTCCCGTAGGAAGGCGACCATGACGGGCCAGTTTTGTAAGGAGAAAGAGCTAGGAGGTCTGACGGTTTCCACGGCCGCCAAGGGCACGTGTCACGTCGCCGGCCTTCTTCAAGGTGGCCCGCAGTTCCTTTGGAAGCGAAAAAAGCAGGTCTTCCTCTGCTGTCACCACTTCCTGGACCTCGCCGTAGCCGTAGTCAGCCAGAAGCCGCAGAACATCTTTGACGAGCACTTCAGGGACAGAAGCGCCGGAGGTCACGCCCACGGTGGCAACGCCCTCGAACCAGGACTCGTCCACTTCATTGGCGAAGTCCACTCGGTACGAGCTCTTGGCACCATATTCGAGGGCTACCTCAACCAATCGCACGGAATTGGACGAGTTGGCCGAACCCACAACGATCACGAGGTCAGCCTGCGGGGCGATCTTCTTGATAGCCACCTGACGGTTGGTGGTGGCGTAGCAAATGTCGTCGCTGGGCGGATCCTGCAGCGTGGGGAACCGGTCCTTGAGAAGCCGAACAGTTTCCATGGTTTCGTCCACGCTGAGCGTGGTCTGCGAAAGCCAAATGGTCTTCTCCGGATCACGGACGGTGACCTTGTCTACCTCGTGGGGTCCGTTGATGATTTGGATATGCTCCGGGGCTTCACCGGCAGTTCCTTCGACTTCCTCATGGCCTTCGTGGCCGATGAGCAGGATGTCGTAGTCTTCCTTGGCGAAACGCACAGCTTCCTTGTGGACCTTCGTCACCAGGGGGCACGTTGCGTCGATGGTGCGCAATCCACGGTCCTCAGCCGATTGGACCACGGCAGGAGAGACTCCGTGTGCCGAGAAGATCACCAGTGCACCTTCGGGCACTTCGTCGGTTTCCTCGACGAAGATTGCCCCTTGCTCCTCCAGGGAACTGACCACATGCACATTGTGGACGATCTGCTTGCGCACATAAACGGGAGGGCCGTAGTGCTCCAAGGCCTTCTCCACAGCAATGACAGCCCGGTCCACGCCGGCGCAATAACCTCGCGGAGCCGCCAACAGGACCTTCTTGGGACCCGTGACGGGTGCCGCTGCCTGAACCTCTTCCGGGGAACGGCGTCTGCGGGGCACCGTGGGCATAGGAATGGAAACTGCTGTGCTGGTCATTCCTCCATGCTACCGGGCCGGACTTTGCCTCCACGCTCCCGGGCCAGACTTTAGCTGCGGGCCAAACGTGACCCTCGTCGCCCTGACACAACGGAAGCTATGACGCCGGCCACAAAGACTCCCCCGGACGACACCGCTGCGATCAGGATCCATTCGCCGAAGCCTGTCTTGGCTGCCGAGAGGAACTCCTGCTTGAACAGCTCAGCCACGCCATTTGCGCTGGACAGATTGCCAACCACTCCCCCGGCGATGTCCGCGCCGGCCGTCCAGAGAGCAGCGAGTGCCAAGCCGCCCAGTCCGAGGAAGACCAATACCAAGGACCGCCGACGTGCGGCGACAAGCGCCAATAGCACGGATATCAGGGCACCGAGTGCGGCTACCCACCACAGGGGTGCGAATGCCGCCACCCGCTCCACCAGCTGGCGGTGGGAGGGCTCCCCCAGGGACACTAAACTTTCCGCAGGAACATCAATCCGAATCCGGGTAGCCTCGGCGAAGTGATCACGGATGAGCCGAACCAAGGGACTGATATCAAGGACCAGGGCAGTACTGGTGCCGGCCTCCTCAGTTTGGTTCGCTGCACCGAAGTTCAACCTGTGGCTGTTGCGTACTGTCTCTTCCCACGCTTGAGGGTAGTCACTCCACGACTGCATGCCCGATGCAGCGCTGCGGAGTGCATCGGCCGCCAAGGACTGAATAGGTCCTGGTAGATCCACGGAGGACTCGAAGGTCCCAACAGCGGCCGTGGCCAGGCGGTTTTGGAATTCCGGATCGTTGCCCAATGCACCTGCTATGCGTACGAAGCCCTCTTCTTTGACGATGTTCTGGTCGACCCACGCCGTTGGAACGGCCACAGCTGTGAGAAGTAAGGCGAGGATCACTCCCAATGCTGAAACAAAAGTACGCAAGGTCATCCTCAGGTTCGGGGGCTATGGCACCATCCTAGGTCTGTCCACATGGCAGAAAAAATGTCCGAGGCGTCGCCCAAGCTATGGATAGAGTTGGAAGGCCGGTTGGCAACCACAGCCGCACCCCTGAGCGAGGACTATGACCATGCAGGAACAAACACGGCGACCGAACAAGGCATGGACTCCCCATGTCCGCTGAAGCTACACCGGAATCCACGCTGCCGGGGACTGCCGCCGAAACCAGCCCGGACAACCCCTGGCCCCTCCAATTGCTGTCCCGCAAGCTCAAGGCACACATAGAGCGGGCCCCGGCTGCATGGATCGAGGGTCAGGTCATTGAACTGAACCGCCGGGGTGGTAATGCTTTTCTGACACTGCGTGATGTGGACGCAGAAATTTCACTACCGGCATCGGTCTGGTCAACGGTGCTTGACCGCCAGAAGATACCCCTGGAACGGGGTTCCCGGGTGGTTGCCTTGGTCAAGGCGGACTTCTGGGTCAAGACCGGGCGCCTGAACATGTCGGTTAAGGACATTCGTCCGGTAGGGCTCGGCGACCTGCTGGCAAGGATTGAACGGCTGCGCCAAGCATTGGCAGCGGAGGGCCTGTTCGCAGATTCCCGGAAGCGCAAGCTCCCACTTCTCCCCCACCGCATTGGCCTCATCACCGGTCGGGATTCCGACGCCAAGAAGGACGTCATGCGCAATGCTGCCTTGCGCTGGCCAGCGGTTGAGTTTGACGTTCGCGAGGTAGCTGTCCAAGGCAACACCGCGGTTTCGCAGATCATCGCGGCCCTCAAGAAACTGGATGCCGACCCGCACGTGGATGTCATTGTCCTCGCCCGTGGTGGCGGCGCGCTGGAGGATCTCTTACCGTTC
Source organism: Arthrobacter sp. D3-18 (assembly GCF_054408525.1). Lineage (NCBI taxonomy): Bacteria > Bacillati > Actinomycetota > Actinomycetes > Micrococcales > Micrococcaceae > Arthrobacter > Arthrobacter sp. D3-18. Next base: position 1,520,922 of record NZ_CP096440.1, on the reverse strand, counting down.
AGCAGCGAAGACCTCATTCGGGCCGTGTCTGCTGCGACCACCCCAATTGTTAGTGCGATCGGCCATGAAGCCGACCGTCCGATCCTGGACGATGTGGCGGACCTACGTGCGTCAACGCCTACTGACGCGGCCAAGCGCATAGTTCCGGACGTGGCCGAAGAATTGGCCATGGTTCGGCAGGCCCGGGACCATCTCCACCGAAGTATCAGCCGCATGGTGGACCGGGAGACTGATCGGCTTCATGCGCTGAGATCCCGGCCCGTATTGGCCACTCCTGCTTCAATGGTGGACGCCCGCTCTGAAGACATCCACCGCTTGCAGCGCAGGACCCATTCAGCGGTCAGCACCGCGGTCCTCAGGGCGTTGGACCAAGTCCACCACTTGCGTGCGCAGGTCCGTGCCCTGTCACCACAAAAAACACTGGACCGCGGTTATGCCGTTGTCCAGCTCCTCGGCGAGGACCAGGCGGGGCACCACGTGGTGAGCAGCCCAGAGGAAGCACCAGACGGGACGCCGCTAAGCATCCGCGTAGCTGAGGGCCGTTTCAGGGCTGTCTCAGCCGGCCACGGACAAATCGTCGAACACTAAGACTGCTGAAACCACCGTCACCACCACATCAAAGGACACCATGACTGAGAACAATCCAACGGCACCGGATTCCCTGGACAGCTTGAGCTATGAGGAAGCCCGCGAACAACTCGTGGCCGTCGTAGGACGCTTGGAGGCAGGCGGAGCCAGCTTGGAAGAATCGCTGGCGCTTTGGGAGCGTGGCGAGGCACTGGCCAAACGCTGCGAGGACTGGCTTGAGGGCGCACGCAAGCGTCTGGCCACGGCCCGTGATGCAAGCAGCGACGGCGGAGCCCCGGCCGGCAACAACTAACGCCCGCAACAATTAACGACATCAAAAGCCCCCACAACAGCCAGCAACGCCAGCAGCAAGCCGGCGGCCGGAATCGGAGAACCTAGGACTCCACCACGAGCGCACGCTCAGCGGCGACATCAAAGTCAGCCTTGGGCCAATCCAATTGCAAACCACCCAGGGCATCCAACAGCAGTTGCTGGACGGCGATGCGCGCGTACCACTTCTTGTTGGCGGGCACCACGTGCCAAGGTGCGATGTCGGTTGACGTTTTCTCGAACGCAATGCTGTACGCGTCCATGTAGTCATCCCAGTACGCACGTTCCGCGAGGTCGCCACGACTGTATTTCCAGTGCTTACTGGGATCGTCCAAGCGGGCGATAAGACGCTTTTTCTGCTCATCCTTGCTGATGTTCAGCATCACCTTGACGATGGTGGTTCCCTGCTCGTGCAGGCGTGACTCGAAGTCGTTGATCGCTGCGTACCGGCGCTCTAGTTCGCCAGCGTCAGCCCAGCCATGGACGCGATGGATCAAGACGTCCTCATACTGTGAACGATCAAAAACACCCACCATTCCGGCGGCAGGGGCTTGTTTTTCGATCCGCCAGAGGAAGTCGTGCGATTTTTCTTCGTCCGTCGGCGCCTTGAAAGCAGTCAGCTGCACACCTTGCGGGTCCATGGCTCCCACAACGTGGCTGACAATGCCGCCTTTGCCTGCAGTATCCATGGCCTGAAGAATGAGCAGGAGCCGCTTATGGCTACCGAACTTCCCTTCGGCAAAGAGCTTTTCCTGCAGTTCCGCAAGTCGATCATCCTGGGCGGCCAGCAGCGCCTTGCCATCAGCTTTCACACCGGTGTAGCCCGGGGTGGATTCGGGATCCACGCCAGCCAGCGAAAACCCCGACCCCACCCTCAGTACTTCGGCCGGACTTTTGGCGAACTCAACTGCAGCAGCCATTGGCATGCCTTTCTGCCCGGCCGCGCCCCCGTGGCGCGGCTATGGACCTCAGGCTAGTTGCCCGGGTACCTCGACAGGAAGTCCGCCATGCGACCAATGGCTTCTTCGATGTCCTTGACGTTGGGCAAGGTAACCATTCGGAAGTGATCCGGACGAACCCAGTTGAACGCACGCCCATGGGACACCAGGATTTTCTGTTCTTTCAACAGATCCAGGACAAACTTCTCGTCGTCCCTGATGTGGTAGACCTCTGGGTCCAGCTTCGGGAACAGATAAAGGGCACCCCGGGCCTGCTGGGTGCTGACGCCGGGGATGGCGTTCAGGAGGTCGTAGGCCTTGTTGCGCTGCTCCAGGAGCCGGCCACCGGGAAGGATGAGATCGTTGATGCTCTGGTAGCCGCCGAGCGCGGTTTGGATGGCGTGCTGTGCAGGCACGTTGGCACACAAGCGCATGTTGGCCAGCAGGTTGATGCCCTCAAGGTAATCAGCGGCATCCTTCTTTGGCCCGGAAATCGCCATCCAGCCCGCGCGGTAGCCGCAGACGCGGTAGGCCTTGGACAGGCCACTGAACGTCAGGCACAGGACGTCATCACCAGTAAGCCCGGCGAGGTTAACGTGAACTGCATCTTCGTAGAGGATTTTCTCGTAGATCTCGTCAGCGAAGAGAACCAGTCCATGCTTCTCTGCCAACGCAACGATCTTCTTGAGCGTCTCCTCCGGGTAGACGGCACCGGTGGGGTTATTGGGGTTGATCACCACAATGCCCTTGGTCCGCGGCGTGATCTTGGATTCCATGTCCTCAAGATCGGGCTGCCATCCGGACTCCTCATCACAGAGGTAGTGCACGGGACGGCCACTGGCAAGCGCCACGGAAGCCGTCCACAGCGGGTAGTCCGGCGTGGGAATCAGCACTTCGTCACCGTCGTCCAGGAGTGCCATGAGGGACATGGTGATGAGCTCGCTGACACCGTTGCCGAGGTAGATGTCGTCAACGTGGATGTTTTGGATGCCGCGCGTCTGGTAGTACTGCGAGACGGCGGTCCTGGCCGAGAAAATGCCACGGGAATCACTGTAGCCCTGAGCGTTGGGCAGGTGGCGGATCATGTCCACCAAGATGGCGTCAGGCGCTTCAAAACCAAAAGGGGCCGGGTTTCCGATGTTCAGTTTGAGGATCCGGTGACCCTCCGCTTCCATTTGCTGGGCGGCCTGAAGAATCGGTCCACGGATGTCGTAGAGGACATTATGAAGCTTGGTGGACTGCTTGAAATTCGCCATCCCTCAAATATGCCACACGGGTGATGGAGTTCAGCTGAGACTTGACTCACACATACAACGACGGCGGTGACGGTCCCGCGCGGGTCCGTCACCGCCGTCGTGCGCGGTTTTGTTCAGGTATTACTTGACGATGCCCTTGTCCTTCAGCCATGCGGCTGCGGCATCCTTGGGTGACTGCTTCTGGTCGCCGCTGACTGCGCGGTTCAGGTTGATCAGGTCGTCGGTGGTGAGGATCTTGGAGACGTTGTTGAGCGCTTCCTTGGCCTTGTCGGTCATCTTGGCTTCCTTGACCAACGGCAGGACCTGCTGTGCCTTGAAGTTGTTCTTCGGATCTTCCAGGACGACGAGGTCGTTATCTGCGATGGACGGCGTGGTGGTGTAGATGTCCGCCACCTGAACCTTGTCCTCCAAGAGAGCCTGGAGGGTCAGGTTGCCACCGCCGTCGTTGAAGGGCTGCAGGCCCTTGAGCTCGCAACCATAGTTGGCCTTCAGCCCCGGGAAGCCGTAGGCGCGGGTTTCAAACGTGGCTGGTGCAGCCATGGTGAAGTCCTTGCAGACCTTGGCCAGGTCCTCGATGGACTTCAACTGGTACTTCTCGGCCGTGGCCTTGGTGACCACCATGGCGTCCTTCGACTCGGCTTTCGCCGGCTCCAGGACCGCCAGGCCTTCCGGAAGCTTGCCCGGGAGCGCTTTGTAGACGTCCTCGGCAGAGACCTCAGCGGCCTCCGTGTCCACGTAGGAGAGAAGATTGCCGGAGTAATCCGGGACGAGGTCCACGGAACCGTCCTGGACGGCCTTGAAGTAGATCTCGCGCGAGCCGATGTTCGGCTTGGACGTGGCAGTGAGACCAGCTGCGTTGAGGGCGCCAACATAAATCTCTGCGATGACCTGGCTCTCGGGGAAGTCTGCCGAACCAACCACCAGCGAACCTCCCGCGGCGGAACCGCTGGGTGCCGCGGTGGAAGGCGTGGCCAAGGGGCTGCCGCCGCAAGCGCTCAACGCGAGGGCCACACCCAGTCCAGCGGCGAGGCCGCCGAGACCACGGCGCGTAAGGGTCATGGGGACGGGGTTTTTCATGGTGTACCTCCTTGAACGGCAGCCCCGGCAGGAACCGCGGCTGTGAGATCGTCGGCTGCCTTCTGGCGGCCGCTTGAGTCGAGGGTCAGGCCGGGCGAGATGACAAGCCTCTGCAGGCCGGCCAGGATCAGGTCCACTACGATGGCCAACCCCGCGATGAGCAGGGAGCCGCCGAGCATCCTGGGGAAATCCTGCAGAACCAGGCCGTCGAACAAGTATCGGCCAAGCCCACCCAAGGGAAGATAGGCAACCACTGAGACTGTTGCGATGACCTGCAGAACCGCGGTGCGGATGCCGCCGAACATCACCTGCAGTCCGTTGGGCACTTCCACCCGGAAGAGGATCTGAAGTTCGCTCATGCCCATGGCCCGGGCAGCGTCCACAACGGTGGCATCAACGCTGGAAATACCGGCATAGGTCCCGGCCAGCAGCGGCGGCACCGTAAGGATGACCAGCGCCCACACGGGAGGCATCAAGCCACTACCGGCGAGCAACGCGAAGAGGACCAGCAAACCGAGTGTCGGAAGGGCGCGTAATGCTCCGGCGACAGCGACTGCGACAACGCGGCCGCGCCCGGTGTGCCCGATGTAGAGACCAATTGGCACCGCAATGGCGGCGGCGATGAGGAGCACCAGTGCGCTGTACTGCAGGTGCTCCAGCAAACGGGTGGGGATTCCACCGCTTCCGGTCCAGTTCTTGGGGTTCGTCAGCCAGGCGATGGTTTCAGCAAAGATGTTCATGCCGATGCCCCGGGGTCCGGGCGGAGTGCCGCGTGCGGCGTTGCGGGTCCGGCCTTGGGCTCGGTGAGAAGTGTGTTGGCGTCCGGGCGCGACGACTTTCCACCGGCCGCACGGGTCCATGGCGTCAGGAGCCGCTCCAGGACCACCAGAACTGCGTCCATCAGCAGGGCCAGCACCAGAATCGCGATGATGCCCACCACAACTTCAGTAATGAACGTACGCTGCAGGCCGTCAGTAAACAGGACGCCAAGGTTGCCTACTCCCAGGAGGGCAGCAACGCTCACCAGGGAGATATTGCTGACTGACACAACTCGAAGTCCTGCGAAGAGCACAGGCAATGACAACGGAAGGTCCACTTGGAAGAAGCGGGCCAGGGGTTTGAAACCCATGGCAACGGCAGCATTTCGAAGGTCGTCATCCACGGAATCGAAAGCGTCCATCGCGGCACGGACCAGCAGTGCCACTGCATAGATGGTCAGGGCCACCACCACGTTCAGCGGATCCAGGATCCGCGTGCCAAGGATGGTGGGAAGAATGATGAACAGGGCCAGTGAGGGAATGGTGTACAGCAAGGAGGTAGCTGTTGCCACCACTGACCTGAGCGTGCTGTTGCGCCTGGCCAGCTGGGCCAAAGGGACCGAAATCAGCAGGCCAAGGATCATGGGAATGATGGCGAGCACCATGTGCTGACCGGCCAGCCCCAGGACCATGCCACTGTTGGCAAGGAACCACTCCATCAGGTGGCATCCTCCCTGTGGTGGCGGACTTCTTCGATAAGTGCAAGGACTTCCGGCGCCTTCAGGACTCCTGCCACCCGGCCGTCGTCGTCCACCGCAACGCCAAGGCCCGACGGCGACGACAACGCCGCATCCAGCGCGCGGCGCAGCGTATCTCCCTTGCGGAACAGCGAACCTCCCGGGATCAACCCGGCACCATCCCGCGGTGAAGACCACCCGAGTGGCCTCGAATCGTCGTCGACAACCAGCGCCCACTCCCCCGATTGGCGGCCCGCATGGTGGCCGTCGGAAGGACTCACCATGGTGACAGGGTGCAAGGTCACAGCGTCAGCGGCGTTGAAGGCAAGGTGGCGGAAGCCTCGGTCGCGTCCCACGAAGGAGGCGACGAAGTCATTCGCAGGCGCCCGAAGGATCTCTTCCGGAGCCGCGTACTGCGCAAGTTTGCCCCCGACGGCGAAGACAGCCACTTTGTCGCCAAGAACAGTGGCTTCATCGATGTCGTGCGTAACAAACACAATGGTCTTGGCCAGTTCCCGCTGCAGACGCAAAAGTTCCTGCTGCAGTTCGTCACGGACCACCGGATCCACTGCGCTGAAGGGTTCGTCCATCAGCAGGACCGGCGGGTCAGCAGCGAGCGCCCGGGCAACTCCGACGCGCTGCTGCTGACCACCCGAGAGTTGTGACGGGTACCGCTTGCCGAGGACGGAAGCCAGCCCGACGACGTCGAGCAGTTCCGCAGCGCGCTTCCGCGCCGCTGCCTTGGGTACGCCGTTGAGCCGTGGAACGGTGGCGATGTTGTCCAGAACAGAACGGTGCGGAAGAAGGCCCGAAGACTGCATGACGTAGCCCATGGAACGGCGGAGCTTGGCCGCGGGAACTTGCGAGACATCTTCCCCTGCAACAGTGATGGTTCCACTGGTGGGCTCCACCATCCGGTTGATCATGCGCAGGGAAGTCGTTTTACCGCAGCCCGAAGGGCCAACAAACACGGTTATGGCGCCCTTGTCGATGGACATGGTGAGGGCATCCACCGCCGGTTGCCCGCCCTGGTATTTCTTGGTGACGCTCTTGAACTCAATCATGGCTTCGGCCATACCCGGGCTTACCTATCTGTGGTAGAGAACATCGGTAGAGCCAGATGATCATATGCACTCTTATTACTTGGCTGCAAAGCAATCTTCACCCAGCGTAGCCAGCACCACCGACGATGTCAGCGCCGCCACGAGTTCCGTAATGAATCGGCAATGTTCAGCGTTTACGTCGCTTGCCGCCCTTCCCGGCCCGTTCCTCGGCCTGATCGTGCTTGTATCGTTCTGCTGCACGCTGGCCTCGGTCCGCTGACATCACCTTTTGGTGCCATTCGCGCTGGTAGGCACGACGGGCCGCCGCGTCATGTTTCCTGGCCAAGGCCGCCAGTTCGCGTTGCAGCTTCAGGTAGCTGGCCCAGCGCCGGGGATCAAGGATTTCCTCCGCGAGCGCCTCTTGGACTGCGCATCCTGGTTCAGCTTGGTGAGCGCAGTCCGTGAAGCGGCACCGGGAGAAGAGTTCCTCCAGATCGCCAAACATTTCGTCCATTCCCTCGTCCGCATCGAAGAGCCCGAACCCGCGGACTCCCGGCGTATCCATCAGCACTGCGCCACCGGCCAGAGGCACCAACTCGCGCGAGGTGGTGGTGTGTTTGCCCTTGCCGTCGCCGGCCCGGACCTCGCCTGTCTGCTGGAGCTCACGCCCCGCAAGGGCGTTGATAAGCGTCGATTTCCCGGCACCGGAAGGACCCAGCAGAACCAAGGTGGCGCCTTCAGGAATGCGCTGCATCAATTCGTCGAGGCCATCGCCCTGCTCCGCGGAGGTGGTAACTACGTCAACGCCTGCGGCCTGAACGATGACCTCTCCCACGACCTCGTCGGCAAGGTGTGCGAGGTCGGCTTTGGTGATAACCACAAGCGGTGTGGCACCGGAATCCCAGGCAGCCACCAACGTCCGTTCGAGTCGGTTATGGGTCAGCGGACGGTCCACGGGGACCACCACTGCAACAATGTCGATGTTGCTGCCCAGTATCTGTTCCTCGGACGAGGCTTCAAAGGCCCGCTTACGGCTCAGCGCGGAATGCCGAGGAAGGACCTCGACGACGGCAGGCTCACCGGCGTTGTTGTGGCCGAGCCATACCCAGTCCCCGGTGGCCGGAACAAGACCATGGGTGGGATAGGGCAAATGCAGGAGACTTTCGGCGGATGCGACCAGCACCCGGTTCCGGTCTAACCGCACTACACGGCCGGGGGTGGCTGCTTCTTGGTTCCCGGGGGCGCCGTGGGCGCGGAAAAGCTCTGCGGTTTTGTCGGTGAAGCCGTACTGCACTGGTCCGTGAAATTGGTGAGTGGCGTGAAATTGGTGAGTGGGAAGCTGCTTGGTGGAACTAAAAGAAGGGTCGCTTGAAGCGTAAGTGTTCAATGTAATGCCTCTGAGGAGGCCCGGCCGCCTAGTTCGGGCAGGCTGATGCCGGGACAGGAATGGTGGGCTGATGACGGCGCGCCGCAACTGAGTGCGGGGCGCGCAAGATCGTGGCAACCATCAAATCCACCTCCTCGGCATCCAGACCGGCTTCAATGGAACCGGCAACGATGTTCAGCGTAGTCAACATCGGGCACTTTTGGCTAGGCCTTATGGCCCAAACTTCCGGTTGGCTTAGCTCAGCTTTCCGTCCGCCGGGCGCTCCCGGTGCAGGCGCAGTGCCGTGTCCACCAACGACACCCGGTTGAGTTTCCCGATGTCCTTCAGGGGGATCCACGCGGCGTGTGTGGTGCTCCCATCCACCTCATGGGTCAGTTCTCCGCCCACCACCGTTGCCTCGTAGACCAGTCGGAGGGCCTGAAAATCCTTGACCGAACCGTCGGGGCGGACATCAGCAGGCCAATGGCCGACGTCGATACCCAGCATGCGGTCAATGCGCGCTTCATATCCGGTTTCCTCGAAAACTTCACGCCTGCAGCCGTCCACCGGATGTTCCGCCAGATCCAGGCCTCCGCCCGGTAGCGTCCATCCTTCCTTGCCGTCCTGCTTCCAATACGCCAGCAGGATCTTGTCCTCCTGGACTATCACGGCGTAAGCGGCTGGGCGGGTATCGAACTGCAGCGTCATGGAGTCAGCATAAATGCTCGGGCCGGACTCTATGGAAGGTGGGCCGCCGCGATCGGACCCGCTTCTACGGGACCCAGGTCAGGCGCTTCGCGAAGTTCGACGACGGTCCCTGGGTTCCCCAGTTCCAGCACCTTGATGCTGTTTCGGCCGGTTTTAAGCAAAGGAGCGGGTGCGTACAGCGTCACCTGTGGACCTTTCTCCCAGTACCTGCCCACGAGGAAGCCATTGAGCCAGACGAAGCCCTTCTCTGAGTCGGGCAAGGCAATGTAAGTGTCGGCCGGTTGCCCCACCTCGAAGTCAACGCCTGCCAACCCCTCGAGGTCTTCCTGCGTCCAGTCGGCGAGGGCAACAGGTGTCTGCGTCCAGTGGAAGGTGTAGCGCTGGTTGACGAGCACGCCGCCCAGAATTCCCTTCCCGTGGCCCGTCAGGGGTCCGTAGTTGATGCGGCCGAGGTTCTCGACCAGAATCTCAAGCTTGGCGGGGGTGCCTGTGCCACTGACGGGCAAACCCTCGGAGCCGTTGACGTCGTCCAGGACACCAGCAAAGGTGCCATCCACCCACACGTAGGCACGGTCATTGAGGCCGGTGATCTTTACTCGGCTCTCCGAGGGAGCACCGGGACGGCCGGGAAGGATGGCTTCGGCGGTGTAGAGGACCATGCCGGCGTCGACTCCCAGCTGCTCGAAGCTGAGCGGCCTGACGCTGCTGACAGGTTTGCCGGCATTCCGCACAAGCTCAAGCAGGTCCGGACCCGCGGTCAAAGGCAGGGACTGCGCCGGAAGTACCGGTGCCTCAGCTAGCAACTCCACAGGGAGTTCGGGCAGATCCTCAATGCCCTGGGCCCGGTAGAACTCCTTGCGGAAGGCATGGAATTTGGGCGTCAGGGCACCGTTCTCGGCGATGGGCGCGTCTGAGTCGTAGCTGGTAACCGTCGGCTGCAGCATGGTGCCATCGTGATTGCTGCCGGAAGTGAGGCCGAAGTTAGTTCCGCCGTGGGCCATGTAGACGCAGAGTGAGCCACCAAGATCGAGCATCTTGCGTGCTTCCAACACGGCGTCTTTAGCGTCCCGGCGGTGATGGTGTTCGCCCCAGTGGTCGAACCAGCCGCCCCAGAACTCAACGTTGAAGAACGGCTCGCCGGGCCGGCGTCGCTGCCATGTAGCTACTGCTTCGTCGCCCCGGCTGCCCAGCGTTGCCGTCGCCCATGTTCCCTCGATGGATCCGCCGTCGAGGAAATAGTCCGTGCCGCCGTCGGCCGTGAACAGGAGCTCGGTGATGCCGCGCTCTTCCAGGACGCGTCGGTTCCAGCGGATGTACTCGTGATCATCGCCGTAGCTGCCGTATTCGTTTTCAATCTGAACGGCCACCACCGGACCGCCCGCGGATGCCTGCCGTGAGGCGATGATCGGGACCAGGTGATCGAACCACTCCTCGATCTCAGCTGTGAACACCGGGTCCATGCAGCGCAGACCGATACCGGGAATGCCTGTCAGCCAGGCAGGGAAGCCGCCGTTGTCCCACTCTGCACAGATATACGGGCCAGGGCGAACAATGACGTCCAGCCCCTCCTCAGCCGCGAGGTCAATGAAGCGGCCCAAATCCCGCCAACCACTGAAGTCCGGCGCCTCCTCGCGCTTAGGCTGGTGGAAGTTCCAAGCGACGTACGTGTCCACCGTGTTAGCGCCCATCGCCTTAAGTCGACGCAGCCGGTCCTGCCACAGGTCCGGGTGGACACGGAAGTAGTGGATGGCCCCGGCGAGGATGCGATACGGTTCACCCGAACGGTAAAGGACGGCGTCGTGGTAGCTCAGGAGGGCGTTGTTCACGTGGAACAGATTAGCTCAATTTCCAACATTTATGCACAGGCGATGATCACATGACCAATCTAGATACTTCCCCCGCACAGGAAGTCTGCCCCGCGGCGCCGGAAGGTCAAGGTCCCTGCGTTCAGCTGTGGCCCGAGCGCGAGGTTCCGCTGGGAGGCGTGCGCGCCATGAACGTCATGAGGACCTTGCCCCAGCGGGGACTGCCAACTGTGGGCGCCTGGTGTTTCCTGGACAGCTTCGGGCCCGACCGGGTGGCCATGAGCGTACTCCCCCACCCCCATTGCGGACTTCAAACGGTCACCTGGCCCATGGAAGGTGCCGTGCGGCACCGCGACAGCGTGGGCAGCGATGTAGTGGTCCGGCCAGGCGAGTTGAACATCATGACCGCTGGCCATGGCATCTCCCATTCAGAGTTCTCCGTCCTTCCGGCCACTACCGAAAAAGGGTCCAGTCCGCTGGTGGCAGAAATTCCGATGTCCCGAGGACTCCAGCTATGGGTTGCCCTTCCGGAGGAGCATCGGCACCGTGCGCCGTCATTTGAACAGGTGAGGGACCTGCCGGTGGCGGTGGGCGAAGGCTTTACGGCCACCGTGATGGTGGGCGAATTCGCTGGGCAGCGCTCCCCCGCCACGATGTTCAGCCCGATTGTCGGAGCCGATATCACCGGTACCGGGTCCCTTGAACTGCCGCTGCGGCCCGACTTCGAGCACGCCGTACTGGTCCTGGATGGCCACGTCGTGATCGATGGCCAGGACATCGAGGCTGGCCCTCTGGCCTACTTGGGGGCCGGCAGGTCCAGCCTTGCCGTCCAAGCGCAACCGGACACCCGCTTCATGCTCCTCGGCGGCGAACCGTTCGGCGAAGACCTGCTCATGTGGTGGAACTTCGTGGGCAGGACGCATGAGGAAGTGGAAAAGGCCCGTGAGGAGTGGGAAGCCGAAGGATTGCTCGACGACGACGCTGCCGCCAGCTCACGCTTCGGCTTCGTCCCCGGGCATGGTCCTGATGCAGGACCGGAGGCTGGCCGCATTCCCGCCCCGCCGCTGCCGGGCGTTAAACTGCGGCCACGAACCCGCGGCTAAGTTTTTTTGTACGGTTAGTCCCGCTGCTCCGCTACGAGTCGCGGGACGCCGAACACGGGGTCCTGCTGAAGAATGCGCACATCAGTAATGCCGTTTCGGGCCAGCTTGGCCTTGAACGCTTCCTGGAGCCGCGGGACATTCATGCCTAGTCCGCTGCCCAGGATCACCGGACCGTCAATGCCCAGTTGGCGGACGGCCTGTTCGGCGAGTTCAGCCAAGTCACGGCCCGCTTGCTCCACTAGTGCCTGACTCGTTTCGTCACCGGCGTCGGCGGCTTCCACTACCAGCCGGGCCTGCTGCGCCCAGTAGCGGCGGCCGGTGTCCGGGGAGTGGAACAGCGCGATCAACTTGCCGGGTTCCTCAACGCCAACGGAATCCAACAGTGCACGGCTGAGCTGATCAGGCTCCAGGCCTTGGTTCATCCGGCGCAGGCTGTGCCGGACTGCCTCGCGCCCCAGCCAGTACCCGCTTCCTTCGTCGCCCAGGAGATAGCCCCAGCCGCCCGCCCGGGCTTCCTCGCCCGCGTCGTTCTTTCCCCATGCGGCCGAGCCTGTCCCGGCAATGACCGCGACGCCCGTGCTCGCTCCCCCGGCCGCCAGCAACAGGCGCGAATCGTGAACAACGGTGATACGCGCACCTGGGGCGTGCGGTGCGATGAGGTCGGCGAGCGCCTGGGCGTCTTCGTCCGTATCGATCCCCCCTGCACCGGCATATACCTGGTCAATGTGGCCACCACCGATTTTCCCGAACAACTCAGCGAGGTTCGCTGCGGCTACTTCCCGGCTAACGTTTTGGACATTGGAGCTGCCTGCGCTCTCATCCCGGACCGGCGATCCGTTGAGGAACCGCACGCCGCGGGTTTTCGTGCCGCCGATGTCGAGCCCAATGACGGTGCCGCTCACGGCTTCCGGGGCGGCGTGGGAATGCTGGGCAGAGTCAGGATTGTTCACCGTGAAAGACTAGCTTGGAGCGTCCGGAGGAGAAACCGCACATGCCTGAATCCCTGTTTGGTACACCGTTTGTTGCAGCTCCCATGGCCGGGGGAACGTCCACGCCGGAGTTGGTGAAAGCAGTTCATGAGGGCGGTGGACTGGGTTTCATTGCTGCCGGCTACAAGAGCCCCGAAGCCATGGCGGCTGAAATTGCCGCCACGCGGGAACTTAATATTCCGTTTGGCATGAACGTGTTCGTACCGGACCCAGGCCAGCTCCCGCCCGGTCCTGAAGCACGGGCGGACCTTGAGGCGTACCGGGCGGAACTGGAACCCGAGGCGGCCCGTTACGGCGTGACGCTACCTCCCCTCCGGCTCGATGACGACGACGCCTGGCAGGACAAGATCGATGCCCTGCTGGCCGACCCCGTGGAGTTTGTGAGTTTCGCTTTCGGCCTCCCGGGAAAGCCGGTGGTCAAGGCCCTGCAGAAAGCAGGCAGCCGGGTCATTTCCAGTGTTACCAGTGTGGACGAAGCCCTTGCGGCTGCAGAGGAGGGCCCCGATGCCATCGCAGTGCAGCACAGCTCCGCGGGCGGACACACGGCAGCCTTCCTGCCTGGCCGGCGCGGGCAAGCACCCCGTACGACGGCGGAGCTGGTGGCCCAGGTGCGTGCCGCCGTCGGACTTCCACTCGTCGCTGCCGGGGCCATCATGAATAACGCCACGCTGCGCGAAGTGCTGGCGGCGGGCGCAATTGCCGCGCAGGTGGGTACCGCCTTGGTTCGCACTGAAGAGAGCGGCGCACGGAAGCCGCACAAGGACGCCTTCGGTGACCCTGCCTTCACGGAGACAGCAATGACCCGGGCATTCACGGGGCGCTGGGCACGTTCGCTGGTCAATGAATTCGTCCGTGACCATCAGGACGCGCCGGAGGGTTATCCGGCCATCCACCACCTCACCAGCCCCGTCCGGGCTGCATCATCCGCGGCAGGTGATCCCCACCGCCTCAACCTGTGGGCAGGGACGGGCTGGCAGCAGGCCAGGGAAGGATCCGCGAAGGATGTGGTCAGGGAGTTCCTGAACGGGCTCTGACGAGTTCGGCGAGCAAGTCCCCGCCCTCGGTGACCACCAGTTCCCGGAACAACCTGATCGCGTCCGGTTCGAAACTCCGCTCCCTCCAGGCGATACCGATCTGCCGGAACGCCAGGTCCGATTCGATAGCCACTTCAACGAGCCCAAGTTCGGCCTCGGGAAGGAATTGGCCTGTCCCTGAACCGGGTCCTGCTGGCGGGAGGATGCTAAAGCCGAGCCCGGCCGAGACCAGTCCACGGGCAGAGGTGGACTCCTGGACTTCAAAAGCGATCCTCGGCCGGAATCCGGCTTCGCGCAGGAGCGCTTCGCCCAACGCCCGAAGACCCACACCCTCCGGGAGGGTGATGTACGGTTCGTGCCGGAGTTCGGAGAGGCGGACGCTGGACCTTCCGGCCAGGGGGTGCCGGTAGTGCAGCACTGCGCGCAATGGCTCGCGGTACAACGGCAGAGCATGAATGCCCCGCCCCTCCGGCGCGATGGGTGCCGTCAACGCGAAATCCATGTCCCCATGAGCCAACTGCTTCAGGCAATCGTCGCGGGGACCCTGCCAAAGTTCGAACACTGTGTGCGGGTGGTGGGCGCGGAAGGCGCTGATGAGCAGCGGGAGGGTGGCTTCACCGAAGGTGTGTTGAAACGAAACCCCGATCCTGCCCCTCACAACGTCCGATTCGTGCCGCACCCTGTCCAGCCCGGCTTGGAAATCCTCCAGCGCTGCTTCGATGTAGGGCAGCAGCGTCCTCGCCGCCGGTGTCAGGCGAATGCCGCGACCCTCGCGGATCAGCAGGTCCATCCCCACTATGGCGCTGGCCCGTGCCACGGCCCTACTCACTGTCGACTGTGGAACGCCGAGGATCTCGGCCGTTTCGGTCATGTGTTCCGTGCGGCCAAGTTCCGCCAAGACAGGCAGCAGAGGGAGCAGTTGGACGAGTTGCTGGTGATCGGGCTCCATATGGCTCCATTATTGGCAAGATCCAATTCATGCACTACTGCATCAATCGTAAGGGACCTATGCATTGGAACATGAAGTTTGCTCAGCCCTAATCTGGCTCGGTGAGCAAAGCAACTTCCAAGCCCAGCACCGACTCCTGGGACGGACACGTCAAAGGTTCCCGCGGCTATAGTCGCGTCCTGGCCGCTTTGGCGCTTGCCGGGGTTGCGACCTTCGCGCAGTTGTACTCCACACAGGCCGTACTTCCACTCATGGCCGCGGACCTCCGGATCACGGCGGCCGAAGCGGCCTTGAGCATTTCCCTAGCCACTGTGGGCTTGGCAATCACTGTGCTGCCGTGGTCCTTTGTGGCCGACAGAATTGGCCGTGTCCGCGCCATGGCCATCGGCATCGCCGTCGCCACCGTGTTGGGGTTGCTGGTGCCTCTGGCACCCACCGTGCCCTTGCTGTTGGGGCTCCGAACCTTGGAGGGCATGGCTCTGGGCGGAATCCCCGCGATTGCCATCGCCTACCTCAATGAGGAAGTAACCAAGATCCATACGGCCCTTGCTGCTGGAACCTACGTTGCCGGAACCACCTTGGGTGGTTTGGCCGGGCGTTTGGTGGCCGGACCTGTTGGAGAACTTTGGGGGTGGCGCGCCGCGGCTCTGGCTGTTTCCCTACTGGCCACAGTTTCAGCCGTCTTGTTCCTGGTCCTTGTTCCGAAGCAACGCCGGTTCAGCCCGGCCCCGCCACTGGGCTTTCGCGGAGCCCTCCGAACCCTCGGCCGGCACTCGAGCGATCCAAAGCTGCTGTCGCTGTACTTGCAGGCTTTCCTGCTCATGGGTGGCTTTGTTGCCGTTTACAACTACCTCGGATTCCGACTGCATGCCGAACCTTTTGGACTTCCCGCCACCGTAGTCAGCCTTATTTTCCTTGCGTACCTATCCGGGACCATCAGCTCACGATGGGCCGCGGGGATGACCACCAGGTTCGGCCGGCGGAACGTCCTGGTGGCAGGGATCGCCATCATGTCGGCAGGTTTGGCAATGACGTTGGTGGAGAACCTCGTAGCCACCCTTGCCGGTCTGGTGATCTTCACTGGCGGCTTCTTCGCCGCCCATAGCGTTGGTTCAGGGTGGACGGGAGCTATCGCCACCACGGGCCGAGCGCAGGCAGCGTCCCTGTACAACCTGTCCTACTACCTGGGTTCCAGCGTCATCGGTTGGGCCGGCGGGCTTGCCTTTCAGGCGTTGGGGTGGCCGGCTTTGGCGTTGAGCGTCATCGCACTGTCATGTACGACGGCGGCAGTCACCTTGATAGTGCACCGCCCGCGGCTAAGTTCCCCCTGATTTCAGCCTGGCTGCCCCTACAATCGGAGGCATGACACAGGTCACGAAAAGCCGGGAGCTGTCGTCGCCGGAGCGTTTACAGGCGTTTACGGATGCCGTGGTGGCGATTGCTTTGACGTTGTTGATCTTGCCCCTCATGGAGAGTGTGGGTGAACTGGCGGACCACGACGGCACCACGGCTGAGTGGTTGGCGGAAGAACAGTACGCCCTGCTCGGCTTTGTCCTGAGCTTTATCCTGATTGCAGTTTTTTGGGTGCACCACCACAAGCTGTTCCGCAGCGTCAAGCGCGTGGACTCGGGCTTGTTGTGGCTGACGGTGGCATGGATGTTCACCATTGTGGTGATGCCCGTGGCCACATCACTGTCCACCCAGATGCAGCCTGACTGGGCGCAGCCCCTCATCTACATCGGAACCCTCTTCGCCACCAGCCTCATGCTCCTTCTGGCCCGCGCCTATTTGCGGTCCCACCCGGATCTCCACACCATGGATGACGCTGATGCGGTGTCAGGGATTCGAGCCAGTGGCATCGCTTCCGGCCTTTTCCTGTTGGCGCTCGTTCTGGCGATGATCATTCCGGGCGCAGGGAACTGGCCGCTGCTGGTAATGCTGCTCAGTGAGCCTCTCCAACGGCTGGATCGGCGACGGAAGCGCAGTCGCCCCGCCGAACGATAGTCACCTGAAGAATTCACGGATTAGGATGGACAAAAGGCAATTTCAGGAGGATCCGTGAGCAACCCCACGAAGAATGTTCGGTCAAGCACGGGCAGCGCAGAGCCGCTCGACGCGATCGACGAACGAATCCTCGCCGCGTTGGTGGACGACGCACGGATCTCCAACAAGCAGTTGGCCGAACTTGTAGGAATCGCCCCCTCCACTGCCCTGATGCGCACCAGGGCGCTCTCCGAACGCGGAATCATTGAAGGATTCGAAGCGGTCTTGAGCCTGCCGGCTATCGGCCGTTCCGTTCAGGCCCTCATTGCTGTTCGTCTCCGCGCCCATGACCGTGACCAGATTGACCGCTTCACGGCGCGGGTCCCCAAACTCCCGGCCGTCATTTCCACTTTCCACACCACCGGTTCAGTGGACTACCTGCTGCACATTGCCGTCGCCAATACTGACGACCTCCGCAACTGGCTCCTGGACAACCTCGCCACCGATCCCGTGGTAGGTCACACGGAAACCACTATGGTGTTCCAGCACATTCCCGGCAACCGCGGACCGCTGCCCGAATAGACGCAGCTGATCAGGAGCAACGCAACTGATCAGGAACGCAACGCGCTGCGAAATGACACAGCCGCAAGCGTCAAGGCAGCCAAGCCGCACAAAGCAGTGAAACCCACGACGGCGGCCTGCAGGCCGAGCGCCGAGACAGCCAGTCCCAGCCCAATCACCGGAACAGCACTCCCCAGATACGTGATGACGTAGACGGTGCTGATGACTTGGGCGTGGCGGGCGGCTTCCACTTTCCCGGCCACCTCGTTGAACACCTGCCGGAAGGCAATCCCTTGTCCCACTCCAGCGCTGATGCTGGCAGCCACCAGCAGCCAAGGGCTGGACCACGCCGCGGCGGCTCCCACCAGAACAACCGAGACTCCCAGCACGGCGAGTGCCACGGGGACAACGAAGCGTCCGCGGGTACCCAGCAGTTGGCTCAGGGCTGAAGCGCCCAAAGTGACGCCGGCAAGCAGTCCGATCAGCGGCATGGAATAGGCGTGGACAACACTGGCGAAATACCCGGGCGCCAAGGACAGGCAGAAGCCGAACACCGCGAAGCTCAGGAACCCGGTAGTCGCAGCCATCCAGAATGCTCCGCGGGCATCATGGGAAATGGACGGCTTCCGTGGGGCAAGGACCTTGAGTGGCTTCGGCCCTTCCGCCGGCGCAATGGCCGGCCTGGCCTTCAGCAGCCACAAAGGAACGAGGGCAGCCATCAATACCGCGGAGTGCACGTAGTACGGAGTGCGTGTGGGGTCGGGCAGGAGCGATAAGAGACCACCGATTGCAGGGCCTGCGGCCACGCCGCCGGCAGAGGAAAGCAGCGTAAAGCGGGACGCCCAGTCGGGCCGCTGGGGCAGCAGTTCGCGCAGTGCAGCTGAACTGGCTCCCGTTGCGAGTCCAACCGCCACGCTTTGCAGGACCCGGCCCAGGGACAACGTGAGGAGAGTGTCCGCATTCGCGAAGATGATGCCTCCCACCAAGCCGACGAGGACAGCGAGCACCAGCGCTGCCCTCCGCCCGATGTGGTCCGACCAATGGCCGGCCACCATGAGAACCGCTACGAGTGCGAGGACGTAGCTGGAGAAGGCAACCGTCACTCCCAGCGAAGACATGCCGATCCTGGCTTGCAGCAAGGGGTACAAAGGCGTGGCCAGGTTGGCGCCGACCAGCAGCGTAAAAATTACAACCCCGGCCAGGACCAACCTGGCAGTGGTGGAGGCATCCCATCCCCAGCGTTCGGCGGTAGCCGGACGCATACGGAGTTCGCTCAAGACAGTCATTTTCCATGCCTTCGGACTCGGTGGCCGGACTGTTCTTTTCCTTGTGAGAATCGCACCCCAGCTATGTAGTGATGGCAATAGAATGCAGTAGCACTGATCTTTGAGGACTATCAGAATGCAAGAATTGAGCAAAACAGTCAAAGTAGTATGAGCGAAGTGAGCTGGAGTGACCGTTTGAACACCCTTGACCCCTTGGACCTGAAGATCCTTCTGGAACTGATCAAGGACCCACGCGTCCAGATCGCCGAGTTAAGCGATGAATTGGGCATAGCGCGCAATACTGCCCAAAGCAGGGTCAAACGCCTTCTTCGTTCCGGTGTGCTGCAGGCCGCTGGGCGGGAAGTTGACCTTGAAAAGGTGGGGTACGACGTCGTCGCCTTCGTCACGATCGAAGTGACCCACCGGGAACTCGACGGCGTCATCGGCGCCTTGCGCCTGATCCCCCAAGTATTGGAGGTCCATGAAATCTCCGGCCGCGGCGATCTGTGGTGCCGTGTGGTGGCAACGGATACACACAACCTGCAGTCGGCTTTGCGCTCCGTGCTTCGTACCAAGGGAGTCATCAGGACCGAAACAGTGCTTGCCCTGCACACCCATATCCCATACCGCACTGAGCCACTCATCGGGAGAATGGCTGCAATACCAACACGGTCCAGGCAAGAAGGCCGGAGCGCAAGCTCAGAGGCTTGAACGCACTAGGCTTTTAGGCATGGATTGGCTCTCACACATCTCCCAGATCAACTGGCTCGCCGTACTTCTGGCCTTCGTTTCAAGCATGGTGATCGGCTTCGTCTGGTACATGCCGGCTGTACTTGGTCGGAAGTGGATGCAGGCAATCGGCAAAACAGAAGAGGACCTCAAAAATATTGAGGGCGGCGCAGGCATTTGGGTTCCCATGATGGTGGCAGCGGCCGTGACCAGCATTCTCCTCGCTATCCTTATCAGCGCCCTGGACCTCAACACCTTCCTTGCCGGTGGTTTCTTCGCACTGATCCTTGCCTTGGTGTTCCGTGCCGGCGGCCATGTCATCCATAACGGCTTCGCAGGCCGCCCCACGGCAGTAACCGTCATAGACTCCGGTCACGACATCGTGGCGATGACCATCGCGGGCGCCATCATCGGAGCCATGCAGTAGCGTTCAACCAGTGACCATTATCGACAACGCCGTATATGTGGACGGCGTCCGCACTGCCACCCCGCACACCCTCGAACAGACCTTTGAGACGTTGGCGGAGCATGGCGGCATGGCTTGGATTGGCCTGTACCGTCCCACGCAAGAGGAGATGGCCGCCGTCGCCCAAGAGTTCGGGCTCCACGAACTCGCCGTGGAAGACGCCGTCTCTGCGCACCAGCGACCCAAACTTGAGCGCTACGACCACAACCTGTTCACGGTATTGCGGCCGGCCCGCTACCTGGACGAAACCGAAACGGTGGAGTTCGGCGAGCTCCACGTCTTCACGGGACCGAACTTTGTGGTGACCATCCGGCATGCCGAAACCGGTGGCGTGGCCCGTGTGCGGAAGAGGCTTGAGGAGCGCCCTGACCTCCTCCGCCACGGCCCCGAGGCAGTCCTTTACGCCCTCCTGGACCAAGTGGTGGACGATTACGCTCCGGTAGTTGCGGGCTTGGAAAATGACATCGATGAAATTGAAGATCAGCTCTTCAGCGGTGACAGCGCCGTTTCACGCCGTATCTATGAGCTCGCCCGCGAAGTGATCCAGTTCCAGCGTGCCATTCATCCCCTTCCGGACATGATGGTGCTGCTGGAGAAGGGCTTCGAAAAGTACGGCGTGGACATCGAGCTGCAGCGCTCGCTCCGGGACGTCGAGGACCACGTCCAACGCGTGATCTCCAGGGCCAACTCATTCCGGGACCTTCTTCAGAACGCCCTCACCCTTGACGGAACGCTGACCGCCAACCGCCAGAACGAGGCCAGCGCCGCGCAAAACGAGCAGGTGAAGAAGATCTCCTCTTGGGCAGCTATCCTCTTCGCTCCATCCTTCGTGGCGGGCGTCTACGGAATGAACTTCGACCATATGCCTGAGCTGCATTGGGACTTCGGCTATCCTCTGGCAGTTGGGCTCATGTTCGGCGCCGCATTGCTCATGTATGTCATTTTCAAACGCAAAGGCTGGTTGTGACGCCGCCGTTGAGGCCTGGTCCGCGCACTTCGCCGGACGTCATGAGGGCTCTGGCTGAGGGCATGGCGCACGACGCCGCACGGTCGGGTTTTGAGCTCGAATCAAGCCAGCGGCAAGCGGCCGAGCGGTTGGCCGCCTTTGGCGCCCAGATGACCCGCCGCCGTCGGGCGCTTCCCGGGAAGCCGCCTCGAAGTCTTTACCTCCACGGACCTGTTGGCCGCGGCAAAACGTGGCTGATGGACAGCTTCTACGGACGTCTTGAGGTGCCTAAACGGCGTGTTCACTTCCACGATTTCTTTCGAAAGCTTCATAGCGGCACGTATGGCCTGGAGTCCGGCAATGGACCAGCAATCCAGCACTCAGTGGACGCGCTGCTGGACGGCGTTGAGGTGCTGTTCTTTGACGAGTTCCACGTCCACGACATCGGCGACGGCATGTTCATTTCCCGCTTGCTCCGGACCGCGGCGCAGCGTCGGGTTCCCCTTGTGGTGACGTCCAACTACGCCCCGGACGACTTGCTGCCTAATCCGCTATGGCATGACCATTTCCTGCCCACTATCGAGGCGATCAAGGAGATGATGGATACCGTGGAAATCAGTGGCGCCTCGGATTTTCGTCGCTATCCGGTTGCTGGAACCGACCCCGGTACCGGTATTGGTGCGTTCCGCTCAGGCCGCATTATTTCCCCTGGCACACCCCGACAACTGGGTCGTCTGGGCCTGTTCCGGCCAGCGCCCTCGCGAAGCCGCGTTTTGACCCCCACCACCCAACCGATCGTGGTCAAGAACTCCGATCCGGACCTCCTGTGGGTTGGATTTGAGGAACTGTGCGGTGGATTGACCTCGACGTCGGACTTTCTCGCCTTGGCTGAAACATTCAGGACATGGGTCATCGACGACGTTCCCTCGCCGGCGGATGATGCTGCGTCCGCGCCAGCATGGCAGCGCTTCAGCAACGTGGTGGATGTCCTTTACGACCAGGACATCACGCTGTTCCTGGTAGGCGATGGACCTCTCGACTGGGACGTTGAGCCAAGCGGCACCGCCCTGCCGGTTGACCTTGCGCGCATCGCCAGCCGTTTGTCCTTGTTGAGCCGTTCCCGTCCGGACGAAATCATGGAAAGCGAAGAGGCCGCCGGAAGCTAAGCATCCAGCGGCCCCTTGAGGTATTTGCCCGAGGCGGGTTATTAGATGACGCCACCGGCGGCCGATGGCGCGCTGGTGTCGTGTCCGCCGTCGCCTACGGTTTCGCGCGCAACGTAGTTCTCGATGTCGAAGAGGTTCTCGGCACGCTCCGTGATGTTCAGCAACGTGGTCATTGAGGCAACTTCCTCGACCTGTTCCTTGAGGAACCACAGCATGAACTGCTCACCCAAAGCATCGCCCTCTGCACGGGCAACGCGGAACATCTCCTCAATGCTCCGGGTGACTTCCTTTTCCTGCTCCAAGGCGAGGGCGATGGGCTCCTTGGCGTTGCTGAAGTTGTTGCGCACCGGGGCGATACCCGGGATCTCCACGTGCACGTTGCGGTCCAGCATGTATTGGACCATCATCATGGCGTGGTTGCGCTCCTCGAGGGACTGGCGATAGAAGTGACGGGCCAGCTGCGGCAAGTCTTCGCCATCAAAATACACAGCTACTGCGATGTATTGCTGGGAGGCCGCAAACTCATTGGCGACCTGGGCGGACAACAGCTCATTGAAAGTCTTCTTAGCCATGGCTCGATCCTACAGCCGGGCCATGACACTTTTGTGGGTGAGCTTCGCCACTGCTCAAGCCATAAACCGCTCAAGCGAGCAACAGGCTGATCCCCACTCCTGCCGCTGCAGCAAGAACGCTTGCCGCCATGGATCCCAAGCCGTTAACGAGCGCCAAACCCGTCCTGCCACTTTGGATCAGCCGGATGGTCTCCAGGCTTGCCGTACTGAACGTGGTGTATCCACCCAGGAAGCCTGTTCCCACGATTAAGAACAGTGACTCAGGTGCTTGGCCCCGCAACAGCAGTCCGGCAAGGAACCCGAGCGCCAAGGAACCTGAGACATTGATCAGAATGGTTCCCCACGGGAGGGCCGTCTTGAGGCGCTGCCTGATGAAACCGTCAACCATGAACCTGATAGCTGCGCCGATTCCGCCCGCGAGCGCAAGAAGTACCACCGTCACTGTTGGCGTTCGGTTGCACGCCGATGGTGCCAAGCACCCAACCATATGCCCATAGTAGTGGCCGCGGCTCCACCGAGCAGGCTCGCAACCAGGTATCCGGCAGCTCCAGGTGCCTCACCCGCAGTAAACAAGTGAACTGCGTCCAAAGCGAGGGTGCTGTAGGTGGTGTAAGCCCCTAGGAACCCGGTTCCCAAGGCGAGCCGCAGAACCCGGCGGTGACCGACGTCGGGCCCTCTGCGGGAGAGCCCTTCAAGTAAGGCGCCCAGCGCCAACGCGCCGGAAAGATTAATGACCAGGATGGGAAGCGGCCAAGCATTCGGCGCCGGTATCACCAGCCCAAGGCCGTACCGGGCGAGCGCTCCGAACACCCCGCCGGCTGCCACTATGCCGATGAAGTCCCACTGGAGGTGGAGTGGTTTTGTTGCCTCAGTCGTCGTCATCGTCGTCCGGGACCCTGGGGTTCACGGGAACAACGAGCACTGGCAAGTCTTGGCGATGGAACAGATGCCGGGCCACGGAACCCGACGTCAGCTCTTTCAGTGCAGCCGTCAGCTTATGCTCCCGCGTACCCACCACGATCATCGAGGCGCCGATATCCCCGGCCTCGCGCGCCAAAGCACGCGCGGGCTCCCCCGCGAGCGGCACGATTGACCACTCGACGTCCCGGCCGGCCAGCTGGTGGGCAATGGTCGCCTTCAGTGATTCCGGAATTCCTTGGGCTCCGGCAACCCCATCCGGATCAATCGGGGCAGCCGGCCCGCCAGTTGTTCCGTCCACGGGATACACCGTGGCATCCGCGTAGGCGCAGACCAGTGGAACACCTGCGCTGGCGGCCACCTGTGCTGCCTGCTCCACGACGATGGCATGTTGCCCGGGCATCACCCCCACCAGGATGGGGCCGGACATGTTGCCGGAGGCCTCGGGGCGTGGGGCGGGGGTCTCAGTCACAGGCTCATTCTACGACGACGAAGTTGGCTCACAGACGAACCCGGCCGGACCACAAACCGTAGAGCAGCGGAACCACCGAGCCGATCATCAGCAGGTTGCCGAGCACTAAGTCGTCGGCCCGAATCACGGATCCAGCTATCAGCATCGCTCCGAAGATCAGCGCACCCACTGCTCGCTTTAGCAAGACGATGATGCGGCCCATTTGTCGTTCCAGGCGGAGGTTGGACACCTGCAGTGAGCCGTCCTCTAGTTTGGTGACCAACCCGTCGAGCCTTTTCGGCAGGCGCAAGGCGACCGCGGCGGCGTCGAACGCCTGTGCAGCGACGTCGTTGACGAGATTCCCGCGCTCATCGCGCAGCAATTGTGCCGCATACGGTTCCACCGAATCCCACAGATTGAAACGGGCGTCCAACGAACTGCACACCCCTGACGTCAGCGACATTGCCCGGATGATGAGCAGGAAATTCTCCGGCAACTGAAACGGAAGTGACCTGATCACATTGCCGAACTCCGCACCAAAATCACGGAATTCCCGCGGATCCACATCGCGAAGTTCAGCGAAACCCATCCCGCCAAAACGGGCGAACAGCTGCGTCATAGCGCGCTCCAACTCGGCAGTATCAGCCGTGGGCATCAAGACGCCAACGTCACTGATAGCGGCCACGAGGCCCCTTCCATCCCGTGAGGCAGCCGCGATCAGGAGTTTACGCAGTCCGCTCCTGGTCTTCGCAGGAACCTCACCCATCATCCCGAAATCAATGAACGTCAGTTTCCATGGATGTGCCGCTGATCCGGCATTGGGTGTGACAAAGATATTGCCGGGGTGCGGGTCGGCGTGGAAGAAGCCGTTGGTGAACAACTGGTCAAACATCACTGAAGCGAAAACAGGGGCAACCGAGGCAGGGTCGATCCCCGCCATGCGCAGCGACTCCGCATCCGTGATCTTGATGGCTGTGACATCTTCCAACGTGAGCACGCGGCGGGTGGTCCGTTCCCAGACCACCCCCGGCACCGTTACCCGGGCGTCGTCAACGAAGTCAGCAGCAAAGCGCTCTGAATTTGCTGCCTCATTGAGGTAGTCGATTTCCTCGAGACTGGTCTGGGCGAACTCCTTGATGAGGGCGGGCACATCAGCACGGTTTGAGACGATACGAATGCGGCTAAGCCAGCCACCCACTCTCCTTAGGGCAGCGAGATCAACGTCCACGATGGTATGGATGCCCGGTCTCTGCACTTTGAAAACCACGCTGCTGAGACCCGTGTCTTCAGCGTTGCCGGGGAGCAATTTCGCCCGGTGGGCCTGCCCGAGTGACGCGGCTGCGATCGGCGTTTCCTCGATCGAAGCGAACACTGCTTCCAAAGGCGCACCCAGTTCGGCCTCAGCAAGCGCGCGAATGGCCGGGAAGGGGACCGGCGGGACTTCGTCCTGAAGGCCCTCCAGTTCGGCAGTGATCTCCGGCGGGAGTACATCGAGCCTGGAGGACATGAACTGGCCCACCTTGATCATCAGGCCGCCAAGCTCCACAGCCAGGCTATGGAAGCGTTGCGCGAAGCGCCGCATCCTTTGCGCCCGGTTGCGTTCAGTCAGTCGGCGCAGCCCGACTCGAGGCAGGAACAGCTCAAACCACCAAGTGACCAGCAAATGCCATGCGGCAAAGCGCAGGATTCGACGATATCGGGCTCGGGCCTCACCGGCCAAGGGATCCATCCGATCGCGTCGAACCGACGTCACCCCTTCAGTCCTGGGCGAGAATCGAGTACAGCCGACGGCGTGCGTCTTCCAGCACCGTCACAGCTTCCTGCACCTGCTTCGGCGTTCCCGTGCGACCCACCTGGGCCGCCGCCTGAGCAAGCTCAACCCCAGCCCTGGGCAGTGCGCCGAAACCGGGAGGGTTACCAGCGGACTCCCAAGGCGCTGCTGTTTCGGCACTTGCGACGTCCTCGCGGCCGGCCTCGGTGAGGGAGTAGATCTTGCGGCCATTTGATTCCTCAGTGCTGACGAAACCCTCGTCTGCCAGCAACTGAAGGGTCGGATAAACGGAGCCGGCGCTTGGCTTCCAGCTTCCCCCGCTCCGCTCTTCGATTTCACGGATGATCTGATAACCGTGCATTGGGCGCTCAGCGAGGAGGGCCAGAATGGCTGTCCTCAGCTCGCCCCGCCCAGCCCGGGTACCTGAACGCTTCTCGAAGCGTGAGCGGAACTCCTCCACGGCCTGCCACATGCCGTCCAGGTTGTTTCCCATAAATCCGTTTGCAGGGAATGAATTGTGCATCAGGCTCACCTCGGTATGTCGCGAACGATACTTAACGATAGTTAACGATATACATGCCGGGTCCCTGAAAACAATGGCAGGGCTCTTTGCGCAGGGCCGGACAGCACTTCTGGGTGATGCCGTCCGGCCCCTGCCGCGGATCCTTGGGCAGCCCCGGCCAACGAGGGGGGTCACTGGCCGTTGCGGGGATCCGCTGGGTCCAGTAAAGACGAACCGCCAAGTGGGCACACGAGTAGTTGGTACTCGTCTTTTGCTGCTCCCGGAGGGTCCACTACTTACCCTGAGCGCTGGATCGCGCGGCACCGTTAGTTGATGATTTCGCCGCGGTCATCCGCAGCGATTGCCGCCAGTCGTTCCCGCCAGTCTTGCAGCGCTTGGGGAGCCAGGCGAGTCCAGTCGGTCACTTCACCAATGACTTTGAGAGGGGCGCTGCTGCGGAATGATCGGGTGGGGTTGCCCGGGAATTTCTTGTCGGTCACGTTCGGGTCGTCCTCGAACGCTCCTGTGGGTTCAACGGCATAGACGTGCGGCTCCCCGTCACCGGCAGCCAGCTCGGCAGCCAAACCCGCACCGTCCCGAAGAGCGGTGAAGTAAATATGGTTCATCACCACCTCAGGCCTGTAGTTCGACCTGAAGCCTGGCCTCAGGAGATCACCTTCCCGAAGATGGGCTTTTGTGCCGTGAAAGAACGGACCCTCGTCCACTGGTTGACTCACGGGTACAGCCTACTTGCACGCGCCCCACCGCCGGAGTCTTGAGGTTTTCCTGAGGAATTGTTGACTGAACACAGGATTTGTTCTTGATCCGGGCCCGGCACAGTAGTTCTTGTCAGCCAGACGCAGCAACAGCAGGAGCCCCAGAGGTTCCACCAAAGTCCCCGGGGGCCGGCCCGTTTGCCCTTCAGGCCGGTCCCCGGTCCATGAAAGGAACGCCCGGCATGAGCGCACTGAGCACCATCTCCACTCCAACCGTTCACGGTCGGCGTTCCGCCGCGAAATTTACGCAGGCCACCACGACCGCCGCTGTGAAGCAGTCCGCAGCGGCCACCGCAACTGCAGCTAACGACACGCTGAACCCCAGTCACGTCATAAACACGTCAGGGGCCGGGGATGAAGCCACCGCGTAAGCCCGCCGCCAGCGAATGGGATGTGAGCCGAATCCAATCCCTCGCCGATGAACTTGGTGACCCGAAACCCGCCCTGAGGTTTTTGGCGAAGTACCTCCCGATGCTCCCGCAGCGGGTGGAAAGAATCGTCCACGCATTTGAGGAACATGACGAGTCCGAGACCACGACAGCCTTGCTCAGCCTGAAGATCAGCTCGGCCATGGTCGGTGCTATTGAAACAGAGCACCAACGCCGGGCCATCGAATCGATGATCCGGGAAAGCCACTTCGACGACGCCACCCAAGCACTCCCTGCCCTGCAACAGACAGCCGACCGCTGCTTGGCGTCACGGTCAAACGTCATCCGGGCAGCCCACGCCTCGTTGAACCGGCATCGGGGGTACTTTCATTCTTGAGCAGACCTTGAGTGTTCACCGAGGCCATTCCTGAGATCGCCCGGGCAAACTTTTGGAGGGAGAGAACACCACGCTACGGGAACGAGGACCACACGCATGCAGGGCAAGGGCATCATCTGGCAAGTACCGGCCATCATCCTGGCCGCGGTACTCCTCTTGATGGGTGCCCGGGTTCCACCCGCGCACGCGCAATTCAACGACACCGATGCCGGCGCAATGGCGCTTACTGCCGCACGTATTCCGGCACCAGCAGCAAACACCGTGGCCGTGACCAAGAGCTGCGATTCCTTCCTCTGGTTCGCCCAAGCCAAAATCAGTGTCGGCAGCTTCCCGGCTGTTCCGTTCGCCAACTACCACGAGCTCAAGGTCATCGACCCGGATGGCGTCGTGCAGTTCACCGGCGACATGAGCAAGAGCTCCGGACGTTCCTACAGTTCGGGCATCCAGAGCATAGGGGACTTGTCCGGTATCTGGACATACCAGATCCGTGGCTACTACAAGGTTCCCAACTCCACGAACTTCTGGGCCGGGCAGCCCCTCAGCGGCGCGCTGAACTGCCCCTAGTGGCAGATAGACGGGGTGGAAATGGGATGATCCGGTCAGTTCAGGCGCTGAGTGAGGTGAACTTCAACGGCGTCACCGTCGTCCTTCCCTATGGCTTTGCGGATAGGAGCAGCCACTGGCAGTTTATGCGTGCCGTCTCCCAACGCCATGAAGGCTCCAGTAAACGGGTGCCCGTCTACGTTGCAAATGTGGAGCTAAGGAGATTCGAACTCCTGACCTCTTCGATGCGAACGAAGCGCTCTACCAACTGAGCTATAGCCCCTGAACCAACCCCAACTGCCCGGCCAGTGTCCTTAGGCTACAAACTTTCCGTGTGCTTTTCCAACCACGACACGAATGTCTCCCTGCCATACGGCTGCTCTGAAGTCAGGTTGTGGCCAGCGCGAAGGAAGTCGCCCATCGGGCCGGGCAAAGGCAGCTCAATAATCTTGCCCCTCGTGCCCTGTACCGACTTCCAGGACTCTGCCATCTCCCGCATAGTCAGGGTTTCCGGACCCGCAATTGTCACCACATGATGCTCCGCCCGCAATTCATCCCGCGATTCCCCCACAGCTGCCTCAAGCAAAGCCGCTGCAACATCTGCCGGCGCGATCGACTGGAATCTGGCGGCTTTGAACGTGGGAATAAGCCTTACCTTTGCACCGGTCGCGAAAATCCTTGCCGCCAAACCGTGGAACTGCGTTGCCCGGACCACCACGGTCTTCAATGGCGACTCCGCGTATTTCCGTTCCTTGGCGGCTTTCGAGGCGTAGTAGGAAAAAGAGCTCAAATCACAGTTGATGATGGACAGAGCCACAGCCTTGCGGACACCAGCCCGATGCGCTGCAGCGAGAAGCCTGCCGCCGCCGTCGGCGAACTGCTTTTGGGCTTTACCGAACTGCCCTTCAAGGCAATCAATAACGACGTCGGCACCCGACACTGCAGCTGCCACGCCATCCCCGGAGGTGACGTCGCCGGCAAAGTACGTGGCGCCTTCGTGGTGCTTCGCTGAGCCGACAGGCGGCACATTGCGGCTCAGGACCGAAACCTGGTGCCCCGCTGAAACGGCGAGTCGGACAACCTCACGACCTACCTGGCCCGTGCCACCCGCAACGCACAGCGTAGTCATGTGTGATTAGGCGCGGCGACGCTGCAGGACATCATCCAAGTTGCTCAGGGCACTGTGACCCTTGGCGGATGCTACTGCAGCGGCCGCAACCTCAGCTTGTTCAACATTCTGCTTCAGGACAGGCTTGCCCACGGGTTTTGGCGCTTCGGGCAGATCCAAGGGCTCTGGAGCTGGACGCGGTGCTTTGGCAGCAGCCACGTAGGTGGGCTTCGGGACCTCGACTGGCTGCCAGGAGTCACCCTTCGAATCCTTGGCGGTATCCTCAGCAGATTTGTCTCCCGCGGCGATAGCAACGGCCAGCGCTGCCTGCCGCAGTTCCACTGCGGATAGGCGAGCAGCCTCGCGGCTGGTGGCTTCGGCGTCGAAAACCGTGGTTTCCTTCGACTCCGATGCCGGTTCCTTCGGCAGGTAGCGTGCCGGTGTCGGGATGGGCGAGGCCTGGGCAGCACGGCGGGCCCGGCGTTCTCGAAGGTCCCGCAGGGCTAGCTTCCGCAACGTTACGACGGCGAGCACCGCACCGATAAGCGACACCAGCGGCAACCAGACAGAACCGATCCCAAGAATTCTTAGGACTCCGGAAACCGCAGCTGTAACCAGCAGGGCAAGGCCCGCCAGGGCCAGCGTCAGCCGGGCATAGCGGATAGTGAACGGAGTGGTGGGTTTCTTCCCGAGGGAGGGCTCGGCCGCGCGGGATTCCTGGGGCGACGCCGGTGCTTTGCTGTGCATGGTCTCCATCGGTTTCTCCTGCTGAGGTGCCAAAGTCAGTACCACCCCTGCCTGCGTTTCGTCTGGTTCGTCATCAAAAGCCTCTGCTGGAACAGCGGCCGTTTGGACTTGTTGCCGCCTGTTCCGCAGAACGTAGGGCGCCACCCAGACCATCCACAGCGCAACAGTGACCACGAGTATCACTGAGCTGCTGAGAGGGAAGTCCACATTCAAAACCGTAGAAGCAAATCGACGGGTGCGGCGGCATTGCGGCCGGTGTGTCGTCGGCGAGTCCGCAAATGATTGGAGATACGGGCAAAAAGGCCGATGACCTGCCCATTTATCCTCGGAGCCACCGGCGCAGGAGCCCCTCTGGAACTTCCTCGGAGGTCAGTGCAAAAGAGCGGTGGTCAGCCCATTCGCCGTTGATGTGCAGGTAGCGCTCCCTATAACCCTCGTCTCGGAATCCAAGTTTCTCCACCACCCTCAGACTCGCTGCGTTCTCGGGCCGGATGTTGATTTCCATACGGTGCAGTCCCAGCACTTTGAAACAATGGTCCGTGGCCATCGCAACCGCTGTTGGAGCAATGCCGTGCCCTGCACGGTCCTTATCAACCCAATATCCGAGGGTGGCCATCATGGCTGAGCCCCAAACGATGGATGAAACCGTCAGTTGTCCGACGATTCTTGCCTCAGCAAAGCCGTCTGCCCGCTCAACAATGAGGAACGGCAAAGCGGTGGACTGACGGGCTTGTTCATTTAAGGAACCCACCATTTGGCGGTAGCTGGGAAGGCGCCCACCCGGTGCCGGGTTGGACGCCTCCCATGGCGCGAGCCACTCGCTGTTCCGCGAACGGACTTCGGACCATTCCCGCTTGTCGCGGTAACGGATAGGCCGAAGCACCAGGTCTCCGCTTTCCAGCGTCACCGGCCAGATCGCAGAGCCGTACATCATGAATTTGTTTATTTGGGAAGAGCGGCGGTGAAGTTGGGCAGCCACTCGCGAAGCTCAGGACCCAGGTCTTCGCGTTCGCAGGCAAGCTCGATGCAGGCCTTGAGGTAGCTGAGCTTGTCACCGGTGTCATAGCGACGGCCGCGGAAGACAACCCCGTAGACGCCATAGCCTTCGCCCTCACCAGCAGCGAGAACCTCGAGGGCGTCTGTCAGCTGGATCTCTCCACCGCGCCCGGGTGCCGTTTTCTCCAGAACATCGAACACAGCCGGGTGGAGGACGTAGCGTCCGATCACCGCAAGGTTGGACGGGGCTTCTTCCGGAGAAGGTTTCTCGACGAGCTGCTTGATGCGTACGTAGCCGTCCTCGCCGTTGTCCTCAACGTCAGCGCAACCATAAGCGCTGATCTTGGAAGGCTCCACCTCAATGAGGGCCACCACGGAACCGCCGGTCTTCTGCTGAACCGCGATCATTTCGCTCAGCAGGTCCTCGCGGGCATCGATCAGGTCATCGCCCAGCAGGACGGCAAAGGGCTCGTAGCCGACGTGCTGCTTTGCACGAAGGACTGCGTGGCCGAGTCCGTTCGGGTCGCCCTGACGGACGTAGTGAATGTCGCCAAGGTTGGTGGCGGATTGAATGGCCTCAAGCTTGGCGGTGTCGCCCTTTTCAGCCAGAGTGGCCTCCAGGGCCGGCACCCGGTCAAAATGGTCTTCCAGTGCGCGCTTGCTGCGCCCGGTGATCATCAGGACGTCGTGCAAGCCCACTTTGACAGCTTCTTCGACGACATACTGGATGGCGGGCTTGTCCACCACGGGCAGCATTTCCTTCGGCATCGCCTTGGTGGCGGGAAGGAACCGGGTGCCAAGGCCCGCTGCGGGGATGACGGCCTTACGGACAGCGTTGTTTTCTAGAGTCACCGGACTAATGTAACGGAAGGAACACATCAACGGCTAAACCCCTCGCCGCGCCGGGACGCACATTTCGTCTTGGGAGCGGATAGCCCCTGCTCTTCGGCAAGCAGGGAGAACCTCAGATCGGACACAGATGGCATCGAAGGAAGACATCCGCAGCAGTCGGCGGCTGCACAGGCGGACACTCACTCCGGAGCACATAGCAGCCGCGGGCGAGTCACTTGCACGGCACGGCACAGCCTGGGCAGCGGAGGCCTCCTCTGGTGGCGCTGCCACCTTCGCCGTGTACCTCGGTGTGGCATTCGAGCCGCCCACCATCCCCCTCATCCAATCCCTGCATGAGGCCGGGCATCAAGTGCTGTTGCCTGTTTGCGAGCCTGGCCGGTTGCTGAGTTGGGTGTATTGGACACCTTCCACGGCCTTTGTGAGGTCCGCCTATGCGCCTATAGACGAACCGGAGGGTGAACGCCTGGAAAGCTCGGTGGTTGCCAAAGCTGCCGGCATCTTCATGCCAGCCACCGCAGTGGACCGGGACGGAAACCGCATTGGCCAGGGCGGCGGCTACTACGACCGGCTTCTCCAAGGCCTCGATGCGGCCGGTCAGCGGCCAGCCACCATCGCAGTGGTGTACGACGACGATTTGTTACCTTCAGGCTCGATTCCCGCCGAGGCGTTTGATCGCCCCGTGCGTCAGGTGCTGACCCCGTCGGGTGTCGTCCAGCTCCACCACGGAGCGATGTCCGACTGAGCGATGCCCGACGAAGCGATGCCCGACTGACCGCTCCTGGCCCAGCAAGTGAGGTCCGGCACACCTGCTGGTACACCGCACAGCGACCGATGATAGAATTAGCACTCAGGCCCTGCGACTGCTAAGGCGGAATTTCTCCGCCGGTGTTGCACAGGACCTGAACTTTGTCCTGAAGGAGGAACTCAGTGCCCACATACGCATACGCCTGCAAAGACTGTGACCATGCCTTTGACATCGTCCAGTCCTTTTCTGACAGCTCCTTGACGGAGTGCCCCGAGTGCAAGGGCGCGCTACGGAAGAAGTTCAACAGCGTCGGCGTCGTCTTCAAGGGCTCCGGGTTCTACCGGACTGATTCCCACGATGCCAAGGGCAGCACGGTTTCGGCCGCACCAGCTTCACCGGCCGCCCCGGCTGCTCCTTCTGCAGCCCCGGCAACCGCAGCTGCAGCCAGCTAAGAGGTTTTCCACATAGGGCAACGGACCGCTGTCTGCGGCCCGGGGACGCTGGCTAACGTGGCAGGATGCCATCTACGTCCCGCACAGCCCTCCTCGCCCGCGCCCAGCGTTCAGCAGCAGCCGCCGGTGATTTGCCGCCGCTGAACCGCTTTCCTGCCCGACCACCCCGTTCCCGAGCCGGAAACACATCACGGTTCAGCCGAACTCGTCCAAGAGATCATGTTGGTCAGCGGTGGCAGCGGGTTGGATTTGGCTCTTGGATTTCACGTAACCGCCGCTTGGCAGTTGCGCTCCTGCTGTGCGTGGCTGCCGGCATCGCAGTCCAGCAACTTACTCCTGCGTCAGAGCAGCGTGTGAGCATCGTCGTAGCAGCCCGCGACCTGCCGTCAGGTAGCAGCCTCACAGAATCTGATTTCACCAGCGTTGGAGTGCCATCCGATCTCGCAATTACCGGATCGGTGGATAGTGTCGGCACCCTTGTTGGCCGTCAGCTTGCATCCCCCCTCCGCAGAGGGCAGATACCTACAGAGGCTAGCCTGCTGGGTCCTGGACTCCTGACGGGCGCACCTGCCGGCTCGGCAGCGGTCCCCCTGAGGATGGCTGATCCCTCATCCATCCAACTCCTCTCCCCCGGCCAGCTCGTAACGGTGGTCCTCACGGCGGCTGGCTCCTATGACGAGGCCCGGCAAAGCCAGGTTCTTGCAGGCCCGGTGCCCGTTCTCTGGACATCAGCCCAAGGCGGCAAGCCCGGTGAATGGCTGGGGACGGGTGACACCGACGGCTTGGTAGTGGTGGCAGCCGATCCCCAACAAGCAGAAAAGCTTGCCGGCGCATCAACGCAAGGCAAGCTCTTCTTTGTTTTGGTCAGCCCTTAGTGCCCGGCTCTGCTGGCATGTGGGGCTCAGCCCCAGTGCGGGGGCTTCTGTTCCTTCAGCCACTGCTCATGGTCGTAGCCGGAGTCATCGCCCCAACGCCGGGGATCATCTTCAGCCGCCTCTGTAGGAAGAATCCCGCTGGAACCTGTCTTCGCTGCAGTTGCCTTGGTATCCGCCGCTTCTTCATTGGCATTGTTGACCGGCTCACCGGAGTCCTGCGTGGCGCGGTCTTCTGTATCTTTTTCCTGATCCATCAGTGGTGCTTCTTTCCCGTTCTCCGCATAGCCGTTGGTCTCGGCAACGCCATGTTCCTCACGGACAGCGGCCTGAGCTTCCTCGACTGCGTGGCCGGCGCCAACCGGGTCCACCGGTGGCTGCTCCTTGCCCGGATTCAATTGTTCACCATCCGAATGCAGGAAGCCATGGTGGGCCGATGCCGACTGGGCGATGTGGTTCTCAAGCCCCAGGTACGAACCAATCCGATCCGCGCAGGACGAAGGATCCGTGAATACTTCGATGGTCCAAAGCGACATGTAGCGCCAACCCATACGCTCCAGCAATTGCGGCCGCAACCGGCTCCGTTCACGGACGCTCATCCGCCGGTACCGTTCAGTGCCATCCGATTCGATGGCGACAGGGGTGGGGATTTCCGCACCCTCACGGCCAATGGTGTGGACGGGGTCCGCCGCCGCCGCAATGTCCAGCACGCCATCGTACAGATGCCAGACTCGGGCTCCACGTGCACGCAGGCGTTCGCCAAGATCGGCCACCAACGGATCCTCACCCAGCGCCTGCTCACTGGCAACAGCGCGGGAGGCAGGTGTTCCGAGGTTACTATTACCGGAAAGTTCCCGGTCCAGCAGTTCATAGAAGTCCACCGCACCATGAGCCAGGCGATCAAGGTCGAGATCCTCGGGCCGGAAGCACGTCAGGACGTGCATTGAGCGTCGAGCCCGGGTCATTGCCAGAGCAAAGCGGTTTCGCCCGCCTTCGGTGGACAACGGGCCAAAGGAATGGAGCGCACGACCGTGCGGAGTGCGGCCATAGCCCAGCGAGAAGATCACGTGGTCACGCACCAGCCCCTGGGCGCGCTCAAGGTCCACCACGCGGAAGGACTCGGGGCCTGCTCCGAAGAAACTGGACAAGAGAGGGTGGTTAGGCAATTGGAGCCTGATGGCCTCGCCGATCCTGGCAGCATGGCGCAAGCTTGCGGTCACCACTGCCAAGGAAGTACGGGGCCGGAGCCTGGCGTGTTCGAAGACAAGGTCCACCACGCGGTTCACTTCTGCAGTGACGGACTCAACGCCCTCGTGATCCGCTCCGGGCAACCCAGTGCCGTCGGGTATGTACTCCACGTGGATGGATCGGTCCAGGCCGGTAACCGAATTGCCGTCCGGCAGGCGTCGCAGACCGCCGTCGTAGTAGTTCTTGCTCAACTGGAGGATCAAGTCCTCATCCACCGCGCGGTAGACCCAGTTCAATTGCCAGGTGGGCAGGACCCGGGCAAGCGCCTTGAAAGCACTGTCCACGTTCTCATGGCTGGCAACCCCGGCAACCGGAGGTTCCACGGCCACGCTGAAGGTACGCGCATTCGCGATTTTCGCGTCACCGAAGGCAACTACCTGACGGGCTCGGGCGATCGCGGGAAGAACCGCCTGCAGAGAGGTTGACTCGGCGTCGATGATCACCACGGCATCAAACTTTTGCTCGGCCGGGAGAACGCCCGTGAGCAAATAAGGGCTGACGGACCACACGGGAACCAACAACGGTACAAGATCCGGCGCTTGGGCGCTCAAGGCTGGCAGCGTCACCCGGCCGTCCTTCAACAGGGCACGGAGCAACTCCGCCTGCCGTGGATGCTCAAGAAGACCCTGACGCCACTTTTGGGCCAGCTGCCAACGAAGGCGGGCGGCGCCGCTGGCGATGTGTGCCTGGTCGGCCAAACGGTATTCCGCTTCGAGGCGCCGCAACGAATCACCGTCGGACATGGCGAGGTAATCGTCACCACTGATCATGGCTTCCAAAGCGGACTGCCACCAGGCAAGGTCCAGTTCGGCCGCTACGGATGATGCCGGGACTTCACGGGCAGCAAGGTCCGCCAGCAGTTCGCCGAGCCCGTGCTCCCGCATTTCCTCGATGAGGAGTGTTCGCTCAGGAAGGGTTTCCAAGGTGGCCGTGTCAGCAACGAGTCGCTCGAGGCGTTCCATCAGTTGCAGATACGGTGCCTCGTGCAACGAACCGCCATCGGACGTGTGCTTGAGCGCCTCGCCAAGACGGCGCAGCTCGATGTCGAGCTCGCGGTAGAGGGCTCCGAGGTCGGCAAGGCCGGATGGCACCGCCGGGTGTCGCTGGGTTGTTGCGTACCCTGCCCACAGGGCCCGCTGTTCCTGGACAAGGACCAGGGAGCTGTGGAGGTCGGCGATGTGCACACCGGGACGCACATACTCCTTGGCCACCCTCCGCAGGCGGGACCGCTGCATTGAGGGCATTTCAAGGTTTCGCTCACGGCGCCAGGCGGAGCTGGCGGTGGCAGAGATGAGGTCGTGCACAGGCCGGTCGAAGATGTCCGGAGTGAACTTATCCAGGCTCTCGCGGACGGCGATCAGCAGTTCAAGCTGCGCACCCCACTCGGCAAAGGTTTCGCCCAGGCGAATCTCGGCGTGATCGGAAACCTGCTTCATGCGATCCCGCAGGATGGGGAGCTTCTCCTCGGCCAAGCGGGCGAGCTGCTGTGCTTCCTCGGTCTCCTTGCGGGTGACCAAACGGGCGCCATACCAAGGGCTGGAAGTGGAGGCCCGGCTGAAGCTACCAAGTTCGGCAGCGCGACGAAGGCGTCCCGCGAGCTCTTCACGGTCCTTGATGTTGTCCAAGACGCTTCGCTTCAAGCGCACAGTAGTGGAGGGGGCCGGGTGGATGGACGTCAGCTCGGCGAGTGATTGCATTGCCTGATAGGGCGAGCAACCCCAGCGCTCACGGACGTTGTGCAGCGAGGCAACATGATCCATCAGGGCATGTCGGTGGCCAATCAGCGTCTGGTGAAGGTTGCCAAGCTGTGGTTCAAGCGCTTTCTCATTGCGCATGATTGCCCTGACCAACTGGCCCTTGAGTTGTTGCGGAGTGGTCCCGTTACCAGGCTTGAACAGCATCGACTCGAGACCCAGCGATTCAAGGTGGGCGGAGAGACCCGCGAGGCTGGCTTGCCTGTCTCCTACCACCAACACCGACTTGCCTTCGCTGACCAAGGCACCTATGCCGTTAATTGCCGTCTGCGTCTGCCCACTTCCAGGAGGAGTGGAGACAACCAGGGAGTCTCCCGCGCGAACGGCGTCCACCACGTACTGCTGGTCCGTATCGGCGTCGAGCAAGAGAAGTTCGTCGGCCGGATCCCGAAGATCCAAGCTGGGGAACCTGCCCGCTTTAATGGGCTCCGGCTCAATGTCGCCGCCATTGGCTGCAGTCGATAGGGCTGCAACAGTAGGGTTGTTCATGTTGATCCACGGATCATCCAGATTGCCCGAAAGGTCAGCCAGAGTAGTGACCAGCAGGTTGAACTCCACCTCAGCACCGTGGATCGGCTGGATGAGCGTGGACAACCGATCCAGAACCGGTTGGGGATCCAATCGGGCCGTGTTGTACGCCATGCGTGCCACAGCGTTGACGTCGAAGACGATGCCATGGACTGTTTTCAGGTGACGCACCAACGCGGGGTTCATGCGTGCTTGTTCAGTGAGCTGAAGTTCGAAGTCGTCTTCGCCCGGCCTGACCGTAAGAACGATGGACGTGAGCATCACGGGCGCGGAGACGCGCTGCGGCTTGCCACCAACAGCCGAGGTCCACACCACGGTCCCGGCGGACAAGTACCCGGCCTCGATGCCGCGGTCATTGCTGAGCTCGAAGATCTTGGACCGGATGTTGCGGGCCGCCCTGGCCGCCACCAAGTACTGTTGGCGATCCCTGATGAGCGTGGACAGCCGTGTTCTGCGGCCGGCGAGCAATTGCGCCAACCCGGAAGGGTGCGCATTGCTGAGATCGATCGCGCCTTCAGGCGTCTTGACGAAGCGCAGCATCGTATCTGCCCCGGTGACGGGTTTGAGACCAGACAGCCATTTACGGAGCTCTTCGGAGCCCTCTTCCTGGCCTAGACCTACTGACACGACTTCTGCCTTCTTTTCTGTACTAGCTTTAGACGCCTTGGACCATACCGGCATACTTTCGAGGGTAGCGGGAATCCTCGGTCAGCCCGCTCCGCAACGCTGTTCCAACCTGAAATTCGCCGTCATTTCACAGCTGGCAGCATTTCTTGGGGCAAAGAACCTATCCCGGATGACGTAGTCCGGTTCAAGCACAGTGGCCGGCCTCCCAGAGGAAGCCGGCCACTCACAATGCTATTCCCACTCGATGGTTCCCGGTGGCTTGCTGGTGACGTCCAGTACCACGCGGTTAACGCCGTCCACCTCATTGGTGATCCTGTTGGAGATACGGGCAAGCAGGTCATACGGCAAGCGCGACCAGTCCGCAGTCATGGCGTCTTCGGAAGACACCGGACGCAGCACGATCGGGTGGCCATAGGTCCGGCCGTCTCCCTGAACTCCAACGCTGCGGACATCAGCAAGGAGGACCACCGGCATCTGCCACACGTCATTGTCCAGGCCGGCAGCTGTCAGCTCGGCGCGGGCAATGGCATCAGCCTTGCGCAGCAGGTCCAGGCGTTCCTTGGTTACTTCACCCACGATGCGGATTCCCAGGCCGGGACCGGGGAACGGCTGGCGGCCGACGATTTCCTGCGGTAGGCCAAGCTGGGCACCAACGGCACGGACTTCGTCCTTGAACAGTGCCCGCAGTGGCTCGACGAGCTCGAACTGCAGGTCCTCCGGAAGCCCACCAACGTTGTGGTGGCTCTTGATGTTGGCAGCACCCTCGCCACCACCGGATTCGACGACGTCCGGATACAGCGTGCCTTGGACGAGGAACTTGATCTTTTCACCCTCGGCAGCGGCCTGGGCGATGATGGCCCGTTCCGCTTCCTCGAAGGCGCGAATGAATTCCCGACCAATGATCTTGCGCTTGGTCTCGGGATCACTGACACCGGCCAATGCTGACTGGAAGCGCTCCTGCTCGTTGGCAACGTACAGGTTGACACCCGTTGCTGCCACGAAGTCGCGTTCAACCTGCTCTGCTTCGCCTTCACGCAGCAGGCCGTGGTCAACGAACACACATGTCAACTGATCGCCGACAGCGCGCTGGACGAGAGCGGCAGCTACTGCAGAGTCGACACCACCGGAGAGGCCACAGATGACCTTCGAGTCGCCGATCTGCTGGCGTATACGGTCCACCTGCTCTTCGAGGATGTTGCCCGTGGTCCAGTTGGGGCTCAGGCCCGCACCCTTGAACAGGAAGTTCTCCAGGACGTGCTGTCCAAGGACGGAGTGCTTCACTTCCGGGTGCCACTGGACACCGTAAAGGCGCTTCTCGTCGTTGGCGAAGGCCGCCACCGGCGCTCCGGCCGTAGTTGCCAGCACCTCGAAGCCTTCGGGGGCTTCGTGAACGGAGTCGCCGTGGCTCATCCACGTGTTCTGGGACGACGGGACGCCGTCCAGGATGGAGCGTGCATCACCCACCAGGAGTGCTTCGGTGGCACCGTACTCCCGCAAACCGGTTTGGGCCACCTTGCCACCCAGGGCATTCGCCATGGCTTGGAATCCGTAGCAGATGCCGAAAACAGGAACGCCGGCCTCGAAGAGGTCAGCACCCACGAACGGGGCGCCCTCTGCGTAGACGCTGGAGGGCCCTCCGGAGAGAATGATGGCTGCCGGGTTCTTGGCCAGAAGCTGCTCGGTGGTGAAGGTATGCGGAACGATTTCCGAATACACATTCGCTTCACGGACGCGGCGG
The DNA here is from genome assembly GCF_054408525.1 of Arthrobacter sp. D3-18. Lineage (NCBI taxonomy): Bacteria > Bacillati > Actinomycetota > Actinomycetes > Micrococcales > Micrococcaceae > Arthrobacter > Arthrobacter sp. D3-18. The sequence goes on along the minus strand of NZ_CP096440.1, from coordinate 1,481,181 downwards.
GCAATCAGCTGCGCGTACTGGGCACCGTAGTCAACAACCAGCACCGGCTTCTGGGAAGTTTGGGGTGCGGTGGGAGTAGTCACCAGACAAGACTACTTTGCCGGGCCGCCCCGGTGCACGTTGGCAAGGGCGGCCAAGGCCCAAAACAGGCCCTGCCGTTAGGCATCTCACACCGGGACGCCGTGGGGTCCTAGTAGCGCTTGGACGCCTGCGGGTTGGCTACGAGTTCCGCTTCCACCTGCGCGTGGAATTTCTTCTCCACGATGAAGGACAGCAGCGGGATGACTCCGCCCAGGGCCAAAAGGACCATCTTGGAGAAAGGCCAGCGCATGAGCGACCACAGGCGGAAGTTGGAAACCAGGTAGACCACGTACATCCAACCGTGCACGATCAGCACTGAGGTGGAGATGTTGAAGCCTCCAATGACGCCCTTGGGTTCGGATTCAGCAAAGCCGAAGCCAAACGGCTGGCCCGTAACTGCATTCGTGCCGCCCGCGAAGAGCGAGACACCAAAGCCGTAGCGGGCAATCAACTCGGCGCACAGCAGGAGCAGCATGGCACCTGTGAGGTATGCCATGACTTTGTAAAACTTCAACGCCGAACGGATTTGTGCTTCCGTGCCGCCGAAGCGACGCTTCTTGGGCTTGGGTCCGGATTGTTCGGGCTGGATAGCCGGTTTTGGCTCAATCATTGCTGCACCTTTTGTTCTGGCTCTGGGCCTGTGGGTTCTGTGGTCGCCTCGGGATGGTCTGCTTCGCCGAAGTCGTCATCCGCGTCTTCATCCTCTTCGAGGTCGCGCCGGTAGTCGTCCTTGACCAGACGCCACCAAATGAAGATCGAGAATCCGGCAAAGACAACCCATTCCACCGCATAGAAGAGGTTCAGCCAGTTGACTTGTTCCGCGGGTGGCTGCGGTGGGATATTGAGTGCCTTGACGTCGCCTGCGAGGGGTACGGCAACGCCGTCTGCGACTTCCGATGTCGCGGCGACGAAACCCTGGTAGCTGGAGACTTCCCACTTGTTGATGAGCTCCGCCGTTGAGACTGCAGACGCCCGGCCTGGACCGGCGTCGACGTTTGGAAGGGGCGCCTCGGATGGGATGAGGCGACCGGTCAAGGTGATGGTTCCCGACGGCGGCGGGCTGGCTTGGGCGGCGTCCGCCACCCAGCCGCGGGCCACCGGGATCCAGGTCTGGGGCGAGGCGCCAGCGCCCTTGATTGTGGGAGCGTTGTTGACGGCAAAGGCTGAGACGATCCAGAAGCCTTTTTGGTTGTTGTAAAGCCGGCCTTCAACGAGGACCTGCTTGCCGGGATCGTATGTTCCTGTGGCGGTGACCATCTGGTCCGAGACCGAGCCGGGGAAGAACTGGCCCGGCTGGAGGACGTCCACCAGCGGTTTCACTTCTTCGATGCTGGACGGCGCGGGTGGCTCGTGCTGGGCGGACCGGCTGAGCTGCCATTGGCTGAGCAGCACAAACACCCCGGACAACAGAAGCGCAAAGATCAGTCCTGCGATCCAGCGGGGTTTCAACGCGGTTTTCAACACCCCTTAACCGTACTTCGTCCGGCTGTAGAACAACGAAACGAAGTTGGCTGGAGTGGGGCAGCAGGGTCCCTACGTGGCGACGAAGTCGACACGTAGGGCCTGCCCCAATCTCTAGTGGTCGAAGAACACCAGGCTGGAGTTGATGAGTTCGGAGATGACCTCGGTATCGTGCGCCCGGCGCAGGGACTCCCGGAATGACTCCTTGGAGAGGGAACGCGCCAGCGTGGCGAGAACCTCCAGGTGGTCGGAGAAGGAACTGGCTGGCGTGGCGATAAGGAGGACCAGGGTTGCCGGACCGTCAGTGGCACCAAAGTCCAAGGCATGGCCAAACTTAGTCACACCCACCGCGATGGAGATCCTGTCCACGAATTCGCTTCGGGCATGTGGCAGTCCTATGCCGCCCGGAAGCCCGGTGGCAAGCTGGTGCTCACGCGAATGCACTTGCTCAAGGAAGCCCTCAAGATCGGAGATCCTGCCTGCTGCGTGGAGCCTGTGAGCCAGTTGCGCTGCGGCATCGATCTTGTCTTTGGCAACAAGTTCAAGGATGACCGTATCCGGGGTGGTCAGTTCCGCGTCGTAACGGTCAAGTGGTTCAGCCAAGTCGTGTTCCCTCCATGTGGCCTCCCGGCCTCAATTCCTTGAGCTGGTCAGCGAAGGGGAACGATGTCATCCACTCCCATGCGCGCGGCATCGGCCGATTCGTCATCGGGTTGCTGCTGACTAAGTCGTTCAGCTTCCACGCGCGCCAGGTAGTGCTTGATTTCGCTCTCGCGTTGGGTCTCGCTCCAGCCAAGGATTTCTCCCATCAGCTTAGCTACTACGGGCGCAGCAGACACACCCCGGTCCCACGCTTCGATGGAGATCCGGGTGCGGCGGGTCAGAACGTCGTCAACGTGGCGTGCGCCCTCGTGGGTTGTTGCATAGACAACTTCGGCAGCCAAGTAGTCATCCGCTCCCGGAAGAGGCTCTCCCAGTTCCGGCCGTCCCGCGATAATGTCCAGGACTTCGGGTGTCATGGATCCGAAACGGTTGAGCAGATGCTCCACGCGCGCCACATGCACACCAGCCTGCTCGGCGGACCTGCCGCGTCGGTTCCAGGCTGCTTTGAATCCCTCGGCGCCCAGGAGCGGAATTGTTTCAGTGCAGCTGGACGGAACACGTTCGTCCATAGCCCTGGTCGCCTCGTCCACTGCGTCTTTGGCCATGACGCGGTACGTTGTGTACTTCCCGCCGGCTACCACCACGAGCCCGGGAACAGGGTGCGCCACTACATGCTCACGGGACAGTTTGGCAGTGGAGTCGTTGTCACCAGCGAGCAGGGGGCGGAGGCCTGCGTAGACGCCTTCCACGTCCTCGCGGGTCAACGGACGTTTAAGAACTTTGTTGACATGTTCCAGCACATAGTCGATGTCCTTGCTGGAAGCTGCCGGGTGTGCCTTGTCCAACGTCCAATCGGTATCCGTTGTGCCGATAATCCAGTGCCGTCCCCAAGGAATCACAAAGAGCACTGATTTTTCGGTGCGCAGGATCAATCCGACCGTGGACTGGAAGCGGTCGCGGGGCACCACAAGGTGGATTCCTTTGGAGGCGCGCACCTTCAGCTGGCCACGGTCCGTCACCATTGCCTGCGTTTCATCGGTCCATACGCCGGTAGCGTTGACCACTTGTTTCGCCCTTATCTCGAAGACTGTGCCATCCTCCTGGTTTTCCACCTTGGCACCGACCACGCGTTCCCCCTCCCGGAGGAAATCAACCACGCGGACGCGATTCGCTGCGTGGGCACCATAGTGGGCCGCAGTCCTCACAAGGTTGACCACCAGGCGGGCATCATCCACCTGAGCGTCGTAGTAGCGGATGGATCCAACGAAGGCATCTTCTTTGAGGCTCGGAGCAGCGCGGAGGGTTCCGCGCCGGAAGAGGTGCTTATGCATCGGGACGCCTCGGCTGTGGCCGGACGTCAAACCCAAGGTGTCGTAAAGCATGATGCCCGCGCCAACATACGGGCGCTCCCAGATACGCCGTGTCAGCGGGTACAGGAAGGGGACGGGCCGCACCAGGTGCGGCGCGATCTGCTGGATCAACAGCCCCCGTTCCTGAAGGGCTTCCTGGACGAGGCCAAAATCCAGCATCTCCAAGTACCGCAGTCCGCCATGGATGAGCTTGGACGATCGGGAGGAGGTGCCGGACGCCCAATCCCGTGCTTCGACGATGCCTACCGTGAGGCCACGCGTTACTGCGTCCAAGGCAGCACCGGCTCCTACTACACCGCCACCAACAATCAGGATGTCCAGCTCCTTGCCCGGCTGGGCAGTGGCTTTCATGACTTCGATCGACGCGGCTCTGGATTCCGGGCTCAGTGCTCCCGGGGAATTCACCTGCGGACCGCCTGCGACATTGCTCATCGGACCCCTCCTCAAACGAACAGCTGGTAGTCCCCTACCCTACTTGTTGCTCGCCGCCTTGGGCAGGGCACTGAAGCAGCCGCGATGGGAAGAACCGCCCCAACGAAGAAAGCCCCTGTTGGCTCCGATGGGGATAGGAGCCAAAAGGGGCTTTCAGCGGGTAGTTATCAGTTGCCCGCGTAGGGCGAAACTACGACGTCGACGCGCTGGAACTCTTTGAGGTCCGAGTAGCCGGTGGTCGCCATGGAGCGGCGCAGGGCGCCAATAAGGTTGGACGTTCCGTTGGTGTGATGGCCGGGTCCGAAGAGGACTTCTTCCAGCGGACCAACCGTTCCCACGTTGACGCGATCGCCGCGGGGCGATTCAAGGTGGTGTGCTTCGGGACCCCAGTGCCATCCCCGGCCCGGTGCCTCTTCGGCACGTGCCAGTGCACTGCCAAGCATGACGGCGTCGGCACCCATGGCAATGGCCTTGACGATGTCGCCGGAGCTGCCCATGCCGCCGTCGGCAATGACGTGGACATAACGTCCACCGGACTCATCCATGTAATCGCGGCGGGCGGCAGCGACATCGGAAATGGCCGAAGCCATGGGTGAGTGGATACCCAGGGCGCGACGCGTAGTAGTGGTGGCACCACCGCCGAAGCCGACCAGGACGCCGGCAGCGCCGGTGCGCATGAGGTGCAGGGCAGGCGTGTAGCCCGCTGCTCCGCCAACAATCACCGGAACATCCAGTTCATAGATGAACTGCTTGAGGTTCAGGGGCTCGTGATTCTTGGAGACATGCTCAGCCGACACCGTGGTTCCGCGGATGACAAAGATGTCGACGCCGGCAGCCACCACGGTCTTGTAGTGCTCCTGGGTGCGCTGGGGGGTCAAGGACCCTGCAACAGTCACGCCGGCGGCGCGGATCTCCGCCAAGCGGGAGCTGATGAGTTCAGGCTGGATGGGCGCCTGGTAAAGGTCCTGCATGCGACGCGTGACGGCGGGGCTGTTGGTCTCGTCGGCCAAGTCCGCGATCTCGTCAAGCACCTTCTGGGGATCCTCGTAGCGCGTCCAGAGACCTTCAAGGTCAAGGACGCCCAGGCCGCCGAGGCGACCAAAAGCTATGGCAGTATCCGGGGACATCACTGAGTCCATGGGAGCCGCAATAACGGGGGTGTCGAACTTGTAGGCGTCGATCTGCCAGGAGACAGAGACGTCCTTCGGGTCACGCGTCCGGCGGTTCGGGACGATCGCGATGTCATCCAGGGAGTAGGCACGACGCCCACGCTTGCCACGGCCAATCTCAATCTCATAAGTCACTGCTCGAGTTTATCCCACCAAAACGAAGGCCCCGGTTTCCACCCTGCAGTGGGCCGATACACTACAGGCTGGCGGCTATGGGGTGTTCCGGCTGGTTTCATCCACCGAGAGCTGGGATTCGAACATCCGGAAGTAACGTCCCCTTAGTACCACCAGTTCCTTATGGGTCCCCTGCTCGGCAATGCGGCCGTCCTCCAGCATGTACACGGTGTCTGCTTTCTCGATGGTGGCCAGGCGATGACTGATGGCAATGATGGTGCTGCTCCGGTCTGCGAAAAGCCGGGTGAATATGCGATGCTCCGCCAATGCATCGATGGCTGACGTGGGCTCGTCCATGACCATGAACGAGGCATCGCGGTAGAAGTTACGTGCCATGGCCAGGCGCTGCCATTGGCCACCGGACAGCCCGCTTCCCTTGCGTCCCCGGGGGTCCTCCATCCAGTTGCTGACGTGGTTCTCCAAGCCATTAGGCAACTTGTTGATGAACTCCATGGCTTCGGCGTCCGAGGCCGCCCGCCGGATCCGGTCGTCGTCCCGAGGCTGGTCCACGTCGCCGAGATAGATGTTCTCCGCCGCGGTGGCGAACTCGTATTTCAGGAACTCCTGGCTCAGTACTGCAAGGTGCCGGTGCCAACTGGTGACGTCAATCCCGGCGAGGTCCACGCCGTCAAGCAGAACCTGGCCGGAGTCGGGGCGGTACAGTCCTGCCAGGATTCGAATCAGCGTTGATTTACCGGCCCCGTTCTCCCCCACAATGGCGATGTGCTGACCTGCCCGGATGGTCATGGAGATTCCCTTGATGACTTCGATGTCGCTCCCGGTGTAGCTGAACCGGATGTCCCGCAGCTCCACGGTTGCGGGCGACGAGGACAGCGGCTTTTCTTTCCCGCTTGGGATAGGGAGGGCCATAAAAAGCTCATAGTCCTTGAGGTTGGCGAGGTCCTCGTCAATAGAGCTCAGCGAAGAGACAAGGCTGTTGGCGGTAGACAGGGCGCGGCTCACAATCTGCTGCACGTACAGGAACTGTCCTACCGGCTGCGCCCTGGCGATAATCTGGCCAACAACCCAGATCAGGGACACAACCTCGGCCCCGTACTGCAGGGAATCGGCGGCAAGCTGCTTTGGGATGTACCGCTTTTGGAAGTCCAGGCGCCTGCGTTCGTCAGCATCCCGCAGCCGCGATCGCAGATCCATGAGGTAGCCAACGATTCCGTACAATCGCATCTCGGCAATGTGCTGGGGCCTCAGCAGGTTTTGTTCGATCATCCGGCGTTGCCGCCTCGAATCCACCTGCGTATTCCAGTGCGCAATCTGTTCGCGGGACAGTTTGAACTGCAGGTAGACGCTGGGCACGATAGCCACCAGTACGATGACTGCGATCCACCAGCTGACCAGGAGCAAAGCACCGATAGCAAGGACCACGGAAACGAACTGTGTAAAGATGGCGGCTATCCGGTCCAGGACGCGGGCGTACGAATCGGAGAACCGCTTGGCGCGGTCGTAAAGATCCACCGTTTCTTTGTCGTCATAGCGCCAGAATTCCAGCGCGAGGAAGCGCTGGTACATCATGTCGCCCACGATGGCACCCACTTTGAAGCTCATCAACTGTTGGATGTAACGGTCAACGCTGCTGAAGGCGCCCCAGAACAGTCCAAGCGCCGCTGTGATGATGACGTACAGAATGGCGCGCGGACCGGCGTCGGGGTCTCCCGCGTAGCCGGCCGCCAGTGCTGTGGTGGTCAGCGCAGCGAAATACGTGGTGACCAGTGGCAACGTAGCCGAGATCAGGGATCCTGCCACCTTCATGATGACCGCGCCGGGTGAAGCTTTGAAGCTCACCTTCAGTACCTGCCCGACGGCGCGGGCGTACGGTCGCAAGGCCAGCTTGCGGGGCGGCGCCTTGCCGGGTGGGACTGAGTTCAGCCGGATCGACTCCGGGTGCCGCGGTTGTGCGGGCTTTTCTGGCATGTGCCCAGCCTATTCTTCGGGACCGACAATTATGTCGCGTCCTGTTAAACAGCTGTTCCCCGTGGAAACTTCCACAGGGAACATCTGTTTAGCGGATGGGTGATCAGCGGGAACCGTAGTTCGGGGCTTCCACGGTCATCTGAATGTCATGCGGGTGCGATTCCTTCAGGCCTGCAGGCGTGATGCGGACGAACTTGCCGCGTGCCTTCAGCTCCGGAATGGTGGGGGCGCCTGTGTAGAACATGGTCTGGCGGAGGCCACCCACCAACTGGTAAGCCACAGAGGCCAGCGGGCCGCGGAAGGCGACACGGCCTTCGATGCCTTCAGGGATGAGCTTGTCGTCGCCCGAGACGTCGGCCTGGAAGTAACGGTCCTTGGAGTAGGACGTGTTCTTTCCGCGGGACTGCATCGCGCCAAGGGAGCCCATGCCACGGTAGCTCTTGAACTGCTTGCCGTTGACGAAGATGAGCTCACCCGGGGACTCTTCACAGCCGGCGAGGAGGGAGCCCAGCATCACGGTGTCGGCTCCGGCAACCAGTGCCTTGCCAATATCGCCCGAGTACTGGAGGCCGCCGTCGGCAATCAGCGGAACACCGGCGGGGATTGCTGCCTTGGCGGATTCGTAGATGGCGGTGATCTGCGGTACGCCCACGCCGGCTACGACGCGTGTGGTGCAGATGGATCCCGGACCCACCCCCACCTTGATGCCGTCAGCACCGGCGTCGATCAGTGCCTGGGCACCTTCACGAGTGGCTGCCTGGCCGCCGATGATGTCCACATGTGCCGCGATGGGATCCGACTTCAGGCGGCGGATCATGTCCAGCACGCCTTGGGAGTGGCCGTTGGCGGTATCAACGAACAGTGCGTCCACGCCGGCGTCGATGAGCTTCATGGCCCGCTCCCAGCCGTCACCGAAGAAACCAATGGCGGCACCCACGCGGAGGCGGCCTTCGTCGTCCTTGGTGGCCAACGGGTACTGCTCAGCCTTAGTGAAGTCCTTGGTGGTGATGAGGCCCATCAGGCGGCCTTGCTCATCAACGAGCGGGAGCTTCTCGATCTTGTTGGTGGCCAGCTTGTGGGAGGCTTCCTCACGGCTGATACCCACATGACCGGTGATGAGCGGCATCTTGGTCATGGCGTCGCTGACGCTGCGCAGCGGAAATTCCGATTCGGGAATGAAGCGGGTATCGCGGTTGGTGACGATACCCAGCAGGCGTCCGTCCGTGTCCACGACGGGAAGCCCCGAAACGCGGTAGCGGGAACACAGCTCGTCCAATTCCTGCAACGTTGCCTGCGGGCCGATGGTCAGCGGGTTGGTGATCATGCCGGATTCGCTGCGCTTGACGCGGTCAACGTGCTCGGCCTGGTCATCGATGGACAGGTTGCGGTGAACCACGCCCAAACCACCCTGGCGCGCCATGGCGATGGCCATGCGGGACTCCGTCACGGTATCCATTGCTGCCGAAAGCAAAGGAGTCTGCACGGAGATGCGCTTGGAAATACGGGAAGACGTGTCAGCATCGGACGGGATGACATCGGTGTGGCCGGGCAGCAACAGGACGTCGTCGTAAGTCAGGCCAACAAAGCCAAAGGGATCGTGTTCGGGCTGGGTCATGAGTGTGCGCCTCTTACCTGGGTTCCGGGGGCTTAACTGGTAGGGGTTGCAACTGATGACCAGCCCGTCATTACGGGACTGGCCTGTGCAGAGAGTACCTGTGCAAAAGTTACCTGTGCAGAAGGTATTGGATAAATACTAGAACCTCCGCGCCGATCGCCATATTCCACGACGCCTGACTGTGAGCAACAGCACTGGCGGCAGGCCGTCGTCGTACGTTTGAAAGACCCGGCGAGCGCGGAACCTAGCTTGCGGACCAGCCGGTGGCTGCCAGCAGCCGCTGTTCAAACATCGGGATCATGGTTTGAACATAGGTCTTGGTGAGGTGGTTGTCGTCCTTATAGACGTAGACGTTCCCCACCACTGCAGGACAGGTACCTTGCTCGCAGATGAAATCGCTCATGTCCATGAGGTAGAGCCGCTCCACCTTGCCGATGTAGTCGTCCAAGGGTGACGACGCCGCCAAGGATTCTTCAAGAGGCACATTGCAGTCGGGCGAATCCTTGCCCTTCTTCTGCACGCACTCGGGCATGTTGAAGCTGAATCGTGGGTTGTCCCGGACACCCACAACATCGATTCCCAGGTCCGTGAACGGCTTGATGCCTTCGAGGTATCCGGGCACTTCGGTTTCAAAGGGGGCATCGACGTGCGTCTTGGATGCCACGGTGAAAACTGCGTCGGGCTTGTGCTCCATCACGTAGGCGGCACTTGCCTTGTTGAACTCGTTGCAGAAATCGGGGTGCTCCGGTGATTGGGCACCGAACCGGCAGCCACCTTTAAGCAGCGTCACCACTTCCCAGCCGTGTTTTTTTGCAATCGGGCCAAGAGCAGCCGTGTATTGCTGGGAATGGGAATCACCGAGCACCACAATCCTCTTGGTGACCACCGCCGGTTCCTCATTTTGCAGGCAGTCCTGCAGCAACGGATCGCTGGGTAAGTTGTCGCCGGTGCACTGACCGTCGACGTTTGCCCACTCGTCCTTCATGGCTGCCGGCGCGGGGATGATGAGGGCTTCTTCGCTCGGCTCACCGGTGTACTCCGGGGACAACGCGGCAGCACCCGGCGTCAGTTCGTGGGGTTGATCCGCAATCGCCGCAGCTTCAGCGGTGATGGCGCTTTGCCACACCGTGACCGGCAACGCCAACAGCGCACCGCGCGTGGCAATCACGACGGCGGCCCGCCAGGAGCGCAGGTCCGGCCACTTCCACCGGCGCAGCGGCACTTCCACATACCTTGTGGTGGCAACCGCCAGCAGCATGGAAACCGCCATGATTCCCAAGCCTTGGAGGAGGCTGGGCGCAGTAATCCCGGTGGCAAGGAGGAAGAACACCAAGACCGGCCAGTGCCACAGGTACAGGGCATACGAGTTGTCACCCACCATGACCAGGGGGCGTGAGCCCAGGAGACGGTCGGCACCGAAAGGGCTACCGCTCTGACCCGCGATGATCACGGCTGCGGCCGCCAGGGTGGGCCAGAGGGCTGCGAAACCAGGGAAGGAGCGGTCCACCGTGAGCAACAACCCGCAGGCGAGCATCGCTGCAATACCGGCCCATCCCAGAAAAACACGGAACCGGCGTCCCGGTTTCACATATGGGATCGCCAAGGCGAGAAGGGAACCCAAAGCGAATTCCCATATGCGGGCACGGGTATCAAAGTATGCATGGGCCTGGTTGTTGGCGGTCTGCTCGATGGAGAACACGAGCGATGCCAGGAACACCGCACCAAAGGCGATGAACAGCAGTTGCCTGTGGGTTACGGCCTTCCGCTGCCGGAAAAGCTTAGCCAGCTGCGGCTGCAGAAGTGCGACTCCGGCGAAGATCAACGGCCACAGAATAAACACTTGGCCCTGCACGGACAGCGACCAAAAGTGTTGCAGGGGGCTGGCGTGAACGTGCTGCTGGGCGTAGTAGTCCACCGCGAAAGCGGCCAGCTGCCAGTTTTGCCGATACATGAGGGATGCCCAAGCCTCGGTGAGGATATCGGGCCAGCGGCTCTGCGGTATGAGTGCCCAGGTCCCGGCCAGGACCGCCAGCAGGACAACGACGACGGCAGGCAGCAAGCGCTTGAACACGTGGAGCCAATGCCGCAGGAGTCGAAGTGGCTTATGACTTTCAAGCTTGCGCGTGAAGGACAGCGTCAGCAGGAAAGCCGAGATCAGCAGGAAGACGTCCACGCCGCCCGAGACCTTGCCGAGCCAGATATGGTAGGCCGCAACCATGAGCACTGCCAGTGCACGCAGGCCTTGGACTTCCGGGCGGAAGCCGGGTTTCGACGTCGTGGATTCCTTGCTTGGCTGGGCAGCCGTTCTCGCGCGTGTATCCATCATCGTTGCCACCCTGTCGCGGCAAACCACCTTTCATCGAGCATGCCCGACATGCTCTTGACGTACGTTTTGGTCAGGTGGTTGTCATCCAGGTACACGAACGTGTTACCGATGATGGGCGGGCAGTAGATCCCCAGGCACACGAGATCGGTCATATCCAGCAGGATCAGGTCCTGGAATTTACCCGTCACGGCCTCAAAGGGGCTGGGCTCGGCCAGGACGTCCGACTTCAGCGGGCGGCAATCAGGGCTGTCCACCCCTTTGGCGAGGGCGCAGTCGGTCAGGCTGTAAGTAAACCTTGGGTTGTCCCGCACTGCCACCATCTGGATGCCCAGTGCCGTGACCTCGGGAACGAGGTCCTCAAAGCCGTGGGTCAGTCGTTCGTCGGGCAAGGACGACACAGCCGCTGTGCCCACCATGAAGATGGCATCCGGCGCATGGTCCCGGATGTGGCTGCGCACTTCACTGTTGAACTCGTTACAGCCAGGCTCCGACTCGGGATCTTCAGTCATGAAGGGGCACGCCCCGTACAGCAGCGAGTAGAGACGCCAATGGTGCTGCTCCGCCAATACTTCCATGGCGGCAAGCCACTGCTGGGAGTGGGAGTTGCCTACCACCAGGACTGTCTTGGTGGCGTCGGAACCCACACCGTTCTGCCGGCAGTTGTCCTGCAGCAACTGCGATTCGGGTTTCGTGTCTCCGGAGCACCCCTCGGGCAGTTGGGCCCAGTCACGTCCGATCCTTTCCGCGGTGGGCTGGGTGAGCGCATTTGGAGCGGCTTCATTCACGTAAGTGGGCAGGAGTGCCTTTGCGCCGGGATTGTCGAAGACCATTCGTGCCTCAGCAGCTTGCTGGTCCAAGTCCAGCTTGTACTGGAAAGCGAGCAGGGGTGCGGACACAACTGCCAGGCACGTCACGATCGCGATGACCGAGCGACGGCGCTTCATCTCGGGCCATTTCCATTCCCGGAACGGCTTCTCCACGAACTTGGTGGTCAGGAAAGCCAAAACGAGTGACAGCGCAATGATGGCCGTGCCGGAAAGCCAACCGGCTTGACCCTTACCGCTCCAGGCCAGGGCAATCACCAGGATGGGCCAGTGCCAAAGGTATAGGGCGTAGGAGTTGTCACCGAGCCGGACCAGGAATTTGGAACTCAGGATCCGGTCCACGCCGAAACGGCTCCCGGTCTGACCGGCCACGATCACCGCGACGGCCGCCAAGGTAGGCCACAAGGCGACGAATCCCGGGAACGCGGTCTGTACCTGCAAGAGGATGCCGCAAGTGAGCATGGCTGCCACCCCCACCCATCCCAGGACCACACGGACAGGTTTGGAGAAGTCCAGGCCCGGTAGCACCAAGGCCACCAGCGTGCCCAAGGCGAACTCCCACAAACGGGCAAAGGTATCGAAGTATGCCACGGCCTGGTTGCTGGCAGTGAAGATGATGGAGTAGATGAACGAGACCAGGAAAATGATCGCGAAAACATACACCAGCATCGCGCGGTAGCGGAGGGCAAAACGGCGGCACACCAGCGCAACCGTTGCAAAGATGATGGGCCACAAAATGAACACCTGGCCCTGGATGGACAAAGACCAGAAGTGCTGAACGGGGCTCGCCATACTGTGGTCAGTGGCGTAGTAGTCAACCGCCAGTTCCTGCAGCAGCCGGTTTTCAAAGTAAAACAGCGAAGCCCAGGTTTGCTGGACAATTTCAACCCAACGCGTGGCTGGCAGGAAAACGAAGGTTGCTGCGAGAGTGCCCACGAGAACTACGACGACGGCGGGCAGCAACCGCCTGAACAGGTGCAGCCAGTGGCGCACAAGGTCCATGGGGCGGCCCTGTTTATAACGTCCCGTGAACTGGAGGGTCATGAGGAAGGCTGAAATCAGGAGGAAGACATCAACGCCTCCGGAGACCCTGCCGATCCAGATGTGGTAGCTGACCACCATCAGGACTGCGAGGGATCGAAGGCCCTGGATTTCGGGGCGGAACTTAGACTTTGCAACGGGTCCGGCAGCCCGCTTACCGTGGTGGGCAGGGGCTGGAATCGTTGGCGTCGTCACGTTAGGCAGTTCCTCAAAGCTCTGGCACAAAGCATCAATATTACGCGGTTTCAGTTGCGCAACCGATGCGGAAGGGTGTCCCTGGCCGCCATCCGAAGCCCCATCAGCACAGGTCCAGCCATACATTCTGCCACCCGAACCTGTGCGTGACCTGTGCTGATACTCCGTGCGTTCGTCATCACTGCTGCTGGGCACTCCCCTCCCTGACGTGAGCCATCACACGTTCAAGAGTCCGCTGGAACGCTGCGCTTTGACCCGGCCGGCGAGGTAGCGGGCGTCCCGGCCCACACCCGGAAGGGTCGCCGAAGCCGCCGCGAACAGGAACTCCTGGCCGAGGAAGAACACACCTGGCACGTCCGCCACCACTCCCCGTTTTTGCAGCAGCCTGCCTTCCGTGTCCACCGCGGGCACCCGGACCCATGAGTAGTCGTCCCGGTAACCCGTGCACCAGATGACGTTGGCCGGTTTGACGGTCTGGACATCTCCGCCAACTTCCGGATAGCCGTCCCGGACGCCGGTAACCCTGGGCAGCAATTCAACGCCTGCGGCTTTCAGTTCCTTGGTTCTGGTCCGGATCAGCGGCGCAGCCTTCTGCATGAACGTTGGTGCAACCTTGCGGCCAACAGGTGTGTCGAGTGTGAGCAGGTGCAAGCCGGCGAAACGAATGACCGGAAGCACGAAACGCGCTGCTGCGCGTCCGTGGCGCACAGGGAGCTCGCCACCGGCGGTTCCCGCCACAGCGGTCTGATGGCTCCGGCTTACCTCCAAGGCAATCTCTGCCCCTGAATTCCCCAGTCCCACCACCAAGACAGGGCCGGGCTGCAGTTGTGAAGGATTCTTGTAGTTCTGAGAATGAAGTTGGCGTATGTCCGCCGAAAGTTCCGCGGCAAAAGCCGGGGTCTTGGGAACACGGTATCCCCCTGTAGCAACGACCACGTTCCTGACGCGCCACCATCGCTGCCCCGCGGTGACGTGGAACCAGTCACCGTCATTCTCGATGCCGTCAACGCGCACATTGTGCAGGATCGGTAGGTCGAAGCGGCGCCCGTAATCCTCAAGGTAATCTGCCAGCTCATCCTTGCCGGGGAAGTTCAACCCGTCGCCAGGGAATGGAACGCCGGGTAGTCCGTCGTATTTGGCTGGCGTGAACAGTCGAAGGGAATCCCAACGCTGTCTCCAGGAATCTCCCGTCCTGGCATTTTCATCCACGATCAGGAAATTTCGGCCTTCCCGGCTCAGCCAGTAGCCAAGCGCCAACCCTGCCTGCCCACCCCCCACAATGAGCGTATCCACTGTTGATTCCTGGTTCTCGTTCATGGTTTAGCCCCTTCAATTACTGGTTCTCCGATGGGTTCTTTGTGTGTGTCTTCAGGAACCTTCCTGTAGCGCAGGCACCACAAGAGCATGAGGGCAGACGCAACAATGTAGAAGGAATGCAGCAGCCATACGGGGCCTGCCGGAAGATCGAAGACGTAGAACGAATGCACTGCGTTGGCCACATTGGTGGTGGCGATGTTGCCTACGCTGTAGGACTCAAGGTCCTTGGTGCGCACGGCCTTCAGAAGCATGGGGAGCATGCTGGCTGCGAAGAGCACCGTGGATACGGTGCCGGCAAGCAGTGGAATGTTCATACAGCCAAGCTATGAGTCCAGCCCCATCCACCGCGTCGGCAGAATGACCCATTCCCGTCCACGCTGCATGGGTACTTATGCGCACAGGCGAACGAGCATTACCTCAACGGATAGCGTTAGCTCAGCAGATGGTGATCGAACGCATACCGGGTAGCAGCCACGCGCGAGGGCACACCGAGTTTGGTCAGGATATTGCTCACGTGCCGCGCAACCGTCTTTTCGCTGAGGTAGAGGGAACGGGCAATGGTTTTGTTCGCGTTGCCCTCCGCCACCAGGCGCAGGACTTCCAGTTCGCGGACAGTAAGCGGCGAGCCGGTGCTCTGATCGCGTCCTCCACTAACGCCCACCACTTCAGCGGCAGCATGAGTAGCGCCGAGTTCCACGAATTCTGCCCGAGCGGCTTCGAACTCCATCGTGGCCGAGTCGGGATCACCCAGCGCCGCGCAGGCTTTGCCCGCCAGCACTCGGCACCGGGCAGCCTCGTACGGTGCTTCAAGAGTGAACCACACCCTCCATGCCTTCCGTGCCTCCATCAGGGCAGCTTCCGCACGGCCCTCAGCCAAGAGCACGCTTGCCTGCGCATGCAAGGCGAGGGCCGCTTCCAAAGGGCGCTTTGCCGTGTCAACAAGGGACGCAAATTCGTCCGCAGCTGATCTTGCCGCTGCCATGTCACCGGCGGCGAGTTCCACCTCAACCAAAGCCGGAAGAAGCCTTCGCCGGTTGGCAGGATCCGACGCTGCCGCTGCCCGACGCAACATGGACTGGGCCTGGGGGCAGTTCTGTTGGGCCAAGCGCACCAGCGCCATACCAGGAAGAGGCTCGAATCCCGTCTCGCCAGCCCTTGCATAAGCAGCTTCGGCTTCGGCCAGGCTTCCCCTGAGACGAAGGATTTCCCCTTGCTGGTACCACGCGCCGTAGGTGGCCTCCGGATCGCCCCGGCGAGCACGGTCTTGGGCAATGTGGGCTGCGGCAAGGGCGTCATCCCACGCCCCATGGAGGAGAAACAATTCCGCCCTGTGGGACTGGCACTGCCCGCTGAACATGACCATGTCCGGCCTGTCCCCGCACCATTTCTCCAGCGCCGCTGTCCACTCCTGGGCCCGTCGGACATCCAGCACCAAACGGCAGTTTCCGATCACCGCACAATAGATGATCCCGGAAGGGATAGGCGAAACTTCGCCCACGGTGACCGAGACCATCACTTCATCAAGAAGTTGAAGGCCCTCATCCGGGAATCCGAGGGTGAGCCTGGCGGTTCCGACGCCGAGTTGGCCCAGCGCCATGAGGTCCTTGTCCTGGAAATGCCGGCCTATCTCCAAAGCGCGGCTGAAAATCGCAAAGCCCGCCTCCGGAGCTCCCCCGTACAGGGCACCAAGTGCCTCCGGAACCATCAGATAGCCCTCCGCTGCGGTAGGACTATCCAGCCCTTCCACCAGATGCTTGGCCCGGGACATCCACCCGCTGCTGCGGGCGGGCTCACCAAGATCCATCAAGTACAGCACCAGCCATGCTGCGCAGCGCGCGGCGCTATCCGTGTCCCCCAGCGTGATGAATTCGTCGTGAGCCCGGGTCAAGTAGGCCACGCCCTCGGTGTCCTTGCCCAGCAGCATCGCTACGGAGGCCACTAATTCGATGTCCTGCGGAGGCAGGCCACCTTCAGTGTCGGCGCGCGCCAAGCACTCGAAGGCATCGCTCCAGCGATGCTCGGAGAACGCCGAGCGTCCCAAGTCCAAGGCTGTATCCGGAACTGTCATAGCTCACCCTGCGACCGGGAACAGACCGGATGGCGCACCCAAGCCGCCGTAATAGCGTCAGGTTACCGCCGCCGTCGTACGCTCACAATAGCTCGCGCCACAAGCCACAACACCACCCCTGAGACAACAAAAGCCCCGGTCAAAGTGACCGGGGCTTTTGTAAAACAGGCTGTTAGTGCTGGTGGCCTGCGTGTGCGTTTTCTTCCTCAGCCGGCTTCTCGGCAACCAGGGTCTCGGTGGTGAGAACCAGGGCGGCAATGGAGGCGGCGTTGCGGAGGGCGGAGCGGGTGACCTTGACGGGGTCGATCACGCCAGCGGCGATCAGGTCCTCGTACTCGCCGGACTTGGCGTTGAAACCGTGGTTGGCTTCCAGCTCGGAAACCTTGGCAACAACCACGAAGCCATCGAAGCCGGCGTTCTGGGCGATCCAGCGCAGCGGCTGAACCAGGGCGCGGCGGACGATGCCCACAGCAGCTGCTGCGTCACCTTCCAGCGCCTTAACGGCCGGGGACTCGTCCAGTGCCTTGAGGGCGTGGATGAGAGCGGAACCGCCACCGGAAACGATGCCTTCTTCGAGGGCTGCACGCGTGGAGGAAACGGCGTCCTCGATGCGGTGCTTCTTTTCCTTCAGCTCAACCTCGGTGGCTGCGCCAACCTTGATCACGCCGATGCCGCCGGCCAGCTTGGCCAGGCGTTCCTGCAGCTTTTCCTTGTCCCAGTCGGAGTCCGTCCGGGTGAGCTCGGCACGAAGCTGCGCCACGCGGTCGGCTACATCCTGGGCCGTGCCTGCACCGTCAACGATGGTGGTGTTGTCCTTGGTCACCGTGATGCGGCGAGCGGTACCAAGTACCTCAAGGCCAACGCTGTCCAAGGTCAGGCCGAGGTCCGGGGAAACAACCTGGGCGCCCGTAAGCGTCGCGATGTCCTGGAGCATGGCCTTGCGGCGGTCGCCGAAGCCCGGAGCCTTGACGGCAACAACGTTGAGCGTGCCGCGGATACGGTTGACGATCAGCGTGGAGAGGGCTTCGCCTTCGATGTCTTCAGCAATGATGAAGAGCGGCTTGTTGGCCTGAAGGGCCTTTTCCAGCAGCGGCAGGAAGTCCTGCAGCGAGGAGATCTTGCCCTGGTTGATCAGGATGAGGGCGTCTTCAAGGACTGCTTCCTGGCGCTCTGCGTCGGTGACGAAGTACGGGGAAAGGTAGCCCTTGTCGAACTGCATGCCCTCGGTGAGGACCAGTTCGGTCTGGGTAGTGGAGGATTCTTCAATGGTGATGACACCATCCTTGCCAACCTTGCCGAACGCTTCAGCCAGCAGTTCGCCAACCTCGTCGCTCTGCGCGGAGATGGCTGCGACGCTGGCAACCTGGGTGCCTTCAACTTCGCGGGCGTTCTCCAGGAGGCGGGCTGCGATGGCTTCGACGGAAACCTCGATGCCGCGCTTGATCTCGCCAGGAGCGGCGCCGGCAGCAACGTTGCGGAGGCCCTCCTTAACCAGGGCCTGTGCCAGCACGGTGGCCGTGGTGGTGCCGTCGCCGGCTACATCGTTGGTCTTGGTGGCTACTTCCTTGGCCAGCTGCGCGCCAAGGTTCTCGTAGGGGTCGTCAAGCTCAACTTCGCGGGCGATGGTCACGCCGTCGTTGGTGATCGTGGGAGCGCCCCACTTCTTGTCCAGCACGACGTTGCGGCCGCGCGGGCCAAGCGTCACCTTGACAGTGTTGGCGAGCTTGTCGATACCGGCCTCAAGAGACCGGCGGGCAGCATCGTTAAAAGCAAGCTGCTTTGCCATGGTTGTGTCCTTTCAAGACAGAAAACCCGCACCGCTGACGGTTGGAATGATTCCAACGCGGCGGCGGTGCGGGGCTCCAGGAAGTTACTTTACGACGATCGCAAGGACGTCGCGGGCGGACAGAACGAGGTACTCGTTGCCGCCGGTCTTGACTTCGGTTCCACCGTACTTGGAGTAGATGACGACGTCGCCAACAGCTACGTCAACCGGTACGCGGTTGCCGTTGTCATCGAAGCGGCCGGGGCCGATTGCAACAACTTCGCCTTCCTGCGGCTTCTCCTGTGCGGAGTCCGGAATTACCAGGCCGGAAGCCGTGGTCTGCTCTGCTTCGAGCGGGCGAACAACAATACGATCCTCAAGAGGCTTAATCGAGACCGACACTCGGACTCTCCTTTTCATGAGCTGATTCATGGACTAAGAACTAGGGTGCCGGAGCGTACAACCGTCGTCGCGGTGCCGGAAGACGCTTGGCGTGATTAGCACCCTCCGGGGGAGAGTGCTAACAAGACTCTATGTAAGCGTTAGCACTCGGTCAAGGCGAGTGCCAGCATTTCGTCATGAGTGAACCTCCGTCACCGGCCGGTGAGGTCGTCCAAATCGTAGTCTTCGCCGTCGTCATCCTCGTCCAGCGGAGCGTTGCCCCGATTCAGATACAGCACCACGGCAGCGGCAACAGCTACGACGCCGGAGATCACCAAGGTGATGATTCCACCGGTCCTGGCGCCGCTATAGAGTTCGCGGATACCCCGCGCTTCATCAGTGGCGTCGTTAACGCTCTTGCCGGCGACGGAGTAGGTGGCGGCATTGAAGGAATCCAACGCGAAGATGATGATCAGCAGGCCGATGCAGACCACCGCGATCACAGCCCCCGCTATGAGGGCGGGACGGGCGAACTTTGTCAGGGTGGAGGTGTGCGGGGCTGCGTTGTCTTCCATGAAAACAACCCTATCCGGCTGATTCACCGGTCACCCTGTCAAGTGTTGCCCCGTTAGGCTTGATCCCATGCCTCACACACCGCAGGAACAGATCGCACCCTTGTTGACAACTGAAGGATGGGAACTTCTTGCCTCCTTGGGGCCGTACCGGGAAGCCGACTCGTTCGGCGTCAATGCCGATCTCCGAAAAGCGGGCCACTCCCCCGAGCTCGTGGCCGCGGTCCTCACGCAATCCCGCCTGCGGACACGTGCCGAGGCCAAGTTCGGCGAGTTTGCCCGGCAGATGCTCTTCACCCAAGCCGGCTTGGAACAGGCCACGCGCTTGAACGTCGCCGCACGGCACGCGGAGCGTTTCGTGAAGGCCGGCATCTCGCACGTTGCAGACCTCGGCTGCGGCCTCGGTGCCGATTCCATGGCAATGGCTTCCATGGACATTTCGGTCACAGCCGTTGAGATGGATGAAACCACTGCCGCCTGCGCCACCATCAATCTCATGCCCTTCCCCCACGCCAACGTGGTTCACGCGGATGCAACCTCCGTGGAGCTGGACGGTATGGACGGGGTGTGGCTGGATCCTGCCCGTCGAACAACGTCCACCTCCGGCACCAAGCGGATCTGGGACCCTGAAGCTTTCTCTCCCCCGCTGTCCTTCGTGGAGCGTCTGGCGGCCACGGGACGCGCCATCGGCGTCAAGATGGGACCCGGCATCCCCCACGATTCCGTGCCCTCCGGCTGCGAAGCCCAGTGGGTCTCCGTGGGCGGCGATGTGACCGAAGTGACCTTATGGTTCAACGCAGTGGCCCGCCCCGGCGTGCGTCGGGCCGCGCTGGTTATCGGCAGCCAGGGTGCCGCTGAAATCACCAGCGGCGCGGATTTCGACGGCGGCCCGGTAGCCGCCGTCGGGCCTGTTGAGGGCTTCCTCTACGAACCGGATGGTGCGGTGATCCGCGCAGGACTGGTGGCCGACGTCGCCGAACGGCTGGGCGGGCATCTGGTGGACGAGCACATTGCCTACATCTGCGCCCCCGAGCTGCACGACACCCCGTTCGCCCGTGCCTACAAAGTGCTTGAGGTGATGCCCTACAACGTCAAGGCGCTCAAGGCATGGGTGAAGAACAACGGCATCACAGTGCTGGATATCAAGAAGCGCGGCACGGCAGTGACCCCGGAAGAGCTGCGGAAGCAATTACTTCCAGCCAAACCCGTCAAAGGCAAGGATGCGAAAACAGCCACCTTGGTCCTCACCAGGATCGGCGAGGAAAGAGTGGCTGTTGTCGTGGAGCCAGTGACGGCCTGATGCGTCACAGGAAGAGCTAACGGCGGGAGAACTCCGAGGCTTCACGCACCTGTTCAGCGCTCGGACGCACGCCCGTGTACAGGACAAACTGCTCCTCGGCCTGGATAGCGATGACTTCGGCGCCAGTGATCACCTTCTTCTCGGCTCTCCGGGCAGCGGTGATGAGCGGCGTCTCCGACGGCAAGGCCACGACGTCGAACACCACCTGGGCAGCGGAAAGAGTGGCGTCGTCGAAAGCCTGGGCGGATTCATCCGCCCCTGCCATGCCCAGCGGGGTGACATTGATGATGAGGTCCGCGGTTGAGCCGTTGACGTCGTCCTGCCATCCGAAGCCATAGAGGTCTGCCAGCGCACGGCCGGCGCCCTCATTGCGGGCCACGATGGTTACAGCGGTGAACCCGGCGTCCCGGAGGGCTGCGGCTACGGCCTTGGCCATGCCGCCGGCACCGCGGAGCAGCACGGTGTGGCTGCTCGGAACCTGGTGGTCCTTCAGGAGCCTGGCGATCGCGATGTAGTCCGTGTTGTAGGCGGTGAGGACTCCGTGGTTATTGACGATGGTGTTCACCGAATCAATGGCTTTGGCCGACGGGTCCATGACGTCAACCAGCGGGATGACGGCTTCCTTGTACGGCATGGACACCGCGGCGCCCCGGATCGGGAGGCCGCGGATGCCCGCCACCGCGAGGGTGATGTCTGCGGGGGCGAATGCCTTGTAGACAAAGTTCAAGCCGAGCAGATCGTACAGATAGTTGTGGAACCTGGTCCCGATATTGCTGGGCCGGGCCGCAAGCGAAATGCACAGGGACATGTCTTTGTTCAGGATTGGCATTCCCCCATTAAACAACGCCGTGTATATATCGCCGCGCGGTTAGCCCTGCCGCGCCTTCATCCGCGGGTTGTTCTTATTGATGACGAAGGTGCGCCCCCGTCTGCGCACGATCTGGGCGCCGGGGATCTTCTTGAGCGCACGCAGCGAATTCCTGACCTTCATGGTGTTTCTCCTTGGTGTTGGTGCTTGGTTTTGTGTTCGGTCTAAAGTGCTTCGCTGAGTTCCAGAGGGTCGTCCCAGACACCGAAATCCTGTTCCATCTCCGCCTCCGTCAGTTGGCAGCCGTCCAAAAGTTGGCTGATTTCCTGCGGATCAATGTCCTCCGACCTTCCGGTGATGGCCAGTACCGTTCCGCGGTCGCCGTGGCTGGGATGCCAATCAAGGAGGGAGTCGACGTCGGCCCCCGCCCTTCCAGGGCGCACCAGGTCCGGCGCTGATTCAGCAGAGTCAGCCAGCCACTTTCCGGTGCTTTCCAGCCACACACGCGGCCCGATACCCTGGACGGCGATCCGCGTTTTAGGCGCTGAAGCAATCCACAGGCGGCCACGCAACCAGTGCGTGCCGGCCGCCAGCTGTGGGAGCGCCTCGCGGAAGCGTCCAGGATGCAGTGGCCGACCAGCTTTATGGAGCACGGTCCGGAAGGAACCTTCGGCTTCGTTGACGGGCACACGCACGACGCCGGGCCGGTTACGGGCCGCTGCTTCGGCGTCGTCGAAGCATCCCGGCCGGTAGTCGTCAGCCGCGCCAACAACGCTGGCATGGGACGCCAACTGGCCAAGCAATTCGACACCCAACAGCCACTGCGCGGAACCTTCCCGCGGTTCTCCGGTCAACACGGCACCCAGCCCGGGGTGCACCATCACAGTGTCCACCTGCCCGAACTCACCGATCAGAAACTCTCCGCTGGTGCGCTCATCAGTGGGCATGGACGTGAATCCTGATTCGAACAGCGTGTGACGGTCCCAGATATGGTCGTCCAGGTCTACGGGGTCCAGGGACAGCACGGCGTTGTCGATCACCGCCGGGCGGCTCAATCCACGCCGAAGCTCAGCAACGGCCATCCCCGCTGCGACGCCGGGTGGGAGGCCCAAGACAACGTGGTCGAAGCCGCATGAGGCGAGGCGTTCCGCCGTCGGGACTACGTCCAACCTGACGGTGCAGCTAAGGCAACCATGCTCCAATACCGTGGTTTCTCGTTCGAACAGCTGGCCGTTCCGATAGACGCGCCGCAGGACCAGCGAACCATCCAGAAGATCGTGAAGGACCACCACGGAATTGGCGTGGGTTTGCCCGAGCCTGCCAGCGGCTGACTCCCGGCATTGGCTGTCCAGGGAACTGAGGACTGTGAGATGCATGCGTTGATTCTATTGCGAAGCATTCTCATTAGCAAATGGCGTTGCTTGTCTCGCGCCAGCCCCCAGCAGTCACCTGTGTTCCGGCTGCATTAGACTTGATCCGACCGCTGGCGGCCCCACAGCGGGGAACCGTGTCCGGCTGAGACAGACTATGAGGGGACTACGTGCAGATTGATTTTGCGCCATCCAGGCAATCGACACTGGGTGTGGAATGGGAGTTGGCGCTCGTCAATGCACGCACCGGGGAATTGGTATCCGTGGCCAACGACGTCCTGAAGGGCGTCGCCGCGAACCACCCCGACCTCAACGAGGACGACGAACACCCCCATATCAAGCGCGAACTGCTCCTCAACACTGTTGAACTGGTCACAGGTATCTGCGAGACGGTCAAGGACGCCAAAGAGGACCTCAGCCGTTCCCTCGCCGCCGTCCGTGAAGTCACCGATCCCATGGGCGTGGAAGTGTTCTGCGCAGGCAGCCACCCGTTCAGCCCTCCGCTTCTCCAGCCCGTCACGGACAAGGAGCGCTACGCCAAGCTGATCGAGCGGACCCAATGGTGGGGACGCCAGATGGTGATCTACGGCGTTCACGTCCATGTGGGGATCGACCGCCGGGACAAGGTCCTTCCCATTCTGGACGGCTTGGTCAACTACTTCCCGCACTTCCAGGCACTATCCGCCTCCAGCCCATACTGGGCCGGCGAAGAAACCGGATACGCCTCCCAGCGCGCGCTCATGTTTCAGCAGCTTCCCACCGCAGGCCTTCCCTTCCAGTTCGAAACATGGGAGGCCTACGAGTCCTATGTCCAGGACATGTTCACCACTGGTGTCATTGACGCGACGTCGGAAATCCGTTGGGACATCCGGCCGGTGTCGAACCTGGGCACCATTGAGATGCGCATCTGCGACGGCTTGGCCACACTTGAAGAAGTAGGCGCCATCGCTGCGCTGACCCAATGTCTGGTGGACGAGTTCTCCTCCATCCTTGACGCCGGTGGCAGCATCCCCACCATGCCGCCGTGGCATGTGCAGGAGAACAAATGGCGTGCCGCCCGTTACGGCATGGAGGCCATCATCATCCTCGACGCCCAAGGCAACGAGCAGCTGGTCACGGAGCACCTCGCGGAAACCGTCGCCCGGCTGGAACCTGTGGCAGCCAAGCTCGGTTGCTCAGAAGAACTGGCAGACGTCTTGAAGATCATCCACCGCGGAGCAAGCTACCAGCGCCAGCGCCGAGTGGCCGCAGAACACAACGGTGACCTGCAGGCAGTGGTCATGGACCTCGTGAAACAGATGCGCAAAGGACCTGACGCTTAGCTGGAAAAGCTCAGGCAGCCACTGACACCGTAGTTACCGGCATGGAGGAATCCGGCGCGAACTCCACGCCGCTAGGAGCAATGCCGGCCATGATCAGCTGCGCTCCGAGCGCGGCAACCATGGCTCCGTTATCCGTGCATAGGTCCAGCGGCGGAACATGCAGCTTGATTCCCGCGGAGGTACAGCGCTGCGCAGTCAGTTCCCGCAGCCTCGAGTTCGCTGCAACGCCCCCACCCAGCAGGACGTCAGTGATGCCGTTCTCTTTGCAGGCCAGGACTGCCTTTGAACTGATGACGTCCACAACGGCCTCCTGGAAAGCTGCGGCGATGTCTGCCACAGGAACTTCCTCGCCGCGGGCTTCGAACTGCTCAACGCACCGGGCCACCGCCGTTTTCAGGCCGCTGAAGGACCAGTCGTAGCGGTGCGGGCCCTTCTCTTCCGCGGTGCCCATGTACTTGGGCTGCGTGAGCCCGCGCGGGAAACGGATGGACTTGGGGTTCCCCTGGCGTGCCAGTTTGTCGACGGCAGGCCCACCCGGGTAGCCGAGGCCAAGGATGCGGGCCACTTTGTCATAGGCTTCCCCGGCGGCGTCGTCGATGGTTGAACCCAGCAACTGGACGTCGTCCGTGATGCTCCGGATGCGCAGGATTTCTGTGTGCCCACCCGATACCAGCAGTGCTCCGAGGTTCTCCGGCAGCTTGCCGGCGCCCAAGCCGGCGGCAGCAACGGCGTCGGGCGCTCCACCCGAAGCTGTCCTACTATCCAGCAGCCCGACGCCGACGTGCGCCACCAGGTGATTGATGGCGTACAGCGGTTTGCCGGTTGCGACAGCCAGCGCCTTCGCAGCGCACACACCCACCATCAGCGCCCCTGCGAGGCCCGGACCGGACGTGACGGCAATGGCATCGATGTCATCCAAGGTGACGCCGGCCTCGTGCAGCGACTCCTGCAAGGTGGGCACAAAGGCGTCCAAGTGGGCGCGCGATGCGATCTCCGGGATGACGCCACCAAAGCGAACATGTTCATCCATAGACGATGACACCGTATTGGTCAGCAGCGTTGTCCCCCGCACAATTCCCACACCGGTCTCGTCGCAGGATGACTCAATGCCCAGCACCAGCGGCTGCTTCGGCTGTTCCGGATACGGCCCGCTCACGCTGTGGCTCCTTCTTGGGGTTTGTTCAGTTCAAGACGCATAATCAGGGCGTCCGTGCCGTCCCTGTAGTAGCGGGGCCTGACGTGGATCTGCTCGAAGCCGAACCGCAAGTACAGTTGCTGGGCGCGGGGGTTGTCCGCCCGGACTTCCAGCAGGACGTCCTCGGCACGACGGCGCCGCGCTTCGTCAATAAGTTCTGTCAGGACAGCAGAGCCAATGCCCTTGCCCTCGAATTCAGGCACGACGGCGATCGTCTGGACGTCCGCGATCGGCTCAATGCACATCAAGCCGGCGTAAGCCACGATCTCCCCGGCAACCTCTGCCACCACGTAGCGCCGGGTCTCGGGCTGGGCCAACTCGTCGAAGAACATCTGCAAGGGCCACGCATCCACGGGGAACAACCGGCGCTCCAGGGCCTCCACGGCCGGGATGTCTGCCTCCGTCATATCGCGCAGCGAAACCCCTGCGAGTTCCATCTTGGGTGACAGTTTCACAGTGTCCCCCGCATCACAGTGCACGCTTCCTGGGCCCTGGCACCTGGGCGTCCGATTCCCGCAAGTACAAGGGTGTTGAGTCAAGCAAGGCCTGCCCGGCAGTGAGCTTCGCCAAGGCGAATTGACCCAGCGAGGCGGCATCCGGCTGGGTGGTGGCGAAATCTTCGTCCGCCTTGAGGACATCGGCGTATAAGCCTGCCCCCGCGCCGAACACCGGCAACTCCGGAAGCTCAGAAGCGAAACCAACATGCGGGCCGTCCACGAGTTCCGGAAGCTGGCCCTCGGGCAGGGTGTAACGGGCCCAGTAGACCTCTTTGCGTCGGGCATCCGTAGCCACCAGGAAATCGGGGGTGGCTGCGGTGGACTCCGCCACTTCCAAGGCGATGGCATCCAGGCTCATGAGCCCATACAACGGCTTGTCCCACACGAAGGCGAGAGTGCGGGCGGTCGCGATACCGGAGCGGAGTCCGGTGAACGGGCCGGGTCCCACACCGGTGACAATCGCATCGATGTCCGCGCCAGTGACCCCGGCACCAGCCAGGAGCTTTTCAATCCCGGGTGCCAGCACTTCCGCGTGGCTTCGGGTGTCCTCCGTAGCGAAGGAGTCCACCACGCTTTCCATGGCATCGTCCGAGATCAGGGCCGCACTGGCAACCGCTGAGGTATCAATGGCCAGTATCAGCATCAGTTGCCTTCCACCGGTGAAGGAATTTCAAGGAGTTGCGGCGCCTCGGCCCAGCGGGGACCGAACCCACGGAAGACGATGGTGCGTGGTTCGTCGTCATCATCGGTATCGAAGTCCATAACGTCGCCGTCCGTTGTGGCTTCCGGGATGTCACCGCCAACAGACCTGAGAAGGTCAACCTCCAAGCGGCTGTCAGAGAGGTGCTCCACCCGGTCCCGGCCCCACTCCACCACGGTGACCGCTGTATCCATGGTGTTCTCGAGATCGATGTCGTCAATCTCTGCTGCCGAGTCCAGCCGGTAAGCGTCAACATGGACCAGGTCCGGCCCCCCGGGCCTGGGTCCATCGGCAAGATTGGGGTGGATCCGCACCAGGACAAACGTGGGCGAAATGATGCCGGCACGGACTCCCAGCCCCTCGCCAAGTCCTTGGGTGAACGTCGTCTTGCCCGCACCCAGTTCGCCGGTCAGGACCAGGAGGTCCCCGGCCTCAAGCACCCCACCCAAAGCTGCTGCGAGCGCGTGGGTCTGCTCCGCCGTCGAGACCGTAAGGGTGCGCTCCCACTGTACTTCGCTCACAGCGTGGCCTTATCTGCTGAGCTGTTGACGTCGGCCTGAGCGGGCAGTTCATTGACGTAACTGCGTGGAACCCGTGGGCTGATGCGCGTCACGATTTCGTAGTTGTTGGTTCCCGCAGCAGCCGCCCAATCATCAGCGGTGGGCCCGCCGTCGGCGCCGTTGCCGAACATGACAGCCTCGGCGCCCTTGAGATTCGCCGCCGCTTCAGGGGACAGCGGCCCCAGGTCAATGACCATTTGGTCCATGGCAATCCTGCCAACCACCGGGTAGTTGATGCCGTCCACCCGCACAGGACCTCCGGTGGCAATCCTGGGGACGCCATCCGCATAGCCCAGCGGCACCAGGCCCAGCGTGCTTTCCCGGCTGGTCCGGTAATGGAGTCCGTAGGAAACGCCCTGGCCTTGGGGCACCTTCTTGCAGTTGGACAGGAGAGTCCGGACGGTCATTGCGGGATGCAGGCCAAGTTCGGCGGATGTAGCCCCTTCGAAGGGCGACAATCCGTAGATGCCAAGGCCCACGCGGACGAGGTCGAAGTGTGAGTCCGGGCGGGACAACGCTGCCGGCGTGTTGGCAATGTGGCGGACCTCTGTGTCCACGCCGGCGTCTTCGGCCATGGCGATGGCTTCGCGGAAAACAGCCAGTTGATCATCGGTTTCAGGGCGCTGGGGTTCGTCAGCAACGGCGAGGTGGGAGAAGACACCCACAACCCGCAGGAGGCCTTGATCCTGGTATTCCATGGCCTGACCCAACAATTGGTCCCAGTCTGCGATAGTGCAGCCGTTCCGGCCCAGTCCCGTGTCAACCTTGAGGTGCACACGCGCCGGCCGTTCTTGCTCCCGCGCTGCAGCGACCACGGCTTCAAGTTCCCAACCGGAAATTCCGACGTCGATGCCAGCGGCCACTGCCGCCTGGAAGTTGCTTTCCCGGGTGTGGAGCCAAGCGAGTAGCGGGGCATCAACTCCGGCAGCACGCAGGGCGAGCGCCTCGGAAATGTGGGCGACACCCAGCCAGGCCGCTCCGGCGTCGAGGGCTGCCCGGGCTACCTGCACGGCACCGTGGCCATAAGCGTCTGCCTTAACTACGGCCATAACAGCGGCAGGGGAGGCGATGCCGACGAACTGACGAACGTTGTGCCGCACGGCATCGAGGTCAATCACGGCGGAGCGTTCCAGCACCGCTGACTTTGCTATGGAGGCCCTCGACCCGATTCCGATATCTGCAGCTGCTTCGTAAGTCACCCTAGAGATTCTAGTGCTGTCAGTGAACTCGGGTTAACTGCTGCGGTTAGCCACGGCGCTCTGAGGCTACTGCGCGTCCGACAAATGTGCGATGGTCGCCCGGGCCCGACGCTGTGCTTCCGCCGGAATGTCCTTCACGATCGGTTCCAGGAACGCGAAGCGCCGCAACCACTGGCTTGACTGACGCTCTTTCCGCGCATTCGCCCGTTGCCACCAGTCGGCGATGTCACCCCAACCCGGTGCTGCCAGTGAGCCGCCCACTTCCTGGACCGCCAAGGAGGCGCACAGGTTCGCGAACCGCAGCCGGTCCCCCAACCTCCACCCTGCCAGGCATCCCACGATGAAGGCAGCACCGAAACAGTCCCCGGCGCCCGTGGGATCGGAGGCTGATACGGGCAGGGACGGAACCCACTCCTCTTCCCCCGTTTCCGAATCCACTGCCACCGCGCCTTGGGGTCCAAGGGTTACCACTGCCACGGGAACCCGATCAGCCAAGGAGTACAGTGCCGCCCAGGGGTCGGCTTTGCCGGTAAACGCCATCGCTTCAGGGGCATTGGGCAGGAAGGCGTAGAAGTTTCCCAGCTGGTCCAGCCGGCGCTCCGACCACTCCCCTGTTGGGTCCCAGCCCACCACTCCGAAAAGTTTGGTGCCGGCTTCCTTCGCTGCGAGCATCCACGGTTCCAGTTCCTCGCCCAAGTCAGCGACGGCGGCGAGCGCCTTGGGTGGCTTCCCGATCAGCTCGGAGGAACTGATCGGGGCGGGGTGGCCGTGGGTCACCATTGACCGGTCCTGGTTCACGCACATGGATACGGTGACCGGTGAGTGCCAGCCGGGAACCTTCTGCGAGAGCGAGAGGTCGACGTGTTCCTGGCTTTCCAGGATTTGCCAGTTGTAGTCACCGTAGCCGTCGTCCCCGAAGGTTGCCGCGAGATTGGTCCGCAAGCCGAGGCGCGCGGCGGCAATGGCTTGGTTGGCGACACCACCGGGGCAGCTGCCCATGCCCTCACTCCAAACCTCCGTGCCGGGTTCCGGGGCGTGCGGGAGCCCGGTGAAGATGATGTCCTGGAAAACCGTTCCAGTGAGGAGGAGGTCGCACTGGTGGTCCCCATCCGACCGCAGCGCAGCCAGGGGGTCGAAGCGTCGCTGGGGTTTAGCGTCCATGCACGGCAGACTACGCTGCACGTACTGGGCTGCATAGACTTGCTGGCCTGCATAGACTCGGACCATGCGGCTCATGATTGCCGGTGGCGGCGGATTCCGGGTTCCCCTTGTATACCGGGCTTTGTGCGCGGGTCCGTTCGCCGGGTTGGTGGATGAACTCGTCCTTTTTGACGTGGACGGCTCGCGGCTCGCGGCCATTGAGGCGGTACTCCGCGACATGCCAGCGGACGGAGGTTCCGCACCCGCCGTCGTGGTTTCCACAGACCTTGAGCAGGCACTCAGCGGGACGGACATGGTGTTCGCGGCGATTCGTCCAGGCGGCACCGCCGGAAGGATTGCGGACGAACAGGTTCCCCTGAAGCTGGGGTTGCTGGGTCAGGAAACTACTGGCGCCGGAGGCATCTCCTATGCGCTCCGTTCTATTCCCCACATGCTGCAGCTCGCTGAGGCGATGCGTCGCCATTGCCCCGACGCGTGGCTCATCAACTTCACCAACCCTGCCGGCATGGTCACTGAAGCGCTGGTTCCCGTCCTGGGACGCAAGGTGATCGGCATCTGCGACTCCGCCGGTGGTTTGGTCCAGCGTGCCGCCCGGGCTGCCGGGGCGCCCCTCAAAGAAGGAACGCTCGACGGCGTGGGCTACTACGGGCTGAACCACCTGGGCTGGCTTTACCGTTTGGCTCCTGGAGGACGGGATCTGTTACCGGACCTTCTGTCCGATCCCGCTGCTCTCGAAACCATGGAGGAGGGGCGGTTGTTCGGGCAGCACACCCTGCTGCAACTTGGCTGCCTGCCCAACGAATACCTGTACTACTACTACCAAACGTCGCAGGCCACTGAAGCCATTGGACAGCAACGCGAAACGCGCGGGGCGTCCATCCATGACCAGCAACAGTCGCTCTACCCGTCGCTTCTTCACGCCTCCCATCCTTATAAGCTCTGGGATGCTGCGCGGCGCTCCCGCGAGGAAGGCTACCTGGCCGAAGCGAGGACGCATGGGGAGCAGCGCGACGAGTCTGACCTCGCAGGAGGCGGCTACGAACGCGTTGCCCTGTCCGTGATGCGTGCGCTGTCCGGGGGTGGGTCCGCCCAACTGATCCTCAACGTACCCAACTCGCCGGTGTCACGTGCCGTATCTACCGCAGAGGTGGCCGTTCCCGGGTTGCCGGCAGACGCCGTCGTCGAGGTTCCTTGCGAGGTAACGCCCGACGGCGCGTTGCCACTTCCGCAGGACGGGCCGGACGGGCAGTTCCTCACCCTGATGCAGCACGTGAAGGAGGTTGAACGGCTGACCATCCGGGCCGTTGTCACCGGCGAGCGCGAGGCCGCTGTCCAAGCATTTGCCGCTCACCCGTTGGTAGGTTCGGCCCCTTTGGGCCGGAAACTACTGGAAGGGTATGAGGCAGCTTTTCCCGGGCTAAGCCAGTTGTGGGCCTAGAGCTTTCTGTACATGACGTGGAGGCCTACGTAGCCGATCTCCGGGTGGTTGAAGGCTTCGGGAACCGTGGCCAGGATCTTGAACCCCATGGATTGCCACAACCACACGGCTCTTACGTTGCTCTCCACCACGGCGTTGTACTGCATGGACAGGAACCCGGCTGCCTTGGCTTCGCTCAGTGAGTAGGCACAGAGGGCCCTGGCGATGCCTTGGCCCGAGTTGTTGGCCCCCACCATGTACCCGGCGTTGGCAACATGGCTACCGCCGCCGGCTTGGTTCGCGTGGAACTCCCCCGTTCCCAGTATCTCGCCAGTGTCCTGGCGCACCGCCACGAAAGTTTGACCGGGAGCTTCCTTGATCCACTTGGTCCTGGCTGCATCCTCTGTGGTGTCACGGTCCCAGGTGAAGGTCTCGCCGCCGCGGATCACAGGCTCCAGGATGGACCACATGCCGGGCCAGTCTTCAGGCGTTGCTTTACGGACGTGGAAGTTTTGTTCTTGGCTCACAGCCGCCACGCTAGCAGCCTTGTCCACATAGCGGAGTTTGCTCGGCTTGGGACTCGAGCGCAGGAGTAGTGTTTTCTCCAGGGCAAAGCTGATTATTGCCGTGATCTTGAGGAGGACCGGGTGCCGTTGATCCGTCGTGTGGCGTTCCTGTCATTGCATACCTCCCCCATGGAGCAGCCCGGCGCGGGAGATGCCGGCGGAATGAACGTCTACGTCCGCGCCCTCGCCATGGCACTGGCCGAGTCCGGTGTGGAAGTGGAGATCTTCACCCGTTCCACCAAAGCCGGTCAGCCTGCCGTCGAACATCCCGGTCCGGGGGTCTGCGTCCACAACGTCATGGCAGGTCCGCGGCGCAAACTGCCCAAGGAAGAGTTGCCGGCGCTCCTGCACCACATGGTGGAAGAAATCGACAAGATCCGCCACCAACAGCTCCATGGACGTTACGACGCCATCCATTCCCACTACTGGGTTTCCGGGGTGGCAGGGCTCGAGTTATCAGAACTGTGGGGTCTCCCGCTGGTCCACACCATGCACACCATGGCCAAAGTCAAAAATCTCGTCCTGGAGTCCGGCGAACGGCCTGAGCCGCGGCGCCGGGAAGAAGGCGAACAACGGATTGTTGACGGCGCCTCCCGGCTGGTTGCCAACACGCCTGCCGAGGCGGACGAACTGGTTTCCCACTACGGGGCAGACCTTGATCGTATTGACGTCGCGCCACCCGGAGTGGACCTGAAGGTGTTCACGCCCTCGTTTCGGCGGAAGTCACGTTCCTTGCGGGGAGTCAGGCCCGACAGCTTCCATATCCTCTTCGCCGGAAGGATCCAGCGGCTCAAGGGTCCGCAGGTTTTCGTCAAAGCCGCAGGGATCCTCCGCCACCGCAGGCCTGACATCGATCTGGAAATGACTATTCTGGGTTCCCTCAGCGGCGCCAAGGACTTCAACCTCCAGCACTTCATCGAAGACGCCGGGCTGGCCGACGTCGTCACTCACCGGCCGCCTGTCGTGGCACCGGAGCTGGCCAGTTGGTTCCGGTCCGCTGACGTGGTGGTGATGCCGTCCTTCAGCGAATCCTTCGGGTTGGTGGCGTTGGAAGCACAGGCGTGCGGTACACCCGTGGTCGCCACCAACGTAGGCGGCCTCTCCCGCGCCATCTCGGACGGACGAACCGGCCTGCTGGTGGACGGGCACGACCCCTCAGACTGGGCCGACGCCCTTGAGGATCTTTACGACGACGTCCAAACCCGGGAGGACATGGGGCGGCTCGCTGCCACCCACGCCGAGTCCTTTGGATGGCAGCGGACTGCAGCCATTACCTTGGAAAGTTACCGGGAAGCCGTCGGCGGTCTGCTGGTTCCGCGGCGCTGAGTCTCCGCTCGTATGCGCTCCCGGGCTGATAGATTGTCGCGCACAGCGTAAGAATCACAGCGTAAGAACCCCAGCAGCAGCATCCCCGCTGCGGGCAGAGCCGAAGGACAACGATGTCTGAAAACAAGGTCCTGAGTGATCTTGAAATTGCCCAGCACGCAACCATGCTTCCCATTGAGGACATCGCCGAAAGCGCGGGCATCAATGTGGAGGCCCTTGAGCTGTACGGACCCTACAAAGCCAAGATCAACCTGGCCAAGCTGCTACTCCCCCAGGGAAAGGCGCCCGGCAAAGTGGTGCTCGTCTCTGCCATGTCTCCCACCCCGGCAGGCGAAGGCAAATCCACCACGACAGTGGGACTCGCTGACTCCCTGGCCCGCGCTGGGCACAAAGTGATGATCGCCCTGCGTGAACCCTCGTTGGGGCCCATCCTGGGCATGAAGGGAGGGGCAACCGGCGGTGGGTACTCACAAGTGCTGCCAATGGATGACATTAACCTGCACTTCACCGGCGACTTCCACGCCATCACTTCTGCGAACAACGCCCTCATGGCACTCGTGGACAACCACATTTTTCAAGGCAACCAGCTCGGAATCGATCCCCGCCGTATGACGTTCAAACGCGTCCTGGACATGAACGATCGCTCCCTACGGGAAGTTGTCATCGGACTCGGCGGCCCAATACAGGGAGTTCCCCGGCAAGACGGCTTCGATATAACGGTCGCGTCGGAAATCATGGCGGTCTTCTGTCTCGCCACGGACGTCGACGACCTTCGGGCGCGGCTGGGACGCATTACCTTCGGGTACACCTACGATCGGGCCCCGGTCACCGTGTCAGACCTCGGCGTGGAGGGTGCCCTGACCATGCTCCTGAAAGACGCCATCAAGCCGAACCTCGTCCAAACCATCGCGGGCACCCCTGCGTTGGTGCACGGCGGACCCTTCGCGAACATTGCCCACGGCTGCAATTCCCTGATCGCTACCCGCACCGCCATGCA
This sequence comes from Arthrobacter sp. D3-18, assembly GCF_054408525.1. Classification (NCBI taxonomy): domain Bacteria; kingdom Bacillati; phylum Actinomycetota; class Actinomycetes; order Micrococcales; family Micrococcaceae; genus Arthrobacter; species Arthrobacter sp. D3-18. The sequence goes on along the minus strand of NZ_CP096440.1, from coordinate 1,447,440 downwards.
GCTTGCGGATATTGTGGTCACCGAAGCCGGCTTCGGCGCAGACCTCGGCGCTGAGAAGTACATGGACATCAAGGCGCGCATCGCCGACGTGGCACCATCCGCCGTCGTGGTGGTTGCAACAATCCGCGCCCTCAAAATGCAGGGCGGAGTTCCCAAGGAGAAACTCAACGAGCCAAACATCGAGGCCATGGCAGCCGGCGTCGAGAATTTGAAAAGGCACGTGGGCAACGTCGCAAAGTTCGGCATTTCGCCCGTTGTCTCCATCAACAAATTTGGAACCGACACCCCAGAGGAACTTGAGTGGCTCCTCGCTTGGTGTGCAGCAGAAGGCGTGGAAGCCGCCGTCGCTGATGTTTGGGGCCGCGGGGGCGGAGGCGACGGCGGTGACGAGCTCGCAGCCAAAGTTGCGGCAGCTTTGGATGCACCCTCCAACTTCCACCACCTGTACCCGCTGGAGCTCAGCATTGAGGACAAGATTCAAACAATTGTGCAGGAGATTTACGGGGCCGATGGCGTGGAGTTCTCAGTCCCGGCACTCAGGCGCCTCGCCGAGATCGAGAGGAACGGCTGGTCAGGGCTCCCTGTGTGTATGGCCAAGACCCAGTATTCCTTCACTGACGACGCCTCCAGGCTTGGTGCGCCCAAGGGATTCCGGGTGCACGTCCGCGAGCTGATCCCCAAGACGGGTGCCGGGTTCATTGTTGCGTTGACCGGCGCGGTGATGACCATGCCTGGCCTCCCAAAGGAACCCGCTGCGATGCGCATGGACGTGGACGCTGACGGCAACCCCACAGGCCTTTTCTAACCCTCTCACATCCCAACCCCTTCAACCCGACCATCTCTCACATCCCAACCCCTTCAACCCGACCATCTCTCACTCTTTTTAGGGAAGTGATAGAGCGTCCGGCCCAAACCCGAGGGAAGTGATCGAGCGTCCAGCCCAAACCCGAGGGAAGTGATAGAGCGTCCAGGATACGACAAACGCCCCCGTATCGGAATACGGGGGCGTTTGGTGCAACGGGTGTTTAGCGCTCGATGTCGCCGCGGATGAAGGCTTCAACCTTGTCGCGGGCGAGGTCGTCGTTGAACTGCTCCGGCGGGGACTTCATGAAGTAGCTGGAAGCTGAAAGCAGCGGGCCGCCGATGCCGCGGTCCAGGCCGATCTTCGCAGCGCGGATCGCGTCGATGATCACGCCGGCAGAGTTCGGCGAGTCCCACACTTCGAGCTTGTACTCGAGGGAAACGGGAGCGTCACCGAAGTTGCGACCTTCAAGGCGGACGAAGGCCCACTTGCGGTCGTCGAGCCATGCAACGTAGTCGGACGGCCCGATGTGGACATCGTCGGCGTGCAGCTCAGCCTCGACGTTGGAAGTGACGGCCTGGGTCTTGGAAATCTTCTTGGACTCCAGGCGGTCGCGTTCCAGCATGTTCTTGAAGTCCATGTTGCCGCCGACGTTCAGCTGGTACGTGCGGTCCAAAGTGACACCGCGGTCTTCGAACAGCTTGGCCATGACGCGGTGCGTGATGGTGGCACCGATCTGGCTCTTGATGTCGTCGCCAACGATCGGGACACCGGCTTCGGTGAACTTGTCAGCCCACTCCTTGGTGCCTGCGATGAAGACGGGCAGGGCGTTGACGAAAGCAACGCCGGCATCGATGGCGCACTGGGCGTAGAACTTGGCTGCCTGGTCAGAACCGACGGGCAGGTAGCAGACCATGACGTCGGCCTTGGCCTCGCGGAGCGCGGCAACAATGTCAACGGCCTCGTCCGAAGCCTCCACGATGGTTTCGCGGTAGTACTTGCCGAGACCGTCCAAGGTGTGGCCACGCTGCACGGTCACACCGGTGGCGGGAACGTCGGCGATCTTGATGGTGTTGTTTTCGCTGGCACCGATGGCGTCTGCGAGGTCCAGTCCAACCTTTTTGCTATCAACGTCGAAAGCAGCAACGAAGTGGACGTCGTTGACGTGGTACTGCCCGAACTCGACGTGCATCAGACCCGGGATCGTGGCCTTGGGGTCAGCGTCGCGATAGTACTGAACACCTTGGACCAGCGATGCGGCGCAGTTACCTACGCCGACAATGGCAACACGAATCGGATGTGAAGACACGGAACTCCTTTTGAGAAATAACCTCAGGTGCCAGGCGCATCCCTGACTGAGTCCAGGGCACGGCTGATTGGCACGGCGCCATTCGGCGCACACTTGCATTGTAACCAACACAGCGGAAGCCGGTTTTGTTCCCTACCGGCTTCCGCTGTGTGTGTCAGTTCTTGAAGGCTATTTCTGCGCCCACAGATTGATGTCCGACTCGACGGCGAATTCGTCAATCGCAGTCAACTCGTCTGTAGTGAACTTCAGGTTGTTGATTGCGCTGAGGGTGTCCTCAAGCTGGGCCACGCTGGAAGCACCAATAAGTGCAGATGTCACCGGCGAACCCTTGGGCTGATCGCGAAGGATCCACGCAATGGCCATCTGCGCGAGGGTCTGCCCACGCCCCTCGGCAATGGTGTTCAGGCCCCTCACGCGGTCCAGCTTGTCTTCGGTCAGCGCGGACTCGGACAAGAAGCGTTCCTTGGCTGCTCGGGAGTCGGCCGGCACACCGTTGAGGTACCGGTTGGTGAGCATGCCCTGGGCCAGCGGTGAGAAGGCAATTGAACCGGCGCCCACTTGGTCCAGCGCTTCATACAGGTTAGGGGACCCGTTTTCCGTCCACCGGTTCAGCATGGAGTAGCTGGGCTGATGAATGAGCAGCGGGGTTCCGAGCTCCTTCAGGATCCGGGCAGCTTCGAGGGTCTGCTCCGGCGTATAGGAGGAGATGCCCGCGTAGAGTGCCTTGCCCGACCGGACCGCGTAGTCCAACGCCCCCATGGTCTCTTCCAATGGCGTTTCGGGGTCGGGACGGTGGCTGTAGAAGATGTCCACATAGTCCAGGCCCATGCGCTCCAACGACTGGTCGAGGCTGGAGATCAGGTATTTACGGGATCCCCATTCGCCGTACGGGCCGGGCCACATGTAGTAGCCGGCCTTGGTGGAGATGACCAGTTCGTCGCGGTACGGCTTGAAGTCGTCCTTCAAGTGACGCCCGAAGTTGGTCTCAGCCGATCCATCGGGCGGTCCGTAGTTGTTGGCGAGGTCAAAATGGTTCACGCCGAGGTCGAATGCCCGGCGCAGGATGGCGCGCTGTTCGTCGAAGCGTTTGTCGTCGCCGAAGTTGTGCCAGAGTCCCAAGGAGATGGCGGGGAGCTTGAGTCCGCTGCGTCCGACGCGGCGGTAGGGCATGGTTTCGTAGCGGTTTTCCGCAGCCGAATAAGTCATACGTACTATCCTGCCACTGCACAAACCGGGGTGACGGCGCTGTCCGCAATGTGGGCGCCGTCACCTCGATTAGCATGACTTACTGGACGCGCACGACGGCGGCGCTACCGCCAGGAAGCGTCAGTGTCCCGTCTTCCAGAGCTGCTTCGCTGTCGGTGGCCAGCAACACGGAGCCTGTCAGTGGCGTCCCAAGTGCTTCGTCCCCGAAGTTGCAAACCACCCGGACTGAGCCGCGGGAGAACTGCAGCCAGTGTTCGTCGTCGTCGAACTCGACGGACGTGTCACCGAATCCACCGTCCACCAGCTCCGGAGTGTTCCGGCGCAGCTGTGCCAAATCCTTGTACAGCTGCAGCAAGCGTGCGTGGTCTCCTTCTCGTGCTTCGTCCCACTTGAGCTTGGACCGCTGGAACGTTTCCGGGTCCTGTGGATCAGGGACAACGGCGGGGTCCCAACCCATGCGTTCGAACTCCTTGATCCGCCCCTCCGCTGTAGCCTTCCCAAGCTCAGGTTCCGGGTGGGAGGTAAAGAACTGCCACGGCGTAGAGGCCCCAAATTCCTCACCCATGAACAACATGGGCGTGAACGGGGACGTCATGGTCAGCACAGCGCCTATGGCCAGCTTTCCGTAAGACAACGACGATGTGAGCCGGTCGCCAGTTGCCCGGTTGCCGATTTGGTCGTGGTTCTGCAAACAGACCACCAGCGCAGACGGATGCGCCAAATCATGCCTGATGGGCCGGCCATGATGCCGTTCCCGGAAGCTGGAGTAGCTGCCATCGTGAAGGAAGCCATGTTGCAAGACCTTCGCCAGGACTGCCAGGGAGTCAAAGTCCGCGTAGTAGCCGGTCGTCTCTCCGCTGAGGTTGACGTGCACGGCGTGATGGAAGTCGTCGCTCCACTGGCCTTCCAACCCGTAGCCGTTGTCCTTGCGTGGATAGATGAGCCGCGGGTTGTTCAGGTCAGATTCAGCAATCATGGTCCGGGGAATTCCCGTCTCCGCCTCAATCTCATCTCCCAGCGCGCCGAACTCCTCAAGGATGTGCACGGCACGCTCGTCACGCAAGGCATGAACGGCATCGAGACGAAGTCCGTCCACATGGTAGTCCCGGAGCCACATCGCAGCATTTTCCAGGATGTACCGACGAACATCGTCCGAACCGGGTCCGTCCAGGTTGACCGAATCACCCCAGGTGTTGCCCTCTCCTGATTTCAGGTACGGGCCGAACTTAGGCAAGTAGTTGCCGCTCGGTCCGAGGTGGTTGTAAACAACGTCTTGAATGACACCCAAGCCAGCCGCATGCGCAGCATCCACAAAGCGCTGGTAAGCCTCAGGGCCGCCATAGGGTTCGTGGACGGCATACCAAAGGACACCGTCGTAGCCCCAGTTGTGGACACCGTTGAAGCCGTTGACCGGCAGCAGCTCGATGAAGTCCACGCCGAGCTCCACCAGATAGTCCAGTTTCCCGGTGGCGGCATCCAACGTTCCTTCGGGTGTGAATGTACCCAGATGCATCTCGTAGATTACGGATCCTTTGAGGTTCCGCCCCTTCCAACCGCCGTCCTTCCACTCATGGATGGAGGGATCGAAGGTCGCAGATAATCCGTGGACGCCGTCCGGCTGCCTCCGCGAGCGGGGATCGGGAAACGGTCCTTCCCCGTCAACGATGTAGCCGTACCGCACCCCGTCGGCTTCCTGCGCCGCCACATCAGCCGGCGCGCGCCACCACCCGCGGGCACCGCCGTCGTGGTGTTTCATGCCGTACTCCCGGTCTCCGACCAGCAACCGAACAGAATCGGCGTTCGGCGCCCAGACGTCGTAACGGTTTTTTCCAGCAGCGTTTTCCAGCATCAAGTTCCCCTGTACGTGTTTAAGCGTGCTTGCAGTGACGATGTTGACGGTCAGCTCACCAGAACCGTCCATCAATCAGTCAGTGGGTACCAGTAGGGCCACCGGGTATTGCTCCAGCAAAGTGGCCACAGGCAGAGCACCGGCCCCGTACGTGGCGCCAGTGAGTTCATCCCGGCAGTCCACTGTCAGTTCGATGGACGTGTCCCGCCAGCCGCCTTCCCTGGCTAGACGCTTGGGCAAGCGCGTGGCAACGGTGAGAGCTCCCCGACGGTCAGCCCCGCGATCGAAGGCCACCACGTGTGCGGCGGCAGCGCCTTGGGCCGCGACCGGGAGGTAACCGGCGAACAACCCGGGCCTGTCACGGCGCAACCTTAGCGCACGGGAGACCACCAGAAGTTTGGCAGCTTCCTCTGTGAACGCCGGCTTGGCGCCGTCATCCAGCTCCGCCAAGGCGGCGATGCGGACTTGGAAGTCCACTGGCCGCCGGTTGTCGGGGTCAGTCAGCGAGCCGTCTCTGAATTCCGTCCCTTGGTAGACGTCCGGCACGCCGGGCATGGTCAGCTGGATCAGTTTGGCGGACAGCGAATTGGACGTTCCATAAGGTTCGAGCTCGTCCACGAAGTTCGTCAGGGCAGCGGTAACCTCCGGCACGTCGAATACGGCGTCGACGGCGGCAGCCAACTTGCGCTCGAACTCCTGGTTGGGGTCGGTCCAGTTGGTGGAATTGCCGGCTTCCCGGGCTGCCTTCAAGGCATAAGACTGCAGCCGTTGGCGATCTGCGGGCCATGCGCCGACGATCGATTGCCAGATCAGTGCTGAGAGGGGTCCATCGGGGATGGGGGCGAGTTCCTGGACGGTGCCGAGGAAAAGCTCCCATTCAGGAACTGCCTCGGAAATGACCGAGATCCTGGCCCTTGCGTCCTCGCTCCGCTTGGTGTCGTGAGTGCTCAGCGTTGTCATGGAGAGCGGCAGAAGCTGCTGCCTGCGGGCCATCCGCTCATGGAAGACTCCACTGGGGATCGAGAATTCCGTGGGATCCGCGCCCACTTCCGTCAGTGATCCAAGCCGGGTATAGCGGAAGAACGCAGTGTCCTCCACGCCCTTGGCCATCACCATGCCGGACGTCTGCTGGAAACGCCGGGCCAGCAAACTGGTCTCATCCAGCAAGAGCGGCTGAAGCTGACTGAGGACGGTTGCCAGGTCAGGGCGCTCCTTGGCGGCGTTTTCCACGGACTCTACGAGTGTCTTCCCCCCGTAGGGCAGATATGTCCTATAGATGGGGAAACAGCAAATTACTTCAGCCAGTGCGTCGGCTACCTTGGCGAACGGCAGCTCCAAGGATTGAGGCACCAGGCGGGCAAGCCGCAGGATTTCCGAGCGCAGGATGCCATCGGCAATGCGGCGCTTGGTGGCATGAATCATGGCATGATAATCCGCCGGAGCGTCCGCATTCCGCAGACGGGCATCGAGGGAGTTCAGGTACTCCTCCGCAGCCGGATCCACAAAAAGGCGGTCAACATCAGCCAATGCGTCGTAGCCCGTGGTTCCTTCGCAGTCGAAGGTCGCGGGCAGCTGCTCCCCGGGTTCCAGGATCTTCTCCACCAACAGGTAAGCGCCCCCCGTCGCCTCGCGCAGCATCGCGAGGTAACCCTCGGGGTCGGCGAGCCCATCCGGGTGGTCGATCCTCAGACCGTCCACCAGTCCTTCGCGGAACCAGCGAACTATCTCTTCATGGGACTCGTCGAAAACCCAGGGAATCTCGACGCGTACCCCGGCCAGGGTGTTCACTGCGAAGAACCGCCGGTAGTTTAGGTCGGCGTCGGCCCGGCGCCAGCCAACCAACTCATAGTGCTGCCGTGCATGGACCTCGCGAGGGTTGTCCCCGGTGGCGTATGTCCCCTCGGCCAACGGGAAACTGTGATCGTAGTAACGCAGTTCGTCGTCGACAACCTTCAGCTCGTCGAGGTCATCGTCACTTCCCAGGACAGGGATGCGGATCTTCCCCCCGCCGAAGTCCCAGTCGACGTCGAAAGCCTCGGCATACTTTGAACCGCGGCCTTCCTTCAGGAGCTGCCACCACCATGCGTTCTGCTTGGGCGAAGCAACGCCCATGTGGTTGGGCACGATGTCGGCCAAGATGCCAAGGCCCTTGTCCTTCGCGGCCTTGGACAGTTCGGCAAGCCCTTCGGCACCTCCCCTGGAGGGATCCACGGTGGAGGGATCAGTCACGTCATAGCCGTGATCCGAGCCCTTTTCTGCAGTGAGGATCGGTGAGACGTAGACCCAATCGATTCCCAAGGAACGCAAGTATCCGGTCAGCTGGGCGGCATCCTGCAGGGTGAAGCTCGGGCGAATTTGGAGCCGATATGTAGAGACAGGGGTCCTCATGCGTCCGTCTCCTTCGCTTCGCCTTCGTCGTTAGCACCCTCGGGCGCGGCGCCCTTGTAGTCGAACGGCAACGACGTCACCGCAGGGGCGGTGATGGATGCCGTTTCCGGAGTGCTCGTGTGGGTCAGCGCGGCAAGGGAAGCTGCAACAGAGTGATCCGGTTCAATTTCAGGGGTGCTGTGGGCGCGGAGTACCACCAGTGACTTACCGCCAACCATCAGGATCTGGTCGGGCTTGATGACACCCGCTTCAGCGCCTTCTCCGGCAGTATCGATCATGACGTCCCAAGCCGGCGCATACTCGTCGGAAGGAATTCGGAAGCCTACTTCGTCCTGGTCTGCGTTGAAGTACAGCAGGAAGTTGACGTCAGTGATCCGACGGCCCTGTGTATCCAGGCCGTGGATACCGTCGCCATTAAGGAACACTCCTACAGAGCGTCCCAGGTGTTCGTCCCAGTCGGACGGCGTCATGGTACTCGCGTCGGCGTCCAGCCATACGATGTCCGGGAGACGCTCGCCTTCACCACGCAACACCGGACGACCATCGAAGAAGCGGCTGCGACGCAGGCTGGGGTGTTTGGCCCGGAGGGCGCTGACCGCTGCAGTGAACTCGATCAGGGGCTGATCCACGTTGTCCCAGTTGATCCACGTGAGCTCGGAATCCTGGCAGTAGCCGTTGTTGTTGCCGTTTTGCGTCCTGCCGAGTTCGTCGCCGTGCAGAAGCATGGGAACACCCTGGGACAGGAACAGCGAGGCAATGAAGTTGCGCTGCTGGCGCGCCCTCAGGCCAAGGACCGTGGGATCATCCGTGGGCCCTTCCGCACCACAGTTCCAGGAACGGTTGTGGGATTCGCCGTCGTTGTTGCCCTCGCCGTTGGCTTCGTTGTGTTTCTCGTTGTAGGACACAAGGTCAGCCAGCGTGAAGCCATCGTGGGCCGTGACGAAGTTGATCGACGCCACGGGGCGCCGCCCGGAGTGCTCGTAGAGGTCCGCCGAGCCTGTCAACCGGGACGCGAACTCGCCCAAGGTGGAAGGTTCGCCGCGCCAGAAGTCGCGGACCGTGTCGCGGTATTGGCCGTTCCACTCTGTCCACTGTGGAGGGAAGTTGCCCACTTGGTAGCCGCCGGGCCCAACGTCCCAAGGCTCGGCAATGAGCTTCACCTGGGAGACCACCGGGTCTTGTTGGATGAGTTCGAAGAAGGTGGACAGCTTGTCCACATCGTAGAACTCACGGGCCAACGTGGACGCGAGGTCAAAGCGGAATCCGTCTACGTGCATCTCGGTCACCCAGTAGCGCAGGGAATCCATGAGCAGCTGGAGGGAGTGCGGGCTGCGGACATTGAGCGAGTTGCCCGTGCCGGTGTAATCCATGTAGTACTTCTGGTCGTCTTCCACCAGGCGGTAGTACGCGGAGTTATCAATGCCCTTGAAGGAAAGTGTGGGTCCAAGGTGGTTTCCTTCGGCCGTGTGGTTGTACACGACGTCGAGGATGACCTCAATACCTGCAGTGTGCAGCGCCCGCACCATTGCCTTGAAGTCCTGGACCTGCTGTCCGGTATCACCTTTGGAGCTGTAGCTGTTGTGGGGTGCAAAGAAACCGATGGTGTTGTAGCCCCAGTAGTTGTTCAGGCCCTTGTCCTGCAGGATGCCGTCATTGACGAACTGGTGCACCGGCATGAGTTCGATCGCTGTGATCCCCAGCTTCTGCAGATGGGAGATAACCGCAGGGTGGGCGACGCCGGCATACGTGCCGCGCTGCTCCTCGGGCACCTCCGGATGCATCTGGGTGAGGCCCTTGACGTGCGCCTCATAGATCACGGACTTGTGGTACGGAATCCGCAGGAGCTTATCGCCGTCCCAGTCGAAGAACGGGTTGATGACCACGCCCAGCATCATGTGTGGCGCCGAGTCCTCGTCGTTGCGGGAATCCGGGTCCCCCATGTTGTACGAGAACAGGGACGGGTCCCAGTCGATCTGCCGGTGAATGGCCTTGGCGTAAGGATCCAGAAGCAGTTTATTGGGGTTGAAACGTTGGCCGGCGTCGGGGTCGTAAGGGCCGTGCACCCTGTAACCGTACTTCTGTCCAGGCTGAACCTGCGGCAGATAACAGTGCCATACGTAACCATCCACTTCGGTAACGTCTACGCGGACTTCCCCGCCGTCGTCGTCGAAGAGACACAATTCCACTTTTTCGGCCTTCTCGCTAAACAGCGCGAAGTTGGTGCCGGTGCCGTCAAAGGTGGCACCCAGCGGATAAGCCGATCCAGGCCAGACTTCCATGCGTTCTCCTCTTGATGATGCGAACAACTGTTGCAAGCCTACTCAAGCCCCCTGACACCGACAGCAACCTTACGGTCTTGTTGGGTCGTATTCCGCGCTGAGCGAACCAATGACGCGCGGTACGGCCGCCGCGATCGCCGAGGCTGTAAGGGGTCCTCCGTCGAAATCTGCCGATGCCAGAGCACCAGCCCGGCCGTGGACGCTCGCAGCAACCGCGGTCAGGGCAGCCCAGCGGTCCGCAAGGTCCAAGCCCAGGGCCGCATATGCGCCGTCGTCGTGCCGGATGGACTCCACAGCCTGCGCCAGCAGGGCGCCCAGAACACCGGCAAGGACATCGCCGCTGCCTGCGGTGGCCATCCAGGCGGTGCCTTCGGATTGGCTGAACAGAACGCCCGACGGCGACGACACCAGTGTGGTGGCACCCTTCAGGAGCACGGTTGCACCGGTCTGCTCGGCGGCCTGCCGTACGAAGTGGAGGGGGCGGGATTCGACGTCGTCGCGCGTTACCTTGACTTCCCCCGTGGAAGGAAGCGAGTTCAGCAAGGTAGCCAGCTCGCCAGCATGGGGTGTCAGTATCCAATGAGCGGGGCAGCGTTCCGGCAAGAGACTTAAGGCTCCGGCATCGACGACCACCGGCAACTCGTCGGCGAGGGCCGAAGTGCCGGCATCCCTGGCCCGCTGCAATTGTTCCTCACCGTCAACCCCGGACCCCAGCAACCACGTTTGGACACGGCCGGGATTATCCGTCTCCCACAAGGCTTCCGGAGTTCGGGCGAGAACCAGTTGGGCCGCAGATTGAGGCCCGAGGTAGCGCACCATGCCCACTCCGGCAAGAGCCGCGGCGTGAACGCTCAGAGCAGCAGCTCCCGCGAAACGCGCGGAACCTGCTACTACTCCCAGGACGCCCCGCGTGTATTTATGCGCGCGTCGGCCGGGCCTGGGCAGCAGCGCGCCAAGGTCCGAGCCAGTGAGACGGCGAAGCTCAGGGTTGGCGTGCTCCAAGGATTTCTCAATCCCGATCGGCACCAGCTCTACTCGGCCGGCACAGCCCTCCCCCGGGTCGGCCATGAGTCCCGCCTTGATGCCGCCGAACGTCACGGTGATATCCGCATCCAGGACTGGCCAATGCACTTCCCCGCTATTGGCATCCAATCCACTGGGGACGTCGCAGGCCACCACCAAACGGGGACGCAGCTCTTGAAGTGAAGCCACCAATTCCGCCTGGGCTTCCCTCAATCCCCCGCGGGCCCCTGTCCCGAGCAGCGCGTCAATAATACAGTCATCGCCCGCGCACAGGACTGCAAGCTCTTCCGCATTCGCTGGCTCCAGCCGGACAACACGCCCGTCTGCTGCGACAAAAGCAGCCAAGGCTTCCTTGTGCACTTCAGGCGCGGCGAGTATCGCCGTCGTGCGCATACCGCGACGGGCCAACAAAGCCGCAGCGAAAAGGCCGTCGCCGCCATTGTTGCCCTTACCGGCCAGCACCGTGACACTAGCGCCTGCAAGCTTTCGCCTGCTCTTGACCTCGCGAGCCACGGCCTGAGCCAAGCCATAAGCTGCCCGTTGCATCAGAACAGCGCCCTCACCGGAATCAAGGAGCGGCTGTTCCGCATCCCTGATCTGTAGTCCGGTGAAGGCGCTGATCATTGCTTTTTGAAGTTCGCTTAGCCCTCGGCGAGGACAGTCGCCGTGGCTATGCCGCCGTCGTGGCTCATGGACAAGTGCCAGCGCTTGACGCCCTTGGCCTCAGCCACGGCAAGCACGGTCCCTTTGACTTGAACGGTAGGACCGTTCTCGTCGAGGCCAATCCAGCAGTCCTGCCAGTTCATGCCCGCCGGAGCGCCCAGCACCTTGGCCACGGCTTCCTTGGCAGCAAAACGTGCGGCCAGCGACCGGGTGTTGAGTTCCCGCTCGGCAGGAACAAACAGACGGTCCCGGAGTCCCGGTGTCCGTTCCAACTGCCGACCGAACCGCTCGATGTCTACGACGTCTACGCCAATGCCAACAATCATGGCGTTATTCTACGGTCACGCTCTTGGCCAGGTTACGCGGCTGATCGACGTCGTAACCCTTGGCACCAGCGAGCTCAGCAGCAAAGATCTGCAGCGGAACGGTGGTGAGCAGCGGCATCAGCAGAGTGGGAGTCTCCGGTACGTAGAAGACGTGCTCAGCGTAGTCCTTGACCGATTCGTCGCCCTCTTCAGCGATCACCAGGGTACGGGCACCACGTGCGCGGACTTCCTGGATGTTGCTGACTACCTTGGAGTGCAGGGAATCGCGGCCACGCGGGGACGGGACAACAACGAAAACCGGCTGGCCGTCGTCGATCAGGGCGATCGGACCGTGCTTGAGCTCGCCGGCGGCGAAGCCTTCAGCATGGATGTAGGCGATTTCCTTGAGCTTCAAGGCACCTTCGAGGGCAACCGGGTAGCCAACGTGGCGGCCCAGGAACAGGACGGACTTCTCGTCCTTCATGCTGCGGGCGAGCTCGCGCAGGGGCCCTGCGTTGTCCAGGATTTTCTGGATTTTGGCCGGGATCTTGTTGAGGTCCGCGAGGACATCCTTGATCTGTCCCGAGAAGATGTTGCCCCGCAGCTGGGCCAAGTAGAGACCAAGCAGGTACGCCGCTGTGATCTGCGCCAGGAATGCCTTGGTGGATGCGACGGCGATTTCCGGACCTGCGTGCGTGTAGAGCACGGCGTCGGATTCACGCGGGATGGTGGAACCGTTGGTGTTGCAGATGGAGATCGTCTTGGCGCCCTGCTCGCGGGCGTAGCGGACAGCCATCAGCGTGTCCATGGTCTCGCCCGACTGGCTGATGGAGACCACCAACGTGTTGGAGTCAACGATGGGATCGCGGTAGCGGAACTCGTGTGCGAGCTCCACCTCGGTGGGAATCCGGCACCAGTTTTCGATTGCGTACTTGGCTACGAGACCGGCGTAGGCTGCGGTACCACAAGCCAGCACGATGATCTTGTCCACCTGCTTGAGGAGCTCAGGATCGATGCGGACCTCGTCAAGGGTGAGCTTGCCGTTGAGGTCCGAGCGGCCCAGGAGGGTCTGCGCTACGGCGTCCGGCTGGTCGTGGATTTCCTTCTCCATGAAGGAGCTGAATCCACCCTTTTCGGCCGAAGCCGGGTCCCAGTCAACGTGGTATTCCTTGCCCTCGGCCGGAGCGCCGAAGAAGTCTGTGATCTCCACGGTGTCCGCGGTGATGGTGACAATTTGGTCCTGTCCCAGTTCCACGGCACGGCGGGTGTAGTCGATGAAGCCCGAAACGTCAGAGCCGAGGAAGTTCTCGCCATCGCCCAGGCCCACTACCAAGGGGGAGTTGCGGCGGGCGGCCACGACGACGTCGGGCTGGTCCGCGTGAACTGCGAGGAGGGTGAAGGCTCCTTCGAGGCGCTGGCAGGCGAGGCGCATCGCCTCGGTGAGGTTGCCGCCGTCGCCATTGAGCTGGGTGCGGAATATGTCACCGATAAGGGCGGCAGCAACTTCGGTATCGGTTTCCGACTCGAAGGTGACACCCTTGCCCAGCAGTTCCTGCTTGAGCTCAGCGAAGTTCTCAATGATGCCGTTGTGAATGACCGCCAGCTTGCCGCCGTCGGAGAGGTGCGGGTGTGCGTTACGGTCGGTGGGTCCGCCGTGCGTAGCCCAACGGGTATGGCCGATGCCGGTCAGGGACTCGGGAACGGGACTTGCTTCCAGTTCTGCGATCAGGTTGCTCAGCTTGCCGGACTTCTTACGGGACGAGATGGTCCCATTAGCGACTACTGCGACGCCGGCGGAGTCATAGCCGCGGTATTCCAGACGGCGCAGCCCTTCCACCACAACGTCAAGAGCGCTGTATCCAGCTGCCTTGCGAGACGAATTGCCAACATAGCCTACGATTCCACACATGGGTACAAGCCTAGCGGCTAGTGCAAACAACTGATGTGGGACATCCCCCCTCTTGCTGTAGCGCGTGCGAGAGCCACCACTCATAATTCACCTGCCTGTCGTCGTGCATTTCCTGATCCGCCCTGCGGAGGGCAGAATCATGAGCGTGACTTTGCAACGCACCGAAGCTAATGGCGACGGCGCTTCCCCGTTTGTAGAGCTGGACCGTCAAACGTGGTCCCGGCTTGCAGCGCAGATGGAGCAGCCCCTCAACGAAGAGGACATTTTCCGTCTCCGCGGCCTCGGCGACCCCCTGGACATGAAGGAAGTACGGGAGGTTTACCTCCCGCTGTCACGCCTCCTGCACTTGTACGTCGAGGCATCCCACCAGCTGCACGCAGCCACCACCACTTTCCTGGGCGAGCAAACCCAGCGGACTCCGTTCGTCATCGGCGTGGCCGGTTCGGTTGCTGTCGGCAAGTCCACCATCGCCCGTGTGCTCCGGGAAATGCTCCGGCGCTGGCCAGGAACCCCCAACGTGGAACTCATCACCACTGACGGCTTTCTCTACCCCTTGGCCGAGCTGAAACGCCGGCATCTACTGGAGAGAAAGGGATTCCCGGAGTCATACGACCGCCGCGGCCTTCTTCGCTTCGTCTCGGAAGTCAAAGGCGGCGCTGAAGAAGTCCGCGCCCCCTGGTACTCCCACGTCACTTACGACATCGTGCCGGGCAAAGAAGTTGTGGTGCGGCGTCCCGATGTCCTGATCGTTGAAGGCCTCAACGTCCTGGCCCCCGCCCGTCCACGCATGGACGGCAAACAAGGACTGGCCGTCAGCGACTTCTTCGATTTCTCCATCTACGTCGATGCCAAAACCTCCTATATTGAAGAGTGGTACGTAGACCGTTTCCGGAAGCTTCGGACCACGGCCTTCGCCCAGCCCGAGTCCTACTTCCACCGCTACGCCACGTTGTCCGACGACGACGCCGAATCCACCGCACGCGGCATTTGGAAACGCATCAACGAGCCAAACCTTGAGGAGAACGTGCTGCCTACCCGCGGACGTGCACAATTGGTCCTCACCAAGGACGCAGACCACTCCATCCGCCGCATGCTGCTGAGGAAGGTCTAGCTTGCAGAACAATCCTCAACCACTGCCCAGCCGGAGGGTTTTCGCGAGCCTGCTGACCGCTGGTGCCGGAATGGCAGCCCTGGCCGCCTGCACGCCGAACAGCACCACTCCCTCCCCCGTGGCCGCCAACGCCGCCAGCGAGGTCCCTTCGGCCTCGGCAACGCCTTCCGTGGCCGCTCCCAGCGTCGTAGCTACCGAGACCTCCCCCGTTGCGGCCCCCGTAGAGCCTGCACCCTCCAGCGACGTGCCTGCCAGCACCGCCCCCTCGCGTTCCGTAGCGCCGCAGTACTCACTGGCGGATCCGGCGAGCCCTTGGGTTGTGGTCAACAAGCACCGCCCATTGACTCCCCAAGACTTTGTTCCGGCGGATTTGGTTCAGCCGGGCGTACGTCTCGCCGTCAGCGGTGAAGCGGCTTTGCTTAACAGCACGACGGCGGCCGCCGCGGAAAAGATGTTCGGCTCCGCAGCCGCGGAGGGCGTCATCATGACCTTGGCCTCTGGCTACCGTTCTTATTCCACGCAAGTTAGTACCTACAACGGATACGTAGCCAATACCGGTCAGGCTGCAGCGGACCGCGCGTCCGCCCGCCCAGGGCACTCAGAACATCAAACGGGCTGGTCCTTCGACATTGGTGACGGCGCTGGAGCCTGCAGCTTCCAACCATGCTTCGCCGAACAACCCGCCGCTGTGTGGGCGAAAGCCAATGCCCACAAGTTCGGCTTCGTGGTCCGCTATCCATGGATGTTCCACGACACCACCGGGTACTTCTATGAGTCCTGGCACTTGCGCTACATCGGCGTGGAGGCAGCCACGGATATGGCCACGCGGGGCATTGCCACCTTGGAAGAGTATTTCGGGCTCGAAGCAGCGCCGGACTACCTCTAGTCCTTAAACATTGAAGCCCGCTCTCCTGCTTCAACTGAAGCAGGAGAGCGGGCTAAAAAGTGAGCTTTCCTAGACTGCCATCTCGCTGGGAGCGCCCAAGCGGTCCTTGACCACTGCAGCAAGTCCATTACAGATGCGCTCGGCTGTTTCCATGTCAGCGGCCTCCACCATGACACGAACCAACGCCTCGGTGCCTGACGGGCGGAGCAGCACACGGCCGGTCTCGCCCAGTTCAAGCTCCGCTGCTGCAACTGCTTGGGCAACGCCCTCGTCCGTGGCGGCACGGGCCTTGTCAACGTCCTTGACGTTGATCATGAGCTGCGGAAGCTTGGTCATGGCACTGGAAAGGTCCTTGAGGCTGCGACCTGTGAGGGCAACCTGCGCGGCAAGCTGGAGACCGGTCAGAACACCATCACCCGTGGTTGCGAAGTCCGAGAAGATCACATGGCCGGACTGTTCGCCACCGAGGTTGTACCCGCCGTCGCGCATCTCTTCCAGGACGTAACGGTCACCAACACCGGTCTCCCGGATGGTGATACCGGCATCGCGAAGGGCGATCTTGAGGCCAAGGTTGCTCATGACCGTGGCAACGAGGATGTTGTCCTTGAGCTTTCCGGCTTCCTTGAGTGCCAGCGCCAGGATCGCCATGATCTGGTCGCCGTCCACTTCATTGCCTTCATGGTCAACGGCCAGGCAGCGGTCGGCGTCGCCGTCGTGCGCTACCCCAAGGTCCGCGCCGTGCTTGACCACCGCTTCCTTCAGCGGGCCCAAGTGAGTGGAACCCACGCCGTCGTTGATATTCAGGCCGTCCGGCTCTGCTCCGATCACCACGACGTCAGCCCCGGCGTCCTTGAACACCTGCGGTGAACAGCCGCTCGCTGCGCCGTGGGCGCAGTCCAGGACCACCTTCAGGCCTTCCAAACGCTTAGGCAGCGTGCCCAGCAGGTGCACGATGTACCTGTCCTCGGCGTCCGAGAATCGCTGGATGCGTCCGACGTCGGCGCCTACCGGCCGCTGGGGCTCTTTGCCCAGCTGCGCCTCGATAGCGTCCTCAACATCGTCCGGCAGCTTCTGACCGCCCCGGGCGAAGAACTTAATACCGTTGTCCGGAGCCGGGTTGTGGGAAGCCGAGAGCATGACTCCGAAGTCGGCGTCGAGATCCGCCACCAAGTAAGCCGCTGCGGGGGTGGGAAGCACACCGGCGTCGTACACGTCGATGCCGGAGCTTGAAAGCCCGGCTTCAACGGCCGCGGCAAGGAACTCTCCGCTCGCCCGGGGGTCCCTGGCGACGACGGCGCGCGGCCGCTTGCCATCGGTTGTGCGGTCATGGCCGAGTACGACGGCGGCCGCCTGCGCGAGCTGCATAGCCAGTTCGGCGGTGAGCAATCCGTTCGCGAGACCGCGGACGCCATCTGTTCCAAATAATCTAGACATCGGGTCAAGTTTAGACGACGCCGGGACAGCACTGGTTCAAGGGGCCGTCGGAGGGTCACACACGGCGCTCCTCTTGACTCCCCTGCGTCGGTTCTGAAACGACGAAAGCCCGCCCCGCCGAAACGGCGGAACGGGCTTTCGAGTAAGCGCAGATTAACGCTTGGAGTACTGCTGAGCCTTACGTGCCTTCTTGAGACCAGCCTTCTTGCGCTCGATGACGCGGGCGTCACGGCTCAAGTAACCGGCCTTCTTGAGGGTGGCGCGGTTGTTGTCGACGTCGATCTCGTTCAGCGAGCGAGCAACACCGAGACGCAGCGCACCGGCCTGGCCGGAGATGCCACCGCCGTGGATACGGGCGATGACGTCGTAGGCGCCTTCGAGATCAAGGATCTTGAAGGGCTCGTTGACGTCCTGCTGGTGCAGCTTGTTCGGGAAGTAGTTGTCCAGCGTGCGGCCGTTGATGGTCCACTTGCCGGAACCCGGAACAACGCGAACGCGTGCAACGGCTTCCTTGCGGCGGCCAACAGCTGCACCGGCAACGGTCAGTGCCGGGCGCTCCTTCTTGGGCGCATCTTCACCAGATGTGCTTTCAGAGGTGTAGCTGGTGAGGGTTTCCTCAGCCTCGACGGCTTCGGCGGTCAGTTCTTCGTTCTGAGCCACGGTTCTCCTTGTAATGAAAAGTTGGTTGGTGGCCAGGACTACTGGGCGACCTGGGTGATTTCGAAAGTCTTCGGCTGCTGTGCAGCGTGGGGGTGCTCAGCGCCACGGTAGACCTTGAGCTTGCCCAACTGCTGTGCAGCGAGAGAGTTCTTGGGGAGCATGCCCTTGATGGCCTTCTCAACAGCGCGAACCGGGTTGGATTCCAACAGCTCGGCGTAGTTGACGGAGGTCAGGCCGCCCGGGTAACCGGAGTGGCGGTATGCGCGCTTCTGCTCCAGCTTGGCGCCGGTGAGGGCAACCTTTTCAGCGTTGATGATGATGACGAAGTCGCCCATGTCCATGTGGGACGCAAAGGTCGGCTTGTGCTTTCCGCGCAGCAGTGTTGCGGTCTGGCTGGCAAGACGACCAAGGACAACGTCGGTGGCGTCAATGACGTGCCACTGGCGGTTGATATCGCCGGGCTTCGGGGTGTACGTACGCACGGTTTTGCCTCGTTCTTGTTCTGGCGTTCATGTTTTAGGCGGCACGCAATAAGGCGTGCACCTATCTATGTATGCGCTACCGGAGCAGAGGTGAGGGCTCTATGTACCAGTTATCCCAAGATCTCGAAATGCCTCAGGAGTTAGCGATCCTGCAACTGGATCCCCCGGAAGGCATGTGTCATCGAGATAGGACACGCACAACGACTCTAAACAATACCGTCACTAGGGCGTCCGGGTCAAAATGGGGTAACCGCCCCCAGGGGTAGCGCACCGCAGAGAGGGCAGTACATGACCGACAGCCTCGTCTTTCCACTCCTTGTCGCGCTCCTTGGCTTACTACTGAGCCCTGCTATTGAGCTCGTAATCGCCCGCTCGCTGCCGCGGCTCGGCGGCCCTCCTGCCCTTAAGGTCCGGATCACGACGGCGGTGGTCACCGCGCTGCTTTTTGGTTCACTGGCGTGGCGTTTTGGATTTTCTCCAGAGTTGCCGGCATTTCTTTTATTGGCACTCCTGGGAGTCCAGCTTTCGAGGATTGATTTCACCCTCCACTTACTGCCCAACGTCCTGGTTTTGTTTTTACTCGGTGGCGGATTGACACTTCTCCTCGCCTCCGCCGTCCTCAGTCCGGGTTGGCCTGAGCTGCTGCGAGCACTTGCTGGAGGAGCAATCCTGTTCGCCGGCTACTTAATTCTCGGACTTATTTCGCCAGGAAGCCTCGGAATGGGCGATGTGAAGCTCGCAGCACCCCTGGGACTGTACTTGGGGTACTTGGGTTGGGGGCAAGTACTCTTCGGGGGGCTTCTGGGGTTCGTGGTGGGCGGGGTGCTCACGGTGCTGATGTTGCGCCAGCG
Source organism: Arthrobacter sp. D3-18 (assembly GCF_054408525.1). Lineage (NCBI taxonomy): Bacteria > Bacillati > Actinomycetota > Actinomycetes > Micrococcales > Micrococcaceae > Arthrobacter > Arthrobacter sp. D3-18. Next base: position 1,428,283 of record NZ_CP096440.1, on the reverse strand, counting down.
ACGCGCCGAAAAGCCTGTAGAAACGGCCCACGGCCCCGCAATGGTCATTGCCGCGCTAGGCGTGGCTTTGTTCATGAACTAGCCGAGGTTAGTACGCCCTTACTGTGACTTCGGGGCGCGCCGCCATTAATAAGGCTACTTCGCAAACCAAGTAGTTTCCGCCTGTCTTGGCGTTGAAACCGAGTACTCACTGCCCTCGAAGTGTGCCACCAAGTAATGAGTGGCCCATGAAATCGAGTACGACTACGCATTGTGGCTTCCCCCCATCCTGATGAATTCTTATCTCATCGAATTCCGAACCGCTAAAGGCTACATGGCGGCAGTTCGAAACTCGGGCGAATTTCAGTTCGCTATTTGTCATTCATCATTTGCCAAATTTATTCTGGGAAGGATTTTCCAATGTCATCTCTCATGGTTTCCGTAATTTCGTTCATCGCCGGCGTCAAGGACCGCTTCACCTCCGAGGAGAAGGGTGCGACAGCTGTTGAATATGGTCTGCTCGTGGCCCTGATCGCGGCTGTCATCGTCGGGGTCGTATTTACAATCGGGGGGCAGATCCTCGAAGGCTTTACCGATGTGACCACGGAACTCACAAAAGTAGCCTAACCAGCTCAAGCTGACTTCCGGGCTGGCTGCTGCGACGTACCATCGGCAGCAGTCAGCCCGGAACCATTTCTGGGAGTTGCCATGAAATTACGAGTCAATGGTCTGCGCGGGAATCGAACCGTTCGGGAACGCGGCGCGGTTGCGGTTGAATTCGCACTGGTGCTGCCGCTGTTCCTCGTATTGGTACTGGGGATTTTTGAGTTCGGCCGGGCCTTCAATATCCAGGTGTCGTTATCCGAGGCCGCCCGGGAAGCCGCCCGTTATGCAGCCATTCACCAGTCGGATTCCACGTACAGCGTGGGCGACGCACAGGCTGCCGGCGTGGCCGCGGCACCTTCCGTTGGGCTCGATCCTGGCGATATCACCATCTCCTCATCAGGCACCACGCCTTGCAACGTGGAGGTCAATATCTCCTACAGCACGCCCTGGATGACCGGCTTCCCTGGACTCGTACCGGGTATGCCGGCCGAGCTAGACGTGTCAGGGACGGGAGTCATGCGATGCGGCGGCTAAAGCAGTCTGATAACGAACGTGGCGCGGTGGCTCCCATGACAGCAATGCTGATGGTGGCCCTTTTGGGCATGACCGCGCTCGCCGTAGACGTTGCCATGATGTATTCCGAGCACGCCCAACTGCAGAACGGTGCCGACTCATCAGCAATAGGCATCGCCCAAGCCTGCGCGCAGAACGCAGCTTCAGCCGACTGTGCTGCACCCACGTCTACAGCAACCTCCTTGGCCGGCTTGAATGCCCTGGACGGCGTCAGCAATGCCCCAGTGGCCACGGTGAATTTTGGCACTGGGACCGTGGATGTCACTACCCAGTCTCGGAACAACTCCGGCGACAATCACTTCACCTTGGTGTTCGCGCGAGCTCTGGGCCTCGAGACAGCGGACATCCAAGCCTCAGCTCAAGCCAAGTTCGGGGGGTTTTCGTCCACGGACGCTGTGCCCCTGACGTTCTCACAATGCGAGTCGGACCCCAGTTTCAGCAAAGGGCTTCAGTTCTTTCCGGTTCACGGAACCTCGCTTTCCGACGATCCGGACTACGCGTGCCAGCATCAGTCTTCATCAGGTTTCGAGCTTCCCGGTGGTTTCGGTTGGCTCAAACACCCAGGCGCCACATGCACGGTCCACGTGGACATCGACGATCCCTGGGTAGAGGCCAACGAAGGAAATGATTTCGATACGACCTGCGCTGCTGCCTTCGCTTCCTGGGAAGCAAAGCTCAAGGCCGGCAAGCCCGTTGAACTTCTCATTCCGATTTTCGAAACAGCATGTCCAGTGAAAAAGGGGACGGGCACCAACCCCTGTGCTTCGTCCCCCTACAAAAAGTCCTTCAAAATCGAGGCCTTCGCCCAGATATCCCTTAGTGGATGGCACCTCACTGGCGGCGGATCCAGCTACATGACGTCCGAGGCCTCCGCGCTTCAGAAGTCCCTGGGACTCAAGAACAGCGACACAGGCTTGTTCGGCACGTTCATCAAGAAAGTAAGTCTGACGGAGGCCGCGACGCTGGGCGGCCCAACCACGTACGGCGCCTTGGGCGTCCAACTCACCGAGTAACAAATCAATCTGGGAGAAAACTCCATTGCACTAAGGAGAATGCAAGTGAAAACTCGCCTACTGGGAGGCATAGTCGCAGTCGTGCTGGCAATAGTCGGCACGCTGCTACTGGTCACATACGTTCAAGCAGCGGATGCACGGGCTCAAAAAGACCTCCAGCCCGTTGATGTCCTTGTTATCCAAAGTCAGGTTCCCGAAGGAGCCGATCTTCAGCAGATCAAGTCTGCAGTCAAACTCGCCTCGCTACCCGCAGCTTCGGTTCCCAACGGGGCCCTCAAGAGCCTCTCGGGAATGGAAGGCAAAGTGGCCGGGGCAGAACTCATGCCTGGTGAAGCCCTCTTGGGCAACCGCCTGGTGGATCCCACCAGCTTGGCGGCTCCGGGGTCAGTCCCTGTCCCCGACGGTCTTCAAGAAGTTTCCGTACAACTGGACGCGCAGCGCGTGGTTGGCGGACGGTTGGCTGCCGGCGACACCGTAGGCGTCATGGTGCTGCTGGGCGAGTCCGGGCAGACCGAATCTGAGGCATCAGCCCAACTCGTCTTCCACAAAGTCCTCGTGACCAGCGTTCAGCGGGCCACCGCACGAAATACAAACACGGCGCAGGCAAGCTCCGAGCAGGCCAATACACAGCTGCCGGAAGGTTCCTTCATCGTGACTCTCGCCCGCAGCGATGTAGACGCCACCAAGATCGTTTACGGAGCTAAGTACGGGGATATCTGGCTGACGAAAGAACCTGCAGAGGCCCAGGAAAGCGCACGCGTCACCATCAAGAAGGCAGAGGTACTCCAATGAGCCGCTTTCTAGTTATCACGGCTGATGTCGAGTTCGAACAGCGCGTCCGCCAAGCCGCGGCCGGCATGCATGGCGATGTGCAGTCCATCATCGCCGACTACTTGCCGCAGGGCCCGGACGACGTCCTCCGGGTGCTCTCCGGACAACTGCTGGAAGTCCTTGTCCTGGGTCCCGGGCTGGAGTCCGACGACGCAATCCGTCTGGCAAGCCTGTTCGACCTTCAGTATCCGGAGATCAGCGTAGTGCTCGCTTCGACAGATGCAGCGGAAGTCGCACTGCCGGCAATGCGCGCAGGCATCCGTGACTTGTTGGAGCCTTCCGCGGATTCGGGCACCATTCGGGCGCTGTTGGAGCGTGCCAGCCTCGCAGCTGCCGGGCGGCGCAGGGGCTTGGGTGCACAAGTAGACACAGGGCCACAGGGAGGGCGGATTATCGCCGTCATGTCGCCTAAGGGCGGCGTGGGCAAGACGACCATCTCAACCAATCTCGCTATTGGGCTGGGGCGAACCTCTCCCATGAGGGTAGTCATCGCCGATTTGGATCTACAGTTCGGCGACGTCGCATCCGGGCTCCTCATAGACCCGGATAGGACAATCGCGGATGCGGTTACCGGCGCGGCAGTCCAGGACAGCATGGTGCTGAAGTCATATCTTTCTGTCCATCCCGCGGGGATTTACGCCCTGTGTGCACCCCGCAACCCCTCCCAAATCGAGCAGATTTCCGCTGAACAGGTGGGGCATCTCCTTGAACAACTGGCCAGGGAGTTCGACTACGTGATTGTGGATACTGCACCGGGTCTTGGTGAGCACGTCCTGGCGACCCTCGAACGTGCCTCCGATGTCGTGTGGGTATGTGGCATGGATATCCCGAGCATCAGAGGACTTCGGAACGGCCTCGAAATTCTCGACGAGATCGGGCTGGTCCCCGAACAGCGCCACGTTGTCCTGAACTTCGCGGACAAGCGCAGCGGGCTGACCTTGATCGATGTAGAAGCCACCATAGGGTGCCCGGTGGATGTCACCTTGCCACGGTCCCGTTCGCTCCCCTACTCAACCAATAGGGGCATCCCCGTACTTCAAGACGGGACGAAGGATGTCACGCTCCGCGGGCTCCGTCAGCTCGTTGAGCGCTTCAAGCCAGGCTGGGAAGAACGGCCGCACAAGCAGCTGCATCGAAGGGCGGTAGTCAAGTGAACCTCGCAAAGCGCCTTCAGACCGCTCGGGGGCTGGAAGTTGAGACGCCGGGCACATCAACCTTGGGAGATCCGTGGGCCGGGCCAGCAACCCATGCCCCTGACTACATCGCCGATTCAACGGGAGCCGGAGGAACTACCGAAGACTCCAGTCAAGCGTTGTCAGCAGTCAAGGAACGCACCAGTTCAGCGTTGTTTGATCGTATGGGTTCACGAATTTCCGACACCACACTGGATGAGGGGGAACTTCATCGTTACGTCAAAGAGGAACTCCGTGCCGTCATTGACGAAGACGACATTCCGCTGACATCCCAGGAGAGGCAACGACTGGTCCAGGAAATCGCTGACGACGTTCTGGGTCTTGGGCCGCTTCAGCGGTTCCTTGACGACAAGGACGTCACAGAGATCATGGTGAACGGTGCCGACAAGGTCTACGTGGAGATTGCTGGAAGACTTCACTTGACCAATGTCCATTTCAGCTCCGAAGAGCATCTTCGCCGAATCATTGAGCGGATTGTCTCCAGGGTTGGCCGCCGCATTGACGAGTCCTCTCCACTGGTGGACGCAAGACTTTCGGACGGATCCCGAGTCAATGCGATTATTCCTCCGCTCGCTGTCAATGGATCGTCACTTACGATTCGAAAGTTTGGCCGCGTGCCGCTAACGGCCCAGAATCTCATCCAATTGGGAACCATGAGCCCCGAGATCACGGAACTGCTTCACGCGTGCGTACAGGCCCGGCTGAATATCATCGTCTCCGGCGGTACAGGAACGGGAAAGACAACGCTCCTGAACGTCCTGTCATCGTTTCTTCCTTCAGATGAACGCATTGTCACCATCGAGGACGCCGTGGAACTGCAGCTCCAGCAATCGCACGTTGTCCGGTTGGAAAGCCGACCAAGCAACATCGAAGGAAAGGGTGAGATCGCCATCCGGGATCTCGTGCGAAATTCCCTGCGCATGCGCCCCGACCGGATCGTAGTGGGCGAAGTTCGTGGCGGTGAGGCACTGGACATGCTTCAGGCAATGAACACCGGCCACGATGGTTCCATTTCCACTGTCCACGCGAATTCTCCGCGCGACGCCATCGCACGCCTTGAAACGTTGGTCCTGATGGCCGGCATGGACTTACCTCTCCGGGCAATTCGAGAGCAGATTTCGTCCGCTGTGAACCTGGTTGTCCAAATTTCGCGGTTGCGCGACGGCACGCGCCGCATCACGCATGTGACGGAAGTCCAAGGCATGGAAGGTGATGTTGTCACCCTGCAGGATGCCTTCACCTTCGATTACTCAGCCGGCCTGGACGCCAATGGGCGGTTCCTTGGGAAGCCCGTTCCTACTGGAGTGCGGCCGCGGTTCGTAGACCACTTTGCGGACTTGGGCATCCATATTTCACCAGCGGTCTTTGGAACGATGGCGCCTGGCGGTGGAAAGAGATGATCACCGCAACCAGTCCCCTACTGCTCATCGGCGGGATAATCCTGGGATTCGCGGCCCTGGCAATCGGCCTCTTTCTCATCCCTCGGTCGAGAAACTCGGCAATCGCATTGTCCCGGCGGCGTCCAAACGCCGGCACTCAGGACTCAGTACTGACCCGGATGACAAATTCTGCTGTCGCATTGGTAGATGGGTCAGTTTCGGCCAGCAGGGCTTCCGGAACCAAGCTTCTCCTTGAGCAGGCCGGCTCCAGGATGCGGCCGGCGGACTACGTACTCTTGGTCATCTGCGCCACCTTCACTGGCGCCGTCGTAGGCTTCATCCTCGGCGGTCTCTTGGTGGCAATACTCTTCGGAATCTTAGTGCCCATCGGCGCACGCATGGTTCTGAGCGTCATGACGTCCCGACGCCGGGCGCAGTTCGAAGCTCAACTGGGCGACACGCTGCAAATGCTGTCCGGCAGCATGCGGGCCGGACATAGCTTGCTGCGGGCAGTCGATGCTGTGGCTCTGGAGGCACAGTCACCTACCAAGGAAGAATTCGCCAGGATCGTAGGAGAAATTCGTCTGGGACGTGATCTCCGCGATGCACTCCTGGATGCTGCAAACCGTCTACATAGCGAGGATTTCCTCTGGGCCACCCAGGCCATCGAAATTCACCGTGAAGTGGGCGGCGATTTGGCTGAAGTCCTGGATCATGTGGCCGAAACGATCCGCGAGCGGTCACAGATCAAAGGGCAAGTGCGGGCGCTCAGCGCCGAAGGTCGCCTGTCCGCTTATGTTCTCATAGCGCTGCCAACAGGCATGTTCTTGTATCTGACACTCGCGAATGGAACGTACATCCAGCCGCTGTTCACGCACCCGGTGGGTTGGATCATGCTCGTGGTAGCCGTCGTCCTTCTTGCGGTGGGTTCTTTCTGGCTCAGCCGTGTTGTCAAGATCAAGTTCTAGGGAGTGACCATGAACGTCATTGCATGGGCGTCCGTCGCCTTGATCGTAGTCCCCATCGCTTTCATGGCATGGGCCTTCATTTCAGTGGATCGTGCAGGCCTCGCGACTGTTCGAGCCAATTTGAGCCGCAGCGCCGGGATGACAACAGAACTGGGGGCGCAGCCGTCATCATTCAACCTCCATCGTCTCGGTGCGAAGCTCACCGCCAAGGGCTATACCATCTGGCTGGACAAGCTGCTTGCCAGAATAGGTCGACCAGCTGGCATGCCCCTTGGCCGCCTCCTCGTCCTCAAGCCAGCGTTGGCCTTGGCAGCAGCATTCGTGGGCCTGCTGTTCTTCCTGAGAGCCCCTTCGGGCCAGGGTTTCCTGCTGTACCTGGCCGCAGTATTGCTGGTGTACTTCATCCCGGACCTGATCATCCACGGCCGCGCTGCCGAACGGCAAAAGGCAATCCAAACTGAGCTACCCAACACTCTGGACCAGATGCTCATCTCCGTTGAAGCCGGCCTTGGTTTTGAAGGGGCCATGGCCCGGGCTGGGCAGAATGGTTCGGGACCGCTGGCCATGGAAATGCTCCGAACACTGCAGGACATGCAGGCGGGACGCAGCCGCAAGGAAGCATACGTGGCCTTGGCCGAACGTGTGGATGTCCACGACCTCAGGGCATTCGTCGGGGCCATAGTGCAGGCCGATACCTATGGGATCGCCATAGCCAACGTCCTGCGTACGCAAGCCAAGCAAATGCGTATAAAACGCCGCCAAAGGGCGGAGGAGCAGGCAATGAAGCTGCCTGTGAAGGTCCTGTTCCCTTTGATGTTCTGTATCCTGCCAGTGCTCTTCATCGTCATCATGGGTCCGGCCGTCATCAATGTGATGACTAATCTTGCCGGCGCATTCTAGGGCTCTGGTGTTCCTGCCCTAAAAACCGGCCGTTCGCGGATCCCAGACCACGGGCGGCCACAACGGCCCCCTTCCGGTACCCAGAGCCGGGAGGGGGTCCTCCCACGTCCGCGCAACTCACCATAGCCTGAGGCAGATAGGGCTATTCCCGCCGCGCCCGAGTCAGCTCCGCGCGAGCCAGCAACTCGCTGTCGGACGGGTAGGCAACTTCCTCCAGCACCAAGGGATGCGGCGCAGCGAGAACAGACTTGGCATCGCGCTTCCGTTCCAAGAGCCGCAAGTGCAGCCACGCCGGAGTTTCCAGGCCCTCTCCAACTCGCAAGGCCGAACCTACCAGGGACCGCACCATGTTGTGGCAGAACGCATCAGCCTGCACGGTGGCAACGATAACGTCGTCGCTTCCACGAGCGAACGAGAACTGCTGCAGCTCGCGGATGGTCGTCGCTCCCTCTCGGGGTTTGCAATAGGAACGGAAATCCTGGAGGCCCAGCAACGAACGGGCCCCTTCGTTCATGAGCGCAACGTCCAACGGCGCCTTGTGCCACAAAGTAATCCCGCGCAGAACCGGGTCCCAGCGTCCCGGACCGTCGGCAATGCGGTAACTGTACCTCCGCCACAACGCTGAAAAGCGGGCGTCGAAGCCCTCGGGCGCCAGACCGGCGTCGTGCACTTCAATAGCACCCGTGAGGTCACCGAGGATTCGGCTTAAGGCGCCACGGAGTCGACGCAAGAGTGCGACGCCGGGATCAAGTTCGTGGCCACGCGGCAATGACATCCATTCGGCTTCGGACAGGTCCAGATGAACCACTTGCCCCCGGGCGTGGACGCCGGCGTCCGTCCTGCCGGCAACCGTCACGCGGATCGGCCGCTGCAGAAGGAGCGCCAGGGCTTCTTCCAAAGCACCCTGCACAGTCCGAAGCCCGGGCTGCAGGGCCCACCCGTTGAAGGGGCCGCCGTCGTAGGAAAGATCAAGCCGGACACGCAAAAACCCGCCGCCCCCCAAAACGGGGGCAGCGGGTTTTCGTTCGTTCATAGACTTAAGTCTACTGTGAAGAATTCAGTGAATTACTTCTTGTCCTCAGCGGCCGGAGCCTCTTCGGTCTCAGCAGCTTCAGCTTCAGTAGCTTCTGCCTCAGCGGCCGGAGCCTCTTCGGTTTCAGCAGCTTCAGTCTCTACGGCTTCGGTCTCAACGACCTCTTCCTCGGCGGCCGGAGCAGCCTTGGCAGCGGCAGCGGTTGCTTCAGCAACAACGGCCTGCTTCGGGGAAACCGGCTCGAGAACGAGCTCGATGACAGCCATGGGAGCGTTGTCGCCCTTGCGGTTGCCGATCTTGGTGATGCGGGTGTAGCCACCATCGCGGTTAGCAACGGCGCCGGCGATGTCGGTGAACAGCTCGTGGACAACGCCCTTGTCGCTGATCAGGCCGAGAACGCGGCGGCGTGAAGCAAGGTCGCCACGCTTAGCGAAGGTGACCAGACGCTCTGCGTACGGCTTGAGGCGCTTGGCCTTGGTAACCGTGGTGGTGATGCGCTTGTGCTCAAACAGAGCAGCTGCCAGGTTCGCGAGCATCAGGCGCTCGTGAGCCGGGCCGCCTCCGAGGCGCGGACCCTTAGTGGGGGTAGGCATAGTTATTTCTCCTGTTATGTAAGCCGGTCAGGTCCATCGCTGGACCCGACGGCCAAGATCTGCTGTTTAGAGCTCGTCGTCGCTGAACGCGGCGTCGTCCTCTTCGATGGCTGCGGCGCGGGCTGCGAGATCGAAACCGGGAGGGGAGTCCTTGAGGGACAGACCCAGTTCGACGAGCTTTGCCTTGACCTCGTCAATGGACTTCGCACCGAAGTTACGAATGTCCATCAGGTCAGCCTCGGAGCGGGCAACGAGTTCACCCACGGTGTGGATGCCCTCACGCTTGAGGCAGTTGTAGGAACGGACGGTGAGATCCAGATCCTCGATCGGCAGAGCCATGTCCGCTGCCAGGGCAGCGTCCGTCGGCGACGGGCCAATCTCGATACCTTCAGCTGCGGTGTTCAGCTCACGAGCCAGACCGAACAGTTCCACCAACGTGGTGCCTGCGGAAGCAACAGCATCGCGCGGGGCGATGGCCTGCTTGGTCTCGACGTCGACAATGAGCTTGTCGAAGTCGGTGCGCTGCTCAACACGGGTAGCTTCCACGCGGAAAGTTACCTTCATGACCGGCGAGTAGATCGAGTCAACCGGAATACGGCCGATCTCGGAGTCGCCGGACTTGTTCTGAGCTGCCGAAACGTAGCCACGGCCGCGCTCGATGGTCAGCTCGAGTTCGAACTTGCCCTTCGAGTTCAGAGTGGCAATGTGCAGATCCGGGTTGTGGAATTCGACGCCGGCCGGCGGAGCGATGTCCGCGGCGGTGACGACTCCGGGGCCCTGCTTGCGCAGGTAAGCAACAACCGGCTCATCGTGCTCGGAGGAAACCGAAAGGTTCTTGATGTTCAGGATGATCTCGGTGACATCTTCCTTGACACCCGGAACCGTGGTGAACTCGTGCAGCACGCCATCGATCCGGATGCTGGTTACAGCAGCACCGGGGATGGAGGAGAGCAGGGTACGGCGGAGGGAGTTTCCGAGGGTGTAACCGAAGCCCGGCTCCAGCGGTTCAATGATGAAACGGGAGCGGTTCTCGGATACAACTTCTTCAGACAGGGTGGGGCGCTGTGCAATGAGCACTTAGGTTTCCTTTCGGCGAGCATCCGCTATATGACGCAACACAGGTGGTGGAAATCGGCTTCGGTTTCCAGCCTGACCAGCCGGGCCATGCTGATGGATGATCGAAACCATCCATAGCAGGCCCGGCCGGTCAGGCGGGGAAGACCTAATTAGACGCGGCGGCGCTTCGGCGGGCGGCAACCGTTGTGGGCGCTGGGGGTGACGTCCTGGATGGAGCCAACCTCGAGGCCAGCGGCCTGAAGTGAACGGATTGCGGTTTCGCGTCCGGATCCCGGGCCCTTGACGAATACGTCAACCTTGCGCAGACCGTGCTCCTGAGCGCGCTTTGCAGCAGCTTCAGCAGCCATCTGGGCAGCGAAAGGGGTGGACTTACGGGAGCCCTTGAAGCCAACCTCACCGGCGGAAGCCCATGAGATTACAGCACCGTTCGGGTCCGTGATGGACACGATGGTGTTGTTAAAGGTGCTCTTGATGTGCGCCTGGCCAAGCGCAATATTCTTCTTATCCTTGCGACGCGGCTTACGAACCGCTCCACGAGTCTTCGGGGGCATTGTTTCTCCTACAGAAAGTTATCGGGGGAAAACCGGATCAATCCCAAGGGATTAACGTCCGGCCTTCTTCTTGCCGGCGACGGTGCGCTTCGGGCCCTTACGGGTACGAGCGTTGGTCTTCGTACGCTGTCCGCGTACGGGCAGGCCCTTGCGGTGGCGCAGGCCTTCGTAGCTGCCGATCTCTACCTTGCGGCGGATGTCAGCGGCTACCTCGCGGCGAAGGTCACCCTCAACCTTGTAGTTGCCTTCAATGTAGTCACGCAGCTGGACCAGCTCGGCGTCAGTCAGGTCCTTGACGCGAACGTCAGCGCTGATGCCGGTGGCAGCCAGGGTTTCGTGTGCACGGGTCTTGCCCACGCCGTAGATGTAAGTAAGCGCAATTTCCAACCGCTTTTCGCGGGGAATGTCTACGCCAGCGAGACGAGCCATAGTGGCAGTACTCCTTGAATAAACCGGAGGTCGTAGGCAGTACACCCACACGTTCAGTGTGGCCCCAGCCTCCGACCGGGGGTTCGCTGACCAGGCTCTGTAATGCAGTCCTGGCACAGCTTGTGCTGCCTTTATTTACTTGCGTGGGCTAGCAGCCCAGGTTTGTCCTCGCGGACGCTGATTCCCGAAGGGGGAATTAGCCCTGGCGCTGCTTGTGGCGCGGGTTCTCGCAGATCACCATGACCCGGCCGTTACGGCGGATCACTTTGCACTTGTCGCAGATCTGCTTGACGCTCGGCTTGACCTTCATGGCGTTCCTTTGCGTGTTTTGCAGTTGATCTGCTGGAGCGGCTTAGGCACTATTGCCTTGCCGCCCAGCAATTTACTTGTAGCGGTAGACGATACGACCACGTGTGAGGTCGTATGGGCTCAGCTCCACCACTACCCGGTCCTCGGGGAGGATTCGAATGTAGTGCTGTCGCATCTTCCCAGAGATGTGTGCGAGAACGACGTGCTTATTGGTGAGCTCAACACGAAACATCGCATTGGGCAGCGCCTCAGTCACAACGCCCTCGATCTCAATGACCCCGTCCTTCTTGGCCATATCCTCCGCTAACTGTTGTTTGCCGCCGTCCTCCAGTAGGCACCGAAGATCCAGCGGACGTTTTTTGTTTGCTTGGCCCTCTTGGAACCACGACACTAAAAAGGGCGTGGCTGCACAGACAACCAACAAATAACTCTACGCCAATGAGGCCGGAAAGTTAAATCCGTCTATGGTAGCGCACCTACCTCCAGCCGTCACTCCCCTGCCGGCTGATAGGCGGGGAAGTCACCTGCCGCCGTCGAGACGCTTTCGGCTGCAAGGACGCCGTCCAGAATCGCCAGCCGAACAGCTTCCGCCGCGGCGCTTTGGAGCGTTATCAGCGACACCTGACGCGCCTGTTCAGTACTGCGGTCAAGCCCGACGGCGCCCGTCGCCAACGCGAACACGGTGTCACCGTCCGCCAAAGTGTGGGACGGATCCAACGCCCGGGCCAACCCCGCATGCCCGGCAGAAGCAGTCCGTTTGCACTCAGCCACATCGAGTACGGCATTGGTCGCGATCACCACCAACGTCGTGTTGAGCCCCTGCAGCGGTGTCGCGAACGGCGCACCCGGCTGTTCCTGCGGGCCTGGGGCCCGGCGGCGCGCGTCTAAGGTAGGCACGACCGAGCGCGTAGAGTGTTGCGGCCCCGCCGCCCCGAAGACAGGCGCCCCCATCGCGTTCACCACCGCAATGGCTCCAACGATCACCCCGCCTTCAAGAGTAATGGACGACGTACCGATCCCGCCCTTGAACTGGCCGCGCGCAACAACGGCCCCGGTCCCGGCACCCACGTTTCCACGCTCGACGGCGGCATGGTCGCCGGAGGCGAAGGCTGCGGCGGCTGCTTGGTAGCCCATGTCGGCTCCGGGTCGCGCTTTGACGTCGCCACCGCGCCCGAGGTCGAAAATGGCGGCCGCCGGCACAATCGGCACCACAGTCCCGGGAACAGCAAACCCTCTCCCCTGCTCCTCACACCACAACTGGGCTCCGGTAGCAGAAGCCAGCCCAAAGGCACTTCCCCCGGTCAGCACCACAGCATCCACTGCGGAAACCAGCGTTGTCGGATCCAGAGCATCGGTCTCATGGGTCCCCGGACCCCCGCCGCGCACATCCACGGACCCCACAGTCCCCACGGGAGGGAGCACCACAGTGACCCCGGACAACCACCCCTCCCCCACCCTCTGCACATGCCCAACCCGTATGCCAGCAACATCGGTGATCGAATTCATGGCTCCATTGTCCACTGTTGGACCAAATACGAACTGTAGGTGCGCTGGGACCCGGCAGCGCGCGTCTAAGGCAGGCACGACCGAGCGCGCAGAGGGTCGCAGCGCGCCGTCAGACGATGGACCACGTGCCGAAAGTGGTAGTCGAGCCTCGAATTCGAACACTCGGGTAACGCCGCGTAAACGGGTCTGGAAGTGTCAGCCAACTATCGGTACGGTGCCCCCTTTTCGTCCGATCGGTGCGTTTCGGTGTGGTGAGCTAGGCCTGTCTTCGCCGCCCCGGTCCGGGAGTTGGCGCCCCACATTCGTCCGAAACCGTTAGTGACTCATGACCACCCCACAGATTCACAGCAGCAGCGCTGCGCCTGCAGGCGGGCCAGACCTACAGCCGCCAGTTGCGCCAGTTGTGCCAGTTGCAGCAGCAAAGCCCCGCCACGATAGAAGACGATGGTCCGGCCGCAGCCGCAAGGACTTCCTGGTCTTCCTTGCCATGGCCTTGCCGAACTTGGTATTGATCGGCACGTTCACCTATTGGCCGCTGATTAACAACATCTACTACTCCACGTTGGATTGGACACTCGGCTCGGCCTCGGCCACAGTGGTTGGGCTGCAGAACTACATCACCTTCTTCACCAATGAGGACGCTTCCAAGGTCCTTGGCACTACGGCGATTTTCACGCTGGTGACGGTGGGCGGTTCCATGGTCCTGGGCCTGTTGGTCGCCCTCGCCTTGAATTCCAAGGTCCGCGGCACCACGTTCGCCCGGTCCGCTGTGTTCGCGCCCTATGTGCTGTCCGGCGTGGGTGTCGGCTTGGTGTGGCTGTTCATCTTTGATCCCGGCTACGGAGTGCTCGCCTGGGTCCTGCGCGGCCTCGGACAACAGAGCCCGCAGTGGATCAACGATCCCCAGCTTTCGTTGGTGATGGTCATCATTGTGTACGTCTGGAAGAACCTGGGCTACTGCGCCGTGGTTTATCTGGCAGGCCTGCAGTCCCTGCCCCGCGACGTCATGGAAGCAGCCGCTTTGGACGGTGCCAACAGCGTGCGGAGATTCTTCAACATCTCCATGCCGCTGCTCTCCCCCACCACGTTCTTCCTGCTGATCACCACCATGCTGAGTTCATTGCAGGCCTTTGACCTCATCCGCATCATGACCCCGCTGGGCAACGGCACCAGCACGCTGATTTACGAGGCGTACCTCCAAGCGTTCGGCGCCTATAACCGGGCAGGCTACTCTGCGGCGATTTCGGTGATTCTCTTCGCGATCCTGCTGATCATAACGGTTCTTCAACTTCGGTTCGTTGAGCGAAAGGTCCACTATTCATGAGCGCGCCCGCACCCGCCGTCGTCGTTGATCCCCCGCAGGAGACCTCCCAAAAGCCCAACCCGAATGAGCCGCTGAGCCCCTTTTCCAAAGCCAACTTCATCCGCACAGTGGCGACCGGCTATGTGCCTCTGGTCATCGCGACGCTTGTGGTGTTCCTGCCGTTGCTCTGGATGTTGTTGAGCTCCTTCAAGCAACCGGGCGAGATCGTCACCATGGACCTGAAAATCCTGCCTGAGTCCTTGAACTTGGAAAACTACGCCACGGCCATGACTACGGTTCCGTTCGCGCAGTTCTTCGCCAACAGCTTGATCGTTACGGTGGTGGGTTCGTCCATCAAGGTCATCCTGGCGATCCTCACCGCTTACGCGCTGGTGTTTGTCCGTTTCCCATTCAAGAACGTGATCTTCGTGCTGATCCTGGTGGCGCTCATGGTCCCGGCGCAGGTATCCATCCTGCCCAACTACATCCTGATCGCGGGAATGGGCGGCAAGAACACCCTGTGGGGAATCATCCTTCCAGGCTTGGGGACGGCGTTCGGCACCTTCCTGCTGCGGCAACACTTCCTGACCCTGCCGGCGTCGATCCTCGAAGCAGCTGAAATTGACGGTGCGGGTCACTGGCGCCGGCTGTGGCAGATCATCGTCCCGGTCTCGGTGCCATCGATCGCAACTGTGGCACTGGTGACCGTGGTCAGTGAATGGAACGACTACATCTGGCCCCTGATCATCACCGACCGCCCAGAAACCATGACGCTCCCCGTGGGCCTGACCCTGCTGCAGAACTCGGAGGGCAACGGTGCCGGGTGGGGAATCCTCATGGCCGGAGCAGTCTTGGTGATCGTGCCCATCCTGCTGGTGTTCGCAGCACTCCAGCGCTACATCGTTGCCGGCCTGACCCAAGGCAGTGTCACCGGCTGATTTTCTCCAACCGCACCATTCGCATCGAAGTACGTTATTGAGAGGAAGCACCATGCGCACCAACCTTGACCGCCGACATTTCCTGGGACTCGCAGGCCTCGGCGCCGGAGCTGCGGCCCTCGCCGCGTGCGGCGGACCGTCGACGGCGGGTACGGCAGACGCCGTCGACACCGCATCGATCGACTTCAGTGGGGTAAAGCCCGCAGCCTCCATCGACTTCTGGACCAACCACCCGGGTAAGTCACAGGACGTGGAGAAGGCGATTATCGAGAAGTTCCACGCTAAGTTCCCTGACATCAAGGTCAATCTGGTGACGGCGGGCGCCAACTACGAAGAGATCGCCCAGAAGTTCCAGACGTCCCAGGCAGCCAAGACTGGCCTGCCGGGACTGGTAGTCCTTTCTGACGTCTGGTGGTTCCGCTACTACTCCAACGGCAGCATCATTCCCATCGACAGCTTGGTGAAGCAGCTGGATATCAAAATCGACGACTTCCAAAAGTCGCTGGTGGACGACTACAAATACGAGGACAAGCAGTGGGCGCTCCCCTACGGCCGTTCCACGCCGCTGTTCTACTACAACAAGGACCATTTCAAGGCCGCCGGACTTCCCGACAGGGCGCCGGCCACCTGGCAAGAGTTCGCAGAGTGGGCACCGAAACTCAAGGCCACCTCAGGGGCGCAGTACGCCTACATCTACCCTGCCTTGGCCGGGTACGCCGGCTGGACCCTTCAGAACAACCTGTGGGGCTGGGGCGGAAGCTGGTCAAAGGACTGGGACATCACTTGCGATTCCCCTCAATCCGTCGCCGCACTGCAGTGGGCGCAGGACTCCATCTACAAGGATGGTTGGGCCGGCGTCTCGTCCAAGGAGGCAGCTGACGACTTCGCCGCTGGGATCACCTCGTCCACTATCTCCTCCACGGGATCATTGCTTGGCGTTCTGAAGGCGGCAAAGTTCAACGTGGGCGTCGGCTTCCTTCCTGGCGGCCCGGAGGCACCCAGCGGCGTCTGCCCCACGGGCGGCGCGGGCCTCGGTATCCCCAGCGGCATCAGCAAGGAAGAGCAGCTGGCTGCGGCGACCTTCCTGAAGTTCATCACCGAACCGGAGAACACGGCCGCTTTCTCGGCCGCCACCGGCTACATGCCCACCAGGCTCTCAGCAGACATGTCGACGGTTCTTGCGGCAACACCACAGATCAAGATCGCCATGGACCAGCTCGCCGCCACCAAGGTTCAGGACAATGCCCGGGTGTTCCTGCCGGGCGCTGACCAGGAGATGGCCAAATCGGCGGCCAAGATCCTGACGCAGCAAGGTGACGTCAAAGCAACCATGACCGAGCTCAAGAAGACCCTCGAGGGCATCTACACCAAGGATGTGAAGCCCAAACTCAAGGCATAACTGCTGTCCTGGATATGCGAAGAGCTGGGCTACTTGTGTAGCCCAGCTCTTTATTTGCAGGTGTTACGGGATGGGGACAGGCACGACGCCGAGCGGTGCCAACTGCTCGGCTCCCCCGTCCGGGGCGGACAAGACCCAGATGCCCTTCTCATGAACAGCTACCGAATGCTCCCACTGGCAGGATCGCTTGCCGTCCGTGGTGACGACGGTCCAGTCGTCGTCGAGGGTAGCGGTCTCGATGCCGCCGCGAACCAACATGGGTTCAATGGCCAGGCATAGGCCCGGACGGATCTTGGGGCCGCGGTGACTGGTCCGGTAATTCAAAACGTCCGGTGCCATGTGCATCTCTGAGCCAATGCCGTGGCCCACGTAGTCCTCCAGGATGCCCAACGGCTTTCCGGGGACGGATGACACGTAGTCATCGATCGCGTTTCCAATGTCTCCTACAAACTTGCCCTGGGCGAGGGCTGCGATGCCGCGCCACATGGCTGCTTCGGTGACATCGGAAAGACGCTGGTCTTCGGGATCAACGTTGCCAACAATCACGGTCCTGGCAGAGTCGGAATGCCAGCCCTCAACGATGCAGCCGCCGTCGATGGAAATAATGTCGCCGTCGTTGAGGACCCTGCCGCCCGGGATGCCATGGACTACTTCCTCATTGACCGAGGTGCAGATGGTGGCCGGGAAGCCGTGATAACCAAGAAAGTTCGACTTCGCTCCGGCATCGTTGAGGACTGCGGCGAACACGTCATCCAGGTCCTTGGTGGTGACGCCCGGCTTTGCCGCCGCAACGGCAGCGTCGAGTGCACGGCTCAGGACAAGGCCTGCCTGGTGCATTGTGCGCATCTGCTCGTTGGTTTTGTATTCAATGCGGGGCTGACCGAACGCCATGATCTCCTCTGGAAGGTTTGCTGTAGAGACCGATCAGGCCTCATGCTTCAACCATTTTCCCGTACCCGGGAGCTTGGCCGAAATTGAAAAGCAGGGTGTAAAAGAAAAGGGTGTGTCCCGCACTCACGGTACGGGACACACCCCTCACTCCAGCACCGTTTTACCGGCTATGTGGAGAACAAACTAAACGGCCTTGGCCGACTCGATCGCCGTCAGGACACGGTCGGTAACTTCGTCGATACCGCCAATGCCATCAACCTGCGTGAGGATGCCACGCTCGGCGTACTTGGCCACAACCGCCTCGGTCTGCTCGTGGTAGAGATCCAGGCGGTGCCGGATGACGGTTTCGTTGTCATCCGAACGGCCCGTTTCCTTGGCACGGCCCAGGAGGCGGGTTACCAGTTCTTCGTCATCGGCGGTCAGCTGAAGCACGACGTCGAGCTCCTGCTCACCCTCAGCGAGGATCTGGTCAAGGTAGTCCACCTGCGCGGTGGTGCGCGGGTAGCCATCCAGGAGGAAGCCGTTTTCGACATCGCTCTGGCTTAGGCGATCGCGAACCATGTCGTTCGTGACACTGTCCGGAACGAAGTCCCCGGCGTCCATGTACTTCTTTGCTTCGATGCCCAAAGGGGTTTCGCCCTTTACGTTGGCACGGAAGATGTCGCCGGTGGAGATGGCGACTACGCCGAGGCGCTCGGAAATCCGCTCAGCCTGCGTACCCTTGCCCGAACCGGGAGGTCCAATGATCAGCATTCTCGTCATCGCAAAAGCCCTTCGTAGTGACGTTGTTGTAGCTGCGCATCAATCTGCTTGACGGTCTCCAGGCCAACACCCACCATGATCAGGATTGACGTGCCACCGAACGGGAAGTTCTGGTTGGCGTTGATCAGGACGAGTGCAACCAAAGGAATCAACGCCACGAAGCCCAGGTAAAGGGCTCCAGGCAAGGTGATCCTGGAAAGCACGTACTGCAGGTAGTCCGCGGTCGGTTTACCCGCCCGGATGCCCGGAATAAACCCGCCGTACTTCTTCATGTTGTCCGACACTTCTTCAGGGTTGAAGGTGATGGCAACGTAGAAGTAGGTGAAGAACACAATCATGGCGAAATACAGCGCCATGTAGATGGGGTGGTCGCCACGGGTGAGGTTGTTGTTGATCCACTCAACCCACGGGGCCATCTGCTCCCCTGGCGCCGGCTGGTTGAACTGTGAAATCAGCCCGGGCAGGTAGAGCATGGAGGACGCGAAGATGACAGGCACGACGCCGGCCATGTTCACCTTGATGGGGATGTAGGTGCTGGTGCCACCCACTGTGCGGCGTCCGATCATACGTTTGGCGTACTGAACCGGAACGCGGCGCTGCGACTGCTCAACGAAGACCACCAGGGCCACCGTCAGCAAGCCGACGGCCAGGACCATGAAGAACGTGCCCGGGCCCTTCGACTCCCAGATGGAGCCCAGCGAGCCGGGGAAGCTAGCAGCAATGGAGGTGAAGATGAGCAGCGACATGCCATTGCCCACACCCTTTTCCGTGACCAGTTCGCCCATCCACATGATGAGGCCGGTGCCGGCCGTCAACGTGATGATGATGAGGATGGTGGTCATG
Organism: Arthrobacter sp. D3-18; assembly: GCF_054408525.1. Classification (NCBI taxonomy): domain Bacteria; kingdom Bacillati; phylum Actinomycetota; class Actinomycetes; order Micrococcales; family Micrococcaceae; genus Arthrobacter; species Arthrobacter sp. D3-18. The sequence goes on along the minus strand of NZ_CP096440.1, from coordinate 1,409,207 downwards.
ATGCTCTCATCAGGAATGATGGGCAGGTTGCAGCCTGGCAGCAACTGGCCGGACCGGGCGAGCGACACCAACGTGGTGGCGTTCAGCAGTCCGAGAGCGATGGTGAGGTACCGGGTGTACTGCGTCAACTTTGACTGACCGGAGGAACCCTCTTCGTAGAGCTGCTGGAACCGGGGAATGACCACCCGGAGCAGCTGCACGATGATGCTCGCCGTGATGTAGGGCATGATGCCCAAGGCAAACACTGATACCTGCAGCAACGCGCCGCCGCTGAACAAGTTCACCAGCTGGTAGATGCCCTGCGAGGTGTCACCGGTGTTCAAGCATTGCTGGACATTCTGGTAGTTCACACCAGGCGAGGGGATAAAAGCTCCCAAGCGGAAGATTGTGATGATTCCCAGCGTGAACAACAACTTGCGTCGCAAATCAGGCGTCCGAAACGCCCGGCCGAATGCGCTTAGCAAGCGTCCTCCTGAGTAGAAAGTACAAGGATGTGGATGGGATCAATGAAACCCAACAACCGAGTCTAACCGCTTGTGACGCCGTCGGAATAATCGAGAGTCCACAATCAGCAAAAAATCCCGGTATACAGGGCCGAAGCCCCGCATACCGGGATCCTTTTACAACGGGCATTTGCCCCACTGGCTCTTAGAGAGCAGTGGTGCTTCCGCCTGCTGCAGCAATCTTTTCCGCAGCGCTGGAAGAGAATGCGTGGGCGGTGACGTCAACCTTGACGGTGATGTCGCCGGTGCCCAGCACCTTGACGGGCTGGTTCTTGCGAACAGCACCCTTCTCAACCAGGGACTCGACGGTGACAACGCCACCTTCCGGGAACAGCTCGTTGAGCTTCTCCAGGTTAACAACCTGGAACTCAACCCGGAACGGGTTCTTGAAGCCGCGCAGCTTCGGCAGGCGCATGTGCAGCGGCAGCTGGCCGCCGGCAAAGCCAGCCTTTACCTGGTAGCGGGCCTTCGTACCCTTGGTACCACGACCAGCGGTCTTACCCTTGGAGCCTTCACCACGACCAACACGGGTCTTGGCGGTCTTGGCACCCGGGGCGGGGCGCAGGTGGTGGACCTTCAGAGCGTGCTGCTTCTCAGCAGTCTCTTCGGCGGTCTTGTTCTCTGCCATTACTTCGCCTCCTCTACATTCACGAGGTGCGGAACCGTGTTCAGCATTCCAACGGTCACGGCGTCAGCGTTGCGGACAACGGTGTGTCCGATGCGCTTCAGGCCGAGGGACCGGAGGGTGGCCTTCTGGTTCTGCTTGGCGCCAATGACGCCCTTGATCTGGGTGATCTCCAACTTGGCGTCGGAGGGAGTCAGGTTCTTAGCCATGACTAAACACCTGCCTTCTGGTTCTGGAGCGCGCGCACCAGAGCAGCAGGAGCAACCTCGTCCAGCGGCAGGCCACGGCGGGCAGCCACGGAAGCGGGCTCTTCGAGCTGCTTCAGAGCGGCAACAGTCGCGTGAACGATGTTGATCGCGTTTGAGGAACCGAGCGACTTGGAGAGGATGTCGTGGATACCCACGCACTCCAATACCGCGCGGACCGGACCACCGGCGATAACACCGGTACCGGCGGAAGCCGGACGCAGCAGGACTACACCTGCAGCGGCCTCACCCTGCACACGGTGCGGGATGGTGCTGCCAACGCGGGGAACGCGGAAGAAGGACTTCTTGGCCTCTTCAACGCCCTTTGCGATAGCCGCGGGAACTTCCTTGGCCTTGCCGTAGCCGACGCCGACCATACCGTTGCCGTCACCGACGACGACGAGAGCGGTGAAGCTGAAGCGACGACCACCCTTGACGACCTTGGCAACGCGGTTGATGGTGACAACGCGCTCTACGAACTGGCTCTTCTCAGCCTCACGACCGCCGTCGCGGCCACCACGGCCACCACGGTCGCCGCGGCCCTGGCCACGGTCGCCGCGCTCGCCACGACGTCCGCCGCGGCGGTCATCGGTAGCGGGTGCGGTCTCAGTTGCTTCAGCAGCTACAGCTTCAGTCACCTGGGTGTCCTTTTCGTTATTTTCAACGGTCACAGTGCCAGCCCACCTTCGCGAGCACCGTCAGCGACGGCGGCGATGCGGCCGTGGTACTTGTTACCGCCACGGTCGAAGACAACAGCTTCGACGCCTGCAGCCTTGGCACGCTCGGCAACGAGCTCACCGACGCGCTTGGCCTTGGCAGTCTTGTCTCCGTCAAATGCGCGGAGGTCAGCTTCCAGGGTGGAAGCGTAAGCCACGGTTACACCCTTGCTGTCATCGACAACCTGGACGAATACGTGACGTGCCGAACGGTTGACGACCAGACGAGGACGTACAGCCGTACCGGTGATGCGCTTGCGGATACGAAGCTGGCGACGGCTGCGTGCAGCAGACTTGCTCTTGTTCGAACGCTTCTTGTTAATTGCGATGGCCATGGTTTACTTACCAGCCTTTCCGACCTTGCGGCGGATGACTTCGCCGGCGTAACGGACACCCTTGCCCTTGTAGGGGTCGGGCTTGCGCAGCTTGCGAATGTTGGCAGCAACCTCGCCGACCTGCTGCTTGTTGATACCCGCAACAGAGAGCTTGGTCGGACCCTCTACTACGAAGGTGATGCCTTCGGGTGCAGAGACGTTGACCGGGTGGCTGTAGCCCAGAGCGAACTCCAGGTCAGAACCCTTGGCCTGAACGCGGTAACCAGTACCAACGATTTCAAGCTTCTTCTCGTAGCCCTCGGTAACGCCCTGGATCATGTTGGCGATCAGGGTGCGGGTCAGGCCGTGCAGCGAACGCGAGTTGCGCTCGTCGTTCGGGCGGGTGACCGTGAGAGTGTTCTCTTCCTGGGTGACCTCAATCGGGCTGGCCACAGTGTGGCTCAGCTCGCCTTTGGCACCTTTGACGCTGATGACGGAGCCATCGAGCTTGACCTCAACTCCGGCAGGAACGGTGATGGGGAGACGTCCAATACGTGACATTATTCTCTTCCTTTCCCGTTACCAGACGTACGCGAGGACTTCGCCGCCCACGCCCTTCTTACCGGCCTGCTTGTCAGTCAGGAGGCCGGAAGAGGTGGACAGGATTGCGATACCCAGGCCACCCAGCACGTGCGGCAGGTTGGTGGACTTCGCGTAAACGCGGAGGCCCGGCTTGGAGATGCGGCGGACGCCAGCGATGGAACGCTCGCGGTTCGGACCGAACTTCAGGTCGATGGTCAGCTTCTTGCCAACCTCGGCGTCTTCTTCCTTCCAGCCGGCAATGTAGCCTTCTGCCTTCAGGATGTCAGCAACGCGTGCCTTCAGTTTGCTGTACGGCATGGACACGGTGTCGTGGTATGCCGAGTTTGCATTGCGCAGACGCGTGAGCATGTCTGCGACAGGATCTGTCATAGTCATTTGGGCTATAGCCCTTCCTCGTACCGGTTTCCGCTGCGCTTGCTCCTAAGAGCCTGCGCGGACGGACCTGTCACGTAGTTAGTTTTCGGTCTTGAACGGGAAACCAAGCGCCTTGAGCAGCGCGCGGCCTTCGTCATCGGTCTTGGCGGTGGTGACGACCGTGATGTCCATACCGCGAACGCGGTCAATGGAGTCCTGGTCGATTTCGTGGAACATAACCTGCTCGGTCAGACCGAAGGTGTAGTTGCCGTTGCCATCGAACTGCTTGCCGTTGAGGCCGCGGAAGTCGCGGATACGCGGCAGTGCCAGCGAAACCAGACGGTCCACGAATTCCCACATGCGGTCTCCACGCAGAGTTGCGTGTGCACCGATGGGCATGCCTTCGCGCAGCTTGAACTGTGCGATCGACTTGCGGGCCTTGGTTACCTGCGGCTTCTGGCCGGTGATCAGGGTGAGGTCGCGGACAGCGCCGTCGATCAGCTTGGAGTCCTTGGCGGCATCTCCAACACCCATGTTCACTACAACCTTCACCAGGCGGGGAACCTGGTTGACGTTCGCGTAGCTGAATTCGTCCTGCAGTGACTTCTTGATGGTCTCTGCGTACTTCGTCTTCAGACGCGGAACGATCTTTACTGGAGTCTCGAGAGTCTCAGTCATTAGATGTCCTTCCCGGTGGCCTTGGACACGCGGATACGGACGGTCTTGGTAGCGCCATCCTTCTCAACGGTGTCGAGACGGAAACCAACACGGGTCGGCTTCTTGGTCGACGGGTCAACCAAAGCAACGTTGGAAACGTGGATCGGGGCTTCAACAACCTCGATGCCACCGGTCTTGGTGCCGCGCTGCGACTGACCGACCTTGGAGTGCTTGGTGACGCGGTTGATTCCCTCTACCAGCACGCGGTTGGTGTCCGGGAATACGCGCAGGACCTTGCCCTGCTTGCCGCGGTCGCCGCCACGTTCCTGCTTGGCGCCAGTGATGACCTGAACGAGGTCACCCTTCTTGATCTTAGCCATGGACTAAAGCACCTCCGGGGCCAGCGAAACGATCTTCATGAACTTCTTGTCGCGAAGTTCACGACCAACCGGGCCGAAGATACGGGTACCGCGGGGGTCACCGTCGTTCTTCAGGATCACAGCTGCGTTTTCGTCAAACTTGATGTAGGAACCATCCGCACGGCGGCGTTCCTTCTTGGTACGAACGATGACAGCCTTGACGACGTCACCCTTCTTTACGTTGCCGCCAGGGATAGCGTCCTTGACGGTGGCGACGATGACGTCGCCGATGCCTGCGTAGCGACGACCGGATCCACCGAGAACGCGAATGGTAAGGATTTCCTTAGCACCCGTGTTGTCGGCGACCTTGAGTCGCGACTCCTGCTGAATCAATTTTTACTCCTTGCGTCGCGCCGGTTCTCAGACCGAAATCATGCATACGGAATGAGCCTTGCGGAACGGTTGATCGGGGTGTCTCTTGACCCGCCTGGATTTTGCCAGTACAGGCCTAAACGCCCGTGCCACAAGCATCAGCTTCCCTTGCAGAAAACTCTGCGCGGGGCAGTATGCAGCGGCACGATTGTTTACGAGGTAGTGGACGACGCATAAGTGGCGCCATACAAACTCAATATCCTAGCACGTTTACGGGCTGAAACCGAAACGGCTGGAGAAGCGGAAAGGCCCGCATTCCCAAGGGAATGCGGGCCTCTCCAGCGAATCACTGCCAGGCGTGCCCGGCGTCGGATTTACTTGGCCTTTTCGAGGATCTCCACCAGACGCCACCGCTTGGTAGCGGAGAGCGGGCGGGTCTCAGAGATGAGAACGAGGTCGCCGATGCCGGCGGTGTTCTCTTCGTCGTGAGCCTTGATCTTCGAGGTGCGGCGAATAACCTTGCCGTACAGAGCGTGCTTCACGCGGTCTTCAACCTGAACAACGATGGTCTTTTCCATCTTGTCAGAGACAACGTAGCCGCGACGCGTCTTACGGTAACCGCGCTGTTCAGCGCTGGCTGCTGCTTCCGTCACAGTTTCCTTCTCGCTCACTTGGCGTCCTCTCCAGCTTCAACCTCGGCCTTTTCAGCCTTGGCAGCCTTCTTGGACTTCTTTTCTTCCTTGGCTTCCACAACCGGTGCGGCAACCTCGGCACGAATGCCCAGCTCGCGCTCACGGAGAACGGTGTAGATGCGTGCGATGTCCTTCTTTACCGCGCGCAGGCGACCGTGGTTCTCCAGCTGTCCGGTGGCGGACTGGAAACGCAGGTTGAACAGCTCTTCCTTAGACTTGCGGAGTTCTTCAACGAGACGCTCGTTGTCGAAACCGTCCAGCTGTGCGGGTGCGAGATCCTTCGACCCTACTGCCATTTCTATTCACCACCTTCGCGACGCACAATGCGTGCCTTCAACGGGAGCTTGTGGATTGCCAGGCGCAGGGCCTCGCGAGCTACCTCTTCATTGACACCGGAGAGTTCGAAGAGAACCCGGCCCGGCTTGACGTTTGCGACCCACCATTCCGGAGAACCCTTACCGGAACCCATACGGGTTTCGGCAGGCTTCTTCGTCAGCGGACGGTCCGGGTAGATGTTGATCCAGACCTTACCGCCACGCTTGATGTGGCGGGTCATCGCGATACGAGCGGACTCGATCTGACGGTTGGTTACGTATGCCGGGCTGAGAGCCTGGATACCGTACTCACCGAAGCTGACCTTGGTGCCGCCCGTTGCAGCGCCGGAACGACCCGGGTGGTGCTGCTTACGGTGCTTGACTCGACGTGGGATAAGCATTTAAGCCTGTCCTCCTTCTGCTGCCGGAGCAGCAGCTTCAGCGGCCGGTGCTTCAACGGCAGCGGGTGCTGCCTCAGCTGCCGGACGGTCGTTACGACGACGGCGGTCGCCACCCGGGCGGCCCGGACGGTCTCCTGCACGGCCACGGGACGGAGCAGCAGCTGCCTGCTGAGCCAGTTCCTTGGCAGTTACGTCACCCTTGTAGATCCAAACCTTCACACCGATACGGCCGAAGGTGGTCTTGGCTTCGTAGAAGCCGTAGTCGATGTTCGCGCGGAGGGTGTGCAGGGGCACACGGCCTTCGCGGTAGAACTCCGAGCGGGACATTTCTGCGCCACCCAGACGACCCGAGCAAGCAACACGGATACCCTTGGCACCCGCACGCTGTGCGGACTGCATGGCCTTCTTCATCGCACGGCGGAAAGCCACGCGGGAAGTCAGCTGCTCAGCGATGCCCTGGGCAACAAGCTGTGCTTCCATCTCGGGGTTCTTGACCTCGAGGATGTTCAGCTGGACCTGCTTGCCGGTGAGCTTTTCGAGCTCGCCGCGAATGCGGTCTGCTTCAGCGCCGCGGCGGCCGATAACGATACCCGGGCGTGCCGTGTGGATATCCACGCGGACACGGTCACGGGTGCGCTCGATCTCGACCTTGGCGATGCCGGCGCGCTCCATGCCGGTGGACATGAGCTGACGGATCTTGATGTCCTCGCGGACGAAGTCCTTGTAGCGCTGTCCGGGCTTGGTGCTGTCAGCGAACCAGTGCGAAACGTGGTCGGTGGTGATGCCGAGTCGGAACCCGTGCGGGTTTACTTTCTGTCCCACTTAGCGAGCCTCCTCTTTCTCCGGGGTTGCGACAACCAGCGTGATGTGGCTGGTCCGCTTCCTAATGCGGTAGGCGCGGCCCTGGGCACGCGGCTGGAACCGCTTCATGGTCGGGCCTTCATCAACAAATGCTTCGGTGATGAAGAGGTCGCTGTCGTCGAATGCAACGCCGTCACGGTCCGCGAGGACACGTGCGTTGGCCATTGCCGACTGAAGTACCTTGAATACCGGCTCCGAAGCTGCCTGGGGGGCAAACTTCAGAATTGCCAGAGCCTCATTCGCTTGCTTACCACGAACAAGGTTGACGACGCGCCGGGCCTTCATAGGCGTTACGCGGATGTGACGCGCAATAGCCTTGGCTTCCATTGCTTTCCTTCTCTCGTCTAAGACGTAAAGTCAGGCGCCTAGCGGCGCTTGCCCTTACGGTCGTCCTTAACATGGCCGCGGAATGTCCGCGTGGGAGCGAATTCGCCGAGCTTGTGCCCGACCATCGACTCAGTGACAAACACCGGGATGTGCTTGCGTCCGTCGTGTACGGCGATCGTGTGCCCGAGCATGTCGGGGATGATCATCGAACGGCGGGACCAGGTCTTGATGACGTTCTTGGTGCCCTTATCGTTTTCCCGTGCGACCTTCACAAAGAGGTGCTGGTCAACGAAAGGACCTTTTTTCAGGCTGCGTGGCATGTGTCCAGGCTCCTATCGCTTGTTCTTGCCAGTACGGCGGCGACGAACAATAAGCTTGTCGCTCTCTTTGTTCGGACGGCGGGTACGGCCCTCGGGCTTGCCGTTCGGGTTAACCGGGTGACGTCCACCGGAAGTCTTACCTTCACCACCACCGTGCGGGTGGTCAACCGGGTTCATGGCTACACCACGGACAGTCGGGCGAACGCCCTTCCAGCGCATACGGCCGGCCTTGCCCCAGTTGATGTTCGACTGCTCGGCGTTGCCGACCTCGCCGACGGTTGCGCGGCAGCGCACGTCAACGTTGCGGATTTCGCCGGAGGGCAGACGCAACTGTGCGAAGCGGCCTTCCTTGGCAACGAGCTGTACCGAAGCACCTGCGGAACGTGCCATCTTGGCGCCGCCACCCGGACGCAGTTCAACTGCGTGGATTACGGTACCAACCGGGATGTTGCGCAGCGGCAGGTTGTTGCCCGGCTTGATGTCAGCGTCAGGACCAGCCTCGACGAAGTCACCCTGGGACAGCTTGTTAGGAGCGATGATGTAACGCTTGGTGCCATCAACGTAGTGCAGGAGTGCGATGCGAGCCGTACGGTTCGGGTCGTACTCGATTTCGGCAACGCGGGCGTTGATGCCGTCCTTGTCGTGACGACGGAAGTCGATCAGACGGTACTGGCGCTTGTGCCCACCACCCTTGTGACGGGTGGTGATCTTACCGGAGTTGTTACGGCCGCCTGTTTTGTGCAGCGGACGCAGCAACGACTTTTCCGGAGTCGATCGCGTGATTTCAGCGAAGTCGGCTACGCTCGAGCCACGACGGCCCGGGGTAGTCGGCTTGTATTTACGGATTCCCATAATTTATTTCCTCGTTAAAGTGGTCTCCGCTACGCGAGCGGACCGCCGAAGATGTCGATTGTGCCTTCTTTGAGGGTGACAATTGCACGCTTGGTGCTCTTGCGCTGTCCCCAGCCGAATTTGGTGCGCTTGCGCTTACCGGCACGGTTGATGGTGTTGATCGAGTCAACCTTGACCGAGAAGATCTTCTCAACGGCCAATTTGATCTCGGTCTTGTTCGAGCGAGGGTCCACCAGGAAGGTGTACTTGCCTTCGTCGATCAGACCGTAGCTCTTTTCCGAAACGACGGGTGCAAGCACGACGTCGCGCGGGTCCTTAATGGTGGTTACGCTCACTTGGAGGCCTCCTCGTTCTTGGCCTTGTCAGCGACGAACGCCTCGAAAGCAGCCTTGGTGAAGACCACGTCGTCGGAGACAAGCACGTCGTAGGTGTTCAACTGGTCTGCGTACAGAACGTGAATACCTTCGAGGTTGCGCACGGAGAGTGCAGCAACATCGTTGGCGCGCTCGATTACGACGAGCAGGTTCTTGCGCTCGGAGACTGCACGCAGCGAAGCCAGTGCTTCCTTGGCGGACGGCTTGGTGCCGGCTACCAGTTCAGCGATGACGTGGATGCGGCCGTTGCGGGCGCGGTCAGACAGGGCGCCGCGGAGTGCAGCAGCCTTCATCTTCTTGGGGGTGCGCTGGCTGTAGTCACGAGGAGTCGGACCGTGGACAACGCCACCGCCGGTCATGTGAGGAGCACGGATGGAACCCTGACGGGCGCGGCCGGTACCCTTCTGCTTGAACGGCTTGCGACCTGCACCGGAAACCTCGGCGCGGGTCTTCGTCTTGTGGGTACCCTGGCGTGCAGCAGCGAGCTGTGCGACGACGACCTGGTGCAGCAGCGGCACGTTGGTCTGGACGTCGAAGATCTCTGCAGGCAGGTCTACCTTGACAGTGCTAGTCATTTAACTAGGCTCCCTTCACGGCGGTGCGTACGAGTACGACCTGGCCGCGGGCACCGGGGACGGCACCCTTGATAAGGAGCAGCGACTTCTCAGCGTCAATGGCGTGAACCGTGAGGTTCAGCGTGGTGTGACGCTCGGCGCCCATGCGGCCGGCCATTTTCAGGCCCTTGAAGACGCGGCTCGGGGTGGATGCGCCACCGATGGAGCCAGGCTTACGGTGGTTCTTGTGGGCACCGTGGGAAGCGCCAACGCCGTGGAAGCCGTGACGCTTCATAACACCGGCAAAGCCCTTACCCTTGGAGGTGCCGACGACGTCGATCTTCTGGCCGGCTTCGAAGATCTCAACAGAGAGCTCCTGGCCCAGCTCGTAGGATGCGGCGTCTGCGGTACGCAGTTCGACGACGTGGCGGCGAGGAGTTACGCCAGCCTTTTCAAAGTGACCAGCCAGCGGCTTGGTGACCTTGCGGGGGTCGATCTGGCCGTAGCCGATCTGTACGGCGACGTAGCCATCTACCTCTGCATTGCGCAGCTGGGTGATGACGTTCGAGTCAGCCTGGACAACAGTTACCGGGATGAGCTTGTTGTTCTCGTCCCAGACCTGGGTCATGCCGAGCTTCGTGCCCAGCAGGCCCTTTACGTTACGGGTTGCGGTCATAGTCTCTCAGCACCTCCCTAGAGCTTGATTTCGATGTTCACGTCGGCGGGCAGGTCGAGACGCATAAGCGAGTCAACAGCCTTCGGCGTGGGGTCGATGATGTCGATCAGACGCTTGTGAGTACGCATTTCGAAGTGCTCACGGCTGTCCTTGTACTTGTGAGGAGAGCGAATAACGCAGTAAACGTTCTTCTCCGTCGGCAGCGGCACCGGGCCGACTACCGTTGCGCCTGCGCGCGTGACCGTCTCAACGATCTTCCGCGCTGAAACATCAATGACCTCGTGGTCATATGACTTCAGCCGGATGCGGATTTTTTGTCCCGCCATGTCGCCTGACTCTCTTTCAGCTAGTGCTGCTCTAGTTAGGGCTGCTCTGTTTACTTACCTGTTGATGTGGCCGCCGAAGCGTTTGAGGATTTACCACCACACGCCGCACAAGCTGAATCCGAAGTAATCCGGGTTCCTCACCTTGTCGGCGCACCGACCCCCGCGGTCGGGCGTGTCGCGATTTCCACGCAAACTCGACCGCAATCATGGGGTTCAGGGTTATGTTTGGGCTTCAGCCTGGACCCTGACACCCGGCATTATCCGGATCGGGACACGAAGAAGCGCTTGAACAACTCATCCAGTATGGCGGAAATATGATGTAAAGGCCAATCGACCCATTGGAGCCATTGCCCGGCCTCCATCCGGTGAGGATGATGGGGTCATGAACGCCCAGGATTCAGGCTCCGTGGAAGATCTCGCCGCCCGCCTCCACCCGGGGTTCAGGCTGGGTGTCGCGGCAGCCGCGTTCCAGATAGAGGGTTCGCTGACCGCTGACGGACGGGGACCGTCCGGCTGGGATGCGTTCTCTGAAAAGCCCGGAGCAATAGTCGACGGCGGCTCCCCCACCGTGGCCTGCGATCACTATAACCGTTCGGACGAAGACATCGCCTTGATGCAGGAGCTCGGAGTCGACTCCTACCGCTTCTCGCTCTCGTGGCCACGAATCCAACCTGGAGGGAAGGGCGCCGTCAACCAGCGGGGGCTGGACTTCTATGATCGCCTGATAGACAAACTCCTTGCCGCAGGCATCTCCCCCATGGCCACGCTCTACCACTGGGACACCCCGCTGGAGTTGGAGCATGCCGGGGGGTGGATGAACAGGGACACTGCCGAACGCTTCGCTGTCTACTGCCAAGCCGCAGCCGAGCGCTTCGGGGATCGCGTTGAGCACTGGGTCACCATGAACGAGCCTGTGTCAGTTACCGTGCAGGGATACGCGCTGGGAGTCCACGCCCCAGGCCGGCAACTGCTGTTCGACTCCCTGCCTGCCGCACATCATCAACTGCTGGGACATGGAATGGCGGTCCAGGCCCTCCGAAACTCTGGCGTCAAAGGACAGATCGGTGTGTCCAACATGCACTGCCCCGTTGAGCCCGCCAGCAACAGTCTTGGCGACCGGCTGATGGCGCAGGCGCTGGACCTGATCCTCAACCGCATCTATGCCGATGCGATACTGCTGGGCCAATACCCCAAGCCACCCCTGCCCATGAAACCGTGGTTCCGGTCGCTAGGTACAGTTCACGACGGCGACCTTGAACTGATCAGCCAACCGTTGGACTTCTATGGGCTCAACTACTACTACCCGGTGAAAGCCGCGGCAGGCCCTGGTCCGGCGGAGATACCCACCGGAAGGTCGCAGGAGATGACCAAGGTTCCCTTCCACTTGGCCGCCTACCAGGAGTATGAGACCACCGGGTTCGGCTGGCCGATAGCACCGGAGTACCTTGCGTTGCTGCTACGCGAAATGAAGGACCGGTACGGTGAGGCACTTCCTCCCATTTACATCACCGAAGGTGGAGCCAGCTATCCCGAACCTGCCCACGTTGAGGGACCCGTCCAGGACACGAACCGCATCACCTACCTGGCAGAACACCTGGGCCATGCACTGACTGCGACAGGCCCTGGGGGCATCGCCGAGGACGTGGATCTTCGCGGATACTACGTCTGGACCTTGCTGGACAATTTCGAGTGGGCGGCAGGCTATTCGCAGCGATTCGGCCTGGTCCATGTGGACTTCGAAACCTTGGAAAGGACGCCGAAGGATTCGTTCTACTGGTACCGGTCGCTGGGCCGCGCACGTCACCGGCACATATAGCCCAGCCGAGTTAACTCCTGCAGTTCGGAACGTCGCCCTACTTGTTTTTGTTGGCGCGGCGAATCCACTTGGCGCGCTCGATCTCGCTCTTGAAGTTCTTTCGACCCCACAACACGCCGCCGCCGATAGCTACAATGACTGCCAGGAAAATCAGGAATTCCATGGTGCGCTCCTCTCCGTAGACTGCAACATTATCGGATTCCGCCATGGGTTCGCGCAGGCGGGGCATCGCTCGGATTTCCGCCCCCTCCCGGTCCACCTGTATTGCTTGGCGGCTTCCGGTTCAAACGCCACACCGCCAGCACAATCAGGCCCAGGGCGACGAGGGCAAGCATTGCAAAGGCATAGGAGCGCAACGACCACATGATGCTCAGCGCAACGGCGATGGCACCCCACCAGACCAGTACCCGCTCCGCCAGCAGCAAGCCCGCGGCCAGTAGCAGGACATGCGCCACGAGTACGTACAGTTGCTGCGATGAGGTACCACCGAAGATGGTACCCAAGGACGTAAGAGACAGAGCGCCGGCCGCAAGACAAAGCCGAAGCAGGCCATCCGCCCGCTGCCCCTTCATGTAGCGCAACCCTGCTATAACGGCACCAGCCATCACGTACCACTGCGCGGCCCAGAACCAATCAGGCTTGGAAGCGTCCACAAAGAGCACCGCCCGTTGGAGGGCTGCAACAGAGACCAGCCCTGCAACCTCAGCGGCCACCCACTTGCCGTGCGGAATCTCAAGCACCACCAGCACCCCGGTTGCAACCACCAGGATGAAACCGAGCATTGATGTCTCGTCCCGCTCCAGTCCCACCGCCGCGGATGATCCAACCGCCAGGGCCGCGGCAGCAGACAGGGAGTTCCGCCGCCATTCTTCGTCCCTGATGGCAGGTCCGCCGAAGGTCCTTAGTGAGTAAAGGAGCACAGCGGTCCCGACTCCTCCAATGAGCCAAACAGCGTAATCGCTCCAGATGCCCGCAGGCAGTCCTTGCAGCAACCCGTCGACGGCAGGAATCGCCCCTACCAGCACCGCCGGAGCTGCTGCCGCGTAAAGAGCCGGCACTCGTTCAAAGTGTGAGGCTGCGAACAGAACACAAGCGAGGACCAACACAGACAGTCCGGTCAGGGAGTAGGAAACATCCAACGTCAGAAAGCCGCCCACAACAGTGAAGGCAATGGCAGAGATGAGCCAGAACCACCTCTCCGTAACACCCCTGACTGCACCGGCAGCCGTCTTTTCCGGACGGAACACGGCCCTGGCTGCAATCATCGCGATAGCCAGCGTGAGCAAGGCAACGGGTACTTGGGACTTGTCCAGCAGTGGTTGGTGCAGCCACGTAAGTACAGGGAACGTGAACGCGGGCCCTGCTGCGATGACTATCGCCCCTATCGCCACGACACCGAAGTATTGGGACCCGCGGGCACCGAGGACGCGCCAGGCGATGGCAGCGGAAGCCGGGACCAGGGCCAACTGAAGCAGCACCACCCAGCGGCCACCGCCGTCGTAATCTCCTGCGAGCAAGTAGGCGAACGGAAGCAAAAGTTGGGCACCTAAGGTGGCCTGAACGGTTATCGCTTGGAAAGCGACTTCGACCCCCCGCCGGCGCAGGACCAAGGTGAGCACATGCTGTAGCGCGAGCACCAGAGCCAGAGTGATGGACACCGCTGCCGGTGAGTCCGTGACATCGGCGACCGTCACAGCGATGAAGGCGCCCCCCAGCACCCGGACGCCCAGCAGGTAACCACCCCGGATCAAGCGGTTACGTACCACGCCCATCATGAAAGCGCTGTAGGCGGCAAAGATGCCAAGCAAGATTTGGATGTCCCGGATGTTCCCCAGCCGAAGGGCCAGGAGCAGTACAAAGGCCGCGGGGGCGAAGACCCAAGCTGCGGCGTGGCTTCGGAGAATCATACTGACCACGACGGCAGCGAGGGCAGTTGTTACCGCGGCAACACCCGGCTGCCAGCTGTCACGTACGCTCCACGCTCCCAACGCCGTGGTGACTGTAAGGAAGGCGGTGGCTGCGGCCATGACGACAACCACAGCGCCGGCATCGATTACGGACGCACGAGGGTAACGGCGTCGGGTGCCGGCTTGCAGGGAAAGGAACAACTGGAGTGCAGCGGCAATGACGACCACAAGTCCTACAGCGGGAGTTTCACCGACGGGGCGAAGGCTCCAGCCGTCGCGAATTGCATCTCCGTAGGCCGATGCCACCAAGGCCGTGCCGGTTGCCCTAGCCAGCCACCAATAGCACTGCCTATGGAAGGACGGGGAGATTCGGAGGGCCGTGACCACAAGGTAGGCAAACAAGGCCAAAAGCACAGCATTTCCCAGCGTCCAGGACACGAATGCTGCTGCCATGCCGCCAGCAAGAACCGAAGTTGCCGGGGTGATTACCTCAGCCACCGTTGGGCGCCACGCAACCTGGGCAGCAGGCACCCGTTGAGTTCCCGGAAACATCAGGAGGCCCGAGACCAGGCCCGCCGACAAGACGAGCAGAACGGCTGCAGCCACTACCGGGCGCCCGGCACCGTCATCGAATACCGGGAGGACAAGAAGCCCTGCGACGGCGGCACCACCGAAGCCGGCCAGAGAAGCTTGCGGGGCCAACAGGCGGACTCCCCCACGTTCAAGCCCGGCGCTCACAAGTTGCTGCACAGCGGCCACGGCCACTAGCGCTATCAGGGAGTAAGCAGTCCTGTCCTGATTTCCGGTCATCATGCCTGCCACACCGGCGGGCACTGCCAGGGTGAGCGCGATACGTCCCGCAAGAATCAAGTAATGGCGGGAAGCAACTGACCCAATTGCTGCCCGCGCGAACCAGTAAAGTGCGGCCGAAGCCAAGAGTGCCGCGACGGTCCATGCACCCAACAGGCCACCGAGCGCACCTCCTACCCCGAGCACCACGGCCGGGGCGAACTCCATGCCTTGGCCCAGTTTCCAACCAACCACCATGGCAGTCAGCATCGTCAGGGAGAGAGGGACATAGTTAGGAATGTCGAACGCCCCGAACTCCAGCACAACGGTGAGTATGGCCGCGGTGATCAGTTGCAAGGCCAAACAGGAGATGGCGTCGTTCCACCAGAAGCGAGGCAACAACTTCCTGCCGCCGAAGGCAACGGCCAGGGATTGAACACCAAGGCAGATTGCTGCAGCCAACATCACGGAGCTCACGTCAGCGGTGATATCCCACACCACCCCAAGGACAGCCAGTGTTAGCGCAGCCCTGGCAGCATAAAGATGTTGCATCCTGTACCGGGCCCGCGGCACGAAGAACATGACAGCAAAATAGATGCCGCACATCAACATCACCCAGGCGTACTCCCCCTTCGACAAAAGCTGCGGAGTGAAGGTCACGGCCACGGCCACGAGGGGAACCAAGGAGGGGTGCAGCACCATCAGCGGACGCACATACAACGGAGGAAGCCACTTGGGACGCAGCAAGGAGACAACAGTCAGGAGAATGGCCACGCCGATGAGTGCCGTGAAGTACCAGACCAAAGCGCCTCCAAGAACGGAGACACCAGACCACGCCGTTGAGACGATGAAACTCAGCGAGAGGAAGGCCAGGACTTTGTTATCCAACTTCACTGCTGTGTACGCATAAACGGCCGTGCCCAACAACGACGTGACCAGCCAGGCAGCAGGACCATTGTGGAGAACGAAGTTGTACATGGCCAAGCCGGTGACGGGGATGAGCGCGAGGCCTGTTCCTACGAAGGCAACCGCAGCTGGTCGCAGGCGGGGAACGCGGGAATGGATCGCCATACCCGACACGTAGAACAAAGCAGTGATGAACCAAATACCCACGAAGCGGAAGAGTGCAGGAAGGCTCGTGCCCACGAACAACGCCCCTGCAGCCACCAGCAGGAGGCTCGCAACGTAGAGGGTGACGTTGATGTTTTGCTGGTCGCGCTTCGCTTTGCGGGCAGCGGCGGCTTCGGGCGTCTCCCGCACAACCGGCGGCTGTTGAGCAAGGAAACGTGCCTGCGATTGAGCGACAGGTTGCTGCAGGCCGGATTGCTGCGGGACCGGCTGCGGCGGAACGGCTTTCCGGGCTGAATACGGGACAGCCTGACTGACGGGCTGCGCGGTAGGCGGCTGGAAATACTGCGCTTGGTTCGGCAAGGGGTGCCGGACAGCTGGTTCCGGCATGGGGTGCTGGGGCGGCAAACCGGTGAACGACTGGTTGTACGGCGGAGCCAATGGCGGGCTCATTGGGGAAGGAATGATTGTCGAAGTCGAAGCTCTGTCCGTACCCTGGACCTTGGCCTCCGCGTCCCGCCAACCAGCCAGGTGGCCGGCGAGATAGCCCGCTTGATAGGCGGCTTGGTCCGGCATGGAAGAAGCATCAGACGAAGCCCCTCGGCGTCCCTTAGCCAACCCGATCGCAAAGCCAACCCCGCCAACGATGACGATGAGCAGCAGTACGAGGAATGCAGTCATGGAAGCTCCTAGGTTGCGCCGGACGCAGCAGCTGCACGGCCTTTATCCATTCGATAGAGTAACTATAGCAAAAAGAACCCCACCGCCGTAGCGGTGGGGTTCCCTTAGCTAACTACCGGCTGGGCCGGAGCGTCACCGATCTACAAGTAGAGACTACTTGATGATGCTGGTGACACGTCCCGAACCAACGGTGCGGCCGCCTTCGCGGATAGCGAAGCCGAGGCCCTCTTCCATAGCGATCGGCTGGATGAGCGCAACGGTCATCTCAGTGTTGTCGCCAGGCATAACCATTTCCGTGCCTTCCGGCAAGGTGATAACGCCGGTTACGTCCGTGGTACGGAAGTAGAACTGCGGGCGGTAGTTGGAGTAGAACGGGTTGTGACGTCCGCCTTCGTCCTTGGAAAGGATGTAGACGTTAGCCTCGAAGTCGGTGTGCGGGGTGATGGAACCCGGCTTGACGACAACCTGGCCACGCTCGACATCGTCACGCTTCAGACCGCGGAGCAGGAGGCCACAGTTCTCGCCGGCCCATGCTTCGTCGAGCTGCTTGTGGAACATCTCGATACCGGTAACCGTGGTCTTCTGGATCGGGCGGATGCCGACGATCTCAACCTCGGAGTTGATGGCGAGGGTTCCACGCTCGGCGCGGCCCGTAACAACGGTGCCACGACCGGTGATCGTGAAGACGTCTTCGATCGGCATCAGGAACGGCTTGTCGCGGTCACGTACGGGGTCCGGAACGGACTCGTCGACAGCTGCCATCAGGTCCTGGACGGACTTGACCCAAACCGGGTCGCCTTCCAGAGCCTTCAGACCGGAAACGCGAACAACCGGAGCCTCATCGCCATCGAAGCCCTGCGAGCTCAGGAGCTCACGAACTTCCATTTCGACGAGGTCGAGGAGTTCTTCGTCATCAACCATGTCGGACTTGTTCAGTGCGACCAGCAGGTAGGGAACACCAACCTGGCGGGCGAGCAGAACGTGCTCACGGGTCTGAGCCATCGGACCATCGGTTGCAGCAACCACGAGGATTGCGCCGTCCATCTGGGCAGCACCGGTGATCATGTTCTTGATGTAGTCAGCGTGACCCGGGGCGTCTACGTGTGCGTAGTGGCGCTTCTCGGTCTGGTACTCCACGTGGGAGATGTTGATGGTAATACCGCGCTGGCGCTCTTCCGGAGCAGAGTCGATCGACGCGAAGTCGCGCTGCTCGTTGAGATCCGGGTACTGGTCGTACAGCACCTTGGAAATGGCGGCAGTCAGCGTCGTCTTACCGTGGTCAACGTGACCAATGGTGCCGATGTTGACGTGCGGCTTAGTCCGCTCGAACTTTGCCTTTGCCACAGGTTCCTCCTAGAACGATTTCAAGTGAAGTGCTCCTCGGCCGCGCTTTTCGCGGCAGAAACTTTAGCAAGTCTACTTGGGGGCTTGGTTTTGGTGAAATTGCAGATTCAGGAACCAATGGTAGTTCCTCGAGCCTGTTTGCGCAGGGGCCGGGCCGCGGCTGTCGCCGCAGCCCCGCCTCAAGCGCTCAGATGCCTTCCCGATACCGGAATTGCATCCGTTACCGGGAGATTACTCGCCGCGGGTTTTCTGGATGATCTCGTCGGCTACTGCCTTGGGGACCTCCGCGTAGCTGTTGAACGTCATGGAGTACACGGCACGACCCTGGGTCTTGGACCGCAGGTCGCCGATGTAACCGAACATGCCGGACAGCGGAACGTGTGCACGGATAACCTTCACACCTGCTGCGTCTTCCATGGACTGCATCTGGCCACGACGAGCGTTCAGGTCACCGATAACATCACCCATGTATTCCTCAGGTGTGCGGACCTCAACATCCATCAGCGGTTCAAGCAGGACAGGGTTCGCCTTGCGTGCAGCTTCCTTGAAAGCCATACGTCCAGCGATCTTGAACGCCATTTCCGAGGAGTCAACGTCGTGGGACGCGCCATCAATCAGCGTGGCCTTGATGCCGACAACCGGGTAACCGGCCAGGACGCCGTCGTTCAGTGCATCCTGGATACCAGCATCAACGGACGGGATGTACTCGCGCGGAACGCGGCCACCAGTGACCTTGTTCTCGAACGCGTACAGCTCGCCGGAAGCGGTGTCCATGGGCTCGATCGCAATCTGGATCTTTGCGAACTGACCCGAACCACCGGTCTGCTTCTTGTGCGTGTAGTCAAGGCGCTCAACGGCGCGCTTGATGGTTTCGCGGTAAGCAACCTGCGGCTTGCCAACGTTTGCCTCGACCTTGAATTCGCGGCGCATGCGGTCCACCAGGATGTCCAGGTGAAGCTCGCCCATGCCGGCGATGATGGTCTGGCCCGTGTCTTCGTTGAGGGAGACCTGGAAGGTCGGGTCCTCAGCGGAGAGCTTCTGGATGGCCGTGGAGAGCTTCTCCTGGTCACCCTTGGTGTTGGGCTCGATGGCAACCGAGATCACGGGCTCCGGGAAGCTCATGGATTCGAGGACGATCTGGTTGTTGGCATCGCACAGGGTGTCGCCCGTGGTGGTGTCCTTCAGACCGATGGCTGCGTAGATGTGGCCAGCGGTAGCGCCCTCGACGGGCATTTCCTTGTTGGCGTGCATCTGGAACAGCTTGCCGATGCGTTCCTTCTTGCCCTTGGTGGAGTTAACCACCTGGGCGCCTGCCTCGACGTGACCGGAGTACACGCGGACGAAGGTCAGCTGACCGAAGAACGGGTGTGCAGCAATCTTGAAGGCGAGGGCCGAGAACGGCTCGTCTGCAGACGGCTTGCGGGTGAGTTCCTTCTCTTCGTCGCGGGGATCGTGACCGATCATCGGCGGGACGTCGAGCGGGTTCGGCAGGAAGTCAACAACGGCGTCAAGCATCGGCTGGACACCGCGGTTCTTGAAGGCAGAACCACAGAAGACCGGGTAGAGCTCAGAGTTGATGGTCATCTTGCGGATGCCGGCTTTGATCTCTTCGAGGGTGAGTTCTTCACCTTCGAGGTACTTCTCCATGAGCTCTTCGGAAGCCTCGGCCACAGTCTCAACGAGCTGTGCACGGTACTCTTCGGCCTTGGCCTGGAGGTCCGCCGGGATTTCCTGCACTTCGTAGGAAGCGCCCATGGTGACGTCACCCTTTGCGTCGCCAGGCCAAACCAGGGCGCGCATTTCGAGGAGGTCAACAACACCGATGAAGTCGTTCTCGGCGCCGATGGGCAGCTGCATAACCAGCGGCTTGGCACCAAGGCGGGAGATGATGGTGTCTACGGTGAAGTAGAAGTCAGCGCCCAGCTTGTCCATCTTATTGACGAAGCAGATACGCGGAACGTTGTACTTGTCAGCCTGGCGCCAAACAGTCTCGGACTGCGGCTCCACGCCTTCCTTGCCGTCGAACACTGCGACTGCACCGTCGAGGACGCGCAAGGAGCGCTCAACCTCAACCGTGAAGTCAACGTGGCCCGGGGTGTCGATGATGTTGATCTGGTTCTTGTCCCAGAAGCAAGTCACGGCGGCAGACGTGATGGTGATGCCGCGTTCCTTTTCCTGTTCCATCCAGTCAGTCGTCGAAGCGCCGTCGTGCGTCTCGCCGATCTTGTGGTTCACACCCGTGTAGAACAGGATGCGCTCGGTAGTGGTGGTCTTGCCGGCATCGATGTGGGCCATGATGCCGATGTTGCGGACCTTATTAAGGTCGGTAAGCACGTCCTGTGCCACGGGGTCTCCCTTTCGGATGGACTACACGTTCGCCGCCGGCTCAGTGAGCCGGCGGCGTCCGGAAAGTTTTTACCAGCGGTAGTGTGCGAAGGCCTTGTTGGACTCGGCCATCTTGTGGGTGTCTTCGCGACGCTTCACAGCGGCACCAAGACCATTGGAGGCATCCAGGATTTCGTTCTGGAGGCGCTCGGTCATGGTCTTCTCACGGCGGGCCTTGGAGTAGCCCACGAGCCAACGCAGAGCGAGGGCGGTGGAGCGACCCGGCTTGACCTCAACCGGAACCTGGTAGGTAGCGCCACCAACACGGCGTGAACGCACCTCGAGGGAAGGCTTGACGTTGTCCATGGCCTTCTTGAGAGCGGCAACGGGGTCGCCGCCGGACTTGGCACGTGCACCTTCGAGTGCGCCGTAAACGATGCGCTCTGCGGTGGACTTCTTGCCGTCGACAAGAACCTTGTTGATCAGCTGCGTGACCAACGGGGAGCCGTAAACGGGATCGGAAACTAGCGGCCGCTTAGGGGCCGGACCCTTGCGAGGCATATTACTTCTTCTCCATCTTTGCGCCGTAACGGCTGCGAGCCTGCTTGCGGTTCTTGACACCCTGGGTGTCGAGTGCGCCGCGGACGATCTTGTAGCGGACACCCGGAAGGTCCTTAACACGACCACCACGGACGAGCACGATGGAGTGCTCCTGGAGGTTGTGGCCAACACCGGGGATGTAGGCGGTAACTTCTACGCCACCGTTGAGGCGCACACGTGCCACCTTACGGAGAGCCGAGTTCGGCTTCTTGGGGGTGGTGGTGTAAACGCGGGTGCAAACACCGCGGCGCATCGGGCTGCCCTTCAGCGCGGGAGCCTTGGTCTTGGAGACCTTCGGCGTGCGGCCCTTGCGGACCAGCTGGTTAATCGTAGGCACTTTCGTGTTCTCCGTTGTTTGATCTCTGCCCCCACACACAGGCGCCAGCCAGTGTAAACGTGGGAACTTTGGCGTTGCTCGTGCAGCCGGCCGAAACTCCGGTAGGCGTGCAAAAGTGCGGCATTCGTTGCGCATGTTGCCCGCAACCCGGAAACAGGCTCCACCCAGCACCATGAGAACAAAACCAAAATGATGCTGCGGCGGCCTTCATCCACTGCCACACAGAACAATTACCAAAAGTCTAGCACGGCTTGATCTGGCGCCTTAATCGGGTGTATGGAGGACGACGGCGCAGACGGGCCGCCGCCGTCGTCCTCCACTCCCCCGGGTCATCGCGCGGAAGGCTGCACGCTTTAACAGGCCGGACCCCGCACTCAAGAGTGCGGGGTCCGACCTTTACAGCGTCAACTTACCGGTTCAGCGGAAGTCGTTGCCGAGGTCGTAGTCATCCAGCGGGATGGCGTGGAACTCGGGAGCGCCGTCGCCACCCAGGGCGTCATAGGAGAAGTCGGTGAAAGCGCTGGGGCCCGTGAACAGGCTTGCCTTTGCTTCTTCCGTCGGCTCCACATTGACCTCTGTGTAGCGGGGCAGACCCGTACCAGCCGGGATGAGCTTACCGATGATGACGTTTTCCTTGAGGCCGAGCAGAGGATCGCTCTTGCCTTCCATGGCCGCCTGCGTCAGGACGCGGGTGGTTTCCTGGAACGAAGCTGCGGACAGCCAGGACTCGGTAGCCAAGGAAGCCTTGGTGATACCCATGAGTTCCGGACGACCCGAAGCCGGGGCCTTGCCCTCCGACACGACGCGGCGGTTCTCGTCCTCGAAGCGGGCGCGCTCTGCAAGCTCACCGGGGAGCAGGTCGGAGTCGCCGGATTCGATGACGGTCACGCGGCGCAGCATCTGGCGGACGATAACCTCGACGTGCTTGTCGTGGATACCAATACCCTGACTGCGGTAAACGCCCTGAACCTCGTCCACAAGGAACTTCTGTGCGGCACGGGGGCCCATGATGCGCAGAACCTGCTTCGGGTCCACCGGACCGTTGATCAGCTTCTGGCCGACGCTGACGTGCTCGCCATCCTCGATGAGGAGACGTGAACGGCGCAGCACCGGGTAGGCAATCTCTTCGGAACCATCGTCCGGAGTGATGACCAAGCGCATCTGGCGCTCGGACTCTTCGATGGTGATGCGGCCGGCTGCTTCAGCAATCGGTGCGACACCCTTCGGAGTACGGGCTTCGAAGAGCTCCTGGATACGGGGCAGACCCTGGGTGATGTCGTCGCCACCGCCGGCGGAAACAGCACCACCGGTGTGGAACGTACGCATGGTCAGCTGGGTACCGGGCTCACCGATGGACTGTGCCGCGATGATGCCCACGGCCTCGCCGATGTCCACGGTCTTGCCGGTGGCCAGCGAACGGCCGTAGCAGAGTGCACAGGTGCCGACCTTGGACTCACAAGTGAGTACGGAGCGGACCTTGACCTCGGTGATGCCTGCAGCCAACAGCTGGTCGATAACGACGTCGCCGCAGTCAGTGCCGCCGGCAGCCAGGACGTTGCCCTGGGCATCGACGACGTCGACAGCCAGCGTACGTGCGTAGGCGCTGTTCTCGACGTTCTCGTCCAGGACGAGCTCACCATTGGAATCCGGCACGGCGATCGGGGTGACCAGACCGCGTTCGGTACCACAGTCCTCCTCGCGGACAATGACGTCCTGCGAAACGTCCACCAGACGACGGGTCAGGTAACCCGAGTTGGCGGTACGGAGAGCGGTATCGGCCAGACCCTTACGGGCACCGTGCGTGGCGATGAAGTATTCCAGAACCGACAGGCCCTCGCGGTAGGAGGACTTGATCGGGCGAGGAATAATCTCGCCCTTCGGGTTGGCCACAAGACCACGGATACCCGCGATCTGGCGGACCTGCATCCAGTTACCACGTGCACCGGAGGACACCATGCGGTTGATGGTGTTCATCGGGGACAGGCTGTCGCGCATCGCCTGGGCGATTTCGTTGGTCGCCTTGTTCCAGATTTCGATCAGTTCCTGGCGACGCTCGTCGTCGTCGATCAGGCCCTTGTCGTACTGGCCCTGGATCTTGGCAGCCATGTTCTCGTAACCGGCCAAAATGGCAGGCTTGGAAGTAGGCACCTCGATGTCGGAGATGGCAACCGTGACACCCGAACGGGTGGCCCAGTAGAAACCGGCGTCCTTCAGGTTATCCAGCGTTGCCGCGGTAACAACCTTCGGGTAGCGCTCGGCGAGGTCGTTGACGATCCGGGACAGTTCGCCCTTATCAGCAACAGCCTCGACCCACGGGTAATCCTCGGGCAACGTCTGGTTGAAGATGACCTGGCCCAGGGAGGTTTCAACGAGAGCCGGCTGACCGGGCTCCCAACCTTCCGGAGCTTCCCACCCTGCGTAAGGCACGAAGTCGTCCAGACGGATCTTCACCTGGGAGTTCAGGTGCAGATCACGGGCGTCGTACGCCATGATGGCTTCCGAAACCGAGGAGAAGATGCGGCCTTCGCCGGCGGAACCGACGCGCTTTGTGGTCAGGTGGTAGAGACCGATGATCATATCCTGCGAAGGAAGGGTCACCGGACGGCCATCGGACGGCTTCAGGATGTTGTTCGAGGACAGCATCAGGATGCGGGCTTCGGCCTGGGCTTCCGGGCTCAGCGGCAGGTGTACTGCCATCTGGTCGCCGTCGAAGTCAGCGTTGAAGGCGCCACAAACCAGCGGGTGAAGCTGGATTGCCTTGCCTTCCACAAGCTGCGGTTCGAAGGCCTGGATGCCGAGGCGGTGCAGGGTAGGTGCACGGTTGAGCAGCACCGGGTGTTCGGTGATGATCTCTTCCAGCACGTCCCAAACCTGCGGACGGTAACGCTCGACCATGCGCTTTGCCGACTTGATGTTCTGTGCGTGGTTGAGGTCAACCAGGCGCTTCATCACGAACGGCTTGAAGAGCTCCAGGGCCATCTGCTTGGGCAGACCACACTGGTGCAGCTTCAGCTGCGGGCCAACGACGATGACCGAACGGCCGGAGTAGTCAACGCGCTTGCCGAGGAGGTTCTGGCGGAAACGACCCTGCTTGCCCTTGAGCATGTCGCTCAGGGACTTCAGCGGACGGTTGCCCGGACCCGTAACGGGGCGGCCACGACGACCGTTGTCGAACAGGCTGTCAACAGCTTCCTGAAGCATCCGCTTCTCGTTGTTGACGATGATCTCCGGAGCACCGAGGTCAAGCAGTCGCTTGAGTCGGTTGTTGCGGTTGATCACACGGCGGTAGAGGTCGTTGAGGTCGGAGGTCGCGAAGCGGCCACCGTCCAACTGGACCATCGGGCGCAGTTCCGGCGGGATCACCGGAACGGCGTCGAGAACCATGCCAAGCGGGCTGTTGTTGGTGGTCAGGAACGCGTTGACAACCTTCAGGCGCTTCAGGGCACGGGTCTTACGCTGGCCCTTGCCGTTCTGGATGGTGTCGCGCAGTGACTCGGCTTCAGCCTGCATGTCAAAGGTCTCGAGGCGCTTCTTGATGGCCTCGGCACCCATGGAGCCCTCGAAGTACAGTCCGTAACGATCGCGCAGTTCGCGGTAAAGGCCTTCGTCACCTTCAAGGTCAGCGACCTTGAGGTTCTTGAAGCGGTCCCAAACCTGCTCAAGGCGCTCGATGTCGGCGTCGGC
This sequence comes from Arthrobacter sp. D3-18, assembly GCF_054408525.1. Taxonomy (NCBI): domain Bacteria; kingdom Bacillati; phylum Actinomycetota; class Actinomycetes; order Micrococcales; family Micrococcaceae; genus Arthrobacter; species Arthrobacter sp. D3-18. The sequence goes on along the minus strand of NZ_CP096440.1, from coordinate 1,384,211 downwards.
ACGCTTGCGGACGTTCGCCATCTGGCGGTCAGCAGAGTCGCGGGCCTTCTTCTTGTCGGCAGCCTTGGCGCCTTCGCCTTCAAGACGGGCAAGCTCGTCTTCAAGGTCGCGGGCGATCGTGGCGATGTCGCTGTCGCGGTTGTCCACCATCTGCTTCTTCTCGAGGTCGTGCTCGACCTGGAGGTTCGGCAGTTCAGCGTGACGGCTTTCGGTGTCAACGCTGGTGATCATGTAGGCAGCGAAGTAGATGACCTTCTCGAGGTCCTTCGGTGCCAGGTCCAAAAGGTAGCCCAAGCGCGAAGGAACGCCCTTGAAGTACCAGATGTGGGTTACAGGCGCGGCCAGCTCAATGTGGCCCATGCGCTCACGACGCACCTTGGCGCGGGTGACTTCAACGCCACAACGCTCGCAAATGATGCCCTTGAAGCGGACGCGCTTGTACTTACCGCAGTAGCATTCCCAGTCGCGGGACGGGCCGAAGATCTTCTCGCAGAAGAGGCCGTCCTTCTCGGGCTTGAGCGTACGGTAGTTGATGGTTTCCGGCTTCTTGACCTCACCGTAAGACCATCCGCGGATGTCTTCCGCGGTGGCGAGGCCGATCTGCATGAGGCCGAAGGAGGATTCGCTGGACATATGGTCCCTGTTCTCTCTTGTTCTCTAAATTCTGAAGTCTTGGTTACGGGAAGAGGGAGTTGTTCCGACGGACAGTTGTTGAGGCTGCCCGCCGGAACAGCTGCTAGACCTCTTCTACGGAACTGGGCTCTGCACGAGACAGATCGATGCCCAGTTCTTCCGCAGCCGTGAAGACTGCGTCATCAGAGTCACGCATTTCGATCGTGGTTCCATCGGTGGAAAGAACTTCCACGTTCAGGCACAACGACTGCATTTCCTTGATCAAGACCTTGAAGGACTCGGGAACGCCAGGCTCAGGGATGTTTTCGCCCTTGACGATGGCTTCGTAGACCTTCACACGACCATGGATGTCATCCGACTTGATCGTGAGGAGTTCCTGAAGGGTGTAAGCGGCACCGTAAGCTTCGAGCGCCCACACTTCCATTTCACCGAAGCGCTGGCCACCGAACTGAGCCTTACCACCCAGCGGCTGCTGCGTGATCATGGAGTACGGGCCGGTGGAGCGCGCGTGGATCTTGTCGTCCACCAAGTGGTGGAGCTTCAGGATGTACATGTAACCGACGGAGATCGGATCCGGGAACGGCTCGCCGGAGCGGCCGTCGAACAGACGGGTCTTACCGGAGGAGTCGATCAGGCGGTCGCCGTCGCGGGTCACGTTGGTGGAGTCAAGCAGGCCCGTGATTTCTTCTTCGCGGGCGCCGTCGAACACCGGGGTGGCAACGGTGGTCTGGCCGGTTTCACGGGGCAGGTTCGGGAGGTTCTTAACCCACTCCGGCTCGCCTTCGATCTTCCAGCCGGTCTTGGCTACCCAACCGAGGTGGGTTTCCAGAACCTGGCCAACGTTCATTCGGCCCGGAACACCCAGTGGGTTCAGGACGATGTCCACCGGGGTGCCGTCTGCAAGGAAGGGCATGTCCTCGATCGGAAGGATCTTGGAGATAACACCCTTGTTGCCGTGACGGCCGGCGAGCTTGTCGCCGTCGGTGATCTTGCGCTTGGCTGCAACGTAGACGCGGACCAGCTGGTTCACGCCCGGGGGCAGTTCGTCGTCGTTGTCGCGGTCGAAGACGCGCACGCCGATGACCGTACCGGACTCGCCGTGGGGAACCTTCAGGGAGGTGTCGCGGACTTCGCGGGACTTCTCACCGAAGATCGCGCGGAGAAGGCGCTCTTCCGGGGTCAGCTCGGTTTCACCCTTAGGGGTGACCTTTCCGACCAGGATGTCGCCGGCTTCAACCTCGGCACCGATGTGGATGATGCCACGCTCGTCCAGGCCTGCAAGGACTTCCTCGGACACGTTGGGGATATCACGAGTGATTTCCTCGGCACCAAGCTTGGTGTCGCGGGCGTCAATTTCGTGCTCCTCGATGTGGATGGAGGAAAGTACATCCTCAGCAACAATGCGCTGGGAGAGGATGATGGCGTCCTCGAAGTTGTGGCCTTCCCATGACATGAATGCCACGAGCAGGTTCTTACCAAGGGCGAGCTCGCCCTGGTCCGTTGCGGGACCATCAGCGATGATGCCGCCAACTTCCAGGCGCTGGCCTTCGCTGACCAATACGCGGTGGTTGTAGCAGTTGCCCTGGTTGGAACGGGCGAACTTGTTGATGCGGTAGTTCGTCTCAGTACCGTCGTCGTTGATCATGACAACCAGCTCGGCGGAAACCTCTGTGACCACACCTGCCTTCTTCGCGATGACAACGTCACCGGCGTCGACGGCTGCTGCGCGCTCCATGCCGGTGCCCACGAAAGGAGCCTCGGAACGGACCAGGGGCACGGCCTGGCGCTGCATGTTGGCACCCATGAGTGCACGGTTGGCATCGTCATGCTCAAGGAACGGAATCAGGGCGGTTGCCACGGACACCATCTGGCGCGGGGAAACGTCCATGAACTGAACGTCGGCAGCGGGAACCAGGACGGGCTCGCCTCCACCACCACGGGCACGGACGAGAACGGTCTCTTCCGCGAACTTCTTGTCAGCATCCAGCGGAGCGTTGGCCTGTGCGATCAGGACCTCGGCTTCGTCGTCGGCCGTCAGGTACTGGACTTCGTCGGAAACGACGCCCTCGGAAACCAAACGGTACGGCGTCTCAATGAAGCCGAACGGGTTGATGCGGCCGTAGGATGCCAACGAACCAATCAGACCAATGTTCGGGCCTTCAGGAGTTTCGATGGGGCACATACGTCCGTAGTGGGACGGGTGAACGTCTCGAACTTCCATGCCTGCACGGTCACGGGACAGACCACCCGGGCCAAGCGCGGACAAGCGGCGCTTGTGGGTCAGACCCGAGAGCGGGTTGTTCTGGTCCATGAACTGCGACAGCTGGGAAGTTCCGAAGAACTCCTTGATAGCTGCCACGACGGGACGGATGTTGATCAGTGTCTGCGGCGTAATGGCCTCGACGTCCTGCGTGGTCATGCGTTCGCGGACGACGCGTTCCATACGGGAAAGTCCGGTGCGGACCTGGTTCTCGATCAGTTCGCCCACGGCGCGGATGCGACGGTTGCCGAAGTGGTCGATGTCATCGACGTCGACGCGAAGCTCGTGGTCTTCGCCGTCGCGCTTGCCCATGAGGGTCTTCTCGCCGGCGTGAAGCGCAACGAGGAACTTGATCATGGCAACGATGTCTTCAACGTGCAGGACCGATGCTTCCTTGTCACCAAGGGAGCGGTCGATGCCGAGCTTGCGGTTGATCTTGTAACGGCCAACCTTGGCAAGATCGTAGCGCTTGGCGTTGAAGTACAGGTTGTCCAGCAGGGACTGGGCAGCCTCAACTGTGGGCGGTTCGCCCGGACGCAGCTTGCGGTAGATGTCCAGAAGCGCGTCTTCGCGGGTCTCGGTGGCGTCCTTCTCCAGCGTTGCACGCATGGAGTCGTACTGGCCGAACTCTTCCAGGATCTGGCCTTCGGTCCAGCCGAGGGCCTTCAAGAGAACCGTGACCGACTGCTTGCGCTTGCGGTCGAGACGAACGCCGACCTGGTCGCGCTTGTCGATTTCGAGTTCGAACCATGCACCACGCGACGGGATGATCTTCGCAGTGAAGATGTCCTTGTCACTGGTCTTGTCAGCGGTGCGCTCAAAGTAGGCGCCCGGCGAACGGACCAGCTGGGAGACAACGACACGCTCGGTGCCGTTGACGACGAACGTTCCCTTTTCAGTCATGAGGGGGAAGTCGCCCATGAACACGGTCTGCTGCTTGATTTCGCCCGTGTTGTTATTCATGAACTCGGCCTTGACATACAGCGGGGCCGAGTAGGTGGCGTCACGGTCTTTACATTCGGCCATGGTGTACTTCGGGTCAGCGAACTCCGGCTCGGAGAAGCTCAGGGACATAGTGCCCTGGAAGTCCTCGATGGGGGAGATCTCTTCGAAGATGTCGGCAAGTCCGGAGGTGGTGGCGACGCTGAGGTCGCCCTCCTCGACAGCCTTCGCTACCCGCGCCTGCCAGCGTTCGTTTCCGACCAGCCAGTCAAAGCTGTCCGTCTGCAGGGCGAGAAGATTCGGAACATCAAGTGGTTCGTGAATCTTTGCGAATGAGAGGCGGCGGGTGGCACCATCGGTGCTTGCCGTGTTAGCGGTTTCGTTATTAGAGGTGCTCGAGGCGACCAAGAGGGATCCTTCCACAGACCTTCAGGCGTTTTCAGATCTCCCCCGTTTGCATCCTGCAGAGTGCTCCGCAGGATACTTGTTCCGGTTCCGCTATATGACCCGGACCCAGTCCGCTTATGACAGTGCACGTTTCGGAACGGCACGTCAATGACGCAGCTGAGAGGTAAAGCCCACCGCTATATGAAGGCTGAAGGTTAACAGGGAAGACGCAAATATCTACGATACGGCAAAGCAGCCTTTCTGTCTACCCCAGATCGTCCGTGATTGCAAGCACGGTTGCTGCAGGCACCAATGCCAGGCATGTACCTGAGGAAGCCGCCATGGAATGGGAGGAACGGCACAATTGTTGAAGAGGTAGGCTGGCGCGCGCTCCGCGATAGCCTTGCTACACCACTCCCGGATCGGAAGAGAGACCATGACCAACTCCGCTGACGACAATGATGTTGTCATCCTTGCTGCTTCCCGTACACCACAGGGTCGGCTCAACGGGCAATTGGCGGGCTTCACCGCCGTCGACCTCGGTGCTCATGCCATAACTGCCGCACTCGCGGCCAGCGGTGTCAAGGCCGAACAAGTGGACGCTGTCATCATGGGCCAGGTCCTTCAGGCCGGTGCAGGCCAGAATCCCGCCCGACAGAGTGCCATCGCCGCAGGCGTCGGCTGGAACATCCCCGCCGTCACCATCAACAAGGTGTGCCTTTCCGGCCTCACAGCCGTCATTGATGCCGCACGCATGATCCGCAGCGGTGATGCCACAGTGGTGGTTGCCGGAGGCCAGGAATCCATGACGCGCGCGCCGCACCTCCTCCCGGGATCCCGCCAGGGCTGGACATACGGAGCCATCCAGGCCTTGGATGTCGCCGCTCACGACGGCCTCACCGATGCTTTCGACGGACAGTCCATGGGATTGTCCACGGAAACGAAGAACGTCACGCTCGGGATCGACCGCAAGGCCCAGGATGAAGTTGCGGCAGCCTCGCACCAACGCGCTGCCGCTGCCATCGCGGACGGAACTTTCGACGTCGAAATCGCTCCGGTAAGCGTCAAGCAGCGCAAGGGCGATCCCCTGGTGCTCACCACGGATGAAGGCATCCGCCCCAACACCACAGTGGAGACGCTGGCACCGCTCAAGGCCGCATTCGCCACCGACGGCACCATCACGGCCGGCAACTCCTCTCCCCTGTCCGACGGCGCCTCCGCACTGGTGCTGACCAGTCGCCGCTTCGCAAAGGACAACGGGCTGGACTACTTGGCTGTTGTTGGAAAGCCCGGGCAGGTCGCAGGACCTGACAACTCGCTCCACTCACAGCCCTCCAACGCCATAGCGCAGGCGTTGAAACGCGCCGGTTGGACGGCGGAAGACCTGGACTTCATCGAAATCAATGAGGCCTTCGGTTCTGTGGCCGTCCAGTCCCTCAAGGATCTCCGCTACCCCTTGGAGAAATGCAACATCCATGGCGGGGCCATTGCCTTGGGCCATCCTATCGGGGCCTCCGGTGCACGGCTCGCGTTGCATGCGGCACACGAGCTCAGGCGCAGGGGAACCGGAAAAGCGGCTGTCTCCCTGTGCGGAGGCGGAGGCCAGGGTGAAGCCCTCCTCCTTTACCGCGACTGATGACTGAGGAATTTAGGCCCGGGGACGGTGCCGAACGGTTCTTGTCAGACGCCGCCGCGCGCGGCCTGGACGTTGACGTCGTCGAGCGTCCAGCTGCCCGCAGTTTGGAAGAGGCTGCCGACATCCTGGGCATCAGTCCGGCGGACATCGTGAAGTCGTTGGTGGTCAAACACCGTGATGGCAGTTTCCTGTTCGCACTCATTCCGGGGGACCGCCAGATCTCCTGGCCCAAGCTGCGAGCTCTGGTGGGGGTCAATAAACTCTCGCTCCCCCACGCCGACGTAGCTCTGGCCGCCACTGGCTACGAGCGTGGAACCATCACTCCGCTGGGCAGCACCACACCGTGGCCTGTGTATGCCGATGCCACCATTACCGGGCGCCGTATCTCCATGGGCGCCGGGGCCCATGGCCGGAGTGCTTTCGTTGACGCGGACGCACTCACAGCAGCCTTGGGTGCGGTAGTAGCCGACATCAGCGAACCCAACTAGGTAGCAGTTGAGGTCGTTCTGACAGCGCTGAATCATGCGGTGATCGCAACACCTGATTATTGAAGGGTGTCGATTGCCATGGTGAAGTTCACGAATCGTTTGGTTGCTGAGGTTGTCCAGTCGTTCTGGCAGCAGGTTGCGGACGGTGCCCGTTTTGAAGATGCTGGTGCGTTCGTCGGGTGGTCCGTAACGACGGTCCGCCGTGAGCTGAGGTCCTCAGGAGGGGTCCGGCCCCGTCGGGGCCGGACCCTGACCGGCCGTTCCCTATCGTTCCAGGAGCGGGAGTTGATCTCGTTATGGCGGGGCAAGGAATCGGTCCGTGAGATCGCCAGACGTTTGGGTCGTTCCCCGTCAACGATCTCCCGGGAGCTCCGGCGGAACGCTGACAAGGTCTTTTTCTACCGGGCTACCACCGCCCATGCCCGCGCCCACGCCCGGGCAGCCAGGCCCAAGACCGCTAAGCTCAACAGCAACAAGCCCTTGCGCCTGGAAGTCGAAAAGCGGCTCGAAAAGAAAGACTCACCGGTCCAGATCGCTGGCAGACTCCGCAAGGACTTCCCGAACAACCCGGAGATGTGGGTGTCACACGAGACCATCTACCAGTCCCTCTATCTCGAGTCCCGGGGCGGGCTAAAGCGGGAACTGGTCAAGAACCTGCGCACCGGCCGGACCCTGCGCAAACCCCAACGCCGCCCCGACGAACGCCGCGGCAGAATCCAGGACAAGGTCATGATCGCCGACCGTCCCGCCGAGGTCGAAGACCGTGCCGTGCCAGGGCATTGGGAAGGGGACCTGATCGTAGGCAAGGACGGAAAAACCGCCATCGGCACCATCGTGGAGCGCACAACCGGGTTCGTGATGCTCCTCCATGTCCCGACCGGTCAAAACCGTGCCGAGTCTGTTCGGGATGGGCTGATCCGCAAAATGGGCGCCCTTCCCGACGAACTGAGGCTCTCACTGACCTGGGACCAAGGCACCGAAATGCGCAGGCACAAGGAAGTGAAGATCGCAGCCGACATCGACATCTACTTCTGCGATCCCCACTCACCTTGGCAACGCGGCTCGAACGAGAACACCAACGGGCTCCTGCGCCAGTACTTCCCCAAAGGCGCAGACCTAAGCATCTACAGCCAAACCGACCTCGACTACGTCGCCCACGAACTCAACGACAGACCCCGCCAACGATTCGACTTCTGCACCCCCAATGAGATGATCAGAACCTTCCTGTTGCGATAACCGCTAGAAACCACCAGCTCAGAACGACCTCAACTGCGACCTACTTGGGTGCTTTAAACGCAGGAAGCCCCGCCCGGCGAACCGGACGGGGCTTCCACAAGCAAGACGAGTTACTTGAGGGTAACCGTTGCGCCAGCTTCTTCGAGCTGAGCCTTTGCCTTCTCGGCAGCTTCCTTGGTGGCGCCTTCGAGAACAGCCTTCGGTGCGCTGTCAACCAGGTCCTTGGCTTCCTTGAGGCCGAGGGAGGTGATGGCGCGAACTTCCTTGATCACTGCGATCTTCTTGTCGCCAGCAGCTTCGAGAACGACGTCGAATTCGGTCTTCTCTTCAGCAGCTTCAGCAGCACCGCCGGCAGCGGGGCCAGCAACTGCAACAGCAGCAGCCGTAACTTCGAAGGTCTCTTCGAAGAGCTTGACGAACTCGGAGAGCTCGATGATGGTCAGTTCCTTGAAAGCTTCAATGAGCTCTTCGTTGCTGAGCTTCGCCATGGTGGCGTCCTTCCATTAGTTGGTGCAGATCCGGGCTAAGCCTGTCCATGCACCAGAGTTTGATTGAGGGGAGAACTTAGTTCTCTTCGGTTGCAGCTTCAGCGGCTTCGGCCGGAGCCGCAACCTCTTCAGCAGCAGCCTCTTCAGCGGCCGGGGCTTCTTCAGCGGCCGGTGCAGATGCGCCGCCCTCTTCTTCAAGCTTGAGGCGCAGAGCGTCGATGATGCGTGCAGCAGCGGATGCGGGAGCCTTGAGGACACCAGCAACACGTGCAAGCTGCAGCTCGCGGGACTCGAGGGCTGCCAGTGCGGCAACTCCTGCTGCGTCCAATGCCTTGCCTTCGAAGACGCCGGTCTTGATAACCAGCTGCTTGTTGGCCTTGGCAAAGTCCGTCAGGCTCTTGGCAGCAGCAACAGCGTCACCCTTGATGAAGGCGATTGCAGTAGGGCCGGCGAGCTGATCGTTGAATGCTTCAACTCCAGCTTCCTTGGCTGCAATGGCACTCAGGGTGTTCTTGACGACCGAGAACTTGGTGTCCTGGCCGAGCGCAACACGCAGTTCCTTGAGCTGTGCAACAGTGAGCCCGCGGTATTCGGTCAGGACAGCCGCGTTCGATTCCTTGAAATCGTTGGTGATCTCTGCAACTGCGGAGATCTTGCTAGGCGTTGTCATAACCCTCCTTCCGGGGAATAAAGCCGGTCTTCCGGGTCCCCGCTCACGAGAGCTAAAACTAAAAACGCCCCGCGCAGATGCACGGGGCTTGGCTCAACACAGTTTTGATCCGTGGAGACTTGCTTCGTTCACCTGCGCCGGCCGCCCTATGTTCAGGGTCCTTCGTCAAGGAATTCACTTTTACCTCAAGGGCGTAGCTACAGAATTGAGCTGTGCTCGAAAGAGTGGATTCCCATCAACCGACGGTCTTTGGTACTTCAAGGTTACGGGAGAGAGTTCGGCAAACCAAATCGGCCCTGCCTAGTCTGACGAAGTAGCGCCTGTGAGCCTGCCCGGAAGCTCCTTCTGCCACAGTCCGGTGACACCCGCGGTGGTAAACCCCAACTGCTTGTTCACGGTCAGGAGGTATCTGTTCTCCGGGGCGTTCCAGGTATAGATGACCCGGGCGTCCGGAAACTGCTCACTCAGCCGTTCCATGTTGGCAACCTTGATCAGCAAGCCGAGCTTGTTGCCCCGATGGTCCTGCAGGACCAAAGTATCGTCTTGGAAAACCACGTCCTGGCGGTGCGCGAGGACACTGATGGTTGTCAGGCCCACCAGCCGCCCGCTGTCCACATGCTCGACGGCGGTCACCACCGTACGCCGGCCCTGCGCCAAGGCTGCATCCTCGGTTTCGCGGAGTACCGTTGCATCGAAGACCATTCCGCTCGCTTCCACTTCAGGCGCGTCTTCGTCGCCTTCGTCACGGACTACCTCGCCAGCAGCATTCTCCAGTGCAGCCACGGCCTCCAGCCAGGCCTCGGGGCAACGGTCAGTCCAGTGGTGCAGCGTGTAACGGCCGCCGTTGGCTTCTTCGGCTTCAAGCTGCAGATCCCCCACCAGCTTGGAATCCAGGGGCAGCACGCATGAACTGAACTGTTCGATGTGCTGAAGGGTGTACCCGGCCCGCTTGGCGAAGTCCACCTCCCTGCTGCTCTCAGGAACAAAGCCAGCGCCGCTGCCCGGGATCAACTGATCCTCGGGTATCTCAGTGAGTGAAGTTGCCGGGTGGTTGGTGTCCACCAACGCCATGGTGCGCCCCTCCGCCCGGGCGAGCTGCTCGGCGGCTTCCAGCAACTGACGGCCAACACCCTGCCCCTGGTACTCGGGCAGGATGTCCAGGGTGAACTCGGCCAGATCCAGGTTGTCCGCCAAGGGCAAGGCAATATCCACTGTGCCCACAATGACGCCCGCTACCTTTGCCACCAAAATGATCTGGCGCTCGTAGGGATCCGAAAACTCCAATAGCTTTTCCAAAGGCGTATAGGCGAGGTCGTCACTCCCCCACGTCTCCATACGTACCCGGCGCCCAACTTCAACGGCGTCCAGGAAATCAGCGGCGTCGGGGCTGTCCAGGGTGTCAGGCACCCACAGCTGCTCGACTTGAACGGTCTTCGCCTCGTCTACAGTCATTCCAGCCGTTTCTGCCATTCGCCTTCAAAGCCGGAAGGCTTGAATCCAAGGGCGATATTTATGGCCAGCATATGTCGGTTTTCATTGGCGTTCCATGTCATTACCGACGTGGCGTCCGGCCATAGCTCCTCCGCCCGCCGAAGGTTGGCTATTTTGACCAGCATGCCCAAGCGATGGCCCCGGTGCCTTGGAGCCACCAAAGTGTCCTCTTGGTAGATGACGGCAGGCAAGGTCGCACGGTGGGTAAGCACGGTATAGGCAGCCAGTTCCCCGGTGGCATCATGACGGGCCACCGCCACCACGGAATCAGACCCTCCGGCAACCCACGTTGCCTCCTCTTGCCGAACGCGGCCAGCATCCCACTGCTCACCTTCCCAGCCGAGCCCGGCAATAGGCACCTCAGTGCTCATCAGGCTCTTGAGCCGGGCGAACACATCCACCAACTCATCAGGACAGTGATCCTGCCAGGCAATGAAGCTGTAGCCCGCTGCCCTCTGCAGTGCCCCTACTTCGAGATCCTGCAGCAGTGCTTCCGGGACGGGCAACGGCAGCGTGCTGTTCGTTTCCACTTGTTCCAGCGAATACCCGTGACGGACAGCGAATCGAGTCGATGCAGAGTTCACCGGCACCCCACCCGTTCCGGACTTTGCCTCGAGCAGTTCAGCACCTGCCTTCACAGGAGCTATGGGCTCCCCGCAATAGCCGTCAAAGGAAACCCGACCCCGCTCACGGGCCAGTTGCTCCAGCCTCCCGAGGACCCTCGTCCCGATGCCTCGCCTTCGATAGGCAGCGTCCACCAAAACGTCCACGCCCGCCGTCGTCGTGTTTTCGCTAAGGGGCAGAGTCAGGGTTCCGCTGCCTACCGCTGCTCCATCGAGGCGTGCCAGGAAGACATGCCGTTCTTCGTATTCATTGCCCTGCCAGAACAGGACAGCCTCAGCCAGAGTGGAGCAACGGTCCAGGTTGCCCCAGAGATCCATATGGTGGGCAACTTCCAGGTCATGGAAGGCTCGGAAATCGGGCTCCCCCTTCGCGTCAGGGCCTTTCGGGACCGGGATACGCTCCACGGACAACCCGGAGATGGCGGAGGAGTTCGACGTCGGCACGCACCACAGCCTACGGCTCTCCCCTTGTGGTGAACAGGGAAAAGGGCAAGAAAAAGGACCGCCCGGCAAACCGGACGGTCCTTTTTTCAGAGCAAGTGCTCGCGAAGCTTACGCGTCGACGAGGACCTTGGTGACGTTCGGGTCAACGGTGATGCCCGGACCGAACGTGGTGGCAACGGTAGCCTTCTGGATGTAGCGGCCCTTGGAAGCGGACGGCTTCAAGCGAAGTACCTCTTCCAGTGCTGCTGCGTAGTTCTCAGCCAGCTTGTTGACGTCGAAGGACACCTTGCCGATGATGAAGTGTAGGTTGGAGTGCTTGTCGACCCGGAAGTCGATCTTGCCACCCTTGATGTCGTTGACAGCCTTGGTGACATCCGGGGTAACCGTACCGGTCTTCGGGTTCGGCATCAGGTTACGCGGGCCGAGGACCTTACCGAGGCGGCCAACCTTGCCCATGAGGTCAGGGGTTGCCACTGCGGCGTCGAAGTCGGTCCAGCCGGCTGCGATCTTTTCGATCAGGTCATCGGAACCAACGAAGTCGGCGCCGGCAGCGATAGCTGCTTCAGCCTTGTCGCCGGTTGCGAAAACGAGGACGCGGGCGGTCTTACCGGTGCCGTGGGGCAGGTTGACGGTGCCACGAACCATCTGGTCGGCCTTACGCGGGTCAACGCCAAGGCGGAAAGCGACCTCAACGGTTGCGTCGAACTTGGAAGGATTGGTGTCCTTCGCGAGGGTGATGGCCTCGATCGGGGCGTAGACCTTGTCTGCCTCGATCTTGGCTACGGCTGCCTCATATGCTTTGCTGCGCTTTGCCATGCTGCTATTTCTCCTTGTGCAGTTGTGGTCTGCGGACCGCGCTGGGCCCTGCCACAAGTCGCGGATCCGGCAAGGATCCTGCGACATTTCAATGTTTCAGATGCCGGTTGCCCGGCGGGTGAAGGCCACAAGGGCCTTCGAAGGTTACTAGCCTTCTACGGTGATGCCCATGGAGCGGGCGGTGCCTGCGATGATCAGGGCAGCTGCCTTGATGTCGTTGGCGTTGAGGTCTTCCATCTTGGTGGAAGCAATTTCCTCGACCTGTGCCTGGGTCAGCTTGGCAACCTTGACGGTGTGCGGGGTAGCCGAACCCTTGGCGACGCCTGCAGCCTTCTTAATGAGCTCTGCAGCCGGCGGGGTCTTGGTGATGAAGGTGAAGGAACGGTCTTCGTAAACCGTGATTTCAACCGGGATAACGTTTCCGCGCTGGGATTCCGTTGCAGCGTTGTACGCCTTGCAGAATTCCATGATGTTGACACCGTGCTGGCCAAGCGCAGGACCGATCGGCGGAGCCGGGTTAGCGGCACCTGCCTGGATCTGCAGCTTGATGAGGCCGGTGACCTTCTTCTTGGGAGCCAATGTAGGGTCCTTCTCTCAATAGCTTCCTGGGACACAGGAGCGCGTCCCAGGTTGGTGGCCGCCATGGCGAGGCGACCGGCCGCTCCCGAACTGCTAAGCAGGCAGGACTGGAGCGAAATTTTGGAATCAGCTAGATCTTGGTGACCTGGTTGAATGCGAGCGTCACCGGGGTTTCGCGCTCGAAGATCGAGACCAGAACCACGAGGGTCTGGGACTCGGGCTTGATCTCGGAGATCGTAGCCGGGAGGGTCTCGAACGGACCTTCCTTGACGATGACCGACTCGCCGACCTCGAAGTCGACGGCCACGGGAGCTTGGTTCTGCTTGTTGACGGGCTTGCCCTGCTCTGCCTGCTCTTCTTCGAAGACCGGGGCGAGCATGGAGAAGACCTCATCGAGCCGCAGCGGGACGGGGTTGTGGGCGTTGCCCACGAAGCCGGTGACACCCGGCGTGTGGCGAACGGCGCCCCAGGAAGCGTCGGTCAGGTCCATGCGGACGAGGACGTAGCCGGGGATGCGCACGCGGTTGATGACCTTGCGCTGCGCATTCTTGATCTCGACGACCTCTTCCATGGGCACCTGGATCTCGAAGATGTAATCTTCCATGTCCAGGGTCTGGATGCGGGTCTCAAGGTTGGCCTTCACTCGGTTCTCGTAACCGGCGTAGGAGTGGATGACGTACCAGTCACCTTCCTGGCGGCGCAGCTTGGCCTTGAACTCCTCAGCGGGATCTGCCGGTGCTGCAGCAGCAGCGGCTGCCAGGTCGTCGCCGTCGGACTCTTCCTCGTCGCCGGCAATCCCGTCCGATGCGTCATCAGACTCGGCGTCCACGTCAGCTTCGAAGTCCTCTTCGGATTCGTCGGCGTCGGCAGATTCGGGCGCAGCGGAATCGACCTCGGACTCTTCCACGACAATAGCCGTGGCGTCGGCTGAGTCCTCGGCGGATCCGCCCAGCTCAGTCTCGTTTACCTCGAGCTCCTGCTCAGACACTTGGTCTCCTGCTTCCTCATTGCCTAACATGCCTATTTAAATGGCTCAATTCCGCAAACCCCGCAAAATCCCTGACTAATCAAGGAATTCACACAGTTTGCGGACAGATCCGCTTAGCGGTCCCCAGCCCCCGTGCCACCGAAGACCCAGCTGGCTCCCGTCCCGAAGGCGATGTCCAGAAGGCTGACGATGAGCATCATGATGGCTACGAACACCAGCACCACGAGCGTGTAATTGATCAGTTCCTTGCGGGTGGGCGCAACGACCTTCTTCAGTTCACCAATCACCTGGCGGACGAAGAGTGCAATACGGGCGAAGAAGCCGCGATCGGCTTTCTTGGCGGGACGGCCCTTCGAGCTGCTGGCAGCTGTTTCGGTCACCTGGTCCTCACTCACCTTGCAAAGTCGTTGACCCGACTCTGATCAGAGCCATGGTTGCTGCGCGTGCCCCGGCGTTTCCGCCGGAACAGCTTGCGCAGGGCAGACAGGACTCGAACCTGCAACCTGCGGTTTTGGAGACCGCTGCGCTACCAATTGCGCCACTACCCTATGGATCGAATCCATGTTTCAGGCCGCACTTCAGCCTGTGGTGCTTTTCAACACCGGTGAACCAGTCTACGCAAGAATTTCGCGATAGTCGAACCGGCCCGATTCCGGACCTCCCAGCCCTAAAAGCCTGTGACCAGCATTATCAGTCACAAAGTTCTGCAGGCACCCGGGAGCTCCGCAGAACAGCATAAGGTAGTTTACGTCGAATCCCATCATCCAGCCCTCGAGCTGCCTGCGAAGAACGGTATATAGATGTCTGCCGGAACAACTACCGCCCGCATTTCACAGCGAATCTCCGCCATTGCAGAATCCGCCACCCTTGCCGTTGACGCCAAGGCCAAGGCACTGAAGGCCGCGGGACGTCCCGTGATCGGTTTCGGTGCCGGCGAACCTGATTTCCCCACCCCGGACTACATCGTTCAGGCCGCGATTGAGGCAGCGGGCCAGCCGAAGTACCACCGATACTCCCCGGCCGCCGGTCTCCCGGAGCTGAAGAAGGCCATCGCAGAGAAGACCCTGCGCGACTCCGGCTACCAGGTTGACCCTTCCCAGGTCCTGGTGACCAATGGCGGCAAGCAGGCCGTCTACAACACGTTCGCAACCCTCGTGGATCCGGGCGACGAAGTCATCATCCCCACTCCCTTCTGGACCACGTACCCGGAAGCCATCCGGCTCGCTGGCGGCGTGCCCGTTGAGGTCTTCGCCGGACCGGAACAGGGCTACCTGGTGACCATCGAGCAGCTTGAGGCTGCCGTAACGGACAGGACCAAGATCCTGTTGTTCGTTTCCCCGTCCAACCCCACTGGCGCTGTTTACAGCCCGGAGCAGGTTGCGGAGATCGGCAAGTGGGCCGCGTCCAAGGGCCTCTGGGTTGTCACTGACGAGATCTACGAGCACCTGACCTACGACGGCGTCGAGTTCACCTCCATCGCCACTGCCGCACCGGAACTGGGCGACAAAGTTGTCATCCTCAACGGCGTTGCCAAGACGTACGCCATGACCGGGTGGCGCGTGGGATGGATGATCGGCCCTGCCGACGTCATCAAGGCCGCCACCAACCTGCAGTCCCACGCGACGTCCAACGTCTCCAACATCATGCAGATCGCAGCCGCAGCAGCCCTCACGGGTCCGCTGACCGCCGTCGACGAGATGAAAGTTGCTTTCGACCGACGCCGCAAGGCCATCGTCGCCGGCCTGAACGCGATCGATGGTGTTGAATGCCCGACGCCGACAGGCGCCTTCTACGTCTACGCGGACGTGCGCGGCCTGTTGGGTAAGGAATTCGAGACCTCCAACGGTCCCGTCCGCCCGGAGACCTCAGCTGAACTCGCCACGCTCATCCTCGATGAGGTTGAAGTAGCCGTGGTTCCGGGCGAGGCCTTCGGTCCTTCCGGCTACGTGCGCTTGTCCTACGCACTCGGCGATGACGACCTCGCCGAGGGCGTCCGCCGCATCCAGGAGTTCCTGGGCAAGGCCAAGTAGCAACCAGCCAACGCAAACGCTCTTCCACCTGTGACAGGTGGAAGAGCGTTTCCGTTTAAGGCGCGGGAAGTGAGAGAGCGATCGGGAAAATCCAGCGGAAGGTGAGAGATCGTTAGAGGAGGCGACGCTCGGCCGCCCATTTGGTGAGTTCGTGGCGGCTGGACAGCTGGAGCTTCCTAAGGACTGCCGACACATGTGTTTCCACCGTCTTGATGGAGATGAACAGCTCCTTGGCCACCTCCTTGTAGCTGTAACCCCGGGCAATGAGCCGCATGACTTCGAGTTCGCGGGCAGAGAGCTTGTCCAATTCGTCGTCGGCGATGTCAGCGGGAGCGGTTCCGAAAGCATCCAGCACAAAGCCCGCCAAGCGGGGAGAGAAGACGGCGTCGCCATCGGCCACGCGAATGACGGCGTCGGAAATCTCCTTGCCGGAAATGGTTTTGGTGACGTATCCACGTGCTCCGGCCCGGATAACCGACACCACGTCCTCGGCGGCGTCGGACACGCTCAGGGCCAGGAAGCTGGTGTTGGCAAGCAAAGCGCCGGAGCCGGCAATGACTTCACGTCCGCCACCGCCGAGGCCGCCGGGAAGGTGCACGTCCAGGAGCACTACTTCAGGGCGCGTCGCGGCTATGACGGAAATGGCCTGTTCCACGGTTCCGGCCTCGCCCACCACATCCATGCGTTCGTCGAGGTCCGCCTTCAAACCAGAGCGGAAGATGGTGTGGTCGTCCACGATAACCACGCTCACCCTGCGGCCGACACCACTTTCAGGGCTGTTGTTCATTGCTTCGCTTCTCCATTCCGCTGTTCGGCATTCCGCTGCTCACCATTCCGCTGTTCGCTGGCGTCCGGACTTATTGATGGAAGGGCCAATCGGACTTCCGTCCCATCGCTGCTGCTGTTGATGACCGCCGTGCCGCCGTGCCGCTTCATCCGGCCGATGATCGACTCCTTGACACCCAGCCTGTCATCCGGGACAGCATCCGGGTCGAAGCCCGGGCCACGGTCCTTGATGAAGATCTCCGTACTACCGGCGGTGCTCTCCAAGTACACGGATACCGTTCCGCCGCCATGCCGGGCCGCATTGAGCATGGCCTCCCTGGCGGCCTGGACCAACGCCTCGTGCCGGTCCGTCATGTCGGTGTCCCCTACAGTGACTACCTCCACGGCATGCCCATGGGAGTCCTCCACTTCCGCTGCGACAGCCTTGATCCTGTCTGCCAGAAGGCCCGATTCCTTGGCCGGATCACTGAAGAGCCAGGACCGGAGTTCGCGTTCCTGGGCCCTTGCAAGCCGGACGACGTCCTGCTCGGAGCCTGCCCTGCGCTGGATGAGCGCCAGGGTTTGAAGCACGGAGTCGTGCAAGTGGGCAGCAATCTCCGCGCGTTCAGTTTCACGGACCCGGCCGGCGCGTTCTGTTTCGAGGTCCTTCCAGAACTTCAGTCCCCACGGCAGCAGTACCAAGGCAACGCCGCCCAAGACAGCGACCGAGGCAAGCAGCGCCAACCACGTCTGCTCCCACGACCCCGAACCGGACACCATCACCAGGACGCCGGCCACCACCAAGGCCAAGCCCGCTGCCAAGCGCGTCCAGCCGCCGGCCTGGTCGGCCTTGGTCTTATCCACCAGGCCGGCCCTGCGGGTCTCATCGAGCTGCATCCAGGCAATCGCTGCGCCACCGAGAATGGCGGCGGCCGGAATGAGTGTGCCCAAAGGGACGTCGACGCCGAACTGGCGGGCGATCAGGATCGCAGCAACCAAGAGCAAGGCTGCGCCGAGCAGGATTTCCTTGCCGTACTGGATCTTGCGGAACGTGAACCAAGACGACAAGGTACTTCCACTGTTGGCTGCTTCGTCCCTGGATCCTGCCCAGTCGCTGGAGCCGGCCCCGGCCCCGGCCCGGGATCCGGCCCGGCTCCGTGATCCTGCCCAGTCCCAGGATGACCCTGTACTGCCAAAGGCGGCAGGTTCGGCGACCGGCCCGGCGCCTGCATCTCCGAGGACAGAACGGTTTCCCGGGACAGAACGGTTTCCCGGGACAGAACCCAACACCGGAGGTGCGCCGGCCACCGTCGGCGAGGGTCCGGCGTCGTACGCTGGCGCCGCGGAAGGGCCGGGGGCCACGGAGGTGGGCGGGAGGCTCACCGCAGGAGCAATGGGCGACGCCGGGCGGCGGGCGTTGCGCTTGGCGTTCTCGTCCGCGGTGGGAACCATGGTCCACAGCCATGCGTAGAAGGCCACGCCTGCTCCACCGGCGAAGCAAGCCAGAATCATGCCCAGCCGGACGAACTTGACCGGCCAGCCCAAATGATCGGCCAAACCGCTGCATACGCCCGCGATCATGCGGTCGCTGCTGCGGACCAGCGTGGGGCGTTGCACAACGGTTGTCATGTACCAATCCAAACACGGATCAGGGTGCCCCGGACCGGAAAACGGCGTTGTTCGGGGGTCCCTCAGGGATCAATCAGGGTATCCCCCAGTAGAGGGAAGGATGGCCCGGGCGGCAGGATCGAAGTATGAACGCGAACAGCATGAACCCAGAGGAACCCGGAACGCCAGGCACCGCCGGCGAATCCGGCTCCAGCGCCAACACTGGCGCTTCCACCGGCGCCCCTGGCACCACGTCTGGTGCCACGTCCGGAGTCCCTGGCGCCACGTCCGGGGCACCTTCGGGGGCCACTTCGGGGGCATCCACTGAATCCGGCGCTCCCTCGGGAACCGGTGCCGCCAGCGGTGGTTATCCGCAAGCCGGCGGCGCGCCTGCAACCGCTCAGCAGAACTTCTTCGACTGGATCCGTAGCCAAGGCATCCGCCGGGGACCGGACCGTTGGATCGGCGGCGTCTCAAGCGGGGTGGCCCACCGGTTCGGCATCGACCCCCTGATTGTGAGGGGAATCTTCATTGTCCTGGCGCTCTTCGCCGGCGTCGGCGTGCTGCTGTACGGCGTGGCCTGGGCGCTCCTGCCCGAGCCTGACGGCCGCATCCACGTGCAGGAAGCAGCCGCGGGCCGATGGTCAGGGGGCATGACCGGTGCGCTGATCACCACCATCATCGGCCTCCCGAGCCTGGGCCGCGGATTCTGGGGCTGGGGCTGGGATGGACTCCCTGGCCTGTTCTGGACGCTCTTCTGGATGGGTGGCGTCTTCTACCTCATCTACTTCCTGGTTCAACGCAACAAAGCTTCGAAGGGAACTCCACCTGTGGGCCATCAGAATTACTCCGCGACGCCCTATTCCGCAGCATCCGGCAGCACAGCTGCCTACGGTACGCCCACGTCATTCGCGTCCACCACGACCACCGGCACCAACACCGGAGTGCCTGTCTACGGCAGTGGCCAGGCTGGCAGCAAAACCTACGGAGCTCCTTCTACAGGCGGCGCCTATGGCCCTGCGGGTGTCCACGGCTCCGCTCATGGCCACGGCTCCGGGCCGGTTCCCCCGGCAGGGCCGTTCGGCCCTTCAGGACCGTCGACGCCTTCCGGTCCGCGTCCTCCTTACGGTTCCACTCCCCCGCAAGGGTGGCAGCCCAAGCCCGCTGCTCCCAAGCGCAGGGGTCCGGGGGCGGCGATCGTTTCGGTCTCAGCCGGTGCGGCACTTCTTGCCGGCGGCACGTTGAAAGCGCTCGACGTCGGAAACGTCATTGATCTGGGCAACTCGGGCAACGCCGTGGTGTGGGCTACAGGTGCCGCCGTACTCGGCTTGGGCATCCTCATCGCGGGACTTCGTGGGCGTACGTCAGGATTCCTTGGCTTCCTTGCGGTAGCCGCCCTGATCATTGGCGGAATCTTCAATGTGGTCCCCAGGGACGGCGACCGCTTCACCTTCCATGACGTGAACTGGGCGCCGACCAGTCTGGAGCAGGCACGGCAAGGCATCGATGTTACCGGGGCACAAGGTGTGGTGGACCTGACCGAAATCACCTTGACACCCCCGCTGGTTTCCGAGGTCCTGATTCCGGTTGATGCCACAGCCAGCAACGTCACCGTCGTCATTCCCGATGACGTCCCCGTGGAGGTCAGGGCAGACATGACATTCGGCAACCTCAACGAACGTGGCACGGACCGAGGGGGCCGGTTGCAGGACGAGAGGACGCTCTACAACACCGAAAAGCCCGGAGCCAACCTCGTGGTGGAAATCGACGGCACGTTCAGCAACGTGACCATCCAGGAAGGAAACTGATATGAGCATCAACGAGCCCAGGAAAGCACGCGAAGCCCAACCGACCGAACCACTGCCCAAGGAGACCCGCCCCACGGAAGCCCTTCCCAAGCCGAGCCTCCAGCAGATCCCGCTCACGCCACCGTTGGAACCCAGCTTCCGGGTTGAGCACGCGGACGACGACGAACCCCGGCAGGCACGGATAGGCACCGTGGTGTGGGGATTGATTGTGATCGCCCTCGCAGCCTTGATCGTCATCTCGACACTCGGCTGGGTCACGCTGAACGGTACGTATGTCCTGATCGGCCTGATGATCGGCGCGGGTGCGGCGCTGGTGGTCGGCGGTCTCCTGTCCGCCCGTAAAGGTACAAGGACATCAAAGAGCCCGGCGAAGTGAGTGGAAGCAGCAACGTGACAAAGCAACCGCAACAGGGAAGGGTGTAGCCATGGACAAGTTCTTCAGCATCGTCAGGGGCTTCGGCCTGAAGCGTGGTCCGCAACGCTGGCTCGGCGGAGTCTGCGGCGGAATCGCAGCGAAGCTCAGGGTCGACGTAGCGTACGTCCGGGTCGCTTTCCTGCTCTTCTGCCTACTGCCCGGCCCCGCATTCGTGGTCTATATCCTGGGCTGGCTCATCTTGCCGGACCAGAACAACAAGATCGCGCTCGAATCCTTCATCAGCCAACGTTCCCGGTAGTTGCCGGTTACGAATCAGCCGAAAACAATGGAACGCCCCGCCTTTTGGCGGGGCGTTCCATAGTTTTCAGCCAGGTTTCCAATACCGCACGGCCCGGGGCAAAAGTAACCGTTTGTGTCCCACCCCACATGCGCGTCTACAATCATTGGGAGCTCAGCGTGGCGCTCTGCACGTATTCCTCCAAGCCATGAGTGAGCAAACATGAAAATTGGCATTCTTACCAGCGGTGGCGACTGCCCCGGCCTCAACGCAGTGATCCGGGGATCAGTCCTCAAGGGCATTGCCATCCACGGCCAGGAGTTTGTGGGCTTCCGCGACGGCTGGCGCGGTGTAGTTGAAGGTGATGTCATCGACATCCCCCGCACCATGGTCCGCGGTATCGCCAAACAGGGTGGCACCATTCTGGGCACCTCCCGCACCAACCCGTTCGAAAACGGCGGTGGCCCCGACGTCATCAAGGCCCACATGGAACGCCTTGGCATCGACGCAATCATCGCAATCGGTGGTGAGGGAACACTGGCAGCTGCCAAGCGCCTCACCGACGCGGGCCTGAAGATTGTTGGCGTCCCCAAGACCGTGGACAACGACCTCGATGCCACTGATTACACCTTCGGTTTCGATACCGCCGTGCAGATCGCCACTGAGGCCATCGACCGGCTGCGTACCACGGGCGAATCCCATCACCGCTGCATGATCGCCGAAGTCATGGGCCGCCACGTCGGTTGGATCGCTTTGCACGCCGGCATGGCAGCAGGCGCCCACGCCATCCTGATTCCGGAGCAGAAGGCAAGCATCGAGCAAATCACTGAGTGGGTCCAGGAAGCCCACGACCGTGGCCGTGCGCCGCTGGTGGTGGTTGCCGAGGGCTTCGTCCCGGACCACATGGAGTCCCCGCACTCCGAGCGCGGCCTGGATACCTTCGGCCGTCCCCGTCTTGGCGGCATCGCCGATCAGCTGGCACCCGAAATCGAAGCGCGCACGGGCATTGAAACCCGGGCCACCATCCTCGGCCATATCCAGCGTGGTGGCGTCCCCACCGCCTACGACCGCGTCCTGGCGACGCGCTTGGGCATGGCAGCCATCGACTCCGTGGTGGAAGGGCGCTGGGGAACCATGGTGGCCCTGAAGGGTACGGACATCTCCCACGTAGGCTTCGAAGAAGCACTCGGCAAACTCAAGAGCGTGCCGCAACACCGCTACGACGAAGCGTCTGTGCTGTTCGGCTAGTCGGCTAGGCTGAATCCATGACTCTAGAGCCCACGTCTGCTGCCATCATTCAGCTGGCGTGGGCTCGCCGTTTGGGGCTCGACGACGACGCTTTCGCCACCGCAGCTGACCGGCTCACCGCTTCTGCGGCAGACCCAGGAGACCCCGGCAACCGTATAGTCCGCGTGGATGAATCTGCGCGGGCCTTGGTTTTCCTCCGCCTTTTTGGCGTCTCGGCGCTCGTGGGACCGCAATGGGCACTCGATAATGCTGCAACAATCCCTGACACCCAACTCGCCCAACACGTGACGCTGTTGACCATCACGCGATCACACGGCGGACATGGACTTGGCTCCTCGGCCTTGTTCTTTGCAGACGACCTACCGCTCCAGCAGCCCTCCGACGAACTTACGGTTTCGCAGGGCAACCCCGAAGCAATCAGCCTGGAAGGTTTGTGCCCTCCGGATGACGTCAATGAGGTTGGCCTGCAAGGGCTCGAGCATCGCTTCACCATCATGCACCCCGAAGAGGACCAGCCGACGCCCGTGGCCTGCGGCGCCTATTCCGAGTGGGAAGGCATCCTGGCCAATATGGGCGTCCTGGTTGCGCCTCCCTGGCGACGGCGCGGCTTGGGCACCCTGGCCGCGTCCATCGCTGCGCACGAGGCCTTGGCATCCGGGCTGACCCTTCAATGGAAAGCCGATGTCAGCAACACCGGAGCTCTCGCGATGGCCCGCAGCCTTGGCTTTGCCACGGGCGGGCTCCACGCGAGCGTACTCCTCGGCTAAAGAGGAACCGAATTGGCCCGGCTTTGGGCAGGTAGAGGCTGGGAACAGTCCTTAAACAGGGCAGGACCAGCCCAAAAGTGGGCTGGTCCCGACACCGAAAAAAATGCTACTTCCGGACAGTTTCCTGTGTTGCCTGTTCTTCAGCGGCTTTCCCGCCCCAACCTCTGACCGACTTCGATTTGCCAAAGAACAACGCCACCACGGCACCCAGCAGAATCGCACATGCGGGCAATAAGATGGACTGGCTCATCGCCGTCGAGAATCCTGCGTGCAGCGCTTCCGGCAACACTCCGCCCATGGCGGCTTCGCCCACAGGAGCCCCCGCGGGAGCTGCGGGCAACTCCGCCGCGAGCCGCGACTGAATGAGGGCTGCGATGGCAGCCGAACCGAGAACAGCCCCAATTTGGCGCGTGGTGTTGAAGACGCCGGAACCTGCCCCTGCCTGACGTGGTTCCAGGTTGCGGGTGGTCGCGTTGGACACCGGCCCCCAGATGAAGGCGTTGGCAACGCCCTGCAGTGCGCTGGGCAGCAGGAACATCCAGATGGGAGTATCCGGCCCCAGAAGCGACGCCGTCCAGAACAATGCCCCGGCCAGGCAGACGAGGCCGAAGGATGCGAACCAGCGCGGGTTGGCACGGTCCATAAGCTTGCCTACGAACGGGGCCAGCGCACCCGAAATAACGGCCATGGGAATCATCAGCAACGCAGACTGCGTAGGCGTCAGGCCTCGCACGGTCTGGTAGTAGAAGATGGTGGGCAGCGGGAAGGCGGTCACCGTGAACCCAACGGCCATGATGGTGGTGTTGCCCAGGGAGAAATTGCGGTCCTTGAACAAGCCAAGCGGCAGCAGGGGTTCCCCGCCGCGGCGTTCAAGGAGCCACTGCCAGGCGACAAACAGCACCAGGACTACGAGTCCCGTGATGATCAGGCCCCACACGGAAACGAAGCCTGTGACCGTTCCCCATTTGTACGTTTGGCCCTCTTGGATGCCAAAGACCAGCAGGAACATACCGACGGCGGACAGCACCACTCCCACGACGTCGAACGTGTGGCTGTGCGTGGTCAATTTCGGCACGAAACGCATCACCAGGATGAAGGCCACGATCCCGATGGGGACATTGACGAAAAAGATCCACTCCCAGCCGAGGCTGTCCACCAGCAAACCACCGAGGATCGGTCCGATCAGCACAGCCATGCCGGCCGTCCCTCCCCACAACCCCATGGCTGCACCACGGCGGTCCGGAGGGAAGATGCGCGTTATTACGGCCATGGTCTGCGGAGTCATCATGGCGGCACCCAAGCCTTGGACTGCCCTGGCAGCGATCAACATGGTGACGTCGCCGGAGAGTCCGCACCACAGCGAGGCGAGCGTAAAGACGACCAAGCCGATCAGATACAGGTTCTTGGGCCCGAAGCGGTCACCCAGCCTGCCAGTGATCAGCAAGGGCACTGCGTAGGCCAGCAAGTAGGCGCTGGTGACCCAGATGACGGCGTTGATGTCGGTGTTGAGGCCCTCCATGATCCGAGGATTGGCCACCGACACAATAGTGGTGTCGATGAGGATCATGAAGAAGCCCACCACCAATGACCACAGGGCGGGCCACGGCTTAGTTACGTTTTCCAAGGGATTCCTTTGGCTTGTATGTAAGTTCACTTGGAGTGGACCGGGGTTCATCCCAGGGCAGGCGCCCGTTGCCCAACTCCTCAAGGAGTTCGCGGATCCACGCGATCTCCGTTCGGCGCATTGCTTGTTGATACGTGATGTCGATCCAGTACTTGCGATCAAGCCCCTTGGCCGTCACGGTTGCCTCGGCATGAACGAGGAAGTCGAGATCGGCGCCGAGGGCTACCAGCCGCTCCGCCAGCAGGTCCTTCACAACATCCGCGGGAAGGTTATGGGCTTCGGCGATTGCGTGGGGAAACACGGGGTATTCGTTGACGGGCGTGGAGAGCATGCCTTGGAGTCGCGCGTTAAGGGCGTCATGTCCTGCGGCGGTAATCCGGTACGTCGTCCGTTCGGGACGGTTGCCTTCGCGTTCCGTTCCTGTGGCCTCCACAAACCCGCTTTCCGCCAGCCGGCCCACTGCGTGATAGAGCGTACCGGGGCGGACTTTGACGAGGCGGTCTTCATGACGTGCCATCAACACTTGGTACATCTCGTAAGGATGCATGGGTTCCTCTGCCAAGAGCGCCAGTGATGCGACGCCGAGCGGCGTCAATTCCGCGAATTTGGCCACGACAACGCCCTTTCCCATCAGATACTCCACAACAACTATTCCACGTGGAGTATCTAGGCGCAAGAAAGCCCGATCGCTGTGACCGGGCTCTCTTGGGGTTGCCTAAGTGTTACCCCAGGAGGGCTTGAATCTCTGATCTGGCGAACATCGAGGCGGCTTCGCGCGCCGTGGGAGTTCCGGCGTCGGGATCTGCTCCAGCATCCAGCAGAACCCGGGCCACACCTGTGTATCCCTTGAAGACCGCTCCGGCGAGTGGAGTTTGTCCCCGATCATTTGCGGCGTTCACGTCAGCACCGTGATGGAGGATGAGCTGCGCGGCTTCCTCGTGACCGTGGTAGGCCGCCAGCATCAGCAGGGAGTCGCCAGCGGCATTCGTCAGCGTGGCAGGAGCGCCGGCGTTCAAGTAGCCACGCAGCAGTTCAGTATTACCTTCGCGGGCAGCATCGAACAAGGCGTGTGCCAGTGCCAACGTTTCGTCGTCGGGGCCTGTGGCTTGGGTCATCGGTGGGGTCCCTTCAGGAATCCGGTCTGGCGCCCGACAACCTGGCCGGCGTCGGGGGCGACGATCACTTCCTGGGCTGCGATGTAAGGCTCCTCACCGTCCATCACCGTCAGGGTTTCCTCCGCCGAAACGGACCGCTTGATCACGGCCAAAGCAACGGGTCCCATTTCAAAGTGCTGCGCCACCGATGTCAGAGTACCTACCTTGCGCTCCCCGGCAAATACGACACTGCCGACGGCCGGCAGCGTGTGCTGTGATCCATCAAGCTGAAGGAACACGAGGCGCCGGGGCGGGTGGCCAAGGTTGTGGACACGCGCTATGGTCTCCTGTCCCTTGTAGCAGCCCTTGTTCAGGTGCACCGAGGTCCTCAAGAGATCCAACTCGTGGGGAATCGTCTTTTCATCAGTCTCGGCACCAAGGCGTGGCCGCCACGCTGCAACCCGCAGGGCATCTGCCGCCATGGCGCCTGCCAAGGCAAGGCCTTCCACGGATTGTTCCAACCCGGTGGCCGGTACAAGGTACTCGAACCAAGGGCGTTCAAGCCCAGGATGCGATTCCTCGGGGACGATGCTGTACGCGTATCCCCCAGGGCTGACGTGCGGCCATGGATCCTCCCACACCAAGCCGCCGGACAGCTGCTCCACCGGCTTGGTGGCGCCCAACACGGCCCACTGCTCCGAGACGTCCTCGATCTCGACGCGGAGCATGAACTTCATCCTGTTCAACCACTCAGCAAGTGGCGCGGCCTCGGCGGTCTCACCGATCAACCAAGTGGTGCTGCCGTCGTCAATGACGCGGGCATCGAACTCGATGCGGCCTTGGACGCTGAGCAGCAGCAGTTCGCTGGCGACCCCCGGCTGGAGATTGGTGAGCTGCTGGGACGAGAGTGTGTTCAGCCAGCTGAGCCGGTCCGGGCCGGTCACGGTCACCACGCCACGGTGCGAAAGATCGACGACGGCGGTACCGGTTGCCAGGGCGCGCTGCTCACGCAGTGGTTCACCGTAGTGGGCCGCAACGCCGGCATCGAGGCCGGTATCTTCAACGGCACCAGGGCGCGACAACAGGGGGCTCTTGTAAGTCATATGTAGTAGAAGTCCTTGCGGGTCAGCGGTATTCCGGGTTTTCGAAATCGAATCGGGTGCCCGCTTTCCATTCCTCCGGCAGGTTGCCGTAGGCAGGAATTCCGCCGGCATCCCGCAGGAGCTTGGCCATGTGGAGCAGGTTCCACGTCATGAAGGTGGCGTTCCTGTTAGTAAAATCACTCTCCGGCCCGCCCGATCCTTCATCAAGATAGCTGGGTCCGGGTCCCACCGGGCCGATCCACCCGGCGTCGGCCTGGGGCGGAATGGTGAAGCCGATGTGCTGAAGGCTGTACAGCACGTTCATGGAACAGTGCTTGATGCCGTCTTCGTTGCCGGTGATGAGGCAACCACCTACTTTGGGGTAGAACGCCCATTGACCCTTGTTGTTCAGTTCACCCGAGTGGGCATACAACCGTTCAATGAGTTTCTTGGTCATGGACGAGTTGTCGCCCAACCAGATGGGCCCGGCAACCACAACGATGTCGGCGTCGCGGACATCCGGGTAGATCCCTGGCCATTCGTCGGTCTTCCAGCCGTGCTCGCGCATATCCGGATACACACCACTGGCGATGTCGTGGTCCACTGTCCGGATGAGGCGGGTACTGACGCCCTGCTTCTCCATGATGTCCCGGCTGATTTTGATCAGGCCATCGGTGTTGCTGAGCTGCGGCGAGGGCTTCAGCGTCCCATTGAAAAAGACAGCCTTAAGCCCGCTGTAGCCCTCCGGTTTGAGGTTGTTCACTATCTGCTCCTTCTGCTGGTTGCCGTGGAACGTACAGTGAGGCCTCGGGTCAGGACACCTTGTGGAGGAATGCCGAGGCGTGCGCTTCGAGAGCCTTGCCGCTGGCAGCGACGTCCCAGCGCCACAAGAGGTTGCCATCAACCAGACCGAAGATGCGGGTGGCCGCCGTGTACTCCTTGGAGTGGCTTCCACGCATCACCATGTCGGTGCTCAGCTGGATCTGGGGTCCCTTGATCTGGCCGTAGTAGAGCTCGGTGATTCCGCCGGGGTGGGAGATCGACACCGAAATGTCGAAGCCGCCCTCCTTGTTGCGACGTTCCTCGACTTCGTCAGCTGTCTTGAGGACGGGGACGATGTCGGCCGGGATCAGGCCGGGGCCGCCGTCGCCCTCTTCAAGCTTCCGCTCCAAGGCCCAGAAGCCTGTTTCAACGGTCAACGGGCGGAGCTTTTCGCCGGCGTCGTCACTGAGCCAGGTTTCGGCCCGGTACTGCAAGTACGGGAGCCCGTTGTGGGTGAAGGACACGTGCTGGACGAAATGCTCGGAATCCTCGTCTCCGCTGCCGAGCCGGCCGCGGCCTTCCCACTCACCAATGAGCCAGGAAAGAGGAACGAGTTCAGGCGTCAGATCTGTTGGGATCTCAATAGGCACAACGATTACCTCTGTCGAGCTGCAGGATCAGAAGGTTACTTCTGGCCCTTGAAAAGGCGGTAAACGACAAATCCCGCAAACCATGCCATGGCGACGCTGGCCAGGCCAAGGAGGACGAGGAAGAAGATTTCAAATGCGAGTACAGACATGATGCAATCCTAACCGTTAGTAGATGAGTAGTTTGTCTATGAAGTAAGCCACGGCCCCCACAGCCCAAACGGGCGCTACGCCCATTCCTATTGCTGCCGGGATGTTCAGGCGCCCCCGCCGGAGGGTGGTCATCCGCCGGAAGCACACCAGGACCGATCCCACCACCACGCCAACCAAAGCGGCCGGAAGGACGGCGATATCGGAGAAAACAAGACCCGCCAGCGGACCCATCAGTCCAGCCATGACAACGCCGAGCGGAGCCACGATCCGGTCCGGCCAGCGGATGATTCCCACCAGCAGGGCAACCGCGGCGCTTAGTCCGGCCACCAGGACCATTTCCTTGACGCCGTTGAACCGTGCACTGGCGATCCATCCCGCGCCAAGGCAGTTCAGCAGCACACCGGCAGAGCAGCCGAGGGTGGATTCCAAGCGTTGGGCCTGCCCGGTGCCCCTGACCAACTGGACCACGAACACTGCCATCACACCCAGAGCCACGAATGCGGGTGTACCGTCCAGGAATCCGGGCGCCGGCATATAGGCCGCAGTCACGGCAGATCCCGCGCCGGCGAGACCAATGACAGCGGCCAGCGTTTTCTTGGCCGGGACAGCCAGGAAATGCGGCCAGCCGATCCCGACAGCCGCTGACGCCATGATGCCTGCACCCACCATGGCTTCCCGGGAAACGAAGGTGCTGGCCACGATGGCTGCGAGCGCCACGAGTCCGAATACCCCGATGCTCCAAGACTTCACTGTGTGCCGACCTCAATCCGATGCGCCTTACGACCTCTCGACAATCCTGCCTTAAGCCGACCCAATATGTCGTAATTCCAGCGCTTCCCCGTCACGAATCCATGTGTCGTAAGGCACTGATGGGTATACTCAGACTTCAACAGCGCACTGTGTTTGCCGCGATCCCGTTACAACGGGAGAGGCTGCCAATGCGCTGTGACCGACCGGTGAGACTCCGGTTTCGACGCCCGATGATGCGCGTACAGCCCATTGGAGGAACTATGTCGCACATCCTGCTCCTAACGAACAGCACCGGCTCTTCGGTGGACATTTTGCCTGCCTTGGAGTTGCTGAACCACCGCGTGCACATCCTCCCGGCAGAACCCACAGCACTACTCGAAACTGATCCCACGGATATCGTCTTCCTGGATGCCCGGAAGGATCTGGTGGGTGCCCGCTCACTGACCCAGTTGTTGAAGGCCACCGGCCTCAGCGCGCCGCTCATGTTGATTCTCACAGAGGGCGGCATGGCTGCTGTCTCCTCAGCCTGGGCAGTGGATGACATTGTGCTGGACTCCGCCGGGCCCGCCGAGGTAGAGGCCCGCATCAGGCTGGCGATGGCGCGCGCCGTCCCCGGCGAAGAGGAAACCCAAACCGAAATCCGGGCAGCCGGCGTCGTGATTGACGAGGCAAGCTATACCGCTCGAGTCAGCGGCCAGCCACTCAACCTGACGTTCAAGGAGTTCGAACTCCTGAAGTACCTGGCTCAGCACCCTGGCCGGGTCTTCACCCGCCAGCAGCTGCTGACTGAAGTGTGGGGCTACGACTACTACGGAGGCACCCGGACAGTGGACGTCCACATCCGGCGGCTTCGGGCCAAGCTGGGTGTGGATCACGAGAACCTGATCAGCACAGTCCGCAACGTTGGCTACCGGCTCACCCTTGTCCGCCTCCCGGACGATGAGTTGTCCGAAGCCTGAGCGGCAATCCGGACAGATGAAGCAAAATAAAGAAGAGGCCGGGATCCACACGGATCCCGGCCTCTTCTTCAATTCTTGGTGGAGGACATACGGGTCGAACGTATCGAGGCCACCCCACTGGTGGATCCCCCCTGCGCTGACTCACGAACAAACCGCAAAGCCGAACGAGATATTGAGACTACCTCCCATTTCCAGTGACATCAAATCATCAGGGTTGCACCGGACGTATAGCCTTGCATCATGAGTCACGCGCACCCGGAAAACTGGCCCGTACTGATCATTGCCGGCGCTTTGGACACCGAACTCCTGAGGGACGTCAAGTCTCTCGCAGCAGCCGCCGGGGAGTCCGACGGGAATCCGCCCTTCTCCGAACAGACCTTCGTCATGCTGCGCGGAGCGGACTCCGGCGAGCATTCCGTCTTGTCCTTCGTCCTGTACGCACCGGACGAAGATTCTGATCCGGCCACCGGAGAGGATCTGGCGGGCGTCGCCGTCGTCGTCGAAAGCGAAGACGGAAGCGGTGTCCTGGAGTTGGCCGTCCACCCCAGCTACCGCAACCAGGGCGTTGCTGGAAGGCTACTGGGCGCCCTGCAGGGCAAGCGGGGCATCGACGGATTAAGCGCGTGGTCACACGGCAACCATGAGGCCGCCGCCGAGTTGGCCACGCGTTTCGGTTACGGTCCCATGCGCGAACTGTGGAAGATGCGATTGATGTCTTCAACCGCTGCACTCCCCGACGCCGGACTCCCTGACGGTGTTTCGATCCGTGCCTTCGTTCCGGGCCAGGATGAGCAGGCGTGGCTGGCCGCCAACAGGGCTGCGTTCTCCCATCACCCCGAACAAGGATCCATGACACTGGCGGACCTCGAGGCACGGAAGGCCGAAGATTGGTTCGATCCTGAAGGCTTCCTGTTGGCCGTGAACGCTGAAGGTGAGCTGCTGGGTTTCCACTGGACCAAAGTCCACCCCCGGCAAGGTCCCCACCCGGCCATCGGGGAGGTTTACGTGGTGGGTGTGACACCGGCAGCGCAAGGTTTGGGTCTTGGCAAAGCCCTCACGGTTGCGGGCATCAAGCACCTCCAGGACCAAGGACTGCATGCCGTGATGCTCTATGTTGATGCTGACAATGAGGCAGCAGTAGCTCTATATCAGAAGCTTGGCTTTGTACGCTGGGACACCGACGTGATGTATGGGCCTTTAACCAAAAATTAACCTGACGGGATGACTTGCCGGAAAGCCGGTGACATCTTGGATTCGAGCACCGAAATTGCTTGTAATGTGGGAGGAAACCCCGTCCTGAGCTTAGGAGAACCCCATGCAGCCGGACCCCGTCGGCACCGCCGGATCCACCTCGAAGGGTGCAACCCTGCCCCCACGCTTCGGATCATCGGAAGTGCCGGCCTCGCGAGCCACCCAGGACCGCATCGATATTCCGGAATTCGCGCCTAGCCTGGAGCCCGAGGGCGACATCTCCCCGGATCGCTTCCTGGACCGCGAGCTGAGCTGGCTGGCCTTCAACTCCCGCGTGCTGGAACTCGCCGAAGATCCTGACCTCTTCCTGCTGGAACGTGTCAATTTCCTCTCCATTTTCGCCTCCAACCTTGACGAGTTCTTCATGGTGCGCGTGGCTGGCCTCAAACGCCGCATCGCCACAGGGCTCGCCGTGCCCTCCCCCGCAGGACTGAGTCCCATCGAGGTGCTGGAACAGATCAGCGAAGAGGCCCACAAGCTGCAGGAACGCCATGCCCGGGTCTTCGCCGAGCAGATCCGTCCCGCGTTGGCCTACGAGCACATCCACATCATGCACTGGAACGAACTGGACGAGGATGCCCGCCACCGGATCAGCATCATGTTCCAGGAGAAGGTCTTCCCCATCCTGACGCCGCTGGCTGTTGACCCTGCGCACCCCTTCCCCTACATCTCGGGCCTCTCCCTCAACCTTGCGGTGATCGTCAGCAACCCGATCAGCGACAAAGAGCTCTTCGCCCGCGTTAAAGTTCCCGATCAGCTGCCCCGCCTCATTTCCGTGGACGGACCGCGCGCCGGCGCCATTCCCGGCCGCGTAGCCCGCTTCATCGCCTTGGAAGAAGTCATCGCTGTCCACTTGGACAAGCTTTTCCCCGGTATGGAAGTCCTGGAACACCACACCTTCCGCGTCACCCGTAATGAGGACCTTGAAGTAGAAGAGGACGACGCCGAGAACCTCCTGCAGGCCTTGGAGAAGGAACTCCTGCGCCGCCGGTTTGGCCCGCCGGTCCGCCTCGAAGTCACCACCGATATCAACCCGAACATCAAGGCACTACTGATCCGTGAACTGGGGGTTGAAGAGTCCGAGGTCTACTCCGTACCTGCACCCTTGGACCTCCGTGGTTTGTCCGCCATCAGCGGCATCGACCGCGCCGATCTCCACTACCCCAAGCACGTTCCCCACACTTCCCGGTACCTCAACGAGTCGGAAACGTCCAAGGCCGCAAACGTCTTTGCCGCGATGCGCCGCAGGGACATCCTCCTGCACCACCCGTACGACTCCTTCTCCACCTCCGTCCAGGCCTTCCTGGAACAGGCTGCAGCGGATCCCAAGGTGCAGGCCATCAAGCAGACCCTGTACCGGACCTCCGGTGACTCCCCGATCGTTGATGCTCTTATTGACGCCGCGGAAGCAGGTAAGCAGGTCTTGGCCTTGGTGGAGATCAAGGCGCGCTTTGACGAGCAAGCCAACATTTCCTGGGCGCGAAAGCTCGAACAAGCGGGCGTCCACGTGGTGTACGGCATCGTGGGCCTGAAGACCCACTGCAAGTTGTCCCTGGTGGTCCGCCAGGAAGTGGACGGACTGCGTCGCTACTGCCACATCGGTACAGGAAACTACCACCCGCGCACAGCCCGCTATTACGAAGACCTTGGCTTGCTGACCGCCAACGAACAAGTGGGAGAAGACCTCTCCAAGCTGTTCAACCAGCTCTCCGGCTACGCACCCAAGTCAACGTTCAAGAGGTTGCTCGTGGCACCACGCTCGGTACGCGCAGGCTTGGTGGACAGGATTGAAACCGAGATCCGCAATGCACGCGCCGGCGTCCCGGGCTTGGTGCAGATCAAGGTCAACTCGATGGTGGACGAAGCCATTATCGACGCCCTCTACCGGGCCTCGCAGGCCGGTGTGAAGGTAGACGTCGTGGTCCGCGGCATTTGCTCGCTGCGTCCGGGAGTGCCGGGGCTTAGCGAAAACATCACGGTGCGCTCCGTGCTGGGCCGCTTCCTGGAACACTCACGCGTCTTCGCTTTTGGCAACGGTGGCGAGCCCGTAGTGTTTATTGGCTCGGCCGACATGATGCACCGCAACCTGGACCGCCGCGTGGAGGCACTGGTGCAGCTCGCCAGCAAGGAAGACACTGCAACGGTGATGGACTTGATGCGTCGCTACGTTGACGACGGCACGGCCAGCTGGCACTTGAACGATAGTGGGCACTGGACCAGGCACCATTTGGACGAGGACGGCAAGCCATTGCTGGACATGCAATCCTGGCTTCTGGCTTCCCGCTCACGCCAACGCGCTGCGGCCCGGCGGTAAGGACCCAGTTGAACAGCGATACCCCTGTGGCGGATCAAACAGACCACCCCGGCGAGGCTGTGGCGGTTGTTGCCGCCGGCGCCATTCCTTGGCGGGTCACAAAGGGTGGCCTTGAGGTCCTCCTGATCCATCGTCCACGTTATGACGATTGGTCATGGCCCAAAGGAAAGCTCGACGCCGGCGAAACAGTTCCTGAATGCGCCGCCCGCGAAGTGTGGGAAGAAATTGGGCTACAGGCACCACTGGGCATACCCCTTCCGGCGATTCACTACCATGTGGCTGCCGGCTTGAAGGTGGTCCGGTACTGGGCCGTCAAGGTCAATGGAGCGCAGCTTCGGCCCGACGGCAAAGAAGTGGACAGCGTCATGTGGTGCAGCCCGGACCGGGCAGCCAGCTTCCTAAGTAACCCCACGGACGTGGAGCCGCTCGAATACCTCGAGAAGGCCCACGTCCACGGGGAACTGGACACGTGGCCGCTGGTACTGATCCGTCATGCCAAAGCGAAGCCGCGCTCCTCATGGACAAAGGCCGAGGGAGACCGCCCCTTGGCAGCAACCGGCCAGCGCCAGGCAGTGGCTGTCCAGCGTCTCCTGGAGGTGTGGAAACCGCAACGTATTGTGACCAGCCCTTGGGCGCGTTGTGTCGCCACTATCGCCCCCTATGCCAAGTCCAGCGGAGCCAAGGTGAAACTGGTGGAAGCACTCACCGAGCACACCCACCAGCGCTCCCCCAAGAAGACCGCAGCCGCTGTTGAGGCCCTGTTCGACAAACAGGTACCGATCGCCGTGTGCACGCACCGCCCCGCCCTGCCCACGGCGTTGAAGCAGCTGGGCCAGCACATGTCGCAGGCCCTGCGTGCCCTGCTTCCTTCCTCTGATCCGTACCTGTCGCCGGGTGAGGTCATTGTTTGCCAGGTAGCGCGGGGATCTGAACGGAAAATCGTGTCAGTGGAGCAGGTCAAGCCTTTTGACGACTAAGGCACTCATCGATCTGCGCCGCTGGCGCGTTACCGAAACAAGTAAGCTGGAGTCGTGAGCATCCCCACCCCATATGAAGACCTTCTGCGTGACGTCATGGCCAACGGCACACACAAGTCGGACCGCACCGGAACGGGAACGCGCAGCGTTTTCGGCCGCCAGTTGAGGTTCGATCTCGCCGAGAGCTTCCCGCTCATCACCACCAAGCGGGTTCACTTCAAATCCGTGGCAGTAGAACTCCTGTGGTTCCTGCGCGGTGACTCGAATGTGAAGTGGATGCAGGATCAGGGCGTCTCCATCTGGGACGAATGGGCGGACGCCGACGGCGAACTGGGCCCCGTCTACGGCGTCCAGTGGCGCAGTTGGCCAACTCCCGATGGCGGCCACATCGACCAGATTTCCGAGCTCATGACCAACCTGGCCGCCAATCCCGATTCCCGGCGCCACATTGTGTCGGCTTGGAACGTGTCCGAGCTCAAAGACATGGCGTTGCCGCCGTGCCATGCGTTCTTCCAGTTCTACGTGGCGGACGGCAAGCTGTCCTGCCAGCTGTACCAGCGCTCAGCGGACACGTTCCTGGGCGTCCCCTTCAACATTGCCTCCTACGCCCTGCTCACGCGCATGGTGGCGCAGCAGCTTGAACTGGAGCCAGGAGAATTCGTCTGGACCGGCGGCGACGTCCACGTCTACGACAACCATGTTGACCAGGTTGCCGAGCAGCTCAGCCGCGAGCCGTATGAGTACCCGCAGTTGAAGATTCTCCGCAAGCCGGACTCCATCTTCGACTACACGCTGGATGACTTCGAGGTTGTGGATTACCGCCACCACCCCACCATCAAGGCACCGATCGCGGTATGAGCATGCCTACCTCTGAGACTCCATCCCAGCTTCCCGGCGTCATCTTCACCCAGGAGACCGCGGCCCGCATGACGGGCATCGGACTGGTCTGGGCCCAAACCAAGTCCGGTGTGATCGGTAAGGACGGCGCCATGCCATGGCACCTCCCCGAGGACTTAAAGCACTTCAGCCAACTCACCACGGGGCACCCCGTCATCATGGGCCGCAAGACCTGGCTGTCGTTCCCTGAGACGTACCGTCCGCTACCCGGCCGCACCAACATTGTGGTGACCCGCAACGCCGAGTGGGCCTCCACCCCCGAGGCCCAAGGCGCCGTCGTGGTTTCATCCCTTGATGCGGCACTGCTGGAATCGCAGTTCGCTCCCGGTGGCCAGAAGGTGTGGATTATCGGCGGCGGCGAAATCTTTGAACAGTCCATGGGTATCGCCAACTTAGCCGTGGTCACCATTATTGATGCGGACCTGGAAGGCGACACCTTCGCTCCGGAACTCGGTGATGATTGGACCTTCGACGCCGTAGCCCCGTCCGAAGGCTGGCTCACCGCCAAAAACGGCACCAACTACCGGTTCACCACATGGCGCCGGAACGCAAGCCAGGAAACCCAGAAAGACTAAGCATGCTGAAAAAACCTGAAACCCTGTTCGTGCTGGGCTATATGTTGCTGCCGCTCTTCGCCCTGATCTCTGCCATTGTGGGTCTCACCATGATCTTGGGCGGCAACAGAATTGCCGGGATCATCGTGTTGATTGTTGTCACGCAGGTGTTCACGTTTGGCGCCTTCTTTGCCCTGCGCAAGCGCAAAGCCCTCCTTCTCCAGGAGCCCGACGCCGGCAGCCTCTAGCCACGCGCGTCAGCCGCATCTTGCTGGTGCAGGCGAGTGCCGTCGTCGCGCTTCGCCTGCGTGACGTAACCAACAGCGGCACTTTGCTCCGAAAGTTTAGACTTGGTGAATGACTACAGCAGCTAATCCGTCCGTTGGACTGGTCGGTTGGCGTGGCATGGTCGGTTCCGTCCTGATGCAGCGCATGCAGGACGAGAACGACTTCGCCAACATCAACCCGGTATTTTTCTCCACCTCGAACGCAGGAGGTGCTGCCCCGTCGTTCGCTGATGGGGCTGGCAAGCTCGAGGATGCGTTCGATATTGAGACGCTGGCCAAGCTGCCGATTATTGTCACAGCCCAGGGTGGCGACTACACCAAGCAGGTCCACGGCGAACTCCGCGACCGCGGCTGGGATGGCCTGTGGATCGATGCAGCTTCCACCCTTCGCATGAACGACGACTCGATCATCGTGCTGGACCCCATCAACCGCGATGTCATCGACGCCGGACTGTCCGGTGGCGTGAAGGACTTCATCGGCGGCAACTGTACGGTTTCCTGCATGCTGATGGGCCTCGGCGGCCTGTTCAAGAACAACTTGGTCGAGTGGGGCACCTCCATGACATACCAGGCAGCTTCAGGTGGCGGCGCCCGGCACATGCGTGAGCTCCTCAACCAGTTCGGCACCCTCAACAACGAGGTCAGCAGCGAACTGGACGATCCCGCGTCGGCCATTCTCGAAATCGACCACAAGGTCCTCGCCGCCCAACGCACCGGCGTTGACGCCACCCAGTTTGGCGTGCCACTGGCCGGCTCCCTCATTCCTTGGATCGACGCCGATCTTGGCAACGGCCAGTCGAAGGAAGAGTGGAAGGCCGGGGTGGAAACCAACAAGATCCTCGGCACCGGAAACGGCACCGCGGGCAAGGACCACATCGCCATGGACGGTCTGTGCATCCGTATCGGTGCCATGCGTTCACACTCCCAGGCCCTCACGCTCAAGCTGCGCGAAGACCTGTCCGTGACGGAAATCGAGAACCTCCTGGCCAAGGACAACGAGTGGGCCAAGGTTGTTCCCAACACCAAGGAAGCCTCCATGGCTGACCTGACCCCCGTGGCCGCTTCCGGCACTCTGGACATCCCCGTGGGCCGTATCCGCAAGCTCGAAATGGGCCCGGAATACATCAGCGCCTTTACCGTGGGAGACCAGCTCCTGTGGGGCGCAGCCGAGCCGCTCCGTCGCATGCTCAACATTGTGACGGGCAAGCTCTAGGCTGCCCTGCTTAGCAAGTCGCTAACCCGCTGTTCCGTTGCTGCCCAGCAACGGAACAGCGGGTTTTCGACGTTCATACGGCTTTCGCTCCAACGCCGCTTTGAGCTTCCGTTCCACTTCCCACGGCCTGCTGAGTTGTTCCCAGTCGATACGGACGACCTCCCAACCAGAGTCCACAAGGGACTTCTCCCGACGACGTTCGTTGAAAAGGACCTCGTCAGTAGGTGCATAGTCGAAATACTTGGCGCGGCCGTCGAACTCGAGGATCACGCGATGGTCCTTCCAGCCGAAGTCGCCCCGGTAGTGCCCGAGAGGGGTGTCCACGTCGAGTTGGAGGACGGCGCCCCGGATGCCTAGCCTGCTCAGCAGAATCCGTGTGCGGGTCTCCCCCACCGATTCGGACCTGGCATCCATTGCTTCAAAGACACGGCGCACGCGGCGAACACCCCGCGTGATGCGTCCGCTGTCCACATAGGCTTGAAGCAACAGCTGGTTCGCACCGCGGCGGAGCGCTTGATCTGCGATAACCACGGCCCGTTCCAAGTCCATGGTCCGGGCACAATCGACGACAGTACGCTCCAAACTGGTGACACGTACGGGCCGGGGCCACGACGCCTGTAACTCAACAATCTCCGACGGCTCCAAAAGGCCGCCATGGGCTGTGACGTCCTCACCAGAGCTTGCTTGGGCAGGTGAGAAAGGCATTGTGACGTGAACCGAGGAACCCCCATCCCACGGAGAGCACCCATGCAACCGGGCGGCACTTGCATGACTGTAGACACTTATGCGGCTCACGTTGGAATGATGTGCCTGTATTCGCAGTAGCTCTTGCTCCCACGGTTTCTGCTGGCGCCAGTCACGTGTCCGAATGAAGGCGCCCCGCCGGAGCCGGATCAGCGTTCCGGAACGTACGCCCAGCGTCAGGACCCGGTCACTCAGCCCTTTCAGTGCAAGATCCGAGGTGGTGGCAATGACGGTGTCCGGCCAATGGGTGACGATTTGGGCTTCAAGTTTTCTGCGTTGCATGGGCCCATCGTGTATCTGGGGCGGTCTATGCAGCGAGCTGCCGGGCGCCGTATGTGGACAAACTCGTTGTGCGGCCGCAATTACGTTGCGGGCCGGCAACGTAATTGCGGGCCGGGAACGCGTTGGTGAGCCTCCAAGTCAACCGGCCATGAAGTTCAGGTAGGCACGGCCCTGGGCTTGAAACGAACGCTCAGCGGCCGGACCCAGCTGTCCCGTGAACGGTTCCGGCGCGACACCTATGTTCTTGCCGCTCACGGTCCTCGCCCACGTTCCCACCACTTCTCCGCCGGACACCATGATTCTTTTGAAGACTCCGTTTTTACCAGGCACCACCAATTCCGCATATTCGGGTGCCAGCACCAGGCTCCGGTCCTGGTACCCGAGCAGGAATTCGTCGAACCCCGGGAGCGCCAGGAACGAGCGCGAGCCGGGGACGCCGTCGTCGAGCATTTCTGCTGTCTCCGGCGAGAGCCAGTAACTGGCGCCGCCCATCTGCAGCTCAACCAGCCGGCCCTGCACCTCGTTCAGGGCTTGGCGCGCTGCCGTCATGGGCACCTGGCTCCACCACGAAAAATCCCTGATGGTGGCGGGGCCGTGGCTCTGGATGTAGCGGAACAGCAGTTCGGCAATTCCCTCCTCGCGTCCCAGCTCCCTCGATTCCGGGATCCACTCGTCGAACGGCACGAACAGTTGCTGCACACCCACTTTGCCGTTGGTCCCTGCCATGGGTCCTTGGACCAGCCACGCGCGCTGGCAAAGGCTCCCCAGCATATGAATGCCCCGCTGCGCTTTGGTGAGCTGGCCGGCTTCCTCGAACGCTTGAAACAGTTGCTCCCGTGTGGCTCCTGGCGCGCCCTCTGCCTTGAGGACCTCGGTGGTTTTGAACGCGATGTCCCGGCAATGGCTGATGTCATCGGGCGTGATGCCGAGTTCACGGTGGCGAGCTGCCAGTGAATTCATCAGACGGTCACTGGTGATGCCCAGAATCCACTGGAGGTCCTCGGGGGCAAGCAAGTGAAGTGTCCCGCGCATGGGCCATGAGCGGACCACCGTCCCGGCGTCGAGGGCGGCCCGGACGTCCGACGCAACCGTGCCCGGAACGCGCTGGCCGGCTGCCCACAACGCTGAGCCAAGGTCCTGTGCCTGCATGGCGGTCATCCAACGGACCGCATCCGAAACTGTGGTGAAGCCGCCACCCAACAAGCCTTGGCTGGCTAGCCGCAACCGGCCCATGATGCGCGGAGTGGGAGCGCTTCTCTCTGCAGGCATGCTTCATCCTAAGAGGACCGGCGAGCACAGGGAACCTTACCGCGCCTCCCAGCCGTCACCCAGCAGTAGATCCTAGGATGGGTTCATGCTTTTTGGTGATCTTGCTCCGTTCGTGCGACCGATGAGCCGGTGGTTGGCTACCGGCGGCTGGTTCTGCACGCTCGCCGGACTTGGCGCCGGGCTGATCGTGGCGGTAGGGACCGGCGTGAGCCTCTCCCCTTCAATGCAGGCCATCCAGACAGTCAGTCTGGTGGCAACTGCGGCAGCCGCGCTTCTCATCGGAACCGCTGCCGCCACCCAGCCCGTAGCCGACCGCGACGACGACGCCCCCGAACCCTGGTTCTACCCGGCAGCCGCAGCCCAGGTCCGCAGCTTCCTGCTCGGGGCGATCGTCCTGCTCCTGGGTTTGGTCGGCTTCGCCACGGCCGGACTGTTCATGCCCAGCGGACCGTCGCCGCAAAGTATCGCGTTCAGCCAGATCTTCCTGCTGGGAGCGGTCAGCTGCGGCCTCACGTTCCTGCTGCTCAACAAGGTCCTGCCGATAGCCGAGAGGCGCACACGCTAGAGGCTGACGCCGATCAACAACGGTTCCGGGTGCAGTTCAATGCCAAAACGCTCGACGACGCCGGAACGCACCTCACGCGCGATGGCCACCATGTCGGTAGCCGTTGCTGAACCCCTGTTGGTAATGGCAAGCGTGTGTTTCGTGGACAGGGAAGCCCGCCCGCCGGAAACGCTGGACTCCTCGAGTCCGAAGCCTTTACCGAATCCGGCCTGATCGATGAGCCAGGCAGCGGAGATCTTCACGAGTCCGTCGTCCCCGGCAGGATACTTGGGCGCGTTCTCCGGCAAAGCTGAGGCACGCTCCGCTGGGACGATCGGGTTGGTGAAGAATGAACCCGTGGAATAGGTGTCGCGGTCCGCAGAGTCCAGGACCATTCCCTTGGAAGCGCGGAGCCGGAGGACTTCGCGCCGCACATCGTTGGAGTAGGCGCGCTTACCGGCCTCTACGCCCAGCACCCTTGCCAGCTCGGCGTACCTGATGGGGGCACTCATCCGTCCCAGCGGCAACTGGAACTCCACGGTCAGTACAACGTAGCGGGGCGAGCCCTCAACTGTGGTCTGCTTCAGGATGGAATCGCGGTATCCGAACTTGAGCTCTGAGTTGGTGAACGTCTGCACTGCGTTGCGTTCGCGGTCCCACGTGCGGACAGCCGCTATGGTCTGTGAAACATCTGCGCCGTAGGCTCCCACGTTCTGCACGGGCGTGGCGCCGGTTGCTCCCGGAATTCCGGACAGTGCTTCCAGGCCTGACCAGGCGTGCAGCACCGCGTGTTCCACCAGGGCATCCCAGTTGTGGCCCGCTTGAACTACGACCGAGACGCCTCCACAGCTGTCTTCGGAGTTCACGGTGAAGCCCTCGGAAGCGATTTTCAGGACCGTACCGGGGTAGCCTTCGTCGGAGATCAGCAGGTTGGAGCCACCGCCGATGATCAGGAGTTTTTCGCCGGCAGCGTCGGCCGACCGGACGGCGTCGATGATTTCTGCCTCAGTGCGGGCCTCAACATAGTTGCCCGCGGGGCCGCCAACGGCAGCAGTGGTCAGTTCGGAAAGCAGCGTTTGGGTCACCAATCAAGCCTAACTGGCTTCGTTGGGCAGCGCAGACTTCGCCCTCTGCTGGCCAGCCAAAGGTGCCAGGAAGAAGCTGACCACCAGCAATGCCAGCGGTGCAAGCAGCGAATGCAGGATGCCAAAATGTTCAGCCAAGAGCCCCAGGAGCGGAGGACCACACAAGAAGGCGCCGTAGCCAATGGTGGATACCACCGACACACGGGCCGCTGCGTGCACAGGATCATCCGCAGCGGCAGACATCCCCACCGGGAATCCGAGTGAGGCTCCCAGGCCCCACACTGCCAAGGCCACGAACGCGAGCCACGGGACCGGAGCAAAAACAAACAGCGCAAGGCCCACGACGGCGGTAGCCGAGCACCAGCGCATCACCACTACTCGGCCAAAACGATCCAGGATGACTGTGCCGGTGAAACGCCCGATGGTCATGAAGGTGACGAAAAGCCCATAACCGACAGCTCCCGCCGCATCGGACTGCCCGTAGCCGTCAGCGAGTGCCAGTGCCACCCAGTCCCCGGCGGCTCCTTCTGCCAAGGCCAAACCGAGGACCAGGACTCCGATCAGCAAAGTCCGGCGATCACGCCACGCAAGAGCCACGAGCCGCTTGTTATCCAGAGGAGCGGCAGCTATGCCAGCGTCCGTCTGGGGGCCGGCCGATTCGGGAGTGATGATGGGCAGAGGACCCGTGGAAGGATCCTGGAAAGTGTCCGTTTCCTTGGAGCGGTAGGTCTGCGTAGCTGCAGCGGTCTTTTCAGCACGGAACCACAACGTTGCTGCCACCACCGACGCCGTCACTACGACGCCCGAAATCAGGAAGTGCCAGAACACCGGCATGTGGATGGCAGCGGCCCAGGCACCGAATCCCGCAGCGGCCACGGTTCCGAGGCTGAATGCACCGTGCAGATGGGGCATGATGTGCCGGTCCAACTCGCGTTCGAGCGACGCACCTTCCACATTGGAGGCAGTGTTCCAGCTGGCTGTGCCCAGGCCAAGAACTACCAAGCCTGCCGCAACCACCAGTGGATTGGCTGCAATAGAGGTGCCCACACCCACGATGACAAGACCCGCACCCACCATGCAACTGCCGATCCTCGTGGTCAGCTTGGGACCGAGCCGCAGCACGATAAGCCCCGAGGCTGAGATCGAGATGAACGAGGCAACCGTCATGCACATGAGCAAAAGACCGATGCCACCCGGCGTGAGGTTCAGTCCGTCACGGATGGCAGGGAGGCGGGAAACCCACGTTGCGAAGGCGATACCGCTGGCCCCGTATGAAGCAAGAACAGCGGCGCGCCACCGCGACATTTCAGTCGAAGTGGCGCGCCGTTGAGTGGTGTTCGGTTGGTTCAAGAGAGCTTCACAACCGCCTGCGACTTCATGAGGACCTTCTGCCCGCCCGCAACAACGGTGAGATCGATACGCGCGGTGCGGGCATCGGCGTCGAGCGCTCCCACCACGCCCGTGACGTCGATGACAGCGCCGGCCTCATCCGTCCCCGTGGTGTCAGTGACGAGGACAGGCTTGGTGAAACGGGTCTGGTAGTCGACGACGGCGGCGGGGTCCACTGCCCAGTCGCTCACCAACTGCACTGCGGCACCCATGGTGAACATGCCGTGCGCGATGACCCCCGGCAGTTCCACGGAGGTTGCGAAAGATTCGTTCCAGTGGATCGGGTTGAAGTCACCCGAGGCCCCTGCGTACTTGACCAGGTCCTGGCGGGTGACATCAATGCTGCGGCTGCCGATTTCCTGGCCGACCGTCAGT
Organism: Arthrobacter sp. D3-18; assembly: GCF_054408525.1. NCBI lineage: Bacteria > Bacillati > Actinomycetota > Actinomycetes > Micrococcales > Micrococcaceae > Arthrobacter > Arthrobacter sp. D3-18. Next base: position 1,341,399 of record NZ_CP096440.1, on the reverse strand, counting down.
TCTTCGAATGTGGGGCTCATGGTTACTGTCCCTCTCCGCGGACCAGGATGGACGACGTGGTGGTGGCGACTTTTTCGCCTGCCTCGGTGGAAATCTCGGAACGGGTAGTGATCATGGCTCCCCCGCCCATGGCCCGCACTCCGTCAACGTGTAGCTCGGCAACAAGGCGGTCGCCGGCGACGATGGCCCGGTGGTGCGTGAACCGCTGGTCGGCGTGGACCACCCGGGAGAAGTCAATGCCCGACTCCGGGTCCTGCACCAACTGGGCGTCAGCACGTTGGGCGACGATGATGGCGAAGGTCGGCGGGGCTACGAGGTCGCTGTGGCCCAAGGCCTTGGCTGCCTCAACATCGAAATGCGCGGGGTTGTTGGCTTTCACAGCCGTGGCAAACTCGCGGATCTTTTCTCGGCCGACGTCGTATACCTCTGCGGCAGGGTAGCTTCGGCCCTGCAGGTCCGGATTGATACTCATGCTCCAACCCTATCGGGCCTCGGGAGCTCGAGTGCAGCACGATGCTTGGGTGAAGGCGTTACTTCTTGTAGCTCTTGCGGATCTTCTGGCCTCGAACCACAAGTCCTACAACATGGAGGAGCAGGCCGACGCCAATGACGGGCAACGAAGCAATGGCCAAGCCCTGGTTGCCGGAGGTGTTCCCCACGATGGAGAGCACGAGCCCGACGGCGATGAGCCCCATGGCGCTGAAAACCAGCGCTTTGTAGGACGTGGAGGCGGTGGCCCAAAATTCTTCTAGCACCGTCCAAGTCTACGGGGTGCGTTGCGAGGCCTGCTCTGCACCCTAAAACCCCGAAATACCCTGCATAGCGGGCCTCACAACGAAAGGGGGGGCGTTGCGAGGCCTACTCTGCACCCCAAAACCCCGAAATACCCCGCAAAGCGGGCCTCACAACGAAAAGGGGTGCGTTGCGAGGCCTACTCTGCACCCCAAAACCCCGAAATACCCTGCATAGCGGGCCTCACAACGAAAGGGGGTGCGTTGCGAGGCCTACTCTGCATCCCCGCAAAGCGGGCCTCACAACGAATTAGAACAAGGAGTCCTGTAACGCCGGGATCTCCGTGGTGTACGGGCCGAACTCGATCTTGCGACCCTTCAAAGCACCCAGGTCTGCTACGAAGCTGCCCTCTACCTGGTTACCCGCAGCGTCCGGGAGTCCCGCCAAGGCGATCGCCCCGGAGAGCGAGTGGATCCGCAAACCGTGCCCGCCGCCGTCGAACGTTGCGGGGTACGCATGGCGACGACTCGCCTCAGCGTCGGCGACACAGAGCCGCTCAGCCACTTCCGGCCGCTCCCACTCTTCCTCCACAACGGAATAGCCCGTCATCGCCAGCCCGCCCAACAATTCGCGCACCCGAGTGGCGTGCTGACGGTTCAGCGCCAAAAGCTCGACGCCGGCACGCGGCTCCACGAGTCCTGCAGCCTTGGCTGCGGAACGGACCTGTTGGACGAGACCGAGCTCCCTGGTCACCAAGTCCTCGAGAACACGAACAACACGGCCGTCCTCGGTGTGCGCCACATAGGAGGCGTGCACAGCACCCTGTTCGGCGAGCCGATTCCACTTGCGCGGAGCAGAGGCCGTCCCCACTTTGGTGGCGCCGTTCCCGAACGTGGCCACGTAGAGCCAGTGCGGTTGCATCAGGTAAGCGCGCAGACCGGTGGGAACGGAGGTGCCGCGGTGGAAGTCGTGCATCAGCCGGGAGTCGTCCCGGGCGAAGCAGGCTCCGCATTGCTTCCCACGCTCGGCTGGAGAGCCGCTGCGGCACGGGACATGCGTCCGATCCCCGGGGCCGTGGACTTTGGTGTGGCCAAGGCACCACAAACCGGGGATAACGCGCAGGCCCAAGGCTGAGCCCTGGGCCAACGCAACATCGGCGAACTCCGCGTCCGGCGTGAACATTCGCAAGGAAGGGGACGAAGTATCCCAAGCGACCCCGTGGACAAGCATGCTTACAGGGAAGGCTGGACTCCGAAGGCCACTGCGAGCTTCATGATCTTCTCAGCACGGCCGAGGCGCGGGAGGTCGGAACCATCGCGGATGACGCGGCCATTGGCCTCGAAGTCGTTCATGAAGTCCGTGGCCCAGGCGACGTCCGACGGCGTGGGGCTGATGACTTCGTTGATCACGGTGGTCTGGTCGATGGCCAGGCAGAGCTTGCCGGTCATGCCCATGGTCACGGTGATGCCCGTCTGCTCACGCAGGATGGGGTGGTTGGTGCCCACAGTGGGGCCGTCGATGGGGCCCGGCAGGTTACCAACGCGGCTGGCGACGACGAGCTTGGCGCGCGGGTAGGCCATGGCCTCCGGGGTGGCCGCCATACCGGTGTCGCGGCGGAAGTCGCCGGAACCGAAAGCAAGGCGGAATGCGCCCTGTGCACGCGCAATGTGGTTGGCTTCCTCAATGCCGAGGGCGGACTCAACCAGTGCGACTACGGGAGTCTTGCCATCCATGCGGTGGTAGGACTCGGTGACTTGGTCGGCAGACTCGGTCTTGGCGAGCATAACGCCGAGCAGGCCCGGAGTGCCGCGCAATCCCGCGAGGTCGTCGGCCCAGAACTTGCTGGTGGCGTCATTAATGCGGACCCACGCCTTGCCGCCGGCGGTTAGCCAGTTGACCACGTTCTCGCGGGCAATGTCCTTCTGGGAAGGGTCAACAGCGTCTTCGATATCGAGGATGATGGCGTCTGCCCGTGAACCCGCGGATTCGTCAAAAAGCTCAGTCTTCATGGCATTCACAAGGAGCCATGAACGGGCGATATCGGCGGGAATATTGCGGGTAGGCCGAACTGATTCGGCGGCGATGCTAGACGTCATGTATCTACCGTATCCGTCCGGCGCCCCGCACAGCGAAGAATTCCGCCCGGTTGTGAGGATCAATACGAACTAAACCCCATATGACTGTGGGGTCCCGCAGTATGAACGCGCGACGACGGTACGCGCCAGTCATATCCGGCCTACCTGTCGCTGTTGTTCACAGGGCTCAACACTGCGTCTTTGTGTCCCTGGGTTGCCGGGAGTGGCTCCGGATTTCGTTCCGTTTCGGGCTGTTTCGCAGCGTTTCCGGGAGTTACCACTGCACTTCCCAGTCGGCGTCGGGATGGGTTTACATCGTTCCCAAGCCGTTGCAAGGCTCCCAAGCCCTTGCGTAAGCCGGCCACCCAACACATCACAACCCATCGAAAGTAGCTCCCAATGAAACTGCACCTGCCCCTGCTGAGCGTCGCGGCCGCCGTCGTACTAGCGCTGACGGTGTCCGGCTGCGGCGGTGCAGCCGATGCCGGACAATCGAACGAATCCAGCAAGTCCGGCGATGAAGTTACGGAACTCCGGTACCAAGGCTGGGCAAACCAGGTCACCTTCCCGGAACTGGCGGAAGACCTTGGATACCTCGGTGACGTCAAGCTGAAGTGGGTGGGAAACACCACCAGCGGTCCCCAAGACATCCAGTCCGCGGCCACGAACCAGACCGATTTTGGTGGCGCCTTCACCGGCGCCGTCACCAAGCTGATAGAAGCCGGGGCGCCCGTGAAAGGCGTCATCAACTACTACGGTGCTGACGAGAAGAACTTCAGCGGGTACTACGTGAAGGCGGACAGCGCCATCAAGGAACCGCGGGACCTGATCGGCAAGAAAATCGCCGTCAACACCCTCGGCGCCCACCATGAGGCCGTCATCAACACCTACCTGACAAAGAACGGGCTCAGCCAGGACGAGATCAAGCAAGTCCAGCTGGTGCCACTCGCGCCGAATGACACCGAAGAAGCCATCCGCCGCGGACAAGTGGACGTCGGAACCTTGGGGGGCGTCCTGCAGGACCGGGCCATCGAGGCAGGCGGGTTGAGGTCGCTGTTCAACGACTACGAGCTGTTCGGCACGTTCGCCGGCGGCCAGATTGTGCTCCGCAACGACTTCATCGAAAAGAACAACACAACCACCCGGACTTTCACCACGGCCATCGCAAAAGCACTCAAGTGGGCCACTGAAACGCCCCGCGAGGAGGTCATTGCGCGCTACACCAAGATCATCGAGAGCCGTGGCCGCAATGAGAGCACAGCCAATTTGAAGTTCTGGAAGAGCCCCGGCGTTCCGGAAAACGGTGTGGTCAAGGATGAGGACTTCACCCGCTGGGAGGCCTGGCTGAACTCGTCGGGAATCGTCAGGGACAAGCTCACGCCTTCCAAGTACTACACGAACGAGTTCAACGAGCTCGCTGCAGCGAAGGGATAGCCATGACCGCCAAAATCAGCCTCCGGAACGTTACCAAGGAATTCACGGTACGGGCCACCAAAACCACAAGCGCCACCCGCCTCACCGCCGTAGATTCCTTGAGCTTGGACGTCCGCGACGGCGAATTCCTCACCTTGGTGGGGCCCAGCGGCTCGGGCAAGACCACGCTCCTGGACCTCCTGGCCGGGCTCTCCACCCCGACTTCCGGTGAAGTCCTGGTGGATGGCAAAACCGTCACCGCGCCGGGCAAGGACCGCGCCGTGGTGTTCCAGCAGTATGCGTTGTTCCCCTGGCGTACGGCCTCGGCCAACGTCTCCATTGGGCTCGAAGGTGTGGGACCGGACGGCAAGAAGCTGAACCGCCGCGAACGCGCCGCGAAAGCCAGCGAATACCTGGCCCTCGTAGGCCTGGCGGGCTTCGAGGACCGCTACCCTCACGAACTCTCCGGCGGTATGAAGCAGCGTGTTGCCATCGCCCGAAGCCTGGCCTATGAGCCGGATGTGCTGCTGATGGACGAGCCGTTCGCGGCCTTGGACGCCCAGACCCGCGAGCAGCTTCAGGATGAGCTCCTCAGGATCTGGAAGGCCACCGGCAAGACCATTGTCTTCATCACGCACGGCATCGATGAAGCTGTGTACCTCGGCGAGCGCGTCGCGGTGCTGAGCGCCCGCCCGGGCCGGCTCAAGGAAATCGTGGACATCAACATCCCGGACCGTGACGGCAACGAGGACATCCGTTCCAACCAAGCCTTTGTGGAGCACCGCCACCAGGTGTGGACGCTCCTGCACGATGAAGTCCGCCGGGCGCAGGACGCCGGCCACCGCAAGATCCTGCCTGACGGCAGCGCGCCGGACGAACCGGCAACCATCGCCGAAAGGAGCGCCGCCTGATGACCACCACACTCACTCAAGCCGAAACTGCCGCTGCAGGGTCCAAGGCGGGTGCGGCGACTGACCCAAGTGCCGCCGTCGAGCCTTCAGGTACTCAGGCGCCTTCCGACACTCGGGCAGCAGCTGAAGAGCGTACGACGCCGGCACCCGGCATAGTGCGGCGCGTCGCCGGTGCCGTGGGGTCGGGTCTGTGGAAGTCCGCAGCGGTCCTGGCTTTCCTGGCGCTGTGGGAGCTTGGACCCACGTATTTGGCGAGCCCGTCCACCAGGGTGTTCCTTCCGCCGCTGCATGAAGTGCTGTTGGCTTGGGGCAAGCTCTTCGAAGCCGGCACCATTCAGGGCCATATTGCGGCCAGCCTCACCCGCTCCGTGGCCGGCTTTGGCGCGGCTCTGGTGGCGGGTGTCTCATTAGGCTTGCTCATTGCCTGGTACGGGCGCCTGAACTCAGTCCTGAACCCGTTGCTGGAATTGTTCCGGAACACTGCCGCTCTTGCCTTGCTGCCCGTTTTCACGCTGCTGCTGGGCATCGGTGAGGAGTCCAAGATCAGCATCGTGGCGTACGCGGCCTTCTTCCCGGTGCTCCTGAACACCATTGCTGGTGTGAAGACGGTGGACCCTCTGCTGATCAGGGCCGCTCGCTCCCTGGGGCTTAATAGCTTCAGGCTCTTCCAGAAGGTCATTCTCCCGTCGGCCGTGCCCACGATCTTCACGGGCATTCGTATGGCCGGCACCGCCTCCATCCTGGTGCTGATCGCCGCTGAAATGGTGGGAGCCAAGGCTGGGCTGGGTTACCTGATCGTGAATGCGCAAAGCAGCTTCCTCATCCCGGATATGTACGCGGGCATCCTCACAGTGTCCTTGCTGGGGCTCGGCGTGAACTTCCTGCTGGTTGCCCTCGAAAAGCACTTCTCCCGTTGGCGGACCGCTGTTGGCGCTGCCGCTTCCTGACCCACCCCGCGGCACCTTCCGCAAGCATCACAAAAAGATCCATCAACAAGTAAGGAAAACGTCATGACCGTCATTACCGAAACCAAACTCGAGTTCGCCAAACTCGGCTCCCGCATCGGCGCCGAAATTCGTGGCCTGGACATCAGCGGAGACCCGAGTGAAGAAACTGTTGCGCAGATCCGGGCTGCGCTGAACGAGCACAAGGCACTTGTTTTCCGCGAGGCCAACATCCTCACCGACGAAGCCCAGGTGAAGTTCGCCAGCCACTTCGGCCCGCTCACCAAGGCGCACCCGACGGTGGCTTCTGTGGACGGCGAAGAGAATGTCCTGCCCGTGGACAGCGAGAATGGCTCGGCCAACAATTGGCACACGGACGTCACCTTCGTGGTCAACCCGCCGCAGGCCTCCACACTGCGGAGCATCGATCTCCCCGCCTACGGTGGCGAGACCCTGATCGCGTCCTCGGCCGGGGCGTACCAGGACCTCCCGGAGGAGTTGCGGAATTTCGCGGACACCCTGTGGGCCATCCACACCAACGACTACGACTACTCGGTGCCCAAGAACCTTGAGCACTCCAACGCGGAAGAACGACGCAAGGAATTCACCCGGCTGAAGTTCGAAACCGCCCACCCTGTGGTGCGGGTCCACCCGTTGACCGGCGAGCGCGGATTGTTTATTGGAGGCTTCGCGCAGCGGCTCAGGATCGTTGGCCTGTCCAACACCGAATCCAAGGACATCATCCGCCTGCTGCAGGCCTACGTAACGCGTCCGGAGAACGTGGTGAGGGTGAATTGGGAGCCCAACCAGGTGGTCCTGTTCGATAACCGCATCACGCAGCATTACGCACCGGACAACTACGACGGCCAGCCCCGCAAGCTCAACCGCGTGACCATTGCGGGCGACATTCCGGTGAGCATCGATGGCAAGCCGAGCCAGGCCTTGCAGGGTGACTCGAGCACCTACTCCGTGGTCGCGCCGATCAGCCGCGCCTCGTAGTATGTGTTGCTGTTCGCACCCAACTGAGTCGCAGTTAAGGCCGTTCTGAGCGGGTGGTTTCTAGCGGTTATCGCAACAGGAAGGTTCTGATCATCTCATTGGGGGTGCAGAAGTCGAATCGTTGGCGGGGTCTGTCGTTGAGTTCGTGGGCGACGTAGTCGAGGTCGGTTTGGCTGTAGATGCTTAGGTCTGCGCCTTTGGGGAAGTACTGGCGCAGGAGCCCGTTGGTGTTCTCGTTCGAGCCGCGTTGCCAAGGTGAGTGGGGATCGCAGAAGTAGATGTCGATGTCGGCTGCGATCTTCACTTCCTTGTGCCTGCGCATTTCGGTGCCTTGGTCCCAGGTCAGTGAGAGCCTCAGTTCGTCGGGAAGGGCGCCCATTTTGCGGATCAGCCCATCCCGAACAGACTCGGCACGGTTTTGACCGGTCGGGACATGGAGGAGCATCACGAACCCGGTTGTGCGCTCCACGATGGTGCCGATGGCGGTTTTTCCGTCCTTGCCTACGATCAGGTCCCCTTCCCAATGCCCTGGCACGGCACGGTCTTCGACCTCGGCGGGACGGTCGGCGATCATGACCTTGTCCTGGATTCTGCCGCGGCGTTCGTCGGGGCGGCGTTGGGGTTTGCGCAGGGTCCGGCCGGTGCGCAGGTTCTTGACCAGTTCCCGCTTTAGCCCGCCCCGGGACTCGAGATAGAGGGACTGGTAGATGGTCTCGTGTGACACCCACATCTCCGGGTTGTTCGGGAAGTCCTTGCGGAGTCTGCCAGCGATCTGGACCGGTGAGTCTTTCTTTTCGAGCCGCTTTTCGACTTCCAGGCGCAAGGGCTTGTTGCTGTTGAGCTTAGCGGTCTTGGGCCTGGCTGCCCGGGCGTGGGCGCGGGCATGGGCGGTGGTAGCCCGGTAGAAAAAGACCTTGTCAGCGTTCCGCCGGAGCTCCCGGGAGATCGTTGACGGGGAACGACCCAAACGTCTGGCGATCTCACGGACCGATTCCTTGCCCCGCCATAACGAGATCAACTCCCGCTCCTGGAACGATAGGGAACGGCCGGTCAGGGTCCGGCCCCGACGGGGCCGGACCCCTCCTGAGGACCTCAGCTCACGGCGGACCGTCGTTACGGACCACCCGACGAACGCACCAGCATCTTCAAAACGGGCACCGTCCGCAACCTGCTGCCAGAACGACTGGACAACCTCAGCAACCAAACGATTCGTGAACTTCACCATGGCAATCGACACCCTTCAATAATCAGGTGTTGCGATCACCGCATGATTCAGCGCGTTGGAAACGGCCTCAACTGCGACTCAGTTGGGTTAAAACCGGCGTCAGGGGATGTTGTTTCCCCGCGCTGCGACCCACAGTCCGTACCACTCGGCACGGGTCATGTCAGCAGCCACGCAGGCGGCATCGGCGCAAGCAGCGATACGGGCAGGATTGGTGGTTCCCACTACCGGCGAGATCCTGGCAGGGTGCTTCATCAGCCAGCCCAGCAGTACCGACTCCGGCGTGGTGTTCTTCTCCCCCGCCAATTTTTCAAGCATGTCCGCGGTAGCCGATTCGGCAAGCGAATACTCCGCAGACGGCGCACCTGTATAGCGCCCTTGGGCCAACGACCCGTATGCCTGCAATTCAATTCCCTTGGCCATGCAGTGCTCAAGAGTCCCATGCGGAAAGCTGTATTCCAGACCCTCCGTGTGGTTGACCAGCACAGTGCTCTCCAGCCAATCCCGTCGCAGCAGGCTCATTTCCAGCTGGTTCGCCACGATGGGCGTCTCCAACTCGTCCTGCAGGAAGGCGATCTGGGCGCCGGACATGTTGGACACACCCAACTGCCGCACCTTGCCTTCCGCCATGAGCTGTCCGACGGCGTCCGCCACCTCGCGCGGGTCCATCAACGGATCGGGCCGGCGCAGGAGCAGCACGTCCACGTAGTCCGTCTGGAGCCGTTTCAGGCTTTCATTGACCCGTTCGAGGATGGCGTCACGGCTGAGGTCGTAATGTGTCTCCAGCCCGCGCTCCCCCAGCCTGATCCCGCATTTGGTCTGAAGCTGGATCTTGTCGCGCAGACCCTGCGAACGGGCGAGGACTTCACCAAACACGGCCTCGGACTTTCCGCTGCGATAGATATCTGCATGGTCGAAAAGCTCAATGCCGATCCCCAGCGCAGCTTCAATCACCGCGGCTGCCTGATCGATCTCCGAAGGCCCGTAGGACGTACCGCCCCAAGGGCCGCCGAGTCCCATGCAGCCATAAATAAGGCGTCCCCGCCCGTTCGCATATGTCATAACTTCAGTATTCTGCCCCAGCGTCCGGATTGTCCGCAGCGCTTAGGCGTTGCGGACAATCCACGCAGTGGTGTCGGAGGGCAATTTGCCGCCCTCCAGGGGTCCGCTTGCTACCACGATGTTGCCTTCCGGAAGCTCCACGGGCTTGCTGCCGAAGTTAGTCACCGTGTGCCAGCCGCCGGGGCGGCTGAAGTGGAGCACGTCCTGGTTGCCGGTCTCCACCCACTCAAGTTCCTCATCGGTCTGGAGTTCGCTCCGCAGGCTCAGTGCCTTCCGGTAGAGCTCCAGGGTGGAACCTTCCACGGCCTCCTGCTTGGACACTGCATAGTCCTTGAACCACTCCGGCTGCGGAAGGTGTGCCTTGCCCGCGCCGAATCCGAAGGAAGGACCCTCCGCGGTCCACGGCAGCGGTACACGGCAACCATCGCGGCCAATCTCGACCCCTGGGTTACGGAAGAAGGACGGGTCCTGACGTTCGGAGTCAGGAATTTCCGAGACTTCACGCAGGCCTAGCTCTTCACCCTGGTAGAGGTAGGCAGAGCCGGGGAGCGCAAGCAGCAAGAGCGTCGCGGCGCGTGCACGACGCAAGCCAAGTTCGACGTCGAGCTCTTCAGCCGGCGCGCCGGCCAGCAGCCAGCCCTTGCCGTCCTGGCCTTTGGGCTTGTCGCCGGTGATGTCCTGCGCCGCATTGGTTCCCTGCGCTACGGAACCGCCCTTGGGCAAGCCGTAACGGGTGGCGTGACGGACGACGTCATGGTTGGAGAAGACCCACGTGGAGGAAGCCCCCGACTCCTTGGCTGCTACCAGGTTGTCCGTGATGATCTTCCGGAAAGAGGCAGCGTCGTAATCGGACTGCAGGAGGTCGAAATTGAAAGCCTGGCCCAGTCCTTCGGGGCTGGCGTAGCGGGAGCGGCGGGACTCGTGGACCCAGGCCTCCGCGACGGCGGTGCGCGGCGGGTTGTACTCATTGAAGAGTTTGCGCCACTCGGCGTAGACCTCATGGACTTCGTCGCGGTCCCAGAACGGGTGGGAACCGTCGGTGAAGCCGTCCGTGCCATGGGCCTTGGCTTCCAGGTCAGCCTTCATGGGCAGCGGCTCGGAAAGATCCTTGGCCATGCCGTGGGCGACGTCGATGCGGAAACCGTCCACGCCGCGATCCGACCAGAAGCGCAAGGTCTTCAAGAAGTCCTCGCGGACCTCCGGGTTCTCCCAGTTGAAGTCCGGCTGCTCCTTGGCGAAGATGTGCAGGTACCACTGTCCGGGCGTGCCGTCAGGCTCGGTGATGCGCTCCCAGATGGGTCCGCCGAAGACAGAGTCCCAGTCCGACGGCGGCAACTCGCCATTTTCGCCCCGGCCGTCGCGGAAGATGTAGCGGTCGCGTGCCGCGGAGCCCTTGGGTGAGGCCAGCGCTTCCTTGAACCACTCGTGGCGGTCAGAGGAGTGGTTGGGAACGATGTCCACCACGATCTTGATCCCTGCGGCGTGCAAGGCTGCGGCCATCTCGTCGAAGTCCTCAAGAGTCCCCAGCTTCGGGTCCACATTGCGGTAATCGTCCACGTCGTAGCCGCCGTCCGCGAGCGCCGACGGGTAGAACGGGCTCAACCAGACGGCGTCGATCCCAAGCTCCTTCAGATACGGGACTTTGGCCGTGATGCCCTTGATGTCTCCAAGTCCGTCACCGTTCGCGTCGTAGAAGCTGCGCGGGTAGATCTGGTAGACGGCCGCTTGGCGCCACCAATTGGGATCGGACATGCGGCGGGCGTCAGTGCGGTGTGCCTGAGTGGCGGAAGTGCTCACGAAACTCCTTTGATTTAGAATCTAAATTTATCTTCTGGACCAGTATGAAACGCCGGTCCGGGAAGGTCAACAACGGCTAGCCCTTTACGGCACCTTGTGTCACGCCGGCCATGACCCAGCGCTGCGTAAACAGGTAGGCGACGATCGCCGGCGCCATCGCCATCAGGTAAGAGGCGAAGGACACGTGGTAGTTGTTGCTGAACTGCGTTTGGAAAAGGTTCTGCCGCACGGGAAGCGTCTGCATTGCCGGATCGGAAATAATCAGCGACGGCATCATGAAATCGTTCCAGGCGTAGAGGAACGCGAAGATCCCCACGGTTGCGCTCATCGGTGCCAGCAGCGGGAAAATCAGTTTCCAGAAGGTCTGCCAGGTTGTTGCGCCGTCTATTCTGGCGCTCTCTTCCAGTTCCATCGGGATGGAACGCAGGAATGCGGTGAAGAGCAGGACGCTGAAGCTCAGCTGGAACATGGTGGCCAGCAGGATCACGCCGAACGGGTTGTCCAGGCCGAGGCGGCCGGTGAGCTGAATCTGCGGCAGGGCAACCACAGGGAAGGGGATGAACATGGCTCCCAAAAGGTAGAAGAACGAGTACCTGAACAACCGCCGTTCCCAGTTCCGCACGATCGCGTAGGAGGCGAAGGCAGCCAGGATGATCGTGGCAACTACGGTCCCCGCCGTCACCAGCAACGACATCGCGGCCCCCACCGGGAAGTTCGTGAGGGTCCAGGCCTGGAAGAAGCCCTCGAGACTGAAGGGTGCGGGGAAGGAGAAGGCATTGCCGTCCACCGCCTGCCCCTGGGTCTTGAAAGCCATGGAGACCGTGACATACAGGGGAAGAAGCACAGTCACTGCACAAAGAACGAGGACAGTGGTTGCCGGCCAGTTGACGCGTTCCACTTTGGAGCTGGATTTTTTGGTCATCAGTTGGTTGGTCATCGATTCGTTGGTCATTACAGTGCATTCCGTCCGCGAGTCAGCGAGAGCTGTACGAGAGAGATGAGGATGGCGACCACGAAGAAGATCGTTGCGTTGGCCATCTGATAGGCGTAGTCGCCGCCGTTGAAGCCGGATATGACGGTCATCGCGATGCTCCGCGTAGAGGTTCCCGGGCCTCCGTTCGTCAGCCCGACGATGATGTCGTAGGCATTGAGGAAGCCCTTGAACCCGAGAATGATGTTGATGACCACGTAACCGGCCACCAGCGGAAGCGTGATCTTCAGAAGCTGCTGGAATTTGCTCGCTCCGTCGATTTCCGCGGCCTCATACACATCTCCGGGCACCGCAACCAGGCCCGCAATATAAATGAGCAGAGCCCCGGGGACTGCCTGCCAGGCTGTGACCAGCACGATCGCAATCCAGGCGAGGTCGGGATTGGCCAGCAGGCTGCTTTCCAGCCATGGAATTCCTGCTGCAGTACCAAGCGACGGCAGGGAGTTCGAAAACAGGAAGTTGAAGACGTAGGCGATGATGATGCCGGAAACCACCATGGGGATGACAAAGATGGTCCGAAGCGCCGACTTCATCCGGATACGCGCGGTAAGCCCGACGGCAAGAAGGAAGGCGATCACGTTCACCGCGATCACTGTGACAATGGAGAACCCGAAAGTGAAGAGGTAACTCTGCAGGATCGCCGGGTCACTGAAGATCGCGATGTAGTTGGTTAGGCCAATGAACTCCCAATCACCGATTCCGATGGAGTTCGTGAAACTGAAGAAGATGCCCATGATGCCCGGAATCGTGATGGCCAGCGTGAACAGAATCAGGCTGGGCACCAGGAAAAGGTAGAAGATCGGTTCAACGCGCCGCCTGCTGCGGGGGGTTTGGTGCCCCTGCTTTTGGCGGCCCTGCTTGTGAAGGCCCTGCTTGGACGTGGTGGGGGTGGTGATGGTGGACATGTAGCTGACTCCCTATGGTCTGCACTACTGGCGGAACGCCAGGCGCGCCCAATCTGCGTCGAGGGTGCGGAGGGTGGATGCAGGGGGTGCGCCGAACACGATTGCCTGCGTGTAGTTCATGATGGGGATGGTGCGGGGAACGAGCACCGAGGGACCCTGATAGACCTTGCCGTTGTCGTAGTACTCCACCATTCCCTCAATCCGAGGGTCCGGGACGTTTGCGGTCTCCTTGGTGGGCGTGAAACCCAGCTGCGATTTGTTGTAGGCATCAATCACCTCGGGCCGGTACAAATACTCGAGGAAGCCTCGGGCAGCGTCCTTATGCTTGGAGGCCTCCGGAATCCAGGCTGCGAGGTCCACGTTGACGCGGACCCGCAAGTCCTCGGGGTCCTCAGTCATCGGCAGCGGAAAGGTTCCGAGCTTCAGGTCCGGGGCGGTCTTGGCGATCTCGCTGAAGGCCCACGGACCTTGCAGATACATCGCAGCTTTGCCCTGTGAAAACGCCAGGTTGCCGTCACCGTACGCCCGGCTGGCAGCGTCCTTGTTCACGTAGCCCTTGGCCAACGTCAACATTTTCTGCACGGGCTGGTCAAAATCCTTCTGGAATGACACTGAAGACTCCGGCCCGACGTCCACACCTTCAGCTTCAAGCTTCTTGAAGAAGTCAAGGGTGTCCACTTGGCCGCCTACCGAGTAGTCAAACCACCCTTGGGCAATGGTCCAGTCATCCTTCCAGGTGGCATAAAACGGCGTTACTCCAGCGGCTTTCAGCGCTTCACACGCTGCGATCAATTCGCTCCAGGTGGTGGGCACGGCAATGTTGTTGGCAGCGAAGATTTCCTTGTTGTAGATCACGGAGGACGCCATGACCGAATACGGCAGGGCACTGGTCCGGCCGGGATACGAACCGTACTGCTCCATGAGCGGCCGGAGGTCCTCGCGGATGCGGGATGCTGCCTCCGTCCCGGACAAGTCGCTCAACGCTCCGCGCTGGACGAACCGGGACGTCTCCATGTTGTAGTTGGCCAGGGCGATGTCCGGCGGGTTTCCGCGAACAAAACTCGCGGACACGACGTCGACGCCGGAAGTGTCGAGTACCACCTCGGTTTCATCCTGGGACGCGTTGTAGTCGGAAACAAGTTTGGTCATGAACCCGATGGCTTCGCGTTTGCTGAACGTGAAGCGGATCGTCTCTTTGTCCGAATTCCCGCTACTACCTGAGTCCCCGGCGCAGCCGGAGAGTGGGCCGGCGAGCAATGCCAAGCCCAGGCCTATTGCTGCCAAGCGTTTCCTGCGTGTCGATTTCACAGACACCGTAGCCCTTTCGTCTTGCGGACCTCAGTGGCCGCATTTCCATCGTGAGGCGGACCATGCGCATCGCCACCCGAAGTTTAGATAGGTGCTAAATTTATGCCCTATCGCTAACCATGGTGAGTGATGCCCGCCACAGGGTCAAGAGTTTGGTGAAATGCGTCGTCATCTAAATTTATGTACTAAATTTAGAGAGATCGATCTATCACTCCGATGGGACGGCTGAAAAGTGGGAGCTCCGTATGCAGACCGGGACCGCACCGTCAACGCAACTGGTACGCAGGGTCAACGCCAGCGCCATGCTCAAGGCCATGCGCGGCGCGGGCATCGTCACCGGCACCGAGCTGATGGCTGCCACCGGGCTCTCACGAGCCACCGTCATTTCGATCTGCGACGAACTGGTCCGACTCGGCTGGCTCCAGGAATTGGAAAACCAGCGAGGAGCCGGTGACTACGTCAAAGGCAGGCCTGCGCGGCGCTTCGCTTTTGACGACAGTGCGGCCAGCGTGATCGGCATTGACATCGGCGCCAACAAGATCACAGCGATTGTGGCCGACATGGCCGGTACGGCCTTGTCCCAGGTCACGATGCCTTTCCGCGCCTACAACGTGCCCGCCAAGGAACGCGCAGACGTGCTGGACAGAATCGCGGCAGAGGCCTTGGAAAAGGCGGACGTATCCGCCGACTCTGTTCTCGCCGTGTCTGTTGGCGTGGCCGCCCCGGTCAGCCGCGCGGGCGAGGTCCTCAGGGCACAGGAATTCTGGAAGTCGTTTGATGTCCGCAAGATCGTGTCCGAGCGACACGGTTGGCACGTACTTTTGGAAAACGACGCCAACCTCGCAGCCCTCGCAGAACGCTGGCAGGGCAGCGCACAGGGAGTCGACAACCTGGTAGTCATGCTCGCCGGCGACCGTTTGGGGTCCGGCATCCTCGAATCCGGCCGTTTGCTCCACGGGCAGGTTGGTGGTTTCGGCGAACTGGGATACCTGGACAACGTGGACGGCGTAGGCGACACCTACGGCATTGCCCACTACGCAACACTATGGGGCAGGGAAGCCCTCGATTCCGGCGCGGAAACGAAACTGCGGGTTCTGTGCGGTGGTGATCCCGAAGTCCTGACGGCGGAGATGGTTTTCAGGGCGGCAAAGGAAGGTGACCATGCAGCGCGCAAGGTCATGGACCGTATGGCGCACCGCATGGCCCGGGTGATTGGCTCCATCAGTACGTTGGTCAATCCCGAGCTGGTGGTTATCGCCGGAGCCGTCGCGGCTTCTGCCCAGACCCTGATCCCAGCCATGGAAAAGCAGGTGCCCGAGTTCACTTTCACTCCCCCACGCCTTGCAACATCAGCTTTGGGAGACGGCATTGTGTCCCTCGGCGCGATCCGCCACGCCTTGGACTATGTGGAAGAGAATGCACTGGATCTCTATCCGGCCTCACTGTCGAAGCAGGTTGCCGCGGGCTGATCAGGGATTGACCTGAGTTGGCAAGAACGTAGTCCGGCATGGACCTTAGTCCGGCATTGACATGGTCCGCAGGTCCAGTTGCCGCAGGACCCTGTCAGCCACTTCCGGATCGGTCCCTGGCTCGTTGCGGGCTGCCACCACTTCCTGGCGGGCGGCATCGAGGGCGATGGTCTGCACGGCGATGGACAGCTCCCGTCCACGCTTGCGCTTCTCAGCAACGGATTCGTTCTGCAGCGTGCCATCCAAGAGCTCGGCATGGAGGCGGCGCATCTTTTCCTTGACCAAGGTCACCTTTTCGGCGGGGAGTTCCTTCATGAGGTCATGGTCTTTCAAAGCAGCCACGGCCGCCGACTGGGCGCGCTTGGCCAGGACCTTGGCCGCGTCCTGCTCATGTGATCCGTCCTCCGTCGCTTCCAGGACGCGCATGAGCCACGGCAGGGTGAGGCCGGGGAGGACCAAGGTGGCCAGAAGCACCGCGCAGGCAATCACCAGGATCTCGTGACGGGCCGGGAAGTCGCTTCCATCCGGCAAGGTCATGGGGAGGGCCAAAGCAAGGGCCAACGTGGCCAGGCCGCGCATGCCGCACCATGTCAGGATCAGCACTTCCTTGGGTGACGTTGGTTGCAACAGGTTTCTGCGCTTACGTGCCGTGAGGGCGAGGAGGCCCAGCCAGAGGAAGCGCACCACGAACACCAGGATGCAGATCACCACGGCCATGCCAATCATCCCGAATATGGCAGTACCTTCATCGCGGATGACGTGACGGATCTCCAGCCCCACCAGCCCAAAGGCCAGCCCTGTGGCCAGCAGCTCCACCACGTCCCAGAAGGCGGTGCGTGTAATCCGCTCTGCAGCGTCATGCGGCCGCGTATGACGCTGCAGTTCCAAGGCGGTGACGACGACGGCCACCACACCTGAGGCGTGCAGCTCTTCCGCGAGAATATAGGCGGCAAAAGGAACAACCAAGGTCACGGCACTACGGGCAACCATGGAGGTGACCAGCTTGGTGATGAACTTGGTCAGCCAGCCCATCGCGATGCCAATCAGAACAGCCAACGCCGCGCCAATGACGAACTGCGGAATAACTTCCGGGCCCACTTCCTTGCCGGACATTGTTGCTGCCACCGCTGCCTGGAAGATCACGATTGCCGCGGCGTCGTTGAAGAGTCCCTCGCTCTGGAGGACCGTGATGAGCCGGCGCGGCATGTGCACGCGGCCGGCCACGGACTCCACGGCAACGGGGTCCGGCGGGGCCACCATGGCACCCAGTGCAATGGCAGCCGGGATACCGATACCCGGGATCATCAGCCAGGCTGCACCGGCCACCACTGCGGTGGACACCACCACCAGGGCCACAGCCATCAGCAGGAGCGTCCGCCAACGCACACGGAAAACCGCCCAGGAACTCTTCTGGGCCGTTGCAAAAAGCAAGGGTGGAAGGAAGATGGGCAGAATCAGTTCAGGCGAAATCTCAAATTCGGGGAAGCCCGGAATGAAGGTGAGCGCAACAGCCAGAAGCAGCATCAGGACGGGGTAGGGAAGCCGGAGCCTGTCCCCCAGGCCCACTGCAACCACCGTCGCAAGCAGCAACCCGACAATGAGCGCCAACTGATCCATTTTCCTGCTTCCCCTGAAGTTGCACGGCACTTCCCCAGGCGAAGCCGAAAAAGTTCCCTACCAACATATCCCGGTGCGCAGGCCTATCCCGGCGAATAGGCAACGCTTGCATAGGCAGCGATTGATTCGGCAGCGCTGTGTCAGTCCTCCGTGAGGGCGTCCACAACATCGTCGGTACCATCCTTGAACGTGATGGTCCTGTGGATGGTCCCCGGCAGTTCCAGGACGGCCGCCGTCACCAAGGCAACGTTGGCCCTGGAGGTCTCGGTGCCATTGCCGGGGTTGGCTGGATCCGTTTCGATCAGACCAGTCGCGGGCTCGTTCGTCAAAGTTCCCGGGCCCAGGACGGTCCAGTCGAGGTCAGTGCTCCGCAGGTAGTCGTCTGCCGCCGCTTTGGCCTCGGCATAGGCGAAGAACGGGTGATCTTCCGGGACGCCGTGATCTTTGGCGGCTCCAATATAGGACACCATCACATACCGTTTGACGCCGGCCTCGGCCGCGGCGTCCATCGAGCGGATGGCAGCGTCACGATCCACGGCATAGGTCCGGGCAGGATTGCCGCCGCCGGCCCCGGCCGACCAGACCACGGCGTCGTGGCCCTTGAACGCCTGTGCGAGTTCCGCCGTCGTCGAATTTTCCACGTCCAGCACCTCAGCACTTGCACCCGTCTCCGTGACATCTGCCACATGATCGGGATTTCGGATGAACGACATGACGTCGTGACCTTCGCCACTAAGAATGCGGGACAGATGCAGGGCCACTTTCCCGTGGCCGCCAATGATTGCGATTCGGCTCATGGACCCATTCTGTCCCACAGAACGAAAAAAGACCCCGCAGGCGAATGCTGCGGGGTCTTGCTCTGTAGCGGTGGGGAGGCTCGATCTCCCGACCTCACGATTATGAGTCGTGCGCTCTAACCAACTGAGCTACACCGCCACGAATGAGAAAAACCTGTGTCAAGCCGGTCAAAACCGCCTTGACACAGGCCCTCATCCAGAGCCCCCCACCGGAATCGATCCGGTGACCTCGTTCTTACCAAGAACGCGCTCTACCACTGAGCTAGGGGGGCAACGAGTAAATACTCTACCGGACGTTTTCGGAAGCTACAAATCGGCGAAAAAACGCGGAAAAGCAGCGCCGACACAATTTGCGAAGACGCAGATTTCCTGATCCATATTTCGCGCCGCTGGCAATCACCGTCGGCTCTTTGGGCGGATCGAATCAGGGCAGCCGGAGAACCTGCCCAGGGTAGATCCGGTCCGGATTCGGCACCGTATCTGCGTTGGTGGCGATGAGCGCTCCAAGGTCCACACCGTACTGCGCAGCGATTCCACTCATGGTGTCTCCCTGCTCCACCACAACCTCCGTGACCCGCGGCGCCACCGGACCCGGCTGGCCGGTCCCTGCAGCGGCCTCAGAGGCGGCCTCCTGCGCCTGCGGCTGGACTTCCGGGGCCTCGGGTTCCAAGCCCTCCTGCTCGGCCTCCTGCGCTGCTGCTGCGTCCGCAGCTGCCTGCTGCTGGGCTGCCTGTGCGGCAGCAGCCTCCGCAGCGGCCTTGTCCGCGGCGGAAACCTCGACGGCGGCAGCATCCTCCGCTGCCTGGCTCGCCGCACTCTGGTCTACTGCGCCCTGGTCTACTGCGCCCTTGTCTACCGCGCCCTGGCTCGCCGCATCCCGGTTCACGGGAGCTGCCTCGCTTCTTTCGCCAGCACCCTTGCCGCCGAAGCCCAGGTTCTTCTTCACGTTATCCAGCAATCCCATGGAGCACCCTCCTGATTTCTGCTTGCGTTCAGCCGTGCCTCGATCGTACGGCGGAGCCCGGCCCCATGGAACCCGGTCTCGTTCGAGACTCCCACGCAGAAGGGCCAGAAAAGCGAACAAGGCCCGGGGTGAAGCCTTAAACGCGTCAGGGGGCCGGCTCGAAAGCCGACCCCCTGACGGGAACTACTTAGTGATGATCACCAAGAGAGTGTTTACCACTTGCCCTTGCGGTTGAAATCGCGGTGTCCGCCTTCGCCGCCACTGCGGGGCTTGCGTGCGCCATCACCGTGACCGCCGAAGCGTGACCCGCTGGCCTGGCCGCGATCGCGGTCGCCGAAGCTGCCTGCGGTGCGCTCAGAACGGTCGCTGTAGGAGCGGCCGCCACGGTCGGCGGAGGTACGCTCGCCGTCGGACTTACGGAAGTCCTTCTTGAAGCCACCGGCACCCTTGAAGTTTCCGCCGCCACGGTTTTCGCGGTCGCCATAGCCACCACGTCCACCAGCGCCGCCGCCTTGGTAGCTGCCACGGTCGCCAGTGGGCCTGCGACCGTTATCCAGCTCGAGGTTGATCAGTTCGCCACCGATGCGGGTGCGGGACAGTGCGCGCAGCTGCTCGGGGCTCAGGTCTGCCGGGAGCTCCACCAGGGAGTGGTCCGAGCGGATGTCGATGCCGCCGATCTGTGCGGAGGAGATGCCGCCTTCGTTGGCAATGGCGCCAACGATGGAGCCCGGCATGACGCGCTGGCGGCGTCCCACGGAGATCCGGTAGGTAGCGTTGCCCTCGGTGAGTGCACGGGTGGGGCCACGGGAGCCGAAGCCGTCCTTGGAGCGCTCGCGCTTCTGGTACTCAGGAGCGGCAGGCAGTTCCTTGACCAGCAGCGGCTGTCCACCCTGGGCCATGACGGCCAGGGCTGCAGCGATTTCCGAAGCCGGAACGTTGTGCTCTTCCTCGTAGGAGGAGATGAGATCGCGGAACGCTGCAACATCCTCAGACGCGAGGGTCTCGGTGATGCGCTCGGCGAACTTGCCCAAGCGGAGCGTATTCACGGTCTCAGCCGTGGGCAGGTGCATCTGCTCCACCGGCTGGCGCGTTGCCTTCTCAATGGAACGCAGCAAGTACTTCTCACGCGGCGTCATGAAGAGGATGGCGTCACCGGAACGGCCTGCACGGCCCGTACGGCCGATGCGGTGCACGTAGGACTCGGTGTCGTGGGGGATGTCGTAGTTGATCACGTGGCTGATGCGCTCAACGTCAAGGCCACGGGCCGCGACGTCGGTAGCCACGAGGATGTCGATGCGGCCTTCCTTCAGCGCGTCAACGGTGCGCTCGCGCTGCTGCTGCGGGATGTCGCCGTTGATGGCGGCAGCCTGGAAGCCGCGGGACTTCAGCTTGTCGGCGAGGTCCTCGGTAGCCATCTTGGTACGCACGAAGGCGATGACGCCGTCGAACTCTTCCACCTCGAGGATGCGGGTCAGGGCATCCAGCTTGTGCGGGCCCATGACCTGAAGGTAGCGCTGCTTGGTGTTGGCGCCGGTGGTGGTCTTGGACTTCACCGAGATCTCGGCCGGGTTGTTCAGGTACTGCTTGGACATGCGGCGGATCTGGCCCGGCATGGTGGCAGAGAACAGCGCAACCTGGCGGGTCTCCGGGGTCTGCTGGAAGATCTGCTCCACGTCATCGGCAAAGCCCATGCGCAGCATTTCGTCAGCTTCGTCCAGTACCAGGTACTGGAGTTCGGAAAGATCCAGGGAGCCCTTGGCGATGTGGTCAATCACGCGGCCGGGGGTACCGACAACAACCTGTGCACCGCGGCGCAGGCCTGCGAGCTGAGGGCCGTAAGCCGAGCCACCGTAAACCGGGAGCACGGTGAAATCGTCAATGTGCTTGGCGTAGGAGGTGAATGCCTCCGCAACCTGGAGGGCCAGTTCACGCGTCGGAGCCAGGACCAGGGCCTGGGTCTTGCGGGACGGGCCGTTGAGGTCATGAAGTTCGGCCAGGCGGGACAGGGCAGGAACAGCGAAAGCTGCGGTCTTGCCGGTACCGGTCTGGGCGAGGCCAACAACGTCGCGGCCTTCGAGGAGCAGCGGGATGGTGGCGGCCTGGATGGGGGACGGCTTTTCGTAGCCGACATCCTGCAGGGCGGCCAGAACGCGTCCGTCGATGCCAAGATCGACGAAGCGGACGCCTTCTTCTTCCTCGTCTTCTGCCTTGGGGGCAGGAGCTTCGGTGAAGGTGGGGGCTGCAGTCTCAGCTGCAGCGGTCTCGACGGGGGCAGCGGCAGCAGCCGGTGCTTCAGCTTCGGCGGGTGCGGAGGTCTCTGCTACTTCAGCGGACTCAGCAGTGGTGGCGTCGAAGTTTTCGTTGAGATTTTCGGTCATAGGGGGAAATTCCTCATCCATAGGGCAGTCGGCGCGGCCCGGTTGGGCTGGCCGCATTACTCGTCGCGAGAAACAGGAAAAGGTGCCCTGCTTTCGCAAGAAGTCCGGCGCTATCGCAATCCCATGGCAGGACTTCCCGCTGCATCTCTTGGCTGCTATCCCAGCAGTCTGTACAGCGTTTTCTTTAGCCGGCTCTCCCTATGAAAATGCCCGCACACATTTGCGGGCCCCAACACTTACCAGTCCTGCCTCAAGAATTGGGCAGGATAAAGGGATTTCCGGAGTGGGGGATATTTCAAGTGTAGGGCACGGAGGCCCATCACCGCGAGTTGAGAGTCCGCTAAGTCCGGGTGAGCTTGTTCACACCGGGTTGCAAGGCTCCCGCACCAAGGTTCTAGAGCCCGTTTCTCCGCAGTACCTTTTCGAAAACCGGGTGGTAGTCCTCCTGCAAACGGATCTCCCCATCGGCGTCCGCATCCAACAGGATCTGCACCAGTTCAGGGGTGGGCTCGCTGAACCACTGCCCCACAGTAATGCCATGTTTGGGAACGAAGGTGCGGTGAATATGGTCCCCCGCGGAAATGGTGCCTGTCTTGATCACGCGGAGGTAGGTACCAACCCGGCCGGCCTGCGTGAAGCGCTTCACCCATTGGGATTCACCGATCACCCGCTGGAAAGTGGCGCACGGCACACGCGGGGACGTGACTTCCAGCTCCACATCCAAGCCAATCTTCCAGCGTTCGCCGATGACCGCGCCGGTGGTTTCGATTCCAGCCACGCGAAGGTTCTCTCCGAAGACGCCAGCCGGCAACTCCCGCTGCAACTCACCTGACCAGTAGTCCGCATCCGCCTGGGAATACGCGTACAGGGCTTGGTCTTCGCCGCCGTGGTCCACCCGGTTCGCCTGAACATCCCCGTGGAGCCCAAGTTTATGAACCTTGGCTGGCCCCTCCACCGGACGCTTGTCCATGCCCGTGACTCCCACACTCCCCTCGGGGTCTGGCAGCAACTGGTGGACACGGCAGACGGCAAGGAGGGATGCGGTGTTCATGTTCACAGTGTACGGACGGGCAGCTCCAAGATTAAGGATCGAATCGGTAGCCCATACCGGCTTCCGTATGCAGGTGCCGGGGCTCGGCGGGATCCCGCTCCAGCTTTCGCCGTAGCTGGGCTATATATACGCGCAGGTACTGTGTTTCCTTCGCGTACGCCTGCCCCCATACCTGGGTGAGGATCTGCTGCTGGCTCACAAGCTTTCCCTTATTGCGGACCAGCAACTCCAGGATGTTCCATTCCGTGGGCGTCAGGCGCACTTCCGAGCCATCCTTGAGAATCTTCTTGCCCGCCAGGTCAACCATGAAGTCCGTAGTGGCCAGCGTTGGTTCCTCATGTTCGGTCACAACACGGCGCGAAGCGACCCGAAGCCGCGCAAGCAGCTCATCCAGACCGAAAGGCTTGGTCACGTAGTCGTCCGCACCGGCGTCGAGCGCTTCAACTTTGTCCTCCGAGGCGTGTCGGGCGGACAGCACAATGATGGGCATATTGCTCCAGCCGCGGATGCGTCGGATGATCTCCACCCCGTCCATGTCCGGCAGGCCAAGGTCCAGCACCACGATCTCCACAGGTTGCTTGGCCGCGGCCTGAAGGGCGTCGGCACCATTGCCCACCGTCAATGCCTGGTAGCCATGGGCTTGAAGGGTGATCTGCATGGCCCTGGCGATACGGACTTCATCCTCGACAATCAGCACCAGCGTCATTGCGGGCCCCCGGTCCACAGCGGCAGCGTGACCACCATGGTCAGCCCGCCACCCGGCGTCGGCTCCGCTGCTAGCCTGCCACCCATGGCCTCGCTGAAACCCTTCGCGACAGCCAGTCCCAAGCCAATCCCGCCACCAGCGCTGGCTCCGCCTCCCATCGCAGGCAACGGCTGATCACCAAAGCGCTGGAACGGTTGGAAAATATCCACCACTTCCTTCTGCCCTACTCCGCTTCCGTGATCGATGATCCTCAGTTCGCTGGCGGGCCGGTCCCCCAAGGTAATGCCGGCGCCCGCACGGGCGGTGAGGACCACATCCGAGTCCGGCGCGTACTTCACGGCGTTCTCCACGATGTTGGCCACCACCCGCTCAAGCATTCCGGCGTCGGCCTGCACCGGGGGAAGGTTGGGCGGGAGTTCATTGCGCAACCGCTCTTGGGGGATCCCCCGTAGCGCCTGCGGCAGCACCTCAGCCCACACTATTCCGGTCAACAGCGGATTGACCGCGTCCGCGGTGATGCGGGACATGTCCAGGAGGTTGTCCACCAAATGGTCCAGTCGGTCCGCATAATCCTCGATGGTCTCCAGCAACTCCCGCTCAACATCCGGCGGAAAATGCACATCCTCCTGGCGCAAACTGCTGACGGCGAGCTTGATCCCGGCCAAGGGCGTCCGAAGGTCATGCGACACAGCGCGGAGGATGGACGTCCGCATCTTGTTGCCCTCGGCCAACCGGACGTTATCCCGCCGGCTCTTCACCAGCTGCTGCCTCTCCCGGACAGCCACCACGAAAGCCCCGAACGCAGCCAACAACCGTTGATGTTGCGCTGACAACGGCCCGCCACGCAGCAGCAGGGTGTAGTGGGGATCGACGACGGCGGCATGGTGGGCGGCGGCATGGGTCAACGGCGGATTCGGGCCGGCACTCGCCAGGACACGCAGCTCGGGTGGGGTACCGGCTGATGAACCTTGAGCTGATGAGCCCAGCCCGGACGAACCCAGCAGTGTTACCGCCTCCATGCCCAAATTGCTGCGCACTTTTTCAAGAAACGATTCCAAGCTCCCATCCGAGCTAAGAATCTGCAGGGCGAGCCCACTAAGGGCCGTAGCCTCGGCCCCGGACCGAGCCGCCTCCTGGGCACGGCGGCTTGCGAGGCCCACGGCGAGCGCCACCCCACAGGCCACCGCAAGGAAAACCACCAACGTGAACAACGTGGTGGGATCGGCGATGGACAGGGACCCGACGGGGTCGGCGGAGAAGTAGTTAAGAAGGAAGCTGCCCAGCACCGCGGCCACCACTGCCGGCCACAAACCACCGATGGCCGCCACCGCAACAGCTACTGCCAGTTGCAACAGCATGATCATGGCGAAGTTGCGGAACCCGAGGACAGTTACCAGGAGTTCAATGCCGGGCGGCAACAGGACAGCCAACACCAGACCCGTGATGACCCGGGCGGAGCCAATGCCGCGAACCGGCGGAAGCCGCAGCAGCACGCCGTCGTCCACGTTGCTATGTGCTTCAGGTCCCGGCATGGCTACATCCTTACATGGTTCCGTAGATGGGGACTTCTTCCCATTTACGGCTGTCATCAGTGCCAGCACCGCGCACAAGGACTAGGCTTGCTCTGAGCATTCTGGTCCGGCGTGGCGCCGGACACTTCAACGGTCTATCCAGGGGGATATACATGGACCCGAAAGACAGCCCTGACGCGGCCGGCAACAACGGCAGCAGCAGGGACAACAACGGCGACTTCGGAGCGGGCAACAACCAGCCCAAGCCTCCTCCATGGCAGGTACCCAAACCTGAACTCCATCCTGAGCTGTTCATGCCCGTGGAAAAGGACCCGAGTCAAGGCGGCCCCGTGAATGGCCGCTCCGTGAATGGCCGATCCGGCAACGGGAGCACTGGCAAGAGGAAGAAAACCCCCGCCGGGGCACAGCAGGGCGGAGCATTCCCATCCGGGGCACCCCAGCCCGGCCAGCCCCTCCCCGTGGTTGACCCCTTCGCCAAAGAACGCGAACGCGGTGAAGCCGAGGCAGCAAAGAAGAAAAAGCGCTCGCAGCGCCGCACCGTGGTGGTGGGTCTCGGTGTGACTGCCCTCCTGGCCGGAACCATCACAGCGATCGTAGCCAGCAACGAGAAGGAAGCCGACTACGCACAGGTCTGTTTCAATGAGGAAACCGGCGAGCGCGTTGACGACAACCAGTGCGACAACAGCAGTTCGGCGGGCCGCAGCTCTGCGATCTACGCCTGGTACTTCTATTCCCGCGGGGCCAGTGTGCCCGCCGTGGGCCAGAACCGCAGCTCCTACCCGAGCTACACCAAGACTGTGCCCACCGGGGCCAAGACAGCCACCGGATACAGCACCAAGGGCGGCACAGTAAGCCGCGGCGGCTTTGGCAGCAGCTCCAAAAGCGGCGGAAGCTCGGGAGGCTAGGCGTGCGTCGACTGCCCTCCGAGCCCAGGCCGGACTGGAAGCAAAAGATCGAAGAACAGGGCCTGGTATTTTCCACTACCACCATGCCCGATGGCCGGAAAATCGAATACTGGAACGAATCGGCATACTACGAATTCACCATGGACGAGGTGGAAACCCTCGAGAAGACGGCCGAGGACATGCACATCATGTGCTTGGAGGCCGCGAAGTACCTGGCCACCGGGGCCATGGGCGATATCGGCATCGGGCAGCAGGCGTTGGAACTCGCCGGCGAATCACTGCTGGCCGCCGACATGGACATTTACGGCCGCTTCGACTTCATCTATGACGGCAAGGGCGGTCCGGCCAAGATGCTGGAGTACAACGCCGATACCCCCACCGGACTGATCGAAGCCTCCGTGGCCCAATGGTTCTGGCTGCAGGACGTTTTCCCGGAGAAGGACCAGTGGAACGGAATCCATGAGGCCCTGATCCGTCAGTGGAAGAAGCTGCAGTTCCGTACCGGCATGAGCACCCTGCACGTTGCCCACTCGGAGGCTGAGGAATCCGGCGAGGACTGGATGACTGCGGCCTACATGCGCGATGTAGCGAGCCAAGGCGGGTGGACCACCATTGGCATCAACATGTCCGATATTGGCTGGGACCCCAACTTGAACCGGTTCGTGGACCTGGACAACTTCATGATCAGCACCATGTTCAAGCTGTACCCGTGGGAATTGATGATGAAGGAGCCCTTCGGACACCGCCTCCTCCAACGCGCCCACAACCCCCGCTGGGTTGAGCCGGCGTGGAAGATGCTGCTGTCCAACAAAGCCTTGCTGGCTGCGCTATGGCATCTCTACCCCAATCACGAGAACCTGCTTCCCGCCTACCTCGGCGATCCAGGTCCCCTCAAGGAGTGGGTGGCCAAGCCGCTGCACGGACGTGAGGGCGACAACATCCGCATTCATGCCCCGGGCATCGAGATCCAGCAGCCTGGTGGTTACGGGCGCGAAGGCTGGTGCTTCCAGCAATACCATTCCCTCCCCGACTTCGACGGGAACCACCCGGTACTGGGTCTCTGGGTAGTGGATGGCGAATCCGTGGGGTGCGGGATCCGCGAATCCGACGGACCAATCACGGACTACTACTGCCGCTTTGTCCCCAACACCATCGACGCCCCGGCGCCTGTCGCGCCCCCTGCTACTTCCTACGGAGCTGCACTATGAGCACTGAAATTTCGACGCCGGGTGGCGGCCCAGCGGGCGGCGACCGTACCGCCGTCGTGCCTTCCAAAGGCCTCCATGCCGGGATCCTTGACCTGGGCGACTCCGTCATGCTTGGCCTTGCGTCCACCGCACCCGTCTACTCGCTGGCTGCCACGCTGGGCCTTATTGTCGCGGTCAACGGCAACTACACTCCCCTGATCCTGATCCTCGGCTTCATCCCGGTGCTGTTCATTGCCTACGCCTTCCGTGAGCTCAACAGCGCCATGCCCGACTGCGGCACTACGTTCTTCTGGGCCCGCAAAGCTTTCGGCCCGTGGGCTGGTTGGCTGGGCGGCTGGGGCGTGGCCCTCGCGGGCGTGGTGGTGCTGGCCAACCTGGCGCAAATCGCGGGCAAGTATCTGTGGCTGCTGATCGGGGACGGTTCCCTGGCCGACAATACGTGGCTGGTGACCGCTACCGGCGTTCTGTTCATCGTGTTCATGACGTATGTGAACCATCGCGGCATTCGGCTGGGCGAGCACATCCAGCGCACCCTGACCTATATCCAGTACATCGCGCTGGGCATCTTCGCGGTGGCCATCGTCGTCCGTATCGCCGGTGGCGCGCCCGAAGGGCAGCCCTTCGACTTCGAGTGGTTCAACCCTGCCGGCGCCTTTGCCGACCCCGGTGCCGTGGTTCACGGTGTCCTGCTTGCCCTGTTCATTTATTGGGGCTGGGACACGTGCCTGGCGCTGAACGAAGAAACGGAAAACCCGGCCAAGACCCCCGGCCGCGGCGCCGTGATCTCGGCCTCTGTGCTGGTGGCGATCTACGTTTCCGTGGCCCTTCTGGTGATGATGTACGCCACGATCGGTACCGACGGTATCGGGCTGGGCAACGAAGCAAACCAAGACGACGTCTTCCTAGCCATGAAGGACGTTGTGTTGGGACCTTGGGGCTGGCTGATCATCGTGGCCGTGCTGGCGTCCGTCCTGTCCTCCACACAGACCACCATCCTCCCGACTGCCCGCGGAACCCTCTCCATGGGGGTCCACGGTGCGCTGCCGCCCCGGTTTGGCAAGGTCCACGAGCGCTTCATGACGCCGGGCTTCTCCACTCAGGTGATGGGTGCGGTGGCCGTGGTGTACTACGTGGCCATGAGCTTCCTGAGCGAAAACCTGCTCTCGGACTCCATCAGCGCCATCAGCCTGTTCATCGCGTTCTACTACGCACTGACCGGCTTCTCCTGCGTATGGTTCTTCCGCTCCACGCTCCGGGACTCGGCACGGAACCTGTGGTTCCGAGGCATCCTGCCGTTCCTCGGTGCGCTGTCCCTCACCGTGGCGTTCTTCATCTCCGCAGTCCAGATGTGGGACCCGGCGTATGGCGACACGCAGATCTTCGGCATCGGCGGGGCGTTCGTTAGCGGCGTGCTGCTGCTGGCCCTGGGCGTCGTTTTGGCCGTGGTGTGCCGCTTCGCACCGTCCACCCGTGGCTACTTCACGGGTGACCGCGCAGAGGCTGGGGCTGTCCGCGGTGAGTAGGCGGTGCTGCTGGCCGGCGGGTTAGCCACTTAGGATGCTGGAATGAGCGACTCAACGACGAACACCTCCGACGTCCTTGCCCTCGATTCCCTGCTGACTGCGGACGAGCTGGACCTCCGCGACCGGGTCCGCGACTTCACCGCGCAACGGATCCGTCCGAACATCGCGCGCTGGTACGAGGACGCTCATTTCCCACGCGAGCTCGCCCCGGAGTTGGGCGAGCTCGGTGTCCTGGGCATGCACCTGGAGGGTTACGGCTGTCCCGGGCGGACCGCCGTCGAATATGGCCTTGCGGCAATGGAACTGGAGGCCGGGGATTCGGGGATCCGCACCTTCGTCTCGGTGCAGGGCTCCCTGGCCATGACAGCGATCCATAAGTGGGGCTCGGAGGAGCAGAAAGAACAGTGGCTGCCGCGGATGGCCGCAGGCGAGCTGATCGGTTGCTTCGCACTGACGGAGCCAACGGCGGGCTCGGACCCGTCGTCCATGACCACCTTTGCCCGCGAAAGTGCCGACGGCTGGGTCCTGGACGGGGCAAAGCGCTGGATCGGGCTTGCTTCAATCGCGGACGTCATGGTGGTGTGGGCGAACACCGAGGACGGAATCCGCGGCTTCCTTGTTCCCGCCGGAACGCCCGGCGTGACCGCGACGCCCATCGAGCCGAAGCTCTCCATGCGCGCCTCGGTTCAATGCGATGTAATGTTCGACGGCGTGAGGCTGAGTCCCGAGGCCATCCTCCCGGGGGCGTTCGGGCTTAGGGGACCTTTCTCTTGCCTGAACGAGGCGCGGTACGGTATCGCGTGGGGTGCCATGGGCGCTGCCCGCGACTCGTACGAAGCTGCGCTGGAGTATGCCGGAAACCGACTCCAATTCGGCCGCCCGCTGGCCGGCTACCAACTCACGCAGGAGAAGCTGGTGAACATGCTGGTGGAGATCCAGAAGGGCACCATGCTGGCGCTTCACCTGGGCCGCTTGAAGGATGCCGGCCACCTTCAGCCCCAACAGATTTCCATGGGCAAACTGAACAACGTCCGCGAGGCCATCAAGATCGCCCGCGAGGCACGCACCATCCTAGGCGGTAACGGCGTCACGCTGGATTACTCACCGCTGCGCCATGCCAACAACCTGGAGTCGGTCCGGACCTACGAGGGCACGGATGAGGTCCACACCCTGATCCTGGGCCAGCACATCACGGGCATCGGGGCTTTCCGCGGCTAGCCCACCCAACTAAGTAGCAGTTCAGGTCGTTTTCAGGTCTGAGAACGACCTGAACTGCTACCTACTTGGGTGAGGGTTCGGGGTTGGGGAGGACCACCAGATTGAAGTAGCCACGCAGGCCCTTCACCACGTCCACTTCGTCGGGGGCAAGCAGCCATTGCGTCTGAAGCCCGTCCCACAGGGCAACCAAGGACGTGGCAGCTTCATCAGGATCGACGCCGGGGCGGAGCCGGCCCTCGGCAGCCAGCTCGGCGAATCGCCGCGCGTAGCTCTTGCGGAGACGTTCGAATCGTTCGGTGAAGTAAACCCGCCCCGGGTGCGAATCTGTGACCGACTCCGCGCACAGAACGGTGTACAGCTCAACCACGCCCGGGATGTTCTCGTTGAAGAGCGCCGTCCGGATTACTGAGTCAACCAAGCCTTCTTCCATGTCGTCCGGGAAGGCATCGCCGGTGATTTCATCACGGCGCTCCAGGACTGCCATCAGGAGATCGCGCTTGGACGGAAAATAGTGCAGAAGGCTGGTTTGGCTCAATCCCACCTTGTCGGCAACGTACTGTAGCGATCCGCCACGATAGCCGTGGGCAGCAAACACCTCATGGGCTGCATCCAGGATGCTTCGGCGCCTTTCTTCGGATTTCGCGTAGGGGCCCCGCCGCGCTGCGCGACCCACGTCCTTTGTGGTCATGGCTAGCCAGTGTACATGCGTGTTACGGCCCCATATGAAATTCGAGTAACCACTCGAATTTTCTGTTACCGTGGTCACACTTGCCGCGGCGGGACCCAGAATCCAAGCCCGCGTCATCGTCAACCTGACACGAAGAGGTGAAGGCTCATGACCCGATTTACGCGAAGACAACTTCTGGGCGCAGGCCTGGGCACAGCAGCCATGGGCCTGCTGACCGGGTGCGCTACTCCAGGCACACAGTCCGTCAACGCTGCACCAACCATTGCCGCCGCAGGCGAGCCCGTGCGACTGACCTACTGGGCTTGGCTCAAGGATTTCCAGAAAGTCGCCGACGTCTGGAATGCAGCCAATCCGAACATCCACGTGGACGTAGTGTGGATCCCGGGTGGCAACAACGGCGGATATCAGAAGCTCTACTCGGCTCTGGCAGCAGGAGGCGGACCGGACCTGGCCCAGGTGGAGTTCCGCTCCATCCCGGAGTTCATGTTGGTAAATGGCCTGGTTGATGTGTCCCGCTACGGCGCCAATGACCACGCCCACTTGTACGACCCAACCCTGTGGAAGCAGGTCAGCTATACCGCAGGCGTCTACGGCATCCCCCAGGACGCCGGCCCCATGGGCATGTTCTACCAACCGGCCGTCCTGGACAAGGTGGGCGGAGTCGCTCCGAAAACCTGGGACGAATGGGCTGCGCTGGCCGCCGAGCTTCGCTCCGTGGACAGCTACCTGGACTGTTTCCCCATTAGCGATGCCTCTCCGTTTGCCTCTTTCGCGGGGCAGGCCGGCGCGCAGTGGCTGCGCCCGGAGGAGGATGGCTGGGTTATCAACATGACCGACGACGCCACGCTCAACACCGCGCGTTTCTTCGACAAAGCGATCGACGACGACCTCGTCACCACCGCGTACGGCGCTTTCTCCCCGGGCTGGTTTGCAGCTGCCGCCAAGGGCGGGATTGCCTCGACCATCACCGGCAGCTGGGGTGACGCCTTGGTTCAGGGTGTCAGCGGTTCCGAAGGAAAGTGGCGCGCAGCTCCGATGCCCACTTGGGGCGACACAGGCTTCGGCTCAAGCTACCTCGGCGGATCCACTGCCGCCGTCCTGGCAAACAGCAAGCATCCCAAGGAAGCAGTCGAGTTCGCAGTGTGGCTGACCACCTCCACAGAGGGAATCGACGCCCAGATCAAGAACAGCGGCATCGGCTGGTCACCCAACCCCGGGTTCATCGGCACCGAGCGGCAGCAACCGTCGGCATTCTTCGGCGGACAACGGTACAACGAGGAAGTTTTCGTCCCCGCTACCCAACAGCAGAACCCTGACTGGTCCTGGTGGCCGGTAACCCAGCAGTCCTTCAACATCCTCAGCGACGGCTTCCGCAAGAAGGCCTTCGGGACCTCACTGGTGGATTCCATTGCCGCTTCGGAGCAGCAGATCATGACCGTTTTCAAGAACAAGGGCCTCAGCATCCGGAAGGAAACGGCATGACCACCACCCGCACCACACCCACCGCCCAGCGCTCGGCCGGAACAATCCGCTCCGGTAATCAGGCCGGTAAGCAGGCCGGCAAGCGCGCGGGCGCCGCTGCCCGCGCGCCCTGGCTCCTGCTGGCACCGTTCCTGGGACTCTTTGTCCTCACGTTCCTGCTGCCCATTGTTGTGGCCATCATGTCCAGCTTCACCAAGGTAACCCGCAGCGGACTCTTCGGCGAGGCAGGCGTCACCAGCGAATTCGCCGGTTTCAGCAACTACGCTCAAGCCCTTGCCGACGGCAGCTTCGTCGCATCCATCGGCCGAATGCTGCTGTTCGGCATAGTTCAGGTGCCAGTCATGATCGTCCTCTGCACGGCGCTGGCCCTCATGCTCGAATCGGCCTCTGCAAGATGGCCGGGTTTCTTCCGCGCCGCCTACTTCCTCCCTTACGGCGTGCCCGGCGTGATCGCCACCATTCTGTGGTCCTTCCTGTACGTGCCGGGGCTCAGCCCGTTGTTCGACGTCGCCAAGGTTGTGGGCCTGACCCCGGATTTCCTGGGAGCGAACAGCGTGCTGTGGTCCATCGCGAACATCGTCACGTGGAGCTACACGGGCTACAACATGCTGATCATCGTGGCGCAACTGAAGGCCATCCCGGTGGAACTCTACGAGGCCGCCAAGGTGGATGGTGCCTCCACCTGGCGCGTCGCCCGGAGCATCCAGCTCCCCCTCATTCGTCCGGCCCTCATGCTCACCACAGTGTTCTCCATCATCGGAACCCTGCAACTCTTCGCTGAGGCGCAAGTCCTCAAGACGGTGGCTCCGGCAATCGACAGCCAATACACACCCAACCTCAGCGCCTACACAACGGCCTTTGCCTACAACGACTACAACGTCGCAGCAGCCCAGTCGGTCATCATCGCCGTGGCCGCGTTCGCCCTTTCCTTCGCCTTCCTCGCACTGACGAACAGGAAGTCCTCATGACCGCCACCGCCACAAAGCCCACCACCACCGCCGTCCGCAGCAAGGCTTCGGCAGGCCCGGACCGCTCAGCCGGACGACGACGGTCATCCACCATCATCGTCACCGCACTTTTGGTGGTGGTCGCCTTGTACTTCCTGATTCCCGTGTACTGGGTCTTCGTCGCCTCCACAAAGTCCACCGCCGATCTCTTCTCCACCAACGGTTTCTGGTTCGCCCCCACGTTCTCCCTGTGGGAAAACATCGGCCGCGTGGTCAGCTATGACAACGGGATTTTTGGTCGCTGGTTCCTGAACTCGGCGATCTATGCCGGTGTCGGCGCACTCCTGGCCACGTACTTCGCTGCGGCTGGAGGCTACGCGCTGGCCAAGTACCAGTTCCGGGGCCGCAACCTGGTATTCGGCACCATCCTTGGCGGCGTGCTGGTTCCCGGCACCGCGACTGCCCTGCCGCTGTTCCTGCTGTTTAGCCAGATGGGCCTGGCAAACACCTACTGGAGTGTCCTGTTGCCGTCGCTGGTCTCGCCTTTCGGGCTGTTTCTGTGCCGCATCTACGCCCAGGCCACTGTCGATACCTCGCTGATCGAGGCCGCCAGGATCGACGGCGCCGGCGAACTCCGCATCTTCCACACCATTGGGCTCAAGGTCCTGACGCCGGCCCTGGTCACCGTGTTCCTGTTCCAGCTGGTGGGCATCTGGAACAACTACTTCCTGCCGCTGGTCATGCTGTCCGACTCCGAGCTCTACCCCATCACGCTTGGCCTGAACAACTGGCTGAGCCAGGTTGACCGTTTGCCCGAATTTTATGAACTGACCACCGGCGGGGTGCTGCTTTCCATCATTCCGCTCAGCATCGCCATGGTTGTCCTGCAGCGCTTCTGGCGCGGCGGGCTGACAGAAGGAGCCGTTAAGTAATGACCAACACCGCCAACTACATCACTGATACCGGTCCCGGCACCGGCAAGAGACTTCCGGCCCGCTCTTGGCTGCACACAGACGCGCCCACACTGTCCCTCAACGGCCAGTGGCGCTTTCGCCTCTTGGCCGGTGCACCCGGAACTCCCGGCGGACGGGGTGTCCTTCCCGCTGGCGAGGCAATCGAAGGCCTCGCAGAGGAAGGGTTGGACGACTCCAGCTGGGACCAGATCCCGGTCCCGGCGCACTGGGTCTTGGAGGGTGACGGCCGCTACGGTCGCCCCATCTACACCAACGTTCAGTTCCCCTTCCCCACTGATGCCCCCCACGTCCCCGACGAGAACCCGACGGGCGATTACCGCCGAGCCTTCGATTTGCCCACGGACTGGAGCGAATCCGAGCGCATCGTGTTAAGGTTCGACGGCGTCGAATCCCGTTACAAGGTATGGCTCAACGGCAGCGAGATCGGCGTAGGGACAGGCAGCCGGCTGGCCCAGGAATTCGACGTCACTGATGCCGCCCGCCCGGGACACAACATACTGGCCGTCCGGGTCCATCAATGGTCGGCTTCGAGCTACGTGGAGGATCAGGATCAATGGTGGATGCCGGGCATCTTCCGTGACGTCACTCTCCAAGCCCGCCCCAAGAAGGGCATCGACGACGTCTGGCTGCGTATGTCCTACACCGCGGGCTCAGGCACCATTGATCCTGAGATCACAGCGGACCAGTCCGCCTACCCGGTTCGGCTGTCAGTTCCGGAACTGGACGTCGACGTCGTCTGGAACTCCCCTGCCGACGTCGCCCCGGTGGCGATCACCGGCGTCGAACCTTGGTCCGCAGAGGTTCCGCGCCTCTACAACGCAACGGTGGAAAGCGCGGGCGAGACCCTTTCACTGCGCCTGGGTTTCCGGACGGTGGAGATCAAGGGCGATCAGTTCCTGGTGAACGGCCGCCGCGTGGTGTTCCACGGCGTGAACAGGCATGAAACGCATCCTGACCGCGGCCGCGTGTTCGACGAAGACTTTGCCCGCGCCGACCTCGCCTTGATGAAGCAGTTCAACGTCAACGCGATCCGCACCAGCCACTACCCTCCGCATCCTCGTTTGCTGGACATCGCGGACGAGATGGGCTTCTGGGTGATCCTGGAGTGCGACCTTGAAACGCACGGCTTTGAACGGCACGGCTGGGTTGGCAACCCCAGCGACAACCCCGAGTGGCGGGAGGCGTACGTGGACCGCATGGAGCGAACGGTGGAGCGGGACAAGAACCACCCTTCAATCGTCATGTGGTCCTTGGGCAACGAGTCCGGAACGGGCGCCAACCTCGCCGCGATGTCCGCGTGGACTCACGCCCGCGATACCGGGCGGCCCGTCCACTACGAGGGCGACTACAGCGGTGCGTACACGGACGTTTACTCGCGGATGTACTCGTCGGTTCCTGAGACTGAGGCCATTGGCCGCGACGACTCCGGCTCGCTGCTGCTGGGCTGTTCCGCTGCGGAGTCCGCGCGGCAGCGCACCAAACCGTTCATCCTGTGCGAGTACGTCCACGCCATGGGCAACGGGCCCGGCGCAATCGACCAGTACGAGGACCTGGTGGACCGCTACCCGCGGCTCCATGGCGGATTCGTCTGGGAGTGGCGGGACCACGGCATCCGCACCACCACGGCCGACGGCACAGAGTTCTTCGCCTACGGCGGCGACTTCGGCGAGGTTGTCCACGACGGCAACTTCGTCATGGACGGCATGGTCCTCTCCGACTCCACGCCCAGCCCGGGGCTTTTCGAGTACAAGCAGATCGTCGCTCCCCTGCGGCTGGGATTCTCAACGGAAACCCACGACGGCGGCCCGTTGCGATTCGTCTCGGTCGCCAACCTGCGGCACACGGCTGATGCGTCCGACGTCGTACTACGCTGGCGCACAGAAGTGGACGGCGGGGTGACAGCTTCCGGCGAAATCGACGTCGTCACTGCAGCGGGCGCCTCCCTCGCCGCTGGAGAGTCGGCGCTTATCGGGTTGCCTGATTTTGAGGGCGTGGAGGCCGGCGCTGAGCGTTGGCTGACCGTGGAGGTGGCGCTTCGCAAAGACACGGCTTGGGCCGAAGCAGGGCACGTTATCTCTGCCGCGCAACTGGAACTGACCACAGCACGTCCGCGCGTGACGCCCCCTCGCCCCTTGGCATCGGCTGGACGGTCAGCTTCACCGGCTTCCGGGACCGTCTCACTGGGACCTGGCGTCTTTGAAGATGGTCGGTTGGTCTCGCTCGCAGGGCTGCCGGTGTCCGGGCCGTGGCTTGAGTTGTGGCGTGCTCCCACGGATAACGACGCCGGTGCCGGCCGCGGCAGTTACGACCTCGCCGATCCTTGGCTCAACAACGGTGACGGCGTTGCTGCGCCTTCCATGGAAAAAGTGTGGCGCGATGCTGGTTTGGACAGGCTCACGGCCCGGGTGGAAAAGGTCTCAGCCAGCGAACGTAGCGTGGTGACCCGGACCCGATATGCAGCAGCCGACGCCGCGCATTGGGTGTCTGTGGAGGAAAACTGGCAACTGTCCGACGGCGAGCTGTGGCTTCGCTTGGACATTGTTCCCAGCGCAGGATGGGACATCATCTGGCCGCGGGTGGGGGTGCGCTTTGATCTGCCCCGCTCGGTGGACGGTGCCTCGTGGTTCGGCGCGGGCCCACGCGAGTCCTATCCGGACAGCATGCACGCGGCGCTGGTGGGCCGCTACTCGGCGGGTATCGACGAGCTTTCGGTGAAGTACGCCAAGCCCCAGGAAACGGGACACCGCAGTGCTGTCCGGACTCTGGATCTCCAGAACGATGGCACTTCCTGGCTGCAGTTCAATGCCATCAAGGACTCCCGCGGCCGCCTCCCCGGTTTCACGCTTTCACGGCACACAGCCCAAGAGATCTCCGCGGCAGCGCATCCTCACGAGTTGCCGGCAAGCAAGCGCAGCTACTTGTACCTCGACGCTGCCCAGCACGGGCTGGGGTCAAGGGCCTGTGGACCCGACGTGTGGCCGGAGTACGCGTTGCGCCCGGAAGCGCGGACGTTGACGTTCCGGATCAACGAAGCGGGCTAGTACACCCGTTGTGAGGCCTGCTCTGCATGCTTCCGGGCACACATAGCGTGCAGAGCGGGCCCCACAACCCGCAGGAACACCCGTTGTGAGGCCTACTCTGCATGCTTCCCGGCACACATAGCGTGCAGAGCGGGCCTCACAACGGATCTAGGAGGTCGTACTGTCAGGCCACTGCCACGGGTTCCTTCTTCACGGCGTCCTTGCGGATGGTGGCGCTGATGACTGCGGCCACCGTGCACATGGCAGCTGCGCCGAGCCAGGCGTAGTTGTAGTGCCCGGTAGCATCGCGGATGAAGCCGGCCAGGAGAGCGGCCACGGCTGCCCCGAGCTGGTGGGCTGCGAAGACCCAGCCGAAGACCACAGAACCATCGGCACCGAATACCGAGCGGCAAATAGCTGCAGTGGGAGGCACGGTGGCAACCCAGTCGAGCCCGTAGACCACCACGAAGATGATCATGCTCGGCTCCACGGACGAGCCCAGCAACAGCGGCAGCACCAGCAGCCCGATCCCCCTGAACTGGTAGTACACGGCCAGCAGCACTTTGGGGTTGAAGCGATCCGTCAGCCAACCGGACGCGATGGTCCCAACGATGTCGAAGATTCCGACGACGGCCAACAAACCTGCCGCCGTGGTTTCGGGCATCCCGTGATCGTGGGCCGATGGAATGAAGTGCGTGCCGATAAGGCCATTGGTGGTGGCACCACAAATCGCGAAACCCGCAGCCAGGGCCCAGAACGTGCGGACTTTAGCTGCACGCTTGAGGACCTGCAGGGCACGGATCGCCGCATTGGGGGAATCCCCCGCGCCCGGCGACGCGACCACGGCGGCGGGCTTGCTCGGGAGCGTTGCGGCTGACCCGGCGTCGGCGGCTTGAGCGTCAGGCTCCTCAGCCCCCGGTTTGCCGGCGTCAGGCTCCTCTGCGCCGTACGGCAAGACCCCGACGTCGGCGGGCGAGTTCCGCAGCCAGCGCAGGACCAGCGGGACGACTGCGAGCGCACCCGCAGCGATGAGCAAGGATGCGCCACGCCAGCCCGGGTTCTGGGCCAGCGCGGCGATGAACGGCAGGAACACCAACTGTCCGGCGGCACTTCCTGCGGTCAGGATGCCAATGACCAGGCCACGGCTCTTGGCGAACCAGGTGTTGGCGATGGTCGCAGCGAAAACCAGGGCCATGGAACCGGTGCCCAAGCCAATCAGCAGTCCCCACGTGAGCAGGATCTGCCAGGACTGGTTCACGAAGACGGTCAATGCTGAGCCGAGCCCGATGAGGCACAGCGCCAGCGAGGTGACCTTCCGGATGCCGAAGCGTTCCATGAGGGCCGCAGCGAACGGGGCCGTCAAGCCGAACAAGACCAGGTTGATGCTGACGGCCAAGGAGAGGACCGTGGTGGACCAGCCGAACTCATCCTGCAACGGGACCATGAGCACCCCGGGCGCCGCACGGAAGCCTGCGGCTCCAACCAGCGCCAGGAAGGCAACTGCGGCCACGATCCAGGCGGGGTGGAGACGGCGGGGCTTGCCGGCAGGAGTCTTGCCGTTGCCGGTCTTGCCGGCAGGTGTCCCGGAATTTTCGGGCGGGGCCCCTGTGACGTCGGGAGCGGTCATGCGGGGATCTCCGTTTCAGGGGAAGCTGTGGTGGGAGCGGTGGCGAGTGGCAGAGGGTGGTCACTGCGTTTGAGGCTATGCCAGCTGGTGTTAGCTGCGGTCAGCCGGGCCCCGCAGTTGGTGCACGTGTCCGCTGACAACGTGGCTTGCCCGCAGTCAGTGTGGATGACCTTCATATGGGACACCTCGTTGGGAGCGTCCAGGTGCTTCTCCGCCCAGATGATGATGGCGTTAAGCACTGGAAGTGCGTCCTCGCCTTTGGGGGTGAGGACGTATTCCTGCCGTGTGCGCGCGCCGTCTTGGTAGGGGCGCTGGGTGAGCAGCCCGGCGTCGAGGAGCCATCCCAGGCGTTTGCTGAGGACATTGTCTGCTACCTCGAGGCGTTGCTTGATGGCGTCGAAACGTCCGTTGCCGAAGAAGATTTCGCGGAGGACCAGGCTCCCCCAAGGATCGCCCAGGACATCGAGGCCACGGGCGAGGCTGCACGTGCGTGCAGACCAGTCGGAACGAAGAGGCATGCGCACAAAACTAGCTGACTTCCCTAAAGAAAGCTAGGTTGCCAACGGATGCGAGCCGCTACGCACGACACACCCCGCCGGTTTGCCGCAGTTTCATCATCGGTTCACACTCCATGCCTACGCTGGCCCAGTCGACTCCGACCACGAAAGGCACCCCTGAATGTCCTCGAAAACCCCTGATACGGTGAATCGTTCAACCAACGGAACCGGCGGACTTTCCCGTCGCGGCTTCCTCGGCACGGCAGCTGCAGCGACGGCGCTTGCTGCTGCGGGCTCCCTACTGCCTCCGTCCGTGCAGGCTGCCATGGCCAGGCCGGTCCTCCCCGGAAAC
Organism: Arthrobacter sp. D3-18; assembly: GCF_054408525.1. Taxonomy (NCBI): domain Bacteria; kingdom Bacillati; phylum Actinomycetota; class Actinomycetes; order Micrococcales; family Micrococcaceae; genus Arthrobacter; species Arthrobacter sp. D3-18. Next base: position 1,302,085 of record NZ_CP096440.1, on the reverse strand, counting down.
TTGCAGTCCATCAAGCACGTGATTGTCCTGATGCAGGAGAACCGATCTTTCGATCACTACTTCGGCTCGCTGCGGGGCGTCCGCGGATACAGCGACAAGTCCGTGACCCGCTTGCCCAATGGCAAATCCATGTTCGAGCAGCCCCGGGCCACCGGCGAAACTGTCCTGCCGTTCTCCCTACGCAAGGCCGCGGAATTAGCTGGCCGGCCGGGTTCCGACATCCAGTACCTGGGCGATCTGGACCACTCATTCAACGGGACCACGACGGCGTGGAACAACGGCTGGTGTGACAAATGGATTCCCGCCAAGAGTGCCTCCACCATGACCTTCTACGAGCGCCAGGACATCCCGCTGCAATACGAACTCGCGGACACTTTCACCATCTGCGATGCCTACCACTGCTCCGTCAACGGTTCCACCAATCCCAACCGCAACTACCTCTGGAGCGGCACCACGGGCAATGAGCCCGGCAGCACCAAGCGTGCCGTAACCAATGCGGCCTACGGCTACGATCACGGCGGTTATGACTGGACCACCTACCCCGAGCGCCTGGAGAACTCTGGTGTGTCGTGGCAGATCTACCAGGACTGGGATAACTTCACCGACAACGCTGTGGAGTACTTCCAAACGTTCAAGGCAATCGGCCGCAAAATGCTGGCATCCGTGGAGGGAAACCTCAGGACCACCGAAGAGTTCTACGACCACCTCGCCGGGAAGTCCGCAGCCGAGCAGGACCGCCTCCTCGCCCAACTTGAGCAGGGCCGCGCTGCCCTCACCGACGCTGAGCGGTCCCTGTTCGACAAAGCCATGTGGCGAGGACGTCCCGACACTCTCCTGGACCGCCTCGGCGCAGACATCTCCGCCGGCACGCTGCCGAAGGTCAGCTGGTTGGTACCGTCCGCCGCCGACTCCGAGCACCCTGGCGCTTCCACGCCGGTGGGCAGTGCCAACTTCGTCTACCGCCTCCTGGACACTGTGGCCAGCAACCCTGACACCTGGGACAGCACTGCCATCTTCCTCAACTTTGACGAGAACGATGGCTACTTCGACCACGTCCCGCCGCCGGTACAGCCGCGACCAGCATCAGGCGAGTCCACTGAGTGGACCACAGCACGGCCCATCGGTCTTGGCCCCCGGGTGCCCATGACCGTTGTTTCACCGTGGACTGTGGGCGGTTACGTCAGCTCGGAAGTCTTCGACCACACCTCGGTGCTCCGCTTCTTGGAGCGCTGGACCGGTGTAGAGGAACCGAACATCTCCCCGTGGCGCCGTGAAGTCTGCGGTGACCTGACAGGCGTCTTCAACTTCGCCTCCCCCGGCACGCCGCCTAAACTTGAGCACCCTGACGCTGTTCCTGCCAAAATCAGCCGCTGGCGCCCGAATCCCCCGGCCGTCCAAGTAGCGCCCATCCAGGAAACGGGCAGTCGGCCGGCCCGTCCGCTCCCCTACAGGCCGCGTGTTTCGGCAGCGGTGCAGCCCGGAAGGCTCGCCCTGACGCTAGCTAACGCAGGCACCAGTTCAACCCACTTCGCAGTGTACGACTATGTAGGGTCCGGCTCAGCAGGCGAAGTCACCGAACCCCGGCATGTGGACGTCCTCGGTCAGCAGAACGTGGACCTCCCTGTCGCTTCCGGCACCTTCGACGTCGTCGTCACCGGGCCCAACCGGTACCAGTACGAACTGAAGGGCACGACGGCGGGCGCGGCGTCCGGCGTCGATGTCACCGTCACCGGTCGCCGCGGCAAGAAGGACGTTGAATTGGAGCTGCGCAACAATGGCACCGCAACGGTAACCCTGGGGTTGAAGTCGGTGCAGTATGCGGACGGCGTCGAAACCGTGAAGCTCAAGCCGGGACACATTAAGAAGATCGGTTGGGAGACCCTGAACGGCTGGTACGACCTTGAAGTCACTTCTGCCGAAGACACCACGTTCCACCGCCGCCTGACGGGCCGTGAGGAAGACGGCCGCGAGGGAATCTCCGGCTAGACGAATAGCACCAGCAACAACTAATCCGGCTCTTGTTCGTCAACCCCCACCGTAGAACGGTGAGGAGTGCGAACAAGAGCCGGATTTGGGGGCCTAACTGATTTTGGCGAAGGCCTGCTCAAGGTCGGCGATCAGGTCCTCGGCTTCTTCGATGCCGCACGAGAGGCGCAGGAGATTGACGGGGACAGCCAACTCGGTGCCCTTCACGGAGGCGTGGGTCATTTCCGACGGGTAGTTCATGAGGGACTCGATGCCGCCCAGGGATTCCGCAAGGGTGAACACCGAAGTGGATTCGGCAACCGTGCGTGCAGCCGCTTCGCCACCCTTGAACTGTACGGAGACCATGCCGCCGAACTTCTTCATCTGCTTGGCAGCGAGCTCGTGTCCGGGGTGGTCCGGGAGGCCCGGGTAGAGCACGGCCTCCACCTCGGGACGTTGGAGCAGCCATTCAGCCACGGCTTGGCCGTTCTCGCTGTGGCGGTCCATGCGAACGCCAAGGGTCTTCAAGCCGCGGGTGGTCAGGAAGGCGTCCATCGGGCCGGACACTGCACCAACGGCGAACTGGATGAAACCGATCTTCTCGGCAAGCTCAGCGTCCTTGACCACAATGGCACCGCCCACAACGTCGGAGTGGCCGCCGATGTACTTGGTGGTGGAGTGGACCACCACATCGGCACCCAAGGCCAGCGGGGTCTGCAAGTAGGGGGACGCGAAGGTGTTGTCCACCACCAGGAGGGCCCCGGCGTCGTGAGCTACGGCGGCGAGTGCCTCGATGTCCGTGATCTTCATCATCGGGTTGGACGGCGTCTCCACCCACACCATGCGCGTCTTGTTGGCCGCAACCGCAGCGGCTACGGCGTCGAGGTCGGACATGTCCACGGGCGTGTTGCCGATGCCCCAATCACCCAGCACGCGGTTAATCAGGCGGTAGGTTCCACCGTAGGCGTCGTTGCCCAGGACAATGTGATCGCCTGGCCGGGCGAGCGCGCGGATCAGGGAGTCCTCGGCTGCAAGGCCGGAGCCGAAGGAAAACGCAGCGGTTCCACCTTCAAGCGCGGCAAGCTGCTCCTGGAGTGCGTCGCGGGTGGGGTTGCCGCCGCGGCCGTATTCATAACCTGAGCGCAGGTTGCCGATGCCGTCTTGGGCGTACGTGGAGCTGAAGTGCAGCGGGGGCACCACAGCACCGGTCACCGGTTCGAAGGCCTGTCCGGCGTGGACGGCGCGTGTGTTGAACCCGGCGTTGTTGCTGGCAGACATGGAAGCTCCTCTGGGTTTGAAGGGTTGGATCAGGGCGGCGCTTAATTGCTGAGGTACGCCAAAAGGTCATGGCGCGTCAGGATGCCCACCGGGGCGCCAACGAATGTCACCATCACGGTATCGACGTCCGACAGCAGCTCACGCGCGGCGGAAATGGTTTCCAGCGAGCCAATCACGGGGAGCCGTTCCCCCATGTGTTCGGAGATCATGTCCGTCAGCTTCGCTTCCCCACGGAACAACTTGCTGGTGAGGCTGCGCTCGTCCACGGCACCCATGACCTCGCCCATCACCACCGGTGGTTCCTGCGAGAGCACCGGGATGTGGGAGACGCCGAACTCGTTCATGATGTTGATGACGTCGCGGACGGTTTCATTCGGGTGGATGTGGACCAGGTCCGGCATCTCGCCCGTCTTGGACTTGAGCACCTCGCCCACGGAAGCTTCTTCGCCGCCGGAGAGGAAGCCGTAGGAACGCATCCATTGGTCGTTGAAAATCTTGGCAAGGTAGCCGCGGCCGGAATCCGGGAGGATCACCACTACAACGGCGGACTCGTCCAGGTCCTTGGCAGCCTGGAGCGCCGCGACCACGGCCATGCCGGACGAGCCGCCCACCAAGAGGCCCTCTTCCCGGGCAAGGCGGCGGGTCATGGAGAAGGAGTCGGCGTCGGATACAGCGATGACGTGGTCCGGGACGGCGGGATCGTAGTTGCCGGGCCACATGTCCTCGCCCACGCCTTCCACGAAGTAGGGCCGGCCGGTTCCGCCTGAGTAGACCGAGCCTTCCGGATCCGCGCCGATGACCTTGACCGGGCCGCCGTCGGACTCGGCACGGTCCGCCGAGACTTGCTTGAGGTAGCGACCTGTGCCGGTGATGGTGCCGCCGGTTCCGGCGCCGATGACTACGTGCGTGACCCGCCCGTCTGTGTCCTGCCAGATTTCCGGGCCCGTGGACTCGAAGTGGCTGCCGGGAGCGGCGGGGTTGGAGAACTGGTCCGGCTTGAAGGCGCCCGGGATCTCCTTGACCAGGCGGTCCGAGACGCCGTAGTAGCTCTGGGGGCTGTCAGGTGCGACGGCGGTAGGCGTCACCACAACTTCGGCGCCGTACGCCTGAAGCACGGCGCGCTTGTCCTCGCCCACTTTGTCCGGCACCACGAAAATGCACTTGTAGCCCTTTTGCTGGGCCACAAGCGCCAGCCCCACTCCGGTGTTGCCCGACGTCGGTTCAACGATGGTTCCGCCCGGCTTGAGCCGGCCGTCCTTTTCCGCATCTTCGATCATCTTCACGGCGATCCGGTCCTTGATGGATCCGCCGGGATTGATGTATTCGAGCTTCACCAGGATGGTGGCTTTGATGCCCTCGGTGACGTGGTTGAGCTTGATGAGGGGCGTATTGCCGATGAGGTCCAACACGGACTGGGCGTACTTCATAGGTACAAAGTTACCGCCTGGTCGCTATGGGATTGACCCAGCCCGTTCGCTAGGTGCCGGCAGAGGTGTCGTTCTGCCAGACGCCCAGGACGTTGCCCTCAGTGTCCTTGAAGTAGGCGTACCAGCCCATGGTGGGTACGGCGTCCTTGGCTTGGACCACACTGCCACCTGCCGACTCAATCTGTCCCAGTGCGGCATCAATATCGTCCACATCGATGGTGAGGATGGGGGTCTTCAGATTATCCGTGCGCGGGAACAGGGCTCCGTTGATGGCTCCCGGCTCCGTTGGCGTGCCGGTCTGTTCGTCGGAAGGCGCTGTGATGGCGATCGTGTAGTCCATCCCCTGCATGGGACTCAGGTTCCAGCCGAACGCACTCTGGTAAAAACTGTTGGCCCGCTCATTGTTGTCCGCGGGGATCTCGAAATGCACCACTCCAACCATGGTTCGCGCTCCTTGTTCCTGGGATTTGTTCCTCGGATATGGCGCGGCCCACCCACGCCACATCAGGGAGTCTAGCGGCGGGCGGTTGCCACCGTAAGGGGCCCCCGGATGCAGATTGTCAGCCGGGCGTGGGACCATGAAAACATGACCATCGCAGAAGCCCCGCCCGTTGTTGCGGCCGCGGCAGATGCGGCCGGCCGGTGGCATCCAGGCGGTTCCTTCCGCTTGGACCAGACCATGTTTCCGCTCATGCGGGGCAACGCGGATCCATCTTTCGCAGCTCACTCCAACGGTTTTTGGATGGCCTTCACCACTGCTTCGGGGCCGGTCACCTTGAGGCTTTCGGGGGGTGCCTTCGGAGTCGATTCCTTCGTGGATGCCCAAGCCTGGGGACCCGGAGCGGACGACGCCATCGCAGGAGTGCCGCGGTTGCTCGGCGCCGATGACGATTGGTCTGCATTCGATGAGCCCGCCTTCCATGCCACGCTCCCGCGGTTGGTCACGGAATCACGACGCCGGAACCTGGCCCTGCGGCTGCCCTCCACCGGGCGGATGGTTGACTCCCTGGTGCCCAGCATCCTGGAGCAAAAGGTCACTACTTTGGAGGCAAGGCACGGCTACCGGTACCTGATGTATCGCTACGGAACACCCGCGCCCGGCAAGGCCCCCGCTGGACTCCTGGTCCCGCCTACCGCCAGGCAGTGGCTGGCCATCCCCTCGTGGGAGTGGCACAAGGCCGGAGTTGGACCACAGCGCTCGGCCACCGTGATGCGGGCGCTGCAGTCCGCCGTCGCGCTTGAACGGTTGGCGGACCTGAGCTCAACGCGGGCCGCCGCCAAGCTGCAGACTATTCCGGGCATCGGCATCTGGACGGCAGCCGAAGTGGTTCAACGCACCCACGGCTGCCCGGACTCGATTTCCGTGGGCGACTACCATCTGGCCGCTTACGTGGGGTACGCCCTGACAGGTCGAAAGACCGACGACGCCGGCATGCTCGAGCTGCTGGAACCCTGGCGCGGACAACGGCAGCGACTGGTGCGGATGCTGTATTTGAGTGGCTTTCGCAAGCCCGCTTTCGGGCCGCGGATGACGGTGCAGGACCACCGCGGGCACTGAGTTTGGATTGCGGACGGGAGCTGTCCGCAAGAGCATGGACGGCCTTCATACACGGGTATAGCGTGGCGCCTAGGAGCCATCACCTGCCATCCCTGGAGTGACCGTGATCCACACCAACAAGCTCACTAAGACCTTCACCGTGAAGAAGGAGACGGTCGAGGCCGTGAAGGGGGTAGACATCGACGTCGCCCCCGGCGAACTTGTCGCCTTCCTTGGCCCGAACGGCGCTGGCAAGTCCACAACCCTGCGGATGCTCACCACCCTGTTGAAACCCACGTCCGGGTCGGCAACGGTGGCGGGCGTTGATGTGGCCAAGGACCCGGCGGGGGTGCGTGCCCGGATTGGCTACATCGGCCAAGGCAATGGCGGCGGGCACAGCTACCGCGTGATCGACGAGCTGATCATGCAAGGCCGCTTCTACGGCATGAACACCACAGACGCGAAAGCCCGTGCCGAAACCCTCATGGCATCCCTGGACCTCAGCGACCTCGCCAAGCGCAACGTGATCAAACTTTCCGGCGGGCAACGCCGCCGCATGGACGTGGCTCTCGGGTTGATGCACTCCCCTGGCCTGCTGTTCCTCGATGAGCCGTCCACCGGAATGGACCCCCAGAACCGCGCCAACCTCTGGGAGCACATCATGAGGATGCGCGAGGAGCACGGGACCACCATTGTGCTGACCACCCATTACATGGATGAGGCCGATTCCATGTCCGAGCGCGTCATCGTGATCGACCACGGGACCATCATCGCCGACGACACCGCTTCACGGCTCAAAGCGAATCTCGCCGGGGACCTCCTCGCCGTAGAAGTTGCCGCCGGTTCCGCATCCGAGGTGCGGGGTCTGCTGGGCCGCGCCGCCGCCGAAGGCGACATGGAGGAAAACGCCTACGACGGCGTGGTCCGCTTCCGCCTTCGGCTGGCACAGGGTGCCCAACTGGCACCGGGGTTGCTGAAGGAAATGCACGACGCCGGCGCTCCCGCCCAGTCACTCGAACTGAAACCTCCGACGCTGGACGACGTTTTCCTGGAACTGACCGGCCGCAGCCTGCGGGAAGGAGCTGAAGTCTGATGATTGAACAAGCCGTCGCCCCGGGTATGACTCTCCAAAAACGCGGTCCGCGAAGCGTAGTCACCGACACGTGGTTCGTTTTCTGGCGGGAAATGCTGCTGCCTCTGCGGGATCCGTTCTCGCTGATTTTCTCCCTCATCCAACCCCTGGTTTTCCTGGGGTTGTTCGGGCCCCTACTCGGCTCAGCTGTTGGTGCCCCGGCCTTCGGCGGCCAGTCCACACTGCAATGGTTCCTTCCCGGAGTCGTGGTGATGATCGCATTGTTCGGCACCTCCATGACAGGGTCAAACCTGCAGTACGAACTCATGACCGGCTCCTACGAACGGATCTTGGCCACGCCGCTCTCCCGGTCTTCGCTCATGATTGGCCGGGCGTTGAAGGAGTGGGCTCCCCTGGTGTTGCAGGGTCTGCTGATCTCAGTGGTCTGCATTCCCTTTGGTTTCGTTTTCTATCCTTTGCATGTGGTGCTGGGCTTGGTCATCCTGGGCATCTTCGGGATCGGGCTCGGCGCGTTGTCCTATGCACTTGCCTTGGTGTCGCAGAACAAGGAATGGATCTTCTGGGGCGTGCAGCAAACCCTGCTGTTCCCCCTCATGATCCTCTCCGGCATCATGTTGCCCATCGAGGCCGGACCTGGGTGGATGAAAGTGGCCAGCCTGTTCAATCCCCTGACTTACCTGGTCAATGCCGAACGGGAGTTGTTTGCCGGACGCATTGGCATGGACACGATGTGGGGTCTCGTGGCCGCTGTGGTGACGGCCGCCGTCGGACTTGTAGTGGGAATCCGGACGATCAGCCGGAATACCAACTAGCTGCCGGCCCTGTCACCTACAGGTGCAGGCGGGAGACTGCTTCCTGCCGCATGTCCACCTTCCGAACCTTGCCGGAAACCGTCATGGGGAAGGACTCGCGGACGTCTATGTAGCGCGGGATTTTGTAGTGGGCCAGCTTCCCGCGACAGTACTCGGCCATGTCCTCGGCGGTCAGCGCCTCAGCCCCGGGCTTGAGGATGATGCAAGCCATGAGCTCTTCTCCGTACTTTTGGTCGGGAACTCCGATGACCTGCACGTCCTGAATGGACGGGTGGAGGTAGAGGAATTCCTCGATCTCGCGCGGGTAGATGTTCTCTCCACCGCGGATCACCATGTCCTTGATGCGGCCCTCGATCACCACGTAACCGTTCTCATCCATGCGGGCGAGGTCGCCGGTGTGTATCCAGCCCTCAGCGTCGATTGCTTCCGTCGTTTTTTCGGGTTGGCCCCAGTAGCCCTGCATCACCGAGTAACCTCGCGTGCAGAGTTCACCGATGACCCCGCGCTCCACCACTTCACCCGATCCCGGATCGACAATGCGGCTTTCAAGGTGCGGCATGGTCCTGCCCACCGTGCTGGTCCGCTGCTCCAAGGTGTCCCCCGCCCGGGTCATGGTGGACACTGGCGAGGTCTCGGTCATGCCGTAGCAGATGGCAACATCTACCATGTGCATCTCATCAATGACCCGGCGCATCACCTCTATGGGACACAGGGAACCGGCCATGACTCCGGTACGCAGCGTGGAGAGGTCATAGGAGTTGAAATCCTCCAATGCGAGCTCGGCAATAAACATTGTGGGCACACCGTAGAGGGACGTCCCGCCGAAGTCCTGAACTGCTTCCAACGCCGCCGATGGGTTGAAACCACGGCCCGGAATGATGGTTGCAGCCCCAAAGCTCAGCGCATTCAAGTTCCCGATCACCATGCCGAAGCAGTGGTAGAACGGCACGGGGATCACCACGCGATCGTGCTCGGTGTAGTTCAGGAGCCGGCCGATCGAGTGCCCGTTGTTGAGGATGTTGTGGTGCGTCAAGGTGGCACCCTTGGGGAATCCCGTGGTGCCCGAGGTGTATTGCAGGTTGATGGGATCGTGTGGGTCAAGGTTGTCCATGCGATCCCGAAGCGCTGAAAGCCCGACGCCGTCTGCCCGGGTCAGGAGTTGAGCGTATGTGAGTTCGTGGTTGGCTTCCGGGACGCCCACAGTGAGTCCCAGTTCCTGCTCTCCCGGAAGGAAGACGACCTCCCGGAGATCAGGACAGTTGCGGGCCGCATCCCTGGCCATGCCCACGTAGTCGCTGTTCTTATCCGTTGGCGCAGCCACCAGCATTCGCATGCCATTCTGCTTCACCACGAACTCCAGCTCGTGGCTCCGGTAAGCCGGGTTGACGTTGACCAGGACCGCACCGATCTTGGCGGTGGCGTACTGAAGAATGGTCCACTCGGCGCAGTTGGGACTCCAGATACCGATCCGCTCGCCCTTTGCCAGGCCCATGGCGAGCAGGGCGCGGGCGAGGCGATCGACGTCGTCGTTAAGCTTTTGGTAGCTCCAGCGGCGGGCGTCACCGCCCGGCACCGCAGCCGCTTCGATGAGCGCGTCCCGCAGCGGAAACCGGGTCGCGATGCGCTCAAAATTGGCGCCAATGGTCTCTTCGAGCAGCGGGACGTCAGTGTCTCCGGCGGTGTAGGACAACATGACGGAACGCTACCAAGGGACGGCGCGCAACAGAACCGTAACCGCCTCCAGCGGCGCCGTGTCCTGCCGGTAGGGTTGGAGCCATGAGTGAACCCATTGACCTGCAGGCCACGTTCATCCCCAACGAAGGCGAATTCTTCCGCGTGAAGCTCGCTTTGGAAATCGCGATCGATGAGGTCGTCAACGAACCCGGCTGCATCCGCTACGAACTGACCGAGGCCACCGAAGAGAAGCTTGTCCTCACTGAGCGCTGGGAATCCGAGGAGCTTCTGGAGAAGCACTCCAAGGGCATCGCCGTCCAGGACCTGAACGAGTCCCTCAGCGCACTGCTCGCCGAGCCGGCCAAGCTGGAACGGCTCTAGACTCTACCTGCTTCAGGCCGGCGAAATCGCTGCAAGACTGCGAGGACGCCTTAAACGCATCGAGGTCGCCGGAATTTTCCGGCGACCTCGATGCGTTCCGGCGAGCTCGATGTTTCGAGCCGCCGGAGAGTCTTAGTTTTCCTGAGCCTCGGCACGCGCCTTGGCAACGTGGGCATGGACCTCTTCCATGTCCAGGCCCTTCACGGCCTCGATGACCTGCTCCAACTGCGGGCCGTTGAGGGCACCCGGCTGCGAGAAGACGAGGACCTTTTCACGGAATGCCATGAGCGTGGGGATTGATGTGATCCCGGCTTCGGCGGCGAGCTGCTGCTCAGCCTCGGTGTCTACCTTCGCGAACACGACGTCAGTGTGCTTCTCTGAAGCTGCCCCGTACGTGGGGGCGAACTGACGGCACGGGGCGCACCAGGCCGCCCAGAAATCCACCAGGACAATGTCATTGTCCTCGATGGTCGATGCGAACTGTTCTCCAGTGATGTCAACTGTAGCCATGGTTCCACGGTACGCGACCCTGCGCGCGAAGTCCCGTGGAGGCGGGCCCTGTTCGCTTCCCGCGTCACCGGGAATAAACGCCGAACCACGCGTTTTTGGCAGCCTCTTGATCCTGGTTGAACAGCTACTTAGTGTGTGCAACATGCGTTCGATGCAGAGGATTTGATGAGTTCGAGGCCCGCGACGCCTTGCAGCAAGACAACGCCAGCGCCGGAAGGGAGCATGCACTGTGACCCAGGCAATCGTCGTCGAGGGTTTACGCAAGAAATTCGGAGCCCGGGAAGTCCTCCATGGGCTCGACTTCACGGTAAAACCCGGGACGGTGTTCGGCGTCATCGGGCCGAACGGAGCGGGCAAGACCACCACCATGCGCTGCCTTCTGGACATCATCAGGCCCAGCGCGGGGTCCATCTCGGTGCTGGGACAGGACCCGCGACAGGCAGGCACTGCCCTTCGCCGCAGGATCGGATACCTTCCCGGCGAACTGCATTTGGAAAACAGGACCACGGGCCGCCGCATGCTGGAGCACTTCGCAGCCATCAGCGGACCCGTTGAGCAACGGCACGTCAACGAACTCGCCGAGCGGCTGAACCTTGACCTCGATCGCCAAACCCGGAAGCTCTCCAAAGGCAACAAACAGAAGCTCGGACTGCTGCAAGCCTTCATGCACAAACCGGAGCTCCTGGTACTCGACGAACCCACCAGCGGCCTGGATCCTTTGGTTCAGCAGGTCTTCCATGCAATGGTTCGTGAGGTTGTGGATGACGGCGCCACGGTCTTCCTTAGCTCGCACGTCCTCAGCGAAGTACAGCAGGCCGCCGACGCCGTCGCTATCCTCCGCGATGGCGAAATCGTCACCGTTTCCACCGTGGAGGCGCTCAGGACGGCAGCCGTCCGGCAGCTTCGGTTCCGTAGCACCGGAACGGAACCGGACGACGTCGGCGCGCTGCTGGCCAGGGTTCCCGGCCTCGCCAACGTAGCAGTACGGGAGCTCAAGGCCGACGGTCACGCCGCCGGAGCAGTTGAGGCTACAGCAACGCTCTCCGGGCACGTCCAGCCCTTGGTCCAGGAGTTGGCCAGGCTGAACCTGACGGATCTGGTCCTTGAGGAACCCGATCTGGAGGAAGCCGTATTGACCCTCTACACGGGCCAGTCTGTGGGGACGGGCCAAGCCGCGGGGAATGGCCTGGCCGCGGGGAATGGCCCGGCTTCCGGGAATGACCCGGCTTCCGGGAATGGTCATAGTGCCGGCCGCCGCGGGGAAGGAGCACGCCGTGCCTAGGGTTCTCCCGTTGTTCACCAAGGCCCTGACTGACTCGTGGCGTTCAACGTTGGCATGGGCACTGGGCTTGTCGGCGGCGTGCATGCTCTACCTGCCGCTGTATCCCTCGATCGGGGGCAGTGCTCAGATGCAGGACCTGATCAACGCGCTTCCCCCTGAAATGACCAAAGCCCTGAATTACGATCAGATTGCGTCAGGCCCCGGCTACACCCAGGCCACCATGTTCGGGCTGATCGGGTTCCTGCTGATGTCCATGGCTTCAGTGGGCTGGGGCGCCGCGGCCGTGGGCGGCGACGAGGAATCCGGATTGCTGGAACTCACACTCGCTCACAGTGTCACCCGGGTGCAGGTCGTCCTGGAGCGCGCCCTGGCCATCGTGGTTCGTATCGCGCTGCTCTCGATGCTCGTCTTCCTGCTGGTGCTGGGGCTCAACGGACCCTCGCAACTGGGCATCGACGTCGGACATCTCGCCGGGGCGGTGCTGCTGTTCGCCGCCCTGGCGCTGCTCAGCGGGACAGCTGCGCTGTGCGCCGGAGCGCTGAGTGGCCGGAAGGTGTACGGGATCGCGGCGGGCGCCGCAGTGGCCGTCCTCGGATATGTGTTCAACGCAGTGGGGCGGCAAAGTCCCGACGTCGAATGGTTGCTGAACCTTTCGCCCTATCACTGGGCGTACGGCAACTCCCCTGTGGCAAACGGGGCCGATTGGGGAGCTGCCGCGGGACTGTATGGCATCTCCGCAGCCCTGATCATCCTCGGAGCAGTGGCGCTGCAGCAACGCGACGTGGGGGTTTAGCTCCACACGTGCGGGGCGGGACGACGCGCTCCGGGAAGTGCATTGTTTTCGCGCCACTCGTGGATCCACTCGGGCAGTTCCAGGTCAGCCGGCGGCGCTCCGAACTCGGCGATGATTTCTTCCTGCGTGACTGGCTTACCCTTGTTGACCAGACGGGTGGCGATGTGTGCCCGTGCATAGATTTCACCGTCCACCACCATGCGTTGTTCGAAGTAGATGGCCTTGGTGTCCAGCCCGATGATGCGGGTTTCGATGGTGTATTGCTGCCAGAGCTGCAACGATTTGCGGAAGGCGATAGTCTCACCGGCCGCCACCGGGCTCCAACCCCGCTTGCGCATTCTTGTCCAGATGCCGCTGCGGACCATGAGGTCGAAACGGCCAAGGTCCATCAGCGAGAAATACATGCCGTTATTGACGTGCATCGCGATGTCTATGTCAGTGGGCAGAACCCGCAAAGGCAGCGATGATTCTTCCCAGACACCGAGCGGCGAACGCTTGGACGACGTGAACAGCAGCATGAGGGTACGAAGAAGCAGGTGCATAGCTCAATGTTACCCGCCGGTAACTTCGGAAGGAATATGCGGACCGAATTGTGGACCCGGCTCTTAGCCCAAAGCCCGTTTATGTACAACGATTGCACTAACGTTTACCGCCGGTTCACGAAAGACGTGCACAATATCTGAAACTCATATTGACCGAACACATAAGGGGGACCTTTGAGCACGCTGCAAACCGCCAGTCCGCAAGGCGACGTTTGGCCGGAACTCTCCCGCCACCAGGACGTGGTCCTCCAGGATGCGCGCGGCAACCGCATCGAGGGAACCATCGATGGCATGACCAATGACCGCAGCACGCTGTGGATCCAGCTCAAGGGCGGCTTGGGCCGTCAACTGATTCACCACTTGGACGGCTACTGGCTGGAGACACCGGCTGCTTGAAGCTGTTGAGCACTTCCGCTGTGGCTAGTATTCCCGTATGACTCAAGCGCGATACAGGGACCTCGTTGAATGGCCCCTCATGGCCACGGCACTGATTTTCCTCACGGCCTACGCGTGGCAGGTCATCGGTCGCATCAGCGGCGCCGAGGCAATACCTTTCGAGATTGTCCTCTGGATCACGTGGGGAATTTTCGCCCTGGACTACTTCATCAATCTTTGGCTTGCCGAAGACCGGATGCGCTGGTTCCTGTGGAACCTGCACGAACTCCTGATCGTGGTACTCCCGTTCTTCCGGCCACTCCGGTTGCTGCGGCTGGTCACGTTGCTCTCCGTCCTGCAACGCACCGTCGGTGAAACCTTGCGCGGACGCGTCGCCACGTACGTAGCAGGAGCAGCCGCGATGCTTATCCTCATCGGAGCACTGGCCGTGCTGGATGTTGAACAGAACGCCCCGGATGCCAAGATCGTCACCTTCGGGGATGCTGCGTGGTGGGCCATCACCACCATCACCACCGTGGGCTACGGCGACCTCTACCCGGTGACGACCATCGGCAGGATCGTCGCTGCAGCCCTCATGATGAGCGGAATCGCCGTTCTGGGTATCGTGACAGCTTCCATCGCTTCCTGGCTCCTGCAACGAATCGAGGAGAACGCCGAGGGTGTAGCAGCGGCAGCGGAAGCCAAGGCCACCGCGGCCGAGGAACCCGTCCGCGCCGAGATGGCCGATCTGGTGACGGAAATCGCGGCCCTGCGGATGGAGATCGCGGAGCTCCGGCAAGCGAGTGAGCGCCGCTGACCGACCCCGGCAAGTGCTGTCGCCACCCACTTTGCGTACACAGATGACGTGACAAGCCCTTGTTTGCGCGTGCCCCTCGGCTTGCCTGTTCAAACTGGGTGGTAGCGGCACGGCCGAGCCCGCGGCTCCCCGAGTCCCGCGCTGGTTCGAATCCCCCGCCGCGCAACGGTGAGCCGTGCAAACAACTGCGGGATCCCCCGGCAAGAGGGATTCGCCCGGCAGGAAAGTTTTCCGGGAAACGAAAAATCCCCGGAACCAGTGGTTCCGGGGATTTTCCTTGGGTGGCAGATGAGGGATTCGAACCCCCGTAGGCGTTGCCAGCTGATTTACAGTCAGCCCCCTTTGGCCGCTCGGGTAATCTGCCGAACTTCAAAAGAAGATCACTTCCGGAGACCGTTTCTTTTAGATCCGGTAACCGAAGGCAGAGACAACCTTACAGAACTTTCTGCGAAGAATCTAATCGGGCGCAGACACCCGGGATTTCGCGGGATTTCAGGCTTCCCCGAGGATCCGGCCGGCCAGTTTGGCCTCGAACTTTTCGGCCTGCTCGGCGGTGATCTGGTTGAGCTGCACGGCGCGCAGCAAATCAGCGTGGACTCCGTCCATCCGGGAAGCCGCGTCGGGAACGGGGCTCAGGACGATCGACGCTGCCACGGCCGCGGCAGCTACGGCACTCGCCGCGGCGACTGCAGCCGTGCCAATGGAGCCTGCTGCTGCAGATGCGGATTTGCTGATGGACTGGACGGCCTTGCTGCTCATGCTGATCCTCCGTGGATGCGTTCTTCCAACAGGTACAACTCTCAACCAGGAGCCTCTGTTCCAACCCTGCATGTGCTGTGAGCGAACTGTGAAACAACTCCACGGCCCCAACCCACGCCTTCCGTACTAGGCTGGATGCCAGACCAACCCGCCCTCACAGGGCCCCCAACCTAAGGAGAGTCATGGCAGGCGAATCCACATTCGACGTCGTAAGCAAGGTAGACAAGCAAGAGGTCGCCAACGCGCTCAACCAGTCCCAAAAGGAAATCGCACAGCGATACGACTTCAAGGGCGTCGGCGCTGAGATTGATTTCAGTGGCGAAAAGATCCTCATGAAGGCCAATTCCGAGGACCGCGTCCTGGCTGTTCTGGACGTCTTCCAGTCCAAGCTCATCAAGCGCGGCATTTCCCTGAAGTCCCTGGATCAGGGTGAGCCTTTCCCCTCCGGTAAGGAATTCCGCCTGGAGTGCACCATCAAGGAGGGCATTGCCCAGGACATCGCCAAGAAGATCAACAAGATCATCCGCGATGAAGCCCCGAAGTCGGTGAAGTCCCAGATCCAGGGCGACGAACTCCGCGTCACCTCCAAGTCCCGTGATGACCTGCAGGAGACCATGAACATCCTCAAGAAGTTCGAAGAGGCTGACCTGCAGTTCGTAAACTTCCGCAGCTAGCATCCGCTGACACGTTGCTGGCCCGCTGTTCCGTTGTTGAGCAACCACGGAACAGCGGGCACCCAACGTGCTAAGCCCGGGGTGCCTGAAGTGCCTAGGAGAGCGGGCGCCCGGCCATCCGCTCCAGTCGGCTGATCCGTTCCTTCATTGGCGGGTGCGTGGAGAACATGCGCCGCATGCCGCCGCCACGGAACGGGTTGGCGATCATCAGGTGTGAGGCATTGACCAATCGTTGGTCCTGCGGGAGCGGCAATTGGCTGACGCCGGACTCGATCTTTCGCAGGGCTGAGGCAAGCGCCAAGGGATCGCCCGTCAGTTCCGCACCGTCCTCATCGGCGTCGAACTCACGGGTACGGGAGATAGCCATCTGAATCAGCGACGCCGCGAAGGGCGCCAAGAGGGCCATCGCAATGGTTGCCAGCGGGTTGGCGTTGCGCCGGTCCCCGCTGCCGAAGATCAGCAACATCTGGCCCACGGAGGTAATGACTCCGGCCACGGCAGCAGCAACCGACGAGGTGAGGATGTCGCGGTTGTACACGTGCATCAGCTCATGCCCCAGTACTCCCCTGAGCTCGCGGGCGTCGAGCAGGTGGAGGATCCCTTCGGTGCAGCACACGGCAGCATTCTTGGGATTCCGTCCGGTGGCGAAGGCGTTGGGCGTCATGGTGGGCGAGAGGTAGATCCGCGGCATGGGCTTGTTGGCACGAGCGGACAGCTCTCGAACAATCTGGTAGAGCTGCGGCGCTTGAGCCTCGGTGACGGGGTAGGCGGCCATGGAACGGATGGCGATCTTGTCGCTGTTCCAATACCCGTAGGCCGTGGTGGCCACACCAATCACTGCCATGATCCAGATGGGCGTGGTGCTGCGCGTCCCGGCCGCGATGATGGCGCCCAAACCCAACAACACCGCCCACAGCACACCGAAGAGCGCCGCGGTCTTGAGTCCATTGTTGTGTTTATGCACGGTTGTTCTTATCGCTTTCCTCGGCTTTGCACGGGTTCTGTACGGATTAACGCCGACGCCGCTCGTCGTGTTCCGTTGTCAGCCTACGTTGGCACGTGCCCGGCAGGGTGGCTGGCAGGGTGGCAGGCCACGTTGACCGGCATCGTCAGGGCACCGGATGCTTGGCGTCGTACGCGACGAATCCCGGTTGCATGCGCGAAGCGAACCATGCAACAAGGATGCAGAGGAGCCCGCCCAGCAGCAACACTCCGCCTTCGCTCAGGAACTGCGTGACACCGCCGGCCAGCATGTCCCCTACCCGGGGACCTCCGGCCACCACCACGATGAACACACCCTGGAGTCGCCCCCGCATATGGTCCGGGGTGGCTGCTTGGAGGATGGTAGTGCGGAAAACGGCGCTGACCGAGTCCGAGATTCCGGCAAGGGCGCAACAGAAGGCTGCCGGGATCAGCCAGAGCGTGACACCGTCGCGGCCGGCGTCCCCGGCCAGCAGCACCACCAGACCGAAGCCGGCAATGGACGCACCCCAACCAATCACCGACCACACCACGGCGCTGCCCTGCTTGCGTACCCGCCCCAAGGGCCCGGAGAACAACCCGGCCAGGAAAGCGCCCACGGCCGTCGAGGCAAGCAGCACGCCAACCGTGGTTTCGCCTCCGCCGATCATCACCGCACCAATGGCCGGCATCAGTGCGCGGGGCTGGGCGCAGATCATGGCAATGAGGTCGATGATGAAGGTCATACGGACGTTGGGTCGCGTGCCGAGGAACCGGAAGCCCTCCACTACGGAGCGCAGCCCGGGCCGTACGGCATCCTTGGACGGCGGGAGGGGCGGGAGTTTAAAGAGCCCCCACAGTGCGAAAGTGAAGCTGATGACATCGATGGTGTAGGTCCAACCGAAGCCGATGGTGGCCACGAGCACGCCTGCCAGGAGTGGCCCGGCGGTCATGGACAGGCCGAACGTCAGCATGCTCAGGGCGTTGGCAGCCGGAAGCAGATCCTTGCGGACCAGGAGCGGGATGATCGCGCTGCGGGCGGGACCATTGATCCCTTGGGCGCCGCTTTGGATGGCCACCAGTGCATAAAGGAGCCAGATGTTGCCCATCTCCAGCCACGCCTGCAGAGCCAATCCGGCCGTGGTTGCCCAGAGGACAAGGGAGGCAATGAGGGCAACTTTGCGGCGATCGTAGGCGTCCGAAACTGAGCCGCCGTAGAGCCCGGCGATGACCAACGGAACCAGCGCAAAGATTCCCAGGAGGCCCACGTAGAAGCTCTCCTGCGTGAGCCGATAGACCTCCAGGCTGACAGCCACCAAGGTCAACTGGGTGCCGATGGCAGCTACTGAGGCCCCCAGCCAGAGCCGCCGAAAAGCGGGACTCTCCTTCAGGGGAGTGATGTCTGCCAGTAGTTTCGCCACCGTTCTACCCTAACGAGCATCACAGCAACCTCCCGCAACCCTCCCCGGCTGCAGGAGGTGCTTGGTAGGCTCACCCCGGGGAAGGAGTTGAGATGGGTTTGGAACGACGATTGCTGTACCGTTCGGGGTTTTGGGAAATCGCCCGGCCGCGCCATCCCCTCACGGCCGGGCACATCTTAATCAGGCTGTCCGATCCGTCCACCGAATTCGCGCAGGCTTCAGCGTCCGACTGGCTGTTCTGCCACAACCTGGTACGCGCCGCACTCCATGACGTACTGGGGGCAACCCGCTTCGCGGTGATGTTCGCCCACCGCTGGCACCCGCTCGGGTCCGCCATAGGCGAGCCCGTGGCCGAGTCTTCAACCCCCACCTTCCACCTCTTCGGGCGTTGGGACGGAGAAGCCACGACGCCGGGTGCTCAGCTTTCGTTGCCCGCCCACCATCGGGTCGGGGAGCCTGAGCACAACCTGGCAACTACCGACGCGGCGGTTCGTGAGGCGCTGCGGCTGAGCCGACCTAACTCCGTGAGTTCCGGACCCGAGTCGGGCGCCGCCGTCGAGCGCTCTTTTGAAGTGGAGCCCTTTTCTGACCCTGGATCGCTGGTGCGGGCAGTGGAAACGGGACCTCGCCATACGGTGATCGAGCCTGTCCGGGCTGTGGCGAACGTTCGCGACATCCAGCCGGCGGAATTGCTGGCGATGGCTGCGACCTTGAGCGCTCTTCCCCTAACCGGAGGCCTCAGCGGATTCAGTTGCCTGGCCTTGGAATCCGAGAGACCAGGCAGCCCACTGCGGGTCCATGCGCTGGGTCGATCCGCCGCTGAAGACGTGAATCCCATGGTGGATCTGCTCCGTTCACCAGAAGTTAGCCTTGCCTTATTGTGAACTGATCAAAATAAGTGCTTCAATGAATGCATGACAGATCACACAGCCGAGCAAGCAGAATGGGCCGCCGCCCTGCATGCCCACGGCCGGCGTGTGACCAAACAGCGGCTGGCCGTGCTTGCCGCAGTCCAGCACCATCCGCATTCTCCGGCAGAAGGCATTCTTGCCGCTGCCCGCAAAGAGCTTCCTGAACTGACGGCGCAGTCCGTTTACGTAGTGCTCAGCGACCTCACGGACCTGCAGATGCTGCGCCGCTTTGAACCCCCGCACTCCCCGGCGCTGTACGAAACCCGCGTGGGTGACAACCACCATCACGCCGTCTGTATCAGCTGCGGCAAGGTGGAGGACGTGGATTGCGCTGTGGGACACGCACCGTGCCTCACCCCGCACTGGGATGAGAATTCCAAGCCCATGACCATCCAGATCGCAGACGTCCTTTATCAAGGCATCTGCCAGGACTGCCAGTCCAAACAACAGCTTCCCGTAACTTCCGTAACTCAGAAATAAGAAAAAGGAGAACAATGACTGCCATTTCAACAACTCAGTCAGGTGCCCCCGTTACCTCCGACGCGCACTCGAAGTCCGTCGGCGCTGACGGTGCCATCATCCTCACCGACCACTACCTGGTGGAAAAGCTTGCACAGTTCAACCGCGAGCGGGTCCCGGAGCGTGTAGTGCACGCCAAGGGTGGCGGTGCATTCGGTACGTTCAAGACCACCTCGGACGTTTCGGCTTACACCAAGGCAGCCTTCCTGCAGCCGGGCGTCGAGACGGACATGCTGATCCGTTTCTCCTCCGTTGCAGGCGAGAACGGTTCTCCCGACACCTGGCGCGACCCCCGCGGTTTCGCCGTGAAGTTCTACACCTCCGAGGGCAACTACGACCTCGTTGGCAACAACACTCCCGTCTTCTTCATCCGCGACGGCATCAAGTTCCCGGACTTCATCCACTCCCAGAAGCGCCTCCCGGGCAGCCACCTGCGCGACGCTGACATGCAGTGGGACTTCTGGACCCTCTCCCCCGAGTCCGCACACCAGGTCACCTGGCTCATGGGCGATCGTGGCCTCCCGGCTTCCTGGCGTGAAATGCAGGGCTACGGCTCGCACACCTACCAGTGGATCAACGCCGCCGGCGAGCGTTTCTGGGTCAAGTACCACTTCAAGTCCAACCAGGGCGTCAAGACCATCACCGGCGACCAGGCTGAACAGCTTGCCGGTTCGGACGCGGACTTCTACATCCGCGACCTCCAGGAGAACATTGCCGACGGCAACTTCCCCTCCTGGGAACTGCACGTCCAGGTCATGCCTTACGAGGATGCCAAGACGTACCGCTTCAACCCGTTCGACCTCACCAAGGTTTGGCCGCACTCTGACTACCCGCTGATCCACGTGGGCACCATGGAGCTGAACAAGAACCCGGAGAACTACTTCGCGCAGATCGAGCAGGCCACCTTCGCGCCGTCGAACTTCGTACCGGGCATTGCCGCTTCCCCGGACAAGATGCTGCAGGCCCGCATCTTCTCCTACGCAGACGCACACCGCTACCGCGTGGGCACCAACCACGCACAGATCCCGGTGAACCAGCCCAAGAACCAGGTCAACAACTACAGCCAGGACGGACAGGGTCGTTTCCTGTTCAACTCCCCCTCCACCCCGGTATACGCGCCGAACTCGGTGGGTGGCCCGGCTGCTGTTGAGCCCACTTCCCCTGCCGGTGGCTGGGAGAACGACGGCGAGCTCACCCTCTCCGCCCACACCCTGCACGCTGAGGACGACGACTTCGGCCAGGCCGGTACCTTGTACCGCGAGGTCTACGATGACGCCGCAAAGGCCCGCCTCCTGGACACCATCACCGGTGCCGTCGGCGGCGTGAAGCACGCCGACATCAAGGAACGCGCCATCCAGTACTGGACCAACGTTGACTCCGAGCTCGGCGCCAAGCTCCGCGCCAACCTCGGTGCAGGCCAGACCGAGTCCGACGCCGAAGCAGCCAACAAGCTCTAAGCGTTTCTGCTCTACTGCATTTCAGGAACACCCCGTTGCGGATCTTCTCCGCGGCGGGGTGTTCCTTTTGTTTTCCACATAGCATTCGTTGGCTATGGCTGGGCCGGCATCAGCGTCCCTAGGATCCTTCTATGAGCACATTCGAAGCCATCCCTACTGCCGCATTCCGTTTCTACGCCGAGCTTGAAGAGAACAACAACCGAGAATGGTGGCTGGAGCATAAGGCAACGTACGACGCCGAGGTGAAGGGACCGCTGACAGCTCTCCTTTCGGAGCTGGAGCCGCAGTTCGGGCCGGCTAAGATCTTCCGGCCAAACCGGGACATCAGGTTCTCGCAGGACAAGTCACCGTATAAGACAGCCCAAGGCGCCTTCGCTGCCAGCCAGGAGGGTGTCGGCTACTACCTGCAGATCAGTGCCGATGGTCTGCTGATCGGCGGCGGGTACCACTCCCACACGCCTGCCCAACTGGCGCGTTTCCGGGCAGCAGTGGATGCTCCCGACAGTGGATTGGAGCTAGCGGAAATCGTCGATGCGGTGGCAGCGGCAGGCTTCGCGATTGAGGGCGAAAAACTCAAGACCGTTCCACGGGGTTTCGACAAAGACCATCCACGCGCTGAGTTGCTCAAGCACAAGTCCTTGTCAGCGAGCGTTGAGGTGGGTCAGCCGGACTGGTTACGCACTCCCACAGCCCAGGAAGAGATCGCCGCCCGCTGGGAAGAGCTGAGGCCACTGGTGGATTGGGTCGGTGAGCATGCGGCGCCGTAACGCAGGAACGCCCGGAAACCGATGGTCTCCGGGCGTTCCATACTTCAATATCGCTCAGCTGTCTGACAAGCTGCTCACATTGGTCTAAACCTTGGTGAAGGTATCTTCGTCCTCGTCACCCTTGGCCTTGGGGTTTTCGGGAGCACCGTTCACGGAGGCCTTGGCTGCGGCGAACTTCTCGTTAAGCCGTGAGTGCCGCTGGCCGTAGGCGAAGTAAATGATCATGCCGATGACCAGCCAGATCGCGAAGAAGATCCAGGTTTCCACGGCCAGGTTGGTCATGAGGTAGAAGCAGAGCACTGCGGATACCCACGGAAGGACCTTGCCGAACGGGACCCGGAAAGCGGGTTTGAGGTCCGGGCGCTTCTTGCGCAACACCAGGATGCCCAAGCTCACCATCACGAACGCGGACAGCGTTCCAATGTTGATCATTTCCTCGAGCAGGTCCACCTTGGTTACGCCAGCAACCAGGGCTACGGCCGCACCACAGATGATCTGGAGCCGGGCCGGCGTCGAGCGCTTTTCGCTGGTCTTGGACAGCGAGCGGGGCAGGAGGCCATCGCGGCTCATGGCCAGGACCACGCGGGACAGGCCCATGAGCAGCACCATGATCACCGTGGTCAGGCCCACCAGGGAACCGAATGCGATGATCTTGGCAGCGTCAGTGTTGCCCACGGCCTCGAAAGCTGTGGTCAACGTGGGGTTCTTCACCTCGGCCAACTGCGTGTAGGACACCATGCCGGTCAGTGCGAGGGAGACCAGGATGTAGAGCAGCGTGACCACTGCAAGGCCACCGAAGATACCGCGGGGCAGGGTCTTCTGCGGGTTCTTGACCTCTTCTGCGGAGGTTGCCACCACGTCAAAGCCGATGAAGGCGAAGAACACCAGGGCTGCGCCGGCGAAGACGCCGAGTGTTCCGTACTGGGCCGGAGCAGCGCCAGTGAGGAAGCCGAAGAAGGACTGCTTCATGACGTCGGCAACACCGGAATCGGTGGGCTCAGAGGCGGGAACGAAGGGTGTGTAGTTGGAGAACTTCACGTAGCTGAAGCCAACAACGATCACGAACAGCACCACGGCGATCTTGATGAGCGTGAAGACGTTGCCAACGCGGGCGGACAGCTTTGTCCCCAGCACCAGCAGGACGGTGAAGATTGCGACGATGAGGAAGGCACCCCAGTAGAGATCAACGCCAGCCACCTGGATTGACGGGGGCATTTCCACGCCCATCAGGCCGAAGACCGTACTGAGATAAATGCCCCAGTACTTTGCGATCACGGCTGCGGCGGTGAAGAGTTCAAGGATGAGGTTCCAGCCAATGATCCACGCGAGGACTTCGCCCATGGTGGCGTACGTGAACACGTAGGCGGAGCCTGCCACGGGGATCGCTGTGGCGAACTCGGCGTAGCACATGATGGCCAAAGCACATGTGACAGCGGCGATGGCGAAGGAGATGGTGACGGCAGGGCCGGCAAAGTTTGCGGCAGCCTTGGCGCCCACTGAGAAGATCCCGGCGCCGACAGCAACGGCGACGCCCATGATCATCAAGTCCCAGGTGCTGAGGCTTCGCTTCAGCTTTCGCCCGGGCTCGTCGGCATCGGCGATCGACTGCTCGATCGACTTGGTCCTGAAAATGTTCATGAAAATGCCACATTCTGGATGGGAGTGGTATAGGACTCATCAAGAATAGTGTCCGGCCCTTGGACGACCATATTTATCCCAGATAGTGAGACGAACCACGAAACCCAGTGACGGATGTGGCTGGTGTGACGGAGGCACGTAGCCCCCGTCACACCAGCTAAGGGTCCCTAAACGCTTGGAACATCCCAGTCCATGAGCGTGGAACGGATCAGGAAACGTTTGCCCTCGGGTGATTCCACTGAGAATCCACTGCCACGGCCAGGGACCACATCGACTGTGAGGTGGGTATGGGACCAGTAGTTGAACTGCTCTTTGGACATCCAAAACTCCAAGGGCTGCGGCTCTCCTCCGCCCCCGATATCGAAGCGGCCCAGTAGGACATCGGAGTCGCCGGTCAGGAACTCCCCCGCGGGATAGCACATGGGTGCAGAACCGTCGCAGCAACCACCCGACTGATGGAACATGAGTGGCCCGTGCTGGTCCCAGAGTTTGCGGAGGAGTTCCACGGACGCCGCGGTGAGCGCCACCCGGGAGAAATCCTCCCCGGGCAGCGTCACCGCGGCTTCCAAGCTGGCGTTGTGCATCAGAACTTCAGGACCACTCGGCCGTCGATCTTTGCGTGTTTCATTTCGTCAAGGACCGCGTTGACTTCGGAGAGTTCCCGGGTGGAGACCGTTGGCTTGATCTTCCCTTGGGCGTAGAACTCCAGTGCTTCCTCGAGGTCCTGCCGTGTTCCCACGATCGAGCCGCGGACCGTGAGGCCCTTGAGGACGATCTCGAAGATCGGCGCCGGGAAATCTCCCGGCGGCAAACCATTGAACACGATGGTTCCGCCTCGACGTGCCATGCCGATCGCCTGGCCGAAAGCCGAGGGGTGGACCGCGGTCACCAAGACACCGTGGCAGCCGCCCGTTTCACGCTGGATGACCTCCGCCGGATCTTCATGCAGTGCGTTGACCGTTAGCTCGGCGCCGTGCTCCCGGGCCAGCGCCAACTTGTCATCGGCAATATCTACTGCCGCGACGCGGAGCCCCATAGCCACCGCATACTGGACGGCGATGTGCCCCAGTCCCCCGATGCCGGAGATGGTGACCCATTGACCGGGCTTGGCCTCGGTCATCTTCAGGCCCTTGTAGACCGTGACCCCGGCACACAGAACCGGCGCGACTTCCACCGGGTCCGAGCCTTCCGGGATGCGGGCAGCAAAGCGCGTGTCCACCAGCATGTACTCGCCGAACGAGCCGTCCACGCTATAACCACCGTTCTGTTGGGACTCGCACAGGGTTTCCCATCCGGTGCGGCAGTACTGGCAGTCCCCGCAGGCCGACCACAGCCACGCGTTTCCTACGAGTTCGCCGACGGCAACGTCCGTGACGCCCTCGCCCAGGGCCACCACTTCACCCACGCCTTCATGGCCTGGGATAAAGGGTGGTGTCGGCTTGACCGGCCAGTCGCCTTCGGCGGCGTGGAGGTCGGTATGGCAAACTCCCGAGGTGATGAGGCGGACCAGCGCCTGGCCGGGACCCGGCGTCGGGCGTTCCACCTCCTTGACCGTAAGGTCGGTTCCGAATTCCGTAACTACTGCAGCTTGCATGGTTGTGGACATTGACGATCTCCTTTGATCGATGAACAGGACGGGTTTAGAAGAAGCCGAGCTTGTTCTCGTTGTAGCTGACCAGGAGGTTCTTGGTCTGCTGGTAGTGGTCCAGCATCATGGCGTGGTTCTCACGGCCAATACCTGAGGACTTGTAGCCACCGAAGGCGGCCCCTGCCGGGTAGGCGTGGTAGTTGTTGACCCACACGCGGCCAGCCTGGATTTCCCGGCCTGCGCGGTAGGCGACATTTCCGTTGCGTGACCAGACACCGGCGCCCAGCCCGTAGAGGGTGTCGTTGGCGATTCCGATGGCGTCGTTGTAGTCGCTGAACTTGGTGACGGACACTACCGGGCCGAAGATCTCTTCCTGGAAGATCCGCATCCGGTTGTGGCCTTCGAAAATGGTGGGCTGGACGTAGTAGCCGCCGGCCAGCTCGCCGGACAGCTCTGCCCTGGCGCCGCCGGTGAGCAGCTTGGCGCCCTCCTGCTTTCCAATGTCGATGTAGGACAGGATCTTCTCGAGCTGGTCGTTCGAGGCCTGGGCGCCAACTTGGGTGTCGGTATCCAGCGGGTTGCCTTGGATGATCTTGTTGGTCCGGGCAACGACGTCCGTCATGAAGGAGTCGTAGATGCCCTCCTGGACCAGTGCGCGGGACGGGCAGGTGCAGACCTCGCCCTGGTTGAAGGCAAAGAGCGTGAAGCCTTCCTGGGCCTTGTCGTAGAAAGCATCGTTCTGCGCGGCGACGTCATCGAAGAAGATGTTCGGGCTCTTGCCACCCAGTTCCAGGGTGACGGGAATGAGGTTGTTGGACGCGTACTGGCTGATAAGGCGGCCGGTGGTGGTTTCACCCGTGAAGGCGATCTTACGGATCCGGGAGCTTGAAGCCAGAGGCTTTCCAGCCTCAACACCGAAGCCGTTGACGACGTTCACCACACCTGCCGGCAGGAGGTCGCCGATGAGTTCCATGAGGACCAGGATGGACGTGGGGGTCTGCTCTGCGGGCTTGAGCACCACGGCGTTGCCTGCTGCGAGTGCCGGTGCCAGTTTCCACACTGCCATGAGGATGGGGAAGTTCCAGGGGATGATTTGGCCGACAACGCCCAGCGGCTCTTTGAAGTGGTAGGCGGTGGTGTCCTCATCCAGCTGGGAGAGGTGGCCTTCCTGCGCACGGACGGCGGAGGCGAAGTAGCGGAAGTGGTCCGCTGCCAACGGGATGTCGGCGTTCAGGGTTTCGCGGACGGGCTTGCCGTTGTCCCAGGTTTCCGCCACCGCGAGGAGCTCCACGTTCTCGTCGATGCGGTCGGCAATATTGTTCAGGATGGCTGCGCGTTCCGTGGCGGACGTCTTGCCCCAGGAGGGTGCGACCTTGTGGGCGGCGTCCAACGCCAGCTCGATGTCCTCGGAGGTGCCGCGGGCAACTTCGCAGAAGGCCTTGCCCGTGACGGGGGTGATGTTCTCGAAGTAGGCGCCCTTGACCGGGGCAACCCATTCGCCGCCGATCCAGTTTTCGTAGCGGTCCTTGAAAGTGACCTTCGAACCCTCGGCACCTGGCTGTGCATAAACGGTCATTGCTAGCTCCTTTGCTGCGAATCACGGTGGCTGTCGCCGTTGATCCGAGCCTAGGAGCGGGGAGGTTGCAGCTACGTTGCAACCATGTGAGTCAGCTCACTCTTTGAGTTCCCTTTCGATCCGCTCAAGGTCAGCCACCACGGCGGCCCGCTTGGGTGAGCGCGGCGGCAGCAGCTTCAGGACGGCAAGGCGGAGGTCGACGTCGTACTTCGCCTCGGGCAGCTCAGCGTACTTCAGGAGCGAATCGACGCTCCCGTCGCTAAGCAGCGCCTCGCGCAACAGGTGCGAGACCCGTTCGCGCAACTGCACGACGCCGGGTGCCTCCGAGCGTGGCAAGAGCCCACCTTTGTAGATTTCCAGGGCGATGCGGTGGGCGCCTCGCTGCAGGCAACTGAGGACCTGGCCGGAGTCGGGAAGCAATTCAACCGGCAAACGGTAAGGGCGGGATTCGGGGACTGCCTCCGGGCTGAGTTCCTGGATGACTTTGCGGAGCCGCACCATCTCCGCCCGAAGCGTCACGCCAGAGCCATCCCCGGGATACAGCTGGGTGCACAGGTCTTCAGCACTGAGTCCGCCGGGGTGGCTGCTCAGGATTGCAAGGATCTCGCTGTGCCGGGCAGACAGGGAAACCGTCCGTCCGTCGATGCTGAGCAGCGCTTGGTCACGGCCCAACAGCTGGAGGCTGTTGCGGTAGAGCGCGTGGCCCGGGGCGGTAGACGCGCTTCGGCGTCGAGGTTTGTCCTTGACGGCGGCGGCGAGCGTCAGTCGTTCAATGCGGAGCTGCGCCTGAGCGGCGGCAACGGTAGCCTCAACCAACGAAAGGGTATGCGCGGCGACTGCTGTTTCCGTGCCCGTGATATCCACCACACCCAGTACAGCGCCGGAGTCGGGGTCGTGAAAGGGAACCGCCGTACAGCTCCAAGGATGGACCGATCGCTTGAAGTGTTCCGCCCCCGAAATCTGGATGCTGCGGTCCAAGGCAAGCGCAGTTCCGGGCGCACTGGTCCCCACGGAGGCCTCGGACCAGTCCGCGCCGGCCACGAACATCATGCCCTCGGCCCGGCGCTGCATCACCGGATCCCCCTCCACCCACAAGAGCCGGCCGACGTCGTCGCCCACTGCCACCAGCAGCCCGCTGTCATGGCTGGGCTGAACCAAAAGCTTCTTGATCACGGGCATGATCGTCGCCAAGGGGTGCTGCCTGCGGTACTCCTCAAGCTCATCGCGGTCCATTGCGAGCGGCGCCTCGGCGACGTCCGGGTTGGCCTGCAAGCTCGCCGAACGTTGCCAGGACTCACGCACCAGACGGCGCAATCCCACGATGTCCTCAGGCATCCCGAGACGCAAAGAGTCCAGACGCTCGTGGCCCGTCAGGGCACGCTTCTGCAACAGCTCCGCGGCATCGCTGCCTGGAACCGGCGGATGGACTGGATTCCTCATCGAACTCCCTGGTAGTCCGCACTGACAGTGCGCTGCACATGTGGTGGGCGGGACGGTACCGAGAAGTCTAGTTCGGGGACGGGAGAATGTCAGCCGCGGGAGATCCGGATCATTTCCTCGCGTGGCACAACCTTGATGCGCTCGCGGACCACACCGTTACCTTCGCCGGCGGACCACTCAGCACCCAGGGCGGCTTCGTGGGCATCAAGCCTGTTCCAGCCCTCCCACGTGGTGTATTCGACGCCGCGTTCCTCAAGGAGGTCGATGATGGCTTGGGGATCCGGGTTTTCTGCCGGGGGGAGGTTGAGCCTGTCCTCGAGGAGGAAGCCGATGGTCTCCAAGGCATCACCTTTTGTGTGCCCGATCAATCCCACTGGTCCGCGTTTGATCCAGCCTGTGGCGTAGATGCCCGGGACGGGCTCGCCGTCGGCGTCGAGGACGCGACCGCCGTCGTTCGGTATGACGCCGCGGCGGGCATCGTACTCAAGTTCCTCCAAGGGGGAACCGTGGTAGCCGATGGCGCGGTAGACGGACTGAACGGGGTATTCGATGAACTCGCCGGTGCCCTTGACGTTGCCGGTTCCGTCCAACTGCATGCGCTCGAACTTGATGCCTGAGACCTTGCCGGGCGTTTCGGGCGAGTCGAGGATCTCCACCGGGCTGTGCAGGAAGTGCAGATGCAGGCGTCGCGACGATGGCTGCTCCGATTCTGCATGCTCCTCCACCAGCCAGTTGGTCATGGTGTTGACCATGGTCTTGATCTGGTTGTTCGTCTTGATGGCTTCATCCGAAGCTTCATCGAACTCGAAGTCCTCCGGGTACAGGACGATGTCCACGTCCTTGCAGTGGGACAACTCCCGCAACTCCAACGGCGTGAACTTCACCTGGGCGGGGCCACGGCGGCCGAAGACGTGAACGTCGGTGACCGGCGACTTCTTGAGCCCCGCGTAGACGTTGTCCGGGATCTCCGTGACCAGGAGTTCCTCGGGATGCTTGACCAGCATGCGGGCCACATCCAGTGCCACGTTGCCGTTGCCGATCACGGCGATTTCCTTGGCATCCAAGGGCCAGTCCCGGGGAACGTCGGGGTGTCCGTCATACCAGGAAACGAAGTCTGCCCCACCGAAGGAGCCCTCCAGCTCGACGCCGGGGATCCTCAAGTCGGCGTCTTTAATGGCACCCGTGGAGAAGATCACGGCGTCGTAAAACGCCCGGAAGTCGTGGAGAGTAAGGTCCTTGCCGTAAGTCACGTTGCCGAGGAAGCGGATATCGCCGCGGTCCAACACCTTATGCAGCGCATTCACGATGCCCTTGATCCGCGGGTGATCCGGCGCCACGCCGTAGCGGATCAGGCCGTACGGTGCCGGATATGCCTCGAAGAGATCGATGCTGACCTCCACATGCCCGTCTTTGACCTCGTTCGATTTCGTCAGGATGTCCGCGGCGTACACGCCGGCGGGTCCTGCACCAACGATCGCGACGCGAAGCGGACGATTGGGGGTTGTTGCGGCTGAGTTGGACACCGTTACCCTTCCGAAGCAGTGAGCCACGCCGTTGTTGGGGCGCGCAGATTCCAATTCTAGATGTCGACCCTACGCCGGACGGCCTATATGGCAGGAGTCACAGAAATTGCTGAAGATTGCGGAATATTGCGCGTGCAGGTGGTGTTGGCGACAATGTGTCGACTCCGGAACAGATAGCTGCCAACTCTCCCTCTTCAAACCAGCCAACGACGACGACAGTCGGGGGCGGCGGTGGAGGTACCGGCGGTTCCGCTAAACCCGGCAGCAAGCCTGTGCGGAGCGAGTCGACGGCGGGAATCCTGTTCGGCATCGGCGCTTACGGCCTGTGGGGCCTGCTTCCGCTGTACTTCTTCGTCCTGATGCCGGCCAGTGCACTCGAGATCGTGGCCAACCGGATCGTTTGGTCCTTGCTCTTCTGTGCACTGCTCATCACCATCACGAGGGCTTGGAAGACATTCTGGGCGGCCGTGAAAGATCGCAGCGTTTTCGGGCCTCTGGCGCTGGCGGCAATTCTCATTGCCATCAACTGGCTCACCTACACTTTCGGGGTCACCACGGGCCATGCCGTTGAGACGTCCTTGGGCTACTTCATCAACCCGTTGGTCTCGGTTTTGCTCGGCGTTTTCGTCCTCAAAGAAAAATTGCGTCCACTGCAGTGGGCAGCTGTGGGCATTGGTTTCGTTGCGGTGGGCGTCCTGACGTTCTCCTACGGACAGCTTCCGTGGATTGCCCTGATCCTGGCCTTCAGCTTCGGGCTGTACGGCTTCGTGAAGAAGCGCGTCGGGCCCAAGGTGGATGCACTCACCAGCCTCAGCGTGGAGACGGTTGTGCTGGCTCCGTTCGCAGCCATCACTATGGTTGTTCTCGCTGTAACCGGAGTAGAAACTCTTACCACGCTGGGCGCGGGCCACTTCTGGCTGCTGGTGGCTTCCGGTGTCATCACGGCCGTGCCCCTTCTGTTCTTCGGCGCCTCAGCGCGCCGACTTCCCATGACCACCATCGGCCTGCTGCAGTACTTCGCGCCGGTGCTCCAGTTCGTTGTGGCGCTGACCGTGTTCAACGAGACCATGACCACTGCCCGCTGGATCGGTTTCTGCGTGGTGTGGTTGGCGCTGGTGCTGCTGACAATCGACATGCTTCGCACCACCCGGAAGAACTCGGTGCTGAAGAAGAGGGCCCGGCTGGCGGCCGCTGGCTCGTAGGCCCGTCATTCCTGCCGTTGTTCGGTACTCCCTGCGTTGTAAGCCGGGGTTGGCGAACAACAGCGAGGCTCGGCGAAGGGTGCGAGTTCGCCCGGAACGCTCCAGCGAACTCGACGCATTCCCACGAACTCGGCCCCGCACCACTTAAACGCAGGAGGAGGGCCGGGTACAAACCCGGCCCTCCTCCAAAAACAAGCGAGAAAGTCTTACGCGTGAGCCTTGATGGCTGCTGCGAGGACCTCGAGGCCGTCGATGAGCAGTTCGTCGCTGATGACCAGCGGCGGGAGCAGGCGGATCACGTTGCCGTAGGTGCCACACGTCAGGATGATGACGCCTTCCTTGAGGCAAGCGGCAGCCACGGCCTTGGTGAGATCAGCGTTAGGCTCCTTGGAACCGGGCTGTACGAGCTCGATGGCCAGCATGGCGCCGCGTCCGCGGATGTCGCCAACCACGGAACCCCCGCGTGCGGAAAGCTCGGATGCCAGTTCGCGGAGCTTGCCCAGGGCGAGCTCTTCGATGTGGCGTGCGCGGCCGTTGAGATCGTGCTGTTCCATGGTGTCGATGGCTGCGAGTGCTGCGGCGCAAGCAACCGGGTTGCCACCGTAGGTGCCGCCGAGGCCGCCCGGGTGGACGGCGTCGAGCAGGTCTGCGCGGCCGGTGATGGCGGACAGCGGGAGGCCGCCGGCGATGCCCTTGGCCATGGTGATGATGTCCGGGACAACACCCTCGTGGTCAACGGCGAACCATTCGCCCGTGCGGCAGAAACCGGACTGGACCTCGTCAGCGATGAAGACGATGCCCTTTTCCTTGGCCCAAGCGGACAGAGCCGGGAGGAAGCCTTCGGCCGGGACGATGAAGCCACCTTCACCCTGAATGGGTTCGATGATGATCGCGGCAACCTGGTCGCCACCGATCTGCTTCTCGATCATGGTGATGGCGCGCTTGGCGGCCTCGGCACCAGTGATCTCCGGGTTCTCTTCACGGAACGGGTAGCTCATGGGCATGCGGTAGACCTCGGGCGCAAACGGGCCGAAGTTGGTCTTGTACGGCATGGCCTTGGCAGTCAGCGCCATGGTCAGGTTGGTGCGGCCGTGGTAGGCGTGGTCGAAAGCTACTACGGCGTCGCGGCCGGTTGCGAGACGTGCAACCTTGACGGCGTTCTCCACGGCTTCAGCACCGGAGTTGAACAGGACCGTGCGCTTGGCGTGGTCGCCCGGGGTGAGTCGGTTGAGCTGCTCGGCAACTGCAACGTAGCCCTCGTAAGGGGTCACCATGAAGCAGGTGTGCGTGAAGTGTGCAGCAGCTTCCTGGACAGCGGCGACGACGGCGGGATCGGACGCGCCGACGCTGGTCACGGCGATGCCGGAGCCGAGGTCGATGAAGGAGTTGCCGTCGACGTCGCGGATGATGCCGCCGTCGGCGTCTTCAACGTAAACGGGAACGCCCGAGGCGACGCCGGCAGCAACGACGGCGGAGCGGCGCTCAGCCAGTGCCTGCGACTTGGGGCCGGGGAAGGCGCCGTTGATGTTGCGCTTCTGCTCGATGCGGTACGAGAGTTCGTTCGCGGTGGTGGTCATGAGGTGGTTGCCTTTCTTGGATATTCGTACGGGTTACGCGAACGCGTTACGCGTCAAGTGCGGACATCACGTGCTTGATGCGCGTGTAGTCCTCAACGCCGTACATGGAGAGGTCCTTGCCGTAGCCGGACTGCTTGAAGCCACCGTGCGGCATTTCAGCCGTCAGGAGGATGTGGGTGTTGATCCAGACCGCACCGAAGTCCAGGTCGCGGCTCATTCGCATGGCCGTGCCGTGGTCGGTGGTCCAGACGCTGGAAGCCAGGGCGTATTCGACGTCGTTGGCCAGCTCGAGCGCTTCTTCTTCGGTGCTGAATTTCTGGACGGTGATGACCGGGCCGAAGGTTTCCTTCTGCACGATGTCGTCAGTCTGCTTGGCGCCGGAGATGATGGTGGGCTCGAAGAAGAAGCCCTTCTCCCCTGCGCGGTGGCCACCGGTTTCGATCGTGCAGTTCGCCGGGAGGTTCTCCACCACGGAGGTGACGGCGTTGAAGTGGTTCACGTTGTTGAGCGGGCCGAAGTAGTTGTCTTCGTCGTTCTGTGAACCCGTGTGCAGGGTCTTGGTGTGCTCCACCATTGCTGCCACGACGTCGTCGTGGACGGAGTCCTCCACCAACACGCGGGTGATGGCCGTGCAGTCCTGGCCTGCGTTGAAGAAGGCGAACTCGGCGATAGCCGCGGCGCTCTTCTTGATGTCGGCATCCTTGAAGACGATCGCGGGAGCCTTGCCGCCAAGTTCCAGGTGGGCACGCTTGAGGCCCTTGGCTGCGCCGCTTGCCACGGCGATGCCCGCGCGGACGGAGCCCGTGATGGACACCAGGCCGGGGACCTTGTGGTCAACCATCATGGCGCCGGTTTCGCCGGTGCCCAGGACAACGTTGAGGACACCGGCCGGGAAGATCTCGCCGGCCAGGCGTGCCAACACAAGGGTGGACTCAGGGGTGGTGTCCGAAGGCTTCAGGACAATTGTGTTGCCTGCTGCCAGGGCGGGGCCGATCTTCCAGATGGCCATGAGGAACGGGTAGTTCCACGGAGCAACCTGGGCTACGACGCCGATCGGTTCGCGACGCACGTAGGAGGTGTGGCCCTCGAAGTACTCGCCTGCTGACTTGCCTTCCATGATGCGTGCTGCACCGGCGAAGAAGCGGAGCTGGTCAGCACCTGCGGCAACTTCCTCCGAGGCGATCAGGGAACGGACCTGCCCGGTGTTGCGGTGCTGGGCTTCCACGAGTTCGTCGCTGTTGGCCTCGACGGCGTCGGCGAGCTTGAGCAGCATCAGCTGGCGCTGGCCGGGGGTGGCCTTCTTCCAAGACTTGAAGGCCTGGTTGGCCGCGCTCATGGCGGCGTCCACATCGGCCTGAACCGAAATGGGCGACTTGGCAACGATTTCCCCGCTGGCGGGGTTCACGATGTCCAGAAGACCCGTACCTGCCGGCGTAACGAATTCGCCGTTGATGAAGTTCTGCAAGGTTTGAACCACGGTGTGCAACCCTCTTTCGGAGTCTGGGCATGGGTTTAGCTGATCAGAGCCTATGCCAGGGAGGGGGCCCAAGGAATAGCCAGCTGCACACATAACAACCCCCCGCTTAGTGCGCTTGACCAGTGGCGGGTTACGCTTTAAAGCATGGCCATGTCCCTCGCTTCGCTCGTCGCTGTCCCCTCCCTGAAACTCCGCCAAGCCGGCCTCGCCGAAACCACATGGAACCAGGACATCAGCTGGGTTGCCGTGACGGAACTGGAGGATCCCCAGCGCTTCCTTAGCGGCGGAGAGTTGGTCCTCACCACCGGCCTGCGCCTCAAGAGCGCCGCCGACCAGCGGCGCTTCGTCCGCCAGGCCCAACGCGCAGGTGCCGTGGGGATCGGTTTTGGCATCGGCCTCACCCACGAGTCCGTTCCGGAAGCCCTCATCGCGGAAGCCAACCGCTGGGGCTTGCCCCTGGTGGAAGTACCCTACGAGATCCCCTTCATTGCAATCGGCAAGCTCGTGGCGGAATCACATTCTGCAGATCATTACTCCAACTTGGAACGACTCCTCGCCGGACACCAGATCCTGGCACGCTCGCTCCTCACGGGTGGAGGCTTGAACGAACTTCTCAAGCAACTGGGGAGCATGCTCCGCACTGATGTGGTGCTCACCCAGTTCAGCGCGCAGCTCTACAACAGCGTGGCGGGGAAACCGGCTCCGACGGCGGATGGCTGGGCTTCGTATCCGATTCCCACCGGCCGCAGGGATGCCTGCACGCTGTGGCTGCGGCAGCCGTTCGTTGACTCCGGAATCGTCAGTTACGCGCAAAACCTCATCAGCGTTGAACTCAACAACATGGTCAAGCAGCGCCAGGCCCAGCGCGCCATGGCAGGTCAGGTGCTGGACGACGTCATCCACGGCACCCTTGAGAGCATCGAGGCCGCGCGGCGCCTGGCGGGGGTGGGCATCAACAGCACGCGGAAGAACGTTGTGCTCGTGGCAGAGTCCACTGCACACCACAAACAACTGATCAGCATTTCGCTGCCCCAAGCGCTGGAAGCCGGCGTCAGCGCCGTCGTCGGGAAGGACCTGATCACCGTCATCAGCGACGACGGCAGCTCGGCCACCGCTTTGGCCAAGAGCCTCAGCGATCACTTACAGGAAGCCGGAATCCACGCCGTCATAGGAATCGGCGGCGCCTACACCAAGCCGAACGGCCTGCGCTGGAGCTACTTTGAAGCGCGCGACGCCGTGGCGCACGGCTTGCCGGTCAACGAGCCGGAGCGCCTGAGCCTGACATCCCTGCTGCTTGCCAGCGAGGATGTTCCGTTGGCGGATATGGCCAGTGAGTCCCTCACCCCGTTGCGGAAATTCGACGCAGCCCACGGGGCCGAACTGGTGGCCACCTTGGAGAGCTACCTCAACCACAACGGCTCAGTGGCGGCCGTGGCCGAGGCCCTCACCTTGCACCGCAATACAGTGCGCTACCGGCTGGCTCAAATCACCGAATTGACGGGCTACGACCCTTCCCAGACGCAGGACCGCGTACAGCTGTGGTTAGCGTTGGCGGTCCAGCGCCTGGGCTCGCGCAACCCCCGCTAGGGCCTCCGCAAGCTGGTGCGGAGAGCTTCGCCACAAAACCCTAGACATTAGACGTCAAACGTCTAACCTTTAGATATGGCCGCGACGACTCCTTTGACCCCCAGCACCGGAAACATCCCTACTGTGAGCCCTGCCCAGGCCTCCCCTGAGCTTGCGGCGAACTCTGCAGTCCCCAAGACGCGCGTCGTCGCCGTCGTCGGCATTATTGCCGTAGTGCTCATCGGCCTGAACCTGCGCGCGGGCATCACCAGCGCAGCTGCCCTGTTCCACGACCTGCAGCAGGTGTTGGGTTACGGCGCTTTGGTCGCGTCCATTCTGCCTTCCATCCCGCTGCTGTGCTTTGCGGTCGCGGGAATGGGAACGTCGTGGCTGACGCGCCGGGTCGGCGTCGAGAAGGCCATCGCCATCGCCTTGGCCCTGCTGGCAGGCGGTTTGCTGGTCCGTGGCGTTCCGGTGACGGGCGCGCTCCTCGGAGGCACCGTCCTGGCGATGTCCGGCCTGGCCGTGTGCAACGTGGCCATGCCGTCGTTCATCCGCGAGC
This sequence comes from Arthrobacter sp. D3-18, assembly GCF_054408525.1. Classification (NCBI taxonomy): domain Bacteria; kingdom Bacillati; phylum Actinomycetota; class Actinomycetes; order Micrococcales; family Micrococcaceae; genus Arthrobacter; species Arthrobacter sp. D3-18. Next base: position 1,265,982 of record NZ_CP096440.1, on the reverse strand, counting down.
ACTACTCGGAGCGCACCTCCATGATGACGGGTCTTTACACCTTCACCATGTCCGGCGGCGCTACCTTCGCTGCAGCCGTGAGCGTGCCGTTGGCTCAAGAACTCGGCTCGCCGTCCATGGGACTGGCCGCTTGGGGAATCCTTGGGGTTGCGGCCCTGCTGGGATTCCTGCCGGTTGTCCTCCACACCCACCGCAACTCCACCAAGACCGACCGGCCGCGGGTGTCCATGTGGCCGTTGCTCCGTACCCGCCTTGGCATCCTGATCACCGCGATCTTCACCTTCCAGGCGTTCCTGGCCTACGCCGTGATGAGCTGGTTCGCCTACATCCTGACCTCGCAAGGGCTCAGCGCCTCCGAGAGCGGGCTGCAGTTTGGCGTGATGCAGTTGGTCTCGGTCGCTGCCGGCATGATCCTGCTCGCCTTCGGCTCCCGTCCCCGCATGCTCCGCCCCGCACTGTATCTCGCCAGCAGCTCCACTTTGCTGGCCATCGCCGCAATGGTCTGGTTGCCGACGTCGTTGGCAGTTGTACCCGCCGTGCTGTTCGGCTTCGGCTTGGGCATCTTCCCGCTGGTCCTGGTGATCATTAGCCGCAGCGGACGTTCGACGGCGGAAACCACAGCGCTCTCCACCATCGCCCAATCGCTGGGATACTTGATTGCGGCAATCGGCCCGTTTGGCATGGGCCTGCTCCACAGCGCCACCGGCGGCTGGGTGCTGCCGCTGAGCCTGCTGTCCATCGTGGCCGTAGCGCTCATGGTTACCTGCCATCTGCTGACGAGCAAGCGCACTGCTACCAAGACCGGACCGAGGACAGCATGACCCTGACCCCTTCGCATCGCCCGGCCCTTGCCGAGGAGATCACCGCCAAGCTGCGGGACATGATCAAGTCCGGTGAATGGCCGCTCCAGGAGCGAATCCCAGCCGAGCCAGAGCTCATGTCCACCTTGGGTGTTTCGCGGGGAACCCTGCGCGAGGCCATCAAGGCGCTGGCCCACTCCGGCATGCTGGAAGTCCGGCGAGGGGATGGCACCTATGTGCGGGCCAATAGTGAGATGTCAGGCGCGGCGCAGCGCATGTACCTGGAGCACACTCAGGAACACATCGTTGAGGTCCGGCTCGGCCTGGACACTCAGGCAGCCCGTCTGGCTACGAAGCACGCCACCGCCGCGGACTTGGCCGAAATGCGCCGCCTCCTCGCGCTCCGCCACGATGCCTGGCAGGCCGAGGACTACCCCACGTGGGCCAGCGCCGACTGGGAATTCCACGAGCGCGTTGCCTTGGCTTCAGGGAATCCCTTACTCCACCAGTTGTACGTTTCGTTCGGCGGCGTGTTCCACAACGACCTCCTCCGGCAGCAACGCAAGGAAGGCTTCAACGGCATCCCCCGCGAAGGGCATGACGAACTGGTGGACGCGCTGGAAGCACACGATCCGGACGCCGCCGTCCAGAGCGTCTACCGGAACCTGGATTTCTGCGCAGACAAAACCCCTCGTTAGTCCGTTGCCACCCCCTAGTCCGTTGTGGCCCCGCTTATCCGTTGTTGCCCCACTGTTCCGTTGTTGCCCAACAACGGGACAGCGGGCCCGGGACGTGCTTAGGATGGCTCGCCTCAGGTGGTTTCGATTCCTACCCCGACCGCGTCCCTGAACCTCGCATTGATCAGCACCACCTCGCGCCCTGCCCGGTCCAGGAGACTCGCTGCCACACTTGCCCGATATCCCGTGGCACAGTGCACCCAGATCCTAGTGTCCGGCAGCTCAGTGATCCTGCCGAGCAGTTCGTAGACCGGAATGTTGAGCGCTCCCTTCACGTGGGAGGCCTTATATTCCTCCGGGCGGCGAACGTCCAGGATCACGTCCTCAGGCTCCCTGTCTGTGAGAAGTGCAGCCCAGTCCCTGTGCCGGTAGCTCGCCCGCGGATGGTCAGGTGCCAACGCGCCAACGTTCAGCACCGCGGCTTCAGGCCCGACGGCGGCATCCGGGCTGTCGATACCGATCCTCGCCAGGTCACGGATCGCCTTTTCAACCTCGCTGAGTGGGCCCAGCAAGGTAAGCGGCTGGTTCCACGGGATCACCCATCCGAGGTAGCTGGTGAAATTGTCCCCTCGGCCGTACTCGAAACTCACGCTGCCCTGGAGGTGGCTATCCGCGAACGCCACGCGATGCCGCAGATCCACCACCCACTCCCCCGCTCCCAGGCGCCGGCTCAGCTCTCCGGCGTCCACGGAGTCCGGGACGTCAAAGATTGCTGGGTCCGGGCCAGCGGCATTCAGCGGGCTCATGTGGGCGTAGTACGCGGGGTAGGCCGTGATGTTCTCTAGCAGCTGCGAGACAAAGTGGTCCTCGTCCGGATCTGTCAGGGCGTGGTTTGACGCGGTTTGCTCATTGATTGTCGAGGTGTCTTGATGGCTCGCGGGACCGATGGAACAGAACGAGCCGAAGCCATGCGTCGGGTAGAGCGCCGCTTCGGGTCTCGCCGAATCCACCAGGCGCCGGACCGAGGAGTACTGGTCATGGGCCAGCTTCGCGGTGTCCCCCGGCGAGACCAGGTCCGTCCTCCCAACTGAACCGTAAAGCAAGCTGCCGCCGGAAAACACAGCCTCCGTGCCGCCGTCGTGCGTGTCATCCCGCACCACATAGGAAAGATGCGTGTGCGTGTGGCCAGGTGTCGCAACAATAGAAACGGAAAGCCGGCCAACACGATGAACCTGGCCGTCCCTGACAGGGACACGCGTGAAGGAGACTTCATCAGCGGCGTTCACCAAGTATTCAGCGCCATGCTTCTCCGCCAGGACGAGCCCGCCCGTGACGTAGTCGTTGTGAAGGTGTGTCTCGGCAACATGGGTGATCCGGACGCCAGCGTCACGAGCGGCAGCTTCCACCCGGTCGATGTCCCGCTGGGGGTCGATCACTAACGCAACTGAGCCGTCGTGCACCAAGTAGCTGCGGTCGCCCAGCTGCGGAGTTTCAATGACGACGACGTCCATGACTCAGGGTACCGCCGGGCGCCGGTCAGCGAGCTTTAAAGCACTGCGGGGCCACTCGAACTGAGTGACCCCGCCAGCAAAGAACCGGAAGTACTAGACCTGTGCGGCCACGCCATCACGGGAAATGTTGACCATGTCCTCGCGCGGCACAACCTTGATGCGCTCACGCTTGACCTCAACACCGTGGGAGGTGCCGGCCTCGGTGGCTGCTGCGCCGAGAGCGAGCTCGTGTGCGTCAAGGGCCAGCCAGCCTTCCCAGCTGGTGAACTTCACGCCGCGGGCATCGAGCAGGTCCACCACGGCGTCGGCCGCGGGAACCTCGGCGACCGGAAGGTTCTCGCGGTCCTCCAACAGGTAGGTGACGGTTTCGAGGGCATCGCCCTTGGTGTGGCCGATGAGGCCAACGGGACCGCGCTTGATCCAGCCCGTTGCATAGAGGCCGGGCACGTGCTGGCCGTCGGCGTCCAGGACACGACCGCCGTCGTTGGTGACGACGCCCTTCTTGTGGTCGAACTCGACGTCCGGCAGCGCCGAACCGAAGTAGCCGATGGAACGGTACACGGCCTGGACCGGGTAGTCGATGAATTCGCCGGTGCCGCGGGCGTTTCCCGTGCCGTCCAGCTCGGTGCGCTCGAACTTGATGCCGGCAACCTTGCCCGGGGTTTCCGGGGAGTCGACGATTTCCACCGGGCTGTGCAGGAAGTGCAGGTGCAGGCGGCGGGAAGCCGTGAGCTCGGTGAGGTCCTCGGGCTGCTCGGCGATCCAGTTGGTGAGCGTGCCAACCATGGTCTTGGTCTGGTTGTTCGTCTGGACCTGGCGATCGGACTCTTCGTCGAATTCGAAGTCCTCGGCGTAGAGGATGATGTCTACGTCCTTGGAGTGCGAAAGTTCGCGGAGTTCCAGCGGGGTGAACTTCACCTGGGCCGGACCACGGCGGCCAAAGACGTGAACATCGGTGACCGGGGAGTTCTTCAGGCCGGCGTAAACGTTGTCCGGGATTTCGGTGACCAGGAGGTCATCGGCGTGCTTGGAGAGGACGCGGGCCACGTCCAAGGCCACGTTGCCGTTGCCGAGGACAGCGATTTCCTTGGCGTCCAGCGGCCATTCGCGGGGAACGTCAGGGTGTCCGTCGTACCAGGACACGAAGTCGGCGCCGCCGAAGGAACCTTCGAGCTCGATGCCCGGGATGTTCAGGTCTGCGTCCTTGATGGCGCCGGTAGCGAAGATGACAGCGTCGTAGTGCTTACGGAGGTCTTCGATTGAGATGTCCGTACCGTAATCCACGTTGCCGAAGAAGCGGATGTCGCCGCGGTCCAGGACCTTGTGCAGGGCGTTGACGATGCCCTTGATGCGGGGGTGGTCCGGCGCGACGCCGTAGCGGATCAGGCCGTACGGTGCCGGGTAGCGGTCGAAGAGGTCGATGCTGACGTTGAGTTCGCCGCTCTTGACGGCCTCGCTCTTGGTCAGGATGTCCGCTGCGTAAACGCCGGCCGGGCCGGAGCCGATGACGGCGACGCGAAGCGGACGGTCCGCAGAACCTACGGGAGTGCTAATTGACACGGCTGTGTTCCTTCTTCTGTTCAGTCATCCCAACTAGGTCGCAGTTCACGTCGTTTTGAGGGCTCAAAACGACCTTATCTGCTACCTAGTTGGGCCGGGGGCTAGTTACTGCGGACGCGGGGACGATTTGGGGTAATAGTGCTGTAGTCAGCGGTCTTGAAGTGCTGCGGTGCAAAGGGGCTGACACGGACTACATCGCCGATCACAATGACCGCCGGGTTGGCCACGCCGACGGCTTCCGCCTGGTCCGCGATGGTTCCCAGAGTGCCGATGGTGACGCGCTGGTCCGGCAAATACCCGTTCTCTACGATACCTACTGGTGTGTCCAAAGGCAGACCCGAGCCCGCCAGCTCAGCCGCGGAATCGCGCAATTGCGCCACCCCCATGAGCAACACCACAGTGTGATCGGGCCGTGCCGGGACTTCGGACAGCTCTTCGTGGCCGGTAACTACGCTGAAGCCCTTGGCCAGGCCACGGTGCGTCACGGGGATACCCGCGGCCGCCGGAACGGAAATCGCAGACGTCACACCGGACACCACTTCAACCTCGACGCCGTTCTGGCGGCAGAACTCTGCTTCTTCGCCGCCGCGGCCAAGAACGTACGGGTCGCCGCCTTTGAGGCGGACCACCCGGTTGCCCTTGAGGGCCTCCTCCACAAGGATCCTGTTGATCTGGAGCTGCGGCACGGGATGGTGGCCGGGCGTCTTGCCGACCTCGATCACCCGGACATCCGGGGCAAGCTCCTTGAGCAGCTCGCGCGGGCCAAGACGGTCAGCAACTACGACGTCGGCCTGTCCCAGCAGGCGACGACCACGGACTGTGATGAGTCCCGAGTCGCCAGGACCGCCGCCTACCAAAGCAACAGAGCCAAGCGAGCCATCGGTTCCCGGCTTGCGATGACGGCGGAGCGGCAGGTCCCCGGTTTCGAGGGCAGTGGCCACAGCGTTGCGAAGTGCCATGGCACGGCGCGGATCTCCCCCGGCGTTGATGGCAATCTTGACGTCGTCCACCACGGCAACGGCGGGTGTCCACGCGGCTGATGCTTCGTGGTCCGAGGCGTTGACGCACCAGATGCGCTGCGCCTCGGCGTCGGCAGCTACTTGGGTGTCCACAACGGCTGTGCCAGTGGCGGTCTGAGCGAACCAGACGCCGTCAAGGTCGGATGTGCGGTACTCGCGCTGCTCCCAGGTGAGGAGACCGGAAGTGGCGAGACCCCGAAGTGTGTCGGTGGCAACGGGAGCGACCACGGTGACTTTCGCACCGGCGTCGAGCAGTCCCTTGGCGCGGCGCTCCGCAACGGGGCCGCCGCCAACCACCAGCACCGGGCGGCCGAGCAGCCGCAGCGCGGTGGGGTAAATGTCCTGTATTGCCATGAAAAAACTGTAGGGCGGCGCCGTAACATGCTTCAAAGGCTCGGAAACACCCGGTAACGCTGAGTAATCCAACGTCACATAATTCCCCGCTTAGTTCGGGGAAACACGGTCTTTAAGCGTCAGGTAATAGGCGCGCTGTTCCTTGCCCAGGTGCTCGATCGCGTAACGAAGCGCCGTCCGCGGCATGGTGGCTGCGTGTTCGTCGAGGAATGCCAACAGACGCTCGCGACTGCTGCGCCCGGCATCGCGGACCCAACCGCCTACGGCCTTGTGGATGAGGTCTTCCTTGTCATGAAGGAGGATCTCGGCGATGGCGAACGTGTCATCCAATTGGCCTTCCCGGATGAACGCCGACGTGGCGACGATGGCCGTCCGGCGCTCCCACATGTTCTCCGAACGAGCCAATTCATACAGCGGATCCCTCGGCTTATCCATGAGCCAACCGCCCACCACCCGCCCGGCTCCCAAGTCCACCAGGTCCCAGTTGTTGATGCGGTCATGCCTGCGCAGGTACAGCTCGTAGAGTTCCTTGCGCCGCTCTTCCGTGGTCTTCTTTTTCTGCGTTTGCAGCGCCATGATCTTCACAGCTCCGGCGCGGGCCTCGTGGATGTCCTCTTCCAGGAGCTTCTCGATCTCAGCCGGGGGCATGTCCGCGAATTCCTTGCCAAGCGTGAAGACCTCGCCCATGCGGACGCCCATGAAGAAATCACCCTCGGCGTAGTCGCCCTTGCCGGTCTTGAAGTACCGCTGGTATTTGACCTGCTCCACGTCGGATTGCCTCGCTTGGAGCCGTGCCAGGAACTCGACGGCGGTGGGCTGGGTACCTGTCATCCCTCAATAATGCGCCTAAAAGACCGACCAGCCAGTACGCGTGGTGAATTCGTCCAGCGCGGCCACGCCGGCCACGGAATTCCCGGACCGTCCCAGGCCGGGGCTCCACACACTGATGGAGCACTTGTTCGGAACCACTGCCACGATCCCTCCGCCCACGCCGCTCTTGCCGGGAAGGCCCACGCGATACGCGAATTCGCCCGCGGCGTCGTACGTTCCGCAGGTAAGCATGACTGCGTTGATCCTCTTGGTCTGTGCCGGCGACAGCAAAAGAGTCCCGTCCGTTCCCAATCCGTTGGCGGCAAGGAAACGGGTCGCGAGCGCCAGGTCTTCACACGTCATGGCCAGCGCACATTGCTTCGCGTAGGAGTCCAGCACTTCGTCCACCGGGTTCTCCAGGTTTCCGCAGCTCGCCAGGAAATGGGCCAACGAGGCATTGCGGTGACTGTTGGCCAGTTCAGAACCGGCAACATGGTGATCGGTATCGATGCTTTCCTTGGTGGTCTCTTGCCGCATCAGATCCCTCACGGCATGCGCGGCATTGCCCGTGATGCTGAGCAGCCTGTCTGTCACCACGATCGCGCCGGCGTTGATGAAGGGGTTCCTGGGGATCCCTTCCTCGCTTTCCAGCTGGATCAATGAGTTGAACGGGTTGCCCGAGGGCTCCCGGAAGACGCGCTTCCAGATCCCGTCGCCGTCGAAAGCCAACACCAAGGCGAGCGCAAAAACCTTGGAGATGCTTTGGATGGAGAAGTCCACGTGGGCGTCGCCGGCTGAATAGACCTCGCCGTCCCGGGTTGCCACGGAAATCCCGAATTGTTGGGGATCCACGGCTCCGAGCTGCGGGATGTAGTCAGCCACGTTGCCCTGGCCGACATGCGGCTGCACTGCCCCGACGATGTCGTCGAGGAGATTTTGGATGTCCACGCTTCTAGCCCTTGGTCCCGGCGTAGGTCCAGAGCCTGATCTGAAGGTGGGCAAGCAGGCGTTCATCGGCGGATTGCAAGTCCAGTCCCGCCACTTCGCAGGCGCGGCGGAGCCTGTAGTGGATCGTGTTGCGGTGGACGGCCAGTTCCTCGGCGCAACGGTTCACGTCGCCAAAGAACTCCAGGTAGGTCAGGAGGGTCAGCGCGAATTCCGGGTAGCGGCTGCACAGCCGGGTGATTCCTGCATGACGCAGGGTGGTCCGTGATTCCAGCAGCTCCAGCAGCTCCCTGGTGAGGACCGTTGTTTCCACGTCGCTGTACGAGGCCACACGTACTGTCGGCGTCGCTTCCATGACCTTGAGGACGCTGCGCACGTGATCAAGAGTGGCGTGCAAGGCGTCCAGACGCGGAACGATGGGACCCACGGCTGCCTGCACTTGAAAGTGAAGGTGGGTGGTGGCGTCACGAACGATCGTGTTGACCAGCCTGTTGATGGCAGGAAGGGATTTCAGCGGGTCCAGGTCGGGAAGGATGATGGCCGTTTCCATCCCGAGTGCCCCCACCACTGCACCAGGCCTGTACGCGGCTGCGTGAATTGATGCCACTTTGGAGAGCTCTCCCCTCCGGAGCTGGAGGCCTGCGGCGCTCTGACTCAACCCGCCCGCGGAGATCAGGATCAGGGCTGCTGGTTTTGACGGATCAATCCCTGCGGACTGGGCCTGGGAATGCACTTGTGCCGTGCCGCTCAAGAGGCTTGAGACCCGGTCCTCGCGCATGGATTGGGACTGTTCGTTACGATGCCGGACCAGTTCGATCGCTGCGTGGCGGGCTGCTCCCACCATGATGCGGTCCGTGTTGGCCGCCAAAGGTTCAGCACCTTCCTGCAACCAGATGTACCCCATCACACGGCTGCCGGCATGAATACCGATTGCTACGCGTTCCCGAAGACCCGCGTCCACGTTGGCTTCCACATGAACAGGCGCTTCAGTAGCCTGCAGATGCTTGTAAACCCCTGATTCCTTGAGCAGCTTTTGGTATTTCTCAGGTCCCCGCCGCGCCAGGATGGACAGCCTGCGGAGTTCATCAACATCATTGGACGCCGGCGAGTAGGCGAGCACCTTATTGCCTGGATCTTCGATGACCACATGGCCGTTGGTCAGCGTGGCGGTTGTTTGGGCTATCGCGAACAGGTCCCGATGCACTGACGTGGCGCTTTCGCCGGGCACATCGCTGAAGCGGCCGTCGTTTTCAAGGACATCGTTTTCGCGGACTCTGTCCACGGCAATGCTTTCGAATTTGTCCCACCGCAAGCCCGGAGCGACCGCCACCAGTCCGATGCCCGTGGGTCGAAGTAACTCTGCTGCGGCTTCCAACTCGCGTTCGTTGCCCTTCACCGCGACTGCCGTAGGACGGTCGGCAACAATCCTGCGAAGGGCCGGGAGCGCTGCGCGTCCCCGGGCTCCGATGAGCATGACCAATGCCCCTGGGCGGATCGCATCGTCGTCTTCAGCGTCAACAATGACGGTTTCACGAACATTTCTGTTGTCCTCTGCCGGGGCCAGCAGCAACCGTGCGTTGTGGACGCCCAGGTCTTCAAGGACATCGCTCAATAAGGTGACGACGCCGTCGTCGTCAATTTCCAGGGCTTTCAACGAAGCTATCGCTTCCTCTCCTCATCAGTTCACTTCAGCAGTACGCTCCCTCGCCATTGAGGGGCTCCGCCGGTAGATGTACGCGGGCACGCACAGCGAGAAACTTTACCGGCCCTTCAGAACACCAGTGTTGTCCCCGCGGCACAAGAGCCGGGCCCTGAATTTGGTTCGCCAGCCAATTTGTTGGCGACGGTGTCCACCTAGAGTTGGTGACTGTCCCAAACACCACAAAGACTGCCTGCAGCGCGGCCAATTTCAGGCCCAACTGCCCGAACAGTCAGCCGTTTTGGAGTATTGAGCCACCTGAGGTGGCACCGGAGTCAAAGGAGACCCCCGAAGTGATACCCACCCCTGCGTCTACAAAAACCCTTCCGTCCCCAGCAGACCTGGCCGCCGAAACGACGTCCAGCGCTTTCGCCCAAGAGGAAGCCGGTTACCGGAAAACCCTCAAGCCCCGGCAAATCCAGATGATCGCCATTGGCGGCGCGATCGGTACCGGGCTCTTCATGGGCGCCGGCGGTCGCCTCAACGGGTCCGGGCCCGCCCTGATCCTGGTCTACGCCGTCTGCGGATTCTTTGCCTTCCTGATCCTCCGGGCACTGGGCGAGTTGGTGCTGTACCGTCCTACGTCGGGCTCGTTCGTTTCCTACGCCCGGGAGTTCTACGGCGAGAAAATGGCATACACCGCCGGCTGGCTCTACTTCCTGAACTGGGCCATGACCTCCATTGTGGACGTCACCGCTGTGGCCCTTTACGTGAAGTTCTGGGGCCAGTATTGGGCACCCATCAATGACATCCCGCAGTGGCTGATCGCCCTCATCGCTTTAGTGGTGGTGCTCTCCTTGAACCTGGTGTCCGTGAAGATCTTCGGCGAGATGGAGTTCTGGTTCGCCTTGATCAAAGTGGGCGCACTGGTGGCATTCCTCGTCGTCGGCATCTGCTTCATCGTCTTTGGCGGCCGGACGGATGTTGGCGTCCCCGGTTTCAACGTCATTGCAGAGAACGGCGGCATGTTCCCCACCGGGGCTGTTGCGCCCCTTCTGGCAATCAGCGGTGTGGTGTTTGCCTACGCTGCCGTGGAACTTGTGGGAACCGCGGCCGGCGAAACTGCCAACCCGCACAAGGTGATGCCCAAAGCCGTGAACACCGTGGTGATCCGCATTGGAATCTTCTACGTGGGCTCGGTCCTGCTGCTTTCGCTCCTGCTTCCCTTCACGTCCTACAAATCGGGCGAATCACCGTTTGTCACCTTCTTCTCCCATCTTGGGGATCCGCAGGCCGGAGCTATCTCCGCATCCGTGATGAACTTCGTGGTCCTCACCGCAGCGCTCTCCAGCCTCAATGCAGGCCTCTACTCCACCGGCCGCATCCTTCGCTCCATGGCGGTAAATGGCTCGGCTCCGCAGTTCACGGGGCGAATCAGCGCGTCCGGCGTGCCCTACGGCGGCATCCTGCTCACGGCCGTCATCACCTTGGTGGGCGTTGGACTGAATGCCATCGTCCCGTCCCAGGTCTTTGAGATCGTGCTGGAAATCTCGGCGGTGGGCATCATCGGCGGTTGGGCCACCATCATGCTCTGCCACATCAAGCTCCAATCATGGGTGCGCCGCGGCAAAGTTGTCCGGCCGGCGTTCAGGCTGTTCGGAGCGCCGTTCACCTCCTACCTGACGCTCGGGTTCCTGGCCTTCGTGCTGGTCACCATGGGGTTCTCGGAGACTGGTCGCTGGGTGCTGGCGTCGTTGCTGGTCCTGGCCCCACTGCTGGTTGCCGGTTGGTACGCGTATCGCGGCCGTATCCGCGCTGCTTTGAAGTCCTAGACCCATTTTTAGTTTGAAAGTGAAACACATGAGCAACTCTTCCCCGTCCCTCAAGATCGGCACTCCCAGCCGGGCCTGGCGGTCCCGTGCCGATGCGTGGGAGTTCCTGGGATACGCCCTCAGGCAGCTTGCCTCGGCCCGGCACCAGGAGTCCGGTCTGCTGTCCCAGATCGACCGGACCCTTGCCCTCCTGATGTCGGTGGAACCGTATTGGGCGGAACCGGGAGTCGGTGCCGTGGCCCAGTTGCGCCAGTTGATCGACGACGGCGAACCCCAGGCCGCGCTCCAGCTTCTGGGCGGCTTGTCCCACCTTCCGCTCGCCTCCGTGGGGGAAACGGCTGCGGCGCCGCGCGGGGAGGTGGTGGACGAGGAGGTTGTTGACCAGCCTGAACCGGCTGAGCGGCCGCGCTTTGAGGTAGTGGTGGTTGACACCGTTGACCCCGACGAAGCCGAAGCACTAAAGAACACCATGGCTGCGCAGCGGCGTCCTTCTGATGCTTTCACTTACACCGTCAACGTGGTTCCCAGTTACGAAGATGCCTTGGTTGCCATCATGCTGAACCCTGCTATCCAGGCTGTTGTCCTTCGCCCGGGCTTCGCGCTCCGCAGTTCCCATCTGCTGGGCAGCGACCTCCGACGCTTCCTGGTCCGGCATATCTCAGCGGACCTGCAGGACTCGCGGCCCATCAGGCGGATCCTTGGGTTGGCCGACGCTGTCTCAGCGCTTCGGCCCGAGCTGGACGTCTACCTGGTGGCAGGAGTCTCCATCGAGTCACTGGCGGGCTCACTCACCAGGAAGTTCCGGCGGATCTTCCGCCGGCAGGATCATTTGGACCTGCATCTGTCTCTTTTATCCGGGGTCGCGGAACGGTACGAAACACCGTTCTTCACCGCGCTGCAGGATTACAGCCGTCGCCCGGCCAGCGTCTTCCACGCCCTGCCGATTTCCAGGGGCGCTTCCGTCGGGAGTTCGCCGTGGATCCGGGACATGGCCGATTTTTATGGGACAAACCTGCTGTTGGCCGAAACCTCCGCCACCTCAGGTGGGCTGGACTCGCTGCTCGATCCCCACGGATCCATCAAACGGGCACAAGAGCTGGCCGCCCGCGCGTTCGGGGCGCAGCGAACCTACTTCGTCACCAACGGCACGTCCACCGCCAACAAGATCGTGCATCAATCGCTGCTTGCTCCCGGTGATGTTGTCTTGGTGGACCGCAACTGCCACAAATCGCACCACTACGCCTTCGTGCTCGCCGGTGCCCGCGTTTCGTACCTGGACGCCTACCCCTTGGACAAGTACGCCTTCTATGGCGCTGTGCCCCTGGCGAGCCTGAAAGGCAGGCTCTTGGAGTACCGGCGGGCAGGCAGGCTCCATGAAGTAAAAATGGTGACCCTCACCAACTGCACCTTTGACGGCGTCGTCTACGACGTCGAAAGGGTCATGGAGGAATGCCTGGCCATCAAACCCGACTTGGTCTTCCTCTGGGACGAGGCGTGGTTTGCCTTCGCCCGTTCCCATCCCGTGTACCGCCGTCGAACCGGGATGGCAGCTGCTGCCGCTTTGGAGGCCTCGTTCAACAGCCCTGCCTACGCTGCCCGGTACGCCGAACAGACGGCCGCCCTGCATGACCCGGTCACCGGTGAACCTGTGGATGACGACGCTTGGCTCAACACCAGGCTTATTCCGGATCCGGCGAAGGCACGGGTCCGGGTCTACGCCACGCAGTCCACCCACAAGACACTGACCTCCTTGCGGCAGGGTTCCATGATCCACGTGTTTGACCAGGATTTCGCCGGCTCCAACCAGGAGTCGTTCCGCGAGGCGTACATGACGCACACGTCCACCTCACCCAACTACCAGATTCTGGCGTCCCTGGATATCGGAAGGCGACAGGTTGAACTGGAGGGTTTCGGCCTGGTTCAACGGCAATCCGACCTTGCCGTATCCGTGGCCCAAGCCGTTGCCAGGCATCCCCTGCTGAAGAAGTACTTCCGGGTGCTGACCTCGCGGGACCTCATCGGTTCGATTTATCGGGAAACCGGCTCCAGCATGCCGCTGCGGGATGGGCTGGCTGAGTTGGAAGATGCCTGGCAGCGGGACGAATTCGTTATCGACCCCAGCCGCCTCACACTGGACATCAGCAAGACAGGGATCGACGGCGATACTTTCCGCCACAGCTACCTCATGGACGATCACGGCATTCAGGTGAACAAAACGTCCCGGAACACTGTGCTGTTCATGACAAACATCGGCACCTCCCGCAGCTCCGTGGCCTACCTGATCGAGGTTCTGGTGAAGCTTGCCGAGAGTTTTGAGAACCCTCATCCTGCGGCGCGTCAGCGGACGCTTCCTTCGGAGTCCGGAGCTTCCCGTCGGACTCCCCCGCTCCCCGACTTCAGCACCTTTGCCGCGCGTTTCCGCGTTGACGATTCCTGCGAGGACGGGGATATCCGGGCAGCCTACTTTGAGAGCTACAAGTCCGATTCCACTGTGTACCTTTCCGCGGCTGAGGTAGCTGCGGCGGTTTCCACGGGACAGGAAGTGGTCTCGGCAGGTTTCGTCACGCCCTATCCCCCGGGTTTCCCTATCCTTGTCCCGGGCCAAGTGATCACCCGGCAGACCCTCGAATTCATGGATGCCCTGGACACCCGCGAAATCCACGGGTTCGATCACGACCGCGGGTATCGGGTTTTCGTTGAGCCTGCATCGTTTTCGGCTGCCGGGCTGGCGGCGGTGGCTTCCTAGGGTTTGGTCCCGGCTGGGGGTTTGGTCAGTGCTGGGGCTTTGGTCAGTGCTTGGGTCCCCAGCCGAAGGCCGGGGCGATGTGCTTGGCGACGTTGCCCAACAGCTTGACGTTGTAATCCACGCCCAGCTGGTTGGGCACTGTGAGCAGGACCGTGTCCGCCGCCTGGACTGCGGCGTCCTTGGCCAGCTCCTCCGCCAAGGCGTCCGGCTCGCCAATGTAGCTTTTCCCAAAACGGGACAACGCGCCGTCGAGAATTCCCACCTGGTCCTGGCTGTCAGCTTGGGCGCGGAGCCCGAAGTAGTGGTTGTCGACGTCGTCCACAATGGGGATCACGCTGCGGCTCACGGAAATCCTGGGTTCAAAGTCGTGTCCGGCTGCTGCCCAAGCCTCGCGGAACATCTGGATCTGCTCTGCCTGCAGTTCGTCGAAGGGCACACCAGTGTCCTCGGTCAGGAGCGTGGAGCTCATGAGGTTCATGCCTTGCTCGGCTGCCCAGACGGCTGTTTTCCGTGTGCCGGCGCCCCACCAGGTCCGCTCTGGAAGTCCCGGTGATTGAGGTTGGATAGGCAGCAGGCCTGTGGCTCCGCCAGCGTAGTGGGGATCCGCTTCGGCAACGCCGTGCCCGGCAATGGCTTTGCGGAACTGGGCTGTGTGCCGACGGGCCATGTCGCCACTGTCTTCGCCGTCTTCAGGGACATACCCGAAGTTCGCTGCCCCGTTCCGTGCTGGTTCGGGTGAACCCCGGCTCACACCCAGCTGCAGACGGCCGTCACTGATGAGGTCCGTAGCGGCTGCTTCCTCGGCCATGTAAAGCGGGTTCTCGTACCGCATGTCGATCACGCCGGTGCCCATTTCAATACGGGTGGTCCTCGCTGCGATGGCTGCGAGCAAGGGGAAGGGCGAGGCCTGCTGCCGGGCGAAGTGGTGGACGCGGAAGAACGCGCCGTCGATGCCCAGTTCCTCGGATGCAACAGCCAGTTCGATTGCCTGTTTCAGGGCTTCGCCAGCTGTTGGTACGAGGGAGCCCGGGACACGTGCCCAATGTCCGAAGGAAAGGAAGCCGATCCGTTTGTTGTGCATGTTCGGGACAACACTTCGAGGGGTGCGGGAATTCCTCAATCAGCCCGTCGATAGTGCATAGTTACCGCGCCGTTGCTCAGCGGCTCCGCCGAAATCAGCTCCAGTCGTCGGGTGCCGGGCAGTCCGCCCTGATACAGCGTGGGGCCGTGACCGGCGATCATGGGGTGGACGAGGAATTTGTACTCGTCGATCAGACCCAGTCGGTCCAGTTCCGTAGCAAGTTTGCCGCTGCCCACAAGCACCCCGTCTGGAGTCCTGTCCTTGAGTTCCTGCACCGCCGTTCGCAACTCACCGACCAGGTGATGGCTGTTGGTCCATGGGAAGTCGCTCCGCGTTGCCGAGACGACGTACTTGGGCTTGGCCTCCAGCTTGATCGCCCACTCAAGCAAGGCCGGCGGCGCGTCCACCTCACCGCGTGCAACCAACGGCCAGTAGACCTCCATCATTTCGTAGGTAGTACGGCCCCAGAGCATGGCGCCGTTCTGGTCCAGGAGGTGGGTGAAGTGGGCGTGCGTCTCGTCGTCGGCGATGCCCTCCCGATGGTCGACGCAACCATCAAGCGTGACGTTGATGCTGAACGTTAGAAGGCCCATCCGACGATTCTAGGCTTGGACGGCGAATGAGCATAGAGTAGAACATTATCGAAATGCATACCCACCCGGGGTATGCTCGTGCTGTCCGGACATTCATAAAAGTAGGACCACGAAGGAGGTAGTGGAGCGTCGTGAAACCACTTACCGTCGTCGGGCGGGCCTCGCTCCTGCTTCTGATAGCAGCTGTCATTGCGGGCATTTTCGGAATGCACGTGGTCAGTGGAAGTCATGGCATCCACTCTGCGAACTCCCTGCCAACCGTGGTAACTACCGAACCTGCGCTCCACGTACACGACACTGTCCAGCATCCCGGGGGTTCGCCTACTGAAGCGGACAAGTGCACGTCTGGGAGCTGGTCCTGCACCCAGGCGGCCACCACCAACTGCATCCCCGCCCTAAAAACAGGTTCCTTGGCCGCACCGCCTCCAGCCGTTGCTGCCGGCGTAGTCCCTGTCCCACTGGAACTTCACGGTCTTCCCGGTTTCTGGTCCTACCAACCCCTGGGTCCTACACCCTTGCAGCTCTGTATAAGCCGTACGTAAGCACTGGCGGCCCGCGACGTGGGCCGGTTAACCCTTCACCATCTGCTTACCCCTTGGCGGCTGACAGACGGCCGCCTGAATTGGCAAAGGACCTTTTTCTGATGAACAGGACGCACTTCACTTTTACCGGAGCCGCTGTCGCAGGCCTGATTGCGCTGGCCGGTTGTGCCAGCAACTCCGGATCCGATTCCATGCCCGGCATGGACCACGGAAGTTCGGGCACTTCCGCCAGCCCTTCAGCGAACAGCAGCGACGCAGGGCACAATGCAGCAGACACGATGTTCGCCCGGATGATGATTCCCCATCACGCCCAGGCGGTAGAGATGTCCGACGCCATGCTGGCGAAGGCTGACATCCCGACGGCGGTAATGGACCTGGCCGTCAAGATCAAGGAAGCTCAGGCACCCGAGATCGAGAAGATGACGGCATGGCTCAAGAGCTGGAACGAGGACGCCACCATGCCCGCGGACGGCCATGACGCTCACGGCATGGACGGCATGCTGAGCGACGCTGACCTCCAGAAACTCAAGGACGCCCAAGGCGTGGAAGCGGCCAAGCTCTTCCTGACCCAGATGATCGCGCATCATGAAGGCGCCGTCAGCATGGCCAAAACCGAGACCAGCCAAGGCAAGAATCCCGAGGCCGTTCAGCTCGGCAAGGACATCATCGCTGCCCAGGAAGCCGAGATTCGGGAAATGCGGGATCTTCTGGCCGGACTCTAACCTCACGGTTTGGTGACGCGAAGGCCCGACGGCGGGAGGTCGCCGTCGGGCCTCTGCCTGTTCGGTCTGTTGGCGCACAAAGTGCGCGAGCCCTAAAGAGTGGTTGGATCAATCACTGTTGTCGGGAACGGTTTGATCGGATTAAGAGGGGCGATACTGACGATCTTCCAACCGTTTTCGGTCTTGGCAAGGTCAACTTTCTGACCGTAGACGTAGCCCTCGTCCGGACCCTGCACGCCGCTTACAGGCGAGTGTTCCAGATGTGTCTGCTCAGAAAGTTCTACCGTGGCGCCACTATCCGTGACGGTGAGTTCCTTGAGGGTGATCTCCGAGCCGCTGGCCGTTAAGAAAACACCATGGGGTGCCAGCGCGTCCCTGCGTTGACGGAGTTTTCCGTATTCCAGCTCAGTGCGCTCCACGGCGTCCGGCACGAAATCCTGCGTGATTTCTTCCCTGGTGGACGAGAATCCACTGACCATTTGATGATTCCTGCGGTCGATTGCCCGCTCAATGAGGGTCTGAATGTTGGCTTTCGCTTCAGCATCCAGCTGAGGGGTTGGTGCTGCGCACGAGGACACTGCCAGGAGAGCAACCACCGCAGCAGACACCATCGCTCTTTGCTGCATGATCATGAATTGCCACCCTTCACACGATTCCCGGGAACCGCCTCCCCCAATTGCAAAGGCTGGTGGAAACGTAGCAGTTTGCCCGACGGGAAACCAGATCCGGCCGTGGTCCGGGGCTGCAGTGCGTTTAGTTGTCGCACCAGTTACCGCCAAGTGCCCCCGTAACCGTTGGTGCAAACGGCGCGAAAAGGTGCGGACTCCACGCCGAAGTGGTGCGCCCGGCGCAAACAGGTGCGCACGCCAAGAGTTAGCAGCGGGCGGTCGCCGTCGAGCTGCCAGCACTGCGTTGGGTGGCCGCACCACTTACCGCGAATCGCACCCGTAACCGCTGGTGCAAACGGCGCGAAAGGGTGCGGGCTCCACGCCGAAGTGGTGCAAACGGCGCAAACGGGTGCGCAGGCCCGCCAGGACTAAGCGGCGGGTGGTCGCCGTCGAGCTGCCAGCACTGCGTTGGGCGGCCGCACCACTTACCGCCAAGTGCCCCCGTAACCGCTGGTGCAAACGGCGCGAAAGGGTGCGGGCTCCACGCCGAAGTGGTGCAAACGGCGCAAATGGGTGCGCACGCCAAGAGTTAGCAGCGGGCGGTCGCCGTCGAGCTGCCAGCACTGCGTTGGGCGGCCGCACCACTTACCGCCAAGTGCCCCCGTAACCGCTGGTGCAAACGGCGCGAAAAGGTGCGGACTCCACGCCGAAGTGGTGCAAACGGCGCAAACAGGTGCGCACGCCAAGACTAAGCGGCGGGGGCGGCCGCCGTCGTGCAGTCGGCGGTGCGTTTTGTTGTCGCACCACTTACCGCCGATCGCCCCCGTAACCGCTGGTGCAAACGGCGCGAAAGGGTGCGGACTCCACACCGAAGTGGTGCGCCCGGCGCAAACAGGTGCGCCGGCCCGCCAGAACTTAGCAGCGGGCGGTCGCCGTCGAGCGGGCTGCACTGCGTTGGGCACCCGCACCAGTTACCGCCAAGCGCCCCCGTAACCGCGGGTGCAAACGGCGCGAAAGGGTGCGGGCTCGGCGCCAAAAGGGTGCGCCCGGCGCAAACAGGTGCGCCGACCCGCCAGCACTTACCGACTGCTGCCCGCCAACAAACCCCGGCGCTGCAGCAAACGCTTCTCGATCGGCCCGAAGACCAGAATCTCGATCAGAATGCCCACG
The DNA here is from genome assembly GCF_054408525.1 of Arthrobacter sp. D3-18. Lineage (NCBI taxonomy): Bacteria > Bacillati > Actinomycetota > Actinomycetes > Micrococcales > Micrococcaceae > Arthrobacter > Arthrobacter sp. D3-18. The sequence goes on along the minus strand of NZ_CP096440.1, from coordinate 1,247,373 downwards.
AACAGGATCAGCAGAATCGCGGACATCACGATCGTCATGTCGGAAAGGAGTCGGCCCTGGTCCAGCAATGAGCCCAGCCCGAAACCAATCGTGCCGCCCACCGCGATGATTTCCGCGGCCATGAGTGAGCGCCAGGAGAAGGCCCAGCCCTGCTTCAGACCTCCGATGTAGCCGGGAAGTGCTGCGGGCAGGACAATCTGGAGTGCCATCTGGAGTCGGCTCGCACCCAGCACTGTGCCCACGCTGCGGTACTGCGGCGGGATCTGGTCCACGCCGGAAATGAGCCCGTTGATGATGGACGGGATGGCCCCCATGAACACCACAAAGTACACAGTGGCGTCGGTCAGGCCGAACCAGATGATCGCTGCGGGAACCCACGCCACGGAAGGGAGCACCTGCAACCCGGAAATCAGCGGCCCGAACGCGCGACGCAGCGGAGCCACCTGAGCCAGGATCAATCCCACCGGAGTAGCGATGACCACCGAAATCAGGAAGCCGATCACACCGCGCTGCAGCGATGTCCACACTGCTTCCTGGACTTTGCCTTCGCCCCACATCGTCACGAACTGGGTGAGGACATCAAGCGGCCCTGGAACGAGGTCGCGCCGCTTGAACTCAAGTGAAACGTAGAACTGCCACGCGAGGATCAGGACCAACAGCGCGGCAACGGGCAGCAGCACCCGCTTCCAGTCGATGCCGGCCTTGCGTCGGCTGTCCGACTGGAGGTTGTCCAGGCCGGCTTCGAGGTCCCGGAGCTCGGAGGCGTTGCCCTTCAGCGACGGCGAAGTGATGTGCTCTTTGGATTCAGTCACGGGAAGGGTCCGCTCTTCGGTGGTGATGGGGTTACTTGGCATGGCGGCGGATCTCCTCGCGAAGACGGCGGGTAATAACTCCGGTCAGCTCCCCAGCACTGCCGGCATCGGTACGGTGCTCCTCGGTGACATCCCATTCAGCCACCACTCGGCCGGGACGCGAGGACAAGAGCAGTACGCGCTGCCCCAGACGGACGGCCTCGCGCACGTTGTGGGTAACGAACACGATGGTCCGGCCCGTTTCCTTCCAGATCCGTTCGAGTTCGTCGTGCAGAAGGTCGCGGGTGATCGCATCAAGCGCGGCAAACGGCTCGTCCATCAACAGCAGCTGCCGGTCCTGAGCCAAGGAACGGGCCAACGCAACGCGCTGCCTCATGCCTCCGGACAGCTCGTGGGGACGCTTGTCCCCTGCGCCGCCCAAGTGCACCAGTTCCAACAATTCGGTGGCGCGTGCACGTCGGCTTGCCTTCGTGCTGGACTTGTCGGCCAACTGCAAAGCCAGCTCGATGTTGCCCCTCGCCGTCAGCCATGGGAACAGGGCTGCGTCCTGAAACATGAAGGCAGCGCCGTCGCTGGGTACTTCAAGAGCGCCCGACGTCGGCGGTTCCAGTCCCGCCATGATGTTCAGGAGGGTGGACTTTCCGCAGCCGGACGCACCGAGGAGGGCGACGAACTCGCCTTGAGCGATGGTGGCGTTGACGTCGTCCAGCACCGGGGCGCCGTCGCCGAAGCGCTTGCCCAGGTTCTCGAGTACGACTGGCATGGTCCCGTCCTTCATGTTGATTGGTAGAGCTGATGTGGCCAAAGGCCGGCCCGCTTCCCCGGTAGATGGGAGGGAAGCGGACCAGCCTGTTACTGCTTAGTCCTGGCCAAGTCCTGCGGCTGAGGTTTTCTTGCCTTCGACCTCGTTCAGGGTGCGGAGGTCAAAGATGCCGTTGATGTCGGCCTGCTTGGTGGTGCCGGCCTTGACGCCGTCTTCGAGGAGCTTGTTGTACGTTCCGGCGAGCGGGTCGGTGGTGAACTTGATGTTCTGCAACGCCCGTTCAATAACATCCGCCGGAAGCGGCTTGCCCGCCGTGTCCTTCAGGACCGCGTTGATCGTGGTCGCCTTCTCCTCAGCCGAGGCAGAGTTGAGCCAGTTCACGGATTCCACGTGGCCCTTCAGCAGTGCCTTCACGGTTTCGGGGTGTTCTGCGGCGAACTTCTTGTTCACGATCAGGATGGTGGTGGTGAAGTCACCGTTCTCCCACAGGTCCTTCTCATCCACCAGGACCTTCGCTCCGGCTTCAAGCACCAGGCGGGAGGCCCACGGCTCCGGCAACCACGCGCCGTCGAGCTTTCCGTCGGTGAAGAGCTTCAGCGACTGGGCGTTCTCGGTGGGGTTGATGTTCACGTCGCCGCTGCCATCAGTGTTGGTCTTGAAGCCCTGGTCACCGAGCCAGGCGCGCAGGGCCACGTCCTGGGTACCGCCGAGCTGCGGGGAGCTGAGGACCTTGCCCTTGAGGTCGGCTGCTGAATTGATCTCCGGCTTGACCACAAGCTGGGCACCGCCGGAAGCTGCACCGGCGATGATGCTGATGGATTCGCCGTTGCTCTTGACGTAGGAGTTGATGGCCGGGTTCGGGCCGATGTACGTGGCGTCGATGGCGCCGGCGTTCAGGGCTTCGATCGCGGCGGGGCCGGCGTTGAAGACCTGGGTGCTGAGCTTGGTATCGCCGAGTTCCTTGGCGATCAGGCCCTTGCTGGTACCTACCAGCGCCGGGCCGTGGGTCACGTTGCTGAAGTAACCGAGCTTGAGTTCAGCGGCCGGGGACGTGGTGGGTGCCGGGGCGGCCTGGTTGTTCTGCGAAACAGCGGAAGCAACTGCGGCGCCCGCACCGATCAGCAACACCAAGCCCACGGCCAGGGCGATCTCAACTGTGCGGCGGCGCTTGGGCTTGGAAGCAGTCTCACCAGCAACGATGCGGGTGGTGCCGGTGTTGGGCGACTCGGGGGTGTTCGACATGAGGTTTGGTCCTTAGGAGATGTGGGATGCGAAGGGGGCGAAGATCAGGCCCCGTGACATCGCCCGTCGAGGGCAAGCAAGGACCATTCCGAAGAGGTCATGCCTTCACAGTAGGGACTGTCATATTTCGGCTTCAATCCCGTAGAAATCAAGGTTCACGCAGGTTCACGTGGCGTCATATTCGCCGCCAGGCCTTCAATGTCGCGCGGAGTTGTGCGGCAGCAGCCACCTATGAGACGGGCGCCCCGGTCCTGCCAGTCAGCGGCGTTGCCAGCCAAGGTTCCGTTGCCCTGAACACCCTCCGACGGACCCCACGTTTTGGTTACGGCATCGTAGGTCTCCCCCGAATTCGGGTAGGCGACCAGTGGCGTGTTCGAGGACTGCTTGAAGGTGCCGAGTGCGTCCGTCACCAGCTCCAGCGGCACGCAGTTAACGCCGACGGCGGCCACCCGCGGTTCAGCGCTGAGCAGCGCTGCCACGTCCGCAATCGGTGTTCCGTCACTGATGTGGTCGCTGTCCCGCAGCGTGAACGTGAACCAGGATTCGACGTCGAACTCCGCCACGAGCGCCAACAGCGCCTCCGCTTCAGCGTAGGACGGCAGCGTCTCGCAGGCCAGGAAATCCGCGCCGGCTTCCACCAGAGCGGCAATGCGGGGCCGGTGGAAGTCCCGGAATTCCGCGGCGGAAAGCGTGTAATCGCCCCGATACTCAGAGCCATCAGCGAGGTAGGCGCCGTAGGGACCCACGGATCCGGCCACCAAAAGCGGCCCACGCGCAGAGCCCTCCGCCAAGGCTTCCTGGCGGGCTTCGTCCGCCAAACGGACACTCAAAGCCACCAACTCCAAGGACTCATCAACTGACAACCCACGCCGCGCAAATCCCTGTGGCGTCGCTTGGTAGCTGGCCGTAATGGCAACGGAGGCACCGGCGTCGAAGTAGTCGCGGTGGACCTGCTTGATCAGGTGCGGCTGCTCCAGCAGGACCTTGGCCGACCACAACGCGTCCTCCAAATCGCAGCCGTGAGCCTCCAGCTCCGTGGCCAAGGCGCCGTCCAGGACCAGGTCCTTGCCGGAGGCCAAATGAGTGCTGAGCGTGGTGTTCTGTGGCATGGGTCCTTCCCAAAAAGAAAACCGCAGCCTGTTCGAAATTCCCGCCGTACAACGTGAGGAGTCGCGAACAAGCTGCGGTTTTGTGACTACGTATGACCTTAGATGACGTAACGTTCGTCTTCGTGGTCGCCCGGGTGGTCCTTGACCAAACCGGCGGCAAGGGTGTTGCCATCGATGGGGTCGATCACCAGGAACGCGCCGGTGCGGCGGTGGTGCAGGTAGTTCTCCAGCGGCAACGGAGCGGACAAGCGGAGCTGTGCGTGCCCGATGTCGTTGAGCTCAAGGTTGGAGGCCGGCTCAACATTGAACGTAGCCAGGTCCAACTTGCCGGTGACGTTGCGGACCAGGGCTTGGACCGTGCGCGTACCGTGCTTCACCAGGACCTTCTGGCCTTCACGCAGCGGCTTGGGCGAGAGCCATGCCAGCGACGCGTACAGGTCAGCAGTGCTTTCGCGGACCGTCCCGGCAGCAGCGATGGTGTCACCACGTGCGATGTCGATTTCGTCGGCCAGGCGGATGGCCACTGACTGCGGTGCAGCGGCCTCCTCCAGCGACTGACCGGCGAAGTCGATGCCGATCACCGTGGTGGTGCGCGGCTCATGACCCGGGCTGATGACGGAAACTTCGTCGCCGAGCTTTATGGAGCCCTCAGTGATCTGGCCGGCGTAAGCACGGTAATCGCGGTAGGCCTCCACATCGAGCCCTGCAGCAACAGCATCCGGAGCCAGGGCACCCTGCGGACGGATCACCAGCTGAACCGGGAAGCGGAAGCTCTCCAGTTCGGCCTCGAGCTCGTCAGCGGCCGGGAGGGTTTCGAGGACCTCAAGCAGCGCAGGACCGGTGTACCAGGGGGTACGTTCGGAGCGGTCCACCACGTTGTCGCCATCAAGGGCGGAAACGGGAACTACCAGCAGGTCAGCAACGCCATCGGAACCTAGGCCAAGCTCACGCGCAACCTTCTGCACGTCCGCTTCGATGTCGCGGAACACCTGCTCGCTGAAATCGACGAGGTCGATCTTGTTCACGGCAACAATCACGTGGGCGACGCGCAGCAGCTGCAACACGGACAGGTGCCGGCGGGTCTGCTCCAACACACCCTTGCGTGCGTCAATAAGTACGACGACGGCATCCGCAGTGGACGCGCCGGTCACCGTGTTCTTGGTGTACTGAACGTGGCCGGGGCAGTCCGCCAGGATAAAGCTCCGGCGGTCCGTAGCGAAGTAACGGTAAGCCACATCGATGGTGATGCCTTGTTCACGCTCGGCCCGGAGGCCGTCGGTCAGGAGGGCGAGGTCGATCCCGCCCTTTTCGCCGCCGAAGCCGCGGTCCGCTGAGGTGCGGGCAACGGCGTCGAGCGTGTCAGCAAGAATCGCCTTGGAATCGTGAAGGAGGCGGCCCACCAAAGTGGACTTTCCGTCGTCCACCGACCCGGCGGTGGCGAAGCGGAACAGGGTTGTGGGCAGGGCTGTTTCCAGCCCGGCAGCCAATGTCTCGGTGCTCATTTAGAAGTAGCCGTCCTTCTTGCGGTCTTCCATGGCGGCCTCGGAGATGCGGTCATCTGCTCGGGTGGCGCCACGTTCGGTCAGGGTGGAGGCAGCGACTTCAACAACGACGTCGGCCACGGTGCGGGCATCAGATTCCACAGCACCGGTGCAGGACATGTCGCCTACCGTGCGGTAGCGCACCAGCTTGGTGATGACGTCCTCGTTGGGCAGCGGCTGGGAAACCTCGCCAACCGCACGCCACATGCCGTCACGGGCGAAGACTTCGCGCTCGTGGGCGTAGTAAAGGCCAGGGAGCTCGATGTTCTCGCGCTCGATGTAGCGCCAGATGTCCAGCTCGGTCCAGTTGCTGATGGGGAACGCACGGACGTGCTGGCCTACCGTGTGGCGGCCGTTGTACAGGTTCCACAACTCGGGGCGCTGGTTGCGCGGATCCCACTGGCCGAACTCGTCACGGAGGCTCAGGATGCGCTCCTTGGCGCGGGCCTTGTCCTCATCGCGGCGGCCGCCGCCAAATACGGCGTCGAACTTGTTGCGCTGGATCGCGTCCAAAAGCGGGACGGTCTGCAGCGGGTTGCGGGTACCGTCGGCACGCTCGGCCAATTCGCCGCGGTCGATGAACTCCTGCACCGAGCCGACAACCAGTTTCAGGCCGAGGCGTTCAACCGTGCGGTCGCGGAAGTCGATGACCTCCGGGAAGTTGTGGCCCGTGTCCACGTGCAGGACGGGGAAGGGAACCTTGCCCGGCCAGAACGCTTTGGTGGCCAGGTGCAGCATGACCACAGAGTCCTTGCCGCCGGAAAACAGCAGTGCAGGCTTCTCGAACTCGGCAACAACCTCGCGGATAATATGAATCGCTTCGGACTCGAGGGTGTCCAGTGAGCTCAGGCGAGCCGGACGCAGAGCCGAAGCAGCAGATGCCGCCCCGGGAGTGGCATCGGGCCTGTCGAAGCTGGACGCAATGCTGCTTGCAGCATTGTCGTCCAGCGAAGGGGCGGGGGCGGCATCTGCTGCGTAGGCGTCCGTTGACGTTGTGTAGGTGCTCATGTGTGTAGTCCGCATTCTGTCTTGTCGGATCCTGCCCAGCGGCCGGCGCGGGGGTCTTCGCCCGGGGCCACCTTGCGGGTGCAGGGCTGGCAGCCGATGGACGGGTAGCCCTGGCTCAGGAGGGGGTTGACGGGAAGGATGTTGTCCTCGGAGTACTCGATCAGCTGATCGAAGGTCCAGTCGACCATGGGGTTCACCTTGACCAGGCCAAAGCCCTCGTCCCAAGTGACCACGGGCGTGTTGGTCCGGGTGGGTCCTTCGTCGCGGCGGACACCGGTGAACCACACCTCATAACCGGCAAGAGAGCGGCGCAGCGGCTGGACCTTGCGCAGCGCGCAGCACTGTGCGGGGTCGCGGGCGAACAGGTCCTTGCCCAGCAGGCGGTCCTGCTGTTCCACGGTGTTCTCCGGAAGGACATCCACCACATTGACGCGTAGGTTCGCTGCGACTTCGTCGCGGGTCTCGTACGTTTCCTTGAAGTGGTAGCCGGTCTCCAGGAACAAGACGTCGACGCCGGGAAGCTGGTCCGCGACCAAAGCCGGCAGGACGGCGTCGGCCATGGAGCAGGCCACCGTCACCGTGGGCAGCTCGAAGTTCCGGGCTACCCAGGCGATGACATCGCGGGCGGGGGCGTTCCAGCCGAGCTCAGCAGCGCCTTGTTCGGCCAGGGCCTTGAGCTCTTCATGGGAACGCAGTGCCGGGCGGGCTGCTGCGCTGGCGAGGTTGGTTATGGTGACGGGATCTGTCATTGGAGATCTCCTTCATCTGCCGAGTGTGCCCACTCCGCGAAAGTCTGGCCCTCGGCGCCCACGGCGACGAATTTACGGACCACACGCTCCACGTAATCGGGCAGGTCTTCCACCGTGACCTTGAGGCCGCGGACGGTACGTCCCAAACCGGCTTCCTCGCGCTCGTTGTTAGCCAGCCCGCCACCGAGGTGGACCTGGAAACCCGGGGTGGGGTCGCCGTCGGGCGTTGGCAACATCATGCCCTTCAGGCCGATATCGGCCGTCTGGATACGGGCGCAGGAGTTCGGGCAGCCGTTGATGTGGAGGGACAGTGCGGAGGGCAGCTGCTTTGTTTCCACGAGGTCGGCCAGGCGGCGCTCCAGCTCAGCGATGGCCGTAGCTGCCGTGACCTTGGTTTCGACGATGGCCAGCTTGCAGAACTCGATGCCCGTGCAAGCGATGGTGCCGCGACGGAACACGGAGGGACGAGCCGAGAGGCCCAAAGTGTCCAGTTCGGCGATGAGCGGCTCAACCTGCTCCTTGGCCACGTCCAGGATGACCAGCTTCTGGTGAGGAGTAGTGCGGAGCCGGTAACTGCCGTGCTTCTCCAAGGTGTCCGCCAGCGTGACAAGTGCCTCGCCGGACGTGCGGCCCACAGTGGGGGTCACGCCGATGAAGAACTTGCCGTCCTTCTGCTCGTGAACGCCGATGTGGTCGCCGGGAGCTGTGGGCTTGGGAGCGGCAGGTCCGTCGGGAAGCTTGAAGCCGAGGTACTCGTCCTCCAGGATCTGGCGGAACTTGGCCGGACCCCAGTCGTTCATGAGGAACTTCAGGCGGGCCTTGGTGCGCATGCGGCGGTAACCGTAGTCGCGGAAGATGCTGGTGACGCCGAGCCATACTTCAGCGGCCACGTCAGCGGAGACGAACACGCCCAGGCGTTCGGCCAGGCGCGGGTTGGTGGACAAGCCACCACCAACCCAGAGGTCGTAGCCCACGCCGAGTTCGGGGTGGACGACGCCCACCAGGGCGAAGTCGTTGATCTCGTGCACCACGTCCTGGGACGGGTGGCCCGTGATAGCCGTCTTGTACTTGCGCGGCAGGTTGGCCAGCTCGGGATCGCCGATGAAACGCTCGGCGAGCTCGTGGATCAGCGGAGTGGGATCGATGATCTCGTCCTTGGCGATGCCCGCAACCGGGGAGCCGAGGATGACGCGGGGAACGTCGCCGCAAGCTTCAGTGGTGGACAGGCCAATGCCTTCGAGGCGGCGCCAGATCTCCGGCACATCCTCAACGCGGATCCAGTGCAGCTGGATGTTTTGGCGGTCCGTGAGGTCAGCCGAGCCGCGGGCGAAGTCCACGGAAATCTGGCCGATGACGCGAAGCTGCTCGGTGGTCAGCGCACCGCCGTCGATGCGCACGCGCAGCATGAAGTACTTGTCTTCGAGCTCGTGCGGTTCAAGCGTTGCCGTCTTGCCGCCGTCGATCCCGGGCTTGCGCTGCGTGTAGAGGCCCCACCAGCGGAAGCGGCCGTGAAGGTCCGTTCCGTCGATCGAATCGAAGCCCTCTTTGGAGTAGACAGACTCAATCCGCTCACGGACGTTCAGCCCGTTGTCTTCCTGCTTCCAGGTTTCGTTGGCGTTCAGTGGAGCGGTGCCGTCAACCTTCCACTGGCCGTGGGGCTTGGCGGCAGGGCGGGTGCGTGCCGGACGCGAGGGGACTGCGGTGTCCGAGGACGCACCGGCTACAGCTGTATCTGTCATACATCGACTGTAGGTCTGGCTAGTTTTCGCCAGCAAAGGTCCGGAAACGCGAAGTCACCTAGGGAAACATTTCGTCACGAACACGCCAGCGGCCTTGTCCGAAGGACCTGTTTTGTGCAGGTCCATTTGGCGCTTTTCCCGCGTGAATAAAGGTTAGGAGAGCCTTTCCAACACTGCGTCGTATCTTTCCAGCGCGATCTCGGCGAGCACCTTCGACGGCAGCAACGGAGCCGCAACAATGTCCGCGCCCGCCTTCGCCAACTGGTCATGGAAATAGCCGGTTGCCAGCAGGTACGAAGCTATGAAGACCCTGCCTGTCCCACCGTCGGCGGCGAGTTCTTCGCGCAAGGAGGCGACGCCGTCGGGCACTGTTGGCTGGGCACTGGCGCCATAGGCGACGCGCACCTTGTTGGGCAGCAACTCGCCGAGGAGTCGCGCCTGCTCTTCCGAGTCAACCGAGCCGTCCGGAAGGGACGATCCCGCGGCAGCCAGCAGCACGCCGTCGTTCTCCTGCAGCCCGGCTGCACGCAGGTGGGTGGCCAGCAGCTCAGCCAGCCGCGGATCCGGACCCAACGGCCTGGCCGCCACTACCTCGGGCCGGCTCTTGATGGCTTTGGGCACGTCCACCTTGATGTGGAAGCCGGTAGAGAGCAAAAGCGGTACGACGACGGCGGCAGTCCCCTGAGGCAGGCCCTCCACCACGCCGCCCAACTCGGGTTCCTGAACGTCAACGTACGCCTCAACAACGCGCAAGCCGGGGCGGAGAGCTTCGATTTCTGCCATCACGCGGCGGATGGCAGCCTGGCCTTCGGCGTTGCGGGTTCCATGGGCGCAAGCGATCAAAACGGGGCTGTTCATGGGAGCTAGCGTAACGTTGAGCCAGCACCTGTTGTGAAGCACTTTAAGAAAGAACCAGTCCACTTGATTTCGTTTGACATTGTTCTTCTTTGGCTGGACCTCATCGGCGTGTTCTTTTTTGCTGTGTCGGGCTCGTTGTTGGCCGCCCGGAAGCAGTTCGACTTTGTTGGTTCGGTGCTGCTTGCTTCCATCGCGGCGCTGGGCGGCGGGGTGATCCGAGACATCGTGATCAACGCCGGCCCCCCGATCGCCTTCACGAATCCTGCCTACCTGGCCCCGCCCGTGCTGGCTGCCCTGCTGGTTTACTACCTTTTCTCGTCAGTGCAGCGCTTCACTTCCCTTTTGACGCTGTTCGACGCCGGCGGCTTGGCGTTGTTTTGCATCACCGGCACGCTGAAGGCCATCAGCGCGGGCATGAACCCGGTGGCTGCGATCCTCCTGGGCGTCACCACGGGAGTGGGCGGCGGTCTGCTCCGTGACATCACCGCCAACGAAGTCCCCACCCTGTTCAACAATCGCGATATCTATGCGCTGCCTGCCTTCGTTGGTGCGGGACTCACCACGCTTTTGTGGCACCTTGGCCTGTTCAGCGGGCTTACGGCCTGTGTCATTGCCGGTGTTGTTTTCGCCTTCCGGGTGACTGCTTGGCGCCGCGGCTGGTATGTGCCCCTGGCTGTGCGTGGGTGGCACCGCGCCGGCACCGGTGGGGGCGCAATTTCGGGTGCCCGGGATTAGCTAGGATAAGAGCATGACTGACATGTTCCTCGAGAAGTTCCGCGCGCTGGTCCCAAAGTATCTCGAGGATGAATGGCAGGAAGAAGACGGCCTTACGCCGGCCGAACTGGACGACGCCCTCGCCGATCACTCCTTCACCATCCCGCTGGTTCTGCGCGAGTTCTACCTCGCAATCGGCGGCTGCGAGGACCTCATGGAGGCCTACCACTACTTCTGGGACCCCGAGGAACTCGAAGTGGACGACGAAGGCTTCCTTATGTTCCTTGAGGATGAGGAAGAACAGTTCACCTGGGGCTTCCGCACCGCCGACCTCAGCATCCCGGACCCCATCGTCTGGCGCCGCAACAACGCCCGCGGCCAGTGGAAGAGCGAAGAGGGCACGTTCTCCGAGTTCGTGTTCGACATGTTCGAGTGGGCATTCAACGACGACGAAGACTAACTTCCAGGTTTCGGGCAGCCCCTTCTCACCCCTTCCGGGTTGGGAAGGGGCTGCTTTTCTTTGGCGGCCTGCGCGGCCACCACCCACTTTGATTTTGGAACTGCCCTGACGCGCCGCTTCGCGGGTGTGTTGCCAGTGAGTTGGGGTCAAAGTAGGTGGAGGCGGGACTAGCGATTTCAGAACTCACGACGGCGGAACCCATTCGGGCGCGTACCTCGCCGGCGCGTAGCGGCCAACTTCCCTATTGCGCAGAACCGCTATGACTTCGGCGACCATCCTCTCCGGGTGATGAACGACGTCGACGTAGTAGTAGTGGAGGGTCAATAGCCCTCTGCGCATGCCTGCGTTGTTCCTATACTGATCCTTCTTGACCTGGTTTCCCTCAAGGTGCGTGCCGCCGTCGAGTTCAACGATCAGGCATTCGTTAACCAAGCAGTCCACCTCCCCTACCCCCGGGACGTCCACGTGCATCTGGACCTTAAGACCTGCCCTGATGAAGTGGGTGTGCGCGAGTACTTCCAAGAGTGAGTCGGCCCGAGGCAGAACCAAGTCCAAGGTTTCCCGAACCCTGCCATTCCTGTTGCCCGGAAGCCTTGATTTCAGGAAATCCTGGGAAAGGAGCGCCAAGCTGACCGCGCTCTGCACCATGACGAGCGCTTCCAGTTCAGGCAAACATCGGAGGGCGTGGATCAGGACATCGGCCACCCCCGCTATAGGTAGATACGAATGAACTGGATGCAGGCAGGCTCCGTGGTGGACTACGCCCCGTCTCGCTTGTCCCGTGCTACAGCTGAGATGGAGAGCGTCTACGCCTCGCAGGGTCCACAGACCATAGAAGCGCGCTGCCGAGATGCAGGTAAGTAAGCCATCGGCTCGAAAGGCTGCAACGACGTCGGGGTCTGATGCCCGGGACGTGTAGACGCCGCGATGAAGGCGATTGACTACTCCGTCCCTCACTGCCTTTGCGAGCATGCGGCGAGTAAAGCCGGCAGTCATCAGGGTGGACGTGGTTGCTACTCCACGTCGGCTTCGGAGGAAATTGTCGATGTCCATATAGCCATGCTGAGTTCGGCGGGGACCCTGCGATGCCCGCAAAATTCCGTATGTGGATAACTGCCGTGCATCTCCATCACTTGGTTTGGCGGCCCTGAGGTTGTGACACGCCCCAAATCCGGCGAGTCCCTCACTTCTAATATCCAAAGTTGGTGGTGGGCGATCGACTCTTTGCTGTAAATCGCGCTGCGGGACCGAGCAAACCATTGACCCGCGGAGTTGCATATGTGACAGGATTGTCATAAGCTTTTCACGGATCCACTAAATGCCTCCGGTGGGTCTGATGCGAACGGAGATTGTGGTCCCGGTTCGGTGCAGCGTATGACTCGTAACGTTGCAGCGAGCCGGGGCCATTCCGTTTTTCCAGGAGACTAAAAGTTTGGGCGCGTACGGCCACCACCGGCTTTGATTCCACCGACGGCACGACACCCGCAACCACCGGCGTGTCACCACGCTCGCAAGCTCAAAGTGGGTGGTGAGGGTACGAGATCCCAAGGCCAGGGCGCAAAATGTGGGCAACAAAAAGCAGGCGCCCGGCCTAAGAAAGTCCGGACGCCCGCCAAAAGAAGGAAAGCCTAGCTGCTGCGGTCCACCACTGCGTGGGCGAAGTTGGTCAGCGAGGCCTTCACGACGCCTTCGGGCAGCGGGGCCAGGGCGGCAACTGCCTCGGCGGACCACTGGCGGGCGATCTTCCAGGACTCCTCGGTGACAGGATGCTCGCGCAGGCCGGCAACAACCTCAGCCAGAGCCGAGTCGGAGGACAAGTCGCCGTCCACAAGTTCCAGCAGTGCACTGGCTGAGGCATCACCGGCGGCAGCATCACGGCGAAGCAGCAGGACAGGCAACGTGGGAACACCTTCACGGAGATCGGTGCCCGGGGACTTGCCGGACTTGACCTTCACACCGGTGACATCGATGACGTCGTCGGCCAGCTGGAAGGCGACGCCGACCTTCTCGCCGTACTCCACCAGCAGGTCCTCGAAGGACTCGTCGGCACCGGCGAAGATCGCGCCGAGCTGGCCGGACGCTGCAACCAGTGAGCCGGTCTTGTCAGCAATGACGGACAGGTAGTGCTCTACGGGATCTTCGTCCTCACGCGGGCCCACCGTTTCGTGCAGCTGGCCAAGGCACAAGCGCTCAAACGTGCGGGCCTGGATGCCAAGGGCACGCGAACCGAGCTCAGACACCAGGATGGAAGCGCGGGCGAAGATGAGGTCGCCAGTAAGGATGGCCACCGAGTTGCCCCATACTTCGTGGGCGGTGGGAGCACCGCGGCGGAAGGGAGCTGAGTCCATCACGTCGTCGTGGTAGAGCGTGGCAAGGTGCGTCAGTTCCACCACAACAGCGGCCTGGACCACCTCGGGACGTGAAGCATCGCCGAGGTGGGCACACAGAAGAGTGAGCAGCGGCCGGATGCGCTTGCCGCCGGCTTCCACCAGGTGACGCGACGTCGCGTCAGCCAAGGGGTCCGAGTTGGAAATGGCTTCGCGAAGCTTCTTCTCCACCCGGGCGAGGTTGGTGGTGATGGCAGGGCCGAGCTCGGCGTCGCCCGCAATGGCGGCGAATCCGGCGGGCAGCTGGAGCCCTGTTGCGATCGCGGTGGTGTTGGGTGCAGGCTCAACAGCCTGCGGCAAGCCGTGCCCGGCATGCGTCCAGCTGTGTTCGGCAGAGTTCGTCACGGGTTAACCCTAACTAGTTGTTGCGGAAACCGCGGAGTCGGTGCCTGCCGGCGTAAGGGCGCTGGCAGAGGAAGTGTTGGACGTAGCCGGAACCAGCATCTCGAGGACCCGGATCACGCGGTCTTCGAAGCCCTTCGCGGACGGATCCGTGAGGTTCGCGAGCATTCGCACCACGAATCGCATGAGCACAGGAATTGGCATGCCTGTGCGCAGTGCAAGCTTCATCACGGCAGGCTTCCCGATCAAGGACGCAAACATCCGGCCCAGCGTGAAGTGCGATCCCCACTGGTCCCGTACATAGTCCGCGTACCGCGAAAGGTGGGCATCGGCGTCGTGCGTGGACCAACCGGCAGAAGCCGAGCGCGAAGAAGCGTCAATCAAAAACTCCGCCGCGAACCGGGCCGATTCCATCGCGTAGGAAATGCCCTCGCCGTTGAACGGGGACACCATGCCGCCGGCGTCGCCCAGCAGCAGCAGCCCGGGTGAGTAGTGCGGTGTGCGGTTGAAGCCCATGGGCAGCGCGGCGCCGCGGATCTCCCCTACCTGGTTTTCCGGCGTGAAGCCCCACTCGGAGGGCATGCCGGCGGTCCATTCGCGGAGTACCTGCTTGTAGTCGAGCTTGCCGAATTCCTTGGACGAGTTCAGGATGCCGAGGCCCACGTTGGACGTGCCGTCGCCAACACCGAACACCCAGCCGTACCCGGGCAGCGGCTTACCGGATTTCCCGGGAAGCTCCAGCCAGCCTTCCATCCAGTCGTCGTCGTGTCTTGGCGAGGTGAAGTAGGTGCGCACCGCGACGCCCAGCGGACGGTCGTCACGCTTGTGCATTCCCAGCGACACCGCGGTTCGCGTCGAGTTGCCGTCAGCGGCGAGGACGACGTCGGCGTGGAAGTCGCGCGTTTCGCCCGTCTTGCGTCCGGACTCGTCCAGGATGGAAGCCCGGGCGCCAATGACGCGGCCATCTTCAGCCGTCAACGCGGAGGTGACGCTGTGGCGTTCAAGAACGACGGCGCCAACGGACTGGGCGTGACGGGCCAGGTCCTCGTCGAAACCGAGGCGGGTCCTGATCAGGCCGTACGTGGGAAAGTCAGCTACCTCGGGCCAGGGAAGTTCAATGGTGCGACCACCGGCAATAAGACGGAGGCCCTTGTTGCGCCTCCACCCTTCGGAGACCGCGTGGGGCAGTCCGAGCTTCTGGATCTCACGGACGGCACGCGGAGTCAGGCCGTCGCCGCACACCTTTTCACGGGGAAAGGAAGTCTTTTCCAGCACCGTGACATCGATGCCCTGCTGGGCGAGGTAATACGCGGCAGTGGACCCGGCCGGGCCCGCGCCAACAATCAGTACTTTCACGACGTCCTAATTCAAAAGGCAGCGCTGGTTAGCCGGCTTGGTGGCGCGGCTTGATCTGGCGGCGAAGCTTGGCCACGGGAACACTTTCGCGGTGCTCGCCGGGCTTCTGTGCACGGTGGACAGCAACGATGCCGCCGCTGAGGTTGCGGTACGTGATGTCCGTCCAGCCGGCGTCACTGAGCCACTGGGCCAAGTGGTCCTGGTCCGGCCAGGCCCGAATGGACTCGGCGAGGTACACGTAGGCGTCCGGGTTGGAGGAGACCTTGGTGGCGATGGCCGGGAGTGCACGCATCAGGTACTCGGTGTAGAGGTTGCGCCACAACGGAACCACGGGATGGGAGAACTCGGCGATGACCAGGCGGCCGCCGGGCTTGGTGACGCGCAGCATTTCCTCGAGGGCCTTGCGTGGTTCCACCACGTTGCGAAGGCCGAAAGAAATGGTGGAAGCATCGAAGCTGTTGTCAGCGAACGGCAAGTTGGTGGCGTCACCGGCGATGAAGTCGATGTCCGGGCGGCGGCGCTTGCCCACTTTGAGCATGCCCAGGGAGAAGTCGCAGGCCACTACGTCCACGCCTGCATCGGCGTAGGGTTCGCTGGAAGTTCCTGTGCCGGCAGCGAGGTCAAGGACCTTCTGGCCTACCTTCACATCCATGGCGTCAACCACGATCCGCCGCCAACGCCGCGTCTGTCCCATGGACAGGACATCATTGACGACGTCGTATTTTGGGGCGACATCATCAAACATCGTCGCAACTTCGTCCGGACGCTTTTCCAAGGATGCTCGGTTCACCCTGTAATTGTCTCAGACATTCAACCGACTTTGCTGCGCTGTAGAAGTCGGCTCAGATTCTGGCTGCAGGCGGGAGTACTGTTGTTCCATCATGACGAGCACGCTCCGTACCTTGACAGTCCCCCTCGATGTTGAATCATCCTCCGGGGGGCTGCCGTCGTTTCTGGTGCGGGACGACGTCCTTTGCTGGTCGCGCCGCGAGGCCGGCCTGGTGGGCTATGGCGAGCTGACGCGCTTCAATGCCACCGGCCCCGACAGATTCCTTGAGGCCGATATCTGGTGGCGGCACCTCATTCTTGAGGCGGAGATCACGGATCACGTGGAGATCCCGGGCACTGGTCCGGTGGCTTTCGGCTCGTTCGCCTTCTCCAAGACCTCCCCGCACGTTTCCCGCTTGATCCTTCCCGAGCTGGTGATTGGCATTCGCGACGGCCGCGCCTGGGCCACCCAGTTAACGTTCGACGACGGCCCCCTCACCGAAGCGGGCGTCCGCGCTTCCGTGGAGCGTTGGCTCACTGAGCCGGAGCCAAACGGCGACGGTTCAGCGGCAGGAGGATCCGACGTCGGGCTCTCACCGGAGGCTGTTGCTGCGGACGGTTCCGCTGGTCACCTCAGCCGCGGTTCCCTCAGCCGCGGTTCCCTGAGTGAGGCCGCTTGGATGCAGGCCGTTTCCAACGGCGTGGAGGAAATCCGCGCCGGGAAACTGGAGAAGCTCGTGTTGGCGCGCGACGTCGTGGCCAGCCTCCCTGAGGGAGTCAACGCTGCAGAGGTGCTTCGCCAACTCGCCGCAAGGTACCGGGAATGCTGGACGTACGGCGTGGACGGACTGGTAGGTGCTACGCCGGAGATGCTGATTCAGGTGGAGGGCCGCACTGCACAGGCCCGCGTGCTGGCAGGAACCCTGGATCGCCGGGATGCCGACGGCATGGACGGCTCCCCCATGGAATACGCGGAACGGGTTTTGGCCGGTTCCGACAAGCAGCGGCATGAACACGAGATCGCCATCGATTCGCTGACACGGCAGCTGGCTCCTTTCTCGGAGGCGATGAATTCCCACAGCGAACCGTTCATTCTGGAGCTGCCCAATGTGTGGCATTTGGCCTCGGACGTGAAGGCTGAGCTGGCGGATATCGAGGGACACGTCCCCACCTGCCTGGCCCTGATCAACGCTTTGCACCCCACCGCGGCGGTCTGCGGAACGCCCACGCTCATAGCTGGTGCGCTGATCCGCAAACTTGAACATTTGGATCGCGGCCCGTACGCCGGACCAGTGGGTTGGCTCGACGCTGCAGGGAACGGTGAATGGGGTATTGCGCTCCGCGGCGCGGTCATCGAAGATGCGAACACGGTGCGCCTGTACGCGGGTTGCGGCATCGTTGAGGGCTCCCAGCCGGAGGCAGAACTGGCCGAAACGTGGGCTAAGTTCCGGCCAATGCTTGAAGCGCTGGGTATCAAGCGCTGAATCCGGGATTCCAGACACGTGAGCTTCTGGGGTGGTTGATAAGTGGGTAAACTTGTTATCCAATAGTGAAACTTCGTTTCCTGTGATGCACATCTCACGTTCGGCGCTACACTAAAACCGACTCAGTTCAGCATCCACCGCAACAAAAGGTAAACAACATGCAGATCTCCCGTTCGGTTCTGTCCGGCACCAAGATTGCCGCCGTCCTGGCAGCCGGCGCCCTTGCCCTGACCGCCTGTGGTGGTTCCTCCACCCCCGCCGCCTCCTCAGAGTCGGGCCTCAAGCTCATCAACGCCGGCAAGCTCACGGTCTGCTCGGACGTTCCCTACGAGCCCTTCGAATTCCAGAAGGACGGCAAGATCGTCGGCTTCGACATGGACATCGCCGCGGAGCTCGCAAAGGACGTCAAGGCCGAGCTCAACGTGGTGGACAGCTCCTTCGAAGCGATCGAGACCGGCACCGCACTGACCGGTTGCGACGTCTCCATCTCCTCGATCTCCATCACCGACGTCCGCAAGAACGTCATGGACTTCTCCACCCCTTACCTGGACGACGACCTGACCCTCGTGGCCACGTCCGCCTCCGGCATCGAGAACCTCGACGGCGCAAAGGGCAAGAAGGTGGGCGTCCAGCAGGCCACCACCGGAGCCCAGTACGCCAAGGACAAGGGAATCGACGCCCAGCAGTTCGAAGACTCCGGCCTCCTGGTCCAGGCCCTCAAGGCCGGCACCATCGACGCCGCCGTCGGCAACCAGTCCGTCCTCGGCTACGCCATCAAGGACGATTCCAACCTCAAGCGCGTTGAAGACTACGCAACGGGCGAGAAGCTGGGCATCTCCATCAAGAAGGGCAACACCGCCATGACGGATGCCGTGAACGCCACGCTGAAGCGCATCACCGACGACGGCACCCTGAAGAAGTTCGAGACCACCTGGTTCGGCGAAGCCACCAAGTAGTCCGAGCCCCGGCTCCCCGAGATCCACGCAGGCGGGCCCCGAAGCGATCTGTTCAGGTCCTTTCGGGGCCCCACCTGCGCAACATGAATGTGAGAACCCCATGGCAATGACTGCACGTCAACGAGCCAAAGTCAGTTTGTACGTCCAGGCCGGAATCTTTGTTGTGGCAGTGGCCGCCGTAATTATTGCCGTGGACTGGAAGACGGTAGGCACCAGCGTCTTCAACTTCGCTAAGATCGGCCCGATGTTCCCGGATATCTTCCTGGTGGGCCTCAAGAACACCCTCATCTACACGGCCCTCGGCTTTATTGTGGGCCTGTCCGGCGGCCTGCTGCTCGCCCTGATGAAGCTCTCGTCCTTCCCGCTGTACCGCTGGCTCGCCACCGGTTACATCGAGTTCTTCCGCGGCGTTCCGGCCCTGCTGGTCTTCATCGCGTTCGGCTACGGCGTTCCCCTGGCCTTCGGAATCCAGTGGGACGTCAACATCATCGTGATGGTGTCGCTGGGTATGGTCGCTGCGGCGTACATCGCTGAAACCCTGCGCGCCGGCCTTCAGGCGGTGCCCAAGGGCCAGATGGAAGCCGCCCGTTCGCTGGGCATGCCGCACTGGCGGGCGATGGTTTCCATCGTCATCCCCCAGGCGTTCAAGATCGTCCTTCCGCCGCTGACCAACGAGATCATCCTGCTTACCAAGGACTCCTCCCTGATCTACGTCCTGGGCCTCACCGCCTCCCAGTACGAGCTCACCAAGTTTGGCCGCGACGGCATCTCCAGCCTCGGTGCCGGCCTCACGCCGCTGCTTGTGGCGGGTGCCTTCTACCTGGTCATCACCATCCCCTTGAGCCTCCTGGCACGGAAGTTCGAAAGCCGCTCCGCGCGGACCAAGCGATAGGCAGGACAGTCATGAATAACTCCACTGGGAGCACGGCCACCGTTCGCGCCGCTGGCGTGAATATCAAGGATCTGCGCAAGTCCTACGGCAGCAATGAGGTCCTCAAAGGCATCTCGCTGACGGTTGAACCGGGCCAGGTCGTTTGCCTGATCGGACCTTCCGGCTCCGGCAAGTCCACTCTCCTTCGCTGCGTCAACCTGCTTGAGCAGCCGAACGCGGGCACCATCAACGTGGGTTCGTTTGAAGCCACCGACCCCGACGTCGACCTCAACAAAATGCGCCAGAGCGTGGGAATGGTGTTCCAGCACTTCAACCTCTTCCCGCACCTCAGCGTCCTGGAAAACTGCACCATCTCCCAGACAAAGGTCCTGAAGCGGTCCAAGTCCGAGGCTTCTGAGGTGGCGCGCCACAACCTGGAACGCGTTGGCTTGGGACACCTCGCCGACCGTTTCCCGGACCAGCTCTCCGGTGGCCAGCAGCAGCGCGTCGCCATTGCGCGTGCACTGTCCATGGACCCGCAACTCATGCTCTTCGATGAGCCCACTTCTGCTCTCGACCCCGAGACCGTGGGCGACGTCCTGGCCGTCATGCGCAAGCTGGCCCAGGAAGGCATGACCATGTTGGTGGTCACTCACGAGATGGGCTTCGCCCGCGAAGTTGCCGACCGCGTGGTCTTCATGGACGCCGGCGTTGTGGTGGAAGAAGGGCCGGCGGAACACGTCATCAGCGCCCCCACCCAGCCCCGCACCAAGGAATTCCTGCGCCGCGTCCTCGACCCCACGCACATTGGAGTTGAGGAAGCCTAACTCCTTTATTCGTGCCAGTGGGGGTGCGACACCTGTTCGGGTGTCGCACCCCCTTTTTGCGTTCTGCGACTTTTCCGCGCGGACGCACCCTTTGCCGCCCCGCGCACCACACGTTCGCCGGCGTCGCACCCTTTCGCGCCATTCGCACCAGCGGTTACGGGAGCGATCGGCGGCAACAGATGCGAGCAACCCACCACGACTCAGCCATGCGGCACCGCAGCCTCACCCGACAGGCGCACCCTTTGCCGCCCCGCGCACCACACGTTCGCCGGCGTCGCACCCCTTCGCGCCATTCGCACCAGCGCTTACGGGAGCGATCGGCGGCAACAGGTGCGAGCAACCCACCCCAACTCAACCAAGCGGCACCGCACCCTCACCCGACAGGCGCACCCCTTGCCGCCCCGCGCACCACACGTTCGCCAGCACCGCACCCTTTCGCGCCATTCGCACCAGCGCTTACGGGGGCGATCGGCGGCAACAGATGCGAGCAACCCACCCCAACTCAGCCATGCGGCACCGCACCCTCACCCGACGGGCGCACCCTTTGCCGCCCCGCGCACCACACGTTCGCCGGCGTCGCACCCTTTCGCGCCATTCGCACCAGCGCTTACGGGGGCGATCGGCGGCAACAGATGCGAGCAACCCACCCCAACTCAGCCATGCGGCACCGCACCCTCACCCGACAGGCGCACCCTTTGCCGCCCAGCGCACCACACGTTTGCCGGCGTCGCACCCCTTCGCGCCATTCGCACCAGCGGTTACGGGAGCGATCGGCGGCAACAGGTGCGAGGGACTAGCCCGCCGCCAGGACTTGGCCCACTGCGGCAGAGATGGCGTTCTTGATCCTCGCATGGAGCTCGCGGAGGCCCGCCCGATCCACGCGCACCTCCACAATGGTGCGACCCTTCAGCGGCGACTTCAGGGCCGCGGCGAGTTCCGCCGTCGTGCTCACCGCTTTGTGTCCGACGCCGTACGCCGCGGCGAGTGACGCGATGTCCACTGAGTGCGGGGTGCCAAAGAGGCGCTCGACGGCGGTGCCGTAGGCGCCTGAGTCCTCAACCACCCCGTGCTCGAGGAGACTGAAGATGGCACCGCCGGAGTCATTGAGCACCACGATGCGGAGGTCCGGCACGGGCTCGCCGTGGCCGAGGAGCAGTCCGCCGGCGTCATGGAGGAAGGTGACGTCGCCCAGGAGGACAGTGGTTTCGCGGCCGCTGCCCAGAGCGATTCCAGTGGCTGTGGCGATGGTGCCGTCGATGCCGGCGAGGCCGCGGTTCGCGTAAACCGTGGCAATGGGGTCGTTGTGAGGATGCCCGGCGAGGTCCACGTCGCGTATGCCGTTGGAGGAACCGAGCACCAGCTGTCCGCGGGAATGCTCCCAGACGGTGGCCCCGACTGATGGTCCGTTCGCGAGGCTCTCCCCCGATAGGACACCATCGAGACCGTGCTGGGCGGCAGCGCCTGCGAGAAGCCAGGAATCAAGCCACTCGGCGGAGCCACGCCCGGCAAATTCGGCAAGCTCGGGCAGGGTTTCGATGGGGGTTTCACGCCGCCGGCCAGCCTCGTACCAGGCCACCGGGACGGGCTGGTAAATGGCGGATTCAACAGAGTCACGCGCCAAGAGGGCGGCCACCGGGCGGGAGAGAGTGGCCCGGCCGAACAGGACCACGCGTTCGATCGGCGTGGGCGAATCAGGTCCGAAGTGCGCCAGAAGTACCCGGTACGGCCCCACCGCGTTCGGCCCGAAGCGTGCGTTCGATGAAGGTTCCGCCAGCAAAGGAAGGCCATGAGCGCGGGCAAAAGCCTCAGCGACAGGGCCGGCGTCGTGGCCCGCGAGGACCACTGTGCGTCGCTCGGAGAGTTGGTTGGATGCTGCCGGAAGATCCAGTGCTTGGGGGCCGGCGTCGTAATGGAACACGCCGTGTCCCACGGTGGCCGGGAGGGAGTCGCCGTCAGCCGGTACCAACGGATCGCGGAAGGCAAGGTTAACTTGGACAGGGCCCGGAGGGGTGTCTTCGAGGGCGCCGGTCGCTGCATAAAGCGCGGTGGCAACGGCCTTCTGTGGATGATCTCCGGCAGGGACGTCGACGGCGAATCGCACGTGCTCGCCGAAAAGGTCCAGTTGGATGGTGGTCTGGTTGGCCCCGGTTCCGTGAAGTTCTTCGGGCCGGTCCGCCGAGATGATGATCACGGGGACAGCCGAGTGGTTGGCTTCCATGACAGCGGGCAGGAGATTGCCCACCGCTGTACCGGAGGTGGTGACCACAGCCACCGGCGCCTCGGTGGAAAGCGCCAGGCCTAGGGCTGTGAACCCGGCGTCTCGTTCGTCGATGCGCACGTGAAGCCGGACACGGCCCGCAGCTTCCGCTTCCGCCAAGGCGTAGGCCATAGGCGCTGAACGCGAACCCGGCGCCACCACCACGTGCCGCACACCGCCGTCGAGCAGCGCTGTAACGGCGATCCGGGCGGCGCCGATGGATGTCAGAGAGTCCTGGAAAGTCACCATTCCAGTCTATTGGCGCTCCACGCCCCAAACGCTCGCTCACATCCCGGCCCTCCCGGCCAACCGTCTCTCACATCCCTAGCCCTTCCGGCCAACCGTCTCTCACATCCCTAGCCCTTCCGGCCAACCGTCTCTCACATCCCTAAGCCCTTCCGGCCAACCGTCTCTCACATCCCTAGCCCTTCCGGCCAACCGTCTCTCACGCGTGTGCCGTTGGGGTTCCTTGACGTCCAGAACTACCTCGTTACGGCGCAGGAATCAGGGCTTGAAGGGGGTCGAAACGTTCGAAGCTGGGCGAACCGATCGGTGTCAGACCGCCCTGCACTAGGGGCTCCCTCAACGCGACAGTATGGCATTGGTAGGCCGAGGCTGATCCACTGCCTGTGAATCGTGACACAGCAGACAACGTCCTAGGCACCTTACGTATTTTGACCCGGCGCTCGTTTGAGGGAGCGACCGGCCCAAACACGCGGGATGTGCGAGAGCGACCGCCCCAAACACGCGGGATGTGAGAGAAGGTTCGGGGAGACGAAATGCTCCCCCTCCCGGGGAGCCGGGCGGGAGAGCATTCGTCAGAATCGCGAAAGGCAAGCGTTACTTGCGGAAGACCTGCACCACCGAGGGGCGGGGAGCCCTTGCAGCACCCGCTGCTGGGGTGGCTCCGGCCGGGACGTAGTCCGGGAAGAAAGAGTTTTGTGCTGCGAACGAGCCGTCCTCACCTGGATGCTGCACGGCGACGAACACGGTGCGCTCTTCGTCGTGGATGATGGGACCACAGGTTTCGGCGTCGCGGGGAACGGCGAGGAACTGCTCCACCTTGCCGCGCTCAGGACCTTCGAGGGTGACCTTGAACAGGCCGTCCGCGTAGCCGATGGTACCGGGCGCGCCGTCCGTGGAGATCCAGAGGTTGCCCACGGAGTCGAAGGCCACGTTATCCGGGCAGGAGATGGGCGATACCTTGTCGTCCGGGAATCCGGAGAAGTACGTGGAGGTGTTCTTGGCGGGATCACCGGCCACCAACAGGAGGTTCCAGTTGAATTTGGTGCCCGTCTGCTCGGGACCTTCGGTGATTTCCACGACGTGGCCGTCACGGTTCAGGTTGCGCGGGTTGACCTCGGTGGCGCCTTCCTTGCCTGTCTTGCCGCGATCGGTGTTGTTGGTGCAGGCGACGTAGACCTTGCCCGTGCGCGGGTTGGGCTCAACATCTTCGCAACGGTCCATCTTGGTGGGGCCAACCTTGTCAGCGGCGATGCGGGTGTAGACAAGAACCTCCGGCACGGTCATGCCCGGCACAGCCGAGGTGCCGTTGGCCACCAACGGCAGCCATTCGCCGGTGCCGTCGAAGGCACCGTCTGCGGGAAGCTTGCCGGTACCGTCAATGTCTGCCGGAGAGTCACCCGTGAAGCGAGCCACGTAAAGGTCGCCTTCGGAAAGCAAGCTCATGTTGTTCTTACGTGCTTCCTTGGAGTCACCGGCCTGATACTTGCCCTTGGAAACGAACTTGTAGAGGTAGTCAAAGCGCTCGTCGTCGCCCATGTAAGCCACTACGTGTCCGGAAGGAGCGACGATGACGTTGGCGCCCTCGTGCTTGAAGCGGCCCATGGCGGAGTGCTTCTTGGGAGTGGAGGTGGGGTCAAAGGGGTCCACTTCCACGATCCAGCCGAAGCGGTTGGTTTCGTTGGCGTAGCCGGAGTTGCGGGTGTCGAAGCGCGGTTCATCAAGTTCCCACTGACGAGTGGTTGCCTTCGAAGAAATTCCGTAGCGCTTGTCACCGTCGCTGGTGCCTGGGGCAGCGAAGTAGCCGTTGAAGTTCTCTTCGCCGGAGAGGATGGTTCCCCAGGGGGTGGTTCCACCTGCGCAGTTGCCCAGTGTGCCCTTGATCCACCGGCCGGCGGGGTCGTCAATGGTCTTGACCAGGTTGGTGCCGGCTGCGGCTCCGGTCAGCTCGTAGACAGTGTCGGTAAGGAAGCGTCGGTTCAGGGGTGCGCCCTGGACGTAGTTCCACGGCTTGTTCTTGTTCTTCCGCTCGAGTTCCACCACGGCCAGCCCGTGACCGGCGCGGCCAATTGCCCGCGCCTCGGCGGGGTCGAAGCCTTCCGGGAGCATGATGTTCTCGTTGGTGTACTCGTGGTTGCTGAAGAGCACAGCACGGCGATCCTTGGATCCGGGGATCGGCAGAATATCCGTGTAGTCGTTGTTGTAGCCGAACTGGCGAGCTTGGGCTGCGGCGGTCTGCGCGTTGAGGTCAAAAGCCGGCGAGTCGGCGAAGAGGGGGTCGCCCCAGCGGATGATCGGCTTCCAGTCGAATCCCTCGGGCACTGTGAAGGCGTCTACTGCAGCGTCTACCGGCTTGATGGCGGTGAACTTGAGCTTGGACTTGTCGAAGCCCTTCTTGGCGGCATCAGACAGTCCGTTGCCGGAGTCGGCCACGGCGGTGTCACCACCACTCACGGCACCACCAAGGACGATGGCGAGCGCTCCTGCGGCGCCGAGCCCCAAGGCTGCGCGGCGGGACATAGCTGTTGAAGCGATGTCGCGGAAGTATCCGTTGGCGCTGGTGTTGCAGACATCGCCCGAGCAGGCGTTGTCGCATTTCAAGGCACAGGTGACCGCGCTGCGCTTGCCCTTGGTGTGGCCGAGCATGGGGAGCAGCGGAAACGTGCGTCCGGTGGTTTCAGACATGGGGGAAGACCTTCCAGAGATGTACGAGGTTCCCGCTGAGCCTTTCAGCGGAAATCGAAATTGAGAGGTCGCTCTGGTTAAGACCCGGTGAACAAACCGTGCTGGTTTCGCGCCAGTACCGAGTGCACCCGGCGGAGTCGGTCCCGCCACCAGTCCTGGCGCTCCCCCGGCGCCGCATACTGCTCAAGCAGCCCTGGATCGGCCACCGTTTCGCGTAACTGAATGGCGCCGTCGTCGGCCACCAGCGGGTCCAACGTGATGTCCGAAGCGAACAGCGAAACGGTGCCAAGTCCGCAGGCATAGGGAAGGGAGGGCAGGGCGGCTGCGAGCGCCAGCCCGGCACGTATGCCCACCGAGGTGTCCAACGCGGAACTCACGACGGCGGGCAGCCCGGCCTGCTGCACAATGTCCAGTGCCCGCGCGACTCCCCCAAGTGGCGCGACCTTGACCACGATGAGGTCAGCTGCACCAGCCCGGGCAACACGCAGGGGATCGTCTTCCTTGCGTACGCTCTCGTCCGCGGCGATAAGGACTGGCGTTCCGGCGGCAGCGAGTCGACGACGGACCTGCGCCAGGCCCTCAATGGTGGGAACAGGTTGTTCGGCATATTCGAGTTGAACGGCAGAAAGCTTGCCCAGGGCTTCCAAGGCCTGGTCGATGTCCCATCCCCCGTTGGCGTCCACGCGGATGGCGGCGTTGGGAAGGGCCTCCCTTACTGCGTGTACTCGCGCAACGTCTTCCCCCAACGACTGCCCCCGCTCGGCAACTTTGATCTTGACCGCATCCACCCGCCCGAAGCGTGCCAGCACTTCCGGGACTCGCTCTGCCGAAACGGCTGGCACCGTCGCGTTGACCGGGATCTTGTCCCTGACAGGCGTGGGGAAACCTAGCCAGCCCCCTTCCAAGGCTGCGGCCAGCCAGCGGGAGGATTCGTCGTCGTCGTATTCGGGGAAAGGACAGAACTCACCCCAACCGAGCGGTCCCCGCAAGAGGAGTGTCTCGCGCTCCATGATGCCGCGGAACTTCACGCGCATGGGCAGCGAGACTACGTGGGCGGAATCGAGGAGTTCTTCGAGGGAGGGAAGTGCAGGCATATTGCCACTGTACCGGCGGCCTCCGGCCCCTTCTGCAGGCCAATTCGGCTATGTGGAAAAGCTACTCGTTCCAGTAGTTCAACAGTCGTCCCCACGCTTCAGCCAACTGCTCCCCCGGCAGGCCAAGCGAGCTCTCAGGTATCCCCAATGCTTGCCACCGCACCACCAGCGTCGTGTCCTCCTCCACCGGCAACGGCCACAACCAATAGCGACCCGTGAACTGGACATACTCGTCGTTGTTGCTCCCCCCACCGCCGCCCAAGGTTGTGAGCACAGGGCCAGTGACGGCTTCGGCCTCTTGGAAGGACGACGGTCCGTGGATGGCTGCGACAGCCTTGCGTCCATCCGCAAAAGCGACACCTAATTCGAGCCCCGTCCTGGTGTCCAGGCTGGATCGCGGGTGGTTGTAGCTCTCCTCCACGATCTCCCGCCATTCCTGGTCCGATTCGTTGCCCCGCAGCACGGACCACGCCAGTTCCAACAGGCAGCCAGTGGAGTACACCTCCACCAGTTTCAGCGCGACCACCATCCGCTGGCTCTTGTGAAAAAACCCACCAACGCGCGCTACGCCAGGCAGCTCGTCCGACGGCGGGCCGTACCATCCGGGCTGGACAGGCTGCGGTTGGCGGGGCCGCGCGGGCTGCTCGGGGAGGTCGTCGAAGAAGCTCATGCTCCATCCTTACACCGCCACATGGTGACTGGGGAGAGGCTCCTGGCAAGCGAGAGGTACCAATCGCGATATTCTCAGAAGCACGACTCAAAGTGGGGGAATAATGACTCAACCAATGCCCGGTTCGACTACGCCTTCCGGCTGGTACCCGGATCCTTCGGACCCGCGTTTCGTCCGGTGGTGGGACGGACGCGCCTGGACAGCGCACCAAGCGCCCGCTCAATTCCAGGCACCCGCTCAATTCCGAGCACCGGTCCCGGTGCCTCGTCCTGAGCTCCGCCCGGAGACGCCGGTGTACAACCCGTTCATCTGGGCAATCACCTTGATGCCGCTGGTCTCCATCCTGCTCCTTTTGACCTGGCAGCCGGAGTTCAAGATGATCACCACCCGGCAGGGGGTTACCACCATGGACCCCTTCTCCATGTACACCCCCGCCTATTTCCTGCTGATGGGTTCAAGCTTCCTGCTCTACGGGCTTTCGGTGTTCTTCGCTTTCCTGGACCGTCAACGCCTTCTCAAGTCCGGCGTCGTGCGTCCTTTCCACTGGGCTTGGGCTTTCCTTAGCGCGCTTGTCTACGTGATCGGTCGCTCTGTGATCGTCAACAAAGTGGCGCCCAAGCGGGGACTGTGGCCGGTGTGGGCCACCATCGCCGTGTTTGTTATCAGCATGGTGGTCACCGGCATCTGGATGTCCAACTTCATGCAGTCGATGTACTCCCAGTTTGGCTACTCGGTCTCGACATGACCGCGCCCGGGTGGTATCCGGATGCTCGGGACCCACACAGCCTCCGATGGTGGAATGGTACCGAGTGGGTAGACCATCTCGGGCCGCCAGTGGCCGCGGGTCCAGCCAACCGGCGTCCCATGCTTCCCAAAGACGCGAGCGTGGTGAATCCGTACATCTGGATTATTGCCTGCCTGCCGTTCCTGCCGGGAGTACTGATGCTCACGTGGCATCTGGAGATTCGCACCTACACCAGGAACGGCACCCTCACTCTGGACCCCGCGACGATTTTCACCACTGGCTACTTCTTGATCTGGGGCGGGTTGGTCTTCACCTACTGCTCCACTGTGGTGCTGGCGCGGTTTGATACCCGACGGTTGGTGCAATCGGGCGTCGTCCGGCCATTCCATTGGGCTTGGTCCTTCCTGGGAGGCATTCCCTACGTCATTGGGCGGATAGTGGTGACCCACAAGGTGGCCCCACGGCGAGGCCTTTGGCCGCTGGTGGTCATCTTCTCAGCGTGGGGACTCTACTACGTGGCGGGGACCATCAAAAGCCTGGCCTTCATGAGGGCTGCGTTTGATCAATTGGGTTACCCGGCCTGACCCTCAGCCTCACACGCGTTAGGTAGACTGCTGACAATAAAGTACGGAAGGACTTCCCATGAACCGCAAGGCCACCGCACTGGACGTTGCCAAAAGGGCGGGCGTCTCCAGAAGCGCGGTGTCGCTGGTTCTGAACGGGCGCGGCGACGGGAACGTGGCCAAGGAAAGCCAGGACCGGATCCGGCAGGCGGCTGAGGAGCTCAACTACTCCCCCAACGCAATTGCCCTGAGCCTGCGGAACCAGCGGTCGCGCGTGATCGGCATTGTGTCCGATGAAGTGGTGGTCAGCCCCTTCGATGGCAACATCATCGGCGGCGCAGATGACGTGGCCCGGAGCCGCGGATTCGTCACCGTTGTTATGGACACAGAGCTCGATGCCGCAAGGGACGCGAGCGCCATCGAAACCCTCCTGGACCGGCAGGTTGATGGACTCATGTACGTGACCGTTGGTCTGAAACCCATCGAGGTCCCACACGGGATGCTTCGCGTCCCGTCGATCCTTGCCAACTGCTATGACAACCACGCCCAGCCTCAGTTGCATCACGTCATTCCGGATGAAGCCACTGGTGGCAGGGAGGCCGCAGAGCACCTTTTGGAGCTTGGCCACCGGGACATCGCACTGCTGGCCGGGTCGGAGGATTCGCCGGCAGCTCCCTTGCGCGTTCAGGGTTACCGGGACGCACACGCCGCGGCCGACGTCCCCGTCCGTGAAGACCGCATCTTCATGGCCGGGTGGGATATCGACGCCGGATATCGGGGCACCATGAAACTGCTCGACGGCGTGTCCCCGGCTGATCGGCCCACGGCCATCATGTGCGCGAACGACCGCCTCGCAGTCGGCGTGGCCCTTGCCGCGGCGCGCCTGGGACTCAGCGTTCCCGAGGACGTGTCCATCATGGGCTACGACGACGAAACCCGGATCGCCGACACCATGGTTCCTTCCCTCACCACCATGGCTCTGCCCCTGCGCGAAATTGGCCGGGCCGCCATGACCAAGTTGTTGGACACGATCGAGGGTTCGGACGAAATCGAAGGTGCGGACGCAGGAAAGGGAACCACCGTCGAAACGATGGTCCCCTGCCGCCTTGTCGTGCGAGAGTCTACCGGCCCCGCACCCACCCGCTGACACACGTCGTGTACCCGCTATTCCGTTGCTGCCCAGCGAAGGAATAGCGGGTTCAGAACGTCTAAGGCCATTAGGACGCACAACGGGCCGCACAACGAACCCACCCCACGTTGCGAGGCCCACTCCGCGCCCTAAAACACCCCCCAAGCATGCACAACGGGCCTCACAACACACGGACGACGCCGGCCTGCCGCCTACGCTGGAAGCGCCAACTCCCAGGCGTCGGCAGTCGCACCGTCGGGCAAGGTAAGCTGCCATTCCTCCCCCGGAGCCGGGTAGGCCCGAAGGGTAGTGGCGACGGAGCCTGAGCGGTACACCTCTACAAGGGATGCATCGATGAAGATTCGCAACTCTTCGCCCGCTGCCAGGGAACCCGAGTAAACCACTTGAGCATCGGCTCCCGAACCAAGCACCAGCTCCACGGAACCAGCACCAGCACCAGCAGAAGCACCACCCCGAACCAACACCTCTGCGTACCCCGGAACCACAACAGAACCAGCAGCTCCCACAACCACAGAAGAACCCCGGTACGCTTCAACCTCGGGCGCAGGAGATACCACCATCGCGCCGTCAACCACCGACAAGACGCGGGGATGCGTCAACACACCCGACCACCCGGCGTCGTCGATTTCTTCCTGGGTGCGGCCACGCCGACCGTCGCGCCCCGGACCTTCATTGGCCCACCCCCATAGCAGCGCCGCAGGAGAAGAATCAGCCGAACCATAAGAGAGCTGCACGATCTGCGGCGCGTAGAAGTCGCGGCCAAGGTCGGACTTCCCACCGGAGGATGGGGTAAATACCGGCAACCCGGACAAAGGGTCCGAGGACAAGGACCCGATCAGGTGCCCCACCCCGTTGGCGTGCTCGTGGTCGTCGCCCGAGAGCCAGAGGGAGAACATCATGACCCAGGCCGAGCCGCCCGAAGAGACAGGTACCTGCACCAGCTGCGGGCATTCCCAGATCTCGGCCGGTGTATGAGCCGCTGCAACGGGATCGGCGGAGGTCAGCCAAATCCCCTGGTACTTCCAGTCGTCAAGGGACTCCACCGTGTACAGCAGCAAAGCCGCGCGACCATCGGCCAGGCCGGCACCTTGCATGGCGTAGCGGGCGCCGTTGAAGTGGAAGATGAAGGGATCGCGCACAGCGGTTACCAGCGGATCAGCCGGCATGGACGCAGCAACGTGCCCGTCCTGCTTCCACGTCACCAAATCGGCCGAACCGCGGGCAATCACAACCTGCGAGTGCCCGCCGTGGTCCTGGACACCCGAATAACAAGCGGTCGGAACAAAGCCATCCAACGTCACCACACCGGTCCAACACCCGGCGGAGTCCGGCCCACCGGGCTGCGGCGACAGTGCCACGGGGT
Organism: Arthrobacter sp. D3-18; assembly: GCF_054408525.1. NCBI lineage: Bacteria > Bacillati > Actinomycetota > Actinomycetes > Micrococcales > Micrococcaceae > Arthrobacter > Arthrobacter sp. D3-18. The sequence goes on along the minus strand of NZ_CP096440.1, from coordinate 1,216,617 downwards.
GTTCTTCCCAGTGCACTAAATCACCAGAGCTCACATGCCCCCACTGGATTTGCGAATGTCGCGCGGACAAAGGGTTGTACTGGAAGAACACGTGGTACCGGCCGTTGATGTAGCTGATGCCATTGGGATCGTTGATCCAGCCTTGTGCCGGACGTGGGTGGAAGCGCGGGAACGCCGGGTCCGGGTGCGTCGCCGCCATGGACAGGGAGGAAGAGAGTGCAAGGTCCGTCAACGGAACCCCTTTCAAAAAAGTTACTTGCCAGTGCCTGCGGTGAGCCCGTCCTGCAGCGCGCGCTGGCCGAACATGAACACCACCAGCGCGGGAATCATGGAGAGGACAACGCCGGCCAGGACCACGGAGATGCTTCCGGTGCCGAGGTTTCCTTGGAGGGAAACCAAGCCCAGCGGCAGGGTGAAGTTCTGCTCGGAGATTGTCATGATGAGTGGCCTGAAGAACTCGTTCCAGTGGAAGTTGAACGCCAGGATTCCCACGATCGCCAGGCCCGGCATGGCCAGCGGCGCGTACACGGAACGGAACGTCCGCCACGGCGAGGCGCCGTCGATCGCGGCCGCTTCAGCGAGCTCACCCGGCAACCCCATGAAGTACTGACGCATCAGGAAGGTGCCGAACGCCGTCGGGATGGCCGGAATGATGAGTGCGAGCAGTGTGTCCGAAAGCCCCACGCCGCGGATCAGCATAAACACGGGAACGATCGTGACCTGCGCGGGCACCATCATGGTTGCCAGCACGATGGAGAACAGCGCGCCACGTCCGCGGAACTTAAGGTGCGCGAACGCGTAACCGGCCAGTGCGGCGGTAAGCATCTGCCCTACGGCAATGAGGCCCGTTACGAGCGCGCTGTTCACCACCAGCGCCACGATGTTGAGCTGCTTGAACACTTGCTCGTAAGAGGTCAGGTCCGGGTTCAGCGGCAGGAAGGCGGGCGGCAGCTGGAAGGATTCCGACGGCGGACGCAGCGAGGTGGATAGGGTCCACAACACGGGCCCCAGGACAAAGACGGACGCGATCAGCAAGACGATGACACGGACGGCCACTGACCAGTCGCGTTTCTTCCGCTTCACTACAGGCGCCGTGGTGGTGACACGTTCTTGGATGGTAGTCATGGCGGGCCTTACTGGTAGAAGACGAATCGTTTGCTGAGCCGGAATTGCGCGGCTGTGATGGCCATGATGATGAGCGTCAGGATCACGCCGATCGCCGAGGCCTGGCCGAACTCGAGGCGCTGGAACGCGGACTCGAAGATCACCATCACGGCCGTGCGTGTCGAGTCGCCGGGTCCACCGCGGGTGAGAACGTAGGGCTGGTCGAACACTTGCAGCGCGTTGATGATCGCCATGACCGAGGCCACCAGTGTTGTGGGGCTCAGCAGCGGCAAGGTGACGAACCAGTGCTTCCGCCAACCCGTCGCGCCGTCGATCGACGCGGCCTCGTACGTCTCCACGGGAATAGAGGCAAGCCCGCCGATGAACAGCAGGAACGAGAACCCGAAGTTCTGCCACACATAGACAAGAATCACGACGGCGGCCGAGCCAGTCGGCGTCGTCAGCCACGGAACCGCTGGGATGCCAACAAGGGACAGCAACCAGTTCACGACGCCGAATTGTTCGTTGAAGAGGTACCGCATGAAGATCGATACCGATGCCGCGGACAGGATCAACGGGAAGAAGAATGCTGAGCGGAAGAAAACCCTAAGCCACGCCGGGAGCTTCTCCTGCACCATGATGGCCAGGCCCAGCGCCAGGCCGAGCTGGAGGGCAACTGCTACCACCACGAAAACGATGGTGTTGAGGAACGACACCCGGACGGTGGGGTCCTGGACTACCTCAGCGAAGTTGTCGAAGCCCACGAACGTTGGCGCTGAGATGATGTCCCAACGGAAGAATGCGAGCGCGATGGACGCGACGATCGGCAGCAGGGTAAAGATACCCATGCCCACGATGGTCGGCGCCAGGAAGGCCCAGGGCAGCCACCGTTGTTGCATGCGTCCGCGCTTGGCGCCCTGTCCATTCTTGTGGGCTGCCTGGCGGCGGCCCGGCTCGCTGCCCGTCCCCGTAGGTGTACTGGTTGCGGTGCTCATGGCTGCCTCCTCAAGGCCAGTTCAAGGTCGCGCTGCATGGAACTGAGGGCGTCCTTGAGTTGCCGCTCGTCACCACTGACGGCCAGGCTTACGTTTTTCATCAGGGCGGTTTCGACGGCGGCCTGCTGGGGTGGTGCTGGAATGGGACCTGTGGTGGGGAACTTGTCCAGGGTGTCGTAGAAGACCTTCCAGTTCCGCGGGCCGGTTCCTGCGTAGAGCTGCTCGTTGACCATGGAGCGCCGGGCAGGCGTGGTGTTCGGCGTGGGGAACACGATCTGCATGGCTTCCCGGCTGGAGCTGAACTTCACCCATTCCCAGGCTGCGTCCTTATCCTTGGCGGTCTTCATGATCGCGTAGCCTGCCGTGCCGAACTGGTGGCGCTGGGTCCGCCATTTCGGGAAGAACTGCACGTCGAAATCGTTCTCTGTCATCCCCGCCTCGTGGAGGCCTTGCACCCAATAGCCGCCTGCCGGCGTCGTGCCTATCCTGTTGGAGGCGAAGAGGCCGATCAGCGCGCTGCCGCCGCCTTCCTCCGGCCGGACACCCAGCCCGTCCTTCACGAGTCCGCGGAGGTAGTCGAAGGATTCGAAGACGCGGGGATCATCGGCGTTGGGTTCGAGCCACTGGTAGCCGCCGGAGCGGAGGTTGCGGGTGGGGTCGTTGGCGTAGAAGCCGTCCCACAGCCAGTCGCCGCCCGGGGACTTGGTTTCCTTGAGGAAGCTGGTTTCGTTCGCGTACAGCCACGGCACCACTCCGCCGAAGAGACGGTTGGTCCAGTAGTAAGGGGTGAAGTCGGCCGGCTTGGCCTTCTTCATCGCGGCGAGTGTGCTGCGGAAGTCCGTGTGCGTCCAGTTATCGGAGGGCCTTTCCAGGCCTGCCGAGCGGAGCGATGCGGTGTTGTAGTACATGTTGGCTGCGTTCCAGTCGATGGGGAGCTGGAACAGGCTGCCTTTGTACATGAACGCTTCAACCAGGCTGGGGTGGACGTCCTCGAAGTATTCCTTCATATGGTCTGCGTCGCGGCGCAGGTACTCGTCCAGCGGGTGGGCCAGTTTCTCGGCGAAGAGTTGGGCGCCTTCCGTTGCCACGTACACCACGTCCGGTGGGGTCCCTGCTGCAACCATGGTGAGGATCTTGGTGAAGAAGTCCTTCCAGTCCACGGCCTGGATCGCCTGAACCTTAACCTTGATTTCGGGGTGGACTTTAGCGAAAGCGTCAATGACCTTCTGACGGGCTGCGGCGTCCGCGGCGGTGCCCATGATGGCGATGCTGAGGCTGTTGTCTCCCCGGCCCGGAATGTCGGACCCGGTCAGGCGGGGCCACGACGCCGCGGTGACTCCAACAATTCCGACGCCGAGGGCTGTGAGGGCACTTCTACGTGTGAATTCGCGCAAAGCCCCATTGGTTCCCGACATGTAGATTTCCCTTCCCTAACACGTGTTAGGAAGCCTAAACCTGCGGCCTAACACGTGTCAAGCGTCACAGGAATGTTGCCGACGTCTCACCAAGACCCGCCACGCTCAAGGGAGACTCACACGAGCCGTCCAGAGAACTGTGGCAGTCTAGTCAGAATGAGTTCCCAGCAATTCCGCACCAGCGGGAGGTCGAGCAAACGGCCGCTTCAAGGACGCCCGGCAGGCGCCGGCACCGGCCTCCTCTTCTGCCTCGCAACGATCGCCAGCGCCATTGGACTGGCTGCAACGTACTACTTCTTTGTGCGCACCACCGCGGGCCAGTTCATCGATGAGTCCGCACTGGTCGAAGCCACCGTGTTGGGCGGAACAGCCGGCAGAGCCTCCACCGAATTCCTGGACATGCTTCCCATGCTCTCGCTGGCCATCGCCGCGATCATGGTCCTGTTCGTCACTGTCGCCCGTCGACGCTGGACCGCCGCCGGAATCGCAGTCGCAGCATGCATCGCCGCCAACGCGGCCACGCAGATCCTCAAGCTCCTCATTCCGGACAGGCCCGACCGCGGCGTCCAGACCCTGGAACTGAACTCACTCCCCTCCGGACATACCACCCTGGCCGCATCAGCTGCGGCTGCAGTGTTCCTCATGGTTTCGCCCCGCTGGCGTCCCTTGGCAGGCTTCCTCGGCAGCACATTCGCAGTGGCCACCGGCGTCTCCACGCTCATCAATCAGTGGCACCGCCCTGCCGACGTCGTTGCCGCTTTTCTGGTGGTGGCCGCCGTCATGCTCCCGGCAGGTTGGCTCATCCTCCGCACCGGCAACAGCTGGAATGTATGGAAGGGGTATGGCGAGCATTGGGCAGCGTCGCGCCTGTGGGTCTGGCTCACCGTTGCGGCGCTCATGATCGCTGGCTTCGTGGCGGCCTACTCGCTGCTGCAAGTCATGCCGGGCCTCAGCACAGACAGCACCATTGACTACTTCTGGGCCGGGTCCGCCTTCATTGTGATCGCCGGATACCTGTCCGCACTCGGCGGCACGTGGCTGTTCGGTCTGGCGGCACGTAAGGGCTAGCGCGCTGATTGCGACGGCGGCGCACCCCTTCGCGCCCCACGCACCAGTGGTTACCGGGGCGGCGCACCCCTTCGCGCCCCACGCACCAGTGGTTACCGGGGCGGCGCACCCCTTCGCGCCCGGCGCACCAGTGGCACGACGGCGGCGCACCCCTACGCGCCCCACGCACCAGTGGCACGACGGCGGCGCACCCCTACGCGCCCCACGCACCACAAACACGACGGCGGCGCACCCGTACGCGCCCCACGCACCAGTGGTTACGGGGGCGGTCGGCGCTAAAGGGCGCGCAGTCCCGGGAAATTAGTCCGTGGGCCCTACCGCGTCGAAGAACTTGGGCTCTTCCGTAGGAGCAGATCCACGCGCCCGCGCCTGCTCATGGATGAAGTGCCGATCCTCATCCGTGAGGTGCGTGCCACCATGGCCGTCGACGCCATCGCTCTCCCCCGTTTCACTGTTGATGATCGCAGTGACCGTCCGGGGCACAATCATGGTTCCCGGATTGTCGATGAGCCACTGCTGGGTGTCCGGTGAGAGCTGGTCCCAAAATTCTTTGATGTGCACAACGATCAGCACTGCCCTTCATTGGTGGAGGTGGATTCATGGAATGCGCCATGCGCGCCGGTGAAACGCTCGGGTGATCGGGGGCGGGGGCCCTCTTCAAGGCTACGCCCGGCCATGCCCATCCTGACCCGGATGCCGCAAGGTTTCTGAGGATTACGTCGACTGGCCGTCCGTCATGCGTTACAGTTATTCCAATCGATGGACTAACAGTGGCTAATCCCAGGAGCTCCCATGTCATCTACCCTCAGATCCGCCTCGCACCGAAGCAACGCTCAAGGCCTCGCCGTCCCGGCTTCCCGCGATTTAGTGGTCGACTTCATCCGCGTCGCGTGCATGTTTGCCGTCGTCGCCGTTCACTTGCTCATGATGGGGATCAGTGTGGACGAGTCCGGCATCGGTGTGGGCAATCCCCTGACATCCCTGAGCTGGTTTGCCCAAGGGACATGGTTCGGCCAGGTCATGCCGCTCTTCTTCGTAGTGGGCGGCTTTGCTTCGCTTACGTCATGGCGCAGCCTGCAACGCAAGGGCGGCGACGCCGGCGACTACCTCAGGAACCGGGTGCTGCGACTGGTCCGGCCCACGGTCGCCCTCTACATCTTCCTCGCCGTTGCGTTGTGGAGCGCGACGGCAGCCGGCGTCCCCGCTGATTTGCTCGCCGTTATCGCTGCGGGTGCTGGCGTGCAGCTGTGGTTCCTCGCTGCGTACCTGATCTGCCAGGCCATGGTTCCTACTATGGCCAAGTTTCACGAGGCAGCGCCCTACAGGACCATCGCAGCGCTGGCTGCGGGCGCCGTCGTCGTCGATGTCCTTCGTTTGGGTTTGGAGCGCAATCCGTGGGGCTTCGATTCGAACCCGATCGGTCTGCTGAACATGGTGTTCGTGTGGGGACTTCTGCAGCAGCTCGGGTTTTTCTACGCCGACGGCTTCTTTGACAGGTTCGCCAAGTGGAAGCTCGTTCTGGCTGCTGGTGGCTGCTACGCCACGATGTTTCCGCTGACGCATGCCGGTCCCTATCCGGTGGACATGCTGACCAGCCAAAACCCGCCCATGTACCCGCTGATCCTGGTGGGACTGGCTCACATTCTTTTGGTGAAAGCCGTCTATCGGGTGTTGCAGCGATGCGTTCGCGTCGGCTGGGTGCAGAAGGTGATGTTCGTGGTGGGTAGCCGGGCGATGACCATCTACCTGTGGCACTTGCCGTTGATCATCGCAATGTTTGGCATCGCGCTGGTCCTTCGCCTGCCGTTCCCGGAACCCGCAGGCACCGAGTGGTGGCTCAGCCGACCCCTGTTTTATGTGGCGGCATGGGCACTGGTGCTGCTGGCTTCCACCCCTCTGGTCCGGCTGGAACTCGCCAGCACAGCGCTGGCTGCCGGCGCGCTACGGCCGGCCATGTGGCGCATCGTTGCCGGAACTGTCCTGGCCATCATCCCGCCGTTCGTGGTGATGAGGTCGGCGCTGGACGTTACGAATGCTACGTGGGGGCTCGTGCTGCTGATGATCGCCGTGGCTCTGGTGTCCGGCAAGGTTCCGGACCGGGCGTGGAAGACTCCGCGGACTCTCTCGACGGGATCCGTGGCTTCCTGAACTTCTTTGAAAGCCAAACGGCCGCCGAACAACCTGATCAGGTTGTTCGGCGGCCGTTGTTGGTTCAAAGAGGGTCACCAAGCAGTGACCTCAACGAGCAGCTATGGCATGCGGTACAGGAATGCTGCCATGGCGTCGCGGTTGATGGGCTGCGTTGGCTGGTACCAGTAGTTGTCGTCGGCGATCTTCCAACCCGTCGAAATCCCTGTGACGCTCATCCAGACCATCTCCTTGTAAAAGAGTTGGTTCGAGCTCAGGTCCTTGAAGGGCGGAGTTGCCGGCGCCGTGTAATCCGGCTTGTTCACCAGGCGGTACAGGAAAGCCGCCATGGCATCGCGATTAATCGGAGTCAAAGGCCTATAAGTCTTTGAACCATCCCACTCGGTCCACCCTTCGGAGATCTTCTGGTCTGCCAACCATGACATCTCCTTGTAGAACTGCTGCGTGGTTGCAACGTCCTTGAACGGGGACTGCGCCGGAGGGGTGTAGTCCGGCGAACCGGCCATGCGGTACAGGAATGCCGCCATGGCGTCACGGTTGATGGCAGTCACAGGTCGATACGAGACGGATTTGTCCGCCTCCACCCAACCGGTAGAGATCTTCCGGTCAGCGAGCCAAGACATTTCCTTATAGAACTGCTGAGTGGTCAGCACGTCCCTAAAGGGTGAAACAGCAGGTGCCGTAAATTCCGGCCCCTTTGCACTGAAGTAGGCCTTCCACTCAGATGTTGCTCCGTTGAGAACCGCATAGCCGCCCTTAGGAACGGCCGTGATGTGGGCCTGTCCTCGCGCGGAGTAGGTTCCGGCTTGGAGCGTCTTGCCGCCAACTTGGTAATCCACGGTCTCTGACTCCGGAACCGTGTATCGATCGTCGGCCATGTACGAAGCCTCGGTGAACGCCACTGCTTCGGGGGTGACTGCCTTGTCAGCGGTAACTACAACAGGTGTCGGCTGGCTGGACATCTCCAGAAGCGAGTACGGGGTTTTGGATCCCATGACGTGCAGGGAGAGGGTGTTGCCGACGTCTTCGCTCGTCAGGGTGTAGGTAGGCGCGCTGGATACGTGCTCTCCGGTGGTGCCTGGTTTGTTGCGGGTCCACCGATAGGTCAAGTCCACGGGAGCCGGGCCCCAGGTGCCCGGGTTGGCGGTCAGGGTGCTTCCCTCGTAGACCGAGCCTACGATGACCGGCGTGCCACCCGACAAAGTTCCGGAAGCCACCTGAGCCGTAGGTTCCGACGTTGCGGAGACAGCCGGTGCGAACTTCTTGGTTGCCGTTACAGTGACCGTGATGGCGGCCTGGTGGTCATCCTCGGTCAACGTGTACGTGGTGCCCGTTGCGCCAGCGATGGGTGTTCCCCATCGGTTCCACTGATACTTCCAAGTGGCTTCATACGTGTTGGCCCAGTAACCGGGTGCAGCGGTCAACGTCTTACCTACCGCAGCCTCACCGGAAATTGTGGGGGTGCCCGCCGTGATTGGCGCAGCCTCGGCAGCCACCTTGGTGAGAGTGGCGTTAGCGTCAACCAAACCGGCGCCACAGCCACAGCCGTTGATCGGCCGAGCGGAGGCCTTTAGCCTCTGCTCAACATCAGCGGGCGTCAGGGCAGGCAGTTTCGAGTACATCATGGCTGCAACTGCTGCTACCTGGGGAGCGGCCATGGAACTGCCCTCCATGAAGTAGTAGTCCTCGGAGTTAGGAGTGTCCCAGCCGTCATTGAGTGTGGATAAAATTCCGTCGGTACCGACGCTCGTCATGTCTCCGCCGGGAGCTGCGACATCCACGTTTACGCCGAAGTTGGAGTACGACGCCTTGAGTCCGTTGCGGGTGCTCGCACCAACCACCAGCACGTTCTTGCAGTTGGCGGGGCTGACCTTTGATGCGTCGATGCCCTCATTGCCTGCAGCCACCACCACGGATGAGCCCTGGCTTCGGGCAAAGTCTGTGGCTTTTTGGTAAAGGGTGGAGCAAGTCGCAAGGCCGCCGAGGCTCAAGTTAATGACGTTCGCTGGATTCGCGTTGACTGGGGCTCCTGCCACAGTTCCGCCCGCCGCCCACACGATCGAGTCTGCGATGTCGGAGGCGTATCCGCCACAGATGCCCAGCGCACGCACCGGAACAACCTTCGCTTGGGGAGCCACGCCTGCCACGCCCTTGCTGTTTCCTGCAACAGCGGCCACAAGGCCGGCCACATGTGTCCCGTGCCACGAAGAAGAATATCCGGGCCATCCGGGCTCGCACTCACCGTAGTAGGTGGCGTCGCCCTCATCAGCAGGATTCGAATCGCGTCCGTTCGAGTCACCGGCAACCAGGGGATCATGGATCATGTCAAAGCCAGGCAAGATGTTGGCGCTCAAGTCCGTGTGGTTTGTGATGCCGGTATCGATGACCGCCACCACGCTTCCCGCCCCTCGGGTAACGTCCCACGCCCCGAGGACACGCATCCCGCCGCTGTCGGTGCTGCTGTGTGCCCACTGGTATGGGTACAAGGGGTCATTTGGAGGCGAAGCGAAAGGCCGCATGATGACGTCGGGTTCGGCGTACTCGACGCTGGGGTCAGCGGCCAGGGCGGACACCAGCTCATTGGCTTCTTCAGCACCGAGTTTCTTGTCCGTTTTCACCACTTCTTCACCCGTTGTTAGGGTGCGCACGGCTTGGACAGGTACACCAATTGTCCCAGCGGCGCGATTCAGGGACGACTTCCGATCCAGTGATTGGATGCTTGCGCGTTCCTTGAACTTCACGATGAATTGATCCGTCGGGAGAACCGAGGAGTCGGTGGACATGGGCCGCGGTGCTGCGCTCGGCGCAGGCGCCGGCGTTTCATCCGCTGAGGCCGGGAGCGCCGGGAGGGCAGCTCCAACCATGGCGATAACGCCCGCAATAATTACTTGAGAGCGCACACTGGCTCTCCGTCGGATCTGCATAAAAACAGCGCCCTCTGCTCAGACGCCCCCAAGAGCGCGGAAAAATGGCCGCAAGAGTGCGGCCAGCATGAGTTTAGCCACAGTTTGGACTTTCCTGCGAATTGCCTGTGAGTCTTCCATCGTTTGGGGCGAGGCGGCTTGACCCACTTCAAGATGGACACAGCAGCAATCCAACTTCTTTAGGTTTCAGAAACCCTCTTGGACAGCCAAAAGAGGTCTGGAAGCCACCCCAAAAACGAGCTAATAGTTACGCCGGTGCTTCAGACGTGGAATTGCGACGGCGAACACCACTGCCGCTGCGAACCCCAGTACACCTGTGGCCCAGATACCCGCCGACAACGAGATTGCAGCCGTCAACGCGGACAACAGCACAGGTCCACCTGTGGCTCCGGAGTCGGCCATGAATCGCCATATCCCCAGGAAGTGACTCCGCCCGTTGTCCGGCGAAAAGTCAGCTCCCAGCGTCATGATGAGCCCTGAACTGATCCCATTGCCGAAACCGATCAGCAAGGCGACCAGGAGGAGGGGGACGAACCCGGCCGTCAACGGAACCAAGATCAAGGCCGACCCCATGATGACAGTGGACGGGATGGCCACCCATTGCCGCCCCTTCTTATCCATGAGCTTCCCGGCAGGGTAGAACACCAGCATGTCGATCGCCCCGGACAAGCCGAAGATCAACGAAGCGTGGGTGGCGTCAAGTCCCAGATGGTCGGCCCACAGCGGGATGACCACCTGTCGCGAAGCACGCAACGCGCTCAGCAGGAGGATGCCGAAGCCGACCGTCAGGAACACTCCGGCATGGGAAACCGCGACGCTCCGCAAGGTGGACGCGGGAGGTGGCGGACCGCCGTCGGCCGCTTTCGGGGCGACCAGATCCGGGATGGTGAGCGACAATGCAGCGGCCGCCATCATGCCCCCGAAGCCCACCCAGTATGCGCCGCTGATTCCGGCGAACTGCATCACGCCGGCACCGACGAATGGTCCGATGAAGAGGCCGATCCTGGTGACACCGCCCAAGGTCGAGAGGGCTCGAGCGCGGAACATGACAGGGACGGCCTCGGTCAGAAATTTTTGCCGAGCGAGGTTGAAGACGCTGGCAGACATACCCACCAAGGTCATGGAGGCGGCCAACAGCCAAAGTCCGTGTTCCATTTGCGGTGCAAAGGCTGCCGCGCCGAGGGCGATCGCGCCTACAGCACCGGCTCCGACGATCGACCACCGTTCGCCGAACTTCTCGGTGATGATGGACGCCGGGATATTGAAGAACCAGGAACCCAGACCGATCAGCGTCACGATCAACGCCGATACCGCCACCGATGCGCCGAGGTCGCGGGCGGAGAGCGCAATGACCGGGAGGACAGCCCCCTCACCGAGACAGAAAAGCACAGCTGGCCCGAATGCCGGTAGCGCGACGCTGCGGAGGCTGAAGTTTTTGTCTGCTTGGGTGGTGGTCATCCCTTTCATCCTATGACCGTCGACGCCGGGTGGTCGGCGGGGAGAGCTGGCTCGCATGGGTTTCCGCGCTGCGCACCCCTTGCCGCCGGGCGCTCCCCTTCATGGTCAGGCCCGCACCACTTCCCGCCAATCGCACCAGAGGTAACAGGGGCGATCGGCGGGTACGGGTGCGCTCAAGTCCAGCTGGCTGGCTCGCACTGCTTCCGCGCTGCGCACCCGTTGCCGCCCGGCGCTCCCCTTCGTGGTCAGGCCCGCACCACTTCACGCCAAATGCACCAGAGGTAACAGGGGCGACCGGCGGGTACGGGTGCGATCCAGCCCGCCTAGCTGGCTCGCACCGCTTTCCGCGCTGCGCACCCCTTGCCCGGCGCTCCCCTTCGTGGTCAGACCCGCACCACTTCACGCCAAATGCACCAGAGGTAACAGGGGCGACCGGCGGGTACGGGTGCGATCCAGCCCGCCTAGCTGGCTCGCACCGCTTTCCGCGCTGCGCACCCCTTGCCCGGCGCTCCCCCTCGTGGTCAGACCCGCACCACTTCACGCCAATCGCACCAGAGGTAACAGGGGCGATCGGCGGGTACGGGTGCGCTCCGGACCGCTACTTGGTCGCAGTTGTTGCGGCTCCGGGAAGCCGGAGCCGCAACAGCTACATGCGAAGTGAGATTACTTCCCGGGCTTAGCGGTGGTTAGCTGCTGCCTTCCGGCGACCTGCTGCTGCGAGCAGGAACCCCATCAGCAGCATGGCACCTGCCCAGAGAACCCAAGTTCCGTTCAGTCCCGTCTTGGCCAAAGTGTTGGCGCTCCCGACGGCGGTGGAGACTGCCGCGGTCAAGGCACCCTGGGTGTTACCAGCGGTTGCAATGGTGCCGGCTCGGGTGCCGACGACTGTGCTGGCTTGAGTGCCGACAGCTGTGCTGGCTTGTACGCCGACAGTCGTGCTGTTTGATCCCGCGACGGGGGCGTCGATGCCGGTTTCTCCACCAGCGCTAGGGCTGCCATCGCCAGCAGGCGGGTTGACGGCAGGCGGGTTCACAACCGGAGGAGTGACAACAGGAGGATTCACGACCGGCGGGTTCACAACTGGCGGGGTCACGGCGCCGGTTGAGCCACCGCCGATTCCCACAGAGGTGGAACCGACGGTGACAGGAGCCGTGATCGGGATAACCAGCTGAGTTCCGGAGAGAAGCCCTCCGTTGCCTGAAGTGGTGCTGCCGGGCGTCGTACCCGTCGGAGCAGTTCCGCCGGTGGTGCCGGTGTTCGTGGCCGAAGAGTCACCCAACAGACCAGCCGAGGTGGAACCAACGTTCACCGGAGCAGTAATCGGAGCAACTATCTGAGTCCCCGAACCAACACCATCCGAACCCGAAGTGGAAGCACCCGACGTAGCCGGAGCCGAAGTCCCGGACGTACCAGTGCCGGTGTTCGTGGCCGAAGATTCGCCCAACAAACCAGCCGAGGTGGAACCAACGTTCACCGGAGCAGTAATCGGAGCAACTACCTGAGTCCCCGAACCAATGCCATCCGAACCCGAAGTGGAAGCACCCGACGTAGCCGGAGCCGAAGTCCCGGACGTACCAGTGCCGGTGTTCGTGGCCGAAGATTCACCCAACAAACCAGCCGAGGTCGAACCAACGTTCACCGGAGCAGTAATCGGAGCAACTACCTGAGTCCCCGAACCAATGCCATCCGAACCCGAAGTGGAAGCACCCGACGTAGCCGGAGCCGAAGTCCCGGACGTACCAGTGCCGGTGTTCGTGGCCGAAGATTCACCCAACAAACCAGCCGAGGTGGAACCAACGTTCACCGGAGCAGTAATCGGAGCAACTACCTGAGTCCCCGAACCGATCCCATCGGAACCGGAAGTGGAAGCACCCGACGTAGCCGGAGCCGAAGTACCGGAAGAACCGGTGCCGGCGTTCGTGGCCGAAGAGTCACCCAACAAACCAGCCGAGGTCGAACCAAGGTTCAGCGGAGCCGTAATCGGAGCAACTACCTGAGTCCCCGAACCAACACCATCCGAACCCGAAGTGGAAGCACCCGACGTAGCCGGAGCCGAAGTACCAGACGAGCTGGAAGAACCCGAAGTACCCGATATTGCGGACGAGTCCCCACCAACACCCACGGCAGTGGCCCCGATGTTAACAGGGACCGAAATCGGAGCCACTACCTGAGCGCCGGACGCGATACCCTCTCCCCCCGACGTCGTTGCCTGCGCCGGCGTTTGGGCCGGAGCAGGAGCTGGTGCTGGTGCTGGTGTTGGTGCTGCCGAAGTGGCAGCCGAGTCGCCAAGTACACCGGCCGACGTCGACCCCACCGTGATGGGGATCGTCACCGGTGCGACAACCTGGGTTCCCGAAGCGATACCGTCGGAACCACTCGTGCTGGCTACCGGCGTCGAACTTGCCGCCGCAGCAGGTGCTGCAGGAGCGGCAGGTGTGGCTGAGCTCGCCGCAGTGGAGCCCCCCAGCAGACCCACTGACGACGAGCCCAGGTTTAGGGGCACCGTCACCGGAGCGACTACCTGCGTTCCGGAGCCGATGCTGTTGGTGCCGTTGGTGCTGGCGGCCGGCGCTGCAGCGGAACCTGAACCTGCAGCAGGTGCCGGCGCGGACGTCGTAGCTGCTGAATCCCCCAACAGTCCAAGTGATGTTCCGCCGAGGCTGACCGGCGCTGTTACTGGCGCTACCACCTGCGTTCCGGAAAGGAGCCCGTCCTTGCCGCTGGTGGTATCCGCGGCGTTTGCCGCAGTAGCGCTGAGGACGATCATGCCCCCGGCAAAGCATGTGCCAATGAGGCACTTGCGTATGGTCGTGTTCATTTTGATTCTCTCCTGAAGGCCTTGTTCCCAAGGACGTCCGAGTGACGGATCGCCCGAATGACCGTCTGCCGCGAAGTGCTGCGCGGCTGGCTGGGGAACTAGTCAGGAGAGGAGCCGGGATCGAAGCATACCGGCTTTGGATGTTGTTCAGCATCGGCCGATTCCAGGCCGGGAAGAGCGTCTACGGGAATGATCAGTGCGTCGTGAAGGAAGGCGGCCGCCGGGCTGGGCGGACCGTTTTGGGAGTTGCCGGACCCGGCACCCGTGAGGCCTGCGGGTGCAGTCGCAGGGTCATTGGGCAACCTTGAGGGCGCCTCGGGATCGGCGGCTGAGGAGGTGCCGCCGAGCACCGCGGTTATCCCTGTAGGACCAAAATTGCGGGTAGGTGTCAGGAACGCTGGAGCATCAGCGGCCACCCCTGAATGGTTCGCGTGAACGTCCAGTTTGCTGGGCTCAGGAAGCGTTGCGTCCGTTGAACTTACGACGCCGGTAGTCGCCAGGGCGCCGGCGTCCGCCGTAGCGGGGACAACTGAAAGGTCACTGCCTGGCATGCTCGGGATCCCGGCCACCGGCGCGGTCCCGGGGTCAACAACAGGCGTCACGACCAGGGGCGGCACGGTAACGGGCGGGACGGTAAGAGGCGGGACCGTTACCGGCGGAACCACTGCTTCGACGGGTGCCAAAACGCTGTCCACAACGCCGACAATTGGTTCCACGATCGGGTTTACCGCGTCTGTAACGGGTTCCAATCGAGCGGGTTCCAGCACCTGATTTACCGGCGGAACAACAACGTTGACCGTGTGATCCACGGTGTCCGTGGCCGGAACCACAACAGTGTTCACCACAGTTCCGGCAGTGTTCGGAGGAACCACTTGGTTGACTACCGGAGCCTCGGCAACCACGTGATCAACAGTGCCACCAACATGTTCCACCAAGGGTGTCACCGCCGGCACATGAACGTTGATCTGTTGGGTTGGAACTAATCCTTTGACCAGGTTCGGCAGGGGTACGTTCGGCACCGGGATGTTGACGGAGCTGGAGGTCGCGACACTGCCCAAAAGGGTTTTGTCGGAAGTTCCGGCGTCAGCACTCGCGGCCGAAGCGGAGAGGGCCATCCAGATTGCGGTACCGGCGCCCGCGACCATGACAGAGCGGAGAATGCTGGTAGCACGCGGGAAAACGCGTGAACCCCTCATCTCGACACCCCCAGGTAGTCGCGAACCAATGGTCGCCTTCATCCTAGGACGGGACTAAGCCATTAGTCCATGGCTGAGAGTAAACAAGATGACAAATTTGTAAGGAACCTTGTTTAAGAAGGGTAGGAACCCGTTTTACCGGGTCCAAAGTCCGGAGTACCCAATGATGAACGTCCCTGGGCATTGGTTTCCTGAAGCCGTTTGATAAACCAACGGGATTGTTCCGGTCCATAAGGCAGCACGGGAATTGCCTTGGTGGCGTCGGAAGGCATGTCGCGAATGGACTGCGTTGCCTGCCGGACCGCGGTGCTCATGGTGTCCGCCATGGTCTTCACGAACTCATCACTGACGGGCTTGCCGTGGCCCGGGACCAGGAACTCGTAGCGGTGGCGCAGGGCCGAGATGTGCCGCAGCGCGTCGGCCCACTCCTCCGGATAGGAGTCCTCGAACGACGGGTGCGCACCTTGTTCAACCAAGTCCCCCACGTACAGCGTGGAGCTGGTGCCAACGAGGAGGTCGCCGTCGGTGTGCGCGCGGCCCAGGTAGAAAAGGGTGGCGGTGATGCCGCCAAGGTCAACGAGGACCGGCTGGTCGTGGACCAAGGCGTTGGGGACAACGATGTCGACGGCGTCGCCCTCCCCCGCTGCCATCTCAGGTTCGTTGGTGGCCACGAAGCGTCGCTGGTTGTCGGCGTCGCGTTCGATAGTCGCCGCACAGTTGGCGTGCGCCCAAAACTCCGTGACGCCGTCGTCGGCAAATACTGCGTTGCCGAAGAAGTGGTCGTAGTGCGCGTGGGTGTTCACCACGACCAGCGGAAGCTGGGTCTTTTCGCGGACTGCCGCGAGGATCTCGCGGCCTTGGCGCGGACCGCAGCCTGTGTCGATGACCATGGCGAGCTCAGAGCCCACCACAAGTCCGGTGTTGAGTAACGATCCCTCGGTTTCCAAGACGTAGTTGTCCGGTCCGAGTTCTAGCCAAGCTGACAATTCGTGCTCCGTATCCACTGCAATCCGGCGATGTTCAGGCCTCTACTCTACCCACGGAACCCGTACGAACGCTGGAAGGCTGGCGGATTCGGGCCCTTAATCCGAGTCCGTATTGTCCTGCATCTTTGCTGCCGTGGATTCCAGAAAACGTCCCGTCTGAACGAACTCGCGAATCGTGAAAGCCGCCCCTACTGCGCCAATGATCACAGCAATCGCGAATATCAACGCCAACACCGTGTCTTCCCCTAATGAGAAGTTGATGCACTGCGGCAAAAGGATCAGCGTGTTTACCGGTAACAGCAAAACTTGGAAAGCCAGGTTCTTGCGCAGTTGGACCGCCGCGCCACGTGCCACAACGAGGTGCTCGTCATTCAGGGGAACCCTGCCGGAGATCTGACGCCGAATATACTTCTGTTCACTGCTTTCCAACGAAATCAGAACGCCCAAGGTCCCGGACTCAATCCGTGGGGAAATTCTCTTCGCGTTGTAAACGAAAGCCCCAATGAAGGCACCCAGGCAGGCCAGCAAGCTGCCGAACAGGACGTACTGGACCCAGCTTCGGACTGAATCACCGAATGCCCAGCGTGCGACTACCGTCCCCACTGCCGTCAGAAGAATGAAGCCTGCAGGAAAGTAGCGCGTGTAGTACACCTTCAGGGCATCGCCAACGCCGTGGTCCGCCAGACCTTGTGCTCGCCGGCGTGCCTTAGCCCAGCGATCGTTCGACGCCGAATTGAGATCGTCAATGCCGCTCATGAAGTGCCCCCATGAGCTCCATCATGAACCATCCTGCCGGTTTATCGCCGGAGCAGCCTGAGCTTTCGGCCAGCACGTACCACCAAGGAGGACTTCAGCGACTGAAGCTCACTCCGGAGTTGCTCGCGTTCGGACTCCCTTGCCGCGAGCGCTTCCGTGCGTTCATTCAGTTCGCCCCGCAGCTGGTCCCGCTCCATTTCCACTGCGCCGAGGCTTCCACGGGTGTCTTCCAAGACGTGGGTCAGGCCGAAGAGCTCAACCGACTGGTGGCCGATGTGCAGTTCATTGTTGGCCGTCAGCTTGGCCACGGACGGATGCTCACCGGACGCGAGTTCCAGGAACGTCGGTTCCGGGCTGACAAGGACCGGCGCCTCTGGCCGGGCCCCCTTCAGGGTTTCGACGACGGCGTCCCACCAGGCGCGCTGGAAGTCACCTTGCGTCGGGCTGAGTTGGTTAAGGTAGGCACTGATGTCGTCGCGGCGGCCCCACAACTGATCTACGTACGTATCGAATTCCGGAGTGGCCAGGTGCCGCAGGGAACGCATGGTGTGGCCGAGGCCCCAGTTGGCCAGTGCGCCGCCAATGCGGACCTCGCCGTAGTAATCCACCGCGATGCCCAGGCAAGGAACGCCCGCTGACAGTGCGAAGACAATCGGGTGGTACCGGCTCGCCACCACAAACGCGGCCTGCATTGTCAGCGACGCGGATTCCTCAGCGGACAGCTGGCCGCAGACCACCACGTTCTCCGTGCGCATCCTCTGCCGGATGTCCTGGTGGGTTTCGATGTCGATGTCCGCCTCGCCCGGTTGGGACATGTGCGGAATCATCACAACGTCCAGGTTCCCGGCGTCGGCGATTCTGTCCAGCACCTCAGCGATGCGCTGGTTGAAAGCGTCCCTATCCATTGCGCCAGTACCGGGCGCGAACGTGGCTACCAGGAATGGTCGGCCCGGTTGGGGCTTGTAGGTGACCTGATCCAATTCGAGGGCGGCGGGAAGGGCGTGGTCCACCTCAAAGAAGCTCGCGTCGTCGAGCGTCAAGCCTGCGGGCACGTCCGCGTTCCGCATCAGTTCCCACGAGGTTTGCTCGCGGACGCTGGTGAGCGTCGCTGAACGGAAAAGCTCGACCACTGTGTCGTAGTCGGGCCCCGTGAGGACAGGCCCTACGGTCTGTCCGGAAATGACGAGCGGCTTAGCCAAGGCGTTGGCAATGGCTCCCACGGCTGCCCGCTCGTAGAGCAGCCAACCGTAGGGGGAAGTCATGTTCCCACCGCCGGCGATCACCACGCCGTCGCAGGTCTTCATGGTCTCGATGAGCGCGTGAACCTGATCATCAGCGGGGAGGGCAGACATGTCGCCCGCGAGGATGGCACGGATTTCACGGAGGTACGTCTCCCGCCGGTGCGGAGGCCACGGGAATTCCAGTGTCTTGACCGAGGAAGTCCCGAAAATTCGAGTGCTCTGCTCCGGATCCCGGGACAGCAGGACAATGTCAGAAACTCCCCTGGCGCGTAGTTCGTCCACCACGGCATGGGTCATGGCTTCGTCACCCACGTGATAAACGGGCTGACCAATATCTCCCAGAACTACAACTCGCACGACACTCCGGTGTTAGGACGAAAAGGGCAGCTTTCAGCGTACCGGGTCTTGTCGCGGGCAGTTCAACACAGCGGCTCCGCTTGAACTCGGGTCAACCGATCATCGACCGGAACACGCCCACGCCGATCGGCTGACCGGGAGATAAAAGTTCCTGCCCAAACACCGAAAACACCACAAATCGCCCGTTGGCTGAGATCGATTGCATGATGTGCCACTCGTCGAGGGAAGCACCGGACGGCGTGACGCTCACCAATTTCGTGATCCCCGCATTTATGTCGCGGACATAAACATCTTCAGCCTCGCGCACCTCGCCGGTGACCATGTCGGTCCCGATCGAGATGAATGAGACAAAGCGACCATCCCACGAGATCGATGGACTATGCGACCACTCATTTCCCTGACTCCCTGATGGGGGAACTGAAACAAGGCTGGTAGTGCCAGTCGTCATGTCCCGCAACAACACACCATTCGCACCTCCAGACTTTCCCGGGACCAGATTGGACGCGTAGGAACCGAACGCAATGAATCGACCGTCCGCGGACAACGAAGGGCTGTGTGAGAGGTTGTCCCCTGGGACGCCGTCAGTGGAGACGGAGACGAGTTGCGTGGTCTGCGTGGCCAGATTGCGCACAAACAAGTTGCCAATCTTGTTTGTTGCGTGTGGGGTGATGCCGGAAACGGTCGAGCTAAAGGCTACGTGACGCCCGTCAGCCGAAATGTTTGCACCCGACGAGCTGCCATTTCCGACCGTACCTGCAGAGGTGGCAGAAACCAGAACGGTGGAGCCAAGGTTCATGTCGCGGGCGAAAACGTCCACTGAGTTGTTGGCGTCTCCGCTCACTAAAGATCCAACATTCGAAGTAAATGCAACAAAGCGACCGTCAGCGGATACAGAAGCCTGGTAAGACCGCCCGCTCCCTGTTGCTCCATTGGGCGTCACAGATACCAGCCTTGTAATGCCAGCTTCTAGATCACGAATGAATACATCGTCGACGCCGTTGGTGTCTCCGGCTACCAGGTTGGACGCACTGGAAGTGAAGGCCACGTATCGTCCGTCGCCGGAAATTGAGGGTTCATGGGACCATGCGTTGGCTGCATTTCCTGCGGGCGTGGCTGAAACAAGCCGCACTGCCCCTGTCACCATGTCACGAACAAACAAATCCTCCTGGTCATTACTATCCATTCCGGGTACCAGATCAGCAGAAGCGGAGACGAAGGCTACGTATCGACCGTCTGCTGAAACGACCGGAGCGAACGGCATACCAGAACCAGGCGTTCCCGCTGGAGTCAGGTGCACCAGATCGATCGTCCCCGGGGTCGAGGTTGAGGTTGGCGTGGGTGTTGGCGTCGGGGTGGGCGTGGGCTCCGGGTCGGGTTCCGGGGCCACCACGGGTTTGCCCTCACAAGGGTTGGCCACGTGGAGTGTCCAGCCCGTCGTGGTGGTGTCGGTCCATTCACCCAAGTTGATGCCCATGATGTTGATGCCCGCCGCAATGCCGAGCCTTGCAGCAAAGCCCAGCTCTATCGGGCAGGACCACTGGAAACCTTCTCCGGAGTTTGTCACTTCTATCGCAGCGGAGACAAATGGGCCTGCACCAAAAGTGATGCCGACGATGCCGTAGAGCTTGACCTTGGCATCAAAGTCCAAAGAGGCTTTCGCGGTAAGCGAGGCTGAGGCTTTGACGGTGTTTTCTACTCCATTTGAGCTTGGTTTGGTGTTGATCAGATTGAAGGAACCATCACGGTACTTGAAACCATGGTCATTTGAGACGGTCTGGGAAGAACTGAAGGCGATCTGAGCTTCCCCTTCAACAGTGAGGTTGGCGGCAACTCCCAGTTCCGTGCTCACCACCACCGGTACGGGCCCAGCCATGAACGTGAATACCGAGTTCAACTCGCCGAGCGGGGCACTGATTTCGCCCTTCAGTGTGCCTCCGACCTTGATCGAGTGGGACGCGCTCGTGGACGGCGTCACCACCACCGAGGCTTCCTTCAGACTCAAAAACCCTGTCTCGAGCGTCATCTTGGCTTTCGCTGATGCCTTGATGGCCGACTCAACTGTCATGGATCCGGTGCCGGTCAAGTTGGGCCACTTCGACTCGGATTTAAACGTCTTCTTCCACGCGAATGACCTTGAATAGATATCCGCTGAGGCTTCCGCGAATGGTTGGGCCATGTCCGGCCTTGTTGCGGTCGGTGCCGCATCGGGTTCAACCACGACGTCGGGTTCGGGGATGAACTCTGACCTCACCGGGGTGCCGCTCACTTCGAGCAGCCCGCCGGTGGAGACCACGGCTTCGGGGAGGGTGGCGGGTTTGGTTTTGACCAGGGTGTTTCCGCCCGGGTCGCGGACTACCTGGACCGCCCGGACCAGCAACCCGTCCGGGGTTCCGGTGGTGACACCGGAGACCAGCACGTCATTGGGTTTGATCTCCAGCGCCTGATCCGAAGGAAGCACCACCGTGTCCGCACTCACCAGCGCGGTTTCGAGTTGGGATGGTTCAAGGACCTCGACGTCGGGGGCCACCGTGACCGTCCCGGCCGCAGGGTTCTCCGGGTCAGCGGGTGCTTTCTGGCCCGCGTACCGGTAAAGGAACGCAGCCATCGCATCACGGGCGATCCCGTTCAACGGCCGGTACTCACGGACCCCGTTACCGACATCCCAGCCGGTGGAAATGCCCGACGCTGACAGCCAGGTGATCTCCGCATAGAACCCGCCACCAGCCGGAACATCCACGAAGGGAGACACCGCCGGGGCCGTGAACGCCGGCTTGTCCGCATACCGGTAGAGGAACGCGGCCATCGCATCACGGGCGATCGGGGACAACGGACGGTACTCCCGCTTCCCGGGCCCGACATCCCAGCCCGTGGAAATGCCCTCCGAAGCCAGCCAGGTGATCTCCTTATAAAACGCAGCCCCGGCCGGGACATCCGTGAACGGAGACACCGCAGGAGCGTTGAACGACGGTGACCCGGCATGACGGTACAGGAAGGCCGCCATCGCGTCCCGGGCAATGGACTCCAACGGACGATACTGCCGCACCCCGCCGGCATCCCAGCCCGTGGAAATACCAGACGCCGCCAACCACGAAATCTCCGTCGCGAACTGCGACTCCGTTAGGACGTCAGAGAACGTCACCACGTTCTCCACCACCGGATCCGCAGCCACCGCCGCCGGCAACACCAACAACCCCGGCGCCACCACAAACAACACCACAGCAACCAACCACGCCACACCACGACGAAACACCGCAACCCCCACAGACCGGCGACACCCAGAAAACACTCAGAAAGCTAACTACACGGCATCCATCCCAAGCGAAGCAACAGAAAGGGGAATTGCGGACTCACATTACGCTTTCAAAAAACTCTCTTGGCCCAAAGCGGATGGTGGCGGCACGAATAACCCGTAACAGCACAAAACGGCCGGCCTTGGTATTACAAGGCCGGCCGCTCTGTAGTGAATCAGGGAGTCTTGGACAGGAAGTGCTGGATGTTTTGAATGATCGGCGTTCTAGCGTCGTACTCGAGGTAATTGATGTCCATCAGAACAACAACGCGTCCTCGTCCGGTCTTCATATCCCCTTCAGCCCAGACGCCTCCGATGGCCACACTTTCACTTCGAGCGAAGACGTTCCGGGCGTCCACACCATCCATTCCGCTGATGGCTCCGGGTGCATCGGGGTCAAAAGTGGTGAGCACGTTGGGCACTTTCGTGATTTCGTTGCTGGCGGCAGGATTGAACGAGAAGGTTCCCTGCACATCGCCCATCTGGCCCACCACAACGTTCTGGTCGGTGAGTACCTGGCGGAGGACATTCTGAACGCTGGCATTCAGAGCCTCGCAACATGGACGCTCCCCAGTGAGGTAGGCCGCTCCACCATCAGCTACGTAGCCGGCAACACGGCGCTCGTCCGCATCGCTCCATCCGTAGCGTGACGGGTTCCAAATTGACTTGTAGCCGCTCAGGTCAGCAGGGAGGGAGGTCGCTTCCACAACCTCTGCACCGGCGTCGCGGAGAGTTTTGGCGACGTTCGCTATGCCAAACCCTTCGTCACCATCGGCGTATACGAGGACCTTGTCCCCGCGTGGCGGGGTGGGGTTCACAACCAAGGTCAACGGAGCTGATGCAACAACGCCCTGCTTGTCCGTGGCTGTAACGGTGATCTCGGCAGTTGCCACCGCAGTGGGGACACCCGAAACTATGCCGGTTCCGGAATTCAGAGCGAGCCCCGAAGGAAGCGTCCCTTGAGAAATCGTCCAGGTGTAAGGCAGAGTCCCGCCCTTGGCAGCGAGGCCTATCTTGTATGCCTTCCCAACAGTCGCGCTGGGAAGTGAAGTAGACAGCACCTTCAGTGGTGCAACCGTCGGGGGCACCTCTGCGTCGGGAGCGCCCGGTGCCGGGGGCTTCGTGGACCAGGAGGCGATGGTCTTTTCGTAGATCGTGCCGGAGTAGATGGTCACGTTGGGACCGCCGTCGAAGAAGCAGATAAGGCAGGCACCAAGTTCAAATCCAACCCGGCCCTTGAGCTCTGCCATGGGGTCTTCGGTTGGGTGGTAAGCGGCAGATACGGACGCATTAATCTGGCCGGTAATTCCGACGATCTCCACCCAAGTGACGCGTGTATCGATTGCGCCCGTGAGGGTCGCTTCGATGCCCGAATCGCTGGAAAGGCCCAGCGGCTCGTGCTCAGTGCCACACGTAGCGGCGCGGCTTTCCTGACCGTCCCGCCACTGGTAAGACGAACCGCATTTGAGGGTCACGGAAGTGCTGAGGTCCAGCTTGCCGTTGACTTCAAACGTCAGGGACGGCTGGGCCACCATGACGATGGCACCGGCGCCTGAGGGGACGGTCACCTTGACCTCGGGACCCGCCACTGTACAGACACCTTCCCCGGAAACAGCCGCTCCCAGGTTCACTGTGATGGAGCCTTCGATGTTTGCCTGCAGTTGGTGAAGACCCCCAAAGAAGGGCTTCCAATCGGCATAGAGCGAAGGTTTCATATCCGGCGTGACAGAGAGGCCCTTGAGGTCCGCGGTCGCTCCACCCTCACACTGAATTTTCTTCGGTGCCGGGACTGGTTCCTTTGCAGCGAAGGGCGTGGAGAGCGCTTCAGATTCTCCGAGGGAAGTGGCTACTGCTGCTTCATCCGTGAAGTGAACGGTGCCCTCGGAGTAGGCCGCGGAAAGGTTGGTCGCGGAGACCGACACCAGGAGCGTCCCTTCAGCCGTCATCTGGACGTCGTTGACGTTGAGGATTGCACCGGATTCGAGATTGGCCCAAGGGTCGAGTGTCAGTACCTGGCCCACGGCCACATCGATGGCCGTAAGCTCCACGGAGGTGATGTCGTTCGATTCAGGATCCCTGTTGATGGCGACGATGTTGTCCCCCGGGATGTGAACCGTGTTTTCCTGGGGCACCAGGATCTCGCAGGGCTTGCCCACGCATTCCTCGGGTGCGGCTTCCGGTACGTTCAGGCTCAGGGTCCGCGATAGCGTCATTCCGGAATCATCAGTGGCTGTGACGATGACCGGATAGTCGCCTGTGGCCGCTGGAGAACCGGACAGCACACCGGATGGTGAAAGAGTGACACCTTGGGGAAGGCCGGTGGCATTCCACACCAAGGAGCCGAATCCGCCGGCCCCCGTGAGCTGTTCGAGGTATCTGACTCCGGCGATGCCATCCATCAAGTGGTCGCTCGCAATGGTCAGCGGGCTTGTGTTCAGGTGAAAGCGGTACATGAACGCTGCCATGGCATCACGGTTTACGGCCTGCAGCGCCCGGTACGTCTTCGAGCCATTGGCTTCGGTCCAACCGGTGCTGATGCCTGTAGAGG
Source organism: Arthrobacter sp. D3-18 (assembly GCF_054408525.1). Classification (NCBI taxonomy): domain Bacteria; kingdom Bacillati; phylum Actinomycetota; class Actinomycetes; order Micrococcales; family Micrococcaceae; genus Arthrobacter; species Arthrobacter sp. D3-18. Next base: position 1,192,314 of record NZ_CP096440.1, on the reverse strand, counting down.
CAAGCCATGCCATTTCCTTGTAGAACTGCTGGGAGGTGGCGACGTCGGCGAACGGCGAGACTGCCGGCGCGACGTAATCGGGGCTGCCCGCCAGACGGTACAAGAACGCAGCCATGGCGTCTCGATTTACAGGCTGTAGTTCCCTGTAGGTTTTGGTGAAACCGTCTGCTTCGGTCCAGCCGGTGCTGATGCCTTTGGACGCCAGCCACGCCATCTCTTTGTAGAACTGCTGGGACGTGGACACATCAGCGAAAGGTGACTCAGCCGGAGGAACGAATCCTGGACTGCCGGAGAGCCTATACATGAAGGCCGCCATCGCGTCTCTGTTGACCGCCTGCAAGGCCCTGTAGGTCTTCGACCCATTGGCCTCGGACCATCCAGTACTGACGCCCGCGCCAGCCAACCACGCCATTTCGGCGTAGAACTGCTGGGACGTGGAGACGTCGGCAAAAGGAGACGTGGTCGGAGCCGGGAACGACGGGCCACTATCCTGGGCCGTAACGACGGTGGGCTGGGTTTGTGTCGCGGTTTCCGAGACAACCACTGGCTCTACGGGAGTTACCGGAGCTGCGTTGGCCGGAATCATTCCGGCCATCATGAAGGCTGATAAGGCAAGGCTAAGCCCTGAAGTTTTGAGTCTTCGTCTGTATTTTTGGCGCACTTATGGCTACTTTCCGCGCTTTTTGGCGGAAACCCGCCCCCATTTTTCATCTACCGATTGATAGATATTCAAAAAGATAGCGTTATTATCCGGTTACTCCAATTTGGGGGCTAACGGGCTTGGGCCAGCCGTTCCTCCACGTCAGCGGCTTTGTCGGGCTGACCGGACACAACGTATAGCTCCGAGAGAATGTTCAACGCTCTCTCCGGTTTGGGGGTCAGGGCCGCAGCACGTTCGATGTCTGCAATGGCACCCTCCAAATCCTGGCCGCTGGCTTTGGCGAGCCCCCGTAGAAGGTGGGGCTCCGATGTCCACGGCGAGCGCTCGATCTGTGTGTCCAGCGTCTTCTGGGCGGCTGGAACGTCACCTGTCCCCAGTTGTCCGATGGCCAGTGCAGTAAGTGCCTCCATGGAGGACGGGTTGCGTTCGACGGCGGCCCTCGCCCAGGTGGTAGCGGCCACTGCCGCTGTTGTATCGCCCTTGACGGCACGGACAGCGAACGCTTGTGCGGCAAGAAGGTCGATGTCCTGGTCCCAGGGCCTCAGGGTCTTTGCCTGTTCGAACTCCTTAGTCGCCTTCGGAACATCGCCTGCGGCGGCCAAGTCAGTACCTGACTTCATGGGTATCTCTGCGCTTGCGGCGAAACCGGCGACGATAGCGGCCACCAGCGCCAGCCCAACAGCTGATAGACGAGCTATGTTAGAAGCCCTATCGCGAGGACTGGCTTTTTCCCTCACGGGAGCATTGCCAAAAATGGCACCAGCGAGGACACAAACCAACGCGGTGGTTCCCGGTGACGTGAAGTGAGTCATGAGTGCGAATCCGTAGCCGCAAATTGCCGCCAGGGCACCAATCAGGAACAGTTTGTGCTCATTTAACGGTGTGGCCCGGACGCGCCTGAATCCGATCACGATGACCATGCACACAGCTGCGGCTACGGACAGCAGGAAGAACAATCCACCTGCGCTGACCAGCTGCAGAAGGATCATGTGTGGGCTGTCCGCCGGGAACTCAGTTCCCACGTTCTTGGCGAATGCGTCGGATAGGTGAGAAGGCAATACGTCCACGAATTGCCCTGCCCCAAGTCCCAGAATCGCGTTGCCGGACAGAGCCTGGAGGGACGCCTCCCAGAGGTATACGCGGCCCGTAACTGTTCCCATGCTGAACAAGCGTTCCGCAACGGAAGGGATGGACCATGACAAAACTGCAGCAACACCTATGAATCCTGCGAGGGCAGCGATCGCGTGGACGGGCTTTCCCGATTTGAACAGTTGGAATGCTTTGAATCCGAAGAGCACAATTCCGCAAATAACCACAACGAGGATGCAGGCGCGGGAACCGGACGTGATGGTGACTACCCCTGCCGCTGCCGCTCCTATTTGTGCCAATCTGTTCTTTGTCCAGAGCGCCGGGGGCAGAAGCAGCAAGCAAGCGACCAGGCCCGCCAAGCCTAGATCTGTTGCATTACCCAACGTCGCTCCGGGGCGTATATCCTCAGCGCCACCAAGTGGCCGAAGACCGGCTGCCTCGGCCACTGCGATGGGCGCGAGAATGAGCATGCAGAGGGACAGGCCATGGATCGCAAACCGTCGGCTCTTTGCGCCGGACGAGCCGCCCAGTAAACGCACTCCGACCACCAACAAGCCCACGTATAGGAGTAGGACAGGTAGGCCTTCGTACCGCGGCCAGCGTCCAACAAAGGCAGCTGACACATCGCCGGAACTCAGTGCTGCAATGACATATGTCCCCACTATGGCTGCCAAAATCAGCACCGTAGGACGCCCAAGTCTTGACGTTGCCGGGGCAAGAAGACCCAGGCACAACGCGAGTAACAGAATGGCAAGTTTTGGGAGAACAAACCTGTGGAGGCCGCCCGGCAGCATGATCAAAGGTGTTGCGACCAACAAGGTCACACTGGGAAGCGCCATTCGGTTACCGAAAGTCGGCTCCCAAATGCGGCGTAATGATTGCACTATTTTCCCCCATGATCGACAGGCCCGCCGTATAAGAAATAGCATGTGGCTGACGCAACAAACTTGACTTGACTCGGCGTCGAAAATCAAATATATGGGGGCACTCTTGAAACAATCGAAACTTTCGCGGCAATTACTTGTGCCCGTGGCCGGTTTATCACTCCTCGCAGCATCCTTCTCCGGTGCACCGGCCGCCGTCGCTGCGGGAACTGCAAGCATCAGCGGTAGCGTGCAGATGCAGGCTGGTCTCAGTGCCAGCATGATTTACGTTGACGCTTACAAAGATGATCAATACATTGATGGATCATCGATTTGGAGTGACTCGGGAAACTACACAATCGATGGCTTGGAACCGGGATCGTACAAGCTGAAGTTTTACGCCTACGGCCCCAATGGGGGTGCTCCAGTCAACGTCCAGGAGTGGTACAACGACAAAGAGCTGGCATCGGCGGCCCAGACCATATCGCTGACTGCGGGCCAAGCCCAGACCAATGTCTCTGCAGTTCTGAACACAGGCGCGACGCTTAGCGGCAAAGCTACTGTGCCGGCCGGCGTCGATGCCACAAAGATCACCGTCGAGGCGGCACGTGATGGTGAATTCAGCTCCTACAGGGCTTCGCTGAACGCAGACGGTACATACTCGCTCACCAACATGATTGCGGGCCAGTACCGGTTGTACTTCGCGTGGGGCTCCGGATTTGGCCAGGAATCGCCTCCGAGCCCGATAATCTCCAGCTACCTCGGCGGAGTTAACTGGCCTGCAGCCACCTTGGTAAACGTTCCTAAACAAGGGAACGTTGCGGGCCAGAACATCACCTTGGCACCGGCCGGAATCGTGACCGGGAAAGTGACTGTACCGGCGGGAGTGGACGTGACCAAAGTGTCTGTCTATCTCAGCAACGCCGCTAAGCCCGCAGACCCGGGCGGATACACCAATCCAAAGGCAAACGGGGAGTTCAGCGTAGGAGGGCTGGTACCGGCCTCCTACAGGGTGACGTTCGGTTGGAGCGGCGACGACTCGCCAGTGCTGTACACCTACTACGGACCCGCTGGTGCCACTCAGGACACAACCACTTTGGTCAATGTTCCGCCGGTTCAACCCGTGACGGGAATCAACCAAACGCTCCTTGCCGCAGCGAAAATCAAAGGTAAAGTCACTGTCCCCGCTGGCTTTTCCGCAGCCAACATCCTCGTCATGGCCAAAGCTCCTGACGGTCTGGGATGGATGGGCAGCGCTCAAACCGATGGAACAGGCGCTTTCAGCATCGGGGGACTTCCAGCTGGCTCCTACAAACTTGAGTACTCTGCGAGTAATCAGAACCTCCTCCATCAGTGGCATGGCCAAAAGTTGGACGCGTCAGCTTCAACGGCAGTCACCGTTGCCGCCGGCGGAGTCCTAACCGTTGCCAATGAGAGCCTCCTTCCCGGCGCAATCGTTTCGGGTTCACTGACACTGCCTGCCAGTTTGGCTGGCCAGAATTCATCAGTGTCTCTGGTGGGCCCTAACGGTTTCAGCCGCTATCTCAACGTCGACGGCAACAACAGCTTCTCCTTCGACAAGCTGCCTGCGGGCACCTACTCCATCGAGTTCAACCGTTCGAGCGGCGTCAGCACTAACTCCGAAGCGTCCTTCTACAAGGACAAGGCCGAGTCATTGGGCGCCGCTTCGGCAACTCAGGTCACTGTGACTACAGGTGAAGCCAAGACCGGGCTGACGAGCACCGCGAAGGCGGGTGGCACGCTCACGGGCAAGATTGTGGGCACAGATGGTCAGCCGTTGAACAATGTTCCTGTCCGCGTCTACACCAAGGATGGTTCGCTGGTCACCCGCGGTGCCAACACCATTGCCGATGGCACGTTCAAGGTGACAGGGCTCAGCACTGGAAGCTACCTCGTCTCGGCCAACATGATCCCCACCCGGCCTTCGGGTTCCCTCGGGACCATCTTCTCCGGCAACGTGAAGACCGAAGGGGCTGCCTCGACCGTAGCCACCACAGTGGGTACCAACAGCGACATCGGTACGCTCAGCTTCGCCACCGCGGGCAATGGCGGAACAGGATTCGCTGACGTGCCCGCAGGTGGGCAATTCAGCACGGAAATCACCTGGATGGCCACAGCCGGCATCAGCACCGGCTGGACGGAAGCGGATGGCTCCAAGACGTTCCGACCGCTCTCCCCCGTCAATCGTGACGCGATGGCAGCCTTCATGTACCGGCTGGCTGGCAAGCCTGCTTTCACTCCGCCTGCTGCATCGCCTTTCGCGGATGTACCCACCAGCAGCCAGTTCTACAAGGAAATCACCTGGCTCGCTGACAAGGGTGTTTCCACCGGTTGGACCGAAGCGGATGGAAGCAAGACCTACCGTCCCGTTCAGGCGGTAAACCGTGACGCGATGGCGGCGTTCATGTACCGGTTGGCAGGGAAACCGGCATTCACTCCCCCAGCCACTTCGCCATTCACCGATGTCCCCACCAGCAGCCAGTTCTACAAGGAGATCACTTGGCTGGCAGCCCAGGGCATCAGCACCGGCTGGACAGAAGGAGACGGCAGTAAGGCGTTCCGTCCGGTGAACGCCGTCAACCGCGATGCGATGGCTGCGTTCATGTACCGCTACAACGCGAAGTTCAACGCAGGCTAGTCCCCATCAAGCGAAACGGCCGGCACCACATAGTTGGTGCCGGCCGTTTTTGCATCTGCATGAGGGTTCAGTGTTCTCCTGAAAGGCCCGGGAGGAATTCTGCAGGCAGGGTGGAAACGGGAACCAGGACTATGTCCTTTGCCTTCCAGTCCAGATCAATGCATGCCTGACGGGCTGTTTCCAGCTGCTTCAGGGTAGGCATGTCCCCGGACGGCACAATGAACGTTTCGATGTGAAAAACGTGGCCTTCGTCCCGGATCCGGGATTTTGCTGATTCGACCCAGTCGAGTCCGCTGAGGTAGCCGTCAATTTCATCGCCCAAGGAGTGAGGTTTGGCGTCGTCGTACGTCCTGGCGCGCTTATCCATGAGGGCGGTGATGGCTGCTTTGGTGTTGTGTATGCCGTCGTGCAGAATGCTCGCTGAGATGACCAGCGCGGCGACTGCGTCCGCCCACCACCAACCGATACCGATGCCCGCAACGCCTGCAGCAGCGGCGACGGCGGTCTGCCAGTCTGCTTTGTTCATGTCGGCGTCCGCATAGAGGACCTTGTCGTGCAGGGTCTTCGCGAGTTTCATCTTCACGTGGCCCAAGTACACGGGCGGGCCTGCGGTGAGGAGCATGGCAACAATCATGACCCAGCCAAGCCATATTGTCTGGCCGAAGAAGTCGAACCCTCCGATGGTGGGGTGTTCCGCCGTCAGAAGGCTGATGCCGGAATCCACAATCAAGTACGCGCCCATGACGGACAAGGCCACAGCCGCTACGACGTGGGCTACGCCAACAGCACGGTGGTAACCGTAAGGATGCTCCTCGGTGGGGCGCTTGCGGATCACGCGGGCGGCAATCAGGAAAGACAGGGGCGGCAGGAACGATAGGACGTCTTCAAGCCACGCTGCCTTCATAGCTTGGGAGTTTCCCAGCAAGAGATAGATCATGGCGGTCGAAACTGCCAGGAATGCCACTGTGATCCACTCGAAGCGGATCGCTTTGCGTAGCGCCTGGTGCTGCTCTTCAGGCAATTCGGTATGGCCGAAACGTGAGTTCACTTTCGCGGGGAGGCTGGCGGTGTCTTTCACTTGGTGCCCTCCGACTCTTGGAGGAACGTATCCAGTGTTAGGAGGAAGCCGTTCTCCCCTTTGGCGACCAGCATCACGTGCTTATGCTTTTTCCCGGTGTCGTCCACGGATTCGGTATAGGGCTGCGTCAGCGCTGTGTGCTTTTCCCATGGCGTGTCTTCGCGCAGGCCGCCGATCATCAGGTCAAGTTCGCCGTGCTCTACGCGTTCGGCCAGGATATGTTCGGTGCCCGTGCTCCACTCCACCTTGGCATCCAGTTGCGCGGCGAACCTCCGTACCAGTTCGGCTTCGGTCCCAGCGGGCTCCCCGGAAGGTGGGAGCTTCACCCAGTCGCCATTGGGACTAGCACCTACCTTGAGCACGCCACCGCTGACGCGCTCGAGGGTGCCGTGGGGGTCAGCCGGGACGCTGACTCCGCAGCCGGTTAGCAAAATGACAGCCGCCGCCAGAACGGCCACTCTCCATCGCCGGTACATGTCTCCGTTTCCTCCTATGAGTCTTGCCACCACTATAGGCAGGTTCCTTACTATCCGGACGGGCGTTGGGTACTTTCCCGTGACATCAGCCTTGGCGGAGTGCCACCTCGCCGCCATATTGAGCAATCTCCGCGACTTTTGGGCGCTTTTTGTTGCTTCGCTTGGGATGGATGTCGTGTAGTTAGCTTTCTGAGTGTTTTCTGGGTGTCACCGGTGTGTGGGGGTTGCGGTGTTTCGTCGTGGTGTGGCGTGGTTGGTTGCTGTGGTGTTGTTTGTGGTGGCGCCGGGGTTGTTGGTGTTGCCGGCGGCGGTGGCTGCGGATCCGGTGGTGGAGAACGTGGTGACGTTCTCTGACGTCCCAGCCGAGTCGCAGTTCGCGACGGAGATTTCGTGGTTGGCGGCGTCTGGTATTTCCACGGGCTGGGATGTCGGCGGGGTGCGGCAGTATCGTCCGTTGGAGTCCATTGCCCGGGACGCGATGGCCGCGTTCCTGTACCGTCATGCCGGGTCACCCGCGTTCACGGCACCTGTAGAGTCTCCGTTCACGGATGTCCCGTCCGGGGCTGCGTTCTATAAGGAGATCACCTGGCTGGCTGCGGAGGGCATTTCCACGGGCTGGGATGTCGGTAACGGGAAGCGGGAGTACCGTCCGTTGTCCCCGATTGCCCGTGATGCGATGGCCGCGTTCTTGTACCGGTACGCGGACAAGCCGGCGTTCACTGCCCCGGCGGTGTCTCCCTTCGTGGATGTTCCGGCTGGTGGCGGGTTCTATGCGGAGATCACCTGGTTGTCAGCGTCGGGGATTTCCACGGGCTGGGATGTGGGTAACGGGGTCCGTGAGTACAGGCCGTTGAACGGGATCGCCCGTGATGCGATGGCTGCGTTCCTTTACCGGTACGCGGGCCAGAAAGCACCCGCTGACCCGGGGAACCCTGCGGCGGGGACGGTAACGGTGGCCCCCGACGTCGAGGTCCTTGAACCATCCCAACTCGAAACAGCGCTGGTAAGCGCGGACACGGTGGTCCTTCCCTCGGATCAGGCACTGGAGATCAAACCCAACGACGTGCTGGTCTCCGGTGTCACCACCGGAACCCCGGACGGGCTGCTGGTCCGGGTGGTCCAGGTAGTCCGCGACCCGGGCGGAAACACCCTGGTCAAGACCAAACCTGCCACCCTGCCCGAAGCCGTGGTCTCCACCGGCGGGCTGCTCGAAGTGAGCGGCACCCCGGTGAGGTCAGAGTTCATCCCCGAACCCGACGTCGTCGTTGAACCCGACGCGGCACCGACGGCAACAAGGCCCGGCACCGAACAGTCACCGGACATGGCCCAACCATTCGCGGAAAATTCGGCCGAGGTGTTCAACAAGTCGATGACCTTCAAGAAGACCGTCAAGGGTGAGTTCGGCAAACCCGACGCGCCGTTGACCGGTAATGGCTCGGTGACGTTGAAGTCGTCGGTGACGGCGAAGGCCACGGCGAAGATGACTTTGGACGTCGGCTTCCTGCAGTTGAAGGAAGCCTCCGTAGTAGTGACGCCGTCGGTGAAGGCCGAGCATTCCGTCACGGCCGAGGGGTCGTTGAAGGGCCAGGTGACCTCAAAACTTGGTGAGCTCAATGCCTGGTTCACGTTCTGGGTTGGGCCGGTCCCCGTGGCAGTGACCGCCGATGCCGAGATGAATGCGAACTTCGCCCTGGACGGGGATGCGCAGGTGGTTTTCTCCTCGTCGCAGACTGTTTCCAGTGGTCACGGTTTCAAATACAAAAACGGCTCGTTCAATCTGGTCAACGACAAGCCCTCCACAGCCGGGATCCAGAATCAATACAAAGCCTCGGCGTCTCTGACGGTAAGGGCGTCACTGGATTTTGATGCCACGATCAAGCTTTACGGCGTCGCTGGGATCACGTTCGGAATGGGACCGTACGCGACTACCACCATCACCGTTACCGCTGCCAGCGGGCAGGACCTCAGCTGGACCTGCCCCTTGGAGCTGGGCGTCGAAGGCCGGCTCGGTGTGACTGCAGGCATCGAGATCATGGGCTTCGACCTGGGCGAGTGGGAAGCCACTGTGACCAAGTCATGGCCACTGTTCACCGCGAACCCCTGCCAAGGCACCACTGTCATCCAGCCGCCACCAACAAACCCCACCCCGACGCCTACGCCTACCCCGACGCCCACTAACCCACCCGGCCCGGGCGTAACGCTTCCGCAGGTGCCGGTTCGCGTCGGACAGAGCGGCCAAGCAGTGTTGGCCCAGGACGGCGGTGACGTCGATTCGGTCCAATGGATCTCGAGCCCGCTGCCCAACACGGTGCTGTCACCCGGCATGCCTACCATGCCGGCAACGCTGACGTGGTCACCGAAAACCCCTGAGACCGTCCAATTCTCGATTCGGGTTACGTACACCGACGGAAGCACCAAGGACGTGTCGGGGTCCATGCGCGCTTACCCGGTGCCGGCTCCGTCGCTTGCTGTGGGAAATCTGCAGTCCACGTACGTAGCCACATCCGACCGCGGCACCCCATACTCCGTGGTTACCTTCGAGATCACCAAAACTACGGCGTCCAACACAACGCCGCTAAAGGGTCTGACAGACAAAGAGGACCCTGCGAGCGACTTCTATGAGTACACAGGGGGCGACTCGAACGCTAACAACGTTCTCGACATCGGCGAGAAATGGCAGTACCGAGCCTTCTACCTGGATTGGCGGGCCTCGGAGCCGGGCAACAGTAGGACGCGCACCCTCCTTGTCCGTGCCAACGACACCACTGGCGCGGGCTCATGGATTGACACCCAAGTCGTCTACACCATGACGCGCTAGTTCATCTCAAGACAACGACGCCGGAGGTCAGGTTGAATTTCAACCCGACCTCCGGCGTCGTTCTTCTTGTCATGCGGAAGAGACGGTTACCGCCACTTATCCGTTCCTGTACCAGTCATAATGCTGACACCAGCCGCTAGTTCACGACGAGCTGGGGAAAAACAGCGTCCGTCCCCGGCGTAGGGCTCTTGCTAACTGGTCAACAGCGCGCGCCGACTCGGCTGTTCCGACATCGGAGAAGGATCCGTTCCCGCCATACAACGAGAGTGCATCGGCCGCAGCCGAGCGGAGGGTTCGAGCGTCCGCGACGTCAGCAAACTGCTTGTCGAGCCAATCGGCGGTGCGCTGGCGCTGCACATCGTGCTCGAGTTGCGCGACTGACCGCACTTCGGCGATTGCAGAGATGATCTCAGCACGGACAGCGTCGACGGTGCGTCGGTGGTTCCCCATGGCACCAGCCTACGGAGGCATCACAGGCGTAAAGCAATCGGCACGAAGCATCCGGATAGGATTCGTTGTGATGTTCAGCCAAGACAAGCAGTTCCGCAGGCCTGACGGCACCCTCTACGACCCCAGCAGCTTCAACGTGCGCCAGTACCAGGAGCAGTAGGCCCCGGCGGCGTGCCGGAGGGGTACTCCATGGGTGCCATCACGCCCGTCCAGAGCCCTGGACTCATCACAGCTTTGGCGGTCTTCCTCACGCTCATATCCGTCGGCATGCTCGCGATGAGTTTCCTCGTCATAGCGTCCGGCGGTGAGCTTAAGGTGATCCTGCTCGGGTTCGCGGTGGGCATCGGAGGGTTAGTGATGTCCGTTTACGCGTTCCGGCTCGCGGCAAAACGACGGCGCTGGTTGCGGGAGCAGCGCGCTAATGCCGCACACACGCAGGCGCCCGGCCAATGACCAAGAGAGCAGCCAGCGTTCAGGACGTAATTCTCTGATCATTACGCCGAGCGCCACTGCGGGCCCGAAGCCACCGTCCGGCGTTGCCCATCGCACGGGTTGCCAAGGCCCAGTACGCCACTCCCGCCACAAGGGATGCCGCAACAGCCAAGCCTTTGCTGAACTCGTCGAAGTGCGGATAGACCAGCCAGTGGGTGACGTAGATATAGAGGGATGAACTCGCGAGCAGCGCCGTGATGCGATGAAGGCCGCGGGGAACGGGCAAGGTAGGAATCCACAGCAGAATGAGGAAACCAACCAGAATGGTGGCGCTACGGGATTCGTCCGGGAAGGATCCGGGAATGGTCAACAGAGCCAGGGCCGTCATGGCAGCTCGTTGCCACCACTGCCGGGACACAGCCGCGGCCCATCCGAAGGCGAAGAGCCACAGCACAGGCCCTTGTCCCGGGTAGGGCAGGTCAATGACATCGAAGCGCTGCAAGAGATCGATCCCGGCCAGGACCAAGGGAAACGCCCAAGGCCATCTGCGCAGCGCCTTATCAACACCGGGAATGGCCAGAAGGATCGCCAATCCGAGCAAGATGTGGACCAGCACCTCAACGAACCAGAAGCGCGACAGGTCAGTCCACCCCGGCGGGCCCACCAAGGAATTCAGTAAGAAGACGTTGTGCCAGCGATAGTCGTCAGTGACGACGAACGCGAGACCGATCACCGCGACGCTGGGCACCACAATCCGCGCAACAGCCCGTAATTGCCGTCTAAGCCGCTCGATCTTGGACCCCGTGAGCTGGAAACGTGCAAAGTTGTAGCCGGCCAAGGCCATGAGCACGTGCGCGGTGCCTTCCCAAGAGAAGAAATCGATGTGCGTGGCGACGATGAAAACGATGGCAACAGCACGGAGGACGATCCCGGTTTCCATGCTGGCGATTAGCTTGCTGTGCCACCTCTGCACGGCACGGCCAACCGGGCCAGGAGCACCCGCTTCCCTTAAGTCTCCCGAGGGGGCCGAGTCCGGCGCGGGAACAAGTTCGCAGATGGGCATCGTGTGCCATCCCTGGGGAATCCGGCCAAGAGCCTTCTCCAGCCGCACGGACACCGCCACATAAGATAGCGAGTCTCCACCCAGGGAAACGAAACTGTCCGTGATGGCAACATCCTGGCGCTCCAGGGCATCTGCGAAGATTCTCTGCACAGAATCCGTCGTCGCGGGCGAATTGCCGTCGTCTGCGTGCAGAACGTCTTCCGGTTGGGCCGGCTCCGGACGGACAGATAGCGCCAGAATGGCGGGGTAGTCAGGTTTTCCGTTGGCCAGCCGCGGAATGGACGGCACAGAATAAAGTTCGACGGCGGCACGCGGCACACCGAGGTCCTGCGTCAATGTTTTGGCCACCAAGGCAAGGTCACGGTCCCCTTCGACTGCCGCCACCACCATCTCGTCCGAGCCGGCAGCGGCGGCACTAAGGCCAAGGTCTGCAAGGAGCCGTTCCACGCGCCCCAGATCAACCCGGAGCCCAACGATTTTGACGAACCTGCTGCGTCGGCCAACGATTTCATAGAGGCCGCCCGGGCCTTGACGGGCAAGATCACCGGTGTGGAGCTCGGTCATTTCGCGGCCGAGAGCCAGATCCTCGGCCCGCTCTGCATAGCCCAGCATGACGTTGGGGCCGGTGAATACGAGTTCGCTGGCATCCAACCCGGGAACGGGTTCAAGCCGGAACGCCCCGCCTGGTACTGGCACTCCGATTGCATGCGGGTGGACTACCGCTTGGTCAGGCGGTAGGTAGGCCATCCGGGCTGTCGCCTCCGTCTGTCCATACATGACAAAAAGGTCCCAACCGCGTTTCCGGCCCAACTCTGCGTAGGAACGGACGCGCTCCGGTGCCAGACGGCCTCCAGCCTGGGTGATGTAGCGCAGGCTTGGAAGGTCCATGTGCTCGAAGCCCACCCGGTCGAGAAGATCGAACGTGTACGGTACGGCGGCAAATGACGTCACGCCCCGGGACCGAACCAAGTCCCAGAAACACGGATCCACCACCGAAAGGTCTGTCAGCACCAAGGAGGCACCCACCAACAAGTGGCTGTTGACCACACTCATCCCGTAGCAGTAAGAGAGAGGAAGCGTGGTGGCTGCCGTGTCACTTGGACGAAGGTACAGGTACTCAGCGATAGCAGCAGCGTTGGCCTGCACCGAGGCGCCGGAGAGGCGAACAAGTTTGGGTGATCCGGTGGAACCGGAGGTGCTGACCAAGAGTGCCAGCTCAGGATGCAGTTGGTGCCGGGTCTCCAGCCTGCGGACGTCCAGGACGCAGTCGCCCGGGGCTGAACGGGCGATAATGTCGGGATCATAGGCGGCAATGAGCGAGTCGGCAGCATGGCCGCCACCCGGGGGCAATATCAGCAGTGGATGTCCGGACGCCAGTGCTGCGAGATAGACGGTCAGCGACGACAGGGTGTTCTCGGCCTCAAGAGCAATCAGGCATCGGGCAGGACCGAACGACCGCGCCATGGCCTCGACCCGGCGGGAAAGTTCCAGGTAACTGACTGAGCGTTCCCCGATACTGATGGCGGTACGGTCTCCGAACGCGGCCAGGTTGGCGGCGAACGAAACTCCGGCCAAATCCGGCTGAATAGTCACATCCGAAATTGAACAAGGTAAAGCTAACCTAACTCAACTGGATAATGCTTCGGGCCGCGAATATTACCGTGGCTAAGCGCTCGCAGGGAACGCTACGCCCTCGCCGACCACTCGAAGGCAGAGCTCCGTTCCAGGTTTGGTGATGGATGCGTTCCAGTGCCTGATGGTGATGACTTCGCCGCCGCCAGGGTACCGATGGCCGTTGCCGGAGCTTCCTCCGTCGGGAGCAGAATAGGCACCCAGTTTGATGCGCACGGTGGTTTCCGGGCCGAAGTAGTCGGTGTCCACCACGACACCACGGATGGGGCCGTCCGGGGCGATCCGGATTTGCTCCGGCCGCAGCATGAGCTGGACCTTTCCCTGCGCAGGCGGTCGCCTCACGGGAATACCGCCCAGCGAGCATGTGGCCAGGGAGCCTTCCATCCAGGCGTCCAGAATGACAGCCTCCCCCAAGAACTCTGCGGTGGCACGGTCTGCGGGACGAGTGTAAACGACGAACGGATTGCCGATCTGGGCCAGTGTTCCATCACGCATGATGGCCACCTGGTCCGCGAAGGACAACGCTTCGGCTTGATCGTGGGTTACCAAGATGGTGGTCACGCCTGCTTCGTTCAGAACCTTGGCTACGGCTCTCCGCGTCGCGACGCGTAGCCCGGCGTCGAGGGCTGAGAATGGCTCGTCGAGCAGCATCAGTTCGGGCTCGCGGGCCAGAGCCCTGGCCAGAGCAACCCTCTGCTGTTGACCGCCCGACAACTGATGCGGCCGGCGCTTTGCCATGGACGCATCGAGCGAAACCATTGCGAGCAGCTCCTCAACCCTTGCCCGCACGCCCCGACGACCGCCGTCGAGCTTTCCAACATCCAGACCGAAAGAGATGTTCTGCCCCACTGTAAGGTGCGGGAAGAGGGCGCCGTCTTGGGCCACATAGCCAACGTGGCGCTTGTGCGCGGGAACCCGGACGCCGTTTCCGGCAACCAACGTTCCGTTGAGGCTGATCGCTCCGCTGGTGGGATGTTCAAAGCCGGCAATAAGCCTGAGCAACGTGGTCTTGCCCGAACCTGACGGACCCACAATGGCCGTGGTGCCACCCTTGGAGACGGAGAGGTGTACACCCCTTAACACTGTCTGCGAACCAAAATTCTTTGTGACGCCGGCAATGTCGAGGTGAGTGTCCGTGGTTGGTGCAACAGAGGGTGCAACGCGCGGCGCCGCGATTCCCGGGGAAGAATGAGTAGTCACTGTCCGGCCACTTTCTTGGACTGTTGGAAGAGCAGATATGTCATGGGGGCCGAGAGCAGGATCATCAGCAGCGCGTAGGGTGCCGCACCGGTGTAGTCGATTTCGCTGCTCTTGCTCCAGAACTCGGTTGCGAGCGTCCGGGTGCCGTTGGGTGAAAGCAGAAGCGTGGCCGTGAGTTCATTGACGATGGCAAGGAAAACCAGGGCCGCTCCCCCGGCTGCTGCAGGGGCAGTCAGCCGCAGGGTTACTTTGAAGAAGGACACCAGCGGAGACTTGCCGAGGGATTGGGCGGCCTCGTCGAGCTCCTTGGGCGCCTGAGCCAGGCCGGAACGGAGGTTGACCAAGGCCCTCGGCACGAAAAGAAGTACGTAAGCAGCGATTAGGACACCCGCGGTTTGGTAAACACCCGGAATGGCGCGGATGCTGACAGTAACGAAGGCAAGGCCCACCACGATCCCGGGCATGGAGCTGGTCACGTAGTTGGAGAGTTCAAGCAATTTACTGAACCAGCTCGGATGGCGGACCGCCAGGTAGGCCATGGGGAAGGCCACCGCTGTGGTGACCGCAGCGCCCGCTGCCCCGTACATGAGGGTTTGAAGGAGCGCCGGGACAAACTCGTCCGCTGCCCAAACATCCGGCCCTCCTGCAATGGTCCAGCGCAGCACAAACCACACCGGGAGCCCGAACGCCAGGACAGTCAGCGCCAACACCCCAAGCTGCGCCGGCACTTGATAACGGCCGAGCGCGATCCGGGTCGCGTTGGCCTGAGCACCGGAACCTATGCGTGCATAACGGGCCGTGCCGCGACTCTTCACCTCCGCGAGTAACAGAATGAGGCAAAGGAATACCAGGACGCTGGCCAGCATATTGCCTGCTGTGCCGTTGAACGTCGACTGGAACTGGACCATGATCGCCGTCGTAAAGGTATCGAAGCGGATCATCGCGAAGGCACCATACTCCGCCAAGAGATGCAGGGCGACCAACAGGGCACCGCCGGTCATGGCGATGCGAAGTTGTGGCAGCACCACGCGGAAGAACACGGCCCACGGGCCAAGACCCATCGAAGCGGCGGATTGTTCGATCGCCGGGTCCAGCCTGCCCAGAGTGGCGGCCGCGGGGATGTAGACCAGCGGGAAGTAGGACAGCGTGGCGATGAGCACGCCGGACCAGATGCCCTCCAGCGAAGGAACCGCGGAAACCCATGAGTAGCTGTTCACAAACGCAGGGATTGCCAAGGGCGCCGCCAACGCGATAGCCCACCAGCGGTGCCCGCGGAGATTGGTCCGCTCCACCAGCCAAGCGCCGCCCACACCCAAAACCAAGCACAGCGGAACTGTCAGAACCATCAGCATGATGGTATTCAGCAGCAACTCACCGACCCGCGGCCGGACAATGAGTTCGACGGCGGTGTCCCAGCCTGTCGCTGCTGTCATAAAAACGACGTAACCCAAGGGCACCAGCGAAAACAGTGCAATCAACACTGCCAGCAAGGACACGGTGGAAACGCCGAAAGGCGGGCGGGGGCGCTTGCCCCCACCCGCCGTCGTCGTGCTTTCCGGACTCTGCGAGCCGGGAGCCGAAAGTCGAGCGGTCACGGAATTACAGCAGTCCTGCCTCGGTCATCAGTTCGGTGACCTTGGTGGAATTCAGCTTGGCCGGGTCAACGACAGGTGGCTGCAGCTCCTTAATGGGAACAAGCTTCTGGTTGGCATCAACCTGCGACGCGATGGCGTACTCGAACGAGGTCCCCGTCTTGAGGATCTCCTGGCCCTGTTTACCCGTGATGAACTTCAGGAATGCCTGGGCGTCGGCTGCCTTCTTGGAGGACTTCAGAACACCGCCGCCGGAGATGGAGAGGAACGCTCCGGGATCCTGGTTCTTGAAGTAGTACGGCGTGACGTTCTTGGAGTTCTCGCCGGTCTTGGCCTGATCGCCGTAATAGTAGTAGTGGTAGATCAGCGCGGCGTCCACTTCTCCGGCGTTGACAGCCTTCATGGCAGTGCCGTTGCCCTTGTAGGCCTTGAAGTTTTCCTTCATGCCCTTGAGCCAAGCCTCCGTAGCGGCCTCACCCTTGAGCTCGAGCAGCGCGGCAACGATTGCCTGGTAGTCGGCGCCAGTGGGGGAAGCTGCCCACTTGCCCTTCCACTCGGGGTTGGCCAGATCAAGCATGGACTTGGGGAGCTTGTCTTCGCTGATCTTGTTCTTGTCATAGACAAAAACCGTGGAGCGGGCAGCGATGCCGGTCCACTTACCCGTGGACGGGCGGAACTCTGCCGGGACCTGAGCAACAGTGGCCGCATCCACATCTGCGAAGAGGCCAGCGTTCTCAACCTGCGCCATTGCAGGTGAATTCTCCGTGAGGAAAACGTCGGCGGGGGAAGCTGCGCCCTCCTGCACGATCTGGTTGGACATCTCGGTGTCCGAGCCCTGGCGAAGGGTGACCTTGATGCCGGTCTCCTTGGTGAAGGCGTCGATCCATTCCTTGGTCAGGCTCTCATGCTGGGCGTTGTACACCGTGATGCCTTCGCCTGAAGCGGCGTCTTCCGAGGCGGCAGGTGCGGTGCCGGCGTTGGAGCCACAGGCCGCGAGGCCGAGGGCTGCGGTGGCGGCGAGTGCGATTCCGGCCAGCGCGTTTTTGCGGAACTTCATGGGGGCTACTTTCTTGGGGAAGGAGGGGATGTTGGGGACTATCTCCTTCAAGAACTTTAGGTTAGCCAAGCCTAAGCTCCAATACCGGAGGGCTTACCGAGGGTGAGTCAGGAAGATTGTTACGTCAACCCTCGGCGAGTGACGCTACCTGAGCGAGCGACCCGCCCAAGCCCGAGGGACATGAGCGAGCGACCCGCCCAAACCCGAGGGACATGAGCGAGCGACCCGCCCAAACCCGAGGGACATGAGCGAGCGTCGGGCCCAAGCCCGAGGGATATGAGCGAGCGTCCGGCCCAAACCCTCGGGACGTGAGCGAGCGTCCCGCCCAAGCCCGAGGGACGTGAGCGAGCGACCCACCCAAACCCTCGGGACGTGAGCGAGCGTCCGGTCCAAACCCGAGGGACATGAGCGAGCGACCCGCCCAAACCCCTAGGGATGTGAGAGAGCGTCGGGGGTTACATGTCTGCGAGCGCGCCGCCCGGGTTCTCGATTGCGTCGGCGACGTACCTGAGGAAGCCGGCAGCGGTTTCGCCGTCGCACACTCGGTGGTCGAAGGCCAGGGTCAGCTCGGTGACCTTGCGGACGGCCAGCTCACCGTTGACCACCCAGGGCTTGTCGATGATGCGGCCCACGCCGAGCATCGCGACCTCGGGGTAGTTGATGATCGCGGCCGAGCCGTCCACACCGAACACACCGTAGTTGTTCAGCGTGAAGGTGCCTGAGCCCAGTTCCGTGGGGGTCGCCTTACCCTCACGCGCGACGGCGGTGAGTCGGCGGATCTCTGCGTCGAGTTCGCGGGCACTCAGCTGGTGCGCGTTCCGGACGGACGGGACTACGAGTCCGCGGTCGGTCTGGGCAGCGAAGCCGAGGTTGATGCCGTCGAAGCCAACGATTTCCTGCGAGCCATCCGAAGCAGTCTCAAAGCGCGTGTTCAGGGCCGGGTACTTTTTTAACCCGGCCGTGACAAAACGGGCGATGAAGGCCAGCAGACCGGGGGTATCGTGCGGTGCGCGCTTCTTGAGCTCGGCGCGCATCTCCAGGAGCGCGGTCGCGTCCACGTCCACCCAAACCGTTGCTTCCGGAATCTCCGAGCGGCTGCGGGTCATATTCGCGGCTACAGCCTTGCGGACCCCACGGACAGGCGTCCGCGCCGAGACAGCCAAACCAGTCCGGCTATCGACGGCACCGGCATCAGCAGAAGCGGGAGCAGCAACACCAGAGACAGCAGCTGCAGGAGCAGGAACAGGAACAGAAGGAGCAGCAGGTGCCTCCGGCGCAGAAATAGCAGCCTCCACATCCCGGCGCATGATCAAGCCGCTGGCACCCGAGCCCTCAATCGCGTCGAGGGAAACACCGTGGTCGCGTGCCATCTTGCGGACCAGCGGCGAGATGACGGCACTGAGCTTCCCGGGGATACGCGTCCCAGCCACAGCCGGTTCCATCACCGGCTCAGCAACGGCAACCGGAGCAGAAACAGAATCAGCAGAACCACTCGCCTTCCGCGGCCGGGTCCGCCCACCGGATACTCCCCCAGGCGTACCGTAACCAATCAGCACGTTGCCCGAGCCGGCCTTTTCCTCCGTCCGGTACGTCTCGGCGGCAGCTTCCACGGCCGGCGAAGCGTCAAGACCCGAGGACACCGGCGAAGGATCCACAGAACCAGCCGGAGCAGGAGCGGCAGCGGGCGTACCCGCAGCGGAACCAGCGCGAGCGATCGAGATCAGCGGCTTGCCGACGTCGAGCGTTTGACCTGCCTCACCGTGCAGCTCGGCAACGGTGCCGGCGTAAGGCGAGGGCACCTCAACCATGGACTTGGCGGTCTCAACCTCGGCGATGGGCTGGTCAACCACAATCTCGTCACCCACGGCAACGAGCCAGTTGACGAGTTCGGCCTCGGTAAGGCCCTCCCCCAGGTCGGGCAGTTTGAATACCTGCAAATCTGAGCTCATGGTCAGTCCTCCCACTGAAGGTCGTCGACGGCGTCGAGGATGCGGTCGACGCTTGGCAGGTAGTAGTGCTCCAGCTTGGGAGACGGGAACGGGACGTCGAAGCCGGTCACTCGGAGAATCGGAGCTGCGAGGTAGTGGAACGCGCGTTCCTGGACGCGGGCCACGATCTCGGAGGACACGGACGCGAATCCGTGGGCTTCGGCGATCACGACGGCGCGTCCCGTCTTGCGTACGGACGCGCAGACGGTTTCGTCGTCGAAGGGGACGAGGGTGCGGACGTCGATGACTTCCAGCGAGCGCCCCTCTTCTGCGGCGGCTGCAGCTGCGGCGAGCGCGGTGGGGACGGACGGACCGTAGGCGATGAGCGTCGCGTCCGTGCCGGGACGGGCAACAGCTGCGCGGCCCTCTGTGGAGGTGCCGGCGTCGTGCTCTGCTCGCAGGGCACCCAGGTCCACTTGGTCCTTGGACCAGTAGAGCTTCTTGGGTTCCATGAACATGACAGGGTCATCGGAGTCGATGGCTTCGCGGAGCATGCGGTAGCCGTCGGCCACGGTGGCCGGGGTGTAGACCTTCAGGCCGGCGGTGTGGGCGTAGTAGGACTCGGAGGAGTCGCAGTGGTGTTCCACTCCCCCGATGCCGCCGGCGTAGGGAACACGGATGACCATGGGCATTTTGAGTTTGCCCTTGGTGCGGTTGTGCATTTTGGCTACGTGGCTGACGATCTGTTCGAAGGCCGGGTAAGCGAAGGCGTCGAACTGCATTTCGATGACGGGTCGCATGCCGTTGATGGCCATACCCACGGCCATGCCGACGATGCCGGATTCGGCCAGCGGGGTGTCGAAGCAGCGTTGTTCGCCGAATTCGGCCATGAGGCCGTCGGTGATGCGGAAGACGCCGCCCAGCATGCCCACGTCCTCGCCGAATACCAGGACGGAGGAGTCGGCGCGCATGGCGTCGGCCATAGCCGTGTTGAGCGCTTTGGCCATGGTGAGGCTCTGCGGGCCGGTGGCTTCGGCAGTGGCCGCGGCGGAAGCGGCGGCGCTGGCGGTGGCTGCGCTGACGTTGGCTGTGGTGGTGCCGCTGGCGGTGGTGGTGACGGTCATTTTGCGCTCTCCGATCCGGTGTTAGCGCTTTCGGCGCGGGCGAGTTCACTGGCGAGCAGTTCGGACTGCTCTTTCAGCTGCGGGGTTTGCTTGTCGAAGACGTACTTAAAGAGGTCCAGCGGCTGCACCGGGACTTCCTCCCCCAGGCCTTCGCGGAGCTGGGTGGCCACGGCCTCGGCATGCGAAGCAATGCGCTCCGAAGCGGATTCGTCCAGCAGTCCCTTGTCCGTGAGGTACGACTTCATGCGCGTCAGCGGATCCTTGGCCTGCCATTCAGCAACTTCGCTGTCCGGACGGTAGCGGGTGGCGTCGTCGGCGTTGGTGTGGGCCTGCATGCGGTACGTGTGTGCCTCGATGAGCAACGGCCCGGATCCTTCGCGGGCCAGCTTCACGGCACGGTCCATCACGGCGAGCAACGCGACGAGGTCGTTGCCGTCAACGCGTTCACCGGCCATGCCGTAGCCAACAGCCTTGTGGGCCAGCGACGGCGCCACGGACTGGTGGCTGAGCGGTACGGAGATGGCGTACTTGTTGTTCTGCACGAAGAAGATGACGGGCAGGTGGAAGACGGCGGCGAAGTTCAGTGCCTCGTGGAAGTCGCCTTCGCTGGTGGCGCCGTCGCCGCACATGGCCATCACTACGGTGTTCTCACCGCGCAGCTTGGCGGCGTGGGCGACACCGACGGCGTGCAGCAGCTGGGTGGTCAGCGGGGTGCACTGGATGCCGACGTTGTGCTCTTTGGGGTCGTACCCGCCGTGCCAGTCGCCGCGGAAGATGGTCATCACCTCAACGGGGTCCACCCCGCGGGTCATGACGGCGACGGCGTCACGGTAGGTGGGGAACAGCCAGTCACCTTCGCTGAGGCACATGGCAGCTGCAACCTGGCAGGCTTCCTGGCCGTGGCTTGAGGGGTAGACGGCCATGCGGCCCTGCCGGACGAGTGCCGAGTTCTGGTCGTTGACGCGACGTCCGACGACGAGCTGCTCGTAAGCGGCCATCAGTTCAGCGTCGCTGGGCGTGGGGTACTCGTGGCCGGGTTCGGTGCCTTGCTCGTCATGGGAGCGGAGGGTGCCGTCCGGGTTCACCATTTGGATCTGGTGCCGGGCGGGGAGCATGTAGTCCTCAACGCTGATGCCGAATTTTGTCCGAACGTCAGCAGCTTGGTCCTCTACAGCCGTTTCCGGCGCAGAGTGGTCTGCGTGGATCGTCATTGGTCCGTCCTTCTCTAGCCACTATGTGCTTCCAGTATGTTCCCCGGCTCTGTTTCGTATCCAGCTTTCCGCCGAATCATGGAAGCCCTTGCCTAAACTGGGTATTCTGAAAGACGAATTGCAATTGTGAGCTGGGTAACGTGCCCGTGCTGTAGACGAATTGGAGAGCCATTGAGCGAGGCCGAGGCGGAGCAGACCGCCGTACCGCTGGACAGTGTGGACCGGGACATCATCCGCGAGCTGACCACCGATGGGCGCATGTCCATCACGCAGGTGGCGGAGAACGTCCACATCAGCCGCGCCCACGCCTACACCCGGATCGCCCGGCTCACGGGCGAGGGCGTGCTGACCAAGTTCACGGCGCTGGTGGATCCCATCAAAGCGGGCCTGCGGTCTTCGGCTTATGTGACGTTGAAGGTTCAGCAGCACTCGTGGCGCGAGCTGAAGGAACAGCTGCGGGCCATCCCGGAGATTCATCACATCGCTTTGGTGGGCGGCGACTTCGACGTCATCCTCCTGGTCCGCGCCACCGACAACATCCATCTCCGCCGTGTCATCTTCGATCAACTGCAATCCATGGACGGCATCCTGGACACCCAAACCTTCCTGGTGTTCGAGGACGTAGATACCCGGTGACGTTCAAAAGAAAGCTCGCCTGGACTCTGGTGGCCTGCGTCCTATCGGGTGTCCTCTGGCTCATTGCTGCTTTCCAGCTCTTTCATAACCCGTCCCACGCCACTCCCCAGCGAACCGACGCCATTGTGGTCCTGGGCGGCATGAGCAACGAACGACTCCCGGTGGGGCTCGCGTTGCGGGATCAATTAGCGATCCAAGATTTGGTGGTTGTCACCACTGGTTTGCCGGCCAACGCCGGTTCGGACGAGTTTTGTGAAGAGCACGACGGCGTCACTCACCTGGACTGCTTCCGTCCGGATTCGCTCAACACCAGGGGCGAGGCAGCCCGACTCCGCGATCTTTCAGCGGAGCGAGGGTGGAAGTCAGTGACTGTGGTGACGTCCGACTATCACGTGCAGCGAGCCGGCACCCTGATGCAGCAATGCGTCGCGGCCGACGTGCACATGGTGGGCACCGAGCCGCAACTTTCACCCGCGGCTTGGGTGTGGCGGTACGTGGTGGAAACGGGTGGGCTCTTGGATGTGTGGGTGCGGCCTGAGTGCTAAGTGGCCTGGGGAGTTCTGGGGTGTTCTGAACCGCGGAAGCCTGCTTTGGCCTTTCCCGACGGGCGGATCGGAGGAACACCCGCCACATCGCATGCTGGCGATGCGGAACAACGCCGAGCTGCCCGAGGCCCTGGAGGCGGCACCGTAGCACTGATCCCACGGCAGTCTCCGGATGGGTAGCTAGTGGAACTCAAGACACATTCGTGTGATGCCAGTCACGAAAGTGTGAGATAAAGTCATTATTCGGCTAGTGACGGTTCTGTACGTAACAGAAAGTGATCCTCGACAGGAGAACGCTAGGCCAGCTCCTCAACGGGTAGAATCATGAGGACCGCAGGAAATGCCGTGCTGGGGACATGCCTCACGGCAGGTTTTCATAAATGCGAAATAGGGGGCCATGGTTTGGATCTTCGCGACTATCTTAGAATCCTTCGCCGAAACTGGATATTAGTTGTTGCCATGTCGCTAGCGGGACTAGCCGTGGGTGGCGGAGTTTCCATAGCAGCGAAGCCAACCTACACAGCCGAAACTCAATTGTTCGTTGCCATCCAGAGTTCCGGATCCGTTCAGGAACTGCAGCAAGGAAACACCTTCAGTCAGGCTCGTGTTCAGTCGTACGTAAAGACAGTTGCAACGCCGGTAGTCTTGCAGCCGGTCATTGATACGCTGGGCTTGGATATCACTCCCAAGGAACTCAGCCAGCGGGTAAAGACATCCTCTGATCTCAACACCGTACTGATCAACATCGAAGTATCAGACTCCTCGCCGGTTCAGGCTGCGGCCATTGCCCAAGCAATTTCCTCAAGTCTTGTCAATGCCGTCGACACCCTTGAACGACCGAAGGCTGGAGGAACTTCCCCGATCAGCCTTTCCGTCATCTCGCCTGCAGTTGCACCGACCTCGCCTTCCGGCCCCAATACCAAACTGAATCTTGCCGTTGGTCTCTTGGCCGGGTTGGTCTCCGGTTTGGGCATTGCCGCTCTTCGGTCTCTTCTCGACACGAGAATCAAAAGCGAGGTCGACCTTCGGGCGGTTTGCGATGAGCCCCTGCTCGGCGGAATTGCATTCGAAGCCGATGCCGAAAAGAAACCTCTACTCACGCAAGCAGCATTTCAAAGCCCTCGGGCGGAGTCCTTCCGTCAACTGCGAACAAACCTGCAGTTCGCGAACGTTTCCGGTCACGCCAAGAGTTTCGTCGTTACATCCAGCCTTCCCGGCGAGGGAAAGAGCACGACCGCAATCAACCTTGCGATCGCCCTGGCTGAGGCTGGACAAAGCGTGTGCCTGATCGACGCCGACCTCCGACGACCCATGGTTGCCGAATATCTCGGCCTAGAGAGAAGCGCTGGCTTAACAACAGCATTGGTGGGCTCAGCCGATGTCAATGACCTACTTCAGCCCTGGGGTGCAAACGACCTCTACGTACTCGCCTCGGGACAGATACCTCCCAACCCGAGTGAACTGCTGGGCTCCGATGACATGAAAGTCCTCATTGAGCGGCTAGAAAGCGTCTTCGATACGCTGATAATCGATGCGCCGCCGTTGCTGCCAGTAACTGATGCGGCAGTTTTGTCTCAACACGCCGGAGGCGTAGTAGTAGTGGTTGGAGCGCAGAAAACGAGGTCCCAGGACCTTTCAAAGTCGCTAGCTGCTTTGCAACTCGTGGAGGCGAACATTCTCGGGGTCGTACTCAATCGACTTCCCACCAAGGGGCCGGATGCTTACGCCTACTCCTACACGAACTACGAAAGCCACCGCCCGATGGATGAGACCGCTCCGATGCGAGGCTCCAAAGTGTTCCCATCAGCGCTCATCAACTCCGACCTTAGTAGCCCCCAAGGCTCAATAGCCGCAGATCAAGAGTCGAAGCGTTCCAGCGTCAGCTAACTGCGGATCCGCCCTACGCGTGGCATGGGCAAAACATCAAGAACGAACAAGGTTCATGCGTGGCTAGTCCATGGGACTACGTGAAACGAAAGCGACTCCATCATGCCTAGCGCACAAAAACAACAGCCCAAAGAGGTACGAACGCTTATCGTAGTGCCTTGGCTGGAAGGCGGGGGTGCTCAAGGTGCCTTGGAGGGAATTCTTGGTCAGCTTCCGGCCCAAGACTCGACGTTGCTAATCCTGTTTTCAGGAAACCGCAATCACGATTCAGTTAAGAAACTGGTCGCAAGAACGGTCGAACTGGGCCTCCCAAGAAATCCGCTGGGAGTACTGAAAGCTGCGCTCCAGATACGCGGGTACGTCCGCGACAGCAGCAGCATATATTCACTCATGCGCGGCAGCCATCTCGTGCTTGGCCTGCTTCCGTCCCGAGCCTTTGCAGGTAAACGCCTCGCAGCGAGTTTCCATCAACTGCCCTCCACAGACTCATCCGGGACGCAGGGCAAGGTTGAAGACGTGTTAGTGAAGCGCGGTGTTCGGCGCGCCGGACTGATCACGGCACCTTCCAACCGTGCCGTGCACGAACTGATTGAATTTGGATTCGGGGATTCGCGGAACGTCAAGGTCGAACACAACATCATAAAACTGGCGACTAAGCCCCCAGTTTCGCCTCGGACCGGCACCCTTGAAGCAGTGCGACTTGTATTTGCAGGCAGAATCTCGAAGCAGAAGGGGCTTGACCGCCTTCCGGAGCTTTTAGGAAAAGTGAATGTACCGGTTCATATCCGATGCCTTGGCGATGGCGAAGAAAAGCAGCGCGTCACGGACCTGCACAAAAATCTCAATCCCATCCATACCTTCGAAGTCCTTTCCCACGTAGACGATGTGACATCCCATTTAGACTGGTCCGATGCAGTGATTATGCCGAGTCGCTGGGAACTAAATCCGTTGGTCGTTTGGGAAGCCCGCGCGCGTGGACGAGCGACAATCGGAAGCCGCATCGAGGCATTCCAAGACCTCGAAAAGAATGGCCCTATGTGGCTGTTTGGCGATGCGCTTGAGTTCGAAAAAATCATCTCCACGCTCGCAACACAACCTGACGTTCGGGTAAAGGCTTTTGACGACGCGCTGGAATCATCACAGAACCTGAACACGAGGAGTTCAATTGTTGACTACCTGGGAAGCTAGCTCACCACGAGTCCTTTTGCTACACGCTTATAGCCCCAAGAACTCCGGTGATGGCCTACTGGTCGAGCTAGCAAAAGCTACAGTACTGCGCGCGTTGGGCAGCGCGGACTTCCGCGTAATTGCTTCAGAGGCAAGCGCTTTTGACGGTGACGAGTACATCCAGTGGCGTGATCGTTTGCTGAGCAAATCCGCACACATTCCCCGTCGTGCATCAATGTTGGCAACGGGCTTCCTTGGCCCCTCGAGCGAAATCAGAGACCTGGCAGAACAAGCGGATCTTATCGTAGCAGTCGGCGGAGGATACCTTCGGGGCGGTAGCATCGGCCCAGCCATCAAGAGCTGGGGCGCGCACTACGGCCAGCTAAAGTTGGCTGCCCGCTATGGCCACAAAGCTATCTACCTTTCGCAGAGCATTGGGCCTTTTAGCGGAATTTACAAGCGTGCAGTAGCGCGTCAATTGGCAAAGATCCGGACCGTCTGCGTCAGGGATGACAGGTCCCTGTCGGAGTTCTCAAGCGTTGCGTCCGTTTCGAGAATGCCAGACTTAGCCGTCCTTGAACTTGCTCGTCAACCCAGGGACGCAGTGGTCTCCACCCAGCTGGCAGACGACCCAGTTCTTGTCGCACGTGAACTTCCGACACCTCGCGGGTACTACGACCTTCTCGATGACGCCAGCAAATCCGAGCGATTCGAGTGGGCCCTTCAATCCACGGGAGGCGGAAACGACGATCTTCCCCTAACTCAGCGCCTAGGCGCCGGCACTCCCCGACCCATGGCCGAAGTCTTGGCCGACGAATCGCCGCGCATCGTGGTTAGCACCCGGCTCCACGGCGCATTGTCATCTTTGATCGCTGGCTTCCCTGCAATCCACCTCAGCTATGAACGAAAAGGGTGGGGCGCGTATGAAGACATCGGTTTGGATGACTTTGTACTCAACGCGCGTGATGCGACGCTGCCCCAAGTAGAAGCGCTGATGAAGCGAATACTTGCAGATCCAGATGCATTTTGGAGTCTCATCGAGACGAAAAAATCTGAGATCCGTCTAATGGAGAATGATCTGCTCGACGTCATTTCTTCCGTTGTAAACGGATCCCCGCGGCCAATCACCACCTCCCCGGAGACTTCATGAAAGTCCTACACGTCACAGAGGCCATGGGTGGCGGTGTTCAAAATGCTATATCCAAATACACTCACCTACTGTCGTCGGACAACCACATAGTTTTCGGGCGGCCACGACAAGGTGAATCTGCGGGTGAGTTTGGTGCCAACACGCGCGTTATTGAATACAGCGGCTCTTTGATTAATTATTTGCTAGCGGTTCGTGCCCTAGTGAAGAGTGAACGCCCGGACGTCGTTCATATACACTCAAGTTTCGCTGGCTTGGCACGTCTACTGGCGCCTACAACGAGCCCCCTAATTTACTCTCCACACTGCTATGCGTTCGAGCGCCGCGACAAGTCACGAGTTTGGCAGATGTCACTAAGGCTCGCGGAAAAGGTCTTGGCCGTGCGTGCACAGACCTTAGTTGCTGTCAGTCCACACGAGGCTGAACTGGGTTCCCTGCTCAACTCCCGCATGCCGGTTCACTTTGTGCCCAACGTGATTCCCAAAATGAACGCTGAGGTTACGAAAGACGAACGCCCCAGCGTAACCATGGTGGGGCGAATCGGATGGCAAAAAGATCCCATTCTGTTCGCGGAAGTTGCCGAGTTAGTAGGGCCTGAAGTTGACTTCCTTTGGGTGGGTGACGGGGACCCCGAAATGAAGAAGCAACTGCTTGAGGCCGGAGTCAGGGTTAGCGGATGGGTAAGTCCCGAGCAAGCTCGCCGTAAAGTAGCGGCCTCTCACCTTTACGTTCATACCGGGGCGTGGGAAGCTGCCCCGATCTCTGCGATTGAGGCCGCCACCCTTGGCACACCTGTCATTGCACGCGCTATCCCCACTATGAGCTCCCTGGGCTACTTCACAGTTGCGGAGCCCGCGCACCGCATAGCCGAGAGCATCAGTACTTTCTTCTCAGATCCGAGCCACAAGCGCCTCGTAACTGAAATGACCGAGGCGGTCGCTCGAAAACACTCCGTGGAGGATGCCCGCCGAATCTTGGAGAGCGCATATGACTCAGCCATAGGAGCGCATCAGCAGCGGGCACGGCCAATGGCAGGAAAGGAACCTCAATGAGAATTAGCGTTATTACTATCGCATTTAACGATATCGAAGGCCTGAAGAAGACAATTGCCAGCGTGAAGGGCCAGTCCTGGCCTGAAATCGAACATATTGTCATTGATGGCGGGTCAACCGATGGTACTTCTGAGTATCTTGCCAGCCTAGATGGTTCTATTAAGTGGGTAAGTGAAAAAGATGACGGTCGCTACGATGCAATGAACAAGGGCGCAAATATGGCCACCGGTTCTCTACTCTGGTTCCTACATTCTTCTGATATTTTTCACTCTTCAGAATCCGCCTCATTTGTCGCCGCTAAGTTCATTGAGGATGAATTCGAATGGGGCTACGGACTTAGTAATATTGTTCGAGAATCCGCTTCTATCGGCGTTGGGGGGCAAGTCCCCTTTGAACATGCACGTTTTCTAATTGGCGGACGTATTATCCCCCATCAGGCAACGGTTTTCTCGCGCAAGCTCTTCTGGGAGATCGGAGGCTACGATACTAAATTTGGTCTGACCGCTGATCAATTGTTCATGATGGAGTGCTCCATACGCTCCTTGCCCGAGGTCTGGGCTGAAGTACTGTGCGACTTCGACGCGCTCGGAGCTGGTTCCACCAGAAATGCATGGGCTCACTATAAGGACATGATTCGTGCTAGACGTGTCGCGAATGTCCGCGTCACCCGATCGAGCCGACTCGACAGCGCCTTGTCCGTATTCTTTGCTGGCTTCACAATGCTTGAACGCCTGTTGCGGAGACCCCTCCGTCGGGCTGAACCCAAGCAATTAACCGGAAACGCAGCGTGAACGCCGTGAATGAAGTCACCGTAGTGATACCTGCATACAACTCCCAGGACACGGTTCGTCGAGCAATCGACAGCTGCCGCTCGATACAAGGATGCCGAATCCTGGTTGTTGACGACGGGTCCACAGATGCGACAGCATCCGTCGCCCGAGACGCAGGGGCTGAGGTGATTGCGCAATCCAACGCCGGTGCATCCCAGGCCCGCCGCACCGGAATCAGCCACAGTACAACAGAGTTCATTGCCCTGCTAGATGCAGACGACGAACTCATACCTGCCGGCGTAACCGAATCACTCCGAATGCTGCAGTCAAACCCTGAGCTCTGTGTCGTAGGCGGACGGGTAATCGGAGTCGATCCCAACGGCCGCGAACAGCTGCTCAAGCGTCACTACCGGACCGTGTCCGCAGAGGACCTGATCACCACCGGTTTCGGACCATGGCCACCGGCTGCTGCCGTTATGCGACGGTCAGCTTTCGACAGTTCAGTTAGCCTTTCCATTCCACCTCTGGAAACACGCTATGCCGAAGATTACGAACTGATAATCCGCCTCTCCATGGTGGGGCAAGTTGGAATGCACGATGAGCCATCAACGAGATACCGCCTCTATGCAGGCAAATCCAGTCACGCGCCGATAGCAGCCATCACGGATAAAGAGGCAATTAGAACGCACTACGCCACCGCCACCGGATCAAGCGCGAAGCTCATGACAATGGCGGAAATCAAAGGTGCGGCCTACACCAGAGCCGCTAGGTCAGCATGGGCAAATAATCAGAAGACCAGCGCTGCACTCTGGATCCTTCGTTCTGTTGCGGCCTCCCCAAAGCTGTTGCCGGGGAAGCTCTGGAAGCGCCTTCGGCGTCCTGCCCCGATTAGGCAGTAGGGACTGTATATGACAGCTCTGTTAGCACGGGCAAGGGAGATCGATCTCGGCGGCGTGGCCCTCTACCGTCTGATTGCACTGATTGCCGGCTTTGGGGCCAACGTCCTGGCTATAGCCGTGTTGTCACGTCAGCATGGCTCTTCGGCGTACGCGGCTTTTGCCATCGTAGCGTCGCTGGTCAATCTCCTCCCCTTTGCTGATCTTGGTCTTGGAGCCAGCATTGTAAATGCCACGTCCGATCGCTCGGCTGCGCGGCTAACACGCGGACAGTATCGACGGACGGTCTCAAAAGCGCGAGACTTCATGGTCATCCTTATGCTGCTGGTAATCGGCCTAACTGCCCTGGCGTACTACGCCTTCTCGTTCGACGGCCTTCTTGGAAACCTCGCTGATACCCCCGGGATACCGGAAGCAACTGCTTACACTTTCGCGTGTATTGCGTTTGCCATCCCGCTTGGAATGGGTGGCCGTGTCCTTCAGGGCCTCGGACGGATGATCGATGTAGTCCGCATTGGGATGGTTGGGCCCATAGTTCAGGTGTGCATTTACATACCGCTCATGATCCTAGGAGCACCAGCGTCCGCTTATTTCTGGGGCCCAGGAACGGCCTACCTTGCGACGGCGGCATTAGGATACTGGGTCGCTCGACGACGGTATGGGCTGCGACTAAGTCTTCCGTTTGCATCCTTGTTCTCGCCAGATGTGCGAGGGTCTTCACTCTGGCGTACCGCGGCACCCTTCCTCATTGTCTCCGTCGGAATGACCATCGGCTTTCAAAGCCACAGGGTACTTTTATCCCATTTCGGGACGCCACAGAACGTGGCTGAGTACTCGTTGGTGGCCCAATTCTTAGGTCCGCTTCTGGCAATCACAGGTGTCGTTGGCCAGAATCTATGGGCGAGATACCGGAAGGATCTGCACGCGAACAGCCTCACAAGAAGTGCCTTCAAGCACCACTTAGTGATCTTTGCTTTTATTGGGCTAAGTTTCGCAATAGTCCTATTTTGTCTCGCTCCAATAGCCGCGACGATCCTCTCCGACGGCCAAGTTTCGCCCCCAACCCTCCTCGTCGTGGGTGCCGTGTCTTATCTACTCATTCAGGCCGTTCACCAGCCCAGTGCCATGCTGCTAAGCGACACAAGGGGGTTGTGGTTCCAAGCGGCGTGTGTCATTCTCGTTGCCGCCAGCACCGTGACGCTAATTGTGTTCAGCGTGCCCCACCTCGGCGCTGCCGCACCGTATCTTGCGATGGCTGCATCCATGTTGGTCATCCAAGTTATCCCCAGTATCCGTGTGGCATACAAGCGTGTGGCCCGGCAAGAACGAAATGCATAGAACTGTTGGGGCAGCCAACGCTGAGGATCTGCGCTGGGGAATCCTACGCAGTTTCAGATCCTCATTGGGTCAGTTAATTGGATTCCTAGACTATACGGGCGCTCTTTCGCAACAACGAGTAACCCTCGCATCATGACCTTCAAAATTTCCGAGTCACACACGCCACGGCATATGATAACTGCGATATAAGCCTGGCATCGACGCGCAGCCGCTGGGCTCGCGATTCATCACTTACGTACCATGGGGAAAAAATGACAAAACGCGCGTTCATTACGGGTATCACAGGGCAGGATGGCTCCTACCTCGCGGAACTTCTTCTCGCAAAGGGCTATGAGGTTCACGGGCTCATTCGTCGAGCATCAACATTCAACACTGCTCGCATAGATCACCTTTACGTTGATCCTCACGATCCCTCTGCCAAGCTGTTTCTGCATTATGGCGATCTTAGTGACGGTGCTCGGCTCGTGACTCTGATGGCCGAAATCCGTCCTGACGAGGTCTACAACCTTGCGGCACAGTCTCATGTACGCGTTTCATTTGATGAGCCTGAGCACACCGGTGACACAACTGGCATCGGGTCCATTCGGCTCCTGGAAGCTGTTCGGATGTCCGGAATCGAAACCAAGTTCTACCAGGCCTCGTCATCTGAAATGTTCGGCGCGACCCCACCCCCGCAAAATGAGGACACTCCCTTCTATCCTCGCTCCCCCTACGGGGCAGCCAAGGTTTATAGCTACTGGGTTACCAAAAACTACCGCGAGGCGTATGGGATGTTTGCCGTCAACGGTATCCTGTTCAATCACGAGTCGCCTCGCCGTGGCGAGACTTTCGTAACGCGCAAGATCACGCGTGCCGTAGCTGCCATCAAGGCTGGGCGTCAGGATCTGCTCTACATGGGCAATCTTGACGCCGTACGAGATTGGGGATATGCGGCGGAGTACGTCGAAGGCATGTGGCGAATGCTTCAGGCAGATGAACCCGAAGACTTCGTGCTCGCGACTGGCGGGAACTACACCGTTAAGGACTTCCTTCAGATCGCCTTTGAGCACGCAGGATTGGATTGGGAGAAGCACGTACGGTTCGACGAGCGGTATCTCCGACCGACCGAGGTTGATGCTCTGGTGGGCGACGCCTCCAAGGCTCACGAGAAGTTGGGTTGGAAGGCAACAGTCCAGACACCTGAACTCGCTCGCATCATGGTCGACGCCGATATTGAGGCTCTCAAGCATGCAGGGAATCACTGGATCGATTCCGTCGATCTTGAGAGTTGGAAGCACTAATGACTGTTTCCAACGAGTTTCAGCCCAGTCCTCTGGACCGCGAGGCTCTGTTCTATGTCGCCGGGCACAATGGCCTGGTGGGGTCGGCAATCTGGCGCAAACTTGAGTCTGAGGGATTTACAAACCTTATTGGCCGAGGATCGTCAGAGCTTGATCTAAAGGATCGGGACGCGGTTTTTGCGTTCTTCGCAAGCAACAAACCTCGGTATGTGGTACTGGCGGCCGCTAAGGTTGGTGGGATTCTGGCAAACAGTACATACCCCGTCGACTTTCTTAGCGACAACCTCCGCATCCAGGTAAACGTATTGGATGCCGCCCGCGAACACGGTACCGAACGGCTACTCTTCCTGGGTTCCTCGTGCATCTACCCCAAATTCGCCGAGCAGCCGATCCGCGAGGAATCTCTCCTCACTGGCCATCTGGAAGCCACAAACGATGCGTACGCAATAGCCAAAATTGCAGGGATCATGCACGTGCAAGCCATCAGGCGCCAGTATGGTCTACCGTGGATTTCCGCCATGCCGACCAATTTGTATGGACCCGGAGACAACTTCTCTCCCACAGGGTCGCATGTCCTCCCGGCGTTGATCCGCCGCTACGACGAAGCCGCGGCATCCGGAACCCCCGTAGTCACTAACTGGGGCTCGGGCTCTCCGCGCAGAGAGTTCCTGCATGTCGACGACATGGCTTCAGCTTGCTTGCACCTGCTGGAAAACTATGACGGTCCTGAGCAGGTCAACGTAGGAACCGGGCAGGACGTCACAATCACGGAACTGGCGACAATTGTGGCTGAAGCCGTCGGCTACACGGGCGCCATTGATTGGGATAAATCGAAGCCGGACGGCACTCCACGCAAACTGCTCGATGTATCCAAACTGACTGCGTCAGGCTGGACGGCCAGTATTGATCTGGTGTCTGGTATCCGTTCGACCGTGGACTGGTACAGAAGCAACATCGGTCACGTTAGAAACTAAGTAACGGCTTTTGAATGGGGGGATGGCGTGACCAAGTCAGAGACTATGTCTGTCCAGCAGGCCACGGGGCTACTGCCTCAGTGGCGCCGTAGATATGCGAGGCGCCTCAGATTCGTTGACGCAGCGGTCATCGCGTGGGCTGTGGTTGGCGCTTTTGGCGTCCGCTTTGGCTTCAGCGATCTCAGTGCCCAAGACGTCAGAGACACTGACTACATTGTTCTTTCAGCTGTCTTGGCTGTGGCATGGTGGCTGATGCTGGAGATTTGGGGAAGTCGTGAAGCAAAAATCCTCGGTTCTGGAAGCGAGGAGTACAAACGTGTAATAGCAGCCTCGGCTTGGTTGTTCGGTTTCGTTGCCATTTTTTCCTATGCACTCAAGATAGATACGGCAAGGGGCTATGTCGGCCTGGCTTTCCCGGCAGGCGCGATTACCCTTCTTGCCGCAAGATGGCTGGTTCGTCAGCACCTAAGTCTTGACCGACAGCGGGGCAAGAGCATGTCTCGCGTGTTGATAATCGGCGGACCCCATTCTGCCCAGCACCTCATTCGTTCGCTGCTTGGCGCACCTCATGCTGGGTACCTCCCCGTTGCCGCTCATGTCCCAGGGGCCTCGTATGATTCGGATCCAGCATCACGCCTAAGCGTGCCCTTAACAGGCGTGGGTAGCGACTTCAACGCGATACTTACGGCAATTCTTGAAGCTGAGGTTGATGCGGTCGCCATCTCCGCCGGCGTCAATATTCACCCCAAGGATTTGAGGCGTCTAGGCTGGGAATTATCTGCTCGCGACATCGGAATGATCTTGGCCCCCGCTCTGACGGACGTGGCTGGTCCTCGTATCCACACGCAGCCAGTCGCCGGTCTACCACTAATTCACGTGTCGACCCCAAAACTCACGGGTGGAAAAAGGGTAGCAAAGCGTACATTCGACATTGCGATCGCCGGATCACTCTTGCTCGTACTCTCTCCTCTGCTTCTGGCCATTGCTTTACTGGTCCGGCTCAGCGGCCCAGGTCCTATTTTCTACCGTCAAGAACGGATTGGTCTTCGCGGAACAACGTTCGATATGTTCAAGTTCCGTTCCATGAAGCCGAATGCCGATGCTGAATTGAAAGCCCTACTTGACGCTCAAGGTACGGCGGACACGCCCCTCTTCAAAGTCGAGAACGACCCCCGTATCACTCCGATCGGCCGAGTTTTGCGCAAGTACTCCCTCGATGAGTTGCCGCAATTGCTGAATGTTCTCGGCGGAAGCATGAGCCTGGTTGGTCCCCGCCCGCAGCGGCATGGAGAAGTTGCCCTATATGACGATGCGGCGCACAGGCGACTTTACGTCAGCCCGGGAATGAGCGGGCTTTGGCAGGTCAGCGGCCGCTCAAATCTGACCTGGGAGGAGAGCATCAGGCTTGACCTCTACTACGTCGAAAACTGGTCATTGATGGGCGACGTTCTGATTCTCTTCAAGACTTTCAAGGCCGTTTTCACAAGCAGCGGTGCGGTCTAATCAAATTCAACTGGCCGGCAAGCTGTCGCCCTAAGTGTGTAGGTAATCGGAAGGCTCTTTCATGCGTATCTCAGTCATAGGTTGCGGCTACCTCGGCGCCGTCCATGCCGCCTGCATGGCCAAACTCGGTCATGAAGTCGTTGGAATTGATGTGGACGAGCGCAAGATCGCCGATCTTTCGGCTGCGACGGCCCCATTTTATGAACCCGGGCTCGAGTCTTTACTCCAGGATGTCCAAGAGACGGGAAGACTCTCCTTCACGACAGACATGGCGGCCGCGGCGGACAGCGAGGTGCATTTTATCTGCGTTGGCACACCGCAAAAAAAGGGAGAAAACGGCGCCGACCTGACCTATGTTGACGCTGCAACACTGAGTCTCCTTCCCTATTTGGATCCGGGCGACATAATCGTCGGAAAGTCGACCGTTCCCGTGGGTACAGCTGCACGGCTAGCAGACTTGGTAGCTGAACAACAGCCATTGGCTCACTTGGTTTGGAATCCAGAGTTCTTGCGCGAAGGACATGCTGTATCTGACACACTTCATCCTGATCGATTCGTCTATGGCGTGGAGGGTGGCTCTGAGGATCACGTGGCCGTCGCGGTCCTTGACGAGGTCTACGCAGCTCCCCTGTCAAGTGGAACACCGCGCCTCGTGACTGACCTGCCCACGGCAGAGCTAGTGAAGACAGCCGCAAATTCCTTCCTCGCTACTAAAATTTCATTCATCAACGCTATGGCTGAGCTTTGTGAAGCCGCAGGGGCCGACGTGACACGCTTGGCCGATGCCATCGGAATGGACGACAGAATCGGTAGGAAGTTCCTCAATGCAGGCATCGGGTTCGGAGGTGGCTGCCTGCCTAAAGACATCCGCGCGTTTATGGCCCGTGCTGGCGAGCTGGGTGCCGACCAGGCTCTGACATTCCTCCGCGAAGTAGATGCCATCAACATGCGCCGTCGCACCCGGGTCGTTGAGCTAACCCGGGAACTATGCGGTGGTAGCCTCCTCGGCATGCGTATTGCCGTCTTGGGGGCTGCCTTCAAGCCTGAAAGCGACGACGTACGCGACTCCCCCGCACTAAGCATCGCTGCGCAACTGCAGTTGCAGGGAGCGGTGGTAACCGTGACGGATCCCAAAGCACTACCCAACGCATCCAGACGGTTTCCTGAACTTCAGTATGTAGAAAACGTTGATTCGGCCGTTGATAAAGCAGACGCGGTCTTGCTTCTCACGGAGTGGCAGGAATACCGCGACCTAGATCCACATCTCCTGAGAGACACTGTGTCCTCCCCTCGTATTCTGGACGGTCGCAACGTTCTGGATTCGGGGAAATGGCGTTCTGCCGGCTGGCAGTATCGCGGGCTAGGAAGGCCATAGGCAGTGGGCACTGGAGAAACAGCCGCATCCGGTCCAAATAGCCGAAAAACGGGAACTCACAGCAGATCCAAGCGCCGTAATCGTCGGCGAATCCTAATTGCAGGCCTTTGGACACTCGCTCTTTCTATCGTCCTGGTCGGATCGGCAGCATGGACGATATCAAAGGCAGCTACTGTGAAGTCCGAACTGGAGGCCGCGACAGATCTCCTTCCGACTCTAAAGGCGCAAATGGCTGCCAACGACGCCACTGGTGCGGCCGCAACAGTTCAGTCGTTGGTCCAGCACACTGGAGCGGCCCGCGACGCTGCCAACGACCCTGTGTGGAAGGTAGCGTCTGTGGTCCCTGGGCTCGGGCCTAATCTTCAGGCTGCTAGCGAGGTAGCAACCTCTGCAGATGACGTCGCGCGTCTCGGGGCCGCCCCGCTAGTGAAGGCGTTTCAGTCACTGAAATGGGAATCGTTGACTCCGGGCCCTGAAGGCATGGACCTACAGCCTCTTCAGGCTGCTGCGCCGAGCGTAGAAGCAGCTGCCCATGCAGTGAGGGAATCGTCAAATCGCTTGCATTCAATAGACTCCGATGCACTGCTGCCCCAAGTGTCCGGACCTTTGGTGCAGGCACGGAATGAACTTTCTGAGCTCAGCGGAGATCTCGAATCTGCGGCCGATGCTGCCAGTGTGGCCCCATCGATGTTGGGTGCCGACGGGCCGAGACGATATTTGCTGCTCGTGCAGAATAACGCTGAATCCAGGGCTACCGGAGGCATACCTGGTGCGTTGGCAGTACTTAGCGTTAACAAGGGAAACCTGAAACTAGAAGCGCAAACTAGTGCGACGGCACTCGGAGCGTTTGTACCTCCCATAGCGATCGATGCAGAACAGCGGGCAATCTACACTGCGCGCGTGGGCCGATTTATGCAGGACGTCAATCTCACCCCTGACTTCGCGACAACGGCAAGTACGGCTCACGCCATGTGGGAAAAAAGTATGGGCGAGCGGTTGGACGGAGTGGTATCGCTGGATCCTGTCGCTTTGAGCTTTATTTTGGACGCTACAGGTCCCGTGAAAATCACAGACCCCACTGTTCAGCAGATCGGCAGCGGCCTGCCGGGTGAACTAACC
Organism: Arthrobacter sp. D3-18; assembly: GCF_054408525.1. Taxonomy (NCBI): domain Bacteria; kingdom Bacillati; phylum Actinomycetota; class Actinomycetes; order Micrococcales; family Micrococcaceae; genus Arthrobacter; species Arthrobacter sp. D3-18. Next base: position 1,155,292 of record NZ_CP096440.1, on the reverse strand, counting down.
GGGAAGAACGTAGTTCAAACGTTGTTGTCGGATGCCTACGCCCAGATCGACGAGCCGAAGCTCCAAGATGCCTATTTTGCAGGAGCCGCTAAAGAGATCTTTGGGGCCGTCTCATCAGGAAAAACGGATCCCAAGAAACTAATGGATGCCCTCACGAAGGGCGCTAAGGAGCGTCGTTTGCTCCTGTGGTCGGCTGCAGCTGAAGAACAGAGCATCATCGGACAATACTCTCTAAGCGGTATGGTTTCCGGCATCGCCGTCTCACCGGCCCAGTTTGGCATCTACTTCAACGACGGCACCGGGGCAAAAATGGACTACTGGATTAAGCGCAGCGTGCAGGTTGTCAAAGATTGCACACGGGATGGATACAGAGAAATCGCCGTGCGCGTCACTAGTACCAACACAGCGCCAACGGACGCCGCCTCATCATTGCCACCATATGTGACCGGCGGAGGAGTGTTTGGGGTCCCCCCCGGCACCGTGCAGACGAACGTTGTGGCCTATGGCCCCGCGCAATCCAATATTGACACGGTTGTCAAAGACGGGGAAAAAATTCCGTTCGCTGCTCAGCGCCACGGCCAAAGATCAGTCGGTACGTCGACAATCCAGTTGGCACCAGGAGCCAGCACAAGCTTGGAGTTCAATTTCGGTCACATCGTCCAGCATGCGCAACCAGAATTAGTAGTCACGCCGACAACGCAGCTTGTCAATGATGTGATCCAGGCCACAGACAAGACTTCCTGTGAATAGAACGAGACGTGCACGTTAATCCTTTGTAACGGGTATGGATTTTCTTTGCTGCTTACATGCATTGAATGGTAAGTTCTATCTGGGCAGCACATGAGATTTCTCTTACGGTCTCGTAGGGTCTCGGAAATCTCCAAACACCACGTCGTACCAATTAGGGTCTCAGGGGGGACACACATGAGGAAATCTCTTGCAGCACTTACGCTCGCAGGTTCCATTGCACTTCTCGGCGCAGTACCGGCCGTAGCTAACAACGCCAACTACCCGGCACCGAACACAAGCGTCGCAGTTTCCGATGCTTCTGTGGCACCGGGTGAAGCATTCATCTTCAGCGGCACGGGCTTCACCCCGGGCGAAGGTATCACTATCACGATCACACCGACGGGCACGCCTGCAGCCAGCGGCGGCAGCGTTTCCGCTGGCAGCCTCTCCGTGTCAGGACGTATTCCACTGGCACCGTCCACTTTGGGAACAGTAGCTGATGGAAACGGCGCATTCGCCGCGTCGATCGTCATCAACGAACCCGGTGCATATGCACTGACGGCTACTGGCAACTCCTCCGGCGTTACAGTCGGACCGGTAACGGTGGTTGTCGGCGGTGCTGCCCTCTCCAACACGGGCACCACCACCGGCACTGGAACGGGGCTTGCAAACACCGGCGGTGTGCCGCTTGCCAACACTGGTGCTGACTCCAGTCTTATCCTGTGGTCCCTCGTGGGCGCAGGCGCATTGGCAGCCGGCACGGCATCCGTCGTAGTAGCTCGCCGTCGCGCAAAGGGCACCGAGGTTACTGCCTAACAGGCCTGAACCACGTGAGGGTGGTTTGCCAACAAGATTCTTGTTGGCAAACCACCCTTATTTTTTGTTTATTTTTCCCTAAGAACGGCCGCTATGGTATTCATAGGAATCATGGGGCGACATTGGAGAAGGCGAAGGTGGCATTCCGAGCTACGCATCCCCAGGATGCGGAGACTTCAGTTGCCCCCGGGATTCCCACACTATGCGCTACTTGGCGTAATGGCTGTGGCGGCCGTTGGCATCAGTGCTTGGGCACTTATTCGAACCTCTTGAGGGGAGAGCTTGAAAAACCCACTCCCATGGAAAATAGCCATGACATCATATTTGGCAGGCCTTGCGCTGATCGGATTCTGGCCTACAACCGTAGATAAACCCATACTTGGCACGCTTACTACTGTCCTAAAGTATCTCCATGGACTCGGTGTGCCCAGCTGGTTTGGCTATCATTTCATTGAGGCCTCAGCCAACGTTGCGATGTTCATTCCACTCGGTTTTTTTGCTGCCATGGCCCTTCCCACGAAGCCTTGGTGGCACGTCGCCGCGATCGGGTTGCTGGCCTCGTTGTGCATGGAGTTTGGGCAACTGATATTCATCTCTGCCCGGTTTTCAAGTCTCGTAGACATTGTCACAAATGCGTGCGGTGCTGTCCTCGGGATTGCTCTCGCACGCCTGCTTTGCTCGCATCGGAGCCTCAAACTCGCAAAAGCCTAGGTACATTTAACGCGGCTGGCTGGTAGGGCGCCTTTGAGCGCGGTGTGTGGCGTGTGGTGATTGTATCGCTCGACGTAGCCCGGGTAACAGTTCCGATGCTCGACTGCTGATGTATTGGCCCGGACGTAGACCCGTTCCTCCAATTGGATGCGGTTTGCGCGTTCGACATTGCCTTTGGTTTGCAGCCGATAGGGCCTGGTGCGTTTGTGGCTGATGTCAGCCTTGGTCAGTACGCGCGCAAAGGCGCGGGACCGCAGCAGGATCCGTTATCGATCATCACCTGTAGGATCTTCACACTTTGAGCAGTGATGACGCGATAGCGCTGCGCATGAATGACGAGGCGGTTTCCTGGTTCTCGTCGGGCAGGAATTTCCGAGTAGACGTACGGGAATGATCATCGTCAGCGGCTCTGTGCTAAGGCCAGCGATCCTCCACAACGCAGCCAGCCAACTTCAGGCCAGCAGGGCATGGACCGCGTTAGACTGAAACACGAAGACCTCCCGGATATTGTGTTTGCTCTCGACAAGCTTCACACAACACCCGAAGGTCCTCTTTATTGCGTCAATTCCAACCCCGTGACATCAACCTGTCGGGACACTACACCCAGACTGCTTGGGTTTCAGTCATACTTGATCAGAATCGCAGTCCTAGGCAATGAAACTCTTCATCCAAGCCTTCAAGTCTTCTCCGAATTCCGCCCGTTCGGAAGCCAAGGTAATCACGGCCTTGAGGTAACTGAGCTTATCGCCAGTGTCATAGCGCCGGCCGCGGAAGACCACACCATAAACGCCTGAGCCCTCGCCCTCAGAGGCAGCCAGAGTCTGCAGCGCGTCCGTCAGCTGAATTTCTCCCCCACGGCCGCGCTCTGTCGCTTCCAGAACATCAAAAACCGCCGGGTGCAGCACGTAACGCCCAATGACAGCAAGGTTGGACGGAGCGTCCTGAACAGCAGGCTTTTCAACCAAGCTATTCACACGCACAAACTCCTCGTCGTCGATTGCTGAGATGTCGGCACAGCCATAGGCGCTGATCTGCGAGGGGTCAACCTCAATTAGGGCTACAACCGAACCGCCGGTTCGTGCTTGTACGTCCATCATGGTGGTAAGGAGTTCGTCTCGTTCATCGATGAGGTCGTCCCCCAAAAGAACTGCGAATGGCTCGTCCCCTACGTGCTGACGGCCGCACAGAACAGCGTGGCCCAAACCTTTGGGCTCGCCCTGCCGAACATAGTGGATAGGTCCAAGTTCAGAGGCGTATCGCACGGCTCCCAAACGCGTCGCGTCCCCTTTAGCTTCCAGGGTCTGCTCGAGGTCGGGTGCGCGGTCAAAGTGGTCTTCTAGCGCCCGTTTACTACGGCCCGTGATCATAAGAACGTCTGTCAGGCCAGCATTGACGGCTTCCTCAACGACGTACTGGATTGCCGGCGCGTCAACTACCGGAAGCATCTCTTTTGGCATGGCCTTGGTCGCAGGCAGGAAGCGAGTCCCCAGTCCCGCAGCAGGAATGACAGCTTTTCTAACAGTGTTCCCCCATTGAGTCATGAACAAACCTTATAAAGCTGCGGTTGAATTGCGAAATTGGGTGCAGGCTACTAAGCATGCCATAACAAGCTTCCTTACCAAGGCTGAGGCTCCCCGGATCGAGCCGCCGGCCAAGTTTGAATTGAGCAGCTACTGACATTGCTTTCGGCGAAGCAACTAAATGTCTAGGAGACACCAGGATAATGAGATCAGTGATCGTTGCACACATAGGGGGAAACATGCCGGAATACGTCATCAACGCAGGACTCGAAACGGAAGAAGTCATCGTTGCCGCAAGGGCTACAGAGGGTAACATACAGTGGTGGTTCTACGACGCGGGCAACCGCGCACAGGAGACTCGGTTAAAAGGGCAAGTGCAGACTATCCACGAAATCTCGCACCCTTAAGGAGCTATGCGCGTGATAGTTTTGCCGCGACCCGCTCCGGGACGCCCGAAGCACTTTATGGCCTGTCACTCTATAGATCCTTGACTGTAATTCGAGGATGCGGCTGCCCAGGGTCTCCTCGTGGTTTTTCGAGATATCAAATGATCAGGGACACCCCGCAGGGTGATCGCGGGCCTGAATGACGGCCCTTCCATGGGCGGGATAGCCTCGTAGTAACCCCGCAACGAAGCGTCCAAAGGGCAACGGTCAAGGCGGTCCAGCCTGAGGGCGGTCCTGAACCAAGACGGAGGAAACGCCAAGCATCCGATCGGAACTTCGCCAGAATTCACTCCAGGGCTGCAAAAGAGCAATGGCAAGGCGCCACTCATTGGCCGTTGGCTCAAGGTGTCCTTGGACGTGATAGAGGACCGCAATTCCCGCACGTAGTGCGACACCTGACCTCGGATTTCATTACCCAAGTGTGCGCATGAAGGTCTGTCTCCGTGGTCACTGATCCTAGATCTCAGGAACTCGTGTGATATTTAGCGATTGTCATGAAACATATTGGAATCTTGCCAAGTAGCCTTATGATGAGGCAGGCGGCATGCCCCGAATCGAATGTTGCCCAAACAGGGGCGTGCCGCTGCCAACAATCCCCTTGGGGCACAGCTGTACCACCCCAAAATTTACTCGCCAGAAATAGCAATGTTGCTCTTTGAAGGGACCCGAAACCACTTGCCTTACATAGACATCAACCCCCTCAAAACGGGGCCCAAGTGGCGTGCTTTTGTAGCGCTAGCCATTCTTCTCATCGTTACGATTGCGATCGTAGCTCTTGCATTGACAGCCCACTAGGACAGCCGTGCCGTCCGACCCCGCAGCCCTTTAGCAACCTCCCTCTTCTTGGGTGCAGCGGGAATGCTCCCCGGGAAGGAATGGACTCTGCTCTGCGGGGCGCTCGGCGATTACCGCGGTGCCGATGTAGGGCTGTTTTGGGGAGAGGCGTATCCGTGGCGTGAGGTACTGCAGGCCACGGATGGGCGCACTCGCGACTTGGCGACGCTCGCGCTCGAGCCGGCCGGGGTGTTCTAGTTCCCAGAGACGACGAACTGGCAGTAGCGGCAGATCCTCCGGAAGCCCTTACCGGCAGACCAGCCCACATCGCCGAACAGGTGTTCCTTGTCAGGGCACAACACCGGTTATATCGCCGGCTCCTGTTCACGTTTGGCGTCGAGATTCTCCGATGGTTTCGATGCCTCTTCGGTCCTGCGACCGCCACGGATGCGTTTGCGGCACGGCTCCTCTACGAAAAGGAACACGAGGTGGGCTGCAAGGTAAACGAAGCCCAGCGTCCCGAGGATCACTAAGGCACCTATCGGCCACATGCCCCCTCCGTACAAGGACTCCGGGACCACACTTCTCACTACCGTCAGCACTTGCTGATGAACCATGTAGAACGAAAAGCTGATAGCGCCCCCGTGGACCATGAATTTAGTTGAGAGAAGTTGCGATATGCCGTCCGTGCCCCGCGCGAGACCAAGGATCAGAATGCCAAAGACCGGCAGCATGAGCACTGAGGTCTCCGCGGGCAAATAGGAAAGCCCGATAACCAGCAGGAGCGCCGCAGCCGGGGCATACGACCAGAATCGACCAAGTTGAGGAGTAAGTGCATAAATCTTGAATAGGCAGCACCCTGCGATGAATGACCCTGCAATCCTGAAAAGGTCCCCATCTGTAGAGACGGTCGCTGACGAGTTCACCGACTGGTAGGCAACCGTAAATACAACCAGTGAAGCAGCCCCAATGATCGAACCCAGGAGCCTAGACCGCACCCTATAGATTGCCAGGGCGGCGAAAGGAAACAGCAAGTATGCGAACCATTCTGCGCTTACCGACCAAGAGACGCCGTTCCAGCTGAGTGGATGTCCCCACCAAGCCTGTACTAGGAACAGGTTTTGAAGGTACGTCCAGAACGTGTTGTCGCTAAGGCCAGATTGGACAGGGACGCCCAGCAATGCAGCCCCAGTGAAGAGCAGGACGGATGTATGCAGTGTCAGGAAATGCACAGGATAGATGCGAGCAATGCGAGCCCGGATGAAGTGCAAGTACTCCTTCCGCCTCACCCCTGGGCTGAACCTGTCCATGTACTGATATGCGAGGATAAATCCTGAGAGCATGAAGAACAGATCCACTCCTCGCCAGCCTTGATGGAATAGAGGATCCATAAATGAAAGCCCCGGCATCAACCCAATTATCACGTCGTCAAAATGGTGCACGAAAACCCAGACTGCGGCGATGATCCTCAGACCAGTGAGCGCCTTCAGATGAGCATGCTTCTTGGTGACTCTTAACGACTTTTCCCCCGACATGAGCCAAACGTTATAGCAACGGTGACTCCACGAACTAATGTGTCAGCACCACTCGGCAAGAACTTGAAGGCTTGACGTGGGTGAGGCAGGTTCTGGTCAGGGGCTCTGTAACCCAGCTGGGCTGAGATAATATTGGCCCGAAGCCGTTTCATTTGATTGTGGCGGACAACTGATCTTGGGGGCGTTGGAATGTCGCGATTCAGTCTGTGGGCTACGGTCGCCGTGTCCGCAGTAGCTGTCCTCACTATTCTGGGCGTTCTCACAGATACACTGCTGGGGATCGGCACGCTTGTCGGCGGCTTGGCAGCCGCATTCTTCCTCCCCTTCGCGCTTCTGCAGCTTCCTCGGCTGAGAAAAAGTGCTGCCGGGGCGAGAAGCGACAGTGCACATCAGCCGCGTATGTTGGCTAGGCGCTTGATGGGGGTAGGCGCCATGGTTGCCAGTCCGGTCTATGGCTTTGCATTTTCGCTAGCCGCCATTCCAGCCGCTGCAGCTATCTTCTTGAAGCCGCTTGCGGGCTGGCCTAAGACCGCGAAGTCGATAGTTTGGTGGTCCGTTATTGGGGTTGGCGCGTTGGTTGTCAGCGCCCAACTGCAAGGCGAACAGACCAGTGGCAACATCCTGCATTACGCAGCTATGGCACTTTTTGTCACCGCTGCCGTGAAGCTCACCAACGGTCAGGCACCGGCTGCCCAATTGCTGGGCTATGCATCCATCGGGAGCGCATTGTTTTACGTGCTATTCCGCCCAGCAAACACCGACACATTTGAGCACATGTGGAAGTACGGGGTTGGCCCCTATGTCGCCACCGTCGCAGTATGGTTCCTCTGCACCCTGACTCAGCGCCGCTCTGTACCCATGGCAGCTCTATTCCTCATAGGCTGCGCCAGCCTATTCCTCGGCTTCCGCTCCCACGGGCTCGTCTGCTTTGCAGTCGTAGTCATTATTATGATCCGGGGAAGTAGCAGCAGGCCAGCTAGCAAGACCTTCAAAGGGCTCCTTGGCGCAGTAGCGCTGTGGGGGCTATCTGAACTGCTCCCCAAAGCGATTGAGTCCGGCTTGTTTGGTGATGCCGTGCGTAATCGAACGATTGCTCAGTTGGGTGATACCGGGCCAGCCCTCCTAGCGGGGCGCGTCGAGCCCCCGCTGTCTATTGCTGCCATTGCGGAACGCCCATGGCTTGGTTGGGGAAATCTCAATGCCATTGGCGATGACACCATGAGTGCAGGTGCTGACATTGCCTATAGCCTGGGTATGGTCCCGGCTGACTTCATGAACCTTTGGGTCCGTAAGGACGGCAGAGTGTCCGTTCATTCGCTTCTTGGAGAGGGCTGGGTGGAGGGTGGCCTGCCTGCCGCTGTTATGCCGATCCTGTTGATAGTTCTGTTCGCTGTGGCCATTTTCAAAGCTAGTGGTAGTTGGGCTCCACTGGTGGTGCTGGTATCAATTCAGGGAATCTGGGACGTCCTGTTTTCAACCTGGGGCTATAACCGTGCTTTGACGCTGGCACTGTCCGCCGTGCTGGCTGCGTGGGCGATATCCAAGTCCTACAGCCAGACGGCCCATGTATTGGACAGTAGTTATGTCGGTGGTTATGTCGATGATGAGCACGAGCTGGGTCAAGGCGCTGGAGCCGGCCACCATCGGGGCGGATCTGCAGCGCGGCCGCGCCGTCGAACGCTCGAACCGCAGACCGCGAGAGCGACCTCCGGTGAGCGCGTCCGCCTTACGTCCGCCCCGCCTCCCACTCCCTAACCCCCTCCGCGATCTCCCGAGCGTGCCGTTCGTTACGCTCGCAACCTGACGGTCCTGCAGCTCGAGCCACTCCGGGGTCTGCTTGTTCTCGTCGACCACGAACAGCAGCAGCAGCGGCAAGTCCTTCGGAAAGCCCGCGCCCAGCGCGCGTTCGAAGTTGGTCTTGATGTGACCCATCTCGTTGAGGTAGGTGGGTGACAGGGAGTTCTTGTTGGTGAGCATCTGCATCTGCTCACGGGCATGGTCGGTGTAGCCGGAGGTGTCTTTGGCATACGAGGCAGCGGTCATCAGCCGAACCAGGCCGAAATCTTGGCCGCGAACATCAGGCCCGTCGGGAACTGGAATCCATGCCCGGCTGCCCGGAATGGAGATATCCGAGACGGGGAGAAAGCTCCCGAGTGTCCAACCAACTGCGTCCTATGCTGGCGCACACGCCCGGGGAAGGGAGAGACCGCAGCCGATAGCATCGCTTCGTGGAGCTAGCCAGCCGTGTGGCATTCGTTATAACACTTGTTGCATGGCTAGGCTAGAGGGTTTCCTGGTGAAGGAGTCCAGGTCATCGCGGCCGCGAGAGCGACCGGGGGCAAGTTGCAATGATGGTATACGACGTGGGTGACCGTACAGTCGAAACGCGGTTGAAAGGCCATGTCCAAACGGTCCTCAAACTACGGACGCCTGATCAGCTCGCCCAGGAAGCTCGTCAAATCCTCAGCAACTCTCTCCGGGCACTCCCATAGCACCAGATGACCGGTTCCTTCGTATATCTGCAGCCGTGCGCCCTTGATACGGCGAGTCAGGGTTTCTTGATGCTGTCGCGGCACAAGGTGATCGTGGGCGCCCCAGAGCATAAGGGTTGGGACGGAAATGTCGCCGGTCTCCGTAGGAGGAACGGCCTCATAGAATCCGAGCAACGAAGCCTTCCAAATTGAGGCTGGCATGGCGAGACCGTCTCGTACTCGGTCCTCGATGTACGAGGACGGCACGGCGTGCAGCATTTTGTACCACGCAAAGGACTCGCGCACCCAGTTCTCTGAGATTGGATCTGTCAACCGCTCAAATTCGTCCGCAAATGGTGGCTTGCCATGCAGGCTCAGTGGTGCGCCTACCAACGTCAAAGATGCAAGAAAGCCCGGATGAGTGACAGCCAGTTGCTGTGCAACATAACCACCACTGGATGAACCCACGATGTGTGCGTGGTTGACGCCTAAGGCTTCCAGTAGAGCAACTACATCCCCAACAACTTCGGAAAGAGCGTAGCCGCTTTCGGGTTTGTCCGCCGCCCCATGACCTCGCAGATCAGGCGCCACAATCACAAACCCAGGAAGCGAGGCAATGAGACGATCGAAACTCCGCCAAGATTCACCCCACGCATGCAAAAGCAGCAGTGGCGCGTCGACGTCGTCGGCTGTCTGCTCAAGATTCCCTTGCACGAAGCAGGGCACGCTGATTCCGGTGTTCAAAGAGACGGTCCTGACCTCGGAATCCATGGCCTCAGCGTACGCTCGCCTCGCCGGTGACCGGAAGGTGTGGCCTACACCCGTCCCGCCTCCCACTCCCTGAACCCGTCAGCGATCTCCCCCGCGTGCGTGTGATGGAGGTAGTGCTCGCCGGGGAGGGGCACCACCGTGGGTCGGTGTAGCCGGAGGTGTCGTTGGCGTAGGAGGCGCGGACTTAAACGGGGCCTTCGACGCCTCTAACGTTGTTGCTTGCCAAACGTTCTTGTCCAGCTCGATCGCCAGCAGATCCGCCTTGAAGGAGCCGATGAATGGCAGTCCGCGACGACCGCTGGCCAGAGAAGTCATGACAAGGCCGTTGTTCCCGGGCTGCCATACCGCGGTTAGGGTCCTCTTCTAGTTATGGTTGTCAGGTGACTGATGACGCGGCGCGCCCCAGATTCTTGACGATCGAGCAGGTAGCCGAGGAGCTAGCTGTTGGGATTCCTACTGTCCGCCAGTTGTTGAAGTCTGGTGAGTTGCGTGGATTCCAGCTCGGTGGGCGGAATATCTGGCGTATCGGTGCCAAGGATCTTGAGGACTACATTGAGCAGGCTTACTTGACTACTGCTGAGCGGATAGCTGCCGGCGAGATAGCCGAGAATCTCTAGTATCGTCATAGGAACCCAACGGTCCTTGCTGCCGCTGTGGAGCTTGAGCTCTCCCTTCGCGAACCCGGACAAGCGCCAACCGCCAAAGTCGGCGGTAGCAGCGCCGTCGTACGCTTCATCCCGTATCGCGCGCGTTCCGCGACTACGAACAGCAGTAACGGCAAGTCCTTCGGGAGCCCGTGCCCAGCGCCCGCTCGAAGTTGCTCTTTATGTGGCCCATCTCGTTGAGGTAGGTGGGTGAGAGGGAGTTCTTGTTGGTGAGCATCTGCATCTGCTCACGGGCGTGGTCGGTGTAGTCTGCGAGGTCGCTGGCGGCGGAGGCAGCGTTCATTATCCGGAGCAGGCCGAGGTTCTTCGCGGCGGACATCAGGCCCGTGGGGAACTGTGTGTCCATGCCCGGCTGTCCAGGGACGCTCGTATCGATGCCGACGAACGCCGTCACCTCCTCCGGGTAGCGGGTGGCGTATTCGATGCCGTAGAGGCCGGCGATGGAGTGACCAGTCTGCTTAAGGACGACCTTTGTCATGAAGGAAAGACATCAAATCGATGTCAGCCGCCGGTGTCAGGCGGCCAGATGAAGTGAAGCCGAAAGGCATCAGCGGCGATAGGGATGATGAATAGCTCGTTGCCTTGCCGAAATGAATTCTTCCCCAGTCGCACCACCCACGGCCCACTGCCGGTACACCGCTTGGAGAGTCCACGAAGCTCCCCGTCCCATGCAACGGATTCTGGGTGCCGTTCTGAGTTTCGTCCCGCTTTGGTCCCGTACTCAATCATCACCTCTCGCTGATGCTCCTTTTGCCCTGCCTGACGATTTTCCTTTGGCGGGTGCAGACAGACCGCTACCCGCTGTATGCGGTGAGCCTACCGCTCAGCCCTAACATCACGCCCTCCGGCCCTTCCTAGCCGGCATCAGGGTAAGGAAGGGCCGGCTACACGTGAAGCGACAAGCCAAAAGCCGGTCTTTGAGAACGCTGGCGTATAAGGCGGGATAAACGCCATCGCAAAGTCTCTTCCGTGCTCGCCAGAACTCTGGCACTCTTAAGCAACCTTGACTGAGGGAGACATGTCACTAAAAGATGTAAAGGACCTGGACCGCCCCGAGGGTCTTGTGCGGCAGCTTATCTTCGACAGCGAAGAGCTTGCTGTCGTCGATCTCTCATCAGAAGTTCTGACCGTCAATTGGACTACGGGCAGCTCAGCACGGGAATTCATCGGCATTGCGGCTGCGCTTGCTAGCTATCAGGATGCCGACGCGATTGTCTGCACGCCGAACACTGTGATTGAGATTGATTTTGGGGAGTTACTGACCTTGGCCGCAGACGAAGAACTCTCCGTTCCTTCCAAGTGGGACTTAGTCAGGCTGGATGTTTCCAAAACGCGGAGCGTGGCTTGGGAACGATTGTCGAACGGGGCATCTGTGGTCGGGTTCGGAGACACAGCTGACTGCCTACACGGAAGTTCTCATAGCGAGGCAGCCCAACAACTCATCGTCTTACTTGAATTAACGGGGACCTCACATATCGACTTCCACAGCGTCGTGGACAACGTGCTGGAGTTAGCGAAGCTCTGGCACGATCGATCGGCTGATTCGGCTTCAGGCCCCAGAGCAAAATTGGAGACACCCGAAACAACGACGTTCAAGGATTGGCGCGGGTATGAAACGGGTTTCTGAAAGATCAACGAACATGCCATCGGGACTATGGCTGGAAAGCACAATCGTATGCTCACCCCCTCACACGATAAAGGCAGAGGGAGGCATCCATGAGGTCAGTGCCAAAAATCGGAGCCTGCATTCATACATCGTTAGCATCAAGGGCACCTGGGAGTCCTCTGAAATCTGCTATTCCACACCGTTGGGCGACTTCTCATCATGGAGCGACTCCATGCATGTCCCCAGTCGCCCGGGCCGCGGTGGGCCAAGTGCGGGGATGAGGTCTTGCAAGGTATCCAGCATAGGAACCTCGGTTGATGTCGTGGTGAGTGTTGTCTTGGTCGCCCAACCTGATGGGTTTGCGTACTCTGCCAGTGACACAGTAAGTGTCCAAGTCGATGCCGAGGGACCGCCCAAAGTCCCACAGGGATGAGACATCTGTGAGTTGGATAGCAACCGCATGCCCGTTCATTGTCGCAATCTTTTTCATCCTGATTGCCCCGAAAATTGTGACGAGAGTAAGCAAAACCATTCAGGGGCAGATTACTCAGGACAGGGACCGATGGAACGTATCTCCCGATGCCGAGGTGCCTCCGCATCTGTCACCCAAAGCGATCAACGATTACATCGAATACGCGGCAGATGCCGTTCAGATTTTTCCAGCTACCCTGCTGCCCATCGTGGGAGCGGTATTTACCATATCTAATAACGGCGCCACCTGGCTAAACATGAGCCTTCTAATTTTGGTTGTCCTGCTAGCTATCGGCCTTGACGTTATGGTGGCAACTAGGTCAACGGCTGACTACGTTTCCAGAAGGAAATATGGATACTCAGTAGGTGCCATCGTCGCTCTTTTGAGCAACTTGTTGGGCCTAATAGTAGTCATCGTCAACGCCTCGCCCGCAGCTTAACTCACACTTTGCCCAGCACAACGGCACCGAGACCTACCAAACCACGTAAGTCTTCCCGCCCCAGCAGTCCAAGTTCTTGGATCCGGATGAGCAACGCGACGGGCACTAACACCTGTTGCTATCAAGTCATCCCAATTTCGGGGCCGACTCAGGAACCACTCTGAGGACTTGGCAGCGACGGTGAACGACGGATTCAATTATTTTGAAGTCGCTTGGACGATCCGCAGCCAATCCTGCGGCGTCTCAGTCGCCACCGCTAAGTCAACTGTCAATAGAACTCTTGTGAGGATGAAGCTTCCAACGATCCGTCCTTGAGCGGCTTCCCACAGAGCGTCTCAATAAGGGCTATTGATGATTATCCCGTCACCATAGTCAAAGGCCCGCCATCGTTTACCCTGCTGGATGTTGCCCTCGGACTCTCTTCCCATGGCTGCCGAAAAAATGCTGGCACTTCGCTCAGGTTGTCTAGGACCTCTTCTTGGACATCAGATCCTAGACCCTTCCCGGGACAAACGGCGATCCGGCCTCAATATGGGATGTCGTTAGGTCCACCAGTTCCATCAGTCTGAGTGCAGGACCTAGGCGAACATCGAAGGTACTTGCCAATTGAACACCATGACGCTGCGCGCGCATACAGGGCGCATTACGCCCCGGTCGCCAAACCGGGCACTGATAACACCAGCAACCCATGCAAAGCTCACAGACAAGAACACGGCGGGCGCATACTTCCACACGTCAAACAGTCGGGGCTGGGCTCCAATAGGATCTTCTAGTGAAAAAAATCAAAGGTGGGAGCGTTGTGAATGGATGGACTGCGAATCTGAAGACCCTTCGCCCTGCCCACATTTGTCTGGGAATCGGTGCTCTAGGTTTTTCTCTGGTGGTTCTCGGATTTGCCACCGTTTGGACAACGGGGTGGGGAAAGGATCTTTTTGCCCCAGGAGCGACGCTGCTAACCGTTGCACTTACGGCTTGGATCGCTTCGCTTGGCGTCATCAGCTGGCAGGAACAAAAGAAGCGTGATCGCGAGTCCAAGGAGTTCGAACGTCGAGAAAAGGTCTACTCCGAAATAGCCACATTCATGTTGCAGCGCTTCCTTTCTCGTGATCGCACACCCGAACAGCGGAAGGACGACCTATGGAAGGACGCCGAACTACGATCCCATGCGGCGTTGTGGGCGAGTCCCGAGACTGTTCACATGCTGGCCTACTGGCAGACCCTGCTTTCGCAATTCGATGGATCGCTCACACCGATGCAGTCTGAATGGTTGAAGCAGTCAATTGGTCGAACTCTTGAAGCTATGCGTGAGGATCTTTCCCCGATGGGGAAGGACGACCTACGGCGCGACGTCATGTTGAAGTCAATCTTCAACGACTAATTGGTGCTAGGCCTCGCCGTTGTGCACACTGCGGCGGCCCGGCGCTTAGGCGGTCGCGGAGCCGCCGTGCTGGGTGCAGGATCATCTGCAAGTACCACCCGCCGGGGTAATTAGAGCGTGGCGCGTTGAAGGACTCCGCGGTCCGCCCACACACGCCACTGCCCGAAGTTGCGGCAGCACCGCCGTCGTCCGCTTTATCCGCTCCGCTACGACCGCCCCGCCTCCCATTCCCTGACCCCATCCGCGATCTCCCCCGCGTGCGTGTGGTGGAGATAGTGCTCGCCGGGGAGGGGCACCACGGTGCCGTTCGTGACGCTCGCGGCCTGGCGGTGGTGCAGCTCGAGCCACTCCGGGGTCTTCTCGTTCTCCGCGACCACGAACAGCAGCAGCGGCAAGTCCTTGGGGAAGCCTGTGCCCAGTGCGCGCTCGAAGTTGGTCTTGATGTTGCCCATCTCGTTGAGGTAGGTGGGTGAGAGCGAGTTCTTGTTGGTGAGCATCTGCATCTGCTCACGGGCGTGGTCGGTGTAGTCTGCGAGGCCGCCGGCGGCGGAGGCAGCGTTCATTATCCGGAGCAGGCCGAGGTTCTTCGCAGCGGACATCAGACCCGTGGGGAACTGCGTGTCCATGCCCGGCTGTCCGGGGACGCTCGTATCGATGCCGACGAACGCCGTCACCTCCTCCGGGTAGCGGGCGGCATATTCTATGCCGTAGAGGCCGGCGATGGAGTGACCCATCAGCGTATAGCGATCAATGTCCAGCGCCTCGAGTGCGCCATGAACCTCTTGCACGATGTTCGCCGTGGTTCGCTCCTCGTCCGTGCCATCGCTCAGGCCGTAACCGAAAGGCTCCACCACAATCACCCGATGGTCCGTGGCGAGGTCCGTCACCAGCGGCCCGAAGTCCAGGACGGGCGACGACGTACCGAATCCAGGCAAGAGCACCACGTTCTCCTGCCCGGCCCCAGTGACCAGAACGTTCATCTCGCCACCGTCCACGGACACCCGCCGCCCGTACGACTCGATCCTGTGGCTCTCCCCCTCGCTCGCCACGGCATTCACCACGGTGGAGGTGGCCAAGCCGACCGCCAGCACGGCGCCAACCGCCGTGACCCCCACGAGCAACTTCCTAACAGACCTCTTCAACCGTGCCTCTCCAAGGGCACACCGTGCACCCCCGGTATCAAGCCTCGCCTGAAAAGGCGCCGTGCGCGTCACCCCCAGGTGTTCACTTGAGTACTACTTTCTAAGTAGTTTGGGGGTGCGCGGGAATCAGATCAGGTCCTTGAAAATGTCCCAGCCGTCACCGATTTCGCCAACTTCGTAGAGGCCGGTGTCGTAGGGGTAGGCGCCGCTGTACAGCCGTAGGTCGCCTTCTTGATCTATTGCGATGACGTCATTCCTCGGTCCGCGCCCGGGATTGGCGGCATTGTAGGCGACATAGTCCCGGTCCCACACGCCGGCGCCGCTGATCTCGCTCATGGCACCCCATCCAGCACCCACCACGGCGGGGGACTTCCAGTCCCCCTGCCCGTCTGCTGGGTACTGCTGAAGGACACCGCTGCGGTCCCGGGCGAAAATATCCACTGCTCCGTCGCCGTTGGTGTCCCCGGGAGCGATGATCTTGTTGAAGATCTGCCAGCCTGCGCCCACCTTCGAGGGTTCCAGCCAGCCGCCTTCGCCGTCGCCGGGGTACAGGTGAAGGTTTCCATAGCGGTCGCGGGCGAGGACGTCGTTGTTTCCGTCCCCGTTGAAGTCCCCGGGACCCACGATGGAATCGAAGATGTTCCAGCCTGCGCCGACCTGGGAGGGCGCCAGCCAGCCTCCATCTCCGTCTCCGGGGTACAGGTGAAGGTTTCCATAGCGGTCACGGCCGATGGCGTCGTTGTTGCCGTCGCCGTCGAAGTCCCCCGGGGAGAAGACAACATCAAAGATGTCCCAGCCCGTTCCGACTACCCGCGGTTCATCCCAGTAGCTGCTGTAATAGCGGCCCTCGAAGGACATATCCCAGAACCTCCAAGTGGACTCATACGTCCGGGGGTACAGGACCAGGTCACCGTCATCGGTGCGGCCTAAGAGCTCAGGGTTTCCGCGACCTGTCCAGCCCATGGCCCGGTTGGAGGCAGCAATAGGCGGTGTTTCGGCGCTGTGATAGACCGTTCCTTCCCTGCAAGACGATTGTGCAGTGAGGGAGATGCGGTTACCGCGATCCCCCGGGACGAGTTTCAGGAATTCGCCTTGTCGCTCGGCAGGCAAGGGCACTCCGTTGCTGAGCCACTCCATGGTGAACCCATGCGGGGCCTCCTCCGTCACGGGGCAGGAACGCGTGAAGAATCTGCCTATTGTCAGCTCTGATCCCACGTTGGGCATTCCGTGCATCAACGGCACAAACTCACTGGTTGATGCTATGGAACCGTCGCCCTCTTCAGCCGTAACCGGGGCTACGCCCGCCGCTGTTGAGCCCACCAACAACACGGCAAGAGCCGCTGATTTCAACGCAACGCACGAAAAGTTCCCATGATCCCCCCAGCCCAGATACCCCAATTTGAGCTGAGCCTAACACTCGGCAACAACCGACGTCCTTCACCCTCGTTGCTCGCGAAGCCGTACGCCTCCCAGGCGAAGTAGCCCCCGACGCGGGGCGATAGCGCCTGTGCGAAGTCTGTTGTGGGACGCTTTACGGGCAGAACCCGCCGGGAGAGGAACCCAAGAATGCCACCGCGCCAAAGCCCTGCCCAGAAACTGGCCGCCAAGCTCCTGCTTGGTGGCGAATGGGCGCCTGTGACCAACAAGATCGGGTTCGTTAAGCGCCCGGTGGACCAGGCCGCCGTCGAGTGGCGGAAGTGGGTCCAACGAAGCCCCTATCAGGCGCGTGATGGCATTGGCGTCACCGAGCACCAAGGCACTTTGACCGAACTTCTCGGCAAACTACTGCCCTTGGGGTATGGCACGCGCTGGCTTCTGCTGGAGACGGCGAACCCGGAGTGGACTGCTGTCATGGAGAACACCACTGGCGACGCGCATTTCGATTACCAGCTGCGGCACCATCTCTCGGAGGGCAATGGAATTCCCACTATTGAGGTGAACGACGAGCCGAAGAACATGAAACGCATTCCCGACGAAATGGCTCGGGGGCGTTGGGGAGGCCGTGATCTTAAGGTTTACGATGAGGCCGGCCATCGGAGGTCACTTAGTCTCTATCACTCTGAACCATGGAAGTTCCACCACAGCGGAGAACCCTACGACTTCGAAGACGTCGAGCAATATTCTGCGCCGCGTGCCCTTGATTGCTTCCCCCACGAGACGTTGGTCCACATCTGCCGCAACCTGGGACTGGACCCCTTCGAGGAAGACTTCTATGTTCCCAACGGACGGGCTTTCATCGTGGAGCTACTTCACGACGGAAAGAGCTCGGGCGGGAAGAAGTACACACTGGCTGAGGCAAGGGCCGGGCGCGACGATATCAGCGTTCCACGCGTTGACGACCCCGCCATTGGCAATGCCCTCTACCCCTCGGGCTCCGGCAATCCAAACCCCGACGCTATTTTCCCGGTGACAGGCTTCAAGCCCTACGTAAAGCCAACGCCGTGGGACCTGGCCGTAAAAGAATTCGAAGAGATCCTGAAGCGCTACAGCAGCTACCCAGTCCGTGCGTCCCTCAGTGAAGGTCTGGAAGAACTCGGCATTCTCGCCTTGCCGTCACGGTCGTCTGGTGGGACTGGAAGCACCGACATCAGCGTGATGGCCACGCCCACGTTGTTGGGATCACCGTTGGCTGTCCGCGAGTACACAGCAGCTTTCATGATTCTGCAATGGATGCAGGCGGATGACTCGTCAGCGTACAAGTCGTTCTACCCGAACCGGAAGCAGATGGCGGTGATCCGACGCCTCTACAAAGATCAAGGCCTCTACCCTTTCGATGTGGATTCCAGCGGCGTGTACTTCACGCTCGCGGTCGACAAAATGATCCGTTCCGCGACCAGTCTCCGGGTGACCAGTGAACTCGTTGACTGGGAGGCTTCCCGCCCGGCACCGAGCCCGCGCGAAATGGCAGCTAATGACGGAAGAAACCGATCCTGCGCGTGGGATATTCGGATGCACATCCAAGAGCACGAAGACCAGATCTGGAACTCTGAGTTGGACGATCGCGTCTAGGCCCTCTGTTTGGGCCCCCAGGCCGTTGCCTGTTGTGGTAGGGCGAGGGGCCGGACAACTGTATTTGGGTACCTTGTCCGGCCCCGGCCCGCGGTTCGTGCAACCGCCAAATATTGGGGGTTTATTGGTGGTCGTTCCTGAGCCGCTGTATTCAGTAAAGACCTCTGGGTACTGCCCGAGCACGAGTAGTCGGTACTCGTCTTTTAGCCCCATCCGAGAGCGCGCTACTTGCTAAGACGGCTCTTTTCCTTGATTTTTCGCGGGCTGAATGTCGGAATAGTCTGTAGCCACGGGTATGGATAGAATTCGCTCATGCAGGCTCTGGTTCTGATGGGCTTTGTCCTTGCGACGGCCGTGATGTGGGTGGGAGTCATCATGATGATGCTCACTGGGCTGCACCGGGCAGAACACCGTAGTGGTGTGGAAGCCCCTGACTCCGCACAGGAGAAGGACCGGGAAAAAAGCGAGGCGCCCCCGAGGGGGCGCCTCTGAATTGCGGTGTTGTTCTGTAGGTTGCCGTTACAGGCCGAGCAGGCGGTTCAGCAGATTGGCGAGACCAGTCAGGCCGTTGCCATCCAAGAGGCCGGCTACTGCACACAGCAGGTTACCCAAGAGGTTTCCTGCCCCCGGAACTGCCGTGATGTCCAACTGCACCTGGTTCAGTTCGACTACGAGGCCCAGAACATCCAAGTCCAGTGGCCCAAGGTCGAGGCTAAGGATCTGGCAGGCCGCCTGAGTAGCAGCGCCGGTGACCGTCGTGGTCACTGTCTGGCTGATTTGAGTCACCACCCCAGTGACGCTGGTGAAGGTACCCGTCAGCAAGCCGGTCACAGTCAACGCGCCGTTCTCGGTGCCAAACTGTGTAGGCGTGAAGGAACCAACGAAGGTGCCGACTCCGGGAATGGTTTCATTGATAACGGCCGTGACATTGGCCAACTGAACAGCGCTGGCCGCGGGCGGCGGGGCAGCGGAGGCGGGGCCTGTGGCGCCGAAGAGCATTGCTCCGGAAAGTGCCACTGCTGTTAAGGGTGCTACTAAGCGAGTTCGCATCTCTATTCGTTCCTTTCAACACCACTAGATGTGGTGCTTGAACCCCCGGTCGTCCACCCCCAACGAAGCCCCTTGGATAGCCGGCGGAACTTGTTGATTTGCAGGAAGACCCGGATTCCGGGAGGAACCTCGGGCGTGGCCGGCGTGTGATCTACGCCACTAACACCCTTCCAACGTATTGCTAAGTACCCTTAGTAGTCAACCCCCAAAAAGGAATTGTGCGCTCTAATTCTCCAACGCCTACTTCGCACGGGAAGCGATGGGCGCCCAGCTGGTCCGCCCGCTAATCGGCTTGCGTCCCTTAACGCCCGGTTGGCTCAGCTGAGCTGCAGGTTGGCACCGCTCTTGGTTTTCACCATGTTTGTCGCGTAGCTGATCAGGAACTCATACTCTTCATCGGGCGTCAGGTCGCCGAGAAGGACGTCCATCACGAGACCATCTTCGAGGGCTATGAAGCTTCGGGCCAGGAATCCTGCCGGCGCCGACAGAGTGAAAGCGTCCTCCTCCATGCCTCGTTCCAGTATCCCTTTGTACAGGTTCGTTTGGCGCTCCACGAAAGCCATCTGCTGGCGAGCAGCTGCTTCATTTCGCAGATAAACCGGGATTAGTTCCACGAGGATTCGGGAAGCCATTTCGCTTTCGCCGGGCCAAGGTACGCCCGAGTGAATGCAGGCCCTCAACTGACCTTCGGCGTCGCTCTCAGCCTTGATCCGCGCCTCCCGGCGGTCACAGTACTCCGTAACACCCTGATGGAAGACCTCGCTGAAGAGCTCATCGACGTCCCTGTAGTAGTAGAGCACTGCGGCGGGGGTGACGCCGGCTTCGCTGGCGATGTCAGAAAGGCGGGCCGCCGATGATCCCCTGTCCAGCAGGACCCGGCCAGCTGCTGCTACGAGCTGGTCCCGGCGTTCTGTCTGATTGCGTGGTCTTGCCATGCTCACAATGCTTTCACACCGGCCCTCAAAGTGACCCTTGACACACCCGGGTTAGTTAATTAATCTTTATTTAAGAAACCCCCCAACGCAAGGATTATCACTGTTATGACCCGCCTCCTCCCACTGGCTCTTGTGCAATCACCTGCTGAGTCCTTGACTGATTTTGCTGCTGGTCTCGAGCGAAGGGTCAAAGCGCATGCGGTCGCAGACCTTTTCGTTTACCCGGAGCTCCACTTGAACACGGCACACTCTCCCGGCCCCGAGGACAGGCAGGCCTACATGGAAGCCTCGGCCGAACCTCTTGATGGCCCGCGCGGGCGCACTCTTGCCGAGCTTGCCGGAGACCTTGGGATCTGGCTCCTGCCTGGGAGCGTGCTTGAACGAGGCATGGACGGGCGTATCTACAACACTGCCGTTGTCTACTCCCCGGAAGGCAAAGCTATAGCCTCGTACCGAAAGATCTTTCCTTGGAAGCCCTATGAGAGGGTTTGTTCGGGCAAGGACTTCGTGGTCTTCGAAATGACCGGCTACGGCCGCGTCGGTTTGTCGATTTGCTACGACGCATGGTTCCCCGAACACAGCAGGCATCTGGCATGGATGGGGGCAGAGCTCGTCCTCAATGTTGTCCAGACTCCAACCAACGATCGTGTTCAGGAAGTTGTTATCGGCCAAGCGAAC
Organism: Arthrobacter sp. D3-18; assembly: GCF_054408525.1. Lineage (NCBI taxonomy): Bacteria > Bacillati > Actinomycetota > Actinomycetes > Micrococcales > Micrococcaceae > Arthrobacter > Arthrobacter sp. D3-18. The sequence goes on along the minus strand of NZ_CP096440.1, from coordinate 1,134,145 downwards.
GCGATCGTCAACCAGAACTTCGTTGCGAGTGTGAACGCAGCCGGACCCCACGGGGTCGGACGGAGTCTTCTGGTTGATCCTGAAGGCCGCGTACGAATCTCTGCCAACGGGCCAGAAGACACAACCTTGGTCGATGTGATCGACCTGGATCAAGTACGAAATGTCCGTCAGCATGGCACAGCGGGCGTTACCCGCCCCTGGGATCAGTTTGATGAAAGCGACGACACCATTCCGCTGCCGTTATACGCGGGCCAGCTTGATCCTCACCTGTGGCGGCAGACCAACTCCTCCGCAACCCAGACCAACCTCAGCACTGCCCCAGCCTAAGGAAACGCTAATGTCCGCTGAGAACATCAAACTTACCCCCAAGCTATCCCTGCTGTCGGTGGTCGTATTCGGCCTGGCCTATATGGCTCCGGGAATCGTAATGTCGATCTTCGGCGTGATTTCCTCCACCAGCGATGGAACGGCCCCGACAGCATTCGCCCTAGCCACTGCCGCCATGCTCCTGACTGCCCTCAGCTACGCGAAGATGGCCAAGATCTTTCCGAACTCGGGTTCGGCCTACGTCTACGCCCGTCGGCTGCTCGATTCCCGCGTCGGCTTCCTGGTGGGGTGGGCAATCCTCCTCGACTATCTCTTCCTTCCCACCGTGGCTTGGCTTTTCCAGTCGTTCTACCTCGCAGCTCAGTTTCCTGACATTCCCGTCTGGGCCTGGCTAGCTCTGAACGCAGGGCTGACAACTCTCATCAACATCACTGGAATCGTGCTCACCGATAGGGTGAACAAGACGCTTACCCTTCTGGTCGTAACCGTCATCGGGATCTTCATCGCCTACTGCTTGGCCTACCTCGGCGGAAACCCGCCGACGTCGTTGACTGAGCCCTTCTGGAACAGTGCCACGACGGTCAGCAGTGTCGCTGCGGCAGCAGCTATCGCTGCCTACGCCTTCCTCGGATTCGACGCCGTCAGCACCCTCAGCGAAGAGACCAAAGACGCCAAGCGAAACATTCCCCGGGCGATCCTCCTGACCGTCCTCGTCGGCGGAATACTCTTCGTCGCGGTCTCCTACATCATGCAGCTCGTTCACCCCGGCGGAGACTTTGAGGAAGCGGCGACCGCGGCGTACGCCATGCAGGTTCTCGTCGGTGGGCAGTTCTACGCCAACATCACCAACATCCTCTTCATCGTCGGCGGGTTTGCATCCGGGCTCGCCATTCAGGCCAGCACCAGCCGGCTCCTCTATGTCATGGGCCGGGATGGCGTCCTTCCCCGACGGCTCTTCGGACGCCTTCATCCCCGAACCAAAACCCCCATCTTCAACCTGCTCCTTGTCGGTGCCATGGCCACCCTGGCCCTGAATATCTCTCTGGAAATCGCGACTTCTTTCATCAACTTCGGGGCCTTTCTAGCTTTCGCCACCGTCAACCTCTGCGTCATCGCCTACTTCATCCGAAGCCGCAGACGCGGCACCAACCTTTCAATCGTCAGTTTCATTGTTCTTCCCGTGCTCGGTGCCGCAGTTGACATTTACCTGCTTACTCAACTGAGCCCAATCGCGATCACCATCGGCTGCTGCTGGATCGGTCTGGGTATCCTCTACCTCGTCTTCCTCACCAAAGGATTCCGCGAGGAACCACCAGAAATGCGTCTCCAAGACCGCGAAGACCAGCCAGCCGGATCCATTGAGTCCCAGCAGCCAAACGGGGACGATCCACGGTCAGCGAAGCAGGCTGCCGCCCAAGCGCAGCCCACCGAAATCTGAACTCCAGACAGATAGAAGGACGGGCCCGGCATCAGTGTTCGGGTCCGTCCTTCTGTCCGCTCATGCGATCCCGAGAAACGCATCCGCTCCATGCCCGGGGCAGCAGGGTCACGGGCCGTCAACCGATATCAAATGGCGAAGTGACGTCGTCCGGATTCAACTCCGGACGTACACCTGGCGGAGTCCCTTATTCGGGGACGTCGATATTCCTCTAGCAACATCCAGGGACCCTTTTCTGTTGAGAAGGGTCCCTGGATGCTGCTACCTATCTGGTTTTGAGTCTTAAGATCAGATGAGGTTTTTGAAGATGTCCCAGCCGGTGCCGATGACGTCCCCGTCGTAGAGCCCGGTGGGCTGTGCGCCGCCGTACAGGTGTAGGTCACCTTCCTGATCGATCCCCGTGATGTCAGCTGTGGATTCGCGAAAGGCATAGCTTTCTCCTGGGCTGAAGTCCCCGGCACCGATGATTTCATTCATGACACTCCATCCATAGCCCGCAACAACTGGGGATTTCCAGCCGCCTTGTCCGTTGGCTGGATATTGATGGAGGACGCCTGCTCGGTCCCGGGCGAAGATGTCCACGGCTGCATCGGCACCTGTGTCGCCCGCTGGAACGATCTTGTCGAAGATCTGCCAGCCTGAGCCGACCTGTGAAGGAGGAAGCCAGCCACCGTTACCGTCACCGGGGTAAAGGAAGAGTCGGCCTGCGCTGTCACGGCCGAGAACATCGTTGTTGCCGTCACCGCTGAAATCCCCGGCGCCAATAATGGAATCGAAGATCTGCCACCCGGCACCCACCTGCTTAGGAGGGAGCCAGCCGCCGTCGCCGTCACCAGGGTAGAGAAACAGTTTCCCGGCACTGTCCCGACCAAGGACGTCGTTGTACCCGTCCCCGTCGAAGTCTCCCGGGGAGAACACGAAGTTGAAGATGTTCCAGCCCGTGCCGACCACTCTTGGCTCATCCCACGAGCCGTCGTAGTGCAGGGCTTCCGTTGACATGTCCTTGAATCGATAATCTGCTTCGTAGGTCCGCGGGTAGAGAATAAGGTCGCCGGCGTGAGTGCGGCCAAGAAGCTCGTAGTGTCCACGGTTGGTCCAGCCCGTTGCGCGGTTCGATGCAGCAATGGGTGCCGTCTCGGCGCTGTAGTAGTCCCTGGGTTCTTCGCAAGTCAGGTGAACGTGTATTGAGATGCGGTTACCCCGGTCCTCGGGCGTCAGCTTGAGGACATCGCCTTGACGTTCGGCAGGCAACGGGACACCGTTGCTCAGCCACTCAATGACAAACTCAGGTCGGGGATAGGCCGGTGGGTTGGAGCACTGTCCGGAGACTTTTTTCCCTAAGGCCAGCTCTGACCCAACGTGCGGTGCGCCATAAATCGGAGGGACCCACGGGCTTGGCTCCGACGTCGGTGCCGCCGTGGCCGGAGCTACGCTCAACATTGTTGAACCGACGACTAGAGCGGCAAAAGCCGCCGTTTTGATCGCCAGCACACGAAAAGTCTTCATGTTCCCCCTGAATTCGTATACCTATAAGCTGTGCCGAGCGTAACACCTGGCCCGGCACCATTAGGGGCCGAGCGTCCTATGAGGTCCCGCAGGCACCTGCGAGTCACCGCAGCGCTAGAGGCCTATTGAATCTGGAGATACGACGGAAACTGGACCTCACCTGGATTCAACTCCGGACGGACTCTGCGGTAGCGGAGGGCATGGCGGAATGAACGTCCGGACCACGCTGCGTCGGCGGTGACCTCAACCACGACAGGTCCCACCAGCGTCAGCTCCACGGGAGAGGCATCGCGGTTGAACCTGTCAAGGGTGGTCCCTTTGACCGTGGAAGGCCAGGGATGAGCGCCCGCCGGCGGGCGGAGCCATCGGGACAGGGCGCGGCTATCTGCCGGTTTCAGCGGGGAGCTGCGCCCGACGATGCGCAACTCATCGGCTATGGGCAGTCCTGCCACGATCTCAGTGGGCCGGTCCATTGGCCCGATAACGGCTCCACACACCACGTCCAGCTCAGACCGCTTCTTGGATTTCAACCAGATTCTCTTCCCGCCCATGTAGGGCTGGATACTGCTCTTGGCCACCAGTCCTTCGTATCCGGCAGCTGCCCGATCTTCGAACCACGCCTTGGCCAGCTCCCGATCTGTTGTCTGAGGCGACACAGACAGGGGAGGAACCCAAACTGTTGCCAGCTCTTCCAACAGTGCCCGGCGGTCCTTCAACGGGAGATTCCGAGCGTCACGGCCTGCCACCCCAAGGACATCAAAGCCAATGAAACTGGCCGGCAGCGCACTGACAAGGGCGAGGAGTCCTTCTCGGCCAGCCGACAATCGCCGCTGCAAGGCCTCAAAGTTCAGCCGTCCCTCAGACCACACCACGGCTTCCCCATCGATGACACAGCCATCGGGGATCATTTCTGCTGCCGCGCTCTCCAGCTCCGGGAAGTATTTGGTCAGCTCTTTGCCTTGGCGCGACCATAGGGTCGACCGTCCCTCTGCTCGGAAGATGACGAGTCGGTACCCATCGAGCTTAGGTTCAAAAAGCGTCAAACCGGGCAACGCTGAAGTCGCAGGGACGCCCTTCATAGCCTTCGCTAGCGCAACCTCGACCGGCGGGCGAAGTCCAACCGGAACTACTTCATCGGTCGGCGGCATGCCCCAAGGACCTAAGGCGACGGGCTTGGCGAAGGCGAGGAAGTGTCGCTATCCTCTGTGGCAGTCGTTGTCGGTGTCACCTCAGGAGAAGACGAGGATGTAGATTCCGATGGCGACGAAGGAGCCGGCGCCGACGGGCTGCTCGAAGAGCTGCTTGGCATCGGGCTGCTCGTTCCGCTGCCGCCTTCAGCTTTCTCAAGGACCTGGTTGATCAAATCCTCAAGCTCCTTCTGATCAGGATCACCCAGAGTTGCCCCGCTCTTGGTGGCCACGATCAGCAATCTCCCCTCCGCGGCGGACACTTGCATCAGCTTCTGCTGGGTTTCGCCCGAACGGCTGCTGATTGTTCCAAACGTTTCCTGGGCGTTCGTCTCAGCTTGAAGTTTCTCACTGGTGACGTCATAGGTACCGGCAAGAGTTTTCACCGTGAACTTCTCGCAGCCGTCCATCTTGGCACTGATGTCCTGGAGAACCTTATCGGCCTCCGGCCCCTCGCTGCCGGACTGTGCAGACAGGGACCTGGGCTGCTCGCCCTCAGACAGCGCGACGGCAATGTCTCCCTTTTCAACCGTGTCCATCAGCCCCGCAGTGGCGATGTCCTTGCAGTCCCCGGGATCGACGGTAGCGGTACTCAGGAGCAGGTTGGCGACGTTGCTGCCTTGGTCCACCTGATCCTTTGAGTAGAGCTTGAGCTCGTTACCGTCTCCATCTTTCATGCCGGAGATGAGGTCCCGTAACTCATCCTCCGTGTAGACCTTGGCTTGGGCCGACTCCGACGCCGACGACGGCGGGCTAGCGGAGGGGCTTGCTGCGCCACCCCCACCACCTGTGCACCCGGCTAAAGCCAACGCCCCGACCGCCAACATTCCCAACGCTGAAACCCCTCGCATCAGAGCCTCCTAAATAGGAAGGGTACTTAGTAACTTCCAGCGTAGACGGATCACCGCTCCAGCGGAACTGCCTACGGATCAGATTCCGACCGCGCTAACCGATGGGTTCACTCCGGCTTCTGAATACAGCCTTGGATGAATACAGCCTTAGATGTACTCTCTATGTCATGGAAGCCCTTACGCATGCGCCTGTGCTAGCCCGCTTCGGTTACGCGATCTCGGATCCCACGCGCGCCCAAGTTCTCTTGGCACTCGCAGAGTCTCCCTCCTATCCATCTGACTTGGCGGACGCAATTGGCGTCTCCCGTCAGAGCATGTCCAACCACCTCACCTGTTTGCGCGGGTGCGGCTTGGTTGTTGCAGTCCCGGACGGCCGACGGACACGATACGAGCTCGCCGATGCACGGCTGGGTCACGCGATCAAGGACCTGGTAGGCGTAGTCCTCGCCGTCGACCCGGCTTGCTGCGCACCCGACGGGACATGCCTGACATGAGCCCCGCACTGACGCTTATGGCGCCCGAGCGCCGACTGATCCTCATGCGGCGTATCCGACTGTTCGCAGCCGCGACCATCAGTTACAACGTCATCGAGGCTGTTGTCGCATTGTGGGCGGGCGGTGTTGCAGACTCTTCGGCACTCATCGGTTTTGGACTGGACTCGATCATCGAAGTCACTTCCGCGTTGACTCTTTCGTGGCAGTTCGCGAGCAAGGATCCGGAACGGCGCGAGCACCTCACATTGCGGATCATTGCCTTCTCCTTCTTCGCCCTCGCCGCGTTCGTGACATTCGACGCCGTCCGCTCGCTCACTGGAGCCGGGGAAGCGCAGCATTCCACCCCCGGCATCGTCATTGCCGCCCTGAGCCTGGCAATCATGCCTGTCCTCTCACGGGCACAGCGCCGCGCCGGACGCGAGCTCGGCTCCAAGACCGCCGTCGCCGATTCGAAACAGACCCTGCTCTGCACCTATCTCTCAGCCGTTCTGCTGATTGGCTTGGTTCTGAACAGCACGCGGGGTTGGTGGTGGGCCGACGCCGGAGCGGCACTGGTCATCGCAGGCATCGCTGTCCGGGAAGGTATCAACGCTTGGCGAGGTGACACTTGCTGCGCACCCATCAAGACGCCCTCGTCGCAAACAGCCATCACGGTAACCGTGAACAACAAGGATGCAGACGCGACAGCAGCAGATTCCTGCTGCGCGGGATGTCGGCCTGAGGCCTCTGCTGTAGTTCTTGGAAGGAAGCCCGACGGCGGGAAGGTGTAGTCAGTTCGTTGGCGGCAGCAACGCCGTCGTACGCGTTATCTGTCCCCTCAAGGAGACGCAGTCAGAAGGTCGGCGATAGTGTTGGCGAACGCCCGCGGCGCCTCTTGAGGCACGTTGTGGCCTATTCCCGGTAGCCTGCGGATTTCGAAAGCATCGACGAAATGCTGCCGATCCCGCTCAGAGTCGTCTGGCCCGAACCCGTCGGCCAGAGCGTCGAGCGAAATGGTTGGTACCGAGATGGGCGGCGACTTCGCAAGAAATGCTTCGAGCTCCCAAAACCGATCGTCACCAACCGCGGCACGATGGCGGTGGCGATAAGAATGTACCGCGACATCAACGAAGTCGGGGTTGTGCAGGCTGGGACTGCTGGAGGTGAAGGCGTCTTCAGCCTCGGCCCATTCCGGTGACCAAAATTGCCAGAGCAGGCGGCACAATTCCTCGCGGTTCGCCTCGAGCCCGGCGCGTCCGCGATCGGTGTTGAAATACCACTGGTACCAGTCCCGATACTCGTCTAAAGGGGCCGCTGGCTCGACCGACGCGGCGATGTCCTGGATTGCGTAGCCCCCGACAGTCACGAGACCGGCTATGCCCTGGGGGCGCACGGCTGCGGCAATGCAGGCCGCCCGGCCGCCCCAGTCATACCCGGCGACCACTGGACTCTGCAATTCGAGGGCATCGATGAGATCCAGCAGATCTTGTCCGACAGCCGCTTGTTGGCCGGAGCGAAACGTCGTGGCGTTACGGAACCGGGTGGGACCGTAGCCGCGCAGGTACGGAGTGATGGAGCGGATCCCGCGCTCCGCCAACAAGGGGACAACGGCCTCGAAGCTGAGCACGTCGTAGGGAAAGCCGTGGAGGAGTACCGCGACTGGTCCGTCCGCCGGGCCGTTGTCATAGTATGCAATCTCGAGGTCTTCGGTCATTGCGGTGCGCAGTTCGCCCATGGTCATAGTCCAGTGAACCATTCACTGGTCCCAGAACCGCGGCACAACGGAACTTCAGGTCCTGGCCACTGGACGCTTTAGACGATTAGCCCCACCGCTGGCGGGAGTAGTTTGTTGATGGCCTATGCCGTGGACCAAAGCAGCTGCCAGGTCATGCAACTTCTGGTTCCTGTCACTAGATGCTTTGCGCAAAATGGCGAAGGCCTCGTCTTGCGTGCATCCGTTCTGAGAGATGATCACCCCGCAGGCGGTGTCGATGACGGATCGGCTTTTAATGGCAGCATCAAGATGTTCGGCAAGCTCATTCAGACTCGTTATCCGGAGCGCCACGCGGAGTGCTTTGCCCGCCAGCTCGGAAAAGGTCAGCGCCTCCGCGACGACCTGACGGGTGAAGATGCCGGGCGCGGGGGCAAAGAAGACCAGCACGGCAACGCCGTCGTCCTCCAGCACCATGGGCACCCCCAGGGTGCTACGCATGCAGGCCGCACTCAGCGCGCCGCAGTAATCATGCCACTGGGGAGATGCGTGGGCATCATCGAGAAGGACCGGACGGCCGTTGACCAACGCATCAATGCAGGGCCCCTCCCCCAGCGTTTGCTCGATGCGCTCCAACACCATGGCTCTGTCCGTGCTGCCGCCGATGGTCCCGGGCCGCTTGTGCCGGCCTAGGGTCACCGCGCATTCAACACGCGTACCGGCCGAACGGGTGACTACCGTGGCTGCGAGACAAGCCATCCCATCAAGAAAAGCTTTGATGTCCTCTGTTTCGACAATCAGATCACTGAGCTGCTCAAAGTCCGCGGACCAAGCGGCAGTCGTATTCTCCAACTCCACACCTCACCATCACCATCACGGCCAACAGGTCAGTCCCCGCGCACTCGGGGTATTCGGCATGCAGTAAACGTTCGGCAGCAATCTAGCAAAGAAACATGGTTTTCCATAGAGGCGTCGTCCAGCAACATCTTGCCCGGCCCTTGTGCCACACAAGATGCGTTAGAAGCTACCGGGGAGAACGTTAAGGACGTGGGGCACTGAGCCAGGCCATGGCCTCGTCCCGGGAGGTGAAAAACCTGGTGGGACAAGGCAGGGTCCGACGAGCCATGGCGAAGTTAGCAATGACCCGATTGACCGGGTTTGATCCAAGCAGGGCAATTCGTGATGCAGCACACCGGGTGCTGAAAGCGGACTTGGCCTGACGGGTCACCGCCTGGGTGTTCGTTATGTCGATCAACATCGGGTACTCGGCACCATCGGCGACCTCGTTGATCTTCGTCATGGCCGCGCGTACGTCATCGACCGATAAAACCGTTCCCGGATACCAAACAAGGAGGAGAACTCCTTCGCCATCGAGTTCCACCGCACCTTTGCCGCCGTCGACAGTTATTGGTTTCATCCGTGCTCCCCCCGGTCTCGCGTGGAACTAAGACTAGCTGCATGCAGCGCGCTCACACGACAATGGTCGGGAGTTCTCCGTTGACGCGGCAACCTTGCCGCCCTGAAACTGAGCCATGGCTAGCGAACAAAAGGGTTGGTGGGGTGTCTTTCACGAGAAATTTGTTGTGGAAGAGCGCTACGTTGAGCCCCATGCGAGAAGAGCCCTGTACCGGGTGGCAGCACTCTTGGCCATCGCAGGCTCGGCGATGTTCCTTGCAGTTCTCATTGGTGTCCTGAACAACGACGGGCTGGCCAGCGCCGACGGCATGGCACGAGAGTGGCTCTTGAGTATTCGTTCGGAAACGCTGACCGTGTTGATGATCATTCTCGCCGTCATCTTCGGTCCGGTAGCGCTGCCCCTCATCGTCCTCGTCGTCACCGTGACCTGGGGCGTCCTGGCCAAGCACGCCTGGCGTCCGACACTCCTAGCCGCCGCGATGCTGACCGGTGTGGGGCTGGCCCAGCTTGTGGGTAGGTCCGTGGGACGGCAGCGGCCACCTGTTGACCTCATGTTGTTCGGCGTCGACCACACTCACTCATTTCCCTCGGGGCATGTCCTCGGAGCCTCTGACTTCCTGCTGGTCACTACCTTCCTGGTCTTCTCACGGCACCGGAACCCCAAGGCCACCATCCTTAGTTTTGCGATCGCTATCATCGCTGTTTTTCTGGCAGCGGTCAGCCGGCTCTATCTGGGCTATCACTGGGCCAGTGATGCGGTGGCGTCGGTGTCACTGTCACTTATCGTGCTCAGTGCAGTCATTGCAGTGGACACCTGGCGAACCGTCCGTATCCCCGGCGAACAAACAGTTACTCCACAGTGACCATCACCGACGGCCAGCCGGAGGCCCCGTCTGGCACAGGATCGGCGCGCTTGTCCGTCTGGGTTTCGCCGGTTCCGTCGGTAGCCCGGGCCTTGACGTAGTGGATGCCGGGAGTGGCGTCCCATTCGTAGGACCACTGGCGCCACGTGATCACGGAAGCTTCGTCGGAAAGCGTTGCTTCCACCCAATCGCCGTCGTCAATCTGGACTTCCACCTTGGTGATTCCCCGCGTCTGCGCCCATGCGGTGCCGCCCACGGCGACCTTCCCTGCCGGCATTTTCGCGAACGACGCCGGTACGTCCACACGCGCCATGGTCTTGATGGGGCCACGCTCTGACCAGCCGCGCTCGGTCCAGTAAGCCTTACTGTCCGCGAAGCGGGTGACCTCCAAATCCACCACCCACTTGGTGGCGGAGACGAATCCGTACAGGCCCGGAACCACCATCCGCACGGGGAATCCGTGCTCCACGGGAAGCGGCTCATCGTTCATGCCAATGGCCAGCATGGCATCGCGGTCATCCTGCAGGACCTCCAGTGGAGTGGAGGCGCTGAAGCCGTCAATCGACCTTGAGAGCACCATGTCCGCGCCCTCCTTGGGTTTCGCTCTGGCCAGGACGTCGCGGATGGGGAGGCCCAGCCACTTGGCATTTCCCACCAGCTTTCCGCTCACCGGGTTCGATACGCAGGTGAGGGTGACGTGCGATTCGATCAGCTCGGCGTCGAGCAGGTCCTGGAAGGTGAGCGTGACCTCCTCCTCAACCATTCCGTGCACTCGCAGTTCCCAATCATCGATGTTGATTTCCGGGACACTCAGGGCCGTATCAATGCGGTAGAACTCGCTGTTCGGCGTCAGCCAGGAGGTAACTCCCGGCACCGGGGACTGGACGCCCGCCGGTACCGCGGCCGCAGCCTTAGCCGGCGCCGGTAGCCGGAGGGCCTCGCGGGCTTGGGCTATGTTGTTGCGCGCGGCACCCAGCAGCCGCCCACCAGTCGCCGCGATTCCGGCGGCCACCGCCGTGATCCCGGCAGCAGCAAAGAAGCGACGGCGGCTGGTGCCGATGCCACCAACCTGATCTTCGACGTCGGCCGCTATGTCAGCGGGAGCTTCCGGCCAGGCCTTCAACCCCCACAACGGCACCAAGAGCCGGCGCAGGACTACAAGGCCGGCGATGGTTCCCACCACGGAAGGGATGGCGTCGGCGGGTCCTACTCCAGCCCTAGTCAAGACAGAGGCCACAATCACTGCGCCCATGAACAGCACGCCGAGGACACCCAGAGCCCACTTCCGGTAAGCCACTACGCCCAACACGCAAGCGAGCACTGCAATGGTCAAGCCCATGCCTACGAACAGCGCAGCCTTGTCATTGGTACCGAACGTGGCGATCGCGAAGTCCTTCATCCACGGCGGCGTGAAGTCGATGAACGTGGACCCCAGCGCAAACACCGGGGTTGCCCTGGCAGTGAAGAATGCGCCGATCAGCTCTGCAACGGCGAGAACGACGGCGGCCGACACCACGCCTGCCAGTGCGGCCATGATGGCGGGGCCTTTAGCCCGGGGTCCTAGGTTTGTCATGTGAATGGTTCGTAGCGGGCAGGAGCAGGGATTGGTCATTCTGATTCATCTATGGATACTCGACAACCGGAGTGGTGCTTGCCCGTGCAACTATGGAGCCATGTCTGGGGCCAATTCACTTCTTTCCATCTGTTCTGAGCGCAAATACCCCGGTCGGGGCCTCGTCCTCGGGAGCGATATTCGCGGCGTAGCCTTCGGCCTGTATTGGCTGACTGGCAGGAGCCACGCATCTCAACAACGGCGGATTCAGCTGGCAGAAAGCACAGTGGTTGTTCAGGATCTGACCGATGGTCCTCGAGACGAACTGCGGCACTATACGGCGGCCGTTCGGAATTCCCGCGCGGTGATGGTGGGGAACGGGACGCACGTACTGGATGTATGGGACGACGTAGAGGCTGGAGCCACCTTCGATGAGGCTCATCGAAAAATCGACTACGAGCCCGACCCACCAATTTTCACCCCACGCATCACGGGACTAGCTTCTTTAACTCCCGGAGGCGCCCATGGTTTCGTGACAGCCGGAGCTGCCTCAGACCCGCGCTGGCCAGGCATCACCCAGCACAGGTCCTTACACATCGATGCCCCTGCCCCCGGGCAAGGACAGCTTGTCACTACCTACTCGGGTGACGTAGACACCCCACGGGCTGACGGAAACCCCTCCGCAGTCAACATCGAGTCCAGTTGGGAATCCCTGGTGTCGGACGTTTGGGAAGTGCTCGATCCAACCCTGAAAGTTGCTGTCGTGGCCTTTCCGCTGCAGGACACGAGCTTCCTTTCCGGAAAAGTGCAGAACAAGCACGCGTGAAGGTCCTTCAAACTCGACGGCGGCAGTACCGGTGGGCGGGCACGCTACTCCTGGCACAGGGCATTCTTATGGAAGGGCCCGTATTCGTCGGGCTGATTGTCCTGCTCGCCATCGGCCTCCCTCAGGAAGTCATTTCTGAACGAGCCGATGTCTTCGCCCTGCCGTACTTGCAGGAAAACCTGTACCTCATGATGGCCATGAGCGGCATTTTTGCTGCGCTCCGTGTTCTAGGCGCTATCGGCTTGCTGCGAAACCGACTCTGGGGTCTCGGACTCTCACTGATCAATTGCGCTGTCACCCTTGCGCTGATGGTCTTCCTCCTTCCCGCAGGCATTGCAGACGGAGTCATGTCTGGAACCGCGCTGGTGTTGATGCTCTTTGCACGGCTGGGGCGCGACGCCGAAGGACAGCCGAGGCTGCTCGCCTGATCCGACCGGTCGCTACGTGAGTCGGCAGGAGCAACGCCCACAATAATTCAGAACGTGTTCTGAAATTGACATGGACCCCTGCACGCGAGCGCTGAAGCCAGCCGGCCGCCGTCGTCGACGTTTGGAAGCTGTTTAGGTCTCCCGGTCAGTCACGTGGCGCCGCCGTGACCAGGCGCGACAGCTCGGTGCCTGGCGCCGCGAGCCGGTCCACGGTGTCGAAGATGAACTGCTGCATAGCGGCGGCGGCCGCGGAAGGTCCGACGTCGTTGCGGCGCGCTAGGTTGACGGTTCGCGTCAGGGAGGGACGCACTAGACGTGCACTCTGCAGCCCGGGCCGGTCGATGACCACCATCGCCGGCACCACTGCGACACCCAAGCCGCGTTCCACGAACCGAAGCACGGCATCCATCTCCCCGCCCTCGACGGCAATCACGGGTTCGAGACCGGCGGCGGAGAATGCAGCATCGGTGGCCACGCGCAGCTCATAACTGCGGTTGAACGCCACTTGCGGCACGTGCGCCAATTCCTCCAGCGTGAACTCTTCCGGTGACCCTGATTTCGCAGCGGATATGACCACCAGCTCCTCGGATAGCAGCGGGACCAGCTCAGTGCCTGGCACGGAGGGGCCCGTACCACGAGTGACCACCAAGGCCAGGTCCAGCGTGCTTTCGTTGAGGGCCTCAACCAGGAAACGCGAACCGCCCTCAGTGATGTGCAACTCGACGCCGGGATAAGCGCTGCGGAAAGCGGCCAGCACATCGGCCACCAACGAGACGCACAACGTGGGCGGGGCGCCGAGGCGAACGCGGCCACGGCGCAAACCTGCGAGTTCCTGAATCTGGTCCTGGGCAGTCTGTGCATCGCCAAGCATGCGGCGGGCAATGGGCAGGAGTAACTCCCCCGCATTTGTCAGCGTCACCCCTGAAGGCCGACGGTGGAAGAGCTCCGTACCGAGATGAGCCTCCAGTGCTGCGATCTGCCGGCTCAGTGACGGTTGCGCGAGGTACAGTTCCTCGGCCGCGCGGGTGAAATGCCCTAGTCGGGCCACCGTCTCAAAGGAGCGCAATTGGTCCAGTTTCATGGTCATAGCATAAATGCATCGGGGTGAGGCAAATAATTCATTGGAGACATTGACCGTTGGCTCCTACCGTTGTGGATATGAACCTCTCTTCAGCTTCAGAACGTCTTATGTCCACTTCGGTGCTGGTCATCGGCACCGGCGGCGCCGGGTTGCGCGCCTCAATTGAGCTCGCCCAGCGAGGGGTGCAGGTGCTCGCTGTGGGTAAGCGCAGAAAGCATGATGCGCACACGAGCCTGGCCGCCGGTGGCATCAACGCTGCCTTGGGCACCATGGATCCCGAAGACAGCTGGGAACAGCACGCCGCGGACACCTTGCGTGAGTCGTACTTCCTTGCCGACCCGACCATCGTGGAAACGGTAGCTCGGAACGCGGCCCGTGGTATCGAGGACCTTGAACAGTGGGGCATGCCGTTCGCACGCGAGGAAGACGGGCGCATCTCCCAGCGCTTCTTCGGCGCTCACAAGTATCGCCGCACCGCCTATGCCGGGGACTACACCGGGTTGGAGATCCAGCGGACGCTGATGCGCCGGGCGGCAGAGTTGAACGTACCCATCATCGACACCGTGTACATCACCCGGCTACTAGTGTCCGACGGAACGATCTTCGGGGCCTATGGTTTCGACATTGTGGATGGCACCCCCGTACAGATCAACGCCGATGCTGTCATCCTTGCCGCCGGCGGCCACACGCGCATCTGGCGTCACACCTCCTCACGACGCGATGAGAACACCGGCGACTCCTTCCGTCTGGCTGCCCTGGCCGGTGCCCGGATCCGCGACGCCGAGTTGGTCCAGTTCCATCCCTCCGGCCTGCTTGAGCCCGACGACGCCGCGGGCACCTTGGTGTCCGAAGCGGCGCGCGGAGAAGGCGGCATCCTCACCAACGCACTCGGCGAGCGCTTCATGGAACGTTACGACCCCGAGCGCATGGAACTCTCCACCCGGGACCGCGTGGCCCTGGCCGGATTCACCGAGGTTGCGGAGGGCCGTGGGACTGAGAAGGGCGGGGTCTACCTGGACGTCTCCCACCTGCCCCGAGAGACCATCATGGAAAAGCTACCCAGGGTCTATCGCACACTGATTGACCTTCAGATGCTGGACATCACCACTACCAAGATGGAGATCGCGCCCACCGCTCACTACTCGATGGGAGGGGTCTGGGTTGCACCGGAGGATCACCGAACGGGAGTGGACGGACTGTATGCCATCGGAGAGGCATCCTCTGGGTTGCACGGAGCCAATCGCCTCGGAGGCAACTCCTTGATTGAGCTGCTCGTCTACGGGCGTATTACCGGCGAGCATGTGGCCGAATACGTACGTTCGCTCAGCGATGTCCACCGGGATCCCGCAGCAGTCGGGCTTGCCCGCAACGAAATGCAGAGTCTGCTGAACGGGAAAGGTACCGAGTCGGCGCGTCGGCTGCAGCGTGAACTGCGGAATCTGATGACTGAGCACGCCGGAGTGGTGCGCACCGAGCAGGGGCTGCAGGCGGGACTGGGCAAGCTGGATGATTTGGAGGGGCGTGCGCAGTTCGTTACAGCGCATCCGGACATTGCGGGGTTCGACGATCTTGCCCACGCCTACGACCTTCTAGGTTCCCTCCTCGCTGCACGAGCCACCCTGGAGTGTGCTCTTGAACGCCGCGAAACGCGCGGAGCACACAACCGGGCCGACTACCCAACGCTGGATCCGGCACTGCAGGGAAACTTTGTCTGGTCACCAGGTGAAGGTGTCAGCTTCGAAACGTTGGCCCCGGCTCCAGACTCCTTCCGGGCCTTGGCTGAGGCTCACGCCGAGGACTCGGTCGCCGGAAAGCTTGTGGAGTAGATAAGGCGACTCAAGCCGTGCCTGAAGGAAGCTGCTGCAGCCGCCACGCGATGATCTCGCTAATGAGCTCGGTGGGCAGCGGGGCGTTGTGGCGCAGCTGGACAAGGTGATCGGTGGTTCCGTATTCGCTCAGCTGCGCCGAGAAATGCGCGATCGCGTCGGGAGGGCGATCGTATTACAAGTACTTTCCGGGGCCCTCCAGCGCTAGTCCCCCGAGCTTGGCGTTGGCCACTTCCAACGGCCATCCGGCGTGATCTTGTATGTCACTTGGCCAAACAGGAGGTCGCTGGTGCCGGCAGGGTTGCCGCCGTAAGCCCGGTACTTGGCTTTGGTCTGCACACCCCGCCGCCTCATGAATCGCAGGAACCACCAAACCAACGCCGCCGCGCACAGCAATGGGATAAAGACGAGCGCCCATTGCCGCAGGCCCATCCAGCGCAGGCTGAATAGCGGGATCAGATAGCCGAGTGCGACCAGGAAGACCACTTGAAATCCGATCCAAAAGCGAAGTGTTCCGTTGGAGGGCCGGTTATGAATGTCGTAAAGGTAGTCGTCCAATGATTTCGCATTGCTCTTAGCATCAGTTGGCGGCTTAAGTGGCTGCTGAGCTGGCTCCCAATAGTCTGCCCTGCCGGTGGAGTTTGGTTGAGGCGAACTCCGCAACTTTCGTAGCTGCGTCGCCCGGTATTCCTGGCGGGACAGCGTGACTGCGTAGAAGGTGAAGGCTCCGCCCCCGGCAGTCAGAAACAGCGCGCCCCACATAGGGCTTTGCCCCTGCCCCAGAGGAGCCAGCATCAGCACCACCGAAAAAACAGTGAGTACCGCGGCAACGACTGCGAGAATTCCCATCCCCCACCATGTGCTGACTTGGACCTGCCCACTACCCGGCGTGAATCCGATTTCGTCTGCGGGGTAACTGTGCAGTTCGCCGGTACTGGTGTTGCGGAGTACACGTTTTTCCCCGGCGGCCACTGCGGCCTTGTGCTCTGCGTATACGGCATCGTTGCGCCGCTCGCGGTCGGAATACATGGTCCTTTCTTTCTTTTACGTCAGCTGGTCAGAGGTTCACAATCTGCTGGAGTTGGTCGTGATCACACCGATCAGGGCCAATACAGGTAACGCGGCAACAATCGGGCCGGCAATCAGGATCCAGGTGGTCCCCGGGTAGCGACGGTAACCTCTACCCCGCAGCGTGCCGGCCCATAGAGCAGCGTAAATGATGCTGGCAGTCACGTACGGGATCGTCAGCAAGACTGTCCCCAAACCCAGCCAAATGGTGGCCTGTAAAACGCCTAGCCCGCCTTCGCTGTACATATCGGCCGATCCGGTTGTACCTGCGCCGAAAAGAAGCAGCAGAAGGAGCACCAGAAGACCAGCGAGGATCAGCAGGATGGTCCGAAATGTCCTGGCCCACGCGGGCAACGGCGGAGGTTGGAGCTGTCCGGGCTGATGCGGGAAATAGCTCGGGGAGTACGGGTTGTGAGGTTCCACGGAGTTCTTCCTAAAGAGGCTGGTGCAGGGACTAGGCGGGGTGGACGTGCACAATTATGACTTGCACGTCCTTTGAACCGTCGTATCGGAGGTCGTACGAGACTTGGAGGCCTGTTGAGGTGCCTGGAGCCAAGGAAAAGTCACCCTTATCCTCCGGCCGGCTGGACATCGATTCAATCCAGCGCTCTGCTGAGTCGCTGGGAATTCCGTACCGGTCCACGCCGTCGCGGATCAGGGCTGTGAACTCCTCGAACGATTCGGCCTTGAGGAAGTACGTGATTTCACGGAAATCGGACCTGTTGTTCATGCCGTTGAGGCGGAGCCGATCAGTCTTAGCGCTGATCAGTCCCGTCGGCGCTTCGATTTTCAGTTCCATCAAGCCATCAGAAATGAGTACATCAGGAGCTTGGCTGGTGCCATTTTCGAGGCCTACGCCCCTTTTTGTGAGCTCCCCGGTCGTCATATCGAAAAGTGCCGTCCTGGTCTTCTTGATCTGCTCGATGCCCGCCGCGTCCAACCTTGAGAAGGTCTTCGCGCCCGAGAGTGGGGTCGGCGCCGTCGACGCCGTTGCGGAGCCGTCCGGAACAGCCGCAGCGCACCCTGTGAGCACCAACGATGCGAGCAAAAAAGTGGCAACCAAGCCCTTCATACCTGTCCCCCTGAAGTATGTGACGGTCACGTCAGTAAATCACCTGCGGGGGTGCCCAGTGAACTTCCTGAGAGGGTAGTTGTGCCCATTGCGCCGACCGCGATCGAACGCGCTGGCAATAGTCCCCAACCGACCGATCCGCTGTTACTCCTGGTAGTAGTGCTGTTCCAGGCCCTTGACCAGCAGTTCGGGCTCTCCAGTCATAGCGGCGTCGACCAGCAGCAGATGCCTGTCCGCCTGGATGTCGGCAGTTCCCACTCCGCGCCGCATGATCGGGACCATCATTACCGCGAGAAGCGACTCAAGGCTCTGCCAGGCCTCGATCAGCTTGGCATTGGACTGCTGGTTCAAGAGCGTTCCGTGGAATTCGCGGTCCAGCCCCATCAGGTCGTCGACGTCATCGGGCAGACGCAACCCCCTCATACGTTCCGCGATGCGTCTCAACTCTTTCTCGACGCTTTTGGACGGGGGAACAACAGCATGCATGGCGGCCCGCCCCTCGAGGGCTGCGAACACTTCCCCAATCTCGTTGATGTCGCCATCACTGAAGTATCGGACCCGATTTCCCGAGCCGGGAGAAAACTCAACGAGCCCCGTTGAGGCCAGGCGCGTCAAGGCCTCTCGTACCGTGCCCCGGCTCACGGAAAGATCTTCAGCAAGCCTCTTCTCCACAAGGTGTCGGCCAGGATCGAGGGTGCCAAGGATGATTTCCCTCCGGATGCGGTGGGCCACTTGATCAACCAACGTTGTTCGTTCCGCAACACGCGGCGCAAGCGTTCTCGCCAGAGACGCCTTTGCTTGCTCGGAGAAAGGTCGGCCTTCCATCGCACTCACACCCCTATCGGCTAATGGCAGCACATCCCAATTTGAGAAGGGCCTTGACACTAGATCACCAAACGATAGTATCAAACAATCATGTCGGACACGATTGTCGGACACTTTGGGCCAGAGAGGACACCAAATGCAAGATGGCCAACGGGGCCAAGGCTCGGTCATTCGGGGCCATTACCCGGTTTCCGGGCTCCCTGAAGGCACCTTGGATCTGCCCTACATCGAGATCCAAGGCCGCGAGCACGGACCACAACTAACAGTCCTTGCCGGAGTGCACGGTTGTGAATATGCAGCCATGTCAGCCCTACGGGAGTTCCTTGCGGAAATCAGCCCGACCACACTCATCGGGACAATCACAGCGGTTCCGGTAGTCAACCTCCCGGCTTACGCAAGCCGCACGCCGTTCGTCGTACCTGCCGATGGCAAGAACCTGAACAGGTGCTTTCCGGGAAACCCAGAGGGCACGTACTCCGAGGTACTGGCTCACCATGTGTTCGAACGTTTCATCCGGTCAGCGGACTACCTCATCGACCTCCATTCAGGGGACGTTCCGGAAGTAATAGAACCGGTGGTTATTTATGACGAGTCACCGGTAGGTGAGGCTGCACGACGGATGGCCATGGCATACGGGACGCAGCACGTGATCAGGCAACCCGCTGCCGCGCGAGTTACCTCGGGCACCACAAGTTCAGCCGCCGCAGACGCCGGCGTCCCGGCAATCACTGCTGAAGCGGGCGGCAACGGCATCATCGGCCGCCAAGCTGTCGCAACCCATATAAGGGGTTTGCGGAATGTGGCCGCGACCCTGGGAATGCTCTCCTACGACGTAGAGCAGACCCCCGGCCAGGTCGAGCACAACCAAGGCTGGAACTGGGTGCGCTCACCCGTCGCTGGGTGGTGGCAACCCGTCGTCGAACTTGGCAAGCGGGCCACCCAGGGCGAGGTGCTGGGCCAAGTCAGCGACCTGTTCGGTGACGTCATCCACGAAGTCAAGGCAACGGAAGCAGGAATACCCATGATCATCACCACGAGCCCTGCGGTCACTGCAGACGGACTCCTCATGGTTCTGACCCGGGAGGTTTCAGAATGAGCACCACCAGAAAGCGAGTAGCCGTCATCGGTCTCGGAACCGCAGGCAGCATGTCCGCCTGGCGCCTGGCATCGCGTGGAGCGGACGTGGTCGGCTACGAACAGTTCGGAATAGCCCACGATCGCAGCGCCCACGCCGGCGAGTCCCGCATCTTCCGTACTGCCTACTTCGAAGACCCTGAATACGTGCCATTGCTCCGCACCGCCAAGACACTCTGGCGTCAACTCGAGGGCGAGACGAGAACTGATCTACTCACCCTGGCCGGCAATCTCATGCTGGGGGAAGCGTCATCACAGATGGCCAACGTCAGCGACTCCATCGATAAGTTCGGTGTCGACGCCTCGATCATTCCACTCGAGGAGGCACGTACCCGCTGGCCGCATCACCCGTTCTACGACGGCGACGCCGTAGTGCTCGACCGTGAAGCGGGCTATCTGCGCCCCGAACTGGCTGTGCTAACTGCTGCCTACAGGGCCGAGGCACTGGGCGCCCAGCTACGCGCCTACATGCCAGTCGACGGTATCGAAGTCAAGGACGACGGAGTCTGGGTCAGCGCCCACGGCCAGAGCGAGCGCTACGACCATGTTGTGGTCACAACCGGCCCATGGGCTACGAAGCTGCTTCCCGAACTCGCGCCACTTGTCCAGATTCGCAAAGCGGTCTCAGCGTGGTTCGTCGCGAAAGAACGCGGGGCCTTTGATCCGGCTCACTTCCCTTGTTTCATCCGCACCACCCCTGAAGAGTTCTACGGACTACCTGCAATGAACGGGAACGGCCTGAAACTCGGCCTCTCCGGCACCGTCAACCTTCCAGTGGCGGACCCCGACGCCCTCGATCGGACAGTCCCCATCGACGAAATCGCGGCATTCCGGGACCTTGTGGCCGATTCCTTCCCTGCACTGTATCCGGATCCCGTCCGTGTCTCCGCCTACATGGAGGGCTACACCCCGGACGGGCACGGAATCGTTGGCCAACTGGGCAACGAGGAACGAATCACCGTCATCACCGGCCTATCCGGACATGGCTTCAAACTCGCCCCGGTGTTCGGTGATATTGCCGCGGACTACGCCTTCCATGGCGCCAGTGTGAATACCATCCCGGTCCTCAACCCTGACCGATTCCTTGCCGTTCCGGCTCGACGGCGGATCGACGACGTGACGTAACTGAGCACCACTGACCTGGCTTCCCAACAACACATCCTCCCCATCCCCAACGATTCAAGGACGCATCATGAAGACACAACGCAAGGTCCAGGCCTCCACGGCGGCATTGGCCCTCCTCTTGGCCGTGACCGCTTGCAGCGCTGCAAACGGCGAACCCTCTGCCACCTCCACAGAACTGGGATTGAGGGACATCTCCGAAGGCGTCCAACCTGACCAGAAAGCTGTCAGCCTCCTGCCGCAGAAGTACAAGGACAAGGGTGAGCTGACCGTAGCCGCAGACCTCCACTATCCGCCGACGGTCTTCCTCGCCGAGGACAACAAAACACCCATCGGCCTCAACCCGGACATCACCCGGCTCATCGCGAAGAAGCTCGGAGTAAAGGTGAACTTCGTTGACACGAAGTTCGACACCATAATCCCCGGCCTTGACGGAGGCCGCTTCGACTTCACGGTTTCAACCATGGCCAAGACCGAGGACCGGCTCAAGGTGGTGGACATGATCGACTACTTCAAAGCCGGAAGCTCCATCGGGGTAGCCGCCAAAAACCCGCAGAACCTTACGAACGAAACGCTATGCGGGAAGAACATCGCCGTAACTCAAGGCTCAACCGGCCAGCTTCTGCGCCTCCCGGCCCTGAACGAGATGACCTGCGTCTCCAAGGGACTACCGGCGATCAACGCCATCACGCTGCCCAACATCCAGGAAGCCCTGGTCCAGCTGCACTCCAAGCGCCTGGACGGCATCCTCTACGACACCACCGCACTCGCCTGGGCACAGACCCAGCAGCCGGGCTCGTTCCAGATGCTCACCCCTCCGCTCAACGTTGGCGGAACCGGCATCACGGCTGTCGCCTTGAAGAAGGGCTCAGATTTGACCCCCGCAATCCAGGCAGCCGTCCAGTCGATCCTCGCCGATCCCGAATACAAGGAAGCACTCAAAACCTGGGGCCTCGAATTCGGAGCCATCACTGACGCCAAGTTGAACTAGCGGAGCCCACCATGACAACGACTACCAACAAAAAGGGCAAGATGGCAGTAGGCAGCATCGACGCTGCCTTGAAGCCACGGCTTCGCCTTAGGACACGCTCGGAGTATGCAGGGTGGATCTTCAGTATCCTCCTCGCCATCGGGATCCTCACCTCGGTGATGACCAATCCCAACTTCAAATGGGACATCGTCGGGAAGTACTTCTTCGCGGAGTCGATTCTGCGTGGCCTCATGCTCACGATCTTCCTCACCGTCGCAAGTATGGCGCTGGGAACATTGCTCGGGCTTGCCCTCGCGATCATGCGGTCGTCCAAGGTAAAGCCTGTCGCCTTGGCCGCCGGGCTCTACATCACTTTATTCCGGGGCACCCCAGTGCTGGTGCAGCTGATCTTTTGGTTCAACCTTTCGGCCCTGTACCCGAACCTGACCATCGGTATCCCCTTCACGGACTTTGGCACCGCGATTGACACGAACGCCATTATGGGACCGATCACCGCTGCCCTGGTAGGGCTGACGCTCAACGAGGGGGCCTACATGGCCGAAATCGTCCGCGGCGGTTTTTCCGCAGTGGGCAAGGGCCAGATCGAAGCCGCTGACTCCCTCGGTATGAGCGGGGCCATGAAGATGCGCAAAGTCATCATCCCCCAAGCCATGCCTTCGATCATTCCGGCGACCGGCAACCAGGTCATCGGGATGTTCAAGGGAACATCGCTGGTCAGCGTCTTGGGCGTAGCCGAACTCCTCCAAAGCGCCCAACTGATCTACGCCCGCACGTTCGATACCATCCCGCTACTGCTTGTGGCCAGCCTCTGGTATCTCATCATGACCCTGCTGCTGAGCTATCCGCAGTCCAAGCTCGAACAAAAGTACTCCCACACCTCCGTTCGGCTTCCCCGCAAGGCCCGCAACGTGACGCTCACCGCCCCCGAAGGGATAGCACGATGAACGCTGACGGGACCATCCTCGCCCAAAAGATCCGGAAGTCCTTCGGACCCAAAACGGTCCTCAAAGACGTGGACCTTGAAATTGCCAGCGGAGAAATCTGCTGCATCATCGGCCCAAGCGGCTCCGGCAAGTCCACTCTCCTGCGCTGCATCAACGGCCTTGAGACCGTTGACTCGGGCATCCTGAAAGTCAACGGCGAAGACTTCGGCTACTACGAAACCGCCAACGCTTATCACGCCCTGCCACCCAAAAAGCTCGCTTTGCAACGCACCCGCGTGGGCATGGTGTTTCAATCGTTCAATCTCTTCCCCAACATGACCGCCCGCGAGAACGTCATGGCCGGACCGGTCCTGGTCAAACGCGCCGACAAAAAACAATCAGCCAAACGAGCCCAGGAACTGCTCACAAGCGTTGGCCTTGGAGCGTTCGGGGATCGTTATCCCGCCGAACTCTCGGGTGGGCAGCAGCAACGCGTTGCAATCGCCCGGTCACTGGCCATGGACCCTGAGATCATCCTCTTCGACGAACCCACATCCGCCCTGGACCCCGAAAAGGTGGGCGAGGTGCTCTCGGTCATGCAGGACCTAGCCAAGAAGGGCATGACCATGGTGGTGGTCACCCATGAAATGGGTTTTGCCCGGGAGGTCGGCGATTCGCTCGTCTTCATGGATGAGGGCTACATCATCGAGCGCGGCGACGCCCGCGAAGTTCTGACCAACCCACAAGAAACCCGGACGAAGTCCTTCCTCGAGAAAGTGCTCTGAAATGACAGATGGAAAACTTGCCGTCATCGGCCTCGGCACCATTGGCAGTATGTCCCTGTGGCAGGCCTCCCGCCTGTCCGACTCCGTTGTCGGCTTCGAAGCCAAGCTGCCCGCCCACGGGCGCAGCGCCGTGGGCGGAGACACCCGGCTCTTCCGGATGATCAACCTCAACCCAGGCTTCAACCCCATCCTGCAGAGCTCCCAGCGCCTCTGGGCCGAACTCGAGAATGAAACCGGCCAGGATATCCTCCTGCGCTGCGGCGGTCTCTACATCGGCACGGTAGACGGTGCATACATACCGCAGTTGCTCGAATCCGCCCGGACAGCCGGCGTCGCCCACGAAATCCTCTCCCGTCCGGAAATGGCAGAACGCTACCCGCAGCACAACCTTCGTCCGGATGACATCGGGGTGTTCGACCCCAACGGTGGGGCGCTGCGAACGGACAGGTCCGTCACGGCCGCGATCTCCGCTGCCCAAGCCAACGGCGCCACCGTGCTCACCAACACCCCGGTGGACGAAATCCGGGAAACCGACCACGGCGTGGTGGTGACGTCCGGGGAAAGGTCCTGGACATTCGATAACGTGATCGTCGCCTCCGGAGGTTGGTCCCAAAAACTGATGCCGGAGTCGCTGCAGGCACACACCCAACCCAACAGGGTCTTCCTGACCTGGTTTGTTGCAAAGAATCCAGCGCTCTTCTCCCCGGACCGATTCCCCGTTTTCGTCCGGATCTCCGGTGACCGGTCTATGTACGGGGCTCCGGCAGTGGACGGGGCCACCGTGAAGTCGACGTTGAACTTCCGCCCCACCCCGACCGGGAACCCCGACGCAGTACCCAGGGAACTTACCGAGGCAGAGATCGCCGAGACCACCCAGACGGTGAGCGAGTTCTTCCCCGGTTTGTACCCGAACATCGTCCGTTCGGATGCCTTCCCGGACCTCTTTACCACCGACCGCAATCCGCTGCTCGGCCGGTTGGATCCAGAGAGCAGGGTCTACTGCGCCACAGGGTTCTCCGGCGGCGGCTTCAAAATGGCCACCGGCTACGGCGAGATCGCTGCGCGCGAAGCACTCGGCATCCAGACGTATGAGGGCCTGGACTTCATTCGTCCGGAACGTTTCATGAGCGTCCACACCACGCAGTCCGTCGCGGCCGGACAAAGCTCGTCCCGGAACTAGTGAAAGCACTGATATGAGCACTCCAATCGCCCCCGCTGATTCCCGAATCGAGCTGGTCGCCAACGGCGTGTCCGACTCACCATCAGACCGCCTCCGTGCACTCAGCCTGGAGCTACCCAGCCTGGCTGACAATCCGTACTACCTGCATCACAGTTCGGTGGACTCGAGCTTCTATATCTCGGGCCAACTGCCGTACAAAGACGGTGAACTCTTGGGCACCGGCATCGTAGGTCTCGACGTCGAACTCGATGCAGCACAGGAACTCGCACGCCACGCCGTGCTCAACGCACTGGCTGCCGCGGTCCAGGCGCTAGGCCACCTGGACCGGGTCCGCATTGTGCAGATGCTCGTCTTCGTGGCCAGCACTCCGGACTTCGGTCTGCAATCGCAGGTCGCCAACGCAGCCAGTGACTTGCTCATCGGGGTGCTCGGCGACAACGGACGGCACGCACGCACCGCGATCGGTGTGGCCGGGCTACCCCGCAACAGCCCTGTCGAGATCCAAATGGTCTGCACTGAGGCCTAGGACATGAACAACAAGGAGCACAGTGTGAACCGTATTCAACAAGCACTCGAGGCACTCCACGGCCGGATCGACAGCCCCTCACCGGTCGTGCTGTCCGACGTCATGCAGGAAAACATCGACCGCATGCAGGCCTTCGCCGATGCGCAGCATTTGGTTGTCAGGCCTCATGTGAAGACCCACAAATGCGTGGAAATCGGACGTCGTCAGGTCAAGGCGGGCGCGGTCGGAATCACCGCCGGCAACGTCGGGGAAGCCGAAGTCTTCGCAGCCGCCGGGTTTGGCGACATCTTCATCGCCTACCCGATTTGGACCGCCGGATCCAAAGGTCCGCGGATCCGAAAGCTGGCCGAAACTACCCGTCTTCGGGTTGGTGTCGACAACGTCGCAGCGATCGATGCCCTGGCCGACGCGATGGGATCAGAAGCGGAGCTGCTGCAGGTTGTCATCGAGGTCGACTGCGGTGCCCGTCGTTCCGGTGTGGCTCCCGAGGCCGCCGGACACCTCGCCCAAGCCGCCCGCAAGCGCGGCCTGGTGCCAGCCGGCGTCTTTACCTATCCGGGCCACGGCAGCGCCGGACCGGACGCCCGCAAGCGTGCAGCTGCCGACCAGGATACCGCGCTCGTCACAGCCGTTCGCAGCGTCAGCGCAGTAGGCGTCACCGCCGAAGTGGTCAGCGCCGGTTCCACACCCACCGTGGAATTTGCCACCAACAGCGTCATCACAGAGATCAGGCCAGGCGAGTACGTTTTCAATGACCTCAATAACACCCGCCTCGGCGCTTGCACAGAGGACCAGATCGCACTTTTCCTCGCCGGCACAGTAGTCAGCGACTGGGTCCCCGATCAGGTACTCCTCGACATCGGAACCAAAGCCCTCGGCCGTGAAGGCAACCCCGAGATTGGCTACGGCGGAATCGCAGGCACCAGGGCCGTCCTGTCCAAACTCAACGAATACCATGGCTTCCTTCCCCTTCCCACGGGGTTCCGCCCCGCCGTCGGGACCGTCCTTCCCGTGGTGCCCAACCACGTCTGCCCGGTAGTGGTTAATTTCGAGGAGTACATCGTCACCGACAGCACAGGCACCACCCTGGAACGGTGGCCTGTGGACGCCCGGGGATTCCTCAACTGACTGGAGCGCCGGGGGACTGGGCATCCGTCCCCCGGCACTCCCCAGTCCTCATCCCAACCGAACCAACCTCACACAATGGAGTGTCCGACTTGAGACTTGATAAAACCACGGCCGTCGTAACCGGAGCAAGCAGCGGAATCGGCGAGGCAGTGAGTTCACATTTCCGCCGCGAAGGAGCCCGTCTCCTCCTCACCGGCCGCAGGGAACAACTCGACAACGCCCAAGCTGAAGACCTATACGTGCCTGGCGACCTCAACGACGAAGCATTCGTCGAAAGCCTCGCCCGCCAGGCTGCAGAGTCCTTCGGAACAGTGGACGTCGTCGTCCTCAACCACGGACTGCAAGTCACCGGCCCGCTGACAGAGATGAGCCACGAGGACGCGAAGAACGTGCTGCACAGCAACCTGCTCAGCTCGTTCCTGATGATGAAGCACTTCGCACCGCTGATGCCCGCCGCCGGTGGTTCGTTCGTGCTCGTCAGCTCGCGCCTCGGGATGGTCGGCATGGCAGACCAAGTCCTGTACTCCGCGGCCAAGGGCGGCCTCATTATGCTGGCCAAGGGCGCCGCTATTGAATGGGCCTCACGGAACATCCGCGTCAACGTAGTGGCACCGGGTCTGACGGCTACCCCCATCATTGAAGCCTCCATCCAACGCAGGGACGACCCCCAGGCCTACCGCCGACAACGCGAAGGCCAGATCCCGCTCCAACGCCTCGCCACCCCCGACGAAATCGCCGACGCCATCCTCTTCATGGCCTCACCGGAATCCTCCTACATCACCGGAGCGGTACTCCCCGTCGACGGCGGTTACACCGCCTTCTAAGCAACACACCAGCGGGACCAGAACACACCACTGGCCCCGCTGGCCTTCCCCGCAAAGCCCTTCACAGGAGCAACATCCCATGAGTACTGAAACCACATTGGACCTTCCCGAAACCCGGCTCTTCATCGGCGGGAAATGGACGCCCTCCGCCACCGACGCCACCCTGCCGGTCATCAACCCGGCCACCGGCGAAGCAATTGCACACGTCTCAGACGCCTCCGTCCAAGAAGGCCTGGCGGCACTGGACGCCGCCTGCGCCGCACAGGACGCATGGGCAGCAACTCCGGCAAGGGCCCGCGCCGACATTCTCGCCCGCACCCACCAAGGCATCATCGACCGTCGCGACGACTTCGCCCGCCTAATAGTTGATGAGATGGGCAAGCCCTGGGCCGAAGCACAATCGGAAGTCGACTACGGCGCCGGGTTCTTCCGCTGGTTCGCTGAATCCGCCGGCAGGATCCACACCGAAGGCCAGTTCGGCGTCGAACCCGGCTCGAACTACCACGTTGCCGTGTCCAAGCGGCCCGTCGGACCGTCACTACTGGTCACCCCCTGGAACTTCCCACTCGCCATGGGCGCCCGCAAGATCGCGCCCGCTCTGGCGGCCGGCTGCACCACCGTACTGAAGCCCGCCGCCCAGACCCCGCTCACCTCCTTGCTACTTGCCCAAGTCCTCCAAGAAGCAGGCGTCCCCGCCGGCGTCGTGAACGTCGTAGTGACAGGCAATTCCCGGGACCTGATCGGCGCCATCATGAACGACACACGGACGCGGAAGATCTCTTTCACCGGATCAACCCAGGTAGGCCGGGTGCTTCTGGCCCAGGCCGCGCAGAACGTCATGAATACCTCCATGGAGCTCGGCGGCAACGCCCCGTTGATCGTCTTCGACGACGCCGATCTGGACACAGCCGTTGAAGGCGCCTACCTCGCCAAACTCCGCAACGGAGGCCAGTCGTGCGTCGCCGCGAACCGGATCTACGTCCAGTCCGGAATCGCGGCCGAGTTCACCCAACGCTTCACCGAACGCCTCTCCCACATCGCCGTAGGCAACGGCCACGAACCCAGCACCGGCCTCGGCCCACTGATCGATGACAAACAACGCACAACCGTCCACAACCTTGTCACCGATGCAGTTGCCAAAGGCGCCACCTGCCTCACAGGCGGCCAGATCATCGAGGGCCCGGGCTACTACTACCAGCCCACCGTCCTCACCGACATCCCCGCCGATGCCGCCATCAAGGACGAAGAGATCTTCGGTCCCGTGGCAGCGATCTACACCTTTGACACCGAAGAAGAAGCCATCTCCGAAGCGAATGCCACCCCCTATGGTCTGGCCTCGTACGTCTTCACCAGAGACCTCGCGCGGGCACTTCGAGTTGCCGACGCAATCGACGCCGGCATGACCGGTGTCAACCGCGGACTCGTCAGTAACCCGGCCGCACCTTTCGGTGGCACGAAACAATCAGGACTGGGCCGTGAAGGGGGCATCGAAGGTCTTGAGGCCTACCAGGAAACCAAATACACCGGCATCCAGCTGTGATCCGGGGCTCTCGAATCCATCCGGAGCAGCCGCCAACGCGTTCATGCAGTTGTTGACCCTCACGAGCCGAAACCGATCTCTGTACCACTCTCAGCGGGTGCGAGTCTAAGCCCGACATATCCCCGTCCTCCAGCCCTCCGACTTCGGCGGCTTCCGCGGTCCCACCGTTGCCGGCGAGCGGCGTCATCGACGCCGGCACACACCTTGCCACCAGTTTCAAGGAACCTTTTGAGATCACCGTCCCGGACGGCTGGACGGCCGAAGAAGACGGCCTGGGAAAGGACGACCCGGATCACCCGGGTGACATGGCCGTCTACCTGACTTTCTGGCCTTCGAACTACGTACCGACGGACGCATGCGCGTGGCAGGGCGCGCTGGTCGAGCTCGATCCGTCGGCTAAGGACTTCGTCGACGCAATAACGGCGCAGACCTCAATGGCGAGCACCCCTCCGGTCGAGGTCGGGGTGGGCGACTACCGCGGGTTCGAGTTCGACCACTCCGTCGAAGGCATCGCAGACATCAAAGGCTGCGACGAAACAGGATCTGTGTCCGCTCGGAGTTCTCGCCCATATGCACCCGCTGGTACTCAAGCGTCGCTGAGCGGGAAACCTACCGGGTGGTCAACCTGAACGGCGAACGCGCTGTCATCGGGTTGACCACGTTCCACGAATCGATCGATCCAGAACTGACGCGAGAGGCACGGGCCGTCTTCGACTCGATCGTATTCAAGTCCACCCCTGACGGCAGTTGTGCTCATTGCGCCGACCGCGCCGTCAGCGCATCGCCCAGTCATGGTTACCCGGAGAGTCTCCCTTTCCGGATGTGACAGTTGTAGACTCCCGTTCCACGACGCGCTATCGCGTCACACACTTTTTGGGGGAGGTTGTTGTGGGTGCTTTGCGCGGTTTTCAGGCCTTCAATGAACGACGACGGCTCGGTGCGGCGGGGACGGTCGCCGTCGCCATCTTGCTGGCACTGGTGCTGGGAACTTCGGGTCCACCCGCCGAGGCCAGCGAAATCAAGGATGCGGCACACTCAAATCTCGGCACAGCATCGAGCGACGTCAAGAACGACTTCAATGGGGACCACAAACCTGACATTCTGGCCCGTGACGGCGCCGGCGACCTATGGCTCTACCCCGGAAACGGCTCCGGCGGTTGGCTGCCCCGGATTCAGGTAGGAAACGGCTGGAACATCATGACGGCGATCATTGCCCCCGGGGATTTCAATGGTGACGGTCACGCCGACATCCTGGCCCGTGATGATCCCTTGGGTAATTTGTGGCTATACCCCGGAAATGGCTCGGCGGGATGGATGCCCCGTGTGCTGGCAGCCGGTGGCTGGAATAACCAGACTAATAGCCTAGGGATCGGCGACTTCCAAGGCGACGGATTCGTTGACGTAGCCGTCTCTAACCGTGGCGGACTGTGGATACAGCGCGGTAATGGCAAGGGAGGTTGGCTGGCAGCAGCATGGGCGGGATACGGCTGGTTCTTCGGATCGGAAGCCATCGGTGTCGGTGATTTCAACAGTGATGGAACGTCTGATGTCGTGGGTCGCGATAGTTCGGGTGTCCTGTGGCTCTACCCTGGCGACGGAACCGGCGGCTGGTTGCCACAGAGCGTGACAGGCGCCGGTTGGAATGCCATGAACTCCCTTGTTGGACCCGGCGACTTCAACGGGGACGGGAAGAACGACATCCTGGCACGAGACTCCATCGGCGACTTGTACCTTTATGAGGGCAGCGGCGGACCTGCATGGCCCATGTCGAGGAAAGTGGGCAACGGCTGGAACGTCATGACGGCGATCTTTTAGAAAAGTCTTTGGAGCCGCGGCGAGTGCGTTTGGGGACCTTGGCAGCGCGGACATACCACCAAATGCACAAGCCTAAGAGGACGAGATTCAGCCCCACAATGATCCAAAAAGGGACTGTTGGAGAATGACCCTCAAACAACGAAAGGACCCTGCTCGCAAGCAGCATCAGAGCGAGAACACCAAAAAAGACCGCTTGCACCTTCGTGGGCTGCTGCTTCCCTGGCGTCATGGCTTGAGCCTATCGGTGGCCGCGATATTCCTCGCATCGGGCAGCGACCGGGCGAGGCGATCAAGCTTGGTCACCACGAGGGTGTCTCCGTTGCGGCATGCGGCCAGGGCTTTGCCAAGGCCGGGCCGTTCCCGTTAAGTGCCTGCGAATCCGTGATCCACGTAGATAGCATCGGGATCCACGCCGGCGCCGCGAGGGCATCCCGATGGGCGGTCAAAGCTTGAGTGTTTGTGCAGACAAGGGCGTAGCCGATAAGTATCACGCCGAGTGTAGCGTTTAGGGCCCCTTCACCGGGCAGTTTCGCGGGCGGGTCGTACGGGAATCCGGGGACCCGGAACGGCGGGAACTTCGACGCCCGCAAGATCGGACTGAACGGCGGCCGGTGGAGGACCGGCTTACGAACGCTGGTGGCTCGCTGTGATCGCTGAGCGGCGATGTTGGCCTCCGCGAGACGACAGGGTCGAGGTAGATAAGGTTCCTATTTGTATCGCCTTGAACCTTTCGGCCGCCGTCGCCACCAGGGTCGTTGACGCAACTCGGCCTGCGCGCGGGCGAGCAGGAGTTGAGTCTCGCGAAGAAGTTCTAGCGACGTCTCTTGAATTTCTCGCGACGCATCCGTCGCCGCCTCTGCCTTCTCTGCCGCACGGCGGGGCAGGAGAAATTCGATAAGAAGCGTTGCTGCGGTGCCGAGCAAGACGCCTGACAGCACCAGTAGGAATTGCGGCATAAATCGCATCTCGGGAACGGTCCAGCGGACGACGAAGCCGTAAGCGATTGCGGGGAGGCGAGCTATCCGCTGATCCAGGTTGTCAGCCACCCACGGACCCTTGGGACGAAGGGAGAATTGCACGACCGCGACCCTTCCGATGTCGTTTAGGAGGACAGAGATCGTTTGCTGGTCAGGGGGTCTGCGATGCCTTTCTGCGTCGAGTGGAGACCTCGTGAGGGCACAGGCCAGACCCTCCCTCCTGCCGGAGGAGGGCAGATGACGGGGTGGTGGGAGCAAGCGCATACTTGACGGCTCCCCGAAGTCCGCGCAGAATTTGCGTCCATGGGCGACTCGCACGAGGAAATGCTTCGTCACTACGAGCCGGGCGGACTTCTGCCGCGAATCGTGGCGGGGTTGCAAGCTCTCGGCAAGGACCTGGACTCGGTCACGCACGAAGATCTCGCGCCGGCCGACGAGTTTCACTCCGCGGGACGTTCGGCTACGCGCGCATTGGTGGAGCTTGCAAAGATTCCGCCAGGATCGCGAGTGCTCGACGTGGGCAGCGGGTTGGGCGGCCCGGCGCGTTACCTCGCCGCAACTTTGGGTTGCGACGTGACAGGCATCGATCTCTCGCCTGAATTCTGCGGGGTGGCCAACGCCCTTTCTCGGATGACGCGTTTGTCCGATCGCACCCGCTTTCAGGCGGGTGATGCCCTGGAGCTTCCGTTCGCCGCGTCCAGCTTCGATGTGGTGTGGACGATACAAATGCAGATGAACATCCAGGACAAGCGCCGCCTGTATTCCGGAATCGCCCGGGTACTCAGGCCGGGCGGGCTGTTCGTCTGCCAAGAAATCTGCGCGGGGAACGGCGAGCCGATCGAGCTTCCGGTCCCATGGGCGAGCCGCCCCAACCAGAGCCATCTGGCCGATGCGGAATCCCTCCGCGGGTTGATCCGCGGTGCAGGTCTCCTGGAGCGCACCTGGCGCGACATTACCGCCGACATCGTGGCGGCGCGCAAGGCACAGCAGGCGAAGGCGCAAGCGTCGGGTGCGAGCGGCTCCAGCGCCCCTCCTCCGCTTGGAATGCATCTCGTGCTGGGAGAACAGGCAGCCGTCAAGACGAGTAACTCCGGGCGCAACACCGACGCCGGGCGCACGGTGTTCATCCAGGGCGTATTCGACAAGCCTGTCTAGTGGTCCGATCCGCTGATCCCCCTGGAAAACTCTGTCGAAAGCACGGGCGCGGCGAATCTCCATTGATCGTCCGGTCAAAGGGCACATTCGGTCACGACGACCGAAATTCGCCCGCTGAGGGATCGGTGGATTCTGGCGGTCATCGCAACAGGATGTCTCCGATGACTTCGATCGGTGGGACGCCTGGAATTACCGTGATTCGTCGGCTCGCGCAGCTGAGTCCGGCACCATCGTGGGCTATCGCGTTCACGCCTCCGATGGCGACATCGGCAAGGTCGACGAGGCCAGCAACGCGGTCGATGAAAGCAGCATCGTGGTCGACACCGGCCCGTGGATCTTCGGCCGGAAGGTAATTCTTCCGGCGGGCACGATTCAGCGTGTCGACGACGCGGACGAGAAGGTCTACGTCGATCTCACGAAGTCCCAGATCAAGGATTCGCCAGAACTCGATGATGCCACCGCTGACGATCCCGCCTATCGAGACCGGCTCGGGACCTATTACGGCGAGTTCTACCGTTCGCCCCGCGGGTGCCCGGGGCCTGCCGGGCACCCGGCGCCGCTGCCCGCTTCGCCACCCATCCATCCACCCATCCACGGGATCAGCACACTCAAACTCAGGGGAGTCCGCACTGGACGTCCTCGCGTCGGCCTGCCATGTAGAAGCCGACTGCGATCGGTGAAGGAACCTTCTACGGGACGGTTGCCAACGATCTCGTGACCAGTGCCCGGGTAGGGATCCCTCTATGGGAATCCTAAAAATAGGGCAGTATCTTGCGTTTCGCGATTTACACTCGGATGGCCTTCTTCCCCTCAGGAGCGAGTTGCGGTATCAAGATCCGTGGCGGTGGCAATTTGGGCTGCTGTATCTGATCTGCGGAACAGTCTTCTGGCCCCCGCTGTCCACGACCCGCATGATCATGGGGATCGTTTTCGTCGCCATCGTGACCGTTCTCCTGATCCTCAAGATCATCCGAGGTCGCTCGACTACCAGGACACCAGGTCCTCTTCGTTCTTCATCCGTTGACCGGCCCGGTTAGCCTGCGATTGTTGGGCGAGGGCGCGGGCGAGAACAGATCCTAGCCGTGTTCTTATACCTGCCCTTACAAAACGGGCCACAGCGGCCATACGCTGAAGTCCTTATTCCGTAAGGTCTGGACAAAGGGGGATATATGGACCATCGATCCAAGGGACGGACGAATGAATGGGTTCATCCGACAGTAAGACGAGGCACCATTCTTTGGACCGGTCAGGCTCTCGCGTTCACGGGTGGTGCTATCTTCATCATTTTTCTCGCCTTTCAGGACCCTACGGTTGAACGTCTATGGTGGGCGGCACTCGCTCCGATCGCAGTCGTCCTCGTCTGGCTCTTGACCAGGAAGATGATCAAGAACCTTCAACGCGATTTTCGATACGAAGAGAACGTCAACACCAAAGATCAGGGTTGACCCCGACGCTTGGTTGTTGAGCGGTGCTCCAGGACGCGAAAGAAGCCACCGCTCCCCGATTGTCGGTTCGGGAGAGCTGCCCGCACCTCGTCCCGTAAGCCGGCGGCTCTCCGAACACTTCAAAGCGCCCGGTAAGGGATCCTTCATCGGGCCGCGCGATGCAGTCCAACAATGCAAAGAGCCTGAGGCGCGCCGCCTGCTCCTTGACTTACAGGAATAGGCTTTGAACCAAAACCGACTGGGTGAATCGATATAGCCATCACAAGGCATTACGGGGGACAAAGTGAAAAGAATGGAAGCACCCCGCTTTTCGACCGTCTACGCCGGGTTGGGGATCGTGCTGTGGCTGGTGCTGGCGGCAACCGATATCGCTGACAACGGCACATCTTGGCGAACGGTAGCGTATGCCCTACTTCTGGCGTTTTCGATTTACATCTTCGTTAGGGCGATCAACACTCTGCGTAGTCAGAAAGGTGAGAAGCGGTAGACCGCCCGGAACGGGATCCTTTACCGGACACCTCGTCCTTGGAATCGAGATTTCGTCCATGGCTAGGGTTTCGAGGGGCACAGCATCGAAGCCGGTAGAGTGCGCTTCATGACATTGGGGGACGCAAAGCCACTTGTGCCCGCCGCCCGTGGACCTTTGCCGGCGTGTCCATCATGGTCGTCTCGACGGCAGTGCTGCTGTTTGGTTGACCCAAGTGCCGCCGATAAAGCTGCTACCCGGATATGGGACGGCCTACCTGTTGATCGGAGCTTTCAGCCGTGGGGTAACAGGAAAGGTGACGTTGCGGCATGCTGGCATGTATCGGTTTCTGGGAGGTCCTGGAAAGACTTTCGACGGTATAGGAGCGCTGTTTCGTTTTGACCAACCAAAGTAAAAAGATCCTTTTGAGTGTCGGGAGCGCCGTCTTAATCGCAGTCCTAGTGGGTGTAGTGGCCGGTTGGGAATGGGCTCTCGGCGCGATCGTTGCTTCAGGAACAGGCTTGGGGACATGGATCGGAGTCCGTGCCGGAAATAAGAGCGCACGGGAAACTGATAAGTATCGCGAGGAGTGGTTGGGGAAGAGGAGGGGTTCCGGACCTGACGAGAGTCAGGAGTCGACAAAGGAGTAAGAATGAGGGGACTGCCTTAGCAGCCGGGACGGGGCGGAACCGACAAGTGCCCAACCATTCCTGCTCTGCAACTTGCCGACGCAGTTCGCCTGCGGTCGTCCCACTTCCTTAGAACCGGAACGCTCACGACGGGACACTCCCCCATTCATCCAAAGGTACGGGATCTGTGACTTTCAGTGGTAAATGGCGGTGTTTTCACATCGCTATTTGGCGCATGGGTTAGTCCGCAAGGGGATCGGCTTACGGACAAGGGGCACGGCCTCTGCAGGGTTCTACTGTCAGGGATCTAAACAGGATGAGCATCCTCGGAAGCCCCCATCCTTTCGATGGACGTGCGCCCCGCGCCGGCTACTGGGACCGCCAGGGGGTGAAAGCACTTGTAACTTGGCCGAGTCAGTTTAGCTACTGACTGCAAACAACACCATGCATCCAAGACCTACGAGGGCGGCAGCTATGATCAGCCAATACTCTCGGCGGGCAATCGTTAGCTTTTCTTTTTTCAGTCTAACTACTGCACCTAGAAGGAGAACCACGATGAGGAGTGCGCAAAGTATCGCGATGGCTAGATAGAACAGGTGCATGAATTTCCTTAGACCTATGTGGCATCCCGCGGTTTCTTCCGCCACGCGAGGGTATTTCGCACTAACCTACCGGCAGGCGGCCACGTTACCTCAAGCCCGGCCAGTAGGGTTGTCTTTCCCCTCTTCCACGTGCCGGTATTCACTTGGGAGTTTCCTGAGCTCTCTTATGCTGAATACCATCGCCACGATGCCGATAAGGGCGACGGCTACAGAAATCATGACATGATCCACTGTCGGCTCCCTCAGCAGGAGAATCGGTATCCCAATCATTGTAACGACGCCCACGGTAATCTGAATCGACCAGTAAATCCTGGAGCGTTTCTCCTGCGAGTGAAGAACCCAAGGCTTCATTGTGTTCGCTTTCAGCCGTTTCTCAGTTATCAGTCTTGGTCCCGAGCATAGCTTGGCTTGACCATAGCGATTTCTCTATTTTTCGAGCCAGGCAGACGACCGGGAAGTAGGAAAGCAGTGATTCAGTTTCGTGTGGGAGGAAACGCATGGCGGAGCAAGGAATCCCTCAACTTCTTGAGAGGCCAAACCTGCCTTAGACAAGAAGCTAGCTACTGTCCGGTGAGGGATCCCTGACCGAACGCGTCAAAGCGCCCGGTCAGGGATCCTCCAGCGGCACAAGTTCGCAGTGCGGACGACTACTGACATTCAGTGCAGGCAGCTTCTGAAAATGACACCACCATTGCTCCGCCAGCAGCGCCTGTAACGGCTCCCGACAGTGGCCCAAAGGTGTTGGGAACTGTGACTGCCCGTCGCCAACTGTGCTCGATGTATTCAGAAACCGAAGATTCGAGGCCAATCTCCCTCAACGACGCTCGGATCGCATTCGGAGGAGTTGATAGGCGAGCCAAAGCGTTCCGACGATCGGCAGGAGGGGAAACACTGGTCTTCCAATGGAGACGACGTAGGCGAAACCGACCCAGAGAACAGCTGTGATGACGGCCATCGATATCAGTGTCTTGCGGGTGACCGGATAGGACGGTAGATCGATACCTTCAGCGCGTAGCTTGCGGGTTTCAAGCACTGCCCCACGGATCAAAGGGCCGAAGACAGCAGCCAACGCCGCAACGGCCAATAACGTGCGCCAAGATTGCGGCACGTTTGCTGAATCCAGGACACTACCGAGCAGCACTCCTAAAAGGAGGAACCACCAGAGACCCCAGACAGCCAGTCGTCTTCGTTTCGGCGGCATGCCCTCAAGGGAATCCGCTGGCCAGGATTGCCATGCATACTTGTTGCCATCCTTGCTTGCCCCCGGGTCCATTCGCTTAGCCTAGCCCGAAGACTCAGTACAATCTGTCTGTCGACCACGGCCACAGGCACTCCGCCTAAACGCTCTCCTCCAGCGGCGCCCGGCCGCTCAGGGGGCGTCCGGTGAGGGATCCTTGACCGGACGCATTATTGCGCAGCGCCATCAGTGCATGGGCCATTGCTAGGTTTCTGCGTCGCGAATGATCTGTTCAAGATATGCCACATGGGAGAGGAAGGCTTTTCGGCCCGTCTCCGTCAGCGAGGCCCAGCCGTGTGGGCGGGTGTTGACCGTGCGAGAGGAGAGTTGTATGTAGCCGGCTTCCTCTAGCCGTTTGAGGTGTTTGCTGAGAACTGAGGGGCTTATGTCCAGGCTGTCACGCAGGAATTGGTATTCGGTGTCGCCGAGCCGGTGCAGGAGGCTGCAGATTCGCAGGCGGTATGGGCTGTGAATTACGTCGTCCGAGGCTGGCAGCGGAGATTCTTGGGCAGGCATTACCGGTTCTCGCGGATCGAAGTGGCGAGTGCATTCTCCATTCGGGCGCTTGACCAAAGGCATGCGGCCCCTGCGAGGACGGATCCGAGCCAGAGTACCCATTCCTCTTTTGTGACGGTGAAGAGGAGGATGCCGGCTGCCCCGAATACGAGTACGGCTGCCGTTTGGAGCAGCCCCCATCGAAGGGCCAGGCTGTCGGCCCAGGGATCGGCTTGGGTCTTGGTCACCCAGGGGCGGATAAGGCCTAGTCCTACCGCAGCTGCGGCGCTGATGGAGATAACCAGGATGAACGCGCTACCTTCCAATCCGAAAGCCCGGATAAATGCAACCACCGCCAGTGCAAACCCGAAGCGGTACCAGAATGGAGCACGAGCCCTCTGGGTGGCCCTCGATGTGTCCCGCCGGAGCATTTCAAGGGCTTTGCGAGCTGCGGTTTCCTCAGTTCCCCCGTTTTCATTTTCCATATTGGAAAACTATCGATTTCTGTTGCGGAAAGTCAAGAACCGATGATCGGGTTGAGTTGATTTCAGCGTCCGAAAGCCGGTCGTCCGCCAGGCCCGCCAGCGCCCGCATGGGGATCCCCTTGCGGACTACCCAATACGCCAAATAGCGCTGCTAAAACGCCGCCATTTACTGCTGAAAGTCACAGCCGATCCGTAACCGGGCGCTTGAAGCGCCCGATAGACCACCGGCTTACGGCGGCTTCTGGGGCTCCCGAGATGGGATCGGCTTCCTCAGCCGGGATACCGTGAAGGCGACGTCCTCCCGTGGTTCGCTTTACCCCTACCCCGCGAAAGAACCTGATGAAAACGGACACTGAAGTGCTGGCAGCCGACATGATGCGGTTTGCGTCCCTGCTAAGACACATGAACCTCTCTGTCGTGGCGCTCAACTACGAATCCCTTGCCAGAGCGCTTCAGACCGAACCATCGGAAGAGTCTGTGGAGGAAGTTCGCCTGTGGCTCCGCTCGTCAATGAAGGGCGGAAGCGGAAGCCTGCGTGACCGGTACGTGCAGAAGGACGGAGCAGTGGATGAAGTCCTCAACGCCGAGTACGAAGAACTTCTCCAGAAGTTCACGGATTTCATCAATGCTGAGCCGGAATCGAACGAGAGTGCGGCTGCTGCCATGTTCGCCAATGGAGGCACTTACTTCCGTCTGATCGAAACTCCCGTCCGTAGTAGATGGTTCTCCCTCAAAGGAACCTTCACGTACGAATTAGCGACTGCGCCGGGAGTCACACGGCTGGTGACGTTGGATCAACTCGATCAAGCTGTCGGTTACGGGCCGCAGGACTCCCGGAAGGACTGGCAGGAGTGTCGGATGGTTGCAGACCGCCTTTTCAGGGAGGGACGCAGGGACCAATGGGTTCACTACTCCAGCTCCTACATCGTTCCGGACGATGCACTCCGAAAGGATCGGTAGGGATATGGGCGCAGAGGAGCGTCTACATGGTGCAGATAACAAGGGAGGTACCTCGGCGAGCGAGCCCCTGGTGGAACGCCAGCATGTCTGTGCGTCAGATGACGGTGAGTCGCAGTGAACTCCTACCCCTTTAGGCAGAAATATGCCATCCCGAGTACGCCTCGGTAGCCCTCTTCATATGCAGCGCGCTGTTCCTCATATTGCCGACGGACCTGCTCTGCGGCGGGATGGTCGGCATCATGTGCTTCGAGCCAACGGTTAAACCTGTCGCGATACCCGGCTTCGAAGACGTCCCACTCCTGAACGCTTGCCTGGTCGTCGTCCACCACTTCGAAGCCAGCGGCGCGGATCTGCTCGCGTAACGCATCTTGTGTCAGGTACTCGTCATCACGTCCAGCCAGAGGGGCGATAGCAGCCGGATGAGGTGTTGCTGACCAGATCGCCTCACCGTAGACGAGTCGGCCGCCGGGAAGCACCAGGGCTCGAAGGGCACGCAGGGCTGCGGCGTAGTCGAGCGGCTGCGCGTCCTCTACCGGCGGCCCCCAGATCTGGCTCGCGCCGATGCAGATGACAGCGTCTGCGGGGCGATCCTGGGCTTCCAGCCCAGGCATCGAATCAAGCGTCGCTCTGTCGAGCAGCCCACGAGTCAATGCTTGTTGCCTCGCTCGGTCGATGAACGCGGAAGCACTGTCCACTCCGCGTCCCCGTGCCTGCGGGGCCGACGTCAAAACCCGAAGTAGTAGTTCACCCCACCCGCACCCCATGTCCAGAACCTCAACCGGCGCCGGGTCGGACAGGAACGCCACAAGGTGTGCAGCACGTTCCTCGGAAAGCGGCGTAAGCCAGGTCAGGGACTCGTAGAGGGGCGGCAGTTCAAGCGAAGTACTGTCGGTCACTCAATGATGTTCTCACGATTCACAGAAGCGACTGAGTGGCACCCTTCCAGATGGAAACGAAGCATGTTCTGAAAAGATTTTGGGAGCCGTTGTAAGTATTCGTTCCTACCCGGAAACAACATGTGTGAGTGGGCTGATCTGCCCGGCTCGACTAAGGGGGAAGGAACCCAGCCATGAAGTACCACCGATCCGACTACGCGAAGTACGCCATTCTCACATCGCTTGCACTTGCACTTGCTCTCACCGCGTGTACGTCGGCACCAACCGTGGCAGGGACATCAACCACGGCTACAGTTTCAGAGGAAATCTCGACCCTCACCCCGCCATCTCCTGCTCCCATGGAAGAGGAGGGGCTTCCCTCCCCTGCAACCAGCGCCCTCACGCCGGCTGACGACTCCCTGCCCAATGTTCCGACACCTTCGGCAGTGATCCCGATTATTGGAACTTCCCCACGGCCAACACCGGTTTCAGTGCCGGCAGCACCCCTTGTCCCTGTAGTGCCCACGGTCCCCTCGTCTCCCGTGACCACCCCACCGACAGTTATCGTAGAGGCGCCGATTACCCCCGTCGTCCCCTCAACCCCGCACGTCTCGCCCGACTACGGGAACGGCACGTTTACCTTCCCGGACGGCCACATCTCCTTCGATGTGCCCGCCGGCTGGACTGTACAGGTGGAGCAGGAACCGTACAACGAAGAAGCAAATCATCCCGGTGGAAAGGAGAACTCACTGGCTGCCATTATCTTCGACAACAACGGTGACAAACTTGCTCACATCACCAGCGGAGGCACCGGCGGTCTGGTCGCCGGGCCGGTCAACCGCACCATCCTCGACTCACAGGAACTCAGTGCATTCGACAGTCGTAACGGTGCCTCGCACTTCGCTTTCATAAGGGATGACTATGCCGGCTTCCCTGAATTTCCGGTCCGCTACTACATGGGGGTTGTGGCCGAGTACTTCATGACAGAGGGTCCCGACAGCCCTTCCGTGAACAGCTTCATGATCATGCCGAACGGGGCAGCAACCGCGGTTGCCGAGATCGACGCGTCCATGACGCCTGAAACCGCTGAAGCGTGGATGAAAACTGATCAATACGTCAAGCTTCGGGCATTGCTGACCAGTCTCCGCTACGCTGCCTAACCACCAAACGCTCCAGATACCCGGCAAGCCCAGCAGGAGGCCTGCCGGGTATCTCCATTTAAGTTTTCGGCAGTTGTGTAAGAAACAGCCGTCTCCGGGAAACTAAGTGTTTGAATCATCAAGCGCTAGCCCGGGGGAAGAAATAAAGATGTTGGCTACTAGAGAGCAGGAACTGAGTGCTCTTCATGCTGAACACTTCAGCCGCATCTACCAATACATCGCGTATCGGATCAACGACCGGGAACGGGCCGAGGAGCTGGCTAATGATGTGTTCCGGATCGTATGGGAAAAAATGCCTGCCGAACCGCCGGGCATCGGGTGGCTGATATCCACAGCCCGGAACGTGCTGGGCAACGAATACAAAGGCCGGCGACGGCGCGAACAGCTTATGGAGCGCCTCGCCGAAGAAGCCCGCAACAGGGCATCCGAAGGCGAGGATGACCAACAGGCTAACGTTGCCGACATTCTCTCAAAGCTGAAGGACAAGGACCGCGAAATCCTGATGCTCTCCTACTGGGACGACCTCACTACAGCCCAATTGGCCGAGAGCCTGGGGTGTTCCCCATCGGCTGCAGCCGTCAGGCTTCACCGGGCCCGCAAGGCCTTTGCGAAAGCCGCACCGACATACCTCATGACAGAACGGGAAGTCTAACCATGGACCGCATCGAACAACTCATGAAAAACTCAAAACCCCACGTCCCCGAACCAGGCACCACCCCGGGTGTCCTGACGGGACGGTCTCATGTCTTCTCCGACGATCCCAACGTCGTGTCTCTCGCCGAGCACAAGCGTCGGCGATCGGGGTGGGTAGGCACCGCAGGTGTGGTCCTCGCTGCGGCGGCCGTCGTCGGGGCAGTCGTTGTAGCAGGGAACCTGGCACCCCAGTCTGCGCCAGCACCTGCCACCACCGATACCCCCACTGTGACGGCTACGCCGACGGCCACGCCTTCACCCTCGCCAACGACAACCCCAAAGGCAACGGCAACGGCAATCCCGACGGCGGAGGCTACCCAATTGCCGACGCCCACCATCCCGGCCGTGGCCACAACCGCGCCGGTAGCCCCGCCGATTCCCGCCCCCACCATTGTGCCGCCCACCATTGCAGCTCCTCCCGGCCCCGCCGCAGGCTCCTGCACCGTGGACAACATTGACATCCAACGTGCTGATCAAGTCAGGGCCATCAAACCCATCCCGACCAATGAACAGCAGTACTACACCGTCCTCGGCTGCGCCGAAGGCTGGCTCGCCTACTCCATCTCCGATGAAGGGATTAAGGCCATCGGTCTTGACGGCGGCAACGCCTGGTACGGCGTGGCCAGGCTGCAGGACAACGGTCGATACCTGAACGACCACGGACAGCTCTGGTCAAGCGTCTACAACTGGGAGTTCCAGACCTACGCGGTCCAAAACGGCCAGTACGCCACCGCGCAGGAAGGCATGGACAAAGAGTTCACCGACAAGGGCATCCCGGTCCGGCTGAGAGCTCAACTTGTTGGACCGGGACCCACCACCCCTGGCGGGACAACCCCCTAAAGCACAGAAATGAAGCATGGAAGCTATCGACGCACATACTGTAGTGATGTTGGCTGTCTTGGTTGTTCACCTCATTGGAGTGATAATCGTCGCTGCATGCGCCGCCGCCCTGATGACCGCATTATCCACTGGCATCCTTGCCGTGCGCACAATCAGAAGCATATGGTCAGGGGCTGGAGTCCGTATTCAGCGACGTCTAAACAAAGCGAGTCAGCTAGGTTAGTCCCAGCCGAAGGCCGTTGTGTTCCGCGAAAAACCTACCCATTAATGAACATCAAGGAGCCCTGTGCCAACTGACATTCCCTGGAGCCGCGGCGAATGGACCAACCAGCCGGCCGCCGTCGTCGAGCAGGCAGGTGACCTTCTGGTGACTGCAGCCGAAAGCAGCGACGCCTGGCGCGTCACGTCCTACGGATTCATCCACGACACCGAACACGCGCTGCTGGCGCCCTTCCCGCAGGACAGCGCAATGGAGGTTGAGTTCACGGCCGCCTTCTCCCGACAGTTCGACCAAGCCGGCATCTTCGTCCGGATCAGCGCCGAGCATTGGATCAAGGCCGGTGTGGAATACGCCGACGGCGTCGCTCAAGTGGGCGCGGTGGTGACGGACCGCTTCTCGGACTGGTCCTTGGCGCCTGTCCCGGACTGGAACGGCGGGCGGGTCCGCATTCGGATCAGCCGCTCGGGCGACGCCCTAACCATCCGGGCCGGCTCGGGCAGCAACGACCTC
This sequence comes from Arthrobacter sp. D3-18, assembly GCF_054408525.1. NCBI lineage: Bacteria > Bacillati > Actinomycetota > Actinomycetes > Micrococcales > Micrococcaceae > Arthrobacter > Arthrobacter sp. D3-18. Next base: position 1,090,978 of record NZ_CP096440.1, on the reverse strand, counting down.
CAATTAGTCCGTGTTGTGCCGTTGGCGCCTGACCTGGTGGCACTCGCCGGACCGTTCACCTGCGCACCAACACGCGCGGGGCTAACCGTCCCTTTTCACTCCTGGCGGGCTACTCCTCCGGACAGCCAACTCCACTGATGCCAGCGGGTTCTGAGGCGAACTTGCGGGCCCATCCGTTCATGAGATCATGGAGGTTCCGGCAGCCTGCCATTGACAGTGCTGCGACTCAGTTGGCTCCGTAACAAGCCTATGGGGGGCACATCACGGTGGAAGATACTGCAAGTCTTTGGCGTACTGATCCTGCCACGTTTCGTGACGTGGTGATCGACCGTCAAGCCCTGGAAGCTGCGTTAGCAGGCGAGTGTCCTCCCGTGGAACGCATTAGGTACCTTGCCCTACTTGGCCGGGACACCGAGGCCTTGGACGAAGGCTTCAAACTACTCCCCCACACACCTGACCGCCGGGAATTATTGCTGGTCCTTGCCCAGATCAATCAGCGTCAGTACCGGTGGCACGAAGCCGCAGTGCTCCATGAAAAAGCCCTCCGAACAGTCCGGTCGGCGGAAGAGGAAGCCTACGTCCGTCACCACATCGGCAGGCGGCTTTTCGACGAAGCCCGTTTCCGCGCCGCTGCCGATGAATTTCAGTGGGCAGCGGACCTCTACCGAGTCGCCGGCCAATCTGAACTCGCAGAAGACAACCGCCAGGCCATGCGCCACGCCCTGCAGGTGCACGGCGCTGAGCGAGGCGCGGGACGTTCGGCGTTCGACCTTTCCTGACCTGGAAGGCCTAAACAAAACGGGTTGGCGCGCTCCGCCGTTAATGAACAATGGACCCGATAGCAGTCGGGTCCTTGTTCAGCACGGTGCGGTCTTTGGTGCGGGTTAGAGGGCCATAACCTCGAACTTCACACTTTGAGTCTATGGCCCCGGCTGCCTAATCACCATGACCCGCTGGTTCTGGCACAACATTCCCTAAAAGGGAGCGGTGGACACCAGCTTGGCTGGTGTCCACCGCTGTTTTGGCAACGTCTTCCATGACGCGGAAAGACTCTGGCCGTCAAGATCGTTCTGTGAATACGAGCCCGCGTTCCCAGAGAACCTCAGTTTGCGAACGCAAGCGTCGACGCTCAGCTAGATTCCATGAAACACAAGAAGGACCGCGCCAATTCTGCGCGGTCCTTCTTGTCTTTGGTCAACTTCGAGTCTTATCTAGTTGTTGCACTCTCTCGAGCTCGCCTACGGCTTACCATCCAAGTGGCGACCCAGAGTAGGAGGACCAGCAGGAGAGTTTCGGTTCCATTCGGGGCAGCACCAAACGCTGCCATGATGTACGGCAGAACGAACACAAGAAATGCCGTTACCGTAAGTACCAAGATCCAGGCCCACTTATTCATTGCTCCCCCTAAGCTCCACCAACAAGTTTCAGACGCCTTTAGTATGCACACAGGCACCACGTCGGAAACGTCAGGTCACGAAGTGTCACTCTCGCAGAGTCACGTAAGGAGACTGGGCGGGAATACAGTGCAAACCTCCGGAGTTACAAAGTGCGCACATAACCAAACAGGCACTTTTACAAGGGGGTTCACCACTATGGCCACCGATTACGACGCACCGCGGGCCCTGCCCGAAGAGGAACAGGCTTTGCCTCTGGCAGAGCTGGCACCGGCCAAGGGTGCTGCACGCACGGACACGATCGACTTGGACGAAGGGGAGCTGGCTGACGCCTTCGAACTTCCCGGCGCTGACCTTTCCAGCGAAGAACTCCAGGTTGAGATCGTCCCCATCCAGAACGACGAGTTCACGTGCATGTCCTGCTTCCTGGTCCACCACCGCAGCCAACTCGCGCGGGAGACCAACGGGCATAAGTACTGCACCGAATGTGAAGGATAGGTAGAGCGGAACCTTTACCCCCAAAGGCGGGTTCCGCCGTCGTGCCCCTATTCGCGAGCCGGTCCCTGACCGGCGGTCAGCTTTGAACGCTGTAGGCCTGATGTAGCCTAGTAAGTAAGCTGACTATTTTGGAAAGCGTGGGGGTGCCTGAATGCCTGATATGGAACTATGGCCAACCAGCCGACTGCTGTCCACGGCGGCGCGGCTCGTGGAGCTGGCATGGAACGACAAGCTGCGTCCGCTGGGGCTGACCTATCCGGCGGTCCTGACACTTGATGCCGTTGCAACGGCGGGGCCCATCACGCCTGGAGACCTGGCAAGAAGCGTCCGTGTGCAAGCCCAAACCATGGGCCCGTTGCTATCCAGGCTGGAATCGCGAGGCTTCATCCGCCGTGAACCCAATCGATTCGACCGACGCAGCCAGCTGATATCCATTACCGACCTGGGCCTGACGCTGCTGGAGCAGTCCCACCGCCAAGAAAACAATGTGCTCGCAGCCATCAACCTGGACTCCGAGGACCTCCGCGAGGAGCTCCTCGCAATCGTCCGCCATGCAAACTTCAACTAAGTGTTAGGTAATCCCGCGTAGACGAAAGCCCGTCTATCAAGCAGTATGGAGTTATCCGCTGATGAAGTCCGGCGTCCCAAGGAGAAAATCGCTCCAACGACAACACCGGGCTATAGACACTTACAGTGACGCCCGGACGAGCAAAAAAGGGCATCATGAGTGAACTTCAAATAGGCGACAGCCTCCCCGTGGATCTTTTGAGTTTCAGGGCCGCAGAGTGCCTCGTATCAACTGGCGCTCCTGAATCAGAGGACGTGTGCGTTCTCGATGCAGGCCACACCGGCCACCATTTGGCTGCAGGTGCAGACATGGTGGTTCGGGCCGTCTGGAGCTAGGCCACGAGAGCAACAAGTCAAGGGCAAGCGACGCCGTTCGGGTCGCTTGCCCTTTGCTTTTCTTACGTGCCGCGTTCCTAAGTTCCGCAGAACGTCCGGTAGGGGCCGAAGCTTTCCGGGGCAGGCTCGGCGTATTTCTCCAAGCCCGGGCGTTCCCTGAACGGGTGGGATAAGGCCTCAAGCAAGCGCTCCGTAGGACCCGTGTCCCCCTCGGTTGCGGCAGCAAGGGCTTCTTCCACCAAGTGGTTCCGAGGAATATAGATCGGGTTGACCCGGTCCATCGCATCGGCGTCCGGGCTGACTGCCCGCCACCGATCCAACCAGGCATCGAAGGCGGCCAGATCCAGGATCTGCCGGCGTGCGGGCTCGGCCTCCCCGCGGGCTGCATTTCCGAGGCTCCGGAAGAACGAGGTGTAGTCCGCGCGAGTCTCCTGAATCAGCTGAAGGACGTCATCCACCAAAGGTGAGGCCACGTCGTCGTCAATCTCCTCAGGCAGCCCAAGCTTGGCCTTCATACCGCTAAACCACGTAGCGCTGTACTCCTTGCGGAATCCATTCAGCGCCTCAACAGCAAGGTGCACCGCCTGCTCCTCATCCTCGTGGATCAGGGGCGCAATCGATTCGGCGAAACGTGCAAGGTTCCACTCCGCCACCAGCGGCTGGTTGCGGTAGGCGTAGCGTCCCATTTCATCGATGGAGCTGTACACCGCGCCGGGATCGAAGCCCTCCATGAAGGCGCACGGACCGTAGTCGATAGTTTCACCGGACACCGTCATGTTGTCGGTATTCATGACACCGTGCACGAATCCGACCAGCATCCACTGCGCCACAAGTTTCGCCTGCACTGAAATGACGCCCGTGAAGAATGCCAGGTAGCGGTTGGCTTCATCTGCCGACGACGGGTGGTGACGTTCGATCGCATGATCAGCAAGCCGCCGGAGCAGATCCATATCATTGGATGCCCTGGCGTATTGGAAACTGCCCACCCGCAGGTGACTGCTGGCCACACGGGTAAGAACGGCGCCAGGCAGCAGAGTCTCGCGTTGAACCTGACGCCCTGTGGCCACAACCGCGAGGGACCGCGTAGTGGGAATGTTCAGGGCGTGCATCGACTCACTCACGATGTACTCGCGCATCATGGGACCAATCGCCGCCTGACCATCACCATTTCTGGCAAAGGGCGTGCGTCCCGAACCCTTGAGGTGGACGTCGCGAAGCTTCCCATCAGCACCGGCAATCTCACCCAGCAAGAGGGCCCGCCCATCCCCCAAGCGCGGGGAATACCAGCCGAACTGGTGACCGGCGTAGCCCTGCGCCACCGGAGTTGCTTCTTCCGGCAGGGCATTGCCGATCAGCAGCCGTACGCCCTCCGGGCTCCGGAGAAGATCAGGATCAAAACCAAGCTCGACGGCGAGTGGCTGGTTGAGCACCAGAAGCTGCGGATCAGGAGCCTCCTCCGCACGCCAGGCGATAGCCAGCTCCGGGAGCTCGCGTGCGAAGTGCCCTTCGAAGGCGATAGTGGAACGCGCTACGTCACTCATCACTTAAGGATATAGATGCTGTTGCCGAGACGAAAAGATGGCCCGGCCTTTCGCAGACGGCCATTACTGCGGCAGTCCTGTACCAAAGCATCGAAGGAGTGATTGGATATGGCCATGTCTGCGCCTCACTCTGTAGCTGTCTGTGGCCCCGCATCCTGGAACCAGCTCATCCTCCTGGATCACCTTCCGGAGCCTGTCCCCCACATGCAGTTCGCCCGCCGTTCGTGGCACACCATCGGAGGGACCTCCGCCGGCAAGGCCCTGCATCTGGCGGGCCTCGGCGTCAATGTGCGATTGTGTGCGCCTCTTGGAACTGATGCCGAGGGCCAGCGGATCCGCAGCGCCCTTACGGCAGCCGGGGTCGCCGTCGAACCTTTGGCATCCGAGCAGACCGAACGCCACCTCAACTTGATGTCAGACGACGGCAAGCGGGTATCGCTGTACCTTGCAGTTCCGTCCACGCCCACCGAGCACGAACTCAGCATCGCGGCTGAAGCGGTGGCTGCCGCCGACGTCGCCGTCATTGACCTCAGCGAACTTGGTGCGCTCCTACTGCAACGCCTGGACGCTCAGCAGACGCCCATTTGGGCGGACCTGCACGACTACGACGGATCGTCAGAATTCCATGAGCCATTCCTTCGCGCTGCCACTACGGTGTTCATGAGCGATGACAGCGCAGACGACCCATGGGACCTTATGCGCTCCTGCTTGGAACGCGGCCCCCGCTTGGCTGTTTGCACCCGCGGGGCAGACGGCGCCATCGCGCTGGAGTCTTCCGGGGCACGGCACGAGGTCAGCGCTCTTCCCGCCGATGTTGTTGACACCAATGGTGCCGGCGACGCCTTTATGACAGGTTTCCTGGCCGCGACACTCCGCGGTGCCACCATTGACGATGCCCTGACGGCGGCCGCGGCACAGGCCCGTACCGCCGTTGAAAGTGAGCACCTGCACCCGAAACTTTCAGAGCTGCTGACCTAACTGTGGTGTAGCTCGATATCCAGGGTTTCCTTTTCCACGAAATCCAGCGCACTTCTGACCGCACCCATGGTCACCACAGAGTCGCCCAAGGGTGAAACCGCCAGGCGCGGAGGGGTCGCGGTGAATAGGGGCAGTTGCTCAGCGATTGGGTCCAGGAGCCCGCCTGCTGACTTGGCAACTGCGCCACCTATCACCACAAGCTCCGGGTTGTGAATGGTAGCGACGGCCCCGATGACCCTTGCCATGCGATCGGCGAGCCGCTCCAGAATCCGCCGTGCCACGGCGTCACCTTCGAGTGCGGCGGCGAAGACGTTTTCAGCTTCGATGGCCTCTGGAGGATATTCACGGAGTATCGTTTCGTCACTTCCAGTGAGGGCCTGCGCAGCCCAAGTGCGTGCCATCAAGGCAATCCCAAAGGTGTCCCCCACCCCCTCAACCTGTTTGAGGAATGCCAGCTCGCCGGCGCCTCCGCCACAACCATGCAGAAGCCGGCCGTCGTCGATCACTCCGGAACCAAAGCGCTCACTGGCGAGGATAACCACCACGTCGTCCACCCCCACTGCTGAACCGCGCCAACGCTCGCCCAGGGCCGCCAGGTTTCCGTCGTTTGCCAGCAGCACCGTCCACCCGTGAAGATCCTTCAGCGCCGATTTCAAGCCAACGTCGAGAAGAGCCCAGAAGGGTTGAGTCACCAAAACATCGCCGTTACGGCCCACCGGGGCCGCGATTCCGGCACTGACTGCGAGGACCGCATCGGGGGGAACGCCAGCTCGGGCGAGGGCATCACACGCCGTACTGTCAATGGCAGATACACGCTCGCGGGGACTGATATCAGAGCCCGGAATGCTGTCATCAGCCGTGATCTGAACTCCACGGAACTGCTGGCTCGCCCTGCCCACGATTTCCCCACGAAGGTTGGACACCACTGCGGTGACCTTGGAGACTCCCACATCCAGACCAACAACGTACCCTGCGTCCTGGTTCAGAACGAACCGTCGGGCGGGACGCCCTTTGAGGTACTCACCAAATTCGCGTTGGTTTTCAAGCTCCGTAATCCAGCCCCGGTCCATGATCTCTTCGCATACAGAGATTGCAGTTGCCCGCGCTAGCCCCGTCCCCTCCATGACATCCGAGATTGTCACGATGGTAGAGGCCCGCATGAAGTCCAAGACCGATCTGAGGCTTGCCCGCCGAAGCATCTGCGGCGTCGGCGAGGAGGAAGGGGCGCTCATTGGGTCTTGACCTCTCTGTAGCTCAGGTCACATAATACTTCAGGCACTAAATTTTGAGTCCAAATTAACTTCGGAGACACAATGAATGCAGCCCCGGACCATTCAGGAACCCCAACCTCCAGCGAATCAGCCTTGGACCGCTGGCACACACTATGGGAGCCCGCCGCGCGTCGGTACCAGCCCGTCGTCGAACATCCGACGCCTCCGGCAACTTCGGCAGCTCCCTCATCTTCAGAGCCGACAGTTCAGCTCTAACTCGCCCGTCGTCCTCGTTCCTCCGCTTTGAGCCGCCAAAGACAGCCCTTCCGCACGCGAGCTTTTTTGTGGCTAGAGGCTTGCTTTCTCCGATCTGCAAGCGCTTCCAGTTTTTGCTAATTTGCTCTTGTTTATCGGCCGAACTCCGCCTACCTTGATGGGTAGCCGTCATCGTGACGCGGCTGCCCGTTCCACATGGGCGGCGTCGACCACTGCCAGGACTCCCGGCCTGTAGCGGCCCCTTTTTGAGGAGACTTCACCTCTATGCCAGCACACGACGAGGACGTCGCAGTCCACTTTCCCGTCAAAAGGAAGCGTTTTCAGTTCTTAGCCACTATGGTCCTCCTGGCCTTCTTCGGTACCCTCTTTTCCTCTACAGCCGCAGCTCCACCGGCCCAAGCCGCAGCTCCCGGACCCAAAGACGCCACCGCGGTGATGTTCTCCTGGACATGGAACGCAATAGCCCGCGAATGTACCGAGAACCTCGGCCCGGCCGGATATGGATACGTGCAGACATCTCCCCCGCAGGAACACGTGCAAGGACCGGAATGGTGGACTCACTACCAGCCCGTCAGCTACAAGGTTGAGTCGCGGCTGGGCACGCGTGCCGAGTTCAAGCAGATGGTGGACACCTGCCACACTGCGGGTGTGAAAGTGATTGCGGATGCCGTGATCAACCACATGTCCGGGAAGAGCGCGGGCGGAACGGGTTGGGCAGGAACCATGTTCCAGCACTACGACTATCCCGGAAACTATCAGGGACAGGACTTTCACTCGTGCCGCAGGGACATCACGAACTACCAGAACCGCTGGGAAGTTCAGGAGTGCAATTTGGTCAACCTCTCGGACCTCAACACGTCCTCCCCCTACGTTCAGGGCAGAATCGCCGGGTACCTCAATGACCTTGTGGGCCTGGGAGTTGACGGGTTCCGGATTGACGCAGTCAAGCATATTGCGGCCAGCGACATGCAAGGAATTCTTGCCAAGGTCAACGACCGCGCAAGGCTCTATGTGGTTCAGGAAGTTATCCGGGCCAACGAACCGATCCAGCCGGAGGAATACACCGGCAACGGTGATATCCACGAGTTTGCCTTCGCCCGCAAACTTAAAGAGGCCTTCAACGGCGGGAACATCAACTGGCTGATCACAGGTAGTGGCATTGGCTCCAGCTGGGCCGGTTTCCTTCCTCAACAGAACGCCGCGGTCTTCGTCGATAATCATGACACTGAGCGCAATGGTGAAACGCTCACTTATAAGGACGGGGCAAACTACGATCTTGCCCAGATCTTCACCATGGCGTGGAACTACGGATCTCCCTCGATCCATTCGGGTTATTCCTTCTCCAACAATGAGACAGGACCGGCGGTTGCCTCGAACGGGGAAGTCATGGATCCCGTGTGCGGCCAGAATGGCTGGACGTGCAAGCATGCGCAGACCAACATCGAAAACATGGTGGGCTTCCGCAATACAAGCTATGGTGCGCCGATCGTCAACAAGTGGGATAACGGCTCGAATGCCCTCGCCTTTGGTCGTGGCGACAAAGGTTATGTGGCGATCAACCGTGGCAATGCCATCACCAGGAGCTTCCAGAGCTCCCTTCCCGCTGGCCGCTACTGCAACGTGATTGTGGGACTGCCAACAGCTACAGGCTGCTCGGCGGGTGACGTGGTAACCGTGGACGCATCCGGGACTTTCCAGGCCACTGTCGGCCAAAACGCCGCCGTCGCGTTGCACATCAACGCGAAAGCAGGCGGACAAACAGAACCAGGGGCAAGCACCCTCAAGGTGTACTACTCCACAGCCAAGGGCTGGAGTGACTACAAGATGCACTACCGGGTGGGCACCGGCGCCTGGACAACTGCACCGGGCGTCACCATGACCGCCGCTTGCACTGGCTGGGTCTCGTACACCATCCCCGCCGGCTCAACCGGGGCAACGGCCGCGTTCAACAACGGAAGCGGCGTTTGGGACAACAACAACACCAGCAACTATGCATTGGACGGTGGGATTGCAGCGGTGAATGGCAGCGTGGTTAGTCATGCCGATCCTTGCAGCGGTGCATCTACCCCTGAGCCGACAGACACCGCAGTGCTGTTCTACTCGACCAACAAGAATTGGTCCGCCTATAACGCCCACTATCGGGTGGGCACCGGAGCGTGGACCACTGCGCCTGGCGTAGCCATGGCTGCCTCATGCCCGGGTTGGGTAACCACCTCCGTCCCCCTCAATGGAGCTTCCGGACTTACCGCAGCCTTCAACAATGGGGCCGGAACATGGGACAACAACGGAACAAACAACTACACCGCTGTTCCTGGCTACCAGCAGGTGAAAGACGGCATCGTCAGCCAAGGAAACCCTTGCGCCTGACGCACTAAGACCTCACGGGATAGGGCCTTCCGATCCCGTGAGCCGGGAAGGAGGCGGCGCCGGGTTCCGGCGTCGCCTCCGCTACCGAGTCAAAGACCACTCGGCCATGAGGTCAATGGCCGTGGTGAAGGCGTCCGCGCGTGGGCGGTTCAGGAACGCGTGCCGCGTCCCGGGGAGCGTATGCTGCTCGACGTCGACTCCCGCGCTTAGCAGTTCGGCAGCGAATCGGTCACCGGATGCACGCATGGTGTCGCGGTCTGCATTGATCATCAGTGTCGGGGGGAAGCCTTCCAGCTCGTGTCCTCCCGGGAACGCGTAGCGGTCATTGAGCGCGGCTCTTGAGCCCGCGTAGTTGCGGTTCACGGCGTTCAGGACCAACCGGGAGTGCGTCAGCCGGCGGTGATCGCGAACCCGTCGTTGGATCTCGCGGGACGCAGTGTGCGAGGAGTGAAAGAAGCCGTAGGCAAGGATTACACCCTTAGGTGCCGAGTCCATGTGGAGAGCTTGGAGTGCTGCTGCGGCTGCAAGGCACGCCCCTGCGCTGGCACCACCGAGAATTACCCCTCCTGCAGACTGGCCGCTGACGCTTCGAAACGCTGTCAGAAGGTCTTCTCCCGGGAGGGGAAACCGTCCTCGGGGCCGCACGTCTCCTCTGCGGATCCAAGAGAGCCCAGGAACCGGAGCAAGACGATAATCAACCGTGACCACCGGCAGCCCTCGTTGAGCAAGCGCCCGGGCCACGTCATGTGCTTCAGGCTGATCGAGGCCACCAGATAAGAAGCCGCCGCCATGCGCCCAGAGTAACGTCGGAACTCCTGTCGTCTCCGAACCTTCGACTGCCGGATGGTACCAGCGGATCGGGACTGGATGGCGCCCGGTCACGGAATGGCGAATCGTTGGTTCATTGACACCGCTAAAGGACACCGCCATGCACTAGACCCTAGCGTCAACCGCGCTCAAGGCCGCACTCGCTCATGGGCGCTCACGTTCAGGCGCACCCCTAGGGCCTCTGCTCCCTCCCTTTGTCCGGTAGCGGTGGCCGGCTCAGAGACACTTGTTCGCCGTAGGGCGCGCGGGGCAGGGCCGGCAGTTCGTCGATGAGTTCATTTGCCGCGTGCGCCAGCAGATCCCTCTGCAGGGCAGGCAGGGAGTGGAGTGACTGAAGGTAGGCATCCACCTCGTATTCGCCAACCATCCCGCCAATGGAAAAGTAGCGCAGCCACAGATCCTCCTCGGGGATACCGGCGCTCGCCAGGGCTTTGCGTAGACCCTTGAGCTGGAGTTGTTCTTGAAGAGGTAATCCGTCGAAACGTTTCCGTTCAGGTTCCGTCATAGGATTCCCCCTTGCTCCCGCCGCTGAGGATCTCGACGCTGACGGAAGCCAGTGACTGCTTCGAGGCTTGGGACATGTTCAGGAGTTCCCGGACAGCATCCTCCTCAGTCATTCCCCGTTGGCCCATGAGGTACCCCTGTGCACGGCTGATAGCGTCCCGACTGGTCAACGCGTCGACGAGACCTTCACTGAAGCGCTTCGGTGTGTCAGAGCTTTGGATGTTGTCCAAGAGGATGGCGGCAGAGGCGGCAAGCTTCTCCAAGGGACGCGCCGTCGTCAGGTCGTAGGCGTCAGGGGCGGCAGCGTAAAGCTTCATCGCTCCAAGACATTTGCTTCCGCGTATTAGGGGGACGCTGATGACTGAGGCAATCTGGAGTTCCCGCGCGGACTCGGTCCACAGCGGCCAGCGATCATCAGTCTGGGCGTTGCCAACGATGACAGTCCGCTCGGTTGCCCACGCCGTCAGGCACGGGCCCTCTCCCAATCGGTACTGCGACTGATCCACTTGGATCACCAAGGGATCCGTTGCCCCCGCACTGATTCGGTTGCCCTGCTCGTCAATGAGGGATACTCCGGCTCCCGCGCTGCCGGGAAAGGCATCACGGACCCCTTCTGCAAGCAGCTGCACTGCCCGGTCCACCTTTTCCTCCGTCAGGAGCAAACCCCTGATCCGGGCCAAGGTAAGGGTCAGTTCGTCGAGGGGAAGTTGCTGGGACATGATGAAAAAAATGACCTTCCGCGGGATGCGAATCCCGCCGATAAACTCCAGGCCGCTTGCCGGACCTGATTGATTCTCAGAATAGGCACAGCGGGATTCGCTTCTCAACGGACGCGCCACCGATAAGGGGAAAATGGCTGCGCCCTCACGAAGGAACAGCACTAAAATTGAAGCCAGAGGGTATGGCGATGTCTCTGGCTTTGGTGATTGCCCTGGTCCTGATGGGCATAATTTGCGTGGCTGCTGCGGTAGGCGCAGTGGTCTTGGTGATCCGCGACGGCCGCGGTGAGATCCCCTTGGAACCGTCCATCCGGCCGTGGGTTGCAGGAAACCTTCCGAGTCGCCCGTACTCCACGCTTCCACGCATTTAACACGCAAGCGCGACTACCTTCCCCTTCCCCACGAGTTCAAAATACCCTTCCATCACCGCTAAATAGACAGTAACCTTATGAGCACTGGACGGCACCTTCCGCCCAAGTCATCCGGCTCGTGCAGAGGGGCCGTCCGTTGTCTATTCGGAGGATCCTCGTGGCCACTGCACAAGAACCCTTTCGACTGACCCGATGCATCGCTGTTGGCGTCCTCGCTGCTGCTGTCTTTGGATTGTCCGGTTGCTCAGCTGAAGTACAACGCGGCTGGCTCCCCGCCGAGCGGGACACCACCAACCTGACCCCACTGATTACAGACCTCTGGGTCAACTCGTGGATTGCCGCCCTGATCATTGGCCTCATTACCTGGGGACTGATTATCTGGTGCATCATCGCCTACCGGCGTCGACGCAAGACCGTAGGCTTCCCTCGGCAATTGAGCTACAACCTTCCCCTTGAGGTCTTTTACCTTTCCATCCCCCTGATGGTGGTGGGAGTGTTTTTCTACTTCACCACCCGCGATCAGGCAATTATCGATACCCGGCACGAGAACCCCGACGTTGTTATTGATGTCCGCGGCAAGCAGTGGTCCTGGGACTTCAACTACATCAAGGAAGGCGTACACGAGGATCCCGGCGTCCAGGCGCACCTGACAGGCGAAGTGGGAGCCAGGGAACGCGTTCCGGTCCTTTACCTTCCAGTGGGCAAGAAGGTGGAGTTCCAACTGAACTCACGCGACGTCCAGCACTCCTTCTGGGTCCCTGCCTTCCTGCAGAAGCGGGACCTGTATCCGGACCCGACGCAAGAGAACCGATACATCAACATCGTCCCTTCCCGGACTGGAGATTTTGACGGCAAGTGCGCAGAACTATGCGGGGAGTACCACTCGGAGATGCTGTTCAGGGTCAAAGTTGTCTCTCCGGAAGAGTACGACGCCCACATCAATGAACTGCGTTCCCAAGGCAACCTTGGAATACGTGGAGAAGAATACGATCGCGCGCCCGGGCAACCGAGGCTCTTGGATGAAGGACAGGGGTGACCGACATGGCACTAGACAGCCGATCCCAAGAAAGCAACACGACAGCTGCTCCTGCAGTGACGAGGCGCCGCAAAGGCAGTGTAGTGGTCAACTGGATCACCTCCACGGACCACAAGACCATCGGGTTCATGTATCTGATTGCGTCGTTTGTGTTCTTCTGCCTCGGCGGTGTGATGGCTTTGCTGATCCGTGCCGAACTGTTCGAACCCGGAATGCAGATCCTGCAGACCAAGGAACAGTACAACCAGATGTTCACGATGCACGGCACTGTGATGCTCCTGATGTTCGCGACCCCCCTGTTCGCCGGCTTCGCCAACGTGATCATGCCGTTGCAAATTGGCGCCCCGGACGTTGCCTTCCCGCGACTTAACGCGCTGGCGTTCTGGTTCTTCCTGTTCGGTTCAACCATCGCCATGTCCGGGTTCATTACCCCGCAGGGGGCAGCTTCCTTTGGCTGGTTCGCCTACGCGCCACTGTCCAACACAACCTTTAGTCCCGGCGTCGGCGGTGATCTGTGGGTCTTCGGCCTCGCACTCTCCGGCTTCGGCACCATCCTTGGGGCCGTCAACTTCATCACCACCATCATCTGCATGCGCGCGCCGGGGATGACCATGTGGCGCATGCCCATCTTCACCTGGAACACCCTCATCACGGCGATCCTGGTCCTGATGGCGTTCCCGCCGCTGGCTGCCGCCCTTTTCGCGCTAGGCGCCGATCGCCGGTTTGGTGCGCACATCTTTGATCCGGCCAACGGTGGGGCCATCCTCTGGCAGCACCTGTTCTGGTTCTTCGGCCACCCGGAGGTCTACATCATCGCGCTGCCGTTCTTCGGGATCGTGTCCGAGATCTTCCCGGTCTTCAGCCGGAAACCCCTGTTTGGCTACAAGGGGATCGTGTACGCAACGATCGCCATCGGCGCTTTGTCGGTGACCGTGTGGGCCCACCACATGTACGCCACTGGTGCAGTGCTACTGCCGTTCTTTGCCTTCACTACCATGCTCATCGCGGTCCCCACCGGTGTGAAGTTCTTCAACTGGATCGGTACTCTGTGGCGGGGTTCAATCACGTTCGAGACACCGATGCTGTGGAGTCTAGGGTTCCTGGTGACGTTCCTCTTCGGCGGCCTCACGGGCATCATCCTGGCCTCACCGCCCTTGGACTTCCACGTCACCGACTCCTACTTTGTAGTGGCTCACTTCCACTATGTGGTGTTCGGAACCGTTGTGTTTGCCATGTTCGCGGGCTTCTACTTCTGGTGGCCCAAATGGACCGGCACCATGCTCAATGAGCGACTCGGCAAGATCCACTTCTGGCTGCTCTTCCTGGGCTTCCACGCAACGTTCCTGATCCACCACTGGCTAGGAGTTGAAGGAATGCCGCGACGGTATGCGGACTACATGCCGGAAGACAACTTCACTGCCATGAACCAGTTCTCCAGCCTCGGTTCCTACCTGCTGGGTGCCTCCCTCCTGCCCTTCTTCGTGAACGTCTTTGTCACGTGGCGGGCGGGAAAGAAAGTCACAGTGGATGACCCCTGGGGTTTCGGCGCCTCCTTGGAATGGGCCACCTCATGCCCGCCGCCACGCCACAACTTCACCTCGATCCCGCGCATACGGTCCGAACGACCCGCCTTGGATCTTCACCACCCCGAACTGCGGGTCCGTGAGCATGAACCCGTAGACAACCCAGCGGCAGACGTCCTGGGCGCAGCGGACATTGGCTCCGAAAACGTTAAAGATCCCGATCCGGACAAGTAGGGCTTCAGGGTTTACCTAGTTCGTCCCAGAGGAAGGCCAACGTCGCCGCCCCGGCCCGGAGGATGTCTACGCGGACACTTTCATCACTGTCATGCCAGTTGTCCTCAACCAGTCCCGTGCCGAAGAAGACCACGGGGACGCCCAAAACTGAGGACAATAACTCTGCGGGCCCTCCCCCGGCGTTGCCCATGCGCCCGACTTCCTCAACCTCGAACCCTTTCACCATGGCTATCGACAGGGCATCAAGGACAGTGTTTTCCGGTGTCCGGTAGGGTTCCTGCGCAGTCTCAGTGTCCACCGATATCTGGTAGTCGTACTGGCTGCTCTTAATTGTTTCGAACCAATGCCTGACTTGGAACGCGACCTCTGCCACTGATTGTCCTGCAACAGTTCGGATGGTCAGGTCGACGGATGCCATAGACGGCACCGTTGCCCGTTTCACGCCCACGGGGTCTCCCGCCACCAGCGCTATGACTTCGAGTGCCGGGCGCTCCCACAGCTGTTCCAGAACGGAGTAGCCGGCTTCCTCGCGGATGCTGCGGGTGTGCGAACGAGCCAACCAGTCTTCCGGGTCAAAGGGAAGGGCTGCCAGCTCCTGACGGCGTTGAGGGGAGATCACTTCCACACAATCGTAGAAGGCGGGAAATGAGATGCGCCCTTTTTCGTCATGAAGACCGGCCAGCATCCTGCTCATTTCGAGGGCCGGATTGGGCGCAGGTCCGGAAACAGCCCCACTATGGATATCAGCACGCGGCCCGTAGACCTCCAAGTGCACCGAGACCAAGCCGCGGACACTGGTGCATATTGCTGGGTGCTCAGCCTTCCACAACAGCGTGTCAGAGAAGATCACAGCGTCCGCTGCCAAACGGTCACGGTGGTCTTGGATAATGGCTGCCAGGCCGGGAGAGCCAGCCTCTTCCTCACCTTCAACTATCAGCTTCAGGTTTACAGCCGGTGCCTCGCGGCCGGTGATCGCCAAATGCGCCCGTAGACCCCAGAGGTGCGCCATAACCTGGCCCTTGGCGTCCGAAGTACCCCGGCCGTACAGCCTGCCATCACGGAGCACAGGTTCAAACGGGGAGGTTTGGTCCCAGTTTTCTTCCTTGACCGCCCGGACGTCATGGTGGCTGTAGATCAGGATTGTCGGAGCCCCCGGTGCACCCAACCATTCCGCGAAGACGGCAGGCCCTTGGGAACCTTCCCAGATTTCAGTGGTTGGAAAGCCGATACCCCGGAGCTCACCGGCCAGCCAATTGGCGGAGCGCGTGAGATGGTGCTTGCGCTCGGGAACGCCAGCTACCGACGGTATCCTCACCCACTCCGAAAGCTGGTCCAGCAGTTGGGGCATGTGGCTGTCCAGATACGCCCGAACATCGTTGTCGTGACGCATAACGCGCTCCCTCAGATCGATTCGGTAGCGGAAAGCCGCCGTCGGGCGTGCTGAAGGGATTCGGCCATTCCATGAGTGCGGTCGACGGCGTCCCTCACCACTGCGGCCAAGTCACCCGTGCGGCTCATGACGTCGCGTTGGCGCCGCGCGCCAGTCCCCCGCGACAGTATCCTGGCGACCGCCGACGTCACCCGCTGCTCGTCTCCGCTGCCGGCCAGAACCGGCCGGATGTGCTTCAAAAGGGCCTGGACAGCTTCAGTTGCCGGACACGGCGTGTTCAGCAGGGGATGCAGAAGCATACCGTCGACGCCGGCTTCGCTTGCCTTCCAAGCGGCGAGCCTCAACTGGTCCGCGGAGAGGCGAGGTGCCAGCACACCTGCCCTCCATTGCTGGGCAGCCCGTTCAACAAGCGCCCGGACAATGGCAGCGATTGCGGCCGCATGTGATGCCTCCATGCAAACATCCGCAATGCGGACCTCCACTGTTGGATGGTTTCTTGAAAGGCGCGCATCGAAGTAGATCATGCCTTCGTCGACGAGCACCCCGGATGCTAGCAGCGACTCAACGTAACGCCGGTACTCACGCTCGGATCCGAACCTTTCGCAAGGCCCCGCCGTCGGCCATCGACTCCAGGCTTGGTAGCGGAAACTTGCGTAGCCGCTGTCCTCGCCATGCCAGAAAGGTGAGTTGGCACTGAGCGCCAGGAGCAGCGGCAACCAAACGCGGATCCTGTCGAGGACTGCCACACCCTCCTCGCCTGAGGTGATCTGGACGTGTACATGGAATCCGCACGTTAGCTGTTCCCGGAGCGTCAGCCCGAACCGGTTGGCCATGTTGAGGTATCGGGGCTGTTGGACCAGAGTAGGCAGACCGGCAACGGGACTGGTTGCCAATGCCGCTGCCCTGGCTCCGACCTTGCTGGCAGCCGCATCGGCCAAAGAGCGGCCGGCGCGGATGCCAGCCTCCAACTCCTGCATTGTGGAACAGATGGGTCCAACCGCCTCTATCTGCTCCTGTTTGACTTCAAGTGTCAGTGCCGGTCCTGATGCAGGGATTCGCATGGCCTGCATCAATACCTGCTCGGCCAGCGGTACTGCTTTGCCGGACGAGGGGTCAACCAGTAAAAATTCTTCCTCGACTCCGAAAGTCCGGAGCCGACCCCGGGGTGCATTGCGGGTTGTGCCGTTGAATGAAGTGTCCATGTCAGTACCTCGGGATGACGGCATCCGCTGGGTGCGTTGCCGGTAGGCGAACGACCCTTATGCACGAGTCTTGATCAATTTATTAGCAAAGCTAAGCATGCTGATCAATTCAGCTTAGCTCGCGCTCCTCATTGGCGGGAAGTGTGCAAAGGCCCGGGCTTCGCTTAACTATCGAAATGTGTCAGGACGTTGGGGTCTTTGCCGACGGAGGTGACAACGTGTGCCGCGACGTCGCGTAGCTTCACGTTTCGGCTGCTCGACGCGATCCGAAGAATTTTCAAGGCCGCGTTCTGGCTACATCGGTTTTGGGCCATGATCGCCCCCACCGCCATGTCTATGACGGTCCTTGACTCCATCGCGGCCATAAGGTTTCTCCGGTCATCGGCCAACTGTGCAACCCGCGTTGCCATGCGAAGGACCTTGGAAGCCTGGGCAGCATACGACTCAGCGTCGGCAATACCAGGACCGGAAAAACCGTGAGTCCCGGCGGCATAAAGATTCAGCGCCGCGCTTGCCTCGCCTTCAAGCGGAACAGGCACAGCCAACATGGAGCCGATGCCTTCTGCCCAAACCGCTGCCATGTACACGGGCCAGCGGCTTTCCTCCCGCACATGGGGGACGTGCATGGTGGCCTGTTCCTTGATGGCGGATAAGCACGGCCCTTCGTTGCGGCCATACTGCAGCTCATCGAGTCGCTTGACCCGCGATTCACTGGTGGCCACCGTTGCAGGTTTCTTCCGCCTCACCAGCGTCACGCTGCACATGACCTTAGTGCTACCCGATAGGTTCGCCGCCGAGTGCAAAGCCATTTCCTTAAGGAAATCTTCAACGTCCCCAGACTCCAGAACGAGATCCTGAAGCTGGTCGGTGACGCTGTAACTACGGGATGTTTGAGGATCGTAAGCCATATCAGCCTCACTGCGAATAGTACGGCCCGCCCCTGCACAACGGACTTTTAGTCTACGCCGTGCTTTTATGCCACGACGAGGCGGTTGGCGCTTACCCTTCAGATTCCTTAGGGCTGGATGTGGCGCCTCAAAGCATCCAGGGTGGTCTCCGGTGAGGTGTTGAAGCAGAACGCGATGCCGGGTGACACTGCACTGCACGTGTTGATCACCCGTTCGAAGAGTTCCGTGTAATCCGGGACCATCCTGATGCCGCCGCCGACCATCACCAGACCAAAACGATCACGCCCGAACGCTGCACGGATCTCCGCTTCGGCCTCGTCCGGTGAGGTTCCAATGAGGCAGGACACAGCATCAAATCCCGCGGCGATGGTTGCTCCGAAGCCTGCCTCGATCCGCTCTGTCATGGTGGCTTCATCGAGCCCGGGAGGCAGCTTGCTGTAGTCGAGGGCGCTGGCACGGATACCGATCATCAGGATTCGAGTCATGCCGCTCACTGTGCCACGCCTACGGCATGCGGTAAAGGAACGCAGCCATGGCGTCACGGTTGATGGGCGAGAGGGGTTTGTAGACCCGGCTTCCGTCGGCTTCGACCCAACCCGTCGAGATTTCCATCTCTGACATCCACGCCATTTCGTAGGAGAACTGCTGGCCCGGGACCACGTCCTTGAAAGGCAGGAGGTCCGTGTTGTCGATCCGGGGCTCCCCGGCGAGACGGTACAGGAAGGCAGCCATGGCATCGCGGTTGATAGGCGTCAGCGGCCTGTACGTGCGCGTGCCATTGTTTTCACTCCAGCCAGAGGAGATCTTTTGATCGGCCAGCCATGCAATCTCTTTGTATAACGGCTGAGTGGTCAGTACATCCGTGAACGGCGAATTGGCCGGTGGAGTGTAGTCCGGCGAACCTGACAAGCGGTAGAGGAAGGCGGCCATGGCATCGCGGTTCATGGGCGTCAACGGCCTGTAGGAGACCGACGAATCAGGCGCGGTCCATCCCTTGGAGATGCCCTGATCTGCGAGCCAGGCCATTTCCCTGTAGAACTGCTGGGTGGTCAGAACGTCCGTGAAGGGCGACACGGCCGGCGGCACGAAATCCGGGCCCTTGGCACTGAACCGCTCCGTCCAGGTGGTGGCGCCCGGAAGCAGCACGTAGCCTTCCTTGGCAACCGCTGTAACCGTGACCCGACCGGTGGCCGGATGAGTGCCTAAGGCGACCGTCCCGCCGTCGACGATGTAATTGATGCCCTCCACCTCCGGGATGACGTACGTGTCATTGTCCGCATACGGCGCATCCGTGAAGACAACTGGCTCAGGAGTTACTGCTCTATCTGCAGGCACCACCAGGCCAGTGGGCTTGCTGACCATGGACTGTGGCTGGTAGCCCGCTTTTGATGCGGAGACCTTGAGCGTGATCGCCTTGTTCAGGTCCGCATCAGTGACGGTGTAGGCCTGTCCCGTGGCGCCATCGATGGGAGTTCCGTCGCGTTGCCACTCCAGGGCGAGGTCCACAGGCGCAGGCGCCCAGATACCGACGTCGGCCGTCAGCACACCGCCGACGTACGCGGCGCCCGTGATGGCGGGTTCGGCAGCGGTCAGTTTCCCGATTGCTACGGGTTGGGTGGGCGCTGACGTTACGGATACGTCGGGTTGCTTCGGCTTCTTGCCCGTCACAGTCACTGTGATGGTAGCGCCCAGGTCTTCGGGCCCCAGATGGTACTGGGTCCCGGTGGCTTTAGTGGCCACGCCATTTCGCCTCCACTGCTGTTCAGTAACGACGTAACCGGCAGGCCCCCACGTTCCGGGAGACATGGTTAAAGTCCCACCAACTATCGCGGTGCCGGAAATTGTGGGCGTGCCTGCGACAATCGGGGCAGCGTCGGCGGCGACGTTTACAAGGGCCGCCCCAGCGTCAACGAACCCGCCCCCGCATCCACCCGGGCAATCGCTGACAGGCCGTGCAGTTGCCTTCAATTTCTGTTCCACCTCAGCAGGCGTCAAAGCCGGCAGCACGGAATACATCATCGCTGCTACTGCTGCTGCGTGCGGCGCGGACATGGAAGTTCCCTGCTTGAAGAAGTAATCGTTCGAATGCTGCGTGGACACCACACCGTTGAGGGCTTGGCCGAACATGTCTCCCCCGGGGGCAACCACGTCAACGTTTATCCCGTAGTTGGAGTACCACGCCTTACTTCCCGTGCGTGTGGTGGCACCGACCACAAGGACGTTTTTGCAGTTGGCAGGCGTAACCGCCGAGGCATCGATTCTGTTGTTGCCCGCCGCGATCACCACAGAGACGCCCTTGCTCCGGGCAAAGTCGAGAGCATCTTGGTAGATAGCGGTGCACTGTCCGGGTCCCCCCAGGCTGAGGTTGATGACGCGGGCAGGATTGGCATTTGTGGGAACGCCGGGAACGGCTCCGCCTGCGGCCCAGATGACTGCCTCTGCTACATCCGACGAGTACCCGCCGCAAACACCCAAAGCCCTTATGGGTACCACCTTGGCTTTGGGAGCCACCCCGGCTACACCAATGTTGTTGCCGGCAACCGCAGCAACGATTCCGGCCAGATGCGTCCCGTGCCAGGTGTCACCCTCTGCTGGAGAACCGGGTCCGCATTGACCGTAATAGGTAGCATCCCCTTCATCGCGGGGGTTGGGATCCCGCCCGTCCCCGTCTTTGGCCATCTCCGGAAAACTCAACATGTCGTAGCCCGGCAGGACGTTCGCGTCCAGATCGGTGTGGCTTAGAATTCCCGAGTCAATAACAGCAACTACCGATCCTTCGCCCTGGCTGATATCCCATGCGTTGAGGACATTCATGCCGCCAGCCTGTGGGATGTGCGGCCACTGAAGGTTGTAGAAATGGTCGTTGGGCGCCACAGCAAAAGGCCGCATTATGGTGTCCGGCTCGGCGTACTCCACATTGGGATCCGCTGCCAAGGCCGCCACGAGTTCGGTGGCTTCACCGGCGTCCAGTTTCCGGTCCATCTTGAGCACCTCTTGGCCGGACGCGGTAGTCCGTGAGGAACTAACGGCCTTGCCCAAGGCGCTGCTCGCGCGGCCAAGGGAGGACTTACGGTCGGCGGACTGGATGCCCGCCCGTTCCTTGAACTTCACAATGAACTGGTCCGTGGGAACTGGCGCGGACTCGGTGGCCGTAGCTCGCAGTTCGGCGACCGGCGCCGGTGCGTCATCGGCGACGGCGGGAATTACCGGCAAGGCAGCCCCCACCATTGCCGTAATGCCGGCAAACATCAAACGAGAGCGCACACTTGCTTTTAGCCGGTTTTTCACTATGAAACGCCCTCTGCATAAACGCCCCGGGGAGCGCGGAATGGGGCCGTGAGTCAACGGCCAGCATGAGTTTAGCCAACGAGTAGAGTTTCCTGCGAATCTGCACGCGAGTATTCATAAAGACGTTTCGGCTAACTCCACAGAGAGCCCTTATGATCACCTCGGGCCCGTTGTTGGAGGCCCTTCAATCGCACGGAATATGGGGACCCATGAGGGCAATTTCGCGTGGCCGTTTCAGGCTCGCAGTAACACTGGTTGCAGGGATCATCCTGGCCACTCTGCCCGGAGGGTTTGCATCCCCCGCCGTCGCCGCGGCCACGGGCAGCATCTCGGGTACGGTAACGGTTCCTGCGGGTGTGGACGTGAACAAAGTCAAGGTCACCGTATCTGGCCCGACTTACCGGACCTTGGGAGTGAATCCCAGCGGCGAATACACGATAGTGGGACTCGCAGCCGGTGAATATTCGGTGCGCTTCGAGGAGGATGCCAGCCCTAAACACGTGTACAGCACGTACTACGGCTCCGCCGTCTATGAGCAATCGACACGGGTGGACGTCGCCGCGGGCACGGCAGTGACCGGGATTGACCAGCAAATGTCCACCGGCGGGCGTATTCAAGGCAAAGTGTCGGTTCCCGCTGGAACCAAGGCTTCTGACATTTACGTGGGTGTTAGCTCAGACTCATACCAAGAAGGCGCGGTTGCTTCACCGGATGGCTCCTACAACGTGGGTCCGTTGGCCCCCGGCGACTACACGGTGCTCTTCAGCACGTCGGTTCAACCGATCCCGGTGCTTCAGGCCTACTACCCAGGAGTTAAGGACCACGAGCAAGCGCAGAAGATCGCCGTCGCGGACGGAGACATCGTCACCGGTATCAACCAGGCCCTGAAACCGGCCGCGATAATCTCCGGTCGTCTCGCACTCCCCGCTGATGCAGTGCCTTTTTCCATTTCAGCGTCGGCAAGATCGAGCAACGACCTCCAGGCAGTGGCCGCGGTCTTCGTCGACAACGGGGACTACAGCATAGGCGGCCTTGAGGCCGGAACATACAAACTGCATTTCCAATCCAACGACCCCAAGATTGCCTCCATGTGGCACGGCGGGCTGCCCACTGCAGCGGCGTCGCCCACCATCACAGTGGCCGCAGGCGAACGTCTAACCGGTCCGACGGATACGGCAGTTCCGGCAGGCACAATCACAGGTTCCCATACCGCAGGGGCATCCAACACTGACGTTCAGGTTGTCACTGCAGATGGGACCGTTGTCCAGGGCGGTTTCTCCACAGGGCCCCAATCATTCATGGTGCCGAACCTTTTCCCGGGCACCTACAAAGTCCAGTTCAACCGCTCCAGCGGGTTTACGACTGCTCAGGAAGGTCAGTATTACAACAATCTTCCAGAGAGCTCCGGTTTGGGAAGCGCGACGTCGGTGACAGTAGCGGGAGGGCAGACCCTCACCAACATCAACCCAACGTCACGGGTGGGTGGAACCCTCTCGGGCAAGATCCTGGGGCCCGGCGGCGCCCCACTGACCAACGCACCGGTACGCGTGTACACGAAGGACGGCACGCTGGTGACCCGTAAAACCAACACCCTGGTTGACGGAACCTTCAAAGTCACCGGCCTCAGCACAGGAAACTACTTCGTTTCGGCCGCACCTGAAGGTGGCTCCGGCCCAATCTTCTCCGGCAACGTCCTTTCCGAAACGAACGCCAGGTCTGTTTCCACAGCACCAGGCCGGAACACGGACATCGGGACTCTCAGCTATGCCACTGCTACGCAAGGCACTCAAGCATTCGACGACGTCCCGCTGAACGCACAATTCGAGGAGGAGATCCTCTGGCTCGCAAGCAAAGGCATCTCCACGGGCTGGGAAGCGAACGGGAGCAGGACCTACAAGCCCTTAATCCCCGTAAATCGCGACGCCATGGCTGCCTTCATGTACAGGCTTTCAGGGAAACCTGACTTCACTGCGCCCGGCGTTTCCCCGTTCAAGGACCTGCCAGTTGGAGCACAGTTCTACAAGGAGATCACCTGGCTCGCTGACAAGGGCATCTCCACCGGTTGGGAAGAGGCTGACAAGACCAAGACCTACCGGCCACTGCAGCCAGTGAACCGAGATGCTATGGCTGCCTTTATGTACCGGCTGGCGGGCGAGCCGGAATTTACGGCACCCGAGGTCTCACCATTCGTTGATGTCCCCGTTGGAGCGAAGTTCTACAAGGAGATCACCTGGCTTGCAGCTCAGGGCATTTCAACGGGTTGGGCCGAATCAGCTGGCAAGTCCTTCAAGCCGCTGCTGCCCGTAAACCGCGATGCGATGGCAGCGTTCATGTTCCGCTACAACAGCAAACTCGGCACCCTCTGATGCCAGGGTCCCGCTGACCGTTGATGCGACGAAAACGAATGATGTAACCAAAGAGGGCGGCCGGATGCTCCGGCCGCCCTCTTCAGCGAAAGCTACTTCGTGGTCAGCACGTTCCAAAGAATCAGATCGTGCGCATGCCGGGCTTTGTCGTCGCCGCGGAAATCGGCTTCTTTGATGCTTCCCCCGGTATCTATGCCAATGCTCGACGTAGACGCGAACCGGCCCATCATCGATTTGTTGGACAACATGGAGACGGACCGAATGTTCTTGTATGGCACGGACACGATGGCGAGCTTGTTGCCCACAAAGCTCTTGTCTTGCAGGATGACGCGCATGTTCGTGATGCCCACGAAGCCGGTACCAACCCCGATGCAGTCATACACCGCATAGACAATTTCGCCCTGCAGGAGGCCTGCCCTGATTTGCTCAAGTTGCTCGGGCTTGTCGTGAATGATGTTGCTCAAAATTTGGCCTTCCCGCGTCAGTCGCGAAGGGGAACGCCCTTGGCGTCCCTCCGGAAGTACTCAGCACCCGCAAGGATCATGATGCCCTCCACGAGGCCCCACAGACCCACCAATCCGAAAGTGAAGATGCCTAGAACTACCGTGAGAACCAGCTGGATGACACCAATAGTGGTGTAGCCCAGGTAGAAGCGGTGGATGCCGAGGCCGCCCAGGAAGATACCCAAAAGGCCTGCAGCGATCTTCGACTTCGGTTGCGGGTACCCGTACGCCATGTTGGGCTGCGGCGGCTGGGCCCCGTACTGCGGTTGCTGGGGCACCTGCGGTTGGGCATAGTACTGCGGCTGCGGCGGCTGGGCGCCATACTGCGGTTGCTGCGGCACCTGCGGTTGCGCATACTGCGGCGGCTGCGGTTGCGCATACTGCGGCGGCTGAGCGGAATAATCCGGCTGCTGCGGCGCCGGAGGCTGGTTGCCCTCCGGGGTATCCGGATTGTTGTCGGGGTGCGGCTGTGTCATGGTGATGCCTTTCGGAGAATGTTGATCCAGCCCAAGGTGGAGGGCGACCACAGTCTTCAACAAGATCCCCAACATCCATGTGCCGATCATCAGTCTGACTGACGCAGCCCCGCCACGCCACACCGTAACCATGTTCCTTATCCGTCGGTCCCCGCAGGTAGCATCCCAGAGAATGCGCTGCTCAGAGCGCACACAATCGAATATGGGGAACCCAGATGCCCAAGGCACTTTCGTGGTTGGCGGCCCTTTCGCTGACCGCGTCGGCGGCTGTCTTTATGCCGCAAACCGCTATGGCCGCAGAAACGGCCAGCGTTTCAACACTTTTCTCGTCCTTGTCTGTCACGACTGAAACGAACACAGGTTACGACCGCGAACTCTTCCAGCATTGGATAGATGCCGACGGCGACGGCTGCGACACACGCTCCGAGGTGCTCCAGCTGGAGTCAATGTCGCCGGTGACGTTCGGCTCTGGCTGCACCGTAGCCACGGGTCAGTGGAACTCCTGGTACGACGGCGGCACCTGGACTATTGCGTCCGACGTCGACATCGACCATATGGTTCCCCTTGCGGAGGCCTGGGGTTCCGGCGCGAGCGCCTGGACGGCCGAACAGCGGCGCGACTACGCCAACGACCTCACCCTGGACGTGGCCCTCGAAGCCGTGACAGACAACGTGAACCAGTCCAAGAGCGACCGCGATCCTGCCGAATGGATGCCGCCCCTGGCCGGAACCGCCTGCGAATACGTCACGGACTGGGTGCTGGTGAAATACCGCTGGCAGTTGACCGTTGATGCAGCTGAATCCGCAGCAATTTCCTCCACCTTGCAGGGTGGTTGCGGAACCAGCATGGTCCCGGTACCAACCATCGCTGTTGAATCCACCCCAGTTGATCCTGGGCCCATCACTTTCAGTGATGTGAACGGGTCCACCCAATTCAATGTGGAAATTTCGTGGCTCGCTTCCCAAGGCATTTCCACTGGTTGGGTGGAAGCCGACGGCAGCCGGACCTATCGGCCGCTGAATGCCGTAAACCGCGACGCCATGGCGGCCTTCCTGTATCGTCTCGCCGGCAAACCTGCCTTCACTCCCCCGGCGACGTCGCCCTTCACCGACATCACGCCGTCGAGCCAGTTCTACAAGGAAATTACGTGGCTCGCCGCAAGCGGCATCTCCACAGGATGGACGGAGCATGACGGTTCCAAGACCTACCGCCCGCTCAGCCCAGTCAACCGTGACGCCATGGCTGCCTTCCTCTACCGGTTCGGGGGCAATCCGGCGTTCTCGGCACCGAGTACCTCGCCGTTCGTGGACGTCCAGGTGGGAAGCCAGTTCTACCAACAGATCACTTGGCTGGCATCGCAGGGCATCTCCACAGGTTGGGACATTGGCTACGGCTGCCGCGCCTACAACCCGGTCCAGCCTGTGGCCCGTGACGCCATGGCCGCGTTCATGTACCGCTTCGTCAATGGAGGCACCGGCGGAATCACGGGGAACAACTGTTCCCCTCCGCCACCGCCGGTAACTCCGCAGCCACCGGTTACGCCACCGCCGCCTGTTACGCCACAGCCTCCGGCCAACCCTGGTGACACCAAGAACTGCACGAGTTTCAGTACCTGGCAGGCCGCCCAAGCCTGGTTCGACACCTACTACCCGTGGTACGGCGACGTCGCGCGCCTGGACTCCGACGGCGACCGCATCGCGTGCGAGTCCCTGCCCGGCCACCCGTAGCAGAAATCACGACGGCGGGTCCTGGCTTTTGCTGCCAGGACCCGCAGCGCCACTACACAAACGGGCAGTATTTACCGTCCGTTGATGGCGTTCCAGCTGTCCGTTCAGGGCGGCATGCTGGATGCATGCCTCCCCTTGAGCTTGGATCAGACTCCTGGCGGAATCCTTTGCGGGATCCGCGGGATCGGCGCCTGAATCGTATTGCCGGTCCGTCGTCGTTGGTGTTCTTCGGAGTCACCGGTGATCTTGCCCGTAAGAAGCTCATGCCCGCGGTGTATGACCTCGCCAACCGTGGTCTTCTGCCGCCCAGCTTCGCGTTGGTGGGTTTTGGCCGTAGGGAGTGGGATAACGCGGATTTCGCTGCTGAGGTCAAGGAAAACGTGAAGGCCCATGCGCGGACGAAGTTCGATGAAGCGGTGTGGGAGCAGTTGGCTTCCGGTATCCGTTTTGTTCGGGGCGAGTTCGACGACGATGACGCTTTCGAGCGTCTGGGCGATGTCCTTGATGAGTTGGATGAGACCCGGGGCACCCGGGGGAATCATGGCTTTTATTTGTCGATCCCGCCCAAGGCGTTTGAGCAGGTGTGCCGGCAGCTGTCCAAGCACGGCCTGGCGCAGGCCAAGCCGGGTCAGTGGCGTCGTGTGGTGATTGAGAAACCGTTCGGGCATGACCTTGACTCGGCACGGCAGTTGAACGACATTGTGGAGTCGGTGTTCCCGGCTGATGCGGTGTTCCGGATTGACCATTATTTGGGGAAGGAGACGGTGCAGAACATCCTGGCGTTGCGTTTCGCGAACCAGTTGTTCGAACCGCTCTGGAACGCCAATTATTTGGATCATGTCCAGATCACCATGGCCGAGGACATCGGCACCGGTGGCCGGGCCGGGTATTACGACGGTGTGGGTGCTGCCCGGGATGTGATCCAGAACCATTTGCTGCAGCTGTTGGCGTTGACCGCGATGGAAGAGCCGATCTCGTTTAATGCCGATGATTTGCGGGCGGAGAAGGAAAAGGTTCTCGCCGCGGTGAAGTTGCCGGAGGATTTGTCGACGCATTCGGCGCGTGGTCAGTTCACCGGTGGCTGGCAGGGTGGGGAGGAAGTCCTCGGGTACTTGGATGAGGATGGTATCCCTGCTGATTCGAAGACCGAGACCTACGCTGCGATCCGGGTGGATATCAATACCCGGCGTTGGAACGGGGTGCCGTTCTACCTGCGCGCGGGTAAGCGCCTGGGTCGTCGTGTCACGGAGATCGCGGTGGTGTTCAAGCGGGCACCGAACCTGTTGTTCCGTGACCACAACGATGATGACTTCGGTCAGAACGCCGTGGTGATCCGGGTCCAGCCCGATGAAGGTGCCACGATCCGGTTCGGGTCGAAGGTTCCGGGCACGCAGATGGAAGTCCGTGATGTGACCATGGACTTCGGCTACGGGCATTCCTTTACCGAGTCCAGCCCCGAAGCGTATGAGCGGCTGATCCTGGACGTGTTGTTGGGCGAGCCCCCTTTGTTCCCGCGGCACCAGGAAGTGGAGCTGTCCTGGAAGATCCTTGACCCGTTCGAGGAATACTGGGCCGGGCTCGATGAACAACCCCAACCCTACGCACCGGGCAGTTGGGGGCCGGCCTCGGCCGATGCCCTGCTGGCCCGTGACGGACGAACCTGGAGAAGGCCATGATCGTAGATCTTCCCGATACCACCACCTCCAAGATCTCCAAGAAGATCATGGCCCTGCGCGAACAAGGCGGCGTGATCGCGTTGGGTCGTGTGCTGACCCTGGTGGTGGTGACGAAGTCCGGGCAGGAAGAAGAAGCCATCGAGGCAGCCAACGAAGCCAGCCGGGAACACCCCTGCCGGATCATCGTGCTGGCCGACGCCGGCGTGGAAGGACCGGACCGGCTCGACGCGCAAATCCGTGTCGGCGGCGACGCCGGCGCGTCCGAGGTGATCGTGCTGCGCGGGCACGGGCACATGGCGCACGAAAGCGAGTCCCTCGTCGCGGCGCTGCTCCTGCCGGACGCCCCGATCGTGGCCTGGTGGTCGCACGGCGCCCCGGAAAGCGCGTGCGAGACCTCCATCGGCCGCATCGCGCACCGGCGCATCACCGACTCAGCCAACGAACCCGACCCCCGCCTGGCGTTGGAGAACATCCGGGCCACCTACAAAGCCGGCGACACCGACCTCGCCTGGACCCGCCTGACCAACTGGCGCATGCAACTCGCCGCCGTCTTCGACCACGTCGACGCCCAGTCCGTGACCGCCGTCGAGGTCCAAGGCGCCTCGGACTCCGCCAGCACCCACCTCCTGGCAGCGTGGCTCAAGAACTCCCTTAACGCTCCCACCACCATTGTGGAAGGAGAGCCAGGTCTGGGCATCCAGAGGATCAGGCTCCGCCGCGATAACGGGGATGTCCAGCTGTCCCGGCCAGGTCACTCAGGGGTAATTCTGACCCAGCCGGGACAGCCCGCACAACGCATCACCCTCCCCCGCAGAAGCCTCAAAGACTGCCTCGCAGAAGAACTCCGACGGCTCGACCCCGACGAAGTCTTCGGAGAAGTGATTGGCGCGGGTCGTGCTTAGATCATTCCGCCGCGCGCGCCGATGATCAGTTCCAAGGACCGGAGCACAGCGAACGGTACAACGCCGCTGGTGCGCGGGTTTTGTGGCGATACTTTATTGCAGATTTCAAAGCGGTAATTCCCACTGTTTCCGGAAGCCTCGATCAAGTGCGTCGTTAGCTCGGCCGCCGGGTCGGCTCTTACAGAGACCGCCACAGCGTCCCAGTCGTCTACCGCGAGGGCGACGGCGGCCGCCACATTGAGCGACTTGGGAAACAGTTGTGTGGCTCGGGCGGCGGACCCGGCAAAGATCTCGATGGGGCCGGCCGTATTCCGAATGCGATCGGCCTCAACCTCATCCATCCACGGCTGAATCAGGGAACCCGGCAGCTTGGTTGTGGTTATCCTGACGGCGTCGTAGCCTGTTGCGCGGGCGCCCGAAGCCAACAGGTCCAAGCCACCAATGGAGCCCGGGGTCAAGAAAAGCCTGCCAGGACCTGCGGCCAACAATCGCTCTGAGAGGTGTGGGTCCGCAAGCGCCCCGAGTGATGTAGCGAGCAGGTCTACGCCCGCAGAAAGCACAGCCTCACCATGCTCGACCAAGACCTCCTGCCCAGCACATTCAACCAGGAGGTCACAGCGTTCCAACGCTTGGTCCATCTCAAGCCGGGGCGCCGGCGCATTGTCTATGGCGCTGCGGCAAATGATTCCCTCAAGGGTGGCCCCCTCGACTTTTCCAGCGGCAATGTCAGCAGCAACACGAGCCCCAATGGCTCCATGTCCGATGATTCCGATCCTGCGGGCTCCTGGCTTCATTCGATTCCTTGCTTGATGGAGTGGATGGACGAAACCCGCGCCGTGATCGCCTAGACGTTCAGGGTAAGTTCGTCCGCGGAGGAAGCCTTCGGGTCATAGGCGACGATGGAGGCTTCAGTTTTTTTCAGTAGCAGCGCCAGTTGATCGATCTCCTTGGAGGTCAGGCCGGCGAGCATGTTGCGCTGCGTTTCCAGATGCTTTGAAATGACCTCGTCAATGAGCTGCTTGCCATGGTCCGTCATCTGGGCGTACACAACACGGCGATCCTCTTTCGACCGAACCCGCTCAATGAGGTTTTGTTCCTCCATGCGGTCCAACCGGAAGGTGATGCCGCCAGTGGTCAGCATGGACGAACTGGCCAGTTCACCAGCAGTCTTCCGGTGGGGAGGGCCGGATCGACGCAAGTTCGCCAAAACATCGAAGGATGCCAACGTGAGCCCGTACTCCTCATAGTTCACATCCTGCACGGCTCGCTGCCGTGCCACCAGGCTCTGCAAGCGGCCAAAGACGCCGATGGTCCTGGGATCAAGGTCCGGGCGTTCGCGGTGCCAGTCCTCAATGATGGCGTCCACGGCGTCCATGTCTGTGTTCCGCGATTCGGTGGTCATGCGCACTCTCTCCTTCATTCGGTCTAAGCATCTTAACACTGAGCTTCCCAACGAAGGCAGCAATTATGAGCACTTCCCACCGGGGCCTTGCAGCGCGTCCTACTATATCTTAGTCTTGAGATAGTTAGAGTCGAGAGAGATTGGAACCATCTCGGCTTTTGCGAACTCAAGCAAATAACCAATCCGAGAGAGGTCCATCATGAGCGACGTTATCGAAAGCAAGTTACCGGAACTTGAGGAGCTGATTGATTCGGCCATCGCCTCCCGTGAGAGCCGGGTTGTTGACTTCAATACCCTGAAATTCCAGACAAAGATGGGTGAAAAATTCCGGCGGGGACAAGTCCGCTACATCGGTTCCGGAGCTACCGGAGACCACTCGGACGACAACAACATCCTCCAGGCGGAGCACTTCACCTTTTCCAACATGGTGTTGCCCGCCGGATGCGTCGGTCCTGAGCACACGCACCCGGACGTCGAAGAGGTGTTCTTTGTCCTCGAAGGAGAGGTGGAGTTCAGCGTGCACGACGTGGAAGACGGCAACAAGAAAGCAAGCCGCGTGCTGGGCTACCGCGATCTGATCCGCGTCCCGGCCGGTGTTCCCCGGAGTTTGCGAACGGTCAGCGACGTCGACGCAATCATTTGCGTGATCATCGGTGCCAAGAAGCCGGAGATCCCGTTCTACCCGCCCACCTCGGAGATGTATGGCGTGACCCGCTAAATCTCCAAGAACCCGGGTACCGGCCTATGAGGCTGGTACCCGGGTTTTTGTTGTGCTGAGTTGTTTGGGGCACACGACAAAAAGAGCCTGCAGTTCGAAGAGTTTCGAACTGCAGGCCCTTTGGGCTAAGCGAGTCCCTCTGAGAGAATAGCGGCCTGTTTCTGGGCATCGGCATCATGGACCCGACGGATCCTGGCTACTCCAAGATCGTGCTGATACAAATGCTCGTCCTTATCCGCATCTGCAGCCAGCGCTTCCAACAATTCCCGGTCCTGTTCCAACACCACCCAGTGCTTTTCTTCAAGGGTTGTCTTGTACATGAATCGCCAAACGTCCCGTTCCCAGTCCGAAACGGTCCGGGTACGCCAATGGAAAACAGCGGAGGTATGGGCATCGATGGGAGTGGACATTCCTACGATTCCGAACGACCCCCCGGGGCCTGCCGAATCGGCATACGGGATCTCCAGATCCACGTAGTCCATGGCTTCGCGGCAGTACTCCACCCAGTCGAAGTTCTTCCCGCGCTGGTCCGTTTTCTCGAAGAAGAAACCACGATCGGTCTCGCGGATGCGGAAGCGGGCACTGGTGTCACCGCCAAACATCGAATGCGAGTCACGGTGGAGAAACGCACCGTGCATCGGGTCCAGGACGTTATCCATGTAGAAACGCCACGGACTATTCCATTCAGCGTAGTTGGAGAACCAGGAAACCTCGGGGTTATCCAGGCGATCGGGCAGCTTGAACGGAGTTGCCTCGGAGTCCTCGGTCAGTGGCATAAAGGCAAAGATCATGTCAGCGCCTTCCTCCACAGCCAGCGATGCTGTGACTGTCTTACCCTCAAGCGCGCAACCCGGCATGCCCGGAACCGAAACCACCGTGCCGCGGCCGTCCACCTGAACGCCGTGGTACTTGCACGCCACCCGGTCCCCCAGGTGTTGGCCCACGGACAAGGGGGCACTGCGGTGGGGACAGCGATCCTCCAACATTCGGATTTGCCCCCTGGCATCGCGGAACAGGAGCCAATCCACACCTAGTCGCCGGACCTTAACCATGTCGCCGGGACCTACGAATCGCGACGGGTAGATGGGATACCAGCGATCCCTCAGTCCCGTCGCGGCCAGTTCTGTGGCATCGAGTTGGCGCCGGGTGCCGACGACAGATTTGATCTTGGCCCTGCCGGCCCTGGCTCCGGTGGCAGCGCTTGCAGTTGCAGTTGTCATGTCCTAATCTCCCAGTCGTCGCATTTCGGAACGGAATCGGGTTTCATCCCAGGGGTGTCCGTCCGGGGCGTTCAGGCCCAAATTGTTCAACCCCGAGATGATGGCGGGCAGCTCGTGGCTACCACTGGCGAAAATCTCGGAAAGGGCTCCGGCGAGCTTCAGCTCGTAAGGATTAGCCGGCCCCACACGGGACTGGTTGGCTTCAAGATATTGCTCAGGCACTGTGTTCCTCCTGTGTTTCGGTGACAGTGTGCAGACCTTCAGCGATGTTCATGAATGATCTGCTCCACTCGTTGAATGAGTGAGATCGGCTCTGGTGTGCTGGAACGGCGGTGTTGTCGATGATGACAAAGACCCCGTTCGTGATTCCCCCGGCAATGCTTTGCGGTATGGAGATATCGGTGTCCAGGTCAGGGGCGGCGGCAATGACCAACGACGGCGCCCGGACCCGCCGGAGCGTCGCCACGAATCCCTCCACCGACGTGTCCACCAGTGGGTCGCCCAGGATGACACTCTTGATCTGCTCCGGATGTTGTGCAGCGAGCATGATGGCCCCGTACGCGGCTGTTCCGCTGGCCAGGATATGCGCAGGACCGGTGGTCGACTCGTAGAGGGCGGACGAGGCCGCTTCGACCCAATCATCCATGTGGCCAGGCGGGCCGGCGACGTCGAAGTTAACGCCGATTCGAGGTTCCCAGGCACGGGCCCCCAAAGCGTCAAGCTGTTGGGCAAACCATTCGGCTGCTCCCCCGCCGCTGTGCAAGCACACGACGTCATACTGTGGCACCACATCGTGGAGTGGCACCACATCGCCGGGCGCATGGCCGGGGCGCGGATCTACTTCCGTACTTGATTTCATGTGCTCTCCTGCTCCTCTACTGATGTGGGGTTGGAATATGCACCGGCGGAACAAAAGCACCCGGTACGGGATCCAAAGCGGTGACGTCGATCTCGATCACCGTGGGCCCTCGGACCGCGAGCGCTTCCACCAAGGCCCCATCAAAGGAGCCGGGGCCGCGCACCCGCCAGAATGGCAACTTCAGCGACTGGGCCAGCAAGGCAAAGTCCGGTGTATGGAGGTTGACTCCTGCCTCCGCGAAGCCGTTGGCCTTCTGCATGTTGCGCAGGACCCCGTAGCCGCCGTCATTGAACACGAGCACCACGCACCAGACCCCTGAGCCGGCAAGGGAGGCGAGTTCACCAAGATGAACGGCCAGGCCGCCGTCGCCGGCAATAACTACCGTGGGAACATCCGGGCGGGCGCAGGCCGCCCCAATGCCCATGGCCAAACCTTGGCCGATGCCACCTCCCAGCGGAAAGATGTTTGTTTCGCGGGAGTACATCTCAAGCAGGCGGTTACCCCACTGGCTGGAGGGGATGGTCACATCACGTGCAACAACGGATTCCCGATCCAAGCGGTCCCTGATGCTATGGCAGATTTCCGCATAGCCTCCGATGTACTCAGTCAGCGTGGCCCGTACCTCGAGGCGTACATCGTGCACCTGCTGCGCCCACGCTGCGTCCACGGAATGGCTACCCAACTGGCTTGCGATCGCCGCCAGAATTGCCCGGGAGTCACCCACCAAGCCCACAGTGGCCGGATAGACGCGGCCCACGGCTTCAGGATTTAGATCCAGCTGGATGTGAGTGGCGGGTAGTTTGAGCGAATAGTGCTGCGTCTCGTTGGAACGGAAGTGCGTTCCAACACTCAACAACACGTCAGACTCTTCGATCAGCCGGGCGGCGGCGGGAGTGGTAGCAAAGTTCCCGATGACAAGATGGTCATCCTCCGGAACCACGCCCCTGCCTGAGTTGCTGGTCAGCAGACCCGCCCCGAGACCGTGCAGCAGAGCCGCAAGTTCCTTTTCAGCGCCGGCCGCTCCTCCGCCGGCCCAGATGAGCGGTCGCTTGGCACCTGTCAGGAGCCGGACTGCTTCGGCGACGGCGTCGGCGTCGTAATCGGGTAAAGGCTTCACCTGCGCGTCGATGGGGCGCTGATCGTCCGGGTGGGCCAGGTACTGCAAATCTGTAGGCCATTCGATGCTGGCAGGTGTGTGAGGCGAGGAGAGCAGGTGTGCGATAGCCTCCTCCAGGTCCGCCTCCGCATCCTTGCCATTGAAAATGGTGCGGGCATAGCCGGAGATCGCGTGGAGCATCTGCAACTGGCGTGGGACCTCATGAATCACTCCACGGTTGCTGCCCATGAATTCGCTGTCGATCTGGCCGGTAATGTGCAGCACCCGGCTTCCCGCGGTGAGCGCCTCCACCATGGAACCGGCGGCGTTGCCGGCTCCCGTGCCGGTACTGGTCAGGGCAATTCCGATTTTGCCGGAGGCCCGGGCATAGGCGTCAGCCGCGTTGACTGCGGCTGCCTCGTGGCGGACGGCCACAAAGTTCAGCTCCCTGTCCACTGCCTCCACCAAGGGAAGATTGTGGATGCTGATGACCCCGAAGGCCGTATCGATGCCGTGCCTGCGCATTACACGGACCAGGACGTCACCGCCTGTCGGCCCTCTAGGGACCGTTGCTGCTTGTGTCACTGACATATCTGGATCTCTTTCGTGATGAAGTTCCGCTGGCTAGACATAGCGCCCAACGCCACCGCCGACGTCGATGGTTGCTCCTGTGGTGTATCCGCTGAGGGGCGAGAGCAGCGAGACAATATGGAAGGCCACCTCCTCGGCAGTGCCGAAACGGCCGAGTTTGATGCCGCGGTTGGCGGCGATTTCTGCGCTCCACGCCTCGTAGTCGAGTTCCAAGCCGGCTTCCTCGAAGCGCCGCCGCCACTGGCCGGTGTCCACCAGCCCAAGCAGGACCGAATTCACCCGTGTTCCCTCTGTTGCCAGGTCTTCGGCAAGGGAATGGGTGAGGTTCAGCAGTGCGGCGCGGGCAGCTGAGGTGGCCGCCAGACGTAACTCCGGCTGCCGGGAGAGGATCGCGTTGACGTTGACCACCGAGCCGTATGGTGATGCATTCAAGGCAGATCTGGCGGAACGCACCATGTTCAAAACGCCGAAGATCTTCAGGCTGAATTCATCACGCAACTGCTGGTCCGTGGTGTCCTGGAGTGTGGCCATCAAGGAACGGCCGGCGTTGCAGACCATGCCATCAACGGCGCCAAACCGATCCAAGGTGCCGGCGATAAATCTGTTGGTGGCATCTTGGTCCGTCACGTCGCACGAAGCGAGGTAAATCGAGTCCTTGTCCGCCCAGGAAAACTCGTCGAACGCGGCGGACAATCGGCCGACGTCGCGCGCACAGGCAGCAACCTGCGCACCTTCGCCCAGCAAATAGCGGGCAGTGGCAAGGCCGACGCCGGAGCTCGCACCGGTGACAACCACCGTGCGGTCCTTCAGTTGCAGGTCCATGTGTGGGACTCCTTGTTAGTGTTTTCCGCTTCAGGGCGGTTCGGCCCAGCGATTTCAGTGGACAGTGACTTCAGAGGCCAGCGATTTCAGTGGCCAGTGACCTCAATGACTCATGACGAAGCCGCCGTCCACCACGATGGTCTGGCCGGTGATGAAGCCTGCAGCATCGGACAACAGGAACTGGACGGCGCCTGATACGTCCTTGGGCTGTTGGTCCCTTGGCAGCACGCGGTTCTCTTCGTAGAGGCGGTAGCGGGAGGCCGGCACTGACTCGGTGGCTTCCACCCGGGTCAGGCCCGGGGCAACCGCGTTGACGCGGACTCCGGCTGGTCCCGCGTCGCGGGCCATTGTGCGGGTCATCGCCAGGACCGCTCCTTTTGATCCGACATAGTGGACCAGCCGTGGTGAGCCGTAGAGCGCTGCGTCTGAGGCAATGTTGACAATGGACGCTGCCTGGCTTTGTGCCAGCTGGGGGTAGAGGTGTTTGCTGACCAGCCAGGTTCCGTAGGCATTGACGGTCATCACCCTCTGGAAGAACTCCTCGTCCAGTTCCCAAAAGGTGTCACCACCTACGCCGTCGGCCAGTGCCGCATTGTTGACCAGTGCATCCGCGCCGCCCAGCACCTGGACTGCAGTGGCCAGGTCTGCCACCGAGGCTTTGTCGGCGATGTCCGTAATGACGGCCGTGGCGTCGAAGCCCTGTCCGCGGAGTGTTGCGGCAGCTTGCTCGGCGAGGTCCGGGTTCTTCTCGGCAATGACTATTCGGTCTCCGCCAGCTGCCAGGCGTTCGGCGATGTCGAAGCCAAGTCCCCGCCCGGATCCGGTAACTACCACGAGGCGCGTCACCGAAGGTCCTCCCAGAAAGCAAGGATGGCAGCGGACATCTCCATCGGCTTTTCCTGCACTGCGGCGTGCCCTGCACCGGGAATGATGCCCAGCGTGGCACCGGGAATGTTCTCTGCAAGGACCCTGGATTCCGCCACGCCCGTGATCACATCGTCCTGGCCTACTAAGACCAATGCCGGGGTCCGGAGCCGAGGCAGCAGGTCCGTGGTGTCGCACTGAGCCATCATGGTGGCGGCCGACGAGAACCCGGACAGCCGGACGGCGGCCATGTCCGCGCGGACAGCTTCGGCCACCCACGCGGGAGCGGATGGAGAGACCAATCGTGCCGCTCGCCGCGCCGCCAGAATTTCGGGGCCGACGGCGGCCAGTTCCGGAACGCGCGCCAGCATGCGTTGCGCCGTGGTCCTGGTAATTCCCGAACCCCGGGTGCTGTCCGCCAGCACAATGGACCGCACCGCCTCAGGTGCCTGAGCGGCTATCCGGGTGGCGATTACTCCTCCCCATGACGTGCCGATCAGGTGGGCAGGGCCAACATTCAGGGTGGCCAGGATGTCCAACACTAAACCTGGATGATCCAAGCCTTCCGGTGGAGCCGCTGATTCGCCGTAGCCGGGTGCATCCCAGCAAAAGGTCTGGTAACCATGTGCGCTGAGCAACTGAGCCAGGGCACCACAGGATGACGCGGCGCCCCCGATGCCGTGCATGAGGAAGACAGGTGTCCCTTCTCCGCGGATAACCAGGGAGACGCCGTGGACAGTTTTTCGGCGTTCGGCAACAGTTGATGCGGTTTCGGTGGCCAGCGGCAAGGAGTTGCTACGCATGGGCTTTTTCAGCGGCAGGAGCTTCCATGGAGAAGTAGTCCTCGCGTCCAGGGACCACCAGCGACCTGTACCCGCTATCCGGAACGCCGGCCATGGCGCTTCGGACCGCGGTGGTGGGCGGACCTGCCGTTCCCCACTGGTCGGACAGTTCTGGCGTGCGCTCCCAGGTGCGGCACAGCCAACTGTCCTCGTCCACCTGGGCTACTTCGGAGGTGTACTCGCAAACCAGTCCCGAGGGGTCTGTGAAATATGAAAAGGTGTTGTCACCCGGACCGTGCCGCCCCGGCCCCCACTGAGGCGCGATGTTGTGCCGCTTCAGGTTGCCGATGCCGCGCATGAAATGATCAATGCTCTGCATCTCATAAGCCACATGATTGACCGAGGTCCAGGGAGCCTGGTTGAACGCGATGGCATGGTGCTCGCTGTTGCACCGCAGAAAGGCCATCTGGTGCTCGGACCAATCTGAAATCCGCATCCCCAGTACTTGCGTATAGAAGGCCGTTGCGCGGTCAATATCCACGGTATTGAGCACCACGTGGGCGATCTTGCGTGGAAGGGCCCGCCGACCTGCGGGCTCCTGGCTGACAACCGCGTGGACGTCGGCGGAAAGTTCCACCAGCCTGCCCTCGGGGTCCACCAGCTGCAGACCGTAGCCGCCGGCAGCATCATCCAAAGGTCCGGGTTCACGGAAAAGCGGAATCCCAAGGGCGGTGAGCTTGGTGGCCGCACGGTCAACGTCCTGCGGCGTGGCCAGGGCAAAAGAGACCCCACCCAAGGCATTCTGCTCGCCCTTTTCCAGCCTCAGGATGTGGTGCTCGGAACCGGTTCCGCGAAGCCAGAACTTGTCCGTGTCCTCCTCCACGGTGGAGAGGCCCCAGACTTCATGGTAGAAATCCCGGGCTGGCCGGGTATCGGGCACTTTCAGGGACACGGAGCGCAGGGACCGCAGATTGCAGACAGGTTCTGCTGAGAAATAATTCATGGGAATCAACCTTCAGTCGAGTGATGTTCGTACTAGAGATCCAAAATCAGGTCCCGGGACCGGCAACGCGAGACGCAAACAAACATTGACTTGTTCTCTGCCCGCTCGGCTGGGGAAAGCAAGAAATCGCGGTGATCAACGTCGCCGTCGATCACTCCGGTTTCACAGGTTCCGCAGATTCCCTCTGCGCATGAGCTGGGAACGTTGATGCCGGCGTCGTTCAAGGCTTCCAGGACCGAAACATCGGGCCCGACGGCGATCCGCTGGCCAGTGCTGTGGCAGATAACGTCGAAACTTGTCTGATCGAGTTCCCCTCCAGGCACGATGTCCGGTGCTTTGAAGCGCTCAATCCTCAATCGCGATTCGTCTGCCATGGCGCCGGCTACGGCTTGCATCAAAGATTCAGGGCCGCAGGCATACACCAGTGCTTCAGGCGGAAGCGAGCCGACTGCCTCGGAGAGATCCGCAAATTTGCCGTCGGCTTCGTCGGCAGCGTGGATACTTATCCGGTGCCCGGGCAGGCCTGAAACTTCCGACAGGAAGGCCATGGTTGAACGAGACCGGCCCGTATACAGGAGGGACCAGTCAGCTCCGACTGATTCCAGCCTCCGCACCATGGAAATAATCGGGGTGATGCCAATGCCGCCAGCTACCAGTGCGTAGCGCTCGGCATGATCAAGCTGGAAGTTGTTGCGCGGACCCTCAACCTTAATGAGTGTCCCTACCGGGAGCTCATCATGGATCAGCCTGCTGCCACCGCGGGAATCGGGGGTTCGCAGCACGGCCACAGTCCAGCTTGTGGCGTCTTCCGGGTCCGAACACAAGGAGTATTCGCGAGTGAGCCCATTTGGCAGGTGCAGGCTCAGGTGGGCGCCGGGAAGCCACTGCGGGAGCGCCGCCCCGGTGGGATCAACAAACATAATCCGGATGACGCCGTCGGCTTCCCAGGTTTTCTGCTGCACCCTGAGAGTCAGGATTTTCGATTCGGGGACATCAGGGGTCACCGCCGCACGGTTCTGGATTTCCACGCTCATTTGTTCCTCACTTCCTCCGGTGCGCGATTGCTTCGATTTCCACCGTGGCTCCATAGGGCAAGGCGGCGACCTCCACAAACGAACGTGCCGGACGGGGCTCCTCGAACAGCTGCTCATAGTGGCTGTTGGCTTCGTCCCGCAGTGTCACGTCCGTGACGAAATAGGTGGTCTTGATAACGTCGGCCAAGGACATGCCGACGGTTTCCAGTCGTTCGGAGAGCCTCGCGGCTGCGGCAACCAGCGCTTCTGAGCGGCCGGGGACGGCAATACCGCGTTCATCCACCGACAGTGCGCCGGAGATAAAGCCGAATCCCCCGGCCACAAAGGCGGGGCTGTAGGGGTGGGCATTCATTGACGTACCTTTCGAAAGCAAGATGGTGGCAGCCTGTCCGGCTAGTTGCCGGCCCATGGGATGGAGGCACCGGAGAGGTCGATGTAGATGCTCTTCTGGTGCATGTAGGATCGGATGCCGTCCCGGCCCTTTTCGGTGCCCAGACCGCTTTCTTTAAGCCCGCTGAACGGGGTGGAGATACTGAATTGCTTGTAGGTGTTGACCCAGACGGTGCCGGCCGAAACGGCCCTCGCTGTGCGCCAGGCCAGGCGGTAGTCAGCGGTCCAGATTCCGCAGGCCAAGCCAAAAACACTGTCGTTGGCTTGGAGGATGAGGTCCGCTTCATCCTCAAACGGCAGGATCACGGCCACTGGCCCGAAGATTTCCTCCTGGCAAATGACGTCAGAGTTGCTCACACCGGCAATGATCGTGGGCTCGTAAAACGCGCCGGCCTGAAGCCTGGGCTCCGTGGGCACGGCGCCACCGCAAAGGATCTGCGCACCAGCCAGTCTCGCGTCTTCAACCATCCTGGCCACGGCGTCCCGGTGGGCATGGGCAACCAATGGCCCTACCTGGGTGCTTGCGTCCGTTCCCGGTCCGATTCGCAGGGCTTCGGCACCCTTGACCAGTCTTTCGACGACGGCGTCATAGACCGATCGCTGGATGAAGACGCGCGAGCCGGCAATGCAGCTCTGACCGCTCGAAGAGAAGATGCCGTAAAGCACACCGGCCACAGCTTGGTCCACGTCCGCATCAGCAAAAATAATGGTCGGCGATTTCCCGCCCAGTTCCAAGGTGATCGGCATGATTTTCTCCGCCGCAATATGGCCCAGTTGGCGTCCCGTGGACGTGCCACCGGTGAAGGAAATCTTGCCAATGCCAGGGTGCCGGGCAATTGCGTCGCCGACCACGCGGCCGGGGCCCGGAAGGACAGAAAGCAAACCTGCCGGAAGTCCCGCCTGCTCACAAATCCGTGCCAACAGGAGCGAGACCCAGGGAGCCCAGACGGGCGGCTTCACCAGAACAGCGTTTCCAGCCGCGAGTGCCGGAGCAACTTTTTGTGCGTCACTGGCAATCGGCGAGTTCCAAGGCGTGATGGCACCCACGACTCCGATCGCTTCATAGGTGGACATGCTGAGGTAGTTCCCGCGAGGGGACGTCAGTGCGTCCTCCATGGTTTCCAGAGCGGACGCGGTGAAGCGGAAGGTGGCTGCCGCGCTCATGGCGAGCGCCTTCGTTTCAACGAGTGTCTTACCTGTATCCAGCGTCTGCAGTTCGGCAATGCGGTCAGCGTTGGCCTCGATTGCCGAACTGATGCGGTGCAGCACAGCAGCGCGTTCGTGAGGGAGTTTCTTTGCCCATCCCGACTCTTCCACGGCTTTGAGGCCGGCAGCCACAGCGGCGTCCACATCCGCCGTCGTTGCTCCATGGAGGGTGGCGAATACCTCTGAGTTAGCGGGATTGACCGATTCGATCAGCGCGCCGCTGCCTCGGGTCCACACGCCGCCCACAAAGATTTCATCCCGTATATCAAGGCTGTCCGTACTCATCTTCGGCTTCCGTTCATCTCTTTGTTATTCCCACGGCGTGAATTCATGCATGCCGCCCAGGTGCGCCGCGTGTGTGCCAATCCTGTGAACTACGTCATACAAAAAGAATATCAGTAGTAAGATACTTTCTGTCAAGATATTTAGGTTCAAAGTTATTTTGGTTTTGAGCCTTCATGCTCCAGTGCCTTTCGGTGGATCGGCTCGCTGGTGTACGCCAAGGGCAGGCCTGAGCTCTGGTTCTTGGCAGCGACGATCTCCGCCATGATGGAAACGGCAGTTTCAGCGGGCGTGGAAGCGGAAAGGCCCAAGCCGATGGGCGAGCGGAGAGGTGCCACCGACCGATCGGTGTGCCCCAAACCAATCAACCGCTCCCGGCGGTCACTGGCAGTTCGGCGTGAACCCATCGCGCCGATGTACGCAAAACCGTGTCTCAGGGCTACATCAAGGACCGGAACATCGAATTTGGCATCATGGGTCAACACACAGATAGCTGCATCCGGGGCGAGCCTTCCCAGTGCGATTTCTTTCTGCAGGTAGCGCGCCGGTTGATCGACCACGATCTCATGGGCTGAGGGAATACGCCCGGCCGTCGCGAAGACAGCACGGGCATCGCAAACAGTGACGTGAAAGCCGAGGAAAGCCCCCAACTGGGCCAAGGAGGCGGAGAAATCGATGGCCCCGAAGATCAGCAGCCTACGGGCCGGACAGTAGACGTCGATCAGCAAGGACAGCGGCTCTTCGGTGCCGGCGGCCGCCTGGAGAGTGACCGACGTCGTACTTCCAGAGACTATTGCCTCCTGGACTGCAATCCCGGCGGCGCGGACGGCATTGGGAGCAATGGCTGTACCTTCAAACAGCTCTTCGATATCCGCAGTTTGCAGGACCAGTTCGGATCGGCCCACCAAGCCGGGCACGCCGTCGAAAATGGTGACCATGGCGCAGCGCAGATTTTCCTTCAGCGCCCTCTGCAGTGACACAAACTGTGGGCATGAGGCCGGAGCGTACTTCTGGATGAAAATCTCAACGCTGCCGCCGCACGTCAGCCCGATGCCGAAACCGTCATCGTCTGAAATGCCAAATCGGTGGAGCTCCGGAACCCCGCTGGCGAGGACCCCGGCTGCTGCTTCGATCACACTTGCCTCAATGCATCCACCCGAAACGGACCCGACCGGCGATCCGTCTTCGGTGACAAGCATGGACGTTCCCACCGCCCGAGGCGCGGAGCCCTCCGTGCGGACTACCGTGGCCAAGGCGACATGTTGATCGCTCAGCAATGATTTCTCCAGCGCCTGCATCACCTCACGCATTTCCGTCAGCCCCGCCTTGGCGAACATGCGCAGCGAGGATGCCGTTGTAGACGCGTTCGGGCGTCATGGGCAACGATGTGAGCTGTGCCCCCGTGGCGTCAGCGATGGCTTGGGCAATCGCTGGAGCAATGGGAAGCATGCCACCCTCACCCATCCCCTTGGTCCCAAAAGGTCCGGCCCCATGGCCTTGTTCCTGGGTAATGGAGGAAAAGCGCCGTGGTACGTCCTCAGCCAAAGGCACCCGATAGAGGAGAGCCTCACCATTCAGCAGCTCACCATCTTCGTACCGCAGTTCCTCGAAGAGTGCCTG
This sequence comes from Arthrobacter sp. D3-18, assembly GCF_054408525.1. Classification (NCBI taxonomy): domain Bacteria; kingdom Bacillati; phylum Actinomycetota; class Actinomycetes; order Micrococcales; family Micrococcaceae; genus Arthrobacter; species Arthrobacter sp. D3-18. The sequence continues at coordinate 1,048,268 of NZ_CP096440.1, read as the reverse complement.
CGCCAACCCGAAGACCGCTGCGCCCTCGTCCTGGCCGCGGCAACCCAACTTGTTCACCACCTTGCCGGCGTCCCCACTGACCACCAGCTGCAAAAGCTCCACCCGACCGGTTTCCGGATCAACCTCCACTTCGGCAGCTGCCCAACCGATCTCCCAAAAAATGCAGGGTGCTTCCAGGGGTGCGCTGCTGGAGTTACGGACCTTGTAGTAGCCGTCCGCCGTAAACTCGAATCCCGTTCCGCCGAATCTGTCCATAATCAGCGGCGGGAGCTCATAGGTGATGCCTTCAGCATCGACGATGTGCCAGTTGTCCAAACGGATCGATTGCCGGTCCAGCATCAGGTGTTCGGCCGCCGTGTCCAGCACCGAACACTTCACTCGCTCTGCAGCCTGCAGGACGGCCTGCCCCATGACTGCGATGCCAGAAGAGGCGTTGGTGCCTTGGTCGAAGGGGGTGTTGTCGGTGTCGATAGCGGCATACTTCACCCGCTTCGGATCGCATCCAAGCGTCTCCGCCACGATCTGGCACAGCGCCGAATGACCGCCTTGACCCATTTCCACCAGGGCGCAATTCAGGAACACATCGCCGTTGGTGGTCACCTTTACCCGGGCCTGGGCAGGCTTGTTGACGCCACCACCATCCTTGATGCCAATGGCGACTCCCATGCCGCGGTTACTGGAGCGCGTACGGTTGCGATAACCGATAGCGTCCGCCACCAGGTTCAGGCCATGCTTAAGGTCCGAATCGATGGGCGTTTCTCCGGGAACGAACTCCTCCCCCAGTTCCTTGGCGTTCTTTAGGCGAAGCTCCAAGGGATCGAAACCCAACCGCTCGGCGATCAGGTCAACTTGGCGCTCACTTGCCCAGGTGGCCTGGGTTGCGCCGAAACCACGGTAGGCGCCGGCAGGGACGGTGTTGGTGATTACTGCCTGGCAGACGGAATCTATGCGTTTCCAGCGGTAGGCCCCGGGCATCCGATACCCTGCTTTCTCCGCCACCAACGGGCTGGCATCCGCATAAGCCCCACCGTTAAGCAGCACCCGCGACTGGCGCGCCATGAACTCACCGTCTGCCTTGAGCCCGGATTTGACCGTGAGGACGGCATCATGCTGGCTCAATGTCAGGAAGACTTCTTCTGTGCTCATGCAATAACGCACCGGCCGCCCAGCCGACAACTGTGAGAGCCGGATAGCGATCGCCTCCGTTTTTGGGCCGTTCTTGGCACCAAAGCCGCCGCCCAGTAGCGGGACGTTGACCCGGATGTCATTTTCAGGCAGCCCGAAAACCCTCGCCAGTTCCTTGCGCATTGGAAAAGGGCTTTGAGTAGAGGTCCATACTTCGATTTCGTTCGCTGTCGCCTCGGCAACAGTGGCAAAGGGCTCCAGATGCATGTGGTTCATGCGGGAGAAGGTAAAGGTGTCCTCGAAGATGTAGTCACAATCCGCCCACACGCTCTCGTCTCCCGTTTCGTAGCGGAATTCGTAGCTCACGTTGTGGGCAGTGTGTGCCGCCCCCGAGGCGCCATCGCCGTACTCGGGATAGGCGGCGAAGGGCTGGTCCGGAAAAATGGCGGGCGCGGAGGGCTCCATCGCAGCTCCTACATCAAAGACAGCCGGAAGTTGCTCGTACTCAACACGGATCAAATCCAGTGCCGCGAAAGCGGTGCGTTCATCCACGGCGGCCACTGCAGCGAGGACGTCGCCAACATAGCGGACCGAGTCTGTGGCCACAATCGGCTGGTCTTTGACGTATGTACCGTAGGAATGCAGTCCAGTGATTTCCTCGCGGGTGACCACGGCAGTGACTCCTGCCAGGGAGCGGGCGGCCGAAGCATCGATACTTAGAATCCGGGCGTGCGCATGCGGACTTCGCAAGACCTTAGCGTGAAGCATCCCGGGCTTCTCAATGTCCACCGTGTAGACGGCACGGCCGGTGACCTTCACCGTACTGTCCAAGCGTGGGCGGTCGCGTCCCACGATCGGCGCGTCGTCCGGAGCGCAAGGATTCGCGAACCCGGTCATTCGGAAACCTGGTCCTGCTGCTTGGCCCCAGCCAGTTCTGCGGCACGCTCCACGGATTCCAAAATCATCTCGTAGCCTGTACACCGGCAGGTGTTTGAACTGATCCACTCCCGGATCTGGTCCCTCTCCGGTTGTGGATTCTGCCGCAGCAGCGCCGTGGTCAGCATCAGCATGCCGGATGTGCAGAAGCCGCATTGGAAGCCGCCACATTCCCTGAACGCCTCCTGCTGGGCGCTCAACGTGCCGTCCTGGGCAGCCAAGCCCTCAACCGTTTCAACACGCGCACCGTCGACGTCGAAGGCAAATGTGGAACACGCAGCTACAGGAATGTCATCAACCAAAACAGTGCAGGCACCGCAGACACTGCGCTCACATGACGCACGGACCCCTTGTTTACCGCAGCTGTTGCGCAGCAGGTCCAAGACCGTGGCACTGGTAGGGACACAATGCCGTTCCGGGTTTCCGTTCAGCTCGAATTCAACCTGGTGGCTGAATGTATCCTCGCTTGATTCCGGTGATTCAAGGCTCATGGCCGGCTATCCTTTCCTTTGGTTACCGGTTGCTTCGGCAAGAAGACGGCGGCAGAGAACGCCCACCAGATGTCGCCGATAATCGATGGACCCCGCGTAGTCGCCCGCCTCCTCGGGAAGCTGAGCCGCCAGGACCCGGCCCACGGAGACCGGGTCGAGCACGGTGATGTCAGTTGCCTCGGCAGTATGCGACAGGAGAAAAGGCTGCCGGTATTCACTGCCACAGACGGCAGAAACGGTGATGCCGCCCACCGGGTTCCTTCGTACCGCGAGGGACACGGTGCTCACCGGGCGCATTGACCGCTCGTAGCCGAACCACAGCAGGGACGCAGTGTCGACGGCGACGGCGGTCAGAATACCTACGTTGCCAAGGTTCCGGTCCCATAGTGACGAGACGGGCAGGGCTGTAATGTCACCGCCATGAAACTGCATCTGCCCACCCAGTGCCGCGAGAATGACAGGCATTTCATATCGATATCGACGGGAAAGGAGATTGCCTCCGAGGGTGCCGCGATAGCGGATTCGTACTGTCGCAATTGATCCCCAGGCTGCCGCCAGGGCAGGCATTGTGGATAGTATCTCCGGGCTTCTGCTGCCTTCAGCGTGAGTTACCAAGGAGCCAATGCTCAGAACCCCGGCACTCTTCGAAATTGCACGCAATTCCTTGATTTGTTGCACGGAAATCAGAACCCCCGGCTCCAATCCCTCACGAAATTGAGCCACCAGATCCGAACAACCCGCCGCAATCACAGCTTCTGGATGCTGCCGGGTTAGAGCCACAGCTTCTCCGAGCGAAGTAGGCCGATGCAAAATAAATGGTGGAAGGGCGGACTGGCTCTGGGCTATCAGCCCCGCCCCTAGTTTCTGGACTCGCATTGGTCAGCCTTCTTTCGCTTTCGCCCGGTAGGGGCCTTTTTGCCGGGCGACCCGAAACAGGCCGCCCGGCACGGTTCCAGCGCGCACTATGCCGGGCGGTCGCCCTTCAAGGTGACCCGGTGCATCAGCCTGTAATGCGGGTGGTAGTCCCCCACCGCATAGTGCTGGGTGGAGCGGTTGTCCCAGATCACCAGGGAGTTCGGTTCCCAACGGAAGCGAACCTGGTATTCCGGGGTCCTGGCGAGGTCGGTGAGCATGTTTCTCAGCGAGTCCCCCAGCTGGGTGGAAATGCCCGTGAGCCGGGTGGTGAACAACGCGTTGACGTAGACAAGCTTGCGGCCGGTTTCCGGATGCTTACGCACAACGGGGTGCGTCATGGGTGGATACTTCCGCCGGGTATCCTCGTAGCGCGCCTCGCCGTCGGGACCCTGGCGGACAACGCCGGTGAGTTCCTTTTCCCAGTCGTGCACTCCCTCAAGACCGTCAATGACGCTTTTCACGTTCTCCGGCAGAGCGTCATACGCGGCGGTCATACTCGCCCAGAGCGTATCCCCGCCGCACGGCGGAATTTCCTGGGCGTGAAGGCAGGTAGCGGAGTTCGGCGTCGCCTGCCAGGTCAAGTCCGAGTGCCAGACGTCGGTCCCCGCAGCCCGGCCACGCGACTCCAGCACCTCAATGTGCGGATATTCGGGGAGGGAGGGGAAGAATGCACTTACTTCCTGGGGGTCGCCGAAAACCTTGGCGAATTCGATCTGATCATCCGGGGTGATGTGCTGATCGCGGAGAAACAGTACTTGGTGCTCGAGGAAAGCTTCCCGTAGCTCCGTCCGGCATTCCGGGGTGATCTCTTCACGTAGATCCAGTCCATGGATGTACGCTCCGATGGTGGGTGTTGCTCGTTCCAGCGTGAATGTTTTGAACTGTTGATCGTTGCCGCTCATGGTAGTTCCTTCCTTTGTTGGCGTTTGATATGGCGCCCGTGTCTGTCGTCGGTGACTGATCAAGACGAGCTGTTCCTGCTGGGGAATGCTTTGTATCACTCCGAATACGTGGATGCGGGGACCTCATAAACCGCGGTCGCATCGGTGCGTCTCCCCGCCTGCGATGCCTTCTTTCGGATGACCCGTCCGAGCAAAACAGCGCAGGTGATCGACACCGTCCCGGCGACGAAAACGTAAAGCGATGTTGAGACAGACGCATTTGTCGCAGCAAACAGAGCCCCGGCAATAAGGGGTGCAATGGCGCTGCCGAAGAGGTTGCCGAGCGTAGTAGCCAAGGACAGTCCGCTATAACGCACCTTTGCGTCAAAAGCAGTGGAGAAGTATGCCGGCGACAGCGCCCAGGGGATATAGACAGCCACCGTTGCCGCAACGTAGCACGCGGCGATGAGGCCAAGAGTGCCCCCGTCAAGGGCAAAGTACAGAGGGAAGGCAACGATCACGATGAGCACGAGGCCCCACAAGTACACGCGTTGCCCGCCGAATTTGTCTGAGAGCGCCCCGGCGATCGGGGTAACCACGAAGCCAATCGCAGAGGTGACGATCACCAGGACTAACATCGCCGTCGAATCCAGCTCTCCGGATTTCCCTGCGTAAACAAAGTTGTACACGGTGATCAGGTAGAAGAAGATTCCCGGTGCCAGGCTGGCGCCCGCTACAAGGAACACTTGCTTGGGGTGTGTCCGAAGCACCTCGACTACAGGCAGACGCACAACGCCGTGGTCAGCCTTGACTCGATCGAACTCCGGGCTTTCCGCGACCTTCACACGAATAACCAGGCCAGTGATTACCAGTACCGCGCTGAGGAGGAACGGGACCCGCCACCCCCAGGCCATGAAGGCGTCCTCCGACATCGACTCCAGGGGTATGTACAAGGTCATGGCAAGGATCAGCCCGACTGCAACGCCTGCCTGCGGCCAGCTACCGAAATAGCCTCGCTTGCCTTCGGGGGAATGTTCGGTAGCCATCAGCACTGCACCACCCCACTCTCCCCCGAGTGCGAATCCTTGGGTCAGCCGCAGTACGACCAGAAGAATCGGGGCGAACACGCCTATCGAGTCGTAGGTGGGCAGTAGTCCGATGGCTACGGTGGCAATGCCCATGATCAGGATGGTGAGGACCATCATCGGCTTCCGGCCTGCCCTGTCACCGAAGTGGCCGAAGACGATGGCCCCAATGGGACGGGCGACGAAGCCGGCCGCGAAAGTCGAGAACGCAAGCAGGGTCCCGGTTGTCGGGTCGAAGCCAGGGAAGAAGAGCTGGTGGAAAACGAGCACCGCTGCGGTGCTGTAGATAAAGAAGTCGTACCACTCGATAGTCGTGCCGATGAGGCTCGCGAAGGCGACCTTCCTCGGAGAACTCGCGCCCGATGGTTGTGCGACCACTGCACTCATATTGTGCCTCCAGGTAATTTTGCGAACAGTCGGCCCCGCTATGCGTGGGCCCTGGTGATCAGGGCTGCCTAAGGCACCTGTCTCAGAATGAGCTTTGAAGTGATGCAGATTACTTCAGTAGTCATTATCTTATGACTGAGATGCTTTGTGCGCAAGATCTCATTTCTCAGGGAATGCGGGCGGAAAACTCAGACGGTCAGTGGTCTTGAGGACGCACGGCCCCTCACTGGGTCGTGGGAGCTATAAGGCCTGTGGCAATCTGCTCAAGAATTTCCTGGATGCCACGGATGTCCCGGAGGAACGGAGTGCGGACAACGCTGCTGATTACATGCAACGCCGCTTTCACCCGGATCCTGACCACTTCTTGATCGACGCCGGGGTAAACGTCCTGGACCAACGAGGCGACATCGGTGATGTAGTCCCCCTGGGCCTCCATCAGGTTCCGCAACTCCCTTTCGGGAAGGTGCGGACGTTCGGACACGGCCAGTTGCAGGAATTCCGGGCTTCCCAGTGAGAAAGCAATGTATGAGGAAAGGATCCGCTCCAGCGCCTCAGCTGCATCAACGGCTTCAGTGAGAGCCCGCGACATATCCATCCACCGCACTTCTTTGGCGCGATGCAGTGCTGCGGCAAGCATTTCCGCCTTACTGTCAAAATGGCGGTAAATGCTGGGACCCGCCACTCCAACTTCGGCACCGATGTCGTCAAGGCTGACGGCATCAAACCCGTTCGCAGCAAACTGTCGGATTGAGGCTGCCAACAACGCCTCACGCCGGGTGCGCGGTAAGTCAATGGACCCCCCACGGTGATTCGCCGCCGCTTCAATCGGGGGCATTGGCATGACCAGTAGCGTGCGGGCGAGCGTGGTCAGCTGGAATTCTTCATCCGCACGCGAGAGCCGATTTGGGTCGTGCGACACACTGATCATCGTTGCAAACATGGCCCACGCGCGCAGGTTCGCCTCGGCAGCGGGCAGAGCGGAGCCGCCGGACTGCAGCTTGCTGCTGATGGCGAACTTGATACCGCTGGCAATATCGAAGCGAATGGCAGGCGGGAGATGGCGGGATTCACGCTCCCACAGGACACCATTTTCCCGGTGCACCAGAATTGCCCGTCCCAGCGCCGTGACCAACTGTTCAAAGTCGCCGTCGGGGGTCTGGGTAATGCTATCCAAAACGGGCTGGAGGCTGGCCACCACTGCCTCGCGAAGAAGCTCACCCTTGCCCGGGAAATGTCTATAGAGGGCGGATGGCTGCACTGCCATCGCCTTGGCCACATCGGTCATGCTGACTTGGGGGTATCCCTTCTGCACGAAGAGGTCACCTGCCGCAGCAAGAATCAGGGCGCGCCGGTTCCGCGGCCTAGTGCCGCGCTCCGGAGCGGTGGAGGACTTATTCATGTTCACAAGATTAGTCGCATTCACTTATTGCGCAATAGCCCGCTACGTGCCAAAGTTTAAGAACAACCTGCGGATCACTGAACTTCACTTACGGATAACCAAGTTGACGCGAGACAGCGATGCCTCACCGTGGCAGACATGTGAAGGTTCCCCGCAACACAAGCACCGGACAGAAGTACCTCGACAACCGATGCCGATTCACTTACGGGACGCCAAGGTGGCTCGTAGACCCAGAGAAACAACGCAAGAACGAGACACCCCGATGGACAGGTTTTCCCAGGCGCTTGCGGCGCCCCTTCCGAGAGTTTCCGTCCCACGCGATAACCCAAAGCACCGTCCCATCACAAAGTTCAGTGCCGTGACAAAGGAGTCCCACATGAAACGACGTGCAATAGTCGCTGTTGCTGCACTTTGCGGCTTCGCAGCTCTGACAGGCTGCAGCACCGGGAATGACGCCCCCAACGCCTACGCCGTCAAGACGGACATTCCGACGGCAGCAGCAATGGACCCGGCAATCCTGGACGCCGCCCGCAAGGAAGGCTCGCTTTTGGTTTACGGCGAGGCGAATGAGGCCACCATGAAACCGGTACTGGCTGCTTTCCAAACGCAGTATCCCGACATCAAGACCAGCTACATCAGCCTTGGCGGAACCGAAAGCTTCCAGCGCTACCTCAATGAGAAAGCCACTGGCGGCAAGACGGCGGACGTCATCGTCAGCCTGCAAGGCGCGAACTTCCTCGATCTGGTCAAGCGTGGTGACATCCAGGACTTCACACCGCCTGCCTCCGCGCCACTGCCCGACTTCGCGAAACTCGCCCCCGGGGTCTTCGCAATGGAACTGAACCCGGTCATGGCACTGATCAACACCACCCTCCTGCCCGAATCCGAACAACCCGATTCCCTTGAAGCCCTCGCCAAGATGTCCAGCGACCCCAAACTCACAGGGAAGATCGTCACCTATGACGGCACTACCGAGTTTGGCTACACGGTTAATCACGCCTACATAGCCAAGGCGGGAGAGGCTGGCTGGAACGTCCTGGATCAGCTAGGCAAGAACACCAAGGTGGAAGCCAGTGCAGGGCCCATGTACAACAAACTCCTGCAGGGCGAGTACACCCTGTCCTACTTCCAGTCCGGCGCTACCCGGCCACTCCTCACCGGCGCTACCGCGAAGGTGCTGAACTACAAGTTCTTCAAGGACGGAACACCCTTCATGCCCCGCGGTGCCGGAGCAACAACCGGGGGTAAGTCACCCAATGCGGCCAAAGTGTTCCTCAACTTCCTGATCGACAAAGCCGGCCAGACGGCCGGTTGCGCCGGCGGATTCGCGCCCTACCTGGACGGGGTGGACTGCCCGGTGAACCTGGCGAAGGTAACAGAGCAGTTGGGTGCAGAGAACATCAACATCGCCACATGGGATGAGGCCCTGGTGAACGATGCACCGGCCTTCAAGAACCGCTGGAAAGAAGCATTCGGGCGATGAGCAGCTCCATACTTACAGACCCCAAGGCCCCGCCCCCGCCGCCGGGTGTTGGAAACATCAAGCGTGCATGGCTGCCGGAGAAAGTCATCCACTACGGTGTCTGGGTCCTCGCAGTCCTGCTGATCCTCGGTCCGATCGTGCCGATCGTCTGGTCATCACTGTGGTCCACCCCGCTCTATGAGGGCGGCGGCAGCGGTACCCTGGACAACTTCGGGAAACTGGCGACCGATCCACTCTGGTGGTCAGCCGTCGCCAACAGCCTGCAGTTCGCCGTCTTCGCCACCATCGGGTCAGTTCTGGTTGGAACCACAGTTGCCTTGTTGGTAGCCCGCACCGACCTCCCGTTGCGGAGGCTCTACTCGGCCTTGATCGTCCTGCCGTTGGTCCTGCCTGGACTAGTGCTCATCGTCGGGTGGCAGTCAATGTGGTCGAAGAACGGATATGCCACACATCTACTGGAGCAGTACACGCCGTTCACAGTCCCCTTTGACCTCTACAGTGTTGCAGGAATGGTGGTCATGGGGACCGTCCTTGGCTCGCCTGTGGTCTACCTCTTTGCCCGGGGGACGCTGTCCTCAGGCGATTCGACACTCGAGGAAGCCGCCCGTTGTGCTGGCGCCGGTCCCGTCCGGGCCTTGCTCTCGGTGACTCTGCCGTTGCTGCGCCCGGCATTACTCAACTCCGGGCTGCTGGTCTTCGCTTTGGCGCTGGAAACCCTGGGCATTCCGCTCATCCTTGGTACTTCAAAGAACATCGACATGATGTCCACCTACCTTTACCGGCAGTGGACTGGAAGCGCCGACGGCGGTGGAGGAGTTCTCCCTGCAGGAGCCGTCATGTTGTTGCTCGCCGTCACTTTGCTGCTGTTGCTGCGCAACCGCCTGGCCGGCGACCTCGCCCGCTTCACCACGACCGGCGGCAAATCGTCCAGACCGGCAAACGTCGTCAAATTAGGCGCCTTCGGCTGGCTGCTGTCCGCCGGCGTCGGAGTTGTTCTGGGTTGCGCAACCCTGGTGCCGCTCAGCGGAGTGGTTCTCGCCTCGGTCACCGCTGTCCTGACCCCTGCGATCAACCCGTTCAGCCTGCTGACACTTGACCATTTCTCTGCGATTCTGACCAATCCGCTCTACACCGGAGCCATTGGCAACAGCTTGCTGATTGCCACAGTTGGCGCCGCTATCGCGACCGCCTGCATCGCCGTCATCGCATTGGTTGCCCACCGTTCCAGCTTCCGGTTCCGCGGATCCTTGGAGCACATCGTGCTTTATCCCCGGGCCGTCCCAGGCCTTATCACCGGCATGGCCTTCTTCTGGACGTTTGCAATCCTGGATCAGTCCGGAACTTTCAGAGCCACACTTTGGGCGGTGGGAATCGCCTTCGGGGTCCGTGCGCTCGCCATGGGTTACGCCGCGTTCTACCCGTCACTTGCCGCGCTGGGTGCGGACCTGGACCGCGCCGCGCGCTCGGCCGGGGCCGATTGGTGGACGGCGATGCGCACCATCATTCTCAGCCTGCTGAGGCCAGCCATGGGCATCTCATACGTCCTGCTGTTTGTAGCAATGCTCAATGAAGCCGACGCCGCAGTTTTCCTGGTGACCCCTGAAACCCAGGTTCTGGGACTGGCCATGCTTCAAATCGCAGCAAATGGCCTCGGCGGCACCGTGGCCGCCCTCGGAGTCATCCAACTCGTTATCACCGCAGCTGTCCTGGGCGCAGGACGCATCCTGTTTGGAGTTCGCCCTAATGTCTGATCTGGTCATCACCAATCTCACCAAGAAGTTTGGCCGTCTGACGGTCCTGGACAACGTGTCGGTGACAGCCTCCGACGGACAGATCCTGACGTTGCTGGGGCCAAGCGGCTGCGGCAAATCCACAACACTCTGGTCCATCGCAGGACTGCTCAAGCCGGACGGCGGCAGCATTGTTGTGGGCGACCAAACCCTGTTCAACCACGACTCCTCCGCCTTCCTGCCGCCGGAACGCCGCGACTGCGGCGTGGTTTTCCAGTCCTATGCCGTGTGGCCGCACATGAAAGTCCGCGACAACGTGGGCTATCCGCTACGGCTGCGACGCTATAAGGCCGAGGCACTCCGCAAACGCGTCGATGAAGTGCTCGAGCTGGTTGACCTCTCTGGCCAGGCAGACCGCTATCCACATCAGCTCTCCGGCGGGCAGCAGCAGCGGGTGGCACTGGCGCGCGCCTTGGCTTTCCCTCCGCGCTTACTGCTCCTGGACGAGCCGTTTTCCAATCTTGATGCCAAGCTGCGGGAACGGACCCGCGATTGGTTGCTTCAGTTGCAACGCAAGATTGGCGTCACCACAGTATTTGTGACCCACGATCAAGACGAAGCCCTGGCAATGAGCGACAAAATTGCTGTCATGTCTGCTGGAACCGTCCGCCAGATTGGTACTCCGGAGCAGATCTACAACGATCCTGCCGATCTCTTCGTTGCTGATTTTGTTGGCACCAGCAACCTGCTGGAGGGAACAGTGATTGGCCGCTCAAAGGGGATCCTGACCATCAAGATCGACGGGTTGGACCAAGCGATCCACGTACCATCCGCAATTGATTCCGACGGCGTAGTGGTTGCCGTTCGTCCGGAAGCGCTGGCGTTGTTGCCTGACGATGCGTCGTCAGACGGCTACGAAATGACTGTCAATGGTCCGGTCCTTGAGAGGTCATATCACGGCCATCATTTCCGGTACAGGGTGGGAGTCGGCGAGCAGGCCCTGGTGGTCGAAACCCGTGAGCGCACGGATTCCTCCCACGTGCGCGTGGGCATTCCACGGGACGGATACAAGTTGTTCCAGCCCCGCACTGCCACGGCGCCCAAGGCCGCACAGTGATTCCCGTCGGATCGAGCCATCCCATCAGAATCGACCTGTTCAGCGACACTATTACCCGGCCAACAAAGGCCATGCGCCACGCCATGGCAAACGCCGAAGTCGGGGACGAGCAGAAGGGTGAAGATCCGTCCACCAACGAACTGGTTGCCCTGACACGCGAGCTCCTGGGCAAGGAGGAGGCTGTCTTCCTGCCCTCAGGGACCATGTGCAACCAGATCTCCTATGCTCTGCACTGCCGCCCCGGCGACGCGATTCTTGTTGACGAGACCGCGCATTCGCTGTGCCATGAGGAAACCGGGGCTCCCGCCCTCGCCGGTGCCCTGTACAGGCCGATCAAAGCAGACCATGGCGTGTTTTCGGTTGCCCAGCTTGAAGCGGCGCTCCGCCCTGAGGGCAGGTCATTCGCCAGGAACGCGGTGCTCTCCATTGAGCAGCCGTCCAACCTCGGAGGCGGCACGTGCTGGTCGCTGGAGGGCATCACGTCAGTGACGAGTGTGGCACGGGCCAACCAGATCAAAACCCACATGGATGGCGCCCGCCTGCTCAATGCGGTGGTGGCCACCGGCGTATCCGCCCACGACTTTTGTGCCCCGTTCGACTCAGTCTGGCTGGACCTCAGCAAGGGACTGGGCGCCCCAATAGGAGCAGTGCTGGCCGGCGACGCTGACTTCATCAGTGAGGCCTGGCGGCTCAAGCAAAGGTGGGGTGGCTCCATGCGTCAATCCGGCATTGTGGCGGCAGCGGGTACGTTTGCCCTCCGCAACAACGTGGACAGGCTCGCAGATGACCATGGGAATGCCCGCCTTTTGGCTGAACTGCTTGCTGTCAACCCTCATATCTCGATCGATCCGCTCACAGTGCAGACAAATATTGTCCTCTTTGACTTGGTCGACTCCCCTGTCACCGCGGCAGTGCTGGTGGATCGCCTGCTGCAGACCAGCGGGATCCGGATGGGCGCTTTTGGCCCCTCCACGATTCGTGCCGTCACCCATCTGGACGTGGGAACGGAAGACGTACGCCTCGCCGCTGACGCGCTCAGGGAGTTGCTGGACGAAACCTACTCGATGCACGTAAGCACAAGGAGCAACTAACATGACCATCACCTTTGATGTGACGGACCGTCCCGTACCGTACAGCGTCAGCCGCGCAGCCCGGACAGGCGACGACGTCACTGTGCTGCTCAATGCACGTGTTGTTGATCCCGAGTCGGGCACGTCCGGTTCCCTGAGCGATGTGTGGCTACAGGCAGGGCAGATCTCCCGTATCGTTCCTGCCGGCAGTGAACCGGGCACGGGCAGCGTCCTGGACCTTAAGGGCAGGTTCCTGGCTCCAGGACTGATGGATGCCCATGTCCATCTGGCCTTCGATGGCGGTGATGACCCGAAGGGAACCTATCAGGGCAGCAGCGATGACGAGATCGTTGCGCAGGTTGTGGCGAATGCGCGGATTGCGCTTCGTGCAGGAATAACCACGGTGCGGGACTGCGGGACACCCAGGCACCTGCTTGCTCCCATGAGGGCAGCCTTGGGCATGGTGTCCGATGTCGCCACCGTGGTTCATTGCGGTGCACCGATCTGCCGCGTGGGCGGGCACGGTCACGACATGGGCGGAGAGGTACGCACCCGTAAGGACATCGAGACCATCATCGCCGAACAGCACGCGGCCGGCGCCACCTGGATCAAGCTCATGGCCAGCGGAGGCGGATTTACTCCCGGAACCAGTCCAAGCGTCTTTGAATTCGACCCCATCCTGCTCCGTGAGGCGGTAGTCATCGCCGGCTCCTACGGCATGAGGACCGCAGCCCATGCCCATGCCAGTTCCTCGATGGCCGCGTGCATCGAGGCACGCGTGCACTCGTTGGAGCACGCCTCGATGCTGGGGCCGGATGAGCAGTGCGCTCCCGATCGCGAGCTATTACGAAAGGCCGCCGATGCCGGGATCCACGTTGTGCCCACCGTCATTTCAGCGGACATCGTTTCCCGGCAGTTGCGGGAGGGCCACCCAGTACTCTCCAACCCACAGGACCGCAATGTGGTGGCCCGGCTGGAATCGCGATTTACCAATGTGACCGAGTTCCTCCACTCCGGCCTGTCAATCGTGGCAGGAACGGACGCAGGCCCTGCCCACGTCACCTTTGATCTCCTTGCCCGCGAGTTGGAACGCTATGTCGACGCCGGACTGGCAGCACAGCATGCACTGAAGTCTGCCACGTGTGAAGCAGCCGACATGTTCGGGGTGGAGACGCAGGCGGGTCGCATCAGGCCCGGCCTGTGGGCCGACCTCATCGTCACCGCGGCGGACCCCCTGCAGGACATCAGCACTCTCGCAACACCGCTTGGAGTCCTCAAACGCGGACTACTGATCGCCCAATAGCTACTCGCGCTCACGAGCCACGCGCCCCAACTTCCGCTGCATCCGCGACTCCCCCCCTGCCCATCAACACACCCTTTAAGGCATCCGATGAACCTGACCCCAGTCAGCCATGACCTGGCGGCGAAGACCGCCCCGACCCTCGAGGACCCCCAGCTGGAAGCACTCGCCGTGATCGAACGCCGCGTCCTGTGGCTTGCGACATCCATGATCCACCACGCAAACAGAGTGCGGCCCAACACATCCGGCATCAAGGTGGGCGGGCACCAGGCCTCGAGTGCCTCCATTGCCACGATCATGACCTCACTGTGGTTCGGGCAGCTCCGCGCCGAGGACCGTGTCTCGGTGAAGCCCCACGCCTCCCCGGTGCTCCACGGCATCAACTACCTTCTGGGCAGCCTGGATGAAAAGTACCTCACAACGCTGCGTGAGTTCGGCGGGTTGCAGAGCTATCCCAGCCGTTCCAAGGATCCGGATCCCGTTGACTACTCCACGGGATCCGTCGGCATCGGTGCCACCGCGCCAATCTGGGGTGCCATTTCGCGGCGTTACATAGAGACCGTGAGCGGCACACCGAACCGTGGGCGCCAGTACTCGCTCGTCGGCGACGCCGAACTGGACGAGGGCGCCGTCTGGGAGGCAGTGCTGGACTCGAACGTTGCAGATCTTGGTGAGATCGTCTGGATCGTCGACCTGAACAGGCAGTCCCTTGACCGGGTGGTGCCAAACATTGCCGCGGGCAAGATTGAGCGCCTCTTCGAGGCCGCTGGCTGGCAGGTCATCACCGTACGCTTCGGCCATCTCTTGGAAAGTCTCATGGCCAGGCCAGGAGGCAATGCACTCCGGAGACGCATCGTTGACATGTCCAATCCCGAATACCAGCGGCTTCTGCGCTGCTCCGCCGAGGAGCTGCGCAGCAGGCTCCCGGGCGAGGGCGCAGGGGGTGCGGACATCGCGGAACTTATTGCCGGCGTCGAGGACCAGATCCTGACCCAGGCCATCAGGAACCTGGGCGGGCACGACCACGCCGCATTGCGCGAGGCCTACGCGCAGATCGATGACACCCGCCCCACGGTCATCATTGCTTACACCATCAAGGGCAACGGGCTGCCCACCGAAGGGCATCCGCAGAACCACTCCTCGCTGCTGTCTACCGATCAGTACCGCCAACTCGCCCACAGAATGGGCGAGAACCCGGACTCGCCATGGACGCGGTTCGATCCCGCAAGTACCGAAGGGCAACTGGTGGGAATTACGGCCGAAGCCCTCCGGCGCACCGCGGAGCCTGTGGTCGCCCCACCCTCAGTACCGGCAGATTTCGGCAGGACGCCCTCGGGCACGGCAACCACACAGGCGGCTCTGGGCCGTACCCTGTTGGACGTCACCCGGGCGGCGCCCGATGTGGCCCGCCGATTGGTCACTGTTAGCCCGGACGTGAGTTCCAGCACCAACCTCGCCGGCTGGCTGAACAAGGTGGGCGTCTGGTCAGTGGAAGAGCGCCGGAACTGGTTCAGCGATGATACAGAGACGGTCATGCACTGGCGTGAAAAGCCCACAGGGCAGCACATCGAACTCGGCATAGCGGAGGTCAATCTTGTCAGCCTCCTGGGCGAGCTTGGCGCAACTTGGAGCCGCTGGGGCCAGCCGTTGTTCCCGATCGGCGTGCTCTATGACCCGTTCGTTGAGCGCGCCTTGGAACCATGGTCCTACGGCATCTACGCTGGCGGACAATCGATCCTGGTAGGCACGCCGTCGGGCGTCACGCTGGCGCCCGAGGGCGGTGCCCATCAGTCCATCAAGACGCCGTCCATCGGCCTGGAACAGCCCGGCTGCACCAGCTACGAACCGGCCTTCGCCATCGACGTAGAGTGGACGCTGCTCGCCTCCATGTCCCAACTCGGACGACCGGACGGCAAATCCGCCTACCTGCGGCTCTCCACAAAACCCGTCGACCAACAACTGGCCGCGGTACCGGAGGATCCCGCCGCCCGTGAGCGTCGCCGTCGGCAAGTGGTTGCTGGCGGCTACATGTTGCGCGCGGCCGCGACACCGACCGCCACGATCGTCGCCATGGGCGCATTGGTCCCCGAAGCGCTTGCGGCCTCCGAGCGCCTCGCCGCGCAAGGCACTCCCGTGGACGTCGTCTGCGTTACGAGTCCCGGTCTTCTCTACGAAGCGCTGCAGGGTCGCAACGGACAGACCCAGGACGCACCGTCCTGGATCCTGGATCAAATCCTGCCCGCCAAACGCGCCGTCCCCATGGTCACCGTGCTGGACGGTCACCCCCACACTCTGGCGTTCCTCGCCAACGTGCACCAAGTCAGAAGCCGAAACCTTGGCGTCGATGCCTTTGGACAGGCGGGCGGTATCGACGACGTCTACCGCTACCACGGGGTGGACACCGACAGCATCGTCCGCGCTGTCCTGGACTTGGCGGGTCCTGCTACTACCTTCTGAGCCCGCAGGGAGCCGGCCACCGAACGAGGCATTGCCCGCATCGAGCTGATCTGGCCGCCCCAGCTTTGTTGACACTGCAACAGACAGGCCCCTTGCTTCATACTTGTGGTGCATATGGACTTAATAACTAAAAGACCTTTATGATCACGGCAACAGCGAAATTCGTTAACATGTGAAGCTTGCTGGAGTGGTAAAAGAAATGCCCGGCTTCGCGATAGCTCAGTATCGCAAAGCAACCATAAATGACTCGCAGTAATTCCGTTCGCACCCAGGGCTCCCGCCAATGAGGCAATTGGTGGCTGTCCGTTTCATGTTTATGAGAGAGCGCCCTTTGAACACATCACCTGATACACCTATGCCCAGCCCCAAAGCGGGGCACCCCCGAAGGTCTCACTTTTCCCGATCCAGCCGAACCGTCATGGTCGGCATTTTTTGTGCCTCTTTGGTCCTTACGGGCCAAACGGCAGCGACAGCTGCCGGCGAAACAGAAAATGCCGTGACGTTCACCGATGTACCCGCAGGCATGATGTTTGCGAAAGAAATGTCCTGGCTGGCAAATGAAGGCATCTCCACCGGCTGGTCCGACGGAACATACCGTCCTTTGACCGCAATCAATCGTGATGCAATGGCTGCGTTCCTCTACCGGCTGGCAGGATCGCCGGAATACACGGCCCCAAGCACCTCCCCCTTCCAGGATGTCAGTCCCGGCCAGCAGCACTACAAGGAAATGGCATGGCTTCACCAGGAGGAAATCTCCACCGGGTGGGATGTAGGAAACGGTAAACGGGAGTACCGGCCTACGGCGCCGATCAACCGTGACGCCATGGCCGCCTTCCTTTACCGCTTTGAAAACAAACCTGATTTCCAGGCGCCAGCAACGCCTCCGTTCTCTGACATCACCAGCACAACGCAGTTCTACACGGAAATTTCCTGGCTTCACGCGAAGGGAATCGCTACGGGTTGGGATAACGGAGACGGCACCGCTTCCTACCGCCCGCTGTCACCCATCAACCGTGACGCCATGGCGGCTTACTTGTACCGCCTATCGTTGCCCCCTGCAGCAGATGGTGTTGTGACATCGCCGGATACCTTGGTGATTGATACCAACACACTGGCACAGGAATACGTTCAGGGCGATACAACCATCACGTTCAACTCCGTGGGTGCGGGAGCTCCGGATATCGACCCCGGCAACGTACTTGTTTCTGGTTTCTCGGAGTTCACCCCGGACGGAATGTTGGTTCGCGTTCAGCAGGTTACTAATGCTCCAGATGGCAAACAGACAGCTGTTGTCCAACAGGCCACCTTGCCGGACGCCATTTACGACACCAACGGTTTGGTGACCCCCACCACCACCATCGTGAAGCAGGAGTTCATTCCTGCGGACGGTGTGGACGTCATCGACAACGGGCAGGCCTCCGCGGCTCCCTTGAACCGGAACGGCGGTCGAATTCCAGCAGACGAGTTGGCCACCCCAAGTGACGTGTCCCTGCCCATCTTCGAGAAAACGTTCAAATTCTCTGACACCCTGAGCAAATCCGTAACAGGAACGGCGTGGAAGACAGTGGATGTGGAAGGCACCGGAACTCTGGCACTCAGCAGTGAATTCGGCGTTGAATCTGCTGTCAACGCAGAAGTGGATATTCACTGGGCGTCACTGAAAGAAGCGAAGTTCACACTGGACACTGGTTTGTCCGCCAAAACAACCGCCCGGGCAACGGGAACCCTGACAGGAACCGCGGAAAAGAACCTGGGCACGGTCAACACCTGGGCGCATATCCAAGTGGGCCCGGTCCCCGTAGACATTCAGTTCATTTCCTCGATTGACCTCAATGCCAAGAGCGAATGGACCGCAGACACCTACGTCACGGCGGCAGCATCTGCAACCACTACGGTTGGCATGTCCTACAAAGACGGCAACTTCCAGCCTGTCGCTGAGTACGGCGGAAACGCCGCAGCAACGTTCCAAGGGCCGCAGCTGACCAGCGAATCTTCGGTAACCATCGGCCCCACCCTGACCGCAAAGTTGTACGGAATCGCGGGGCTCACTGGTGGATTGGACGCCTACGCCACCTACGCCACCGGCCCTGAAACCTGCGCGCACGAGGTTGGGCTGGCTGGCCGCATAGGTGTGATCGCCGGCGTCGAGGTCTTTGGCATGAAGCTGACGGACGAGTGGAAGAAGGAGATCACCAAGAACCTGGTTCTCTGGGAAGGTGACCTCTGCAAGCCCACACCGCCGGTTGACGACGTCTCCAAGGAAGTATTCGGCGACGGTATCGCCGTGGAGGACGACGGCGGAGCAGGTGACTCGTCCCAGTGGGGCAGGGCCACTGATTATGGTCCCGGTGGCGCCGCATGGATCTTGTCCACGGGCAACATGCAGAACTCCGTAGGCACACCCGGACAGGAGGCCTCCAGCGATCTGGGAACAGCAGGAAACACCACGCTGTCCAACTTCATCGGTGGTCTGCCTACTTTTGATGCAGCCTCCTACTGGGCCAAAATCATTCCTTCAGGCGACACCCTTCATGTTCGTTACTTCTTCGCCAGCGAGGAATACCCCGAATACGTGGGCAGTAACTACAACGACGTCATGGGCGTGTTCGTCAACGGAACCAACTGCGCGTTGGTGCCCGGTACCCAGAACCCCATCAGCGTCAACAGCGTCAACGATCACACGAATGAAAGTTATTACATTGACAATGCCGCCGGAGCAAGCGGATTCAACACCGCCATGGACGGGATGACCACCGCTCTGACGTGTTCCGTTCCTGTGCAGCCGGGCGTACCTGTCACGGTGGAAATTGCTGTTGCTGACACCAGTGATGGCATCCTCGACAGCGCCGTAGCGCTGCTCGACGGAGGCATCTGGTCAGACTAGCGTTTAGAACAATGAATCAGGGCCCTCCGCCACATGGCGGAGGGCCCTGTTTAGTTGATCAGTCCCTTGGTTCGTTGATCAATGCCCTTGTTCGCGGGTCAACGGAAGGATCAGCGAAGTGAAATTCGACGACGGCGGTCGGTTCCGCAGCGAAGGTCCCGGTTGAGCCTGCGGTCGCCGTGGTAGAGGATTGATTCCCAATCAACTTCCTCGGCTGTTTTGGGGACAACCAACGATTCAGGCTTTGCTTTCGGTTTGGGCGTGACGTAAAGCCAGTTGACTGCTCCCAGGACAACATCCACCGCAGAGTTCCACAAGCCGATATACGACTGGATGCACATCATGGCCAGCACTGCATTCAGTGAGGCGAAGGCAACGTTGCCCCAATTCCCCTGTTGGGCGTCCCTCCAAACTGTCAGTACCGAGAACGCGACGATGGCGTAAGGAATCAGGACGTAAATGGCGGGGGCGGCTGTCCTGTCCTTGACCTTGGGGGTTCGGACAAAGGGGATCTTGTCCCCCGTCAGGCCTTGCTGGAGTGATTTCAAGACGCCGGCGAGGTTGACCGGCAGCAGGATGAGGTTGAAACCGTATATCCGGAAGATGTCGCTAAAGCGATGGCCGCAATCGCGAAGGTCTGAACCCATGCATAGGAAGTACGGCAGGGCAGCTATAAACACTGCAGGGCTAAGGAGCCTGCTGTCATAGGGATAAGCCAGCAGGAAAAGAAGCCCGAAGCTGGCCCAGGTAATCGACGCCATATAGTTCACACGCAGGAGAACTTCGCGGATGAGTATCCGTTGCCGTTGGTTTCGCCGCTGCGAGAGTTGGTTCCAGAGCTTGGGAAGGATCAACAGACCACCGTTGGCCCAGCGGCGTCGCTGCACCACCAGTGAACCGAAGTCCGGTGGCGTTGCACTGTAACTCAGGCGCTCCGGATAATTTACGAGCGTCCAACCGTGGGTGCCCAGGTCAATGCTTGATTCGGTGTCCTCAATGACGGTGCGGTCCTGAATATAGGTGCGGATTTCGAACCCGCCAACCGACTCAACTTCAACGATGTCCTCGAGGGCGCGCTTACGGATAATTGCGTTGGCACCCACCCAAAAAGTGGCTCCATAGAATGTCATGCCTTGGTGCAGAATGTGCTGGATATCCGTGGTGGCACCGGCGATCCTCTCAATCCGGGTAGGCGCACCTCGGAACGAGGAATACGGTGTTTGCGTCACTGCCACCCGCTCGTTGCCCGCAGATTCAAGGAAGTACACCAAACGCAGGCAGTAGTCCCGGAGCAGCAGGGAATCCGCATCCAAGGTCAGCAAATAGGTACTGTCCGGGACCAGCAAATCGTCGTCACGCGGAACCAAGGACGGGCGAAGCACCACGCCTCCAGCAGTCTCTTCCCGCCGCCAGCGTTTGCCCATGAGGGAGATGTAGGCGTTGAGGTTCATGGCCTTGTTGGCTTCGTGGGACAGGCTGGCATACTTCTTACGCTCGAAGGTCTCGGTTTGAACGTTGAAAATCCATGTGAGCCTCAGGTAAAGCTGTTCCATCCGTTCTGGGTTTGGAGCCGTATTCTGCGCCTCCGCTGCATTCAATGCCAACAAAACCAAACGAAGTTCACGAGCCAGTCCCATGATGACCAGGTCCACGAAGAACTCGTCCACATGGTCTTCCACGGTTTCAGCCTCAGCCATCGCTTCCAGCCACTCCACCGCTGCCTCATACTCCGCGATCAGGAGTTGGAGCTCGTCCGCGTCAACCGTGGCAGGGGCCTCCGCTGTGAGGGTCGACGCGTGTCTCTCCCGGAAGGTGGCCAAGGCATTGTTGGCGCGCTCGGCCGGAGCAGATAATGCATCTACAATTTGCCCCGCCAGCGCCCTGGTCTGTTCAAGGCGGTGGATCTTCTCCGGCTCCGTAGGGTGCGGAGGATCGTCCAGCAGGAGCACCACCCGCAGATCCGGGAACTCCTGAAGGGCGGCAGACCACAACGTACCCCGCACAACTTGGGGTTCTTCGGCGTAGGACGGTACCAACACCGTCACGGCCTCTTTGTAGTTGGCGAAGTGATTATCAAGTTCACCCCGAGGAACCCTGCGGTGTTCCTTGAACCGGTATAGGGCACCTTGCCGGGCCATAAGGTACATCAAGGCGGAGAACGTCAGGAACGTGACGACAATAAGGTACGAAACCGACTCAAATCCGAAGCGGAATCCTGAGTTCGGATTGTCGACCAGCTGCCGAATAATGGTGGAGACAACGTAATAAAGCCACGCCCCAACCGTTACGAGCATGGCAAGCCTGCCAAGAACAATTTTTCGGGATGATGGCGTTGGATGAACAATGGGCAACGGTTCAGACCGTCGCTCCGACCCCCATTGCCTCTTTCGTCCCGTACTTTCCAGACGCTCCGCAGGAAGCTCTTTGGTATCCCGCTCCACATCGGACAAATCAACCAACTGGTCCGTCATTATTCCCCATCAAACTGTGAACCGCGCCTTCCGGCCCTGTAGCCGGTTGAACGTCGGCCTTCTGTAACAAAAGCTTCGCCGATTGCCCTTATAGTAATCGATAGCAGGAGCCTTACGATTTCCGGGTGGTCCACGGAATTTGTTGGAACAGTTCTTGGCCTCATTCATGGGCCTTAACTCTGCTCGCTGAATTTTGGGTCTCAATGTTGGGGGATTAATGTCCAAGCACTTTCCTGGGCGAAAGCTGTCCTGGATTCGGCTCTCCGTGCTGCTGGCGGTCATAGCGGTGATGGTGGGGGCCGGCGTCGTTTCCTGGCGTAACTACACTGATACCCGTGCCGCGGCAGCGTCTGCATCACTCTTCACGGGCTACGTCGATGTGACGGCGACACCTCGGTACGCGTTCGAGCAGCCGGTCAGCGACACCACAAAGTCCGTGGTTTTGTCGTTCATCGTGGCCGACTCCAAGGATGGGTGCACGCCGTCCTGGGGCTCCTTCTACAGCCTGGACGCGGCCGCCTCGGACCTTGATCTGGACCGGCGCATAGCCAGGCTACGGCAAACCGGCGGTGACATCGCCGTTTCCTTCGGTGGGCTATCGAACAAGGAACTCGCCACCGCGTGCACCGACGGCGACCGGCTTCAGCAGGCCTACTCGACCGTGGTTGACCGCTACGACCTCAACACCATTGACCTCGACATCGAGGGAACTGCCCTGACGGATAAGGCAGCCATCGCACGGCAAGCCCAAGCAATCGGCGCGGTGCAGCAAGGAAGGCAAGCCGAGGGCAAGAGCCTCTCCGTCTGGTTGACGCTACCCGTGGCTCCGGCGGGGCTGACTGCGGACGGGACGGCCGCCGTCGGGCAGATGCTCTCATCCGGTGTAGAACTGGCCGGGGTGAACATCATGACCATGGACTACGGCGAAAGCCGTGTGGCCGGACAGTCCATGCTGCAGGCCTCAATCGCTGCAGCCGAGGCGACCCACTCCCAACTGGGTGAAATCTACTCCGCAGCCCAGCAGAGCCTTGGGGCACAAACCCTGTGGCGCAAAATTGGCTTGACCCCCATGATCGGGCAGAACGACATCGTGGCCGACGTTTTCACCCTCGCCGATGCCCAAGGTTTGCACGAGTTTGCGCAGGGTAAGGGCATAGGCAGGATGTCCATGTGGTCCTTGAACCGGGACGCCGAATGCGGCCCAAACTATCCCACGTTGACCGTTGTGTCCGACGCTTGCAGTGGCGTGCCGCAGCGTGACACACGTTTCTCTGACGTCCTCGGTGCTGACATTGATTCCAAACCCACGGACTCCCCCGCTCCGGTGCTGCCAACGGGCACAACCACGGCCACCGCAGCAGTGGATGACCCCGCTACCAGCCCTTACCCGATCTGGTCTCCTGCGGCCACGTATGTGCAGTCAGACAGGATCGTTTGGCACGGCAACGTCTACGAGGCCAAGTGGTGGACCAAAGATGACGTGCCCAACGATCCCGTTCCGGACAGGGCCGCTGCTCCGTGGAAACTGATCGGCCCCGTCCTGCCCGGCGACCGGCCCAAACCTGAAGTCACCGTTCCCGCCGGAACATATCCGGCATGGTCAGCCACAACCGTCTATCACAAGGGCGACCGCGTGATGCTGGGCCAGCACGTCTTCGAAGCTAAATGGTGGGTCCAGACCCAGAGCCCGGAAGCCGCCTTACAGGGGTCCACAGATTCGGCCTGGATGAAGCTCTCCAATGAGGAACTGAGCAAGGTGCTATCAGGCGAAGCGGCAAAATAGGAGCAACACAGCATGAGGAAGTACCTGGCACTTGTGGCAATGTTTGCAGCAGCCGCGCTCCCCTTGAGCGGATGCGCCCAAGGGCACGATGACGCCAAAGCGAGTGACCTCGGAATCACCTTCGCCTATTCCCTGGCAGGGCACGACGGCAAATTCTGCAACCTCCTGGACAGTTCCAGCGAACAAACCGTGGATGAGTGCAAGAAAAGCGAAGCGGAAATGGCGGCAAAGCAGGAAGCCGACCCGCAGCCAATAATC
The DNA here is from genome assembly GCF_054408525.1 of Arthrobacter sp. D3-18. Lineage (NCBI taxonomy): Bacteria > Bacillati > Actinomycetota > Actinomycetes > Micrococcales > Micrococcaceae > Arthrobacter > Arthrobacter sp. D3-18. The sequence goes on along the minus strand of NZ_CP096440.1, from coordinate 1,024,496 downwards.
TGGGTTCCCAAGATCTACCAGATGGTGCCTGGGGAAGAAAAAGCGCTCGGAATAGTAGTGGAGTTCAACCGGGCAGGGAACCAGGAGTTTGTTGCCATTGAAGCAATACGGCGCGGAGACGAGTACAAAATCCTTCGGTGGGCATATCCGGATAAGGCCGACTACAAGACCGACCGTGCCATTACAAACACCTTCGGATGGTGAATCCGCGCCTGCTCAGTGCATAAAACCGCTGCCGTCCCAGTCCCGATCGTATTTGCCGCAGCGGGTGCATCGCCTGTACCGGCCACTGCCATCCTCCGCGGATTCCACGTGCCAGTGGTGGTGGAGGTTTAGCTTGCACATGATCATCTGGAGCATGGCGCTCTCCGTTCTCAGCACGCTGACCCGCTAAGCGCGTTTCATACGTGTGACTAAGTTTAAGCCGCACGCCTTGTATTCTCTATCTGAGCCACGTCTTGTTGGCCTTTTCTGGTTTGGAACTACGCCCTGCAGGTGCTGAACCATGGACGTTCCTGGGGGAACCATGATTCAGTCCCGATCCGCGCGCTTCTTTGCACGTTTGAAGCCAGTGCAATTCGGCGTCGCGGCCGTAGGTGCTGCCATGCTGCTGTCCGCGTGCACCATGATTCCCCTTCCGGGGATTCCCGCCGCAACAACGCCACCTCCCAGCACGTCTCCGGTGGAGAGAAGCACAGAAATCACGACGGCGGCATGGGAAGTACCGCTCGACGTCATCGGCCAGCCTGTGGTGGCCGATGGCGTTGCCTTGGTCTACGCGTCCACGCCCACCGGTGTCAATGCCCATGCGCTCTCTGTTGCTGATGGGAAACAGCTCTGGACCCAGCCTGTTCACCCGGGCATTGATGCGCCGGCGGTCCCCCTGGAACCTGTGATCACCAGGACCGCTGCAGGAAGGAGTGCAGCCATTTTCCTGCAGGCTACGGCTCCTCCGCCCAACAACAGCGGCTACGAGTGGTGGACTGCCCCGGTGGCCTTTGACCTGAGCAGCGGCAAGGAGCTCTACCGCGGGAGGGCGGAACTAGTTAGTACACGCCCCTTTGCTTGCGACGAGTTGCAGGACATGTGCTTTATCGCGTTCGATGAAACGTTCGGGACAGTAGAACACTGGGTTGATTTGGAATCCGGCGACCATCTGTCCGGACCTGAAGTGAACCCGCTGACCGGCCACTTCCGGCCGGTCGGGAAAGAACTGTACTCGGTGCTTTCGGGCGGAGTTGAAACCCTGGCCCACGTCTCTTACGGCGAGGTCCTGTGGGAAGTGGAGCTGGGAAGCATTTTCGGGAAGGGCGCCACCACAGACATGGGCTGGCACTTCACTTACTCGGAAAAGCTGGATCTCTACGTAGGCTCCGTTGGTATCAATCCCACAAATTTTGCCCCCGGGGAATTTACGGAACAAACCTTTTCACTGAACCTCCGGGAATCCACCAAAACGGTGGGCTTCCGGGCATCCAGCGGGCGGGTTCTCTGGACTACTGATGGTGCACAGCTCGAATGTGCCAAGACAGTGGGCACGGCTTCTTCCCAGCTGGAGGGCGGGGACGCTTTTCCTGTTCGGTGCGAGTACGTAGACGGCTCCGTTGAATTTCCCGTCGGAAAATACGTGGGAGGACACTCGAAGGTGGTGGGTTACGATCCCATCACCGGCGAAGCCGCTTGGGAAAGCAAACCGGTGGAAGTTCACAGTTGGGAAACCACCGGCCTTATACCTTCAGCGGGCCACGGTGACTTTGTGATTGCGGGCACCTATTATGCGTCGGCACTGTTGGACGCTCGCACGGGCAAGCCCAATGGGGCAAGCTTCGACGATGCGTTTGTCTGCACCAAGGCAACCACCTACGCTCTGCCGCCGAATGGGCCCAACAAGGATCAACCAGGCGGCGACATCGGGGCCGGCTCACTCATCTCATTTCCCTGCCTCAAGAGCGGGTCCCCGGCTCCGGCATTCACCTATGGCGCCCTCACCGACGTGAGCTCTCCGGATCAAGACATGGCCGTCCTCTCCTTGGAAGGAAAAGTGGCCGGGTACAAGCTCCTCAAGGAATTCGTCTAGGCGAGCCGCACGAAACCTGTCTTTGTTCGCACCCCTCGCCGTACAACGGTGAGGGGTGCGAACAAGGGCGGGACCCGTTACCCGCAAGGAACCTAGCCCTTGAAAACCGGTGCCCGCTTCTCCTGGAAGGCACGGAAACCTTCGGCGTAGTCGTCGGTTTTGCACAGCCGTGCCTGTTCCGTGTTTTCCTCGGCCATGGATGCCCAAAGGCCCAGGCGTTGGTCGCGGATGTGGGCCACGAGTTCCTTGGACGCGGTAAACGCGCCGGTGGCCCCGGTCGCAACACGGGCAACGATTTCCCGCGTGACGGGTAAGAGGGAATCGGCCGGCATTGCCCGGCTGAACATCCCCTGCTCCACGGCTTCCGCGCCGGAAATGAGGTCGGCAGTGTAGATCAGGTCCAACGTGCGGTGCATGCCCAAGCGCTCCGTGAAGTACCAGTGGCCGCCAGAATCCAAAGTGGCGCCGAGCTTGGCGAAGGGTGAGCCGAACTTCGCATTGTCCGCCACGTACACCACGTCCGTGGCCAACAACAGCCCCAGCCCTACCCCCAGGCAGGCCCCGTGGGCGGCAGCAAACGTGGGCGCCGGAAACGCTCCCATCTTCTTCAGCAATGGTTCCACGAGTCCGCCGAGGTACGCCTGCGCGTCGTCGGTATCCGGGGTCACTCCTGAGATGTCGCGGCCGGCACAGAAGGCCCGGCCTTCTCCGCGAAGCAGCAGCGCCCGCACATCACCGCGTGAGGCGGCGGCAGCAGCGTCGTCGTACGCTCTGTCCAGTTCGGCAAGCGCGTCCTCGTTGAGCGAGTTCAGCTTGTCCGGGTAATTGAGGACGATTTCGGCAATACCGTTGGCAATGGAGAGCTCGATCATGGGGACTCCTTTAGACGTCGAAGTCGACGGTAACTTCTTCGCTGGTGGGGTGGGACTGGCAGGTGAGGACGTAGCCCTTGTCCAGTTCGTCCTGCTCAAGGGCGTAGTTCTCATCCATGGTCACCGTACCGGTGATCAGCTTGGCGCGGCAGGTGCCACAGACGCCACCGGCGCAGGCGAAGGGAACGTCCGGGCGAACACGCAAGGCAGCATTGAGGATGGATTCGCGGGCGTGCGTGGGGCTGGTGACGTCGCCGGTGAGACCATCCAAGGTAAAGGTGATTTTGTACGTGTCCTGCGACTCGTCCTCCACAACTGGTCGGCCAGCGTTGCCCTCGGGACGGTCCGGACGGCCAGTGGTGAACAACTCGAAGCGAACGTGCTCAGGCTCTATGCCTCGGGCAGCCAGGGTGTCACGGCACAACTGGACCAGCTCGAAGGGCCCGCACAGGAACCACTCGTCCACGTCCTCGGCACGGATGGCACTGCTGAGCAGCGCCTGCAGCTTCTCCGAATCGATGCGGCCCGTCATCAGCGGAGCGATCCGCTGCTCGCGGGACAACACGTGATGCAGCGCCAGGCGGGACGGGTACTTGTCCTTCAAGTCCGCCAGCTCCTCAAGGAACATGACGTCCATGGCGGCCTTATTGGCGTACACCAGATCAAATGTGGTCTCCGGATTAGCCGCCAGCAGCGTGCGGGCAATCGCGATGACTGGCGTGATGCCCGAACCCGCGGCGATCGCCACGAAGTTACCCGGCTCCCCCGCGAGCTCCTCCGGGTGGTTCATGGAGTTCATGACGTTGTGCTGAACCGATGCGCCGTCCTTGCCGTGCCGCGAGATGAACGCACCCTGCGGGCTCATGACATCCAGGACGTCTCCGGCCTTCAATTCGGCGTTGGCCCACGTGGAGAAGAGGCCGCCCAAGTCTTTCTTGATGGCCACGCGGATCTCGCTGCTGCCGTCCTCGAAGCTGCGCGGCTCTGCGCAAATGGAGTAACTGCGGCGGACCTCGTGCGGCTCGCCCTGCTCATCCGGAAGCGTGGTGCGCAGGGCCACATACTGGCCGGGCAGGTAGTCGTACTGCCCGGCAAGCTCCGCGGGAACCCCGAACGTGACCTCAATGGCATCGTCCGTCAGGCGCCGGACCTCCGAGACAGTCAGGTTGTGGAAAGACGCACGACGGCGGCTGGCCGTCTGGGTTTCGGTGGTCATGGAATTCCTTAGAGGACTTTGAAGTAGTCGAACGGTTCCTTGCAGTCCTGGCAGACGAACAACGCCTTGCAGGATGTGGAACCAAAGCGGGTGAGTTCCTTGGTGTTCAACGACGAACACTGGGGGCATTTCACGGCCAGGCTCAGGCGGACGGGACCGGAATGTCCACCTGCGGCAGCCATACCACTGGGCGGGGCGATCCCGTATTCTTCCAGCTTGGCCTTGCCGGATTCGGTCATCCAGTCCGTGGTCCAGGCCGGGGACAGCACCAGGTTGATGTGAACGCTGGCATAGCCCTCTTGTTCAAAGGCCTTGCGCAGATCGTCACCAATGGCGTCCATCGCCGGGCACCCGGAGTAGGTGGGCGTGATGGTGACCTCGACGGCGGTACTTGAGGCGACGCCGTCGTACTGGCCTGTTGCTTGGGTTGAGTCTGGTGCTGGGGTCGAGTCTGATGCTGGGGTCGCCGCAGGGACAACCCGCACGCCGCGGAGGATCCCCAGGTCCTCGATAGTGAGGACCGGGATCTCCGGATCACAGACAGTGGACGCGATGTCCCAGGCCCGCTGCTCAGCAGTCTTTTCCTGCGTCCGCGACAGAGTCGTCATGCTGGTCACCAGCTCGCGCCGGGGTGCTCGCGGGCCAGGACCTGCATTTCAGCAAGGATGTAGCCCAGGAATTCGGAATGCTTGCCGTTGCGGCCGCCGCCCAGTGCCTGCGGGACGCCGGGAATTTCCAGCTCCGCTTCGGTCATGATTTCTCCGGTGAGGCGATCGAACTCTGCGCGGAGGCTTGAAGGCTGAACAGTGACGCCGGCCTCGGCCAAGCGGGTGGTCAGTTCGTCGTCTTCGAAGAGTTCGTCCACATACGGCCACACGAGCTTGAAGCCCTGGATGATGCGTGACCGGGACTCATCGGTGCCGCCAGCCAGGCGAAGCACCCACTGCGCGCTGTGGTCGCGGTGGTAATCCACTTCCTTTACGGCCTTCGCGGAGATGGCTGCGATGGTGGCGTCGGTGGACTCCATGAGCTTGGTGTAGAGCTCGTACTGGTAGAAGCTCACGATGAACTGCCGGGCGATGGTCACCGCGAAGTCGCCGTTGGGCTGCTCAAACAAGTGGGCGGAACGGAACTCGTGCTCGCGACGGAAATAGGCCAGGTCATCCTCGGACTTGTCCCAAGCGGCACCGGCGTAGGTCAGGAACGACCGCGCGTGGCCCAACTGGTCCAAGGCGATGTTGCCCAAGGCGATGTCTTCCTCGAGCTCAGGAGCACGGGAAATCCAGTGGCCCAGGCGCTGGGCGAGGATCAGGCCGTCGTCGCCAATGCGCAGGGCGAACTCTGCAACATCATCGCTGGGCTTGACCTGCCCTCGCTGGATTTCGAGGGCGATGTCCTCCGGACGCAGCGCGTTGCCCGGCGTGATGCGGGTGGCGCTGGCCGAACCATCGCCGGACGCGCCGGCTCCGTGGACGCCCACGGAGATGTCGCCGTGGCCCTCGATGGCGAAGTCAGTGTCTTTAGCAGTTTCTTGGGTGCTCACAGGTGCTTCACGCCTTCGCTCTTGGTGTAGTACGTTGCGTGGCGGTAATCCTTGCCCTGCGGGGACTCGAAGAAGGAACCCTTGGAGTCGGGATCGCTGGAGGAAATCGCCTCGGCCGGGACAACCCAGATGGAGACGCCTTCGTTGCGGCGGGTGTACAAATCGCGGGCGTTCCGGAGGGCCATGGCCGCATCCGGTGCATGCAAGGAACCAGCATGTACGTGGGACAGGCCGCGGCTCGAGCGGACGAAGACCTCCCAAAGGGACCAGAGTGTTTCTTCCTTGGCGCCACGCGAGGTGACGTCCGGGCCTGAGGAGGGTGCCGTCGTCGTGCTTTCAGCGTTGGTTGCCGCAACCTTGGGGGCATCGCGGTTGATTTCGCTGGCGGCGCTGGCCGGTGCTTCCGGGTTGCCGTGAGGAGCCATTATGCTGCGTTCTCTTTCTGTGCTTGCTTGCGGGCGTAGGCCACTGCGGCTTCGCGAACCCAAGCACCGTTTTCGTGTGCCTCACGGCGGCGCTCGACGCGCTGCGAGTTGCAGGGACCGCGGCCGGCCAGGACTTCCTTGAACTCGTTCCAGTCCAGGGGTCCGTGCTCCCACTTTTTGGTTTCTTCGTTGAAACGGATGTCCTTGTCGGGCAGGGTCAGGCCGAGGACCCGGACCTGTTCCACAATCATGCCGACGAACCGGCTTCGCAGCTCGTCATTGCTGAACCGCTTGATGTTCCACGCCATGGACTGCTTGGAGTTGGGTGAATCGTCATCCGGCGGGCCGAACATCATCAGCGACGGCGCGTACCAGCGGTTCACTGCGTCCTGGGCCATCTGCTTCTGCGCAGGCGTGCCGTTGGAAAGCTCCAGCAGGATCTCGAAGCCTTGGCGCTGGTGGAATGATTCTTCCTTGCAGATGCGCACCATTGCGCGACCGTAAGGACCGTACGAGGCACGGCACAGGGGAACCTGGTTGCAGATGGCTGCACCGTCAACGAGCCAGCCGATGGCCCCCATGTCAGCCCAGGAAATCGTGGGGTAGTTGAAGATGGACGAGTACCGGGCCTTGCCGGCAACCAGGTCTTCCATCATCTGGTCCCGGGACTGGCCCAGGGTCTCAGCGGCCGAGTAAAGGTACAGACCGTGGCCGGCCTCGTCCTGGACCTTGGCCATGAGGATGGACTTGCGCTTCAGGCTCGGCGCCCTGGTGATCCAGTTGGCTTCGGGCTGCATGCCGATAATTTCCGAGTGCGCGTGCTGCGAGATCTGGCGCAGCAAAGTCTTGCGGTACGCCGCCGGCATCCAGTCGCGCGGCTCAATGCGCGAGTCCTCCGACATGATGCGATCAAAATACGCCTGTCCGGCTGCCTCCCGCTCCTGATCTTCCGGGGACAGCTCAGCGGGCACTGACTGCAGATTCTGCGATGCCATGGTTGCTCCTAATAAATTACCGACCGTTCGTTCAGAATATGCGGAGCGGGTGATTTCAGTCAAGCGTTCTTGTCGTGGCGAGGCGGGCGTCCGGACCTATTTGAGTGGCTCTGCGGTGTTGACAAGGTCCTCGCTGCCTGCCGTGTTAACTTGGGGTGGGACCTCAGCTGTCCCCAGTCACCGCTAGAAAAGAGCCTCACGTGGAATCGCCCCATCCCTTCAGGATTCTCACCGTCTGCACCGGGAACATCTGCCGCTCCCCTGTGGCCGAACGGTTGCTGCAGACCGGGCTCAATCAGGTCAGTCCCGGGTCCTTCGAAGTCCGCAGTGCCGGCACACGCGCCTTGGTGGGTGAGCCCATCCAGCCTCTCTCGGCCCGGATCATCAGCACATTCCGCGGCAGCCCTGACGGTTTTGCCGCGAGGCAGCTGACCCCCAGGATCCTCAAGGAAACCGACCTGGTGCTGGCCATGACGTCCAAGCACCGCGGCGAAGTCCTCCAACTGGACGCGTCCTTGCTAAAGCGCACCTTCACCGTCCGGGAATTTGCCCGGATGCTGTCCGTGCTGGAGAACCGGGGCGACACGGCCCCGGCCGGGGACATCACGGAGTTCTGGCGTGCGCTCCCCACCCGGGCGGCCTCAGTCCGCCACCTCGCGCTACCATCCGATCCCGCAGACAACGACGTGGTAGACCCCTACCGACGAGCGGAAGAGGTCTACCACCAGATGGAGGATGAGCTGGCCCCGGCCATCCTAGGCATCCTCCGTTTCGCGCGCCTGACGGCGCCGGCCTAGTTGGTGTTACTTAGTTGAGGGCGATCACCAGCATCTGGCTGGTGCCCGGGATGCAGGTCTGCAGGACAACTGCAGGGAATCCGCCGAACACTGCTGCGACGTCGTTGGTGCTTCCCGGGTTGGGTACCTGGCCCCTGCCCGTCGCTGTGAAGGTTCCATAGCCCGGGATCGACACCGTTTCACCAACACCGATTCCCGAGAACCGTCCCCAACCTCCGCAGAAATCATGCTCCGTGATGAACGTTGCGTAGGCGTTGGTGGGCGTGTAATGGATGGGCCCGATGCAGGCGTCCACCATTGATTGTCCACCGGCACCAGCTACATATATGGTCCTGACAGCGGGAGCCGGCGCGGGTGCTGGTGCTGGGGCGGGAGCTGGCGCAGCAGCTGCGGGAGCAGCCGGAGCTTGCACGGGTGCAGCCTGCGCGGCCGGAGCCGCCGGAGCCGGCGCTGGAGCGACCACCGCAATGGGCGGTCCAGTGAGCTTCAAAACCTGTCCCGGCACAATTACCGAGTAGGCGCTGAGGCCATTGGCAGCCAACATCGCAGTGACATCCACGCCGAAGCGGGAAGCTATTGCACCTACTGTGTCCCCGGATGCCACCGTATAGAGGTTGGGGTCACCAGCCGGCACAGCGGGGGCAGCCTCGACGGGAGCGGGGGCTGGTGCCGGTGGCTCGGGAGCAGGAGCGGGTGCTTCGGCAGCGGGAGCTGCCGGCGCTTCAGCTGCCGGAGCTGCTTGTACTTCCGGCGCTGCCTCCGCTTCGGCATCCTCGACGGGCAAAGCTGCGGGTGCTTTTGCACTGTCGCCTTTTGAAAAAGGTACTTGTTCCTGTGAAACATTTTGGTCAGCGTCACCCGCCGGTTGCGTCGCCCAGTTGACGACGCCAAAAAATAGTGGGATCAGCGCTAATATCGCGAGCACTGCGCCGGCAATCAACAGTTTGGATTTACTGGAGTGCGGCCGCCGAACATCGCCATTGCTGTTGGTTGACAGGGAAGTTTGAAGATCTAAGTCATTCATGTTCATGGGAAACCCCGGAATCCATGGCTCTGGACCGCGCAGGACAGGCCCCTGTGGACCTGGGTGAGAAAGCGCAGCTACGTATTGGGAGGGGCACCGCCCACAATGAATGGGAGGTGCGGTCCACCGCTGAGCCGGAGGAACGGAATTGCTATAACCCTAGGAATTTCAATGGTAGGAAGAGGGCCATGCCCGCCGCACGAGTAGGAACTACTCGACTTTCCTGCAGGGGGCCTGAATGGTTACTTAGCCATTACGCAGTTTCCAGAAATTGACTACTTGCTCCCGGGTACGCCGGCCACCCAAGTAGCTGGCATTTATGGCTCTTCCCAGCCCTGGCAACAGCCACAAATGTGAGACAGTTGGGTTTCATCTCGCCCTCACCCTCCGTTCACGCAGGCCACGCACTGTGGAACCATGACTGACCTCTCGCGCCGCTCACTCGTCAAGACTTCCCTTGCCACGCTCGCCCTCGCCGGCGTTGCCACCAGCACCCCCACACCCGCATCCGCTACCCCTTCCGCCATCCCACTGGTGCGCAAGCGGCTCACCCTCCCCACAGGGATCGCCACCGGCGACGTGACAACGGACTCCGCCGTTCTGTGGTCCCGCGCTTCCGGCCCGGGCCGACTCACGGCACAGCTCCAGGCGGTGGACAGCGCCGGTGAGATCCTCCGCGGACGCTACGGTTTCAGCCGCACCATCCGCGGACCTTTGGCTACGGACGCCAGCGACTTCACCGCCAAAATCCATGCCAAGGGCCTTCCCGCGGGCACACGCTTCACCTTGGAACTGACCTTCGAGGACGAGAATGGTCCCGGCCAAGCAGTGCACGGCACCTTCAGCACAGCGCCTGGTTCCACAAACGGAAAGCACGACGACGGCACTGAAGACGCGCGCGGAGGCGGCAGTTCGTCGTCGAACGGGCAGTCCTTCGTATGGACCGGCGACACTGCCGGCCAAGGCTGGGGTATCAACGAGGAACTCGGTGGCATGCGGGGCTACAAAGCCATGCACGCCACGAAGCCCGACTTCTTCATCCACTCCGGCGACACCATCTATGCCGACGGCCCCATTGCCGCCACCGTGACGGAGAAGGACGGCCAAGTGTGGCGGAACATCGTCACCGAGGAAGTCTCCAAGGTGGCAGAAACCCTGAAGGAGTATCGGGGCCGGCACCGCTACAACTCCCTGGACGCCAACATGCGGGCCATGTTCGCCGACGTCCCGGTGATCGCGCAGTGGGACGACCACGAAACCACCAACAACTGGTACCCGGGAGAGATTCTGGACGATCCCCGCTACACCGAGCGGAACGTCAATGTCCTGGCAGCACGTGGCCGGCAGGCGTGGCAGGAGAACATGCCGATCGCCGACGCCGCCGCGCTCTGGCGCCCCGGAACGTACGACGCCGGCCAGTACCAGCCCGCGCGCATCTACCGGAAAATCTCCCGCGGCCCGCAGCTGGACATCTTCTGCTTGGACATGAGGACCTTCAAGTCCCCCAACACCGACGGCAAAGAACCCTACGCCACCAGCATCCTGGGCCAGGAACAGGTGGACTGGCTCATCAAGGAAGTCCGCAAATCCAAAGCGACGTGGAAGGTGATCGCCGCGGACCTGCCCCTGGGCATCATCGTTCCCGACGGTGCCGTGAACCAGGAAAGCCTGGCCAACCGTGACCCGGGCGCTCCCCTGGGACGCGAGCTGGAAATTGCCGGCGTGCTCAGCGCCTTCAAGAAGTACGGCGTCAAGAACACCGTGTGGCTGACCGCCGACGTGCACTACTGCGCCGCCCACCACTACTCCCCCGAGCGGGCGTCGTTCACCGACTTCGACCCCTTCTGGGAGTTCGTTGCCGGGCCCATCAACGCCGGCTCCTTTGGTCCGAGCGAGATGGACAAAACGTTCGGGCCCGAAGTCCTGTTTGCCAAGGCCGGGCGCTTCCCCGGTGAGTCACCGCGTGACGGCCAGAACCAGTACTTTGGCCACGTGGACCTCGCTGCGGATGGGGTGTTCACGGTGAGCCTGCGCAACGCTTTGGGAGCGGTGATCTACTCGAAAGCCCTCACCCCGCAGCCCTAACCCACCCAGCCCCACCCAACTGAGTAGCAGTTAATGTCGTTTTGAGCCCTCAAAACGGCATTAACTGCTACCTACATGGGGTTTTCGGCGTATGCTCTCCTCAGCGCAGGCTAGACGCGTTGTTCGCTTTTGGTGGGGCCACTTTTGAAGGTAGGGGTTCAGTGGCAGGAGTGAAGCACGGGGTTCTTCCAGTGCGCTCGTCGTTGCAGCGGGTTTGGCCACTGTTTCTGGTGCCCGCTGCGGTTTGTCTGGTGCTGCTGGCTTTCGGGCTGGCAAGCGGAGCAGGAACGACGACGGCGCAACTCGCCGGTGACTTGGCAATCCTTCTCGCCGCACTCACCGCGCTGACCACCCACACCATCGCTGCCCGGAGGAGCCGGGACAACAACTCCGGCCGCTGGTTCATCGTGGCGGGCCTGGCCATCTGGAGCGCCGGGCAAACGGTGTGGACCATCAATGGCATCACCTTGAACCACCAGTACCCGTTTCCGTCCTTCGCGGACATCGGCTTCGTTTGGTACGCCCTGCCCACCTCCATCGGACTGGTGCTGCTGTCAAAAGGACAAGGGCTGCGCATTTCACTGCGCCGCACCATTTTGGACGCGGGAGTGGTGGCAAGCTCAACGTTCTTCATCGCCTGGAGTTCCGTGCTTGGCCCCTTGGCAGGAGCTACGGGCCAGGACGCCTTTGCCCACATGACCCAGATGGCCTACCCCATAGCGGATGTCTTCATGGTTTCCGTGGTGATCGTCCTGACCATGCGCGCAGCCCGAGGCCGCCGACTGCCATGGCTGAGCTTGGGACTTGGCTTCTGGATCCTCGCCATCACTGACCTGGCGTACATGAGCTTCACGCTGCAAGGCATCACGGGTGTCACTGGATCCCCCTTGGCCCTTGGTTGGGTACTCGCTTTCCTGCTGGTGGGGCTCAGCCCCTTGCTCCCCGAAGCCGGGGCCACGCAAAAAGACGGGCGAGCCTATGCCGTGGCCCTGGAACTCCTTCCCTACCTGCCTGTTTTCAGTGCTGTTTTCTTCTCACGCAGCCGTCCCATCGGCGAAGACCGCATCTTGCTGGTCACTGGACTGACGGTGATTGTTTTCGTCATCGTGCGGCAGGTGCTGATCGTCGTCGAGAATGTGACACTGACCCGCGAACTCGAGTCAAAGGTTGCCCAACGAACCGCCGAACTGGAGGGACTCGGCGCGATCGTGAACTCCTCCGGCGACGCCATTATCGGCGAAACGCCCGACGGCGTGATCACCAGCTGGAATCCTGGTGCTGAGCGCATCTTCGGCTACCCGGCGTCGGAAGCCATCGGCCGCCAAGGCGACTTCTTCGTTCCGCCAGATCTAGTAGACAGCGAACGCCAGGTCTTGGAACTTACCGCCCAAAGCGGCGACGTGCAGAACTACGAAAGCCATCGCCTACGCGGTGACGGAGAAGTCATCCCCGTGTCCGTGACACTCTCTCCTGTTCGGGGTGAATCAGGCATTCGCGGCGTCGCCACCATCTCCCGGGACATCACCGAACGCAAAGCCGCCGAGAAGGAACTCCTCGCCGCCCGCGAAGCAGCGTTGGAAGCCAGCCGCCTCAAGTCCGAGTTCCTGGCCACCATGAGCCACGAGATCCGGACTCCCCTCAACGCGGTGATCGGCCTGACCTCGCTCATGATGGACACGCCCCTGAGCGAAGGCCAGAGGCAATATGCCCAAGGAGTAAAGGGCGCTGGCGAGGTCCTGCTGACCCTCATCAACGACATCCTCGACTTCTCCAAACTCGAAGCCGGGAAAGTGGACCTGGACATCAATGTCTTCGACCCCCGGGCGCTGGTGGAAGAAGTAGCGGGACTGGTTGTGGAGGCTGCGCAGGGGAAGAACCTGGAGCTCATTTCCTACTGCCACCCGGACGTTCCGGCTCGCCTGATGGGCGATGCCGGCCGCATCCGCCAAATCCTCCTGAACCTCTCTTCCAACGCGGTCAAGTTCACTCCCTCCGGTGAGGTGGAAGTCCAAGTCTCCGTTCTTGCCCAGGACGCCGGCAAGGCGTCGTTGCGCTTCGAGGTCAGGGACACCGGCATTGGCATTACCGCCGAAAATCACCAGAGACTTTTCGAATCCTTCGCCCAAGCGGACGCCTCCACCACACGCCGCTATGGAGGGACGGGACTGGGCTTGGCCATCTCCCGGCGCCTTACAGAGGTCATGGGTGGGAGGATCGGCCTGGACAGCGAGGTTGGAGTCGGCAGCAGGTTCTGGTTTGACCTTGACCTCCCCGTCGGCCCGGCAGCCTCGGACACGGAAGTTTTGCCTGCCAGCCTGTCCGGACGCCGGGTATTGGTAGTGGACGACAATGCAACCAACCGCCTGGTGCTGGAAACGCAATTGGCCAGCTGGGGAATGTTTCCCCTTTCGGTTGCCGACGCCGCCTCCGCACTGGACGAGTACCGGTCCGCGGCCCTGTCCAGCCACCCCTACGACATTGCTGTGGTGGACATGTGCATGCCCGACATTGACGGCCTCCAGCTTGCCCGCAACATCAAGGACGAGAGCCATGGATCCGGCGGCCCGGGGATCATTCTGCTGACCTCCACCATGCAGGTGGAAAGGAGCGACCTCACCTCGGCCGGAATTCGCGAATATCTCACCAAACCGGTCCGCAGTTCCGAACTCTATAACCGTCTATTGCGCGTGCTGGCCACAAAAACCGCTGGCATGCCTCCCGCGCCGCCAGTGGCCCACCGAGTTGAAGCGGCGGATCCTGTGCCGCGGCTCGGTAAGCTCCTGGTGGCCGAGGACAACGAAGTCAATCAACTGGTGGCACGGGGCATGGCAAACCGCCTCGGTTACGAGGTACACATTGTGGACGACGGCGAGCAGGCCGTTTCCGCCGCGCTGACCGGCACGTACGCAGCAGTGCTCATGGACTGCCACATGCCCGTCATGGACGGTTTCGATGCAACCCGGGCCATCCGCGCCCGCAACGGCCACTCCACCCGGATTCCCATCATCGCCATGACGGCCGGTGCGTTGGATGAGGACCGCGAGCGCTGCTTCGCTGCGGGCATGGACGACTACATCAGCAAGCCCGTGGATCTCGCCACACTCGCTGAAGTCCTCTCGCGCTGGGTACCGCAAACGTCGACGGCGGAAGGAGGGTTGGGTGCCGCTGCTGTTGAGGACGTAGCGCAACAGCAGGCGGAAGCACCGGCGTCGAATCCTGTTGTTCTTGAGCTCGAGCGGCTGCAGATCCTGCGCGAACTTGGCCCCGCCGACGGTTTGGGCCTGTTGCCTGAAGCAGTCAGGGCTTTCCGGCAGGATTCCCAGGGGGCCTTGGATACATTGCGTGCTGCGCTGGAAACGGGACAAGCCGCGGATTTGGCAGCGGCCGCGCACAAACTCTCGGGCGCAGCGGCCAATATTGGAGCAGTAGGCGCTGCCGGCCTTTGCAAGGAACTGGAACGGCTCGGACGCGATGCCGGACCGGAACTGGGATCGTCCGGAGCACTGCTGCTGGCCCAATTGCACACTGAACTTGCCCGCGTGGACGAGGCACTCCAGCGGACACTTACTGAAGCACACTCACCGGGAGCACTGTGAAAATCCTCATCGCTGACGACGACCAGATCTCCCGTATGATCACTAAGGCCGCCGTCGAGCAGTCCGGCCACGAGTGCATCGTGGCCATTGACGGCGACTCGGCGTGGCAACTCTATAAGGAGCACAGCCCGGAAGCTGTTGTGACCGACTTGATGATGCCCGGCCTCAACGGGCTGGATCTTTGCCGCGCCATCCGGGCGGCCGAAGAGGACCGGTATACGTACGTCATCCTGGTGACCTCGCACGGTTCCCGGAAAGACGTACTGGCCGGTATGGAAGCCGGAGCTGACGACTATGTCACCAAGCCCCTGGATCCGTTCAGCCTGCACATCAGGCTCTTGGCTGCCCAGCGCATCACCACCTTGCATGCGGACCTGGCCCGGTACCGTTCCGCCCTGAGTGAGCAGGCTCGTACCGACCCCCTTACGAAACTCCACAACCGCCTGAAGCTGGCCGAAGACCTGGGTGCCTTGCGTGGCGAGGGCGTGACCGGGCACAACTACTGCCTGGCCATGGTGGACGTGGACAACTTCAAGAGCTACAACGACATCTATGGCCATCAGGCCGGCGACACCGCACTGGTTGCCATCGCCTCGACGCTGGCTGGCGAGGTCCGGAAGTCCGACGCCGTGTACAGGTTCGGCGGCGAGGAATTCCTTCTGGTCCTGCGGGATCAGGAGGCTCCCGGCGCTCGATTGGTCATGGAGCGTGTTCGGTCTGCGGTGCAGTCCTTGCGAATTGAGCACTCCGGCGATCCCGACGGCGTCCTAACCATTAGTGCGGGCATCTCGGCCTTCACCGATGGCCACCGTGCCGGAACCGAGCAACTCCTCCGTGAAGCCGACCTTGCGCTCTACGCAGCGAAAGCCTCCGGCCGGAACCGGGTGTCCCTGGCCGAGGCCCTCCGCTCAGAGTGACTACCGGCCGAGGTTGCGTCCCGGCACAAAGTAGGTTTCCGGTTTCACGGGAATGTCTCCGCCAGGGAACAGGGCGTCTGCCTGCGTTGCGTACTGCCTGATCCGCCCGGGTTTGGCGTCCAGTCCTGTGTCCCAGGCCCACGGCACAAACCCCATTTTCGACATGTGCGGTTGATCCGGAGCCGCCGCAAGGTCATACGGGAAATCTGAGTACATCACCACGTTATCCGGGTGCCCCTTACCCACCTCGCGGGTAATGAGATGGTCCACATGCTTGCCCACTCCTGCGGGGCAAAACAGCAGATCGGCTCGGGTCCCTGCCATGAGCCCGGCCACGTCGGTACGGAGTTGGCGGATGAGTGCGTGGTCGCCCTTGGCGATCCTGCCCAACGCGATGTCAAAACGGTAGGTGGGGTAGAGGTGGGTCAATTCCGGAAGGAGCCTGTCCCAGGCGCTGCTACCCACCATTGGTGGCTTGCGCCGGCGTCGAAAGAGCGCGTCCGCTTCACCAAGATGGATGGATTGAACTCCCAGGTCCTGCAGCGCAGCGCGGTCCTCAGACTGTCTGGCCTCGAAGAGTTCCCCAGCGTCCGGAACAGTGCATTGGCGCATAAAGGACCGTGCCGCCCGGGTGTGGGGTGCCGCCCCTGATTCTGTGAAAAGAGTAGCGACGATGATCTCCCTTCGTTGGGCTTGGGCTTCGATGAGAGCGCCGCAGGACAACACTGCGTCGTCGAGGTGGGGTGACAGGAACAGCCAAGGGGCATCGCCTGCCATGGAACGTTCAACTCTGGATTGCAGCGGCATTCAAGCCCTTTCATTGCGGCGGGCTTTCGTCCGCCGGATTGGAGGATTCTTTAGTTCCGCGAGCGCGGTGTTGTAAGCCTGTGCTTGCATGTCAGCGAGCGCATCCCAGTTGTAACCGGCCGCGAAGGTCCGTCCTTGCGCGGCCACTTTCTCCAGATCGTCCTGCGGGTACCGGCGGACGATCTCGTCTCCCAGCGCCTGAACGTCGAAGGCGTCAACCACCCATCCTGTACCGGGCGGAATGATCTCCCTCAGGCAGGGGATATCGAAGGCAATAACCGGAGTACCCGCTGCCAGTGCGTCGATGGCCACCAAGCCGAACGTCTCGTGCCGGGAAGGCACCACCAGAAGCCGGGCATCGCTGAGCGCTTGGAACTTCTTGTCCCCGGACAGCCACCCGAGCATCTGCACGCGCTCGGAAAGACCGGCATCCCGGATGGCCGTGCGCAACCGCTCCGCATCCGGGCCGGTACCGGCGATCAGCAGGTTCCCGTCGACCCTGTTACACGCGTGCGCCCAGGCTTCCAAGAGTAGATCCAAGCCCTTGTGCCCATACTCCAGGCGCCCTATGAAGAGGACGTCCTTCCCCAAGCGGGGTTTGCTATTCCAGACGGCCGGATCCACACCGTTGCCGATCACCTCCACATGAAGGTCCGGGTTCAGCTCCTTCAAGCGGTCGCCGATGCCCTGCGAAACCGAAATGAGCCTTCGGTGCTTTCGAACGCCCAGCCACTCAATCCAGTGCAATGGCAGTTTGTACTGCCTTGCCTTATCCCTGGCATGAAGCCACTGCACAACTCCGATGGTGGGGCGCTTGGTCCAGAGCGGTGCGGCCATGGTGGAAAACGGAGCGAAAAAATCCTCTACCACCAACTCAGCAGTTGACCGGCGCTTCCGCACTTCAAACGGCAGCCGGGCCACATACGCCACTAACCTGGTCAAACGGTTCCCGCCCGTTCCGAAGCCGATAGGTACATAATGCACACCGTCCTCCACGCGTTCCTGCCAGCCCGGATACCGGGTGCTCAGCACGGTGACGTTAAAGCCTTTCGCGGCCAGGCGGCGGTTGATCTCGTGGGTTCTCACAGATCCCCCGCCTGCCCCGGGCATGCGCGGATCTTCGAAGCCCAAATGCAGAACTCTCATCACTATCTTTCCGTCCCGAAGTCTTTGGAGGGCACCCCTATGCTGGCCGCGGCCGCTGCATCAAGGGCAGCGGGATCCACGTACCAGATAGTGGTTTCACCGTTGGTGGGGCCAGGCGTTGTGACCATGGGGGTTGCGTGGTCCTTTAGCCAAGCCAGCATGGTGGGGTTGGCGTAGCCGTAGCCTTGGCTGGTGGGCTTCGACTGGGTGAGGATGTAGCTAACGCCGTTCTGCTTCATCAACGGCGCCGAAGGCCAGATCCCAAACCGAGGGTCATGCATGTAAGCAAAATGCCCGGTGCTGTTGGTAACACTGATTCTGGCGTCGGCCGGAAGGTTTGCCTGTATCCAGTCATTTGCCCGGACGAAGCCATTGTCCACAGTTAGGGCTGTCCGAAGACCGAGTACCACGGTCAACACCACGTAGCACACGCTGACGACGGCCAGGGTTTTACGGGTCTTGGGGTACCTCTCCCGGATTTCCACCACCACCAGGACCGAGCAAATAGCTCCGGCAACCATGACGCCGTAGCCGTACTGTTCCTCGAAAGTGCCAAACAGAGCGCTATACGCCCCTGCAGCTCCGAGGGCCAAGCCGGCCAATCCAATCAGGCGCCGGCCCGCGTGGTGGCTGAAGCACAACAGCAAGCCCATCACAGGGCATAGCCCCAGCAAGATGTAGCTCGTACCGAAGTGCCCGCTCTGTTCAACGAGGCGGGAGAGAATACTGGGTGATCCCTCAGATGTGAACCCGGTGCTCTTCTCCACGCCGGACATGCGCACCAGCCCATTGGTCTTGGCCCACACCCAACTGGGGAAGTGACCGTGCGCAGCAACCACTATCAGATAGACCACGTATGGCAGGAAGCCAAAGACCGCCACCACAAGTCCCTTCCGCCACGGGAACGACTTCTTCCAAACTATGGCGGCAACCACCGGGGCCACGGTGCAAATGAAGAAAAAGTCCTTGCAGAGAATGGAATACCCCAGCAAGAGCCCTGCTGTTGCAAGCTTGAGGAAGGAATGCAGCTTGCTCTTGGGCTCCTTGGTTGACACCAGGAGCAGCAACCCGGCCAGCCCCGGCACCATGGCCGAGGTCTCCAGGAATGCATGGCTGTTGTTCCGCAGGATGAACGGTTCGAATGCCAGCAGCACAGCTGTGAGCCACGCCGCGGTAGGAGTAGCCAACCTGCGTACCAGCAGGAAGCCCAGCCCTACTGTCGCTGCGCCCATCAGGGCATTGAGCCACCGCAGTTGAAGGGTCACTTCGATGATCTCGCCGGTAATTCCGAAAATGTGAACGGCCCCGGCTTCCAGCAGGAAATATCCGGGTGGGTGGAGGAAGAACGGGCCATCGGGCAGTGTTGGGAATTGGCCGGCGGCTACGGACTCACCCAACCGGACATAGAGCATCTCGTCCACCCACACCTCGAAGCCACGCTCGAGGCCGAGGGCACGAACACCGAACGCGGCAGCAACCACAGCGATGAATGCGGTCAGGTTGCTCGAATACGCTCGGCTTATCCAGGCCGGAAGTGGACTGATGACTCCTGATTCGGGCTTGGACCGGCGGCCAGGACTTTTGCTGCGCCTGCCAACCTGCGGACGTCGGGACATCCTGAAGTCGTTCTTGTGTGGCAGGAGTCCGCGCTGGTGGGCAAGAACGGTGACACCGCTGATGCCGGCGAGAAGCAACCAGAGCAAGGGCTGCAGGTGGGCGGCACCTGCAAGGACGACGATCAGGGCGAACGCCAGGATGGCGAACCTGCCCGTCCCCTTTCCCGGGTTGGCAGACGCCAGCACGGGACGCGCCAGCAGTGTCAGGACCAAGCCAGCGGTGAGCGTACCGACGGCAGATCCCACAGCCATTCCCGAGACCGCGTTCAGTTGCCAACCGATCCAGAGCCCGCCAATAACCAGAAGACACGCACAAGCGAGGCCGATTTGGCAGCGGCGGTAGGCACGCATGGCAAGGAGGATGGTGGCGAGCACCATTAAGACGGCATAGCCGAGACCGGAAGCCGCCAGCCATGGCAGGAGTCCAAGGGAGCCGTGATACTTCTGCGGAACAATGACGCCGGACATCAGGGGCGGTGCGGTGGCGATGATGGCGAAGGCCACCACCACAAGCTGCCCGAACGAGGCGAAGGACGCGCCCAGAACCTCGCTGACCTTGGCTCCAGGGGTGCGAAGCAAGGGAAATGCCACCAGCGCTGTCCCCGCAGCCACGTAAACGGGCCCCTTTGCAATGGTGGCGAGCGCCTGGAAGCCTGCCGCCTCAACTGAGCCATTGTCCAGGAAGCCAACCACTACGACGTCGATCCCCACCAGCACGGACACGACGCACAGAACCGACGCGATATCGCTGGTTTCGGCCCATCGCCACTTCTCGAGCAACACCCGCGGACGCCAGCGGAGGTCCCGATAGAACGACCACGGCACCACCAGCGGCGCCAGGCAACCCGCGACAAAGCCGAGGACCGCTCCCCCGGCACCCCATGCCATCACGATCACCACAAGACTGAAGATCAACCGCAAGACAACCTCGCCGATGGTTGACACTGCGTACCACGCGAAGCGGAGTTCGCCCTGAAGCCATCCGGCGGGCGCATTCACAACAAAAATGACGAAGGCTGCCAGAGCCACCGCTGCTGCAAGGGCCGGGGTGGCAAGCGCGAAAGTCACGCCGCCGGTGATGGCGGCTGCTGCAGCACCCGCCAGGCAGGACACGAAAACCGAGAAGGCCACGCCGTTCCGCCGCTCTTCGGAGCCTTCCGGATGGACCGCAACCACGTGTGAAAGTGGAAGCGGAACCATCGCATTGGCCACGATCCCCACAACGCCAAGGATCATCGCGGCGGCCGCGAACTGTGTGTAATCCGCTGTCCCCAGCATGTTGGCCATAAGCAGCGTGCACGCGTAGCTCACTACGCCCACCAGTCCGGCGGACACAGCGAGGAAGCCACTGTTTTGAGCTATGTTGACGTCTTGATCCGGCGCCCTTTCCCTGCTTTCAGCCCTGGGCCTCAAGCTCACTGCGGTGATTATGACCTGTTCGGATAAATCCACTGATCAGCTACCGTAACTGTCCATCGTTGGATTCGGCCGGGGCGAAGACACTTCCCGGTCCGGCTAGCAGGGTGCTTCGGCCCGCCGATCGGATTTCCGCAGTGGTTACGCCGATCTTCTTCATCGCGGCAAAAGCCTCGAACTCGTCCCGGCCCTTCATGATGATGGATACGTGACCGTCGGCCAGGGCGTACTCGTCGGTCGGCCTCAGGGCGGCTGTGAAATCAATGTCGTCAGGCACTTCGAACTGAACCAGTGTGGACAAGTCCGAGTGGAAGGCTCGTGGATCTCCGCCGTCGCGGCGCATCTTCGTTTCCTCCATGAGCACCCCTGTGAGCAGCATGGTGCTGCGGTCCCAGGTAAAGCAGCGGGCCCATTCACGACACTCGCCGGAGACGATGATGGCTGCCTCGGGTTCGGTCAACTCAGTGATCGCACCAACCATGGCAGATCCGAAGTCCGTGGGATGGTCCACCAGCCATCCCGTACGACCGTCCACTACCGAATCCCTGATTCCCGGAACCCGCAGCGCCAAGCACGGCACGCCCCAGGCTGCGGCCTCGATTACTGAACAACCCCAGCCTTCTGATGCCGACGTGCTGGCAGTCATCCACGCACGGCTCAACAGGTGGTCACGAACCTCGTTGGGTTGGTATCCGTGGAAGGTGATGGCGTGGTCCAGGCCGAGGTCCATGGCCAGTTGTTGAAGCCGCGCCCGTTCGGAACCGTCCCCGACGATGTCCATCCGCAGGTTGGGAAGTCTCCGCGCCGCCACGGCGAACTGGCCCAGCAGCAGGTCCAATCGCTTGTGGGGCACCAGCCGGCTCACGACGGCGATGGTCGGCTCAGCGGCCCGCGCGGCGACCGTGGGCGGGATGTCGATGGTACCGTTCGGCACCACGTGGATGGGGCCCCTGAATCCAAGCTTTCGCAGTTCCATGCGCGTTGACGGCGATACCGCTACGATGGCGCGCTGCCCATACACGGTCTTGGCGCCACTACTTTCGAGGAAGCGGCCTACGGCGGCCATGGGCGGGGAGAACCGGGTGCGGAACTGCTCTTGGTGAACGTGGTGGACCAGTTGGACGATCGGGATTTCCCCGCGCAGGAACAACGGAGAAAAGAAGGGTATTCCGTTTTGGCAATCCACCACGGCATCGAACTGGCCATTGGTGCGCAGGAGCCTCATCGCGGCCTGCCCATAGATGGAGAGTGCTCCGCCACCTCGCAATATACGGATGCCGTCAATGGTCTCCTCGGCTGACTGGCCGGTGTCGCGGCCGGTAAACCACGTCACACGAACTCCGCTGCTCACCCATCGGCGGGAGATCTCATGCATGTACTGCTCGGCGCCGCCAGCTTGCGAGTGCTTTACGTCGCGCCAGTTGAGCACCAGTACGTGCTTCCCAGCGAGTTGGGTTGGGGAGTTCATGTCAGTTGAGCCGTCCGTCACGATGTTGCTTTCTGAAGTTGAATCACGGAGGCAAAACTGGCCACTCCATCCTGGAAGGGGCGGAACGTGGACTCGGCTCCATCGGTCCAGGCCACGGGGAGTTCCACAATGCTGGCGTCGTTGTCCTGGAGCCGAAGAAGCAGTTCCACATCGAAGGCGAAACCCGTGCTGCGGCACCGCACCATGGCAGCAGTGAGGGCATCCCGTTCGAAAAACTTGAAGCCGCATTGGGTGTCCTGAATGCCTTTGACCTTTGATTTGGTCAGAGCCCGGAAGGCCGTGCCGCCCATTCGGCGCCCGATGTGCTGGGGCACAACAAAGGTGGAACCCGGGGCGTGACGGGAGGCGATAACCGCAGAAGCGCCACCCGCGAGATGCTCCATGGCTTCAATGAGCGTTGCCAGCGGCGTGGCGAGGTCAGCGTCAAAGAAGCCCGTGAACCTGGACGTCCCGCTGAGGAGGCCGCGACGGACTGCTGCCCCTTTTCCGCGACGGGAACACCCCAGCACAGAGATCGGCACTGCATCGCCTTTTTCCCGGGAGATCCGGCGGACAACCGCAGCAGTCTCATCCACGCTTCCGTTATCCACCACCACGATGCGCGAAGACCACGGCTGAACGGCCAGGAAGTCCACTGTTTGCATCAGTGTGCTGGCAATTCTTCCTGCCTCGTTGTAAGCAGGAATGACGACTTCAAGGTCTACGTGGGAGCGACGCAACGACTCTGGATGTCGCCGGGCTTGTAGACGACCCCTTTTGCCGACATGGACACTGTGCGCGTGAAGCGGAACCATCTGAACCTCCAATATCCGGGAACGGGGACTAAATTCGTGCTCGCAATATATGGAGTGGGGTTACCACGCAAGTCATGACGCGAATCCGGACGTTGTGCTCCAAGTCATGGATTACTCTCGCTGCAAAGGTGGCCCCGGGCGCTCTGAGCGAAATTGCTGGTTCTGTGTCAGAGCCCGTCTATAGAGTGGCCACATGAGCCACACTTCTTCCGCGCCTGCCGCTGCCAAGGAACCCACACTCCAGCCTCCTGTCGCCAAGCAGGTCCCCACGCGCCGTGAACACCATGGCGATGTCTTTGTGGACAACTACGAGTGGCTCAGGGACAAGGAATCCGCCGAGGTTGTAGACCATCTCAAGGCAGAGAATGCCTATCAGGAAGCACTGACGGCGCACCAGGAACCGCTGCGCGAAGCGATGTTCCGGGAGATCAAAGGCCGCACCCAGGAGACTGATCTGTCGGTACCCAGCCGCAAGGATGGCTGGTGGTACTACAGCCGTTCGGTGGAGGGCAAGGAGTACAGCATCCAGTGCCGCGTCCTAGCCGCCAACACGGGCGATCCTGTGGCGGACTGGACTCCCCCGGCGGTTGAAGCAGGCGTTGAACTTCCCGGCGAGCAGGTGCTCCTGGACGGCAATATTGAAGCCGAGGGCCAGCCGTTCTTCAGCGTCGGCGGTGCCGCCGTGACTATCGACGGCAACCTTTACGCCTACGCGGTGGACAACTCCGGAGACGAACGCTTCACGTTGAGGATCAAGGATCTGCGGACCGGCGAGCTTCTCCCGGACGTTATAGAAGACATCTTCTACGGGGTGGCTTTCTCCCCCGACGGCACCAGGCTCTTCTACACCGTGGTTGATGATTCGTGGCGGCCTTACCAAGTCAAGGCCCACGTCTTGGGCACGCCTGTGGCCGAGGATGAGGTCCTCTACCAGGAAGACGACGTCGCAATGTGGCTCGGCTTCGACCTCTCCTCCGACCGCCGCCACTTGGTGCTCAGCATCGGCTGTTCCGAGTTCAGTGAAACGCGGCTGCTCCGCTTCGAAGACTACGAGGCCGGCCTCAGCACCGTCATCTCCCGCGACCACCGTGTCCTCTACGAGGCCGAGCCCTTCCTCCTTGACGGCAAGGAAACACTGCTCCTGACCCACAACAAGGGCGCCATCAATTCAATGGTGAGCCTGGCAAATCCGGCAGAGCTCTCCAAGCCGCTCAACGAGCAGGACTGGCGGACCGTCGTCGAGCATTCAGACGACGTTCGCGTCAACGGCGCTGGCGTGACGTCGACGCACCTGGTGTTGTCCGTCCGCAAGGACACCATCGAGCGCGTGCAGGTGCTCCCGCTGGCCGGCCTGGGCACAGCTGCTCAAGGGGCACCCGTGGAGCCTGCCTTCGATGAGGAGCTTTACACCGCGGGTGTATCCGGCTCCGACTACGAAGCTCCGGTGATCCGCATGGGCTTTACCTCCTACTTCACGCCGTCGCGCGTCTACGACTTCGTCCTGCCTACGGCAGAACAGCCCGGCGGCGAGTTGCTGCTCCGCAAGGAAAGCCCGGTTTTGGGCGGCTACTCGGCTTCCGATTACGTTGCCACCCGTGAATGGGCCACCGCCGACGACGGCACACAGGTTCCGCTGTCAGTGCTGCGTCACGCATCGGTCCAGCAGGATGGCACGTCCGCCGGGTTGGTTTACGGCTATGGATCCTACGAAATGAGCATGGATCCGGGCTTCGGCGTGGCCCGTTTGTCCCTCCTGGACCGCGGAATCGTCATGGTGATCGCCCACATTCGCGGCGGCGGTGAACTGGGACGCAAGTGGTACGAAGACGGCAAGAAACTCACCAAGAAGAACACCTTTACGGACTTCATCGCAGCCACGGACTGGCTGGCGGGGTCCGGCTGGGTGGACCCCACGCGTATAGCTGCAATGGGTGGATCGGCGGGCGGCCTGCTCATGGGCGCAGTCGCCAATATGGCCCCGGAAAAGTACGCCGCCATAGTGGCGCAGGTACCGTTCGTGGACGCCTTGACCACCATCCTGGATCCTGAGCTACCGCTATCCGCCCTGGAATGGGAGGAATGGGGCAACCCCATCACGGACCCCGAGGCCTATGCGTACATGAAGTCCTACACTCCGTACGAGAATGTGGGGGCCGTGGCCTACCCCAAGATCGCAGCTGTGACCTCGTTCAACGACACACGAGTGCTTTATGTGGAGCCCGCCAAGTGGGTCCAGGCGCTGCGGTCCGTGTCCACGGGGACTGAGCCGATCGTTATGAAGATCGAAATGGACGGCGGCCATGGCGGCGCCTCGGGCCGGTACGTGCAGTGGCGCGAGCGGGCCTGGGACTACGCTTTCGTCGCCGACTCCCTTGGTGCCAGGGAACTGCTTCCGGGCGCCGGCCTCAAGTAGCTACGCTCGGGCTGCCCGGAGCAGTGCGTAGTAGCCAGGGATCAGGTCCGGGGATGACGGATTGCTCAGCGGGCGCGTCTCGATGCTCGCTGAGCCTTCTTCCACAAGGTTCCAGTCCGCCGTCGGGAAGGCCTTGGCCCGTTGCGCGGCACCAAAGCGGCCAGGCATCGGAAGTCCCCGGATTGCGCCCTCGAGCGGCGCAGGGATCGAGTTTCGGGTTGCCCCGAGGTGGCTGACGTAGTCCACAGGCGTGCCAGGGAAGTTGGTCTCGGCAAGGAAAACGCCACCACGGTTCCCGACGACGGGCAGCAGGTTTGCGGCCAAAGCGGACTGGCCGCTGCGGTCCAGTACGTGCAGGACTCCTCGGATGAATATGTTCGCCTCTCCGGCCCAGCCGGCAGCTGCCAGGGCCGTCGCTACCGTCTGGGCAGCATCAGGCGCCGTCATGTCGCACACGGCGAATGACGCCGTCGTGATCCCTGCAGCCTCCTGCCGCGCGCGGTCCACGGCATTGGCGGAGTAGTCGAGCCCCAGTGCGTGTGGGAAATGCTGCGCCAGCAGCCGGGTAAAGCTACCGTTCCCGCACCCGACGTCAACTATCGGGAGCGTGGGGTCCAGTTGCTTCAGTATGGGGAGATAACCATTGAGTTCGTGGGCGCTTCCCGAATCCCACAGGACATCGCCCGTTGCACCGGTCGAACGAACGTTTCCCCAGTATTGGTCCCAGGCCGTGAGAGGGTCCTTGGGGGCTGCAGAGGACAGCCTGATAAGGCGAGGTATCAGCAGGTACTTCCTGAGCGCGGAGAACATCCTCCAAATATATGGGGTGCTATGCCTCCACCAGCCACTCCAAGGCTTCTGTTTCGGAAGTGAAGAACCTTGTGGGGCACGGCGGCTTCATGATGCCAAGGAAGAAGTTGGCGATGACCCTGTCCACTGGGGACGAACCCCAAAGGGCGATCCGGGAAGCTTGGCAAGGTTTGGCAAACACTGATCGGGCGCCCCTGGTGACGTCGTCCGTCGTTGCCATGTCAACAATCATGGGATGCCGGTCGGAGCCGCAAAGTTCGTTAACCCTGTCCATGGCCCTTTGGGCATCCGCTTCCTTGATCCGGGCGCCACGCGGCCAGGTCAGGCGCAGGATCCCAGGCTCTTCGAGTTCCAGCTCGAATGTTACCTGTTGGTGGTCTTGCGGTGTCGCTGGGTGGTCCACAATTCTCCTAGCACTTTCCATAAACGGCTGCGGAGGAAATCCGGATGGACCCCCACGCTCACTCCCTCAAGGCTGTCGAATCCGGGAGTCAAAGTAAAGGTGTGTCCCACGACTCAAAAAGCCTGTTTACAGTCGGGCGGCCACTGGCCGCTATGCCGCTGATAGGGTGTTGCCAAATCCTGAAATATTGTGGACCAATGGTGAAACGGAAGGGGCTCAGTGGGCGAGACCGTTGCCGGTGAACAGCATGACTCCCGCTCGGCTGTCGTGGCGGACTCAGACCGTGACCGCCTGGGGACCACCACCTCCGTGCTTCATGCAGCGGGCTTCCAGGTTTTCCCTGTCACAGACACCGCCTCCATGGCCTTGCATCTCCAGCACTACCGCCCCTCAGTGGTGGTGGCTGAGAACGCCCTTGCCCATGGACTTGGCAGCCCAGGGGTTCCTGTGCTGCTGCTTCTTGATGCTCAGGAGTCTGTGGACCTTGAGGAAGTGGAGTCCTGGCGCGTAGCAGACTACCTCATCAACCCGGTCCGGCCCGGGGAACTCGTCCACCGGGTTGAAACCCTGATCGGTCGGGCAAAGGAGCGTGCGCGCTCCCGTGGCGAAATTGAAGCATTGCGGGAAAGCCTCCGGAACGTCTCGTCGGCAATCCGGCAAACCAACGATCCCCAGCTGATCGCGGAGCACGTGGTTCGCGGCTTTGGCGAGGCCTTGGGCGCGGACCATGTTTGGTTCGCCACCTTCCGCGATGAACGGGTCCCCAGCATCCGGGCGCAATGGAACCGTCCAGGACTTCCGCTGCTGCCGGCAAGGCTGGGCGAGAGCGAAAACATCATCATCGAGACGGCCAACCGGCTGTGGGCCGAGGCGGACGTCCTCGCGGTAGCGGACCACCGGGAAGACCCCGACTCGAGGATCGCCAAGGCACTTCGCGAGTGGTCCGGCGAGCTCAAACCCATATCCACTGTGCTGCTCCCTGTGGGCGAAGGCGCTTCCGCCATGGGCATCATCCTGTTGTCCACTGTGCAGGAGCGCCACGATTGGACGCGTGCCGAGATCGCCTTGATGCAGCACGTCGCCGGGAACGTAGCCCACGGGCTCATCCAAGGCCACCTCATCAGCGCCCAGCAGCGCGTCCTGCACCAGTTGAGGCAACTGGACAAGGCTAAGACCGATTTCCTGGCCACCGTAAACCATGAGCTACGGACACCCCTCACGTCCATCACCGCCTACTTGGATATGATTCAGGACGGCTCCGGCGGCCCGGTTCCCGAGGGCATCCGAAAAATGCTGGACGTTATTGCCCGGAACTCGGACCGCCTGCGCAGGCTGATTGAGGACATGCTCACGGTCTCCATGCAGGACGGCAGCAACCTGGACCTCAAGCCGGTTGACATCGACAAGCTCCTGCAGGTGGTGGTAGCAACTCTCCGGCCACTGGCAGAGTCGCGCCATGTTTCCGTGTCCTTTACGGAGGCAACCGAGGACATTGAAGTCACTGCCGATGAAGCAAAGCTGGAACAGGTGTTCACCAACATCGTGGCCAACGCCATCAAGTTCACTCCGGAGGGAGGCCGTGTTGGCATCACCAGCACCATGGGAGCTTCGGAGAATGGCGGACGGGCAGCCCTCGTTCAGATCGAAGACAATGGCC
Organism: Arthrobacter sp. D3-18; assembly: GCF_054408525.1. Classification (NCBI taxonomy): domain Bacteria; kingdom Bacillati; phylum Actinomycetota; class Actinomycetes; order Micrococcales; family Micrococcaceae; genus Arthrobacter; species Arthrobacter sp. D3-18. The sequence goes on along the minus strand of NZ_CP096440.1, from coordinate 996,398 downwards.
TGGGCATCCCGGAACACGATCTTCCCCACATCCTGACGCGCTTCTACCGCGCATCGAACGCCACCTCTGCGGCTGTACCGGGCAGCGGGTTGGGCTTGGCGATCGCAAATGACATCATCAGCCGCCACATGGGCCGCATGGCCTTCGACTCCATCTTGGGGTCGGGGACCAAGGTGTCTGTGGAGTTGCCGGTGGGGGGACCATAGGCTGCCTGCCTGCGAGTGACTGGGTTTGGCTGCGCCCTCCACTGCTGTGACAGCAGTGTCATTGCCAGGCCCGGAGGGTGTGATCTGCGGTCACTAATGCTCGACATGCAAAGAAACAAAACTGATGCCCCGGGCAGCAGCCCGGGGCATCAATTTAGCTTATGAGGCCTTGAGAGGCGCTCCCCCAATGTTTAGTTTGGCCACCAACCGATGCTGGTGGTGTTCGTCTTACCTGTGGTGGTGCTGTTCGGCCACCAACCGATTGCCGTGCTGTCCTGCGTAGGCTCGGCATTAGCTGGAGCAGCGAATCCCGTTACTGCCAGAACCGCCGCCATGAGCAGGGTTGCCGCAAATTTTTTCATCCGCTATGCCCTTTCGTACTGATGCGAATTTATTGACTGTGACTTGAATAAAGTCACGGGGCAAACTATACGAGCTTTTCTTCCGCAATGACATGGATAATGGGCACATGCAAAGTCCTCACCTGGCCACCCACCTTGTTGCCGGACTCAATGCACGCGCCAAATGGAAGGCGCGGGACTTTGACGAGGCCTTCACGATGGCTGCAGAGGCTGCTGAACTTGCCCGGGATGCCGGCGACGAACTGGCATGGTGGAACATGCGCTACCTGCAGGCGGAATGCCTCCGTGATCAAGGCAGCATCGAGGAATACCTGGCGCTGGCGACCTCCCTCAATGATCACAGCCTTACAGCTTCCTCGGCCGAGCTCGGCGCTAAGGCAGGAACAATGGTGGCCATTGGGCTCCAAGGCCTCGGCCGGCTTGCCGAAGCCGCAACCATGGCTGCCGATGCCGCAAAACTCGCCGCCACGGATCCGGATCTCCTCTACGTTCAGGTCCTGGCCCAGCGGGCCCTCATCGCGGCCTTGGCTGAGAGCCGACTGCTGGATGATGCGTGGCGGGAATGCCTTGTTCTGGAGACCTTGATTTCTGATGACATTGATGAGGACACCGCCGGCAAGGGCTACTGGGTGATCGGAAATGTTGCCTTCCTGGCTGACCGCGTAACGGATGGGGGCCGGTATCACGACCTGGCCGCCGAAAGGCTTTCACCGTCAAAGGACGTTGATTTGTGGGCTCGCTTCAACCGCGCCTCGGCGGAAATGCGGCTGCAGGCAAAACTCGCTGACGCCGCCACCCTCCGCTGCATTGAAAGGGCAGAGCTCGCGACCGACATAGTGGGCGGTTCCGAGCGGGACCACCTGGAAATGTCGTTGGTCCGGGCCCATTGGAATTACCTCGCCGGCGATATGCAGGAGGCGCTGGCGATCCTTGAGCCCCTTTGCTCGCGTTCCTCCATTCTTGCTACCCAAACGTCCGCCGAAGCTCATTTTCTGTTCGGGCGGACCCTGCTGGCATCCGATCGACGTGAAGCAGGCCTTGCTGCTTTCGAAGAAGCAGCAAAGCTCTTCGACCAAGCGGCCCTGCCCGAGCGCAGCGCAGCGGTTCGCGAGCACCTTCGGCAAAGCGTCCGGGGCGGGCCGCACGGGGAGTGAGCATGTCTGACTCAGAAATGTACTCCGCGAATGATCCCCGTTTGGGACTGCTCCTGGAAGGCATCGTCAGGTTGGCGGCCGGCGACCTGAACACCAGGATCCAAGTCTCCGAGGCACGCGATGAGATTGACGCCGTGATCATGGGCACCAACCTCTTGGCCGAAGATCTGCAGATTGTCTATGAAGAGCTGGAGCAAAGGGTGCAAGCCCGGACACAACAGCTCAACGAAGCGCACCTTGCGATGCAGCGCATGGCCATGACCGATCCCCTGACTGGCTTGAACAACCGCTCCGCTTTCGCCACTGCCCTGAGCGAGGCCCAAGCGAACGGCGTGCAAGGCAACAAACGGCCGGCAATCCTCCTGCTGGATATGGATGGCTTCAAAGCCATCAATGACTCCCTCGGCCACACCATCGGTGACAAAGTCCTGGAAACTGTGGCGAACCGCATCAGCGGCGCGGTCCGCGAACAAGACATGGTGGCCCGCATGGGCGGCGACGAGTTCGCAGTCCTGCTTCCGGAGGTGACCCCGGCGGAGGCCAGCGCCATCGGCAGCCGGATCCTCGCCGCAGTGGTGGGGGCGATGGAGATTGAGGGCCAACACCTCCGCTGCGGGGTCAGCATGGGCCTCCGGATGGCCGATCCAGGTCAGCGGGCCGAAGAGCTCATGATGGAAGCGGACATCGCCATGTACGAGTCCAAGGCGGACGGGCGCGGCAAGCTCAAGGTGTTCGCCGCTGACATGCTGCTTGCCCGGCAAATGCGGAACCAGCTGGTGGGCGAGCTCAAAGAGGCGATCACCGGTTCGCAGCTGGTGCTTTATTACCAGCCCATCATCAGGCTGGATACCCGCGAGATTGAGGGGGTGGAAGCTCTGGTCCGCTGGAACCACCCCACCCGTGGAATCATCATGCCGGACGAGTTCATTCCCATTGCCGAGGAAACGGGAATGATCTCCGATCTGGGCGGCTGGGTACTCCGAACCGCCGTCGAGCAGTTAAGGCAATGGCGTACCGACCCCCGGACGGCGGGCCACAACTTCAGCATGCGCATCAACGTTTCAGCCGCGGACCTGCAGCGTCTTGAGTTCATTGAAGACGTCCGCGAGGCGCTGGTCTCCGCCGACCTGGACCCGTCGCTACTGGTCCTGGAGTTGACCGAGAGCGCCGTAATCCAAGGCAACGATCTGGATCGTTACACGCTCAACAGCCTGCGCCGCCTTGGCGTGGGACTGGAGATTGACGATTTCGGTACGGGCTACTCCTCCATCAGCTACCTTCGCCAACTGCCTGTGGATACCGTCAAAGTGGACCGGACGCTGCTGTCCGCCCTGGGCAGCGACCCGTCCCAGCCGGCCCTTCTCGCGGCCGTGCTGCAGCTCATCCGCGCCTGCGGCCTGGCTGCTGTGTGGGAGGGCGTGGAAACCGCCGAGCAAGCCGAGTACCTCCTGAGCATCGGGTGTACCAGCGGCCAAGGCTACTACTTCAGCCGGCCTTTGCCTGAAGCGCAGTTGACCGAACAGCTCAGACACCACAAAACGTGGCCCGTCAGCTGATTTTCCGGGTCCATGGATGGTGCCGCGTGCGCCACTCCGAGTCCAGAATCGCGTAGATGTTTTCGGTGGCCCACTGGCCTTTGTAATGCCAGTTGTCCACCAAGGTGGCTTCGAGCCGCATGCCCAGGCGCTTACAGACGCCGGCAGAACCCGCGTTGAGTGCATCCAGCTTGGCGTCGATGCGATGGAAGGCCAGTTTCTCGAATGCCAGCTTCATCACGGCCTCCGCTGCCTCCGTGGCGATGCCGTGGCCGCGCGCCTCCGGATGCAGTATCCAGCCCAGCTCACCCTGCCCGGTTCCCTCCAACCACTTCAGCACTACCTCGCCCATCAGGCCGGGGTGATCCTTGCGCTCGATGGCAAGGCATACCCAGTCGCCTTCCTGGTTGAACTCGAAGTTCGCGTACTTGCCGAGGACCTCCATGGACTTGGTCTTGGTCAGCTCGTTGCGCAGGAGGTACCGGGCAGTTTCGGGAAGCGACTGATAGGCGTGGAACCGTTCAAGGTCCGCAGCCTGGAACCGCCGCAGAATGAGTCGGTCGGTGATGATGGGAAGCTCAATTTCGGGCATGACTCCGAGGCTACTAGGTACGGGCGAAACATGGTCCAGTCTTGACACGTGGCGCGATCTGGGATTACCTAATGAACATTCGGTAAATAAAGCTGGAGGCAATGACGCATGGTTGAAACAACCCTCTCCGGTGCACAGCACCACATCCTGACGAACGACTACGCGTCCGAATGGATGGGCATCGAGGTCCTCAAGCTCGACGACGGCCACGCCACCATCCGCATGCATCTCCGCCAGGAAATGCTCAATGGGTTCGGCATGGCACATGGCGGAATGATCTTCGCCTTCGGGGACACCGCTTTCGCACTGGCCTGCAACCCGGCCAACCCCACGCCCAAGCAAGCCGCCCACATTACGGTTGCGTCCGGCGTCGACATCAACTTCATCAAGCCGGCGTTTCAGGGCCAGGTGATCACCGCCGTCGCAAACCGCCGCGCGAGCACCGGCCGCAGCGGCCTTTACGACATCCAGATTTATGCGGCGTCCCCGGACGAAGCTGCCTCCGACCCCACCGCTTCCGATCCCGCTAGCGGGGAACTCATCGCTGAGTTCCGTGGCCGCAGCCGCACCATCTCCAAGAAGTAGGAAACCCATGACGCAGAACACCGTGGCCGCACCCGCAACTTCCTCATCCAAGGAAACCGCCCCCGTGCTTGACCGTGAAGAAACCATCTCCCGCGACGAACTCGAGGCATTGCAGCTCACCCGCCTCCAGCACACGGTGGCGTACGCCTACGATCGCGTGCCGCTGTACAAGCGCAAGTTCGACGAAGCCGGCGTGCACCCCACGGACCTCCGAGAGCTGAGCGACCTCGGCAAGTTCCCCTACACCACCAAGGAAGACCTGCGGCTGGAATACCCCTTCGGTATGTTCGCCGTCCCGCAGGACCAAGTGGCGCGAATTCACGCGAGCTCCGGCACCACCGGCCGCCCCACCGTTGTTGGCTACACCAAGAACGACCTCGCCAACTGGGCAACGCTGGTGGCGCGCTCCTTCCGGGCCTCCGGCGTCCGGCCCGGGATGAAGGTCCACAACGCCTACGGCTACGGTCTCTTTACCGGCGGCCTCGGCGCGCATGCAGGCGCTGAGGCGCTCGGCTGCACGGTCATCCCCATCTCCGGCGGTCAAACCGAACGCCAGATCCAGCTCATCCAGGACTTCAAACCGGACGCCATCCTGGCCACTCCCACGTACTTGCTCACCATCGCCGATGCCATGCAACACCAAGGCATCGACCCCACGTCCACCTCGCTCAAGTACGCCGTCCTTGGCGCCGAGCCATGGACCGAAGAAATGCGCCACGAGCTTGAAACCACCATGAACATCAAGGCCTCGGACATCTACGGGCTCTCCGAAGTCATGGGTCCGGGCGTCGCTGGCGAAGCTGTTGAAACACAAGACGGCTGCCACATCTGGGAGGACCACTTCCGCCCCGAAATCATCGATCCGTTCGACCACTCGACGGTCTTGGCCGACGGCGAACCCGGCGAACTCGTCTTCACGTCCCTCACCAAGGAAGCGTTGCCGATCATCCGGTACCGCACCAAGGATCTCACCCGCCTGCTGCCCGGCACCGCACGGCCCGCGCACCGCCGTATGGGCCGTATCACCGGCCGCAGCGACGACATGATCATCCTGCGAGGCGTGAACCTGTTCCCGTCACAGATCGAGGAAATCGCGCTGCGCATCCCCGAGCTCAGCCCGCACTTCCAACTCGAAATTACCCGCCCCGAAGGCAAGCGCATGGATTCGCTGACCGTGAAGATCGAGCGCCGGGAGAACGTTCCGTCCGAGGCAGGTACGACGGCGGCCCACACCTTGCGTGAGCAGATCAAGATTCACGTTGGGTCATCTTGCGTGGTTGACGTTGTAGAGCCAGGCTCCCTTGAGCGGTCCAACGGTAAGCTCCGCCGGATCTACGACATGCGCCCCAAGGGCTGAACACGTTCACCCGTAGAGATCGTGAGAAAATGCCAGCATGCCTACTGAGACCACCACCAAGCGCGGACGGCCCGGTTATGACCAGCAGTCGGTGCTCCGCATCGCCGTCGACGTCTTCAACCGCCACGGGTACGACGCAACGTCCATGGGCATCCTGGCCGAAAACCTCGGGATCTCGAAGTCAGCCATCTACCACCATGTGCCGTCCAAGGGCGATCTGCTGAAGCTCGCCCTGGACCACGCCCTTGGCGGACTGGAAGCCATTCTGGAGGAGCCAACCGCTACGTCCGGTCCCGCCGATGCGCGGCTGGAATTCGTGCTGCGGCAGACCATTGCCGTGCTGGTGGACAGGCTCCCCTTCGTAACTCTGCTGCTGCGATTGCGGGGCAACACGGAGATCGAGCGCGACGCACTGGAACGTCGTCGCGCCTTCGACCACAAGGTGGCCGAGCTGATTGCCGCTGCCCGGGAAGATGGCTCACTGCGCCAGGACATCGACCCCCGCACCGTCACCCGCCTCCTGTTCGGCACCATCAACTCAATCGTTGAGTGGTACAAGCCCGGCGGCTCGTTGTCCCCTGAGAAGCTCGCCGACGACGTCATCACCATGGCCTTCGACGGCCTCCACACGGCCGCCTGACCCTCTCGCACATCCCTAGGCCTTCCGGCCAGCCCTCTTGCACATCCCGCGGGCTTCCGGCCAACCCTCTCGCACATCCCTAGGCCTTCCGGCCAACCCTCTCGCACACCCTCGGGCTGGCCGGTCTGCCAGGAGCCGGATACCCCGTCGGGCAGTGCCGACCATTTCAGCCCCGAACGCGAAACGCCTTCCCACGTAATGTGGAAAGGCGTTTCGTCGTCAGTGAAAGAGCGACGCGCTCAAACCCGCGAGACGTGAGAGAGCGACCCCCCTCAAACCCGCGGGACGTGAGAGCGGGTTATTTCTCCACGAGGGTAAGTACGTCGTAGGTGGCCACGATTTCGTCGTTCTGATTGGTCAGGACGGCGTCCCAGGCCACCTCACCGTATTCGTCGGTCTCGCGTGGGGTGATCTTCTTCGCCGTCAGCGTGACCCGGATGGAGTCGCCGGCTGCCACAGGAGTGATGAAGCGCAGGTTCTCCAAGCCATAGTTGGCCAGCACGGGACCCGGAGCTGGCTCCACAAAGAGCCCGGCAGCCCAGCTCAAAAGCAAGTAACCGTGGGCCACAATACCTGGGAAGAACGGGTTGGCCTCGGCGGCTTCCTGATTGGTGTGTGCGTAGAACGTGTCGCCCGTCGAGTTCGCGAAGGCAGTGATGTCCTCAAGCTTGACCTCGCGGAGGTCCGAGCGAACAGCGTCTCCAATCCGGAGGGTAGAAAGGTGCTTCCGGAACGGGTGCTCCCCCTCGGTTTCCACAGTGAAGTTCTGGTCCGCGCCGGTGTGCCAGAGGCCCGTGACGGCGGTCAGCATGTTGGGGGAACCCTGAATGGCTGTGCGCTGCATGTGGTGCAGGACGGAGCGGATGCCGCCCAGCTCTTCGCCGCCACCAGCACGGCCGGGACCGCCGTGTACCAGGTGCGGGACCGGGGAACCGTGGCCGGTGGACGAGCGCGCATCTTCACGGTTTAGCATGTGAACGCGGCCGTGGTGGGCAGCGATGCCGAGCACCAGTTCCTGCGCAACAGATGGATCGTTAGTGCAGACCGATGCCACCAGGGAGCCGGAGCCGCGGGCTGCCAGACGGATGGCGTCGGCAAGATCCGAGTACCCGATCACCGAGGACACTGGCCCGAACGCCTCGAGTGAGTGAACTTCTTCGGCTTCAGCGTCTGCCCAGCTCAGGAGGACCGGCGACATGAAGGCACCGTCTTCCACTACGCCCACGCCGCCGCCAACGGAGGTGACCGACGGCGAGTCGAGAGATCCGTACGCAAGCTCACCGCCGGCGTCGAGCATTGATTGAACTGCCGCACGGACGTCGGCGAGCTGTTCCAGCGACGCCAAGGCGCCCATGGTGACGCCGTCGGCGCGTGGGTCGCCAACCACGACGCGTTCGTTGATTCGCGCACCGACGGCAGCAGCGACGTCGGACGTCAGCTCCTGCGGGACGATAACGCGGCGGATTGCGGTGCACTTTTGGCCGGCCTTGACGGTCATCTCCGTGACCACAGCCTTGATGAAAGCGTCGAACTCCGGGGTGCCGGGGACGGCGTCGGGCCCGAGGATGGCGGCGTTGAGGGAGTCGGTCTCGGAGGTGAAGCGGATGCCACCCTGGACCACGTTCTTGTGGCCCTTGAGCGAATTGGCAGTGGATGCCGAGCCCGTGAAGGAAACGAGGTCGCGGTAGTCGAGTTCATCAAGGATGGTCCGGGCAGAACCGGAGATCAGCTGAAGGGAGCCTGCCGGGAGGATTCCTGACTCGACGATTGCCTTAACCGCCGCGGCGGCAACGTAACCCGTGGGCGTGGCCGGCTTCACGATGGTGGGGACGCCGGCGAGGAACGAGGGAGCGAACTTTTCCAGCATGCCCCAAACCGGAAAGTTGAACGCGTTGATCTGGACTGCAACGCCGGGAATCCGGGTGTAGATGTGCTCGGCGACGAATGATCCGTCCTTTGACAACGTCTCCATGGGACCATCCACCACAACCTGCGAGTTGGGCAGCTCGCGACGGCCCTTGGAGCCGAACGTAAACAGCACACCGATGCCGCCATCGATGTCGATCATGTTGTCGATCTTGGTGGCACCGCTCTGCGAAGAGGATTCGTACAGCTCTTCGCGGCGCCCGTTGAGGTACATGGCAAGCTCTTTGAGCTTGAGTGCGCGCTGGTGGAAAGTCAGCTTCCCAAGTTCCGTTTGCCCAGTGGTGCGGCCGTAATTCACGACGGCGGCAAGGTTCAGTCCGTCGGTGCTGACGTTGGCCAGGACTTCTCCGGTGCTGGCATCACGGACGGGGACTTTTCTGGCGTCGGGCGCCGGGGTCCACCAAGCATCCTGGACGTAGCTGGGGACGGTTGCAACGGCTGTGGTTTCCGGGGCGACTGCGGTAGTGGTCATCGTCGACGGGTCCTTCCAAGGCACGTGAAAGCGGCACGGTCACTGTTGACTGGAGCCAACATTACTGACCGGCCGTTCGGTAATATATACAGGGTACAGGAATGGACGGTGGAGTACAGCAGAAATTTTGCTGCTTGGTCCGAACACAACAAAGGGCCGGCCTCCCTGATGGGAGACCGGCCCTTCACTTGTTCAAGCTTGAGGCAAGCAAACTGCCTAGACGGCGCCGAACTTAGCGTCAAAGCGGAACATGAATGCGGCCATCGCATCACGGTTCACGGGCAGCAGCGGCTTGAAGGACTTGCCAGCTGATTCGGTCCAGCCGGTGGAGATGCCCTGAGCTGCGAGCCAGGTGATCTCCTTGTAGAACTGAGCGCCGACAGGAACATCAACGAATGGTGAAGTTGCCGGTGCAGTGAATTCGGGTTGCTCAGCCAAGCGGTACATGAAGGCAGCCATCGCATCACGGTTCACGGGCTGCAGGGGCCGGTAGGTCTTGGTCTTGTCAGCCTCTTCCCAACCCGTGGAGATGCCCTTGTCAGCAAGCCAGGTGATCTCCTTGTAGAACTTGGCGTCCGCGGGGAGGTCAGCGAAGGGAGAAACAGCAGGCGGCGTGAACTCAGGCTCACCCGACAACCTGTACATGAACGCAGCCATGGCGTCACGGTTCACCGGGGTCAGCGGCTGGTAGGTCCTGGACCCATTGGCTTCCCAACCGGTGGAGATTCCTTCGTTGGCCAACCAGAGGATTTCATTCTGGAACTGGGCGCCGAGGGGAACATCGTCAAAGCCCCGGGTACCTTGGGTTGCAGTCGCGTAGCTCAGCGTGCCAAGGTCCGTGTTCTGGCCGACGAAAGAGGAAACGGACCGGGCGTTGGCCTCTGCGAGGACGTTGCCGGAGTAGATCGGCGCGGCCCCCTCGGGTTCAGCGGACACGAAGTAGAGTCCCGTGGTCAGGCCGGTGACCTTGAAGGTCCCGTCCGCTGCGGTGTAGGAGAAGCGGGTGACGAGAGACTCGTCCTTGGTGTAAACGTTGACCCGCACACCCTTCAGGGGCGTACCAGTAGAGCCCAGAACCTTCCCAGTGAGCGTTCCGCCCTGGCGAACGGTTGCGTTGACGCTGGAAACGGCCTGTCCGGCAGCTACAGTCACGGGAGTCGCGTTAGCCGCGCCCCCGGATTCCGGGAGGTTCTTGTACAGCTGGGCCTCGTAATTGGAGATGAATCCGTTGGTCCGGTTGAACTGAACCTTGTACTTGCCCGGCAGCAGGTTCTTCAGCACGTAGGTGGTCTGCGAAGTTTCCATGACCGTAGACGCTGCAACGGTGCCGTCCGGCGCAATGGCAGTGATGCTCATGCCCGGACCACTCATCGTGGGGCCGGGGGCGGGTGCACCCGCGATGGACCCTGCGATAGAGCCAGCCGCAACTGCCGAATCCTGGATGCCAGCGAGCTGCTCCCCGGCCGCAATGGTTATGGACTGAGAACCGCCCGCAGAGACCACACCGCCGTGCCACATGGTGGCCCACTTGTCGCTGTACGACGCGAAGCGAAGCTTGTAGGCTCCGGCCTCCAAACCGCCGATGGTGTAGTTCCCCAAGCTATCGGCACTAATCCACGCCGATCCCACGAACGCATTCTTGGTGAAGTCAGGCCCCGCCTCGAGGCTGACCTGCCCGGTGAAAGCCGGCATACCTGCTGGAACCGAGATCTTGCCGGAAACCATTGCAGCAGGCTTCAGCGTCTGATTGATGCCGGAGGTGGTAGTACCTTCCGAAACGCTGACGAGTGTTTTGGCACCATCCGGAGAGGTTGAGTAATAGGCCCCGACTACCGGAGACGGGGATTCGAAGTACGAGAAATTTACCCAGTGGTTAACCGCGGGAAGTCCACTGACCGTGAAAGTTCCGTCCGAGGCCACACTGGCTGTTTGATAGCCGCCGATTTCCGGGCCGGCGAAGACTGTCACCTTGGTGACATCCACGCCCGCCGGCACCGTGACCGTTCCTGAAATACTGCCTGTAGCTGCTGCAAACGCCGGGGATGCGATCCCGGCAGGCAAGGCACCCAAGAAGAGTGCTGCTAATAAAGTGAGAGCGAGCCGAAAACGGCCGCGAGAATAACCCCTCATGGGTCCCCCATGTTTCATGCGAACGAAGGGGCCGCAAATGGCGGCCCCTCGCGATCCTAGTGCAGAAAACGATTTATTCTAAACGCCGTTGTTATTGGGACTGGCCTAGCCAGAAAAGGTTGGTCGCGAGAGCCCCGGAACCAACCCTTTCTGGTTGATCGGTCAGGCTAAATGGAGCCGAACTTCGTGTTGTAGCGGAACATGAACGCTGCCATCGCGTCCCGGTTCACGGGGAGAAGGGGCTTGAAGGACTTGGTGTTGCCCGATTCAGCCCAACCGGTGGAGATCCCCTGAGCTGCAAGCCACGTGATCTCCTTGTAGAACTCGGCTTCGACGGGCACATCGATGAACGGCGATTCCGTAGGTGGAGTGAACTCAGGCTCGCCAGCCAAGCGGTACAAAAACGCCGCCATCGCATCACGGTTCACAGGCTGCAAGGGACGGTAGGTCTTGGTTTGGTCGGCCTCTTCCCAACCTGTGGAAATGCCCTTGTCCGCTAGCCACGTGATTTCTTTGTAGAACTGCGCCCCCACGGGCAGGTCCGTGAAAGGGGAACCGGTTGGTGCAGCGAAGGCAGGCTTGCCCGATAACCGGTACATGAACGCAGCCATAGCGTCCCGATTAACAGGAGTTAGCGGTCTGTAGATTTTGGCCCCATTCGACTCCCACCCTGTGGAAATCTGCTTGTCAGCCAACCACTGCATTTCATCCTCAAACTGCGCACCGAGCGGAACGTCATCGAAGCCCCGGGTACCCTGCGAAGCGGTGGCGTAGCTCAGTGTTCCGATGTCGGTGTTCTGCCCGGAGAACGTGGAAACGGACCTGGCATTGACCTCGGTGAGAACATTGCCGGAGTAGATGGGACCCGACTCACCAGCAGGTGCAGCCGACACGAAATAGAGCCCCGTTGTTAAACCAGTTACGTTGAATGTGCCGTCCGCCGCCGTTGTCGCGCGACGGGTAACCAGAACCCCATCCTTGGTGTAAACCCGAACAGCCGCATCTTTCAAAGGTGCGCCATTGGCACCCAAAAGTTTGCCTGCTAAGGTTCCGCCGATACGTCTCGCCTGGTTTATGTTCGAGACAGTTTGACCGGGAGCAACCGTAATGGCGGCGGCACTTCCCAGGCCGGCTCCTTCCGGCAGAGCGTTGTAATACTGCCCTTCCTGAGCAGTCCGGTAGCTGTCATGGTCATAGCGATTGAATTGGACTTTGTAGGTCCCGGGAAACAACCCACTGACCGCGTACTCGTTGGGCTCAAGCAAACGTACTGTGTTGACATAGTTCGCCACCGTTCCATCAAGGTTCACGACGTCCACGCTCGGATAGTTGACGTCGCCGTCCGCGAAGCCTCTAATCGTGGCACCTCTCACGGCTGTGTCCGTCAGCCCCTGAATATGCTGCGTACCAGTCAGAGTCAAGGACGGGGCTGCAGATGGATGAGCAACTCCGCCGTGCCACATGGACGCGTAAGTGGCATCGTGGGATTGGAATTCAAGTTTGTAGGACCCCGCTTCAAGTCCCCCAATAATGTAGGCTCCCGCTTTCACATCCGTGCGCCCTGCAGCCTTGGCAAGATCATTGATTGGTCTCGCTAAGACGGTTCCATCAAACCTCGTTGGGCTGAAGAGGGTCCCAGAGATCAATGCAGACTGCTTCAAGACCTGATTTATTCCCGTGGTGGTCAGCCCGTCAACAACCTTGATTCTTGTCGCCTGGTCACCACTGGGAACTCCCGGATAGTGAGTCTCGACAAAAGGTTCGGAGCCAAAAGTCTGCCTGAAAAAGACTACGTACTCACCCGGCGCCAGGGGACCAAGCTCGAAGTTTCCATCGCGGTCAGAAAGGTGGGACCAGTCATTGTCCGCTTCATGATCCCCGTGAACCTCAGCATGTACGACAACATTCCCGGGATTAGTACCTGTCGGCAAAGCGACCTTTCCCTTAATCCTGCCACCAGGGGTCATCGTGTGTTTGATTCCGGCGATCACCTCACCTTGGGCCAGGGCGATCGGGGTAGCGTCTTCAAATTTGAAACCACCGTAATAGGAGGGGATGACCAAATGGGAGAATCCAGAGCTCCTGAAATACAGCCGATATTCATCAGCGTCGAGGCCCTGGATGGTGAACTGGCCAGCAGCGTCTGGCCGGACAGTCTCAGAAAATGATTTACCTTGGGCATAAATGTCAACCGAGGTAACGTTCACCCCCGCGGGCACCGTCACCGTTCCTGAAATACTGCCCGCAGCTGCTGCAAACGCCGGGGATGCGATCCCGGCAGGCAATGCGCCCAAAATGAGTGCTGCTAAAAGTGCGAGTGTGAGCCGAAAACGGCCGCGCGAATTACCCCTCATGGGTCCCCCATGTTCATGCGAACGAAAGGGCCGCTTGGTCAGCGGCCCGCTCGTGATCTTATGGCCTCAACCGGTGCACAGTCGATAGTCGAGGCTCAGATGACGCATGAGGGTGAGAGGCCGTTTCCGCGCGGGAACCGCTAGCCCCGCCTGAACAGCTTCCGCACCAAAAGCATGGGCTTCTTCAAGAACTCCCCCACGCTGGTCCGCACAACCACAGTCTGGTTCAACGCCTCGAGGCGCTCCAGAATATGATCGAGTTTGGCCGCGGAATCGTCCAAGCGTCGCTGCTGAGCAACGATGAGGTCCTCTTGCTCCGACAGCACCCGGGTCAGGTAAAGCATGGTACCGAGTCCGCCTTGGGCGGCTTGGTCGCGGAGGTAATCGTCGCGGACCAACGCATCGTACTGTGCATGTTCAGCAACCTTTGCGAAGATGCTGTTGCTGTGGTGCCCAGCGGATTCCGGACGCTGCGACCAGAAGGCGAGAGGTTCGCCGTCGAGGAATCCTACGCGCGAGTGACTCAGGACGCGGAGGTGGAATTCCCAGTCCCCCACCACGGGAAGGTTCTCGTTGTAATAGCCCACATGGTCGTGAAGATTGCGTCGGTACAGGAAAGAAATAGGGACCGCGCGGTTGATCTTCAGCATGTCCGCCAGCGTTATCTGCCGCATGTCGGCCCAGAAGATTTCACGGCTGATGGGCTCGATCCTGCCCTCCACAAGCTCCTCGATGACGATCTCAGTCCGCACCATCACACCGCTTTCAGCAGCATGCGCGGGATCGTCGAGGTAGGCCACTGTGCGGGCAAGGAACTCGGGGGCCCAAAAGTCGTCGTCGTCATGAATCACCACGAACTCGCCGGAACCGGCCTTGAGACCGGCATTCGATGCCCCCTCCATGCCAGCTGACTCAGCATGGTGAATGGTGGTGATGCGGGACCGTTCCGCTTCCGACCGCTGGGAGGTGAGGTGTTCGACGTCGGCCGGGTTCCCGCCGTCGTTGACTATCACCAGCTCGAAGTCCTGGAAGGTCTGGGCGAAGATGTCATCCAAAGCCCGTGCCAGGAAGATGGGTCGGTTCTTGGTTCGGGTCACGATGGTGACGCGGGCGCCGGAAGTCATGCGGATCCATCCATGTCAGAGATTAGTCAACTCTGCATCTTAGCAGCGTCGGCCACTCCGAGTTTTGCCCGGACGGCGGCCAACTCCGGTCCGGAAACACCGTTCTCTGCCAGGAACCCGGCCGCATCTAGCGACGCAAGGAAGGCCCTCAGACTCTCCCGCCGCTCGGTCAACATCGCCTCCAGAGCGGCGTCGGACAGGTAGGGATCGTGCGTATGCGGTGCCCCGTGGGTGCGGTGACGCTCGTTGATCCCCCGGGCTGCGAGCTCGTATCCGTGCACGATCTCCTCATCCCCAACCCCCGCCAAACGCTGCAGGATCAAAGCGATCACGCCGCTACGGTCCCTTCCCGCGGAGCAGTGAATCACCACCTTGCCGGGCGACGCCGCAATGGCTTTGAAGACCGCTGCGATCTTGTCGGCGAACAGCTCAAGATAATCACCGTACTGCGCAGGGTCCTTCAGGTACGGGCCGAAAAGCTCGCTGAAGTCCCGATGGTCCGGATCTTCCGTTGGGCAATGCACGACGTCGATACGCGCCTTCACGTCGTCCGGCACCTCGGGATCGGTGTCGCGTTGCCGCCGCTCGCGAGAGGCGCGGAGATCGATCACGGTGCGGACGCCGTCGTCGTACATCTGCTGCCACCCGGCTTCCGTGACCCATTCGTGGCGCCCCATCCGGTACACGTCCCCGGCGATCTGCCACGCATTGACGGCGCCGTCCCAGTGGACGCCTTGGTGAGCTGAAGTGGTCCCATCCATAGGAGCCAGCTAAGCACAAAGTTTGGGTATGAGGTCTTGCGGAGGCTGAGTGACCCATGTCATACTCATTCGCGATGCGCATCGACGATACGTATCGACAACCACAGGAACTGTTCAGCAGAGAGCACAAGGAGGTCAAGCCATGCCCACCAGCAAGGACGTTGCCCAAGCCGCCGGAGTAGCTCAAAGCACAGTCTCCTACGTACTGAGTGGCAAGCGGCCGATCTCCGAGAAGACCCGCAAAAAAGTTGAAGACGCTATTCAGCAACTGACGTACCAACCCAACGCCGGCGCTCGAGCCCTTGCCAGCCGCAAGACCCGGGTCATCGGCCTGGTGATCCCCTTCATACCTGAACTGCACATGGCCTCGATCATGGAGTTCGTATCCGTGATCGCCAACACTGCCAGACGTTATGATCACGACATTCTCCTGGTCACAGAGGATGAAGGTGCACCAGGGCTGAAGCGCGTGGTGGGCCAGCAGATCTGCGACGGCCTGATCCTCATGCAGGTTGAAGGGGATGACGAACGTCTCCCCGTGGTTCGCAGCCTTAACGTACCCGTGGTGTTGATCGGAATCCCGCACGACCCCTCCGGCCTGGTCTGCATCGATGCGGACTTTGAAATGGCCGGGGAACAATGCGTCCAAGATTTGTCAGCGGCCGGGCACAGTGTCATTTCTGTGATCGGTTGGCAGCCGGAGGTGGTGGAGCGCCACGTGAATTACGTAGAACGCTTCATGTCCGGCACCGACAAGGCGGCGCGGGATGCCGGCGTCCGCGTACTGCACCTTCCGGGCGGCACCGACCGCGATGTCATCGCCGCCTCTGTTGACAAGGCCTTGGCCGAAACAACAGGAGTTCCGGCTTTCATTGCTCCGGACGGGACTGTCCAGGACGTGCTCCGCCGTGTACTGAACAGCCGCGGCCTGACTCCGGGGGTGGATGTCTCCGTCATCGGCAGCGCCTCCCCCACGCTGGCCGAACTTCAGCCCATTCCGCTTTCCACCATTGACCTCCGTCCGGCAGAAGTTTCCCGCCGCGCAGTGAAGATTATTTGCGACCTCCTCGAAGCCGAGAACCAGGGACCACACGAATCCCTGGAACTGGTACCTACGGTCATTACGCACCGTTCAAGCACGCTCCGCCCACCCCACGGCAGCTTAGTCTTTTCTCTGTAATCACCTGATCCACCTCCCTTTCCGAACTCATCGATACGCATCGTCGATACGCATCGATAGTCCACCCCAGAAGAAGGAACAGACAATGAAGTCAGCACAAAGGACATCCCGTCCGCTTGCAGTGGCAGTGGCCGCCCTGGTCGGCTTACCGCTGGTCGTTTCCGGCTGCGGCACCTCCACCGCCGCGTCGTCGTCCGAGGCGGTCACGGAACTCTCCGTGATGGATTACTACAACAACGAGCCGGACAAGTCGTTCATCGGCGATGCCCTAACCAAGTGCGGCACCCAGCTGGGCGTTACAGTCAAGCGGGAAACTGTCCCCGGAAAATCACTCATTTCCAAAGTCCTCCAGCAGTCCTCCTCCAAGACCCTGCCTGACGTCCTCATGTTGGACAACCCGGATCTCCAGCAAATCGCGGCCACCGGTGCCCTGGCTCCCCTTGCCGATTTCAAAGTCAGCACGGAGAACTTCGCTGAAGGCGTGCTGAGCGCCGGCACGTACAAGGACAAGGTGTACGGCCTGGCACCCACGGTGAACACCATCGCTCTGTTCTACAACAAAGACATTCTGGCCAAGGCCGGCGTCACCCCGCCCACAACGTGGGATGAGCTCAAGGCAGCCTCCGCAAAGCTCACTGCTGGTGACCAGTACGGACTGGCATTCAACGCCAACCCCACCTACGAGGGCACATGGCAGTTCCTTCCTGTCATGTGGTCCAACGGTGGCGATGAAAAGAAGATTGACACCAAGGAGACCGAGCAGGCGCTGCAACTGTGGACCGACCTGGTCAAGAGCGGTTCTGTCTCCTCCTCTGCCCTCAACTGGACCCAGGCTGATGTCAAAGACCAGTTCCTGGCGGGCAAGGCCGCCATGATGGTCAACGGACCGTGGCAGATCCCGGCGTTGGACAAGCAGCCCACGCTTCAGTACGGCGTAGTGAAGATTCCTGTGCGTGAAGCCGGGCAGACGTCCGTGGCTCCGCTCGGCGGCGAGGTATGGACTGTCCCTCAGACCGGGAACAAGGCCCGGCAAGCCAAGGCAGCAGAGATGGTTGCCTGCTTGAACAGCGACGAGAACCAGCTCGCCATGGCTACCGCCCGCAACACCATTCCCTCCAAGACCACACTCTCGGACAAGTTCGCCAGCGACAACCCCAAGCTCGCCACGTTCACCGAGCTGATCAAAACCGCCCGTGCACGCACCGGCCAGCTCGGCGAGGAATGGCCGGCACAGGCCACCAAGATCTACACAGCCATCCAGACATCACTAACGGGCAACGCCTCCCCGGCCGACGCCCTCAAGCAAGCCCAGGGTCAGTAGGCAGCCTGCCATGTCATTAGCTACCGATTTACCTCATTCAGAAGGGCAGGCCGCCGGCACAGCCGTGAAAACCCGCGGCTCAGGGACCGAAAAACCCGCGCCCCGGCGCCGTTCCCGCCAGCGCCGCGAGCGCATCTTCCAGTGGCTCTTCCTGGTCCCCGCAGTGGTCTACATGACGTTGTTCTTCGGGTATCCGGTAGTCAAGAACGTGGTCATGAGCTTCCAGGAGTACACCACCTCCACGTTCTTCACCGGAGAAGCCCCTTGGGTGGGGTTCTCCAACTACGTGACTGTATTGTCGTCGTCGTTGTTCTCAACCTCACTGCTGAACACCGTCTTGTTCACCATCGGCTCCATTGTTGGCCAGTTCGTGATCGGGCTGGCGCTGGCCATCTTCTTCCAGCGCAAGTTCCCGCTCAACGGAATCCTGCGGTCCCTGCTCCTGCTCCCCTGGCTCCTTCCCTTGATCGTTTCCAGTGCCGTGTGGCGATGGATCCTGGATAAAGACAGCGGCGCGCTGAACCGTTTCCTGGGTGACCTCGGCATCATCGATACCGGTATTCCGTTGCTCACCAGCACCTCGCTGGCCCTCATTGCCGTGGTGGGCGTGAACATTTGGATTGGCATCCCGTTCAACCTGACCATCCTCTACGGCGGCCTGCAGGAAATCCCGGACGAGCTGTACGAGGCCGGCTCACTGGACGGCGCCACCGGGTGGAAGGCCTTCCGGCACATCACGTGGCCCATGCTGCGGCCAGTGGTGAGCGTGGTCCTGGTGCTCGGCGTCGTCTACACGCTCAAGGTGCTGGACATCATTCTGGGCCTCACCAACGGCGGGCCCGCCAATTCCACCCAAACCATCGCGACGCAGTCCTACAACCTGTCCTTCCACGAATTCAAGTTCGGTGAAGGTGCGGCCCTGGGCAACGTACTGGTGATCATCTCCCTGGTCTTCGCAGTCCTGTACTTGCGGGCCAGCCGACGCGCAGTGGACGAGTGAGGACAGCATGACGACCGTACTGAAGGCACCCACGCTCCGGCGTAGCGGCCCAAAAACAACGGGACGCAAGAACTGGGGATACACGGCATTGGCCATCTTCTTCCTGGCCATCATGCTGTTCCCCGTCTATTGGATGGTCAACGCCTCCCTGCAACCCAACGGCACCACCTTGGAAACCTCGTGGTTCCCGCTGAAGCCCGACTTCACCGGCTACGCAACAGCCATCAATGAGCAAGCAGGGAACCTGCGAACCAGCCTCATCATTTCGCTGGGCAGTGTGGCGCTGAGCCTGGCCATTGCAGCTCCGGCCGCCTATGCCTTGGCGTACTTCAAGGTCCGCGGCGCAGGTGTGGTCCTGTTCGCGATCCTCATCAGCCAGATGATTCCGGGGATCGTGGTGGCCAACGCCCTCTACACCGCGTACAACGATCTCGGCCTACTCAACTCCATCCCGGGACTGATCCTGGCTGATTCTGCCCACGGAATCCCGTTCGCGATCCTCATCATCCGGGCCTTCATGAACGGCATGCCGGCCTCGGTGATCGAGGCCGCGCGCGTGGATGGTGCAGGCCACCTCCGGGCATTCTGGTCGATTGTGCTCCCGCTCAGCCGGAATTCACTGATCACAGCGGGGCTGTTCACGTTCCTGTTCGCCTGGAGCGACTTCCTCTTCGCACTGACCCTCACCACCACCGAAGCAGTCCGCCCCGTCACCCTGGGCATCTTCCAGTACATCGGCGCCTACGTGAATGACTGGAGTTCTGTCATGGCGACGGCGGTACTCGCGTCTATCCCGGCCATCGTCCTGCTGGTCGCGGCCCAAAAATACATCGCCGCCGGCACCACCGGCGGTGCGGTCAAGTAGACCGCTTTCCACACCTTTCAAGGAGAAAACAATGACTGAGAGCAAGCCCATCCGCGTGACCGTTTGGTCCGAGAATCGCCACGAGAAGCGCGACGAACTGGTAGCCCGCCTCTACCCGGACGGTATGCACGGCGCCGTCAAGGCGGGCATCGAAGAGAACCTGGGTACCGCCGTCGAGGTCCGGACCGCAACACTGGACGAACCCGAGCACGGCCTCACCGAGGAAGTCCTCGCCAACACCGACGTGCTTACTTGGTGGGGGCACATGTCCCATGCAGATGTTGAGGACGAGATCGTAGAACGCGTCCACCGGCATGTCCTGGCCGGAATGGGCCTGATCGTATTGCACTCCGGGCACTGGTCCAAGATCTTCACCAGGCTGATGGGAACGTCATGCACGCTGCGTTGGCGCTCCGAGCAGGATCGCGAACTCGTGTGGACCGTGGACCCCACGCACCCCATCGCCAAGGGCATCCCGCACCCCATCGAGATTCCGCAGCAGGAAATGTACGGCGAATTCTTCGACATCCCTACGCCCGAGGAACTGGTGTTCATCAGCTCGTTCAGCGGCGGCGAAGTCTTCCGTTCGGGCTGCACGTTCCGGCGCGGTCACGGCAAAATCTTCTTCTTCAGCCCAGGCGACCAGGACTACCCCGTCTATCACCACAAGGACGTCCGACGCGTGATCGCCAACGCCGTGGAATGGGCCGTAACCGACCGCCCCGAACGCGCTGTTCCGGAGCTGCTTCGCTACGAAACCAACGACTTCTTCAACGGCAAGAGCTACCAGGGAGCCAACGCGTGAGCACGCCCTTCGCTACCATTCCCGACGACGGTACTCCCCTCCGCGTCGTTGTTGTAGGTGCAGGGGGCATGGGCCGCGCGTGGCTTCGAACGGTGGAATCGTCGCCGTTGGTTGAGCTGGTGGGCATTGTTGATCTCGACCTTACGGCTGCCGCTGAGGCGGCGGCGTCGTTGGGCCGTCCCGATCTGCCGGTCGGTGCCGGCACCGCCCAGTTGGCGTCCGACGTCGGAGCCCAGGCAGTCATCAACGTCACCGTTCCTGCGGCGCATCATCCGGTAACTACCGAAGCGCTGGCCGCGGGCTTGCCGGTCCTCGGTGAAAAGCCGGTTGCTTCAACGGTGGCGCAAGGCCTGTCCTTGGCGGCTGCGGCCGAGCTTCACGGCCAGCTGTTCATGGTCAGCCAGTCCCGGCGTTACAACCGGCACCTGTTTTTGGCCAAGCGCCTGTCCTCCTCCTTGGGTTCCATTGGGATCGTCTCAGCCGAGTTCTTCAAGGCCCCGCACTTCGGCGGTTTCCGGGATGCCATGGATCACCCGCTCCTACTGGATATGGCCATCCACCAGTTCGATATGGCCCGTTTCCTGCTCGACGCCGATCCGGTCTCCGTGTTCTGCGAGGAGTACAACCCATCCTGGAGCTGGTATCGCGGAGATGCAGGTTCCACGGCCATCTTCGAGATGACCGGCGGCGAGCGCTTCGTGTTCACCGGTAGCTGGTGCAGCCCTGGCCAGGAAACCTCGTGGAATGCGTCATGGCGGATCAGCGGGGAGCATGGCACTGTCCTGTGGGACGGCGACAATGAACCGGCCTCCTCTGTTCCCGTTTCCGGCGATACGTCGGGTGCTGAGGATCCTGGCCAGGAAATCGCCGGGTCCTTGCGGGACTTCGTGTCCGCTGTGCGCACGGGAAGCACACCGATGGGACGGGTTCACCAGAACATCATGAGCCTGGCCATGGTGGAAGCCGCCATCCTCAGTGCTTCCACAGGCACCCGCGTTTCCGTGGATTCACTGCTGGAGGACTCGTACCAACAAGCCATCCTGGCCGAACGGGACCCTGAGGTGCTGGAAGTCCTGAAGTCCTGGACCTCGGTTCGGAGTGCCCTTGCGGGGGAAGGAATTCGGCTGTGACCTTGCAGCTGACTGAATGAACGTTGTTGACCCGCTGTTCCGTTGTTGGCCAACAACGGAACAGCGGGTCAACAACGGTCGAGTGGTCTAACGCCTAGCGAGTTGCGAGGGTTTGATGGTGGACAGCAGGGCTGAGGCGTAGGCCTGATGTCCGGCGTCGTTCGGATGGAAGTTCGCGTCCAGAAGCGGCTGGGTCAGGTCGAGCACGATCCACGGATTATCCGAGTTCACCGCATGCCCGAGGAACCGTTTGGTTACATCGATAAACACAGCGTTGGTCCCGCTGCTTTCGACCGCAGCTGCGATGGTTGCATTAAGGGCATCGATAGCTTGATTGACGAGTATTTGGTTCTGGACGGGAACAATTGTGATCCCATTGATCACAATGTCGCCTTGGGACGGCTCAAACAGGCGTGGATAACCAAAAACAGCGATGACAGCATCCGGCGCACTCATCTGGATGGCTTGGTATGTGGTGGCCAGGGCGGTTTGCAGAGTTCCAGTCTGCAGGTTCTGAATGATCGCGGTCACTGTGGCTGCGCAAAGCTGTGTATCCGGAGTAGCGCACGCCTGCAACGCGAGCCCACTTCCGGCATCCACGGCACCAGCGGTGATGCTGACCAGGTCAGCACCCGCCAAGGCCTGCTGGCCCGCGAGGATTTGTTCGCCGACAGTCGGCGTCACGCCGTCATAGAAGGGTGGCACAGGGAACAACACGGCTCCGTGACATGCCAAGTTAGCCACCAGGGTGACTTTCGGCGAAGCGTCAGCAAGGTCGACGTAACCACCTGGGCTTTGCCAACAAGCAACAGGCGGCCTGCTCAAAGCCCCCGCACCGGTCCCCGCCGTGTACGAATCACCGAGTGCCACATACGTCACCGGTGGCGGCGGCGCGGCGGCGGCCGGACTGGCCGTAAATCCTAACGTGAGTGCCAGGGCGGCGAGTCCGCCTGCAAAAGCCAAGTTCCGGCGTCGTGCTCGATGAGTTGCCATGATGCTTCCCCTTCATGCTGCTCTTTGGGGCTCCGGTGACCCATCAAAGGGGTCACTTCGCGGCTCGCCCACCCGTCGGCCGCGTACGGGGCAATGTGTTGGCAAGGTTACGCCTGGCAGGCAACGCGGTACAGACGTCTGGCTACCCTACTTTTGATAACAACAGCTAAGCGCCGTACTTCGCCAGCCGGAATTCCAGGCCGTTGCGCACGGCGGGCCATTCGTGATCGAGGATGGAGAACACCACGGTGTCCCGGAGGGCGCCGTCCTTGCTGCGCGAGTGGCTTCGAAGGACGCCATCCTGTTTGGCACCGAGACGGGCAATGGCTTCGCGGGACTGCTGGTTCATCCAGTGCGTGCAGAATTCAACAGCTACGCAACCAAGCGTTTCGAAGGCGTGCCGCAGGAGCAGCAGCTTCGAATCCGGGTTGGTCCCCGTGCCGTGCGCCGACGCGGCGTTCCACGTGGATCCGATCTCCAAGCGTGGGGTCTGGTGATCGATGTTCATGTAAGTCGTCATTCCTATGAGCTTGCCTGTTGCGTTGGAGCGCGTGGCAAACGGCACCATGGACCCTTTAGCCTGCAAGTCCAGGCGGCGATCGATTTCAGCAGCCATGCCCTCCGGCGTCGGGACGGAGGTGTACCAAAGCTTCCAGAGATCGCCGTCCCGAGCTGCATCCACCAGGCCGTCGTGGTGTTCCTGGCTCAACGGTTCCAGCGTCACGAATTTTCCGGTCAGGGTGATGGGTTCGATAGAAGTCACCCGGTTAGCCTAACCGCACCCCCGGGCTTCAGTCGTTCCAGTCGAAGAAACCTTTGCCCGTCTTACGTCCCAGCTCCCCACGCGCCACTTTATCGCGGAGGATCTGCGGCGGAGCGAAACGGTCGCCCAGCGTGGAGTGAAGGTACTCGGCAATGCCCAACCTGACATCCAAGCCAACAATGTCAGTGGTCTTGAGCGGACCCGTGGGGTGCTTGTAGCCGAGGACCATGGCGGCATCGATGTCTTCCGCCGACGCCACTCCTTCTTCCATCATGCGCATCGCTTCAAGGGCAATTGCGACACCGAGCCTTGAGGACGCAAAGCCGGGAGCGTCATTGACGACGACGGCGGTCTTGCCGAGTGCCTCGGTCCAGCTTTTCGCGGCCTCAGCCAGTTCGGGAGACGTTTCCTTGGCCAGCACCACCTCAATGAGGGTTGACGCAGGCACAGGGTTGAAGAAGTGCAGTCCAACAAAGTTGGCTGGACGGCGAAGTGCGTTGGCGAGCCCAGTGACCGAGAGCGAGGACGTGTTCGAGGCCAGGTAAGCATCGGCGGACAAGTGGTCCTCCACAGCCTTCAGGGCTGTGACTTTGAGGTCGTAGTCCTCAGGCACGGCCTCCACTACGAGGCCGCAGTGGATGAAGGATTCGTAGTCCGTGGAGGTGCTGAAGCGGGACATCGCCTCTTCGGGGGTTTCGCTCAAGGTGCCGCGGGCGGCGGACTTGGCTACGGCATCAGCAACGCGACCCTGTGCTCCGGCCGCTGCCTCGTGATCGCGTTCCACCACGATCACGGTGGCGCCCTTAGTAAGGAATGCATGTGCGATACCAGCACCCATACGGCCGCCGCCAAGGACGCCAACAACGTGCGGGATGGCGGGAACTTCGGTCATTTCCAGGTCCTGTCTTGCGTCGGGGCGGCAGTGGCGGGGGCGGGGGCGGCTGTGTCCGGGACGGCTGTGTCTTGCGAAGCCTTCGCCGATTTCTTGTCCAAGAACGCCTGCATGCGATCGAACTTTGCTTGGGACTCGAAAAGGATCCCCTGGGCTAGTGTGTCGATCAGCGGGTGGGCTTCAGCCGGGGCGTGGAACACCGACTTGGTGATGCGCACTGCCAAGGGATCCTGGCGTCCAATCCTGTCGGCCAATTTGTGCGCTGCATCCATCAGCTCAGGAGCTTCGTGGATCTCCGTGATCAGGCTGATGCGCAGAGCTTCTTCGGCGCGGAGTACGGCACCGGCCAGGAGGATCTCCTTGGCCTTCGGCTCCCCTACCAACTCCTTGAGCCGCCAGCTGGCTCCAGCTGCAGCAAGAATCCCCAGCCCGGTCTCCGGATTACCGATGCGGACGCTCGGAGTACCGATGCGGAAGTCGGCGGCGTATGCGAGCTCGGCTCCCCCGCCAAGGCAGTACCCGTCCAAGGCCGCGATAACGGGCATGGGCAATTTGGCGATGCGGACAAAGATTGTGGAATTGATTCCCTGCAGGGCGTCATCCCGTCGGCGTTCCCGCAGCTGTCCAATGTCAGCACCGGAGGCGAATACGCCCTCGGTCCCGGCAATAATCAGCACCTTAGGATTCCGCTCGAGTTCGGCGCAGACAAGGTGGAGTTCGTCCACCATCGTCTGGTCAATCGCATTACGGACCTCTGGACGGTTCAGCAGAACAGTGAGTCGGTCTTCGCGCTCTTCGAGGAGAAGTGTGGTGAAGTCTTTCGCATTCAGCACCATTACACGCCTTCCAGCAGCATCGCGGTGCCCTGTCCGACACCGATGCACATGGTGGCCAGTCCGAGCTTCGGTCCGGACGATGAAGCGAGCTCGCGCTCCATGCGGCCCAGCAGCGTAATAGCAATGCGGGAGCCGCTGGAACCCAGCGGGTGCCCCAAACTGATGGCGCCGCCGTCGTTGTTTACGATGTCCGGGTTCAGTCCGAGGCGACGCATGCTTGCCAACGATTGGGTAGCGAAGGCTTCGTTGAGTTCCACGGCGCCCAGCTGATCCACGCTGAGTCCGGCGCGTGCCAGGACCTTTTGCGTGGCAGGGACCGGGCCAATGCCCATGATTTCGGGTTCGCATCCTGCAGAGGCTCCGTCGATGATGCGGGCACGGGGCGTCAGGCCGAACTTCTTGATGGCGGCTTCAGAAGCGACGATGATGGCTGAGGCGCCGTCGTTGAGCGTTGATGAGTTGCCGGCAGTGACCACGGATCCTCCGGGGACGACGGGCCGCAGTCCGGCCAAAACGTCCATGGTGGTGCCTTCGCGGGGGCCTTCATCAGTGTCCACCACGGTCTCCGACTTTCGGGTCTTCACCGTGACAGGGACAATCTCATCCTTGAACCGGCCACCGGCGATGGCGGCCAGCGCAAGCTCGTGGGAGCGGACAGCAAAGGCGTCAGCGTCCTCGCGGGAGATGTTGTCCACGCGGCCTACTTCCTCCGCCGTTTCAGGCATGGAGTAGGTCATTTTGCCGTCGCGGGAAAGCTCGCCCTTGGTGAAGAGCGGATTGGCGAAGCGCCAGCCGATGGACGTATCGAAAATCTGGCCAGGCTTGGCGAACGCTGTGGTCGGCTTCTCCTGCACCCAAGGCGCCCGGCTCATGGATTCAACGCCACCCGCCACCACGATGTCCGCAGCTCCGGACTTGATCATGTGGCTGGCCATGATGATCGCGCTGAGGCCAGAGGCGCACAGGCGGTTTACTGTGATGCCGGGGATGTGAAGGGGAAGTCCGGCCAGAAGGGTGGCCATGCGGGCCACGTTCCGGTTTTCCTCGCCCGCGCCGTTGGCATTGCCGAGGATTACCTCATCTATGGAGTCAGGATCGACGCCGGCACGCGCCACCGCTTCCCGGACCACCAATGCTGCGAGATCGTCCGGGCGGACGGAGGACAGTGCCCCACCGTAACGACCTACAGGCGTACGCGCGCCGCCAACAAGAAAAGCCTCGACCATGAGAACATCCTTCGCGAAGTGAAAGGGACCGGTTCGGAATAATATACCGACCGTTCGTTCTATAAAGATTACACGGCCCGGCGGGCCGGTCAACAGCTGACCCCTCAGTTACGGAGCAGCGGAGACCGGCCCCAAGCCCGGATCAGACCACCCGGATCCCCAAGTGGCCAGCCAGTAGCGGCGCCATGAGGCTCAGCTGATAGTCATCAATCACCACTCCTGCGAGGCCTGCCAGACCGTTAATTCCACGGAATTCCGACGTGCGCAGATCTACGTCCTTCAGCTTGGCGCCGGTAACATCCAGCGTCCCAATGGTGCAGTTCTTCAATGCCAACCGCGTTCCCGTGCAGCCGCCCAGGTCGAGCTCGTTGATGATGCAATCGGAGATCTGAAGATCCATGAGCTTGGAGCCGCGCAGATTCACATAGTCCAGCTTCCCGCCGTCGATACGGACGGAGCGCCAGTTCCCCTCATAAAGTTCGGCAGACCCCCACCGTGGATTGGTGATCTCCACATCCTGCCAGGAAGTCCGGGCGGCCATGAAGACGGGAGCATACGGCTCCGAAAAGATGCACTCGCGGAACGTTGCCCCCCGCAGCTGCGCCTCATTGAAGGAGACACCGTTCAGCTCACATTCAATGAAATCCGCACCGCTCAGTTCCTCTCCGTCGGCAGAAACCCGGGTGAGCCGGACGCCGTCGTACCGTTCGCCACGCTGGAAGTCCGGGGCGTCGTCGTCACGCAATTCGTCCAACCGCACAGGCGAAATCTTGGGTGCCGCTACCTTCGCTGCCGCCATCAGAGCGATTCCGCTTTGGCTGCGATCTCAGCCAAGTCTTTGCTGAGGGCTTTGCGGGTCATGTTCATCCCGATCTTCCCGAACAGGGCCATGCCCACCTTGCTGATGAGCGAGGGGTTGATCATCTCTGCGCCGAAGTTCAGCGTCAGATCTGTGCCGCCGTCGCGCTCGTTCAAGGTAAAACGGGTGGTGTAGTCCGCGCCACCTTGAAGCGCCTTGACCGTAGTGCTGCGCGGAGGGTCAGTCTCGGAAACCCACATCTCAACAGTCTCCTGCTTACCCATCATGGTCCGGGTTTCCTTCCAGCGGGTGCCCTCACCATAAGGGCCCTCACTGAGCATCTGGATTGAGTCGATGCCGGAGAGCGTGCCGGCCGAGCCGGGAATGTCCGAGATGACGGCCCAAACCTTCTCCGGCCTTGCGTTGACGTGCTGCGTCAGGGTGGTGGTGTGTTCCATACATCGAGCCTAGACCCGACCCCCGACACTCCCAACCGGGGTGCTCGTTGCGAGGCCCACTCTGCACGACTCACCCCGCCCATAAGGTGCAAAGCAGACCTCACAACGCGAGGGGTGCTCGTTGCGAGGCCCACTCTGCACGACTCACCCCCCGCATAAAGCGCAAAGCAGGCCCCACAACGCCACGGCCCCACAACGCAAACGGCGCGCGCCCCCATAGGGAGGCACGCACCGTCGGACGTTTGAAGCGTTTGAAGCGTTTGAAACTTGAGCCTTAGCTGAACAGCTCGCTCTTGGGTTCGTTGTTCTTGACCTTCTGCCATCCGAGCCACAGCACCAGGGCGAAGAACGGAATGGTCGCGAGGGTCCACAGGCCAAGTAGGAAGACCTCGCCGGTTTCCTTGTCGGTTATGGAATCGAAGCCGATCAGCACGGTGATGGCCAGCAGGGCGATGAGACCCACCCAGCTTGTCCACGGCGAACCGGGCATCGGCAGGCTGGAGACGTTGCCGCGCTTCTTCCGGAGGGCGATCTGGCTCGCGAAGATGGAGCCCCATGTGAAGATCACGCCGATGGATGCCGTGTTCAGCGCGAGGTCGAACGCGTGCGAGCCACCCAGCCAGATGTTGAGCAGGATACCTACGAGGTAGACGCCGCCGATCGCCAGGATGGCCGCGTACGGCACGTGGCGTGTGGACATCTTGGTGAGCCACTGCGGGGCGTGGCCATTGTTGGCCATGGTGCGGAAGATACGGCCGATCGAGTACAGGCCCGAGTTGCAGGAGGACAGCGCGGCGGTGATGACGATCATGTTCATGACGTCGCCCATCCAGCCGAGGCCCATTTGCCCGAACACGGTAACGAACGGCGAGGTGCCGGCAACGTACTGGTCTGACGGCAGCAGCATCGCGAGCAGCGTCACCGAACCGACGTAGAAAACCACAATACGGACCACGACGGCGCGGATCGCCTTGGGGACTTCGCGTTCCGGGTTTTCCATCTCGCCGGCTGTAATACCGACAAGCTCAATGGCGTTGTAGGCGAAGATCACGGCGTTGAGGACCAGGATCATCACCAGGCCACCCTTGGGGAACATGCCGCCGTCTTCGTGGAAGAGGTTGGCCACGGACGCGTTGCCATCGCCTACCTTGGCGTTGGTGACAACCATGAACGTGCCAACGGCGAGGAAGATTACGATGGCCGCGACCTTGAGGCAGGAGGCCCAGAATTCGAACTCACCGAACGCCTTGACGCTGAACAAGTTCACGGCCACCAGCAGCACCAACGCTGCGATGGCGGAGAGTTCAATGGGCACATTGGGGAAGAAGAACTGGAAGTACAGGCCGATCGCGATGAGCTCAGCGATGCCTGTCATGGCCCAGTTGATGAAGTACATCCACCCGGAGAGGAAGGCGCCCTTCTTGCCGAACATTTCACCTGCGTAGCTCACGAAGGAGCCGGAGGTCTGGCGGTACATGATGAGTTCGCCGAGGGCGCGCATCAGCAGGTAAGCGATGACGCCGGCAATGGCGTAGGAGAAGATCAGGGCCGGGCCGGTGGAGGCCAGACGGCCACCGGCGCCCATGAACAGGCCGACGCCGATAGCGCCACCCATGGCGATCATGGTGACGTGGCGGCGGCTCAGGGTCTTCTGATATCCCTCGGCGCTGAGGTTGGAACCGACGGCCGTGGATGGAGCCGACGGGTTCTGGAGATCTGTGGGAGTACTTTGCGGCACAGCTGTTCCTTGTGGGTTGGGGTGTTGCTGTAGGTGTTACGCCAGTGCCGGAACACGGGCGGCTTTGGCACACATAATTCGAGCTTTTCCCTGTTAGAGGGTCCGAAGTGTGACAAAGAACGCAGAACGCCGAAGCTTCGCGCAACCCGTCTATCTTACGGGATTAACCCCAATGCCCGTGACGCAGGCAACAAGGGCTTGTGGAAAAGCGCCTCTCAGGCCCGTGTCAGCACGATGTTCCCGGCCTCATCTGCGAAGACTTCGTATGACCGCAAGGGCTTGGCGCCGGTGGTGGAACATCCGCTTTCCAGCTGGAAGGCGTGTTGGTGAAGGGGACAGATGACCACGTTGTGGTCGATGGTGCCGTCGGCGATCGGGCCGCCCTTGTGGGGGCAGACACCCGAGACTGCCCGCAACGACCCGTCCCGTAACCTGAACACCGCCACCTGCTCGCCGTCCACTCCGAAGGCCCTGCCCTCCCCGAACGGAATTTGGTCAACAGGCCCTAAGACGCGTTGAACGTTCGGTTCGACGGCGGGCACGGACTGGGCGCTCATCGGACAGGCACCTGAGGCAGCACGGTCAACGGCAGGGAGGTCCGGAACTGCCCGGGCGTGAGTGGATCGTCGCGTTCGCTCCAAGGATCGGCATAGGCATCCACCGAAGCTTGCATGGCCGCGTCCAACCGCCCGGCGATCCCTTCGGAGTCGTCCAGAATGACTCTGCGAAGGTGTTCGATGCCTACCCGGGGCACAAAGGCGTAGGTCCGTTCCAGCCAGTTGGCGTTCTCCCTGTAGTACTGCATGAACCGGCCCGCCAGAAGGGTAACCTCTTCGGGTGTATCCACGGTGGCCAATAGGTCTCCCTTGCGGATGTGGGCGCCTGCTGCTCCGCCCACATAGATCTCCCACCGGCCACCTTCCACCGCCACTACACCGACGTCCTTGACCAGCGACTCCGCACAATTGCGCGGACAGCCCGAGACCGCGAGTTTCAGCTTGGCCGGTGCCTCAATTCCTTGGAAACGGGACTCCAATCCAATTCCCAAGCCGGTTGAGTCACCAGTTCCAAACCGGCAATAATCCTTGCCAACACAGGTCTTGACGGTCCTGAAGCTCTTGCCATAGGCATATCCGGACGGCATGTCCAGATCAGCCCAGACCTGGGGAAGGTCCTCCTTGGGCACCCCCAGCAGGTCGATTCGTTGCCCGCCCGTCAGCTTGATCATGGGAATACTGTGTTTCTCCGCGACGTCGGCAATCCTCCGGAGCTGTTGCACCGACGTCACTCCGCCTTTCATCTGCGGGACCACGGAGAACGTGCCGTCGCGCTGGATGTTGGCGTGCACGCGGTCGTTGATGAAACGGGCATCGCGTTCGTCAACGTACTGATCCGCCAGCATCATTTTCAGGAGGGACGCAAGGGCCATCTTCGATCTAGCGTCCTCAAGCCTTCCCGGAGCGAGAGCGGCAAACACTTGGGAAACGGACCGGAGCCCTCGCGCCCGGATCTCAGCCATCAAAGCCGCCTTATCCAGCGGAATTCCTGGTACGTAATAGCTCGCTGCCGGATCTTCCTCCACAGCCCCACCCGCGGCCCATTCCACCACCTGGCTGACCATGAGCTTGCACGAGCCGCAGCCTTTTCCGGCCCGGGTGGCGTCCATGGCCGCCGACATCGAGGTGCAGCCACCCTTCACCGCAGCAACAAGAGCCCCTTTGGAAACCCCATTGCAGTTGCAGACCTGCGTACTGTCAGCCAGCTCGGCCACGCTCTCCTCTGCACCCGGTGAGCCGAGATCGAACATCAGCGAGAGCCGCTCCTCCGGGAGGGGCAAGCCCTGATCAAAAGCCTGGGTCAGGTAGGCCACCTTCCGGCTATCCCCCAGCAACGTGGCACCCACCATTTTGTTGTCGCGGATGACGATCGACTTGAACACCCCTCGGCTGGGTTCCGAAAACACGATATGTTCATCCGTCTCCCGCTCCGGCCCGGCAAGCCCCATGGAGGCAACATCGACACCGGCCACCTTCAGTTTGGTGGCGGTCCGGGAGCCCAGGTACACCGATGAACGATCCACCCCGGTGACCTGATCGGCCAGCACGGCGGCCTGCTCCCACAATGGCGCCACCAGTCCGTACACCTCGCCGCGATGCTGAACGCACTCCCCTACCGCGAAGATGTCATCTTCATCCATGACGCGCAGATGGTCGTCCACCACAATGCCCCGCTCCACGGCTAAGCCACTCACGACGGCGACATCAACGTTTGGTCTGATGCCTGCGGTAACCACCACCATGTCGCAGTCGAACTCGCGTTGATCGCGCAGACGCACCCCGGTGATTCGCTCCGCACCAAGGACCGCCGTGGTCCGGCTTCCCGTATGCACTTCGATGCCCAGCGCCTCGACGCTCCGCCGCAGTATTGCTCCGCCGTCGGGCCCCAATTGCGCATTCATGAGATACCCACCTGAGTGGACCACCGCAACGTCCAAGCCGTTGGCCTGCAAGCCGTGGGCGGCTTCAAGCCCGAGCAAGCCGCCGCCGATCACCACTGCCCGGCTATGGCGCTCGTTGTGGGCGAACTGAATCATCTTCCGGGTATCGTCCAAGGTCCTGAACGTGAAGACACCGTGCCTGACCGCGCCACTGGGGGCATAGGCACCCTCCATGGGCGGCACGTGCGAGCGGCTTCCGGTCGCGATGATCAGATCGTCGTAGGGTTCCACACGGCCGTCGGCGGCAAAGACGTGCTTGCTGAACTTGTCGATGCGGTCCACCAGGACACCCGCATGCAGCGTGATGTTGTTCTGCTTGTACCAAGTAAGAGCGTTGAGGAAAATGTCCGCATCGCTCTCCTCACCGGACAGAACATGGCTGAGCATGATCCGGTTGTAATTGCCATAGGGTTCGTCGCCAAACATGGTGATGTCGAAGAGGTCCGCGCCGCCCCTGGCCAGGATTTCCTCCACGGCCCGGGCGCCAGCCATTCCATTGCCGATGACCACAAGCCGCCGGCGCATCAGTGTTCCACCATCCCGAGGTCCACCACAACGCAACCCCTGAGGCCTGCAGGTGCCACGATGAACAGCTCGATCACCGATCCACCTTCAGTGTCTTCAACAACCCTCAGCGGAATATGGACATCGCTTTTGGCCCCGATGGGGAAGTAACGCATGGGCACGCCGTCGCGCATGAGGACCACGGTGATGAGCTCGGGACTGGAATTGCCGCCGCGGAAGTACAGCGTCTGGTTCACGACGCCGTCCGGGACAAAGTGCGCCAGCTCGCTGTGGAGGGGGACTGGCTTTTCCATGCCGATGCCTTCGAACGGGTAGATGCCCTGCAGGAAGAGATTCTGGATGATCACGGAAGTTCCTTTCGGCCGGCTTCCTTCCATGGTGCTCCGCCCGTGTTACGGGACACCTGCCGCCGTGTTTCGGCCTGCATGACAGGCAGTAACGATCGCTTTGCGGACGCCTCACCTAGCGGCCCACCAGGGCGCCTCACCGGGGCGCCTCACCGGGGCGCCTCACCGGGCAGGGGCAACGGCCCGTGCTACAGCAATTCGCCGCCCTGCATCCCGTAGCGGACCCAATGTCCGCCCGTACCGACCGGGCCGCGGCGGTGCTCGACGGCGACATCGGCACGGGCACAGCTGTCGAACCACCCTCCCAGCGCGCGGTCGTGGCTCACGATCACCAAGGTCCCCTCGAATGAAGCGAGCGCTGCCTCCAACTGTTCCACCAGCACCGGCGCCAAGTGGTTGGTGGGCTCGTCCACGATCATGGTGTCGTAGCCGCCCAGAAGGAGCCGGGCAAGGGCGAGCCTACGCTGCTGCCCGGCTGAAAGACCTCCGACGGGAACGTGGAACTGCGCTGATGCCGTGAGCTTCCAGCGCGGGTTCGGACGCCGCCAAAGCTGTAACTCCCAGCGGTGCTGCGAGTTTCAGCGGCACGGGCGGCCGGTCCACCGGATTGTCCTCGAGCCTGCGGAGCCTCTCTTGCGCATTGCGGACCTTGCTGGCCGCCGCCCGCTGCCACGTTCCCGCTTTGAAGTCGAAACCCATTTTGTCGTTGTCGCGTTTGCGGCCGTAACCCATACCGTCTGCAACGGTGGCGGCTTGGAGTCGTTCAGCGGCCATGGCATCGAGCCATTGCTCGTACTCCTGAATCCACCGGGCGCGTTCGGCGGCCTTCTCCCGGAGGTAGCCTTCGTAACCGTTGCCGTAACGGTTCACTGATCGGCGGTCAGCGTCCACCTCGATGATGGTGGTGGCAACCTTCCGCAGCAGGACACGGTCATGCGAGACCACCACCACGGTTCCGCGGTGCGAAGCCAGCCGTGATTCCAGCCAGGCAGTGCCACTTGCATCCAGATGGTTGGTGGGCTCATCCAGGAGCAACGCTTCGGCTGGATCGGCCAGCAAGCACGCGAGCGCTACCCGCTCCTGCTCGCCTCCGGACAAAGATCCAAGCGTTCGACGGCGGTCCAGGCCACCCAGCCCCAGCTTGTCCAGCGCTGCTTCCACCCGGGACTCGGCGGCGTAGCCCTCACGGAGTTGGTATTCGGTTTGCAGGCTTCCGTAGAGCTCGAGTTCTTCGGGGTCGGCATCGGCCAAGCCAGCTTCAAGTTCCAGGATGCGCGCTTCCAAGGCACGTAGGGAAGACAAGGAAGTGTCTATGGCATCTCCCACAGTCAGGGACTCAGGGAAACCGTGCGTTTGCGCGAGGTAACCCACGCGGTAGCCGGAGTTGCCGGCTAAACCTGCTGTGCCGTCGTCGGGCGCTTCAACACCCGCCATGAGCCGGAGCAGAGTGGATTTGCCGGCACCGTTTTCGCCGACGATCGCCACATGTTCGCCGTGGTGGATGGCGAGGTCGACGGCGTGGAAAAGTTCGCGGTCCCCGTAGCTGTGGGAAACGGCGGATAGGTAAAGGTGGTCAGTCAAGAGGAATCCTCGCAGGTCCGCAGTGGGTGGCAGAAAGCCGTGTGGGTACTGGGGATGCAGCCGGTAAAAAGGGCTGCGCTCAAGACTTCATCGCTCCAGACTGCCCGGCATCAAGGGTTCAGTCAAGCCACGACACCATCGATGACACCAACTGTGATCCAAAGACTATTGATCTGACACCATGACGGCGTCAAAATGGTGTCATGCAGCTAAACCAGTACGTCGCCAGCCTCAAGCACCAGCTGGAAACCGCGGCGGAGGCTGGCGGCCCGGAAGCGCGGGCGCTCAGTGAGCGGCTTACCGCAGCGCTCGAATCCGCCGCACGACTGGTCCTCCTCGAGGCCCTTTCCGACGCGGCCAACGAAATCACGCTGGAACTGGCGCCCGGCTCCGTGGAGGTCTGGCTCCGAGGCCGTGACCCCGAATTCGTGGTCAGCAGCCCGCCCAGCGACAGCGACTTCGAGGCGATGATCGAACAGTCAATACGGAGCACCATAGCGTCGGAAG
The DNA here is from genome assembly GCF_054408525.1 of Arthrobacter sp. D3-18. Lineage (NCBI taxonomy): Bacteria > Bacillati > Actinomycetota > Actinomycetes > Micrococcales > Micrococcaceae > Arthrobacter > Arthrobacter sp. D3-18. The sequence goes on along the minus strand of NZ_CP096440.1, from coordinate 961,737 downwards.
ACTTCGACGGCGCCAGCACATCAAGGACCACGCTCCGCCTTCCGGACCAGCTCAAGCAACAGGTCGAAGCAGCTGCAAGCCATGACGGCCTCTCTGTGAACTCCTGGCTGGTCCGGGCCGTCGCCGATGCCCTCAACGGACGCTCCTCAAGCAAACGCGGTACCCGCGGCGAACCCGGCGAGCAGAACTTCACAGGATGGGCACGCTAATGGGCACCTTCCAGACACCGCAGCCGATCGCCGTCGTCGTTGACGTTTCCGTACGTGCCGACATTTGGACCGTTGCCCGAGAAGGCAAAGACACGGTGGTCAGCGTCCGGCCCCGCAAGGAGAAGCGCAGCCTGGACGTCAGGATGGCCGAGCAAACCACTGTGGACTATTCGGACGGCCGCTTGCAGGTCAGGCTTCACCCCGGCTTCCGCCACAGCTGGTTCAGCGACGGCGGCGCTGTGGAGATCAGAGTGGAAGTTCCCATCGGCAGCAGCTTGGAGCTGAAGTCCGCAATGGGGGACCTCCGCTGTGACGGCGAATTCGGCGCTGCCGACCTCAAGACCGACTTGGGCCACATATACATCGATCACTGCGGCGAGCTGCGGGCGCACACGGACATGGGCGACATCACGGTGGAGCGCGCCTCGGGCCGGTCCAGGATAAAGACCGGCTCAGGCAAAATCCGCATCCGGCACATCGACGGAGTTGCCACCGTAAAGAACGGCAACGGCAGCACGTACATCGCGCATGCTTCCGGAGAACTTAGCGTCAGCGCAGCCAATGGCGACATCTCTCTGGAGCGGGCCGGCCTTTCCACTACCGTCAAAACGTCCAGCGGTGACATCACGGTGGGCGAAGTGGCCGCAGGCAGCCTTACTGTTCAGACCGCTGCCGGCGCACTGGCCGTTGGTGTGCGTGAAGGCACGGCCGCTTGGCTGGATCTCAGCACCAAGTACGGGCGCGTCCGTAATGCCCTTCAAGCCACCGACGGACCGGGCGACACCACGGACAAGGTGGAAATCCGTGCCCGCAACGCTTATGGCGACATCGCAGTAACCAGGTCCCCCGTCAGCGCCCGCTAGGCCTGGCTACACCGTGGCGACGGCCCGCTTCCGGCGGGCCTTGGCGAGTCGCGTACCGATCAACCCCTGCCGCGGACTGAACAGATACACCGCGCCGAACACCACGCCTTGGGTGAGGACCACCATGGCTCCGGACGCCGTGTCCAGGTAGTAGCTGAGGTAGATCCCGGCCACGGAGCACACCACCGATATCACAGGGGCAATGACCAGCATCCGGGAAAAGCGGTCGGTCAGCAGGTACGCCGTGGCACCCGGGATGATCAGCATGGCCACCACCAGCACCACGCCCACAGTCTGCAGGGCCACCACGGAGGTCAGGGCCAGCAGCCCCAGGAGCAGGGCTCCGAGCCTGCGCGGTGAGAGGCCAATTGCGTGGGCGTGCGTAGGGTCAAAGGCATAGAGCGTGAGGTCACGGCGTTTGAGGATGAGGATCGCAAAGGCCACGACGCCCAGGACCACCACCTGGATAAGGTCGGGGACACTGACGCCCAGCAGGTTTCCGAAGATGATGTGGTTGAGGTCAGTCTGACTCGGAGTCACAGAGATCAGCACCAGGCCCAGCGCGAAGAGCGACGTGAACACGATCCCGATCGCTGCGTCTTCTTTCACGCGGCTTGTATTGCGAACTACCCCAATCAACGTTACCGCGATCAGGGCGAAGACCAACGCGCCGAGCGCGAACGGCGCCCCCACGATGTATGCGAGCACGACGCCGGGAAGCACCGCATGCGAGACAGCGTCGCCCATGAGGGACCAGCCGATGAGAACCAGCCAGCAGCTCAAGACAGCACAGACAACGGCAGCGATGGCCGTTGTTGCCAGGGCACGGACCATGAAGTCGTAGCTAAGGGGCTCGAGCAGGAATTCCACGGCTAACCCCTGTTCATGACATCGAGGCCGAAAGCCATGGCCAGGTTTTCCGGTTGGAGCACGGTGTCCGGGCTTCCATGCATGAGCACCTTGCGCATCAACAACACAGCTTCATCGCAGAGTTGGGGCAGGGCATGGAGATCGTGGGTGGAGATGAGGATGGTGGCGCCGTTGTCGGCCAGTTCGCGGAGGAGCCTGGTGATGGTGGCCTCTGACCGTTTGTCCACACCCGCGAACGGCTCATCGAGCAGCATCATGGTGGCACCTTGGGCGATACCCCGGGCCACGAAAGCGCGCTTCTTTTGCCCTCCGGACAACTGCCCGATTTGTCTGTCGGCGTACTCGCTGAGCTCCACGCGTTCCAAGGCGTGCTCGACGGCGTCCCGGTCGGCTTTGCGGGGCCGGCGCGTGAATCCCAAATGCCCGTAACGGCCCATCATCACCACATCCCGGACGGACAGGGGGAAGGCCCAATCAACGTCTTCGCTTTGGGGGACGTAACCGATGCCGGCGTCCTTGCGCATCTTTACGGGGGGTTCGCCGTTGATGAGCACCCTGCCGGAATCGGGCTTCACCATGCCCATGATGACCTTGAACAGGGTGGACTTCCCGGAGCCGTTCATGCCCACCAGTCCGCAGATCCGCGAATGTTCCAAGCTCAGGGACGCAGAGTCCAAGGCCAGGACCTCGCCGTAATGGACGGTGACGTTCTCAACAGCGATCGCGGGAGTACTCATGGCGTCCCTCCGGTGAGTGCAGTGGTGATGACTTTGGCGTCGTGACGTATGAGGTCAAGGTAGGTGGGAACGGGTCCGTCCGCTTCGGAGAGGGAATCGACGTAGAGCGTTCCGCCGAACTTGGCATCGGTGGCACCCACCACCTGTTGCATCGGGGCGTCTGACACAGTGGATTCACAGAACACCGCCGGAACCTGGTTGTCCTTGACGAATTCGATGGCCCGCGTAATCTGCTGTGGCGTGGCCTGCTGCTCAGCGTTCACGGCCCAGATATAAACCTCTTTGAGGCCGGCGTCGCGGGCCAGATAGGAGAATGCGCCTTCGCAGGTGACCAGCGCCCTCTGCTTCTCCGACAGTACGGACAACTTGGACACCATTTCATCCTGCACGGTTTGGAGTTGGGCGTTGTAGGTCTTGGCGTTGGCTTCGAATTCGGCAGCGTGGGAAGGATCCAGCTTGGCGAAAGCCTTGGCCATGTTGTTTGCGTAGAGCTGCACGTTCCTGGGCGACATCCACGCGTGCGGGTTCGGCTTGCCTTGGTAGGAGTCCTCGGCGATGGGCATGATCTCCACGCCGTCGCTCACTACTGCGTGCGGTACATCGAGGTCCTCCACGAACTGGGAAAACCACGCTTCCAAATTGAGGCCATTGTCAAGGATGAGATCTGCTTGGGCGGCTTTCCGGATGTCACCCGGGGTTGGCTCATAACCGTGGATCTCAGCTCCGGCTTTGGTGATGGACTCGACGCGGAGCTTATCTCCGGCAACATTCTTGGCGATGTCTGCCAGGACGGTGAAAGTGGTGAGGACCACGGGCTTGTCATCTTCTCCCGCAGAGGAGTTCCCTCCACAGGCGGAGACTCCCAGGGCAAGGGCGATCGCAGTCAGGACAGCAGCGAAACGGCGGACATCTTTGGCGCGCCGAAACGGAAAGTTAGGCATACCGAAAAGTGTAGCCAAGCAAGGCCCACGCAGCAAAGCTAGGCTGGTCACATGGGCACTCTTTCCACCAAGGCACCTTTGTACAGATTCACTGCCCTGGACGCCATAGCCGTGGCAGCATACGTGGGCTTTACCGCCTACTTCCTGCTGGCTGGTCAGACGCTCAACCGCATGATGCTTGAGCTGTTTACTGACCCGGCGACAGCGTCCTATGCCGTCAACGCGATCTTCTATGCCGCCGTCGGAATATTCGCTGTTGCATCCGCTTGGCGAGTGGTGGGCCGTGACCTCCGGATCCTGGGGACCCGACCGTGGTTCACGGTGGGCATGATCCCCTTGACCTTGGTGGTAATGCTGATTCTCACAGCGATTCTGGTGGCGGTGTTCGGTACCGCCCAAAGCTCCGAGAATCAACTGGGTATTCAAGGCATGCTGCAACAGGTGCCGGCATGGCTGATGGTGCCATTGCTGGTCATCCTGGGTCCGTTCGTGGAGGAATATCTCTTCCGGCACCTCCTGATCGGCAAATTGTCGCAGTACCTGAACATCTGGGTTTGCTGCGTGATCTCCGTGGTGGTGTTCTCGTCCATCCATGTTGTGGGCCGCGAAGGACTCGCATTGTCTGCGCTGGCTCCGTACCTGGGGATGGCCGTGGTGCTGGTGGCTGTGTACGTCTGGACGGGAAAGAACCTGATGTTCTCCTACTTCGTGCACGCCGCCAAAAACCTCATGGCCGTGGTCCTGATCTATGCGGTACCGCCCGAACTCCTGCCCAACTAGGTCGCAGATGAGGTCGTTCTCAGCCGTGAAAACGACCTGATCTGCGACCTACTTGGGTAACCCGGACGGAAGGTGACCGCAACCCCCTACCCAGCCACCCGCCGTCGGGAATAGCTTGAAAAGCATGACACTCAACATTCAGGTAGTAGTCGATTGCAAGAAGCCGCACGAACTCGCCGACTGGTGGGCTGAGACCCTCGAGTGGAACGTAGAGCCGCAGGACGAGGCATTCATCCGGTCCATGATCGAGCAGGGGTACGCCACCGAGGACCAGACCATCACGCACAACGGCAAGCTGGTGTGGGCGGAGGGGTGTGCGATCGTACCCGCCGAAGACACGGACCCCAAGACCGGCCGGCGGATCCTGTTCCAAACGGATCCCAACGAAAAATCGGTCAAGAACAGGGTGCACTGGGACGTCCGACTGGACGGCCGGGACAAGGATGACGTGCGGAAACAGCTGGAAGCGCGCGGCGCCAAGCACCTGTGGACCGCCAATCAGGGACCGCATGAATGGCACACCATGGCCGACCCTGAGGGCAACGAGTTCTGCATCAGCTAAGGCCATTACTAGACTCGGACTGTGAACAACCAACTCCCTGCCAAGGTTTCCGACGTCTTTGACCCCACACGCTGGCGCACAGTTTCCGGCTTCGACGACTTCAAGGACATGACCTACCACCGGCAGGTCGAGCGTTCAGCGGACGGCACAGTCAAGGACCTTCCCACGGTCCGCATCGCCTTCGACCGGCCCGAGGTCCGCAACGCGTTCCGCCCGGGCACTGTGGACGAGCTCTACCGGGCCATGGACCACGCCCGCATGACACCGGACGTCGCCACAGTGCTGCTCACAGGCAATGGACCCTCGGAGAAGGACGGCGGACACTCGTTCTGCTCCGGCGGCGACCAGCGGATCCGTGGCCGGGACGGCTACCGCTACCAAGTAGAAGGTGCTGCGGGTGACTCCGCCGAATTTATCGACCCCGCCCGCGCCGGCCGCCTCCATATCCTGGAAGTACAGCGGCTCATGAGGACCATGCCTAAAGTGGTCATCGCCGTCGTCAATGGTTGGGCTGCCGGCGGTGGCCACTCGCTGCACGTGGTCAGCGACCTCACCATCGCCTCGCGCGAGCACGGCAAGTTCAAGCAGACGGACGCAACCGTGGGAAGTTTCGACGCCGGATACGGCTCTGCGCTGTTGGCTCGCCAGATCGGGCAGAAAACGGCGCGGGAGATCTTCTTCCTGGCCCGCGAATATTCCGCCGAGGACATGGTCAGGATGGGCGCCGTGAACGAGGCCGTTGAGCACGCCCGCCTTGAAGAAGTTGCCTTGGAGTATGCAGCGGACATTGCCCGCCAGTCACCGCAGGCCATCCGCATGCTCAAGTTCGCTTTCAACCTGGCCGACGACGGCCTGGCGGGACAGCAGGTCTTCGCCGGTGAAGCTACCCGTCTCGCGTACATGACGGACGAAGCCGTGGAGGGCAAAGAAGCGTTCCTCCAAAAGCGCGACCCCGACTGGTCCAACTTCCCTTACTACTTCTAGGACCACCGTGAACATTGATCCCCTTTTGAAAGCCCTGATGGCTGCCCTGCATGGCGAGGGACCCGCCGTCGAAATCGTGATGGATGAAAACGGCGAGCCGCAGGCTGTTCCCGTGGAGACCGGCGTCGAAGAGGCAGCCGTACTGGTCCGCACGTCCGGTTCCACGGGCACCCCCAAGGCAACCGTGCTGACCATCGACGCCCTCGCAGCTTCGTCTGTATCCACCGCCGTGGCCCTGCGGGGCGAAGGACAGTGGTTGCTGGCACTCCCGCTGCAGTATGTGGCCGGTGTGCAGGTGCTGGTCCGCTCGCTCTACGCAGGCACGCGCCCGTGGGTCATGGACCAGTCCAATGGCTTCACACCCGAGGCCTTCACGGCCGCCGCCGAGGAACTGACCGACAAGATCCGCTTTACTTCCTTGGTGCCCACGCAACTGCAACGGCTCCTCGACTCCCCCGCGCCGGAAACCCTCGCCGTACTGCGACGCTTCGACGCGATCCTGCTGGGCGGCGCGCCCGCTTCTGCTGAGCTCCTTGCCACTGCCCACGCAGAGGGGCTCAAGGTGGTGACCACCTACGGCTCAGCCGAGACGTGCGGCGGGTGCGTTTACGACGGCGAGCCGTTGGACGGCGTCGAGGTCCGGATCGGTGAAGGCGAACTGGAAGGCCGCATCCTGCTGGGTGGCGACACCGTGGCGGCGGGCTACCTGGACGCCCCCCGCGCTTCAAAAGCAGCATTCTTCGAGGAAGACGGCGTGCGCTGGTACATCACCGGCGATCTGGGCGAGCTGTCCGACGACGGCAAGCTCACCGTCCTGGGCCGCGCCGATGACGTGATCATCACCGGAGGCGTCAAAGCCTCCGCCGCTTACATCCAGGGCAAACTGGAAGAGCTCGACGGCGTCACCTCGGCTTTCGTAACCGGCGTCCCGTCGCGCGAGTGGGGCCAAGCTGTGGCGGCTTACGTTGCCGTGACTGATGCGTCGCCCGCAGGCCTCAAGGGTTTCACAGCCCGCCGTGAGGAAGTACTGGGTGTACTGGCGCCCAAAACGGTGTTCGCTGACAAGGAATTGCCGATGCTTCCCAACGGAAAGCCGGACCGTATGGCCATGATTGACCGGCTTTCCGAGCTGCATCAGGGACAATAGACAAGTTCTTCCCTCCCGCCCCCTGACTAAGATCAACCGCGAAATACACGAGGTACTACACGTGGCGACAGCTGCACAATGGATTCAAGGAGCCCGGCTCCGCACACTGCCCGCGGCCATCGCGCCGGTCCTCATCGGTTCGGCAGCGGCGTACGAGCTCCAGGCTTTCCGGCTGCCGAACGCGATCCTGGCAGCACTTGTGGCTCTCCTGCTTCAAATCGGCGTGAACTACGCCAACGACTACTCCGACGGCATCCGCGGCACGGATGAGGACCGTGTGGGCCCCCTCCGTTTGGTGGGCTCAGGCGCCGCGAAGCCGGAGCAGGTGAAGTGGGCTGCTTTTGCCCTCTTCGGGGCGGCGATGATTTGCGGCCTCATCCTGGTGATCATCACCCAGGCCTGGTGGCTGATCCTGGTAGGTATCGGCTGCATCCTGGCGGCTTGGGGCTACACGGGCGGCAAAAACCCTTATGGCTACCTGGGCCTGGGCGACGTCTTTGTTTTCGTGTTCTTCGGACTCGTGGCCACCCTGGGAACCACCTACACCCAGGCCGGACAGGTCAGCCTCGCCGCAGTCATCGGTGCGATCGGTACCGGGCTCATCGCCTGTGCGTTGCTGATGGCAAACAACGTCAGGGACATCCCCACGGATGCGGCCGCTGGGAAGCGGACCTTGGCAGTCCGTCTGGGTGACCGGCATGCCCGCGAAAGCTACGTACTGATGCTGGCCGTGGCCATCCTGCTCGTGATCGTCCTGGCACCCACCAAGCCGTGGATGCTGATCGTGCTGCTGCTGATTCCGGCTTGCCTGATGCCGGCGTGGCTCATGGTGAACGGCAAGAAGCGCAAGAGCCTCATCCCGGTTCTCAAGCAGACCGGCATGATCAACCTCGGCTACAGCCTGTTGTTCTCGCTGGGACTGATCCTGAGCCGCGGCTTCTAAGTTTTTTTGTACAAGTAACGCCCCTAAGAAGCTTTCCTAGGGGCGTTAGCTGTCAATAAAAGTTCTAGGCAGTGCCCGGGCGTTTGTCGTTGTTCACAGCGATGTCCGGGTTCTTCTCCACCAAGCCGTCCTCGACGGCGGCGTCTTCAACTTCACCGGCGGTACGAATGGGCTTGGCCCTCCCGGAGAACCTCTCACGCATGGCGGCCGTGGCGGCGTCGCGCTGTTTCTGGAAAAACAGGTAGCTGATAGCGAAGGCGATCAGCCCTGCGAAGACCACAGCCAGGATCCAACCGACCCCCAAAAAGGCGAACAGCACGAACAACGGCACGAACAGCGCCAGACGGATGAGGGAATACTTCAGGAAAGCCACCATCCAAGTTTAGCCGCCCGGATGGTTGCACTCTGATCACAGCCGAAAACAGGGCGTCCAGTGATCGGCTTCAGGCGACTAGACTTGGTGCATGCTCCGGGTTGTAGGCGTCGTTATAGTTCTAGTCATCTTCGTTTATGCCCTTGTGGACGTCATCCGCACGGACGGCAACCAAACACGCGGAATCTCCAAACCCGCATGGATCATTGTAATGATCCTCCTGCCGCTGCTGGGCGCAATCCTCTGGTTCATTTTCGGCCGGCCCTACGGCAAACCCACTGCCAAGCCTGTACGCCGACAGCCCACAGCCCCGGACGACGACCCCGAGTTCCTGCGCAACCTGGAAACCCGACGCCGTAACCAGGCTGAAGAGGATCGCCTGAAGAAGCTCAAAGCAGACCATGACGCCAAGAAACGCGATACCGGCGACAAGCCCAGCGATGGCAGCGGCGACGCCAAAAACAACGGCTTCAAACCCGGCGACGCCAAGCGCAGCGAGCCGGATCCCCATGACACGGACGAGCTGAAGTAGGCAAACATGGCCCAGCAAGCTGATGGATCACGGCAGTCACCCTCCCCCACACCATCAGTCAACGGGCCCGCATCACCCTCCGCACCACCGCCACGCCCAGGCATTTCCCTGTCCACGCCGCCGCCCATAGCGGTGGTTGTTCGTCCTCCCGGACCCGCCCGCTTGTCCCGCACTCTTTGGGTTGCCAGCTTCGTTGCCGGAGTCGCGGTGGTGGTGACAGGCTTTCTTGGCCGTGACTCCCACTTCGAACGCCTGAAGGGCGTCATTGGAGGCATGGTCCCCGACGGCGATGCCAAAGCAGTAGAGGGAGCCACCGCCGTCGTGTTCCTCGGAAGCCTCGCCATGCTCGCGCTGGTAGTAGCCATGGAAGCTGTCCTGCTGGCGGTCCTCTTCAAACGCCGCATCTGGGCTCGCTGGGCCCTTGCCCCGTTGGTCCTCCTCCACGCGGTGGTCACCGTCATTACTGCCGACTTCGTGGTGGCCCCCGGCGCGGACGGCGTCCTGACGATCGTGCTGTTAGCGGCCCAATTCATCCTGGCCGCAGCCGCCCTGATCCTGCTCTTCCTCCCCTCCACCACCACCTGGTTGCTTAGCGAACGGGTTGCTTAGCGAACGGCGGGAATAGCGGCCAACATCCCCTCGCAACTGCGAAGGACCACACGGCAAGCATCCAGTGCCGCAGGCTCAGTGAGCGGGTTCTCCGCGAGCAACCGCCAACGGTTCAGACTGTTTCGCGCTGCCTCACTTACCTGCTCCGGGCTTGCCTCCGCATCCAGGCCCAACCTCAGCGGCGGCGTGCTGCCACGGCCGCCCACCAGACGCTCTGCCTCTGCAGATTGCTCCGGAGTCAGGCTTAGGCCTTCGGTCCTGAGCGTTGCCAGGAGTTTCAATTCCCGGAACTCGTGGGCTCCCGTTCGAACCTTTTCCACGTTGGCTTCCAGGAGCAACGCGACGTCCCTGCGCGAACTGCGCAGCAGCGCTTCCAAACCTACGACGGCGGCACGCGCCTTGAGTGCGTCCGCTCTGGTTTGGAACAGGTAGGCGATGTTGTCCAGCAGCTGGCCAAGTCCGCTACGCCGTGCCAACTCATGGGCAAGGTCCGTGGGATTGTTGATGCCACCCCGGATCAGGGCAACACCAAGGCGTATCCCGAACAAGCCGAACTTTTGAACGAGGGACGCTTTTGCTGCCGCGCCCAGACCATCGGGCTCGGCAGCGCGAACAAAAAGGTCCGCTGACAGCATCAGCCTTTCCCTCTGGTTCCTGTCCATCTGCGCCAACATTCTCATGGCCTCGAAGTCCGCTTGGCGCATGGTCCGTGAACTTTGCGCCAACAGGCCGGCAACCGGGACAACGCCCAGGGCAAGGGGCCTGAGGTTCTGGTCCTGGCTGTATCTATCAGCGATCACTGCTGCGGAAATGAGGGAATCGATCCTTCCTGCGCCGATCTCGTCAGCCCGGGACAGGACCGCCAAGGCGTTGACAGTTCCGGATTGACCCGCGGTGGTGTCCTTGAAGGATTCCAGGAACCGGACATCCGAGGCGTGGAGATGCCGCATGAGATAGATGACGGCATCGGCGGCCACGGGGGCGTCTTCGGGGAGGAGGAACTCCGTGGACCGGCTCGAAACATCCTGTGACAACGAGGCGATCCCCGGGGTATCGATCAGGGTAAGCTCCCGCAGGCTAGCCGCTGGCCAGTCCACCACCAGCCGCTCCACGTCATCGGCCCGAACATCACCCATAGTGAAGACCAACCGGCCGTCTTCGCGGGTGACGGGGAGGGATTGTGGCTCACCAATGATCGGATGGAGCGTGATCCGGGGCGTGTGTCCGTAGCGGTACCACGTCACGATCCGGGTGCATTCCCCAGCGTCCGTGGGGGCGATTTCCTCCCCGATGATCGCGTTGAGAAGTGTTGATTTGCCGGCCTTGACCATACCCGCCACAGCTATGCGCAAAGGCCCTTCCAGCCTGTCCTCCAGGTCATCCACCACAGCGAGCGCCGCTGCGTCCTCTTGGAAGGCCTCCCGTGCGTGCCGGAGCAGGTCTGCAACTCCGGCGATACCCGACTCGATCATCCTGCCGGGACCGAGGCCGGCGCTGTTTTGGCCGGGGTTGAGGGGTTGGCCGGGGTTGAGGGGTTGGTTTGGGGTGTGGGGCCGGTCTGTGGCGCGGGCGGCTCTTCCTGCAGCTGCCGGGCTGCCTTGGCCAGGGCGTCCACTACCTTGAGCTGATTCCGTATCTCTTTGATTCTCATGTCCCGCTCCACGGCATAGGTAGCTGCCGCTTTCTGGGCGGCCGCCACTGATTCCGTCAGGGAACGGTGGTGCTCCTCGGCGATCTCCGTGAAGTGGTCCCGTGTGGCCCGCTGAACCAGCCGCAGCCTGTCCTTGAGCTGCTTTCCTACTTGGAACACAACATCGTCCACGTGCTTCCGGACCAGGATCTTGGCTTCGGACTGCCGTTGCTTGAGCCTGGCCTCTTTGTCTTCCCGGTATGCCTTCCGGCCCAGCATCAGGCCGGCCCCTACAGACAGTGGGTTGATAAGGGCCATCCCAAAGATGCCGGTCAGCAGGCCAAACATCAGTACGCCACCGTAGGAACCGCGCATCCCGATCAGCACCTTCTGCAGGGGCCCGAGCTTGCCGTCTTCCATATCCTGGATATCAGCCACGGGGTCCAGTACACCGCCGGTATCGGCTACCTTCAAGGCCGGCAGGGCCACCTCATCTTCTGAGAAGTGCTCCGCCACTTGCGTGGCCAACCATTGAGCACGTTCGCTGGTCCAGACGAAGGTATCCGATACCGCTGCTGCCGTGCTCTGTTCCAGCCACTGCGTGAACTGCTCCCAAGCCGGTCCAGGGTCGCCTTGATCTATGGAAATTTCGGCCTCTCTTTGAATCCTGCGCAGCCTGTCCCTCAGGTCATATTCCATGTCGGCGATGAGGTCGCCGATGCCATCATTGAGCGTTATCTGCCAACGGGCGGAGCGTTTACGGAGGGCATCGGCGTCCTCCTTGGCCGCGTTCAGGCCGGCGATCATCTGCGGAGTCCCCGCCGGATTTTCCAAGGCACCCAACTCCGATTCCAGCGCCAGCCTGAGGTTTTCGCTGACAGTCAACAGGTCATTGCCCACGGACTTGCGTTGGATCTTGGCCGCCCCACCCACAATGTTGTTCCGCAAGTGGGCGATGAGCGCCGGAAACCCTGATTCTGCGTTCAGCTCGGGGTCCTGCAGCCGCGCCGCATGGAGTCGCAACTCCGAGGACACTGGAAACAGCGGAATATCAGGGCCGACGTCGGCAAGGTGCTTCTGGTCCAGCTCCGCGATCTGGCGCCAACTCGGATAGAGGTCAGTCTTGGACAGCACGCACAGGACATTGGGGCTGATGCGCATCGCTTGGCGCAGAAACCGCATCTCAGGCTCGGTGAATTCCTGGGAAGCATCGGAGACGAACACCATAGCGTGCGCCGATGGCAGGGCAGTCAGTGTTGTTAACGTGTGTGTTGAGCCCAGGCCACCAACGCCCGGAGAGTCCACGATCGTCAGTCCGCCGGTCAGCAGTTTCCGGGGCAGGGAGACTTCGGCCGCCACGATGTTCTTCGAGTTGCCCGGGTTGCCCTTTTCGGAGACGTATTCCGCGAGTTGATCCAGTTGCACTGGTTGCCGTTCCAGCCTGCTTTCCGGGCCGCCTACGTCCCCTTCCGGGTCCGTACCAAACTGGCTGGGGACAAGGACAACGGCCGACGCCGGATCCCCCTGCCGTACGACGGTAGGGACGGAGGTGGCAATGTCATCATCAACCGGGCAGACAGGCGCGTTCACCAAGGCGTTGATGAGTTGGCTCTTGCCTTGTTTGAACTCACCCACCACCATCACGCGGACGCTTGGATCGCGCAAGCGGCGGAGAGTGCTTTCCAGTCGGCGCCGGAGGTCGTTCCGTTCCCCCACCAGCGCCATGCCCTGCTCAACCAACGTGGTCATGTGTCCTGTGTCCGCCACCGTCTGTCCTTTGTTCTGGCTGCCTCGGCCTTGAGGCCACGAAGTGCCCGGCAGACGTTTGGCGCCTGCCGGGCACTGCTGGGGGTAGTTCTCGCCGCGGTTACTACGAGGCGGGATCGTATTCGCTGGTGTTCTCCACCTCGACGTCCACTTCGTTATCTGCAACTACGAGCGAGTGGTTTGCATCGATATCCGTGTAGTCGACATCGAGCTCGTTGTTGGCGACGACTGTGTTGCCCTCGATGTTCGTGTAATCCACATCGACGTCGCCTACTTCAACCGAGTTGTCCACTGACTTGTCGATCTCCAGCTCGTTGTCCTGGATGACAGTGGAGTCGTAGTTGACCTGGACATCTTCCAGTTCCACGTTGGTGGAGTGATCGTTGGTGTACTCCAGGTCCACCTCGTTGTCCTTGATGATGGTGGAGTTCTCGATGTTCGTGTACTCCACGTCCACGTCACCGACTTCCAGCTCGGTCTCGTTGTTGTAGGAGTCCTTGTTGAAGGAATCCGTGTTGGTGATGGTGGTGTTGTTGGTGGTGTTGGTTGTGTCGTTCGAATGGTCGTCGTTGAAGGAGTCCTTGAACTCCGCATCGATGTCCACGTCAACGTCCGTGTTGTAGGAATCCTTGGTTACGGAGTTATCCGAGTAGTCGTTGCCGATGGAGATGTCGTTATTGCCCCTGGCATCCACAGTGACCGAGTTATCCGTTGAATGGTCGTCAGTGTTGGTGGTCGTGGTCGTGGTTGTGGTGGTCGTGTTGCCCGCGTTGCTGACATCGTCACCTGCAGCGATGGCGCCGTCACCCGACGCAACCACAGAGTCCTGGTTGAAGAGCTGCGTGACATCGCCGTCTGCCCAGATATTCTGGTTCACCGACTGATCGGTGATCGTGTCACGGTCATCGATAGTGGTGGTGTAGGAGTAGTTGTTCACCACGTGGACAAGCTGCTGGACGGCATGTGCGTGGTCATCCCAGTCGCCGCCCCCACCGCCGCCTCCGCCATGGCCACCGTCGTGATCGTCATCGTCGTGGCCGTCCCAGCCACCGCCACCGCCGCCGTGTCCACCATCGTGGTGATCATCGTCGTCATGGCTGCCGCCGCCGCCGCCGTGTCCACCATCGTGGTGATCATCGTCGTCATGGCTGCCGCCGCCGCCGCCGTATCCACCACCGTCGTGATCATCGTCGTCATGGCTGCCGCCGCCACCGCCGCCGTATCCACCACCGTCGTGATCGTCGTCGTGTCCGCCCCAGCTACCGCCCCCACCAGTGGAAGCGTTGTTGCCGCCGGTGTTGTATTCGCGGTCGAACGACGAACGGGCGTTGATGGGTGCGTAGTCGAGCACCACCGGGCGGACGGCGTCGACGTCGGCCGACGAGACATCGCGCAGGCCTGCCGCGGTGAGCGCTGCTTCGGGATCCCGTACGAATTCTTCAGCGGCATCAGGATCGTTGAACAGGCTCATCAGGAACTGCACGAGCTGTTGTGCGAGTGTTGGCATTGGAGTGCTCCCTCAAATTCTGTGATGGATAATGATTGGCCCGGCGCCTTTGCCTGGCTTGCATTCAACGTATTGCCGGGGCTGGTAACCGGGCATCGGGGGTGGTCCCCCTACCACTTCCCTCACCGTTAGGGGATTGCCCGGTTTTCCGTTAGGGGGCGGAGGGGGTTGCCGCTTACGGAGGCGGGTACCCGTCCCCCAATGCCATCCGCAGGCGGACCAGGAGTTCCGAGCGGCTTTCGGCCCCCAGGCGACGTCGCATGCGCGCCACGTGGTGCTCCGCCGTGCGGGGTGAGATGTAGATGGCTTCGCCGATTTCCCGGTAGGTCTTGCCTTCCAGGATGAGCCGAGCAACTTCGCGTTCCCTGGCGCTGAGTCCGGAGGAGTCAGGACTCCCGGGGCCGACCCCGTTGTCCATGACGGGCTGGGCGGGAACAGCAGTGCGGGCATCCTCCTGCCGCTCTGAAGCCCCGGCGGACGGGGCCGAACCTTGGGGGTGAAGGTCCCTGGCGCATGCCAGCAATTTCACCATGTCACGTCGCTCATCCGCATGCGCGGCCGCGTGGCCCGCCAAGCGCGCTCCCTCCCAAGGCATGCCGACGGCGGCCAACCCGCGGGCCGCTGTTTCGACGTCGGACGCTTCAAAGCGGCCGGCCAGGACGGAGACCCAGGCCTTACCGCCGGTCGCGAGCACGGACGCCAGATGGCTATGCTCCGATGCACGCACCAGCGCTGCCGCATGCGGTGCAAGCCCGGCGGGGTCTTCGCTCAGTAAGGCCGCCTGCACTGCCGCCCAGTGCAAAGGCACCGACCACAAGGGCGGGTTGTCCAGCCTCCCCAGCAAGTCCCAGGCACTCTCCAGGTAATGCGCTACTCTCCTGGATTCCCTCAACCGTGCAGCGGTGATCATCAGCTCACCCCAAGACAGAAGGCTGTAAAGGTCCACGGAAATGTGCATCATCGCTTCACGGGCCCTGTCCCAGGCCAGCACGAGCTCATGAACATCGCTGCCCCGCCGGGCCAGGCCTACTTCCAAAGCCGCCAACAAGAACTCATCCCGCGGCGCCAAGGCCCAGTGATTGGCTTTGACGGCCTCATTGATGGCCAAACGGGCGTCGTCGGCGTTGTCCTGCTGCATGGAGGACCACGCGCGCAACAGGAACAGCCGGGGACGGGCTGCATCGCCGCACTGACCTGCAGCCAACGCTGCCCTGAGCACGGTGTCCGCTACCGTCGGCTCCCCGCTGTGGAGGGCGCATAAGGCAGCCAGGGCAGCGGGTGTTTCCGGCAAGGGGATGGAAGTGCCTGCCGCGTTCATCATGTCCGAGGCCCTGATGAGCTCGGTCAGCGCCAATTCCGGTGCTGGCTCCAAGGTCTCCCAGAGCCCCTGCTGAGTCAGGGACGTCGCAACCGCCAGGAGAGTAGGCGAACCGCTCGGAGGAGCAGCTGACAGAAGCTCCTCGGCACCCACCGGATTTCCCGAGCCGATCATGGCCACCGCAGCGAGAGGGGCCGAACCATCGATCCTGTCCGAGCCCAGCCAGCTGTAGGTATCGGCACTTCGGGCAAGCATTCCACGCTGCGCCCAGACGGCGGCGGCCACGTCCACTCCCAGCCGAAGGTCGGGGGCCCCGGGCACCGCCAGAAGCCGGTCCACCATCCTGCCCGCGGAGTCCAGGTCGCCGGTTGCCGCTGTTGCCATGGCACGTCTGGCGGCCTTGGCAACCTCGTCTCCACCGGCCAAGAGGGCTTCGGCGTAAAGTTCGGCGGCCAATCGCGGGTCGGTTTCCAAGGCATCATCCGCAGACCGTTCGAGCTCAGCCACCACACGAGGGTCCTGAAACCCGTTCCTTGCCAGATCCCGGGCCAATTCGCCTAATGCAGGCCCCTCCTGCAGAGTCTTGTCCACCAGCTCCCTTTGCAGCGCCCGGATACGGGCAGCAGGGGTTTCCTTGAGCAGGGCGTACCGTGCAGTACCCACCACAGTCCCATCCGCCAAAAGCAAGCCGGTGTCCTTGGCAGCGGCAATGATCGAGTCCAAGCCACCAGGGTGGCCCATGCCGTCACGCAGTCTGTCAGGGAGGGGCGAGGGAAGGGAGAAGCCCACGGACAGTGACAGAAGCAGCTCGCGGACAGCGGCAGTCCCGCCTGTCAGCGTGGGGGCCGTATCTGCGCCGAGGGTGTCATCTGCGCCCAAGGAGTCGGTAGCGTGCTTGAGGGGGTGATCGTCTGCCCCGGGCCGAAAGTACCCGGGCTTATGGTCATGTCCCGTCATGGGTTAGACCGCCGAGAGCAGCGCTGGATCCGAAGTAGGGCTGGTTTCCGTTGGTAAAGGATCAGGGACGGCCGGCGGGGTGGTCTCCTGCGGCACTACAGGTGCTGGAGATGCCGGCGGGTCTTGTACCACCGTGGGCTCGGGCTGCGGCACCGTTGGTTCCGGTTCCGGTACCGGCGACGGCGGTGGCGGCGGTGGGGTCACCGGATCCGAAGGAGTGCTGGGCGGTGTTGTTGGTTCGACTACCGGCGGAGTTGTCGGGTCGGTCGTCACCGGAGGTGGTGTTGTGGTTGCCGGAGGAGGCGTCGGTCCGCTCGCGGCACCCCCTGTGGGATCAGGTTCAGCGGTGGTTGGCGGCGTAGTAGCCGGAGGGGGAGCCTGAGTGCCGGGAGCCTGAGTGCCCGGAGTGGAAGTTCCCGGGGCAGCAGGCGTGGTGGTACCTGCCGTCCCGCCGGCTGCTGTACCGGAGGAGGTGCCGGCGGCACCCGTCCCTGCCGTGTTGCCCGAACCATTGGCCGCGCTGCCTGTGCCCGCGTTAGTTGCACCCGGGTTCGTTGCATTTTGCCGGGCCGGAGCCCGTCCGTTGGACCCAGCCCTCGTGACCCCGGCCTTGGCGCTCGCTTCGAGTCCAGCCGCCGGTCCCCCGATGATGGGGGTGGAACCCGCAGGACCGTCAGCCCCGGAGGCTTGCGCCCCGGAAGCCTGCACACCGCCGTCGCGCATGACATCGGCCGCCTGGTTTCCAAAGACTGTGGCCAGCAGTCCGGTGCCTTCGGGGCTCTGTGCCGCTGTGGCGGTGGCGATGGTCAGTGCCGTTGCGGCCGCGGCGGCTGCCGCCGCCATCCGAACGCGGGGCCTCGGGGCATGCCGACCAGGCTTGACCGACGATGCTTGAAGGTGGCTGAAGACCGGAGCCCGGCTCGGTGCGTGCGGCCTCCCCAGCGAAGCGTCCGCACTTTTTTGCCCAGCAACTGATTCCACGGCTGAAGCGGCTAGGGCGGCCGCAACCGCATCCACTGCACCGGCCCCACTGGAGCGCAGCCCAGCCACGGCAGCACCAAGGCAGATGGATGACTTGGGATCGGCGTCTACGGCGATCGGACGGTCCAGTTCCACGGAAATCAGCTCTGCCACGAGTGGAATCCGGGACGATCCCCCGATGAGCAGCACCGCGCTCAGGTCCTGGGCTTCAAGGTTGATACTCCGCAGGCTTCGTTCAAGGGCGTCTACCGTGTCCCTGACAGGGGCCTCGATCATCGCCTCGAATTCGGAACGGACCAACCGCACTGACAGCTGGGTGCCGGGCAGGGAGACGGCCACGCTGGCTTCGCTGTCCAAGGAAAGTGCTTCCTTGGCTTCCCGGCACTCCCGCCTCAACCGTGAGAGGGCCGCCAAAGTCTCGGGAGAGCTCGCATCCAAAGCCGCGCCCTCGCCAAGGTGACCCATCACGTGTCGCAGGACGGCGGCGTCGAAGTCGGCGCCGCCAAGGGTCTCAATACCATCGGGACGGCCCAATAGTTCAAAGTTGCCGGCGCTGGCTTTGCGCAGCACAGCGGTGTCGAAAGTGCCGCCGCCGAGGTCGTATACCGCGATGATGCTGCCGTCTTCCACACGGGTTTGGGAGGCGTAGTGCAGGGCTGCGGCTTCCGGCTCGCTGATTAAGGTGATGTCCACCAGGCCAGCCACGTTGAGCGCTGCGAGGACCAGCTGCTTACGGTGCTGCCCCCATGCGGCGGGGTGCGTCATGATGATCGACGACGGCGCGCTGCCCTCGCGCTCTTGGGCCCGGTCCACCACCCACCGGGCCATGGCGGCGTATACGTCCTCGGGGGCGAGCCAGCTCTCTCCCACAGCCAGGGGAACCGAGTCACCTATCCTGCGTTTGAATTCCCTCACCATGCGCTGGGGGTCGTCCAGTCCGCGGCGTTCGGCTGCCTCGCCGATCAAAACCCGGCCGTCGTCTGCATAGAACAACACCGAAGGCACGGCGCTGCCATGCAGTCCCAACGGGAGGATCTCGGGTGCTGGAGTTGGGCTTTGGTGGGGCTTTACAAGGGCTGCTGCGGTGAAACTGGTCCCGACGTCAATGGCGAGAACATAGTTCATGGTTACCTCGAAAAGAACACGGCACGACGCTAGCGGGCTGCATCACAAGCGGGTTCTGAACAAGTTAGCACCTGCCCCGGACGGGCAAAAGGCTTAGTGGCTACACCAAGTTGTCATGGTTGCTACACCGAATTGTCATTTTCCAAGACCGTCCTCCGCATAGTTGAGCAAAGCCCCTGCTCAGGCGGCGAACGCGGTAGTGCCGCGGCTTACAGCCCGGAGTAGGAATGCAGGCCGTTGAAAACCGTATTCACGAGTGTGAAGTTGATGATGACGCAGGCGTAGCCAACGATCGACAACCACGCTGCACGTGTTCCGGTCCAACCACGCGTGGCCCGCGCGTGCAGGTAGCCCGCGTAGACCACCCAGATCACGAAGGTCCATACTTCCTTGGGGTCCCAGCCCCAGAAGCGTCCCCAGGCCTTTTCAGCCCAGATCGCACCAAACATGAGGGTGAAAGTCCAGCCGATGAACGCGATGGCATTGATGCGGTAGGAGAGATTCTCCAAGCTCAGCGCGTTGGGAACCAGACGCATGAAGCCCAGGTTGTCCGCGCGACCTGCAGCAAGATTCTTCTGGCGGTACGACTGCAGCAACTGCAGCACAGACATCGCGAACGTCAGTGTGAACAAGGCCGACGACAGGACCGCGATGGAAACGTGGATGATCAGCCAGTAGCTCTGCAGCGCCGGAACCAGGTGCCCCACCGGGGTCCAGAAAGCAGCCGAAGCCGCTACCAGCATGATGATTGCCAGGCCGATTACAAAGGTGCCCAGGAAGCGCAGATCCCTGCGGATGAGGACCACCAGGAAGACAGCTACGGCCACAAAGGCACCCGTGGTGAGGAACTCGTACATGTTTCCCCACGGCACGCGGCCTGCGCCAAATGCGCGGGTAACCACGCCGGCGCCGTGGATGAGTACGCCCAACACCGTCAGCGCTACGGCCACGCGGGCGGGCGCGCGGCGTTCGCCCGCGTACTTCATGTCGCCAGCGGCGGTTCCGCCCTCAACGGTGAGGCCCGACGTCGGACGCTCGGCGCGGCCCGCCGGCCCACCGGCGTCGGGACCTCCCAAGCCTGCAGCGACGCGGCCTGCAGAAACCGTGACCTTCTCGCCGGCGGTGCTGGCCGCAGCCTTCAGGTCCACGGCGCGGAGCATCTTGCTGCTCTTCGCCAAGTCCCAGGCAAAGGCGATGAACGCCACGGTGTACGTGCCGGCGGCCAACAGCATGAACAGCTCGCTGTACTGGCCCAGGGTTTCGTTGATGACGGGCATTACTGGTCCTTCGAGGTTGAGGAGGATCCTGCAGTTGTTGTAGCCGTGTCCGGCGTCTCCGGGATGTTCCATTCCCGGGCAAAGATTTCGCGGAGGGCCGCGGCTTCGCCGGCCAAGCGGTGGTCTTCACCGCGTGCCAGCAGGCCGTACTCCACCATGGTGCGGCCGTCTGCGTGGGTTCCGGTGCGGACCCAGACGCGGCGGCGGTTGATGTACAGCGACATGACCAGGCCAGCGACTGCGAGGAAGCCGAAGATCAGCGCATAGAGCTGGCCGGGGTTGTGGTGGATGTCCACACCGATGTACTTCTTGACGCCATCGAACGTGATGCTGCCTTTGCCTTCGGGCAGGTTGACTGTGGCTCCCGGGCTCAGGGTGATACCGCCGGCGGGGAGGTCGCGGCCGTTGAGCTGTTGGAGGTCCTTGACGTCCAGCTCGAACACGTTCTGGGGCACACCCTTGTCCAGGCCCAGGTCACCGTAGAACGAGTTCAGGCTCAGCTGCGGGTTGATGAGTTCCGGGGCGCCGCTGAAGGAAATGCCGTCCTCCGTGACGAACGCCGTGGGCAGGAAGAAGCCTACAAAGCCCAACTGTTCCGGCTTGGCGTCCGGGACCTTGATGACCACGGAGGAGTAGTAGTTGTCGCCTTGGACCTTGGCCGTTACGGGACCTTGGAAAGCGACGTTGCCCTCACCGTCCCGCACCGTGATCAGGGGTGCGTAGCCATTTCCGGTGAGGTAAAGGCTCGTATTTCCGAGGGAAACGGGGTCGTTGACCTTCAGGGTTTCCTTCTTGCCCGGCGCGTCCGGACTTTCCTTGGTGGTCACTTCGGCCGTGTAGTCGATGGGCTGGCCCGCCTTGCCGGGCGATTCGCGGTCGAACCTGGCCTCGAACTTATCCAGTTGCATCGAGTACGGCTGCAGCGAACTGCTCTGGAAGTTAGTGCCCGGCGTGAATTGGTCGTAGCCCACCAGGGTGTTGACGAAGGTATCGCCTTCCACCAAGATCCGCTGACCGCTGTACCCGTAAAGCCCACCAATGGCCACCGACACCAGTACCCCGATCAGGGAGGTGTGGAACACCAGGTTGCCCACTTCCTTCATGAAGCCGCGCTCGGCACCCAAGGACGGCAGGGCGCCGTCGACATCCCTGACCTCAACGCGGTAGCCACGCTTCTTCAACAGCCCGGCGGCATCGTTGATGGCTTTCGACGCCGGGATCCCGGCGTCGGCAGGCACAGCCAAGGTGCCGTACTCCGGCAGGCGCGAAAGGCGCTTGGGGGTGCGCGGCGGCTGCGACTTCATGGCCTTGTAGTGGGCAATGGCGCGCGGAGTGACGCAGCCGATCAGGGAGATGAACAGCAGGATGTAGATGGCCGAGAACCAAGCCGACGAGTAGACGTCGTAGAGCTGCAGGGCGTCGAGAAGCTCGCCGTAGGAAGGGTTGTCCTTGATGTACTGCGTGACCACTGACGGATTCGCGGGCCGCTGGGGGAACAGGGAACCCGGCACAGCGCCAACGGCAAGCAGGAGCAGCAGGAAAAGGGCCGTGCGCATGCTGGTCAGCTGGGTCCAGGACCACCGGAGCATGCCCTTGAAACCAAGCGCGGGCAGGGCTGCCTCGGACTTGGCCTGCTGGAGTTTTCCTTCCGCTGTGTTTTCAGCGGCTGGTGACTTCTTCTTGGCTTTCACGGACTCGCTCATCAGATTGGCAACTTCACGTCGTTTTGGAACCAGTACTGCAACTCGGTCACCCAGGTTCCCCACACACCGGTGGCCATCAGGATGCCGAGCAAAATCAGGATGCCTCCGCCGATCCGCTGGATGGCCAGCCGGTGCTTGCGGAAGAAGGACATGACTCCCATGCCCCGACGCACGGCCAGGGCAATCAGGAGGAACGGAATGCCAAGGCCAAGGCTGTAAACGAATGCCAGGAGGGCTCCCTTGGCCGCCGATGAACCACCGGACAGGCTCAGCAACTGTACCGCGGAGTACGTCGGACCAATACAGGGCGCCCAGCCCAGCCCGAACGTGAGTCCCAGCAACGGTGCGCCCCAGAGGCCCGCCGGAGGTTTGGCATGGATCTTCGCGTCACGCTGCAGCCAGCCGAAGCCGCCCATGAACACCACGCCCATGATGATCACCAGGATGCCCAACAGTTGGGTGATCCAAGCGTTTTGGGGGCCGGTCAGCAACGTACCCAACTGCCCGAAGGCACCGCCCAGGAGAACAAAAATCACGGAGAACCCGAGGACAAACAAGCCAATACCGGCCAGCATGCGGCCGCGCCTTTGCTTCTGGAGGTCGACGCCGGTCAGGCCCGTGACGTAGCCAAGGTAACCGGGGACCAGCGGCAGCACACAGGGAGAAAGGAACGAGACCAGCCCGGCCAGCAGTGCCACTGGCACAGCCAGCAGCAGTGATCCGTTGAGGATCGTCTCGGCGAAGGGACTGTTCATGGGTGCTACTCGGCCACTGCGGAGGTGATGAGGGCTTTCAGGGTGCTCTTCTCGATCTCGCCGAGGACGCGTGAGGCAACCTTGCCTTCCTTGTCCAGGACCAGGGTTGTGGGTACTGCACCAGGAGGCACAATGCCGGACACGGACAGCAGCACTGCCCCATCCTTGTCATTGAAGCTCGGGTAGGTGATGTTGAAGGTCTTGTCGAAGGCCTCGGCGGTGGCTTGTTCGTCGCGCAGGTTGACGCCGAAGAACTGGACACCCTGATCCTTGAAGTCCAAGTGCAGGGCCTCAAGCTGGGGGGCTTCGATGCGGCAAGGAGCACAGGCGGCAAACCAGAAGTTCAGGACGGTGACTTTGCCCAGGAGATCCTCCGGCTTTACCGTCTGTCCGTTAAAGAGAGTGCCTTTGAGCGCGACGGGTGCGGCACGGTCTGCCTTGGCGAACTCCGTCACCGAACCATCACCTGCCACGTAGTTCTTGTTGTCGCCGGCCTTAGCTTGCTTGGCAAGGGAGTCTTCCTGGGCACATGCGGACAGGCCCATGGTCAGTCCTGCGAGGAGGACACCACCGGCGGTCAGCACGCCGCGGCGCGAAAGATTGTTGTCCATGCTTCTACGCTCCCGGGGTGCTCGCCGCGCCGGGAAGCAGGACGGCAGCGGGCTCGGTGTATTCAACTCGTACGATCTTGCCGTCGTCATCGAGTGTCAGGGATGTCAGCGACGTCAGGGTGCACTCGCGCTTACGAGGATCGTGGGCCAACCGGCGGCCCTCGGCAGTCAACCTGGTGGACCAGATTGGAAGTTGGTGGCTGACCAGAATGGCTTCCGCGCCGTCGCCGCCCAATTCGACTGCCTTCACCCGCGCGTCCTCGACCGCGGCCAAGACTCGGGCTGCTTGTTCCTTGTAGGGCTCGCCCCATGAAGGGCGCAACGGATTCCGGAAGTAGATCCAGTGTTTGGGCTTCAGGAACTCGCTCTTAGTGGGGTGGAGTCCCTCGAAGTGGTTCTCTGCTTCGATAATGCGCGGCTCGGTGGTGATCTCCAGGTTCAGTGCCTCGGCCGTGGGCATAGCTGTTTCCTGGGCGCGCGTGAGCGGCGAGGCTACCAAATGCACGATCTTGGCACCCTGGCTGACGCGGGCAGCGAAGTGGTCCGCCAGCATCCGGGCCATCTCCCGGCCACGTTCGGAGAGGTGGAATTCCGGCAGCCGGCCATAGAGGACGGCGTCGGGATTATGGACCTCGCCATGGCGAAGCAGATGGACAGTTGCTTGGGGCATGTTTACCAGTTTCTCAAAGAAGCGGGGCGATCCGAAATCTTCTACCGCTAGTAGAACTCAAAGTTTTCCCGAAATGTTCCATGGAGTTGGAATAAAAGATGCATATGCATGTTTATACTGGGTACGAAGCTCGGTTGACGCTTCAAGCAATGAGCTCGACCAGGCAAGCAAGCAGTACCTACCACTCGATATAGGAGCAACACCATGATGACTCTCCCCGCTTCCGTCACCACCGGCACCTGGACCCTCGACGCTTCCCACAGCGAGATCGGCTTCACCGTCCGGCACGCAGGCATCAGCAAGGTCCGCGGCCAGTTCAAGGATGCTGCTGCCACCCTGGAAGTTGGCGAAACGCTGACCGACTCCAAGGTCACCGCCACCATCCAGACCGCCAGCTTCGACTCCGGAGACGTGAACCGCGACGGCCACGTCAAGGGCGAAGACTTCTTCGATGTTGAGAAGTTCCCGGAAATCACCTTCGTGTCCCGCCACGTCAAGGCCAACGGCAACAGCTTCGACCTCGTGGGCGATCTCACAATCAAGGGCGTGACCAAGGAAGTTTCCATCGAGACCGAATTCAACGGTGTGGCCGTGGATCCGTTCGGCAACACCCGCGCCGGCGTTTCCGGCGAAACCACGATCAGCCGCAAGGACTTCGGCCTCACCTGGAACGCCGTCCTCGAAGCCGGTGGCGTCCTGGTCAGCGACAAGGTAGTCATCAACCTCGAGCTCGCCTTCATCGCACCGGCCGCCGCGTAGCCCCCGCAACACCAAACGGCGCCCTGCACAGTTCACGCTGTGCGGGGCGCCGTTTCGCGTAGAGGGAAGTCACCCCGCAATTGTTCGGCAAACAGCCTGTATTTAGCTGCGAGTTGGCTCCGAATTTCCTATGCATCCCTCAACCTGCGGTCTAAAGTGATGCCATGAGTACCCCAGACGAAACACCACAGCCACAGCAGCCCGGCTCCCAGCCTCCGCAGCCCGGCAATGTTCCTCCTGCGGGTCACCAGCCTCCGCAGGGCTACCAACCGCCCCAGGGTTACCAACCCCCGCAGGGTTACCAGCCGCCGTCGCAACCGGGCCAATACTCACAGCCCGGACAAAGCCAGCCTGCCCCCGGACAGTCAGGTTTCCACTTCGAAATGCCCACTGACGGACCGCGCAATTTCAACGACGTCATGCCTCAAGGCGGCTTCTCGGGAATGTTCAAAACCCAGGGCCTGCCGACGGAGTTGAAAGTTTCCTACTTCATTTGGGTGATCTCCGGACTCCTGGGCCTGCTGTTTGGCCTCATCGCTTTCTTTGCCGTCATCGCTGCGTTCGCGTTTGCTCCGGGATTCGCCGCCATCGCACTGATCCTCCTCCTGCTCACTTTGGCGGTCGCCGCCGCCCAAGTGATCCTCGCCATGAAGATGAAGGAAGGCAAGGAGTGGGCACGCCTCGCCTTGACCATCCTGGCCGGCGTTTCCTTGCTCCTGGCCATCTTCGGAGCGGCAAGTGGGGGCGGTTCAGGGATGGGCCTGGGCGGCAACTGGTTCGGTTTCCTGGTGAGCGCAGTTGCCGTTGTATTGATGTGGCTGCCCAATTCGCAGCTCTGGTTCAAGACTGTGAAGGGCCACGCTTAGCACTGACTCAACTGCCGTCGTCGTACGATATCGGCGGTAGGGCAAGACTGAAGGCCGCGGTCAGATCCTCTCGGATCCCGCGGCCTTCATCATGAAGGCGTAAGCCGTGATGATGATTTTTCCTGTGAGCTTGAAATACCTGCGTGTGATCATCTGCAGTGTCGGACGCTGGAGGTACGGTGGTACCAGAACCACGCTGGGGGCAGGGTCATTTTGCTGATCCCGGCGGCCGCACCAGCAGTCGAACAAGCAAAGGAATGCCATGAGCAACCCTCCGTACCCGCCCTCAAATCCGGGCGACGACAACAAACCCGAGCAGCACGGCTCCCAGCCATCCTCGCCGCAACCTCCGGCACCCCAGTACGGACAGCCCGCCGCGCCTCAATACGGGCAGCAGTCCCCCGCCGCGCCTCAGTATGGTCAACCTGCTGCGCCTCAGTACGGACAGCAATCACCCGCCGCACCCCAGTACGGTCAGCAGGCCTCCCCGTATGGCCAGGCTCCCGGAGCTCCCCAGTATGGCCA
The DNA here is from genome assembly GCF_054408525.1 of Arthrobacter sp. D3-18. NCBI lineage: Bacteria > Bacillati > Actinomycetota > Actinomycetes > Micrococcales > Micrococcaceae > Arthrobacter > Arthrobacter sp. D3-18. The sequence goes on along the minus strand of NZ_CP096440.1, from coordinate 935,736 downwards.
GGGCAACAACTGGCCCAGCCAGCAGCCCGGCCCCACAACTATCCCTCCGATGGTCAACTACGCGTTCTGGATGATCATTGCGGCAGGCATCCTGTCTGCCATCAGCTCGCTTCTCTTGGCCACCACCGGAGCCGATGCCTTCATCAATGTGATGAACCAGCAGGCCGCACAACAGGGAACTGAGTTCCCTGCCGAATCCATTGAGGGGATGCGCGGCGCTATCGCAGTGGGCGCCATCGTCGGTGCCATCTTCTCATTGGGGCTCTACGCGCTGGTCGCCTTCCCCGTCCGGAAAGGCAAGAACTGGGCCAGGATCCTTGGCACCGTGTTCGCTGCCATCTCTGTTCTGGGCCTCACCGGCCTGTTCCAGTTCGGCGCAACCTACGGCATCATGCAGCTCATCGTGATCCTGCTGGGCGTTGCCGCGATCGTCATGCTGTACCTGCCGGCGTCGGCTCCGTACTTCCGTAAGGCCCAGCCTTTCGGAAACCCGTACCAGAACCCCTACGGTCGCTAAACCCTCACGCTTCCAAGTATTAAACGCGGGCGCGGACCCGGCGAAGGCTAAACAGCCTGGCCCGGAGTCTGCGCCCGTTGTGCATGGTAGGCCAGGATCTGGAGCTCGGTTGCCATATCCACCTTGCGAAGGTTGACGTGCGGGGGAACCTGCAGGAGCACCGGGGCGAAGCTCAGGATGCTCCGTATGCCGGCAGCAATGACGCGGTCGCACACAGCCTGGGCCACGGTTGCAGGTAGCGCAAGCACCACCATGTTGGTATGGGTGCGTTCCAGCACGCGCTCCAGCTCGGCCGAATCACTCACCCGCAACCAGCCCACCTCGTTGCCGATCACCATGGGATCGGCGTCAAAGATGGCCACAACGTCGAAGCCCCGGGACTCGAAGCCGCCATACCGTGCAAGGGCTTTGCCGAGGTTACCGGCGCCCACAATCGCGACCTTCCAGTCGTGGGTCAGGCCAAGTGCAGCGGCTATGTGCCGGCTCAAGTACTGGACCTCATAGCCAACACCCCGGGTCCCGTAAGAGCCCACGTAGGAGAGGTCTTTGCGGAGCGTAGATGAACTGACGCCCGATGCCTCTGCCAAGGCTTCCGAGGAAACGCGTTCCACGCCTTCGGCCAAAAGAGAGTTGAGCGCGCGCAAATAGAGAGTCATCCGGGCCACAGCCGCGGGCGGGATCTGCTTGGTGGCAGGTTCGTTGTCCCCGGTTGGTGCGTCCGGGGACGGTTCCAGCGCAGTCACGGTATTCTCCATTGCGTCGCTTTGTTGTTCCACTCTATGACCCTCGGCGGGACTCAACAAAAGCCATTACCTGCGGGTAACCCCACCCTCAGCCTTCCAGGACTTTCTTCAGTGTGCGGGTGAGCCGTTCCTCGTCGATCTTCCAAAAATCCCGCTGAATACCATCCACCAGCACCACAGGAATCTCCTCTGCGAAGCGCTCCTGGAGTTGGGGGTCGCCGTCGATCTTCTGCTCAGTCCACTGCACGCCGAGGCTTTTCGTCACACGCTCGACGGCGGCACGCGCTTCCGTGCAGAGGTGGCAGTCAGCTTTGGTAAGGAGTACGACGTCGGGAATAGCCATGTCTCAAAGGTAACCGCCCCGACGCTCTCTCACATCCCACCCCCTTCCCACCAACCATCTCTCACATCCCACCCCCTTCCCACCAACCATCTCTCACGTCCCACCCCCTTCGGTGACACCTTCGTGCGTCCTCAACCCCGGCGCCCGCCGATTGACTAGACTCAAGGCATGCCCGAGGAGAAGAACGCCGCCGTGGTCGCAGATGCCTTGGTGCAAAACACCGCGCAGAAGGACGCGGCGCAACAGGATCTCACGCGGAAGCACGCTGGCGAAGCCGCTTTCTTCGACGTCGACAATACGTTGATGAAGGGTGCAAGCCTCTTCCACGTGGCGCGCAAAATGTACGAACGCAAAGCGTTCACTCTTTCCCAGGCCGCCGGTTTCGCTTGGAAGCAGTTCAAGTTCGTCATGCGCGGCGAAAACATGGAGGACGTCCACTCTGTACGCGACTCCGCGCTGACCCTTGCTGCCGGCATCACCGTAGACGACATCAAGGCGTTGGGCGAAGAGGTCTATGACGAGATGATCGAGTCGCGGATCTGGCCGGGCACCAAGGCGCTGGCAGAACAGCACCTTCGGGTCGGCCGGAAGGTGTGGCTCGTGACTGCTACGCCCATTGAGGTGGCCACTGTCATTTCCACGCGACTCGGTCTGACCGGGGCCTTGGGCACCGTCGGAGAGGTGGACGAAGGCGTCTACACGGGGAAGTTGGTTGGCGACATCCTCCACGGACCTGCAAAGGCTATCGCTGTCCAACTCGTTGCCGATCGCGACGGATTGGATCTGGACCATTGCTGGGCCTACAGCGACTCCGCAAACGACATTCCTTTGCTCACCATGGTGGGTCACCCCGTGGTGATCAACCCCGATGCGAAGCTTCGGCGGCACGCTCGTGAGAACAATTGGCCCGTTTACGATTTCCGCTCCGGACGCCGCGCGGCAACGCTTGGCCTCAAAGCCGCGACCGTCGGCGGAGCCGTGTATGGCTTGTGGCGCGGATTCTCAAAGTTCCGCGGCCCCCGCATCTAACGCTCTCTCACATCCCTCGGGCTTGAACCCAACCTTCTCTCACATACCTCGGGCTTGAACCCAACCTTCTCTCACATCCCTCGAGCACCTTGACTAGCCTGTGGATAACTTCCGACGGCTCAAGGGTTTCTGGGCAAGAATGCCGGTATGCAGAATGCCGCACCGCTTCCTCCCCGACTGACCGCTGCACCCTTCACTCTCGACGAGGCCGAGACTGAGGGACTTAAGCGGTCCCACTTATGGAATCGCGCCAAAATCGACGGGGTTAGCCGTGGTCTTTATCGGCCTTCCGATTGGGATTTCGAGCTGTCCGCGGCTGCAAGATCACTGTCAGCTGCAACTCCCGGGGCATGGATCTCCCATGTAACCGCCGCCCGGCTACATGAGACATTTCTCCCGCCCTGGTTATCAGATTCCAACGAATTGCACCTCAGCAAGCCCAGGCACCTGCCGTCAGTTCGGCGCAAAGGAGTGATCGGACACACGGTAGTAGCCTCCGAGGATGAGATTGAGTATGTCCAAGGCATCTGGATGAGCACGCGTTCGCGGACCTGGTTGGATCTCGCACGACGCCTGCCGGTTCCCGACCTCGTCTGCATGGGCGACCAACTCATTCGCACTCCCAGGCCGGAGTTCGAAGAACGCGAGACCGCCCTCACTACACTTGAAGCCCTTCGCAAATTGGTGGACAGACACAAGAATCTGCAGGGCGTAGTTCGGGCAAGAGAAGCACTCGACCTCATGCGAGTGGGCGCCGATTCCGCACCTGAGTCGCTGCTCCGCTTGGCGATGCTGGACGCAGGAATTCCTGAACCGGAACTGCAGGTGCAGCTCCGACAGAATGATCCGTTCTCCCCGTCCGCGGACCTGGGCTTTCGTGTTCGGCGAGTAGCGCTACAGTACGACGGCGGTCATCACCTCGAGCGGGAACAAATATTCAGCGATCGGCGGCGCGACAAAGCATTTGAAGCAGCAGGCTGGACGGTCCTCAAGTTTGGCAAGAATGACTTGGCGGACAACTTTTCGTCGGCTACGCAGAAGATCAAAAGCGCTCTGCGATCGGCGTGGCAGGATCCCGCGGTCAGTGCGGGCTTTTCACGAGGGACGTGAGCGAGCATCCACACCAAACCCGAGGGACATGAGCGAGCATCCACACCAAACCCGAGGGACGTGAGCGAGCATCCACACCAAACCCGAGGGACATGAGCGAGCATCCACACCAAACCCGAGGGACATGAGCGAGCATCCCCACCAAACCCGAGGGACATGAGCGAGCATCCACACCAAACCCGAGGGACGTGAGCGAGCGTCCGGATGCAAAAATGCCCGCCACCTCGAGAGGTAACGGGCATTCACGCTTGATGAAGTATCTCTACTTCTTATTGCGGCGCTGGTGGCGAGTCTTGCGAAGCAGCTTGCGGTGCTTCTTCTTGGCCATACGCTTGCGGCGCTTCTTAATAACTGAACCCACGAAAGTTCCTTACAAACTAGAAGTTCCTGTCTGTTGGAACAGATCCGCGGAAGCAGACAAGTACAACTGACAGATTCTTACATTGACGTAAAACGTTCCTTAACAGAGTACCGCTTCAAAGGGGCACCCCATGACCACGGTCCGCGGGACGGACCCCGGTAGGCCTCAGGCGGTCTCGGATTGACCGTCCACCACGGCACCTTTGAGGTACTGGGCAACAGCCTCTTCAGGAACCCGGAAGGAACGGCCGAACCTTACGGCGGGCATTTCCCCTGAGTGGACCAGGCGATACACGGTCATTTTGGAAACACGCAGGACGTCGGCCACTTCGGCCACCGTCATGAAACGCGCATTCGAGAAGTTAGTCTCCGCGGACATTTCCCATATTCCTTTGCTCTCAGACAGTAGGACACCCCCAGTGGAACGGTGTGCCGATGCTGAGCCATCAAACAACCATGTGCTAGATACTCTAGAGGCTGATGGTGCCAATGTGAAAGAGCCTCCAGTAACTTGGGGACAACCTCACCCGCGGCTGCGGGATCTACGCCGCAACCACCGCACGACGCTTCCGTGCCGACGCTGCGAGCTGCTCCAAGACCGAAGCCGTAACATCCCATTCCATGCAGGCATCCGTGACGCTCTGTCCGTAAACAAGCTCCTGCTCCCCCGCGAGCTGCTTGGCCACATCCAAGTTCTGCGCCCCTCCCACGAGGAAGCTCTCCAGCATGACGCCTGCAATTGGTGAGGTCTCCCCCGCTTCGAGCTGGGCACCGATTTCCAAGGCAACTTCCGCCTGACGGTGATGGCTCTTGCCGCTGTTGGCGTGGCTGGCATCCACGATCAAGCGCGGGTTCAGCCCTTTCGCTGCAAGCTTGGATGACGCAGCTGCCACATCGGCAGCGGAGTAGTTGGGTCCCTTGCGGCCGCCGCGGAGGATCACATGGGTGTCCGGGTTTCCTGAGGTGGCCACGAGAGCCGCGCGGCCGTCGTCGTCGATTCCCAGGAAGGCCTGCTCAGCGGCAGAGGCACCGCAAGCGTCAATGGCAACCTGCAGATCGCCGTCGGTTCCATTCTTGAAGCCGATGGGCATGGACAGCCCGGACGCGAGCTGGCGATGGATCTGGCTCTCGGTGGTGCGCGCGCCGATCGCGCCCCAGGAGACGAGGTCTGCCATGTACTGCGGGCTGATGGGCTCCAGGAATTCGGTAGCAGTGGGCAGGCCCAACGCGGTGACCTGCTTCAGGAATCCCCTGGCCGCCAGCAATCCGGCGGCGATGTCATGGCTGCCATCCAGGTGGGGATCGTTGATGAGGCCCTTCCAACCAACGGTGGTGCGCGGCTTTTCGAAGTAGGTCCGCATGACGATCAGCAGGTCCTCTTTGTGTTTCTCGGCCTGGCTGACCAACCGGCGGGCGTATTCGAGGCCGGCTTTGGGATCGTGGATGGAGCACGGGCCGACGATCACCAGGAGGCGATCGTCCACGCCGTCCAAAATGGCGCGGACCTGGTCGCGGCCACGGTCGACGACGGCAGCTGAGCGGCCGTCCAGCGGCAACTCGGCGATGAGGTCCTGCGGGGCCGGAAGCGGCTCGAATCGGGCAACCCGCAGGTTGGAGGTAGCGGGCTGGGCGGCGGCTCCGGATTCAGCGGAGTCTAGCGATTCGGGGGATTCTGCGGCGATGCTGGTCATTTCTGGGTCCTGTTCCGGGATGCGGAGCGGGCCCCTTTTCAGAACCCGCCGGATATGGCGAAGGGCAGAGAATAATCTCTGCCCTGTTGGCTCTGAAGGAAAGTTGGATGCGTGTCAGTTAGACGCGGGCCCCTCCAGAGCCAACGAAAAATACGCATACCAACGCTTAGTCATAGCCACACCATAACCGCGGTTCTTCACAGCAGGCAAATCGAGTCCATCAAGATGACAGGAGTTTGCGCAGGAACTGCAGCTGCTTGATCCAGTGGTGTTCCTGCCCGCCTTCGTGGTTGTTGAAGCGGTACACCTCCATGTCCTTTTCAGGCGCACTCCCGTGTCCGCGAGAGCCAGTGCCGTAGTTGTTGAAGCTCGCGAACACTGTTGACGGAGGGCAGATATCGTCCATTTGCGCAGCGGAGAACAGCGCAGGAACCGTGGCCGCGCGGCCCAGGTGGACGCCGTCGAAGTAGTTTAAGACCGCCAACATGGGCTCATACTTTTCGCGGTGCCGGCCCAGGAATCCTGCGATCTCGGGGTACGGGCCACGGGGCGTGATGTCGATCGCGCGAGGGAAGTCCTGCAGGAACGGGACGTCCGGCAGCGCGGCGATAACGCCGTCGAGCCTTCCAGCCGTCAGCCCGGCAGCAGCAACAGTGAGGCCGCCACCCTGGCTAACGCCGGTCAGCACAACCTTGGAAGGGTCGACGGCGGGATGGTTCTGTGCCGCTTCTACCGCGCGGAAAGCGTCCACGTAGACCCGTCGGAAGTAGTAGTTGTCCTGGTGATCGGCGCCTCGGGTCATAAGGCCTGCGTAGTTCACGCCACCGGCAGAGGGGTGCGGATCCGGGGTGTCTCCGGAAACGCCACCGTACCCCTGTCCGCGGGTGTCCATGATGAAGTGCGCGTAGCCTGCCTGCGCCCACCGGGTGTTCTGGTTGACCAGTCCCCTGCCACCGGAGTAGCCGATGTACTCCACAACCACGGGAAGTTGCTCCCCCGGCTCGAGTTGCGCAGGTAAGTGCAGCCAGCCCTTGATGCGGTCTCCCCCGAAACCGGAGAAGGTGACATCGAAGGTGTTGATCACGCTGAGGTAGTTGTCCACTGGCTCAAACACCGCATCCAGCGCGAGCGCGCAGGCATCTCCGATGGTGCGGTCCCAGAATTCCTCGAAGTCGCTTGGGGCCTGTGCAGCGGAGGTGTAGTCGCGGAGCTGATCAAGGGGAAGGTCAAAGAGGGGCATGGTCCATTCCGGTTCAGGTGGGTCTGACTGGGCTGATTCAGGCTGGGCTGCGGGTTGTTGCGCCCACTAGAGGACATCCTACGTCATCTCGAACCAACACTTTGCGCCAGCTTGAATCGTTACATTTTTGGGGCGATCGAGCTAAGCTGGACAAAGTCGATCGCGGGAAAGCGCTTGCTGAGGTGTAGCCTAATCCCGCCCGAACACTTTTGTGAAGACCCAGACGACGGCGTCACGCGCCATCGTTGCCGCGCCAGCCTAGGAGAGCCATGGACACCCAGTCCGCCAGCAGTCCAACACCCTTCGCGACTGCCGCTGCCACCGGTACCACCCCTGCCCGGATCGCCCTCGTGGGGGTTCACGGCTTCGGCACACACCACTTGCGCAACCTCGAACGGCTCAGCAGCCAAGACAAAGTGGACCTCGTCGCCGTGGCCGACCCGAATCCCCCGGCACCCGGAGACCTGCCCGCGACCACAGCCGTCCACGCGAACCTGGACGAGCTGTTGGCCGGCGAGCATCGTCCGGATGTCATCATCGTGGCAACCCCCATTCAGACCCATGCTCCGTTAGCCCTATCTGCGCTCGCCGCCAAGGCAGATCTGTATTTGGAGAAGCCCCCGGTTGCCTCAATGAGCGACTTCCTCCGCCTCCAGGAAGCGGCGGAGCAGGCTGGCCGAAGTGTCCAAATCGGTTTCCAAAGCCTCGGATCCCACGCCCTCGCAGCCTTGGAAAAGTTGGCGGGCGGTGAAGCCACGGAAGAGCTGCCAAGCATCGGCAACCTGAAGGGGCTTTCTGCTACCGGCCGTTGGGTCCGGGATCGCGCCTACTACAAGCGCTCCCGCTGGGCAGGCAAACGCAGCCTCGACGGCGTGGATGTGGTGGATGGCGTCGCCACCAACCCTTTGGCCCATGCAATCGCCACGGCGCTCCGCATCGCCGGAGCACGGGCAGCGAAAGACCTCGCGACAGTGGAAACGGATCTCTACCGCGCGAACGCTATCGAAGCGGACGACACTTCAGTGATCCGCTTGCGCACCATCAACGGTTTGCCCATCACGTGCGCCCTCACCCTCTGCGCCACAGAATCCGTGGAACCCTACGTCACACTCCACGGAACAGAAGGTACAGCGGTCTTCCACTACACAGAAGACCGTGTAACCGTCCGCACTGAAGCAGGCGAAACCTCCCACACGTTCGGACGGGACGACCTCACGGAGAACCTTCTCCAGCACCTGTCCGAGGGCACGCCGCTGTTGAGCCCTCTCGATCACAGCGGCGCTTTCATGCGCGTTTTGGAAGCTATCCGCACAGCCGAGGCACCCGCGTTGATTCCCGGAGAATGCGTCGAATGGGTAGGAACGGGCGAGCAAGCCCATGCGGTGATCCCGAACATCGAGGACATCCTGGAACGCGCCACCCGAGCCCACGCCACCTTCTCCGAACTGGGGCTTCCTTGGGCGCGGCCGATCACCGCAGGCGCCGAGGCACTCTTCTCTCCCCCCGCCGAGGCCGGCCCGACCGATGCCACCGCCGCCTATGCCGGTCCGACCGACGACCACGCGACTCCCACCGCAGTCCTCCGCTCAGGAAGCAACCTCGAGCCCGAGCTCTCCCCGCGGCCCTACTTGCACCCGGTGACCACACCAGCCGGCATCGTGCTCACGGACCACCTGCCCTCAGACCACGTGTGGCACCTGGGTGCGGGCTTCGCACTGCAAGACGTCAACGGGAGCAACTTCTGGGGCGGTCGCAGCTACCGCAGGACGGCCGGAAAGTACCTGGATTTGAAGGACCACGGCAGGATCGAGACCGTGAATGTCTCCCGGGAAAGAGACGCCACCACGCTGGACCTCAACTGGCTCGCATCCGACGGCAGCCTCGTCCTGAACGAGCGGCGCTCCCTGAGCCGCACTCTCTTGAATGCGCGCACATGGCGACTCGGGATCCAGACCCGGCTCACCGCCGTCGTGGACGTTTCCCTGGGCAGCCCCGGCTCCCACGGCGCTGCCGGCAGCGGCTACGGCGGCTTCTTCTGGCGCCTTCCTGCCAATGCTTCCTCGCGCGTCTTCTCCTCCACAGCCGAGGGCGAGCCGTCAGTCCACGGTTCCGTGGCGCCGTGGCTGGCTTGGACGGGAGAGTTCGACGGCGGCCCTGCCACCTTGGTGTTTGGCGCACCTTCCGAATCGGCGGACCCCTGGTTCGTGCGGTGCAGCGACTACCCGGCGGTCGGTTCTGCACTGGCGTGGGATGCTGCGGTGGAACTGGCGGCAGGCGACTGCCTCACCCGCACGAACACTGTGTGGATCAGCGACGGAATCCTGGAAGTGGCGGAGATCGAGGCTTTGGTGGGCCGCGCCGGAAGGTAGGCTCGCGCCCTTGTCCGCGCTCCTCACCGATCAACTGCGGGGACGGCGGACAAGGGCGGGATCCGTGGCGGGCTCGTACGAAAGCAGGCTAGACGCGGCGGCCCACCGAATAGCGCCAGAGCAGGAAGCCAATCACCGCCGCGGACACCATGCCCAGCGCTCCCGTGACCACAAGCCCTGTCCGGACGCCGAAGTCCTCCGTGAGCCACCCGGCCAGCAAGCCACCCAAGGCATGACCGCCCAGCAAGAGCGGGAAGTACAGCGCCAGGACCCTGCCGCGCACGCTGGCCCCCGCCTCAAGCTGCACTGCGGTGGCTGCACTCGTGAGGAACACCAGGGTCATGAAGCCCACAACTATGAGCATCACCACGAAGCACTCTTGCGTGGGCATCAACGCAGCGAGGGCTTGCGTTAGCCCGAAGAGCCCGGCGCTGGCAACGATCCCCTTCCGGCCAAAGCGCTTGATCCGTGTTGCCACCAACGCCCCGGCTAGAGCTCCCAAAGCGCTGACGGTGTTAAAGAGCCCAAAGCCGGCCGGTCCGCTATGCCACACTCCGTCCGCGAACGCTGCGAGGACTACGGGCCCGTTCATGCCGAAGGCACCCAACAAACCCGCGAGCAGCATGGTCAACAGCAGGGGTGGGCGTGCTCGGACGAAGCGGAAACCGGCGAGGATCTGTCCTTTCCGGGCGGTGGGATCAGGCGCTTCCAGAGGATGGTGCAGCTCCCCCGGCCTGATGGACGCGATCATGACCAGGACCGATACGCCAATCAAGGCGTTGGCGGCGAAGGCCGCCGCCGGACCCGCTTGGGCAATGACCACCCCTGCCAGTGCCGGGCCGGCCATTGCTCCCATCTGGCCGATCGCACTGTTCAATCCGATGGCTGCGGGCAGTCCTTCGTCGCCCACCACTTCATTGACGAACACCTGCCTGGCAGGTCCGTCGATTGCGCTGGTGATGCCCAACGCAATACAGGATGCGTAGACCACCCAGACGTCAGTGCCTCCCAGGGCGTTCCAGACGGCAAGCCCGGCAGCCAGCAACGCGGCGACGGACTGGCAGACCAGGAGGATGCGCCGTTTGGGGAAAAGGTCCACCAGCACGCCGCTGATGGGACCCACTACCAGCATGGGCAGGAACTGCAGCGCAACGGCGAGGCCTACTGCAGCCGGACTGCCCGTGAGCTGCAGCACCAGCCAGTCCTGGGCGAGCCGCTGCATCCAGACGCCGCCGCTGCCTACCAGAGAGAGGGTGACGAAGATCCGGTAGTTGTGGTGCCTTAGGGGGTAGTGCCAGCTTTCCGTGGAGCGGGCACGGGGCGTGGTTGATTTGGGGCGCAGTGGGAACGGGCGCGGCGACACGGAGTGTTCTGCTCGATTCAGCGGGTTGGGTTGGATCTCAACGGCGGGAGCGAATTTTGATGGCAGCTGCAGCCAGGACCAGGGTCCCGGGAACGATGACGAACAGTGCCTGCAGCATCCAAACGAAGACAACTGTCATAAAAACTGCGGCAAGCAACAGCAGCGAGCCGGTCCAGTCGCGCAGTACATCAGCCTTGGCTTGCGAAGAGGCAAGCGCCCACCGCTGCTGACCGGGAACCTCGGCGGGTTGCTCATCAGCATCGCCACTACAGTTGACACCGCCGCTCCAGTTGGCGGCGATCCGTAGAAAGAGCACTGCGCCCGCTGCAGCCAAAATCAGCGTAGCGGGCAGGATCACCGCCCTGCCGGGCAGTTGACCCACCAGGGCGAGCAAAAGGTTAAGGACAATCACGACGGCGGCTACCGCCGTCGTGATTCCCATCTTCCAACTGCCGGGAAGCGCACGGCGGAAATTCCCCCACAGGCTCTGGAGGGAATCGTCCCTCCCGCTGAGGTGCCTTTCCAGGTGCGCGACGCCGGCCGCATAGGCAGCCGGCGCCGTCACCAAGGGGACGGAGAGGAGGAGCACGATGACTCCCGCCAGGATGGTCTCGGCGAAGAGGGCAAAGCGGTTTACCGGAATCCCGGGATTTCCCGAAGACTTGCCTGTGGCGTTCATAGTGCTCATTCTCGTTGTCCTTAGCCCTTCAGGCCCTGCGTCGAAACGCCTTCGACGATGTAGCGCTGGAACACCAGGAAGAAGACCAGCACAGGCAGGAGCGCCAGGACGGACATGGCGATCATGGCACCGTAGTCCGAGCTCTGGGTCTGGTCGACGAAGAGCCGTAGCGCGAGGGGCAGCGGGTATTTTTCGGGGGTGTTGAGGTAGAGCAGCGGGCCCAGGAAGTCGTTCCAGCTCCAGATAAAGGAGAAAATGGAGGTGGAAATCAGGGCCGGCTTCATCAGCGGGAGCATGATGGATCCGAAGATCCGCACGTGACCTGCGCCGTCGATGCGGGCTGCTTCGTCGAGTTCAGCCGGGAGGCCGCGCATGAACTGGACCATCAGGAAGACGAAGAACGCGTCCGCGGCAAGGAACTTGCCGATCAGCAGCGGCACGTACGTGTCCACCAGGCCCAGCTGCTGGAACACGATGTACTGCGGGATGATCACCACGTGGAACGGCAGGAGCAGGGTGGCGATCATCATGCCGAAGAACAGGCCTCGGCCGGGGAAGTTGATCCGGGCGAAGGCGTAGGCGGAAATGGACGCCGAGAGGACCGTTCCCACTACGGCACCGACGGCCAGGATCAACGAGTTGGTGAAGAACGTCAGCGTGGAGACGCCGCCGATTCCTTCCATGGCCGTGACGAAGTTGTCGAAGCTGAAGTTGTTCGACCACAGCGCGTTGTTGGCGCCGCCGATCTCGGAGTTCGGTTTGAAGGACGCGGAGATCATCCAGATGGCCGGGTAGAGGACCATCGCCACCAGTGCCAAGGCAACAATGTGGAAGATGGTGCTCTTGATGCGCTTGGCCGTGGTGGATTCGGATTTGGGGTTGTACACCGGTGCCGACGCCGTGGGCTGTGCTGGCTGGTTCTGGGTGGGTGTTGCCATGGTTGTCATTTCGAATCACCGCTGTAGTGGACCCAGGACTTGGAGGTTTTGAAGAAGATCAGCGTGATGATTCCGACCACGATCACCAGGAGCCAGGCCATTGCCGAGGCGTAGCCCATCCGGAAGTCGCTGAAACCGCGCAAGTACAGGTAGAGGGTGTAGAAGAGGGTGGAACCTGCCGGGCCGCCTTCACCGTTGGAGATGATGTAGGCCGAGGCGAAGATCTGGAATGCGTGGATGGTTTCCATCAGCAGGTTGAAGAAGATCACCGGGGAAAGCATGGGCCAGGTGATGTTCATGAACTTCCGCACCGGACCGGCACCGTCCATCGAGGCTGCTTCATAGAGGTCCGCCGGGATCTGCTTGAGGCCCGCCAGGAAGATCACCATGGGGGCGCCGAACTGCCACACGGTCAGCAGGATCATCATGGGCATGGTCATGGAAGGGTTGCCCACCCAACCGCCGAGGTTGATGCCGAAGAAGGACAGGCCCTGGTCCACGGGACCGGAGTCGCCGAACATCGCCTTCCAGACGATGGCGATGGACACGGACGCGCCAATCAGGGACGGCGCGTAGAACGCGGACCGGTAGAAGCCCTGGCCCTTGCGCTTGCTGTTGAGCAACATGGCGATCGCCAAAGCGGCGGCGAGTTTCAGCGGGGTACCGAAGATGACGTAGTTCAGGGTCACGCCCACCGACTGCAGGAAACGCTCGTCCTGGAAGAGGGTGGTGTAGTTGTCCAGGCCGATCCACTTGGGAGCTTCGAAGAGGTTGTAGTTGGTAAAGGAGAGGTACAGCGAGGAAATCATCGGGCCTACGGTCAGGGCGATGAATCCCAGCAGCCAGGGCAACAGGAAGGTGTAGCCGGCGCGGGCATCCGCGCCCCGCCGCCGCGACTTACGCGGCTGCGGGGAGGCGGACGACGACGAGCGCCTGCTCAGGGTTGGGCTTTGAGTCACGAGATCAGTCCGTCAGTTGGGAAGGCCTGGATCAGACGCAGGGTCTGGTCAGGCGTTCTGCTTGATGAGGTCTTCGGCTTCCTTGAACCAGGCATCGGCTGCGCCGTCCAGGGTCAGTTTGCCGTAGTTCAGTTCGGAGCTGACCCGCTTGAAGGAGGCTTCAAGCGTGCCGAAACCGACGATGGGGGGCTCGGGGGCGTCCTTGAGGTACTTCTCGATGGACTTCTCGTAGTCCACCACCAGCTTGTCAGTGCCTTCGAAGGTGGTGCCGTCGCGCTGGGTCTTCGACGCCGGCACACCGCGGGAGGTCTTGAAGATCTGGCCAACCTCGGGATCGTTGACCATAAAGTCGATGAAGCGGGCAGCAGCATCCTTGTATTTGGTCTTGGCGCTGGCAACCATGAGCATGGATGGCTTGAGGAACAGGCCCAGGTTGTCCGGATCATCCGACGGGACCGGCACCAGCTTGAGTTCCTTCGCACCACTGTCGCCCAGGTAGCCGGCCATGAAGTTGTCCCACGTGACTTCACTGGCAGTGACATTGGAACCCATGGCGGACTTGGGGGCGAGCTGGGTGACCCGCTCTTCAGGAACGAGGGCGGGGGTGCCGCGGAGCTCGGCTGTGGTATTCCACCACTTCTTAAGGTCGTCCTTGGTAAAGCCCAGCTTGCCCTCGTCCGTGAATGCCTGGATGTTGTTCTGGCGCAGCCAGATGTTGAACATCCACCACACACCGGTGTAATCGGTGCCGCCGTAGAACGCTCCGTTGCCCTTTTGTCCTACCTCGAGCATGAACGCGTTGAACTCCTTGTAAGTCCACTGTCCATCCGGCTCGGCAACGCCCAGGCTCTGGAGCTTGGCGGGATCGTAGTAAACCGCGAAGGCGTTGGTGCTGGTGGGGATGCCGTAGGTCTTGCCTCGGATCTGCCCCGAAGGGAGGAGGGACTTATCGAAGGCGTCCGTGTTGATTTTTACGGTGCTGAGGTCAAGCAGCTGGTTCCGCTGACCGTAGTCCCGCAGGTAGGAAAGGTCCCACTGCATGACGTCCGGCAAGCCGCCACCGGCTGCCTCTGTTGCGCGCTTCTGCCAGTATCCGGCGAAGTCAGTGAAGTTGCCGTTCACCTTGATGTCCGGGTTCTTGGACTCGAACAGGGCAATCGCCTTGCGGGTACGCTCTGCTCGGTCGTCATTGCCCCACCAGGTGTAGTTGATGGTGACGGGGTTCTCCGCGGAGCCCGTCTGTCCCGCGGTCGAGGACTGGCCACAAGCGGAGAGGAACGCGGCAGATGCAGTGCCGAGAGCCACCGTGGTGAGGAATTTCCTTCTATCGATCATGAGAGCCTCCTTGCTCAGTTGGTGCAAGCTTCCGAGTTCTTTACAACGTGGCAGTGATCTCGCTTACACTCGTTCTGAATCGATACAATATCTCTAATTGGTAATCTGGGCAAGCGTTTTCCAATGAACATGTTTTTACCCAAACACTGCAGTCATAACTCCGTACCATGAGTACCAGCTCGGCCAACCTGACGAAGGAGTCCCCTTGACCTCCCCCGAAATCCCCATCAGTCCATCCGTCTGGAACAGCATCGACGGACTTGCTTATGGCGGCGATTACAACCCTGAGCAGTGGCCGGAAGACATCCGGCTCGAGGACATCGCGCTCATGAAGGAAGCCGGCGTGAACTTCCTGAGCGTCGGCATTTTCTCCTGGGGCCTCCTGGAGCCCACGGAAGGAAACTACGATTTTGGGTGGTTGGACGATGTCATGGACAACCTTCACGGGGCCGGGATCAAGGTGGCCTTGGCAACAGCCACTGCTTCTCCTCCTGCTTGGCTGGCCCGCAAGTACCCTGAGATTCTCCCCGTCACCGCGGAAGGAATCAGGCTGGAGCGGGGCTCACGACGCCACTACACGCCGTCGTCTTCCGTGTACCGCAGGTACGCCACCGCCATGACCCGCGTGCTCGCCGAACGATACAAAAATCACCCGGCCCTGGCTCTCTGGCACGTGGACAACGAGCTTGGCTGCCACGTTGGTGAGTTCCACGGCAAGGAGGACGCCGCCGCCTTCCGGGCATGGCTGGAACGGCGATACGGCTCCATCGAAGCCCTCAACGAGTCATGGGGAACCGCGTTTTGGTCGCAGCACTACGCGTCCTTCGACGAGATCATCCCACCGGGATCCGCGCCCACCACCCTCAATCCCGGGCAGCAGCTGGACTTCGCGCGCTTCAACTCCTGGGTCTTCATCGACTACTACCGCGAGTTGCTGGCCGTCATCCGCGAGGTCACGCCCAACATCCCGGCGACCACCAACTTCATGGTCTCCAGCGCCACCAAGGCCTTGGACTACTTCGATTGGTCCAAGGACATGGACGTGATCGCCAACGACCACTACCTCGTGGCCGCGGACCCGGAGCGCGAAATCGAGCTCGCTTTCAGCGCCGACCTCACGCGCGGGGTGGCTGGCGGCGAGCCGTGGATCCTCATGGAACATTCGACGTCGGCGGTCAACTGGCAGCCGCACAACCAGCCCAAGATGCCCGGCGAAATGCTCCGCAACTCGCTGACCCACGTAGCCCGCGGCGCCGATGCCGTCATGTTCTTCCAGTGGCGGCAAAGCAAGGCCGGCTCGGAGAAGTTCCACTCGGCCATGGTTCCCCACGGCGGACGGGACACCCAGGTGTGGCGGAACGTGGTGGATCTCGGTGATGCTTTGTCCAAACTGGAACCCGTCAAGGGCTCCCGTGTGGAATCCCGCGTTGCGATCGTGTTCGATTACGAAGCCTGGTGGGCCTCGGAGTTGGATTCGCACCCGAACAACTCGCTGAAATACCTCGATGCCATGCGCGCCTTCCACCGCTCCTTGTACCTGCGCGGGATCACTGCGGACTTCGTGCACCCGTCGTCTGATCTGTCCGGCTATGACCTCATTTTGGTGTGCACTTTGTACTCCGTGACGGACACCGCGGCTACCTCGATTGCTGCCGCGGCTGAGGTCGGTGCCACGGTGCTCATCAGCTACTTCAGTGGCATCGTGGACGAGCGGGACCACGTGCGGCTTGGCGGCTACCCGGGCGCCTTCCGCGAACTATTGGGGGTACGAAGCGAGGAATTCCACCCGCTCTTCCCCGGCACGTCGGTCACGTTGAGCGACGGAACAGTATTTGAACCCGGAACTGCAGGATCCGTGTGGAGCGAGCACGTACACGCAGCTGAGGGCACGGAGGTTCTCGCAACCTTCACCGGCTACCCGCTCCACGGCGTCCCGGCCCTGACCCGGCGCCCCGTCGGCACCGGTTCAGCTTGGTACCTGTCCACGCTTCCCGACGCCGATGGCATCGACTCGCTCACCGCCCGACTCGTGGAAGAAGCAGGCGTGACTGCCGTGACCGAGGTGCCTTCCGGCGTCGAACTTGTCCGGCGGCGCGCCGCTGACGGAAGCAGCTTCCTGTTCGCCATCAACCACGGCCGGGAAGACGTTACCGTGAAGGCCGACGGCGACGAACTGCTGAGCGGCGCCCGTTTCACTGGCGTCGTACCAGCCGGAGCTGTGGCCGTCATCGCGGAGGACTGATCCAAGTAAGTAACAGATCATGTCGTTCTGACGCGTCATAACGGCATGATCTGCTACCCAGTTGGGCGGGCACGCCAAATGGTGAGGCCACGAAAAAGCCGCGCCCGGGCGGATCACGAATGATTCGCCCGGGACGCGGCTTGTACTTCCTGCTGAGCTAGGCTCCGATCGCGGACTTCATTTCGTCCACGGCTTTCTTGCCCGCTTCTTCCGCCGAGAGCCTGTTGAACATGACCTCGGAGGTGTAGCGCTTGATGATTTCCTGGATGGCGCCTGCGCCCTTCGGCGGGGCTGCCGGAGCCTCCCCGAGTTCTTCCTTGATGGTGCCGATGAAGTCCACCACCTTCACGTCTGCCTTGGCCAGCTTGGGAGCGATTGCCTCGCGGACGTCCGAGTTCGGGTACACGCCACGGTCAGCAAGGAGGATCTCGCCGGCCTTGACGTTGTTGGTGAGGAAGTCGATGAACTTTGCAGTCTCTTCAGGGTGCTTGGTCCGGGAGGAAGCGGACCAGAACTGCGATGCCTTGTACCAGAGCCCGGCATCTTCGGCCTTGCCGGTCTTGGACGGGAAGCGGAGGATCTGCAGCTCACCGCCGGCAGCCTTTTCAAGTGCCGGAAGCTGGTTTGACCACCAGAACGCCATGCCGTTCTTACCCGTGGCCAGTCCGCTCTGATCCAGCGGCGCAGCTTCAGCTTCAACGATTTCCGAGGCGGTGGGTACCGCCTTGTTTTCGCTCATCTGCTTAAGGAATTCCCAGTAGCCCTTGATGTCCGTGGGCTCGAAACCAAGCTTGCCGTCCTTGGTGTAGAGCGACTTGCCGTTCTGTCGCAGCCACACGCCAAGGGAAGCTTCATCCGTGCCGTAGGCAGCTGCGCCGTACGTTCCCTTCGGGGACTTGGCGGTGACCTCGGCTGCAATCCGTTCGAAGTCTTCCCAGGTCCAGGTCTTATCGTCGGGAAGCGGGACGCCCGCAGCCTGGAAGACCGCCGGGTTGGCGAGGATGGTGGCGGCATTGATGCCCGCGGCTATGCCTGTCAGCCCGTCCTCGCCCTTGCCGGCGTTCAACGCTGCCTCGTCCAGCTTGGACGTATCGATGTCGTGCTTGGAGAGGTCCAGGAGCGCACCGCGGCTGGAGTACTCGGTGATGTACTTCTCGTCCATCTGAATGATGTCCGGAGCATCGTTGGCTGCAACCTGCGTGGCCAGCTTGTCCCAGTAGCCACTCCAGTCGCCGTACTCGGGCTTGATCTTGATGTTGGGATTCTCGGCCTCGAAGGCGGCAATTGCTTCCTGCGTCAGCTGCGCGCGCTTGTCCCCGCCCCACCATGAAAAGCGGAGCTCCACCTTGCCGTCAGCACTCTTTTGTTCTGCTCCGCCGCCGCACGCCGTGAGGGCGAGGACTGCGGCTGCTGTGGCCGCAACGAGAGCGGAGGCACGAAGCTTGCGCTTGGCCTTCGGCACTGATGCGCGGGCTTTTGAGGCAGTTGCGGGGGCGACTGCTTCACCCTTTGGATTTACCGGCACTGTTGTCTCCGATCTTCTTTGATCTCGATACGAACTGAGAAAGCGTTTTCCCGTTGCGATGATGATACAAGTCACAATCTTGTATTACAAGATCCCTACTTGTCTTACTTGTTCTATTTGATGCCGGTGGTTGCAATGCCCTTAATGAGGAACCGCTGGCCGAAGAGGAAGACCAGGAACACCGGGAGCAGGGACACAATAGACATCGCGAAGAGCGATCCCCAACTGGTTGCCGACTGTGAGTCAACGAACGCCCGAAGAGCAACAGGAACTGTGAACATGTCCGGGTCCGTGAGGTAAATCAGGGCGCCGAAGAAGTCGTTCCAAGTCCAGATGAACGTGAAGATGGTGGTGGTGGCCAGGGCCGGAACCATCAGGGGCAGTATCACCCGGAGGAAGATCCTGGGGTGGCCGGCACCATCAATGCGGGCCGCCTCATCAAGGTCTTTCGGAATGCCGCGAATGAACTGGACCATCAGGAACACGAAGAACGCGTCCGTTGCAAGAAGTTTGGGCACGATGAGCGGCCAGAACGTGTTCACCCAGCCGATCTGCGAGAACAGGATGTACTGGGGCACGATCACCACGTGGAATGGAAGCATGATGGTCAGCAGCATGATGCCGAAGAAGATCTTCTTGCCACTGAACTGCAGGCGGGCAAAGGCGTAGGCGGCCATGGAGCAGGAGATCAGGTTGCCAAGGATCGAGCCGAGGACCACGATCGCCGAGTTGACCATGTAGTGCCCGAACGGGTGCGTCAGGGCAGACCAACCATCGGTGTAGTTGCTCATCTCCAGGCTCTCCAGCCACAGGCCGGGTTCGCGGAAGATGAGGTCGTTGGGGCGAAGGGAGGAAACCACCATCCACAGCAGCGGGTAGATCATCACCCCGCCCACGATGATCAGGATGGCATGCTTGACCAGGCCCTTGATACGGGCGCTGCGGCTGAAGGCCAGGCTGCCTGGAGATTCACGGCGTCGCGGGCTCTTTCCGTCCTTCCCTGAGGAGGAACCGGAGGCGGCGGGGAGGGTCTGGAGTTTAGTCATCGTAGAACACCCAATACTTTGAAGCGATGAAGTTGATGGCGGTGAAGACGCCGATGATGACCAGCAGGAACCAGGCCATCGCTGAGGCGTAGCCCATATCAAATTGACCGAAGCCCTTTTGGTACAGGTACAGGGTGAAGAACATGGTGGAGTCGGACGGGCCGCCGTTGCCGCCGGAGACGATGAACGCCTGCGTGAACGACTGGAACGAGCCGATGATCTGAAGCACCAGGTTGAAGAAGATGATGGGGCTCAACATCGGGAGGGTGATCCGCCAGAACTGTTGCAGTGTGGTGGCGCCGTCAACCTTCGCGGCTTCGTAGTACATCACGGGAATCTGGCGAAGGCCGGCCAGGAAGATGATCATGGGGCTGCCGAAGGTCCAGACGTGCAGCAGGATGATGGAACCAAGGGCGGTATTGGGGTCCGAGATCCAACCGGGTCCCTCAATGCCAACCATCGCCAGGACCTGGTTCACCAGGCCGGTGGTGCCGAAAATCTGCTTCCAGAGGATGGCAACTGCAACCGATCCGCCCAGCAGGGACGGCAAGTAGAAAATGGAGCGGTAGAACGGCAGTCCGCGCAGCCCCTTATCCAGGACCAGGGCAATCAGCAGGGCCACACCCAGCTGGAGCGGCACACCCACCAGTACGTACGTGAACGTGACGCGGAGCGAGTTATGGAGGCGGGCATCGCCGAACATGCGGACGAAGTTATCCAGTCCCACCCATTCCGGTGGCTGCAGAAGGTTGTAGTCCGTGAAGGACAGGTACAACGACATCAGCATAGGGCCCACCGTGATGGCGACCAGGCCAATCAGCCACGGAAGGAGGAAAACGTAGGCGGCTTTGTTATCGCGGCCGTTCGCCTTCTTCTCTTCTTTGGACATGGGACCCTTGCGCCGGGTCATCGTGGAGAGTTCGCCTATAGCGCTCATTGCTTCCCCCTCGCCGGAGCGCGAACGCCTTGCGGCGTCCCCGTGCGTAGTACAGCGGCCATGTGGTCTCCTTTGGTCATCGTGGCCATCCACGGAATACAAGTGTGGTTGGTGCTTGCCGTCCAGGACGCGGCCATTGCTATGGCGCTGCCCCTTTGAAGCGCCAGGCGCAGGTCCCGGTGTTCAGCGGCTCCGTACCAAAGTAAACGTTTTCTTGACCCATGTACAGCCTTTTGCTAATTTTTGAGAAAGCGTTTTCTTGCAAAGCTGCACGAACATGTTTTCCACGCTGAAGAAACCCGGCGTGCGCTATCGCACACCCTTCCGCATCCATAAGGCAGGACACTATTGTTTCCCACTGACTACGCCTGCCATGACCGCCGTTGACATGGCAGCATCCCCCGCCCGCCCCAGCGCACTGGCTGGCTACGAAAATTGGCCGGCCTACGTCGCCCGGCACCGGCTCACCGCTGGCTCCGAGGATGCCCGGCAACTCGCTGACACACTCGGCGTGCCCGCCGTAACGCCAGACCTCGAGTACGCGGTGCTCTCCGAATCAGAGCACGACGGCGTCATCACCTCGCGTCTGCAGTGGCAGTTGGGTTTCGGGCCAAGGACGTCCGCTTGGTTCGTCAGGCCCGCCGGCGCGACCGGCCCGCTGCCCGGGTTGCTCGCCCTGCACTGCCACGGCGGGATCAAGGCCTACGGTGCTGAGCGGCTTGTGTCCCTGCCCGACGATGTGGACAAACGCGAGGGTTTGAACAACCGCGACGGCGACAACCCCGACGGCGGCGCAGTATCGGGCGAGAGGCCCGGAAGTGCCCCCGATTCTGCGTCGCTTGGGGTGCCGCCGCTGGATATCAGGGCGAAGCTCTATGGCGGCCGGGCACTTGCGACGTGGTTGGCTCAACAGGGCTTCGCCGTCCTTGCCCACGACACCTTCATGTGGGGAAGCCGCCGCTTCGGGCTCGCCCCCCTTCCTTGGCGGACCGCCAATACCATCAGCGGCCGGAACGCACTCTGGCGGGAGGCCGGCGTCGAACCTTCCGCAGCGGAACAATACAACGCAGCGGCTGCCGCCCACGAGGAAACCGTGGCGAAGGCCGCAACGCTGATCGGCACCAGTGTTGCGGGGACCGTTGCGCACGACGATCTCGCGGCATTGGGTATCCTCGCATCGCTTCCCGGCGTGGACATGGAACGGCTTGGCTGCGTGGGTTTCTCCGGCGGTGGTGGTCGGGCGATGGTGCTCGGTGCGTTGAGCCCGCTGATCCGCAGTTACGTGGTGACGTGCATGATGACCACGTTCCGTTCGCTCCTGCCCTCCTACCTTGACGCACACTCTTGGTTGCTACACACTCCCGGGCTGGCAAAGCTGGGGGATTGGCCGGATCTGGCAGTCCGCTCCAGTGCCACGGTGTTGGTCCAATATGGGCTGGCTGACCAGCTTTTCCCGGAACAGGGAATGCGCGATGCCCATCATCATCTCTTGGAGAACATGCCGGCCCGTTATACGGGGAGCTTCTGGCAGGAACCGCACGTTTTCACCCCGGCAATGCAGGACGAGGCTGCGTCCTTCCTTACCGCAAACCTGCAGCCCGGCCAACCCACCAGTACGCCCGCACCTGATTCCACTAGGACATACCAATGACACAACCCCTCACCGCCACCACAGCGGAGGGCAATGCCCGGCTCCCTCGCATCGCACTCGTGGGCGTGCACGGCTTCGGAGAACGGCACCTGGAAAACCTTGCCCGCCTGGGTGCTGACCGTGCCCTCGAACTGGTTGCTGTGGCCGATCCGCAACCCCCGGAACAGGGAACGCTCGGTCCTGACGTCGCGGTCTTCGCATCCCTTGACGAGCTCCTTGCTGCAGGAACCGCCCCTGACGTCGTCATCGTCTCCACACCTATCCAGACGCACGCACCGCTTGCCCTCGCTGCTCTCCGAGCCGGGGCCCACGTCTACTTGGAGAAGCCACCGGTGGCATCCATGGCGCAATACCAGGAGGTCATGGCCGCGGCCATGAGCGCGGGCCGCCTGGTGCAGGTAGGTTTCCAGAGCCTGGGTTCAGAGGCGCTGCCTGCGATCGCAACCTTTGTGGAATCCGGTGAAATCGGCGAAGTCCGCGGCATCAGCGCCACGGGGCAGTGGCTGCGTAGCAAAGCGTACTTCAAACGGTCCCGGTGGGCCGGAAAACGCAGCCTCAACGGGACCGATGTGATGGACGGAGTGGCCACCAACGCCTTGGCCCACGCTGTGGCTACCGGGCTACGGCTGGCTGGCGCCCGAACAGTGGCGGACGTTGAATCCGTGGATACCGACCTTTACCGGGCAAACGACACCGAAAGTGATGACACCTCCGTGGTGAGGGTCCGGATGGCAGGTGGCGCGGCGTTGACAGGCGGTACTGTCCTGACCTGCGCCTTAACGCTCTGCGCTCCTGTGCAGTCCGCGCCGTCGGTCACCATTCACGGGACGTTGGGGCAACTCACGCTCTTCTATACGGAGGACCGCCTTGAGGTCACCTCTCCACGGGGTGTCCGGACCGAGACGTTCGGACGGACTGACCTGCTGGAGAACCTGCTGGCTGCCCGCAGCGAACAGGATCTCCTCAGCCCGCTGTCCGGGGCCGGCGCTTATGTGTCGGTCCTGGAGGCCATCCGAACGGCCGATGCACCCCGGGAGATATCTTCGGACTTCATCACTTGGGAGGGCACCGGCGACGACGCCCACGCCGTGGTGCATGGCATTGAGTCGTTGATCCGCCGGGCAGCCTTCGGGCAGGCCACGTTCGCTGAGCTCGGCGCGCCTTGGACTTTGTCCGGCAGACCCGCCCTCGACGTTGACGGCACTCCCGTCGCTACTTTGCAGGACGGCACCCATATCCGGCCTACTTCGTCGCCGCGACCCTACCTCCACCCCGTACGGACGCTCGCCGGCACTGTGGTCACCGATCACATCCCCGAGGACCACGTGTGGCATCTCGGAGCAGGCGTCGCCCTCCAGGATGTGGACGGCATCAACTTCTGGGGCGGCCGCACCTTCACCCGCGACGCCGGGGCATACGTCTGGCGGAAAGACCACGGTCAGATCGTGGTTGAAGCCGCGGAGCACGCTGACGGAGAGCGGCGCGAACAGTTGAGCTGGCTCGGCCCCGACGGATCACCGGTACTCCGCGAACAGCGGGAGTGGCGCTGGGCCGCCGTCGGGAATTCAGCGTGGAAACTCGCGTTGGACTTCACGTTGGAATCGGCCACAGGGCGTCCGGTGCTGCTCGGCAGCCCCGGCTCAAACGGGCGGCCGCAAGGCGGTTACGGTGGCTTCTTCTGGCGGCTGCCGAAGGTTGGCGATGCCACCATCTGGACTCCTGATTCGAGGGGCGAGGACGCCGTGCACGGCAGCGTAGCGCCGTGGCTGGCTTGGTCCGGAACGTTCGACGCCGGAACAGCCGGCGCCTCACATGTCACCGGCGATCCGGGGCTGGGCCATCCGGCCACACTCGTGTTTCTTGCCGCGCCCCAGGCGCCTGACCCTTGGTTCGTGCGGCACTCGGGGTATCCCGGCGTCGGACTGTCCTTGGCGTGGGATGCGCCAGTGGTAACGGAACCCGGCCACCCTGTCCACCGAACGGTCACAGTGATCATTGCGGACGGTTTTTTGGCAACACAAGACATCGAACAACTCATCACTACTTTGGGGGAATCGGCATGACCACGCCTACTCAAATAACGCCGGCTCCGACTGCCGTCACTGCGCCCGGCAACGTTGCCGACCGCGCAGTAAAGCGCCAGCGGGTGCTGGACATTCTGGACGCCGCGGGCCGCGACTCGCTATTGCTCACAACCAACACGGCCCTTACCTGGTACCTGGACGGCAGCCGGGTCCATATCAGCCTGGCCGGCGACCCCATTGCGGCCCTCTTGGTGGACCGCTCAGGCGACCATTTGGTCACGTTCAACAATGAGGCCGGACGGATCGCTGCAGAGGAGTTGCCGGACGGCGTCAGCCTGGACGCGGTTCCGTGGCACGGCCAGTTGCATGCGGCCACGGCGGACTTGGCCGCTGATGGCAACCCGCTGGTGGAGGCAGCCGTCACGGCCGAACTTCGCGCAGCCCGGCAGCAGCTCCTGCCCGCGGAGACAGCCCGTTACGCCGAGCTCTCCGCCGACGCCGCGGCCGCCATGACGGATGTCCTCACGGCTGTGACACCGGAAACCACGGAATTCCAGCTCGTCTCCGAGCTGGCAGCGCGGATCGTGGCCGTGGGCGCCGAGCCGCTTGTCCTGCTCTGCAACGGTGCTTCACGCAGCCACTTCCGCCATCCACTCGCCACACATTCCCCCATCGGGCGCCGTGCCATGGCCGTAGTGTGCGCTCGCCGGAACGGTTTGGTTGCCAACGTCACCCGTTGGGTAGCGTTCGACGCCGGCACTCCCCAAGAGCTCGACGCCGAGGCTCGCATCGCCGCTGTTGAGGCGGACATTTTCCGGGCCACGGTCCCTGGTGCCCGCCTCAATGAGATCTTCGCCGAGATCAAGCTGGCCTACGCCCGTCACGGCTTCGGCGAGGACCAGTGGACGCTTCACCACCAAGGGGGACCAGCCGGCTATGCGGGCCGCGATCCCAGGGTCACCGCTGACGTCACGGATACGGTGGTGCTCAACCAGCCCTTCACATGGAACCCGTCGGGGCCGGGCGTGAAGATCGAGGACACGATGCTGCTCACGGATTCCGGCCTGCGCGTCCTGACCACTGACCGCCGTTGGCCAACCACCGAAGTGGACTGTCGCCGTCGTCCTCTGACGCTCCGCCCGTAGCGCCTTCGCCCAGCTCGAACCCATGCGAAGGGGCGGGGTCACCGCGATGGTGACCCCGCCCCTTTCGTCTGTGCTTACCCAAGTAGGTAACAGCAAACGTCGCTATGAGGGCTCATTGCGACGTTTGCTGATACCTAGTTGGGTGCGCTTTGGGGGCGTTAGCTGAGTGTCAGCACGCCGTCCACGCGCCGGGGGATTCCCAACGGGTTGGCGTCGTGCAAGGCCGGGTGCAGGACAGACTCAGGAGCATCCTGGTAAGCCATCGGACGCTGGAAGCGGCGCACCGCAGTGGCGCCCACCGAGGTGAACAAGGACGTCGTGGCCGGGTATGGGCCACCATGCTGCTGCGCCCAATTCACGGCAACACCGGTGGGCCAGCCGTCGAAGAGGACCCTGCCGGCGAGACCGCTGAGTTGCTCCACAAGCGCGGAAACGTCCTCGCCCGGCTGCGCGTGTACGGTGCCCGTCAGACTGCCCGGGACCTTCGCCAGGGCCGCGGACAGTTCCTTCTGGTTGGCGTACTCGATGAGCAGCGTGGTGGGGCCGAAGCACTCCTCCAACAACTCCTCGGGGCGTTCCAAGACGTTCGCGGCACTCGTGGAGAACACCACGGGCGCAGCGCCATCAGCCAGGCTGTCCTGCTGCACCGTTCCACTGACGACGGCGACGCCTGGCTGGTCAGCGACGTTCCGCAGCCCATCCGGGTAGGCCTCGGCGATGCGCTCTGTGAGCATGGCAGCGGTGGGCTTGTCCTTGCTGGCCTCTGCCAGGTGCGAGGCGAAATCCGTGCCGGCCGGAATGAACACGAGGCCTGGCTTGGTGCAGAACTGTCCGGCGCCCATGGTGAATGAGCCGGCCAATCCGGCGGCGAGCTGCTGTCCGCGTTCCGCGAGCGCGTCTGCCGTGATGACCACGGGGTTCAGGCTGCCGAGCTCCCCGTAGAACGGGATGGGCTCCGGCCTTGACGCGGCGAGATCGAACAAGGCGCGTCCGCCAGGGATGGAGCCCGTGAACCCGACGGCTTTGATGGCCGGGTCCTGAACCAGGGCTGTACCTGCCTCGCGGCCACTGACCAAGGCGAAGATCCCTTCGGGCGCTCCGGCCTTGGCCAAGGCTTCGCTGACGATCTGGGCGGTCCGCTCCGACAAGCGGAGGTGTCCCGAGTGAGCTTTGACGATCACCGGGCAGCCCACTGCCAGCGCGGATGCGGTGTCGCCACCGGCCACGGAGAAAGCGAACGGGAAGTTCGACGCCGAGAACACGGCTACCGGACCGATAGGACGCAGGATGCGGCGCAAGTCAGGCTTGGGCGGGGTGGAGGCAGGGTCAGCGTGGTCAATGACCGCTTCAAGGTAAGAGCCCTCGATGATCACGTTGGCGAACAACCGGAGCTGTCCACTGGTCCTTGCTACCTCGCCCGTGAGCCGGACAGTGCCCAAGCTCGTCTCGGAATCGGCGATCGCCACCAGTTCAGTGACGTTGGCGTCCAAGGCGTCGGCGACGGCGTTCAGCCAGGCGGCGCGTTCGGCGTCGGAAGCTGCTGCGGTGACCTTTGCAGCCTCGGTGGCTGCGGCCGTAATGGCTGTCAGGTCAAGAGTTGCTGTACTCAATGCGGTTTCCTTTACTCTCAGGGGCGGCGGTCTCAGTTGCGGGCAGCTGTGCCGGCTGTCCGCTGAATTCGAAGCCAAGCCCGGGACGGCCTGTGCTGCTGAGCCTGCTTCTTCCGGTGCTGTTGCTGATCCTTACGGGCGAGGGCCCGGCCAGGATGCCTAGTTGCTCGAAGGAGGCGTCTTCCACGTCCTCAACACTCACGGCGTCGGCCAGGGTGAGCGCCAGCTGCCCGGAGAGTTCCGGGAGCAGGTGGGGTGCCACCCTGATGCTGTTGGCGCGGGCCAACTCAACGATCCTGCGGAAAGGGGTAATGCCTCCCACCCGGACAATGTTGGGCTGGATGATGTCCACCGCCTCGGCTTCAATGAAGTCGCGGAACCTGTAGATGGTGTGGACGTTCTCACCGAGGGCAATGGGCACCGGTGATTGCTTACGCAGACGCCGGTAAGCCCAAAGGTCGTCAGCGCGGATGGGCTCTTCCAACCATTCCAGTCCGTACTCCCCCAAAACATCCAAAGCACGGAAGGTGTGGGCGAGGTCCCATCGCTGGTTGGCGTCAATCATGAGAAGCCGGTCCGGTCCGATGACCTGCCTGACAGCGGCAACGCGCTCGGCGTCTTCCCGGAGCTCGGGCTTGCCCACCTTGATCTTCACGGCCTGATGCCCGGCGGCCACCCATCGCTGGGCCTGCTCGACGAGCTGATCCAGTGTGTAGTGCAGGTTCACGCCGGAGCCGTACACCTCCACGGACTCCTGGCGCTGACCAAGAAGTCCCGTGACGGATATGCCTGCCTGCCGCGCTTTCAAGTCCCAAAGTGCCAGGTCAACGCCAGCCATGGCAATGGTGGTGAGGCCACCCCCACCGGCCTCGTGCAGCCGCTTCCAAACCTGGTCCCACACAATTTCCGGGTTGGCTTCCAAACCCGGAATGAACGGTGCGATGTCGTGGTCCAGGAGAGCCTTGACCGCTTGGGGACCGATGGTGGGTGTCCACGTGAAACCGTGGCCGGTGCCGCCGTCGTCCGTGGTCAGTTCCGTAACGATCACATGATTTTCGGGCGCCTCCGCACCCCAGCTGCGTAGCAGCGGAACCGTGATCAGCCGGGTTGTGAGGCCCGTGATGCGGGCCGGCATCAGCTGGCCAGCTCGTGGCCCTTGGCCAGAATGGACTTGAGCTCCAGTAGTTGTTCCTCGGAGGGGTCAACCAGGGGCGGACGGACCGGGCCCACGGGAAGGCCGGCCAAGCGCAGCCCTGCCTTGATGAGGGAAACCCCGAAGCCGGGAGTCTGGTCGCGGAGACGGACCAGCGGAGCGTAGAAACCTTCCAGCAAGGCGTGGCGGCGCTCCTCGTCTCCGGACACGTACGCGTCGTAGTAGGCCTTGGCGATTTCCGGGGCCATGGCGAATGCAGCCGAGGAGTACAGGGGAATGCCGAGGCCGCGGTAAGCGCCTTGGGTCAGTTCGGCCGTTAGCAGGCCATTGAACAGGGCAAAGTCAGTGCGGCCGCTGGCGTTGATCGCAGACACAATTTCCTGGGCAAGGCCGACGTCGCCGATTCCGTCCTTGAAGCCAACCACCTTCGGGTTGGCCGTGAGTCGGGTGATGGCCTCTGCAGTGAACTTGGCCGTGCCGCGGTGGTACACAATGACGGGAAGGCTGCTAGCGGCGGCAATGGCTTCGACGTAGGCCACAACGCCGTCGGTGGGACCGGTGACCAGGTACGGCGGGAGCACCAGGAGGGCGTCCGCGCCGGCTTCCTCGGCCACCTTCGCAGCAGCAATGGCGTGACCCAAAGGTCCACCGGCACCGGAGACTACAGGCACGGCTCCCGCGACGGCCTCGACGGCGGCAGTCACCACGGTGCGGATCTCCTCAAGTGAGAGCGCGTGGAATTCGCCCGTGCCGCACGCGGGGAACACACCGCCCGGGCCGAACGGAAGCCGGGAGGTGACGTGCTCCTTGAGCAGCGCCACGTCCACGGTGCCGTCTTCGGCGAAGGGAGTGACGGGGAAGAACAGTACGCCGTCGAAGTTCATGGTGTCTCCTTGGTTGCTCCCGCTGGAACCAGGCCGGCGGGGATCTCGTCGTTGAGTGCTGCTTGCTTGGGTGCTGCTTGTTCGCTTGCTGCTGTGTCTTCACCCTCGAAAGGCGGTGTGAGTTCGGTGCGCCAGGTTCTCTTCGGCTCCCAGCCCAGGAGTTCCCGGGCCTTGTCGATGGAAAACGCCGGGCTGGTACCCGTCAGGTTTTCAGTCAGGGGTCCGCTACCAGGCAGGAATCGCGGGAACAGCCCAGCCAAAGGTGCTGTGGCCAAAGCATCCTTAGCACCAACGAAGAACACCTCGCCGTTCGGGATGGCATCCATCTTGTGCAGCAGCACGTCCAGGAAGTCAGCTACGTCCCGCGCGTCTACATAGTTGAACAATGCAGGCGCGGAAAGTGCCGGATCCTGAAGCCGCTCACGGACTGTGTGCCCTTGCTGTGTCAGCGCCCCTTCCCACTCTTCGGGGGAAATGACGTAGCACGGGCGGAATGCCGCGTACCTGACCTTGTTGCCCTGAGCGGCAGCGAACATCTGCACGGTTTGCTCGGCAATCAGCTTGGACAGCGCGTACGCGTTCCACGGCTTGGGCGGCGTCTGCTCATTCAAGGGGAACGACGGCGGCAGCCACCCCGCCGGTGAGCCATAGCCCAGGGCGGTGGGGCTGCTTGCCGTCACAATCTTGGGGACACCGGCGTCGGTGGCCGCGCTGACCACTGCGTAGGCGAGCCGGGTGTTCGTGCTGAAAATAATATCCTCGGGCGCGCTGAAAGGCACGGCAATAGCAGCGAGGTGGATGACGGCGTCGGGCGCTGTTTCGCGGATCAGCCGCTCCGCCTCCCCTGGAGCCAACAGGTCTGCCGTGTATTGCTCGGCTCCGGGCGGCAACTGCTCCGTCGGGATAGCGTCCCGGTCCACAGAGATCACCTTGTGTCCCGCCTCGGCGAGTCCGGCCACAACGCTGCGGCCAAGCCTGCCGGAACCGCCGGTGACGAAAATCCTGCTCATGGTCTTTTCCTTGCTGGGTAGTGAATGGTCAGGCTTGGCCGCGGCTGAGATCGACGCCGAGGCCAAGTTCACTGATGCGGACGGGAAGATCAGATTCCAAGGACTTGTTTCCGGCGATACCCACCGACACGGAGCGGAGGCCGTCGATGTAGCCGGAAGGGCGGCCCAGCGGGTCGACGCCCGGGCCGTTGAAGAGGTCCGAGAGCAGCAGATTGTCTCCGCCGCCATGGCCGCCCTCGCCGTTGACGATCGGAACTTCGTAAGCAGCTTCCCAATGGCGTTGAACAACCAGGCGCTCGCCGTTCCGGCGCACCGCATCATCTTCCTCGATGGGCGTGGCGCTCGGGTCAACCACGGTCTTCTTGTCGGTGCTGGACTCGACGGCGGCGCGTTCCACCACTTCGAGTTCGGCCCGGCCTTCGGTGCCATTGACGGTGACGCGGTAGCCTTCCCACGGGCTGTGGGCGTTCAGGGAGTAGCTCAGCGTAGGGCCTCCCTGGTAGTCCACCACGAGGGCGAGGTTGTCCTCTATGGTGATGCCCCCGGTGAAAACGTCCTGGTCGCGGATGTAGCCGTCAAACTTTTCATTGTCGTAGTACAGGGCCTTCAGGCGCTCATCCTCGCGCATGTCCAGGCGGAACGGATCGTGCCCCAGACCATCAACGGTGCCGCGCTCCGGACGGTCTCCCAAGCCTCGCTCGGCAGCGTTCTTTTCACCGTAGAAGCGCAGGCCACCGGATGCGAAAACACGCTCGGGGACGTCGTTGATCCACCAGTTGACCAGGTCGAAGTGGTGGGAAGCCTTATGGATGAGCAAGCCACCGGAGTTCTTCTTTTCACGGTGCCAGCGGCGGAAGTAGTCAGCACCGTGCACGGTATCCAGAACCCAGCTGAAGTCGACGGACGTGACCTTGCCGATCACGCCGTTCTGGATGACTTCCTTGAGAGCGGTGTTGCGCGGCGAGTAACGGTAGTTGAAGGTCACCACCACGTTGCGTCCGGTCTTCGCCACGGCGTCGGTAATACGGCGGCAGCCCTGTACATCAATGGTCAAGGGCTTTTCAACTACGACGTCGGCGCCAGCCTCAAGCGCTTCAACGATGTAGTCCGCATGGGTGTAGTCGGGCGTCGTGACGATGACCCGCTCGATGCCGTTGGACTGGATGAAGCTGGTGAGCTCGCCAGGGGCAAACGAAGCCACCGGCTCAGTTCCGCCGAGTTCCTTGATCAGGTCCTGGTAGAAGTCCACGCGACCCTGGTTGACGTCCGAGAGCGCAATAAGTTCAGCGACATCCGCGTGTTGCCCGTAGATGGCCCGGATATACATCTCCGAACGGCCGCCGGTTCCAATGAGGGCTATACGGGTCCGCTTGGGGGCTTGAGTGGTCGTTTCGGCAGATTCGGTCTGGGTTTCGGCTGAGTCGACGTTGACCATGTGGGGTGCCCCTTTCAGAAAGGCAGGAGTGAACCGCTTGACGGCCCGGCTTCGTATGGGAAGAATCATGAGAAAGCGTTTTCTCAGAGCGTTATAAGCTTTGTATCAAGACTCTGGTGGTCACGTCAACCACTGCTCCAACGACGGAGCTTGCGGGAGGCGACCAATGGGAAGGGGCCACATGGCACGCAGGAACACCAACAGGCGCGTCGGCATCGCCGATGTCGCAGAGAAGGCGGGCGTCTCGCACGCCACCGTTTCACGCGTCATGAACGGTAATGCCGCCGTGGATCCCGGTATTGCCGCGAGGGTTCGAGCTGCCGCGGTTGAATTGAAATACCAACCCAATCCAGTGGGGCGCAGCCTGGCACTCGGCAAGACAGACACCATCGGAATCGTGGTTCCGGACCTGGCCAACCCCACCTTCCAAGCAATCCTCCGCGGGCTCAGCATCGCCGCCGCCCAGGACGGGTACCGCGTCCTCATTGCCGATTCCTCGGAAGTCACCAGCGAGGAAGCCATCCTTGCCGGTGAGGCCCGCCGCCGCTGCGACGGCGTGGTGCTTTGCGCTCCCCGCATGAGCGATGCCGAGCTGGAGGAGTTGGCCCCGACCCTGCATCCGCTGGTGCTGATCAACCGCACCACCATCGCCACCAATACTCCGAGCCTGAGCGTGGACTACGGGCAGGGCATCCAGGAACTGGCTCAGCACCTGGTGACTCTGGGCCACCGCCGCCTGGTGTTCCTCTCCGGCCCGGAGCACAGTGCATCCAATCGCCAACGTCTGGTGGGCTTGGACCAGTTCCGCAAGGAGCACCCGGAAATTGAGTTGCAGATGCTCCACGGCGGTTCCAACTTCGACTCCGGCCATGAGTCCACCGAGGCCATCATCGCCAGTGGTGCCACCGGAATCCTGGCATTCAACGACCTCGTGGCCATGGGGCTACTCAGCGGCCTGCATGAACGTGGAGTGCGCGTCCCGGAAGACATTTCAGTCACCGGATTCGATGACATCCCGTTCGCCAAGTACACCACTCCCCCGCTAACCACCGCGGCCGTGCCCATCAACGAGCTCGGAAGCCTGGCTTGGCGAAGGATGCGGGAACAGATCCAGCAGGCCGGCGAAGCCACCACCCAGGCGCAGGACGAGTTCTCACCCAGGATGGAGATCCGAAAGAGCACCGCGGCGCCGGCCCTCAAGCCCGCGAGTTGACACTTAATGCCAATGTTCGGCGCGAACATCGGCATTAAGTGTCAACTGGCCGAAGGGCTCGTGCCCACCCCGGCCTCCTTGTAGAAGCCCTGGATGTGGGCGGCAACAAGCTCAGCTGCTTTGCCGCCGTCGTTATTGTTCACAGCGGCGAGGATGGCACGGTGCTCGGCCCGAAGCCTGCTGCACGTCGCGTCCCAGTCGGGGAGGTTTCCGGTCAGCTGACCTGCGTAGTTCTCGATCGCGCCCCGAAGCGAGGCCATCATGGCACTGACCACTGAGTTGCCCGCCGCTTGGGCCAGCGCCACGTGAAAGCGCGCGTCAAGGGCCAGGAATGAATCAATGTCCGGGGCGGCATCCATCTGGTCCAGCAGTTCCGCAGCCTCTGCCAGTGCCGGAACGCCCACGTGAGCCCGTTCCGCAGCCCAGGATTCCAGTAGCACGCGGGTCTCCACGATGTCTGCCACGGGGAGATGCCGTGTGGCTACATGCAGCCGAAGCGTGGAGCCGAGGGCGGAACCCGGCTCGGCGATCACCACTGTCCCCGCGTCCTTGCCCGAACCCACTCCGGCCCGGACCACGCCCATGGCCTCCAGTATCCTGACAGCCTCGCGCACCGAGGTCCGGGAAACTTGAAGTTGCTCAGCCATGGCACGTTCCCCCGGGAGCCGCCCGCCCAAAGTGAGGTCTCCGTCAGACAACTGCTTCTCGATCCATTGCAGGACCAACTCATGGGTACGCATAACGGAATACTAGTTGATGTGGTCCAACCACATGGATTACAGTGTGGTTAGACCACAGTGGTAGGACCACAGAATTCAAGGGAGAACCGCATGACTGACACCATCGACCCCAAGATCACCGCCGCGCCCGCCAATGCCGGCAGCGATCAGAACGTGGCACGCACCACTCAGCCGCAGTCCGCCGTCGTGCAATCATCTGCACCTCAGCCACCTGCCCTGAAGCGCCGCGTGCCCAAG
Source organism: Arthrobacter sp. D3-18 (assembly GCF_054408525.1). Lineage (NCBI taxonomy): Bacteria > Bacillati > Actinomycetota > Actinomycetes > Micrococcales > Micrococcaceae > Arthrobacter > Arthrobacter sp. D3-18. Next base: position 902,208 of record NZ_CP096440.1, on the reverse strand, counting down.
GTTTCCGATCTGGCGCCGCTGATGCAGTTCAAAAAGCCTGAATTCAGCAAAACCGCCCGGCTCAAGCGCGCCAGCACCATCTGGGAATTGCGAGACATGGCTAAGCGCCGCACTCCGCAGGCGCCCTTCGACTACACGGACGGCGCCGCAGAAGAAGAGATCACCCTCCGCCGGGCACGCCAGGCGTTCCAGGACATCGAGTTCCGTCCGGGCATCCTGCGCGACGTTTCGAGGATCGATCTCCGCACTGACATCCTTGGCAAGGAATCACGGCTTCCGTTCGGCATCGCACCCACGGGTTTCACGCGCATGATGCAGTCGGAGGGCGAATACGCGGGCTCGCAGGCCGCTGAAGCTGCAGGCATTCCCTACACCCTGTCCACCATGGGCACCGCGTCCATTGAGGACGTTGCCACCGCCGCCCCGAACGGCCGCAACTGGTTCCAGCTGTACCTATGGACGGACCGCGACCGCTCGCTTGAACTGATCGAACGCGCCGCCAAAGCCGGCAACGACACACTCATGGTCACCGTCGACACCGCAGTTGCCGGCGCCCGGCTCCGCGATGTCCGCAACGGCATGACCATCCCGCCGGCACTGACCATCAAGACCGTCCTGGACGCCTCTTACCGCCCGGCCTGGTGGTTCAATTTCCTCACTCACGAGCCGCTGACGTTTGCTTCACTCTCGCGCTACACCGGCACCGTGGCTGACCTCATCAACTCCATGTTCGACCCCACCCTGACCTACGAGGACCTTGACTGGCTCCGCGAAACCTGGAAGGGCAAGCTGGTGGTCAAGGGCATCCAGACCGTGGAAGACGCCCGCAAGGTAGTGGACCATGGCGCGGACGGCATCATTTTGTCCAACCATGGCGGCCGCCAGCTGGACCGCGCACCCATCCCCTTCCACCTGCTACCGGAGGTCACCACGGCACTTAAGGCGGACAACAGCAAGGCTGCCGTCATGCTGGATACGGGCATCATGAGCGGCGCTGACATCGTGGCAGCCCTGGCTTTGGGCGCGGACTTTGCGCTGATCGGTCGCGCGTACCTCTACGGCCTGATGGCCGGTGGACGCGAAGGCGTGGACCGCACCATCCAGATCCTCGAGAAGGACATGACCCGCACAATGGCACTCCTGGGCGTCAGCAAGGTAGCGGACCTGAACCCGGACCACGTGCGGCTGCTCCAGCACTAAAGTCACCCAAGTAGGTAGCAGCAGAGGCCGTTTTGAACGCTCAAAACGGCCTCTACTGCTACCCAGTTGGGTTTATGGAGTGCTAGATCAGGCCCTGGGCCAGCATTGCGTCGGCCACCTTGACGAAGCCGCCGATGTTGGCGCCCACCACGTAGTTTCCGGGCGCTCCGTATTCGTCGGCTGTCTCGGCGCAGCGGTCATGGATTCCCACCATGATCTCGGTGAGGCGCTGTTCCGTGTGCTCGAAGGACCAGGAGTCGCGGCTCGCGTTCTGTTGCATTTCCAGCGCAGAGGTAGCAACACCACCGGCGTTCGCAGCCTTGCCCGGCCCGAACAGGATCCCGGCTTCCTGGAAGACTGACACGGCTGAACGGGTGGAGGGCATGTTGGCACCTTCAGCCACTGCGATCAGGCCATTGCTGACCAGCTTGCCCGCGGCCTCGCCGTCGAGTTCGTTCTGCGTTGCGCAAGGCAAGGCCACGGTCCCATTGACGTCCCACACGGAACCGCCTGAAACGTGGTTTGCTCCCGGCCGACGTGCGGCGTACTCCGTCAGGCGGCCGCGCTCCACTTCCTTGATCCGGCTCAAAAGCGCGACGTCGATCCCGGCCTCATCCACGATGTAGCCCGCCGAGTCCGAACAAGCCACAACCGTTGCACCCAAGGCCTGGGCCTTGGCGATCGCGTGGATGGCGACGTTGCCCGAACCGGAGACCACAACGCGCTGCCCGTCGAAGGACTGCCCACGGGTCTTGAGCATCTCCTGCGCGAAGATCACCGTGCCGTAACCGGTGGCCTCGGGACGAACCAGGGAGCCGCCCCACGAGATGCCCTTGCCTGTGAGGACGCCGGATTCGTAGCGATTGGTGATGCGCTTGTACTGGCCGAAGAGGTAGCCGATCTCGCGGCCGCCCACGCCGATGTCGCCGGCCGGGACATCGGTGTACTCACCGATGTGGCGGTACAGCTCAGTCATGAAGGACTGGCAGAAGCGCATGATTTCGGCGTCGGAACGTCCGCGGGGATCGAAGTCCGAGCCGCCCTTGCCGCCGCCAATGGGCATGCCGGTGAGCGCATTCTTGAAGATCTGTTCGAAGCCGAGGAACTTCACGATTCCCAGATACACCGACGGGTGGAATCGAAGTCCGCCCTTGTAGGGGCCTAGTGCGGAGTTGAACTCCACCCGGAAACCACGGTTTACGTGGACGCGGCCGGCATCGTCGGTCCAAGGAACGCGGAAGATGATCTGGCGCTCGGGCTCGCACAGGCGTTCAAGAACAGCGCCCTCAAGGAATTCAGGATGACGATCATGAACAGGACCAAGGCTTTCGAAGACCTCAGTGACGGCCTGGTGGAATTCCTTCTCTCCCGGGTTCCGCGCCAACACAGTGTCGCGGACTGCTTCGAGCCTTGAATCCATGCGTCTTCCTATCCTCAGTGCGCCGGCCAGCGGCGAGACGGTCAGTCCCGCTCATGGTTGCACCGAGGGACATAGGATCTCCATCCCGAGGCAATGTGACCCGGGTCAAGGAGTTAACACAAGTGTAGAAAATCGTTGAAATCTCAAGGAAACAAGAGGTTAACGAAAACTCACAATGTGAGAAGGATCACGTTAAGTCGAGGCTGACTATCGCTTTCGCCCGAACTTGGGAAGGTTGGGCAGGTTCGGCAGGTTCGCCAAGAGATCAGCGGCCTTAGTGGCAGCACGGCCGACGGTACGGCCGATCTGCTGAGGCACAGTGTCGTCCGACGCCGGATCCAACGTGACCGGAGTTCCGCTGGCATGAACCTTCACAGCCTGGCCGATGGCGTCGGTGCGGGTAGCCGGGGCCTCCGGCGAGGAGACAACAACCGCGTCGGCAGGGGGTTCAGCGGCGGGTGCCGCCTCGGAAGGTGCGACGACGGCGGGCGCCGGAGTGCCGACGTCGAACGTCTCCAGCCAGCTGGCGACGCCGGCGAGCGGCTTGGGATTCAGCGCGTAGAAGCGCTTCTGGCCCTGGGCACGCATACTGACGAGGTCCGCCTCGCGGAGCACTTTCAAATGCTTGGAGATGGTGGGCTGGCTCGCAGCCAGTTCTTCCACCAGTTCGCCTACAGCTTTATCCCCAGAGCGGAGGGAGACCAGGATGTCGCGCCTGGTTGCCTCAGCTATGACGGCAAATACGTCGTCAGTCACCATGCCTCCCACCCTAGCGACATATACGCCGATTGGCATCCCTGTTTCGTGGCGCTACAGCGTTAGTCGACCAGCACCGTCAGTCGAACCAGGGATCCAAGCCGTAGAGGGGGAAGATCTCTTTGCGCGTGGCAATGACCGTCCGGTCAACCTCGTCTGCGGGATCGTAGCCGACCTCCCAGGACCGCCACCAGACGTCCACGTCGTCGCTCATCGACTCCGGGGCCCACACGCCGTACGTTTCCCTCACGTATGTCCGCCACGCTTCAGGCACGGGCGTGCTGAGCGGCACCGGACGTTGCGTCACCATGCCGATCAAGTGGCTCCAAGCACGCGGCACAACACCGGTGACGTCGTAGCCGCCTCCCCCGGTCGCGATCCAGCGGTTGTCGCAGTAGCGGGCGGCAAGGCCGGCGACGGCGGAAGCCGCCTCACGCTGCCCGTCAACGCTCAGGTTGAGGTGCGTCAGAGGATCGTCCCGATGCGAGTCGCAGCCGTGCTGGCTGACAATCACTTCGGGTTGAAACGCGCCGACAAGCTGCGGGACCACCGCATGGAACGCCCGCAGCCAGGCGGCGTCGCCGGTGAACGCTGGAAGCGCAACGTTAACCACGGTCCCTGGAGCGTTTGGGCCGCCGGTTTCGTTGGCAAACCCTGTCCCCGGGAAAAGTGTGAGGCCCGATTCGTGCAAGCTGATGGTCATGACGCGGGGGTCGTTCCAGAAAATACTCTGTGTGCCGTCACCGTGGTGGGCATCGACGTCGATGCTCATGACGCGCTGCACGCCGCCATCGAGCAGCCTTTGGATAGCAATCGCAACGTCGTTGTAAACGCAAAAGCCGCTGGCCCGCTCCCTCGCGGCATGATGCATTCCGCCACTGAAGTTCACAGCACGGACGGCTTGGCCGGACAGGATGGTCTCAGCCGCCAGCAGCGAACCGCCGGCGAGGCGTGCACTGGCCTCGTGCATCCCCGCGAACGCGGGATCGTCCTCGGTTCCCAACCCGCGGTCCTCTTCGGGAGCCGAGGGGTCCACACTGACGCGGCGCACGGCCTCCACGTATTCGCGGCTGTGCACGCTAAAAAGTTCGACGTCGGTGGCCACCGTGGGCGCTTCAACAGCCACGTGCTGGTGGTCAAACAGGCCGAGGGATTCCGCCAGCCGCGCGGTCAACTCCAGTCGCTGCGGCGCCATGGGGTGACCTGGGCCAAAGTTATAGGCAGTCATGGCTGGATCCCACACCACCGTCGTTGGCAGTGCGGACCGCGTAATGCTGGAAGCCGTTGTTCCAAGCCGTGAGTTCATCCAGAACAGGCTACCTGAGCCCGGAGTAGCCTACTGCCCGGTTACGCCGCAGGAATAGTGGTTTACTACTCAGGAAAGCTTGTTCAACCGAGGAAGAGCGCCATGTCTCAAAGCCAGTCGCGGTCCACGAGCCCGACCAACTGGCAACCCAACCAGCAGGAGCGGGAAGGTCTCTGGATTTTCACGCGCGTGCGCGACTTCGTTGACAACATTGCCAACACCTCCCCTGCCCGTTTGGCATTGACCGTCTTCGCCGTGGTGATCCTGGTTTTTACCGGCTTGCTGTCCCTGCCCGCCGCTTCCACGGCCGGCACAGTCACCCCCCTGCACCAGTCCATGTTTACGGCGGTCTCGGCCGTCTGCGTCACCGGGCTAACAGTAGTTTCCACGGCCACGCATTGGACCTTCTTCGGTCAGCTGGTCATTTTGGTGGGCATCTTCGTGGGTGGTCTCGGCACACTCACCCTCGCCTCGCTGCTGGCCCTCATGGTCAGCAAAAGGCTGGGGGTGCGTGGCAAGCTCATAGCCCAGGAAGCCATGAACAACGCGGGCAGGCTCGGCGAGGTCGGTACGCTGCTGCGCATTGTCATCGTCACGTCGGTGGTGATTGAAGCGGCGCTGGCCATAGCCCTGATTCCCCGGTTCATTGTGCTGGGCGAACCATTCTGGCAGGCCGTCTGGCACGGTGTCTTCTACTCGATCTCCGCCTTCAACAATGCGGGATTCACGCCGCATTCGGACGGCATCGTCCCCTACGAAACCGACCTTTGGATCCTCATTCCACTCATGTTGGGCGTGTTCCTCGGCAGCCTCGGCTTCCCAGTGGTGATGGTGCTGCAGCAGAACGGGCTCAACTGGAAAAAGTGGAACCTCCACACCAAGCTCACCATCCAGGTCTCCTTCATCCTGCTCGCGGCAGGCACTGTCCTGTGGGCTTTGATGGAGTGGGACAACATCCGCACCATCGGCCGCATGGACATGGGCGACAAGGTGATCCATTCACTCTTCGCCTCCGTCATGACCCGCTCGGGTGGCTTCAACCTGGTGGACCAAAACCACATGGAATCCACCACCATGCTCCTCACCGATGCCCTGATGTTCGCCGGCGGCGGTTCTGCGTCCACGGCGGGCGGCATCAAAGTGACCACCATTGCGGTCATGTTCCTGGCCATCATGGCCGAAGCCCGCGGCGACGCCGACGTCAAGGTCTACGGTCGCACCATTCCACAGGGCACCATGCGGGTGGCCATCTCCGTGATCGTGGCCGGAGCCACCTTGGTGTCGGTGGCGGCCTTCCTGCTCCTGTCCATCAGCGGCGCCTCCCTGGACAGGGTGCTCTTTGAATCCATCTCCGCCTTCGCCACCGTGGGACTGAGCACAAACCTCAGTGCCGAGCTGCCGCCGTCGGGCGTTTACGTCTTAACCGCGCTGATGTTCGCCGGCCGTGTCGGCACCGTAACCCTCGCGGCCGGGTTGGCCCTGCGCCAACGCAGCCAGCTGTACCACTACCCGGAAGAGAGGCCAATCATTGGCTAGTAGCACAGGGGCAGCCAACCGCCCCGCCCACAACGCACCAGTGCTGGTGATTGGCCTTGGCCGGTTCGGTTCCGCGACGGCTGAGCAACTGGTCAAGCAGGGCCGTGAAGTCCTGGCTATCGAACGTGACCGGACACTCGTCCAGAAGTGGGCACCTGTGCTCACGCACGTCGTGGAAGCCGACGCCACCAATATTGATGCCCTGCGCCAGCTCGGGGCCCAGGAATTCAGCTCAGCGGTAGTGGGTGTTGGTACCTCCATTGAGTCCTCTGTGCTCATCACCGTGAACCTGGTGGACCTGGGCATCCAGCACCTCTGGGTCAAGGCCATCACGCCCTCGCACGGCAAGATCCTGACCCGTATCGGCGCCAACCACGTGATCTATCCGGAGGCCGACGCCGGCGTCCGCGCAGCCCACCTGGTGTCCGGGCGGATGCTGGACTTCATCGAGTTCGACGACGACTACGCGATCGTCAAGATGTACCCGCCCAAGGAAACAGTGGGCTTCACTTTGGAGGAATCCAAGGTGCGTTCGAAGTATGGCGTGACCATTGTCGGCGTGAAAACCCCGGGCGAGGACTTCACTTACGCCCGGCCGGAAACCAAAGTGTCCGGCCACGACATGTTGATCGTGTCCGGACACGTGGACCTGCTGGAGCGCTTCGCAGCGCGACCGTAGCGGCAGCGGCCATAGCAGCGCGGCCGTAGTGGCAAAGCCGTAGCGCCGTGGCCGTAGCGTTAGCCGAGCTGTTTGGTGATTTCTGCTGCCCGGGCTGCGGCCGCGCGGGCGCCGTCGGCAATGATCCTGGGGATCCCGCCGTCGTCGAAGGCCGCGATGGCCCGCTCGGTGGTCCCATTGGGGCTGGTGACGGCGACGCGGAGGGCAGAGGGGTTCGCTCCCGGTTCGGCCAACATGAAGCCGGCACCTGCCACGGTTTCGCGGGCAAGCATCACGGACAGCTCCTCGTCCAAACCAAGCTCCACTCCGGCCGCAGCCATGGCTTCGGCAAGGTAGAACGCGTAGGCCGGGCCGGAACCGCTGATGGCGGATAGTGCGTCCACCTGTTCCTCAGGAATCTGGACCACAGTGCCAGCACCGGCAAGTGCCTTCTTGGCCTTTTCCAGCTGCTCAGGCGTGCAATGCGTACCCGGGGAGACAGATATGACGCCGCGGCCCAGCCTTGCCGGCGTGTTGGGCATGGTGCGGATCACCGGCTGTCCGTCCGGCAGTGCCGCTTCGAGCTGGGCGATGGAGACTGCCGCCGCGACGCTGACAACGATCGTGTCCTTCCCCAGCGCGGGGCTGATTTCCCGGGCTAAATCCAGGATGCCCACCGGCTTGACGCCCAGAATGACCATGCTGGAGCCCTTGGTGGCCAATTTATTGTTGTCCGGCTCTTCCTCGCCTGCGATGGCCATGACCCCATGGCGCTGGGCGAGTTCGTCCGCCCGCTCGGCACGGCGGACGGTGGCGACGATATCGGACGGGTCCGTCCCGGCGGCAAGCAGGCCTCCCAGGATTGCCTCGTTCATGGATCCACAGCCAAGGAATGCGATTCGGTTGCTCATGGCTCCATCATTGCAGTTGGCCTTGGACGGGGTCTAACGAATTCCAGATTCCCAGCTTGCTCCCAAGGTTATTGCAGGCAGCACTCATTCTTGGTCCGTAACTTAGTAGTTACCTCATTGAGGGTGCGAGTGATGAGGCGGGCATGGGGATGTCCGCCAGCAGCACCGGTGGCCGGGCGGGTTTTCCCCCATTTCCCGATTCGGCCGCCGGTGCTTTCGCATTTAAGCAGCGCGAACCGCGCGAATCCCGCTCTTATCCGCCTGACGCACCCTTCAAGGGCAGGTCAGGCGAACAAGGTGAGGCGCTGACTTGCAGCGCTCGACGCCGATTAGTTGTCTACGCTGCGCAACAACGGGACGCTGAGGTGCTGTCGGGCGAAACGCAAGGTTTCTGCCAGCATTTCCTCGCGCTCCCCCGCTACCTTCGCCTTGCGCGTTGAAATCTCGGCCACTACGACGCCGTCGAAACCCGTGGCTGCCAAATGCTGCAAGGCATCGGCGCACTGCTGTGTTCCGGTGCCGGGCACCAGGTGCTCGTCCTTGCCCGAACCCGAACCGTCGGTGAGATGGACGTGCCGGAGCTTGTTCCCGAGTGCCTTGATGGCTTCCAGGCTGTTGGCCCCCGCAGTGGCGGCGTGGGAGAAGTCCCATGTGACGTCGTCGTAATCCTGGCCCAAAGGGTCCCAGTGCGGCAGGTAGGCCACCGCCTCGCGTCCACGGACGCGCCACGGGTACATGTTCTCGACGGCGATACGCACCCGGTACCGCGCGGCGATTTCCCGCACGCCTTCCACGAAGTTCTCTGCGTAGTTTGACTGCCAACGGAACGGCGGGTGGACCACCACGGTGTCGCAGCCGACGTCCGCGGCCATTTGGCAGGACTTCTCAATCTTGTTCCACGCCGTACCCCACACCTGTTGCGTCAACAGCAAGGTAGGCGCGTGGATGGAGACGATCTCCTGGTGGTACCGGTGGCTTAGTTGGATCAAGGCATCCGGGTTCTGGCTCACCGCGTTGTTGGTAACCATCACCTCCACGCCCTCGTAACCCAGGTCCTGCGCCACCGCGAAAGCGTCGTGGACGCTCAGGGGGTACACGGATGCACTGGACAGGGCCACGGGAATTTGGCGGTCATTCACTTCAGGTTCGACGTCGTTGCTCATCTCAGGAGGCCAGCCCGCCTGCCACTGGGGCTGGGATGGGTGATGGGGACGGTGTGTTTACAGGGACCGGGAATTCTTTGAACCCCGGGTGGGGCTCTTCTTCTTTATCGGGAGCCTTGGCGGCTTCCTTGGCTGCCTTTTTCTTCGATTTGTCCTTCTTGCGCTTGCCCACGTGCGGCGCCGGATCCAGGGCTTCCTCGAAGACCAGCTGGTCCAGGCGGCGCAGGATCAGGCCTTCACGAAGGGCCCAGGGACAAATCTCCATCTTGGGGAATTCAAAGAGCTCAAGTGCCGCTTCAGCAACGAGCGCGCCTGCCAACAACTGTCGGGCGCGGGCATCGGAGACGCCAGGAAGGTACAGCCTGTCTTCCACGGTCATGGCCGAAATCCGCTGTGCCCACAGCCCCAGGTCTGCTGCGTGGAGCTCGCGCTTCACGTACGGTCCTGCCGCGCTGGGGGCTGCACCGGCGATACGCGCCAAGGAGCGGAATGTCTTGGATGTGCCGGCCACCAAATTAGCCCGACCCAACTCGTGGAAGTCCCGGACTACCGGTTTCAGCGTGGACCGGATGTAGCGCCGAAGTTCCTTGACGCTCTTAGCGCTGGGCGGATCATCGTGGAGCCAGTCCCGCGTCAAACGGCTGGCACCCAGGGGAACAGACGTGGCGTACTCAGGGAGTTCATCCGTCCCGTACGCCATTTCAAACGAGCCGCCCCCGATGTCCAGGTCCAAGATGGGACCTGCTCCCCATCCGTACCAACGGCGTACGGCGAAGAAAGTCATGGAGGCTTCTTCGCTGCCCGTGAGCTCTTGGAGCGTCACCGTGGTTTCGTGCTTGACCCGGGCCAGAACCTCAGGGCCGTTGGTTGCTTCGCGAATGGCCGAGGTACAGAAGGCCAGGAGGTCCTCCGCCTTGTGGCTGGCCGCGAACTCCCAGGCTTCCAGGACGAACTCGATGAGCTCGTGCTGGCCGGCGTCGTTGATGTTGCCATCGCCGTCGAGGTACTGCACCAGGGAAAGGGGGCGCTTGTGGGAAGCGAAAGCTACCGGACGCGCGCCGGGGTGAGCGTCCACCAGCAGCAGGTGGACGGTGTTGGACCCGATGTCGAGAACGCCAAGACGCATTCTGCCATTATTCACCGATTCTAAGCCCGTGAAGCAACTTGGCGACGACGTTTCGCTGACCGGATGGTTACCGGCAGCCTGGGCCACCGCTATTCGGCGGACTCCCCGGCTTCGTCGGCGCGCTTGAAGTCGCGGCGAATGTTCGCAATGCCCTCGGGGTCGATTTCGAAGCCGAATTCACTTCCCGGGTTGATGACCATACCGAGTTCGTCTCCGATGTTGCCGAGGATCGCTGACCCCATGGTGCCCAGGACGTGCGGGGCTGCTTCGAGGAAGCGCTCATCCACGCGGCTCGGGTGGCTGAATACCGCCAGGACGGGCTGGCCGTCAGCGTTGGACAGGACCAAAGGCTCCACGGAGGAGTCGGGGCCGTCCACGGCTTCCGAGCTGACGAGGTAGACCTCGTTGTTCAGGAAAGCGAGGATGACGTCCACCGGGTTCGCGTCCGGCTGTTCGGCCGAGGCGAGCTTCGCCTCGAGGTCGTTCAAGGGTTCGTTGTCCGGTGAAACCGTCTGTTCAGTCATGGTTCTACTCGACCACGATGCCGGCCGGGACGCAATTCGCGAATGCTGCCCCGGCCGTCATGGTGACTACTTTTTGGCTGTTGCCTTCTTGGCCGGTGCCTTGCGGGTGGTGGTCCGCTTGACCGGTCCCTTGGCCCGCTTTTCCGCCAAGAGCTCGACGGCGCGTTCCCGGGTCAGCTCCTCAAGGGACGTTGAGCGCGGGACAGTGATGTTGGTGACGCCGTCAGTGATGTAAGGGCCGAAGCGGCCTTCCTTCACCACGATGTTCTTCTCGGAGACGGGGTCTGGACCGAACTCAGCCAAAGGCGGTACTGAGGCGCGTGCGCCACGCTGCTTGGGCTGCGAGTAGATCTCCAGAGCCTGCTCCAGGGTGATCGTGAAGATTTCCTCTTCCGAACCGATGGAGCGGGAGTCAGTGCCCTTCTTCAGGTAAGGCCCGAAGCGGCCGTTCTGCACCGTGATGGGGTTGCCATCCGCGTCCTCACCGAGGACCCGGGGCAGGCTCATGAGCGCGAGGGCCTCATCCAAAGTGACCGTATCCACGGTCATGGACTTGAACAGTGAACCGGTACGTGGCTTGGCCTTCACGGGCTTCTTGGGAGGCTTGGGCTTGCCGTTCTTGTAATACTCCACCGGCTGGTTGGCCAGCTGCTCCTCGGTCATCTCCGGGATGATCTCGGTGACATAGGCGCCGTAGCGGCCGTTCTTGGCAACGATGGTGTGGCCGGTGTGCGGGTCGGTTCCCAGGACCCGTTCCTCGGGGGCTGCGGTCTCCATGAGCTCTTTGGCTTTGTCGGCCGTGAGCTCGTCCGGAGCGAGTTCCTCGGGGACGTTGGCCCGTGCGGATTCAACCACTTCGCCGGTCTTCGCATCCAAGGTGGGGATGGAGCTTTCCAGGTATGGGCCGAACTTGCCCACACGCAGCGTGATGCCGTCGGCGATGGGCACGGAGTTGATTTCGCGGGCATCGATTTCGCCGAGGTTGTTGACGATGCTCAACAGACCGGGATCTGCGTCCTCACCGTAGTAGAAGTGCTTGAGCCAGGCAGCACCCACGGCCTGGCCGTTGGCGATCTTGTCCAGGTCGCCTTCCATGTCTGCCGTGAACTCATAGTCCACATAATCGGTGAAGTGTTGTTCCAGCAAGCGGATTACGGAGAACGCGATCCAGCTGGGAACCAGTGCAGAACCCTGCTTACGAACGTAGCCACGGTCCTGAATGGTGGAGATGGTGGAGGCATAGGTGGACGGGCGGCCGATGCCCCGCTTTTCGAGCTCAGCTGTCAGCGAGGCTTCCGTGTAGCGCGGCGGCGGTGACGTTTCGTGCCCGACAGCCAGAATGTCCGAAGCCGTCAAAGAATCATCCTTGGCCACGTTCGGCAGGCGACGGGCTTCATCGGACTCGTCATCACCACGGCTTTCGTCCTTGCCCTCCTCATAGGCTGCAAGGAAGCCAGGGAAGGTGATGACCGTACCGGAAGCGGAGAATTCGGCGTCGCGACCGTCAGCGGCCACTGCACCCAGGCGGATGGTAGCCGTAGAACCCTTGGCGTCAGCCATCTGAGAGGCGACCGTGCGCTTCCAGATGAGCTCGTAGAGGCGGAACTCATCACCGCTCAGCTGCTTGGCAACCTGCGCGGGAGTACGGAAGGAGTCTCCTGCGGGACGGATGGCCTCGTGAGCTTCCTGGGCGTTGGCAGCCTTGTTGGCGTAGACACGGGGGCTCTGAGGCACGTACTCGGGACCATAAAGCTCGGAAGCCTGACGGCGGGCAGCTGTCAGTGCTTCATCGCTCAAAGCAGACGAGTCGGTACGCATATAGGTGATGTAGCCGTTTTCATACAGTCGCTGGGCAACCTGCATGGTGCTCTTCGACGAGAAGCGGAGCTTTCGGCCCGCTTCCTGCTGCAGAGTGGAGGTGGTGAACGGTGCGGCAGGGCGGCGTGTATAAGGCTTGGTATCTACGGAACGGACGCGGAAGTCAGCGTTCTCCAGACCGGTAGCCAAGGACGTCGCAAGTTCCTCATTGAGGTGCACCACGTTGGAGGAGGTGAGCTGCCCATTGTCGTTGAAGTCCCGGCCACTGGCTACCTTGGAACCGTCCACGGCGGCAAGCTTGGCCTTGAATGAACCCGAATCTGAACCGAACTGGCCGGTGAGGTCCCAGTAGGATGCGGCCCGGAAGGCCATGCGTTCACGTTCACGGTCAACCACCATGCGGGTAACCACGGACTGGACACGGCCGGCGGACAGTCCACGGGCAACTTTGCGCCACAACACGGGGGAAATCTCGTACCCATAAAGGCGGTCAAGGATACGACGTGTTTCCTGGGCATCCACCAAAGCGGTATCGACATCCCGGAGGTTGTCCATGGCGCGGTGGATGGCTTCCTTGGTAATTTCACCGAAGGTCATGCGGTAGACGGGAACCTTGGGCTTCAGGACCTCCAGGAGGTGCCACGCGATGGCTTCGCCTTCGCGGTCCCCATCAGTTGCGAGGTAAAGGGCGTCAGCGTCTTTCAGCTGGGCCTTGAGCTCGGCGACCTTTTTCTTCTTGTCCGGAGAAACAACGTAGTACGGCTTGAAGTCGTTCTCGACGTCGACAGCGAACTTGCCCAACGAGGTCTTCTTCAGCTCGGCAGGGAGGTCCGACGGCTGCGGGAGGTCCCGGATGTGGCCGATCGAAGCCTCGACGATGAAGCCCTCGCCAAGATACTTGGCGATGGTCTTGCTCTTGGCGGGAGACTCCACGATCACGAGTTTCTTGCCGGTTTTTGCCTTGCTGGGCACGGTGCTCCTACAGAAAAAATGTGTAATTGGGCTGGTGCCCATATTGGCCTAGTTCACCATAGTTTGCAGAATCCTGCGTTTTGGTGCGGAACCAGGGCGGACAGTCAAAGACCCGGCGGGCTCTTACTGACCGGGTGCAACCCGGTCATCCGGGATCATTGACCACAAGGTTGCCACACGTTCAGCACCTTCCGGTATCCGAGTGGGGTCCTCGAGTTCGTACTCCCGCAGAACGGCGCGGATTCTGTCCAAAAGTTCCCTGCGCTGTGGGTTGGTTAAGTACAGCAGGTTGCTGGAAAGGACTACTGCTGCCGGCTCTTCTCCTGTTTCCCCCCGTTGCCGGCGTTCCCCGCGGGCCTTGGCGAAGGCCGAAGCCCGGCGTCGGAAAGCATCAAGCTCCAGGTCAACCACGGCAATCTCAGGGCTGGCAACACTCCCTCCCGAGATAGTGAAGTCCGTTCCGGCCGCTTTCCAGCGACGTTCCCGGGCATCACCGGCGTTTTCCGCAGGTGCCACGATCCCCCATTTCTGGAGGGCCCGAAGGTGGTAACTCATTGCACTGGGTGTCAGCCCGGTCCTGGCAGCGAGTTCCGTGGCTGTGTGGCTGACCTGTGTGGCGTAGAGCTCAGAGATGACCTCAATCCGGGCGGCGTGCGCCAATGCACGGATAGCCTTGGGATCAGTGATCTCAACCGTCTTCTCGGCACGCTTCCGCCGGGGAACATCGCCTGACGCTTGGGATGATTCGTTGTTCGCACTCACTTCATCAGTGTAGTCAGGGTCACTTCCCGGAGGCCCGGTGTTTGATGATCGCGGCGCCACACCCCGGATCATGCGCTGACCTGCGCCGGGTCTGGAAGAAGGAATCCGTCCAGGACCAGGTTGGTGACCTCTCGGAAAAGCCCTTCGCGGAAGGATTCTTCGTCGAAGTCCTCACCCCCGCCCAGGAGCGATACCAAAGCCGAGACGATCTGCCGGACCGACAATTGGCCGTCGCAGGCAGAGACGAACCCGGCCAGTTCAGTGCTGAGCAGATTGGTCCGGCGAAGTCCGGCCCCTTGCCTCAGGAGAATAACCCCGGGATGAACAGCTCCGGGACGCTGGTGCCGTTCCTCGGTGACGTCCTCGGCAACCACCAGGTGGGCCTCCGGGACCGAATGTGCGGCCACCCAATCAGCCCGTTCCACGGCAGCACCCAGATGCGGTCCGATCGGCTGCTCTATTGGGTAGGTGATTTCCTCGAAGCGGTTGATGATGACCCCGAGCGGTGTCTCCGGGCGGCGCAGCCAAATCATGCCGAAGCCAATACCGTCGACGTTCCTGGAAGCAAAATCGTCCAGATATGCGGCGTAGGCTTCCTTGTATTGCTGGCCCTCGCGGTTCTGCGATGCGTCCTGGAGCCAAGTCTCCGCGTACTGTTCGGGGCCTACTTGCTCCCGTTGGATGAACCAGACGTCCAAACCTGAGTCCTTCAGCCATGCCTTGGGCCGGTCCTTCCAGTTCGTACCAGAGCTGACCTCCCAATTGCCCAGCATTTGTGCTGTTCCGCCGGGCTCGAGGACCTCAGAGAGGGACTGCACGAGGGAAGCCACTATGTCGTCGCCGGGAAGACCGCCATCGCGGTAGGTGAACCGGTCCGCCGACGATTCGCCGCCTCTTCGCGGAGTGATGACGAACGGTGGGTTTGATACCACCAAGCCGAACTGCTCCCCTGCTACCGGTTCCAGGAGCGATCCAAGCCGAAGGCTCACCCGACGCTCCAAGTTGTCCGGGTCCAGCTCCAGTTCAGCGGCGTTCAGCAGAAGGTTGAACCGGGTGAACGCGAGTGCCCTCTCCGAGATATCCGTGGCTGTGACGTGCTCGCAGTGATGGAGCAGGTGGAAGGTCTGGATACCGCAGCCGGTGCCCACGTCCAGCGCTCGTTTGCTGTGCTTCCTGTACGTGGTTTGGACCAGCGTTGTGGAGGCACGTCCGATTCCCAGGACGTGATCGTGCCTCAAGACTCCAGGCTGCTGGTGGGCCGCGAGGTCGCTGGCAACCCAGAGTTCTGCACCGCCACTGCCGTCCGTGTTGGCGTCCCAGCCATAGGGGCGCAGGTCCACCTTGGCCTTGGCCATTCCTGAATCCACGGTGATCAGCCCCAGTTCCTCAAGGCCTTTTGCGCGAGTACCGGGGAGAGCGGAATCGATGTCCGGGACTGACTGCGGAACGGCAAGCAGCCAGAGACGAACAATCACAGCCTGTGACCGGAGGGCAGGGTCCTCGGAGTCCATGAGCCTCTCACTGGCAAGGAGTGCAGGAATCAGCTGGTCCCTGCCGAGTGCTTCTGAGGCGGATGCTCCCAAAAGCTCAGCCACACCGTCCACTGTGTAGTTGAGGGCACGAAGGTCTGCGGCGAGCGCCGAAAGCAGTTCGGGGCGGTCACTGCGGGGAGCATCGTCAATGTTGCCGGCAGTAAAGAGGGAAGCTGAGTCAGTCACCTTGCAAGTGTAGGGGCGGCGCACCCTGCCTTTGGATCGTTGACCAGCACTATGTGGACAAAGGCCGCCCTTGGAACCCGGTAGCGTTGGATTCATGCTCAACTTCTCCTCCACAAGGCGCCGTGCGGGCCTTGTCGCCATCATCGCCGCGGCATTGCTGGGGGTCTCCGGCTGCCAGGCGCCGGCCAACATCGAAGATGCGGACGTTCCTGCTTGGAAGGAAAAGATCCTGCCCGCGGCAAGCGGCGTGGTGTTGGAGGACTCCGGCAAGATCCTCAACCGGGACCCGTTGGTCAAGGAGTCCCCCAACGTTCCGGGCGGAAGCTACACGCTCACTATGGCGTGCGATGGGGGCGGCAAGGCGTACTTCGCGATTTCTTCGAGCGGCATCAAGATCGCGGACGCGGCCGCGGCATGCAATGGCAGCCTTGATGTGGTGAAGATCAAGGTGCCCGGGACGGGTCCCCTTAGCATCTCGACGAGCAGCGTCGACGCTCCGCTGATCTTCGCCTATCACATGGTTCCTGCCGCCTAGGGCCGGGCGCACCTGCTCCGATAGGCCTTTGGCCAGTGGCTTTACGGGCGTAAAGTCAGTGCATGGGCAGCAAGGCAGCTCGCTCGGTGATGCCACAGCGGCTGGCGAGGGCCGCCGTCGTCATCCTTGTTGTGCTGGGCGGCAGCCTGACGGCGTGCGAATACACCTATGACGAGGGCGGAAGGCCAGATGCCAGCCCTACCTCGACAGCGGGAAGTGTAGTTCTGCCGCCCGATCCGGCTCTGGAGGAGACCGTTACCGGCGAGGCACTCGAAGAGTGGGCAAAATCGGCCTTGCCTGAGTCCCAGGGGCAGTCGTTCTATTCAAGCAGCGGGTACCTCAATCCCGGCGAGTCCAAGTCTGAGCAAACAGTGCAATTACCGGGTGGGACGTACGCGGTGACGCTGGCCTGCCGTGGCACGCGCCGGGTGACGTTCTCCGTCAAGGTGGGCGAGGTGGAGCTGGTGAACTTGACGCTGGGATGCGCCAATGCGCGCGTGAGCGTGGTTCAGCTGGAAAAGGACGCCATACTGTCCATCACGGTGGGTACCAGGTCTGATGCCAATTTCACCTACCGGGTGAGCCGGCTCTGATTCGGATTGTCAGGCCGCTTCGCAGCCTCCGGGGCAGCGGAGCGTTTCCGGGCTGGAGGCACATTCCTCGCAGTACAGAGTTAAAGTACGGCAACTGAGGTTGGAGCAGTTCTCGAACTTGTTAGTGGGAGCAGAGCAGCGGACGCACTCGCCGATGGTCTTGGCTTCCTCGCTGAACTCGACGTGCATGCGCTTGTCGAAGACGTAAAGCGAACCCTCCCAGAGGCCTTTGTCCTTGAACGTCTCACCGTAGCGGACAATCCCGCCATCCAACTGGTAAACCTCTTTGAAGCCCCTGTTGACCATCAGGCTGGAGAGTACTTCGCAGCGGATGCCCCCGGTGCAGTAGGTGACAACCGGCTTGTCCTTGAGGTCGTCGTACTTGCCCGAGTCGAGTTCCTTGATGAAGTCGTGGGTGGTGTCCACGTCCGGAACGATTGCATCCTTGAACTTGCCGATCTGCGCTTCGAACGCGTTCCGGCCATCGAAGAACACTACGTCTTCGCCACTGGACTTCTTGGCATCCACCAGCGCGTGAAGTTCCTCGGGTTGGAGGTGCTTCCCGCCGCCTACCACGCCGTTGGCGTCCACCTTCAGTTCACCCGGCGCACCGAACGACACGATCTCATCGCGTACTTTGACGCTGAGGCGCGGGAAATCTGCTGCACTTCCCTCCGACCATTTGAAGTCGATGTCGTGAAAACCCTTGTATTCGCGAGTGGTTTTCACGTACTGCTTCATGTTGTTGAGCTCGCCGCCCACGGTGGCGTTGATGCCGTCCTTGGATATGAGGATCCTGCCGGTGAGGCCCAGCTTTTCGCACAGGGCACGCTGCCACAGACGCACGGCGTCAGGGTCGGCGATCGGGGTAAAGCCATAGAAGAGCACAATTCGGTTCAAAGCCACTATTAAAGGGTACTTGGTGCAGTAAAATCCGTTCGTTCCGCGCGGTGTCTGCGTGTGGGCCTGCGGGTTGGCCTGCGGCCGTAAGTCACAATTCCATAAGCAACCATCGGCGGGCTGATATGGCTCTGTTGCTTGGTGATGCGCTGGCATACTCTCTCTACATGAGTCCAGACGCCTTGGTTGAAGACATTGCGCACCTCTTGGAAGTCTGGGTAGCTGGCTGGTCCGGCTGCCGCGGCTATGAGTTACGCCAAGAGGGCCGCTTCCCTGCCGCACTTCGCGCCGACAAAACCGGTGATTGGGAGTATTTCGCCCATGATCCGTCGGACGAAGAGTTCGCCGCCCTTGCGGACAAGACCGCAGAATCCCCAAACCGGATCCTGACGGTACTCACTAACGACGTCCAACGGTACAAATACCTCGCTGAGCAGCGCGGACTCACCGTGACGTCCGCATCCCAGACCATGATGATCGTGGACATGGAAACCCAGGATTCTGAGGATCCGTGGCTCCCTGACGACGATTTGGAGCTCGCTACCTCCGAATCAAACGGCGTCCATCACGCAGTGGTCCACTCTGGTGAACAGGTTGCTGCCAGCGGCCGGGTCTACGTCGTCAATGGCACCGCCATCTTCGACAAGATCGTCACCGAACCCGATTTTCAGCGCCGAGGTCTGGGCAGCTTCATCATGAAGGCCCTCGCCGCTCAAGCTTTCTCGCACGATGTTGAGAACGGGCTTTTGTTGGCTTCCTTGGACGGCCAAAAGCTGTACTCCCATCTGGGCTGGGACGTGGTGTGCCACGTCCTCATGATGTCCAGTGGCACCGAAGGATCGGACCTGTCAGGAGCCTAGAAACTCCCGCTAACAGCCAAGCACGACGGCGGTGCCGCTAAGGTGCCGCCGTTGGCGTGCCCGCACAGTGACAGAATGATTCGGTGGCTGCACCAAATTCACTGATCTCCTTACTGGGCCGAACGGCGGACCCTGAGCAGTTGCGCCATGTCCACACCATCCCTGCCCGAAAAGCTGTCAACGAACCTTGGCCCGACTGGGTCCACCCGGATGTGGTGGCGGCGTACGGCACCCTGGGCATCCACGAACCGTACCGGCACCAGATCCAAGCGGCAGATCTCGCCCATTCCGGGCAGCACGTTGTCATTGCCACCGGAACTGCCTCCGGCAAGTCGCTCGCCTATCAGCTGCCGGCGTTGGATGCGATTCACCGTTCGGAGCTGCGAGTCCTATCTGATCCTGGAAAGATCCACGACGACGGCGCAGTCACGCTCTACCTGTCCCCTACCAAGGCCCTTGCAGCAGACCAGCTCGCGGCGATCCGCTCGCTGAAATTGCCTACGGTCCGGGCTGAAACTTACGACGGCGATACTGACGTCTCGTCCCGGCGCTGGATCCGTGACCACGCCAATTTCATCCTTGCCAACCCGGACATGCTGCACTTCGGGATCCTCCCCAACCACACATGGTGGGCCCGGTTCTTCCGACGGCTGCGCTACGTCATCGTAGACGAAGCACATAGTTACCGCGGTGTGTTCGGCTCACACGTGGCCAATTTGATGCGGCGCCTGCGCCGGATCTGCGCTTATTACGGTGCGGGGACCTCCTTCCCCGAACCTGTCTTCATAGCTGCTTCCGCCACCGCTTCCGATCCCGGGGTTTCCTTTGGACGGCTCATAGGCGCTCCCGTCAGGGAAGTTTCCGAAGACTGCTCTCCGCACGGTTCCACTACGGTGGCCTTCTGGGAGCCGGCCCTGACCGATGTCAAAGGCGAGAACGGTGCTAAACAACGGAGGACAGCAGTAGCTGAGACCGCGGACATCCTGGCCAACCTCGTTTCGTCGCGCGTCAGGACCATCGCGTTCATCAAGTCGCGTCGCGGCGCTGAGTCCATTGCCTCCATTACCAAGAGACTGCTGGATGAGGTGGATCCCAGTCTTCCAGGGCGGGTGGCAGCCTACAGGTCCGGATACCTGCCCGAGGAGCGGCGGGCTTTGGAGCAGGCCTTAAGGTCCGGCCAGTTGCTGGGGGTCTCCAGCACCTCCGCCTTGGAGCTTGGTATCGACATCTCGGGCCTTGATGCCGTGCTGGTCGCCGGATGGCCGGGCACCAGGGCCTCGCTCTTTCAGCAGATCGGCCGCGCAGGCCGCGCGGGACAGGATGCAATTGCGGCTTTTGTGGCCAGCGATGATCCCTTGGATACCTATCTGGTGAACCACCCGGAGGCGATCTTTGACGTCTCGGTGGAGGCCACTGTCTTCGACCCCGGCAATCCTTACGTTCTTGGCCCGCACTTGTGCGCGGCGGCGGCCGAGTTGCCGATCGGACCGGCGGAGCTGGATCTCTTCGGCCCCACTGCCGAGGGTCTCCTTGATCGCTTGGTGGTGCAGGGCTACCTTCGCAAGCGTCCCGCGGGATGGTTCTGGACCCACCCGGAGAGCGCTGCCGGGATGGTAAACCTCCGGGCCGACGGAGGCGGGCCCGTCAGTATTGTTGACGCCGAGACCGGGTCCCTCTTGGGAACCATGGACTCGCCACAGACGCACTATCAGGCTCATACAGGTGCCATCTATGTCCACCAAGGTGACAGCTACCTGGTGGAGGACCTCAACGAAACCGATCACTGCGTGATGGTCCGCCGGGTAAATCCGGACTTCTACACCATGGCTCGGGATGTAACCCAGATCGAAGTCCTTGAAACCTCGCGATCGGTCCAGTGGGGTGACATCACCGTGCACTTTGGCGACGTCAAAGTAACCACCCAAGTGGTCTCCTTTCAGCGCAAGGCCTTGATTTCGAACGAGATCCTCGGTGAAGAACCCCTCGATCTGGGAGCCCGGGACCTGTTTACCAAGGCTGTCTGGTTCGTGGTGGACAACCGTTCGTTGCACGGCGCCGGCTTAGTGGAAGCGGAGTTCCCCGGCGCGCTGCATGCGGCTGAACATGCCGCCATTGGGCTGCTCCCCCTGGTGGCATCCAGTGACCGCTGGGACATAGGCGGCGTCTCCACCGCCCTGCACGCCGACACCGGGGTGCCAACGATCTTCGTTTACGACGGCCACCCAGGTGGTGCTGGATTCGCTGAGCGGGGCTTTGAAAAGGCCAAGATTTGGCTAACGGCAACCCGGGAGGCCATCAAGGCCTGTGAGTGTGATGCCGGCTGTCCGTCCTGTGTTCAGTCACCTAAATGCGGCAACAAGAACAACCCGTTGGACAAGGCAGCCGCCATCACACTCCTGGACGTGTTGTTGAAGGACGCCAGCTAGCCAAGAGCGTCAGCTAAACATCACAATGGCGCCACTCAAACAACGCCTTGGCCAGGCCCGTCCTGCAGGAACCGGTCCGGTGTGTGCCGCCTACGGAGGAGGTCCAGCCCGTGCCCTGCCCGTGGCGACGCCCCATTGGAAGGGGCGTGCCAACTCAGTCCTGACCTCCACCACATTCCCGCCGGCCACCGTGCAGGCCGCGAGCTTCGCATCGTGCTTCGCAGCAACGTCTGCTGCGACGGCACAAGGTTCCCCGGAAGCAAGACCCCGGGCAGCATCTGCGGCTGCAAGAGCCGCCAGGTCAGCTGCCGACGCAGCCCGGGATGCCATTACCCCTGCCTGCGCGAGGAAAAGCAGACCAAGAAGCATCGCCATGACCACGGCCCCAAGTCCCAGGGCGAGCACTGTGCCGGCCCCGCGCTCAC
The DNA here is from genome assembly GCF_054408525.1 of Arthrobacter sp. D3-18. NCBI lineage: Bacteria > Bacillati > Actinomycetota > Actinomycetes > Micrococcales > Micrococcaceae > Arthrobacter > Arthrobacter sp. D3-18. The sequence goes on along the minus strand of NZ_CP096440.1, from coordinate 880,599 downwards.
TCCGGGTATTCACCAACACTTTCTTCACGGGGTGCCCGCTTCTGCCCGTGCTGACGCAGATGCTTTCAGCGTCCAAGGGATAAGCGGGCCCAAGGCTCCGCCCACTGGCGACGAAGCTGTCACGGTCAGCCACTCGCCGTCGTCGGTCAGCGTGGCGTTAACGCCGTCCCCGGCAAGTCGCTTGACGACCCCTTCCACCGAGCCCGAGGTCTCACCCCGGGCCGATGCGCGCGCTCCCGCCCTGGCTGCTTCCTCCAGTCGAAGTTGGGTGATGCCTGCGGCGCCGCCTGCCAGCAGGAACGCCAGGAGCAACACAACGGCTGGCAGGGCGACGGCGAACTCCGCAGTGACAGCGCCCCGTTCCGCCTCTCCCCCAAACACTCTCCCGCGGGCAGGCAGCATATCCGTCATGGTAAGGACAACGCCGTACGGATCAGGTTGAGCAGGAAGCCGCGGACCTCCTCGCTCCGAAGGATGACCACAAGGAGACCCGCGAGCCCAACAGCAGCGAGGGTGGCTATGGCGTACTCGGCGGTGGCCATGCCCGCTTCCGAACCCATCAGCCTTGTCCTTGCCCAGAAGCCATCGCCAGCAAGTTGTGTCTCCTCGAACTCCTCAAGATCGTCGAATCCCACTTCGAACTGCCCGAGTTCGTCCTCGAGATCGAATCGCTCAAGGTCGTTGTGTTCAAGCTCGTACTCGGAGAGCTCGTACTCGTGGGTTGTCCCCGATTCTCCGGAAAGAACCCCAAGGTCTTCAACGGGGTCCGGTCGATCCCGGGGCGCATCACAGAGAATGTCAGGAAGCGTAGTGGACAGTGTTTTCACGGTGGGTTCCTTTCAAGAAGTGCCAGCGGGTCTGCCGACAGAACCGACTCTTCCGTGGCGTGGAGTAACCGGAAAGAAGTCGATTCCTGCAAGTGGATAACCACTCTTGAATGGCAGGATGTGGAGGAAAGGTTGGGGTTCTTCCTCGAGCAGGCCTGTCTCCCCCTTCAGCCTGAGGGAAGCATGGCGATCAGGACGGGAATGATCCCAAGGCAGATAAAGGCCGGCAACGAGCAGAGACCCAAAGGAACCACCAGCTTGACTCCCAAGGCAGCGGCCCGCTTCTCCGCGGCCCGGAACTGCTCACGCCGTTCCCTAGCAGCCTGCGCATAGAGGATGGCCGCAGACGGAGCACCGGTCAGGGCTGCAAAAGCCAGTGCGTCCTTGAGGCGGGTTACCTCGGAGCCGTGCGTCGTGGGGGTCCGCCAGGCAGTCTCCCAGTCGGCACCAAGGGCAAGTGCGGCAACAACTGGCCGGAGTGATTGCCCGATTGGTGGGGAAGCACACTTTGAGATAAGTTCCAGTGCCCGCCCTATTCCAGCTCCAGCGTCGAGCATGGAGGCCACCAGTTCCAGCATCATTGCCGTATCGCGGAGCCCGTCCGTTGCCGGGTCACCATCGGCTGCCGTCAATGACCCCGTCGGCGCTTCAGCCTCCCTACCCCGGGGACGTAACCGCCTCCTCAGCGGCGTGGGTGCCGCGAAGCTGATGAAGGCCGAGAACGCCATGATCGCCATCATCACCAACACCGGAGCTCCGGGCATCAGAGGTCTCCGGCCGCAGAAGCGACCAGCCGTGAGGACCAAACCCTGCCCGCCACCGTTAGCAGGAGTCCCGCCGCGAACGTGGCAACACCCAGGAAGTTGTTCAGCAAGATCCCCAACGGATCCACGCCCAATGCCATCCCCAGCCCAAGCCCGAAGACCGGGAGCCACGACAACAACCGAACGGTAGCCTTGGGCCCTGCGAGCGCCGTCTGGCGGGCGGCTTCGGAGTCTTCCTCGGCTTCCAGTTGGGCTGCGAATCGGGTGAGGAGGTCAGCTAGGGGGCAGCCGCTGGTTTCGGCGATGTCCAGGCATGCTGCCAGTTCCATCCACACTCGTCGTTCGGAACTTCCGCGTCGCGGATACGCCTTTGCTGCCGTGCCACGGATGGCTTCAGCAGGAGAATTTCCTACGGTTGACGCTGCCCGTGCTGCTGCCAGTACTTTTAGCGACTCGTTCGACAGCCCGGCGTTCCCCCTCTGCATTGCAGCGGCCGTGCCACCGTCCGTAATGTGCCGTGAACCGTGGACAATCCATAGCTCTTCCCACAGCCTGTGGGTTCCCCGCCCGCCGCGCAGGAGGGCTGCGAGCTGTTGCACCAGCACCACAAGTGACAAAGGCTCGGTCCGCTTTCGTCGTGAGCGTCGGGGCCAGGCCCTTACACGAGCGTTGGTACTTTCCTTCCCGCCTGTCGGCTCCGCCAGGCTCCTCCGAATTCGTCGGCTGCCGGCACCATGGCCCCGGAGCTGCAGCCATGCCGCGAGTGCCGCAACGAGGACGAACGTCCCAATCATTTGCCGTCCCCGGCCTGTGGCGACAAATCAACTGCTCGCGAGTTAGCGTCCTCTTCCAGCGGCGCCAAGGAGAGCCGGGCGGCAAGTCCTGGCCATGCTGGTCCGTATGTCACTCCTGAGCGGTTCCAGCCGAGGGCCGGCACCACCTTCTGGCCAGCCCGTGTATCGTCCACTACGCCAATGGATGCCACTTTCCGCCCCGACGAGGATCTGTCTACGTGAATCACGACGTCCAAGGCACTGGAGACCTGCAACCGGACGGCTTCTGCGTTCAGACCCGCTAGGGCGCCGAGGGCCACCAACCGTGCGGGTACAGCCTCGGCGGTGTTGGCGTGAATCGTGCCACCGCCGCCGGTGTGGCCGGTGTTGAGCGCGGTCAGCAATTCACGGACTTCAGCGCCTCGGCATTCTCCTACAATCAGCCTGTCCGGCCGCATGCGTAGTGCTTGGCGGACCAGCTCTCCGAGGTCCTGGGCTCCTCCACCCTCAAGGTTTCCATGGCGTGATTCGAGCGTCACTACATGTGGGTGAACGGGATTGAGCTCGGCGGCGTCCTCGATGAGCACCAATCGCTCGGCCGGATGGCTCAACCCGAGCATCGTGGAGAGCAGCGTTGTCTTTCCTGAACCCGTGGCACCGCTGATGAGGAAACTCAGTTTGTGCGCCATGATGGCATGCAGAACCGCCTCGACGTGCTCAGAAAACATTCCACTTTCCCTCAACTCGGTCAGAGTGAACACCTCTTCCCGGCGGATACGGATGGACAGCAGGGTGCCTGCCGTTGAGATCGGTGCGAGGACTGCATGCACCCGGTAGCCTCCCTTGAGCCGGACGTCCACGCAGGGAGAACCGTCATCCAATCGCCTGCCCCCGGCTGCAACCAAGCGTGTGGCCAGCGACCTGATCTGTTGTTCAGTGTCGAAGTGAACCGATGAACGTTCCAAGCCGTTACCGCGGTCCAACCAGACTGAATCGGGTCCGTTGACAAAGATGTCAGTGACGGAAGGATCCTGAGCAAGGTGTTGGAGGGGTCCCAACCCGTTCAATTCCGCACTGATGGATTCCGCAGCTTCCAACGCCCCAGCAGTACCTAGAAGTCTGCCGCTCGCCTGCACAGCTGCTGCGACCGTTGACGGGGTGACGGCTCCGGTCCCGGCGAGCACTGATTCCCGCACCGTCTCAAGAAGAACGGCGTCCAGCCTGCGGCCCTGCCGACGCCGGGTTCCCTCGGCGAAACGGCTCATTGGATGACACCGTTCAACTCCGGCACAGAGTTCAATTCCAGCACAGAACCGGCAAAACGACTGATCTGCTTTCGGCGTCCGAGTTCCAGTAATCGTCCACGTTCGGTAGCAGCCGCCACGCCACGTATCTCGGGAAGGACGCCCAACAGCGGCAATCCCAAAGATTCGGAAATCAGCGGAGCGTCCACAGATGTAGCGCCGGTTCCGCGGACCAAAAGTCCGGCGTCGCCGGGTGGGAGCTCGTCGAGGACACGCGCGGCCGCCACAGCGCATTTGAGGTGAGCCTTGCTCAACAGCAAAATCCTGTCGCAGTCCCACGCGAGCGTCCCGAGTCCTTCCCCGCTGCGTCCGATGTCCACCAGGACGAGTTCGAAGCTTCGGCGTGCGGCGTCAACCACGGCGGCTACAGCACCGGCCGCGGGAATATGGACCGGTTCCCTGGTCCCGGGCCATGACAGGTAGGCGAACCCACCGGCCACGGGCAGGGAGTCCCGGAACTTGGAGGAATCAATGCTGCCGCGGGTTTCGGCGAAGTCCGGCCACCGCAGGCCTGGAATTTCGTCAGCCGTCACCGCCAGTTCAAGGCCTCCACCCCAACGGTCACCATCGATCAGCACGGTGCTGACGCCATGCCCTGCCGCAGCCTGGGCCAGCCAAATCGCGGTGGTTGTAGCTCCCGCCCCGCCACTACCGCCGATGATTCCCATGACCGTGCCCCCGGGGTCTGGAGAGCCGGACGTGCTGAGGTGTTCAGCCAGCCAGGCGGCGGCCTCGGGAAGGACGGCTACCCGTTCAGCTCCCAGTGAAGCAGCTAAACGCCATAGCCCGTCACCTTCAGAGGCTTTGCCGAGCAACACTGTGGGAGCCCTTCGCCGCGGGGGCAGTTCGCGGATATCACTGCCCACTAGAACGACGTCGGCGTTATCCCAACCATGGACGGCCTCCGCCACGTCAATGGCCGTTTTCAGGTTCCCGCCTGCCGCTGCGACTATCCGTTTGGCCTCTTCCTGAAGGTAGGGGTCGCCGGAAACAAGCAGTATCCCGACGGCGTCGCGGGGCACCCAGGATCCGTCCGCGTCCCCCTGCGCTGTCTGGCTGCTGCTTTGCCCGTGGTGCGTGCTGGTTTGCCTTTGCCGACGATTTCGCATGCTCATGACATTCACACTGATTGAATCGGCCGTGACTACATAAGGTCTGTATGCCGTTATGTGCACAACCGAGGACGGCCGCAGTTGTGGAGGAGTAGTCGCTCCCCGCCCCAGCACTACCGCAGCACCCCGCCGCACAGGGCAGAATGGACACCATGTATTTGCTGCTCGCCGCCCACCAGGAAGGCGCAGCCATACAACGGATCTCTCCCACCGGAAAGGCGACTGCTGACGCGCGCGTCGTCACCCGCGGTGACTTGCCCGGCGTCGTGCGTGAATTCGAAGCTCAGCGGCCCCGCTGGGTGTGGCATCGTGCCCAGGAATGGTATCCGGAACTGCTGACTCATGGCATAGAACTGGAGCGTTGCCACGACCTGGCGCTCTGCGGAGTCATTTTGGCCCACTCTGAATTCACGGCGCATACGGACTACGCGATGCATGCGGTCAAGCTCACGCAGGACGACGACTCAACACCGCCACGGGCTCTGCAGCCCCCGCCACCGCCCGTGGACCAAGGCGCGCTCTTCGAAGACCTGTCGCCGTCCAACCCCAAAGCGGGGTTGGCTGAACTCAGGGAGGAGTTCGCTGCCCAGCAGCACGCCATCTCTCAGATCCCTGCTGACCACCAGCAGAAACAACGCCTGCAGTTGCTGCTGGCCGCGGAGTCTGCGTGCGCCATCATCGCCATCGAGATGCAGCACGCCGGTGTCCCGTGGCGAGAAGAGTTGCACCAACAGATCCTTGCCGATGTCCTGGGTCCCAGGCCGCCGATTGGGCACAGGCCTCCGGCACTCGAGGCTCTCTGCGCCGAGCTCCGGAGTATCCTCAACTCCCCCAGCCTGAATCCGGACTCCCCGCAGGACCTCATGCGCGCCCTGCACCGGAACGGGATCGAAGTGAAAAGCACCCGTCAATGGGAGCTTCAGGAATCGAAGCACCCTGCCATCCAGCCCCTGCTCGCCTACAAGAAACTCTCCCGCCTGCATACCGCCAACGGCTGGTCCTGGTTGGACGCGTGGGTACGTGACGGGCGATTCCACCCGGAGTACGTAGTGGGTGGCGTCGTGTCAGGCCGCTGGGCTTCACGCGGTGGCGGTGCGCTCCAGATTCCGCGCAACATCCGGGCAGCGGTCCATGCGGACCCGGGCCACAAACTCATCGTCGCCGATGCCTCGCAATTGGAGCCGAGGGTCCTTGTGGCACTGGCGCAAGACACGAAAATGGCAGAGGCCGCCCGCGACAAGGACCTCTATGCCGGCATCGCTGCCCAAGGTTTTGGCGGTGACCGTGCCAAAGCAAAGATTGCGCTGTTGGGAGCCATTTACGGCGCCACCACGGGCGAGTCGGGCAGGCTCATGCCGCAACTCACGCGAACCTATCCACGCGCCGTCGGATTCGTGGAGCAGGCGGCTCGTGAGGGCGAAGCGGGCCGGACAGTCACCACGCGGCTGGGCAGGAGCAGCCCACCGCCGTCGGCCGGTTGGTTGCGGAGCCAGCAGTCCACCACCGCTGAAGAACAGCGCCGCGCTGACAACCTGGCCCGTTCCAGGGGCCGTTTCACCCGCAACTTCGTGGTCCAGGGCTCGGCGGCTGAGTGGGCTGCCTGCTGGCTTGCGGAATTACGACGGCGGCTGCGGGCTTCGCGAGCAGAAGGCTCACCAATCGGGGAACTCGTCTTCTTCCTGCACGATGAAGTGATGGTTCACGCACCCGACTACGCGGTAGACGCCTGTATCAGGGCCATCGAAGAAGCGGCTTCAGCAGCGAAGGAACTCATGTTCGGGCAAATTCCAGTGGAATTTCCGGTGAGTGTGGCGGTGGTCGATTCGTACGATAAAGCGAAGTAGCCGGACCATAGCGGCAAGCCGTGGGACTATCCAGTCACATCTCGCTGTATGAGCCGGGATGACCCGCCGATGACGGGTACTGCGAAGTAACTTTAGTTCGTCCCCTGTTCTGGATACTTTCACTATGTGGATAGTTTTGCTGATCCACATCTGTGTGCAAGGAAGCATCAAAAGGGGGAAGCATTTCGATGGCTGGCAGGTTTGAAATTCTCAAGGACAACAACGACGGTTACCGGTTCCGCCTGACTGCGGCTGACGGAACCGTCGTGGCCGTATCACCAACTTTCACGCACCTGGAAGGCGTGGTCGCCGGAATCAACGCCGTGCGGGAAAACGCCGCAACGGGACTGATCGTGGACCGATCGACGACGGCCCGCGAGGCCGCCTAATCAGTCACGAAGGCGCAGGACCAGTCAGGCAAGGGTCCCATTAGAGGTCGATGTCGTGCAGCTTGTCCTTGTCCCAGGGAACGGTCCAGCCCAGTTCGTCAAAGAGGCCACTGAGGACCATCCCGGTGAAGCCCCATACCAGCACGCCATTTACGGTGAACCCAGGGCTGGTGTACGTGCGGCCAAACCGGGAGATAGTGGCGGTGACGCGGTTGACTGGATCCAAAAGGTCGCGCACCGGCACCCTGAAGACCTGGGCAGACTCGGCGTAGTCCACAACCCGAATGGGCGATGGCGCATCCCACCATGCCAGGACTGGCGTCACCCGGAAGTTGCTCCGGATGAGGCCAAGTTCAGGGATGACTCCAAGTACACGGACGCCACTTGCGTCCAGGCCGGTTTCTTCCACAGCTTCGCGAAGGGCAGCGGCCACTACCGACTCATCTTCCGGGTCCACGCTGCCGCCCGGGAACGCCACCTGGCCCGGATGGTCGTCAAGTGTGTGGGCCCGTTCCAGCAAGAGGACATCGAGGTCGGCCGGCGCGATAGGCCGCCCCGATTCGGCAGGAATGTTGTCCAGCACGCCGAAAAGCATGAGGACTGCGGCAGCCCGGTTGGTCTCGGGGGTGACAGGAAGCTTCTCCCAGAGGGCCGAGTGCTGTTGCTGGCCGTCTTCAAAGCGGGTGACCAGCGCGGACAGTTCCTCAAGCGCGGTCACCCGGGCCTCCTTTGCGATTCCATGCGGATCTCCGCGGCCCTGTGCGTCTCGGCCAAGAGCTTGTCCAGCAAAGCTTCATTGCCAGGCGCAAGCTCGTACTTCAGCAATTTGGCTGCCTTTACGGGATCCGTTTCACCCTCGCCGTAGCTCGGGCAGAGGCTCGCGACCGGGCAGGCACCACAAGCCGGCTTCCTGGAATGGCAGACCCTGCGTCCATGGAACACCACTCGATGCGAGAGCATGGTCCAGTCCTTGGGTTCAAACAATTCGGCGACGTCGAACTCGATCTTCACAGGATCGTCCGAGGCAGTCCACCCGAACCGGCGGGCCAGCCTGCCGAAGTGTGTATCCACGGTGATCCCGGGAATACCGAACGCATTGCCCAAAACGACCTTCGCGGTCTTGCGCCCGACGCCCGGGAGCGTCACCAAATCTTCAAGACGCCCCGGGACCACGCCGTCGTACTCATCCACAAGCCGCGTACTGAGGGCCAGGACGTTCCTCGCTTTAGCCCTGAAGAAGCCCGTTGGCTGCAGGATTGTCTCCAGCTCCAAGGGATCCGCCTCAGCCATGGCGCGGGCATCCGGGTAGCGGGCAAACAGGATCTTGGTGACCTGGTTGACCGCCACATCAGTGGTTTGGGCCGAAAGGACTGTGGCCACCACCAGCTCAAAGGGGTTCCTGAAATCCAACTCCGCATGCGCGTAGGGATACTTATCAGCGAGAACCCTGTTGATCTTGCGTGCCCGGCGTTTGAGCGCGAGCAGCGAACCAGCTTCAGCGATGGCCACGGTGTCCCTGCTTAGCCGCGTTCGATGTTGCTGAGCTCCCGAAGAACCCCAACCTTGCCGTCGGTGTCCTGGACCAGGAATTCATGGCCGCGGTCCTCCAGTGCCAAGACCCAACCGCCAGGTTCGATGGTGAAGGCCGGAGCGCCCGTGTGTTCGTCATACGCAGTCCGGGGCTGGGCAACAGCGAACCAGAAGGCTTCATACTGTGGCGCATCGGATTCTTCCGGACGGCTTGCCGGGTCCACGGTGGCACCAATCGAGTCGCTGACCCTGCGCGTGTCACCGGAGACTATGGGCGTAGCCATGGTTGCAGCCCACGGCTGCTGCGCTGCCGGCTGCGCAGCATGCTGGGTGGTGGCCGGTTGGGCAGCGTGCTGGGTGGTGGCCGGCTCCGACGTCGAACGTGGGGCCGTCGCCGGCGCGTCCTTCGCACCCGATTCTCCAGCAGGCTCTGCGATCTCTGGCGAAGACGTGGCAGGAGATGCGCCTGAACCGGACGGCGCAGGCGCAGCGGCGGGAGAATCCGCAGGGGTAGTGGTCGCAGGACTGGTGGTTGCAGAAGCGGCAGCGTTCTCAGGCTTGGCGTCAGCCGCATGCACGACGGCGGGGGTTTCGGTTGCCGGGGACGGCGTGGTCCCGTAACTGGCCGGCGGGGCGAAGGGGCTGGAGCCTGTTGCGGCACCTGCGCCGGGGGCGCCCGCGCCTGGAGCACCTGTGGAGGCTGCGGCCGCCGCTGTACCCGAAACATGGGCTACGGGTGCTTGGTATCCGGGCGTCGATCCCTGGAATCCTGGGGTTGAACCGGTTGTGGCGGACGGCTTCGGCGTTTTGGGGGCCTTCGGCGGTTTGGGAGCGGCCGGCTTGCGGCTGGGCACAGCTGCCTCGCGTGCAACAACGTGCGCCGGCGTCTCAGCACGGCCCTTGAAGTCAGCGGAAAGCCACGGAAGGTGTGGAGCCAGAACCGTCGCAGCCAGAAGGCCAACAGAACCGACCAAACCCAGCAGGACGCTGCCGTTGAACGAGTTGGCAATGGTGAGGAAGAACAAGGGGAAGGCGAACGAGGCCGTGACGGATGCGAACTGGTCGACGGACAGCGAGCCAACGCGGACGATCGTGCCCGGTTGCAGCCTGCGGGCAACGAAGAGCGCCACCACAACCAGCGGCAGGATGATGCCCAGCAGCAGGAAGAACAGGTTTCCGAGGTTCCAGAGGTTGTAGCGTGCCCCGAACATCGGCAGGAGCGACGCGACGAACATCAGGAGCGTGGAGCCGAAAACAGTAAGGTCCCGGATGGTGAATGGCCCGGCGACGGCATCATACTTGGCAGCGTCGTTCTTAGCAGCGTCGTCCTTAGCAGCAGCGTTGCCACCTGCAGCGGTGGCCGTTCCAGCCGTGGTGTCCGGTCCCGTCGGCTGTGAGTCGTGCGGGCCTGGGCTCAGCTGGTTCATCTATTTCTCCTTCGTACGGCGGCGCCTTGGACAGTCCGGCCCGGCGAGCTCCGCGGGATTCCGCGGAGAACCGGACACGCCAGAAGTGCGTCCCAAGACTTCTTCAGCCTATGCCACCCCACTGACAGGGTTCTAGCTGAAAACGGCCATCCAGCTTCGCCCACAGCAAACTCCAAGGTTCCTTATGGAAAGTAGCCACCACTTCCTGCACCGGCAGTGGCTGGCGAGGGTCGCCGTCGTCGTCATGTAAACGGTTCCCCGCCGCCCAAGAAGCCATTCGTCGCTAAATCCGTGCCGCTCGCTGCCGCATTTGTGATGACGCACACGTTGGACTTCTCAAAGCGATAGTGTTGATGCCGGACAGCACTCTGCGGACCCTTGAGGGACGCGCTCGACGCCGATGACGGCCCGGGCGGGGACCTCTCGGCAGGATCCGCGCAGCAAAGATCGATGAATGATGAGGTTCACCATGTCCCAGGACACCACCGGATCCACGGCCACCGCTGCAGCTTCAACGGCGCACAACGGTCCGGCCGCACACGTTGAGGCGCTTGAAAACCTCCTCCACGAGAACCGCAAGTTCGCGCCGTCGGCAGAGTTCGCCGCAAACGCCGTGACCAGCGCTGATGCCTACGCTGAGGCCGAGGCTGATCGTCCTGCCTTCTGGGCCAAGCAGGCCCGGGAACTCTTGACCTGGGACAAGGACTTCACCGAGGCGCTGGATTGGTCCAACCCGCCGTTCGCCAAGTGGTTCGTCGGCGGCGAAGTCAACGCGGCGTACAACGCGCTGGACCGCCATGTGGAGAACGGCCTGGGTGACCGCGTTGCCATCTACTTTGAAGGCGAGCCCGGCGACACCCGCACTTACACGTACGCGGAACTGACCGAAGAGGTCAAGAAGGCTGCTAACGCCTTCGAGTCCCTCGGCGTCGCCAAGGGCGACCGCGTGGCCGTGTACCTTCCCATGATTCCCGAGGCCGTCATCACGCTCCTTGCCTGTGCAAGGATCGGGGCCGTTCACTCGGTGGTCTTCGGTGGTTTCTCCGCAGACGCCCTCCGCTCCCGGATCGAGGACGCCGAAGCCAAGCTCGTGGTCACCGCCGATGGCACCTACCGTCGCGGCAAGCCCAGTGCCCTGAAGCCAGCCGTGGACGAAGCCCTTTCCAAAGCAGGTCACACTGTCCAGAACGTCGTGGTGGTCAAGCGCAACGGCGAAGACGTCAACTGGGTGGAAGGCCGCGACCTCTGGTGGAGCGAGACGGTAGATACGGCCTCAGCCGAGCACACCGCCGTGGGCCATGACTCCGAACACCCGCTGTTCATCCTCTACACTTCCGGCACCACGGGCAAGCCCAAGGGCATCCTGCACACCACGGGCGGCTACCTCACCCAAGGCGCGTACACGCACAAAGCCGTATTCGACCTCCACCCCGAAACGGACGTCTACTGGTGCACCGCCGACGTCGGATGGGTCACCGGCCACTCCTACGTCACCTACGCCCCGCTCATCAACGGCGCCACCCAGGTCATGTACGAAGGCACCCCCGACTCCCCGCACCAGGGCCGCTGGTGGGAAATCGTGGAGAAGTACAAGGTCTCCATCCTGTACACCGCGCCGACTGCCATCCGGACATTCATGAAGTGGGGCCGGGACATCCCGGACAGGTACGATCTTTCCTCCATCCGTGTCCTGGGCTCCGTGGGCGAATCCATCAACCCCGAGGCATGGATGTGGTACCGCGATGTCATCGGTGCCAACGCCGGCAAGAACGGTGAAAAGAAGGAACACCCCGCCCCGATCGTGGACACTTGGTGGCAGACAGAAACGGGTGCGCAGATGATCGCGCCGCTGCCCGGCGTGACGGCCACCAAGCCCGGCTCCGCGCAGGTTCCGCTGCCCGGCATCGCCGTGGACGTCGTGGACGAGAACGGTCAATCCGTGGCCAACGGCGAAGGCGGCTACCTGGTGGTCCGCGAACCGTGGCCCTCCATGCTCCGCGGCATCTGGGGCGACCCCGAGCGATTCAAGGACACCTACTGGTCCCGCTTCGAGGCGATGTACTTCGCCGGTGACGGTGCCAAGAAGGACGAAGACGGAGACGTCTGGCTCCTGGGCCGCGTGGACGACGTCATGAACGTGTCCGGCCACCGCCTCTCCACCACCGAGATCGAGTCCGCCCTCGTCAGCCACCCGTCCGTCGCTGAAGCGGCCGTGGTTGGTGCCGCTGACGAGACCACCGGCCAGGCCGTGGTCGCATTCGTCATCCTCCGCGGCGACGCCGTGAACAACGGCGACGAAACCGTCCTGGAACTGCGCAACCACGTGGGCAAGGAAATCGGCCCGATCGCCAAGCCCAAGCAGCTGCTCATCGTTCCGGAACTGCCCAAGACACGCTCCGGAAAGATCGTCCGCCGCCTCCTTAAGGACATCGCAGAAGGCCGCGACACCGGCGACGCCACCACCCTGGCAGACCCCGGCATCATGGCCCAGATTGCGGAGTCCCTCCGCAAGTAAATAGTTCACGACGGCGCCGCTCACCTTACGAGGCGAGCGGCGCCGTCGTGCGTTAAGCCGTCCTCCGCACCGGACTTACGTGACGCAGGCGTGACGCCGCTGCGCTGGGCCTGCCGGGCTCCGGAAGCCTCCCGCCCTAGACTGGAGCCAGATTCAGCCCCATTTGACGAGGTTCCCCAGAAAGGCCCTGATGCTTCAGGCAGCACGCCACTCCGCCATCATTGACGCCGTCCAACGGGAACGCGTAGTGCGGGTCTCGGACCTTGCGCAATTGCTGGGAGTGTCCCCCATGACCGTGCGCCGCGACATCGAAGCCCTTGAGGAAGCCGGCCGCGTTGAGCGCATCCACGGCGGAGCCAAGCTTCCCGGTGATGCGAGCACCCACGAACCCGGGTTCGAGCTCAAGTCCACGCAACTAACCGCCGAGAAACACGCGATCGCTGTTGAAGCCGCGTCCCTCGTCCAGGAAGGCATGGCGATCGGCCTCGGTGCCGGCACCACCACCTGGGCGTTGGCGAAGGAACTCGTCAACGGGCCCCGCATCACCGTGGTCACCAACTCGGTGCGCATCGCAGATCTGTTCCATCACGGTTCTTCGTCCGGCCCTGCACGCTTCGGATCCACAGTGATTTTGATCGGCGGCGAGCGGACGCCGTCAGACGCCCTGGTAGGCCCGATAGCCACATCATCGCTGAAGCAGCTTCACTTGGATGTTCTTTTCCTGGGTGTCCACGGCATGGATGCCCACGCCGGTTTCACCACCCCCAACCTCCTGGAAGCGGAAACAAACCGCGCCTTCATGGCGTCCGCCCGGAGCACCGTTGTCCTGGCCGACCACAGTAAATGGGGCGTAGTGGGCATTGCCTCGATCGCCCAACTGGAAGAGGCCGACGAACTGATCACGGACTCGCTGCTTGGTGAAGACGCCCGGCGCGTACTGGCCGAGAACGTTGCAAAACTTCGGATCGCCGAGGCCTAACCCATGTAGGTAGCAGTTGACGTCGTTTTGAGAGCTCAAAACGACGTGATCTGTTACTTAGTTGGGTCTCATACCCCGGGTGGAGGCCTGCCCGCAGAGTTCAGCCGCGGGACTGACGACCCAGGATAGGGGCCGCAGGGATGCTGGATAGATGAACGCCTTCCTCCACGCCCAGCAGCTCACCAAGCACTACCCCGGCAGCATCGCTTTGGACCACGTCGACTTCACAGCAAACTCCGGCGAGTCCATTGCGATCATTGGACCCTCAGGTTCCGGTAAGACCACCCTTTTGCACTGCCTCGCCGGAATTTTGAGGCCCGACGCCGGCGCCATCACCTTGAACACGCCGTCCTCGCCTCTGCGGCTGGACACTCTGGGAGACGCTGCGCTGTCCCGCCTGCGGCGCGAGGAGTTCGGCTTCGTCTTCCAGCAGGGCATGCTGCTGCCGGAGCTCACTGCCTTGGAGAACGTCGCCTTGGCCCTGATGCTCAACGGCACGGACCGCAACACTTCCGAGTCCAGGGCCGCCGAGTGGCTTGGTGCTTTGGGGCTTGCAGGCATGGAACAACGCCGTTTGGGCGAGCTCTCGGGGGGACAGGTGCAGCGCGTGGCTATCGCCCGCGCGCAGGTAACGGGCGCCCGGGTTGTCTTCGCCGACGAGCCTACCGGCGCTTTGGACTCGGCGACCTCCAAGGAAGTCCTGGACGTGCTCCTCCACTCAGTAGCTGCCAATGGCCGGACGCTGCTGGTGGTCACCCACGATCCCAACGTTGCTGCCCGCTGCCAACGGGTTGTGGAGTTGTGCGACGGCAGGATCGTGGCAGATAGCGGCAGCCCCTCACCGGCTCCCTCGCAGGTTGCGCCAGCCACCGCCGACTTCAAGGGTGCTTTCAATGTCTAGTCTCTCCATGGCCCTGCGCCTCACCCCATATCTCGCCCGGAGCAACGGGAGCAACTTCCGGGAAACCGGTCTTCGCGATGCCGGGCTCCCGATCCTCGCCTTTGGGACGGTCACCGCCCTGCTGCTCACGGTGGCCGGAGGTTCACAGATCTTCTGGTCCTGGTCCGACGACATCGCAGGCACCTACCAGGCCTTGGCCGTCGTCGCCATGGTCTTGCTCATCATCCCCTTGTTGACGCTCGGTGGCTCTGCCGCCCGACTCGCCGCCCGCCGTCGTGATGACCGCTTGGCTTCCTTGCGGTTGCTCGGAGCCAACAGCGCGACCGTGGTGTGGATGACCGTCATGGAATCAACCGTCCTCGCTGCCGTGGGAGCGTTGGCCGGTGCGGGGCTCTATGCCTGCATGGCGCCGTTCCTGGGGCTGATCCAGTTCCGCGGCCAGCCAATCGGGAGCCACGCGTGGCTGTCAGTGCCGTCCATCCTTGGCTGCGTTCTGGCCGTCTGTGTCCTTGCTGCGGCGAGCGCCGCACTGGGGCTCCGGAAAGTTGTGGTGACACCGCTGGGGGTCCGGACCCGACAAACGGCCGACGGCGCGCACTGGGTTCGCGGACTCATCGCGGCTGTTGTGGTGGTTGTGGGAGTGGGGGCGATGGGGATGCTCAGCAGCTTCGGTGCGTTCATTGTGATCATTGCCGTGATGGGCGGTTGCTTCGGACTGGCGCTTCTGGCCCTGAACCTCATGGGACCGTGGATCCTGCGATTGCGGGCGTCGTCGCAGCTCAAACGCGCCAAACGACCCGAGCAACTGCTGGCCGCGCGGACGGTATTGGAGAGCCCGAAGGAATCGTGGCGGCAAGTCGGGGGCGTGGCGATGACCAGTTTTGTGGGGGTTTTCGTGGGTGTCGGCCTGGCTGTGGCTGACACCATGGGCACCGGCGGCGACGCTCAAGCAACCCTGCTTGTCCGGGACATCAACACCGGCGTGATGATCACCCTGCTGGGCTCGTTCCTTATGGTTGCCTGTTCCGCTGGTGTGAACCAGGCTGCTGCCGTGCTGGACCGGGCTTCTACACTGGTGGCACTGGACCGGGTTGGGATGCCACAGAAGCTCATGGTCGCGGCGCGGGTCAACGCCGTGATGTCGCCGCTGTTCCTGGTGGCGGGCATTTCAGCTGCTGCGGCTGCCGTCCTGGTCCTGCCGCTCACGGGTGCTGCACTGCTGACCCAGCCCGTGGTGTTCCTGACCATCGGCGGGGTGTTCGCGGCTGGATTCCTGCTGGTCCGGCTGGCCGTGGCCGCGGGAACGGCGCAGATCAGCCAAGTGCTGGCCCGTCCCGAGCGCTACGCGAGCATGGACTCGTAACCCGGCCAGCCGCCGTCGTAATCCCCCCCGAAGCCCCGCAAACCGCCCGCCGAGGTGGCATTTAATGACAGTGTTTCCCACAAACATTGGCATTAACTGCCGTCTCGGCGGGCTATTTGCTTCCCGGCGGGCTATTTGCAGCCGCAGGACTGCCGGATGATCAGCTCAGTGGGCAGGATCTGGTGTTGCAGTTCATCGCCGCGGCCCTTGCCTATCAGTGCCTGTACGGCGGCTTCGGCCATCGCTTGGACGGGCTGGGCAACAGTCGTCAGCGCTGGCCAGCAGTATTCGGCGTCAAGGGATCCGTCGAAGGACACCAGCGCAAGGTCCTCGGGCACACGAACGCCTGCCTCATGCAGCGCCCGGAGGATGCCGATCGCCTGCATGTCATTGCTGGCGAAGATCGCGGTGGGACGGTTGGCCATGGCGAGGAAGCGTTTGCCTACCTCGTAGCCGCCCGGACGACTAAAGGGACCGTGCAGCATAGGCCCGTCCGGCAGCCCGGCGTCGCGCAAGGTGGCCAGCCAGCCCACCTCGCGCCCATCCAGCTGGTTGCCGGTATTGGTGCCGATTGCCAAGCCAATATTCGTATGCCCGTGACCAATAAGATGTTCCACGGCGGCACGCGCTCCGGCTTGGAGGTCAACACCCACGCTACTAAGTCCCGGCGGCGACCCTGCATTGTTCAGGAGCACGGACGGAATCTCCGAAGCCTCCAGTTCCGTGACATCGGGATCGAACACACAGCTGGCCAGAAATACACCGTCCACCTGGCGGGCGGCCAACGTGCGGATGTTCTTGCGTTCGCGCGTCAGGCTTCCGTCCGAGTTGGTGAGTACCATGCCGAAACCCAGTTCCGCTGCGGCGTCTTCCACAGCGTGGGCCAGTTGCGTGAAAAACGGGTTGGTGTTGTCCGGAACCACCACGCCAATGGTCTCGCTGGATCCCAGCTTCAGGGCCCGGGCGGCGGCGTTTGGCCGGTACCCGAGGACACGGATGGCGTCGCGAACCTTGGCTTCCGTCGCCGGGGCCACGTTCTTGGGCCCACCATTCACCACATAACTCACGACGGCGGTACTCACCCCGGCGTACCGGGCCACGTCTTTGCGTGTAACCGGGCCGCGCGAGGTTTGTACCGCCGAAGTTGTCATGAGGTAAATGCTAGCTACTCCACGGGAGCATCACCGAAGTCGCGGATGGGAAGGCGCTCCCCGCCGCGAAGCGCAGACTCGTGGGCGACGATTCCCGGCAACGTAAACCGGGCTGCCACCCAGGCGTTTACGGGAGGAAGACTGCGGTTATTCACAGCCGTGACGAAGTCGTCCACCAGGAACTGATGGCTTCCCTCATGCCCGTTGGGCGCTCCAAGGAACTCTTGGGGAAGCCTGGACTGGTCATGCACTGGAGCCAGCCCCGAGATGAATGCATCCCGCAGCTCGGGGGCCACGTCTGCCAGGGAGGGATCATCCAAGGACATGGTTGGCTTGGTTTCCACCTGCTGGGACACGTCTTCCACAGTGGACTTGTCCTGCCACACGGTGGTGGTGGCAAGTTGCTCGAAGCTGGCATCGGTGCCAAAGAAACGGAAGCGGGACTCGCGAATATGCGACGGGTACCCTACGCGGCGCATCTCATTGGTGCGCATCGCGCCGCCGTCGTTCATTTCAAACAGCGCCGTGGCGTTCGAGAAATCGTTGGCGAACATGCTGACGTCCTTGTCGAAGACGCCATCGCCACGCTGGTCCTTCATGCCGATGCAGCTGACGCTGACCGCATGTCCGGGGACTGCGCCCAGGACGCCGCCGATCGCGTGAGTGGGGTACAGCATGGGAGGGTAGCTGGCGGTTTCCTTCCACCGCTCTCCGCCGCTGTACTGGTAAGCCTCATAGAACCCGAGATCCATGTCGTGGACGTAATCGCCCTCAGTGTAGAAGATGCGGCCAAACTTGCCGGCGGCATGTTGCTGCCGGGCGAAGACCGTTGCGGGGTTGTAGTAGCTGGTCTCGCCCATCGCGTAGACCAACTTGGTCTCACGCACGGCCTCGATGATCCGTTCAATTTCATCTTCTGAAATGGCCATGGGCACGGCTGAATACACGTGCTTTCCAGCACGCAGCGCCCGCTCGACAAGCGGCCCGTGCGTCCACCGCTGCGTGAAGATGGCGACAGCATCGACGTCGGACTCCAGCAGCTCCTCAAAGCTGCCCATCACGCCATCCAGCCCCCAACGTTCCTGCGCAGCAGTAGCCCGCTCGGGAAGTTCGTCGATTGCATAGACCGCACTGACGCCGGGGTGGAGCTTGAACAAATGGGCGAATTGGCTGCCGAACTGCCCGGCACCCACAACACCGATCGAAAACGTCATTGTTTACCTTCCCTGGGCTGCCGAAGCAGCTCCGCTGTGTCCTCATGCGATTTCCCGTTGAGTCTTGCACTGCCATCTACTCGAGTCAACAGAAGCAACATATTTGAACATTTCTGACCAAAAGTTTCCGCCACCTCTTGCTATGCCCAGATCTACTCGTGTAGATTCGCATCCAGTTGTTAGGCACATCACAGTCAGGAAAGGGTCGACGATGACCACGCTAACCAAGCAACCAGATCCGGGGCTCTCTGCCAGGGCGCCGCGGAAGTCACGGAAGCGGGGAAAACCATCCGACGGGTTCCGGGGCATCGGGGACCTGAAGGTCGCACTCCTCTTCATCGCTCCGGCGATGGTCGGATTGATCCTCTTCTACCTCGTCCCGACCATCCGGGGCATTTACCTCAGCTTCACCGAGTACAGCATCCTGGGCGACCCGGAATGGATTGGTGCACGGAACTATGAACGCATAGCCAAGGATCCGCTGTTCTGGAACGCCTTGGGCGTCACGTCGGAATACGTGGTGATCAACATCGTCCTTCAGACGGCGTTGGCCCTGGGCCTGGCAATCCTGATGCACCGTGTCGCAAAGTCGACCCTCATCCGCGGTGCGCTCCTGATGCCTTACCTGATGGCAAACGTCATCGCGGCTCTGCTGTGGTTCTGGATGCTTGACTACCAGATCGGCATCATCAACCAGATCATCGAATGGACCGGACTGCCCCGGGTCGCCTTCTTCGGCAGCGAGCAATGGGCCATCCCCACCCAGGCGCTCATCAACACATGGCGGCACATGGGCTACACAGCGCTCCTGATCTTCGCCGGGCTCCAGGCCATCCCGAACAGCGTCTACGAGGCGGCCAGCATCGACGGGTCAAAGGCCGTGAGCACTTTCTGGCGGATCACCCTACCGCTGCTGCGACCGGTCCTGGTACTTGTCCTCGTAGTGACCGTGATCGGCTCCTTCCAGGTCTTTGACACTGTTGCCGTCACCACGGCCGGCGGACCTGTCAACGCGACCCGTGTGCTGCAGTTCTACATCTACCAGCGCGCCTTCAATGAACAGGATTTCGGCTATGGATCGGCCCTGGCTGTCATCCTCTTCCTCATCCTCGCCATCGTCGCTTTCATCCAGATGAAATTCCTCCGCGGCAACCAGTCGGACCTGGACTAAGGACACGTCATGACCACTCTTGCATCGCCCAAGAAAGGCGACCGCCGTCGCCCGCTCAGCCGTCCCTTCAACTGGCGCCGAGCCATCGCCCTGACCCTCCTCGCCCTGGCCGTTGCTGTGAGCATCCTGCCCTTCTACTGGGTGTTGCGCACAGCCCTGTCCTCCAACGGCTCCCTCGCCGCGAACTCCGCCAACCTGCTGCCGGCCGACTTCAATCTGGGCGCATTCAAGCGTGTCTTCGGCCTCCAGAGCGCCTCCGAAGCCATCGCAGAAGGCGGCTCCGGCGCTTCAATCAACTTCTGGCAGTACCTTTGGAACTCGCTGCTCTTCTCCGGCATCACTACAGCCTGTGCTGTGTTCTTCAGCTCAATGGCCGCCTATGCATTCTCCCGGCTGCGGTGGAAAGGCCGTGACGCGGTCTTCTCCCTGTTCCTTGCCACCATGCTGGTTCCGCCGATCTTCACCGCCCTGCCCAATTTCCTGCTCATCAAGAACCTGGGCCTACTGAATTCCATGCTCGGACTCGTGCTGCCTTACCTGTTCATGACCCCGTTCGCGATCTTCTTCATGCGCCAGTTCTTCCTGAACATGTCCAGGGAAGTTGAAGAAGCTGCAATGCTCGACGGCGCCAAGCATTGGCGGATCTTCTTCCAAATCATCATGCCCAACGCCGCTGCCCCGATCGCGACCTTGGCCTTGCTGACCTTCATGGGTCAGTGGAACGAATACTTCTGGCCCCTGCTCGTAGGCACCTCAGAGGAATCCCGGGTGCTCACTGTGGGACTGGGAGTCTTCAAATCCCAGTCCCCGCAAGGGGCACCGGACTGGTCCGGGCTCATGGCCGCAACGCTCGTGTCCGCCACGCCCGTGCTGATCCTCTTCGCCATCTTCGGCAAGCGAATCGTCAACTCCATCGGATTCAACGGCACCAAATAGCTTTCTCCACCTCCCACACGCGGAAACCGGCATGTGCCGGCACTCACCCCATCCCGTCCTGAAAGGACCAACCATGATGAACAAGAAGGCATTAGGCGCCGTCGCCGTCGCCGCAGCTGCTGTCCTCGCACTGTCCGCCTGCTCGGGCGGAACTTCCGGAGGGAGTTCCGGAGGAGACGCTGCCAAGGGCGAGATCAGCTACTGGCTCTGGGACGCCAATCAGCTCCCTGCCTACCAGCAGTGCGCCACTGACTTCACAAAGGTCAACCCCGACATCACCGTCAAGATCACCCAGACCGGTTGGGACGACTACTGGTCCAAGCTCACCAACGGCATGGCCTCCGGCACCGCACCGGACGTCTTTACGGACCACCTGTCCAAGTACCCCGACTTCCTCAAGACCAAGCAGTTGGTGGCCCTTGACGACAGCGTCACACAAGACAAGGTGGACCTTTCCCAGTACAACGAAGGCCTCGCAGACCTCTGGGTGGGTCAGGATGGCAAGCGCTACGGCCTGCCCAAAGACTGGGACACCATTGCACTGTTCTACAACCAGAAGATGGCCACCGACGCCGGCATCACCCCTGAACAAATGGGCTCCCTGACCTGGAACCCTCAGGACGGCGGAACCTACGAGAAGGCAATTGCCCGACTCACTGTGGACAAGAACGGCAAACGCGGCGACGAGGCAGGCTTCGACAAGAACAATGTTGCCGTCTACGGATTGGGCCTGCCGGGCTCCGATGCCGAGAACGCCGGCCAGACTCAGTGGAGCTACCTGTCCGCCACCACTGGCTGGACCACCACAGACAAGAACCCCTGGGGCACCCACTTCAACTACGACGACAAAAAACTCCAGGACACCATCGACTGGTGGGCCTCACTCGCAGTGAAGGGCTACATGCCCAAGCTTGAAACCACCGTTGGCGCCAACGCTGCCGACAGTTTCGGCGCCGGGAAGGCCGCCATCAACAGCAATGGTTCCTGGATGATCGGCCAGTACACCGGCTACAAGGGCATCGATGTCGGCATCGCCCCCACACCTCAGGGCCCCGAAGGCAAGCGCGCCTCCATGTTCAATGGCCTGGCCGATTCCGTGTGGGCCGGCACCAAGAAGAAAGACGCCGCCATCAAGTGGGTCGAATACCTCGGCTCCGCAGCGTGCCAGGACGTCGTTGCCTCCAAGGCCGTCGTGTTCCCGGCCATCACCACCTCCTCCGAGAAAGCCGCAGAAGCCTTCAAGGCCAAGAATGTGGACGTCAGCGCCTTCACCCAACACGTGAAGGACAAGACCACCTTCATGCTCCCGATCACTGACAACGCTTCCAAGGTTTCGGGAATCATGAAGCCGGCAATGGACGCGGTGATCGCCGGCAAGTCCCCCGCCAGTTCACTGACGGCCGCCAACGAACAGGTCAACGCGCTCTTCGCGAAGTAACAACCCTCCCGTTGTGAGGCCCGCTCTGCGCGTCATTTCGTTCGCGAAGTGCGCAGAGCGGGCCCCACAACACCCCCATACGACCCGAACTGAAAGTGACTCCATACATGCACCCGCTCCATCTCCGTTCCGCAGGTACCAGCTTGGTGATCAGCACCCACCGTGGAGAGGCTGAGATAACCCACTGGGGAGCCGATTTGGGCGACACCCTGCCGGATCCGGCCATCCTCAACGAGCCCATCCCGCCGTCGTCCATTGACGCCAACGTCCCCGCGGGGCTCCTCCCCCAGGCTTCGTCGTCGTGGCAGGGCAGGCCGGGCCTTCGTGGGCACCGTTTCACGGATGGCGTTCCCGGCTTTGATTTCTCCGTCCGCCTTCGGCTGGTGAGCGCGACTTCCGATGGCAACTCCGCGGTGATTGTTCAAGCAGATCCCGACGCCGGTATCACCGTGACCAGCGACCTCACCTTGCACCCCGGCGGGCTTCTCGAACTGCGGCACTCGGTGACGAACGACGGCACGTCGCCTTTCCAGGTGGATGAGTTGGCGACCATGCTCCCGGTGGCGCCTGACGCCGTCGAACTTCTGGACCTGACGGGTCGTTGGTGCCGTGAGCGCCACCCGCAGCGCAGGGCCATCCAGCAGGGAACCTGGGTCCGCACGGGCCGTCATGGACGGACCGGACATGACTCCTCGCTCCTGCTTGCGGCCGGAACAGCCGGCTTCGGCAACCGACACGGCAAGGTGTGGGCCACGCACCTGGCCTGGAGCGGCAACCACGAGCAGTTTGCGGACAACGTTGCTGATGGCCGCACCATGGTGGGTGGCTCCGAGCTGTTGGGACCCGCAGAAGTGGCCTTGCAGCCCGGCGAAAGTTACACAACTCCCGCGCTGTTCGCAGCCTACTCCGACCGGGGCCTGGACGGGATCTCCGAGGCTTTCTACTCCTGGTTCCGTTCACGGCCCCACCATGTGGGTGCAGCTTTCGGGAAAGCCCGCCCAGTAGTCCTCAACACGTGGGAAGCAGTGTATTTCGACCACAAACTGGGCACCCTGATCGAGCTGGCGGAGTCGGCTGCCGATCTTGGAGTTGAGCGCTTCGTGCTCGACGACGGCTGGTTCCGCGGGCGCCGCGGCGACCACGCGGGGCTGGGCGACTGGTACGTCGATGAGACGCTCTGGCCAAGCGGCCTGACACCGTTGATTGATGCCGTGACCAGCCGTGGCATGGAATTCGGTCTTTGGGTTGAGCCGGAAATGGTCAACCTTGACTCCGACATCGCCAGGGCTCATCCCGAATGGATTGTGGGCCCCTCAGCGGTTTCCTACAAAGACGGCGGCCGCCTGCCCCTCGGGTGGCGGCAGCAACACGTGATCGACCTCGTGAACCCGGACGCATGGCAGTACATTTATGACCGTATTGACGCGCTGCTGCGTGAGAACAACATCAGCTACCTTAAGTGGGACCAGAACCGCGACCTTCTGGAGCACGGGCATGCTGGCCGGGCCTCGGTGCACGAGCAAACCCTTGCCGCGTACCGGCTGTTCGATGCGCTCCATGCAGCCCACCCCGGTGTTGAAATCGAAAGCTGCTCCTCCGGTGGTGCCCGCGTGGACCTTGGGATCCTGGAGCGGACCGACCGGATCTGGGCGTCAGACTGCAACGACGCCTTGGAACGGCAAACCATCCAACGATGGACCGGCATGGTGGTCCCGCCGGAACTGGTGGGCGGGCACATTGGACCCACCACGTCGCACACCACCGGGCGGACGCACGACCTCTCGTTCCGCGCCATCACGGCGTTGTTTGGACACTTCGGCATGGAGTGGGACGTCCGTTCCGTCACCGGGGAGGAGCGTGAGGAACTCAAGCGCTTCATCGGGCTCTACAAGGAACACCGTGGCCTCATCCACAGTGGCCGAATGGTGCGGGCCGATGTGCCGGACGAGTCGCTGATGGTGCACGGCGTGGTGGCTGACGCTCCAACGTCCGGTGCCGCGGCTGCCCTGTTCGCCGTGGTGAAGACCCGGACAGGCTTTAGCGAACTGCCCGGACGAGTGACCATACCGGCGTTGGATCCGTCCCGGATGTACCGGGTGGAGGCGATCTTCCCTGCACCTGGGGATGCTGACTACGGGCACACGTTCACTGAGGCAAAGCCCGCACCGTGGCTGGCGTCCGGGGCTGACGCTTCGGGACGGTTCCTGGGTGAGGTGGGTCTTCCCATGCCGGTCCTGAACCCGGAGCATGCCATCCTGCTGCGGTTCACGGCCCTCTGATGCTCGCTCACATCCCACGGGCTTGAGCCGCACGCCCGCTCACATCCCACGGGCTTGAGACCCACGCTCGCTCACATCCCACGGGCTTGAGACCAACGTTCGCTCACGGTTGACACGAAAAAGCCGCCCCGGTTCAGAACCAGGGCGGCTTTTTCGTCGCTGTTTAGCGTGAGCGCTGGCGAAGGCGCTGCATGTCCAGGATCACCACGGCGCGGGCTTCCAGACGGAGCCAGCCGCGCTGAACGAACTCGGCCAGTGCCTTGTTCACGGTTTCGCGGGAAGCGCCCACCAGCTGGGCAAGTTCTTCCTGGGTGAGCTCGTGCGCTACCAGGACTCCGTCAGTGGCGGGGCGGCCGAAGCGGTCTGCCAGATCGAGGAGTGCCTTGGCTACACGGCCCGGGACGTCGGAGAAGACGAGGTCGGAGAGGGAATCGTTGGTCCGGCGGAGACGGCGGGCCAGGGCCTGCAGCAGCTGCGCGGAAACCTCAGGGCGCGTGCGGAGCAGTGCGTTGAGGCTCTCGTTCTTGAGGCCGGCCAGGCGGGTTTCCGAGACGGCGGTGGCCGTTGCGGTACGCGGGCTGGGGTCGAACAACGCCATTTCGCCGAAGAGCTCACCTGGGCCAAGGATGGCCAGGAGCGACTCGCGGCCGTCGGGGGACGTGCGGCCGAGCTTTACCTTGCCGGAAACGATGAAGTAGAGCTGGTCACCCTGGTCGCCTTCGCGGAACACCGAAGCTCCACGTGAAAGGTCCACCTCGGTGAGTTCGTCCGTCAGCAAGCGGAATGCGTCGTCGTCAAGGGTGGCGAAGAGGGGTGCGCGGCGCAATACCTCGATGTCCATGAAATCTCCTGAATATAAGTTTCGGTCGTGGCGCTCAGGCCATTGTTTCAGAATTTTTAAGCTTCTGTGACGTACTTGGCACGTGAAACGCTGAAATGGCGCGGGTTTCGGGGCATCCAGCCCCTCCTTACGCCCTTCAGAGGGGTATAACCGGCCCATATCGTGACCGGACTAACGGTTGGTTGTCAGGGTGGCCACCTAGAATTGGCGCTACCCGGCTATGAGGAGCATTGGTGTTTGGCTTGACGATATTGGATTTGGCATTGATCTTGATGCTGCTGTCCTACCTGATCTATGGCCTGCGGAACGGTTTTATGGTCACGCTGGGTGGAATCGCAGGATTCGTCGTCGGCGCCATCGCGGCCTTCATGGCAGTTCCACTCGTCAGCGGCTGGGTGACCGACAGCGGTTGGAGGCTGACCGCCACGGTGGGTGCCGCCGTCGTGCTTATCGCTTTGGGGCACGGGCTGGGCACCATGATCGGGCGTAAAGTCCGCCACGCCGTGCGGATCAAGCCGTTGCATGCCGTTGACCGATTGATCGGTGGCGTGGTGAGCGTTGTCGTGGCGGCACTGGTGATGTCCATGCTCGCGTTCAGCATCAGTTCTCTCGGCGTGCCGTTCGTTTCGCAGCAATTGGCCGAGTCCCGCGTCATTCGTTACATCGACAGTGTGACTCCCACGCCCGTCAAGAGCACCATGGCACAGCTGCGGTCCACGGTGATCGGTGACGGAATTCCCAAGCTCATTGAGGGCGTCGGCCCCGTCACGCCGGTGCCCGTCCCCAACGAGTCAACCGACACTCCAGCCCTCAACCAGGCCGCCGAATCTGTCCTCAAAATCGCCGGTACCGCATTCGAATGCGGGCAGAACCAGACCGGTTCCGGATTCGTTGTCTCGCCCGGGCGCGTCGTCACTAATGCGCACGTTGTTGCGGGCGTGTCGCAGCCCGTTGTGGAAGTTCCCGACGGCGGTGCGTTGCCGGGTCGGGTGGTGTACTTCGACTCCCAGCGGGACATCGCCGTCCTAGCCGTGGATGGTCTTCAGTCCAACCCGCTGCCCTTGAGTGCCGATTTGGCGGCGGGCAGTCCCGCCGCTTTTGCAGGGTACCCGCACGGCGGTCCGTTCCAATCCAAGCCGGCTACGGTACAAGGCATTTCAACCATTCTGGTTCCGGATATTTACGGCAACAATCCTTCGCCGGAGCTGGTCTACAGGCTGGCGGGCGACGTCCAGCCGGGTAACTCCGGTGGTCCCCTGCTGACTATGCAGGGTCAGGTGGCGGGGTTGATCTTCGCCAAGACCACAACCGACGCCGCCCTCGGCTTCGCCCTCACCATGCAGGACCTGGAACCGGTGGCTGCGCAGGCTCCCGGCCTCAGCGACCCCGTCTCCGCCGGTCAGTGCACTCGTAAGTAGGGCGTCTCCCGCATCGTGGGTGTTTTCAGGGGCCTCGTGCTCACTGAGCGGGCGCAATTCCCGCACGCTCACGGACCGCTATAGATTGGGAGTCATGACTGAAGCCACTCCCGCCGCCGAAACCGGTCGCGGCACCATTCTTGTGATAAACGGCCCCAACCTGAACCTTCTGGGTACCCGCGAACCTGAGAAGTACGGCACGTCCACCCTTGCCGATGTGGAGCAACTGGCCATGAGTGCGGCCGCCGCCCATGGCTTCACGGTTGACTGCGTTCAGTCCAACCATGAGGGCGACCTCTTGGACGCCATCCACGCTGCGCGAGGCACCGCCGTCGGAATTGTGATCAACGCCGGCGCGTACACACATACGTCCGTGGCCCTTCGTGACGCCCTGGCGGCTGTGCAGCTGCCCGCCGTCGAGGTCCACATCACCAACGTTCACCAACGTGAAGAGTTCCGCCACCACTCGTACCTGTCGGGGGTGTGCAACGCGGTCATCGTGGGAGCAGGTGTGCTCGGCTACAAGCTGGCCATCGAGTACCTGGCAGACTCGGCCTAACGCCCGAGGGATGTGAGCGAGCGACCGGCCCAAGCCCGAGGGACGTGAGCGAGCGACCGCCTCAAGCCCGAGGGATGTGAGAGAGCGTCTTAGCGCTCGCGCTGGGGCTCCCCTGCCACGGTGCGGGCGGCTTCGACCTCGAGCATCAGAATTCCGCCCTCGTCCACCAATTTCGCCTGGTACACGTGGGCTTTGCGTTTGTAGCTCAAGTAAGCGATGCATCCGTTGGCGTTGGCCATCTTTTCGAGCATGATCTCGGAACCAGGTACCAGGAGCTGACCAAGCTTGAGGCCAACGGTATTTTCCTGGCCTACTTCGTCACCGAGTGCTGAAGTGTCCCGCAGGCCGATGGCTTCGGCGGCGGTGACCCAGCGGCCCCAAACCCCCTTACTGCCCAGGATGCTGGGTTGCTGGTTCACGGGGACGGTGGCGGCGAAGTATCGGGTGTTGAAACGTGCATGGGCGAAGTCCGGGCTGAGCCAGTTCACCAGTGGTTTCAGGAGGTCGGTGCGGAGGGAGAGACCGCGCTTGGAGAGCATCTCTGTGAAGGACTTCTCCTGGGCGGCCACAGCTTCGCGGGCACGCATCCAGTCGACGGTGGAGTTCGCCTCGACCGTAGAGGAAGCATCAGGGCCTGCGAGCAGGACACCGGTTTCTTCGAAGAGTTCGCGGATTGCACCCACTACGTGACGGCGAGCGAGCCCGACGTCGTCCGTTCCCATCTGCTCAGCCCAATGCTGGGGTGAGGGGCCTAGCCAACCTACGGGGTCGTCGTCGGACGGGTCCAGCGAGCCGCCCGGAAACGCGACAACGCCCAACGGCGAGGAACCTGGCCTGTATCCAAGCCAGGTTTCCAAGCCGGTGGGCGAGTCGCGCAACAGCACAACTGAGGAGGCGTAGCGGGCGGCCCTGGGGGTCCGTTCGCCAAGCTCAAGCCAGTTTCGTGCTGCCCCTTCGAGTTCCGGGGGCAGTACGAACAGACGGCGGGCAAGCTGCGGCAATTGGGTGAACCGGTTCCTTAGCTGAATTCAGCGATGAGCTCGACTTCAACGGGAGAGTCGAGCGGCAAGACAGAGACGCCGACGGCGGAGCGTGCGTGCTTGCCGGCGTCGCCGAATACCTGTCCGAGGAGTTCGGATGCACCGTTGATCACGCCGGGCTGACCAGTGAAGGTGGGTTCGGAGGATACGAAACCCACGACCTTGACGATGCGGGTGACGCGGTCAAGATCGCCGATGACGCTCTTGACGGCGGCGAGGGCGTTGATGGCGCAGAGTGCTGCGTATCGCTTGGCGTCTTCCGGATCAACGGTGGGTTCGTCGGACGTGCCCAACTCGCCGAGGGACACCTTGCCCGTAGCTTCGAGTTTGCCGTTAATAAACGGCAGCTGTCCGGAGGTGTAAACGTAGTTGCCTGAGACGATGGCAGGTACGTAATCGGCTACGGGGGCGGCGACCTCGGGGAGGGTCAATCCGAGCTCGGCCAGACGCTGCTCAACAGCAGACGTGGGGGCGCCGGATTCCGCGGCAGAGGTGGTTTCTGCGGGGGTGGTCATGATTACTGCTTCTCCCTCTTCAGGTATGCAACAAGGCCTTTGCCATCGGGTCCACCGACGACCTGGACGAGCTCCCAGCCGTCCTCGCCCCACTGGTCCAGGATCTGCTTCGTAGCGTGAATAATGAGCGGAATCGTGGCGTACTCCCATTTGGTCATGACAGAAAGCCTAGCCCTTGCCGGTAAAGTGGAAAACATGGTGACTCGCAAGAACCCACTATTCGACACTGCCACCACCCTCGGAAAGATTCTAGGCTTCCTTGGTGTGAGCGCGATTTGTGGCGTCCTGGTGGCGGGCCTTTTGGTCCCCGCAGCCGCCGTTTCGGGCAGTGCCGCAAGTGGTTCAATTCAGTTCTTTGACACTCTGCCGGCGGAACTCCAGGTGGATCCGCCCAGCCAGAACACCACGATCCTGGCGAAGGACGGTTCGCCGATCGCCTCGATCTACGCGGAGAACCGGACCAAGGTTCCGCTGGATCAAATGAGCCCGTTCATCAAGGACGCTGTCATCGCTATCGAGGACAGCCGTTTTTATGAGCACGGCGGCATTGACACCACCGGCATCATGCGAGCCATCGTCAGCACCGCCCGCGGCAACAAGCAGGGCGCGTCCACCATCACGCAGCAGTACGTGAACAACGTCATCAACGAGTCCCTGGTGGCATCCGACCGCGAAGAAGACGTCAAGCTCAACGGTGGCGGAAAGGGCGTGGGCGACAAGCTCCGCGAAATGAAGCTTGCGATCGCCTTGGAGAAGAAGTTCTCCAAGGAACAGATACTTGAGGGTTATCTCAACATCGTCTTCTTCAACCGTGACGCCTACGGCATTGAGGCTGCCTCGAAGTTCTTCTTCAGCACCTCTGCCAAGGACCTGACGCTTCCGCAGGCTGCCCTCCTGGCCGGCCTGGTGAACAGCCCGTCGGCCTTCGATCCCATCGCCAACCCTGATAGCTCCAAGGTTCGCCGTGACCTGGTGCTCGCCTCCATGGTCAACCAGGGGAAGATCACGCAGGCACAGTACGAAGAAGCTGTCGCCACTCCGGTCACCACGCAGGTCACCCCGGCTCGCCAGGGCTGCGCGTATGCCACCATGGCGCCGTACTTCTGTGACTACGTGCTCCACCTGCTCTTCAACAACCCGGCGTACGGTGACACCACGGAAGAGCGCGTCAAGCGCATCCAGCGTGGCGGCCTCACCATCCAGACCACCCTCGATCCCACCGCTCAGAACGTCGCACAGCAGCAGGTCGACGCAACGGCTGGCGCTAACCCGGACAAGTGGGGCGCGTCGATCGTCTCCGTGCAGCCGGGTACCGGCCAGATCGTCAGCATGGCCCAGAACACTGTTTGGCTGCCTCAAGAGGGCAAGTTCGATCAGACGCAAAACTTCAACGTTGACGTCCTGGACGCCAACGGCAACGACCTCAACGGCATCGGCGGATTCCAGCCCGGTTCAACCATGAAGCCCTTCACGTTCGCCCAGTGGCTGAACGAGGGCAAGTCGATGGAAACGAACGTCAACGCGGCGGTTCGCAAATATCCGCAGAACTTCCCTTGGAAAAATACGTGCCCCACACCGACCGATGGCTTCTATGATGGCAACGTGCAGGGCAGCTTCGACCTCCAAAATGCCGAACCGCAGTACTACCGGAACATGACGGTCCTCTGGGGCCTCAAGAACTCCATCAACACAGCCACGTTCGCTTCGGCGGCGCAGGTTGACCTCTGCGGCATCCAGGGCATCGTTGATGCCACAGGCATCCACGGCGGCCTTCCGACACGCGACGACACGGGTAAAGTCACGGATCCAAACCCGAAGGTTCAGATGACCCGATTGTCCAACCTCATTGGTGCAACGCAGACCGCACCTCTGACCATGGCATCATCTTTCGCAACCTTCGCCGCTGACGGCAAGTACTGTGAACCAATTGCTATAACTTCGGTGAAAGACCAGTCCGGCGCCTCTTTGCCTGCCCAGTCTTCCAGTTGCAAGGATGCTGTGAAGCCAGAGGTTGCTCGAGGCGTCGCCTATGCCATGGGCAAGGTGTTGGACGAGGGCTCGGGATCTCTGATCCGTCCGGCCTTGAACTCCAAGAACTTCCCGGTGGCCGCCAAGACCGGAACCAATGACACCAACGGCTCAACCTGGGTAGTCGGGTACACCTCCGGCCTCGCGACTGCCTCATGGTTTGGTGATCCTCTGGATGACCAGTCTCGTCCCGGCCGTAATCTGACCATTAATGGCAAGTCCTACGATGCTATTGACGGCTACATGATTGCTGGTCCGCAGTTCACCAATTACATGCTTGCTGTGGCTCCGGCCTATGGGACCAATCCGTTCCCGGCTCCGCCGTCGAACCTGACGGGAGCTCCTGCTCCACAACGTAACAACACCCCGTCCAAAAACACCCCGTCGACGGCGCCCAACCCGCCGTCCACTGGGAATGGCAACAACGGCAACGGCAATAAGAACTGATCATGTCGTTTAGTGATTCATTGGCTAACCGCGTCCGCACTTTCGGGCGCGGTTTCGCCGTCACTGCTGCCGTCGGTGCAGCAGCAGGCGCAGCGGCGGCCGCATACGGGTGGTGGGAGAAGGATCAGTTCGAGGTCCGCCACGAAACCTTGCCCATCCTGCCGGTCGGCTCGGCCCCGCTCCGTGTCCTGCACCTGAGCGACATCCACTTCGTACCGGGCCAGGATAAGAAGACGCAGTGGCTGCAATCACTGGCAGATCTGAAGCCTGATCTCGTGGTCAACACGGGCGACAACCTCAGCCACACCAAGGCCGTCGATCCCCTGATCCAGGCTCTGCGACCCCTGCTGGAGTTCCCGGGCGTCTTCGTTCCGGGTTCCAATGACTACTACGCCCCGCGGATCAAAAACCCAGTGGGCTACTTCCGCGGCCCGTCCCGGATGCGAACCGACCCGATTGCCTTGGACTGGCCGAAGCTCCGCTCGGCCTTCGGCATGGGCGGCTGGATCGACCTCACCAACCGCGCCCAGTCAGTGGTGCTGAACGGGCTGCGCTTCGACTTCTCCGGAGTCGATGACCCCCACCTGAACCGCGAACGCTATGCCGGTTGGCCTCGAGGGACGGTCAACCAGGATGCCCGCCCGCACCTAAAGGTAGCGGTCATTCACGCTCCGTACCAGCGCGTGCTGGACCACTTCACGGAGGCCAGTGCAGACCTGATCCTTGCTGGCCACACGCACGGCGGCCAAATCTGCATCCCTGGTTACGGTGCTCTCGTCGCCAACTGCGATCTCCCCAACTGGCGTGCCAAGGGCCTCCACGATTGGGAAAGCGATAGCTTCACGACGCCGGTGAACGTCTCCGGCGGCATCGGGACGTCCCGCTTCGCACCGGTCCGCATCGCGTGCCGCCCGGAAGCAGTGCTGCTGACGCTCACGTCACGCAACTAGAGCCCACCAGCCAAGTCCGCAGATCATTGCGATCCTCAATAACTGGGTCAAACATTTCACCTTCATTGCGTAGTCCTGTGAAACGAATCACGCCATGGCATAGGGTAGTTGCTACGGGAAACTACCTCCGCACCATCTGAAGATCCAGCTGTTGAGAAGCGGGCATGTCCAAGCAAACGTCATTCTTCACCTCCGTCGGCCGCCTGTACCCTCACGTGCGGCCCATCCTCCCCCGACTATTCATGGGCCTGCTATGCGCCCTGTTGGCCAGCATCGTCGCGCTGACCATCCCGCAAGTGCTGCGGGTTCTTGTCAACAACTCTTTGCAGCCCGGTGGTTCCACGGATGCCGTCTGGATTGCCGCCGTCGTGATTCTTGCTTTGGGTATTGCCGAAGCCGGGCTGGTGGCCTTGCGCCGGCAGTTCGTCATCAACCCGGCCACGACGGTTGAGACCCGGATGCGGGTGACCCTTTACGGCCACCTGCAACAACTGACGGTCGCTTTCCACGACCGCTGGGGTTCGGGACAACTTCTGTCGCGCGCCATGACGGACCTGAGTTTCCTGCGCCGCTGGATGGCGTTTGGCGCGATCATGCTAGTGGTCACGACGCTTACTGTGATCATCGGCGTAGGCGTCATGTTCTCCATGAGCTGGCAGTTGGCACTGATCTTCCTCGGAGCGGCCGTGCCGATCATGATCAACTCGTTCCGATTCCGCCGCCGCTTCAGTTTGGTTACGCGCCTCAGCCAGGACCAAGCTGGCGACCTCGCCACCACCGTGGAGGAATCAGTCCACGGCATCCGTGTCCTGAAGGCCTTCGGGCGTAGCCGTGAAGCGCTGGAGAACTTCAACGGCCAGGCAGAAGAACTGCGCCAGACCGAGATCGCCAAGGCCAAGCAGCAGGCTGGCTTCACGCTGGTAGTTACGCTGCTGCCGGAGTTGGCGTTGGGCGTCGGCCTGGTGGTGGGCATCATGCTCGCCGCGAGTGGGGAACTCAGCATCGGCGCGTTGGTGGCGTTCTTCGCAACAGCGGCCGTGGTAGCCACTCCGGTGGAATTTTCCGGCATGCTCCTGGCCATGGCGCTGACGGCCAAAACCGCCTTGGACCGCCACTTCGAGGTGATGGATACGGAGAACACCATCACCTCGCCGGCTCAACCCGCTGTTCCGGAAAGCGTGAAGGGCGCCCTTCGCTTTGAGCACGCAGGTTTCGGGTTCGACGACGGCGGCACCCTCCTGCACGACGTCACCCTGGATATACGCCCTGGGGAAACAATGGCCCTTGTCGGCATCACGGGCAGCGGCAAGAGCGCCCTGCTCCAGCTGGTCCCCCGCCTCTATGACGTCACCGAGGGCGCCGTGACTATCGACGGCGTGGACGTTCGCGACTACGACATCGACGAACTCCGAAAGATCGTCGCCGTGGCGTTCGAGGACACCACGCTGTTCTCCAGTTCGGTCCGGGACAACGTACTGCTCGGAGCCCCCGATCCCAGCGACGCCGCCTTGGACGAGGCCCTGGATGTGGCACAGGCCCAGTTCGCCTACTCGTTGCCTGACGGTGTGCACACCTTGATCGGCGAGGAAGGGCTGAGCCTTTCCGGCGGTCAACGGCAGCGCATAGCGTTGGCGCGTGCCATCGCCGCCAAGCCCAAGGTTTTGGTCCTTGACGATCCCCTGTCCGCCCTGGACGTGAATACCGAGGAACGTGTGGAGGCCCGTTTGCGCGAGGTCCTGCGCGAGACCACCACCCTGATCGTCGCGCACCGCCCCTCCACCGTGGCCTTGGCGGACCGCGTGGCCCTGCTCGAAAACGGGACCATCACCGCCGTCGGGACCCATACGGAACTGCTGGCCGGGAACGATCACTACCGCTACGTCATCGCCAGCCTGGACGCCGGTCCAAAGGACCTGGACACCGAACTGGATGAGCTCGAAGAAGCTGAGGAGGCCCGCCGGTGACTGCCGCAACGTTTGGAACCGCCAACGAGGACAACACCCTCCTCACCAAGGCAGACAGCAAAGCCGTACGACGCCGGTCGCTCACCTTGCTTGCCTCGCTCATCCGGCCCGTGCGGTTGCGTTTTTGGCTGACGATCGTGATGGTTGTTGTCTCGCAGCTCACCCGGGTTGCCGGGCCTGCGCTGATCGCCTTTGGCATCGATAACGCGCTCCCCGCTCTGCAGGCCGGCGACAACGGGCCCTTGGTGCTGGCCGGTTCCCTGTACTTGGCAGCTGCAATTGCCACGGCCGGGATGACGGCGCTTTACGTGACCTCCACTGCCCGGCTGAGCCAGGCCATGCTGTTGGATCTGCGCCTTCGGGTCTTCCGGCACACCCAGCGGTTGAGCCTGGAGTTCCACGAGAAATACACCTCGGGCCGCATCATTGCCCGTCAGACCTCGGACCTCGAAGCGCTGCGCGAACTCTTGGATTCCGGGGTGAGTTCCCTGGCGTCCGGCATGTTGTTCATGGTGTTCACCGCGTTCACGATCTTTGCGCTCGACTGGCGCAGCGGCTTGATAGTCCTCGCGGCCGGGGTTCCCATGTTCTTCCTCGCCCGTTGGTACCAGAAGCATTCACAGATCGCGTTCCGTGAGTCTCGCGTGGTGTCCGCCCGCTTGATCGTTCACTTCGTGGAAACGATGACCGGGATCCGTGCCGTGAAAGCCTTCCGCAAGGAGCGCGAGAATGCCTCCCGATACGGCGAGCTGGCTGAGGACTACCGCAAGAACACCGTCCGCTCCATCAACTTGAACGGCATCTTCCAGCCTGGTTTGGTGCTGATCGGCAATGTTTGTGTGGCCGTGGTCCTGCTGTTTGGCGGCTTCCGCGTGCTGAATGGAGACCTGGCTGTTGGCGTCCTGCTGGCACTGATCCTGTCCACCAAGCGTTTCTTCCAGCCCGTGGACCAGATGGCTATGTTCTACAACTCCTTCCAGAGTGCACAGGCTGCCTTGGAAAAGGTGTCCGGGCTCCTCGAAGAAGTGCCCACCGTCCGTCCACCAAAGAACCCGGTACCGCTGAAGAGCTCACGCGGCGAGATCGACTTCAAGGCTGTGGAGTTCGGCTACAGCGACGGCAAGGTTGTAGTCCCAAAGCTCAACCTTCACATCCCGGCTGGCCAGACAGTTGCCCTGGTGGGTCAGACGGGTGCGGGAAAGTCGACGTTGGCCAAGCTCGTGGCACGCTTCTACGACGTCACGTCAGGCGCCATCACCCTGGATGGCGTCGATCTTCGTGACCTGTCCACCACAGACCTCCGCCGAGCCGTGGTGATGGTGACGCAGGAGGCGTTCCTCTTCAGCGGCTCCGTGGCAGAGAACATTGCATTGGGCAGGCCAGAGGCTTCCCGTTCTGAGGTCGAGTCCGCAGCTGCAGCGGTGGGTGCTCACGAGTTCATCATGAGCCTTCCCGAGGGATACGACACGGACGTCAACAAGCGGGGTGGTCGGGTGTCATCCGGTCAACGCCAGCTCATCGGCTTCGCCCGAGCGTTCCTGGCCGCACCTGCCGTGTTGATCCTGGATGAGGCAACGTCCTCCTTGGACATTCCTTCTGAGCGCATGGTCCAGCAAGGACTGTCCAACCTGTTGGAGGGAGTGGCCGGTGGCCGGGGAGCCCGGACGGCAATCATCATCGCCCACCGCCTCTCAACTGTGGAGACGGCTGACAGGGTTCTGGTGGTCCACGACGGACGCATTGTGGAGGACGGGACGCCGGCCGAGTTGATTAGCGGTGGCGGACGGTTTGCCCAGCTGCACGGGGCCTGGCGCGACTCGTTGGTCTAGCCTTTCTGTGGGTCGAGGCAGTGACGAGGGACACCTGCTGCTCGATTTCGCATCACGGCACGTTTCGGCTATTCTTGAACAGTTGCTTTCGCAGCGGATCGGGATGTAGCGCAGCTTGGTAGCGCGCTTCGTTCGGGACGAAGAGGTCGCAGGTTCAAATCCTGTCATCCCGACCAAACACGAGAATGGCGTCGAGAAATCGGCGCCATTTTTGTTTCCCCATTCTCCCAACCAAGGCGCGCACCACCCGCGTCAGGGCAAAAAGAAACCCCCGGAGCATCGCTCGTCACGCTCCGGGGGTTTCTTTACTACAATTGTTTTACATAGGGTCGGGCCAGTTACCAATGGACATCGTGGTGACTGTCGTTTCGGTCTTGTCCTTCTTGGGTGTGGTGGTGGTGGACCGCATGGGGTCCGGCCAGTTACCAATGGCGCTTACTGTGCTGGAATCTGCTGCAGGAGCAGCGGAGACAACCCCGGGAGCCGCAACCGCGAACGTCAGTGCGCCCGCCACGGCCACTGAAGCGATGATTTTCTTGAACATGATGTAGTACCCCAATGCGAGTCGGATTCGTTACGGAAATTGCACGGTCCCTGTTGACATACATTGTAAAATGTTTTCCACAGAGACTGTCAAGGTTTTGGTCAAAAGACACCTGTAGGAGGGACCCGTGGGAAACGGATTCGGCGAGAAGCTACGTGCCGAACGGCTCGAACGTGGGTTAACGCAGGCAGAGCTCGGCAAAAACCTGTATTCACCGAGCTACATTTCGCTGCTCGAGACAGGCCGGCGTGAGCCTACGGCTGAGGTCATCGAGGAGCTGGCCCGCAGGCTTGAACTTGCACCGAAGGCCTTGGAAGCCTGGAGCCAACCGGTCTCCGTGAGTGATGCCGAGTACGTCCTCGCCGGTCTCTACGCCCGACAGGCCTGGGATCTTCGCGACTACCAACTCGCCGCCAGCCACGCTGCCACAGCCGCGCAGATTGCCCTCGAGGCCAAGAACAACAGCGCCTGGTGGAACATGACTTACATGCAGGCCGAGTGCGTGATGAAGCAAGGCCAGCTGAAGGAATGTCAGCAAATCGTTGAGCACCTCCTGGAACACCCCATGGCCACCGAATCCGCTGGCCTCGGAGTCCGCGCCTGGCAGATGCTTGCCGCGGTGTGTCACGGACAAGGCCAACTGGCCACCGCCGTCGAGCATGCCAAGCAAGCCGTAAAGCTCAGCGAGCAGCTGCCCAAGGGATCCACGCTCATCATCGGTGCGCACCGCGCGCTGATTGGTGCCCTGGCCGAGAGCGGCAAGCTGGACGAAGCGTGGCAGTACTGCCTGGCCATGATCGAGCACATGGACGAACACTCCATGTCGCAACTGGCCGGCGAAGTCGCTTGGGTGGTCGGCAACGTCGCCTTCATGCGCCACGACTACATTGAGGGCATCAAGCACCACGAGCGTGCAGCCAAGCTCCTATCCCCCGCCAACGACATTGAGCTGTGGGCCCGTTTCAACAAGGCATCCGCAGCGGTTCGACTGTCCTCTGGGATTGTGGAACCGGAAACCTTGTCCGCCATTGAGCGTGCAGAACTCGCGCTGTCCATTGTGGGCGGAAACAAGACAGACCAGCTTGAAGTCGCCTTCATCCGCGCCCGCTGGCTGTACCTGACCGGGGACATCCCTGCCGCCGTCGAGAAGCTCCGCGAGATCCACGCCGACCGCAAGGTATTGGCGCGGCACACCGCAGGTGAAGTTTCGCTGCTGCTGGGCAAGTCCTTAAAAGCAGCCGGGGAAGCCGCGGAGGCGCTCCAGTTCCTGGAAGAGGCGCAGCACGACTTCAGTGCGGCAGGAGCGTCGGACCGGGTTCAGCAGGCCATGGACGCAGTGCTGGAGATCCGCCTCGCCGAGCGCCGTGCCGCAAAGGAACACTCGGAAGCCTGATTACCCAAGTAAGTCGCAGTTCAGGTCGTTATGAGAGCTCACAACGACCTGAACTGCGACTCAGTTGGGTGCTTCTAGGCGAAGGTGCGGCCCGTTAGCTTCTCGTAAGCCTCAACGTAGCGGGCACGGGTGCGCTCCACAACCTCGGCGGGCAGTGCAGGCGGCGGAGTGTCGGAGGACTTGTCCCAGCCGGACTCGGCGGACGTTAGCCAGTCACGGACGTACTGCTTGTCGTACGAAGGCTGCGACTGACCCGGCGCATAGGTGGATGCGTCCCAGAACCGTGAGGAGTCCGGGGTGAGGACTTCGTCGCCCAGTGTGATGATGCCGGTGGCCGCGTCGATGCCGAACTCCACCTTGGTGTCGGCCAGGATGATGCCGCGGTCGCGGGCGATCTCCTCAGCGCGGGTGTAGATCTTCAACGTGAGTTCGCTGAGGCGGGCAGCGATGTCGTCGCCCACCATGGCCACCACATCGTCATAGGTGATGTTGACGTCGTGTTCGCCAACTTCGGCCTTGGCAGAGGGCGTGAAGAGGGCCTTTTCCAAGCGTGAACCGTCAACCAGGCCCTCGGGCAGCGGAATGTTGCAGACCGTGCGGGATTCCTTGTACTCAGCCAGGCCGGAGCCGGTGAGATAGCCGCGCGCGATGCATTCCACCGGAAACATGTCCAGCTTCTTGCAGATCATGGCGCGGCCTTCGACGGCGGCAGGAACGCCACCCTCAACCGTGGACGCCAACACGTGGTGCTCAACATCCAACTGGTCGAACCACCACAAGCTCAGCTGCGTCAGGACACGGCCCTTGTCCGGGATTTCGCTGCTCAGCACGTGATCGTAGGCGCTGATGCGGTCGCTGGCGACAACCAGCACGCATTCCTGGCCGATCTTGTCCGTGATTGCTTCGTCTGCCGGGACGTAGAGGTCGCGGACCTTGCCGGAGTAGACGTGCGTCCAGCCCGGAAGTTCCAGCGTTTCGGTTTCGAAGCCGCCCGTAGGGATGCCTTCAGTCATGCTCAGGCCTGCACTTTCGGGATGGTTCCTGTAGCCGTGTACGGAACGCGGATTTCGCCGCGGGCGGCTTTGCCTCCGATGTCCGTACGGAACTGTGAGCCTTCAAGCTGAACCAGCTCAACGCCGTCGTACGCCTTTTCACGGGCCTCCACCAGATCTGAACCGAGCGCGACAACAGCAAGGACACGGCCGCCGGCCGAGACCACTTTGCCTTCGTCGTCCAGCTTGGTGCCGGCGTGGACTACGTGGACACCGTCCAGTTCATCCACCTTCTTCAGGCCACGGATGCGATCGCCCGTCCGGGGTGCGTCGGGGTAGTTTTCGGCAGCAACGACGACGGCGACTGCCGTGTCCTTGGACCAGCGCAGCTCTTCAGCCGTGTCCAGTTCGCCCTTGGCAGCGGCCAGCAGCAGCGCACCGAGAGGCGTCTTGAGGCGAGCGAGGACGGCCTGCGTTTCGGGGTCGCCGAAGCGAACGTTGAACTCGATGACACGCATGCCGCGGGAAGTCAGGGCGAGGCCGCAGTACAGCACACCAACGAAGGGGGTGCCGCGGCGGGCCATCTCGTCCACGGTCGGCTGGGCAACGCGGTCGATGACTTCCTGAACCAGGCCCTCGGGAGCCCATTCAAGCGGGGTGTACGCGCCCATGCCGCCGGTGTTGGGCCCTTCGTCGTTATCGAAGATGCGCTTGAAATCCTGTGCCGGGGACAACGGAACGGTGGTGCGGCCGTCGCAGAGGACGAACAGGGAAACCTCGGGGCCGTCAAGGAATTCCTCGATGACCACGGTTCCACCGGCGTCGAAGCACGCCTGTGCATGCGCCAGGGCCTCTGCGCGGTCCCTGGTGACCACCACGCCCTTACCCGCGGCCAGGCCGTCGTCCTTGACTACATACGGGGCACCAAAGGTGTCCAAGGCGTCGGCAGCTTCGTCGGCGTTGGTGGCAACGCGGGCCATGGCTGTGGGAACGTTGGCTTCGGCCATGATCTGCTTGGCGAAGGCCTTGGAAGCCTCCAGCTGGGCTGCTTCCTTGCTGGGACCGAACACCGGGATGCCGGCTTCGCGGACGGCGTCGGACACACCGGCAGCCAAGGGTGCCTCGGGTCCTACAACAACCAGGTCCACGCCCAGCTTGGTGGCGAGGGCGGACACGGCTTCCGGGTTGTTCCCGTCAATCGCGTGGGTGGGAACGAGTTTGCTGATGCCCGCGTTGCCTGGGGCCGCGTGGACCTCGGAAACGTTGGGGTCTTCAAGCAGAGAGCGGACAATGGCGTGTTCGCGGCCGCCTGGGCCAATGACGAGTACCTTCACAGTCCTCAAGGGTACTTTGTGAAGGGCGCGGGGCCTAAGCTGTGTCATTCACCGGACCTGTGGAAACGGATCCCGTGCAGGGCCTGCGTGCACGGGATCACGCGCGCGGGCGCGCGTATGACCGGGGAACCGCCCTGCCGCGCCCCTAGACTTGCTTCATGCCCATAAGTTCGCATGAAACGTTCAACGTTGAGTCCGCGGTGGAACTGGCAGTGATCGAACGAAGTGGCTTTATTGAGTCCCGGCACATCGGCGCAGCCGTGGTTCTTGCCGGTGACGGCTCGGTGGTCACCCGTCTTGGTGACATCGACGCCCCCATCCTCGCCCGCTCCACCCTCAAACCCTTCCAGGCCTTGGCGTCCATGCAGTCCGGCGTGCCCCTCCGCGGCGCCCAGGTTGCTGTGGCTTGTGGCAGCCACACCGGTTCCCTGGATCATATGGACGTTGTGGAGGGGATGCTGAAAGCAGCGGGTGTTAAAGAAGAAAACCTCCAGTGCCCCACCGCCTGGCCCCAGGACGAAACGGCCCGCAACTGGCTAATCCGCTCCGACCGCGGACAATCCAAGCTGGCCTTCAATTGCTCCGGCAAGCACGCAGCATTCCTGTGGGCTTGCACCGAAAACGACTGGGACCTGCGCAGCTACCTCGAACCAAACCACCCGCTGCAGCAGCGCGTTCGCTCGGTGATTGAGGAATACAGTGGCGAACGCATCTCCCACTTGGGCATCGACGGCTGTGGAGCACCTGTTGCCGCCATCTCGTTGACCGGCCTCGCCCGCGCCTACTCCCGCCTGGCCAAGTCCCCGGGCGATAAATCGTCCAACGCGCGTGCCGCCACCATCGCCACGTCCATGCTGGATTACCCCTGGGCCGTCCAAGGCAAGGGTGAGTCCAACACGATCGTCATGGAGGAGCTGGATGTCCTGGCCAAGATCGGCGCCGAGGGCGTCCTGGTCATGGCCACTCCCACAGGCGCCACCGTGGCCGTGAAGATGCTGGACGGCAACCTTCGCGCCACGTCCTTGGTAGGACTGACTCTCCTGGCCGTGAGCGGTGCCGTGGACATCCCGGCAGTTTCCAGTGTTTTGGAGCGCGTGGTGGAGCCCGTGCTCGGCGGCGGCCACGAGGTGGGCAAGATCCGGCTCGGCCACGCTGTCTCCGCCCTGCTGGACTAGTACTTCGGAGGAGAAGAACACATGGCAGTTGCACGACGACGCGTCAACATTGATGAAGGCCGCGCCGCCCTCGCAGCCTGGCAGGCCGCCGTCGAGCCTCCCGGCAGTACAGGTGAGCCGGGAGGCGTAGCCGGGACACCGCCGTCGCGCACTTTAATTGCGACGGCGGTCCGCTACTCCCTGGAGGAAGTCACCGCCCGCGCCCCCGGCAACTCTGTGGAAGTCCGCGTGCCGCCGTTCGGTGTGACGCAGTGCGTGGAGGGGCCCCGCCACACGCGTGGCACTCCCCCGAACGTAATTGAGTGCGACGCCGCCACTTGGCTTTCGTTGGTGACGGGCAGGATTTCGTGGGCAGACGCTGTTTCGGAACACAAGCTGACTGCGTCCGGTTTACGTGCCGACCTCTCGGAGTTACTGCCCCTTTAGTGGGCTTTTATACAGCTGAGGCCCCTCAAGAATTCTCTTGAGGGGCCTCATGCTTTGGGGCGTACTAGTCCGGGCAGACCGGGGCGGATGGTTGGCCCCGTTTGCTCATTTCGAACTGCGGGATGTCTTCCGAAGCTGGGCCACCACGGAATTTCGGCGAGGGCTCCTGGCCGCCACTGATGCGTTCGAGTTCCTGTTCCTCGAAGACTTCTTCCTTGCCGAGCATGATGGCGGAATCGTGATTGGTGATCTCGCCATTGAAGGCGCGGAGCATGACGCTACGGTCGAACTGGCCTTCCCATTTGGCCACAACGAACGTTGCCACGCAGTTGCCCAACAGGTTCACCACGACGCGCATGGAGTCCATGAGGCGGTCGGCTCCGAGGAGGAGTGCCACGCCGGCTACCGGGAAGATGCCCAGCGCAGCTGCCGTGGCGGAGAGTGCCAGGAAGGACGAACCTGGCACGCCGGCCATGCCCTTGGAGGTGAGGAGCAGGACGCCCAACGCCGCCAGTTGCTGACCAAGGTCAAGGTTGTGGCCGAAGGCCTGCGCTAGGAACAGGAGTGAAATAGACAGGTAGATCGCTGCGCCGTCCAGGTTGAAGGAGTAACCCGTGGGAACCACCAGGCCCGTGGTGGCCCGGGAGCAGCCGGCATTGGTCAGCTTGGTCATGATGCGCGGCATGACTGCTTCAGTGGAGGCGGTGCCGAGTGCCAGCAGGAATTCTTCACGGGTGTACTTGAGGAACGCCCACAGCGGGACCCGGGCGAAGCCCCAGGCCACCAGGAACAGCAGGCCAATGAAGATGATCGCTGCGCCGTAGCAGGCAGCTATCAAGAGGGCATAAGTGCTGAGCGTGCCAAGTCCGTACTGGCCAATAATGAACGCCATGGCACCAAATGCACCGATGGGAGCCACTTTCATGATCCAGGACATGATCTTGAAGATCAGCTCCAGGACGGTTTCCATGAGGCTGATGACCGGGAGGCAACGTTCGCGGCCGATGACCACGATCGCTGCACCAAAGAACACGGAGAAGAACAGCACCTGAAGCAGGCTGTTGTTGGCAAAAGCACCGATCACGCTGACGGGAATGACATCCAGGATGAAGGCTGCAGCGTCCTTGGGAGGCGCGTTGCCGGTCTTGGCGTTGAGCGCGTCCTGGGAGAGCGTAGCGGGGTCGATATTAAGGCCAGCACCAGGCTGAACGATGTTTCCGACGATGAGCCCGAAGACGAGGGCGAAAAGAGTGGCGCCGGTGAAGTACAGGAGCGCTTTGACCCCGACCCTTCCGACCGCCTTGACGTCGCCCACTGCCGAGATGCCTGTGACGATCACGAGGAAAATCAGCGGGGCAATGATCATCTTGATGAGTTGAATGAATCCATCGCCCAGTGGCCGGAGGGCGGACCCAATGGTCGGCCAAAAATGACCGATGAGTACACCTGCGACGACGGCGATCAGGATTTGAAAAAAGAGCGACTGGTACAGCCGCTTTTTCTTCTGCGGGGCCGAACTCGCCTTCAGCGCCGCGGAGTCTGGGATCTTCATTGATCTGAACCAATCAGTTTGGGAACGGCCCCACATTTTGAGGGGGTTTTTCAAATGTAAGCCTGCTCACACCATTCCGCAAGGGGAAATAACATTTCCATATTATGGAAAGTCATATTGGGTTCGGAGCTAGGTTGGCGGTGCGCCCACGACCTTCTTTGACGCAGAAATGCCCGTGACACACCCTTCTAGGGCGTGTCACGGGCATTTCGGAATCAAAGTGGGTGGTGGCCGCACAGGCCCACCGTTCGGAACAGTTCTATGAGGCTAGCCGCGGCCCACGAAGGGCATGCCGGCAGCCGTCACCACCAAGGATCCGACACTGGCCGACGCCGGCATGTTGGCCATCATCAGGACGGCGCGGGCTGCATCGTCCACCGGGAACATGGGCTCCACCTTCCGGCTGCCATCAGCCTGCAGCGCGCCGGAGCCCACTCCGATGGTGTCCATGATTTCCGTGCGGGTGTTGCCGATGTCGATCTGCCCGCACGTTATGCCGAACTCCCTGCCATCGAGCTCGATACTCTTGGTCAGGCCCGTCATCGCGTGCTTGGTGACTGTGTAGGCCACGGATTTGGGCCTGGGCGAGTGCGCCGAAATGGAGCCGTTGTTGATGATTCGACCACCTTGCGGCTCTTGCGCTTTCATAGTCCGCACTGCCTCCGCAGCACACAACATGGAGCCCGTGACGTTCACGCGAAGGGTTGCTTCCCACTCCTCCACACTGATGTCTCCCACGTCGCCCGCCGGTCCAAAAATGCCAGCGTTGTTGAACAGCACATCAACCCGCCCCCAGCGTTGGCGGACCTCCGCGAAAAGGCGAGCTACGTCGTCGGGCGCTGTTACATCACAAGGAACCGCCAGCGCTTCCGGATGGTCGCTGGCCGTTTCCAGGAGTTGCGCCTCCCGGCGGCCGGCAAGCGCAACGCGGTAACCCTCGGCGAGCATAAGCCTGGCGACGGCCCGCCCAATACCCGAACCGGCCCCGGTCACGACGGCGACCCTCGAGTTTGCGGGAGGGCTGGAGTCAGTCATGTGGTTGCCTTTCGGGGAATTGCTCGTGGCAGCGTCAGCGTGCGGCTTCAGCTGACTGGGCATCTGCTGCCTGGGTTTGTGCCGCCTGGGCGGCTGTTATCGGCCAGCCTATGACAGTCTTCGGACGCGGCGTGGCATAGGTCCTGACCTTGGACGTAGACAACCCAAGGCGGACCAGGGACTCGGCGATGGTGACCGCCGCCGCCACTCCATCCACCACGGGGACGCCGGTGCGCTGGCGGATTTGTTCGTCGAGTCCGGCCATGCCGCCGCAGCCGAGAACAATGACCTCGGCTTTGTCATTCTGGACGGCTTGTTCCGCCTGGCTCACAATCGCTTCGACAGCACGCTCCGGGTATTCCTCGAGCTCCAGCACGGCCATGCCGCTGGCCCTGACCGAGGCGCAACGCGCTTCCAGACCGGCGAGCTTGAGGCGGTCCTCAATCAGCGGTACGGCGCGGTCAAGCGTGGTGACCACTGAATACTTGTGGCCAAGGAACATCGCGGTGCTGGCTGCTGCCTCAGTGATATCAACTACCGGGACGTCGAGGAGTTCCTGGAGGCCTTCGCGTCCGTGCTCGCCGTAGCCGGCTTGGATGACGGCGTCGAAGGGTTCGGGATAGCTCACCACTGCATCCATGACAGCGATCGCCGCCAGGTAGCTTTCGAAGTTGCCTTCGCAGGAGTCGGCGCCGAAACGAGGTGTGATGCCGATGATTTCGGTTCCGGGGGCCGCTGCGGCACGGGCCTGGGCCGCGATGGAGTCCGTCATGGACTGGGTGGTGTTTACGTTTGCGACAAGGATGCGCATGGGTTTCCTCAGTGTCAGTGGGTGCTGGCGACGGCGATCGGCTCGCCGGAGACGTCCTCGTGGACCTGCTTCTTGTCCGC
Source organism: Arthrobacter sp. D3-18 (assembly GCF_054408525.1). Taxonomy (NCBI): domain Bacteria; kingdom Bacillati; phylum Actinomycetota; class Actinomycetes; order Micrococcales; family Micrococcaceae; genus Arthrobacter; species Arthrobacter sp. D3-18. Next base: position 835,749 of record NZ_CP096440.1, on the reverse strand, counting down.
GACAGCGAAGTACGTCAGCGCTGCGACGCCGGCTCCGATGAACCAAGCGAACGGAGCAGCCGCGGCCAGTGCGGGGATGAAAGCGATGGCAATGGCGAGGCCGGCTGCCGGGAGCATCGCGATGATGGCCTTCGGGTTCACGCCCCGCTTGTAGAAGTAGGCGCCCTTGGGATCCTCCGTATAGAGCTCCGGGACATTGACCTTGCCTCGACGGACCAGCCAGTAATCCGCCATGACAACACCGAACAGGGGGCCGAGCAAGGCACCTAGGCCACCCAGGAAGTACACGATCACGATCGGGTTGTTGTAGAGGTTCCACGGCAGGATGATCAAGCCGATGGTGCCGCTGACCCAGGCCGCCTTGCGGAAGTTCAGGTGCCGCGGGAAGAGGTTGGTCAGGGCATAGACGGGAGCTACGAAGTTGGCCATCAGATTCACGGCGATGGTCAGGATCAACAGGGCCAGGCAAGCAAGGACCAACAGAAGCGTATTAGGGATGCTCTCCACAATGTCCGAGGGACTCTCGATGACGGTGCCGTTGATCTTGTACTGGCCACCGGCCATGACCACGACGATTGCGCCGAAGACGAGCATGTTGATGGGGATGCCCCAGAAGTTGCCCTTGACGATGGACTTCTTGGATGCAGAGGAGCGGGTGAAGTCGCAGAAGTTCAGGACGAACGTTCCGTAGATGGAAACCCAGAGAGCACCGCCGGCAAAGATGGTGAGCCACATCTCGGTACCCTCAAGCCCCTTGATGCCGCTCCACTGGATGGCGCCGCCCGCTTCGATGAAGACCCACACGGCAATCGCTGCCATGGTCACCAGGATGATGGGTCCGGCGAAGGCCTCATACTTACGGATCATCTCCATGCCAAAGCTAACGATGACCAATTGGACGATCCATAGCGCCACGAACGACAACCAGCCCAGGGTTGAGAGGCCAAGGATGGAGTTGCTGTCCAGGTCCTTCAGGCCCGGTGCAATGGCAACGAGCATGACGCGGAGGACCACGGATGCCAGGTACGTCTGGATGCCGAACCAAGCAACGGCAACAGCGCCGCGAACCAGGCTGGCGATCTGCGCTCCCCTGATGCCGAAGCTGATGCGGCTCATGACAGGGAAGGGAACACCGGTCTTCTCACCCATGAACCCGGAAAAGTTCAAGAGGGCGAACAGGAGGATGGCGCCGATGCCCAGTGCTACCAGAATCTGCCAGCCGCCCAGACCGAGGGAGAACAGGCCGATGGCGAAGGCATAGTTACCCAGGCTGTGGACGTCATTGGCCCAGAGGGTAAAGATGCTGTAGCTGGTCCACTTGCGGCCCTTGGCTTTAGTGGGTGCGAGGTCGATGTTGTAAAGACTTGGGCTGATGGTACGGCCTGCGGCTTCAGAAGCAATGGCGCAAAGGTCAGTGTTGCCCACGACCGGATGGTTGGGGCCACCTGCGTTTTTGTCTCCCGGAGTCTCAGTGACGCCGACTGATGAAGTCGTCTGCATCGTGGATCTCCACTTCGTACAGATTCCACAATACGGAATCTAGTTATTGAATAGTGAAAGCACTCTATGACTCAGATCACGTAACGTCAAGGTTCTTCGTGTATGCAGGGTCACATTCGGTTGCTTGGCCGACGGTTTCCCAGTTGACTGATTCGGTTACGCAATCCGTGTTGACGCTGCCCAACCAGCAGACGTAATCTCGAATTGCAGAATTTTATTCTCACAATACGAAATTCCTTGAGCGCCCCCACAGAGCAAGCGCCCAGACATTCAATGAAGAGAGGTTGGACGTGGCTGCAGGAGAAGAGACCTCACACATCCTCAGCGGGTTGACTGCCCAGCTGCCTGATCGTGATCCGGAAGAGACCGCGGAGTGGATTGAGTCCCTTGATGCGTTGATCGCGGAGCAGGGTACCGAGCGTGCCCAGTACATTATGCGTTCGTTGTTGCAGCGTGCTGGTGCCCGGTCGGTGGGTGTGCCGATGGTGACGACCACTGATTATGTGAACACGATCCCGGTGGACCAGGAAGCTGCGTTCCCGGGGAACGAGGAGTTCGAGCGCCGGTACCGGGCGTACATGCGGTGGAACGCCGCGGTGATGGTCCACCGTGCGCAGCGTTCCGATATCGGTGTCGGCGGGCACATTTCCACTTATGCCGGTGCTGCGACGTTGTACGAGGTGGGTTTCAACCACTTCTTCCGCGGCAAGGACCACCCCTCGGGCGGGGATCAGGTGTTCTTCCAGGGCCACGCCTCGCCGGGCATGTACGCGAGGGCGTTCATGGAAGGCCGCCTCACCGAAGAGGATCTGGACGGGTTCCGTCAGGAAAAGTCCAAGGCCGGTCATGCCCTGTCCTCGTATCCGCACCCGCGCCTGATGCCGGATTTCTGGGAGTTCCCGACCGTGTCGATGGGTATCGGCCCGATGAACGCGATCTACCAGGCCCAGTCCAACCGGTACCTGCAGAACCGTGGCATCAAGGACACCTCCGACCAGCAGGTCTGGGCGTTCCTGGGCGACGGGGAAATGGACGAGCCCGAGTCCCGTGGCCTGCTCCAGCTCGCCGCGAACGAGAACCTGGACAACCTGAACTTCGTGATCAACTGCAACCTCCAGCGCCTGGACGGACCGGTCCGCGGTAACGGCAAAATCATGCAGGAGTTGGAGGCGTTCTTCCGCGGTGCGGGCTGGAACGTGATCAAGGTCGTCTGGGGCCGCGAGTGGGATTCTCTCCTGGAAGCGGACCGGGACGGGGCGTTGGTGAAGATCATGAACGAAACCCCCGATGGTGACTACCAGACCTACAAGGCCGAGTCCGGCGGGTTCGTGCGGGAACACTTCTTCGGCAAGTCCCCGCAGACCAAAGACATGGTCGCGGACCTGGACGACGAACAGATCTGGGGCCTCAAACGCGGCGGTCACGACTACCGCAAGGTTTACGCCGCGTACAAGGCAGCGACCGAGTTCAAGGGCAAACCCACCGTGATCCTGGCTAAAACGGTCAAGGGCTACGGCCTGGGCCCGCACTTCGAAGGCCGCAACGCCACCCACCAGATGAAGAAACTGACCATGGAAGACCTCAAAGCCTTCCGTGACCACCTCCGCATCCCCATCAGCGATGACCAACTCGACGCTGACCTCTACCGGCCCCCGTACTACCACCCCGGCATGGACGCCCCGGAAATCAAATACCTGATGGAACGCCGCGCCGAACTCGGCGGCTTCGTCCCCGAACGCCGCCGCACCCACACCCCCGTGACCCTGCCCGAGCCCAAATCCTACGACGTGGCCAAACGCGGATCCGGGAAACAACAAGCCGCCACCACCATGGCCTTCGTCCGTTTGTTGAAGGACCTGATGCGGGACAAAAACTTCGGGGCCCGGTTCGTGCCCGTCGTCCCCGACGAATCCCGGACCTTCGGCATGGACGCGTTCTTCCCGACCGCGAAAATCTACAACCCCAAAGGCCAGAACTACCTCTCCGTGGACCGCGACCTCGTCCTGGCCTACAAAGAATCACCCGCAGGCCAACTCATCCACCCCGGCATCAACGAAGCCGGCGCCGTCGCAGCGTTCACCGCCGCCGGCACCGCGTACGCCACCCACGGCGAACCCCTGGTCCCGATCTACGTCTTCTACTCCATGTTCGGCTTCCAACGCACCGGCGACTCGTTCTGGGCCGCCGCGGACCAAATGACCCGCGGCTTCATCATCGGCGCCACCGCAGGACGAACCACCCTCACCGGCGAAGGACTCCAACACGCCGACGGGCACTCCCCCATCCTGGCCTCCACCAACCCCGCCGTGAAAACCTACGACCCCGCCTACGGCTACGAAATCGGCCACATCATCCGCCACGGCCTCGAAGAAATGTACGGCGAGAACAGTACTGATCAAAACGTGATGTACTACCTCACCGTCTACAACGAACCCATCACCCAACCCGCCGAACCCGAAAACCTCGACATCGACGGACTCCTCAAAGGCATCTACCGCCTCGCCCCCGCCCCCGCAGCGGACAGCACCACCGGGAACAGGCCCACCGCGACCATCCTCGCCTCCGGCGTCTCCGTACCCTGGGCCCTCGAAGCCCAACGGATCCTCGCCGAAGACTGGAACGTCGCCGCCGACATCTACTCCGTAACCTCCTGGAACGAACTCCGACGCGACGGACTCGCCGCCGAAGAACACGCCTTCCTCAACCCCGGCCAACCCGCCCGCACCCCGTTCATCACCGAACAACTCGCCGGCACCACCGGACCCGTCATCGCCGTGTCCGACTACATGAAAGCCGTCCCCGACCAAATCCGCCAATTCATCCCCAACGACTTCGCCTCCCTCGGAGCAGACGGCTTCGGCTTCTCCGACACCCGCCAAGCCGCACGCCGCTACTTCAAAAACGACACCCACTCCATCGTCGCCAAAACCCTCCAGTTGCTGGCGGCGAGGGGCGAAGTGGAGGAGGGCGCGCCGTCGTACGCGATTGACCGCTACAAACTGCTGGACGTGAACGCCGGCACCACCGGCGGAGCAGGCGGCGGCGCCTAAATAGCCCGCATGACAAATTGGCGGCAGCGTTCGTGAAGAACGCTGCCGCCAATTGTCGTTGAGCGGGTTTCGTTGAAGCGGGCTTAAGTGCCCAGGTTCCTTCTATCCACCACGAAGCCGGTTGCCGCGTTCTCGCGAACGGCGTTGATACCAGCCACTACCGCGTTCAGATTCGGGAACTGTGGCGACACTGCCACAACGGTTCCATCCTCCGCGGTTAGCCGGAACCGGAATGAGTTGGTTCCTGCTTTGATGATTTCAAAACTGCCAGCCATTTTCCCCTGTTTCTTTCACGCGACATTGCGTATCCGAGCTGACTTCATAACTCCCTCATCGACAATATCGGCCATTTCAGAGCACCAAAAGCCCTACTGATCGGTAATTTACAACCGATATCGGTAGATCTCTTGGAAAGAACCCAAGGAGCTAGAGACCGCATGCAGCCCCGCGCGTATCGTGAGGATATGACTGACACCGGCACGGCCCCCACCACGGGCGTGCTCCTCGCTGCAGGGGCAGGGACGCGGCTGGGTCGCGGCCCCAAGGCACTGCTCCCCTTCCGGGGCAGGACTTTGGTGGAGGTACTCGCGGACACACTGTTCGACGGCGGATGCCGCGAGGTTGTGGTGGTGCTCGGCGCTGAGGCCGACCATGTCCGGCGAAGCACCGATCTGGGCACGCATGTAGTGGTCGAGAACGAGAACTGGGCAAAGGGGATGGCCGGATCCTTCCGCGCCGGCATCGATGCGGCCACGGCGGGCAACAGCATCATGGTGGCGCTGGTGGACCAGCCCGGACTAACCCCGACGGCGGTGAGCAGGTTGCTGGGCAGCCACCGGCCCGGCAGGGTCACCGCAGCCGCCTACCCTGACGAGTCCGGCCACCTGAAGCGCAGGCACCCGGTGATATTCGACGTCGGACTCCGCTCCGAAGCGGCCGCGGCCGCTAATGGCGACACGGGTGCGCGTTCGTTCCTCAAGGCGCATCCGGGCCTCGTGGATCTGGTGGACTGCAGCGACCTCTGCTCCGGGGAGGACCTGGACACGAAGGACCAGCTGCATCTGTTGGACGGGTAGCGGCGGGTTGGACTGGTAGCGGCGGGTAAATTTAGGTGCATGATCCGCATCGCGACTGATGATCCCGCACGCCCGGATGTCCACCAACTCCTCAGCGAGCACTTGGCCGATATGTTCGCCGCTTCTCCTGCGGAAAGCGTTCATGCACTGGACCACTCGGCGTTGAAGCACGAGTCGATGACGTTTTGGACAGCCCGGGAGGACGGCGTTCTGCTGGGTTGTGGAGCCTTGAAGACGTTGTCCTCCGGGCACGCCGAGATCAAGTCAATGCGCACTACTTCCATTGCCCGCGGACGTGGAGTGGCCACCCAAATGCTGGAACACATCGTGGCCGAAGCTGCCCGGATGGGTTACGAGCGTGTGAGCCTGGAAACGGGAACCCAAGACTACTTCGCCCCCGCGCGTCGTTTGTATGCCCGGCACGGATTCAGGGAGTGCCCGCCGTTCGGGGAATACACGCTGGACCCGAACAGCGTGTTCATGGAGCTCGCCGTCTCCCCCAAGTAGCCGTCTCCCCCAAGTAGGTAGCAGTTGAGGCCGTTTTGAACGCTCAGAACGACCTCAACTGCGACCTAGTTGGGGATGAGGGTGCGGTCGCGGAGGGCCAGATAGATCTTGTCCCGCGCGATGGGCAGTTCACCGAAGCGGATCCCGGTGGCGTTGCGGATCGCGTTGGCCAAGGCGGGAGCCACGGGGTTGAACGGGCTCTCGCTCATGGACTTGGCTCCGAGCGGGCCTGTGGAGTCGTTGGTAGTGGCGAAATAGACCTCGCTCCGGGGCACGTCCGCGAACGACGGAATGTGGTACTGCCGCAGGATGTCCGTGGTGACGCGTCCGGCGTCGTCCACTTTCACTTCCTCGTAAAGTACCGCACCCAGGGCCTGCGCAATGCCGCCTTCGATCTGCCCCCGACACTGCCGCGGATTCACCACCACACCGGCGTCGGCGGCCTGGACACTCTGCAGGATCCGCAACTCACCGGTTCCCGTATTAACAGCAACCCGGAAGCCGTGAACGTTGAACGCGACCGAGCGCGGCGTCCCTCCCCAGTTGCCATCCGTGGCGAGCCGAACGCCTTGCAGCAGGGCGGCGTCGACGATTTCCGTCAGCGGCACCGTGCGGTCTCCGCATTCAACGGCGCCGTCCACTAGTCGGCAATCGCCCAACTGAACACCGGTCAGTGAAGCCGCGACCGTCTGGATCCGGGTGGCGAGTTCCAGCGCCGCACCCAAGGTCGCCTTACCGGCCACCACGGTTCCAGCCGAACCGAACGCGCCGGTGTCGTGCTCCAAGAGATCGGTATCGGACTGCCGCACCGTCACTTTGGACGCCGTCGTAGCCAAAGCCGTGGCAGCCAATTGCGCATGGACGGTTGTGGTGCCGTTCCCGAATTCCGCAGTACCGACGTCGACGGCGAACCTTCCGTTCGCTTCCAGGCTCACCCGGGTGTGGGCGAAGTGGCCGCGGGGCGGGACGGTGTCGATCATGGAAAGGGCTGAGCCTTCCCCGACCACCCAATCCGGCCCCAGCTCATCCAAGCCGGCAGCCCGGTAGCGTTCCTTTCCGCGGTCCAGAGCGTCCCGCACCAAGGACACGCACTGATCCAGGCCGTAGCTTCCGTAGTGGACGTCTTCTTCGGGCTCGGGCGTTGTGGAGAGCATATGATCGCCGGGCCGGACCATGTTCTTGAGCCGGAACTCGAGCGGATCCATCCCGATGCCGATAGCCAGTTCGTCAATGGCCGACTCGATCGCGAAGATCATCTGGCTCAGGCCATATCCCCGGAAAGCACCCGCGGGGACGGTGTTGGTGTAGACGGCGTGGGCATCCACTTTCTTGTTCACGCACTTGTAGACCGCCAAAGACTCTCCACAGCCGTGGAACATGACGCCGGGAGCATGGTTTCCATAGGCGCCGGTGTTGGTGAGGACGTTCAACTGCAGCGCAGTGAGCGAACCATCGCGGCTGGCGCCGGCCTTGAGATGGATGGTGAAGGGGTGCCGGGTGGTGGTCGCCGTGAACTGCTCGGTACGGGTGAATTCCAGCTGCACGGGCCTCCGCAGTGCAAGCGCTGCGAGGGCCACCAAATCTTCAGTGAGAACTTCCTGCTTTCCGCCGAATCCGCCACCAACCCGGCCGGCCACCACTCGGATGGTCTCAGGAGGCAGGTTGAATACGCGGCTCAACGTCCGTTTCACCAGGAATGGCACCTGCGTGGAAGAACGGATCATCAAGCGGCCGTCCTCATCCAGCCAGGCAATGGACGCGTGGGTTTCCATCGCTACATGCTGCACACGTTGGGTTTGGTACGTGTGCTCGTGGATGAAGTCTGCGGCCGCAAAACCGTCGGCCACGCTGCCCAGTTCGGCATGGACCTCGGCCACCACGTTCTGGAGCGGGCGGGAAATGCGAGAGAAGACACCGTCCTTTTCCCCATGAATCGCCGGGGCTCCGGGGAGGATGGCCTCCTGCGGAGTGAACACCGGCTCCAGGAGTTCGTACTGCACGGCCAACGCACGGGCACCGGCCTCGGCCGCGCCCACGGATTCGGCTACGACAGCGGCAACCCGCTGCCCAATGAACCGCACCACGTTGTCCAGCACGCGGGTATCGTCCGGGTCGTCGGTGTAATTCTCGTGTTGGGCACTGGAAAACAGCAGCTGCGGTGCGTCGTCGTGGGTGAAAACCGCGACGACGCCAGGAACAGCCAAAGCAGGAGCCTTGTCGACGGACACGATCCGGGCATGCGGATACGGCGAACGCAGGAGCTTCATGTGTAGCAGGCCTGGGAGTTGTTCAGCCGGCACATCCAAGGCATAGCGGGCGGTTCCTGTCACCACGGCTTGGCCGGCGGGTGCGGGAACGTTGTCCCCGAGCTGGCCAGGTGTGGCGGGCACAGCGGCGGACGATTGTGTCCCCGAAACTGAATGTGCCCCCGAAACGTCCGCTCCGGCGTCGTGCTGGTGGACGCCGCTGTGGTCGCCAGCGTGACCGCAGACCGCGTCCGCGATGGAGCGGTAGCCAGTGCAGCGGCATAGGTTGCCCTTGAGGTTGCGGGGCAGGTTGGCGCGTTGCTCGTCGTCGAACGTTGCTGCCGTCATCATCATGCCCGCGGTGCAGAAGCCGCATTGGAAGCCCTGGGCCTCGAGGAACTGCTCCTGCACAGGGTGTAGTTGGCCATCCTTGGACAGGCCCTCGATGGTGGTGACCGCTTTGCCTTCGGCGCGGACCGCCGGGTAGATGCAGCTGTGGACGGGCGTGCCATCGACGTGCACAGTGCAGGCCCCGCAGTCGCCGCCGTCGCAGCCCTTCTTGACGCCGAAGTTGCCCTCTTCGCGAAGGAAGGTGCGGAGGCATTGTCCTGGGCGGGGTGTGGCCTGTGAGGCAGAACCGTTGATCTCAATTGCCATTGCGGGCCTCCTTCTGCTGGGTGCTTGTTACGGCTGGCTGGGTGGACGGCTGGGGCGAGGTGTTGTGCGGCGGCCAGAAATCGCCGGAGACGGTCATTGATTCGCCCAGCAGCTCGGCGCGGATTTCCTCGGCCAGCTTGAACGTCATGTCGCGCCGCCATGCAGGCAGCCCGTGGATGTCATCGTGGTACAGCGGCCACGGGATGGAATCGCCGACGGCGTCAGCCAGCGTCCCGGCATCGGCAACCTGTCCGGCGGGGAACCTCAGTTGCACCGGCCTTTTGGTGGAGGCGGTCACCGTGATGACCAAACCGCCGTCGGGGTCGAGCCGCCCGATCAGCAGCACGCCGGAGCGGCCCAGGTTGCTGAGCGACAAACGCCGGAAGGCAACCCTGGCAGACAGCGCGCTGGCGGGAAGATGGATGCTGCGGAGCAACTCCCCTGGTGCCAGGACAGTCTGCATGTCCCCTATGACGACGTCGGCCACCGGGACGTCCCGGCTGCTGCCGTCCGGGCTGAGGATGGTGGCTTCGCCGTCAAGTCCTGCGCACAGTGACGTCATGGGTCCTGCCGGGAGACCGGTGCAAATATTGCCGCCCACCGTGGACATGTTCCAGATTTTGAACGAGGCCACAAATGAGTCGCAGCATGGGCGGATCAGTGCCAGTCCGGGCCATTCACGGTTTGCTGTTTCCGCCGACCGCGGCAGGGCGTAGAGCTCGGCGACGGTGCAGGTGGCGGCGAGTTCGATGCCTTCGTCCGAGATGGAGATGGCGGGCCACTCTGCTTGGCCGAGGTCAAGGAGCCGTCTGAGGACGGTGCTGCCGTAGGAGAAAAGGACAGTGCCTCCGGCGAGCCAGGCATCCCCGTCGCGCCATTGTGACGGGTCCGTGGTGGGGACCACGGCCTCGATGGTGTTCATGTCCATGGGTCCTCCTGAGTGAGGTGTAGGGCTGCTGTGTGAGTCGATGCTGTGTGAGTCGGTGCTGTGTGAGTCGGTGCTGTGTGAGTCGGCGCTGTGTGAGTCGGCGCCGGGTGGATTGGGCCGGCGCTGTCCTTGAGCGACGGGAACCCGGGTGCCTTGGCCTGCTTCTGGCCAGCTCCACGCTCAGCGATGATTTCTGCCGTGATGGAAACTGCTACCTCGGCAGGAGTCACGGCGCCGAGGTTCAGCCCGATGGGCGAATGCAGCCGTTCCAAGGACTCCGGCGGAGTGCCTGCCTCGAGCAAGGCATCGATCCGTTGGCGGTGACTGCGACGGGAACCCATCGCACCGACGTACGCCAGGTTCAACCGGAGGGCGCCCTCAAGCAACGGGATGTCGAATTTGGGGTCGTGGGTCAGGATGCACACCACTGTGCGGGAATCGATGCGTCCCGCCGCTGCCTCGGCTTCCAGGTAACGGTGCGGCCAATCAGTGACCACTTGGTCTGCCCCTGCGAAGCGGCTTTGCGTCGCGAAGGCTGGGCGGGCGTCGCACAGCGTGACGTTGTAACCGAGAAGTTGCCCGGCCGGGAGCAGGGCCGCGCCGAAATCGTTGGCACCGAAGATCAGCATCCGAGCCGCCGGCAACCGGCTTTCCACAAACAGCGTAATCGGCTCCGGCTGCGTCTCCTCCTGTGGGGGCAAAGCCAGCCTCTCGGTGGTGACCCAGCCATCGATGCAACCCTCGGGCGGTGCCAAGCGGACCAAGCCGGCGCGACCACCTTGGAGCAACGGCTCCACCTGGGCAGCAGCGGCGAAAAGTGTGGAGGGGTGGTCGCCCAACAGCTTGGCCAGCTCCTCGGATTCCATGGCCCGGAACCGCACAGGATCATTGACCACCATGACTCCGCCATGGGCATCCAGCCGACGGATCAGGGCTGCAGGGCGTTGCGTTTCAGCAAAAACTGAAAGTTCAGGCGATCCGGCCCGGAGCGGCTGGATGTGGACTTCCAGTTCTCCTCCACACGTGAGGCCGACGGCGAACGCATCCTCAGAGCTGTAGCCAAAGGACTCAAGGCGAGAGCCGCCGTCGCGCATTGCTTCCAAGGCCGCCTCCACTACGGCACCTTCCACGCAACCTCCGGACAAACTGCCCAGGATTTCGCCGTTTTCGGAGACCATCATGGAGGTCCCCATAGGCCGCGGCACGGAGCCGCCGGTCCCCACGATCGTGGCCACAGCACACAGTTGGCCGGAGACCGCAGGCCGCCAGCTGCCCAGTGAAGGCATCAGATCCAGCATGGCAACACATCCTCATTCCAGGTGTCCCGGCCAGGTGGCCCGGCCGGAGCAGTGCGCGATCTTGCCTCATATTCTCATTTCCAGAGGAGGTAGTCGCGGTTAATCAGTAAAAGTGGGAGTTCATAGGAACGGGGGCAAGGGCTTCATCTCCCTGCCCCCGTTCCCTGACGGAGCGTCGGTGCCCGGCCGCCGCCCGCCGTCGTGCCTGTTATATAGGGACGACGACGGCGGACGCCTATTCGTGCGGTGGGTACCGGCGGACCGCCGATCGGAGTGCCGGAATGTGAGCCCGCCGGCACGGGTGCGGGTCCGGGTTAGACGCCCATCAGCGCGTTGATCGGGCCGCGTGCGAAGTAGATGATGAACCCTGCCGTGACCACCCACATGAGCGGGTGGACCTTCTTGGCCTTGCCCGACGCCGCGCTGATCACCGCGAAGGAGATGAAGCCGACGCCGATGCCGTTGGCGATGGAGTACGTCAGCGGCATGGTCACGATGGTCAGGAACGCCGGGAGGGCGATGGAGAACTTGGTGAACTTGATCTCGCGGATTTGCGCCATCATCATCGCACCCACTACCACCAGGGCAGCTGCTGCTACTTCCAACGGGACCACCGAGGTGAGCGGTGTGAAGAACATGGAGCCCAGGAACAGCAGGCCGGTGACCACCGAGGCAAGGCCAGTCCGTGCGCCTTCGCCGATGCCCGCAGCCGAGTCGATGTACACGGTGTTGGACGAACCGGACGTTGCGCCGCCCACCACTGCACCCATGCCTTCAACAATGAAGGCCGACTTCAGCTTGGGGAACGTGCCGTCCTTGTGTGCCACGCCTGCGCTCTTGGCCAAACCCGTCATGGTGCCCATGGCGTCGAAGAAGTTGGTGAACACCAGGGTGAAGACCAACATGGTCGCAGCCAATCCACCGATCCTGGCAAACGAGCCGAAGAGATCGAACTGGCCCACCAGGGTGAGGTCCGGGACGGACACCAATTGGCTCGACAGGATGGGCACGTTGAGGTGCCAGCCGCCGGGGTTGTCGGCGCTGCCTGGACCTATATGGAACACAGCCTCGGCAACAGCGGCGAGGATGGTGGTGGCGACGATGCCGATCAGCAAACCGCCCTGGATTTTGCGTGCCACGAGGATGCCCATGGTCAGCAGTCCAATGATGAAGACAAGGGTGGGAATGGACGTGATGGAGCCGTTGTCCCCGAGCTGGACCGGCGGACCGCCCGTGGTGGCGCGGACAAAGCCGGAGTCAACGAAGCCGATGAAGGCGATGAACAAGCCGATGCCAACGGTGATGGCGGCCTTGAGTTCCTTCGGGACTGCCTTGAAGATCGCCGTCCGGGCGCCCGTAGCACCGAAGATGACAATCAGGATGCCGTTGATGACCACCAGGCCCATGGCTTCCGGCCACGTGACTTCCTGGATGACCGCGACGGCGAGGAACGAGTTGATGCCCAAGCCTGCTGCGAGGCCGAAGGGCAGGTTGGCGACGAGACCAAAAATGATGGTCATGACGCCGGCGGTCAGGCCAGTAACGGCACCAACTTGTGCAGCTGAGAGCCAGCCGCCAGCGACGTCGGTAGGGGCGTTTTCCGCCGAGAAGCCGCCCAGGATGAGCGGGTTCAGGATGACGATGTACGCCATGGTGAAGAAGGTGACCAAGCCGCCGCGGAATTCGCGGGCCAACGTGGAGCCACGCTTCGAGATCTGGAAGAACTTATCCAGGAAGGAGTTCGACACCGGGGGCCTTTTGTTGCCATCTGCCAGGCCGGTTGCCGTGTGCTTTGCCGCTGTGGGCTCTGCGCCGTCTCCTTGGGGGAAGAGCGCAGCCTGCTTTTCAGCTGCTGTCTGCTTTTCAGCGGAATTGTCCAGGATTGTCATGTCAGCCACCGGGCCCTAGTAATCAATCCTGGAATCAAGCGTGTTCCATGTGTTGAACGGCTGGAGGGCCGCTGGAGCCTGGGGGTCGCCCAGTTCCAACTTGGCTACCGGCATCAGCGCGTCCCGGTTGTCGTTCTCGAAGTACTCGTAGAAGACAGCGTCGTCGAAGCCGACGGATGCGGCGTCGTGACGGTCTGCGGCAAAGAACACGCGGTCAACGCGTGCCCAGAGTGCGGAGGCCAGGCACATGGGGCATGGCTCGCAGCTGGTGTAGAGGGTTGCTCCGCTGAGATCGAAGGTTCCGAGTTCGCGGCAGGCGTTACGTATGGCCGTGACTTCTGCGTGTGCGGTGGGATCGTTCGTGGCGGTGACGCGGTTGACGCCTTCGAAGGCTCGTCCGTCCGCGGTGACAATGACGGCGCCGAAGGGGCCCCCACTGTTAAGGACATTGGCTGTTGCCAGCTCAATGGATGTGGCCAGGAATTGCTCGGCCGTGACGGTTGTACTCATGTTGCGACTTCCTTAGTGCTGAGGAAGCCAGGTGACCTGTTTGGGGGCGCTACAGAGAGGAGCTCCAGTTAGCTTGGTTACCAGGCTTCAGCATGTGCGATGAAGGTTAAGTTGCGCCTGGTAGATAGCTTCCCGAGGTCCGGGTGCCCGCCTTTGGCAGTTAGAGCGTAGCACCGGGTTTGTGAGCCGCGCCATAGTTTTTTGAAAATTTAATTTCGTCATGCGAAATTACTTATTGCTGCCGGGTGGTGCCGGGCTGGTGCTGGGCTCACGTCGGGTCCGTGCCGGGCTCGCGTCGGGCCCGTGCCCGAATGTGACCGTGGCCCGCCTGCGGGCGTTGACGGCCGACGTCGTGCATTCTACGCTTTTCGGACCGGGCCGCATTCTGACGGCCCGGCAACCTGGATCAGCAGACAGGGCCTAACTGAGCTGGAACGCGCACACGCCGACCAGACAAGGAACCTGTCATGACCCCCCTTTGGATCAAGAACCCGCTGGGTATCTTCACCGCAAACGACCTCGACGCCGGCGGCGGCCTGGTGGTTTCCGACGGAAAAATCTTGGAGCTCGTGCCTACGGGCGGGCAACCTACTTCTCCTGCGGCCGTCTTTGAAGCCTCCTCCCACGTGGTCCTCCCCGGCCTCATCAACACGCACCACCACTTCTACCAAACCCTCACCCGAGCTTGGGGTCCTGTGGCCAACGCGCCACTGTTCCCCTGGCTGCAAAACTTGTACCCCGTGTGGGCGCGGTTGACACCCCGGAGCCTTGAGCTGGCAGTGCAGGTTGCACTCGCCGAGCTTTTGTTGTCCGGCTGCACCACCGCCGCCGATCACCACTACCTCTTCCCCGACGGCATGGAAGATGCCATTGATATTGAGGTGGGAGCGGTGCGCTCCATGGGCATGCGGGCAACACTGACCCGCGGATCCATGACCTTGGGAGAGGACGACGGCGGGCTGCCGCCCCGGACCACAGTCCAGTCACCCGAGACGATCCTTGCGGACAGCGAACGGCTGATCCGTCAGTACCACGAAACAGGGGACGGGGCTGTTGTGCAGATCGCGCTTGCCCCGTGTTCGCCTTTCTCGGTGACCAAGGAGATCATGGCCGAGAGCGCCGCAATGGCCGAACGCTTCGACGTCAGACTGCACACGCACCTCGCGGAAACCATCGACGAGGAAGACTTCTGCCGCTCCATGTTCGGACTGCGGACCGTGGACTACTTGGAATCCGTGGGCTGGTTGGGATCCCGCACTTGGCTTGGGCACGGCATCCATTTCAACGACGACGAGATCGCCAGGCTGGGAGCCGCGGGCACCGCCGTCGCGCACTGCCCCACTTCCAATATGCGCCTTGCCTCCGGGACGGCGCGCGTCCTTGAACTTGAGGTTGCGGGCGTTCCTGTGGGGTTGGGAGTGGACGGATCGGCGTCGAACGATGCCTCCAACATGATCCTCGAGGCACGGCAAGCCCTGTATTTGCAGCGGCTGCGCTATGGTGCATCGGTTCCCGTGGAGCGGGCGCTGGGATGGGCAACTCGCGGATCCGCTGCCGTATTGGGGCGTTCCGACATTGGCCAACTGGCACCGGGGCTCCAAGCGGACTTGGCCCTGTTCAAGCCCGACGAGCTGCGATTCTCCGGCAGCCACGACCCCGTCGCCGCGTTGCTGCTCTGCGGGGCAGACCGTGCAGACCGCGTCATGGTGGGCGGTGCTTGGCGAGTGGTGGACGGTGCGATTCCCGGGCTGGACGTTGCCGGGCTGATCGCTGAGCACTCGGCGGCGGCGCGGAAGTTGGTTGCCGGGTAGGCCCAGGCTCTCCTAGGCCACCCGTTTCGATGGTTCCCTGCGCAGGATGCCGTTCGCACGGCACTGTCCGCAGCGAGCCATCGAAACGGGCTTCTCCACATAGTCAAACTCACCGCTATCTTCGCCCGTCGGCTCATTGAAGTCTTGATCCATGACACAGAGCAACAGCAACGAGCTTCCCGCGGGGATGGATTTGTGGCGGACCGATGAACTCCACGAGTTAGGGATCAACCATCGGAAGATCGCCGCGCTGGTTCGCTCCGGCGCCTTAGTACGACTGCGCCGTGGTTGCTATATCCGAGGCAGCAAATGGGCAGCCCAAAAGCCCTGGGTTCAAACTCTGCAGCTAGTCGCCGCGCACGCGCACGGCACACTTTCGACGTCGGGCGGCGGCTTGGTCTACAGCCACACCTCGGCGGCGCGTCTCCATGGCTTATTCCTGTGGGATGTTGGAGATAAAGTCCACATCACAACGGAAACAACAGCATCCACCACTTCACACGGCAAGGACGTCGTCCCGCACACCCGCCCGTTGGCGATGATGGGGGCTGTTTTCGTCAAGGGAATGCCTTGCACCACGCTGGAACAGACGGTTGTGGACTGCTGCCTCATGCTCAATTACAAACAAGCCCTGGTGCTCATGGACCACGCCCTCCGAAAGGGTGCCAACGTCTCGAAACTGCAAGAGATGTGCGCATCGCTGGCCGGACGCAACGGAGTTCTCACTCTTCGACGGGCTTTGGAGAATGCCGATGCCAGATCCGAGTCACCCGGCGAAACCCTCACCCGCGAGCTGCTCCAAAGGTTGCGGATCGAGCTGCCCGAACTACAGGTGAAGGTGGCGTCAGCTGAAGGCCACCATCGGTTGGACTTTGCATGGAAGGAAAAGAAGGTGGCCCTGGAGTTCGATGGAAAGGTCAAATACTTCGACTACGCACCCACCGCCGAGGTGATCTACCAGGAACGGCAGCGAGAAAAGGCCCTCACCGAGCTCGGCTGGAAGTTCATCCGGATCAAGTGGCAGAACCTATTCAGGGAACAGGAGTTCAAAACGAGCGTGCTGAGCGTTTTGCGGAGAGCAAGCTAGAGCCCATCTCGGGGGTTCGCTGCGCATTCGATGGTGCGCACGGCACGCTGCGCTGGGAACCCACGAAACGGGCGGGCGGGGCGCGGGCGCACGGGCAGGGGCGAGCGCGGGCGGGCGGGCGGGCGCGTTAGGTAGGGCCCGGCAGCACACGGAAAGGCGGACGACACCTCCCCAGGTATCGCCCGCCTCGTTGGCTCTGTTGCGCAGAGTCCGTCCCCATAAGGACCCACGGCGGCAGGGTTCCCTGTCCGAGCTTGCGAGGAAAGGGGGCCGCCGGGGATCTAGGGGCGCTGCCGGCCGAACACCGGGAGCGCCCGCAGCCAACGGGAGAACCCGCCGGCTTTGCGGTCACAGTCGGCCGGAATATAGAAGTCGGGATCTGTCGCACCGAAGGGCAGGTACAGCTCCTGACCCGGCGCCGGGAATTCCACGACGTTGTTCGTATCCTTCGAGTCCATCTGTTCCTCCTCTTTCTCATGCAAGCAGTTTCCGTACTTCGGAAAACTTTTATTGTTATGTGGAAAGTGTAGGCAGCGGTGAAAGCAGCCGTCAAGACCTCCGAGGAGCCAAACCCAGTTGCCCCGGTCACATTTGGATGGTTCATAACGATCCTTCGAAACCCGTATACACAAGACGAATTAGTGCGCTACTCTCGAATCAGTTCGTGGCGTAGGTCACGTAACCTGAGAGCAGCAGGCAGGGTCGTAATGAGCTGGCATCCATGGATGCTGGCTCTTTTTTGTTGGGTCGGCTCCACCAGAAACGCAGTGGAAACACGCGCTTAATTTCATTGATGGAACCTAGGTTCCACCTCACAGAAGTTGGGATATGACCATGAGCAACAACATCGTCCTCGGCGAAAACCAGTACGGCAAGGCAGAAGTCCGCGTCGTCAAGGTCACCCGGGATACCGACCGCCACCACATTGAAGACTTGAACGTCACCTCGCAGTTGCGCGGCGACTTCCAGGCGGCCCACCTCGAAGGCGACAACGGCCACGTCGTTGCCACCGACACCCAGAAGAACACGGTCTACGCCTTTGCCCGTGAAGGCGTAGGCTCACCCGAGTCCTTCCTGCTTCGCCTCGCAAACCACTTCACCGGCGAATTCGACTGGGTCACCGGTGGCCGCTGGGAAGCCGAAGCCTACAGCTGGGACCGCATCCAGGCCCACGGCGAGGGACACGACCACAGCTTCGTCCGCAACGGACAAGAGGTGCGTACCGCCGTCGTCGTCCGTGATGGCGCAACCACCCACGTGATTTCCGGCCTCAAGGACCTGACCGTCCTGAAGACCACGCAGTCCGGTTTTGTCGGCTACCCACGCGACAAGTACACCACCCTGCCGGAAACCACCGACCGCATCCTGGCCACCGATGTATCCGCCCGCTGGCGCTACAACACCAACCTGGACTTCGCCGGCACGGACTTCAACAAGAGCTACGAGGACATCAAAGCCCTCCTGCTTGAAGGCTTCACCGAGAACTACTCCCACGCCCTGCAGCAGACGCTGTTCGACATGGGCAAGAAGGTCCTGGAAGCACACAGCGAAGTGGACGAGATCAAGTTCTCCATGCCCAACAAGCACCACTTCCTGGTTGACCTGAGCCCGTTCGGCCTGGACAACCCCAACGAGGTCTTCTTCGCCGCGGACCGCCCGTACGGCCTCATCGAAGCAACCGTCCAGCGCGAGAACATCGACGCTGCCCCGGTTGCCTGGAGCGGCATCGCCGGCTTCTGCTAAGCCCGCACCAAACCAGCACTAAAACGCATCACCCAAGGGTTTGTGTGCAGGTCTCCCCAACGGCGTCCCGTGGAGGCCAGGCCTGCACACAAACCCAACCCCAAACAACCCAAGATTTTGTTAGCCAGACACAGTTAGCCAGACGAAGACGTCTGCCATGAAACCAGAAAGTCTGCCATGAACATCAAGAAGAAATCCCGCCCTGCGAATACCGCCCCTTCGCAGTCGCACAAGCCGGAACGTCCCGAGGACAAGCGGCTCTCCATCGGAAGCACCTTCGCTTACGGCTTCCAGCACGTCCTCACCATGTACGGGGGAATCATTGCCCCGCCGCTGATCATTGGAGCGGCTGCCGGCATGTCCTCGCAGGACATCGGCCTCCTCATCGCCGCTTGTTTGTTCGTTGGCGGCCTGGCCACCATCCTGCAGACCGTCGGCATTCCGTTCTTCGGCTCGCAGCTGCCATTGGTACAGGGCGTTTCCTTCGCCGGCGTTTCCACCATGGTGGCGATCGTCCAAGGTGGCGGCGGGATCCAGGCGGTGTTCGGCTCGGTCATTGTGGCCTCACTGATTGGCCTGGCGATCACTCCCCTGTTCTCCAAGATCATCAAGTTCTTCCCACCGGTGGTTACCGGAACTGTGATCACCACTATCGGCCTCACACTGATGCCGGTGGCAGCGAACTGGGCCATGGGCGGCAACGCCAAGGCCGATAACTACGGCAGCATGGCCAACATCGGCCTCGCAGCAGCAACCATGGGCGTCGTCCTGCTCCTCAGCAAAGTTGGCAACGCCGCCATATCCCGGCTCTCGATCCTGCTGGCCATGGTCATCGGCACCATCATTGCGTTCGTGGCAGGCATGGCCGATTTCTCCAAGGTTGGCCAGGGCGACATCGTCGCATTCCCCACGCCGTTTGCCTTCGGCGCTCCCACCTTCGAAATCGCCGCAATCATCTCCATGCTTATCGTCATTCTGGTGACCCTGACGGAGACCTCGGCAGACATCATCGCAGTGGGCGAAATCGTGGACACCAAAGTGGACTCCCGCCGCATCGGCGACGGCCTCCGCGCAGACATGCTCTCCAGCGCCATCTCCCCGCTGTTCAACTCCTTCACCCAGAGCGCCTTCGCCCAGAACGTCGGCCTTGTTGCCATCACGGGCATCAAGAGCCGCTTCGTGGTCAGCGCCGGCGGCCTCATCCTGGTGATCCTGGGCCTCCTGCCGATCCTGGGCCGCGTGGTCGCAGCGGTTCCGACGCCCGTCCTGGGCGGCGCCGGCGTCGTCCTCTTCGGTACCGTAGCAGCCAGCGGTATCCGTACCCTGGCCAAGGTTGAGTACAAGAACAACATGAACCTGATCATCGTGGCGGCCTCCATCGGCTTCGGCATGATCCCCATCGCCGCACCGTCCTTCTACGACGCCTTCCCGTCCTGGTTCTCCACGATCTTCCACTCCGGCATCAGCTCGGCAGCCGTCATGGCCATCCTGCTGAACATCCTCTTCAATCACCTCAAGGCCGGCAACTCGGACAACCAGTCGGTGTTCGTCGCGGGCACTGACCGGATCGTCAGCGAAGAGGACATCAAGTGCCTCAGCGAAGGCGACCGCTTCGAGAACGGCAAGCTCATCGACGCCGACGGCAAGGAAGTCCCGCTCAAGACGTCCAGCGCGTCGGAGCACTAGATTTCTGCCGCGGGTTGACACTTGGCGCCCATGTTTATCGAAAACATGGGCGCCAAGTGTCATCTCGCGCAGAACGTACGACGGCGGCACTCACCCGCGCGGGAAGCTCACCTGCACGCTTCGCACCGTAGGATCAGCCCATGACCGAACAGTCACCCTGCTTCCGCTCATTGGCCTTCCGCGAAATTCCGAAGCCCGACTACGCAGACGTGTGCTTGGCCCCGCTCCCGGATGGCGCCGGGACGGACCCCGGGGAATGGGCCGGGCGGCTGTTCTCCTTGGAGTCCATGCCGCGTTGGGTTGCCGCCGCCATGGGTTTGCGCCAGGCGCTTGTGCCCTTGATCGGCGTTCCGAAGGCACCGCGGGACACGTTCAAGGTGACGGACCAGGCGGGCGAAGAAGCACTGATCTTCGTCAGGGACAAGCACTTGAACTTCGCAGCCGCCGTCGGGGTGGATCCGGTGAGCCGGCTCATCAGGGTGACTACCGCCGTCGAGCTCAAAGGCTGGAGGGGAAAGCTGTACTTCGGCGTCGTGCGGCCGGTTCACCCGATCGTGGTGAACGCGATGCTGAGGAAAGCCACCCGTTCAAAATCCGCGCCGAGCTGACAGATAATGCCCATGTTTTTGGAAAACATGGGCATTATCTGCCAACTCGGCGTAAGAAAATCAGTTCTGGTTGAGCTCCGCGGAGATCGCCATGGCAGCCTCGCGAAGCATGGGCACGGCGCGATCGGCGAAGCTCTGGTCCACACGGGTGATGGGGCCGGAGACGGAGATCGCGGTGGGCGTGGGCGCGTTAGGCACGGCCATGGCGAAGCAGCGTACGCCGAGCTCCTGCTCTTCCTCGTCAATGGAGTAGCCGCGTTCACGGATGAGCTTGAGGTCGGCCAGCAGGGAGTCGATGTCGCCGATGCTCTTGGCCGTGGGAGTGGGCATCCCGGTGCGGGCCACGATGCCGCGGACAACCTCGTCGTCCAACTGGGCGAGGATTGCTTTGCCCACGCCGGTGTCGTGCGTGTGGGCGCGGCGGCCGACCTCCGTGAACATGCGCATGGAGTGCATGGACGGGACCTGGGCCACGTAAATGACCATGTCGGAATCCAGCACGGCCATGTTGGAGGTCTCGCCGAGGCGTTCCACGAGGGTCTTCAGCTGCGGACGCGCCACGGCGCCGAGTTGCTTGCTGGCACCTTCGCCGAGCCGGATAAGCCGGGGACCCAGGGCGTAGCGGCGGTTGGGCAGCTGACGGATATAGCCGAGCGACACCAGCGTGCGGAGCAAGCGGTGGATGGTAGGCAAGGGCAGGTCAGTGGACGAAGAAAGTTCGCTCAAGGTGACGTCGCCGCCCGCGTCCGTGATCAGTTCCAGCAGTTCAAAGACGCGCTCAACGGACTGCACGCCTCCGGAGGCTTTTTCAGCCATTCCCTTGTCTCCAATGACTCAGATTCCGACAACTCTTATCCGCATCGTGAAAAGAATTGCTTAGAACACCCAACATACAGCACACCGTCAACCTGCGCGATGACACCGAACATGACCAAGCAGGGGGTTGTGTTTCCACTTTGTAGATAATAATATCCATAATACGAAAACATTCAGTTTGGAACGGCGGCCCGGGAACGGGCCTTACAGGAGGAATTTCAATGGCGAATCCGAGCCCCGGAAACTCGATCACCCTGCGCGTCGCCGCACCGTCGAGCTTCACCGCTACCAGCGAACTGGCAGCAGCTGTCGGCGCAGCCGGTGCAGCGATCACCGCGCTGGACGTCACGGAATCCCACCACGAGACGATCGTTGTTGACGTCACGTGCAACACCACCGACGACGATCACGCAGCCCGCGTGAAGGATGCCCTGAACGCCCTCGACGGCGTCACCGTCCAGCACGTCTCGGACCGCACCTTCCTCATGCACCTCGGTGGCAAGCTCGAGGTCGTCCCCAAGGTCGCCCTGCGCAACCGCGACGATCTGTCCCGTGCCTACACTCCCGGCGTCGCACGTGTTTGCATGGCCATCGCAGAGGACCCGGCCGCAGCCCGCAACCTCACGGTCAAGCGCAACACCATCGCAGTCCTCACCGACGGTTCGGCCGTTCTGGGCCTGGGCAACATCGGCCCCGCCGCTGCCCTGCCCGTCATGGAAGGCAAGGCTGCGCTCTTCAAGCAGTTCGCCAACGTTGACGCCTGGCCGGTCTGCCTGGACACCCAGGACACCGAAGAAATCATCATGATCGCCAAGGCCATGGCGCCCGTCTACGGCGGCATCAACCTCGAAGACATCGCCGCGCCGCGCTGCTTCGAGATCGAGAACCGCCTCCGCGAGGAACTGGACATCCCGGTCTTCCACGACGACCAGCACGGCACCGCGATCGTCACGCTCGCGGCCTTGGTCAACGCCCTTCGCGTTGTGGACAAGAAGCTGTCCGAGGTCAAGATCGTCGTTTCCGGTGTCGGCGCTGCCGGTTCCGCCATCATCCAGCTCCTCAAGGCCCAGGGCGCACAGCACATCATCGCCGCCGGCCGCTCAGGTGCCATCCACTCGGGCGAAAAGTACGACGACGAGCACCGCAGCTGGATCGCCGCGAACACCAACGAAGAAGGCTTCTCCGGAACCCTGCACGACGCCCTCAAGGGAGCGGACGTCTTCATCGGCGTCTCCGCCCCGCACGTGATCGGCGAAGAGCAGGTCGCTTCGATGGCCGAGGACGCTATCGTGTTCGCCATGGCCAACCCGACGCCGGAAATCGACCCCGTTGTCGCGTCCAAGCACGCGGCCGTGGTTGCCACCGGCCGCAGCGACTTCCCGAACCAGATCAACAACGTGCTGGCCTTCCCCGGCTTCTTCCGGGGCCTGCTGGACGCCGGAGCCTCGGACATTACGCCGAACATGCTGGTGGCCGCCGCAGAGGCAATTGCCAACCGGGTAGCTGACGATGAGCTGAACGCGAGTTACATTATCCCCAGCGTCTTCGATCCCCATGTTGCCGCCGATGTTGCGACCGCCGTAGCTAATGCTGCGCACGCCAACGCCGCCAGCGCACTCTAGAAAAAGGAATCCGCTCACATGGCTATCACAGTCACCGATCCCCGGCCGATCGATCGTGCCGAGGAAATCCTCAGCCCCAAGGCATTGGGCTTCATCGAGGAACTGCACAAGCGCTTCGCCGGCACCCGCAATGAGCTGTTGGAAGCGCGGAAAGTCAAGCGCCAGAAGGTTGCGGACACCAGCCGCCTGGACTTCCTCCCGGAGACGCAGGAAATCCGCGACGGCGACTGGAAGGTTGCCGAGGCACCGGCAGCTTTGCAGGACCGCCGCGTTGAGATGACCGGCCCTGCAACCCCCGCCAAGATGGCCATCAACGCCCTGAACTCCGGCGCCAAGGTATGGCTCGCGGACCTCGAGGA
This sequence comes from Arthrobacter sp. D3-18, assembly GCF_054408525.1. Classification (NCBI taxonomy): domain Bacteria; kingdom Bacillati; phylum Actinomycetota; class Actinomycetes; order Micrococcales; family Micrococcaceae; genus Arthrobacter; species Arthrobacter sp. D3-18. Next base: position 812,356 of record NZ_CP096440.1, on the reverse strand, counting down.
CGCCAGCACGCCCACGTGGCCCAACGTCATCGACGCCATCCTCAACCTTCGCGACGCTGCCCAGGGCACCCTGAGCTACACCTCGCCCGAGGGCAAGGAATACCGCCTTCGCACCGATGCTCCCTTGGCTGTTGTTGTTGCCCGCCCCCGCGGCTGGCACATGGAAGAGAACCACCTGCTGATCGACGGCGAACCCGCCGTGGGTGCGCTGGTGGACTTCGGCCTGCACTTCTTCCACATCGCCAAGCAGCTCCTCCTCAACGGCCACGGCCCGTACTACTACCTGCCCAAGATGGAGAGCCACCTTGAGGCGCGCCTCTGGAACGACGTCTTCGTGTTCGCCCAGGACTTCCTCGGCATCCCGCAGGGCAGCGTCCGCGCCACGGTCCTCATCGAGACCATCCCGGCAGCGTTCGAGATGGACGAGATCCTCTACGAACTGCGCGACCACGCCTCGGGCCTGAACGCCGGCCGCTGGGATTACCTCTTCAGCATCATCAAGTACTTCCGTGATGCCGGCGAAGAGTTTGTCCTCCCGGACCGCGCCACCGTTGCCATGACGGCTCCGTTCATGCGCGCCTACACGGAACTCCTGGTCAAGACCTGCCACAAGCGCGGGGCCTTCGCCATGGGTGGCATGGCCGCCGTCATCCCCAACCGCAAGCAGCCGGACGTCACCGCCGCAGCCTTCGACAAGGTCCGCGCCGACAAGACCCGCGAGGCAAACGACGGCTTCGACGGCTCCTGGGTTGCACACCCGGACCTGGTCTCCACCTGCCGCGAAGTCTTCGACTCCGTACTCGGCGACCGCCCCAACCAGCTCGACAAGCAGCGCCCCGAGGTAAGCGTCACGGCCGAGCAGCTCATCGACGTCGCCTCTGCCGGCGGCACGGTCACTGAAGCCGGCCTGCGGCTGAACCTGTACGTCGCCGTCGCTTATACGGGCGTGTGGATTTCCGGCAGCGGCGCTGTGGCCATCCACAACCTCATGGAAGACGCCGCTACTGCGGAGATCTCCCGCTCGCAGGTCTGGCAGCAGATCCGCAACAAGTCTGTCCTCGCGGACACGGGTAACACCGTGACCCGTGAACTCGTCAGCCGCATCCTCGGCGAAGAAACCGAGCGCCTGCGCATCGAGTTCGGTGACGAGAACTTCAAGGCGTACTACGAGCCCGCGTCCAAGCTGATTGAGGACATCTGTCTGTCCGACGATTACACGGACTTCCTCACCACTCCCGCGTATGAGCTGGTGGGCTGAGATGGGCTCATTCTCTTCCTCTGATCTGGCTCACATCGAGTCCCAGCTCGCCGCGACGGACCAGTTGCTTGACCGCAACTACCCTGGCGACGACGGCTCACGCCAGCCCATCCATACTGTCTACATCCCGGCCGACCGCTTCACGCCTTCCCTTGCGGCAGAGTGGGGCGCCCAGGCACTGGCGACGGCGGAAGCTCACGGCGGCTTGGAAAAGCTCGGTCAGCTGTTGGGCCAGGAGTCTCATTTGGCTGCCGCTGTTGCCTCCCGTGTGGCGGAGAAGCTCCGTGCTGAGCCGATCGAAGATCTCCGCCTGGACTTCGAAGACGGCTACGGCGATCGCGGCGATGAGGCAGAAGACGCCGACGCCGTTGCTGCCGCCAAGAAGGTTGCAGAGGCAGTTGCGGCCGGGACAGCTCCGCCGTTCATCGGCATCAGGTTCAAGTGCTTCGAAGCCCCCACGAGGGCCCGCGGCCTGAAGACGCTGGACCTGTTCGTCTCCACGTTGGCCGAAGCCGGCGAACTCCCGGCCGGACTCATCCTCACCCTGCCCAAGGTCACCACGGTGGCACAGGTGCAGGCGATGGACTTCGCAGTGTCCCGCCTCGAAGAAGTCCACGGACTCCCCGCCGGCAGGCTTCGCTTTGAGGTCCAGGTGGAAACCCCTCAGCTCATTCTTGGCGCTGACGGAACGTCTCCTGTGGCCCAACTCCCCCACATTGTGCCGGGACGTATCAGCGCCCTGCACTACGGGACCTACGATTACAGCGCTTCTCTGGGCATCTCTGCGGAATACCAGTCCATGGAACACCCCGTGGCCGATTTCGCCAAGGAAGTCATGCAGCTTGCAGTTGCCGGCACGGGCATCCGCCTCTCCGACGGTTCCACCAACATCATCCCCGTGGGCGATGGCGTGGAAGATGCCTGGAAGCTGCACGGCCGACTGGTCCGACGCTCCCTGGAAAACGGCTACTACCAGGGGTGGGACCTGCACGCAGCCCAGCTGCCCAGCCGCTTCTCGGCGTCGTACGCTTTCTACCGCGAAGGCCTCCCCGCCGCGGCCCTCCGCCTCCGCAACTACGTGGAGCGCACCGAAGGCGGCGTCATGGATGAGCCCGCCACAGCCCGCGCGCTGGCTGGCTTCGTCCTCCGTGGCGTCCAATGCGGCGCAGTGGGGACCGACGAGGTCAAGGCGCTTGCCGGCGTCGAACTTTCACAGCTGACCGCGCTGGCGCACCCGCGGCTCGCGCAACCGACTTCCCACTGATAGGAGCATTTCGCATGGGCAAGTACTACTACCCGCAGGGCGGCCTGCCGCCGCAGACCCACCTCACCACGGAACGGGCGATCGTCACCGAGGCTTACACGGTGATCCCCAAGGGCGTCATGACGGACATCGTCACCAGCAACCTGCCGGGTTTCTCCAACACTCGTTCGTGGATCATCGCGCGGCCGATCTCCGGCTTCGCCACCACGTTCTCCCAGCTGATCGTAGAGATCGCACCCGGCGGAGGCGCTCCCAAGGCCGAGTTTGAGTCCGGCGTTGAAGGCGTCATCTTTGTCACCAAGGGCCAGGTCAACCTGACCCTCGACGGCGAACTGCACCACCTCGAAGAGGGCGGCTACGCCTACCTTGCTGCCGGCGCAGACTGGGGCCTGGAGAACGTGTCCGACGACATCGTCTCCTTCCACTGGATCCGCAAGGCCTACGAACGCCTTGAGGGCTTCGAAGCCAAGTCCTTCGTCACCAACGAGAAGGACGTGGAGCCCACCTCCATGCCGGACACCAACGACGTATGGAAGACCACGCGCTTCACGGACTCCAGCGACCTGGCCCACGACATGCAGGTCAACATCGTCACCTTCCAGCCCGGCGGCGTGATCCCCTTCCCGGAGACCCACGTCATGGAGCACGGCCTGTACGTCCTGGAAGGCAAGGCCATGTACTTGCTCAACAACGACTGGGTTGAGGTGGAGGCCGGCGACTTCATGTGGCTGCGCGCGTTCTGCCCGCAGGCTTGCTACGCCGGTGGTCCGGGCGAGTTCCGTTACCTGCTGTACAAGGACATGAACCGCCAGGTGAAGCTCACCTAGTCCTTGCCCGTCCGCCGAGATCGCCGGAAAGCCGCCAGTTCGCTGGGAGCCTTCCGGCGATTTCGCGTTTCTCAGGCGGTTTCGGCGCGTTTCCGGCGAACTCAGCGGCTGCGGCGGCCTATGACGAGCCCGGCCCGGAACGCGAGGACCAACAGGCCGACGACGGTCACGGCGAGCCCGAGCTGCGTTCCTTGGCTGACCATGGCTACACCGTTTCCGATGAAGACCGTGTCACTGAGCGGTGCGTAGGCGAACCAGCCGAAGCTTGTGCTTTGATTGTTCCACGCCACGATCAGCCCCACGATCACGGCGATCAACCCCAGCAAAGGCACGACGACGGCAGAGACCCTGCGCGCAGGCTGCGGTGTGTTCTGTTCCCCAAGTATGTTGTTTTCCCCCATGCGGCCGAGTCTAGCGTGAGCCCCCGAACCCAACTAAGTAGCAGCACATGCCGTTTTGAGCCCTCAAAACGGCGTCAACTGCGACTCAGTTGGGTGGGTTTGCCCGGGCCGCCGGCAATTCTGTACGACTCCTGGAGCAGTTCGTCGAGCTCGTCCACCTCAATGTTCTCCAGCCGGATCAGCATCAGTTTCGGCGACTGTTCGTGATGCGGAGTCCAGAAGAATGTGTCGGGTTTCATGGCTGCGAGCGCTTCGCGTTCGTCAGTTTTCACAGTGCCCACGCCCTCTTCCCACATGCGCGCCATGAGGGACTTGGCGAACCACGCGGGCTGCCCCCAGCTCTGGCGCTCGGTCACTCCAGGCATGCTCAGGCAGATGCGTCTTACGTCGTGCTCTGTGGCCATGGTTCACTGTGGCACTGGCCCTGCGCCGTGGACAAGACATGCCGGGCAACCCGCAGCTAGGCTGGGCGCATGTTGACCATCGGCAGCACTGTCCTGGGCGTCAATGACATTGCCCGCGCCACAGAATTCTGGCACGGAGCGCTCGGCTATGTTCCCCGCGAGCCGGGCGATGACACGTGGGTGATCCTGGTACCGGCGTCCGGCCCCGGCCCACAGCTCGCGCTGATGCTGAGTGAAACACCGGTGCAGGAGCATCCCCGCACCCATTTGGATCTCTACGCGGATGACCAGGCCGCGGAAGTGGCGCGGCTCATCGGTCTCGGGGCAGAACGAGTCGACTGGGACCTGTACCCCGAGGATCCGGACTTCGTGGTCCTCGCGGACCCTGACGGCAACCGCTTCTGCGTCATCGACAAGAGTCCGCGGTAGCGCCGCCGCCGAGGGTTATTTACCCATCCCCAGCGTGAGTCCCTCGGTTAGGCGCCGACCCAACCATACATAGATGACCAGCATGGGCAGCACCACCATCACGAGGCCGGCAAACAGCCCGCCCCAGTCTGCACCCGAGTAGGTCTGCTGCTGGACGAAGGAAATCAGGGCGACAGGGAGGGTGTACTTCTCGGTGGATTGAAGCAGGGTCAAGGCCAAAAGGGTTTCATTCCAGTGCGAGATGACCTGAAGGATGAAGGCGGTGAGAATCCCCCCTTTCGCCAACGGCAACGTGATGCGCCAGAACGTCCCGAAAGCGGTGGTCCCGTCCAGTGCCGCTGCCTCTTCCATTTCCAAGGGGAGGGATCGGAAGAACGCCGTCAGCAGGAAGACCGTGAAGGGCATGGAGACGCCGATGTAGACGAGGTTCAATCCGATGATGCTGTCCGTGAGATACACCTTGTTGAGCATCACGAACAGTGGAATCAGAATGACCTGCGCCGGAATACCAAGGCCCAGGATGAAGTACAGGCTCAAGCCACGGGTCAGCCTGTTGTCCACCCGGCTCAGGTAGTAGGCGCACGGTGCGGCGATGGCGACGGTCAGGACCGAAGACACCACCGTGGTCAGCAGGCTGTTCCATGTGGCCACCGCGAAGTCGCCCACGGTCCATGCCCGGACGAAGTTGCCGAAGTCCAAAGACGATGGCACGCCCCAGGGGTCGTCAAGGATGGCCCGTGTATCCCGGAATGCCTGGGCCACCATCCACACCAGTGCCGCGATACTGATTGCGACCACCAACCACAGCAGCCCCACCCCGATACCCCTGAGCACGCTGCGCTCCCCGCGCAAGGCGGGACTGACGCCCCGGCGGCCCGGCCTGCGGGTGATAGCCATGGGTCCCAACAGTTTGTATTCGCTCATGACATTTCCTTTAGAACTCGACGGCGTCGCGACGCATCGCGCGGCGCAGCAGGACAACCAGGACGGAAATCAGTGCCAGGGACAAGACGGCAGACGCTGTCGCGGCTCCATAGGCCGGCGTTGACTGTCCGGAGAAAGCGTTGACGTAGGTATAGACGGCGGCCGTCCAGCTTTGGGTTGGCGGCACCCCGGCCCCGGAGCTTCCACCGAAGACCCAGACGATCTCGAAGATCTTCACCGACGAGATGGTCCACAGCACGGCACATGTGCCGAAAACGTCCCACGTCAGCGGCAGGATCACGTAGCGCAGCCTTTGGAACGCGGTGGCCCCTGCCAGTGCACAGTCCTCGTAGTAATAGGGCGGAATACGGTCGACGCCAGCCATCAGGATGGTGGTGAAGTAGCCGGTGGTAGTGCAGACCAGCGTGACCATGATGAGCGGGAAAATGTTGTCCTGCGCCAGCCATTTTGGTGGGTCTGTCACACCAAGAGGTGCCAGCAGGCTGTTCACCATGCCACCCGGATTGAAAATGAAACCTGCCATGACGCCGAATACGAGTGCGTTGATGAGGTGGGGGAAGAAGATGACGTTTCGGACCACCTTCTTTCCTGCCATGTCCCTGAGGACGAGCGTCATGGCAAAGGCCAGGACGAAGATGGCAGTTCCCACTACAAACAACAGCAGCAGCGTGTTGCCGAACGATGACAGGAACAGCGGGTCCCCGAAGATCCTGCCGTAATTGTCCAAGCCCACGAACTTCATGGGTCCGGAGCCGGCCCACTTGTGGAGGCTGATCCACACGGCGCCGAGGGCGGGGACAATGAAGAGGACGGTGTACAAGACGAATGCCGGACCCACGAAGGGAAACAGCAGCTTCTTGCGCTGCACGTCAATGGAACTTCCCTGCCGGCGGCTCTGAGCTGATGACCTCGTGGTCACCGGTTTGCGGGACGCCGGATTCTGTAGTGCCGCTTTCCCGGCGCGGGGCTCTTTCAGACCCAAGGACATCAGCCGTTGTCCTTCCAGTACTGGATCTGGGCTTCCTTCATCTTGGCCACGAACTCCTTGGCTGTGGTCTTTCCGAGGAACAGTTCATCGTCCCTGGGGAAGAAGACCTTCTCCGTGTACCCGGGGAACGTCACGCCGTCGTTCTGCAAGTGGGTGGCCGGAGCGGCATCGATGGCAGCTTTGACGCTTGCGACGGCGGGATCCACCGGCGCGTCCGACCTCACGGGCAGCACCTTGGCGTCCGTTCCCAGGGCGTTCTGGTACTTGGCGCCCAGCAGGAACGCCGAGAGTCGCTGCGCCGGTGCTTGGTTCTTGGACTTTGCCGGGACAGCGAAGCCGATGAAGTCCACCCGGGCACTGGCCGGCTTGTCATCGATGGCCGGGAACTGGAAGGAGGAGTATTCGAACCCGGGTGCGGCGTACGAGCCCGTTTCGGTAGGCGTCCAGGAACCGTTGAGGATCAGGGCCGCGTCGCCGTTTGCCCAGAGTTGTTGTTGTGCCGGGAACTTGCTCGCGTTGTAGCCACTGTTCAGGTACCCGCCCTTGACCAGGGTTTCCACCTTCCCGGCCGCTTCAAGGACAGCGGGATCGTCCCATCCTTCACCCGACTTGTCTTCAGCAAGGGCCTTGAAACTTCCTGCTCCCTTGAGTCGGAGCAGCGCCGTGACGAACCACGTGGAGTTGTAGCCTGCGATGTCTCCGTCCGCAGCGATCGGAGCCGTTCCACCGGCCTTCAGCGCGTCCAGGACTTCAATGAATTCATCCCACGTAGCTGGCGGCTTCGCCTTGAGCTCCGGGTGCTTGGCAGCATCGAACCAAATGCCGTCGGAGCTGATGCTGTAGGGCACCATCCAGGGCTGGCCGTCTTCGCCTTTGAAAACGCCGTTGCTGGTGAACTTCTCGGGGATCAATGAGCTGACGGCTTTCCCGTCCACCTCGTACGAGTACACGGACGTCAAGGGGCTCGCCTGCCCGGTTTCACCGATCACCGGAGCCAATTTGGCGAACGTCCCGTCCACCAGGTCCGGGACGTTGTTGGTGTTCAGCGCAGGGACCAGCTTTTCAGTGTTGCTGCGGCCCTGCCACTGGACGCTGACTGTGGCTCCGGTTTCCTTTTCAAAGTCGGCGATGGCAGCGGCGATGACCTTCTGCTGGGGCTCACCGTCTTTCCACATGGACCAGTAGTTGATGGTCTGGCCCGAGATGGAGCCGGAAATATCCACGGCTTCGGCGGCCGTGGAGGCATCGGTGGCTCCACCGCAAGCCGTGGTGGATAAAGCAAGCGCTGCACCCAACAGGGCGGCCAGCGGGCGAAGATGACGGGCTGTTTTGCCCATGGGAATCACCTTTCGAGTGAGGGGGAACCAGCCGGATGCGGTTCAGTGAGACGACTCTCACAGCCCCCGAAAGCAGGATTCAATGAGTATTTAGGAAACTTTCGATGACTGCCCGGCATCCCCTGCGTACTGCAGCCTGGTCCGGCCCAATTAGGCATTTATTCCTCTTTTCGGACTGCCCAACAATCGAGGGGACCTGCGCGGTGTTCCGATCAAACGAGCCCGCGCTCCGGCTCCGAGCTAAAGAGGGAAATTGATACGACTTGGAATTATTGGCGCAGGCGCCGTGGCACACTTCCATGCAGCATCCGCAGCGCGGATCGACAACGTGGAGTTGGCCGCCGTCTGCGATCTGCGGCATGAAGCCGCCGAGAGGGTCGCATCGCCATGGGGGGCTTCCGTCTACGGGGACTACTTGGCCATGTTTCGTGAGGCCGGCCTGCATGCGGTCATCATCAATACCCCGCACGCCCTGCATCTCGAGATGGTGCTGGCCGCAGCAGAAAACGGATTGCATATCCTGGTGGAAAAGCCCATGGCAACCACCGTGGCCGACTGCGATCGCATGATCCGGGCCTGCCGGGAGGCCGGGGTGTCCTTGGTGATCGGGCAGATCCAGCATTTCCTTCCGGAGAAGCTGGCGGCCGAGGACGTGCTGGCCGGCGGCGAACTTGGCCGGGTGCTGATGATCCGCGACTACAGGACCACCGATTACCGTCCAGGGACCCGTCCGGAGTGGTTCTTCAGCGAAACCCTGGCCGGTGGTGGCGCCCTGATGAATATCGGCGGCCATTGCCTTGACCGTTCCATCTGGTTTGGTGGCGCACCCGTTGAATCCCTCGACGCCTCCACCCTCAAGCGCTTCGGCGTCCCGGTGGAAACCGACGGTGCCATCTCGCTGACGCTCCGCAACAGCGTCCACGTCAGCGTCGTGGTTGTTTCCGACGCCGCGCAGCGCATGGACGAGATCCTTATCGTGTGCGAGCACGGCACCATTTCCTGCAGTCCACACAACGGAACCTTGGTCCGCTGCAACGGCACCACCCGCACGGTATGGGAGCCGCAGCCGGAGGACATCCAGGAGGGCTTCTTCCTGCAGTTGCAGGACTTCATCAGAGTGCTCGACGGCGGCGCACCCAAGGTCAGCGTTGAGCACGCCCGCCACATCGTCGAGGTAGTCCTGGCGTCCTACGAGGCCGCCGGGACCGGGAGCCCGGTGGTCCTCAACGAGTCCGATGACGCTGCCCGAGCCGGACTCATCCTTAGCGAAGTCCCCTAGGCCGTGCCGCCGGTTGCGCCCGTGCCATCCCAGGTGGGTGGGGTGAAAGCCCCCAAGGGATCGTCCAGCACGGACGCAGTCTGGCCTGCCCCTGCCACCGGAAGCCAACTCCCGTCGAGTCCTTGGACGGCGTAGCGCTGGAACCATTCCTGGAGTTGGGCTCGCAGGCCCGCCACCCGTGCCGAGTGCGCCGGCTGGTCCACAAGGTTGACTCGCTCGTCCGGGTCGGCCACCAGATCGTAGAGTTCATGCGGACCGTGCGGATACCGGTGCACGTACTTCCAGTCCGTGCTGCGGATCATCCGGACCGGGCCGTATTCGTCGAAGACCACCACGGCACGTTCCCCGGCAGCGGCGGGCGGCCCGCCGTCGTCGGGGGTCTCACCGGTGGCATCCCCTGCTGGGTCCGGCAGCGCGCGCAACAGCTCCGCAAAAGACTGCCCAGGCCCGCGTTCGAAGGGCCGGGCGTCCAGGCCTGCGAGCTCCAGAACAGTGGCGGCTACGTCGTAAGCGGACAACAGTTCCGTCAGTACCACGCCCTGCTGGATCCTGCCCGGGAGCGCGAAGATCGCCGGAACCTTGACGGAGGAGTCGTAGACGTTCTGCGGGAACGTCCCGTTGCCCTTCCCCCAAACGCCGTGATGGCCGCAATTGAAGCCGTTATCGCTGCTGAAGACCACCAGGGTGTTGTCCCGGATCCCGAGTTCCTCCAGCCGGCTGAGGACCAGGCCGATCCCGGCATCCATGGCACTGACCGCGGCAAAGTATCCCACCAACGAGGCCCGTACGTCCGCCTCGCCGCCGATTGGGACACCCTCCACGGTGGGAGTCCAGGGGTGTATGGCTTCCTGCGGGCAGCTGGCAAACGTGCAGTCGCTGTAGAGCTCCTCGAACTCCGGTGGGTGCTGGTCCTTCCAAGGTTTGTGGGGGGCCAAGTAGTTAAGGGCCAGGAAGAAGGGCTCGGCTTCGTGCGAGGCCTCAGTCAAGAAGTCCAACGCATCGCTGGTGATCGCGTCCGTCAAGTATTCGGTGACCGGTTCCCGGTGGCTGGTGTCGCCGTCGAACCTGTACATCACTGAACGGTCATAGGGGCTGCCGCCTCCCTCCAGCGCGAACCAGTGACTGAAGCCGTTCCGCGGAGCATCGTTGGCGCCAAGGTGCCATTTGCCGGACAAACCAAGGCGGTACCCTGCGAAGGCGAGGTCATCCGTGAACAGGCGTTGTCCCTGCAGGTAATCAACGGCCTCAGGTCCCGTTTCAATGCCTGCCAAGTAGTCATGGACGCCGTGCCGCGAGGGGATGTCCCCGGTCATCAGGCTGGCGCGCGCCGGTGAGCAGACGGGTGAGACGCAGAAGAAGTTCTCCAAGCGCGTTCCGCGGGCAGCGAGGGCATCCAGATGCGGGGTGTGGATCTCGGGGTTTCCCGCGCACCCCAGGGCCCACGCACCTTGGTCGTCGCTGAGGATGAACAGGATATTCGGCTTCTTGTTGGACACCCTCCATTGCTACGCAGGGCGGAGGCAAGGAATCAATGAGCATTCCCAAACAGAACGAAAGTACTCGCACGCGAAGGAAATTACTATCGGAATACTCCCTCATTGGTGGTGCATGATAAGAGAAATTGTCTGTCCACAGGTGGAGATGGATCATGCCAAAGAGGAATCAGGAACCGCAAGCGGACTCCGGTGCTACAGCACTGCGAGACACTGCCAAAGCCAATTTGAAGTTTCAGGACCTGAGCGACGACCTCCGCAGGGACATCATTGCCGGTACGTGGGCTGTGGGGACGAAACTCCCCACCGAGCAGCAACTCGCAGCAGAAACCGGGCTCTCCCTGACTACGGTGCGGCGGGCCTTCGAGGACCTCGTGGGCAAAGGGCTGGTGGTCCGCAGGCAAGGCGCAGGCAGCTTTGTCGCCGCACCCCAGCGTGCGCAGAAGCGCTCCCGTTTTGTTATCGGAGTCCTGCTACCGGACACACAGCTCTATTACCCGCGTGTCCTCCAGGGGATCGAGGAACATCTCTCCGCCCGCGGAGCGAGCCTGCAGTTGTCCACGTACCACTACGACTTCACCCGCGAGAACGCCAGCATCCAATTCCTCCTGGATGCCGGGGTGGACGGCCTCATCCTGGTGCCAACGTTGACCGGTCTGGCCAACCCCCAGCAGCGTGTTGCCGAGCTCATGGCCCTGCCCGTACCGGTTGTCCTCCTGGAACGGAGCCTGGACGACTTGGGCCCGGGCGACCTGACGGAGCACGTCTGTTCAGATCACCAAGGCGGAGCGTACGACGCCGTCATGCACCTTCACGGGTTGGGTCACCGAAAGATCGGGCTGCTCACGCGGGCGAATGAGGCCGCGCGCAGCAGTAATCCGACTCAGGCTGCGGTCATCGCAGGCTATACCGCCGCCATCTCTGCGTTGGGATTGGGTACGGATCAGCCCGGTCCCATGGCGTTCAGCGCCACGAAACCCGAGTGGGAAGCGGACCAGGCCGAGCACATGTTTGCGCTGCTGACGGGCAGTGGCGCCACGGCTGCCTTGGTCTTCGGAGACCGGGAAGCTGCCTTGCTGGAAGGAGCGGCGTCCAGGCACGGGGTCCGGGTGCCGGAAGATCTTGCCCTCGTCTCCTATGACGATGAAATGGCCGACCTCGCCCGGATACCGCTCACGGCGGTCTCTCCAGCCAAGCACAGGTTGGGCGTCATGGCCGCCGATGTCCTGTTGCGTCGGCTGACCGAAGGTGACGCGTGTCCCCTGTACCAAATCCGGCTGCGGCCACGCATCGTTGTCCGTGACTCGTGTGGGGCCAAGATGGCCAGCCACCTCCAGCCTGTTGCGAGGCCCGCTCTGCATCCTTCGAGGGCCACCTAGCGCGCAGAGTGGGCCTAACAACAAGGGCTCTAGCGGCGGAGCTTGATGAGCTTTGTCTGGCCGCTGAGCCCGGCCGTATCCACGGTCAGGGTGGTCTGGCCCGCAGAGTCCGTCCCCAGTGTGCCCGCACCTTCCAGCACGCTGGACCAGGTGCCTTCCGGGAGGGTCAGCGTGAGGCTGTCAGCCTCTTGCGTTGGCTCACTGACAGCCAGACTGAGGACGTTGTCGTGCCTTGAGAACACCACGCATGCAGCGCCCGACGCTCCAAGATCCCCTGCCATCCCGGGCTTCCAGAACGTTGCTGCCGTAGTCTTCGCGGCCTTGAATTCCACGGATTGCGCAGTCGCATCGTTGCGGATCACCCTGTATTTGTTTCCCTGCACCAGTCTTTGGGTCTGTTCTACTGATGCGCCTGGTGCCACAACGTACGCATAGCTGCCCGAGGCAGATCCGGCGCCGTGGTCTATATAAAGCGTTGCGTAGTTACGCTGGTGGACCGTAGTACTGCCGTTGACGTTGACCCCGGACCAACTGCCTGAGCGGATTTCCCGCAGCACGTGGAGCGGGGAATCGTCGAGCATGGCGTAGCCTCCGAAACCTTCCAAATGGACCCAGCGCCCATCGCCCAGTACCTCAGCGCTGCCGGTCGATCCGGCTATGGTGCCTGCCGCCGTCGTGAGTGTATTGCTGCCTTGGTGAAGCTTGCGGTGGTCGACGATGCTTTCCACTTTGGCCCCCGAACCAGTGCTGATGTCCGCGCCGAGGCAGACCGTGACCTCCCCGCTGACAAACCAGGACTTCCGTGCGGACAAGCCTGTCCGGCCCGGCCCCACCAGATGCTGTCCGACGGCGGCCACCTCGCCCAGCGCGGTGGCGCCGCTCCACTCATTGGCCGGGACCGCAGCGCCCCATTCCCCTTCCACTTTGTCCGGCAAGGCCGTGGTGTCCACGGTGGTACCGGGGAGGCGGTTATAGTTGGCCGTGGCCCAGAACGCGTCATCGTACTGGGCGAGGTCGGACGTGTAGAAGTAGGTCATGCCGGAACCCGTGTGATAGCCGCGGTTATTCTCTCCGTTGCCGCACTCATACCAGGCAATGCGATTGCTGGACATGGAGAGCGACAATGCCCAGCCGGGTCCCCGGTGCATGGTGCGGTCCATCGCCGGGAAGAGCCTGTGCCCGAAAGATTCCGCTACGGGAGCAACACCAGTGGCTCGGAGCTCCTTCACCAGTGCCGTCCTGGGCAGGCTGGCCCCCGCAAGGATCGGGCGGTAGGGATTACGCGCAATCCAGCCCGCGCATAAACCCCGCCATCGGGATGCAGTAGCCGGATCCATGGCCCGGGCCAGGAGCAGGATGGCCTCGATCGCCGACGCCCCGAGGTCGTAGCCGGTGTTGGCCTCGCGGCTGATGCTCCTGCCGCGAACGGAATCGGCCATGGCTCCGTTGATCATGACGGGAGCAAACGACCCCTCCACGGCGTCGAAAAAGATGCTGCGCGACGGGTCGGAAACCTCGAAAACAGTGCCTCCCAGCACGGAGAACAACTTGGACAAACCGGTGAGGAGGACTACACCGTAGGAGCCTGTGTACGGGGTGGTGCTGTGTTGGATGAACGAACCATCGCGGAAGATCCCGTCCCCACTGGTGACGTATTGCCATACCTGGCTGAGCCCGGCGACTGCATGGTTGAGTTTGGCCGGATCTTCGCCGGCAAGGGACCGGACGATGATTCCCTGGCACAGGTCCACCCTGTTGGCCCCTACGGACGTGATCTTTCCGCGCTTGGGTGGGAACTGCAGCCAAGGGTCGGGCACAAAATGGTCAATCGCCGCGCAGTAGGCCGTACGCTCGTCGGCGGACAGTTCCCCGTGCAGGAGCACCATGGCGTCCGCGAGTGCACGGGGTACACCGATCTCCCAGGACCACCAGTTGCCAACTTCTTCCTTGGCATCGTTGTAGCAGAGGGTGTTGGCGTCAGCGAGGCCGGCTTTGATGTCTGCCAGCACGGAGGCATCCCCGAACACCGCCGCTGTTGGTGTTGCCCAGGCCGTGGCGAGCTGTGACAGGCGCGTGTAGGTGGTGACCATTTCCGCGTCCTTGGCGAAGGACAAGTCCGTGAAGACCGACGTTCGGGCTGGAGCCCGGTTGAGCTTTGCCAAGGAGTCGGCAGCCTTGGTGTTCACGGCAGTGACCGCTTTGGCGAAGTCCGGATCGCCCGCTTGGATGACATTGCGGCCCGTGATCTGGTCCACCCAGCGGCTTCGCAACGCTGCGAACTCCGAGGCGTACGGTTCGGTGTCGGCCCACGCGTTCCGGGCAAACATCGAGCTGACCACGGCCGCGAGGGAAAGTGCGCCGGCACCCTGGAGCAGGGTCCTGCGGGGGAATTGACGTGACAAGGAGTTGCTCCTAACACTCGTGGCGGGACGGGGTCCGGCGTCTTTCGCCGGGTCCGCCACTGGCTTGGGTTGAAGTCAACGCGACGGGGAAGAGAGGAATAAAGCAGTATCCCGTCCCCGCATCCGGAGGTGGAGTCTCAATTCCGTCGGACCCCTTCGGTAGAGTCCTGACCATGGATGAAAAAGCGACGCTGCTCACATACTTGCGCCTCCGGCGGGCTGACCTGCTCGGGAAATTGGACGGGCTGAGCGAGTACGATGCGCGCCGGCCCATGGCACCCACGGGAACCAATCTGCTGGGCCTGGTCAAGCATGTGGCCAGTGTGGAACTGGGGTATTTCGGTGAAACCTTTGGCCGGCCCAGCGGCAGGGAGCTGCCGTGGTTTGCCGATGATGCAGCACCGGATTCGGATATGTGGGTTCCGGCAACGGAGAGCCGCGAAGAAATCCTGGGGCTTCACCACTTTTCCGCCAAGCACAGCGACGAGACCATCGAGTCCCTCCCTTTGGACGCTCCGGGCGTTGTGCCGTGGTGGTCTGATGAGAAGAAGAACGTCACTCTCCACCAGATCCTGGTCCACATGTGCGTGGAAACGTCGAGGCATGCGGGTCACGCGGACATTATTCGCGAACTCCTTGACGGCAACATCGGGCAAAGACCGGGCGATCCGAACATCCCGGGCCGGTCCGTGGAAGAGTGGGCAGCCCACCGTGCCCGTATTGAGCAGGCCGCGCTGCAGGCAGGCGAAAGCACCACTTAAACCTTCACAGCCCCCGCATATGTTGGGCAAACCTCAGGCGTAGCCTTGCTCCGTAGAAATGAGGCATGACTCCTCCACAGACTGAACACCGTAAGGGCGGCCGGACTCGGCGCGCCGTCGTCTCCGCCGTTCTGGCGGTCACTCTTTCTGCCGGGGGTGCCGCAGCGTGGGCCCTCGACCGTTTCGTAGTCCCGCACGCAGAGATCACCAACGTTTCGGAATACGAGGCGAGCCAGGCAGGCACCACAACTACGGAAGGCACGACGGCGGACGCCACCTCCGCTGATACGTCGGCGAGCGCCGTGGTCACCGACACTTCGTACACTTCCGGGGACACCGGCGTCACCATCTCCACGGTGACCACCGGCAGCGGCGACGACACCGTGACGTACTACGTTGCCGACGTCGTGCTTGATGATGCCACAACGCTGAAGTCGGCGTTTGCCGAAGACACTTACGGCGAAAACATCACCGAAACCACGTCCGCGATCGCCGAGGACCATAACGGGATCTTCGCCATCAACGGCGACTACTACGGCTTCCGGGACACGGGCATCGTGATCCGCAATGGTGTGGTGTACCGGGATGAGGGGGCCCGCCAAGGTCTCGCGTTCTACAAGGACGGCACGGTTAAGGTCTACGACGAAACCACCACGACTGCTGAACAACTGATCGGGGACGGCGTCTGGAACACGCTTTCGTTTGGCCCGTCGTTGTTGGCGGATGGCGAGATCGCCTCCGGCATCGAGGACGTGGAGGTTGATACGAATTTCGGCAACCACTCCATTCAGGGCGAGCAGCCACGCACTGCCGTTGGCGTCATCGATGAGAACCACCTGGTGTTCGTGGTGGTGGACGGCCGCAGCCCCGGCTACAGCGCCGGCGTCACCATGACCGGCCTCGCCCAAATCATGAAGGACCTGGGCGCCACCACCGCTTACAACATCGACGGCGGCGGCTCCTCCACCATGTACTTCAACGGATCCCTGGTGAACAACCCCCTCGGCGAGAACAAAGAGCGCGGCACCTCGGACATCCTCTACATCGCCCAGTCATGATCATCCTCATACCGGCCTACGAGCCGAACCGCCACCTCACTGCCCTTGTCCGCAGTCTTCAGGAAGCCGATCCGTGGTTGACCATCGTGGTGGTGGACGACGGCTCCGGCCCCGACTACAAAGACACGTTCGACGCCGTTGCGCGGCTCGGGTGCCATGTGCTCGGTTATGCGGTGAACCGTGGCAAGGGCCACGCGCTCAAGAGGGGCTTTGCCTTTATTGCGGCAGAGTTTCCCGGCCAGGATGTGGTCTGCGCTGACAGCGACGGGCAGCATCCCGTGGTTGACATCCTGGCTGTTGCCGACCGGGTGCGCAGTGTCACCGGTGCCATGGTCTTGGGCTGCCGGAATTTCTCCGGAGACGTCCCGGCCCGGAGCAAGTTCGGCAATACGGTGACGCGAGGGCTGTTCAGGCTCGCAACCGGACAACGGATCACGGACACTCAAACCGGTCTCCGCGGTTACCGGGCGGACATGCTCCCGTGGTTGCTGACCGTGCACGGCGAGCGGTACGAGTACGAGCTGAATCTCCTGCTCGAGGCGAAACAGGCTGGGTTCGGCATCGACAGCGTGGAGATCGCCACTGTGTACCTGGACCACAATTCGGCATCGCATTTCCGCCCCATAGCCGACTCCCTTCGGATCTATGCTCCCCTGCTGAAGTTCTTGGGCTCGTCCTTGTCGGCGTTCATGGTGGACATGGTGATGTTCCTGATCCTCAGCGCCTGGACGGACTCTTTGGTACTGGCGGTGGTGGGGGCCCGCCTGATCAGTGCCTCGGTGAATTTCATAGTCAACCGTCGGCTGGTCTTTGAACACGGACGGGACACCTCGCTTAGGGCTGCGGCCACGGGCTATGTGGCGCTGGTGCTTGTCCTGTTGTCCGCCAACTACGCCGCGATGTGGGCACTCACGTCACTGGCTGTACCGGACCTCCTGGCCAAGCTCGTCACCGAAGTGACCCTGCTGGGCTTCAGCTACGCGGTGCAGCAACGGTTCCTGTTCGTCCGGGAGGCGCAGGCTACTCGAGTCGAAACACATATCCCAACCTTGGTTCGAGCACAGTTTCAGCACAGCATGACCGGGAAAAGTGGAGATCAATCCCCCAAGAGATTCCGGAGTAACTGATGAACACCATCATCCTCATCGCGGCAGACCTGGCCGCGATCACCATTCTGACACTCGCCCTCTACCTCCGCCGGCACCGGCGTCGTGACCTGGTTGTTTCCTACCTCGGCATGAACGTCGGCGTGCTTGCAGTTGCCACGGCTTTGTCCGGTTCGGCCGCCGGCGTTGGTTTGGGATTGGGCTTGTTCGGTGTTCTCTCCATCATCCGGCTCCGGTCTACGGAACTGGCCCAGCACGAGGTGGCGTATTACTTCTCTGCGTTGGCCCTGGGCCTCATCGCAGGGATCGGGGTCGAGCCGGTGTGGCTGACCTTGTCCCTCATGGCGTTGGTCCTCCTGGTGATGTTCGTCGGCGATAACCCCCGGGTCCTGCCCGCCTACCGCCACCAGACCGTAGTACTGGACCGGGCCATCAACAGCGAGCCTGAACTCTACGCACGGCTGGAGGAAGTCCTCAACGGCACCGTCCACTCAGCCACCATCCAGGAACTGGACCTGGTGAACGACAAGACGATCGTGGACGTCCGGTACGCGGTCCGACCGCTGCAGCCGAAGCATTCACAGCTCGGTTTCGACCGGTTGGCGGGTGCACTCTCGCCGGCACCGCAGGAACTTCCGGCACAACCAGCCCAGGATGCGCCGCCATCGCAGGCGGCGCCTCAGGCCCAGCAGTCCGTGCCCACCTCGGCAGGTGTAGCGTGAGCCGCGTCGACGCCGAACCGATCATTCCGCAACTGAGCCAGCTGCCCGCCGTCGGACTTGAAGAACTCACCACGGAAGCCGCGCTGTTGACCCGGGTGGACCGCAAGTATTTGGTGCCGTCGGCTACTGCGCGCGCGGTCCTCAGCACGTTCAGCTCTGAGGCCAGGGTCTTGGAGATGGACGGGAACCGCACGTTCGCTTACGACTCCGTGTACTTCGACACCCCCGAGTTGGACAGTTACATGCTGGCCGCGCGTGGCCGACGCCGACGGTTCAAGATCCGCACGCGGACCTATCTGGACAGTGCGGTCAGCTTCCTGGAAGTGAAAACCGAAGGTGCCCGCGAGGCGACGGTCAAGGAGCGGATCCCGTACGAGCTGTGCGATCGCGACCGGCTGACAGAGGAGGGGCTCGCGTACGTGAACGAGACACTGGCGGCGGCTATCGGTGACGTGAGATTCGGCCCCCTGGAGCCTGTCCTCTCCACACGCTACGACCGCATCACACTGTTCCTCCCCGAATCCGGGAGCCGCGCAACCATCGATACCGACGTCACCTGGCAGAGTCCCGACGGCCTGCCATGGCGGCTGGACAACGCGGTGGTGGTGGAGACGAAATCCGGCTCCGCCCCCGGCCCGTTGGACAGGCACCTCTGGGCACACGGTGTCCGTCCTTGCCGCATCTCAAAATTTGCCACTGGCATGGCCGCGCTGCACCCGGAGCTGCCTGCCAACCGCTGGAACCAAACCCTCCGGCGCAGGATGCCCCTGCGCCCTCTCCACTGACCTTCCCTCCACAGACTTAGGAATCCACCATGCGCTCTTTCCGTACATCCCTTTCCGTTGCCGCCGTCGCCCTCGCCATTTCCTTGGCCGGCTGCTCCACGGCCGTCACCAGCTCTACGTCCACTGGCACTACCTCCAGCGACTCCGGCACAACAACCACCCAGCAGGCAGTTACTGCCGGAACCATCGAGGAGGACACCCACTACGACAGCGACGACCTCACGTGGGACGCGGCAACCGAAGTGGCAATCAGCCTGGCCGACGGCGGCAGCAAAGTGACGTCGTCGTCCTCCACTGGCGTGGCGGTTGACGGCGATACCGTCACCATAACTGCGGCGGGAACCTACCGCCTCAGCGGCTCACTCAGCGATGGCCGGATCGTGGTGGCCGCGGGTGAGGAAGACGCCGTGCGGATCATCCTGGACGGTGTGGAACTGGGCAACTCCTCAGGCTCGCCTTTTGTGGTGCAGAGCGCGGATGAGGCAATCGTGTACCTGGAGGACGGCAGCACGAACACTCTGACCGATGCCGCCAGCTACGCCGACCAAGGCGAGGAAGCCCCCAATGCAGCCCTCTACTCCATGGCCGACCTGACCATCGCCGGCACCGGTTCACTCACGGTCAACGGGAAATCCAACGACGGAATCGTGTCCAAGGATGGTCTGGTGATGGCCGCCGGCAAGGTCACCGTGGAGGCTGTGGATGACGGCATTCGTGGCAAGGACTACACGGTTCTCTTGGACGGCGCGTACCAGGTGACCGCTGGAGGAGACGGCGTGAAAGCAGACAACGAAACGGACGAAGGCCGCGGTTGGCTCCTGGTCAGCGGCGGCTCGTTGACGGTCAACGCGGGCGATGACGGTGTGAAGGCCTTCAACACCCTCACTGTTTCCGGTGGAACAGTCACAGTGGCTGAGTCCGAGGAAGGCCTCGAAGCACAGCACATGGCGATCACCGGTGGCGACGTTACCGTCACGGCGAACGACGACGGCGTGAACGCCTCGGGCGGGTCGTCCACCAGTACCGACTCCGGCGCGGCGGGCGGCGGAGGGCCGATGGGCGGGGGCGAGTCCGCAGCTGGTGACTACACCGTGGACGTTTCCGGCGGAACGCTGACCATCAATTCCGAGGGCGACGGCCTGGATTCAAACGGTGGCGCCACCATCTCCGGCGGCACCGTGGTGGTCAACGGACCCACAAACAACGGCAACGGCGCACTCGACGTCAACGGTGAACTGACCGTGACCGGCGGCACCGTGGCAGCGGCAGGCAGCGCCGGAATGGCAGTGGCCCCGGGAACCTCATCCACCCAGTCCGGTGTGCAGGTGACTCTCAACTCCTCGGTTTCCGCAGGCACCCCCGTGCACATTGTTGATTCTTCGGGAGCAGTGGTGGCGACGTTCGTGACCACCAAGACGATCGCATCCTTGGTGTTCTCGTCCTCCGCGATCACCGACGGTGAGACGTACACCGTGTACACAGGAGGCAGTGCTGACGCTGAGTCCGGGGTGACAACCGGCTCCATCTCCGGCGCCGAAGAGCAGGGGACAGTGACGGCCGGCGAGTACACCCAGGCTCAGGGTCCAGGTGGCGGCGGCCGCTGGTAACTCCAAGTGGCCCGTGAGCCGCTGGCATACTAGCGGGCTCACGGGCCACTATTGCCCGGACGGTTTTTAGTGAGGTCCGGTGGTTGTTGGGCCGTGGCATCCTGACCTCTTTTGACGCCTCAACGGCGAAAAATCAACCTAAATTGGATGCATTCCACTGCCCAAAGCTTCAAAAGAGGTCATCACGCCGCGCCTGCCAACCCCCATTTGAGCTCCCGGTCACATTCTGTTTACACGCTAACCATGGCCTTCTGGTATCCCAAAGTGTAATCTCCATCACATTCCCTCATGTGATATTCGCATTCCGCATGACGGAACCATTCGCGTGGCAATGAATGAAACCTTCAGAGCTCAGATAGGAGCGCACTGTGGAAAAAGACCTTGCCCAGGAGGCTGCAACACCGCGGACCGGATCCCTGGCCAAACAAATCGAAGGCGCGTATCAGCGGATTGGGGTGACCGGCGCACACCGCCAAATTGTCTTCATGATCCTGCTGGGCGTGTTCTTCGACGCCCTCGAACAAAATGCCGTGGGAATCACGGGCCCCATCCTCCGCCAGTCGTGGGGATTAGGCGCCACCGAAATCGGTTTGCTGAACACGATGACGTTTACGGCAACCGCACTTGGACGGCTTGCGACGGGCCTCATCGTCGATAAGTACGGCCGGCGGCACATGCTGGTCATCAACCTCATCATCTTCGCCGGTGGCTCATTGCTCTGCGCCGTTGCTCCGAACTATCCCATTTTGGCCGCGGGCCGCTTCATTGTCGGCTTCGGGCTCGGTGGTGAAATAGCCGTTGCCGTGATCATGATGGCGGAGTTCTTCGCCGCCAAACACCGCGGCACCGCAGTGGGACTGATCAACGTCACCGCAGCCGGTCTGGGCAACATGCTGGCACCGGCCTTCGGCATCCTCGTCTTCACGCTTTTCGACGGCCCGGACAAGTGGCGCTGGGTGTTCGGCCTGCTGTTCATCCCCGCTCTACTAGTGATGTTCTTCAGAAGGTACGTCCCGGAGACGCCGCGCTTCCTGGCTTCCCAAGGCAAAATCGATGAGGCAAACCTCGTCATCACCCGGCTTGCCCGCAACAAGCTCTCCGGCCCCATTAAGGACCCCGACACCTACATCACCGCAGTACCCGATCCTGTGGTGGTGAAATCGTCCGGCCACTGGAAGGACGCCCTCCGCGGCAAGCTCCTCAAGCGAACGGTGCTGCTGTGCATTGCCGTTTGCATGTCCTACGCCGCCCAGATTTCCATGCTGACGCTGATGCCAACCATCCTGGTGTCCCGCGGTTATGCCGTGAACACGAGCCTCTGGTTCACGCTGATCATGCAGTCGGGTTCATTGCTGGGAGCCTGCACAGCCGCCTACCTCGCCAGCCGGTTGCCGCGGAAGAAAGTGCTCACCGCGGCCGCAATTCTTGGCTGCCTGTCCGGGCTGTCCATGGCCTTCCTTGCCACCGACATCGTGCTCGTTGTGATCTTCGGAGTCCTCTTCAACTTCTCGGTGATCATCCTTAACACCACCATCTGGCTGTTTGCTCCGGAGCTCTACCCCACGCGCACCCGTGGTTTCGGTACGTCCATCATCCTGGCAGCGGGTTCCTTGTCCGGAGGCCTGTTCCCGCTCATCTCCGGGGCCGTGTTCGACTCCGCCGGGTTGCCGGGCATGTTCACCACGCTGGCAGTGCTGTTCGTCATCCTGGCGATCGTGGTCCAATTCCCGCCCGAGACCTTCAACAAGCCCCTGGAAGAGGACGCTGAACCGGGCGATGACGAGGAAGCTGCGATCTATGGACACTAGCGTTTCCAGCCCGGACACAGTCCTTCTGGTCAATCCGAACACCAACGGCAACACCACAACCATGATGGTGGACCTGGCTGAGGAGACCCTGGCGCCGCATGGTCTCCGGGTTGTGGGCATTACCGCAGCCGCCGGGCCTCCCATGATCGTGGATCCGGTCTCCTTGTCCGAGTCTGAGGCGCACGTCCGCGATGCTGTGCACGGCTATCTTTCCGGGCCCGACGGCGGCAGGGTGGCGGCAGTGATCGTGGCAGCGATAGGTGATCCCGGGCGGGCACAGTTGGACCACGAACTGGACATCCCGGTGATCGGCATAGGGCAGGGCTCCGTTTACGCTGCGGCCCGGAACTCTCACGGCGGCCTCCGTCGCTTTGGCATGGCAACAAGCACGCCATTGTTGGCGGAAGCCCTGGGCAAGCTGGTGGCAGACCACGGGTTCCAGGAGCACTTCACCGGTGTCCGCCTGACGCTTTCAGAACCTTTGGTCTTGGCGGCAGACCCTGAACGTCAGTTCCAGGAGTTGGCGCGGGCTGTCACAGAGGCTATGGCCACTGACAACGCCGAGGCAGTCATCATCGCCGGCGGCCCACTCAGCGCCACCGCGCGGCGGCTGGCGGAGACCACCGCCGTCGACATCATCCAACCGATCCCAAGCGCCTGCCGGCTGGTGCTCACGGCCCTGTCTTAAACGGAATAAGCAGCGCCCGACGACGGCACTCAAGTGCCGTCGTCGGGCGCTTTAAAGAACCCGCAGGGTGTCCGCAAGCCTCCCCAGCAAACTTGATGCGAACTTGAGCCAATCGAAAAGCTTCCTTGATATAGCAGCGCCACGCTGGAAGCAGACGAAGCACCAATACACAGGGGTTTCGGCAACGAATTTCCAGTATGAAACACGACGATGTGGGGGAAGCAATGGAACAGGCATCAGCACTAACCGAGGTGGTCTCCGTCAAGGGCATCATCCAGGACCAGCACCCCGTGGATTTCTACGCGCTGGGTGTCGCAGGATGCATCGACCGGCTGGCAGCACCGCTCCGGCGTGCAGGCGTCACAGTGCACTGGCACACCCCGCATCACGGCATCGAGATCTCCTCCTCAGCTGCCGCCCTCCTCTATCACGTGGCGCAGGAGACCTTCAGCAACACCCTCAACTACGCAAACGCCAGCCAGCTCACCGTCCGGCTCAACGCCGTTTACCACGGCATTCAGATCACCGTCACGGACGATGGCACCGGTTTCGAGATTCACGCGGCTCCCAGTGGCCGGCGGCACGGTTACGGATTGCTGCTGATGTCCATTGCAGTGCACGACGCCGGCGGGACGGTAGACATCGATTCTGCGGTTGGGCGGGGCACCACTGTGAGGGTTACGCTGCCGCTGGATTGAGTCCGATTTGGGACCATATTAGGGCGTCAAACCCATAGCCCCACAGCGTTGGTGGACGTATTCTGTAGCTACTTTTCAGCCTGACATCCCTAGGGAGTGGCACGAAAATGACGCGGAAAAAGGGTCCAAAGATAGGTCTGGGCAAGGTCCTCTTGAGGGTCTTCGGCTTCTTCTTCGTGAGCACTCTCTGCGGGGTGCTGATCACAGGATTCCTGGCCCCCGTGGTTGCCTTCACCAGCACCACCGTGCACGGCTCCGTAGGGTTTTACCAAAGCCTGCCGGCCGAGCTCGACGTCGATTCTCCCTCGCTTTCCAGCACAGTGGTCTCTGCAGACGGGCAACTCATAGCCACCTTCTTCGCCGAGAACCGGGTCAAAGTCCCCTTGGAGGAGATGTCGCCGTTCATCCGTGAGGCGATCATCGCGATCGAGGACAGCCGCTTCTACGAACATGCGGGTGTGGACGCCCAAGGCATCATGCGGGCGCTGAGTTCCAACTTGACCCAAGGCACCAGGCAAGGCGCTTCCACGCTCACCCAGCAGTACGTCACCAACGTCCTCAACGAGTCCCGCCTGTCCGAGGGGCGGCCGGAGGACGTGGTGCTCAGTGGCCAGAAGACCGTGGGCGACAAGTTGCGCGAGATCAAGCTTGCCCTGGAACTAGAGAAGCGCTTCAGCAAGGACCAGATCCTTGAGGGTTACCTGAACATCGTGTTCTTCAACCGGAACGCGTACGGCATCGAGGCCGCATCCCGCTACTTCTTCAGCACCTCCGCCATGGATCTGACCCTGCCCCAAGCAGCCCTGCTGGCCGGTTTGGTCAATGGCCCCAGCATTTATGACCCCATTGCCGATCCCCAGGCTGCACTCGACCGCCGCAACCTGGTGTTGTCCAGGATGCTGGAACAGGGCAAGATCACGGCTGTGGACCACGGCGTAGCGGTGGCCACGCCTATCGAACTGGACATCACTCCTTCCTTGCAAGGGTGTGCGGGAACATCGTTCGCCACCTACTTCTGCGACTACGTTTCCCACCTGATCCTGAACAACGAGGCGTACGGGGCAACCGTGGAGGATCGTGAGCGGCTTCTGTATCGCGGTGGCCTGACCATCACCACCACCTTGGACACCCGGCTTCAGCACGTCGCCCAGCAACAGGTGGACGCATCCGCCGGAGCCAACCCGGACAAGTGGGGCGCCGCGATGACCACTGTTCAGCCGGGTACCGGGAAGATCCTGGCAATGGCCCAAAACACGGTATTTGTACCACAGGAAGGAAAGTACGACACCCAGCTGAACTTCAATGTGGATGCCAAAGACGAGAACGGTTACGACCTCAATGGTGCGGGTGGCTTCCAGCCCGGTTCAACCATGAAACCCTTCATTTACGCCGAGTGGCTCAACGAGGGCAAGCACCCCACCGCCGTGGTGGATGCTTCCCGCAGGGTGTACCCCGTTGGTTTCCCATGGCGTTCGAGCTGCGGCAAGGTCCTTGGCGGTTACAGCACCGCCCAGAAAGCCCAGAACCTGGGCGCAGATGACGACCTGCAAAACAACGACGACGGCTACTACCGCCCGATGCCCATCAACTACGGCCTCTACAACTCCATCAACACCGCTACCTTCGCCACTGCAGCCCAACTGGACTTCTGCGGGATCCAGAAGATGGTGGACGCAGTTGGACTGCACAGCGGCTTGGACAATGCGCCCGTCAACATGCACCAGATCGGCAACCTCCTCGGCTCCATCGGTGTGGCCCCACTGGTCCTGGCCAGTGCCTACGCCACATTTGCCAATGACGGCACATATTGCGAGCCCATCGCGATCACCGAGATCAGCGATTCCCAGGGCAGGGAGTACGAGGCCCAAACGCCGGAATGCCGGGAGGCCGTGAAACCGGCCGTGGCCCGCGGAGTGAACGCCGTCTTGCAAGATGTGATGAAGGTAGGTTCCGGTGTATGGATCGAACCCAAGGTCCACACGAAGGTCCCCGTTGCCGCCAAGACAGGCACGTCCAACAACAACGGCGCCACATGGGTGGCCGGTTACACCACGACGCTAGCTACGGCGTCGTTCTTTGGAGATACGACGGCGGGACAACAGCGGGCGGGGCAAAACGTCACCATCAACGGCAAGTTCTACAAATCCTTGGACGGGTACATGATCGCCGGTCCCCAATGGGCCAACTACATGGTGGAAGCCGTGGCCCTCTACCCGAGCGGGCCGTTCGTGGCACCGGCTCCACCCCCGTCACCTGCGCCTACCGTGCCGGCGACTCCAACGCTGACGCGTCGCTGACGTTGCGTTGCGAGGCCTAATCTGCACGGCATTCGACAGCAGGGCCCACGCCGCCCGGGTTCCCTGGCTGAGCTTGCGAAGCTAGGGAGGCGGTGGGGACGCAAAGCAGGCCCCACAACACACCCACCCCGTTGCGAGGCCCAGTCTGCGCGGAACTCCCCCACGAAAGCACGCAAAGCAGGCCCCACAACACACCCACCCCCGTTGCGAGGCCTAATCTGCACGCAATTCCCCCACGAAAGCGCGCAAAGCAGGCCCCACAACACACCCACTCCCGTTGCGAGGCCTATTCTGCGCGGCATTCGACAGCAGGGCCCACGCCGCCCGGGTTCCCTGGCTGAGCTTGCGAAGCTAGGGAGGCGGTGGGGACGCAAAGCAGGCCCCACAACACCCCCACCCCAATTGCGAGGCCCAGTCCGCACGGAACTCCCCCACGAAAGCGCGCAAAGCAGGCCCCACAACGAGCAGGGCGCATCAATGAAGGGCTAGCGGGCGTAGCGCTCCGTGAAGTTCCTGAGCACCCGCATCGGTTCGGTCACGGATGATCGGCGGGCCGTCCCGATGAGTTCGTCGGCAGTGTGGGGCGGAAAGTAGCCGGCGTTCTTGTAGATGTTGATGCGGGTGATGAGGCCGTCGGCGTCCAGTTCAGGGTGGAACTGCGTGGCGTACAGGTTGTTCTTGATCCGGAACATGTGCACAGGGCACGCCTCTGAACTGGCCAACAGCACAGCGTGTTCGGGAAGTTGACTGCACGCTTCCTTGTGTCCAACGAACGCATCGAAGGTTCGCGGGACACCGCGAAGCATGGGATCGCTTTCACCGTCGGCGGTCAGCGTGATCCGGGTTGCCCCCACCGCTTCCCCAAAACGGCGATCGATGACGGCTCCTTGGTGCACGCCCAAGGTGCCGACGCCGTAGCAGGCACCCAGGAACGGGAAGTCTTCGGCCACGATCCGGTTCAGCAGCGATGAGAGTTCCGTCTCAACCCGGATCTGGGCTGCGCTCTTTTCCTCCACCGGATCGCTGGAGGTGTAAGGGCTGCCGCCGACGATCACGCCGGAATAATCGGACAGCTCAAAGGGCGGTAAAGGCCCGGATTCCAGCCGAATACGGACCAGTTCTTCCGGTTTCAGGTCGCAGTACCGGAGGTACGCCTGGTACTCATCGTCGGCTGCGGCATCCTCGGCGCGGGTGGCCAGCAATAGGAAGGGCTTCACAGGCCCAGTCTGCGCGAGGAATGGCTGACGGACAAAGTGTGTTGCTAGCGGGAGGGGGTTTCTGACAGTGACTCCCTCGCATCGCCGTGGCTGCATAACGTTGTAGGGATCCCTACGAACCCCCATGACTCATCCCAGAGGAGCAAATCTTTGAAGCAGGACCCCATGGTCGTCGGAACGCCATCACCCGAGGCGTCGCGTGCTGAAACGCAGCAACCGAAGAAGATCCCGTGGGGCGGACTCTTGGTGCTCGCGGCTGCAGGTTTCACCGCGGTGACCACCGAACTCCTGCCTTCGGGTCTGCTCCCTCAAATCAGCCGGGATCTGGGAGTGGACGAATCGGCTGTGGGTTCCCTGACTGCGGTCTATGCGGCAATCATCGTCTTCACGGCCCTGCCTCTCTCCCGGTTCCTTGCCGGACGGGTTCCGCGCAAGACCCTGCTCATCGCCACTGTTCTGGCGTTTGCCCTCAGCAACGTGCTCCTGGCGCTCAGCCCCACCTTGGGTTGGGCGATCGGGGCGCGGCTCCTTGGCGGCATCGCGCACGGAATGTTGTGGTCCAGCATGGCGCCGTATGTGGCACGTATCGTTCCCGCACATTCCGTGGGCAAGGCCATGGCTGTTGTGTTCAGCGGCAACAGCATCGCGTTGGCCGTCGGCGCTCCCATTGGAACGCTGATGGGTTCGCTCATGACGTGGCGGGCCTCGTTCATGGTCCTTGCCGGAGTGGGTGCACTGCTGGCAGTTCTGGCGTTTTGGCTTCTCCCGGCAGCACATGACCAAGCCAGCCAAAAGACTCCGTCCCTTAGGGCAGCCATGAAACTGCCCGGCGTTGTGGCCATCGCCATCGCTTGGCCGCTCTTGTTGCTCGCCCATTTCACACTGTTCACCTACGTGGCCCCGTTCCTGCTCGCCTCGGGGCTGCCGGAATCCGCCACAAGCCTGTCGCTATCCGTTGTGGGAATCGCCAGCCTGGTGGGTATCTGGATTGCCGGCATGACGGCTGACTCCCGCCCACGCACCTCGGTGATTGCCGCCGTCGGACTCTTGACCCTTGCGTTCGCCCTGCTGCCTGTGCTGGGCGGCACCTGGGTGGGGGCGTTCGGGCTGATGACGCTATGGGGCATCGCGTTCGGCGCCGTGGGCATTTATAACCAGGCCGCGATTCTTCGCGCCGGTGGTGAGCACAAGGATGCTGCCAATGGACTCACCGTGGTGACCATCCAGCTGGGTATCGCCGTCGGCGCCGTGTACGGAGCCTTCGCCCTCACCAGCGTGGGTGCCCAACTGGTGCCGCTGGCCGCGGCCCTGCCCACGGCGGTCGCCCTGGTGATCATCATCGCCAGCCGACGGGGTGGCTATCCCGCCGGGCCGCGTGAGAACCGCCGTTAACATCCCGGAAACATGACAGTGACGTGATCTTCACGAACCGGGGATTTCTGTAACTTACCTGCAACTTAGCTCTTCTGAGTCGGAAACATAGCTCACCGAATATTGATCGGGGGGTTGGCGTGGGCCGGAACAACGGCCCCGTTTCGGACAGGCTCAATGAGAAGGGAACGCAGGTGGAGATCTCTGCGCAACACGTCTGGATGATGTTGTCGGCGGCAATGGTGCTGTTCATGACCCCCGGCCTCGGCCTCTTCTACGGCGGCATGACCCGGGCCAAGGCTGCGCTCAACATGATCATGATGAGCTTCATTTCGGCGGGCATCGTTGGCGCGGTGTGGGTCCTGTGGGGCTACTCGATGACCACCGGCGACGGCTTCCTCGGCCTGTTCGGCAATCCCTTTGCACACTTCGGCCTGCAGGACCTGATTGGCTCGCCCGATCTCATCAAGGCCGGCTTCGCCGCCACTTTTGCCATTATCACCGTTGCCCTCATCAGCGGTGCGATCGCCGACCGCGCCAAGTTTGGCGCTTGGGCACTGTTCGTGCCGATCTGGATTACCGTGGTTTACTGCCCGCTGGCCTACATGATCTGGGGTGGTGGTCTCATGAGCGCCGGGGGCGCCGTAACCCAGATCTTCGGCCAGGTCATCGACTTCGCCGGCGGCGCAGTGGTTGAGGTCAGCTCCGGAACCGCCGCTTTCGTCCTCGCACTGATCGTGGGAAAGCGTCACGGATTCGCCAAAGACCCCAACCACCGTCCGCACAATGTGCCGTTCATCATGATCGGCGCGGCCATCCTCTGGTTCGGCTGGTTCGGCTTCAACGGCGGCGCAGCAACCACGGCCGAGCAGGCTGGCCTCATCTGGATCAACACCCTGGTCACACCGGCTGCGGCGATGCTGAGCTGGCTCGTGGTGGAGAAGATCCGCCACGGCCACCCGACATCGCTGGGTGCGGCGTCCGGCGTCGTGGCTGGCTTGGTGGCCATCACGCCTTCCTGTGCCAACATCAGCCCTCTTGCCGCCCTTGGGCTGGGCCTGGTTGCCGGCGCCGCCTGCGCAGTGTTTGTGGACCTGAAGTACAGGTTCGGTTTCGACGACTCCCTGGACGTGGTGGGCGTACACTTTGGCGCCGGTGTCATTGGCACACTGTCCTTGGGCTTCATCGCCTTCCCCACCGAGGGCACGGCCGGCGGCCTCCTTTACGGTGGCGGCCCGCAGCAGCTCATTGCCCAGACGGTCGCCGTTCTGATCACCATCGCCGTGTCCGGTGCGGGCACGCTGGTGATCGGCCGGGCCATTCACAAGACCATCGGATTCCGGGTTCCCCTGGAGCACGAAGTCACCGGCGTCGACCTCACCCAGCACGCCGAGTCCGCCTACGAGTTCGGCCTCACCGCCCACGGCCACTTCCGCCAACAGCAGGCGCATCTGTCGGCTCTGATCAGTCGGAAGCCAACTGCAGCTGCGCCGGAGGCCAGGGAGGACAGCTTCGCCTAAAGGACCCTACGCAGAACAGCAGCCGACGGCGGAACTTCAGTCCCGCCGTCGGCTGCTGTTTGTGCCGTCCCCGCCCAAGTAGGTCGCAATTGATGTCGTTCTCAGGGCTGGGAACGACCTGAACTGCTACTCAGTTGGGCTAGCCGGAGCCGTTCCAGAGGCGCTGCCACCAGGTCCGTTCACCCTGCGGTTCGGGTTCCGGCTCGGGAGGTGCCGCCGCGGCCCTGCGCTCCCGCCACTTGTCCACCTCAGCTTCCACATCACGGAGCTTGGTGATCACGGGAGGGCCGCCCTGCAGCTGGCGGCGCGCCTCGATTACGCGCTTGTTGAAGTCCTCGAGGATGTCCCGGACCTGTTTGTCCGTGTACTGCTGGTCCAACTTGGCGTCGAGCTCCGAGTCCTCGATCCGTAGCAAGATGGCGGGAGGACCGATACCGCTGAGCCGTTCGCGCTGGATGAGGCCCTTGACCCACCAGTCGGGGTCATAGTGCTCCCCCAGGCCGGGGATCGGCTTGCCGGCATACTTCAGGTCGTCGAACTTGCCTTGGTTCATGGCGTCCCGGATGAGGTACTCAACCCGGGCAGCGTCGTCTACCTTGCGGCGTTTCTCGCGTTCTTCGGCATCCGCGGCCTCAAGCTCTGCATCTTCCTCGGCATTTCCGCCCCAGGAGCGCACCGCCCGCAGTTCCGCTCCGCGCTCGAGCTTCCGCCTGAAGGCGTTGTTCTCGGCGTTCACGTTTCCGCCACCTCCTCACACGGCAGCCCTCGCCTGCCGGAAATCGTGGTTCTGAATCCAGTATTCCGCACCTTGCCCGTGGTTAATCCCCGTACCCCGGCACTCGTTATTTGAAACCGGACGAACCCCTGTGCCAATGCCACCCACTATGAAATTGCAGCAGCCCCGACACCCCGTGTTTCCGGGTGTGTCGGGGCCGAATGCAGCTCAAAGTGGGTGGTGGCCGAACCTGCAACCCGGGCGCTCCAGGAGCTAGGCGCGGACAGCCATGCTCGGATCCAGTTGCTCGATGCCCTCCGGCGTCACCAGGACGACCCGGGCCGTGCAGATGTCGTAGAACAATCCAGTGGCCTGCACTTGACCGGAAGCCAGAGCGGGGCCTGTGACAGGGTGTTCTTCCAATTTCCGGAGTTGAAGGGCCACGTTCACCATGCTCAATTGGTCGAGTCTGCTATACCCCTCGGCCGAAGCAGCAACCGCTACAGGGTGCCCGGCAAGCAGCGCGGAGTAGCTCGGCCGGGCATGCTCCAGCCAGGCATCGAAGCCGTCGCCCATGTTCGGCGAAGCCCCCTCAGCATCGGCAATGACCGCCTTCATCGCACCACAGTTGGAGTGGCCACAGACCACAATCGAGTCCACCGACAGCCCTTTGACGGCGAAGGACAATGCAGAGTCGATGGAAGCATCGCTGCCGTCGTTGCACACCACGTTGCCGATGTTCCGGAGGGTGAGGAGGTCGCCCGGTCCACTACTGGTGATCAGATTCGGGTTCACCCGGGAGTCGACGCAGGCAACAAAGAGCGTGTCCGGGTTCTGTCCCTCCGTGAGGTCCTGCACCAGCGGACGGACCTTGTCCGCGTGCCGCCGGTGATACTTGTCGATGCCCAGGAGGATCGACCGCAGCGGCAGCCGCCCGCCGTCGTCGTCGTCCGATGTTGAACCGACACCAGAAGGCAACCAGGAAGTACGGGGCGGCAGCGGGAATTCGCGCGGGTCCTGGCGCTGCGGAGTGTTGTCCTCGGCGTCGCTGAAAGCAGTGGTGCCGTGTTCTTCGAGGATCACCGACGCGCCGGTGTTGCGCTGCTGCTTCTGCCAGGCAACCAGGGCTTCGTGGAAGGCGTGATCGAGGTAGTCGGCGTTAAGTTCCACCACCACGTCCTGGCCTTCGGGCACAGAATGGAGGACGCGGTTGAGACGGGGCAGCGCGAAGAAGCTGCACGAGCCGGCGATGGTGACACGCCATGGCAGCGCTTCAGCAGAGGGAGCATGTGCGTGGATCTGTGCGCGGAGCACCCGCCAGAGCACGCAGAGGGCAGCCAGTGCGAGGCCGATGATGACGCCTTCGAGCAGGTTGAGGGCCACAACGCAGACCAGGGTGACGCTGTAGACGAGGAGGTCGCCGGTGCGGAGGCTGGTGCGGATGTCCGCAATTTTAATGAGCTTTGCGCCGATCACCAGCAGCAGACCTGCGAGCACGGACAACGGAATCAATTGGATGAGGCCGGCGAAGAGCGCAGAGAACACCAGGACCCACACGCCGTGCAGGATGGCCGAGGTCCGGTTCTTGGCGCCCGCTTCAACGTTGGTGGCACTCCGGACGATCACGCCGGTCACCGGGAGTCCGCCGAGCATGCCGGAAACGACGTTCGCTGAGCCCTGACCGACGAGTTCGCGGTTCAGGTTGGTGCGCGAGCCGCCATGCATTTTGTCCACGGCGACGGCTGACAAAAGCGACTCGATGCTCGCGATCAGCGCCACGGTGATGACAGCCATGGCCGCGGCGCGCCAGTTCCCGTCGGGCAGGCTGGGAAGTGCGATGGCGTCGAAAATGGACCCGCTGAAGCTGATGCGCTCCACGCTTGGTGCAACCGCAACGGAAACAGCTGTCACGGCGACGACGGCGGCAAGCGGCCCGGGGATTTTCCGCACCGCTGCGGGGAGGAACTTCCAAGTCAGCAGGATGGCGACGACGGCCAGACCCAGGAGCGCAGAGTGGAGCTCAACGTTAGTGATGGCCGCCGGAAGCCCGGTGAGGTTTTCGATAGCTGAGCCCGCGGCTTGACCGCCGAGAAGCACATGGAGTTGCTGGAGGATGATGGTAATCCCAATGCCTGCAAGCATCGCCTTGACCACCACCGGCGACACTGCCAGCGCCGCCCGGCCAATGCGGCTGACACCCATGAGCAGCTGCACGACGCCGGCAGCAGCGGTGATGGCGCACGTCACCTGCCAGCCGAACTCGTCCACCAAACCGGCAACGACGACGGTCAGTCCGGCGGCAGGGCCGCTCACCTGTAGTGGGGAGCCACCGAGACTGCCTGCGACAATGCCGCCGACGGCCGCGGCGATGAGGCCCGCCATGACGGGAGCACCTGAGGCTGCGGCGATGCCGAGGGAAAGCGGAAGGGCTACCAGAAAGACGACGAGCGACGCAGGGAGGTCTGCCCCGAGATTGCTCAGGAAGGCGGGCTTGGTTCCTGGCGGGCTGTGTGAGTCGGCGGGAACGGTGGCGGATTCGTTTGACTGCGGCATTGGTTCTCCTAGCTCGGGGACTGCTGACCCTTCCAAGCTACGGAATCTGTCACCACTAATGACAAGAGGATGTGACAGGCATGACAAAAGCTGTGAAGATGCGGCTTCATGTTGGGACCAAGGGGAACTTTCGCGGGGGTGGAGTGCGTTGAAGGTCCGGACCTCTGGCGTGCCTCGATGAAACATTGCGACCCGGATCACATTCGATGCACGGCTGGCTGTAGGCTTCGCTGGTTGAAGCGATAGTCGCGAATCCAATTATTGGGGGTTGAGCCTTGGCCGCTCGGGGTATATCCATGTCTTTTGTCGGTGCTGGCAGGCGCCTTGCTGCCGGGCTTCTGGTCTTGCTCACGACGGCGACCGTCCTCGTCGGAGTGGGAGCAGGGTCGGCCCAAGCTGACATCTTGACTGACCAAAAGTTCAAAGGCAGCATGCCAATAGATGAAGTGTTGAATGCCAAGACCAACAAGATCTACGTGACGAATTACACCGCCAAGTCTGTGATGGTCATTGATGGAAACACCATGACTGCGAAATCGATCGCTGTTACCGAGTTTCCCGCGGAAATTGCCATCAATGAAATTACCAACAAGATATACGTCTCTCATGCCGGCAGCAACGTGCTCACCGTAATCGACGGCGCATCTGAAATGACGACGACAATCGCACTCGCATCGCGCCCATCGGCTCTCGCCGTTAACAGCAAGACCAACAAAATCTATGTTAGCCACAGGGGCGTAGGACTCTCCGTTATCGACGGGTCCACTCGGACAGCAAGTCTTTTGCCTTCGCCCTTGGCTGTTGAATCAATGGTCGTTGATGAGACAACGAACAGGGTCGTTGTCACGGACTGGGTCAGTAACAAGACCGCGGTTCTCGACGGAGTTAAACATACTTTCAGCACAATCGATCTCGGATGCGTCGCACAGTCTGCGGTATTGAATAGCGCTACCCAGCAGGTCTTCTTTGCCTGCCCGGCCACCAAAGCATTTGCGGTTCTCAATGGACAAACCAATGGCGTAACTCTGGTCGCCACTGGAACAGATGCCCGCCCAAGCGTCATGGCAATTAATCGCAAAGCCAACGTGGTCTATGCCTCAGATCAAGGCGGCCAGTATCTGACGGCACTCGACGGAACCACACTAAAAGTTACTAATACCCCCGCCGCCCAAACCACTTATCAGAGCATTTCAGTCAATGAAACCACCAGCAAAGTCTATGCATCCGATCATTACGGTTACCGAGTAACAGTATTTGATTCGCAGGCAAACCTCCTGGGTGATGTCCGGGGCTTCAACAACCCTGCTGACCTGGCCGTGAACGAGGCCACGAACAAGATCTATGTCCTCGACTCAGGTGCCGCTGAGATCCGGATCATAGACGGCAAAAACGTTCCACCTACCATCACATCCAGCCTTCCCCCGAGCACAGGCACAGTGGGAGTCCGGTACGCGCATAGTCTGACGTCAAGTGGGTCGCTGGTACCTCAGTTCAAAGTCGCCAGCGGAGTACTACCCCCAGGCCTCACTCTGGAGTCCCTAAATCATGGCGGGTTGCTGCACGGCGTTCCCACCACTCCAGGCACTTACACCTTCCGCATCGCAGCAATCAATGGCTACAACCCGGATGCCGTAACCCCACTGCTCAGCATCACGATCAAAGCGGCTAAGGTCGGGCACGACTTTAATGGAGACCTCAAGCCCGATGTTCTTTCGCGCGATGGAAATGGGAACTTATGGCTGTACCCGGGCCAAGGCAACGGTGGCTGGCTTCCACGGATTCAGGTTGGGCACGGCTGGAATGTGATGACGTCCATCGTGGCCCCCGGGGACTTCAACGGTGACGGCAAAGCAGATGTGTTGGCACAGGATGCCAACGGCGCGCTCTGGCTCTACCCCGGGGGCGGCTGGTTCGGAAGAATCCATGTGGGTCAAGGGTGGAACTCGATGAGTGCCATCACGGCAGTCGGGGACCTCGACTTGGACGGAAACGCGGACTTGGTGGCACGTGACCCGGATAGCTATCTCTGGCTCTACCGAGGCAACGGCAAAGGTGGCTGGTTTTCCCCAGACCGGAAGGGCAACGGGTGGCAGGTTTTGACGGCGATGACGGGGCCCGGCGATTTCACCAAGGACGGTGTTCCGGATCTTCTGGCTGTTGACGGAGCCGGAGCCTTGCAGGCTTACAGAGGTCATTGGGCACGGCATGACTGGGGAGTGTCGTCTGATCTAATTGGTCCCACCCAAGTCGGCTACGGCTGGAACGCCATGACCGCAATCGCGGGCCCCGGTGATTTCAACGGTGACGGCAACGTGGATCTCCTGGCCCGTGACGCCGGAGGCGCCCTGTGGCTCTACCCCAGCAACGGCCAGGGAGGATGGCTTCCCCGTGGCCTGGTCGGCTCCGGCTGGAACGCCATGAACCTGATCATCTAGCACCAAGAAACAGAGCAAGGCGGACGACGGCGGGAACCTCCCGCCGTCGTTCGCTGTACGCCCAACATGGCAAGACCCTAAGGCGCCTTAGAATAGGCTGGCTCTCATGACCGATTCCGAGGCCCAGCCCGTCCGCATCAGTTCCGAGCCCGCGCAGCTGCAAGCTTTGGAACCCGTGCTCGACAAAGTGCGGGCCGCTGTGGGGGACGTGGCGGCGTTGCTGGTCATCGCGGAGGATATTGGATGGACAGCACCAAAACCGGGCGAGGGAAACACCGCCAAGCTCTGGGAGCTCCTGGCCTCCGTCACAGCCGTGGACATTGCTGCGGGACGAGTGCTCGAACCGCACCTCGATGCGCTTGCAATCCTCACGCAGGCCAGAGTCCAGGCCGGAGTCGAAGCCGAAGGCCAACACAAAGGCGCCTGGGGAGTCTTCGCAGCGGAGGGCCCCGGAATGAGGCTTGAGGCCAAGAGACAGCTACGGACAGCATCCGAGTTCTCACATCGGGACGGACGCATGCCCGCGCCCCGGAAGGATTCGCCGGGTATCTACGCTCCCTTGCAGCTGAGCTGCCACCTGCCGGGCGTCCGACTGCCGCCAGCGGCTAATCCGCCAGCGGCTAGCCCCTCAGCGCCCCCTCTAACGCGGCAATCGCTGCCTTCGTGATCATTTCCCGTTGCCCTGATCCATCAACGGTGAGCAGAATCCCGCGGTGCGAGTACGCCGTCAGCACTGTTTGCGTCTCGTCCCGGTACAGTTCCAGACGGCGTTGGATCACGGGTTCTGTGTCATCGGCGCGCCCCTCTTCCTGTGCTCGGAGCAGCATCCGGTCAATGAGTTCATCATCGGAACCGGTTAGCTCGAGGACCGCTTCAAGGGCTTGCTGCCGATCAGCGAGTATCTCGTCCAGCGCACCAATCTGGATGACGGTCCTGGGATAGCCGTCAAGGAGGAAACCGGCCGCGGCATCCGCTTCTTCAAGCCGGACTCTCAGCATTGCCGTGGTGACGTGGTCCGGCACGAACTCGCCGCGATCCATATATCCGCTGGCTTCAGCACCCAACTCCGTCTTGTCGCGGACGTGGGCGCGGAACAGCTCACCAGTAGAAATGGCAGGGATCCCAAAATGCCGCGCGATGTGCTCCGCCTGCGTGCCTTTACCGGATCCCGGAGGGCCAATGATGATCAATCGCGCCATGACACTGGTCCGTTTCGAGAGGCAGCCGGGACTTAACCATACGCCGACGACGGCGGGAGGTACCCGCTGTCGTCGGCATCTTTTTGCTGGTGTTCCAGTCGTCAGGCGTTGGCTGATTCCTTAAGGACGGCGTCGATCTGCTCGGCCGCCTCCCGCATTCCTTCTTCCATGCCCATCTCGACCATCTTCTGCATCTGCTCCTCGGAGTCGAAGGTGGAGGTGATGGTCATCCGGGTGCGGTTCTCCAGGGGTTCAAGCTTCACGGTGGCGTGCGTGATGCCCAGGTCATTTACGGGCTCGCCCTGCTCATCTGCGAAGCCGTCGTCGAATTCCAGGTGGTCCGGGGCGTTGATGGCGGTGAACTTCCACCAACCCCGCGCCTTGGTGCCGTCCGGTCCGGTCATGTAGTAGGCGGCCTTCCCGCCAACGGTGAATTCATGCGTCTCAAAAGTGGCCGGCCAAGTCGGCGGACCCCACCAACGCTCAAGCTGCCGGGGGTCTTCCCAGATCCTCCAGACGCGTTTCACGTCGGCATCGAATTCAGAAACAATGCTGAAGCTCAGAGCCTCGACATCCTTGTTTACGCTCACAACAGTCATGGCAGATCCCTTTCATCATCTTCGGCGAGTATGTCCGCAATCCGGCCGGCGCGTTGCCGCCAGATCATTTCAAGTTGATCCAGCAGATGGCGGGCTTTCTGTAATCCTTCATGGTTCCCCCGCACGATCTGCTCCCTCCCACGCTTTTCCTTGGTGACCAGGGAGGCCCGTTCCAGGACCGCGACATGCTTTTGCACGGCCGCGAAACTCATGGTGTAGAGCGCGGCGAGCCCGGAGACCGAGTACTCCCCCGCCGTCACCCGGGCCACGATGTCCCTGCGCGTCGCATCTGCCAACGCGTGGAACAGGCGGTCGCTTTCGGCGTCCGAGGGCCTTGTCTTGAGCTGATCTACAACCATTTGGTTGTACGATATCGCCGACTCGCGGGCTAAGTCAATGGCCCCGCGTTAGGAACTTGAGCGGGGATGCATGATACGCATCTGATCCCAGGTCCGCTCCGAGGCGGCGATGTTCTGGTTGGAGCGTTCGCGGTCCAAGGAGGCAAGCTCGACGGCGATCGCCTGGACCGCAGCCACCGCACCTGTCAGGGATGGGAAGAAACCGGCACCCTCCGTGGGCACCACAATCCTGTGGTCAGCGTGCACGGCCACCGGCGAGCCGGCACTGTCGGTGATGGAAACGATGGGCGTGCCCAGATTGTGGGCGATATCGACGGCCCGCATGGTGCTGTCATAGACCCGCCAGAGACTGATGGCAATGACCAGGTCCTCCGCACCGAGCCGTGCAATCGCATTGGTGAGGGCGGCGACGTCGGCATCGAGGAGCCGGACGTTGTATCCGGCGATGATTGCGTTGTGCTCCAGCGCCTTGCCGGGGATGGCGTAGCTTCCTGCCGCGACGATGAAAGTTTGCCGCGCACCAGCGATTGCCTTCGCAATATTGTGAAGCGTGTCGGCGTCCAAGGTGCGCTCAAAATGGGCCAGATTGGCCCGGTCAGTGGACACCGCAGCTTGTGCAGGACTGCTGATGTGGCCATTGTGTTCGGCGGCAACTTCCACGGCGCTCAGTGACGCCAGGAACCGGGATCTTAGCTCGAATTGGAAGTCTGCCCAGCCCTTGAACCCCAGTGTTTGCGCGGTTCGGGTCACGGTGGAGGCATTCGAGGCGGCCACTGCGGCGATGTCACTGACGGAGCCATATGACGCAAGCCGGGGCTGGGAGCGGAGGATGCCAATCACCTGCAATTGGCGGGCTGCGAGCTTGCGTCCTTGGACACGACTGTCCAGCCACTCGGTCAGCGTTGACGAGTCGAAATCTTCTTCCACCTATTGACCTACCTCACACTTTGGCCGTACCTTCGATACATCACTTCTGCACAGATCCGTGCATATTCCTAAAAATGTACAACTTGGCCCACTTTGGCAGGAATCACCATGTCTCTCACAGCACGCTTGGATCGTCTGGCTCTCAGTCGACCACACTACAAGCTTCTCCTCATTGGAGGCCTCGGCTACTCGTTCGACGGTATGGACGGGGCAGTGGTCGCCTTCCTGCTCCCGCGCATCCAGGAACTGTGGGGCCTCAGCACCGCGAGCCTTGGATTGGTTGGCTCGGCAGCCCCGCTCGGCTTCTTCTTCGGCGCGATCCTGGCTGGCTGGATGGGCGACCGCTTTGGCCGCAAGAAGGTCATGCTCTGGGCACTGGCCTTCTACTGCCTCATGTCAGTGGTGGCCGCCATGGCCCCCAACTTTGAAATCTTCCTCATTGCACGGATCTTTGCAGGTTTGGGTGCAGGCGCTGAAAGCGTGATCATTGCACCGTTCCTCTCCGAGTTCATTCCCCCGAAGCGTCGAGGCTGGTTCATCGGAACCCTCGCCGGCTTCTTCTCCTTCGGCTTCGTGGGTGCCGCCCTCATCGGGCGCTTCGTTGTCCCACTGGGCGAGGACGGCTGGCGCTGGGCGCAGGTCATCACTGCAATTCCCATCCTTCTCCTTCTCTGGTGGCGACGCAGCCTGCCGGAATCCCCCCGGTATCTCATCAGCCGCGGTCGCATTGCAGAGGCCACGGAAGTGGTGGATCGCTTTGAGCAAAGCGTTGTAAAGGCCACCGGCAAACCACTCGCCGCCCTGCCGCCAGCCGAGGAAGAGATCACCAAGCACGAGCAGAAAATCAGCATCTGGAATGCCCTCAAATTCATGTGGTCCAGGGCCATGCGCCGTCGCACTGCGGTGATCTGGTTGATCTGGTTCGTCATCACGTTCTCCTACTACGGCTTCTTCTCCTGGATTCCCACTCTCCTTGTAGGCCGCGGCATCACCATCACCAAGAGCTTCGAGTTCTCGATACTGATTTATCTGGCCCAGATCCCGGGCTACTTCTCCGCCGCATGGTTGTGTGACCGGATTGACCGCAAGAACACCATCGCCCTGTACCTGGCGGGATCCGCCATCAGCGCCTTCTGGCTGAGCCAATCCAACGATTCCGGCATGATCCTGGTGGCGGCCGCAACATTGTCCTTCTTCCTCAACGGAACCTACGCCGGCGTCTACGCCTACACTCCGGAGCTCTTCCCCACCTGGATGCGTGCCACGGGTGTTGGCCTGGCCAGCGCGGTGGGCCGTATCGGCAGCATCCTGGCTCCATCCATCATCGGCATCTTCGCCGCTTCCCTTGGCTTCGGTGGAGTGTTCACCATGACCACGGTAGTGCTGACCATCGGCGTCCTTGGCGTGGTCATCTTCGGCGCGTCCACAGCGGGGAAGTCGCTGGAAGACATCAACGCCCGCGCCGAGCATGATCCGGCAGCGGCAGGAAGTAAGTGAACACCATGAAGACCGACGTAGTTTTCCAGCAAACCTTCGACGCAATGCAGAAGGAACCAGGAGTCATTCTCTTCACGGCGCTGCAGTGGATTCCGAAACGCTCCAGCCTCAAGCGACTCTTCACCAGCCATCCGGCCGAATACCCGGTGGGCGGCGAGAAGACCGTAGAGATCTCGCCCGGCTGGTTGGGGACGGTCATCGAGGACAAGGAGCCTTTCCTCGCGGCCAACCTGGAAGCCCTCCGGGAAGTCTTTTCAGACTCCGGACTCATCCAGCAACTGGGCTGCGGCGCCGTCATCAACGTGCCCGTCCTCGACCAACAGCACAACGTTGTGGGCGTTCTCGCACTCCTGGATGCAGAAGGCAAGTACACGCAGGAAAGTGTGGAATCCGCCGTCGACGTCATCAACGCGAACCGGGCTGAGCTGGTTCAGGCCTTTGAAGCGCACCCCACAGAAGTCACCGAAGCCCCCGAAGCCCCCGCGAAGGACACCGTTTAACGTGAGCACCACCCCAGAAACCATCCCGTTGGTCATCCGCAACGCGAGCGTCCTGGACGTCGAGGCGGGCACCTACTCCACTGCCGACGTCGTAAGCGTTGACGGGAAGATCAGCAGTGTCGGGCCGAACGCCGAGATGCCCTCCGGCGCGCGGGTCATTGACGGCACCGGAAAGTTCGTCATCCCCGGCCTGATCGATGCGCACGTCCACGTGGTGGCGTCCAGCGCCGATTTCCGTTCGCTCACCTACACGCCGGCGTCCTACGTTTATGCGCAGACCGCACGGATCATGGGACAGATGCTGCGTCGCGGCTTCACGACTGTCCGCGATCTGTCCGGCGCCGATTTTGGGCTGGCCATGGCTCAGGAAGAAGGTCTGCTCGAGGGTCCGAAGATCCACTTCTGCGGTCACGCGCTCAGCCAGACCGGCGGTCACGGCGACATGCGCTTGCCCGGCGAAGACCATGATCCCAACGGACGCGGCTGTTGCGGCATCGGCCGTGTGGCCGACGGCGTGGATGCGGTCCGCGCGGCCGCTCGCGACGAGATCCGCAAGGGCGCCCACCACATCAAAATCATGGCGTCCGGCGGCGTCTCCTCTCCCACGGACCGCATCGACTCCACCCAGTACTCCATGGAAGAGATGCGCGCCGCAGTGGAAGAGGCCCAAGCCGCCAACCGCTACGTTGCGGCCCACGCCTACACCGCCCGAGCCATCAACCGCGCCCTGGAAGCAGGCGTCCGCTCGATCGAACACGGCAACCTCTTGGACGATGAGAGCCTCAAGCTGTTCCTGGAAAAGGACGCTTTCCTGGTCCCCACCCTTGTCACCTACTGGGCGTTAAAGGAAGAGGGTAAGGAATTCGGCCTCACGGAGGAAATGTGGGCAAAAGTCGATTCAGTACTCACCAGCGGACTTGAAGCGATCGCCCGCGCCCACGAAGCGGGCGTCAAAATGGCCTTCGGCTCCGACCTCCTGGGCGGGATGCACCGCCACCAGAACGAGCAGTTCAGGCTGCTCGGTAAGGTCCAGCCAGCTATTGACGCCATTCGCTCTGCAACCACGACGGCGGCTTTGCTGCTTGAGCGCGAAGGTGAACTTGGCGTGATCTCGCCTGGGGCGGATGCCGACATGCTGGTCCTTGGGGCCGACCCTGTGGCGGATATTTCCGTGCTGGCCGACATTTCCGAGCACCTTGAGTACCTCATCCAGAATGGCCGGGTGATCTCCTAGCTTCTGCTTCTGCACCCCCGCCTGGACCTGTTATTACCCTCCACAAAGCTCGATAATGTAAGTATGCTGATCAATATCGAGTAGGAGGACATGATGACCACGAAAGTGAACAAGACCATCATGGTCAACGTTCCGGTCAGTACGGCCTACAGGCAGTGGACCAAGTTCGAGGAGTTTCCGCACTTCATGGGCGGGGTGGAACGCGTGACACGGCTCAGCGACGACAGGCTGGAATGGGTGGC
The DNA here is from genome assembly GCF_054408525.1 of Arthrobacter sp. D3-18. Classification (NCBI taxonomy): domain Bacteria; kingdom Bacillati; phylum Actinomycetota; class Actinomycetes; order Micrococcales; family Micrococcaceae; genus Arthrobacter; species Arthrobacter sp. D3-18. The sequence goes on along the minus strand of NZ_CP096440.1, from coordinate 770,052 downwards.
CGAAATCGCGGGCGTCCATCGCCGCTGGGAAGCCAAAATCGTTCAGCAGGACGTGGACCGCGCTGTGGCTTGGGCCGCCGTCGAGGGTGCCAAGAATGCCGGCTGGGTTGATTTCAAGGAGGCGGGCCCCAGCCAGACGTCACTGCATCTGTCCTTGGAATACGAACCGCACGGCGTCCTCGAATTCCTGGGAGACAAGTTGCACATTGTTGAAAGGCAGGCTGAGTCAGACTTGAAGAAGTTCAAGGAGTACATCGAGAAGCAGGCACCGGAGACCGGCGTCGGGACCACAGGGTCAACCACCACGGGCAGCACTGCCGGCACGGCAACCGGCGCGGCTGCCGCCACCGGCGCTTCCGGCACCCCCACCTCGGATTCGCCACCGATCGTCGATCCCGTCACCCACGTCTTTGACCAAACCAACGGGTTGGTGGACCTTGAAGGCGATTCCGACGAAACCGCCGACAGCGACACCCGCAGCGCCGCCGAACGGCAGAAAGACGAGGAGCGCGGCCCAGGCTTCATACCGCCCCAGAGCGGCTGGTTGCCAGGACAGCGCTAAGCCCAACATCGAGTGCCGCCCGGTTTCAACGCGACCCGGGCGGGACTCACTTGTTAAGCGCTCTGTTCTTAAAAGGCCTTCGGCAGCAGGGAACCGGCTACTTCTTGGTCCCTGTATAGACGACGTCGGGAATCGCCGGAGCCTGCATGCCCTCACCAATGAAGAAGCTCGGGTGCGGAGGCTGGTTGTAGGCGACGTTTTCGCGGGCCACAGCTGTGCGGTAGACCGTGTCATGCATCAGGGTCCGCAGGCGAACCTCGGTGGGAGCCGTGGTGGTGTAGATCCGCAACTCGCTGCTGTCGGCGGACGGCCAGGCGATCTCCTCGCGCCAGTCACCCAGGATGTCCGCTTGGATTGACGGGTTGCCCTTGGTGGTGTTGTTACTGCGTGCACCTTCGGCAGTCAGGAGCCGATCGCTGGACTCGGTTTCCCAGTTCCATTTGGAGATGGTGGGAACGCCGCGGGACAACGTTGCGTCATAGTCGTGGTCCACAATTTCCCGGAGCAGGTCACCATCCCACCATGCCAGGAAGTTCGCGGCGGGGATCTTCCCGGCGATCAGCTCGCCCTTGGCCGATACCAACTGGCCAACCGGTGAGTCCCACGCGGCCGTACCTCCGACAGCCCATCCTTCCGCCCCGGCATAGCGGGGATCGATGTCACCTGCTGCACCGCGACCGGTGTCCCTGGCCGCCGGGATGCTCCAGATGACTTCACCGGTGGCGGCATCGCGGAATGTTGCTCCACGGTTGCCGCTCTGGCTCATGCTCTCGTGGACGGCGAACGTCTCCAGCCCAGGCCTGGACGGGTCCAAGTCGCTGGTGTGTATGGCATCGCCGTGGCCAAGCTTGGTGTTGTAAAGAGGCTGGCCATTGTCGTCGATGGTCATGGAACCGAAGATGAACTCGTCCTTGCCGTCCTGGTCCACGTCAGCAACGGACATGTTGTGGTTACCCTGCCCCTTGTATTCGTCCCCGGCAAGGTTCGAATCGAAGGTCCAGCGCTTCACGAGCTTGCCGTCCACCAGATCGTAGGTGACCAGGACGGTGCGCGTGTAGTAGCCGCGGCTGACCATCATGGATGGATGCTCACCGTCGAGATAGGCCACTCCGGCCAGGAAGCGATCTACGCGATTTCCGTAGTTGTCGCCCCAGCCGGCGACAGCGCCACGCGGGGGCTCGTAGGCCACGGTGTCCATGATGGTGCCGGTTTCGCCCTTGAAGACGGTCAGGAATTCCGGACCGGAAAGGATGTAACCAGCACTGTTGCGGAAGTCGGCGTCGGCGTTCCCGATGACCGTTCCGGCGGCATCGCGGGTGCCGTCCGCTGTCTTGAGGGAAACCTCAGCCTTGCCATCGCCGTCGAAGTCGTAGGCCAAAACCTGGGTGTAATGTGCGCCGGCGCGGATGTTGCGGCCCAGGTCAATGCGCCACAGCTTGCTGCCATCGAGCTTGTAGGCGTCCACGTAGACGTTGCCCGTGTATCCGGACTGGGAGTTGTCCTTAGCGTTGGACGGTGCCCAAGTTTGAATAACCTCGTACTTTCCGTCACCGTCGAGGTCCGCGACGGTCGCATCGTTGGCGGAGTAGGTATAGGGCTTCCCGTCAGGGGTCACTCCATCGGCCGGTTTGTCCAGCTTGATGGCCATATAGTTCTGCGCCAGCGGCGTGACGGCTTCGCTCAGCTTGTCCTCGCCTTGCCCATTGCCGACGGTTTTAATGACATAGTTGGACTCCGCCGTTCCATCCGGGTCCACGAACATTGTGGCATTTCGGATGGGTTCCGGGGTGATATTTACGCCGTCGCGCAGGACTTGGAAGCCGACGCTGTCCTTGTCCAGGCCGAGCATGCGCCAGCTCAGCGTGACGCCCTGATCCGTCAGGACAGCAACCGGCGCCCGGTCCAGGTTCTCCACCTGCCGCTTAAGGGTGGATGGAGCCTTCGCGGCAGGCACGACGCCGGGGAGGCCGGCTTGCGCTGCTTGCGGGATTTGGGCGGGGGCTGCTTGAGCGAGGGGGACGCCCGTCAACGCGATGGCGGCAGCGGCGAGTGAAGCAGAGGCCGCCAGGGGGACAGCCTTCCATGCGCGGCCACGGGTACTGCGGTAAGAACATTTCGAGGGGTAAGCCAAAGAACATCTCCTTTGATGCTGGGCGGCAGAGGATCTGCACGACCGGATTGGAACGTTTCACACACGCCATGCAGTCAGCCCATCGAGACGAGGGGTTGGTGCGCAGCAATGTGAGAAAACGCTTTCCGCCAACAAGGTTTACCAGCGCCTCAATCACCCAGTCAAGAGTTTGACAAGAAATGACTGTGAGAATTCGGTGGGAAATGTTCGGATTTGTACAGGAGACTCAGCAAAGATGCAGGGGTCACAGGTTCGTAACCGGCGGTCCTTATGACGGTCCGTTTCGCCGGATTTCGCTGGATTTACCCCCGTTGAGCGGGGTGACGGATCCGCTTTGGCTGACGCATTGCGCTCCGTAGTGTCGTGCCATGCCGAAGCCTTCAGTTACTCCCCTGTCCGTCCTTGACCTAAGTCCGGTGTCAGCCGGGCAGACCCCAGGCGAGGCTTTGCGCAGCACCCTTAACCTTGCCGCCGCCACAGAGGCTTCCGGCTATTCGCGGTACTGGTTGGCCGAGCACCACCTCAATACCGGTGTTGCTGGTTCTGCTCCACACATCCTCGCCGGCCTGGTGGCGTCGGCCACCAAAACCATCCGAGTGGGTACCGCGGCCACCCTGCTGGGAAACTACAAGCCGCTTCAGATTGCGGAGAGCATCGGAACGCTCGCCGCGGTCTTCCCTGACCGTTTGGACCTCGGCTTTGGTCGCTCCGGGCCGCCCAAGTCGCCCAGCGAACCGGCGCCTGGGGTGGTGTTTGCAGCGGACGTGGCCGCTTCCGGCGACCGAGTGATTGACGGTCTGCTGATCCCTTCCCCGCGCCCTATCTTCGGCGCCGTCCTTCCCAGGAAGTTCCGACTGCAAGCTGAATTGCTGGGTCGTTTCCCCGGGGACACGGACAATTTCGAGAACGACGTGCAGGACATCATCGGGTTTTTCACCGGCGACTACAGGACGAAGCACGGCGAGGAAGTCACGGCAACACCTGCCCTTGGCCAGGCGCCGCAGTTCTGGATCCACGGCTCAACCGCCGGACCTAGTGCCCGGCTCGCTGGCAAGCTGGGTCTTCCCTTCGGCGCGAATTACCACGTAGCACCGGCAGGGGTGCTGGATTCCATCGCTGAATACCGGGCCCACTTCGAACCGTCCGCCGCCTTGCAGGAACCGTATGTGATCGCCTCGGCAGACGTCTTGGTGGCCCCAAACGAACACCAGGCTCAGCGCTTGGCCCGCGGCTACGCCCAATGGGTTTACGGTATCCGCAGCGGCCAGGGCGCCATCCCCTACCCTTCGCCCGACGATGCACTGGATCTTCCCTTGGACGCGGAAGCCGAGGAGCTGATCAAAGACCGAGTGGATACCCGCTTTGTGGGCGACCCCCACCAAGTCAGTCACAAGCTACGCACGCTGCAACGCGCAACTGGGGCCCAGGAACTCCTGATCAGCACTACTGCCCACCACCCCGCCGACCGGCAGAGCTCCTACCAACTGCTCGCCGAGGCCTGGGGTCTCTAGTTTCCGATTTCCACTCACCCATAAAGGAGCAGTATGTCCATCGAAACCGAAGTGCAGGATACCCAGCTGATCACCGCTGATGAAGCGGCAAAGCTCATCGAAGAGGGCGCCCTACTGATCGATGTCCGCAGCGAAGGCGGCCGTGCCAGCACCGGCGCGGTTCCTGGTGCCGTGGTGGTCAACCGCGAGCATGTTGAGGAGGACTTCAACCCGGAATCCGCCCATCGTTTGGCGCAGGTCAGCGGAACGGACCAGAAAATCGTGGTGTTCTGCGGCTCCGTGAACGGCTCACGTCCCGTAGCGCAGAAGCTCAAGGTCCTCGGCTATGCCAACGCAGTCCACGTGGATGGAGGGTTCCCGGCCCTGCGCGACGCCGGCGTCCCCACCACGCGTCCCACGGTTGCGCCCAGTGAAACAGCCCCCGCCGTCGAACCGGCAGTGCCGGTCGCAACAGCTCAGGCGTCAACCGCTTCGGTGGCTTCCGAACGCTGAGTACCTGCCGCCGTCGGGCCTTCCGGCTTATGTACTGCCGCCGCCGTCGGGGCTTCCTTTCCGGAAGTCACGACGGCGGCACTTGTGTCTCTGCGGTCCCGCGCCTCACGCAGCCAGTCGAGTCCGCCGGCAAGCAAGGCGGCGCCAAGCAGAATGCAGCACATGACGATGCCTTGGTGGAAGGCGTCCTTTGACGCTTCGCCAGTGGCTGCTCGGTGCGCATCCAGGAACATGCCTGCCGCCGCGGCTGAGCAAAGCGCTGCCGCGAATCTTTGGCTGAGTTGGTAAAAACCCGCTGCTACGCCGGCGGCGCCCACGGGTGCATTCGCGAGGGTGAGGGTCTGGTTCGGTGCAACCACCAGGCCGGTCGCCACTCCTTGGAAAAGCCCGACGGCGGCCACGGCAAGGGCCGCTGTCCCGCCGTCGAACCCCTGCACGAAGAGGTCCTTGGTTACCAAGCAGGCCAGACTGCCCACGAGCGCGAAGACGATCCCAAGACGCCCGTATCGGGCGACGAAGCGCCAACTGAAGCTGGACGCCAACAGCATTCCGGCTGCTTGCGGCGCGAGGATGGCTGCAGCTGCCAAAGGAGCCATCCCGCTCCCGGCAAGGAAGTAGAACGCCGTGACAGCGGCCATTCCGGCACCGACACCGAACTGGCAGAGCGCCACCACAGTGCCTAAGGCATAGCCCCTGGATTTCATCAGCGCGGCACTGAGCAAGGGGGTTCGTCCGCGCCGGTGGTAGAGGATTTCCCAGCCGGCGAAGGCGAGGAGCGCACTCCCGCCGATCGCCAGCGACGTCACGGCAATAGTGCGTGAATCGTAAATTGTCGGGATGAGCGAGGCGATCACCACTCCGCCGAGCAACAGCGCACCCGGCACATCGATGGAGGGCTTCGTCGTGCCCTTTTCCGGGTCTTTGCTGGCCGGCCGGGGCAGGAGCCGGAAGGCCAGCGGAACCAGGACCAGCACCAAGGGAACATTCGCGAGGAACAGGACCCGCCAGCCGATCGACGGGTCTCCCAGTGAGAGGACGAGTCCGCCGATCAGCGGGCCGCAGACCGCAGCGGAACCGCCGGCGGCAGCGTACGCACCCAGTGCTTTGGCGCGGTCAGGCCCGGAGTAGATGTCCTGCAGGAGGCCAAGCACTTGCGGATTCAGGGTTCCCGCCCCGAGCCCCTGCAGGAGCCTGGCGACGATGACCAGCGATGGGTCCGTGGCCAGGCCGCCCAGCAGGCTCGATGCCCCGAAGACGGCAATGCCTGCGATGAAGAGGGTTCTCCGGCCGACAATGTCACCCAGCCTGCCCGCGGGAACCAGCGCAACACCAAACGCCAGTGAATAGCTCGCCAGGATCCATTGCACAGAGCCTGAATCGGCGTGAAGCGAGACGGACATCGCGGGAACCGCCAGCACGAACATTGACTGGTCCAGCAGAGTGATGAATCCTGCGCCCAGGCAAAGCCAGAGGGCGGAACGTTTAGAGTGGCTTCCCGGGCCGTTCATCGCGTTCCTTCCTGACCTGTTTTGCCTCTGCGGGTGATCGAAAACAACCACAAAGGGTTGGTTTGGGCCCGGAGGCCACTCAAAGAGGGTCAGAAGGCGTCAGCCAACACGCGTGCGCGCGCCGCTGCCTGGCCTGCCCGGAGTTCCTCGGCGGTCCGGCCCTGCTCCCGGTGCGCTACTTCCTGTTTCAGCTGCGGGATCACGTGCTGGCCGAACTCAAGGGCATCCGGGATGAAGTCGTAGCCGCGGAGACCGAAAATTTCGAAGCCGAGCTCGTGATAGTCCAGAATCGCCTGCGTGACGGTGTCGTAGGAGCCCACCAACGCCGTCGCGCTTCCACCTCCACCACCCGCGGCCTTAGCAAGGGCCGTCCAGAGGGCCCGGTCGTGGAGGTCTCCGCGTTCCGCTGCGGCCAGGAGCCGCTGGGTACCAGCGGCTTCGGGTTTCTGATTGTAGTGGCGGACGGGGTCGATAACCTCGCCGTTGTCCCGGCGGGACTCGAGCCTGGCAAGGACGGCATGGGCCTTCTCCCAAGCCAGCTCGTCCGTTGCGGCAACGATGGGCCGGAAGGCTATCTGCCAGCGCAACGGCTCGCGGCGCCCGAGCGACGCAGCCCGCGAAAGGATCTGCTCCTGCTGGCCGGCGGCATCGGCTAGCGGTTCTCCGAAGAGCGCATAGATATCCGCCTCAGCGGCGCCCACAGCCCAGGCCGCTTCGGAGGACCCACCAAACGAAATCCCGGGCGGCTTGCCCTTGAAAGACCCCAAACCGCTGGCGAAGTTCTCGAATCTGTAGTGCTCGCCGGACCAATCAAACGACTCTCCAGACCACGCCCGTCGCACGATCTGCATGTACTCCTGCGTCCGGCCGTATCGTGCGTCTTTGGCAAGGAAGTCGCCTTCGCGGGCCTGGTCTGCCTGGCTTCCGCCCGTGATGAAGTGCACGGTCAACCGGCCTTGCGCGATGTGGTCCAGCGTCAGGAAGGACCGGGCCGCAAACGTGGGGTGAGAAACGTTGGGACGGTGCGCCAACCGCAGCTGGATCCGTTCTGTGTTTGCCGCAACCCACGCAGCATGAATGGAGGGATCCTGCGTAGTGGAGTTGTAGGCGAACAGGACGTGGTCCCAGTTGTTGTCCTCGTGGATCCTGGCAATGCGTGCAGCGTAGTCAGGGTCGAAAAAGGACGTGGTGGCCGGCGAAGTTTCCGTGGAATCATTGCCGGCACCCATACCGAGGAATTCGATAGGCATTGTGGTTCTCCTGACACAGAGTTAGCGGCGAAGGATGCGCTGGGCGAGGAAGTTACCCAGCAACTGAGCGGCCTGCACCATGACGATGATGATCAGGACGGTCACCAGCGTGACTTCCCAATTGAACTGCTGGTACCCGTACATGATGGCGAAGTTGCCCAAGCCGCCGCCGCCGATGTAGCCCGCCATGGCTGACATGTCCACGATGGCGATGATCATGAACGTGTAGCCAAGGATCAGCGGTGCCAAGGACTCGGGAATGACCACTGACCAGAGGATGTGCAGCCGGCTGTCGCCCACAGCACGCGCGGCTTCTACAACCCCGGGATCGGATGCCACCAGGTTCTGTTCCACTACCCGACCAATGACCACGCCTGCCATCAGCGCCATGGGAAGGATGGCCGCCGTGGTGCCTATGGTGGTGCCCATGATGATCAGGGTCAAAGGCGCAATGGCCGTGATGAAGATGATGAACGGGATGGGCCGGATGACGTTGACCACGAAATTCAGGACCGAGAAAACTGCTTTGTTCGCGAACAGGTTTCCCGGACGGGTGGCGTAGAGGGTGACGCCCAGTGCGAGGCCGGCGGCGCCACTGAGCAGGACAGTGATAACCACCATGTAGATGGTCTGCTGGAAGGATTCGCCCAGGACGGGCAGGAGCGTTGTCCAGTCGGTCATGGCTATTCTCCGGCGTTCGCTGGGACGGGGGCTGGCAGGTGCGGTAAGGCGCTGACGGCAGCTGCCGCCGTCGGAATTTGGCGTTCGACGGCGGTGACGTTGCCTAAGTCGGCGAGCGCAGCGTCAATGGCGGCGTCGCTGCCTGTGAGCTCGTAGGTGAGTGTTCCCAGGATCTTGTTCTGGATCTCGGTGACGCCACCGAAGACGACGCTGGATCCCACGCCCTGCCGTTCGAAAGTGGCGGCCACGAGCGGGGTGGGCGCAGCTTCGGAGATGCCAATGGATACGAGCCGGCCTGGATGCGCTGCGGCAAGGCGGCTAACCGTGTCCGCTTCCGGGGTGCCATGCACGGCCGTGGAGACGAAGCGTTGGGTGGAACTGCTTTGGGGGTCAGCGAACACCGAGTAGGTGGGTCCGGCTTCCACCACGCGGCCGGATTCCATCATCACCACGGTGTCGCAGATTTCGCGAACCACGTGCATTTCGTGGGTGATGACTACAACTGTGGTGCCGAGTTCTTTGTTGATGCGTCGGAGGAGGCGGAGGACATCCCTGGTGGTCTCAGGGTCCAGGGCGCTTGTAGCTTCGTCGGCGAGCAGGATGTCCGGAGCGTTGGCCAGCGCGCGGGCAATTCCCACGCGTTGCTGTTGGCCTCCGGAAAGACGCCGGGGGTAAGAGCCGGCTTTGTCTGCGATCCCTACGAATTCCAGCAGTTCGTCGACGCGGGGCTTGATCTTCTCCTTGGGCCAGCCCGCTACTTTCAACGGATAGGCGACGTTCCCGAATACGGTGCGGGACTTCAGGAGATTGAACTGCTGGAAGATCATGCCGATGCCGGAGCGGACTTTGCGCAACTGGCCTTCGGGCAGGGCGGAGATGTCCTGCCCCTTGACGAGGACCTGCCCTTCCGTGGCACGTTCCAAGCCGTTGAGCAGCCTCACCAGCGTGGATTTTCCAGCGCCTGAGTAGCCGACGATACCGACGACTGTGCCCTCTTCAACGTCCAGGGTGACGTTATCCACGGCGAGTACTGGTTCCGCGTGTTTGCTTCCTTGGGCGCGGTTGCTGCCTTGAACCGGGAACACTTTGCTGACGCCGCGCAGCGAAACGATCGCGCTCACCGGAGCCTCCTTTTGGGTTGATTGGATGCCCATTCCAACAGCGCCCCAGCCCTCGTATCCAACCCAATGACCCCCTGTGACCCGCGGTTTCTTTCCTTGACGATGCGCGTCGGAGTGTTGCGAAGACGTTCGATTCTCACCGCGGCAACTGCCTAGCGTGAGGCAGGGGGAACACCCCGTACCTTCCATTTCGCATCAATACCCTTTGTACGGAGACGCATCATGAAGAACCGCCTGTTAGTTGCCGCCGTCGGCCTGATTGCCGCCCTATCCCTCTCGGCTTGCGGGGGTGCCTCAAGTGGCTCATCAACCGCTGCGAGCACCAAGGTGGTTATCGGTGTGGACGACGGCGCCGAGGAACACTGGACCCTCCTGAAGAACAAGCTGAAGGACCAGGGCATCGATCTTGAGGTCAAGAACTTCACCGACGGCGCGCAGATCAACACCGCAACGCAGCAGGGCCAGGTGGACATCAACCTGTTCCAGCACTTGAAGTACTTGTCACAGTTCAACGTCAACAGCAACGGCACGCTGGTCCCGGTTGGAGCCACTGCGGTGTACCCACTGGCGCTCTACTCGGAGAAGTTCAAGTCTGTTGAGGAGCTCCCGGCCGATGCCGAGGTTGCTATTCCCAACAACCCCACCAACCAGGCCCGCGCCCTGCTGAACCTCCAGACCGCAGGTTTGCTGCAGCTCAAGGATGGCGGCAACTCCCTGTCCACCCCGGCTGAGATCACCTCGAGCAAGATCAAGGTTGTCCCGGTGGACAGCAACCAGACGGTGAACGCGCTGAAGGGAACCACGGATGCCGCCGTCGTCAATAACACGCAGGCCCAGAAGGGCGGCTTGGGGGACGAGAAGATCATCTTCAAGGAAGACCTGAATTCGGAATCCCTGGCTCCCTACATCAACGGCTTCGTGGTGAAGGCTGACCGCAAGGACGATCCCACGTGGAAGAAGATCGTGGATGCCTACCACTCCCCCGAGGTGGAAGCCTCGGTGACCAAGCTCAATGACGGCAACCTTCAGTTCAAGGCCGATTGGACTGCGGCCAAACTTCAGGAAGTCCTCACAGCTGAAGAAGAAGCCATCAAGAAGACCAAGTAGCTGTTTGCAGGGTGCCTGCCTTGTTGCGGGCACCCTTCGAATATTCAGGAACAGGGCCATGAACCAGACACTCATCAGCGAACGCCAACAGATCCATTTCTTCGCCTACCTTGTGGGCACGGGCATCCATCTGGCTTCATGGCGCCACGAAACGGCTTTCCCTCAGGCCAGCATCGATTTCAGGCATCAGGTGGAGCTGGCCGGAATCGCGGAAAAGGCCAAGTTTGATGCCATTTTCCTGGGCGACTCCCTCGCGATCGACGAGACATCCAACCCAGGCATCCTCAATCGCTTCGACCCTATCGGCTTGGTCACGGCCCTCGGCGCGGTCACCAGCAACATCGGCTTGATCGCCACGTCGTCCACCTCTTACGATGAGCCGTTCAACTTTGCGCGGGCGGCCCTTACGGCGGACCACATCAGCGGTGGACGCGTCGGCTGGAACATCGTCACTACCCGCGACCTCACCAACAGCACGGCCGCCAACTTCAGCGCTGATGAGCATTTCGACCACAGCCTCCGTTACCGGCGCGCCGAAGAGTTTGTTGAGGTCACGCAGGGGCTTTGGAATTCCTGGGACCCGGACGCTTTCCTCTACAACAAGGAAGCCGGGCAGTTCTTTGACCGCAACAAGCTCAGCCGGCTTGACTATGGCGGAGAGTTTTTCAAGGTTGCCGGTCCACTCAACATCGGCCCTTCCCCACAGCACTCCCCCTTGCTGGCCCAAGCGGGAACTTCCGTCCCTGGCCAGAAACTGGGCGCGAAGTTTGCCAATGCCCTGTTCGCAAGCCATCCGGACATCCCCCAAGCACGTACGTACAGGGATTCAGTCCGGTCCCAAGCCGCGACGTTCGGCCGAGATCCTGACGAAATCTACGTCTACCAAGCCATTTCACCCGTTGTGGCGGACACCCGCGAGGAAGCCTTGGAACGCCTCCGGGAGCTGGACAGCCTCATCACTGACCAGCAGGTCCTGGACTTCCTTCAGGAGTACTTCGCCGATCCTACCCGCGAAGGCACAGTGGATTTCACCGGGCTCGGAGCGGACGCCACCGTGGCCCAATCCGGCATCCCTACCATCGCGCAACCCAGGACTGATTTTCGCTCCGCTGGAGAGCAGATCCAGGGCCGCGAAGAGGAGATAACGCTCAAGGATCTCTACTCGATCCTCACGGGCGACAAACGCAATCATGACTTCATCGGGCCCCCACAGCACGTTGCAGATTCTTTGGCACGCTGGCATGCAGAAAGCGCCGCCGATGGCTTCAACCTCATGTTCTCCCTGCTGCCCCATGACCTGGAGCGCTTCGCCTCCGGGGTCATTCCCCTACTCCAAGAGCGAGGTCTCGCCCGCCGCGAGTACTCGGGCACAACACTGAAATCCCACCTCGGACTCGATCCGCAGCCGAAAGGACAACCATGACCACCACTTCAGCCGTCGCCACCGGCACGTACGTGATTCGGGAGGCTCGCCAAGAAGAGTACGACGCCGTGGGGCGGCTGACGTACGAGGGCTTTGGTCACCATCTTCCCGGCGCGCATCAGCCGGACGATGAGCGTCTTGGTCTCCTGCTGAACGCCGCCGCCCGGGCACGGGAAGGTGTGCTGCTGGTTGCCGAGGACGAGGAATCCGGACGCTTGGTGGGCACGGCAAGCCTCCTGCCCTACGGCTCCCGGTTGAGCCGCCAAGCCGAGGAAGGCGAAGTTGAACTCAGGCTCCTCGCAGTTTTGCCCGAAGCCCGCCGGACCGGACTCGGCAGGAGACTCCTGGACGAGTCAGCCCGCCTGGCGGCCGCCAGGGGCGCCGAGCGTGTGGTGCTGGACACCGCCGTCGACAATGAGCCTTCCCAGCGCCTTTACCGCCGTCTAGGCTACGTTCGCCGCCCGGAGCGTGAAAAGGAACGGCCAGCACCGAAGGTGCAGCTGGTGGTGTACACGCTGGACTTGCCGCCCGCCGCTTGAGCCGGCCCCACGGATACACGGAGTAATAAGGAACGTGTAATCGGTCACACTTGGCTGGATTTACTTGTCAACCGTGGTGGGCAGCATGAACCATGAATGAGGGAATTCGTTCCCATACAAGCTGAATCAGCAATCCTCACCGACGAGGATGCGGCCCCTGCGAAGAAGCTTGGGGCTGTTAACGGCCTGAGTGAAAGTACTGACAATGACGACACATACTGACTCCATTACGCTGAAAATCTGGGACAAGTCGGCAATCGACCACACCATCGATGCCGCCATTGAATCCCTCTCACACCGCGCTGCCGCCGAAAACTGCGGAATCGCAGTTACCCTGAGCGGACCCAAGACCTTCACGGTCAGCCTGAACCGCTAAGCAGCTCAAGCTCTACGCAAGAGGACGACGCCGGGACCTCCCGACGTCGTCCTCTTGCGTTTAAGCGCGCCTCCCTCCAGTTGTGCGCCTCCCCCGACGTTCTACGGCTCGTGACGTGAACAAGTCCGAGTTCCACCGGGAAATTGGCACCAGTGGTCCATACACCCCGTTCGTGACGCCATACAGAAAGTCCTGATGGAACCTTGAGACTTCCTTGATGGTTTCCCTCCCCTGATCTTGCGTTCGCGTTGGAACTCTAAGTGAGTCGACGCTTCAACGCATGAACGGAGGGATCACAATGCTCACGGAAACCAAGGCCAATGCAGCTGCACCAGCCCCGGCAAACGCACCGGAGGCGGCGGCCAGGCCGCGACGATCCCACCGCGCGGCAGGCGGGGTGGTCACCGTCCTGGTTCCGGCACACAACGAGTCTGCCGGAATCACCGAGACGCTGCTCTCCTTGAAAAACCAGACTCATCGCCCGGACCGTGTGATCGTAGTGGCAGACAACTGCACCGATGACACCGAAGAGCTTGCCCTCGCTCAGGGCGCCGAAGTTATGCGCACCGTGGGAAACAAAGACAAGAAGGCCGGTGCCCTGAACTTCGCCCTCAGCGAGCTCCTTCCCGATGCCGACCCGGAGGACCTGTTCCTGGTCCAGGATGCCGACTCTCAACTCGCCCTCGACTTCATCGAGAACGCCACCAGGAACTTGCTCGCGGACGAACTGCTCGGCGCTGTGGGAGGAGTTTTCAGCGGCGGTCCGGGCGGCGGTTTTGTGGGCCACCTGCAGCGCAACGAATACGCCCGCTACGCACGGGATGTGAAGCGACTTCACGGCAAGTGCCTGGTAGTTACCGGCACAGCAGCCCTTTTCCGCGTCAAGACTTTGCGGGACGTCGTGGCTGCCCGGTTGAAGGGCGAGCTCCCACCCGGAAACGGCAAGGGCGGCGTGTATGACACCTCGGTGCTGACCGAGGACAACGAACTCTCCTTTGCCCTGCTGACCCTGGGCTACCGCATCGCGTCTCCACCCAACTGCACGTTGGTCACCGAGGTCATGCCCACGTGGCGTGAACTGTGGTCACAGCGGCTGCGGTGGAAGCGCGGCGCGGTGGAGAACTGCGTGCAATACGGATGGACCAAAGTAACCAGGCCTTACTGGGGACGCCAGTTTCTTTCCATGATCGGCGTCGTCGTGACGCTGGCCTACTTCGGTTCCCTCCTGTTCGCGTTGTTTTCCGGTATGGGCCTGAACCTTCAGCCCTTCTGGATTACCGTCACCGGCATTTTCATCCTGGAACGCATAGTTACTGTGCGTTTCCGGGGCTGGAGGTACATGCTCCTGGCCGCAACCATGTACGAAACCGTCATCGATATCTTCCTCCAAGTTGTCCACGCCAAGGCGTACCTGGATGCAGCATTCAACAGAAAGAAAGTTTGGTAAATCGACTCATGTACAACAACCCAGTAGCCCCAGTGTCAGGGGCAGTGGCAGCCGGGATGGGCTCAGGAACGCTCGCATTGACCGGGGCAGGAGACCTCTTCTGGTTCGCGCTGGCGGCCTTTGCCATGCTGGCTCTCGGACTTGCCGTTAAGAGGATCGTTCCGGTCCGGGCACAAAAGTAGGCATGGAAGAACCAGATTAGGCAACGAACCCGCAGTTGTGTCGCTACCTCCAGCGCGACACAACGGCGGGTTTGTTGTATTCGCCGTACTTCCCTATCGCCCTATTGGCCTACTGCACCGGGGCCGTGCTGGTCGAGAACTTGGCCACCGTGGTGTAGCCGGGTTTAGTGCCGGTGACCCTCACGCTCATCGCGTCAGCCTGGTCAGCACTCACCAGCTTGTAGGAACGGGCCGTTGCCCCGGGGATTGCCACACCCGAGCGGAGCCACTGATACGTCAAGGTGGTCCCGGACGTCCACACTCCGGGATTGGCCGTAAGCGTTGAACCCACTATCAGCGTTCCCGTGATAATCGGGGTGGGCGCTACCAAAGTCCCGGCTACTACCAGCGCCGTGGGAGCAGACTCCCTGACGGCAGTTGCGTAGCCGGCCTTGGTTCCCGTGACGCGGACCGTCAGGCTGGTGCCCTGATCCGCGCCGGCAAGGACCCTGGTGGCGCTGGTCGCGCCGGCAATTGCCGTGCCGTTCCGGAACCACTGATAGCTCAGGGCGGTGCCGGTGGTCCAGGTTCCCGGAGCTGCGGTCAACGTTGAGCCTACGGCTGCCGTGCCGGAGACGGTGGGTGTTGGCGCTGTGAGCTGACCTTGGTTCGCGGGAACGAAGGAGAAGTCCCGGATGATGACTGTTTCAGGCACCACGTGTGCTGCATCCCCGCCTCCACCGCCAGTTACCCAGAGGTTGAAGTGAATTTGTTCCTTAGCGGGAAGCGGGACCGTGGATCCTTCCAAAACGGTCCTCTTGAGCAATGTGCCGTCGTAGCCTTCCCCTGCAAATGTCTCGTAGGTCAGCTTGCCCGGTTCCCAGACCATCCTGTGGGTGAGGATCGGGGCATTGGTGACGTCAAAAGTGACGGTGTTGTTTCCCTGCCCCGGGGGCAAGCTGGCGTCAAACCAATATCCATGCCCTTGGGTCACAGGCCAGTCTTCACCGTAGGCGGCGCCCCCACCCCAGGCCGAGGCTTCACAAAGGTCAATCTCGGTATAGCCAGGCACCGCATTGGGATCATAGGTAAACAGGCATCCCCAGACCACTTCCTTCTGGAGGGCGCTGACATCCTTTTCCACCGTGGTGCTGTACGTTCCATAGCCGAATCCTTCACGCGTGGATTGGAATTCCGCTCCCTTCGGAGCCGAGCCCGTGGGGTTGCTGATGGACAATTTGACGTACCCGTTTGCGTCCGGGTTGCTCACATTGTTCGCATCCCAACTCGCGTTATACATAGGCGCCCCGCCCCAAAAGCGCTTCTGCCAGTTGAACCCTTTCCACGCAAAGCTGCCCACCGGGCCAGGATCCTCAGCCATGGGCGTGGTGTCCGCTGCATGCGAGGGGCCAGTTCCTGTGAACATCGATAAGCCAACCGCAACGACGACGGCCAACCCCATTGCTTTTCTTCCCCCACGTGGAAGGAGCCTCACTGACAATGCCATAGCTGTTTCCTCCTGCTGATGCGCCCAGAACCGTCAACGGCTGATGCCGCTGACCGCAGCGACGTTCCACCCCCCGAGAAACGTCTGTCCTCGATTATCAAGTAGCCAGGGTCCTGCCGGAAGCGAAATGAACAAGCAAATTCGTCCACACAACATCAATTGGATAACGGCACCAACTCCACGAGTAGCCTTGACGTGTCCGAAAACTTTCGCGCAGGGCCTTACCCCGGGAGGGCACATCACAATTCGCAGCGCAGGCATCCTCCTTCACCGACGAAACACCGCCGGGCAATTGGAACTGTGGATAGCCCACATGGGCGGGCCTTTTTGGGCCCGCAAAGATGAACACGCCTGGTCAATTCCCAAGGGAGAATTCCCTGAGAACGAAGACGCCTTGGTTGCCGCCCAACGGGAATTCACCGAAGAAATTGGCACACCACCGCCAGCGGCCCACTACGACCTCCTGGGCGTTTTTCGGCAGCCCTCCGGCAAACTAATCACCGCGTTCGCTGCCGAAGCCCGCGACTTTCAACCTGAGCAGATTGTCAGCAACACCTTTCCCATGGAGTGGCCCAAAGGCTCAGGCGCTATCAAGGAATTTCCGGAGATCGACGACGCCCGGTGGTTTGAAGAATCCGTGGCCCGAACCAAGCTCGTCAAAGGGCAACTCCCCATCGTCGATGCCCTGGTCCGGCACCTTGGTGAGAATTCTCTGTAGGGCCGACCATCCAAGCCGGCCTGCCAATCATCCTGACGAACGGCTCTTTCCGGCGATGAATTGCCGGATCCACCCAACCGTCTCAGGATGGTCCAGGTGCAAGCCATGACCAGCACCAGGAACCCGCACCAGCACCGAGCGGGGAATGTTCTCGCGGAGGAGCAGCGCGTTGGGCAAGGGCGTCAACGCGTCCTCGGTGCCGTGAAGTATCAGCGTCGGCGACTGGATGGAGCTGAGATCACGCCAGGCATCATGCTCGCGGCTGGCCTGGAAGTGGCGCGCCTTAGCCCACGCCGAAGCCTGGGAGTTGAAGAAGGTGTGCGTCGCCACGGGATTGCTCCTAACCCATTCGGAGTCAAAGAAGAGCGATTCAAGCCGGCACATGTCACCACTGGTCAAAGCTTCCAAAGCTGCCCTATCCGGCTGCATTCCGGCGTCCGGCGATCTTCCACCGCTCGTTGCTGCGAGGATCAGAGTGCGGACTTTCTGCGGGTAGTCGATAGCCAACCACTGCCCAACTCGACCACCCATCGAATGACCGTACACGTGTGCTAAATCCACTCCTGCAGCGTCAAGGACAGCTACTGCATCCTCGGCGAGGAGTCGTGTACTGTAGCGCACGGCCTCGCCCTTGCCACTTCGGCCTATCCCCCGGTGATCGAAGCGGATGACGCGGTAATAGCGGGACAGAAGCTCCGCCGTCGGACCCCAACCGTCCATGGCTGTCGCCTGTCCGGCGATAAGCAGCATTGGCTCGCCTTCGCCTTCCGATGTCCAGGCGAGTTCAGCGCCGTCGGCGGCCTCAGCAAAGTTCACCGTGCCACAGTATCCGGGCGGGGCTCAAAGCGCTGTGGCGTGGGACACAAGCACGTTAATCCGCAGTGAAAATGTCCTCAATGGCACAGTCAAACGTCCGCGCAATGAGGAAGGCCAACGGAAGCGAGGGATCAAACTTCTCCCGCTCGATGGAGATGACGGTCTGCCGGGAAACGCCGAGTGCTGACGCAAGGTCCGCCTGTGTCCAGCGACGTTCGGCACGACGCTCCGCGAGGTTGTTCTTCACTTCAGCGTGCGGTGGCGAATGACCACGTATCGCAGCCCGGCATCAACCACGCTTAGCGCAACAAGGCCCGGAAGGACTGTAAGCGCATCGATGTTGAAGCGGCCGATGGCCAGCACCAGCGAAGCCACCACGATAGCGGCCAGGACATCCAGGAAAGCGCCCGCTCCCGCTTGGCGCATCCACTGCAACTCCACGCTCTGTTCGCCGTGCGGATCGCGGGTGACCGTGTGATTGGAAACGAACACTTTGCCGGCCAGGGACATAGCCGGGTAGGCGGCGCAAAGGGCGCCGATTGCTGCAGCGAGCCAAAAGTCATCCGGGTTCGAGGCTCCCACCAGGACGGAAACCACCACCGTCAGGATGACCCCGAGGATGATCGCCAAGACGTAGTGGTGGGCCGGTGCCCGCCCTGATGTAAAGGAAGCTTTACTCATGGACAAAGTAAAGCATCCTTTACTTTGGCGGGCAATAGCTGATGCGCACTGTCCCAGCTGGGGCTAGCGTTGAGGGATGACCGTTGAGTACAGGTACGACGTCGATGTGCTGCACCTTTTGATGTCGCCGGCCCACGCCTACTTTGGCCGTGCACGCGAAGGGGCGGCAGACGTCCCCACTACCGATGCCCGGCAAGCCGAGTTGGTGGCGGGCAAAGGCATCATTGGCGACCGGTTCTTCGGCAAGGCCGCACACATGGATGCCGCCGTGACGTTATTCGCGGTGGAGGCTCTCGAAGCCATTGCATCAGAACTCGGGACTGGGCCATTGAATCCCCTGTTGACCCGGCGGAACGTTGTACTGCGCGGAGTGGAGCTGGCTCCTTTGCTTAGCCACGAGTTCACGCTTGAGTCCGGTGGAGACGACGTGCGGCTCAAAGCCGGGCGACCTGCCCATCCCTGCGCCTGGATGGATGAAATGCTCGCCCCGGGCGCCCATAAGGCGATGCGTGGGCGCGGCGGCGTTCGGTGCCAGGTGATCGCCGGAGGCGTGCTGCATCGGGGTCCGGCCGTGCTGATCAGTCCTGTGCCGCTCGACCCGGGCAAGGCCGGGGACGCCAACGTTCTTCGGCCTACGCGGTTGCCATGACCATCACGGTTGACAGGTAATCGTCAGGAACCTGTCTTTTAGGGGTTCGCCCGCATAGGGTAATTCCGTGAAGAGACTGAGTACCAACCTCCAAGCCTTCGCCGGGTCTGCTTTCGCTGCGGCGTTCCGGGCCATCAAGATGGTTCGTCCGAACAGGCCCAACCACCCGGAAGGCATTCACCTGGTGGGAACCCTTGAGAGGGACGAAGGTCCACGCCCGGCGTCGGGAATCCCTTGGCTGGACACCGCCGGGACCAGCCAGGTGGACGCACGGCTCTCGCGGTCGATCGGACTGCCGGGATCCTTCCCGGACATTATCGGTCTGGCCGTGCGCTTCTCTGAGAAGAACAAACTGTCGGACGTACTCCTCGCCACCACCGGAGCGTCAGGACTCGGCCGCTTCATCCTGAGGCTCCGACGGGACGCCGCGTCAGCAGTTTTCTCCACGATGATGCCCTACAAATCAGAGACCGGCCCGGTGCTGATAGGAGCAAGGACCATCGCCGGTCCCAAAAAGCTGCCCGCAGACCCCGGCGCCTTCAGTTCCCAGCTTGGCCAGCAAGCATGGATCCTCGAACTTCATCATGCAAGCCCACTGGGACCATGGACCAGGTTCGGAACATTGACGCTCACCCTTGCTGACGGCGTGGGCAAAGACACCGCCGCACGATTTGATCCGGTCCTCAATCCGCTTCCAACAGCTAGCACTTACGGCTGGACGAGGCGACTCCGCGAACCTTCCTACGCCGTAGCCCGGCGCCGGGGGTAGAGCCCGGGGCTTCCAGCCCTTCATTGAATCCCAAGCAGCCCCAAATCAACCTGCGCAAGTTGTAAACCAGCCCTCCGCCGTCGAAAGTTGGGCCAGAAGCCACAGGCCCAATAAATCTAGGGCTCAAGCGCGGCAGGTGCCGCAAACTGCGCCTCATACAGCCGGGAGTACGCCCCGCCCGAGGCAAGCAGTTCGGCGTGGGTCCCCTGCTCAACAATCTGCCCGGCTTCCATCACCAGAATGAGGTCGGCGTCCCGGATGGTGGAGAGCCGATGGGCGATCACAAAGCTGGTCCGGTCAGAGCGAAGGGCATTCATGGCTTTCTGCACCAATACCTCGGTGCGGGTGTCTACGGAGCTGGTGGCTTCATCGAGGATCAGCACTGATGGGCGGGACAGGAAGGCCCTGGCAATGGTGAGCAACTGCTTCTCACCCGCCGAAACGTTGCCGCCTTCGTCGTCGAGCAGGGTGTCGTAGCCCTCGGGCAAGGACCGAACAAAGCGGTCCACGTACGTCGCCTGCGCGGCCTCCATAATCTCGACCTCGGAAGCAGAGGGGCGCCCGTAGGCGATGTTGTCGCGGATCGTCCCACCGAACAACCAGGTGTCTTGAAGGACCATGCCCATGCGAGAGCGAAGTTCCTGCCGTGACAGCGAGGTGATGTCCACGCCGTCGAGGGTTATGCGCCCGGAATCAAGCTCGTAGAAGCGCATCATGAGGTTCACCAGCGTGGTTTTGCCAGCTCCCGTCGGCCCGACTATCGCGATGCTCTGACCAGGTTCTGCTACCAGGCTGAGGTCCGTGATGAGCGGTTTGTCCGGCGAGTAGCGGAAGGACACATTCTCGAAGACGAGGCGCCCACGCGACGGACCCGACGGCGGAACAGGGTCAGGTTCGGCCGACTCTTCCTCTTCATCCAACAAGTCGAAAACCCGCTCGGCCGAGGCAACACCGGACTGCAGCATGTTCGCCATGGACCCGAGCTGCGCCAGCGGCATGGTGAACTGCCGCGAGTACTGGATAAATGCTTGGACGTCGCCCAACTGCATGGAGCCCGCGGCCACCTGAAGGCCGCCCACCACGGCGATCCCCACATAGACCAGGTTCCCGATGAACGTCATGGCGGGCATGATCAGGCCGCTCACGAACTGCGCGCCGAAGCTCGCCTGATACAGCTCGCCGTTCTTGGCCCGGAACTTCTCCTGGACCTCGTTCTGCCGCCCGAACACCTTCACCAGCGCGTGCCCCGTGTAGGTTTCCTCGATCTGGCCGTTGAGCTCCCCTGTGTTCTTCCACTGCGCAACGAACAGCTTCTGCGAACGCTTGGCGATCAGCAGTGTGGTTCCCAGCGTCAACGGAATGGTCACCAAGGCAATGAGCGCCAACAGCGGAGAGAGCAGGAACATCATCACCAGCACACCAAGCACGGTCAGCAGGGACGACACCATCTGGCTGATGGACTGCTGCAGGCTTTGGGAGATGTTGTCCACATCGTTGGTCACCCGGCTCAGCAGCTCACCGCGCTGAATGGAGTCGAAATACCGCAGGGGCAGTCGGTGAATTTTCGCTTCAATGCGCGTGCGGAGGCGGTACACGGTCCGTTGCACGACGCCGTTGAGTACGTACGCCTGAATCCAACCGAACGCTGAGGCCAGGACGTAGAGCGCCAACGCCCACAGCAGCACCGAGGCCAACGCGTTGAAGTCGATTCCGACGCCGGGCGTGAGGGTCATGGCGCCCAGCATGTCTGCCTTGCTGTTCTCGCCCGAGGCGCGCAAACCTGCGATCACCTCGGCTTTGGACGCGCCTTCAGGCAGCTGTTTGGAGACGACGCCGGCGAAAATCAGGTTGGTGCCTTCCCCCAGCAAACGGGGTCCGATCACAGACAAAGTAACGCTGACCACGGCGAAGACCAGCACCAGAACCAACCAAAAGCGTTCAGGCCGCAGTGTCCCCAGCAAACGCCGGGCTGAGGCACCAAAATTCGAGGCTTTCTCGGCAGGAATGTTCATTCCGGCGAAGGGGCCTCCACGGCCCGGACCCATCGCCGGCCGCTGCGGACCACGGGGACCGGCTGACACAGCACTCATGCCGCCTCCTCCGACGCGAGCTGGGAGGACACGATTTCCCGGTACGTTTCGGACGTCTCCAACAGCTCATCATGCGTTCCGCGCCCAACGATCCCGCCGTCGTCGAGCACTAGGATCTGGTCCGCATCCGCAATGCTGGAGACGCGCTGTGCAACGATCACCAGCGTGGCGCCGTTGGTGTGGCGTTTGAGTCCCTGGCGGAGCCTGGCATCGGTGGCGGTATCCAGGGAGGAGAAGGAATCGTCAAAGATGTAGAGCTCCGGCTGTTTCACCAGGGCCCGGGCGATAGCGAGCCGTTGCCTCTGCCCGCCGGAGACGTTGGTACCGCCTTGCGAAATCACGGCGTCCAGTCCGCCCTCCATCTCCTCCACAAAGTCCTTGGCCTGGGCTACTGACAGCGCCCGCCACAGCTCATCCTCAGTGGCATCGGGCTTGCCATACTGAAGGTTGCTGCGGACCGTCCCGGAGAACAGGTAGGGCCGCTGCGGCACCAGCCCGATATGCCCCCAGAGCAGGTCCGGGTGAAGTTCGCGGACATTCACGCCGTCCATCCGCACGGATCCTTTGGTCGCGTCGAACAGCCGCGGCATGAGGTTCACCAAAGTGGTCTTGCCAGCGCCGGTGCTGCCGATGATCGCGGTGGTTTCCCCCGCACGAGCGGTAAACGAAAGCCCGCTCAGCACCGGCTGCTCGGCACCCGGGTAGGCGAATCCGACGTCGTGCATTTCCAGTTCGCCGCGGCGTATCCCGCCCCTGACAGGGTTCGACGGCGGCTGGACACTTGACTCGGTGTCCAGGACCTCGCTGATGCGGTCGGCCGAAACGGACGCGCGTGGGATCATCACGGCCATGAACGTGGCCATCATGACGGACATAAGGATCTGCATGAGGTAGCTCAAGAACGCGATCAAGGTGCCTACCTGCATGGAGCCGTCCTCAATCCGGAAAGATCCGAACCAGATGACCGCCACGCTGGAAACGTTCATCACAAGCATGACCACAGGGAACATGAGCGCCATCAAACGGCCGGCCCGCAACGCAACGTCAGTTACGTCGTCGTTCGCTTTGCCGAACCGGGCTGCCTCCATGTCCTCGCGGACGAAAGCCCGCACCACACGAATGCCGGTGAGCTGCTCGCGGAGAACCCTGTTAACGGCGTCGATCCGGACCTGCATCTTGCGGAACAGCGGCACCATCCGCGTCACGATCAGCGCGACCGCCACCAGCAACACTGGCACGCAAACGGCAATCAGCCAGGATAATTGGGCGTCCTGCCGCACGGCCATGATCACGCCGCCAATGCTCAGCATGGGAGCCGCGACCATGAGCGTGCAGGACATGAGGACCAGTTGCTGCACCTGCTGGACGTCGTTGGTGGATCGTGTAATTAAGGACGGAGCCCCGAACCTGGTGACCTCCTGCTCCGAGAACTCCCCCACCCTTGCAAAGACGGCATCCCGCAGGTCGCGGCCCATTCCCATGGCAGCTTTCGCGCCGAAGTACACAGCCACCACCGCACACGCGATCTGCAACAGCGTGATCAGCAGCATGAGGCCACCCATGCGCAGGATGTAATCGGTATCGCCGGTGGCCACCCCGTTGTCGATGATGTCGGCGTTGAGCGTAGGCAGGTAAAGGGACGCGATGGACTGCGCCAATTGAAAGACGACGACGGCGATCAGCAACCGCTGATGCGGCTTCAGGAACCGAACGAGAACCTTCCAAAGCATGGGGACTCCGAGCCAGGCGATGTGAACCGAAGGCCAGTTTACGTCTGGTTGCTGTGGGCAACTAGAGGGAACTGAGGGGTAATGCCAGTGACTCCCTCACCTCTCAGCATGGCCATACCGTCGAGGTAAGCAATCAGCCCGAACAGCACAGGAGACCAACCATGGAAAAGCGCACACTCGGCACCGGCGGCCTTGAGGTTTCCGCCATTGGCATGGGATGCATGAGCATGTCAGGCGGCTACAGCGAGAGGCCGGACCGCGAGGAAATGATTTCGCTGATCCGCACAGGCGTGGAGCGCGGCGTGACGTTTTTCGACACCGCCGAAATTTACGGACCCTATGCCAATGAGGAACTCGTCGGCGAAGCACTGGCCCCGTTCAAGGACCAGGTAGTCATCGCCACCAAATTCGGTTGGGACATTGACCCCGCCGCGCGGAAAGCCAGCGGCAAGGTCACCAGCCGCCCCGAGGTCATCAAAGAGGTAGTGGAAGGATCACTGCAGCGGCTGGGAGTGGACACCTTGGATCTCTACTACCAGCACCGGGTTGACCCGGACGTACCCATCGAGGACGTGGCAGGTGCAGTCAAGGAACTCGTCGACGCCGGAAAGGTGAAGCACTTCGGAATGTCCGAGGCTGCGGCCGGCACCATCCGCCGGGCCCATGCAGTCCTCCCTGTGGCTGCGGTCCAGAGCGAGTACTCGTTGTGGTGGCGTCGACCAGAGGAAGAAGTCCTGGATGTATGCGAAGAACTTGGCATCGGGTTCGTTCCCTTCAGCCCGCTGGGCAAGGGCTTCCTGACCGGTACCATCAACGCTTCCACCAACTTCGAATCCGGCAACGACATCCGCAGCACCATCCCCCGGTTCACCCCCGAGGCTATGCAAAATAACCAGGCTGTGGTGGACCTGCTCGCCGGAATCGCAGAACGAAAAGGCGCGACGCCGGGCCAGATCGCCTTGGCATGGTTGCTGGCACAAAAGCCGTGGATCGTGCCGATTCCAGGCACACGAAAACTGCACCGCCTCGAAGAAAACCTGGCCGCGGCCGACGTCGGACTTTCGCCTGCAGAGCTTGACGAAATCGAAGCGGCCGCTGCGAAAATCACGGTGGAGGGTGGCCGCTACAACGAGGCCGGCGAACGGATGACGAACCTCTGACCAGCACTAGACAACAGCCTTCCGGCCGAGCCCCAGAAGGGATGCCTGCGTCCCTGTCCCGCTTTTGGGTAGGTAGGTAAACAGGCGGAGAGCGGGAAACTGGGGGACGCCCAGAACCATGGGGGCGAAGCTGAGCCGGCCGAGTGTTGGGTGGTCGTAGACAACGTCCACATGGTACGAGTCGCTGACCACCTGGCGCTGCCACAGCTCATTGAAGGCCTTCGAGACCTCACAGAGGCTCCGGGCCATGGTGTCGAAACGGGGATCGTCAGGGAACTTGGCTGATTGCGCCCGAAACTGGGCAACCATGGATCGGGCCATCATCTCTTTGTGGACGTGGGGCCGGGCAAGCTCCGGATCGGTGAAGAAGCGGTGGAGGCAGCTTTCGCCCACCCGGGTATCAAAAGTGTCAGCCGCGGCAGGGTTCATAGCTACGACGGTCCAAAACGGGTCTGCGATGTAGCTGGGATTTGCCATGGCATCCACCAGTTGCTGCAGAAGCGCCAGCTGGGTGTTGTCGACGTCGAAACGATGTCCACCGTCCACGGTTCCAGGAAAGCCATCACTGCCACCGGCCTGCATGGTGCCGGCGGCGGGGCTGGGCCGGCGCCCGGACGCAAGCCTGCGGACATAGGTCCTGTCTTCAGGACTGAGCTGCAGGGCATTGGCTATCGCGTCCAGGATTTCCGCGGAGGCACCAATGGCCCGCCCCTGCTCCAGCCACGTGTACCAGGAGACCCCAACGTTGGCCAGGACGGCCACCTCTTCGCGCCTGAGTCCGGGAGTCCGTCGTCGTGGGCTGACCGGTAGCCCGACGTCCTCCGGCCGGGTCTGCTCGCGGCGGGTGCGGAAGAACTCGCCTAGTCGCGCATGGTTGGACCGCGCTTGGTGGGAAGCAGAAGGTTGGGTGGGCATGGGTTCTCCACTCATGACGAGCGTCCGGCCGACCGCTTTATGGCAGTCGGCCGGACGGGTGGGTCGAATCCGGAATCCTGGGTCAGGCGGATTACTGCAGGACGCGTTCCTTTTCAGAACGGACGTCCAACTGTGCGTACTCTTCGGAGGCCAAACGAGCAGCATCCTCCGGACTCATGCGTGGCTCCAGCTTGAACAGGGAAGCGATCTGCTCGAGTCGTTCCTCCACGGATCCGGACACCACATGGAACGGTATCCCCAGCTCGTCCATGGTTTGCTGCAAGATGGCGTCGGACATGTTCCGGAACTG
Source organism: Arthrobacter sp. D3-18 (assembly GCF_054408525.1). Taxonomy (NCBI): domain Bacteria; kingdom Bacillati; phylum Actinomycetota; class Actinomycetes; order Micrococcales; family Micrococcaceae; genus Arthrobacter; species Arthrobacter sp. D3-18. The sequence continues at coordinate 744,398 of NZ_CP096440.1, read as the reverse complement.
ATCGTTGACCGGGCGGTGCCCGTCGGCGGAGAGCGGGAGCTCGTTCTTCAGGTGCACAAACACATCGAAGGAGTTCTGCACGTGCCTCTTGAAGCTGTTGCCAAGGCTGGTCATCACCTCTTCGAAGAAGGCGAGTTCCGGCGTCTTCTCCACGATCTCGCCCGCCGAAAGATGCGCCGAGGCACTGGGATTCAGGCCAAGCGAAACCCGCACAGACCCATAGATCCATTCCTGCAAGGATGACCCGTCGGAAATGAACCCTGCCGAGAGCTTGTCCTCGTAAACGGCCCGCTCAACATGGCGTGTCACGATCATCTGGATAAGCTCCGCGGCCGTGCACTCCTCAAGGGTCTTGCCTGGCGCGGCCTCGGGGAGGATTTCACGCATGGTCCTTGCCTTGGTCCGGGGCAGCCCCGTGTAGTGGGACAAGGCCATGGACGTGAACGTTTTGCCCGAGGAGTAGGTACCTGAAATGCCGATGCGCACTGCGTCCGCCTTAGTCGTTGACGAGCTGGAGGGTTCCCGCGGCGCTGAGCTTGCCGGCGAACTCGATGGCAGCGTCGCTGAGGTCAGCCTCGGCAACCTTACGGGTGCCATCCACGTCACCGTTGAGCACCGTGGGGGCAAAGCGAACGTGCGTTGCGTCCTCGATGCCCACGAAGTTCAGCCAGTCGGCAAAGAAAGTGCTGCTGAAGTCAGAGCCGAACGCGGCCGGCACGCCCGGTGCGTAAACGCCGCTGGTGTGGATTGCAAGTGCCTGCTTGCCCTCCAGCAGGCCGCGGTAGCCCTGCTCGGGGTCGAAACCGAAGCTCCAGCCGGGCTGGGTGATGATGTCGATCCACTGCTTCAGGACATACGGAACGCCCGAGTTCCACATGGGGATGTTGAAGACGTAGGCGTCGGCGGCAGCGAACTGGTCGAATACTGCACGGGCAGATTCCCAGGCGGCAACCTGATCGGGAGTCTGGTCCTGTCCGGTGAAAACAGCCATCTTCGCAGCGGCGGCGACGCGACCGAAAACGGGCAGCGCGCCGTCGTCGAACAGGTTCAGAGTCTCCACTTCGAAACTCTCCGCACCGGCAGTCTGGACGGAATCGATGAAGTGCCGGGCCAACCGCAGGGAGTCGCTGTTGGCGTAGCGCGGAGAGGCGTTGATGTGGAGGATGGTAGGCATTGGCTTCCTTTCGAGGCTGTGCTTTCGGGGACGCTTTGTGCCCCGTGATCGATCCTCACTGACAGCGCGGCGCCGCGTAAGAACGCACTTTTTTGTGCCTAGGGCACCTCAAAGTGCCCTGCCCTTAGGGGCTTCCGAACGGCGTATCGGTCCATAGGATTCTTCCTGTGGAAGAATCCTCCCGAAGCCGCAGCCAAGCTGCCTACACAGACATCGACGGCACTGTCACCGCTTACAACACCATTTTCGAGTTCCTTCGCTTCGACGCCGCCGAACATGCCCGGGCTGAAGAGGCCGAAGAGTTCCTTGCCGGTCTGCGCACTGCGGCGGCGAACACTGTCCCTCGTTCGGTGACGAACGCCCGCTACTTCCGCTGGTGGCACGGCCGAAACGTCACAGAGGTGGCCGAACTCGGCGAGCGCTGGGCGGATCTGCAGGATGGGCAGGCGGCCGGCTGGGCTTTCCTGGAGCCTGTGGCGTCTATTTTGGACGCCCATGCGGACTCCGGGCGGCAACTGGTGGCAGTCACGGCATCATTCGAACCGGCTTTGGTAAGGGTTCGACGGCGGTGGCCCCACCTTGAGCTGTTATGCACCCGCCCCTTGGTGGCCGATGGCAAGTACACCGGTGGGATCGAGGAAGCACTGGTGGGTGACGCCAAAGCCCGTGCCGTCCTGGCCCACGCGTTAGCGAACAACGTGGATCTCGCGGGCAGCTTCGCTTACGGGGATCACCCTTCGGATCTCCCATTCATGGCCCTGGCCGGTGAATCCCTGTTGGTTGACGCAACGCTGAGAGCCGTGACAACGCCGGTGAGTTAAGGTTTACGACACCGTTCCCCCAGCTGTCATAGGCCCCGAGTAAACTGTGCCCAGCAGTCCACTTGATGAGGAAAGTATTGGGGATATGACTCTCACGGCTGAACAGAAACGCCAGAAAGCCCGGAAGCATTACAACGCGTCCTTGGACCTTTGCCCGGCCCGGCAATTGCTGGAGGCCATCAGCAGCAAGTGGGTCACCTTGGTGATGCTTGCCCTTGAGGACGGCCAGCAGCGCCACAGCGACCTTCGGAAGCTCATACCGGGTGCCAGCCAGAAGATGCTGACGTCCACCCTCCGCTCCCTGGAACGCGATGGGTTGGTCCTCCGGCATGTCACGGTGTCAGTTCCCATCCGCACCGACTACGAACTCACTCCCCGGGGCCGCTCGCTGCTTCGCATCATTTTTGAAATGAAGGAATGGGCGGAGGAGCACATGGATGACGTTGCAGCGTCCCGTTTGGAGCACGACCGCCACCGGCTCGCCTTCAACTGACGGTCAGGACCCTGGCGTGCACCTGTTTTGCCTGCACCACGCCGGTGGGACTACGGCCAGTTTCGCAGGCTGGCGCTTCGACGGCGTGACGGTTACCAAACTCAGCTATCGTGGCTGGGACTTCAGGTCCTTGGGGGCGGCTGCTGATGCCCTCGCAGAGCGGGTTTCGGCGTCGGCGTCTGTCCAGCTCGCCCTATACGGCCACAGCATGGGAGCTGTCCTCGCCTTCGAGATCGCACTGCGGCTACAGCACACAGAGCGGGTGGCCCACGTCTTCCTTGCCGCCACGCGCCAGCCGTCGGGAATGCACGACGCCGGTGCTGCCGCAGTTGCCGCTGCGGGCGCACTATCGCCGCGTGCCCGGGAAGTCCTCCTTGAGGACCTCGATCTTCTGGCGGGATATCCGGGAACACCACCCAGGAAACAGTTGGAAGTTCCAGCCACCGTCCTCTACAGCGCCGACGATCCTGTGGTGCCGGTTGCCGATTCCCTGCGCTGGGCCGCATGGTGCGCGGCCGAACCACGCTTGGTGAAGCTGGACACTGGAGGCCATCTGTTTCACCTGGGCAACCCTGCCGTGCGTTTGCTCGTGGAAAAGACCCTGTCCTCTGAGGCGAGCAGGGACGTCCACACCAAACAGCGACATGAATAAAGCCTGTGGACACCCAAATGTGCGTGTCCCCAGGCTTTATCCATGTCGCCAAGCTTTATACGTGTCCGGCCGCTCCTCGGCGTGGGGTCGTTTATGCCCCCGTGCTGATGAGTTCCCGGTCTGAAGTGTTGCTCTCGGAGGTGCGGTTCTCCTGGTTAAGGTTCTCCAAGGCGGCTTTTCCGGCAGCGAAGACCGCCGTGATTTCCGCAACGCGCCGGCCCAAGTGGGCGGCCGTAGCGATATCTGCGGGGTGGACGCCCTCGATGCCGATGTCCGAGAACGTTTGTGCGGCAGCGCCGTTGAAGTAGCCGAAGCGGTTGAGGTCGTTTTCGGTACCCTTGGTGCTCTTCCAGCCCGGAAGCAGGCCGAGGTTGATCCAGTTCATGCCGTGCTGGGCGCCAAAAGTAGCGAAGTAATCCAGGGTTGAGTTTTTGTCGCCTGCCTTACAGGCGGCGTTGGTGAAGCCTGCACCCAGCTTGTTGTGCCACTTCTGCACAGCCCAACGGCCTGCCGTCTTTTCTGCGAAGGCGTGGAACGCTGAAGGTGCGGTACCCATATACGTGGGTGCGCCGAAGATGATGGCATCGGCCTCATCGATGAAGTTCCAGGACTCCTCGGTAAGTTCATCCACGCGCAGGAGGGCTGCGGTGGCTCCCGTGGAGGCGGCAGCGGAGACCACTGCGTCCGCGAGGACCTTGGTGTGACCGGAACCTGAATAGTAAACAACTGCAATTGCCGGAGTGGCCATGGGTGTCCTCACTGTTTGTATCTGTTGGTACCTGTGTCCAGGTGGTGGCGAAGGTTACTCGTTAGTGGGTTCCCGCTAGACGGCGGGCTGCAGGGCAAGCTTCCCGGTCACCAGTCCGGCCGCAACCCGGGCCGTTCCTGCGTCTGCGAGTTCGAATTCGTCCACGCGAACGCCGAACTTGTTGCTGAGGATGACGGCCGCTTCAACAAGCGACAATGAATCGATGTCCAGGTCCGCGAAGGAGTCGTCCGGGCCCATGTGGCTGAGCTCGTCCATGGTGGATCGGATAGCCTCAACGACGTCCAAAGCTGTAATTTCCATTGGTTTCCCCCTTTGTAGTGTGGCCCGGGATGGCCGGGCCACGGTGATCCTGCAAGGCACCCTGCCCGCAGGAATCGGTAGCGGCCCTAATGCGGGTCCACAACCGAGATCGAAGGCCAGGTCATGGCGATGGCACCCCAGGTTGTTCCCCCGCCGAAGGCCGTCAGGACCACTTTGTCCCCGGGAGACCTGTGGCCCTTGGTGCCGGCGTCGGTCATGGCCAGTGGAATCGAGGCAGCTGAAGTATTTCCCACCCTGTCCAAGTGGACCTCGGCTTTGGATACGGGTATTCCCGTCACCGAAGCCACCGTGGTGAGGATCCGCAGGTTGGCCTGGTGTGCGATCAGGGAATCGACGTCGCCCGCCGTCCAGCCAACACTCGCCAGCACGGTCTCCACGGAGTCCGACATCGCCGTCACCGCCTGCGTGAACACTTCCTTGCCTTGCATTTCAAAAAAGGCACCGGCACCGCGTGGAACATGAATCAGCGTTTCCCCGTCGCCGTCGGAATGGAGCGTGGAAGCAAGGATGGCACCCGGTTCATCTGCGGTTCCCGCCGAGAGATAGGCCGCTCCTGCTCCGTCGCCGAAGATCACGGACGTGGTGCGGTCCGTCGGGTCCAGCAAACGGGTGAAAGTGTCCGCGCCGATCACCAGTGCAGAACCAACGGAGCCTGAGGTGATGGCCCAGCTGGCCGTAGCGAGCGCGTAGACAAATCCTGAACAAACCGCCGAAATATCGAAGGCGGCAATCCCCTGAAGCCCAAGGTTCGCCGCAACCTTCGGTGCAGTGGCCGGGCACACCTTGTCCGGCGTAGAGGTCGCCACGATCAGCAGCCCCACGGAATCGACGCCGGCACTCGCCAAGGCGCGTCGTGCAGCTGTTGTGGCAAGGACGCTGGTGCTCTCAGTTTCGTCCGAGTGGCGCCGCTCGGCGATGCCGGTCCGGCGCCGAATCCATTCATCAGAGGTATCCAAGACAGTGGAGAGATGCTCATTCGTGACCACTCGTTCGGGGAGCGCGCCGCCCAAGCCGCGGACCACCGCGGATCTCGCGCTCATTGAACAGCCCCTGCCGGCAGTTGGTGAGCGACGCTGCAGACTACCTCGCCGCCGTCGAACGTTCCCACCACGTCGGCGCAGCGCCAGGACCCGCCGTCCTTCCCGATCAGCCGGCCCTTCTGCAACCTCACACTCAAACCGGTTCCCTGTCCGCCCCCAATTTTCGGGCCTGGACCGGCAAAAGTAACCCGGGTCTTGCGCATCCAAAGCGTGTTGCTGTCGGAACGGCTCATGGCGTCCAACCTGTAGAGCAGAACCTGCCCTAGTTGCAGGGTGGCCACGAAGCACTCGACGGCGGACAGCGCCTGGGGGTACGCAGCTTCCAGCCCGCGCCGGTCAGCCAGCTGGTGGCCCAACGTGGGTTGCTGGCGAAACGAGAGCTGCGCGTGGGCTGTAGCCTGTACCGGTTCCAGTTCCGGTTCGAGAACCACGTTCACCAACGTAACCTGCCGTTCGGCCCACAGGTCACCATAAAGTCGCATGGCGGCGTCGCCCACCAACGCCTCTTCTGAGGGTGACTCGACGGAAGCAAGTCCAAGTTCAGCCGGAGCGTGGGCCACTTCAAGGACCGCGCTCATGGAGGCGACCGAGCACCGCAGGACGGACCCGTCACCGTGGTCCTGCAGGGTAGCCTTGCAGCCAAGATCACCCAACGTGCCTTCCACCGGTTCACTGCCGCCGGAGATGGTGACGGACGTCAGATAAGCAGTTGGCAATATATCCGGCGAAAATCTGCTGGCCAGCAGGGCTTCCGCCATTCTGCAAGCCAGGACAAGGACGTCCGTGGTGCCAAGGTGCGGAGTTTGCTCCTTATTGCCTTTGATGGACCAAACTCCTTCAACACCCAAACTGGCTCGGGCAGTCAACGTGGACTCAGCGACGGTGTGGGCAACGCGAAGGGTCCGCAGCCGGGGGTTGGTGGTCTTGTACCCGTGGCTGAAGAAGCGGCGGCGTCCATCGCCCAAGAGGTCGTCGATGGAGGCGTAACTCTCGGTGGCGGAGCGTAGGGCAAGGGGCATGAGTGTTCCTTGGTTTCGTCATCGGCGGTGATCCAAGAATCCACTGCAACAACGTCGGCAACCAGTGTCCCCGGATGGTGGTGGTGGGAACACCACCCTGAGCTGGAGTCCATGCCAGTGTCAGCCCCGGACAGTAGGCTGGAAACGTTCGTGTTGAACCGCATCGAAGGGACTTGAGTTTTGGCTTACATCACCGTCGGAAACGAAAACAGCACTGAGATTGAGCTTTACTACGAGGACCATGGAGCCGGCCAGCCAGTGGTCCTGATTCACGGCTACCCGTTGGACGGATCCTCCTGGGAGAAGCAGACCGCCGCACTGCTCGACGCCGGATATCGCGTCATCACGTACGATCGCCGCGGGTTCGGCAAGTCCAGCCAACCGACTGAAGGCTACGACTACGACACCTTCGCCGCAGACCTGAAGACCGTGCTGGACACGTTGGACCTGAACGACGCCGTGTTGGTGGGCTTCTCCATGGGTACAGGCGAAGTGGCGCGCTACATCAGCACTTATGGTTCGGCCCGCGTTGCAAAGGCCGTGTTCCTCGGTTCGCTGGAGCCATTCCTTTTGAAGACTGACGACAACCCTGACGGTGTCCCGCAGGAGGTCTTCGATGGCCTGGCCGAGTCCGTCAAGGCTGACCGGTACGCCTTCTTCACCGACTTCTTCAAGAACTTCTACAACACGGACACCTTCCTTGGCACAGCTCGGCTCAGCCAGGAATCCGTGGATGCCAGCTGGAACCTTGCCAGCAAATCCGGCGCGTTCGCCTCAGTAGCCGCCCAGCCCACCTGGCTGACGGACTTCCGCGCGGACATCCCCAAGATCGATGTCCCGGCCTTGATCGTCCATGGCACAGCGGACAACATCCTGCCCATCGATGTCACGGGCCGGCGATTCAAGGATGCCCTGCCCAGCGCCGAGTACCTTGAAATTGAGGGCGCACCGCACGGCCTGCTTTGGACGCACGGGGCAGAAATCAACGAGGCCCTGCTGGCGTTCCTCAAGAAGTAAAACCTGGAGCTACTTTTTGAGGCGTAGTTTCCGCGCCTTCTTGCCCTTCCGCAGGTATTCCTGCTGAGTGGCGTCAGCGGCGGTGCTTTCCATCGCGTGGATCACTCCATACGTGAAAGCACCGTTGCTGACGCCTGGCGCGGCGCCTAGCTTCAGCAGTTCCGCCCGCGCCATCACACTGTCCTGGTGGTCGCCAAGAATCGACTGGACCCTGTGTGCCGCGTCCTCCAACTTCACTGCACGTTTGCCGTGGATATCTTCCACAGCAGCAGCGGCAAAGCGCAGCTTCTTGGCGGCCTTCCGGACTTCGTGGAGTGCCTTGTCGCGTTGAGGCCCGACGGCGGCATCCACCGCTTCGCCATGCCGTTTGCGGAGTCTTTTGCCGGCCTTGTTGACGAGCTTCGCCGTGGTCTCCTTGGCCGCCGCGTCACCCTTTGACGTGGTGGGCGGGGCGTCGATGAAAGCTTCCAGATCATCCAGCAGCTTGAAGTAGCGGGGACTGTTCAAACGGTTCCTTACGGCAGACATCGCAGTATGGGCCCTCAGCGCCATACGCTCTTCCAGCTCATTCTGGAGTTGACCAAGGACGAGCTTTCCCGGCAGCTCATCGAGGCTGCTCTTCAGGCGTTCGTGCAAGACTTCCACATCCCGATACCGGCCAAGGGTCTTCGCGAGCGATTTCAGTTCCTTTTCAAGATCCTTCACAGGGACCGGTTCGAACAGCGCCCTAAAACCATGCAGGACAGCACGGATTCGGCGGATCTGTGACCGCATTTGGTGAACTGAATCATCTCGGGCAAGGCGAACGTGGGAGTCCTGAAGGAGTAGATCGGCCACTTGCTCGTCCAGATACTTGAGCACGGGAAATACGGCTGGACCGTTACCGCTGGGCTCTTCGCGGCCTGTTCGCTTCGAAGGAGGCCATGAGTCGCCCAATGCTGTGGCCAGCTTGGAGGTGCGCTCGCTCGATTTAGCTCCGGCATCGGAGAGTTGCTGCGTCAGGGTGCTCAGCAAGGTGTCGTCGTCGGCTTCATCCGGTGCCAACTCCACCTCCCACTCCCTCCATTCCAGCTCGCGGGGTTCACCAAGCATCGCTTTGGCGCGAACGTAATCATCCACAAAGTCAGCCAGGTGGTGGCCGTCGTTGCCATACAAGGGGTAGCTGGTACGTTCCGTGGCCAGGTTTGCGACAGCCGCCACTGCATGACCCCGGGTGTAAGCGAGCACACGGTCCATGAGTTCCACCGGAACAGTGTCCGCGTTGCCCAACGGCTCCTGGATCTCTGTTCGCTTTCCCGCACTGTGCGGGAGCTTCAGGTGCCAGCCGGCGTCCGGCCCACCGGTCCGGCGGCGAAGCGTGATTCCGCGGGACGCAAGGGCCAAGTGCCGGGTGTCAAAGTAGATGGCTTCCAAGCTGTGGCTTGCAGGTTCACCCACTCGCCCTATCCCGTCGATCGCGTCGAGGGCAGGAAGCGGCGTGGACGCTTCGGCGTCGAATTTCTGTTCAGCTTCCACATTGCTGGAGGGTGCCATGACGCGGAATTCCTACCTTTCGGGGATATGCCGCGAGGGCCGGCCCGTTGTGGTGGCCGGCCCTCGTTAGAGCTACTTATTTGGTTCCATGTCCAGTTTGAGCCAGTCCAAAGCCTGGCGCTAGGGGGTCGGGCTCCGGAGAGACTGCCTACAGACCCGGAGCGCGCGGCTGGGGCGGTTCGGCAGGTCCTTCGTTGGCCGTCGGCGCTGGGACGTCTGCCGCCGGCGCTGCGAGATCCGGATCGACGGGCGGGAACTCAGCTGTCGCCGCTCCTCCGCTACCAAAGGTCTCACCGGTGTCATCAACATCACCGCCGGAAACCGTACCCCGCCAGGCACCTGTTTCATGCCCCTGCGCTTCGATGAACTTCTTGAACTTGTCCAAGTCCGCACCTACGCGCATGCTGTCCACGCCAAGGGCGGATCCAGCCTTTTCTGCGAGGCCATCCGGTTCCCAGACGATCTCCACGTTGACCCGGGTCCTGCCGGCGTCGAGGGGCTCGAAGCTCACCGTGCCACCGTTGCGGGGACCATCCACGCTGGCCCAGCTGACCAGGGAATCCGGAACCTGCTCAATGATCTGGGCATTGTATTCCCGCTTGACTCCGCCCACATTCGTTGAAAAGTGGAGGCCCGTTTCATCGATCTGTTCTACGGCCTCCACTCCATTCATGAACTGAGGAAAGGTCTCAAACTGCGTCCACTGGTTGTAGGCAACAGACACAGGTACATCTACTTCGATTGACTTATTTACCGTAGCCATTGGTTTTGCTCCTTCGATCGTGTCTCGGGTGCTCATGCGGTAATGCTGGTGGCGCGCCAGCCAGCTGGCTGCTTAACCAGTGGCGCGCCTGTCTAAAGCGCGCCAGCCAAAGCTCTTAGCCGGCGTCGAAACTTTCTTCGTCATCGTCGTTGGGTGACTCTTCCTGGGGAAGGTCGTTACCGCTGCCGTCCGGTAGGTCGCCGTCGTTGCCGTCCGGCTGGGTGGACTGCTCGGCCAAGTACTGCTCGTCAGTTCCGCCGAAACGGCCCGCGCCCGGTTCTCCGGAACTGTCGGAATCCTCCGGGTCCAGGTGGCTAAGGTTCGGGGCGCCGGTGCCTTCTCCCAGCGAGGCTTCCTCGATGTCTTCTTCCACGCGGGGCTGTGCCTGGCCGCCGCCGGCCTCTTGCTCTGCCGTAGGAGTGCCGTAGCCTCCCACTTCCTCTTCCGGTGTGGCATTTTGCTTGTCCATGAGACCTGTCCTTTCCAAAGCGGTGAACGTGTTTATGGAACACTTCGAACCTATAAGTGCAGCTGGTTGCATGTCCATGCTCTGACGAAATTAGTCAGCAATCTTAGCAATTTGGGAGTGAAAGCGTTACTGTGCAGCCCTAAATCATCTGCCCATCAAGAAGGTTGTGGAATTTCGCAACCACCTTGGGGATCCAACCCTGTGTAATTCAATGGACCCGCGACAATATTCAGTGCGATGGTGGCAAACTGCGAGCACTGCGCGGGTGGAGCCGTGAAGTACCCGCGCTGACCTGCTGCCACGGCCCCAATAATGAGCCACACCACCACGAACAGCCCCACAATCGACCCGATCCGCATCACTACCCCAATCGCTGAACTGATAACCCCCCGCTATTAGTAAGCATACTGACAAAGGTGCCGAAGACCAAAGAAACGCGGCCGCGGACCAGGATCCCTCCCGTCCGCAGCCGCGTCTCCCCTAATCAATCCGTAGGGTTGGTTTCGGTTGTCAGACCACGATTGTCCGTAGTCTTTTCGTCCTTCTCTTCTGCCGGCCCGGGCGGGTTGGCTGATTCGCTGGGACCAGCGTCGACGGCGTCCTCCGGACTTTCCGACGACGAATCACCCACAGGTACCTGGTTGCTTGATTCCGGCGTCCCGGGATCCCTGGGAATGGGATGTCCGGGCGTGGTTGTCCCATCGCGAACCTGCGCGAAACCGGCAACCTCGCTTGGATCAGTGGTCATACGCGCGACCGGCCACGGCCCAGTACCCAGCCAATAAGGGCCAACACCAGCAGGATAATCCCCACCCACAGGAGGAAGCTGAGGGCTTGGTTGAATCCGCCGACGAGGAGCAAGATGATCGCAATAACACCGGCGATTATCAAAAGTGTATTCATTGAGCTACGCATCCCTTCAATAACGGTTGTCTATTCAGGAAGGCGTCCGCTGGTACTCCATTTCTGAAGCGCCACCCATGCCAACGGGCACCGATCGGAGAATTGCTCTCCATATCGCTTACGTACCCTCACAGAATTAGGTTCAAACCGAAACCACATCCCGTGAGGGGCACGTACATAGCATCATGATAGGCGCGCACTCCGCTAGGGCGAAGTATTTGAACAGGAAACTTAGTACCCTTTTGCGGAGCCGCTTCGGATTCGCCCCGAGATGAGGATCGGCATCCACACGTACTCACCACGCCGAGCAGCGCCGTTCACGTCGCAGCGCAGTGAATAGCCCCAGCGTGTGATCTATGCCTCAGTCGGCACAACTGACGCGCGCCCCGCGTTGTACATAAAACGAGTCCCACAGAAGACGAAGGGAGGGCTCATGCTCATAGTCCTGACAGGAATTGACGGTTCAGGAAAAACGACGGCGGCCCATGCCTTGGTCGATTCGGCTCTCGCTGAAGGACGAAGCGCCCTGCTGCTCAGTAATCACGCTGCCCGCCGGAGGATGTCGCTTCTTTCGGCCCGATACGGCTGGACGGTGGCGCCCCGGGTTGCTGACTTCATCGAAACGGGTGTTCGCCTGTTCAACGTGCTGGTGAACCATGCGCGCGCCCGGCAGTTCGACGGCCTGGTAGTCATGGACCGCCACCTGCACTGCCAACTAGCGCTTCGCCAGGCCAGCGGATTGCAGCGTGGGCGCTTGCTCCCTTGGCTGCTGGATAAGCTCCCCGCCGCCGATCTCCACGTGCACTTCGATGCGGACCCCACCATTGCCCACGAACGGGTAACGGCGCGCGGCACGGATAAGGAGTCAGTGGCCGACCTGCGGGCCTTCCGCGCCGCTTATCGTTCGCTGCCTGAGTTCGATGGCTTTGTTGTAGTGGACGCAAACGGCGAACCTGAGGAAGTAACGGCTCAGGTAAATCGGGCGATAGCAGCCAAGGAGCCCGTCGGCGCCTTAACCAACCGCCTGCAGTAGGGGCTGTTCGGGGCGCCGAAAGCAACCGCTACCGCCAGCTACTTGGGATCGACGGCTCGCGGACGCATCAGCGGCGGGTTGAGTACCGCCCGGGTGGGCTGGCCCGGCGTCGGACGCGCCTCGGGGGCGAGCCTGAACAGAGCAGCCGGCCGTCCGGCGTCACCCGCTGTCATTTGGCCTGTGTCCTCCAGAAAACCCGGCGTACCCGTGGCTTTTCTGTGGAAGTTCCGCGGGTCCAGGCGCGTGCCCCACACAGCCTCATACACAGAGCGGAGCTGAGCGATAGTGAATTCCTCGTCGCAGAAGGCCGCGCCCAGGGGCGAATATTCGAGCTTCGACTTCGCCCGCTCCAGGGCGTCGTCGAGGATCCGGGCATGGTCGAAGGCCAGTTCAAGCTTCCCCTCCAAGACGCCGCGAACCGGGTACCACGCAGCCTGTTCAGCGTCGCTTCCAGCCGACAACACCGGAAAGTCCGGTGCCAGAAGCAGGTGCGCCACAGTGAGCACGTCGCCGCGAGGATCGCGCCCCTTCGGGCCGTAACTCCCCAGTTGCTCCAAGTGCCCCGGAAGATGTTCGACGCCGGTCTCCTCGGCGAGCTCCCGGCCAGCCGCCTCCAGCAGGTCCTCACCAGAGAGGACGAAACCGCCCGGCAGCGCAAGTTTGCCGCGGAAAGGCTCGAGGAGGCGCGTGATGAGGAGGACATTCAGCTCGCCGTTGCGCACGGTGAGGGCGACGACGTCAACAGTTACAGGGAAGCGCTCGGGCGCCGGATGTGATTCAGGCATGAAGCAATCGTAGGCAATTATCGTCATGTTGACAATAACCGTGGATTGACCCTATGGTTTGTTTATCGTCACGTTGACGACAACCAATGAAAGAGGCGAACATCATGGCCAACATCAAGCGCTACCCTTGGATCAGCCACTTCCTCGGCAGCCCCACCGGTTACGTCGTGCACCTGCAGAAGGGTGCCGTGCGGCACCAAGGAGTAGGCCAGGCATTTTGGTTCCGTCCGGCGAACTCCGTATTGAGCGAGGTTCCCGTGGACGATCAGGAACTGCCGACACTTTTCCACGCCATCACCCGCGATCACCAAGACGTGAGCGTTCAAGCCAACGTCACGTACCGCTTCATCGATCCCGTGGCTGTATCCACCCGGCTCGACTTCGGGCTCCAGACTGCTGGCAAGGCTCCAGCAACCGGACGCGAGCAGGTCTCCACCATCATCGGGCAGTTGTGCCAGAGCCACGCGATCGACCAGATCGCCACCACAACACTCGCCGAGGCACTCGAACGCGGAGTGAGCCAGCTCCGGCTCGTCCTCACCGAAGCACTCCGGGCGGATGCCAGGTTGCAGTCCACCGGCATCGAAATTCTCGGCGTACAGGTATTGGCCGTGCGACCCGAATCTGATGTTGAACGTGCCCTGCAAACTCCGGTTCGTGAGCAGCTCCAAGCCGAAGCGGACCGCGCCGTGTACGAAAGGCGGGCGGTCGCCGTCGAGCGTGAACGCACCATCTCCGAGAACGAGATGGCGAGCCAAATAGAACTGGCAGTCCGCCGCGAGAATCTGGTGGCGCAGGAAGGCGCGAACGCCCGCCGCGCTGCCGAAGAGAAGGCCGCAGCTGGTTTGATTGAGGCCCAGGGATCTGCTGAACGAAAGGGCATTGGCGCTGCAGCTGAAGCAAACCAGATCCGGCTGGTTGGCGAAGCAGCCGCTGCCCGCGAGGCCGCAACCATGGAGGTCTACCGCGGCATGGAACAGGCCACGCTACTGGCCTTGGCGCTTAAGGATGCAGCGGGCAGCCTGCCTAACATCGGGAACCTCACCATCACCCCGGACCTGCTCAGCGGAGCACTTGCCGGACTGCTCAAAGAACCCGCCGCACCTGTAGAAGCAAGCAAGTAAGGACCCGTCATGGCAACCCCGCGCATCGTCATCGTCCACCGGCGGACCGAACTCCAGGAACTCCTGGACCGGCACGCCACTCGAGGGCAGGCCGAGTTTTTCCTTCGGTCCCGCGGTCGCAACATCCAGGACGCGCAAGACCGGCATGATCGGCTTACCTCCGCCCTCGCAACCATCAGGGCGGCAGTACCATCCGATTGGCGGCAGGCCGAAGTGGAACGCGCGGACCTGAGCCGTTTCCTGCTCACTGCCGAAGACATCATCGCCGTGGTGGGGCAGGACGGCCTGGTGGCGAACGTCGCCAAGTATCTGAACGGCCAGCCGGTGATCGGCATCGACCCCGAGCCGGGTGCAAACCCCGGGGTCCTTGTCCGGCACACACCGTCGGCAGCCGCTACCCTTCTGGCGGCCGGCGACGTTGGGCGCTTGCGCTGCCAAAGCCTCACCACTGTGACGGCAACGCTCGACGACGGCCAGCAGCTTTCGGCGCTCAATGAAGTCTTCATCGGGCACGCTTCGCATCAATCGGCCAAGTACTCCATCACAGCGCCGAGTTTCACCAAGCCCGGCGGACAAACTGAGCGGCAGTCGTCGTCGGGCCTCATCGTTTCCACCGGCACCGGCGCTACCGGCTGGTGCGCCTCGATAGCCCTGGAACGCGGCGGACGCGCCCTTCCTTCCCCGACCGATCCGCGGCTCGCATGGTTCGTCCGGGAAGCGTGGCCATCACCCGTTACGGGAGCCTCCTTGACGGAAGGTGTCCTGGAAGCCGGCGAGGTGCTGCGAATTACCGTTGCGTCCGATCAACTGGTGGTGTTCGGCGACGGCATGGAGGACGATCGGCTGACGGCGTCGTGGGGGCAGGAGATCACCGTGCAGTTGGGGCAGCGGCCACTGCGGTTGGTTGTTTGATTCGCGTCCGTGCGGCCACCACATACATTGATTTCGAATCCGTTCCGACACGCCGCTTTCTAAGGGTGTCGCGGTGCCACAGCCCTCGAAGTTGGTGGTGAAGGCCGGCTTTGCATCAGCATGTCGCCGCTATCCGGGCCCCCGCCAAAGCTCAAGCCCTGTCCAGCCCACAGGCACACCTAATGAATCCAGGGTGACAATCGACGATTCCGGGAAAGTCTCCAGCAACTTGACCAGATTTTGAGCCCAACCGTCATCTGCACCAATTGCCCGAAGCATGTAAGCCATAACAGCCAGAGCATTGTAAAGTCCGAGAACCTCCTTGGATGAGGTTTGATCTCTGAGGTGATCCAGAAGCGGTACATCTCCCTTGGGCGGCCTTTTAGGGGACGTCACCAGTTTCCGGTTGAAAAGTCGCGCGTGATGAGCCGCCACATTCCTTACATAGTTCAGGCTTGCCATCCAGCTCCCCATGATGCGCTTAGAGGGGACTCCGTACGCTGCGGCAATTTCTGATGCTATAGAGCTGTTCAGTCCGCCATACAGTCGGTTCAGATGACCCAACTCCATGATTTCCGTAGCAGCCCAGATCGGCAGCCGAGCATCATATTTCTCGCGAAAGTGATACACGAACGCCTCGTCAGAAGCATTCTGACGTTCCAAAAGCCTAGCCACCCATAGTTCATGCTTGCTGAGGTATGGCTGCCCATTTTCTGCATCTGTGGACGACTCAGTGAAAGCACTTACGAAACTTGAAGTCTCCAGATGAGCAAATGCAGATCGGTGTCCGAGCACATAACCGATCTGCATACGGAGGGAGATTTCGATTCGCTCAATGGCTTCCAGAACCAGCAGTCGTAATCGTCGGTCAAAGTCAATCAGCGCAGCAGCATCCTTGAGGGAAGTCCCCTGCCGAAAACCGCTCAAAACGCGAACACGTTCTCGACCGGTATCGTCTAAATAGCGCTCGGACTTACGGAATGGATAAAGGTACCCCGTTAGACGGTAGTAGCCGACTTCGTACAAGAGTTGGGCGCCCCGGCCTTCGCCGGGCTCAGTTATACCCCGTGAGACAAGGCGAGCCACCTGATCATCAACCGACAGCCACTTCTTCGTG
Organism: Arthrobacter sp. D3-18; assembly: GCF_054408525.1. Classification (NCBI taxonomy): domain Bacteria; kingdom Bacillati; phylum Actinomycetota; class Actinomycetes; order Micrococcales; family Micrococcaceae; genus Arthrobacter; species Arthrobacter sp. D3-18. Next base: position 728,453 of record NZ_CP096440.1, on the reverse strand, counting down.
TACTCAGCCAAAAGTCCCCCGCTTAAAGAAAATCAGCCCGAGCCGTTAGGCGAGCGGGCTGATCATGATGGGTCAACATTATCACGAGACGAAGCTCCCCGATTCATCCCGTCCACTGACAAAATTTCAACCGTTGTTCCTCGCCTAACCCCGCGATAGGGTGACCGGACCGTCCACCCACATCATCGTCTGGAACAACTCTGGGAGACACCATGACACATGTGAGACGTCAACTGGCTGCGGTCACGGCAGCCTTGGCACTAACCGCGACGAGCGGCGCAATGGCCAGTCCGGCCTTCGCCGATCCCCGCGAAACCGAGAAAAACCCTACGGCCACCGGCTACGGCGGTGCCGTGAGCACCGTCGACCCCGAAGCTTCGGCAGCCGCCATCGAAGTACTGAGGAAGGGTGGAAATGCTGCCGACGCCGCCGTCGCCGCAGCAGCAACCCTTGGAGTTACCGAGCCCTACAGCGCCGGCATTGGGGGCGGCGGTTATTTCGTTTTCTATGATGCGAAGACCAAGCAAGTGGGCACTATTGACGGCCGCGAAACCGCTCCGGCGGGCATGCCGACCGACGCGTTTATCGACCCCGCCACCGGCAAGCCCTACAGATTCACGCCGGAACTCGTCACCAGCGGCGTCTCCGTGGGCGTCCCGGGCACACCTGCAACATGGGAGCGGGCTCTGGAGCGTTGGGGGACGTTGGATTTGGGAGAAGCACTGAAGCCAGCCATCAAGGTAGCCAACCGCGGCTTCGTGGTGGATGAAACCTTCCGGCAGCAAACCTTGGACAACGAGGCCCGGTTCGACACCTTCACGTCCACGCAGGATCTGTTCCTTCCCGGCGGTGACGCTCCCGCCGTCGGAAGTGTCTTCAAGAACCCCGAGCTTGCTGCCACGTATCGCCTGATCGCCAAGGAGGGCATTGACGCCTTCTACGGTGGCCCGCTCGCGGAGGAAATCGTCAACACGGTCAAGGCTCCGCCGAAGTCGGGCGACACTGACCTCCCCGTTCCCGTCGGTTTCATGACCACGCAGGACCTGGCCAATTACAAGGTGCTGAACCAGGACCCCACCAAGGTGGAGTACCGCGGCTACGAGGTCTATGGCATGGCTCCTTCCAGCAGCGGCGGCACCACAGTAGGTGAGTCGCTGAACATTCTGGAGAACTACGACCTCAAGGGAATGGAACCCGTCAACGCCCTGCACCATTACCTTGAAGCGAGCTCCCTGGCATTCGCGGATCGTGGCGCCTACGTTGGCGATCCCGCCTTCGTGAATGTGCCCACCGAGAAGCTGCTGGACGACGTCTTTGCTAAGGAACGCTCCTGCAATATCGACCCGACGGCGGCCGCTCCCAAGCCTGTCGCCCCGGGGGATGTGGAAGATTACGACGGCGCCTGCCCCGCTCCAGTAACTCCGCTCGCCGAGGATTCGGATACAGAGAATATCTCCACGACGAACCTGACTGTCGCCGATAAGTGGGGCAACGTTGTGGAGTACACGCTCACGATCGAGCAGACCGGTGGTTCGGGAATCGTGGTGCCGGGCCGTGGCTTCCTGCTGAACAACGAGCTGACCGATTTCAGTACCGTTTACAGCGAGACTGATCCGAACCGGATTCAGCCGGGTAAACGTCCCCGGTCGTCGATGTCGCCGACCATTGTTTTGAAGGACGGCGATCCGTTCCTGGCTCTCGGTTCCCCCGGCGGTTCAACCATCATTACTACCGTGCTGCAAACCATTCTGAACCGCATTGACCTGGGAATGGACGTCTCTGAAGCCCTCGCAGCTCCGCGGACGTCACCCCGGAATGGCCTCACAGTCACCTCCGAGCCGGCCTTTATCGAGGCTTACGGTCCCGCTTTGGAGTCGTTGGGGCATGATCTGGTTCCGGCAGGCGATGCCTTCACATCGGCAGCCGAAATCGGCGCGGCCACAGCCATCGAGTTCAATCCGGATGGATCGCTGACAGCTGCTGCCGAGCCTGACCGCCGGGGTGGTGGATCAGCGATGGTGGTCAAACCAGTAAAAACGGGCAAGTAACTACGGACTCGCTTGCCGCGGACCGCTATTCCGCGGCAGGCGAGTCACTGTTCGTTTTGACCTGCTCTGCGTCCCTGAAGGTATCGCCAGAACATAACGACTGCGGCGACCACCATGATGACTCCCGAAACGGTTGACCACACTGATTCACCGCGGTTCGAGATGAAGATGGAGACAGCGTAGGCGGCGAGCGTGAGGGCCAGGATGAGCCAGACCAACGGTTTGGTATTCACTATGTGTTCCTTATTTTGATGATCGGATTGTCAGGCCAGGTCTCGCCTGAGAAACACCCAGTTGGCTACGGCTGATACCACTACAAGCCAGCAAAGGGCTCCGGCGAAAGATGCGAACGCGGGTATGTTGACAGCCACGTTCTCCGCCCAGTTGGCGGCGAGGATTGGAAAGAGGAGCCTTCCGGTCTCCCCCAAAGACGGGGACAGCAGTTCCGGAAGCGCCAAGCTGAGAGGCACAACGAAGAGGCTCACCAAGTGGTTGCGGATAAGGGATCCCAGGGCGAAGCCCCATAAAGACCCCATGCCGGCAGTCACGCCGAAGCCCAGAACTGTATCCGGGTTGAGACACCATGCGCCGTCCACAAATACTCCGGACAGGCCGAAGGCAATCCCCATCAGTGCACCGCTAAGGAGGGCCGCCAAGCTGGTTGTTGTTGCCCGGCTGGCAAATGCAGGGCCTCGCTGAAACAGTAAAACCCTCCTGTTGAAGCTACCCGCGCGGTAGTCAGCGGTGAAGGAAAATGCACCTACGACGGCGGCACCGGTGAGCATGAGGGAGAGCCCGGTTTTACGCAGAACGCGGTCCAGGCCCGGCGTTGGTGCTGGGGATTCAAGACTGGCGGCGACGATGAGCAACCCCAAGAGCCCCAATATCAACAAAGCGCCTACGGCCCAGCCTTTCCAAAGCCATGGCCGCTGCAGATCAGAACAGAAAGCGGGCACCAGATTGAGCATCTAGAACTCACGTCCCTTGACCGTCCACACGGCGACGACACCCGCCACGAGCAGCCACCCGCAGGACGCGAGGAACGCAGGCAAGGGCTCGAGCAAACCTCCAAAGGGCAGCGATGTGATTCCGGCCAAGGCGCCTGATGGAAGCCAACGGGCAAGCTCCGAGTTGGTCAGCAACAAGGGCAACTCAACGGCGAGTGGGATCAGCAAGGTGAGGATCGTCGTCGCATAGTAATGCCGGATGATCCAGCCGAGCGAACACCCCCAAATAGATGCCAGCGCCGAGGCCATCACCACGCCGGGCAGTTGCTGCCACGACTCCGCAGACAAAAGCGCCGCACGCACTTCTGGCGGAAGCGAGAATGCTACGGTTCCACCCCACACCACTATTCCAGTGATGGCAGTGGCGAGGCCGATAACCAGCGCGGCCAGGTACTTGGCCCCCATCACTTGCTGCAGTCCGGACATCACGATGCTTCGCCGAAGCGTGCCGTAGTAGGACTCCCGGGTCACAAGATAGCTCCCGGCAAACGTGGCCACTGGCGCGATGCTTGCTGCCAGTGCCCAGAATGCTTGGACATTCTGGGCGGCGGACAGCTCCCCGGAATTGCCCGGCCATCCGAGGAAGTTGGCAACGAACCAAGGCACCAAGGCACTGAACGCCAGAATGCCCACCACGGAATACCCGCTGAAATACCTCAGAAGCTCCGATCGAAGGCCGCTGGTCAGCAAGTCCAGAGCGTCCTTGGTGGCTACAAGGTCCGTGCTCATCGGGCACGATCCAGGATCTTGAAGTAAGCAGATTCCAAGCTTCCGCCACCCAGAGCTTTGGCCTCCTTCAGCGTTCCCCGGAAAAGCGTCCTTTGCTTAAGGATCACAACTTCATCGGCAACCTGTTCCAGTTCCATCAGCTGATGGCTCGAAACCAACGCACTGCCGCCGGAAGCAGCGAAGTCCCTGAGGAATCGGCGCAACCACTGGATGCCCTCCGGGTCCAAACCGTTGGCAGGCTCGTCCAGCACCAGCAGCTTGGGTCTGCCTATCAGCGCGGACGCGATCCCCAGCCGCTGCCGCATGCCCAGTGAGTAGTCGCGGACCTTCTTTTTGCCCTCTGCAGCGAGGTCAACCTGCTCAAGAACCTGATCCACGTTCTCGCGATCAGCACCGGCAGCAAGCTGGCAGATCTGAAGGTGACGGAGTCCTGTGAGCCCGGGTTCTATGTCCATTCCGTCCAAATTCACTCCTACTTTGGTGGCGGGCCTTCGCAGGGATCGGTAGTCGGTTCCAAAGACTGTTGCCCGTCCGGAGGTGGGTTCCACCAGACCGGTCAAGCCTGCGAGCGCTGTGCTCTTGCCTGCGCCGTTGGGTCCGATGAGGCCCACTACCCGGCCGGCCTGCACATCGAAGGTCAGCTCCTGGACCGCAAACCGCCCGCCTCTCTTCTTACTGAACTGCTCGAAGCTGGCAGTGACTGTCATGAGTGCCCTTTCATGGAATCGTCCCCCTCGGAGTGGTTGCTGGCATCCCCGTTTCGGCCAGGCCAGAGCATCGAATGGGTCACGGAATCCCACAGCCACTCCCCTAGGCTCATGTGGTCCTGGCTGGTGACTTCGGCCCGCCCGGATCCGGGAAGAGATTCCGTAGCTGCAAGCCTGGACTCCTCAGTGAGGTGGCTTGAGTAGCCGAGCACCGGCAGGCTGTTGCCTTCCAAAGCGATGGGAACAATCGTGTCCAGCGGTGCCAAGGATCTCGACGGCGGTTGGTCACCGACCGTGGCATTACCCAGCTTTTCGTGGAAGATCATTCCCTGCGACTGAAGTACAACTTCATCTCCCGACTGCAAGGTCCTGCCTGCGGCTTCGGGAGGCATCACAATCTGCAGTGCACCCTCCGAATAGGTGTAACCGGCCACGGTCACTGGTTTCACGGGGACGAAGGATGTAAGCAGAGCGATGGCCAGCGTTCCCAGGAGCCCTGCGAGCACCCGCCGCCACAGCGGACTTCCGTTCGCGGCAGCCGTGCTGAAGAACCGGAGGATGGCCCTTCCCGCCATCATCAGCAGCAGGCACAGGACCGCCGCGACAACTATGTGCCCTGAAATCCCCAGTTGGAGGAAGACAGGCACAAGCCGCTGGTACCCAATCACCATGAACCCCATACCGGCGATGAAACTCGCGAGTCCGAACCAGGCCAGCCAGCCGTAGTTTCGATATTTGGGCAGCGAACCCAGAATGTATGAGCTCACAAAATCACCCGTGACGCTCAAGGATTTCTGCCGCAAATGCGGAACATCCACGGCTGACATCAAAGCGACATAGCCGTCCAATTTGATAAACGGAAACAAGTTCAGAATGGCCACCGCGTAGCAAATTACCCCGTAGAGGAGAACTGCATCGTGCAGCCATGAAACCGGGAGGAAGCCATGGATGGACAGGGCGAAGCTTCCGAGTCCTAAATGAACCAATGGACCAGCGAGCGCCACGAATACACGCTGCTTCCGTGAACCCAACCTCCATCCATCGGTTACATCGCAAAAGAAGGCCGGCGACAGGTAGAACAGCATGATCCCTATACGTCTGGGAGTTCCGCCGCAACAAGTGAGCGCCAACCCGTGCCCAAATTCATGGAGCAGCGTGGAAACGAACATGGCCACCGCTACGAACAGGTAGGCCTGTAATGGAAGTGGCGTTGATAAGACGCGGCCGATGCTGGGTCCAGCAATGAAGACACCTGCCACGCCGCCGAGCAGGAGCAGCACGGCAGCCGCCACTGCCTTCGGTCCGGACATGGCCGTAATCATCGGACGGATGGACTCCAGCAGGGGTGCTGGGTTGAACAGGCTGAACTGAATGGTCAGGGGTGGCCTGAACTGGATCTTTCCACTCCCGCTCGGCTGCCTACCGGCGTCGAAAATTCCCGTCTTGGCCAGCTGTCGGACAATACCCATGACGTCGGCGGCAGTCCACGGCGGCCCTAGGTACTGGGCCACCTGAGCAGGGTTCCTGACCCCATCTATCACGTTCAGGACTGCGGCCACATCAGCGGAGACGCGCGCTTTGGGGACACTGGCCATAGCAACGATCCAAGGCGCACCAGCTTGCAGAGGAGCATCGATGGATGCCGAGGAGGCCAGCTTCACAGGCCATTCCACTCCGGGCGCGTGTTCAGAGGAGTTCCTCTTAAACATCCTCATATCAACGGATGGGGTGAAGTGGACGAAGCCCCCGGCATCCGCGCCAGCCCTTTGGTTTCGTCCATGGTCAAGGAAATGGCGCCTGGGCAAACCGCTTTGCCCGTCACCCACCCAAGTTCCTGAATAGCTGACGGGAGCCTATGGGTGAGGCTGACCCAATAGGAAGGGATGCCCCTACGGCCCAGCCATTTCACCAATGCGTCTGCATCGGCTGCAGCTTTAGCCGCTGGAAATTCCGCAGTCCGGAAGGACCGAGCCCACTCGGACAGTTCCGCTATGGGCTCTGGGCGAGTCCAATAGTCGGCCCGGGATTCGTCATCAGTAACCTCCAGAGCCGCCATGCTGGAAGGCGTCCGGGCAAGGAAGAGTTCGCGAATTTGCAGGCCCTCTTGAAGCGCTCCCCTCAGTGCTGCCAAAGGATCCGAGGATGCTTTGATACCCACAGCCCCAAACTGCCGTTGGTGTGCACCGCCGTCGTCAGATTTACCGATGATGATGCACACGGCTGTGTGCAGCGGACCCTCGTCGGACGGGATAAAGGCCAAGGTGGGCGAGATACCACGGCCGTGGGCAGCGTAGAGGAGACCCAAGAGTCGCTGGGTTTCCTGGGTCCCGCGGAATCGATCCGGAATCCCCCCGTCATGGAACAGGTGAAGGGGTGTGCGCGTCCGCCAGGCAGCAAGAAATACGTCGCGCTCAATCACTTCGGCAAGACCGGAAGCTTTAGCGAAAGCTTCGGATGGACCCGATGCCGCACCGTTTGGCGACGGATCAAAGAAGGCGTCCCACGGGTTCAGAATGCCGCCGCCGTAATCCACTACAGGCGCCGGTACGCAGGATTCCTTCTTTGTCACCAGGTCCGTTGCCGCGTACCAGGGCAGCCCATAGGCGAGCGCCGAGGCCATTCCCAAGCCTGGCGTCACGTAGTCAATCCGTTGACTGGCGGTGTCTGCAGCTTGGAGGTGTTCCCTTAACAGGTACTCGGAGTCACCGTCCGCCGGTACCAGTGCAAAACGTTCTACAGCTTCTCCGGCCCCTCGCGTTATGGAGGCCCGCCTGTTGACGTCAAAGGCACCCACGGCGGATGCGAACCCGCTTCCGCCCGTGCAGGCATTTGCCAGCAGCCCCATCGTCCGCCAGAGACCCACCTCATTCGGCAGGTATACGGAGGCCTCGGATACCAGCCCCAAGGCAGGGTCAAGGGTGCGCACAGCGTCGATGGTCATTTGCTGCACACCCATAGCTCGATGTCGTCCAGTCCTGGAGTACGGGTGGCAATCCGGACGGGGCGGCGCTCCAGGATAGTGAGGCCTTCAGCAAGGATTTCTTCCTCGATAAGGCTGTTGCTGACAAAGGCGATACGGCTGGAATAGGCGGAGGATCTGTACGTACCGCCCTCGTTAAAGCCCACCTGGATCATGGTTACGTGCCGTGCGCCATTGGCGGTGTCCCGGCTTTCAACGGTGATCAGGAAGGAATCGTCCCCCAACGGCGAAACTGTTGAGCCGCCGTCGTGATGTTCCGATCCCGCCGTACCGTCAGCATTCAGTACAGTCAGCAGGAACCGGCCGTCAGGTGCCAATGAATCCCCCACCCTGCGGAACAGCTCCCGCCGTCCGCTCGGGTCAAGGAGGGTGATGGAACTGGCGCCGAGCACCACGCAACCAAATTCGCCTTCTACCTCGAAGCTGGACATGTCCGCCTCCACCAACTCAACCGGCACACTGCGGGGGTTGAAGGACCGGTCTTTTGCCTTCTCCTTAAGCATCGCCAACATTTCCACCGAGGAATCGACCGCGGTCAGCGGACGCCCGAGGGCAAGGAGCGGGCGGGTGATCCGGCCGGAACCGGCGGCCAATTCCAGAATGGGCCCAGCGGTTTTGCGCGCCGCGGCGAGGATTTCGGGGAGTTCAGTGAGGTCGTTGGCCGTGATTCGGTCGTACAGACGGGATCCTGAGGCACTGTACATATCCTCCGGCGGATCCAGGTGGCCCAAGATGCGAAGTATGGCATCAGCGGTCTTGTCAGGTGCGTTGTTCATCAGCGTGTGCTCTCCGGGAGTTTGGTGGAGGTCCGGGGTACACGCGGGCGGTGGCAAATGCACGTGCACCACCCGCGTGCAACGGCTATGTGGCGGCGATTCCGACGACGATGCCGGCGATGATGATGACGTCACCAACGCGGATGTACCACGGCGTATCATCCGGGGTGTCGAGGTTCTCCAGCTCTTCGATGGACAGCTGAAGGTTCGAGTTTGCGATCATTGACTCCTCCTTTCCTGGCTTGTGCGTATGGACCGGCGTTGCCGCCTTACGTGATGCTGACGGCGATGATGCCTATGGCAACGCCTTGGGTTACACCGATAAACCAGTTGTTAAAGTCCGGCGTATCCAATGACTCGATCTCCTGGATGGAGATGCTGAGCTGGTTCTGCATACGTGTTCACCTCCCTTCCTGCGGGGTTGAGATTTTCCGGGAGCGGGATCAGGTGATCGCGACGGCGATGCCTACCAACGCCAGTCCTGCTGAGATTCCCTTGATTCGTTCGTCCCAGTCGTCCGGGACGTCCATCGGCTCCAGTTCCTGGACGGTGAGGTCGAGGCTCTTAAGTGCTGAGCTGCTGATCATGTGTGTTCACCTCCTTTCCCTTACCGCTGCTTGTTTGCCCACTGGGCCTTGGCAAGATGTGCTGTCCGCCAGCTGCCGTGTTGAGGACATGCTGAATCTGGTGTGCATCGATTCCCCGGAGCATGGGAAGCGCCCCGCCCCAGTTGCGTATGGTCGCGTCAGTGGTTTGCAGCAGCGTTTCCTCGCTGATGTGCCTGAGTCCGGTAATGCCCCAGCGCCACATCAGTTCCTTGATGCCCTGCACGGGGTCCGGATCCACAGACGGTTCAGCGGCGGCCACCATGGACCAGAGCCTCTGAAGGCGTCCCGTGTCGCCCCAAGCGCTGGCTCCCTTGCCGATTTCTTCCCAGACGGGACCGATCACCGAGGCCGTTGCGGTCATCTTCCTTGCGCCAGTGACGTATGCGAGCTCGCTGGCCAGGTACCAATGCTTCGCTCCGTAGGGATCGCGACCCATCAGGGCCCATCCAGTGTGCGTCTCCATGCTGAGCTGCCCCGCGGCCAGGCGCAGCATGGGCGAATCCTCGCGGGTCAGCCTCTGCCCTAGCCTGACTATCCGCTGAATGAGAACGTGACCGTCGTCGTCGAAAATGCTCTCTTTGCTGCCAATCATGGTTCCCGCCACCCTCAGGAAAGCTTCGAGCAGACCTTCAAACACCAAGTGCTTGGGCAGGGTGGCGAGGTGTCCGGCGTCGAGCACTGCCACGTCACCTGCCAGATGCCGCGAGACAATCAGGCGGCGTCCGACGGCGGTGTCCAGGCAGGCTACAGCGCTGACTTCCGCGCCGGTCCCCACGGTGGACGGCATCAAAATGGTTTTGGGACGCTCCTTGGGGTTTGTGATGGGAGGTAGAACGAGGAGGCCGGAACGCTTAGCATGGCGTTCTGCAAAGATGGTCAGGCTTGGGTCGGCGGTGAAGAGTGCAGCGAGTTTCACCGCATCCAAAACTGAGCCTCCGCCGAGCCCCGCAACGGTCTGAAGTCCGTTTTCGCGAATGAAGCTGCCCACCTCCCGCAGAGTTCCAACCGTGACCGGAGCCGCGTTCAGCTCAAGGACCGGCGCTCCCTTGAGGTCGCCTGCCACCAGGGCATCCCGGTGCTCTGACAGCTCTTTGTCCACCACCAATCCCGTCCTGCCGCGGGTGAGTCCGCCGACGAACTTGGGCGCTACTCCGGCGTCGAGGATGACGCAGCGGGTCCTCCAGAGATGATCAGCGATCATTGGAAGACTCCGTCGCTTTGGGCCCCCGCAAGGCCTGCCTTTATGGCCGATTGGAGTTCTGCGAAGTTCTTCTCGGTGTAAATAAGTGCTGGCAAAAGTTGGATTCGGCCCGGCCCAGGCTGGACGATGGCACCCGCTTCGTGGATGCTCCTCACCACTGCCAGGACTCCTTCGGAGGAGAGCGGCATACCGTTCCTGCTGTGGAGTTTGACTCCCCGCATGCAGCCGCGACCTGTTGCGTCCCCTACGCCGAGGGTGCCTCGAAGTTCTTCTATGAGCTTGTTGAGGCCAGCGGCCACCTGTTTGCTCAGTGTGTTGTGATCAAGCCTTGTCATTTCGGCGACGGTGCCAAGGACGGCGGCGCAGGTTGGCGGCGTGCCGGCCTGCGTCTCGCCGTGGACAAAGACGGATTCGGCGGTGTCGAAGACTTGGGTCACCCTCTGAGCTATGAGAAGAGCGGCGCAAGCGCTGGTTCCATTGGTCAGTCCTTTGGAGGTCACGATGACATCCGGGGCTTCCGGCCACTCGTCGGAAGCAAACCAGCCGCCGACGCGGCCGAAACCCGTGGCAACCTCGTCTGCGACCAGGAGGAATCCGTGGTCTTGGCGGTGCTGTTGCAGGGAGGCAATGAAACCATCCGGCACTGTTTCCGCGCCCGAACCCAAGACCGGTTCCACGATCACCGCGGCGATCCTGTGACCTTCCCGCTGCATCAATTGAGCCAGCTCCTGGCCTTGATCTTGGAACTCAATGTGGCGAACATTGCGCAGGTCCACGCCATAAACGGCTTGTCCGAGTTCATCTCCACTGAGGGCTTGACTCCCATACGTGAGCCCGTGGTAACTGCCTTTCAGCCCGACTATGAGCTTCCGTTCGGGTTCACCGTCTAGCGCAAAGAACTGGCGTGCCAACTTCATGACAGCGTCATTCGCGGCTCCCCCCGAGGTGGAGAAAACCACGCGCTGGAAATTGTGTGCTGGTAGTGAGAGAAGGGCTCGTGAGGCCTCGATGGCTTTGCTGTGAGCCGTCCGGAAGAGTGGAAGGTAGGAAGCCGCGCGGAGTTCTCCCGTGATCGCGGCTTCTATGTGTGGGTTTCCGTAGCCCAGGTTGGTGTTCCAGAGGCCGCTTTTGGCACAGATCCGTTGCTGCCCGTCTTCAAACATGACGTGGACGCCCTGGGCGCTGACTGCCGTGTGGCTCCTGTCCGGGAAGTCGTGCTGAGTGGTGAGGGGAACCCAGAGCGGGCGCTGCATCCCTGGAGCTGTACTTGCCGCAGCTGTACTTGCCGCGACGGAAGTCATCAACGCGCCCCGATGACGTCAATGCCAAGCTGCACGAAATATGTGAAGACTGCTTGCACAGCGTCTCCGGCTACTGCCGGTGAAACGTTGAGGGCAGCCGCAACCACGTTTACGGCCTTGGTGAGTTCGCCCATGTTGGAAAGTGCTTCCACGATGACGGCTGCGTCAGCTCCGATGTTGAAAACCCTGCCCGTTGAAGCGTCCAGAAGCGTGTGTTGGTTTCCCTTCACGAGAATGAACGGAGCAACTGCTGACGGCGGACCATCATTGAGGGCGGAACCGTACAGACTGACTCCGAAGCCGACCAAGCGGGTACCGGCGCGTTCTTCACGCGGAATGAACTTCCATGCGTCCAGCGCCGCCATGTAGCGGGGAATCCATGGTGAGGCGGCAAGTAAGTCGCGAATGTGTATTGATGGTGAGACCGAGGAGACGGCAGATTCTGGACGCAGTGCACCGGACCTCACGCGAAGGTCTGCCAGTCCGTCACCCACCTTGCCGATCATGGTTCCGTAAGGTCCATTCAGGACGGTTCCATCCCAAGCGATGTGGAGCCTTGCAAGGAGGCGATCCTCTTTGTTTTGCCCAGTCAGCAAGGCGCGCTCAGCCAACACGGCATTGGCTTCCGTGAGTTGTTGGACGAAGTGCCCGGAGGTCCAGGCTTCCCGGGCATCGTCAAAGAATGCCCGCCAGTCCTCTTCGGTAGTGATCCGGACAATGGTCACACCCACAAGGTTCACGAAAGGAATGGCCAGGTAATCCTGGATCTCCAGGCTCAGAGATCCGTCGACCAGGAGTTCCTCCCCGGTGACGTCAAACGATCCCGAAACCCTTATGGTGCCTTCAACGTCCTTGTCGCCGTTGAGGACCAGGATGGTGGAGCCTTCGCCCGCCAGCGTCTTCGCGTAGTCGGTATGTTCGGGATTCTCCACGAAGATCACGGGGCCCGGGATACGCCCCGGGATGCCGGTGATCCACTGATCCACCGCGGCGGCGGTGCTCTGTTCCTGGCTCAGCTTCAATTCCAAACCCCACAAGTTGTCCGTATTTCCCGGGAGCGGCCGGCGGATTGGCCGGGGCTCGTTCTGAGAAGGACACTATGGGCGTGCTGGGAGACCACAGGCTGGAAAGGGAGAACTAGGTGGTGAATAAGCCGAAAATAGGTGTGATTTGGGTGCCCCTAGGTGGTGGCTGGGGGTTGTCTAGGTGGTGACTTCGCTCGAGCAGAAATCGAGCGCCCAACCGGCCAGTACCATGCCATATGGAATCCTTCACCTGGGCGAAAGCCTCCACAAATCAACCGGATACAAACAAAGTGGCCGTTTTGCTTCCCGGTTCCGGATATCCAGTAGAAGGCCCGGTCCTTTTCTGGGTAGGCGAAATGTTGGGTGCGCTTGGATGGCATGTTCAGGCTGTCCGGTGGACTCCTGACGATTCGCCGGGTGCAGCGCCTCACGAATTTGCGGCCAATGCTGCCGAACAAGCTTTTGCTGCCTCGCCCGAAACCGATCACCGACTGATCGTCGCCAAATCATTCAGCACTTTGTGTATCCCTTGGGCGGAGGAAGCTGACATCCCTGGGATCTGGCTGACGCCCCTGCTCACAGATGACAGAGTCAGAAGTACTATCGGCACGTCGTCGAAGGACGACCTGTTTATCGGAGGTTCACTGGACAAGCTCTGGGACGGAGGGCGTAAGTCTGAGGGTGCCGGAGCGTTTGTTGAGGTGCCGGGAGCCGACCACTCTTTGCAGATCCCAAGAGATTGGAGAGCCTCCCAACAGGCCCAAGCGGAAGTATTCCTGCGGGTTGAGGCATTTGTCTTGGGGCTGGCAACCGCCCCTGTCTAAGGCGCCATCCACCTGCATTGGATTCTGCGACAGAAACCGCACCGAAAGTTGGCCGGACGGCAAGTGCTAATATCGCGTCAGAACCGTACCAAAAATGGTACGTTTGAGTCCTAGGAGGTGAAGGGAATGACATATCGTCGAACATTGCGCGAGCTGGCCTTCGAAACCCATGGAGTAGTGACGAGCCGATCGGCGCAGTCGGTGGGAGTTCCATCAGTTGAGCTGCGAAAGCTCGCTGCGCGCGGAGCTCTGACCCGACTCGGCCAAGGCGTATATCGCATGGACGAAGCGCCTGCGGGTGAGCTTGATGAGTATGCACAAGCCGTCGCTCTTGTGGGGGACGGCGCCGTCCTAGCCGACGAGGCTGTCCTTGCGGCTCACCATTTGGCGCAGGTTAACCTTCGCCGGATTCGCGTTGCATCCAGTCGTCGGGTGCGCGCCCAACTCCCCGGAACCGTAGAAGTCATCCGCCGCCATGTACCTGAGCATCAGCGAGACAGCATAGACGGCGTCCCGGCCATGACTATTGAAAGCGCCATCTTGGGTGCCCATGGCAGAATCATGACCGAACGACTCGTCGAGGCGGCTCACCAAGCCCGAGAGAGGGGCCTGTTGGATCCCGACGCAGAAGCTCGCATCGTTGCAGCCCTGGGAACGTCGTGACAGCAGCCCCGGATCCTTTAAGAGGTTCGAAACCCGCCAAGCTGCCCAAAGACCCAGGTGGAGTGAAGATGCTGCAGCGCCGACTAAGTGACTTGGCGGCTGCAGAAGGCTCAACGGTCCGCCGCATTCAATCCTTGGTAGCCAACGTCATTCTGTGCCAGATGCTCCCCGCCTCTGCCGTCAAAGGTGGCACCGGCATAAAACTCCGTCTGGGGGAAAAGCTCACACGGCAGACACCAGACTTGGATACTGCCTTTCGCGGAGGCAGAGATGAGTTCGAGAAAGAATTGAGGCAGAACCTTAAAGACGGCTGGGGTCACTTCACCGGAAATGTTACCCGCGGAAAGCAGCGACCCCCGGAAAGGACCCCTGCACCCTATGTGATGCAGCCATTCGTGGTGAAACTCAAGTATCACGACCGTCCGTTTACCACGATCGATGTGGAGGTCGGGTATGACGAACTCGCAGCAACAGAAGAGCCGGCCGAATTCGAAATGTCTGACGAAGTGGCAAGAATTTTCGCTGCACTTGGCCTTCCGAAACCCGCCCCAGTTTCCGTACTCCCCCTCCACCACCAGATATCGCAAAAGCTGCACGCGTGCACCGAGCCTGGTAATCAGCGCGCCCATGACCTGGTCGACCTCCAGTTAGTGGAGTCTATGGCCGGAGACGCACTCGTTGCCCGAACTGTAGAACGGTTGTTTGCCTTTCGTAGTGGTCATACCTGGCCCGCAAGCGTCACGCCCGAGCCGGAATGGGAAGGGCTCTATGCTGATGCAGCAGATGGGTTGGAGAGCAAGGTGCGTCCCACATTGGAAGAGGCCATTGACTGGCTCAACAAGGAGTACATTCCAAGGCTGATTGCCGCCATCAAGAACTAGCTCCCCGCTGCCAGCACGGGCCCAGCAGACGGTTGGATTGGGCGCTGATATGCACCCAACCCAACCTCTTTCAATGCAGATGGACCTACAGAACCGTGGTCCGCGTCAGCGACAGGTCCTTCGTCTCCCGGAAGAACAGGACCACAACCACTGCGGACACCAGGGCCATGCCCATCAGGTAGAAGGCCGGAGCCAACGGCGTCCCGAACCCAGCCACCAACCCGGTGGCTACGAAGGGAGCGGTTCCACCGAACAGGACGTAGGCCAGCGTGTACCCAATGGCTGAGCCGGAAGCCCGGACCGAGGAAGGGAACATTTCAACCAGTGCCGGCACGTTGGACGTACCGATCACGGCAACCAAAGCACCCAGAACGCTCGTCCCGAGGATCGCGAATCCGAGACCCAGAGGCATGATCGAGAACGCCGGAATGGTCATCACTACGAAGCCAACACAGGCCACCAGCAGCATCTTCTTTCGACCAAACCGGTCACTGCCACGTGCAGCCAGAGGACAAACCGCCGTGTACACCAGCATGGTAATCACACTCGTGATCATGGATTCGGCCGAGGAGTACCCAAGGCTCGAGGTCATGTAAGCGATCATGTAGCTGCTCATCAGGTAGTACGCGATGGCGTTCGTGATGCTGTATCCGAAGAGTGTGAAGATCTGTCGCGAGCACATCCGGATGGCGTCTCCCAGTGGTCGCTTTGCCACTTCGCCTGTCTTCTCCAAGCCGCGGAACACCGGAGTGTCATCCACCTTGGAGCGGATATATAGCCCGATCAGACCCAGCGGTGCAGCCAGCAGGAAGGGAATCCGCCAGCCCCAAGCTTGGAGGTCTTCGGTGCTCAACGTCGCGGTGATCGCGGCACCCAGCAACGCGCCGGCAACCGAAGCCAGACCGACAGTGGCCGGAATGATGCTGGCGTACGTTGCCCGCTTGCCCTCCGGGGCGTATTCCACGATGAACGCCGAGGACCCCGTGTACTCGCCGCCAGTCGTGAAGCCCTGAACTGCGCGGAACACGAACAGGAGAATCGGAGCCCAGATACCAATCACTGCGAACGTCGGCAGGATACCGATGCAGAACGTGGCCGCGCTCATGATCAGCACGCACAGGCCGAGCATCTTGTTGCGCCCAATCCGATCACCGTAGCGTCCAAAGAAAGCCGCGCCGAGCGGCCTGGCGATGAAGCCGCCGGCAAAGATCGCCCACACGGCCAGAAGTGACGCCGTCGTGGAGTAATCCGGGAAGAAGAGCTTCGCGATGGTCACGGACATGACCGCATAAGCCGCGGAGTCGAACCATTCGACGAAATTTCCGACGGCGGCTGCCGCGGCGACGCGCTTCAGGCTGCGGCGCGGGGAAGACTCGGTTTCAGCAACTTTCTCAGTCATCGTATTCATGATTGTTGTCCTTCAAGGCGGGGAGAGGCTACAACGTGTGGGAGATCGCGGAGCTGTGCCCGCTGGACTTTTCCGGTGGCCGATTTCGGCAACGCGGAAACGTATTCAATGAATCGCGGATACGCGAAGCGGGAGAAGTTCTCCTTCACGTGCGCCACGATGGTTTCGCTCAGTTCCGCTCCCCCAGCGTGACCGGGCATCAGTTGGATCCAAGCCTTGATGGACTGTCCGCGCAGCTCGTCGGGCACGCCCGTGACGGACACATCCCGCACGGGATCGAGCTCACGAATGACGGCCTCCAGCTCATAGGGTCCAACGCGGTAGCCGGACGTTTTGATGACGTCGTCGGTCCTCCCCAGGAACCAGAAGTAGCCGTCTTCGTCCGCGTAGGCTTGATCCTTGGTGTGGTACCAGCTGCCCCCAAATGCGGTGGCGGACGCCTCCGGCATGTTCCAGTATCCCAAGGGAAATTGCGGGTTGGATCGCGCGCGGAGGCAGACCTCACCGGTCTCGCCCGCGGCTACTTCCTGCTCGTTCTCGTCCAAAAGGCGGACTTCCCATCCAGGAAGTGGACGGCCCATGGACCCCGGCTTCACCGGAACATCCGGGTAATTGCCCAGCAACGGATAGGACTCCGTGGAACCGTAGTAGTCCAGCAATGTCACCCCGTACTGCGACTCGAACCACGTGATCAGGTCCGGCGTCAGCGGCTCATTGGACGAACAAACCGTCCGCAGGGACAGCGGGAAGCGAGTACCGGCATCGGGAACGTCTTCGCGCATCTTCCGCAGGAAAGTCGGGTTGACCAGCGCGCTGGTGACGCGGTGGCGGCTCATGCTGTCCAAGAGGGCTGCGGGGTCGAAGCCGCCGCTGGGACGGAAAACCAGGTGCGTGGCACCAAGCCGAAGCGGGCCCATGAGCTTGGCCAGCGACCACGCCCAGTCCCCCGCACCGTAGAAGACATCGCCGTCGCCAATCTGGTGGCAGTACTCGAACTCGTTGTGGCCGAGGAGTGTTCGGTGGGCGTGGACGATTCCTTTCGCCCGGCCAGTGGTGCCCGAGGTGTAGAAGATGAGGGCGGGGTCGTCGGCGTTGGTTTCGACGTCTTGGAATTCCGTGGGCGCTTCTTTAATGGCCGGGCTGTCAATGTCGATAAAGGTGCCGTCGTAGTCCTCGAACAGGTGCTTCGCGGATTCCTCCGCGATGATCACTGACGCCCCGCTGTCCTCCAGCCGAAAACGGATAGGTTCCGCCGCCCAGAGCAAGGACATCGTGACCAGGATGGCGCCGGTTCGCAGCACGCCGAGGTACGCGGCCGGGGTGTCGGAACGCTGCGGCAGCAGGACGGCGACCCGGTCGCCCTTCTTGATGCCGGCTTTTTGCAGGGTGGCAGCGATCTGGCGGGAACGGTCCTGGATCTCGCCCCAGCTCACCTCGCGTTGACCTTCGACGGCGGACTCCAGGATGAGTGCCCGCTTGTCCCTTGGGTGCCGGTCGGCGACGTCGACGGCCATGTTGTAGAGCTCAGGCACCTCCCAGCGGTGGCTGTTCCGCATTTCGGTGTAACGGTCTTGGATTGCGGTTTTCATGGTTTATCCCGTCCTTTCAGCGGCGGCCGGCGAGGAAGCGGGCCATCTCGCGCTGCGGTTCGCCGGTGCCATACGCCTCGCGGTGCACGCGCTTCGCTTCTGCCATGGCGTCGCTGAGGTCGTCGTCTTCCAAGCTGCGCAGGCGGTTCTTTGTCAGGCGGACTGCGCCTGGGGGAAGGAGGCTCAAGCGAGCGGCGAGGTCCTTGGCGTAAGCCAGCACGCCGCCGTCGTCCGCCAAGTAGTTAAGGAGGCCGAGACGCTGAGCCTCGGCAGCGTCCACAAGCTCGCCGGTGAGGACGAACTGGGAGGTCTTGGACTTGCCGAGGATGCTCCACATGGCCCAGATGCCGGTGATGCTGGGGATGCCGGAGAGGACTTCGGGCTGGCCCATGCGGACTTTCGAGTCGCCGACGCGGAGGTCAGCGAGTAGTGAGTACTGGAAACCGGAGCCGGCGGCGACGCCGTTGACCGCGGCGATGGTGATCTGATCGAGGTTGCGGACGGCGCGGTAGAGGCGGTCGAAGCCGTCGATCCAAGCCTCGGCGGACTCGTGATCCTCGGGGTTCATGGAGGCGGTCTCGGCCAGGTCCTGTCCGGCACAGAACGCGCGGCCGCTGCCGGTGAGGATGACGGTGCGGATCTCGTCGTTGCCTTTGAGGCCTTCCAAGTACTCGATAAGTTCGCTGCGCATGGCCTCGGTCCAGGCGTTGAGCTTGTCCGGGCGGTTGAGGGTGATGATGGCGGTGGGGCCGGTCTGTTCGAAGAGGACGTCCTGGGACATTGGGAGATTCCTTTGGTTCGTTGGGGCTTCTTGAGTCCCATCTGACCATCGAGGAATGTGACGCGTCTAACATCAATTTCTACTCGGCTTGATACCAAACTGATATGGTGCGGCGATGGACCTTCACCATCTCAAGTACTTCGTGGTGCTCTCTGAAGAGCTTCATTTCGGCCGTGCGGCGCAGCGTTTGCACATGGCCCAGCCGCCGCTTTCGCAGCGAATCAAGGACCTGGAGAAGGAGCTCGGGGTCCTGCTGTTTCATCGTCGTCGCACGGGTGTTGAGCTGTCCGAAGCCGGGGCCTTATTGCTGGAGCATGCCCGAGGGGTGCTGGATCATGTGGCCATGGCGCAGGAGTCGATGCGGCGGATCCGGCCAGGCGCTTCGGGCATTTTGCAGGTAGCAGTGCCGCCGGATACGAACCCGGTTGCGTTGTCCACGATGGTGTCTTCATTTGCTGCGTCTGCGCCCGACGTTCTGCTCAACCTGCACGAGCTCACCACAGTTGAGCAGGTCGAGCGACTGCGCGACGGCGAACTGGACGTCGCGGTGGTGCGTCACCCTTTGAGCAGCGTGGGTTTTGAATCGGGGCCCGTGTTTTCGCGGGCGCTCGGTGTGGTGATGAATGCTGCGCACCCGCTGGCTGCATCGTCTTCTGTGCCGCTGGGTGAGCTGTCCGGGAATCCGTTGATCATCTTCCCGCGGCACATGGCACCGACCTTGTACGACTCGTTCCTGCACACGTGCCGGGATGCTGGGTACTTGCCGGCGGCTATCGTTCACGCGCGGAATCAGCACTTCACCCACGGGCTGATCATGGCCGGCCGCGGAGTGCACTTCAACGAGGAGCCGTGGACACCTCTTCCCACCGGAATTGTGTGGCGGCCGTTGGTGGGTGATCCGTTGGCTTGGCGGACGTCGGCGTTGTGGTTGAAGAGCCGTAGGTCAGCGCAGACGGATGCTTTTGTTGAGGCTGTGGGGTCGGGATTGGAGGCGGGCGGGCATGGGTGAACGGACTGTATTTGCAGTCCATCACCGTTTCTTGTCGCTCGGCCCAATGCGCTGCAGCAACCACCCGCCGCTGAAACTCACAGAGAGTAGGTGCGCGATGCCCAAACCATGAGGGTGTCTTGAAGCTTTAAGCTTCGGGGGCGGTCTTGGGCCATGCCTCGCCGCCCCAGCGTTCTAGCGCGACGATCGCATCGCGCAAGGCGAGCCCTCTATCGGTCAGCGCGTAGGCCCGGGTGTTGTGCCGGAGTGGCAGGCGGGACAGTATGCCGGCGGCCTCAAGCTCGCGCAGGCGGGTCGCGAGTATGTTGGTCGGTACTCCAAGGTCGCGTTGCAGATCGCCGTAGCGTTGTGGCCCATCGAGCAGCCGCTCCACGATGAGCAAGGCCCAGCGTGCTCCGACGATGTCGAGGGCCGCGGCGAGGTTGCTCACGCGGTCGGATCGGAGTCCGGCTTCATCCAAAACGGCGAGTAGTGGTAACCGTCGAGGTCATCGAATTGGCGCTGGTACATGAAGGGGTAGTCGTCGGTGTCACCGATCCGGCCGCCGGCGGCTCCGGCGCGTTCGGTGAGTTCGTCGACCGCCTCGCGGCTACCGAGATCGAATGAGACTGTGATCTTCGAGGGAGTGTCGGGTCCGCCGACGAGCTCCTCGGCGCCGCCGACGCTCGCGTACATCTCGCGGCTTCCGAGCATGACGTACTGCTCGGGCGCGATCGCGAAGCATGACACGTTGTGATCGGACATCTCGGTGTTGAGGGTCCAGCCGAGGGCGGTATAGAAGGCGGTCGCGCGGTCGACGCTTTCAACTGGGCAAGTAATGAAGAGGCTCATGTGGCCCATACTTGCAAAATGCAAGTGCGACGTCAAGGGTTTGGCCGCAGCTCACGACTTCACCCTTCGGCAGCAGGCGTCCTCGACGGGTAACGGGACAAAGGGTTGTTTCGCAGGCCTAGCCAACCAGCAGCGCCGTCGGGTCCCAGCGATTGATCAACGACGCCGGCACGCGCCTTTTTGCGCTAGCCACCGGACGCTTCAGAGAAGCGCGGCTACTTTCTCCGCAGTCGCCTTGGCTGACCCCGGGTTCTGTCCGGTGACGAGATTGCCGTCCGCGATGGCGTAGGAGACGAAGGGAAGCAGGGCTTTCTCATAGAGTGCCCCACGGCTCTTCATCTCCTCCTCAGCGTTGTAGGGCACCAACTTGTCGACTCGCGCTAGGACTTCTTCCTGCCAAGCGAAGCCCGTTAACTTCCGGCCCTCAACAAGGAGGCTGCCGTCGCTAAGCTTGGTGTTGAGCAGACCGCAGTACCCGTGGCAGACGGAGGATACGATGCCGCCTCGTTCCCAGATTTCGCGGGTGATCCTCTGCAATCCTTCGCTGTCGGGGAAGTCGTACATCACCGCATGGCCGCCGGTGAAGTAGATGGCGTCGAAGTCGGCCGAGTTGACGCTCTCCGGGCTGGCGGTGTTTTCGAGAAGCGCCATCCGCTCCGGGTCGGCGTGCCACGATTTAGCTGCTTTGTCGTAGCTGGGAAATTTCAGTGATCGCGGCTCCAAGGGGGCCAGTCCGCCTTGTGGGCTGACAATGTCCTGTTCGAAACCATGCGCCTCGAACACTTCCCAGGCGTGAACCAGTTCGGACAGCCACAGGCCGGTGGGGTGAGACGGGTCATCGTAGTGGCTGACGTTCGTGACGACATGAAGGATGCGTGTTGTCATGCTCATTCTCCTGGAGGTGCAACGGGGTCGTGACTAGCTACCCGAGTTCTTGGAATTCAGCGCGAAGATCGCCCCAACCGTCGACTGCACGCGCGCCGCGACGTCGTCGTCTGATTGTGGCCGCAACTTGCCGTCCAGATGGAGAAACGCAAGGCCGTGAGCCACGCTCCACAGGGCGACGGATAGACCGGAAATATTCGCGCCAGGAAAGAGACGCTCGATCGCTTGGTTCAACATCTCGTGGAGCTGCTCCGAAGCCTGTACGCGTTCACTGTTTTCCTCGTCGCATTCGTTGCCGAACATCAACCGAAATACAGCCGGTCGCCTGAGCGCGAATCCAACATAGGCAACGCCGAGCGCTGCGATCACCCCCTCCGGCGCAGTCGGCTGGACCGGACCAGTCAACGCAGCCTCAAGGTGGGCACGTAGATCCTTGAATCCCTCAACCGCAACCGCACTGTCTAGCGCTTCCCTGTCCGCGAAATGCCGGTAGGGAGCGGTGGGAGAAACGCCTGCCCGGCGGGCAACGGCCCGCAACGAGAACGGCTCACCCGCTTCAAGGCCCTCGACGGCGGCGGCGATCAGGGCCGCACGAAGGTCGCCGTGATGGTAGCTCTTAGTCGATGTTGACACTGCTAACTTTGCCTCCTACGCTGATGTAAGCAGTGTAAACATATCGCATTGCGAATCCAATGTCATCCGATAAGCAGGGGTTAGTAATGCAGACCATACTTGGCGCGAACGGCCAGATCGCCGTGGAGCTCGCCCGCGAGCTACAACGCGCCTACACCGAGGATCTTCGGCTCGTGAGCCGTAATCCCCGCAAGGTCAACGAGTCAGACTCCCTCATCAAAGCGGACCTGCTCGACGCCGGCCAGACAACCGCGGCCGTTGCGGGCAGCGACGTCGTCTATTTCACTGCAGGGCTGCCGGCAAACACTGAGCTGTGGGAGGCGCAGTTCCCGACGATGCTCCGGAATGCACAGGAGGCATCCAGGGCTGCTGGCGCCAAATTCGTCTACTTTGACAACACGTACATGTATCCCCAGGACGACCGCGTACAGACCGAGCAAACCCCATTCGCCCCCAACGGACGCAAGGGCAAGGTCCGCGCCGCGATGGCATCGATGGTGCTTGACGAGATGGCGCGGGGCGACATACCGGTACTCATCGCCCGGGCTCCCGAGTTCTACGGGCCGGGCCGGACGCAGAGCTTCACCAACGCCCTGATCATCGATCCTCTCAAGGCAGCTAAAAAGCCCCGCATCCCAGTACGGGATGACCGTCAACGGACGCTGATCTGGACTCCGGATGCAAGCCGTGCCCTTGCGCTTCTGGGCAACACACCGGACGCCTTCGGGCAGACATGGCACCTTCCGGTCGCCGAGGAACGGCCGAACTACCGGGAGTTCGCCACCATGGCCAGCGAAGCGTTCGGCCAGTACCCCGGCTACACGGTGGTGCCACGATGGGTCCTCAACGCAGCTGGGCTGTTCTCGGCGCAGGTACGGGAGCTGCGGGAACTACTGCCGCGCTACGAGCACGACAACCGCTTCGAATCTACGAAGTTCAGGGCGCGATTCCCGGAGTTCGCAGTGACCTCCTATCGCGACGGACTCGCCATCATCCGCCGGGAAGCCGAAGTAGTTCCGCCTAGTTGACCCCAACCCGTTCTGGAACCTCCGTCACCACACTCCTGTTCCTCGCCGACTCTTCGACGGCGGCCAGCACCCGCTGGATCTGGAGCCCGTCAGCGAACGACGGCGATGGCTGGCTTCCGTCGTGAACGGCAACTAGGAAGTCGCGGACCTGGTGCGTGAACGTGTGCTCCCAACCGATGACATGCCCCTGCGGCCACCACGCCTCAAGGTACGGGTGTTCGGGCTCATTCACGAGAATCCGCCGGAAACCCTGCTCCCGCACAGGAAGCGTCGCGTCCAGGAAGCCGAGTTCATTCAGGTTCTCCAAATCAAAGGTCAGCGACCCGAGAGAGCCGTAGATTTCGATCTTGAGTGAGTTCTTCTGCCCCGTGGCCACGCGGGATGCTTCCACCGAAGCACTGATGTTTCCTGTCATTCCAAGGGTGGCCCACGCGGCGTCGTCGACTGTCACTTTCTCCAAACCTTCAGGGCCGGGACGCTCGGTAACAAAAGTCCGCAGCGTTCCGGTCACCTCAGTGACGATTTGGCCGGTAAGGTGCTGGACCTGGTCGATAGCGTGGGAAGCGATGTCCCCTAGCGCTCCGGAACCGGCGGTTTCCTTGCGGAGCCGCCAACTCATGGGGGTTTCGACGTCGGAAAGCCAGTCCTGGTGGTAAGCGGCACGGACGTGCCGAACAGTTCCGAGACGTCCCTCCGCGATCAACTCGCGAGCCAGTGCCAGCGCAGGCACCCGCCGGTAATTGAAACCGACCATCGACTGCACACCCCGGGCCCTGGCGGAGGCAGCCGCACCCGCCATCAACTCAGCCTCATCCAAAGTATTGGCAAGTGGCTTTTCCACCAGGACGTGCTTGCCGGCTTCCAACGCTGCGATGGCGATCTCGGCATGCATCCAGCCTGGCGCGCAGATATCCACGATGTCGATGTCGTCCCGTGCGATCACGGATCGCCAGTCGGTAGCCGATTCAGCCCAGCCGTACTTCGCAGCAGCCTCGGCAACCAAGGCGGCGTCCCGGCCAACGAGCACCTTCTGCTCGAAGGCCGGAACGTCGAAGAAACTGGCCACATTCCGCCACGCATTCGAGTGGGCCTTCCCCATAAAGGCGTAGCCGATGGCGGCCACGCCTTTAGGACGGCCAGCAGGAAAAAGGGAACTGGTCATCGTTAGGCTTCCTCGAACCAGCCCCGGGCCGGATTGGAGACCTCCGGCGCCTCCCGGAAAACACCAGGCTGCGCCACCCAACCAACCCCGTTGGCGATCACCTTCTGGATCTGCGGCTGGTGGTACACCGGGTATTCCTGGTCGCCGGGGCTGAAGTAGAAGATCCGACCCTTGCCCCGGGAGAATGTCACGCCGGAGCGGAACACCTCTCCCCCGGTGAACGAGCTGATGAAGATCAGGTCATCGGGCTCCGGAATGTCGAAAAGTTCGCCGTACATTTCCTGCTGAGGGATCACGATCGGGCTCTCGATACCAGCCGCGATCGGATGCGAGGGCTTGACCGTCCACACGAGCTCGCGTTCGCCCTCGTTGCGCCACTTCAGAGAGCAGGTGGTCCCCAACAATTGAGTGAAGATCTTGGCGAAGTGCCCGGAGTGCAGAACCACCAGGCCCATGCCGCCGAGCACGTGCCGCTGCACGCGCTCCACCACCTCATCAGCCACTTCCTCGTGCGCAATATGTCCCCACCACAAGAGCACATCTGTCTGTTCCAGGACTTCCTCGGACAGACCGTGCTCGGGGTCGGCCAACGTGGCTGTGGAGATTTCGGAGTCCGGGTAGAAGCCGCGGAGCCCTGCGGCGATGGCGCCGTGAATCCCTTCCGGGTACATCTCGCCGATAGTCGCGGGCTCGTTGCGGGCTTCGTGAACGGCCTCGTTCCAGACGACAACCTTCAATTTCTGTTCAGACATTTCAGAGCACCACTTCACGTTGTTCGAGGGCGGATTTGTAGCAAGCATCAAGTATCAAGGCACGGCTCAGGGCAAGCGAGCCGTCATGACTTCCCCACACAGTTTCGCCACCGCGCACCGCGGCAATGAAATCGTCGACGACGGCCTGGTGGGCGCGCCCGGGTTCGGCCACTACCTCGAAGTCGGCGTTCTCGCCGTCCTTCTCAGTAAAGACGTGGACGTCCGCAACCGGGTTCTCGGAGGCGCCGACCGAGCGCAGGTCCGCTCCGCCGTCGGTCCCGTAAACGGTGAAGTCCATCAGGTCCTTCTCGTCGCGGTAGGTTGCCCATCCCGCTTCCAGGATCAAGGTGCCGCCGCCTTCCAGCCGGATGAACGCTGATGCGAAATCTTCCACTTCAAATTTATGACTGGAGTTCGACGCCGTATAGCGGGCGTTACCGCCGAGGCCGCGTGGCCCGAGCTCGGAGTGGGTGGATGCCGAGACCGCCAAGACCTTCGGCTCCCCCAGCAGGTGCAGGGAGTAGTCCAGCACGTGGACCCCGATGTCAGCCAGCGGGCCACCGCCGGCGAGCTCAGGATTGGTGAACCAGCTGCCCAGCATCGGAATCCCCTGACGACGGAGCCACGACGCTTTCGCGTAGTACGGACGTCCCAGCGTGCCGGCGTCGATCACTTCTTTCAACGCCTGGATGTCGCCGCGGCGGCGGTGGTTGAACGCCACGTCCAGGACGCGTCCCGCCTTCCGGGCGGCGTCCACCATCGCTTGGCCTTCGACGGCGTTGCGGGCGATCGGCTTCTCGCTCAGCACATGCAGTCCCCGCCCAAGCGAAGCGACCGCGATGGGCGCGTGCAGGAAGGTGGGCACAGCGATGCTGACGGCGTCGAGGTCCTCAAGCTCAATCATGTCCTCCCAGCGGGCGAAGGCGTGAGGGATGCTGTACTCCTCCGTCAGCTGGGCCAGGAGTTCTTCTTCCATGCCGGCGACGGCGACAATCTCGACGCCGTCGATGTTGCTGTACGCCTTGAGGTGCTGCTGGCCGGCCCAACCGATACCCACAACTCCCACCTTGAGGGTTGCGGACGGGACCTGCTGCTGAATGCTCACGTTGTTCCTGTTCTTTCTGGGGTTTCTAGGTTCGGGTTTCAAGGACTAGCCCTTGACGGCGCCGGCCGTCATGCCGGAGACGATGCGCTTCTGGCAGAGGAGCACCAAGATAACGAGCGGGATGGTGATGATTACCGACGCGGCGCTGATGGTGCCGAGTGGTTGGTCGAACTCGCTGGTGCCGCTGAAGAACGCGATGGCTACGGGGACGGGACGGGATTCCGGCGAGGTGGTCAGCGTGACGGCCAGGAGGAATTCGTTCCAGACCGAGATGAACACGAGAATGGCCGTCGTCGCCAGGCCAGGGATTGCCAAGGGAAGGATGACTTTCCGGAAGGCGACAAACGGTGTGGCGCCGTCCATGTACGCGGATTCCTCCAGCTCGCGCGGGATCTCCTTGAAGAACGACGTCAGTGTGTAGATCGCCAGAGGCAACGCGAACGTCAGCTTCGGAATGATGAGACCAAGCAAGGTGTCGTACAGGCCGATTTCGCGCCAGATGGAGAACATCGGTGCCGCGATGGCGATGGCCGGAAACGTGGTGACCGAGAGGATCAGCGTCAGAATCATCGCCTTGCGGCGCATCTTCAGCCTGGCCAGCGCATACGCGGCGAAGGATGCAAACACCAGCGCCACTGTGGTGGTCACGACGGCGATAATCACCGAGTTGCGCAAGGCCAGGAGGAACTCGGGGTTCTGGAAGACGACTAGATAGTTCTCGAGGGTCGGCTGGCTCGGGAACAGCTCGCCTTGGGACAGGCTCGCACCCTTCTTAAGGGAGGTGTTGACCAGCCAGTAGAAGGGTATGAGCGAGAAAGCCATGACGGCCACCACGAACACCCATACCAGTGGATGCAGTTTCGATTCCCCACGCAACCGACGCTTCGGCGCCTTGGGGCGCGAGGCGAGTTCCGCCGTCGGGCGTTCTGCAGTCAGTGTGCTCATTGTTCCTCCTTCGCGACGTCGCGGATGTTGCCGCCGGCGAAGCGGACGTAGATGACCGAGACCACCATGACGGTGAGGAAGGTCAGGATGGACAGCGCCGAGCCTTCGCCCACCAGCCGGTTTTCGCGCAGTTGCGTGTAGGCCAGCATGGACATGGATTCGGTGCCGTTAGCGCCGCGGGTGAGGACGAACGGCAGGTCGAAGACGCGGAGGGCGTCCATGGTGCGGAAGATCGCGGCGAGGACGATTGCCGGACGCAGGAGCGGCAGGGTGATGTGAACGAAGGTCTGCCACTTGCTGGCGCCGTCGAGTTCTGCGGCCTCGTACGTTTCGGCGGAGATGACCTGCAGGCCGGCCAGGATGATGAGCGCCGCGAAGGGCGTCGTCTTCCAGAGGTCGGCCATGACGATCACGGCCATCGCGTAGCCGTGCTCACCGAGCCAGACGACGTCGCCGCCCGGGAGTCCAAGCGTGGAGAGGACGTTGGTGACCAGGCCCATGTTGGGCTGGAACATCGTCTGCCACGTGATGGCGCTGACCACCGTGATGATCGCGTACGGCAGCAGAACCACAGTGCGCAGGACGGCGCGGCCCTTGAACGCGAGGTTGAGCAGGAGCGCCATGGCCGTGCCGAGGACGAGTTCCAAGCTGACGGAGAGGCCCGCGAACAGGAACGTCTGGCCGAACGCCGCCCACCATTCGTTGCTGGTGAGCGCGGCGATGTAGTTGTCCAGCCCGACAAAGCGGGACAGACCGGCGGTGCGGACGCTGTACTGGTTCAGCGAGAGCCAGATCGCGTAGCCGATGGGGACCGCCGCCACCAGCGCCATGATGACCAGCGATGGGGCGGTCATGCGGAATGCGAGCTTCCGCTCGGCGCGGTCGCGGCCGCTTACGCGGCTTGGCGGGCGGCCGCCGGGTGCCCCGCGTCTGGGTTGAAGTGTCTTGGTGGCCATGATCAGAAGCTCGCCTTGGCGCTGGTGATTTCTTCGGCCATGCTCTTCACGGCGTCCTCGGTGGAGGCGGTGCCGGAGAGGACGGCGTAGACGTTCTTGTAGATCGCCTGCGAGATCTGCGGGTAGACCGGGGAGATCGGGCGCGGCTTGGCACCCTTCACGGAGGCGAGGAGTTCGGCGGCGAACGGCATCTTCTGCAGCACGGCCGGGTCCGAGTAGGCAGCCTCGTTGACCGGTGCCTGCGAGTAGTCCATGGCCACGTGCTTCTGCCAGTCCGGCGTGGTGGCGAAGTCGATGAACGCGACAGCCCCGGCCTGATTGGTGGAGTGAGCCGAGATCGCCAGGTTCCAGCCGCCCAGCACGCCGGAGGCCTTGCCGCCTTCCCATGCCGGCAGCGGCGCGACCTCGAAGCTGGATGCCAGCGGTGTCGCGTTGAGCAGCCGGTACACGTGCGGCCAGTTGCGCTGGTATCCGAAATCGCCGGACTCGTAAGCGAGGCGGGCCGGGTCTTCGTTGTAGGTCAGGACGGCACGGTCGGCCGAGCCGTCTTTGAGGCCCTTGCTCATGAAGTCGAGGACTTCGCGGGTCTCCTCGGAGTCGATTTTGACGTTGCCTTGGTCATCCAGGACTTCACCGCCTGCGCTGTAGAGCATTTCGAGGAAGTTCACCGTGAGGCCCTCGTACTGCTTGCCTTGGTAGACGAAGCCGTTGCCAGGTGCCTTGGCAGCTTCCGCGTAGAGCTGCTGCCAGGTCTCGGGCTTGGCCACCTTGTCCTTCTGGTAGTAGATCAGTCCAGCGTTGGTGAAGAACGGCGAGCCCCAGTACTTGTCCTCGTACTTGGTGGTTTCCACAGTGGAGGGAATGAGCCGGTCTTTGTTGGCCTCTACCAGCTTGGTCTGGTCCAACAGCCAGCCCTGGGAGGCGAACTCAGAGGTCCAGATGACGTCCGTGATGAAGATGTCGCACTCGGTGGACTTGCCCTCGAGCCGCTGCACGATCTGCGTGCGGGCTTCATCCGTGGTGGCGCCGATCTCGGTGTACTTGGCCGTGACCTTGCCGTTCACCTTGGTGAACGCCTCCGCCGTGCCCTTGTAGATACCGCTCGCGTCCTTGACGCCGCAGATGTTCACGTTGCCGCTGGCATTAGCGCCCGACGCCGGATCGGCAGCTGCTGCTTGCTCGGCACCTTGGGGTGCTGCTCCCCCGCCGCACGCGCTGAGGAGGAGGGCTGCGGCTGCGATTGCGGTGGCCGCCAGTGCTTTACGGTTTCGGGGTGTTGCTTGGTTCTGGCTCTGGAGCGGGGAAGCAGGTCGGTTCAAGTCCACAAGTGGCTCCTTTGGGGTCTGTGGGCGGGTGGCGTTCAGTGCGCGTTCTGGCTGTCCCGCGTTCTGAAGGTGGCTTCTTTGCCGGTGGTTCGTTTTGATCCATGGAATCGATTCCATATGTGTTCAAAAGAATCGGCCTTGCGGCCGTGGAATCGATTCCAAAGTAGTGTGACAGGGACCACTGAGGGCTGTCAACCCTCTTTATTTAGTCGAGTCCCTGATGACAAGTTCGTGCGGGAGGAAAGTTCTCCCCTTGCGATGTGAACCCTCGACGGTCATCCGCTCGAGCAGTTCAGCGAAGGCTACGCGGCCCATTTCGTAGGCCGGCTGCCTTACTGTGGTCAGCTCCGGGACGCACATTTCCGCTTGGGCCGAGTCATCGAATCCCGCCACAGCGATGTCATCCGGGACTTTGAGGCCTGCGTCGGTGAGTTCCCGAACGCACCCAGCTGCGACCACGTCGGTTCCACAGAAGATGGCGTCCGGAAGGTCCGATGCTTCGAGGAGCTTCCTTGCGAGGGTGCGGCCGGAGTGGAAGCCGAAGTTGCCGTCACCGAACAGGATCTGATCCGGTTCCAAGCCCGCCTCTTCAAGCGCCTGACGGAAGCCCTCCTCACGGAGCCTGCCCGAGCGGGCACCTCTGTGGGCGAGCATGGCCAGCTTCTTGGCGCCAGTGTCGATCAGGTGCTTGGTGATATCGAAGGCGGCCTCACGGTCATCGATGGACACTCCGAATGCCGCCTCGGCGTCGACGATTTCACAGACTTGGACCACACTCATTTGCTCGGCGACTGTGTTGACGTCGTCGTCCGGCATCGTGGGCGAGAAGATGACCAATCCGTCCACGGAGCCGTTTCGCAACATATCCACGAGTTGTTGTTCGCGATCCAAGTCCCCGTCGGTCGCTGCGATGAGGCTGACGTAACCCGAGTCCGCGGCAGCGTCGCCGACACCCCGGAAGACTTCGCTGATCACGAGCGAGTCGAGGTTCTTGGCGAGTGCCAGCACGCGCATTGTGCGGTCTCGGCGCAGGTCCCTGGCCGAGGCAAGCGGACGATAGCTGAGCTCCCGGATTGCGCCATCGACCTTCTCCTTGGCTGCCGCGCTGACAGCCGGGCTCCCGTTCAAGACGCGCGACACCGTCCCCACGGACACACCCGCAGTCTTAGCGACGTCCTGAACTGTCGGCCGAGCCATTCGATTGTCCTTCCAAGACCAGTCCAAAGTGCGCTAACGCCAGTGCTCCTTAGCACCCACCGGCGCTCCTCAGCTTAGCTCTAGCAGGAGTGCCAGATATCCTCCGCCGCCGTGCTCCTGGCTGGTCGAGCTGACTTCAACCGGACGCACGGCGGCACATCAGATGATCTTGGGCGCCAAGGGCGCTCCGTGCAGAGTCAGGAGGCAAAGGCCGTTTCATACCTGCCACCTTGTTCGTCAGCTACAGTATGTTTGGCCCTCAGGTATGGCAACCGCAGTCCATAACGGAGTCTGGCAAAACCGCATCTGCCCTTGATCTCAAGGTGCCACATCATCGACGCGCAGGACATTCTCAGGCCGTAATTTATACAAAATGATGCGAGGTGCGTTACCCCCTTTCGCTTACGAAGACGATGCGAAACATCTCACAAGCAACTGGAAGACATAGCAGGCGGGGTGGCACGCCCGTTTCTGTATAGTCGGAGCATGGCCAAACATGATGCGTCCGCGCAACGCCTTGAACTGCACGAGCAACGACGCAAGGTTGACTTCGATTCATACGACATTACAGTTGACGAACTGGTGAGGCGAGTGGGCAAGAAGCGCATCGAGATTGCACCCGCGTACCAGCGCCAGTTCCGATGGGACGAAGAACGTCAATCACGGCTCATCGAGTCTTTGATGCTGGGTATTCCCGTTCCGCCACTATTCATGGCGACGAATGTGCATACAGAAAAGGGGACCACATGGGAAGTAGTGGACGGCCTTCAGCGCTTACTTTCACTCGTCAATTTCATGGGCGACGATACGACACGCGCGGCGACTCGACTAGTTGGTTCACCACTGAAACTTACCGCCCTCGATAAGCTTAGCTCTCTTCAGGGAGCATACTTTCACGAATTACCAGCAGATATACAGACCGGGCTTGAGGATCGACCAATAAAGGTCATAGTCCTCAATGACAAGAGTGACTTACAAGTTCGATTTGATCTTTTTGAGCGACTAAATACTGGAGGGGTACGACTTACGGATCATGAGGTCCGCGAGTGCGTATTCATGGGCGAGTTTATCGACCTCGTCGGCGAACTATCAATGACAGAGGAGTTCAAGAGCGTCGTAGTCTTGCCTCGCTCCAGCCAACAAGACGGAACTGCTCAGGACTACGTGTTGAGGTTTTTTGCATTCACGGAACGCTATGCCACATTTGAGCATTCTGTGAAAGACTTTCTCAACGGTTTTTGCGCTGATGCCGCAGCGGACCCCAATGTTGAAGAGCGGGCGGAACTTTTCCGCAAGACATTTACCTTGTTGGCAAAAACATTTCCTAATGGCCTCAAAACTAGAAAAGGTACTACTCCAGTCAACCTCTTCGAAGGGGTTGCAGCGGGAGCTGCCTTAGCCATTCAGCACGACCCATCTCTACGACCTGTGACTGACACATCTTGGATCGCATCAGAGGAGATGAAAAAAATGACTACGGGTGCTACAAACAATCGCCGGCGCGTTAGTGGGAGAGTCGAGTTCAGTAGAGATAGTTTCCTTAGCCTCCAATGATTAGCCTCAGACTGCACATAGCAGAACTTAACTCTAGACTTGACACCGCAACCAGATTGATCGACGAAACTCACCCTCAGCCTACATCGTCGGGGTTACCATCAAGCTCCGGGCCAATATCAAAAGAGGCGCGGGGATTAGCCGTCGTTTTACTCTTTGCAGCATACGAAAATCTCCTAACTTCCCTCACGCGCACTCTTCTCGATGCAGCAATATCTTGCCGAGTGGGTAATCGTCGACTTCGCCCAGGATTCAGAATGTTTGCCGTCAAGTCCTCTGTTGCTTCGCTTAGAGATATGTCTGAGAAGAAGCTCTTCTCGCACAGCCTTCCGCGCCTAATCGAGCAAGTAGACTCAGGAAGATCCTGCACCATTGATGCAGAGGCTTTTCCAAACGATGGATCATTTATGAAATCCAGCCAGATCAAAGTTTGGTGTGACATTTTCGAAGTAGGCCCACCTCAAAGATACCTTCGGAGAACCTGGGGTTCCGTGGATGCGATCGTTGCTCAGCGGAATCAAATTGCTCACGGAGCAGCCACCCCTGACGAAGTAGGTCGCAGTTATACAGAGACTGAAATACGGACGCTGATCGACAATTGGCGTACGGACTGGACCGACTTTCTTTTACATGTTGAAAGCCTGGCTAGTACTCGTGACTTCTTTCGAATGCCTCGATAGCTCTGTATGCGATTGCAGAAAGTATTATCGTGACTCTGTAGCTTGTGTAGCCTTGATCGCTTTCCAGCTATCGCGATTCGCATTAATATATGCAGTTCTTGCTGCCCAATATTCAACAGGTTCGGCTAGGATATCAATCTCTCCTCCCTTGGAGGCCGCCCCTTTGGTTCGACAAATCACACAATAGGGGAATCGCTTGGGTACTGCACCCCAAAAAGTCTAAGTCACCGATTCCCGGGGGAGCAGCGGGAGGAACCTCCTATTGTCGGGGCGAAGTGAAATCGAGAATAAACAAATTTCTGACTTTTCCTCCGATCATCGACAGGTTTACATCTGTGCCGATAAATCTGGTTTGGCTCAATCAAATTGCGCCGGCTCTGGAAACTAAAGCCGGTCACGCGACTTCCATGCAACCTGAATAAATAAAGTCAATGAAGACGCCTGAATCTTTGGCCAGAACATGTAAATATCTCTACCTGAGATGACTAGCCTATCGAAGTTCATCACCCTAGCCATCAGTCGATGTACCTGGTCTCGACGCTTCCCCAGAAATTCTCGCATTTTCGAACAAGTTTCCCACCAGCAAAATTACATGATTAGACTTTGACTATCAGGGAATCATTTAACGTCAAGGTTCCTGAGAGTGACTTTGCATTCTCAAAACTTAGCGTGCCAACCTCAAGCTTGAGTTGATTCAAGTCGAAATCGTCAATGAACCTGGCGCGGTCAAGCGCAAAGGGCGTCCACGCAAACGGTCGGCGATAGTTTACTACCGGACGCCAGCCAGCCATCAGCGAGCCCGACCATTGCATACACACCAGGCAATCTGACACCAGCACTGGCATGACCCAGCCGCTCCGCAGCTTTGGTGTATCTAGCCCGCAAGTCGGCTATATCACCGTCCTTTCGCTTTCCACCCCAAAGTCCTGGCTGGCGATCTCGCTCAGGACTGGAAAAGCTTCCTCCGCGCGCTGCCGAGCCTCCTCAGTTCGCTACCGTGCCTCCTCAACCCCTTGGCGCCGCTCTGCCAATAGCTGACGCCGGTATGCGACTATGGCGCCGCCACCCAATCCCGCCAACCCAACAACGGCGATGGTACTCCGGGTCACGTCGTATCACCGTGCGGAATCTGTAGACGGCATCGGTCCACTCAGCGGCCACGCGCTTCCTGAAGTCAGGTTGGCAAAACTATTAGTGCAATTCCACCGACAAGCAGTCTGGCACCCACGGCACTAGTTGCCATCCATAAGAGCGGTGCCTGCGTGCTGGAGGCCCTTGGCGCAGGATTGGAAGCTGGATCGGGTACATCCACTTGCTCGATGATGATTGCGTAGGGTTGCTTACCCTGCCGCACCCGTGCCACGCGGGCAATCCATGAACTTTCGTATGAAGTCGCTCCTCGTCAAGCTCTGCTACAGACAGCGGCCCACACTGCCCCAGGATACTTCCATCGATTAGCCTTCCGGGACTGGGGCGGGTGAAATAACCTACGGCCATAAACCCATTCAGCGATTCTGGTATCCCAAACCCCCGCCTCCCCACGCGCCCCCTTGACTCCCACCCCCACCTTCCCTAAGCTTTTCATAAAGCAGAATCTAAATTCCACAAAGCGGAAACTGAGGCCAAACACCAAGGCAGCAGCCAGGCTACCTGGAAGATAGATCAAAGCCCCTCCTCGGAAGGACCTACGATGACGTACACAGTGAACTGCTCCATCCTCCTGACGGAGCTGCCCTTGCTCGAGCGCCCCGCCGCCGCGAAGGCAGCCGGTTTTGACGCCGTCGAGTTCTGGTGGCCCTTCGAAACCTCCGTCCCCACCGACGCACAAGTAACCGAATTCGAGAACGCCATCAAGGACGCCGGCGTTCAGCTGACGGGCCTGAACTTCAACGCAGGCAACATGCCCGGCGGCGACCGCGGCCTGGTTTCCTGGAAGGGACGTTGCTCCGAGTTCAAGGACAACATCGACGTCGTTGCCGGCATCGGTGAGCGCCTGGGCTGCAAGGCCTTCAACGCCCTCTACGGCAACCGCCAGGACGAGTTCACCCCTGAAGAGCAGGACGAACTCGCGGCCAAGAACCTCGCCGCAGCAGCTGAAGGCGTCGCCCGCATCGGCGGCACCGTCCTCCTCGAACCGGTCAGCGGCGCACCCAAGTACCCGCTCCTCACCGCCGAAGACGCACTCAAGGTCATCGCGCGAGTCAAGGCAGAATCCGGCGCACAGAACATCAAGCTCCTCGCCGACTTCTACCACCTGGCAGTCAACGGCGACGACGTCGAATCCGTCATCGAGAACCATGCCAAGGACTTCGGCCACATCCAGATCGCCGACAACCCCGGCCGCGGCGCTCCCGGAACCGGCACGCTCCCCCTCGGCGAATGGATCGCCCGCAGCCGCGAACTCGGCTACGACGGCTACATCGGCCTCGAGTACAAGGAACCGCAGGAATCGGCTTTCAGCTGGGCCATCCGCCAGCGCGCCAACGCCAACTAGGCCACGCAGCCCCAACTGGGTAGCAGATCAGGCCGTTCTGAACGCTGAGAACGACGCGAACTGCGACCTAGTTGGGTAAGCACACCCGGGTTAAAACACACACGGACTTCCCCAGAAAGAGAACCACAATGAGCAACGTTGCAGTCATCGGACTCGGAATCATGGGCCTCCCCATGGCCATCAACCTTGTCAAGGCTGGCCACACGGTCACCGGTTTCAACCGCAGCCAGGACAAGATCGACAAGCTCGTCTCCGAGGGCGGCCAGGGTGCCACGAGCATCGCGGACGCAGTCAAGGACGCCGACGTCGTCATCACCATGGTCCCCGACTCCCCCGATGTTGAGGGTGTAGTCAGCGGCAAGGACGGCGTCTTCGCCAACGCGAAGAAGGGCACCCTCTGGATCGACGCATCCAGCATCCGCCCGGACGTCGCCAAGCGCCTCTCCGACGACGCAGTCGCAGCCGGCATCCGCCCGCTCGATGCTCCCGTATCCGGCGGCGAACAGGGCGCAATCGACGCTGTCCTCTCCATCATGGTCGGCGGCGAGAAGGAAGACTTCGACGCTGCGCAGGATGTCCTCAACGCAGTGGGCAAAACCATCGTCCACGTCGGCCCGTCCGGCTCCGGCCAGACCGTCAAGGCAGCCAACCAGCTGATCGTGGCCGTCAACATCCAGGTTCTCGGCGAGGCCATCGCCTTCCTTGAGGCCTACGGCGTAGACACCGACGCAGCACTGAAGGTCCTGGGCGGCGGCTTGGCCGGCTCCAAGGTCCTCGAGCAGAAGGGTCAGAAGATGCTCGACCGCAACTTCGACCCCGGCTTCCGCCTGGCCCTCCACCACAAGGACCTCGGCATCGTCACCTCCGCAGCCCGCGAAGCCAACGTCGCTGTCCCGCTCGGCGCCGTCGTCGCCCAGCTCGTCGCCGCAACCGTCAACCAGGGCGACGGCGGCCTTGACCACTCGGGCCTCTTCAAGCAGGTCCTCCAGCTCAGCGGCCGCAACTAACCCCAGCCGCCCAAGAGGCAACAAAGAAACAAAAGTAGGGACCCCGCCGTCGTACTTAAACGACGGCGGCTCCCTCACCACACCCAAAAACACCACAGACTTCGCCCGCAAGGGCAACAAACAAGGAGTACACCATGGCTAAGATGCGCACCGTTGATGCGGCAGTCGCCATCCTGGAAAAGGAAGGCGCCACCGAGGCTTTCGGCCTGCCAGGCGCAGCGATCAACCCCTTCTACTCAGCAATGCGTGCCCACGGCGGCATCCGCCACACGCTGGCCCGCCACGTTGAAGGCGCCAGCCACATGGCGGACGGCTACAGCCGCGCAGCTGATGGCAACATCGGCATCTGCATCGGCACCTCGGGCCCCGCAGGCACGGACATGATCACTGGCCTGTACGCAGCCCAGGCCGACTCGATCCCCATGCTCTGCATCACCGGCCAGGCACCCGTTGCCAAGCTGCACAAGGAAGACTTCCAGGCCGTGGACATCGAGTCCATCGCCAAGCCGTTGACCAAGTTCGCCATGACCATTCTGGAACCGGGCCAGGTTCCCGGCGCGTTCCAGAAGGCGTTCCAGCTGATGCGTTCGGGTCGTCCGGGCCCGGTTCTGCTGGATCTGCCCATCGACGTTCAGATGGCCGAGATCGAGTTCGACATCGACGCCTACGAGCCCCTGCCGGTGGAGAAGCCCAAGGCTTCCCGCAAGCAGCTGGAAAAGGCACTGGACCTGCTGACCGCTGCCAAGCACCCGCTGATCGTTGCCGGTGGCGGCATCATCAACGCCGGCGCTTCGGCCCAGCTGGTTGAGCTGGCCGAGATCCTGAACGTTCCGGTTATCCCCACGTTGATGGGTTGGGGCACCATCCCGGACGACCACCAGCTGATGGCCGGCATGGTTGGCCTGCAGACCTCACACCGCTACGGCAACGAGACGTTCCTGCAGAGCGACTTCGTGATCGGCATCGGCAACCGTTGGGCCAACCGCCACACCGGCGGCCTGGACACCTACACGGCCGGCCGTAAGTTCGTGCACATCGACATCGAGCCGACGCAGATCGGTCGCGTTTTCTCGCCGGACTTGGGCATTGCGTCCGACGCCGGTGCGGCGCTGGACGGTCTGTTGGAGCTGGCTCGCGAACGCCAGGCTGCAAAGACCCTGCCGGACTACTCGGGTTGGGTTGCCGAGTGCCAGGAGCGCAAGGGCTCCCTGCACCGCAAGACCAACTTCGACAACGTGCCCATCAAGCCGCAGCGCGTGTACCAGGAGATGAACAAGGCCTTCGGCCGCGACACCACCTACGTGTCCACCATTGGTCTCTCGCAGATCGCCGGCGCACAGATGCTGCACGTGTTCGGTGCCCGCAAGTGGATCAACGCTGGCCAGGCCGGCCCGCTGGGTTGGACCGCTCCCGCCGCTCTCGGTGTAGTGAGGGGTACCCCGGATGCCACCGTTGTTGCCCTGTCCGGTGACTACGACTTCCAGTTCATGATCGAGGAACTGGCCGTTGGCGCACAGTTCAACCTGCCGTACATCCACGTTGTGGTGAACAACAGCTACCTGGGCCTGATCCGTCAGAGCCAGCGCGGCTTCAACATGGAACAGAACGTTTCCCTGGCCTTCGAGAACATCAACTCCCCGGAGACCAACGGCTACGGTGTGGACCACATCAAGGTTGCCGAGGGCTTGGGCTGCAAGGCCATCCGCGTTGAGGACCCGAACGATCTGCCGGCCGCTTTCGACAAGGCAAAGGCACTGATGGGCGAGTTCAAGGTTCCGGTGGTTGTTGAAGTGATCCTGGAAAAGATCACCAACATCTCCATGGGCGTTGAGATCAACGGCGTGAACGAGTTCGAAGAGTTGGCAGAAACCGCGGCGGATGCACCCACCGCGATCCTGACCAAAGCGTAAGTAACAGTAAAAGAAGGGAGGCACCGGAATGCGTGTTGTCATCGCCCCGGACAAATTCAAGGGCTCGCTGTCCGCGCCCGATGTCGCCAAGCACCTGGCAACAGGCCTGCTGGCGGGATACGGGCACAACGGCTTTGAAGCAACACGCATTCCGGTGGCCGACGGCGGCGAAGGAACCATCGACGCCGCCATCGGCTCCGGCTTCACCCGCCGGACCACCACCGTCACCGGCCCGCTCGGCGATCCAGTGAAGGCAGACTTCGCGGTGCGGGATCAGGAAGCTGTCATCGAAATGGCGGCAGCTTCCGGTCTCGCCCTCCTCCCGGACGGCCCCACGTCCCAGACGGCCAAGACCGCAACCAGCATCGGCACGGGTGAACTCATCCGGGCCGCGCTGGACCTCGGCTGCCGCAAGATCATCCTGGGCGTGGGCGGCAGCGCCAACACCGACGCCGGCGCGGGAGTCCTGCAGGGCCTCGGCGCGGTCTTCTTGGACAAGAACGGCAACGAGCTCCCCGGAGGGGGCGCAGCCCTCGCGGAAATAGACAGCATCGATTTCTCCAACTTCGACGTCCGCGTCGAAGCCACGGAGTTCGTGTTGGCGTCCGACGTCGACAATCCCCTTTTGGGGGCCAGCGGAGCCCCAGCCATCTTCGGTCCACAGAAGGGCGCGACGCCGGATGACGTCGCCGAACTGGACGCCGCGGCGAGCCACTTCGTGGACGTGCTCGCAGCAACAACCGGCCATCACGCCAAGTACGCCGCCAAGGCAGAAGGCGCCGGAGCAGCGGGCGGCGTCGGCTACATTGCCATCGCGGCACTGAAGGCAGAGCGGCGGCCGGGCATCGACGTCGTGCTTGAATTCACTGAACTCGAGCACAGGCTGAAGGGCGCCGATCTGGTGATCACGGGAGAAGGCAGCCTGGATGAGCAAAGCCTGCTCGGCAAGACCCCCATGGGCGTCTCGCGGGCGGCACAGAGGAACGGGGTTCCCGTGATCGCAGTGTGCGGTCGGAGTACCCTGAGCCGGGAACAACTCACGGATGCCGGCTTCCATACGGTCCATGCACTGACCGATCTGGAAAAAGATGTCCAAAAATGTATCGCTGAAGCAGGTCCGTTGCTTGAACAATTAGGTAAGCACATAGGCGTGTACCTGGCGGAACGGACCGAAAACAAGGAGTACCTCAATGTCTGAAGCAATCGGCGCCTATGACCTCGTTATCCGGGGCCAGCGCATCCTGACCACCGCCGGCCTCGCAGCCCGCGAAGTTGGCATCCGCGACGGCATCATCGTCGCAATCGAACCCTTGGGCAACGGCCTGACGGGCAACGAGGTCATCGAACTCGCAGACGACGAAACCCTCATCCCCGGCCTGGTGGACACGCACGTCCACGTCAACGAGCCCGGCCGCACCGAGTGGGAAGGCTTCGCCTCCGCCACGCGCGCTGCAGCCGCCGGTGGCGTAACCACTATCATCGACATGCCGCTGAACAGCATCCCGCCCACCACCACCGTGGACGGCCTGGAGCAGAAGCGCGTTGTCGCCAAGGACCAGGCGTTCGTGGATGTCGGATTCTGGGGCGGTGCCATCCCGGGCAACAAGAGCGACCTCCGCCCGCTGCACGACGAAGGCGTTTTCGGCTTCAAGTGTTTCCTCCTTCACTCCGGCGTGGACGAGTTCCCGCACCTGGACGCGGATGAGATGGAAGAGGACATGAAGGAACTCAAGTCCTTCGACTCCCTCATGATCGTGCACGCCGAGGACTCCCACGCGATTGACCGTGCCCCGCACCCCGGCGGTGACCACTACGAAACCTTCCTTGCTTCCCGCCCCCGCGGCGCCGAGAACAAGGCCATTGCCGAGGTCATCGAGCGTGCCCGCTGGACCGGCGCCCGCGCCCACATCCTGCACCTCTCCTCCTCGGACGCGCTGCCCATGATCGCCTCAGCAAAGCGCGACGGCGTCAACCTCACCGTTGAGACGTGCCCGCACTACCTGACGCTCATGGCCGAAGAAATCCCCGACGGCGCCACGGCCTACAAGTGCTGCCCGCCCATCCGTGAGGCCTCCAACCGTGAGCTCCTCTGGAAGGGCCTGCAGGACGGCACCATCGACTGCATCGTCTCGGACCACTCCCCCTCCACACTGGATCTGAAGGACCTGGAAAACGGCGACTTCGCAGTGGCATGGGGCGGCGTTTCCTCGCTGCAGCTGGGCCTGTCCCTCATCTGGACCGAAGCCCGGCACCGTGGCATCCCGCTGGAGCAGGTCGTGTCCTGGATGGCCGAGAAGCCCGCTGCTTTGGCCCGCCTGCACAACAAGGGCCAGCTCGCCCTGGGCTACGACGCCGACTTCTCCATCTTCGCCCCGGACGAAGCCTTCGTTGTGGACGTCACCAAGCTCAAGCACAAGAACCCGATCACGCCGTACGACGGCCGTCCGCTGGCCGGCGTCGTCCGCAAGACCTACCTGCGCGGCACCCCGATCGACGGCCAGAACCCCGGCGGCAAGCTGCTCCGCCGCGGCAACGTTTAGGTCAACCGTCATGGCAGTCAATGCCTACGGGCCACCGCCGTCGCGAGGACCCGCAGCACGCGGCCTCACAGCCCGCGGGTCCTCCGCGGGGCGGCGGAATGGCCTGAATGATCGGAACGGCCTCACCGCACATGGTCTGGCGCTCTGGGTCAACCCGGCCGAGGGCGAGGAGATCGATCCCGCAGTCTGGGAGCGGGCCGCACGTCTTGTGCTGGCCCGCGCCATGAAACTTGCCCCGGAGGCGGAAGTCCGCATCTGGCCCGCCACCGGGGCAGAGCACTCCGGCGTCGGCGACACTTCCTGGGGCGGCACTCCGCAGGAAGCCGCCGACGCCGGTACGAACGGTCCGAGCGCAGGTACCGTCTCACTCGCCGATGCCCTGGCGGAGGCCCGTTTGGAGGCCCGTGCCCGTGGAGGTGCACCCTCGAACGGACAATTCACCAGCGCACGCGAGGGTGAATTGTCCGTTGGCGGGGGCCAGGCCACATCTGGCGACAGCACCGCCGTCGAGCCCGTAAGGTTGGCGAGCCGACGCAGCCAACTTGCGGTGGACCTCGCCGCTGAAGTAGTGCTGCTGGACGGCGAGCCGGTTTCCTTTACTGGCATGGAATACAAGCTGCTCCGGTACCTCGTGGTCAACTGCTCACGGGCCATCAGTCGTGAAGAATTGCAACGTTTTTTGGAGTCATTTGACCTCCCCGGCGCGGCATTTCGCTCGATCGACGTTTATGTTGGAAGGGTGCGGCGGAAGCTAGGCTCCGCCCGACACACCGTCGCCACCGTCCGTGGTGGCGGCTACCAGTTCGTGCCAGGGCCCTATGCCACAGTGCGCGGACCTGCGGAATACAGCATCTAAGTTCGCTGTTGTAAAAGATCAACGCCCGCAATTTGCATGACCGCTGTTGTTTGAAATGAAGGCCGGCTGTTTGCCGGTGAAACGTAAAGGATCGCCATGACCCAGAAACTCCTCGTCGGAACGCAAGCACCTGATTTCGCGCTTCTCGACGCCGACGGCACCAAGGTCTCGCTGTCCGATTACCGCGGACGCAACGTCATTGTCTACTTCTACCCGAAGGCAGCCACCCCCGGCTGCACCACCGAGGCTTGCGACTTCCGCGACAACCTCGCCAGCCTGCAGGGCAAGGGCTACGACGTCATCGGGATCTCCCCGGACGGCCCGGAGGACCTCGCAAAGTTCACCGGTGAATTCGCCCTGACCTTCCCGCTCCTCTCTGACGAAGACCACTCCGTGGCCCTCGCCTACGGCGCTTGGGGCGAGAAGCTGGTTGACGGCGAAATCGTGGAAGGCCTGGTCCGCTCCACTGTTGTCCTCGACGGCGAAGGCACCGTGAAGCTCACCCAGTACCAGGTTTCCGCGCAGGGCCACGTCCAGGCGCTCAAGGAAGAGCTGGGCGTCTAACGCTCTCTCACATCCCACGTGCTTGAGGGGAATCCCTCTCTCACATAACTGCACAAATCGTGTAACGCCCGCCCACTTTTGTGAGCGGGCGTTTCATGTGTCGTGACTAAACGTGACAAATACCCAGCAGCATTAGTTAATGGAGCCATGGTCTCTTCCCCACCCGTGCGCCACGCTGTCGTCGTCGAAGATGACGCTGACATCCGCGGCCTCCTCGTCCTCGTCCTCGAGCAGCTCGATTTCGTGGTGACGGAAGCACCTGACGGTCTCTCCGGCGTCGAAGCTGTCCGCAGAACCAACGCCGAACTGGTGACGCTGGACATCAACCTTCCGGACATCGACGGCATGGAAGTCTGCCGCCGCCTCCGCGAATTCTCGGACGCCTACGTCCTGATGCTCACGGCCCGAGCTGACGAGATTGACCGGCTCAACGGCCTGGACACCGGAGCGGACGACTACATCAACAAGCCGTTCAGCCCCAAAGAACT
Source organism: Arthrobacter sp. D3-18 (assembly GCF_054408525.1). Classification (NCBI taxonomy): domain Bacteria; kingdom Bacillati; phylum Actinomycetota; class Actinomycetes; order Micrococcales; family Micrococcaceae; genus Arthrobacter; species Arthrobacter sp. D3-18. Next base: position 686,004 of record NZ_CP096440.1, on the reverse strand, counting down.
CCAGGCCCGCATCCGTGCCCTGTTTCGCCGCCCCCGCACCCCTGCCGCGACCCCCGAGGACACCGGCCAAAGCGACGAACTTGCCCGGGCTGCAGTGGTGCAGCAAAGCCTGCTCCCACGCGAAACGGTCCGCCTGAGCGGTTACGACGTCGCTGGCGCCTTCCGCCCGTCGCGCAGCGTGGGTGGGGACTTCTACGACTGGTACCAGACGCGCGACGGCATGCATTTCACCTTCGCGGACGCCATGGGCAAGGGCATGGGTGCGGCCCTCATCGCAGCAACAGTCCGGGCCGTGATGCGTTCAGTTGCGGACACCCCGGCCATCGATGCTGCGTTTGGCTCGGCCAGCGCCACCATTGCCTCGGACCTGGACCAGTCCGGCTCCTTCGTCACCATGTTCCACGCGCGGCTGGACAGCGCCTCGGGCACACTTAGCTATATCGACGCCGGCCATGGGCTTGCGCTGCACGTTCCCGCTGAGGGTGCGGCGCGGAGGCTTGTCTCCGCCGGACCGCCCGTCGGCATCCTGGACGACCAACTGTGGCCCGCTTCTGAACTGGAGCTGGAGCCGGGTGATTCCCTGGTGATCGTCAGCGATGGCGTGCTCGACGCCCACAATTCCTTGGAAGACTTCCAACGGAACGTGGAGAAGGTGGCGCGCAGCGGGGCTACTTCGGACGATGTGTGCGCCGCCCTACTGGAGTTGGCGCCGGCCGCCACTGCCGAAGACGACGTGACCGCCGTCGTCGTACGTCGAAAACCAACAGCAGGACTGTAAACCGCAAAAGGGGGGATTTGTGACACGTTTCTGGACTCGGCTGATCGTTGTGCTGACGGTCATTTTAGGCGTCAACTATGTTGCGTGGCGTTGGATGGCGTCGCTGAACTGGGAGGCGTGGTGGATCGCCGTTCCGTTGGTGATTGCCGAGACGTACAGCCTGATCGACGTCATGTTGTTCGGCCTGACCGTGTGGAACATCAAATTCCGGAAACCGCCGCCCCCTGCCCCAGCCGACGCCACCGTGGACGTCTTCATCACCACGTACAACGAGCCGTTGGACCTGGTGATGACCACGGCTCTGGCGGCCAAGGACATCCGCTGGCCGCACAGCACCTGGATCCTCGACGACGGCGACCGCCCGGAGATGCGCGAACTCGCCGAGTCCAACGGGATCGGCTACGTCACGCGCGGCGCCGACTGGACACCCGACATGCCGCGGCACGCCAAAGCGGGCAACCTGAACAACGCGCTCATGGTCACCTCGGGCGAATACCTGTTGATTCTCGACGCCGACCAGATCCCCGAGCCGGACATCCTGGACAAGACGCTGGGCTACTTCAACGACGACAAGGTGGCGCTCGTCCAGACCCCGCAGTACTTCATCAACGTCCCGGCGGACGACCCCCTGGGCAGCCAGGCTCCCCTGTTCTACGGCCCAATCCAACAGGGCAAGGACGGCTGGAACGCTGCATTCTTCTGCGGGTCCAACGCGATCCTCCGCCGGGAAGCCCTCATGCAGCTGGGCCTGGTGGGCTACGTCAAAGCCACGGAGAAGAGCGTCCGACGAGCCCTCGCTGCCTCGCGCACCGCCATTAAGAAGGCGCGGCGGTCGCCCGAGGCTGAGAACCCGCTCGTGGAGCAAATGCTGAACGACGTGGAAGCCGCCACGGAATCCGCCCAGAAGGAGCTCGAAGCCGGGGCATCCCTCAGCGAAATCACGTACCGGGTCCGACGCCAAGTAGACGACGCCGTCCGCACCCTCGTGGCCGCGGATTTCTCCGCACTCCAGTCCGACCTCGAAGAGATCGCAGCCATGGAACTCGCCCACGTCGGCGAGTCGGGCGTCACCACGGTGGCGAGGGACGCCGTCGACCGTATGTCCGGACGCGACTGGTCCCCCTTGGGTGCGCTCGAGTCGGTTCACGCTGTCCTGGACGCCATCTCGGTGGAACGCACCGACGAAGCCCAGCCGATCATGCCGCTGGCCACCATCTCGGTCACGGAGGACATGGCCACCGCCATGCGTCTCCACGGACTGGGTTGGAAGAGCGTGTACCACCATGAAATCCTCGCCAACGGGCTGGCCCCTGAGGACGTCAAAACCATGCTGACGCAGCGCCTCCGCTGGGCCCAAGGCACCATGCAGGTCCTCCTACGCGAAAACCCGTTGGTCCAGCGTCGGCTCACGTGGGGTCAGCGGCTTATGTACTTCTCCACCATGTGGACGTACCTGAGCGGCTTCGCTGCCGTGGTCTATTTCGCAGCACCCATCATCTATCTGACGCTCGGCATCCTCCCGGTCAACAGCATCAGTTTCGACTTCTTCATCCGCTTCATCCCGTTCATGGTGGTGAACCAACTGCTGTTCCTGGTGGCCGGCCATGGCATTCCCACGTGGCGCGGGCAGCAGTACAGCCTCGCGCTGTTCCCCACGTGGATCAAGGCCTGCACGACGGCGGCCCGGAACGTTTGGTTCGGCCGTCCCCTCGGGTTTGCGGTCACCCCCAAAGCCCGGCAGAGCGGCGGCCCGAGTTGGAGCCTGATCCGGCCGCAGATCATTGTGGCGGTACTGCTGGCCGTGGCGCTCGTTGTTGGCCTTATCCGGCTTCTCGCCGGAATGTCGGAGCCCCTGGGCACACTGGTGAACGTGGCGTGGGTTGCCTTCGACCTGGTGGTCCTGAGCGTGCTGGTCAAAGCAGTTTTGTATAAGGGCTTCGTGCCTGAAGTTGTCGGGCCAGAGCGCCCCGGAGAGAGGAATGCAGATGCAGTTTAGCTATGAGGTCAACGACTCCTACGCGGAGGTGAAGAGCGTGGGCAGGCTGAACATGGTGGCCGCGCCCAAGCTTCGGGAAGTAGTGGCCGAGGTTGTGGCCGGTGGCTCCAGCCGGGTGGTGGTGAACCTGGCAGAAACCGACTTCATGGATTCCTCCGGGCTCGGTGCACTCATCGGCTGCCTCAAAGCTGCACGGCAGGCAGGCGGTGACCTCCGAATCGCAGGAGTGCAGCCGCAGGTCAAAATGGTCCTGGAACTGACCAACATGGACCGGGTGCTCACGGCTTACCCCTCGGCCGAAGCTGCGTTCGGCGATGACTGAGGTAATCGCCCGCCGGGGCTTCCATGGACCGTCCAACGAGGAAGCTATCGAAGCCATCCACAATGAGCTGGACGCCCTGTGGGACGATGCCTCCTTCGTGCCCGACATGGACCGGATGACCTTCGCTACGGCCGTCATCGAGGCTGCGGCGAACATTGTGCAGCATGCGCTTCCTGTGGCGGAGAAGCCCGTGGAGATCGACGTCGACATCAGCGTCCGTCCCACTCGGCTGGTGGCCCGGGTCAGTGCCTTCAACGCCCGTGAACCGTTCGCCAACGACATGCAGGCTTCGATGCCGGACGAGGATGCCGAGTCCGGGCGGGGGTTGGCTCTCATCGAGGCGCTGGTGACCACTGTGACCTTCGAGCGCCAGGACGGTACCAACACGTGGATCCTGACCCGCGACACCTGATCCTCTCTCACCTCCCGCGCGCTTGAGCGCAACGCTCTATCACCTCCCGCGCGCTTGAGCGGAACGCTCTATCACCTCCCGCGCGCTTGAGCGCAACGCTCTATCACCTCCCTCATGCTTCAGGCGCGACGGGTTGTTCTGCCCATCGCCGTGCGACAACTCCGCGTGACAGCATTCGGTGAGATACGCCGTCGAGCGCTAAACGAAACCGGGGACGAAATGAATAGCCGCACGCTTCGAATATCAGCACGCCCCTTCGCGCTGGCCGCTGCCCTTGTCATGGGATTTGTTGGGGTTGCTGGATGCAGCGCCCCGGGCGAAACCAAACGGGAACCCAGCAAGGCGCCTCCTATTACTTCCGAACCTGCTCCTGTGGCTGAGAGCATCGCCAAGTACGACGCTCTGACCGCGGAACTTGTTGCCGCCCTGGAAGCGAAAATGCCCGACATCACCTGGGCCGTGGACGATACGGCAGACATGAGCCCAGCCCAAGACGGCAGATGCATGCTCTATCTGCAAAGCATGCAAAGCAGCGCGGACATCGTGGAACCGTCCAGGAACTTTGAGGATCTCTTCGCTGCGGCCGATCCCGTCTTGGAGAAGCACGGATTCCCTGCCTTCAACGGCATCGATCCCGTTCCCGGCGGGTGGGTGGTAACGCGCAGCACAGATGCTGTGGGTGCCACGGTGAGCATCAGATCAAAGTTCCCGGCCTACCTCGAACTCACAGCCCCGGTTAGGTCCGAGAGCTGCGACCCGAAGGAGATTCCCGCGAGTTGATGCAAACCCGCGGGACATGAGAGAGCGACCCACCCAAACCCGCGGGACGTGAAAGAGCGACCCACCCAAACCCGCGAGATGTGAGAGAGCGTGCGGGCTAGGCTTTCGCGATTGCCTCTTTCAGCGCTCCCAGCACCAGCGTGACAGAAGCGCTGTTGGCGTTCGGGCCCATCATGCCGATGCGCCACACAGTGTCCGCGAACTCCCCGACACCCGAGCCGATTTCCATACTGAAGTTCTCCAGAAGGTAAGCGCGGACGGCAGCCGAGTTGACGCCGTCGGGCACTTTCACGGTGGTGAGGCTCGGCAACCGGGCCCCTTCGGCAGCGAATAATTCGAGCCCCATCTCCTGAAGCCCAGCCTGCAAAGCCGCGCCAGCGGCACGGTGCCGGGCCTGCACATTCTCAAGACCCTCTGCAAGGATGCGGTCCAAGGCGGCCTCGAGCCCGGCGATCATGGTGACCGGCGCGGTGTGGTGATACGTCCGGGCGCCGCTGGCCGCACCGACGTACCCGCCCAGCAGCCCGATATCGAGGTACCAGGAGCGCGGATCTTTGACGCGGCGCTCAAAGGCGCGGTCGGAAACGGTGAACGGCGAAAGTCCCGGCGGCACACCGAGGCATTTCTGCGTTCCGGCGTATCCGACGTCGATCCCCCAGTCGTCTGCCCGGAGCTCAAGTCCGCCGATGGACGTGACGGCGTCGGTGATCAACAGGGCGTCGCCCTTGCCGGCACCCAGCGCGGCTATGTCTGAGAGCACGCCCACGGAAGTCTCGGCGTGGACGGCCGCGATCACCTTGGGATTCGGGTGTGCCGAGAGCACACGCTCGGCATCTACGGGCTGGCCCCACTCGTGATCGACGCGGACCACCGTGGCCCCGCAACGCCGGGCGACTTCACACATGCGCGCCCCGAAGAGTCCGTTGACGGCGATCACTGCCACGTCGCCGTCGGACACGGTGTTCACGAAAGCAGCTTCCATCCCGCCGGAACCTGTGGCACTCAACGGAAGGGTCCGCGCATTGGACGTGCCCCAGACGGTCCGGAGGCCTTCGCAGGCGTGGTCGAGCCGTTCGATGAAAACAGGATCAAGGTGGCCGAGCACGGGATAGGCCAGGGCAGCCATGGCTTCGGGATAGCAATTGCTCGGCCCGGGGCCGAACAGGAACCTGGACGTCAGAATGTGCGGCATGTGCGAACTCCTTCAGCTGGTTGAGGTCATTCTGCCGCAGCTTGGTGGACGGAGCGAACCATGCCAGCATGCGTCTTGAGGCGCCGAGCCCGGTCGACGCCCCAGATCACCAAAGCGCCCAGCGCAAACCCTGCCCCAAGAACGCTGGCACCGGTCCAACCCCAGGCGTCAAATGCCGGCGCAACGGAGGCGGCCCCCACGGCACTGCCCACCGAGTAGAACACCATGTAGCTGCCGATGATGCTGCTGGCTGACTCTTCAGCGCCGGACACGATGAGTGTTTGGCTGCTGACGTGGACGGACTGCACCGCGGCGTCGAGCACGATGATGCCGGCGATGAACCAGATCAGCGACCAACTTCCCAGGGACAACGCGAGCCACGAGCCCAGGAGCGCCACCAAGCTCAACCCGGTGACCCGTTGCCCCCACCCACGATCCGCGGCAGCACCAGCTCCGGATGCAGCCAGTATCCCGACTAGGCCAGCCAGCCCGAAGAGCCCAACAGTACCCGGCGTCAGGTTCCACGCAGGTCCGCTGAGTAGCAGCGACATGCCGCTCCACAGAACCCCGAAGGACGCAAACAGCAGCATGGTGATGAGCGCGCGGGTACGGAAAACGGGATTGCGGCGCGTCAGGACCGCCACTGATGAAACAGCCTGCCGATAGCGCACTTCGCCCTTTGGAGCCGGCTCCCGGGGCATGGCGCGGAGGACTGCCAGCGACAGGACCACAGCAACTGCCGCGGCAAAGACGTAAACCGACCTCCAACCCCATAGCTCCGCCATGCCGCCCGCCACGGTGCGCGCCAGGATGAGGCCACTCACGACGCCGGCGGTGACAGTTCCGATGTTTCCGCCCCTTTGGTCCGGGGTACTGGAAGCGGCGGTGCAGGCGACGATGGTCTGCACCACGGAAGAGGCCAACCCGAGTATCCCGAACGCCACCAGCAAGGCTGTTTGGGATGAGGCAAGGGCGACGGCACAAGCACCCACGGCGCTTGCTGCCACCTGAACGGTGATGAGTAGGGGGCGGTCCACCATGTCTCCCAATGGCACCAGGAGAACCAGTCCAAGGAGATACCCGGCTTGGGATGAAGCCACGACCCATCCGATCCTTGCCACGGAGATATCCACGTCGGCACCGATGCGCTCCAGGAGGGGCTGGGCGTAGTAGATGTTCGACACCATGAACCCGGCCACGACGGCGAGCAGCAGCAAAAGGCCACGGTTTACTCCCTGCGTGGATTTCGTCAGCTGATCACTGCTCATTTTTCCGGCCCCCAACTATTCGGTTTCAATATGCAACCATCTGAGGCTATGCCAGAATGGTTTCATGTTGCAACCAGTCGAGATCGTGTGGACCGAATCTGAATGCCCCGCAGCCAGGGCAGCTGACCTCGTGGGCGACAAGTGGATCCTGCTGATCATTCGGGATTCATTGGACGGCAAACGGCGCTTTTCAGAATTCGAGAGGTCGCTGGGAGTGGCGAAGAACATCCTTTCGGACCGCCTCCGCCTCCTCGTGGACAGGGGCGTCCTCACCAGAACCCCCAACGATCGCGGGACACGCAGTGAATATGAGCTAACAAGCGCGGGCCGCGACCTCTTCACCTTGATTCTCAGCCTGCGGCAATGGGGCGAACGCAACGCCTTCGGTGCCGAGGAAGCCCATTCCACCCTCGTAGACCCTGCGACAGGTGAGCCGGTCCCGCAACTCCGCCCACTCCGGGAAAGCGGCGCGGAGCTCACACCGGAACAGACACTGCTGGTCAAAGTTGGCGAATCGCTGCCGCAAGAGCCTGCCACCCAGGAACCCTCCTAGGCCAAACTGCTAAGGTTACTCACCAATACTGAGGCCGCCACGGATAGGGGACGAGAGTGACGACTGAAGGCAAAGAAGCGCCCGAGCAAGGCGTCAGCGGCGAGGTCAGCCAGGACCGATTCGTCGCCGGACAGGACCTTACGCGCTGGAAATCTCCTGCGGGCCGGGTGCTGGCCGGAGGTGCCGAAAAGGTCACATCGCTGCTCGGTCCCTATGCGGCACTGATCATCACCCTTATTGTGGGCCTTGCCGTCACGTTGTCCCTGGCTCTGGTCTTCGGCGAGGTCTACGAGTCCGTGACCGATGCTGACGGCGTGGCCGGACTGGACGATCCCGTACTGGCGGCAGCCAAATCGGCGCGCTCCCCCGCCTTGGACATGGCAACCACGGCTTATACCAATATTGGCGGCACAGTGGGTATGCCCATCATCGCTGTGGGCATCATGATTTTCCTGGCAACCAAACGGCGATCGTGGACACCCGTCATCTTGATGCTCGCCGCCGGGCTGGGTTCGCTGGTCATCACCATCCTGGGCAAGCCGCTTTTCGGCCGCGCCCGCCCGGACCTCGTCGATGCCATTCCTCCCTACGAACACTCGGCGTCATTCCCCAGCGGCCATTCGCTCAACTCGATCGTGATCGCGGGAATCGTGGCGTACTTGATCATCCTCAGGCTCAAGACCGCCAAAGCGAGGGTCATCACTGTGCTCCTGGCAGCAGCGTTCGCTTTCACCATGGGCCTAAGCCGTGTCTATCTGGGTCATCACTGGCTGACGGATGTCCTTGCAGCCTGGGCCATTGGCATTGCTTGGCTGACGTTGGTGATTACCGCGCACCGCCTGTACCTCACGGTCCGGACACGCCGTCACAGGGCGGTAGTCTCTTGACACCAGCCCGTTCACTCGGCTTAACTAATTACGTATGCTGAAATAACAGTTCCATGATGCGGAAGCTTGAAGCACGGGCTTCCTCCTGCACCAACAGGAGTTCCGCATAGCCCACACCATGGATGCCAGCATTTTGCATGAGGATGACACAAGCATGGAGCTTGCAGTATTCAACAGTGTTGACCGGGACGAGGCTATCAGGACCCTGACCCCTTGCCTGGACATCCGCCGCTGGGTGGAAACCATCGTGGACGCGCGCCCCTACGCCAGCGTCGACGAACTGCTGGGGCAGGCCCAGCGTGCCGCCGAACCGTTCACTGCTGCCGAGGTGGAGTCCGCCATGGCGCACCACCCCCGGATCGGCGAACGCCCCAAGGCCCAGACCACCGAGGCGGCCATGTCGCGTTCGGAGCAGGCTGGCGTGGATCCCGGCGACAACCAAACAACAGCCGCACTCGCCGAGGGTAACCGGGCGTACGAGGAAAAATTCGGCAGGGTCTTCCTGATCCGCGCCGCAGGTCGCAGCGCGCAGGAAATGCTCGGCGCCCTCCAGGAACGCCTCACCCACACCCCGGAAGAAGAAGACACGATCGTGGCCGGCCAGCTACGGGAGATCGCACTGCTGCGCCTCTCCGGACTGATCAGCGAAGGAGTCAACGCATGAGCGTTTCACAAGTAACAACCCACATCCTGGACACCGGTTCCGGACGCCCGGCGGCGGGTGTCGCCGTCGTACTTTACGTCCGGGAAGGTGACGACTGGACCCTGGTGGCGAAGGGCGAAACCGACGCCGATGGCCGCATCAAGACCCTTGGTCCCGAACGGATTCCCGGTGGTGCTTACCGCCTGAACTTCGCCACCGGCGCCTACTACGAGGGCCTCGGCACCGAGACGTTCTTCCCCGAAGTTGACCTGAACTTCACAGTTTCCGACGCCGGTGAGCACTACCACGTGCCGCTCCTGCTGAGCCCCTTCGCGTTTTCGACCTACCGCGGCAGCTAACCCACCCCTGTCGACTTCACAGATAAACCCCATGTTTTCCGAAAACATGGGGTTTATCTGTCACTTGGGCCGGGAAAGGTACGCTTGAAGGCATGGCTTCAGAGGACACCACCCCCAACTCCGCCCGCCGCGAGATCACGGTTCGCCGGGCACCCAAGTTCGTACCCTTCATGATTTTGGGAGCCGTGATTGGTGCAATCGTGGCCGCAATCATCGCCTACGGCCGCCAAACCGACCCCGCTTTTGATGCCGGCACGGTGTTCGGATTCTTCCTCATCGTCTGCGCAGGCGGCGGCGTGATCCTGTTCTCCATCTTCGCCCTGATCCTGGACCGCCTCAGCGTCAAGCGCACCCAGCGCGCCGTGGTGGAGCCCGTTCCGGACTCGGTTCCGGATGAAGGACCAGAGAACGACGACGTCCGCTAAGTCAGGCGCCCGGCCCGCCTCTTCACAGGGGTACCGAATGTGAGACACACCGCATTTTCGCGGGAACACGCCAGTTCAAGGGGTCACATAGGCAACGGGGGAACGTACCACGGCCACAACATGAGACAATCGACCAGTGGCACGTGGCGACGGAAAACTTTCTCATGATCTTCTCCCCGGCGAAAAAGGCCCTCAGGACGCTTGTGGCGTCTTTGGGGTTTGGGCTCCCGGTGAAGAAGTAGCAAAACTCACCTATTACGGGCTGTATGCGCTGCAGCACCGCGGACAAGAATCGGCTGGTATCGCTACCAGTGACGGCAAGCGCATCAATGTCTATAAGGACATGGGCCTTGTGTCCCAGGTCTTCGATGAGACAACCCTGAACACCCTTACCGGGCACCTGGCCGTTGGCCACTGCCGGTATTCCACCACCGGTGCAAGCCACTGGGCCAACGCGCAGCCAACCCTGGGTGCGACAGCAACCGGCACGGTTGCCTTGGCTCACAACGGCAACCTGACCAACACCGCTGAGCTTCGGGAAATGATCCTTGAGCGCAACGACGGCCAGCTGACCGGTGAGATGAAGCAGGGCAATACCTCGGACACCGCACTGGTGACCGCTCTCCTCGAGGGCGAAGAGGGCAAGACCCTGGAACAGACCGCCCTGGAGCTCCTGCCCAAGATCAAGGGTGGCTTCTGCTTCGTCTTCATGGATGAAGGAACCCTCTACGCAGCCCGCGATACTTACGGCATCCGTCCGCTGTGCTTGGGCCGCCTGGAGCGCGGCTGGGTTGTCGCCTCCGAGCAGGCTGGTCTGGCCACCGTTGGTGCGAGCTTCATCCGTGAAATCGAGCCCGGCGAGTTCATCGCCATCGACGAGGACGGCGTCCGTTCGCAGCGCTTCGCCGAGGCAACCCCCGCCGGCTGTGTCTTCGAATACGTCTACCTCGCCCGCCCGGATGCTGCCATCGCCGGCCGCTCCGTATACGAGGCCCGCGTGGAAATGGGCCGCCAGCTGGCCCGCGAAAACACCCACGAGGCAGACCTTGTTATCCCGGTGCCCGAGTCAGGCACACCCGCCGCTGTGGGCTACGCAGAGCAGTCCGGCATTCCGTTTGCGCACGGCTTCGTCAAGAACGCCTACGTGGGCCGCACATTCATCCAGCCGTCGCAGACCCTGCGCCAGCTGGGTATCCGTCTCAAGCTCAACGCCTTGGAATCCGTGATCCGTGGCAAGCGGATTGTGGTGGTGGATGACTCGATCGTCCGCGGCAACACCCAGCGGGCCATCGTTCGGATGCTCCGCGAAGCCGGTGCCGCCGCTGTGCACGTCAAGATTTCCTCTCCCCCGGTTCAGTGGCCCTGCTTCTACGGCATCGACTTCGCGTCCCGCGCGGAACTCATCGCCAACGGCGCCACCATCGAGGAGATCTCCCAGGCAATCGGCGCTGACTCGCTGGCCTATATCTCCGAAGACGGCATGATCGGCGCTACCCAGCAGCCGCGTGAGCGCCTCTGCACGGCCTGCTTCACCGGCAAGTACCCCATCGAGCTGCCGCACGCGGACAAGTTGGGCAAGAACCTGCTGGAGCGCACCGACCTGGGCGGCCTGCCTGCTGCAGACGAGGCCGCTTCCGTGGACGATTCCGAGGACCCTGCCGAGAAGCCGGGCGCCACGGGTTGCGATCCCGGACCTGACGCCGAATTCGAAAACCTGCTTACCGACGCTGATCGTTTGACCGACGCCGACAAGAAAGAGTCTGTATGAGCTCCGCAACACCCGCCGCTGAGAATAACTCCGGTATCACCTACGCCTCCGCGGGTGTCGACGTCGAAGCGGGAGACCGCGCAGTCGAACTCATGAAGGGAGCCATCAAGGCGACCCATAACTCTTCGGTGATTGGCGGCGTCGGCGGTTTCGCTGGCCTGTACGACGTCTCCCAGCTGCTGAGCTACAAGAAGCCCCTGCTGGCGACGTCCACTGACGGTGTTGGCACCAAGGTGGCTATCGCTCAGGCCATGGACATCCACGACACCATCGGTTTTGACCTGGTGGGCATGGTGGTGGACGACATCGTTGTGGTGGGTGCCGAACCCCTCTACATGACCGACTACATCGCTTGCGGCAAGGTTGTCCCGGAGCGCATCGCGGACATCGTCCGCGGTATCGCGGCTGCGTGTTCCGTTGCCGGCACCGCCTTGGTGGGTGGCGAAACCGCTGAGCACCCGGGTCTCCTGGGTGAGCACGAGTACGACGTCGCGGGTGCCGCAACAGGCATCGTCGAAGCAGACGCCCTGCTCGGCCCGGACCGCGTCCGCGCTGGCGACGTCGTCATCGGCATGGCGTCCTCCGGCCTGCACTCCAACGGCTACTCCCTGGTCCGCCGCGTCATCAACCACGCCGGCTGGGCACTGGACCGCCAGGTCTCCGAACTCGGCCGCACGCTGGGCGAAGAACTCCTGGAGCCCACGCGCGTTTACGCCGCTGACTGCCTTGACCTCGCCCGCACCTTCCCTGTCACGGGCGGCGCAGCAGTGCACGGTTTCAGCCACGTCACCGGTGGCGGCCTCGCTGCCAACCTGGCCCGTGTCCTCCCGCAGGGCCTCGTAGCCACGGTGGACCGCAACACCTGGGAATTGCCCGCGATCTTCAAGCTGGTTTCCGAGCTCGGCAACGTTCCCCTGGCCGACTTGGAGCGCACGCTGAACCTTGGCGTGGGCATGGTTGCCATTGTTTCCGCCGAAGCAGCCGACGCTGCAGTGGCCCGCCTCAATGACCGCGGCCTGCCGTCCTGGGTCATGGGTACCGTTTCTGCTGACAGCGACTCGATCGACAAGACCGGCCCGGACTACGTCCAAGGTGCCAAGGGCGTCGACGGCGGCGCTGTCCGTTTGGTGAATGCCTACGCCTAAGCGCGTTATCGCTTCATAAAGAGAGTGGCCGGGTAGTCTTGACTGCCCGGCCACTCTTTTTGCTGTTGCTTTGGTTCCTAGACCTGGATCAGGCTAAGGACGCCGCCCTGCGGGTCCTGAATGGTGGCAAGGGACCCTGTTTCGGGTTTGTCCTCCGGTTCCACGAGGAGCTCTCCCCCGGCAGCGGCGGCTGCTTCCGCTGCTTTTCGCAGATCCGCTACGCCGAAGTAGATCTGCCAGCCGGCCTCGTCGCCTTCATCGGCAGGAACTATGCCAGCCACTTCGTCACCCTTGACCATCAGCGTGCTGTAGCTGCCGCCGTCGTCCTGCGGATATTCGGTGACCTCATGCCCGAAAAGCTGCTGGAAGAAGGCGACGGCGGCTTGTGGCTCGGGCGTCAGCAATTCCGCCCAGGCCAATGCCCCCGGCTCGTTGAACAAGTGACTGCCCACATGAGTGCCGGCCTGCCAGATGCCCGTGGTGCCGCCGCCCGGAGGCTGGATGAACGCCAAGACTCCCGTGTCGGCGACAGCCTCGGGGCCAAACTGGAGTTGCCCTCCCGCGTGGACCGCGTCCTCCGCGATTTCCTCCGTGTCAGTGGCCGAGATGTAGACGTTCCACTGGCCACGCGTTCCGGCAGCCTCCTGCATGGGGTTCTGCGGGGCGATCACAGCCACCAACTGATCCTTGACGAAGGCCTGCGCGTAACTGCGGCCGTCCGGCGTGGGTAGGTCCTTGAAAGTCCACCCGAAGATCTGTTCATAGAAAGTCTTGGCTGCCGCGACGTCGCGTGTCTGGAGGTCGGCCCAGCACGGCTAACCATTGGCATAGTGCTTGCGTGAAGTCATGCTGCCAAGCCTGTCATGATGCTGAACGCTGCTCCGGCTGGGTCCATGAGAACTGCCATTCGCCCGACTCCCGGCACATCGAAAGCCGGCGCAATGATGTGGCTGCCCAGCTCAACAGCTTGCTTCACCGTGTCATCAATGTCCACCACATTGAAGTACGTCATCCAGAACGGTGACAGTCCTTCGATAGGCAACTTGAGCGCACCTGCGATTCGCTTTCCATCCACCAGCAGGCTCGTGTACTCCTGCAGGTCTCCGGCCGGCGTAGTCTCGCTGGTGCAACCTGTCACAGCCTCGTAGAACGCAACGGCCTTGCCGACGTCGTCCGTCTGCAATTCATTCCAAATCATGGTTCCAGGCTCGTTGACCAGTCCTGAACCCGGATGGTTGCCGGCTTCCCAAAAGCCGATCTGAGCACCCGTCGGGTCTGTGGCGAAGAACATACGTCCGCTGCCATTGGGAACCGTGTCTGGAGGGAAAAGCAGGGTTCCGCCGGCGGCTTCCACTCGCTGGGCGGCCTCGTCAGCGGAATCAACGGCAAGATAGTTCGCCCAATAGGACGGCATTCCCTCAGGAGCATCGGGCAGTTGCTGCATCATCCCGGCGACGTAGCGCCCTTTGAGTTTGGCCATGTAATAGGTCATGCCATTTCCCGCATCCATGGCATCCAACTCCCACCCGAAGAGGTCGCTGTAGAACTTTTTGGAAACTTCAATGTCGGTGGAGGACAGGTCCACCCAACACGGTGTTCCCTGCTGATAACTCTCGACCTCCGGCATGGATTTCCTTTCGATGCGCTCGAACTCCAGCCTACGCAAAAAAGAGCCCCCAGGGTACGCCAAAGAGTGGCGTGGCCTGGAGGCCCTTTTTCAAAAGATATACGGCATTCGAAAATGCGCGATGACCTTGATGTACGACGGCGGTCCGCAACTCAGTGCCATAAGCACCTGTTGGTTGCGACAGCTATCCGATCCGACGGGTGTCTACCTCGTCGTCGTCATCTTCCGCGTACTTGTCCTCGTAGGCCGAATAGTCCGGCTCCGGGGGATCGTCGGGGAAGTGGCTCTTGACACGACTGGACGGACCCGTGAGCTCCCGCTCAAGTGCCGAATAGTCAGTGTTCGGGGAATAGTACTTAATATCCCGAGCCTGCTTGGTAGCTTTTGCCTTTTGACGGCCGCGCCCCATGGCGTGACCCCCTTTTGTACTTGGACCGGAGGTGGTCACCTTGGCTATCGGTGAGGCCCCGGAATGTTTGGTCAATTTGTCGTATGTCTAGATTACATGCTTTCGGGGGTGCCCGCGCGCCACCACCACCCCGCGTCCGAGACGACTACGGTTGAAACCACGCCGTTACACCTCCAAGAGAAGCGAAAATTGGGTAGAGTCTGCCTCAATGCGGCTCCACAGCAGGAAGGCACACCCGGGAATATGAGCCAGGACAACACTTCACCCCGTGACGGTTCACGACGCGAACAAGGCGAGGATGGAGTGCCCCCTGCGCCCCGAACGCCGCCTTCACCGGGCCAGCAACCGCCATCCGATCCCTGGGCACCACCCTCGGGCCAGCAACCGGATCCCGCACCCGAGCTCGATCCTGACTTTGTTCCCAATCCGGCAGACCAGCGCGATCCAGCGTTGCCACCCAAGGATTCCCAGCCAACTGGGGATTCAGCGGCACCCGAAAATGCCAACGCGCCTGTCTACGCCAATGCGCCTGTTTACGCGGGGCAGCAGCCCTACGCCGGTCAACAGCCCTACGCGGGTCAGGAATGGCGGCCGGAGCCCCAGAGAGATCAAGGCACGCACGGACAGCCGGAACCTCACGGGGATCCGGTCAAGCGGCAGCGATTGGTTATTGGTGGAATCGTTGTTGGCGTCCTCATACTCATTGGCGTTGTCATTTGGGTCTTGCTCAACTTGCTGGGCAGCCGTCCCGAAGCAGCCGTGTCCACGCCCAGCGCGGCTCCGACTGCCGGCCCACTCCCCCGCGATGCAGAGGCCAAGGATTTCCAGGTGGGCGACTGCTTTGCCGACTTCGATGCCAACGCCTCAAAAGCCAGGGCCGTAGCCTGCGACACCGAGCACTCGGCCCAGCTCGGAGCCGTCCACACATACGGTGCCGACGAGTCCTTCCCCGGCACGAACGCCCTGAGGGACAAAGGACGCGAGGTTTGCAAGGACGTGAAGCTCAACGCAGCGGCCGACAATTACGTGCTGCTTCAGCAGAACGTGTACCCGAGCACCACCAGTTGGGATCGGGGCGACCGCCGCGTTGATTGCTTCATCGTGGTTGATTCCGGCAACACCATCACCGAAGATCTCCTCGCGAAGTAGCCTGAAAACGCTACTTCCGACGAACCGTCAGGCCCGTACCTACGGGAGTGCCGCCGTCGGGACCTGACATTGCCTCCAGCCCTTCAATGGTGAGCTCGTCAACGTCCGCCGAGGTGTCCACCAGTACGGTGTCGCCGTCCACGATCTCGCCGGCCAGGATCTCCTTGGCCAGACGGTCGCCGATCTCGCGCTGAACGAGCCGGCGAAGTGGTCGCGCACCGTAGGCGGGATCAAAGCCGGACATGGCCAACCATGCGCGTGCCCCATCAGTTACCTCAAGGCTCAGGCGTCGATCGCGGAGCCGGTTGCTCAGCTCGGCGACGTGCAGCTCCACGATCCGGGCAAGTTCCTCAACGGTCAGCGGGTCGAAGAGGACGATCTCGTCCAGCCTGTTCAGGAACTCGGGCTTGAACGATGCCTGGACCACGGCCATGACAGCGTCCCGCTTGGCCCTTGCATCCAGTGACTGGTCCACAAGGAACTGGCTTCCGGAGTTGGAGGTCAGCACCAGGATGGTGTTGCGGAAGTCCACGGTTCGGCCCTGACCGTCGGTGAGGCGGCCGTCGTCGAGAACCTGCAGGAGGATGTCGAAGACCTCCGGGTGCGCCTTCTCCACTTCGTCCAGCAGCACCACGGAGTAGGGCCTGCGACGGACAGCCTCTGTGAGTTGGCCGCCTTCTTCGTAGCCGACGTATCCCGGAGGGGCACCCACCAAGCGGGCAACCGAGTGCTTCTCGCTGTACTCGGACATATCGATCCGGATCATGGCGCGTTCGTCGTCGAAAAGGAAGTCTGCCAAGGCCTTGGCCAGTTCCGTCTTGCCGACGCCCGTTGGACCCAGGAACAGGAACGAACCCGTGGGGCGGTTGGGGTCACTGATTCCGGCACGGGCACGCCGCACGGCGTCTGACACAGCCTGGACAGCTTTGGTCTGCCCGATGAGGCGCTTGCCGAGCTCCTCTTCCATGTGCAGCAGTTTCTGCGACTCGCCTTGGAGCATGCGGCCGGCCGGGATCCCCGTCCAAGCTGAAATGACTTCCGCGATGTCGTCCGCAGTTACGTCCTCGGCAACCATCAGTTCCGGTTTCGAATCGCTCCGGGCGGACTCTTCCTCGGCAGCGGCGCTCAGTTCGCGTTCCAAGGCAGGCAGTTCGCCGTAGAGTATCCGCGACGCCGATTCCAGGTCGCCCTCGCGTTGGGACTTGTCCGCTGCGGAGCGTAGTTCGTCGATTTTCGCTTTGAGATCACCCACCCGGTTGAGTCCGGCTTTCTCGGCTTCCCAGCGCGCGTTCAAAGCGCTGAGCTCTTCATTCTTATCGGCTTTGTCCGCTCGGATCGCAGCCAACCGCTCCACCGAAGCAGGATCGGTTTCCCCTTGCAGGGCCAGCTCCTCCATGGTCAGCCGGTCCACGGCGCGGCGGAGCTGGTCAATTTCTTCCGGCGCGGAATCGATCTCCATGCGCAGCCGGGACGCGGCCTCGTCCACGAGGTCGATTGCCTTGTCAGGAAGCTGGCGTCCCGAGATGTACCGGTTGGACAGCGTTGCGGCTGCAACCAGAGCAGAGTCCGCGATGGCTACCTTGTGATGTGCCTCGTAACGTTCCTTCAGGCCACGCAGGATACCAATGGTGTCCTCGACGCTGGGTTCGCCAACATACACCTGCTGGAAACGGCGTTCCAGCGCAGGGTCCTTTTCAATGTTCTCGCGGTACTCGTCCAAGGTGGTGGCACCAATCAGGCGCAGCTCACCGCGGGCCAGCATGGGCTTGAGCATGTTTCCTGCATCCATGGCGCTTTCACCCGTGGCGCCGGCACCCACAACTGTGTGGATTTCATCGATGAACGTGACGATCTGCCCGTTGGAGTTCTTGATTTCCTCCAGCACAGCCTTCAGGCGTTCCTCGAACTCGCCGCGGTACTTTGCACCGGCCACCATGGACGCGAGGTCCAGGGCGATGAGCGTTTTCCCCCGCAGACTTTCCGGGACGTCGCCGGCCACCATGCGCTGCGCGAGGCCTTCGACGACGGCTGTCTTGCCAACGCCGGGCTCACCAATCAGCACGGGGTTGTTCTTGGTGCGGCGGCTCAGGACCTGCACGACGCGTCGGATCTCGCTGTCGCGACCGATAACGGGATCCAGTTTGCCTGAGCGGGCCACGGCAGTGAGGTCCGTACCGAACTTCTCCAGGGCTTGGAAGGTGTTTTCCGGATCCGGCGAGTTGACGTTCCTGTCCCCCCGGACACCCGGCAGGGCGGCGAGCAGCGCTTCGTGGGAGGCGCCGGCGTCGCGCATTAACTTACCCACGGCGTCGCTGCCGGCCGAGAGCCCGAGCAGCAGGTGCTCCGTGGAAACGAAGGAATCGCCAAGTTTGTCGGCCTCATTTTGGGCAGCCTGGATGGCCTGCATGGACTGGCGTGACAACTGCGCCTGCTGGACCGAACTCCCCGAGGACGATGGCAGCGATTTGATGGCTGAGCTGGCTTGAACGCTCACGGCGTCAGGGTCCGCACCGGTGGCACGCAACAGTGCAACAGCAACGCCTTCGCGCTGGTCCATGAGGGCTTTCAGCAGATGTGCGGGCTCAAGCTGCGGGTTGCCGGCAGTCGAAGCATTCATGGCGGCCGCAGAAAGGGCCTCCTGGCTTTTGGTGGTGAATTTGACGTCCAAAGAGTGCTCCCTTTCTGGAGTGATACCTATGATTACAAAGTTGAGTCTACTACGCTCAACTTTGCTTTTGGACTCTCTGGGTTCCATGTTTGCCGAGGGCGAAACCACTGTCCAGACAAAACCGTGGCTATGTGCATAACGGAGGTCTACCATCAGGCTGTGACCGGGCGGGACCTCCCCCGCCATGCTCGCGAGAACTTCAAAAAGGACCCTGACATGACAAAATACGTGGTGCTCTACACAGCTCCGCAATCCGCGGAATCTGCGATGCAGGACGCCTCTCCCGAGTCGGCGGCAGAGGGCATGAAAGTGTGGATGGACTGGGCTGCCAAAGCGGGTGACGGCATCGTCGACCTCGGCACTCCCCTTGGCGGCGGCAAAGAGGTGGGTAGCTTGGGCGTTACCGATGCCACCAGCGGCGTGGCCGGTTACACCATCCTTCAGGCCGAAAGCATGGACGGCGCGCTCGAACTCCTCCAAGGACATCCGCACCTGATGATGCCGGGTGCATCCATTCAGGTTTACGAGGCATTGGACATGCCCGGCATGTAACTTTCGCAACCATTTCCGCCATTCGCACCAGCGAGAACTGGTGCGAATGGCGGCAAGTGGCGCAAGCCGTCGGAGGCCGAATCGCGAGTAGCCGCCTGGGTCTTCAGACTGGGGTATTCAGGCCGGGTAGACCGATACCAGCGCAGACTTGACCACAAACCTGACTTCCATGCCCGGTACCAGGCCGAGATCGGCTGATGCCGCGGGCGTGATGTCGGCTGACAACGCTTGCGCCGATTGCACCCCGCTGGCGCGGACGCGGATCTGGTCCCCGTACGGTTCAAGGTCCGTGATGGTCACCGGGAAGGAATTACGGGGACTTCCGTGAACGTCGCCCAGGAAGACGGAGACGCTCGACGGCGGGAACGCGGCCACGCCCGCCTGGCCAGGCACTGGTGACCAGTCAGGATCATGCTGGCCGACGAAAACCCGGCCATCCGGCGTCGTAATTCCCTCGGAGGCAATAGTCCCGGCGACGAGATTGAGGCCGGCGAGGCCTGCGGCAAAGTGGCTTCGTGGTCTTTCAAGGACCTGACGGGTGGGTCCTTCTTCCGCGATCCGTCCCTTCTCCACCACAATGACTCGGTCGGCCAGCATGTAGGCGTCCAGGATGTCGTGCGTGACGATGATGGCTTTGCGGTCCAACAGGACTCGTTTGAGGACGCGGCGGAGCAATGGTGCCGCGTGAATGTCGAGGGCGGCCATGGGCTCGTCAAGGAGCAACAACTCGGGCTTAGCCGCCAGGGCGCGTGCCACCGCGACGCGTTGGGCCTGCCCTCCGGACAACTGGGAGGGTTTCCGGTCAGACAGTGGCATGGCATCAACTTGGGCCAGCCAGTGCTGTGCAGTTTCCCGCGCGGCGGCCTTTGAAGCACCCGCACTACGCGGCCCGAATGCCACGTTGTCCAAGGCATTCAGATGCGGAAACAGAAGAGCTTCCTGGGCTAGAAGCGCAGTCCCCCGCAAGTGTGGCGGGGTCCAAAGCCGGGTGCCGCCGTCGAGCTTGAACAGTTGCTTGTCGCCGATTCGTGCCGAGCCGGCATCCGGCCGCAACAGGCCCGCGATCACGCCCAGCATAGTGGATTTCCCGGCACCATTGGGACCGAGTATGGCCACGGTCTCACCTTCAGCGAGGCTTAGGGACATGTCGAAGTTCCGGGCTCGAACGCTAGCCTGCAGCTCGAAGCTCATGGCTGGACCTCCACGGGAGTGCTGCTTCGCCGACGCCCATAGCTGAGCCCAACCACCGCAACGGCAACCGCCACCAGCACCAAGGAAAGCGCGACGGCGGCGTCCGCATCGGCCTCACGCTGCAAGTAGATTTCGAGGGGAAGGGTGCGGGTGATCCCTTCCAAACTGCCGGCAAAGGTCAAGGTGGCTCCGAACTCGCCCAAGCTTCGCGCGAACGACAACACAGCACCTGACGCCAGCCCAGGCAGCACGAGTGGAAGCGTGACACGACGAAGGACGGTAGTGGGCCGCGCCCCGAGGGTCGACGCGACAGCCTCATATCTGCTTCCGGCCGATCGCAGGGCGCCTTCCAGACTGACCACCAGGAACGGCAGGGCCACGAAAGTCTGGGCCAAAACCACCGCCGAAGTGGAGAACGCGATCTGGATCCCGGCCAGTTCAAGGGACTTTCCCAGGAGTCCCTGCCGCCCGAAAGTGTACAGGAGAGCGAGACCGCCGACGACGGGCGGCAGCACCAGCGGCAGCAGGACGAAGGAGCGGAGAAGCCTTTGCCCGGGGAACTCGCCGCGGGCAAGCACCAGCGCCAACGGAACTCCCAGGACGACGCAAAGGACGGTGCTGGCCGCTGAGGTTCTCAGGCTCAGGCCCAGGGCGGCAAGGGACGACTCGGACGTGATGAGTGGAATGAACTGCGGCCAATTCACCCGGAGCAACATGGCCGCCAGGGGAAGCACCATCAGAAGTCCACCCACAGCGGCGAAAACATAAATCCACCGCGGAATGCCGTGGTAGCCGCTGCGCTTGATCATGATGCGGTGGCCGCTACGGCGTTCCAAAGCCGGCGTCCGTGAGGACCTTCTTGCCCGCTTCACTAGTGACGTTTGCTATGAACGCAGTGGCCAGTTCCTTGTTCTTGCTAGTACCAACCGTGGCAATGGGGTACGTGTTGACGGCCCTGTCCGACTCGGGGAAGGGGACGCCCTTAACCTTGTCGCCGGCCGCTTTGACGTCGGATACATAGACCAGGCCTGCGTCGGCTTCACCCGAGGTGACTTTGCCCAGGACATCGGTCACGGATGATTCCTCGCTGACCGGGCTCAACGCGGTCCCTGTCGCCTTTTCAATGGTCTTCGTTGCAGCGCCGCAGGGAACCTGGCTGGCACAGGTCACTACCTTGACGCCGGGCCTGGCCAAGTCCGCGAAGGAAGAGATCGACGCCGGGTTGCCGGGCGGGACGGCGATCTCCAGGACATTGGTGGCGAAGTTGGTTGCTGTTCCGTCCACAAGGTCCTGGTCCGCGAGCTTGTCCATGTTTTTGGTGTCGGCTGAAGCGAAGACATCTGCGGGGGCACCCTGGGTGATCTGTGTGACCAGGTCGGAAGAGCCTGCAAAGCTCAGAGTTACTTTGGTGCCCGGGTGCTGGACTTCGAAGTCTTTGGCCAGCTGCGTGAAGGTTGTTTTCAGGGATGCTGCAGCGAAAACAGTGATCTCTCCGGACAATGAGGACCCGGGGCTGGCCGAGCCCGTGGACGGACGTGTTGTCCCGGAGGCGCAGCCTGACAGGCCAGCAGCTACGGCGCCGGCCAGCAGGAGTGCGGCGAGAAGCTTTCGAGTGACGCTCATAGGATGCTCTTTCCCTGCGGTGTTTCGATGATGACGGTGGTGGCCTTCACCACGGCTGTGGCTACCGAACCGAGTTCCAGCCCAAGCTCCCGGACGGCTTCGCTGCTCATCAGCGACACCACGCGAAACGGACCACACTGAAGCTCTACTTGGGCCATGACCTTGTCCGCAGTAATGCCGGTGACCAGACCCACGAAGCGGTTGCGGGCCGAACTTCCTGCCCGCGAGGGGTCGTCCGGGAGGTGGGATTGGTCGCGGGCAAGTGTGGCCAGTTCCAGTCCATCCACTGCGAGGCGCCCAGCTGAGTCTTTTTGGGCGGTAAGCGTTCCGTTTTCCGTCCATCGCCTCACGGTGTCGTCGCTGACACCAAGGAAGCGCGCGGCCTCGGGAATTCGTATTTGCGGCATAGGTGAATCATAGTTCCGTGTTTGCGGATTTTTTCTATCATTTCAGCCGCATACGTCATGTGACCGCCGAGCGATAATGAGTTGTGCTGCGCTCCGGGCGCGCCCTTTGCCGCACGACGCGCCCGTAAGCTCTGGTGCGCGCGGCGCGAAGTGGTGCGCCGCCGTCGTCGTACTTCCGGGCGCGGCGCGAAGTGGTGCGCCGCCGTCGTACTTCTTTGCTTTACCCATGGTCCGATGGGAGGTGCGGACGTACCCTGTTCTAGGGGAGAGTTTCCGATGCGAAGGAACGTCCCATGGAATGGATTCGTCCGGACAGCCCGGACTATGACCAAGCCCGAAAACTCTTCAATGCGATGATCGACCGCAAGCCGGCTGTCATCGCCAAATGCTCTGATCCCAGCGAAGTGGCTGAAGCGCTGAGCTATGCGCACAACCACAATTTGGACGTCGCCGTGCGCTCGGGCGGGCACTCGGTGGCGGGCATGTCCACCAATGACGACGGCTTGGTAATTGACGTCCGCCCCATGAAATCCATCAGCGTGGACCGCGGGATGAAGACCGCCACAGCGGGCGCCGGTCTGACCTGGGGCGAGTTCGATCGCGCAACCCAGCAGTACGGGCTGGCTGTTACAGGCGGGCGCGCGTCCACCACGGGAGTCTCGGGATTCACGTTGGGCGGTGGTTCTGGATGGCTGGAGCGCTCGTACGGATTCGCGTGCGACAACCTGCTCTCTGTCGACCTGGTCACGGCCTCCGGGGAACGGGTTACCGCCAGTCCCGGCGAAAACCCCGAGTTGTTCTGGGCCCTCCACGGAGGGGGCGGTAACTTCGGTGTGGCTACGTCCTTGACGTTCAAGCTGCACGACCTGGGGCCCACCGTGATGGCCGGCCTCATGTTGTTCCCAGGGGAGGACGCCAAGGATTTGTCGCGCGCCTTCCGGGGGCTTGCGTTGGAGGCGCCCGACGCCGTGGGGACAGCTCTCGTGTACCTCACCGCCCCGCCGGAAGAGTTCGTCCCGGAAGAGATAGTGGGCAAGCTCGCCGTCGGAATGGCTTACATCTACGCGGGTGATGTGGAGGCCGGCGAGGAGCACGTCAAAGCGTTCAAGGACCTCGGACCCGCGGTGGACCTGGTATCGCCCATGCAATATGCGGACTTCCAATGCATGATCGACGACCCTCCGGACCACTACAACTACTGGAGCGCGGACTACCATAACGAGCTCAGTGACGCCGCCCTGGATCTCCTGGTGGACTCGGCGCAACGCCTGCCTGGCCCACAATCCCAGCAGTTGGTGGCACGTTGGGGTGGAGCAGTTTCCGGTCCTGCCGCCGCGAACACGCCCTTGCAGCACCGCGGAGCCTCATGGGTCAGCCACCCGTTCGGCCTATCCGCAACACCGGAGGGCGGGCAGGAGGCAAAAGCCTGGGTCAAACAGTTCCGGCAGGACATTGCCCCGCACACCACGGGCGGGGTGTGGCTGAACTTCATTGGTGACGAAGGGCAGGACCGGATCATGGCGGCTTATGGCGAGCAGAACTACCGGCGCCTGTCCTTGGTGAAGCGCGAATTCGATCCCGACAACGTGTTCCGCGGCAACCAGAACATCCTGCCCGCCCAGCACTGAGTTTCCTGCACTCCTTCCCAGTTGCCGTGATCAGCGCGGGCAGTGAAGCCTGTACTTCCGGGACGGCAGCACGGCGGTAGACGTCCCGATGGCCGGCAACTGGGAAGGATCACATGGGTACACTTTGGCAATGGCCATCTACGTAGATCCGCCCCTTTGGCCAGCGCACGGAACCGTCTTTTCGCACCTTGTATCGGATACCTCGCTGGATGAGCTGCACGCGTTCGCGGCAGCTTCCGGTGTTCCCGAGCGGGCCTTTGACGGAGATCATTATGATGTCCCTGAACGCCGCTATGACGACCTCGTTTCCGCGGGTGCCATCCCTGTGGAGGCCCGTATCCTGGTCCGCAAGCTCATTGCCAGCGGATTGCGCATCCCGGCTCGTGAACGGAGCAAGGCATTGACAATACCTTTGATGGAACGTTGGAACAGCAGCTACCCAGGCCACGAAGAGCTGGGCCTTGAACTGCTGGAACGCTGGGGCGAGGACAGCAGGAAGTACCATAGCCGGACACACCTCCTGGCAGTCCTTGAAGCCTTGGACGTGCTGACGGAACCCGAACAGCCTGCGCGAACCGTCTTGCTGGCAGCATGGTTCCACGATGCCGTCTATGAAGGAGTTGCGGGACAGGACGAAGAAGAGTCCGCCCGCTTGGCCGAGGACCGGCTCACGGCCGCAGGGCTTGCTCCCCACGAGGTGGCGGAGGTGGCGCGCCTGGTCCGCCTCACGGCTTCGCACAGTCCAAAGACGGGTGACTATGCCGGCGCACTTCTCTGCGACGCCGACCTCTCAGTGCTTGGCGGCGATCCGCAGTCCTATGCTCGCTACCTGGCCGCCGTCCGCGAAGACTACGCCCACGTCAGCGACGACGACTTCGCGAAGGGTCGCGCCGCCGTCGTGCGTCATCTCCTGAGGCTGGACCCGCTGTTCCATGGCGAACGCGCCAAGGCACTCTGGTTGGACGCTGCGCGCCGAAACCTCGCCAGCGAGCTTGCGTGAGCGGCTCCCGTTCCTCTCCCCGATGAGACGATTCGCTGCAGGTTAGACGGTAGGAGTCGTCTGTTCTGCAGCGGGTCGTCTAAATGGCCAGTGCCGGCCTAGCGGTACGTGCTGACGAACGGCTGGTTTGTGGGCACAATCTGCTTACCGAGGGGCATCAGCGATACCGGAATCAGCTTCAAGTTGGCGATGGCCAGCGGGATTCCGATGATGGTGATGGCCATGGCTACTGCCGTGACCACGTGACCGATCGCGATCCAGATGCCGGCAACCAGAAGCCAGATCACGTTGCCGAGGAGCGCGAACACCCCGGCACCGCCCGGCTTCTCAACCACCATCTGGCCGAAGGGCCACAGGCAGTACGCACCGATCCGGAACGAAGCGATGCCCCACGGGATGGTGACGATGAGCACGCAGCAAATGATGCCTGCCGCGAAGTAACCCAAGGCCAGCCAGAACCCACCGAAGACAAGCCAGATGATGTTAAGGAGCGTTTT
Source organism: Arthrobacter sp. D3-18 (assembly GCF_054408525.1). Classification (NCBI taxonomy): domain Bacteria; kingdom Bacillati; phylum Actinomycetota; class Actinomycetes; order Micrococcales; family Micrococcaceae; genus Arthrobacter; species Arthrobacter sp. D3-18. The sequence goes on along the minus strand of NZ_CP096440.1, from coordinate 660,725 downwards.
CATAGTCTTCATTCTCCCTTGCGGCCCCGACAAAAAGCCTAGGGGTCTGCCCTGAATCTTCCCTGACTTGCAGCGGCACTTACCGTGGCATTTACTGCGGCACTACGCTCCCAACAGGTCAGTGGCTCAACCGGCCAGGATCCCGTCCAGCTTGTCGAACGAGGTACCCCAGCCGTCGCGGGTCATCTCAACCCATTCCTCGGAAGCGAACGGACCCTGCCTAAGATTCATCCGGGTTCGGCCGTTGAGGTCCTCAAACTCGAGGTGCATTTCCTCGTACTCGTGGTCAGCGTCAGGAGCAGCTTTGGCCTGGGCAACCAAAAGAGCCGGGCTCTTCAGCTCGGTGATGGTGGCTTCAATGGGGGCCGACTGCTCACCGTTCTCGTCCGACCACACCATGACCACCTGCCAGATGCCACCAACGCGGGGCTCAACGATGATCTGGTCGCGGGGAGCTTCCACCTCCACGGGCCCGAACCACTGCGTCAGCTTGTCCGGCTCCATCCAGGCTTCAAAAACCTTCTCGCGGGGAGCATCAAACTCGCGGCTCATGGTCAGGGTGTGCTGTTCCGTACTCATTGCTTAACTCCTGGTTTCGGTGATGTTCGATATCCAAGTAGTGGTGCGTTGGAGTGAATCGTGTCGTCTTGAGCGAGAGTCTAGAGTGGCCCACTGACACGGTAACCGAATTTAGGCTTTGGCAGCTTCGAGGAAAGCGCGGATCTTCGCCAAATCCTTCACTCCCCGAGATGCCTCTACGCCGGAGGAAACGTCCACTCCCCAAGCGCCTGCAGCAGCCGCCGCGAAAGCCACGTTGCCGGATTCGAGTCCCCCGGCAAGCAGCCACTCCCGGTTATCGAGCCCCTTTGCCCGCACGGACGCGTAGTCCCAGGACTCACCTGAGCCTGGCACCGCAGCATCGATCAGGAAAATTTCTTCGCCCAGGTCCGCGAACTCGTCCTGGGAGGCACCCATGGTGACCGCCCGGATGAGCCGCATCCCGGCGTCGTGCACTGTTTTGACGTCGGCGGCCGTGCGGTGGCCGTGCAATTGCACCCACTTGAGTCCGGCAGCACGAGCCGTTGCCACTGCGCCAGCGGCATCCTCGTGCCGGAAAACACCCACAGCGTGAAGACCCTCCGGAACCAACGGCAGCAGAATGCGCACTTGGTCCGGGCTGACTTCGCGGGGGCTGGCGGTGAGCACGAAGCCGACCGCGTCTGCGCCGGCGTCGACCGCTTCACGCACGGATTCCGGCGTGCTCAAGCCGCACACTTTGACGAACATCTCGGCGCCTCCAGCCGTAGTCACAACGTTTTCCACATATGACGTTAGCAAGCCTCAATGCCAACGCAGAAGCTGGGTCCACCACTAGGCTGGTCGAATGGAGATTATCCGCTTTGCCGACATCCGTCCCGAACCGTGGCGCAACGGGGGCGGTGTGACGCGCGAACTCGCCAGCCATCCGAAGGCCGCATCGGCGCAGGACAATGCCTGGGATTGGCGAGTCAGCATCGCAGACGTTTCCAAAGCGGGCGAGTTCTCAACGTTCCCGGGGATGGAACGCGTCATCACCATCATCGACGGCGAACTGCTCCTCCTTACAGTGGACGGCTCCGAGCACCCGTTGGAAAAGTATCGCCCCTTCCGCTTCTCGGGAGAAGCCGCATCGTCAGCCACTCTCCCAACCGGCGACATCCGGGACTTGAACGTCATCGCACGCGAAGGCGCTTTCAAGGGCTACACCTCCATAGTCGAGATCTCCAAGAAACGTCCTCACCCGGTTTTCGAGGGCCAGCTGGCCATCCTGCTCGAGGGTAAGGCCACAGTTGCGCCCGGCGCGCCTATGGATGAATCGGGCGTGGAAGAAGAGCCTGCTGTGGAGGAAGAGTCCGACGGCGGCGGCCCGGCACCCAGCGCCGGCGAACCGGTCGAATTGTCCCGCTACGACGCCGTGGTTGGTTCGGATACCCGCAGCCCGGAGATCTCAGGACGCGGCTTCGTGGCAGTGATCTCGATCGACCATCTGGAGCCGTCGCACGCTTGATGTGGTGACGTTAACCACCAGAGGTGGCCACCCCGCGCGGGAGTTGCTAGCCTGAAATGAAGGTTCCCCTCTGGAACCTCCGGACGACGGTTCAGTACCCGGCACGCGACAAGACTGGCCAAAGGAAAAGTCATGTCGTGGTTAATTCTCATTCTCTCCGGAGCACTCGAAGCCGTGTGGGCCGCAGCGCTCCACCGTTCCAAGGGCTTCCGTAAACCCGTCCCCACCGTTGTGTTCCTGGTGTCGGTGGTCGCCAGCATGGCTGGGCTCGCCATCGCGATGCAATCCATCCCCACGGGCACTGCCTACGCGGTGTGGGTTGGCGTCGGCGTCGTACTGACTGCCACGTATGCGATGGTCACCAAAGTTGAACGCGCGACGACGGCCCGGCTGCTTTTGCTTGCGGGCATCGGCGCATGTGTAGTTGGCCTGAAGGTGGTGGCGTAGCCATGACTGAGAACACTGTGAATTCCGGGAACACTGCGAATACCAGGAAAACCGGCCGCTCCGGCAAGTCCGGCGAATCCGGCAACTCCGGCAACTCCGGCAACGGAATCTTCTGGGTCATCCTCTTGGCTTCAGCGCTGCTCGAAGCCGTCTGGGCCACAGCGTTGGGCCTCTCCAACGGCTTTACGCAACTCATGCCTACGGTGGTGTTCGCCATCACTGCCGTCCTGAGCATGCTCGGGCTGGGCATCGCCGTAAAGCGGATCCCCCTCGGAACTGCCTACGCGGTGTGGGTGGGTATCGGCGCTGCATTGACCGTTGGCTGGGCCATGATCACGGGTGTGGAATCCGCGAGCCCGCTGAAACTGCTGTTCATCGCGGGCATTGTGGGTTGTGCTGCCGGTTTGAAGGCCCTGCCTGCTGACAAGCCTGCAGCCAAACCCGAGTAGCTGCCGCCCGTCCTCGCGGCCTCCCTCGTGCCGCGGGCGCTCCATTTCGATGGGGCGCTGCGCATTAGACGTTTCCTACCATCGAATGCGCAGCAAGCCATCGAATCGGGCTCGGAGTGTCCCGGGCTAGGCACCAATCACGGCCACCCTTCGCCCAATTCGGGCTTCCGCAGGAATACCCACGCCAACTGCTGAGTTCACGCCTTCAAGAGCACCCAAACGCGCATTGGAGAAGTTCATGACTGCAGTTCAGCTCGGCGACGGCCTCAAGGTCAGCCCCCTCGGCTTCGGGGGAATGGCCCTCACCCCGGTTTACGGTGGGATCGATCCCGAGGAAGGCCTGAAGACACTCAGGCATGCAGTGGACGCGGGCATCACGTTCATCGATACCGCAGATGTGTACGGAGCGGGCAGTAACGAGGAACTCGTGGGCAGGCTCATGAAGGAGCGGCGCGACGATGTGCAAGTGGCCACGAAGTTCGGAATTGAGGGCAACCCCGCGGACGGGTACACGGGAGTCCGCGGGGATGCGCCCTACATCAGGCAAGCGGCGGAAGCGAGCCTCCGCCGCCTGGACACTGACGTGATTGACCTCTATTACATGCACCGCCGTGACCTCCGCGTTCCGATAGTGGAAACCGTGGAGGCCATGGCGGAGCTGGTCCGAGAGGGCAAGGTCCGGCACCTCGGACTGTCTGAAGTGACAGCCGAGGAGCTCAGGCAGGCCAACGCCGTCCATCCCATTGCCGCAGTCCAGAGCGAATGGTCGATCTGGAGCAGGGATGTTGAGCTGAACGTTGTACCTGCAGCCAAGGAACTTGGCGTCGGGTTCGTGCCATATTCGCCGCTTGGCCGCGGGTTCCTTACGGGAACCGTCAGCGCGAGCGACCTTGGCGAAAATGACTTCCGCCATAAGATCCCCCGTTTTGGTGACGAGGCACTTGATGCGAACCAGGCCGTAGTGGCCGCGGTCCGCGAGGTAGCCAGCGGGCTGGATGCAACTCCGGCCCAGGTAGCCCTGGCCTGGCTGTTTACCCAAGGGCAGCGCCTCGGGATTTCGGTGGTCCCCATCCCCGGCACGCGCAAAACGCACCGGATCGACGAGAACCTTGGGGCGCTGTCCCTGCAACTGGGAACAGCGCAGCTTGAGAGGCTCGACCAAGCTGCGGCCGCCGTCGTGGGTTCACGCTCTGCCGACCCCAACTGGGTGTCGCAGGGCCGCGAAGCCAATCCGGCAACTGCATAGACTGACACGATGGATTCGCTAATTCACTCTTTGCGTGACGTCACCATCCGCAGCATCTCCGTCAGCGAGATGAACAACAACGTGTACCTGTTGACCTCAAGGTCCACGGGGGCGCAGTTGTTGATCGACGCTGCAGATGATCTTCCGGCCATTCAGCAACTGCTCGAAGACAGCACCGCAGATACGGCCGCGACGCCGAAGCTCGCCCGGATTGCCACCACCCACCAGCACTGGGACCACGTCCGGGCTCTGGCGGAACTGGTGGAAATCACCGGTGCAAGGACGTCAGCAGGAGCGGACGACGCCGATGCGTTGCCGGTTCCAGTGGATGTCCGGCTTGGTCACGGCGACGTCGAGCAGTTCGACGACTTCGAGATCACGGCGGTCCACTTGCGCGGACACACCCCTGGCTCGATCGCTTTCGTGTACCAGGATCCTGACGGGCCCGCCCACATTTTCAGTGGAGACTCGTTGTTTCCGGGAGGCGTCGGCAACACGCAGAACGATCCTTCACGTTTCACTTCTCTGTTGAACGACGTGTCGGAGCGACTGTTCGACGCTTATCCGGACGAGACCCTGGTGCACCCGGGCCATGGATTGCCCACGACCCTCGGCGCCGAGCGGCCACACCTTGACGAGTGGCGCGCCCGGGGCTGGTGATTTGCGGGGCCTGCTCTGCACGCTAAACCAAGGGAATAACGCGCAGAGCGGGCCTCACAACGGGGAGGTTAGCGGCCGCGACGCTCGTTCGATGCGGGAGCCGATGCACGACGGGGACCGCTGCGTGCCGGACGACCTGCACCGGAACCACCGCGACCGGAGTTGCCTGAGGCGCCCGAGCCGTAGGATCCGCCGGACGTAGCGCCCGTTGCGGAAGACCAAACGGCCTTGTTTCCGCCGGTGCGAGTACTCGTGGTGGATGCCGTGCGCGGAGCCGAAGCTGAGCGCTGGCCGGTAGCCGGACGGCCGCTGCGACCGTTCTGGCCCTGCGATCCGGGAACGTCGTTGCGGTGAGTAGCGCCAGCCTTACCGCGACCGCGAGGGCTGCGGGCGACGTCGTCGTTCATTGCTGCTCGACGGTCAGCGCGGTTGGTGTCGGTGCGAACCGGCTCAGCCGCGACCTTGCCGCGTCCATTGCGACCGCCACGACCACCAGCGGTGGGAGCGGCCTGCGTGGAACGGCGTGCGCGCTTGCGCTGGGCGTTGGCACCGGTGGACGTGCCGCCACCTTGCTGGGCTTTCGCAGCGAGGAGAGCCGCACGGGTGCGGGGATCAACCTTGTCCGCGATGTCGCCCACGAGCTTTGAAACCAAGGGTGAGCTTGCCGTGACGCGCTCGAAGTTCACGTCAACGCCGGCAGCCTTCATGAGCTTCTTGACGTCACTCTGCTGCTCGGGGAGCGTCAGGGTGACAACGGTGCCATCGGAACCGGCGCGGGCCGTGCGGCCGGAGCGGTGCAGGTAGGCCTTGTGCTCTGTGGGCGGGTCCACGTGGATGACGAGTTCGACGTCGTCAACGTGCACGCCGCGAGCTGCGACGTCGGTAGCCACCAGGACGCGAACGTCACCATTGGAGAACTCGGCCAGGTTACGGTCACGGGCGTTCTGCGACAGGTTGCCATGAAGGTCGACGGCGGGGATGCCAGCGTCGGTGAGGGTCTTGGCAAGCTTGCGGGCGTGGTGCTTGGTCCGCATGAAGAGGACGCGGCGGCCAGCGCCGGAGGCCAGTTCAACGATGAGCTGCTTCTTGACGGTCTGGTCGTTGACCACCAGGACGTGGTGTTCCATGGTGGTCACGGCGGCCTGGGGATCGTCCACGGAGTGCGTCAGCGGGTTGGACAGGTAACGGTTGACCAGCTTGTCAACACCGTTGTCCAGCGTCGCCGAGAAGAGCAGGCGCTGACCCTGAGTGGGGGTCATGTCCATGAGCTTCTTGACCACCGGGAGGAAGCCGAGGTCAGCCATGTGGTCGGCCTCGTCCAGCACGGTGACCTCAACAGCTTCGAGGGTCAGGATGCGCTGGCGGATCAGGTCTTCGAGGCGGCCCGGGCAGGCAATGACGATGTCGACGCCGGCGCGCAGCGCCTTTTCCTGGCGTGCCTGGGAGATGCCGCCGTAGATAACCGTGGTGTTCAGGCCCATGGCCTTGGCCAGCGGCTCGATGGTGGCGTTGATCTGGGTTGCCAGTTCACGCGTCGGTGCAAGGACGAGGCCCATGGGACGACCCGGCTTGCGGAAATGCTTTGCTTCGCGCTCGGCCAAGCGGGCCACGAGCGGGATGGCGAAAGCGATGGTCTTGCCGGAGCCGGTGCGGCCTCGGCCCAGGACGTCGCGGCCTGCGAGCGTATCCGGGAGCGTCTTCACCTGAATGGGGAATGCCTCTTCGATGCCATCTGCGGCGAGGGATTCGGCAATGGGCTTGGGCGTGCCAAGGGCAGCAAAAGTAGTCATAAACTTCATGTCTTTCGGGCGGTGTCCAGTTGCGGACATCGGCCCCCGACGCCGGTTGGGCCAGGGGTTCGCCGAGGAAAAGTCAGGTGGTCTACCGGTTCGCTTCAACAGCGTTGGCCGGGACCAAATGGAACGCGTTCATCGACGCAGGATGTGCCTCTCACATGAAAAATGCCCCGTCGCGTAGCCCTTCAGGCCACCTGCTTCAGGGCGTCACCGCACATCAAGTGTTCCTAGCTTAGCAGTGTTTCTCCTGCAGGCCCGCATCGGGGCTGGCCGGGCCTGCGTTGCGGGGCCCGATCTGCACCCTTCCGGACGGCAATACCCTGCAGAGCAGGCCCCACAACTCACCCACCCTGCGTTGCGAGGCCCGATCTGCACCCTTCCGGACGGCAATACCCTGCAGAGCAGGCCCCACAACTCACCCACCCTGCGTTGCGAGGCCCGATCTGCACCCTTCCGGACGGCAATACCCTGCAGAGCAGGCCCCACAACTCACCCACCCTGCGTTGCGAGGCCCGATCTGCACCCTTCCGGACGGCAATACCCTGCAGAGCAGGCCCCACAACTCACCCACCCTGCGTTGCGAGGCCCGATCTGCACCCTTCCGGGCGGCAATACCCTGCAGAGCAGGCCCCACAACGGGTCAGGAGTGGCGCGTGAGCTCAGGTTGGGCGTCCGGGGCACTCGTCCCGGCACCCGGGGCACCCGTCTCACCCATACCCTTCTCACCCACACCCCTCCGAGCCGAGCGAGCGGCGACCCTCGGCGCAATGACTACCCCGACGACGGCGATGATCGCCGTCAGTGCGAAGACCCCCGCAAACGAGTTCGTCGTCGTGAATGCAGCGAACATAAGTCCCGTAGCTGCGAGGGACAGTGCGCCGCCGAGGGAATCGGAGATGGACATGGCCGCGCTGTTGAAGCCTTGGTTGTCCTCGGTGGACAGCGCCAACGTCATCACGGACAGCCTCGGGTACATGAGGCCCATGCCGCCACCGGCAAGGATCCAACCAACGATGGCAACTGCAGCGGGCAGGCTAAGCGCTGCGGTCACCAGCGTAGAGATCACGGCTATCAGCACCAAAAGTGCGCCAATCTTCACAGCGAGGTCGTCAGCCAACCGGGCACCGAGCCGCCCCTGGATCGCCGATGCCCCAGCCCAAGCCAGCGCGGCTCCGGTCAGCGTCAACCCTGCGAACGTCGGCGTGAACGCGTATCGCTCAGTCAGCAGGTACGGCAAGTACACCTCGGCCCCGAAGAACGCCGCCGACGCCAGCCCTCGGACCAGGATCACACTGGGCAGGCCCCGCCGGGCGGTGAGGGTTCCCCGCGGAACCAGCGGCTTCACCGCTACGAGGGCAATGACGAGCGCGACGACGGCAATCACCCCGCCAAAGCCGGGCACCTCAGCGGACAGGTTCAGACCCAGGACGGCGACGGCCGCGAGCGCCGCCCACCCCATCCGACCGAAGGCCCAGGGAACGGGCTCGGCAGCGGGTTCGGAATTCATCCCCCGCACGGCCGGCACCACCATCAGCAAGGCTGGAACCACCAGGCCCACAACACCGAGGAACACCCAGTGCCAACTGCTCAGCTGGGCCACCACGCCCGCCGCAAACGGACCCACCAGGGAAGGAACCACCCAGGACGCGGCGAAGGCAGCGAAGATCTTCGGGTGCAGCACAGGCGGGTACACCCGGGCCACCAATACATAGAGGGCCACGGTCATCGCGCCGCCACCGAGTCCTTGCACCAGTCGCCCCAGCACCAGCATCTCCATGGTCCCGGCGGTACCGGCGATCAGGAGTCCAGCCACGAACAAGGCCACGGAGGAGTACAACGGCGCCGCCGGACCACGACGATCCGACCAGTTGCCTGCCGCCACCATGCCCATCACGCCGGTAGCCAGCGGTCCAGCAAAGGCCAGCGCGTAAAGGCTGGCGCCATCCAGGTCACGGCTGACGAGCGGCATGATGGTGGTCACTGCGAGGGACTCGAATGCGCTCAGGAACACAAGCGCGCAAGCCCCTACTGTGGCAAGCAGGTATGGGCGGCGCAGTATCCCGGCCGTTGAGGTGTCAGAGGTCATGGACGTCAGCCTAGAACCTCAACTAATGTTGAGGTCAATCCACCACGCAAGCCACCGGAAGAACGCCATGCCGCCAGTCGAAACGCACAGGCCACTCACCATTGGTGAGCTGTCCGAACGGAGTGGAGTGTCGGCGTCGGCCCTTCATTTCTACGAACGCAACGGGCTCATCGAGGCGGAGCGAACGGCCGGCAACCAGCGGCGTTACCGGCGGGACACACTGCGGCGGGTCGCGTTTATCAAGACATCCCAACGGGTGGGTTTGCCGCTGAAGGACATCCGGGAGGCATTGGAATCCCTGCCCGATGGCCGCACGCCCACCAAGCGCGACTGGTCCAGGTTGTCGTTGCGATGGCGCAAGGAACTGGACGAACGGATCGCTGCCTTGCAACACCTGCGAAACGATCTCGACGGATGCATCGGGTGCGGCTGCCTCAGCCTGAAATCCTGTACGTTGCAGAACCCTTCGGACGAACTCGGAGCCTCCGGTGCTGGCGCACAGCGCTGGACTTTGCCGGAATAGCAACAGGCATTGCCTTTCGACGCAGCGTCGCGGCACGCTTGGGTTATGACTGAACACACGCACGACGCCGCCACTCACCAACACGGTCAACACACCCACGAAGGGGCACAGCAGGGCGGCTTGAACCTGCACGAGGACGCCGACAATGCCGTGGACATGTGGGACGGCATGTACCGCGAGCGCCCCAAGGTGTGGAGCGGAAACCCGAACCCGCAACTGGTGGCGGAAGTTGCAGGCATCAAACCCGGACGAGCCCTCGACCTCGGCTGCGGGGAAGGCGCCGACGCGATCTGGCTCGCCGGACAAGGCTGGACTGTCACGGCAATGGACGTGTCCGCCGTCGCGCTTGAACGGGCAGCCGCGCATGCAGCCGAAAGCGACGTCAGTGAGCGGATCACGTGGCAGCAACAGGACCTCACGGAGTGGAAGCCTGAGCCCGTCTTCGATCTGGTCTCGGCCCAGTTCCTGCACTCTCCGCTCCTGCCGTGGCGGGATTCCGTGGCATCAGCCGCGGCGGCCGTGGCACCGGGCGGCACGTTGCTGGTGGTGGGGCATCACCCACATGGACTCCCGTCGTGGAGCCATCATCATGAGTCCGGCATGTTCTTCACGCCGGAGCAATTGGCGGGCGCGCTACGGTTGGATCGCGAGCCGTGGTTCGTCAACGTCCTGACAGACCGGGCGCGTACTGTCACAGGACCCAATGGCGAGTCCGGTACTACCTTGGACACGGTCTTGAGAGCCACCAAACACGCCTAAACACCATCACTCCCTAGATACCGGCTGGCAAGAGCTCTCCGTAGGGCGGCACCACTATCCCTGTGGCGGTGGAGTCCGGATTGAGCATCCATCCCACGCGTTTGGCTGTGTTGAGCATGACGACGCTCTCCACGAGCTGGACGCCCGGGATGCGCTGCTGGATGGTGAGTTCCATTTCCATGACGTCAGCCAGCGAGCGCAACCACATGATCATGGTGAAGTTGGTGCGGCCTGTAGTGGACGCGGAGAAGCGGATGTTCCTGATGGCCCGCAACTCTGTGGCTGCAGCTTCGTGCTCACCTGGGGGAACGTTCGCGAACCATTGGACCGTGATGGGGAAGCCGGAGAATTGTTGGGCGATTTCGCAGCGGAAGGACAACATCCGGCTGCTCAGGACCCTGCCCAGTTGCCGCTGGACTGTGGCGGGGTTCCTGCCCAAGGCTCGGGCAATTTCTGCGGCTGTGGCACGGCCGTCGCGTGCGAGGAACGGGATGATCGCCAGATGGCTGTCGGGGAGCGGGAGCACCATGGCGTCATGTGCTGACGGGTTTGCTGATTCAGGTCCGGCCAGCGCCCGGAGTGCCTGTTGCTCTGCCTTGGTGAGGACGTTGAGCCGCCACGCATATCCGCTGGTGTGAATCCGAGTGCAGAGGGCTGTGTGGTACTTGGTGAGTCCCCTGATCTCTTTGAGTTTCGGCAACACCTCGGTGCTGAACTGTCCCAGGTCCTGTGTGATCACAGTGAGCGTGAGGTCGCGGTTGCTGGCAGCCTCTTCCACCGTGATGACCTCGGGAAGCTGGGCGACCGCGGAGGTGACGTCCGGCCTGAGGTGCATTTCGCAGTCAATATCCACCATGGCCAGGCACATGTCCTTGGGGTCGCCCATGAGGTGTGCGGTGGTCCATGCTGCGCCCGCTCCCTTGAGGCGCTCCCACCGGGATGCCAGTGTGGTGGCGTGGACGCCCAGGACATTTCCGGCGTCGGACCAGCTGATCCGCGGTGAAATCTGTAGGGCATTGACCAAGCGCAGGTCTTCCTCGCTGAGCTCCATGAGCCCATTCTCGCAGAACAGTGCATGATTCCTGTCCAGATCGAATGGTTGATGCATATTTATAGATGTTTAGCGACATGTGAATCACGTCACCACAGAATGGCATAAGGAACACGTCACCTAGAAAGACCAGGAGAACACATGACCATCGCCGCCGACGCCAAGGAACTGCAGGAGGACATCGTCCGCCTCCGCCACGACCTCCATCGCGAACCGGAGATCGGCCTGCAGCTCCCCCGCACGCAGGAGAAGGTACTCAAGGCGCTGGACGGACTGCCTTACGAGATCACCCTTGGCAAGGAGACGACGTCGGTCACCGCAGTTTTGCGTGGCGGTGCACCCCACGCTTCGGCTGAGAAGCCCGTGGTGTTGCTGCGTGCCGACATGGATGGACTTCCTGTACAGGAGACCACCGGCGTGGACTACACCTCCCGCGTGGATGGAGCCATGCACGCCTGTGGCCATGACCTGCACACCTCCATGCTGGCCGGCGCCGCCACCCTTCTGGCCGAGCGCCGGGACCAGTTGGCGGGCGACGTCATCTTGATGTTCCAGCCCGGTGAAGAAGGTTTTGACGGCGCAAGTTACATGATTAAGGAAGGCGTCCTGGACGCGGCTGGTCGTCGTGCAGACACTGCCTACGGAATGCACGTGTTCTCCTCCCTTGAACCGCATGGCCAGTTCGTCACCAAGCCGGGCGTCATGCTCAGTTCCTCGGACGGACTGGTTGTCACGGTGCTGGGCGCGGGCGGCCATGGCTCCGCTCCCTATTCCGCCAAGGACCCCGTCACGGCAGCTGCCGAGATGGTCACGGCACTTCAGGTGATGGTCACACGTCAGTTCAACATGTTCGATCCCGTGGTCCTCACCGTTGGCGTCCTGCACGCCGGAACGAAGCGGAACGTCATCCCCGAGACTGCCCGGATCGAAGCCACCATCAGGACCTTCTCCGAGGAGTCCCGTCGGAAGATGATGGAAGCAGTACCCAGGCTGCTTCATGGCATCGCGGCAGCCCACGGTTTGGAGGCGGATGTGCATTACCAAGAGGAGTACCCCCTCACCATCAATGATGAGGATGAAACCACCACCGCGGAGAAGGTCATCGCCGGAATGTTCGGCGAGTCCCGGCACACGCGGATGTCCACTCCCCTGAGCGGTTCCGAGGACTTCTCCCGGGTCCTCGCTGAAGTCCCGGGCACCTTCGTGGGACTCAGTGCCGTTGCCCCCGGCGCCGACCATACGACGTCGCCCTTCAACCACTCGCCCTACGCAATGTTCGACGACGGCGTCCTCACCGACGGTGCCGCGCTGTACGCCGAACTCGCCGTGTCCCGTATCGCCGCCCTCGCCGGCAACTAGCTCCCGGCCCGCCTGATCTTGGAGAAGCACATGACCACCACCGTAGGAACGTCCCCCGACGTCAAGGTCCACAAGTCGCACATGCGCACGCTGGTCGGCACCGGCATCGGCAACGCCGTTGAATGGTACGACTGGGCCATCTACGCAACGTTCTCGCCGTTTATCGCGAGCGCTTTGTTCAGCAGCGCCGACCCCACCTCGGCCATGCTGTCCACTTTGGCGATCTTCGCCGTCGGATTCGTTGCCCGCCCATTCGGTGGTTTCGTGTTCGGCTGGATCGGTGACCGGATCGGACGCAAGACGTCCATGACGGTGGCGGTGGCCCTCGGCGCGGTGGGCAGCCTGCTCATCGGCATTGCCCCGACGTTTGAGTCTGTGGGCGTCTTCGCATCGGTGATGCTGCTGATCGCCCGACTCATCCAAGGCCTTGCCCACGGTGGTGAGTTGCCGTCGTCGCAAACGTACTTGTCCGAGATGGCACCCAAGGAACACCGCGGTTTCTGGGCGACCCTCATCTACACCTCCGGCACGGCTGGCATCCTGGCCGGAACGCTGCTGGGCGCTATCCTCAGCGCAACCCTCAGTAAGGGCGACATGGGCTCGTGGGGTTGGCGCATTCCGTTCCTCATCGGTGGCGCACTGGGTATCTATGCACTCTTCATGCGGGCCAAGATGAAGGAAACCGAAGCTTTCGAGGCCGAGGCGCCCAATGAGAAGCGCCTGCCCATCTGGCCGCAGATCGTGAAGTACCGCAAGCAGGCTCTGCAGGTTATCGGCCTCACCGTTGGCCTGACGGTGGTGTACTACATCTGGGGTGTTGTGGCTCCGAGCTACGCCGCGACCACGCTGAAAATGGACCGCGGTGAAGCTCTCTGGGCAGGCGTGGTGGCCAACGTGGTGTTCATCGCCGCCCTGCCGTTCTGGGGCAAATTGTCCGACCGCATCGGCCGCAAGCCGGTGATCATCAGTTCGGCCGCGGGCGCCGCGCTCCTGCACTTCCCCATGACATGGCTACTCAAGGACTCACCGTGGCAGCTCGCCGTGTCCATGTCCGTGATGCTGTTCTTCATCGCGGGTAGCGCCGCAATCGTTCCTGCCGTCTACGCCGAACTGTTCCCGACCCATATCCGCACCATCGGCGTGGGCGTTCCGTACTCCATCTGCGTCGCTGCGTTTGGTGGCACGGCTCCGTACCTGCAGACCTGGCTCGGCACCATCGGGATGGCTCAGCTGTTCAACGTGTACGCAGTGATCCTGCTGCTGGTGGGCATCGCGTTCGCCTTCTCCATCCCGGAGACGAAGGGCAAGGACCTCACCGTCTAGGTTCTCCCAAGTAGGTCGCAGATCAGGTCGTTTTCAGCACTGAGAACGACCTGATCTGCGACCTACTTGGGTTAAACGAAGCGATCGCGGCCGGCGCGGTATCCGAAGAATGCTGCCAGTAAACCGACCGCCAGGAACAGGATTCCAGCAGCTGCGAACCCGCCAGTAGCCTGATGAAGTTGGCCTACCATCAATGTGCCAAGCGAACCCACGCCGTAGCCGACGCCCTGCATCATTCCGGACAGGTGTGCAGCGGTGTGGGCGTCGCGGGTACGGACCATGATCATGGTGAGGGCCACGGCAGTCAGCGAACCCTGGCCCAGCCCATTCAGCCCCGTCCACACCCAGATCAGCTCAGTGGGGCCAAAGATGGTGAGAGCAAAACCGCCGCCGGTCATCAGCGCCACCACCATGTTGATGATCCGCTGGTCCTTGAAGCGCGTGGCCAAAGCAGGGGCAAACAGCGAGCCGAGCATCTGCAACACGATAGACACAGACACGATCAGACCCGCTGTTCCGCCGTCGATCCCCCGGTCACGCAAAATGGGCGCCATCCACGCGAAAACACTGAACGACATCATGGCCTGCAGCACCATGAACAGCGTCACCTGCCAAGCCACGGCTGAACGCCACACATTGACGCCGCCGTGGATCGCTCGGTGTTTCACCGAGGGCTGCCGGATTGCCAGCGGCAGGAAGAGCAAAAGTACGACGGCGGCGGGCACCGCCCAGAACCACAGCGCCGATGTCCAGTGGCCGGTTGCCGTAAAGACCGGATACGTGAAGCCCGCGCCAAGTGCCGCCGAAGCGCAGATCGCGGTGGTGTAGAGCCCGCCCATCAGGCCAAGGCGGTGTGGGAAATCCCGCTTAACGACGCCCGGAAGAAGGACATTGCACAGGGCGATTGCGGCACCGCAGGCAGCGGTTCCAGCCAGAAGAGCAGGCAGGTGGCCCATTCCCGGGATCTCTACCGGGCGCAGGAGCAAGCCCGCCGTGAGGACAGCCATGGCGCCGAGGAGCACACGTTCTGCACCGAACCTGCGGGCGAGGACTGGAGCAAGGGGTGCGAAGAGGCCCAGCAAGGTAACCGGCACCGTGGTGAGGACCACCAGCGACCAGCCCGGCAGGCCGGCGTCGGACATAATTTCCGGGAGGACGGCGGAGAAGCTGGAGAAGACCGTCCGCAGATTCAGGCCGATCAGCACCAGGCAAACGCCTAGGTAGACGAGGCCCCTTTTGCCCCGGAGTTGCGTCGGGTCCGCGGCGGGTTCATCGTCAATTTCCGCGTCCACTGCTATGTCGGGCAGGACGGATTTCTCTCGGTAGTCGGGCTTCTTGGAGGAGGTCACCCGTCCTATTCTGTCAGCCGGTCCTGGCTCGGGCTTGTTGGGCAGGATGTGACCCTTGAACGACCTACCGTGCAGTTATCCACATAGGGTTGATCGCCCCTGCCCCCAGTGCTTGGCGATCCATAGCGTTGAGGGCATGGACAAAAACCTTGAACCTTCCCCGACCACCATTGAGAGCGATAAGCCCGCGCTGGATTACGTGCTCGTCCCCCCGGCGCAGCCACCGGGGTTGAATACAGGAATTGCAAGCGTCGTGTTTTCTTTGGCTGCGCCGTTGTGCTGGTACGTGACCATTCCCTTCTCTCTGCTTGCGGTGCTTCTTACGAGGTCAGGCACATCATCCGGCCCGTTAGCTTGGGTCGTGCCTGCCGTTGTGTGGAGCCTCCCGTGCACATGCGGATTTGTGGCACTAATACTGGGGATATCGTCGATGGTTTCGGCCAGAGGCCGCTCACCCGGCGGACGCCACACGAAGGCATGGTTTACGGGCATGTCTGGCTTGGCTGTTGTCGCGCTGGAGGTCTCGATCGGCCTTTGGGCATTGATAACGCGTCCTTACCTGATCCTCTTCTAAGAGGGCCCCGCTACCGTACTCGATCGGGTTCGCCGAACGTCTCGTCGGAACCAAAGTATTCTGGAAAGGATGAGTGAAACCCCAGATTCCCCGCGACCAGTCACGCCCGGCAGCCAGGCTTCCTTCGGTACCTACGGTGGCCGGCCCGTCAGTTTCGTGCGCCGTGGCACCCGACTGCAGGGACGCAGGCAAGCCGCATGGGAAGAGCACGCAGAACGCTGGGCCATTCAGGTGCCGCGCCATGTTGCCAACACCTCGGTGCACCCGGACTACACCTTCGACGCCGAGGCTGTGTTTGGGCGTAAGGCACCCCTGATTGTGGAGATCGGTTCGGGCTTGGGCGATGCCGTGGTCCATGCCGCGGAGCAGAACCCGGACAAGGACTTCCTTGCGGTTGAGGTCTACACACCTGGTTTGGCCAACACCATCATCAAGATCAACAGCCGTGGGCTGACCAACGTGCGGGTGGTGGAAGCCAACGCCCCAGAGGTTCTCGAGTCGATGCTCCCGGAGGGGTCGGTCAGCGAGCTTTGGGTGTTCTTCCCGGATCCCTGGCACAAGGCACGGCACCACAAGCGACGCCTCATTCAGCCTGCCTTCGCCTCAGTAGCTGCTAAGGCACTCGAAAAGGGCGGCTACTGGCGTATCGCCACGGACTGGTCCAACTACGCCGTGCACGTCCGTGAAGTACTGGCCGGGTCCACACAGTTCGAGAACATGCACGAAGGCGAGCGCAGCGGCGAGGAGAGCCCGCTGACGCAGGTGTGGCAGTCCGGCGTCGAGTCTGTTGTGGGCGGAGCACCGGTCAGGGAAGGCCGAGCACCGGTCAGTACCGAGCACACAGGTCCCAATGAGGGCATAGATGAAGAAGGCGGCTGGGCTCCTCGGTTCGATGGCCGAATCCGGACAAGCTTTGAAAACAAAGCCCACGAGGCCGGGCGCATGATCTTTGACCTCACGTACCGCAAGCTTTAGCCAACGGACTTTGGGGGAACCATGAGCTATCAGCCGCCGATCGACTACTACCAGCAACCACAACGGTCCGGCACACGAGGACTGGGCGCCGGCATCACGAGCATCGTTGCCGCTGTCCTCTCCCCGATCGCGGCCGTAGTGAGCATTCCCTTGGGCATTGCGGCTGTCGCCTCGTCGATAAGCCGCTACAACCAGGGCAACGACGCTTGGTGGTTCGGTGCACTGATCCTGGCGGGAGTCGCGGTCCTTCTGGCAATCGTGGCTGTGGTCAGCGGGTTGGTCGCCGTATTCCGGGCGGGTCGCATGAACGCGGGCCGCATCACAGGAATCGTCGGGTTGGCGATCATGGCGGTCAACGTCTTTGGTGTTGCCTTCATGGTGTTCCTTGTACTCGGCGCGGGACAGGGGTCCTGATGCCGCAGGTACGTGCCGAGCGGCTGATCCGGCTGGATCCCGAGACCGCTTTTGCTCTCTCCCAGACCACGGGTGAGTTCAGGCTCAAATGGGATCCGTTCATCTCCGCCCAAGCCTTTGTGGATGGGGCCAAAGCGGCTGGTAAGGGCGTCAGGACGCGGACTGTCTCCCGCATGGGCCTGAAAATGGTCAGCGAGTACGTCTCGTACACACCTCCACGAAATGTGGGTATGACCATGGTGTCCGGGCCTTGGTTCTTTGAGAATTTCGGGGGCGGCTGGCGGTTCACCCCGGACGACGGCGGCACCCGGGCAGTCTGGAAGTACACCTTCTCCTGCCGCCCGGCCCTGGTGAAGCCGTTGGCCGAGAGGATCGGAAGCTGGCTCTTGGGCCGGGAGATTGAGCGTCGGATTGAGGCGTTCGCCCGGGCTTGCGAAGACCCGGCCCTGATCGTGGAACTACGCGCCCAGGGCAAGGGGTTCAGGGGCAGAGGGGTCACGGACCGCTGAGGTTTACGGCACCGAAATCGACGCTACCGTTTTCTCTGCTTCATCACGAAGCTCGACCCCGGCGATGCCAGCCAACTGCACCGGAGTGGCACCGGTGATTTTGATCCGGCCGCTCTGAGTGGCTGTCCATCCGCAGGTGCGTTCTTCGGCACCATCCCGCCCCTTCACCCACAGATAGAGTGTGCCTTCCAGCGGCATGGACCGGCCCTCCACAGCGAGTTCGGTTCCCCAGTTCTTTTTCACCATGCCCACGGTCAACTGCAATCCGCTTTCCGACTGAACCGAATAGCTTGCGTCCGGCTTCGGGGGCTGGTTCAGCAGGGGCCCCGCGAGGAAGCCAACTGCAAGGCAAGCAGCGGCAACCGCGCCCACCACAGCCGCCCACCGCCGTCGTGATTTCCGCCTCTGGACCGACAAGTCCACCAGTATCTTTTCAGGAAGCGACGCAGGTTTCGCTTCCAACGGTGAGAGCGCGTTCGCGCCCCCAGCAACGGCGAGGGCGACGGCGTCAGCTGCGGGAACGGCGTCGAGCAAGGCGGGCAGGCTTTCCAGTTCCTCCAACTCGTGGCGGCACTCAGCACATTTGGCGAGGTGATCCTCAAACGTGCGTGCTTCCTCGGGCTCGAGCCCACCCAGCAAATAGGCGCCCAGCGACTGGTGTACGGAGTTGCCGTTCATCGTTCCACCCCCATTTCATCAAGGATCGTTCGGAGGGCTTTCACAGCGTAGAAAGCCCGGGATTTCACGGTTCCCGCCGGGATGTTCAGCTGCAGTGCTGCCTCGCTAACGGTGAACCTTTGATAGTGGAGGGCCACCAAAACCTGGCGGTGTTCGTGACTGAGGCGGAGCAACGCTTCCTCCATGAGCACCCTGTTCAGGAGTTCATCAACGCGCTCCGTTGCAGGATGATCCGGAAGGTCTTGCTCGCCGGCCTCGGCAGGGCGGCGCTGGGCCTTCCTGTAGTTGTCGATGATGACGTTGCGGGCTGTCCGGAAAAGGTAGCTGCGCAAACTTCCCGTAATCTGCGGGGCGTGCTGCCATACCTTGAGGATGGTTTCCTGAACGACGTCGTCTGCTTGATGGGCGTCGGATGTGCAGCTGAGAACGAAGCGCTTCAGAGCCGTGCCATGGTCGCGGTAGATCGCTGCCACCACCTCTTCATCCAACGGCATAGCCACCTCCCTCTTTCAGCTGCCCCTTCACCTATACGACGACGCGCAAACGGAAAAGGTTCAGACCCATGAACCATTCTTCCCCCACCGGCGTCGCAGGGGTTAGCGCCGGTCCTTTCCGGCCGGCTCGTCAAAGGAGCTAAACATGAAGAAACGACTCACTTTTGGATTCGGTGTGTTGGTCCTGACCGCCGCCTTGGCCGGGTGTGCCGGAAATCCTGGAACCACCGCTACCTCCGCACCACCTCCTGCGGTCACTTCCTCTGCAGCAGCTACCTCCGCATCCCCGACAGCGGATTCCACCACCACGGGCGCCGAAATGAAGGTGTCATCCTCCAGCGCAGGTCAGATCGTGACGGACAGCAAGGGCATGAG
The DNA here is from genome assembly GCF_054408525.1 of Arthrobacter sp. D3-18. Classification (NCBI taxonomy): domain Bacteria; kingdom Bacillati; phylum Actinomycetota; class Actinomycetes; order Micrococcales; family Micrococcaceae; genus Arthrobacter; species Arthrobacter sp. D3-18. The sequence goes on along the minus strand of NZ_CP096440.1, from coordinate 641,611 downwards.
CCTCTACTTCTTCACCAAGGACGTCAAGGACTCGGGAACCAGCGCTTGCGTGGACGCTTGCCTGGATGCTTGGCCCGTCTTCACCACGACGTCGGATTCGCCTACGGTTGAAGGCGTCACCGGAACTGTGGGAACCATTGCGACGACTGACGGCAAGAAGCAGGTAACTCTCAACGGCATGCCCCTGTACTACTACGCCAAGGACAAAGCTCCCGGCGACGTGACGGGTCAGGGCGTGGGCGGCGTTTGGTACTTGGTCAGCCCGTCAGGGGAGATGATCAAGGGCACTGGGGGTTCGGGCTACTGAGGCGTGGCACCGAGATCGCGGGAGACCTGCCATGTCGCCGAAAGGTTCCTCGCGAACAGGCAGGGTTCCCACGAACTCGCAGTCCGGACTGATCACGTGAGCGCCCGAAGGATGCGTTCCTTGAAGGCGCGCTCTTGAAAAAGGTCCTTCCACTCGATTCGGATAAACCGCCAGCCCTCCTCTGCCAGTGCCTTTTCCCGCCGTCGTTCTTGAAAGATGACCTCGTCTGTCGGCTTGAAGTCGAAGTATTTGGTTCGACCGTCGAACTCCAGAGCGAGTTTTTCCTCTTCCCAAGCGAAATCCATGCGGTGGCGACCCAAACGAAACTGCACCTCGAATTGTGGCTGTGGGGGCCTGATGCTGAGCCTTTGCATCAACTCACGGGTCAGCGTCTCGCCGGCAGACTCGGAGCGCGGGTCTGCGTTGTCCAAAGCCTTGCGCATAGTGCGGATTCCCCGCTTTCCAGAGGAGGCCGCTGCCAAGTCGGCAAGTACGCTGATGTCGGCGCCGACACGCAACCCATGGTCCATAATCACTAGTGCTTTGGGATAGCTAAGCATCCTGACGCTGTCAAAGATGGTGCGTTCGAGTGTGGTCGCCCGCAAACCCTGAACCTGCACCACATCGTCCTCGGAGAAAGTTTCTGTGTGTCCCCGAACATCCTTGCCCCATCGGTCGGAGGATGGCCTGGCCCGGTGCAGGAAATGAACTTTGTCATCCACGCCCCACACGAACAGTCCATGGAGCCTTGCTGCCGACAAATGGCTGTAAACGAAACCACCTGTTGACGTGGTCAGTGTGCCATGCGCATGTGCCACGATCCGCTCTCTGGCCTGCCTCCTCGGACCCAACGAGTTCCACTTGTCAGCCCTGATATAGCAGCCATATCTCAGGCGATGCAGTTCGCCGGACTCCACTAGCGCCTTGATATTTCGACTGTTGAGACCGAATCGGAGTAATTCATCAGTCCTCCACATGTACCCACGCACAGGAAGCGGGTGGACTATCGGGGCGTTGCTTTCAAGCGATGACGTTGGCTCCATCGGGTCAGCATGGCAACCAAACATAGAGTCGCTAAAGAGGTGCGCCGCGCTATGTGGAAATCCGAGCTCCCAGGCCGCGGGAATGGTGCGAATACGCCGAAAGCTTGCCCACGAACCAGCACGTTTCCAGCGAAGTCAGGAGCAGCGCCGGGCTACGATCGGGATATGGGCGAGACTTCTGACATCAAGGCCGCGGCCAAGACATGGCAAACCATGGTGGACAGCAACCAGGCGTTGCTTCTGCGCAAGTCCGGACACGACGTCCATTGGTGGGTCGAAGAGGGTCGCGCCAAGGGCTTCAAGAACGACGCCGAGCTCCGCGACTGGATGCGCGACCAACACGGCATCACGGGCTATGCGCAATACGCAGTCTCGTGGGAAATGTTCGGCTACCCCGAGTTCATGCTCCGGGACGCCGATGAACTCATCGACGGCCAGTACGCCAACCATCCCCAGTTGCGCCACATTGCCGACGCATTGCTGGCTTGGTCCGCTGAGACCGAGGGTGTCGGGATCCAAATGCGCAAAGGCTATGTCTCGCTTCACAGCCCTCGGCGGAAGTTCGCCCAGATCACCCGGACCAACAACACCACCGTTGACGTCGCCCTGCGTTTGGACGCTCCAGCGGAGGGCAGGCTTGAGGCCGTGAAGGTTCGGGAGGGAGATTTCTTCGACCGCCGGGTGCGGCTGAAATCCGTTGACGACGTCGACGACGAGCTACTCGGTTACCTCGCCAAGGCGCTGGACCAGAACAGCTAGCGCCTCACTCTCCCAGTGCGCTGAGTTCGTGGGAAACCTGCCGCATCGCCGAAACGTTCCGGGCGAGCGCACAGGGTTCCAGCGAACTCGTGCAATTCAACTACCGCCTCGCACGCCCGTACAACTGCCGCACCAGGTGCTCGATGTCCGGCTCGTGCAGTGACAGGTCGGCAACCTCGGCCGTGCTGGAAATCGCGGCAAGCACGGTGGCCGCTGAGAGCCTACGCGGATCGAAGGAAACGCTGTGCCTGATTCCATCGGCTTCAATACCTTCGTGCACGGCGCCGTCAGGAAGCGAAAAGAGAACAGCCGAGTGCACGGGGCGGCAAGGTCAACCACCATGGTGCGCACGGCTCCGGCGACATCAGCCAGACCGGTGAGCGGGCCGTCGTAGGCGATGGCGCCGTCGTCGACTACCAGAACGCGTTGGCATAAACGTTGGATATCGCTCATGTCGTGAGTGGTTAGCAGCAGCGTTGTGCCGTTCTCGCGACGCTCAGCGTCCAGGAACTGGCGCAGTTTCGCCTTGCTGATCATGTCCAGGCCAATGGTCGGCTCGTCCAGAATCACCAGCTCCGGCCGATGCAGCAGGGCAGCCGCAACCTCGCCCCGCATCCGCTGGCCCAAGGAGAGCTGCCGAACAGGTGTGGTGAGGAACTCCCCCAGATCCATCTGATCGGCGAGCTCACGGAACCTGGGCCTCCAATCCGCCTCGGACATGCGATGCATGGCACCAAGGATCGGGTAAGAGTCCTGCAACGGAAGGTCCCACCAGAGCTGTGAGCGCTGTCCGAACACGACGCCGATCTTCCGGGCCAACGCTTTCCGCTGCGGCACCGGGTTGAACCCGCAGACGGTCACACGTCCCGAGCTTGGCACCAGGACACCCGTCAGCATCTTGATGGTGGTGGACTTGCCGGCGCCGTTGGCTCCGATGTAGCCGACCGCCTCTCCCGGCTCCACAGTGAAGTTGATCCCACGGACCGCGTGAACGGTCTTCTTGCGTCGCAGGAACCGGCCGACCGATTCCATGACTTGGAACTCCCGGCTCAGATTTTCCACTTCGATGATGGGCATGTCAGCCTCCTGCGCCGGTGTACTTTTTGATGGCCGCCCGCCAGAGGAGCAGCATGAGTCCGCTAAGGACGACGGCGGCTGGCAGTCCCAGCCACCCCGTCCAGGCCGGGATCCCGGCTGGGCCGTCCAGGTCGAGAATGACCAGGGTGGGGGCGTAGGCAACCAACGTTGCGGGAATGACGAACGTGAAGAAGATCTGAACCGGGAAGAACAGCGCCGCTCCGGGCATGGAGGCCACGTACCGGCCGCCATAGGTGAAGGCGTTGGCAAATTGCCTGCCGTCGAGTATCCAGAACTGCATGGCTCCAGCGCCGAGGAAGAGTGCACAGAAAATCGCTGCGCCGGCTAGAGGTGTGATGATCGCCAACATGATCTTGGCGGGGTCCCAGTCGATATCCGTGAGTAGGAGCGCTGCAACCAATGCTGCCAGGGCGAAGAACAGTCGCCCCACGCGTCTCAGTTGGAAATCCGAGGTGGCCAATTGCAACAGCACAGGCAAAGGCCGGACCAGCAACACCTCCAGCTTGCCGGATCTGATGGTCTCGGACATGGAGTCGGTCTCGCCCATGAGTAGATCACCCAGCGCGAAGGCCACCGAGGCGAGGCCAAACACCAGGAGTGTCTGGGCCAAGGTCATACCGCCGAAGGTGGACACGTTGTGGACGATTGCGTAGAGCTCCACGAACTCAGTCAATCCCAGCAGGACTTGCCCTGCGACGTCAGAGAGGAAACTGCCCCGATATGCGAGCTGCGAGCGCAGCCGGGCCGAGACGAGGAGTTTGAGGAGGACCAGGTTGGTGACCGGGGCGTGCGGGTCCCGGGTTGCCCGGGGAGAGGTCGCGCGGGGACTAGCCACCTTGCACCACCAACTTCCGCGAACCGAAGCGGACCATCACCTGAACGACTACCAGCAGCACGGCAAGCCAGAGGAGCTGGAGACCCACCATCGCGAGGCTTTCAGCGCCGTCGGTCCTTCCCGCCAGAATATCCACCGGGGTCTGAAGCATTGACGGGAACGGCGTGGCCCGGGCGAAATCGAGCAACCAGCCGGGAAACCAGGTCACGGGCACCAGGAAGCCGGACAGCAGGTTCATCAGGACCATGTACAGCATCCAGAAACCGCGGATTTCGAGCACCCAGAAGGACAACAGATTGATGGCGAAAAAGCCCAAAAAATTCAGGGATATTGCAGCCAGGATCGACACGAATCCCAGCAGGTAAGGCCCTGGAGTTCCGGGCATCGCCAGGCCGGTTATCAAGGCGCCGACGATCAGTGGCGGTAACCCGCGTGGGAGGACATCGAAGGCGGCACGTCCCAGGTCTTGAGCCCAGTAGGACGCGGTCAGGTTGACGGACCGGGAAAGGTCGACCGCGATGTCTCCCGACTTCACCCGGCTTGCCAGCTCAGTGTTGCCGAACAGCCCCAAGGGCGTCAGGAGCGCCTGCCCCAACCACACATAAGTGGCGGCCTCCATTGCCGAGTATCCCCCGATGGCCCCACCCGCCGTCGTGATGGCGCTCAGCAGCAGCGATGCCCGGATGAGCCCGAAAACCGAGTTGGTAAAAGCCCCGGCGACGGCGGCTGTACGGTACGTGGAATGGCGGCGGAATGATGACTTGGCCAGCTCCCAATACGCGCGCACCGGTCGAGTCTATTACGACACACAAACCCACCTGACTAAAGCCGTGAATTCGTCGCCACGGTGTCCACAACCCCCGGCCGGACGGCAGGCCTCCGGAAGCGTGCGTCAAAGCGCAAAGTGGGCCCACACCGTCAGGGTTCCCTGGCCGAGCTTGCGAGGCTAGGGGGACGGTGGGGTACACGCGGAGGATGTCTGCCGTCCGGCCGAACCAAAGGCCTAAGCGTCCGCGAATTCCTCGGATTCCTCGAACTCTACGGCCGCGATGATTTCCTTGGTCTCCGGGTGGATCATGAAGGCCTCGTCGTCGTCTTCCACCATGATGTAGTCGCCGTGGTCGGTGGAGAAGTGCCAAGCGAGGGTCTTCACGCCATCGTGCTCGTAGTTTGGATCGCCCATGGTGATCTTTTCCAAGGCGTAACCGGCAACGTCGCACAGTTCGCGGATGATGACCTCGAACTCGGGGGCGTTGGCGAGGGCTTCTTCGTCGGCTTCGGCCTGGCGCTCGGCGAGGTCGGGGATCTGGGCGACACGCTCGGCAATGTGCGCTTCGATTTCTTCATCCGAAAGAACCAACAGTTCGGACTGTCCGCGGAGGTAGGCAGCGTTGAGCTCGATGATGTCCTCTTCTTCCAGCAGCGCCTCGAACTCGCCGTCGAGCTCATCCAAAGTACCAACAGCCGCAGGCGGCGTTTCGGACTCGTCCAGGTCTCCGTCGAGGTAGGCCTCGGCTTCGTCTTCGCTCAGGGCGTCGAATGCGGCGGCGGTGCGGTTGAAGAGGTCAAGGTGCCGGGTGGCTCCCATGCCCTCAAGCCCTGCACGGATGTAGGCGTCCACTTCTTCACGCTCCGGTGCGGTGAAGACGTACTGGGCGAAACCGCCGGACAGTGCCTGCGTCAGGTAGAAGTCCACAAAGTAGCTGTTGAGCGCAGGGGTCGCAATTTCGTCGCTGTTGAGGAGCTCCGCGTACATCTCGTTCACCACGTTGACGTTGGAATCCACTACATCCGCGCTGCCGGCTTCGAAGCTGGTCTTGTTCAGGACGACGGGGTACTCGTTGGTAGTCATGGGGAATCCTCACTGCTGAAAGCTGATGGTGCTCCGGACACTTTCAACGTACGCGTGGGAGCGGCGCGGCAATCGAGGAAGAGGTTAACGGAGGGCGAAGTTTGGGAGCCGTTTTCTGCTGACTAAGATTGAACAGATATCCTCCTGCCGAAAGTAGCCCTACGCATGCCGTCCCACACAGACGAAAACTGGGAACTGGCCATTCAGACTCCTGCCATCACGGACCGCTCCCTCGCGGCCGGACTGGCCTATGCCATGGGCAGCCGCGTGAACGGGATTTCTTTCGACGCGGCTACAGGCCTCCTGATGGGCAAGGTCCGCGGCACCGGTCCGCAGCCTTATTCGACGTCGGCAAAACTGGTCCGTAAGCCAAGCGGCTGGAGCTGCACGGTGGGTATCTGCAGCTGCCCGGTCCGTAAGGACTGCAAGCATGTGGCCGCGTTGCTCTTCACTGCCGAAGACCACCCCACTATCCGCGCCCAACTCCTTTCCCAGGCCCCCGGAATTCAGACCTCAAGGGTGGGCTCCGGCCAACAGGGGGGATCGGCACGTCCTGCGTGGGAACAAGCCCTCAACAGGTTGATCGCCAAACCCGGCACGGCTCCCAGCGCTGCCGGCATCCCGCTCGCGCTTCAGTTCGAGGTGGAAGAGCCCGCGGCCCACTTCTCCTATACAGGCCGCCGCGACCCCAGGCGCAGCGTCCGCCAACTCAAGGCGCGCCCGGTCATGATGGGCGCCAAGGGCAAGTGGATCCGCGGCGACGTCTCGTGGAACAACCTGAGCTACGTCAGTTTCCGGCGTGAATTCAATGAGGTCCACGTCGAGTGGCTTCAGACTTTCCTCGCGGCCCACGGCTCCAGCAACGGCCGGCAGCAACCGTCCGGTGCCATGTGGTTGAGCCTGAACGATTTCGCGGCCAAGAACCTGTGGACCTTCCTTGCTGACGCCACCAAAGCCGGCATACCCCTCATCCACTCCGCTGGTAGCGAGCCTGTCCGCGTTGAGTCGCAAGCCGCCGTCGTGGGACTCAGCTTGGCGCGACTTGAAGCCGCTCCGGACACCGCAAAGCAGGAAGCGCCCGACGGCGGCCTGCAGCTTGCGCCCTCGGTGACAGTCGGCGGGGAGCCCGTGGATGCGGGATCCGTAGGTTTCCTGGGCAAGCCGGCCAACGGAATCTTTTTCACGCACTCAGGGGAAACGCTGCCCGGCGTTCCGCAGCAGAAGAACCTCATCACGCTTGCCCCGATCGAGGGCGGCATCAGTGATGAGTTGCTGGAGTTTGTCATGGACGGCCAAACACTTCAGATTCCCGCCGAGGATGAGAGCCGGTTCCTGACCTCGTTCTATCCGAAGCTGCGGCAGTCAACGCCGGTGCAGGCCGCGGATGAATCGGTGGAGCTGCCCACGTTGGCTGTCCCAACGCTGTCCCTGCTGGCCAATTACGGCAACGACCACAAGGTCCGGCTGCATTGGGAGTGGCACTACAAGTCCGGGACCTTGGTCACCGCACAGCCGTTGTGGCGGCATCCGGACGACCGCGGTTACCGCGATGACCTTGAAGAAGCACGCATCCTGGAGTCACTTGGTCGGCCGTGGGACGTAGTGCCTGCGTTGGCCGAATCGGCAACGGGCGGCTGGGGCGCGCCCCGCATCGCTGCCTCCGCTGAACTCAGCGGCTTGGACACGCTGGCGTTCACGGAAGAGGTGCTTCCCGCGCTCAAGGACCTGCCCGACGTCGTGGTTGAAACGTCCGGCGACATCGCAGATTACCGCGAGGCAGCCGAAGCGCCGGTGGTGTCCATTTCCACGAAGGAAACGGCGAGCGGCGACTGGTTCGACCTCGGCATCGTGATCACCCTGGAAGGCGAACCCGTCTCCTTCGCGGCTGTGTTCTCCGCGCTTGCTGCCGGAATGAGCCGCATGCTGCTGCCCAGCGGCGCCTACTTCTCACTTGATCTTCCCGAGCTGCACCAACTCCGCGCCCTGATCGACGAAGCCCGCTCCCTGCAGGACAACCCCGACAACAAGGACGGCACCCTGCAGATCAGCCGTTTCCAGGCCGGACTCTGGGACGAGCTGGCGCAACTGGGAATCGTGGACGAACAGGCCGCCGCCTGGCGCGAGGCCGTGGGTGGACTGCTCGACGACGGCGTGACCGGGCTTCCGCTGCCGGAGGGCCTTAACGCTGAGCTGCGTCCGTATCAGCTCGAGGGTTTCAATTGGCTCAGCTTCCTGTACAAGCACAGCCTCGGCGGCGTGCTGGCTGATGACATGGGCTTGGGTAAGACCGTGCAGGCGATCGCGTTGATTTGTGCGGCGAAGGAGCTGGCGGCTTCCACAGCTGCCGCCGCACAGGGTGATGCCTCCGAGGTGACCCCGCGGGCTCCTTTCCTGGTTGTTGCGCCCACGAGTGTTGTGAGCAACTGGGCTGCTGAAGCGCAGCGCTTTGCTCCGGGGCTCGTCGTGCGGACCGTCGGCGAAACCTTCGCCAAGAGCGGGCTGGCACCGTCCGAAGCGTTGGCGGGCGCCGACGTCGTTATTACTTCCTATGCCCTGTTCCGCATTGATTACGATGCCTACGCCTCCTTCCAATGGGCAGGGCTGATGCTCGATGAGGCGCAGTTCGTCAAGAACCACCAGTCCAAGGCGTACCAGTGTGCACGCAAACTGCCGGCCCGTTTCAAGCTGGCCATCACGGGCACGCCGCTGGAGAACAACCTCATGGAGTTCTGGGCGCTGACGTCGATCGTGGCGCCGGGACTGTTCCCGAGCCCCAAACGGTTCGCCGAGAACTATCAAAAGCCGGTCGAAAAGAACGGTGACTCCGCGCAGCTGGGCAAGCTCCGGCGTCGTGTGCGTCCGCTCATGATGCGCCGCACCAAAGAGCAGGTCATCAAGGACCTGCCACCCAAGCAGGAGCAGATCCTGGAAGTGGTGCTGAACCCGCGGCACCAGAAGGTCTACCAGACACACCTGCAGCGCGAACGGCAGAAGATCCTTGGACTGATCGATGACGTGAACAAGAACCGCTTCACGATCTTCCAGTCATTGACATTGCTGCGTCAGCTGAGTTTGGATGCGTCGTTGGTGGATTCGTCGCTGTCCGGGGTGCGGTCTTCCAAGCTGGACGTGCTCTTTGAACAACTGGAGGACCTCATTTCCGAGGGACACCGGGCGCTGATTTTCAGCCAGTTCACGGGGTTCCTGGGCAAGGTTCGGGAGCGTTTGGATGCCGAGGGCGTTGAGTATTGCTATCTCGATGGCAGCACCCGCAACCGCGGCGATGTGGTCAGCGAGTTCAAGAACGGTGCCGCTCCGGTCTTCCTGATTTCGCTGAAGGCCGGTGGCTTCGGACTCAACCTGACCGAAGCCGATTACGTGTTCCTGCTGGATCCCTGGTGGAACCCCGCGTCCGAGGCTCAGGCCGTGGACCGCACGCACCGCATTGGGCAGGCCAGAAACGTGATGGTCTACCGGTTGGTGGCGAAGGACACCATCGAGGAAAAGGTCATGGCGCTGAAGGCCAAGAAGTCACAGCTGTTTGCGGACGTGATGGAAGGCGACGCGCTGGCCGGTGGCTCGTTGACGGCGGACGACCTGGCGGCGCTGTTCGCGGAGTGACCTCCCCGAACAGCCCGCACTGGTTCAGTTGCCTCGTGAGGCAGCTACCTGGATCACCTTCGCGAGGTCGCGGGGGCGGCTCCACATGGGCCAATGCCCCGTCGGTAGGTCAATGACGTCGAGATGCTCGATGTTCGCGACTTCAGCAAACATGGCATGGCCTGTGTGGGCCAACTCCAGCACCTGCGCGCCAGGGATGGAGCAGCACACCAAGGTGGTCGGGACCTTGCGGCGGGCATCGTTCATGAGCTCGACGGGCTGACGGAGCACGGGACCGGGCTCAGGGACGGCCCGGGCACGAAACCGCTCAAGGACTTCTGCGCTCAAGCCTTCGAGGCTAGCTTGCTGTGCGAGGACTTCAAGGGACGGCAGCGGAAGCTCCTCCAACCCGTCCGGGAGATCCGGGGCGAAGATGCTTCCTGTCGCCAGAGGGCCGGAGTCGACCCACACCACCAGGCGAACAAGCTCAGGGTGTCGGTCAAGGACGAGGCTGACCGGGGCGTTGGCCCCACTGTGAGCGACGACAGTCGCGGGCTGATCTTCGGAAACGCCGAGTCGGGCAAAGATGTCCAGGACGGCGGCAGCTTGATCGTCGAGGGTCCTCGTCGCCCGTTCAGGATCGTCCCCATCGAGACCAGGGAGCGTCACTGCTATTGCACGGGAGTGGTCGGTTTCCAGATGTTCAAGGACTTCATCCCACGCCCAAGCCCCCAGCCAGTGGCCGGCGATGAGGATGATGGTTTCATTGCTCGTAGTAGTTTCCATATCAATACCTTCGTATGCCCTATGGGCAGGTGTATGTCACTATTTGTGTCATGAATTTTGTACGGGCTAAAAGGTGAAGCGAGCAGAGCGACTCTTCGCCCTGTCCGAGATGCTGCGCCGTAATGGATCACGGGGGTGCTCCGCCGATCGCTTGGCCAGGGAGTTCGAAGTGTCCGTGCGAACAGTCAAGAGGGACCTGGATGCGTTGGAGAGCAGCGGTGCCCCCGTATGGTCGCGCCCAGGGCCGGGCGGTGGCTACGGGTTGGCTGCTGGTGCTTCCCTGCCGCCCGTAAGCCTGTCCCCAACGCAGGCCGTAGCGCTCATGGCAGCCGTGTCTGCTTCACCCGACGCCCCCTATGCCGATCTGGCAGCAGCCGGGATCCGGAAGATCGTAGATGTCCTCGATCCCAAGACCCGAGCAAGAGCCGACGAGCTTGCTGGCCGTGTCTGGGTTAATGCGGGTCCCCCATCCTCGCGCACGATCAGGTCGGCTCTGGAGCAGGCGATGTCCGAGCAGCGGGTAATACGCATCCGCTACACATCGAAGGACGGGAGCACGACCATCCGCGACGTCGAACCCGTGCTGTTCGCCTCAACGAACGGCCAGTGGTACTTGGTTGGCTGGTGTCGACTCCGCGACGCCATGAGATGGTTCATCGTGTCGCGCATCGATCGGGCCAGCGTAACCAAAACGGCTTGCGGCGGCCATACCATCCACGAGGTCGGAGAACCCCCTGCGAACGCCAGACCCGTGCACGGTCGGGGCGTGTGAGCCGCGAGCTTCTCAGCTCAAACAGCTAGTCGTCCAGCCGGACACCACGCAGCAACAACATGGTTCCACCCACGGCAACCGCAGATGCCAGGAACACACCTGCGGCACCAAGGCCCACCGCCACGACACCGATGACGCTGGGCAGGACCACCTGACCCACCCTGTTACCCGCCAACCGCAAGGCGAGGGCACGTCCGCGTTGGCCTTCCGGTGCCTGGGCTGAGAGCCAGGACATGGTCAGTGGTTGGCCGATTCCGAGCCCCAAACCGAGGAAAGCCATGACGATGAACAGCAACCACACAGGCATGGGAATCGCAGCCACCCCCAGCGATACCGTGGAAATGGCCAAGCTGAGGACCAGCAGTTTCATCCTGCCAAGTTTGCGGGACATGCTGCCCAGCCCCAACCGGGAAACCATGGAAAACACGGCGCGAACCGTCAGCATCAGGCCCACGGTGGCCGCGGTCAGGCCCCGTTCGGCGCCCAGTGCCGGCAGGTAAACAACCGTCAGGTCCACTACGGCCAGGACAGTAGCGCTGGTGGCCAATGCCCGGACGACGCCGGGAGTCCTGAGGAGCGCAGCCGCGCTGCCCTTTGGTCCTCCCTTGGCGGTGCGCCTCCCTCGGCTGACCTTCGAGGAAATAACGAACGTGGTCAGGAAGAGCACCAGGCTCATCGCCGTCGCGAGCAGGAAGATCGCGTTGGTGTTCGGGCGCACAGAAGCACCGCCCACCACGGATATGGCCAACGGTCCAAGAGCCTGCCCTAGAGACGCGGCGAAGGTCAGATAACCAAAAGCGGAGTCCAGACGCGTTGACGCCGCATTGTTCGCAACCACGGCCTGCTGTCCCACCACGCAGGCCAACTGCCCGGCACCCAGGAGCGCGGTTCCCGCCACGAGTGCGGGGACTGACGTACCCCAGAACAACAGGAAAGCCGAACAACCCAGCACGACGGCGGCCCCGATCGCCATGAGCCGACGCTCGCCCAGGCGGTCCACCAGTCCGCCGATGGGCAGGGCGAGCAGGAGGGGAAACACGGCGTAGCTGGCGGCAAGAAGGCCCAGGGCGAACCCCGGAACATCCAGCTCAAGGGCGCGGTACGTGGTGGCCGGCCGGACCAGGAAGGTGACGGCCTGGATAAGGGCCGAGTGGACCAGCAGTGCGGTGGACGAACGCCGTCCAAGTTCGCCGATCATTCGACCACGAGGCCGGTACTTGAGATGACGCGCAAGGTCTCATCACGTGCGCCAAGGACATGATCGAAAGCGACTTTGGCTGCCATCTCGGCGTCCTTGGAAGCGATGGCCTCGACTAAGAGCCGGTGATTGGCGAGTGCTTCATCACGACGTTCGGGGGCATTGTTGGTGAAGTATCGATAGCGCTCAACCTGGCTGGCGATCTGCTCATGAAAGCGCTGAGCCCAGGAGTTTCCGGCGATCCTGGCGATCGCGGCGTGGAGGGCAACCCCGTACTTCATGGCTTCGTCGGCGAATTCCACCATTGCAGCGTTACGGGCCACGATTCCCCGTAGTTCGTCAAGGTCTGCCGGGCTCGCCTTGGCGCACGCTTCCCGTGCCATCAGGGACTCCAAGGCTGCGCGGACATCGTACAACTCTGAAATCACCTTCTCGTCCAACGCCGGGACCATCACTCCGCCGGTGGGTTGCTGCTCGAGCAGGCTCTCGGAAATCAGGCGGCGGATAGCTTCCCTCAGCGGCGTACGACTAACCTGCAGGGCTTCGGCCATGGCCGGCTCGTAGATGCGTTCACCCGGCTTGAGTTCAAGGTTGAGGATCTGGCGCTTGAGCACGCTATAGACAACGTGCGCTCCTGTATTGCGTGGTTGTGGATCTGCCATGACGTTCCGCCTACCGCGTGAAATGTACTTGTATACATCTATACACCTCTCTGAAAGGTGAGGGCAAAAGCAACCCTCTCTCACATCCCGAGCCCTTCCCGGCGGCCCTCTCTCACTTTCCTCAGAGGAGTGATAGAGGGTTCCGCTTTAAGCGCCGGGAAGTGATAGACGGTTGGCACCAAAGGGACGGGAGGTGAGAGAGGGGTGCGCTTTAAGGGCCGGGAAGTGATAGAGCGTTGAGGACGCAAAAGGGACCGGCTCAATGAACCGGTCCCTTTGGTGTTGCGAATGCGGCTAGGCCACGGGCGTCATTAGCCGCGGCAGAGCTCGCCGAACTTGGCGCCAGCTTCCTGGAAGGCCGACGTGAGCTCGCCCATCTTTGCTTCGTTCGGCTCTTCCTTTGCCTGCTCATCCAGATACTCAAGGATGGCTGTGACTACAGGCTTCATCTCGGTCGACGCCACCGGCTCGATGGGCCTGATGGCGTTGGCTGCGCGGTTCGAAGCCGTCTGGCTCGGGTTCTGCGGAATACTGGCTGCGGCGACGCCAACGCGGTCACAGGTTTCCGCGGTGGTCAGCTGTTGCTGAGCGGAACAGGCGGATGCCGAGGCAATAAGCCCGGCAGCGATCAGGACAGTGGTGAGTTTCTTCATGGTTCCCTCAGTGGTCGACGTCCCTTTGATTGTAATCAGAGCCGACGCCCCATCACGCATTGGGTCCCGTAGGGGCGCCGTCGAATCCGTTACAGCGCGGGCGTGCGGGGCGGCTCTGTACGCCGTGAACCGGTGGCTTCGAAGGCTGCGGCCAGCGTTAGAAGTGCCGTGTCATCGTACGCACGGCCAGCGAAAGTGAGGCCCACGGGCATTCCGATATCCGCCATGGTTCCCATCGGTACAGTAACCGTCGGGATGCCCAGGTGCCTCGGAACGAGGTTACCGTTGGCCACCCACACGCCGTTGCGCCAGCCGAGGTCTGCTGACGCAGGGTTGACGTCCATGTCGGCAGGACCCACATCCGCGGCTGCCGGGAACAGGACAGCGTCCAATTCGAGCCCGTCCATCCAGTCCTCAAGGTCAATGCGTCGCGTCTCTTCGAGCCCGCGCACACCGCTCTCCAATTCGGGGATCTCGGTGAATCGGGACACTCCATGCTCACGGACATGTCCGGGGTACTCGGCAATGTCGTCGTCGAACCCGGCGTACCGGTCCGGCAGAGCGCCTTCGGGATGCGGGAAGATCGTTGCACCGTCCACATCGGCAAGGCTGCTGAGCGCGGGATCGCCGTTGGCACGCAGGAAGTCGTCCCAAGCCCAAGAGGAAAGGTCCACGATTTCGCGCTTCAGATATTCAGGGCTGACAAGGCCGCGGGTGGCGATGGTGGGTGCGCCCGGGCGGTCGCCTTCGTAATTTGAGATCACAGGGAAATCCACCAAAACAACCTCGGCCCCGGCAGCTTCGAGGTCGCGCTTCGCGGCTTCCCACAGTTCCATCACGGAAGCGCGGGTCTCGATCCGTTGCCCGGTCGGCCCGCCGATCCCCGGCTTGGGGCTTGTCCCGGCGTCTGGATCTGCGTTGATGTACATGCGCGGCACTCCGAAGCGCTTCCCGCGCAACGCCAACCGTCCGCCGTCGGCACCTTTCACGGCGAGTGCCACATAAGACTCCGGGCGAACCTCGGACGACTTGGGAATCTGAACCCAGGGCTGCGCGCGCCAGAAGTCGCCGCGGGTTTCTGCGTCGTCGGCCACGATCGCGTCGAGCAGTTCCAACATGTCAGCCATGGTGCGCGTATGCGGGACCACCACGTCCATGGTGGGGACCAACGGCCAGTTGCCGCGCACCGAGATGACGCCGCGGGACGGCGTGTACGCGCACAGAGCATTGTTCGACGCCGGTGCGCGACCACTCGACCAGGTCTCCTCGCCCAAGCCGAAAGCGGCGAAGCTGGCCGCCGTCGCGGTGCCTGAACCGTTCGAGGAACCGGAACCAAAGGCGGCTGTCAGGAAGTCTGCGTTGTAGGGGCTTTCAGCCCGGCCGTAGACGCCGCGCTGCATGCCTCCGTTCGCCATGGGCGGCATGTTGGTCAGGCCGATCAGCACCGCGCCGGCATCCCGGAGGCGCTCGATGGTGAAGGCATCACGCTGCGCCACCAAGTGCTCAAAGGCGGGTGACCCGGCCGCGGCAGTGAGCCCTTTGGCCAAGTAGCTGTCCTTGGCCGTGTACGGGATGCCGTCCAGCGGTCCGAGTAGCGCGCCCTGTGCCCGCCGGGCGTCAGATGCCCGGGCGTCCGCCAAAGCATCGGGATTCATGACCACCAGTGCGTTGAGCTTGATGCCGTTGCGGTCATAAGCCTCGATGCGGTCAAGGTACGCCTGGGTGAGCTGTTCGCTGGTCACCTCCCCTGCTTCCAGTGCCTGGCGCAGCTGCGCGATGGAGGCCTCAACAACGTCGAAGGGAGTCATTACGCGGCACCTCCCGCGAACTGTGCGCCGCTCAGACGCGGCTGCTGCTGGGTGATGCAGTGGATACCGCCACCGCGGGCAAGGATGGGGCGTGCGTCGATGGTGACAACGCGCCGGCCAGGGTATGCCTCAGCCAGGATTTCTGCCGCGAGCGAGTCCGCACGTTCTTCTCCGTAACCGCAGGCGATGACGCCGCCGTTGACCACGAGGTGATTGACGTAGCTCCAGTCCACAAAGCCATCTTCATCGCGCAGCGTTTGCGGGGCAGGCAGCGGCACAATCTCGAACGGTTTGCCGGCCGCGTCGGTCTGGGTTTCCAGGAAGGAGTGCAAGGTCCGGCTGACCTCGTAGTCCGGGTGCTCCGGATTGGCCTGGGAGTGCAGCAGGATACGGCCCGGAGCGGGGAGGGTGGCCACCATGTCGATGTGGCCGCGAGTGCCCAGGTCCTCATAATCGCGGGTGAGTCCGCGCGGAACCCAAATCACCTTGGTGACACCAATGGTGCGGGCCAGTTCGGCTTCAACTGCTGCCTTGTCCGCATAGGGATTCCTGCCCGGATCCAGCTGCACGGTTTCTGTTACCAGCACGGTTCCTTCGCCGTCCACATGGATGGCACCGCCTTCGTTGACCAGCAGCGAGCTGACCAGTTCGGCTCCGGACTTCTCCGCGACGACACGGGCCATCCCGGCACTCTTCTGCCACTCGGACCACGCCGGCGCGCCCCAGCCGTTGAAGATCCAGTCCACTGCCCCAAGCACGCCGGGACGTTCGTCATCCAGCACAAAGGTAGGTCCGACGTCGCGCATCCAGAACTCGTCCAGAGGTGCCTCGAGCTGCTCGATCCCGCTACCCAACATGCGGGCGGCGCGATCGCGCTCGCTGGGGTCCACCACCATGGTGACCGGCTCGAACTCGGCAACCGCGTGGGCGACGGCGGCCCAGGCCGCGTAGGACTCTTCGGCCGAAGCGGCGTCGTCCCCAAGCGTCAGGCCCGTGCGGGGAAACGCCATCCAGGTGCGCTCATGCGGTGCGGTTTCGGCTGGCATTCTCCAAGCCATGGGTGACTCCTTCGTCTTCAGTGCAATTCTCTTGTTGATCATACGATCAACAATGGTGAAAAGGTAATCTAGACTGGTCCTTGATGTCAAGCACTCCACAGAAGCGCGCAGTCCGGAAGTCACCGGCGGAACGCGCCGCAGAAATCACCGAGACCGCCCGCGAGATCGCACTCGAAGCAGGCCTCACGGCACTTACCTTGCGCAATGTTGCCGCCCGTGTGGGTGTGGCTTCGGGCCTGGTGGCGCATTACCAGCCCAATATGGACGCGTTGGTTTCAAACACTTTTGCCACCATCGTGGCGGCGGAAACGCAAGAAATCGCGGGCTTGCTGAGCCAGCGCCCCAACCCATCCGAACGCCTGGGCCTGCTGGTTGAAACGCTCCTGGACAACAGCAGGCTCGACGTCACCGCAATCTGGGTTGAAGCTTGGACACTGGGACGCCGCAACGAAACCTTAGCCGCATCCGTACGCGAGCAAATGGACGCCTGGCAGAAGGTCTTCCAGGGAGTCGTGGAGGACGGAAACGCGACGGGAGCATTCAACGTTTCCGATGCCGCCGCCGTCGCGTGGCAGATTTTGGGCATGGTTGACGGCCTGAACGCCCAAGCCCTGGTCCGCTGGGATGGGGTCAACGATCGCGGCACCCATCTGGCCCACGCCGTCGAGGGAATGGTCGGCGCTGCGCGAGGTTCCCTGGTAACCCAGCCGAGCGCCTAGGAAAGCCGGACAACCCGTCGGGCTTCGGTCTTCTTCGGGAGCCTCACCCTCCCTGCCCTAGGCTGGGGATCATGGCGATCATTCACAAGGCAACCCTGTCCCCGTCCAAGCTCGAACTCATCGCTGACTACCTCCCGAAGCAGCCCTGGTTCATCCAGGACGGTTCCCCGGAACTCATCGGCGCCTACCGCTTTGACGATCCCGCGGGCGAGGTGGGCCTGGAGACCCACGTTGTCGCTGCCGGCGAACGCGTTTACCAAGTTCCCCTCAGCTACCGCGGCTACGAACTGGCCGGTGCTGAGGAGTGGCTCGTGGGAACCATGGACCACTCAGTCCTCGGCAAACGCTGGGTGTACGACGCGTGCGCCGATCCCGTCTACGTCAAGGCACTGGCCACCGCTATATTGACCGGCCAGAAAGAGGCAGAACTGATCGTCGACGGCGAGCCCGTGCCCCGTCCGAGCACCGTCACGGTGAAAGGCAGCGGAAAGCTCGACGGCGGCGTCCCCGCCTTGAGTGCCTCCGCGCCGGTATCGGGCAGCGGCGTGACGATCATTGATGCGGGCGAGCTGCGGTTGAAAATCACCCGGGTCCTGGATGTAGCAGCAGACGTGTCCGCCAATACGGCAGCAGCACAGGAGCTTCACGGCGAGCTCACTCTCAACGGCCAATGGTCCGGGCTGGAGGAATCGGTGGAGCTGGCATCGGTGGTTCGGAACTAACGGCAAGCAATGGCATCTGTTGGTCACCGCAGCTCCGGCGTAGGCTGACAACGACGCCGTCTAACTACGTGAGGGGTTTCATCATGTATAAAGCGCAAACCATCATTCCCGCAGCCCAGGACCTTGCCCGTGAGTGGGTAACTCATGCAACAGAGGGCACTTCCGCGCAGACGGATGCAGTGGTGAGGTGGGCTCTGACCCGGATCAACCACGCAGACGTCCCGTCCGTGGTACATGGAGTCATGCTCACGCTGACCGGGAACAAGAAGGCAGCCAAGGAAGCCCGTCGCACTGCGGCCAGGGCGGTGAAGAGGACCACCCAGGCTCTCAGCCGCAAGACCACGCAGCGCAGCTCCCGCCGAGCCGTATGGTTTACCACGTTGGCTGCCGCTGTTATGGGTGCGGGTGCAGTGTTTGCCTGGCGCATGATGGTGCCACCGGGCGAACCGGAGCCGGTCAAACAGCCGGAGGCACCGCTTCAGCAGCCCGTCCCTCCGGTGCCTTAACGTCTCGACGCGACGCCGGCCCCGTTAAGGGGCCGGGTCGTCGTCGCGCACAAGGGGCCGGGTCGTCGTCGCGCACAAGGGGCCGGGTCGTCGTCGTCAAGGGGTCGCGTCGTCGTCGCGCCGTTCAATCCGTCTCCGCAGCGAGGTTCCGGCCAGGAGCCAATACGCTCCGGCGCTGGCTAGCAGGAAGCCCACAACGCCCAGGATCACCAGCTGGGTGACGATCCCAGCAATGACCAGGACAAAACCGATCAGAACTGCCAGGGCGCCGGAAATCGTACGGGCTATCGCCCCACGAGGGCGGCCCGACTTCAACTCAAACGCGAGGTCGGGATCCGTTGCAGCGAGATCCCGCTCCAGCTCTTCCAAGCTCCTGCGTTCTTCATCCGACAACGACATCGGAATTCCTCACTACACGAGCAGGGCCGCAACCTGCGGCGATGCTCAGAACATCTGCACGAGCGCTGCTTGCCGTGCCATGCCTTCATTATCTGCCCGTTCACGGCTTCTAGCCACAGGCAAAGTGGGCTGCAATCGGGAGCAATTCCCGTCAGGTGCGACTTCACAACTTACCAACGGTCCTAAGCATGCTTACGATGGAAGGGCGGGTTCCTGACGCACCACGAGTACGGAAATCCAACCGCCGACTGGAAAGTTGAAATCCCCATGGCACGACGAAGCGCTAAGAAGGCATCACAGCCTAGTCCCCTGCCCGCTCCCGGCTCACAGCCCAAGCGACGGCGATCTGGACGGGCCATCTGGCTCATTGCCATGGGTCTCGTAGCGGGGGTGGCAGGCGGGGCTTTTGCTTTCCGCATGCTCGTGCCTCCAGGAGAGCCCGAGCCGGTCCGGAACCGTGGGCACGAGCCAAAGGGAGCCTCACGTCTGGAAACGTCTCCCACTGACGCTTCCCAACCCCACGTGGCGCAGCCGGCGGAAATCCTGGTCCCTGAAGAGCCCGTCGAGATCTCAACAAGGATGCGGCCGGGCGAGTGGACTGAAGAGTCGCTCTTGGAGCACATCGAGGATTACAAGCAGCAGATCCGTGACATGGGAGCGAGAGAAACGCAGATCGTCACCAACGTGGAACGAACCGAAGAAGGTGCTGCCCGCGTCGTGGTGAGCTGGGACCGGACCCTGCCGTAGGACCTGGAGTTACAGGTTCTCCCCTGGCCGCGGCCGCCACACCACAACTGCCTGGGACCTTGCCCTGGGCCGCTGACCACGGGCCAGGCTGACCACGTCGCCCGCGGCTCCCGCAGCGAAAATCCGGGCGTCCAGTGGTGAGCGGCGGCGGGACAGTTCTTCCTGAAGTTCCGTTACCCTGTATTGCAGCGCTGCCACCTGGTTCTCGAGGTCGAGGATGCGCTTGATGCCCTCAAGAGAGACGCCGGACTGCGAGAGGCGCTGGACCTCCCGCAGTTTGTTGACGTCGTTCTGCGAATAACGACGGGACTTACCGGGCGCGCGACTGGGCGAGACGATGCCCAGGCGGTCGTACTGGCGCAACGTCTGCGGATGCATGTCGGCAAGCTCCGCAGCGACGGAGATGACAAAGATCGGCTGGTTGACGTCGATGGCCATGACCGCCTCCTTACAACCGGGCCTTTGCGGCCAGGTCGTGACGTGGGTTGGCGTCGGTAGTTGCGGCAGCGAACGCCTTCACAGCTTCTTCCGCTTCCTTGTTCAGGTTTTGGGGAACCGCGACGTCGATGGTCACCAGCAGGTCGCCAGTCGCCTTGGACGTTTTCACACCCCGGCCTTTGACCCTAAGTGTCCGGCCCGATGGTGTGCCTGCCGGGACGCGAACCTTGACGGTGTCGCCGTCGAGCGTTGGCACTTCAATGGTGGCGCCCAGCGCCGCTTCCGCAAACGTGACGGGCACGTGGATGCGGATGTTGTCGCCGTCTCGCTGGAAAAAGTCGTGGGGCTTCACGCTTACCGTGATGATGAGGTCGCCATTGCCGGCCGGGCCAACGTTGCCCTTACCGCGCTGACGGACCTTCTGCCCGTCCTTGATGCCGGCGGGAATCTTGACGTCGATCACGTTGCCGTTGCTCTCACGCAAGCTGACCGTAGTCCCCTTGATGGAGCCGGCAAACGAAATGGACGTGGTGGCCGTCCGGTCCGCGCCCTTTTGCGGTGCACGCTGGAACCCGGTCTGGCCGGCTCCGCCGAAGCCACCACCGAACAGGTCAGCGAACTCCGGAGGTATTCCACCGCCAGCAGGCTGACGAGCGCCGGGCCCGCCGCCGAACAAGCCTCCGAACAGGTCCTCGAACCCACCGTTAGCCCCGGCACCACCTCGTCCAGCTCCGGCACCCGGAGCAAAGCGGGCACCACCCATGGCGCGGATGGCATCGTACTGCTGCCGGTCCTCAGGATTGGACAGCACCGAGTAAGCCTCGGAAATGTCCTTAAACTTCTTCTCCGCAGCAGCATTCCCTGAGTTCGTATCAGGGTGATGCTCGCGGGCTAGCTTGCGATAAGCCTTCTTGATATCCGCGTCGGACGCGTCCTTGGCAATACCAAGGATCGCGTAAAAATCCTTTTCAACCCAGTCCTGGCTGGCCAAGAGCGTTTCCTTTCGTTTGGGGAACGAGATGGCAGTTCGCGCCAATGTTCTACTCAAACACTGTCACGAACTGCCATCTCGAGAGGGGTACTAAGCCGGAACAGCCACGATGACCTGGGCTGCACGCAGGACACGCTCACCTGAGCGGTATCCGGAGCGCAGCACCTGGCTGACCGTGTCAACCTCGATGTCTTCGCCGGGCTGCTGGATGAGTGCCTCGTGGATGGTGGGGTCGAATTCGACTCCGGTATCCGCGATGCGTTCCAGTCCGTACGTCTTCAGCGCGTTCTCCAGCTTGGTGGCGATGGCGGCGAAAGGGCCGTCTTCGAGGTCACCGTGCTGGCGGGCAGCATCGACGTCGTCCAGCACCGGGAGCAGGGAGTTCAGGACGCCGATGACGGCCATCTCTCCTGCTACGGCGCGGTCGCGTTCGACGCGCTTGCGGTAGTTGACGTACTCAGCCTGAAGGCGGAGGAGGTCGTTGCGGAGCTCCGCTGCCTGGGCTTCGGCCGCGGCACCGGAGGCTACCGATTCCTCGGCCGGCACCTCTACCCCGTTGAGGATTTCCTCAGCCTGGGAGAGGGCGTCGCCGTCCGTGGGAGCGGCGTTGCCTTCGGTGGGAGCCGCAGCTTCGCTTTCAGGCTGACGTGCTTCGCCGGTCTCCGGGTCAACCTTGCGGTTGTCCCGAATAACTGGCTTGCGCGGCTCGTTGCCTTCTGAGTGCTCTGCTTCGTTGCCGTGGTGAGGCATGGCTACTTCTTCGCTTCGTCTTCGTCGATGATTTCGGCGTCGACGATGTCCTCGTCAGCAGCAGCCTTGTCGCCGGCAGGAGCACCTTCTGCACCGGCACTCGGAGCGTCAGATGCGGCAGCCTGCGAGTAGATGGCTTCGCCCAACTTGGTCTGCGATGCCTGAAGCTTCTCGAACGCAGTCTTCACGGCGGCGTCGTCGGTGCCTTCCAGCGCGGACTTGAGGGCGTCGACGTCGGCCTTGACCTCGGTCTTGACCTCTTCGGGCAGCTTGTCGTCGTTGTCGGCGATCAGCTTGTCCACCGAGTAGGCGAGCTGCTCTGCGGAGTTACGGGTGTCCGTAGCCTCGCGGCGGGCCTTGTCCTCTGCAGCGTGCTCTTCGGCTTCACGGACCATGCGGTCAATGTCGTCCTTGGACAGTGCCGTGCCACCGGTGATGGTCATGGACTGTTCCTTGCCGGTGCCCTTGTCCTTGGCGGACACGTGGACGATGCCGTTGGCGTCAATGTCGAAGGTGACCTCGACCTGCGGAACGCCACGCGGTGCCGGTGCGATACCGGTCAGTTCGAACGTGCCCAGCGGCTTGTTGTCGCGGGTGAATTCACGCTCGCCCTGGAAGACCTGGATGGCCACGGACGGCTGGTTGTCGTCAGCGGTGGTGAAGGTCTCGGAACGCTTGGTGGGGATAGCAGTGTTGCGCTCGATGAGGTGCGTCATGACGCCACCCTTGGTTTCGATGCCGAGGGACAGCGGGGTGACGTCGATGAGGAGGACGTCCTTGCGCTCGCCCTTCAGCACGCCGGCCTGGAGTGCGGCACCCACGGCCACAACTTCGTCCGGGTTGACACCCTTGTTGGGCTCCTTGCCGCCGGCGAGTTCCTTGACGAGCTCGGAGACGGCAGGCATACGGGTGGAGCCACCGACGAGGACGATGTGGTCGATGTCGGAAACCTTGATGCCGGCTTCAGCGATGACGTCCTGGAACGGCTTCTTGGTGCGGTCCAGCAGGTCCTTGGTGAGGTCCTGGAACTTGGCACGGGTCAGCTGCTCGTCCAGGTGAACCGGGCCGTCGGGGGTGACGGACAGGTACTGGAGGGAGATGTTGGTGCTGGTGGAGGAGGACAGTTCCTTCTTGGCCTGCTCTGCAGCTTCACGGAGACGCTGGAGGGCGATCTTGTCCTTGGAGAGGTCGATGCCCTTGACCTTGAGCTGGCTCAGGAGCCACTCGACGACACGGTTGTCCCAGTCGTCGCCACCGAGACGGTTGTCACCGGCGGTTGCGCGGACCTGGATGGTGGAGAAGTTGTCTTCGTCCTTGCCAACCTCGAGGAGGGAGACGTCGAAGGTACCGCCACCGAGGTCGAAGACCAGGATGAGTTCGTCTTCCTTGCCCTTGTCCAGGCCGTATGCCAGTGCAGCCGCGGTGGGCTCGTTGACAATGCGGAGGACGTTGAGGCCTGCGATTTCGCCGGCTTCCTTGGTGGACTGGCGCTCGGCGTCGTTGAAGTAAGCCGGAACGGTGATCACGGCGTCGGTGACCTTCTCACCCAGGTAGCTCTCGGCGTCGTTCTTGAGCTTCATGAGGATACGCGCGGAGATTTCCTGCGGCGTGTACTTCTTGTCATCGACGGCGACGTTCCAGTCAGTGCCCATGTGGCGCTTGACGGACGCGATGGTGCGGTCGATGTTGTTGACGGCCTGGCGCTTGGCGATTTCGCCGACCAGGACTTCGCCGGACTTGGAGAATGCAACGACGGACGGCGTGGTGCGGCCGCCTTCTGCGTTGGCGATGACGGTGGGCTCGCCACCTTCGAGAACAGAGACCACGGAGTTGGTGGTTCCGAGGTCGATACCTACTGCACGTGACATATCTTGTTTCCTTTCAATGGCCGATGTTGGAGATTGCACCTGACAGCGCTCCGCTGGGCGGTTTCACTGCCGGGAGCCCACTCAACAATCGGCTAGTTGAGCGTTCTGCACTCAACTGTACTCAGCCTCAGATTTAAGTCAATCCAAAGTTGAGTGAAGTGCGCTCAAGTTTGCCTTTTACCCCTGAAAAGATGGCGGAATCACGCGGGTCAGGGGCTGGTTTCGCCTACGGTGAACTGGCAGACTGACGCGATGGAGATCTCGGGATACCTTCCGCCGGACGAGTTCTGGGCGACGAGCGACCGGATGGAACAGGAGATCCGGGACGGTGCACACCTGCTCCCGCTGTTCACGCTTAAAGACTGGGACGGGACCTCGATGCTGGGATCCTGGCAACTGGACGGAAGTGAGGGCAGCGTGGTCCACGGCGATGCCTTCTCGCCAACAGGCCCTCTGGTTGACGTGATCACAACAAACCAGGATCCTTGCGAGACTGCCAGGAACCGATGGCGGGCTACCGCCGGAATACCGCACAACCTGGAGGAGCTTCAACGGCAGGATGCGGCCTTCAACGCCCTCCACAGCGAGCAAATAGCCATCACAGTTGAGGGCACCCCCGAACATTTCACCCTCTGGCGCGGAGCGAATTCATGGCTCGCAGCGGGTACCTTCGACGGCTTCGGGATCGTGATGGATGCGCAACGCAAGCCAACCGCGCCTGAAAATATGAGCCTCAGGCGAGTCCCCGACGTCGAGCCCTTGCTTGAGGCGCGGCGTGCGGCGCTCAAGGCGATACGCGGCGAAGCCTAGGAGTCTCCGCGACACCAGGAGCGTCAAGCGGCTCCGGCTTGTACACCCAGGCCACCAGTACCACCGAGATAATCATCAGCAGGAACCACGCCAGGAGCTTGTCGATGGAGACGGCCTGCCACCCATCCAGCTGGTTCGGGTACAGCCACGCACGTGACCACGTGCCGATGTTCTCGGCGAACCAAATGAACAGGGCCACCAGAAGGAACGACACCAGGATCGGCATACGGAAGCGACGCCGGAACACCCTGAAGTGCATGAGGCACCGCCCGTAGACAAGCACGACGGCGGCCAGCAGCACCCAGCGCGCGTCGAAGAAGTAGTGGTGCGAGAAGAAGTTCACGTAGATCGCGCCAGCCACAAGGGCGGTGATCCACCGGCGCGGGTATCGATCAAAGCGGAGATCGAACAGCCGGAAGACACGCACCATATAGGAACCAACGGCGGCGTACATGAACCCACTGAACAAGGGCACCGCCCCGATCCGCAGGACGCCCTCCGCCTCATAGGCCCACGACCCGACGTCGGTCTTAAACAACTCCATCACCGTCCCCACCACGTGGAACAGCAGGATCACCCGCAGCTCCCGCAATGTCTCGAGTTTGAAGCTGATCATCAATACTTGAATAACGACGGCGGCGATGGTGAGGAAGTCGTTACGGGCGAGGCCCGCGTTGTCCGGGTACCAAAGGCGGGCCGCGATGATCACCGCGAGCAAGGCCGCTCCGAACACGCAAGCCCACGCTTGCTTCAGCCCAAAAACCACGAACTCCGTGAGTCGTCCGCGCATACGGCCGGCTCGGGGCCGGTCCAAATATCGGTGGGCGGCGTCATCAATGGACTGCTCAACGGAGGTGAAATTACGCATGGTCGGGCATTCTGCCGGACTTGAGTTGGCTCAAGTAGTAATCCCTTGGCCAGTGACGGATACGCTGCGGCAGCCGCGGGTAAACGCGTCCCAGTATGCGCATGGTCCGCTCGAAGCGCCGTGCATGACCGGGACCCCACTCGAAGCCGAAACCTTCACGAACGTGCTCAGGCAACAAACCCGCAGTGAGGAAGCGAGCCAGTGGCATGGCCAAGCGCATTATGGCTGGCCCCGCGGCCGGGTAGAGCAGGTCCTGGGCGATTTTGCGGGCCTTCTCGTCAGGCTGCAACGTTGCCACGTGCTCGTTCCAATACGCGGCAAAGGCGGCACGATCAGCGGGCCACTTGTTCGGCGGAAGCTGCAGGGCCGTGCCGATCCGCGCATAGTCGGCGTACATGCGGTCGGCGGTTTCGTCGTCGAGCGGTCCATGAACCTGCTGGTAGACGGTGACTGCCGTGTCATAAAGGGTGGCGACAACCCACAGTTGGGAATCGGCGTCGAAGGCGTTGTAACCAGCTGAAGCCTCGTCGGCGTTCCGGCGAACCGGCGCGTGGGCACGATTGACGGCGCGGCGCACCGCAGCGACCTGTTCTTCGGTACCGTAAACCACGGCGTAAACATAGGTCAGCGTGGCCCGGAGCCTGTCCTGCGGCCGGTGGGCAAAGTCGCTGTGGTCCGCGACTCCGTGGCCAACCCGGGGGTCGGCAATCTGAAGGAGGATCGCGCGGCCCGCACCGGCGAGAAGGACACCTTCCGCGCCAATGTCTGCAAGTCCTCGAGCCATCTGAATACTGTAGCGCCCTAGCCTTGGAGCCCCACGACGCCCTGCAGCACACCCAACTGATGCTCGAACAGCTCATCCCGGGCTTTGAAAGTCTCTGGGCCATACTGCCCAAACACCTCGAAACTGACCGCGCCGAACAGGGAAGTCCACACCAAGACTCCCCGCGCCAGTGACGCTTCGGGCACAGCGAGATTCAGTTCCGTCCGGATGCTCACCAGGTCTTTTGCCAGGGCCGGTGGAATCACGACGCCGGGGGTCGCCTCGGCGTCCAGGACACCTGCCCGGTGGGCGGCGTCGAAGATGCTCACCAGGCGGTAGATGACCCGCGTTCCAGGGATGGTTGTGCGCTCACCGGGAGCTTGGTAGCCGGGAACGGGGCTGCCGAAAAGCAAGGCATAGCTTGCCGGCTCACGGATGGCCCACACCCGGACAGCCTTTGCAAGCGCTATGAACCGCCCAGCGAAGTCATTCTCCGGCAGCGCTTCCACAGCTGCGTCCACTTCGTCGCCCAACTCGTTGTAGCCGTCAATCAGCAGGAGCGTGAGGAGTTCATCGCGGTTCTCGACATAGCGATATACCGCTGAGGAAACGACGCCGAGATCCCTTGCGACTGCACGCAGGGACAGGGCGGCGGCCCCGTGGAGAGCCAAGTGTTCCCGGCCGATCCGAACGATGTCGGCGATGGTCCGAGTGCGGGCACGTTCGCGGGGAGTAGGTGGCTTCTCCCTGGGCTTGGCCGCGGCGGCTTGGGCTGAGGTCATGACTACAGCTTGCCACAGCGAGAGCGGTAGCAGCATATGAGAGCAGTGCTCTTGACTTTGGGAGTGTGATAGCTCAAGCTGACTTAGAGAGCAGTGCTCTCGATTCAGATTTCGCGGATAACAGACCGCAATGAACCCGAAAGAAGGATCACCATGTACGTCGTCACCGGAGCAGGACCTGTCGGTTACACCGTCGCCGAACAACTCGCGGAGCAAGGTCACCACGTGCGCGTCCTGACTCGTTCCGGGAGCGGCCCGGAGCACCCGTTGGTGGAGCGAATGCGGGTGGATGCATCGGATCGAGGCCAGCTCACCCAAGCCATCACCGGAGCAACGGCAGTTTTTCATTGCATCCACGGCTCCGCGTATCGGGCAGCAGTGTGGGCGGCCGAACTCCCCCAAGCCGAGCAAGTGGTGATGGAAGCAGCGGGAGCCGCGGGCGCCGTCGTCGTCTTCCCCGAAAGCCATTACCCGTACAGTGAACCGGACCGGATCATGTCGGAAGTGAGCCCGCGGGAAGCTACCAGTGGCAAGCGCGGCATCCGAGCCCAACTGCTTAAAGCACGCGAAGCACACACTGCCAACACCGTCAGCGTGGTGGCAGGAGACTTTTTTGGGCCTCGTGTGAAAATGGCCCATGCCGGCGAACGGATGGTTCCACTGGTCCTGTCAGGCAAACCCATCCAGGTAATCGGCAGTGCAGATCAGCCGCATTCCTTTACTTACGTTCCCGACCTGGCCGCAGCCATGATCGTCGCAGCGCAGAAGCCCGAGCTTTGGAATAGCGTGCTGCACGCGCCCACCGGCTCCCCAATGACTCAGCGCGAAGTTGCGGCGGCCTACGCAGGCGCTGCTGGGGTGGTCACCCCGAAAGTGAGCGCAGTGCCCGGCTGGATTTTGCGGGTAGCGGGTGTCTTCTCAACCGACATGCGTGAACTGGCTGAGATGCTGTACCAGTTCGAGCGTCCCTTCGTAATGGACTCATCTGAAAGCCAGAGGTTGCTCGGGCTTGAACCCACTCCCCTGCCTGAAGCTGCCGTGGCCACCGTGGCGTGGTGGCGCGGCGCTGCACGGCAGGCCACGTGAAGACGGCGGACGGCGGCGATTCCGGGGACTGGGCCAGGGAGCTTGAGAGGCTACTGGTCCTGCCACCCCGATGGCGGTGGCGCATCAAGGAATGTCGTCACCACATCCAAGACGAGGCTGGTCCGGGCCAAACCGAAGAAGTGTGTGGGTCCGGGGAACACTGCCAGCTGCGATGCCGGAACGCCCTCAAAATCACCGTTCACGTCCCCTCCTCGCAACTGCAGGAACCGAACTGCGTGCTCAAGCTTGACCATGTCGCAGTCCCCTACGGTGATCAAGGTGGGGGCCTGAATGCCGCGGATCTCGTCGTCCGTCCATCCCTTTGAACCGGCATCGTAACCGCCGAGCTTGGTCAAGAGTCCCTGGAGATGCTCGTGGTCAGGGTGCGGAGAGACCTCCATATACCGCTGCTCCATGGGAGTGCCGACGATCATGTCCACGGTCATTTCCGAGACAGTCTCAGCGTTTCCACCGCGATCGCCGTCGGGGTTGAATGACACAGACGAAACGATGAGCTTCCGGATGAGCTCGGGGTGTTTGATCGCGAGATGCAGTGCAACGGCCCCGCCAACGCTGAAGCCCAAGACGTCAACCTCGCCGACGTCCAGGTGCTCCAGAAGACCAACGACGTCCGAGGCCAGGTCCGTCGTGGCGATTACCCGGCGCTCCGCTGACAGCGCCGGGATGAGTGCGCCGAACTGCTGGTCGATGTCGAACAGTCCGCCGTGCAGGAGCAGCAAGGGTGTGCCACCGGAACCGTACAGTTCGTAGTACATCTGAAGTCCGCTGACTGGCGCATACCCGGAGTCAGGTGCTGCCGACTGGTCCATCGCTTGCCCTCCGCGCCGTATGAAATCTCTACGTTTGCGCGTCATCCTAGCCCGGCGGCGGAGCTGGCGGGCTAGGATGACGACGTGGATGCGGACCGGCCGGGTCGTGAAGGCAATAAACGGTACAAAGCCATTGTGCAACGGCTTGCTGCACAATTGTGTCCGGCCATGCCACTCACTTGTCCAACAGCTTGTTGGACAAGTGGATTCGGCCAAGCGGTTGCGAATCCCCGGAAGCACACCGCCTGTCCCGCGGCGAACCACTCCTCCACAGGCTCCACGCGAAGGACCTCGCCTTTACGGCCAAACATCCACGACGGCGACATAAAGCCCCGCGGCTGGCATACTCAGTCCCATCGCTCCACCGACTCAGCAAACGGGGGCATGAGTGCCAAACGAGAAGGATCTTTCAGGGGCTGCCGTCCGGCTCGTAGGGTCATCGGTGCAGGGATTGAGCACTGCCGAGGTGGCGGAGAGAGTGGCCGCGGGGCAAAGCAACGCCTTTGTTCAGGACACCAGCCGCAGTGTGTGGAGCATCGTCCGAGCCAACGTGCTGACCCTGTTCAACGGCATCATCCTGGCCTGCTTCATTGTCCTGTTCGCGATTGGCCGCTGGCAGGACGCGCTCTTCGGCTTCAGTGCCGTCGCTAACGCGGTAATCGGCAGCGTCCAGGAGTACCGGGCAAAGCGGGCATTGGACCGTTTAGCGCTCCTGAACGCGCCGCACGCCCGGGTGAGGCGCGAAGGCTCAGAGGCAGAGATCGCCCTGGATGACGTGGTCCTGGACGACACCCTTGTCCTGAGGGCCGGCGATCAGGTGCCCGCCGACGGAGTGGTGACCGGCTCACGTGGACTCCAAGTGGATGAATCCATGTTGACGGGCGAATCCGACGCCGTTGAAAAGGAAGACGGTGACCGCGTGTTGTCCGGCTCCGTTGTGGTGGCCGGTGAAGGCTCGGCGGTGGTGGATCGGGTAGGTGCCGATTCCTTTGCCAACTCACTCGCTGCCGAAGCCAAACGATTCTCGCTCGTGGCCTCTGAGCTCCGTTCCTCTATTGACCGCGTCCTCAAATGGGTGACTTGGTTCGTGGGTCCCGTGGCGTTGCTGGTTTTAAACGCACAGATGATTGCCCAGGGCGGTTGGGCCGAAGCCTCGGCGAGTGGAGCGTGGCGGGACGCGGCTACGGCGACTATTGCCGCCGTCGTCGCCATGGTCCCCTTGGGGCTGGTGCTGATGACCAGCATTACCTTCGCCGTGGGGGCGGTAAAGCTGGCCCGTCAACAGGTCCTGGTGCAGGAGCTGCCGGCCGTCGAAGGGCTGGCTCGCGTGGACATCATCTGCCTCGACAAGACCGGCACCCTCACCCAAGGTGACATCGTTTTCGACGCCGCTCACCCACTGGCTACCCGTCCCGGTTGGGAGTCCGTGCTCTCCTGGTACGGCGTGCAGAAGGATGCCAACGCAACAGCCCGCAGCCTCGCCGGGCACTTCAATGAGACACCCGGCATTCCACTTGACCGGGTGCCCTTCTCGTCCGCCCGCAAGTGGAGCGCAGTGATTTTCGACGACGGGATGTGGATCCTGGGCGGCCCCGAAATGGTGTTCCCGGGCCGCGACTCAAGCGATCCGCTGCTCCGACAACTTGCCACCCAAGCCGTTGAGCTGGCAGCCACCGGCCGGCGCACGCTGGTCCTTGCCCACGGCACACCTACCGAAGACGAGACTGTTCCCGCGGACGCTGTCCCCGTGGTCCTCCTGACTTTCAAGGAGAACATCCGCCCGGATGCCGCAGAGACCCTCACCTACTTCGCAGCACAGGATGTAGATGTCCGGATTATTTCCGGTGACAACCCACAAACGGTCGCCGCAATTGCCCGGGAAGTTGGCCTGGATGCACCCCACGGCTTCGATGCCCGTGAGTTGCCGGTTGATGACCAAGAGCTCCTGGAAGTCATCAACAACAACCTGGTCTTCGGCCGCGTGACACCTGACCAGAAGAAGCGGATTGTCGTGACGCTGAAGGCTGCCGGCCGCACAGTGGCCATGACTGGCGACGGCGTGAACGATGCCCTGGCCATCAAGGAAGCTGACATCGGCGTGGCCATGAATTCGGGGGCCGCGGCCACGAAGGCGGTGGCGCGTTTGGTGCTGTTGGACGGCAAGTTCTCCCACCTGCCGAGCGTGGTTGCTGAGGGCCGGCAGGTGATCGCCAACATCGAGCGGGTCTCCATGCTGTTCCTGACAAAGACCGCCTACGCCACCTTCCTTGCCATCGCGTTCGGCATCCTCCTGCTGCCTTTCCCGTTCCTTCCCAGGCAGCTCTCCGTGACTGATGGCCTGACCATCGGCATTCCCGCGTTTTTCCTGGCATTGCTACCCAACGCCCAGCGCTATGTACCGGGTTTCCTACGGCGGTCACTCACGTTTGCCGTACCAGCGGGCGTATCCGTGACCTTGGGGCTCGCCTCCTACGCCCGTCTCGCGGCGAACCTGCAAATTCCGGAAGCCGAGATCAGGACGGGGTCCACCCTCATTCTGACGATTATCGGCATCTGGATCCTGGTGGTGCTCTCACGTCCGGTCACCCGCTTCAAGGGCCTGGTCATCGGGGCGATGATGATCGGGCTCGTCCTGGTCTACTCGGTGCCCATAGCCCGCGACTTCCTACAGTTCACCGATCCCTCGTTTCCTACAGCACTACTCGTCCTCGGAACGTCCGTGGCTTGCATCGCACTGATCGAGGTCGTCCGCTTTGTCCACCGACGGGTGGCGTACCGGGATGCCCAGGAAGCGCTGCGTCACCGCGTCTCGAAATAGCGGCGTCCGCGCCCGACCCACAGCGGCACCACTACGGCTACCGTGGCGATGGACTGGGAAATAACAGCCGACCAATCATTGTCTGCGGCAAGGATGAGATCCAGCACCGCAAAGGCCAAGCCAAGCAGCATGACCGCTGTTGCGCCACGGCGGGCAGCCTCACTCCCCCGCGCTACTCCGGAGGCCAGCCCGATCACCAACAGACCGAACAGGATCATGCCTGCACCGAGCAAGGTGATGGGCAGGGCAATGCCGCCGGACTGGGCTTCCGGTGTGTAGCGAAGGAAGATGGTCAGGATTCCCAGAAGGATCTGCGCGATGCCACCGATGTACATCAGCACCACAGAGAACGTCACCGCACCGGGCCGCTTAGGGCTCTCCCCCTTAGTCATGAACTGAGCATAGACGAGCCCTCACCGGGACAGGCAGCGCTTCAGAAAGAGGTAACACCTTTTGTCACACAATTAACCGCTCATTCACACCCCTCTTGAAATCAGTCAACCCGGGCTTCCTAGGCTCAGCTTTATGGAAAACATCTCCCGCCGGTCCCTCATCTCAGCCGGCCTCGGGGCAGGACTCGTCGCCGCCCTGCCCAGTACCGCCGTCGCTGGTACCGCCGCAGCAATTTCAACAGCGGACGACACCGGTCTCCGCGCCGATCCCTTCACGCTTGGCATCGCGTCGGGCGAACCGTGGCCCAACGGCTTCGTCATCTGGACCCGCCTGGCAGTGAACCCCGTGGCCGAGGATGGCCTGGGCGGCATGCCCTCACGCAACGTCGCCGTTGCCTGGGAAGTCGCCGAAGACCCCGCAATGCGCCGGGTAGTAGCCCGCGGCGTTGAACATGCCAGGATCGAAACCGCCCACTCAGTGCACGTCGAACTCAAGGGCCTCCGGCCGGGCCGGGAGTACTTCTACCGTTTCCGTACCGGGCGGCAAGTGAGCGAAGTGGGACGAACGCTCACAAGCCCGGCGCCCGGTGAAACCCCGGCGGCACTGGCCATGGCGTTCGCCAGCTGCGCCCAGTACGAGCACGGCTACTTCACGGCATACAAGCACCTGGCTGAGGACCATCCGGACCTGGTGCTCCACCTGGGCGACTACCTGTACGAGTACAAAAAGGACAGCTACGTGATCGGCGGCGGGAACCCGCGCGATCATGAGGGCCCGGAAACCGTCAGCCTTGCGGGCTACCGCCAGCGGCACGCCCAGTACAAGTCCGACGCCGATCTGCAGGCCGCGCACGCAATCGCGCCGTGGCTGGTGGTGTGGGACGACCACGAGGTGGACAACAACTGGGCGGACGAAATCCCCGAGAACAATGACGCGGCTCAGCTCAACGACACCACGGAGCATTTCCGTCAGCGTCGCTCTGCAGCGTTCCAGGCGTACTACGAGAACATGCCGCTGCGAGCGTCCTCGGTTCCGGCTGGATTCGACATGAAGATCTACCGGACTATCCAGTGGGGCCAGCTGGCCAACTTCCACATGATGGATACACGCCAGTACCGGGACGATCAGCTCGCTGGTGACGGCTGGCGGAAGAACATCGTCGAGCGTTTGGACGAAAACCGCAGCATTACCGGTGCCGAGCAGGAGAAGTGGCTGCTGGACGGCTTCAGGAACTCCACCCAGCGGTGGGACATTCTGGGCCAGCAGGTCTTCTTCGCCGAACGGGACCGCGACAAGGCGCCGGAGGTCGACGATGTCTCCATGGATGGCTGGGACGGTTACGCCGCCTCCCGCCGCCGAATCACCCAAGGTTGGGTGGACGCCAAGGTGCGCAACGCCGTCGTACTTACCGGCGACGTTCACCGCCACTGGGCCACCGAACTCAAGGTGGACTACAAGGACCCGGCGGCAGCTGTGGTCGGCTCGGAACTGGTGTGCTCGTCCATTACATCCACGGGCGATGGCACCGGATCCACCACCGACGCCACCATGGCCTGGAACCCGCATCTGAAGTTCTACAACGACAACCGCGGCTACGTGAACACGCGCATCACCAAGGACGCCATGACTGCGGACTTCCGCGTGTTGGACTACGTCACCACGCCGGGTGCACCGGTCAGCACCAAGAAGTCGTTTACCATCAACGACGGCGTCCCCGGCCTCGCCTAGTGTTGTGTACAGATAATGCCCTTCTGAGGGTGTTTGAGGGGCATTATCTGTACGTAGAATCGGGGGAAGCGAGCCGCCAAGGTGGAGGGCAACTTCTTCAATGTCGCATATGGATCTCAAGGCTCTAGTCTCGACCGCCATCGGTCTGGTTATCGCGCTCGTTGCGGCGTTGCTCGGCGCTCCCGAACTCGCGCCCTTGATCGGATGGGCTGTCGCCGGCTGCGTCTTCCTGGTCTGGGCGTGGACTAAGGCGTGGCCCGCTGGTCCAGAGGCCACGGGTGAACTCGCCAGCCACGAGGGTAAGTCTCGAGGGCTCGTTGACTCCCTGATCATCGGCGCGACATTCATCAGTCTCGTGGCGGTGGTCTTTGCCTTGATCCGCAGCCAGGAGAAGGACCCTATCGGTGTGGCCGCGGCGCTTCTGGCGGCTCTGGGCGTGGTGATCGCCTGGGCTCTGGTCAACACTGTCTACGCGTTCAAATACGCTCGGATGTACTACCACCATCGTTTCCGCTTCAACCAGGACGAAGACCCGTCGTACAGCGACTTCGCCTACGCAGCATTCTCCATAGGGATGTCATACAACGCGAGCAACGTGAACCAGTCATCCACCCCCTCCCGCAGGATCGCCCTGGGGCACGCTTTGCTCTCCTACTTCTTTGGGACCTTCGTGGTCGCAGTGGCGATCAACCTCGTCGTCAGCCTCGGGCAGTCCGGTTGACCAAGAACTGCTGCCAATCGAATGGAATTATCCCCCGGACCCAGTGACTACGGGCATCAGCGGGAGTACCCTGATCCCAGTTGCATTAGTGGTCACCTTTCGAGTTCTGGGTTCTGCCGTGGGCTATGTGCGTTCGTCGTTGACCGACCTTCTGGGGGTACTTTCCGACGCCATCTCTCCCGAGCATGTGCGCTTCGACGACGGCTCCCCAGTTGCAGGTGTACCCCCACCGGACGCTCCCGTTACCGTTCATGCCGTCACCTTGAACCGCGTGGGCAGGTCACGGCGCGACGGACCCGTCCTGGACCTTGAACTCCGGGTGGCGGTGGAATGCCACGGCCCCGGGCAGCTCGACACCATGGAAAAGCTGCTGCTGGCCGTGGAACGTCACAGCCAATACTCAGTGGTGTCTACGGGTGAATTCCGCCCGGAAGAATACTCCGGCGCCATCCGGCAAGGGTTGGGCTTCCTGGTCCGCATCCCTGTTGCCCTGCGCTTCGAAGAACCCTCAGGACCGCCAGTCCTGGAGCCACTCATCGCCAAGACGGGTGTTGCCCGCCGAATCCACGGACGCTTGGTGGACGTCCACAACAAAGGCATCCCCGACGCCTATATTCACGCCCATTCCTCCGCCACGGCCGTGGTTAGCGATGCCACCGGCCACTTTGAGGTCCTGGCCTCGACGGATGAACTCCAGCATTTTGCCGTGGCTGTCCACGGAACCGAAAGGGAAGTCTCGGCCAGCACCAGCAGCCTGCCGGTCATCATCCGGTGGACCTAGCACCCGTTTAACGGGCAGAAGAGGGGCACATCATGGCGAACTATCAGGCGCCAGGCGTTTATGTACAGGAAGTACCCAGCGGCGCACGCGCCATAGGGCAGGTCAACACGAGCATCGCCGGGTTCGTCGGCCTCGCCCCTAACGGGGACGCGTTGGTTGACGAGCTCCGGGTCTTGGACAACTGGACACAGTTCGTGGATCAATACGTTGGCAACGCGACAGCGGGTACACCGCTTTCGAACGCTGTATACGGCTTCTTCTCCAACGGAGGAAGCCGTTGTTATGTGGTGAACATCGGCAAGGACGGCAGCCTCACGGGGACCGCCGCGAAGCCCACCGGGCTCACCCTGTTTGAGGCCGTGGACGACATCTCCATGGTGGCCGCGCCCGGCTATGCGGATGCGGAATCTTACGCGGCACTGCAAGCACACGTTGAACACCCGCTTCGCCAGGACCGGATGGCGATTATGGACACGGTTGAGAAAGTGGACGACGTCGGGGCACTTACCCGGGCTGCGACGTCGGGAGTTCCTGAAGGTGCTTCGTCTTCGGACGAAGACACGTCTTCTGATGAGGACACGACGCCGGACGCTGAAGACGCAAGGGACTCAGCTGAGGACGCCACAGATCAGGAGGACCTCGGTGCCCCGCAATCCCCTGGCGGCTACACCGCGCTGTATTACCCGTGGATCGTGATGATCGACCCCGTTTCCGGCAAAAAGGTGACACAACCGCCGTCGGGCCATATTGCGGGCGTGTGGGCGCGCGTTGACGCCACCCGTGGCGTCCATAAGGCGCCCGCCAACGAGCCCATTCAAGGAGCAATCGACCTTGCGCGGCGCGTGAGCCGCGGAGAGCAAGAGGTCCTCAACCCGGCCGGCGTTAATTGCATCCGCTATTTCCCGGGCGAGGGAATCCGGATTTGGGGTGCCCGGACCAAGGCGCCCGAGGCGAGCGAATACCGCTACGTGAACGTCCGACGGCTGACCAACATGATCAAGGAATCCGTGGCGGATGGCACACGCTGGGTGGTGTTCGAGCCCAACGACCACACCTTATGGAAGTCGATCCGGCGCGACATCGGAGCATTCCTGACCAACGTCTGGCGGGATGGAGCATTGCTCGGGACTACTCCTCAACAGGCGTTCTTCGTCAAATGCGATGAGGAAACAAACCCTCCGGAGGTTCGCGACGCCGGCCAAGTGGTCACGCTGATAGGCATCGCACCTGTGAAACCGGCCGAATTCGTGATCTTCAAGCTCATGCAGTCGGCGGACAACACCAGCGAGACGGAAAGCGCAGGAGCCTGACATGACAACCCCGACACCTGCCGCCCAACCGGGCAACGTGGTGGACCCGTACCGGGCCTACAACTTCAAGCTTGTCATCCAGGGCGTCGTCCAAGGCCACTTCACCAAGGTTGAGGGCCTGGGACTGAAGATCGACCGCATTCTCTACCGCTCCGGTGGTGAGAACAGCACAGTGCGCGTCATCCCGGGGCAGGTGGAGTACACGCCGGTGACCTTGAAATACGGGCTCACCGATTCCACCGAAATGCTCCAGTGGCTGTTCAAGGCCGTGGACGGAAAAGTGGAACGCCGCAACGTCTCCATCGCGATGCTGAATGACGCCGGGTCCGTGGAAGTCCGGCGCTGGAACCTCCTGGGCGCCTGGCCATGCGACTGGTTTGGCGCACCCCTTGACGCCTTGGGCAAGGACCTCGCCATCGAATCCCTCAGCATCGCGTACGACCGCTTGGAGCTCGACGATGCCCGCGCTCCCGTCGCCTGAGCCGAGGTTTTCCTGGCGTCGGGCTGCCGCTCGGCAGTTACGTGGTGCGGCGGCATGGCTGGAGCGCGGGCCTGGGGCTCCCGGGTCTTCCGGTTCTTTGAGGGCTTCCGGCTCTTCGGGGACTTTCGGGGCTACTTCGCCGGAGAGTTCGACGCCGATTCGCGCCTTTGATACCGACGGCGCCCCCGAGCATTGGGTTCAGTTACTTCGCGACGCAGGGCTGGCCCCTCCTGTTGTGAGGCCCGCTCTGCGTCGTCTTAGGCGTCTTTGGGGCGAAAACCAGGCCCCACAAAGTAGCCCACGCGGCGCTATTCCTCGGTCTGCACCTGCACCTGCACCTCCACCTCCCGCTTCTCCCGAAACCCTCCCCGTGGCGAATACCCCCGCCGCCCCTACAACACCCTCAGTTGCCAGGCCCGTTTTGCGTTTGTTGATCCCATCCAGAAGCGCAGAGCGGGCCCCACAACACACACCCACCCCCGTTGCGAGGCCTGCTTTGCGCGCCTCGGAGCCGACTAAGCCTGCAGAGCGGGCCCCACAACACACACCCACCCCCGTTGCGAGGCCTGCTTTGCGCGCCTCGGAGCCGACTAAGCCTGCAGAGCGGGCCCCGCAACACACACCCACCCCCGTTGCGAGGCCTGCTTTGCGCGTCTCGGAGCCGACTAAGCCTGCAGAGCAGGCCCCACAACACACACCCACCCCCGTTGCGAGGCCTGCTTTGCGCGCCTCGGAGCCGACTAAGCCTGCAGAGCAGGCCCCACAACACAGGCAACCCCAACCCGAACCGCAAACCCGCCCCGAATCCCAAGGGCACCCGAGCGTCGTTGTAAATCACGCACCCGCGTCGCCCGTCATTGGGACCTGGCCCGAACTCGCTCCGCGTCCACAGCCCACACAGGTCGCCCCGACACAAACTGTGGAACACGTGATCGCCCGCCAGGCCCGCCTCCACGACGAACAATTGGCGATCTGACATGGAACGCGTCGCTTTCCTCATCGAGGACACGGGTGAGCACCTCGGCTGCCTGCTCAATCCGGAAACGGTGGTGATGCAGCGGTCGGCCGGCGTGGAGACACGGAAGAGTGCGGGCGGCAAACTGAGCGGCAGCGGTTTGGCTGACGATCCGCTGCTCTTCACCGGCGGTGGCCACACTGAGCTACGGCTGGATCTGTTGTTCGACGTCGACCTCGCGCCGGCGTCGCTCCATGTTCAGGACGTACGGCAAATGACCCGCCCAATATGGGCGCTCGCGGAGAACAGTGCCGAAGTCGAAAGGCAGCGCAGGCCGCCGTCGGTCCGGTTTGTGTGGGGCCGGGCATGGAACGTGCCGGGGATCGTGACGGAAGTCGCCGAGCGTTTCGATCGTTTCGCCCCGGACGGTTCACCCCTGAGGTCCTGGATGCGGATGGTCTTCGTGAGGGTCGGCCAGGCGGCGGATGAAGAGGGCGGCGAGAACTACGAACTCGCACAACGCCTCCCTGCGGTGGATTTGACGGCCCCGCCTGTAGACACGCTGTCCGTCACCGGTGACGGCAGCACGGAGTGGGACGCGCTCATGTCCGACGGTGGTGAGCTGCTTCCCGAGGTACCGCCGGCTGAGCTGGGGCGACTGTCCGTGGCAGCGTTCGGCACACCCCTGCTATGGAAACTGCTGCTGGAATACAACAACGTCGACGACCCCACGCACTTCAACGGCCCCCTCGCCGTCCCGCCCATGGGTGAGACACCATGAGGCCAACACCGTGAGGCAAGTCCAGGGCCTCCCCGAACTGATCGTCACCCTCGGCCGACGCAGGCTCACCACGGCCGAAACGGCGGCGATCATCTCAGTTAACGTGCTCAGCTCACTTGCCCGCCCGGCCCAGTGCCTCATCAGTTGGCGTCCCGGCCCTGGACGTACAGCAGCAGCAAGGGGCGGCGTGGATCCAGCACCGGGAGACGCACTGAGAGTTGAGCTCGGCGGGCAGCGCACACCGCTGTTCGTTGGCGAGGTAACCGTGGTGGAGTACAGCTACAGTGCGAATCTCGGACAAGAGATCCGGATCAGGGCCTACGACGCCCTGCACCGCCTTAGGAAACGCCAATTCACCCGGCTCCACCAGGACGTCGACCTCGCCGGGCTCGCACGGATACTGTGCGAGGGCACCGGTTTGGACGTGGTGGGCGGCGCTGATCGGCTCGGGCAGGTGTACCAGTGCGCCCGCACCGACCTCAGCCTCCTCGTAGAACAAAGTGCCCGCGTTGGCGCCTACCCCGTGGTGCACGACGGCGCACTCAGGCTCACAGGACTCGACGGCGAAGGCGAACCTTTGGAGCTCGCCCTTGGGGCCACCCTTCATTCCGCGGAAATCGAACTCAGCCAGGAACCGGCCTACGGTGGCGCTCAGACCAATGGCTGGCGCAGCAACGACGCCTCTGTCCACCAGGCCGGGGCCACACGCAGCGACGCGAAAGCGCAGGTCGCAGCAGATCCAGCACTAGCCAGCGTGGGCGCAGGTGGGGATCTGAGGCGGGACAACGAAGTCCTGGAATCACAGGCGCTCGCGGACGGCTTATCTAAGGCCGAGCTGGACACAAAGGTCGCAGGCCAAGTCACAGCGGTGTTTGTCGCTGACGGAAACCCCCGGCTCAGGGCTGGCGGCAGGGTGAGGATCAAGGGAGTGGCAACCAACATCGAGGGGATCTACCTGATCGCGAGCGCCTCGCACCGCTTGGACGGAACCGGCTACGAAACTACGCTGACCACCCGACCGCCGAGCTCCGTCCCGGAACGGCGGCCGGACGTCTTTACCTTGGGAACCGTCACCGATGTGGATGACCCCGAGGACCGGGGCCGGGTCCGGGTCGGCCTTCCCGCCTACCCCGATCTCCAAACAAGCTGGGCCCCTGTACTGACTGCGGGTGCAGGCCCGGGCAAAGGACTCGTGGTCCCGCCGTCCCCCGGGGATAACGTGTTGGTCCTCCTACCGGCCACTGATCCGGCCCAGGCCATCGTCCTCGGCGGCCTCTACGGGAGCGAGCAGACGCCGGACAGCTTGAGCCGTACTGAAAGGGATAGCCGCTACACCTTCCGCAGCGCGGACGGTCAACAGATCATTCTCGACGGCGGTGCGCACACCGTCAGCTTCACCGACGGCCACGGCTCCTCCGTGGAGCTCGGACCGGACCGACTCAAGATCACTGCCGCCACGGACCTGGTCCTCGAAGCCCCCGGCAAGGCCATGAAAATCCGTGCAAAGACCGTCGACTTCGAGGAGGCCTGAGCTGTGAGGACTAAGCCGTGAGGACCAGGAAGCCATGAGAATCCTCGTCAAGGAAGCCGTCCTGCGATGCGGCCACGACGGCAAGGTGGAGAACGTGCCCTCGCAGGCATGGGTGCGCATCAAGGAATCCCCCATCCTGGTGGACGACGACCCCCAAGGCAGGGACATCACCATGTGCCCGCATATCAGCGTCAATATCAAGCCCTGCAGAAAGACCTTGCCCGTGATCAGGGGCTATTCAACGTTTGTCACCATAGGCGGCAAAGCGGTTTGCCTCGACACTTTGGAGGGCTTCACCAATGGCACACCCCCAGGCGCGGTCAAGTACACGGTCCGCAGTCCGGGGCAAACGCTGGTGGGAGCCGGCTCGTGAGATGCCAACAGCCATGAAAAGGAACCAGCCATGAGCGCCCCCCGGTACAAGTCGGTGGCCTTCATCCATCCGGATTTCGACGCCACCGCCGGCATCCCCGGACTCAGGCTCACGCCGTCCGGCAGCTTGGCTGCGGTCACAGACGCAGCGTCCGTGAGGCAAGCACTCCTCCTCCTGCTCAGCACCAGGCCCGGCGAGCGGGTGAACCGGCCAACATACGGCTGCCACTTGTTTCGTCTTGTTTTCGCACCTGCCGACGACACCACGGCCGGCCTCGCCATCCATTACGTGGCAAGGGCAGTGGAGCAATGGGAGCGCCGCATCACGGTCTTGTCCTTGGACGCGTCGAGGTCGCAGGACGAGTCCGAAGTGCTGGAGGTCAGGTTGAAATACCGGGTCCGGACCACCCAGTTGGAGGACGAGATCACCATCGCCCTGCCCGTTGAATCCGGAGGTGCAGCATGAGTATCCCCGTACCGAACCTGGATGACCGCAGCTTCGCGGATCTTGTTGCCGGTGCCCGCGAACGCATCCAGCAAATCGCCCCGGAATGGACAGACCTCTCCGTCCACGACCCCGGCATCACCATCATCGAGGCATTTGCCTACCTCACGGACACACTCATGTACCGGCTCAACCGCGTCCCGGACAAACTCTACGCGGTCTATCTGAACCTGCTGGGCACAACCCTGTATCCGCCGAGCACGGCCGAAACCATGCTGGAATTCAGCCGCACATCCGCCACAGGTACCACGGACCAGGAAATCCGCATCCCGCGAGGGACCCAAGTCAGTTGCCCGCCCGGCGTTCCCGGTTCCTCCCAGCCTGTCTTTACGACGACGGCGGCTGCCGTTTTGGCACCCGGCAAGACCACCGTCCTGGTCCCGGCGGCCGATGTCACCTTGTACGACGCCGTTCCCATCGGTTCGGGAACCGGCAGGCCCGGCCAGAGCCTGGTGATCCCCAACGCGCCGATCGTCTCCGGCGCGGGCCTGGCAATCGCCGTCGAGGTTCCAACGGGGACCCGGCTGAGCAGTGGTGAGGCAGTGCTCGTGGACGGGAAGACGTTCCGGTATTGCCAGGAAGTGGAGGCGTTTGCCGACGCCAGGCCTGGAGAGGTGCCGGTGCGGATTGACCGCAGTGCCGGCGTCGCCATGTTCGCTTGGTGGGACGAAGGGCCAACATCGCGTACGTTGTCCGGCGAAAGGGCGCCTGTGCCGGGCGCCGGCGCCGAAGTCCGCGCTTGGTATCGCAGCGGCGGCGGGGCCGGCGGGAACGTCGGGGCCGGCCAGCTTACAGTCTTGCGCTCCCCGGTGCCAGGGACCAAGGTCACCAATCCCGAGCCGGCCAGTGGGGGTCGCGATGGTGAATCACTCGAGAACGCGCTCAGGCGTGCTCCACAGGATTTCCATGCCCGCGACCGGGCCGTCACGGTTCGTGACTATGAAGTCCTGGCCCGGCGGCACGGGGGTGTTGGCCGTTCGAGAGCCTTCACGCGCAAGGAACTGTGGGCGTTCGCCCGGCCTGGGGAGGTGGAAATTGTGCTGGTGCCTTTTGTCCCCGGAACCGGCACGGGCTCCGGCAGCGGGTCGTCGATGCATGGCGCAGCCGCGGCTCATCCCCTCAAGGCCGCCGAGCTCGTAGCGTACGCACGTGAGGAAGTGCGCCGCGAAGTGGAGCAGTATCTTCGCAGGCGTTCCACGGTTGGTGCCGAGCCTGTGGTGCGTTGGGGGCTTTACAAGCAGGTGCAGGTGAACGCGAGGATCGTTGTTCGTCCCGATGAGGATGCCGAGGCCGTGAAGTCCCGGATCGTGGGGCGGCTCTCTGATGCAATCAGCCCGTTGAGCCCGGATTCTTCCAGCTACGGATCGGGTTTCGGTAGGCCGCTGCGAGTCTCCAATTTGTACCGGGCCATGGAGGAAGCCGAGCCCGGGGTGCAATACGTGGACCGCGTCACGCTGGAAGTGGACAAGGTTCCTGACACGGACACCATGGCCTTGGTCCAGGCGGAGGGGCAGGATAATACTTGGTTCGTTGCCCAGGAGAGCACGTTGTTCCGCACCACCAACGCAGCGGACGGATGGGAAGCCTGCGCAGAGTTTGGTGACCCTGCCAATGGGGAGGAAACCGTCCGTGCCATCGCGCCGTTCCGTTCGCCCGCACCCGGCCGGGTAGGCCCCGGAACGCACCCGGGCATGGTGGCTGTCAGCACCGTTA
The DNA here is from genome assembly GCF_054408525.1 of Arthrobacter sp. D3-18. NCBI lineage: Bacteria > Bacillati > Actinomycetota > Actinomycetes > Micrococcales > Micrococcaceae > Arthrobacter > Arthrobacter sp. D3-18. The sequence goes on along the minus strand of NZ_CP096440.1, from coordinate 598,812 downwards.
CGGCCACTGGTTCGCGCGTTTACATCAGCGACGACCTCGGGGAGTCCTGGCGCAAGGCATCCGAGTTGGGTTTCGTTATAGCGGACTTGTGCTGGGTGGACCGGCAAGGTGAGCCGTTGCTGCTGCTGGCCGGTGAGCGGGGTCTCTATGAACTTCCAGTGAGCCAGGGCGCCATCCCGGTGCAGAACGTAGTGGACACCTCCCAGCCCGATCGGGGCTTCTATGCCGTGGACGCCCTCGTCGATATCCGCGGCAGGACAGGCGTGGTGGTGGCCGCGGAGGCGTCGGCCGGCGTGTGGCTCTCTCCCGACGCCGGGACGGCCGGCAGCTTCAAACAGGTCAAGGCGGCGGGCGAAGACATCCGCTGCATGACAGTCCAGTACGACGGCGGCGCGAGCTATGTGTGGCTCGGGCGTGCAGTTCCTGAAGGCACCGGGACGGGTTGCCTGCGGCTCAGGATCGACGAACTGGGCCGCACCGATTTTGACGACTCGTTCATGAACTCCTGGGAGGAGCTCAGCACAGGATGGACCGGCGGCAGTTGTTGGGGTCTTCACGTCATGGGCAAAGCAGCCTATGCCGCGACACAAAGTGGCGGTGTCCTACGCCTGCAACTCGGCCTGGCAGGGGCGCAATGGAGCGTGCCGGACGTGAACTGCAACCTGCCCTTGCGTGACCGGACCCGGTTCGAGCCCGTCCGCTCAGTTTCCGGCGCAATTGTGGCCGAAGGCCAGGTCCTCGTGCTGGCTGCAGGACCCAAAGGTGTCTTCCGGAGCAAGGACGACGCCCTCACTTGGGAAAGCTGCACCCGGCGGGTGGTTGACGACGTCGTGACGTTGCCCGATACCTGGCTGTTCTGCTCAGGGGACCACAAAATTGAGGTGGTCCACGGAAATGGCTAGGTCTTCAGACTTCGAGGCATTCAAACTCCTCAAAGTCCTGCCCGAAGTGTTCCAAGTAGCGGCCGATTCAAGCGCACCCATGCAGGCCCTTCTCGGCGTAGCTGAGGATATGCACCAGCCTGTCCGGCGGGTCTTGGACCAAATCCATACCGTTCCGGATCCGGGCCGCGCACCGTCGTCGCTGATTCCTTTCTTGTCACGTTGGGTGGATCTGGACTGGTTGACGCTCCCTGGTCCGGAGGGCCAATCGGAAGCTTCCAGCGCGGTTCCCATCACGCGACAACGGGATCTGATCGCTGCCGCGGCGCAGCTCTCCTCCCGGCGCGGGACCGTTGACGGGCTCACCCGCTTCCTGCACCTCGCAACGGGGGTGGGTGGTTTCGACGTCGAATCCGTCCCGGGCGCTTTCCACATCAAAGTGCACGTCCCGGCGGAAGCTTCCGGGCAACTGGAGCTGATCCGGCGGATCGTCAAAGGAGTGAAACCGGCGCACGTGACCGACCACATTGAGGTGCGGACCGGTGAATGACGAGAATCGGAAACCCATCATCGTGGTGATTTCATGTGCTGTCATCGCGATCCTGGTTTTAGTGTTCGGGGTCAGCTGCGGCGGAGGCAATGACGATGCCGCCGCGGATTGGCAGAGCGGATTCCCAGGTACAGCCTTGGCCGCGAAGCTCACTGCGGCGGATTTGTCTGTGGAAAGCGGCTCGTGTTCAGCCTCCGATACGCAGCTGGTGGTGACAGGTGGCTGTGTCTTTGAAGTGAAGGAGTTCGGCGGGGGCTTGTTCTCCTTTGGGCCGCCCACCAAGAGGGCCAGGCTCGTCCCTCAACAAGCTGTGAAGGTCACGTTGTTCCTCCAAGGCACGCGCGCCGAGCAGGCCGCCGACCCCGGGGAAGGCGTGGACGTCACCTTTGGAACCTCAGGAGGAGAGCTGGGCATCGCCTGTCTCGCGCTCGAGCCTTGCGTGCTGCAACTCCAGGAAGCCGGCTGAGATGCATCGAACCACCCTCACCACGTCTGTAAACCGTGAATACGTTGTTGGGCAACGACGTAATGGCGGTTCCCCAACGAGCTACGCCACCACAATCCCAGGAGTTGTTGCGCCATGACTGCCATCACCATGACCTTGAGCGCCCCCAACGTTGTTCTCAAGGACGGCAAGGGATCCCTCACAGCATCCGTCACCAACGGCTCCCCCGATCAGGAGCGCGTGGTTCTCGGCGCCTTTCCCGGGCAGGTGACCAATCCGCCGTCGAAAACGTACACCACCATCACCAACCCACTGCGGACCATCGCTGCCGGGGCCACCGAGCAGTACGTTGTCAGCTTCGACACCGCAGGCGCCTCGGCGGGCAGCTATCCAGTGAAGTTGATCGCCTACTCCGCCGACGACGCGCCTGAGGACTACGCGGACCAGGCCCATGTTGTGACTTTGACCGTGCCCGCCGCAGAAAAACCCAAACCACCCGGGCGCTTCCCGTGGCTGTGGGTAATCATCGGTGGCGTGGTGCTCTTGGCCGCCATTGGCTTGATCCTTTTCACCATGTTCAAGGATGCAAATGTGCCTGATGTGAAAACCAAGCCGCAGGCCGAGGCAGTACAGATCCTCACGGACGCAGGTTTCAAGGCCACGACCTCGGACGTCGAAAACGCTGCCCAGGAGGGAACGGTAGTGAACCAAGTGCCTGCCGGTGGTGAAAAGGTGGGCCGCGGCAGCACAGTGAATCTGGAAATTGCCGTGCCGGTTCGGGCCACCGTGCCTGACGTGTTGGGCCAACGGATTGAAGATGCCCGAACCGCTTTCCAAACAGCGCAGATTCAGCTGGACTTCACCCAAGGTTCCACCTGCCAGGCGCAGCCTCCGTTCTCCATCCAGCGGTGCGTTGTGGTGGGGGTGGTCCCGGATGCCGGCAGCAAAGTCAACATCAATGCCCTGGTCCTGGTACGGACTGAGCTACGGTCCAGAATCATCCTGGACCCGGTGAACATCTGCCTCAGCAACCCGCAGCTGTGCACCAACAGGCTCGGCCAGTGACAATTTTCGGACGGGTTTGCCGGGCGGGGGCGGTGACATGAAAAGATCAACCATGCGTCCGATGCAGCACTCCAGCAAACTCCAGAACGTCCGCTACGAACTTCGCGGTCCCATCCTCCAGGCTGCAAAAGCCATGGAAGCCGAGGGCCACCGCATCCTCAAGATGAACCTCGGGGACACAGCGCCGTTCGGGTTGGAAGCACCGGAGTCAGTGGTGGTGGACATGATCCACCACCTTCGCGGTGCGCAGGGATATAGCGATTCCAAGGGCATCTTCTCCGCGCGCACAGCCATCTCGCAGTATTACCAAACGCGCGGTCTGATGACCATCGGCGTCGAGGATGTTTTCATTGGCAATGGCGTCAGCGAGCTAATTTCCATGACCCTGCAGGCGTTCATGGAGAACGGCGACGAGATCCTCATTCCTGCGCCGGACTACCCGCTGTGGACGGCCGCCGTGACACTCACAGGCGGCCAAGCAGTGCACTATCTGTGCGATGAGGACGAGAACTGGTGGCCGGACATGGCCGACGTCGAAGCGAAGATCACCCCGCGCACCAAGGGCATCGTGATCATCAACCCGAACAACCCCACCGGCGCTGTCTACCCCCGGCACATTTTGGAGCAGTTCGCAGCTCTGGCCCGTAAGCACGATCTTGTGCTGTTCTCGGACGAGATCTACGAGAAAATCCGCTACGTCGACGCGCCCCACATCCACACGGCCGCTGTGGCCGAGGATGTCTGCGTGTTGACTTTCAGCGGGTTGTCCAAGGCGTACCGCATGCCCGGCTACCGGGCCGGGTGGGTCGCCGTGACTGGCCCCCGGACCGTAACCGCCGCCTACCGGGAGTCGCTGGAGCTGCTGGCCTCCTTGAGGTTATGCGCCAACGTTCCGGCCCAGCACGCCATCCAGACGTGCCTTGGCGGCTACCAAAGCATCGAAGCCCTCATACGTCCTGGCGGCCGGCTGCGCGAGCAGCGGGACCTGGCGTGGAAACTGTTGACAGCGATTCCGGGCGTCAGCTGCGTCCCGGCTGCCGGCGCCATGTATCTCTTCCCCAAGCTGGACCCGGAGATCTATCCCATCGCCTCCGACGAGAAATTCGTCCTGCAACTCCTGCAGGAACAAAAGATTCTGGTCTCGCATGGGACGGCCTTCAACTGGCCAACACCGGACCATTTCCGGTTTGTGATCCTGCCGGCTGTGGAAGACATTGAGGAAGCGGTGCGCCGCATTTCCACCTACCTCGCTGCCTATCGGAACCGCCCGGAGAACCGGATATCGGAAGAAGAATTCTCCCGCTGAGAGTTGCAATCTGTTCAAAAATCCAATCGGTAGACGTAAAATCTGTTTGATACTCCTCCGCGCAAATTCCTAAGCTGGTAAAGCATGTGCGAGCAGCCAAAGCGGCATATCCGCAGCGCTTTCACTCCTCTACGGGTTGTGCTGGCCGCACTGGGCATCGCGGTCATCGTTGCAGCCGTGGTTATTTTCTCTTCGTGGCGTCAAGAGTTACCCGACACCGTGCAGGACTTCGGTCTTCCCCTTGCGGTAGGCGCTGGAATCGTGCTGCTCGTTGCCGGCGTTTTCATGCCGATGGTCAGGGAAGTTGAACTCGGCCCCATTCCTACGCTCAAGATCGCCCCAGCACTCAGGGATCGCGAAAACGAACTGCGCAGCGTCTTCGAGCGGCAGAAGGGCGATATGGAATATTGCGCCCACTTGCTATGCGATAACCCGGAGACGGCCCGGAGACTGCTCGAGGCATCATGGTCCTTGGCATCCAGCGCATGGAAGGGACCCGTGACTCCCCAGCTGCGCGTGTATACGTTGTGCGTTTTTGTGGAGATGCTCCGGAAGCATGAGCGGTGGGTGCGGGAAGTGCACCCGCCGAAGACGAAGAAGGGGCCGAAGACGGGGCCGAAGCCGAAGATTAAGCCGCAGGGCGGTAGCCCACTGTCAAAGCTCCCCTATGAGGAGCGGATAACCATCGTGCTTCACGAGTTCGCCAACCTGACTGTCGGTGAAATTGCGGGCATGACGGGGCGTCCTGCGGAGAGTGTCGGCAGATCGCTGGCACACGCCGAGGAAACAACCGGACGGCTGGCCCTGGAGGAAGGCCGGCCATGAGAGACGCGCTGCGGCAGCGATTACTGGCCGATGCCTCTTTCGACGCACAAACACACCCCGCGGATTTGGGCTTTGCCTTGACGGAGGGGATGTCCACAGTTCGTCGGCGGATCATTCGCACGTGGGTGATTGCCGGGGTTGTTGCGGTTGCAATGATTGCCGCCTCTGTGGTGGCGGTTGTCGCAGCCAAGAACAATGGCAGTCCATCCGATCCCGTAATGACCCTGCAGACAATCACCATCACGGCTCCAAGCCAGCGGCTACATCCTGACGCCACTGTCGATCTCAAGGCCTCGGGAACCTATAGCAACGGCGAGACAAAGGATTTGCGGGAAGGTCTTGCGTGGAATTCAGACGTACCAGAGGTGCTCGCCGTCTCCACAACCGGGGTTGCCACCGCTGCCAAGACAGGTTCTGCACAAATAACGGCGGCTCATAGTGGGATCTCCGGCAACTTGGAATTTCAGGTCGTAGATCCCGACCCCAGCCTGAGCCTCGTCAGCCTTCGCATAGTTCCTGACAACATCACAGTGCCTGCAGTGAGAACGACGCAGCTCACGGCCCAGGGCACCTTCAGCGATAATTCGATCGGTAACCGCAACGAGCCTGCAATTTGGGATTCCCTCAACAAGGACATTGCCACGGTGGATGGTAATGGTTTGGTGACTGGGGTCCGCCAAGGCGTCGCCACCATCACTGCCACGGAAGGGACCATCCAGGCAACGGCTGCCGTCACGGTCACCGGCCCGGACACCACCACTCCAACGGGTGAGCCAAACGGGTGCGTCATCGACCCGACCGCTCTGTCTATCAAGCACACCCAAACACAACCACTGTTGGCCTTCATCACTTATACGGACGGCACGCGACAACCTGCCACCACCGCCACGTGGTCTTCAAAGGATTCCAAGATCGCGAGTGTAAATACTTCGGGATCGGTGACAGGCACCGGTCATGGACAGACGACAGTAAGCGCCCAATGCGTCGACGCCAAAGGTAAGGAATGGCCAGCTTCGGTGCCGGTAACAGTTGAGCCGGTAGCGACGGCCATAACCATCAGCCCGGCGGGACCGCACTCCATCGGCCTTCAGCAGACCCTTCAGTTGACCGCCACAGTCACTTTCAGCAACGGAACGAAGAGCACCACGGCTCCAGTGTCCTGGCGCCACAGTCCACCGCTCGTCGTCTCCGTCAGCAATTCGGGTCGTGTTGGGGGCCTTCGCAACGGACGAGCCAGTGTGACCGCCTCCCTCGATGATGAAACGAGCAATCCAGTCATTTTCAACGTAGGACCATTGGCGCCCACCCCAGGCCAGATCGGTTGACCGCTCAGTCCCCCGCCGAACCACTCACGCGCAGGGCGTTGATGATCGCCGGGATGGACGCGATCAGCATGATCAGAGCCCACACCAGCGCCACCACCACGGTGATCAGCGCCCAGAATTGGTCCCCGATGGACACCAGCGGCCCGGGCAGGAATCCGTGGATGATCCCCAGGATCACCTGAAGGAGCGCGGAAACCACCAGCAGCACCACTAGACCCGTGACCTTAAGGAACTTCGGCTGGCTCAGGATCAACAGCAGCGCAAAGACGATCTTGAGCACCAGCAACAATCCAAGGATCGCGGCTGCCTGGCCTTTGGGAAAGCTCCCCCACAGTGCCAGGTACGCGATAGTCCCGAACGGGGCGGACACGAACAATCCGATCATCAGGAACAGCTTCGCCAACGCCAGCATCGCCGTGAGGAATGAAGCAATCACCCACAGCAGCATCACCACCAGCGTGGCAACCCCCTGTGCCCGCCCATAGGTTCGCAGATCCATGATCAAGCTGAGCCCCAGCATCACCACGGTGAACAGCAGCAGCCCATCGAGGAAGGCCAGAAAACCAATTCCGGCCCCGGGCGGCTCGGCGTCGGCCTGTTGTGTCTTCAGGAAAACGTCCAAGGGAACATCCAGTTTGCCGGCCTCAGCTGCAGAGACGGGCTCGACGGCGGTCTGGCCCAACAGGAGGGACATCCCCACCTCAACCAGGACTACTACGGCGAAGACCACCAGGGCCGCGTAGAACAGCGGGCGGCGCAGGGCACCCGGGTCAGGCCCGCTGCGGAACCCCTCACGAATTGACCACGCTGCGGCCATGGGTCAATTGTGGCACCGGAGATTTCAAATGGGCAGTCGCTTTCAGCCCTTCTTTGGCTCAGCTGGCGGGCCCTTCGGGGCTGAATATCAGGCTTGCCACCGGCAAAGATGGGCCAGTTCGGTGGCTCTGGCGCGAGCGCCGGAGGCGGGCCACCAGCGTTGCGGCGAGTAACGCCGTCGTGATTTCCAGTCCGATCACCAGCAAAAGTCCGGCGGCTCCGGATACATCAGCAACGTTCGACGCCGGTCCCCCGCCGTGCGCATGTGCGGCACCGCCCGCCCCCAGCAGCAGGACAGCGTGGAGTCCCACCATGGCCAAGGCGGATATGGTCACTTGATGAAGTGCACCGACTCTGCTGTGGCGCCAGATGTGAACTGTGCACGGGATGCACACGGCCGCCAAGGCAATCATGAGTGCGCCGAGCCAGGCAGCGTGGTGTCCCGAGGCCGCGAGCCACACGTGCACCAGGCAGGAGACGGCTGTGAGTGCTGCGCAGATCCGAGGGTGCAGGACAGGCCCGGCTACCCGGGCCCGTCCTGCGATCATGGTCATTTCGGTGCCCCGGGCGCTTTAGTGGCAGTGCCCGGCGGGCTCGCCGTGTTCTTCGCTGCTGGAAGTCGCCGCGCTGTGGCAGCTCGAGCCAGAAGCGTTGGCCGGCACGTCCAACACGGGGCTGCGGTCGAAGAAACCTTCCGGACGGAGCTTGAAGCCCACCGTGTCCACGGGCATGATCGGCCAGTCTTCCACGCGCGGGAAGTGTGTGAGGCCGAAGGTGTGCCAGAGGACGATGTCCTGGCCATCAATCTCCCGGTCCTGGGCAACATAGGCCGGCAAGCCGGCGCCGCCGAAGTGCTGGTTCACGAAGTCGCCCGTGGGGTAGCGCTCCTCGTCGGAGTAGCGGGTGACCCACAGGTCTTTGGTGGCGAAAGCCGCGCGCTTCGCGATGGACGAGCCGGGGTCGGCAAGCAGTGTGGGCTGGTTCTCGGCGTGGAGCTTGTAGCCCACTGGCTCGCCGAGTCGGTTGCGGGATTCCGGGTTGGAAATGATCCACGTCCTGCCGGCGCGGGCGTCGGCTTCGCGCATGGCCTCGGACTCTTTCGTCAGTACTGTGCGCTTGCGGGAGAACGCGTTGCCGCGCTCATTTCCCTCGCCCATGGCTTGGCGGACCACGTCTTCTTCTTCCACGCGGTTGGTGAAGCCGTCAATGGCCATGTCCAGGCGGGCGCTGAAGAGGTGCTGGTGGAAGGGTGCGCCGAGGCCCGGTGCGAGTTGGGAGATGTTATCGGAGCCGCCCTCCGGAAACGCGCTGGTGAAGACGACACCGGTGGCCTTGGCCTCGAACTCGATGGTGCCGTCCAGGTAGAGGTACCAGTAGAAGCCATAGTCGTAGTTGCCGATGGTGGTGAAGAAAGAGATCACCAGACGGCGGTTGCGGCGGGTGTAGTTGATACCGGTCCAGAGGTCTGAGTGCTTGGAAAGGATGCCCCAATCTTCCTCGTGCATGCAGATGCCGTTGCGGATCTCGCGGGGGTTGCCGAAAGCATCGCTGATGACAGGGCTGAGGTAGGTAATGTCTCCCAGGCAATCGCAGCCCAGTTCGAGTGAGTTGGCGTACTGGCCCACCAGGTATTCGCCAGTGTCGAAGTAGTTTTGCCAGGACCGGATGGGTGAGGGATCGCCGTAGGGAACCACCATCTCGGCGATGGAGGCGCGGTTGATAATGGGACGCTTTGTGTCACCGTCCTGGAAGGCCAGATTGTGGAGGACAACTCCTTCGCGAACATCGAAGCCGACGTCCACGCTCCACTTTTCCCACTCCACATGGTTGCCGCCCGTGACGGTGAAGCTCGGGCCCTCCGGCTGAGTGATGCTGATGGGCTTCTGCGTTTCGCGCAGCGGACCGGTCAGTTCTGGATCTGTGTAGTTTCCGTGCTCAGTGGGGATGGGCATGACGCCGAGGTCAATGACCTGGGTGACTTCCTTGTTGACCACGTCCACGTAGGCCACCAGGCCGTCTACGGGATGTGCCCATGCGCTGTCTTCCGGGAAGTCCTGGACGAAGGCGAGACCACGCAGGATACGGCGACCTTTCTCGTCGTCGTACTCAAAAACGCCGGCCGAGAGCGGTGCGACGCGGACTTTTTCTACGTCCAGATCGCGGGCGGCAAGCGCGGCCAGCCAACGCTCATCGCTTGCCAGGAGAGTCTCCACAACCTCGAATTCCTCTTCCAGCACGGGGAGTTCGCCTGAAACTTTGGTATCCAGTTCGATGGCTTTTATGATCTCGCCGCGGGTCGCTGAGACGAGGACGTCGCTGGGAGCTCCGCCGGAAATGTCGTGGATGAAGACACGGAAACGGCGGTCCTGCTCCGACTGGCCGCGGGACGGGTCCACCAACCCCAAGTAGGCGATTCGCTTATCGGGGCCAAGGTGGCCGGAGGCCTGCAGGATCCCCTGCACCTGGGAGATTTCGGCTCCCGTTGCAAGGGCGTACTGCGTTTCCTCAAGGGTCACGGCGTCAGTTGCTGTCTCAGTTGCTGTGGGCGTCATGGCTGCCTCTTGTCCGGGACCTATGATGGGTCAGGATTTATTTTCTATAGGTGTAGAGAATAACCAAAACGTAAGATGGGTCACAAGACCTGTCCACCAATTTATTTCCCGGGAGCCCCTCCAGTGCCAAAGATTGTGGACCACGATCAACGACGCCTCGAACTGGTGGATGCAACCTGGCGGATCATCGCGAGGCTCGGCATGGAAGGCGCCACTATGCGGGAAATTGCCGAGGAAGCAGGCTTCGCCAACGGTGCCCTCAAGCCCTACTTCCCCACTAAGGACCTGCTGCTGACGTCCGCGTTCGGGCACGTCTTCAACCGCACCAATCAACGCATCGCCACCATGACCGACGGACTGTCAGGCGTAGCGGCCCTCCGCGCGTTCTGCGCAGAAGTCCTGCCACTCGATGAGGAGCGCATCAATGAAGCCCGCATCGTGATTCCGTTCTGGCAGAAGGCACTCAACGACTCCCACATGGCAGCCCTCCACAGCGAGTCCATGAGCCAGTGGCACATCACCATCACCGCTCATTGCGCAGCAGCCCGCACGGCAGGCGAGATCAACGCCCCCATCGGGGACGCCGCCGTCGCCGATCACCTGCTCAACATGATGCTGGGCGCGCAAATTGTTGTGGCATTGTCCCCCGCAGAGCATTTCTCGCAGGACCTTGCGGGGCAATTGGACAACTACCTGGCACTGCTCGCCGGTTAGCTGGTGGCGCCGGAGGCCACCACGCCCACACCCAGCCCGGCGATCACACCGCTGCTGACGCGCTCGACGACGGTACTCACCTTGGGTCGCTTGAGCCAGCGCATCGCTTTGAAGGCGACGACGGCGATCATCGACAGATAGGCGAAGGCAATCACGGCCACCACCACGCCGAGAATGAGCGAGGTGCCCATGGTGTCCCCACCGTGTGGGATGAACTGCGGGACCACCGCCAGGTAGAACAAGCCGACCTTGGGGTTGAGCAGCGTGGACAAGGACCCAGCACCCAGGGCGGAGAGTCGGCTGTACGGGAGGGGCGCGTTCTCCGCCGTGCCGCCAGCTTCGGCGGACCTAGCCGCCTTTGCTGCCTTGCGGGACTTGATGAACGATGAAACGCCCAAATAGAGCAAGTACAGGCCGCCTGCGATCTTGACCCATCGGAACAGTTCCGCGGACTGCTCAAGAATGGCTGCGAGACCGACGCCCACCAATGCAGCCCAGACAATCGCGCCAATCGCAGACCCTGCGGCCGCAGCAATTCCTGCACTGGGACGGTTCAACGCGATACGCAGGACCAGGAAAGTGTCCGGCCCGGGTGTTACGGACAGGACCAGGCAGAGGCCGGCAAAAGCTGCGAGGGAAGCAAGAGTCACAAGCTCGATTATCAGGCACAGGGCCCTGAACGGAAAGCGTTCGCTTCCCGTCAAGGGCTGTTCGTGCATAGACAAGGCTCATGCGCGTGATGCCGACCACACTGGAATCATCGCCGCGCGCCTCACTGGCCGCCAAGACTTACTACCCGAGCGGAGTACCAATGGAGACTTACGACGCCCTGCTGGCCTCAATCACCCCGGCCCCCGGCCAGAACAGCCGCACCATCCTTGATCCGGCAACGGGTGAAGCTGTCGGCGAAACCCCTGTTCACACCGTCGAGGACCTCGAAGCCGCAATCGCGGGTGCCGCCGCCGCCCAACCCGCATGGGCTGCCTTGGGCCACGACGCCAGGTCCGCCGCGCTCATGAAGGCCGCCGACGCCGTCGAACGTTCTGCCGAGGAACTCGCCCAACTGCTCTCGCGCGAGCAGGGCAAGCCGCTGAACGGACCGAACGCGCGCTTCGAAGTTGGAGCATGTGCCGCGTGGCTCCGGGCCACCGCCGCCACCCCGCTTGATCCTGAAACTGTGGTGGACGACGGCGCAACCCGCGCCGAAATGCATTACCGCCCCATCGGCGTCGTCGGTGCCATTGGTCCCTGGAACTGGCCCATGATGATCACGGTGTGGCAGATCGCGCCCGCCCTGCGCATGGGTAATGCAGTGGTGGTCAAGCCCTCCGAGTACACGCCGCTCTCCGTGCTGGCACTCGCCTCGATCATCAACCAGGAACTGCCCGATGGCTTGCTGTCCGTGGTCTCCGGTGGCCGCGACGTCGGCGAAGCCCTGGCCGCACATGACGCGATCGGCAAGGTCATGTTCACCGGCTCCACCGCCACGGGCAAGGCGATCATTCGATCCTCGGCCGATACCGTCAAGCGGCTCACTCTGGAACTCGGCGGTAACGACGCCGGCATTGTTCTCCCCGATTCGGATCCCAAGGCAATCGCCGAGGGTCTTTTCTGGGGTGCCTTTATCAACACCGGCCAGACCTGCGCTGCCCTGAAGCGCTTGTACGTGCACGAGTCCCAGTACGAGGCTGTGTGTTCAGAGCTCACTGCTGTGGCTGCTGCAATGCCGATGGGTAACGGCTTGGATGAGAACAACGTCTTGGGCCCTCTACAGAACCGGCAGCAGTACGACATCGTGGCGCGGCTGGTGGAAGCCGCTAAGGAATCCGGGGCCCGTGTGCTGCTGGGTGGCAACCCCGACGCCGACGCTCCCGGCAACTTCTACCCCACTACCCTGGTGGCCGACATCGATAACGACAACCCGCTGGTCGCCGAGGAACAGTTCGGGCCCGCCCTGCCGATTATCAAATACAGCACGGTTGACGAGGCCGTCGCCAAAGCGAACGCGCTCGACGTCGGACTGGGCGCCTCAGTCTGGTCCTCCGATGTGAGTGCCGCACGCGAAGTCGCCTCCCGCATCCAGGCCGGCACGGTATGGATCAATAAGCACGGCGCAGTAGATCCGCGTATTCCGTTCGGCGGCGCGAAGCAGTCCGGTTACGGCTTGGAGTTCGGCGCCGAGGGTCTCAAGGCTTTGGGCGTCCCGCAGGTCATCAACGGCTAATCTTTTCCCTCTCCGGTTCTACCCAACTGGGTCGCATTTGACGTCGTTCTGAGCCCTCAGAACGACGTCAACTGCGACCCAGTTGGGTTGCCCGGGCGTAGGGCCAGTGCTGCCGCGAGGATGATCACGCCGGAGGCGGCAATGACGATGGCGGCCAAAGAGTGCTCGAACCTAGCGAAGATGGCTGCGCCAAAGGCAAGGACTCCCGCCCCCGCCATGAGGGGTCGCCGGGCACTGGCCGCCCATGCCACGAGGGCGATTCCGAAAAATGGGCTGTACTGGAAGCCCAAAGCGATGTCTGCGAAGAAGAACGCGACGGCAACGAAGCAGAGCAGCCCGGCCGCGCTGTTCCGCTCAACCACCTTCCGATAATAGAGATAAACGATGAGCGCTGAGAGAAGGCTCAACCCGTGGGACGCCACCGACAATGGCCCTGCTGCCAGCATGTACCCGCCCACTTCGCCTGAAAGCAGGAACGCCCAAAGGAGCGTGAACAGTCCGAAGACTGTGCCTGCAAATCTTGCGATCCGCTCGTCGTTGACATTGTTTGCCTTGTTCCCTTGGAACGTTGTCGCAGTCGCCATCGGCTGCCCCCAATCCTTGCTGCGAACCTAGAGCCGAAAGCATCCACTTGTCCAGTCACAGGGTGGACGCGGTTGGGAGGCCGGGGGCTCACCGTGTAAACATGAGCAGCATGGCCCAGAAGATTGCGTATCAAGGTGAGCCCGGAGCCAATTCGGATCTCGCGTGCAAGGAAATGTTTCCCGAACTCGAAAGCGTTCCGTGCGCCAGCTTTGAGGATGCCTTTGAACTGGTATCCACTGGCGAAGTCGATCTGGCCATGATTCCGATTGAAAACTCCATTGCCGGACGGGTGGCCGATATCCACGTCCTGCTCCCCCAGTCCAAGCTGCAGATCGTGGGCGAGTATTTCCTGCCCATCCGTTTCGACCTTCTGGGAATCCCCGGCAGCACCATTGAGGGCGCCACGGAGGTCCACAGCCACATCCACGCACTCGGACAATGCCGCAGGATCATCCGGGAAGCTGGCCTCAAACCTGTCATCGCCGGTGACACCGCAGGCTCAGCCCGCGAAGTACGGGACTGGAACGATCCCCGCAAGCTGTCCCTGGCTCCGCCGCTCGCCGCTGGCCTGTACGGCCTCGAGGTCCTGGCCTCCGGCGTCGAAGACGACCCCACCAACACCACACGCTTTGTTGTTCTGGCCCGTGAACGCGAGCTTCCCAGCAAGGAAGAATTACCCGGTCCGGCGATCACCAGTTTCGTCTTCCGCGTACGCAACGTTCCCTCTGCCCTTTACAAGGCACTAGGCGGCTTCGCTACCAACGGCCTCAACATGACTCGATTGGAAAGCTACATGGTGGGTGATGAGTTCGCTGCCACGATGTTCCTTTCCGACGTCGAGGGGCATCCCGAAGACGCTCGACTCCGCCGGGCATTGGAGGAACTGGAGTTCTTCACCACGGAGGTCCGGGTCCTCGGCGTATATGCCGCAGACGGTTACCGCGAGAGGAACACCGTCAGCGCCTAAGCACGCTGCTGGCCGAGCCCGCTACAGGCCGGAGCGCCCGTGAGTCAGTCCTGTGGGAATGCCGATGAGCACCGGTTCCTGAGTCGAGCAGCACCCGCTAACCTCTACGTCCCATGCCGAAGCAGCCACCGCAGGAACGTCACGGCTAGTACCCGCGTTGGAGGAGCAGACCCCGGTCTCTGGCAGTTCAAGATGAACAGTGTCCGCCGCAACCTGATCCCCCGATAGGGCGGCAGCCACGGAGCGGACTTGCTCATAGCCGGTGGCCAACAGAAAGGTCGGCGCGCGCCCGTACGACTTCATGCCGACGATATAGAAGTCCTTCTCCGGATGGGCGAGCACCTTCGCGCCATGCGGCGGAACCGTGCCGCAAGAGTGGAATTCGGGATCGATCAGCGGCCCCAGTTCCGTAGGCGCTTCAACAGCAGGGTCCAGGTTCAGCCGCAGTTCCCGGAGCATCTCAAGGTCAGGGCGGAAGCCGGTACACGGGACGATGACATCTGTTTCCAGCGTCCGTCCATCTGCTGATTCCAGCGTCAGTCCGGAATCAAGATTTTTCAGGGCTGCGATGCCGAAGTTCGTATGCAGTTCGATGGTTCCGGATTCGACCAGTCGGCGCAGCCGCGAGCCAAGCTGGCCGCGTGCAGGCAGGCCGTCTGCGTCGCCGCCGCCGTAAACCTTCTCTGCGGAAGCACCGCGGATGGCCCAGAGTATCCTCGTGTTCGGCGCATCTTTGGCCAAATCGGCGAGGTTGATCAGCGTGTTTGCAGCGGAGTGGCCTGCGCCAACTACCAGGGCTCGTCGGCCGGCGAACGAATCCCGATCCCGCCCGGAAACATCGGGCAGGGGTGAAGAGATGCGGTCTGCTGCACGATCTTCACCGATGGCGGGCAACCCGGAGGTTCCGAGCGGATTGCGAGTGGCCCAGGTGCCGGAAGCA
This sequence comes from Arthrobacter sp. D3-18, assembly GCF_054408525.1. Lineage (NCBI taxonomy): Bacteria > Bacillati > Actinomycetota > Actinomycetes > Micrococcales > Micrococcaceae > Arthrobacter > Arthrobacter sp. D3-18. Next base: position 583,617 of record NZ_CP096440.1, on the reverse strand, counting down.
TCGACAACGGCTGACACCGTGTAATCGCGGACCTCACCGGCAGTGTGTTCAACCCGGACCATGAACGGGGTGGTGTCGCGATCGCGCACATGGGTTTTGTCGAGCCCGGCGCGGGTGACAGCGGTGACGCGGGCGCCAGTTTGTAGTCGGGAAGCGATGGCGGGGAGTTCTGCCAGCGGGGTGAGGTAGTTATCAATGAGTTCCCCGCCATAGGGCAATGCGGTGGGACGGGGCGATTCCCAGCCACTGGGCTCGAGCAGCCGGACAGCCGCGGCGTCGAGATTGAACCTCCATGGCGAGAAGAGACGGATGTGGCGCCATTGTTCGATTGCAGCCCCTGCAGAGTTGCCTGCTTCGAAGATGATCGGTTTCAGTCCGCGTTCAAGCAGGTGCGCTGCGGCTGCCAGCCCAACGGGGCCCGCACCGATGACTGCGATGGGGAGGTGCTTATCCATGGTTTCTCGTCTCTCGGTATGGGGAACTCAGAAGTGGGTGGGCTCTTCGACCAATGCCGTGGCAATGCTGTGGGCGTCGTCCAAGGCGGCAAGGTAGCGCTCAGCATCGAGTGCGGCCGAGCAACCCGTGCCAGCTGCTGTAATGGCTTGGCGATAGCGATGGTCTACGGCGTCGCCGCAGGCAAAGACACCCGAGAGGTTCGTGCAGGTGGTGGGTGAATCCACCTTGATGTAGCCCTCGGCGTCGAGGTCCACTTGCCCTTCCACGAGTTCAGTCCGCGGCAGATGACCGATGGCCACGAAAATACCGGTGGCCGCTTGCTCACGGGTTTCGCCGGTGCGGGTGTCCGTGAGGGTGACACCTGTGACTTTGGTATCTCCGTGGATCTTGGTGATAGCAGAGTTCCACGCGAAGGTGATCTTGGGATTGTCCTTGGCTCGCTGGGCCATGATGCGGGATGCCCGCAGTTCGTCCTTTCGGACCACGACGGTCACGGATTTGCCGAAGCGCGTCAGGAAGGTAGCTTCCTCCATGGCGGAGTCTCCGCCACCAACCACAATGATGTCCTGTTCCCGGAAGAAGAAGCCGTCACAGGTGGCACACCAGGAGACACCATGCCCGCTGAGTTTCTTCTCTTCCGGAAGCCCGAGCTCCTTATATGCAGAACCCGTGGCCAGGATGACCGCCGGCGCCTCATGAGTCTCGCCACCTCCAGTGACCACACGCTTGACGTGACCCTTGAGATCAACCTCAGTGACGTCGTCGAAAACTATCCGCGCACCGAACTTTTCCGCCTGTTCCTGGAGCCCATCCATGAGCTCCGGGCCTTGGATCCCACCCGGGAAGCCGGGAAAGTTCTCTACTTCCGTGGTGTTCATGAGGGCGCCACCGGCGGTGACCGAGCCGGCCAGCACCAAGGGGTTAAGTCCGGCGCGAGCGGCGTAAATAGCGGCTGTGTAGCCGGCGGGGCCGGACCCGATGATGATCAGCTGTTGGGTGCTCACGATTTCTCCTTGCGAGGGTCAGGTGACAGGCGTGGGATTACTGGGCGTCGACGTGCCGGGCCGGCAGGATTTCCGTAAGGAGATTCTCGATGCGGGTCTTGATCTCATCCCGGATGGGACGAACAGCTTCCACGCCCTGTCCAGCAGGGTCCTCGAGTACCCAGTCCTCATAGCGCTTGCCGGGGAAATACGGGCACTCATCTCCGCAGCCCATGGTGATCACCACATCGGATTCCTTGACGGCTTCCGTGGTGAGGACCTTCGGGATTTCGGCGGACATGTCGATGCCAAGCTCAGACATGGCTTCAACAGCAGCAGGGTTGACTTTGTCTGCTGGCTGGGAGCCAGCTGACCTGACCTCAACGGCACCTTTGGAGAGGGTTGTGAGGAAAGCGGCAGCCATCTGGGAGCGTCCTGCGTTATGAACGCAAACGAACAGAACGGACGGTTTCTTGGCAGTTTCGGTGCTCACGGGATTCTCCTGTGTCGGTTTGGGTTGGTCTGGTTGGGATCATTCCGCAGCAATGCCGCGATGTATTGATATTCATCGATGCATTGAGTATCGGCCTATAGATTGATGATTGTCAATATATGAAAAACGGGACTAGGCAGCACGCAGTCGAGGGGCGAGATCATGAACGCGGCGTGAGATATCGGCGAATGCATCCTCAAACGCTTCCTTACTATCAAGCCGGACAGGATCCGGAATGGACCAGTGAATGCCGCGCAATCCCGGCAATTCCTCATGGGCGTTGTCGCAGACAGTGACCACCAAATCCTCGTCGCTCACCACTTGGTCTATCAGGCAGGGTTTTGCGCCCGCAAGGTCCAATCCATGGCGGCGGGCGACCTCCAAGGCGCCTGGCGCCACATGTTCCGCCGGATGGGTTCCCGCCGATACCGAAGGAATGTCGCTGGCGGTTTGCCACAGCGCCGTTGCCAACTGCGAGCGCGCACTATTCCGGGTGCAAACGAACAGGACGCGCCGGGCCCCGTGCTCGCGGCCGGGAGTGAGACCTTCCAGCGCACCGGCAGCCAGCCGGACATAGCTTCGCCGCTTGTCACCTTCCGAACGATGCCGAACCGCCAAACCTGCAGCCTCCATGGATCGCAGATGGTGCGACAGCAGATTGGCGGGCATGCCCAATTCCGACTGCAACTCTGTGGGCGACAAGTCCCCCAAGGTCAACAGATCCACGATGCGCAGCCGGGCAGGATCGGCCAGGGCCGCGTACTTAGCGGCCCTCTCCAAGAGGCTAGAGTTTTGCTCAATATTCATTGATTCAATTTTGACTGAACTAATTTCATCAGTCAAGCTGTTCGCATGACTATTCATTCGTACGGGTTGTGGCGCCGCGCCCTCGCTGAAGCTTTGGGAACCTGCCTGCTTGTTGCCATAGTTGTGGGCTCAGGCATCGCAGCGCAGCAGCTCTCCCCCAATGATGTCGGCCTGCAGTTGCTCCAGAACAGCACGGCCACCGTGCTCGGCTTGACGGTCCTCATACTGATCTTTGGACCAATCAGCGGGGCGCACTTTAACCCGGTAGTGTCCCTGGTGGACTGGATACTGGGTAGACGAGCCGGCACCGGCCTGTCGTTGAAAGAACTTGGCACGTACGTCGTGTCGCAGACCGCGGGGGCGATCGGCGGCAGCGTACTGGCGAACGCCATGTTTGAGGTGAGCACCTCAATCTCCAGCAAGGACCGCGCAACGCCTGGCCATCTGCTGGGTGAAATTGTGGCCACGGCCGGACTAATTCTGCTGATCTTTTCCCTGGCTGCCACCCAGCGGGGCTCCTTGGCCGCCCCCGCAGTCGGCGCCTACATCGGCGCTGCCTATTGGTTCACGTCCTCGACTTCCTTCGCGAACCCTGCAGTGACTGTAGGACGGATCTTCAGCGACACGTTCGCGGGCATCGCACCCAGCTCAGCACCGGCCTTTGCCTTGGCGCAACTGATCGGCGCCGCCGTTGGAGTCGGCCTTCTCCTACTGCTTTTCCCATCGGGTTCAAGCGCCGCGGAAAATGTCGTCGTGCCACACACAGTGGACGTGCGGCCTTGATCTAACCTTGTAGCCGGAACCACAAAATAAGGGCGACAGCAGCGGCGAAGACGGTAAAGAATCTGCTGGGGGCCGACGCCTGTTCTTTATCAACGCAGCCTGCGTGGCTGTCCTCATGGCAGGCGGCTTGTCCCACCTCCTCTTCCAGACTCCGACGGCGGCAGTCGGCGCACAAGCAGAACGTACCCGCAGGGCGCCGTTAACCCTGGCACCCGCAGGTTTGACGCTGCTCAGACGCCTGCTGGTTCCGCAGGGTCAAAGTCGTAAGCGGCAAGACCATCAATGCTGGTGCGGTTCTTGGTGATTCGGTAGTCAACACTTCCGTCTACGCCCTTGCGTTCAAAGTACGGACCCAACAGATCGCGGTGACCCTCAAAGCTCATCAAGGGAACGCCCCACCCGCATGAATCCGAAACACGGTGGACGTCAACAACAATGACGGCCCTCGCACCGGGTTTGTCGTCGAAGCGCTGAGCAAGAGACTCGAAGTCATGGTCATAGCGGGTGACGACACGCCCTGTCCCATGGAGTCGGACAATATTCGGACGCCCGTCAAAGGCACAGAACATGACGGTAATCCGGCCGTTCTCCCTCAAATGGGCTATCGTTTCGCTCCCACTGCCGGTGACGTCGAGCCAGGCAAACGTATGCTCATCAATGACCGCGAAGGTGCCCGGAAGCCCGCGGGGAGATAGGTTGACGTGCCCATCGCTGGACAGCGGAGCGGTGGCAACAAAAAAGACCACTTGCTGTTCAATAAACTTGCTCAATCGCTGATCGATTGCCCCGTATACCTTGCCCATGGGGATCACGCTTCCATGAGGCACGAGCAGGTTCAAACCTGTCTCATGGAACGATATGGGCTGTCGAACGGGATTACATTGATGATCGTCAATACGCGGGCATAATAGTTACATGACTGCACTACCCACACTCGAGCCTGCCGCCGTGCAGGACTGCTGCGAGCCGACGGGCCAGCCTGCCTTGGGTGCCGAGGAAGCCAAACGGAAGGCAGTGGTGTTCAAGGCCCTCGCCGACCCCAACCGGCTGCGGCTTCTTTCCATAGTCAAAGCTGAATCTTCGGGCGAATCCTGCGTCTGCGACCTCACGGGGCCACTGGGTCTCGGCCAGCCGACGGTGTCGCACCATCTGAAGATCCTGGTGGATGCGGGCTTACTGCACCGGGAAAAGCGCGGCACATGGGCATACTATTCCCTGGTCCCGGGCGCCTTGGACGACGTCGCCGGCATCCTGTCAAAGCTGTGACAGTAGCGCTGAGGGCTATGGAGCCCCGGGACTGGCCGGCGGTAAGGGAGATCTTCCAGGAAGGCATCGACACCGGCTTCGCCACGTTCGAATCATCCGCACCCGAATGGGACGCCTTCAACAACTCCAGATTGCCTGAGCACCGGTTTGTGGCAGTCAGCAAGGAGGGCACCATCCTGGGCTGGACCGCGGTCTCAGCCGTTTCCTCACGACCGGCCTACGCCGGCGTAGTTGAACACTCCATTTACGTGGCTGGCGCCGCCCGCGGCCAAGGCGTTGGCAAACTGCTTCTGCAGGCACTCGCCGCCTCCACCGAGGCGAAGGGAATCTGGACCATCCAGTCCAGTATCTTCCCCGAGAACCAGGCCAGCCTTCGGCTCCATCGGGCCAATGGTTTTGCCATCGTCGGGCGGCGGAACCGTATCGCTCGCGTGAGCACCGGACCCGCCGCCGGACAATGGCGCGACACCCTGCTGCTGGAACGCCGCTCGCCGGTCATTGACTGACGATTATCGGCCCACCGAGGCCTCTTCCTCCTCGCGAGGAGCGACCGGCGCGGACGAAGAATCACGTGCCAGCTTCCCCGGCCACCAAATCTTGCTGCCGATGTCGTAGGCAAGCGCGGGAACCAACAGGGAGCGGACCAGCACCGTATCCAGCAGCACACCGAACGCGACAATAAACGCGAGCTGGACCAGGAACATGATGGGGATGACACCAAGGGCCGCGAACGTAGCGGCCAGGACCACGCCGGCAGAGGTAATGACACCGCCGGTAACCGCCAATCCCCGCAGGATTCCCGGACGTGTCCCATGCTTCAACGACTCTTCACGGACACGACTCATCAGGAAGATGTTGTAGTCCACGCCAAGGGCTACCAAGAACACGAAGCCGAAAAGCGGCACGGTGGCATCAGCGCCGGAGAATCCGAAGACTCCATTGAAGACCCACGCTGAGACACCCATCGCGGCACCGTACGAAAGCACCACGGAGAGCACCAGCAGCACTGGCGCCACCACGGATCGCAGCAGCAGCATCAAGATGAAGAGGATGACCACCAGGACGATCGGGATGATGACCACCAAGTCGCGTTGCGCGGTGGTATTGGTATCCAGCGCGGTCGCCGTGACTCCACCTACCAGAGCTTCGGCGTCGGCGTCCTTAACAGCCACCCGCAGCGACTTCACCGCTTCTTCTGCTTCAATCGAGTCTGCAGCCGAGTTCAGCGTGGCGTTGATCAGGACCCTGCCATCGCGGACAGCGGGCTCCGAAGGAGCGCCGGGGGCTCCGGTGATCGGGACATTACCGTCGGCCAGTAGATACGCATCACCCACGCCGTCGGCCGCTTTGACCTTCTCCAGCACCTGCTGCGCGGCAGCTTGGGAAGCGACCACGACGGCGGGGCTGCCGCTGCCGGCGTCGAAGTGGCGCGCCAGCGCTTCCTGGCCGTCAACGGCGTCGGAAGCAGAGAGAATGACGTCCGTTTGCGGAACGCCGTTAGCCTTCAATTGCATCAAGCCGGTAGAGGCTGCGAGGAGCAGCAGGACGGAAGCCACCCACACGACGCGCGGCCGTTTGGAGACCAGACGACCCGTGGCGCGCCACAGACCCTTTTGCCCCTCAAGTCCAGTGACAATCTCAGGTTCGCGTTCGTCGTCGGGCAGCAACTTGGGCCGGAAGGGCCAGAAGGCGGCCCGTCCAAGCAAAGCCATCAACGCAGGCAGAAGCGTGAGTGCGGCGAACAGGGAACAGAGGATGCCGGCAGCTGCCACAGGACCCAGGGCCTTGTTGGAGTTCAAGTCCGAGAAGAGCAGGCAAAGCAGGGCGATGATGACGGTGGCACCAGAGGCAAGAATTGGTTCGAACGAAGCCTTCCAAGCTGTGATGGCTGCCTGCGTGCGGTTAGTGGTGTGGGTCAGGGCTTCACGGAACCTCGCTACATACAGCAGTGCGTAGTCGGTAGCCGCACCAATCACAAGAATTGAAAGGATGCCTTGACTCTGGCCGTTCAGTTGGATCCAGCCGAGCTTGGCCATGCCGAACACCAGCAGAATCGCGGCACACAAGGCGAAGACTGAGGTGAACAGCACCGCCAGCGGCAGCACCACCGAGCGGTAAACCAGCAGCAGGATCACAAACACGGCACCCAGGGCAACCAACAGAAGAATGCCGTCGATCCCGCCGAACGCGTTGACGAGGTCCGCGGTCAGGCCAGCGGGCCCAGTGACGAACGCCTGCGTTCCGTCCGGGGCGCCGGGCTGCACGACGTCGCGGAGCTCCTGGACCTTCTCCCGCAGCTCATCGGAAGACGCCATGGGAACAATGAATTGGACGGCCTTGCCGTCTTCGGACGGAATAGGCCCGACGACGGCGCTCCCCAGCTTAAGTGCCTCAATGTCGGCTTTCAGTTGGGCTGCCTCGCCCAGTTGAGCCGGGGTGAAGGCGGTGTCGTTCTCCACGATGACCACAGCCGGAATCTCCTCGGAGTCCCGGAACTTGGCCTGCCAATCGCCAGCTTCCGTGGCCTCGGCGCCCGCGGGAAGGAAGGATGCTTGGTCGTTCGAGGAGACTTCCTCCAACCGCCCAAAGGTGGGGCCACCAATTCCTGCGATGCCGAGCCACGTGATGACCAGCACCACGGGCAACAGCCAGCGCAGCCAGAACGGTACTTTCTGCGGGTTCATGAGTCCTTCTTCTTAGGGGATGCTTCAGGGGCTTTATTCCATCATAGATTATCTCTATCATGGAACTATTCCAAGAGTCCTGAGAAGCGAATGCCGGAATCCCCTACAGCTGGGAGTAATATCCGGAAGGCAGTAAATACGAGACGACGCTGGCAGGAGGGCGGACATGTCGGACTCAACAGTCCCGCGCCCCGCGGAGCAGGGCCCGGATACCGGCCGCCCCGAGACCGCAGCTCCCCAAGAACTTGTCCGACTCCTGCAGGACTTCACCCTCGAAGCGAACCACTACGTGGACGCAGCAGGTGGCCGGAACGACATGCACCGCACGGACCTGAACGCACTCGCCGTCATCATGCGCCACTCCGCAGCCGGCAAAGTTGTCACGCCTGGCGTTCTCCGCGCCGAACTCCGGCTCAGCTCCCCCGCGACCACTGCGTTGGTTGATCGCCTGCATGCCTCGGGTCACGTTGTGCGCGAACGCCTTGGGACCGATCGCCGGCAAGTCCAGTTGCAGATGACACCCAAGGCGTACCGGGATGGCAGCGCAATGTTTATGCCACTGGCTATCCGCATGGGCAAGGCCATGGCCGCTTACAGCCCTGAGGAACTGGAGCTTGTCACCCGGTTCATGACTGACATGGTGGAAGCTACCTTGGCCGCCCGCGAGGAAGCCACCCAACCCGACGCAACGCGCTCCACCTAAATTCACCTTCCAAGTTGTAGCGTTTCCCTATGAACGCGCAGCAGCCTGAAGATGTCTATACCCACGGGCACCACGAGTCGGTTGTCCGGGCCCACGCCTCACGGACGGTCGAGAATTCGGCCGCGTTTGTGATCCCCCATCTCACCCCCGGAACGTCAGTGCTCGACGTCGGATGCGGACCAGGCAGTATCACTTGCGACTTCGCGGCGCTGGTTGCGCCCGCTCAAGTGATCGGTTTGGACAGGTCAGCCGACATCATCGCTCAAGCCACTGAGCTGGCGACCGAACGCGGCGTGGACAATGTGACCTTCCAGACGGGCAACATCTACGACCTCGACTTTGAGGACGAGTCCTTCGACCTCGTCCATGCCCACCAAGTCCTCCAGCACCTGACTGACCCCGTCGCCGCGCTTCGCGAGATGCGCCGGGTGGCCAAACCCGGAGCGATCGTTGCCGTGCGCGACGCTGATTTCCACGGCATGAGCTGGTACCCGGAGGTCCCCGAGCTGGACGACTGGATGGAGCTTTACCAAAAGATCGCCCGGCGCAACGGAGCAGAACCCGACGCCGGCCGTCGCCTGGTTTCGTGGGCCCAGCAAGCTGGTTTCACCCAGGTGGCGCCGACCAGCAGCAACTGGCTTTACGCCACCGCCCAACAGCGCGCGTGGCAATCAAGGGTGTGGAGCGAACGGGTGCTGCACTCCGCGTTCGCCGAGCAAGCCCTTGAGTACGGTTTCGCCAACGAGGCCGACCTCGCCAGGATCGCTGCAGGCTGGCACCGCTGGGGAGCTACCGATGACGGATTCTTCCTCATTCCGAATGGCGAGGTCATAGCCCGGGCCTAGTCCTCACAAAAAGGTAGTCCTCACCAAAAAGTTCGCCAACCATGTAGAAATACCCGCCGCAGTTCCGACCCATGAGTGAAAGCACCCACAAAGGGCGCTCCTCACAAGGAGTTTGAGATGAAATACATGATCATGATGTTCGGATCGGCCGAGGGCATGATGGAGACCGCCGATCCGGCTTGGATCCAGGAAATGATCGGGTTCATGATCCAGATCGACAAGGACCTTACGGAGTCCGGCGAAATGGTGTTCAACGCCGGCCTGGCCGACGGCAGCACCGCGAAGCTGGTCAAGCAAACCCCGGATGGCGTCATCACCACCGACGGGCCATACGCCGAGTCGAAGGAGTCGCTGGTGGGCTACTGGGTGGTTGACGTGGCCAGTGAAGAACGTGCCGTGGAGATCTGTTCAAGCATCGTGAAGTACGCGCAGGTGGTTGAGCTTCGCGCAGTTCAGGAAGCTCCGCCGCAGGAAGCTTTGCCGGAGGTCTAACTGGGTTCCCCGCGGGATACGCGAATCGAGGACCTGCTGCGCACGTTGGCGCCGCAGGTCCTCGGCGTGCTGGCGCGGACGCATGGACAGTTCGATGCTTGCGAGGATGCCGTCCAGGAAGCGCTCCTTGAGGCCGCTCTGCAGTGGCCCTCCGGGCTGCCGGACAACCCCAGGGCGTGGTTGATGGCGGTCGCATCCCGTCGGCTGGTGGACTTTTATCGAAGCGAAAGCGCCCGGCGGGCCCGTGAGGAACGAGTTGCGGCCATGAACGTCGATTTCTCCTACAACTACCTCCCGGAAGCCGACGACACCCTCACGCTGATGTTCCTCTGCTGCCACCCGGCGCTATCGGCACCGTCGCAACTCGCCTTAACGCTCCGGGCCGTCGGAGGACTCACGACGGCGGAAATCGCCTCGGCTTTCCTGGTCCCCGAAGCGACCATGGGACAACGTATCAGCCGTGCCAAACAAGGGATCCAAAAAGCGGGAGCCACGTTCAGCATGCCGCCCGCTTCCGAGCGCAAGGCAAGGCTCGGCGTCGTACTTCACGTCCTGTACCTGATTTTCAACGAAGGCTACGCCGCTAGCTCGGGTCCGTCGCTGCAGCGCGAGGACCTCACCACTGAAGCCATCCGGGTGACGCGCCTGCTGATGTCCGTCGCGCCGCGGGAACCGGAGGCCGTCGGCCTGCTCGCGCTGATGCTGCTGACCGATTCCCGGCGCGCGGCGCGCACGTTGCCGGATGGAACACCCGTCCCGTTGGCGGAGCAGGACCGACGACTCTGGAACCAGATGCAGATCAAGGAGGGCATCGCGCTGCTGTCATCCGTCCTGGGACGCGGGGCCGCTGGGCCGTATCAACTACAGGCAGCCATCGCCGCCGTTCATGCGGAGGCTACGTCCGATGAGGAGACTGACTGGCCGCAGATCCTCGCCCTGTACACAGTCCTTGAGGCCGTTGCACCCAGTCCCGTGGTCACTTTGAACCGGGCGGTAGCTGTGGCCATGGTGCATGGACCGGCCGCCGGGCTTGAACTGCTGGCCGGATTGGATGGCGCGCTTGGCCGGACACACCGTTTGGACGCCGTCAGGGGCCATTTACTGGAGATGTCGGGCTCCTACGTGGAGGCCCGCACGGCGTACCTCTCCGCCGCCAAAAAGACCGGAAGCCTGCCGGAACGAAAGTACTTAATGGGAAAAGTAGCGCGGATGGACGAGCAATAACCCCATATAGTCGAAATCATGGAACAGCGCATACTTGGCAAGACCGGCAGGTCCGTCTCAACTGTCGGACTGGGAACGTGGCAACTCGGAGCCGACTGGGGTTCGGTCACCGAAGAGGACGCCTTTGCCGTCCTGGAAGCCTCAGTTGAAGGCGGCGTCAACTTCTTCGACACCGCAGACGTTTACGGAGACGGCCGCAGCGAGCAGTTCATCGGACGCTTCCTCCGGGCACATCCGGACCTGAACCTCACTGTTGCCACCAAAATGGGCCGCCGCGTGGATCAAGTCCACGAGAATTACACCTTGGAGAACTTCCGGGCGTGGACGGATCGTTCGCGGCGCAACTTGCAGCAGGACACTCTGGACCTCGTCCAACTGCACTGCCCACCCACATCCGTCTACAGCAGCGACGAAGTCTACGACGCCCTGGACACCTTGGTCAGCGAAGGCGCCATCCGCAACTACGGCGTCAGCGTCGAGCGCACGGACGAAGCCCTTGAGGCCATCAAGCGCGGGAACACCGCCTCCGTGCAGATCATCCTCAACGCCTTCCGTCTGAAACCCCTCGACGAGGTGCTGCCCGCAGCCAAGGAAGCGGGCGTTGGCATTATCGCCAGGGTGCCGCTTGCCTCCGGTTTGCTGTCCGGGAAGTACACGAAGGACACCGAGTTCCCCGAGGACGACCACCGGAACTACAACCGCGACGGGTCTTCCTTCGACGTCGGCGAGACATTCTCGGGCGTCGATTTCGCAACCGGTGTTAAAGCCGCTCAAGAGTTCAGCGGGTTAGTGCCCGACGGCGTCAGCACCGCCCAAGCGGCCCTCGCCTGGGTCATCGCCCAGGACGGTGTCACCTCGGTCATTCCCGGTGCACGATCCGCTTCGCAGGCAGCCGCAAATGCCGAGGCCGGTGGGATGCAATCCGTCGGGGAAGGGTTGGCTGACGGAGTTCGGGATATCTATGACCGATACTTCCGCGAAGCGATCCACCCGCGCTGGTAGCTTCCGGGCCGCCGTCGGGCGTTGGCTTTCACCAGCCGCTGCGCGTCGGCGTATGCCCCTTTCGGGCTTCCTCGGGCATGGACATTTCGGCGCGCAATCCGAGGAGCCGGATGGGACGGTCCGGCTCCATTTTGGCGGTGAGGTCCAAGGCCTGCGTGAGGACTTCATCCCTGTCAAAAGTCTCGGGGATCTTCCTGGCGTAGGTCTTGGTGAAGAACGGTGCGTAGCGGACTTTCAGGGTCAGCCCGATCACCGGGCGTCCCTCCGCTGCGACGTCTCCCAGGACCTGCGCCGTCAACTCCTTCACGGCGTCCTCGATTTGTGAGGGGTCGGTGAGATCCTGCTGATACGTGGTCTCCCGGCTGTGCCCGCGGGCGACCCACGGCGTGTCATCGACCTCGCTGGAGCCTTCCCCGCGTCCCAGCTGCGCATACCAAGGGCCCATCTTGGGACCAAACTCAGGGACGAGATCCTGGGGATTGCACGCAGCGAGCTCTGCCACCGTGGTGATGTGGTGCTTCGCCAGCCGCTGCGAGACTTTGCTTCCAACGCCCCATAGCTCCTTGGTGGGCCGGCTGCCCATGACATCGAGCCAGTTCTCTTTGGTCAGCCGAAAGATGCCAGCTGGTTTGCCAAAATCCGTCGCGTTCTTTGCGCGGACCAAGGTGTCGCCGATGCCCACGCTGCAGTGCAGCTGGGTTTGTTCCAGGACGGCGGCCTGGATCTGCTTGGCATACCCTTCAGGGTCCTCAGTTTCAATGCCCACGAAGGCTTCATCCCAACCCAGCACCTGCACGGTGGCGCCATGTTGTTCGCGGAGTGTGGTCATCACTACGTCCGAGGCCGCGAGGTAGGCCTCTTGATCGACAGGCAGGATGATGGCGTCGGGCACTTTGCGTGCTGCGATCCTCAAAGGCATCCCGGAGCCGACACCGAAGGCCCTGGCTTCGTAGGACGCTGTGGAAACCACGGCCCGTTCTGTGGGATCTCCCCGACCACCCACAATGATCGGTTTCCCCGCGAGCTCAGGCCGACGGAGTACCTCGACCGCCGCAATGAACTGGTCGAGGTCAACGTGCAGTACCCACGGGATTCCGCTCACGGCACCAGTTTGCCCTAAGCCGCGGCTTCCTGACCTTCTTTGGGCTCAGTTGGCCGGGGAATCAACCTTTTCAGGGTGCATTCCACCCCGTCCTCCGCCAAAGTAGGTGGTGAAGACGCTGGCTCGCGTCATGATCAGCCGTTTTCTGCACTGTTATAGAGGCCTAGTCCGTGGTGCCCACGAGAAACAAGACGGGCTTCAATGTCAGAGCCCTCCGCCAGACTCATAAGAGTTGGGGGCTCGTAGCAGGCAAAAAGAGGGGATCGGCTTTACTATGACCACTGGGGCGACGGACGGCGAGCTGATGACCGGAATTGTGTCAGTGTTTTTACCAACATCATTGATAATTGGCTCCCTTGGTTCTTCGCGGGATTTCTTCAACAGACTGTCCTGCGGCGGGAGGGGGTGGCCAATCCGTGGAGTAACTATCCCTTACTCCGCCGTCGATGGGACACGAGACTGTCGCCTTTCATGCCGGATGTGCCACGCGACAGACGTGAGATGGTTCTCGACCTGAAACTCAACACTTCCTTTGCTTTCGCACTCGGCACCTTCGGCTGGGCGAGCATCGGCTGCTCCTTCATGCTCATTGACCTTGCCTGGCAGTTCGAAAAGCTGCAGAACTGGTATGGCTTTTTACTTGCTTTGTTCTACGGGGTTCTATTCGGTTTAGCCCTTGCTGGGCTGACCTTATGGTTGCAGGTGGCCTCGTCCAGACGCCGCCAACTCCTGAAAGCAGCGCTGGTTCTCATGAGGAATGCACAGGACTACGGTCCGACCACCCCTGCAAACACGAAACGTTTCATGGCTGCATCTGGTCAAAAATTTTTGAAAGCAGCCTTCCGTCTGGGCCTTACCGGCGAGAACCGCCACATCTTGTGCATCACCCACTATCTTTCGGACCAAGGGCGGTATCCGCACAGAAATGTGAACACACTGTTGGTAAGGGAAATAGGGCACCTAGTCCGAGAGGTCTACCAAGGCGAGCACTCCATGTCCATGCAGAGGAGTCGACGTTTCTCCCTTCCCCAGCCCAGTGCTGTCCTGAAGACCTCTGGATGGATCACCTCCCTCGCTGCTGCCCCAGTATTGGCGCGGTTGCTGAGCGGCTGGGAGCCATTCCTATAGCCGAGACCTACATGCAGGTCGCGGGCACGCGCTCTTCGGATCCGGCCTGTAATTCGTCCACATACAGCGATTGCATGGTTCTTTACAGGCTTATCCGGTAATACCGTCAAACCATGATTATTCAAGCTGGTTTTGATCTTGCACTGCTCGCTCGTCCACACATAGCTCAGGTGGACCGGGTTCTTCCACGGATAGTGGTCGTGGGCCTCGACGCCGACATGTGTTTGGACATTGTTGCCATTATCAGCGACGAATTCAGCGGGTCCCTAAAACCATACTTCGAGGAGATTCTCGACACCCTGAGACACAAGGACACCAAGTACTTCGCCATCGCTCACGCTGGCTGTTGGCCTGAGATCCGGGACGAAACCGAACCAATCCTCGTAGAGGCCGAAGATCTTAAGGCACTGGCTTCAGCAGAGCTTGGCTTGGAAATGATTGGACACTTCGGCATTGATGAAACCGGATACACCTCGTCCAGCCCCCACCTGTACTTCGACGACTACTACAACGAGCTACCCGAAACCCGTGTCCATTGGAGCCATTCGACATACGGCGGGTGCGGCTAAAGGCATCGTTGGCAGCCCAGCCGTTGATCTGGCGAGGGTCAGCAAGCAACTGTTGCTTCCCGACCTTGTTTGACCTTTTGCGCTGCCGCAATCAACCTTCTTCGGGTTAATTCCGCCTTGTCAGCCGCCAGACAAGGTCAGGAAGCAACGCGTCCGAAGCACCCACCTCGCGGGCATAAGCTGAGATGTGCAGTTTTCACTTTGGCTGGCCCTGGTTGGTGCCGGCACCCTGATCAGTTTCACTCCCGGCGCCGGCGCCATTTTCACCATGAGCAACTCGCTCAATTCCGGCTTCCGACGCTCCATCTGGGGCATTCTCGGGCAGCAGGTGGCTCTGGTCATCCATATCGTCATCGTTGCCCTGGGCGTGGGCGTCCTGGTTTCCAACTCGCCGGTCATCTTCAACGTCATTCGCTATGCAGGCGCCGCGTATCTGGTGTACCTCGGGATCCGGCAGTTCCTGCACAAGCCCGATCTGGACAAAGAAGAGGTTGCGGATAAGAAGAACGAGTCGGCCCTGTCCATGTTCCAGCGCGGCATCTGGGTGAACCTGCTGAACCCGAAAGCCATCGTGTTCTTCCTTGCTTTCATGCCGCAGTTCATCAGGCCGGACCAGCCTCTGCTTCAGCAATATGCCGTGCTGACGGTCACCGTCCTGGTCATCGACATCCTGGTGATGTGGTTCTTCTTCGCTTTGGCGGCGCGGTCCTTCCAGCGGTTCACCCACGACCAGCGTGGCCAAAAAGTACTCAACCGCGTCTTCGGCTGCCTGTTCGTCCTGGTGGGCATCCTGCTCGCAGTCATTCACTAGCGAGGCATCCCGGGAATAGTGAGGCGATCCGGCAGTAGCCAGGCAACCAGCCGACCCCCGGTGCTACCGTCGAGGGCATGGAACCGGACTGGATCGAACACCGACGCGCGGACGACGGTGAGCACGTGGGTTGGATGAGGCCCGTCGATGACGGGTTTGTTGCCGTGGATTTGCTGGGCCGTCCGCGGACCGACGTTGTGGACTGGATGAGCGCCGAGGAAACTCTTGACGAACTCGGGCTGCGCTACCTCGCCGATCCCCACGAGTTACGGCTCGACGACGGCGACTGGCTGCGCGTGCGGATAGCGGAAGTGACGCCGTCTGAGGTGCGGGTGAAGAAGGAAGATTGGGGCGATATGACCGCTCCCCAGATCTATTTCACAGTCTTGCTGCCCGTGACGGAGGACCAGCTTCGTCCCCTATCTCCTAGCTAGAAACGCTACCCCTAACTCAAAGACGTAGATCCCCGCACCACCAGCGAGCTCTCGAGCGTCACATGCGATTCCTCCAGCGGCAGGCCTTCCATCAGCCCCCGCAGCTGCTCCCCCGCTTTGCGTCCCAGGGGCGTCGCAGGCAGGTGGACGCTGGTGAGGCTGGGATTGCTGGTGGCCGAGTAGGGAAGATCATCGAAGCCTGCCACCGCCAGTTCCTCAGGGATGCGCACACCCTCAACCCGGGCTTCCTGCAGCACTCCATAGGCATGTGTATCGGTACCACAGACGACGGCGGTGACCTCCTCGCGATGCCACTCCGGCCAGGCTTCGGCGAAGGCAGCGGCGGCAGCACCGACGTCGATCGGGGTGCTGATGACGTGCCCGTCGGCCACGGAAAGTCCGCACGCAGCAGCCTCCGCCAAGAAGGCCTGGCGGCGCAGCTGGAATGTAGTTGTGCCTGTCACGCCGTCCACGTAGGCGGCGCGGGTGTGCCCGGAAGATGCCAAATGCCGGGCGAGCTCCCGCGCACCTTGGGCAACATCCAGATTCACGGAAGGGGCGTAGGACTCGAGGCCCGGGGCGTCCAACAGCACCAGAGGCCCCGCAGCGGACAGGTCTTCCAGGAATTCCGCGCTGGGTGCACCTACCAGCAAACCGGCAGGGCGGAGTGCCAGCAACTTGCGGACATCATCAGCCTGGGGTGACTCACCGGCGTCGGTCACGGAAAGCAGCAGCTGATACTGGGCACCCAGTGATTCCCGAACGCCCGCGATGACGTTGGCAAAGAAGGGGTTGGAAACGTCCGGTGTCACCAGGATGACAATCGAGCTGACACCGCGGGCCAGGGAACTGCCAATGCTGTCCACCACATAGCCGAGTTCGGCGATGGCAGAACGGACTCGGGAGATGTTGTCCTCGGATACCCGCCCTTGCGTTTTTCCGTTTGCCACCAATGACACGGTCGCCGTCGAAACGCCTGCCCGGGCGGCCACCATCGCGGCCGTCACGCGAGGTGAGCGCGGCGCACGACCGTGGCGCCGATCCAGGGATTCCATGCATCGATCGTAGCGTTCATAAGCGGCTCTGACCTGCGAGAAGGCATCAAGCGCTTGACGTGCCGAGCACCAGAGGAACGTTAAGCGTTTGACGTACCCAGCAAAGCAGTGCCAGAATTCCCCTGAATGCTTAGCGCCCTGCCCCGGGCAAGTACCAGGCAGGCCCCAATGACGTGGAGAGAACCGTGGAACCCAACACCATGACACCGGCACGCAAGAAGATCATTCTTGACTGCGACCCTGGCCATGACGACGCAGTGGCATTGCTGCTGGCTCACGGCAACCCGGACATCGAACTGCTGGCGGTGACCACCGTTGTGGGAAACCAGACTCTGGAAAAGGTCACCCGCAACGCCCTCTCCGTAGCCACCATTGCCGGCATCACGGACGTCCCCTTCGCCGCTGGCTGCGACCGCCCCTTGGTGCGCACCATCGAAACGGCCCCCAGCATCCACGGTGATTCCGGCATGGACGGCCCGGAGCAGCCCGAGTCCGCTATCGAGCTGGACCCGCGCCACGCCGTCGACCTCATCATTGAAACCGTCATGGCGCACGAGCCGGGCACCGTCACTCTGGTCCCCACCGCGGGCCTCACCAACATTGCCATGGCCGCCCGCAAGGAGCCGCGCATCGTGGAGCGCGTGAAGGAAGTTGTCCTCATGGGCGGCGGCTACCACGTGGGCAACTGGAGCGCCGTGGCCGAGTTCAACATCATCATCGACCCCGAAGCCGCGCACATTGTCTTCAATGAAAAGTGGCCCTTGGTAATGGTCGGCCTGGACCTCACGCACCAGGCGCTGGCCACGGACGAGGTAGTGGACCGCATCGCGAAAATCGGCACCAAGCCGGCCAAGTTCGTCATGGAACTCATGGACTTCTTCCAAAAGACCTACAAGGATGCCCAGGGCTTCGATTTCCCGCCGGTCCACGACCCCTGCGCAGTCGCCTACGTCATCGACCCCACCGTCATGACCACCCGCAAGGTCCCCGTGGACATCGAACTGCAGGGCAAGCTCACCCTAGGCATGACCGTTGCAGACTTCCGCGCCCCCGCGCCGGATGACTGCCACACGTCGGTGGCCGTGGACCTCGACCACAAGAAGTTCTGGGACCTGGTCACCGATGCCATTGAACGGATCGGCGAACCAGGGCACGACGCCGGCGCTGACGCCACCGCAGCAGTCAACGCCACGGCCGAGGCAATTCTGGCAGGAGAAGCCAAATAATGTCCTCCCTCGCAACAGAATCCAAATCCACCCGCGGCAACGTCACCGCCCTTATGGTTGCGTTGTTGGCAGCCTGCGTGGCCTTCCAACTCAACGCGTCCATGCTCAGTCCGGCCCTGGTCACCATGGGCAATGAACTCAACACAGACCAAGCCACTATCGGCCTGTCCCAGACCTGGTTCTTCACCGCCGCAGCCCTTTTCTCCCTCTTCCTCCCGCGCCTCAGTGACATCGTTGGCCGCAAGAAGATCCTCGTTGGCATGATGCTCCTGATGGCGGTCGGCTCCGTCATCGCAGCAATGGCCCCGGACGTCACCTGGCTGTTCGTGGGCCGCATCATCCAGGGCGTCAGCGGTCCCACGGTTCCGCTCTGCCTGATCATGCTCCGCTCCGCTGTCACCAACCCGCGCAAGTACGGCACGCTCATGGGTCTCATCACGGCAGTCAACGGCGGCGTAGCTGGCGTCGACTCCTTCGTAGGCGGCTACTTTGCTGAGAACTTCGGCTTCCGCAGCATCTTCTGGCTCATGGTCGCGCTGGCCCTCATCGCTACCGTTCTGATCGCCGTCCTCGCTGGCGAAAGCAAGCCCGCCGCGGGCACTACCATGGACTGGCTGGGCGTGTTCTTCATTGTCATCGCAGTGGGCGCCCTGCTGACCGCCCTGAACGAGGGCGCCAAACTGGCCACGGCCTTCGACGCCGGCACCCTTACCTTTGCGGTCGTGCTCACCGTGATTGCCGTCGTCGCGTTCTTTGCGTTCTGGACTGTTGAAAAGCGCGCCAAGCAGCCCATGGTGGAAACCGTGCACCTGCGCCAGCGCTCCACGTGGGCTCCGCTGCTGACCACCACGCTCACCATGACCGGCATCTTCGCCGTCATCAACGGCATAGTCCCCGCCTATGTTCAGGCAGCTGATCCCGGTTTCGGCGTTGGGCCCACCGAGATGTCGCTCATCATCCTGACCCCCTATGCACTGCTTGGCTGGCTGTTCGGCCCCATCAGCGGCCGGCTTGCCCCCGTCCTCGGCTACACCAAGGTGCTGCGCATCGGCCTGCTCGGCAGCTTGGTGGCACTGGCGATCATCGCCTTCTTCGGCCTCAACAATCTGCCCATGATGATCTTGGGAACGGCCTTGCTGGGCATCATGTACGCCGGTACGGTCAACATCATGCTGAACGGACTGGGCGTGGTTCTCTCGCCGCAGGGTAACCCGGGCTTCCTGCCTGGCATGAATGCCGGCGCGTTCAACCTCGGCGCCGGGCTGAGCTTCCTTGTCCTTCCTGCGGTCCTGGTGGCCACATCTTCGCTCAATGACGACAAGGCTTCTTATCTGACCGTTGTGGTGGTGGGCCTGGCCATTACGTTCGCCGCCTTCGCGGCCTCGCTGCTCATTCCGAAGCCAGTGGACGCAGAAGTAACCGAGGATGAAAAGGTGGCCGCATGACCAGCGCACCCAAGGCGGGAATCGTCGTCGTCGGCTCCCTCAACGCAGACCTGACCATCTATTGCGACCGTCTCCCCCAGCCCGGCGAGACAGTCCACGGCAATGGCTTCGCGGTAAATCCCGGCGGCAAGAGTGCCAACCAAGCGGTGGCTGCCAGCAAGCTCGGCGGGCAGGTAACCCTGATCGGCGCTGTGGGTGACGACTCCAACGGCACCATGCTCCTTGAATCGACGGCCAACGCCGGAGTGGACGTTTCGCGGGTCCAACGCTCCGACGTCGCCACCGGTGTCGCGGTCATTTCCGTGGATGCCAGCGGCGAGAACAGCATCATTATCTCGGCCGGCGCTAATGGGACCCTGAGGCCGTCGGACGTTACGCCGGACGCCTTCGAGGATGCCGCTGTGGTGTGCCTCTGCCTGGAGGTGGGGACCGATACGGTGATTGCCGCCGCACAAGCGGGGCACGACGCCGGCGCAACAGTTCTGCTGAACCTCTCGCCTTACGCCGAGGTGCCGGAGCGTTTGGCGAGGTTGAGCGATGTGCTGCTGGTGAATGCGCACGAGGCGTCACTGTTCCTTGGCGCAGAAGCCGACGTACCTGACGCCGGGGCCAGCGTGGAGGCGTGGGAGCCGGTCCGGAGTCAGTTCGCGGACCGCGGTTTGCAGCGCGTTCTGGTGACCCTCGGCGCACATGGTTCCGTAGTCCTGGATTCCTTGGCGCGTGGGGCTGAAGACCAAATCACACGCATTGCCCCGACGCGTGTTTCTGCGGTTGACACCACGGGTGCCGGCGATGCCTTCACGGGTGCCGTGGCAGCGCGCTTGGCTGCCGGCGAGTCACTTGCTGGTGCAGCGTCCTTCGCCTCGGTAGCCGCCGCGTTGGCCGCCACAAAGAAAGGGACGCAGACCGCGTACCCGACCATCGCCGACGTCGAGCAGCTGCGGGACGCTTAGTCCCGGCGTTGCACCCAACTGGGTAGCAGATCAGGTCGTTTTCAGCTCTCATAACGACCTGATCTGCGACCTACTTGGGTTAAGCGGACTTGCGGGCAGCGCGTTGGGCTGCGCGCTCCACGGCCTTGCGGGACAGGGCGCCGTGGCCGGCCATGAGCTTGGGAACTACGACATAAACAGCCGCGGGAACCACAAGGGCCGTCAGCAGCAGCGCCCGCAAGACGGGGTGCCACGAGTCCATGATCGGGCCGAGCAGCAGCATGCCGATGGACACGAGCGGGAAGATGGCCAGCCACGTAATCACGGCGCGAACGTGCACGGATGGCATAGGAGGGCGGACTGCCGGCATTGTGGGCTCAGCGGTGATCGGGGAGGTTGTTTGCGTGGTCATGGCATTCTCCAACTAAACGGTTGCTTTTGGCTTGGGATCACAATAACCCCACCCGCCGCCAATTACAACCATCTAGTTGGAAACTGGTAATATAAGCGTATGGCGTGGGACACGGAGCGAACCAAAGGGCTGCTGCTTGAGGCGGCAACGTCCGAGTTTTGCGCGCGCGGATTAGCCGGTGCCCGCATTGACCGTATTGCCGCAGAGGCAGGGGTCAACAAGGAGCGGATCTACCAGTACTTCGGCAACAAGAATGCGCTTTTCGACGCCGTCATCGTCACCGCCTTGAGCTCACTCATGGATGAAGTACCCATCGAGGGCAGCGGACCCGAGGCCATGGCAGACTACGCCGGCCGACTCTTCGACCACCACCAGAAGGACGCAACGGCACCACGCCTCCTGTTTTGGGAAGGACTCGAACGGGGCGCGGAGGTTGTGGGACTGCCGAAACGGATGGCCAACTGCGCGTCCAAGGTCAATAGCACCATCGCCGCACTTCCCGGCATTTCCAGGGAGGACGCCGGGGACCTCCTCATCACTATCGTGAGCTTGTGCGACGCCGCCCCGGTACTCCCCGCGCTCGACGGACTCATGGCAGGGGATGATCCGGGCAGGGCTGAAAGGCGACGCGCCGCCGTCGTGCGCACCGTTTACCTGGCCGCCGCAGCGTTGGACGCCGAAGCACGGGAAACCACTCCCGCCTAGCGCAAGCGCCCGTCTAAAGCACATGCGTGACAGCTTTGACAGGAAAAGTGACTCGCTTGTGAAGTTCCCCCTAGCCAAGAGGGGGCACCATGAATCATGCTTGCTGCATGTACTCAACGACGAGCCCATACCGCATCATCACGGTCTGCACCGGAAACATCTGCCGCTCGCCCATGGCAGCGCTCATGCTTACCGCGGCCTTCGAAGCGGAAGGGCTCGGCAAGCTTGTAGTGGTGGACTCGGCGGGCACTACAGGGTACGAGGTTGGACACCCCATTGACCCCCGCGCCGCCCGTGTCCTAACGGCCCAGCACCTCGCATCGGAGGACCACGTTGCCCGTGAGTGGCGGCGGGAATGGTACGCCGAACGGGACCTGATCCTCGCACTGGACGTTGATCATTTCGGCTGGCTCCAGGAGGGCGCGCCGGATCACTCTTCGCTCGAAAAAGTTCGCATGCTCCGCAGCTTCGATCCGCGCATGGCTGGCCGCAGCTCCTTGGACCTGGGCATAGAAGACCCTTGGTACGGCGGGCACGCGGACTTCGATAGCACGTGGACGCTCATCAAGGCCGCTATCCCCGGCATCGTGCAGCATGTCAAGGCAGCTATCAGCTCCGCGGAGGCCGCCGCAGGCCAGGACCACCAGCAGGTAACCTCTATGACATGACCCCTGCACCTGTGATCATCGCTGTTGACGGCAGGTCCGGCGCAGGAAAAACCACGCTGGCCGTTGAACTGGCGGCCCGGTTGCGGCAGCACCACAAGGTTTCGCTGTTCCATCTGGAGGACATCTACCCCGGCTGGAACGGCCTCATGCCCGGCATCGAGCGGTACGTCGGCACAGTCCTGAAGCCGCTCAGCTCCGGCCAGGCGGCGGAATGGACCAGCTGGGATTGGGAAAAGCATTACGACGGCGGCCTGAACGTCACGCTGCCCGCCGAAATCATCATTGTGGAAGGCGTAGGAGCGGCGGCGGACGCAGCCCGGCCCATGCTGGACGCCGTGGTGTGGGTGGAATCCCCCGGTGACGATCGCCGTCGTCGGGCCCTTACTCGTGACGGAAGCACCTACGAACCGTACTGGGACAGCTGGGCAGCCCAAGAAGATGAATGGCTTTCAACCGATGAGGTGATCGGCGCCGCCGACGTACGCGTGCAAAACCTTGCGGACGGCAGCGCACCGGATGATGTCCTGCAGGCGCTCATGTATCTGCCTTCAGTCGCTGCCATCTTGTCGCCCGAACTCAGCGCCCGGCGGGGACTGCAATTGCGCTCCGAGCGACTGGAGGCGACGCCCGACGCAGCGCTTCTGTTCGCTTCCCTTTATGGCCAGTCCACGAACGCGGTGTGGCTGGATTCTTCCAATGCCTCCGCGGTCGCCGGCCGTTCCCAAGCGGCCGCGCGCAGCCGCTTCAGCATTCTGGCGGACGACGGCGGGACTTTCGGCCAGTCGGTGCTGCACCGGTCCGGCACTACGCAAGTGACCGCCGGTTCCGCCACCGTGAGCACCTCCGGGCCGTTCTTCCGCTGGCTCGATTCCGTTTGGGGCCGCCGCGCCGTCCGCGCACCCCGCGGTTACGACGGCCAGTTCACGCTCGGCTGGCTCGGCTACCTGGGGTATGAACTCAAGCGCGAAACCGGTGGCAATGACGTCGCCTCCGACACCCCGGATGCGGCCCTGCTCTTTGCCGGCCGGGCTGTGGTGCTGGATCATCGCGAGCAAACTGTCTGGCTGCTCGCCTTGGACGCGCCCGACGCCGAGCAATGGTTCCCGGAGGCCCGCGCCGCCGTCGAGGCTGCTGCCGCCGCCGATCTTGACGCCGCCGGTGCTGCCGCCTTCTCTGGCTCGTCCGGCACGGTTCACGAATTCACCAGCCGGGACTCTGCCACGGACTACAAACGCAAGATCGTTGACTCCCAGCACGAAATCAGCGAAGGAAACTCCTACGAGATCTGCCTGACCACCATGTTGGAAGCCCCCGCCGGCGACTTGGATGCTTGGGCGAGCTACCTGAGCCTTCGACGCCGGAACCCGGCACCGTTCGCCAGTTACCTTCGGTTCGGCGAAGTAGTGGTCGCGAGTACGTCGCCCGAGCGGTTCCTCCGCATACTGTCCGACGGCGGCATGCGCGCCGAGCCCATCAAGGGCACCCGGGGCCGGTCCTCTGACCCCTCCGAGGATGCTGCTTTGCGGCACGACCTTGAAACGTCGCTGAAGGACCGCGCGGAAAACATCATGATCGTGGACCTGCTGCGCAACGACCTCAGCCATTTCGCCATCCCGGGTTCGGTGACCGTCAGCCGGCTGTGCGCGATCGAGAGCTACGCAACGGTCCACCAAATGGTGAGCACCATAGACGCGCACCTTCGTCCGGGGGCTCCGCGGGCGGAAGCCCTGGCCGCAGCCTTCCCGGCCGGCTCCATGACAGGTGCACCGAAGATCAGCACCATGGACATCCTCGACCAACTCGAATCCGGGCCGAGGGGCATCTACTCCGGCGCCATCGGCTACTTCTCGTTGAACGCGGCCGCGGACCTCGCCGTGGTAATCCGCACACTGGTGGTCAATCCTGACGGCCCCGGCGGGCGAACCCTGTCCTTGGGCGTGGGTGGAGCTATCACTGCGGACTCCGTTGCGGACGACGAGTACGAGGAAATCCGG
Organism: Arthrobacter sp. D3-18; assembly: GCF_054408525.1. Classification (NCBI taxonomy): domain Bacteria; kingdom Bacillati; phylum Actinomycetota; class Actinomycetes; order Micrococcales; family Micrococcaceae; genus Arthrobacter; species Arthrobacter sp. D3-18. The sequence continues at coordinate 559,398 of NZ_CP096440.1, read as the reverse complement.
ACCAAAGCATTCGGCGTACTGTCCACGCTGGGCGCTGAATTCCCGGGCTGAATCCCGAGTCCCCCGTTGAGGACTACTGGAGCGTCGCCGTCAATCTGGCCACGTTATCCACATACTTCGCCAGCGGGGGTCTATCCATCCAGTCTTCCAACATAAGCTCACGGGACACCTCGCGATACGTGGACTCCACGGCCCGCATGAGGTTCACGGTTTCGGCACCGAGGAGCATGACCGAGACCTCCATGTTCAGGGAGAAGGAGCGCATGTCCATATTGCTGGAACCAAGAACGGCCACTTCGTCGTCGATGGTGAAGTGCTTGGCGTGGAGGACATACGGCGCCCGATACAAATAGATGCGCACCCCGGCGTCCAAGAGGGCTTCGTAGTAGGAACGCTGGGCGTGGTGAACCAGGAACTGGTCCCCCTTTTCGGACACGAAGAGCTCCACGGCGACACCTCGCTGCGCCGCCGTGGTGATCGCATACAGCAGGGAATCGTCAGGGACGAAGTAGGGGCTGCAAATGGAAATCGTGTGCTGCGCGGAATAGATCAGGGTGTTGAACAGGCGGAGGTTGTTTTCGGTGGCGAAACCTGGGCCACTCGGCACTACCTGGGCTGTGACGCGGCCAGGCGCAGGTTGTGTTGGCAGCCGCAGCTGGTCTTCAAGGGACTCGTCGGTTTCGCTGAGCCAGTCCGTCGCGAATACGACATTCAAGGTAGCAACGATCGGTCCCTCGAGCCGGGACATGAGCTCAACCCATTTGCGTCCCACCTTGTGGTGCTTGGGGTTGTTGTAGGAAGGCTCGATCAGGTTCTGCGAGCCGGTGAAAGCGACCAGTCCGTCGATCACCATGATCTTGCGGTGATTCCTCAGGTCCGGGCGCCGCCACTGACCGTGAATGGGCAACAACGGAAGCATCCGCTTCCACTGGATCTTGCTTGCCTTCAGTCTTCGGATCAGGCGGCGGTATCCCTTGACGCGGAGCGTTCCAATATGGTCGAAGAGGAGCCTGACCGTGACACCGCGCTGGGTCGCATTCTCCAGCTCAGTCAGAAGCTCGTCGGTGACGGAGTCGCTGCTCATGATGTAGAACTCCGCGTTGACGTAGTCCTTGGCACCCCTGACAGCCTCGGCCATGGCCTTGATCGACTCCTCGTAGCCGGGAATCAGTTCAACCTTGTTGCCGTCCACCATCGGCAACGAACCAAGCCGGTGGTTCAGCTCACCCGCGGACTTCACCCATTCCGGGCCTGAGTAGACACTTACTGGATCCGCAAGGTCGGAAGTGACGGCACGCACGCGCCGATTAACTTCTTCCTGCTGCTCACGCCGGCGCTTGGACAGTTTGAAATTGCCAAAAAGGAGGAAGAGGACGAAGCCTACGGATGGGATGAGGAACACAGCCAAAAGCCAAGCCATGGCGGTGGTGGGACGCCGATTGCCGGGAATGATGCCCAAAAGGACGATGCGCATGATCACTTCCGCGATGGCCCACGCGCCTAATAACCAGGTCCACTCCTGGCCAAACGGAAAAGGAAAGAGCACCTGCAAACCCCCACGGTCCAAGAACAACAGTGACCACAGCCTATCCGGCAAAGTCACGCACCACGGCCCCGCACTAAGCTGGAACCATGACTTCACCTGCTCCCACGGTCCTGGTATTCCTGGACCCCGCCTTCGAAAACGGACGCATTGCCGATTCAACCCAGCCTCAGCTCATGGCTACGGACCTTGGCGCCACCCGCGGCGATGGAGTGTTCGAATCACTCCTCGCTGTTCAGGGACGTCCCCGCAAGGTCCAGGCCCACCTGAACCGGCTGAGCAGTTCCGCTGCAGCCTTGGACCTGGTACTTCCGGAGCAGGACGTCTGGCGCAAGGCGATCGACACCGCCATCAACGAGTTCCGCGATGTCCACCCGGCTCCCACACAGGAGGAGGACGAGGTTGTGGTCAAGCTGATCGTGACCCGCGGTGTCGAAGGCGCAGCCAGCCCCACATGCTGGGTGCAGGCTTCGCCCTCACCTGCGGGCAGCCGCCGACAACGCGAGACGGGCATCGACGTCGTACTTTTGGACCGTGGCTTCGACACCGAAGCCGGCGAGCGCGCGCCGTGGCTTTTGCTGGGCGCCAAGACGCTCTCTTATGCAGTAAACATGGCGGCGCTGCGCTTCGCGCACAAGCAGGGCGCAGATGACGCCATCTTCACTTCCACCGATGGCCGCGTCTTGGAGGGCCCAACCTCCACAGTGTTGCTGGCTCACCTTGAAACAGTCGACGACGGCGAAGGTTCCGTGAAGACCGTACGCCGCCTGATCACACCTCAACATGACAGTGGAATTTTGCCCGGCACCTCTCAGGGCGCGCTCTTCGCAGCTGCCAAAGCTGCCGGCTGGGAGCTCGGCTATGGGCCGCTTGTGCCGCAGGACCTGTTTGATGCCGACGCTGTGTGGCTTATCTCAAGCATCCGTTTGATCGCTCCTGTGAACCACATCAACGGCAAGGAAATCGGTACACCGGCTGTTCGGAAGCAGCTCACGGCCGAACTGAATGAGCTGTTCGCTGGCATCGAGTAAATCACGGGCTTCAAAGACTTTTCGCTGATGAAGCCCCGCTAGAACCTAGCAGGCCGCAAGTAGAGTAATTGCTCGCGTGACTCAATGATTAGAAACTCTTTGGCTCGACCATGGGGGCACCGTGCGTTCAATCGCGTTTCTTATCCTCCTTGAAATGGTCATTCGTCATGTGATGAATCTTGTTCTCGTGTTAGTTGGATCACGTCCCACTAAGACAACTACTTCAGACTTTGCTGGCTAACTTCCCGGAGGGAATATGGGACTCAGCTCCCCCACAGAAGCCGAAGCATCGGCAACCGAGGCACAGTCCCAGACTGGCGCCTCACAAACAGGACTTCGCCGGTCCATGGAGGCCCGGCACCTGGTGATGATTGCCATGGGCGGCGTCATCGGCTCTGGCCTGTTCGTTAGTTCCGGATACACCATCTCCACCGCCGGCCCCTTGGGTGCCGTGATCGCCTTCCTCATTGGCGCCGTGGTGGTCTATCTGGTGATGGCATGCCTCGGGGAGCTCGCTGTCGCGTTCCCCGTCTCAGGTGCCTTCCACATATATGCAGCCCGCACCATCGGCCCGGCCACCGGCTTTGCCACCGCCTGGTTGTACTGGCTCTGCTGGGCCGTGGCTCTGGGTTCCGAGTTCACCGCTGCGGGCTTGCTCATGCAACGCTGGTTCCCGGACGTAGACGTCTGGATCTGGTGCTTCGTCTTCGCCACGGTCCTTTTCACCCTGAATGCCATTTCATCACGCGTCTTTGGTGAATCGGAGTTCTGGTTCGCGCTGATCAAGGTTGCCGCCGTCGTCGGCCTGATCATTCTGGGCGGCGCCGCATTGGCTGGCTTCCACCCCCTGGCCGCTGGCGAATACCCGTCCTTTGGCGAGAACTTCAGCACTCCAGAGGGGCTCTTCCCGAACGGATTCACCGGCGTCTTCGTCACGTGCCTGGCGGTCTTTTACGCCTTCTCGGGCTCCGAGCTGATCGGCGTTGCCGCCGGAGAGACCGCAAACCCCGGTGCGAACATCCCCAAGGCGATGCGAACCACGGTCATTCGACTCATGATCTTCTTCGTAGGTGCGATCGTGGTCATCGCAGCCACCATTCCCTACGAACAAGTCAGCGTGGACGAGAGCCCGTTCGTCACCGTCTTCTCCATGCTCGGCATCCCATATGCCGCGGACATCATGAACTTTGTGATCATCACGGCACTGCTTTCCGCCGGCAACTGCGGGCTTTTCTCCTGTGCGCGCATGCTCTTCTCGCTGGCTGACGAAGGCCACGCCCCCAAGGCCTTCCGTAAACTGACCAAACGCGGGATCCCCATGGTGGCCTTGTGTGTCAGTATGCTGGGTGGCCTGGCTTCGCTCATCAGCAGCGTTGTTGCCCCGGCCACCGTCTACTTGGTTCTTGTTTCCGTGGCAGGTTTCGCCACGGTGGGTGTTTGGATGTCTATCGTCGCATCGCACTTCATCTACCGCCGGACGTTCATTAGGAACGGCGGAGACCTGAGCACGCTTCCGTACAAGGCTCCTCTGTTCCCGCTGGTACCGATCCTCGCGTTCGCGCTCTGCTTGGTATCGCTGATCGGCATCGCGTTCGACCCCAACCAAGTGGCTGCACTCCTGTTCGGCGTTCCGTTCGTGGGTGCCTGCTACGCCGTCTTCTACTTCAAATACGGACGACGCCGGTCGCTCAAGAAGGCTGTGGATGCCTAGGACCTTCTGGTCTGTGGCTTCCTGGAAAGGGGCTTCCTGACCCGATTGGGAAGTGAATCAGCCTCTGGGCAACCCGATGTGGTTGCCCAGAGGCTGATCTCGTTTCAAAGAGGGTCAGGGCCCACCGCGGTTATTCCTCACCACCCACATTGATTCTTGAATGGCTACGACACACCTGCTAAGGGGTGTGTCATAGCCCCGCTGGAGGTCAAAGCAGGCGACGGCGGCACGCCCTGACTGGATCCTCCGAGAAATTACGACGTCGGCCCCCGTTCCGCCTGCCTCCGCGGTTTCCTGACCTTCTTTGGTAATACATCAGCCCTTGCGCAACCGTCTCCGGTGGCCCAAGGGCTGATCCAACGACAAAGGGGGTCACGACCCCACGCCTCGTGCCGCCACCACCCACTTTGATTCATGGAGGGCTCCGACACGCCTGCTAAGGGGTGTGTCAGACAGCCCCCAACGCCCAAAGTTGGTGGCGGCAGCACAGTCTGCCAGCGGTGGGATTCTATTTCTTGGCTGCGCGTACCGGGTGCTCGCTCAAGATGGACAGGCGGTTGAAGGCGTTGATCCCAATTGCCGCCATGCAAATGATGCTGATCTGCTCGTCGCTGTAGTGCTGGCGTGCCTGTTCGAAAAGCTCAGGGCTGGGCCTCGACGTACTCATGCGGGTAATCTGCTCCGCAATCTCCATCGCCACCACCTCAGCGGGTTCAAACAGCTGAACTTCCTTGTAAACGGCAACAAGGGACAGCCGCTGTTCCGTCTCGCCGTATTTGAGGGCGCGCCGGTGATGAAGGTCCAGGCAAAACGCGCAGCCGTTGATCTGCGAGCACAAGTAGTTAATGAGTTCAAGGCTGCGGCGCGGGATGCCAAGCCGGTCAGCTTCGTCCACGAGTTGCTGGGAATAGTGGCTTAGTGTCGCGTAAAGATCCGGCTGCTGCTTGTCCAGATAGCCGGCCAGACGTGATGTTGTTTCCTGTTCAGGCATGGTTGGAGCCTAGCGCAACGGGGGTTCCTGTCCCCGCTTCAGCTCCTGAATGCGGAGGCGAAGGAAGATGATCGCCAGCACCAGGGCATAGATCACCAAAGCTGCAAGGCCCACTGTCACCACGATGTAGAGGATGCCAAAAGCTGAAAACAAAGAAAACCCCCAGTACGGCCCGGCAGGTGCCGACCAGAGTTTCAGATGCTAGCAGCCCTCATGCCAAACCCGAGGGACGTGAAAGAGCATCCGCCGCAAACCCGAGGGACGTGAAAGAGGAACCGCCCCAAACCCTAGGGACGTGAAAGAGGATCCGCCCCAAACCCGAGGGATGTGAGAGAGGATCCGCCCCAAACCCGAGGGACGTGAAAGAGCGTCCGCCGCAAACCCGAGGAATGAGAGCGAGGATCCGCCCCAAACCCGAGGGATGTGAGAGAGGATCCGCCCCAAACCCTAGGGACGTGAGAGAAGGTCTACTCGCGGGCGGTGGGGGTGTCGGCGGGGAGGCGGATGCCGTGCTCCGCCAGCCACACCGGGTTGAAGGCTTTGCTCAGGTAGTTCGTACCGGCGTCGGGCGCTATGGCCACCACCACCGAACCGTGGGGTGCAGCCCGGGCCACCCGCATGGCCGCTGCAACAGCGAGCCCGGACGACGGACCCAAGGCGAGTCCTTCTTCATCCAGAAGCCTGTGGACGGTGGTGTAGACCTCGTCGTTGGGGATCCGCAGGAAACGGTCCACTATGGAACGGTCGAAAGCCTTGGGCCATTCAGCTTCGGGCCAGGAGTTGCCCACACCGTCCACCAGGATCTCGCCGGGGTGTCCGCCGCTGTAGGCAGAGCCATAGGGGTCGGCGCCAACAACTTCCACATGCCCGCCGGGCCGCGAGGAAGCCACCCGTTCCTTCAGGAACCGCCCATTCCCGCTAATGGTCCCGCCTGTGCCGATGCCTGCTACGAAGTGGGTCACCAGGCCACCTGTCTGCTCCCAGATCTCGGGCCCGGTGGTTTCATAGTGCGCGGCGGGATTGGCAGGGTTGTCGAACTGCATTGGCCGCCACGCACCGGGCGTCTCGGCGGTAATCCGTGCTGCCACGGCGCGGGCGTTCTCCGGCGATTCGGACGGTGCGTTCCAGTCCGTGAGGATCACTCGGGCGCCATAGTTGTGAAGCGCGGCAAGCTTCTCCTCGGAGATCGTGTCGCCCGTAACTACCACCACTGGGTGCCCGGTCAGGTGTCCGATGAGGGCGAGCCCGATCCCGGTGTTGCCCGACGTACTTTCCACAATCGTGGCGCCGGGTTTCAGATCGCCGGACTTTTCCGCCGCCCGAACCATACTCAGCGCGGTGCGGTCCTTGATGGAGCCACCCGGGTTTTCGGACTCAAGCTTAATGTGGATGGTGCTGCCCAGGCCGTGACCCAGCGCCTCCAACTTCACCAGCGGGGTGTTCCCCACTTTGTCCAGGACTGAGGCGTCCAATCCGTCCGGAATTGGGACAGCCGCGTGAACACCATGTTTGCGGAACGCTGTACTCACCACGTTTCCTCCCCTGTCTACGAAAATTCCCTGGCCACGGCATCCCGCAACTCCACACGCGCGCGCGCCACCAAGTCAGGAGCCGACGGGCGGTCGGCAAGCACATCGGCCAGTCTTCCCACGACGGCGCCCGTCCCCTTTCCGAGCGGCTGCGCGGCCCCGGCTTCAAGCAGCAGGTACGACGCCGTCAGCGCCTCGATAACCAAGAGTTTTTCGGCAGCCTCCAACGACTTTTCGAGCTGCTGCAGGGCGAGCGGGGCCAGCGTCGAATGGTCCTCGACGTCGGCAGAAAGTGTCGGCGCCCCGAGCGTCGCCGGTGCGGCGAGGAACTTGAGTTCGGCCAACAGTCCTGCGGCCGAGTACCAGAGCAGCCCGGGAAGTTCTTCTTTGGCCAGGCCCTCCACGAAGGCTGCCTGCAGGTGGCGGGCCCGGATAGCCCGTTGCGGAGGATACAACTTGGCGATACGACGTTCACTGGAAATCCCGACGTGGGCCAAGGCCAGCCGCAGGCCCTCAAAGGCGAGAGCCAGTTGCATCGGTTGGAAGTTCCCGCCGGACACCATCTGCCCGGAGTCGACATCTACCAAGGGATTATCGCCGCGGCCGTTCAACTCAACCTCCAACGCAGTACCGAGTTGCGTCACCAGGGTTCGGAAAGCCCCGTGCGTCTGAGGCGCGGCTCGGAACGATAACGCATCCTGCACCGATACTTCGGGGCGAACGTCCTCCAACCACCCACCGCTCAGAAGACGGCGGACCGCGGCAGCCGACTCCCGCTGCCCGTCCACCGCCTTGGCCGCCTGGATGGCCGGCGAAAACGGGCTGAGGTTCCCGCCGCCGTCGTACCTTGCGATCGTCTCCAGCGAGAGGGAAAGTGCGACGTCGGCCAGCTCGGCCAGGTGCTGCAACCGCACCAAAGCGAGGGTTCCTACCCCCACCGAGTACGCATTGGCACTGACCAAGGCGAGGGCCTCGCCGGGCGCGAGAACAAGTGGCTGGAGACCGGCGTCGGCGAGCGCTTTCTCGCCTGGGATCAGCGTGTCGTCTGCGTCAAACGCTTCGCCCTCGCCCAAGGCGACGGCCGCGACGGCGGCAAGTTGGGTCAGGTCCGACGAGCCCACAGAGCCTTCCCGAGGGATGGCGGGGAAGACTCCACGGTTGAACATTTCCGCGTAGAAGCCTGCTGTTTCGGGTCGCACGCCGGAACCACCGCGGCTGAAACCGAAAAGCCGGGCAAGGATTACCGCTCGGGCAGCAGCCCGGTCCAGATACGAGCCCACACCACTGTTGTGATACCTGACCACCTGTAATTGATACGCCAGGAGCGACCTCTCCTCCACAGCCGTATCCCGGCCTGAGCCAAGCAAGGTGTTGAGCCCGTAGACTCGCTTCCCGGAGGCCGCGGTCAGCTCTACTAGTTCCCTCGACTTACGCATTAAAGACAACGCTTCTTGGTTGAGTTCCACGTGAAACGAGCGGTTTTCAGCGGCCAACGCCACTGCGGTCGCCCGCACCGGAGCCGCACTAATCAGGAAGGTTCGTGGTTCAGCCGACACCATCAGAAGTCCAAGAGATTCTGCCGGAAACCACCGTTGCCGTAACTCCTCCTCAACAAGCCGCGCCGCCGCAGTTCAGGGGTGAGTTTGTCCAACACACCGTGCACGGTCACCGGGTCCACGAAGCCGGAAAAAAGGAAACCGTCGCCGCCCACTTCAGACCCTGTCGACTCCAGATAATCGGCGATTTCGCCAACCGTCCCAATGATCGAATCACCCGCTCCCCCGCTGCGCGCCTGCAGGATCTGCCTCAGTGTGGAACCCGGAGGGGCCGCCTTGGCGAAATGCTCCAGCGTCCCTTGGTTGCTGTTGGTGCTCAACTCCGGCAGCGGAGCGTCGAGGTCGAACTGCTTGAAGTCGATCACTGAAAGGTAGGAGATGGAGTTGAGCTGGCTGTCGATGTCGCGTTGGGTGAGTTCACGCCTCAGTGCCCGCAACTCCTCAGCCTCGGCCGTGGAACCAACAACGGTGGGCTTCAGGACAAAAAGTACCTTGACGTCGTCGGGATCGCGGCCGGCCTTCGCAGCTTCAGCGCGGATCGAATCCCGGTAGGACTTCATCCCATCAACGCCACGGGCCAAGGCAATGGCGACGTCGGCATGCCCGCCCGCGAACGCCTTGCCTCTGGGTGAAGCCCCGGCCTGCACCAGCACGGGTTCTTCCGGCAAAGGCGCAGTGTTCAGCGGACCCCTGACCTTGAAGAAGTCGCCCTCATGGTTGATCGGGTGCACTTTACTGTGGTCCGCGAACACCCCCGTCTCAACGTCCTCAAGCACAGCGCCAGGTTCCCAACTGCGCCAGAGCCTCCTGACGACGTCGACAAATTCCTCCGCTTTCTCGTACCGGAGGTCGTGTTCGATTTGCTGATCCAACCCGTAATTCTGTGCTGCGAGGTCGCTGCCGGAGGTGACCACGTTCCAGCCAAGCTGCCCTTCAGAGAAGTGTTGCAGCGTGGCCAGGAGCCGGGCGGCGGTGAAGGGCGGGTAGAAGGAAGCGCTGACGGTCGGGACGATCCCCAAATGCTCTGTTGCTGAGAGAAGGTACGGGACCAGCGCCAACGGATCGTGCTTCGGAGCGAAAGACGCGTGGGCCAAGGAGACCTCGGCCGTGCCGCCGTAAGTGTCCGGGACGGTGAGTGAATCCTCGATGATGAACAGGTCCAACCCGGACTGCTCAAAGGCCCGGACAGCATCCTGATACAGGGCGGGTTTCTTCCAGTCGTAGCCCAGGATATAGCCGGGAGTCCCCCAGCCCTGGACACCAAAACCGTGACCCACGAACCATCCAAAGTGCAGCATGGGCTTGAGTGTAGAACTGCTCTGTCCGTTCACCGCGACCTGATTTCATGCGAAGTTACAGGGGTTCCTACTGCGTCAATTATGCTCCCGGGGCGTCACATTTGGGCGGGACTGATGACGGCTCGGATTTTCCACATACGGCGATCGCATTGTTTCGAAAACAGCATGGGTCGGGAATGATCGCTGTATGAGTTCACCCAGCCGTTCTTCCGCCAAGTCTTCCGCCAAGGACCGACTTTCGGGCGTCTGGGCGCTAAAGGGCTACAAACGCGAGTGGCTGCGGCACGACGTCGTGGCGGGTGCTGCCCTCTTCGCCCTGCTGGTGCCCGCCGGCATGGCCTATGCGCAGGCGGCTGGCCTTCCACCCGTCACCGGGCTCTACGCCACTGTGGTCCCGCTGCTGGTTTACGCGGTCGTAGGGCCTTCCCGCATCCTGGTCCTCGGCCCCGATTCTGCCCTCGCCCCCATGATCGCCGCGGCAATCGTGCCGCTGGCGGCAGGCAGCAGCGAAAAGTCGGTGGCGCTCGCCGGACTATTGGCCGTGTTAATCGGGGTAATCATGCTGGCCGGGTCTGCCATGAAACTCGGGACCATCACCGGACTGCTCTCCAAGCCCATCCGGCTGGGGTACCTGAACGGGATCGCGCTGCTGGTGGCCCTTTCGCAGCTGCCGGCGTTCCTGGGGATAGAGGCCGACGGCGACATCTGGCAGAAGCTCGCGAAGGTCACCACCGGGGGGGCTCACCGGAGGCGTCAACCTTCCTGCGCTGCTGCTGGGTGTTGGATCGCTTGCCCTGATCTGGATCCCCAGGCTGCTGAAGTGGAAGGTACCCGGCGTCCTGCTGGCCGTGGTCGCCTCCTGTCTCGCCACGGCGTTCTTGGGACTGAACGACGACGTCAAGGTCACCGGAGTCTTACCCCAAGGCCTCCCGATGCCCGCTCTCGGCGGCATTGGCTGGGCAGACGCAGTGGCCCTGCTTCCCGCGGCCGCGGGTATTGCCCTCATGGCCTTCGCGGACACCGGCGTCCTTTCGCAAACGCTGGCGGCCAAGGAAGGAAAGAAGGTCTCTGGCAACAGGGAAATGGCAGCCCTCGGAGCGGCCAATGCTGCCACGGGCCTGCTGGGCGGATTCCCCATCTCCGGCAGTACATCGAGGACCCCCGTAGCCGTGGATGCCGGTGCCAAGTCCCAGATGACCGGCGTGGTGGGTTCAGTGCTGGTACTGGCGTTCATGCTGCTCGCTCCCGGAGTGACCGAGTACCTACCCTCCGCAACCTTGGCCGCCGTCGTGATCGCTGCCGCAATCGCGCTGGCGGACCCGGCGGGCGTCCGGCGGCTCCTGAGCATGAGCAGGAGCGAATCCGTGGTGATGCTGGCGGCATTCCTGGGCGTCCTCACGGTGGGTGTCCTCCAAGGGATCGTGGTGGCAATTGTTCTGGCACTCTTGGACTTCGTTCGCCGCGCGTGGGACCCCTACCGCACTGAACTCGGTTCACAGGAGGGACGCCCCGGTTACCACGACCTCGCACGCCACCCGGAAGGCGAACGCATCCCGGGACTCCTGATCCTCCGCTTCGATGCACCGCTGTTCTTCGGCAATGGACAGGTCCTTGCAAGCTTTGTCCGGGAGCAACTGGACGAAACTTCGGATGAAATCTCCCACGTAATCCTGGCTGCAGAACCCATCACAGGCATCGATACCACCGCTTTGGACGACCTCGTCACACTGGATGAATGGTTGGCCCGTCACGGTGTGGATCTGGTGTTCGCCGAGCTCAAAGGCCCTGTGAAGGACAAGTTGATCCGACTCGGAACGGCAGCCCGTTTCACGCCGGACCACTTCTTTTCCACGGTGGGTGCCGCCGTCCGCGCGCTCAAGGACGAAGAGTGAAGCGGCCGCCGATTACGCAACATGACGACGGCCCAGCCGCCCGCAAGTGCGGCCGGATGCCCGTGGATGTTACGTTTTTCTTGAGTAATGAGCACCAGCGCAAAGCCCTGACTTGCTGGTCGGCAACCCTCTCTCCGGCGGGGTGCCTCAGGTGACTACTCGGCGTATCGACAATTCGTACTGCAAGCGTGACTGAGGAGCACCAGCTATGCCTGAACCCACTGAAGAAAAACTCTCCTACCGCCTGGTGACAGGTCCTGATACCCGCGACTTCTGCGAGCGCATCCACAATGCCCTCGCCGAAGGCTATGTCCTCCACGGCAGCCCGGCAGCTACGTTCAACGGCACCGACGTCATCGTCGCCCAAGCCGTTGTCCTGCCAACCGCGATCGCCACCGCGGATGCCGCCGTTGCGAACGCCGTTGATCAGCTGGAGAACTACGACGACGAAGAAGCGTTCGAGGGCCACGCATGAGCTACGCAGGTGACCTGACCCCGCACGACGCGTGGGCCAAACTTCAAGAAGGCGCCATTCTGGTTGACGTCCGGACCGAGGGCGAATGGGCCCACATCGGCATCCCGGATACCAAAGCCACCGAGAACGACCCCCTGTTCATCCAATGGAACTTGGCCGGCGGCATTCCGAACTCCCGTTTCATTGAGGACCTTCAGCAGCAAGCTCCCGAGGACGACGGCGTTGAGCTGGTGTTCCTGTGCCGTTCAGGGCAACGCTCCATTTCGGCGGCCATCGCCGCCACACAGGCAGGCTTTACTGCCTTCAACGTTCTTGAGGGCTTCGAAGGCGAACCGGACCGCTACGGCGAGCGCACCGTCAACGGATGGAAGAATCGCGGCCTGCCAACGAATCTGGGGACCGAGTAAGTGACTTTCAATCCCGACGCCACTGGCTGGAGCCCTGACACCCAGGCCGTACGCGGTGGCCTTGACCGTACCAACTTCCAGGAAACGTCCGAGCCCGTTTTCCTGAACTCCGGCTTCGTCTACGAATCTGCCGCCGCAGCGGAGCGCGCCTTCACCGGCGAGGACGAACGATTCGTCTACTCCCGCTACGGCAACCCCTCCGTGGCCACGTTCCAGGAGCGGCTGCGGCTGCTCGAAGGAACCGAGGCGTGCTTTGCGACGGCGTCCGGCATGTCCGCGGTGTTCACCGCCCTGGGTGCACTGCTGGCTGCCGGCGACCGTGTGGTTGCTGCCCGCTCGCTATTCGGTTCCTGCTTCGTGATCCTCAACGAGATTCTGCCGCGCTGGGGTGTAGAGACGGTCTTCGTGGACGGCCCGGACTTGGAGCAGTGGCGCGAAGCCCTGTCCGAGCCGACCACCGCGGTGTTCTTCGAGTCACCGTCAAACCCCATGCAGGAGATCGTCGATATCGCTGCCGTCAGCGAACTCGCGCACGCCGCTGGCGCGACAGTGGTCGTAGACAATGTCTTTGCCACTCCCTTGCTGCAACGCTGCGGTGAGCTGGGCGCAGACGTGATCGTGTACTCCGGAACCAAGCACATCGATGGTCAGGGACGAGTCCTTGGCGGCGCGATCCTGGGCACCAAGGAATTCATTGATGGCCCGGTGAAGCAACTCATGCGACACACCGGCCCGTCCCTGTCGGCGTTCAATGCCTGGGTGCTGACCAAGGGCTTGGAGACTATCGGGCTGCGGGTGAACCACAGCTCGGCTTCTGCTTTGAAGATCGCAGAGTGGCTCGAGCAGCAGCCTGCCATCAGCTGGGTCAAGTACCCGCTGTTGAAGTCCCACCCTCAGTATGAGCTCGCTGCGAAGCAGATGAAGGCCGGCGGTACCGTGCTGACATTTGAGCTTTCGCCTTCGGCCGGGCGCTCAGCCAAAGAGGCAGCGTTTGCCTTGCTGGACGGCCTCCGCGTCATCGACATCTCCAATAACCTCGGTGATTCAAAGTCCCTCATCACGCATCCGGCCACCACCACCCACAGGGCCATGGGGCCGGAAGGCCGTGCGGCGATCGGGCTTTCCGATGGCGTGGTTCGCCTATCTGTCGGGCTTGAAGACGTGGACGACCTCATCTTGGATCTGGAGAAGGCACTCAAACAGGTCTAACCTTGCTGCCATGAGCGGGAACCATCCCTATCGCCGTGCCGGAGCAGTAATAGTTGCCGGCACGGCGATGTGGTTCATCGGAATTTCGCCGGTCTCACGCGTCTACATCACCCCTGACGACGACGAGCGCCTTCGGATGCTGGAAGCCGGCCAGCGCGGCTGGATAACAGGCCAGCACATTACCGCCGCCGGGACCGTCGCAGTGCCTGTGGGATTCGCGGCATTCGCCCGCGCCATCCCAGCCTCGGGCATTCCACGCAGACGGGCAAAGAAGTGGGCCTACGCCGCGGCGGCCGCGCTGCTGGCCGGTGCACCGCTCTTCGTCTCCAGCGTTGCCCGGCGGGCTTCCGACATTGAAGGGTTCGCCTACCGCCGCGGTTCCAGCGCTCCGTTCCTGGCGTATTCCGGGCTGCATGTTGTGGCGTTGGCTGCGCTCGGCGGGAGCCTTCTTTCTTTACCTGCCAAACGATGGATCGCGGTCACGGCTGCGGCCGCCGCGCCCATCTACGGAGCCGTCCTTCTGGCCAAGAAGGACATCCCCCCGCTCTTTTTCTACCTCGTGGAGGGGGCCGTCGGCGCCTACCTGATGGCCTGGGAAGAGCCGGAAGCCGACAAGCCTAGGGCCGCCTGACCCGGGTCAGCATGGGCGAGGGATCCTTGTGGGCATCGGCGGCAGCGCCGCGCACGGTCACCTTCGCAGCATGTCCGACGACGGCGGCCAAAGCTTCTTTGGTTGGTGGACTTCCCGTCTGGGTTTGCCCGTCGCGCTGCCTTTTGTTGTAGCGTTCAGCGGCTTCCCGTTGCTCATGTGCACCATTGCCCCGCTCCAGTAAGTTGGAAATCCCTGCTTTGACGAGCTCCAACTCATTCTGGTCGTCAAGGACCGGGCTCAGGTAATCAACCAACGCCCACACGACGTCCGCAGCTGGCTGGGGCAGGAAGTCACCGAAGTCCAGGAGATCTCCGCGCAGACCCGAATTACTGGCCTGCCAACTCGCCATCCGCAGGAGTGCCGTGGGCACCGCGGTGGGTTCCACGCCGTCGAGCATTTCCAAGGAAGCCGTCTCCACCAACGCCCGCACCAGCACCGCCATAAGAGCTGCGTCCTCAGCACGAAGGCAGACATCGGCGACGCGGACTTCCACAGTGGGGTGGTTCCTGGAGATGCGGGCATCGAAGTAGATCATCCCCTCATCCATGATCACGCCCGTATCCAAGAGACGCTTCACGATGCGTCGATAAGCAGTAAGGGAGCCAAAGACTGAGGAAGGGCCGGACGTCGGCCAGCGGTTCCAGGCCTGGGTGCGGTAGCTATCAAAACCGGTGGGTAGCCCCCGCCAGTAAGGCGAGTTGGCGGTTAGGGCTGTCAGGACGGCGAGTTTGTCCCGAATGTGGTCCAATACCACCACGCCTTCCTCGGGCGACTCCACCGAGGTGTGCACATGGAATCCGCACGTCAGCTGCTCCGTGGCAATGATGCCGAAGCGATCCAGCATTGCGGCATACCGGGGGTCCGGAGTTGTATGAGTATTCGAGGCCAGTGGAGACGTGGCTATCGCAGCCACCCGTGCTCCGTGCTGACGGGCGGCATCATTGGCCATGGTGCGGCCGCGACGTATCTGGTGCAGGAGGTCGTCGTAGCCGTGGCACGGCCGGGTCTGGGTTTCGATCTGCTCCAGCTTGAGTTCGTGGCTGAGACCTGTGGCAGTTGCGGGTTCATCATGGCCCGCCATCAGCGCGTCCGCGAGGGCCAAGGGCTCGCCCGTCACAGGATCAACGATGAGCAGTTCTTCCTCAACCCCGAAAGTCCGCATGCTTCATTCTGCGTCAGGAGTGCTGGTGAGGACAGGGGCTTATGTCTCCGTGACTTTTTCGCACCCGTTCCCGCCCTTCGCACCAGAGTTACTTGGAGCAAATGGCGGAAAACGGCGAGCCGAAAGGCAGCAGGCCCTAGTCCTGGAAGTACTCGATCTTCGCACCAATGGTGTTCAGGCGCTCGGCGAGGTCCTCATAGCCGCGCTCGATCACGTAGATGTTGCGGAGCTCGGAGGTTCCCCGAGCCGCCAACATTGCCAGGAGCAGGCAGGCTGCAGGTCGCAGGGCCGGCGGGCAGCCGATCTCAGCGGCACGCCACTTGGTAGGCCCATTCACGTAGATCCGGTGCGGATCCAAAAGCTGCACTTGGGCGCCCAGCTTGTTGAGCTCCGTCAAGTAGATGGCACGGTTCTCGTAGACCCAGTCGTGGATCATGGTCTGGCCCTCGGCATTGCCTGCAATCACTGCAAAGAACGGCAGGTTGTCGATGTTCAGGCCCGGGAAGGGCATTGGGTGGATCTTGTCCTGCGGGGCACGGAGCTCGGAGGGCTTGGTAGTTACATCCACCAGCCGGGTACGACCATTGCGCGCCATGTATTCGCCGGAGATCTCGAGGTTCTGGCCCATCTGCTCCAGGGTTGCTAGCTCGATTTCCATGAACTCGATGGGAACCCGGCGGATGGTGACCTCGGAGTTGGTCACGATCCCTGCGGTGATGAGGCTCATTGCCTCGATGGGGTCTTCAGACGGGAAGTACTCAATGTCTACATCAATGGCTGAGCGTCCGGTGATCTTCAGCGTGGTGGTTCCGACACCGTCGATGTCCACGCCCAAGCCCTGCAAGTAGAAGCAGAGGTCCTGCACCATGTAGTTGGGGCTGGCGTTCCGAATGATGGTGGTGCCCTCACGGTGGGCTGCCGCCATGATGGCATTCTCCGTCACGGTGTCGCCGCGTTCGGTCAGAACGAAGGAACGGTGGAGTTCGTCGCCAGGAGGTGCAGTCACGGAGTAGAAACCGGACTTCGCTTCCACCTCGAGGCCGAACTGGCGAAGCGCTTGCATGTGCGGTTCCACCGTGCGCGTCCCCAGATCGCAGCCACCTGCATAGGGCAGCAGGTATTCGCTGGTTTCGTCCAGGAGCGGACCGAGCAACATAATGACGCTGCGTGTGCGTCGGGCGGCGTCAACGTCCATGGATTCGAGATCCAGGACCTCGGGGCGGCGGAGACGGAGGTCGCTTCCGTTGAGCCACGTGCATTCCACACCGATGGACGTCAATACTTCGACGATCCTGTTGACTTCCTCGATCCGTGCCAGCCGACGCAAAGTGGTGGTTCCGCGGTTGATCAGGCTGGCACACAAGAGGGCGACGCCGGCATTCTTACTGCTGTTGACGTCCACTTCGCCGGAGAGGGTCCGGCCACCCTCCACGCGGAGGTGGGTCATCTGCGGCTTGCCCACTTTGACGATGGAGCGTCCGAAGATGGCTTCAAGGCGTTCGATCATCCGGAGGCTAAGATTTTGTTTGCCCTGTTCCATTCGGGCAATTGCACTCTGGCTGGTTCCCAGCTCAGTAGCCAGCTGCCCCTGCGTCCAGCCCTTTTCACCGCGGGCGTCGCGGAGCAGGAGGCCTACATTCTCGGCGGTAGGTTGCGTCATATCCAAAAAATATCACAAATGAGCTAGAAGTGAAGAGCAAAACGCGGATTCAGCGGCCCACATCACACCGTACCCGTTCTGTGCGATATAAAGAGCGACGCCGCTCGGTCACCCTCCCTGAACGCTTTCCCTCAATATCATCAAGGGCAGAGCTCCCCATTGTGCCCCAACGAGGGCTAGCGAAGGATGTACAGGAAAGCTCAGGGGGAAATATGCCTTTCTACGGCGCCGACGTCGATCAACTCAAAGCACTATCAAAAGCGCTCGCCAGCGGAGCATCTCTGCTGACCAGCCGTGCCCGGGAACTCGACTTCCTGATCACCCAGGGCAGTTCCTGGCAGGGACAAGATGCCAGGCGCTTCGCTTCCGACTGGCAGGGCCACCTACGGCCCCTGCTTGAAAGGACCTCGCGCGGGATAGAAGAAGCGTCCAAGTCCGTGCTGACCAATGCCGACGAGCAGTCGGGCGCGTCTACCGAAGGCGGAAACTCCGGCAACCCGGGTAACGACGCAACAATAAAGACAGCGGCTGCCACGGACCCCACCCAGCCCACACCCCAGGAAATCCTGGATAAGTACCAAGTCAGCGACGCCGAAACCACCAACTGGCCCGGCGACTGGGACCCGCTGCGGTTCGTGGTGGACCAGAAGGTGGTGACCGAGAAGGAAGCGGAACTCCTGAATGGCCTCGGCCCCTTTGAGCTGAACGCTTTCAAGGGCATCCACGACGACGCGTTCAGTGTTGCCGACGAGCGCTTCCCCAGCGAAGATCGCAATGACGACCAGAACGATGCCTTCCGCCACGCCTACTGGAATGCCCTCATGGTGAAAGAGTTCGGCGCTGACTGGGCGGAGGATTACGCCACGGCCCACGAGCAGCTCCCCGGAAACCCGGCTCCCCGCGAGGCCATGGATCTGTACAACAATGAAGTTGGGCGCAACGTGGCCATTGCCAATCCGGACGCCAGTGCTGAGGAGCTTGCAGACTTGATCGAGGACGCCGTCAACAACGGAGACACCGTGGTGGTGGGACCTGATCTATTGCCGCACCCGTCAAACCAGGTACCCGCTGACCAGACGGGCGATGCCGGCAATGCCGAGCCCGCCCCCGGCGAGGACCCGGAGTTTAACGACGAATCCAGGACTACATCGTGACTCTTCCAAGCACCAACAACTTACGACGCCGCCCCAAGACTTCCGCGCTCCGTGTCGCCGTTACCAGTTTGCTCACCTTTGTCCTGGCCTGCGCCTTGGCATCCTGTTCCCTCGGAGGATCCGTCATGCCCGAAACGAACGATCACCTGAACGATCAAGTGCTGGAGTCGGCCAAGAACGGCACATCACTCAAGCTAGCCGACGCTACGGACTTCGACTGGGACCAAGCAGGTTTCGTCACTTCCGGAACTCCGGCCAAGGACATTGAGGAGGCCTTTGGCGAACCCCTCACCAAGGAGAGCCGCTATACCGCTTCACCGGCACTCTTTGTTTTCTTGAAAGACGGCAAGGTCACCAAGGCGGTCCGCATTGTCCCGGACGCATTCTCAGGGGCGGACGCCAGGAAGAAGTACGGCCGCGACGTGGTGCTGACTCCGCCGGAGGGGCAGAAGGGCTTCCTCAACTGGCGCGAATAACCCGCGAAGAACTAGACCCGCCAGTACCCCAAGGCATCAATCCGGTGCTTGTCTACGCCGAGTTCTTTCCGCAGATGCTTGACGATTGCCCGCGTGCTTGAGGCTTCGCATGCGATCCAGAAGAAGTCCTCGCCTACGGAAACAGTGTCCGCCGTGAGCGCACCGCAGACTTCCTCCACTAAAGCGGCACCGTCGCGTTTGCGCGGAATCCAGGTGACGACGTCGGAATCGGAGGTACGCACCTCAAGCGAGGGGTCGGCGTCGTGCTGGTATTCAAGCCAAGCGGTCACTGGAGCCGTGCCCGCGGCTACACGCCGCCGCTCATCCAGGAGCGAATTAATTGCCGGGATGGAGGCAGGATCGCCCACCACCCAGATCCGACGCGGGGCGGGCTGCGGGAAGGTGAAGGAACTGCCCTGAACAGTGGCATCAATGGTGCCTCCGGGCTGGACGGAACGGGCCCAATCCGCCGCGACCCCGTGGTGCATCGCGAAGTCCAAACTGAACGTACCATCCGCAGGGGAGGCGTTGACCAGCGTGTAGGCACGCTGGTGGGCCTTACCGGAATCGTTGAACCAGAGACGGATCCACATAGTGGGGTGCAGGCCGCTACGCTCCAGCAGTCCCCCATCACGCACGTGCACGCGCAGGAAGTCCGGGGTGATCTCTTCCCGCCCCGTGACCTCCAGGGTGAAGTCCTTGGCGCCCATGACTTTGAGGACGACGCTTTCCCAATTGCGCTTCAAGCAACACTCCTTCACGAATGTCCACGATTTGTGAACGGGGCCAAAGCCATTTATCTTGAACTTAAGTAAGCCTAACCTAAGCTCGAAAGCGGCCAGAGATTATGACGCCTGCCCAGACGCCCACGTCCGCCCCGGCAGGCGGCCCCGGAGCGTACCGTGACGAGTGGGGAATCCCGCATTTGTGGGCTGATTCCGCCGATGAACTCGCCTTTCTGCAAGGCGTGAATGCAGCCAAGGACCGCTCATGGCAGATCGAGCTGGAACGGTGGCGCTCGGAAGGCCGCGCAGCCGAGGTACTGGGCACCGACGTGGTGGTCTGGGATCGGTTCGCCCGCCAAGCCCGGCTGAATGACACCGCACGTCGCTGCTTTGAGAACCTCGACGCCGCCACTCAGCGCTGGTGCGGACACTACGTGGCGGGCATCAACCAGGCCCTGGCAGACGGCCGACGTGGTGGGCCCGAGTTCGAAGAATCCGGCAGCCTACCCGAGCCTTGGAATCCGTGGACTCCGCTCGGCGTCTTCCTGGTGCACCACATCCTGTTTTCCACTTTCCCCAACAAGCTGTTCCGGGCCCACGTCGCGCGGACCCTTGGGGACGACGCCGTGAGCCTATTCAGCATCGAAGCACCGGTTTGGTCAGGCAGCAACGCTTGGGCAGCGCATGGCTCGACGACGACCAGTGGACTTCCCTTGATTGCCGGCGACCCCCACCGCCTCATGGAGCTGCCCGGCGTCTACCAGCAAATACGGCTCGCCTGCCCGGAATTCGATGCGATCGGATTCGCGTTCCCCGGTGTTCCCGGCCTCCCCCATTTCGCCCATACAGGCAGCACCGCTTGGGCCATCACCAACGCCATGGCCGACTACCAGGACCTTTTCATCGAGGAGTTGCGCCGGGTCAGCGACTTCACGGGTGAGCGCATCGAGGCGCGCGGAGCGGAAGGCTGGGAACCCGTCGTCGTGAGTTTCGAAACCATCCGCGTCCGCGACGGCGAGGCTGTGTCCGTTGAGATTATCGAGACCGATCGGGGTCCGGTCATCTCGGAAACGCCCGACGGCGGCGCCCTCAGTTTGCGCTTCCCGGCCAGGATTGAGGGGCGGTTGGGTTTCGAGGCCCTCCTGCCGCTGCTGCGGAGCCGGAACGTCTCCGAGGTGGAGGCTGCCTTCGATGCCTGGGTTGAGCCGGTTAACAGTGTGGTGGCCGCGGACGTTCACGGGTCTGTGAGGCATTTCCTTGCCGGGCTGGTCCCGCAGCGCAATCCGGCCAACCGGCGCCTTCCCGCTCCGGCCTTCTCCGCTCGTCATGACTGGGAGGGCCAGTACGTGATCCTGCCCCGTGCTGAGGTCCAGCAGTTTGCCGTGAGCGCGAACGACCGCGCGGCAGGAGGCGGTGATCAAGTGGCGATGGAGTTTGCACCTGCGCATCGTGCCCGGCGCATCCGGGAATTGCTGGAGCTAACGCCCGGACCTTTGTCCGTGGATGACATGCAGGCCATCCACGTGGACACCCTGCTGGGTCCGTGGCCGATGTTCCGATCAATGCTCTCCGGCATGGACGTCCAGGACCTGTCCTTGGAGGCGAAGGATTTGCGGGCCCTTCTGTTGGACTGGGACGGCCTGATGGAGGCCGGCAGTCATCACGCTGCCGTTTTCGCGGCGTGGCGTGGTGCGCTGGTCCAGCGACTGGCACGGCATTCCGCGCTTGCGCCATTGAATGAGCCCACAGGCTACTCACCCTTGTTCGGGCCCTGGTTGTCAGTGGCGTCCCGCATCGGTTTCGCCCTTGAGACCCTGCTGGCTGGCGGTTCCGAGCTTGGCATCAGCGTTGGAGTGGAAGCTGCCGCGGCGCTTGAAGACGCTGCGTTGGAGGAATCCATGCTGAACGGTGCTGCCTGGGGTGACCGGCACAAGCTCCTGGCCGTTCATGTCCTCCCCGGCCCGCTCCATTCATCGGCGCCCACTGCCGACCTCAGTGGAGATACCGGGTGTGTCCTGTGCACCGAGAGCCTCCCCGGCGTCGAAGACCGGAGTTTCCGCGGACCCGTAGCCCGCTACGTTTGGGACCTGGCCGATCGGCAGAACAGCCGCTGGATCGTGCCATTCGGCGCCTCCGGCGTGCCCGGACACGAGCACTTCGCCGATCAACTCCCGCTCTGGACGGCCGGGGAACTCGCCCCGATGGTCACTGACTGGTCGCTTCTGGCCAAAGACGCTCCCTCGCTATGAAACCTTGGACCAAAACGCCCCTGACTCACCCCATTCCCGTATCAGCCCCAACATCAGCCTCCCCCATCAGCCCCGAAGGAAACCATGACCACCACCACCCAGGACTTCTCCGTCCGCACCACCGTCTACTCCGAAGAGCTCGAAGGATGGGGTGCGCTCCGGATTGTTCCGTTGGTTCCCAGCGAGGACATCGACCTCATCTTCGAATGGGTCACCCAGCCCCGCGCTAAGTTCTGGGGAATGATGGAGAATTCCCGCGAAGAAGTCCTGGAGATCTACGAGTTCCTTGACTCCTTGGAGACCCACCACGCGTTTTTGGCCACCCTTGACGGGGAGCCGTTGGCACTCTTCCAGACGTACGAGCCCCTGCACGATCCCGTCGGCGAGGCCTACCCCGCCCGCGAGGAAGATATCGGCATGCACCTGCTGCTGGCCCCGGCCACGCGGCCCATTCCGCATTTCACCCCGAAGCTGGGCACGTCCTTGATCAAGTACATGTTCTCCCTGCCGGGCAAGGACAGGATCGTGGTGGAGCCGGACTCCCGCAATGCCAAGGCCCTTCGCCGGCTGGAAGCGACATGCTTCGAGCTGGGACCCATCATTCAGCTCGCCGAGAAGGAGGCCCAATTGGGGTTCCTTACGCGGGCAGGCTTCGATGAGATTCAGGAGCAGCGGACCCGGTAGCTGCGGTCCAAAAGCGAAGTGCCGCCGGTGCCCCCAACCGGCCGGCTGCACGCTTGGTGCCTGACTCGCCAGCGCATAAAAACGCTAGCGCCAGACGAAGCTCCAGGTTCCCGCACCCACAGCCGCCAACACTGCGCCGGCTGCGATGACCAGCCCACCAAGGACCACCCACACGTCCAGCAGTGAGTACGCTGATTCGCGCGCCCACGTCCGTTGCCCACCGCCGAAGCCGCGCGCTTCCATGGTCACCGCCAGTCGGGATGCCCGCCGAACCGCCTGAACCAACAGACCGAAACTCTGGCCAAGCGTGGCCTTCAACCGCTGGAACGGGCTGCCCTGGGAACCGACTCCACGGGCGCGGCGGGCCATCCCTATGGTTTGCCATTCCTCCGCCATGAGCCCCACAAGCCTCATCGCCGCCAAAGATCCAAGGACAAAGCGGTGCGGCAGCTTGGCCTTCTGAGCCAAGGCATCGGCCAGGTCAGTGGGATCAGTGCAGGTCATCAGCAGGATGGCCGGCAACGCGATCGCCAAACCGCGCAACATGAAACCCAGCCCCAGCTCCAGGGAACCCTCGCTGATGGACCAGAGTCCGACGTCGAGCAGTACAGCGCCGCTGTCCGCCGCCACTATTGCGGTGCTCCAGCCGCCGATCGCGGCCGCAATGATCAGGGGCCAGGCTCGCTGCCACAGAAGCCTGATAGTGAGGCCTGCAAGCGGGAAGAGAGCCAGTTCCGCAAGGAGCGCGGTGGACGCAGAGACCCAGTCGATGGACAAGGCCAGCACCAGGGAGATCAGGAAGACCGACATGAACTTAGCCAAGGGGTTGGCCCGAGTCAGAAGGGCGTGGTTTCCGCGGATGTTCAGTGCGTCCCTCACGCTGCACCCGCTTCCTGATGCGTTGCTCTGCCCTGCGATATCGGGCCGAGCCGCAACTCGGTTCCGCCGAGTACTGCACTGAATTCCTGATCGTGAGTCACGGAGACCACCGCGGTCCCTGCGTCCAGCAACTCGGAAAGGAACGACGCCAGTTCGGCCCAGGTATTCGCGTCCTGTCCGAACGTGGGTTCATCGAGCACCAGGACTTTGGGGTGCGCGGCCAGCACCGTGGCCACCGAGAGGCGCCGCTTTTCACCGCCGGAAAGCGTGTAGGGGTTCGCGTCTACCAGATGTGTGAGCCGTAAACGCTCCAGCAACTCGTCCACGCGCTCTTCACCATGACCCAGATGCTTCGGACCGAACATCAACTCATCCAGGACCTTGCCCGTGACAAACTGGTGTTCCGGCTCCTGGAACACCGTCCCAATCCGAGAAATCAGCTGGTCTGCTTTCCACTTGAACGGGTCAATTCCCGCACCCTCGGAAAGCTCGACGGCGGCACTCACTGTGCCGTCCACTGGCGCCAAAAGGCCAGCCAACGTGAGAGCGAACGTGGACTTGCCGGCACCATTTGGCCCCGTAATGGTCAATGCTTGGCCTGCCCGGACCTGTGCACTGATGCCCGTTTGCACCGGAATGGGCGGGATGGTCTTGAAGCCTTTGCGCCGCTGCTTTTCACGCGAAACAGCAAGGTCCTGGGCCGCGAGGAGAAGCTGCGCGGCGTCGGGTTCATTGTGCCGCTGCCGGGTTGCCGGGACGTACCCCGGCACCCAGACGCCAGCCGACATCAGCATGGTGCGGGCCTCGGAAAGGACCTGGTCCGGGGGGCCGTCCAAGAGGACTCCGCCCGTGGCCCGCCCTGATCCTGCGGCCGTGCTGGACCCTACAGCCGACCCCGGCTGCAGAACCACAATCCTGTCCACCAGGTCTTTCCACACGGACACGCGGTGTTCCACCACGACCAGCGTTGCCCCGGTCTTGTCCAGGCATCGCGCTACAGCATCACGGACCTCCAGCACTCCTGCAGGATCCAGGTTGGCCGTTGGTTCGTCCAACAGGATCAGCCCGGGCCGCATCGCCAAAATGCCCGCAAGCGCAAGGCGCTGCTTCTGGCCGCCGGAGAGCGCCGCCGTCGGGTGATCCAACGCCAGGCCGCTGCCGGCAGCGGTGCGCAACCCGACGTCGTCGAGCGCTTCATGGACGCGGGACCAAATCTCGTCACGGGGCACGGCAAGGTTCTCGGCGCCGAAGGCAACGTCGTCGCCAACCCTGGACAAAACCACCTGCGTCTCAGGGTCCTGCTGCATCAGTCCCGCGCGCCCCCGCTGCTCGCGGGGTACAACGCCGTCAATCAGCAGGGAGCCGGTCTCATCCGAGTCGTCTTCCTCATCACCCAACACCCCGGCTAGGGCATGCAAGAGCGTGGACTTGCCCGCACCCGAAGGTCCGAGCAGCAGTACTCGCTCCCCCGGTTCGATCCGAAGGTCGAGGCCCTGAATGGCAGGGTGGGCCCGGCCGGCATGCCGCCAACCCCAGCCCTCGGCTGAGATGGCGGCAGGCCTCACCGTGCCGCTATGCGTGGCCGGCATCAGCTGAAGACGGGCTCCGAAGCGGCCTTGCGCGAGGCGAAGGAGCTCAGCACGCCGGTCTTGGCCAGGCCGCGCGTGGCCACCCAGGAGAGCGCGCCCGCGATGACTGCACCTGAAATTGTGGTGAAGGTGATGTAGGCCAGCTTGTCGACGGCTTCATAGGCGATGTTCCAACCCCACGGGAGGAAGGAGTCGTTCAGGCCGCAGAAGAGGCCCGCGCCCGCACCGGCGAGGAGGGCGGTGGGCAGGTTGAACTTCTTGTACCGGAAGGCGGCGAAAATGAGTTCGGCGCCCAGGCCCTGCAGAACGCCGGAGATGAGCACGGTGGTGCCGTACTGCGAACCCATGATGAGCTCACCGGTAGCGGCAACAGTTTCGCAGAACAGGGCTGCACCCGGCTTGCGGATTATGAGCATGCCCAGGACCGCGGGGATCATCCAGCCGCCGGCAATCAGGCCGGTGAGCGGCGGATACGTCGCGTTCATGGGGATGGATACCAGTGCGGCGCCTTGGGACCATGCCCAGAAGATCACGCCGCCCGCGATGGCGATCAAGGCCGCCACAACAATGTCTACAACACGCCAGTTATAACTGGTCTTCTTCACGTTTACCGTGGTCATTTTTCTGCCTCCTGAGGTTACAGGAGGGGAAAGTGCTCCCCGGAATCCGATTGGCCTGCGCCGTCCGGATCCGGACACTCTGAGAAGCTCGACTCCCTTGCGCCGGTACTAACCGGATCAGGTTCGAGGGTCTGCGGCTGTCCGCACTCTCAGCGCCCTCGCGTCTCCTGCATTTCTGCAGAGTCCGACGGCGGCGCTCCCCTGTCGTTATCAAATCTGCCCTGATGGGCTGGTTCAGTTTACACCTGAGTCTGTGGCGGGTGTTGGTCTGTTGCCGGCATGCGGTCACAATCGGCAGTGGTGGTGCGTTCCAGGGCTCCCGGGGGCGCGTTGCGAGGCCCGCTCTACACCCATCCCCCACACCTTTCCCTGCACACCAGGCCCCACAACCAAACCTGGCCCGTTGCGAGGCCCGCTCTACACCCATCCCCCACGCCATTCCCTGCACACCAGGCCTCACAACCGACCTGAGAGAATGAACCAGCAGACTCGACCGCGGCAAAGGGGCACAATTCATGACGGACCTACCCACACAGGATCACCCTGCCAGCGACACTCCAGTGCCCGAACCCCGGCTCGCCGCGAGCGTCATCCTGCTCCGTGACGCGCCGGGCGGGCTCGAAGCTTTCGTCCAGCACAGAGTTAGCACCATGGACTTCGCTGCGGGCATGGTGGTCTTCCCTGGAGGCCGGGTGGATGCCGCGGACGAGTCCGGGTGGGACTACCCCGCGGAACTCCTCCGAAGGCATGCCGTTGACTGGCAGCACAGCTCCATCTCCACGGCCCGGGGCGAAGCCACCAGGAACGCCGGAACGGTGCTTACCGCCGCAATCCGTGAAGTCAGGGAGGAAGCCGGGCTCAGCATCGAGGCCACGGACCTCCGCCCATGGGCCAACTGGATCACGCCGACAGATATGCCCAAGCGATTCGACACCTACTTTTACGTGGCCAGGCCCTCCCCCGGCGCCGAACCCCGTCACCAAACAACGGAGGCCTGGCAATCACTATGGATGCGGGTGGCGGACATTCTTGCCGCGGAGGCTGCCGGCACCCTGAAACTGATGCCGCCCACGTATTACCTGCTCAAAGAAATCGCCGGGTTCGCCACCGTGGATGCTGTTTGGTCCGCCGAGCACGATGTTGTTCCGGTACTGGCACCTGTCGGTTCCATGGCGGCGTTCCTCAAGGAGCGCGAAAACCGCCGCTAACGGTTGAGACGAGCCGGAGCCAGCTAGGCTGGGGTCATGAACCTCTTCTTCAAGCTGATCGGCGCCGGAGTAAGCCTCGGAGCAGGCTTCGTTGGTACCAAACTCGTCAACAAAGGGTGGGAAAAGGCCACTGGCAACAAGCCACCCCTAGGCAACGACGACATGGAATCGAGCCTGCGCTCGGCCCTGACGTTCGCGCTGATCTCAGCCTTTGTCAGCACGCTCATCCAAGTGCTGGCGAGCAGGGGTACGCAGCGCGCCATTGCGCGCTTCGCCAAGACACACGACATCGTCTAGGCCTCCGACACCACAAACAACGCCGGGATACCCATGACGGGTACCCCGGCGTTCGCTGTTTCAGCTGCTGCTAGCGCTCGCTCTCGGGCTCTTGCCCCGCAGCTGCGCGCTGCACCACCGCTTCAAGTTCATCCTTGGTGAGCATTTCGCGGTGTCCGTGCTTGGTGCGGTAGGCGGAGCGGCCCACCATGTGAGCGGATACCGGGGCCGTCAGGAGCTGGAAAATCCACGCCACCAAAAGAACTGGCCATACCCACCAGGTCCGCATCTGGAGGCCGATCGCAGCCAGCATGAGGAACAATCCCAGAACCTGCGGCTTGGTGGCCGCGTGCATGCGGCTCATGAGGTCCGGAAATCTCAACAAGCCGATAGCAGCGCCGAGGGACATCAGTGCGCCCACCACCAGGAACACCGCAGTGACAGCGTCGATCACGGCATCCATACCCGTGGCATCAGGATTCATTGCTCTGCTCCCTCCGCTCGGCCACGAACCGGGCCACGGTCACCGAGCCAATGAACCCGATCACCGCGAGGGCCACTAACAACATCAAGTTGTTCAGGTGCTTGTTCATGGCCATATCGATCGCCAGGGCGGCACCCAGGATTGCCAGCAACACATCCGATGCGAGCACCCTATCCAGCAGGGACGGGCCAATCGCAATCCGGACAATGGCTCCTGCCGCGGCTAGGCTTAGGATCACAGCCGTTGCCACGAGAACGAACTCCTTCATAGCGTTGCCCCTTCCATTCCCGGACGCTGTTCTGCATTGAGGGCTGCGACCTCTTCGCGCGTGCCCATGATGCGGATCAATCTCGCCTCAATGACTCGGGTTTCCTCGCGGATCTTGTCGATGTCCGCTTCCTCATAAATGTTGAGGGCGTGCAGATACAGCGTGGACGTTGAGCGATCCACTTCCACCACCAAGGAGCCCGGGATCAACGAAATGACGTGTCCGGTGGCTGTCACCATCAGGTCTGAGTGGCTCCGCAAGGGAACGGCGACGACGGCGCTACGCACCGCGGGTCCTTTCACTACTGCCAGATACAGGACCAGGAAGCTCGCTGCCACCACTTTGCCGAGGAACATCAGTGCGAAAGGGATAGCGCGCAGAATGTTGAACCTGCCACTGAGCTCCACGGGCGGGAGGTAGAACAGTTTGGCCACCAGCACAGCGATCAGGGCACCAAACAGCAGGTTGCCCGGGCTGAAGTCCCGCCATAGCGCGCCCCACACGATGACCAACCAGATGAGGAGCGGCAACTCCGTGCGGAAGGAAATGGGTTTGCGGCTCATTTGGCATCACCCGACTGTGCCTCACCTGAGGGTGCTTTTACCGGCTGCGGTTCGTCTGTTTGTGCCAGCGGTGGCACCTCAACGGAATCTCCCAAGACCGAGTGGATGTACGCCGAGCGGTCCAGCATGATGCCGGCGGAACCATCAGCTACGCGGAAGAGCGGCCCTGCGAACACAGTGAGTGCCACCCCGAACACCACCAGGCCAGCTGTGGAGCCAACCATGGTGCGGGGCAGGACACCCACATTTCCTGGGGTCATCAGCACAGGGTCCGGATACTCGGCATCCTCAGGTTTGCGCCAGAACGCCCTGTTCCAGACACGGGCGATTGCCAGCAGCGTCAGAAGGCTGGTGACAACACCGCCCACCACCAGCACGATTGCCAGGGGCGTCCCCAACTCCACGCCGGCCTGCAGCAGCCCAAGCTTTCCGAGGAAGCCGGAGAACGGCGGAATGCCCGCAAGGTTCATCGCCGGAACAAAGAACAGTAGGGCAAGCAATGGCGAGAGCTTGGCAAGACCGCCCAAACGGTCAATGGAGGAGCTGCCGCCACGCCGCTCTATGAGTCCTGTGACCAGGAACAAGCTGGTCTGCACGGTGATGTGGTGCGCAACGTAGAAGACCGCAGCGCCCAGCCCGGCCACGGAACTCATGGCGAGGCCAAACACCATGTAGCCGATGTGGCTCACCAGCGTGAAGGACAGGAGACGTTTGATGTCGCTCTGGGCCAAGGCGCCCAGAATTCCGACAATCATGGTCAGTAGCGCCACCACCATCAGTGGGACGTTGAGGGTGTCCCCTGGGAACAAGAGTGTTTCCGTGCGGACCATGGCGTAGACGCCC
Source organism: Arthrobacter sp. D3-18 (assembly GCF_054408525.1). Lineage (NCBI taxonomy): Bacteria > Bacillati > Actinomycetota > Actinomycetes > Micrococcales > Micrococcaceae > Arthrobacter > Arthrobacter sp. D3-18. The sequence goes on along the minus strand of NZ_CP096440.1, from coordinate 530,264 downwards.
ACTTTGGTCAACAACCCGGCGAACACGGCGGTGACTGGAGCGGGCGCAGTCGGATAGGAGTCCGGAAGCCAGAAGGACAAGGGGAAGACAGCTGCCTTGATGCCGAAAGCCACCAACAGCATCACGTGCAGGAGGTTCTGCGTGCCTTGATCCAGTTCGGCCAGTTTGATGGCCAAGTCGGCCATGGTGATGGTTCCGGTGGCACCGTAGATCATGGCGATCGCGATGAGGAACAGCACGGAAGACACCACGGAAACCACAACATAGGTGACGCCCGCACGGATGCGCGGTCCGGTTCCGCCCAGTGTCATGAGGACGTAGCTGGCCGTCAGCAGGATCTCGAAACCGACGTAGAGGTTGAAGAGGTCACCGGTCAGGAATGCGTTGGATACGCCTGCCACCAGGATGAGGTAGGTGGGGTGGAAGATCGAGACGGGTGCTTCCTGGTCGCCGTCGGCCATCCCCTGACCGGTCGCATAAATGAGCACCGCAAGGCTGACCACGGTGGAAACCACCAGCATGAGCGAAGAGAACTGGTCCACCACAAGGACCACACCCCACGGCGGCAGCCATCCGCCGAGCGTGACGGACGTAGTGCCGCCGTCCCACACGGAGACAAGGAGCAGGCATTCGAGCAGGAGGGTGGCACTCAGGATGCCAATGCTCACTACCCGCTGTGCGCTGTGGTGCCGGATCAGCAGGAACGCCAAGGCAGCACCCAGGATCGGTAAGAGGACAGCCAGCGGCGACAGGTTTGCGAGATTCACGCGCTGCCTCCTTCCTGGGTTGAAGCCGTGTTGGGTGTTTCGGTCGCGTCGGGCCTGTCCTTGCTTGCAGGGCTGGCCGGGGTGATGGCGAATTCGGAAGTTTCCAGCGGGACAATTGCGTCGTCTTCTGCATCGAAGCTGGGAGTCTTGGCCACGCGGACGTCTTCGAGGTCATCCTGGATCTCATCCTGGCGAGCCAGGACCCATGTGCGGTAAATGATGCCGAGCATGAAAGCCGTGACAGCGAAGGAAATGACGATCGACGTCAGGATCAGTGCCTGGGGCAAAGGATCGTTGTACGTCTCCGGGTTCGTTTCCTTGTCGAACAAGGGGGCAAGGCCTGCGTACCCTCCCGTGCTCAGGATCAGGATGTTGGTGGCGTTGGCCAGCAGCATCAAGCCCAACAGCACGCGCGTCAGGCTGCGTTCCAGGATCAGATAGATGCCGCAGGCGTACAGGACACCCATGACGATCAGCAGGGTCAGGTTGATGCTCATGCGTTTGCCTTCCCGGACGCAGCGGATTCGGCGGCTTCCTCGGCAAGGCCAGCATGCCCGGCGGCGTCTTCCTCAGCCAGCGGGGCACCTTTTCCTTCAAAGTGTTCGTCGATCTCGGCACCGAGGCTACGGAGGACATCGAGCGCCAACCCCACCACCACGATGTACACGCCGATATCGAAAATGGTGGAGGTAACGAACTTGACGTCACCGAAGACCGGCAGCCAGAACTCGATAATGGCGCTCTGGAACACCTGTCCGCCCAGGAAGAGCGGCACGACACCGGAGGCGGCCGCCGTCGCAAGTCCTGTCCCCAAAAGGGTTCCCGCGCTGACGGTGGCTGCCTCGCTCAACTCGAACCGCCCACCGGCCAAGTAGCGGATTGTCAGTGCGAGCCCGGCGGTAAGGCCACCGGCGAAGCCTCCGCCCGGCATGTTATGGCCGGCGAGGAGAAGGTAGATGGAGAACACGATCATGGAGTGGAAGATCAGCCTGGTCACTACTTCGAAGATGATCGAGCGGCGTTCAGGGGCCAGCGTGCGGCCTGCAACCAGCCACGCATCGCGGCTGACGTCGGTGAACTTCTTCGCAACGGCTAAGGTAGCGCCGTCGCGGGAGTCGCGGTCGACGCCGGTGCGTCGCCCAACGCTGCCTTCGGGCACGGCCTCCGAGGTCTTGATCCGGTCGCCGCGGCTGCGGACGAAGATCAAGCTGGCTACACCGGTGGCGGCAATCGCCAGCACGGAAATCTCACCGAACGTATCCCAGGCGCGGATATCCACCAGGGTCACGTTGACCACGTTCAATCCCCCGCCGCCTTCATAGGCCAACCGCGGGAATTCCAGTGAGATGGGCGTGGCAACGCGGGCGCCCATGGCGTAAATCGCCACGAAAATCATGGTGATGCCAAAGGCCGCACCAATGATCACACGGATTACCCTGAGCCTTCCCCCGGTCCTGTCCCTCAACTCGGCGGGCAGGCTGCGCATGGCCAGCACGAAAGCAACCAGAACGATGGTTTCCACCAGCATTTGGGTCAGTGCGAGGTCCGGGGCGCCTTGAAGGGCGAACATGAGGGCAATGCCGTAACCCGTGACGGACACCATGAGCACGGCGAGGAAACGCTTGTTGGCCCGGACGGCAGCCAGGGCACCCACCACAATGCCAATGCCTGCCACTACTTGCAGAGGCGAGTTCGGGTCGATGAAGTACATGTCATCCGGCAGGGGCTTGTTCGCCACGATCAGCGCCGTCATTGGGACCGCGAACGCCACCGTCAGGATCACCGCAAGGTAGAAGTACAGCGAACCACGCTGCGTGCGGCCTGTAACCCAAACCGCGATGTCGTCCAGCGCGCCGATGGTGTTCTGGTAGGCCCTGTCACCGTCAACCCAGTCCGGGACCAGGCTTTGGGCACGGGAAACGAGGTTACGCCAGTAGAACATCGCGGCACCGGCCGCGAACGTCAGCGCTGTCAGGCCCAACGCGGGGGTGACGCCATGCCACAAAGCCAAGTGTCCGGCGTCGACCGCGGCCGGACCGTCAGCGAACAGTGCTGCGTAAGGCTGGATCCAGGTATCCACGGGTGTCGGCCATAGTCCGTAGACGATAGTGAGCAAACTTAGGATGGCCGGTGCTGCCAGGAACGCCGGCTTGATGGGCTTGAACGGGGTAGGTTCCACGCCGGGCTTGAGGGCAAAGGCGCCCCACATGAACCGGGCACTGTAGGCGAAGGTCAGGATCGATCCGATCACCAGACCCACCAATATCCAGATGCCCCACGCTGGAGCGCCATCACCGGTGCCGTAGTGGACGAAGGCTTCAAACACTGACTCTTTGGCTACGAAACCTGCCAAGGGTGGCACACCGGCCATGGACGCCGCTGCGATGGCGGCCACCACACCCAGCGCCCGCGACGAACGGAAAACGCCGGAAAGCTTGCGGATATCGCGGGTCCCGGACTGGTGATCGATGATGCCCACTACCAGGAACAGTGAGGCTTTGAACAAGCCATGTGCCAGCAGCAGTCCGAGTCCGGCCAGGGCGGCGTCAGGGCGACCCAATCCCACCACCATGGTGAGGAAGCCCAGCTGGCTGACCGTGCCATAGGCGAGGATGAGCTTGATATCAGTCTGGCGAAGAGCCCGGTAACCACCCACGAGCATGGTGGCCAAGCCCAGCCCCAGAACCACGGGAAGCCAAAACTCGGACGTAGAAAACCCGGGCGCAAGTCGCGCCACGATGTAGATGCCGGCTTTGACCATCGCGGCAGCGTGCAGGTACGCGCTCACGGGAGTCGGCGCAGCCATGGCACCCGGAAGCCAGAAGTGGAACGGCACGAGCGCCGATTTGGTCACCGCCCCGGCCAGGATGAGTACGACGGCGGTGGCCACCGCTCCTTGCATGGGTCCGTCCATGAGCGGCCCGGCTTGGTCCAGTATCGCCGAAATACGATAGGTTCCGGCGGCCTGACCCAGAATGATGAGGCCGACAAGCATGGCGAGGCCACCCGCGGTGGTGACCATGAGTGCCTGCAGTGCCGAACGTCGCGCCGCCAGACGGGTGCGGGCGTAGCCGATCAACAGATAGGAAAGGATGGTGGTGAGCTCCCAGAAGATGAAGAGCATCAGCAGGTCATCGGAGGTCACCAAACCGAACATGGCCCCGGCAAAAGCGAGCAGTTGAGCGCCAAATCCGCCCAGGCCCGCGTCCTTGTTCTTGAAGTACCTGGCGCAATAAACCAAAACCAGGGATCCCACTCCGAGGATCAATAAGGACATCACCCAGGCCAAGGGATCCATACGGAAGGCGAGCTCAAGCTTCAGGCTGGGAATCCATGGGATGACTTCGTATATGCCACCACCGGAATATACAGGGCCGTACTGGAAAAGCAACCAAATAAAGGCGCCTGCGGGAACCGCTGCTAGAGCGTAGAAGGCGTTCCTGCCGAGTTTGCTGAAGATCAATGGCGCCACAGTTGCCGCTACAAAGGTGATGGCGAGAACTGTGATCACTGTTATCTCCGCAAAGTCAGGAACATATTGTCAAAAGTTGGAGCAGGCGGTCATACGTTGGGTTCGGTTTAGCTAGTTTATCAAGGCGAACCGACAGTTTTTGGCATGGGAAGCCGACTGCGCGCATGGCTTAAAGCCGCGTTCTCCACATAGCGGTCTGTCATCTACCCGCCGTTCTCCGCTGTCGCTATAGCATTCAAGCTATGAACGCGGCCGCAGTTCCCGAAGCCTCCCACTCGAAGTCCGAGCTTGCCTCAGGACCCGTCGCTTCCAAGAAGGGACAGATCCTTGCTTGGGCATCCTGGGACTGGGGCTCGGCTGCCTTCCAAGCGGTGATGACCACCTTCGTCTTCACCGTTTACCTCACGTCCAATGCGTTCGGCGGAGAAGATGCGGCATCGGCCGCGCTCGGTGCTGCCCTCGCCGTTGCCGGCCTCGCCATTGCCTTGCTGGCTCCCGTCACCGGGCAGCGTTCCGACGCTGGAGGACGTCGCAAGATGTGGCTCGGCGTCAACACCGCCGCAACCGCTGTTCTTACTGCACTCTGTTTCTTCGTATTCCCCCAGCCGGAGTTCCTGCTCCTGGGAGTATGCCTGATAGCACTCGGCAACATTTTCTTTGAGTTCGCCGGCGTGAACTACAACGCCATGTTGGCCCAAATCTCTACACCCCGGAACATCGGCAGGGTCAGCGGATTTGGCTGGGCCATGGGCTATCTGGGCGGCATCGTCGCGCTCCTCCTTGTTCTGCAGTTATTCGTGCAGCCCTCCTTCGAGTGGTTCGGCGCTTCAACCCAGGACTCCTTGAACATCCGGCTCGTTGCCATCTTCTCGGCACTGTGGTTCTTCATCTTTGCCCTTCCCGTGATGTTCGCCGTTCCTGAAGTTTCCGTGAAGAAGAGCACCGCGTCGCTAGGCTTCATTGCGTCCTACAAGTTGTTGTTCCGCCGCATTGGAGCCATCTATCGGACGAGCCCCCACACCATCTACTTCCTGCTTTCCAGTGCCATTTTCCGTGACGGCTTGGCGGCAGTATTTACGTTCGGCGGCGTCATCGCCGCGGGGACGTTCGGCTTCGAGCTCAAGGACGTCATCTTCTTCGCTATTTTCGGCAACGTCGTAGCTGCCGTCGGTGCAATCATTGGAGGCTTCCTCGACGACAGGATCGGACCGAAGGCAGTCATTATCCTCTCGCTGATTGGACTCCTCGTCGCAGGCACAGCCATTCTGGTCCTGGGTAACGGCGACTACGTTTTCTTTGGAAATGACTGGCCGGGTGCCACTACGTTCTGGGTCTTCGGCCTGCTGCTCTGCTTGTTCGTGGGACCGGCCCAATCGTCCTCACGCGCGTATCTTGCAAGGCTTGCCCCCCACGGAGAGTCCGGGGAGCTTTTCGGGCTCTATGCCACCACCGGGCGTGCCGTCAGCTTCCTCGCACCAACGCTCTTCACGCTGTGTATTGCCATCGCCTCACCGCTTGTCCCGGAAGGTGAAGCCCAGCGCTGGGGCATCATGGGAATCATGGTGGTCCTGCTCGCCGGCCTGTTGGTGATCCTGCCAGTGAAACCACCGGCCAAGGTGGAAATAGCCGTGGTCCCCGAGCGTTAACTACATAGGACTGGCTGAGCATGAACGCCGTACCAGACCCATACAACAGAGTTAGGGTGTAGCTATGAACGTGGATGAGACTGAACTCCCGGGCCTCGGGATCCGCAAGGATTTCGTCACGGCATCGGGGCGTCGCATCGGTGTGGTTGAACTTCGCGAGGGTGAGACCGAGCTGTTCGTGTCCACCTGGGACGACCCCGACACGTGCCAAGCCTCCATCCCGTTGACAGCGGATGAAGCATCGACGCTTGGGAACCTCCTGGGCGGCCAGCACATCGCCATGCGTTTGGCGGAAGAACATCGCGAGATACCAGGCATCGTCACCCGCCAGTTCTCCATCACCCCTGATTCACCCTTCGTCAACCAGCCCATGGGCAAGGCGCAGATCCGCACCCGGAGTGGTGTTTCAATTGTGGCGATCATGCGCGAAGGTGAGGTTGTCCCCTCGCCGGCACCCGACGTCGTACTCCACACCGGTGATCTGCTCGTAGCGGTCGGCACGCAGGAAGGTCTTGACTCGGCAGCCGACATTCTCCGCAACGGCTGACGGGAATGGATCCGCTCGCACTAGCCCTCGTTGAACTGGGGGCCGTCGTCTTCTGCCTCGGTCTCCTTGCTCGATTAGCGGGCCGAATTGGCATGTCCCCCATCCCGCTCTACTTGGTGGGAGGACTGGCATTCGGAGCCGGCGGGTTCGTCAAGTTGGATGGCATGAACGAGTTCGCCCATCTCTCCGGCGAGATCGGCGTTATCCTCCTGCTGCTTATGCTCGGCTTGGAATATACGGCGTCGGAACTCGTCACCGGGCTTAGGCGCTCCTGGCAGGCCGGTGTCATGGATTTTGTCCTCAACTTCCTTCCGGGCGCGGGACTCGCCGTGCTTTTGGGTTGGGGACTTGTGGGGGCCATCGTCATGGGTGGCGTCACCTATATCTCGTCATCCGGAATCGCCGCCAAGGTGATCACTGACCTCGGCCGGATCGGTAACCGCGAAACTCCCGTGGTGCTGTCAATCCTCGTTTTTGAAGACCTCGCAATGGCCATCTACCTCCCGATCCTCACGGCGATCCTTGCCGGCGTGGGCTTCTTGGGCGGACTGCAGACTGTGGGAATTGCCCTTGCAGTGGTCACCGTGGTGCTGGTTATCGCCCTCAAGCACGGGCACCGGGTCTCGCAAGCAGTGCACAGCGAAAACTCCGAAGTCTTCCTGCTGAACGTGCTGGGTCTCGCACTGTTGGTGGCTGGAATCGCGTCAGCTCTGCAGGTGTCCGCCGCAGTGGGTGCCTTCATGCTGGGCATCGCAATCTCCGGTGCCACCGCCCACAACGCCACCAGGATCCTCGAACCGTTGAGGGATCTCTTTGCGGCGATCTTCTTCGTGGCTTTCGGGCTCAACACCGATCCCACATCCATTCCGCCCGTCCTGGGTTGGGCCCTGGTGCTGGCCGTCATCACCGCAGCTACCAAGATGCTCACAGGATTCTGGGCTGCCAAGCGGGCCGGCATTGCAGTCCCCGGCCGTTTCCGCGCGGGGGCTGCCCTGATTGCGCGTGGGGAATTCTCCATTGTCATTGCGGGCCTGGCTGTTGCTTCCGGCGGCGTTCCCGACGAACTTGCTGCACTCGCCACGGCCTACGTCCTGATCATGGCCATCCTTGGTCCGCTGGCCGCCCGGTTTGTGGAGCCCGTGGTGAAGGCCATCCGTAAAACACCGGGAGCTCCGCCGCGGACACAGGAGCGCGCGCCCGCGTAGCGAGCCCCCCGAACCGAGGGGGCGACCTCTTAAGCCAAAGTCCCGAGACCTAACCCCTCGATGCACGGTACCGAAGGGGGCTAGATGGACGTCCGGTGGAAGTTCTGGTGGCTGCGGCTCGCGGTGGGTCCTCGCTGGCCCTGGTAACGGTTGCCGTATTCGCCGGAACCGTAGGGGTGCTCCGCGGAGGACGTCAGCCTGAAGAAGCACAGCTGTCCGATTTTCATGCCCGGCCACAGCTTGATGGGCAGAGTTGCCACATTCGAGAGCTCCAGGGTCACGTGACCTGAGAAGCCGGGGTCGATGAAGCCTGCCGTGGAGTGTGTCAGCAGCCCGAGGCGCCCAAGGGATGACTTCCCTTCGAGACGGGCAGCGATATCGTCGGCCAGGCTGACGGTTTCGTACGTGGAGCCGAGGACGAATTCCCCGGGGTGGAGGATGAAGGGCTCGTCGCCTTCCACTTCCACCAGTCGGGTCAGTTCCGGCTGTTCCTCGGCGGGATCAATGTGGGCATATTTATGGTTGTCGAAGAGCCGGAAAAACCGGTCAATCCGCACGTCAACGGAAGACGGCTGAACCATTGCGGGGTCGTACGGTTCAAGAACAATCCGTTGGGAGTCTATTTCGGCACGAATATCGCGGTCAGAGATCAGCACAGCATCAAAAATACCCCATGCATCACATACCCCATGCATTGTCCGCGGCGCCCCATGGGACTATAGTTCCCGGACATGTAGAACCGCGCCCGTACTTGGGGGCAACGAGCATTCGCGGGGTAATTGTGAGAAAAATGGCTGCGCCTGCCGCTATCGTGCTGGCTGGCGTATTGGCTCTCGGGGTGGCCGCCTCCAGCCAGATTCTCCCGTCAACGCAGACGGTCCCCGGGCCCACGGTCACCCCTTCGTCCGTTGTCCCTTCAGGGATGACGGCACCAAAGGAAACCACGACGGCGGACCCCGCACCTTCAGCGGCCCTCCCCGAGGCTGGCAACGCCTCGGACCCCACCACAGTGCCTGCGCCAGTGACCGGGACGCCGGAGCCGACACCAAGCGCCGGCGCGGGAAGCGACTCGGACAGCGGCCCCGTCGCTATAGATCCGGTGTTTGAGACTCCACCTCCCGTGCCCAACATCGGGCCTTCCTGGGGGCCTGACAATCCCTCGGATCCCGGCGCCACCGAGCCACCCGTAGCGGAGCCGTCTCCACAAGAGACCGTTGGTACTGTTCCGGCCGAACCAAAACCATCCGCTCAGGCCGCCGGGCCAAGTCCGTCTGTGTCTGCAACCGAAACGCCGGCACCAACTCAACCAACTTCCCCCAGCGAAACATCGCCACCCACTGAAACGCCTGCACCAACAGGAAGTCCGTCCCCTGCTCCAACACTCGAAACAGCCTCATCAACCCCGACGGCGACGCCCGAAGCGACACCAACCCCGACGGTAACTCCTACGCCCACCGCCACCCCCTTCCCGGGCAAGAGCCCGAGCAGCAACGTGGATCCGGAGAACGGCGCTCTGGCGCTCCTCCCGGACAGCAACACAGCTGCGATTTTGACGGTGTTCAACGCGATCAACAGCTACCGTGCGTCGCTCGGTCTGGCACCGGTGAAGTACCACGCAACGGTGGCCAGCCTCGCTCAAGACTGGTCCAACAACATCGCAACGCGTGAGGTGATCCAGCACCGCGCCAACTTCTGGACTGATCCCCGGGCGCTCAACCCCAACAACGGCGCGGGTGAAGTCATCGCAGTCCGCTGGGACCGTGACGCAGCGCAGCTTGTGGAGTGGTGGAAGGGTTCTCCCGGTCACGACGCCCTTCTGCGTGATCCCCGATTCAACGTCATGGGCATCGGCATCACGTACACGGACGGCAACTGGCAGACCACCCCCAACCGCTACACGCTGTGGGGCGTAGTGAATTTCTTTGGCTACACATCTTTGCCGGCAGGGACCACCACGAGCCCCGGCGGCACAGTCCCACCGCCAACAGACCCTGTGGGTGTCTGCGAACCTGGCAGCAAACACCAACCGCCCACCCTTAACCTGAGCGCGGCATCCATCACGAGCGCAGCCGACCTCGTGTCGATCGCCGGTGACGGTTCTGTGGTTGTCTACCCATCGTGGGGTGGCGGAAGGTACGGCGGCGGCAAGAGAATCGGCGTCGGCTTCACAGGGCTCAAGGACCTCTTCATCACGGACTGGGACCGCGACGGCGTGTTCGATCTGATCTCTCAAAGGCTCGACGGCGCCCTGCTGGTGTACCCGGGACTTCAGGGAGGCGGGTTCAAGGATCCCATTGCCCTTGGCCAGGGCTGGGGGACCCTGAACATCGCCGTGGGCACTTGGTGCGCCAACAACCGGCTTCCCCAGATCATTGCCATGGACTCCGGAGGCAACCTGTACCTCTATAAGAATGCTGGCCTTGCCTACATTCGTGCCCAAGCGGCAATCGGCACGGGCTTCCCGGCGATCAGGCTAAGCATGGTGGACTACAACGCCGACGGCTTCCAGGACCTCCTCACCACTGAGGCCAATGGAACCCTCAGGCTGTATCGTGGCAGCGGGCTGGGCACACCCAAGCAGGAATCCCGTCCGGTAGTGGGTGCGGAATGGACCGACTACACGGGGTTGCGGGCGCTGCGCGGCGTGACGGGACCCGATTCGACAGGTGTTGCCGGACTGGACCGCAACGGAGTTGTTGAATACTGGGATCTCAACACCGGACGGCTTACCACGCCGGTGACCATCGGCATCGGTTGGGGCGGACTGAAGTTCGCCCAATAGCAGAGCCTGCCACCCAACCCGGATGTCGGCGTCGTGCGCCAACCGCTGCCCGGCGTCGTGCGCCAACCGCTGCCCGGCGTCGTGCGCCAACCCGACGTCGTGCGCCAACCGCTGCCCGGCGTCGTGCGCCAACCGCTGCCCGGCGTCGTGCGCCAACCGCTGCGGCTAAACGTCCGAGTGGGACTCGATGGCAATCTTGAGTTGTTCCAGCTGCGCCACTTCGCCCTCCAGTGCTTTCTGGAATATGCCATTCATAAGCTTCCGCAGGCCCTTCGGATGGTACTCAAGGGCGAACCGGAGGCGGGTGGTGTCACCTTCGGTGCTGAGGTAAAAACCTCCGGTAGGCCGCGCGGGTCCGGCCACCACGGCGTAACGGACTTCGGCTCCCGGGCGGGCTTCGGTGATCCTGAAATCGGCGGCCACGGGGCGGCCGCCGGGGCCGGAAACCGTCTGTTGGTAGAGGGCGCCTTTTTGGCCGCGAATGCCGGAGCGAAGCGCGATACTGCGCACACCCGAACGCCACAGGGAGTTGTTCATCCCGTCCATGAGGAATCCGTAAACGGTCATGGCGTCCTTGCTGATCACCACTTCATTGGCAGCGAATGCCATGGAAAACCTCTTTCGGCGTACGGTCGAGTGTCGTAGCCCGGTTCCCCATACGCTGCAGCTAACACCTTCAGAATAGTCAGCGGCACGCGCCAGCAACACATGACTGCCGAGCCTTGACCGAATGGTTATCTCACGATTTTCCCGGGGTACTGCTGACAGGAGTCCGCGCGCCCGGTAGAGTGCCTGCGGCTGACTACAAGCAAATTGGGGGCGTTATGCGAGGTCAAATCCACTCGGGTTCCATGAGGAACGCACGACGACGGCTGGCGGCTTGCGCTGCTTTCTTCAGCCTGGCCGTGGCTGGCGGCGTCATTGCTGCGGCTCCTGCCACGGCTGCGCCGACCACAGCCGTGCAAGCCACCACAGCCGTGCCAGCCACCGCGGCCGTGACGGCGGCACCGGCCAACGCAAGCGCCGCCGTCGTGCAAGCAGCGATACCGACCACTGCGAATCCACTGCCGAGCGTCGATCCTGTGGGCGACCCCGCGAACTTCTCTGTCCTGGTCAACAAGTCCCGGCCCTTGAATCCTGTGAGCTACGCTCCCGGCGACCTGGTCAATGCCCGCGGTTCCGGCCAGTATCTGCGGGCCGAGGCTGCGGCCTGGCTCAATGGCCTGTTCCAAGGTGCGGTTGATGCCGGCACGGGCGGGCTGGCCGTGGTGAGCGGTTACCGTTCCTATGCGCAGCAGCAGCAGGTCTACTCCTATTACGTCAGCATCTACGGCCAGGCACAGGCGGACCTGATCTCCGCGCGTCCGGGGCACAGCGAGCATCAGACCGGGTTGGCCGTTGACGTCGGGAACGCCAATGGTTCCTGCGGCCTCAGCACCTGTTTCGGGGACACACCAGCTGGGATCTGGGTGGCGGCGAATGCCCACAAGTACGGCTTCATTGTCCGGTACCCCAACGGCTACACGAATGTCACGGGCTACAGCTATGAGCCGTGGCACCTGCGCTACGTCGGGGTGGACCTCGCCACCGACATGAAACGCCGTGGCTTCCCCACCATGGAGCAGTATTTCGCCGGCAACCCTACCGCGTACGCGAGCATCACCTCTGGTGCAGACCTGGTTGCTGCGGACTCCTCCGGGCGGCTGCTTCGCTACCCTGCACATGGTGGTGGCGGCTATGGCATTCCGACGGTGATCGGTTCCAACTGGCAGGGCTTGAAGCAGGCCTTCGTGGTGGACTGGGACGCTGATGGCGTCTACGACATTTTGGCGCAATGGGACAACGGCACCTTGGGCCTGTTCAAGGGTTGGCCCGGCGGTGCTTTCTCCACGCAGATCGTCGTGGGCACAGGTGACTGGGACAAGATGACCATCACTGTGGGTAAATGGTCAGCCGCGCAGGGGTATCCGGGCATCGTGGGCTATTTCCCGGATGGCGGGCTCCGGTATTACCCCAACACCTCTGGCAGGGCATTGACCTACCGTGTGGACATCGGAAGCGGCTGGGCGGGCATGGGTCTGACCATGGCCGACTGGAATGCCGACGGCGCCAACGACATTCTGGCCACCACTACCTCCGGGCACCTGCTCAGCTACCCCGGCAACGGAGGGGGTGGCTTCGCTGGCTTGCCCACCACAGTGGGCTCCGGTTGGGGAACCATGAAGGCACTCGTGCCGAGCTTCGGTTTGTCCGGTCCGGGCACTCGCAGCATCACTGCCCAAACCGTGGACGGCTACCTCGTGGACTACAGGCTGGGGACCGGAGCCTGGGGCGCTCAGCGCCAGGTGGGCAACGGCTGGAATGGTATGAAGCTGTTCAAGTAGGCATCCGGTGCGCCGGTCATGAGGAGTCCTGCAACTGCGCTAAGCTAGGACTCGCTCGGGTGAGTTTCTCCCGGGCAGTGCGGGCGTAGCTCAATGGTAGAGCGCTAGCTTCCCAAGCTCGATACGCGGGTTCGATTCCCGTCGCCCGCTCCAAGAAAACCCCGGGTCCAGCGATCCGGGGTTTTTCTTTGTCCGAGGACTGAACCCCCACCCCGCAGTGAACCCTCGACGACGGCACTCACCAAAGGGGGCCACTTACCCGTCGACCGGGAGGCCTCGTAAGCCTAAACTCTTACGTACATCCACCTATCCGGGAGGTCCTCCAATGACTCTCACCGACGATGGTGAGGCGGGTCCACTCGCCGTCATCAACCGCCTGCTGGAAGCCACGAACAAGCATGATCTTGAAGCCCTGGCTGAGTGTTTCGCGCCGGGTTACGTCAATGAAACACCGGCCCACCCAACCCGGGGATTCACGGGACGGGACACTATCCGCAGCAATTGGGAGCAACTTTTCGCCGGCGTACCGGACATCGCAGCCCGCATGTTGTCGCACAGCGTGAAGGGGAGCAGTGTGTGGACCGAGTTGCATTTGAAGGGCGCACGCCGTGACGGCACCCCGCATGAGATGACCGGCGTCATTATCTTCGGCGTAGAAGAGGGCATCATCAGCAGTGCCCGCTTCTACTTGGAGCCTGTGGAACAGGTTGTGACCGTGGACGACACCGCGGATCGTGTCACTCACCGTGTAACGCATGGCCGTCCGGCGGTTCAGCCAGCCCAGTAGACCGGCGCAGCCTGTCCAGTCAGCAAGGGGCCCGCGGTACAGCGTGCGTGACTCCGACCACAACGCTATCCGGGGAGGTGTATCGTCAGGAGTCAGGAGCCATCGCGGCTCCGCTCTAAGGGAGCCATCATGGGCGACAAATCACCGCGCCAAACTGCGTCAAAGAAATCCAGCAAATCCATCAAGGAAAAGCGAGCGGATAAGCGGGCTTCCGAGTCCTCCGCCACCGAGGCTGCGAAGCCTTCAACCGGCAACAAGAAGTGACCGCACCAAGCGGCCAGCTGAGCATTGGTGTCCTTGCTACTTCGCTGAAACCCAATGAGCGGCGCTTGCCGATCCACCCGCAGCATTTGGAACGCATTGCTCCGGAAGTACGCCAGCAGCTTCATTTTGAGTACGGCTACGGCGAGCGGTTCGGTGTCCCCGACAGCAAGCTGGAATCATTGGTGGGCGGCCTCGGCACACGCCAGGAGCTAATCGCCAACAACGACGTCATCCTCCTGCCCAAGCCACAGGCCCAAGACCTGGCAGAACTCCGTGACGGCCAAACCTTGTGGGGCTGGCCGCACTGCGTCCAAGACCGGGCCATCACCCAGTTGGCGATTGACAAGAAGCTCACGCTCATCGCTTTTGAGGCCATGAACCACTGGGCGGGCGACGGCGGCTTCGGCCTGCACGTCTTCCACAAGAACAACGAACTCGCCGGCTACTGCTCCGTGCTGCATGCACTGGCCTTGACTGGTTCCACCGGCGATTACGGCCGACGCCTTAGCGCCGTGGTCATCGGTTTCGGGGCCACCGCCCGTGGTGCCGTCACCGCGCTCAACGCCCACGGCGTCCACGACGTCCAAGTGCTCACCAACCGGGGCGTCGCCGCCGTCGGGTCCCCGATTCATTCAGTGCGGATCGTGCAGTTCGACCATGACAGCAAGGCGCCGTTCCTCAGCGAAGTCATCACGGATAAGGGACGCAAGCCCTTGGCGCCGTTCCTGGCCGCGGCGGACATCGTGGTCAATTGCACCCTGCAGGACCCGAACGCCCCGCTGACCTACCTCCGCACGGAGGACCTGGCGGAATTCCAGCCGGACAGCCTGATCGTTGATGTGTCCTGCGACGAAGGCATGGGCTTCAGCTGGGCGCGGACCACCACGTTCCACCAGCCCATGTTCCGTGTGGGCGGGCACGTTAACTACTACGCCGTTGACCACAGCCCGTCATACCTTTGGAACTCGGCCAGCTGGGAGATCAGCGAAGCCCTGCTTCCGTTCCTGGACACCGTAGTGGCGGGACCGCAGGGCTGGGATGCCAACGAGACCGTCTCACGTGCCATTGAGATCCGTGAAGGTGTTATCCGCAATCCGGACGTCCTGGAGTTCCAGGGACGCTCAACGGAGTACCCGCACCTGCCTGTGGCACAGCTTCAGCCAAGATAGTCCACAAAGAATGAAGCGCCCCCGGCTGCCGGGGGCGCTTCATTCTCTTTAAACCGTCTGCGGCTCCTGCACGATCCGCAGGACCCGACGCCGATCGCGCAGGTCCACTTTGATGTGCAGGGATGACTTCCGGGCCAGTACGACGGCGACTACCGCAGCCGCGATGGCCGGCACCCCACCGGAGATCAGGACGGCCAGGTGCGGGCCGAGGTGCTCGGCGAGCCAACCCATCATGGGGCCGCCGATTGCCTGCCCACCGATCAGCACCACGAGGTACAGGCTCATGACGCGGCCTCGAATGCTCATGTTGGAGCTGGTCTGCACCATTTGGTTGGCCGCGGTGAGGAACATGAGGCACCAGAATCCGGCGAGGACCATGGTGACGCTGAACCAGACCATGGTTGGCATGAGCGAAGAGACGCAGAGCATCAAGCCATACAACCCGGCGGACGTCACCACCGACCGCAACCGCAGCTGACGACGGCGGGTGGACGCCACAGCGCCAGTCAGTGCACCGAGCGCAACCATCGCATTGAGCAGGCCGTAGCCTCCGGCGCCGGCGTCGTACACGTGGTCCGCAAACGCGGCCAGCAGCACCGGCAGGCTCATGGCGAAAACTGCCACGAAGCCGGCCATCAACCACGGCCAGTAAATAGTGGGCTTGCTGAGCGCGTAGTTGAGTCCTTCGCGGAGCATTCCCTTCTTGCGAGGGGTCGGCTGGCTGAGGTGTAACTGGTCCTTGCGGAGGATCATCAGCATCGCAACAGTGGAGCAGCACGCCACGGCGTTCGCAGCGAAGGCCCATCCGGCACCCACGGCGGTGAGCAGCACACCGGCCAAGGCGGGACCAATTAGTCCGCCGAGCTGGAACGTCGTGGAGTTAACGCTGATGGCATTCCGGAGGTATTTGGGGCCGACGAGCTCGTTGACGAACACTTGCCGGGCCGGCTGGTCCAGGACCGTCACAAAACCCAAGACCAGAGCAATGACGTACACATGCCAGACTTCAACGCGTTGGCTCAGGGAGAGCACCGCCAACACGGCCGCGAGCACAGCCGCCGCGGATTGGCAGATGATGAGGATTTTTCGCTTGGCAAAGCGGTCGGCAATCATGCCGCCCCACGGGCCAAGGAAAAGTGAAGGCATGAACTGCAATGCCACAGTAATTCCTACGGCGGTGACGGAACCGGAAAGCTGCAGCACCATCCAATCTTGGGCGATGCGCTGCATCCAGATCGCGATCACCGCAATGAAATGGCCGATCGCGAAGATCCTGAAGTTGGGGACCTTCAGGGAGATGAAGGTATGCCGCCAGGGCAGCTTTTCACTCACGACGGCGAGTGGCTGGGTGACGGTGTCCGCGGGCTGAGGTGCGGATAGGGAATCGATGACGGGCTGGCTGACGTTTGCCGCTGAAGGCGGTGGGGGTGCCAAAGGTAGTCCTCGGATGGAGAGTTTCGGTGGGATGCGTTTAACGCTAGGGTTGCGAGCAGCAATTATGGAAGCGTATTGCGCCTATAACTAGCATTGCGGAACGCAATGAGCTCTCTTCATCGGCGCAGTACTCCGGCCCGGCGTTGACCTGCGCTTTAGGAGTTCCGTGTTCGAACCTGTCCAGCTACGTTCCTTTTTGGCCGTCGCAGAAACGCTGAGTTTCACTAAGGCCGCAGAGCGCCTTGGGCTCGCGCAGCCCACCGTCAGCCAGCATGTCCGCAAGCTTGAGGCCGCTGCCAAGCGGGTGCTGGTTGCCCGCGATACGCGCGAGGTCCGGCTCACCGACAACGGCGACGCCATGGCCGGTTTTGCCCGCAGCATCCTCGCCGCCCATGACTCCGCCGCCCGCTACTTTTCCGGTTCGGCCATGAGAGGTCGCCTCCGGTTTGGCACCGCCGACGACCTCGCCATTACCGGCCTCCCCCGGATCCTCCGCGAGTTCCGGCAGTTGTACCCCCAGATCAACCTGGAGCTCACCGTCAGCCAAAGCGACCAGCTCTACAAACGACTCAATGCCGGCCAGCTTGATTTGGTGTTCGTGAAATGGGTGGCCGGGGCGAAGGAAGGCACGGTGGTCCGGCACGACAACTTCGCCTGGGTCGGCGTCGAGCAGACCGTGCTGGAACCCGGGGCACCCGTCCCCCTCATCGCCTACCCCGCGCCAAGCCTGAGCCGAAAACTGGCCATTGATGCGCTGGAAGCCGAAGGCCGGACCTGGCGGATCACGTGCAGCACCAAGCAAATCAGTGGAGTGCTCGCGGCCGTGCGTGCCGGCATCGGAGTTGCAGTGATGCCGGCGTCGCTGGTGCCCGAGGACCTGAAGGTCATTACGCAGCGGTTCGGGCTGCCGCCTGTAGGCGACGTCGATTTCACCCTGATCCGGAATCCGTTGGCCAACGCCGAAGTCATCGATGCCCTCACGCAGGCCATCATGGGCAGGACGCTGAGCAAGTCGAACTAGCGGGCGTGCGTAGTAGGCTCACCAAATGATTCACAAGCTCACTACGCCGTCGGCAAGTTTCCATACCTCCTGGCTGGAAAGTTTTGACGAGTGGGGAACCCTCGACCAAGACGGTTCTGCGGCCTTTGTGGCAGCGAAATACGACTTGGATCTTCGCGACAGCAGTGACTTCGCGAAATGGGTTGAAGTACTGCATGAATTGCCCAGGCAAAGCTTCCGGCCGCCCGAGGGGTTGGCCAACCAAAGCACCATTTGGGTGGTTCGGGATGCTACCTACCTGGGCTCCGTCAGCCTGAGGCACGCACTCGCAAACGAATACTTGACCGAAGTAGGCGGTCACATCGGCTACGGAATAAGGCCAAGCGCAAGAGGCCACGGCCTCGCCAAGTTTGCCCTGAAGGGTGCCATGGAAGAAGGACGCGCGCTCGGAATGAAGCGCGTCCTGGTGACTTGCAAGCAGCCCAATGTGGCATCCGCCCGCACCATCGAGTCGTGCGGAGGCATCCTTGAGAGCGTCCGCACTCCAGAGAGTTTTGCCCCGGAGCTTGGTGTCACCGAATCGATCCGAAGATACTGGATCGATCTGTAGAAGCGCGGCCATGGTCATGGCTGACTTGGGGCGTTCGCTGCATTTTCCGCCGTTTGCACCAGTAACCTCGGGTGCGCATGGCGGGAACGGGTGCGGCCTTGGTGCTCAAGGGGTGCGCACGGCGGGAACGGGTGCGGCCTTAGTGCTCAAGGGGTGCGCACGGCGGGAACGGGTGCGGCCTTTGGGGCGTAAGGGGTGCAAACGGCGGGAAGTAGGTATGGATGTGTTCAACAGGCGATACGCCCTTACTGGGTAAGCGCATTCCCGATATCCTGTGACCATGATCGACCTCACGACTCTGGCTGACCTCACGCCCGGCATCTGCTCCGTCACTCTCCGCTCGCACGGGATAGACGATGTGGTCCGAATTTCTTCGGACGCAGGCTTGGCCGGGATCGAGTGGGGTACCGATGTGCACGTCGGCGATTCCGAGTCAGCGGCGCACGCCAAGGAAGCCACGGTGGCTGCCGGACTCGCCGTCCTCTCGCTCGGCTCCTACTACCGCTGCGGCGCGTTCGGCGATTTTGGGCGGGCGTTGGACCTTGCCACAGCTCTGGGCGCTCCAAGGATCCGAGTGTGGGCCGGGGAACTTGGCTCTGCCGAGGCCAATGAGGGTCACTGGGATGCGGTGGTCAAAGATACCCGGCGAATTGCCGATATGGCGGCCGACCGCGGCATCGCCATCGCTTTCGAGTACCACGGCAACACCCTTACCGACTCCCCTGCCACCACCCTCGACTTACTGAACCGGGTGAATCACCCCAACGTCGGCACCTACTGGCAGCCCGCCGTCGGGCTTTCGGACAAGCAGGCGCTTGAGTCCCTCCACGAAGTCTTGCCGCACCTGGCGGGCGTTCATTGCTTCTCTTGGGGACCCGAAGCCGAGCGCTTTCCGCTACGGAACCGAAAGCTGCTGTGGCAGACCGTCACGGATGTCCTGCGGGGCAACGGCAAGGATATGGACATCATGCTGGAATTCGTCGAGGACGACCTGCCGGACAACGTCCTCAACGACGCCGCTTTCCTGCACACGATCACTTTGGGCGAGGACTAGCAACGACATCGCGTGACTAAAGCCGTCAGGCAGTCCACCCCATCCGACAAAGCCAGGCGGCACAAAGCTCAGTCCATTGCTTGGCGCCGGGCGTTTCCAGCGCCATGCCAATCCCGTGAATTCCGCTGGGGAAGACGTGAAGCTCCAACGGAACACCGGCCCGACTCAGCGCACCTGCATAGGCAAGGCTGTGGCTGACGGGGACGGATTCGTCGTCGGCGGTGTGCCACAGGAATGCGGGCGGCGTGGCCGAAGAGACGTGCAGTTCCGCTGACAGCTCCCGCAGCACCTGCGGTGCGGCACCCACGCCGGCAAGGTTGTCCGCGGACCCCTGATGCACGGAATCCACGAAGGAAATCACCGGATAGCAGAGGATGCTAAGGTCCGGCACGGCCCCGGAAACATCCAATGCAGAATCCGCGGTGGGCACCCGTACAGACAAGGTAGCCGCAAGGTGTCCACCGGCAGAGAAGCCGAGGACCCCCACCCTCGCTGGATCGACATTCAAACCATGATCACCATTCCGAATCCACAGCATCGCCTGCTTGGCGTCCTCCAAGGGCGCAGGATGTTGGTCCGGTGCCACCCGGTAACGCAGTACAAAAGCATGGATCCCCAGCGAAGCAAGCCATTCGGCCACGGGTTCGGCCTCATGGTCTGCCGTCTTCGCGTAGCCTCCGCCGGGAAGGACCAGGACGGCTGGCACCATCGTTGAAGTCTCAACTTGGGCGGAATGTCCGACGGCGGGAATCACCGTGAGGGCCCGGGGCGCCTTGGCGTCCACGACGGTTATGCCTTCTGACCCGGTCAAACTTGCGATTCCACCGGAGTTTCGGTGCTGCGGCGGAGCTTCACCGCGCCGCTGACCGGCGGGGTGTCAGGGTCACCGGCCGCGAGCCGTCCGATGTCCTCCAGCGGCAGATGCACTGTGGACAAGGCCGGGCGGAAGTCGCGGAGGGTTTCGATGTCGTCAAAACCCGCGATGGTGGCATCCCGGGGAATCCATACGCCTTGGGGCCGGAGCGCAGCGGTAACGCCTATGGCCATGACATCGTTCACGGCGAAGATGCAGAGCCGTTCTTTAGAGGCCTTGATCCGCTCGGCGAGTGCGGGCCCGGCGTTGTATCCTCCTGCACGGTTGAAGCCGGTGCGGATGATCTCTGCTGCGGGCCTCCCAGCATCTGTGAGGCCCCGCTGGAAACCGCGGACCCGATCATCGGAGGTGTACAGCCCTTCGGGACCCGCCACGATCAGGAATTCACCATCATGCGTAGCGGCCAATTCCGCAGCGAGGCCTGCAGCAAGCTCTTCATTGGGGACTTCAACTACGTGGTAGCCCTCAGTACTGGAGGCGCCAACCACGGGGTGGCCCACCACCCCCACGTGTCCGCCATTCCGGCAGTAGCGGTCCAATTCGGCGGCCAGTTCGATGTTGCCTTGCTTGTCCTCGGCGCGCACGGATCGCGAGCCGGCGATCACGATGGAGTCGGCGCGTCGGGCGGCGAACGCGGCCACTGCTTCTTTTTCGTCCTGCGCGGCGCCGGATGTGCTAGCCAGCAACACCATGCGGTTTTGCTGGCGGGCTGCTTCCTGGACACCACGGGCGATGGCGGAGAAGTAGGGGTCGGCAATGTCATGAACAATGAGGCCGATCAATCCTGAGCTCGACTTCGCCAACGCCTGCGCCTGCGCGTTCGGGACGTAGCCCAGCTTGTCGGCAGCATCGCGGACGCGCTCCGCGATATCCTCAGCCGGCTTACGGGACGAGCCGTTGAGGACTCGGGATGCCGTGGCAAGGGAGACCCCGGCCAATCGGGCAACTTCACTCAGTGTGCTGGCGGCCACGGGGGCCCTCCTTTTCTGCAAGCGTCGGGACTGGCGCTAAGAAAATTATGGCAGTCTTCCACCATTTTTGGGAAAGCGCTTGCCAACACGGCGCGCCATGGTGCATGATCGATTGCAGCGGGAATGCGCTTTCCCACATCAAGAACTGCACGCACCGGCATCCGCAGAGCGACCGGCACACAAGGCACTGGAGAAAACATGGGCTACGAAACAAAGACGATCCGCATCGCCATGAACGGCATTACCGGCCGTATGGGATACCGCCAGCACTTGCTGCGATCCATCCTGCCCATCCGCGACGCCGGCGGCTTCACCCTCGAAAACGGCACCAAGGTTCAGGTCGAGCCGATCCTCGTTGGCCGCAATGAAGCCAAGATCCGCGAACTCGCCGAACTCCACAAGGTTTCCGAATGGACCACGGACCTCGACTCAGTCATCGCCGATCCCACCGTGGACATCATCTTTGACGCCTCCATGACCAGCCTCCGCGCCGCAACCTTGAAGAAGGCCATGCGCGCCGGTAAGCACATCTTCACCGAGAAGCCCACGGCAGAGACCCTCGAAGAGGCCATCGAGCTTGCACAGATCGGCAAGGAAGCCGGCGTCACGGCCGGCGTTGTGCACGACAAGCTGTACCTCCCCGGCCTGGTCAAGCTCCGCCGCCTGGTGGACGAAGGTTTCTTCGGCCGCATCCTTTCAATCCGTGGCGAATTCGGATACTGGGTCTTCGAAGGCGATGTCCAGGCTGCACAGCGTCCGTCCTGGAACTACCGCAAGGAAGACGGCGGCGGAATGACCACCGACATGTTCTGCCACTGGAACTACGTCCTTGAGGGCATCATCGGCAAGGTCAAGAGCGTCAATGCCAAGACCGCCACGCACATCCCCGCACGTTGGGATGAGGCCGGCAAGGAATACAAGGCCACCGCTGACGACGCCTCCTACGGCATCTTCGAACTCGAAACCCCGGGCGGCGACGACGTCATCGGCCAGATCAACTCGTCCTGGGCTGTCCGCGTTTACCGCGACGAACTGGTTGAGTTCCAGATCGACGGCACGCACGGTTCCGCCGTCGCCGGTTTGAACAAGTGCGTTGCGCAGCAGCGCGCCCACACCCCCAAGCCCGTCTGGAACCCGGATCTGCCCGTCACCGAATCGTTCCGCAGCCAGTGGCAGGAAGTTCCGGCCAACGCCGAACTGGACAACGGCTTCAAGCTGCAGTGGGAAGAATTCCTGCGCGACGTCGTGGCCGGCCGCGAGCACCGCTTCGGCCTGCTCTCCGCAGCGCGCGGCGTCCAGCTGGCCGAGCTCGGCCTGCAGTCCTCCGCCGAGCGCCGCACCATCGACATCCCGGAGATCACCCTCTAATGACGTCACTAATCCTTCCCACCAACGACGGCGGCACCCGCGAGTACCGCCTTCAGGCAGCCACATCGTGGGCCAAGCCGACCGCGCCTCTGACCGCCCGCCGCGCCTACGCCGCAGCCCACGTCATCCCCGAGGTCGCTGCGGACAACACTCCCGGCGCACCGGCGCAGCTCGACTGGGACGCCACGTTGGCCTACCGGCACGAGTTGTGGTCCTACGGCCTGGGTGTCGCTGACGCCATGGACACCGCGCAGCGCGGCATGGGCTTGGACTGGGCAGCCACCCAGCAGCTCATCAAGCGCACCGGCGCCGAGGCAGCGTCCGTTGTTGCGGCCGGTAACGCCGCCATCACCGGCAAGTCCGTCCGCGACCTCGTCTCCTGCGGCGCAGGCACAGATCAGCTGGATATCACTGCACTTCCCGAGGGCGCAGCTGGTATCCAAGCCGTCATCGACGCCTACCGTGAGCAGATCGCCGTCGTCAGTGAGGCCGGCCCCAAGGTCATCCTCATGGCGTCCCGCGCCCTGGCCAAGGTCGCCAACGGTGCAGACGACTACCTCCACGTCTACTCGACGCTCCTGCAGGAAGTGGATCAGCCCGTCATCCTGCACTGGCTCGGCACCATGTTCGACCCCGCACTGGCCGGATACTGGGGATCCGACGACGTCTCCGTGGCCACCGAAACGTTCCTCAGCCTGATCCGTGAGCACTCGGACAAGGTTGATGGCGTCAAGGTTTCGCTGCTGGATGCCTCGCATGAGGTCGCCCTGCGCGCGGCACTTCCGGAAAACGTCCGCCTCTACACGGGCGACGACTTCAACTACCCGCAGCTGATCGACGGCGACGCGACGCACCACTCGGACGCGCTGCTGGGCATCTTCGCTGCCATCTATCCTGCCGCTTCGGTGGCCCTGCAGAAGTACGACGCCGGTCAAGGCGCCGAAGGACGCGCGATCCTGGACTCCACCCGTGAGCTCGGAAAGCACATCTTCAGCGCACCCACGTTCTACTACAAGACCGGTATCGCCTTCATGTCCTGGCTCAACGGCAAGCAGCCAGGTTTCCAAATGGTGGGCGGCCTGCATTCCGGCCGTTCCGTCCTGCATCTGGCCAAGACCTTCGAACTGGCCGACCAAGCCGGCCTGTTGAAGGATCCGTCGCTGGCCGCGTTCCGGATGTCTGACTTCCTGCGGATCAACGGAGTGGGCGCATGAGCGACTTCTCACGACTCTCCCTCAACAGCGCCACCACCAAAAAGTGGACCCTGGCCGAGGCCGTGGATGGCTGTGCCCGCGCCGGCATCCCCGCGATCGGACCGTGGCGTGACCGCGTGGCCGAGGCCGGCCTGGATAAGGCAGCCAAGCTCATCAAGGACGCAGGCCTCCGGGTATCCTCGCTTTGCCGCGGGGGCTTCCTCACCGCGGCCGACGCTGAAGGGCAGGCCGCAGCCCTCGCCGACAATTTCGAAGCTGTCCGCGAGGCAGCAGCGCTGGACACGCAGGAGCTATTCCTGGTGGTCGGCGGGCTTGCTCCGGGTGAGAAGGACGTGGTGGCTGCTCGCCAGCGCGTTGCAGACCGGCTCGAGGAACTGGTTCCGTTCGCTTCCGAGAATGGCGTGCGACTGGTGCTCGAACCCCTGCACCCGATGTACGCCGCAGACCGTGCGCTCATCTCAACCCTTGGGCAGGCCCTCGATCTCGCCGCGCCGTACGACGCAAAGGCTGTTGGCGTCGCCGTCGATACCTTCCATGTCTGGTGGGATCCGGAACTGAAGGCGCAGATTGAACGTGCCGGCCGCGAGAACCGCATCGCCTCCTACCAGGTGTGCGACTTCAACCTGCCGATCGCTGCGGATGCGCTGCTGTCCCGCGGCATGATGGGCGACGGCGTCATCGACTTCGCGACCATCGGCACCTGGGTCAGGGACGCCGGATACGCAGGCGACATCGAAGTTGAAATCTTCAACCAGGACATTTGGGACGCCGACGGCGACACAGTCCTGGAAACCATGAAGCAGCGCTACGCGGAGCTCGTCCTCCCGTTTGCGTAACAACGTGATTCTCCCGCGGATGCCCTAAGCTCCGCGGGAGAATCGCTCCAAAAACCAGCGGGTTCCTGCCAAGGTCACGGCGGGGGCCCGCTTTTTTGTGCCACCATGTTCCTCCGGGCCACAGCTATCACTGCGAAGGTACGACCACCACCCACTTTGATTCTGAAACTGCCCGTACACGCCGCATTGCGGGTGTGTCGCGGCAGTTCCGGGTCCAAAGAAGGTAGTGACGGCAAACCCTGTTTGTGTCCGCTATAAGTCGTGGAGTGCGCAGGTGAGATAAGTGGTACACAGCTGAAACATTGCGTCGACGGGAGGAAACAATGGCCACCTACGCTGGTTTTACCTGGACAAAGACGTCCACGAAACCACTGAAAGGACACCACCATGATGCTCTTGAAGACCCTGAAATTTTTCCTCGACGCCAGCGGCAGTCACAGCGGCCCGTCCGGCGAATCCAGCCCCGAGCACTCTCCAACCATTGCAACGGAGCGCCTGACCTCAAGCGCCTGGGAGGGCTGGTGGGATGACGCCGATCAAGGCTTTCCCGCCGAAGCCTGAGCTTCAACGCGCCACGGGCCCTGGTTCAGGAGGCTCGCGCAGCGAGCTGCACTTTGGCCTTCGGCAGGCCGATAAAGGTGACCGACCCGCCGTCGAGCCCTTCCAGTTCCAACCTGATGTTCCGTGAGCCGTCTTGGGGTTCGACGGAGTTGACGTGAAAAACCTCACCGCTGATCCGGACGCTGTCGCCGTTCTTAATGGCTTTGAGCTTCTTGCTCTTTGTACCGGATTCCATGGCCGGATCCTCCATTCCCACTACTTGTTCTTCCGGGAATCGTCGTCTCGGGAATGGTTCCCGCGGGTTTCGTCCCCCTGGGTTTCCTTCCCATGGGTTTCGCGAAGTTCCTCACCGCGGCGAACTACTTCTTCTTCCTTTTCCTGCATCTTGTCGCTCTTCTTGGTATCGCGCGGTGGCAACTGAATGCTCTTCTCCGCCTCAATGCCGCCCTGAAGTTGGCGTCCGCGTTCCATCTCGGCGTCGAACTCTGCACCAAACAGTAGGGACATGTTCAGTATCCAGAGCCACAGCAGCATGATGATGACGCCTGCCAGGGCACCGTACGTCTTGTTGTAGTTGCTGAAATTAGCCACATAGAAACCGAAACCGAGGGAGGCCAAAGCGAAAATTATCAGTGCGATGAACGAACCCATGCTCATCCACCGGAACTTGGGCTGCTTCACGTTGGGGGTGAAGTAGTAGAGCACCGCGATGATCGCGACCACAATGAGGATGAGGACCGGCCACTTGGCGATGTTCCACACGGTGAGGGCGGTCTCCGACAATCCGATAGCGCCCCCAATGGCTTCTGCCACTGGGCCGCTGAGGACGAGGATGGCTGCGGCGATCGCTGCACCCACGACGGCGACGATGGTGACGGCGAGCATGGTGCCGCGCAGCTTAACGAAGCCGCGGCCTTCATCCACCTCGTACACGCGGTTCATGGCCCTGCTGAAAGCTGTGGTGTAGCCGGAGGCTGACCAGAGCGCCACCAAGATACCGAAAACCAACGCGAGCCCAGCTGTGTTGGACTGCGTGAGTTCCTCGATCGGCTGGCGCATGGCATCAACGCCCGGACCCGGCGCGAACTGTTGCACAATGTCCAGCAGCGCCGATGTGGTGCGTCCAGCGTCGCCAAAGATGCCAATCAGCGAAACCAAGGCCAGAAGCGCGGGAAACAGCGAGAGGACAGCGTAGTAGGTCAGACCTGCCGCCGCATCCGGACACTGATCCTTAGTGAATTCCCGCAACGTCCGCTTGGCAACGTACATCCACGTGGGCTTCACCAGGTCATTGGGACTGTCCGGCTTGCGTGAGTCCTCGGGAGAAGGAGCACTCTGCGCTTTGGCTGTGCTGGTGTGGGCTGAGTCTTTTGTAGTCATGGGGCACTCGTCCGTGGGTAGTTTGCGCGAACAACTGACCCCTCAATAGTAAGCATGCTGATGAATACAACGGAAGCGCCCACGCCGGTTAATCGCCGACGATTAAGACCCGCGACCCCGGAAGGTTATGGCGGAACCCACCGGGCAGGCTAAGCCAACTTGCTCGCCAGCAGGAACTCGAACGGCGACTCAATGACTGACCGGATCACTTGGCCGGCAGCGCCGAGGAGCGTTCCGGAATGCTCAAGGGCGGAAACTGTCAGGTTGCTCGGATCCAGCAAACCCGGCGCGTAGCGCTCCAAACTACTGAGCAGCGCCGGCCTGAGCCATTCCGCCAGCACGGCAAAGTGTCCGCCGAGGACGACGGCTTCAATGTCCATCAACCGGGCAGAAGAGGCGAGCGCGACGCCCAAGTACCTCCCGGCGTCGTGAACTGCTTGGGTGGCCTGCGGCTCCCGGGCAGCCAAGGCAGCCAGCAGCAGCTCCGTGCGCCCGCCCAGCGATCCGTCAGGGATGCCTGCCGCATCGAAAATGGCTTCCTGGCCGGCGAAGGTTTCCAAGCACCCCGCACCACCGCAGGAGCAACCAGGCCCGTCAGGGTGGACAACAATGTGGCCGAGTTCGCCGGCTGATCCACCTGGTCCGGTGTAAAGTTCCGAGCCGATGATGACGCCCCCACCAACACCCACTTCGCCCGAAACGTAGAGGAAATCCGGCTGGCCACCGCCATACCAAAGCTCTCCGAGTGCTGCACTGTTGGCCTCGTTGGATAACCTGACGCCAAGTGGTGCGCCTTCCAGCAGGTGCTGCGGATTCAGCGCTTCGTGCTCCCAATGCAGGTTAGGAGCGGACAAGACAAGATTGCGCCGCTCATCCACCAAGCCCGGAACCGCCAGTCCGCCACCGAGGATCGAGATGTCTGCAGCGGCCGCAGCGGTTAATGCTGCGGCGGCCAGGCCACCCAAGCGTTCCATGACCTCTTCAGGCGGCAGACCACGGTTTCGCGATTCAACCGTGGAATGGAAGCGGAGGTTCCCTCCCAGGTCCACAAGGCCAACGGCCAGGTAGTCCACGTTGATCTCCATGCCTACTACGCCACGGCGCGCACTGAGTTCCAAGCCCTGGCCGGGCCGCCCCCGCTCCCCGTCGCGATAAAGGCCCACTTCCGAGACCAGCCCGCCTTCCACGAGGTCGGCAACCAGGCTGGAAACCGCTGCTTTGGTGAGTCCGGTTCCGGCGGCCAACTGCGCGCGGCTGGGCTTGGCATCCCCGGTCCGTGCGATGGAGTCCATCACCAATGAAAGATTTCGACGGCGGACGTCGCCTACGCGTCCGGGCGCGGTTCGCTCATTCACCGGCGTGGGACCTCCCTGCACATTCGAAGAATTTTTCCGACTTCCATTGACCATGATCCATCATCCCTCATATAGTTCAGATTGAAAACTAATTGGAATGCACTTCTTCCAGTTCTTCCCCAGTGCTTTGCAAAGGAGCAAAAATGACCCCGCAGCCCACCCCGCAGGACCGCTTCACCTTTGGCCTTTGGACCGTTGGCTGGACTGGCGCCGATCCGTTCGGCGTCGCCACTCGCCCCGCCCTGGATCCGGTGGAAGCTGTTCACAAGCTCAGCGAGCTTGGCGCCTATGGCATCACGTTCCACGACAATGACTTGATTCCCTTCGATGCCACAGCGTCGGAGCGGGACCTGATCCTGAAGAACTTCAAGGCAGCCTTGGCAGAGACCGGCCTGAAAACGCCCATGGTCACCACCAACCTGTTCAGCCACCCGGTGTTCAAGGACGGCGGATTTACCTCAAACGACCGCTCCATCCGCCGCTTTGCCCTGAGCAAGATCCTCCGGAACATTGACCTTGCTGCGGAACTGGGTGCCGAGACCTTCGTGATGTGGGGCGGCCGTGAAGGCAGCGAATATGACGGATCCAAGGACCTTTCCGCAGCGCTGGATCGCATGAAGGAAGGCGTGGACACCGCAGCCGGGTATATCAAGGAGAAGGGCTACGGCCTTCGGATTGCCTTGGAGCCCAAGCCGAACGAACCCCGCGGCGACATCTTCCTGCCCACGGTCGGCCACGGCCTGGCGTTCATCGCGCAGCTGGAACACGGCGACATCGTGGGCCTTAACCCGGAAACGGGTCACGAGCAGATGGCCGGGCTTAACTTCACCCACGGCATCGCCCAGGCCCTGTGGGCGGGCAAGCTCTTCCACATCGACCTCAACGGCCAGCGCGGCATTAAGTACGATCAGGACCTTGTCTTCGGCCACGGCGACCTCACCAGCGCTTTCTTCACCGTAGACCTTCTGGAGAACGGCTTCCCCAACGGCGGTCCAAAGTACGACGGTCCGCGCCACTTCGACTACAAGCCGTCCCGTACGGATGGTTACGACGGCGTGTGGGAATCGGCTAAGTCCAATATGTCCATGTACCTCCTGTTGAAGGAACGCGCCCTGGCCTTCCGCGCGGACCCGGATGTCCAGGAAGCACTCGCCACGTCAGGTGTCTTCGAATTGGGCGAACCAACGCTCAACGCTGGCGAGACCACTGCCGACCTGCTGGCTGACGCCAGTGCCTTCGACACGTTCGACGCCGATAAGGCCGCCGAGCGCTCGTTCGCCTTCGTCCGCCTGAATCAGTTGGCCATCGAGCACCTGCTCGGCGCCCGCTAGGTCACTCCCACCCACCGTCATCCCGCCGCCGGGCACCCCAAGGTCTTCTCTTTGCAGGGTTTCCCTTGCCACCCGGCGGCGGTCCCCATAAGGAATGAACGCATGCCTCTCGTAGCCGGGATCGATAGCTCCACCCAGTCCTGCAAGGTGGTCATCCGGGATTCAGCCACTGGCGCCTTGGTGCGTCAAGGGCGGGCCTCCCATCCGGAGGGCACCGAAGTTCACCCGGACCATTGGTGGTCAGCCCTCCAGGAAGCAATCACACAGGCAGGCGGTTTGGATGACGTCGATGCCGTTTCTGTCGGCGGTCAGCAACACGGCATGGTGTGCCTTGATGAGTCCGGAGACGTTGTCCGACCGGCCTTGTTGTGGAATGACACCCGCTCGGCCACAGACGCGGAAGAGCTGATCCTCGAAGCCGGCGATGGCGATGCCACCGCCGGCGCCTCCTACTGGGCATCGCGTACCGGAACCGTGCCGGTGGCCTCTTTGACGGCCACCAAGCTTCGATGGTTGGCGCGGAACGAACCCGCTAACACCCAACGGACAGCAGCGGTTTGCCTACCCCATGATTGGCTGTCCTGGCGATTGGCCGGACACGGGCCAGGAAGCGGGCCGGCCGCCCTGGATCTCCTCCGTACAGACCGCTCGGATGCTTCCGGCACGGGCTACTTCTCTGCCAGCAGCGGCGAATACCTCCCAGAGGTCCTCAACAGCACGCTCGGCCACATTCCCGTGTTGCCCGTTGTCGCCGGGCCATTGGAGGCCGTGGGAAAGACACCCGGCGGGGCACTCATCGGGCCCGGTGCAGGCGACAATGCAGCAGCAGGTCTGGGAGTAAATGCGGGCGTCGGGGACGTAGTGATTTCGGTCGGAACGTCGGGGACGGTCTTTGCGGTTTCAGATGTCCCTGCGCTTGATGCAAGTGGGCTGGTGGCAGGCTTCGCGGACGCTACCGGCAACTACCTACCGCTGGCCTGCACGCTCAACGCGACGAGGATCTTTGATGCCACAGCTGCCCTGCTGGGTGTGACCCTGCAGGAACTCGGCGACTTGGCACTGTCCGCTCCGGAGGGTGCCGAAGGGCTGACTCTCGTCCCGTATTTCGAGGGTGAACGGACCCCTAATTTGCCGGAAGCCACCGGTTCCCTCCACGGCATCACCGTTTCGAATTACACCCCCGCCAACATGGCGCGGGCCGCAGTAGAAGGTGTGCTTTGTTCCTTGGCCGACGGCCTGGCGGCCCTGCAGGCACAGGGAGTCTCTGCCCAGCGCATCATCCTGGTGGGCGGAGGCGCGCAATCGAGCGCGGTCCAGCAAATCGCGGCAGCAGCCTTCGCTTTGCCCGTATTCGTCCCTCAACCCGGAGAATACGTGGCGGACGGCGCAGCCCGGCAAGCTGCAGGCGTACTCACGGGAAAACTGCCGGAATGGCCACTTGAGGGAATTGAAGTTGTTCACGGAAATACTGACGGTAATCCCGAGTTCCTGACGAGGTACCGCCACTACGCTGCCAAGGTAGCCAAAGGCTGATCAACATCGCGGTGCTCTATCGTGACAGGGTGAGCACTGAACAATCCGCACCGTCCCGGCCTCCTGTCATGGAGGACGTTGCCCGAGTGGCGGGTGTCTCCCACCAGACCGTCTCCCGGGTGTTGAACAACCACCCCAATGTGAGCTCCAAGACCCGCGAACGTGTGGAGCAGGCCATCACTGAGCTGGGGTACCGCCGGAACACCGCCGCGCGAAGCCTGGTTACACGGCGATCACAGACCATTGGCGTGCTCGGCAGCGAAATGGCGCAGTACGGGCCATCGCACACGCTCCTCGGAGTTCAGCAGGCGGCGAGGGAGGCGGGCTATTTCGTCAGCGTCGCAGGCCTGCGCGAAGTGACACCAGAGACCATTAGGGACGCCATGGCGCACTTCATGGATCAAGGCGTCGACGGCGTCGTAGTAACGGTGCCCCACCCGGGGACCTTTGACGTCCTCAAAGACATCACCGCCCAAGTCCCCATGGTTGCTGTCGGATCCATCGGCGACGAACACCTCACGGGTGCCACCGTGGACCAGCGGCAGGGTGCGCGACTCGCCGTCGAGCATCTCTTGGAACTGGGGCACCAACGGATCGGACACTTATCCGGTCCGGCTGATTGGATAGACGCCGCCGCCCGTATTGAGGGTTGGCGGGACGCCCTGACCGAGGCCGGGATTGAACCCGTGACGCTCATCGAGGGCGACTGGAGCGCCGAATGCGGGTACCGCGAAGGTTTGAAAATCGCCGCCGACCGCTCCGTGTCGGCCCTCTTCGTCGCAAATGACCAAATGGCCCTCGGCGTTCTCCGGGCCCTGAACGAACTGGGCGTCCGGGTACCGGAGGACATCAGCGTGGTGGGCTTCGATGATCAACCGGAGTCCGCCTACTTCATCCCGCCGCTGACCACCGTGGCCCAGGATTTCGAGGAGCTCGGCCAACGCTGCATTGCCTTGCTGTTGGATCGGTTGGAGAGCGGCACCACCGGCACGCCTGCCACGGTGGCGCCCCGGCTGGTAGTCCGCTCCACCACGGCCCCCGCCTCCAACTAGGTAGCAGCAGAGGTCGTTTTGAGCGGGTGGTTTCTAGCGGTTATCGCAACAGGAAGGTTCTGATCATCTCATTGGGGGTGCAGAAGTCGAATCGTTGGCGGGGTCTGTCGTTGAGTTCGTGGGCGACGTAGTCGAGGTCGGTTTGGCTGTAGATGCTTAGGTCTGCGCCTTTGGGGAAGTACTGGCGCAGGAGCCCGTTGGTGTTCTCGTTCGAGCCGCGTTGCCAAGGTGAGTGGGGATCGCAGAAGTAGATGTCGATGTCGGCTGCGATCTTCACTTCCTTGTGCCTGCGCATTTCGGTGCCTTGGTCCCAGGTCAGTGAGAGCCTCAGTTCGTCGGGAAGGGCGCCCATTTTGCGGATCAGCCCATCCCGAACAGACTCGGCACGGTTTTGACCGGTCGGGACATGGAGGAGCATCACGAACCCGGTTGTGCGCTCCACGATGGTGCCGATGGCGGTTTTTCCGTCCTTGCCTACGATCAGGTCCCCTTCCCAATGCCCTGGCACGGCACGGTCTTCGACCTCGGCGGGACGGTCGGCGATCATGACCTTGTCCTGGATTCTGCCGCGGCGTTCGTCGGGGCGGCGTTGGGGTTTGCGCAGGGTCCGGCCGGTGCGCAGGTTCTTGACCAGTTCCCGCTTTAGCCCGCCCCGGGACTCGAGATAGAGGGACTGGTAGATGGTCTCGTGTGACACCCACATCTCCGGGTTGTTCGGGAAGTCCTTGCGGAGTCTGCCAGCGATCTGGA
Source organism: Arthrobacter sp. D3-18 (assembly GCF_054408525.1). Taxonomy (NCBI): domain Bacteria; kingdom Bacillati; phylum Actinomycetota; class Actinomycetes; order Micrococcales; family Micrococcaceae; genus Arthrobacter; species Arthrobacter sp. D3-18. Next base: position 497,918 of record NZ_CP096440.1, on the reverse strand, counting down.
CCGGTGAGTCTTTCTTTTCGAGCCGCTTTTCGACTTCCAGGCGCAAGGGCTTGTTGCTGTTGAGCTTAGCGGTCTTGGGCCTGGCTGCCCGGGCGTGGGCGCGGGCATGGGCGGTGGTAGCCCGGTAGAAAAAGACCTTGTCAGCGTTCCGCCGGAGCTCCCGGGAGATCGTTGACGGGGAACGACCCAAACGTCTGGCGATCTCACGGACCGATTCCTTGCCCCGCCATAACGAGATCAACTCCCGCTCCTGGAACGATAGGGAACGGCCGGTCAGGGTCCGGCCCCGACGGGGCCGGACCCCTCCTGAGGACCTCAGCTCACGGCGGACCGTCGTTACGGACCACCCGACGAACGCACCAGCATCTTCAAAACGGGCACCGTCCGCAACCTGCTGCCAGAACGACTGGACAACCTCAGCAACCAAACGATTCGTGAACTTCACCATGGCAATCGACACCCTTCAATAATCAGGTGTTGCGATCACCGCATGATTCAGCGCGCTCAAAACGACCTCTGCTGCTACCTACTTGGGTGCGCCTGCGGCTGACCCCCGCCATGTGCAAGTGTTCTGAGTCGCCTCCTCTTGACATCAAAGTTGTGAGCGCTAACAATTGCATCAGACCTTCTTTCGTTTTCCACCCCGACCCCCGGCAATGAGGCCTTGGCCAGCCGGATGGAGACCCCATGAATACCTTTGAAAATCTCCCGCTGGACGAGCAGTTCGTCATCGGCGTGGACTATGGCACTTTGTCCGGCCGCGCCGTCGTCGTGCGCGTTTCGGACGGAGCCGAACTCGGCAGCGGCGTGTTCGAGTATCCGCACGCCGTCGTGACGGAAAAGCTCCCGGGCACCGGCCAGCGCCTCCCGGCCGACTGGGCCCTCCAGGTGCCCAACGACTACCGCGACGTCCTGCGCAATGCTGTACCGGCCGCCGTCGCCGATGCCGGAATCAATGCGGAAAATGTGGTGGGCATCGCTACCGACTTCACCGCATGCACCATGGTTCCGACGACGGCGGACGGAACGCCGCTGAACGAGCTGGAACGCTTCGCGGACCGGCCGCACGCATTCGTCAAACTGTGGCGCCACCACGCGGCCCAGCCCCAAGCGGACCGCATCAACCAGCTCGCTGAAGAACGCGGCGAATCCTGGCTTCCCCGTTACGGCGGCCTCATTTCCTCTGAGTGGGAGTTCGCCAAGGGACTGCAGCTCCTCGATGAGGATCCGGAGGTCTACGGCGCCATGGATCACTGGGTTGAGGCCGCCGACTGGATCGTTTGGCAGCTTTGCGGCAGTTACGTCCGCAACGCCTGCACTGCTGGCTATAAGGGCATCTACCAGGATGGAAAGTACCCGTCCGAGGACTTCCTGGCCGCGCTGAACGCTGATTTCAAAGATTTCGTCAGCAGCAAACTCGAACACACCATCGGCCGCTTGGGCGACGCCGCCGGTTACCTCACTGAAGAAGCCGCGGCTTGGACCGGGCTTCCGGCAGGAATCGCCGTGGCTGTAGGGAACGTGGACGCCCACGTCAGTGCGCCGGCCGCGAACGCTGTTGAACCAGGACAGCTCGTAGCAATCATGGGCACTTCCACCTGCCACGTCATGAACGGGGATGTTCTCCGCGAAGTCCCCGGTATGTGCGGAGTCGTCGACGGCGGCATCGTGGACGGGCTCTGGGGCTACGAAGCAGGCCAGTCCGGAGTTGGCGACATTTTCGGTTGGTTCACCAAGAACGGAGTCCCGCCGGAATACCACCAGGCCGCCAAGAACAAGGGTCTGGGCATCCACGAATACCTCACCGAACTCGCGGAAAAGCAGGCAATCGGCGAGCACGGACTGATCGCCCTGGACTGGCACTCGGGCAACCGTTCAGTGCTGGTCGACCACGAACTTTCCGGCGTGGTGGTGGGCCAGACCTTAGCCACGAAGCCCGAGGACACGTACCGTGCGCTGCTGGAAGCTACGGCTTTCGGAACCCGCACCATCGTGGACGCCTTCCGCGATTCGGGTGTTCCAGTCGAGGAATTCATCGTGGCCGGCGGTCTGCTGAAGAACAAGTTCCTGATGCAGGTCTACGCCGACATCACTGGCCTGCAGCTCTCCACGATCGGTTCCGAGCAGGGTCCTGCGCTGGGTTCGGCGATCCATGCCGCTGTTGCTGCCGGGAAGTACAAGGACATCCGTGAAGCCGCAGCATCCATGGCTGCTGCTCCCGGCGCCGTCTACACTCCCATCCCTGAAAACGTGGCCGCCTACGAGGCCCTCTTCCAGGAATACAAGGCTCTGCACGACTACTTCGGCCGCGGTACCAACAACGTCATGCACCGTCTCAAGGCCATCCAACGCCAAGCGCAGGGCACCGGTGAAGTGGCCGAACCGGCGTCGAACTCCTCCTCCGACGCCGCAGAGCGGGTGTCGGCATGAGCAGCCTTCTGGAAACCATCGCGAGGGTTCGCAAGGAAGTCTGCGAGCTGCACGCCGAACTGACCAGGTACGAACTTGTGGTTTGGACCGCGGGCAACGTTTCGGGCCGGATCCCGGGCTATGACCTCATGGTCATCAAGCCATCCGGCGTCTCCTATGACAACCTGACACCCGAGCTCATGGTGGTTACCGACCTCTACGGCACACCTGTCAGAGGCATCAACACCGGAAGCGCCGGGACCGTGGACTGGGGCAACCCGGACCTCTCTCCGTCATCGGATACCGCCGCGCACGCGTACGTCTACCGCCACATGCCGGAGGTGGGCGGTGTGGTCCACACGCACTCCACCTATGCAACGGCTTGGGCTGCCCGCGGTGAGGAAATTCCGTGCGTGCTGACCATGATGGGAGACGAATTCGGCGGGCCCATTCCGGTTGGACCGTTCGCCTTGATCGGCGACGATTCCATCGGGCAAGGGATCGTGGAGACGCTCAAGAACTCCAACTCCCCCGCGGTGCTCATGCAGAACCATGGCCCCTTCACCATCGGCAAGTCCGCCCGCGACGCCGTCAAGGCTGCGGTCATGTGCGAGGAAGTGGCCAGGACAGTGCACATTTCCCGCCAACTCGGCGAGCCGCTGCCCATCGACCAAGCCAAGATCGAGTCCCTCTACGACCGATACCAGAACGTTTACGGCCGCTAAGGCGCGGCCGCTTACAGCGACTTAGTCACAGCACCGCCGCTTACTCCGTCGTAGAAACCATTCGGACCACCACACTCCAGGAGCACCTCATGCCCGTCAACACGGCCGCCAACAACACTTCCCTCGATCAGTACGAGGTCTGGTTCCTCACCGGCAGCCAGCACCTCTACGGCGAGGACGTCCTCAAGCAGGTCGCAGCGCAGTCGCAGGAGATTGCCAACGTCCTCAACGCCAACAGCAACGTTCCGGTCAAGCTTGTCTGGAAGCCTGTCCTCACCGATTCCGACGCCATCCGTCGCACAGCGCTGGAAGCAAACTCGAACGATTCCGTCATCGGCGTCACCGCGTGGATGCACACGTTCAGTCCCGCCAAGATGTGGATCCAAGGCTTGGATGCCCTGCGCAAGCCCTTGCTTCACTTGCACACGCAGGCTAACCGGGACCTTCCATGGGCTGACATCGATTTCGATTTCATGAATCTCAACCAGGCTGCCCACGGCGACCGCGAATTCGGCTATATCCAATCGCGCCTCGGCGTGCCGCGGAAGACCGTCGTCGGGCATGTCAGCAACCCAGAGGTTGCCCGACAAGTTGGCGCCTGGCAGCGCGCCTCGGCCGGTTGGGCCGCAGTCCGAAGCCTGAAGTTGACCCGTTTCGGCGACAACATGCGCAACGTCGCCGTCACGGAAGGCGATAAAACTGAAGCTGAGCTCCGCTTCGGCGTCTCGGTCAACACGTGGTCCGTCAACGAGCTCGCCGACGCCGTCCATGGCGCAGCAGAGTCCGACGTCGACGCCTTGGTTGCGGAGTACGAGCGCCTGTACGAGGTGGTTGACGAACTCAAAGCAGGCGGCGATCGCCATGAGTCGCTGCGTTACAGCGCCAGGATCGAGCTGGGTCTCCGTAGCTTCCTGGAAGCAAACGGTTCTGCAGCTTTCACGACGTCGTTCGAGGACCTGGGCGCGCTGCGTCAACTGCCGGGAATGGCCGTCCAGCGCCTCATGGCCGACGGGTACGGTTTCGGCGCCGAGGGCGACTGGAAGACCGCGATCCTTGTCCGCGCCGCCAAGGTGATGGGCGGCGACCTGCCCGGCGGCGCGTCGCTGATGGAGGACTACACCTACCACCTCGAGCCGGGCTCGGAGAAGATCCTGGGCGCCCACATGCTGGAGGTCTGCCCGTCGCTCACCGCCAGGAAGCCCCGGGTCGAGATCCACCCACTGGGCATTGGTGGCAAGGAAGACCCCGTTCGCATGGTCTTCGACACCGACGCCGGCCCCGGCATCGTGGTGGCGCTGTCCGATATGCGCGATCGGTTCCGCCTGGTCGCCAACGTGGTGGACGTCGTCGACCTCGACCAGCCGCTCCCCAACCTGCCTGTAGCCCGCGCGCTCTGGGAGCCCAAGCCCAACTTCGCTACCTCTGCCGCCGCGTGGCTCACCGCGGGCGCCGCGCACCACACGGTATTGTCCACGCAGGTGGGCCTGGACGTGTTCGAGGACTTCGCCGAAATCGCCAAGACAGAGCTCCTCACCATCGACGAAGGCACCACCATCAAACAGTTCAAGAAAGAGCTCGCCTGGAACGCCGCCTACTACAAGCTGGCCGGCGGCTTGTGAGCACCGAATTCACGCTGAGCGCGGGCGGCTACACGGCAGTTGTTACCGCCCGCGCGGCTGCGCTGCGCGTCCTGCAGTTTGAAGGCCGGGACCTCATTGTCCCGTTTCCGGAGGGCGGTCCGATCCCGGACTACCGTGGCGTGATTGCCGCGCCGTGGCCGAACCGGATCGCCGACGGCACGTACAGCTTCGACGGCGCCGAACACCACGTGGCGATGAACGAACCGGAGCGGGCCACTGCGTTGCACGGGCTGGCCTTCCCTCTCGATTGGGCCGCGAAAGAGTCCGACGCCGGGTCGCTCACCTTAACCTGCACGGTAGGACCCACGGCGGGATACCCGTTCGTGCTGGAGCTTTCGGCCCGATTCAACCTTGACGATGCAGGTCTTCACACATCCGTCACAGCCCGGAACGCCGCCGACATCGCTGCCCCTTATGGCGTTTGCCCGCACCCTTACCTTGTGGCCGGCACGTCACCGCTGGATGAGTGGGTTCTGGAGTTTGCCGCCGACTCTTTCCTGGAGGTCACGCCGGACCGGCTGCTGCCCCTGGGTGTCGTGGGCATGGAAGGTCACGAGTTCGATTTCCGTTCCCCGCGGGCCATTGGCAGCACGGAAATCGACCACGCTTTCACAGGAATAGCGTTCGACGGCGGGCTGGCGCGCCTGTCGCTACGCGACCCGGCGGGGACCGGCGTCGGGATGTCCTGGGACGAAAGCTGCCCTTGGCTGCAGATCCATACGGCAGACAAGCCCGCACCCGTTCCGAGCCGAATCGGCCTTGCCGTGGAGCCCATGACGTGCCCGCCGGATGCCTTCAACAGCGGCACGGACCTGATCCGGCTGGAACCCGGCGCCGAACACATTGCGTCCTGGAGCATCTACGGCCTGTAGTACCCAACTAGGTAGCAGATCGCGTCGTTATGAGCGCTGAAAACGGCGCGATCTGCTACCTACTTGGGTGCGCCGGCGGTGCTTTGACGGACCACCAGTTCGGGGGTGAACACCACGGACCGGTGTTTGGTTCCGCCGCTCTCCTGCTCCTCCGCGAGCAACTCGATCGCCGTCCGGCCAAGATCCTCAGTGGGCTGGCGAATGGACGACAACGGCACCACTGCCGAGATGGCGAAATCAATGTCGTCGTACCCAATCAGGGCGATGTCCTCCGGAATACGAACGGTCCGCAGCATCGTCAGGGACTGCATGACTCCGAGAGCCAGGAGGTCGTTGGAGCAGAAGACCGCTTCGGGCCGCTCTTCCGGGGAGCGTTCCACCAGGCTGTTGCCCACCTTTCGGCCGGTCAGGACGGTCTGCCCTTCGGAGTCGAGCACCTCGATGCTGGCATCCGGGACTTCACCGACAGCACGCTGCGCGCCCTTGAGTCGGCTGGCCACCTGGCGGATGGAGGGCGTGCCAACAAAGGCCAGACGACGGCGGCCCGTGTCCAGCAGATGCTTCGCGGCCAAGTAACCGCCTTCCTCATCATCTACGGAGACTGAGCTGCAACGCTCGGTGTCAGCGAGTTCATCCACCAGGACCGTTGGGACTCCCCGTTCGCGCAGGGTGTCGATCCGCTGACCCACGTCGCCAACCGGCGAAATCAGCAGGCCTTGGACGCGCTGCTCCTGGAACAGGTCCATGTAGTGGGCTTCGCGTGAAGCATCCTGGCCGCTGTCCCCCACCAGCACGACGCTGCCCAGGGCTGCCGCCGCATCTTCCGCCGCGCGAGCCACGGAGGAGAAGAAGGGGTTTCCAACGTCGAGCACGATCAGGCCGATGGTCCGGCTCTGGCCGGCGCGGAGCTGGCGCGCGGCGTCGTTGCGGACAAAGCCAAGTTCAGCGATGGATTTCAGGACCCGTTCCTTGGTCCTCTGCGAAACCCGGTCCGGATAATTCAGCACATTGGAAACGGTTCCCACTGCTACCTGGGCGTGGGTGGCAACGTCTTTGATGCTCGCTGTCTGGGACATGCTTTCCGATCTCCACTGGCTGACGTCAATGTGCTGGAAACACCTTGACACCCTCGCGTTTACGAGGGTAATTTGAATCGTAACAAATGAAACGATTCAAAGACGAGTAACCCTGGAGATCCGCACATGAGGGTTTGTTTCCGCTCTTCAGTCCAGCCGGAACTGATGGCCGAGTACAAGCAACGCCACGCCGCCGTATGGCCGGAGATGCTGTCGGCACTGAAAAACGCAGGGTGGAACAACTACTCACTGTTCCTCGCTACGGACGGCCAATTGATCGGCTATTTGGAATGCGAAGACTACGAGGCAGCCCAGGCCCGCATGGCCGTGACAGAGGTCAATGCCCGATGGCAAGCCGAGATGGCAACCCTCTTCGCGAACAGCGACGTCCCTCCGGACCAGGGCTTTGAGATCGTCGAAGAAGTTTTCAATCTCGAAGACCAACTTGCCGTGGCGGGTGTCGTCACAGATGCCACCAGCACCGCACACATAGACAAAGAACCAGCCAACGAACATCAAAAGGAACAAGCATGAACGCCACAGAATCGGCCCTGGGCCGTCTAGGGGAACTGGCCATTGAAGTGCCGTCCTGGGCCTACGGAAACTCCGGGACCCGGTTCAAGGTCTTCGGCACACCGGGCACTCCGCGCACGGTCCAGGAAAAGATCGCCGACGCCGCCAAGGTCCACGAGCTCACGGGGCTGGCCCCCACCGTGGCGTTGCACATTCCGTGGGACAAGGTGGATGACTATGCTGCCCTGCGCGAGTACGCCGCCGGGCTGGGTGTTGGACTGGGCACCATCAACTCCAACACTTTCCAGGATGACGAGTACAAGTTCGGCTCGCTGACCTCGTCCAACGAGTCCGTGCGTCGCCGTGCGATCGATCACCACCTTGAGTGCATCGAGATCATGCACGCCACCGGGTCCAAGGACCTGAAGATCTGGCTGGCTGACGGCACCAACTACCCGGGCCAGGATGACATCCGCGGCCGCCAGGATCGACTGGCTGAGTCCCTCCAGGAGATCTACGCGGGCCTCGGTGACGAGCAGCGCCTGGTCCTGGAATACAAGTTCTTCGAGCCCGCTTTCTACCACACCGATGTTCCGGACTGGGGTACTTCCTACGCGCAGACCCTTGCCCTGGGCGAGAAGGCTTTCGTCTGCCTGGACACCGGCCACCATGCACCTGGTACCAACATCGAGTTCATCGTGATGCAGCTCCTGCGCCTCGGAAAGCTCGGCTCCTTCGACTTCAACTCCCGCTTCTACGCCGACGACGACCTCATTGTTGGCGCGGCCGATCCGTTCCAGCTGTTCCGCATCATGCACGAGGTCATCCGCGGCGGCGGTTTCGGCAAGGAGTCCGGCGTCGCCCTGATGCTGGATCAGTGCCACAACCTTGAAGAGAAGATCCCCGGCCAGATCCGCTCGGTCCTGAACGTCCAGGAAATGACGGCCCGCGCGCTGCTCATTGACACAGCGGCACTCTCCGAGGCCCAGCGTGCCGGGGATGTCCTGGCCGCCAACGGCATCTTCAACGATGCTTTCTACACCGATGTCCGCCCGGCCTTGGCCGAGTGGCGCGAATCCCGCGGCCTGCCCGCCGACCCGATGGCCGCCTATAAGGCCAGCGGTTACCAGAAGAAGATCAATGAGGACCGCGCAGGCGGCCAGCAAGCCGGATGGGGCGCATAAGCATGACCATGCAGAGCACAGCCAACAAGACTGTTGAAGACCTGATCTCCCGTTCCAACCGCCTCGGCGCGGACAAGCGGAACACCAACTTCGCCGGCGGCAACACGTCCGCCAAGGGCCTTGAGAAGGACCCTGTAACGGGCCAGGACGTTGAGCTCCTCTGGGTCAAGGGCTCCGGCGGTGACCTCGGCACACTGAAAGCTGAGAACCTTGCCGTCCTCCGGCTGGACCGGCTGCAGGCACTGAAGTCCGTTTACCCCGGCGTCGAGCGTGAAGACGAGATGGTGGCCGCGTTCGATTACTGCCTGCATGGCAAGGGCGGCGCTGCGCCGTCGATCGATACCGCCATGCATGGCCTGGTGGACGCCGCGCACGTGGACCACCTGCACCCGGACTCGGGCATCGCGATTGCGACGGCGGTGGACGGCGAGGCGCTGACCTCCAAGGTGTTCGGCGACAAGGTTGTGTGGGTTCCGTGGCGTCGTCCCGGTTTCCAGCTCGGCCTGGACATCGCCGCGATCAAGGAAGCCAACCCGCAGGCCATCGGCACCATCCTGGGCGGCCACGGCATCACCGCGTGGGGTGCCACCAGCGAAGAGGCTGAGGCCAACTCGCTCTGGATCATTGACGCGGCCGAGAACTACATCAAGGAAAACGGCAAGGCCGAGCCCTTCGGCGCCAAGCTCCCTGGCTATGGCGCCCTCCCCGAGGCTGAGCGCAAAGCCAAGGCAGCTGCCCTTGCACCGGTGATCCGCGGCCTGGCTTCCACGGACAAGCCGCAGTTGGGGCACTTCAGTGATGACGCCGTCGTTCTGGAATTCCTTGCCTCGGAAGAGCACCCGCGGCTCGGTGCGCTGGGCACTTCCTGCCCGGACCATTTCCTGCGCACCAAGGTCAAGCCGCTGGTGCTGGACCTCCCCGCGGACGCCTCGATTGAAGACTCCGTGGCCCGGCTAAAGGAGCTGCACGCCGCCTACCGCGAGGATTACCAGGCGTACTACGACCGCCATTCCGACGAAAACAGCCCCGCTATGCGCGGCGCTGACCCGGCAATCGTGCTGATCCCCGGCGTGGGCATGTTCTCCTTCGGCAAGGACAAGCAAACCGCACGCGTGGCCGGCGAGTTCTACATCAACGCCATCAACGTGATGCGCGGCGCCGAGGCCATCTCCACCTACGCCCCGATCGAGGAATCCGAGAAATTCCGCATCGAGTACTGGGCGCTGGAAGAAGCCAAGCTTGCCCGCATGCCCAAGCCGAAGTCGCACGCCACCCGCATCGCGTTGGTGACCGGTGCGGCGTCGGGCATTGGCAAGGCGATCGCCACCCGCTTGGCGTCCGACGGCGCGTGCGTAGTGATTGCCGACCTGAACCTTGAGAATGCACAAAAGGTTGCCGAGGACCTGGGCGGTTCCGACGTCGCCATCGGCGTCCAGGCTGACGTGACCGACGAAGCCCAGATCGCCGCTGCCATCCAGGAAGCCGTGCTCGCGTTCGGCGGCTTGGACTTGGTGGTTAACAACGCCGGCCTGTCCATCTCCAAACCGCTGCTGGAAACCACGGAGAAGGACTGGGACCTCCAGCACAACGTCATGGCCAAGGGCTCGTTCCTGGTCTCCAAGGCCGCCGCGAGGGTGATGATCGACCAGGGACTGGGCGGAGACATCATCTACATCTCCTCCAAGAACTCGGTCTTCGCAGGTCCGAACAACATCGCCTACTCCGCTACCAAAGCAGATCAGGCCCACCAGGTCCGCCTCCTCGCCGCCGAACTGGGCGAGTACGGTGTCCGCGTCAACGGCATCAACCCCGACGGCGTGGTCCGCGGCTCCGGCATCTTCGCCGGCGGCTGGGGCGCCAAGCGTGCCGCTGTGTACGGCGTGGACGAGCAGGAACTGGGCAAGTACTACGCCCAGCGCACCCTCCTCAAGCGCGAAGTCCTCCCCGAGCACGTGGCCAACGCCGCGTCCGTGCTCACCAGCAACGAGCTGTCCCACACCACCGGCCTCCACATCCCCGTGGACGCCGGCGTTGCGGCAGCATTCCTCCGCTAGGACCGACAGTGAACTACGGAACCACCGCAGGCACCACCCCGGCACACGCCGGGGCGGTGCCTGCCGCCGTCGACAACAACGCTGCAGCCCCCAAACCAGTGTTCGCAGCAGTGGATATCGGGGCCTCCTCCGGCCGCGTCATGCTCGGCCGCGTGTCACCTGAAGCCGGGGTGTCCCTCGAGACCATCCACCGGTTTCCCAACGGAGTAGTAGAGCTCGACGGCGGCCTCCGCTGGGACTTCAACGCCCTGTTCGCTGAGGTGCTCAAGGGCTTGGCGGCCGCCGCTGCTGTGGCACGTGAGAACGGCGAACACATGGTGAGCATCGGCATTGACACGTGGGCGGTGGACTACGGCCTGGTGAATGACGCCGGTGAACTCACGGCGCAACCCTACAGCTACCGGGACGAACGCAGCCGCGCCACTGTGGAGCGCGTCCATGCGGTCATTTCCCCGGAGAAGCTGTATGCCACTACTGGCCTGCAGTACTTGCAGTTCAACACCGTGTACCAGCTGGCGGCAGAGGCGAACCTGGAAGGGGTGCAGGCTCTCCTGATCCCGGACCTGATCGCCTTCCTGCTCACCGGCAAACGCCGGACGGAAGCCACGAACGCCTCCACCACAGGACTTTTCGACGCCGTTTCGGGCGAGTGGGCCACTGAATTCCTGGACGTGCTGGGACTGCCCATGGGGATTTTCCCTCCGCTCGTCCAGCCCGGTGAAACCGCGGGCACGCTGTTGCCGGCGATTCTCGAGCAGACCGGTTTGCCTGCCGGCACCACAGTGGTGGCCGTGGGTTCGCATGACACAGCGTCCGCGGTCGCCGCTGTCCCCGCCCAGGTTGTGGGTACGAACGGGCCAACAGACTTCGCCTATATTTCGTCCGGGACGTGGTCCCTGGTGGGCGTGGAGTTGGACGCCCCGGTGCTCACCGAAGCGAGCCGCAAGGCCAATTTCACTAACGAACGCGGTGTGGACGGCACCATCCGCTACCTGCGCAACGTAGGTGGCCTGTGGTTGTTAAGCGAATGCCAACGCTCCTGGGCCGCCCAAGGCTTCAGCCAATCGCTGCCGGCCCTGCTCGACGCCGCTGCTGCGCTTCCTGCTGGCGGTCCGCAGATCAACGCCGATGATCCTGCCTTCACGGCGCCCGACAACATGCCGGACCGTATCCGTGCAGCCGTGCGCAACACAGGTGCGGTGCTCCCGGACCGGCCTGCCGCCGTCGTGCGTTGCATCATGGATAGCCTCGCGGCCGGTTATGCGCGCACCCTGGCCGACGCCGAGCGGCTCACCGGCCGCAGCACCAGCGTGGTGCACATTGTGGGCGGCGGTTCGCAGAACCGGCTCCTTTGCCAGCTCACTGCTGACGCAACCGGCAAACCGGTGGTCGCGGGACCTGTTGAGGCAACCGCCCAAGGCAATGTCCTGGTCCAGGCACGCGCAGCCGGGGCGGTGGCGGGCGGGCTGGCCGAGCTGCGTGCGATGGTGGCTGCGGGAACCGCACTGGAACACTACGAGCCGGTGGCCGCCCTGCAGGCCAGCCGTTCGTGACCCTGTTTGGACGGGGAATGGCCGCGAAGCAACCGAGTGAGGTTGATTCGCGGCCATTCTGGTTTCAAAGGAGGTCAGGAAGCCACACGCCCCGGGAGTCTGGTACGTCACAGCGCCGGAGGAGGGTGCCGCGCTAAACTGATCGCACTATGATCCGCACAATGTTCAAGTCCAAGATCCACCGCGCAACGGTAACCCACGCCGACCTTCACTACGTCGGTTCCGTCACTGTCGACCTGGACCTCCTGGACGCCGCCGACATCCTGCCCGGTGAGCTCGTCTCCATTGTGGACGTCACCAACGGTGCCCGGCTGGAAACGTACACGATTGCCGGCGAACGGGGTTCCGGCGTGATCGGGATCAACGGCGCGGCAGCCCACATGGTCCACGTTGGCGATACCGTCATCCTCATCACCTACGCGGAGATGACCACGGAAGAGGCACGGACCTACGAGCCCCGGGTTGTCCACGTGGGCAAGGACAACAAGATCCTGCAGCTCGGCAACGACCCCGCCGAGGGCCACACCCCGGGACTTATGCGCCCGCCGCACGCGCTCAGTAACGCAGCGCACCTCAGCTAAGTCTCCACAACAACGCCCGACGTCGGCACCCGGGTGAGCGCCGACGTCGAACGTTAGCGCCCTGATACTGGCGTAGAAATGGCTCACCATGGTCAACGGTGTCCTGAATCTCCTAATGTCCGTATGACGGAACTCTCGTGAGAAAACGCTTACTCAGATCCTATTTATGACTAAGCTGTCATTCGTGACCCAACAGACTTTGCCCCGCACAGCGCCATGATCGGCGTCCTGTCCGGGTTCTTCGTGGTCTGGGCCATCATCTTGGTGGGCATGTTTGTTGGACGGCGGAACATCCTGGGCGAGAACGCCCGGTCGGTGCTGAGTTCGTTGACCTTCTTCGTGGCCAGCCCTGCACTGCTGTTCGAGACCCTGAGCAAAGCCAAACTGCATGACGTTTTCGCTGCTCCTTTGTTGGTTACGGCCGTGGGTGCCGTAGTAACGGGTCTGCTGTTTTTCCTGATCGTGAAGTTCTGGCTCAAGCGCAGCTTGCCGGAATCTCTGATGTCATCCATGAGCGCCTCGCTGGCTAACTCAGCCAACCTGGGCATCCCGATTGCTGTGTTCGTCCTGGGTGACGCCAGTTATGTGGCACCGCTGCTGATCTTCCAGCTGGCCTTCTTCACGCCGATGTACCTGATGGCCCTCGACGCCAGCACCAGCACGCACCGCACCACTTTTCTCCGCTTCCTGCTGATGATCGTGAAGAACCCCATGATCGTGGGTTCGGCGCTGGGACTTCTGGTTGCAGGCACCGGCTTCCACGTTCCGACGCTGATCCTGGAGCCGATCCACCTCATTGGCGGTGCCGCGATTCCGGCCATGCTGATGTCCTTCGGCATGAGCCTGAACGGGTCCAAGCCACTGCAAAAAGCTGCGGGCCGCAGGTTGGATACCTTGCTGGCCAGCGTGTTCAAGCTGATTGTCCACCCGTTGATTGCGTACCTGTTCGCGCGCTTCGCACTGGGCACGGACGGGCATGCGCTATTTGCCGTGGTGGTTACGTCCGCCCTACCTACAGCACAGAACGTCTTCGTGGCAGCGAACCGCTACCAAGCGGGAATCACAGTGGCCAAAGACACCGTGCTCGTCACCACCATCGTGGCGGTGCCGGCCATGATCGCTGTGGCGCTGCTCCTCGCCTAACTCCCAAGTAGGTAGCAGATCAGGCCGTTATGAGCGCTCATAACGGCCTGATCTGCGACCTACTTGGGTTACTCCACGTCCGCGCTGGCCAAGTAATAGTCCAAGAGCTGCGCGCAGCGAATGAAGCCCAGGTGAGAGTATGCCTGCGGGTGGTTGCCCAAGTGCGTTTCCGTGCCGGGATCGTACTCCTCCGGCAGCAAGCCCGTGGGCCCGAACAGTGCCACCAGCTGGTTGAACAGCTCCAGGGCATCATCCAAGCGGCCAACGGCAAGGTACGCCTCGATCAGCCAAGTAGTGCAGATGTGGAAGCCGCCCTCCAAACCCGGCAGCCCGTCGTCGTACCTGTACCTGAAAACCGTGGGCCCCACACGCAACTCCCGCTCAACCGCTGTGACGGTATCCAGGAACCGCTGGTCCTGGACATCCAGCAAGCCGGAAAGGCCTATGTGAAGGACGGCGGCGTCGAGGTCAGAGCTGTCATATGCCACTGTGTAGGACATCGCAGACGAATCCCAGCCCTCGCGGAGGACTTCCTCGCGGATGGATCCGGCAGTGGGAGCCCAATCAGCGTGGGGCGGGCGACCGTGCAAAACGGCAGCCCGGAAGGCCCTGTCCAGCGTGACCCAACACATCACTTTGGTGTACACGTGGTGCCTCGGGGGCTTGCGGGCTTCCCAGATCCCATGGTCGGGTTCGTGCCAACGGGCAAGCACCGCATGTGCCATCTGCTCCATCAGGAACCAGTGTTCATCGGGCAGGAATCCACGCCGCTCGGCAAGATCGTGGATCAGCTCGGCAATGGGCCCGAACACGTCCAACTGCACCTGATGATCTGCCGCGTTACCGATCCGGACCGGTCGCGAGCCAGCATAGCCGGGCAGGCTTTCCACGATTGCTTCCGTGGAAAGCGGCGCCCCGGTCACCGAATACAGGGGGTGCAGCCACTCGGGCCCTGGAGCATTCTTGAGGATGCGGTCCAGCCAGGCCAGGAACCCATCGGCTTCCAGCGTGGAGCCCAACGACACCAGCGCATTCACGGTCATGGACCCGTCACGAAGCCAGCAATACCGGTAATCCCAGTTGCGGGTCCCGCCGATGCCCTCAGGCAGCGATGTGGTGGGCGCGGCCAGCACTGCACCGGTGGGCTCGTGGACGAGCGACTTCAGCACCAGGGCTGAGCGGCGCACCAGGGAAGTCTTGATGGTGGGCAGCTGCAGTGCCTTGATCCACTCCCGGGAAGACTGCCCGACGCCGGCACGCCGGTTCGGCTCCCCCGCAGGGTCCGCGGGCGGCGGCTCAGTGTCACCACAGCGAAGGTTCAGCACCACAGGACCGTGGTGGAGGGGAACTTCAGCGGTGGCAGTGGCGTATTTACCGTCGCTGGTGATCCGGAATTGAACCCCTTGTGCGGAGAGGATGATGGGATCCGAAGTGCCCATGATGTGGACTTCGTCGCCCCGGATCTCCATGCTGAAGGGCGCGTTGGCGTAGTCCGGCCGGGGCGCAAACACTACGCGCGCAGTACCTGTACCGGAGAGCACACGCACCAGGCTGGTGATTCCTTCCGGCGCCGGCTCCAAGTAGTCGGTCACTGTGACATCGGCCCAGCGCGTCTCCACGATCATGGTGTTATCCACATATCGCTGCGCCAGTACCTGCGACGCTTTCACTGGCTCGATGCTGAAGTGACCAGCGGGCTCACCGCCAAGAATATGCGCAAAAATCGACCCTGAGTCCGGCAAGGGGTGGCTCATCCAGCAGACCTTCGCGTCCGGGGTGAGCAACGCCGTGGAGCTTCCATTGCCAATCATGGAATGCCGTTCCAGCCCCACAGCATCCTCGCCGAACAGCCAGGCCCGCCGCAGTTCGAACAGCAAAGCCAGCACATGCGCAAAGGATTCCGGATCCGGGATGGTGTGTGCCGCCGTCGTATCCCCCGGTCCCACATGCAGTCCAAGGTCAGGTCCGCGGAGCGTGGCAATTGCTTTTTCGTCGCTTTCGGCGTCGCCGGCAAATAGGGCGGCACTTACGCCCAGCCGTGTTCGCAACTGCTCAAGCGCCTGGCCCTTGGCAGGTTCATCAACGGTCAAGTCCAGCACTGTTCCATCAATGATGAAATACAGCCCGAACTCGATTGCGATCTTCTGGGACACGAAGATCACCCGTTCCACTACCTCAGGCGTGGCCGGACGGGTATGGACGGCGACACCCACGGGCTTTCGAACAACGCTGATGCCCTTCTCGAAGCCGACTGCTTCAGTCAACGCCGTAGCCACCTGCTGAAGCAATTGCTCCGTGGCGAGCGACAAGGTGTAGGCGTAGCCCATGTCGAACTCCACCCCGTGGGAGCCCACCAGATGGACCTCGGCCGGAAGCCGGGAAACTGCTGCGAGGTCCCGCAATGAACGTCCGGAGATGATGGCCGTGTGCGTGTTGGGCAAGGCGGCGAGCGCGCGGAGTGCCACGGCGGCGCTATCCAGCGGCAGTGTTTCCGTTGACACGCCCTCTGCGGAGCAGAGCGTTCCGCCATAGTTGCAGGCCACCAGCAGGCCCGGAACCTTGGCCAGTGCCCTGAGTTCCGCGAAGAGCTGCGGCGTGATGCCGTTCTCCGCGTCGGACTGGAGGACGGTGCGAAGGAGGCCAAGCGGGAGCGATTTCATGAGCAGCGCCGAGTCGGCTACTGCCTGGTTCAGGTGCGTAGGCATGGCGAATCCTTCCGAAGCGGATAGCTACAGTTTCCGCCCGGACGGTTTCGCTTGACTACCTAGTAGATTGCAATTAAGTAAAGCTTTTCCTTGGATTTATGCGCGAGGCCCCGCCCTCGCTTTACCGGCGCGAGGCGGGACCTGACGCAGGCACTAAGCCGCGAACGTGTCCGCGATGTCCAGGACCTCGTCCAGAATGGCCAGGCCCGTCCGTGCATCCTCAACACTGATGTTGCACGGCGGAACCACGTGGATACGGTTGAAGTTGGCGAAGGGGATGAGTCCGCGTGACTTGCAGGCTGCCACGAGTTGGTTCATCTCAGGGCTGGAAGAACCGTAGGGAGCCAAGGGTTCGCGGGTGGCACGGTCCTTGACCAGCTCGATGGCCCAAAAGACACCCCGTCCCCGCACTTCGCCAACGGACTGGTGACGTTCGGCGAATCCGGCGAGCGCCGGCCCGATCACGTCAGTGCCGAGGCTCGCTGCGTGCTGCACCATGCCTTCGCGTTCCATCGCATTGATGGTGGCTACGGCGGCCGCCGTAGCCAGCGGGTGGCCGGAGTACGTCAGCCCGCCTGGGTAAGCGCGGGTACCAAAGGTTGCTGCGATTTCCGGATTGATGGCTACCCCACCAAGGGGCACGTAGCCGGAGTTCACACCCTTTGCGAAGGTGAGCAGATCGGGAACAACGTCAAAATGCTCGACGGCGAACCACTTGCCTGTGCGTCCGAAGCCAGCCATGACCTCATCGGCGATGAAGACGATACCGTGCTTGGTGCACAGCCCCCGGACGCCCTGCATGTATCCGGCCGGAGGAACGTAGATCCCCGCCGTTCCGGGGATGCTCTCCAGCATGATCGCAGCGATGCTGGACGGACCTTCGAACTCGATGAGCTGTTCCAGGTGTTCCAGCGCCCGCTGGGATTCCTCTGCTTCGGTGGTGGAGTGGAACGCGGTGCGGTAGAGGTATGGCGGGAAGAAGTGGATGGTACCCGAGGACCCGTTGTCGCTGGCCCACCTGCGTGGGTCGCCGGTGATATTCACTGCCAGATGCGTTCCGCCGTGGTAGGAGCGGTAGGCGGAAAGGACCTTGTGGCGGCCCGTGTGCAGCCTGGCCATTCTGACGGCGTGTTCGTTGGCATCTGCCCCGCCGTTGGTGAAGAAGATCCTGTCCAGCTCCCCCGGGGTTCGCTCGGCGATCAGCCTCGCGGCTTCCGATCGGGCGTCGTTGACATAGCTGGGAGCAATGGTGCACAGTTTTGCTGCCTGTGCAGCGATCGCAGCCACAACGGCCGGGTGCTGGTGTCCGATGTTGGTGTTGACCAGCTGGGAAGAGAAGTCCAGGTACTTGTTGCCCTCACCGTCCCAGAGGTGTGATCCCTCTGCTGCGGTGATGACCATGGGATCCAGCGTGTCCTGTGCGGACCAGGAGTGGAAGACATGCTTGCGGTCCAGTTCGTAGGCGCGTTGGGCTGCCTCGCGGTCCGTTTGTGTTGGTTCAAGGGTGGCGGTCATGGTGGTTGTCCTGACGTCGTGGGCGCTTAGGAGTTTTGGGGGAAGCCGAGGTTGATTCCGCCGTGGCTGGGATCCAGCCACCGGGTGGTGACGGCTTTGCCACGGGTGAAGAATCCGACCCCTTCAGAACCGTGGGCATGCGTATCGCCGAAGAGGGAGTTCTTCCACCCGCCAAATGAGTAGTAGGCCATGGGCACCGGGACGGGGACGTTGATGCCCACCATTCCAACCTCAACCTCGTTCTCGAAGCGGCGGGCTGCACCGCCGTCGTTGGTGAAAATTGCGGTGCCGTTGCCGTAGGGATTGGCGTTGATGGTGGCAAGGGCGTCGTCGTAGCTGTCCACCCGGACCACCGAGAGCACAGGTCCGAAAATTTCGTCCTGGTAGATGGACATATCGGTGGTGACGTGGTCGAAGAGGGTGGGGCCCACGAAGAAGCCGTCGCCTTCGGCGTCGGGAACTACGCCGCGACCGTCGACGACCAGGGTGGCACCTGCCGCTTCACCGGCGTCGACGTATCCCGAAACCTTATCCCTGTGCTGGGACGTCACCAGAGGGCCCATGTCGCAGCCACGCAGTCCGTCGCCGGTGCGCAGGCTGCGGGCACGATCCGCGATTTTGTCCACCAGCGCATCGGCGATGTCGCCGACGGCCAGGAGCGCCGAGACAGCCATGCAGCGTTCCCCGGCGGAACCGAAGCCGGCGTTGATGGCGGCGTCGGCGGCGAGGTCAAGGTCGGCGTCGGGCAGGACAATCATGTGGTTCTTCGCTCCGCCCAGGGCCTGGACCCGCTTGCCGTGGGCGGTAGCGGTCTCGTAGACGTACTTGGCGATCGGGGTGGAGCCGACGAAGGAAACGGCCTTGACGTCCGGGTGCGTCAGCAGGGTATCAACCGCCACCTTGTCACCGTGAAGGACATTGAAGACGCCGTCGGGCAGGCCGGCTTCTTTCCAGAGCTCGGCGACCCAATTGACGGCCGTGGGATCCTTCTCACTGGGCTTGATGATGACAGTGTTGCCTGCCGCGATCGCAATCGGGAAGAACCACATGGGAACCATTGCCGGGAAGTTGAACGGGCTGATGATTGCCACAGGACCCAGTGCCTGCCGGATGGAATGGATGTCCACTTTGGTTGAAGCGTTCTCCGTGTAGCTGCCCTTGAGCAGGTGCGGAATACCGCAAGCGAACTCCACCACTTCCTGTCCACGGGTTACCTCGCCCAGGGCATCATCCAAGACCTTGCCGTGCTCGGAGGTGATAATCGCCGCGAGCTCATCCTTGCGGGAGTTGAGAAGCTCACGGAAAGCGAAAAGGACTTGAGTGCGGCGCGCCAAAGAGGTATCGCGCCATGCGGGGAAAGCAGCTTTCGCGGAGGCGACGGCGGCATTGCCCTCCTCGACGCTGGCCAAAGCAACCTGCCCGGTCACCTTCCCGGTGGCCGGGTTCGTGACGGGAGCTGTGCGCTCGCCGGCGGGGACGTAGCTGCCGTTGATCCAGTGCTCGATGGTGTTCAAGAGTTCTCCTTGGTGCAGGGATGGTTTCGAAAGGTTGGAATCAGTCTGTCCGCCGTCGAGTCCGCACAGAAGACCCCATGTGTAAAGGAATATTCATCAAGCCTTACACTGTGTAAATGCTGCCTACCGTGAGCCATATCCTTCAGCTTCCTGTGCTGCGAGCCGCCGCCCCCAAGGTGCTTGGCGGTGCGACTGGATTGGACGCGCCTGTTCGCTGGGTGCACGTCAGCGAAATCCTCGACGTCGGCAACCTGCTGTCCGGCGGGGAACTGGTTCTTACCACGGGCCTTGAGCTTGAGAAATCTCCGGAAGAATCGGCGTCGTTCATCCGCTCATTGGAGGCGGCCGGAGCCGCAGGATTGATCGTGGAACTGGTCGGGCAGCGTCAACGCAGCAGAACCGCCTTGGAGAAAGCCGCCCGTACGGCAACATTGCCGGTGGTCGTTGTGGAGCATCGGGTGCGGTTCGTCCAAGTCACGGAGATCGTCCACAGGATGATCGTGGCCGAACAACTGGAGCGAGTGGAACGCGCCCGGGACGTCCATGAAGCATTCACCGTGCTGAGCCTGGAAAGTGCGGACACTCAACGCGTCGTGGAGCAAGCAGCCACCATGATTGGGGCTTCAGTGGTGCTGGAGGACCTTTCGCACCTGGTGCTTGCCTACGCGGGCCAGCACGTGTCCACCACGGATCTCCTGGACGACTGGGAGCGACGATCCAGGACCACGCCCTTCCCGGCACACACCGCACGGTCCGGACCAGAGCGATGGCTGCAGGCAGCGGTCGGCGTCCGGCAACAAGTCTGGGGCAGGCTGGTGGCGCCCACACCGCCCGCGGCTTTCGACGCCGACGAGGATATGGCGATCATGGTTCTTGAGCGGGCGGCCCAGACCCTGGCGATCAACCGTTTGGCGGACCGCGATCAACGCGAGCTCAGCCATCACGCACAGGCCGGGCTCCTGAACGCACTCCGCCAGCCCCGTGGACTCAGCGAAGCGGAGGCACTGGCACGCGCTGGTTCCTTAGGCTTGAAACGCTCGTCGTACTACGTCCCGCTGGTTTTCAGGACCGCCCTCCAGGCTTGGGGTTCCCCGGTCCTGCCCGCAGACCCCTTCGCCGGACAGCAGGACGAACGCGAACTTCTCGAGCGGCTGGCCAAGGCATTGAAGTCCAGCGCCGGTACAGCTTTGGCTGCAAGCATCCAGTCCGGTTCGGTGGGCATGATCCTCGCCCTCCCCGCCCGCCAGCAAGAGGAGGCGACCCTGCAAATCCTGGCCGAGGCTGCCGCAGGACCAGGGGTAGATGCGAACCCGGCGGTCCAGCCCAACTCTGCGGCGCCCCCTGCATGGATCATCGGAGTGGGCCGCCTGAAGGCAACGCTGTTGGAAGCCGCGGCGGGCATCGACGAAGCCGCCCATGTAGCCGAGAGTGCCGCCACGCTCCGGGAAGTGGGCAAGCCCTATTATCGGGCTACAGACGTGCGCCTTCGCGGGCTCCTGGCCCTCCTGCGCAAGGATCCCCGCGTTCAGCAATTCGTGGAGTCGGAGTTGTCTGCCGTCCTTCAAACGGAAGCCGAGGGCAAAGGCGAATACCTGGAACTGCTGGGGCTTTACCTCGGGTCTGGCGGCAACAAAGCCGCCATGGCGCGCAGCGGTTACCTGAGCCGCCCCACGCTTTATGCCCGGCTCGCCAAGCTGGAGGAACTGCTGGCCGTGGACCTGGACGACGCCGAATCGCGAACCTCATTGCACGTGGCGCTTCTGGCGCATCTCATCCGGGGCCAGTAACCGGGCGCCATTGGTGCGACCATGGACGGATGGCCAAACCCTTCACCCTCACGCAGCTGCGGTACTTCGCCGTGGTGGCGGAACTCGAGAACATGACGGCCGCGGCCCAGCGACTGATGGTGACGCAGTCTGCGCTATCCGCGGCGATGGCCCAGCTGGAAACGAGCCTGGCCACACAGCTGTTCGTTCGCCATAAGTCCCGGGGCCTTCGACTGACACAGAGCGGCCGACAATTCGCCAAGGACATCAAGTCCTTCCTTGAGCAAGCAGATTCGCTGTATGAGTCCGCGCGAGGCCTGTCCACCACGCTGGTCGGCGAGCTGAAAGTCGGCGTCTTCGCCCCGCTGGCGCCTTTTCGCCTTCCCGCCATCCTGCAGACATTCGAAAGCCGACATCCCGGCGTCGAGGTTTCCATCCTGGAGGCGGACCTGGCTACGTTGCAGGACGCGCTGATGGATGGCCGTTGCGACGTCGCCCTCACCTACGGCCTGGGCCTTGGCAAGGGTTTCGCCTACAAAGTGGTGGAGCGGGTTCCACCACACATCCTGGTCCACGAGGGGCACCCGGCGGCCGCGCGCCCGGAACGTGAAATCTCGCTGAGGGAGCTCGACGGCGAGCCTTCCGTGGTGCTGGACCTTCCGCATAGCCGGGAGTACTACGAGCAGCTGTATGCCATGGCCGGGGTAGTCCAGAATGTTCGGCACCGATTCGCGGGGTATGAGACTGTACGCTCATTCGTTGCCAAGGGCCACGGCTATGCCATCCTCAATCAGCGGCTGCACAGTGACGTCACTTATTCAGGCGGCAAAGTGGTTCCCCTGGCATTGACGGATGCCTTCCCGCCGATCGAGGTGATGTTGGTCCGACCCGAAGGAGTGCAAGCCACCCAACGGGTGCTGGCCTTCGAAGAGACCTGCCTGACGTTGTACGGGGCGGTCCGGGACTAGGTCTCGACGACTGGAGTCATCGAAGAAGTCGATCGCAGAATCAAAAACAATCAATTGGACAGATGTGATCCGCGTCACCGAAAGTTGAACAAGTCCAGCAACTGCACCAGCGGGTAATGTCCCCAAAGTGCCCGCCGTTGCAGTAAAGGTCACCTCAGCTGGACCTCCGTTTGCCATCTTGATCAGAGGAGATTCGATGGTACAGAACAGCGTAGAAAGTGTCCGCGTGGTTTCGCCGCACGGACCCATCCGCAACAACCAAGCAATATTCGCCGAAATCATTTCCCACAGCCGAAACACCGAATCGGCAGCAGGAAATCTGAGCAATCTAGCGTGGCAGTCATGACCCTCAATAAGCTCGCCGAGCAAGAATCGGCCCAGGATCCGGCACGCTCAACGCCCACCACCGATGGCAATGTCCAGCCCCATCACAAGTCCACAGTCATGCAGAAGCGTGTCCTGGCTGGCGGCAGCGTCGGCCAGTTCATCGAGTTCTACGACTTCACCCTCTACGGCCTCACGGCTGTGGTGTTCTCTCAACTCTTCTTCCCGGGCAGCAACCCGCTGACAGCAATGCTGGCCACGTTCGCCACATTCGGCGTAGCTTTCGTGGTCCGCCCCCTCGGCGGCCTGTTCTTCGGCGCACTGGGTGACCGGATCGGTCGGCGCCGGGTCCTCACCATCACCCTCATCGCGATCGGCGGAGCCACGGCCCTCATGGGGCTGCTCCCCACGTACGCCCAAATCGGAGCTTGGGCCCCGGCCCTCCTGGTGCTCTGCCGGTTGATCCAAGGATTCTCCGCGGGTGGCGAATCCGTTGGTGCGCCGTCCTTCGTGTTTGAACATGCACCCGTCAGCAAACGGGGTTTCTGGCTCAACATCACCATCGCAGCAACGGCGCTGCCATCGGTGGTGGCGGGCTCCATGATCCTGATCCTCAGCCAGTCGATGCCCAACTCGGCATTCATGGAATGGGGATGGCGTTTGCCGTTCCTGCTGGCCCTCCCCCTTGCCTTGTTCGGCGTGTGGATCCGCAGCCGCACCGAAGAAAGCGATGTCTTCAAGAAAGCACAGTCCGGGCAGACCAAGGAATTCAGCCCCATCCGCGAGGCCTTCCGCGAAAACAAGCTCCGCATGCTGCAGGTCATCTTCGTGATGGGCCTGACAGCCATGGGCTTTTACTTCCTCTCCGCCTATTTCGTGTCATATGTCCAGACGACAGGAAAACTAAGCCGCGAACAGTCATTGATGGTCAACGCCGCGGCTCTGGCACTCTATGCCGTACTCCTGCCGATCGGCGGGCGACTCGGGGATCGTTTCGGCCGCAAGCCAATGTTGATCGCCGGTTCCGCTGCCCTGGCCTTGCTGTCCATCCCGAGCTTCATGCTCGTGACCAGCGGCAGCCTGCCCCTTGCACTGCTCGGCCAGTCAATCTTCGTGGTGGCACTCTGCATCTACGGTGGCGGCTGCTACACGTTCTTCGTCGAAATCTTCACCACCAAGACACGCTTCACCTCGGCAGCTGTTAGTTACAACGGCGCCTACGCGATCTTCGGCGGCACCGCTCCACTGATCGGCACCGCACTGGTAGGCGCTACCGGGGTACCGCATGCGCCAGGCCTCTACATGGCGGCAGCTGCCGCCGTCGTACTTCTCCTGATCCTCTTCACCAAGGTGCCTGAGACCCGCGGCCGCATGGGCTAGACCTACCGCACCCACTGCACTTCAAAGCACTCTAAGGACCTCCATGACTTCCTCAACTTTTCTTCAGGACTTCCACCATGTGGCCACCATTGGCGCCACAGCCAACAACGGTGTGGACCGCCAAGCCGCAACACCGGATGATGCAAAGACCCGCGCCTGGTTTGGGCAGTGGATTCACGACGCCGGATGGCAGCTTCAGGTGGATGGCATCGGCAATATGTTCGGGCTGCTTGAGTGGACGCCCGGGGCGCCCTTCATCCTGATCGGTTCCCATCTGGACAGTCAGCCGTTGGGTGGCCGGTTCGACGGCGCCTACGGTGTGATTGCCGCCCTGCACGCGGCCCGGTCCATTGACCTCGACGTCAGGGCGGCCGGCACCGCGCCCCGCTTTAACCTGGCCGTCGTCAACTGGTTCAACGAGGAAGGTGGCAGGTTCGCACCTTCCGTCATGGGAAGTTCCGTTTTCACGGGGCTGTTCGACCGTGAACAGATGTTGTCCGTCAAAGATCTCCAGGGTGTCTCAGTCCGTGAGGCCTTGGAAGGCATTGGTTACCTCGGCACGGATGCCGGACCGACGGCCGCGGGATACGCGGAAATCCATATCGAGCAGGGCCGCATCCTGGAACGGGAAGGAATCAACATCGGATTGGTGGACAGCAGCTGGTACACGCAGAAGCTGGACATTGAAGTGCTGGGCGAACAGTCCCACACTGGTGCCACCGCCATGGCAGACCGGCACGATGCCCTGGTGGCGGCATCGAAAATCATCCTGATGGTCCACGAGGTCACCAAAGACTTCGACGAGGAAGCGTTGGTCTCTTCCGTAGGCCAGCTGACATTGGAGCCCAACTCGCCCATCGTCGTCGCACGCCGTGTGCACTTGGTGGCGGATTTGAGGTCCGGAGACCCGGAGATCGTCAATGCAGCCCGGGTCAGGGTGCTGGCCGACATCGGGAAACTGGCCGCTGAACATGACATCAAGGTCAACGTCAAAGACTTCGACATCCGCCCCATCCGGCGTTTCCCGGAAGCCGGGCTCGAACTATCAGCCAAGATCGCGGCCAATCTTGGGCTGTCTTCCCGCCGCATCCAGACCATGGCCGGGCACGATTCCGTGGCCATGAATACGGCCGTTCCGTCAGTGATGTTGTTTATCCCGAGCGTGGACGGCGTATCCCACTGCGAGCGCGAATTCACCAGCGACGAGGATATGGTGACGGGCGTGGAAATGCTGACGGGTGTTGCCCGGGAGCTGGTGCAGGGAGAGTTGGCATGACCGCTTTGCACTACCTCGACGCGAGTGCGGCCCTGGATTTGTTCCGGCGCCGTGAGCTCTCTCCGGTGGAACTACTGCAAGCGGTGATCGACCGCATCGGGGAGGTAAACGGCGGCATCAATGCGCTGACAGAGACACTCTTTGAGGAGGCCCTGCCGGCGGCACGAAAGGCAGCCACCCAGTATGCCCGCGGCCGGGACATCACTCCCCTGCTGGGATTGCCGGTGGCCGCAAAGGAAAAACACGGGCTCCAAGGCCGCACACTCTCCCAGGGGCTAGTGGCGCGGAAGGACACCATTGCAGCGGCGGACCATCCTGTGATTGACAGGATTCGACGGGCCGGCGGGATCATCCACGCGCGAACCACCACACCGGAGTTGAGCTGCGCCACTGTCACGCACAGCCCGCTCTGGGGCGTCACCCGAAATCCCTGGAACCAGCAGTTCTCCCCTGGTGGGTCCTCGGGTGGTTCAGGTGCGGCGTTGGCTGCGGGGTTCGCACCCCTGGCTACGGCGTCCGACATCGCTGGATCAACCCGGCTACCGGCGTCGTTCACTGGAACAGTTGGCTACAAGGCGCCCTACGGAAGGATTCCAGGGTTAGCCCCGTTGTCAGCGGACCACTACCGGGGTGATGGGCCCATGGCACGTACCGTGGCAGACACGGCATTGCTGGCGAACATCATGTCCGGGCGGCACCCCGGTGATCACACCACAGTGGCCGACGCTGCGGCGATAACTCCGGATCCGACAAGGGTGGCCGGCTTGCGGATCGCGCTTTGCCTGCGCTTGGGCAATTACCCGGTAGCTCCCGACGTCGAGGCCAACACGCGGCGAGTGGCGGAAGCACTGACGGCGGCGGGGGCCGTGGTGGAGGAGATCGTCCTCCCCTGGAGCGTCGAGGAAATCAGCCGAACCATGTTCACGCACTTCGGATATCTGCTAGGCCCGGCCATGGAGGACGAAACGGCCGGTGGCGAACCCCAGCTCGCCGCCTACACCATGCGCTTCATGGCTGATGCCCGCGCGGCAGCCAAGGCCAACCGATATGTGGACGGGCTGCGGGCCGAAACCCTCCTGCAGGCCCAGCTGGCAGAGGCCATGACCGGGTTCAACGCGCTGCTGTGTCCGGCGTCGGCTATTCCAGCTTTGGAAGCCGACGCCGACTATCTCAACGGAATCGACGCCAACGGCCAACACCTCAGCCATTACTGGCAGGCACATATGACTGCGCCGTTCAACATTGCCAATCGATGCCCGGTCCTGGCCGTTCCCAGCGGCATGGCAGACTGCGGCATCCCCACAGGGGTGCAGATCGTGGGCCATCCTTTCGATGACGCCACCGTATTCCACCTCGGTGCAGCCGTGGAATCCGTGCTTCCGTGGGCTGATCGCCACCCTATGACACCCGAATTCGCGGGGCACTTCGGGTAGCGGAGCTACCCTACGCGCTCACCAGCCCCGCAACCTCGGCCACGAGTTCCACCGACCGCAGGCGCTCTTCCGTACCGATGCTCTGATGCGCCACGATCAGTTCATCGGCACCAGCGAACGCCGCGAACTCATCGAGGTAATCCCGCACCACATCCTTGGTGCCCACGGCGGAGAACTTCATCATCTGGGCGATGTGCTGTCCCTGCGGGGAGTCGAGCACCATGTCTGCTTCGTCGTCGGTGAACTCGCGGCCGCCGCCGAAGAACAGCGAGACACGGGCGCGCTTCACGGCCAGGTGGATGGCCTGTGCCTCGGAGTTGGAGTCCGCGGCCGTGACGTTCACGCCGGCGATCACGTGCGGCTCGGACAGCTGGTCCGAGGGCTGGAATTCGCGGCGATAGACAGCTACGGCATCCTGAAGCGCGGCCGGGGCAAAGTGTGAAGCGAAAGCGTACGGGAGGCCAAGCTGGGCGGCCAGCTGGGCCCCGAACAGCGAGGACCCAAGGATGTACAGCGGCACGTTGGTGCCCTTGCCCGGCGTCGCTTCAACACCCTGGATGCGGGTGGGACCAGTGAGGTAGCCCTGCAATTCCAGGACATCCTGCGGGAACCTGTCCGAGGATGTGTGGTCTCGACGCAGCGCACGCATGGTGTTCTGGTCACTGCCGGGGGCACGGCCGAGACCGAGGTCGATCCGCCCCGGGTGCAGCGTCTCCAACGTGCCGAACTGCTCAGCGATGGTCAGGGGCGAGTGGTTGGGCAGCATGACGCCACCGGCACCCAGACGGATGGTTTTGGTGTGGGCGGCGACGTGGGCGATCAGCACGCTGGTAGCGGAGGAGGCAATCGCGGACATGTTGTGGTGCTCGGCGTACCAGACCCGGCGGTAGCCCAGCTCTTCGGCCTTCTGCGCCATGGCCACGCTGCCTGCGAGGCTTTCCGCCACCGTCTGGCCTTTCCCGATGGTTGCCAGGTCGAGGATGGAAAGAGGAACAGTCACAGGAAAAGCCTTTCGGTACGTTTTGTACCCGCACGGTTGATTGCCGGGCACTCTAGCGACAACGACGACGACACCCGGCTTATTTCTGTGAGTTGCGTCGCGCGCTTCTTTCCCACGGTTTCGGGGCAGTTTTGTGACCCCGTTCGACGTCCGATTAACCGCCGTGAACCCCTGTATCCCAGCGTTTCAGACCGCTTTGACACTTCCGGATGCTGCCGGATAGTTGCAGCCACAAGTACGCATCAGCCCATCCTGTCGCGATGATCAGGAAGAACCAAGGAGACATAATGGCACGCTTTGCTCTCAAGACCGGCGCCACGGCGGCGCTGGCCGCTACGGCGTTACTGGGGCTGGCGGCCTGCTCCGATCCCGGGGCGACGGCCGCAACGGGGGCGACCGCTCCGGCGTCGAGCGCTTCATCAAGCACCAAAGAGTTCAACCTGACCCCGCAGCAGGACCGCGTCAAGGTGACGGTGGATTCCGCCGCGGCCGCACTGGTTCCCGAGGCCATCAAAGCGGACGGCAAGCTGACCGTGGTGACCACCGGCGGCACTCCCCCGCTGAGCACCTTCGCCACGGATAACAAGACGCTCATTGGCAGCGAAGTGGACATTGCCTACGCAGTGGGCGAGAGCCTGGGCCTTCAGGTGGAAGTGCTGCCGGTGGCATGGGCGGACTGGCCGCTTGGCGTCGAATCCGGCAAGTACGAGGCCGTCCTCTCCAACGTCACGGTCACCGAAGCGCGCAAGGAGAAGTTCGACTTCGCCACCTACCGCAACGATCTCCTGGGCTTCTACGCCAAGACCGATTCGGACATCTCCACCATCAAGGAAGCCAAGGACGTGGCCGGCAAGCGCATCATCGTCGGCTCGGGCACCAACCAGGAAGCCATCCTGGTGCGCTGGGACGAGGAGAACAAGAAAAACGGCTTGAAGCCGGTTGAGTTCCAGTATTACGACGACGACTCCGCCTCCCAGCTCGCCCTGCAGTCAGGCCGCGCCGACCTGACGTTCGGACCCAATGCATCCGCCGCGTACAAGGCGGCGAAAGATGGAAAGACCAAGGAAGTGGGCACGCTCGAAGGCGGCTGGCCGCTGAAGGCTGAAATTGCCTTCACCACCCAGAAAGGCAACGGCCTCGCCGTTGCCGCCCAAGCTGCGCTGAACACCCTCATCAAGGACGGCAACTACGCCAAGATCCTGGACCGCTGGGGACTCTCCTCCGAGGCCATTCCGGCGTCCGAGCTGAACCCGGCAGGCCTGCCCAAGAAGTAAGCTCGCTGACCCAACTGAGTCGCAGTTCAGGTCGTTATGAGCGGGTGGTTTCTAGCGGTTATCGCAACAGGAAGGTTCTGATCATCTCATTGGGGGTGCAGAAGTCGAATCGTTG
The DNA here is from genome assembly GCF_054408525.1 of Arthrobacter sp. D3-18. Lineage (NCBI taxonomy): Bacteria > Bacillati > Actinomycetota > Actinomycetes > Micrococcales > Micrococcaceae > Arthrobacter > Arthrobacter sp. D3-18. Next base: position 468,898 of record NZ_CP096440.1, on the reverse strand, counting down.
GCGGGGTCTGTCGTTGAGTTCGTGGGCGACGTAGTCGAGGTCGGTTTGGCTGTAGATGCTTAGGTCTGCGCCTTTGGGGAAGTACTGGCGCAGGAGCCCGTTGGTGTTCTCGTTCGAGCCGCGTTGCCAAGGTGAGTGGGGATCGCAGAAGTAGATGTCGATGTCGGCTGCGATCTTCACTTCCTTGTGCCTGCGCATTTCGGTGCCTTGGTCCCAGGTCAGTGAGAGCCTCAGTTCGTCGGGAAGGGCGCCCATTTTGCGGATCAGCCCATCCCGAACAGACTCGGCACGGTTTTGACCGGTCGGGACATGGAGGAGCATCACGAACCCGGTTGTGCGCTCCACGATGGTGCCGATGGCGGTTTTTCCGTCCTTGCCTACGATCAGGTCCCCTTCCCAATGCCCTGGCACGGCACGGTCTTCGACCTCGGCGGGACGGTCGGCGATCATGACCTTGTCCTGGATTCTGCCGCGGCGTTCGTCGGGGCGGCGTTGGGGTTTGCGCAGGGTCCGGCCGGTGCGCAGGTTCTTGACCAGTTCCCGCTTTAGCCCGCCCCGGGACTCGAGATAGAGGGACTGGTAGATGGTCTCGTGTGACACCCACATCTCCGGGTTGTTCGGGAAGTCCTTGCGGAGTCTGCCAGCGATCTGGACCGGTGAGTCTTTCTTTTCGAGCCGCTTTTCGACTTCCAGGCGCAAGGGCTTGTTGCTGTTGAGCTTAGCGGTCTTGGGCCTGGCTGCCCGGGCGTGGGCGCGGGCATGGGCGGTGGTAGCCCGGTAGAAAAAGACCTTGTCAGCGTTCCGCCGGAGCTCCCGGGAGATCGTTGACGGGGAACGACCCAAACGTCTGGCGATCTCACGGACCGATTCCTTGCCCCGCCATAACGAGATCAACTCCCGCTCCTGGAACGATAGGGAACGGCCGGTCAGGGTCCGGCCCCGACGGGGCCGGACCCCTCCTGAGGACCTCAGCTCACGGCGGACCGTCGTTACGGACCACCCGACGAACGCACCAGCATCTTCAAAACGGGCACCGTCCGCAACCTGCTGCCAGAACGACTGGACAACCTCAGCAACCAAACGATTCGTGAACTTCACCATGGCAATCGACACCCTTCAATAATCAGGTGTTGCGATCACCGCATGATTCAGCGCGTTCAAAACGACCTGAACTGCGACCTACTTGGGTGCGGCTAGAAGTGGGCGGGATCTGTGTTGGCTCCGCAGAGAATGACCGCCACCGTTTCGCCGTCGTTCGGCTTGTACGCCCCTGAAAGCAACGCCACGTAGGCAGCCGCTGCGCCGTGCTCCACCACGATGCGGTGAGTCTCCCACAGGGCCCTTCGGGCTTGGACAATATCCTCGTCGCTGACCAACAGGCTTTGGACACCGGTACGCCGGGCAACTCCAAAGCCGATCTCTCCGATCCGCCGAGCACCCAGCGAATCGGCCGTGATCCCGGAGACCGCCACATCCACCGGCTCGCCCTTGGCCAGCGCCGTGTGCAGGGTAGGGACTGTTTCTGCTTCGACGCCCACCACGTGTGCCCTGCCTTCGGCGGCCGCAGCAATGCCACCCATCAACCCGCCGCCACCTACAGCAACGAGGATCGTGTCGACGTCGGGCAGTTCGTCAAGGAGCTCAAGCCCGACGCCACCGGCGCCGGCCACGATCTCGGGCTGATCATAGGCATGGCAGTAGACGGCCCCCTTTTCTTCAGCGAAGCGGATCGCAGCGGCATAGGCCTCCGCGTACTCAGCGCCGCCTTGGACTACCTTCGCGCCACTTGCGTAGAGCTTGTGGACCTTGTTTGCCGGGGCCGACTCTGGAACGAAAGCTGTTGCAGGGACTCCCAGCTTGGCTGCGGCGTAAGCGTTGGCCAGGCCAGCGTTGCCACCTGAAGCCACCACGATGCCCACCTCCGGATTGAGCTCCCCGGTTTCCTTCGCCGTGAGCAGGCGGTTGAAAGCACCACGGGCCTTGAAGGAGCCGGTGTGCTGCATGTACTCGCACTTGAACCACAGGTGGTACGGCTCCTGGTTGCCACTCTCGGCGAGCGGCGTATGGCGTACCCAGCCCGCTGTCCGGGAGTACGCTGCTTCTACTTCTTCGCGTGTGACCATCGTGGCTGCACCTTTCGTCCGTTTCATCCTATGGTTTTCGTGGGCGGCCGCAGGCCTCGCGGGTATACCCACCACCCTGCCAATATTGTCTTGCAATACCGAGCAATATTGTGTGACAATAATTCATGGGGATTAGATGGGCGAGCAGCAGCCAGACGTAAGATTCTCGATATTGCAGAAAGGGGCACTGCGCGATGAATGAAAATGGGATGGAAGCAAAAGAGGACGAGCGCTACGCGGATCTTGCCGATTGGGCGGAGACTGCAGACATCGGACCCGACGCCCACATCACGAAGGCCAAAGGGCCCGAAGCGGGACACTCGATCCTTGAGGCTGCGCTGGGCTCGGCGGCGGCAGTACGACGCGCCGTCGGAAAGCCTTCCTTGAGTGCCAAGGGCACTTCACCGTCTCGGTCCATCCGGCTTCCAGAGGAAATGGACGCCCAACTTTTGGCCCGCGCCGCAGCTGAGCACCGAAAGCCCTCCGCCATAATGCGTGATGCCCTAGCGGAGTACCTGGCGAAGGCTTCCTGACCAGCAATCCAATGGTCGGCATAGGCTTGATGGCATGTCCGCTGACTTTGTCCTCCGCCCCTCCGTAGCCACCGACGCCGCTTGGATTGCCGAACTTCGCGCTGTAGTGATGCGACCGGACCTTGAGCGGTTGCAGCGTTTCGATCCTGTGCGGGTCCGCGAGCGCTTCTTGAACGGATTCCAGCCCGAGCACACGTACATCATTCATTCGGACGGCGTAGACGCAGGCGTGATCGCTGTCCGCCCCGAGCCGGATAGCCGGTGGATTGAACACTTCTATGTAGCTCCCGCACATCAGGGCAGAGGCCTGGGCAGTGCCGTGCTCCGCCACGTCATGTCGGCTTCCGTGGACGAACGTCCGTTCCGTCTGGATGTGTTGCAGGGAAGCCCGGCCCGTCGCCTCTACGAACGTCACGGCTTCGTGCTGGAATCCGAGGACCCCATCGATGTGTTCATGGTGGCCCCCGTCGAACCACTGACTCCGCGGACGGAAGTGCGGTAACCTCAGCACACCACGCGGCAACGACGCGATACTTTCCGGGGGGAAAAATGGGGAACTTTCGATCGCGCTCGTTGAGGCGCTCTGTCACGGCCGTAATCGCAATGGGACTCTTGGGTTCCGGGCTGCCGGTGGCCGGGCTGCTGGGTGCCGGGCCTGCCACTGCAACATCCCAGCCGACGCCGTTCATCGACGGCGTCCCTTACGTCGGCTCTGAAATGAGACGCCAGTACAACTACGACTACTGGGGCTGCAGGAATCCCGACGGTTCCGGGGACGCGATCACCTTGGAATGGTTGCGCGATGGCCAACCACTCCCCGCCCAGCGTCAGGGTGAAACTTTGCGTGTCCTCCCTGAAGACCAGGGCAGCCGCATCTCTTTGAGGGTTTACCCGCTCACTCCCGGCGAACCGGGCTGCCCCACCGGGTCTCAGTTGAGCGCCGAGACCAAACCCATCAAGGCCTCCAGCCGTGCCATGGGCTGGACAGGACGCGGCAACTTCGAACCCCTCGCACGCACGCATGATGGCCGGCTCATCCTGTACCCGCGGACCTACACCTACTACAAAGGCATGTGCGAGGGCCCATGCCCGGTCTACTTCGGTTCCTGGGATGAGCCCCGGCAGGTGGGGGCGGGCTGGAACATGTTCAACATCGTCTTCTCGCCCGGCGATTTCGATGGCGACGGAGCCAACGATCTCCTCGCCAGGAACGCGTCCGGCCAGCTCTTCCTGTACCCGGGCGATGGCGACGGCGGTTGGCTTTCAGCCCGGCAGGTCGGCACCGGGTGGAACGTCTTCAACTCAATCGTCGGTCCAGGAGACTTCAACGGCGACGGCACCAACGACGTCCTGGCACGCGACGGTGCGGGCGGCCTGTTCCTCTATCCAGGAGATGGAAGCGGCGGTTGGCTCGCCCCGTCCAAAGTGGGCTGGGGCTGGCACGTCATGAACAAAATCATCCCCGGCGGCGACATGAACGGTGACGGCACGGTGGAAATCTTCGGCCGGGACCATGATGGTGGCCTTCAGCTGTACTCCGCCGATGGTCAAGGCGGCTGGGGTGCCCAGGCGTACATGGGTGGAGGCTGGAACGGCTTTATGGACGTGGCGGGGCTGGGCAGTTACGCCCATCAGAAATACAACAACCTTGCCGCCGTCAATGGCAACGGCGACCTCGTGTTGTACTCCACGGGCGCCATGACCACCGGCCTTTACGGTCCCCAAGGTCCTGTGGGCAGCGGCTGGAACGTGTTCAGGGAACTGCTCTAGCTCCCTTGCGCCGCTAGAGCGCCTGCCCCCACACCGTCAGCTGCAGGCTGACCGTCCCGCGCGAAACGTCGACGACGGCGGCACTCGAGCCGCCGCCGTCGGGTCCTGTCCCGCGTCGGCCCGGCAGAAAGCCAAGCCGACGCAGCAAGTTCTTCAGCAGGCGTTCTGCCCTCATCAGACGTGCACCGAATCTTCGGACCGCACCGGCGTCTCGAGTCCCAGGTTTTCGCGGAGCGTAGTGCCCCGGTATTCCGTCGGGTAGACGCCGCGTTCCTGGAGCTCAGGCACCAAGTGGTTCACGATGTCGTCCAAACCCGTGGGGATGAGCCATGGCGAGATGTTGAATCCATCCACGGCGCCCACCCGGGCGTATTCGGCGAGGTGGTCGGCCACAGCCGTGTAGGAACCGGTAAAAGTGGCGTCGATGCGTGCCGTCTTGGAGGTGACGAACTGGCGGATGGAGAGGCCCTTGTCCTTGGCTTCGGCCCTCCACTGATCAGCCAGCTGGCGGGCCTTGGCGCCGTGGAAGCCACTGCCGCGGGTTTCGGAAGTTTCCTCCACCACAGGATCGATCTCCGGAAGAGGGCCATCGGGATCGTAGGACGAGAGTTCGCGGCCCCAGAACTGTTCCAGATAAGCAATAGCCTGCTGCGGACCGATCTGCAGGCTCCGCACCCAGGCCTTCTTCTCCTGGGCTTCCTGGTCCGTGGCGGCGAGGATGAACTCGCTTGCCGGCATGATCTGCACGGCGTTGGCACCGCGGCCGGCTGCGATGGAGCGTGCCACGATGTCGCGACGGAACTCGACGGCGTCGTCGAACTTGGGGTGGGCGGAGAAAATCACGTCTGCTTGGCGGGCTGCGAAGTCCCGGCCATCCGGAGAATCGCCGGCTTGGAAGAGCACGGGGCGGTACTGGGCGCTACGCGGAAGGCGCGGGGTGACATCAACGGTGTAGTGCTGGCCTTCGTGGAGCACTCGTCGGGCAGGTCCGGTGGGGGTTTCCCAGGAATCCCAAATACGCTTGGCGGTTTCCACAAATGCTTCGGCATGCTTGTACCGGTCAGCATGGTCCAGGTATCCGCCGCGGCGGAAGTTGGCGCCGGTCCAGGCGTTATCTGTGGTGACGATGTTCCACGCAGCCCGGCCACCGGAGATCAGGTCCAGGGACGACAAGCGATGCGCGAGGTCCGCGGGGTCGTTGTACGTGGTGTTCTGCGTAGCCACCAAGCCGATGTTCTTGGTGACTGCTGCCAATGCGGCAAGCATTGTCTGGGCGTCAGGCCGTCCCACAACATCGAGCGCATGGGGACGCCCAAGGTGTTCGCGGAGGCGGAGCCCTTCGCCCAGGAAAAAGGCTGCGAACTTGCCTCGCTCGGCGGTCTGGACGATGTGACGGAACGACTCAAAGTCCGTCTGCGAGCCTGCTTCGGGTGCTTTCCAAATGGTGCCGGAGTTGACGCCTTGGAAGAAGATCCCGAACTGGATCTGGCCGCTCGGTTGGAAAATGTCGCGTGTCATGGTGTTCCCCTACTTTCCGGCGGCAACAGTAGCCGCGGCAGTGGTCGAATAACGGTTCTCCGCCGGCGCAAGGCCCAGCGCATTACGGAACGTGCCGTCCTGAATGGGCGGACGCAACGTACCGCGTCGACGCAGCTCGGGGAGGACGAGCCGCGAAAGTTCTTCCAGTTCCACGTCCAGGACAGCCGGGTGGAGTCGAACTCCGTCGGCTTCCTGGAGAATCGAGTCGAGGAGATCGGCGAGGCCGGCAGCCGAACCGACAAACCGCGCACGGCCACTTTCTCGAGCGGACGCTGCTTCTTGAGCGGACGCTGTTTCTTGAGCGGAGAGGGCCCGCGAGTCCGCAGCCTGCCCACGCGCGTCCAGTACGACGTCGAGCTCTGCAACAATCGCTACCGAAGCACCAAGCCGGGCCCGCACGTCGCGGATCTCGGCAGTGAGCAGCTCCGGCGTCGGCGCGGTCACCAGCACGGCGTCCACCGCCTCTACCGGCACTAAGCCCTCCCCCACCAGCGATGCCACGGCCAACACTGGCAACTGACCCTGCAACGGCCGGGGAATGATGGAAGGGCCTTTCACCGAATAGGCCGGTCCTGCAAAGTCCGCGGGAGTTTCGAAGTCCGCGTAGTGCAGCTTGTCGACGTCGATATAACGCCCGGTGGCAACGTCGCGGATCACGGCGTCGTCCTCCCAGGAGTCCCACAACCTCCGGCTAACCTCGATGGACGCCGCTGCTTCCTGTGCCAGCGCCTCGCCCTGGACAAAAGAGCGTCCGACGGCGGCAGCAGCCTCGGGTGACTCTGCCGCGGTAGCGATCCACCCGGCCCGCCCGCCGGACACGTAGTCCAGGCTCGCGAGTTGCGTGGAGATGTGGAAAGGCTCCGTATAGACGGTATCCACCTCAGGGACCACAGCGATGGTCCGGGTGGCTGGTCCGGCAAAAGCCGCACGCTGCAGGGCGTTGACCCTTCCGGCATCGGGCGCGTCCTTGAAGGTTGCCACGTGGAAACCGGCCGACTCGGCCGCGAGGACGGCGGCGGCAAGGTTCTCATAACCTGCGCCGTCGAGTTCAATGGCAAGGAACCCGGCCTTGCGTTCTTCGAAGGTGCTCACTGCTGGTCCTGACGTTCGTAGGGAATCTTTTCTCCGGCTTCGATAGCCACGGGAAGCCGGTTTTCGGCGGGCGGTAACGGGCAGGTGGCAAGGTCTGTGTAGGCGCACGGCAGGTTGACGGCCCGGTTGAAGTCGAGCTGCACCGAGCCATCAGCGGCCGGGACCACGGACAGCGAGCGGTTGGCCGCGTAGGTGGTCTTGCCGGAAGTCTGATCGGTGAACAGTACGGACAGCGAACCCGGCGCGTGGCCGTTAAACGCCGTCAGTGCCAGTTCCTCACCGGCCAGTTTGAAGCGAATCTCACCCGGCGCTTCGTAGACGTGGTGGATGCCCTCGACGGCGGCACCCACCGTGGTGGGGCGCGGAGCCTCGAACGGGACGAATGTACCGGCTATGGCAAACGCGGCATTGGGAGTGTAGGCGGGTGTGCCCTGGTATTCCTTCAAGAGAGCGTTGGAGGGGTTCCGCGGGCGCACGATGTACTCACCGCCGCGTTTGGCCACCTCGATCACGGTATCGCCGGAGACCAAGTTGATGCCGCCGCGCTCCTCGATAGGCCCGAACTCCAGCGTCTTGCCGGTGTTCAGTTCCTCGCCGTCCTGCTGCAGGCTTTCGCCTGGCTTCAGGACAACACGTACGACGTCGTCCTCCGCACTCCAGCTGCCGGGCACGCCTTCCAGCGGAGTTGCCTCGTTGCTAAGCCAGTGCAAGTGGGTCACGGCGAGGAAACCATGAGGGTGGGCACGGTGGCGCTCATGGGCGGCGTGCCACTCCTGCCAGTCCTGGTCAAAGGATTCCGAGGCGGTTGCGGCGTGCGTAGCGCTTTTAGTGTGCAAAGACATGTGCGTTGTCCGTCCTGTTGAAGGCGTGGTCTGCTGTGACGGTTGCTGCGGCGTCGGGTTGGGTGGCCCCGGCAAATTCTGGTCGACCACCAAAGGGATCGTTGGCTTCCCACAGGGTGCTCGGCGCGGAAGCCCGGACGGCCGGAATGACCTCCAATGCGAAGCGTTCGAGGATCTCCAACTGCTGTTCGAAAGGCAGCGTGGTGGGCAAGGAGATAGACTGAAGGTCGTGTTGATACAGGGAGTGGTAGCTGAGGATCTTGTCGATCACCTGCTCAGGGCTGCCCACGAGTGCCGGCCCTTCGGCTACGGCATGTTAGATGTCCCGGAACGGTGAATTGTTCCCGGGGACATTCCGGCTGGCGGTCAGCCCTTCGTAAACAGGCCCGTACTGACGGATGGCTTCCTGGGTTGTGTTTGCGATGAAAACACCTCCTGCGCCACTGCCCGAGCCGAGGTATTGGTGCCGCGGATCGTGCCCGTGACGCTCGTACTCTTCTCGGTAATGGTCGATCAGGACCTTGTAGTTCTCACGGGGCTGGATGGCGTTGGCCGTAAACAGCGGGTCACCCCATTTGGCGGCGAGCGCAGCGGACGTCAGGGTTGTAGCCGAGCCGTGCCAAATCCGCGGCGACCCCGCGAAGGGGCGGGGCGTCGTCGTGGTTGGCTCGGTGAGGGCGGGCCTGAAACGGCCGGACCAGGTGACGCTTTCCTTGCGCCAAAGAGCCCGGAGCAGCGCGTACTTCTCGGCCAGGAGGTCCCACTGGTCGACCAGAGACAGCCCGAAGAGCGGGTACTGCAGGACTTCGTTGCCTTTGCCGATCACCAGTTCCAAACGGCCGCGGCTCAGTTGGTCGATGGTGGCGTAGTCCTCAGCCACGCGCACCGGGTCCAGCACTGAGAGCACGGTGACACCGGTTTGGAGCCGGATTCGGCTGGTCACGGCGGCAATCGCGGCGAGGACCGTCGTCGGGGATGAGGAAACGAACTCGCCTGCGTGGCGTTCCCCTACGGAGAAGCTGTCGAAGCCGAGTTCCTCCGCACGCCGGGCCGTTTCCACCACCTGGTTCAGCCGGTCGGCGGTGGAGACGATCTCCTCCGTCACCGGGTTCTTCACGTGGGGAATGATGTCAAGAACCTGGAACTTCATTTGCCGGTACCGAACGTGGCCTCGGTGACCGTCTTGGATTCCGGGATGGCTTCCTCGGAGAGCCCCCAGCGTTCCAGGACCTTGCCGTAGGAGCCGTCCTTGATGGTGGAGTTCAGGGCATCGGTGATGGCCGGAGCCAGCCCGTTGCCCTTGAGGGTGGTTGCAGCAACGAGTGTTTCTGCGGGCCACCCGGCGTTGACCTTGCCAACCACCTTGAGGTCGTCGCGGGTGTTCTCCCGGTAGGTCACCGATGGGAAGGGTGCCAGGTTCAGGTCCGTGCGGCCCGAGGAGAGCGCCAGGATGGTGTCGGCGTCGGAGGAGTAGTACTGCAGGGTGGCCGGCGCCTTGCCCTTTCCTTCGAGTTCCTTGTTCCAGGCCAGCAGAATCTTTTCCTGGTTGGTGCCGGAGCCCACGGAGATCTTCAAGCCCGAAATGTCGTCCGAACCCTTGATGTCGTACGTGGAGCTCTTCTTCGCTTCGAAGCCCATGTAGGCGGCACGGTAGGTGGAGAAATCAAAGAGCTTCACCCGGGCGGCGTTGATGCCCACGTTGGAGAAGACTGCCTCGAAAGCACCTGACTGGGTCTTCAGCGGCCAGTTCTCCCACGATGTCACCTGAAGATCCAGTTCCAGCCCGAGTTTGTCGGCCACAAGCTGGGCGATGTCCACCTCGACACCGATCGGCGTCTTGTCGTCGGTCGCGTGGAAGGACAACGGGATTGAACCAGCTGTGGTGGCAACGGTCAGCTTGCCGTCCTTGGCGATGGCTTCAGGGACGTTGGCGGCTGCAGCGGTGTCTTTTTCACCGCGGATGCGGTTCTGGTCCACTGACGTGTTGTAGACGATGCCGTTCTTGGCAGCCTCCGACTCCGGTTGGGCTGCCGACGCCCCAGGGTCGGAGCACCCGGCCAGCACGGGAAGCACGACGGCGGGAAGTACAGCGAGTGCCAGGAGCCTGGTCTTTGTAGCGCGAAGCATGGGATGTCCTAGATGTTGAAAGCTGGTTCGATGACTTTGGAGAAGAAACTGCGGGTGCGTTCCTCACGCGGGTTGGCGAAAATCTCCTGGGGCGTGCCGGACTCTACGATCTGGCCCTGGTCCATGAACACCACGGTGTCCGCGACATCCCTGGCGAAGCCCATCTCGTGCGTCACCACAATGAGCGTGGTGCCGGACTTGGCGAGTTCACGGATGACGTCCAGGACTTCGTTGACGAGCTCCGGGTCCAACGCCGAGGTGGGCTCGTCGAAGAGCAGGATTTTGGGATCAAGTGCCAGCGCCCGGGCAATCGCAACGCGCTGCTGCTGCCCACCGGAAAGCTGTCGAGGGTAGGCATCGGCGCGATCCTTCAAGCCAACCCTGTCCAGGAGTTCGAGGCCGCGTTTCCGGGCTTCGGCCTTGGACCGCTTCTGAGCGACGATGGGCGCCTCGATGACGTTCTCCAACGCTGTGAGGTGCGGGAACAGATTGAAGCTCTGGAACACCATGCCAATGTGGGTGCGCTGCTTGAGGATGTCCTTCTCACGAAGCTCGTGGAGCTTGTTGCCGCGGACCTCGTAGCCCACGAGTTCGCCGTCGATGGTGATGTAACCGCCGTCGACTTTTTCCAAGTGGTTGATGGTGCGCAGCAGGGTGGACTTGCCGGAGCCGGACGGGCCGACGATCACGGCAACGCCTCCGGGCGGCACTGACAACGAGACGCCTTTGAGGACCTCGGTAGCGCCGAAGGATTTCCGGACGTTGGTGATGTCCACCTGACCGCGGGTTGCTGTCCTTTCCGCCGAGGCGGTGCGGGCCGCCGTCGTGCTGGCAGAACCGCCAGCTGAAGCGCCTGCCTGGGCCGTCTTCGTGGATTCTTTGCGTGCAGCGATGATGCTCATCGGGCGTCCTTGGTGGGAGTGGCAGCAACGTGGGTGGTGAAGAACTTCCGGGCCTTCTGCAACGGCGTGAGCGGCAGGGTCCGCAGGGCGCCCTTGGAGAAGTGGCGTTCAATGTAGTACTGGAAAACGCTGAGCACCGAGGTGATCACCACGTACCAGAGCGTGGCGACGAGCAGCAGCGGAAGCACTTGCTGGGTCCGGTTGTAGATGACCTGGACCGTGTAAAAGAGTTCGGAGTAGGCCAGGACGTAAACGATCGAGGTGCCCTTGACCAGGCCAATGATCTCGTTGAAGGCGTTGGGCAGGATGGCGCGCATGGCCTGCGGCAGCACGATCCTGGTGGAACGCTTCCATGCCGGGATGCCCAAGGCGGAGGCAGCTTCGAGCTGGCCTTGGTCCACGGAGAGGATGCCGCCACGGATGATCTCGGCGGAGTACGCCGCCTGGTTCAGGGTGAGGCCCAGGACTGCTGCGGCGAACTGGCTGATGAGCGTGGTGGTCTGTGCCTCGAAGAAGCGGACATCAGTGAACGGGATACCCAAGCTGATCTTCTCGTACAGGTAGCCCAGGTTGTACCAGAGTAGAAGTTGGACCAGCAGCGGCGTGGAGCGGAAAATCCAGGAGAACGTCCAGGACACCGAGACCAGCAGCGGTGAGGCAGACAGGCGCATGAGGGCCAGGATGAAACCGAGGACGAAGCCGAGGACCCCGGAGATAGCCGTGAGCTTGAGGGTCTCGATGAGTCCGTTGACCACCGACTGCGCCGTGAACCATTCGGCCACCACTCCCCACTCCCAGCGCGGGTTGGTGACCAGCGACCAGGCAATGGCTGCGACACCGGCAGCTACCAGTACGGTGCCCACCCAACGCCAAGGATGCCGGGCAGGAACCAACTTGTACTCGGAGTAGTCCGGGGTGGGCGGTGACGTTTCCGCCGTGGCAGGCGGTGCGATTGCACTCATGCGCCACCTCATTTCAGATCGGTTGTTGTCTATCGGATGGCTGCCAATCTAGGGCCGCGTGAAACCCGGCAGCAAGGCGGGAATTTGCACTTCTTCACTGGACTTCGCGCGGCTTCTCGGGAGTTCGCACAGCGTCACAATCTCCTTCCCGACCCGTTAAATGCGACGGGATTTTGCTTGCTGTAACGCTGCGTGACGTGTGGTGAACGGCGGTTACCGCCGCCTCGACCGGCAGCCTGCTTCGTCCCTAGATTGGGCATCACCAACCAGCGCTTTTCAGGAGATCCCATGCCGTCACGAGTACCCGCAATCGCCTTCATCGGCGGCGGCCCGCGCACGGCCGGCGTCCTCGAACGGCTTGCGGCCAACCGTCCCGCACTGTTCGCCGGTCCCCTGCATGTCCATGTCATCGAACCGCATGAGCCCGGCTCCGGGAGGATCTGGCGCTATGACCAGGATCCCGGCCTGCTCCTGAATTCCACGGCGGCGGACGTCACCATGTTCACGGATGCGTCGGTTGCCTGCGACGGACCTTCGATTGACGGACCGGGGCTTTCCACCTGGGCTTCGGGGGTGCTGGATGGCAGCATTCGGGACGTTCCCGCGTTCGAGCCGCACATCCTTGCCCAACTCCGCGCGCTGACGCCGGCGTCATTTCCCACCCGGCAGCTGCAGAGCAAGTACCTTGAGTGGTTCTTTCACCGGGCCGTGTCCTCACTTGGCCCTGACGTGACCGTGACAGTGCATCGCGACACGGCCACCGGCGTCGTGCGCTCTTCGGATGGCGGGCCCGATGGCGGTGCGCATCACGTGCGGCTGGCTTCCGGCGCCGAGGTGGCTGCCGACGTCGTGGTTTACGCGCTGGGCCACACCGATTCCTTGCCTGATCCCGAATCCGCGAGGCTCAGCGAGTTCGCTGCCCGGCACGGCGGGTTCCATGCGGCGCCGTCGTACACCACGGACGTGGACTACACCGCGGTTGAGCCAGGGCAGGACGTCATCGTCTCCGGCATGGGGCTCGCCTTTGTGGACCTGATGGTGCTGTTGTTTGAGGGCCGCGGCGGCCGCTTTGAAGAGCGGCCCGACGGCGAACTCGAGTACGTGCCGTCCGGTGCCGAACCGCGGGTCTGGGCGGGGTCCCGACGCGGTGTGCCGTACCACTCCAAGATCTCTTCTGTTCTGCGCGGCGAGCCGATCACCCGTCCGCGGTACTTCACGGCCGAGGCCATTGATGCCTTGCTCGCAGAGCACCAGGAACTCGACTTCCGTGCACACCTGTGGCCGTTGATCGCCAAGGATGCGGGCTACGCGTATTACCGCGAGCTGTTTATCGGATACCCGTCGCGGGTGCTCGGGACGTGGGCCAGCTTCGAGGCGAGGTTCGACGCCGTTGATTGGTACAGCGCCGACAGGGAAGAACTGGTGGCGTTTTCCGTGCCGGATCCTGCGCTGCGCTTGGATCTCGAAAAATTGGACCACCCGCTGAGCGGCTGCGCGTTCGCCAGCCATGAATCGGTCCAACGCTCCGTGGCCGCCTATATCCAGAACGACCTCGACCTCAGGACCAGCCCCGACCATTCCGAGACCTTGGCCCTGTTCACCGCTTTATTGTTCGTGTATATGGATCTGGGCCGCTTGGTCCCCCAGGAACGGCTCAACGCACGCTCCCAGCAGACCATCCATGGTTGGTGGCATGGTTTCTTCAGCTTCGTGGATTCGGGACCCCCCGCGCACCGGCTTCGCGAGATGCTCGCGCTGCACAGGGCAGGGCTCCTGAAGTTCCTGGGCCCGGGTATGTGGGTCCGCGCCGACGACTCTGTTGGGAGGTTCGTAGCCGGGACGTTCCAATCGCCCGTGGTGGTGGATGCGTCCGCGTACATTGAGGCACGGCTGCCCGCTGCTTCGGTGGAACGTTCGGCGAATCCCGCACTGGCTGACCTGCACCACGCCGGCTGGGGCACCGAACAGAGGCTGCTCACCTCCGACGGTGCCCACTCCACCGGCAAACTCCTGGTCTCCGGGAATCACGAGGTCCTGTCCCCTGTTACTACTCCTCGGAAGGGTCTGTTCGCGGTGGGCCCGTGGACGTCCGGGTGGGGCGCGGGGGCGTTTGCCCGTCCCAACACCAACGCAGCACCCTTCCGGGAGAACGACGCCCTGGCACGCCGGATCCTGTCCATGGTTGCCGCCACCCGCCCAACTGAGTCGCAGTTAACGTCGTTATGAGCCCTCAAAACGACGTTAACTGCTACCTACTTGGGTTCCACCTACGAGAGGCCTGACATGACCGCAACGCCAACCCTGCCGACGTCGGGCCTTACCGTCCTCAGCCTGCCCATGCGCGATCCGCGCGTCCGCCCGCTCCTGGACGAGCTCGCTGTCGAATACGAAACCCGCTACGGCAACCTGTTCGGAACCGGCGGCGCTGCAGAGGAACTGAACCGGTACCCGGCCGAGGAATTTGAAGCTCCGAACGGCGCGTTGATCATCATCCAGGAGAACGGCGAGTCCGTGGCTGGCGGCGCGTTCCGCCGGTACGACCACCACACCGCCGAACTGAAGCGGATCTGGACGCATTCAGCGCATCGTCGTCGAGGTCTGGCGCGGCTGGTGCTGGCCGAACTGGAAAATGAGGCTCGACGGCGGGGCTACCGGAAGCTGTACCTGACCACCGGTCCGCGCCAGCCCGAGGCGAAAAACCTTTACCTCGCCACAGGCTACAAAGCATTGTTCGACCTCGCCGCGGACCCCGAGGACATCAAGCACTTGGCCTTCAGCAAGGATCTTGCCGTGCACAGCTAAGCTATGCGCATGGCCAACAAACCCACCTCAACAACTGCCGAAAAACTCGCCACCATCCAGCAGGGCTACACCCTGGAAGGTGCCACCATCGAGCTGGGTGCCGCGATCGTTGACGGCGAAATCCACAAAGAGGCGCAGGTCCGCTTGCCGCTGGCCATGATGAACCGGCACGGACTGGTGGCCGGCGCCACGGGCACCGGCAAGACGGTTACGCTGCACATGATCGCCGAACAGCTTTCGACGGCGGGTGTTCCGGTTTTCCTCGCGGACATCAAGGGTGACCTGTCAGGGTTGGCGACGCCGGCCACGGGCAGTGAGAAATTGACCGCACGCACCGAGGCACTGGGTCAGGAGTGGTCTGCGAAGAATTTCCCGGTTGAGTTCCTCTCGCTCGGTGGGGACGGCCACGGGATCCCCGTCCGCGCCACTATTACCTCGTTCGGACCCATCCTGCTGTCCCGCATCATGGACCTGAACGACACCCAGGAATCCAGCCTCCAGTTGATCTTCCACTTCGCGGACAAGAACAACCTGGAGCTGATCGACCTCAAGGACCTCCGCGCCGTCATCCAATTCCTCACCTCGGACGAAGGCAAGGCCGAACTCGCAAACCTTGGCGGGCTGTCCAAGGCCACAGCCGGTGTGATCCTGCGTGAGCTGGTCACGCTGGAGGCACAGGGCATGGAGAAGTTCTTCGGCGAGCCCGAGTTCGACACCGCTGAACTCCTCCGCACCGCACCGGACGGCCGTGGCGTCATCAGCTGCTTGGAGCTTCCCACGCTACAGACCAAGCCTTTGCTGTTCTCCACATTCCTCATGTGGCTACTTGCCGACCTGTTCGAGGACCTGCCCGAAGCCGGCGACCTGGACAAGCCCAAGCTCGTCTTCTTCCTCGACGAGGCACATTTGCTGTTCAACGGCGCGTCCAAGGCCTTCCTGGAAGCCATCACCACCACAGTCCGGCTCATCCGTTCCAAGGGAGTGGGCATCTTCTTTGTCACCCAGACACCCAAGGATGTTCCTGCGGACGTCCTCGGCCAACTGGCCAACCGCGTGCAGCATGCCCTGCGAGCCTTCACCCCGGAGGACGCCAAGGCGTTGAAGGCCACGGTGTCCACATTCCCTGTCAGCGACTACGACCTCGAAGAGACCCTCACCTCCGCTGGCATCGGCGAGGCCGTCATCACGGTGATGAACGAGAAGGGCGCACCCACCCCCGTTGCGTTGACCCGGCTCCGTGCGCCCGAGTCTGTGATGGGGCCCAGCGCTGACGAGCTCATTCGCAGCACGGTCGCTGCGTCCTCCCTGCTGGTCAAGTACGGCACAGCCGTGGACAACCTTTCGGCCTACGAGAAACTCAATGGTCAAGCGGCCGTTCCTACCGGAGACGCAGCGCCCGGGTTGCCACCGGTGCCCGCGTCTACCCCTACGAATTCCGGTAATTCGCAGGCCGACATCGACGCCGAAGCCCGCCGTATTGAGGAAGAAATCCTGGGCCGCCCTAGCTCCCGGTCCTCGTCCCCTGAGCCTTTCCCTGCACCGCCTGCGCCGGTGCCAGCGCCGCAGTCGTCCCACCAACCGTCCCCGCAGTCGTCCCCGCAGGACGGCATGCTCGGTGACATCGCCGGCGCCCTCGGTGGAGCGCTGGGTGGCGGGCTGAAGAGCATGGTCCGATCCATGGGAACGCAGCTTGGACGCGATCTCATGCGTGGGGTCTTCGGCACGTCTTCGCGGCGTCACCGCTAGTACTGTTTTGCTACTGTTTTGACGGCGGAACCACGACGGCGGGTGGCAGCAGCGCCTACTGCCACCCGCCGTCGGGCCTTCTCCAATCGGTGGATATAAGTCGCTCCGAGGCCTTCCTGCACGGCGATAGCAGCCGCGGCAGGTAACGTAAAGGGCGTGCAGTTGAGTCAAGCGTTCGTCAAGACCGCAGCCGGATGGCTGCTCGGTCTGATGCTTGCTGCCGCCGGAGCCATCGTGTGCATCAACCTGGTGAGCTCCTCACTGGCCAGTCCTCAACAGCCTGTGAAGGAATATCTGGAAGCCCTGCAGAAGGGTGAAGGCGAAGAAGCTTTGGGCTTGCTGCGCGCCAAAGTGCCCAGTGCAAACCCCGCCATGCTGGACGGGACCGCCCTGCAAACGGCCGCTTCCAAGTTGTCCGATATCAAGGTTGGAAACCCCGAACCCCGGGGCAGCAACCGGATGGCTGTGCCGGTGGACTACACCCTTGATGGCAGCCGGCTCCACACGGAATTCCTGATGGAACGGACCGGGACCCAGTGGCTGTTCTTCGCTAAATGGGCGTTCGTACCCACAACGCTTCCTACCATTGAAGTCACCGTGGTCAACGCCAGCGAGGCCACGCTGAATGGCGTACCCGTGAATATGCCCAACGGCCGCAACAACTTTGCTGTCTTCTTCCCCGGCAAGTACGAGGCAAGCCTGAACGGCACCTATTTTGAAGCCCCGACCACATCGGCCCTTGTTTCGACACGCGACGGCGGCACGGCTCCCCTGAACCTGCAGACACGGTCCACCGCTGCCATGAACGAAGCCGTGGCTGGCAAGGTCCGGGAATTCCTGGACACGTGCGCCGGCCAGGCTACCGAGCAACAGCGCCTGCAACCCGATTGCCCGTTCTATCACGCAAGCAACGCCCGTGTGGTGGATGGAACCATCAAATGGGAAATCACGGAGTACCCCAAGATCACCATTGAGCCGTTCAGCGGTAAATGGGTGGTGGCTCCGCTCAACGGCAAGGCAACACTCACCGCCCGGGAGATCAACCTTTTCACCGGGCTGGTCAACGACCTCAACGTGGAGCACGACTTCAGCTTCACCACCCAGCTGGACGTGGGCGCAGACACTGTGACCGTTACCCCAATGCTGACCTTCTGATTTTTTGGCTCGCGTGCTTAACTGGCCCAGTTTCCGTGGACACGGACCGCGGTCAACCCACTCACTGGCACCAAATCGAACCTAAAATGGGCTAGTTCGACCACATGCGGGCCGGCGAAAGCAATGCCGTCGAGTTCAACTATGAGGAATCCTTCAAGGAGAAAGTCGACGGTTCCTACGCCCTCGATCCAGACCTGGGTTTCGGTACGAATGCCGACATCACGGAAGAGGACCCGGGCCAGGGTTTCCAGTAAGGAACCGGCGCCCCTGTCCACTTTGGCCAGGACCTCGCGGGCCCGCCCGGCGCGATTGCCAAGTAAGTGGCGACCCAGGTAATCAAGGGTGATGTCCCCACGGATGTAAGCGCTTTCGACCATCACCAGTGCTTCCAACGGAGGGAGACAGAGAAGTGCGTGCAGAAGGACATCCGGCAGCGCAACATATGGCCCGCTCGGTCGAGGTTGGGACAGGGACAGCCGGTGGCTGATGCACCCGGCCGTACGCCTGCCGTTGCTTTGCCAGTAGTGGGGCTCGGCGGGTTTGTGCAGCAACCACAGGTCATAGCGGCTCGCAGCTGATGCGCAGGTGAGCTGCGACCTCGCTTTGACCGCTGCGACAAACGCAGGATCTTCGCCCGGAAGACGCAGCACTCCCCGCTCGACGCGCTGAATACTTCCCGCCCGCACCGCGGAACGAATCGCTGGTTCGCTCACATCCTGAGCCTGCACCTGCCGTGTCATGGCAACGCCGCCCAGTCGTCGCAAGGCTTCCTCGGGTTCCATCCCTCCAGCCTGCAGTTCCAGCCAAAGGGCCGGCACTGCCAAAGTGAGCTATGTGGATAAGACGTAGCTACGGAGCAGCCCACTTTTGATGGCTTCCACGGCATAAGAAAAGCCCGGGCCAACCCCTGATGAGTCAGACCCGGGCCATTTCAGTTTGTCAGGCTTAGTCCATGCCGCGCAGGTCCAGCACCAGCTCGGACTCACCATCAGCCTGCAGGACTACCGGGATGCCCCAGTCTTGTTGGTAGAGGTGGCAGGCTGCGTGATCGGGGATTTCGCCGTCCTCAGTCTCGGGACCGTCACAGGCGGCCGCGCGGGCTGTGATGTGAAGGATGCCCTCGGGAACGTCAGCAGACAGCTCAAGGGTGCGCAGCAAGCCCACCGATGTGCCCCCACCGGAGACCAGCAGTTCCGGCGGTGTGGAGGAAATCTTCAGCTGTGTGGGGTCGCCCCAACGGTCGTCCAGTTTCTGGCCGGTAGGAGCCTGGAAACGCACTGCGAGCTCAAGGTTCCCGGGAGTCACCGGGCTCTTGGGACGGTGAGTCTGCGATGCTCCCTCATCCACCTGCTGGGCTTCCTTGGGAATGGGAACCAGGACCAGTTGGTGCTTGTTTGACTCCACAACTACCAGCAGCGGGTCGCTGCCCTCCACCTGAACCACGACGACGTCGCTCGGCTCAGCGAGGCCCCTCGCCAAGGTGGATACGGACTTGGTGACAGGGTCATAGCGGCGAACAGCACCGTTGTAGGTGTCAGCAATGGCCACGGAGTTGTCCGGAAGAACAGTGACACCCAGGGGGTGCTGCAGGCGTGCTTCAGCAGCCTCGCCATCACGGAAACCGAAATCAAACAGGCCCTTGCCGATGGCGGTTTCCACGGTCACACCGGAATCGGTGACCACGAGGCGACGCAAGGAGGATGTTTCCGAGTCAGCCACCCAGATGTTGTCTTCACCGTCGATGGCCAGCCCGGACGACTGGGCGAACCAGGCTTCCTCCGCCTTGCCGTCCAGCAGGCCTTCAAGTCCGGACCCGGCAAGGATGGAAACCTCGTTGGCCAGGGGGTCGAAGGCGAAGATCTGGTGGGTTCCCGCCATGGCGATCACAACCCGCTGCAACTTTTCGCTCCAGACCACGTCCCACGGTGAGGACAGGGAAACCTCGGTGCCGAGACCCAGCGCCCCAACATCGATCGCGTCGGCAGCGAAGTCAGCCGGGCCGCCGTCGTGGTGTTCTGACCAAGTGCCGGCGCCAGTGTCTGTCACCCGGGCAGGACCGGTGTCGAGCAGCCGCTGGACACCGTTGCCGGCGAGCGTCTGCACGTAGCCGGAGCTCAGGGTGACGCCGCGCAGGCGATGGTTGACGGTATCGGCAACCACTGCGTCATAGCCGAGCTTCCACGCCAATTCGGAGGGCAGCAGGGTCACACCTTGGGGTTCGTTGAACTGCGCGATCTCAGACTGTCCGTCCAAGTACCCCTTGGTGCCGGAGCCGATGACCCGCTCCACAGTTTCAAGATCGGGGCGGAGTTCCACCAAGCGGTGGTGGCCGGAGTCCACTACCAGGTAGTTGCCGTTGGCTAGCTGGGTCGCTTTCCCAGGGAAGCGCAAGGTGCCCGACGTCGGCACGGGAGCCACGTAGGGGCCGTTACCGCGGTGGAGGGTCCCCTTGGCTTCGTGCTCGGCCACGAGTTCCTCAAGGAGGACAGCCAGGCCGTCGGCGTGGCCCTCGCCGGAGAGGTGGGCAACAATGTATCCCTCGGGGTCAATGACCACCAGTGTGGGCCATGCGCGGGCGGTGTACGCCTTCCACGTTGCGAGCTCCGGATCGTCCAGGACAGGGTGGTGGATTTCGTAGCGTTCCACGGCAGATGCCAGTGCTATGGGATCCGCTTCGTGTTCGAACTTGGGCGAATGCACGCCGACCGTCACCAGTACGTCCGAGTACTTTTCCTCAAGCGGGCGCAGCTCGTCCAGCACGTGCAGGCAGTTGATGCAGCAGAAGGTCCAAAAATCGAGCAGCACGATCTTGCCGCGCAAGGACTCGAGGTCCAGGGATTTCCCGCCCGTGTTGAGCCAGCCGCGGCCCTCCAGTTCGGAGGCCCGGACCCGGTGTTGGGTACGTACGGTTTCGCTCATCAGCGTCCTTCCAGCTTGGTGTTCGGTTCAGATTGCCCGGAGGCATCTGGGGTGGGGCGTTCGGCGTTATTCCCTTCCGCCTGCGCCGTTGTGGTTGCTTGGGTAGTCCTGGCTGCTTGGGTAGTGCGGTTGGCCATCTTGGCGTCGCGGTCAGCAAGCCGGGCAAACATATCGTTGTAAGCACTGAGATCGGCGTCGTTATTCCTGTCGGCTGCACGATCAACCCGTCGGGTCTCCCGTTCGTCCGAGCGCGACCACATCACGGCCACGCCGATTGCCACCAGCAAAGTAGGAACTTCGCCGATACCCCACGCTACGGCACCTCCCAGTTGCTGGTCCCCAATGGCCGACGGACCCCAAGCCCGGCCCAGGTTACCGAAGTAGTCCGCTGCCAGCAGCCCTGTCCCACCCATGATGGCCACACCGAAGAACGCGTGGAAACCCATGGTGGCCAGCAATAGCAGCAGGCGCATGGGGTAGGGGGCACGGCGCGGAAGAGGATCGCTACCGATCATGCTCAGCACGAAGATGTAGCCAGTTAGCAGGAAGTGCACATTCATGAGCTCGTGGCCCACATGCTCGCGCATCGCGAGGCTAAACAGGTCTGAGTAGTAGAACAGCACGATTGAGCCTGCGAAGTTGGCAGCGGCGAACAACGGGTGCGTGACGATCTGCGAGAACTTGGAGTGCACAAACAGCAGCAGCCACTCACGCAGGCCACGTGAGCCGTGGGCGCCTTCGCCCCTGGCGGGAAGGGCTCTCAGGGCAAGGGTCACAGGGGCACCAAGGACAAGAAAGATTGGCGCCACCATAGTCAGGGCCATGTGATCCACCATGTGCGCAGAAAACAGCACGCGGCCGTAGACAGCGGGCGGGCCCGAAGTGATGTACGTGAGCACCACCAGTCCGATGATCCAATTGACTGTCCGGAACCAGGACCACTTGTCGCCGCGCCTGCGGACCTTGACGATACCGAGGATATAGGTGACCGCGCCGAACAGCGCGACCCCTACCCACAGCCAATCGAAGCGCCATTCCGTGAGCCAGCGCTCCGGCGTCAATTCGGGTGGAAGCTCGTAGCCGGAGAGAATAAACGACGGCGACGCATCAGGTGCGTAGGTGGTGGGCTGCGGCGGAGCCGAGCGTCCCAGCGCAACGGCGAGTCCCGACGTCGCGCCCATCACCAAAAGCTCAACCAACACAAGTTGCCACAGCACGCGACGGGCCGACATGGAGCCGTTCTTGCCAAGCTGGGGGATAACCCACTGGCGGTGCATGAAACCGATGCCGCCCAACACCAACGTTGCCAGCGACTTGGCGATAATGAGTTGTCCATAAGCAGACCCAAAAAGGTCGGCGGGGCTGGTAACACGAATGGCAGCGTTAATGACTCCCGAGGCGAACACCAGGACAAAGGCGAAGCCGGCAAGCGTCGAGAAGCGGCGCAGGGTCTGCTCGGTGATGTCCGGTGTTCCCTTGCTCCTGGAACCCGTCAGGATGCCCGAGAGGACCGCCAGCATGACGATGCCGCCCACCCACGTGGATACACCTACGAGGTGGAGCCCCAGGGAGTTAATGGCACCTTCATGGTCACTGGAACTGGAGGAGTGACCGATCAAGGCTGTAGGAATCAGGCCGATCAGTGCCAGCAGGAGGGTGAACGCCAGGCCGGTCAACGATCGGACACCGAAAAGCGCAGTGGTGACGACCGCAGCGATGATGGTGACGGCGAGCCAAGCCTTGCCGGTCTCGATGTCCGTCATGAAGTAGACCAGGGAGCGCGTGAACTCCGCGTCTCCTGAGAGCCCCTGCCCCGCGACGTCTGCGTAAGTGAGTACAAGGACCGCCACCGCGGACAAAGTCCAGGCTGCGCCGGCTGCCGCTGCAACGGCCAAGGCCCGGGCGAAGGCCGGATGTTCGGGCGCGTCAACATCCTTCTCACGGGACCGGGAGCCGCCGAGGTTCTTAGGCAGGATGCCGACGGCGAAGATCAGGCCGCCAACCACCGTAGCCACTGACACGTTGTGGATGGCTTTCGCTACGGGAAGGCCCCACCGGACCAATTCGCCTGGATCAGACACCTGCCGGGCAGCTGAGGCGCCGGAGAAGATGAGGGCGGCCGCAAGAGCCAGGAACAGCACCGCCAGACCAGCCAGCTGCCATGGCAAGGAAATGCCCGCGACTGTACTGCCTCCCCGCGCTCCCGGCTTGGGAACAGGCGAAGGGGCAGTAGCTGAGCTTCTTGCTGATGGCACTTATCCATTGTCCGCTACCTGCCGCCGGGCTGCGAATCGAAAGAGGCGCTATGTGCATTACCTAACAGCTGGAACGGCATTAAAGGCAAAAGGGACGGCAACCATCAGGTTGCCGTCCCTTCAAGGCATTCGCCGAAGAATAGTTACTTCTTCTTGGCGACAGCAGCCTTCAGCTTGGAGCCAGCGGTCAGCTTGACGCTGTGGCCGGCTGCGATCTGGATGGTTTCGCCGGTCTGCGGGTTGCGACCCGTGCGAGCTGCACGGTCGGTGCGCTCAACTGCGAGCCAGCCCGGGATGGTGATCTTTTCGCCGGCGGCGACAGAAGTCTCGAAAACTTCGAACAGTGCATCGAGCACGGAGTTGACTGCTGCCTGGCTGGTGCCAGCCTTGCCTGCTACCTCTGCAACGAGTTCACTACGGTTCTTAGCCATTTACGTCCTCCTGGACTCATACGTTTTTGAGCTTTCAAGCGGAATGCGAGCAAGCCACTGTTCGAAAACTTACCAGCTTGGGCTCACATGGCCAGCAAATTCCGCGTGTTTCCGCGCCTTTTTGACCAAGATCACCGGATTTTCGGGGTTTTTAGGGGTGCTTTACGCCCTTGGCGTACCCTACGGCATCGGCAGTAGGGACAGCCGTCGCTCTGCCGGGCCTCTCCGGTTAGAACAGAATCCGCTGAAAAAGAACGTGGTCCTGCCACTCCCCGGCGATCTGCAAGTAGGACGGAGCCATCCCGATCCGCTTGAAACCAGACCGCTCCAAGACTGCTTGGGAGCCCGTATTGTGGGCCAGCGTAGCGGCTTGGAGGCGGTGCAGGCCCAGCTCATTTGTGGCCATATTCACGACGGCGGCCACCGCACCTGACGCTATGCCCTTGCGCGTCCAGGCTGCATCCACCCAGTAGCCGAGGTTGGCATTGAGGAACGGCCCACGGACAATCCCGGAGAGCACGATCATCCCGATGATGCCCTCTGGTGTCGTCACCACCCAAGGTACCTCGGAGCCCTGGTCGTAGAGGTTCAGCTTGGCCCGGATCACCGCAGCCTGGCCCGTGGTGGTGAAGAACTCATCTACCCGGGTGGGTTCCCACGGTGCCAGGTGCTCACGGTTCCGCCGGTAAGCAACCGCCAAGGCCGCGGCATCTGAATGTTCCAGGGGACGCACTAGGAGCTGACCGTACGCTTTCTCAGTGGAGGCGCGGTTCAGGCTTCGCGTGAGAATCATCCCCAGACTCTACCCGCCACCACCCTCGCGATTGCGAACACGTGGGCCGAGTGATAGCTTTCCCGTGATCGTGATTTTCGACAGGAGGTGAGTCCCATGTACGCAGTATCCACAGTGGGCGCTCCCCTGCAGTCCACGATCCCGCGACTGAACTAGTCGCCACTGGGAGCGCCGTCAGGCAAATTCGCGAAAGGCGACTCTCATGAACACAACATCCTCTTCTCCGCTTCCCTATCCCTCGACTTCCGGCCATCCGGGTCCGCACCAGTCTCAGCTGAGGGTTGACGCATCACAAAGGGTGCCCGCCGGTGGACGGGCACTAATCCTCGGCGGTGGCGGGTCCACCGGCAACGCTTGGCTGATCGGCGTCGTCGCCGGCCTGTACGACGCCGGGTTGGACGTGACCGCTGCGGACCTCACCGTCGGTACATCGGCTGGTTCGACGGCGGCGGCCCAGTTTGCCGGGGCCAACCCCGCTGTGCTCTTTGACGCCATCCTTGCGGCCGCACCCCAAAGGCCCTCCAGCTTGATTGATGCCAGCGGCGCCAACGACAGAGCCCGGCCTGTGTCCGACCATATGGAACGAACAGGCAAAATCCTGGAGGCCTCTGCGGATATGGCTGATATGCGCCGCAGGATGGGCGCCGCCGCCATAGACATGGCCGCAGCTATGGACGGTTCCAGTGCGCGGTGGCGCGCAACCGTTGCAGCCCGTCTGCCTCGTCAGGAGTGGACGGAACGACTAGTGCTCCTCACCGCGGTTGATGCCCAAACCGGTAAAGGTGTGGTGTTCCACCGCCATAGCGGAGTGGAGTTGGTTGACGCAGTGGCGGCCAGCTGCGCCAGTGGCTTCGCCTACGCTATCGGCAGCAATCACTATATCGACGGCGGCTACCGGACCAACGCTGAGAATGCAGACCTGGCAGCCGGGTACAGCCGCGTACTGGTGCTGTCACCGTTTGGCGGCCGGACACGGACTCCGTTGGACTGGGGCATGCACTTATCCGGGCAAGTGGACGAACTGCGGCGTAGCGGGAGCCGGGTTGAGACAATCTTCCCTGCCAGCGAGGCGGAGCACATGTTCGGCATCAATGCGATGGATCTGACGCTGCGGCCAGCTGCTGCCCAGGCCGGATTCAGCCAAGGCAGGGCCCTCGCCGGGCAAATCACGGAATTCTGGCGCTAGTGACTGTTGACCCGGCTGAGTCGTGCTTTAGCCGGGTTTCAGTCCTGCTGAAGATCAGCATGCGGGGTGGGTTTGGTGGTTAAATGCGGGGAGCCCCGACCTTCGTGGTCGGGGCTCCCCGGTTTAATGGTTGTCCGGCGGTGTCCTACTCTCCCACACCCTCCCGGGTGCAGTACCATCGGCGCTGTGGGTCTTAGCTTCCGGGTTCGGAATGGGACCGGGCGTTTCCCCCACGCTATGACCGCCGTAACCTTGTTACCCGTCCCCCCGTGCCGTTTGGTGTTGGGGGTGGGAAGTCTTTGTGGTTACAACTGTGGTGTTGTGTTGTTTAGTTGTGTTTGGTTCCTGGAACGGTTGTTGTTCGGGAACCACATAGTGGACGCGTGCAGTGTGTTGTGTGGTGTAAGTTGTTGGCCTATTAGTACCGGTCAGCTTCACGAGTCTTTAGTCCTCGCTTCCACATCCGGCCTATCAACCCAGTGGTCTGGCTGGGGGCCTCTCACACATGATGTGTATGGAAATCTCATCTTGAAGCGAGCTTCCCGCTTAGATGCTTTCAGCGGTTATCCCATCCGAACGTAGCTAATCAGCGATGCACTTGGCAGTACAACTGACACACCAGAGGTTCGTCCGTCCCGGTCCTCTCGTACTAAGGACAGCCCTTCTCAAATTTCCTGCGCGCGCAGCGGATAGGGACCGAACTGTCTCACGACGTTCTAAACCCAGCTCGCGTACCGCTTTAATGGGCGAACAGCCCAACCCTTGGGACCTACTCCAGCCCCAGGATGCGACGAGCCGACATCGAGGTGCCAAACCATGCCGTCGATATGGACTCTTGGGCAAGATCAGCCTGTTATCCCCGAGGTACCTTTTATCCGTTGAGCGACGGCCATTCCACAATGTACCGCCGGATCACTAGTCCCGACTTTCGTCCCTGCTTGAGATGTCTCTCTCACAGTCAAGCTCCCTTGTGCACTTACACTCGACACCTGATTGCCAACCAGGCTGAGGGAACCTTTGGGCGCCTCCGTTACTTTTTAGGAGGCAACCGCCCCAGTTAAACTACCCATCAGGCACTGTCCCTGACCCGGATCACGGGCCGAAGTTAGATGTCCAAAGTGACCAGAGTGGTATTTCAACGATGACTCCACCCGAACTGGCGTCCGGGTTTCAACGTCTCCCACCTATCCTACACAAGCCACTCCGAACACCAATACCAAACTATAGTAAAGGTCTCGGGGTCTTTCCGTCCTGCTGCGCGTAACGAGCATCTTTACTCGTACTGCAATTTCGCCGAGTTTATGGTTGAGACAGCGGGGAAGTCGTTACTCCATTCGTGCAGGTCGGAACTTACCCGACAAGGAATTTCGCTACCTTAGGATGGTTATAGTTACCACCGCCGTTTACTGGGGCTTAAATTCTCAGCTTCGCCCGCAAGGGGCTAACCGGTCCTCTTAACCTTCCAGCACCGGGCAGGAGTCAGTCCGTATACATCGTCTTGCGACTTCGCACGGACCTGTGTTTTTAGTAAACAGTCGCTTCCCCCTGGTCTCTGCGGCCCACACCCGCTCACGGAGAGCAAGTCTCCATCACGGGGCAGGCCCCCCTTCTCCCGAAGTTACGGGGGCATTTTGCCGAGTTCCTTAACCATAATTCTCTCGATCGCCTTGGTATTCTCTACCTGATCACCTGTGTCGGTTTGGGGTACGGGCGGCTAAAACCTCGCGTCGATGCTTTTCTTGGCAGCATAGGATCACCGGATCCCCCCATACGGGGGTCCCATCAGATCTCAGGAACGTGCTCGAAGCACACAGGAACGGATTTGCCTATCCCTGACCCTACATCCTTAGACCGGGGCAACCATCGCCCGGCCCGGCTACCTTCCTGCGTCACACCTGTTAATACGCTTACCTCCCGGGATCAGGTCCCGCGCTCGGCCAAAACCCACAACACCACAAGGGTGAGCGGGCAGGCTCCGGGCGGTTAGTATCCCCCGCTTGGCATGGGCGGTTTTTCGCCGGTACGGGAATATCAACCCGTTGTCCATCGACTACGCCTGTCGGCCTCGCCTTAGGTCCCGACTTACCCAGGGCAGATTAGCTTGACCCTGGAACCCTTGATCATTCGGCGGACGGGTTTCTCACCCGTCTTTCGCTACTCATGCCTGCATTCTCACTCGTGTAGGCTCCACCGCTGGTTTCCACCGCGACTTCACTGCCCACACGACGCTCCCCTACCACTCCACACCCCTGAACCACGAAGGCTAGGGCATTATGTGAAATCCACAACTTCGGCGGTGTACTTGAGCCCCGCTACATTGTCGGCGCGGAATCACTTGACCAGTGAGCTATTACGCACTCTTTCAAGGATGGCTGCTTCTAAGCCAACCTCCTGGTTGTCTTCGCAACTCCACATCCTTTCCCACTTAGCACACGCTTAGGGGCCTTAGTTGGTGGTCTGGGCTGTTTCCCTCTCGACTATGAAGCTTATCCCCCACAGTCTCACTGCTGCGCTCTGACTTACCGGCATTCGGAGTTTGGCTGACGTCAGTAACCTTGTAGGGCCCATCGGCCATCCAGTAGCTCTACCTCCGGCAAGAAACACGCAACGCTGCACCTAAATGCATTTCGGGGAGAACCAGCTATCACGGAGTTTGATTGGCCTTTCACCCCTACCCACAGCTCATCCCCTCCATTTTCAACTGAAGTGGGTTCGGTCCTCCACGACGTCTTACCGTCGCTTCAACCTGGCCATGGGTAGATCACTCCGCTTCGGGTCTAGATCACGCCACTACACTCGCCCTATTCAGACTCGCTTTCGCTACGGCTACCCCACACGGGTTAACCTCGCGACGTAACACTAACTCGCAGGCTCATTCTTCAAAAGGCACGCCGTCACAACTACAAGGCTGCTCCGACGGATTGTAAGCACACGGTTTCAGGTACTGTTTCACTCCCCTCCCGGGGTACTTTTCACCTTTCCCTCACGGTACTGGTCCGCTATCGGTCATTAGGAAGTATTTAGGCTTATCAGGTGGTCCTGACAGATTCGCACGGGATTTCTCGGGCCCCGTGCTACTTGGGATACTCCCCAGGCCGTGCACAACATTACGGTTACGGGGCTCACACCCTCTCTGGCCGGCCTTTCAAGACCGTTCACCTATGCCTGCACCTCACCTCACTGGTCCGGCAGAACCAGAACGGAAAGTCCCACAACCCCGCCCATGCAACGCCCGCCGGCTATCACACATGGAAACGGTTTAGCCTGATCCGCGTTCGCTCGCCACTACTAACGGAATCACTATTGTTTTCTCTTCCTGCGGGTACTGAGATGTTTCACTTCCCCGCGTTCCCCCCACGCACCCTATGTGTTCAGATGCGGGTCACACAATCACCTTGCAGCGTTGTGCGGGGTTTCCCCATTCGGACATCCTGGGATCAACGCTCGGTTATCAACTCCCCCAGGCTTATCGCAGATTCCTACGTCCTTCTTCGGCTCCTAATGCCAAGGCATCCACCGTGTGCCCTTAAAAACTTGACCACACAAGATCAATAAACTTACTCGAGAGAACCATGACCACAAGGGCCAGGTTCATTCATAAGAAATTGCTGTAAGAACACACACACCAACCGCCAAAAAGGGGCCAGCCACGTGTGTGTTCTAGATGCTCGCGTCCACTATGTAGTTCTCAAACAACAACCCCGTCAACCAGACCACCACCACCCCGCAAAACGGGGACACAATGGTAAGAACCGGAAGCAGGAACAAAAGAAACACCAGAAGATGCCCCCATGCATTGCTGCAAAAAGGTCCTGTTGCCTCAGGACCCAACAGTGCGCCAAACACAACCCCACACACACCACGCCCCGACGCGTTCCACACAACACCACACCCCCCAAAAGGGACACAGGATTGCCGTACTGGCACCAGGACACAACCGGTGAAGGCCATGCCAAACAAGTTTGATTCGTTGATATTCCACCCATGAGCACCCACCGCAGAACAGACGCCTGCGCAATGGGCAACACTGACAACCACTCACATATCCGCATGCACGGACACCAGCAGTTGCTAGCAGCTCCTTAGAAAGGAGGTGATCCAGCCGCACCTTCCGGTACGGCTACCTTGTTACGACTTAGTCCCAATCGCCGGTCCCACCTTCGACGGCTCCCCCCACAAGGGTTAGGCCACCGGCTTCGGGTGTTACCAACTTTCGTGACTTGACGGGCGGTGTGTACAAGGCCCGGGAACGTATTCACCGCAGCGTTGCTGATCTGCGATTACTAGCGACTCCGACTTCATGGGGTCGAGTTGCAGACCCCAATCCGAACTGAGACCGGCTTTTTGGGATTAGCTCCACCTCACAGTATCGCAACCCTTTGTACCGGCCATTGTAGCATGCGTGAAGCCCAAGACATAAGGGGCATGATGATTTGACGTCGTCCCCACCTTCCTCCGAGTTGACCCCGGCAGTCTCCTATGAGTCCCCGCCATAACGCGCTGGCAACATAGAACGAGGGTTGCGCTCGTTGCGGGACTTAACCCAACATCTCACGACACGAGCTGACGACAACCATGCACCACCTGTAAACCGACCGCAAGCGGGGCACCTGTTTCCAGGTCTTTCCGGTTCATGTCAAGCCTTGGTAAGGTTCTTCGCGTTGCATCGAATTAATCCGCATGCTCCGCCGCTTGTGCGGGCCCCCGTCAATTCCTTTGAGTTTTAGCCTTGCGGCCGTACTCCCCAGGCGGGGCACTTAATGCGTTAGCTACGGCGCGGAAAACGTGGAATGTCCCCCACACCTAGTGCCCAACGTTTACGGCATGGACTACCAGGGTATCTAATCCTGTTCGCTCCCCATGCTTTCGCTCCTCAGCGTCAGTTACAGCCCAGAGACCTGCCTTCGCCATCGGTGTTCCTCCTGATATCTGCGCATTTCACCGCTACACCAGGAATTCCAGTCTCCCCTACTGCACTCTAGTCTGCCCGTACCCACTGCAGAACCGGAGTTGAGCCCCGGTCTTTCACAGCAGACGCGACAAACCGCCTACGAGCTCTTTACGCCCAATAATTCCGGATAACGCTTGCGCCCTACGTATTACCGCGGCTGCTGGCACGTAGTTAGCCGGCGCTTCTTCTGCAGGTACCGTCACTTTCGCTTCTTCCCTACTGAAAGAGGTTTACAACCCGAAGGCCGTCATCCCTCACGCGGCGTCGCTGCATCAGGCTTGCGCCCATTGTGCAATATTCCCCACTGCTGCCTCCCGTAGGAGTCTGGGCCGTGTCTCAGTCCCAGTGTGGCCGGTCACCCTCTCAGGCCGGCTACCCGTCGTCGCCTTGGTAGGCCATTACCCCACCAACAAGCTGATAGGCCGCGAGTCCATCCAAAACCACAAAAGCTTTCCACCACCATGACATGCGCCAGATGGTCGTATCCGGTATTAGACCCAGTTTCCCAGGCTTATCCCAGAGTCAAGGGCAGGTTACTCACGTGTTACTCACCCGTTCGCCACTAATCCCCCAGCAAGCTGGGATCATCGTTCGACTTGCATGTGTTAAGCACGCCGCCAGCGTTCATCCTGAGCCAGGATCAAACTCTCCGTTGAAGTAAAACAAAACCAAACAGACACAACCACACTCACCGGAAATAACGGTAGAACGCGGCTGCACAAAATTCGAAACCAGCTGAAAACCAGACCACCACACACGGGGGTGCGCAATGATCCAGCCATAATTTCAACCAATTGAAAAACAATCGGTATCAACAAACTTGGCACACTATTGAGTTCTCAAACAACAGACCCCCCAAAACATCACCCACAGCACACCACAAAAGCAGCGCACCCAACAGGGCCATTGGAAAAGAAGAGTTATTTTTGGCCGCCTACCGAACCGTACACACCTTCCGGCTTTCCGTTTCGCACCCGGCGACTCAGAAAACAATACACCCCCCACACCCCCAACGCAAATCCACCCCCAACCCCACCCCACATACCCCCAAAACCCCACCAAACCGCCGTCGAACGCCACTCACTAGCGCTCCATCAACTCACGCAGGGCCGCAACCACCGCCGCGGGATTCTCCTCGGCCATGAAGTGGCCAGTGTTCACGGTCATGTGTTTAAGATCCGGCGCCCAAGCACTCCACAGGGCAGCGGCGTCATAGCCCAGCACCGCTCCCCAGTCCTGTTGCATCACCGTCACTGGCATTGGCAGGGTGCGTGTGCCGTTCCTATCTGCGCGATCATGCGCGACGTCGATTCCCGCAGAAGCCCGGTAGTCCGCAACGATTGACCACACTGCCTGACCCGATGCCTTCAGATATTCCTCCCGATACCGTGGCGGGATCGCTTCAGGATCGGCCGTCCATCCGTCGATGAACGATGCAAAGAAGGAGTCTGCAGTCGCTTCGATCATGGGCTCGGGGATTCCCGCTGGCTGAGCCATCAGATAAAGGTGCCAAGCCACTTTCGCATCCGCCCCGTGGAGGATATCCCACATATCCAACGTCGGCAGCACATCCAGGACCAGCAGGTGGCTGACGACGCCGGGATGGTCCAAGCCTGCCCGCACAGCAACCAAGGCACCACGGTCGTGACCTGCCAGTGCGAAGCGATGGTGCCCAAGGGCACTGACCGCCTCGACGATGTCCGCGGCCATCGTTCGCTTCGAGTACGTTTCCTCCCCTTTTTCTGCCGGTTTATCGCTCGCCCCGTAGCCACGAAGGTCCGGGCAAATGACAGTGTGGTCCGCCACCAAATCCGCGGCGATGTGCCTCCACATCAGGTGCGTCTGCGGAAAGCCATGCAAAAGTACGACGGCGGGCCCGTGCCCCGCTACTGCGACGTTGAGTTCGACGTCGGGTGCTACAGGTACACGGTGATAGGTGGCCTCGGGAAGCAGTGTCAAAGTCAATGGATCCTCCATTCGTTGTTGGTAGAACCACTCTCCTGCCAGCGAATCAGCAGCCAATCAGCTGGACCCGTAGCAGGCACGGGACATCCTGGATTGTCTTACTTCCTCACTACGATTGACTCGTGGTTACTGCGTCAATCCGAAATACTGTGCAGATCCGAGTCCTCGGCCCCCTCCAGGTGACCGTCGATGGAGAGGTGCGGGAACTATCCAAGCGCCGGCACAGGGAAATCCTTGGCATACTCGTTGCACTGGGAGGCCGCGACATCTCGACGGCGTCACTCATTGACGAACTGTGGGACGGTGCGCCGCCACCGGGAGCTGTCGGAGCAGTCCGCACCTTCGTTGGTGAACTTCGCCGCGTCCTGGAACCACATCGGTTACCCCGCACCCCACCCTCGGTGCTCGTTACAGTGCGCGACGGGTACGCCCTTCGACTCCACGTCGACGCCGTTGATGCCTGGAGGTTCGAGTCGGCAGTAGCCCGGACAGCTGGAGCGACGCCCAACCAGGCCGAATCACTCTTGTCCACTGCACTCCGCGAGTGGCGGGGCGCAGCCTTTCAGGAATTCGCCGAGCGGCCGTGGGCCCTCACTGAGGTGAGACGGCTGACCGAGCTGCGGCAGACCGCCGTCGAACGCTTTGCCTCTGCATGCCTGGACCTCGGGTGGCCGGCGGAGGTCATCCCCATGCTGGAAGCACAGGTGGAGGAAAACCCCTGGCGCGAAGAAGGATGGCGCTTGCTGGCCATGGCCCTGTACCAAAGTCACCGCCAAGGCGATGCACTGGCCGTCCTTCGGCGGGCACGGGCGCAGCATGCCAACGAACTGGGGCTGGACCCCAGCCCCGCGCTCGTGGATCTTGAGAGCAAGATGCTCCGCAGGGATCCCCGGTTGCACCGAAAGGAACCCCTCGGTTTGGCTATGACTGCCACCGCCTACTCCAGAAGCGGCACGAGGGTTCAGTTGGAAGCCTCGAACGCTGTGTTGGGCAGCTTGGCAGTCGCCGGCAATCTTGAGACAGCTCGCACCCAACGCATAGCGGCCATCCAAGCTGCTGCAGAGCTGAACGATCCCGAACTCGCCGCCCGCGTCATTGGAGGCTACGACATACCCGGGATATGGACGCGCCCGGATGACCCCGCCGCTGCCGCCATCGTGATTGCCGCTGCCGAGAATGCGCTTGCAGCCAACCCCAACCTCAGCGATCGAAGCCGCGCGCGTCTTCTGGCCACCATAGCCATGGAAACCCGGGGGACCGGCGGTCGCCACCCGGAAGCCAGCGAAGCGGAGTCGATCGCCAGAAGATTGGGAGACGCGCAATTGCTCTGCTTCGCCCTCAGCGCCCGATTTATGCAAGCCTTCACTTCAGCCGGGCTTGCAGCCGACCGCGCCGATATCGGCCAGGAGCTGATAACAATAGCGTTCGACGCCGATTCGCCCACCTTTGAGATCAACGGGCGGCTGATTCGTATGCAGGCGTTGTGTGCTCTGGATGACCTCAGTGCGGCCAGCTCCGAGGCCGATGCGGTGGACCGACTGGCCCTGCGGCATGAGCGACCGTTGGCAACCGTCTTCACCCAATGGTTCCGGTGGACTTTCCTCGGCGACAGCCTGCCGCCTCCGCTGCCTGTAGAAATGCCTGGCTTCACGGACGGAATCGCGGCTTTGTCCACCTTGGCCCGCGAGTTGCGCGAGGCCACTGAATTAAGTGACGGCGATTTTGGCCCCTATGAGCGCTGGGTTCGGCCCCTTTTGCTGGTGAGGGCGGGCTCGTGCCATGAGGCGACCGAAGCTCTTCGGCGACTTCCGGATCCGCCATCGGATCTTTTGCTCGAGGCGACCTGGTGCATCGTTGCCCAGTCAGCCGTTGAATTGGGCGAGATCTCCGTGATCCGCCGGGCATTGGGTGCCTTGGAACCGGCCAAGGGTGAACGGGCTGCCGGAAGCGGCGTGGTGGACCTCGGCTGCGTTGATCACTACTTGGGGCTGCTTGAGGTGGCTGCTGTCTCGGTAGGTGGTTAAAGGGGTGAAGCCTCCATGGGTGGTGGAGGCTTCTGTTATGGGTTTGGTTGTTAAATGCGGGGAGCCCCGACCTTCGTGGTCGGGGCTCCCCGGTTTAATGGTTGTCCGGCGGTGTCCTACTCTCCCACACCCTCCCGGGTGCAGTACCATCGGCGCTGTGGGTCTTAGCTTCCGGGTTCGGAATGGGACCGGGCGTTTCCCCCACGCTATGACCGCCGTAACCTTGTTACCCGTCCCCCCGTGCCGTTTGGTGTTGGGGGTGGGAAGTCTTTGTGGTTACAACTGTGCTGTTGTGTATTTAGTTGTGTTTGGTTCCTGGAACGGTTGTTGTTCGGGAACCACATAGTGGACGCGTGCAGTGTGTTGTGTGTGGTGTAAGTTGTTGGCCTATTAGTACCGGTCAGCTTCACGAGTCTTTAGTCCTCGCTTCCACATCCGGCCTATCAACCCAGTGGTCTGGCTGGGGGCCTCTCACACATAAATGTGTATGGAAATCTCATCTTGAAGCGAGCTTCCCGCTTAGATGCTTTCAGCGGTTATCCCATCCGAACGTAGCTAATCAGCGATGCACTTGGCAGTACAACTGACACACCAGAGGTTCGTCCGTCCCGGTCCTCTCGTACTAAGGACAGCCCTTCTCAAATTTCCTGCGCGCGCAGCGGATAGGGACCGAACTGTCTCACGACGTTCTAAACCCAGCTCGCGTACCGCTTTAATGGGCGAACAGCCCAACCCTTGGGACCTACTCCAGCCCCAGGATGCGACGAGCCGACATCGAGGTGCCAAACCATGCCGTCGATATGGACTCTTGGGCAAGATCAGCCTGTTATCCCCGAGGTACCTTTTATCCGTTGAGCGACGGCCATTCCACAATGTACCGCCGGATCACTAGTCCCGACTTTCGTCCCTGCTTGAGATGTCTCTCTCACAGTCAAGCTCCCTTGTGCACTTACACTCGACACCTGATTGCCAACCAGGCTGAGGGAACCTTTGGGCGCCTCCGTTACTTTTTAGGAGGCAACCGCCCCAGTTAAACTACCCATCAGGCACTGTCCCTGACCCGGATCACGGGCCGAAGTTAGATGTCCAAAGTGACCAGAGTGGTATTTCAACGATGACTCCACCCGAACTGGCGTCCGGGTTTCAACGTCTCCCACCTATCCTACACAAGCCACTCCGAACACCAATACCAAACTATAGTAAAGGTCTCGGGGTCTTTCCGTCCTGCTGCGCGTAACGAGCATCTTTACTCGTACTGCAATTTCGCCGAGTTTATGGTTGAGACAGCGGGGAAGTCGTTACTCCATTCGTGCAGGTCGGAACTTACCCGACAAGGAATTTCGCTACCTTAGGATGGTTATAGTTACCACCGCCGTTTACTGGGGCTTAAATTCTCAGCTTCGCCCGCAAGGGGCTAACCGGTCCTCTTAACCTTCCAGCACCGGGCAGGAGTCAGTCCGTATACATCGTCTTGCGACTTCGCACGGACCTGTGTTTTTAGTAAACAGTCGCTTCCCCCTGGTCTCTGCGGCCCACACCCGCTCACGGAGAGCAAGTCTCCATCACGGGGCAGGCCCCCCTTCTCCCGAAGTTACGGGGGCATTTTGCCGAGTTCCTTAACCATAATTCTCTCGATCGCCTTGGTATTCTCTACCTGATCACCTGTGTCGGTTTGGGGTACGGGCGGCTAAAACCTCGCGTCGATGCTTTTCTTGGCAGCATAGGATCACCGGATCCCCCCATACGGGGGTCCCATCAGATCTCAGGAACGTGCTCGAAGCACACAGGAACGGATTTGCCTATCCCTGACCCTACATCCTTAGACCGGGGCAACCATCGCCCGGCCCGGCTACCTTCCTGCGTCACACCTGTTAATACGCTTACCTCCCGGGATCAGGTCCCGCGCTCGGCCAAAACCCACAACACCACAAGGGTGAGCGGGCAGGCTCCGGGCGGTTAGTATCCCCCGCTTGGCATGGGCGGTTTTTCGCCGGTACGGGAATATCAACCCGTTGTCCATCGACTACGCCTGTCGGCCTCGCCTTAGGTCCCGACTTACCCAGGGCAGATTAGCTTGACCCTGGAACCCTTGATCATTCGGCGGACGGGTTTCTCACCCGTCTTTCGCTACTCATGCCTGCATTCTCACTCGTGTAGGCTCCACCGCTGGTTTCCACCGCGACTTCACTGCCCACACGACGCTCCCCTACCACTCCACACCCCTGAACCACGAAGGCTAGGGCATTATGTGAAATCCACAACTTCGGCGGTGTACTTGAGCCCCGCTACATTGTCGGCGCGGAATCACTTGACCAGTGAGCTATTACGCACTCTTTCAAGGATGGCTGCTTCTAAGCCAACCTCCTGGTTGTCTTCGCAACTCCACATCCTTTCCCACTTAGCACACGCTTAGGGGCCTTAGTTGGTGGTCTGGGCTGTTTCCCTCTCGACTATGAAGCTTATCCCCCACAGTCTCACTGCTGCGCTCTGACTTACCGGCATTCGGAGTTTGGCTGACGTCAGTAACCTTGTAGGGCCCATCGGCCATCCAGTAGCTCTACCTCCGGCAAGAAACACGCAACGCTGCACCTAAATGCATTTCGGGGAGAACCAGCTATCACGGAGTTTGATTGGCCTTTCACCCCTACCCACAGCTCATCCCCTCCATTTTCAACTGAAGTGGGTTCGGTCCTCCACGACGTCTTACCGTCGCTTCAACCTGGCCATGGGTAGATCACTCCGCTTCGGGTCTAGATCACGCCACTACACTCGCCCTATTCAGACTCGCTTTCGCTACGGCTACCCCACACGGGTTAACCTCGCGACGTAACACTAACTCGCAGGCTCATTCTTCAAAAGGCACGCCGTCACAACTACAAGGCTGCTCCGACGGATTGTAAGCACACGGTTTCAGGTACTGTTTCACTCCCCTCCCGGGGTACTTTTCACCTTTCCCTCACGGTACTGGTCCGCTATCGGTCATTAGGAAGTATTTAGGCTTATCAGGTGGTCCTGACAGATTCGCACGGGATTTCTCGGGCCCCGTGCTACTTGGGATACTCCCCAGGCCGTGCACAACATTACGGTTACGGGGCTCACACCCTCTCTGGCCGGCCTTTCAAGACCGTTCACCTATGCCTGCACCTCACCTCACTGGTCCGGCAGAACCAGAACGGAAAGTCCCACAACCCCGCCCATGCAACGCCCGCCGGCTATCACACATGGAAACGGTTTAGCCTGATCCGCGTTCGCTCGCCACTACTAACGGAATCACTATTGTTTTCTCTTCCTGCGGGTACTGAGATGTTTCACTTCCCCGCGTTCCCCCCACGCACCCTATGTGTTCAGATGCGGGTCACACAATCACCTTGCAGCGTTGTGCGGGGTTTCCCCATTCGGACATCCTGGGATCAACGCTCGGTTATCAACTCCCCCAGGCTTATCGCAGATTCCTACGTCCTTCTTCGGCTCCTAATGCCAAGGCATCCACCGTGTGCCCTTAAAAACTTGACCACACAAGATCAATAAACTTACTCGAGAGAACCATGACCACAAGGGCCAGGTTCATTCATAAGAAATTGCTGTAAGAACACACACACCAACCGCCAAAAAGGGGCCAGCCACGTGTGTGTTCTAGATGCTCGCGTCCACTATGTAGTTCTCAAACAACAACCCCGTCAACCAGACCACCACCACCCCGCAAAACGGGGACACGATGGTAAGTACCGGAAGCAGGAACAAAAGAAACACCAGAAGATGCTCTCTGCATTGCTGCAAAAAGGTCCTGTTGCCTCAGGACCCAACAGTGCGCCAAACACAACCCCACACACACCACGCCCCGACGCGTTCCACACAACACCACACCCCCCAAAAGGGACACAGGATTGCCGTACTGGCACCAGGACACAACCGGTGAAGGCCATGCCAAACAAGTTTGATTCGTTGATATTCCACCCATGAGCACCCACCGCAGAACAGACGCCTGCGCAATGGGCAACACTGACAACCACTCACATATCCGCATGCACGGACACCAGCAGTTGCTAGCAGCTCCTTAGAAAGGAGGTGATCCAGCCGCACCTTCCGGTACGGCTACCTTGTTACGACTTAGTCCCAATCGCCGGTCCCACCTTCGACGGCTCCCCCCACAAGGGTTAGGCCACCGGCTTCGGGTGTTACCAACTTTCGTGACTTGACGGGCGGTGTGTACAAGGCCCGGGAACGTATTCACCGCAGCGTTGCTGATCTGCGATTACTAGCGACTCCGACTTCATGGGGTCGAGTTGCAGACCCCAATCCGAACTGAGACCGGCTTTTTGGGATTAGCTCCACCTCACAGTATCGCAACCCTTTGTACCGGCCATTGTAGCATGCGTGAAGCCCAAGACATAAGGGGCATGATGATTTGACGTCGTCCCCACCTTCCTCCGAGTTGACCCCGGCAGTCTCCTATGAGTCCCCGCCATAACGCGCTGGCAACATAGAACGAGGGTTGCGCTCGTTGCGGGACTTAACCCAACATCTCACGACACGAGCTGACGACAACCATGCACCACCTGTAAACCGACCGCAAGCGGGGCACCTGTTTCCAGGTCTTTCCGGTTCATGTCAAGCCTTGGTAAGGTTCTTCGCGTTGCATCGAATTAATCCGCATGCTCCGCCGCTTGTGCGGGCCCCCGTCAATTCCTTTGAGTTTTAGCCTTGCGGCCGTACTCCCCAGGCGGGGCACTTAATGCGTTAGCTACGGCGCGGAAAACGTGGAATGTCCCCCACACCTAGTGCCCAACGTTTACGGCATGGACTACCAGGGTATCTAATCCTGTTCGCTCCCCATGCTTTCGCTCCTCAGCGTCAGTTACAGCCCAGAGACCTGCCTTCGCCATCGGTGTTCCTCCTGATATCTGCGCATTTCACCGCTACACCAGGAATTCCAGTCTCCCCTACTGCACTCTAGTCTGCCCGTACCCACTGCAGAACCGGAGTTGAGCCCCGGTCTTTCACAGCAGACGCGACAAACCGCCTACGAGCTCTTTACGCCCAATAATTCCGGATAACGCTTGCGCCCTACGTATTACCGCGGCTGCTGGCACGTAGTTAGCCGGCGCTTCTTCTGCAGGTACCGTCACTTTCGCTTCTTCCCTACTGAAAGAGGTTTACAACCCGAAGGCCGTCATCCCTCACGCGGCGTCGCTGCATCAGGCTTGCGCCCATTGTGCAATATTCCCCACTGCTGCCTCCCGTAGGAGTCTGGGCCGTGTCTCAGTCCCAGTGTGGCCGGTCACCCTCTCAGGCCGGCTACCCGTCGTCGCCTTGGTAGGCCATTACCCCACCAACAAGCTGATAGGCCGCGAGTCCATCCAAAACCACAAAAGCTTTCCACCACCATGACATGCGCCAGATGGTCGTATCCGGTATTAGACCCAGTTTCCCAGGCTTATCCCAGAGTCAAGGGCAGGTTACTCACGTGTTACTCACCCGTTCGCCACTAATCCCCCAGCAAGCTGGGATCATCGTTCGACTTGCATGTGTTAAGCACGCCGCCAGCGTTCATCCTGAGCCAGGATCAAACTCTCCGTTGAAGTAAAACAAAACCAAACAGACACAACCACACCCACCGGAAATAACGGTAGAACGCGGCTGCACAAAATTCGAAACCAGCTGAAAACCAGACCACCACACACGGGGGTGCGCAATGATCCAGCCATAATTTCAACCAATTGAAAAACAATCGGTATCAACAAACTTGGCACACTATTGAGTTCTCAAACAACAGACACACCCGGCACCACCAAACCCCCCACAAGGGGCCAGGATCGCTCCGGAGCAACTTTTCAATCTTACCCGATCAACCAGATCTTTGCAAACCGGCGTTTCCGCGATTTCCGATCCAGGTCTCGGCCCCACCCGGCACAGGCACGCTCAAAAGCGCGCCATTTTCCAGGCTGTTATCAAGGGGGTCGGCCTCCGCGGTTCTCAGCTCCAGGCTGTCTCACTCGCGGCGACTCAGAAGACATTACACGTCCGCGGCCCCCGGCACAAATCACCCCAGTACCAACCAAAACCCCTGCAAACACGGGCCAAACACCCCCGCCAAGGTCTGAAACCAAGCAAAACCCCCAAAAACAGCCCAAGTGAAGCCCGTCACAAGACCATCACCGCACCAAGGCCTCCGCTCCGCAACCCACGCTCACCACCGCCGTCGCACGCTCAACCCAACCCGAGGGAAGTGAGAGACCGTCAAGCCCAAACCCGAGGGAAGTGAGAGACCGTCAAGCCCAAACCCGAGGGAAGTGAGAGAGGATCGAAAGGGGGCGGGTAGACGCGCTTAAACGCAAAAAGGGCCGGCAACCATAACAGTTGCCGGCCCTTTTAGAGCTTCGTGATTACCAGGAAGACTTGGTGATGCCCGGGAGCTCACCGCGGTGAGCCATGTCGCGGAAGCGAACACGGGAGATACCGAACTTCTGGAGCGTGCCGCGGGGACGGCCGTCGATCTGGTCGCGGTTACGCAGACGGATCGGGGAGGCGTTGCGGGGCAGCTTCTGCAGGCCGAGGCGTGCAGCTTCGCGTGCTTCGTCAGTCGCGTTGGGGTCAACCAGGGTCTTCTTCAGTTCGAGACGCTTGGCAGCGTAACGC
Source organism: Arthrobacter sp. D3-18 (assembly GCF_054408525.1). Classification (NCBI taxonomy): domain Bacteria; kingdom Bacillati; phylum Actinomycetota; class Actinomycetes; order Micrococcales; family Micrococcaceae; genus Arthrobacter; species Arthrobacter sp. D3-18. Next base: position 428,145 of record NZ_CP096440.1, on the reverse strand, counting down.
TCAACAATGACCTTGCGCTGCTCGTTGCGAGCAATCTTTGACTTCTTTGCCATGTGTTTAGCGCTCCTCTCGGAATTCGACGTGCTGGCGGATCTTGGGATCGTACTTCTTCAAGACCAGGCGGTCAGGATCGTTACGACGGTTCTTGCGGGTTACGTAGGTGTAACCCGTGCCCGCGGTGGACTTCAACTTGATGATCGGACGTACGTCCTTGTCCTTTGCCATTAGAGCTTTACTCCTCGTGCCAGGATGTCGGCGACGACTGAGTCGATGCCGCGTACGTCGATTGTCTTGATGCCACGGGCTGACAGGGTCAGCGTGACGTTACGGCGCAGGGACGGAACCCAGTAGCGCTTCTTCTGAATGTTCGGGTCGAACCGACGCTTGTTGCGACGGTGCGAGTGCGAAATGCTGTGTCCAAAGCCCGGCTCGGCTCCGGTCACTTGGCAGTGTGCTGCCATGACTCTCCTCCAAAGATTGAATGTAACGGCGTGCAGATGTTCCTGCGTTGCCGTGCGACAGGCAGCGTCCGCATCCGGGTCCAGACCATTTCGGTAGTTTCCGCAGCAAGTGCGGCGAAGAAGGTTGGCCTCAGGACCGGGCAGTGATAATCACTGGAACAGATCCTGGGATACCGGGCGAATACAGGAATGCACGCAACTTGAGCCCCTAACTACCGGCCACCGGGATGTCAGTAAAACCGACAGTCACCACCAACCGGAGCAATTGCACACGATCCGCACTACCTAGCGCCTAACTATTCTACTGGTCAGGCCAAATTAAGACCAATCCGGCATCATAAGCCCTTGGCGTCCGCTGCCGGAACACCGACTCAAGCTTGGCGGGTCGCCCGGGAACTCGGACTACAGCGGCCGGATCAGTTCCGGGTATTTCGGGCTCAGACCGTCGCCGGAGGAAACTCCCCGGACGCGGCGGGCAACCCATGGCGCCGCGGATTCGCGGAACCATCGTGCGTTTGCTTTCAATGCCTCAACACGGTTCATCAGTCGGACCGGAGCCAGTTCGGGAACCTCGATGACGTGCTCGTGCTCGAGGACATCCAGGACACGCTTTGCCATGTTGACGTGGCCTGCGGTGGACATGTGCATCCGGTCCTCGCCCCAGAGGCGCCAATCGTCGTACTCGTCGAAACGCCAGTAATCCACCAGCAGGGCGCCATGGTTTTCGGCGATTTCGCGCACCAGTTCGTTGTAGATTGCCGTGCGGCCGCGCATGGCGCTGAAAACCTTCGAGCCCTTCGCATCAAAGCCCGTGAAGAGGACCACGGTGGCTCCCGACGCGCTCAGCTTGGCGATGCCGGCGTCGTACTCCTCCAAAAGCGAGTCAATATCGATCTTGGGCCGCAGGATGTCGTTCGCCCCCGCGTACAACGTCACCAACGTTGGTTTCATCGCGACAGCGGCATCCACCTGCTCAGCCATGATCTGCCGGAGCTTCCGGCCGCGGATGGCTAAGTTGGCATAGCCGAAGTCGGTGTTGCTGTGGGCGAGCTGCCCTGCGACGACGTCTGCCCAGCCGCGAACGCCGTTGGGTCGGCTGGGGTCGTCGTCTCCCACACCCTCAGTGAACGAGTCCCCCAGGGCAACATAACGGGCAGAAAAATCCATGCCGTCAGTCTGCCACTTCAACGCTCGGAGCCACAAAGCCGCAACGGGCAAGCTAGGAATCGCGCAGGATCCAGTGGTTGTTGTCCAAACGGGCAACGATCTTCTCGCCGATGCGCGCAAGGTCCGCGACGTCGTCGGGACTGAGGGAATCGAGCATCAGCGTCCGCACGGATTCCACATGTCCCGGGGCGAGGGACACTATGGTGGACATGCCGGCATCGGTCAGGTGCGCAACGGTGACACGGGCGTCGCCGGGATGCGCTTGCCGTTCCACCCAACCGCGTTTCTGCAGCTTGGTAACCACGTGGGAAAGGCGCGACAACGAGGCACTTGTCCGTGCGGCGAGCTCGCTCATAGGAAGGTATCGGCCCTCGGTTTCGGAGAGCATCGCAAGCACGTTGTAGTCGAACAGGGACAATTTGCCGGCCGACTGAAGCTGGGTGTCCAACGCCGAGGGGAGCAAAGTATTGATGCTCAGCAGGGCCAGCCAAGCACGGCGTTCGTCGGCGTTCAGCCAGCGGGGTTGCGTCATGCCTCCATCTTATGAGAATTCCCTACTTCCTTAGGTCCCGGCCCGGGCTCAGGCGATAGGCTGGCCGCATGTTTGTCGTCTCATTGACCTACAAAGTTCCCGACGAAATTGTCGATTTCCACCGCCCCGGCCATATGGCCTGGCTTAAGGAAGCCTTCGACGCCGGGACCTTCCTTGCGTCCGGACGTCGCGTCCCAGCCACTGGCGGTGTTCTGCTCTCCAAAGTGGATAGAGCGACACTGGAGGCTTCCTTGGAAAAGGATCCGTTCTATAGCAACGGAGTGGCCGAGTTCGAGATCATTGAATTCACTGCCACCAGCGTGGCTGAGGGTTACGAAAACCTGCTCGACAGCTGAGGCATTGCCCGAGCGGTTCCCAGCCATTCCGGCAGTACCACCGGCATCAGTTCCGGCCACCGCGCTCCCAGATGGTCACCGCTCGATACGCCGCGGACCCGCCGTGAAAGCCAAGGCCCGACGTCGCGCCTCAGCCAGGCGGCGTCGTCGGCGATGTTCTCGGTGAGCGTCCGCGGACGTGGCGTTGCCAGCACCGGTGAGGTGAGTGCGTGCGGGGCCCCGAGGACTTCGAGGACTTTCTTGGCCATGTAGCTATGGCCGGGGTTGGACATGTGCAGGCGATCCGGGGCCCACATTCGCGGGTCCTGAAACTTCTCAAAGCACCAATAGTCCACCAGGAGCGTTCCGTACTTTGCTGCGATACGCCGAATGTGACGGTTGTAGATGGCGGTGCGCAATTTGAGCGGTTCGAGCAAAGGCGATAAGGGAACGTTGTATCCCGTGAAGAGGAGGACTGTGGCTCCGCTGGCTTTGATCCTTTTGACGGCATCTTCATAGTCCCGGATGAGCTTGGCCATGTTGAGCCTTGCCATCAGGAGATCGTTCCCACCGGCGTAGAAGCTGACCATCGTGGGATTCATGGCGAGGGCGGGCTCTATTTGTTCGTCGATGATCCGCTGGAGGCGCCGCCCGCGAATGGCGAGGTTGGCGTATTTCACGGTCTCGTCGTGCCTTGCCAGTTCTTCGGCCACTCGGTCCGCCCAGCCCCGGCAGTTGTTGGGGAGCCTGAGATCGTTGTCGCCGACGCCCTCAGTGAAGGAGTCGCCGAGGGCCACAAAGCGGATCTGGCTTTTCACTTCGCTTCCTCCGGGTCTTCCATGAGCTTTTTCAGGCCGCCCTTGCGTGGGACTTTTACGGGCTCCGGCCATCGCGGGCTGATGGAGTCCCCTAGAGTGACACCGCGTAGTTTGCGTCCGAAGAGCGGGACCACCCAGTCGTTGACCCAGCGGCGTTGCCGGCGTTCCCATTCGCGCATGGACATGCGGGTGGGCGGGTCCCATTCTTTCGGGGAGATTTTGTGCGGGACGTTGAGGTGATCCAGAACCTGGGCAGCCAAATATTTGTGGCCCGCCTTGGACATGTGGAGCCGGTCCGGGGCCCACATCCGCGAGTCCCTGTAGGCGTCGAAGCACCAGTAGTCCACAAGGACTGCGCCATATCTGGCTGCGACATCACGGACTCTCTGGTTGTAGAGGGTGTTGCGCTTCTTAAAGGGTTCCAGGATGGCAGAAACCTTTACGTCGAACCCTGTAAACAGGACCAAAGTGGCCCCGGTTCCGCTGAGGCGCGCGACGAGCAACTCGTAGTCATTGAGGAGAGCATCCATATCGGTACCGAAATCGAGGATGTCGTTGCCGCCTGCGTAGAGCGTGATGAGCGTTGGCTCCATGGCGAGAGCGGGCTCGAGTTGTTCATCGATGATGTGCCGGAGCCGTTTGCTGCGGACTGCCAAATTGGCGTACTCCCACCCCGGCTGGGCCTTCGCCAATTTCTCGGCAACCCTGTCGGCCCATCCACGGACACCGTTGGGCAGGACCTTGCTCGGGTCCCCCACGCCTTCGGTGAAGGAATCCCCGATGGCGACATACCGCCGTCGAACCTTTTTCCCGTCTCCGAATTCCTCCCGCACGTAGCCGACGCTACGCTTCCCCGGTTACACCGGAGCCAACCCAAAGTGAACAAGCCAATGGGATGTGAGAGAGCGTCCGCCCCAAACCGCAGGGAAGTGAAAGAGCGTCACCCTCAAGCCCGAGGGAAGTGAGAGAGCGTTGGAAAATGGCGGGAGGACGGGCCGCTCGGTGGGCATCCGTCAGGGTGCGTCAAAGCGACGAAGGAGCACGCCGAGGATGGCCACCGAGCGGCCACCCAGCCGCTGCGGGGACTAGCAGAGGAGCCTTAGCCCTCGGCCTTGCCGCGTCGCCAGTAACCCATGAATGCAACCTGCTTGCGGTCGATGCCAACGTCCCGCACCAGGTACCGCCGCATCTCCTTGATCACGAATGCTTCACCGGCGATCCATGCGTAGAACGGGAGGGCGCCTGCGGGAAGGGTGGGGTTCTTGGTGGCTTCGATGGCTGCGGTGTCCATGCGCTGCGGGGTTTCCCAGAGGATGTCCCGGTCCACGTTGACGTCTTCGGGCTCGGGCCCGGCGGCGGTCCCCGCACCCTTGATGCCTACCCAGCCCGGGACGGGAACAGCCTTGGCGACGGCTTCCTTGAGGAGCTCGCCGTGGGGACGTGAGCGTCCGATGGCTGCGCCACGTGCGAGCCAGGTGATTTCGATATCCGCTTCAGTGGAAATGTCCTGGAAGTCGCCGGCTTCGGGTACCTCGAGGAACGCGTGGCCGGTCATGTCGGCGGGCAGGCTTTCCAGGATGGCGCTGATGGCAGGGACAGCGGTTTCGTCGCCGGCCAGGAGTACGCGCTGGGCCAAACCCGGACGCCATTCGATGCCGCCGTAGGCTCCGGCCGTGGTGCACTGGGCTGCGCGGTTGTTGGGGCCGATGATGGTGATGGCGTCCCCTGGTTTTGCAGAAACAGCCCAGTTGGCAGCGGGTCCACCGTGTCCGGCATCGTCGAAGTGCATGACGAAGTCGATGTCGATCTCGGGGTACACGGCGTCGAGGCGCTCGGATCGGACGGTGTATGTGCGCATGTCACCGCGGACGGACGGGTCCATGGCCAGCCATTCCTGGTACCAGCCAGCTTCCTCCATCTTGAACGGAGGGAGCGGGATCTGCTGTCCGGAAGCGTCGAAGGACGGGATCATCAACTTCACTCGGAGGTCCAAAGTGTCCCCTGCAACGCCGAAGTCACGCAGCGAGTAGCCGCCGAAGGTGATGCGACGGAAGTTGGGGCTGAGCTCCTGCACGGCCGTCACGGTGACGTCGAAGGCGAGGGTCATGGGCTCCACGGCGGCACTTGCTTTTGCCTGTGTCGGTTGTGCACTCATGAGGCGATCTCCAGTTCGTTGGTTGAAGCGGGGCGTGCGTGGTGGCGTCCGATGGGGACGATCAGCGGTGTGCCTGAGATGGGGTCCAGAACCACTCGGGATTCCAGGCCAAAAACGTTGAAGACCAGTTCTTCCGTCACGACGACCGGCGCCGGCCCTTCGGCCACGATGCACCCGCCCTTCATGGCGATGACATGGTCGGCGTAGCGGGCAGCGAGATTGAGGTCGTGGAGCACGATCGCCACGGTGGTTCCGCGGCTGCGGTTGAGGTCCGTGATGAGGTCCAGGACTTCGACTTGGTGGGCCAGGTCCAAATACGTTGTGGGCTCGTCCAGCAGCAGGACTTCGGTTTCCTGCGCGAGAGCCATGGCGATCCAGACGCGCTGGCGCTGTCCGCCGGACAACTCGTCGATGCTTCGCTCAGCGAGTTCCAGCGTGGAGGTGGCGTCCAGCGCGCGCTGCACCGCGGCGTCGTCGGCTGCGCTCCAACTACGGAAGAAGCCTTGGTGCGGATAGCGGCCGCGGCCCACGAGGTCGCGCACGGAAATACCATCCGGGGCGGTGGGGTGCTGCGGAAGGAGTCCGAGCGTCCGTGCGAGTTCGCGGGCGGGGCGGGTGTGGATGTCCTTGCCGTCCAATGTCACGGCACCGCCGGCTGGCTTAAGGAGGCGGGACAAGCCGCGCAGGAGGGTGGACTTGCCGCAGGCGTTGGCCCCCACGATCATAGTCACTTTGCCTTCGGGGATCTCGGTGGTGAGTCCCTCCACCACCTTGCGTGCCTCGTACTGGAGCGTGAGGTCCTTGGCATTAAGGATGGCCATGTCAGGCCTCCTTTCGGTTCGACGTGACCAGCAGCCACAGCAGGAAGGGGGCACCGAGGGCGCCGGTAATGACGCCGACCGGAAGGACGGTTCCGTCGAGGATGACGGGAGCGATGTTGGAGGCGAAGAAATCTGCGAGCAACACGATCAGGGCGCCGGTAAGTGCCGACGCCGGGAGGCTTGGTTTACGGACGATGCGGCGGGCGATCGGTCCGGCGAGGAAAGCGACGAACGCTACCGGACCGGCAGCAGCGGTTGCGACGGCGGCAAGTCCGACGGCGGTCAGCACCAGTGCCAGTCGGGCGGCGTTGACTCTGATCCCGAGCCCCGCAGCGGCGTCGTCGCCAAGTTCGAGGATGCGCAAGGGGCCGGCAAGGGCAATGACGGCGGGGACCAAGATCACCAATGACACTGCGAGGACGCCTGCCCTGTCCCAAGTGGCGGAGTTGAGGGAGCCGTTGAGCCAGATGAGGGCGTCGGCGGCGGTGCGGATGTCCGCGCGGGTCATGAGGAAGTTGACCACTGCGTGTAGTGCAGCGGCGATACCAACGCCCGCCAGGATGAGCCGGTTGCCTGCGGCGTTGCCGCGGCTGCCTCCTCCCGCGCCGGAACCACCACGGGAGATTGCGTAGATGATGGCCGCGACGCCGAGCGCTCCGCCGAGGGCGGCACCGGAAACCACGGCTCCGGAAGCACCGAAGATCACGATGGCCGTCACGGCTGCGGCGCTGGCGCCGTAGCTGATACCAATGATGTCCGGGCTGGCCAGCGGGTTGCGCAGCATGGTCTGGAACAGTGCGCCGGCCAAGCCGAAAGCGATACCGATCATTGTGCCCACGACGGCACGGGGCAGCTTATGCTCCATCACGATGAAGCTGGCACCGGGGATTTTCTCGCCGCCGGTCAGGTGGTTGACGACGATGGTGAAGAAGTCGGGGATGGTCACGGTGTAGCTGCCCAGGAGAACGTACACCGCGAACATGACGACGACTGCCAGCCCGAGGAAGAATGTGGGGCTCAGCACCCGCCGAAGTGGCAGTTGATGCCCATGTTTGTGGGAATCATTGGTGCTAAGTGCCAACTCGGTGGGGAGTTTGTGAACGGTGGTCACAGTCCGGCCCCCTTTCCGCGGCGGATGAGCCAGACGAAGACGGGAGCGCCAATGATGGCGGTCATGATGCCTGCGGGGACTTCACCGGGGAGAAGGATCACGCGGCCAACAATGTCGGCGCTGATCAGCAGGATAGGGGCTACAACTGCGGAAAACGGCAGGATCCACCGGTAGTCCGGGCCGGTCAACGAGCGGACGGCGTGAGGTATGACCAGGCCAAGGAAGGCAATGGGCCCGGCTACGGCAGTGGCGGATCCGCACAGCAGCACGATGCCCAGCCCTGTGATGCTGCGGGCCAGCGTGACGTTTTGGCCGAGGCCGCGGGCAATGTCATCGCCCAGGGCAAGGCTGTTGAGAATGCGACCGCCGGCCAGGACAATCACGGCCCCGACTGCGAGGAACGGCAGCGCGGGAAGGAGGACGGACCAGTCACGTCCACCGATGGTGCCTACCTGCCAGAAACGGAAGCGGTCGAAAGTGTCCTGGCTCGAAACCAGGATCACGTTCATCAGGGAGAACAGGCCGGCGCTCAGGGCCGCACCCGCGAGAGCTAGCTTGACCGGCGTCGCACCGTCACGGCCTATGGACGCGACGGCATAAACGACGACGGCGGCCGCAGCGGCGCCGATGAAGGCGAACCAGATGTAGCCGGACAGGGAGCCGATACCGAAAACGTAGATCCCCACGACGACGGCAAGGGCAGCACCGGCGTTGAGCCCCAGGATGCCGGGGTCGGCCAAGGGGTTGCGGGCAACGCCTTGCATGGCTGCACCGGCCAAACCAAGTGCGGCCCCGGCAAGGAGCCCCAGCACAGTACGGGGAATCCGGGCGATCACCACGGCGTGGTTGCCGTCTGCCGAATTGAAGTTGGTGAGTGCTTCCCACACGGTATTAAGGGGAAGGCCGCGTGCGCCGATCGCCAGGGATGCAGCACACACTGCGGTGAGTACGACGACGGCCGCCAGCAACCAAGCGGTGCGCTTGCCTGCGGTGCTACGGGAGCCGGTTCCCCCTCCGGTTCCCGCAGTTTCAGGGGTGATGCCTCCCGGGCCAGCCGGCACCAAAGTGCCGTTGCCCCGCCCCTGGACTGCCGCCGTCGTACTCAGTTTCATTGCAGTTACTTGCCCGCTGCGTCTGCTGCTTTACCCAGCTGCGGCAGGAACGTGTCCAGCGCCCACGGCAGGCTCAGCGGCGAAGAAGCGGAGATGGCCAGCGTCAGCGTGTTGTCCGAATCGGCAACCAACGCACCCTTCTTGACAGCCGGGATCTGGCCGAGCAACGGGTCAGCCTTGATCGCTTCAGCAGTGGTGGCGTCCGGAACCCAGGTCACGAAGATGTCGGACTCGAGCTCGTTGGCCTTCTCGGCGGACCACGGGATGAAGAAGTCCGTGGACGTCTTGGTGTTCTCGGTGACTACCGGAGCCAGCTTCATGCCGATTTCGGAGAGGAAGCGGGGACGGTTGTCGATTGCGGTGTAGACGTTGGCGCCGTCACCCTTGGCGGGTTCGAGGTTGCCGTAGATGAAGGTCTTGTCCTTGATCTGCGGGAACTTGGAAACCTTGTCCTTGACGGTGGTTTCGGTGTCCTCGATCAGCTTCTTGGCTTCGGCTTCCTTGCCCAGTGCCTTGCCGATCAGGGTGGTGCTCTCCTGCCAAGGAGTGCCATAAGCGAGCTCAGGCTGTGCCACAACGGGGGCGATTTCGCTGAGCTTCTTATAGTCAGCCTCCTCCAGGCCGGAGTACGTGGCCAGGATAACGTCCGGGCTGAGCTTGGCGATCTCAGTGAAGTTGATGCCGTCGGCCTCGGAGAACTGGACCGGAGCCTTGTCGGTGCCAAAGCCGGCGCCGAGCTTCTCCAGTGCTGCATCCTTCCAAGGAGTTGAGCCCTTGTCGTTGTTGCCCCACTCGTTCTTGGGAACGCCAACCGGGACAACACCCAGTGCGATCGCGATGTCGTCGTTGACCCACGAGACGGTAACTACGCGCTTGGGCTGTTCCTTGATGGTGGTCTCGCCAAAGACGTTCTTGATGGTCACCGGGAAGGTTGCGGAGGCTGCCTGCTCAGTTGCCGGAGCGGAAGTTGCGGGGCCAGTGGAGCAGCCGGTGAGGGAAAGAGCGACGGCGGCCAAAGCGGCCGTCGCGGTTCCTGCTGTTTTCAGCAGGGCGCGGCGTGGAAGAAGGGAAGCCACGGGACTCCTTAAGTAAGTGATGCGAACCTAAGTAAGGCTAGCCTAGCCTGCCGGGAATTAAGAAACGTTTGCGTCACCTAATCCAACGCAACGCCAAAATGAGACGCAGGTCACACGCTCTCTCGCGCCCCGCGCCCTTCAACCGATCGCTCTCTCACGTCCCGCGCCCTTCAACCGATCCCTCTCTCACGTCCCGCGCCCTTCAACCGATCGCTCTCGCAGTGGACATCTGCCCGGAAGTTTTGAAAGTATTATCGGCAGCGGACTACCGCTTCCAAATATCACGACGAGGGGATGAGCGTGCGCACGGTTTCAGTTGCTGCAGCCATGGTTGGCGAGGTGGCCGTTTTGGCCTACTTGGCACTCCCCCGCACGTCGGCATCTTCCTAGGTTTCAAGTACGGGTTTCAAGCACGCCCCTTTAGTAGGGGCCATAGAGCTGTGCCCTTCCTTCGCCGATGACCGACGACTTCTGCCATTTCCCGTGCACGTTTTCAGCGCGCGGACGTCGACCATTCCCGAAAGAAGCCATGCCATGCAGAAAATCACTGCCCAACAGATCCGTTCGTCCTTCATTAACGCAAGTCGCTCCGAAGCAACCAAGGCCAACCTCCCCCGCGACTTCGAAACCATCGACTGGGACAACCTGGAATTCCTGGGTTGGCGGGACGAAAAGATGCCCCAGCGCGGATACCTCGTGGTTCCGCACCGGGGCAAACTCACCGGAATCATGCTCCGCGCACCTGAAGGCGGCTCCGGGAAGAGGCGCGTAGTCCTCTGCGAACTCTGTCGCGACGTGTTTTCGAAGGACGACGTTTACCTGTGGGTCGCCAAGAAAGCCGGACAATCCGGCAAGGACGGGAACACGGTGGGGACACTGATCTGCGCCGAATTCGGCTGCAGCGCCAACGTGCGCAAGGAACCGCCCGCCAACGAGATCAACCCGGACCCGGCCGCCGTCGTTGTTCGACAAATCGCAGGACTGGAGTCCAGGACCGAGCAGTTCCTTGACCGGGTCCGCGCAAAGTAACTGCAGGTATCAAGCCCAAGTAGGTAGCAGCAGGTGCCGTTTAGAACCTTCAAAAGGGCCTGATCTGCTACCTACTTGGGCCCGCCGGACGACAGGTGACGTCAGCGCAGAACGATGTCCACAGGGTTGGCTTCGGAACGCCATGCTCCCGGCTCGCCGGGTCCGGCGATGACCGGAGCCGTGAGCACACCCGAGCGGTTGGTTCGCTTGTCCCGGAGAATCTCAGTGACGGAACCAAGGTGCCTGGACAGGTCAATCACGTTTTCCGGGGCCGCAAGGAGCAACTGGAACCCGAATTCGTGCAGCGCCTTGATGCCGGCACCCGCAAATTCCTCGGAAGCCAGCACGAAGGCTTCGTCCATCATCACGGTGCCGTACGTGGTGAAGCCTTGCTCGGCGATTCCCAACTGGTAGCTCAGAGCCGCGGCCATGATGAACGCCGTGAAACGTTGGCGCTCACCGCCGGACATGGAGCCAGTGTCGGCATGCATGAAGACCTCGGTCTTCTTTTTGCCCGACTTTCCAGAGGCGCCGGCCTTGCCCGATTTCGAAGCAACCTCGCGGTGTTCCTTGCACTGGATAAACAGGTGCCCGCGGACGTCCAGCACCTCAGCCCGCCAGCGCCGATCCTCCGGTGTCTGCGATCCAAGCCGCTTCACCAAGGTCTCCAACGATTTATAGCGCGCGGTGAGCTCGGCGTCGTCGTCGATTTCTGCCGTTGAACCAGCACCCGTTGAAGCAGCAGCGCCGCGTGACGGCCGCGTGTGCTTCGCTTTCAGGGCGTTCTGGATGGCGTCCTTGAACTGTTTGGCCGTGGACGGAAGCGTCTGCTTGATGTCCAGTTCCAGGAAGCTGCCCTCATGGAAGTTGACCTGCGACAGGATGCCGTTGAGGGGCAGGATGCGACTGGTGATGCTGCGGCGTTCCTCGTCCAGCAAGTGCAGGAGTGTACTGAACGATTCGTGCGTGCGTTGATTGAAGAACAGCCGGAACTCGGCTTCTTGAGCAGGCAAGCCGTCGCTGACGATCGCGTGGTACCGGGATTCGAAGTCCCCGGCGGCTCCGATCGATGTGCCGTGGTCGGCGCTAATGGCGCTTCCCCAGTCGCGCACGAACGCCTCGAACATGCGGGTCAGCCGTTCGGCCGTCGCCTGGCCGCGGGATTCCGCGGCATGCAGTTCGTCGAGCAGCTTATTCCGCACGCTGTTGGCGAGGTTGTCGAGCTCGTACAGTTCGGAGACTTCACTGACGCCCTCGAAGTACGGCTCCAGCGCGCTGACGGTAGAGGCCGACGGCGGTGCTTGCTCCAGCTTCAACCTCGCCGCATCGAGCAGGCCGTCCGCCGTGGTCATCTTGTGGTCCAGCGCCTTGTATTCGCTCTGCAGGACGGCGGCCGTACCTGTGGAGGACTGGTGCTTTTCCCGGACAGTTTCGATGTTGGCACGTAACGGCTCCAGGTCTGCCTGCGCGGCCAAGGCGTCCGTCAGACGCTGTTCGATCCTGGCAAGTTCATCTGCGGCGACGGCTGCGGAGACCTGCTGCCACGGGCGCTCATCTTCAGCGACCCTGCGCAGCGCTTCGAGCTGACGGGCCATGCCCTGATGCGAATCCTCGCGGCTCTGGGCAAGTTCCGCGGCCTTCACGAGCTCGTTTTCCAACTCCCCCACGCGCGCTGCCACCAGTTCGAGTTTGGAAGCGTTGTCGAAACCGAGGACGTAGTCCTGGCGGCTCGTGAAACGGTCGTCCTTCTCCACGGTGTGCCGGTTGCGCTTGACCACGCCACCCAAGCTCAGGCCTTTGTCCATCGACGCAAGCTCGTCAGGGTCCTCGACGCACGGGTAAGCGAAGTCCAAGGCGATCCGCTCTCGGATCCACTCCCCGGCGTCGGCATTGGCGCCCGAGGTGAGAATGCTCAACTTAGTCAAGAGGTCGCCGTCGGACACGTCCTCCACAGCCAGCGCGCCACCGGCGAGCGGCTTGGAAACATCGACAGCGCGGAGCGCGCCCCGTACGGTGTTGTCGTTCAGGTACCGCGTCACAGCGGCGAAATGCTCACCCGGAACCAGCAACGTGGTGGCGAGGTTACGCAGCGCTCGCTCGGCGGCCGGACGCCACTGGTCCTGGCCCTCTGCCAGGTCGATCAGCTCACCGCCAAAAGGCATCCGCTCTTCCGGAACCCCGGTTGCTGCTGCGATGGCAGCCCGGTTCTCGATGCTCGACGGCGGCAGCAACGACTTGCGCGAACGCAACGAAAGCAACTCCTGCTGAGCCGCGGCAAGCTCGCGTTTCTTGGTCGCATGGCCGTCGAAGGCCTCAAAACGAAGCTCCTTGAGCGCCTCGGAATCGTCCTTCAACTCCGCGGAGCGAGCTGCTGCCTGCTCATGCGCCTGATCCCACCCCTCGGCGGACCATTCAAGATTCAGTCCGGCATCGGCCAACGCCTTCTTGGCCGAATCCTCAACTTGCTGACGCAACTTGAGGCCAACCCGGGCGTTCTCCAACGACTGCTCGATAGCCGAAATCGCGTTGCCGCCGCGATTGTTGTAGTCCAGTTCAAGGTCGCGGAGCTCCTTGGCCAGGGCATCCCGCACGCTGCGCTCGGCCGCCAGTTCCTGGGCTTTGGACTGAGCCAACTCCTTGAAACGCGTCAGCGTTTTGGCGTGTACCGTGACCGCAAGCTGCTGCTTGTAGGCCTCGAACTCCTCGCCAGCCAACTCCCGGAGGCGGTTCGCGTCCAGCAAAGCTTGCGCGTACTCCTTGTTCAACTCCGGCACAGGAGCCAACTGGTCCCGCTGCTGCCGTACGTCCTCCAACCGCTGCCGGATGGACATCAGGTTGCTGAACTCCTCCACCACATCATCGGCGGCAGCCAACGTGGCCGGAGCGTCGAGCACCTGGTCACGGAAGAACGTATTCACGCTGCCGCCCAAGCCCTTACCGGCCTGGATCACGCGAAGCAGTGGAAGCGCCTGGTCCGAGTTGATTCCCAGGAGCCTGCGGAACCTTTCAGCGAACGCCTTGTGCACGTCAAAGACCTGGCCCTCAGGGAAGATCGACTCCAACGCGCCCTTGGTGAAACGCTTCTGCGCAATGCCCTCGATCGCTTCGAGGTCCAACGGCTTGCTGTCAATCACATAAAAACGCCCGACGCTCGACTCCGTGCCATTCTTTGGCAAGTCGAACAGAGCCGACACCGTCACCTTAGTGCCGGCCGCATTATCAAACGTCAGCGCGACGGCGGACCAGGTGGCACCGGGGCGCTGGAAGGCACTCGCCGAGCTATCCCCCACCGCCTTATCACCCACCTTGCCGCGCATGTAAGTGAACGTGGTCCTCTTGTCCTCTACAGCCCCACCGGATCGCTGGGCCGCAGCCTCGTTCGAGCGCGGACGGGCATCAAACACGCGGAGCATCGCATCAAAGAGGGTTGACTTGCCGACGCCCGAGTTACCCGTAAGAAGGGTGCCCTTGCGGTCCACGTGCATGGTGTGCGCCCCATGGAAGGTGCCCCAGTTGACCACCTGCACCAAAGCAAGACGCATCTGTCCGGGGTTCGTGAGCTCGCCGAGCGGGAGCATGCTTGCGATAGTCACTTCTGTGTCCCGTCAGTCGTGTTTGCGTCCGCGGCGGGGAGGTGCGCGCTCGAGGTAGACGACGCCGATGCCGCCCCGGGAGTGGCATCGGGCCTGTCGGAGCCGGCAGCATCGTCCGCAGGACGAGTGCTGTCCGGCGAAGGGGCGGGGGCGGCATCGGCGTCGTCGTCTTCAGCGGAGGGGTCGAGGTCCAGGAGGGGCTCTGTGCCGGATTCGTCGGCTGCTACTGCTATCAGGGCCTCGATTTGGGCCGGGATGTCGCCGATGTTTTCGAAAGGAAGGGCCAGCGGGAGGGCGTTGCTGATGGTGTAGGTGTCGTCCAGCGGGGTGGGGAGGATGAGTTGGCGGGCCAGGAGCTTTGTGATGGTGCGGGTGACAACGTCAGAGTCGCGGAGGGCGTCCTGTTGGCCGGCGGGTGTGTAGTTGGCGACGAGGTCCGCGATTTCTTCGCGGGTAATGGTCGGGTCCGTCTGGGCTGTGACGTGGCGGTCCAGCAGGAGGCGCAGGCGAAGCAGGACGATGGTTTCCACCCGGCTCAGGGCACGCTGCTGGCGCAGGATGCTGGAGCGGGAGCTGGCGCCGATGACTTCCGGGTCAACGGGTCGGAGGACCGCGATTTTGCGGTCGTGGTCGAGCTGGAGGCTGAGGAAGAGCTCGGAGAGGCGGCTGCGGAGGATTAACTGGTTATCCAACAGCGTGGTCCACAATTTCTCGTCGCGGCCACCGTCGATGTACGGGCCCTTGAGCAGTTTCACCAGCGCATGCCGCACCTTCATGGGCAACACTCCCGTGTCGCCGGGGAACAGCGCGGCGCCGTCCACGAACGTATCCCGCGGCGTGACCCGGAAGGGGTCCGCATGGCTGATTTCAGGAGTGGACTCAGCGTCAGGAGCGGGCTCGGCCGCCGCAACACTGGTGTCAGTCCCCTCTTCGGTGACCTCATCCCCGCCGGTGACCTCGTCCGCTCCGGTGATATCCGTCGTCGTGATTTCTTCAGTCATCAGAGTCCTTGTTCAGCGAGACGACAGGCAGGTACGCGGTGCGGATGCTGCCGTCGATTTGTTCGAAGTCGATGTGTTCCCAGGCGGCCCGGTCGAAGGCCGCACCTGTTTGGAGGGCCATGGACAGCAGGGTGCGCACGGTGTTGATGTGGCGCTCTTCGGCGGGAAGGTTTTCCCATGCGTCGCCCAGCGTGGCTGCACCGGCCATGGCTGCCCGGACAACCTCAGACCGTGCTTTGCCCGTGCGCGCTGACCGCACCCGGTCGGAGTCACTGAAGGCGATGGGATCGGCCAGGCGTGGTGGTGTTGCAAATTCGTCTGGGTCGAAGAGTTTGACTATGGCCAGCGACTCGAACCCTGCGTTGAAAAGCACCGGTCCGCGGATCAGGCCGGGTCGGTCGCGTTCGTAGGGCATGGATCGGATGGCTTGCTCTGCCTCAGCCAGCACCTTTCGAAGGCTGACGGACTGCCTCACGTCGTCGCTTTGGATGTAAGTGTTCAGGCTTTCGGAGAGCTTGCCGTAAATCCGTTGGATCTGGCTGTGCTGTGTGCGCAGCTCGGCAACCAGGTTTTTCAGCGTTTCGCGGTCCTCGTGGGAGAGGTCATCCGCGAATTGCCGGCTCAGCACCTCGCCGATAGCGGAGCGGAACCGCAACTGCTGCTGCGGGTCCTCCAGAAAAGCAGTGAACGAGCGGAAGGTACGGCCCTCAGGGCTTTGCCGCAGGCGCTTGTCGGCCTCCAAAACCTGGGCCATGGTGGCGCCCTTGCTCAGGGATTCCTCAATGATCTGGTTGCGGAGCTCGCCCACCAGCTCTTCGATGCGGTCACGCATCTTCTTGTAATCTGCGGGCAGGCTTGCCGCGAGGTCCAGAATGTTGCCCGCCGCTTCAACTGCTTCTTCGTCGTCCAAGAGCCCATCGAACTCTCCGGAGCTGATGTCTTCCACCAACTGCTGGCGCTCTTGGATTTCCTCTTCAAGGGCTTCCAGTCGTGCGCTCTGGTCCGGGTTGGTCTCGTTGGCGAGCTTCTCCACGTCGCCCAGCAGCGTGCCAAGCCGCGAACCGTTCAGTGTGGAACGCTCGCTGGAGAGGCTGTCCAGGAACGCGAGGACGCGGGCAGCGGGCTCGGTTACTTCGTAAACGATCTGGCCTGATTGGTTGCGCCGCGTCAGGAACTGCTTCCGGGTCCATTCGTCGCCGAAAAGCTTGCCGTTCTGCTGGCCGCCCAACGCCGGGTCCTGCCGGCGGAGCTGCTCAAGGAAAGCGTCGACGTCGGCGTGGAACTCTTCGAGAGGAAGCTGCGGCCGGGTGCGGGTAAAGGAAGCCTGCAGCACCGCGATCACCCACGGCGCCGACCGCGTTAGCGCCCATGCGGGGCCCTTGGTCAACTGTTCGAGGTCACGGAGCCTCGCACTAATGGCGTCGGCGGAGGACATGGCTGAACGGGACAACTACTCTCCTTCAGCTGCTGCGAAACTTGGCTGGCAGCGAAAACTGCCCCGTACAAGGTTAACGCAGAGCGTCGCGGGGGCCACCGACGGGCCCATCGCTGGCCGTCTGGCGGGTCGGCTGGCGGCCGAAGATCCGACGGTGAACCCACCCGAGGTGCCGCCGTCGAGCCCGCCCCAAGTCCCGTCGTCGTGCCCGTCCCGATCATTCAGAAGCTTGCTCGCCGCAACCATTCCGTAACCTACCGCCCGGTATGGTTTCGATCCCATATCAACGCCGTCACGACGCGTTTCTGCTCTGGCCGGAAAGTGCGCCCGCCCCTAGTGTCAGAGCATCGACGCAGCCACGCCGCGTCAACCCATGCATCGTCGCCCCGGGGGGAACCATGAATTTCGACTTCACAGCGCTTGATACAGCCACTTACGTATTCATTGGAACGCTGGTTTTCGCTGCAATTCTCGTGGCCTTTATCGCCGCAGCAGCAATGGCAACAATTATTCTTATCGGAGCAGCGGGCCTCGCTTGGTACGCCATTAAGGCAGTGCTGGGCGGCTTGGTCCACGGCATTAACTTTGCATGGGACCGCGTGGTTCACCACGCCGGACAAGTGGAAATTCCTGCCGAATTCCAGCCGCAGGTTTCCCCTAGCACCGGTAGCTACTCGCGGGTAGCATTGAGGGACAGCTGAAGGGTTCGCACCCAAGGCGGACCCTGGCTCCATCCGGCACCACCGGCTAGAGGAGTTATCCCATGACGTCCGCCACTGACAACAGTCTCGCCGCTGCAAGCGTCAATGCCACCGCAGAAGAAGCCCGCGCCGTTGCGGAGGCTGCCCGGGAAACAGAATGGAACCGGCCCAGTTTCGCCAAGGGCCTATACCTGGGCAGCTTTGACCTCAGCCTGATACACCCGTGGCCGCAAGCCAGAACTGACGATGTGCAGCGTGGTGAGGAATTCATGACCCGCTTGGTGACATTCGCCAAAACCATGTCCGGCCGCGTCATCGAGCGCGATGCCAGGATTCCCGACGAATACCTGAAAGGGCTCGCGGACCTGGGTGTTTTCGGCATGAAGATTCCACGTGAATATGGCGGATTGGGCTTGTCTTTGGTCTATTACGGCCGCGCCCTTGCCCTGCTGGGGTCGGTACATCCGAGCCTCGGTGCCCTCATTTCCGCCCACCAATCCATCGGCGTTCCGGAACCCGTAAAAGAATTTGGCAGCTCTGAGCAGAAGCAGGAATACCTGCCGCGCTGCGCCGCCGGCGCCATTACCGCGTTTCTCCTGACAGAGCCCGACGTCGGTAGCGACCCCGCGCGCATGGGCGCCACTGCAGTGCTGTCCGACGACGGCGAGTCCTACCTTCTGGACGGCGTGAAACTGTGGACTACTAACGGCGTGATCGCCGAACTCGTGGTGGTCATGGCCAGGGTGCCTTCCCACACCGATGCTGACGGCACCGAGCACAAGGGCGGTATTTCCGCTTTCGTAGTGGAAATGGACTCCCCCGGCATCACCGTGGAGAACCGCAATGCCTTCATGGGCCTGCGCGGCATCGAGAACGGCGTGACGCGCTTCCACCAGGTTCGCGTCCCTGCGGCCAACAGGCTCGGCCGCGAAGGCCAAGGCCTCAAGATCGCCCTTACGACACTTAATACCGGACGGCTCTCCATCCCCGGCCTTTGCGTCGCTGCCGGAAAGTGGAGCCTGAAGATCTCCCGCGAATGGTCCAACGCCCGGACCCAGTGGGGGCGGCCGGTGGGCAAACACGAGGCCGTGGGCAAGAAGATCGCTTTCATCGCCGCCACCACTTTCGCGCTGGAAGCCGTGTTCGAACTTTCCGCGGAAATGGCTGATGCCGGCCAAAAGGACGTTCGTATCGAAGCCGCGTTGGCCAAACTATGGTCCACGGAACTGAGCTGCCGCATCGCGGACGAACTGGTGCAGATCCGCGGCGGCCGGGGCTTCGAAACAGCCGATTCTCTGGAAGCACGCGGGGAACGGGCAGTACCGGCCGAGCAACTTCTACGGGACCTTCGCATCAACCGGATCTTCGAGGGCTCCAGCGAAATCATGAAACTCCTTATTGCCCGCGAAGCCGTGGACGCCCACCTTGCCGCCGCGGGCGACCTCGCCTCAGCGGACGCCAGCCTGCAGGATAAGGCGAGGGCCGCCGTCGGGGCCTCCGGCTTCTACGCAAAATGGCTGCCGAAACTCGTGGCCGGCGCCGGGATGGATCCTCGGTCCTATGCGGAGTTCGGTCGCTTGGGCAAGCAGCTGCGCTTCGTTGAAAGGTCCTCGCGTCGGCTTGCCCGGCAGACCTTCTATGGCATGGGCAGATGGCAGGCCAAGCTTGAGCACAAGCAGGCGTTCCTGGGCAGGATCGTGGACATTGGCGCCGAGCTGTTCGCCATGGCCGCATGCTGTTCACGCGCCGAAATGCTGCTCCGGACCCACCCCGAACAAGGCGCTGCCGCGTACGAGCTGGCCGAGGCATTCTGCGAGCAGGCGCGCGTGCGGGTGGACGAATACTTCGATCAGCTGTGGAGGAATACTGACGACGGCGATCACGACCTTTCGCGCAAGGTCCTCGCCGGCGACTACGCCTGGTTGGAAGCCGGCGTCCTGGACCAATCCGAAGGAACCGGCCCGTGGATCGGCGATGCCTCGCCGGGCGCCTCAACCAAGGAGAACCTACACCGCAGCTACCGGTGAGCCGCTAACGAACTTCCCCGTCCACATAGAACCAGCGCTTCTCTTCCCGCACGAAGCGGCTGATTTCGCGCTGGACGCCGCGTTCGCCGTCGAGCCTGTAATGGGCAGCAAACTCCACGGTGCCCGTCGCATCCAAGGGGCCGCCGTTCGTTGCGGAAACAATGTCCAACCTGCGCCACTCCGTGTCTGGATCGAGGTCCACGGACGTTGGACGGGTGGAGGCGTGCCAGGTGCGCAGGAGGTAGCCGGCATCAAGAACGACGAAGGCCGCATACCTGGAGCGCATGAGTTGCTCGGCTGTGGGCGCGTCCGCCTCGCCGCGGTGGAACCGTCCGCAGCAATCGACGTACTGCTCGCCGGAGAGACATGGGCAAGCACCGTTGCGGAGTCGGGCTGAATCAGGGGTCACGAGTTCCCAATCTGGGGCTAAAAATGAGAGCTGGGCAACATATTTTCGCATGCCATATAACAGCTTTGAAACAACCCCGCCAGAGTGTGGGGCGGGGCGTGATTCCGTCGGTGCTGGACCTTAGGCTTATAGATGCAAGCTGGGTGGGCAATGGGCGCATCACAAAACGACGGCCAGGGGAGGCTAACGTGGAGGATCCGACAACACTCGCCATCAATCTGACGTATTTGGGCACGCTGGGACTCGCAGTCCTGATGTTCCTGGGGCTCGGGTTGATCATTATCATCACTCTGGTGGTCGCCGGAATTGGACGGCTACTGTCGATCATCCTCTTGGCGATGGTGGGGATTTTCCCCAAGAAGGACCACACTCCCATCGTTCACCTCCCCCAGCATCCGGTGCACGTGCCTGATCCCGCGGCTGTTGACGCCGAGGATTCCGCCCCTTCCGCACCAGAGCCTGCTTTGATGCCCGCACCTGCACCAGCAGCAGTTTCCGCGCCCGCAGCAGTTGCCCCGGTCACCGCCCCCGCCGCAGCTGCCGCGCCTAAGCGCGACCTCATGGGAGATGTTCGACGTCGGCTCTCGGGTGCGTCTTCCACACTCAAGGAAGGCGCGTGGAAGGCAAAAGTCGACCCCCGCAACCTGCCAAAACCGGCCGAGGTGAAATCGGTGGTGGAACATCAGACCGCCCACCATCCCATAGTCGTTGCAGCAGCCAAAGAACCGCCTGTGCTCGCAAAGGACTGGGCCGACGCTGTGGCAGAAGCAGACGAACGGGCGGCTGCGCGCGCCAAAGCCCAACAGCCGCCCGCCATCAAGGTGACTGTCCGCGACCTTGACGACCCCGCGCCGTCGTCCAATGGCAAAACTCCGGCTCCCAAGCGTCCGGACTTCCCGCCCAAGAGGCCGGACAACGGCCCGACGCAGCCCGGCGATGCCAAGGGCTCTGGCTCGAGCAACGGGGCGAAGAAATCGGGCCCGAACGCTTCCAAGAGTGGAAAGTCTCCGAGCCCGATTCGAAAAGGTTCGCTCAGCGGCGCCAGCCGCAACTCCTAGCTGACGCCTACGCTGCCAGCTGACGCCTACGCTGCCAGCTGCCGCTTATGCTGCAAGCTGGCGGAACGTCGCACCGTGGTAGATCAAGGGCTTGGACTCGAGGTTGATGGTGGTCGCTTTGACCTCGAGAACCACAATCGCGTGATCACCGGCCGGTGTCTCGGAGATGACTTCGCATTCGAAACCCAGCACCGCGCCGTCGATCAGCACTGCACCTGAATCGCTCACGCTGGTGTCCAGCCCGGCGAAACGGTCGCGTGTCTTGGAGGCCAACTGGAGGGCCGCCCCTTCCTGACCTTCCGCGAGCACCGAAACGCCCAGGCGCTGAGCCTGCCGGAGCTTCGGCCAGGTGGTGGAGGTGTTTTGCACGGCGAACATCACCAACGGTGGTTCCAGTGAAACGCCAACCGTGAAGGACGATGCCACCAGGGCTTCCGGCGTGAAGTCCACCATCGCGCTGAACGCAGCAACTCCGGACGGAAACTGCGCAAATGCTGCCTTGATGGCCGCCGTTTCTTCCACTGTGGTCTGTGTCATTCCGCTGTCCCCTATCGTGCGTAGCCTGTGTTCCTTTCCCATAATTCACCTGCTTCCTGAAACAGCAATATTTGTTGATTCGGAAGACATTTGTGTTGCCGCATGTCAAGAAATGTCGCGAAGTATGGCCGCTTCCATTACCTCCCAAGACGAAAAACGAAGAACTTCTACCATTTGCGTTTATGCCTCCGGCGGCCGTGTGTAGCCTCGATTGAACATCCCACCAGCACTGTCCCACCACAGGAAGCCGACATGAGCCTCAACGAGCTACGAACGCTTGGACGCACTGGCGCCCTGATCAGCCCCCTCACTCTGGGCACCCTGAACTTCGGCACCGGCGCCGCACCCACAGGTCCGGCGGAGAGCATCCGCATCATCAAGGCGGCCCTCGACGCCGGTATCACCAGCGTCGACACCGCCGACATTTACTCTCAGGGCGAGGCCGAGACTGTGGTTGGCCAGGCCATCCACAGCCGCCGTGACGATGTTTTCCTTGCCACCAAGTTCCATGGCCAGATGGGATCCAACCCTGCGCACGCCGGAAACTCGCGCCGGTGGATTGTCCGGGCTGTGGAGGACAGTTTGCGGCGGCTGAACACGGACAGGATCGACCTCTACCAAGCGCACCGACCGGACTACAACACTGATCTGTTGGAGACCATCACAGCCCTCAATGACCTTATTCGGCAAGGCAAAATCCTGTACTACGGCACGTCCGTGTTCAGCCCTGCCCAGCTTGTGGAGGCCCAGTGGATCGCGAACACCAACCACCTGACGCCGCCTGTGGTGGACCAGGTTCCGTATTCGCTCTTGGTACGCGCGAATGAACGGGACGTTTTCCCCATCACCCAGCAGTACGGCGTCGGCGTTCTGAGTTACGGACCGCTCGACGGCGGGTGGCTGGCTGGCGGTTATCGCGTCGGCGGCGGCCAGCCGGAAAGTTCGCGATCGGCTGCGGTTCCGGGCCGCTTCGACGTCAACGCACCCTTCAACCAAGGGAAACTGCACGCCGCAGATGCCCTCGCGCAGCTTGCCGCCCGCCATGGGTTGACCCTGATCCAGCTTGCCGTGGGCTTCGCCCTTAACCACCCGGCAGTCACCAGCGTGGTCATCGGGCCGCGAACCGAGGACCACCTCACCGACTATTTGAAGGCCGCGGATGTGGTGCTCAGCGAGGCGATCCTCGACGAAATCGACGACATCGTTGCCCCGGCCGTTAACTTCCTGGAGCGCGATGCCGGCACGGTTGCACCCCACCTTGAGTACCCGGAATTACGACGCCGGTAGCCCCCTTGCGTTGTGAGGCCCGCTTTGCGCGCTATGTGCTCGCTTTTGGGCGCAGAGCAGGCCTCACAACGAGCTATTGACGGGGTTCGCCCGCGGCGTGATCCTTGACCTAAGTGCTGCGGCACTCCGCAGCGTTTAGCTTCCAGTAGAACGCCGCCGTCCCATGTCCAAGCACCACATCAAACAAAGAGCAACGAAGGCCGCCAACCCCGGTCAGCCGACCCAAGGCCCGCTGACCCACGAAGAACTGCAGCTCTCCGGGCGGAATCACTCCATGCCACTTGAGGCCCTGCACGACGACATCACGCCGGCCGGCCTTCACTACCTGCTGATCCACTTCGACATCCCGCACGTTTCCGCAGAGACATGGCGACTACGCCTGGGCGGCGCCGTTAAGCGGAGCCTCGAGTTGAGTCTTGAGGACATCAAAGCCCGGCCCGCCGTCACCATGCCTGTCACCCTTGAATGCGCGGGCAACGGCCGGTCGCTTCTGCAACCTCGTCCCGTCAGCCAACCGTGGGTTCTAGGCGCCGTAGGCACAGCCGAGTGGACCGGCACCCCGTTGGCGCCGTTGCTGGAGGAAGCCGGTTTGGCGAGCGACGCCGTCGAACTTGTTTTTACCGGCGCCGACAACGGCATCCAAGGCGGTGTCGAAGAGCCTTATGCACGCAGCCTTTCAGTGGCAGAAGCGATGCATCCCGAAGTCATGCTGGTCTACGCCATGAACGGCAACCCTTTGCCCATCCAGCACGGGTTCCCGCTCAGGCTGCTGGTGCCGGGTTGGTATGGCATGGCGAGTGTGAAGTGGTTGACGTCGATCGAGGCCGTGAAGTCGCGGTTCATGGGGTTCCAGCAGGCTGTGGCGTATCACTACCTTCAGGGCCCTGACGGGCCGGGGATTCCCGTTTCCCATATCCGGGTGCGCTCCCTCATGATTCCGCCGGGAATCCCGGACTTCTACACCCGGCGACGCGTGGTGGACGCCGGTCCCGTGATGCTGCACGGGCGTGCGTGGTCCGGCCACGGCGAGGTGGAGCGCGTTGAGGTAGGAATCGACGGCGAATGGATGCCCGCGCACCTCGAACCTCCTCTGGGTGATTTCGCTTGGCGCTCGTGGTCCATGGTGTGGGTCGCGAGTCCGGGCGAGCACGTTCTGCGGTGCAGGGCGATGGATACCTCGGGCGCGCTGCAGCCCACCGAGCAGGTGTGGAACTACCAGGGCATCGGAAACAACATGGCTCAGGTGGTTGAGGTGACGGTGCGGTAGGTTCTTTCGGTTCCGGCCTCGGCGACGCCCGGGCCGCGGGCCCGGCCGCCTCGCCGAGATCGCCGGAACGCTGCGTGATCGCCGGAGCGCTCCGGCGTATTCGGTGGCTTCCCCGCGTACTCGCATGTTTCCGGCGTTCTCGCGGGTCTTGCGAGGCCCGGTTAGACTCTTCCCAATCATGAGTATCCCGTCATCATCCCCGGCAAACGTCCGCGTCGACGCCTGGCTTTGGGCGATCCGTGCCTACAAGACCCGCTCGGCCGCCACCGCTGCCTGTCGTGCCGGGCACATCCGCGTCAACGGAAACCCTGTCAAAGCGTCGCAAAGCGTGATCATCGGCGACACCATACGGGTCCGAGAGTCCGGCTGGGAGCGAATCCTCGAAGTCCGGCGACTCATCGCCAAGCGTGTAGGGGCGGAAGCCGCGTCCCACTGCTTCACCGACCACACTCCCCCGCGACCCGTTGCTCCAAAACTCGGACTCCCCCAGCGTGACCGCGGCGCCGGCCGGCCCACCAAGAAGGACCGCCGGGACATGGAGAAGCTGCGGGGGTAGTGGTTTTCCACATACCACCGCTTGGCCGCCCATTCCCGGGACATCTTCTTTAGGTTGAAGTTGTGACCACGCTGCCGCCAGTTCCTGTTCCCGTCAATGTGGCCTTGCACGCGGCACCAACCGATGGTGGCATTTCCTGTCAGCTCTGGCTCCTCAGATCTTCGACGGGTGGGCACCGCTTCATCCGGTGAACCTTTCCTTGATCACCCAAGTTCCGGCCTGAACAACGCACTGGACCAGAAGTCCGATTCCCGCAACAATGAGTCAACTAGACACGACATCATTTGAGAGGCCAGCGATGAGTGCAGAACCGGTGGGACCATCGGGACAAATCAGGTCTCCAATAGATACAACGACCCGCATCGATCGTGGCGCCGCAGCGCGGGACCGCGGGGTGCAGACCGCGGCGGCACAGCTGCGACTCGTCACGGATCGACGCCTCGGAAAAGTGACTCCTGATTGGATCAAGAAGTTAGCTGCTGAAGGACCCCCACGTAGCACATAGCTTTTTCCCGCTCCCCCTGATCCTGCTTAGTGTGAGACCGGTTATCCACAGGCCGCGTTTTCTGACATGAATGGTTACCCGTCCCCCGCCTAGACTGACCGGCACACCGCCAAACAGCTGCTGGGGAGCCTGTCATGTCACGCCATTCGTTTGCCTATTTTCCGTCTCTTCACGTCCGAACGGCGGTTTTGGCTCTGACCGCTGCGCTGCTTCTGAGCAGTTGTCAGGGTGGCTCCGCACCTGGCGGCCCACGCTCAGAAACAAGTTCGACGACGGCGTCGCCCACCACGAGTGTTTCGGTTCCCTCGGCTTCGGCTACTCCGTCAGCGCCTCCTGTCTACAAGCCTGCCGATGCGAAGGGGAAGGCGGAGAACGTGCCTGTTCCGGTGATGCCGGAGCTGGCGAAGGAGAACTCAAAGGCGGGGCTGGAGGCGTTCATTGGGTACTGGTACGCGACATACTCCTATGCGACGGAAACGGGTGATTTGACGGCGTGGATGATGTCGACAGACACGACCACAGAGTCGGGTGTCGCCTATAAGAAGGCCATCGAGGTGAACTATGCGGATGGTCGGTGGTTGGTTGGAGGCAGAATATCCGTCCCGTCGATCGAAGTCCTCTGGCAGAACGGAGCTGATTCTCAGGTGGCGAAGGTCCAGGTCATCCAGGAGGAAATCCTGTACTTCGATGCCAACGCGACGATCAGCCAGATGGCATCGGAAGCCTCAAACACTGCAGAGGCTGTGAAGGTGACCTTCAAGAGTGGTAATTGGCTAGTGATCGACAACGGACTGATTCTGGGCTGAGGATGCGCACCCATCGAAAGACCGCGGTATATGTCCTCGCTTGTGCCTCAATACTCATGATTCTCGGTTCGCCTTTCAGTGCAGCGGCTGAGGAACCAGGGGTCCGGGCCAACAGGGGTGAAACGGGGTTGGTTCTGAGCGCACACTACGTCCTCGACAGCAGTACCGGAGTGCCCACCGCAAGTCTTGGAGAACCTGCGACAGAAGACCCTTACCAATACAAACCGGACACCATGTGCCGCGCCGGCGGTGGAGGCTTGGGGTGCCAAGGGCTTCAATGCCCGCCCAAAACTCCTGGCGGACCTGAAGGCATTCCAGTGGTCTGGAAGAAAGCTCCGAAGGCCATTACCAACCCCGACTGGACGGAGTACCGTGCGACCACCGGCCCCACTTGCCTCTACGATGCCGAGCCGGAGAACGTCCTGGCCAATATCGCCGCGAGGATCCTCACCGACTTCCGCCAACTTCCAGTGAACCCGGGAAGCCTTGAAGCCCAGCCCTTCCCCCACACCCTGAAAGGCGGACCCACCAACTTCTATGCCACCGCGGGAGAACAAGGCTTCGACGTCACCATCCTCGGCCAAGCAGTCCACCTGACCGCCACACCCACCAACTACACCTACACCTTCGGCGACGGAACCGCCCTCGGACCAACCCCGGCCGCCGGCTACTCCATCCCCGAGGCCGAATGGCTCAACAACGAGACACGCACCAGCCACACCTACACAGACACCGGCAACTACCAAGCCAGCCTCACCACCAGCTTCGCCGGCACCTACTCCGTCAACAACGGACCACCACTGCCCATCAACGGAACCCTGGACATCACCACACCCGCCAAAACAGTCCAAGTCTGGAAAACAGAAAAAGCACTCGTCGCCGACACCTGCCAGGAAAACCCCAACTCCTGGGGCTGCCCCGGCGCGGAGAGCAGATAGACGGACGGCGCCACGTACCGCCACCACCCACTTTGATCGCCGCATCCTGGCGACACACCAAAAAGACGGCGCGTCGAGACCACCCACGATTCAAAGTGGGTGGTTGCGGCCCATGGAGTCAGGGATCCTTCGCCTTAAGTGAAGAAAAGCATCAGTTCCTAAGGACTGATGCTTTTCGCCTGCTGAAGCCTAGGAGAACCAGGTCCCGGGAGGGCCCATGAACAGCAGGAAGCTAAACACTGCTCCCACGGCAACCAGGGTGACAACTATGGCAAGAATCGGGTTACGCAGGACCCAAGCCTGGGCTTTCTCGAAGCCGCCTTGGGGCGATTCTCCCCCAGCCGCCAAGCGCCAATCACCGGCGAGGAGGCCACGACGGTCCAGCGACTTCTCCATGGGGATAGTGGCATACGGAATCACTGCCGAAGCGATGGCCAGCAAACCCGTCCGAGTAGACCACTTCTGGTTGATCCAGGTGAAAGCAGCCGTCGCGGCATAGCAAAGGAACACGAACCCGTGGATGCCTCCGGCAATGCTCACACCAACGTCTGTGGTGCGCGTGACGTACTTAAGGAACAGTCCGATCAAGAGCAGCGTCCATGTCACGGCCTCGGCAAAAGCAACGGTACGGAACAAGGTGCGGGGCTGCATGGAAGTCCTCAGGTAGAAAACGGGAGACACACCCTATTTTACCGGCTGTAGAACTTCCCTTGCGTCAGTCAGTGCAACCGTCGGTTAGGGCGAAGGTAGTGCCTCGCGATTGCGGATCCGCGAGTCGCCGAACTCAATGGCCACGGGTGCAATCTCTATCGCAGGCTCGTGCCTAGTGCGGGCCTTGCCAACTGCGATGTGGGGCAACCACCGGGGTGACTTGTAGCCAAGTGCGGGCGAGCTCAAGATGAAATCGTCGATGTTGTCGAGGCCGAGGTCGTCAAGAAGTACGTGCAGCCCTTGCACCAAAAGTGCCTGGTAGTCGTGTACTTCCTGTGGCACGTCCACTTCGAGCCCCATGAGACGGCCACCACCCAAGGGGATCAGTTTGTCCGGCTTCCCCAGAAAACCCTGCAGTACCGGCAACTCCGTCAACCAACCAGCCACCTCGGGAAGTACCTTCTCCGGGGGTGACAGCCCCTTCGTCCACCCCAAGATGTCCGTTCCCAGCTCGTCCAGGATCCCAACGTGCAGCAATGTCATGTGCAGCCCTTGCGGCTTGCGAAGGGAGTCGACAAAGCGGTTTAGTCCGTCGTAGTCCGAGGGCCCTGCCCCGACACGTACGACGGGCACCTCCACAGTGATGCGGGATCCATGAGGTTTGCTTCCAGGGGAGACAAGGGCCGTCATGGATGCCATTATGCGCCGGAATCCAGGTTAGCGGCAGGCCGACGACGCAAGCCGAGTACCGCCGTCGTACGTGAAGCCCTACTTCTTGGAGCGGGCCTGAACCAGGTTGGCGAACGGAAGACGGCTATGGGCGGCAACAAAGTCAGCGTGATAGGCGGCCTCGGCGGCGTTTACTTCGGAGGCAGGGAGTTCCTTCCACGCAGCGATCAGGTCCAGGGCGTCACGGAGTTGCCAGATGAGCCGGGCGTCCCAGACGACGGTGGGTCGTCCACGTCCGTAATCCATGAACTCTTGGAACTGCTTGCGGAGGCCCCGATTACCTTGGCTCCCGGCACTGGCTTTGCCGATATACAGCACAGAAGCATCCGGAATCCATTCGGACTCCAGGGATTCACGCTTGAGGTTGGGGTCCTTCTTTTTGAACGTACCGGCGGTGCTCTTGGTAAGAAACACCGGCTCGAAATCCGCGGGACATAGGATTGCGAAGATCCCAGGTCCTTGGGGAATCCTCATGGGATCGAGTTCGTCGAGGGGCCGGAATCCGGTGAACCCGTCCTCAGTGAGTGACTTTTTGGTGAAGAGCATGCTCCATTGTGCGGGCCGCCCCTGATAGGCCCAAAGCCGCCAAAGCCTGAAGCAAACCTTTCAGCGTTGACAGGCACTTGTGACCCGTGCCATATTCAAAACGTGAACCTGTCAGACAGCCGGACAGCCGGACAGCAAGGACCCCAGGGTGGGCATACGCCTATCTCACGCATTTCCGCAGCTGAAGCGGTCTTTGCGGCCCTTCGGCGCGCCATCGAAGGCGGCCAGTTCGATATCGGAACTAAGCTGAGCTCCGAGGCGACCCTGGCAGGCCAGTATGGCGTAAGCCGTTCAGTCATCAGGGAAGCGTTGAGGTCCTGCAACACCTTGGGCCTTACCGTGACCAAGACCGGCAAGGGCACGTTCATTGTTGCCAACAAGGTTGCTAATGACCTTACCTTGGGTCAGTACAGTGCGCGTGATCTTAACGAAGCCCGCCCGCACATCGAGATCCCGGCGGCCGGCCTCGCCGCCCAGCGCCGCACCGAGGAAGAGCTGGAGCACCTCAAGGACATCGTCCAGGAAATGCTCACGGAGAACGATCCCGAAGCCTGGGTGAACCTGGACGCGAGCTTCCACTCAGCCGTGGCCCGCGCCAGCGGAAACCGGGTGTTTGCCAGCGTGGTTTCCGATATACGTGAAGCCCTGGCCCATCAGTCCGAAACCTTGAACCTCGTGGCAGACCGGCAACACCGCTCTGACGAGGAACACGTCGCAGTGCTCAACGCAATCGAAGCCGGCGACTCCGAAGCAGCAAGCAAAGCGATGGCCGCTCACCTGCAGGCCGTCAGCGTCGCGCTGGACACGATCCTCAGCAAATGACACACCCAAAGGACACTGCCACCATGCCCGCCCCCGAAGCACCGGCCCAGGCCCACGCGAAAAAAGCGCCGAACCACGTCCCGCTCGTAGAGGTAACCCGCGACGGCCTGGTCGAAAGCGTTCATTACGGCTCGTTGATCGCGCTCAGCGCAGATGGCGGCACCGCAGTCCAGGCCGGCGAACCGGATGCCCCCATGTACCCGCGCTCAAGCCTGAAGCCGCTCCAGGCTGTTGCGCTGCTCAAGGCCGGTTTGGACATACCCCAGGACCTCTTGGCACTGACGGCTGCCAGCCACTCCGGCGCGCAGATGCACCGCGATGGCGCCACCGAGATCCTGAAGCTGCATGGCCTCACCGAAGCGGCGCTGGGTAACAGCACCGACCTCCCTTACGGCGTCGCTGAACGTGAAGAGTGGCTCCGCCAAGGCAACAGCCCCACCCAAATTGCGCAGAACTGCTCCGGCAAGCACGCTTCCATGACCGCAGTTTGCGTCATCAACGGCTGGCCTGTGGAGGGGTACTTGCATCCCGAGCACCCGCTTCAGGTCCTGGTCCGCGACACCATCACGGATCTGACGGGTGAGGAAGCTGCGGCGGTTAGTACTGACGGTTGCGGCACTCCGCTGTTCGCCCACACCCTGCATGGCATGGCGCGTGCTTACGGCCGCTTGGCCGCTGCCGACGAAAGCACAGACGAGGGCAAGGTTGCCCACGCCATGCGCCGCTACCCACAGATGGTGGCCGGCGAAGGCCGCGATGTCACCGCCCTCATGCGGGCGGTCCCGGGACTCCTCGCCAAGGACGGCTTTGAGGGACTCCAGCTTGTCGGCCTCCCGAACGGCACCGGCGTGGCAGTGAAGATTTCCGACGGCGGCGATCGCGCCCGCATGCCCGTCACCGTTGAGGTCCTCCGCCAATTGGGCGTCGACGGCGGCAGCTTGGCCACGCTTCAGAGCCCACCCGTGCTGGGCGGCGGCCTTCCGGTCGGCGAGCTCCGCGCAGCCCAAATTTTCAGCAACTAAACCAAGGACAGCTATGACCACCGTCGATCAGGCGATCCCCCTCCGTTCCGAACACGACCTTTTGGGTGACCGCGATGTACCCGCGGATGCTTACTGGGGCGTCCACACTCTCCGCGCTATCGAGAACTTCCCCATCACCGGGCAGCCGCTCTCCACCAACAAGCACCTCGTCAGGGGCCTGGCCGCCGTGAAGCAGGCTGCGGCCCGCACCAACCACGAGCTTGGCCTACTGGACGCCGAAAAGGCGGGTGCCATCGAGCAGGCTTGCCAGGACATCATGGACGGCATGCTCCAGGAGCAGTTCATGGTTGATGTGATCCAGGGCGGCGCGGGAACCAGTTCCAACATGAACGCCAACGAGGTCATCGCCAACCGCGCGCTGGAGATCCTCGGCCACCCCAAGGGCGACTATTCCAAGCTGCACCCGAACGACCATGTGAACCTGAGCCAGTCCACCAACGACGTCTATCCGACGGCGGTGAACCTCGCCACGATCTTCTCCGTGAAAGAACTCCTGGAAGCCCTCGAAGAACTCGAGCTGGCGTTCGCTGAGAAGGGCCGGGAGTTCCGGACCGTCGTGAAGATGGGACGCACGCAGTTGCAGGACGCCGTTCCCATGACCCTCGGCCAGGAGTTTGGCGGTTACGCCGTAACAATCGGCGAGGACCGGGCCCGCTTGGACGAGTCCCACATGCTGATCCACGAGATCAACCTTGGAGCCACGGCAATCGGCACAGGCTTGAATGCCCCGGCCGGCTACGCTGAGGCCGCCTGCCGCCATCTCGCCGAAATTACGGGCCTTCCCCTCCTGACCGCTGCTGACCTCATTGAGGCCACGCAGGACGTAGGAGCTTTCGTTCACTTGTCCGGCGTGCTGAAACGCGTGGCAGTGAAACTCTCCAAGATTTGTAACGACCTCCGCCTGCTGTCCTCCGGACCGCGTGCGGGTTTGGGCGAGATCAACCTTCCGGCCGTGCAGTCCGGTTCGTCGATCATGCCCGGCAAGATCAATCCGGTGATCCCGGAAGTGGTCAGCCAGGTGGCCTACGAAGTCATCGGCAACGATGTCACAGTCACCATGGCCGCGGAGGCCGGCCAGCTTCAGCTGAACGCCTTCGAACCGATCATTGTGCACAGCCTGCACAAGAGCATCTCCCACCTGGAAGCAGCGTGCCGCACCCTTACGGCGCGCTGCGTCCGGGGCATCACTGCAAACACCGAACGGCTACGGCTTACCGTGGAGCAGTCGATCGGTCTCGTCACGGCATTGAACCCCCATATCGGTTACGCCTCCGCCACCGCTATCGCCCAGGAAGCGCTGGCAACGGGCAAGGGCGTAGCGGAACTCGTGTTGGAGCACGGTCTCCTGACCGCCACCCAGCTTGAGGAACTGCTTAGCCCCGAACGTCTGGCAAATCTCAGCAAATAGGCCGAAACTGGCTTTCTAAACGCCCCAGTCGTCCCGCCCATGAGGCACACCCCCACGAGGCTTTGTTCCGCGTGCCCGGACCCCCGACCGGACATGCCCAGGACACCCCCAACAGGACACCCCTAAGGATTCCAATGACCAATCCCATCACGGACCACACGGTCCCGGCCCAAGCGCACGCCAGCGAGAAAGCCCTCCACAAGGAGGACTCCGGCTACCACAAGGACCTCAAGCCCCGCCAGATCCAGATGATCGCGATCGGCGGCGCAATCGGCACCGGCCTGTTCCTGGGCGCCGGCGGCCGACTCAACGCAGCTGGTCCCTCCCTCGTTATCGCTTACGCAGTCTGTGGCTTCTTCGCTTTCCTGATCCTCCGCGCCCTCGGTGAACTCGTTCTGCACCGCCCGTCGTCAGGATCTTTCGTCTCCTACGCCCGTGAGTTCTACGGCGAGAAGGCCGCCTTCGTCTCGGGCTGGTTCTACTGGATCAACTGGGCCACCACCACCATCGTGGACATCACCGCAGCGGCGCTCTACATGGAGTTCTTCGGCAAATACGTCGCCTGGATAGGTGCCGTTCCGCAGTGGGCGTGGGCGCTCATTGCGCTGGTCGTAGTGCTCTGCCTCAACCTGGTCTCCGTGAAGGTCTTCGGTGAAATGGAGTTCTGGTTCGCGCTGATCAAGGTGGCAGCATTGGTGGCCTTCCTCCTGGTGGGTACCTACTTCGTCATCTTCGGCACCCCGGTGGAGGGCCAGGAAGTCGGCTTCAGCCTCATCGCAGACAACGGCGGAGTCTTCCCCAACGGCGTCCTTCCCATGATCATCCTCATGCAGGGTGTGCTCTTCGCTTACGCCTCGATTGAGCTCATCGGCACCGCAGCCGGCGAAACCGCCAACCCGGAGAAGATCATGCCCAAGGCCATCAACTCCGTGGTCATCCGCATCGCCCTCTTCTACGTTGGCTCCGTGATTCTGCTGGCACTCCTGTTGCCGTACACCTCTTACGAGAAGGGCGTCAGCCCATTCGTGACGTTCTTCGGTTCCATCGGCGTGGAGGGCGTGGACGTCATCATGAACCTCGTGGTGCTCACCGCAGCACTGTCCTCGCTGAACGCCGGGCTCTACTCCACAGGTCGCATCCTCCGCTCCATGTCGGTGGCCGGCTCTGCCCCGAAGTTCGCCCAGCGCATGAACAAGGCAGGCGTCCCCTACGGTGGAATCGCCATCACCGCCGGCGTTTCCCTCCTGGGAGTTCCGCTGAACTACCTTGTTCCGGCCGACGCTTTCGAGATCGTCCTGAACGTCGCTTCCGTGGGCATCATCGTCACCTGGGCCACCATCGTCCTGTGCCAGATGCAACTCAAACGTTGGGCCGACAAGGGATGGCTGAAGCGTCCGTCCTTCCGGATGTTCGGTGCTCCCTACACGGGCTGGTTGTCTTTGCTCTTCCTGGCGGCCGTGCTGATCATGGTGTTCATCGAGTCCCCGTTGACCATGCTGGTCACCGCGATTGCCTGCGGACTCATGGTGTGGGGCTGGTTCCTGTGCCGCAAGCAAATTCATGAGCTTGCTGCCACCCGCGACGGTTACACGGGCAGCGCGCCCGTGATTGCAAACCGCCCGCTGCCCGGCGGCGACAAGTAGGCGCCAAGTAACAGCCCCCACAGGTAACAACCGCTAACTCACGACGGCGGCACCCGGGTTCCGTACCAATCGGAACCCAGGTGCCGCCGTCGTCAGTTAACGTCCCCAAGTAGGTCGCAGTTGAGGTCGTTTTGAGGGCGCTGAATCATGCGGTGATCGCAACACCTGATTATTGAAGGGTGTCGATTGCCATGGTGAAGTTCACGAATCGTTTGGTTGCTGAGGTTGTCCAGTCGTTCTGGCAGCAGGTTGCGGACGGTGCCCGTTTTGAAGATGCTGGTGCGTTCGTCGGGTGGTCCGTAACGACGGTCCGCCGTGAGCTGAGGTCCTCAGGAGGGGTCCGGCCCCGTCGGGGCCGGACCCTGACCGGCCGTTCCCTATCGTTCCAGGAGCGGGAGTTGATCTCGTTATGGCGGGGCAAGGAATCGGTCCGTGAGATCGCCAGACGTTTGGGTCGTTCCCCGTCAACGATCTCCCGGGAGCTCCGGCGGAACGCTGACAAGGTCTTTTTCTACCGGGCTACCACCGCCCATGCCCGCGCCCACGCCCGGGCAGCCAGGCC
Organism: Arthrobacter sp. D3-18; assembly: GCF_054408525.1. NCBI lineage: Bacteria > Bacillati > Actinomycetota > Actinomycetes > Micrococcales > Micrococcaceae > Arthrobacter > Arthrobacter sp. D3-18. Next base: position 394,004 of record NZ_CP096440.1, on the reverse strand, counting down.
CAAGACCGCTAAGCTCAACAGCAACAAGCCCTTGCGCCTGGAAGTCGAAAAGCGGCTCGAAAAGAAAGACTCACCGGTCCAGATCGCTGGCAGACTCCGCAAGGACTTCCCGAACAACCCGGAGATGTGGGTGTCACACGAGACCATCTACCAGTCCCTCTATCTCGAGTCCCGGGGCGGGCTAAAGCGGGAACTGGTCAAGAACCTGCGCACCGGCCGGACCCTGCGCAAACCCCAACGCCGCCCCGACGAACGCCGCGGCAGAATCCAGGACAAGGTCATGATCGCCGACCGTCCCGCCGAGGTCGAAGACCGTGCCGTGCCAGGGCATTGGGAAGGGGACCTGATCGTAGGCAAGGACGGAAAAACCGCCATCGGCACCATCGTGGAGCGCACAACCGGGTTCGTGATGCTCCTCCATGTCCCGACCGGTCAAAACCGTGCCGAGTCTGTTCGGGATGGGCTGATCCGCAAAATGGGCGCCCTTCCCGACGAACTGAGGCTCTCACTGACCTGGGACCAAGGCACCGAAATGCGCAGGCACAAGGAAGTGAAGATCGCAGCCGACATCGACATCTACTTCTGCGATCCCCACTCACCTTGGCAACGCGGCTCGAACGAGAACACCAACGGGCTCCTGCGCCAGTACTTCCCCAAAGGCGCAGACCTAAGCATCTACAGCCAAACCGACCTCGACTACGTCGCCCACGAACTCAACGACAGACCCCGCCAACGATTCGACTTCTGCACCCCCAATGAGATGATCAGAACCTTCCTGTTGCGATAACCGCTAGAAACCACCGGCTGAAAACGACCTCAACTGCGACTTAGTGGGGTGAGGACGCGGCGCAGACAGACATCCGATCATTCGTGGCTACTATTGGTCCATGGCTGTCACAGACGAGGCGATCAGCAAGATCAAAGACATGCTGATCCGCGGCGAACTCAAGGCCGGCGATCGACTTCCGCCGGAAAAGGAACTGAGCGAACGGCTCGGTCTTTCCAGGAGTTCGTTGCGTGAGGCCGTGAAAGCCCTCGAGCTGATCCGCGTGCTGGATGTCCGCCGTGGTGACGGCACCTACGTGACCAGCCTCGATGCGAAGCTGCTCAACGAAGCCGTGGCCTTTGTGGTGGACCTGCACCAGGACCGGTCCATCCTGGAACTCTTTGAAGTCCGACGAATCCTGGAGCCGGCCACCGCACACTTGGCCGCGGGAAAAATCACGCCGGACGAGCTGCTTGCCCTGCGGAGCACGATGGACGGCATCGACGAGAACACTGACGTTGAGGAGCTTGTTGCCCACGACCTTGAGTTCCACAGCATCATCACCGAGGCCGCCGGAAATGATTACCTGGGGAGCCTCCTGGAGGCCCTGTCCAGCAGCACCGTTCGCGCCCGGATCTGGCGTGGCCTGACACAGGAAAAGGCCGTGGCGCACACCTTGGCTGAACACCGCGCCATTGCGGACGCACTTGAACGGGGAGATGCCGAACTAGTGCGGGCCCTCGTTACTGTGCATATCAGTGGCGTGGAGAACTGGCTGCGGCAGGCGCTCTAACCTTCGGCGATAGGGGTGACCGCCAGGCCGTAGGTCCGAATAGCCGTCTCCTCAAGCACCAGGTCCTGCTCCGAAGGACGCAAGGTAGACACGAGTTCCAGCAGTACATCCAGAGTCCGGCCATAGGGGGCGCCCAAGGTGCTCACTGGCCAGTCGCAGCCGATCATCAAACGCTCCGGCCCGAAAGCCTCCAACGCTGATTCAAACAGAGGTCGCAACGCATCCGGGGTGTACTCAACGCCAGGTAAATGCAGTCCGGAGAGCTTCGCCACCGAGTTCGGCTCCCGCCCGAGCGCCCGGAAATCAGCGCTCCACGAGTCCATGAGCTCAGGATCAGCCAGCGGCGGCTTACCCAGGTGATCCAACACAACCGTCAGTTCCGGCATCTCGCGGGCCAGCCGAACCGCAGACCCCAGATGCCGGGGGAAGGCATCCGGGATGTCCAAAGTGAGCCCTCCCCCAGCCACCAATGCCAGGGAATTCCTTACAGCGGGAAGATCCAGAAAGTCATTGCGGGGATCGTCATGCACCAGGTGCCGAACGCCTTTGAAGACGGGATGTGCTGTGAAACGGTGCAACTGTTCTGCAGCTTCATTAGGCGAATCCAACCTGATCCAGCCCACTACTCCGAGCACCCAGGGATTCCGCGCTGCAACGGCCAACATGCTCTCGGTGTCGGCTACGGTGTCGTCGGCCTGGACCAGAACGGCTCCCCTCACCCCGGCAGCGTCCAACGTCTCACGCGCCTCGTCCTCGCCAAAGCTGCGGAAGAGCGCACCGTGTTGCGGTCCGAGCCATGGATAGTGGCGCACACCGCCGCTGACGAAGGTGTCCAAGGTCCACAGGTGCAGATGCGAATCAATCACGCCATGCGCTCCTCCAACACTTTCCACAGTTCGTCCGGCACGGGCGCCTCCATTCTGGCAGCGTTCGTGGCCACCTGTTCAGGAGAAGTCGCCCCGGCTGTCACGTTCACCACGGCCGGATGCCGCAACGGGAACTGGAGCGCCGCCGTCGGAAGTTCCACGCCGAAGTCCCGGCAGAGGGCCGCGAGCGCACGCGCACGCTCCAGCACCTCCGGCGGTGCTTGGCCGTAGTTGTAATGCGCGTCTTCCGGAACGTCGGCTCGGGCCAGGAGGCCCGAGTTGTAGGCGCCCACGCTTACGACGCCGGTGCTTCGCTCCACACAGCGTTCAAGCAACGGGACGCTGGGCTGCTCGAGCAGGGTGTAGCGGCCGGCGAGCATCACGAGGTCGAGATCGGCGGCTTCGACACATTCCAAGGCTGCCTCTGCGGAGTTGATGCCCACACCGATTGCCCGGACCACTCCTTCGGAGCGCAGTTTCTCCAGTGCTGGAAGGCCCTGGGAGATTCCGGCCTGAAGATCGTGAACGTCGGGGTCGTGCAGGTATGCGATGTCCACATGGTCCAAGCCGAGCCGCTCCAGGGAGTCCTCGATGCTGCGCCGGATGCCTGTTTCGGAGAAATCCCACACGCGTCGTGACGTCGCGGGGACCTCGAAGCCCTCCGGGTCCTGGCCGCTACCGGAGTTGGGTTCGAGTAGCCTGCCCACCTTGGTGGAGATGACGAATTCGTTCCGGGGTTTATCACGGAGGACCGCGCCCAATCTCTGCTCCGAGAGGCCAAGGCCGTAGTGAGGCGCTGTGTCGAAGTAGCGGATGCCGGCGTCCCACGCAGCCAACACGGTGGCGAGCGCCTCCCCGTCCGGGATCTCCCGATAGAGATTTCCGATGCCCGCTCCGCCGAAGCCCAGTTTGCCTAGTTTGCCTGGTTTTCCTGGTTTTCCTGGTTTGCCGAGGTCAAGTGAGTTCATCGCAGCTCCCATATCTTCTGGATACCCGTATCCTCCCCCGAGTAATCGTCCTGGACCTCCAAAAGTTCAGCCATTCGGGCTTGCCACGGCACATTGGCCGGATGGTCGGCGAGCGCGTGGCGCATTGCTTGGTAGTCATCGACGTCTACTACATGGAAAAGATCGAGGCCGCTGCGCCAGATCCGCCAGTTCCGGACCCCGGCGTCCTTGAGCGCTGCCACCAGGTCAGGGGGAATGGTCGCGTGCGCGTCCGCGTACTTTTCTTCGGTTCCCGGCTTCAGCTTGGTGTGCAGGGCGATGCTCTCAGTCACGAGCGGCCTCGGGCTCCGCGGCCGACGGCTCCGCAGCCTCGGGTGTCAGGAACAGTTCCAGCACTGGCACAGCAACGTTCGGTCGCTGGACAGGCAGCTTGATGGTCAAGGTGCCTGGCGGCTGCCCTCCCTGGGTCATATTCATGGCCTGCTGCCCGGGGTCTACCTCTTTGAGGAACACCTCGGATGCGTCGTTCAGCAACTGCGCGTACTCGACCTTCCCGGCGAGATCCGGGAGGTGGACATACTCGAACGGCCAAGCGAACAAGTGAACATAGAGCCTGTTCCCACGCTGGGTGTACCGGGCGTCCGTCGGTGCCTTGAACGGGGAGGCCCCCGTTCCGTAGATGGACCGCGAGTGCAGCTTCATCCACTGGCCGATGCCTTCCAAGGACGCCAGGGCCCGCGGATCGAGATTTCCCCTGCCTGTGGGGCCGACGTTGAGCAGCAGGTTGCCGCCCTTGGACACACCATCCACCAGCATCCGGATGAGCAGGTCCGCGGATTTGTAGTTCAGGTTGTCCCTGTCATAACCCCAACTACCGTTGAGGGTCTGGCAGGCCTCCCAGGCGACCGGTTCGCCGTCGACCATCATGGGGCCGGCGGGCTGGTACTGCTCGGGAGTGACAAAGTCGCCGGGGATCTCCAAACGATCATTGACCACAATGCCGGGCTGCAATTCCCGCACCATGGCGAGCAATGCCTCCGAATCCCAGTCCTTCCGGCCCTTGCCACCCCAGAATTCTTCTTCGTGCCCACCTGTGTAGGAGAAGTCGAAGAACAGGTAGTCGATGCTGCCGTAGTTGCTCAGGAGTTCGCGCACCTGGCCGTGCAGGTACTCGCGGTAGCGCGCCATGTCGCGTCCGGCGTTCAAGCTTTCGACGTCGGCCGCGTTCCGTTGGGGGTGTACGCCGTCCACGGTGAAGTCGGGGTGGTGCCAGTCGATAAGCGAGTGATAGAAGCCGACCTTCAGCCCCTCGGCCCGGAGTGCTTCCACATAAGGCGCTATCAGGTCGCGGCCGGCAGGCGTGTTGGTGGCCTTGTAATCCGTCAGCGCGGAGTCCCACAGGCAGAAGCCGTCGTGGTGCTTGGTGGTGAGGACCACGTATTTCATCCCGGCGTCCCGTGCTGCGCGTGCCCATTCCCGGGGATCGTAGAGGTCGGGGTCGAAACGCTGGAAGTACTTGGAGTACTCCTCCACTGTGATTTCTTCCTGGTTCATCACCCACTCGTGCCGGGCAGGCAGGGCGTAGATGCCCCAGTGAACGAACATCCCAAAACGTGCCTCTTCAAACCAAGGTGCGTGCTGGATCAACGGGATTCCTTCCATACGGGGCCGTCCGGAAAGCTGTACGCGGCCAGTGTTTCACGGAGCATTTCGTTTCCAGCGCCAGGATCCGACGGCGGCCAATACGCGCCGTCGTGGACGTCCACAGGTGTGATGAAGTGTTCATGGAGGTGGTCCACGAACTCGATGGTCCTGTTCTCCTTGGTCCCGGACACCGCAATGAAGTCGAACATGGACAGGTGCTGGACTGCTTCACACAGACCGACACCACCGGCATGCGGACAAACCCTCACTCCGAACTTTGCAGCGAGAAGGAGAATGGCGATGTTTTCGTTCACTCCCGCTACCCGGGCCGCGTCAATCTGGAGGACCTGAAGCGACCCGGCCTGGAGCATCTGTTTGAACACCACCCGGTTCTGGACGTGCTCGCCAGTGGCTACGGGGATGGGCGCCACTCCGCGGGCGATGGCGGCATGGCCGAGGATGTCGTCCGGGCTGGTGGGTTCCTCAATCCAGGCGATGTCATAGGGGGCAAGGTGCGCCATCCAGTCGATGGCTTCCTGCACATCCCAGCGCTGGTTGGCATCGACCGCGATCTTGACGTCGGGACCAACGGCAGCGCGGGCAGCCCGCACGCGCCGGATGTCGTCCTCCAAGGAGGCGCCAACCTTTAACTTGATCTGGGAAAATCCGTCAGCCACGGCTTCCTTGGCCAGCCGTGTGAGTTTCTCGTCGCTGTAGCCCAACCAGCCCGGCGTCGTGGTGTACGCGGGGTAGCCGTCAGCGCGAAGTGCCTCTTTGCGCTCTTCCCTTCCGGGTTCGGCAGCGCGGAGAATGTCCAAAGCTTCGTCCGGGGTAAGCGCGTCCGTGAGGTAGCGGAAGTCCACAAGTGCTACGAGCTCATCGGGCGTCATGCCGGAGAGCAACTCCCAGAGGGGCAGCCCTGCGCGTTTGGCCTTCAAGTCCCACAGCGCATTGACCACGGCGCCGATAGCCATGTGCATGACACCTTTCTCGGGACCCAGCCACCGGAGCTGCGAGTCATGGGTCAACAGTTTCCACATGGCTCCCATGTCTGCCAGCAGGTCCTCAACCGTGCGGCCAAGAAGGTACCCACGGAGGGCTTCGATCGCCGCCGTCTCCACCTCGTTCCCCCGCCCGATGGTGAACACAAAGCCGTGGCCCTCATGTCCGTCCCCGGCATCCGTGCGGATGACCAGGTACGCGGCGGAATAGTCCGGATCCGGGTTCATGGCGTCGGAACCGTCCAGTTCCAAGGATGTGGGAAAGCGGATATCGAACGTATCCATTGCGGTGATGATGCTCATGCGGCTCCTGTAGTGCGTCACGATTCTTCACGAGCCTAAACATCCGATGTCTACCTTGTCAATGGGTCACATTTCCGTATTATGGGTGAAAACACCACACTAGAGCTCGGATGTTAGTCCCGAACGCACGGAGGAAGCCATGACCTTGAAATTCGCCAGGCTGGGTACGGCCGGAAACGAACAACCGGCCGTCATCGCCCAGGACGCTGACGGCGCTGAGAAGTACTTCAGCCTTAAGGCCCTGACCAACGACATCGACGGCGGTTTCCTCGCCTCAGATGGCATCGAACGCACCCGCGAAGCGCTCAACAAAGGGGAACTTCCCGAGATCTCCCCGGAAGGCCTACGCTTTGGCGCCCCCGTCGCGCGACCCGGTGCAGTGGTTGCCATTGGACTCAACTACACCGCGCACGCTGCCGAATCCGGTGCTACGCCGCCCGAGGTTCCCGTGGTGTTCCTCAAGCCGACCAACACTATCGCCGGCCCGTTCGACGCAGCCCCCATCCCGCCGTCGTCGGAAAAGTACGACTGGGAAGTGGAACTGGCAATCGTGATCGGCAAGGAAGCGTCATACCTTTCCTCCGTTTCCGAGGCCGAGGGCTGCATCGCCGGCTATGCCGTAGCCAACGATCTCTCCGAGCGCGACTACCAGATCCCCGGAGCGGCGGGCCAGTGGACCAAGGGCAAGACCCTCCCCGGCTCCACTCCCCTGGGTCCGTGGCTGGTCCCATCCTCGGATATTGATGCCGGCAACCTTCACCTGCAGACCTTAGTCAACGGCGAAGGCCGCCAGGACTCCACTACCTCGGACATGATCTTCGACCCCGCAACGATCGTCCACCACCTCAGCCAGTACATGCTGCTGGAGCCGGGCGACGTGATCATCACGGGCACCCCCGAGGGCGTGGCACTGTCCGGCAGATTCCCCTTCATCCAGCCAGGTGACGTGGTGGAGTTGGAAATTGAAGGACTGGGCCGCCAACGGCAGGAGTACTTCCGCGCGCAGGCCGGCTCCCCATCACAGCCCGGTGCATCTGCTCCCGTCCGCATCAACGCCTGACGCTGCCATGGCACCCTCTGTGGGCAACGAATTCGAAGGCCTGGCAGCGCTCGTGACCGGTGGGGCCTCCGGAATCGGGGCCGCGATCGCCGACCGCCTCGCTGCCGGCGGTGCGCAGGTGGCAGTCCTGGACCTCGCTCCTGAGGCCAGCCGGCATTTCGGTGTGCAGTGCAATGTGGCCGATGACCCCTCGGTGCGAGCCGCCGTCGACGCTGTGGCCACGAAGTTCGGCCGCCTGGACATCGTCATCAACAACGCCGGCATCGGCGCCCAAGGTGACATCGCGACCAACGACGACGACGAGTGGCTGCGTGTCCTCAACGTCAACGTGGTGGGAATCGCCCGTGTCAGCCGGGCGGCCCTGCCGCACCTGCGTGAGTCGCCGGCGGCCGCGATCGTTAACACCTGTTCCATTGCGGCGACTGCCGGGCTTCCTCAGCGTGCCCTGTACTCGGCGTCGAAGGGCGCGGTCTTGTCTTTGACGCTCGCCATGGCGGCAGACCACGTCCGCGAGGGGATCCGTGTGAACTGCGTAAACCCCGGCACCGTGGACACTCCGTGGGTTGGCCGGTTGCTCGATTCAGCCGCTGACCCTGCAGCTGAGCGAACCGCCCTTAACGCCCGCCAACCGCACGGGCGGATGGTCGATCCCGCTGAGGTAGCCGGCGCCGTCGCTTACCTCGCGAGCCCGCTGTCGGGTTCGACGTCGGGAACCTCGCTGGCGGTCGACGGCGGCATGCAGGGTCTGCGCCTACGGCCGGTTCAATAGGGCCGCTTCAGTAGGGGTGAGCGGCTGTAGGGTTTCGTAACGCAACGGACCCGCAACCTCCTGTAGCCGTGGTTCGCCTATGCTCAACTCCAAGAGATCAACGGCGACTCACTTAGCAGACTCAGGAGATACAGCCATGAGCAACTGGCGCATCAGGGACTTCCATTCGTCCGATTTGGACGGCATCCTGCACCTCTGGGAGTCACTCAAAGCCGATGGCGTGGAGCCCGTGTACGCGTTGTCCGAGGTACTGGCGTCCTGCGAGAAGGACCACGCCGTGGTGGCTGTCCAAGGCGACCAAGTGGTGGGTGCCGCCGTCGGACGCGCCGCCCATGACCAAGGGTGGGTCGTTTTCCTGGCCACGCTGACGGAGTTCCGCGGCCGCGGCATTGGCACCTCGCTGCTGTCCGCCGTCGAGAACCGCATGGCCCCGCACGGCCTCAACAAACTCTCCGCGCTCATGCCGGAAACCGAAACACGCGTCGAAGCCTTCCTGGGGCGCGGGTTCGTGGTGAAGAAAAACCTGCGCTACTTCGAGCGGACCATCCCCGTGCAGCGGCAGGAACTGGAACCGTTAAGCCTGTTGGGCGGGCGGATTCTTGCCCGGGACCTGTGGGAGAACGTGGCTGGCATGCGCCGCGAGAAGGAGCTGCTGGAGCGGCGACTGGTTTTGCCTTTGGCAGAGGCCGACCTCGCAGACGAATACGGTGTGGTCCCGCCCCGGGCAGTAGTCCTGTTCGGCCCGCCAGGTACCGGTAAAACCACCTTCGCCAAAGCCATCGCATCCAGGCTTGAGTGGCCGTTCGTGGAAGTCTTCCCGTCCCGCCTGGCCGCTGACCCCAAGGGACTGGCCGGGGCACTCCGTGAGACGTTCCTGGAAATCGCCGAGCTGGAACACGCCGTGGTCTTCATCGACGAAGTGGAGGAGATCGCGTCCCAGCGCGCCGGTGATCCGCCGTCGCCGTTGCAGGGCGTCACCAACGAACTCCTCAAGATCATCCCGGCTTTCCGGGAACAACCCGGCCGCTTGCTGGTGTGCGCTACGAACTTCATCCGCGCCCTGGACACCGCGTTCCTGCGCCACGGCCGGTTCGACTACGTCATCCCCATCGGGCTCCCCGACGTTCACGCCCGCGAAGCCATGTGGCAGCGATTCATCCCCGCTACCGTGGTGGATTCCGTGGATATCGCCCAGTTGGTGGAGCGAACCGAGGGCTTCTCCCCCGCGGATATCGAGTTCGCTGCCCGCAGCGCCTCCCAGCGGGCCCTGGAAAAAGCAGTGTACGACGACGGCGACTCCGGTCTTGCGCCCAACGGACGTAAGGGACCGGTCACCCAGGACTACCTCGATGCGATCGGTGATACCCGGACCACCGTTAGCGCCGAGGTGCACCAGGATTTCCTGGAGGACATCGACGTGTTAGGGCGCGTGTAGGGGTTACTTTCGCCGCGAGTTCGCCGGAATGCTGCGGGATCGTTGGAACATTCCAAGGGATCTCGACGTATTCCGGCGAGCTCGGCGTGGAGGCAGGGGCAACGGTAATCTTTGAGCCATGTCCTCGAATCCCCTTCGCCATGCGCTGTCCCGCATGGGCGGCCGCGATCCCCATGAAAAGCACCGCACAGCAACTCCGCTGGAGCTCTTTTTTGACCTGACCTTTGTTATCGCTTTTGGTGTCGCCGGCAACCAGTTCGCCCATGCTGTGGCAGAGGCGCATTTCTGGCCAGGCCTCCTCGCCTTCTCGTTCGCCATGTTCGCGGTGATCTGGGCCTGGATCAACTTCACCTGGTTCGCCAGCGCCTACGACACCGACGACTGGGTGTTCCGCGTGGTCACCATGGTGCAGATGGTTGGCGTCCTGATCTTGGCCATGGGCGTCGAGCCGGTGTTCCACTCCATCATCGAGGGCAAGCACGTAGATAACTTCACCATGGTGCTCGGCTACATCGTCATGCGGGTGGCCCTGATTTTCCAGTGGCTGCGTGCCGCCCGGCAGGATCCAGAACGGCGGGAAACCTGCTTGCGCTACGCGAAGTACGTGGCGATCGTCCAGGTCGGATGGGTCGTGGTTCTCTTGGTCGATGCGAGCGTCCTCACCACCTTCCTCATGGCAGCCCCACTGTTCATCATGGAGATGGCAGCACCGTACTTCGCCGAACGCCAGATCCGTACCCCGTGGCACGCCCACCACATTGCGGAGAGGTACGGGCTCCTGGCCATCATCGCCCTGGGTGAGTGTTTGATTGGTGCCATTGAAACCCTGCGTGCCATTGTGGCCACCCACCAGTGGTCCATGGATGCCGCCTTGGTTGGATTGAGTGGAACCGGGCTGGCCTTCGCCATGTGGTGGATCTACTTCATCCTGCCCTCGGGTCCGGCACTTCACGTCCAGCGGCACCGTTCATGGGTGTTCGGCTATGGGCACATGCCGATCTTCGCTGCCATTGCCGCCACAGGTGCAGGACTGCACGTTGCCGCTTACTACATTGACCACGAAGCCCACATTCCTGCGGCCGCTGCGGTGGCCTCAATCGCCATTCCCATCATCATTTTCAAGGTCTCGCTCAGCACGCTGTACGGCATCATGCTCGGCCTGGACCGCGAACACTTCTGGAGCTCCGCGCTGGTGGTCCTGGGCTTGGCTGCAAGCATTGCCATGGCTGCAGCGGGAGCCTCCGTGCCGATCTGCATGCTGGCAATGATGCTGGTCCTGGGCCTGTCGATCGCCTACGACGAACGACGCGGGCACAAGGGCCGGGCAGCAGCGCTGCGGCGGCTGGAAACCGCAGCGGGCTAAGGCATTCCCGTACGTTGTGAGGCCTGCTCTGCACCCTAAGGCCGTCCCATGGCATGCAGAGTGGGCCCCACAACGAGCGCGTGTGGGCTACTCGGGCACGATCTCGTCCAGTTCCCGAAGCAAGTAGGGGTTGATCCGTTCCAGGATCATCCGAACTTCTTCGCGGGGAACCGCCGTGTAAAGCACGGGTCGGGCATCGGCATAGCGGGTTACCGGCGGCTTGTCCGGCCACTTTTCAGCAAGCGCCTTGACCCTCTCGGGCAAGGAATTGTGAGCGTTGTCCGCGATCTTCACCAACGTTGCGTCGTGGTCCTCCGCAACGAAACGGATGCCGGCGTCGTAATCATCAGGGTCGTCGTGGAAGCGGCGGGTGACGCGTTCGATGATGTCTACCGCCCGCTCGGACACTCCCATTTCAAGCAGGGCTTGGCGGGTGATGGGCGTATCCTCGGCGATGTCATGAAGGTAGCCTGCGATCTGGATATCTTCGTCAAAGTCGGCGAGCGCATCTCCCACGGCCAGAACGTGCTCCCGATAAGGACGTTTGAGCTTGTCCTTCTGCCGGTTGTGAGCCACTTCGGCCAAAACCTGGGCTGTCTCAACGGTAAAGCGTGGTTCGGTCATGCTGGCCTCCGGCTTGAAGAGGGACCGACGGGGATCGGTCCTCACCTTCAGGCTATCCGCTGTTTCCGGACCCGCAGCACCGCCCTACCAATCGCATCATCCCGGCGGTCCTACCCGTCCTAGCGGTCCTACCCGTCCTGCTGGCTTACCAGTCCTGTACAGCGCGTGCAGCGATGGCGACGGTGACGGCTCGTGGCAAACGCTGGGCGAAGCCGGCCGTCACCCGGTTGACCCAACCCGAAACGACGCTGCCGGGGGTGTCCTTGCGATCGAGGGCTTTGAGGGCAGTCCCCACAACCTGCGCAGAGGTCTGCATCTTGCCTACTGCTGCGGACTCACCACCGAGGACGTCAAAGAACTCAGTGCGTGTCGCGCCGGGGCAAAGGGCCAGGACGTTGAGTCCGGAGTTTTTGGTTTCGTGGGCAACGGCTTCGGTAAAGCTCAGGACGAAGGCCTTGGTGGCACCGTAGACGGCCATGCCGGGGATGGGTTGGAACGCAGCAGTGCTGGCGACGTTCACCAGGGCACCCTTCCCGGAGGCGAGCAGTTCCGGGAGGAAGGCACGCGTAATGTCCACGAGGGCGGCAACGTTCAAGGAAATCTCAGATGCGATGGTGCTCGGGTCTTCCTCAACCAAAGGACCGTGGGTGCCGAAACCCGCGTTGTTGATCAAGGTGTCCACGGTAATTCCGCGGCCGGCCAGTTCTTCGAGGAGCTCGCGTCCCACTCCTGCGCGGCCCAGGTCCATAGGGAGGACGGTCACAGTGACGCGGTGGCGTGAGCGCAAGTCCTGAGCCAACTCCTCCAGACGGTCCGCACGCCTGGCCACAAGGACTAGGTTTGAGCCTCGGGCCGCAAATTGTCCGGCGAACTCAGCGCCGAGGCCGGAGCTGGCGCCCGTGATGAGTGCAGTAGTGCCTGCGTAAGTCGTGGTCATGGCGAAATCCCATCGATTGAGTCGGAGACTAATGTAGTCGCTGTCTACATGGTAGGCACTGCCTACTTTGTTGTCAATGACTACATTGACATAGACTTGAGCCATGACTGACCAGCCCTACCACCACGGCAAACTCCGGGAAGCGCTCCTGGAACGAGCCATGGAAACCATTGAAGAAGCTGGCGTGGACGGACTGTCCTTGCGGCAGCTGGCCCGTGATGTGAACGTCAGCCACGGCGCACCCGCCAAGCACTTCCGGGATAAGCAGGCCCTGATCGATGCCCTGGCGCTAGCTGGCTTTGAGTCGATGAACCGCCGCATCCAGGATGCCGCCCAATCCGTCGATGAACTCCGGGGACGTTTTGTCAGTGTTGGGAAGGCCTATGTCGACTTTGCTGTTGAGCACCCCGCCCTGCTCACGGTGATGTACTCCACCAAGCACCATCCCGATTCCAGCGAAGAGCTGCGAAGCACCGGCGCGCAAGGCATACAGGTTGCCCGAGCAATGATTGCCGAGGCACAGGAAGCCGGTGTCCTGGCCGCCGGGGAACCCGAAACCTTGGCCATGGTGTGCTTCGTGAGCCTTCATGGCACGGCCCTTCTCGCCGCTGGCGGTCAGTTGGACGGAAATTCAGTGGAAGACGTCGTCACGGCTACCACCGACACGTTATGGGCGGGAATGGAGGCCGGAGTCCCGGCAGCGCAGCTCAGTTAAGCAGCGCCGCACCACTAAGCCGCAGCTAAGCCCCGAAACCGGCGACCGCCTCCCCGGTGGTCGGTTCAGCTCCGGGGAGTTTTCCACACCCAAGGCGTCTTTGGCACGATATGCGGGGTGAAGTGCGGCAGGGCATCCTGCAAGGTTCCCGCGGGCAATCCAACGGACTCCAGTAGAAGGTCACGCACACGTTCTGCAGGAATTCCGACGGCGGCGAGGTCGTTCAGCGTGACGGCCCCGTCGCGCTTCGCCAGCCTCACGCCGTCGTGATTAACAACCAACGGAACGTGGGCGTATTCAGGGTTCGGCAGCCCAAGCAGGGTCGCCAAGTAGGCCTGCCGCGGCGTGGATGGGAGGAGATCATCGCCGCGAACCACTTGGTCGATTCCCTGGTGGGCATCGTCAACCACCACCGCGAGATTGTAGGCGGTCACGCCGTCGTTGCGGCGAAGCACAAAGTCGTCCACCACACCCACATATTTACCGTGCAACTGGTCCTCAACGGCCCACTCCGAAACCTCTGCCCGTAAGCGGATGGAGGCGGGACGCGTGGCTCGCCGGATCTCACGTTCGGCTTGGGAAAGCCGTCGGCACGTTCCCGGATAAGCGCCCTGCGGAGCATGCGGCGCGGAGGGGGCCTCTTGGATTTCCCTTCGCGTGCAGAAGCATTCGTAGGTCCGCCCTTGGGCCGTCAGTCGCGCAATCGCTTCGTCGTACAGCGCCGCGCGTTCCGTCTGGCGTACGACGTCGGCGTCCCAACTGACGCCGACATCCCGCAGATTACGGAGCTGCTCCGCCTCAGCGCCGGATCGGGCGCGGTCCAGATCCTCGACTCTCAGCAGGAAATCGCGGCCACTGGACTTCGCGAACAGCCAAGCGAGAATCGCGGTCCTCAGGTTGCCCACGTGCAGTTCGCCGGAGGGGCTCGGGGCGAAGCGGCCAGCAGCAGTCATGATCCAAGCCTATTCGCCGGGCACGGGAGAGAGAGACTGGCGCCGGACAACACAAGAGCCCCTCAGCTACCGCAACGATCCGGTAGCTCAGGGGCTCTTGCTGTGGCGCCCCAGTGAAAGGGCGGGTGCAGAATGACAATGCTGTGAACAAGAGTCAATCAGCGGCTGCTTCCTTGCGGGAAACCTGTGCAGGGCCCCGGGTGATGTTCCGGGTTCCTGGTGCCTGCGGGATTTGGCGGTAGCCGCGACCTGCTTCGTTGTCATCATTTCAGCAGAGGGTCTACAGTTGGTGCAACGGACACCATATTGATTGATCGATTTGACCAGTCTCACGTGGAAAGCTCGACAGGAAGTGGTCACTTTGCAGGAACTCGATGCCACGGACCGTCGAATCCTCGCCGCCTTGGACGAAGACCCTCGCGTGCCCATCATGGTGTTGGCCCAGAAACTGCACCTCGCTCGCGGGACAGTTCAGTCGCGCCTGGAGCGGATGACGGCGTCCGGAGCCCTCCGCCCCAACAGCAGTCGCGTCTTACCCTCGGCCTTGGGACGTGGCGTGGCTGCCGCCGTCAGTGCCGAGCTCGATCAAAGCCACCTGAACGAGGCTATTGCTGCCCTGAGGGAGATCCCTGAAGTTCTCGAATGCCATGCTCCCGCCGGCGATACAGACCTCATCATCAGGGTGGTAGCCAAGAGCCCGGATGACCTCTACCGGGTTTCCGAGGAAATCCGGTTGTGCCCGGGCATCGTGCGCACGTCCACCAGCATGTTCCTCCGGGAAGTGATTCCGTACCGAACCACCGGACTGCTGGCAGAGTAGGTCTCCTCAGACCGGCGGTCCTATATTGGTTTTCAGGTTCTTCATAACCAGTGTTGACGTGAGGCGTTCCACTGCGGGAAGTGCCGCGAGTTCGTCGTCGTAGAAGCGCTGATACGCGGGCAGGTCCGCAGCAATGACCTTGAGCAGGTAATCAGGGGATCCGAAGAGCCGCTGAGCCTCCACAATGTTGGGGCTGGCAGTCACACGCTCTTCGAACTCCGCCAGAATGGTGCGCTCCACCTGCTTGAGCGTGACAAAAACAATCGCTTCAAAGCCCAGGCCCACCGCGGCAGGATCGATGTCTGCACGGTAGCCGCGGATTACCCCTGAGGACTCCAAATCGCGGAGCCTCCGATGACATGGAGCCACGGTCAGACCCACCGTGGAAGCAAGGGCTGTGGCAGTCATCCGGCCGTCCTCTTTGAGGTGGCGCAAAATAGTTCTATCAATCCCGTCAATCACGCAATAATCTTACCGAACACCGCTCCTTCCGGGCTAAATATGGGAACACTTATGTGCCGATTTTCCCTAGAGTTTTCCTACCATCTAGCCCTGGAGAGAAAACGTGAATCCGCAACTGTTCCTCGCCTTCATGCTCGTCGCCGTCAGCTTGGCGTGCACGCCCGGCGTCGACTGGGCGTATTCGATTTCGGCGGGCCTCCGTCAGCGCAGCTTCGTCCCTGCCGTCGCTGGCTTATGCAGCGGCTACGTCATCTACACTTTGCTGATGGTGGCAGGGCTGGCGGCCCTCTTGGCCGGAGTTCCAGGACTGCTGGGGTGGCTGACCATCGCGGGAGCTGCCTACCTGCTATGGCTCGGCGTCGCTACCCTCCGCTCGTGGCGAGGTGCCAGCTTTAGTGCGGAGGGCGGCGTCGTGCAGTCCGGAAACCAGCTCCGCACCTTCCTTCAAGGCATGGGCACCAGCGGCATTAACCCAAAGGGCCTGCTCTTCTTCGTGGCGTTGGTGCCGCAGTTCGTCAGCCCCGAGGCAGCACTGCCTGTTCCGATCCAGTCGGGCCTGCTGGGCCTGACCTTCGTGATCCTAGCCGGGTTGGTTTACACCGCCGTCGCATTGACTTCCAGGAAGCTGCTGGCCTCCCGGCCCGGCGCCGCGCGGGTTGTGACCTTGGTCAGCGGAATCATCATGATCGGGCTCGGGACAGTGCTGCTATCAGAGCAACTACTGCCGCTTCTGCCGCATTTCCAGGCTGCAAGCAGCTAAGCGATAGGCGGCTAGGCGGCGAGGAGTTCGTCAAGCCGCTCGTATCCTTCGATGACGCCGTAGTCCATCCCGGTAGCCACGGCCATGTCGCGCGCTTCAACCGAGGGGTAGACCTCGTGTGCCGACATCCTGGTCCTGCCGTCTACTTCCTCGAATGTTGTGGTGCTGATGACCACCTGGTTCGGCGCCCCCTCGAACTCGATTGTCTGGATGATCAACGCGTCGGCCTCGACCGTGTGAAACACGCCGCGGAATCCGTACATCCCGCTATCGTCGCCGTTTTCGTACCGCCAGCTGCCGCCGGTGGTGGCGTTGTACTCAGAAATTTTCGTCACCGTGCTCCGAGGGCCCAGCCATTTGGCCAAGAGGTCCGGGTCAACGTGGGCTTTGAAAACTGCACTGACCGGGGCATCGAATTCGCGGACTGTATCAACGAACGGGACGCCACTATCAGCGGTGATTGTTGTTGGATTGCTCATTTCAGTTCCTCTTTCTTCTTTGCTGGTATGTTCTCTTGTTCATGGTGGGAGACGCCGACGCCAAGTAACTGGTCCAACTGGCGGAAGCGGGACTCGGCGATCAGCCTGTACTGGTCAATCCAAGCTGTCAGTCGTTCCAGGGCCGCTGCATCCAAATGGACCGGCCTGCGCTGGGCGTCGCGGGATCGGGTAACCAAACCGGCATGCTCCAAGACTTGAATGTGCTTGGACACCGCTTGCTTGGTGATGGCGAATGGTTCGGCCAGCTCATTGACAGTGGCATCTCCTCGCGACAGCCGGGCTACCATGGCCCGTCTCACCGGATCCGCCAACGCCATGAAGGCCCTGTCCAGGGATTCCGACCCCAGGGCATCTTGTTCCATCTCCGCTTCAACCCTTCCTTCAACCAATGCTAATCAACTGACTCATTGATCAACTGATTGGTTGATTAAGAGAATACGCCTCTCCTTAGCACGGCACAAGGGTGTTTATTCGCCGCCCAGCTGCCTGAAGTCGTTCTCCCAGAGACGCCGCATCTCAGCGTCTTTGCGGATGACTTCCAAGGTCTCAAGCTCGGCAGGCGGGGCCGGCCGCCTGGATCGCGGAGTGAGGGTTCGGCGCCCTTGGTCAAGCGCGAGCAACGCCCTGTCGGTCAATGCATCGTTCTTCAAGGCCAGGTTGGTTTTCCGACGCCGGAGGACTTCCTTCAGGGCCGCCTGGGCCGACTCGAAATCGCCGCGCGCCCGCTGCGACCGCGCCCGGATCAGCAACAGTGCGGCGGACAGGTCATCCGTGTTGAGCAAACCTTCGGTCCACAGCACCACGTCGCGGTGGCGCTCCAACGAGTACGCCGCCGTGCAGCGCGCCAACGCAGAAGGCAACGACGGCGGCAAAGTCACCACCGCTTCCAAGGCCGCCTCGGTCATCCCCATTTCCCGAAGACAGTGGGACAACGCCAAAAACACGGATTCCTCGCTGAACAGGACCGGAACCTCAATGCGTTCGGCTACCTCGACTTTGGTGACCACCTGCCCAAGGTAGGTAGCCGAGAACTGGCTGGCGTCGTCGTCGATCCTTGTTGTTAAACCGCGCCGCAACAGCTCGGAAGCCCTCAGGAATCCGCCATGCTTGTACGTGAGCAGCCCTGCCATCACGTGGCATAAGCCGGCCCAGCCCGGATATGTGCGGCCGAAAGCAAGGAGCCGATCGGGCTCCGTGGAAGTGAACACGGCCTCATGCATGGCCTTCGCCGTCTTGGAGGACAGCATCTTCAATCGCGGGACATTCCCCACCACGGACAACCTCGCGTGGTCGCGGCCGGTGAGGACCCCGGAAAGCACGTCATTGACGCCATCGGCCAAGCCACGGACCGGCGTGCGGACGTAGCCCTCGCGGAAAGGCGTGAGATCGCGGGTGTCATGGAAGATCGTGTGCACACGTCCGTTTGGAGCTTGGCTCATAAATCCATGCTAACGGCCGCTGAACCGGGCTCATCCCCTGCTATCGGAGGCATTTCAGGAGTATTATGGCGGCGTCGGCAAGGTTTTGCGACACCCCTTGCCGCAGGTCGGCTCTCCATGAGAAGAGCCGGGTAACAGCGTGAAAGGGAGGACTTGATGACCACCGCTTCGCACCCCGCCGAACACCACCACATGATGGGGTTGACGCTTCGCAACACCGCCATGGGCGTTGGCATTGTATTTCTGCTGGTAGGCATTCTGGGCTTCATCCCGGGAATCACCACCAATTTCGGCGCCATGACCTTTGCGGGACATGAATCCGGCGCCATGCTGCTTGGAATCTTCCAAGTGTCCATACTCCACAACATCGTTCACCTGCTGTTTGGCGTGGCCGGCTTGGCCATGGCAAGGAACGCACGCATGGCTCGCCTGTTCCTCCTGGGCGGCGGCGCCGTGTACATCGTTCTTTGGATCTATGGCCTGGTCATCAACCAGGAAACAGCTGCCAACTTCGTCCCGTTCAATACGGCTGACAACTGGCTGCACCTGATCCTCGGCGTTGCCATGATCGGGCTGGGCGCCTGGCTGGGCAGGGATGCCATGGACGAAACAACTACAACGCGACGGAAGATGTAGGCCTTCCGCACGGCTTATAAATAGACGACGGCGACCGCTCCCCGTGAGGGGACGGCCGCCGTTATTTCTTTCGCCGAGATGCCATTTAATGACAATCTTCGCGCTCGTGATGGTCATCTAGTGCCATCTCGGCGGAGGTTTTGAAGGCTCGACGGCGGGTACCCGGCTATCCGAGCAGCCGGTACTCGTAAGCGAACGACACCAGTTGAAGCCGTGTCCCAACGCCCAGCTTTGTAAGGACACTGCGCAGATGCGTTTTGACCGTTGCTTCGGACACGAACAAACTCTCAGCCATAGCACTGTTGCTCAAACCCTTGGCCGCCAAGAGGAAGACATCCCGTTCCCGAACCGACAACGGATCCAGGACAGAAAGATCCGGACCCGGAACCGGCACTGTCCGGGCAGCGTGCTGAAACAGGTCATGCACGGATCCGGGCGCGATCACCGAGTACCCGGAGTGAACGGTCCGTATTGCGGCCAGCAAGAATTCCGGCTCGGCACTTTTGAGTAAATACCCGCTTGCTCCCGCCTGCACGGCTTCCACCACAGCTTGGTCGCGGTTGAAGGTGGTCAAGGCGATGATCTTAGGCTTTTCCAAACCGTCACGCGTCGCAGCATCCCAGAGGTGCTTCGTGGCAGTTACGCCATCCATCACAGGCATACGGAGATCCATAAGCATGACGTCCGGCGGCTGCTCTGTCGCGAGAGCAAGTGCCTGGCTGCCGTCGTCGGCCTCCCAGGCCAGCAGCATGTCCGGCTGGCTTTGAACCAACATCCGGATGCCCGCCCGGAACAATGGCTGGTCGTCAACCAACGCTACAGATATGGGCGCAGACGATTCAGCCAAGGCCACCGGCCCCTCCCGCCGAGGTCCGTTCTCCCAGATCCGTCAATGCCTTGGACGGCTGGGAGGTGACCTGCAGCTTCCCGGTTCCATAAGGAAGAAAAGCAGTTACCCGAAACTGCTCCCCATCCGGACCCACTGTCAGCCAACCACCGGCCAGATGCGCACGCTCCCGCATTCCGGGAATGCCCCGTCCATAACGTTCCTTGGCTTGCCCGGCGTCCGTTTCCCCCAACGGAACGGACGCCGGCAGCGCGGAGGAAGCATGAAGTGTCAGCCCTGGGCCGCTCCAATCAAAATGCACGCGCACGGCGGTTCCCCGGCCACCATGTTTCAGCGCATTGGTGAGACATTCCTGGACGATCCTGAATACTGCCAGCTGCTGACCTGCTCCCAGTTCAACGGGTACACCGCTCTCACTGTGCTCAATCTCAAGGCTGCCTTGACGCATGCGTTCCATCAGCGGGCCGACGTCGCTGATCAGGGGTTGTGGGGCAACCATGCCATCGTCCCGAACGCCTTCGATGACGCGTTGCGCATCAACCAATGCGTGCCTGGCTGATACGGCGATGTTCTCCAAGGCGTCCAGGACAGGCTTTGGCTGGCCTTTGCTCAGATATCGCGTGCCATCGGCCTGCGCCGTAATGACTGCCAAAGAATGAGCCAGGACATCATGCAGATCGCGGGCGATCCGAGTGCGTTCCTGCTCGATGACCAGTTCGATTTCAGTTTCTTTCAGGCTTGCTTGGGTGACGATCTGTGCCTTGGACAGTGTCTGGCGGTCTTCGTAAAGGGCTACGAGGATGCCGAGGGCGCCGCAAGCAGCAGCAACTAGCAGCAGAATGCTCAACAGCTGCCATCCATAGTGACGCAGCGCAAAAGCATCTCCATGATGGAGCGGGATGAACCAGCCCACTCCCCCGCCATAGCGCCAGGAAATCATCATGAAGGTCATGACCAAGGCGAAGAGGACGTTGGCGGTGACTGCCAATATTCTCTGCTTCTTGTTGCCTGTCCACATGATAAAACCCAGGGAAATGAAAGATCCCATGTAGATGGCCCAGTGGTTTGCCAACATAGCGGGGACGATGTGCACAAGCTGTCCAAGCAGCAGAACGCCAGTTAGTCCGAGCGAAAGGTACGGCTTCCACTTCGCGGTTGCGATCGCCGCTGTCATCACCACAAGCGGTATGGCGCCCGGCCAATAAAGGCCCGGCCACGGTCCCATCCGCCCAGCTTCCCCCACGCACCACAGCACAAAAAAGATGGCAGCCGCCGCGGGGGCGCCCCAATGCCGGACAACTCTCAGTGTTCGTTCCATGCGAGTCAGACTATCCACGGCAGGCATGCAGCTTTGCCAATAACCGGCGCCTGCAGCCGATCTCCACCCATGGGCCAGTAGATTCATCTTTTGGGACAAGTTTGGCTTCCGGACTTAGCCTGCGCTTAGCGCGGGGCGCGGCCACCCAGGCGGGTGGTGACTTTGGCGGCGGCTGCGGCACAGGCTTCACCGAGGCTGTCCAAGGTATCCTTCGAAACACGGAATTTGGGCGCAGGAATCAGGACAGAGGCCACGATGTCGCCCCGATGGTCATAAACGGGCGATGCCACACCCACTTCCTCAATGGATGTCTCCCCGAAGTTCACTGCCCAGCCACGCTCCACGGATTCTGACACCCGCGCCAGATACGCCTCGACGGCATCCTCGTCCAGACCTGGCAGGGTGATGGAACCGCTGCGCAACAACTGACGCACCCGGTCCTCATTCTCCGCGCCAAGGAACACCTGCACCGATGAACTGAGGGCCTCGTTGTATCGGGCACCCAGCGGAGCGAGGTGTTTGACCTGGTGCCGGCTGGGGATCTGTTCCACGCACATGGACTCATTGCCGTTCCACACCATGAGCGCGCTCGTCTCTCCCGTGCGCTCAGTAAGTTCGCGCAGCACAGGGTATGCAACGCGGCGTTCTTCGAGTTCCGCCAGGAGCGGGCCCGCCATGGCGATCATTCCCAGCCCCAAACGGAACCTGCGCGAATCGACGTCGCGCTCTACAAGGTTTTCCTGTTCCAGCGTCGCGAGGATACGGGAAACGGTGCTCTTGTGCAGGCCAACGCGGCCCGCGATTTCGGTGACTCCCAGGAGCGGTTCGTCGGCGGTGAAGCTCCGCAGCACCGCGATGGCGTTGACGATCACCGAGGTGTTTTTGCTGTCACCAGTGCTGTTGCTGTTCTCAGGAGTGTCGCTGGATTCAGTGGGGGTCATGGGTTCACTATATTTCGCTTGGGCAGGCGCACCGGCCGGTGGACACCACGCTGTGCCCACCGGCCGGGTCACTAGGCTCCGATGATGTTGTACTCGGGGCCGAACGGGAACTTGGTGATGTTCTCTGCGCCGTCATCACCGACTACCAGGATGTCGTGCTCCCGGTAACCGCCCGCACCCTTCTGGCCGTCCAGCACCGTGATCATCGGTTCCATGGATACCACCATGCCCGGCTCCAGAACGGTGTCGATGTCCTCGCGAAGTTCCAGGCCCGCTTCGCGCCCATAGTAGTGGCTCAGCACGCCGAACGAGTGGCCGTAGCCGAAGGTGCGGTTGGCCAGCAAGCCATGGCTGACGTAGATCTCGTTCAGCTCGGCGGCGATGTCTTTGCAGACCGCCCCAGGCTTGATGAGTTCCAGGCCGCGCTTGTGGACCTCCACGTTGATGTTCCACAGTTCCAGGGAGCGGGCATCCGGTTCGCCATAGAACAGGGTGCGCTCCAATGCGGTGTAGTAGCCGCTGGTCATGGGGAAGCAGTTCAGGGACAGGATGTCGTGTTCCTGAATCCTGCGGGTGGTGGCCCAGTTATGC
The DNA here is from genome assembly GCF_054408525.1 of Arthrobacter sp. D3-18. Taxonomy (NCBI): domain Bacteria; kingdom Bacillati; phylum Actinomycetota; class Actinomycetes; order Micrococcales; family Micrococcaceae; genus Arthrobacter; species Arthrobacter sp. D3-18. Next base: position 371,514 of record NZ_CP096440.1, on the reverse strand, counting down.
GCGCCATCAGTGTTGATGCCCGACTGGAACCAAACCCACGTGTCACGGATTTCAGAGTCCGGGAACGTACGGGCAATCTCGTGAACCATGGCCTCCGTGCCGATCAAGGCAACCTCATACTCGGTGATCCCGGCTGTAATGGCGTTGCGAATGGCCTCGCCGCCTAGGTCACCAATGCGGGCACCATGCTTGATGACCGCAATCTCCTCGTCAGACTTGATCATCCGCTGACGCATCGCCGCCTGCGCGACGTCCACCAGCGTGGCTCCTGAGAAAGCTGCCTGGATCTTGTTGCGGTTGTCCAGGGGCAGCGAGTCATCTTCGACGCCGATGCGGCGCGGGTTGATACCGCGAGTGCGCAGCACTTCCTGGATGGCGTGGATGTAGTTGTCCCGGCGCCAGTCCGTGTACACCAGGTTATCGCCGTAGCTGCGGCGCCAAGGCATCCCGGCGTCGATATTCGCCGTAATGGTGACGGTGTCTTCCTTGGTGACCACCATGCCGTAGGAACGGCCGAAGTAGGTGAAGAGGAAGTCGGAGTAGTACTTGATGGAGTGGTAGCTGGTGAGGATGACGGCGTCGAGGTCCTTTTCGGCCATGATGCTGCGCAAGCCACTGAGACGCCGCTCAAACTCGGCGTCGGAGAAGGTCAGCGAGACCTTCTCGCCATTGTTGAGGACCTTGGTGCGCTCGAGCTTGGCCACATCGTTGACGGCCTCGTTCTGGGTGATGGTCATGGTGGTTCCTTTCAATGGGTGGGTTGAACTAGTCCTGCAGCAGGGGCTTCTTGGAAGTCTCCGTGGCGAACAGGACTGCGATGAGGGAAACTATGGCGGCGGCCACGAGGTACCAGCCGGGTGCCAGTTTGCTGGCGGTCATGCCGATCAGGAGGGTGGCCATGAACGGCGCGGTGCCGCCGAACAAGGCATTGGAGAGGTTGAAGCTGACGGCGAAGCCCGTGTACCGGACCTTCGTGGGGAAGAGTTCGGCCAGGAAACTGGGCAGGGTGCCGTCGTTGAGAGTGAGCATGCCGCCCAGAAGGATCTGAACCAACACGATCACCAGGAAGTTGCGGGTGTCCAGGAGCATGAACGCTGGCACCGTGAGCAGGATGAACAGGACCGACGCGGTGATCAGCATGCGCTTGCGGCCGAACTTGTCCGAGGCGATGCCCGTCAGGAAGATGAAGCCGATGTAGCTGGCAAGGGCAATGGTGGTGGCGAGGAACGACTCCGTGGCGCCGAAGCCCAGCTCCTCCGACAAGTACGTGGGCATATAACTGAGGATCACGTAGAAGCCCACCGCGTTGAGCAGCACCGCGCCCGTGGCGATGACGAGTTGCTTCCGGTACGTCTTGAACATGGCCAACGCGGGAGCCTTGACGCCGTCGTCCTTCTCGGCCAGTTCACGGAACGCCGGAGTGTCCTCCAGTTTGATCCGGATGTACCTGCCGATGAGCCCCATCGGCGCCGCGAGCAGGAACGGCAACCGCCAGCCCCACTCGTTGAGCTGCTCCGCGCTAAGTACTGACGTCAGCAGGGCGGCAAGCAAGGATCCCAGCAGTAGTCCCGCTGCAGTACTGGCAGGCACGACAGCGGCATACAGTCCGCGGCGATTCGCAGGCGCATATTCCACCAGGAAGGCAGACGCCCCTGCGTACTCGCCGGCTGCGGAGAATCCTTGGACAACTCTTACGAGGAGGAGCAGGATCGGCGCCATCACGCCGATGGTGGCGTAGCCCGGTATCAGTGCGATGCAGAACGTGGCCACTGACATCAACACGATCGAGAGGGAGAGCGCCTGCTTTCGTCCGAGGCGATCGCCAATATGGCCCCAGATGAAACCACCAAGCGGCCGCACGAAGAAGCTGATGGCGAAGACACCGAAGGTTGCCAGGAGGGCTGTCTGCCGGTCTGACTCCGGGAAGAAAACTGTTGAGATGATACCGGCCAAATAGCCGTAAACGGCGTAGTCGAACCACTCAACAAAGTTGCCGATGAAGCTGGCCGTGACCACTCGCCGTCGAGTGTCCTTGCTGACTGTGTTGTTAGGGCTGAGGGTGTGGTTGGAGCCGGAGGCGGGTGAAACACCCTGCTCGGCTGCCACAGAGGATTCATTGCTCATGTGTCCACCAAAATCCTTGGGGTTGCATTCAACGCAACGCTGTTGCACCAGAGTATGTGTGAGCGACGCCACGGTCAAGGGGTGCATTTAGAGATCTCGGAGGTTGGCAACGCCGGACTGAACATTCCACTGCGGTATGCGGTTGTTGTTCCCACCGCACCAAAGTTGCATTCTGCGCATCTTCAACCCGCCCGACGCTCTCTCACATCCCTGCCCCTTCACTCGATCGGCCGCTCACCCCCTTGAAGAAAGTTCGCCGTCGGTGGGCAACGGAAACATCGACGCCACAGCCCAAGTGCGCCCACGGGCGATTGCGGCAGCACCCTAAAAACACCAAAGGGGAGAGGGTTGAGCTCAAGCGCGCGCGACATGAGAGAGCGACCCGCCCAAGCCCTAGGGATGTGATAGAGGATCCGAGGAGGGGTGGGGCTCTTCGGCAGCGCGCGTCTAAGCGACGAAGTAGCGAGCGCGAAGAGGATGACCCTGCCCCCTCGACCCCGACTCATACCGCGGGACACGAAAGAGCGACGCGGTGAAGCACGCGGGACATGAGAGAGGGACGCGGTGAAGCACGCCGGACATGAGAGAGGGACGCGGTGAAGCACGCGGGACGTGAGAGAGGGACGCGGTGAAGCACGCGGGACATGAAAGAGCGACCCGCCCAAACCCTAGGGATGTGAGAGAGGGTCAGAGGACCTTGCGGATGGTCTCTTCGAAGCTGACAACGTGGTGCAGGGCGAGCTCGGCGGCGCGTTCTTCGTCGCCGTCTGCTATGGCCGTCAGGAGGTCGGCATGCTCGGAGATGTGGCCGGAAACGGAGGGCATTTTTTCCAGCATGTGGCACCAGATTCGGGTGGCCAGGTTGTCATAGCGAATGAGTACGTCTTCGAGGTGCGCATTGGCCGAGGCTTTGTAGATGAGCCGGTGCACTTGGATGTCGTACCGCATGAGTTCTTGGGAGGAGTTGTCCTGGCCTTCAAGATCACGGATTGCGGCAGCGACGGCGCGCAGCTCGGAACGCATGGCGGGGCTCGCCATGCGGGCAGCCTTCCTTGAGGCGAGTGGCTCCAGGAGTTCGCGGATCTCTGAGACCTCGGCAAGTTGGGTGATGTCCACGCCGGTGGCGAACGTACCGCGCCTCGGATAGGAGACCACGAGGTGGTCGCTTTCGAGTCGCTTGATGGCTTCCCGGACAGGCGTGCGCCCGATCCCCAGTTCAGCAGCGATTTGGCCGTCGTTGATGGGGTCGCCGGGTTTGACGTCCAGCATGATGAGCCTGTCGCGCAGCAGCAGGTAGGCGTTCTCCGCGAGGGATGTCCCCTGCGGAGCTGATTCCAGTGCTTCCAATGCAGCGCTCATTGCTCTCTCCCGTCGTCGTACTTCAGTCTGCTGGATGAGTTACCGCAGACCTGTTGACGACCATGTGATCTTCAACATACTATGGCAATAGTTCTAATATATCAGTTGCCTAACAGTCGGCCACTAGACAAGCCTTTGAAGGAGAACACCATGGTTGAACCGCTGATCCGCCCGCTAGCACAGGCGGACCCGGAGGTCGATCAGGCGATCGCCCTGGAACTCATCCGCCAGCAGTCCACGCTGGAAATGATCGCCTCTGAGAACTTCGCTCCCACGGCTGTCATGGAAGCCCAGGGATCGGTGCTGACCAACAAGTACGCCGAAGGCTACCCGGGTAAGCGCTATTACGGCGGCTGTGAACACGTTGATGTGATCGAGCAGCTGGCCATAGACCGCCTGAAGTCCCTGTTCGGCGCAGAGTTCGCTAACGTCCAGCCCCACTCCGGAGCCCAGGCCAACGCCTCGGCCATGCACGCACTGATTACCCCCGGCGACACCATCATGGGCCTGAACCTCGCCCACGGCGGCCACCTGACCCACGGCATGCGCATCAACTTCTCCGGCAAGCTGTACAAGGTTGTTCCTTACGGCGTTCGTGAAGACACCCACACCGTGGACATGGCTGAAGTTGAACGCCTCGCCTTGGAGAGCAAGCCTCAGCTGATCGTCGCTGGCTGGTCGGCATACTCCCGTCAGCTGGACTTCGCTGAATTCCGCCGCATTGCGGACCTGGTGGGCGCCTACCTCATGGTGGACATGGCCCACTTCGCCGGTCTGGTTGCAGCTGGACTGCACCCGAGCCCGGTCCCGCACGCCCACATCGTCACCAGCACAACACACAAGACCCTCGGTGGTCCCCGCGGCGGCGTGATCCTGACCAACGACGCCGACATCGCCAAGAAGGTTAACTCCGCCGTCTTCCCCGGCCAGCAAGGTGGTCCGCTGGAGCACGTCATCGCCGCCAAGGCCGTAGCCTTCAAGATGGCCGCCGAGCCGGAATTCCAGGAACGCCAGGTCCGCGTTCTGGAAGGCTCCAAGATCCTTGCTCAGCGACTTCTCCAGGAAGACGTAGCTGCTGCCGGCATCTCGGTTGTCAGCGGCGGAACAGACGTTCACCTGGTCCTCGCAGACCTCCGCCACTCAGTCCTCAACGGCCAGCAGGCCGAGGACACCCTGCACCGCATCGGCATCACGGTCAACCGCAACGCCGTTCCCTTCGATCCCCGCCCGCCGATGGTTTCGTCCGGTCTGCGCATCGGCACCCCCGCGCTTGCTGCCCGCGGTTTCGGCGCCGAGGACTTCACTGAGGTCTCGGACATCATTGCGACGGCGTTGATCGCCGCAGCGAACAGCGGCACCAGAGCCGGCGGCACCCAAGCAGGAACTGAAGCAGGCACCGAAGCTGACGTCGCCCTGGACGACGCCACCGCCGTCGAACTCCGACGCCGCGTAACCGCTCTGGCCGACAAGTACCCGCTTTACCCACACCTCAACAACGGCAATGGCGCCGCAACCGAAGCAGAACTGATTGGAGCAGCCCAGTGAGTGCAGACCACCTCCCCGAACACCCGGACTTCCTCTGGCGCAACCCGGAACCGAAGAAGAGCTACGACGCCGTGATTGTGGGCGGCGGCGGGCACGGCCTGGCAACGGCCTACTTCCTGGCCAAGAACCACGGCATGACCAACATCGCCATCCTGGAAAAGGGCTGGCTGGCCGGTGGAAACATGGCCCGCAACACCACCATCATCCGTTCCAACTACCTCTGGGACGAGAGCGCCGCCATTTATGAGCACGCCCTCAAGCTCTGGGAGATCCTGCCGGAAGAGCTGGAATACGACTTCCTGTTCAGCCAGCGTGGCGTCATGAACCTGGCCCACACCTTGGGCGATGTCCGCGAAAGCGTACGCCGTGTGGGCGCCAACCGTCTCAACGGCGTGGACGCTGAGTGGCTGGACCCGCAGCAGGTCAAGGAACTCTGCCCCATCCTGAACATCAGCGACAACATCCGCTACCCCGTTATGGGCGCCACGTACCAGCCGCGTGCAGGCATCGCCAAGCACGACCACGTGGCCTGGGCCTTCGCCCGCAAGTGCGATGAACTCGGCGTTGACATCATCCAGAACTGTGAAGTCACCGGCTTCATCAAGGACGGCAACCGCGTCACCGGCGTCAAGACCAGCCGCGGAACCATCAACACCGAAAAGGTGGGCCTGTGCGCCGCCGGCCACAGTTCAGTCCTGGCAGAGATGGCCGGCTTCCGCCTGCCCATCCAGTCGCACCCGCTCCAGGCGCTGGTGTCCGAACTGCACGAGCCCGTCCACCCCACGGTGGTCATGTCCAACCACGTTCACGTGTACGTCTCCCAGGCCCACAAGGGCGAACTGGTGATGGGCGCCGGCGTGGACTCCTACAACGGTTACGGCCAGCGCGGTTCGTTCCACGTGATCGAGGAGCAGATGGCAGCAGCCGTTGAGCTCTTCCCGATCTTCGCCCGGGCACACGTGCTCCGGACCTGGGGCGGCATCGTGGACACCACTTTGGATGCCTCGCCGATCGTCGGACTCTCCCCTGTGGAGAACATGTTCGTCAACTGTGGTTGGGGAACCGGCGGCTTCAAGGGCACCCCGGCAGCGGGCCTGACTTTCGCACACACCATTGCTACCGGCGCTCCGCACAAGCTGAACAAGCCCTTCGCCCTGGAGCGCTTCGAGACCGGCGCCTTGATCGACGAACACGGCGCCGCAGCCGTGGCCCACTAGCCAGGACAGGACAGGAAAGACATGCTCCTCATTTCATGCCCCAACTGCGGGCCACGCGACGAAACCGAATTCCACTACGGCGGGCAGGCACACATTGCCTACCCGGAGAACCCCAACGACCTCACGGACCGCGAATGGGCTGAGTACCTGTTCTACCGGGAGAACACCAAGGGCACCTTCGCTGAGCGCTGGGTCCACAGCACCGGCTGCCGCCAGTGGTTCAACATGCTCCGCGACACCGTGAGCTACGAAATCCACTCCATCTACGCGATGGGCCAGCCCCGCCCCGACCTGGCAAAGAGCAAGGCGGCAGGAACCGGCGAAAGCCCGAAGAGCGAACCGGCCCAGCCCGGTGAGTTCACCCAAAGCGGGGACTTCGGCCAAGCCGGCGAACCAGGCCTCGCACCCGGCGCCGCAACAACAGGCGCCACAGCACCCACCTCCTCGGAAGGAGTCTAGAAGTGACCAGCAAGAACGCACGCCTCGCCACCGGCGGACGCATCGATCGCAGCATCTCTTGGCGCTTCACCGTGGACGGTCAGGAATTCACTGGTCACCCGGGCGACACCATCGCTTCGGCGCTGCTGGCCAACGGCCACATCAACGCCGGCAACTCCCTCTATGAGGACCGCCCCCGCGGCATCATGGCCGCCGGCGTGGAAGAGTCCAACGCCTTGGTCAAGATCGCTCCCCGCTTCCGCGGACATGTCGCCGAGTCCATGCTTCCCGCCACCGCAGTGTCATTGGTGGACGGCATGAACATTGAGCTCCTGTCCGGGCTGGGCAAACTCGATCCCAACGAGGACAAGGCCGAATACGACAAGAAGTACGTTCACACGGATGTCCTGGTGGTCGGCGGCGGTATCGCCGGCCTGGCTGCAGCCCGCGAAGCAGTCCGAACCGGCGCCCGCGTCATCCTGATCGACGACCAGCCCGAACTTGGCGGCGCACTGCTCTCCGGTTCCACCGCCCAGGAATTGGCCGAACAGATCGAAGGCAAGCCGGCCCTGGAATGGGTTGCTGACGTGGAAGCCGAGCTGGTTTCCGCAGGCGAATGCACGGTGCTGAACCGCACCACGGCTTTCGGCTCCTATGACTCGAACTACTTCATTGCAGCCCAGAACCGCACGGACCACTTGAGCGTTCCGGCCGCTTCGGGTGTCTCCCGCCAGCGTATTTGGCACATCCGTGCCAAGCAGGTTGTCCTGGCACCGGGCGCCCACGAGCGTCCGCTGGTGTTCGAGAACAACGACCGCCCGGGCATCATGCTCGCCTCGGCCGCGCGCACCTACCTGAACCGTTACGCCGTGGCAGCCGGTTCACGCGTTGTCATCAGCACCACCAACGACTCCGCTTACGCTCTTGCCGCGGACCTGAAGGCAGCAGGCGTGGCGGTTGCCGCCGTCGTCGATGCCCGTCCGCAGATCAGCGCAAAGGCCGCTGCCGCCGTCGAGTCCGGTATCCGGGTCCTCATCGGCAGTGCCGTGGCTGACACTTCCGCAGACGAGAACGGCCGCCTGAATGGCGTCACCATCCGCAGTATTAGCGACGACGGCGAACTCACCTCGGGCGTCGAGCAGCTGGATGCCGATCTGCTTGCAGTTTCCGGTGGCTGGAGCCCGGTGGTTCACCTCCACAGCCAGCGCCAGGGCAAGCTGCGTTGGGATGATGAGCTCGCAGCGTTCATTCCCACCGCTCCTGTCAGGGACCAGCACGTTGTGGGCGCAGGCCGTGGCAGCTTCGAACTGCAGGATTGCCTGGCTGAGGGCATCTCGGCTGGAGCTGCAGCCTCCATCGCGGCTGGTTTCGAGTCCGCAACCACTCCCGTAGAGCTACAGGCACCCGTGGCCAGCGCACCGAGCCGCCAGCTCTGGCTGGTTCCCGGCCAGACAGGCGAACCGGGCGAGTGGCACCATCACTTCGTCGACTTCCAGCGCGATCAGTCAGTGGCCGATGTCCTCCGCTCCACCGGAGCGGGCATGCGGTCCGTAGAACACGTCAAGCGGTACACCTCCATCAGCACGGCCAATGATCAGGGCAAGACGTCGGGCGTCAACGCGATCGGCGTCATCGCCGCAGCGCTGAAGTTCGGTGGAGCCGAGAACATTCCGGGCGTCGGTGAGATCGGAACCACCGCTTACCGTGCTCCGTTCACGCCTGTGGCCTTCGCCGCTTTGGCTGGCCGCCAGCGTGGCGAACTGTTCGATCCCGCCCGCGTGACCTCCATCCACCCGTGGCACGTTGCCCAGGGCGCACTGTTCGAAGATGTTGGACAGTGGAAGCGCCCTTGGTACTACCCGCAGGCCGGGGAAGACATGGACACGGCAGTCCTGCGCGAGTGCGCAGCGGTCCGCGATTCCGTGGGCTTCATGGATGCAACCACGCTCGGCAAGATCGAGATCCGTGGCAAGGACGCCGGCGAATTCCTGAACCGCGTGTACACCAACGCCTTCAAGAAGCTCGCGCCGGGGTCCGCCCGCTACGGTGTCATGTGCACCCTGGACGGCATGATCTTCGACGACGGCGTGACCCTCCGTTTGGACGACGACCGCTACTTCATGACCACCACCACCGGCGGCGCAGCCAAGGTGCTGGACTGGTTGGAAGAGTGGCACCAGACGGAGTGGCCGGAACTCGATGTGGTCTGCACGTCCGTCACGGAACAGTGGAGCACCATCGCCGTCGTCGGCCCGAAGTCTCGCGCCGTGATCGCCAAGGTTGCTCCCCAGCTCGCCGAAAACGGTGGCCTGGACGCAGAAGCCTTCCCGTTCATGACGTTCCGCGAGACCACGCTGGCTTCAGGAGTGCAGGCACGTGTTTGCCGCATCTCCTTCTCCGGCGAACTGGCCTACGAAATCAACATCCCGTCCTGGTATGGACTCAACACCTGGGAAGCGGTCGCTGCCGCAGGTGCAGAGTTCAACATCACCCCTTACGGCACCGAAACCATGCACGTTCTCCGCGCCGAGAAGGGCTACCCGATTGTCGGGCAGGACACCGATGGCACGGTCACCCCGCAGGATGCCGGCATGGACTGGATTGTCTCCAAGGCCAAGGACTTCATCGGCAAGCGCTCCTACCTCCGCGAAGACGCAAGCCGAGAGGACCGCAAGCACTTGGTCAGCGTCCTTCCCGTGGACCACAAGCTGAGGTTGCCGGAAGGCACGCAGCTCGTGGAAAAGGGCATTCCGGTCAACCCGGCTCACGGACCCGTTCCCATGGAGGGCTTCGTGACCTCCAGCTATCACAGCGCCGCGTTGGGCCGTTCCTTCGCCCTGGCACTCATTCAAAACGGCCGCAACCGCATCGGCGAGACCCTGGTGGCCTCACTGGGAGACCAATTGGTGGACGTGGTTGTTGGCGAAACCGTACTTTTCGATGCTGAAGGGACCCGCAAAGATGGCTGAAACAGCAACACCAGCAGAAACCGCACACGTCAACCGCGTTCGGGGTGCCCGCCGCAGCCCGGCCGAACACCTGGCTGACGCCTTCACCTCCGGCTCCGTGCCGGGCACGGTGACGCTCACCGAAATTCCGTACCAGACCATGGTGGGGATCAGGGTTCACCCAGCGTCCGACGCCGGCGCCCGGGTTGCGTCCGTAACCGGCGGCTTGCCTGCCACTTGCGGTGACGTGACGGGCAGCGGCTCGGTGAACACACTGTGGCTTGGCCCCACTGAGTTCCTGGTGGCCGCACCGGAGGAAGCTCACGATTCCCTGGGCGGATCCCTGGTCAGCGATCTGACCACGGCACTGGGCAACGACGCCGGCCAGGTAGTGGACTTGTCTGCCAACCGCACCACGTTCGAGCTCTCCGGCAGCCACGCCCGCGCAGTGCTGGAGAAGACTTGCGCACTGGACTTACACCCTCGCGTCTTCAAGGCCGGCACCGCTGTCTCCACGGAGCTCGCGCACATCCCGGTGATGCTCTGGAAGACCTCGGACGAGTCCTACCGGATCTTTCCCCGGGCCTCGTTTGCCGACTTCCTGGGACGCTGGCTCCTCGACGCCATGCGGGAGTACGCCTCCCCAGAGGTCCCCTAATGGCACTGAGTGTGCTTGATCTGTTTTCTGTTGGCATCGGGCCGTCGTCTTCACACACGGTCGGTCCGATGCGGGCGGCAAAGCAGTTCACGGACGGTCTTGAATCGTCCGGCCAGCTTCCGGCCACGGTGCGCGTCCAGGCTGAGCTCTTCGGCTCCCTGGGCGCCACCGGCCGGGGCCACGGCTCCGACAAAGCCGTGGTGCTGGGGCTGCAGGGCCACTCACCCGAAACCGTCGATACCAAAACGGCTGATGACCAAGTGGCGGCCGCAGCCCTCGACGCCGAACTTCGCTTGGGCGGCGACCACCGGGTGGACTTCAACTGGGACGAGGACGTGGTCCTCCACCGCCGCAAGTCGCTTCCGGCACACCCCAACGGCATGACGTTCCGCGCGCTGGACCACACGGGCAGCGTACTGCGGGAACGCAGCTACTACTCCATTGGGGGCGGCTTCGTAGTGGACGGGGACGTCTCCGGAGCCGACAAAGTGGTAGCCGATGACACCGTCCTGCCCTACCCCTTCACCACTGCCGACGAGCTGCTGGCCATCTGCCTCCGGGAAGGCAAGTCGATCTCGGACATCATGCTGGCCAACGAACTCGTTTGGCGTTCCGAGGAGGAGCTCCGCGAACGGCTCCTGGGCATCTGGGCTGTCATGCAGGAGTGCGTGAACAACGGCTGCTCTGCGGAGGGAATCCTGCCGGGAGGGCTCAATGTAACGCGACGGGCGCCGTCGTTGTTCAAGAAGCTCTCCGTGACCGACGCCGAGCTGAACGGCGAGTCCTCAGCGGACCCTTTCCTCGCCATGGAATGGGTCAACCTGTTCGCGTTGGCTGTCAACGAGGAGAATGCCGCGGGCGGCAGGATCGTCACCGCGCCAACCAATGGTGCCGCCGGAATTGTCCCGGCAGTGCTGCACTATTACACAAAGTTTGTTCCGGGAGCCAACGACGACGGTGTCGTGCGCTTCCTACTGGCGGCGGCCGCCGTCGGAATCCTGTTCAAAATCAACGCGTCCATTTCAGGCGCCGAGGTGGGCTGCCAAGGTGAGGTGGGTTCCGCCTGCTCCATGGCCGCCGCCGGCCTCTGCGAAGTCCTCGGTGGAACGCCCGGGCAAGTGGAAAATGCCGCCGAAGTGGGCATCGAACACAACCTCGGCCTCACTTGCGATCCCGTGGGCGGACTGGTGCAGATCCCCTGCATCGAGCGCAACGCGATCGCCAGCGTCAAGGCCATCAACGCCGCCCGCCTTGCCCTTCATGGCGATGGCAGCCACAAGGTTTCCCTGGACAAAGCCATCAAGACCATGCGCGAGACAGGCGCTGACATGAAATCCAAATACAAGGAGACCTCCCGTGGAGGCCTCGCCGTCAACGTAGTGGAGTGCTAGCCATGACTGCCATCCAAACTGAAACAACCGCCGTTTCCTCTCCTGAGACCACGGTGGAGCACGTGCTCACCCTCGACTGTCCCGAGGGTCCCGGAATTGTGCACGCTGTGTCCGGCTTCCTGCTGGAACACGGCTGCGACATCATCGACAACAAGCAGTTCGGTGATCGCGCCGAAGGCCACTTCTTCATGCGGGTGCACTTCGCGTCCGACGGCGACACCTCCACGGTGGATAAGCTGCGGGACGCTTTCTCTCCAGTTGGCGAGAAGTACGGCATGAACTGGCAACTGGAGCAACAGGGCTACAAGCGACGCGTGCTGATCATGGTCTCCAAGTTCGGGCACTGCCTGAATGACCTCCTGTTCCGCGCACGGATCGGAGAGCTTCCCATCGATGTGGTGGGCGTGGTTTCCAATCACACGGACCACCAGGGTTTGGCGGAGTGGCACGGAATTCCGTTCTTCCACGTCCCTGTCACCGCTGCCACCAAGCCCGCGGCTGAGGGACGCCTGCTGGAGATCATCGACGAACTGGACGTGGAACTCATTGTCCTGGCCCGATACATGCAGGTCCTCAGCGACGATCTGGCCCGCAAGCTGGACGGCCGCGCCATCAACATCCATCACTCGTTCCTGCCTAGCTTCAAGGGTGCCAAGCCCTACCACCAGGCATACGCGCGTGGAGTAAAAACTGTGGGCGCCACCGCCCACTACGTGAACGGCGAGTTGGACGAAGGTCCCATCATCGCCCAGCAGGTAGTGGAAGTGGACCACACGTTCGGGCCGGACGATCTCGTAGCCGCCGGCCGGGACACCGAATGCAAGGCCCTCAGCAACGCCGTTCGCTGGCACTGCGAGGGGCGGATCATCCTGAATGGGAACAGGACGATCGTGCTGAAGTAGGCCCTGCAAGCACCCATTTCGATGGTTCCCTGCGCAGATGCTGTGCGAACGGCGGCGTGTGCAGGGAACCATCGAAATGGCGTTTAAGGACCTACAATCGGGCGAGCCGCGTTGCCAGATGCAGCGCTGCCAGCCTGCCGGTTCCCCGTGGATCTCCGCCACACAGTTCAAAAATCCGTTGGAGCCGGTGATGTAGCGACTGCCGCTCCAAGTGCAGTTCCCGCGCAGCCTGGGCAGTGTTGCACCCTGTATCCAGCCAGACGGCCAGGGTCCGCATCAGTTCGGACTTCTTCAGGCGATCGTGCTCGACGACGGCACCCACCTGCCGGTGTACGAACACCTCGCGGGTGGCGGCGTCCAAAGACTCTTGGGCAAGGAGCTCCACGGCCAGTGTGTCAGCGTCCACAACACCGCCGCCGGCCCAGGGCAAATCCAGTACACGACGCGCCTCAGCCAAAGACCACGGCGCCTCACCGATTCCCCTGCCTAAAGGTCCGACCGCCACCAAGGATCCGGCCGGCACGTCCAGCTGACGCAGTGCATCCATCAGTGCCCGGCGGGTGCCCGCCCCATTCCCCGCCGCCCCTCCGACCAACGACGCGAGTGCGATCAGTTCAGCATTGTTGGCGTAGCTTGCGCTGTGAGGCACACATTCACGAAGCAGTGCGTCCACTGCCGGACGAAGCTGCCCGGCACCGGTTGACCGAATCACTACCGCCGCCACCGCGCCCTTGACCGGGAATCCCGACGCCGGTCCGAGTTGTTGCAGCTGCCACGGCTGGCTCCCGAAATTGATGGCACGCATGAGCTCGATACCCGCGAGCTCCTTCAGCCCGGGCGGCATGCGTTGCAGCAACGCCAGCCCGAGGATGTCCACGGAACGTTCGCCCGCCACCCGCGCGAGGCTGCCATCGCCGTCGTCGGGCATGTGCAGTTCAAGTCGCGCGGCAAGGACGCCGCGCACAGGCACATCCACCGTGGTGACGCTGCCGGCGTCGTCGAAGGATCCGGCGGCGCCGAGGGTGAGGCCCGACGGCGAGACGAGCCTGGCGCTGGCACCTGTCCTTTCGGATAAGACAGCCAGGAGTTGGTCGATCCCGCCGCCGTGGGCAAGTTCAGCGGCCATCGCATGGCTGGCCTGGTCACCTCGCTGAAGGTGCTCCACGGATTCGCTCACCAAGAGCGAATTGATCTCCTGCATGACTCCAACGAACGGGACCACGTGGCGCAGCTCGATCACCGGCAACCCCGCAGCCTCGGCAACTTTCAGCATGCTCTCCGGAACTTCAGGCAGTGCCGGACCGGTCTCCAGGGCCAACGCAGCGATCCCCCGCGCTGCCAGTTCACGGACGTACTCGGCTTGCCGCTCTGCAGTGATGCCGGCGAGCGCCTGGCCGCCACTCAGCAACAGCTCGCCGCCGCTGAGGAGCGGTGCGATGTCCAATACCTCACTGGAGTGCACCCAACGGACCGGTCGGTTAGGTGCTTCCGGCACATCATTAACGAACCGGGGTTCGGCAGATTTGAGGCTTTGGTACTCCAAAGCCGCACCTAAGGCGATGGACATGACACTCCGTATGGTGGTTGAGGATTTGCTTATACACATCGTATCTTGTTGCTGTGATCCGGGGCACATACGCTGAAAGAGTCCCTTTCACACACGGAGGCTCTCCCCATGCAAGACAACCTCTCCCCTGCGCCTTCAAGTCCAGGGCATTCAGGCTCAGCACCTTCAAGTTCATCGCAATCAGGTTCATTGCAGTCAGATCCGGCAACGGCGCCGGGGCATGACAGCGAAGCCTGGCTCCAGCCCATCCCCGAGGCAGACCGAACCCACAAAGTTTCCGGACAATTCTGGATCTGGGCGGGCGCCAACCTCGCACCCATCAACTGGGTGCTCGGCGCCCTTGGCATCCACCTCGGCCTTGGCTTCGCAGACACAGTGATCGTCCTGGTCCTGGGAAACCTGATCGGCATGCTGCTGTTCGGCTGCTTTGTTCTCCTTGGCCAGAAGACCGGTGCCACGGGCATGGTGCTGGCCCGCGCCGCTTTCGGCCGTCGCGGCAATTACCTTCCCGCCGCCATTCAGGCGCTCCTGGTGATCGGCTGGTGTGCCGTCAACACGTGGATCATCCTGGACCTGGTGATGGCGCTCTTCGGAACCCTTGGTTGGGTGGACCCCGAAGCCCAAAACTACGGCTGGAAGATCGGCGTTGCCACGGCCATCATGGCGGCGCAGGTCGCCATCGCCTGGTTCGGTTACAAGGCCATTGCGGCCTTTGAGAAGTGGACGGTCCCGCCCACCATCATCATCCTGGCCGTCATGTCTTGCGTGGCATGGTTCGGTATGAAGATCGACTGGGGCTATGCCGGGCCCGCCGGCAACATCCTCGAGGGGTCCGAGCGTATTGCAGCCATGAGCGCAGTGATGACCGCCATCGGTATCGGCTGGGGCATCACGTGGTTCACGTACGCAGCCGACTACTCCCGCTTCGTCAGCACCTCGGTTCCCAAGCGCAGGGTTTACCTCGCCTCGGTCCTCGGCCAGTTCATCCCCGTAGTGTGGCTGGGCGTCCTTGGCGCAAGCCTCGCTACGAACAGCGGCGAGATCGACCCCGGCAAGCTGATCGTCCAAAACTTCGGCGTCCTGGCCCTCCCCGTCCTGCTCATGGTGCTGCACGGCCCCATCGCTACCAACATCCTGAACATCTACACCTTCTCCGTGGCCACCCAGGCTTTGGACATCAAGATCAGCCGCCGCAAACTCAACCTGTTCGTGGGCGTCTTCTCGCTCATCGCCGTCGTGTTCTTCATCTTCCAAGAGGACTTCGCCGCAGTGCTCGACGCCTGGCTTATCGGCTTGGTCGCCTGGGTGGCCGCTTGGGGTGGCGTCATGCTGGTGCACTATTTCTGGCTCGAAAAGCGCTGGCCCGCAAAGGTTGATCGGCTCTTCGATGCCGTAGGAACGCACCGCCTGCCCGTCATCAACTGGGCCGGAATCGTGTCCCTCCTGGTGGGCATCTTTTCCACCTGGCTGTTCATGTACGGACTGGTTCCTGCCATGCAAGGCCCCGTCGCCGTGGCCCTCGGCGGCTGGGACCTCTCCTGGCTGGCCGGTGGCCTAACCAGCGCTGCGAGTTACGCAGTCCTCGGCCCGCGGGCACACAAGAAATACCTCCTAGCGGACTCGAACCACGTCTCAGTCACGCAGCCGGCCGCACCCACTCCCGTAGTTCCCGAAAGGACCACAGCATGAACCAGCCCGCTTTCGCTGATCCGCTCCACACGATCACGTGGCCACAGGGCTACCAGGCAGCAGCGTCCTTCACTTTCGACGTCGATGCAGAGTCCTGCACCATCGCGCACGATCCTTCCAGCACCAGGCGAATGTCCCTCATGAGCCACCAGTCGTACGGGCCCAAGATCGCGGTGCCGCGTCTGCTTCAGATCCTGGACCGTCAGGATGTCAAGGCAACGTTCTTCATTCCGGGTTTCACGGCGGAAAGCTACCCGGACGTCGTCCGCAGGATCGCTGATGGCGGGCACGAAATCGCCCATCACGGTTACCTTCACGAGCCCATGCAGGGCATCGACGCCGCAACCGAGGCCAGTTACCTGGACCGGGGACTCGAAGCCCTGGCCAACGTTGCGGGGATCCGACCGGTTGGTTATCGGGCACCTTGGTGGGAGTTGAACTGGCAGTCGCCCGCACTCCTTGCGGACCGTGGCTTCCTTTATGATTCAAGCCTGCTCGACGGCGACGCCCCCTACCGCATGTCCATAGCCGAAGGCGATTCCCGGGACATCGTGGAGATCCCCGTGGACTGGGCATTGGATGACTGGGAGCAGTACGGGTTCTACCCGGGAGTCACCGGCAGCGGGGTCATCGAGAGTCCGGCCAAGGCGCTGGAAATGTGGACCCTTGAAGCCCAAGCGCACCATTCCCAGGGAAGCTGCTTCGTCCTGACCAATCACCCGTTCATTTCAGGTCGTCCGTCCCGTGCCGTTGCCTTGGAGCAGCTGATCGAGAGGGTCAAGGACTTGGACGGCATGTGGGTCACCACGCTGGCTGACATAGCTCAGCACACCAAGGACACCGTGCAGGAAATCCACACCCACGCGCGAATCGCGGTTCCACTGTTCCCGGGAGCCGGCGCAAGCTTCCGCCCCGCGCAGGTCCACGTCCCCGCGCACCACTAATTTCTTCCGCCGAGATGGCAGCTCACCCCCATGTTGAACCGCAACATGGGGGTGAAGTGCCATCTCGACGCAGGTTTTTAGGGGGCCTAGCCGTTCACGGCGTTGATCCAGACGCCGATGATCCACGTACTGGCAGCGGCACAGGCGAGTCCGAACTCCACCAGGATGCCGATGCCGGTCGCTTTCAGGGCAGCGCCGCTCGAACGCACAGCTGTACGGAAGTCACGGGTCCGCTGGACTTCACTGAGGAGAAGTCCGACGGCGAACCCAACAAAGAGCCCCACCACGGGAATGACGAACATTCCCACAACACCCAGGATCACGCCAATCAGCACGGACCTGTTGGGGATACCGTGCTGCTTCAGTTTCCGTCCGGTGAGTACAGCACTGGCCGCCATTCCCGCCACCACGAACACCATTCCGACGGCGAAGATCACCCAGCCGAGCGGACCGGCACCTCCCCAGATGGCCCAAGCCAGCAGGCTCGCGCCAATGAGGATGCTCCCGGGCAGCACGGGAATGATGGTTCCGGCGACACCTACCGCAATGGCCAGGCCGCACAGGATGGTCACGATAAGTTCGGCATTCATGGCCCCAAGTCTATGGGCCGCTTGGCCAGCCAACGGCGCAGCCAGACCCGCTTAACTACAAACGACGGCGACGCTCCCCAGCAGGGGAAGCGTCGCCGTCGTCGGTTCTACGTCGGTAACCGCTATTCAGCCACGGCGGCAGCGACTGCCGCGGTGACGGCCGGCGCCACTCGGGCGTCCAGTGGGCTCGGCACGATGTAGTCCGCCGAGAGGTCTTCTGCGGCCAGTTCGGCGATGGCGTTGGCTGCGGCGATCTTCATAGCCGGCGTGATGCGGCGGGCCTTGGCGTCGAGTGCGCCGCGGAAGATGCCGGGGAAGGCCAGCACGTTGTTGATCTGGTTCGGGAAGTCGCTGCGGCCGGTGGCAACTACTGCTGCATACTTCTGGGCAACCTCGGGAAGGACTTCCGGGTCCGGGTTGGACAGGGCGAACACGATTGACTGGTCGTTCATGAGCTTCAGGTGTTCTTCGTCCAACTTGGAGGAGGAGACGCCTACAAAAACGTCGGCTCCCGTCAGACCTTCACCCGGACCACCGGTGATGCCGCGCGGGTTGGTCCGCTGGGCCATGCGGGCCTTGACGCTGCCGGGATCAGCCACGAGGTCGGCACGGTCAGCATTGACCACGCCCTTGGAGTCGAGCAGGATGACATCCTCGATGCCAACGGCAAGAAGAATCTCGGCAATGGCAATACCTGCGGCACCTGCGCCGGAAACAACAACTTTGAGGCCGGAGAGTTCGCGCTGGGTCACCTTGGCGGCGTTGGTCAGTGCTGCAAGAACCACCACGGCGGTACCGTGCTGGTCGTCGTGCATGACCGGGCAGTCCAAGGCTTCGATGAGGCGCTCTTCGAGTTCGAAGCAGCGCGGAGCCGAGATGTCCTCAAGATTCACGGCGCCGAAGCTCGGGCGGAGACGGACCAGGGTCTCGATGATCTCGTCCACGTCGGTGGTGTTGAGCACCAGCGGGATGGAGTCGAGGTCGCCGAAGGACTTGAACAGGGCCGACTTGCCCTCCATTACCGGCAAGGAGGCGCTGGGGCCAATGTTGCCAAGACCCAGAACAGCGGTGCCATCGCTGACCACAACAACCAGGCGTTCAGCCCAGGTGTGCGTGCGGGCAAGTTCGGGGTTGGCGTGGATTGCGCGGCTGACCTGGGCGACGCCCGGGGTGTATGCGATGGAAAGGTCGCGCTTGTTATTGAGCGGAACGGTGCTGGAAATGGTCAGCTTGCCGCCCTCGTGTGCGGCGAAGATCTCTTCTTCGCTCAGTACCAAGGCGTCGTTATCAGTTGCAATTGTCTCAATGGACACGTCTTTGTCTCCTCAGGCTAGCCGTGGACCCACGGCATGATTCGGGCAGGAACAGAACTGCTGGTGCGGACCAAGGGTGACTGGTCCGGCATTGCTTCTGCAGATAGGGGGCTGCTAGCCGCTTCGGTGTTCCCAGCCTAGGGAAGCGTTGAGGGTACAAGATTCAATACCAAGAGAGACGATTCGAGAGTAAAACGTTCAACCAACGATGAATGTGATCTACGTCATTCCAAAAAACGTGTTCTTAGGCCTTGCCGGTCTAGACCAGCCGCAGGTTTACTCCTCGCCAGTGAGGAGCGTGCACGCTTTCTTGAGATCCTTCTCGGCCTCAAACAAAGAGAGCCTGCGACAACGGACCGCTTGCACCAACCCGCTTACCAGGTGCAACAAAATCCGGGCCCTGACGGAGTCCTTCCCGGGGTCCCTGCTCAGCGAACCAACCACTTCCTCGGACAGGGCATCAATTTCCCGCAGTAGCTGGGCCGTGTCATCATCCTTGCCCGCAGGCCTGATGAGGCAGTGTTCCACGCCGGGCTGCATGACCCGCAGATGGAAGATTTCCATCATCAAACCCGCAAGGGCATGGCCTTTGCCTTCCCGCAGCCGGACGCCGTCGCGGAGTTCCCGCAATTGCTGCCGATAGACGGCCAGCATGAGGTGGGCCGTGGAGGGAAAGTAGCGGTAGAGCGTACCAAGTGGAATATCAGCGCGGGCCGCAACGTCAGACAAGCTCAAGGTATCGAACTGCCGCTGGGCAAATCCTTCGGCCGTCTTCAGGATGCGGGCATAGCGCAGCTGCTGCCGCGGCGTGGTGGGTGCGGCAGCCATACGGGGCAGCCCCGTGGTCAGGTCAAGGGAGTAGGGTTCCAGTGAGTTTGATGCGGGCATTTCCGGCGATCTCTTGGCAGGCTGACAAGGAAACGGCCGGCTGGGTCAAGGACCGCGGCTGGCCGATCGCATCAATGATACGGGAGCAAAATGACCGTTTCCTGAGAGCTCCCTTTGCGCCCCGGAGCCATGCCGTTCCCGGCCATCTACCCCGCAGACACATAAACTTCATGCAGGTTTGGATGGCGCACCGGGAGGAACACACATGGGGACATTACGACGTCGGATTGCCGCGGCGCTGCTGACCGCCGCTGCGGCGGCCATGGCACTTAGTCCCCTACCGGCGTCGGCCGCGCCCAGCAGCGGACCGGACCCCGTACTCAACGGTGAAGCATTTGTGGGCAAGAAGCTGACCGCTGACATAGGTCCCTACACTTTTTATGGCTGCGGCGGAGGCAAAGGCCCGGACTTCACGGTGTACTGGACCCGGGATGGCTTCCTCGTGGCCGGCGAAACGACCCGGAGCTACCTCCTTGAACCTGATGACACAGGCGCCCGGATGGCCGCCCATGTCACGGCCAGCAGAACGGCCTGCGGCGGAGAATCCCTGCACAGCAACGAAACCAAGCCTGTTGGCGCGGTGAACCGGGCGGCAGGTTTCACGGGACGCAGCTTCGAACTATTAACCCGCGCCAATGACGGCTCGCTATTGCTTTACGGGCGAAATGGCAACGCCTGGGACCCTGCCCGAACAGTGGGATATGGCTTCAACATCTTCAACACGGCATTCTCCCCCGGCGACTTCGACAGCGATGGCAAAAGCGACGTGATCGTGCGCGACTCCGTCGGCGGGCTCTATCTCTTCGGCGGAGACGGGGCCGGGGGATGGAAACCGGCCAAGTCAATCGGCAATGGATGGAACGTGTTCGACTCCATCATCAGCCCTGGTGACTTCAACGGCGATGGCCACAACGACGTCCTGGCGAGAGAACCCGGCGGCGCCCTTTACCTCTACCCGGGCAATGGTGCCGGCGGATGGTTGGCTCGAACCGCCGTCGGAACCGGCTGGAACGTTATGGACGCATTGGCAACCCCCGGCGACTTCAATGGCGACGGCAATGTGGACATCCTGGCGCGCGACCGCAGCGGGTACCTGTTCTTTTACGGGGGCAACGGTGCAGGCGGCTGGTCACGGTCGTGGATGATCGGCGTCGGTTGGAATGCACTCAGGTTCGTTGGCAGCGCCGGTGACTTCAATCGCGATGGCTTCCCCGATGTTTACGGGGTGGACCAGCAAGGCCGTTTGCTTGCCTATTACAGCGACGGAAGGACCGGCTGGAAGGGTTCCGAGATTGTGGGCGCGGGCTTTGGGTGGTTCACAGCAGTCTTCTAGGAAAATCCCAGACGCGGTACCATTAACCGCATAAAGTCTGGGGAGGACACAATGTTTGCTTCATCACGCCCTACGTCCGGCGTGCGCCGGGCAATTGCCGGAGTAGTGGCTGCGATCTTTGCGGCAATAGTACTTGCCCCCGCTCCCGCCATGGCCACCATGGACCCTGACCCTCCAGTAATTACCGGCGCTCCCTATGTTGGTTCCACGCTGACAGTTTCGTGGGACCCTATGGCCTATAAGGGCTGCGCCCAGGCCTCCGGGCCGGATACGCGCATCTACTGGACTCGCGACGGCGAGTTGGCGGCCGACCACACCACTTGGCCCCATTACCTCCTCGGCGAAGAAGACCGCGGCAAAACCATCGCAGCACACCTCGTGGCAAACCATCCCTGCGAGGGCCTGGAAGTTGCCAGCGAAGAAACTGCACCGATTTCTGCCTCGAACCGCCCCAACGGCTTTACGAGTCGCGGCGCGTTCGAGTTGCTCGCCCGCCGCACCGATGGCGCCTTGGTGATGTACCCGCGCGTATTCAACAGCTGGGAGCCGGCACGGACCGTCGGCGCCGGCTGGAACATCTTCCCCACAGTGCTCTCCCCCGGTGACTTTGACGGCGACGGCAGCAATGACGTCCTGGGCAGGGACTCGGCCGGCGGCCTTTACCTGTACAGCGGTGATGGCTCAGGGGGCTGGAACGGTCCCCGGAAAGTCGGTACCGGATGGAACATCTTCACGTCGCTGGTTGCCCCCGGGGACTTCAACAGCGATGGCACCAACGACATCCTGGCCCGCGACGCCAACGGAATCCTCTACCTCTACCCCGGCGACGGGGAGGGCGGATGGCTGCCCAGGTCTGTAGCGGGCCAAGGCTGGAACGCCCTGAACGCGATCATCACCCCCGGCGACTTCGACGGCGACACGAACGTTGACGTCCTGGCTCGCGATGCTTCCGGCTACCTGAGGCTCTACAGCGGAAACGGCACCGGTGGCTGGAACGGCATGACAGTTGTTGGCCAAGGCTGGAACGGCATGAGCAAGATCGGCAGTGCCGGCGATATCAACGCCGACGGCAGCCTCGACGTCTTTGCTGTTGACGGCTCAGGCCAACTGCGCGCCTATTACGGCAACGGCAACGCCGGCTGGGCTGGCGCTGAAGTGGTGGGCTGGGGCTGGGGCGGGTTCACGGACCTGTTCTAGGTTGTCTTATTGTCGAGGTCGTCTTGTTGTCGAGGTCGTCTTGTTGTCGAGGTCGTCTCGTTGTCTAGGTCGTCTCGTTGTCTAGGTCGTCTAGTTGTCTAGCCGCGTTGTTGGGAACCCCATTCGGAGCGATCCGGGTGGGGTTCCCGCAATAAAAGGGCCAGCTATATGCCAAGGCCTCCGCGGGCGGTAGTGTCATCCCAATTGATCTCTTCGGCCAACTCTGTGCCGCCTTATTTCTCCGGGAGAAACCTTGGGCTACAACTCTGCCCTTCGCGCGCCTGCGCGCCGCCGCAGTCCCCGCCAACTGCTTGCACTCATTATGGCCCCGGCTTTAGCTACTTGCCTCCTACTCGCGGCCTTCCCTGCTTCGGCCGCCGAACAAGCGGTGGACACCAAAGCCTCCCTCAACACAGAGGCGATGCCCACCAAGGAGACCGCCCAAGGGCTCCCCGTTGAAGCAGCCCCGCGGTCGAGAGGTTTCGACGGCGACGGCACCTTCGATCTGTTCGCTCGCGACGCCGCAGGCCGCTTGCTCCTTTACCCCACCGACGGCAGAGGCAACTGGCGGGCACCGCAAGTCATCGGTAACGGCTGGCACATCTATAACCTCTTGGTTTCGCCGGGCGACTTCGATGGTGACGGAACAGTGGACGTCATGGGTCGCGATGGCTATGGACGCCTCTTCCTCTACCAAGGAAATGGCGGCGGGGCTTGGAAACAGGCGTACCAGATCGGCCAAGGGTGGCAGGGCTTTATCAACCTCATCGCACCCGGCGACCTGAACGGCGATGGCACCAACGACATCCTTGCCCAGGATGCAGCAGGCAACGTGTTCCTTTACCCAGGAAACGGGCGGGGCGGCTGGCTCGCGCCCAGCAAGGTCTCCTCGGCCTGGCAGGGCCTGGATGCTGCCGGGGCAGGGCATTTCTATGGCACACCCGAGGCCGTGGTCCTCACCCGAAGTTGGTGGGGTGACTTACAGGTTCGGTCCTCTCCGCGTAACGGTTTCTTCTATGAGTACGGTCATCCCAGCGGCTACGACGGAGTCATTGGCAGGGGCTGGGAAGTGCTCAGTCGTTTTGGGGTGGCCGGTGACTTCAATGGCGATGGCTACAACGACGTTTACGGCATCAGCCCGAACGGTCTGCTGACGATGTACCTCGCCGATCCTTCTGGCTTCAGCAGCCGGGGCATCTACGGCTTCGCATGGAAGGGCCAGCCAGTTGTTGGCAGCGGCTGGAACGTCATGAACGCGGTGTTCTAGGCCCGGGCCCTTGAGCCCTAAGCCACGCTCTTGATCTTCACCACGAACACGGCGCCCAAAAGGCCGATGACCGCGGCGGCTACGTACAGGGAGACGTAGCCGCCCCAGTAAAGGACAAACGGCGATGCGATCAAAGGGGCGATCACTTGGGGAAGTGAATTGGCTATATTGATGACACCCAAGTCCCGTCCGCGGTCCATCCCGGTCGGAAGGACCTGCGTGATAAGCGCGAAGTCGACGGCGAGGTATGCGCCAAATCCGATCCCCAACACCACCGCACCGGCGAGCCCGCCGATCCACGTTGGTGCGAAGGCAAGGATCAGCGAAGCCAGTGCAATGATGACCGATGACGCGATTACTAGAGGCTTCCGCTTGCCCAACTTATCGCTTAGGCGTCCACCGAGAACACTGGTAATAATGACCGAGACCGCGTAAAGCCCGGTAAGAACGAGGACACCAAAAGAAGGATCGATTCCCTCGGTTTCCTTTAGGCGAACCGCATCGCTGAGGAAGAACAACAGATACAACGTGACCATGTGGTTACCGGTGCTTACCAGCAGACGCGTCAGCCAGGCCCAAGCGAAATCGGGATAGCGTTTAGGCGAAACCCAGAAGCCCTTAAGGAACTCCGCCAGGTTGAAGGGCGGGCGTTCGGTTGCGGGAAGCTGCTGGTCGTCATTCTTGAAAAGGTAGAGCACGACGCCGGCGAGCAACGCCGCGGCGCACAGCCAGTACCCGGCTGCAAAGTTCCCGACAACCACCGCCGCGATCACCGCGCCGATCAGAATACCTACCGTCTGCCCCATGGCCGCGAGTCCGCCGACCGTTCCGCGCTGCGGAACCGGGACGCGGTCAGGTACGGCGGCCGTTATGGCGGCGTACATGGCGTTGGCTCCGGCCTGCACCAGGCACCAAAGCAAAGTCATTGCTGCAACACTGGGGGCACCGGCCAAAGCAACAAGCGCAACAGCTGCCAGGATGGCACCCATCAGAACCCAAGGAACACGGCGTCCAAATCGTGACGTCGTGCGATCGCTGAAGGCGCCGAACAAGGGATTCGCAACCATTGAAACTGCGGCACCACAGCCTGTCACCAAAGCCAGGATCGCTTCCTTCTGGCCCTCATCGAAGTGGGCTGCCTGCTGCCCGAGAAGAACTTGGAGGGGGCCAAAGAACGCTGCGTTGATGCCTAGGTTGACCAGCACAACGCCGGTGACCCAAATCGGCCGAACTCGGGTAACAGGCTCAGCCAAGGCTGTGGTGGTTCCACCGCGAACTACAGCTGGATCCGGCACCGGGCCCGGTAGATCGGACAAGCTCATAGCAGGTTCCCCCTCGTTTCGATGTTTGGATTCAGCCTAGCGCGGTGGAGCGACACTGAACCGCCGTCGCACTTTTTATCCACATAGGCCGAAACATCTCCTGCGGCAGCCCTGACGCAAGCGTTAGTGTGGCCTCAAACCGATAGAGGAGCAGCACTATGAGCCAGCAAGTAAATACCGCCGATCTCTACGACGAACGCGGCGAGGAACTGGAATCCATCGCCGTCCAGTTTCAGAATTTGGGTGGCCACACACACTTCAGTGGGCCTGTCCGCACTATTCGCTGCTTCGAGGACAACGCCCTGGTGAAGAC
Source organism: Arthrobacter sp. D3-18 (assembly GCF_054408525.1). Lineage (NCBI taxonomy): Bacteria > Bacillati > Actinomycetota > Actinomycetes > Micrococcales > Micrococcaceae > Arthrobacter > Arthrobacter sp. D3-18. The sequence goes on along the minus strand of NZ_CP096440.1, from coordinate 346,509 downwards.
CGTCCTGAGCACTCCCGGGGACGGAGCCGTCCTGGTCATTGATGGCCAAGGGTCGCTGAGGACTGCGCTCATGGGTGACATGATCGCGGAGAGTGCCGTAGCAAACGGCTGGGCCGGAGTAGTTATCAACGGTGCCATTCGTGACCGCGAGGCCATCGCCCGCCTGCCTCTGGGCGTGAAGGCACTCGGCAGCAATCCGAAGAAGAGCGCCAAGACGGGCGTGGGTGAGGTGGACGTTCAGCTGGTGATAGATCGCGTGCGGATCCAGCCCGGCGTGATGATTTTCTGCGACACGGACGGCATTTTGGTGGAGCGCTAACCCTCCTGAAAGCGCCGACTTACAAGAGAAGTGAAAGAAACATTCTCCCGATGGGAATCAATCGAGCCGTAAGATAGTTACTGAAAGCAACTATCCTGCTTAATCCACTTTTCTGCCACCTCTGGAGAAGATATGTCCAAAACTGCGCCCGTACGGGCTGCCGGTGAGGTCCTGACACATCGTCAGACACTCACCGTCATGGTGGGGCTCATGCTCGGCATGTTCCTGTCCTCGCTGGATCAAACCATCGTGTCCACGTCCATCTACACCATTGCCAACGACCTCGATGGCCTGTCTCTCCAAGCGTGGGCCACCACGGCTTACCTCATCACATCGACGGTCAGCACCCCGCTCTACGGCAAGCTCAGCGATATTTTCGGCCGCCGCCCGCTCTATCTCGTGGCCATCGTGATCTTCCTGGTTGGTTCCCTTTACGCTGGATCGGTCCACTCCATGACGGAGCTCGCCATTGCCCGCGGCATCCAGGGCCTCGGCGCCGGTGGCTTGCTCGCATTGGCGCTGACCATCATTGGTGACATCGTGGCACTGAAGGACAGGGCGAAGTACCAGGGCTACTTCATGTCAGTCTTCGGCATTTCTTCCGTCCTGGGCCCGGTGATTGGCGGGGCTTTCGCGGGCTCGGCCAACATCCTGGGCTTCGAAGGTTGGCGCTGGGTCTTCTTCATCAACCTTCCCATCGGGCTCGCCGCCCTTGTGGTTGTCTTCATGTACCTTCACCTGCCGGCGCGGCACGTGAAGCAAAAGATCGACTACTGGGGTGCGGCGGCCATCACGCTGGCCATCGTGCCCTTGCTGTTGGTTGCAGAACAGGGCCGTGTTTGGGGTTGGGCCTCGGGCGCATCCTGGCTCTGCTATGGACTTGGCGTGATCGGCATTGTGGCGTTCCTGCTCGCTGAGAAGCGTGCCGGGGACTACGCATTGATCCCGCTGCGCCTTTTCAAGAACACCACTTTCGGTTTGTCCTCGCTGCTGAACTTCATCATCGGCATCGGCATGTTCGGCGCAATCGCAATGCTGCCTATGTACCTGCAGCTCGTGAAGGGGCTGACTCCTACCGAGGCTGGCCTGATGATGATCACGTTTACTGTGGGCATCCTCTTCGGCTCGATCTCTGCCGGCCGAACCATCTCCTCGTCAGGCGTATACCGGATCTTCCCGATCCTGGGCACCGCTATCTTGGCGGCTGCAGCCACCGTCATGGGTTTGGTGCTCGGCGTCGATACCGGCCTGTGGGTTCCCGGCCTGATTGCAGTGTTCTTCGGCGTCGGTCTGGGCTTCTGCATGCAGCCGCTCACGCTCGCCATGCAGGTGTCGGTCCCGCCCAAGGACATGGGCGTAGGCACCTCCACTGCAGCATTCTTCCGTTCCATGGGCGGCGCTGTGGGAACGGCAGTGTTCATTTCCATGCTGTTCAGCACGGCAGCCGACAAGATCGCCGACGGAATGAAGACCGCCGCTTCCAGCCCGGACTACCAAGCGGTGATGACAGATCCGGCCGTGGCATCGGACCCGGCAAACGCCAAGCTCTTCGACTTCTTCAAGAACGGCGCCAACAACGAGTCCCTGAATGACACCAGCTGGCTTCACACGGCCAACAGCACGCTGACACGGCCCATCACTGAAGGCTTTGCCCAGGCGATCGACATCGTCATGCTCACGGCTGCCGGGCTTATGCTCGTAGCCTTCCTGATCAGCTTTGCCCTGCCCAACAAGAAGCTCACGGATCCCAAGGCAGCCGCCAAGGAATCCGTTCCGGCGCACTGATCCCTGGACATACAGAGACGGCTCCTGAAGAGCTGGCCTATCAACAGCGGGTTCATGCATAGCTGTTTATAGAGAACGGCAGGCAGTCTCCGGACCGCCTGCCGCTCTCCTTTGGCCCATCGTTGTGTGATTTGATCGACAACGCCTAGTACGAACCCTTTATGAGCTCGATGGCCTGCTCCAGATCACCGCGAAGGTCGCGATCCCCCACGTCGGACGGCAGCGTGAAGCCAGCCTGCATCATGGCGCGCAGCCGTGCGCTGGCGAACTCTTCGAGTCGTCGCCCCTGCAGCCGCAGGGCCCGTGAAGCACAAACAAGCTCGACGGCGGCAACGGTGGCGAGTGCGTCCGCCGTCGACTCCAACTGGGCGGTGGCCACGCTTGCGAAGCTGGCATCTTCCTCAGCCCCGAGGGACAGCACCACAGTCTGCAGGCTTGCCGGCTGGGCGTTGGCCCGAATCCGGCCGACGGCGGCAGCAGCCACGTATTCGAGCATCATCACCCCTGACTGACCTGAACCGTCCTCAGCCAGGAAGGGGTGCAGGCCCGTGTACTTCGGGTCGCACAGGAGATCGATCCGCCGCAGGTGAGTGGCGCACGCCGCACCGATGGCCAGCTGTAACGTATCCGCGCGGCGGGCAAGGTTAGTCATCTGGAAGAGCCCGTGGTGGGCGACGTCGTTCGTTCCGTCAGACGGCGAGCCGTGAACGAGCGGATTCTCATTGCCCGCTGTGACAAGACGAGTCAGCAGAGCATGCAAGCCTGCGAGTTCCTCGGCTTGGGAACCAAAAATCTGCGGCAAGGTCCTCAAGCAGTAAGGATCCTGAATGCGGGCAGGCTCGCCGCTGCCATAAACCATGCCATGGAACATCGTTGCGGCCGACGCCACCTCTTGAGTATCCGCAGCAGCCGCTACTGCGGGGCTCAGCGCCTCGGAGTTGCCGGACATCGCAATGAAGGACATTGCAGCCGCTGACGCTGCATTGTCCACGAGCCTCGACAGTTTTTGTTGCGCCAAGGTCGCTTGGCCAATAGTCAGCGCACTGGAGCTGATGAACGGAAGGGCATCGGCAGTGGCCCACTCCGTTAAGCGAAACGGAACGTTGCCGCCACCCAATGGCTGGCGTTCGCCCAACAATGTGAGCGCCGTTCCGGCTAATGCCTGCAGGTCCGCAGTTCCTATGCCACCGAACTCCCGAATTTCCGGAACGACGTCGCTATTGATGATTTCCACCAATTTTTCGGCAATGGAGGGGTTGATCCCAGATCCGCCAGCCGCCAATTGGCTGAGCCTGACAACCAACATCGCCCGAACGGTCCTGCGATCCAGGGCCTTGCCCGCATCCACAGCGTGGCTGCGCAGGAGCTTCAGCCCGTGAGTGTCCCGGCCCTCGGCTTCCGTCAGCGAAACGGTGCGGTTCGCTCCAACCCCGGTCGATCGCCCATAGACCGGACGTCGTAATGCCGTAGCTTCCGCAGACTTCCGCGATTCGTCCATTCGGACCAAAGCTTCCGGAGCCAACGCGACGTCTTCGCCGTCGGCTACTGCGACGACATCGGACAAGTCCAGCGTCAAGCCATCTATCGTGACCATAAACCCGGTCCTTTCCAGTCAGTTTCCGTCGCTAGTCAGTTTCCGGCGCTAATCCGTTTCCGGTGCAGTGCAGTAGAAGCAGTCTTCCGGACAAGACAACTGGTTTTGTTCGACACCTGCACTGTCGCGGGTATCAGGCTGGAAGGCCAGTGGTGAGAGTTGTGCCGTCATCGTTCACCAGGGGTCAACTGAAACCCGTCCTCAGTATGAAAGAGCTTCCGAATCCCTGTCCTGGAAAGGATCCTGAGAATTGTGCCGTCCGGGGTTCTATCATCTACAGTCCCCCGAAACGGATTGTGGCCGCCTTTTGTCATTGTCACCCGCGTTCCCCTAGCAACTGATGTCCACGGTCCCGGGCTCTCCCTGTCCATAGTGCGTTTCCTCGCTCTCAGATGGCCGTGCTGACGTGTGTTATTCGAACCTGTGCCTACGTTGCCCCAGGACGGCTAGGCAAGGATGCATTGCATAGCCGTCCTGGGATTTTCTTCGAGAGGCAGTTACCGCGTCCTGGCGGTCTCCTTCATGGGGATGCGGACGCCGCGTTCGTGGGCGACGTCGACGGCGCGGTCGTAGCCGGCGTCGACGTGGCGGATGACGCCCATGCCGGGGTCGTTGGTCAGGAGCCGTTCGAGCTTTTCCGCGGCCAAATCGGTGCCGTCAGCGACGGAGACCTGCCCGGCATGCAGGGACCGGCCAATACCGACACCGCCGCCGTGGTGGATCGACACCCAGGTAGCACCCGAAGAGGTATTGAGCAGGGCGTTCAGCAACGGCCAGTCAGCAACAGCGTCGGACCCGTCAGCCATGGACTCGGTCTCCCGGTACGGAGACGCAACCGAGCCGGAGTCCAGGTGGTCACGGCCGATCACGATCGGGGCCTTGACCTTACCCTCTTTCACGAGCTGGTTGAACAACAACCCGGCCTTGGCCCGTTCACCGTACCCGAGCCAGCAAATACGTGCCGGCAGGCCCTCGAACTCCACCCGCTCCGCAGCAGCATCCAACCACTTGTGCAGGTGCTTGTTCTCCGGGAACAACTCCTTGATCGCCTTATCGGTCACGGCGATGTCTTCCGGATCCCCGGAAAGGGCGACCCAGCGGAACGGACCAAGGCCCTCACAGAACAACGGACGAATATACGCCGGAACGAACCCCGGGAACTCAAACGCCCGCTCGTACCCGCCCTTGCGCGCCTCGTCACGGATCGAGTTACCGTAATCAAACACCTCAGCCCCGGCGTCCTGGAACTCCACCATCGCCTGCACCTGCCGGGCCATGGACGCCTGGGCCTTCTTCGTGAACCCTTCCGGATCCGCCTCGGCCTCGGCGTGCCACTCCGCCACCGTGATGCCCTCGGGCAGATAGGACAACGGATCATGCGCGGACGTCTGGTCCGTGACCACATCAAAAGTCACCTCGCCGGCCTTATGCCGGGCCAGCAGCTCCGGGAACACCTCCGCGGCGTTACCCACATACCCCACCGACCAGCCGCGGCGCTCAGCTTTGGCCTTCTTAACCTTCGCGATCGCGGCGTCCAGATCGGTTTCAACCTCGTCCAGGTACCGCTTCCCGGCACGACGGCGCAGGCGGGTCTCGTCAACGTCGACAATCAGGCACGCACCATCATTCAACGTCACCGCCAACGGCTGCGCACCACCCATGCCACCACACCCACCCGTCAACGTCAGGGTCCCCGCAAGAGGTCCTTCCGTGGAACCCTCCGCAGCCGGTGCCGGGTGACGGCCCTCCGCAGCGAGCTTATTCCCCACCGCAGCAAACGTCTCATACGTGCCCTGTAAGATGCCCTGGGTACCGATGTAAATCCAGGACCCGGCCGTCATCTGCCCATACATCATCAAACCCTCGGCCTCGAGCCGGCGGAACTCAGGCCACGTCGCCCAATCCCCCACCAAATTCGAGTTGGCCAACAACACCCGGGGAGCCCACTCATGCGTACGGAACACACCCACCGGCTTACCGGACTGAACCAGGAGCGTCTCGTCCTTCTCCATCGACTCCAACGTCCGGGTGATCGCATCAAACGCAGCCCACGACCGCACCGCACGACCCGTACCGCCGTAGACCACCAAATCATCAGGACGCTCAGCAACCTCCGGATCCAGGTTGTTCATCAACATGCGCAACGGCGCCTCGGTCTGCCACGACTTGGCAGTAAGCTCAGTACCCCGCGCGGCCTTAACCGGACGGGCTCCTGTAGTGAAATCGGCAGTCATTCTTTACTCCTCTAAAGCAACCACGAAATGAACCAGCAGGGATTTAGCCCAGGTTCTTGGTCTTGAGCCATTCCTTGGCGATTTCGCCGATGTCCTCGAACTTGGCCACGCGGCCGTTCATCTTGATGAGATCTTCAGTAGTCAAGGCGGCGGAGACCTTGTTCAGCGCTTCCTTGACGGTGTCCGTGGACTTCTTCTCGTTGATGACCGGCACGATGTTCTCGGAGAGGAAGAGGTTCTTGTTGTCCTCAAGTGCCACGAGGTTGTTCTCAGCCAACGCGGGGTCAGTGCTGAAGAGGTCGGCTACCTGTACCTGACCGGAAAGAAGGGCGTTCAACGTGAGCGGCCCACCGGCGTCGAGCGCTGAAAATTCCTTGAACTCGAGGTTGTAGACGGACTTCAGGCCGGCAACGCCGTTGAGGCGGGTCTTCCACTCCGGCGGGCCGCCCAACACAAGTTCCTTGGCAACGGGCTGGAGGTCTTCGATGGTCTTCAGCTTGTACTGATCGGCGATTTCCTTCTTGACGGTGAGGACGTCCTTGTCCTCTGCTTCGGAAGGAGTCAATGCAGTCAGGCCGGCCGGGATCTTTGTGGTCAGCTCCTTGGCAACATCCTCGGAAGAAACAGCCTTGGTGGCGGAGTCGAGGTACTGCAGAAGTGCACCGCCATACTCCGGCATGAGGTCGATGGAACCGTCCTTGAGGGCGGGGATGGTGACCTCACGGCTGCCGATGCTCGGCTTCTCAGTTACCTCGACGCCCTTGGCCTTCAAGGCTTCGGCGTAGATCTTGGCGATCAGCTGGCTCTCGGGGAAGTCCGCGGAACCTACGATGATGCTGTCGGCCGAACCCCCTGCTGCGGCTGTGTTGGACGAGCTCATGGGGTCCCCGCCGCCACAGGCGCTCAGGGTGATGGCAGCGACGGCTGCCAGGGTGAATCCGGTGAGGTACTTCTTCATGTCAACTCTCCTGCGATGGGTGCTGCAAGGCATGCAGCGGCCAGATGGGGTGGGTGGAGGTGGATCTGGTGCGCCGAACCACCGGCGCCGGGGTTGGTTAGACCGTGACGGGGGTCTTCACGGATTCGGCCACAGTGGCCGATTTGATGGTTCGCCGGGTCAATCCGGGTGAGACAACTCGGCGGGTGATGAAAGCGAGAAGCTGGTCGAAGAACAGTGCCAGCAGGGCGACAAGAACGGCGCCCGCCACCATTTGTCCGTAGTCGTTCTGGGCCTTGCCGTCGATCAAGAGGCGGCCCAGACCGCCGAGCGAAATGTATGCAGCGATGGTCGCGGTCGAGATGATTTGCAACAATGCGCTGCGGACACCGGACAAAACCAGCGGAAGAGAACAAGGTAGCTGGACGTCCGTGAGGATCTTCATGGTCCGGAAGCCCATGCCCTTGGCGGCGTCGACGGCGGCAGCATCCACAGCGCGCACGCCGGCGTAGGTGTTGGTCAGGATAGGCGGAACTGCCAGCAATACCAGCACGATGAGACTGGGAAGTACGTAACCCATACGGGATGGGAAGGCTGGCGAAATGAGCAGGACCAGCAAGATCAACAAGCCGACGCTGGGAAGTGCCCGGAGGGCGTTGGCAAGGCCGGCGATCATGAACACGCCCTTGCCTGTCACACCAATGTAGATACCCAGTGGCACGGCAATGATGGCGGCAATTGCCAGGGCAATAAGGGAGTACAGGAGGTGCTCAGCGATCAGGGTAGGGATGCCGTCTGCGCCGCTCCAGTGTGCGGGGTCGAACAAGTAGTTCACGATGCCACCACCTTGGGGGTCCACGGTGTCAGCCACCGGTTAATGAGGATGATCAGCCCGTCCAGGACCATGGCCAGGACCACGCAAAGCAGAATGCCGGCGATGATCGGAGTGTAGAAACGGAGCTGGAAGCCCTGTGTGAAGAGTGAACCGAGCTGCGGTATACCCAGCAGGGCGGCCACGGATACGAGGCTGACGTTGGAGACGGCGGCGACGCGCAAGCCTGCGCAAATCACCGGAACACCCACGGGAAGTTCAACTTTCAGGAGGCTCTGGTAGCCGCGATACCCCATGGCCTTGGCGGCTTGGACGGTGTCCTCGGGAACGGAATCGAGGGCATCCGCGACTACCCGAACCAGCAGTGCCACTGTGTAGATGGTCAGTGCGGCCACAATGTTGAGCGGGTCCAGGATCTTGGTACCCAAAACCAGGGGGAGGAGCACAAAGAGTGCCAGGGAGGGGACGGTGTAGAGCAGCCCGGCAACACCCACCAAGAGCGGGTAGATCCGACGGCTCCGGTGCGCCCACCAGCCAAGGGGCAGTGCGATGAGCAGCCCCAGGATCAGCGGGGTGACGGCCAGCAAGACATGCCAGCCGAGCAGGAACACAATGTTGTCGAACTGGCGGCCCAGCCACTCGAAGTTCATCAGATCGTCTCCAGATGTGGTTCGGCCTCGATGGCCTTGACCACGTCCGTTGCAGACACGGTCCCGATCAATTCGCCATGCTCGTTGACAACCACACCGCGGCGGCTCGGCGAGGAGAGCGCAGCATCGAGCAGTTGCCGCATGGTTCCTGATGCTGCAGCCGGTATCCCGCTGAGATTCAGGTTCTCCCGCTTCACTTCACCATTGAGAAGCTGTGTCTGAGCCCAACCGAGAGGCTTCCGGCCGCCGTCGACAACCAACACCCAAGCACCCAGCGACTTGGCGCGAGCCTCATCAGCTGAAGCACCGAGGTGAACAACAGCTTCTTCACCGATAGCAACGGCACCGGCCGTTTTCGTAAAGCCGAGCGAGCGGTAACCGCGGTCACGGCCCACGAAGTCGGCCACAAACTCGTCTGCGGGCGCTGTGAGTAACTCTGAAGGGGACGCCATCTGCGCAAGCTTGCCGCCTACTCGCATCACGGCAACCTGGTCCCCGAGCTTGAGGGCTTCGTCGATGTCGTGGGTGACCATGATGATGGTTTTGCCGATTTCGCGCTGCAGGCGAAGGAACTCCTCCTGAAGCTGCGCGCGTACTACTGGGTCCACGGCACTGAAAGGCTCATCCATCAGCATGAACGCCGGGTCAGATGCCAACGCACGGGCAACACCCACGCGCTGCTGCTGGCCACCGGAAAGCTGCCAGGGATAACGTTTGGCGAAGCTCGTGGGCAGTCCAACGCGCTCCATCAGTTCGAGCGCCTTGGACCGGGCCTTCTGCCGGCTTTCCCCGAGCAAGAGCGGCATGGTGGAGACATTGTCCACGATGGTCTTGTGCGGGAAGAGCCCTGCGTGCTGGATGACGTATCCGATCCGGCGGCGGAGCAACGCTGCGTCCATGCCGGAAGTGGGCTGATCGTCCAGGTAGATGGTGCCACTGGTGGGTTCGATGAGGCGGTTGATCATCCTCAGGGAGGTGGTCTTGCCGCAGCCGGAAGGACCAACAAGGATGGTCAGCTTTCCGGTGGGGGCTTCCAGGTTGAGGCCGTCGACTGCCACCGTCCCGTCAGGGTAGGCCTTGGTGACATTTTCAAATTTGATCATTACTTTTCCATGCTTTCCTGGGGCACTTCATGGTTTCCGTCGGGTTCCACGAGGATGTTGTCGGCTACCTTCACCAGTTCCTCGCCAATTGTGTGGGCCTTCGCCTCGTCCAAGCGGTAGCTAGGCACCACGATGCTGAGGGCTGCCACTGTTCGGCCGCCGATCACAATGGGTGCAGCGACGGCCGTTATGTCGTCTTCGACGCCGCTCCGCACAATGGCGTAACCGCGACCGTTTTGTCCGCCTGTCAGCACCTTGCCAGCGGCGGACCCTTCCAGCGGGATGCTCCTGCCCACCCAGCTGGTGTGCCGGACAGAGCGGGTACCTTCGACGATGGCAATGTAGATTCCGGTTTCCCCAGGACCGGGAATACTCAAGTAGCAGGACTCGCCTGTCTCAGCCACAAGCCGCTTCATGTGCGGTGTGCAAAGCGACACCAAGGACTCCTGGCCCAATGCCAGCGCTCCCAGCTGAATGACACTGGCCCCCGGGCGGAAGTTGCCCCCGGGGTCCCGCGTCACGAAGCCGCTGCCTTCCAAGGTGCGGAGGAGGCGGAGCGCGGTACTGGCCGACAGATCCACCACCCGTGCTGCGTCGCTGAGGCTGATGGAGCCGTCAGTACAGACCGCACTGAGGAGGGCCAAAGCCCTCTCGACTGTTCGGGTGGAAGAATCAGCTGCCACTGCCTGACCTGCTTTCAAGTGGTCTACATCACCATGTCTTGCCACTTAGTAAAAATCAATTTTCACTAAATGGCAAGAGATTTCTGAAGATTGCGGGAAGTTCCAGTTATGAGACGCCCCGGTGCCCTCAGTGGCGGCGGCCATGTTTCCACCACGTAAATAGTCCTCCAAGCCCTTGTCATGTGGTGGCATCTGGTTTTTACTTGGTGGCAGTCTTCAATCGGAGGAAAACGTGGAAACCGTCAATCAGCTCCTAGCCTCAATCCAGGATGTGGGCCGCGACGCGGTGCGCGGAGGCTACTCCAGGGCCGTCTATACAACACCCGAACTCGATCTCAGGGACTGGTTCATCGAGCAAGCCGCACAGCGCGGCCTCGACGTGGAAACGGACCGGAACGGAATTATTTGGGCGTGGTGGGGAAAGCCCCACCAGGGCGCCCTGGTCACCGGAAGCCACCTCGATTCGGTGCCCGGCGGGGGCGCATTCGACGGTCCCCTCGGCGTCGCTTCCGCGCTGGCCGCCGTCGACATCCTCAAGGCCCGCGGACTCCAGCCTCCGCGATCGTTGGCAGTCACCGTTTTTCCGGAGGAGGAAGGGTCGCGCTTTGGCGTGGCGTGCCTGGGTTCGCGGCTCCTCACGGGTGCGATCGACGTCGAGAAGGCCCTGAATCTGCGCGACGTCAACGGCGATTCCTTCGCCGACGTCGCCAGCGCCAACGGCCTGGATCCCCGTCATGTAGGCCCGGATTCGGAAGCCATGGGACGCATTGGCGACTTCGTTGAACTGCACGTGGAACAGGGCAAGGGCCTGGGGCAGGGCGGTCCTCCCATCGCCGTAGGAAGTTCAATCCTGGGCCACGGCCGCTGGAAGATCAGCGTCAACGGCCAAGGCAACCACGCCGGCACCACACTCATGGCAGACCGCGCAGATCCGATGGTCGCAGCCGCCCAGATCGTCCTGGCCGTTCGGGAAACAGCCGCCAAGCTACCCGACGCGCGAGCGACAGTGGGCCGCCTTACGCCCGTTCCTGGTGGAACCAACGTCATCGCCTCGCGCGTGGACCTTTGGTTGGACGCCCGCCATCCCGACGACGCCGTGACCGCTCAACTCATCGAAGCAATTTATCGCGCAGCCCAGGACGTTGCTGCGGCGGAGGCTTGCACAGTGACCCTCACTGAAGAGTCCTACAGTGACACGGTGCACTTTGATGCCGGCCTGAGTCGTCGTATCACCAACCTTCTGCCGGGAGCTCCAGTGCTGGCAACCGGCGCAGGGCATGATGCCGGAGTACTGGCCGGCTACGTCCCCTCGGCGATGCTCTTTGTCCGTAACCCCAGCGGCATTTCACACTCGCCCGAGGAGTACGTAGCGGACGAGGACGCCTCCGCAGGTGCAGTTGCGTTGGCTGATGTTCTGGAAGGACTCCTGTGAGCACGTTCTGGTGCGAGACAGCCATTATCACCGGCGGTGGCGACGACGGTACCGGCCTTCCGGAGGTAGCTACGGGCGTGCGCGTGGAGACCATCGATGGACGCATCTCGGCCATGGAAAGCGGCGCGCAGCCCCAATCCGGCGACACGAAACTGATGGGCGTCACCTTCCCCGCCGCTGCCAACGCACACTCGCACGCCTTCCACAGGATCCTCCGCGGAAGAACGCATGACGGGCGCGGAGATTTCTGGGTGTGGCGGGAGCAAATGTACCGGAGCGCGTCGGAGCTGACTCCTGAGAAGTACCAGAAGCTCGCTGCTGCCGTATTCGCTGAAATGGTGGTGACAGGTTTCAGCAGCGTGGCCGAGTTCCACTACGTCCACCACCAACCCAATGGCACGGCGTACCTGGAGCCGCACGCCATGGAGTTGGCCCTTGCCCGCGCGGCAATGTCAGCAGGGATCCGCCTAACACTTCTGGACACCTTGTATTTGTCCGGCGGAATCGGTACCTCGCTCAGTCCCGAGCAGGCAAGGTTCGGGGACACAGATGTGAATGCGTGGCTGGATCGGTTACGTTCCCTCCAGACCGCAATAGCACAGGAGTTTCCACCCGACAGGGTGGGCGTCGGAGCCGCCCTGCACTCCGTTCGCGCAGTGCCGGAAGAGGCGCTGAAGGTTGTTGCCAAGCAGCTACCCCGCGACATTCCCCTTCACATCCACCTGAGCGAACAGCCTGCCGAAAACCAAGCATGCTTGGAGGCCTACGGCACCACTCCCGCCGGTCTCTTGGAACGCCACGGCTTACTGTCTTCCAGGCTTTCGGCGGTTCATTCCACGCACCTTACGCAGCAGGATATTTCGTTGCTGGGCGCAGCATCAACCACCATAGTGATGTGTCCCAGCACGGAAGCCGACCTCGCGGACGGGATCGGCCCCGCCCGTGAACTTTCCGATGCCGGAGCCACTATCGCTTTGGGTACCGACCAGCATGCGGTGATCGATCCCTGGATTGAAATGCGCACCTTGGAACACGGAGAGCGGCTAGGCAGTGGGCAGCGTGGAAGGTTCTCGCCAGGGGAACTGCTGCTGGCCGCAACGCAAGGAGCAGCGCGCTCCATGGCCACACCCGTCGCCTCGTCTGCACTGAAGCTCGGTGCCCTCTGCGACCTAATGGTGGTTGATCCCGCGTCCGCCCGGACTGCCGGATCCCGGCCGCTGCAATTGGCCTTCAGCGCGACGGCCAGCGATGTAACGGAAGTAGTCATCGCCGGTGAATTGATGGCTTCCCACGGAGTGCACACGCGCCTCGGCGCGCCGGGAGACCTTCTGACTGCAGCGCTCGAGGAGTTCTCGTAGCCGCGCCTCCAGCGACCGAAAAGGTGACGACGGCGGCACTCAGCTTGGCTACATGAGTCGCCACCGTCGTCGTACTTTGTGTTCAATTAGTGGACTCAAGCACCCCTGTGGCGGCCCGGGAACCCGCTCCGGAGGCTTCCAGCCAACATCCAGCCACCAGACAGGCGGTGTTGCGTTAATGATCTGAATGCATGTCACGTCCGTCACTTGACTGGAACTTGGCGGATATGACGTGCCACACTGTGTAGCGCGAGTGCACCGGCGTCCCCGTCGGACAGCCGACGACGACCCCGCACTTCGCTTCCCAAAACCCCATTCCCCAAGGGAGACCCATGTCCAGTTCCAGCACCGAAGGCGCGCCACCTGTTTCACGGAAGGTGATCGGCCTGGCCGTCGCCGGTGCCGTGGGCGGCTTCCTCTTCGGTTTCGATTCGTCCGTGGTCAACGGTGCCGTGGATGCGATGGCGGACGAGTTCGTCATGAGCGAAGCGCTAACAGGCTTCGCCGTGGCCGTCGCCCTTTTGGGCTGTGCCGCCGGTGCCTACTTCGCCGGCAAGATTGCGGACCGGTACGGCCGCATCCCCGCCATGAAGATCGGCGCATTGCTCTTCCTGGTGAGCGCGGTGGGAACCGGTCTTGCGTTCGGCGTTTGGGACCTCATTTTCTGGCGGCTGGTGGGCGGCCTGGGCATCGGGCTTGCCTCGGTCATTGCCCCGGCTTACATCTCAGAAATTTCTCCACGGCACGTACGTGGCCGCTTGGCATCGCTTCAGCAGCTCGCCATCACCACCGGCATCTTTGCAGCCCTGCTCTCCGACGCTGTGCTCGCAAATTCGGCTGGCGGTGCGGACGGCACGTTGTGGCTGGGCATTGAAGCCTGGCGCTGGATGTTTATCGCCTGCGCCTTGCCCGCCGCGGTGTACGGCTGGATCGCTTTCCGCCTCCCGGAGTCCCCGCACTTCCTGGTGCTCAACGGCAAGGAAGAGCAAGCCCGCACCATCTTCAATAAACTCATCCCCGGCGATGACATCGAACGCCACATCCGCGAGATCCAGGAATCCATCCAACAGGAAAAGCTCTCCACCAAGAAGGGCTCGCTCCGAGGTAACAGGTTCGGCCTGCTCCCAGTGGTCTGGATCGGCATCATCCTGTCCGTGCTGCAGCAGTTCGTTGGCATCAATGTTATCTTCTACTACTCCACCACGCTGTGGAAGGCCGTCGGGTTCCAGGAAAAGGACTCCCTGACGATCTCCGTCGCCACGTCCGTCACGAACATCCTGGTGACCCTGGTGGCCATCGCTTTGGTGGACCGGATCGGCCGCCGCCCCATCCTTCTGACCGGCTCCATCGGCATGGCCGCATCCCTGGGCGTTATGGCGCTGGCGTTCTCCTCTGCTGTTGGCACCGGCTCCGAGATCAGCCTTCCGGGCGCTTGGGGCCCGGTGGCCCTTGTGGCTGCCAACGTCTTCGTCATCAGCTTTGGTGCCTCGTGGGGTCCGCTCGTATGGGTGCTGCTGGGCGAAATCTTCCCGTCGCGCATCCGCGCCCGGGCCCTCGGGCTGGCTGCCGCTGCGCAGTGGATCGCGAACTTTGCCATCACGCTCAGCTTCCCCATCATGGCAGCAGGTTCGCTGCCCCTGACGTACGCAATGTACGCAGCCTTCGCGGCGGCGTCGTTCTTCTTTGTCATGTTCAAGGTGCCCGAGACGAACGGTATGTCCTTGGAACAGGCTGAAACCTTGTTTGTTCCAAAGGGGGCACCAGTAGCGCCGCTGCCGGTTACCTCGGACGAAGCCAAGTAGTTCACCAAAAAGCCCGGCAGATTCTGATCAGTTCAGTTCCGCCGGGCTTTTTGTGTTTCGTAACCGGTTAGACCAAGTGCGGTTCGTGGGATTTCAGGTAGGCGCGTCCTCCGAAAGCGACCAGGATGGCGATAACCATGGCAACGGCACCAGCGAAAAATGGGACCTGCGGGCCGAAGTGCTCCCCCAGCTGGGCTGCTGCGAATGGTGCAAGCGCGCCACCCATCCAGCGGACAAAGTTGTAGCCGGCGGATGCAACGGGGCGCGGGGAATCAGAGACACCCATGGCCAGTTCCGTGTAAACCGTGTTGTTGATTCCCAGAAGGGCACCTGCCACGATGACAAGCACGACGACGGCCGTCACCGAGTGCCCAGCGGCCAGTCCCAAGCCAATCAGGTCGAGCATCAGCGCCGCTAATGTTCCGGTCAGGACTTTGACGGCCCCGAACCGCTTCTGCAGCACGGGAGCCACGAACACAGAGAATACGGCAACAGCTACACCCCAGCCGAAGAACACTCCCCCGATGCCATAGGCGTCCATGCCCAGGATGAAGGGGGTGAAGGCGAGGATGGTGAAGAAGCCGTAGTTGTAGAACAACGCGCTGGCGGCAGTAGTGCGGAGGCCTTTATGCCCGAGAGCCACCAGCGGATCCCTGAGGCGGGACTTCTTAGCGGGAGGCGGCGTTTTGGGCAACAATGCGAGCAGCGCGATGAAGGCCGCGGCCATGAGCACTGCGGTGCCGAAAAACGGTGCGCGCCACTGCCAGCCGCCAAGGAGGGCGCCAAGCAGGGGGCCCAGCGAGATGCCTAAACCAAGTGCTGCTTCATAAAGGATGATGGCCGTCCCGGTACCACCACTGGCCACCCCCACGATCACTGCCAACGCGGTTGCAACGAACAAGGCATTACCAAGACCCCAGCCCGCCCGGAACCCCACCAGTTGTTCAACGCTGCCGGAAAGGCCGGACAAAGACGCAAACGCCACGATGATCGCCAACCCGATCAGCAGGGTCTTCTTCCCACCGATCCTTGAGGACACGAATCCACTGATCAACATGGCGATCGCCGTCACCAGGAAGTAGCTAGTGAACAGCAGCGAGACTTCACTGGTGGATGCCTCAAGGTTCTTGGCTATAGCCGGAAGAATCGGATCGACGAGCCCGATGCCCATGAAGGCGAAAACGGCCGCGAGCGCAGTGGCCCACACCGCCTTGGGCTGTTTGAGGAAGGAAACTTTCTCAGCTTCCAAGACGGTTTCAGTGGTTGTTTCGGCGCTTGCTGAAGCGTCAGCCAACTGGCGTGACATTCAATGGCTCCTTGTCGGTGCGGGTTTTTCTTAGTCGTGCTGGTTTTCTTAGTTTTGGAACGAGCTGTTGAGCTTGGCGATCACGGGCAAGGCGGCTGCGAGATGTTCAATTTCGTCTTGGCTGAGGTCCTGCAGCAGCTCAGCCACCATGGCGTTGCGCCGCTGGTTGGCAGAGGCGACGGCGGACGTGCCGGCTACGGTGATGACCACCTGGACGGCTCGTGAATCGTCAGGATCCTGCTGGCGGGTGACCAGGCCTGAACGCTCAAGCTTGATGATTTGCTCCGTAGCGCTGGGGACTTTGATGCCCAGGTTCTTGGCGATATCGCCCACGCGTAGACCGCCGTCGGAAATCATGGACAGCAGGCTGAGTTGCGCGGCCGTAAGGTCACCTTCAGGATCGAGACGTCGGAACATGTACACACCGAGTCGTAGTGACTCGCGAAATTCCTGCGCAAGATCAAGTAGCCGGGGATCAAAGGTACTCATACTTAGGTACCCTAATAGTTAGGGTACCTAATAGTCAAGCCCTCACTGGCGAAGGGGGCCTGCGCACGTGCCCAGGCAAGGGCGGTGCGGACGATCGGTAGCTATGCCCTGTTGGTGTGCTGACTTCCAGCGTGTGGACATCTTCGACCAGCTGTTTTGCCGCCCATCCAGGGTTTTCCTTGGTGTGGTTGCATGCTTCGCAGAGCCCAGCACTGTTGTTTACGGATGTGGTACCACCTGAATGCCACGGGACAACGTGATCGATATGCCTGATGGGCGCGTCGCAGTAAGGCGTGCGGCAGGTGTCGTCCCGGACTTCGATAAAACGCCTCAACCTCGGCGGGAAGAGCCGCGCCTTGGAGTCCATGGTGATGAGCTCCCCCGTGGACGGCGCTGTATAGAGGCGACGAAGCCACACGGCAAACTCCTCGTCCTTCTTCGGTGCCGGACTACCGCCCGTCGCGGACGCCCGTTCGCCGCCGGATGGGGCAGCACCTCCAGCACCAACCAAGGCTCTTGCCCACGCCGCCGGGACTATCCCGTAGCCCTTAAGCCGGGCAGGCTCACTGTCCCCCTGCAACAGCGCGCGGTCCGTCATAATGATCTCGAGGTCGACGCCGCCAATCCCGCCACGCCTCCCCGTGATGCGTTCGACGAGGGTATCCGCCATGACTTGTCCGCGGATCCGGGAGTCCCCACCGGAACGTGCAGAGTCTGCCTTACGGGTAAGCGCGGCATAGACGGCAACCCCTTGGGATACAGGAAGCAGTGCAGTCAGGTAAGTCATGCTGTCTGTTGCCGGGCGCAGGGTCACTGTTCGCTCCGTGGCGGCATGACTCGCGCGCTGGGCAACGGAACGGGGATCGCGCCGATAGGCGGCGGCTTTGGCGGCGGCGATGATTGCTTTATCACCGGCGCCCTCGAAGGTGCCCGCATCAGGCGCGAGTTCTTGGTCCACGGCCCGCCGATCCTCCAAGGAGAGGCAGGCTGTCTCTCTTACGAGCAAGGTTGCGCGCCATTCACTGAGCTGGCCCGATTCCAACGCGGCCATGGTGCGTGGCATCTCGGTGACCAACGCCTTCGCGACTCCAAGGAGACGGGAGCCTCGGTTCGGCGATTCACGCCGGGCCAACGCAAGCTGAGCGGCAACACCTTGCCCCTGCTCCGAAGCGGGAACACCAGCGACTGCCTGCTCACGCCGTTGCGCAAGATCCAACGCCACCGCGGCACGAGCCTGGACACTGGTAATAGCAGATTTCACCTCCTCTAACCCACGCAGCTGGTCAATCAGCTGAGCGCTGGAAGAACCAAGGCGAAAATCCCTCAGCAGCGTGAAGAGAGCCGAAACACCAAGCGCGGACTCGCCGGCCTTGTTCCCAACCCCGGAGGCAAATGAACCGGTGTCAACGCCTCGCCACTCTCGAATTGTCTCCATGGCCCAACTCTTCCAGCGGGCACAGGTCCGCATAAGGCTGGAATCTGCCTATGTGGAAAACAACCTGACCCTGGGCCCATTGCAGGTACCAAGAGCCCAACGAATCCACATCCCGTCCGCCCATCCCTCCGCTTTGCGGCACGCCGTGCGAACAAGCGCGGGACCGGGCCAGCGTCAGGCGAACAAGCTCGGGACACCCCGGTTTACAGCGTCAGCTTCATGCCCTCGTGGCTGGCAACAAAGCCCAGCCGCTCATAGAAACGATGAGCGGCAACCCGGGACTTATCCGTGGTGAGCTGCACGAGCGAGCAGCCACGCTCCCGGGCCTGCTCAATAGCCCACCGGATCATGAGCGCACCCACACCCTGTCCCCGCAACACCTCAGAAACCCTCACCGCCTCTATCTGCGCCCGCCAGGACCCCTTGCGCGAGAGGCCCGGGATGTAGCTGAGCTGGAAGGTAGCCACAACATCGCCGTCGAGTTCGCCCACCACCAGAAGGTGCGCAGGGTCGGCGTCGATCGCGTCAAAAGCCCGCTCGTACGGCACTAAATCATCGGCACTTTCGCGGGTAGCGCCCAGCTGATCGTCGGCCAGTAACGCGAGGATCCGCGGCACGTCGCCCTTCCGGGCACGCCTGAGCGTGAAGGTTCCATGCTCGACGGCGGCGGTAAACAAGGTGGGCACGGCACCGGATTGAGTAGTCACCACCACAGCTTGCCATCCGACAGAACAAACCCCCGGAACTCAGTATTGCTAAGTACCGGTACCTAGTTGTACTATGTAGTGGTAGCTAGTAATACTGAGTAGCGAGGGAGGTGTCCGATGGGCAAGCAAATGACGGAGATGCTCAAAGGCACATTGGAGGGCATTGTTCTGGCCCTCCTGACCGGAAAGGCAGCGTACGGGTACGAAATCACCACGCTGCTCCGGGAGCAAGGATTTACCGAGATCGCTGAAGGCACCGTGTACGCGCTGCTGGTCAGGATCGAGCAAAAGGGGCTGGTGGACGTTGAGAAGCGCCCGTCCGAAAAAGGGCCACCCCGCAAGGTGTACACGCTCAACACACAGGGCGAAAAGGAACTGAACGAATTCTGGAACACCTGGAGCTTCTTGTCCGGACGGATTGAAGAGCTCCGCAAGGAAGGAAAATAACATGGCAGCGAAATGGATCGAACTGGTCACCGGATCACTCGAGCAGAAGAAGCAGTACAAGCAAGCCAAGGCCAGGATGAATGCCCTGCCTGAGCCCTACCTGACCGTGGCCACCGCCTTCAACCGGTACCTGATGTACTACGGCGGCGTGACTGAGGGCGACACCATGGTGCAGATGTTCACCGACCTGGCTGACCTGTGGGAGCGGGCCGCAATCGACGGCACGCCCGTGAACGAAATCGTGGGTGACGATCCCATCGAATTCGCCGAAAGCTTCGCCCAGGCCTACGGCGGTAAGCGCTGGATCGACAAGGAACGCGAACGCCTTACCAAGGCAATCGACAAAGCGAAGGAGGCGGGATTATGACTGCCCCGGCAATCCGTGTAGAAGGTATTGAAAAGTCGTACAAGGACCTCCATGTGCTCCGGGGAGTGGACTTTGAGGTAGAGCCCGGCAGCATCTTTGCCCTGCTGGGCTCCAATGGAGCGGGCAAGACCACCATGGTGAAGATCCTGTCCACACTGCTGAAGGCGGACGCCGGCTCGGCCGCCGTCGAAGGCTCTGACGTTGCAACAGAGTCGCTCCAAGTAAGGCAGTCCATCAGCCTTACCGGACAGTTCGCCGCCGTGGATGAAGTCCTGACCGGCAAGGAGAACCTGGTCCTGGTGGCGAAGCTGCGTCACTTGAAGAACCCAGGCGGAATCGCGGAGGATCTGCTGGCGCAGTTCAGCCTCACCGAGGCCGGCTCCCGCAAGGTGGCTACGTACTCGGGCGGCATGCGCCGCCGCCTGGACATTGCCATGAGCCTGATCGGCAATCCGAAGGTGATCTTTCTGGACGAACCGACTACCGGCCTCGACCCGGAGGCCCGGCTGGAGGTATGGCAGATCATCAAGAACCTCGCCAAAAAAGGAACCACGGTCCTGCTCACCACACAGTACCTGGACGAAGCCGAGCAGCTCGCCCACCGCATTGCCATTCTGCATGAGGGCAGCATCATCGCCAATGGCACCCTCGCCGAGCTCAAGCAGCTGCTGCCGCCGGCCAAGGTGGAATACGTGGAGAAGCAGCCGAGCCTGGAGGACATCTTCCTGGCCCTGGTAGGAACGGGTGCCAACGCCAATGCCCAATCGGGTACCAACGAGTCAGTAAAGGACAGGTCATGAGCACCCACTTCTTCGCAGACACCTCGGTCCTGCTGGGCCGTTCCATGCGGCACATCTTCCGGAGCGTGGACACCATCATCACCACTGCGATCACGCCTATCGCCCTGATGCTGCTGTTCGTCTACGTGTTCGGCGGAGCCATCAGGACCGACACCGAGAACTACGTAAACTACCTGCTTCCGGGCATTATGTTGATTGCGATCGCCTCCGGCATCGCTTACACGGCCGTCCGGCTGTTCACTGACATGCAGAGCGGCATCTTCGAGCGGTTCCAGTCGATGCCGATCGCACGCTCTTCGATTCTCTGGGCGCACGTGCTGACGTCGCTGGTGGCCAACGGACTCTCGCTGGTGATCATCGTTCTGGTGGCACTCCTCATGGGTTTCCGCACTTCGGCCAACGTGCTGGACTGGCTGGCCGTGGCAGGCATCCTGGCACTCTTCACGCTGGCGTTGACGTGGATTGCGATCATCGCGGGCCTCTCAGCGAAGTCGGTGGATGGCGCGGGCGGGTTCTCCTACCCACTGATCTTCCTGCCATTCATCAGCTCGGCCTTCGTTCCGACGGAGACCATGCCCGGGCCGGTCCGCTGGTTCGCCGAAAACCAGCCGGTGACGTCAATCGTGAACACCATCCAGGACCTGTTCGCACAACGCCCGGTGGGCGGCGACATTTGGGTGGCCCTGGCTTGGTGCCTGGGGATCCTCATCGTCGCCTATGCGTTTGCCACAGCTGCCTACAAGCGCCAGATCGCCTAGTGATTCATCAAGCCAAAACAACGGCCTAAGCTCCCTTTTCTCCACAAGGGAGCTTTCGCCATGCAGACCGATTCGCCATTAGTCAGACATTAGCTATAGCTTTATCGAACAGATTTGTAACGGCCGTCACCATTTTGGCGGGTCCTTCGAAGGGTTCTTGAACTAATGTCCGATCAGACAACACAGGGGAAGCTCCACGTCTCCAGCAGGGACAGCGAGCCGCACCTGTCACGCTCGCTCAGCAACCGCCACATCCAACTCCTGGCCATCGGCGGCGCAATCGGAACCGGCCTCTTCATGGGTTCCGGCAAAACCATCTCCGTCGCCGGCCCCTCCGTGATCTTCGTGTACATGATCATCGGTTTCATGCTGTTCTTCGTCATGCGGGCCATGGGCCAACTGCTGCTTTCCAACCTGAACTACAAGTCCTTCAGCGACTTCGCAGGAGACCTTCTTGGTCCTTGGGCAGGCTTCTTCACCGGGTGGACCTACTGGTTCTGCTGGGTGGTCACCGGAGTGGCCGACGTCATCGCGATTGCGGGCTACGCCAACGAACTTTGGCCAGGAATCCAGCTCTGGATCCCGGGCATTGCCACCATCATCATCCTGCTTCTCCTCAACCTGCCCACCGTGAAGGCCTTCGGTGAGACCGAATTCTGGTTCGCCCTCATCAAAATCGTGGCCATCGTGGCACTGATCGTGGTGGGCCTGGTGATGATCTTCACCGGCTTCCAGTCCAACGCAGGCACCGCGAGCTTCACCAATCTCTGGAGCCATGGCGGCTTCTTCCCCAAGGAATTCATGGGCTTCGTGGCCGGTTTCCAGATCGCCGTCTTCGCGTTCGTGGGCATCGAGCTGGTGGGCACTGCCGCCGCTGAAACGAAGAACCCGGAGCACAACCTCCCCCGCGCCATCAATGCCATTCCCCTGCGCGTCATGCTCTTCTACGTGGGCGCCCTCATCATCCTCATGTCCGTCACCCCGTGGACCGAATTCAAGGCTGGCCAGAGCCCCTTCATTGCCATGTTCTCGCTCGCCGGCCTCGGCATGGCGGCAACCGTGGTCAACCTCGTAGTGCTCACCTCGGCCATGTCCTCGGCCAACTCGGGCATCTACTCCACGTCCCGCATGGTGTACGGTCTGGCCCACGACGGCGACGCACCCAAGCTCTTCGGCCGCCTCTCCAGCCGCAAAGTACCCCAGAACGCACTGTTCCTCTCCTGCGTCCTGCTGCTGGCCGGCGTCGCGCTTCTCTACGCAGGCAAGGACGTTGGCGTGGCGTTCGACATGGTGACCACCGTGTCCGCCGTCTGCTTCATGTTCGTCTGGTCGATCATCCTGGCCAGCTACCTCGTGTACCGCAAACGCCGCCCCGATCAGCACGCGGCCTCGCCGTTCAAGATGCCCGGCGGCATCCCGATGGTGTGGGTGGTGTTCGCGTTCTTCGCGTTCCTCGTGTGGGCCCTGACCACGCAGCCCGACACGCTCACCGCGCTGCTGGTGACGCCCATCTGGTTCGCCATCCTCGGCATCGCGTACGCTGTGGTCCGCAAGTCGCCCCTGCATCAGGCCCGCGTGGCCGAGTGGAAAGCGATGGCTGAAGGCGAAACCGCAGCAGCGCGCTAACGCTGGAACACACAGAAACCACGACGTCGGCACCCGGGCATGGGTGCCGACGTCGGCGTTTAATTCACCTCACCTTTCACATCACCGCGGCTGGGAAGGATTGGTGGGAACGCCTTGTGACGGCGGGTTTATCGGCGGGCCGGACGTTGCCGGGCTGACGGGTGAACCCGTACTGGTCCTGCTGACTTCGGGAGTGCTGGGCGAGGTGGTCCCGCTGGGCTCAGCACCGTTCTTGAGTGCATCCAGCCGGTGCTCCAAAATTTGGACGACCGGGAGCCTGTTGCCATGGGCGCGCTCGTAGCTGAGGAGCTGCTCGATTCCCCCCTGGTCAAGGCCCGAGATGCGGGACGGCAAGGTTCCACTGGGGATGTGATCGTAGTCAGCCAAGGGCAGTTCATTGTGCTGAGGGGTGTCGTTCACTGAAGATACCTCCTGTTTTCCGCTGCCGGGCCACGGTCCGGTCCGGCGATCCACATCAGCGATGCTGCCAAAGTAGCAGCCTTTTCCCTCGAAAGTAAGGTTGCTGACCTTCATCGGAGCAAGCACACCCTGACCAAGCAGGAGCTTCAGGCGAAGTACACGCCGATGCGGTTGCCGTCGATCTCCTCAATGCGGATATCGATGTCGTAGACGTCGTGCAGCATCCCCGCACGCATGATGTCCGAGGGCCTGCCCTGATGGATGAGGCGGCCGTTTTTCATGGCCAAAATGGTGTCCGAGTAACAGGACGCGAAGTTGATGTCGTGGACCACCAACACGATTGTCTTTCCGAGCTCATCGGCCAAACGCCGCAGCAGCCGCATCATTTCCACGGAGTGTTTCATGTCCAGGTTGTTGAGCGGCTCGTCGAGCAACAGGTATTCAGTGTCCTGCGCAAGGACCATCGCAATGTAGGCTCGTTGACGCTGACCGCCGGACAGCTCGTCCACGAACTTGTCCGCCATGGATGTGAGGTCCAGCTGGCGGATGGCCTCGTCAACGTGCTCGAGATCCTCAACCGTAGGCCGGCCACCGCTGTGCGGGAAGCGCCCGAACGCCACGAGGTCGCGGACCGTGAGACGCATGGTCAGGTGGTTTTCCTGCCGGAGGATGGCCATGGTCTTGGCCAGTTCCTTGCTGGGCGTCGCCGTGACATCCAGGCCGGCAACAGACACTCCCCCGGCGTCCATGGGCTGGAGTCGGCTGATCAGGGAGAGCAGCGTGGACTTGCCTGCCCCGTTGGGACCGATGATGGACGTGATGCCGCCGCGGGGAATCTCGCAGGACACGTCATCCAGCACTGTGATGCCGCCGTAGCGCTTGGTCACGTTGCGGACGGTAATCATGGACGGACCCAGGTCATAACAGTGGTCATTTCAGTGAGCCTTTCAACAACAGGTAGAGGAAGAGGATGCCGCCCGTGAACTCGATGATCACGCTCAGGGCAGTGGCGAACCCGAACACCCGCTCCAGTAACAACTGGCCGCCCACCAGTGCGATCGCTCCAATCAAGACCACGATCGGCAGGAGCCAAGCGTGCCGGAATCCGCGGCATAGCTGGTAACCGAGGCTGACAACCAGGAGGCCGAAGAACGTCACGGGACCCACCAACGCTGTGGAAATCGCCACGAGCAGTGAGCACGCGAGCAGCACCCGCATCACCACGCGCTTGTGATCGACGCCCACGTTGATAGCCACTTCACGGCCCAGCGCCAACACGTCCAAAGTGTGCCGCATGCGCCACACAGCAACGCATACAAGGGCAATCAGTACAGCGGAAACACCCAGTAGCCCTGGATCCACGTTGTTGAAACTGGCGAAGAACAAATCTTGGAGGATGATGAACTCGCTGGGTTCCATGAGTCGCTGCAGGAGCGAGGAAAAACCGCGGAACAACGTGCCCAGCACGATCCCCACGAGCAACAGCAGATGCAAAGATCGCGTGGCACCGGTGAACATCCACCGGTAAAGGAACGCACTGAATCCCACCATCAGCAGGATCTCCACCCCGAACTTGAGCGTGGAAGGAGCGGTCGCCAGCGTCGCGGCACCGGCAACGAACGCCAGGGCGGTCTGCACCAGGATGTAGAGGGCATCGAAGCCCATAATGGACGGCGTCAGGATGCGGTTGGCCGTTACGGTCTGGAACAGCAGGGTGGACACTCCAACCGCTACGGCCACCAGCAGCATCGCGGACACTTTGATGGCCCGACGCGGCAGCACATACGCGATGTTGCCCTTGAGGTCTATCGTCAGGAAAACAGCAACAAGCACGACGGCGGCAATCGCCAAGATGGCGATGACCAGTCCCGGCGGGGTGCTGCGGATTGCGTCGCGCCAGCGTTTAGGAGTGAACCAGCGCATGCGGCCGGAAACGGGAGCGCCAGGCGCCAAGGATTCGGGCGTCACGGAAGTTTCAGGCATTGCGTTTCCTCAGGAGCAGGAAGAGGAAGAGGATGGCGCCAAGGACTGACATGACCATGCCCACTGGAACCTCGTAGGGGAATCGGATGGTCCGGCCGATGATGTCGCAGACCAGCACGAACGCCGCTCCAAAAAGGGCGGTCCACGGCACAGCCCGGCGGAGGTTGTCGCCGAACAGCAAGGAGACGATGTTGGGGACCACCAGGCCGAGGAATGGCACGGCCCCCACCGTGGTAACCACGACAGCCGAGATCAACGAAACGATCATCAGGCCGAGCCGCATGGTGCGGGCATAGTTGAGGCCCAGGTTGGTGGTGAAATCCTGGCCCATGCCGGCAACGGTGAAGCGGTCAGCAGCAAAGAGGCCCACCAACACCAGCACAGCCACAATCCACAGCAGTTCATACCGGCCACGAAGCACGCCGGAGAAGTCACCGATCATCCAGTTGCTGAGGGTTTGGAGGAGGTCAAAACGGTAGGCGAAGAAGGTAGTGACTGCCGCTATGACGCCGCCAAGCATGATGCCCACCAGTGGAATGAGCAGCGTGTTCCGGGCCGGCAGCCTGCGGAGGATGGCCAGGAACAGAGCAGTGCCCAGAACGGCGAACACGGAAGCCACCAGCATCTTGATGAGGATCGGAGAGTCCGGCGCCAGCACGGTGACCACCAGGATGCCGAGTGTCGCCGACTCCACGGTGCCTACTGTGGAGGGCTCAACAAAGCGGTTCCGGGCCATGAGTTGCATGATCAACCCGGCAACGGCGACGGCCATCCCCGCCAGGACCACAGCCAACGTGCGCGGCACCCGGGAGACCCAAAAAATCTCCCAGGCACCGGCGTCGTTCGCCAACAAGGCAGGCAGTGAGACGTCACTGACCCCAACGAAGATGCTGCCGACGGCGATCACCAGCACAACGGCAGCAGCCGCAACCAGGCGGGCGGTTTCGCCAGTCCGGTTGCGGCTTGCTGTTGCCGTGGGGCGCACGACTGTAGTTGTCACGTCAGGATTTCAGGTGATGCGGTATTAGGCGACGGAATCGGCCACTGCCGTGACCATGGCCTGAACGTTGTTCAAGCCGTAGCCAACGATGTACCAACCAGCAGGATCCAGGTTGACGATCTTGTTGTTCTTGGCAGCGTTGGTGGACTTCACGAGCTCGTTGTCCAGAATCGGGTTGGCGGTGGAGCCTGCTGTGCCGACGGCGGTGTCGCGGTTGATGACGTAGAGGATGTCCGGGTTGGTTTCCTTGATGTACTCGAAGGAAACGGCCTCGCCGTGGGAGCCCTCGGCCTTGACGTCGGCGGCGGTCGGAACGCCCAGGACGTCATGGATGATGCCGAAGCGGGAGCCGGCACCGTATGCCGTGACTTCGCCACCCGAGGTAAGAACGATCAGGCCCTTGCCAGCCGAAGCAGCCTTGGTCTTGGTGTCCGCGACCGTCTTGTCTATCTCTGCGAGCTTGGCAGCGACTTCGTCTTCCTTCTTGAAGATCTTGCCGAGCTTCTCGGTCTGAGCCTTGAAGCTTTCCATGGGCTTGGCAGCGTCAACGGAGAGGTCGATGGTAGGTGCGATCTTGCTCAGTTCCTCATAGGCGCCGGCGGTGCGGCCGGAGACGATGATGAGGTCCGGAGCGGCGGAGCTGACGGCTTCGAAATCGGGTTCCTTGAGAGAACCGACCTTGGCGTACTTTGCCTCGGAGAACTTCTTCAGTGACTCGGGGTAGCTTGCTTCGGGAACACCGGTGGGTTCGACGCCGAGCGCGTTCATGGTGTCCAAAACGCCGAGATCGAACGTGACAACCTTGGCCGGGTTCACGGGAACGTTGGAGGTGGAGCCCTGGGCGTGTTCGATGGTGATGGTGCTGGCTTCCTCGGGCTGCGAGGACGCCGTTGCCCCGCCTCCACATGCCGTAACGGCCAGCAAGGCAGCGCCTGCAGCCAGTGCTCCGATGTAGCTCGACAGCCTCTTTTTCATGCCGGTACTCCACTCGCTAATAAGTCATAGATGTGTTGCCTAATTGCTTTTGACTCTATTAGTAAGGTGAGACTAACTTCAAAACCGAAAGGCTCTCCAGCGGGTAAAAGTGATCGAACTCACTTATTTTTCTCCCGCCGGAGAGCCTTTATGACGTCACGTCGGAGTGTTTACGCTTCCGCCTGACGATCCTCCACGAGCTTTTGGACGGCCGGGAACAGCGGGTGCGACGGCGTAAGCTCCGTGATGCGTTCGACGGCGGCAGCCGCGTCCAGTTCGGTCAGCAAGTTGGCGAGTTCCACGGCTTCGTCGTCGTTGCCGTCGTCGAAACGGAGGGCTGCGGACATCGCCTCGAGGAGGGCCACCGGCGTCACGCCACGTTCAGCCAATTCTGCGGCAGGGCCAACAAATCTCTCATGCCGGCTTAGCTTCCGCAGGGGCGCCCGGCCCACTCGGTTCACCGTATCGGGCAGGTGCGGGTTAGTGAAGCGGGACAGGATTTTCTGCACGTACGCTTCCTGCTCTGCCTCCACGAACCCGTGCTTCGCCACCAAAAGTTCCTTGGTTTCCTCCAGCACTGCCCGGACCTTCACAGCCACGGCCGGATCCGCCATGGCATCGGAGATCTTCTCCAAGCCGGCCTGATAACCAAAGTACGCCGCCGAAGCATGGCCGGTGTTCACCGTGAACAGCTTGCGTTCGATGTACGGGCCAAGCTCGTCCACGAACGTGGCCCCCGGGATCACCGGCGCGTTGCCATCAAACGGCGTGCGGTCAATGACCCACTCATAGAAGGTCTCAACCGTGACATCCAGGCCCTGGCCCGGCGCCTGGTTCGGGACGATGCGGTCCACCGCCGTGTTGGCGAAAACCGCGACGGCGTCCAAGTCCCCGGCGGAGTCGTCCCAAGCCGCCCGGATCTCCGTGTGCAGGAGATCCGTGGCGTTGATGGCGTTCTCGCAAGCCATGACCTGCAGAGGTGGCAAGTCCGTGGGCCTGGCTGCCAGACCGCGGGCGATCACCGGTGCCACGAACTTCAGGATGTGCGGCCCCACAGCAGTGGTCACCACATCCGCCGTCGAGATTTCCTCCACAACAGCGACTTCCTGCGAACCCGAGTTGAACGCGCGGAAACCGGTGACGGTCTTGACCGCCGGGTTCTCGCCAACCTCATGGACGTCGTAGCTGCTGGCCGACGCGAGCTGGCTGATCAGCGCATCCGCAACATCCGCGAACACCACCTCATAGCCGGCCTCGTGAAGCAGCAGCCCCACGAAGCCACGCCCGATGTTGCCTGCCCCAAAATGGACTGCCTTCACTATGCGTTGACCTTTCCGAACAGCTCCAAGACTTCATCAACGGTGGTTGCTTCCTCCAACTGGGCCACCTGGGCCTTGTTGGTGAAGATCTTTGCGATGGAGGACAGGATGTGGAGGTGCTCATTGTTGAGGCCGGCCACGCCAACCACGAACTTCACTTGCTTGCCGCCCCAGTCAATGCCCTCGGGGTAGCGGATGATGGACACCGCCGAGTGGTTGATGTGTTCCTTGGCATCGTTGGTGCCGTGCGGGATGGCCAGGAAGCTGCCCATGTACGTGGACACGGATTCCTCGCGCTCATGCATGGCGTGGACGTAGCTGACATCAACGGCACCACGGTCCAGCAGGAGCTTTCCGGCCTCGTCAATCGCTGCGTCACGGTCCGTTGCAGTGCCGTTCAGGACCACGCTTTCGCGGAGCAGGACACCTTTACCCTCGGCGGCTTGGCCCTCGACGGCGGCAGCCGGCTCGGCGACATGCGCGCCGTGGGAGGCAGGGGCAGTAGCGGTTGCAGCAGCGGCGGGCTGCGCTCCGGCGGTTGATTCCGCCGTCGTTCCTGCGTGGGAAGCCGAACCTTCAGTGTTGCTGCTGCGGACCAGCTCAACAATGTCGTCGTACTCGGGGCTGTTCATGAAGTTGTCCACCGAGTAGTGAACGGCACTGGCCGTCCGCGGCTGGGCGCGTTCGGTCAGGTCCTGGTGCGTGACCACAACGTCGTAGCTGTCGTTGAGGTTGGCGATGGCCGAGTTGGTGACCTTGACGTCCGGGAAGCCTGCGGCCTTGATCTTGTTGCGCAGGACCGAAGCACCCATGGCACTGGAACCCATGCCGGCGTCGCAAGCGAACACGATGTTCTGGATAGGGCGGGTGAGGACAGTGCCACCCTGGGCGCCGGCATTGTTACCAGTCAGTGCCGACGAGACGGAGCTCTTCTTGCCCTTCATGGCTTCCATGCGGGATGTAGCTGCGGAGAGGTCGTCCTCGCCCTTGTTCTTGGAGGTTCGCAGGATGACCGCGGCAATGACGAAGGACACGGCCGTGGCCAGAACGACGGCGAGAATCACGCCAACGTAGCTGTCGCGGGACGTCTGGGCCAGAACCGCGATGATGGAACCAGGCGCGGCAGGTGCGACCAGGCCGGAATTGGTGATGGCCAGGGTCGCGATGCCCGTCATGCCACCGCCGATGGCAGCAAGGATGATGATCGGCTTCATCAGGACGTACGGGAAGTAGATCTCGTGGATACCGCCGAGGAAGTGGATGATTGCAGCACCGGGAGCCGAAGCCTTCGCGGCGCCTCGGCCGAAGAACATGTAAGCCAGCAAGATGCCGAAGCCCGGGCCGGGGTTTGCTTCAAGCAGGAACAGGATGGACTTGCCCTGTTCCAACGACTGCTGGATGCCCAACGGAGTGAGGACGCCGTGGTTGATGGCGTTGTTGAGGAACAGGACCTTGGCCGGCTCGATGAAAATGCTGGTCAATGGCAGCAGGCCGTTGTTGACGAGGAACCCGACTACTGCGCCTGCGCCGTCAGTGAAACGCTGGACCAGCCAGGAAAGGCCGTAGAAGCCGCCCAAAGCCAATAGCGCGCCCCAGATACCGGCGGAGAAGTTGTTGACCAGCATCTCAAAACCGGGGCGGATCTTGCCGTCCCACAGGGCATCGATCTTTTTCATGGTCCAGGCACCCAGCGGGCCCATGATCATGGCCCCGATGAACATCGGCGCGTCCGTACCTGCAATGACGCCCATGGTTGCGATGGCGCCGACCACACCGCCGCGGACCTCGTAAACCATCCGGCCGCCGGTGTAGGCGATCAGGATCGGAAGGAGGTACGTGACCATGGGGCCGACGATTCCCACGTTGGGATCACCCTCGGCGTTGGTGCCGAAACCGCCCAGTTCCGCAACTGGAATCCAGCCCTTCTCGATGAAGAGGGCCGTGATGAGGCCCCAGGCGATGAAGGCGCCGATGTTGGGCATGATCATGCCGGACAGGAAGGTGCCGAACTTTTGTACACCAACGCGCACGCTGGTGCGGGGCTTCGCAACTGTC
Organism: Arthrobacter sp. D3-18; assembly: GCF_054408525.1. Classification (NCBI taxonomy): domain Bacteria; kingdom Bacillati; phylum Actinomycetota; class Actinomycetes; order Micrococcales; family Micrococcaceae; genus Arthrobacter; species Arthrobacter sp. D3-18. The sequence goes on along the minus strand of NZ_CP096440.1, from coordinate 316,093 downwards.
TCTGTTGCCATGTGAATTCCTAACGTGTGTCCCGCGGCGGCGCGGGGTCAGTCGATATAGATCGAGAGAGCGCAGCCTTAGGAGCTGCTGGAAATGCGGTGAAGCCATTCAAGGAAGAGCTTCAGTTCAGAGCTGGATAGTTGGTCCGAATGCGAGGACTGCAGTGCCGCATTCAGGGCGATTGCCGCAACAACTACCGAGGACTTACCGGAGTCCTCCGCTGCGGCGCCACGGGCGGTGTCCGTGGAGACGGCAAAAATCATGGAATCCCGGGTCATGGTTGAGAGCTCGAGATTCCGTTCCTCCACCGGTTCAGCGATCAGCATGAGCGTGACGCCCACGTTGGCCGCAAGAATGCTGCGCGCCGCTTCCCGGGGCGGCACGTTGATCTGGCCGGAGATGGCGGCCTTGTTCAGCATTTCCTCCAGGAGCGCTTCAGCATCGGCCACGATTGCCGGGCGACTCTCCGGCCTGATGTTGCCGAACATGACCAGGTAAAGATGGGGTTGGCTCAGTCCGAACTGAACGTGGTTATCCCACATTCGCCTGACGTCTTCCAAGGGCTCCCCGGACGGTGCAAAATCCCGCTCCCCCGCCACATACTCTTCAAATCCGGCTGATACGACGGCGTCGAACAGGCCTTCTTTGTCGCCAAAGTGGTGGTAGAGCGTGGGCGCCGTGACCCCTGCAAGCTTGGTGATCTGGCGCGTCGAGACCGCTGACCCCTCCGAATTCGCCAGCAATTCGGCAGCTGCGCGAAGCAACCGAATTTTAGGCGGAAGCTGGTCATCGAAACTCATAACCGCTACCCTAGCACCTATAGCGTTGCTATATGAAGTGGCTCACAAAGGAATTTTGTAGGCTAGTTTTCGAGGCTCCCGGTGCCGTCGCCGGCGGGCCTGAACCAACAAGCAGGAACAGAGGATTCAGTGCAGAATTTCCAAGGAGTAGGGGTAAGCCCTGGCCGCATCATTGGTTCCGTCCGCCAGATGCCCAAGCCGGTGAGTGAGCCGCCGTCGGGAGAACGATTGGCTACGGACGTGAGCCCGGAAGACGCCGTCGCGGGCTTGAAAGCGGCTGCGCAGGCCGTCCATGATGAGCTCAAGGGACGTGCGGACAGCGCCTCCGGCGACGGCAAAGCTGTCCTCGAAGCCACAGCCCTCATGGCCAAAGACACCATGCTCCTGAAGTCTGCGAGCAAGCTCATCAACGCTGGCTCCTCAGCTGAGAGGGCCATCTGGGAAGCCGGTGCGTCCGTCTCCGAAATGCTGCACAACCTGGGCGGCTATATGGCCGAGCGTGCCACGGACGTCCTGGATGTGCGCGCGCGCATCGTGGCCGAACTTCGCGGCGTCCCCGCTCCCGGCATCCCCGCCTCTGATACGCCCTTCATCCTGGTGGCCGAGGACCTCGCTCCCGCCGACACCGCAACACTGAATCCCGCGGTGGTGCAGGCGCTGGTGACCTCAGGTGGCGGCCCGCAGTCCCACACGGCCATCATTGCGCGTTCGCTCGGCCTGCCCGCCGTGGTTGCAGCCCATGGTGTTGACGACATCGCGGATGGAACCGAGGTGTACGTGGACGGCGCGGCAGGCTTCGTTGCCGTTTCGCCCACTGACGAACACCGCGCCGCCGCTACGGCCTGGGCGGAAACCTCCGCCACTCTTGCCGCATTCGACGGAAATGGCACGACGGCGGACGGCCATTTGGTGCCGCTCCTCGCCAATGTGGGCGGAGCCAAGGACGCAGTGGCTGCTGCCGCTTTGGGCGCCCAAGGCGTCGGCCTGTTCCGCACGGAGTTCTGCTTCCTGGAGCGGGACACCGAACCCTCCGTGGACGAGCAAGCCGCAGCCTACAAGGCCGTATTCGACGCGTTCCCGGGCAAGAAAGTTGTCCTCCGCACCCTTGACGCCGGCGCCGATAAGCCGCTCCCCTTCCTCACGGACGCCACCGAGCCCAACCCTGCACTGGGTGTCCGCGGCTACCGCACCGACTTCACCACACCGGGTGTGTTGGAGCGTCAGCTTGAAGCCATCGCCCGGGCAGCTTCGGAGTCCGAGGCAGACGTTTGGGTCATGGCCCCCATGATCTCCACGGCCGCGGAAGCCGGACGCTTCGCCTCACTCTGTGCGGCCGCCGGAATCCAAACACCGGGCGTGATGGTGGAAGTTCCCTCCGCTGCCCTGACTGCTGCCACGGTGCTGCGCGAAGTCGGCTTCGCCTCGCTGGGAACCAACGACCTCACCCAATACGCCATGGCCGCGGACCGCCAGCTCGGACCCCTCGCGGAACTCAACACCCCCTGGCAGCCTGCCGTCCTGCGGCTCGTGCAGCTCACCGTTGAAGGTGCGGAGCAGGAAAGCTCTGGCCGCGAGGGCTCTGCCAAGCCCGTCGGCGTCTGTGGTGAGGCAGCCGCAGACCCGGCGCTCGCCGTCGTACTGACCGGCTTGGGCGTCACCACACTGTCCATGACCGCGCGCTCGTTGGCCGCCGTCGGGACTGTGCTGAAAACCGTGACGCTGGAGCAGGCGCAGGAACTGGCCACGCTTGCCCTGTCCGCTCCCAGCGCCCTTGAGGCCCGTGACTGGGTCCGCGCCAAACTGCCCGTGCTCGAAGAGCTCGGCCTCTAACTTCTGTTTGTTTCCGTCGAAGGAGAAACCATGCCTGAACGCACAGCCACCATCGCCAGCCGCTCCGGCCTGCACGCCCGGCCCGCCGCCTTGTTCGCGGAAGCCGCGGGCGAGCAGCCCGTGGAGGTCACCATTGCCATGCAAGGCGACCCTGCCGATGACGCGCTCGACGCCGCCAGCATCCTTTCGCTCATGACGCTCGGCGCCGCCAAGGGAGACGTTGTGGTGCTGCGGGCCGAGGGCGACGGTGCGGACGCTGCGCTGGACGCACTGGTGAAGCTGCTGGAGACGGACTTGGACGCGGAGTAGCGTTTCGCTGGCCCGTCTTTGTCGCCCGTTTCGATGGTTCCCTGCCAACAATGCCGTGCGCACGGCATGCCCCGCAGGGAACCCGCGGATCGGGTAGCCCGCTGGCCCGGCCGGGCGTAGGTTCGGGTTATGAACGAGCACGTGATCGCTATCCTGCCCTGCCGTAACGTGGACGACGTCGTGCCGTTCTACGAGGCGCTGGGCTTCACACTGACCTTTCGGCAGGCCCGGCCCAACCCGTATGTGTGCTTCAACAGGGGCGGGATCGACCTCCACTTTTTCGGCTTGGAAGCCTTCGCGCCGGAGAACTCCATGGGCAGCGCGATCCTGCTGGTCCCGGATACGGGTGTGCTTTACGACGAGTTCGCCGCCGGACTTCGTGCTGCCTTCGGGAAGTTGCCGATTTCCGGAATCCCCCGGATCACTCGGCCCCGCAGGAAGCAGGGGACAGCGGCCGGGTTCACCGTTGTGGATCCGGGAGGGAATTGGCTACGGATCTACGCTCTGGGGGCAACGGAGGAAGATGGCAAGGGCTCGGAGAGCCGCCTGGAAAGAGTACTGATGAACGCTACGCGGCAAGGAGATGCCCGCGGGGATGACGCCATAGCGATATCGGTGCTTGAGGCCGGGTTGTCACGTCATGCGGATGCCCCGGACGTGGAAAAGCTACCGCTGCTGGTGTATCTCGCTGAGTTGCAGCTTCGCATCGGGAACCTCGAGTTCGCGGCGCAAGCCCTGGATTCCGTGGACTCCCTGGCCCTGAACCCCGTGGAACGTGAAGGGTTGGCTGCAGAGTTGGCCAACGCCGCGGAGCTCCGGGCGTCGTTGTAGGCTGCCCGGCTTGGCTGCCCTCACCCGTTTCACGGCCAGGCTGCACATCGTGCCGTGCGCACGGCACTGCCCGCAGCTTGCCATCGAAATGGGCACCCCCCTCAGGGCCCCCGGCTCCCACAGGCTAGGCTTCTGCCATGGCATTGATAGCTCCCCGCGTCACAGCCGGCCTCCCCGCCGACGACGCCCGGAATCTGGCGCGCTCCCTCGAGGACAGCAACGACATCACCGTGTTCGTGGATGGCACGGTCCACCGCCTACCGAATGAGGCGAGGGACGCCGTCGTCGACCTCCTTGCGAGACTGAGCCGTGGCGAAACGGTGACGGTGAGCAGCGTGGAGGAAATGCTCACCACATCGCAGGCCGCGGAGCTCGCGGGCATCTCTCACACCTATCTGCGCAACATGACCGACCGTGGCGAGATCCCGGTGGAGTACCGGGGAACGCATCGTCGGATCCGGCAGGCTGCCATCATGGCCTGGCTGGAAACGCAGAACAAGAAGCAGCAGGCCGAGGCGAGCGCAGGCAAGGACGCCGCGGAAGAGAACGAAGCGACCACGTAACCGCCCTCGAATCCCGGCATGCTGTTGAATAGCGGTATGGCTTCAAGTTCCCCTTCCACCGTCTGGCCCGTGGTGCACCACGAACGCCGCGCCCTGTTGCAGGACTTGGAGCCGCTTCCGGCTGCTCAATGGCAGACGCCGTCGCTGTGTGCCGGTTGGAATGTGCACGACGTCCTGGCGCACGCTATCGATAGCGCCAAGACGACGCGGCTGAACTTCATCCGCCGGCTGATAGCCTCCCGAATGGACTTTGACCGCGACAACGCCGTGGGTGTGGAGCGCGAAAAAACAAAAGAACCTGCGCAGACGTTGGACGGCCTGCGCGCGGTGATTTCGCGGACCTCAGGCCCGCCGGCGAGCTTGGCCACCCGGTTGGTTGAGGCGTTCGTCCACGGCGAGGACATCCGGCGCCCCTTGGGAATACGCCGCAACTACCCCAGCGAGCACGTGGCCACGGCCCTGGGCTACCAGGTGAAGACCACCACCAAAATTGGTGGGGGCAAGGAAATCGCGGAGGGCTGGCGTTTGGTGGCCACTGACACGCCCTTCGATCATGGCAACGGTCCCACGGTTGAAGGTCCAGCTATAGCTCTGCTGCTCGCGGTGTCCGGGCGGCCGATCGGGCACGACGAAGTGAGCGGGCCGGGGGCTCCGGTTTTCCTGCAGCGCATGGAGAACCAGTGAACGCGCGGGGCAAGGCGCGCTCCAAAGCGGCAACACTCCTGTCCGCCGACATCGACGTGATGGGCCTGACCGGGCGGATTCTCTGGACGGAGGGCACGGCCCGGCCGGAACCGGGCGCAGAGTCCCGGAACGAGCCCGCATACATCTTGATTCATGGCATTGGCGTATCGCATCGGTACTTGGCGCGCTTGCATGGAGTCCTGGCCGCGAACGCGCCTACTTATTCGCTGGACCTGCCCGGTTTTGGCGGCACACCCAAGCCCGGCCGTCCGCTATCCGTAGAGGATTACGGCGCCTTCATTGCTGAGGCACTCAAAACCTGCGGCATCGATTCCTATGTCCTGGTGGGCCATTCGATGGGAGTGCAGTTCGCCATCGAAGCGGCCCTGCATGCCCCGGATCAGATCAGTCAGTTGGTGCTGATGGGGCCGGTGGTGGATTCCCGGCACAAGAACGTTCGCCGCCAATCCATGGCACTCTTCCTGGACGGGCTGCTCCGTGAGAGCCCGTCGTCCAACTGGATCGTCATCTCGGACTACTTCCGGTGCGGCCCCCGCTGGTACCTCACTGAGCTTCCCGTCATGATGTCTTACCGGACCGAGGAGCGGCTGGCGGGCGTTGGGGTGCCTGTGCTGATTCTGCGGGGTAGCCGCGACCATGTGGCAGGCCCGGACTGGGCGCTGCGGCTATCAAGGGCAGTCGCGCAGGGGCGTCTCGTGGAGATTCCGGGAGTCGGGCACGTGGCGCAACACATGCGCCCCATGGCTGTGGCGGATGCCATCCGGAGCTTTGTCACCGCCACGACGCCTCACCGTTGAGCACTGACGCACGACGCCGGCGCCTGAGTTGGCGCCCCGTGTTGGGCTGGGTTGGGGGCTCAGTTTGTTGTCTCGGTTTGTTGGGTTAGCTTGTCGGGTTAGCTGGTCGCGGTTAGGCTGACGGAGCAAGCACATTAGTAAGTTTGCTTACGAAAGGGCTGATCGTGACCAACAAAGAATCGAACGAGGAAACCCAAGGCTTCGGCGCAACCGGCGCCACAGGACCGTTTGACACTACGTCCGATGCCGACAGCATCCACGAGGATCCCGACATGCGCGAGGATGAGGACGAGGACCCCGCTGCATCCGCCAACCCCGATCCCCTCGACGGCAACGTCACTGGCCTGGAGCCTGGCGGCGGAGTCCCCCCGGGAGAAACCCCGCCCGCCGAAGGCAGCATGAGCAGCGATCAGGGCCACGAGGAGTAACACACTCGCCAACCCGCTACTCCGTTGCTACCCAGCAACGTAGCAGCGGGTTGGCAACGTCCTAGGCGTTCGGCAGCTTCAGGATTTCCCCAAGATCGTATTCAGCGGGCTCTTCAAGCTGGGAGTACGTGCAACTCTCGGGGGTCCTGTCCGGCCGCCACCTGCGGAACTGTGTGGTGTGCCGGAACCTGTCGCCTTCCATGTAGTCGTACGCCACTTCGATCACGAGTTCGGGGCGAAGGGGCACGAACGAGAAATCCTTGCCCCCGCTCCACCGGCTTTGGGCGCCGGGCATGCGTGAACCTCCGGCAGCTTCGTCCTGGTTGGCCCACTCACCCCACGGGTGTTCGCCGAGTTCGATCTGATACGGCTCAAGCTCGGCCACCAAGGCCTGCCTTCGGGCCATGGGGAAAGAGGCCACCACTCCCACATGATGCAGGCGGCCAGTGTCGTCGTGAAGACCCAGCAACATCGAACCCACAACCTTCGCGGTCTTGTGCCAACGAAACCCAGCAACCACACAATCCGCCGTGCGCTCGTGTTTGGTTTTGAACATCACGCGCTTGTTGGGCTGATAGGTCCCGGTCAAGGGCTTGGACAGGACGCCATCCAGTCCTGCACCCTCCAACTGCACGAACCATTCCTGAGCCCGTTCGAGATCCGTCACTGCAGGGGTCACGTAGACGGGTGGCTCGGCCTTGGCGAGCGCGCGTTCCAGGATGGCGCGGCGCTCGGAGAAGGGATTGTCCATGAGGTTCTCATCGCCCAGGGCAAGGATGTCGAACGCAATCATGGAAGCCGGAGTCTTCTCGGCGAGCATCCTCACGCGGCTGTCGGCGGGGTGGATCCTTTGCTGGAGTACCTCGAATTCGAGCCTCTTGCCCTCGATCAGGACGATCTCGCCGTCGATTACGCATTTGTCCGGCAGATTCTTCCTCAGCGCCTCCACCACCTCGGGGAAGTAGCGGGTCATTGGCTTCTCATTGCGACTGCCCAGGATGATCTCGTCCCCATCCTTGAAGACGATCGTCCGGAATCCGTCCCACTTGGGTTCGTAGTGCCCAACATCCGGGATGGCCGGAACGGATTTGGCGAGCATGGGCGAGACGGGTGGCATCACAGGCAGGTCCATAGACAATGTCTACCTGCCGGTGCACCGCGAAGCTAGTGTTAGGCCATGGATATCTTGCTCGTGTTGGCGGCAGTGCTCGGAGTTCCTGCACCGGCGCCAAAGCCTAAGTCATAGAACCCCCTCGCTTGGACAGGCCTACCGCCCGTTACATTAATGTGACTTTACTTTCCGGCTCATGTACCGTCGTAGGGCGACCCGTATCTCCGCTGGGCCGCTTCCGGATTGACGCCGAGCTCTGCCGCAATCCGGGATCCGCCAGACCCGCGGCAGAGGCGGGGGACCCACAGTTCCCGGGCTTGGTATGCAAGCCCTCGGGGTGAAGCCGCTTTGGCGGCCGGACAGCCTCGTCCGAACCCGACAGCTAACCTCGAAGGCGTTGAGAGGCAACCACCATGTCCCCAACCATGGATCAGCCGCGCCGCGCCCACTCTGAAGGCGAGCGCACCAAGCCAACCGGACGCCGTCGGGCCCAACCCAGCGGATTCCCCACCGGCGCACTGGCGGACTCCGCCGCTGCGTCCACAAACCCACATGACCCTGGCGCGACCAGCACAGGCACGACGCCGGAACCCGCCACTGCGGCCATCCCCACCGTGGCGGCGCCTGCCACTCGTGCGGAAGTTCGTGCAGCGGAGCGGGAGCGTGAAGCCCTCGCCGTGATTGCGCCCGAGGCCTCGGCGTCACAGCCGGCACCGCAGCGATCGCCCCAGTGGGCCGAGCAGGCGGAACCCGCTACTGCAGTGGTACCTACTGTGCAGCCAGCGGCTCGGACGTCGACCACACCGGGACCCCCTACCGCGGCGATCCCCATTGTGACTCCGGCAAGTGCGTCCCCGGCCAACGTGGAGCCTGATTCTCAGGAGCTCAGCGCTCAGGAGCCCGCAACCGCAGCCATTCCAGTTGTTCAGGCTTCAACGCCGGAACCCGCCACGACAGCCATTCCCGTGATGTCTGCACGCGAAGAATCCACCACCACAACAGAAGCCGCCGAGCCTCCGCACGACGAATCCCTGCGTACTGAGTCACCTCGGGGCACGTCTCAGGCGCAGCTTGCTGCCGCTGCAACGGCATCGGCAGCACTGGCAAGCCGCAAGGATGTTCGCAAGCAGGCTGCCGCGCCCTCTGCAGCCAGGTCCAGCTTGGGGTCCACGTCCTCATTCGGCCGCGAACCCCACGCCGCCCTTCGGAAAGCAGCATCGGTCAAACACATGAGCCAGCGCATGGCCGTGGTTGCAGGGGCGCTTGGACTCGTGCTGACGGCCGGAACCTTGGGGCAAGCCCTCGAGCTTCCGTTCTTCGGCCAGGAAACCCCTGCGCAGGAAGCAAGCGGCGGCGACAGGAACTCAGGCTCCGCATCCCCCGCGCCCAGTGCCTCGTATTCCACGGCTTCCGCACCATCAGCGTCGTCGCCAGCAGCCTCGTCAGTTGCCACAGCGTCCTCCGAAGCCGGCCAGCCCGCGACACTAGCGGAGGCACCCACGGCCGGGTCGTCGTCGTCGGCTCCGACCCCGAAGGTATCGCTTGCCGACCCTGTATGGGTTCCGTCGGCTTTCCCCTCCTCAGTCCCGGCCGTCCCTGGAGTGACGAGTCCGGCCCCGACCCAGCCGGCTCCCGCGCCGAGCGAGGTGCCGTCGGACACGGTCACCACACCGCCCACAACTCCGACGCCCACAACCTCGCCGACCCCCACGGTCACACCCACGCCCACGCCGACACCCACATCAACGGAAACTGCAACGCCGACGTCCAAGCCCCGACCGGGCAAACCGCAGGCCGCCCCGGCACCCCAGCCCAGCGAATCTGCGCTTCAAGACATCCTGGATGCAGCCCAGGAGGTTCTCGGTTGAGCACCCGCCTGCCCCGTACCTCCGCGCATGCGGGGTGGCATAGCCGGTACTGCAGCAGCAGCCGGACGGCCACCTTCCGTCGCCGGATGGGACGTTGGAGCTGCCAGCGTTTGCGGCGCTCATAAGCAAGTGCACAACCACTAAAAGACAGGAGGCAGGCACCCGGCCGGGTGCCTGCCTCCTGTCTGTTTCGAACGTCCGCCTTCGTTCGTAGTGTCAGATCCGCGGCCGCCCGGCCCAGCGCCGCGCCTTCAGGGCCGCATGCAACTCGAGCCGGATCGCGCCACTCAACGGATCGGCACCGATGAGTTGGCGGATGCGGCCGAGCCGGTTATAGATGCTGCTCCTGTGGAGGTGAAGTTTGGCGGCGACGTCCTGCACCGAGCCGTCATTGTCATAGAGCAGTTCCAGGACGGGCAGGAGCTCGCCGTTTTTGTCCTGGTCCTCAAGCGTCTGAAAGTGCACCGAACCTGTGTCATCCCAGCCTCCGGGTGCCACCAAGCGATCGAAAAGTTGATAGACACCAACAGTCCGGCTATCCACGAGCTCACCTAGTGGGAGGTCCACGGCAGCCGCCTGGGCAGCAACCTTCGATTGACGGTAGGCACCCGATAGCTGCCGGATGACCTGGAAGGGTTCGCTGATGCCCAGGATTACCCTGTCCACCTTGCGGCCAGCGCGCTTCGCAAGCTCCAGTTGATAGTGCACCAACACCTGGGCATGGTCCGCCCGGCCACCGGACTCGCGGAACAGGACCACCGAATGCGTCTCCGTTCCGGCGCTGAACAAGGCGGCGTTGACGCCGATAGTGGACTGCAGCGCCGCTGATCGATGCGTCAGGGTAGCGGCAAGAGGATCGACGTCGGACCTCGCACCATCCGGATCGAGTATGGTCACCAACTGCCACGGACCGCGCCCTTGGATTTCCTTCCAACCTGCGATGGCGGCCACAGCGTTCGATTCGCCGCCGCAGGCTGACAGGAACTCCTGCTCACGCCTTCGCCGGAACTCCGATTCGGCGGTATTGGAATCCAGGAGCAAGCCTGCCAACAGGTCCAGCTCGTCCCGCACGCCGGGTAATTCGGCGAGTATCGCCGTCGGACTCTGTTCTTCAAGGTCCAGTTGCACCCACAAGTACCCCACGCGGAAACCCCGGACCAAAAGTGGCACGCAGACGCGGCCCAGCATGCCCAGTTCGTCGTTGGCGGGAACTACGACGGGACGCACGGCCGTGGCGATGCCATGGGCGAGCTGCCAGGCGCTGACGTCGCTGGGGACCCGCTTGCTGAGGAGGAAGTTCACGCGAACGCGGTCGGCGTGGGACTGGTTGGAGCTATAGGCGAGAAGAACGCCGTCGAGATCTTCCAGGGACAGCCCGCGGCCCAGCTTCAAGGCAACGCGTTCAACGATCTGTTCCACGTCCTGCAGCATCTGGAAAGCGTACCAACAGCAGGCGACACTTGACGCTTCACTGCTCGACAAATGTCGCGCTGACTTGCAGAAGATCGTTGTATTTGCGGGTTTTCCTCCCGAGGGCGGTTCCGGGCCCATGTCGTCTGCCTCACAGCCGGATCTATTCTGGAATCACATCCCGCAACAAATTTTCGGCCCAGTGGCCGCTAACGATGGAGCCCACAGATGATCATCGGTGTCCCCAAAGAAATCAAGAACAACGAGTTCCGCGTAGCCATCACGGCCGCCGGTGTCCACGAGTTCCGCACCCACGGACACACCGTTCTGGTAGAGCGCGGCGCAGGCCTCGGCTCGGGCATCACCGATGAGGAATACTCGATCGCCGGCGCCGAAATCGTCAACGAGGCAGATGACGTCTGGGCCCGTGCGGACATGGTCATGAAGGTCAAGGAACCTATCGCGGCCGAGTACCACCGCTTCCGCAAGGGCCTTATTCTCTTCACCTACCTGCACCTCGCCGCAGAGCCCGAACTCACCGCCGAGCTCATCAACTCCGGCGTCACGGCCATCGCTTACGAAACCGTGCAGGAAGGCCGCACCCTTCCGTTGCTCGCCCCGATGTCCGAGGTCGCGGGCCGCCTGTCCGTCGTGGTCGGCGCTTCCTCGCTGATGGCTCCGGCCGGCGGCAAGGGCGTCCTCCTGGGCGGCGTACCGGGCGTGCGTCCGGCGAAGGTTGTTGTCCTCGGCGCAGGCGTTGCGGGAACCAACGCTGCCGCCATGGCGCTGGGCCTCGGTGCTGATGTCACCATCATGGACATCAACATCAACCGGCTGCGCGAACTGGACGCCCTCTACCAGGGCCGCCTGAAGACCGTTGCCTCCAACGCCTACGAGATCGAGAAGTCAGTTATCGACGCAGATCTGGTGATCGGCTCCGTCCTGATCCCGGGCGCCAAGGCTCCCAAGCTGGTCACCAACGAACTGGTTGCCCGCATGAAGCCCGGCTCGGTTCTGGTGGACATCGCTGTTGACCAGGGCGGCTGCTTCGAGGACACGCACCCCACCACCCACCAGGAACCGACGTACAAGGTCCACAACTCGATCTTCTACTGCGTTGCCAACATGCCTGGCGCTGTTCCGAACACGTCCACTTACGCACTGACCAACGTCACCCTGCGCTACGCCGTTGCACTGGCCAACTTGGGCGTCAAGGCCGCTTTCGACCGCGACCCGGCACTGGCTGCCGGCCTCAACATCGCCGCCGGCCACGTGGCACACCACTCCGTTTCCGAGGCGCACAACCTGCCCCTCGTCAACGACTGGCACACGCTGGTCTCCGCATAGCTTCAAGCTCGACGGCGGGGTGCGGCTTCCACGTGAAGCCGCACCCCGCCGTCGTGGTTTAACCCCGCGCCGAGATGGCACTTAATCCCAATGTTCGCACCAAACATTGGGATTAAGTGCCAACTCGCGGGAGGTTTGGGTCTGGAGCCTAGGGCTTTCCGGGGAGGGACGGGATCAGCTCCGAGGGAACCGGGACGGGGACGCCCGAGGGGCCGAGCTTTGAGGGATCGATCTTGGAAGGGTCGCTCTCCGGTGGGGTCACGGGCAACTCTGGCGGCGACGGGATGACGCCATTGCCGGGCTCTTTGTGCGACGGCACCTTAGGTGTATGCGGCGACGCACCACCGGGTTGCGGCTGGGGAGCAGGAACCGGGCTGACCGGCGGGGCCGGAGTCGGCTGGGTTTTGACCGTGGCAGGAGCTTGCTGAGGCTCTTCCCGGACAGGCAACGGCTCGGGGGTGGTACCGGCGGGAGCATCAGGCTGGGGAGCACTGCCGGAACCGGGGTTTAGTTGCGAGACCACCGAACCGATTGCCGCCCCGAGATGCTGGAAAGCACCCGGCAGGCCGCCCTCGGAAGCTACGGCGGCGGTGGCGCCGCCGGCCAAGGACACCGCCACAGCGAGGCCTGCGATGGCCGTCCGGCGCTTCTTCCGACGTCGCGCGGCAAGTTCGTCAACAGGCAGGTCATTGGCAGGAGCGGATTCCGCAGCAACTGTGGCGAGCACCGCAGTGGGCGCACCGGACGACGTGGCCGGACCGTCCGCCGTCGTGATCTGCTGAGTGGCTGCGATCTGCTGCGTGGCTGCGATCTCCTGCGTGGCATCGGCCGGGCTGCTGACCATGAGCGCGCGGACTGCATCGGACGGCAAGGGGGCAGTGTTGGCCAGTGAACGGAGCTCGAGGAGTTCAGTACGGAGGTCGGCGTCGCCTGTGAGGCCGGCGTCGGCCAGCAGGTGGTCGATTGCCTGCTGGTCATGACGTCCGCGAGGCGTAAGTTGTTCGCTCATGATGTGCCGTTCCTTAGTAGTGCACGCTTCTTCAGTGCATTCAATGCCCTGCGCTGTAGCTGTTTGACGGCTCCTGGGGACTTACCCATGATCGCCGCCGTATCTTCCACTGACACGTCGGCGACAACTCGGAGGGCAAGTACCTCCCGATAATCGTCAGGAAGGTCATCCAAAATTTCAGTGACGCCCAGGCCGGCAACCCGTCCGAAGGCCTGGTCTTCGGCTGACGGCGACCGCCGCGCGTCCAGGTCCGGTTCGTAGGGCGTCGAGTCGGGCGTTCGTTCGCGTTTGCGATAGTGGTCCACCATCCGCGCATGCGCTATGGAGAACAACAGGGTTTTGGCCCCGGGCAGCCCGCCGTGAAGCGTTTCCAGCTTCGGATACAGGGCAAGGAAGACGTCCTGCGTCACTGCTTCGGGGTCGTCCACGCCTCGTGCCCGGAGGTAGCCAAACACCGGTCCGGCGAAGTTATTGTAGGCAGCCGTGAAGAGCAGGGCGGGATCGTCCTGATCCGCCTGCACATATTCATCAGCCAAAGGGTCAAGCACCCGTGGATGCCTCCGTCCCACACACTACGTAGCGGGGCTCCTTGTCCTAAGCCAAGGAGCCCCGCCCTTAAACCGTAACCGCTGCTTGCTTAGCGGACAGAATCGAGGGGTGCAGCCGGAACGTCGGTGGGAACCTGTGTCGGCAGCTCAGGCGTCGCGGGGACGGCAGGAACAGCGGGGACAGCGGGTGCGGCGGGAACAGCGGGAACTCCCGGCACAGCGGGCACTGCAGGAACGGCAGGCGTTGCCGGCAGTTCGGACGTCACGGCAGCGTCGACGTCGGCCTCTGCCTTCACCGAGCCGTCAGCCTTCAGGCCTGCAGCCTTGCCGGCCTCGACCACGGCCTCGCAGTGCGCTTCCACCTTGGCTTCGCCGCCGGCAGCAATAGTCAAGGACTCGAAGCCGGGGACCTTGGCGTCAGACTTCAGGCCGCCATTGAGGAGCGCGGTGCAGAGCCCGAAAGCCTCCGGGGACGTAGCGTCTTCCACCGTTGCTTTGGCATCGGACACGGCGTCGGCAGCCTTGGCCTGGCCCGCTTCGGCGGCCTCGGTTGCAGTTGCCTGCGCGGTCTCGACGGCGTCAGTAGCCTTGGTCTTGGCGGTTTCGGCGGCGTCGGCTGCTTCAGCGGCCTTCTCAGCAACAGGGGCCGGTGCGCCAACGAGGTCATGCGCGGTCTGCTGGATTCCGGTAGGAAGCGCGCCATTGAAGGCAGCAACGCCGGTTCCACCGGCAGCTACGGCTCCGGCAGCCAGGACGCCCGCGGCGACTTTGCTGGTGGCAAGGATAGTGAACAAGGACATGAAACCCTCCGACAAACGATTTTGGGATTGCCCCGGCCGCGGTTGGGTCGCGACCGGATGATCAGCGTGCAGACGTGGCCCGCACTCCCCTTACATCGTTCGCGGCGCCGGTGAGGTTACGCGTTGTCCGAAATTCTTTTTCAGGTCTCGGCATGCTGCTCTTTATCCACACTGGTTAGATGTCCCCATGGCCGCGTCCGCTGTGGCCAACTATGCTCAGGAAACGCCTGGCTCGTTGGATGCCCGGCGATCGACAGATCACTACGTCAGGGGATACGTAATGGGGTTGGGTACCTAGTGGGACAGGGATTGGTGGGCGCTGACGTCGGGGATCTCCGGCGGCTTTCGGCAGTGATGGACTCCGAAGCGGAGAAAATCACCAAGCTTCAACAACAGCTCAATGTGCTGATTCAGAACGGCAACTTCTGGCGGGGAAATGACGCTGACCAGTTCCGAAGCCGGTGGCAGAGCGATCTCCATGGGCGGTTGGGAGCAGCAGCTGCTTGCTTGCGCACCAACGCCCGCGCCCTGAAACTCAACGCCGAACAGCAGGAACAAGCGTCCTCGGGCAGTCCGGGAGGCGGTCCCAAGGGAGGTCCGCCCTCAGGGCAGGGAAAGAGCACCCCTGGGGCGCCCGGGTTTACTTTTGATCCCACCAGCTATGGCCCCGTCACCGTTGAAGGCAGCGGTTCAATCGACAGTCAAGCAACGGGCGAAACCCACGGCTCCGTAGGTCCCGGCGGCATCGCATTCGGAGGATCCGGCGAGGCTTCCAGCGGAGGTGACATGACCTGGAAGGCGGAGACTGAGTACGGGCCGGGCAAGACAACAGTCACCAACGAAACGTTCGTCGGCGCCCGCGCCGATGGCGAGTTCGAAGCCAGTGTGCCATTCGGACTCGGGCTTCCCAATGCCCACGTTAACGGTGAAGCATTCGCTGGCGCGGAAAACATCACCACCATACGATCCGACTTCTTTGACGGCTGGGTCAGCAACACGTCCACGACGCGCGCGATGACAGGAGTCGAAGCCAGCGCCCACGCCAACGCGAGCAGCCCCTTCCTGTTTTCGGCCGGTGGTGAGGGCTTCGCGGGTCAAAAAGTCACCGTGGACAACAAGACCGAGTTCGCTGGTGGGCTGTTCGCCTTGGGACAAGGCGGAGAATTCCGCGCCGGGGCCTGGGCCAGCGCCGGTGAAGGCGAAATAAGCGTCAAGGGCCGCGATGTCTCAGGCACTGCGTTCAGCGCAGGAGCGGGTGCGGAGCTGACAGGGAGCCGGTATGTCGAAGTCCTGGGCCAAACACTGACATTCAACGCGACGGTGGCCGCCGGAGCGGGTGAGGGGCACTTCTTTACGGCGTCCATGGATGAAGATGGGCTCACGCTAGGCGCGGGAGCCAAGCT
Organism: Arthrobacter sp. D3-18; assembly: GCF_054408525.1. Lineage (NCBI taxonomy): Bacteria > Bacillati > Actinomycetota > Actinomycetes > Micrococcales > Micrococcaceae > Arthrobacter > Arthrobacter sp. D3-18. The sequence goes on along the minus strand of NZ_CP096440.1, from coordinate 300,334 downwards.
CACCGCCGAACTGGGGCTGGGCGCAGGTGGCCAGATCACCCTCAGCCCCAAAGGACTTGTGGATTCCGTGACCGGATTCGTCGACTTCCTGAACAACTGACCTTCGCCACCACACCACCGCCGGAAAGGCTCCAATGTCGCAACAGGTTTTCCCGTCCGCATCTTTCCCCGCCTACCCCACCATCAAACTCAACCCGCCGGCCGGTTGGACGCACCAAGTGGTCCCCGATGCCCTGGGGGCACTCATGGCCCCGGCCGCAGAAGGTCGCTACACAGCAAATGTGGTGATCTCCGTGTCCCGCCGCTTGCCCGGCTACCAGCTGCGGGACATCGCTGCATCCGTGGACTCGTTCCTGGACGCCCTGCCGGACGCGGTCCTGCTCGCCACAGAGCCAGTGGTAATCAATGGCCGGGATTGGCACGTACGCGAGGCGCGCTACACGCACCCGCAGGCAGGTTCGCTGGCACAGTTCACAGCCGTGACGGTGGTCCAGCAGGATGCCGCAGCGGATGTGGTTCAGTTGACCGGCAGCTGCCAGCCCATTGAAGGCAACCACGACCTCAAGGCCATCTATTCGCTGGTTGCCAGCGCGGACGTTACGCCAGCGCCCTAGCCTGCTCAATCAGCTTCAGCACCGCAACGGAGTCAGCCGGATCCACAGGTGTTGGAAGTGCAGAGGCGGTGCCGCCGTCGTCGAGCTTTTCCGCCAGGATGCGGTAGAACTCGGGGTAGGCGCCGCGCTCCGTGGGGATGGTGGTGCGCTGCCCGCTCCGTTCCAGGGTGCCCCTGTTTTCGGGAGGCTCGACGCCGTACTCAGGGTCTGTAGGCAACCCACCGGCCAGCACGTAGGGCTCCTGCGGGTCGGTGCCGAACTTCACGAAGCCACCTTCGGAGCCGAGAATGCGGAAACGCGGGCCATTGAGGTGGCTGTTGAGGTTGATGGTGACGTGGCTGATGACACCCGACTCATGCTGGAGTGCCAAGAAAACGTCGTCATCGGCGCTTTCCTGGGGGCGGCGGGCTGTGATTTCTGCGAACGTGACGGTGGCCGGCCCAAAGAACCGGAGAGTGAGATCGAGGACGTGAGTGCCGAGATCGAATAGGACGCCGCCGCCGTCTTCCGCCGTGGCACTGGCTTTCCAGGCCTTGGCGATCTCGGGTGCCCAGCGCTCCATGCCCACCTCAAACCTGGTCACGGTACCCAACGTTCCGGCGTCGAGCAGTTTTTTTACGGTTAGCGAGTCACCGTCCCAGCGCCGGTTCTGGTACACGGTGAGGACGCGGCCCAGCCTCGCAGCCAGCTGAATCAGTTCCTCGCCCTCGGCGCTGCGGACCGTGAACGGTTTATCAACGACGACGTCGAGCCCCGCTTCCAGCGCAGCTTTCGCTAATGGGAAGTGGGTTGCGGGTGGTGTGCCCAGGACGACGAGATCCAGTTGGTCAGCCCGCGCCAGGATGTCTTGAGGGGTGTTGACGATGAGTGCTTCCGGGTAGCGCTCTTTCGCCTTCGTCTGGCGCGCCTCGTCCGAAGTTGCGATGACGGCGAGCTCGTACGCGGGATTGCTGGCGATGAAAGGCGCGTGGAAGACGCTGCCCGAAAGGCCAAAACCTGCGACGGCGGTACGGATCGGCTGGGAAGTCATGACCCTAGGCTACCGATCCTCTCGCACGTAATAGCCCATTCGCGCCAACCCTCTATCACCGGGCGAGAGAGGATTCCGCTGAAGGGCTCGGGATGTGAGCGAGCGTCGGGCTCAAGCACGCGGGATGTGAACGAGCATCGGGCTCAAGCACGCGGGATGTGAACGAGCATCGGGCTCAAGCACGCGGGATGTGAACGAGCATCGGGCTCAAGCACGCGGGATGTGAACGAGCATCGGGCTCAAGCACGCGGGATGTGAGCGAGCGTCGGGCCCAAGCACGCGCGGGATGTGAGCGAGCGTCGGGCCCAAGCACGCGCGGGATGTGAGCGAGCGTCGGGCTCAAGCACGCGGGATGTGAGCGAGCGTCGGGCTCAAGCACGCGGGATGTGAGCGAGCGTCGGGCTCAAGCACGCGGGATGTGAGCGAGCGTCGGGCTCAAGCACGCGGGATGTGAGCGAGCGATGGGGACGGCAAAGGCCGGGAACTTCCCCGAACCCGTTACAGGTTCAGTGAAGTTCCCGGCCTTCAGGAAACTACTGCTGAGGGGCTACTTCTTGGCGCCCTTTTCCCAGCCGATGGTGGTCCAGTCCGGAACGTTGGAGTTGCTCTTGAACAGCGACGGACCGTAGTTGGCCAGGCCTGTCCGGACGAACTGGATTTCCGGGCCGTTCAGTAGGGTACCCATGGAGAAGTACTTCTCCATGTGCTTCTTCTCTACCTCCATGGCGGCCTTATTGCGCTCTTTGTCATCAGCAATGGTTGCCAAGCGCTTGATTTCAGCGTCCAACTCAGCATCGCCGAGTTTGTTCTCGTTGGTGGTTGAGTCGTAGAACTGCTTGACGCCGCTGGTCGCATCCGGGCCAACCGTGTAGCCCGAAATCGTCAGGTCAAACTCCCGCGACCCCAGAACCTTCTGGAAGTCCGCGTCACCGCGCTGCTCAACCGCGACATCCATGCCCGCTGCCTGTAGCTGCTTCTGCAGTGTCTGTGAGACGGCCGCCCGTGTGGGATCCTCTCCAAAGTAGGTCACCTTGAAGGTTACGGGGACGCCGTCCTTGGCCATGATGCCCTTGTCATTGGCAGTGTAACCCGCGTCGGTGAGGACCTTCTTGGCGGCCTCAGCGTCCGCGTCCTTCACGGGGTAGTTGTCCTGGTAGTACTCGGAGAACGGCATGAGCATCATGGAGCCCGAGCTTTCCTCAGACCAGTTCAGGCCGTTGAACTGAACATCTCGGAGAGCTTTTCGGTCAACTGCCGTGAAGATCGCCTTGCGGACGGCCACATCGGCGAGGGCCGGCCGCTCGGCATTGAGGTTGAGACCACCGGCGAACAGTCGCTGACCGCGGCGAACCTCGGCGTTCTTGGTTCCTTCAAGCTGCTTGTAGCGGCTCAGGGAGCGAGCGTCAGTAGCATCAATTTCGCCGTTCTTGAAGGCGGCGATGGTTGCGCTAGGTTCCATCTGGCGCCAAATGATCTTGTCCAGGACAGGCTTCTGGCCCCACCACTTATCGTTTGGAACCATGGTGACGGTCTTGGCGGTGGTGTCGTAATTTTCCACCTTGAACGGGCCGGCCATCCATTCAGGATGCATGTTGCCCGCAAAGCCATTGTTGAAGATTTCCGCCGTGTTGACGGCAGGGTGGATCAGTCCGAAGAAAAGATCCTCAAGGGGATAGACCGGCTGCGTAGTGGTGACAATGACTTCCTTGTCGTTGGCACCAGCTTTGACTGATTCAACAAACGGATACGCCCCAGGGTTGACGATGTCAATCGCCTTATCCTCGCCGCGGGACATCTTCCATGTGTTCTCGAACGTCTTGACGTCGATAGGCGTACCGTCGTTCCAGGTTGCCTTGTCGTTGACCTTAATGGTGATGGTCTGCTTGCCGTCCTTGACTTCACTCTTGACCTCTTCACAGAAGTCCTTGTTGGGCTCCGCCTTGCCGTTGAAATCCAGCTTCCAGCAACCGCCGATCCCGCCGCTGCTAAGGCCTGCCGGATTGACTGGAGTCAACACAGCTGCGGTGGGGCCACTGTTCCCGACGTTGGAACTATTGTTGAAATCCGGCCCGAGATCCACGGTTGGCAAGGTGACTGTGCCGCCCTGCTCCAGATCCTTTGCTTCCTTGGCGTTGACGCTAATCAGCTTGCTGATATCGCCGCCGCTCTCTTCGGCCTTCTGCGAGGCCGGACCCGACGGCGTTCCCCCGCCGCAAGCGGTCAGCATAAGCGCTGCTGCGAGCGCTACGCCACCGATCGTCGTGTATTTTTTCATGGTTTGCCCTTCATGTTTACGACTGGAAATCTTTGCGAGTTGAATAACAGGGTTTCAATAGATGTGTCATATGTTGTCAGGCATGCACCACCAGCATGTCGGCATCTATCTCACCGTCCGGGAAGAAGCATGCGAAGTCCTGTGTGTCCTCCTTCTCCGAAGCCAGTGGCGGCTCCAGAGTAAGGCACTTCTCCTGCTTTGCGGCAGGTAATGCGGCAAACACGGGGCAACGGGTCGCAAAATTACATCCCTGGGGAGCATCGAGCGGGCTGGGAAGGTCGCCCTGCAGGATGATGCGTTCACGGGTCCGTTCCAGGTTGGGATCGGGAACCGGGATCGCTGACAACAAGGCCCGCGTGTAAGGGTGGCGCGGGTTGTCGAAGACGTCGTCCACGTCGCCGGTTTCCACGATCTTGCCGAGGTACATCACGGCGACACGGTCTGAGATGTGGCGGACAACGGAGAGGTCGTGGGCCACCATCAGGTAGCTCAAGCCCAACTCAGCGCGGAGCTTGTCCAGCAGGTTGATGACTCCGGCCTGCACGGACACGTCCAGCGCAGAGACCGGTTCGTCCAGCACCACGAGCTTCGGATTGACGGCGAGTGCCCGGGCGATACCGATGCGCTGGCGCTGCCCGCCGGAGAACTGGTTGGGGAAGCGGTTGACGTGGTCAGGCTGCAGGCCCACAAGCTTCATGAGTTCCATGATGCGTTTCCTGATGGCGGCCTTGGGCATCCCGAGGTTTTCCAGCGGCTCAGCAAGGACCTCGTACACAGTGAAACGCGGATCCAAGGCACCCGTGGGGTCTTGGAACACCATCTGCATTTCCTTGCGCATGGCCATCGTGGTTTTGTGGTCCGTGGCTGCTTTGTTGCTGACGCCGCCGATAACCACTTCGCCCACCTGGTCCGGGTGGAACTCCATGATCTCCAGGAGAGTGGTGGTCTTGCCGCAGCCGGACTCACCCACAATCGAAATGCACTCGCCTTCGCGGATATCGAAGCTCAGGCCATCCACGGCCTTCACCGTGCCGATCCGTCGCTTGATCAAGGCACCCTTGAGCAGCGGGAAGTGCTTTTTTACGTCCTTGAGTTCCAGGACCTTTTCGCGCTCGACGCGAGGGACGCCGTCGAACTTTGAAACGGGCTTGGGCGGCGCGTGGAAAATCTTGTGGGCGTCGGCGTTACCGGACAGTTCGTCTGCTTTGATGCAGGCTGCCTTGTGTCCAAGCATCTGGCCTTCAACACCGGGGACGGGGATGAGGTCCGGCTCGCCGTGGAGGCAGGCATCGCTGACCAGCGGGCAGCGGGCGGCAAAGGAGCATCCTGTCACCGGCAACGCGAGGTTGGGCGGTGTTCCCTCGATGGGCACCAGCGACTGCCTGGTGGCGGTATCCACTCGAGGAACAGCGCCGAGCAAGCCCAGCGTGTAGGGCATCCGCGGGTTGTAGTAGATGTCCTCCACGGTCCCGGTTTCCACCGGCTTGCCGGCGTACATGACCATGATGTCGTCAGCCATGCCCGCTACAACGCCGAGGTCGTGCGTGATCATGACGACGGCGGCGCCGGTCTCCTCCTGCGCGGTATGCAGGACTTCCAGCACCTGCGCCTGGATGGTGACGTCCAGCGCCGTCGTGGGTTCATCCGCGATGAGTACCCGCGGATCGTTGGCGATGGCGATGGCGATCATGACGCGCTGGCGCATGCCGCCGGAGAACTCGTGCGGGAAGGCCTTCAGACGGTCCTTGGGGCTCGGGATGCCCACCATACGCAAGAGGTCGACGGCGCGGGCTTCTTTGGCCTGCTTGCTCATGGTGGGGTTGTGGACCGTGAGCGCCTCGATAATCTGGTGGCCCACGGTATAAACCGGGGTCAGCGAGGACAGCGGATCCTGGAAGACCATGGCGATGTCATTGCCGCGGTGCTTGCACATGGCCTTGTCGCTGAGGCCCAGGAGTTCCTTGCCCTTGAAGCGCACGGAACCGGTGATGTCCGCCGTTTCCGGGAGGAGTCCCATGATGGCCATGGACGTGACGGACTTGCCGGAACCGGACTCGCCCACGATGCCCAACGTTTTGCCGGGCATGAGGTCGAAGTCGACGCCGCGCACCGCATGGACCACACCGTTCTCGGAGTTGAAGCGGACGTTGAGGTCACGGACGCTGAGGACGGCGTCGCCGGGAGCGTAGAGTCCTGCATCGCGAAGGCGCTCGGCGGGAGTGTGGGAAATGTTGGTGCTCATTTGCCAGCCTTTGCGGTCTTGGTCTTGGCCCGTCCGATGGAGCTGGAGCTGGGATCGAAGGCGTCACGGAGGCCGTCGTTCATCATGGCCAGCGAACCGGTCAACAGGAACATGACAGTCAGCGGGACCCAGAACATCCATGGGAAGGAGGACACTTGGCCCGTCGCTTGGCCGATCAGGACACCAAGGCTGACGTCCGGGAGCTTGATGCCGATGCCGATGAAGGAGAACGCGACCTCGGCCAGGATTGCGCCGGTGATGCCACGGGTGAAGTCGAGGACCAGCAGGGAACCGATGTTCGGGACGAGGTGGCGCCACACGATGCGGCGGGACGGGACACCCATGTACTTGGCGGCTTTGACGTAATCGCGCTGCATCAGGGACATGGACAGTGAGCGCACCAGGCGGGCGGTGCCCATCCAACTGAAGAAGAGCAGTACGACGATCAGCAGGAGCCAACTGGGGAGATCTTTCAGGCCGCCGCTTCCGCTGGTGGCGACGGCGACCACGAGGATGGCGGGCATCATGATGAGCGCTTCAAGGATGAACAGCATGGTGGCATCAACCTTGCCCCCGAAGAACGCCATGGTGCAGCCGTACACCGCGGAGATCAGGACGGAAACCCCGCCAACGATCAGGCCGATGAGAATGGAGGTCCGGGTGCCGTCCACAATGAGCGCCATGAGGTCGATGCCGGCCTGGGTGGTACCCAGCAAGTGGTCCGGTGACGGCGGCATGCCGATGTTCAACGGATCAAGGGTGTCCTTGTCCCACGAAGTCAGGAATCCGCCAAAGATCGAGAAGAGGAACAATGCTAGGAAGATGAACAAGCCGGCGACGGCGGTCCGGTTCCGCATGAAGCGACGAAAGATGATCCGGGACTTCCCAATGACGACGTCCTGGTCCGCGACCCGTGACTCGTCTATTTCCGCAATGGGATCAATGATGTTGGTCATTACTGGACCCTCACTCGTGGATCGACCAGCGTGGTGGCGAAGTCGGCAAGGATGGCGCCGATGGCGAAGATTACTGAGCCATAGGCCAGCGTGGCGGTGGCGACGTTGACGTCCTGGAGGCTGATTGCCTGGATGCTCCAGAGGCCGATACCTGGCCAGGCGAAGATGGCCTCCGCGAAGAAACCACCCGTGAAGATGGCCGGGATGGTGAAGGCGATACTCTGCGCCACCGGAATGAAGGAGACACGCAGGGCGTGCTTCCTGATGGCTTGGTTTCGAGTCAGTCCCTTGGCCCGGGCAGTGCGGACGAAGTCAGCGTTCACGTTGTCCAGGAGGTACTGGCGCTGGGCGATCTGGTAACCGGCCCAACCGAAGATGGTCATTGCAAAGGTGGGCACGGCGTAGTGGGCCACAAGGTCAACGAAAGCCGGCCAACCCGGCTCGATTCCCGGCGTCGATATTCCCGTCACGAAGAAGATGCGCTCTCCAACGGCCTCATTGATGCCGATGGCACCGAGCTGCACCAGGAAGTACGCGATGGGCGCGGGGAGAATGTGGACCAGATAGCTGTAGGACGTGATGACGCGGTCCTGGAACTTGTACTGCCGGGCGGCGGAGTAGACACCGAGCGCGACGCCGATGACCAGGGTGAGGATGATCGAGGCGATGAACAGCCGGGTGGAGACCATCACGCGGTCCGCGAATTCGGCGTTGACGAAAGCGCCGTTCGGACTGCGGCCCCAGTCCCAACGGGTGACGATGCCCCATAGCCAATCCAGGTAACGCTCCCAGGCGTTCTTGTCCGGATCCAGTCCTAGTCCCCGGAAAGAAGCAGCTACTTGTTCAGGGGTTGGCCGCGGGATCTTTTCCTGCTCGAGCACTGCGGGTTTCAGCGACGAGACCGCCAGGAAGTAACCTGCACTCGTGGTCAGGAAGATCATGATCAGGTAGATGCCCGACCGCTTCATCAGATATTTCAGCATGTCGGGCGGCTGCCCCGAATCGTGGCAAAACTCAATGCTCGTCCTTCCGCGGTTCCCGGCTGTGGCCGGCGTCAGCTACGAATTGGCGCAGCGGGTTCTTGGGCCCCCCGCACCCCTTCAGTGATCACCAGCCTTGTATGGCATGCGTCACATTCAAGAGGAAACTACCACAATAACTGCTTCACGTTTTGCTTCGAGGCGGCCGGTTTCGCGCCTGCGGCCAGATTGTTATGTGCAGGTTGCGTCATGTTTACGACGTCGGCGCCACTGTTGCGCTTACTGCGTCAGGATTGGTGGCGCTAACAGGGGTCGGCTGCGCTGGTTGCGGCTGATGTGGCAGCGCGGCTTAGTCGGCGCTCAGGAGACGGGTGACCAACTCACGCCACGAATCCGCAAGCCGCGTGGGTGAAATGCCTCGAACGCGAACATCGTCCACTATTCGCTCAGGGTCCAGCGCGTAGGTCAGGGACATCGCCATCACCCAAGGATCCGCGATTCCCGCCTCCCGCAGCAGGACCTCCATATGTCGATGCGAAAGCTTTGTCGCGGGAACATCAAACCGGTTACGGGTAGCAGCGCCCGCCGCTTTCAGGAGTTCGCCGTTTTCAAGGACGAAGTAGATTCGCCCCTCACCGAAGGCCACCAATCGCTCCTTTGGCGCGGCTCCTGGACCCAGCGGAGGCGGTCCGAACATAAAACCGTGCTGGAATTCGGACTCCGAGTCGCTCAACAGGGTCATCATGAGCCCGGCGCGGCTACCGAAGCGGCGGAAGACTGTCCCCTTGCCAACCTTGGCCTTGCAAGCGAGCGCGTCCATGGTCAGCGCTTCGGCGCCAAGCTCGGCCACCAAGTCCCGGGCAGCGCTAAGCAATCGCTCGCGATTCCTCGCTGCGTCGCTGCGCTCGTGAGGCGCACCTAGGGGCACGTCCGGCCGAATGGGGATCGAGCTCACAGAAATATTCTAGACCCCGGGAATAGAAAGCGGACCATAGTCCGTTTAGTATCGATGAAGGCTCCAAGCCCAGACATCGAACGGCCGGCACCTCAACCGGCCAGACAAAAGGAGACACCATGTCCAAGAGCACCGTTCTTACCCTCGTCGGCAGCCTGCGCGCCGATTCCCACAACAAGAAGCTCGCCGAAGCCATCCAGCTAAACGCGCCCGAGAACGTTGATGTGCAGATCCACGGCTCCTTGGGCACCATCCCCTTCTACAACGAAGACATCGACGTCGAAGGCCAGGTTCCCGCCGAAGCCGCCGCCCTCCGCGCTGCAGCAGCCGACGCCGACACCATCCTCCTCGTCACGCCCGAGCACAACGGCACCATGCCCGCCTCCCTGAAGAACGCCATCGACTGGCTGTCCCGCCCCTTCGGTGCCGGCGCCCTCTCCGGCAAGCCGACCGCCGTCGTCGGAACCGCTTTTGGCCAATTCGGTGGCGTGTGGGCCCAGGACGAAGCCCGCAAGGCTGCTGGCATCGCCGGCGCCAAGGTACTCGAAGACGTCAAGCTGGCCGTTCCGGGGTCCATGATCCGTTTCGCTGAACTGCACCCGAAGGACGACGCTGAGGTTGTTGAGCAGATCAAGGGCATCTTCGAGCCCCTGACTGCCGTTCAGGACGAAGAAGCAGCAGCCTAGCCTCCTCGCTTTTCAATGCCCCCGTTCCGCATCCGCGGGACGGGGGCATCCGCGTTTTTTGGGCTTCTTGGGCGGGCGTGATCAACTCTTGTCCGAACCGTCACCGTAACGGCATGTTGTGTTCCGCCTCCCCGTCCTAACGTTGGAGATACAGGTGGACGGACAGGAGCGCGGGGCTGTCATGCATGCCGGACGGGGACCAAAAAGTACGACGGCGATCACGGCTGCCTGCCTCATCTTCGGTCTGTGGGTAGCTGGCTGCACTAGCGTCCCGACCGATCCCTCCGGATCCCAGGCCGCAGGTCCCTTGCCTACAGTTTCCGTGGCTTCTCCGGCCCCTACACCTTCGCCCGCTGCTTCCGCACCCGCTGCCTCGCCCCCTGCCCTTTCAAGCCCGGGGACTCCGTCCGTTGCCGTCCCCGCCGCGTCGCCCCCGGCAGCAGCACCAGTTCCAGCACAGTCCGCGAGTACTCCCGCTTCAACCGCGGCTTCGCCCACCCCACCGGCGCCCGTCGTCGAGCCTTCACCCCAACCGGGCACCAGCGCGCCAGAACCAACAGCCACCGCAACAGTCATTCCCGTGGACTCGGAGAACTCCGGACCAGCGGTCTACTACGTGGCAATCGACGACGGCGGCGCCCGCGGCGTGCGGTTCGGCTGCAACGACAGCCTGGTACCCATCAGGGGTGTTGCCGTGCCCGGCGATCCGTTGTCCGTGGCTCTCGGCCGGCTACTGGAGGCCGGAATGCCGGTGGACAGTGACGCGGCCCTCTACGACGCACTAGCTAATTCGTCCCTGCGCTACCTCTCCGGTTACATGAGCGGCGCAACGGTGGTGGTTAACCTCAGCGGCTCATTGCGGACCGGGGGCGTATGCGACATCCCACGGATCCAGGCGCAACTGACGCAGACAATCGTGTCGGCCAGCGGTGCGTCGAGGGCCGAGATCTATGTGAATGGCAGGACACTAACGGAGGCGCTGAGCGTGCGGTAAGCGTTGATTCGGGGCGGGCAGTGCCGTGGGTTCCCCGCTGCCACGTTGCCGAACCGCTATTCCGTGGTTGCCCCGCAACGGAATAGCGGGGCAACCACGTGCTGCAGGAGGATGGGACCATGACGAGTCCGGATCTTCACGAGTGGCCAGCATTGGATGGCGGGTACCGCCGCTCTGAGGTATCAGCCTTGGTGGGACATGGAGATGCCCTTTGGGAACACGCCACCTATGAGGTGCTGCGCTGGGGCGTGAAGACGGCCAGCGGATTTTCCGTCGACACGCCCGGGGCCGTGTCCGCAGGTGATCGGGTTGTGGTCACAGCGCATTTTCTCGGTGCCCGAGTCCTGGAACCGGTTGAAGTTGTCGCAGTTGTTCAGGAGCCGGACAGGGTGGGCTTCGCATACCGGACTCTCCCAGGGCATCCCGTTTCCGGCGAGGAAGCCTTCATTGTGCATCGCGTCGAGGAAGAAGTGCGCCTCACCATTCGCTCCCTGACCGGCCCGGCCTCGCAGCAGCCCTGGAGAGTGCTCTACCCGTTCCTTCTGATCCTGCAGCGCGTGGTGCGCCGGCGGTATCTCCGGGCACTGCGGTGAATGTCCCAGAACTGTGCCGAATCAGATCCAGGCTGCAGTCCAAGCTGGCCCGCCTGGGCACGCTTTCACGTTGCCTTGCCGCTATTCCGTGGGTGCCCGGCAACGGAATAGCGGGCTGGCAAACGGAATAGCGGCCCGGCAACGGAATAGCGGGCTGGCAAACGGATTGGCAAGCACAGGGCTAGTGGCTTGCGTGCTCATGCCGTTGCGATCGCCAGCACCCTCCGGAGTGCCCACGCCACACGCAACAGGGCGAGGACTGAAGCGAAGGTCAACACAAAGACCAGTGCTTCAGGAATCCACAGGCCCGTGAGGGCGTCTCCTTCCAGAACCACAGTGACCAAGGCAGCAACCACCACTAAGCCAAGACCCGGGATGGCAAAAAGGAAGACCTCGCCGATTTGGCGCCGGTGAGTGGCAGACAGTTTCTCCAAGGGAAGTTCCCGCTGACCCGGCGCAGCTTTCTTTCCGAGCACGTTGATCAGCATGGACACGCTGGTCAGAGTCAGGCCAGCCGTGGCACCGGCCAGCGTGGCGAGTGTCTGGAGCAGGGTGCGCCGCGCACCGGGGTCCACGCCTTCCAGCATCAGCGGTTGACGCGCAAGCAGCGCGATTCCCAGCCAGATCAGGACGGCAAGCGCAGCCCATCCGAAATCCGCGCTGGGATGCAACAGAAACCAACGCCACAGAGTCCTGCGGCGCCCGGTTCGCTCCACATCAACCTCGTACAAGCTCATGATCTGCACCGCCTTGGTTCTCCTCGGATGCTTGGCCCACCTTTTCAGCGCTCGCCGCAGCCGCCGCCAGAGCGGCCCGAACAGTGGCCATTCCGCCCGCAACGATGTCCGGAACCAATGCGGAATCAGCCGAACCCTTGATGTCCGGCAGGGTCTTGGCGAAAAATGCCTCGTTATCCCTGGCCTGTTTATTGAGGATGGCGATCGCCTCGGTAGTGGATTTTTGGGGATCGTTGAAAACATCCGGGTCCACCTCAATGTGCGAAATGAATCGCTCCTTCAGCAGGTCCACCACCTCACGGTCCCCGGTCAGGGAGTCCTTGCCCTCAGCCACCACATAATCGAAATGCTCCACGGAACCGGCCCTGCGGAAGAGATCAATCAGCTGCTGGATCCGGTCCCGAATCCGCTGCTTGTCCTCGGCCTTGCCTGACCTGCCAACGCTCAAGGAAATCCGGAACGTACCCTCATTCATGAGCCGTGAGGCGCTGTCCAGAACGTCAGCCCATTCACCTTCCATTAGCTTCCCGGACAGACGTTCGGCAGGAAGCGCGAACTCGAAACGGCTCACCTCCAGACGGGTGAGGATTTCTTCGATGTCCTCGCGCACAACCGGCACCAGGCTTGGTTCGAGCCCCAGCATCCCTTCGAGGTACTCGCCCATCCTGGATGCACGGGGCCCATTGCCACTGGTCAGCACCGCGATGACATTCCTCTTCAGAAAGGCGAAATACGTGGTCTCCAACAGATGGTCACCCGGAGCCAACGGCAAGGGCTTGCGCCGCCCCAGGGCGTCGCCGACGCTGGGAAGATTAGTGTCCCGGACCCGGTCCAAAAGCAGCACGGGATGAGGTGACGATGCCACCGCCTGGGCGAGCAAGACAGTCCCGTCCACACTGGTGAAGTGCCGGTCTATCCCCGAATCTTGGGCCTTCTTCAGCACCTCGGCTACGCGGCGCGCTGGAAATGGTCGGCTGAGCTCGTCACCGTTCAGCTGCTCGATCCGCCAGAACTGTACACTGCGCCGTGCCATGGATCCTCCCCTCGTTTTCCATGACCCACGCTAACGGCGAGGTCTGACATTAAGGCCGGGTGCCGGCGTCGTGCCTTCAACTCGCAGGCGGAGGCCGCATTCAAAGGCTGTATTTGGGCCCCGGCGCGAACAGGGAGTCCATTTCATCGTGGCTGCGCGTGCCAGCCAGCCCCGCCCAATTGCCGTCGCCGAGGATTTCCTTCGCCACCCGTGCCACCTTGGCATACGCCGCTTTGGCTGCATTTCCGCCGATGCTGACCCGCCGCACACCGGCGTCGTGGAGCTCTAGTGGAGACGGAGCCCCGACACCCGCCAACGCGTTGAGCGGCGCAGGAATGCGGCTGGAGAGCTCATGGAGGACATGTAGATCCACGACGCCGGGAACGAAGATTCCGTCCGCACCGGCAGTGAGGTAGGCCTCGGCTCGTCGCAAGGTTTCGTCATAGGCGGTGTCCGCGAACTGGCCCGACAGGTAAGTGTCGGTACGGGCATTGATGAACAGGGGCATTCCACGATCGTCGGCCGCTGCGCGGATCAAGGCAATCCGACGCGACTGTTCATCGATGTCCGTAAGCGGCTCGGTGGCGGAGTCCTCTATGTTGATCCCCACTGCTCCCTCGTCCAAAACGGCGTGGACAGTGGCACGAAGTTCGTCGTCGGTGCGCCCGTAGCCCGTCTCAATGTCTGCCGAGACCGGCAACCGGGTTGCCCCCGCTATGCGACCGAGTGCGGCCATTGCCAGGCCCCACGGCACGTGGTCGCCGTCCCTGAACCCCAGGCTCCAGGAGACGGCCGAGCTCGAGGTGGCAATCGCCGTCGCACCCGCCTCCTCCACAACGCGGGCGGAAGCCGCGTCCCACACGTTCACGAGCACAAGCGGCGTTGGCCCGGCGTCGTGAAGTTTATGGAAGTGTTCTGCTTTGGTTACGGATCCCCGGTGCGCTGTCATAGCTACATTCCAGCCCTTCACGATCGCGGCGTAAAGGATAAGCTGCGAAAACGAACTGATTCGAAAACAAGTGTTGCCTCATTAGCAACATCGAGGAGTATCCTGTCACTGTGACCCACGAAACACTGGATGCCGGCGCAACGTTGCCCGCTGAAGCCATCGACGCCATTGAGCGGGCCGCCACGGCCGCCCACCCGCACGAGGAATTGTTCTCCGCGCGGGCCGCCAATATCAAACAGTCCGCTGTCAGGGACGTCTTCGACATCTCGATGCAGCCGGGCCTGGTCTCCCTCGCCGGGGGCAACCCGTACCTACAGTCATTGCCTTTGGAGAAGCTTGGCCACACCGCGGCCCGCATCATCGCCGAAGAGGGTATGACCGCCCTGCAGTACGGCGGCGGCCAGGGCACGGAAGAACTCCGCGCGCAGATCTGCACCATCATGGCCGCCGAGGGAATCGCTGACGCCGCCCCAGAGAACATTGTGATTACGGCGGGATCGCAGTCCGCGCAGGATGTTGCCACCAAGGTGTTCTGCAACCCCGGCGATGTTGTCCTGGTGGAAAACCCCACCTACGTGGGCGCCCTGAACACGTTTGAGGCATACCAAGTCCAGGTGGAACCCATCGAAATGGACGACGACGGCCTGGTACCCGAACTCCTTGAGGCCAGGATCGCGGCGCTCCAGTCCGAGGGCAAGAACATCAAGTTCCTCTACACGATCCCTAACTTCAACAACCCCTCCGGCATCACGCTGGCCGAGGAACGCAGGCAGCAAATCGTCGATATATGCCGTGACGCGAATATCATTGTCCTCGAGGACAATCCCTACGGGCTCCTGCGGTTCGATGGCCACCCGATCGCACCGATGCGAGCCGCCAACCCGGATGACGTCATCTATCTGGGCTCGTTCTCCAAGATTTTCGCCCCCGGACTCCGCATCGGCTGGGCCCTGGTTCCTGCACACCTGCAGCGTCGTTTCTACCTCGCCTCCGAGGCGGTGACCCTCTGCCCGCCTCCGCTGAATCAGATGCTCGTCTCGGCATACCTCCGTGAGTACGACTGGGAAGGGCAGATCGAAACCTACCGGACGCTCTATGCGGAACGCTGCCAGGCCTTGTTGTCCGCACTCGACGAGTACATGCCTGCAGGCCTCACGTGGACCCGCCCGGACGGCGGCTTCTTCGTATGGGTCACGCTGCCTGAGGGCGTGGATACCTATCCCCTGCTCGGAAAGGCAATTGACGCGGGGGTCGTCTTCATCCCGGGCGCCGCCTTCTCCCCGGCTGATGGACCGTCCAACAAGCTCCGCCTCGCTTTCAGCGCCGTACCGCCGGATACGATAGCCGAAGGTGTCCGCCGCTTGGCCCCTGTCCTGGCGAATGCCATTGAAGCTACCAATGAAGGAGCACCACAATGACCGGAGTTGTGATCGTCGGAGTAGACGGCAGCGAGACCGCAATGAGGGCAGCACAGGCCGCCCAGCAGTTGGCGATCGGCCTCGGGGCCAGCCTTCGCGTGGTCAGTGCCTTCGACAGCAACCGGACAGAGGTGGTTGAGATCGGCACCGACAAGTGGATCGTCTCTGACGCTGCCGAAGCTGAAGCTGTTGCCCGCGCCGTCGCCGAGCGCCTGACGGATGACCGTCTCGAGGTCACCTACTCGGCCGCCCGCGGCAAACCCGGTGAAGCCTTGGTTAAAGAAGCCGAAGTGCAGGATGCCCGCCTGATTGTGGTGGGCAACCGTCGCATGCAGGGCTTGGGTCGCGTCCTTGGAAGCGTAGCCAACACGGTTGCACACACCGCACCCTGCGACGTCTACATCGCCAAGACCGACCAGCCGTAACGCGAGCTGGATCACGACGCCGGGTGGGGAGCCTCACCCGGCGTCTGGCGTCTTTTGGGCCGACCCCTAGAAGTCATCGTTATAAAATCGAGATGCCCGCATTGGCGCGTGCCACCTCCACTTACCGACTTCAGGGGATCATTTTCTTGCTTACTTTGCAGCCGCGCCAGCGCGTGGGACACGACATCCTGCTTGCCCGTCATGGCAACCACATCAGCACCATGCGCTATGACCGAAGCAACGATCGCATCATCGCCATGCTCGACGACGGCTCGTGGGACAGCGCCCCGAACATGATCTCCCCGAGCCTTGAAATGCCTGAAACCTTCCGCAGTGTCTTCCGCAAGGATTGGCGGTTCCTTTCCGTGGCATGCGTTGCCATGGTCACGGTTGCCGCCGTCGCCATGGGCATCAGCGTGGAGATGGCAAACCACATGTCGACGACGGAACTGCAGGCGCTGCTGGTCAGTTACCCGGCGTTCTAGCTCCTAGAGCATCCACTCCCGCATCAGCCACCACAGGCCGGCGATGACAATGCCTCCGAACAACGAGCCTGCAATAACCTGAGCCAGGGTGTGGGCGCGCAATACCAATCGTGACCAGCCAACCGCCGGCACGAGGAGCAGCAGGGGAAGCCACTCCGGTCCGAACATCATCACGGAGATAACGGCAGCCGCCGCAAGAGCCGACGCATGCCCGCTCATTTTCCAGAACGCGCTGACCACGGCAAGTACCGCAATGCCTCCGATGAGCGCGATGATCATCACCGTGACACTCACCGGACCACTGAGCAAACGCAGCACGAGCAGGCCAACCACCACTGACGCCAACGTCATCAGCAGCAACGCGGGCCGCTGGCGTCGATCACTGACATGGTGATCCGTGATTCTGCCCAGCTTCACCATCACCAGCACGTAGGCCAGCGGCAGGACACAGACGAACATAGCCGCGAGCAGCCCGAACCACATAGTGCCCGGGAAACCCGGTTCAATGGCAGGACTGATCAGCAGGAGGACCAGAACAACAACCGGTGGCTGGAAAACTTCCGTCAGCACCCTGGCTACCGTGCGCCATGGACCCGTCACCCACTGAGGGGGCACATGGCCCGACTCCTCTGTTATGGTCTCCGTTCCACGGCCAGCGCCTGGGTCGGCTTGCTCGTCAGTCAAGCAGAAGTGCCGGTTCTTCAAGAATGGATGCGACGTCCGCCATGAAACGAGCGGACAAATCCCCGTCCACCACGCGGTGGTCGAACGAACCGCCAAGCGTGGTGATCCAGCGCGGGATTACTTCGCCGTCCAGGACCCAAGGCTTCTGCTTGATGGTTCCGAAGGCAATGATGGCTACTTCACCCGGGTTGATAATAGGGGTTCCGGTATCAATGCCAAGCGCGCCGATGTTGGTGATGGTCAGGCTTCCACCCTGCATCTCAGCAGGCTGAGTCTTCCCAGCCCGGGCCTTGGTCGCCAACTCGTTAAGCGCAAGGGCCAGTTCCTTGAGGGAAAGGTCCTGGGCGTCCTTGATGTTGGGCACCATGAGTCCGCGTGGGGTTGCTGCGGCGATGCCAAGGTTCATGTAGTGCTTCACCAGGATCTCCGCGCCACCCTTACCGTCAGCGTTCTCCACCCAGGTTGCGTTGACGCTGGGGTTCCGGGCAGCAGCCCAGATCACTGCCTTTGCAAGGATGAGCAGCGGCGAAACCTTGATACCTTCAAAGTCGCGGGAGACCTTCAGCCGCTTGACGAACTCCATGGTGCGGCTGGCATCCACGTCCACGAAAATGCTGACGTGGGGAGCCGAGAAAGCTGAATCAACCATGGCCTTGGCGGTCGCCTTACGAACCCCCTTGACGGGCATCCGTTCCACTCGCTGATCCTGCGGTTTCTTCGAGGCACCCCAGAAACTATCCGCTTGGTCATGCTCGGCGTCGCGCTGGGCTTGGTAGCTCACCAAGTCCTCGCGAGTCACTTCACCGCGCTCACCGGTAGCCACGACGTCAGCGAGATCGATGCCAAGGTCGCGGGCAAACTTGCGCACTGGGGGCTTCGCCAGGACCTTGTTGACCAGCCCACTAATCGTTCCGCTGATAGCTGCACCGCGGGATGCCGTCGCCTGCGGCGCTTGGGCTCCCGGCGAGACGGACTGTGCTTGGGCGACAGGGGCTTGCGTAACAGGCGCCTGGATGCCAGTCGTGACGACGGCGGGGGCCGACGTCGTGCGGTGTGAAACCGGTGATTCGGCCGCTTTGGCTTCCACCACCGCTTGGTGGTCCTGGACGGTACCTTCGGCGCTCTCTGCGAGGGTAGCTGCCTCAACCACGGCCCCGGCCGGACGCTTGCGCGCGCGGCGCTTCACGGCGTCGGCCTTGGGTCCTGAACCCACAAGCGGACCGCCGGCCGGACGGTTGTCGTCGGTGTCGTCGTCGGCGGGTAGCTTGCCATATAGGGGCATCTCGACGGCGGGTACCTCCGGGGCAGCAGGCGTCACCGGCGCCGGGTCACCCTCTTGGCCTTCCGAAACAGCGATGATCGCCGTGCCGACTTCAACCGTGATGCCTTCCTCAACCAGCAGCTCCGTGACAGTGCCCGCAAAAGGCGAAGGGAGCTCGACGAGGGACTTGGCTGTCTCGATCTCGCACAAGACATCATTGATGGCGACGACGTCACCTGGCTTGACCTTCCAAGCCACTACCTCGGCCTCGGTCAGGCCTTCGCCAACGTCCGGCAGGTTGAATTTCTTTACAGTCACAGTGGTCCTCGATTTCCGGTCACCCGGCAGCGAAGCCGGGCTGGATCAGGGCGGTTAGTAGGACGGCGGTTGGTAGAGCAAGAGGTCTTGCCAGGACCGCAGTTCTAGTAGGACAAGGAGCGGTCGAGCGCCTCAAGGATCTTGTCAATGTCCGGCAAGTAGTCCTCTTCCACCTTGGCGACGGGGTACGGCATATGGAACCCGCCAACGCGAATGACCGGTGCCTCCAAGTGCAGGAATGCCCGCTCGCTGATGCGCGCGGCGATCTCACCACCGATGCCACCAAAGGTAGGGGCTTCATGGGCTACGATCAGGCGGCCCGTCTTCTTGACCGAGGCTTCCACAGTGTCAAAGTCCAAAGGTGAGATGGAACGGAGGTCGATGACTTCAATGCTCCTTCCGTCCTCAGTGGCAGCATTGGCAGCCGCCAGCGCAACCGGAACCAGCGGGCCATAGGCCACAATGGTCGCATCCGTTCCTTCACGGACAACGTGCGCTTTGAAGGGGTCCTCGGAAAGACCTGCATTCTGGACATCCACCTCACCCTTGAGCCAGTAACGGCGCTTGGGTTCGAAGAAGATGACGGGGTCCTGGCACTCGATGGCCTTTTGGATCATCCAATAGGCGTCATGGGCATTGGAAGGGGAGATGATGCGCAGGCCCGCGGTGTGGGCGAACAGAGCTTCAGGAGACTCCGAGTGATGCTCGATAGAGCCAATGCCGCCGCCGTACGGAATGCGAATGACCACAGGAACAGTCAACTTGCCGAGGCTGCGGGAGTGAATCTTGGCCAGCTGGGTGGTGATCTGGTTGAAAGCCGGGTAAACGAAGCCGTCGAATTGGATCTCGCAGACTGGCGAGTATCCGCGAAGAGCGAGCCCAATGGCGGTACCGACGATGCCGGACTCGGCCAGGGGCGTGTCCACGACGCGTTCGTCGCCGAACTCCTTAATCAGGCCATCGGTGACGCGGTAAACACCGCCCAGGTGTCCGATGTCCTCGCCCATCAGCAACGACTTGGGGTTCTTCGTCAGCGATGCCCGGAGACCTTCGTTGATGGCTTTCGCAATGGTCATTGTTGCCATCAGTTAGCTGCCTCCTGGTCGCTCTCGAAGCCGGCCGAGTATTCCTCGAACCAAGCCAGTTCTTCCGCGATCAGCGGGTGTTGTTCGACGTAGACACTGGCAAAGGCTTCGCGGATATCCGGGACCTCAAGGCCATGTGTTGTGCTTCGGACGTACTTGGCGAGCTCATCGCCGTCGGCCTTGACCTGGTCGAAGAAGGCTTCATCCGCCAGGCCCTCCGCGCGCAGGTACTTCTCCAGGCGGTCCAGCGGATCTTTCTCGCGCCAGGCAGCTTCTTCGGCGGATTCCCGGTACTTGGTTGGGTCATCGGCAGTGGTGTGTGCGCCCACCCGGTAGGTGTAGGCCTCGATCAGTACAGGGCCCCGGCCCTCCCGGGCGTGCTCGAGTGCCCACTCCGTAACGGCATGGACTGCGATGACGTCGTTGCCGTCCACTCGGATTCCAGGGAAACCATAGCCCTTGGCGCGGTTCGCGAGCGGAACCTTCGTCTGGACTTCAGTAGGCACGGAAATGGCCCAGTGGTTGTTCTGGCAGAAGAAAACAACCGGGGCGTTGTACGAAGCCGCAAAGACCATCGACTCATGGACGTCGCCTTCGGAGCTGGCGCCATCACCGAAGTAAGCGATGACGGCAGCCTTGGGGTCTGTGGAGTCAGATGCCGCTGCGAACTTCTGGTCCCTTTGAATACCCATGGCGTAGCCAACAGCGTGAAGCGTCTGGGCTGCGAGCACCAATGTATAGAGGTGGAAGTTGTTCTCCCGAGGATCCCAGCCGCCGTTGGATACACCGCGGAACTGCTTGAGCAGCTCGGCGAGGTCTACATTGCGGACCAGCGCGACGCCGTGTTCGCGGTAGGTGGGGAAGATGTAGTCCTGGGACTGGCTTGCGTGGCCCGAACCAATCTGCGCGGCCTCCTGGCCGGTCAGCGGCACCCACAAGGCAAGCTCGCCTTGGCGCTGCAGTGCGGTGGCCTCCTGGTCAAAGCGACGGATCCTGGCCATGTCTGTGTAGAAAACACGGAGCTTTTCCGGATCAATCCGCTTGGCATAGTCCGAGAAGACGGGATCGGATCCGAGTTTCCCGTCGGGCCCGAGCAACTGCACCATTTCCACTGGTTCGCCTGGTGCGGCTGCTGCCGCGGTGGTTGCCGCGAGACTTTCTTCCGTCCCGGGGGGCAGTTGTGTCGAGCCCATTCCGTCTCCTTGCTTGCCGTGGCGAGGCGCCGGGCAATGTCTGTCGCTGGGATATATGCCCGTTCCGGAATGCATTCCGGAACGGGCATATATTTTGGCTTTCGTCCCTTACTTTATCCGCAGTAAGTAGCGTTGGCGCATTTGTTAACCGCTAGGAACCTTGCGGAGCCTTTGTATAACCTGCACAGAGATCCAAGAACCGGGTGTTGGCTTCCACCTCGCCGATGCTGACCCGAACACCCTCACTTCCAAAGGCACGAACAGACAAGGCTTGCTCTGCCGCCAAGGCAGCAAACTCCCCGCTGTTCTCCCCGAGATTCAACCAAACGAAGTTGCCTTGAGCCTCGGGAACGAACCATCCCAGTTCCCTCAGGCCAGCCGTCACGCGATCCCGTTCGTCCACCAGGCTTTGTACCCTTTCCACAACCTGATCGAAATTCTCGAGCGAAGTAACAGCGGCACGTTCTGCAATTTGGGAAACGGCAAAAGGAGTGGCCGTCACCCGGAGGTGCTGAGTAAGCAAAGGACCGGCGACACTGTAGCCAACACGCAGGCCAGCCAGGCCGTGGGCTTTCGAGAAAGTCCTGAGCACCACCACGTTGGGATATTTGCTGTAGAGCTTGATGCCGTCCACAGCCTCCGCGTCCCGCACGAATTCCTGGTAGGCCTCATCGATGACCACCACAACATTGGGCGGCACGGCTTGGATGAACTGCTCCGTTTCCTCGGCCGTGAGAATCGGTCCGGTGGGGTTATTGGGCGTGCACAGGAGAATCACTTTGGTGCGTACGGTGACTGCGGCAGCCATGGTCTCGAGGTCGTGGCGCCCGTCCGACAACAGGGGGATTAGCACACTGGCTGCCCCTGCAAGGCCCACGCAGATGGGGTAGGCCTCAAAGGAACGCCAGGCGTAGATCACTTCGTCCTGCTTGCCGTCCTCATTCTGGCCGGCGAAGGTGGCCAGGATCTGGTTCAGTGCCCCAAGGCTCCCGGCGCCAGTGACGACATCGTCAGCGGGAACCTCCAGGAAGCCGGCCAAAGCGTTCCGTAGCTTGGTAGCCAGGGGGTCCGGGTAGCGATTGATGTCGGTCTGGTCAGCAATTGCCTGCAACACTGCAGGAATCGGAGGCAGAGGGTTTTCGTTGGACGACAATTTGTAGCTGGTGAGGCCCTCAATCGCAGCGGGGGGTTTACCCGCCGCATATTTGGGGAGCCTGTCCACGACCGGACGAGGGAGTACGCTCTCCGGTACGTTGTCAGTAGTAGTCATGGCTTCAAGCCTACTTGCCCATTTACGGCTGGCGCCGAGCTCTTTAACAGGCGCGTGTGAAAGCATGGGCTCATGGGTTCCTTCATCATTCGTGTCCTGATCAACGGGCTTGCCCTGTGGGTTGCAACCTGGCTCCTGCAAGGCATGGACATCTCCACAAGTGCCACAGAGTCGGCCGCAGCTAACGCAGGACTTACGCAGGGGGCAGACACCGCCGGCATCATTTTGGCGTATCTGTTCATCGGCCTGATCTTTGGAGTGGTGAACGCCTTTGTCCGTCCGTTGGTGAGGCTGTTGTCCCTGCCTGTGACCATCCTGACGCTTGGCTTGTTCACCATCGTGATCAACGCAGCGATGCTGTATCTGACGGCATGGCTGAGCACCTTCACACCCGTGCACCTCACTATCGATTCTTTCTTCTGGACAGCAATCCTGGCGTCGATCATCATCAGCATCATCTCCATGGTGGCAGGCCTGATTCCGGGTGCAAGGAAGCGCTAGCAGCTCCGGATACTCGTCGTCTCCTTCTTCAGGGCTTTACCTTTTTCCGGCTCCAGCCCTCGTATCCGGAAGTGGCTGGCGTTGCGGGACGGAGAACCTGGAGGGGCGCTCTTTCCAGCTTGAACCGCGTCACCTTGGCAACGCCACCAGCTCCGATAACGCCCGCGAACGCGGCAGTCGATGCTGCGAGTGACTCGTCGTGGCTTGCCTCAACCAGTTCTGCTCCTGCAGCGTAGTTTTCCTGATCGTGTCCAGGGCCGATGCCGGAGTCTTCCCCTTCGGGTGTCTTGACCTCGTTAGTCAGAGTGACGGTCACACGATCCTTTGTATCGGCGTTGATTCGGCCGTCTGCCCCTGGAACCCAGTCTTGGAAGTGTTCCAAATGGAGTGAACTGATGCCAGACTCAGCCGAGATGCCGCCGACGGGTGCCCCCGCCGTCAGAACATACTTGAGATCGAATTCGCTGAGAAACGCCTTGTCCCGGCTGAGGTTCATGGCGTGGATACCTCCCTGGCTGTGTCCCACTGCCACCACTTGATCGCCCGCTTCAGCCCCGGCTTCACGCAGCGCCGCGCCAACGGCCGGGACAACTTCTTCGGAGTCATAGCCCATTGCTTCGCCAATTCCTTGCATGTCGAAAGGATTGGTAGGGGGTGAATCAGGCTGGGTTCCAGGGATCAGCACCATCCACGAAGCAGAGCCGTTGTTATCAAAGCGAATCACTTCGACCTCACCGTCGTTCCGGGCGTGAAGCCTCTCGAGACGACGAAGGCTTTCCGCCATGGACGGATCCACGTCTTCGTCCGTTATACCCATCTTTTCGATGCTTATCGGGCGGGGTTGATAGGTGGCCACTAGTGGTGAATCAAGAAGTGTACGCAGTATGTCTGATAGCTCATAGCCATCGGGGATGAGGCGGTTATAGCCCTCCTCCGTGAGGTCCCGCCCCAGTGACAAAAGGACAGGTGCGTCAGAGAATCGATACTGGTCAAAACTCAACGCGTGCGGCCTGGCGTTCTTGGCCTCCGCTGCCTCGTAATCCCGGTGGCTGGCGCGCACACTTCCACTGACCTCCACCAATTCCTGGCGAACCTTTCCCACTTGCGTCCGGCTCTCAGCCACAGCGTTGAGGGCATTACAGCCGGTGTCATAGGAATCGTAGAGAAAGAGTTCCAGGCAGTCTTGGACCTGGCGCGCTTCTTCTTCGATGGCCACGAGCTGTTGGACCAGGTCGTCCAGCGTGCCCGCACCCCTTAGGAGCTCCTCAAGTTGAAAAGACATCCCTCCCACCCCTCCCCTGATACTGAGGATTCCGTCACTGGCTGGGCGAGAGGGCTGTGGCGCTGCGCCGGCGCCAACGGGAGATGCATCTGCCATTACAGACCCCGTTCGCCTGAGACGGAGACGTTCTGAGAGTGTCGGAGCACGATGGCAACGGAAGCTTCCACCGACTCACGCGCACGCATCAACGCTGAAGCATGCAGGGCAAGGGTGGTCCGGTAGGCCCGTCCCGCGGGAGAAAGCCAGTCATCCACCTGCGCTCTCCGCAGGGACGTGAGAACCTGGTCCACTTGGTCTACGCACGCTTGCATCCGCCAAGCGAGCCTTTGGACTTCGTGGCTTCGCGAAGCACACTCCAAGGGATCAAAAATGGGCGGGTTGGGTGCAGGCATCAAGCCGACGCTCATTGTCTGTGTACTCCATTGATTGTTCTGCTGATCGGTAGGGTCGACGCTACGCAGCGGCCGAACCCAACGGAAGGGCCGCCGTCGCCTATGTGGATAACCCGATCAGCCGTCCACATAGGCTCGTCATCGACTCCCGACCCCTGCGCGGAGCATGAAACAATAGGCGACATGGCTGAATCCACCCGCGTGTCCCTCGCTTCCGAACCCCTCGCCCTTGGCGCCCTTGATGGCCGCTACCGTGCCGCCGTCGCACCCCTCGTTGACTACTTGTCCGAGGCTGCGCTTAACCGCGATCGCGTTCACGTCGAAGTTGAATGGCTCATCCACCTGACCGGCCAGTCCGTACTGCCCGGCGCGGGGCCGCTGTCCGACGCGCAGGTTTCCCAGCTGCGTGCCATCGTTAACGAATTCGATGCCGCCTCTGTTAACGAACTCGCCGAGATCGAAGCCGTCACCGTCCACGACGTCAAGGCCGTTGAGTACTACATCGGCCGCCGGCTGCCGGCCATTGGCATCGAGAACCTCACCGCCATGGTGCATTTCGGATGCACCTCAGAGGACATCAACAACCTCTCCTACGCTGTTGGCATCAAGGGTGCCGTGGAGAACGTGTGGCTGCCCAACGCCACCGCCCTCGTGAAGCAGATCGAAGCCATGGCGGAAGCAAACCGCTCCGTCCCCATGCTGTCCCGTACCCACGGCCAGCCTGCAACGCCCACCACCCTTGGCAAGGAACTTGCTGTCATAGCGCACCGCTTGAACCGCCAACTGGCGCGCATTGCAAAAACTGAATACCTGGGCAAGATCAACGGCGCCACCGGCACCTACGCTGCGCACGTCGCTTCCGTTCCCAGTGCTGACTGGGAAGCTGTCGCCAAAACGTTCGTGGAAGGTCTGGGCCTCACCTGGAACCCACTCACCACGCAGATCGAAAGCCACGACTGGCAGGCAGAGCTTTACGCCGACATCGCACGCTTCAACCGCATCCTGCACAACGTCTGCACGGACATCTGGAGCTACATCTCCATCGGTTACTTCCGTCAGATCCCGGTCGCCGGAGCCACCGGTTCCTCTACGATGCCGCACAAGGTCAACCCGATCCGCTTCGAGAACGCCGAAGCCAACCTGGAAATTTCCAACGGCCTCCTGGACACCCTGGGCGCCACACTGGTCACCTCCCGTTGGCAGCGCGACCTCACGGACTCCTCCTCACAGCGGAACATCGGTGTTGCCTTCGGCCACTCGCTGCTCGCGATCTCCAACGTAGCCAAGGGTCTGAAGGCCTTGGACGTCGCAGAGGAAGTCCTTGCTGGCGACCTCAACACCAACTGGGAAGTCCTGGGTGAAGCCATCCAAATGGTTATGCGCGCCGAAGCCATCGCAGGCGTCGAAGGCATGGAAAACCCGTACGAACGACTTAAGGACCTGACCCGCGGCCAGCGCGTGGACGGCGCCCGCATGCAGGAATTCGTTCAGGGTCTTGGCCTCTCCCCCGACGCCGAGGCGCGTCTGCTCGCCCTGACCCCGGGCAAGTACACCGGCATCGCCGACAAACTGGTGGACCACCTGCAGTAAGGACCACTTGCAGTAATGCAAACGCTCGACGACGGCGGACCGGGGCTTGGTGCCTCGGCCCGCCGTCGGCGTTTAGGCTGGTGAACAGAATCGCGTTCCCTCACCCGATAATCCCGGAACAGTTACGACGTAAGGAGCGGAGCACGCATGAAGCTCCTGTTGATCAGGCACGGACAGACACCCGGCAACGTCGCGGGCCAATTGGACACAGCGTTCCCGGGGCCGGGGCTCACCGAGCTCGGCGAACGGCAAGCGGCCGCACTGCCTGAGGCCTTGGCTGACGAAGCCATTGAAGCGCTGTACACCTCGACGTTGCTGCGCACCCACCGGACCGTCGCACCTTTGGCGAAGGCCACCGGATTGGAGCCGACAATTCTGGACGGTGTCCATGAAATTGAGGCTGGGGCGTTGGAGAAGAAGACCGACCACGAATCCCACCTCCGCTACATGAGCACGGTCTTCGCTTGGACAGACGGTGACTTGGATGTGCGCATGCCCGGAGCATTCAGCGGGCACGACTTCTTCGCCAGATTTGATGCTTCCGTACAGAAAGTCGCCGAAGCTGGACACTCCACAGCGGCCATCGTCAGCCACGGTGCGGCGATCCGCTGCTGGGCAGGACGCAGGGCAACGGACATAGACACGGCGTTCGCCGAAACGCATCAACTCCCGAACACCGGGATCGTGGCCTTGGAAGGCGATCCCGAAGGCGGATGGCGCGTTCTGCATTGGGACCAGATCCCGGTTGGCGGCATGGCGCTGGCAGACCAAACCGCCGAGGATCCCACAGGCGAGGCCCTTCAGCCCTGATACGTATGACCCATTTAGGGACGTTGCAGGGCTCCGGTACGTTGCGGGGCCTGCTTTGCATGGAAAACCTACTCCGGAGGGCGCAGAGCAGGCCCCGCAACGCGAAGAGGCCTGCATTTCTCCCGACGCTTACGCGCAGGAAACACCGCGGTAACCACAGTTCCCTAGGCTTAAGACGCATAGACACCTCCCCGAAACCCGGCGAAATGAGGCAAGATGCAGACCAACCCACGGCTCAACATCCGACAGGTAACTTGGGCGAACCCCGTGGGCGCAGACCTCCGCGCCGCACAGCAGGCAGAACTCGATGCGAGGTTCGGAACCACGGACCACGAGCCCGGTCCCCCGCCGTCGGAGGCCGACACCGCCGTGTTTGTTGTGGCCTACGAGAAGTGCTCAGGCCAACCTCTCGGCTGCGGCGGCCTGAGAATGCTGGATGAGAAGACCGCCGAAATCAAGCGGCTTTACGTCGTCCCCTACGCCCGGGGTTCGGGAGTGGCGAGTTCCATCCTCGCAGCGCTCGAAGCGCAGGCTCATTCCCATGGATTCAGTGTGATCGCAGCTGAGGCAGGGTCGGCCCAGTCGGATGGTCGGAGTTTCTATGAAAGTGCGGGGTTTGCCGCCGTGCCAAATTTCGGTCCGTACGTCGGCGTCAGCGAATCGTATTGCTATTCCAAGCGAATCGACTCACACAGCGCCTCGCACACTGCAATGGCATAGGTCACGGGTGCAATATCAAGCGAAGGTTGCGCCGGTTCGATAATCTCGGATTATGGAAAAAGCAGACATCACCTTTCGCACCCGCAAATGGGTGCGGCCCGAGGACCTTAACGCCAACGGCACACTCTTTGGTGGCAGCCTGCTGAAGTGGATCGATGAAGAGGCCGCGATCTACGCCATCCTCCAATTGGGCAACGGCCGCGCCGTCACCAAGTACATTTCCGAGATCAACTTTGTGAGCTCCGCGGTCCAGGGCGACTTGGTGGAGATGGGCCTGACGGCGAAACGCTTCGGACGCACGTCCCTGACCATGCGGGCCGAGGTCCGCAACATGATCACGCGGGAGGCCATCCTCACCATCGAGGAAATCGTCTTCGTAAATCTCGGCGCCGACGGCCGGCCTCAGCCGCATGGCTATACCGAGATCACGTACGATCGCGACCGCATTCCCACCCACCACCTCACGGAAACCCTGGACGAGGACTGAACCACCCGGCGTCGTGCGTTCCTGCAGGTTGGCGGCGTGAAACCAGCCCGCCAACCAGGCAGGAACGTTGGGCAAACAGCGCAAGCCACCGTTGAACCTCGGACCACCGGAGGGTAGAACGGATAAATGACCAACGACGTGAACTCTTGGATGGATCAGTACGTACGCGCGTGGACCTCGAACGAGCCCGACGATATCCGTGCCCTGTTTACCGAAGATGCCGTCTATTCCGATCGGCCGAACACCGAAAAACAATGGAACGGCCACGACGAGATCGTCAAAGCCTGGGCAGACGCCGGCGACAAGCCCGAGGACTGGACCTTCGAATGGACGCTGCTCGGCCAGGACGGTGACACCGTATTCGTCCAGGGCCTCACCACGTACCTGAACGGCGAGCCCACCTATGACAATCTCTGGGTTATCCGGTTCGCCGAAGACGGTCGCGCCCGCGAATTCACCGAGTGGTACATGGCCCGCAAGAACTCATCATCCAGCTAGCCCGGGCAACTGGCTTAGTAGCTTTCGCGCTCAGCCGTTTCAGACACCGGAATGAACTTTGACGCGAAGCCCTCGGAAGCGCGGGCCAGAACAGCGACATCCGCGCCGACCAGCACAAAGGAGGCACCGGCGTCGAGATATGCGCGGGCAGTTGCCTCATTGAAGGCATTCACGCCTGCCGGTTTCCCGGCGGCTTTCGCGGCTGCAAGGCAATGCTCGACGACGGCCCTCACCAAGGGATTCTCCTGCTGTCCCAGCAGGCCCATGGAGGCGGCGAGATCCGAGGGACCAAGGAAGATTCCGTCAACGCCGTCGACGGCAAGAATCTCCTCAACGGCGGATGCCGCGGCCTCGGACTCGATCTGAACGGTGAGACTGATCGAGTCGGAAGCCACAGCCAAGTAGTCCGGCACGCGGTTCCATCGCGAGGCCCGGGCCAGTGCCGAGCCAACGCCGCGAACGCCGAGCGGTGGATAACGAACCG
Source organism: Arthrobacter sp. D3-18 (assembly GCF_054408525.1). Classification (NCBI taxonomy): domain Bacteria; kingdom Bacillati; phylum Actinomycetota; class Actinomycetes; order Micrococcales; family Micrococcaceae; genus Arthrobacter; species Arthrobacter sp. D3-18. Next base: position 271,387 of record NZ_CP096440.1, on the reverse strand, counting down.
CGGCAACGGCCGCCGCGGCCTCGAATGCCGAGTTCACCATGGGAATCAGCAGGTTCTGCACGCCGAGGTCCAAATACTGCTTGATGACCACGGTGTCATTCACCGGAGGTCGAACCATGACCTGGAGCGGATAGCCGCTCACCGCATGAAGCTGCGCCACAATGGATTCGAGCCCGTTGGGGCTATGCTCCGCATCAATCAGCAGCCAGTCCAAACCGGAGCCGGCACAGATCTCCGCCACCAGCGGGCTACCGGAACACACCCACATTCCGGCCAGCGGGCGAGCCGCGTCGCCAAGGGCCGAATAGAAGGTGGGGCTCAGCTGAAGTGACATGTCACAACTCCCAACGGTCCGTAGTCCGCGTGTACGGTATCACCTTTGTACACCCATAAGGGGCGTGTAAACGAGCCCGCAAGGATGATATCTCCAGCTTTCATTGAGTCCCCGTGTGCTGCGATTTTGTTGGCCAGCCAATGGACTCCGTTGGCCGGGTGATCCAGCACGCCAGCGGCCACTCCGGTCTCCTCCACGGTCTGGTTTTTGTACAGAATGGCCGACACCCAGCGGAGGTCGACGGCGTCGGGACGCACCGGTCGACCACCCACCACCATGGCGCCCATCGCGGCATTGTCCGAGATGGTGTCCACGATGGTCCGGCCCTCCATTTCGATCCTGGAGTCCAGGATCTCGAGGGCCGGAACCACGTAGTCGGTGGCGTTGAGGACGTCGAAAATTGTGCAGCCCGGCCCTTTGAGACCCGACTTGAGCACGAATGCCAGCTCCACCTCAACCCGGGGGTGCGTGTACTTGTCCCACTCCAGGGAGCAGCCGGTTTCCAGGACCATGTCATCAAAAATGGCTCCGTAATCCGGCTCCGTAATCCCCGTGGCGGCCTGCATGGCCTTGGACGTGAGGCCGATCTTGCGCCCCACCAACGTGCGTCCGGCTTCCTCGTTCCGCCGCATCCACAGCTGCTGAACGGCGTAGGAATCCTCCACCGTCATGTCCGGGTAGCGGGCCGTGAGGCGCGGGACCGGCTTGCGGTTCCGGCCGGCTTCAAGGAGCTCGTCGGCAATGGCTTCGATCGTCTTCGCGTCCAGCATGCTCTAGACCTGCGCTCCCAGCTTGAAGCCCTCTGCGGCGTCGCCGGAGGCACCCTCGGGGCGCGTGTAGGAGAAGCCGTCGGCGCCAACTGTAACAGCCATTTCGGACTTGTCCTCGCGTTCGATGAGCGGTTGCGGGTTGCCGTCGAGGTCCAGAACCAGGGAGGCTTCGGTGTACCAGGACGGGACCACGGGGTTGCCCCACCAGTCCCGACGCTGGTTGTCGTGGACGTCCCAGGTGACGGTGGGGTTGTCCGGATCACCGGTGTAGTAGTCCTGGGTGTAGATCTCTACGCGGTGGCCGTCCGGGTCCAGGATGTAGAGGTAGAACGCGTTGGACACACCGTGCCGTCCTGGACCGCGTTCGATCCGGTCGGAGATGCGCAGGGCGCCCATCTTGTCGCAGATCTGGATGATGTTGTGCTTCTCGTGGGTGGAGAACGCGATGTGGTGCAGGCGGGGGCCATTGCCACCGGTCAACGCGGTGTCGTGCACCGTCTGCTTGCGGTGCATCCACGCGGCGTACGTGACGCCGTCGGAATCCTTGATGTCTTCCGAGACGCGGAAGCCGAGGTCCTCCAGGTACTTGCGGCCGCGCGGGACGTCCGGGGTGACCTGGTTGAAGTGGTCCAGGCGGACCAGTTCGCCGGCGGAGTAGAGGTCGTAGCGCTGGGTCAGGCGCTCGACGTGCTCTACGTCGTAGAAGAACTCATACGGGAAGCCCAGCGGGTCCTCCACGCGGACGGAGTCGCCCACGCCCTTGGTGAAGCCTTCCTTGCGTCGCTCCACCCGGCAACCGAGTTCGCGGTAGTACGCTTCAGCGGCGTCAACCTCGGCCGGGGACTTCACCCGGTACGCGAAGGCTGCAGCCGCCGCAACCGGGCCCTTGCGGAGGACCAGGTTGTGGTGGATGAACTCCTCAAAGGAGCGCAGGTAAATGGTGTTCTCGTCCTCTTCGGTGACGTGCAGGCCCAGGAGGTCCACGTAGAACGCGCGGGATTTGGCCAGGTCCGTGACCACGAGTTCCAGGTAGGCGCAGCGCACGATGTCCGGTGCCGGGACTGTGGGGGTGGCGATGGGGCCGGTGAAGGGGTTGCTCATGATGGTCTCTCTTCGTTGAAAGGGGTCAGTGGGGAGTCGATTTAGCCCTCGTTGGCAGCAGAAGCGTCGATGCTGCCGAACTTGGGGGTGTGCACAGAGCCGAGCGTGATGTGCACGGCTTGCTGGTCGGTGTAGAAGTCGATGGAACGGTAGCCACCCTCGTGGCCCAGGCCGGAGGCCTTGACCCCACCGAACGGGGTGCGGAGATCGCGAACGTTGTGGCTGTTAAGCCACACCATGCCGGCCTCGACGTTCTGGGAGAAGTTGTGTGCCCGGGTCAGGTTCTGGGTCCAGATATAGGCCGCCAGGCCGTACTTGGTGTTGTTCGCCAAGGCGAGGGCTTCGTCGTCGTTCTCGAACGGCGTGATGGCCACGACGGGACCGAAGATTTCCTCTTGGAAGATCCGCGCGTCAGGCGCGACGTCGGCAAACACCGTGGGTGCGATGTAGTTACCTTCGGGGAGGTGGTCGGGTCGGCCACCGCCAGCCAGGAGCCGGCCTTCGGACTTGCCGATCTCCACGTACGAAGCCACTTTCCGGTAGTGCTCGGGGTGGACCAGCGCGCCTACCTGGGTCTTGGGATCGTGAGGATCGCCCACCACGATGTTCTTGGCACGGGCGGCGTACTTCTCGCAGAACTCGTCGTAGATGGCGCGCTCAACCAGGATGCGGGAGCCGGCGGTGCAACGTTCGCCGTTGAGGGAGAACACACCGAACAGAGCCGAATCAATGGCAGCATCAAGGTCGGCGTCGGCAAAGACAACGCACGGGGACTTTCCGCCGAGCTCCATGGACAGGCCCTTGAGGTTGGCTGCGGCGTTACGGAAGATTGTCTGGCCCGTGGTGGTCTCGCCGGTGAAGGAAATCAGCGGCACGTCCGGGTGCTTCACCAGCGCGTCACCGGCTTCTTCGCCCAGGCCATTGACCAGGTTGAACACGCCGTCGGGCAGGCCTGCATCCTTGAAAATCTGCGCCCACAGTGAGGCAGACAGCGGGGTGAACTCGGCCGGTTTCAGCACCACGGTGTTACCGGTGGCCAAAGCCGGGGCGAGCTTCCAGGACTCCAGCATGAACGGGGTGTTCCACGGCGTGATCAGGCCCGCGACGCCGATCGGCTTACGGTTCACGTAGTTGATCTGCGAACCCGGGACCTTCATGGCGTCATCGAACTGCGCAACGATCAAGTCTGCGAAGAAGCGGAAGTTCTCGGCAGCGCGGAGTGCTTGGCCCTTGGCCTGGGTGATCGGCAGGCCGGTATCGAAGGTTTCGAGCTCAGCGAGGCGGGCTTCCTGCGCCTCAACCGCGTCGGCGATCTTGTTCAACACCCGGGCACGCTCACGCGGCTTCATCTTCGGCCACGGACCATTGACGAATGCTTCGCGGGCGGCGGCGACAGCGAGGTCGATGTCTTCCTTCTGGCCAGCAGCAGCGGTGGCATAGTTGCCGTTGGATACCGGATCCAGGACATCGAAAGTCTTGCCGGACAGGGAGTCAACGAACTCGCCGTTGATGAAGTGCTGAATGTGAGACGGCAGGTTCTCGGGGATGTAATGCTTGGCGGTCTCTACTGAGGTCGTCATCGTTGAAGTCCTAACTAGTGATCAGTGGCTGGTGATTGCTTTGGGGCGGTGATTATTGCTTGGCTTGGGCCAGATATGCGTCCAGCGTGGCGGCGCGGTGTTGCCGGGCTGCTTTTTCGATGGTGTCGGCGTCTGCAGCGCCCTCAATAAGCTGCAGCAAAGCCTCGTGCTCGCGCACCGATTCCTGGGCGCGGCCCGGAACAAACCGGAAAGTTGACGAACGAAGCGAGGCCAGCCGGTTCCAGCCGCGGTGGACCAGGTCCAGAATGTGCGGATTAGGGCAGTGTTCAAAGAGGACGCTGTGGAAGTCTTGGTTCAGTGCGGTAAAACGGACGGGGTCGAAGTGCTCCAGGCACTCACGCATCTCCTCGTTCACCGCACGGGCGCGGGCAATGGCTACAGAATCGATCATCGGCGCTGACAATGCCGTGGCCGCGCCCTCCACGATGCTCAAAGTCTGCATCGTATAGAGGTACTCGGTGGGGTCGATCCCGGACACCGTCGCGCCCACGTTGCGCTCGAACTTCACCAATCCTTCGGCTTCCAGTCGACGGATCGCTTCGCGCACGGGGACTACGCTGAAGCCCAGGTCCTCCGCGATCTTGGCGAGCACCAGCCGGTAACCGGGTGTGTACGTGCCCTCGATGATGCGCGCCTTCACGGCGGCATACGCCTGCTGGGACTTGCTTTCGACGGCGGTTTCAGTCACCGGAGGCTCCTTCCGGGCTTTGGCTGGCCGACCACTCCTGGAAGCGTGCCTGCCATTCCTTGTTCATCGGGTACAGCCCGTCAACGCTGTTGCCTTCCTGGACCATCTGCAAGATGAACGTCTCTTCCTTTTCCTGCTGGATGCAGTCGTCCACCAGTTCTTCGGCGATGGCCGGAGGGATCACCAGGATGCCGTCCGAGTCGGCCACGATGATGTCCCCGGGCTGGACGGTGGCGCCGCCGCAGGCGATGGTGATGTCGGTGTCCCAGGGGATGTGCCGGCGCCCCAGTACTGCCGGGTGCGGGTTGGCGAAGTAGGTTGGCATTTCCAAGTCGGCCACGGCGGAGTAGTCGCGGACGCCGCCGTCGGTGATGATGGCCGCAGCCCCGCGGACTTGGGCACGCAGCGCCAGGATGTCTCCCACGGTGCCGGTGCCCTTTTCGCCGCGGGCTTCCATGACCAGGATTTCGCCCTCATTCACGGAATCAATGGCGCGCTTCTGGGCGTTGAATCCGCCGCCGTGGGTCTTGAAGAGGTCCTCGCGGTTGGGCACGTAGCGCAGGGTGCGGGCCAGGCCTACTACCTTGCGGTCCGGGCGGGTGGCCTGCAGGCCATCGATGCTCACGTTGTTCAGCCCGCGCTTGCGGAGCTGGGAAGAAAGTGTGGCCGTAGCAACTGACTCCAGCTTCGCCTTCAGCTCCGGCATTAGCACCGAAGCCTGGGAAACCGGGGCAGGCAGCCCGGCAGCTTCCCGCGATCCGAACGCCTCTTCCCGCTGGGTGTCATCAGTCTTGGGACGGGCACCAAAGTCCGCGAACGGCGTCGTGCCTTCCGTTACCTTGGTGGCCAGGCGGCCGCTGCTGAAGTCACCGCCGGTGACCTCAATTTCGACGACGTCGCCCGGCTTGGCCACGGAGGCGCCGGCGGGGGTGCCGGTGAGGATGATGTCGCCCTCTTCGAGCGTGAGCAACTGGGAGAGGTCCGCGACGAGTTGGGCGAACGGGAAGAGCAGGTCCTCGGTGGTGTCGTCCTGAACCAGGTCTCCGTTATGCCAAGTGCGGATTCGTAATCCGGCCGGGTCGACGGCGTCGGCAGGGATTAACGCGGGGCCAACGGGAGTGAAGCCATCGCCGCCCTTGGACCGGACGTTGGATCCCTTGTCTGCATAACGAAGGTCGTACACGCCAAGGTCGTTGGACGCAGTGACCCATTCGACGTGGCTCCAGGCATCCTCCAACCCGACACGACGGGCGGACTTGCCCATCACCAAGGCGATCTCGCCCTCATAGCCCAGCAGTTCACACCCTGAGGGGCGCTCAACCGTGCCGGGCACCTCCGTAGAGCCGAGCGCCAGAGAAGAAGAAGGCTTCAGAAAGTACGACGGCTGTTCAGGAGTACGCCCGCGCTGCGCCGCACGGCTGGGGTAGTTGATGTGTACGGCAATGACCTTGCGCGTCCGAGCCAGCATGTCCTGGCTGACTTCCTGGGTCCGGAACTCCAGTGTCACGGCGCCTCCTCCTGATCGAACATTTATCAAGTACGAAATCGTATACGATAACTATGGACCGGAACGTGATCTACGTCAACCCCCTTTTCAAACCCAAGTAAGTAGCAGATCAGGTCGTTTTGAGCCGGTGGTTTCTAGCGGTTATCGCAACAGGAAGGTTCTGATCATCTCATTGGGGGTGCAGAAGTCGAATCGTTGGCGGGGTCTGTCGTTGAGTTCGTGGGCGACGTAGTCGAGGTCGGTTTGGCTGTAGATGCTTAGGTCTGCGCCTTTGGGGAAGTACTGGCGCAGGAGCCCGTTGGTGTTCTCGTTCGAGCCGCGTTGCCAAGGTGAGTGGGGATCGCAGAAGTAGATGTCGATGTCGGCTGCGATCTTCACTTCCTTGTGCCTGCGCATTTCGGTGCCTTGGTCCCAGGTCAGTGAGAGCCTCAGTTCGTCGGGAAGGGCGCCCATTTTGCGGATCAGCCCATCCCGAACAGACTCGGCACGGTTTTGACCGGTCGGGACATGGAGGAGCATCACGAACCCGGTTGTGCGCTCCACGATGGTGCCGATGGCGGTTTTTCCGTCCTTGCCTACGATCAGGTCCCCTTCCCAATGCCCTGGCACGGCACGGTCTTCGACCTCGGCGGGACGGTCGGCGATCATGACCTTGTCCTGGATTCTGCCGCGGCGTTCGTCGGGGCGGCGTTGGGGTTTGCGCAGGGTCCGGCCGGTGCGCAGGTTCTTGACCAGTTCCCGCTTTAGCCCGCCCCGGGACTCGAGATAGAGGGACTGGTAGATGGTCTCGTGTGACACCCACATCTCCGGGTTGTTCGGGAAGTCCTTGCGGAGTCTGCCAGCGATCTGGACCGGTGAGTCTTTCTTTTCGAGCCGCTTTTCGACTTCCAGGCGCAAGGGCTTGTTGCTGTTGAGCTTAGCGGTCTTGGGCCTGGCTGCCCGGGCGTGGGCGCGGGCATGGGCGGTGGTAGCCCGGTAGAAAAAGACCTTGTCAGCGTTCCGCCGGAGCTCCCGGGAGATCGTTGACGGGGAACGACCCAAACGTCTGGCGATCTCACGGACCGATTCCTTGCCCCGCCATAACGAGATCAACTCCCGCTCCTGGAACGATAGGGACCGGCCGGTCAGGGTCCGGCCCCGACGGGGCCGGACCCCTCCTGAGGACCTCAGCTCACGGCGGACCGTCATTACGGACCACCCGACGAACGCACCAGCATCTTCAAAACGGGCACCGTCCGCAACCTGCTGCCAGAACGACTGGACAACCTCAGCAACCAAACGATTCGTGAACTTCACCATGGCAATCGACACCCTTCAATAATCAGGTGTTGCGATCACCGCATGATTCAGCGCCCTCAGAACGACCTGATCTGCTACTTACTTGGGGGATGCTGGGTACGTGAACGAGGAGCAGCGGGCAGGGAAAAGCATGGAGCAGAAGAGTGAGCCGGAGTTGCTGAGATTTGCCAGCGGCGCGGAGTGGGAAGACTGGCTCTCCGCGAACCACAACACCAAGGCCGAAGCCTGGCTTGTGATCGGGAAGAGGAACTCGGGCGCAGGCCTCATCGAGATACAGGACGCCTTGGACGGCGCCCTCTGCTTCGGCTGGATCGACGGCCAACGCAAGGGCCACGACGAGAAAACCTTCCTCCAACGCTATTCGCGGCGCCGGGCCCGGAGTTCGTGGTCCCAAGTGAACGTGGGCAAAGTGGAAACACTGATAAGCGCAGGACGCATGCAACCGGCCGGATACGCCGAAATAGATGCAGCCAAAGCTGATGGCCGGTGGGAAGCCGCTTACGTTTCGCAGGCCAACGCAGAAGTTCCGGAGGATCTGCAGGCCGCACTCGCCGGAAACCGGGCTGCAAAGGAAACCTTTGAAAATCTGGGCAAGACAGAGCGCTACCTCATCATTTTGCAGGTGCTAAAAGCCCGTTCCCCGGAGTCGCGCGCCAAGATCCTGGCGAAGGCAGTGGAGAAGCTGGCCGAGCGAAGCTAGCTACTCTTACAAACTGTCGGTGGGCTCCCGTAGGGTACCGGCATGGACATCATCCTTGTACCCGGTTTCTGGTTGGACGCGTCGTCGTGGGAGGAGGTGACGCCGCCGCTGGAAGCAGCCGGCCACACGGTTCATCCGCTGACGCTGCCAGGGCTGGAGTCGGTGGACGCATCACGCGCGGGCATCGGCCTTCGCACCCATATCGACGCCGTGGTGGCAAAAGTAGACTCCCTCGACGGCAAGGCCATCCTGGTGGGCCATTCAGGTGGCGGTGCCATCATCCACGGTGTGGCAGACGCCCGCCCGGACCGAGTTGCCCGCGCCATTTACGTTGACAGCGGACCGCTCGGTGAGGGAGGGGTCATCAATGACGAACTGCCCGACGACGGCCACGACGTCCCGCTGCCGCAGTGGGAATTGTTCGAGGAAGAAGACCTCGTAGACCTGACTGACGACCTCAAGGAGGCCTTCCGGGCACAGGCCATTCCGGAGCCCAAGGGCGTTGCCTTCGACCAGCAACACCTGAGCGACGTCCGGCGCTACGACGTACCAGCCACGATCATTGCTTGCCAATTCCCGTCATCGCTCCTCAAGGAGTGGATGGATGCCGGGCACCCGTTCACGGCGGAACTCGCCAGGATCCGGGACGTCGAGTACATCGACCTCCCCACCGGACACTGGCCGCAGTTCACCAAACCCAAAGAGCTGGGCGAAGCGATCCTGACGGCAGTGGATCGCACCAAGTAGACCCCGACGTCGGCACTTTCCCGACGCTGTCGCCTTCAGTGAGGAGGGTTCAGGCCTTGGGCGGCGTGTTGGTCGCCGGTCCTTCCGGGGCAGCGCCGCCTTCGTCCGTCCAGTCACTTCCCGTGGCGTCATCCAAGGCAGGATCGGACACCACGTCGGACGTGATAGTGGGCACGGTAGTGACGGTGGGCTTGCTGCTGGAAGAGGAGTCAGTATGCTGACCCGCCTTAGGGGAAGTGATGCCAGGGAACATCGCTTCTGCCTTTTCCAGCAACTTCTTGCCGGCCTCATACAGGTTGTCCAGAATATCCGGCACGGATTCCTGGACTGCTTCCGTGGCCTGGTGCACGTTCTCTTGAACTTCAGGGTTCTTCCAAAGCTTCTCGGTGCCTCCGCGGACCCGCCGGTACACCTCCGGCCAGGACTTCGATCCCCATACGTAACCGACAGCCACGCCAACGGCGAACAATGCTTTGCCTTTCACAGCAATCACTCCTTCCGAGGTGTTATTCCTCGACACTATCCCCGCAGAGCACGCCCTGTCACCTGCCCATTGATTGCGCGCCGGTTAATAGTAATTTGCCGAAATAGAACATTCGACTAAACTGTTATGCCAACCAGCGGACAACCGCAGGAAGTAACTGCATCACAACCCGAGGAGCGAAAACCATGGGACTGGGTGACAAGATTAATAATGCTGCCGAAGAAGCAGGCGGCAAGGTTAAGGAAAAGACCGGCGAAACAACCGGCGACAGGGACCTGCAAGCCGAAGGGGTCGGCGAGCAATCCGAGGCGAACCTCAAGCAGTCGGGCGAGAAAGTCAAGGACGCGGCCAAGGGAGTTGCGGACTCCCTGAAGGACCACTAGGCCGCGAATCCGCGGCATTCCGGGCCCGCAAGCAAGGGGCGGCTAATAGTCAGGTTACTTGCTACTTGCCCCGGGAGCCGCTAGCGTTGCTCGTGTAGTACTGAGTCCGACCCAATCGGCAGGAGTGCTTTATTGGCTTCATTTCATAAATTCATCGGGGTTTCACACTAGTTCCAATTCCCCACATTCCATAGGGCCTTCAGGGGCCCCATTACGGTGCCTACAGCTTGGAACAGGCACCCGATGAACTTACTCGCTTCATCACGTTCATGGAATTTCCATCAACAAGAAAGTAGGAGCAAAAATGGGTTTCTTTGGTTTTCTTCTGCTCGGCCTTTTGGCCGGCGCTATCGCAAAGCTTATTCTTCCCGGTCGCCAGGGTGGCGGCTGGCTGGTCACCCTCCTGTTGGGCGTCGTCGGCGCACTCCTGGGCGGCTGGATCGGCGGGCTCATCTTTAACACGGGCCTGCAGGAATTCTTCTCCCTCACCACGTGGCTCCTGGCCATCGGCGGCTCCATCATCGTGCTGCTGATCTACGGCCTGGTCACCGGACGTCGCAGGACACACCATGGCTAATAACCAGGACCGCGACGCCAACGGCGACGAACTCGAAGGCCAGTACTCCGAAGGCGACTACGGCGACACCGGAGTGTCCCCGGAAACCCTGAAGGAAGATGCCGGAGGCGACTACACCGAGGGTGACTACGCCGAGAAGACGGTGCCTTCGGCCGACGCCGAACTGAATGAGAAGAACACGGAAGACGTCCCTGAAGACCGGCCCTTCTCCTCTGAACCGGACGAAGAAGCGTCAGGCTCCAGTCGACCGTAATATCTGAATACAGCCAAGAACCCGGAGAACTGCAGCTGCAGTCTCCGGGTTCTTGCGTTGTCCGGGGCCTACAGTGTCCCGTTTCTTACGCTGTCCGACCTGATATTTTCGGGCATGGATTGTTGGGTCATCGACTCGGAAGTCCGCGTAGCGTCGATGAAAAGGATGGAGCACCGGGTGGAAGAGGGAGACATGATGCAGGGGTGGAACCGGGCCATAGAGCTCATTGAGCAAGACCTGGCCGCGGATATCGAGGTGGGCGTCTTGGCGCGTGCCGCTTTGACATCCGAGTATCACTTTCGGCGGATGTTTTCCTCCCTGGCCGGTCTGCCAATCTCTGAGTACATCCGCAGACGGCGCCTGACAGCAGCCACTGCGGAAATCCTGGAGGGCGGGACTGTGCTGGACGTTGCCGTTCGCTATGGCTACGGATCGGCAGAGGCCTTCACCCGCGCTTTCAGGGCCCTGCACGGGCTAAGCCCCTCAGAGGCGCGAATGCCGGGCGCGGTTCTCCATTCCCAACCTCAATTGAGGTTCCACCTCCGAGTCGAAGGAAACACCGACATGAAGCACCGCATAGAAGATCAACCCGCTTTCCGCCTCATCGGCCTGAAAGCACGTGTCCCATTGGTCCACGAGGGACCCAACCAGGCCATCATCGACTTCCAGAAAGGACTGGACCCTGCGGTCACCAAGTCCCTACTGGAGCTTGCGGATTTGGATCCGGTGGGCCCCCTCTCAGTTACTGACAACATCAAAGAGCAGCGCACCGAGGGAAGCGAACTGGACTACTGGCACGCAGTGGCCTCTACCAAATCGGTCCCGGAAGGTTTCGACTTCCTTGAGGTCCCGGCCGGTCTGTGGGTGGTCTTCGAAACCGAGGGAAGGTTCCCGGAAGTCTTGCAGGGCATGTGGGCTGATGCCGCCACGGAGTGGTTTCCCGCCAACCCCTACAGGTGGGCACCGGGACCGGAAATGCTCAGCGTCCACGTGGAACCCGGCGGCACGCATGGCCGCGGGCAACTGTGGATCCCCATTGAAAGGGAGGAACTACGCTGAAGGAACTGACTCCAGAAGCTGACGGATCTCTTCCAGGGGCAACACATTCTGCCGGTATTCACGGGTAAGGGCACGGAGTACGGACTCGGCGGCCTCTGCATTCTCCGTCCCAATGGCCTCGGCCGCATAAATCACCTTGATGTTGTGGGCAAAGGCGTCAGCGGCCGTTTGGGCGATGCAGTTATGTGCTGAAATACCGGCAAGAATGACGGTGTCCACACCCCAGTTCCTCAGCCGCATGTTCAGGTCTGTCCCGAAAAAGGCGCTGTCCCGAGTCTTGACCAACCGGGGATGATCGGCAGTGAGCAGTCCGGGAACGAACTCGGCCTGCTCACTGCCCCTGAAGATGAAGCCCTGGTCATCGTCGAGCATGTTCAGGCTCCACGTGGATTTGTCCCGTTCATGCACGGTTCCTACCAGGAGCACTTTGGCCCCGGCTTGGAGCGCTGCACTGGTCAACGAATTGCAGGCAGCAACAATTTCTTCCTGACGCCCCTTCAGAGCAGGGTCTTCGAAGTAGGCGTTCTGCATGTCGATCACCAACACAGCGATCATTCTTTCTCCCCTCACACGTGAACCTCAACAAACCGCCCGGACAGGGATCAGAGTCCCTTGCCGCCCGTGACAGGAAGGACTGCACCCGAAATATAGGACCCTTCGTCGGATGCCAGCAGCACGTAGGCGGGCGCCAGCTCTGCAGGCTGGCCGGCACGGCCCAGTGGCGTGTCCTGCCCAAAGGTGGGGAGCTTGTCCGGCCATTCGGTAGCTGGGATCAGTGGAGTCCAGATGGGGCCTGGCGCCACTGCATTGACGCGGATTCCCTTGGGCCCGAGTTCCTCGGCCATGGCCTTGGTGAAGGCCACTTGGGCCGCTTTGGTCATGGCATAGTCGATCAACTGGGCGGACGGATTGAACGCCTGGATGGATGCCGTGACAATGATTGAGGCGCCCGGCCGGAGATGCGGAATGGCTGCCTGCGCCGTCCAGATCAGCGAGTAGAGGTTGGTTTTGAAGACACGGTCGAACTCCTCGGTGGGTATGGTTTCCAGGCCTTCGCGGTTCTTTTGATAAGCCGCGTTCAACACCACCACGTTGAGCCCGCCAAGCTCCTTCACTGTACGTTCCACGATCTCAGCCGCGAAACCTTCATCCCGCGCATCACCGGGCAACAGCAGGACCTGCGCTCCGCACTCACGGATCCATTCCGCCGTCGACTGCGCGTCTTCCTCTTCCTCCGGAAGATAGCTAATGGCCACGTTAGCGCCCTCGCGCGCGTAGGCAATGGCTACCGCAGCACCGATGCCGGAGTCACCGCCGGTGATCAGCGCGGTCTTACCCTGCAAGCGTCCATGCCCCACGTAACTCTTCTCGCCATGGTCCGGTTGCGGATCCAGTGGCTTGGTGAGGCCCGGTTGTTCCTGCTCCTGCTGGGGGAATTCGCCCGAATGGTATCCGCTGCGGGGGTCCGATGGCGGCGAGGTGAGGCGGTTCCCGTCGGTTTGCGGCTTATCAGCCTGGTTCGAATCACCTTGAGTCATGGTTCTGCCCCTTTTCGGATTTCACTGCCGGTACTTTTGCCCTGTACCCCGCCCCGCGATCTCCTAAACGCAGTCAGGACTAGGTCCGGAGGGTCCTCGCTTTGACCATAAGGAACAGCCCGTAGGCGATGAGCCCAAGTGCCACGGCAGCCAACAAGTATGGACCATAAGGCTGTTCCTTCAATGCTTTCAAACTTCCGTCAAGCCCGGTTGATTGCTCGGGCTGGGCCCGAACCGCGGCAATGACCACCAACAGACCCACAAGGAAGAGGGCGATCCCCTTTGCAATGTAACCCACCACGCCAACCCAGATTTGGAACTTGTGCACGCCCGGGCTGGATGACAGGGAAAGGTCCTTGGTGAACTTTCGACGGAACCCCCTCACCGCGAAGACGATGCCGGTAATCGCGACACCGGTGCCGATGGCGATCAGCAGGAATACCCCGAACGGTGCCTTCATAAGAGTGACCGTGAAGTCGCTGCTGGACTCCCGGCTGTTCTGGCCCCGCCCTATGACGAACGACATGATGGTGGCCGCCAATGCAGCGAACACCAAGGCCTGGCCTAAAGCCGATAACCGCTTGGTCAGTTTGTTGTCGGAGGCGATGCGATAGCCAAGGATGGCATTTCCCAATTGCCACAGGGCCAGCGCCGCACAGGCTCCAAAGCAGGCCCAGAGTAGGAGGGGTCCTGCCGGTTTGTTGGCCAACTCGGTCACCGCGCCGCTGACATCAGCCTCGCCGCCGCGGCCCACCGCGAGTTGGATTGCGATCACGCCAATGAGTAGGTGCAGCAGCCCGCTCACGGCATATCCGGCCCGGGCAACAGCTGCGAAAGCCTGCGAATTCGCGGCTTCCTCGGCCACATCAGCGGCCTTTCTCATCTCTTCCTTGATGGCAAGCCTCCTTATTTTCGCGCTGGACTCCATCGTCCCTTAAACGGCGACGGGCAGGTACTCGCCCGAATAACGAGGTGCCTGCCCTAGTAAAGCCTGGCGCCCTAGAACCCGACGACCGACTGCGGCCAGATGCTCCGAAGCCCCGCACCAAGGGGGTTGAACTGCTCACGGACTGTCACCACTGCACGGGTCTGGCTAGCGGTTTCTCCAGTGTGACCGGCAGCGTCCGCCGTGCCTGCGAAGGCGTCGGAGTTCGTGTGGGCAGCGCCGGTAGTCACGGACTTGGCGGAGGTCTGATCAGTCATTTCGGTGGTCCTTCCTGGAAGTTCCCGTCAGCTGATTGGCTGATGTTTCAACCATCGGACGGGGTCCTCAAGAAGGACGCCGGGTCATCTCAAGATTCCCTCAAGATTCCTCCCGGCGCGGCGAATCCGCCCCGCCGAGATGGCATTTAATGGCAATGTTCCGCGTCGCGATTGTCATCAAGTGCCATCTCGGCGGGTCCGGCTGAAGGAAAAGGATCTTAGCGTGCGTCCTTTTTTGCTTGGCGTTGGGCACCTTGCGACCGGCTGGAAGCGTCCCGCTTCACACCGCCGGTGGTCTTCTGATGAGACTTTGCCCTGCCTGAACCGGTGGTGGATTTGCTGCCGGTTCCAGAGCTCTCCGGCCCGGTGGACTTGTCGGCGCTGGCACGTTCCAGTCGCTCATCCTTGAGTTCTTCTGCCGCCTCGTGAGCCACCCTGGCGAGTTCGGTGCTCACGATGGAGAGTGCTTCCTCGAACACGAAAGCACGGGCACGCGCTTTGTCTGACTTGTTGGCTGCGGCTCCGCGACCGCCAGCTTCCAGCACTTCGTCTGCCGCTTTGCGTCGATAGTTGGTGGTGTATTTGTTCCGGGCCTTCCGCACCCGTTTATGGAGTTGGAGCAGGCCTTCCTCGTCGAGGAGCTCAAGTCTGGCTGGCTCCAATTCGCGAATCAAATCAAGTTGATCTTGTTTCAACACCCACAGATATTGGTCCATTCGCCGATGATTCCACACCTCCTGTTGGAGGTATAGAGCGTCACGGAGTTCTCACCAAGTTGCTGTGCTGCCCTGTTGCTGCTCATCGACTTTCTGCTCCCGTTCCAAGAGCCAAGTCATCGCCTCCGCTTGGGAGGTAAAGAACCTCGTAGGGCAGGGCGCGGGCTGGGCGGCCAGTTGGTAGTCGACGAGTATGCGGTCAACGGCGTTTTCACCCAGCAAAGCGATTCTGGAGGCCGCACAAGGCTCGATGAAAACGTCACGTGCCGCGCGGCTCAAATGGCTTGCATTGGCCATCCTGACCAGCAAGGGATAGCGACTACCGGCAGCGAACTCGTTGACGGCGTCCACGGCAGCCCGGGCGTTGCCGGCTTCGATTCTGACGCCCGGCTCCCAAGCCAGTAACAAGACATTGTCCGGTCCGAGCTGGATGGTGTAATCGATGTGGTCCGCTTCAGCCATAGAACCGTCTCCATCTCTGCAGGATTGCAGGACTGCCCGCAAGCCACGGGCTGACTCCACCCTGCACTACGCAGCAATCACCACGTCTCATCCGAAAAGAATGATCTTTGCTTTGGTTTCCGTGGCCTGCCGTGAAGGCCGTCAGGCGGTAAAGCGGCGCCGGTAGTCCGTGGGTGAGGTGGAAAAGGCGCTGGCGAAGTTCTGCCTGAGGGTCACGGCACTGCCGAACCCGCAGTCGGCCGCAACCTGGTCGATGGACAGGTCAGTGGTTTCCAACAGACGGCGGGCAGCATCCAGTCGGCGCGTGCGTATCCAGGACGACGGCGTGGTCCCGGTTGAGGCGCGGAAGGCGCGCACGAAAGTTCGCCGGCTCATGTGGGCTTGGGCCGCGAGCCGGTCAATGCTGAGCGGTTCACCCAGCCGGCCAATCGCCCACTCAAGCAGCCGGGCCATGGGGTCGCCTTCAGCTCGCGCGGGAAGGGGACGCTCGATGTACTGGGCCTGCCCACCTTCACGGTGCGGGGCGATGACCAGGCTTCGTGCCACCTGGTTGGCTGCTTCCGCCCCCAAACGGCCTCTCACCACGTGCAAGCACGCATCGAGTCCGGATGCTGTACCGGCCGAGGTCAGGACGTCGCCGTGATCGATGTACAGCACCGTTTGGTCGAGCGTGACATCGGGGTGCCGGACGGCGAGGGAGTCAAAGGCCTGCCAGTGGGTCACGGCGGATCGTCCGTTCAGGAGCCCGGCGTCGGCGACGGGAATGGCTCCCAAGCAGAGACCCACGATGGTTGCTCCCCTACCGTGGGCTTGCCGGAGGACATTGCTGAGGGCTTCGCCGGTCTCGCGTTCGTCGTCGAACCAGGACGGCACCACTACGACGTCGGCGTGTTCCGCCGTCGAGGGTCCTTGGACTTCCCCCAGCACGTAACCCTCGGCGGTTCGGATATGGCCAGCCCGGTCTGAGAACAGGACGGTGTTCCACTCGGCCAAACCCTGGCGCGAGACCTCGTCGAAAACCATCTGCGGCACGGCAAGGTGAAACATCGTGACCCCGTTGAATGCGTACACCGCGATCCTCATAATGGCCTCCCCTATTCTTTGGCCCGAATCAATCGTATATGGGCATTCGTGCCACTGGTGGTTGCCGGGTAATGGACGAATGATGAAAGGGACCGCCAAAAGGCGCCGAACAACCACTACGGGAGAACACCATGAGCACACCCCGCCGCGCCCTCGTCCTGGTCGATGTCCAGCAGCAGTACTTCAGCGGGCCCCTGGAAATTCAGTACCCGCAGCACCAAGAGTCGCTTGCGATGATCACCAAAGCTATTGACGCCGCAACAGCAGCCGGTATCCCCATTGCGGCCATCCAGCACAGTGCCGGAGAAGGCGCACCAGTCTTCGCCCCGGAAACAGCGGAGTATGAGCTGCACCCCGAAGTGGAAGCCCGCAGGACCGGTTCCTGGAAAGACGTCACCAAACAGTACAGCTCGGTGTACGCCGGCACGGATGTTACCGCCTGGCTGCGGAAGCACGACGTCGACACCGTCACCTTGGTGGGTTATATGACCAACAACTGCATCCTGGCCTCGGCCGTTGAAGCAGAATTCCTCGGCTTCTCCACCGAAGTACTTTCAGATGCCACGGGTTCCATCAACCTCAGCAACGACGCCGGAACCGCGGATGCGAAGACCGTTCACACCACATTGATGGCGCTGTTGAATTCCAACTGGGCCGCCGTTGCACCCACCGAATCATGGGCCACGGCCGTTGAGTCCGGGCAAGCCTTGGAAAAGAGCGATCTGGGCAGCTCTGCCATGGCAGGAGCCGCCTTGCAGGCAGCTTCCTGATCAGGATCGTGTTCGCCCTCCATGCGAGGACGCACTTCAATGCGACGACGGCGACTCCGCGTCCTGGCCTTCCCGTTCTTCCGCCGCTGTCTGCGCATACGAGGCAGACACGCGGCGGTAGACGGGTGTCAGGAAAGCGATCAGCGCCACCAAGATCATGATGATGCCCGCCACCAGGAACACCAAGGCGATGCCCCGGGAAATCCCTTCGCCCAGCAATGGATCAAGGCTGGCCGCCCCCTCCTCGGATCGGGCGTAGGGGATGATCCAGAACTGGGCGATCGGTGCGATGAGGAACGCGGTGATGGGCGCCGCCGCGGACTCGAAGGCCATGGCAAAACCAAACACCCTGCCCTGCCGAGGAAGTGGCACTACTTTTTGGATGACAGTCTGCTCAGCGGCTTCAACCACAGGCACCAGCGCCATGTAGAGCCAGATTCCGACGATATAAAGCCAGGCCCACTCGCGAAGGGTAAACACCGCACCGATGAACCCCATCAGCACCACAGCGATGAGCATGGTCCGCAGAGGATTCGACCCGAGGCCGAACTTCCCGATCAGCGCACCGCCAACAATGAACCCCGTGGCACCAATGGCGAAGACAACTCCCCACATCTCCACCGAGAACATCTCCAGGCCGTATGGATCCATCAACGCCATATAGACGCCGCCAATGAAGTTGTTGAACGTGGAGAAGAGAATCAGCGCAAACAGGCCGGATATCGCCATGACGGCGGCCCACGATCCGCGCAAGTCGAATCCGCCTTGTGCGTCGGAGGGCGCTGCCTTCACTTCCTCGGGCAGGCGCAGCATGAGCAAGTGCCCAAAGGCCAAGGCGGTCAGCACCAAGGCGACAACTACCGTCCAGCCCATGCCCAGGAGCCCTACCGATAGCCCGGAAAGGACCGAGGTGACGATGAACATGAGCCCCTGCACCATGCCTACGAGCCCGTTGGCATTGGCCCGCCGATCAGGTTCGATCAGGATGGTCACGGTGGTGGACAGGGCAATATTCCGCATGTTCTCCACCACTGCGCCGATCAGGATGATCATGGTGAAAATCCAGAACCATGGCTGTGTCAGGTCTAGTAGTGCCTGCTCGGGTGTCAGCAGGAACATGATGCCTGAGAGGACGAACATCACCATGGTGAAGGCTGCGGCGAAACGCATCACGGCAAGTTTGCGGTAACGGTCCACGAAGGTTCCGAAACTGATGCTGGAGAGGGCGATCAGGAGCATGTATGCACCGCCGATCACCCCCGTGGCGATCACATTCCGCGTCTCCAAGTACACCCAGAACGTCAGGGCGAACCACAGATAGCTTGTGGTGATGTTCGCGAAGGCGGTGTTCACCAGTATCCCGGTGAAGGTCCGGGATCTTTGCGCGGGAGTGCGTACGGAGAGATCGATGCTGTCAGTAGACGCGGCGGAGGCCGGTTCCTGCTCGGTCATGCGTCCCAGTAAACCACCGCCGCCAGCGTCCCGGTAGTATCGGCAAGGAATCCTAAAGACGCTTGGGGGAGTAATAACATGACGGAAGTTCAAGGGCATCTGTCCTTCACCGATGACATCAGCCGTGACCTGGAATTGCAGGAGTATGGCCTGGACCCCGCGGTGGATTCCACGCTCCTTCCCAATACCGCCGTCATGAGTGCCCTGCAAAACCTCGTGCGGCTGGCTACCGAGCTTTGCGGCGCACCTTTTGGCGTGGTCAACATCATCAGCGCGGAGTACCAGCACCAAATCGGTGCTTGGGGCGTTGATCCCGGGGTTTGCTCGCGCGAGGATTCCATGTGCGCCAAGGTCTTCCTCACCCGCGAGCGAACAGTGGTGGCCGATGCGTCCAAGGACCCCCGCTTCGCGAACAATCCCTTTGTCACTGGCGAAATTGGCAGAGTCCGCTTCTATGCGTCCGTCCCGCTGCAGACAGAATCGGGTTTCGTGCCCGGAACATTGTGCGTGTTCTCGGATAAAACCAATGAGCTGCGCCCCGAACAGGTGAGCATGCTGGAGGTCCTGGCGAAGCAGGTAGTTGAGCTTTTGGAGCTTCAGCACCGCACGGTACAGCTGGACCGCACCTATGCCGAGTTGAGGGACAGCAACGCCAAGCTCGCCGGATTCGCCGGCCGCGTCAGCCACGATCTCCGCATTCCCCTCACCACCATCCTGGGCTATGTGGAACTGGTGGAAGACGATCCCGACGTGGAACCGAACAGCACCGCCGCGCGCTACCTGGACCGCATTGGCTCCAGTGGACGGCGGATGCTCGGCATGCTCGAAGATGTGCTGAGCTACTCCCGCGTGGGCGGCGCAATCCAGCCGGTGCAAGTTTCCCTGCGCGAGATCGCCGAAGAAGTGGCACGCGACTTGGGCATCGAAAACGACGGCATTGTGGACGTCGAAGATCTGACTCTCCAGGCCGACCGCGGACAGCTCCGCACGCTGCTGCAAAACCTGCTCTCCAACGCCATGAACTACCGCAGTCCCGAGCGCGATCTCCGAGTCCGGGTGAGCGGGGTTTCCAACTATCAGGGCACCACGATCTTCGTGGCGGACAACGGCAAGGGCATCAAACCCGAGGATCGCGCCAAGGTCCTGGAACCCTTGGTGCGTCTGCGGCGGCAAGGTGATGGCCCGGGGTCCGGGCTCGGCCTTGCCACCTGCAGCAACATTGCCAAAGCACATGGAGGCGATCTCACCCTGGCTGAAACTCCCGACGGCGGAACCACAGTCACTGTTAGCTTTCCAGCCGGTTTCTAGCCCCTCCGGGGTGTCTCCGGAGACTTTGGCGCTGCGACTGCCATTATTCGAGGCATGACCACCTCGTACTTCCGGTAGAGGAAACCATGCAGCGGCCCGCCCCAGTCCGCTCACCGTTCACGATCCCGCTCGTAGTCATCGTGCTCTTCATGGTGGCCTGTGTCCCTATGGCCACCCCGCCGACGTCCCAGGCACCAACGGCAGTCATCGGGACACCTCCATCCAGGATCGCCCTCCCGACATCCGTCGTGGACATGACCACCCGCACAGCCGGAGCAACGCCCACGGTTGCGACGTGGCAATACATCAGCGGTGCCGAGACCTTCAACAGCAAGCTCGATGCCCGACTGCTCAGCATTTTTGATGCCCGGGCCGGCGGTCGCCACGAACCCGCGGCACTGCCGGCTACCCCCGCTGCGCTGCTGGCCGACGGCGTTTCAATCACCCATGAAATTGTCCTGGCCACCGGAAGTGTTGTTGGATCCAGGTTCGTGCAAACAACCATGGACGGAGGCGTCCGCACCGCTCGCAGCGACGAGATCACCTACGAGGACCTCAGCACGGGCGATGTGACGGGCAGTGCCAGCTTGATCAACCAGGCCATGACCAGCACCTTACGGACAATACTCGGAGACGCCATCGGTCCTGCGTCCCCGACGCAGCCTCCGGGCCCGGACCCAAGCCAGCCCCCGGCACCAGGCCCGGTTTCCGACGCCGAGTTGCTCACCGCCGTCGCGTTTACCTCCGCCGGAAATCTCAGCGTCACCATCCACCGGGACCCTGTAACAGGCGCCGCCTTGTCCGGCCCCGTCACCGTTACTTTGAACGCCGCAGCAACGGGCGAGGTGATTTCGCCTGCAGGACAGATCCTTCGCGCCGCAGTCATCACTGGGGCTCCGTTCAAGGCCCCCCAGCCCGCACCCGGCGGGCTGGCTCCGATCAACTGCGAACTGGTGGCCTGTGCTGCCCTCACCTACGATGACGGGCCCAACGCCCAAACCACCCGTCTTCTGGCGATACTCGAAAAGCACAAAGTGCTCGCCACGTTCTTCCAGCAGGGAGGCTACGTCAAGGCCAATCCGACGGTGGCGAAAGCCGTGGCAGCTGCGGGCCACACCATCGCAAACCACACCATGAGCCATCCATACCTGACGAAATTGTCGCCGTCGAGCATCGAGAGCGAAGTTCAGCGGGCCCAAGGCGCCATAGAAATGGCAACAGGTGTGGTGCCCGCTTACATGCGGCCACCGTACGGAGCAACTAACAAGACGGTTTCCGCCTCTGTGGGGTTGCCCCAAATTATCTGGGACGTCGACTCCCTGGATTGGCAGTCCAAGAACAAATCCCTGTTCCTACCCCGGGTCATGAGCCTGGTTAAGCCTGGATCCATCATCCTCCAGCACGACGTCCACGCTTCCACCGTGGATGGCCAGGTGGAGCTCATTGCCCAACTCAAAGGCAAGGGCTTCTACCTGGTCACGCTCCCGCAGCTTTTCGCGGGAATCGAACTGAAGCCCGGCGCGTCCTACAAGTGCCGCGGAACAGCGCCGGGATGCGTTGCCGGACGCTGAACTCCAAGAACGTTGACCTCCAAGAACGCTGAACTTCCGGAAAGCATCCCACGACGGCGGCAGGTCGCCGTCGTGCGTTGTTCACGCTGCCAGGGCTACTTGCCGTCCCCGGACCCCTTGCCCTTTTCTGGCTTTTTCTCGCTCTTGCCGTCGCTCTTTTCCTTGGCGATCTCCGGGCCAGGCACTACAGCCGGCGCAGGCTCCTGAACGGGTGCAGGCACTGGAGCTTGCGCGGGCTCCTGCAGATTGACCACTTCGGCGGGCTGGTCATCCGCGGGCACGGCTTCGGCGGGCACGGCTTCGGCGGTCGCCGGCGCAACAGGGAGAGCTGGCACCACCGGCGTCGTCGGCTGCGGCTCGGCTTGGGAAACGCCGCTATCCCCAGTCTGGGAGGGGTCCGTTGTGTTGCCCGTAGGCGTAAGCCCCTGGGACAGGATCAGCAAAGCGAGCGGAATGGTGACCGCCGCTGCGGCCACGCCCCGAACGGTCCTGGGTCGTCGCTTATTGAAGTCCCTGAGGCTGGTGACTGTGGCCTGCCTCTTAGTTGGCGTGCGGAGTGGTGGCCGCGAAGGCACGGCCGGCAGCAGCGCAGTCCTGCGCCCGGACTGGATCCCTTCATCCCCGAGCGCCTGTTCGACGTGCTGTGCCGTTGGGCGCTTTTCGGGATCCATGTCCGTCATGGCTTCGAGGAGCTCCCGTAGCGGACCAGGCAACTCCAGGGGAACCTGCGGCGGGCGGTGAAGACGGGCTGATGCCGTTTCAATAGGCGTCCCCGGGTACTCGGCCCTGCCGGTGAGGCATTCGAGGAGTACCAAGCCCAGCGAGTAGATATCGCTCGCGGGAGTCAGCCCAAGCCCCTGCGCCTGTTCCGGGCTGAGGTATTGGGCGGTTCCCACGGTAAAGCCTGTTGCGGTGAGGCGGTTGTCGTTCATGACCAGTGCGACGCCAAAGTCCGCTAACTTCACCGACTGTCCCACGCCGTCGTCATCGGATACCAGGATGTTGGCCGGCTTGATGTCGCGGTGGATAACTCCGTGTTCATGTACCTGGGACAGTGCCCCGGCGAGCCGGATCCCGATGCGCGCGGTCTCGGGAACAGTGAGTGGTCCCTCGGCCAGTATGGCGCGCAAATCCCGGCCCTCAGCCAGTTCCATGACCAGAAACGCGCGTTCTTCGTCGTTGCGCGTATCGACGCCGGCGTCAAAGGCGGCCACCAACCCTGGGTGATCAAAGGCGGCCAGGAGCCGCATTTCATTTTCCTGCCGGGCACGGAACGACTCGTCGCCTGAACCGGGCAGGAAAATCTTGATGGCTACCTCGCGGCCAAGAAGCATGTCAGTCGCCTGGTAGACGGCAGACATAGCTCCCCTACCCAGCAAAGAGCCCAGCTGGTAGCGGCCGGCAAGTACTTCAGTGGCGTCTGTTCCTGCGGTTTCGCTGGAGGCGCGGAGTTGGGGGTCCACGGCCTCGTCATTGTTGCCCACGAATGTCACGTCCTTCAGGCATACCTGGAGACACGGACTTAACCACTGTCCCTGCGTCACCAAGCAATGCCGTCAATCAAACTTTCACGATGGCCGCGCGGCCGACTGCTTCAGCCACGTGCGGCCCAGGCAATGAGCCCAAACAGCATCATCCGGTTTCACCAGATAAGTTATCAGGATACTGATTAAATCGCGGGAAGGGCAATGTGAAGGCTCAGCGGCTGCGAAATCAGGCGGCTTGCAGCCGGTCCACAGCCGCGCGAAGTTCGCCCGCCTGAACGCCCAGCGACCATTCTGCGACGTCGGTGACGAACCGCTTGAAGGCGTCATATTCGAAGGTCTCGGCGTTGTTAACGTAGGAGCCCACGCCGTCAATGGCCACCCATATCCGGATGCAAGCCGCAAAGGGGTCCTCCACCATGAAATCGCCGGACGCGACTCCGTCCTCGATGAGCGCGGTCAGCCGGTTCCGATCGAGGTATTCCTGCCCCAACAGCGCCTCGGTCAGGGCAGGGATAAAGCGGCAAAGATGCCTGGCGTTGAGCCATAGCCGCGTGAGTTCAACGGTGCCGCTGCCTTCGATGCGCGAAACCAGGTGAGCCATACGCTCAAGGGGAGTGCCGTCGTCGGGAAACAGTTCTTCCCGCTCCTCTGAAACGGCGCGCACAAACGCGGCGATCACCAGATCCTCGGCAGCCGGGTAGTAATGGCTGATCAGGCCAGGCCGGACACCAAGGCGGTCGGCAACGGCGCGAAGGGTTATCCGCTCGAGCCCCTCACCCAAGGCAATGGAAGCGGCTTCGGCCAGGATTTCGGCGCGGCGCTCGTCGGGTAACTTGCGGACGCGTTGGGATGCGGGGCTTGACACCATGCCGTTCAGTCTATTGGATTAGTGACCAATAGCTCATTGGTCGTGCGACCAATAGCGTCAACGGACCGGCTTCCCAGCGTTGCGAGCCGGACCTTGCCCGAGAGGAACAGCGTTGTCCCAACCCCACATGACCGGTCCGGCCAGCTACCCGGAACCCCTGGCCCACCCCGAAACCCGGGGCATCGAATTCATTGAAGCTTCCGAACGTCATGGCCGCGCCAGAGACCTCTTCCCGGTCTGGGCGGCCCCAAACGTCAGCGTCCTGAACTTCACGGTGGGCGCCTCACTGATCCTGCTCGGAATGGAACTCTGGCAGGCGTTCGTTGTCATCATCGCCGGAAGCCTCCCCTGGATCCTCACCGGCATCGTCGCCACCAGTGGCCCGGCAGCGGGGACGTCAGGCTCCGTCATCACCAGGGCTATCTACGGAATCCGCGGCAACAGAGTTGTAGTCGCCTTCTTTGGATGGTTCATCTCCGCGGTCTTCCTGGCCCTGAACTGGCTCGCATCCTCGTTCATGGGCGCTGAGCTCCTGGCACAGCTTGGTTTCACGGATCCTGTCCTGGTTCCGTTATTCGTCACCATCCTGGTTGCCGCGATCACCGTTCTGGTGGCGGTGTTCGGCCACAGTTTGATCCTGCGCAGCTACCCCATTGTGGCGTCGGTATTGCTGGCCATCTTCCTGCTGGTTACGGCTTTCATCCTGCCCCACGTGCAGTGGGGCTATGCTGCTCCGTCACCTTTGGAAGGTGTGCCGTTGTGGGCCGCGATGACCATCGGCTTCGCCATCCTGGCGTCCTCTCCCCTGTCGTACTCGAACAGCCCCGACCTGGCACGCTACCTCCCCACGTCCACCAAGCGGTCACACATCATTGCGGCTACGGCCCTCGGCGGCGCCCTACCAGGCATCTTCTTCACTTCGGTAGGTGCGTTGCTCGCCACGGGAATTGATGCAGCAGCGATGGACCTTGGCATCGAATCCGCGCTTCTTGCCCTACTGCCAGCCTGGCTCGGACCAATCTTCGTGGTGGGCGTCATCATCAACACCATTTCGCTGAACGGCATGACCACCTACACGGCGAGCATGGCGTTTCAGTCCATCGGCGTCCCGATCCGCCGCATCCCGTCCGCGGTGGTGGTGGGAGCGATCGGCACAGCGCTGACCATCTACCTCGTCATGTCCACGAGCCTCCTTGAGGCCGTCAACCTGATGCTGCAGCTCTTGGTCCTCATTTCGGGCCCGACTATGACCATCTTCGCCACTGACGTCATCCTTCGGCGCAACCGCTATAGGGGTGAGGACCTCTTCAATGAGAAGCCCGGCAGCCCCTTCTGGTACAGCGGGGGCTGGCACATCCCAGGCCTGCTCGCCGTCATCCTCGGTGCGGTTGTGGCCTCACTCTTCCTCAGCAACGCGGCGTGGACGGGTCCTATCGCAGCAGCAATGGGCTCCATGGACCTTTCCGTGCCGGTATCCATGATCGTCAGCGCCGGCGTGTACATCGCCCTGAGCCCGGCGTTACGCCGCGGCATCCACAAAACACCCGCCATAGAGGGAGCCCCCGCATGACCACCGCCCAAAGCCATCCCCCGCGTTACCGCGGCGCCGTGGGCCAGCCAACCCTGGACACCTGGCAGGAGGGACCGCACAACCGCTGGGCGTTCGCGCGCCTGAGCGAATTACTGCCGACGGCGTCAGTCACCCGCCGCTTTCCGACCGCCCCGGCGTCGGCTACTGACCGTTTGAGCTCCTTGGCTGTTCCTGGTTTAAAGCAACGGCTGGAAGAGAGCTACACCGATGCCTTCCTGGTCCTGCACCGCAACGATCTCATCGCGGAGTATTACCGACCTGGCTTTGCCCCGGATGATCTTCATCTGGTCATGAGCATTTCGAAGTCCATGTGCGGCCTGGTGGTGGGGGCGTTGGTTGATTCTGGAGATATCAACACGTCCGACCGCGTGGTTGACTATGTACCCGAACTAGCCGGATCGGCCTACGACGGGCCCACCGTCCAGCACGTACTCGATATGGTCATCCACCTCAACTACAGCGAGGACTATCTGGATCCCGCTTCCGAAGTTCAGACGCATGATCGCTCCTCCGGCTGGCGCACCCGACAAGATGGCGACCCTGAGGACACGTACGCCTTCCTCACCACCCTCACGGGCAACGGCACCGTGGGCACGTTCCAGTACTGTTCCGCGAACACGGACGTCCTGGCTTGGATCATCGAGCGCGTGACCGGACTGCGGTATTCGGACGCACTCTCCAAGTACCTGTGGTCCCGGCTGGACGCAGATCGGGACGCCAGCATCACAGTTGATTCCGCTGGTTTCGGCTTCGCGAACGGCGGGGTCTCGTGCACCGCCCGCGACCTCGCCCGGGTGGGCCGGTTAATGCTCGACGGCGGCGAAGGTCCAGCAGGTCGGGTGGTGTCCGAGGGGTGGGTCCGCAGCGTCCTCGCTGGCGGAGACCCCGAAGCCATGGCCGACTCCTCCTTCACCGCCATTCACCCCCGCGGCTCCTACACCCGGCAGTGGTGGTGCACGGGCAATGAGCGCGGCAATGTCACCGGGATCGGCATCTACGGCCAATACCTCTGGCTCGACCCCGGCACCGATACCGTGATCGTGAAGATGTCCACGTGGCCGGAACCGGACAGCGGGCACCTGCACGAACTTCAGAATCAGCTGCTCCTCGATGTCAGCAAATCCCTGGATGAGCCCCTCGCAACAAAAGAAATCCCAGAAGAAGAATCAGCACCGGAAAGCAAGGAAAACGCAGCGTGACCACCCAGCTCTACACCAACGCCCGCATCTTCACCTCCGATACCCGTCGCTGGGCTGAAGCGCTACTCGTTCAGGGCGAGCGCATCCTTTACGTCGGAGACACCAACACAGCGGAACGCCTTCGCCCGGACGCCGAGCGGATTGACCTCGAAGGCCGACTGGTTGTCCCCGGCTTCGTCGACGGGCATGCCCACGTTGTCGGTACCGGCGAAGCCTTGGGACAGGTCAGCCTGTGGGGTGCCAAGTCAGTGGAGGAGATCCAGCATCGAATCAGGGCAAGGGCAACCGAACGCCCGGATGTCGAGCGGATTCTGGCTACCGGCTGGCTGCATGGCGCAATTCCGGGCGGCGTCCCCGACGCGGCGATGCTCGATGCCGTGGTCCAGGACAAGCCGGTCTATGCCTTCGCCTACGACTTCCACTCAGTGTGGGTGAACTCGGCGGCGCTGGCTGAGCTGGGGATTGACGACAACACGAAGGATCCCCACGGCGGCACCATCAAGCGTGACGCAGACGGCCACGCCACCGGCTACATCGATGAGAACGCGTTCTACGACATGGTGCTCCCCTACCTCGATGCCCAAGTAGGCAAGGATGAACATGAGGCCAGCATTGCGGCAGTCCAGCAGGCTTACCGCGAGACCGGCGTGACCACTGCGTGCGATATGGGCTTCAACGAGATTGACCTTGAAGCCTTTATCCGTGCCGACAAGGACGGCACGCTGACCAGCCGGCTTATCGCCTATTGGCGTGTGAACAACACTGGATCGGCGGAGGAAAACATCGCCCAGGTCCAGCGGGCGGCAGCGCTCGCCGTCGAGCATGGATCGCCGTTCCTTCGCGTGGTGGGAATCAAGGTCATCATTGACGGCACCATCGATGGGTGCACGGCCACCCTCGGAATGCCGTACGCCGATGGTTCCAACGCGGAACCGATTTGGAGCCTCGAGCAACTCGCGCCGGTGGTTGCCGCTGCCGATGCCGCCGGTCTGAAGGTTGCCATGCACGCCATCGGCGACCAAGCGGTGCGGATCGCCATCGGTGCCGTAGAACACGCCGTGGCCGAGAACGGGCCCCGCGAACGCCGCCATCGCATCGAGCATCTCGAGTTGGTGGACAGGGCCGACGTCGATCGCCTCGCCGCGCTGGGCATCACCGCCAGCATGCAGCCGGTCCACGCCGATCCGGCCATCAGCGAAAACTGGGCAGCTAAGTTGGGCGATGACCGCGTGGAGCGCGGCTTCCCGTGGCCGTGGATTACCCAGGCGGGTGCGCGGCTGGCTTTCGGCACGGACTCCCCCACGTCCCCGCACGCGCCGCTGCCCAACATGTACGTAGCCACCACCCGGGCTTCAGCCCTGGACGCTTCCGCCGGAACCAACCTCCCGGACTTCTCACTGCCTCTGGCCGAGTCGATCGAACATGCTACGCGCGACTCCGCGTGGACGTGCGGCGCGGAGCACGAGATTGGTCGGCTTGCTGCTGGCCTGTACGCGGACTTCGTGGTCCTGGACACCGACGTTCTCGCTGCCGAGAGCCCGGACGCACTCTTGGACGCGAAGGTTCTTCAGACAGTGGTGGGCGGGCGGACGGTGTACGCATTCGGTCCAAGCATGACGTAGCGGCCTTACGTGACGTAGGAAACTGCGGCCCGGCGCACCCGCAAGGCACAATGGAACGCATGACCCTCACAACTTTCGCCCTCGTCCGCCACGGCCAGACCGATTGGAACGCGGAGCGCCGGTTGCAGGGATCCACTGACATCCCGCTTAACGACGTCGGCCGCGGCCAGGCGCGCGACGCCGTCGCCTTCCTGTCCGGTCAGCAATGGGACACCGTAGTGTCCTCACCCCTGAGCCGCGCTGCCGAGACGGCCGGCATCATTGCCGAAGGCCTGGGACTCACGGTTGCTCGACTGGTTCCGGAGCTAACCGAGCGCAGCTTTGGCCCGGCTGAGGGTCTTCAAGCCGGTCCTGAGCTGGAAGCCCTTCGGATTCCCGGAGGTTTCCGCGGAGGCGAGTCCGACGAGGCCGCGGCTGACCGTGGCATCGCTGCCTTGGAAGAGCTGGCCGGGGAGTTTGCCGGGAAGCGCGTCCTGGTAGTGGCGCACGGAACTTTAATCCGACTGACGTTGAGCCGCGCCATCGGGCGCACTTTGGACAGCGTGCAGAACGCGGTGCTCAACCTGGCCCATCACCACGTCACGGACGGCTGGCAACTGGAGTACTTCAACGGCGAGCGCATCACGGCCGACGTCGAGGCCTGATTTCAGCAGTCAGTCATTTGGCTTCGAGCCGCGCCTTCAGCTGCTCAGCGTAGTCCGCGTAGGCGGCGGCAATCTCTTCCAGGTCAACCGTTTGCGGGAAGTCGATCACGGGTTGGTGTTCTGCCAAGTAGTTGGTGGTTTCTTCGACAACAAGCTGCTCGTCGAAGCCACCCAGACCCACCTCTGCAAGGAACTCCGGGTTGGTGTGAACCAGGGATTCCCCGTTCTGCCCTTCCGATGCCCAACGCACCAAGTACTCGTTCTGATTGACCAGTTCAATGTCGAATGACTTCTCCATGGCAGCAGCCTACGCCGTTACGTAGCAGGAACTGACCCGCCCCGGACAGCAATGAGCTCAAGCAGCGCCTCTGCCTTGATGCCAAGAAGGGCGGCCGCAAGGCTAGCCATCAAGTCGAGCACATACTCACTGGTGGCGCTCCCGGCCAGCACATCCATGACGAGGCCATCCTCCTGGGCAACAAGGGTGCGGGCGATCTTGGCTGGATCCAGCAGGGGAGAGAACTCACCTGAGCTCCTTCCGGCGTCGATGATTTCCCGGTAGACGCGTTCCTGTGCGCTGGTGAGCTCGTCCTGGATCCGGCGTTGCTCCGCGTCGCGGAGCATGTGGGGCCAGTACTCGTAGAGGATCCGGGAGACGTCGTCGTCCAATCCTGCAGTAGTGCCGGCGCTGATGACGGCGGCGAGCCTGGCGGTGGGAGCCATCTCCAGGTCATCGGCGTCTGCGAGCTTCTCCAGAAATCTGCCGGAGGAAGCCTGCACGGCGGCAGCGATGATCTCGGCGTGGCTGCCGAAGTAGTAGAGCACGGCATTGGCGGCCATGCCTGCCTCGGCCGCGATGGCGCGGAGCGTGCCCCCTTCAGCACCGTCGCGGGCTGCCACGGCCTGGGCTGCCGCAACGATTTCCTGCCGCCGGATGTCCTTCTTGTCTGCCTTGGCCACTGCCGCTCCCCTGTGGACTCCCGAAGATTCCTGTTGACATTGACTCTAGACGAGTATTGAATGGCATTCAAATTTGAATGTGATTCAAATTACTGATCCCAGATACGACTTACTGATTCAACGAGGAGTCTCCGTGTCACATCCCCCCTCCCCCACTCCGCTCGCGAGCGACCCGACCCCACGCCACCCAACCCCAAAAGACGCAACATCAAAAAACCCGGCACCAAGCGAGTCAACGTCCAAGGGCCTGAAAGCCGGCTCCATTGGCATCGGCCCGACCGTGGCCCTCGGGCTGGCCGCCGTCGCTCCGGCCTATAGCCTGGCCGTGACGCTCGGCTTCGTGGTCCTCGCCGTTGGAGCGAGCACCCCTGCCGCGTTCCTGCTGGGTTTCGTCCCCATCCTCTTCACCGCCCTCGCGTTCAGGGACCTCAACAAGGAAATGCCCGACTGCGGTGGCGTGTTCGTCTGGATCACGCGTGTTTTCGGGCCGACCGCTGGCTGGTTCCTCGGCGGGTGGGTGCCACAAGTGGCCACCTTCATTGCGAGCGCCGCACTAGCCCAAGTGGCCACCACCTATCTGCTCAACTTCTTTGGCTTGGCCTGGATCGCCGCGGAGCCTATCGCTGTAGCTGCCATCGCCAGCGGGCTGATCGCCTTGAGTGCATGGATCGCGGCAAGGGGAATCGAGCTCTCTGCCTGGGTACAGTACGCACTGATTGGCCTCCAGCTAGTGGCACTCGGCGGATTCTGCCTTGCGGCTTTCAGCGCCATGGCCACGGGCAACGCCACCGAAGGCTCAGAAAAACCGGCCTTGGAATGGTTCAACCCCTTTGCCTCGGGCGACATATCCGGCCTGGTGTCCGGCGTCATTCTGTGCCTGTTCATCTACTGGGGCTGGGATGCGCTGATAGCGGTGAATGAGGAAACCACGGACCGCAAGGGAACGCCCGGCAAGGCAGTAGTCATCACCACGGTCATCCTGCTGTTCTTCTACGTAGTGACCGCTACGGCCGCCGTCGGATACGCCGGAACTGCAAGCATCACCAATCCGGAAACCGTCTCGGATGTCCTTTCAGTCCTCGGCCCGCAGGCGACAGGAGAAGTGTTTGGCCAGGTCATCATCCTGGCGGTGGGACTTTCGGCGCTGGCAGCACTGATGACTGTTGCTGTCAGCACGCCGCGGACCTGGCTCAGCATGGGCACCTATGGCGCGCTGCCCAGGTCGACCACGAAGATGCATTCCAAGAGGGGTACCCCCACCACCTCCATCGTCTGGTGGGCAATCATCACCATGGCCATAACGTTGGGGCTGACGGCAATCAGCCCGGACTTCATCGGGCTGGGCATCCTTTCGGTGGGCCTGATGATCGCGGCCTACTACGCCGCGACAGCCTTGGCCTCGGTGGTGTACTTCGCCCCGCTGATGCGCACCTCTGCATCGGCGCTGATCCTGAAAGGTATCCTTCCCGGCCTCGGAGCAGTCCTCATGATCGGAGCGTTCGCCTACAGCGCCGTGGACATGCTGTCCCCTGAATATGTGGGGTTGTCGTGGCTGGGCATCGGCTCTGTGTTCTGGATCGGCATCGGTGCGCTGGTCTTGGGCCTGCTGGTCACCGCGATCCTCAGGACCAGGCTGCGCCGCTTCTTCTCAGGCGAAGCCATCCCGCGTGGAAACATCACCGCCCGCCACCAACTTTCGTCCATTCTCAGCAACGACATTCTTGACAACGAAACTCTCAGCAACGAAACCGAGGCATAAATGCGTATCCTGTCCATCGCAGCAATTCAGACCAACCCCGTCCCTCATGACCTTGAGGCCACGTGGTCCCGGTTCGAGGCCCAAGCCGAATCAGCCAAGAAGCTGGGCCCCGATGTGGACGTCATTGTGGTGCCGGAACTGCTGCTGTCCGCGCCGGGCGAGTTCCTGCTCCCGGACCCCGACGGCGAAACCCGTTCCGCCGCGCCCATCCCCAGCCCTCTCACCCACCGCATTTCCGCGCTGGCCCGCAGGCTTAACGTATGGCTTGTGCCCGGCTCGTTGCTGGAAACGGACAACGGAAACACGTACAACACAGCAATCGCTGTCTCTCCGCAAGGCGAGATCGTGGCGCGCTACCGGAAGCTTTTTCCATGGCGCCCGTTCGAAACCACCACCCCCGGCGATTCCTTCGTCACTTTCGACATCCCCGGCTGCGGACGCATCGGGCTGGCCATCTGCTTCGACGGCAGCTTCCCGGAGGTAGCACGCCAGTTGGCATGGCTCGGCGCAGAGGTCATCATCCAGCCCACGCTCACCACCACGCGGGACCGTGCCATGGAAATCGTCATGTCCCAGGCCAACGCCTTCGCCAACCAGGTGTACGTGGTGAACGTCAACGGAGCATCCCCCTCCGGCGTGGGCGAGAGCGTCATCGTGGACCCCGAGGGCACCATCATGCAGCACGCCCGAGGCGGTGAAGAGATCCTGTTCGCCATCCTGGACTTGGACCGCGTCACGCAACTCCGCCGCTATGGAACTCACGGCATCAACCGCCCCTGGGCCCAGCTCCGGGACCAGGAAGGCCTGCTGCGCTTCCCGATGTTCGGCGGAGCCCACTTCCAAGCGCCGGAGTGGAGTGAGGATTCCGCTCCAGCACGACAGGGCAGCGGACGGGCCTGACCACACGCCAAACCTGAGAAGCGTTCGACGGCGGGCTGCCGCCGTCGAACGCTTTTCCCCACCCTAGAGAAGATCAGGCTACTTACTTCTATACTGGCGTTGTGATGGCGTCATTATGGTTCGGATTGATTGCCTCCAGCGCCCTGGTCATGGGCGCAATCATCGGCGTGCGTTTCGAACTGCCGAAACGGCTCCTGGCCATCCTGCTGTCCTTCGCCGCCGGCTCACTCATCACGGCTTTGGCCTTCGAACTGTTCGAGGACGCGTACGAACAGGGCGGAATCGTGCGCGCGGCGGTGGGGCTCCTTGCCGGGGCCATCGTGTTCACGGCGTTGAGCGCCCTGTTGGACCGCTGGGCGCAACCCGGGCGGGCTTCGAAATCCAAACCCGCAGATGAAATACAGGGCAGCCCCAAGCTGGACACCGATGCAGCCGCGTCCGATAAAGCCGCCACCTCCGCCTCAACACGAGGCGCTGCCGGCATGGCACTCTTGGCCGCGGTCACCCTGGACGGCGTGCCCGAAAACGTTGCCTTGGGGATCTCCTTGGGAGAGGGATCAGGAGGCCTGGCACTACTGGCGGCAATCTTCGTTTCCAACCTGCCCGAAGCCTTGGTGGGGGCGTCGTCCATGCGCAGCCAGGGCAAAAAGGCCGGCTTCATCCTGCTGCTCTGGAGCGCGTGCGCGGTGTTGCTGGTTGCCGCCGTTGTGCTGGGCGCAGGGCCACTCTCCTCAGCCCAGCCCGAGACAATCTCCCTACCCTTGGCATTTGCAGCGGGCGCCGTGATTGCGTCGCTCGCGGACACACTGATGCCGGAGGCCTATGAACACGGCGGGCCGGCCGTTGCCCTGAGTACGGCGGCAGGATTTGTCTTGTCATTCACGCTCTCGCTCGCCTGAGCCGCTGGAGCTTAAACCCAAGAGGCACTGACGAAAGAAAGCGCACGACGGCGGGTGCCCGCCGTCGTGCGCTTCTTCTGTAGCTTGCAGTTGCTAGACCTCCGGGCGCCGCTCGACAACCGTGTGGGGATCGCCGCGGCGCTCAACAACGCTGCGGCGGGTCCGGTTGGACATGGCGATGGAAATGATGAGGCCGATAACGCCGACCACCATCAAGATGTAGCCGACCAGGACCTGGTCGAGGAAGGGGATGATTCCGGGGGCGAGCGCGAAAGCCAGAATAGCTCCGATGGCAATCAGGGCGATGGAAGAACCAATTCTCATAACGTGCTCCTCATGTTTTTTCGGCTCAGTCAGGGCCTGCAGCCGAATCTGTATCATCAGGATACTTACGTTCCACCTCGCCGACCAGCATCAACCCGGCGCGCTTGTCAGTGACCGTAGCGTGCCGCCACCCGGGCGATGGCGTCCTCGGGCGTGGGCGCGGGGCCGAAGACCTGCTCCTGACGCGTGACATCCGCAACGTACTTTCCGGTCTCGAACCACGCCACCATACTTGCCATATCACCCACTAACGGAAGGATTTTCGCGGTCACCTTCCCGAGACCCGCAATGGCGCCGGCGGGAATGGACATCACCTTGATCTGTTTCCCGGCACGGCGTCCGGCGATTTCCGCGGCTTCGTGGATACTCACGGGCCGACTCCAGCCAATATCGATGCGCTCCCCCTCAACAATGTCCGCGTCAACCGCCTCCGCAAGGTAGCCGGCGACGTCGCTGGCCAGGACGAACGTGAGCCTGGCGTCCTTGGACCCAAGCCAGACGAAGCGCCCCTTAGCGAAGGGATCGCCACCCATACCTACCGCTTGGTCGAAGAAGGCACCCGGGCGCAGTGCCACAAAGGGAACGCCGAGCTCCTCAAATTTGTCCTCGGCCAGCTTCTTGTTCCAGAAGTGGGGAATCTGGGGAGTTTGATCGCTGGTGACGATACTGATCAGCACGAAACGGCGCACTCCGGCGTGCTTGGCAGCCACAGCCAGGTTGCTGTTGCCGAAAGTGTCAATGGCTTTGGCGTTCTTGTCGTTCCGCGTGTAGCCCGCGGCCGTAGATATGGCCGCGGAAACGCCGGTCATCGCACTGATTAAGGAGGCGGCGCCCAACATGTCTCCGCGGGCAATCTCTACGCCCTTGGCCTCAAGCTTGGCGGCATTGGACTTGGGCCGCACCAAGGCCCGGACCTTCTTTCCGCGCTTGAGAAGCTCGTCCACCACTTGTCCACCCAAGAACCCAGTGGCACCAACAACAAGGACAGGCAGGTCTTCGGCCACAGTTTCTCCTCAGGGGTTTGTTCCTAGGGTCAGTGGTAGCACGCGGCTGGAGCTCGGGGCTAGGGGCGTTTCAGCTTCACACTAAAACTCAAATGGTGATGACAACCTTCCCGCGGGCTTTACCGGCGTCGAAATATCGCATGGCATCCGGGACCTGGGCCAGCGGATACGTGCGGTCTATTGCGGGCCTAATGATTCCCGCTTCGAGGATGCCCCCAAGGTATTCCAGATCCGCTGCATTTTGCGTGCCCACGATCATGGTGAGCCGCTGGCGGATGAAGGGAGACAGCGCCACGGCCCGGAACTGGCGATCCAAGCTGCCTGTCCAGGACCCGCCTTCCTCACCACCGGTGATCACCGCTGTTCCCGAAGGGGTGAGCGCCCGGCGAAGACGGGAAACCGAAGGGTTACCGGCGATGTCGATAATGACGTCGTAGCGCTCGCTGCCATCAGCGAAGTCCCGTGAGGTGTAGTCGATGACATGGTCGGCGCCGAGGTCCCGAACCAGGTCCGCCTTGGCAGCGCTGGCCATCCCGGTCACGTCGGCGCCGGCCGCCTTGGCAATCTGGACCGCGTAACTGCCCACACCGCCCGAGGCACCAGTGATCAGGACCTTGAGCTCCTTCGCTACCGGGCTTTTGCCCGGATCGATACCGCCGGCACGCAACGCGATCAGGGCCGTGCAGGCGGACACAGGAACCGCGGCCGCTTGCTCGAAGCTGATGCCCGCCGGTTTGTGGGCCAGCTGGTTTTCGCGGGCAGCGGCGTACTCTGCGAATGCTCCTTTCCCTGACCCGAAAATCTGGTCGCCCACGGCAAACCGCGTCACTTTTGCCCCTACAGCCTCCACAGTGCCCGCGAGGTCCAGCCCGGGAACGGGGTTCCTTGGCGCGCGGAAGCCGTAGGCGAGGCGCAACGCATAGGGCAAGCCCGTGGTGACGTGCCACGTACCTCGATCGAGCCCGGCTGCCCGGACCTTCACCAGCACCTCGTTCTCCTTGATGGCCGGGCGGGGAACCTGCGCCTCATGAAGCACATCGGCGGAGCCGTATGCCTCCTGGACGATGGCCCGCATGGTTCCGGGCGACGCCTGATCCTTGCGTGCTTCCTTGGATTGCTGACCAGTGGTCATGGCCTGACCTTTCAGTACCGATAACGCTCGATTGGGGGGCTACGCTTTTCGTACGCTGTACTAAATACGCTACCGTACACTGTACTAAACCGCTAGAGTCCTTCACTCGAACAAGGAGTCCACGTGTCCACCGCAGCATCCCAGCGCCTGCCCCTCAGCAGGGAACGAGTACTGGAGTGCGCAGTTGCCCTCGCTGACGAATCCGGGCTAAGCGCGCTGACCATCCGCACGCTTGCCCAGAGCATGGGAACCAAGCCCATGTCGCTTTACTACTACGTAGCCAACAAGGAAGAGATCCTTGATGGGATCGTGGACATGGTCTTCAGCGAAATCGAGCCGCCGATGCCGGGGCGTGATTGGCGCGGGGAAATGCAGCAGAGGGCCCACGGAGTGCGATCAGCGCTCAAGCGCCACCCGTGGGCAGTCGGGCTGCTGGAAAGCCGGTCAGCGCCGGGACCGGCAACGCTCCGGCACCATGAAGCAACGTTGGCGACGCTGCGGGAGGCCGGCTTCTCCGTCCAGCTGACAGCCCACGCCTACGCCCTGCTGGACAGCTACATCTACGGCTTCGCCCTTCAGGAAGCAGCTCTCCCCTTCGAGGGCAGGGACACCGCGGCCGAGATTACCAACCCCATCATGGAGCGCTTCGCCACCGGTGAGTATCCGCGCATGGTGGAGATCGCCGTCGAACATGTCCTCAAACCCGGCTACGACTTTGGTGACGAGTTCGAGTTCGGCCTGAACCTCATCCTCGATGGCCTCAACCGGCTGAAAACCGGCGAGGAATGAGCTCCTTTGTGCTGGAGTCGCGAGTCTCATTGGAGGCGCCCAGGCCAACGGGGTACGGTCAGGCATAGCTGACGACGCCGAGGTGAGGGAGCTGAGTTCATGGCCAGGATCGAGGACTATGCGATCATCGGGGACTTGAACACTGCTGCCCTGGTGGGGCGCAGCGGTTCCATCGATTGGATGTGCCTGCCGCGCTTCGACTCCCCTGCGTGCTTTGCAGCACTGCTGCACACTCCCGACGCAGGCCGCTGGCTGCTGGCGCCCGCCGGGACACCTGACGGGGGCGACTGCACGCGACGCCAATACCGTGAGGACACCCTCATCCTGGAAACGGAATGGGAAGTAGACGGCGGATCCGTCCGGGTCATCGACTTTATGCCCGTCCGCGACGACGCCGTGGATCTGGTGCGAATCGTCGAAGGACTGTCCGGCGAGGTCACCATGCAGATGGAGCTGGTGCTGCGCTTCGATTACGGCAGGGTAGTGCCCTGGGTACGGCACGGCGAGCACGGCATCAGCGCGGTGGCCGGCCCCGATTCGGCCTACCTCACCACCCTTGCTCCCCTGCAGGGCCGGGACAAGCGCACGGTCAGCGAATTCACCGTCCGTGCGGGCGAACGCGTTCCCTTCGTGCTTCGCTGGGCGCCAAGCCACGAACGCGCGCCACGCCGGATCAATCCGCTGCATGCCCTGGAGGCGACGGAGTCGTTCTGGTTGGAATGGATCGGCCGCAGCGAGATGACCGGCAAGTACAAAGAACCAGTGGAGCGGTCACTGATCACCCTCAAGGCGCTGACGTATGCACCCACAGGCGGCATTGTGGCCGCCGCAACAACGTCCCTGCCCGAGCAAATCGGCGGGCCCCGCAACTGGGATTATCGGTATTGCTGGCTGCGGGACGCCACCCTGACCCTGCAATCACTGCTCGCTGCCGGCTACACGGAAGAGGCCGCCGCGTGGCGCGACTGGCTGCTGCGGGCGATAGCGGGCGACCCGTCAGAACTTCAGATTGTGTACGGGCTCGACGGCGCCCGGAGACTCCCGGAGGCGGACATTCCCTGGTTATCGGGTTACGAAGGTTCCCTGCCCGTCCGCACCGGAAACGCGGCCGCTCCGCAGCTTCAACTCGATGTGTGGGGCGAGGTCCTGGATGGGCTTTCACTGACCCGGGCGGCATCCCCGGATGGCACAGTGGATAGCTCCTGGGACATTCAAGTGGCTCTGATGGAATTCCTGGAGGGGGCGTGGGACCAGCCGGACAACGGGCTGTGGGAAATGCGCGGACCAAGGCAGCACTTCACCCACTCCAAGGTGATGGCGTGGGTGGCTGCGGACCGAATGGTCAAAGCCGTCCGAACGTCGGGTTTGCCGGGTCCCGCCGACAGGTGGGCTACCCTCCGTAATGAAATCCATGCAGACGTCATGACCAAGGGCTTCGATAATGAGCTCAACAGCTTCGTCCAGTCCTACGGCAGCAAGGAACTGGATGCGAGCCTGCTCCTGATTCCGCGCGTCGGCTTCCTGCCCCACCGGCATCCGCGGGTTATAGGAACGGTGGACGCCATCCAGAAAGGACTCACCGACGACGGACTGGTCCTTCGGTACCGCACCCAGTCCGGGCATGACGGACTGCCGGGTGATGAAGGCGTGTTTCTGGCATGTTCGTTCTGGCTGGTGGATGCGCTGCTGGGAATCGGCCGCTCCGGCGAGGCTACCGAGCTATTTGAGCGACTGCTTAGCTTGCGAAACGATGTGGGACTGCTCAGTGAGGAGTGGGATCCGCGGACGCAGCGGCACCTGGGCAACACCCCGCAGGCGTTCAGCCATTTCCCGCTGATTCACAGCGCGCTGCAACTTCACCAAGGCGAGGCCCACAGCAGCGACACCCCGCTTCACAAACCCAAGCATCCGGCGCAGGCAAGCGGCTCTACCCTTCGGAATGATCCTCGCCTTCGGTAGCAGACGGTTCGCCCTTGTGGCTCGCTTCCTCCAAATGGAGGTCCAGCTTGCGTTCGGCTTCGCGCCGACGCTGGCCTACGGTCCGCATCTGCTGCGTGGTGGGGTCACCCCGATCTTCCGACGCTGCGCCGATTGACGCGGCGGGCTGCACTTGCTCTTGTTCGCCCATACCCCAATGGTCCCATCACCAGTTCGCCAGCGATAGCTAAAACTGCCGTTGCGAGGCCCGCCCTGCGCACTCATTCGAGTTTTGGGGCGCAGGGCGGGCCTCACAATCAGCGTTTAGCGGCGGGTCTCGCCTGTGCCGGTTCCTTCGGTTTCGATGCGTTCCTTACGGACTTCCTCGTCTACCTGGACGTCATCCCGCACCGTGTCCTTTTCGAGGCGAACGCGCTCAACAGGAACGGTTTCCTTCTCCACCACAGGACGTTCCTCATGAAGGGTTACCTCGTGTTCGCTCTCGGTCAGATCCGGACCGGACATGGCGTCGCCGGCGTTGGCGTCCGTAATGGGCTCGCGCTCCAAACGGACTTCTTCGCGCTCTACCGGCACTGTGGTGGTGACATTTTCCGTGGTGATGTACTTGCGCAGTCGTGCCCTTCCGGTGGCCTGCCTTTCGGTACCCACGTTCAGTTGCTCTTCCGACCGGGTCATGGCGTCGTCGCCGCGGCTGGTGTCTGCATCCCGGGCATAGCTGGCGTCTGTATCCACGGCATCCCGAGTGCCGGTAGTGCCCGTCGTCCCGACAGTCCCGGTAGTGGTGCCGGCGTAGTCGCCGTGGCCGCTGAAGCCGTCCCTGCCTTCCAGTCCATAGTGGTTGTACAGGCGGCTCTCCTCGCCCGGATCCAGGTGCCCGTCTTCGGCAACGCGGGGTGCGTCCTTGATGTGGTCCTTGCTGAAGGGAACCACTACGTCGTCACCTTCCACCGTGGCGTCCTGCAGCGGAATGAACGATTCCGAGCTGCCAAAGAGGCCAGTCTTAACGGTCACCCACGTGGGTTCACCCGTGTCGTCGTCGGTGTAGAACGTGCCAATGGAGCCGACCTTGTCACCTTCGGTGGTGCGGACGTTTCCGTTGAGCCCCATCAAACGGTCAATGTTTTCCCTCGCGAGCATGATGTCTCCTTGGAATGCGGTTCTCTTACTGTGGATTGCCAAGCGGGCTGCATCACCAGGCATGGTTTCCGGACGCCGGAACGGGGAGTGGATTCAACCCGCGGACGTTAAGGAACACCAATACAATAAGCATGCTTAGTGTTTGCTTGGCAAGCCCTAATTGGAGAATCAGTGGCGCTTGCCACACTGCCCCGCCGACCGTAGGCTCGAGGCGGAGAAATTAGTACTTGTGCCCAAAGGTATCCACTCTCTCTTACCCGCGAGGGTTCATCATGTCTGCTCAGCCAGAACACTTCCCCCTCCCCAGCCCAACTCCCGCGAAAGCTCCCCGATGCCACCTTTGCGGCAGCAGCCAGCACCTCACAGTGGACACCATTGGCGCCCATCACGACCTCGCCTCCGGGCTGGTGGAGGTGGGCTACAACTGCGAAAAATGCGGCTCGTTCCTTGCCCACGCAGCAACAGTTGCCGACGTCGCGGATGTCCTGCACAGATCCACGAATCCGCCCGGCCTGCTCCAGTTCGGCAACCATCACCTCCACTGCGGAGTTCCCATGCATACGGGGGCCGGGAAGCAACACGTCCTCATGGTCGATGCCACCGGCCAGACCGTTGACCCGGAACTGGAGGTGTATCTCAACACGAGGGTCCTGCACTGCGATGAGTGCGGGTTCCAGATGGAGATTCCCGAGTAGCTCCGCTTGATCATCGGCACTGATGCCACCCGCGACTGACTTCACCGGAACCAGAGCGAAAGAGCGCACGACGGCGAGCCACCGCCGTCGTGCGCTTGGCGCCTTTCTGCGGCGGTATACCGCTTAGCCGACGTTCTGGCACACCGGCTTCTTGAGTAAGACCGCCACTGCTGTGGCAGCCGCGAGGCATAGGGCGGCATTCACCGTGATGGCCACCGTGACGGCAGTGAGCACCGCTGGCTTGTCGCTGGCGCCGGCGGCAAGCAGTTGAGCGGTGAATACCGCGCTCATCACCGGGATGCCCATGGTGATGCCGATCTGCTGGCTCATGGTGGCCAGACCGGTCGCCATGCCTTGATCTGCGTCCGGCAAGCCTGAAGTGGCGGCAACCATGAACCCCACAATGACCACCAGGTTGGCGACACCTCCAATGAATGTCGCTACCAGGAGGAGCCCTATGGAGGCCTGATCTGAGCTGAGCAAGACCAATGCTCCGGTAGCCACTGCCTGAACCACGAACCCGTACACGATTGCCTTTTTGCTGCCGATCCTCGCAATTATTTTGGGTCCCAGCATGCCGCCGAGGACGGTGCCCAAGCCAAGGACCGCGAAAGAAAGACCCGCACCGAGCGGCGTGTAGCCGAGGACCTGCTGCAGGTACAGGGTCAGCAGGAACACCAGCGACGTCTCGGTAAGGAACGCCAGCAACCCGGCGAGGTTGCCCCACGCTATGCTCGAACGCTTGAGGATGCCGAGGGGCACCAACGGATGCGGCGTCCGGCTTTCAACCATGGCAAACCCCGCAAAGAGGACGACGGCGGCCGCAAGCGCACCGAGCGTCAAGGGGTGGGTCCAGGAGTGTTCGGCGGCATGCGTGAGTCCGAAGACCAAGGCGAGCAGGCCAAGGGTGACCGTGACGGCGCCCGGAACGTCGAGCCGGAGCTTGGATGTTGCCCGGCTTTCGGCGATTACAACGGGTGCGATGAGGAGAACGGCTACCGCCACGGGCACATTGATGAAGAACGCCCATCGCCAGCTCAGGAGGTCGGTCAGCAGCCCACCCAGGATTGCCCCGGTGGTGAATCCGGCAGCCATCAGGGATCCGTTGAGCCCGAGTGCTTTGTCCCGCAGAGGACCTTCCGGGAATGAAACCAGCAACAGCGACAGGGCCGCCGGCACCACCATCGCCGTGGCGATGCCTTGGCCCACCCTTGCCAGGAGCAGCAACGCCGGTTCGGTGGCGAGGCCACCCGCCAGTGAGGCTGCCCCGAGCAGCGCCATACCGATCAGGAATATCCTTCGGCGCCCCGCCAAGTCTGCCACCCGGCCGAACAGCAAGGTTAAGCCAGCGGCACACAGTGCAAAAGCCGTTGCGACCCATTGGAGGTTTTCCAGCGAGAAACCGACGTCGGAGCCAATTGCAGGCAGGGCGACGTTGAGGATCGAGAAATCGACGGCCAAGGTGAAACTCGCAGCCAGGAGGACGATGAGCGCCAGACGCTGCCTGGTGGTCATGCTTTGTGGGGCCTTGTTTTGTGCTGGCTCGACGCGGGGATGGCTGACTGTATTGGTTGTTGGCATGCGTTTGGTTGTTGGCATGCGTTCAGCGTGACCGTCTTTGTGAGTGGCAACCACACCCCGCCGTGGGTACCACTCGCAGTGACAGGACAACCCCGGCAATTAGCTGAACAATGAGGGCATGGGTACACACAGTGAACTTGGGGAGTTCCTTCGCGTGCGTCGGGCAGCCTTGCAGCCCGAGGACGTGGGCGTTCTGAATTACGGCATCCGGCGCGTCCCTGGCCTGCGGAGGGAGGAACTGGCCATGCTGGCCGGGGTCAGCACCACGTATTACACACGTCTGGAGCAGGGCCTGAGCACAAACGCCTCAGAAGCTGTCATCGATGCAATCGCTCGCGCCCTGAACCTCAGCAAGGACGAACGCGTGCATCTCTTCAACCTGGCGCGTCCGGGAAATAAGAAACGGCGCATGCCGGCAAAGCCGGATAGAGTGCGGCCCGGGACACTGCGGCTGATCCAGTCCATGTCCGGTACGCCGGCAGTGGTATTGGGGCGTCGAAGTGAGGTGCTGGCGTGGAATGCGTTAGGGCACCGGCTCGTTGCCGGCCACGTGGACTTCGCAGCACCGGAGGCCCCTTCTACTCGTCCCAACATGACCCGGCTGTTGTTCCTCGACGATCACACACGGGAGCTGTATGCGCACTGGCCGGAGGAGGCGAGAAGGGCGGTTGCGTCATTGCGCCTCGTGGCGGGAAAGTCCGCTGATGACCAGGAATTGGCGTCCCTGGTTGGTGAGCTGACATTGAAGAGCCCTGATTTTGCAAAGCTCTGGGCGCGGCACCCCGTGGAGAACTGCATGTCCGGTGTGAAATACCTGCATCATCCTGAAGTGGGATATCTGGAGTTGAACTTCGAGGTACTCACGCCGCCGGATGAATCGGGGCACCGGGTGCTCCTGTACGCCGCAGACCCGGGATCAGCGGCTGCGGGAGCCCTGCAATTGCTTCAGGTTTCAGGTGACACCGAAGGAGTCCCGCGTAGCTTGGTAGAAATAGACTCGTGAGCCATGCGGGAATTTAGTAAGCATGCTTGCTTTCTTACTGAGGGTGGTGTTTTGCTTGATTAACCAAAGGCACCCGGCTTAGGAGCTGACATGGTCTACGAAAACGGTGCGGGCTCAAGCACTCCCAAAGCCCGCAGGAACGACGTCGTCAGAGCGGAAAAGGATCGCTTCGGCGGCATCAAATGGGGCTCGGCTTTCTTTGGTTGGCTGACGGCGATCGGGATGACCGTCCTGCTCAGCGCCTTGGCTACTGCCATCGGCGTAGGCGTAGGAGCAGCGAATCCATCCGGCGCCGACCAAGCAGCAGACCAGGCGCAGCAGAACGTGGAAACCCTGGG
Organism: Arthrobacter sp. D3-18; assembly: GCF_054408525.1. Taxonomy (NCBI): domain Bacteria; kingdom Bacillati; phylum Actinomycetota; class Actinomycetes; order Micrococcales; family Micrococcaceae; genus Arthrobacter; species Arthrobacter sp. D3-18. The sequence continues at coordinate 227,911 of NZ_CP096440.1, read as the reverse complement.
AATCGTCAGTGGAATCGTCCTTGCAGTGGTCTTGTTCCTGGCGTATTACTGCGGAGGCTACGTCGCCGGTCGGATGGCCCGTTTCGACGGAGCCAAGCAAGGTCTGGCCGTCTGGCTGTGGGGCATCATCATCGCCATCATCGTGGCAGTCCTTGCTGCAGTGGCAGGGAGCCAGTTCAACATTCTCGACAATCTTAACGGCGCACCCCAGATTCCCGTCGACGGAAGCCTGATGACCACCAGCGGCATCATTGGTCTCGTCATCGCGCTGATCATCCCCCTCCTCGGCGCCATCGTCGGCGGCAAGGCAGGCATGCGCTTCCACAGAAAAGTCGACCAGGTGGGCATCGATCACCAAGACGGAGTCGTCGACTAGGGGTCACCTGCTCACGGTCGTTTGAAACCGGGCTTCGCGCTGCGTTCGTCGATTGATTCAAGCTCCTGGAACAGCGTGATCTGGAGACCTGCGGGTGTTTCGAGTCGTGAATTCAATGACTTCCATGGGGTTTCCCTGGGTTCAGCAATCAAGGTGCCCCCTGCTTCCACCAACTCATTAGTGGTTGCGGCGGAATCATCCACTTCGAAGGCGATGCGAATCTTGGCACTGGGCTGGCCATCGGCCTCTACCTGGTCGATCAGCCGCACTTGGGCGGGATTAGAGATCTCCAGGGTGGCGCGGCCGGCTTCGAGGATCGTAACGCGGGCATCCCCATCTCCTTCGAAAGCAGCCTGCTCGGGGAGGCCCAGGGCATCACGGAAAAACGCCAACGCAGCTTCGTAGTCCTCCGCCTGCACGACGAGGCGCAGCTGCCGGACCGGTGATTTTGGACTTGGGTCGTTAGTCATGTCTGTACGGTAGGTCCTGCAGCCCGCATCTTTCCACAACCGGAGACTTAGACTGACTTTTTCCACATAGCGTCGATGAGGGCTGATAGCTGTCGCGCCATCCTGACAGGGTTGAGTTATGGAAGGCAAAGGGCAGGTTTTGGTGCGGCGGACGGGTCCGTCCGATGCCAGTGAGGTGCCCAGGCGCGTCTCGCCAGACACGCTTTCTCGGCTTTCAACGCCTGAGTGCCCGACGGCGGCCGGCACCGACGCGGAAACCTCACGGACCCCTGAGCTGCTTCTTGGATTCGCGTCGGCGCCTAACGCCGGAGATTCCCCGCCACTAGGGGCGCCCGCAACGTCCGCGCCGGAAAGTGCAGCTCCTGAGGAGGTGCCCGGGCAGTTGCCCTGGCCAAAGGCCTCCGCCCCCGAACAGTTGCCGGAGTCGCTGTGGCCTGAGTCGCTGTGGCCGGAATCCTCGGCGCCGGTTTTGCCGGTACTGGAAGCGGCGCTCCTTGAGGGTGCTGCCGCAGCGGACGCGTTGAGATCAATAGCTTCCGATGAGGCGCGGTTGTTTGGGTTCGTTGAGGCTGCTGACTTTGCCGGGCGGATCGAGGAGATCTCCCGGTCGTTGGAGTACTTGCAGGTTGTCGCGGCGCAGGCGGTGGAACGAACCCGGAAGGAAGCACAGCAAGCGTCGCCGGGGTCGGCGGGGTCGGCGGGGTCGTCAGGGGCGGCGGGGTCGTCAGGGGTGGCGGGGTCGTCGGCAGCGGCGCCGGAATGGCGGACCGGTTGGACAGAACCAGAGCCAGCATCCGGTGTGGCATCCGTTTCCGCTGGTGAAGCACGCTCCGCAAGCGCAGGAGCTGCCGTGAGTGGGGCAGGCTCCGTGACCAGTCCAGGGCCAGTACCTGGACCCGATTCCGTGACCAGTCCAGGGCCAGTACCTGGGCGCGGTTCGGTCTTCAGCGCGGACTCCGGAGGACTGAGCGCCGATTCACAAGCGAGCCCTTTGGATGACGGGTACCGGAACGCCGCTGAGTTCCTTCGGGCCCGGCTGCGGATCAGCATCGCGGAGGCCCGGCGCAGGTTGGCCCTCGCCCCCGAGGTGCTGCCGCAGGCCGGAATGGCCGGGCAACAGATCCCGGCCCGGCGCGAAGCGCTGGCCGACGCGGTGGCCTCAGCCCTGGTATCTTCCCGGTCCGCGACGATCATCAGCACCGCGCTGGACCAGGTCCGGCAGCTCACCGATGACGAGACCATCACCCGGATGGAACACGCCCTCACCGCCACAGCCATTGACTCCGACCCGGACTTCCTCACCAAAATGACCAAACGCTGGACCGACATGATCGACCAGGACGGCCCCGAACCCTCCGAAGAAGTCCTCCGCCAACTCCAAGGCGCGTTCCTCCGCCGCCGACGCCGCCACGGACTCCACCACATCGAAATCTTCGCCACCGCCGAACAATACGAAACCCTGGCCACCGCCATGAACACCGCCACCAACCCACGACTCACCACCAACAACGACGGGCCCGGCACCGGCCCCGACCTGGACCGGCGCAGCCGGGCCCAGAAACTCCTCAACGGACTCGTCGGAGCCTGCGCCCTCGCGATGACCACCGGGAAACTGCCCTCCAACGGCGGACTCCGACCCCAACTCACCGTCACCATCGACGAACGAGACCTCTTCGAACGACTCAACAACCACAACAACCACGAACAACCCGGCGCCGGACCCGCACGGAACCCGCTCAGCACCGGCACAGCAACCTTCACCGGCCCGATCCACCCGAACACCATCCGCAAAATCGCCTGCGACGCCGACATCATCCCCGTCCTCCTCGGAACCGACTCCCGCGTCCTGGACATCGGCCGCACCACCCGGATCTTCCCACCCCACATCCGCAAAGCCATCACCGCCCGCGACGGCGGCTGCGCCTTCCCCGACTGCACCATCCCCGCACCCTGGTGCGAAGCCCACCACACCACCTACTGGTCAAACGGCGGCACCACCTCAACACACAACGGCACCCTCCTCTGCAGCCACCACCACCACCTCATCCACAAAGAACAATGGCGCATCAACATCACAACCGGGACCCCCTGGTTCATCCCCCCACCCCACATCGACCCCCAACAAACACCCCACCGCAACCACCACCACACACCCCACAGAACATAAGAGGTGGTGTGATCGGCGGGACTGTCTGAGTAAGGGTGTGTGGGGTACGGCGCTGCGTGGGGTGTGCAAGGCAGAGCATGGGGGTACGCGGGTGCTGCCTGCGACCCGCTTTACGCGGGTGCGCCGGTGCCGCCTACTGGCGACCAGCGACCTGATCTACCGCGCAGTCGGCCAGCCTGTGTATGACTCCGCCAGATATGCCTTGGCGTGCTCGGACGTGACGACTGAGTGAAGTTCACCAAGCTGGCGGGCGCGATCGAAGTCGTCGGCTCCGGGAACGGTGTGCAGCATGGACGTCATCCAGTACGAGAAGTGCTGGGCCTTCCACACACGGTCCAGGGCTCGCTCGCTATAGGAATCGAGCAGCGCAGTCGAACCGTTCGAGTAGAAGGAATCAAGGCCTTCGAAGAGCACCTTGACGTCGTGGATAGCCAGATTGAGGCCCTTGGCGCCGGTGGGTGGGACGGTGTGGGCAGCGTCGCCCGCGAGGAAAAGGTTGCCATGGCGCATAGGGGTGTGCACGAAGCTGCGGAAAGGCAGGACCATCTTTTCCAGGACGGGTCCCTCTTTGAGCTCAAAGCCGTTGCCGTTGACGCGCTTGCGAAACTCCGTCCAGATTCGTTCGTCATCCCAATCGGCCACGTTTTCCTTGGGGTCGCATTGGAAATACATGCGCTGAACAGTTTCGGTGCGCTGACTGATCAAGGCGAAGCCGTTCTCAGAGTTGGCATAGATGAGCTCGTCGGCGCTGCGGGGGGCCTCTGCGAGGATGCCGAACCATGCGAACGGGTACTCATGGAAGTACCACTTGCGGTTCGCTTCGGGAATCTGGAAACGGCAGTGGCTGCGCGACCCGTCGGCTCCGACCAGGAAGTCGGCCTGGATTTCGAATTCCTGGCCATTGGCGTCCGTGAACCATACCTTGGGCTTGCCCTCGAGGTCGTGCACGGTGGTGTCGGTGACGCTGTACCGGACGTCGCCGCCGTCGGCCTCCCGTTTCGCGGCGAGGTCCATGAAGACATCCGTCTGGGGGTATAGCCACACAGATTCCCCCACCAGTTCCTTGAAGTTGATGCGGTGGCTCTCGCCGTTGAAGCGCAGTTCGATGCCATCGTGCCGGTCACCTTCGCGCAGCACCCGGTCAGAGACGCCGGAATCGACCAGCAGGTTAACGGTGCCGTGCTCGAGAATTCCAGCGCGGACAGTCTCCTGAATTTCCTTGCGGCTGCGGATCTCCACCACCACGGATTCGATGCCCTGCTTGGCCAGCAAGTGCGAGAGCATGAGGCCCGCGGGACCTGCGCCCATGATGGCGACTTGGGTGGTGATTGGTGTACGTGCCATGGTTTTCCTCGCTTCGTTGCGGATCCCGGCTTACTCGGAAGCGGGATGAATCTGGAATCAGTGTGGCCCGCATGGCGTGATTGGCGTTACAACAATTCCGTTGAACGGAAGGCCGGGCTAGTCCCCCAATTGGCGGCCGATCCCCCGGGCCGCTGTTTGGAGCGCGGGCACCAGAGCCTGCAGCCGCATCTCCGCAAGGGGCACCACTACTCCGAGCGCCGCCACGGTTCGACGCTTGGCATTGATCACCGGTACGGCAATGCCCCACGTCTCCGGATCCACCACACCAGCCAGTTGCGCGTACCCCTGCTGGGCTGCTTCGGCCAGGAAATGACGCACGACGTCGACAGTCACTTTTCCGGATGGATCTGCGAACTGCTCGAGGTACTCCGCCTGCAGTTCACGCGGCTGGTGGGACATCAGCGCAAGTCCCGCAGAGGATATGTGGACCGGCATCCGCCCGGCGACACGCGCCCGGTTGGCTACCGACCCCCGCCGGGAAAGCCGCTCAACAAAAAGCGCTTCCCATCCATCAAGTACGGCCAGGTTCACATTCTGGTTGAGGACCTGCTGAATGTCCTCCATGAAGGGCATGGCGGCCTGCCGGAGAGCCAGCGTAGGTGAATTCCGGTTGACGAGCTCCCATAAGCGCAGTCCCAAACGAACAGTCCCGCCGGCCCCAAGATCCAGGAGCCCGTGCTCTGAAAGTTGCCGCACCAGCCGATGAGCTGATGACAACGGAAGTCCGGCGCGGTCGGCCAAATCGCTCAGTTGCAGGGAGGTGACGCCTTCCGGAAAAGCTTCGATAACCCGCACAACGCGGTCCACCACAGAATCACCTGATGCTGAGTTGGCCATGATGCGCTCCTTGGGTTATCGGTGAGCCGTCTTCCATTCAATGGTAGAACGTGTGCCAGGCAACATCGTGCGGTGATACAACTCTCATAACCCGACCGACCGACCGTTCTGGGGTCGGCACTAACCACCGAGGACGCTATGCCAACGATGTCATCTGCCCACCGCTCCCAATGGCCCGTCTGGCTCTGTTGGCTGGCCATGGTTCTGGACGGGTTCGATCTCGTGGTCCTGGGCACCGTCATCCCAACACTCATCAAGACCGGTGAGCTAGGCTTCGACGCCGTCGGTGCCACCTTCGCAGCCACCATTTCCTTGGTGGGCGTGGGCCTTGGCGCCCTCTTTATCGCGCCGCTTTCGGACAAGTTCGGACGCCGGAAACTGCTGATCGCCTGCGTGGCAAGCTTCTCGCTCTTCACCATTGGTGTCGCTTTCGCCCCGAACGTCGCCGTCTTCTCTTTGCTTCGCATGCTGGCAGGGCTCGGACTGGGAGCCTGCCTTCCTGCAGCCTTGGCATACATCAACGACTACGCACCAGCCGGATCTGCGGGCAAGTCCACCACCCGAACCATGACCGGTTACCACGTTGGCGCCGTAGCAACGGCACTACTGGCCATCTTCATCGTTCCCAACTGGCGACTCATGTTCATCATCGGTGGCGTCGCTGGCCTGCTGCTCCTGCCCTTCCTGTGGGTCAAGCTGCCGGAATCGCTTCCCGAAGCTGCCTCCGCCAAGGCTGGCTCCACCAAGAATGGCGAACGAACACCGAGGGCATCCGAAAAGGCACCAACCGCCGTCGAGCATTCAACGGGCACAAAGCCGAAGACCGGGTTCCGCGACCTCCTGCAGAAGCCTTATCCGCTGGTTGCGGTGGGCATTGGCATCGCGTCGTTCATGGGGCTGCTGCTGGTTTACGGCCTGAACACCTGGCTGCCGCAGTTGATGGCTGCCGCCGGATATCCCGTGAGCACTGGACTGACGTTGCTGTTGGTCCTGAATCTCGGTGCCGTCGCGGGCCTGTTCGTGGCCGGAATTCTGGCCGATAAGCATGGGACCAAGAAGATCGTGCTGATGTGGTTCGGCCTTTCGGCCGTGTTCCTGGCCATTCTGAGCGTCAAGATCCAGAACGAGTTCCTGCTCAACGCTGCCGTGTTTGTCACTGGCGTCTTTGTCTTCAGCTCGCAGGTGCTGGTCTACGCCTGGGTTAGTCAGCTATTCCCGTCCCGTCTCCGCGGAACCGCGCTGGGCTTCGCCGCAGGGGTAGGAAGGCTCGGCGCGATCGTTGGACCTGCAGTGACGGGGACCTTGGTTGCCGCAAACATTGCCTACCCCACCGGCTTCTATGTGTTCGCTGCCGCAGGCGTGTTGGCAGTAGCAGCGCTGTTCCTTGTGCCGCATGAGGTCAAGGCCACAGACAGCAGCGTGCCGGTCGAGCGCTGAACGGTACCCTGAGCGCTAAAAGCGAGTCCGGGGCGGGGAGCAGAGCGACTCCCAAGCCTTGCCCAGCAGCTGAGGTCCGGCAGCAAAGCAACGGTCGGTTGAGTTTTGAAGAGCCGGGAATGCCTGGACTGCCGAGTCGAAGTGGTCTTCCCGGATCATCTGCTCGATGGCCCGGCACTGGCTCTCCGTCTCCAGGGCACCGACCATGGCCGAGGAAATCTTCAGGCTCAGGACGGCATCCATGCTGGCGCTGACGTCGTGCTCGCACAGGCCGCTGGAGATACTACGAATGCGTTCAGGCAGCATGGACAAGTAGGTAGAGAGAAAACGGAGCGCTGGAGTTGAGTCTCCCAACTCATCAGCCAGCGCTTGCAGCCTGCAAGGTTCCAGGACGACCACCTCGGGTGTGGGGCCCGGGTCCTCATTCACCGCTTGCTGCCTGGGGAACTGGGGTGCCTTCCAGGGCTGACTTGTTGGGGTCTTTGGTCCAGATGGAGGCGAGCATTCCAATGACCAGGATGGCCGGGGCACCGTACATGAGCGTGTTCATGACGATGGGTTCGCGGAGGGTGCGGATGGCGTTGCCGACGTAGGGGATGGCGGCGACTTGCTTGTCCACGGTTGTGCCTTGGAGGGTGGCAATCCAGGGGTCGATGCCGTTGTTGGCGTCGCCTTTGGTTTGGACTGCGACGCCACCGTCAGCGGTGGTGGTGATTTCGGTGATGCGGTGGGTTTCCACGCGCTGGTCTTCCACGGGGATGTGGTAGGTGATGACGTCGCCTACTTTGATGTCCGTGATGGAGGTGGGGACGGTGACGACGACGTCGCCCGGGTTGATCAGCGGGGCCATGGAACCGGTGAGCATGGTTGAAGTTTGGTAGCCGAAGGTCCGCGGCCCGATGGCCAGGAAAAGGAACACCACGGCGGCCAGGACCAGCATGCCCACGCCCATGCCCTTCACCACCGTGCCGGCAACCCTACGGAAGGCACTCGGTTTTCCACTGCCCGTTGCTGTGATGGCAGCTTCGGGCGGAATCACGACGGCGGTGGGCCGGGTCCCGGAGGCGGGTGTCACTACGGCGCCCGCCCCAGTGACGGGTGCTGCGGTTTCAATGATCTGCTCGGCGGAACGCCGGCCCTGGACTGCGGGTTCGTTGATGCTGGTGATGGTGCTCATTGCCTGGCGTTCCTTTCGTTATTGGGTAGGGCTTTACCGGCGGACCTGATCGGGCAGGGGGGCGCCCGACCAGGCCCGGCGGGGCTGTTGTGTTGCTGCGTTTATTTGGTGGTTTCGGTGCGTTGGGTGCCTGTGAAGGCGAAGGCGATGGTGGAGGTGGCGCCTTGGAAGTCGTTGTTCGCGGTGGTCGGGAACGCGGTGGTGACTTTGAGGTTGTCGGTTTTGGCCGAGGTCAGGGAGGTGAGGTTGTTCAGGACTTTGTTCGCGGCGATCACCGGTGAGGACGCGACCACGGTGGTTTTGGTGCCGGTGCAGGTGTAGGGGGCTGCGGTGCCGGTCCAGGCAACGGAGCAGTTTTCGATGGTCAGTTGCAGGCCGTTGGTGGCGTCGGTGGTGAGCAGGGACGCGGTGGTCCCGGCGGAGGTGGTGAGGGTGACGTTGTTCAGGTCCGAGTTGCCGGTGTTGGCCAGGGTGACGAGTTTTTCGACCTTGTCGCCCGGGAGCAGGCCTGCGACGGGGACGTTGAGGGTGTTGGCCGGGCCAGGGGCGCCGAGGGCGATGGTGACGGTGCCGGCGGTGACTGCCTGGGAGGCGGAGGTGGAGGAGGTGAAGGCGCCGTAGGTGCCCATGCCTGCTACTGCGGCTGCGGTGCCGACCAGTGCGACGGACGCGAGGATCTTACCGGAGGTGGTCTTGAGGCTGATGGCCATCTGAGTATGGTCCTTTCGGGAGGCCACCGCGGGTCCGGCCGGCCGTTCATTTTCCAGCCTCTCTGGCTGACAAGAACTACTGTGCCGGGCCCGGATCAAGAACAAATCCTGCTCTTCCTCAGGAAACCATCAAGACTTTCAGCAGCCACACAGACCTCATGTGCAACACTTCATGGTGCACATAAACGGCTGATTGGAGCACGACAATGCCAATGTGGTTACAGGCCCTGGCGTGGGGAACGCTTGCCGGGGGTGCATTGGTCCTCGGGGCGGGTATCGCCTGGATGTGGAAAGTCCCGCCCAAAATCGTGTCTACGGTGATGGCCTTCGGCGCCGGGGTACTGATCTCTGCCTTGGCTTTCGAATTAGTGGACGAAGCCGTGGAAGGCGGCGGGTTGTTTCCCACAGTTCTGGGCTTTCTCCTTGGCGCACTGATTTTTGTGGGTTCCAACGCCGTGCTTGCCCGCGCCGGCGCCAAGCATCGTAAGCGCTCCGGCGGAGCCCAGCCCTCGGAAAAGGACTCCCCTGGAAGCGGCACCGCCATCGCAGTAGGTGCACTCATCGACGGCATTCCCGAATCAGTGGTCCTTGGCGTGGGCCTCCTCGCAGGAGGGGCAGTCAGCCCGGCCATGCTCGCCGCCGTCTTCATATCGAACGTTCCGGAGGGCCTGTCCAGCACAGCAGGCATGAAGAAGGCCGGACGCAGCCCCGCATACGTCTTTGGCACGTGGGCTGGCATTGCGGTGTTCAGTGGGCTTGCCGCACTCCTCGGGTACACCGCCCTGGAAAACGCTCCGGAGACCGTGATCGCGTTCATCACGGCCATCGCCGCAGGTGGAATCCTGGCCATGCTTGCCGACACTATGATCCCTGAAGCCTTTGAGCAGCACCACAACCTGACCGGGCTGACGGCCGCCGTCGGATTCCTGAGCGCCTTTACTATTCACCACATCGGCGGCTGAGTTGTCGTAGGCAAAGTCCCTGCAACCTAAGGCAGGAGCCCAAGCACCGGCAAGGCAACCGCCGTCGAGACTGCCATGGCCGCTGTATTGCCGATGACCGGATGGAAGCCGGCCGGCAGCCGCGCGGAGATTGCCCTGGCCAGAGGCGGCGCGAGGACAGCACCCATCACGGCACCGCCCACCATTCCCGTCCACGAGCCGGCATACGCGAGGACTGCGGCAGGAGCAACCGACACCACGGACGCGTAGGTGGCCGCCCACCCGCCGTCGCGGTACCAGCCCCGCCACAGCGTGACGCCGATGGCCGAGGTCAACGCTTGGGCAAAAAGTATGTGCGGCAGCAGGCCCGTCCCGTACGACGGCAGCGCCGGGTTCAGGACAAAGGCCGCCGCCACAGCCAGGATCACGCAGGCGGCGGCGAGCTCGTTGGCGAAAAAATGCGTTTCAGTGAAGTCCTTGAGCACCCTGCGCGCAGCCCAGGCAGCGTCGCCGGCCAAGTTTCGGTTGAGGCTCGACGGCGGCAACTCCGGTTTCGTCCCGGGTGGAGGCTCCCGAAGGACAAGCCACGGCATCCGCCGCGCGACCAGGAACGAGATGACCGAGCCCACCGACATAGCGAGGACGCTCCCAACCACGGCCGGGAGGCCGAACGGTTCTGAGACCGTTGCTATGAACAACAAGGCCAAGGGTGTGGTGGTGGCTGCCCCAAGGACCGCACCGGTGATGCAGGTCCGCCAACCCGCCCCGTACATAAGGACCAGAGCGGGCGCGACGCAAACGAAAGGCACGAACGTAGGCTGCCATCCGCCGTCGAGCATCCATCCGAACACCAGGTTGGACAGAATCAAACTCATTGACGCGGATGCCAGAACCCAAGGCCAAAGGCCCGTCCCGTAACTGAGCGATCCCGCCCATTTCGCACCTCGTCGGCCAGCCCACCATGCGGCCGCGGCGCCTGCGAGTAGTCCGAGCCCTGCGAGATGGGACTTGTAGAACAGTGGCTCGGTCATGTCGCCCACGAACCAGCGCACTGCGGCCCCCGGGGTGTCAACGGCGTCTTGCGGCCATCCCACGTAGCCAGGACCAATCTGCGGCGAATGCTGGGCCAGCATATGGAGGAGAAGTGCGAATATACCGACGACGGCCACCATTCCGAAGGCTCCGAACGCAGTGCCGGCAGCGCTGCGTTCGACGCCGGGTTCGGCCGTGGGTTCGGGCGGAGTTCCCGGCTGCGGGGTGGCGTGGTCAGCTGCAAAAGAGTGCGTCATTGGTGGCCCTATGCGTGCGGAGTGGGCGTGGCTTTGAGCAGCGTAACCGACCCTTCGATGTCGTCTGCAGTCGTCCAGCTATGGGGGATTTGTGACCGAAGGGCTGATGTGGATATCGCTTTGCACATCGAAACAGGGGCGGCGACTACGGGCTCTGTCGCATCAGGGCTGCTCGCTCGGGTACGTCTTCGCGCCTCCATCAGCCAGGACGCCCCTGCCCATCGCTTTCTACGCGAATATGATCAGGTAGACGTCAGGGTCGCGAACACAGCCAAGAGGCCCCGACCCTGCAGAAACTGCAGGGCCGGGGCCTCTTGGCGTTCAGGCAGTTAGGCCTTCTTGCGCGTGACCAGTCCCCAGATGATGAGGACCAGCAGGGCGCCGCCGATTGCGAGCAGCCAGGTGGAAAGCGACCAGAACTCGTTGATGCCCACCTTGAAGAGTGCGCTGCCGATCCAACCGCCAAGCACGGCGCCCACGACACCGAGGAGGATGGTGGTGATCCAACCGCCACCCTGCTTACCGGGCATGATGGCCTTTGCAATGGCGCCGGCAATCAAACCCAAAATAATCCAACCAATGATTCCCATTTTTCATTCCCTCTTTCATAAAGGAGGCCCCAGTTCGGCATAAGGACGCATGCCGCTATCTGCCTGATTGTTGGCTACCAGCTGAGCCGTCGGAGCATACCGACGGCTTGGCTGGCAGACGGCCTGCCGGCAGGATCGGGGTCTGTCATGGCATGAAGAACCATGGACCAGCGCCGCCGCACCGTGCCGGGAATTCGGGGTTCCCCCAGAGTCCTTGCCACCATGGACTCGAGGGGAGGGCCTGGGAACGCTTTGGTTCCTGTCAGGCATTCGAGCGCAACCAGGCCCAGCGAGTAGATGTCGCTGGCGGTTGTGGACGTTCCGCCGCATACCTCTTCGGGACTGAGGTAATGCGGCGTACCCGAGGAAGAGTTGGGCGCCGCGCGGCGGCCGTCGAGGGCAATTCCGAAGTCCGCCAGTTTCGCGATTCCAGGACCGCCCGGGTCCGACGCGAAGTCCACCAGGATGTTGCCTGGCTTGATGTCGTTGTGGACGATTCCCCTGCGGTGGACGTGGGCCAAGGCGCGGGCAATGTCGGTCATCCAGGTGGCCGTTTGCTTCGGAGAGGCGGCATTATTTTGCAGGTACCCGCGCAGGTCCTTTCCGCCTGCCAGCTCCATCACCACGAACCTGCGGCTTTTCTGGCTGCCGCCGTCCACGGTTTTACCGGTGTCTCCGGAGTCGAGGACCCGAACGATGTTCTTGTGTCGCAGCCGCCCATGGATTTCAAGCTCCCGCCGAAATGGGGCGTTGTCCATGGTGTCCGTTGACCTGAAAATCTTCACCGCTACAGATTTGCCTGAGAGCAGGTCCCAGGCCTCGTTGACATACGCTTCCGAACCTCCACCCAGCTGGGCGCCGAGTCGGTAGCGTCCTCCAAGCACCACCTCAGGGTGCACCGCGTTTACAGCTAGGGCGCGGTGGCCAGCTAATGTGCCGCGATCATTTCCAGCGATCTGCCGATCGATTCCAGCGGCCCCGCGATCAGCGCGGACGGCCGCCCGGTCAAGGAGCATCACTGAAGGAGGGATTCAATTTCGGTGGCAGGCACTCCGGTCACGTCGGCCAGAGCGCGAGGATCGACACCGGCGTCGACCGCCTTTTTGAACGTGAGCTCGAGGGTGTTCTGGGCGACGGCAAGTTCATGCTGCAGGCTCTGGCGGCGGAGAGCCGCAATCCAGACACCGCTTACGGGGTCCAAGGCGTCAATATCCATCCGGAAGCCGCAACCGCAGGCCCACTCCGGCCAGATTGGCTCGACGGAGACCCACTGCATGGAGTCGTAGGATGGCCCGGCGGAGATTGCCATACGGGAACCGCAGTGCACGGGGCCCTGGGGGATAGCCTGTTCCGTGACAACGTCCACGGTGTTCTCAGCCACTGGTGTGGAGCTTGGTTCACGCAGCGCGACTGTCATCGTTCTCTCCCACACATTCCCTAGTAAGTATCTTGGCTATCTAGTTATATGTGTACTTACTACTTAAGTCCAGTCGGGCTCAGGTGGCAACGCCGTCGATCGCTCCTCGCATACGTCTAAGAAAGCCCACCACAACCGCTGATTCTTCCGCGTTCAGGGTGCCAGCCACCTCCATCATTCGGGCATGCATATCGCCCAACGTACCGCGGACCTCCTGGTCCGATCCTGGAGTTGGTCGGAGAATAAGTGCTCGTCGATCAGTAGGATGCGGCTCCCGGGTGACATAGCCCGACCTGACCAGCCGGTCCACCAGCGAGGTCATGGAAGCGGAAGTGATTCCTAAGCGGACAGTCAACTCCTTGGGTCCCACGTCGCGGCCTGCACGCTCCGCTTCCAGCAAGTAACGCAGCGCCATGAGGTCCGTTTCGCCCATCCCCATGGATGCCTGAGTTCGGCGCCGCATCTCGGCTTCGGCGGATCGGTAGTCCCTGAGTGCATTCAGCACGTCCACGGCACCCATCCGCTTGCGGCTCTCCAGCCCGTACCAATAGCCCTGACGTTCACTTTTGTCGCTCATCACCAGTCCTTTGGTAGACGTATATCTCGCTTGTCTAACCAGTTGATCCTAGGTGATATGCAGAGGTGATGCGGACCCGGCCCTTGGGTATCAGAGCTTAGGCGCCCGGCCCACTTGCCCGCAGACGCCGCCAAACAGCCGGAGCAACTACTACCGCAACTCCGACGGCGGCACCAATGACGGTCTCGATGATGCGGTCACGGAGCAGCAAAGCCGGATCAACCGGCGCGGCCAACAGCGTGGCAATCAAGGCCAGCGGCGTCACGAAGACCTGTGCCACCAAATACTGGCGCGCGATGAACATCTCCGCCCCGAACTGGCACGCGGCAATGACCAGGACCATGGCCCACGGTGCAGGGTTCAGCCAGAGAATGCCAGCCAGCAGCACCAGCCCGATCACCGTTCCCGCGATCCTTTGGATGCCACGACTGACCCTGTGGCGCGTCGAGTGACCCACCAACGGAACCACGGCCGCCACCATGGCCCAATAGGTGTGCCCGAACCCGAGCCGCTCCCCTACCAGCGTTGCGATGGTCCCCGCCAGGCCTGCTGCCACGAGATAGCCACCGCCCTCTAGCCAGATCGCCCGGCGCTCAGCTGCGGTGTGACGGATGGGTGGCGGCCGTTTCCACGGTGTCCGGTGGCTTCTGAGCACGCGTGAAGACATGCCGATGAGCAAGCAAAAGACGGTAGTCCCCACCGCCACCAGCATTGCTTCCCAAAGGGGAGGCTGCGCGGCGATGGAGGCAATGGCAGCGAAGGCAAAAATGTGAAAGAGCGAGCCGCCGGGCCGTAACCTCCAAGCAGCCACCACCACGGAGCAGACACCGGCCACCACAGTGGTGGCAGCCGTCAGGAGCCAGGAATACGCTGCACCTTCGATGCCCGCGGCCTGCGCAAAGCGGGCCATAAGTGTGGCCAGGAGAACGATCAAAAGCATGAAGCCGCCGGCGCGCAACTGGCTCCGAAAACGCACGCTGTGGGGCTCATTCCGGCCATAAATTCCGGTGAACGCACCGAACGAGGCGAACACTGCCAGGTCCTGTCGTCCCAGCACGGTCAACGTAATCAGCGGAACAAACACACCTACAGCGCAGCGGAGAGCGGGATGGTGGTCCTTGTTGCCAGGACCCATCGTGAACATTTCCGTTACAGCCTTCAAGTGGCAGCTCGCCTTTCGTCGCAGGATCAAACGTACGACGGCGGCGCTGGCGTCCGCTTCAAGGTTACGCCCGGGCTTTAGGGCTGCCCCGGCATTAGGCCCGGATAGTGCCCCTCATCACGAATGCGAGGGGCACTATCTGCGCCGTACTGTCGGGGTAGGTAGCTGGACTAGAACCGGGACGGAGTCCCTGTGACCGGTGAAGGGGTCAGTGAGTTGCCCGCGGTGTCGATCAGACCGGAGGCTGGGGTATAGGTAGCAGGAGCTGTGGTCAGAGGTGCCGTGCTCGGAGGGGTTGGCCCTGCTCCCAAAGTGATGGTGAGGGTCTTGGCCGAGTTATTCCACTGGAGGCTCGATCCGTTGCCACCGTTTCCTGCGAAAGTGAGGGCTGTGGAGGTGTAGGTGGCGCCTAGCGCTACAGTTCCGATCCTGAGGGTGGAGCAGCCTGGAGCGGTTACCGTAAGGAGATTCTCGGCACTGATTCTTACAACGACCTGATTGCTGTTGTTGCCGGAATGAGTTTGGGTGGCGGTGCTGTTGGTCCACGCACCACAGATCATGCTCGGATTGAGCGCTTCAGAGAAGCTCAACGTTACCGAGTCGCCCTGTTCAACCTTGCCCGGGTTGTTTCCGCCGTTGTTCAGCTGAACCCCGGTCACGGTCGGCGCCGTCACGTCCTTGGTGGAGGCCGCCGTTCCCGCAGGTCCGGAGTTGCCCGCCGCGTCCGTCGCCCGGGCTGAATAGGTGATGGTTCCTTCATTGAAAGTGCTCAGGTTCAGCGGCGTAGCAGTCCAGTTTCCCGAGCTGTTGGCAGTGACTGTTTGGGTCGATGTGTTAGCCGCACCGGCGTCTGTAACTGTCAACGAAACTGACGAGTTTGCTTCCGCCGTGCCTGAGACGGGAACTGCGTTCACGTTGTTGAGATTGACGTTAGCGGGAACCGTAAGCGCAGGTGCTCCAGGCGCTGTCGCGTCCACGGCCGTAGGGACGCTCCGCGTGCTTTCCGCGCCCTGCCATGCCGAGAGCAACGGGGTGACTGCGTAGTACCAAGTACCGGTAGGAACGTTGGTGTCCACGCAACTTGGGCCGGCGATAGTTCCCGTGCAGGTTCCAGCCGCTGCGATCCCGGTACCCGCAGTCGCTGTGGCGTAGCGAGCGATGCTGTAGCCGGTCACGGGCCGACCTGCCGCCGTCGTACTTGCAGTCCAGGTGACCGTCACGCTGGTGCCGGAAACGGCGGTAATGGGCTTGGAGCCTTGGGCTACGGCGTCGGCCGTGGCTACTCCGGAGCCACCGCTGATCGAGCCCCAAAAGGCGGTGGCGGCCGGCCCTCCCCATGAGACGAGGAGAACGCCGGCCACAATCACGGCAATTCTGTTCCAGAGGCTAAAGGTGACCCCTGGACCCGTTGACCGGCGATGCTTGCTCACTTCCGAACCTCCAGCGTCACGGGAACGTTGAACTGGGCGCCCTGGCACGCTGACTGCGAAGCCGCGCTCATGCTTGCGGCCCCCTGAAGCGTCAACAACATGGACGTGTTCGCCTGAATGGTTACCGGCGGCGTCAGCGGTGTTGGCGGAGGCGTGAACGTCACGCCTGTGATGGTGCAGGCGGGATGGGCGGCGTCGGCTGTCACTGGGCCGTTTGCCATAAAACCATGGATGGTCACGGGGTGAGGATTCGGGTTGGAGGCGCGGAGGACGACGTCGGCGGTTCCACCGGGCGCCAGGCTGGTTTGCAGGGTATCGCCCGGGACGAGTGCGTCCACCGAGACGGCCTGCAAGGTGCCATTCGTTGCTGATCCACTTCCGGTGCCCGTCGAGGCCCAGTACGCATAGGCTGTCCCTGCCCCGCCCAGGATGGAGAGGGCCACAGTGGCAGCAGCTGTTCGGGCAAGTCGCCCGGTGCGAGGAGCGCGGGGGTTTCGGACTGTTGCAGTCATTTCAGTTCGCCTGTCCCGTGCCGGAGTACGTGAGCTTGAGGGTCGCGCCTTTGCAACCGTCTTGAAGCTGGGCGGTGTCGAGCATCTGGATTCGGGGCCACTTCGTTTGGGAAACACCTAGGGCCGACAATGAGCGGGTGCCCGGCACCACGGTCAACGGATACTGGCCGGAGTATTGGACCAGGTTGTAGTCGGCAGTGGTGCAGGGCAAGTTGGCTGCCACCGCCATTGGGGTTCTGATCACCTGGCTAATGGCCACAGTCAGGTTGGTTACCGCGATGCTTTTGTTGTTCGGGTTGGAAATTTGCAGATCCAGGGGGCTGGAGACTCCGGGGGCCAGCAGCCCGTCCACTGAGCCGGAAACACCGAACGTCCGATTGGCTTCCAGGACGTGCAGTTGTGCTTGCGATGACACCTGAGTTGTTCCGCTTGTCGCCTTCAGCGTGAAGTCAGTCTTTCCTGCAGGCGTGGTGGGGGCCGTGGCCACGGTCAGAGTCGCCTGGGCTGTGCCGCCGGAGGAGAGGACCACCGACGACGGTTGCCACGTGGCCGCCGCTCCTGTTGGAAGGCCGACGACGGAGAATGTCACCTGACCGGCGAAGCCTCCGACCGATGAGGCAGACACCGTATAGCTGGCAGATTGCCCCTGGTCCACGGTGCGGCTGGAGGGAGACAGCGTCACCGTGATCCCCTTGGATACCTTGGCCGCATTCGCCAGGGCGTCGCTCTGTCCGCCGCTGGCGGCCAGCGTGACCATGGGCACGAGCGCCACCACAAGCACCAGGAACAACGCCCGTAGTGGAAGGCCAGCGCTGTGCAACGGCCCGGTAATCTGCGGTGACGCGGCGCGCTTTGCTCGGGGGTCCATGGAGGCTCTTTTCAGGCGTGTTCAGTGCTGGGTTCATTGCAGGCAACAGGGAAAGCGTGGGCCGGGGACCACCACTCGCAAGGTGGTCCCCGGCGGTCAGGCGCTACAGGCTGGTGACGTTGACCGTTACCACTGCGCCCTTGCAGGCGTCCTGGTTGGCCGTGGTGCTGTCGTTGAACTTCAGCACGCCGCTGCCCACCGACGTTCCGGTGGAATTTGCTGCCACGGGGGTGTTGGTGGTGACAGCGGTGACCTCGAACCAGGCCGGAAGACAGGTCGCCACATTGGTGGTGACGTTGGCGCTGAGATCGCCCACTACCGTGCTGGAGGTTGTGGCGTTGTCTGCCGTGTAGGCCACAGCAACCTCGTTGCCCGGAGCGAGCCCGCCGGCAAACGTAGCGTGGAGGGTTACGGTTCCGCCACCGGCCGCATTGGTGGCCTCGCCGCTGCCCGAACCCGTGGTGGTCCAGTAGGCGTAAGCGGCTCCGCCGCCAACTGCCACCAGTGCCACACCGGCGACGGCTGCTGTAATCCGGCTCTTCTTGGAAAGCTTGCGCATGATAAGGCTCCTTGGTTGATCTACGTCCCGGGGAGCCGCATCGCAGCCCCCAGCATCCGATCGGTGTTGTCGGATGAAGCGATGACCCCAATAGTTCAGCCACGTGCCCAGCCGTGGCTACTCTCGGATGTACCCCACTTTTCCGCCCGACCAAGGGGTCGGAAATACGTTCATCCCACAGGCAAGTACTCAGTTTTTGGCGGCGGACTACTTGGATGCGAGCCCGTGTCCCCAGTCAGGACGGGGCCATTTGTACTCAGTTGTGGAGTCGCAGCTTCAGGGCACTTGCGGAGCCAAAACCGCCGGACGCGTCCGGCTCTCCTTGAGCAATGCGCGAACATTGTGCCTGTCTTGAGCAAAAACTGCGCTGGTGTTCGATTGCTTCGGTTTCATTACCTAACGCCGCGGCACTTAACCTCCGACGGCGGCCAGTCACCTCAGAGAGGCAACCAACCGCCGTCGTACTACTGCTGGTGACGATACTGACACCCGTCCGGCGGGCGAACATCGCCCGGATGAGATCAGACCGGCTGCTGTGCGTGGTGCTTAGCCGTGGGCGGCGAGGATGGTGGAGGCTTCCTGGCGGGTGGTTCCGGAGGACTCGATGTGGGCCAGGGCCACCGGGATCTCCCAGCCCTTCTTCCGCATCGCGGTGGCCCACAAACGCCCGGCCCGGTACGAGGAGCGCACCAACGGACCTGACATGACCCCGAGGAACCCGATCTCCTCGGCCTCGTGCTGGAGGTCCACGAACTCCTGCGGCTTGACCCACCGGTCCACCGGCAAGTGCCGCTCGGACGGGCGCAGGTACTGGGTAATCGTGATCAAATCACACCCGGCCGCGTGCAGATCCCGCAGCGCTTCGGAGATTTCCTCGCGGGTCTCACCCATGCCCAGGATCAGGTTGGACTTGGTCACCATGCCCAGATCCCGGCCCTGTGTGATGACATCCAGGGACCGCTCATACCGGAACGCCGGACGGATCCGCTTGAAAATCCTCGGCACGGTCTCGACGTTGTGCGCGAACACCTCGGGCTTGGAATCACAGATCACCGCGATGTGCTCGGGCTTGCCGGAGAAATCAGGGATCAGCAACTCCACCCCGGTGCCCGGGTTCAGTTCATGGATCTTCCGGACCGTTTCGGCGTACAACCACACACCTTCATCGGCCAGGTCATCACGGGCCACCCCGGTCACGGTCGCGTAGCGCAGCTGCATCGCCTGCACACTCCTGGCCACCTTGGTGGGTTCGAACATGTCCACCGGGGAGGGTTTGCCGGTATCGATCTGACAGAAATCACAGCGCCGGGTGCACTCGGACCCGCCGATCAGGAATGTTGCTTCCTTGTCTTCCCAGCACTCAAAAATGTTCGGGCACCCGGCCTCTTCACACACCGTGTGCAGGCCTTCCTTCTTCACCAGGTTCTTGAGCTGGACGAACTCCGGACCCATCTGGACCTTGGCCTTGATCCACTCAGGCTTACGTTCAACCGGGACCGCCGAGTTACGCTGCTCAACGCGCAGCAACTTACGGCCTTCAGGTGCGAGTGTCATGAGTTTCTTCCTTGTTGGTATTCCATTTTCGCAGGTGGGCCCGGCGTCAGCATTCGACGACGTTGACGGCGAGGCCGCCCATCGCGGTTTCCTTGTACTTGGAGGACATGTCCTTGCCCGTTTCACGCATGGTCACGATCACCTCATCAAGCGACACCCGATGCGTCCCATCACCCCACAACGCCATCTTCGCCGCGTTGATCGCCTTCGCCGCCGCAATCGCATTCCGCTCAATACACGGAATCTGCACCAAACCCCCGATCGGATCACACGTCAACCCCAGATTGTGCTCCATCGCGATCTCCGCCGCGTTCTCCACCTGACCCGGCGTACCACCCATCACCTCAGCCAACCCAGCAGCAGCCATCGACGACGCCGAACCCACCTCACCCTGACAACCAACCTCAGCCCCGGAAATGGACGCCTGCTCCTTATACAACACACCCACAGCCCCGGCAGTAAGCAGAAACTTCACCACCACATCGTCCCGATCGGCTTGCGTGGCCTTGTCCATCCCCGGCGCGTAATTCAACGCGTAATACAGCACCGCCGGAATGATCCCCGCAGCACCATTCGTCGGCGCCGTCACCACCCGCCCACCAGAAGCGTTCTCCTCATTGACCGCCAACGCGATCAGGTTCACCCACTCCTGCCAGTACTTAGGATCGTTCCGGTCCTTGTCCTCCTTCAACAACCGCTCCAACCAATCAGGAGAACGACGACGAACCTTCAACCCCCCAGGCAACACACCCTCACGCTTCAGACTCGTTTCAACACAGGCCTCCATCACGGACCAAATATGCAGCAGACCCTCCCGGATCTCCTCCTCAGACCGGGACGCACGCTCATTGATGAACATGATCTCGGAAATCCCCAAACCTTTCGAGGAACACCGGCCCAGCAACTCCGCAGCCGTCCTGAACGGCAACGGCAACTCCTTCTTCGACTCCTCCAACTCCTGCTGCGCAGCGCTCTCCTCACCCTCACGGACAATGAACCCACCACCCACCGAAAAGAACGTCGCCTCCCTCAGCACCTTCCCCTCAGCATCAGAGACAGCAAACTTCATCCCATTCGTATGCCGCGGCAACACCGTCAACGGATGCAAGATCATGTCCGCCACTGCGTAGTCCAAGAGCACACCGCCAGCGAGGTTGAGCTTCCCCGTCTCGGCAATTGAAGCCAATCGCTCCTCTACCTCGTCAGGCAGGATCTCCTCGGGATCGAAGCCCTCAAGCCCCAGCAAGACGGCCGTGAAAGTCCCGTGTCCCTTGCCCGTAGCAGCCAGGGATCCGTACAGGTCAACCCGCAACCCGGCAACGGATTCGAGCATTCCGGACTCACGCAGCTCATGGGCAAACACCGCCCCGGCGCGCATCGGCCCCACAGTGTGAGAGCTCGACGGACCAATACCCACAGAGAACAGATCAAAGACCCCAACGGCCATGTCATTTCCTAACTAAGTAAAACGAAAAAGAACCCGCCCCGCCCCCAACAAACCCCGGCGCCCGGACGACCACTCCGGCCCGCCCCTTCACCGTTTCGATGCTTCGCTGCCAAACATGCCGTGCGCACGGCACCTTCCGCAGCCAACCCCCGAAACGGACCAGGACACCCCCACGCTGCCAAACCAACCCGGCGCCCAAGGAACACCCCCGGCAGCTAAAACACTCAATCCCGGTACCGAACGAAGCAGCGGAGCGACCCCCAACAAAACCCGGCGCCCGGACGACCACCCCGGCCCGCCCCGGTCGCCGTTTCGTGGGTTCCCTGCCAAACATGCCGTGCGCACGGCACGCTCCGCAGCCATCCCCCGAATCGGACCAGAACACCCCCACGCTGCCAAACCATCCCCGCCCCCAAGGAACACCCCCGGCAGCTAAACCACTCAATCCCGGTACCGAACGAAGCAGCGGAGCGACCCCCAACAAAACCCGGCGCCCGGACGACCAATCGGCCCGACCCCGTCGCCGTTTCGTGGGTTCCCTGCCAAACATGCCGTGCGCCCGGCACCTTCCGCAGCCAACCCCCGAAACGGACCAGGACACCCCCACGCTGCCAAACCATCCCGGTGCCCGGGCCGCCGCCCCCTTTGGGGCCGACATCCGGAAGCGGGCGTCTAAGGGAGCATCGCATCCGCTCAGCGGGTGCCTCTGCGACCGAGCCCGCGGAGGATGCCGGCCCCAACGGGCGAACCCGACCCAGCCCGCAGAGGATGCCGGCCCCAATGGGCGAACCCGACCGATCAGCCGAGGTTCGCAACACCCGGGTACAGCGGGTGTGCCTTCGCCAGCACATCAACACGGTGCCGCAACCCGGAAAGGTCCGCATCGGCGTCGGCGATCAACACTTCGGCGATGACATCCGCAACCTCGCGGAACGCCTCTTCGCCGAACCCGCGCGTAGCCAACGCAGGGGTGCCGATGCGCAGGCCGGAGGTGACCATGGGCGGGCGGGGGTCGAAGGGGACGGCGTTGCGGTTGACGGTGATATCGATCGCGGCGAGGCGGTCTTCGGCTTGCTGGCCGTCGAGTTCGCAGTTGCGGAGGTCGACGAGGACCAGGTGCACGTCGGTGCCGCCGGAGACCACGCTGATGCCCTTGGCGGCGACGTCGGCCTGGACGAGTCGTTCTGCGAGGATCCGGGCACCGGCCAGAACGCGTTCCTGGCGCTCACGGAACTCTTCGGAAGCGGCGATTTTGAACGCGACGGCCTTCCCGGCGATGACGTGTTCCAGCGGTCCGCCTTGCTGGCCCGGGAACACGGCCGAGTTGATCTTCTTGGCGATGTCGGCGTCGTTGGAGAGGATGATGCCGCCTCGCGGACCGGCGAGGGTCTTGTGCGTGGTGGACGTGGTGACGTGGGCGTGCGGGACCGGTGACGGGTGGAGGCCTGCAGCAACCAGACCGGCGAAGTGGGCCATGTCCACCATGAGGTAGGCACCAACGGAGTCGGCGATCCGGCGGAATTCGGCGAAGTCCAGCTGCCGCGCATACGCGGACCAGCCGGCAACGATGAGTGCAGGTTTATGCTCCTGCGCCAAGCGCTCAACTTCGGCCATGTCTACCGTGTGGGTGTCCTCGCGGACGCCGTAAGGGACCACGTTGTAGAGCTTGCCGGAGAAGTTGATCCGCATGCCGTGGGTCAGGTGGCCGCCGTGGGCCAAGTTGAGGCCCATGATGGTGTCGCCGGGCTTGATGAGGGCGTGCATCACGGAGGCGTTGGCCTGGGCTCCGGAGTGGGGCTGAACGTTGGCAAACTCTGCGCCGAACAGGGACTTGATGCGGTCAATCGCAAGCTGTTCGATCACGTCAACGTGTTCGCAGCCACCGTAGTACCGCTTGCCTGGGTAACCCTCGGCGTACTTGTTGGTCAGCACGGAACCCTGAGCCTGCATCACGGCAACAGCTGTGTGGTTTTCGGAAGCGATCATTTCCAGGCCGTCGCGCTGGCGACCCAGTTCGTCGTCGATCTTTGCAGCGATCTCAGGATCCAGCTCGGACAGCTGGGCGTCCAACGACGCCGACACAACCTGCTGAAAGTCAGTTACAGATACCGGGTTCACAGTTCTCCACCGTTCGTTGCAGCGTATTCTTCGGCCGACATGAGCGGCCCTTCTTCGGTGGCGGCCACCTTGAACAGCCAGCCGGCACCATAGGGATCGTTGTTGATGAGGGCGGGATCACTCACTACGGCGTCGTTGATCTCGGTCACCTCGCCCGTTACGGGTGAGTACAGGTCCGATACGGACTTGGTCGATTCCACCTCGCCACACGTCTCGCCGGCGGTCACAGTGGAGCCAACCTCGGGCAGGTCCACATACACAATGTCGCCCAGGGCGTCAGCGGCCACCGCAGAAATCCCAATCCCCACAGGCCCGTCACCATCGACGGCAACCCACTCGTGTTCAGCCGAATACTTCAGCTCGGCGACTACTTTGCTCATTCCAATTCCTTCTCTCACTTACTGAAAACTTTCCAAGATCTCTTGCGGCAGGTTGACCCATCCCCAGCGCTTAGGGGTTCAACCAGCGCCGCAGCCCTGTGGGAGTGACATCCGGCAACACGCCCCTGCGGGAGTGACATCCGGAAGCGGGCGTCCAAGGAAGCATCGCGTCCGCCCAGCGGGCGCTTCTGCGACCGAGCCCGCGGAGGATGTCACTCCCGCCGGGCTTCGTAACACCCAGTCACTCCCGCCGGCTACCTAGCGCGCTTGTAGAACGGCAGCGTCACAACTTCGAACGGTTCGGCTTTGCCGCGGAGGTCGACGTCCACGATGGTGCCCGGCTCTGAATGCTCGACGTCGACATACGCCAAGGCGATCGGGTAGCCGAGCGTCGGGCTTGGCTGGCCGGAGGTGACTTCACCGATGAGCGAACCGTCTTTGAGCACCGAGTAATGGGCGCGGGCGGCGCGGCGTCCGGCGCCCTTGAGGCCCACGAGCTTCTGTCCAAGAGCGGAGCCGACGCCGGCAGCCTTGATAGCAGTGAGCGCGTCGCGGCCAATGAAGTCGCTTTCCTTGGCAAGGGAAACTACCGGACCAAGCCCTGCCGCGTAGGCATTGACGTGGCGCGAAAGCTCGTTGCCGTACAGAGGCATCCCGGCTTCAAGGCGCAGGGAGTCGCGGGCTGCTAGGCCGGCAGGGATGAGTCCGTGGCCTTCGCCCGCTTCGAGCAGCGCTTCCCAGAGGCCAGCAGCGTCGACGTTCGGGATGTAAATCTCGAAGCCGTCCTCGCCCGTGTACCCGGTGCGGGCCAGTAACAGGTCCTGCCCGTTGACGGCGACCTCCGCCGCCGCGTAGTACTTCAACTCGGTAACCCGCGCGTGCTGTTCGGCCGGGACAAGGGTCAGCAGGATGGCTTCGGCGTTCGGGCCCTGCACTGCGATGAGGGAGGTTTCAGCCGAGGCGTCCTCCACCACGACGTCGAAACCGGATGCGCGCTCCACCAGCGCAGCGGCAACTACCGTCGCGTTGCCCGCATTAGGGACCACCAGGTACTTGTCCACGCCTTCTTCGGGAGAGGGGCGACGGTAAGAAATGAGGTCGTCGATGATGCCGCCGTCGGCGTTGCAAATCAGCGAGTACTTGGCCTTGCCCACGGCTACCGCGGACATCTTGCCCACCAGCGCGTAGTCCAGGAAGGCGGCAGCCTCGGGACCAGTGACCCACACTTCGCCCATGTGGGAGAGGTCGAACAGGCCGGCGGTCTTGCGGACGGCGTGGTGCTCGGCGAGCTCGGACTCGTACTTGAGGGGCATCTGCCAGCCGCCGAAGTCGGTGAAGGAAGCGCCGGCCTTTTTGTGTTGCTCATAGAGGGCTGTGTAGTTCTCAGACATATCGGGAGTCCTTATTTTTCGAAGTCAGCAGTGTTCTCAAATGCTTCGAGAGGCGGGCAGGAGCACACAAGATTCCGGTCACCTGCGGCGCCGTCGATCCTGCCGACCGGCGGGAAGTACTTGTCCTGCTTGAGGTGGTGGACGGGGAACGCTGCCTGCTCACGCGGGTACTCGCGGTCCCAGTCGGAACTCACGACGGCGGCAGCCGTGTGCGGTGCGTTGCGCAGCGGCGACTTCTCAACAGTGAAATCACCGCTTGCCACCTGCTCGATCTCGGCGCGGATGGTGATCATGGCTTCGATGAAGCGGTCGATCTCGGCCAGGTCCTCGGACTCGGTGGGCTCCACCATCAAGGTGCCGGCAACCGGGAACGCGAGGGTGGGGGCGTGGAAGCCGAAGTCGATCAGGCGTTTGGCTACGTCTTCGGCCGTCACACCGGTGCGAGCGGTCAATTCGCGGAGGTCCAGGATGCATTCGTGGGCCACGAGTCCGCCCTCGCCCGTGTAGAGGATGGGGAAGTGCTCATCCAGGCGAGAAGCAACGTAGTTGGCTGCCAGCAACGCCGACTTGGTAGCTTCCGTCAGCCCCTGACCGCCCATGAGCTTCACATATGCCCACGAAATCGGGAGCACACCGGCAGAGCCATAACGCGAGGCAGAGATTGCCACACCGGTAGAGGCAGCGTCCTCAGGAGTAGCAGCACTGTTAGCGTCGCCGGGCATAAACGGAGCCAAGTGAGCTTTCGCAGCAACAGGGCCAACACCCGGTCCACCGCCGCCGTGCGGGATGCAGAACGTCTTGTGCAGGTTCAGGTGGGAAACATCGCCGCCAAACTTGCCCGGCTGGGCCAGGCCAACCAACGCGTTCAGGTTCGCACCGTCCACGTACACCTGGCCGCCGGCGGCGTGGATCGCGTCGCAGACCTCGCGGACGTCGGCGTCGTACACACCGTGAGTAGACGGGTAGGTGATCATGATGCAGGACAGGACGTCCTTGTTGGCTTCGATCTTGGCGGCCAGGTCTGCGTGATCGATCGTGCCGTCACCGGCCGTGGCCACAACCACAACCTTCATGCCCGCCAGCACAGCAGAGGCTGCGTTGGTGCCGTGGGCAGATGCCGGAATCAAACAGACGGTGCGCTGCTCATCTCCGCGGGACAGGTGGTAGCCGCGGATCGCCAGCAGCCCGGCGAGCTCACCCTGGGAGCCGGCATTCGGCTGGATGGAGACCTGGTCGTAGCCAGTGATCTCAGTGAGGTCAGCTTCCAGGTCCTCGATCAGTTCGCGCCAACCTGCTGTCTGATGGTCCGGAGCGAACGGGTGGATGGAGGCGAACTCCGGCCAGGAGATTGCTTCCATCTCAGCCGTCGCGTTGAGTTTCATGGTGCAGGAACCCAACGGGATCATGGTGCGGTCCAGGGCAAGGTCCCGGTCGGACAGCTTGCGGATATAGCGCAACAGCTGTGTCTCGGAACGGTGCGTGTTGAACACCGGGTGCTGCAGGAAATCGGAGGTACGGACCACGTTGGCGGGAAGCTCGAACCCAGCGGTGTCCCCTACCGGACCGGCACCAAAGGCGACGGCCACCGCGGAGAGGACCTCCGGCGTCGTGGTTTCATCAACGGAGACGCCAACGGTGTCCGCATCGATCAGACGCAAGTTGATGCCGCGCGCTTCGGCGGCGGCAATGACTTTGTCGGCCTTGCCGGGCACCCGGACGGTGAGGGTGTCGAAGAAGACCTCGGACACGAGTTCGCGGCCGGCCTTCTGTAGGGTCGCAGCCAAAACACGGGCCTGGCCGTGGACGGTTTCAGCAATCGCCTTCAGGCCTTCCGGACCGTGGTAAACCGCGTACATCGAGGCCACGATCGCGAGCAGAGCCTGCGCGGTGCAGATGTTGGACGTAGCCTTTTCGCGGCGGATGTGCTGCTCGCGGGTCTGGAGGGCCAGACGGTAAGCAGGGACGCCGGCGTTGTCCTTGGAAACACCAACAATGCGGCCAGGAAGTGTGCGCTCCATTCCTTCACGCACGGCCATGTAGGCAGCGTGCGGGCCACCGAAGAACAGCGGGACGCCGAAGCGCTGCGCGGTTCCGACGGCGATGTCCGCACCTTGTTCGCCCGGGGGCGTGATGAGCGTGAGCGCCAGCAGGTCAGCTGCAACGGTGACCAGCGCACCGCGTTCCTTGGCCGACGCTATGACACCGGAGTGGTCGAATACGCGGCCGGAAACGCCGGGCTGCTGCAGGACGACGCCGTTGATGTCGCCGTCAGGAAGGCCCGCCGAAAGGTCGGCAATCTCAACCTCGAAGCCCAGCGCCTCGGCGCGGCCCTTCACGATCGCGATGGTCTGCGGAAGGAGGTCGGCGTCGAGGACAGTCTTGCCATCCTTGGCAGTCTTGTTCTTGTTGGCACGGCGCATCAGCAGCACGGCTTCGGCCACGGCGGTGGCTTCATCCAGCAGCGAGGCGTTGGCTACGGGAAGTCCCGTGAGGTCCTGCACCATGGTCTGGAAGTTGAGCAGTGCCTCAAGGCGGCCCTGTGAAATTTCCGGCTGGTACGGCGTGTAGGCCGTGTACCAAGCGGGAGCTTCCAGTATGTTGCGGCGGATCACCGGCGGCGTCACGGTGTCGTAGTAGCCCTGCCCGATCATCTGGACAGCGGTCTTATTCTTGGACGCGAGCTTGCGGAGCTCGGTAAGGACCTGCACCTCGGTGAGGGCGTCCTGCAGCTTGAGCGCAGTTTCCTGGCGGATGGAATCGGGGACGGCGACGTCTACCAAGCCGTCGACAGAGTCGTAGCCGATGGCCTTGAGCATGGTGTCAACGTCGGCTTGGCGGCGGGCGCCGATGTGCCGGTCCGCGAAGGCGGTGGGGGTTGATTGAACAGTCAAGAGGAACTCCATGATTCAGGCGCCCAGTGAGCGCCACGATGATGTGGGTTCCTCCCCGCTCTGTATTGGACCTGAGAGATTCCGCAGGAATGTTGCCTGCTTGCACCGTCGGTGAGCCCGGTTACCCGGACTGCTTTCCAGAGTTGCCTAACCGCGGCGGTACATGGGCCTGAGAGATTCCTGGGGAGGATTTGCTCCTACGGCGCCTGACTGGATGTACCGGCAGGACTCTCCCGCCGCAGATCAATAGCGTTGCATCACCTGGGTGACACGCTTCACACCATAGCTGGTTGTTGTGAAAATGCGCAAGCAAGGTATGACTACTGATGCATCGCTTCATGGATCTGCAGCGCAAACCACAATTGGGCAATCGTGGACGTTTCACCCATGTCCAGCCCCGTCAGTTCGCCGATTTTCCGCATTCGATAGATGATGGTCTGCCGGTGGGCGAAGAGTGCCGTAGCAGTCTTTTGCCAAGAGCGTTGCGAGTCCAAATACGTCTTCAAGGTGACCAGGAGATCGCCTTCCTGGCCCTGCTCGTAATCGAAAATTGGGCCCAAAAGACGCCGCACCAGCGCCGTTCCTTCCTCGAAACTGGTGAGTCCAAGCCACGATGGCCCCTCCGCATAACGGGTCAGTCCCAGGTTGGCGGCTCGGGCCGAACCGAGCGCCCAGAGGGACTCCTGCAGTGCGCGCTGGATGGTGGCGACGGCCGCAGGCGCACTGATTCCAATGGCGGCATCCGCCCCGGCGCAGTGCACCAGGACGTCGCCAGAAACGTCGGCCGCGACCACCACGTGGAGCCTGTTGTTCCGCTTCAACGTGGCCGACGCAACCCCGTGCCGCCACAGTTCGATATGAACATTAGCCAGCCTGTCGCCGTCGTCCGCTGTTTTATGGCCGGCAGCCTTGGCCATGGAGGCGATCAGGAAATCCTGTGGCGGAACCTCGAAACCGGCCAGCCGGCTCTCCATCTCGGCCGCGCCCAAACGCCCATCCATGGCCTGCAGCAGGAACTCGCCCGCCAGTCGGTGGCGCCCTTCCAGCGACAAAACGATGCGCGAAAGCTGCAGCCCCAGCACGGTTGCGGCGTGAAGAAGCACGACGGCGTCCGGGTGCGGTTCGCTGTTGGGCAGCACCACTAGGAGCGCGTTGGCATGGGTGGGAATATCCATGGTGAGCACGTGCCTGCCACGGATACGGTGCCACTGGAAGTTCTTCCCGGCGAGTGATGCCTGGCCGGATAGCGGAGCCCACTCCTCGGCGAGGAACACCGGGAGTGATTGTCCATCGGGATGCCACGGATGGAGGCAGCGCCGGTCCACCACGAACAGGTCCGCATCGAGCTCGGTGGTGAGCCTTTGCACGAGGCTCTGCCAATGGTCCTCGGAAGCTCCCGCAGTGCGGAGGAGGTCGTAAACACGGGCCGTTTGCCGTAAACGGCGGGACTCTTCGAGCAGCGAGGATTCGGCCACCGAACGGGCGATCGCGATGAACGGCAGCGGGTACGGGATGTTGATCAGGGGCAGCGGAAGGCGGTTGCAGGCCTCCAGGAATTCCTTCGTGAGCGGCGGCGCGTGCATCTTCTCACCGATCGCCAACGCGCTGGCGCCGCTGTCCATCAAAGCTTCGGCGAGCGCTACCTGGCCTTCGGCGTCGGCAGGAATGGAGAGGCCGTTGGTCATCATGAGCTCTCCGCCGGTTACCCACTCCCACAGCCTGGGCAGGTCCGAGGTATGGGCCCAGGTGATGCGGTTGTCCAAGCCACCGGGTCCGGCCATCAGGGTGAGTCCAAGCTGCGGCTCGGCGATGAGTTCAGCCACGGTGATCGCCATTTTCCGCCCCGATTCCTTCTGTTTGTTCGGCTTTTGCCGCCGGATTGAGTGGCACTTAGACATTCGTCTAAATGGCTCGGCCATTTGTAGTCAATGTACCGCTATCGGGGGTGATCCACGTCACCAAGAATGGAATTACTTACTTCCCGCTCAACGGCGAGCACCCCTCAACCCAAGGATCCGTCAATGACAACCCACAAGCCCATCGGTCCTGTCGACGCAACCAAAGTCCCCAGGTATGCAGGCCTCGGCACCTTCGCCCGCCTTCCCCAAATCGACCGCGTCCCGGATTACGACATCGCGATCGTCGGCGTACCGTTCGACGGCGGAACCTCCTTCCGGCCGGGCGCCCGCTTTGGTCCTGCCGCAGTCCGCGAGGCCTCACGGCTCCTGCGCCCCGGCTACCACCCGGAGCTCGACGTGGAACCGGTGTACGAAGCCCAGGTTGTGGACGCCGGCGACATCGCCTGCACCCCCTATGACATCACCCGGGCAGTCCGTGAGATCGAAGAGCAGGCATTGCCCCTGATCAGCGCGGACAAGCGCCTCATTTCCATCGGCGGCGACCACACCATCGCCCTTCCCATGCTGCGGGCCCTGAACAAGGTCCATGGCCCTGTGGCCCTGTTGCACTTCGATGCTCACCTGGACACCTGGGACACCTATTTCGACCAGCCGATCACGCACGGAACCATCTTCCGGCGCGCGTTCGAGGAAGGCCTCCTGGTGGAGGACAAGTCCATGCACGTGGGTATCCGCGGACCGGTCTATGACCGCAACGACTTCCTCCGTGACCACGAGTTCGGGTTCCAGATCATCCGTTGCTCGGACTTGGACGTGATCGGTGTTCCGGCAGCTATCCAGCGCGTGAAGGACAGGCTCGGCGATACCCCCGTCTACGTCTCCATCGACATCGACGTCCTGGACCCCGCGTTCGCACCCGGCACCGGAACCCCCGAAATGGGCGGGCTCCACTCCCGCGAGCTCCTGGCCTTGCTCCGCGGACTGGACGGCATCAACATCGTGGGCGCCGACGTCGTGGAAGTCGCCCCGGCCTACGACCATGCGGACATCACCACGGTGGCCGCGGCCACCTTGGTGTTCGACCTTCTCGGCCTCATGGTGAACCGCAGCAAAGCGGACAACACGGCTGTTCGTGAACTCGCTTCGGCATCCCGGAGCGCGTCATGAGTACCTCCACCGAGGCACCGAGGCCCACCACGGACGTACCCCGGCTCGAGGACAAAACCATCCAGCCCATCCCCTTGAATGAGCGGCACGGCAAGGCCCGGGACCTCTTCACCATCTGGTTCGGCTCCAACATCATGATCATGACCATCGTGACCGGCGGACTCGCCACCACGGTGTTCGGCCTCGGCTTCGTTCCGGCAATCGTGGGAATCATCATCGGCAACGTGGTGGGCGGCATCTTCATGGCGCTGCACTCAGCCCAAGGCCCGCAATTGGGTGTGGCCCAGATGATCCAGACCCGTGGCCAGTTTGGTTCCTTCGGAGCCCTGCTGATCGTGGTCATCGTAGTGATCATGTACGTCGGTTTCTTCGCAGCGAACCTGGTATTTGGCGGGGAAGCAATGGCTGCGGTGAGCCCGGGCATCAGCGTTGACGCGGGAATCATCATCATTGGCGTTGTCAGCGTTGTCGCCACGATCTTCGGTTACCGGCTCATCCACGCCTATGCACGCGTCCTCAGCGTCGCAGCCGGCCTGGCCTTGTTGCTGGCCTTCGGTTGGATCCTGATGGTCCACGGATTGCCCGGCAACTTCCTGGAGACGGGCAACTTCAACTGGGTCGGCTTCATGGGGACCATCTCAGTCTCCGCCCTGTGGCAACTGGCCTACGCGCCTTATGTCTCTGATTACTCCCGCTACATGCCGCAGGGAACCGGTTCCGCCCCGGCGTTCTGGGCTTCCTATTCGGGCTGCGTCTTGGGAACCCTCTTCCCCATGATCCTTGGCGCTTTGGTGGGCACGCTAGCCGTCTCCATGAGCACAGGGGACGTGGAAATCGTGGGCAGCCTGGGTGAGATGCTTCAGCCGTGGACCCTGATCATCGTTGGCATCTTCTGCCTGGGCGTGGCGGCGTCGAACGCCATGAACCTGTACTGCGGCGTCCTATGCACCCTCACCATCGGGCAAACCTTCAAGCCGAGCTGGTTGCCACGCGCCAAGACCCGTAGCATCGCCGCGATCATCCTCTTCGTTGTCGCAGTCTCCATCGCCCTCTTTGCCCGCGATAACTTCATCCTCTTCTACACCAACTTCCTCTCCTTCCTGATGTACGTCCTGGTTCCGTGGACGGCCATCAACCTGGTGGACTACTACCTTCTGCGGCACGGCGAGTACCGGGTTGAAGACTTCTTCAAGCGCGACGGCGGCGTGTACGGGCGGTTCAATTGGGTCGCCATCGGCTCCTATGTAGCAGGCGCCCTGATCCAGGTTCCCTTCTCGGCCACCGCCATCTACACGGGTCCGTTGGCCGCCGCGATGGGCGGTGTGGACATCTCCTGGATCGTCGGCCTCGTCGTCGTCGCTCCCCTCTATTACTTCGCGGCCCGGTTGTTCGGCAAGAAGACAGAAGCCGCCCCCTTTCCCGCAACTGCACTCACGCCAGACCTCATCTGAAAGCGAATCATCATGACTACCACCCAGACTGAACAGTTCACCGTCCGACGCGCATCCGCCGACGCCCAAGCCTCGTCGCTCCCGCTGCAACTGCCGCTGCCTCCGGCAGGGCACTTCATCAACGGATCCTTCGTCCAGGGCTCCTCAGGCCAGTCCATCGACGTCGTGGATCCCACCACGGAACAGGTCATCGCCTCCGTGCAGGCCGGCACGGCCGATGATGTGGACGTCGCTGTTGCTGCCGCCGTCGTGGCTCAAAAGACCTGGGGTGCCACCACTCCGAAGGAACGCGCTGATGTCCTGAACCTCATAGCGAACATCGTTGAGGAGAACCGCAAGGTCTTCGAAGTCCTGGAATCCGCCAACACCGGCAAGCCGCAGGCCGTGTCCGAGGACGACGTCTCCAGCACCATCGACACCTTCCGGTTCATGGCCGGCGCCTCACGGACTTTGACCTCCATGGCCGGCGGCGACTACGCCACGGACCACACGTCGGTGATCCTCCGCGAACCTGTGGGTGTGGTCGGCGTGATCACGCCGTGGAATTACCCGCTGCTGATGGCCGCATGGAAGATCGCACCCATCCTCGCAGCAGGCAACAGCATCGTCATCAAGCCCTCCGAGCAAACCCCGTTGTCTACGCTGAAGCTGGTGGAAGTGCTGGCCGGACGCATCCCTGACGGGATCCTCAACGTGGTCACCGGCCGTGGCCGGACCGTGGGACAGCGCCTGTCCGAGCATCCTGATATTGCCTTGGTCGCCCTGACCGGCAGCGTCGTCAGTGGCCAGGCAGTGGCCGAAACTGCCGCAAAATCCGTCAAGCGCGTCCACTTGGAACTCGGCGGCAAGGCTCCCGTTATTGTCTTCCCCGACGCCGACCTCCGCGCTGCCGCTGCGGGCGTGCGAAACGCCGGCTTCTGGAACGCCGGCCAGGACTGCGGTGCCGCCTGCCGCGTGCTGGTGCACGAGTCCGTGGCCGAAGAATTCACCGAACACCTGGTCAGGGAAGTCAGCACCCTCGTGATCGGCGCACCCGACGCCGGCGACGACGTCGAAATCGGTCCCATGATCTCCCTCCCGCACTACGAACGAGTCAAGGAGTCGCTCGCGGAAGCCCAGGAGGCAGGCCTCACCGTGGCTATCGGCGGCTCCGCGCTGGAAGGTCCCGGTTACTTCATCGAGCCCACGGTCATCAGCAAGGTGCCCGCGGGCGCTCACATCGCCACGCACGAGATCTTCGGCCCAGTGGTCACTGTGGAAACCTTCAGCACTACCGAAGAAGCTGTGACCCGCGCCAACGAGAGCCCGTACGGTTTGTCAGCCTCGGTGTGGACGCGCGATTCAAGCCTTTCCCTCCGGATTCCCAAGCAGTTGGACTTCGGCACCGTGTGGGTCAATGCACACCTTGTTCTCGCGTGCGAGGTACCGTGGGGCGGATTCAAAGGTTCCGGCTACGGCCGCGACCTCTCGCTCTACGCCCTGGACGATTACTCGCGCACCAAGCACGTCATGATCAACCACGGCGCGTGAGCGTTCAGACAAGCAACGGAGCTTCCACCATGACCACCAATGTTTCCCGCCCGGCCTCCTTGCCAGGTGCCGCTACCCCTTCGGCCCCTTTTGCCACGGACGCCACCTGGACCAACTGGGGCGGTAATCAAAGCGCGACGCCTGCCTTCACCGTTCGGCCCAGGAATGAACAAGAAGCGCTCGACGCCGTCCGTTTCGCCATCCGCGAAGGCTTGCCTGTGCGGGCAGTCGGCTCAGGACACTCGTCGTCGCCCTTGGTTCAAACCGGCGGGGTCCTGATGGACATGGCCGGCCTTTCGGCCATCACCGGAACTGACCAGTCGGGGCGCCGCGCGCGGGCCTTGGCCGGCACAACCATCAACGCTTTCGGGGATGCCTTGTGGGAGAAGGGGCTGGCTTTGGGGAACCAGGGGGACATCGACAAGCAGCAGATCGCCGGCGCCCTGGCCACCAGCACGCACGGCTCGGGCAAAAACCTGGGCAGCTTCTCCTCCAACCTTCGCTGGGTGAAGTTGATCAACGGCTATGGCGAGATTGTGGAAATCGGGGAGAGCCAGCTCCGCGAGCTGCGGGCAGCGCAGGTTGCGTTGGGCACGCTGGGGATCTTCCTGGAGGTGGAGCTGGCCGTGGAGGACAGCTACTACCTCCAAGAACAGATCACCTACCCCACGTGGGCGGAAACTGCTTCGACATGGCAGGGCGACATCGATGACAACCGGCATTACTCCTTCCTGTGGTGCCCGGAAGATGACTCTTGTGAGCTCTTGGACCTTCCAGGTTCGCCGGACCACAGCATGGGAGGCCGCAGCTACACCAAGCGATACAACGTTGCCTCCGTCCAGGACGAAAGCCAGATATCCAGTGTTGAAGGTGCGCGGCTGGACCGTTCCTACCGGATCTACCCGGGCGGCTTCACCACCCAGTTCCATGAACTCGAGTACTTCGTCCGCAGCGAGGACGGTTTGGTCGCCGTAGAGGCTATCCAGGACCTTATCCGCAGCAAGTATCCCGAACAGAAGTACCCCGTGGAGGTCCGCTGGGTAAAGTCCGACGACGCCTACATGTCCCAGTTCCAAGGCCGCGACAGCACCGTCATCACACTGACCACCGAGCCTGGAACCGACTACTGGCAGTTCTTCCGCGACGCCGATGCCGTCCTTCAGGAGTTCGAGCCGCGAGCCCACTGGGGGAAGATCCACTTCATGACCCGGAGCCGGCTGGAACGCCTCTATCCGGAGCTGGACACCTTCATCCAGGTCCGCAGGGAATTTGATCCCCGCGGAATGTTCCTCAACGACCACACCAGGTCGCTGCTCGCCTGACGGGGAAGGGGCCGGGATCCTCTCTCACATCCCTGCCCCTTCCCCCCAACCGTCTCTCACATCCCTAGCCCTTCCGGCCAACCGTCTCTCACATCCCGGCCCCTTTCCCCAACCTTCTCTCACATCCCTGTGACAACTCCCTGAAACTTCGGAGTGGTAGTTTGATCTCTGCTGGAGGCAGAAACTGCACCTATTCGGAGGAACATCCATGCTTAAGGGTTTCAAGGACTTCATACTTCGCGGCAACGTGATCGAGTTGGCCATTGCCGTGGTCATTGGCAGTGCGTTCACCGCCCTCGTTGCTGCCTTCACCACCAACATCATTAATCCCGTGATCGCCGCCGCCGGTGGCATGAACGCTGACGGACTCGGCTTCAAGATCTGGGAAAACAACCCCGCCACGTTCATCAACTTCGGCGCTGTACTGACCGCGCTCGTGACCTTCGTGATCACCGCCGCCGTGGTCTACTTCATCTTCGTAGCGCCGATGAACAAGATCAATTCCCTGGTCAAGAACCGCCTGTCCACCGAGGAACCCGAGGAAGAGCCGCTCCCCGCAGATACTGCCCTGCTTGCCGAAATCCGGGATCTTCTCAAGGACGCGGCGGCCCATCGCAACGCAAGCCAGGCTTCCGAACTGGACCCGGATTTCGACTCCGACCGCACGCGCTAAAGGCCGATCGCTCTCCGCGAGCGCTCCTTCCCACTTGCTTGACCGAACCCGGCGTCCTCACCTCGAGGGTGCCGGGTTCGTTCGTTCACAGGCCTGTCCCCAGAACGTGACGCGAAGGCAACGGGTCCGAAACAGGGGCGGGGCAGCATGAAATCATGAAGCCCAACCCGAGCACGCCCGTCACCGCTGAGCTCCTCTGTGACGTCTGCGGTCAGTTGCCCGAACCGCCCAAAGCCCGGCTTACCATCGCGAACATCGCAGTTATGCTTCCCATCGAATTACTGGTTCATGCGGCAGTGGTTGGAACCACCCTTCCCTACGTGGCCAAGGTCCTGCTGCTGGCCGTTACCGCCACTGTGTTGGTCATTTGGGTGGCTGAACCTTCGGCAGCCAAAGTCCTCCGGCGCTGGTTGCATGCGCCTGCCCTCCGACAACGGCACAAACTGCACCTCGCTCCTGCCCTGTGGCGTGCACGAACAGTGCTGATGGACCAGCCAGGGTCCCTGCAGAAAATTACCCATGCCCTCGCCAAGATGGACGCCAACATCCTCAGCCTCCACGTCCACCCGATGACCGGAACAGGCTCCGCTCAGACGGGCCTCAATGGGCGGGTGATGGATGAGTTCGTTCTCTCCACCCCGGGCGAGGTCACGGAACAGGAACTGCTGAAAGCACTGCACGACGGCGGCGGGCATGAGTCTTACGTCTGGCCCACCACTGCTTTGGCCATGGCCGATGGCCAAACCAAGGCCTTGAGTCTCGCCGCCCGTATTGCCGGGAACCCGACGGAACTTGCCATGGCTGTGGCCGAACTCCTGTCCGCAAAAGTGGTCCCGATCGATCCGGAGCGTCCCAGGCCTGAGGTGCCCACCGTCGTCGGGCCTTCAACTGACATCCTCAAAATCCCGACGGCGTGGCACGGGCCGCTGGTCTTTTCCCGACCCGGCGAACCATTTTCTCCCGCCGAATCGGCACGCGCGCACAGGTTGGCCGAGCTCGCAGAAATCCTGGCGTATAGGCCTGCAGTCTGCGCGGTCCCTCCCGGTTAGTGCATCGAACAGCAATAGTTCCGCGCGAAACGTCGGTGTCACCGCACCCTTGCACGCAACTTAGTGGTCAGGAGTGCTCACCCCTCGTCGATCTTATCGAGCAGCTTTCCCAAGGCATCACGAATATCGTCGTAGTCGTACTGGCCGGCCCTGCTCTCAGCGGAGATCACACCACAGCGGTGGATCTTCTTGAAGTCACCAATCGGGAATTTGTAGTGGCCCTTTTGGTCGTCCGGGTGATCGTCGTCCACGCCCAGGAACCACTTTGAGTACTCGGAGTGCCCGTGTTTGTCCAGGAACGCGCTCTCCTCCTTGGCGGTGGGGGCGTGCTCACTCCAGTCATCGCGGGTGTCCTTGACCACCTTGCCGTCGCGAATCAGATGCTTCGCGTGGTCAAAAGCCTTCTTGTTGAGTTTCACGGTCATGGCGCAACCTCGCTTGGGTCTGGCGGTTCGGCATGGGTAGGGCAACTCGTACGGTTCAGCATAGGACCACCCCGGACCGTCCGGAAGGTCCCGCAGCCAAGCGAGGATGCTTCCAAGACGTCGATCTTAGAGCGCCTTGACGGCACCCAGAACCTTAGTCAACGAGTCCTTGGCATCGCCAAATAGCAGGGTGGTTTGCGGTTCGTACAACAGTTCATTCTCAATCCCTGCAAACCCTGGACGCATGGAGCGTTTGAGGAACACCACCTGGCGGGCGTCGGCGACCTCCAAGATGGGCATTCCGTAGATCGGTGATCCCGAGGTGGTCTTTGCTGCAGGATTAACAACATCGTTGGCGCCCACCACCAAGGCCACATCGGTGGTCTTGAATTCTGAGTTGATGTCGCTCATTTCCTTCAGGGACTCGTACGGTACGTTGGCCTCCGCGAGCAGCACGTTCATATGGCCCGGCATGCGTCCGGCTACAGGATGAATGGCGAAGTCCACTTCAATACCGCGTGCTTCCAAGGCAAGTGCAAGCTCTGCGGCGGTGTGCTGCCCCTGCGCGACCGCGAGCCCATAGCCGGGGACGATGATCACCCGCTGCGCATAGCCGAGCAGTACTGCCACGTCTTCCGCACTGGAGGAACGCACGGGCCGCTCACTCACGGCAGTGGATCCAGCCGTGGACCCACCCTTGAAGGCCCCGAACATGATGCCTGCAACACTGCGTCCCATCGCAGCAGCCATGGCACGGGTAAGGATGGTGCCGGAAGCTCCCACCAGCGTGCCGGCAACCACAAGGAGGACATTGCCCAGGACCAATCCAGAGGCCGCGACGGCCAGGCCGGTGAAGGCATTCAGGAGCGAAATGACAATCGGCACATCAGCACCACCCACCGGGAGCACCAACAGGACTCCGGTAACCAGCCCCAAAAGTAGCAGGACCAGCGCCAACGCCAACGAGCCGTTCAGGATCACCACGACGCCGGCTCCCACGGCGGCCAGCAGCACCACGGCCATCAGGGCGGGCAGGCCAGGGAACGTCACCGGCCGGGTGGTCATGAGCCCCTGAAGTTTGGCGAAAGTGACACCGGAGCCAGCGAAGGACACCGCACCCACCAGCAACGTGAAGACGATCGCCAGTCGAACCCACGGGTCGTCCGCATGCGAGAGTTCCAGTAGTGCGACAAGCGCCGCGGCACCACCACCCACACCATTGAAGAGGGCGACGAGCTGCGGCATCTGAGTCATTTGCACGCGACGGGCCACAGGCGCAGCAACGCCCGAGCCCACAGCTATGGCCCCAAGAATCCACGGAATATTGTCCAGCTTCACCGAAACAAACACCGTCACCACAGCCAGCAGGGCGCCAAATGCTCCGATCAGGTTGCCGCGCCGTGCAGTCTTTGGCGAATTCAGTCCCTTCAGGGCGAGGATGAAGCAGGCCGCGGCGGCCAGGTACAGAAGTGCCGTCCAAGTGGGATTGAGAATCGTCATTACAGGCGCTCCCCTCGAACCGGTTCCCCGGCGCCGGAACCCTCAGGACCGTTGGGAGCAACCGACCTTCCCCGGCCTCCTGAGCTTCCTTGACCTCCCTGGCCAGCGTTCGACGGCGGCCGTTGCCGTCCGCGGAACATCTCCAGCATGCGGTCGGTCACCACGAACCCACCCACGAGGTTGGCCGTGGCCAGGACTACAGCCAGCAGGGCGACCGCCAACACCCATGGATCAGCAGCCTGTCCGGCCACGATGATGGCGCCCACCAGGATGATGCCGTGGATGGCGTTGGCCCCTGACATGAGCGGCGTGTGCAGGGTGCTGGAGACCTTGGAAACCACTTCAAAGCCCACGAACACCGCCAGGACCGTGATCGTTAGCAGGCTCATGCCGTCCATCAGCGCACTCCTTCACTGCCCGTGTGAGAACTGCCGGTATGGGAACTGCCTGCATGCCCGCCACCAAAGGGGGCGGTCTCCCCTGCGAGCGCCGTCAGAGCTTCCGCAGTTGGCGCGTGCCGGACCTCGCCGGCGTGGGTGAGGCACGTGCCGGAAACAACTTCATCCTCAAAGTCCGGAGCGACTACGCCGTCCTGGGTGATCAGGGCCAATAGGTTGGACACGTTCTTGGCGTACAAGCGCGAGGCGTCAGCGGGCATCGCCGAGGCCGGGTCCTTGATGCCCACCAGTGTCACCACACCCTGGCCGTCGCCAGTGGGGATGGAAATGTCTTGGCCGGGGATGCTGCCCTCCACGTTCCCGCCGGATTCCGCTGCCAGGTCCACCACCACGGATCCCGGGCGCATGCCTTGGACCATCTCGCGGGTTACCAGGAGCGGCGCACGTCTTCCAGGGACAGCGGCGGTGGTGATCAGGACATCGGTTTGGGCCACGTGTGGCGCCAAAAGGGCCCGCTGCAGGGCACCCCGGTCCGCGCTGAGTTCCCGCGCGTACCCGCCGGATGCCTCGGCGGTCTCCAGGTCCAGCTTGATGAACGTGCCTCCCATGGATGCCACCTCGTCAGCCGAGGCCGGGCGGATATCGTTGGCTGAAACCCGTGCACCGAGCCTCTTCGCCGTTCCGATAGCCTGCAAGCCAGCCACTCCAGCACCGAGGACCAGGACGCGCGCGGGTGGAATGGTCCCTGCTGCCGTCATGTACAGCGGGAAGAACCGTGGGAGCCGCATGGCCGCCTCGAGGACGCAGCGATAGCCAGCCACCAGGGCCTGGGAAGTGAGTGCATCCATGGACTGGGCACGCGATATACGCGGAACCAGTTCAAGTGCAAAGGACGTGATTCCTCCAGCGGCAAGTGCCCGCACAGTAGGAAGCTCCGAGGACGGTGACCCTAAACCGACGGTGACCGAACCGCGGCGGAGAGCTCCCGCCGTCGACGGTTCCATGGGACGCACGTGGCAGTAAACATCCAGCGATCCGAGATCCAATGACTGCACCACAGTGGCGCCCACGGTCCGGTAGTCGCCGTCGCTATGGCCGGACGCCAGCCCCGCGCCGGACTCGATCTCGACCTCAAGGCCCAAGGCCACCAGTTGCTTCACCGTTTCCGGCGTTGCGGCAACACGTCGCTCGCCGTCGAGCGTCTCACGCGCTATGCCTGCTTTCACCCGCCACCCCTTTTCCGGAACTATCCAGAACTCAGTTGGCATGAGTCTATGACCGCAACGGTCCCGACGGGAGTAGGGGCTGCGCTATGTGCATAAGTCAACTAGGGTCGGTGGAAGCTGGGGCAACCAGCCACCACACCGTCGACGAGCCGGTTCCGGCCGTGCCGTCGGAAAGGAAGGCCGCTATGGACACGTTCAAAATCGGTTATTTCGTCGGAAGCCTGGCAAGCAATTCCATCAATCGGGTCCTCTCCAAGGCCCTCATCAGCGTGGCGCCGCCGGAACTCGAGTTCCATGAAATC
The DNA here is from genome assembly GCF_054408525.1 of Arthrobacter sp. D3-18. NCBI lineage: Bacteria > Bacillati > Actinomycetota > Actinomycetes > Micrococcales > Micrococcaceae > Arthrobacter > Arthrobacter sp. D3-18. The sequence goes on along the minus strand of NZ_CP096440.1, from coordinate 187,344 downwards.
GCCATCAAGGACCTCCCTCTGTACAGCTCGGACTACGACGCTAACTTTCCTCCGGCAGGCCGGGAATTGAAGGATGCCATCGCCGCGTCGGACGGCATCCTTTTCGTCTCCCCCGAGTACAACCGCTCCATTCCGGGCGCGTTGAAGAACGCCATCGACTGGGGTTCACGCCCCTGGGGCAGCAACTCGTTCGCGCGCAAGCCCACCGGAATCATCGGCGCCTCACCGGGCGGTATCGGGACAGCGGTCATGCAGTCGTCCATGCGCAGCGTTTTGAGCTTCCTGGACGCGCCGCAGCTGAACGCGCCTGAGGCCTATATCCGCTTCGTCGCAGACGCGTACGACGACGACGGTTCAGTTAAGGACGAAGGAACCGCCGGGCTGTTGCGGCACTACATGGAGGAGTACAGTGCGTTCGTCCAGCGCGTCCTCGCTGCCAACGCGCCGGGCCACATCGGCGATCAGGAACCGGATTCCGCCAAGCTTACGCGCTAAGGCGCCCGCGGGTGCCGCTGCGGATCTACTGCCAGCGGCGCCCGCTAAAAAGCATCCACAGCCGGGGCTTAGTCAGTATGCTTACTATATGAGGAATCATGCTAGTAACCCAGGAGGAACGATGCTTCGCAGATTAGCCATGACCACCCTTGCTTTGACCCTTTTCGCCGGGTCCATGCTTTCCACTGCCGTTGCAGCCAACGCAGCAGTGGGTGTGCAGGGCAGCGTAGCTGCCACCACCACCCCCTCGCCGGAACCCAGCAACCCCTCCGGGCCATCCACGGCGACGCCCACCGCGGAGCCGACCACGGACGTCTCGAATCCCGCGGGCACCGGGCCCGCCAACCCTGGCACCAGCGAGACCGAACAGCAGGAGCAGACCCGCACCGACGTCGTTCCGTGGATTCTGGCGGGCGTTGCGGCAGTCATCATCATTGCGTTGATCATTTGGACCCTGCGGAACCGGCGCGGGCGGGACAAAGGAATCAGCGACGAGCCGCGCTAGAGGCGCCAGCGACCGCCACTAGGCGTCGCGCGAACCAGCCATCAACTTGCCGATCATGCTGGTCTCCAGCTGCTCCAACAGGTGCCGCGGATTGTCATAGACTTCCGCGGCACCGGCGTCCCGCAGCTCGGCTTCACTGATTCCACCGCAGGTCAGTGCGATGACAGGAATGCCAATGGCACCGCCGGCCTTCACGTCCCATACTGCGTCCCCAACAAACGCCACGTCTTCCGGGCTAAGCCCGAGCTTCTCCAGGCACGCCTCAAGGATGTCCGGAGCGGGCTTGCTCTCCTTGGCGTCATTGGAACTGGTCCACGCATCAATGGAAGATGCGGCGTCCAGGAGGTGCCTGCTCACTTCCAGGTCGCGCTCCTGCGCCGAGGACGCCAAGCCCACCGCCAATCCGGCGTCGGAGCACGCTGCAAGAAGGTCCCGAACCGAATCGAAGGTACGCAGCGTCGGCCAAAAGGTTGAGAAGACCGCACCGTGCGCGGATTTCAGATCTTCCTGCATATCCTCAGGGCAGTCCGGAACCAGGCTCTGGATGAGCCGGTCGCCACCCATGCCTACTCGACGATGGATGGCGGACATTTCGATATCCAACCCTTCGCGTCGGAACGCCTGCCACCAGGCCATCGCGTGGAAGTAGCTCGAATCGATCAGCGTTCCATCCACATCGAAGAGAACACCGCGCTTCTTTTGAGTCGTCATTTCAGCTGCCACAGCTAACCACCTTCGCCTGGGCTTGCGCTCCGTGTGCGCCCTGCGCACCCTGCGCTGCCAGCGCTGAATCAATCACAGGTTCCTCCAACATCAGCACGGCATATCGCTCTGCCGTTGAGGTGCGAAGGAGACCGGTCCCCGCCACTTCCCTGATGGCGGCAACTCCCTCAACAGCCTCATCCACTGAGGCGAACCGCTTGGAAAGGCCCATCAACACGTCTTGGCCGTCCACCATCAAAATCCGGAATTCCCCATCAGGCGTTTCAACCAGCTCCAAATGCCCGGCCATCCCTACCTCCTCGTCTTCGATGCAAACCAGCATAGTAAGACTACTTAGTATAGGCCTCTCGGAAATATTACGTAACGCGGGAATGAGGCGTCTGCAACTTGGTGTTGGCAAGGTCATGACAACAATCGGAATCATCGGTGCAGGACACATTGGCAGCCAGGTCGCCCGCAAAGCGGTAGAACTTGGCTATGACGTCGTCATCAGCAACTCACGGGGTCCCGAGACCCTCGGCGAGCTGGTGGCGGAGCTGGGGCCGCGCGCCCGGGCTGCGACGGCAGCCGAAGCAGCAGCGGCGGGTGATTTCGCCGTCGTGACCGTTCCCCTCAAGAACTACCAAGACATCCCGACTGAGCCGCTCGAGGGCAAGATCGTCATCGACACCAACAACTACTACTGGGAGCGCGACGGCCGCATTCCCGAGCTGGATAACGGAGAAGCCACCACCTCCGGCCTGCTCCAGAAGCACCTCCCAACCTCCAAGGTGGCCAAGGGTTTCAACCACATCTTTGCCAAAGACATCACCACCGACGGCGCCCCCGCAGGCAGCGCCAACCGTCGCGCCCTGGCCACCTCGAGTGACTTCCCGGAAGCAGCCGAGCTTGTCTCCAAGATCTACGACGAGTTCGGCTTCGACACCGTCAACATCGGCCCGCTGGAGGACAGCTGGCGCGTTGAGCGCGACCGCCCGGCCTACGTCATCCGGCAGAACGCGGACGAACTCCGCGAGAACCTCGCGAAGGCAACGCGCACGGTCTAACTGGAAACGCACGACGGCGGGAAGGCGGCTTTCGCTTTCCCGCCATCTTTTCGGGGCTGGCTGTTTTGGAGTTGGCACTTTTGGGGTCAGCGGTTTAGAGGGGCTCAAAATCCGAGGTCGAAATCGTGTCACGAACCGGGACTACGGCGCACTTTATAGTGGCTGTCTCTCCGGACGCCCGGCGCATCGGGCGTCCGGAGGGTCAGCCGCCCCCTAAGCGCCCTACCCCGAGGAGTCCCATGTCCACCAAAATCTCGAGCTGGCCGGCAGCAACGCCCATGTGGGTGGACCTGGGCGTGGACAACGTCGCAGCGGCGAAATCCTTTTACGCGGATCTTTTCGGCTGGGAATTCGTATCCGGTGGCCAGGACGCCGGGGAGTACCTCCTGGCGCACCTTGGCGGGCGCGCCGTCGCGGGCTTGGGGCCGAAGCAGGCACCGGGCATACCCACCGTCTGGACCACGTTCCTGGCGTCGGACGATGTGGACGTCACTGCCAAAAAAATCAGCGCGGCCGGGGGAGAAATGATCGCGCCTCCGTTCGATGTCATGGAATCCGGCCGCATGGCGATGGCCATGGACACCGTTGGTGCGGCCTTCGGCATCTGGCAAGCCGGCACCCATATCGGGGCGGAACGCGTCAATGAACACGGCGCACTGTGCTGGAACGAGCTCCACACCCGGGACTTCACCGCCGCCAGGTCGTTCTACTCTGAGGTCTTCGATATCAGCTACCAGGACGCCACCGAGGACGGCCTTCCCTACTCCACTTTTCGCAGGCCGCTCGACGGCCGGGAAGTGGGAGGAATCCAGCATGACGCCGACATCCCCGAGGCTACCCCCAATCACTGGTTGACCTGGTTCGCCAGCGACTACGTCCAAGGCACTGCGGAACGGGCAGTGGAGCTCGGTTCCACCCTTCTCATGCCCGTAACGGAGAGCCCCCTGGGACGCATGGCCATCATTCAGGCGCCGCAGGGTGAAGTGTTCGGCATCATCGACGCACCCCGCATCGACGAGTAACCGAACAGCCCAAGTCCCAGGCAGCCGGGGTCAAGGCCTCAGGGCTCAGAAAGGGGCAGGTTCAGGCGGCGGCCGGGTTCAAGGCCTCCGCAATGACCTCATGTGCGTGGGCCGCTGCCAGGGGCGCCGCCAAGCGGTGTACGGCCAGGAAGGTCTTGCGCACCGCTGGTCCGTGCCACTCGGGCGGAAGGTAGTCGGTGGGCAGGTTCGGGTCCCGGTACGGGAACTTACGCCACATGGTGAGCATGGGAATGTAATAGCGGAATGCGTCGCGGCGCAGCTCTTCGGTGGAGGTAGCCAGCGCAGCTTCCGGATCATCTCCTACCCGCTCGGTCCATTGCTGCTCCGCGCCTTTGTACACCTCGAGGAACTCGGTGAACTGCTGATCGAGTTCCTTGAGGTCCCACCACTCAGATATTTTGGGGCGCATGGGACCGTCGAACACGTAGTCGCTCCGGAAAAGATCAACGAACTCGATCAGCCCGCTCGCAGTAAGGCGTTCCCGGGCTTGCTCCAGCTTATGTGCGGGCGCGATCCACACACCGTTGGCAACGGAACCAAAACCAAGCCCCAGCAGAGCAGACCGCAGTTGGTGCCTACGGTTTCGCATGGATTCGGGCACTGAGAAGACGGCCAGCACCCAGGTATCCACCGGCGCAGGCTGCTCTGGCGCGAAGATTCGCCGGTCACCCTCACGGAACACGTCGCTGACGGACTCGGAGATCTTGTACTTGGCGATTCCTCCCTCACGGACACTCTTCAGTACGCCCTTGGCCTTAAGCCTGGAGACGGACGACCTCACACCGGGAGCGTCGTACCCTAGGGAGCCCAGCATGGAGATCAGCGCAGAAACCGGCAACGCGTCGCCGGCGTTCCGGCCGTAAAGACCGAAAATCGTGACGAGCAGTTGCTGATGGCGCACCGGGGGTACCGGGACGGCGAACATCTAAGGGTCCTCATTTCCGCGCCGTAGTTCCGGCGCCAGTCCAGTTCATCATAGGTGCGGCGTGGTCCCCGCCGAGTTGGCAGGTAACCCCCATGCTCGGGACGAACATCGGGGTTAACTGGAGCGTCGCGGCCGCGTGCGTCCCGGGTTCGGGATCAACCCAATGAAAGAAGCAGGAAGAGGGCCGCCAGAACCAACGCCACCGGGGTCATCACGAAACGCTCGGGCTTGCTGCGGGAGATCGCATTCATGGCAACGCCCAGAATGAAGTAGGCGGTAAGTACCCACATGAAAATATCGGTGAAGGTTTCGCTGACCAGCACCGGCACCAATCCGGCCTTTGCCAACGCCGTGTAGCCGAACAGGGCGTACAGCACGATAGAGACCACACTGCCCACCCGTAGCTTTTGCGGCAGGACGTCATGCTGCCCACCCCAAGCGAACCGCCCTAGGGGCGCGCCAACCACCAACGCCAGCTGGAAAACGGTCAAACAACCAAGAATTATGCATGCGAGAATCGCGTAGAGCTGTTCCACGGGCTAAGCGTAACCGCAAGGTGTCGCTCTACCGACTGGCCGCATCTTAGTAAGCATGCTTAGTATAGAAGCACGCTGTTTCGAGGCTGACACGGCCTAATAGGTACTTTCCGGATCGACGATAGGAAGCACATCATGGCAGGAAATCTCGTAGCCCGTTCCATTCACGACCTCACAGCCGCAGCATGGTTCGGCGGTTCACTGATGGGGGCCATCGGACTCAACGGTGCCGCAGCGGAAGCCAAGGACCCCACCGAGCGAACCCGCCTCTCAAGCAAAGGCTGGGGTAAGTGGGCTCCGGTTCAGACGGCAGCTTTCGCCGGACACCTGGCCGCTGACCTGGCCATCGCTTGGGAAAACAAAGGCCGGATCGCCAAGCAGGACAGCGTCGCCGCAAACACCATCTACAAGACAGTGGTGACCTTGGCTGGTGCAGCTGTCACCTTGTACGCAGGTGTAGTGGGCAAGAAGGTGGATGAGCTCTCCGACGAAGGCGCCGAGGGTGCCACGGAGCCGCGGCCCGACGCATCGGACGAGTTGAAAGCCGCTCAGACTCAGCTGAAAGCACTCCAGTGGGCCATTCCTGCGTTCGCTGCCTGGGTGATCATTCTGGGTGCCAAGCACGGTGAGATGCAGCGACCCAAGAACATCTTGAAAGGCCTGCGCTAGCCAAAAACCACTCGCCGAGACGGCAGTTAACACCAATCCCAAGGTTCAACATGGGTGTTAACTGCCATCTCGCCGGGGCTATTCGGCTGCCTGCACAGCCGTGATGGCCCGGATCAGATGTTCCGGCCAAGGCTGCGCAGCGGTGCTGCCGTGAGGGACGTGCACCGTGGTGACCGTCCCGTACGCGGCGACCTCACCGGCGTCGGACGTTACATCAAAAGCCATGGTCAGCGAAGTCCGGCCGAGCGCCTGAATCTTCACCGTGGCGGTGATGCGCTGGCCGAACCACAGCTTGGCCTTGTAATTGATCACTTGCTGCACCCGCGGAGCACTGGGGAAGTAGTCCGGCAACTCCAGCGAGCGGAAAAGCTCAGCTTCCGCAGCCTCAACCCAGCGCAGGATTGCCGAGTTGTGCTGGTGTCCGGAGGCATCGGTGTCCACCCATTCCACCGTTCGCTCGACGCATGCCTCCGGAAACCTATCCATGATTCTCCTAGCGCGCGCTGACGGTGGCGTCGTCAGGATCAACGTCGACGGCGGCAACCGGCACCTCAGGCTGCGGCTTTGGAATCATTGCCACAGCGCTTGCTGCCAGTACGGCAATACCTGCGAAGATGGCGAAGTTGGCCTCGAAGGGAAGCTTCGAGCCTGCGATCCAGCCACCGATCAACGGTCCGGAAATGGCACCCAGTCGAGCGAAGCTCAGGGCCCAGCCCGTTGCCGTGCCACGAACCTTCGCCGGATAGTAGTCGGCGATGTAGCCGGTCAGGACCAGCGAGGTGGAGATGGAACCCACGCCCGCGAAGGCCACGAACAGCAGGTTGACCACCATGGTGTTAGGGAAGACCAGGAGCATGATGCCCAGACCGCCCAGGATGTAGAACACTACCAGGATGAGCTTCTTCCCGTACTTGTCCGCGGCGCGACCCAGGAGCAGGCCACCAATCGCGGAAGCAAGGCTGAAGACCAGGAGGAACGTCAAGGACGAGCCGAGGTCGTAGCCGGCCTTCTTCATGATGCTCGGCAGCCACGTGTTCAGGCCGTAGACCAGCACCAAACCGCAGAACAGTGAGATCCAGAAGAACACCGTAGAACGGAGGTACTTCCGGGAGAACATGGTGGTGATGGTCTTCCACCAAGGATCGGCCTGACCGCCTTGGGCACCAGGAGCTGCAGGAGCCACTGGGACCACGGGGCGGTAGTCCGCGATGTTCAATTTCGCTGCCAACGCCTTCGCTTCGGACTTCCGGCCCTTTGACTCCAGGAATTCCAAGGACTCGGGAAGGAACTTCCAGATGATCGGAATCAGCACCACAGGTGCAGCACCAATGGCGATGACCGCACGCCAGCCGCCCATGGGCAGGACGAACAGGGCGGCAAGAGCGGCGGCGACGATGCCCAACGAGTAACCGGAATACATGAGGCCGTAGTTGTAAGAGCGCTTGTTCGGTGCCGAGTATTCAATGGTCAGGGCCGCTGCCACCGGGATGACACCGCCCATTCCCAGGCCGCCGATGAGCCTGAACAGGCCGAAGAGCTCCGGCGTCGGGGCCCACGCGGCGCCGGCTTGGGTGAGCGTGAAGATCGCCATGGAAGCCAGGAGCATCTTCTTCCGGCCTACAAGGTCGCTAAGAGTACCGATGAACAGGGCTCCGATAAGCATGCCGATCAGGGCATATGAGCCGAGACCACCGAGTGCCAGCGGGCTAAGGTTCCATTCCTTGTACTCGGCAAGGGCAGGAAGGATGGCCCCGAGTACGCCCACGTCATAGCCTTCGGCGAGGATCGCGAGCCAGCAGCAGAACAACACCAGTCCGGTGGTCTTCTTGGGCACATTCCAGGTGTTGAGGGGTGCGGTTGCCATGGCTACTTCACCAAAACCGATGCCGCGGCGGACTCGGGAGTCCAGCGAAGGTGGGTGTTGGCCTCTTGGATATCGGCTTCCTTGAGCAGCGACAGTCGGGGTCGAACGGCGTCAGTGCGCGAGCTCGGTGGTTTCCGGCGTCCGGCATGGAATTGCGGAATCCAGTCAGCGCCAGGGCCCTTGTATTCCTGTTCAGCTGCAGCGTGCAGCGTCCACTGAGGATCGTAAAGGTGCGTACGGCCCAAGGCGATCAGGTCGGCACGGCCCGCGAGGAGGATGGAGTTCACGTCGTCGTAGGTGGAGATGGCGCCGACGGCGATCACCGCCACGCCTGCCGGGGCGGCAACTTCCTGGCGAATGCGGTCGGCGAACGGGGTCTGGTAGCTGCGGCCGAAGGCGGGCTTCTCTTCCTTGGCCACCTGGCCGGTGGAAACATCCAAGCCTGCAGCGCCGTGCTCAACGAACGCCTTGGCGATGGCCACCGAATCGTCAGAAGTGTTGCCACCCTCGATCCAGTCCGTCGCGGAAATGCGCACCGTCACAGGCTTATGGGCAGGCCATGCCGCGAGAACGGCGTCGAACACTTCCAGCGGGAACCGCAGCCGGTTCTCCAAGCTGCCACCGTACTCGTCTGTTCGCTTGTTGGAGACCGGCGACAGGAAGGAGGACAGCAGGTAGCCGTGGGCGGCGTGGATTTCCAGGAGGTCGAAACCAGCATCCTCAGCACGGACTGTCGAAGCGACGAACTCCGCCTTGATGACATCCATTCCCGCACGATCCAACTCCACGGGGGTCTGGTTCTCCGGGCTGTAAGGAAGGGCAGAAGGGCCGACGGCGGTCCAGTTTCCGGAGTCGAGGGGCTGGTCAATGCCTTCCCACATGAGCTTGGTGGAACCCTTCCGGCCGGAGTGGCCCAGCTGCGCGCCGATTTTGGCGGTGGAGCGGCTGTGAACGAAGTCCACAATTTCCTTCCAGCTGTCACGCTGGCCATCTGTGTAGAGGCCGCTGCAGCCAGGGGTGATGCGGCCGGATTCGGAAACACACACCATTTCGGTCATGACCAAGCCGGCGCCACCGAGTGCTTTGGAGCCCAGGTGAACCTTGTGGAAGTCGCCCGGAACGCCGTCCGTGGCCGAGTACATGTCCATTGGGGAGACCACAATACGGTTCTTCAGCTCCAGCTCGCCGATACGGAATGGCTGGAACATGGCCGGGGCAACCTCGGACAGTCCCTGCGAGGAAGCGAAGCCGCGGTCCACCGCCTCTGCGAACTCGGGATCACGCAGGCGCAGGTTTTCCTGGGTGATGCGGCGGCTGCGGGTGAGCAGGTTAAACGCGAACTGGGTGGGGTCCTGGTCCTTGTATTGTCCGATCCGTTCGAACCACTCAAGGGAAGCCTGGGCTGCGCGCTGTGTGGAAGCGACCACGGGCCGGCGCTCAGCCTCATAAGCTGCCAGAGCCGACTCAACATCTGCGTGCTCGTGCAGGCAAGCGGCCAGTGCCAGCGAGTCCTCCATGGCCAGCTTGGTGCCCGAACCAATGGAGAAGTGGGCTGTGTGGGCGGCATCGCCCAGGAGCACAACGTTGTTGTGGCGCCAGTTTTCGTTGCGGACCGTGGTGAAGTTGATCCACTTTGAGTTGTTGGTGAGGACCTCGTAGCCGTTCAGTTCCTCGGCGAAGATCTCGCGGATCTTGGCAATCGCCTTCTCATCCGAGACGCCGGGAGGGAAAACCTCGTTGTCGGTCTCGTCGAAACCTGCCGCGTGCCACACGTCCTGGTGCATTTCCACAATGAAAGTGGAGCCCTCATCCGAGTAGGGGTAACCGTGGATCTGCATGACGCCCCACTCGGTTTCCTTCACGAAGAACTTGAAGGCCTCAAACACCTGGTCTGTGCCAAGCCACATGAACTTGTTGCTCCGCATGTCCAGGTTTGGTTTGAAGGAGTCAGCGTACTTGGCGCGGATCTGCGAGTTGATGCCGTCCGCGGCAAGAACCAGATCGTAGTTGGCTTCAAGTTCCTCAACGGCGGGAGCCAAGGTGCTGAACCGCACGTCAACGTTCAGTTCGATGCAGCGGCGCTGCAGCAGCTCCAGCAGTTCCTTGCGGCTCATGGCAGCGAAGCCCTGGCCGCCGACTGTCATCATTTCGCCGCGGAAGTGGATGTCGATGTCGGACCAGCGGGCGAAGCGGCGGCTCATGTATTCAGCCACCACGGGATCGGCGTTGCCGATGCCGCCGAGGGTCTCATCGGAAAACACGACGCCGAAGCCAAAGGTGTCGCTGGCAGCATTGCGTTCCCAGAGGGTGATGTCGTGCGACGGATCCAGCTGCTTCATCAGTGCTGCGAAGTACAGGCCGCCGGGGCCGCCTCCAACGATTGCGATTTTCATGGGTGTTTCTCCTTCTCAGGCCTGGCTCTGGCCGGCAGGGGTAAGTTGTTCGTTCTTGGCTGCGGGGTTCTCCTTCTGGAGGCCGTCGCGGAGCTTGAAGTGCTGGAGTTTGCCGCTGGGATTGCGTGGCAGTTCGCTGACGAAGCGGACGTCCCGGGGGTACTTGTATGGGGCGATGGCCTGCTTCACGAAGTCCTGGATTTCCTTGCGTTTTGCGGCGTCGCCGGTGACGCCTTCGCGCAGCACGATGAAAGCGCAGACGATGCTGCCACGCTCTTCGTCCGGGACGCCGATGACCGCGTTTTCCACTACATCCGGGTGCTGGTCTATGGCCGTTTCAACCTCTGGTGCACCGATGTTGTAACCGGAGGAAACGATCATGTTGTCCGAGCGGGCCTGATAGGTGAAGTATCCGTCGGCGTCCATGGCGAACGTGTCGCCGGTGACGTTCCAGCCCCGGACCACGTAGTTTGCCTGCCTGGCATCGTCGAGGTAGCGGCAGCCCGTGGGCCCAATGACGGCGAGGCGGCCGATGCTGCCCGGGCCGAGCTCGTTGCCGTCGTCGTCCAAGATGGTGGCCCGGAAGCCCGGAACGGCACGCCCCGTGGTTCCAGGACGGATGTCATCGCCAGCGGCGGAAATAAACACGTGCAGTAGCTCAGTAGCACCGATTCCGTTGACCAGACGCAGGCCGGTAGCCTCCCGAACAGCTTCCCAGGTTTCCTTGGACAGGTGCTCTCCAGCAGAGACAGCAACGCGGAGTCCGCGCAGGAGGTCCCCGCGCTTCTCCTTCAGGATGGCCCGGTACGCAGTGGGTGCAGTGAAGAGGATCGTGGCACCAGCGGCTGAGGCGTGCTCGGCCAATTCCACGGGCCCGGCCTTCTCAGTCAGGAGCGACGATGCGCCGAACCGGAGAGGGAAGACCACCAGGCCACCCAGCCCGAAAGTGAAAGCCAGAGGCGGCGAACCAGCGAAGACGTCATCGGCCGTTGGCTCCAGAATGAAGCGGGCGAAGGTGTCCGCGTTTGCCAGGATGTCCCGGTGGAAGTGCATGGTCACCTTCGGCACTCCGGTAGTCCCCGACGTCGGACCCAGCAGCGCAACGTCGTCGGCTGAGGTATCCACAGCCGTGAACACGCCGCTCTTTTGCCCGCAGCGCGAGGAGAGATCGTCGTCGTCGTGTGCTCCGTAGCTCAGGACCCTAACCTCGTCCCCCGCCGCGACCCTGAGCTCGTCCACGAAGCGGTGATCAGAGATGGCCACCACCGGCTTGGTGAGGCCGATGAGCGTGGAGACTTCGTTGGAACGCAGCATGGGCATGGTGGTGACCACCACGGCGCCGGCTTTCAGCACACCGAGCCAGGCAGCAACGATCCAGGGGTTGTTGGGCCCGCGCAGCAACACGCGATTGCCCGGCACAACACCAAGGTCTTCGGTGAGGACCTGGGCCACCTGATTGGAATGCTGCTGGAGCTGACCGTAGGTCCAGATAACGCCGTCCGGGGTCCGCAGGGCCGGGCTGTCCGCGCCGTACTGTTCAACGCCGTCGTCGATCAGTACGGCAGCAGCATTGAGCCGTTCCGGGTAGTGGAGTTCGGGGAGGGTGAATTCAAGCGCAGGCCAGGTATCGGCGGGCGGCAGGTGGTCGCGGGTGAACGTGTCCACGTGGGCCGATGGCATCATGCTCATGGCCGTTCCTTTCAGTGGTGCGTCGTTGAAGCGGATTGGGGTTGGGGAGGTTCAAAACTGTTTAGGAGCCGGCCCGGATCATGCCCTCTTGGGCCACCGTGGCCAGCAGTCTTCCTTGCCGATCAAAGAAGCGGCCCATGGCGAGGCCCCTGTTGCTCTGACCGGAGATAGCTTCCTGGGCGTAGAGCACCCAGTCGTCAGCGCGACCCTCGCGGTGGAACCACATGGAGTGGTCCAAGCTGGCGGTGGCGAGTCCCGGGCTGGACCAATTGAATCCGTTCACCCGGAGCAGCGGCTCCAAAATTGTGTAGTCGCAGACGTAAGCCAGCGCTGTGCGGTGGAGGTCGGCGTCGTCAGGCAGGGCGTCGAAAGCCTTGACCCAAATCGCCTGCTGGGGCACCGATCCGCCCTCGAGTTCGATATATACGGGTCCTGGAATATGGCGCATATCGAAACTGCGGCCCGTGGACCAGTAGTCCGCAGCCGGACCATCCGTTCCGTCCAGTGCTTCGGCCGCAGTCCGCAGTGATTCAGGCTCGACGGCGGCAGGGGCCTCGGGCTGGAAGTCCGGCCCGCTCTCGGGCACTTGGAACGAGCCCATGGCTGCGTAGACTGGCTTGCCGTTCTGGAAGCCGCGGACCGTGCGGGTGGAGTACCCGCGACCGTCCCGCAGACGCTCCACTTCGTAGCGGACACTGGAACCGATATCCACCGGACGCATGAAGTAGCTGTGCATCGAGTGCAAAGTCCTGTCAGCATCAACGGACCGCATCATTGCGGCCGCAGCCTGTGCCACCATGTCTCCACCATAGGCTTTTGGCCACGGCACGTACTGGGTGGTTGCTTCATAGGCTTCGTCGAAAACCTCGGCCGTTGTGGGCGTGAGTTCAACGGCCTTGAGGAAGGTTTCGGACGTCAGGGTTCCAGTAATCATGGCTTAGGCCCGGCGGTAGTCGGCGAGAGTTTCGTCGGCGACGTCTTCGAGGTTGACCACGAGGTTCTCCGGCGTGCGCGCGGTGAGCCAGACGAGTTCTTCCGTGACGGACATGTTTGCCTCGACGTGGGGCATGAACGGCGGAACGAATACCCAGTCGCCGGCCTTCATGTCCATGAATTCTGAGTAGTTCTCGCCGAAGTAGATCCGGCCGTGGCCGCGGAGCACGTAGCCACCGGTCTCTGCCTCGCCGTGGTGGTGCGGAAGTGAGCGGTAGCCCGGGGTGTTGGACACCTGGCCGAACCAGATTTTGGTTGCCGGGGTGTGCTGGATACTCACGCCGGAGACGCGGATGCAATCGCCGGACTGCGCCGTGTTGGTGTCTTCGGCACCGGCGCGGGTGACGACGGGGACAACTTTGCCGTCAGCCTGAGCGTAGATGGAGTTGTCGCCTTCGAGGCGGTATTCGGTGGTGGTCTGGCTCATTTGGTCTCTCCTTTTATTGAGGTGTGAGGCTTTAGGCGTTTGCTGGGACTGCTGCGTGGATCCGGAACTGGTTTTCCAGCCGGCCGATCCCATCAATTTCGGTGGTGAGGACGTCGCCGTCCTTGAGGAAGCGCGGCGGGGTCATTCCCATCCCCACTCCCCCGGGCGTTCCGGTGAGGACGAGGTCGCCGGGGCGCAGGGTGGTGAATTGCGAAATGTAGGACAGCAGCTGCGCCGGGCCGAACACCAAAGTGCTGGTGTTCCCCTGCTGCACGAGTTCGCCGTTGACGTAGCCGCGGACGTCGAAATGTTCCCCGGCTTCATCTGCCGTGACCATGACCGGGCCTACGGGGGTGGTGCCGTCCCAGGCTTTGCCTTGGAACCACTGCAGGGTCCGGTTTTGCCAGTCGCGCATGGAAACGTCGTTGGCAATTGTGTAGCCGGCAATGGCCTCACGGGCCTGGTCCTCGTCCGCACGGAACAGTTCAGAACCCACGACGACGGCGAGCTCGGCTTCCCAGTCGACGCGGCCGCTGCCATGGACCTCTACAGTGTCGTTTGCTCCCACCAGGGTGTCCGCGTACTTGGCGAAGAGCGTGGGGTACTGGGGAAGTTCGCGTCCCATTTCCTGGATGTGGTCGCCGTAGTTCAGGCCACAGCAGATGACTTTGCCGGCGCGGGGAAGGAGCGGTGCGAGGTGGGCTTCGCCTTCCGCGATGACTTTCTGCTCCTTGGACGCGGCAGCCCCTTTTGCCTTCTCGATGACCAACCGCCACCCCGTCTGCGCCAGGAGCGCCCCGACGTCAGTGGCGGGCAACGTGAGGTAAGAGCCGGCGCCCGTGGCGAGTGCCGCCGTCGTACTTCCGCCGGCCGTGCGCAAGGTGGCTAGTTTCATTGCGGGTTCCCTTCGAGGTTTTGTGATGTGTCGACTTTTTTACGATCGTCACATATGCTCAACGTAGCACGGCGGAAATGATCTGCACAGAGGCTTTCCAAAAGTTTTTGCAGTTGCCACAACGAGGAGGAACAGCATGAGCCACACAACGATCAACCCGGAATCGCTGGCCAAACCATCCGGCTACGCACACGGCATCCTTGCCGGCAACACCGTTTTCCTGGGCGGGCAGACCGCCTTGGACAAGAACATGAACATCGTTCCCGGCGGAATCGTGGAGCAGTTCACGCAGGCGTTCTCCAACGTGATCACCACGCTGCGTGAAGCCGGCGGAGAGCCCGAAGACCTGGTCAACGTGACCATCTACCTCACCGATGTGGACGACTACATGGCCAACGGTCGCGAAATCGGACGAATCTGGCGGGAAATGGCGGGCTCGCAGTACCCCGCAATGGCCGGCATCGGCGTCACTCGCCTCTGGCAGAAAGAGGCCCTGATCGAAATCCAGGGCATCGCGGTGATTCCGGAACGCTAAACCTCTGGCCCTTGCGGTGCCCGTAGTGAAGCATGTCCCTATGGGAACCGTCACCGAATATCTTGAGGGCGTCAGCGAGGCCAACCGCTCGATTCTGGAGCGGATTGTGGGGATCGCCCGCGAGCTGGCCCCCGACGCCGAAGAAGGCGTCAGCTACGGAATGCCCGCGCTGCTGGTTGATGGCAAGGGCTTCCTGAGCGTGCAGGAAACCACAAAGCACTTGGCCCTGTACCCATTCAGCGGGCAGATCCTGCCGGAGATGTCGGAGGAGCTTGGGGGTTATTCGTGGTCGCCGGGGACGCTTCGTTTTTCTGCGGATAATCCCGTGCCGGACTCCATGGTGCGCCGGATCCTTGAGACGCGGTTGGCAGCGATCCGAAAGTAGCCCCGTCCGGACCCAACTAGGTCGCAGTTCAGGTCGTTTTGAGCCCGCTGAATCATGCGGTGATCGCAACACCTGATTATTGAAGGGTGTCGATTGCCATGGTGAAGTTCACGAATCGTTTGGTTGCTGAGGTTGTCCAGTCGTTCTGGCAGCAGGTTGCGGACGGTGCCCGTTTTGAAGATGCTGGTGCGTTCGTCGGGTGGTCCGTAACGACGGTCCGCCGTGAGCTGAGGTCCTCAGGAGGGGTCCGGCCCCGTCGGGGCCGGACCCTGACCGGCCGTTCCCTATCGTTCCAGGAGCGGGAGTTGATCTCGTTATGGCGGGGCAAGGAATCGGTCCGTGAGATCGCCAGACGTTTGGGTCGTTCCCCGTCAACGATCTCCCGGGAGCTCCGGCGGAACGCTGACAAGGTCTTTTTCTACCGGGCTACCACCGCCCATGCCCGCGCCCACGCCCGGGCAGCCAGGCCCAAGACCGCTAAGCTCAACAGCAACAAGCCCTTGCGCCTGGAAGTCGAAAAGCGGCTCGAAAAGAAAGACTCACCGGTCCAGATCGCTGGCAGACTCCGCAAGGACTTCCCGAACAACCCGGAGATGTGGGTGTCACACGAGACCATCTACCAGTCCCTCTATCTCGAGTCCCGGGGCGGGCTAAAGCGGGAACTGGTCAAGAACCTGCGCACCGGCCGGACCCTGCGCAAACCCCAACGCCGCCCCGACGAACGCCGCGGCAGAATCCAGGACAAGGTCATGATCGCCGACCGTCCCGCCGAGGTCGAAGACCGTGCCGTGCCAGGGCATTGGGAAGGGGACCTGATCGTAGGCAAGGACGGAAAAACCGCCATCGGCACCATCGTGGAGCGCACAACCGGGTTCGTGATGCTCCTCCATGTCCCGACCGGTCAAAACCGTGCCGAGTCTGTTCGGGATGGGCTGATCCGCAAAATGGGCGCCCTTCCCGACGAACTGAGGCTCTCACTGACCTGGGACCAAGGCACCGAAATGCGCAGGCACAAGGAAGTGAAGATCGCAGCCGACATCGACATCTACTTCTGCGATCCCCACTCACCTTGGCAACGCGGCTCGAACGAGAACACCAACGGGCTCCTGCGCCAGTACTTCCCCAAAGGCGCAGACCTAAGCATCTACAGCCAAACCGACCTCGACTACGTCGCCCACGAACTCAACGACAGACCCCGCCAACGATTCGACTTCTGCACCCCCAATGAGATGATCAGAACCTTCCTGTTGCGATAACCGCTAGAAACCACCCCCTCATAACGACCTGAACTGCGACCTACTTGGGTGGGTTAGTGCTTGGCGGAAACATCCTGCGAGATGGTGTTGGCCGTAGCCACCACTTCCTGGCGCACGGCGTCGAGGTACTTCGCCGGGTTCGGCTGGGACGCGACGGCCTGAGCTTGCAGGGACACGTTAATGGCCGCGACGTTGTCGCCATTGTTGTGGTTCCACACCGGCGCTGCAATGGACATCAGCCCGATCTCCAGCTCCTGGTCCAGCAGGCACCATCCTTGCGAACGGACCTGCTCGACGGCGGCCCTCAAGTCGGGAACGCTGGCGACGGTTCGCGGCGTGAGCGGCGTTAGTTCCGCCGTCGAGAGGTAGGCCTCAAGCTTGGCCTGCGGCAATCCGGCGAGCAGGACGCGACCCATGGACGTGGCGTACGCCGGGAAGCGCGTGCCCACGGTAATGCCTACGTTCATGATCCGGCGTGTGGCGACGCGGGCTACGTAGAAGATGTCCTGACCGTCCAGGACCGCGGCGGACGTCGACTCGCCCAGCCTCAGGCTCAACTGTTCCAAGTGCGGCTGGGCCAGCTGCGGCAGGGACAAGGCCGACAAGTACGAGTAACCAAGCTGCAGCACTTTGGCCGTGAGCGCGAAGGTCTTGCCGTCGGTGCGGACGTAGCCGAGCTCAACCAGGGTATGCAGGAAACGGCGTGCCGTGGCCCGGGTCAGGTCCGTGCGGGCCGCCACCTCACTGAGGGTCATCAGGGGGTTGTTCGCATCGAACGCCCGAATCACGGCCAGACCCCGCGCCAACGACTGAACATACTGGTCGCTGGCCTGCGGGGTTACCGGGGAATCGGGGGTAAGCGCGGAATCGGTCATGGTTACCAATCCTAGATTGCGTTGCGGGGCCTACTCTGCGCGTTTAGCTCGCGAAATACCAAGCAGAGCGGGCCCCACAACGGGAGGGCCGCAACTTGCGGGGCCTACTCTGCCTTCTTCAGGGGTAACGGCACGAGCTCTTGGATTTCCTCGAACGTGCAGCCGAACGTCTCGCGCACGGTGACGCCGTCAGGTCCTGTGAGGAACACACCTTTGTCCGTGTACACGCGGGTGACGCAGCCGACGCCGGTAAGCGGGTAGGTGCACTGTTCCACAAGCTTGGACACGCCCTCTCGCGTCAGCAACGTCATCATCACGAACACGTCCTTGGCTCCCGTCGCCAAGTCCATCGCGCCACCGACGGCGGGGATCGCGTCCGGGGCGCCGGTGTGCCAGTTGGCGAGGTCACCCGTGGCGGATACCTGGAAGGCACCGAGCACGCAGATGTCCAAGTGCCCGCCACGCATGATCGCGAACGAGTCAGCGTGGTGGAAGTACGAAGCCCCAGGCAGTTCGGTCACGGGGATCTTACCGGCGTTGATGAGGTCACCGTCGACGTCAGCCCCAAGGGCGGCCGGGCCCATGCCGAGCATCCCGTTCTCCGTGTGGAGCGTGATGTTCTGTTCCTCTGTGAGGTAGTTGGACACCAAGGTTGGCTGGCCGATGCCCAGGTTCACGAAGGAGCCGGGGGCGATGTCGCGGGCCACCAACTGGGCGAGTTCGTCGCGGCCCAGCGGCTTTTCGGAGGTCTGGATGCTGGTTTGGGTGCTCATGATCACGCCACCTTTTTGTTTGAGTCAGCAGAATCGACTGAGTCAGCAGAATCGACGCGGACCACGCTGTTGACATAGATCCCCGGGGTCACCACGTTCTCTGGATCCAAGGAACCCGTGGGCACGATCTCCGAGACCTGCACGATGGTGTGCTTGGCTGCAGCGGCCATGATGGGACCGAAGTTCCGGGCAGTTTTGCGGTACACGAGGTTGCCCTTGCCGTCAGCCTTGAGTGCCTTGATCAGCGCGACATCAGCGTGGATGGGTGTCTCGAAGACCTGCCATTTCCCGTCCAGCAACCGGGTTTCCTTGCCCTCAGCCAGGGTGGTGCCGTACCCGGTGGGCGTGAAGAAGCCCCCGATGCCGGCCCCCGCGGCGCGGATGCGTTCAGCAAGGTTGCCCTGCGGGACGAGTTCCAGCTCGATCTCACCGGCGTGGAACTTGGCGTCGAAGTGCCAGGAATCGGACTGCCGCGGGAAGGAGCAGATCATCTTGCGAACGCGGCCTTCCTTGATCAGCAGCGCGAGGCCTTGATCGCCTTGGCCGGCGTTGTTGTTCACCACGGTCAGGTCCTTCGCGCCGCAATCCATCAGGGCGTCGATCAGTTCGAACGGCTGCCCGGCGTTGCCGAACCCGCCGATCATCACTGTGGAACCGTCCTTGATGCCGGCGACAGCCTCGCCAACAGTGTCAATGAAATTCAGCATGACTCTTTACCCTTCTATGCCGATGCGCCGGCAGTGACGTTTTCGAGCACCACGGCCAGGCCCTGACCCACGCCGATGCAGATTGCCGCGACACCCCAACGCTGCCCCGAAGCCTGCAGTGACCGGGCGAGCGTTCCGAGGATGCGGGTACCGGAGGCGCCGAGCGGGTGGCCCATCGCGATCGCACCGCCGTGCTGGTTCACGATTGCGGGGTCGATCCCCCACGCGTCAACGCACGCCAGCGATTGCGCGGCAAACGCCTCATTAAGTTCGACGGCGCCGACCTGGTCCCAGCCGATGCCCGCCTTCGCGAGGGCCTTGTTCGCGGCCTCCACCGGTGCGAAACCGAAGTACTGGGGATCGTTGCCATGCGCACCACGGCCAGCGATGCGGGCCAGGGGCTCCAAGCCCAGCATCCCAGCAGCGGCTTCCGAGCCGATCCATGACGCGGATGCGCCATCAGACAAAGGAGAAGCGTTGCCGGCGGTGACCGTCCCGCCAACCTCTGCACCCTCGGGCTCGTTCCGGAACACGGTCTTCAGTGTGGCGAGCTTCTCGGCCGTAGAACCGGCACGGATTCCCTCATCACGGACCAGGTCGGTGCCCGGAACCGGAGCCACAAGGTTGTCGTAGAAGCCGTCATTCCACGCTGCATCAGCCAGATTATGCGAGTCAGCAGCGAACTGGTCCTGGCGTTCACGGGTAATCCCGTACTTCTCGCGCAGACGCTCGGTGGCTTCACCCAGGGAGATGGTCCAGTCCTTGTTCATGGCCGGGTTCACCAGGCGCCAACCGAGTGTGGTGGACGCGAGTGTCATGTCACCGGCGGGGTAGGGCTTGGAGGTCTTCGGCAGCACCCAGGGCGCACGGGACATGGACTCCGCGCCGCCCACCAGCATCAGGTCGGCGTCGCCGGCGTTGATCTGACGGGAGGCAATGATCGCCGCATCCAGGGACGAGCCGCAGAGACGGTTCACCGTGGTGCCCGGGATGGAGACCGGGAGCCCAGCGAGCAGGGTAGCCATGCGGGCGACGTTCCGGTTTTCCTCGCCGGCGCCGTTGGCGTTGCCGAACACCACCTCGTCGATCCGCTCAACATCCAGCCCCGGCGCCCGGCGAACGGACTCGCGGACCACATGGGCGGCAAGGTCATCCGGGCGGACAGCAGCAAGTCCGGACCCGAACTTACCAAAGGGCGTGCGCACGGCGTCGTACACAAAAGCCTGGTTCATGGGTTTCTCTTTCTGTCTGCCCAACTAGGTCGCAGTTCAGGCCGTTCTGAAGGCTGAAAACGACCTGAAGTGCGACCTAGTTGGGTGGGGTGGGGAAATTAGTTGGGTTCGTTAAGCGGGGAAGCAGCGTCGATCTCTGCGAATACTTTTTGGGCCGTCTTGAAAGCCGAATTGGCCGACGGCACACTGCAATAGATGGCGGTCTGCAGCAGGATTTCCTTGACCTCGTCCCTGCTCAGGCCGTTGTTGAGGGCTGCCCGAATATGCATGGCCAGCTCCTCCCAGTGACCGTGCGCCACCAGCGCCGTGAGGGTGACCGCCGAGCGCATTTGCCGGCTCAAGCCTGGCCGCGTCCAGATGCCACCCCAGGCAATCCTGGTGATCATGTCCTGGTAGTCCTCGGTAAAGGAATCCTTGTTGGCGTTGGCGCGGTCCACATGCTCATTGCCCAGCACTTCGCGGCGGACCACCATGCCGGCGTCGTAAATGTCCTGGGCGGTGGCGTCGGGCTGGACTGCGCCATTCCGGGCGAAGCTATCGGGGGAAGAAGTGCTCATCGTCCGTTCTCCTTCATGAAGGTGCGCATCAAATCAGCCACGGCGGCCGGCGCCTCGGCAGGGGCGAGGTGGGCGACGCCGTCGAGCGCCACCGCCTGAGCAGTACCACCTCCAGCGCTGATGCCAGCGGCAACAGCGTCAGCCATCGACGGCGGCGCTACCGAATCCTCGACGCCGGCAATCACCTGCGTGGGGACGGTGATGCTGCCGAGCTGCTCGCGGACATCGAACACGGCAAGGGCTTCGCAGCAGAACGCGTAGCCGAAGCGGTCGGCATCGCGCAGGGCGTGCAGGAGCCGGCTACTAATGTCCGGCTGACGGTCCATGAAACCGGGACCGAACCAGCGTTCAGCGGAGCCTTGGATCATGACAGGGGTGCCGAGTTTCCGCACGGTTTCGGCGCGCTCCAGCCAGCCTTCCGGGGTGCCGAGCTTGGCGCCACTGCACTGGACGGACAAGCTGAGCAGTCGGTCACCGTGCTTGATGCCGAGCTGCAGGCCGGTGGCCCCACCCAGCGAGACGCCGGCGTAGTGGAACCTCGCGCCCGGCGAAACAGAGTCAACAAGATCCACGACGGCGTCAGCCAGTTCCGCCACATCGAAACCCTCGGTGACGGTCGGCGAAATGCCGTGGCCGGGGAGGTCCCATCCGATGACGTCAAAGTGATCGCCAAGAAGTGCCGCGGTTTCGGTCCAGAGAACAGTGGACGTACCCAGAGACGGGCCCACCACCAGGAGCGGATTGGTTCCCAGTTCGCGCTGCGGGGAGAGCAGCACGCCCTTCACAGTTGGCTTAGCCACGGGCGGTTCCCTTCGAAGAGATTCCAGTGAATTGCGGGTAAGAAGCAAGGATCCGTCGGCCGATCTCCTGGGCTTCCCCGAGGTAGCTCGCGGGGTCAAGCAGCGCATCGAGTTGGGTATCCGAGAGCTTGTCCGCAGGGACGGTTTCGCGCAGCAGCTTGGTGTAGATGCGGGACTGTTCCCCTGTGGGCGCCTTGAGGGTTTGGTCGACGACGGCTTGCAGCTTCTGCTTTCCTTCCTCGCCCAGGAGAGGCGCGACGGCGGCCGTCACGCCTTCGCTGAGCAGCAGCGGTCCCGAGATCTCGAGGTTCCGGCGCATGGCATCGGGGAAGACACGGAGGCCCTCCGTGAGTTCACGGAGGTGTCCGGCAGCGCCCAAGGCCAACGCCAGCAACTGCCGGAGAGCGGGCCACTCACTGTGCCAGGCACCGTCCGGCCGCTCATCGTTGAAGATGGTGGCGGCGAGGTGCAATTGCGATGCGAGTCCGGGCGCCTGCAATGCCGCGCTACGGATCAGTACGGACAGCACAGGGTTTTGCTTCTGCGGCATGGCCGAGGAAACTCCGCGTCCGGCGGCCAGGGGTTCGCCAACTTCCCCAACTTCCGGGCGGCTCAGGAACAACAGGTCCGCGGCGATCTTCCCGAAGGAATCAAGGAGGGCAGCGAGGCCATCACCCAGGGCTGTGACTGCGAGGCGATTGGTGTGCCAGGGAGCGGGAGCTGGTGCAAGGCCAAGCCGGGAGGCCAAGGAATCAGCCAGATCGAACGGAGTGGAAGCAGATCCCGCAGTCAGCTTGGTCCCCGAAGCCAGCGTTCCTCCGGCTCCGCCGAACTGAACCGGCAACCGAAGCGACTCCAGCCGAGCAGCCGCAGCCGCGACGCCCTGGAACCACTGTGCAGCCCTAAGCCCGAACGTGTACGGCAGCGCATGCTGCGTCAGGCTCCTGCTCACGCACAGCGTGTCCGCATGCTCTCCGGCCAAGGTGGCGAGCGCCGTCGTCGTGCGCTTCGCGTTATCCAGCAACGCAGAGATGGTGCGGTTGGCGAGGAGCATCAAGGCGGAGTCGAGGACGTCCTGGCTGGTCAGCGAGGTGTGGACAGCGGCTACCGCGCCGGCGTCCAAGGATTTCACCCGGGCGCGAAGGTCGCCGAGCAGCGGAATGACCGGGTTGCCGCCACCCTGGGCACGTTCCGCCACAGAAGCTGCGTCATATGAGCCGGCATCGGCGGCTTCGGCCACCACAGCGGCGGAGCCAGCCGGGACCAGCCCCGCTTCCTCGAGGACGGCAGCCCAGGAGGCTTCGACGTCGAGGATTGCCGCGATGACGGCATGGTCGCCCGTCAGTGCCGCCACAGCGGGCGACGCCGAGACGGGGCTGAGGAGGCCGAAGTCGCCGTCGGTCATGCTTGGTTTTCCGTTGAAGGATGGTCCGCGTTGACGCTGGTTTCCAGTGAGCCGTCCTGCTGGAAGTCCAGGAAGACGGTCTCGTCACCGCCCTGCAGGCGGATATCCCAAGTGAGGCCGCCGTCGGGGTCGCGGCGGGCGATGAGCGTCTTGCGGCGTTCAGGTTCCAGGGAGCGCAGCAGCGGGTCGTTGGCCAATGCTTCCTCGTTTTCCGGCAGGTACACGCGGGTGAAGAGGCGGTTCATGAGTCCGCGGGCGAAGACGGCCACGGAGATGAAGGCTGCAGCGCCGGGAGCCGTGGGGCCGGGGTTTACGGTGGTGAAGGTGTACACGCCGGAGTTGCCAACGGAGCCGCGGCCCCAGCCGGTGAACGTGTAGCCGTCGCGGACCAAGGAGCCGGTGCGCTGAACAATGTTGCCGTCGGAGTCGGGCTGCCAGATCTCCAGGATGGCGTCCGGGATGGTGCTGCCGGAACCGTCGTACACCGTGCCCTGCAGGCGGATGCTGCCCGGGCTGCCTGGTGCCAGCAGTTCGTTGTCCTTGTTGAAGGGAAGTGCGTAGCCGTAGAACGGTCCTACGGTCTGGCCCGGTGTGGGTGTCAGCTTGCCCATGTGCTTACTCCTCATCCCCGGCGTCGCCGTATGCTTCGTTTTCCGTCCAGGTGCGCTTGGAACCGGTCAGGATGATGTCCCACTTGTAGCCGAGCGCCCATTCAGGACTGGTGAGTTCGTGGTCGTACTCGGCCACGAGGCGGTCGCGCGCGTCCTGGTCCACGATCGACTGGTAGATGGGATCCAGCGGGAACAGCTGATCGCCCGGGAAGTACATCTGGGTAACAATGCGCTGGGTGAATTCCGAGCCGAACATGGAGAAGTGGATGTGCGCCGGCCGCCAGGCGTTCAGGTGGTTCTTCCACGGGTATGCGCCGGGCTTGATGGTGGTGAAGCTGTAGGAGCCGTCATCACCTGTGATGCAACGGCCGACGCCGGTGAAGTTCGGGTCCAGCGGCGCGGGGTGCTGATCGCGCTTGTGGATGTAGCGTCCGGCGGCGTTGGCCTGCCAGATCTCCACGAGTTGGCCGGCAACAGGGCGACCGTCGCCATCAAGGACACGGCCTGCAACGATGATGCGCTCACCCTGTGGCTCGCCGTTGTGTTGGATGGTCAGGTCGGATTCCAGCGCATGCACGTCCTGGTGGCCGAACGCGGGCGAGTAGAGCTCAATGGTCTCCGGGTCCGCGTGATGCAGGCTCTTCGTGGGGTGGCGCAGGATGCTGCTGCGGTACGGCGCGTAGTCGAGGCGCGGCATGGTCTCCGGCCCCCGGCCGTTCGTCAGGGCCGCGGCGTAGCGATCGCTGATGCCCTTCATCTCAGCACTGAGGTCCGCTTGGGTTTCCACCTTCTTGGGGGAAACGTGCGCGGCATGCGCCTCGGCGGGCGGCACGAGTTCCTCGGATTCGAGCGCTTGTGCGGTAGTGACTTGTGCGGTCTGTTCTTGCGGCACGGCCGGCTCCTTTCGGTTTATGGGTCTTGTTGGTTTACGGGCCTAAACCCGGTGAAGCGAGTCGTATTGGACGGCGTGGCGTACTGGAGCGTTGGGCGCCCCGTAGCCGTCGTAGTTGCCCCGGCGTTCCACCATTTCGAAGAACACGCTGCCCACGGTGGCGGTGTAGAAGTGGAGGAATTCGCCGTCGGCATCCCGGTCATACAGGAGGTTAAGCTCCTGGAGGGTGGCCAGGAATCCGGATTCAAGATCGAACCGGGCGTCCAGGTCCTCGTAGTAATTGGCCGGAATCTGCAGGAACTCGAGGCCACGATCACGGGCAGACCGGGCAGTCGCCACGAGGTCGTCCACAGCGAAGGCGATGTGTTCCTGGTACGTTTTGCGGGCTGCTTGTGCCTGCTGCGCGGGTGCCAGGTTCAAAACCAGCCTGACCGCTCCGTTGCTGGTCTCCATGACCTGCGAGCGAACCAGCCCACTGGGGCTGGGGACCTCGGCGAACGGCTGCGGTTCAAGGGCAAGGGCGCTGGTGTAAAAGAGGACAGCTTCGTCAAAGTGCTGCCAGGGCTGGGCGAGGTTCACGTGGTCAATGACGGCGTTCTGCTGCCCTGCGGAGTGCTCCAGCCCTTCGCCGAACTCATGCGTCCACGCAGCGGTGCCATCCGGGCTGCCTTGGCAGAGGAAAATCTCGGTGGAGTCCGGAGCTGAGATGCCTTGGAAGACTTCCTCGTCGGCCTGAACCTTGCGAGCCACTACCGGCGCCTTGAGTTGCTGGGCGCGAGCGGAGGCAATCACTGGCGAATCGACGTCGAACCCCAACGCGGCGATAGCCGGTTCCGAGTGCGATGCCGCTTGCTCGTTGATGATCACCCGGGCCTGGCCCATGGTCCACAGCTGGACATCCTTGGTACGGTGGCGGCCTTCGAATTCAAAGCCGAGCTGCCCCAGGAGCTTCTCCAGCTGCGCGGTGTCGTCCGCCTTGACCTCGGCGAAGTTGAAACCGGCGGGTTCATTCACCTTGGGCAGCGTGGCCAGTTCCATGGGGTAACGACGGCGGGACGCGCTGCCGTTGCCGCCCGCGGCGTCCTTAGAGGTGCCTGCCAGCCACTTGGCGCTCTGCTCCTCCAGCCAGATCAGGGAGCGCATAGCGTCGACGGCGGTGCGCTCCGTGTCTGACTGTCGGAAGACGTCGTTGAAGACTTCGAGGGAGACCGGACCTGTGTAGCCTGCCCGGACCACGTGACCCATGAACTTGGCGAGCTCAAACTGACCCTCACCCGGGAAAACGCGGTAATGGCGGCTCCAAGAGAGCACATCCATGGAGAGTTTGGGGGCGTCGGCAACCTGGACGAAGAAGATCTTCTCCGCGTTGATGTTCTCGATCGGCGCGGTGTCCCAGTCGCGGGACAGAATGTGGAAGGAGTCCAGACAGGTGCCGAGGTTGGGATGGTCCACGGCCTCGACCAGACGGTACGCGTGCTCATAATCGTTCACGTACTTACCCCAGGCGAGGGCCTCGTAGGCAACCTTGACGCCATAATTCCCGGCAAGCCGGGCGAGTTGCCCCAGCTGCTCGGCCCTGAGGTCGTCGTCGTCGATCGTGGCCGTTGCGACGTTGGAGCAGACCAGGATGGTGTCCATGCCAAGGCGTTCCATCAGGTTGAACTTGGCCTCGGCCCGCTTGAGGTTGGCCTTCAGCAGCTCCGGAGTGACGCCGTCGAAATCGCGGAACGGCTGGTACAGATCCAGACCAAGGCCAAGATCCGCGGCCATTTTCCGTACGTCTTCAGGGCTGAGCGGCGAAGTGACCAGATCCTGCTCGAAGATCTCGATGCCGTCAAAGCCCGCGATGGCGCAGGCCTGCATCTTTTCTTTCAGCGTGCCGGACAGGCAGACGGTCGCTATGCCGGTGCGCATCAGTGGCCTGCCTTCGCCAGCTCGGGGGCCGCAGCTTGGGCGTCCTCCACCGCGATCAGCTCAAGGAAGTGCGCGCGCATCCGTTCCCGGTCGGCTTCGCGTCCTGTGATGAGCTGGAAAGCGTCGGCCGCCTGCCCAACTGCCATGCGGCCGCCGTCGAGGATGTCGCAACCCTTGGCGCGCGCTTCGCGGACCAGCTGAGTCTCGATGGGGCGGTAGACAATGTCCGCTACCCAGTGCCGCGACTCAAGCAGCCCGATGTCCAGG
Source organism: Arthrobacter sp. D3-18 (assembly GCF_054408525.1). Lineage (NCBI taxonomy): Bacteria > Bacillati > Actinomycetota > Actinomycetes > Micrococcales > Micrococcaceae > Arthrobacter > Arthrobacter sp. D3-18. The sequence goes on along the minus strand of NZ_CP096440.1, from coordinate 160,932 downwards.
GGAAGGCCCGGGTGGGCGGCCATGCCGATCGGGGTGCAGTGCACCAAGCCGTCGGCAAGGGGCATGATCTCACCGAGTTCTGCAGGAGTGCGTGGAGTGACAATGGCTTCAGGGAAGAGGCCGCCGAGTTCGGCGGCACGTTCCGCTGCGCGGGCCGCATCCATGTCCACCAGGTCCAAAGTGCTGACGCCGGCTGTAAGGAGGGCGTAGGCGACTGCCGAACCGGCACCGCCAGCACCAAGCTGGACCACACGGCCCAGCTTCGCGCCAGGGAGCCCGTCGGCGAGCGCCGAGCCAAAACCCGAGAAGTCTGTGTTGTGGCCAATAAACCGACCGTCCTGGATCAGGACTGTGTTGACTGCACCCAGGCGACGGGCGTCGTCGGAAATGTCATCGAGGTGCTCCAGCACCAACTGCTTGCACGGGTGCGTGATGTTCAGGCCGTTGAAGCCCATGCGCTGCGCCGCGGTCAGGAGATCTCCGACGGCGGCGGCCGGCAACGCGAGTTCCAGCAGGTCGATGGGGCGGTACAGCAAGCGAAGGCCCTGCACATCGGCTTCGCGCTCATGCATGGGCGGTGTGAGCGAGGGCATGACGCCTTCGCCTATGAGGCCCACCAGAACGGACTCGGCTCGGTTGCTCATCCTAAAGCTCCTTTGACTTCAGCACCGGGGCTTTTGGCGCTGTTCTAGGGCGCCGCCTGACCGGGTGTTATTTAGATTACTACAAGTGTTCATATTCCGCACGCTTGTTCTTATCGCGAACAAGGGCATTGCGGCCGGTTCGTTGCGAGGCCCGCTTTACACCCTCCGGCGCGCATTTGGCATGCAAAGCGGGCCTCACAACGGAGGTAGCTGAGGTTGCGGGGCCCACTCTGCACCCTCCGCCGCGCATTTGCCGCGCACATCAGGCCCCGCAACAAGGAGGTCATCGCTGAGGCAGGCGGGCCGCGAGTTCGGCCGCGGCCTCCTGGAGAGTAGGCACATGCGAGATGAGCTCCTCCATGGTGAGGCGGAACACCGGCACGGCCGTGGCCAGCGAGGCAAACGCGTGCCCCTGGGAGTTGAGGACCGGCACCGCAACTGCCCGCATACCGATCTCGTTTTCTTCATCCATCACGGCGTAGCCCTGACGGCGGACCTGTTCGATTTCCTCCCGAAACTTGTCCCTGTCGGTAATGGAGCGATCGGTCAATGGATCGAGGGGCAGCTCCTCTAGGAGCCGCTTCCGCTCAAGCTCATCCTCGAACGCGACGATCGCCTTGCCCACAGAGGTGGTGTGGAGTGCGCCGAGATGGCCCGGGTCACTGGTGACGCGAAAGGTCTTCGGGCCATCCACCTTGTTCACGGTGAGGTGATGATTGCCGTCGCGGACGGACAAGATTGTGGCCTCATGCGTGCGCTCGGTGACCCGCTGAAGGACCGGTAGCGCTGTAGCGGCGAAACCATGATGATTGGAGACACGCTGACCGAGTTGGAAGACGCGCAATCCCAGGTGGTAGCGGCGCCCATCCGGCTCGTAGTCAACAAACCCATCGCGCGTCAGCGAGCCCAACAGCCTGTAGGTAGTACTGAAGGGGAGGTTCGCACTCCTCGCCAGGTCCGCTGCACTCGCCCCGCGGGGTTCATTGCCCAGTAAAACCAGCAGGCTCAAGGCCTTGCCGACCATGTCGGTCTTTGTGTCCTCTTTCACATTCATAACTCGATGCTCTCACATAGTGAGAGCTATTTCTAGATGGTGGGGACTTCTCTTGACAAGTGACCCCACTCACAGCCACTATTGCTGTATTGCACAAGTAGCTCTCACCATGCGGTTACTTATGCAGGGATTGACCGGCCGCACCTCGCTTGGGTCTCCCTACAGAAGCCAGATCCGCGACATCGTCGTCACAGAAGGAACACCCATGAGCCAAACAATGCCGTCAGCGACGCCAGGCACTGAAACCACCGCCGGAACCCCAAAGAAGGCCGCGCTTGCCAGCTTCCTGGGCAGTGCCGTCGAGTACTACGACTTCTTCATCTTCGGCTCTGCCGCGGCCCTGATCTTCCCCCACGTTTTCTTCCCCTCCGCCGATGCCAACGCGGCGATCATGTCCTTCGCGACCTTCGGTTTCGCATACATCGCACGTCCCGTGGGTGCCGTGATCCTGGGCCATTTCGGTGACCGCATTGGCCGGCAGAAGGTCCTCATGTTCACGCTGGTCCTCATGGGTGCCGCCACTTTCGTGATTGGCTGCCTCCCGGACTTCAAGACAATCGGCTGGTGGGCACCCATCCTGCTGGTAGTTGCCCGCCTTTGCCAAGGACTTTCCGCCGCTGGTGAGCAGGCCGGCGCTTCCTCCATGACACTGGAGCACGCCCCGGACAACCGCCGCTCCTTCTTCACCTCTTGGACCCTCACCGGGACCCAGGGTGGCCAGATCCTCGCTGCGTTGGTGTTCATTCCTGTGGTGGCACTTCCGGACGACATCAAGTACGGCATCGGTTGGCGCATTCCGTTCTGGCTCAGCGCAGTGGTTGTCTTGGTGGCCTTCTTCATCCGCCGCACCCTCCACGAGCCGCCGGCCTTCGCGGAAGCCAAGAAGAACAATGAGATCTCCAAGCTCCCCGTTGCCGATCTCCTGAGGCTGCACTGGCGCGATGTCCTCCGCGTAGTCTGCTGCGCCTTCATCGCCGCAGTGAGTACGGTCTTTGGAACACTAGCCATCAAGTACGCCCAGGATGTTGCAGGGGTGAACAGCACCATCACACTCTGGCTGGTGGTCGCAGCCAACGTTGTTGCTTTGGGAACGCAGCCGCTGTTCGGCATGCTCTCGGACAAGATCGGCCGCAAGCCCGTGTTTATCTACGGAGCCCTTTCCAGCGCGATCATGACGCCGGTGTTCCTGCTGACCCTCGAAGGCGGCAACGTGCCGCTGATGTTCCTGGTCTCCGTGGTGTTCTTCTCCTTTGGATACGCTGCCGCCAACGCCGTATGGCCGTCCTTCTACGGCGAAATGTTCAGCACCAAGGTCCGTTTCTCCGGCTTGGCCATTGGCACCCAGTTGGGCTTCCTCATGGCAGGCTTCGCACCCGCCATCGTCACAGCCTTGGGTGGCACCAAGCCCGGCGGATGGGTCCAGATCTCCATCTTCACCGCCGTGATCTGTGTGATCGCAGCTGTCTCGGCCATGACCGCCCGCGAATCAGCCAAAACTCCCACCACGGAGCTCGGCCTGCACAAGCAAGTTCACTGAGCCACCACACCACTAAGCAGGCCCAGCACTAAGCAGGCCCACCACTAAGAAAGCCTTGAGCTCCTTCCCGGTTGCGGGTCTTGGAGCGCGGAAATGCCCGGCACGTCTTCCTGACATGCCGGGCATTTCGTTGTCCTTAGTTGTCCAGTGCGTTGAACCTGTACATGAAGGCCGCCATGGCATCACGATTGACGGGTGTCACCGGCCGGAAGGTGTGATCGTCCCAGCCAGTGCTGATTTCCGCGGAAGCCAACCAAGCGATTTCCTTGTAGAACTGGCCGTTGGCCGGAACGTCGGTAAACGGCGAGGTGGCCGGCGGCTCAAAGTCTGTGACCTTGGAGAAGCGGTACAAGAACGCAGCCATCGCGTCGCGGTTCACTGGCTCCACGGGTCGGAAGGTTTTGTCCGGCCAACCACCCGAAATCTTGGTGGACGCGAGCCACGCGATTTCCTTGTAGAACTGGTTGGTTGTGGGGACGTCCACGAAGGGCGATGTAGCCGGCGGCTTGAATGCGGGTTGCCCTGCCAACCGGTACAGGAACGCAGCCATGGCGTCACGGTTCACGGACAGCAAGGGGCGGAACGTGGCGTCAGGCCAGCCCGTGGAGATGCCGGTGGACTTCATCCAACTGATCTGGTGGTCGAACTGTTGGCCTTCGAAGACGTCGGTGAAGTTGGCGCGGGACCAATACCCCACCGTTCCGACGTCGGTCCGGGCGCCACTGGTGATCGCGATCTCTTTCGCCTCGGATTGCTCAGCAACATTTCCCGAATAGGTGAGTCCAGCGAAACGCACGTTCATCGTGTTGCCACGAAGACGATAAGATCCGGTGGTCAGGCCTGTGATCTCGAATTTTCCTTGGGCATCGGTGACGGCTTTTCGGGTGCTCAGCGAACCGTCGCGCGTGTAAGCCTCGACTACCGCGAAGGGCAAAGGATGGCCCTGCTGGTCGCGAAGCGTCCCAGTCATAGTTCCGCCATTTGTGGCAGTGAAGTCGAATCGCGTCTTTTCCTCGTTTGCTGCGAGTGTGATGACCGGCGCCGCGTCAGCACCCTCATGCTCAAGGATTCCGCTGTAGAACTGCCCCTCGAAGGCCCGGCGACCAGTAAAGATATCCAAGCCAAGCTTGTACTGTCCCGGCAGTAGGCCACTCACTGTGAAGCTTCGTCCACTTTGGCCAACGATGACTTCCTTGACGATATTGCCTTCGAGATCCCATACAGAAATCTGGTGACTGATGGTTCCGGCTGTGGGCCAGGGCCCATTCACGTAGCCGCTGATGCTCGCGCCAGCGTCAGCATTTATTGGGGTGTTCCAGACGTCTTGTTCTCCTGCGATGGAGACCGTTGCCGCTTCAGAGAAAGACGCGCCACCGCCATACCAAGTGGGCAGTACACCGCCGGAGACCCGGACCTTGTAGTCTCCGCTGGGTAGTCCACGAAGATCATAATTGCCGGTGGAATCCGGATATTCGGACGCCGCAATCCCACCCGAACCGTCAAGGGCTTCCACTACTACCGTGTTCGTGTCCACGTGATAGGGCATCTCGACTCTGCCCTGAATCCGTCCGCCACCCATACGGAGATCGATTCCAGTCACCTGCTGCCCGTCGTTGACCGCCACCGGCACGAAAGTGTCGAAGTTGGAACCGCCATAGATTTCCTCGGGCCACCACTCGGCCTCGCTGGAATAGAAGTAGACCTTGTATTCACCGGCCTGCAGCCCGGAAATCGTATAGGTACCGTTAGGCTGCACCGATACGGCGCCACCGGAGTTCGCCGGGTTGTAAAGGTTGATGGCCCAGACAGCTACCTTCCCCAAATCCACATCTGAACGCACTGTAATGGTTCCGCTGATCGAACCGCCCGTTGTGCCGCTGACCGTTGCGGTCTCCGCTGGAACCGTCGTTTGGCCCAAAGCCAAGGCCGGCGCAGGAAACAACCCCAACACCAGTGAAGCCGTCAGTGTTGCAATCATGGCCATGGCGGCCTTACGCCAATGCCAGATCCTCAAAAAAGACACGGATTTCCCCCAAGATCAAGAGTGGATTGCCGTGGCAGTCACGACGAATAGGGCCAATGCTAGTGCCTTGCCACGACAAAAATGGAATCCGGATCTCACCTCTGCCAAAGACCTATCGCGGGTCCAGCACCACCGTTTGGAACGCCCCCCGGCCGGTACCTGTGTAGAGGAATAGTGCGCCGTCGCCGGCCACGCCAACCACGGAAGGATTGCCTGTCCCGGTAAAGGCATTACCCAAGGCTGCGAAGGAACTAAAGATGTTCCATCCAGCCCCCATGGCCACCCGGGCCAGGAAGCCTCCGTTGCCGTTACCCGGGTATAACCACAGCGCGCCATCGGTTCCGCGGGCCATGATGTCTTCCCAGCCATCGCCGTTGAAGTCACCGCCCTGCATGAGCGAATTGAAGATGTTCCAGCCCGTGCCGATCTGACGCCACGGCTGGAAACCTCCAACTCCGTTACCCGGGTAGAGCCACAGGCTTCCATCGGCAGCCCGCGCCACAAGGTCCGCTTTGCCGTCACCTGAGAAATCACCCGGTGCGAGCAGTTGAGTGAACCCTTGCCACCCCGTTCCGATCTGCTTACGCGCCAGGAACTGACCACGACCATCCGTCGGATACAGCCACAACACCCCGTTGGACGCCCGCGCCACAAGGTCCGGGTGGCCATCGCCGTCGAAATCACCTGCACTGAGGACCGAAGTGAACGCACCCCAACCCGACCCCACCTGCACTCGCGGCAGGAAAGCGCCGGAACCATTGCCGGGGTAAAGCCACAGGACGCCGTCGGTGCCGCGCGCCAGAATGTCAGCGACAGCATCGCCGTCGAAGTCTCCCGCCTCCCACACCTGGCTGAACTGGTTCCACCCGGCCCCGATGGCCAGGCGTTCGGCAAAACCTGAGCCGCTGCCCGGGTAGAGACGCATGGTTCCTGCCGATGTCACCGTCAGGACGTCGGAGCGCGTGTCACCCGTGAAGTCTTGCCCGCCCACGATGTCGCCCACGGCATTCCAGCCACTTCCGACGGCGATTCGCGGCGCGAAACCACCCCAACCATTGCCGGGGTATAGGTAGAGAGTGCCGTCGCTGGCCCGCGCGAGCAGTCCGGCTCCGGCACCGCTAAAGGAACCGTCAGAAGTGATGCTGGTGAAGCCATTCCAGCCCGAGCCGATCTGCGACCATGCACGGAAGCCCCCCTGGCCGTCGCTTGGGTAGAGCCACAGAGTGCCGTCGGGCTTGGTGGCCATGACGTCGGGCCGGGCGTCGCCGTCGAAGTCCCCCACGCCTATGAGGTTCGAGAAGCCCTGCCAACCGGAACCGACCTGCCGTTTGGCCAGGAAACCGCCATTTCCGTCACCCGGATACAGCCAGAGGACGCCGTCGCTGGTGCGCGCCAGGATGTCGCCTCGACGATCGCCATTGAAGTCCGCGATGCCGGTGATGGCGTCGAAGATGTTCCATCCCGAGCCGATCTTCCGGGGATTATCAAGCCTGTTGCCGGGCAGCCCTGCGTAGAGCATCAGGGAGCCGTCAGCCTCGCGGGTGAGGACATCGGCGAGCCTGTCGCCGTCGAAGTCGCCCGCCGAGAAGCGGATCTTCGCCGTGAGCTTGGGATCGGCAAAGATAGTGACCGACGCCGATGTGGTGGACACCGAATTGATGGTCACCTGGGTGCCGGTATAGGTGGTGAAAGTGCTGCCCGCCTGCCAGGCGTGGTTGCTGGCATACCAGGGCTCCGGGAACGGCTTGGTGGATGGCATGAGGATCAGGGACGAAGCGACGGTGGCTCCGCCGCGCTGGACGATCTTGACACCCCTGTTTCCGGCCGGCCTTCCCGAGTCGTCGAGGTAACTGTCATAGCCTGCGGCCTGCCGCAACTCCAGGTAGTAGACCTCTTTGCTGATGGGATCGGTGAACTTGATGGCACGCTGTGCTTCAGTCCCGCCCCACGGTTTGAGCGTGTAGGTCTTGGCGCCCGTAGCGACGCCAACATCACGGATTTCATCACCACGGCCCAATCCTGCATAGTCCCACAGCGAGCTGCTGATCACGGGCGATGCGAATTGCGCTGCCCCCATGATGTCCGTGGTGTCGCCGTACTCCCGGATGTAGCAGGAGGGATCCGTGAATCGTCCGCTACCGTCAACTCCGACGTCGGACGCTCCACTTCCGCACTGCAACGCGTCCGCGTGCATGAGGCCGATGACGTGCCCGAACTCGTGGCTTATCACGTTGTTCGTGAACCCGCTGATCTGCGGCAGGAGGACGCGGCCACTGTAGCTTCCGCTGCTGTATCCGGCTCCGAGGGCGTTTCCGGACAGAGTGGATGTAGGAATGAAAATCACCAGCGCCGTGTACGGGCTTGCCGACCAGTTCAGTTCACTGGTGATGATGGACATGATGGTGCTGTAGCTATCCGTGGACTTCGCCTTGGATTGGTGGCCGGCAACCTTGGTGCTCACCGTCATGGACAGCTTGTTGGCTGTCATCGCTTTCCAATAGTTGCTGGACGCCGCAACAGCCTGTTCCGCGCCCGTCATGGACACCGTATTGGTGTTGTCCGCTAGTTTGGCAGTGACCAGCCGTACCCGGATGTCGCCACTGGGCCCCACCACTGCCGGACCGGCGTCGGGTGACGTGTTGAACGGGGTGGCGAGCTCGGGGGGAACCTCGAACGTATGCTCAGAGTGCGGGGTTCCCTCCACGAACTGGACATTTGGGTTGTCCGGCCCGGGCAACGGCACCGCCGTCGCGGGGGTTTGTACGAAAAACAGGCCGGTAGCAAAAACCACCAAGCCTGTAGACAACGCGATTGTTCGCCGTAGCATACCCATTTGATCTCCCCGGGGACGGAGCCTGTGGTTGCTGTGAGACTCAACAACCGAGATCAGGCTACAACCGGGCAGGCGGCGAGCCCGGCAGGCGGGGCTGGCCGCGTGGAAACCCAACCATCCCGGAATGCTAACGGGACCCTAACCGGGCCGAAATACCGTGGCAACATTGCCGCGCCACACTGGAATAGCCGGCAAGTGCAGGCACCAGCTCCAGCCAGGAGGAAACCATGCTGAAGGAAGCCACCACTCACACAACACGTATACGTGCTATCAGCCAGCTCCACCGCGGAGACGAGATCGAAGCCCGCCTGTCCGTAGGGCCCGCTTACGATGACGTAGTGATCCGCCGCGGACGCGTCCAGGAAACGGCTCCGGGAATCGGCGTGGTGTGGATCATGGACCACGCCTCCGGAATGCGGAAAGCCATCAATACTGACGAATGCAGTGTTTGGCGCGTCGCCTGATCCGGCTTGACCCCAAACGCCTCTCAGCCGCCAGCCACGGATTGGATGATCAAGACCTCCTGGCCAGCCGCAACCTCCGTTTCAAGACCTTTCATCCGCCGGATCTCATCACCGTTCACGTAAATATTCACGTAGCGGCGCAGCGCCCCGGTTTCATCACGTAAACGCCTGGCCAGCACCGGATAATCTCCGGTTACCGAGTCCAGCAACTGTCCAACGGTCACAGCCCCGTCGGCGGACGCAGTCAGATAGGACTGTCCGCCAACGAGGGGCTGCAGGACACCAGGTAGCAGGACCGTAAACTCAGCCACCCCGGGCCTACCCAAGCACCGGGGCGCTGGCTTTTTCTTCGGTGCCGGCAGATGCGCCAACCACGACGGCGGCACGCACGCACAGCACGTCGGGCAAGTGCGAGGCCACTTCAGTAAACGTCTCGCCCTCGTCAGCACTGGCATACACGGCACCCCCGCGGGTTCCGAAGTACACGCCGGTTGGTTCGGCGGTGTCCACGGAAGCGGCGTCCCTGAGCACGGCGTTGTATTCGTGGTCCGGAAGGCCCGTGTGCAGTTCTTTCCACGTTCCGCCGGCATCGTCTGTGCGGTGGACGCTGAGCTTGCTGTCCGGCGGGATGCGTTCGCCGTCCGCTTTCAACGGGATCACCCAAGCGGTGCCCTCGCGGCGCGGATGGGTCAGCATGACGAACCCAAAATCCGCCGGCAACCCGTCCGCGATTGAATCCCAGTTCTCGCCGCCGTCGTCCGTGCGGTACACCCCGTGATGGTTCTGCGCGTACAAACGATTCTCGACGGCGGCATCCGCCGCGATCTTGTGAACGCACTGGCCGAACTCGGGGTTGGGATCGGGCATGAAGTAGGCCGAAATTCCCTTGTTGCGGGGCTCCCAGGAGGCACCGCCGTCGAGCGATCTGTAAACGCCGCCCGTGCTCATGGCGATGTGGACCTTCTCGCCTGACGGATCAACCACGATGGAGTGTGCGGCCGCTCCGCCGTAGCCGGCACCCCACTCGCTGCGGTGGGGGTGGTCCCAAAGTCCGCGGTTCAGCTCGAAGTGTTCGCCGCCGTCGGTTGATTTCCACACCGAAATGGGCTCACAACCGGCCCAGACCACACCTGGTCGGGAGTCGGCGTCGGGGTATATCTGCCAGATGCGTTCCAGCGCGGCGTCCGTACCGTCCGGAAATTTGATGGCGCCCTGCTCGGGCTCGGTCCATGTGGCGCCAAGGTCGTCGGAGTGGGCCACTGTGGGACCCCAGTGTTCGGATCTTACGCCAACCATGATTCGTGTAGTGCCGTTCCGCGTGTCTATCCCGATGCTGGGTATCTCACTCATCAGGAAGTGCGGGCCGGAGAGGGACCATTCTTTGCGGTCCGGGCTGGTTGCCAGCCACAGTCCTTTCTTGGTCCCGATCGCGATGACGTAACTCTCTGCAGTAGCCATGATCCCCATCGAACCATCAGGGCGTATGGGTGGCAACGGTTTTTTGGGCCTATGTGGATAGTCCGATTTCCGAGCAAAACCTTCCTTACGGTTACAGTGCGCCCAAACTCCGAATCGTGACGCGAAAATCGAAAAAACTTTTTCCGCCTGATGTGGCGGCCGTTGTCTACTGATTGGAGAAAACGTGCTTGACTGTGGTTTTGCGGTCAAGAGGCCGCAACAACTTACTGGGGGAATACATGTTTCGCGAGGTCAAAGAGCCATGAGACCAACAAAAGGGAATTTCGCGGTGGTCGGCCGGTAAGCGGAACCGAGCCATGATTGCAGTCTCGATGCAAGAGGGAGCGATAGTCCTGGACCCGTTCTCCGTAAGAATGGTCCTCGGCGCCGTCATCCTAACCCTGATAGTTCTCTCCTGCGTCTCCTCCCGACGCCTCCGGTCACCGTTCACCGATTGGTGGCGGGTAGCCCTGTGCCTTTTCTTTGCCGGAAATTGCGCCTTCCTGCTCAATGGAACCTCCTTACTGACGTGGGCCAATCCGCCCGGCAAAGCGCTGGTGGTCGCCGGAGCATTCAGCGTCTGGGCAGGAGCACGAAAACTTCGGAACCGTAAAGTCAGCGCTTGGCAGTTGGCACCGGCCCCACTAATCACCTACGTTGCGTCGGTGATGGACAACGCGGAATCCAGTCTCTGGTCCGGTGGTTTGGTCTATCTGGGTCTGACGGCGGCAGGCCTTGGCATGTCTGCGGCAGAATTGTGGTTCACGAAATCAACCCATTCCCGGGCCACCAAGTTCCTGGCCCTCACGGCAGCATTTACCTCCCTGTACTACTTGGGCCGGGCAATCACGTTTGTCCTGGAAGGGCCTGATGGGAATCTCTTCCGGACCATCTTCAGCTATGCGCCGGCCGCGCTGGTGCACCTTATTCTCCTGGTGTCGCTGTCCTTCACCATGAACGCGCTCAGCAATAACCACCTGATCACAAAACTCAGGGAACGCGCCGAACGGGACCATCTCACCGGTCTGTTAAACAGGGGCGCCTTCCTTGGCCTGGCTGCCAAGGAACTGTCAGGTCCGTCTTCCCAACGAGGTGGTGCCTTGATCCTGGCCGATCTCGATTACTTCAAAGCCGTCAATGATGAACATGGACATGCGGCCGGGGACGCCGCCTTGTGTGCCTTCGCTGAGGCCTGCACCGCTTCGGTGAGGTCAACCGACCTTGTTGGGCGATACGGCGGAGAAGAATTTATCCTGTTGCTGCCCGGGGCGACGCAACAGCGGGCTGAAGCCATTGCCTCGGAGATCAGCCACCGCCTATCTGCCATGCAAGATCCGGAAGGCTTGCCGTTTCCCACAGTCAGCTATGGCGTCACGTCCACTGGTACTGAGGCTCCAGACCTGGATTTCATGATCAAAGTGGCAGACGCCGCGCTGTATAGCGCCAAGGCCCAAGGACGTAACAGGGTTGTCGGCGCAGACCCAGCGGAAATTTCACTGCCTGAGTTTCACCAAGGGCCGTAGTACATGGACATAGTGTCGGGCCTCACCCGTAACCTCTTCTTACGGCCCGTTTTGCACTCGATATTGATGCTGTCACCCGTCCTGCCCGCTCCCACTGCAAGCGCCTGGTATCGCGTTGTGTGACGTTATGCCTAGGCTGTGGGTGGCAAGTGAGAGTTCCCCTGCGTGGATGACCGAGAACAACGATGATGGAGAGCAACGATGACTGAAGCAAACACCAACGTACGTGCGCAACAGCTGAAAGCCCTGCACGAGGCACCGGAAATCCTGAGCGTGGTTAATGTGTGGGACGCCGTCAGTGCCCGCACTGTTGCAGAACTTCCTGAAACCAAGGCCATCGCCACAGCAGGGCATTCCATTGCTGCAGCCTTTGGCTATGCCGACGGAAGCATGCCGTTGGACGTTGCGCTGGATGGTGTCAAGCGAATTGTCGACGCCGTGGATCACCCGGTCACTGCAGACCTGGACGACGGCTACGAGGACCCTGCCGAGACCATCCGCCGGGCGATTGGCATCGGCGTGGTTGGGGCGAATGTTGAGGACCGCCTGCGGCCCTTCGACGAAGCCGTTGCCCGCGTGCAGGCCATCATTTCGGCCGCCGCGGATGAAGGCGTCGCGTTCCAGCTGAACGCACGCACTGACGCGATTGCCCGTGGTGGGGACCGTCCCATTAAGGACAGCATTGAGGACGCCATCGTCAGGGGACGCGCCTTCCTCGACGCCGGCGCTTCGCTGGTCTTCGTGCCCGGTGCCATGACCCGTGAGGTCATCGAACCTCTGGTTGAAGGCCTCGGACACGGGAAGCTCTCCGTGATTGGCGCACCCGGCGCCCTCCCGGCAGCCGAGCTTCAGGAACTTGGTGTGGCCCGCGTTTCCTATGGTCCGTTTACCCAGCGGGTGGCTCTGCGGGCCCTTCGGGACTTGGCCACGGACCTCTATGGTTCGGGCGTAGTCCCTACCGACACGCCTGCGCTGAACTAGCTGACGCCTGCCCGGGTGCAGTCTGCCTGACCGGTCCTGACCTGTCCCGTCTTTGGTGGCGGGACAGGTCAGGAACCCGAACGGGTGTCGAACGCGGCCGCCGACTCCCGAAGCAGGCGGGCCACCGTGTCCAAGGGCAGGCTCGCGGCCTTTCTCCGGTCGAAGCGACGCAACGCGATGTGCCGGGTTCCCAGGCCCGGAACATCCAGGATGTCCACTTGGTCATGGACGACGCCCGTCAGCGCCAGAGTGGGCACAATCGCAACTCCCTCACCAGCAGCGACGAGTGCCAGCGCGGTGAGTGTGTCGTGATACTGATGAACAGTTTCAATCCGGGCCCCCGTCGAGTGACGGAGGCGCCCAAGTACTGCAGTGTTTGCCGCTGATGGCTCGACTCCCAGCCACGGCAAGTGCAAGCGGCTCAGGTCAATGTTGTCCGTGCCGAGCAGGCTTCCTGCGGGCACCACGAGCTTCCACGGCTCATCCAACAGGGGTTCCTGGACCATTCCGGCCGCCATCGGACGCTGCTCCGCCGCCGTCGAATCCTGTTCAATCACAACAGCGTCGAGCTGCCGCTGCCGGAGCAGCCGCATCAGAGCTGGAAAACTGTCCTCAACGATCTGAATCTGCAACTGGGGGTATTGGCTGCGCCATTCCGGAAGGCGCGGGATGACCACGGTGCGCATGAAACTGGTGAATCCGCCCACCCGCACCACTCCCGCGATATTGACTTCGCTTTGCATCCGGGCCCGGGCCACGTTGAGCGCCCGTTCTATCTCCTCCCCCGCCTCTGCCATTGCCAGGCCTGCGGGGGTGAGTACTGAGCCTTTGGGGGTGCGGAGGAGTAGCGCCTGCCCTGCCTCGTTCTCGAGTTTGCTCAGTTGCTGCGACACTGCGGAGGCCGTAATCCGCAATTCATCAGCTGCCGCAAGGACGCCTCCAGTGCGCGCGACAGCAAGAAGCACGAGCAGCCGGCGGGGGTCCATCTCCATGTTAAGCACTCCTAAACACCGGCTTCAGAATATTGCAATTGAACTAAACGAGTTCGTCACTCAATATTGACTCAAAAGCACGATTCAGTCGCCCAATACCGACTACGAATCAAGCCCCCATCCCGGATCGAACGCCGCCCGTCGGCTTCATTCGGAATGCCCAAATTCTGAAAGGACTCCCATGGAACTGCTGTTCGAAATTACCGGTTGGGCCGGCGCAGTGGCGATGCTCGGCGGCTATATGGCGGTGTCCATGGGCTGGTTGCAGGCGGGCAGCACCTTCCAGACCGTGAATCTCTTTGGTTCGTGCGCCTTCATCGTCAACGGCACGCTCCATGGAGCATGGCCTTCCGTAGTGACGAACGTGGCTTGGTTCTTGATTTCAGCCGTAGCCCTCCTCCGGATGCGGGCCAAGCAGAGGCCTGCGCAGACCGTGGCCCAAACTCAAGAGAGCCCTTCACTTGGTCCGGACACTGCCGCCCAGGTCATCGTCTCAGCCGCTCGGCCAGCCGCGGGCTGCGCCTAGCGACCTCACGGGGAACCGCCACCCCGCTGGGGAGAGGCCCCGTAACTCCACGAACTCCGTCAGTCCACGAATTCTGACTGGGTCTCGATGAAGTCCCAATCCGCAACGGTCAGCACACCACTGACCTTGTCCGGATGAGGCCCGCCGGCCTCGGCAATGTGCTGCAGCACCTGCAGCGGCAGTTCTTCGGCGCGCAGGTTTTCGCGCAGCCATTCCTTGCTGTCCAAGTGCAGATCGAGCCACCACATGTAGATTTCCATCGCGGACCGCCTTCCTTCGGATGAGCCGTGGACCCGGATTAACCGTAGGCCGCGTCAGGAACGTCTACAAGGGTCCGATGAGCCCAAGTAGCTGTTCAAGGACGCGCCGCAGCGCAACAATAAGGGTATGGCTGCGGAAGGTTTCAGCGGACGGATCCCCTTGGTGGTCGGAGTGCTGCCGGATCAGCATGTGGAGGTCCTCCAGACTGCAAGGATCCTCGCCGAACAAATGGGCGTGCCGCTGGTTTGCGCTTATGTGGATGAGGCCAGCTACCTGGTGGAGTGGGACCCCTCGCGCGAGACTCACCGGATGTCGCTGCATCCCGAAAAGGATGACGAGGACGTCGCTGCCGTCCGTGGTGATCTGGGCAAGGCCATCGCGGAGGCAATGGATGGCGGCACGGCGGATTGGACGCTGCGCTTGCTCGCCGGTGATCCTGCTCGTGCCCTGGGTCGCTTGGCCTCGGATATCGATGCGTCAATGATCATCGTAGGGACCCCCGAACTTGGATTGGGACACCGGATTTCCGAAGCCCTTAACGGCTCGGTGGCAGCTTGGCTGAGTCATCACCAAAGGCGACCGGTGCTGATTGTGCCCCAAAAGAAGAGGCACGAAGCTGCCCATAAAAACTAAAGCGAAAGTACTTATTCGAGGTGGTGGCGAAGGCGTCGCACGGCACGTAGAGTAATTACTGCAGGACGGCGAGAGCCCCTGCTCAAAGACCGCTCCGGAGTGCGTATCCCCCAATAACGCACTCCGGAGCTCTTTGTTTAAGCGACGGTTTCACCGTTCAATTAAGGGTTTGCACCGCGTGCTGCCACCACCTTCTTTCACGCAAAACGGCCCCGACACACCCTTTTGTAGGCGCGTCGAGGCCGTTCTCATTTCAAAGCGGGTGGTGACGGTACAGCTCGCGGGAAGAAGCGCACGACGCCGCCACCTGGCTTGAGTGCCGCCGGCTCACCTGACGGAAACTCACCTGCCGCCGGATCACCTAACGAACGTGTACAGCAGCGCCGCCATCCCGAAGCCCACTATGGAGAGCACCGTTTCGAGCACGGTCCACGTCTTCAGGGTGTCCTTGACTGACATGTTGAAGTACTTGGAGATGATCCAGAATCCGCCGTCATTCACGTGGCTGGCGATGATGGAGCCCGACGAGATGGCCACCACGATCAACGCGAGCTGCGGCTGCGAGTACCCCGAAGCGAGGCTTGGAGCCAGGATGCCGCCGGTGGTCACGATCGCCACCGTGGCCGAGCCCTGGGCGATGCGCATACCGGCGCTGATCACGAACGCGGACAGGATGATGGGAAGCCCGGCCTGGGACAACGTATCCGCCACAGCCTTGCCAACACCAGTGGCGGAGAGGACGGCACCGAAGAAGGCACCCGCACCAACAACCAGCAGGATCATGCCCACGGGACGCAATGAGGAACCCGTGATTTCGCTGAGTTCGGACGAGGTCATGCCGCGGCGGATTCCCAGGAGCCACATGGCCAGGAGCACGGCGACGGTCAGCGCGATGGCGGGGTTGCCGAAGAACTGGAGGATATCGCGGAACGTGCCGGCGGGAGCAAAGATGTTGCCGAATGTGCCGCCGAGAATGAGGATCATGGGCAAGCCGATGGCCAGCAGGACCAGCCCGATGGACGGTTCGTGACCCTTGGCGGCGTCGGACTCGGGGACGATCCGATCCTCCGGTACGGAAACCATGACGCGCTTACCGATCCAGGTGCCCCACAGGATGCCCGAAGCGAACCATGCAGGAATACCGCAGATGAGGCCCATGAGGATGATCCAGCCAAGGTCCACGCCGAACAGTCCGGCAGCAGCAACGGGGCCGGGGTGCGGGGGAAGGAAGGCGTGCGTTACGGAGAGTCCTGCGAGCAACGGCAGTGCGTAAAGGGCCAGCGACTTGCCGCCACGGATTGCGGCGACGTAAACAAGCGGAGCAAGGACAAAGATGCCGATGTCGAAGAACACGGGGATACCCAGCACGAAGCCGGTGATACCCATGGCCAACGGAGTGCCCTTTTCGCCGAAGATCTTCACCAGTCTTCCGAGCAGCACCTCAGCACCACCGGACCGCTCAAGAATGGCACCGAGGACGGTACCGAGGCCGATGATTACCGTGATGTGGCCAAGGATGCCGGCAAAGCCCTTTTCAATCAGGGCGTCGCTGCTTTTGGTGGCCGAACCGACGAGGGCCTCCACGGAAATCCCGCCCACCAGAGCCACGATCACACCGGTTCCCACCAAGGCGATGAACGGTTCGAGCTTGACCTTGATGATCAGGAACAGCAGGAGGGCGATGCCGGCACCTGCCAGGAGGAGCAGGCCGGCGGTGTCGTGCCGCAGCCATTCAAGGAATTCAGTCATGACGAGTCTTTCTGGGTAAGTCCTACTTGAGGGTGCCGGTGAAGGCTGCGGCACGTGCCGCGATGTCTGCCCAGTCACCTGCAGCAACCGCTGCGGGCGGGACTACGCTGGTGCCGCAGCAGACTGCGGCAGCACCGGCGTCGAGGTAGCTCTTGGCGTTGGAGGCGTCGATGCCCCCCGAAGGCAGCAAGCGGATGCCCGGGTACGGGCCCTGCAGATCCTTCAAATACGCCGGGCCGAGCTGGCGGGCGGGGAAAATCTTGACGGCGGCCGAGCCCAGGTCCAAGGCCTGCGCCACCTCCGTGGGGGTCATGGCACCGAGGCTGAACGGGATGCCGGCGGCGACTGCAACGGCGGCCACCTCGGGGCGAAGGCCGGGCGTCACCAGGAACTGCGCACCGGCGTCGATCGCTGCACGGGCTTGGTCAGCGGTCATCACGGTGCCAATTCCGACGGCGGCACCATGCTCCGCCGCAGTCTCCGCCGCGCGCTGGACGTGCTTGAGCACATCCGGGGTGGTGAATGTCAGTTCGACGCTGCGGATGCCGCCGTCGGACAGTGCCCGGCAAAGATCCGCGGCGTCCGTGATGGACGGGGCGCGGACCACGGCCAGGGTTCGGTCGGCTTCGAGCTGCTGGAGGAATTGTTCAGGAGTCATGCTGTCCTTCTCTGGTGAGGCCGTCGCTGCTGCGACGGAGGGCCCGGCCGGCGCGGGCACCGGTGGCTTTGCCGCCGTCGATCGCTGCCGTGCCGTTGACGAAGACGTACTGGATGCCGCTGGCGGCCTGGCGTGGATTCTCAAAAGTGGCTTCATCGCGGACGGTTTCCGGATCGAAAAGCACGACGTCGGCCGCGTAGCCTTCCCGAACGAGTCCCCTGTTATGGAGCTTGAGTCGTGCGGCGGGCCGGCCCGTGAGGTGATGGACCATGTCCTCAAGGCTCAGGAGTCCGAGGTCACGTGAGTAGTGGCCGAGGTAGCGCGGGAACGTGCCCCAGGCTCGCGGGTGTGGCTTGGCGCCGACCAGGAGTCCGTCGCTGCCGCCGGTGTGGGTTCGGTGCTTCATGATGGCCTGGACGTTTTCCTCGTGGCCGACGTGTTGGAGGATGCCTGTGCCGAGGCGGTCTTCTGTGAGGATCTGTGCGAAAACGTCGAACGGATCTTCGCCGGTCTCTGAAGCGATGTCCCTGATGGTTCTGCCGACGTAGCCCGCGAGCGCCGGGTTCTGTACGCCGCTGATTTCCAGGGTGTCCCACTCGGCCACCACGCCGTGGCAGCCGTCGGAGCCGTAGATCTCCACGGCTTCCCGGATGCGTGCCCGGGTTGTCGGGTCGGCCAGCCGCGCCAACGTTGCCTCTGTCCCGCCCGATGACGCCCAGCTCGGCAGGATCGCGCTCAACGTGGTGGCGCCGGGAAGATACGGGTAGGTGTCCAGGGTGATGTCCACGCCGTGGTCCAGCGCTTCGTCGATCAGGTCCAGGAGTTCCCCGGCGCGGCCCTTGTTTTCCGCGAAATTCATGGTGGCGTGGGATAGATGGAGTGCGCAGCCGGTGTCGCGGCTCAGCCCAATCATCTCAGCGTAAGCACCCAGGGCACCCTTGCCGTAGGAGCGATGGTGCGGCGCGTAGAAACCCCCGAGCTCGCCCACGGTCCGGCAGAGCCCAGCCAGTTCCTCGGTCTGCGCATACATGCCCGGCGTGTAGGTCAGGCCTGAGGACATTCCCACCGCGCCTTCCTCCATCGCCGTGCGGATGACGTCCTGCATCTGCCGCTGCTGCTCCGGCGTGGGGTCACCTTCGGCGAATCCCATCACCATGGCCCTGACGGTTCCTTGGGGAACAAGGTAGGCGGCGTTGGTGGCGATGCGGCCACCGTTTTCGTCTGCATCGAGTCGGTCCAGATACTCGCGCACGGTCCGCCAGTTCCAGTCGAAGTCGGCCGGGTTGTCGTTCCAGCCGGCGATTTTCTCGCGGACGCCGGCCAGGGTGGCATCGTCCACGGGCGCGTAGGACAAGCCATCCTGGCCCAGCAGTTCGGTGGTGACACCTTGGCTGAGCTTGGGGTAGTGGTCCCTGTTCACCAGGAGCTGCAGGTCCGAGTGTGCGTGCATGTCAATGAAACCCGGGCTCAGGACAAGGCCCGTGGCATCGATGACGCGGTCCGTGCCGGTTTCGCTGAGGGAATCGGCGTCGAGCCTTCCGGCGTCGACGACGGCGGCAATCACCGCTCCGTCCAGCAGGACGTCCGCACGGCGCCGGTCTGTTCCCGTTCCATCCACCAAGGTGGCATTGCTGATGAGGGTCTTCATGGCATGGTCCTAGAAGAAGGTATGGATGAGGTCGACGACGGTCTGGTTACCTGGGCCTTCGGCGGACCCGCTGTCCGCGAGCACTGGAATGACGGTCCACTTGTCGAACGCGGTGCACGGGTGGGAGAGGCCCAGCCGGACGACGTCGCCGGGACGGACCGTGGTGGAGGTGGCGTCATAGGTCATGAAGCTGTGTTGATCGTTGACCGAGGTGATCCGGGCGCCAAGTAGCGGCTCCATTGCCCCGCCCAGAACAGGTCCAATGAACTGCGGTTCGGGCAGGCCTTCGTCGAACGGGAGGTCGCGTTTCCCGGCGTCGAGGATGGCGAGGCCGGGTTCAGTCTGCGACACAACCCTTGCCCAGCCGTACATGCCGGCTTTGAAGGGTTGGCCGCCCTCGCGGGAAAATGGCGAAATTCCGCGGTAGAAACCGTCGTCGTGGATGATGTAGGCGCCGCTGCGGATCATGAGGTCCACAGCGGGTCCGCCAAGTTCAGCGCCGGTGCTGATGCACGGGGAGAGGACGGTCACGACGTCGTCGAAGTAGGCGCTGCCCCCTGCAGTGATGATCACTTTGTTGGCGCCATACAACCCTGCGGCGAGCAGTTCCTCGTGAAGCAGCCGCATCTGGGCGAGATAGCCGCGAACGGCGGCCAATCCGGCGTCGTCCGCTGTGTGCGCGAGGGAGCCTTCATAGCCGCTGACGCCCACCAAACGCAGGTTTGGTGACTCGGAAACAGCGCGGGAAATCTCCATGGCAGCCTCCACAGAGCGGGCACCGGTCCGGCCACCGTGCGCGCCGAGCTCCACAAGGACGTCCAGCACAGCATCACTGCCGGCGAGCGTTCGGTTGATGACGTCCACGGTCCCCAAGGAATCGATCCAGGAAAGGATGGGCGCGTCCGGCGTGGCAACGCGGGCAACCCACTCAATGGCGTGCGGATCCGTGAGGCTGTTGGCGAGCTGCAGGTTCCTCACGCCGAACTCGCGGGCCACGCGGAGCTGTGCGAAGTTCGCCAACGTAATGCCCCAGGCGCCTCGGTCGAGCTGCTGGGTCCAGAGCTGCGGCGACATGGTGGTTTTGCCGTGCGGGGCGAGCAAGACACCGTGGTCTCTGCACCAGTCGGCCAGCCGATCGGTATTGGCGCGGAGCGCTCCGGCATCGAGGGTGAGCAGCGGCGTCTGGAGGTCAGCGAGCGTGTGCTTGGCGGCGAGGAAGTCCGCGTGGGTGGTGCCGTTCGCGGTTGCGGGCACAGCTTTGTGACGCCAGTCGAGACGGCGTTCAGCCAGGCCTGACACAGCGGATGCCGAGATGGCTTCGGAGGTGTTCACGCGTTTCATTCCCTTCGCGGTGCTGCGTTCTTGAAGCTGCGTTGTGGGGTTGCCGGGTAATTCTGATGCGTTGCGTATTTTGCAACGCTGGTTGCAAACCTGCTGGTGATATGTCTAACATGGTGGCGGATCGAGAGTCAAGGCCGCTGAGAAGCGCACGAACTAGTGGGAGAACGATGCTTTCAGCTGTATGCGTGGGCGAAACCATGGCCATGCTTACCCCTGTCCACGCCGTCCCCCTGCACCTGGCAACGGAACTCCACTTCGGCATCGGCGGCGCGGAATCCAACGTCGCCATCGGTTTGGCAGCCATGGGCCTGGACGCGCACTGGGTCAGCCGGGTGGGCCACGATGGCTTCGGCACCCGGATCCTGCACGAGCTCCAGGATCACGGCGTGGGAATCTCCGGCGTGGAAGTGGACGAGTCCTTGCCCACGGGCCTGTACGTCAAGGTCCCGGCGCAGGATACGGACCCCGACGGCGGCAGTTCGGTTTTGTACTACCGGCAAGGATCCGCGGCGTCGGCCATGGGACGGAACACACTTTCCAATCCCGCCGTTTCCTCGTTGCTTGAGAACGCTGCACTCATCCACCTGAGTGGAATCACCGCTGCCCTCTCCCCCGAGTGCCTTTCCCTGTTGGAAGCAATCCTCACCACACCTCGCAATGGCCGGATCATCAGCTTCGACGTCAACTGGCGCGAAGCCCTCTGGGCAGGCCAGGACCGCTCTGTCCTGCAGCGCCTGGCGAACCTGGCCGACGTCGTGCTCGTTGGGAAAGACGAAGCCGAACACGCCTTCGGTACCACCGATGAAGCAGAACTTCGCCGCATGATGCCGGATCCGAAGGTGCTGGTCATCAAGAACGAGGCGATCAGCGCCATCTCCTTGGACCGGACCGGCACCCGGGAAGAGGTGCCCGCACTGTCCGTCGCCGTCGTCGAACCTGTTGGCGCCGGCGACTCGTTCGCCGCCGGCTACCTCAGCGGCATGCTGTTCGGTCTGGGCCAAAAGGAAAGCCTCCGGCGCGGACATGTAGCCGCAGCGTGCACCCTGACTGTCCACGGTGATCGCGGTCCGCTGCCCCACGCCGCCGAGCTCGCAGTCATTCTCGATTCTTCGGATGACGCGTGGGCTGCTATCCATGTTGAAGACGGACAATTCAACACCAGAACCGGAGCGTGACATCGTGAGCCAGAGCCTCATGCGAGCCATCGACCTGCTCGGCGAACTCGCCGCAAAGCCAGCAACCCTGGACGAGCTCGCGTCCAAGGCCGCCGTGCACAAGACCACCGTGATGCGGCTCCTGCACGCCATGGAAGAAAAGCGCTTCGTGGTGCGGGACGAAGACCAACGGTTCATGCTCGGCTCCAAGCTCTTTGAACTGTCATCGCTGGCTTTGGAACAGCGGGACATCCGCAAAGTGGCGCATCCGCACCTGGCCGAACTCAACGGCCGAACCGGGCACACTGTGCACCTCGCCGCATTTGAAGGGAATGAGGTGGTGTACATCGACAAGTTCGAGTCGCACCATCCCGTCCGCATGTACTCGCGCATCGGCCTGACTGCATCGCTGCACTCGGCCGCTGTGTCCAAAGTCCTCCTCTCCGATATGCCGCGCAGCCGGCAGGAAAAGATCGCCGCGGGGTTGGACTACGTCAAAGTTACCGAGAACACCCTGACCTCGCCGGAGGCCTTACTGGCCGAACTCGAGCAGGTCAAGGAACAGGGCTGGGCCCACGACAACGCTGAGCACGAAGCCTTCGTGCACTGCATCGCGGCCCCCATCCGCGACGCCAGCGGCGCTGTTGTTGCCGCAGCCTCTTGTTCGGTACCGGTAGTGATGCTCAGCTATGAAGGCTTGCTTGAGCTGCTGCCCGACCTCAAAGCCAGCACCGAGGCCATCTCCAACGACCTCGGCTGGATCAGCCACGAAAGGAACTCAGCATGAGTGAAAAAACCGTAGTACTGACCGAAAACGCCCCCGCCCCGGCGCACGTATTCTCGCAGGGCATCAAGAAGGGCGGCATGTTCCAGGTCTCCGGCCAGGGCCCCATGGACCCCGCCACCAACCAGTACATCGGCGAGGGCGACGTCCGCGTCCAGACCCGTCGCACCCTGGAGAACGTCAAGGCCATCCTCGAAGCCGGCGGATCTTCCGTTGAAGACGTCCTCATGTTCCGTGTCTACCTCACCACCCGCGACGACTTCGCCGCCATGAATGAGGTCTACGGCGAGTTCATCCGGGAGAACGTTCCCAGCGGTTTGCTGCCGAGCCGCACCACCGTGTTCGTTGATCTGCCGCACGAGGTCATGCTTGTGGAGATCGATGCCCTGGCGGTCACTGCGTAACGCTCTCTCACATCCCTACAGCTTCACGCTGACGCTCTGTCACATCCGCTGAAGCACACGACGGCGGCACTCACCTTGAGTGCCGCCGTCGAGCTTTTATGGGTGGCTGGGTTCCTAGCTGTGTGCCGTCACAACCCACTTTGGTTTTCCCAGCGAGGCGACACGCCGCGATGCCGGGCGTGTTCAAGCCTCCCGGGTTCAAAGTTGGTGGTGACAGCACACCCTATTTTTGAAACCGAAGCTTCCACGGCGTCAGCGCGGACTCCAGCTGTTCACGGATATTCATCTTGGAAGCGCCCTCCACCCGTTCTTCAAAATGAATGGGCACCTCGACGATTTTCAGGCTCCCCCGGGCCGCCCGGTAATTCATCTCAACCTGGAATGAGTAGCCATCGCTTCGAATCGACGCCACATCAACTTGGCGGAGAGCGGAGGCTGTCCACGCTTTGAATCCCGCTGTGGAATCTTTCACCTTCAAACCCAGAATTACACCCACGTAGAAATTCGCCCATGCAGAGAGTGCCTTTCGGTGCCAAGGCCATTCTGTCGCCGTAGATCCACCGGCAACATAGCGTGAGCCGATAACCACCTCGGCGCCGGAGGTGCGGATACGGTCAAGCATCGTGGGAATGGCCGACACGGGGTGGGACAGGTCCGCGTCCATTTGAATGATGACGTCTGCGTTCTCAGCCAAGGCACGGGTCATGCCTGCCACATATGCCCGGCCCAGCCCATCTTTTTCCTTCCGATGCAGGACCGACACCGTCCCGTTGGATTCTTTAGCCAGCTGATCAGCGACGGCCCCGGTTCCATCCGGCGAATTGTCATCCACAATCAGCACCTTGAGATCCTGCCTCCCCAGTGAGCCGAGCTGGTCAATGAGAAGAGGTAGGTTTTCCCGCTCATTGTAAGTAGGCACAACAACGGTGATTTTCGGATTTGCAGTCAAAGCGTGGGTCCCCAATTCGTTTTCGAATCAAGCCAAAGCGCGGTGCTATTTTGCACACATGGTCGGCCCAGTCAGTCTATTGATCCGGCCCCAACAAGCTAAAAGCGCTCCCGGGGAGTAGCGGCGCTGACCAAGGCGTGTAGCTTCACCACCCGCTTTGGATCTGAAACCACCCCGACACGCCGCGAACGACGGCGCGTCGGACCTAGGCGGCCCCCAAAGTGGGTCAGGAAGCCACGCGCCGGCCAACTACCGACGCCGGGACCGCCGGAATGCGCTGTCGCTTTGCATACACGCGGGCACGTTGGCTGGACAGTGCCAGGAGCACCAGGATGTCAGTGGCGAGGCCGGAGAGGCCGGCTTCGAGGGTGATGTTTGCGCTGCCCGTGGAATAGTCGATTGCCTGGACCAGGATCGAGATGGAACTCAAGCCCATGGCAATCACGCGTGCGCCGTTGCTCCCAAGGAAGATGCGCCAGGCCAGGAAAACTTCACCCAGCCCGAACATCAGGACCACAGCCGCTATCAAGGCGATTGCCGCCGTCGTGCTTTGCGGGTCTGACGAGTCGTCATCGAAGGTGAGCCCGGATATTTCGCCCCCGGAGGTGAACAAGGTGATCGCCAGGACCAGTGCCGCCACCGCCCTGGCCACCACCAAAGCAGCGCCCATCAAGATGGGGGCGGGCCGCCTGTCCCTGCTGTCGGTGCGGCCGGGCGGCTGATCCGAGGGGACCCGGACACGGCGTGCATCGATGATCGGCAAGTCGCCGTCGGTGGAGATGGAGTCACCCCCGCCATTGCGCGTGTGATACCCGGTGGAGAAGTCCTCGATGACCTGCACAGTCACAGCGGGCTCAGCGGCCGAAACGGTAGAAACGATGTGGTCCCGTTCAACGTCGGTGTTCTGTTCAATCTTGTGCGTGATCTGCAGGGTAAACAGGGAGAAGCCCACGCTACGGTCGTACGTGCCCGCCGCCAGCCAATCCACTTTGTGGCCGCCCGGCAGGAGCCAGCCCTCGGGGCAACGCCAGAAGCGGACGTGGTGGCGTTTGCCAGGGGTGTTATTGACCTCCTGCTGGTACGCGAAGTCCTGTTGGCGGTCGAAAAGATAAAGGGGACTGACCGGCGCCTCCGTGTAGCTCTGCCTGAAGATGGTGGAGCTGATGATGCGCCGGCTGCTGGCGAAAGTGACGTCGTCGGCCATGGTCCAGCCGCCGGACCTCATCATCGCGTGGATCTGGGGTTCGGCACCCAGCAAAGCAACGTTGACGGGGTCACCGAGCAGGCCGTCGCTGGTCCGCGCGCGGCCAATGAAGTAGCCGGGCACGTAGATGGTGGTCAGGATCCGATGTAGCCGGGGCAACAGCAGGTACGCGAGGAACGCCCAAAACACGACAGAAAACCACAACTGCCCCCACCCCAGATGGAAGCTCTCCCCCACCAGCAGGAAAGCCAGCCACACTGCTGCTGCTCCGCCGAGGATGAAGAATCCATGGTCAAGCCGACTGTCAGTGACTTCCTTGTTCGGCACCTTGTACATATAGCTCCCCCTTGTGCCCCTTAAGCTTCAGGCTTCGGGTAGGAGTTGTACAGGCTTAGGGCAGCAGGTTCGGCACTCGGAGCTGCCCGTTGTCGATGAGCCATTGCACGGATTCGTGCACCGCCAATTCCGGCTCATACGCCGGCGCGTACCCAATAAGCGACGTGGCCTTGTTAATGGACATGCAGTGGTTCCGGGAGAGGTGCGCCCAGCTGATATCGGCAGATTCCGGCGTGGTGTTCCGGCGGAACTCTTCCCAGCTGACGGTTTCCATGCGGGGTTCCTGCCCGAACCAGGAAGCAGCGATGCCCACGTAACCCCGAACAGTCAACGCGGTGGGAGCGACAATATTGAAGTCCTCACCGGCTGCAGCGTCCCGTTTCCGGATGGCTTTCTCGAAGGCCTGCGCGACGTCGTCGGCATGCACATGGTGCATCGACTCTGTCCCGCTTCCGGGAACCTGAAGTGTCTGCCCGGACGCAATCGTCTGCCAAACCCCAGGATCCAGATTGCCCAGCGGTCCGATCGGCTGCCAGCCGGGGCCCACGATGTGGCCGGGGTGAATCGATGTTGTGGCCAAACCTCCGGAAGCAGTCTCCTCCTTGAGCATGCGGGCAATGTCGCGCTTCTGGATCCCGTACTCGTCCAGAGGCTCGGCGGCGCACGCGGCTCCTTCCGCGGACGAGGCTCCTTCGGTCAGGGGCAACTTCAAGCTGACGCCGTACCGCCAAATGGAGCCGCAGTGCAGCAGATGCCCCACCTCGTTTCGGAGACTTTCAACCAGCGCAGTGGCTGATTCGAGCGTGAAGCAGATCAGGTCAACCACGACGTCGGCACCCAGCGCCGCTACCCGGTCACCAAAGCTGCCCTCTCGGTCCTCCTGCTCCCGGTCAGCGACCACTTGGCGGACCTGCTGCCATTCGGGGACATCAGCATAGGACGCGCTGGTCCCGCGACTGATGTTGATGACCTCGTGACCACCCCGCACGAGCCTGGGGACAAGGAAGGACCCGATATGGCCGCTGCCGCCGATCACAACGATTCTCATTGTTCTCCGATCTCCACGAGGCACAGTTTGGCTAAACCGCAGCACCACCAAGGTCAACCCAACACATAATAACGAGACTTACTTGTTCCCGGGTTAGACAAACGGCAGGCTCCCCGGACTAGCATGAATAGTCCGGGCAAGCCCGGGTACGTGACCTCTTGAACGACCCCCTCGGACGGTCGGCGTTGACGCGGCGACCACGTAAAGGAGAAAACTGTGCGGGAGCCTGCAGTCAACGAGAGCGTGTCAGAAATCAGCGAAACTTCGGAAGAAAATCCGGAGGAGACGCCACAGGAAACGCCCGATGAAACCGCAAGCGAACCGGCGGAAATCACGTTTGACGAACAGTTCTATCCAGCTCGCCCCAAGGCACTGCGGCCGATCGCCCGGAGGCGGCAATTCTTCGCCGCCCGGCCCTCCTTGGAATTCGACGGCCTGAACTCCACCTATGTGGACTGGCTCAGAAACCAATCCATGCTGGGTGACGCCAACACCATGGCCCGGCAATTGTCCGGGCAGGCCAGCATGTGGCAAAACTCCTATGCCAGGCCGAATCCGCGCTCAGCCGTGGAGCGTGCACCCGTCTGGTTCACGGCCTACCCCTTGTCCTTCATCACCAAGGACGGACAGTCCTTCCTTTCAGCGCTGGGTGATCCCGCACTCTGGGACGCGTTCAGCGAGATCGGCATCCGGGGCCTGCACACCGGACCGGTCAAGCTTGCCGGTGGTATCCGCGGATGGTCCCAAACACCCAGCGTGGACGGCCACTTTGACCGGATCAGCATGGCGATCGACCCCGCCTTCGGCACCGAGGAAGAGTTCCGCCAGATGTGCGAGGTGGCCAATGACCATGGCGGCACCGTCATCGACGACATCGTTCCCGGGCACACAGGCAAGGGAGCGGACTTCCGCCTCGCCGAAATGAACTTCCGGGACTACCCCGGCATTTATCACATGGTGGATATCCCCGAAGAGGACTGGCACCTGCTGCCCGACGTCCCCGAGGGCGAGGATTCGGTAAACATTAGTCCGGCAACTGAGGAAGCCCTGCAAAAGGCCGGGTACATCATCGGCCGATTGCAGAGGGTCATCTTCTACGAACCCGGCGTCAAGGAAACCAACTGGAGCGCCACTAAGCCCATCATCGACACCACGGGCAAAACCCGCCGGTGGGTCTATTTGCACTACTTCAAGGCCGGCCAGCCTTCCATCAACTGGTTGGACCCAACGTTCGCCGGCATGCGCCTTGTGGTTGGCGATGCCCTGCACTCTTTGCTGGACCTGGGAACCGGCGCTCTCCGACTTGATGCCAACGGGTTCCTGGGCGTGGAGAAGAGCGCCGAGGAAGAACCGGGTTGGTCCGAGGGCCACCCCTTGTCCGAGGCCGCCAACCAGCTGATTGGTTCCATGATACGCAAGGTGGGTGGGTTCTCCTTCCAGGAACTCAACCTCACCATTGATGACATCAAGACCCAGTCTGAGTCCGGCCCGGATCTCTCCTACGACTTCATCACCAGGCCCGCGTATCACTACGCCTTAGTCATCGGAGATACAGAGTTCCTGCGCCTGACCCTGCGGCTTTCCATGGAGATCGGCGTGGACCAGGCATCGTTGGTCCACGCCCTCCAAAACCACGACGAACTGACTTACGAGCTGCTTCACTTTGCCGCGGGACACAGGGACGACGTCTTCGAACTTGCCGGCGAGGAGCTCAGCGGCGCTGAGGTGGCCGAGAAGGTCCAGAACACCATGCGGGAACGGCTCACGGGGGAGAACGGACCGTACAACGCGGTGTTCACCACCAACGGCATTGCCTGCACCACGGTCAGCTTCATCATGGCTGCCCTTGGCATCAAGGACCAGGATGCCATCACTGAGGAGCAGGAAGCGCAGGTCCTGGACGCCCACGTGCTGCTGTCCATGTACAACGCGCTGCAGCCTGGGGTTTTCGCGCTTTCCGGTTGGGACCTCACGGGCATCACAGCGCTTGATCGCCAGACGGTCCGCGAGCTCACGTCGCAGGGTGATACCCGCTGGATCAACCGTGGCGCACACGATCTCATGGGCACCAGCCCGGACGCGAAAACCTCCCTGGCCGGCATGCCCCGTGCCCGGAGCCTCTACGGTCCGCTGCCCGAGCAGCTGAAGGATCCCAACTCCTACGCCCGGCGGCTCCAGCAGATCCTGACTGTGCGGGAGGAGTCGGGAATCGCCACCAGCACGCTCCTGGATGTGCCCGACGTTTCCCACCGAGGGCTGCTGGTGCTGGTCAACCAGCTCGCCGACGGAGCGCTACAAGTCACCGTCCTGAACTTCTCGGACCAGGACATTGCCGGCAGCATCCAGTCCTCGCACCTGGTTCCGGGGTCTACCGTCCATGATCTGTTCAGCAGCGAGGACGTCAGCCAAGTGGATGACCTCCACAGCTTCTTCCTGGAACTGCCCGCCTTCCAAGGCACTGCGCTTCTCTTGAAGGACCCGGTAGTGGAGGACGAGGTCACCGAATAGGAAGCACGACGTCGGCACTTACGGTGAGTGCCGACGTCGCGGTTTGGTTGCGCAGGGTGCAGATCAGGGCAACGAGTCCCAGCTTTGAACCAGGAAGGCCGCTCCCGTTGGGGAGCATTCCCCCAGTTCACGGTCTGGTGAAAGTCCTCCACCGAACGCGAATTCATCTCCGATATTCAAGGATTTGCCATCCGGGAAGACCACTCCCGTCTCTGTGACTCTTGTCCCGAAGGGAAAAATGAGTCCGCCCGGGCTGCCCTCGGTGGTGACGTCGGAAAAACACCCGGCGGCGTTTAGGCCAAGCTTTCCCATGTTCAGAGCGTCCATGTGAAAGTCTGACTCTCTGCCTATGGAAACAGCTGCCTTGGTGCCGTTGCCGCCGGTGATGATTTCGGCCTCGAACGTCGGCATCATGCCCGTAATTTCGGGCAGCGGTAGCCCGCTGGAGGAGCCTGTTTCCGGCGCCGTATCCGACTGCGTGACCGCCGGCGCAGCTTGCTCCCTCGGCGGAGCCGTAATGGAGGACGTCACCACCACCCCGGCAACTACAGCTGCAGCTACCGCCGTCAGCAAGCCAAATCCTGCCATCAAACGCAAACGTCGCCCGGCAGGCAGTTGACGGAAATCTGTGACGGACCCACCAACGCTGAGCTGCTCCGCGTCGGTGGCCAGGACAGCCAGGCTCTTCTCCCTGCTGCGGGCCAGGTCATCTTCGGTGACCAACAAGGCCGGATCTGCAGCAGTCAGGCATTCCACAGTTCGCTCTTCCCTATTCATTGCTGGCATCCTCTGTGATGTTGTCCGCCCGAAGCAGATTGCTGAGTTGTTTTCTTGCTCTGTGCAGACGCATCCTGACGGCCGTGGCAGTGACATCGAGCAGGTCCGAGACCTCGGCGGAACTGAATCCGTCCCAGTACGTCAGCAGGAGAACCTCGCGCTCCTCGGGCTTGAGCCGGTCCAGCGCGTCCCTCACTTCGCCGTCGTCGGAATCCAGCTCGCGCGTTCTCTGCCGCTCCAGTTGCTGCGTGAGGTTCATAGAGCGAAGGCTTGAACGGTAGTGGTTTCGAAGGACATTGCGGGCAATGCCAAACACAACCAGCACGGACAGCTCCTGGTCCTGGATGGATTTCTCCCAAGCGATGCGAAACACGTCGGCTGTGAGATCCTCTGCCGTGGACGCGCCCTCCGTTCGACGTCGGAAGTAGCGGTAGACCTTGTCGTGGCACGCCGCGTGGGCTGCAAGGAAATGCTCCTGCCTGCCCGGCTCCACGCGATCCCCCTGCTCCGTTTGCAAGCTCATACCCTGTTAATGTCCGGCAGTCAGAAGAATGTAGCAACCTTCCCGAACGTTCCCACGTCAATCCAGTACCGGCGGAAAGGCCGCCCATCTTCACCCGTCCGCACATCGTCGAGCAGCCCACCGCAACGCTCGATGGTTCTAATCGACGCCGAATTGTCGTCGTCACAGGTCAGCAGAACACGATCCGGCAGAGCCCCACCCAACTCGCCCTGCACAGCCAACCGGGACAGCAGTTCCCGCAAGGCCCAGGACGCCGCCCCCCTCCTGCGGTCCGAGGGTCGAACCCCGTAGCCGATGTGCCCACCCGAGTTCAGGAGAGCCGGAGTCAAATGGTGACGGAAAGCAATGGCTCCGACGTAGCGCAGGCCCTCCGTGATCCAGAGGTAGGTGCACGGAACAATGCCATCCTTCTCGGACGCGCTTTCAGCGTCCAGCAACTTACCAACCCAATCAGCGAAGCCCTCGGAGCTGGTGACGTCGCCCGCCATGAAGACGGCGGCACCATCCTGATGGGCTCCTGCCCACTCACGGTGGGACTCGAGGAATGACTGGTGGAAGGCAACATTCGGCGGGACGATTTCAAACATGTCCTCGACTCTATACCGCACGCACCCCGCCAGGGACCCCTCGAAGCGACACGCAGAAGAAAGTAATCGACAAACTTGTCATATCCATGACAGGTGTCGTAGATTCATTCCGTCCAACAAGTTTATAAACACAAAGGAGTGATTCAAGTGCTTAAGCTCAAGCGACTGGCCAAGCGCCGTTCGAAGCTGAACTTCGTGTTCAACTAACCCAAGAATAAAAAGTGGGGACCACGCACCGCGTGGTCCCCACTCATCATTGGAGGCAAGAATTGGCAGCCGTAACCTACTCCCTCAAGCAGTCGCTACCGGTGATCACCACGGCAACGGCCGTGCAGATCGGATTGGCACCACCCAACGCAATCGAAATCGAAGACGCTCCTGACGGGCTGGCTGAACTACTCAGCTTCGCTTCACAGCCACGGACGCTCGACGATTTGGGCGGGAAGGCCCAACTCCTGTTGGGCGAAGGCTCCGGAGCGATCGTCGAGGAACTTATCGACGCCGAGATTCTGGTGCCGTACAGGTTCGACCTCTCCGGCCGGTACAGCCGCCACGACTTGTACTTTGAACTTGCACACAGCACCGGTCCCGGAGCCAGCGATATGCTGAGCAACCGAAGGGTCACGCTGATCGGCGTGGGAGGAATCGGAACAAACGTAGCCATGCAACTTGCAACGGCCGGAGTTGGTTCCATTGTCCTGGTCGACGGGGACACTGTGGAAGAAAGCAACCTGACCCGGCAGT
Source organism: Arthrobacter sp. D3-18 (assembly GCF_054408525.1). Lineage (NCBI taxonomy): Bacteria > Bacillati > Actinomycetota > Actinomycetes > Micrococcales > Micrococcaceae > Arthrobacter > Arthrobacter sp. D3-18. Next base: position 129,589 of record NZ_CP096440.1, on the reverse strand, counting down.
ACCTCTTCACGGCGCAAGATATTGGTTCCCCCAAGATCCAGGCCGCTGCAAGAAACCTTCACCTCAGGGCCCCCGACATCAACACGGTGGAAGTCGCCTCCATGATCTCCGGAGTGGAAGATCTCTTGCCTGTTTTTCAGGACTCAGACTTCGTTGTGGTCTCCGCCGACACGCCACAGGATGTGCTCGAATGGTCCAACCAGGCGTCCATCGCCACCGGCACACCTTTCACCTGCGCGGGGTATCAAGATACGCGTGGAGTGGTAGGCCCTGTTGTACGGCCAGGCATCACCCCCTGCCTGCAATGCGCAGCAACAGATAACGACGGCAGGACACAATCACAGGCCTCGCTCTCCACAACAAACCTCAATAGCTCGTACCAGGCTCCAAGCTTTGGGCCGCTTAATTCCATCGTGGCTTCCATTACCGCCATGGAAGTGTTCCGCTACCTGCTGACCGGATCCACCAACCTTGACGGCAGGAGGCTGGTGTTTGACTCCCTGGAGTTGGCGTCGGAGTTCGAGGATTTCGCCAGGAATGACCACTGTGCTACGTGCTCCTGACTGCAATAAGGGCACGGCACTTGTTGCCCTAGCGGGGGCCTACGCAGTCGCGTCGATAGCCGCAACGGTGGCCAACAGAAACTTCTGGCCAATCGCGTCAAACAATATGTTCAATGCAAAGTTCCGGGACCGCGTCTCACGATTCGCAGTTGAATTTCACATGCCTGATGGAACAGCCATTGCTTGCGGCCCGGCAAACTGCCTGCCAACCCAGTTCTTCCGGGCCGGAGCAGTGTTCGCCGGCATCTTCATGGGTGAGGATGAACAACCAAAGAAGGTCCTCTGCCAGAGAATCATCCAGAGGCTTCGAAGCAACGCGTGGAAAGCGTTTGACGAGGTTCGCACCCCCGCTCACCTGCCTGGTCTTCCCTTGAGGATGGACATCCTGGTGGCAACTACTGTTCGCGGAATGCCTGAGGAAAAGGAAATTGTGTACAGCTATGTTCCGACAACTTCGCAGTAGACCAGTCCAACTCCAGCATCTACGCAATGCGGCAGTGTGGGTCGTTGCCGCCCTGGCGCTGACGCTCCGCCCCGGCCCGGCTGCTTCCCGGGATTATCGAGCTGCGGTTGCTTCACAGGAGTCAGCGGTGGATCCCACGCCCGATGACGGGACCGCTTGGAAGAGCCGACGTGCGGCGGCCGGGCTTCTGATGGCGGCCGCGGCGGCCGGCGAGGTTTGTGGAAACCCCGACTCAAAGCCCTCTTCTTGGATTCGGCGGGCAGCGCTGGGATTGTTTTTGGGAACACGGGCTTTGGATGCCCGATCCCTACCGGGCCGCTGGCCATATGACACGTTCATTGAAGCGGTACTCGTCATCAGTCAGATGTCCAAGCCGGGCAGTGGCCAGTCCCCGAACCTGCCGCTTTCGGTCTCACGGGTTGCGCTATATCTGCCCTACACTCAGGCCGGCTTGTCCAAACTCCTCCACGGCTATGACGCTTGGGTCAGGCGCGGCGATGCCAACCATATTTATCACTCGCACCTGTTGGCCGCGGATACTCACCCGTTTGCCCAAGAGCGGTACAGAGTTCCCGTTCGTGCCCTGACCCGCGCAATTCCCCTTCTTGAATTAGCCGCACTCCCCCTTGCACTCATTCTTCCCGGCAAATGGCGGATTGTAGTTCCCTGCTGCACCACCATCTTTCACATGGTCATTGCCCGCACGTGGAATATCAGCTTTTGGCAGGCTCCCGTGATGCAATGGCTTCTCACATCGGTGGAAAAGCAGCCCGACCTTGTCACCATTCTCCATTCATCCCGAGGTAACTGAAGTGTCATTAGCAAAACCATGGCAAAGGCGCCTGCACCTCACGGGAATGTGGGTGAATTCGTTGGGTGGAGGTGCGTACAACATTGCACTCCCGCTCATAGTTCTGCAGACAAGCGGCAGCCTTGCCCAGATGTCCATCGTTGCCGTGGCATCACAACTTCCGAAGGCTTTCCCCGGAGTGCTCATCGGCGGACTCGCAGATCGCATGTCCCCCCGCACCATGACCCACATAGGCTATTGGGGTCAAGCACTGGTTGTTGCTGCGATGGCGCTGCTGATAGGCCCTTGGCACACGCCCTTTTGGGTCCTCGTACTAGGCGCCTTCCTACGCGGCAGCCTCGACATGTTCGCCCGGACAGCCACCTTCGTGGCCATCCCGAAGATGTACGGCGACGGCACTGCGAAGTTCAACGCCGCAGTGTCCACCGCGTGGACCTCAGCTTCCATCGTGGGTCCGGCAATTGGTGGAGCTTTGAGCGCCGTCTGGGGTCCGTGGTGGTTGCTGGCTGTTGACGCAGTGTCGTTTACGGTAATTGCCTTGATCATGAATTTCCTGCCTTGGCCGGAGCGCCCTGGCAGCCTGCCGGATCGGCCGGGTTTCTTCAAGGAACTTTCTGCCGGGTACCGGAGGCTTACCCAAATCCATGGTTGGTGGCGTTTTGCCGGGACAGTTGTCCTCGTCGGCTTCCTGTCGGCCCCCTTGTCCACGTTGGCGATTTTCCAGACCTCGGTTGGCCTCAAGGGGTCCACTACGGAAGTAGGAATCGTGGGCGCAGCAGCAGCGGCGGGGCTCTTCTGCGGTTCGATTCTGTCAGGCTTGCTCTCCGACTGGCGCCCAAATCTTCTTATGCAACGCTCCTCGTGGCTTATGGCAGCAGGGGCCTTGCTCTTCTTCATCCCATCGTGGATTGCTGTGGCAGGCGCCCTTTTCGTCGTCTGCACGGGCGGCATTGCATGGACGGTGGGACGTACATCCCTTATCCATCAACAGATTCCCTCATCTGACCTGGGCAAGACCATGACGGCCGTCCAGTTTCTTGAAACTGTATCCAGTCCCCTCAGCCTTGCAGTTGCCACATTCTTGATGGGCGTCTCATCATTCATGGCCTTTGGCTCCATCCTCCTGGCGGCCCTGCTTTCGGGAATTCTTGCGATCAATTCAGACTCCATGCTGAGGCCGAGTGAAGTAAAAGGAGAGGTCAAGCAGACGGAACCTGTCCAGTAACTCGAGGCTGTCCCGTACAGGCAATGCGCATGTCAGTTGCCCCGGCGTAACTTCCGGCTTTGGACAGCTGCGTGCGTTTTGTGCAGCGCATCAATGGAAGAGTCGTAGGACTTCTGGGCGACGCCCACAAACAGGCAGTCGATGATCATCATCTGCGCTATCCGACTCCCCATGGCACCAGGGCGGAAAGGAGTTTCACGGGCTGCCGTGCTCAGCACAATGTCAGCCACCCTCCCCAGTGGTGAGTCGGCATGGTTGGTGATGGCGATGGCGGCGGCGCCGGCTGCTTTGCCCGCCTTCAGGAAATCGATGGTGTCCGAGGTGGCACCCGAGTGGGAGATGGCGACAGCAACGCCGTCGGAATCCAGAAGTGCCGCTGAGGTAAGGGCGGCATGCACTTCGGGCCAAACAAAGGAAACCAGGCCAATCCTGTGCAACTTTTGCTGCAGGTCCTGGCCCACCAAACCTCCCGCTCCCACGCCGAAGATGTCGATCTTGCGGGAGCCGGACACCACGTCAATGGCCCGAGCCAGCTGTTCGACATCCAGCACCTGGGCAGTATCGGCGATGGACATGGTTTCGTTGAAGGCGATTTTGGAAACGATGTCTTGCAGCGAGTCGGCAGTGTTGATGTCCTCGTAGACCTCGGTCGAAACGCCATGTGCCACACTCTCACGGGCAGTTTCACGGGCAAGATCCAGGCGAAAATCCGAGTAGCCGCCGTAGCCCACCTTCTTGTAGAAGCGGACCACCGAGGTAGTGGATGTTCCGCATTCCTCGGCAAGGTCGCCGATGGACATGGTGGCAGCCCGTGATGGATCCGACAGGACCAACTCAGCTACGGCCTGCTCCGATGGGCGTAACGCTGGCAGGACAGAGCGAATCCGCACCAAAACAGTGCGGGACAGCTGCGCATTTCCCGGCGCTTCCAGCATCATTTCCTTCCGATGGGTCGAACCCTACCCACGGTACCGATCCAAGGTCCTAATCCAGGGCCTGTCATTAAGTTACACAGGCAACGACAGAAAGGTAAGTCATTGACGCCCTCCCGGAGAGCGAATACGGTCAATGTAAGGAAGATCACAAACCTTGTCATGCTCTTCGCTCCCTTTCGAAAGGCTTCTTGATGGCACTCGACCGTAGAAAGCTGCTCCATGCATCGGGGCTGGCGGCCGCTGCCGCCGTCGTCGCGCCCTTCGCCCCCAGCGCAACCGCCAGTCCTCACCAGAACAGGCCGGGGAAGCCGGGATCTCCCATCTGCGGCGCCGATGTAGCCGCCGCCAACAACTGGAGCATCTTCGCCGGCCGCAAGGTGGGAGTCATCACCAACCCCACGGGCGTCCTCGCCAACTTCCGCTCCATCGTGGATGATATGGCGGTCAAAGGCGTGGAGGTCGGAGCGGTTTTTGGACCCGAGCACGGTTTCAGGGGGACCGCCCAGGATGGCGCCAGCGAAGGAACATCCGTGGACCCTCGGACCGGCATCACGGTCTACGACTCCTACGGGGCCACCGTTGCCGACTATGTGGGCTTCTTCGAAGCCTCCGGGGTGGACACCATCTGCTTCGACATCCAGGACGTCGGCGCACGCTTCTACACCTACATCTGGACCATGTGGGGCGCCATGCAGGCCGCGTCGAAGACAGGAGCCACGTTTGTTGTCCTCGACCGCCCGAACCCCATCGGGGGTCAGGCCCGTGGGCCGGTCCTGCAAAAGGGGTTCGAATCCGGCGTCGGCCAACTGGGCATTGCGCTGCAGCATGGGATGACCGTGGGCGAGCTCGCCAAATACTTCAACGCAGTTCACCTTCCGGCCGCCGGCCTCACACCCATCCATGACCTTCAGGTGGTGGAGGTCCAGGGGTGGCGCCGCGATATGACGGGACCGGACAATCGGGCGGCGTGGATCCTGCCGAGCCCCAACATGCCAACACCTGAAACCGCGACTCTGTACCCCGGCACAGCCCTGTTCGAGGCCACCAACATGTCAGAAGGGCGCGGAACCACCCGGCCGTTTGAGCTCATCGGCGCACCCTACGTGGACTATCGCTGGGCGGAGGCCCTGAACAGCAAGGGCCTCGCCGGCGTCGTCTTCCGCGAGGCGTACTTCCAGCCGACCCTCTCAAAGAACCAGGGCCTCATTTGTGGCGGCGTCCAAGTTCACATCACCGACACCACCCGCGTCGAAGCCCTGGAAGTGGGAACCCACATGCTGGTCGAAGCCAAGCGCCTGTACCCCGGTTTCGGTTGGCGTGGCGACGGCGGACGATGGATGGGCCTCTTAAGCGGCTCGGCCCGCTTTGCTGAACAGCTCGACGCCGGTGCTGATGCCAAGACGATCATGGACAGCTGGCGGTCCGAACTTGACCAATTCGTGCGCGACACCCGCGAGTACCTCCTCTATAACGGCAAGCGCTAGTCCTACAGACACGCAAACCTCAACCGCAACAAGGACGATGGGATTGGGATTCACATGCAAAGACAACGGACTTCACTCATGACGGCGGCCGCCACTGCGCTCCTGATGACAGGCGCGGGGGTGTTGGCTGGCGCGGGCACGGCACTTGCGGCCGTACCCACCACGGGAAGTACGACGACGGTCTCCGCCTCGCCGGATATCGAGGCGATGATTGCCGCCATGACGCTGGACGAAAAGATCGGCCAGATGACGTGGACGCATGTTTACGGTTCCTCAGCGGACGACACCTCCATGGCAGCAAAGAACCAAGAGCGGTATGGCGTCAACACGCCCGCGGAGGTGGTGGAAAAGTACAACCTCGGCGGCGTCCTCTACTTCGCATGGTCGGGAAACACCGCCAATCCTCAGCAGGTCGCGGGCCTCTCCAACGGTCTGCAGCAAACGGCAATGAGGGAGGATGGAAACGGCATCCCGCTGGCAGTCACCATTGACCAGGAAGGCGGTTTGGTTGCCCGCATCGGGCCGCCGGCCACAGTGCTCCCGGGGAACATGGCCCTCGGCGCCACCGCAGACGCTAGTCTCGCCAGGGCGCAAGGTGAAATCCTGGGATCCGAAATGCGTGCCATGGGTATCAATGTTGACTTCGCACCGGTCCTGGATCTCAACTCCAATCCTGACAACCCCGTCATTGGCATCCGTTCCATGGGTGAAGACCCGGCGCTGGTCAGTGCACTCGGCGTCGCCCAGATTGAAGGCATTCAAGCCCACAACGTAGGTGCAGCCGCAAAGCACTTCCCCGGCCACGGCGACACCTCAGTCGATTCGCACTATGGATTGCCCACCGTCACCTACGATCGCGAGACCCTCAACCAGCATCTCAAGCCGTTCAAAGCCGCAATTGATGGCGGCGTGGATATGGTCATGACGGCTCACATCATTGTGGAGGCCATTGACGCAGAGATGCCCGGCACCCTGTCCCACAAGGTACTCACGGGCTTGCTTCGGGATGAAATGGGCTTCAAGGGTTTGGTGACAACGGATGCCCTGGATATGGCGGCAATGGCTGCCGAATGGCCTCAAGAAGAGATCGCAGTGAAGGCGATCCAGGCCGGCTCTGACATCCTCCTCAACTCCCCGGATGTGGATGCATCGTTCGCTGGGGTTCGCGCCGCCGTCGAGTCCGGCGAGATCACCGAAGCCCGCTTGGACGATTCAGTCCGAAGGATCCTTGAATGGAAGGTCAAGCGCGGGGTCTTCGAACAACCGTTGGCCGACCCCGCCGCCGTGGACGCCCTTGTTGGAAGCGCAGGGAACCTGGCCACAGCCGAGCTGATCTCCGAGCGTGCTGTCACGCTGCTCCGCAACGAAGGCCAGGTTTTGCCGCTCGCTTCGGGCAGCTCGGTGCTCATGGTGGGTGCCGGATCGGCATGGCCGGAGCTCGTGGGTCCAATGCTTAAGAATCAGGGATTCGCGGTGACAGAAGACTACGAGGATGGGGCCTCGCCGTCCGCGGCCTACCGCGCGCGTGCAGTAGCCGCCGCCAGCAACGTCGACGCCGTCGTCTTCGCTTCGTACAACGCAACCAGCAATGCTGCACAGCAACAGATGGTTGCGGAACTGGCAGCCACGGGGACGCCGGTCATCGTTGTGGCCACGCGAAATCCCTACGACATCAGCGTCTTCCCCGGTGCCGACGCCGCGCTCAACAGTTATGGGGTCAAGGAGGTTAACTTCCACGGTGCCGTCCGCGCCATTTCGGGCGCGATCAACCCGAGCGGCAAGCTGCCGGTCAACATTCCCGAAGCCGACGGCGACGGCGTGCTGTTGCCGCTGGGCTTCGGTCTGAGCTACGAATCGGCGACGCCGGCGGCCGTCACCTTTACTGACCGCCCGGGTCAAGGGCAGGATGACTACACCATCCCCTCCGTACCGGGTGTGACCTACCTGATTGACGGCAAGGAAGTCGCAGCCGGGAGCTACAGGAAGCCTGCCGGCACTGTGACCGTCACAGCGGAACCCAAGCCGGGATACGTCTTCACCGCTGGCTCCGTCACGGAGTGGAGCCACACATTCACCACAGGGCTCCCCAAGCCCTAGGAAGAGCTACACCACCGGAGAGTTCATCAGTGCGACCGTGATGAGCAGGGCAATCCCGAACATCGGCAGGCAAAGAATGATGTTTGTCAGGCGGTTGTCCCTCATCACGGCCACGAACTCCCTAAGGAAGGCACTGGGCACGAAGTATCTGGCCGTGGGAGCACCCACAACCTCGGCGTTAATCCGTTGCCGACGGGATAAGAGTGCTGCGCGCAATACGTGGTAATTGTTGGTGCACACCAGCAAGGGCCCCTGAATGCCCTTGTCTGCCAGCAGTGCAACGGAATAAGCCAGGTTCTCGCGGGTGGTGGTAGCTTGGTTCTCCTCCAAAACATCCGTAGCAGCCGCGCCCTTTGCCACCAAGTACTCCTTCATGGCGGTGGACTCTGGCCGCGGCTCATCCCACCCCTGGCCGCCGGAAGGTACCAGGACCGGCTTGGCCGGGGTACCGCCGTCGTAAATTTCAAGTGCCTTGTTCAAGCGCGCGGCGAGCAACGGCGGGACCTTGCCGTTGATCAGGCCGGAGCCGAGGACGATGACGGCCGCCGGGTTCGGGCTGAAGCGCATCCGTGAATACACCACCGCGTACCCCAGGAACACCACGAAAGCGCAGCCCAGGTAGGAGCAGAGGAAGAAGGCCAGAGCAGCAATGCCGGCCAACACCGGCTGGCCGCTCAGAACAAAAAGGAAGGCGACTACCGGGGCGAGGAACACTGCCAGACCCACTGCGATCGGCAGGAAACTGGTGATACCGGGGCCTTCCCTGCGGACCATCGTGATGCCGTTGGCGATCAGGAAACCGGCGAACACGAAAATGCTCACCACCGGGACTACCAAGACCACCAGGTTCAACCATTCGAACCACGGGTTCAGGTCTATGAGGAACTCCAGAAGAGCCTGCAAGAGGAACCATGCCGCCACCAGCAGGAACACACCATTTCGGAGCCGACGCCGGTCGGACTGGAACGAGGCAAGGAAGAACCCCGCAAAGAGAAGTCCAAGGACCAGGTTCAGCATGGTCCAAGCCTATGCGCTGGGGCTACGGCGCTGTACGGCGGCCACCTCGCCGATATCGGACTGGACGCCGGCAGGAGCCAGAGGAATAGCCCGTGATAGATTCGACAGGCGAAAAAACGCAAACAAAGGTGGTTGACCATGGGCGACGCAAGGACATCCCGGCCGCGGTATTTCAAGGCTGTTGCTGCATCGCTGTTGCTGGTTACCGTCTCCGGCGGACTCTCGGCGTGCGGGGAGGAGAAGAAACCTGCACCCCCTTATCCGGCGGTTGAATGGCAAGGGGGTGCGCCGAGTGAGCCCATTGAGGCTGACCCGTGGGTCATGGCGGCCCGCAAATCCCTCGAGGCCCAGGCTGTCGCGCAGAATATTACGGACTTCACCCTGCCCGAGTTAGTGGAGACCACTGGCCTGGAAGTCCGCGTCCGCATTTCGAGGCCTCCGTTGAACGACGTCGTACAGAAACGTCGCCCGGACATCCGCCCGGGACCTGATCCATTCCTCCCCATGAAGGTCCAACCCGGTCCGGTTCCCGGGACTGCCGAAGTGCACGGCTGCTTGGTGCGTTGGGCATCAGAAACGGGCGACGTGCCCGATGATTTGAGTGCCTCCGGCGTGATGTTCCGGATGGAACAACTCGCGGGAGGGCAACAACGGATCAGCAGCGTCGTTACACTTCCGGATTTGGACTGCAGTACTGCCGCGCCGCCTCTTGCATTGTTCGTGCCTGCTCCCCAGCCGTCCGATGTCACCGACGCCAAGGACGTTGTCCGGGCAAAGCGAACCGACATCGACCCCGCCTAACGGGTTCCTCAGCGTTCCCTTGCGGTGCGTTCAGCAAAGTCGGTGAGTACCGCCGCAACAGCGTCCGGATGGCTCAGGGTAACGTAGTGGCCCCCTGGAATCTCGACCGGTTCAACCCCAAGCCGCTCTTGTACTTGTCGCCTCATGAAGGGCGCTGGGAAGAACTGGTCATCCCGGCACAAAATTGCCAAGGTGGGAACGTTCGGATGAAGGCCGGGCCACGGCCCTGACATCCAAGCGCCTTGCTGGTCCCGTTCCCTCTCAGTGGCTTCGCGAGCCAACTCATCAGGCACGAGATTGAAGAAAGCGTCATCGGGGATCGTCTCCCGGTCATGCCCGGTGTTGGCCCACCAGTCCCCGAAGGTCTCACCCGGCATGGGAATCATGGCCGAGAGATACACCAGGCCGTCGGAGTGGAGTTTGTCGCACACCAACGGTGCCGTGAAGCCTCCCAGCGAGTGGCCCACCACGATGGTGTGCTCAGCATCGCCAACTGCTTCCGTCATCGCGCGGGTATAGTCCTCAAGTCCGGCGTCGATGTCTTCGATGCGCAGGTCAACTGCCACCACACCATGCCCTGATGCTTCAAGCAGCGGGCTGACCAAATGCCAGTCCCATGCGGTGGAACCACCACCGTGAATCAGTACGAAAACCGCCATCATTCCCGCTTTCACTTCAGGACGTGTGTGCTGTCACCAACGAATCCGGCTTGCTTTGCACGGTCCCCGCGGCTGTTGCTGTTGCCATGGGAAGCCCGTTCCGGATCCAGTACTCAATGCCACCGACCATTTCCTTCACGGAGTAGCCGAGTTCAGCGAAGGCGAGCGCAGCGAAGGTGCTCCCGTTGCACCCGGGCCCCCAGGAGTAGACCACTACTTGGGAACCGGCTGGGATGAGTTCTTGTGCCAAGGCCGGAATATCCGCCGTCGGAATATGTACGGCATGGGGAATATGTCCGTGATCCCACGAGGACTGCCGGCGTGTGTCCACCACAACCAATGAACCGGGTTGGGACTCAGCCACTTCCATGACATCAATCTCGCACTGCAGCTTGGCGCGAAAGTAGTCCGCTGCGCTGATACTCATGCGAGCTTCGCCAGTTTCGCGCTTGCCCGCCGCGAGCCCAGCTTGGCGGAGATCCGGAGGCTGGTCTCAGCTGCCATGGGCCCAACCTCCCGGACACGCTTAGCAGTCATCCGGGAGGACAACGACGATACGGATAGTGCGGCAACCACGTGATCGTCGTGGCCGAAGATCGGAGCGGCCACGCAGCGTACTTCCGGTTCATTCTCACGATCGTCTATGGAATAGCCACGCCGCCGGATGGCCTCAAAATCAGCGCGAAGCAGGGAAGGGTCCGTAATGGTCTTCTCCGTCAGCGGGTGGAGCTCCGCCGCGAGGATCGGTCCTACCACTTCCTCCGGACTGAACGCCAGCATGGCCTTGCCCACGGCAGTGCAGTACGCCGGCATGGTGGCTCCGACGCGGGAAGCCATCCGCACCGTGGCCTCGTCCTCCACCTTGTCCAGGTAGACGACGTCGTGCCCTGAAAGCACCACCAAGTGGCAGGTGCTTTCCGTGGCGCGCATGAGGCTCCGGAGCTCGCCGTTGGCTACGCTGCGCAGATCCACCCGGTCAAGGTATGACTGGCCCAGCCGCAAACAGCCGTGGCCCAGGCGGAACTTGCCTGTCTCGTGGTCGCGCTCCAGCAGATTTTCCTCCAGCAAAGGTGCGGCTAAACGCAACAGCGTGCTCTTGTTCAAACCGGACAGCCGGGTAAGCTCCACGAGCGCAAGCCCGTCACCGTTGCCGGGCTCCTCGGCCACCACAGTCAGCAAAGCCAGCGCCTTGCGAAGCGATGCCGAGGAATTACGGGCATCCTTGCCTTCAGTAGTCACTCAGTTCCTCACGAGCTGCTCGGCGTCGTAATCTCGTTTCCAACCCTCCACACCCGGCCGCTGCTGCCATGGTGCCGGCCCTGCAAGGGGACGGTATTCCACGCCCATATCCTCGAGGCGCGCCAGATGTGCACCTGTAAGCCGGGTCAGGAACTCATCGTAGTCCCGGCCCTCCGGCTTGGACCAGAACACTTCGGAGATGGCGCTGAGGCGCGGGAACGCTGCGAACTGCACGCGCCGGGGCGAATCCAGATGCTCGCTCCAAATGTTGGCCTGGGCACCCAGGAGACGTCCGGGGAATTCCGTGCCGTCTACACCTGGTAATGGCTCAAACTCGTAGACCGCCTGCAGAGTTGTCACAAAGCCAACGGGCACTGGCTCGTCGTCACCATCGGCTTGGCGATGGTCGAGGTACAGCTTGTGCTCAGGGCACATCACAACGTCGTACCCGTTCCTCAGGGCATCCATCCCGCCCTCGTATCCGCGCCAAGAGGCCACGAGGGCACCGTCCGGGAGGCCGCCGTCGCCGATTTCATCCCACACGGAGGTGGCGCGGCCATGGCGTTTCAGATGCAACGCCAACTGCCCCACGAACCAACTGTGCAAGCCGGAAACATCCTCCAAGCCCAGCTCATTGGCCTTCGCTTGCGCCTCTGCACTGGCTTGCCATTGGGTGAGTGGCACTTCGTCCCCGCCGAGACTTATCCACGGGGAGGGGAAGATCTTCACCACTTCGTCCAGCACGTTCCGGTAGAACTCGAGCGAGGTATCGGACACTTCCAGGACCGTTTCACTGATACCCCACCGCGTCCACACCTCCACAGGCGCTGATTCATCGGATGACGTCGCGCCGAGCTCCGGATAGGCAGCGATGGCAGCCTGGCTGTGCCCGGGAACGTCGATCTCCGGGATGACGGTGATGTGCCGGTCAGCTGCGAAGGCCACAATCTCCCGGAGGTCGTCCTGCGTATAGAAGCCGCCATGCGGGCGGCCATCGAAGACGCCTGCGCGCCAGGAACCCAGCGATGATTCACGTCGCCACGCCCCGACCTCCGTCAGCTTGGGATACCGGTTGATCTGGATTCGCCACCCCTGATCATCCGTGAGGTGCAGGTGCAGGACATTGAGCTTGTGCATGGCCATCACCTCGATGAACCGGAGCACGTTGTCCTTGGGCATAAAGTGCCGCGCGACATCCAGCATGGTCCCGCGGTAGCCAAAGCGCGGCTTGTCCTCCACAGAAACCCGCGGCACTGGCCAGGTTCGAACGGAAGCAAGGGGAGCCTGCCGTAGGGCCGCTGGCCCCATCAACTGCAACAGCGTCTGTGCACCGTAGAAGGCACCGGCAGCACCACCCGCAGAAATCACGACGGCGTCACTCACCTCCAAGCGGTAGGCCTCGGCGTCGAGCGTAGGGTCCAGCCGGAGGCGAATGTCCGCTTCCTCAGACGGCACGGGGGCCACGTCCCAACCCGTCGATGCGCCCAAAGCCCGGGCGAGCCAGCGGCGAGGACCGCGCAGTTCAGGATCGGCGCCCAAGGTTGTGCCGGCGTCGAGCTCCAACTCGCCCGTGCCCGCAGAGTAAGACCACGGTGCGGGAACCAACTGGTGCGCTGCGCTCATCCCTTCACCGCCCCGGCCAGTCCGGACACGAGCTTGCGCTGAACTGATACGAAGAAGATCAGCACAGGAATGGTCATGATGACCGAGCCGGCCATGATGGCTCCCCAATCGTTTTGGTCAGGCTTGAAGAACGTCAGCAGTGCCATGGGCAGCGTCTGGTTCTCCTGGGCGGAGATGATGAATGTTTTGGCAAACAGGAAGTCGTTCCAAGTGGAAATGAAGGAGAACACCGAACATGCCACCACTCCGGGTGCCACCAGCGGGAACAGGATGGAACGGACAAACCGGAAGCTGCTGGCGCCGTCCAAGCGGGCGGCCTCCTCAACCTCCAGCGGTACAGCAGCCACGAAACCACGCAGCATCCAAATAGCGAACGGAATGCTGAATCCCACGTGCACCAGCACCAGCGAACCCAACTGGTTCAGCCCCACTAATGGGATGGCCTCCCCGGCATTGCGCAGGAGGAAGAACAGCGGAATGGTCAGTGCTTCAACTGGCACCATTTGCGAGACCAGGATGATAATCAGCAGCTTGGTGCGCATCTTGAAGTTGTAGCGGGTCAGGGCCACGGCTGCGAGGAACGCCAGGACGGTGGATAGCACCACCACCACCAGAGCCACAATCACGCTGTTGAGGAAGTACTGGCCAAAATTGTTCACACCCAGGACGCGCCCGAACGAGTCCAGCGACGGTTCCACCGTGTACGGTGCCGCATCACCGGCGTCGAGCGCAGTTTTGGGTTTCAGCGCGGACAGCACCATCCAAAACAGTGGGAAGGCAACGATCAGGGCGATGACAATCGCCGCGGCATCGGCTCCGAAGCGGCGCTTGCCTTGCTTGCGCAGCTTCTGCGGAGCCTCCGCTTGCGTCTTTCTGTGAGGGACTGAGGAAACGTCGACGGCGGTCATAGGGCTTCGCCTGTTCTCTTGAGGATCCGGAGGTAGACCAGGGTGATGACCATGAGGAGGGCCGTCATGATGACGCCGAGCGCAGAACCGAGGCCATAGAGGCTGGCGGCGAATGCCTGCTGGTAGCCGTACACGTTGAGCACCAGGTTCTGGCCCGCGATCCCACCGCCGTTGGTCATGATGTAGATCTGCGAGAAGATCTTGAAGTTCCAAATGATGGATTGGATGGTCACCACGATCACGATTGGCCTGAGCATCGGGAGCATGATGCTGCGCGCAATCCTGGGCATGGAAGCACCGTCAATCCTGGCCGCTTCAATGACCTCCGTGGGGATCGCCTGGATGCCGGCGTAGACCGTGACCAGCACGAACGGGAACGAGCACCACACCACTTCGCTGGCAACGAGCCCAAACGCCGACCATTTGTCGTAGGTCCAGGAGTAGCCCTCAAACTGGGTGAGCCCGATAGCCACCAGCGTCTTGTTGACCAGGCCCAAGGTTGGCTCGAACAGGAAAAGCCAAACGGCACTGCCCGTGACCGCAGGGGTAGCCCACGCGCCGAGCGAGACGACGAACAGCATCGAACGGACCCACGGGCGCAGCCTGGTTGCGAGCACTGCGAGGGAGCTGCCCACCAGCAAGGTGAAGACCACGCAGGCGGTGGCAAACACCACCGTATTGCCAAGGACAGTCCAGAACTGTGGGTCAGCGAAGAGCTTCTGGTAGTTCTCGAGGCCCACGAAGTTCAGGGGCGCCTTGCCGCTGACCTGTGCCTGGCGGTAGTCGTACAGCGAGACGTTGATCAGCTGGAAGATCGGGTAGCCAAGCAGTGCGATCAGGACTATGAACGCCGGGGCCAGGTAGAGCCATGGCTCCAGCCGGCGCTTTCCGTTGGAGAAACGCCGGGACTTGCGGGCCGCCGTCGTCGATCCCTTACCCGGCCTGCCGCCCTGCGGCGCATCCGGCAGAACCGGTGTGAGCGCCGTCATGATGTGCCTTTGATTTTTATACTGCAGCGCATCACTTGGACCCGAATGCCGTATTCATGGCCGTTGCAGCCTCGGTGGTTGCGGCGTTGACGTCAGCCTTCCCTGTGACCACCTTCTGGTACATGCCGGTGAACACACCCTGGGCGTCGATGGTTGACCAGCTTTCAGTGACCGGGACGAACTTGGTGCCGGCGCCGAGGGTGTTGATGAACGGTTCCACCTGCTTGTTGTTCTCCGCTACGGACTTCTGCACGTCGCTGAAGGTGGGGAGGTTGCCCATGGAATCGAACATCTTCTGCTGGTACTTCTTGCTGGCCAGCGTCTTTACGAAGTCGGCTGCGAGGGTGCGGCGTTCGCTGCTGTTGAAGACACCCAGGTTGTTACCGCCAGCAAAGGCCGGTGCGATGGAGCCGGCCGTCTTGCCGGGAACGGGAACCACGGCGAACTTGTCCTTGATGGCGCTGGCTGCGACAGCCTTGTAGTTGAAGTCGCCGCCGATGGTCATGGCCGATTTACCTGCAATGAACTGCTGGACACTGGCATTTCCACCGAACTCGGCGCAGGTTTGGGCCGGGCAAATATCGTCCTTGAGGAGTCGCGTGTAGGCGGCGACGCCTTCACGCGACTCAGCGGAGTCCAGTCCGGAAACGAACGCGTCGCCTTCCTTCGTGGCGATCTCGCCGCCGTTGGCCCACAGGTACGGCATGGCCGAGAACTGCGCGGCGCCACCCACGGAAATGCCCAGCAGGTCCGGGTTCGCTGCACGGACAGCACGGGCAACGGTTTCTACCTCATCCAAGGTCTTGGGAACCTCAAGGCCCAGCTGCTGCAGGAGGTCCGTGCGGTAGTAGAGGGCGCGAACGCCAACGAACCACGGAACACCGTAGTTCTTGCCGTCGATCTCAGTGGTGTCCAGGATTTTCTCGTCCAGGTCCTTGGACTCATCCCAGGACTTGATGTCCTCGGTGACGTCGGCCAGTCCGCCGGATGCAACGTAACTAGCGAGGTCGGTATTACCGAACTCAGCCACGTCCGGCGCGCTGGAAGGATCGTTGAATGCCGCCTTGAATCGCTCGGCGCGGCTGTCGACGGGAATGTACTGGACATCGATCTTGGCACCGCTGTGTTCCGCTTCGAATTCAGCAACGGCTTCCTTGACCACTGCGGCCTTGGGATCCTGATTGACCTCGGAGAAGAGCCAGACGCGGACGGTGCCCGTCTGCTCGTCCGAGCTGGAGGCTGCGTTGTTTGAGGTGGGCGGAGCGCAAGCGGTCAAGGCGAGCGCTGCGATGGCTATGGCCGCTGCGGAGCGTGCGAGTTTCAAGTGTCCTCCAAGGAGAAAGTTGGGTTCCGCGGGATTTCCCCCTCCGCGGCTATGAGACCAAACACTATGAACGTGCGGGTGTGGGCGGAAGCACATTTACCAAAAGGTTTGCATTGCAAAACAAGAATCCAGTTTTTGGATCTTTTGGTCTATACCTACCGCCTTGGTTGGTCTAGTCCTTTACTGGCGTGATGACTATTAGGGCTCGTGGGTTCATGATTGTTTTTATACCCCCAGGGGGTACTTGACGTGATACCCCCTATGGGTATAGCTTCAAGTCATGAGCACGCCAGACCTGAGCATGAGCAATCCGGATGCACCCATCATCGAGGTGGATCTGGAGCACGCCGCACCCCATGGGTACACCAGCAACAAGGATGCCTACCTCAAACGCTTGAAACGGATTGAAGGGCAAGTCCGCGGTATCGCGCGGATGGTGGAGGACGACAAATACTGCATCGACATCCTCACCCAGGTAGCAGCTGCCACCAAGGCCCTCCATGCAGTCAGCTTGGGACTCGTAGAAGAGCACATCGGCCACTGCGTCGTGGGTGCCGCCTCCGAGCCCAACCCCGAAGCCCGCGCCGAACAGATCGACGCCAAAGTAAAGGAGGCCACCGATGCCATCGGGCGCCTGCTGCGGTAACTCCGCCAATAACCACCACACCATTCAACTCATCACCAAGGAGAGCGCCATGAGCCAGACCATCCAGACCAACGTCAACGTTTCGGGTATGACCTGCGGCCACTGCATATCCAGCGTGAGCGAAGAACTTGAGTCGCTCAGCGGCGTCGAAAACGTGGCCGTGGATCTCAACCCCGGCGGCCTGTCCACCGTGACCATCACATCAACCAAGGAGCTCTCGCCGTCAGAAATTGGCGAGGCCGTGGCAGAAGCCGGCTACCTGGTGGTAGCCAACGAAGCTTAGGAGTCCTCTTGAGTAGCCAGGAGACCTTCAACCAACCCGCACACAGGGTCATCGAACTGGACATCGAGGGCATGACCTGCGCCTCGTGCGTTAATCGAGTGGAACGAAAACTGGGCAAGCTCGAAGGCGTGGAGGCCAGCGTCAACCTCCCCCTCGAATCAGCCCACGTCACAGTCCCGGCAACCGTGACAGATCAGCAGATTGTGGACACCGTAAACGCCACGGGTTACAAAGCCACTGTCCGCCAAGCCCCCGCGCCCCACACCCGCAACCCCCGCTCCCCCGAACCCCAAACCACCCATCAGCACACCAATGACCTTCAGGCCCACGTTGCCCACGGACACACCTCCACTAAAGGACCCCAGGAGCATGCTGGCGCTGTACTGACACCGGAAACCGCACCACACGGCGCCGCCGGTGGCGTGCGGCAGCATGCGTCTAAGGGAGGCACGACCGAGCATGCCGAGCATGGCACCAGTGGCGCCGCCGAAGCCAACCACGATGAGCACTCCGCGCACACAGACCATATGGCTCACGGCCCCGCAGCCTCAACCCTGCGCCCCCGCCTGATCGTCGCGGCGCTGCTGACCATTCCAGTGTTCGCAATCTCGATGATCCCCGCCTTGCAGTTCGCCAACTGGGGATGGGTTGTGGGCGCGATGGCCCTACCGGTGGTGAGCTGGGCGGCCTGGCCCTTCCACAGGGCAGCGGCTGTCAATGCCCGGCACTTCGCCTCCACCATGGACACGCTCGTTTCCATTGGCGTCATCGCTGCTTACCTCTACTCGGCGTGGCAACTCTTTGTGGATCCCCGCATGACTGAACACCCCGGCATGGAAAACATGTCCGGGGGCGGCCTGTACTTCGAGGTTGCCGCGGTGGTCACAACATTCCTGCTTCTGGGCCGCTACCTTGAAGCGAACGCCAAGGCTAAAGCCGGCAACGCTCTCAAGGCGCTGCTGAACCTGGGTGCCAAGGATGCAACCATCCTCGTGGAGGGGATGGAGCAGAAGATCCCCGCCGATCAACTCCTCGTGGATGACGTTATTGTTGTCCGCCCGGGCGAGAAAATTGCCACCGATGGCGTGGTCACGGACGGTGCTTCCGCCGTCGACGCCTCGTTGGTCACTGGCGAATCGGTGCCGGTGGAGGTTGGACCGGGCAGCCTGGTGACGGGCGCTACGATCAACACCTCCGGTCGTTTGCTGGTCCGGGCCACCCGCGTGGGCTCCGACACGACGCTCGCTCAGATGGGGCGCTTGGTCAGCCAGGCACAGACGGGTAAGGCACCCATTGCGCGGCTCGCGGACAGAATCAGTGCCGTCTTCGTTCCAATCGTGCTGGTCATTGCCCTGCTCACGTTCATCCTTTGGTTGTTCTTCTCCGGCGACCTCAACGCGGCTTTCACGGCAGCCGTTGCCGTTCTGGTGATCGCTTGCCCCTGCGCCTTAGGCCTGGCAACTCCCGTCGGGCTGCTGACGGGTACGGGCCGCGGAGCTCAACTGGGCATCCTCATCAAGGGCCCGCAGGTTCTTGAGGACACCCGCCACGTAGACACCATCCTGCTGGACAAGACGGGCACCGTGACCAGCGGCAAGCTCGCTGTGGACCACACTGTGGGCCTCAACGGCTACGCCCCGGCCACCGTCCTGACCTTGGCGGGCGCTGTTGAAGCGGCCTCTGAGCATCCGATCGCCCACGCGATTGCCGCCGCGGCAAAGGACGCCATGCCCGACGCCGGCACCTTGCCTGGTGTTGACGTCTTCAGTTCCGCTCCCGGCGGCGGCGTGAGGGGAACCGTTGTAGTGGACGGGGCCTCAAAGATCGTGGTTGTGGGACGCTCAGGCTGGCTCGAGCAGAACGGTGTCGCGCTCGATTCAAGCCAACGGGAAGCCTTGGCGGCAGAGGAAAACGGCGGTGCCACAGCTATCTGGGTTGCAGTGGACGGCCAGGCCGCAGGAATCGTAAGCCTGAGCGACACCATCAAGCCCGGTTCCGCAGCTGCGATACAGAAGCTGAAGGACATGGGCATCCGCCCCATCCTGCTGACCGGTGATAATGCTGCCGTAGCCGCCCAAGTGGCTGCCGCCGTCGGGATTTCACCCGACGACGTGTTCGCCGGTGTGCTGCCGGAGGGGAAAGTTGAGGCGGTCCGGAAGCTCCAAGCATCCGGCGCCACGGTTGCTATGGCCGGTGATGGCGTCAACGACGCCGCAGCTTTGGCACAGTCGGACCTCGGTATCGCGATGGGTTCTGGAACGGACGTTGCCATCGAAGCGTCGGACCTGACCGTGATGGGCAGTGATTTGGGTCAGCTGGTGCAGGCAATCGAGCTGTCCCGCAAGACACTGTCCACCATCAAGACCAACCTGTTCTGGGCGTTCTTCTACAACGCGATTGGCATCCCGGTGGCAGCACTTGGATTCCTGAACCCGATGATCGCGGGCGCAGCAATGGCAGCCAGCTCGGTGCTGGTAGTTGCCAACTCGCTGAGACTGCGCTCGTTCGGGAAGTAACGCAACTGACTGGCAGTTGTGGCCCGGGCTACGCGGTTCCGAAACGGACCGCAGCCCGGGCCTTCGCTTTGGCGGCTTCCTCGTCGCGGTTCTTCGCCGGGGCGTGGCTCACCAAGGAGTCCAAGAGATGCTGCGTAATGTGCGCGATCTCGTGGACAGCCTCCGCGAAGGCTTCCTCGTTGGCCTTGGATGGCTTGGTGGATCCGCTGATTTTGCGCACGTATTGCAGGGCAGCGGCCTCCACTTCGGCGCTCGTAGCGTGCGGTTCGAAGTTATGCAGGGTCCTGATATTGCGGCACATAACCCCATGCTAACTATGGGCACTGCTACATGGGGAGGGGTGCCCATCGACGGTTTTTGGATTCCCGGGATAGGTTTTAGCTATTGGATCTTCCGGATGAGCCGGAGGCCGTTGGGGATGCCGAAGAGCTCGGGTCCGAAAAAATGAAGGAGAATCTCATGGCTATTTGGGGTGCAGATGTTGATCAGCTTCGTCAGCTCGGCAACAAGCTGAAGGCCGGTGCTGAGAACATCGAGCAGCAGCGTTCACAGCTCAAGGGCGCACTTGACGGCACCGACTGGAAGGGCCCGGACGCTGACAAGTTCCGCGGCGAGTGGGACAGCCAGCACGCTTCCAACCTGAAGAAGGTTGCCGACGCACTTCGCGAAGCCGGCGACCGCGCTCAGAAGAACGCTGAGCAGCAGCAGCAGGCCTCCAACTAAGACAGTTGGGAAAACCCCGGACGCATCAGCGTCCGGGGTTTTCACTGTTAAGAGCAGGGCTCCCGGTGTTGTTCGCCCGTACCGCCGTTGTATGGCTGGGACTTCGAACAAACCCGGGAGTTCCGTGGCTTAGTTGCGGGGCGCCTTGGTGATGTGACCGTAAGGGACGGGTTCCACGTCGTTCGGGTGATCCAGAACGCGGGCCGCTTCTTGGGCAGTATTGGCCGCCCTGCGATCTCCCCGCAGCTCATCAACCCGGACCAGGACCACGCCGCCCACGATGAGGAGGCCGCCCAGCAGCTGAATGGGACCGGGGAGTTCACCCAGGAGCAGCCAAGCCCAGATCACGGCGAACAAAACTTCGGTCAGGGACACGAAGGACGCCACCTTGGAACCCAGGCTGCGTGCTGCCATGATGCCGGAAACGTACGCGAGCACTGTGGCTAGGATGATGAGGCCGACGGCGGAGACCCACCACGGAGTGGTCCACGGCCCAAGCGTAGTGTCTGCGGTGCTGAAGGTCATGGGCAGCAGCCCCAGCAGCCCGACGAGCCACATGACCAGCGCGCCCACCAAGAGGCCCCCGGAAGCGAGCACCAGCGGAGGGAGGCTGTCATTCTCCTTGGCAGTGATGAAGAAGTAGATCACTAGGCAGACTGCGGCGGCCATACCCCAAAGGACTCCAATAAAGTCGACCTTCACGGCACCCGTCAGATCAAGCACCATGACCAGTCCGCCCAGGGACAACAGGGCACCGGAAGCAGTGAGCGCGCGGGGCCGCCGTCGGCTGGCAATCCAGAGCCACAGCACAATCATCACCGGAGCCAGATACTCAAGCAGCAGAGCTACGCCCACGGACAAGCGGGCCACGGCATTGAAGTAAAAGAGCTGGCACCCTGCAACTCCGATGAGCCCGAACAGCAGGATAGTAAGCCAGTTGTCCTTGAGTTGGTGCCATCGGCCGCGGAGAACCACGACGGCGGGAATCACCAAGATCAGTGCGGCACCGGTGAGGCGCACGGCAACTGCGGCGCCGGGTGACCAACCGGTTTCAAGCATCGACTTGGCAAACGAGCCGGACGTGCCGAAAACAGCGGAAGAAAAGAGTGCGATGCCGAGTCCTGATGCCAGGAAACTCTTTGCATCAGCCTTCGTCGTTGGAGCTGACACAGCAGCCTCCTGTCAGGAGTAAAGTGGGCTTATGGTCATGACAGTACTCTCGAAACATGTAAGGAGTCAAAGTGCTTTTTGCGCCTGACACCGTGGTTGCCCTTCGTAGCGTCGTCAATTTGATCAACACGGCCGCCAACGGCGGGGAATTACTGGTGACCGTAGAGGATCTTGACTCTTTCCTGGACGCCGAAGAGTTCACCGGATCACGGGTAAACACTCCGGCGGAACTGAGCAGCATCAAGCGCCTCCGCAGCGAACTGACGGCACTCTGGAGCGCTGACGAGGACACTGCGGCAAAGTCCGTCAACAAGCTGCTCTCCGACGCGAAGGCGCTCCCCCAACTCGTGAAACATGACCACTGGGACTGGCATCTCCACGCCACCACCCCGGAAGCACCACTGGCAGTCCGGATGGGGACCGAAGCCGCCATGGCCATCATCGACGTCATCCGAAGCAAGGAAATGGACCGCATGCGGGTGTGCGCGGCGGACGACTGCGACGCCGTCGTGCTTGACCTCAGCCGCAACCGCTCCAAGCTCTACTGCGACACAGGGAACTGCGCCAACCGCGCCCACGTTGCTGCATATCGCGCCAGGAAGGCGGCCGAGGGCGAGTGATAACGACCTGCAGGCCGCTTACTCTGGCGGGCAAGGCCGCACGTCTTATCCAGATGTGACTACGTTCACACCTCGTTTTGCATCACGAATCCCGGATTGACGTCACCTATCCCTAAGCAAGGACATCCGGGCAACCCTCCGCGAGGGCCGCCCGCCAGCGCGTCAGGGATAGGAATTCCATGCGGAAAAAGTTCGAGCGTACACGCACCTTGGCCACAGCGATTGCCGGAGCGGTCTTGGCAATGTCCTTCTCCGTTGCCCCGGCGTCTGCCGCCCCGGTGGTTGACGGGGACCAGAGCGGTTCCATTACTATCCACAAATTTGAGAAACCACCGCGACCCCCGATCAATGGCGGCGGGAACAACTTTGGAGCGGGGGACGCTCTCGCCATGGCAACACCCGACACCTCCGGGTTGACGCCGTTGGGTGGCATTGAGTTCACGATTCAGCAGGTCAATACCATTGACCTGTCGACCAACGCCGGTTGGGACGCAGCCCATAACCTGAGCAGCGTCTTCGCCCCGTCGGACCCGGCCGGTTCCATTACCGGTGCCGGCTACACCTTGGGTGCAGGGCAGGCTCAGACCACCGCTGCTGACGGCACCGCAGCGTTCGCCAACCTCCCCGTGGGTCTGTACCTGGTCACCGAGACCAACTACCCCGCCGGTGTGACTCCTGCAGCTCCTTTCCTGGTCTCGGTTCCCTTGACCGACCCGGATAACCAGGACAACTGGATCTACGATGTTCACGTTTACCCGAAGAACTCCATTGCCGGTGCAGAAAAGACCGTCACGGATGCCCCCGACGTGAAGCTGGGCGACCAGATTGACTTCACCATCACCGGTGACATTCCCAACGAAGCCGTCATTGATGGTTACAAGATCGTGGACGTCCTCGATCCCAAACTGACCTACGTGGGCGCCACCGCCACCCTGCTTGATGGCACCGTCATCACCGAAGGCACCCACTACAACGTGGTCTTCGACGCAGCAACGAACACGGCCTCCATCGTCTTCACCCCCGCAGGCCTGGCAGTACTGGCCGCACACGTGGACACCCGCGTTCAGGTCATCGTGAACACCACCGTCAACACCATCGGTGAAATCGAGAACGAGGCTCTGGTTTACCCGAACCTGGGCAGCTTCACCATCACCCCGGGCCAGCCCGGCGGCCCGATCGTAACTCCCCCGGTCGTGACCAAGTGGGGCGAAATGACCCTGCAGAAGGTCAACGAGAACGGCACAGCCCTCGCCGGCGCTTCCTTCTCGGTCTACACCAACGAAGCTGACGCACTGGCCGGCACCAACCCGGTCGCGCTGAACGGCCAGAGCGTCTTCACCGTCGCTGCCGATGGCACGCTGACCATCTCCGGTCTGCGCTACTCGGACTGGGCAGATGGTGCAGCTGTTGCACCGGGCTCGGTTGACTACCGCACCTACTACCTGGTCGAGACCACCGCCCCGGCCGGATACGAGCTGCTCGCCGAGCCGATCTCCTTCCTGATCAACTCTGCCAGCACCAGTGTCGGCATTGACCTGAGCGTGAAGAACATCCCGTCCAACGGCGGCTTCGAACTGCCCCTCACCGGTGGCGTCGGAACCGGCCTGCTCTACGCAGCCGGAGCACTCCTGGTCGTCGGCGCAGGACTCCTGTTCGTAAGGAACCGGCGCAACACCAGGAATTAGTCAGCATCCGTCCACTCAAGGCCAGCTCCACGGGAGTGGAGCGCCGAACCGTGGAAGGTTAGTGGCCGGCGTCGGGGGTTTCAGTCTCGCTATCCGGAGCGCCCGGGCCACCGTGGCCGGGGCGCTTGGAGCTGAGGTTGACGCCGGAGCCTTTGCCGAGGTGGTCGGCGTTCTCCTTGTGGCTCATGGACAGCATGGCCGCCACAACGAGGCTCACGATGAACGCGATGCCTGCACCCGTGAAGGCGAGGTCGAAGCGTGGCGCGCGAGCGCTGCCGCCGGAGGCGAAGATGAGCACGGCAACGAAGGCCAGTACTGCAAAGAACGCGGAGAACATGAGGGGTCCCTTGACCGAGGTCCGCATCTTGCGCGGTTCTCCTGGTGTCTGGTCTGCCACGGTCATTCCTCCAATGATGGCGGTTCGTATCCGCCGGTCTGCAAAAGTTCTACAAAGAGTAGAACGTCCAGCTACTAGTTTACGGCCTCGGGCGAAGCGCCGGGCGCAGCGTTCCGGGAAGGGCCGCCTGCCCCGTTCCGGGCATCGTGCCGCAGCGTCAACCCGGAGAGGATCCACAGCACGCCGGAAATGATGGCACCACCACCAGCCACGCCCAGCAGCGCATGTGCGCCCAGCGAAGTAAAGAAGGGCAGCATCACGGCAGTGCCCACGGCGATAACACCCGAAATGAGCCAATCACGCGCCAACACGTCCCGCTTCCGGAGACCATGGACGAACTCAAGGAGGCCCAATACCAGCAACGCGAACATGGCCGAGAGGGCAACACCCTCGTCAGACTGGGTGACCAACGCACCGATGCCTCCGAGTGCAACAACCACCGGAACGGCCACTGGTAACGCCCTGGACATCCACACAGCGCCTGCAGTCGCGAGCAAATACAGCCCCACAGCCCACGCCAGGACGTGTACCGACGGCGACGCCCAGAAGATGGTGACCGCCCCGAACAGCAGCGCAACCGTGGCACGGATCAGCACGGGTTTCCAGAGTCCGTCCGCGGGAGCAGAAGGAGTCTGGGCAGGAGTCGCTGGGAGAGTCACCCGTCCAGTTTAGTGCGAACCGAGCACCATCCACCGATCCGTCCGCGCGCGGAGCCCCAAAGTCACGCCTCGGGCCAGCATGTAGCCCAGCGCAAACGCGGCCCACAACCACAGCAGCCCCGCCTCGCCGTCGGGCCTTGTCTGGTGGATGGCCAGCAGCAACGGCAAGTAGACCACCAGGTTTACGACGCCGGCAATCGCCAGGTAGCGTGCGTCGCCTGCGCCGATGAGGACACCGTCCAGGACGAAGACATAGCCGGCAAGCGGCTGTCCCACCGCGAGGACCCAGAGGGCGATGGTCAGGGCTGATCGAACGCCGGAGTCGGACGTGAAGAGGTAACCGGCCCACGGGGCCACGATCG
The DNA here is from genome assembly GCF_054408525.1 of Arthrobacter sp. D3-18. NCBI lineage: Bacteria > Bacillati > Actinomycetota > Actinomycetes > Micrococcales > Micrococcaceae > Arthrobacter > Arthrobacter sp. D3-18. The sequence continues at coordinate 104,390 of NZ_CP096440.1, read as the reverse complement.
CCAGGAGCGCGCCGGTGATCACACCGAATCCGAGGCCCCAACGAATCATGGTGCGGGTCAATTCACGGACGCGTTGGGCGTTCCGGGCGCCAAGTTCCTTGCCGATCAGGGCTTGCGCGGCGATCGCCAACGCATCCAGGGCAAAGGCAAGGAAGGAAAAGATGGTCATGGCCAACTGGTGCGCGGCCAGGTTGACGGCACCCTGCGCAGTCACCACCAAAACAGTCGCAAGGATGGCGAGGCGGAGGCTCAGCGTACGCAGCATGAGCCACGAACCCACCTTGGTCATGGCCCGGACGCCGTGCCAGTCGGGCTTCAAGGACACGCCGTGTTGCCGCGCATTCCGGCTGACCATCACCAGATATACGGCAGCCATGGCCCACTGCGCGATGCTTGTACCCACCGCCGAACCCGCCACGGACATGTTCAACCCATAGACGAAGAACAGATTGAGGGCGATGTTCAGGGCGAAGCCTGCGGTTGCCACCACCAACGGTGTCCGGGTGTCCTGTAGTCCACGAAGGACACCCGTGCCGGCGAAGATGAGGAGCATCGCGGCCAGCCCAGGCATGGACCATCGCAGATAGTCGACGGCGAATTGCTTAACCTCTCCGGTCGCCCCCATGAAGCCAACCAACGGTTCGGCCGCCACGAAGCCGACCACAGCGAGCGCCAACCCGAGCAGCAGCGCCAGCCAGACGCCGTCGCGCCCTGCTGCCAAAGCCTTCCCCAACTTACCGTCGCCGATCGCCCGGGCGACTGCCGGCGTCGTCGAATATGCCAGAAAGACCATCAGCCCCACAGCGGTGTGCAGAATGGTGGACGCAAGTCCCACGCCGGCGAGTTGATCGACGCCCAGGTGCCCCACAATGGCGGAGTCAGCCAACAGGAATAGGGGCTCGGCGATGAGCGCACCGAATGCCGGTACGGCCAGGCGCAGGATCTCGCGGGCGTTGGAGCGGGCGGGGGCGGTTGTGGTTTGAGGCACTAAACAAGCCTAGTCCGCCGCAGGCCGGGTACATTTGGGCCGTGTCACATGAGCATCCCGTCACCGTTTCCGTCGCCCGCACTATCCTTCCCGGCTATACCCGGCAGGCGAATGCCTGGGCCCACGCCGGACAGGAACTCGCCCGCGAATGGCCTGGATATCTGGGATCCGGATGGGTACGCAATGGGGTGGATTCCACTGAATGGCACATGCTTTACCGGTTCGCAGACGCCGAATCGCTGCAAGAGTGGGAGGACTCCGAGGAGCGTCGCTGGTGGATTGATAGTGCCAGGGACATGATGGAGACAACCCGGGTGGAGCGCCACACGGGGATCGAAGGATGGTTCTCGCGGCCCGGAGATGTCTCTGTGGTTGTGCCGGAAACAGTAGTTCCGCCGCGCTGGAAGCAAGCCATCAGCATTTTCCTGCCGTTCTTCCCGCTCAGCCTGTTGGCCAATTTCCTGTTGCACCCGTTGACTCAGGACTGGCCGCTGGTATTCGCGGTGCTGCTGAACATCGTGATCCTGACCCCGCTGATGACCTACATCTTCCTGCCCATCACTACGCGGCTGCTGCAGCCTTGGCTCCAGGCTAAGCCGCGCAGCAAGCGGCGGTTGCAGGGCCGGTAGCTGGGAGTTTGGTCATAAAGGACCACAATTAGTTGACACTTCAAGTTTCCTCGGGAATGGTTGAAGGTATGAACAAGTCCAGCTTGACCACCACAGCCCTGACCATCCTGCGAGTCATCGCAGGATTTCTCTTCGCCGCGCACGGTTGGCAGAAGTTCAACGAATTCACTATCGCCGGAACCCAGGCCTCTTTCACCCAGATGGGAGTCCCGGCCGCATCGGCAGTAGCGCCGATCGTCGCAACCCTCGAACTCGTGGGCGGCATTGCCCTGATCATCGGCCTCCTGACGCGCGTCTTCGCAGCCTTGCTGGCCGTCAACATGCTCGGCGCGCTGTTCCTGGTGCACGCGCCGGCCGGGGTTTTCGTCGGCAACGGCGGGTATGAGCTTGTACTGCTCTTCGCAGGCGCCGCCTTGGCCCTGGCGCTGGCCGGCGCGGGCAAGCTTTCTGCCGACGCCGCACTGTTCGGCCGCTCGGGTTCGAAACTCCGCGTCCTCGCGTAGCGCCCCCACCCCCCGACCCTCTCGCACATAACAAGCCCTTCAGCCGATCGCTCTCTCACTTTCTTCAGGAAAGTGAGAGAGCATCGGGCTTTAAGGGCCGGGATGTGAGAGACCGTTCCAGGTTTGATGCCTCAGCTGGCTCGACGGCCGCATCGGTAGTTGGTGCCGGGGCAGGGTTTTCTGTAGTAGAAATAGCCTGATGATGACCATCCTCAGCGGCGTCGGCGCCAGCACTGGTACAGCCCGCGGCAATGCCCGGCTCATTCACGGACCCGACGAGTTCACGCGATTCCAGTCAGGGGATGTTTTGGTCTGCCGTACCACCGACCCCGCGTGGACGCCGCTCTTCGGAATGGCATCGGCAGTGGTCACGGAAACGGGTGGAATGTTGTCGCACGCCGCGATCGTTGCACGGGAGTTCGGGATCCCTGCCGTACTGGGTGTACGGGATGCGCTGAACCTTCTCGCTGACGGAGGGACCCTGGCCATTGACGGGTCCCGGGGAACAGTCACCCTGATGGATACCGAATGACACTCCTCACCCTCCACGCGGTCCGGCTTCTCGGTTTCGCTGATACCCACGCGGTGGCGGCTCGTTTCTCGCAAGACCCCGGGTTGGTGGAGTCCCAGCTCATCGACGCCGGCGTGAACGGCTTTGTTTCCCACAGCACCTTCGCGGGGACCAGCGGTTGGTCATTGTCGAGTCGCGGGAGAATGGAGAACGAGCGGCTGCTGGCCGATGAACTGGACCGCGCCGGCGCACGAGACGCGGTGCTGGCAGCCCATGACAATTTCACGGACATCAACACCGGCGTCGTCGGTGCCTGCAGTGCCATCCAACTGCAATCTTCGGCAGGTGAAGGCGCCATGGACGTCCTGATAGGCGCCTTAGCGTCCTGGCGTCTACTGGAAGCACAGCTGAGCGGTTTGTTGCCTCGGTTCGAGGGCTACTCCGAGCGCCTGCTGGGGGCGCTCAAGCACGCCGTCCAGGACACAGCCTGGTTGACAGCTACCGACCGGGATTCCTTCCACCGGGTCTGGTTCGAACTCCACGAGGACCTGATTGCCACCCTTGGCATCCAGCGCGGGTAATCGGACTTAGTCACGTAACAGAAACACGACGACAGTAAGATTCCAAGCATGAGCGATGACGCCACCAATTCAGTGACCCTCCGCTTCCTTGCGGCGCCCATGGACGTAGGACACAGCGGGTCAGTCGACGCCGGCACCGTCCTGGAATGGGTGGACAAGGCCGCTTACGCAGCAGCAGTTGGCTGGTCGAAGTCGTACTGCGTCACCGCATATGTGGGCAACATCCACTTCACGGATCCGGTCAACAGTGGCGACATGGTGGAAGTGACCTCCACCATCGTCTACACAGGCCGCTCCTCCATGCATATCCATACAGTGGTCAGCTCCCGCGATCCCAAAGGCGGACCGGAGACGATGCACAGCCAATGCATGGTGATCTTCGTGGCCGTTGGACCCGACGGCAAGCCAATTCCTGTTCCCCAGTTTGAGCCGTCCACGCCCGAGGAGGTCGAGCAGCGCGACCACGCACTCGCGCGTATCGAGGTCCGCGAACAGATTGTCAACGCGATGAACGCCCAGGAATATACCGACGCCGGGACCGCCGAGCGTGTTGTCCTGCGGTTTATGGCTTCCCCCACCGACGTGAACTGGGGCGGCAAGGTCCACGGTGGCATCGTGATGAAGTGGATCGACGAAGCAGCGTACGTTTGCGCCTCCCGATACTGCGGTAAAGACACCGTGGCTGTGTTCTCCGGGGGCGTCCGTTTCTACCGACCCCTGCTGATTGGCCACGTCGTCGAGGTAGAGGCGCGTCTGGTCTACACCGGTGCCAAGGGCATGCACATCGCGGTCCACGTACGCTCCGGGGATCCCAAGACCCGCGAAATGAACCTCACCACGTATTGCCTCACTGTGATGGTGGCGCGCGACGAAACAGGGACTGCCGTACCGATTCCTTCCTGGGTGCCAGTATCCGAGGAAGACAAGAAGCTGCACGCACACGCCCGTGAACTCTTGGAAATCCGTGGGCGTGCTCCCGGAAACCGGCTGCCCGATCACCTGTTGAAGGCGTCAGGCAGCTAACAGCCGCCACGGCCGGGGTGTAAGAGCCACATTGTCAGCCAGGCGTCAGGACGCAGAACTCGTTGCCTTCAGGGTCTGTGAGGCAACGCCACGGCACATCGCCTTGGCCGATGTCGATGTTAGCCGCGCCCAGTCTGTGTAGCCGGGCCACTTCAGCGGCTTGATCATCACCGGGATACGGCATCAGGTCCAGATGGATACGGTTCGGCAGTGTGTCGGGGTCCGGCGTGCGAAGCAGCTCCAAATATGGCCCGACTCCCTCGGACGAACGCAGCCTCGCATGATCATCGTTCACTTCGTGCAGGGTCCAGTCCATCGCCTCACTCCAGAAGTCGGCCATGACCCGCGGATCGGTACAGTTGACCACCACAGTGGCGATGGGACCTGTGTCCTGGTAGATCGGACGGGGTTCCAGAACGCAGAACAGGTTGCCCTCGGGGTCAGCCAAGACTGTCCACGGCACATCTCCCTGGCCCACGTCCGCCGGCGTAGCGCCAAGCTCTTTGAGCCGCGCCACCAGCTCCTTTTGATGAGCTGCGGAAGTGGTAGCGAGATCGAGGTGCGCGCGGTATTGCACCGTTTCCGGATCCGGAACTGTCACAACGTCAACGCACACAGCTGAGGGGTCCGGCCAAGTGAAATCCAGGGGTTCAACGTTGGTCACACCGGGTCCCTCACTGGAGACTCCCCAGCCGAGAGCTTCAGCCCAAAACTGCCCGAGAGCTGAATCATCCCTTGCTTTGAAATTCACCTGAACAAGTCTCAACGCCATGACGACTTACCCTATACCCCTGCCTCATTCCGGCAACACCGCTGCTCCCCGCTGCTGTGTGGTTGCCCAACAACGGAAAAGCGGGCAACCAACGCAATCGCGGAACTAGCCGACCAGATTCTCCGCCGCACTGTCCATGTGCGCAATGATCGTTTCCCGTGCTTTCGCCGCATTTCCAGTCTCGATGGCAGCAACGATGTCGTGATGCCGGCCAACGCTCATGTTCCGTGTGGCGCGTTCCAATCCGGCGAACATGATGGACATCCGGATGGAGCCTTCCAGGGATTCCCAGGAGTGCAGCAACGTTTCGTTTCCGGACAGGCGGCAGAGCGTGCGGTGGAACTCAAGGTCGGATTCGATCCGTTCCTGCAGTGAGGACTTGGCGGCCTTGTCCATATTGTCGACGGCGGCACGCAGTTCTGCGAGCGCGGCTTCCTTGTCCGGCATGTCACTGAGGGTCCTGGCGGCCAACGATTCCAATACTCCGCGGACGGCGAAGATATCCCGGATTTCCTTGACGTCCAGGTGCCGTACGGACATGCGGCCGCGTGCTCCGGCGGAGATCAGGCCTTCCTGTTCCAGCTGGCGCAGGGCTTCCCGAAGGGTGCCGCGGCTGATTTGGAGCATCTCGGAGAGCTCGGTTTCCACGAGGTGTCGCCCGGGTTCGAGTTCGCCACTGGTGATCGCGGTCCGCAGTGCTGCGAGTGCCTGTTCGCGCAGGCTCTTCTTCTCAAGTCCCAGCAGGGATGCGGTGACGGTCATGGTGTGTCCTCGGTTCATTGGGCGACTGCTAACAGTCCGTTGTTAACAGTCGATACTACGGGCAGCGGGGCGGGACGGGCAGTCATGTCCGCCCGCCCCGCCAGGAAAGCTCAGCCGAGTTCGGCAAGCACCTTTGCCACGATCCGGTCCACGGACAATCCGTACCGTTCGTGCAGGGTGGGCAACGCACCGGCGTCGAGGAACTGGTCGGGAAGCGCGATGGGCACCACGCGCTTGCCGAGGCCGGCGGTTACGACGGCGGAGGCAACAGTTTCGAACAGACCGCCAACAACCGTGTGGTTTTCCAAAGTGACGGCCAGCCGGTCGGTGTTCAGCTCTGCCAGTACGGTGGCGGAGTCGAAGGGCTTGATGGTGGGCGTGTGCACCACGGCGACATCCACGTTGTGCTTCGCCAGCGCATCTGCCGCCTGCAAAGCACGCATGGTCATCAGGCCGGAGGAAACGAAGACAACATCGTTGCCACCGCGCAGGACCTTGGCCTTGCCCAGCTCAAACGTGTAGTCGTACTCGTCCAGGACGGTGGGCACGTTACCGCGCAGCAAGCGCAGGTACGTTGGTCCATCGGAGGCCGCAAGTTGCGGAACGGCCTGCTCGATGTCGACGGAGTCGCAGGGATCCACGATGGTGAGGTTGGGCATGCCGCGGAAGATTGCCATGTCCTCGGTGGCCTGGTGGCTCGGTCCGTACCCGGTGGTGAGGCCAGGGAGCCCCCCGATGATGTTGACGTTGAGGTTCGGCTCGGCGATGTCCAAGCACAGGAAGTCATATGCACGCCGTGCCGCGAACACCGAGTAGGTGGAAGCGAACGGGATCAAGCCAGTCTCTGCCATGCCTGCAGCAGCGCCGAAGAGGAGCTGCTCGGCCATGCCCATCTGGAAGAACCGCTCCGTGAACGCCTTGGCGAAGATGTGCATGTCCGTGTACTTACCAAGATCCGCGGTCAGACCCACGATCCGGGAGTCGGCTTCGGCCGCCTTGACCAGCGCATGCCCGAACGGGGCGGAGGTGGTCTTTTGGCCGGGATCGGCGAAGGACGCGATCATGGCGGAGGTCTTCAGCTTCGGCTTGGCCGCGGAAGCGGCGACGGATGAAGCGGCGGACGATGAAGCAGCGGCACTGGTCGTCGTCGTAATTGTGCTCATGCTGAAGCCGTCCCTTCGAATCCTGCGGTCAACTGTTCGCGGCAGATCTGCCACTCGTTTTCTTCGATGCGCATGAAGTGCGCTTTCTCGCGGGTCTCCAAGAGCGGCACACCACGACCTACCTTGGTGTCACAGAGGATCACCGAGGGCCGCCCGACGGGAGCCGCGACAGCAGCGATGTTGTCGAACGCTGCCAGCAGCGCACCGACGTCGTTCCCGTCCACGCGCTGGGTGTACCAGCCGAACGATTCCCACTTTTCGGTGACCGGTTCTGTGCGGAGCACTGTGTCTGTGGCCCCATCTGCTTGGAGGGCGTTGATGTCTACCATGGCGGTAAGGTTTCCGAGTTGGTGGTGGTGTGCACCCATGGCAGCTTCCCAGGTGGAACCCTCATCCAACTCACCGTCGGACAGGAAGTTGATCACGCGGGACGTTGAGCTCTGAAGGCGCAAGCCCAGAGCCATTCCGACGGCAACCGTCAAGCCGTGTCCCAGCGAACCGCCTGAGATTTCCATGCCCGGGGTGTAGGTGGACATACCGGACATCGGCAGGCGGGAATCATCGGAACCGTACGTTTCGAGCTCAGCCACGGGAACGATTCCAGCTTCGGCCAGCGCTGCATAGTGACCAATGGCGTAGTGCCCGGTGGAAAGAAGGAAGCGGTCGCGCCCGTCCCAGTGCGGATCTTCGGCGCGGTACGTCAGCTGATCGGCGTAGACGGCGGCGAGCATATCGGCCGCACCGAGGGCTTGGCCAACATAGCCCTGGCCTTGCACTTCGCCCATATTCAGGGCGTGATGACGGATGCGGTAGGCGGCGGCCCGGATGCGGTCCACACGCTCGGGTGTAGGAGTGGCCACGGGTGCCACTTCGACTGAAGAGAGAGTCATTGGTTTCCTTCCGGAGTCGGGCGCGTGCTGCTGGGAGAACGCGCCCGACGTCGATGGCTACTTAGGCGTTTACCGTCTGGGGAGTTTTGCTGGCGGCTTCTTCAGCGAGAGCACGCTCACGCTTTCCCCAGGTTTCCCGGGTAATCAGTGCTGCCCACAGACCGATGGCTGCGTAGATGCTGAACAGCAGGGCCGGCCCCATCCATCCCATGCTGACGAACAGCAGGGTGGTGACGAAGGGTGTGAAGCCGGAGACCATGGCGGAGATCTGGTAGGACAGCGAGGCACCGGAAGATCGGGTCTTGGCTTGGAAGAGCTCCGGGAACCAAGCACCCTGGGCGCCGGCGAGGGAGTTCTGGCAAACAGCGTAGGCGATGACGATTGTTGCGATGATCAGGAGGAACAGGCCGGTGTTGACCAGCATGAACATCGGGATGCCGAACACAACTGCGAACCCAGTGGACCAGATGTAGACAGGGCGGCGACCAACGCGGTCCGTCAGTTTGCCCCAGAAGTACGTGGCGAAGATACCGATGCCGGCCGCGATGCAGAGTGCCACCAGCGTTTCGGTCTTGTCCGCCAGGTTGTTGGTGTGCAGGTAAGAAATCATGTACGTCACGGACACGGCGTAGCCGGCAGTTTCAGCGATGCGGAGGCCGATGCCGCGGACGATGTTTCGCCAGTCGGTCTTGATGACCTCGACGATGGGCGACTTCACGATGTCGCCCTTGGCCTTGACGTCCTCGAATACCGGGGACTCGGGAACCTTGGACCGGATGATCAAGCCGACGGCCACCAATACAATGCTGGCCAGGAACGGTACACGCCAGGCCCATTCGCTGCCGAGGCCCACGCTGCTCAGGAAGACGAGGTTGGCGAGCAGGAGGCCAACGGGGAAGCCGGCCTGGACGATGCCCGTGAACTGCCCCTTCTTCCGCCACGGCGCGTGCTCGTAACTCATGAGGATGGCACCGCCCCATTCAGCACCGAAGGCCAGGCCTTGAATGATGCGGACGAGGACCAGCAGTGCGGGAGCCAGGAGCCCCACTTGCTGGTAAGTGGGCAACAGGCCAATGGCGAAGGTGGCAAGGCCCATCAAAATGAGTGATGCAACCAGGACCGGCTTGCGGCCAAGCTTGTCGCCGAGGTGGCCACCGATGATGCCACCCAGCGGACGGGCAGCGAAGCCGACGCCGAGGGTCGCGAAGGAGGCCAGGGTGCCAGTCACCGGGTCGGCGCCCGGGAAGAACGCTGTACCGAAGTACAGTGCTGCGGCGGTGCCGAAACCGATGAAGTCGTAGGTTTCGATGACTGCGCCAACGCCGGAACCGACGGCGACGCGCTTTGCTTCCTTGGTTCCATGAACCGGACCACGCATGGTCAGAGCTTCATTGCTCATGTGTGTCTTTCCCTTTCAAAAGTGCGGCGCTTCTTCGGCAACCCCACTGTCGACAGTCAACATAATACGTCAACTGTGACCGACGACACCAGGTATGTCAACAGTCAACTTAGGAGGTTGACTGTTAACAGTTAACGGCAGTAACGTGGTCCCCATCACTAAGGTCCCTCTCTGGCGAGGGCCCCAATCTGAGGATCAACGACGATGTTTCATCAACGACTGGGCTGTTCGTCCATCAGCTTCCGCCACCAGGATCTGGCCACTGCCCTGCACACCATGCGCGGCCTTGGCTTCGAGGAAATCGACCTAGGTGCACTCCCGGGCGTCTGCGACCACGTGCCCTACGTGCTGGACACCGAGGCTGTGGAGGCGGTCGCCGCCGTCGTAAATATCTCGGGACTGCGCGTCCGTTCGGTGAACGGCGATATCGGTGACTTAAATGCAGAGCTCGACGCCGGTGCGCAAGAAGCGCGCGAACGGCACCTTGAGATGCTGCTCACCCTGGCCGCCAAGACCGGCGCGAGGGCGCTCGTCCTGCCGTGCGGGGCTATCGATCACGAGCCGCTGCGGAGCCTTGATGAGGACATCGACCTCGTGGCCGCGCAACTGATCCATGCTGCTGGGCGCGCGGCGGAGTTCGGCGTGGAGCTGTGGACCGAATCCCTGCACTACTACCGGCTGTGCTGGAACACTGAGCGTGCACAGCTGCTCGCCGACCGCCTTGCCGGTTCCGACGTCGGAATTGTCATGGACTTCAGCCACATCGTCGCTTCCGGCGGCGACCCCGTGGACTTCGTGGACCGTTTCGCTGGCCGCGTCAAGCACGTCCACCTGCGGGACGCCGTAGCGGCCACCGACGACGAACCGGGGAATATCAACCTTAGTATCGGCAACGGCGAGGCCGACTTCGCGGCCGGACTGGCAGCACTACGGAGCGTTGGCTACACCGGCCACTTCTCCCTGGAACTCGAAACCCGGGACGTTACCCACGACGAACGCCCCGCCGCCGCTGCCAAAGCGGCCAGCTACATCTCAGACCTCATCTAAACCGCGTCACCTCATATTCAAGGAGCACCATGACCACCATCCAGCGCACCGCCGTCCTCACCGGAGCTACCTCCGATCGCGGCATCGGCCTGACCACCGCCCGCCGCTACGCCAACCAGGGCTGGGGCATCGTCATCCTGGACCTCGACGGCGAGAAGTCCGCCAAGGTTGCCGCCGAGATCGCCAACGAATTCAACGTTCCGGCCTTCGGCTATGAGATCGACGTAGCCAACGAAGCCTCCGTCACCGCAGCCCAGGCCGCAGTCGCGGCAGAAGTTGCCGCCGGAAACCTCCCGCCCGTGGGCGCCCTGGCCAACATCGCCGGCATCACCTCCCCCGTTCCTTTCCTGGAAACCACGCTTGAGCTGTGGCACAAGGTCATGGACGTCAACGCCACTGGCACCTATCTCGTCACCAAGGCGTTCCTGCCTGACATGATCACCAACGGCTGGGGCCGCATCGTCAACATGTCCTCGGTCTCCGCGCAGCGCGGCGGCGGCGTGTTCGGCAAGGTTCCCTACTCCGCAGCCAAGGCCGCCATCCTCGGCTTCACCAAGGCACTGGCCCGCGAAATCGGCGAAACCGGCGTGACCGTCAACGCCATCACTCCCGGCGCCGTGGACACCAACATCCGCGTCGGCAGCACCGAAGAGCAGGAAGCCGCCATCAACGCCGGCATCCCCTTGGGCCGCAACGCCACCACGGAGGAAGTAGCGGCCGTCATCACGTTCCTCTCCTCCGAGGACTCCGCGTACCTCACAGGCACCACCATCGACATCAACGGCGGCAGCCACATCCACTAAGTCCCTCCCCCAGTCCGAAATTCAGAATCAGGACCCCATGACCAGAATCTTCAACGATCCCGCCGACTTCGCTGACGAAGCCCTCGCCGGTTTCTGTGACGCCCACTCGGACCTTGTCCGCCAGGTTGAAGGCGGCGCTGTCCGTCGCAGCCGCCCGGCAACGCCGAAAGTCGCCGTCATCGCGGGCGGGGGCTCGGGACACTACCCTGCCTTCGCCGGCATCATCGGGCCGGGCTTCGCTGACGGTGCCGTGGTGGGCAACATCTTCACCTCACCCTCAGCCCAGCAGGCCTATTCCGTGGCCAAGGCTGCCGACTCCGGAGCCGGCGTTGTGTTCACCTACGGCAACTACGCCGGGGATGTCATGAACTTCGGTATGGCCAGTGAGCGACTGAATGCCGAGGGAATCGCCACGGAAAACGTGCTGGTCACGGACGATATCGCCAGCGCCTCCCTCGAGGAGATCGAGAAGCGCCGCGGCATCGCCGGTGACTTTGTGGTGTTCAAGGTCATGGGAGCAGCGGCCGAAGCCGGACTGGACCTGGATTCCGTGGTTCGCTTGGGGCGGAAGGCGAATGAGTTTACGCGGACCATTGGCACAGCCTTCAGCGGCTGCACTTTCCCCGGTGCCGATCAGCCGTTGTTCCGCCTTCCCGAGGGGCAGATGGGCCTGGGCCTGGGTATCCACGGCGAGCCTGGACTATTCGATACGGAACTGCCGTCCGCCGTCGAGCTGGGGCAGGAACTCGTGCGTCGCGTGTTGGCGGAAAATCCCTCGAGCGGCTCAACCCGGCTGGCAGTGATCCTCAACGGCTTGGGTTCCACGAAGCACGAGGAACTGTTTGTCCTCTGGCGTACCGTGGCTCCGTTGCTGCGCGAAGCCGGCTACACCCTGGTGATGCCGGAGGTGGGTGAGTTGGTGACCAGCCTGGACATGGCCGGCGCTTCGCTGACGGTGACGTGGTTGGATGAGGAGCTGGAACAGTACTGGACCGCTCCGGCGCTGACGCCAGCGTACCGCCGGGGTGCTGTTGGGCTCGACGTCGCTTCCTCACAGGCCGCGGAAGCTGAGCTGGACGCCGTTGCCGCTGCCGACTACTCCTCCACAGACGAGTCCCGTGTCTACGCTGCGCAGTGCCTGAGCGCTTTGGAGACCACGGTCGCACTGCTTCGCGATTCCGAAGCAATGCTGGGCGACATGGATGCGATTGCCGGCGACGGCGATCACGGCCGCGGTATGGTGCGTGGATCCACGGCAGCCCTGGACGCCGCGGCCCTTGCTTTCGAACGCGGCGCGGGCGCCGGTTCGCTGCTGGCGGCAGCCGGAGACGCCTGGGCAGACAAAGCAGGCGGAACGTCCGGCGTGCTGTGGGGCGCGGGACTACGCGCCTTTGGCGAGCGGTTGGGAGATGCAGAGACCCCGACGCCGGATGTCCTCGCCCAGTCTGTTCGAGCCTTCGCGGACCGGATCTCGAACCTTGGAAAGGCCGAGATCGGCGACAAAACCATGATGGATGCGCTGCTGCCCTTTGCATCCTCACTTGAAGACCGCGTCCTGTCGGGCGCTGCTGCGGAGGACGCGTGGGCAGCAGCTGCATCAGACGCTACCGCGGCGGCTGCGTCTACCGCAGGTCTTCGTCCCCTCAAGGGACGCGCCAGACCGTTGGCCGAGAAGAGCATAGGCACGCCGGATCCCGGTGCGACGTCGCTCGCCATGGTGTTTGCCGCCGTCGGGCCACACTTCACCGCAATTCCCGTTCCAGCCGCAGCAAGCAACTAGGAGAATTTTCATGCGCATCATTGTGGGTGCCGATGAAGCCGGCGTCGATTACAAAGACCGGATCCTGGCGGACCTCGAAGCTGACCCCCGCATCACGGAGGTCATAGATATAGGCGTGAACCGCGCAGATGAGGACTTCACCAGGCCGTACCCCTACGTGGGTATCGCGGCCGGTGAAATGATCCGCGACGGCCAAGCTGACCGTGCCATCCTGTTCTGCGGCACAGGGATCGGCGTGGCCATCGCGGCCAACAAGGTTCCTGGCATCAGGGCCACAGCAGCACACGATTCGTTCTCCGTGGAACGCTCAATCCTGTCCAACGACTGCCAGGTCCTCACCATGGGACAGCGCGTTGTGGGAGTGGAGTTGGCCCGTCGCCTGGCCAAGGAGTGGATCGGCTACGCGTTCGATCCTTCATCAGGTTCGGCCGCGAAAGTGAAGGTACTCAGCGACTTCGAAGGCTGCTGAGTACCTCTTGAAGGGCGTTGCGTCGGCGGCGTATTCTCCACGAACAGGCAATTGGGTATCCTGGCTTCCGTCTGGAGGACGCGCTCATGAATCTACTGAGTCAGGTTCTGGCCGGCGCTACTGCGCTGGCACTGATCAGCGTCGGCTTGATGGAGATCTTCCGGCACGGTGATCAGCGTCTGCACCGGTTTTTTCTGATCGAACCTCAGGATGTTCGTGCCGTCCGCATGTGGGCAATGAACGTTGGCGCCTACAACGTAACCTTCGGGGTCGGCATGGCCGTGGGTTTGTGGATGGTGAACTCCGGCAACCCGGCCGGCGGGGCAGCTATTGTCCTTTTTTGCTGCGCGAGCCATGTATTTCTGGGTTTCTGGCTGTGGGTCACGGAAAAGCGCCTGCTTCTAAGCGCCATAGGGCAGGCACTCTTCCCAGGCCTTGCCGTGGTTTTCTACTTGTTGCTCGGCTGAACCAGCCCAGCCGAACCAGCCTGTCGCCGAACGCCCAGTCCTAGCCCTCGGGTTGGCTAGAGTGTCAGGCATGTCTACTACCACGTGCTTCAAGCGACAGGCCACTCGATGGCTGAACTGATCCTGCTGAACGGTCCGCCCGGCATTGGGAAATCGACGCTCGCCAGAATGTACGCGGATGGTCATCCCGGTGTCCTCAACCTGGATGTCGATAAGGTTCGATGCTTGATCGGAGGCTGGGAGGAGGACTTCCAAGCTGCCGGGAACCTAGTGCGTCCGATTGCGCTCAGCATGGCTGTCACGCACCTGACGGCTGGGCACACCGTGATCATGCCGCAGTATCTCGACTCCGGAGATGAAGTGTTGCTGTTCCGTAGTGTTGCGGAAGAGGCGGGCGCCCGGTTTAGGGAAATCGTCCTGATAGACAGCCGCGAGGCCTCTGTTGAGAGGTTCTATTCCCGCAAGGACAGCCATGATCCCTGGCATTCCCGCGTTACCGCCATTGTGGAACAAGGTGGTGGTTCTCGCCTGTTGGAGTCGATGTATGAGGACCTCAGGATCGGCCTTGATGCCCGTCCAACTGCCGCCACCATCACCAGCCGCAGAGACCACATTGAGGAGACGTACACGCGCCTCATGGAGACCTTAGCCGTGTCCACTCAATAGGGCACCCAAAAGGGCTCTACCGACGGATGAATCGACGCCGGCAGAGCCCCTTGGGGTGTAACTACTTAATAAGCGCGGCGGACTGATCCAGGAGGGCACCGGCAGCAGCCGGTCCGCCGGTTTCGGCGGCATCGCTGGAGGCAGTGGCAGAGATCAGGACACCATCCTTAATCACATGCGCTGTATAAATGATTCCCTCTGTTCCGTCAGGCAACACCATGGCGGTCTTGAAAGCGATAGTGCCAGGGACGGAACCGATGCCAGCAAACTTCTCAGTGGTGCTTTTGATCGATTGGCCCGATGAGGAGAATGTCATTTGGCTGCACTCCTCTGCCTTGGACTTGCTAGCGTCCAATTTCGCCTCGAGAAGCTCGACATCGACGCCGGAGGTAAGGGTCAGATCGGTGAACACACCGTCAGTCTTGACCCGCGTGCTTCCCGCCGACGTTGATCCGGCAATAGTCTGGGGCACGCCGACTGCACTCAGATCCTTGCACGCGGCTGGTTCAATGGTTGTCTTGCCCAAGGTGTCCCGAAGCGGCTGATACCGGCCGGCGAGTTCTTCGCCTGAAACTGCTGAGAGGCTGCTGCCGTCGGAGGCCTTGATCTGGCTGACCAAAGACACGAGCTCCTCATTGCTGTACTGCTTGACGGGCGTCGGCGTTGCTGTCGCAGTTTCGCTCTGCGGGGCCGAGACTGGTGCCGCCGCAGTACCGCCACTGCATGCTGTCAGGGCCATGGCTGCCAGTGCCGATGCCCCAAAGCCGAGCAACAAATTCTTCTTCACTTGTTTCCCCCAAATAAATCTGCGTGGTGCGCCCGCGGATGCGGAGCAAACAACACTACTGTCCCGGATACTCTCTCGCGGCCAGGCCGCGCTGCCGTTAGAAGCCGCCGCCCCCGGCACCTGTTTCGCCCGCCATGTTAGCAAAGCGTGAGTAGTGACCCTGGAAGGCGACCACAATGTCCTTGGTGGGACCGTTACGGTGCTTGGCGATCAGAATGTCTGCCTCGCCGGCGCGGGGCGATTCCTTGTCGTAGACATCTTCGCGGTGGAGCAGGATGACCATGTCGGCGTCCTGCTCGATGGAGCCTGATTCACGGAGGTCGGACACCATGGGGCGCTTGTCCTGGCGCTGCTCGGAACCGCGGTTCAGCTGTGACAGTGCGATGACGGGAACCTGCAGCTCCTTGGCCAGCAGCTTGAGGGCACGGGAGAACTCGGAGACTTCCTGCTGGCGTGATTCAACTTTCTTACCGGAGCTCATGAGCTGGAGGTAGTCGAGGATCACGAGTTTGAGGTCGTGCTGCTGCTTCAAGCGGCGGCACTTGGCACGAATTTCCATGAGGGACATGTTGGGGCTGTCGTCAATAAACAGCGGAGCATCGTTCATGCGGCCCATGGTGGTGGCGATCTTGGACCATTGCTCGTCCTTGATGGTGCCCTTGCGCAGATCCTGCAAGCCAATGGTTGCTTCTGCGGAGAGAAGACGCATAGCGATCTCGTTCCGGCCCATTTCCAGGGAGAACATGACCGTGGCCAAGTTGTTCTTGATGGCCGCGGATCGGGCAAAGTCCAGTGCGAACGTGGATTTACCCACGGCAGGACGGGCCGCGATAACAATCATCTGGCCGGGGTGGAGTCCGTGCGTCAACTCGTCCAACTCGTAGAAGCCGGTAGGAACGCCCGTCATGCCTTCGCCGCGGTGACCAGACGCTTCAATTTCATCCACCGTGGATTCCATGACGTCCTTCAACGCCACGTAGTCCTCCGCAGTACGCTTTTCAGCTACCGCGTACACCTCCGCCTGGGCCTGGTTGACGAGGTCTTCCACTTCGCCGTCCTGGCCGTAGCCCATCTGAACGATCTTGGTACCGGCGTTGACCAGGCGGCGCAGAACTGCGCGTTCCGCAACGATCTCGGCATAGTAGCCGGCGTTGGCCGCAGTGGGGACAGTCTGGATGAGCTCGTGGAGGTAGGCGGGACCGCCGATCCGGTTGATCTCACCCCGTTTGGTCAGTTCATCTGAGACTGTGACGGCGTCGGCGGGTTCGCCACGGCCGTAGAGATCAATGATGGACTCGTAGATGGTCTCGTGTGCTGGCCGGTAGAAGTCGTGCCCGCGGACGATTTCGACTACATCGGCAATGGCATCCTTGGAGAGCATCATGCCGCCGAGCACCGACTGTTCAGCGGGGATGTCCTGGGGAGGTTTCCGGCTCGAGTCCGAAGCGCGTGAGCCCTCGATTGAGTCCAAGTGCGTAACTGACAAAGCCGTCCTCCATTTGTGTACCGCTGCAGGGTGTACTTCCCTGGCGGCCCGTAAAGCGCAGTGTGGCTACAGGGTCCGCCTGGTGCATCCCACGATGTCAGGCAGGTCCGACAGAATAGCCGTATCCACAAGTTATCCACAGTCGGTTCCGTAGACCCGTCATAAGCAGTGACTTTATAGGAATCCGGGAAACCCAGCGCGGGATATTCATGCCCAAAATGGACACTTCAGACACGTTACAGCAGGTGCCTGACACCCCCTGTGGAAAACCTGTGGAATACAAGCTCCACGTTGTGCACAGACTGTGCGTTACCCTGTGGATAGAGAATTTCTTTTGCGGGAAATTAGCCTCTGACCTGCGGAAACGCTTTTCACACGCTGTGGACTGAAGAAAGATTTGGACGAAACTAATCCACAGTGACCGTGCGGCGCCGGGTCCTTCAGGCACGGTAAATCATGCTAAACATGCCGAAATTGTGATGCGTCTAACAAAGAGTCCCTTAATTTGACACAACCCTCTCAGAAGCCTATGCCGGAAGTGGAATGTGCTGTGGATAACCAACTTCTGGCATAAGCTCTAAGCATGGGGATGAACTTTGGTGACGTACTGACGATTGTCCTTCCGCTTCTTGTCCTCGTAGGCCTGCTGTGGGCACTCACGGCGGCCTTCAAACCGCGCGACACGGGCCTCTCGGATGCCGAGAAGTATCAGCGTGAACTAGCGGCACGTTCCGCTGCGCATCAAGCCTCCCAAGTACAGGAAGCACTGGCTCTACGTGCGCGAATCGAAGCCACCACCAAGCCGAGCCAGAACGTGGCCAGTCAAAGGGAGCAGGCCGAGAACGCCAGGACCCCCATCCAAGCCCAGACCGGACGCCCTGGGGGTCAAACGGCACATCAGCCCGCCGTACTTCCAAATGGTCAGTTGAACCCGCAACTCGCCTTCGAGCTACAGAACCTGGTCCGGAGCGGGAAAAAGATCGAGGCCATCAAAGTCCTGCGCCAGGCCACCCACTCAGATTTACTTACCGCCAAGAACTACGTAGATCGGCTCTGACAACGCCATGGATTCCATCCTCATCCCGCTCCTGATCCTCATTGCGGTCATTGCGGGCGTGCTCCTGCTTATTCGCTCGTTCACCAAACGCTCAGCTGAAAGCAAAGCCAGCATCGCAGCGGCGAATGCACCCAAGGACCCGTTGGAGCTGGCCAAGGAGTCTGCGGCCAAACTCAACCAGGAACAGCACCGACAGCTTTACTCGCTCATCGCCCAAGGACAGGGCATGGCGGCCATCAAACTTTACCTGCAGGCGACTGGAGAGGGCCTACGGGCCTCGCGCAACGCCGTCGGCGCTCTCGCGGCGCATCCCCAGCCGTTCACGCCGGAGGCCACGCCCAAAGACTTGCTTGCCGATGACGACGACGAGCCCGAACGCTTCCCCTACAGGTACAGGGCAATCGTCAGCAAGGGCGACGTCACCCGCGAAGTGAGCAGCAACATGCTCAACGACGAGATCTACGGACGAATCCGCACGCTGGCAAAGAGCGGTGATGTGGAGGGCGCGGCACTTGCTTTGACGCGCCACTCAGACATCAACATCAAGCAGGCCCGTGAGTTCATCGAACTCTTGGACGACTAAGGGCGACTAGAAGTCGAACAAGTCGCCCAGGAAGCCTTCCTTCTTCTTGCGCTTGCGGCCGTACTGGTCGTAGCCGTCGCGACGATCGTTGTCCCTCCGGTCGTAGTCGCGCCGGTCCCTATCGTCGTAACGCGGCTGTTGGGGACGTGACTCAAAGGGATTGTAGATGGGCGGCGGCGCGATAGGAGGCTGGGACGGCGCGGCGGCGGGCCGGGCCGGAGCTGGAATGGTTTCCGCCGCGACGCGATCAATGATCTTGTCCAGCTCCCCACGGTCCAGCCACACACCCCTACACTGCGGGCAGTAGTCGATCTCCACGCCGCTTCGTTCACTCATCACCAGGTCAATGGAATCCACAGGACACTTCATGTTTGCCCCAACGATCGGCCCGGGTAATAAGTTCGCTCTATCTGCCTGCTGAGATCCCGGCAAGCAGCTGTTCGAATGGCAGCGACTCAAGCGAGTCGTTCTTGCGGCGCGGCTGCGACCCGCTCAACAGCTGCACGAGTTCACCCGCGGCCCGGTCTACGCGCACCGAGAGGGGCGAGGCGCCGTCGTCGGTGTTTCCCCAGTCCTGGGGCCCTGCAAAGACGCCGGTGGCTGCGATCCTGGTGCGCAAGTAGCTGAATAGGGGACGCATTGCGTAGTCGAGGACCATCTGGTGACGGTCGGTGCCGCCCGTAGCTCCAAGCACTACAGCCTTGCCTTCCAACGACTTCGGGTCCAGGACGTCGATGAACGACTTGAACAGACCGCTGTAGGACGCGCTGAAGACAGGGCTGACCGCGATGATGGCGTCTGAATCCTCGACGCCGGCAATCACGTCCGCGAGGCGGGGCGCGGCATAGCCGGTGACGAAGTTGTTGGCGATGTCCACCGCGAGGTCGCGCAGTTCAACAACGTCAATCTTCGCGTCATACCCTGCCGCGCGGAGTTGCCTCTCAGCGGACGCGGCCAGCTGGTCGGCCAGCAAGCGGCTCGACGACGGGACGCCGAGTCCGGCGGAAAGTACGGTGATTCGGCGGGTTTCCATGGCATTCTCCTGTTGCTCGTTCATCCAGCTTACATGCGTTTGCATCTAAATCAATGAACAGGGCCGTGCCCCGAAGTATTCCCGGGACGCCCTAGCTACCCTTGAGCTGCATCAAAAACGACACAGTCGCCTCGGCAATCCGCCCTTGGGCCGATCCTCCCTGGCGCCCAGCGACTACTGCCTCTGGGCGTGCGTGGAGAGGAAGTCGAAGGTCTTGTCCCGCGCTTCGCGTGCCTCGTCGAAGTTCAGGTGGAACTGGTACTCGTGCGGCAGTTCAGGCTCGTGCGTAGCCGGCCAGAAGAGCTCGGTCACCGGGACTCCCGCGTCCTTCAGCCGGTTGCTGTAGGGAACAGACTGCAGCCACGTGAGCCCGTCGCCGTTGCCGCCACTGACGAACGTCGGCGGGAAGTCGTCGGTCACGAAATCGATGGTGGACATAGTCGCGCCAGCATAGGTAGCGGACCAATCCTTCGTGCCCGTGTAAGCCCACAAGGACGTCTTGAATCCCCAAGCTACGATTCCGCTGAGATCGGCCATAGCCCGAAGGTCATAGACGCCACAATGCAGGATGGTGGCCGCCAGCTCCGACTTCTGTAGCGCAGGTTGGATTCCCATGAGATTGGCATACTCCGGATTTACGGTGAGCGTGGTCATCTGGCTCGCGAGTTGTGCACCGGCAGAGTCACCGGCCAGGACGATGCGGCTGGTGTCCACGTTCAGCTCGGCGGCATGGGCCTTGATATAGGCAAGGGCTTCGTTGATGTCACCCACAGCCGTGGGGTAGGTGGCCTCGGGGGCAATCGGATAACTCATGCCAATGGTGGTGTAACCCTCGGCCGCGATGATCTGGAGGTACGGATTGACATCACGCTGGGCACCGGAAATCCAAGCGCCGCCGTGAATCCACACCACAGTAGGAAGGGGCGCAGTAGTGCCTGCAGGACTGAATACATCGAAGGTGGAACCGGGCTTGTACACGACGCCGGCCTGGGTTTGCAGCGGTGTATCCGGAACGTACGGCGTCATTTCGTCAATCGTTGCCTGCGCCCCGCGTTCAAAAACACTTCGTATCAGCATTGCCGAAGGCCATGGCGTAGCCGAAAGTGCCAGGGCTACGAGCAGCACCAGCAAAATCGCCAACTCGAGTTTTCGTTGCCGCGTAGACCGCTTCCGCTGGGTCTTCGAGGGCAATCCCTTTCGGGCTGGCCCACTCTGCCTCGTGCTCGCTTGAATTGATTCCAACGGCCCCATCACACACTCCCCCGGTCGGCGCATCTGAGGACCATGCTAAGGCTGAAGGGCGTCCCCGAGGGTCAGGACAGCGGCCGCGCCGCCTGCAGCAGGACCCCTTCGCCGCCGTCGAACGTTACCGTATGAAATCCGGGCCCCCTAGCAACCTCACGAAATCCCCACCTCCGGTGCAAAGCCAGCGACGCCTCGTTCAGCGCATTCACCACATACCAAGCGTGGTCAGCCCGCTCCCAAATCCACGCCATGCGGGCGCCCGTCAGTTCCGAAGCCACTCCAAGGCGCCGAAAATCCGGCCGCACAGTGACACCACCCAAGTAATGACCGGACAACGCAGGGCCGTCGGCATAGTCCCAGCAATGGGTTTTTGCCCAACCTACGACGTCGGCCCCTCCGCCCGCATTCGCGTCATCTTGCACTTCGGCGACGACGACGACACGTGCTTGGTCCTCGACCGCGGCGCTAATACTCGCTGCGAATCGGTCAGCGTGAGCGATTGAAGTGCGTCCGGCATCCAGTTCCGCAGCGAGGATGCCGGGAACGTCAGCTTGGCTTGCCGCACGAATCACAAAGGTCATGTTGTTAGTTTAGTTTCGGGAAAGGCTTGCATTATGAGTTCAAACTCATAATATGGGATTAGCGATGTGGCCTCCCTCACGGCGCGCATCAGATTCCTGCCTTCAGTGCGGAAGGCCCAACGATCGGATTTCCCCATGTCAGACATTGCTGTTCTGATCAACACAGCTGTGGCGGTCCTAGCCGCTGTCCTGTTGATCGTCCGCTTCCGGGTCAACCCGGTGATTTCGCTGATACTTGCTTCTGTGTATCTCGGCTTGGCGGTGGGCCTCGGCGTCGAAGAAACCGTCAAGACCATCACCGGCGGGTTTGGCGAGATTATGGTGGACGTCGGCCTACTCATCGCTTTTGGCGTGCTGATGGGCTCCATCCTCAACCAGAGCGGGGCTATCCGCCGCCTGGTGGAGCACCTCCTCAAGACCTTCGGGCCCAAGCGGCTCCCCTACACCATGGGCTTGGCCATCGGAACGGTCCTTCAATCGATCTTCCTGGATGTCCTGCTGGTCATCTCGGCGCCGCTTGCCCGCAAATTGGCGCCGAAAATCGGCAAACTCGGTACGGCACGGATGGCTGCGGCCATGGCTATTGCGCTGGAATGCGGCATCGTGTTCACGGTTCCCGGCGTCGCCTCGCTCGCGCTGGCCGGCCTACTGAATGTGCCGCTCGGCAAGATGCTGCTCTTCGGCCTCCTGCTTGTCATCCCCACGATCATCATCTCCATTGCCATCATGACGTTCCTGTTCCGCCGCGGATTCTGGAATGAGGCCAAGGACGAGGACCGCACGTTCGTGGCCGAGGAGGACAGCGAAGGCGAGAAGTCTGCGGACAACGGCCAGGCACCAGTGCCGCCGACCACCAGCAGCGAGCGTGGCACTACGGCATCAAGCACCCAGCCTGCCGGCGGAAGTGTCGCCGTCGTCGAACGCGAGCGCAAAGAAGCCCCGCTGATCCTTCTCTTCGCACCGCTGCTGACTTCCCTGCTTCTCATCGGCGCAGGCGCCATCCTGGAGATCTTCGAAATCCAGCTCCCTTGGTTGCAGCTCCTCGGCGAGCCGGTGATTGCCCTGCTTATCGGCCTGATCGGTACCTGCCTGGTGACCCGGGCGGCCATCGGACAGAAAAAAGTGGAGGAGGCCATCGCGGTCGGTTTCAAGGAAAGCGGCCAGATCCTCATCCTCACGGGTGTGGGCGGATCGCTCGCCGCAACAGTCGCGGCAGCCGGATTGGGAGACATTCTGGGCGGCTTCTTCTCCGCGAGCACTGTGGCCCCGCTGCTGGTGGTCTGGGCTGTCGCCGCCGTGCTGCACATCGCCGTCGGGTCCGTAACGTTGTCCGCCATCACTGCGGCCGGGTTGCTGGCACCTATTGCACCGGCCATCGGCCTGGACCCGGTACTCATCGCGCTGGCAGCAGGCGCGGGATCGCTCTTCATGGTTCACGTCACCAGCAACACGTTCTGGCTCCTACAGTCACTTTTAGGTCAGAGTGTGAGGGGTGCACTCAAATCCGTCACGGTGGGAGTGTCCGTAGCCTCCGTGGTGGCGATCCTGCTGATCCTGCCCATGAGCCTGCTGTTCTGACCGGTCCCGCCTACCGCCTACCCACCACGCACGAAAGAAGACCATGACACACCAAACAATCGCCCCTCTGGACGGCGTCCGGGTCTTGGAACTCGGTAACTACATCGCCGCGCCAACGGCCGGCAGGCTGCTGGCCGACTTCGGAGCTGAGGTCATCAAAGTGGAGCGGCCCGGCACCGGCGACGAACTGCGTAACTGGCGCCTGCATAAGGGCAACACGTCCATGCTCTACCGAACGCTGAACCGCAACAAAAAGTCCGTGGTTCTGGATCTCCGCACAGAGGCAGGCAAGCAGGCAGTGCTGGAACTAGTGGCCAAGTGCGACATCCTGCTGGAGAACTTCCGCCCCGGCACCCTGGAGAAGTGGGGCTTGGGCCCAGAGGTCCTCAATGAAGCCAATCCGGACCTGATTGTCACCCGCATCTCTGCTTTCGGACAGACCGGGCCGCTGTCCGAGCGGCCAGGCTTCGCCGCCGTCGCCGAAGCCTACGGCGGATTCCGCAACCTGGTGGGCGACCCGGACCGAGCGCCGGTCCGGGTTGGTGTCTCCATCGGGGATTCCATCGCGGGCCTGTATGCCGCCTTCGGCTCCATGATGAGCCTCTACCAACGTGAAGCACGACGCCGGGACTCGGCTGGCGCTGTTCCGCTCACCGAGCGCATCATCGACGTCGCGCTGAACGAGGCCATGTTCTCGATGATGGAATCGTTGATTCCGGACTATCAGGCCTACGGTGTGGACCGGCAGCGAGTTGGTGGCCGCATGGAGGGCATCGCTCCCTCCAACGCGTATGTGTGCAAGGACGGTGCGAGCATCGTGGTAGCCGGCAACGGTGACTCGATCTACCAGCGATACATGCAGACAATCGGCCGCCCCGACCTCGCAGAGGACCCTTCCTTGCAAACGAATGCCGGGCGCTGGGCAAAGCGCGAAGAACTGGATCAGGCAATCGGCGAGTGGGCAGCGACGCTTTCAGGAGCTGAAGCCCTGACAGCGCTTGAAGCCGCCGGTGTCCCCGCCGGCCCCATTTATACCGCGGCCGATATCAGCACGGACAGCCAGTACGCCGCCCGAAACATGATCCAAAAGTTCGATGTATCCACAGGTGAGGAAATCCTCCCCGGCGTTGGTTTCCCGGGCATTGTTCCGGTGATCGGGGACCAGTCCCTGCCCATTCGGAACCTGGGCCCGGACCTGGGCGAAAACACGCAAGAAATTCTTGGCGGGCTCCTGAACATGGACGCCGCACAGATCAATGCGGCTTCCGGCCGCGAGGAGGCCCTCCGACCATGAACCGCTTTGAAAGCCCCCTTGCCTCAACGCTGGGCAACGTCATCCTGAGGGACGTCACGCTGCGCGATGGGCTCCAGCTCACCGGTAAACTCCTGCCGACAGAGCAGAAGATCGAGACCGTGCGGGAACTGCTGCGACTGGGAGTGCCCGCGATCGAGCTGGGTTCCATGGCCCGCGCAGACCTGGTCCCCACCATGGCCAACACACTGGAAGTGGTCAAGGCCCTCACCCCTGAGGAACTGGAAAAGTGCTGGATCTGGGTAGCTACACCGGGCCACGTTGCCAAGGCTTCCGCTGCCGGAGCGAGGAACTTCCAGTACTGCTTGTCAGCCTCGGATTCGCACAACAAGGCGAACATCGGGCGGACCACGGACGAGAGTCTGGCCGCTTTGCCCGAGGCCGTCGAGTACACCCGTGCAGTGAACGGCCGAATCCAGCTGTGCATTGCCACCTCCTTCACGTGCCCGTTTGAGGGTTACGTTCCGGAGGAGCGCATCCTCGCCATCGCCAACGATGCCCGCGCTGCAGGCACCACGGACATCGTCATCTGCGACACCCTGGGGCAAGCCGTACCAGCGCAGGTAGCACGGCTCATCACCCGAGTGCGGGAGGAGTCGCCTGCGCGGCGGATCGTGTACCACGGCCACGACACCTGGGGTTTGGGTGTAGCGAACACACTCGCCGCCATACAAGCCGGAGCTGCCATGGTGGACGGCGCCCTCGGCGGTCTGGGCGGCTGCCCGTTCGCACCCGGCGCCAGCGGCAACACCTCCAGCGAAGACATTCTCTTTGCAACCCGCCCTGGGTGGCTCACTCCGGACGCGTTCGGCGAGCTGGTGGTGCTTTCGGAAAAGCTGCTGGCCGAACTGGGCGAACCGAACCGCTCCAAGGCAGCCCAGGGAGCCCGCTCCAAGGCTGAGGCCTTTAACTGGGTCATGCCTGGCGCTAAAAAGACTTCCTCCGCCGGAGGCAACTGACCATGGGGCACCATTTTCTGGTCACCACGGCCATCCCGGAATGTGGGCTGCAACTGCTGTCCGACGCCGGTCAGGTCACCGTCCTGCCCGAGCCGCCTGACTACGCAACACTCTCGGCATTGTGCGCCACAGGCGATTACGACGTCGTGCTGACGCAACTGCGTGATGTCATCGACGAGCCCCTCCTGGCGAACGCCCGGGTGAAGGGTGTCTCCAACTATGCGGTGGGCTACAACAACATCGATGTGGAGGCCGCCACCCGGCACGGCATCCTAGTGGGCAACACACCCGGCGTTCTGACAGATGCCACCGCGGACATCGCCATGCTGCTGATCCTGGGCACCGCACGCCGCGTGGTGGAAGCGGACCGAGTAGTTCGTGAGGGAAAGTTCCTCGGGTGGGAGCCTGAGTTCATGTTGGGCCGGGATGTCTCCGGCGCCGTCCTCGGGCTCGCTGGTTTCGGCAGGATCGCCCGCGCCGTTGCTCGACGTGCCCTGGGATTCGGCATGGAAGTTCTGTTCTCACCGCGTCCTCCGGGTGACCGTGCGGTCAGCGATGAGGAATTGGGTGAGTTCGCGGGCAAGGTCCGGCAAGTACCGTGGGCATCACTCGTGGAACGCAGCGATTTCCTGTCCCTGCACGTTCCGCTCAACGAGCAAACCAGGCATCTTGTGGACGCGCCTGTTATGCAACGGATGAAGTCCGAGGCCATCCTCATCAACACGGCCCGGGGACCGGTGGTGAACGAAGCCGCGCTGGTGGAAGCGCTCCGCAACGGCGTGATCGCGGGCGCTGGCCTGGATGTCTTTGAGGATGAGCCACAACTCGCGCCGGGCCTCACCGAGCTCCCCAATACGGTCCTTCTGCCCCACGTGGGTAGCGCAACCGTCCCCGTGCGCGCCGAGATGGCCAGACTCAGCGCCCTCAACGCCATCGCCATCGCCGAAGGCCGCCTACCACTCCACCCCGTCAGCGCGCTCGTACGGGCATGAGCATCCTGGTGACCCCGGACAGTTTCAAGGGGCAGGGTAATCGCGTCTGCCTTTAGTTCTTCCGGCCAGCCCCGCCCGCGGCCATGAGTTCCAGACGCCTGAGGGTCTCGCGGTTTCGTACGGAAATCAGTGGATCCCGCACGGCCTTGGGCACCACTTTTCCCGGCCCACGCACGGCATCCTCGGCTATGGAGACGCGGCATTGAGCGCCTCCGAGGTCCTCAAGGATGATCAGCACTTTTGCCTCGCCCAAGGGCCACCCCCTTGCGAGCAGCTCCAACTTTTGGCCAGGTTCCATGCTTGTCACCCGGGTACTGTCATCTATCAGGAAAGGCCAAGAGCCAACGGAATGGTGCAACTTTGCGCCCACGTGCGGCCACTGCTCGTCCACGGCGCGGATTCTTGAGGCACCCACAACCCAGCCGGAATAGAGCCAGCCGTCTTCAATGACCTTCCAGATGTCAGCGGCAGGGGATTTGAACAGCTGCGTCACGGTAGACATGGTGTTCCTCTCTGCGTGCACATCAAGAAATGGCTGAACACTAAGCTAAGCATGCTTAGTGTTGGCTTGCCAGCATGTTTCAGGGAGTTGGCTTGCTGGCCTTGCCATCCAGCCAGAGCATGTCCGAATCGTCGCGGTGGGTCCCGTCGGATGCCACGTGCTTGCTGTCGATCCTTGGCCCCTTTTTGATGACGTGCACCAGTGCCATTCCGTGGCCACGGCCAAGATCGTAATCAGCTTTGAGCCATTCAAGGATGGTTCCGGCCTTAACCGACGGGTCTTTGAATCCCTTGGTTTCCGCAATTTCGACTAGTTGCAGCGGGGTGAGCCCTGTTTTATCTTCAATAGCGTCGAGGTAAGCCTGGAATGACATCAGTGTCGCCTTTCGCTTATTAACTTCATGGGCGGAATTCGAAGATACGCGTGAGCCACATCCTACTGGCACCGCCCCTCGGGCATGGGGGGCTTTGATGCCCGGCTCGCTAAGATAGGACCCAATAAGGCATCAGCGTCACAGAGAAGGGTGACCGATGGACCAGAGCATTGCATTGCTGGCGTGCCTAGGCTGTTTGCTCCTGGTCATGGTGACCGTTTTCATCTTGAACATGATCTGGCATCGGCGGACGCGGCCGCCACGGCACCAGGGAGTGGCAAAATCCCAGCGCGGCCGGATCTATAAGAACCCGCCACCCACGAATCACAGCGAAGATCAGTTCAGTGGCTGGCCCTGATCCGAACAATTACATGTTTATCCTGCAGTGTCCTGCTTAGGTACCGTGCAACTTAGCGGCGCCCCTACACTGATGGCATGATGAGCCGGCGGTGGCATTCTTTCGCTGTGGGTCTGGTCGCTGTCACGCTGCCGCTCGTGGCCGGATGTGACCCGGGCGTTTCAGCCTCAGGGCCCACCAGCGGAAGTTCCGGACCCGTCACCGTGGAGATCAATCAATCGCGGGATCAATACGGGAAGCAAGCCATCCAAATACAGCTCACCAACACCACAGACACGCCCCTGACCGTCACCGAAGCCCGCTTGCGATCCATGCTGTTTGAAGGTGACATTTCCTGGGCATCTTCAGCGGGCAGCCTTGAGTTGCCACCCCATCAGCCCAAGAGCCTTCCTGCTGCATTGCCCGCAGCCGCCTGCGACACATCAGAGGACGCGCCACCTGAACTCAATGCCACGATCAACTACTCAACGCCTGGCAGGGACCCTGTGGAGGCGAGGACGAGCGCAAGTGATCCCTTCGGTGTCCTGCCCAGGAACGCCGACGAGCTATGCATTGCAGCGGAAGCAGCCGCCGTCGCAACAATCGTCTTGGATCCGGTACTTGAGGTGGCCGCCGACGGCCGCACCGCCGTCGTACGCCTTGTTATCTCGCCAGCCACGCCGGGAACTGACGCACAAAGCCTCACTATTGAATCGATCGATGAAACCACCTTATTGGCCCAATCCCCCGCTGCCCCCTGGCCCAGCAATGTCTCCCTAGGCGCGGCCAAGCAAGAGCTGCTACTGACCATCCGGCCCGCCCGTTGTGATCCGCATGCTGTTGCTGAGGACAAGGTGGGTACGCTCTTGCCGCTGAGGGTGGCCATTGGCGACAGGAAGGGCGTGCTGAAGATTGCAGCGCCGAATGACTTGCGCGGCCGGATCTACGACTTCGTCACGGCGGCCTGCGCAGGCTAAGGGCCTAACCGAGGGTAGCCAAGGCCCGTGGAGCGCACTCCACTTTGACCTTGACGTTTGCCTCCACGGACTTCACTTCGCCGTCCATTTGGTATGGCAGCGGCTTGAGCGTGGTGAATTCGTAGCTACTCACACTCGGCTGATCGCCCAGGCCTTGCGTGGTGGCCTTCAGTGCAGTCAGGAGAGTGCGCCATTTAGGCATGTGCGGGAAGACGATCACTTCGAATTTCCCATCCGAGGGGTGGTCCTCTGCTTCGCTCAATGTGGCGTACTTTGCCATTTCATTGATGTTGGCGAAGACGAGACTGTCGAACTTCCGGCGTTTTCCGTCAGCTAAGCGGATCCCAAAGGGCTCAAACTTGGAGAAGGTCTGGATCACCGTCACCATTTCCTTGAGAGCGCCTTTGCTTCCCTTTTCGAGTTCAGTGGCAACCACCGGGGTGAGGCCGAATCCGATATAAGAGTGGGCGTATTCAAGAGGCTCATTCTCTTTTTGGCCTGTGTGAATCCGGAGAAGGTCAATGTTGTGGACATGCCCCTCTGCGATGGCCTCTTCCAAAGGTTTAGTCGCGATGATCCGGCTATGGTCGTTCGCATTTCCGGCGGCCCTGACCGCGCAGACGGCCCTCGGGTTCCCGGCCTGCATCACACCGTTGACCACCTCGTTGTAGCCACCGTCGCCACTCACCGAGACCACCAGGACGTCACCGCCCTTCGATGCTGCTTCCCGGGCCAGGTCCACGGCATGCCCGGCGTGCTCGGTGGGTTGGAGTGTTATTTCGGGCTGATAGGTCAGCAGCTCCTTCAGCCTGTCGTGCAGTTGCTGCGCCAGCTCAGGCGCATCCCCAGTGCTGTTGGGATTGAAGATGATGACAATCGACTCAAAGGTCCGTGCAGAATCCATACGTGCTCCTCCTAGTTGCGCCCGCTTAACTTCTACCCAATGCGCTGGGCGTCAATCAGGTGCCGGGTGGAGTGAGCGATGAAGGGGCGGCCAGCTCTCATTTGTTTGTCCAGCTCCTTGAGTTTGTCACGATAGCCCTCAACGGAGAAGTCGGGGGCTCTTATCTCTTCTCTGCCGCCAGCTGGGCAGCAACTTTGGCTATCAAATCCAAGGGAATTTCTTTGGCCAGCGGAAATTTCAATGTCCCTCTGCCGGACAGGTACGGGGCCATCTCCGTGGCCAGGCCTTCATCACCACGAGGGACCGGATAGATCGAAACGTGGTGCGCCCAGGCCGCGAAGTACACCACGTAGTGCCCGCCAATGGTGATGGTGGGAATGCCGTAACTGATCATCTCCCCGGCATCCGGCACGGCAGCGTGCATGGTCCGGCGGATTTCCTGAAGAATCTGCTGAGTGGCGTCAGGTTGGGCGGAGATGTACGCGTCCACCGTTGAGGGTTTCTCAGTCATCGTCATTCTCCCTGGGGTTGAGGATTCAGCTCTCGCCGGGGAACCGGCCGCCGATGAGCCTGGTCATGTGCTCGGCTGTAGCGAGAAGGGGTTCCACCCAGGCCTCGCAGGTCTCCAGTGGCATTCGAAGAGTCGGTCCGCTGATGGTCACGGCTCCCACCAAACCCGCAGCAGAGTCGAAAACGGGCGCAGAAAGGCCTGATGCCCCGTCTTCCCTCTCGCCCACAGTGATCGCAAACCCGTCCGCATGGGTCTTTTTTACAGCGGCTTCCAGTTCCTCAGAGCTAGTGATGGTGTAGTCCGTGATGGACTCCAAGGGATCCCGCAGGACAGCGTCCATCAGTTCGGGAGACCATGCGAGCAGAACCCTGCCTGCAGAAC
Source organism: Arthrobacter sp. D3-18 (assembly GCF_054408525.1). Taxonomy (NCBI): domain Bacteria; kingdom Bacillati; phylum Actinomycetota; class Actinomycetes; order Micrococcales; family Micrococcaceae; genus Arthrobacter; species Arthrobacter sp. D3-18. The sequence goes on along the minus strand of NZ_CP096440.1, from coordinate 74,339 downwards.
CTGCATGAAGCGGGACAATCTTGCCCAAGTGCATTTCGCGCCGCAACGCGTGATGGGTATCGGCCATGGCGACACAAACCCGATAGTGCTGCTCGGCCTTGAAAAAGCATGCAGTCTCGCCGGTGGCGTCCCGCAGGGTCTTGAGCAGCGGACTCAGGATGTCCACAACCTCCATCCCCCGGGTTGCAGGCGCTGCCCAGTAGGCCATCCGCATTCCGATGCGGTAAGCGTCGCCCTCGCGGTCAAGAAAGCCTTGAGATGTCAGATTCGTGACCAGTCGCTGCACCGTGGACGTGGGCATGCCGGTGAATTCGCGGATATCGGCCAACTGAAGTACCGGCTTTGACAAGGAAAAGGCATCCAGGATGGACGTGATCTTGCCCAGGACAAGCAAAGGGTTGCCGTTGGCCTTCGCGGAAGCATCAGATGCGGACATAAGACTCACGCTAAACGCTGCAGCGGGGTCGCGCCAATCCCGCCGGTAGGGTTGCACCATGGGGACAGTTTTGGAGGCCGAAGGCCTGCTGGTTGGCTATGCCGGGGCTCCGGTTTGCGGCGAAGTTTCTGCGTCGGTGGACGCGGGTGAGGTCTTGGGAATCGTCGGCGTCAACGGCGCAGGAAAGTCCACGGTAGCCCGAACCATTGCGGGGCGGCAGGCCTCCCTGGCTGGAGACGTGAAGGTCCACGGCCTCCTCATCGATCCGGACGCCGTGCCGTTCCGCCGGCAAGTCTCCGCCGTTTTCGACGATGACCTCTTCTTCCCCTCCCTTACCGTCCGCGAGCACTTGCTCCTCATCGCGCGGGGGCACTCCTTGGATGACCCCGAAGCGCGTGTTGAGGAAGAACTGGAGTTCTTCGGGCTGCTGGGTAGGGGCCACGCCATCCCCGATGCGTTGTCTTCCGGCCAGCGTCGCAGGTTGCTGCTTGCCGCTGGACTCATCCGCCCATCGTCGCTGCTGATCCTGGACGAGCCGGAACAGCGGCTTGACCCCCGGATGCGGGTAGCCGTTGGGGAGCGGATCGCAGACCATGCCAGGGACGGCGGCGCAGTAGTGCTGGTCACCCACGATCCACAAATGCTGCTCGCCACCGCCTCCACGTGTTTGGTCATTGACGAGGAAGTACGGGAGTTCAAACCGGAGCAGGGGGCCTCGATCATTGCCGGGTCCTGACATGCTCGCCCCTGAACGCTCCTCGCAGAATCGGGAGCTGGCCTCTGAGATTGTCCGGTTCACCCGCCGCTCCGCCAGACGCTACAAACGCAGCCGGACATCGTGGGGGGACCTTTTTGTCGATGCTTACAGCTGGGGACTCGGAATTGGTGTTTCGCTGACTATTGCTGCCTCGTTCGTCTTTGCGTTGCGCAACGAGATCGCAGACCGGTCATCAACAACCAACAGCATCATCCGGTCACAATGGCTCGTCCTGCCGGAGTCACTGCTGTGGGTATCCGTTACTTTCGCTGCCCTCGTCGTGATCAGCAACCTTGCGCGGAAGCTTGGACCAATGACTGTCAATGGAGCAGAGAGCACGTGGTGGCTGACGCTTCCGGTTGACCGCCGCCCCATGGTCCTGCCACCCTTCGTTCGCAAAGTCGCGCTTACGGCAGCTGGCTCGGCCGTCATTTACCTGCCTTTCAGCATGGTGACTGCTGTTAGCCGCGCGCCGCTCGAGCACATTCTTGCCTCACTCGCCTTCGGCGCCGCCGGCGCTATTGCGGTGGTGCTGGCGGCCGCACAGCAACTCGCTTTACTGGGCCCCCGGCTTGGCAAGGCGACGACGGCGACCGTACTTCTTGCGTGCTCTGTCCTTCCTGCGTGGTCATCCTCGCCATGGCCGACAACGCTGGTGGCCGTCGCCGCCGTCGGACTCTTTGCCTTTGTTGTGCCGCGCACCGGTCAGGTGCGGGGTGACGAGCTGGTCCGCGGCGGCGCCGTCGCAGGTCACGCGAGTGCATCGTTGTTCATGATGGACTCCAACGAGGTGCTGCGTTCGCTTAGTGGCACCCGCAAGACGGTCGACGGCGGCCGGGCAGCCCAGTTCTACGCCCGCCCTGTGCAGGGGCCATTTCGCGCACTGATTCGCGCTGATGTGGTCGCTTTCCTGAGGCTCAATCCCCCGGTGGTGCCGCCGGTTCTTTGGCTCACCGCCTGCATTGCCATATTGCTTGTGGAAGGCGGGCTGCCCGCGTTCGCGCAGTTGGCGGTCATCGTGATCTCCGGCTGTGCCACGGCCTCCGAGATGGGGGTGGTGGCCCGCAAGACGGCCCTGGTTCCTGAGCTCGACGCGCTGCTGCCGCTGCATCCTGCACTGGTGAGGACCAGTCGTGCGCTCATGCCGTGCTTGGCGATGGCTCTGTGGATGGCCGTGCTGAGTGGGCTATTGGTTGTCCTGGGGGCGGCGAATCCCTGGTTGATAGGAGTAGGTGCCCTCACCGGCGTGGGCATGGGTGCGGGGACTCTCCGCGCGGCAACCAGGACCCCGCCGGACTGGACCGCGCCGCCGGTGGAAACCCCGTTCGGCCCGGTCCCGCGTGCTCAGCTGGGCTCACTGATGCGCGGGCTGGACGTGACCATCCTGGCCATGGTTCCACTGCTGTTGGTGTTGTACCTGGGCAGCGTGCCAATGTCCATTGTGATTATCCAAGCGGTCTTCAGCGCCTGCATTTTCCTGGTGGTGGTGCTGTCGCGGGCAAAGCGCATCTGATGGGGCGCTAAAGGAGCACCGTACCTTCGATGCAGGTGGCCGACGCTCCACCAACCCAAATCTCTCCGTCATCAGCTTTGATGTGAACCCTGCCAGCCCTGCCTAGGGCAGTACCTTGAGCGGCTACATACTCATCAGGGGCGCGGCCGCTGCCAATCAGCCACTGAGCTGCACCGGCATTGAAACTGCCCGTCACCGGGTCCTCCACCATGGCGTCGCCCGGAATGAAGGTGCGGACTTCAAAGTCGACGCCGGCACCCGGCTCGTGTGGGCCAATCACCCCGACCTTGAGGTCACCCATGGCGACGAGGTCCGGTTCGATGGCCAGGACTTGTTCCGCTGAACCGAGAAGAACGCCGATCCATGTGGGCCCGTTGACCAACCACGATACATCCAGCAGGGCATCCTCGGGCAGCTGCAGGCCGGCCGCGAGCTGCGCCCGAACCTCGTTATCCACCGGGCCGAAGCGGGTCAACGGTGGCGCAGCGAAAGCCAATCGACCGGCGTCGTGCTTTACCCTCACCAAACCCGCCCCGCATTCCTGGACCAGAACGCCGTCAGTCTTGGGCACTCCCCCTGCCTGCAACCACGTATGAGCTGAACCGAGCGTGGGGTGACCGGCGAACGGGAACTCCTCACTGCCGGTAAAAATCCGCACCTTGTAGTCTGCTCGGGGGTCAGTGGGCGGGAGTAGGAACGTGGTCTCGGAGAGGTTGGTCCAGTGAGCGAAGTGCTGCATCGTCTCATTGCTGAGGCCTTCCGCATCCACGACGACGGCGAGTGGGTTGCCGAGATACGGCACCTCGGAGAAGACGTCCACTTGGTGGAACGGGCGGATGCGCAGGGCTTCTGAAGTCACCGCTGAAGGCTATCATCGGGTGCTGACCGGATTTTGCTGACGCACCCGTCCCACGTCTGCGAAACTACCCCTATGGCAGAGAACAAGACCCAGCCCACGGACGTCTCCGTGGAAGAATTCCTGGCCGCGGTGGAGCACGCACAGCGACGCGAGGACGGTTTCGAGTTGCTGGAAATGATGCGCGACATCACCGGCCAGGAACCCGTCATGTGGGGCCCGTCGATCATTGGATTCGGCAGCTATCACTACAAATACGAAACCGGGCGCGAAGGTGACTCAGCCGCCGTCGGCTTTTCACCGCGCAAGGGCAATCTGGCACTGTACGGGCTCACCTACGGACCCGATGCCGATCGCCTGCTTCCTGATCTCGGCAAGCACAAGACCGGTGCCGCCTGCCTCTACGTTAACAAGCTGGACGACGTGGACCGGAACACTCTGGCCGAGATGATCCGCACCGGTTACAAGCACGTCATGGAAGAGCTCCACACCCCGTAAATCCCTCGCCGAGATGGCACTTAACCCCCATGTTGCGCGCAAAGATGGGGGTTAAGTGCCATCTCGGCGTGGGGTCCGGGCAACAAAAGACCCCCGCCACCGGAATCCGGTAGCGGGGGTCTTCAGATGCAGTCAGAGACTACTTGCTGGCTACGACCTCGAGGTCGATGACAGCAGAAACATCCTCGTGCAGGCGAACGTTAGCCGTGTACGAACCGACAGACTTGATGTGGTTCGGCAGTTCAACGTTGCGCTTGTCGATGGCGCCGAGGCCAGCGGCCTCAACAGCAGCAGCGACATCAGCAGGCTTGACGGTACCGAAGAGACGACCGGACTCGCCGGCCTTCACCTCGAGCTTGACCTTCTTGGAGGACAGAGCCTGAGCCTGTGCCTGTGCAGCTTCAACAGAAGCGTGCGCACGAGCGGCACGAGCAGCCTTGATGGACTCAACCTGCTTCTCGCCACCCTTGCTCCAGGTCAGAGCGAAGCCGCGGGGCAGCAGGAAGTTACGTGCGTAACCGTCCTTCACCTCGACGACATCGCCAGCAGCACCGAGACCGGTTACTTCGTGGGTCAGAATGAGCTTTGCCATGTTAGTTAATCCCTTCCCTTAGCCGCGGCCAGCGCCGGAGTAAGGCAGCAGAGCAACTTCGCGGGCGTTCTTGATTGCCTGGGCGATCTTGCGCTGTTCCTGAACGGTAACGCCAGTGACGCGACGAGCGCGGATCTTTCCGCGGTCGGAGATGAACTTGCGCAGCAATGCTACGTCCTTGTAGTCGATGACAGTGATGTCAGCGGCCTTCAAGGGGTTGGACTTTGGTTTGGGCTTACGGAGTTCAGCCTTAGCCATCGTGGAGCTCCTTTTCTATGGAGCCCGTGGATATTGATCCACGGGATGGTGGTGTTCGACGGCGGTTATCGCCATGGCGCCCTTCGGCACTTCCGGCGAGCGTCCGGCGTCGGACGTTTATTTGGTGTTTAGAAGGGAGGTTCGGAATCCGGGCCGTTGCCCCAGCCGCCAGCGTTGCTGACACCGGGCGTAGCCCAAGGGTCATCCTGCTGTTGTGCGGGCTGGTTGCCGCCCCAGGTTCCACCGGAGTTGCCGCCGCCCTGGTTTCCACCAGGAGCGCCACCTCCGAAGCCACCGGAATTACCGGCGTTACCGCCACCGAAGCCACCCTGGCCACCGCCGGAGCGCTGGGTACGGTTGACCTTGGCGTTTGCGTAACGCAGGCTCGGGCCGATTTCATCGACCTCAAGCTCGATTACAGTGCGCTTCTCGCCTTCTTTTGTTTCGTAAGAACGGCTCTTCAAACGGCCGGAAACGATGACGCGCATGCCCTTGGTGAGGGACTCTGCTACGTTCTCGGCTGCTTCGCGCCATACCGATGCGCGGAGGAACAGGGTTTCCCCGTCCTTCCACTCATTGGACTGGCGGTCAAAGGTCCGGGGAGTAGAAGCGATGGTGAAGTTCGCTACTGCTGAGCCAGACGGGGTGAACCGCAGCTCGGGGTCATTGGTGAGATTACCGATGACCGTAATAGTGGTTTCGCCTGCCATCTACTGCCTCCTTGTTCGTTCCTTCGGGGTAAAGATCTGGAAGGGGCTGATTACTCAGCAACGACCTTCTGGTCTTCAGGGCGGATGATCTTGGTGCGCATGATCGTCTCGTTGAGAGACAGCTGGCGATCAAGTTCCTTGGCGGTAGCCGGTGCTGCGGTGAAGTTCACCACGGCGTAGATACCTTCGGACTTCTTCTTGATGTCGTACGCCAGACGGCGACGGCCCCAGATGTCTACCTTTTCGATGGTTCCACCATCGGTGGTGATGACATTGAGGAACTTCTGAAGCGACGACTCTACGGTACGCTCTTCGACCTCGGGGTCGATGATTACCATCAATTCGTAAGGACGCATATGTGAACCCACCTCCTTTGGGCTAAGCGGTTACGGTATTTCCGTAACAGGAGGTTCATTTGCGATGCTGCGTTGGCGCTCCCCGACCGAAAACACGGCAAGAGGGCGTAACACAGACTTCAATATCTTAGTGCATCTCCTGCACTCAAAGCTATTCGGCGGGATGGTCGGCCGGAACCGGTCAGGTTACGTATGTGGATAACTTGGCGGCACAGCACGGAATACTGGGGTAATGACCGTCCTGAAGTCCATCATTCTGTTCGTTTTGGCCGCCGTCGCAGAGATCGGCGGGGCCTGGCTGATCTGGCAGTCTGTGCGCGAAGGCAAAGCCTGGTGGTGGGCAGGACTCGGCATAGCGGCCCTTGGCATCTACGGCTTTTTCGCGGCCTTCCAACCGGACGCACACTTTGGCCGGGTCCTGGCGGCCTACGGCGGCGTGTTCATCGCAGGCTCGCTCGCATGGGGCATGCTCATGGATGGCTTCAGGCCGGACCGCTGGGACGTTATCGGCGCCGCAATCTGTCTGGTTGGGGTTGGCGTCATCATGTTTGCGCCGAGACCGGGCGCCTGAAGTGGGACGGCTTAAGCGGGGCACCTAAGGCCCGGAACAAGGCCCAGGAACCTCAAAACCCCCGGAAGATAACTTCCGGGGGTTTCTTTGTGCGCGGAGGGGGACTTGAACCCCCACCCCCTTTCGAGGACTAGCACCTCAAGCTAGCGCGTCTGCCATTCCGCCACCCGCGCAAGGTGATCAGGAGAACATGTTTCGTTATTCTCCTTGACAGCGTCAAAAACCCTAACACGAAGTACGGCAATCCGTGGATTCCTGTTGCCCGGGGAGCCTCCCATTAGGGTTGGGGCCATGGATGCCACACCCCTGAACGCCCTGGTCCTGACAGTTGTGTTCTCAGCGATCGCCCTCTATTTCCTGTACTTCGTGATCCGCGCTGGCGTACGCGACGGCATTCTGCAGGCCGACAAAAAACGCAACGAGCAAGCCGAACTATAAAGCGAAACAGGACAGCCGCCGTCGAGCATTGACGGCGGCTGTCCCGCTGCGAAAAGGCGACGCCGGTCAGGAACCGATCCTGGCGCGTTCGGCTTCCCCGCCAAGCACCGGAGTGGCGGGGGTGTTGCCTTTATTGCGGTAGCGAAGCACGCCGATGCCCACCACAATCGCGGCCAAGGCCAGCGACAGGAACAGCGATTCGCGGGTGGATTCGATGATGACCATACCGATGATGAGTGCCACGATGGCGCCGATCGCAATCCAGGTGAGGTACGGGAAGAACCACATCTTGAGGTCGAGATCCTTGGCGGCCGCGCCCATTCGCTTGCGCAGGATGAGCTGCGAGGTCGCGATGACCAGCCAGACAAACAACGCGATGGCACCCGAGGTGTTCACGAGGAACAGGAACACTGAGTCCGGGGCAATGTAATTCGCGCCGACGGTGAGGAATCCCACCACGGTGGAAGCGAGCACTGCCGCGGCAGGCACGCCACGCTTGGAGATCTTCATCCAGGACTTGGGAGCGTCACCGCGCTGCGAGAGCGAGAACAGCATACGGCTGGCGGTGTACAGGCCCGAGTTCAGGCAGGAGAGCACCGAGGTGAGGACAACAATGTCCATGATGGTGCCGGCGCCCGGGATTCCGTAGAGCTCGATGACTGCAACGTACGGGCTCTTGGCGACGGAGGCGTCATTCCAAGGCAGCAAAGTCACCACGATGGCAATGGAGCCGATGTAGAAGATCAGGATGCGCCACACAGTAGACTTCACGGCCTTCTTTACGGCGTCCACCGGGTTCTCGGATTCGCCAGCAGCAATGGTTGCGATCTCCGCGCCGAAGAACGAGAACACCACCACGAGGATGCCCGCGAGGACCGCGCCCGGACCGTTGGGCATGAAGCCACCCTGCTCCAGCAGGTTGGCGACGCCGGGTGCCGGGACGCCCGGCATGAAACCGAGAATGGCCACGATTCCCGCGAGCAGGAAGATGACGATTGCCGCTACTTTGATGGACGCGAACCAGAATTCGAACTCGCCGTAGGACTTCACTGAGCCGAGGTTGGTCAGCGTGAGGAGCACCATGAGGATGAGTGCCCAGACCCATTGGTCAACGCCCGGCACCCAGCGATGCATGATGGCCGCACCGGCCGTTGCTTCGATGCCGAGCACAATGATCCAGAACCAGGCGTAAAGCCAACCGATGCTGAATCCGGCCCAACGGCCTAACGCTTTGTCAGCATAGGTGGAGAACGACCCGGTCTCAGGGTTGGCCGCAGCCATCTCACCAAGCATGCGCATGACGAGGATGACCACGAGGCCGGCCGCAAGGTAAGCCACAAGGATGCCCGGGCCCGCCTGCTGGATGGCAGCCCCGGAGCCAACGAAGAGGCCTGCTCCAATGACGCCGGCGATAGCGATCATGGACAAGTGTCGGGGCTTGAGGGACTTTGAAAGCTGTTGGTCAGCGTGCATGGATCGGCGCCGTCCTTTAGGTATTGAGGTTGGCCGCAGTGGTGTGCCACGGGCCACATGACTAAATCACGCTAACCTGCTACGCCAGCACTCATCCTGTGCAACTGAACAAATTGCGCGCGGCAAAAAGAGATGCGAGCACAAAATGTAAACCGTGGGGAATCTAAAGTTTCCTATAGAAAACTTTTGTAATGCCCCTGAAATGACTGCTTGAGGCTTCCGCTAGGCCACTGCGCGGAAGAACACCTCAGCTACAGTCCCCAGGCTCTTTGCATCCTCCACTCCACACAGCTCGCGCGCAGAGTGCATGGACAAGAGCGGGATACCCACATCCACCGTTCGGATGCCGAGGCGGGTAGCAGTCAGGGGCCCGATGGTGGAACCACAGGGGAGGTCGTTGTTGGAAACGTACTCTTGATACGGAACGCCGGACTCATCGCAGAGCCGGGCCCACAAAGCCGCGCCTGCAGCATCCGTGGCGTAGCGCTGGTTGGCGTTGATCTTGAGCAGCGGACCCCCGTTCAGCACCGGCCTGTTGGCGGGATCGTGCTTCTCCGCGTAGTTCGGGTGGACAGCGTGGCCGGCGTCCGCGGAAACACAGAACGACGCCGCGATAGCCTGCCGCCTTTGGCTCACCGACGCGCCCAGATCGTCGGAGATGCGCACCAGGACGTCCTCGAGGATAGGTCCGCAGGCACCGGAGCGCGAGTTGGAGCCGATCTCCTCATGATCGAACGCCGCGAGGACAGCGATCGGACCCGTCGTCGGTGCAGAGGACGCGTGCGCTACCAACGCCACCAGGCCTGCGTGTGTGGATGAAAGGTTGTCCAAGCGGCCGGAAGCAAAGAACTCACCCTTGGCCCCGAAAACTGCCGGCGCCTGCGTGTCCGCCACGACGACGTCGTAACCACCGATGTCCGCAGCATCAATGGTGATGCCTTCTACACGAGAGGCGAGCAGCCCCAAAAGGTCCTCACCGGCGGGGTTGCCCTGGCCGAAGATTGGGTTCATATGCTGTTGCTTGGATAAATGGAGCCCATTGTCGTTGACGCCGCGATCCAAGTGAATGGCAAGCTGCGGGAAGCGAAGGAGCGGACCCGTTGCGGTCAGGTGCTGAGTGCCGTCACGCAGCACCAATCGGCCGGCCAGTTGCAATTCACGGTCCAGCCAGGAGTTGAGCAAGGGTCCGCCGTAGACCTCGACCCCCGCTTGTAGCCAGCCGAATTTACCGGTGGTTGGCTTCGGCTTGAGTTTGAACGACGGCGAATCTGTGTGTGCACCCAGGATATTGAAACCAGTGGTTGGGCCTGCGTTCTCGGGGGTCACCCACGCAATGAGCGCACCGTCCCGGATGATGTAGAACTTGCCTGCTCCCCCGTCCCAGGGCTGCAGTTCATCCAACGCGGTGAAGCCTGCCGCGTCCAGCCGCCGAGCAGCCTCATGCACCGCGTGGAAGCTCGACGGAGACGCGGATACGTACTCGCCCAGGTCCTTGATGTGGTCAACTGCGGCGGTTGCATTCGAAGGCATGCCCCCGAGTCTAGCCCCGCTTGGGTAGCAGAACGGCCTAAACGGTGACGTTCAGCGCGGCCGTATAACCGCCCGCGACTGAACCGGACACAGTCGCCAGCTGGTATATGCCTCCGTCGTCCCCAAAGACGTTGTCCGAGGTCAGGGTAGTCTTCGGGAAGTTTCGGGCGCTGGACTCGTAACCGGAACTTGCGTAGACCTCCTTGCACGCCGTCTCAGTGAGGGCGATTTGCGAGACCGCGAGCACTTGCCCGGCAGCTGTGGTGTTGCCCAAGGACTCAAATACCTCGAAGTGAATATGAGGCCAGCGTCCGTTGTAAGCACCGGGGTAAATGGTGCTGAACGTGAGTTGACCGTTGGCGTCGGCTTCCTGGACGCCGCGAAGGTAGTTCTCATTCTCAAGGCCTGAATCGTAAAGCGAGTACTTGCCATCCTTGTCGCAGTGCCAGGCATACACAGCCGCGCCGGCCAAAGGAGCGCAACCGTTGGCGTTGTCCAGGAGCGTCAAGGTAACCGTCAACGGCACGCCCTCGGCCTTGGTGGTGGACCCTCCAAAGCTGGACCTGATGTCGCGGCGGACCACTCCGGACGCCTCCAGCGCGTTGGGGCCGTTGGAACCGTCACCCGGGTAGGGCCCCAGAGTCTCTTCCGGAATCTCCACTCCGCATTCTGCGAAGGCGCGGGTCACCGTGCTCGTCGCGGATGGTGACGCGGCCGCCGTCGTGCCTTCCGTTGCCGCTGCGGTAGTGGTGGCCGGGCTCGACGGCGATGCACTGCCGCCTCCCGTACCAGGCGTACAGGCCGCAAGGGCTGCTGCCGTCCCGGCACCCAAAAGAACCCCCAAACTTCGACGCCGGCTCAAGAGCGTGGAGAGATCGAATTCAAGGCCACGATCGTGGTTCGGGTGAGGAGTGTTCATGCATCCATGAAACGCGCCGCGCCTACGGGTTGTACATGGGGTAACTCGGCCCCGTCTGTGAAGAATAGCGAGTTTGTGCAATATAAACATTTCTATATGCTTGTAATGACCGTCACATCATGGCACGATAACTCGAAGACACACCGACGGAAGGGTCCCCACATGAACATCGAACTCAAAGCGGTGCGTAAGCTTCGCATCCACTGGCCCATTGCAGCGGAGACGATGACGCAACTGGCAGGCGGCGACCTCCGAGCACTGAACACGGATGTGGGCATCACCTCCCTGCTGGATGAACTTCAGGACACACCGGAACTGGGCGGCTTCGGTAACTATCACCACGTCTTCGAGTCTTCCGCGGGCTTCGAAGGCTTCACCGTGGCCGAAGGTGCCAACCCCACGCTGGGCACCGTAGGCCAGCGAACAATCTCACCCACGTTCGTGTTCACCACCTACTTTGACGACTCCCTGGATCAGTCCGCTGTCCAAGCCCTCGTTCAACGAATAGTCGACATCCACCCGTGGGAAGTTCCCGTCATCGAAGTCTCGGGACCACTCAGTGTCTCCAGCAGCGCCGCTCAGGTCGAAACGAGGCTGGCATCATGACCTCCCCCCTATGGCAGGACTTGGCGCCAGTTCTCCTCAACAGAACTTTCACGGACCTGACCCATGCCTTTCATCCCGGCCAGCCCCACTTTCCGGCATTCCCGGACGAGGCGAGGGAAACACTCTTCGACCTGGAGAAGGGGGATGGTTTCACTGCCCACAGGTATTCGATTGTGGGTCAGTGGGGCACCCACGTGGATCCGCCGTCGCATTTTGTCCGCGGCGGACGGACACTCGATCAGCTTCCCGTCGAGGACATGGTCTTGCCGTTGGTTGTCCTGGATATTCGCAACCGGGTCCACGCCGATCCGGATGCCACACCCAGCGTGGACGATATCCTGCAGTGGGAAGCGCGAAACGGCACCATCCTGGCAGGTTCATTCGTGGCCCTGCGCACTGGATGGAGTCGCCGCTGGCCGGACACCGTAGCCATGGCGAACGTCGACGACGCCGGAATAAGCCATACTCCCGGGTGGTCCCGGGAAGCGCTGGAGTACCTCATCGAAAAGCGGCGGATCACCGCCGTCGGCCATGAACAAACTGACACCGACCCTGGCATGGCCACCTCCCGCCAGGATTTCAGCTTGGAAACATACGTCCTTGCACAGGACAAATGGCAGATCGAACTAATGGCCAACCTGGAACATGTTCCTGAGGCTGGAGCCGCCCTGATCGCGTCGTGGGCAAAGCCGCTCGAGGGAAGTGGCTTCCCGGCCAGGGTCTTCTCCATTCACTAAGCCTGTCCGTCTCCTTACACGGATGCCTTTGCCGGGTGGCTAGAATCGATCCATGTCAAAGACCTCCAGCATGGGCCGTGGAATGATGGCCCTTCTTGCAGTGGGGGCACGTCATGCCGAGGGATTCGACGGCGGCACGGTGGCTGACATCGCAGCCCGCTTGGGCAAGGACCGTAGTCAAGTGTCGCGGAGCCTCAAGGGTGCACAGCTGGAAGGCTTCCTCAGGCGTACCGGGCAGCGTGAATATAGCTTGGACTGGTCCATCCTGACGGACGCTCAATTGGTGACGGAGCAACGGCTGAAGACTGACGGCCTCACTGCCTTGGAAGGCCTGGCTTCCGAAACCAATGAGGCCTGTTTCCTGGGCGTGCTCAGCGGAAACAGCACGGTTACCATCGGCGAGCAAGTTCCGGAAAGTGCCAATCTTGTGGGTTCATGGCTTGGGCGCCCCTACCCTGCCTACTGTAGCGACGCCGGCCAAGCGCTCCTTTGGGATGCCGACGACGCTGAGATAGGAAAGATCTTTGATGACGTGGAGTTCGTCAAACACGCACCCAATACGCCGGAGTCCGTCGACGACTTCCTGAAGCGGCTCAACAAAGCGCGCACCCGCGGCTACTCAATAGTTGATGAGGAAGCCGAGCCCGAACTCTATTCCCTGGCAGCCCCGATCAGGGACTTCAAGGGGGACGTCTCAGCGGCGCTGCAGATCGTTGGGCCCAAATCACGCATCGAACCCCAACGGGAGGCATTCGCCATAGCACTCGGCTCATGGCGTGAGTGGCTTGAGGTCCAGGTGGGCGGGCGCGGGTCGTCCCTCATTCAGCCTTGAACAGCGAGCTCTCCCCCTGCCCCCAGCCGCTTCGAAGCAGACTGAAGAACCGCAGCAATCTCCGGGGCGGCCGTATCAAGGTTTGACCGGCTTCCCAGAACGCTGAGGGCCGCCACAATTCGGCCTCCGGTTTCGCGGACAGGGACAGCCAACTCCGATACTCCGTGCTCAAACTCTTCGGTGGCCAGCACAAAACCCTGGGGTCGATCGCGTTCCATCAGTCCGGCGACCTCCGCTGCAGAATGCGCTGCAGCCGGCCCGCCGACGCCAATGAAATTGACCTCGGTAAGCAGGGACTCCAACTCAGTGACTGAGTGGTCCCATAGCAATGCCCGCCCCGAGCCCGTGCACCACACCGGAGTGACCATGCCGGGTTTGGCGAACCCACCCAGCACCGAATTATTTGTGGACGAACGCAGCAAGAGAACCCTGACGCCGTCGCGCACCGAGAGCCGGGACCTCAAATCAAAAGCAGATACCAGCTCCTCCAGCTCAGCACGTGACTGAAGAACCCACCCGGTATTAAGGGCGGCAGCGAGACTTAAGAACCGAGGTCCTGTCCGAAAGGGACCGCGGTCTACGCGTTCGAGCAGTCCCAGATCACACAGCTCCTGAGCCAACCGGGACACCCGGCTTTGCTCCATGTCCAGCTCCGCCGCCAGCTGCGACACTCCCAAGAGTTGGCGGCCCTGCTTCTCGCGGTCCGTTACCAAGCGAACAAGACGAAGGCCCTGCGCCAATGACGACGCTTCGGGTGACACATCCACGAAACCGCTCCTTCCACCAAGCGTTCACGCAATTCTCACACGCGGGTGTTAGCGCATGGTCATTGCGGCTCGCTAGCAAAGCAGGCTTCGCGGCCGGATAAGTCGCCCGGCCGCGAAGCTTGGTGAAGGGGTCAGATCAAGCAGGCCGCTTTACCCTGGACTTCCGGCCGTACCGGAAGTGGAAGAACAGGTAGCAGGCGGCCACGAAGGGAACACCGAAGTACAGGGCGGCAATCTGGGACGGGTCAAAAGCGATGCCCACCAGGGACACCAGGCAGAGCGTGAAGGCCAGGATGGGCACCAAGGGAAAAAGAGGGGCTTTGTAAGCCAGATCCTCCACTCGCCCACCATTACGGACAAAAGCCCTGCGGTGGAAGAAATGGGATGCCGTAATGGACATCCATACTCCCACCACGGCAAAGCCTGCGATGGAAACGAGCGCAAGGTAGACGGTCTCCGGTGCAGCCACACTGCTGACCAGTGATGCCAGCCCACCCACCATGCTGACGGAAAGGGCAATGAGGGGTATCCCACGCCGGGTCAGGCGCTTGAGCGCTCTGGGAGCATGCCCTTCATCTGCCAGTGAGTAGAGCATGCGTGCGCAGGAGAACAGGCCGCTGTTCCCGGCGGACAAAAGCGCGGTAATGATCACAAAGTTCATGATGTCCGCTGCGAAGGGGATACCGACGGAGGAAAAGACCGTGACGAAAGGGCTCTCGTCCAGGCCCACCTGGTCGAAGGGCACAGTGGCCGCGATGACTGCAATGGCACCCACAAAGAAGATCAGGAGTCGGATGACTGTGCTGCGCATGGCTTTGGGGATGTTCTTGGCCGGATCCTTGGTTTCCCCGGCCGCTACGCCAATGAGTTCCGAGCCGGAAAAGGCATAGAAGACAGCCAGCGCAGTAACCAGAACTCCGGTAAAGCCGTTGGGGAATAGACCATCCGAGGTGTTGAAGTTTTCCAAGAGGAACGGGTGGTTGTTGGACTCCGACAATGGGTGGAAGCCGAACAGGGCAGCCCCGCCGAAGACGATCAGGGCAATGATGGCCCCCACCTTGACGATTGAGAACCAGAATTCGGATTCCCCAAAGAACTTGGAGGAAAAGGCGTTGAAGCCGAACAGCATGGCGGCGAAGACGAGGCACCACACCCAGACCTCAATGTCCGGGAACCACCGCTGCATGAGCAATCCCGAGGCTGTGAACTCAGATCCGATTGCCACGGCCCAGCAGAGCCAGTAAAGCCAAGCGGTGGCGAAGCCTGTTGCCGGACCGATGGAACGGGAAGCGTAGATGTGAAAGGCGCCGGAGACCGGGTACGCAATGGCCAACTCTCCGAGGCAGGCCATCACCAGGTAGACCACGAAGGCTCCCACCAGATAGGCAATGACGGCGCCGAGGGGTCCTGCTTGGGAGATGGTGTAACCGGAGCTCAGGAACAGGCCTGAACCAATGACGCCTCCCATTGCAATCATGATCAAGTGCCGTGGTCCCATTGAGCGGCGCAGGCCGGTTTCCACCGGCGCCGGAAGGGCGTCGGATGGATCGTCCAATTTCAGGGGTGTAGAAGATTCCATGTCTTGTCTCCGTTAAGTGACAGATGCGAACGGCGCGCCGAGACTTTCGGTATTGGGGGCGGAAGCGGCGCTTGTAGTGACGAAGGTAACACAGAACGAAGCTCGTATGAGCGTTAAATGCATTTATGAATGTATATAACGCACACCGCGCCGCGATGCGACCCGCCACACGTCGCCCTCGTTCGCGGCAACAACGGAGTATCAGTAGTCCGGGTTGCTCGGCACCACGAGCCCGGTTTCGTAGGCGTAGACCACAACCTGAACCCGGTCCCTGAGCTGCAGCTTGCTCAAGATTCTCCGGACGTGGGTCTTCACCGTAGCCTCGGATAGGAAAAACTTGTGGGCGATCTCAGCATTGGAGAGGCCCTCCGCGATGGTGGTAAGGATTTCAGTTTCCCGCGGTGTGAGTTCGTCCAGGAGCGGGTCCCGGTGCGGACTCGGTGAGTGACCGGGCACGACGGCGCCACGAACGTACGTTTCCAGCAGCCGTTGGGTGACCCTCGGCGCAACCACAGCATCTCCACTGGCCACCAGGCGGACTGCGTGGACCAGCTCAGAGGGAGCAACATCCTTGAGCAGGAAAGCGGAGGCCCCGGCCTGCAGCCCGGTGAAAGCGTACTCATCAAGGTCAAACGTGGTCAGGATGATGACCCGTGCATCGGAGCCTGAATCCGAGATCCGACGCGTGGCTTCAATGCCGTCCATTCCGGGCATGCGTACGTCCATCAGCACGACGTCCGGTTGCAGGGCCTCCACCTGGCGCACGGCCTCAATCCCATCGGAAGCCTCGCCCACAACGTGGAAGTCCTCCTGGCCTTCAAGAATGAGCCGGAAGCCCATCCGCAGCAGTGGCTGATCGTCCACCAGCAGCACTTTGATGTTGCCTTCGGTCATGATTCCCCCTTTTCGCCGTTCCAGCGGAGCTCGGCATGGACCGCCCAGCCTCCCCTTTTTCCTGGACCGGCAGTAACGATTCCAGCATAAATTCCGGCACGTTCATTCATTCCCGCAATGCCCTGGCCGGTTCCCAGGCTGCCCACGGATTCGCTGCTGCCCTCGCGGGTTCCCCGGCCGTCGTCGAGCACGTCAATGGTGACCAAATCGCCGTCGCGGGCTACTTGCACGTCAACGCGGCTCAGCGACCGACCGTAGCGCAGGACATTGGTCAGCGACTCCTGAACGATCCTGTAGACGGTCAGTTCAAAAGCCGGGTCCGCTGGAAGCCCCGGGCCCGTGTGGGCGTAGTGCAAGGGCAGTCCGGCGGTTCGGAAACCTTCCAGTAGTTTCGCCAGGTTCTGCCCGGATTCAAGGGGCGTCAGCGGTGCCGGTCGCCCGGAATCATCCCGAAGAACCCCGAGGACCCTGCGCATATCGGCCAGTGCGGCCCTTCCCGTGCGGGACAGTTCGCCGAGAACGTCGCCGGCTCGCTCCGGATCCTTCTTGACCACCACGGCGGCCCCGTCCGAGAGGCTGATCATGACTGTTAGCGAGTGTGCCACGACGTCGTGCATTTCGCGGGCGATCCTGTTTCGCTCGGTGACCTTGCCGAGCTGCGTTGTCCGCGCGGCCCACGCCGCGATCTCCGCTTCATGCTCCCTCCGCTGGCGTACCGAGATGCCGATGCCCGTAGCCAGGAGGTTGGACAGCATGATGGATGCCGCAGTGGCGATGTTATTGATGAGGTGGAAGTTCTCCGGGACGTCCTGCAAGTTGTCCATCTGGCTGGGACTCGTCCACATAAACAAATAGAGAAGGCTCAGTGGCAGGCTGGCTGCGGCGAAAACCACCAGCGTCAGCGCACGTTTTCGGAGGGACGCCACGGCATACAGCGCAAACCAAAGACCCGCAGAAACGTTCGAGCCCCAGGGGTTCAGGATGGTGGCCGCTATTTCCAGAAGCGCGACGGCGAGCACCACCTGAAGCGGGAACTGCCGCCTGAAGATCAACGCGATGGCGATCAACAGCAGGATAGCCACCACGAGCCACTTGCCATCGATGATCGAGGTAATGATCGTGGGCAGCGCCAACAGAATGTAGCAAAGGATCACCGCGGCATCCATGGCCCGAGGGCGCTTGTAGAAGTAGCGCCGGATCCTGCCCCTGCGACGCTGGGTGATTTCAGCGAAGGACGCGTCGGCCGTGGTGGTCGACGCGTCCTTCAGCTGCGAAACTTCAGTCATGGATTGAGCCTAGACGGCAACCCGTCCTAGACGTCCCGCTTCTTGAGCAGGACCATGGCCAGGGCCACCGGGACAACCACCCAGGCGCCCAAGACCAGCGCAGCCTGCCACGCTTCCAGCGTGTCCGGGACGTGCTCGACGGCGGTCATCGGAGTGATGGTGCTGGTGGGAAGGTATTTGTTGGCTTCCTTGAAGAAGTCGCCCGGAATGAGCTGGAAAGCAATGGGTGCAACGAACAGGAGTCCCACCAGGCTCATGATCCCGCCGGCCGAGTTGCGGACGATTGTTCCCAGGGCCATGCCAATGGCTGCAACGGCTGCAACGTAGAGGCTGTTGACCAGGAGGAGCTTGATGGACTGTGAGCTTCCGAGATCCAGTTTGAGGTCGTAGGTATCAACGATTGGTAGCGACACCAGGCCAGCGATGTAGATGGACACTGCTGTCAGCAGGAAGGCGCTGACCATGACCACAATGAGTTTGGCCAGGAACGGCGAGAGCCTCTTGGGAACTGCGGCAAACGTTGAGCGCGCCATGCCGGTGGTGAACTCGGAGCTCATGAGCAGGACGCCCAAGGAACCGAGGATGAGCTGGGCGAACGAGATACCCGACGTAGGGATGCTGACTGCCAGGTCCCCGCCTTGGGCAGCCATGGCGGCCGCTACTTCGGGATCTGCGGCGGCCTGCTCCGCAAACTGTCCTGTTCCCCAGGCTGAGAGAGCTGCGAAGCCCACCATGACCAGTGCCGTGGAGGCCAGGAGGATCAGCGTGGACATCAAGGTGCGGAACTTGATGAATTCCGAGTTGAGTACGCGGTGGAACGCCGGTCCGGGACCGACGGAGTTACGGATGGACTTGCGGTCCAACGTAGTGGTGCTCATGTCTATTTCCCTCCGGCCTGAGCGGGAACCGAGGCCCCGGTGGTGATGTGCGAGTGGTATTCGACCTCGTCCTTGGTCAGTTCCATGTAAGCCTCTTCCAGGCTTGCCTGGAGCGGCGTCAGCTCGTAGACCATGACCTGGTTGTCCAAAGCGGTGCGGGCGATGCCGCGGGGATCCAGCCCTGAAACTTCCAGCAGCTCGCGTTCGTGGACCTCCACGGAAATACCGGTTCCGGCAAGCAGCTGCATGAGGCGTTCCGGCTGATCGGTGCGGACACGGGTGCGTGCGTGGCCCTTGCCGGTGATGATCTCGGCGATGGGTGCGTCGGCGATGATCCTGCCGCGACCGATCACAATCAGGTGATCCGCCGTTAGTGCCATCTCACTCATGAGGTGGCTGGACAGGAAGACCGTGCGGCCTTCGGAGGCCAGGTACTTGACGAGGTTGCGAACCCAGACCACGCCTTCAGGATCAAGGCCGTTAACCGGCTCGTCCAGAATGATGGTCTGCGGATCGCCCAACAACGCGGCGGCAATGCCGAGGCGCTGACCCATTCCGAGCGAGAATCCCTTGACCTTCTTCTTGGCGACGTCACCCAGGCCGGTCATCTCGATGACTTCACGGACCCGGCTCTTGGGGATGCTGTGCGTCGCCGCCATAGCAAGAAGGTGGTTGTAAGCAGTACGGCTCGTGTGGACAGCCTTGGCGTCCAGGAGGGCACCAATCTCGCGCAGCGGCGCCTTGTGCTGGGCGAAGGGCTCACCGTTCACGGTTACGGAGCCCGAAGTAGGAGCGTCCAGTCCCATGATCATGCGCATTGTGGTTGACTTGCCGGCACCGTTCGGGCCCAGGAAGCCCGTCACCCGTCCGGCTTGGACAGTGAAACTGACGCCGCCAACGGCGGTCTTCTCGCCGTAGACCTTCGTCAGGCCTTTTGCTTCGATCATGGAAGCGTTCCCTCCTCGGAGCACATGTGTGTGCAAGTGAGTTTTGAATGTACCTACAACGCTACTCACGGAGGGAACGTAAATCGCCTGTCTCAGGGATGATTCAGGGTTCAGTCAGGGTAGTCCTCGCGGATGACCCGGTCTGCGGTCAGCCTGGCCAATTCCGTCGGAGGCCAACTCAGCCCACAGGCAGCGGCGAGTACACGGTGAGCTCGCGCGGCTTTACAGTGAACGTGGCGAGGCGGACTCCGGGCTTCGGTTCCCCGTCAACCGCCAGGACCAATGGTTGCCCGATAGCCTCCACCGTGATGGTGGTGGCCTCGGTCAGATGGGTGACTTTGGAGGCGGCAACGGTGCCGGTCACTACCGCCCACAGCAGCCGCGCCCTAGCGAACGGCTCGTCCGCAGTGATCATGCGCAGATCGAAAACACCGTCGTCCAGCACAGGCCTGCGAAGCGGTGCATGGTCGCTGGGATAGAACCGGCCCCTGCCCATGTAGAGGATCCATAGCTTGTGCTTCACCCCATCCACGAGGAGTGTGGTGGGGGAGTTCACGCCGAACGTACGCAGTGATGCCACCAAGCCAGCCAGCGGTTTACCCATGGCAGGCTGGAGCCGCTCCCGCCGCCTCACCAAGTTGGGATACACACCCACGCTGGCGGTGTTCAGCATGGCCAACTCCGTGGTCTCCGGCGTCTCAGGAAGGCCCCGCTGCACCACCACGTGTCCTAGGTCCACGGACGCTGCATGTCCTTTGGTCACAGCGTCGATCGCGTCATCGATCGAGCTGGTGCGGAGGTCGCGGGCAAAGTGGTTGAGGGTTCCGCCCGGAAGCACCAGGAGCGGCAGTGAATGCTCGACGGCGGCCGCCGCAGCAGTGCCAACCGTTCCGTCACCGCCCCAGACACCGAGCGCAACGGTGTCTGGGCGGGTTGCGACTGCTTCGATCTCAGCAGCTACATCTTCGCCTTCTGCTATTTCACGTATATAAGCCTTAGGGAATATAACTTTCAAGAGCTCAGCGGTCTCGGGTGAATAAGAACCGCCCAGGACGTTGACCGCAATACCCAGCCCTTCGCCGTCGGAAATTGCCGGTGCCTCCGCAGGGGTCCGCCGGGGAGTTGGTTCGGACGGTCGAGCTGGCCACCACTTGCGGGTCAGTAAGGCAGCTCCCGCACCCAGGGCGGAACCGAACACCACATCGGAGGGCCAATGGGCACCCGTGTGCACGCGGGAGTAAGCAACGCCCGCAGCGATAGGAGCCAGCAAGGCGCCCAGAGTCGGGGAGACAATACCGGCGCCTACCGCAAAAGCCACCGCGGACGCGGAATGACCGGACGGCATGGAAGAACTGATCGGCTGGGGGTGCACGAAACGAAAAATGGGCAAATGCTCGGGCAGCGGACGGGACCGGGGCAGCGCCGTTTTGAAAACCAGATTGGTAACCCCTGAAGCAACGCCCAAGGCGAGAAGGCCGTGCAGGGCTGCCCTGCGGGGCTTTCCGGGGAACGTGGCCATGATTCCTGCGATACCGAACCAAAGTTTGCCTTTGGTGGCTGCGGCAGAGAGTTCTCGGAAGAACATATCGTGGTCACCCTGGGGCTGCCGCGACACAGCCCTGACCAGGAAATGATCGAATCTCGCAACCCGTTTGGGGCCTTTGCCCAAGAAGCCTCGCATCCCATCACACTAACGCCTGCCGGTGCCGCCAAGCTGCCGTGGCTACGATGAATGAATGATTCGTGTACTCCATCCGCGTCAACCTCCCAGCTGGCAGCTGGTCACGCCCGGAGTCCTCCTGCTCTGTGCGTTCGCAGTTCCCGGGGTGCTGATGATGGCCGGACAAGGCGAGCCGGCTTTCAACGGCGTCGACACCACCTGGCAGGCCTACGCTTTTAGCCTGCACTCACCCTTCTGGGATGGCGTAAATGTGGTCCTCAACTGGGCTGGCTACGCAGGGATGCTGGCCTTCCATGTGGTGCTCGCGATTTCACTCGTCATTTGGCAGCGACCCATGGCGGCGGTCTTCGCCGCCTTGAGCGGTATCACCGTGCTGGCGCTGACGCAGCTTGCTAAAGCCGTAGTGGGTAGAGATAGGCCGGAGGGCGCCAGGGTTTTATCTGATACAGGTTCATACCCCTCGGGGCATGTCTCTGCGACGACTGCTTTCCTGCTGGTGCTTTCCATACTGATGGGACGTTGGTGGATGGCACTGATAGCAGTCATTGGTGTAGTCGCCATGATGATCAGCCGCACCTACCTGTCGGCCCATTGGCTAAGCGACGTGCTGGGCGGTGCCAGCCTCGCCGCTGGCATTGTCCTGCTGATGTGGTGGCGTTTTCGCGACATATGCATCAAGGAGAATGCTCAAGCGGACGGACAGACTATTTGGGCGGCAAGGGCTTCGCGACGCCGGCAAGCAACAGGGCAAGCAAAATAGGCGCTCCGATGGCCAGCAAGGCCATGTGGATTCCGGTGTGGTCACCCAAGTATCCCAGCAGCGGCGGGCCAGCCAGGAACGCTACGTAGCCGATAGTGGAAACCACTGACACGCGTGCAGCTGCGTGCTTCGGATCGTCCGCTGCGGCCGACATTCCCATAGGGAAAGCCAACGCCGCGCCGATGCCCCAGAGGGCTGCACCAACGCCGGCCAGGATCACGTTGCCGGCGAACACAAACAAGGCCAGGCCCACGGCAGCAGCGGCCATGCTGGCGCGGAGGACGTTCACTCGTCCAAACTTGTCGATCGCCTTGCCGCCCAGGAAGCGCATCACGGTCATGGCCAGGACGAAGAGTGCGAATAGCAGTGCGCCAGTGGATTCCGAGGCGCCAAGCCCGTCCACTGCAGCCTTCGCGATCCAGTCGTTGCCGGCGCCTTCGGTCAGCGTGGCACCGAGGACCACGACGCCGATGAGCAGCGTCCTGCCGTCCCGCCAAGCAGTGGGACCCTTCTCAGCCGCTACGCCGCCGTCGTGAATTTCTTCTACCTCGTGCGGCAGGAAGTATTTGGGGACCGTCAGCGCCAAGGCGACGGCGATGCCCGCGATGACCAACAAGTGCTCGGGCAAGCCGACACCCAGTTGGGAGAGGCCGGCGCCGATTAGCGCGCCCAGGAACGCGCCCCCGCTGAAGGCAGCATGGAACTGCGGCATGATGGTGCGCTTAAGCCGGTGCTCCACGTCTGCGCCCTCAATGTTTTGGGCCACGTCCCACAGGCCGATACCTATGCCGAAGAAGAAGAGGGCAACCGCCGTACCGGGCACGGAGGCGGCCATCAGGGAGAAGGCAATGGCAGCGCCCGCGGCGCCCGCCACGATCCCGGCCACCCGCACTGTATTGGCTGTACCGATCCTGCCCACCACCCATCCGGCTGATGGAAGCGCCAGCAGAGACCCGACGGCGGTGCAAAGCAACAGATTGCCCATCTGGCCGGACGTCAGGCTGAGGGCCTCGGTCACGGCGGGGATGCGGGCAGCCCAGCTGGCGAAGACCAAACCGTTCATGCCGAAGATCAGGAACGTCGCCACCGCAGCTGCGTTGACGTTGGTGGTGCTTCTGGTGTTGGTGGTCATGCAATCACAACTTCCACGGAGAGTTTGTTGAGCCGGGCAAGATCTTCGGGGGATGGTTCCTGGTCTGTCACGATGACGGCCACGGTGTCCATGGCTGCAACGAGTGCTAGCGCGTTGGCATTCCATTTGCTTCCTGAGGCCGCCACTATCACCCTGGTTGCCGATTCCAGACCGGCGCGCTTGACTGCGGCGTCCTCGAGGTCGTGGGCCAGCAGGCCGTCTTTCAGGTTGAGGGCGCAGGGAGTTACGACGGCGGTGTCGAACCTCAGTGAGCGAACATTGGCTTCAGTCATGGGTCCCCTGAACGACTGTTCCCCAGGGGTGAGGCGGCCACCAGGCAGGATGAGTTCCGGAGCGTGGCCATCCTTGTTGCCTGTCAGCGCCTCGACGCCATGCAGGGACATGGGCATGACCGTGAGCGCCCTGGTGCTCAGGCGCCGTGCAATCTCCGTCGCCGTTGATCCACTGTCCAGCCACACGTGCTCGCGGTCCTTAATCAGCCGGTCTACTGCCGAGGCGATTCGGACCTTGGCTCCCCGGTCTTCCAATTCGCGCTGCCCGTAGCCGGGGTTGTCTCCGCGTGCCAGCAAGCTGCGGGCGCCACCGTGGACACGCTTCAGCACTCCGTTGGCTGCGAGAATTTCGAGGTCTCGGCGGACGGTAGCTCCTGAAGCTCCCGTGGCTTGGACGAGTTCATCAACCGTGGCTTCTTCGCGGGTGCGCAACAACTCGCCAATGAGTCGGTGGCGATCAGCAGTTCCCATACTTCAACCGTAGCAAGGTTTGCTCACTTAATCATCCGACATGATCATTTGCTCACCAACGTTCTCTCACATCCCATGGCCTAAAGCGAAACGCTCTCGCAGCAGGTGCAAGAGCGTCCGCGGAATACCGCTGGAATGTGAGAGAGCGTCCAGGGTTAGCGGGCGCGCTCCACCCGCTTTTCGTCCCAAACAGGTTCCTCGGACTCGTAGACCTTGCCATCGGAGCCGAAAATCAGGAACCGGTCAAAGGACTTTGCGAACCACCGGTCGTGTGTGACGGCAAGGACGGTGCCTTCGAAAGCATCGATTGCCCGTTCCAGGGCCTCACCCGAGTGCAGGTCCAAGTTGTCTGTGGGCTCGTCGAGCAGCAGCAGGGTGGCGCCGGAGAGTTGCAGCAGGAGGATCTGGAACCGTGCCTGCTGACCGCCGGACAAAGACTCGTACTTCTGTTCGGATTGGCCAGCCAAACCGTACGAATCCAAGGCACCAGCGGCAGCTTCACGGGGGAGGCCCGAGCGGTGTTCGTCTCCACGGTGCAGTATTTCCAGCAAAGTGCGGCCCAACAGATCCGGGCGGACATGCGTCTGGGCAAAGAAGCCGGGCCGAATACGAGCACCAAGCTTCACGGTGCCCTCATGCGGCACTTCGGCAATCACGACGTCGGACACCGGCAGGTGCTCGCGCTCGGGGTCTGTGCCGCCGGTGGCAAGGAGGCGCAGGAAGTGGCTCTTGCCTGAACCGTTGGAACCGAGCACGCCGACGCGGTCACCGAACCAGATCTCGGTGGAGAACGGCTTCATGAGCCCCGTCAGCTCAAGCTTTTCGGCAACGACAGCACGCTTGGCCGTCCGCCCACCCTTAAGGCGCATCTTGACGTTCTGCTCAATCGGCAAGGCCTCGGGCGGGCCGGCTTCCAAAAACTTGGCAAGGCGGGTTTGGGCTGCTTGGTACCGGTTAGCCATGTCCGAGCGGAACGCGGCCTTGTTCTTGTACATGTTGACGAGTTCCTTGAGCTTCACGTGCTCCTCGTCCCAGCGCTTGCGGAGCTCCTCGAAGCGGGCGTTACGGTCCGCACGTGCCTCAACGTAGGATCCGAAGCCACCGCCATGAATCCACGCCCCGGCACCGTTGATGCCCGGTTCAAGCGTGACGATGCGCCCAGCGGCGTTGTTAAGCAGCTCACGGTCGTGGCTGATGAACAGCACAGTCTTCTTGGACTCGTTGAGCTTCCCCTCCAGCCAACGCTTGCCGGGGACGTCCAGGTAGTTGTCCGGCTCGTCGAGGAGCAGGAGCTCATCCGGACCGGCAAACAGGGCTTCGAGCACCAAGCGCTTCTGCTCACCACCGGACAATGTTGAGGCGCGGCGGAACTGCGCCTTGTCGAAGGAGATTCCAAGGGCTGCCATGCAAACTTCGTCCCAGACGGTCTCGACGTCGTACCCGCCGGCATCTCCCCAGTCCACGATCGCCTGGGCGTACTTCATCTGCGTTGGCTCGTCGTCGTGCTCCATCATGGCGAGCTCGGCGTCCTCCACGGCCTTCGCAGCGGCGGCGAGGCCGGCTTGTGCGGTGGAAACCAGGAGGTCGCGGACGGTCGATTCGTCACGGACCTGACCAACGAACTGCCGCATGATGCCCATGTTTCCGGAACGGCCCACCACACCTTCGTCGGAAGTGAGATCGCCGGAAATGATCTTGAACAGGGTAGTTTTGCCCGTTCCGTTGGGTCCGATGAGCGCCGTCTTGGTGCCATCGGGGACCTTGAAAGTCACCCCATTGAGCAGCTGCGTGCCGTCGGAGAGGAAGTAGTCGATGCCGGAAACGTCAATATGGGCCACGTTTCAATCCTCCCACGACGGCGTAATAGCGCTCGACGGCGATACCCGGCTTTGGTACGCAGGGGACTTACGTCCGGCTGGCGATGCACGGTTTTCCTTCTGTCCCCCGCTGCCGTGAAGAGCTACCGTGAAGAGACAGTCAGCCCAGGGCAGGTGATGGCATGCACATTGATTCCCGGTCATCGCGAAGCCTTCACGCTTGCTTGCTGGCCGCCACCATTCTGGGCGGCCTTGGCCCGACGGCAGCCGGCAACGCCACAATCCCGGCAGAGACTGCGGAGATCCCAGGATCGGCCTATGGGGTGTTGGACGCCTTCCTCCGAGATCAGCTTGAGACGCTGGGGGTTCCTGGTGCCGCCGTCGTGGTTGTCCAGCATGGCGTCCAGGTGCATTCGGCTGCGTTTGGCCGCGCCGACGACTCGGGAAGGCGGATGACCGCTCAAACGCCCGTGCTACTGGCGTCCACCACCAAGTCACTCACGGCGATTGCCGTGATGCAGCAGGTTGAGGCGGGCAGGCTGGAATTGGATGAGCGTGTCCAGACGTACTTGCCGTGGTTTGCGTTGAAGGACAGCCGCGCGTCCGCGATCACAGTCCGCCATCTGCTGCACCAAACCAGCGGAATGGCTTCAGCAGGTACCGCGTTTGAAGGCAGCGACACCCAAGGTCCCGAAGCGTTGGAAGAAGGTGTCCGTGCACTGTCAGGGGCCCCTCTGGCCAGGTCATCTGGCGAAACCTTCGGGTATGCCAACGCAAACTACAACATTCTGGGCCTCTTGGTTCAAACGGTCTCGGGCCAGCCTTTCGGCGACTATGTGAGGCAGCACGTCTTCGAACCCTTAAACATGATCCACAGCCACCCGACACAAGCGGCTGCCCGCACAGACAATGTGGCTGCCGGCTATTCGCTGTGGTTCGGCTCGTTTTGGCGTCAGACGGATGCGCCTGCACCGGCCACTGGCATGCCGTCCACCACCATGTACTCCTCCGCCGAGGACCTGGGTCACGAGCTAAGGGCGTTACTGGGGCAGGGGCGGTACGCCGACGCCCGCATCCTCCAGCCACAAAGCGTGAACGCGATGTTTGAGCCCCGCGTGCAGGTGGACGGCTCCAAGAAGTACGGCATGGGGTGGTTCAGCCGTCCACTTGTGGAGTCCGCAGATCCTTCAAGGCAACCACCGGAGGGAGAATTGCCGCTGCTGCTGGAACACCAGGGCGAGTGGGGCAACTCCCACACGTACCTTGCAATGATTCCTGCTTCCGGAATTGGTGTCGCGTTGGTTATGAACGCCAATGACACCTCTGCACCCTCACGACTGAAGGCCGTGGATACCAATGTCCTGCGGATCCTCCACGGGCAGCCGCTTGCTCCCACAGTTGTGCAAGAGGACTGGCTGCAGCGCTATAGCTGGGCCGTCGCACTGGCGTTGCTGCTCGCGGAGTTGTTCAGTTTGGGGCTGGCACTTTCCATCCTGCTCAGGAACCGCGCATCATCCCGAAAGTGGAAGCCACTCACCTTGGCTTTTAGCGCGCTTGTCTTGGATGCGTTCGCACTATGGTTGTGCTTCGCTTATGCACCCGCCAGGTTTGACACGAACCTGAACGTCATCGTCCGCCAGTTTCCCGACGTCGGACTTTTCCTGGTGCCGGTCCTGGCTTTAGCCCTTCTCGGGCCTATCCCACGAACTGCCCTGTTGCTCTGGAAGGTGCGGACGACTCCGCACCCAAATGGCGTCAGCCCGCCGCAGTAAGGAAGGACTTCAGTAAGGGTCCGCTGGTGGTGGCACCCAGGCCGCCTTCTTCCACGAACACGGCAACTGCCAGGTCTCCGTGCGTCGCTACGATCCACGCGTGCGTCTTGGGCGGGTTGTCATTGCCAAACTCCGCGGTACCGGTCTTTGCCCCTACTGGCGTCCCGGGGACTTCTGCGAGGAATCCAGCGTGTCCGGAGGTCACCACGGCCCGCATCATGTCTGAGAGCGCAGCGGCTTCTTCCTTCGTGATCGGCTTGGTGGACGCCGGTGATACGGGAACGGCGCTGACTGAAGCGGACGACGGCGATGCGGTGCCACTTTCGGTGGGCGTAGCACTGGCGCTGGGGTTCTGGGCGGCGCCGGGATTCTGGGCGGCGTCGGCGTTCAACACAAGCTGCGGAGAAACGGGCGCGCCGTTGGCGACGGACGCAGCCATGACGGCGGCCGAGAGCGGGGAAAACAGCACCTTGCCCTGTCCAATCATGGAAGCAGCATGCTCGGTACCTTCGGCAGCGCCAGGAACCGAACCCAGGAACGCATCAGCCCCGAGCTTGGGGGCTTCAACCGCTACGCCAAGGGCCTGGGCTGCAGATTCGAGCTGATCCTGGCTCACGGCATCACGGGCGTTGATGAAGGCCGTGTTGCAGGAGTGCGCGAACGCGTCCCGCAGGGTCACCGAGCCAAGGGAGCTTTCCGGATAGCCTTCGGCATTTTTGAACGTGCGGCCGTCCACAGTCAGCGTTGAGGGGCACTCAACCTTCGAGTCCGGTGTGGTGCCATTGCGGAACATCGCCAGGGAATCGACGATCTTGAACGTGGAACCTGGCGCATACTGACCGAGCAAAGCCGTGTTGTACCCGTTACTGCCGGGTCCCGATGCAGCAGCAAGGACAGCTCCGGTGGACGGCTTGAGGGCAACAATCGCGGATGCCGGTCCAACACCGGCCAGCGTCTCTTCCGCCAGCTGCTGGAGCTTCAGGTCAAGGGTGGTTTTGAGCGTAGTGCCGGGGGACGGGAGAGACGAGAAGAACACCTTGGTGCCCAGCGTCTCGCCTTCAGACTTCTCCGCGGGCGTGGCGAGGACTTCCACGCCGTCTTTGCCTCGCAGTAATGAGTCGTACTTCTGCTGCAGGCCGCCGGTACCCGTGGTGTCCCCGGCACGCAGCGCACCGTTGGAGTTTTCAATCTGTTCGGCACTGGCCTGGCCAACGCTGCCCAACAAGGCGCGGGCAAAAGTCCGGGTGGGAGCCAAAGCCATTGAGTCCAGGATGCTCGAACCGCCCGGAATGGCCTCGATTTTCGCCTCAGTGATCTCGGCCGTGTAAGCACGCAGCACGATGCCCTCGACGAAAGCCTCCGGACCTGAGCCGGCAACCTGCTTAGCGTATTCTTCTGCGTCGAGCCCGAGCAGCGTCGCAATGGCACGGGCAGAGGCGTCGGCCTGATCTGCCGGAACCTTGGTTTTGTCGATGCCCACACGGAAGACCGGACGGTCCTCAACGATCGGAGCATCCCCGGCGCCGAGGATCTGACCACGTTGGGCGGGAACGGTTTTGACCGACAGGGTTTCACCCTCAGAGAGTTCCGGAGCCAGAAGTGCAGGGGTCCATTGGACAGCCCACTTGTCGCCGGACTTCTTCAGCGTGGCCTCGGAACTGTACTCCCACTTGGCCGAGCCGATGTTCCAGGTGTAGTTAAGGGGAAAAGTTGCGGTGTCGCCGTCGAGTTTTACGTCGCCGGATGCGACCGCCGGCTTGGCGTCGAGTCCCTCGAACACGGCTTTGAGTTGATCGTTGGCCGCGGCAGCGTCCTTGCCCTCAACGGCCAGTTGGCCGACGTCGAGCGCCGCCAGCGAGGACGCCAGCTGCTTGGCTGCTCCTTCCGCACCCGCGCGGCCGTCATCGCAGGCGGTCAATGAACCAGCCATCACCAGCGATACGAGACCTAGTACAAGGCTATGTATTTTCAATTTCCCCATTTGCGACATTATGCCCGGTTCCCCTGACAGTTTCTTGTGGTGCCCGCTAAACGGACGCCGCCGCCCACCACGCCCGGACGGAGGTGGCGAGCGACGGCGGTCCGCAAAGTCAGGCTAAGGAGCGCACGTGAACTTGGCATCACCCCAGACACCATGCGCTCCGTTGATGGATCCGGAGGGGTCCACCACCAATTCCACATACGCAGCACCCGTAAGATCCACGGACACCGATTCAGGGGCGAATCCCGGTGTGTACGTGCGCGACTGGTACTTGTTCACGCCGTCGGCATTGACCTTGAAGATGATGTTGCCGCCGAAGCCACTTTCAAGTCCAACCTGGGAGGTGAACGAGGTGCACTTGCCACCCAGGTAATAGGTGATCTTGGACGAAGCGTGGACGCCCAGGCCTTTGCTGAACACAGGTTGCTGACCGGTGGCAGGGTCCGTGTAATTGATGGCCAACGGTTTGTCCGGGGACGACGCCGAGTCCTTGTTCGCCACGTTCTTACCGATCACGCCGTAACCGTTCAAAGCTTGGACCCACGGCGTTTCAGAGGCGTATACAGAACCAACCGGAACGTCCGGCAGGGGCTGCGATGTCACCTTCCAATCGAAGAACTTCACCCGGGTGTCGGTAGGCAGGATGACGGATGCCAACTCTTTGGTGGGGTTGAGCCGAACCGTGTTGGAAAAGGCCTGGTACTTGTACTGCGTGTACTCTGGCGACGGTCCGTTGGCGTTATTGCGGCCTTGCTCGGACACGGCCACCACTGCCCCGTTGAGGACGGACGGCTGCAACCAGTTAGGGAAGAAGATGGACTGCTGCTCAGTGGTCCCATCCGCATAGGTCAGGGTCAAAGTCGGGCTCGTTCCGTTACCCACTGCGGCAGATCCAAGGACCGCCAAGTGGGTGCCCTTGCCCTGGACGGCGATGGTCTGGGCAGAGAGTGCTACTGAATTGGGCACGTCCGGTCCAACCGCAGGCCACATGTAGTCAACCTGCGATGGTTTTCCGGCGTCCACTGTTACCGTGCTCCCCGGCCGGACACCACCGGCAGGGACCGTAGCGGCAGCCAGCTGCTCGGCAGCGAAGGTAGCCCCTCCGCCGTCGAAGTTTCCGAGCGCCTTGCCCGCCACTGTAGTCACCGAAACGGTGTTGTAAGCGGCAGCCAAGGAACCGTAGGCGACGTAGATCTGGTTGCCGCCGGTCACTGTTTGCGTGCTGGAGTCAGAAGCAGCGTACGACGCCGAAACCCGCACAGTCTGTTGGCCAGCCTTGGCGCTGGTCCCCGGTTTGATGACGAACGTGGCGGTGGCCGTCGCGCCGCCTTCAACCTTGGCCGCGGTTGCTCCGGAGGAAGAAACCACTGTCCAGCCCTCGGGAAGAACCGGGGTCAGGACCACATTGCTCTTTGCCTTGGTTCCGGTGTTCACGAATGCACCTGTGACCGTGGTTTCCTGGTCCTGGAAGACCTGCTGTCCCGTGGTCACGCGAACTTCCGCTGCGCTGTCCTCCTGGCTCTTGCCGCCCAGTGGACCGGCCTGCTGGAGCTGAACCGTGGCTGACTGGTTTGAAGCAATGGAACCTGTCTTGACCCAGATGGTGCCGTTGTTGGCCTCATCGAAATACCAACCCGTGGTTGCTGCGGCGTAGGCGGCCTCTGTGGAGTGTTGCGCCAGCTTGGTGCCGCCGATCTTCACGTCCTTGGGCGCTGCACCCGCATGGACTTTCAATTCGTAGGGACGTGCCGCTGCCTTGCCGGTGTAGTCGCCCTTCCGCTCACCGATGGAGATCTTCACGCTGCTGTTACCAGTGCCCGGGGCGTCCACAGCGAAGAGCTGGCTGGAGGACTTGCCATCCTTGAATTCCCGGGTGACCTTGTCATCCTCGTAGAGAGTGAAGGTGTCCTGGCCCTTCGCATAGACGTCCAACGTGATCATGGAATCTTCCGGAACCAGAGACGCGTTACGGGCCACAATGCCTTGTGGGATCACTGCACCTGCACGAACGAACACCGGCAGCCTGTCCAGCGGTGCGCTGTAACCATTGAGGATCTGGCCGCCCTGGTAGAGCTTGCCGGTCCAGTAATCAACCCATTGCTGACCTGCCGGGAGGAAAATGCCATTGCGGACATCCGTCTGGGTGAAGACCGGTGCAACCAGGAAGTCGGAACCGAGCATGAACTGGTTGTTCGCCTCGGCGCCGTAGGACCATTCCTGGTCAGGGAACTCCAGTGCCATGGAACGCATCATGGAAACGCCTGTAGCCGACGATTCCTGGGCCAGGGTATAGATGAAGGGCATGAGCTGCTGGCGGAGCTGGAGGTACTGACGGTTGATGGCCGTCGCCTCATCACCGTAGAGCCAAGGACGCTTGTCAGTGGCAGCCCAGCCGGACATGGAGTACAGCGCCGGGGCGAAGGCCTTCCACTGGAGGTCCCGGACGTAGGACTCAGCGGAGCCACCGAAGATGCCATCAACGTCACCGGTGGTGAATGCCAAACCTGAGTTACCGGCGCCGGTGAGGGCGGAGATTTGCCAGCGGACGGCGTCGAGATTTCCTGAATGGTCACCCGTCCACTGCATGCCGCAGCGCTGCGAGCCAGCCCAACCTTCCACCATCAGCGACGTGCCGCGGGCGTCGGAGTACTGTTCAATGCCGCCGTGGGCAGCTTCGCAACCCGTGAGTGCCTGGCGATAACCCTGCCCCACCCAGGCGACATCGAGTTTGCGAAGCCTGACTCCGGCCTCGCCCACTTCGTATTCCTGGTTGGTCAAAGAGCGCTGCGTCCAGAGTCCCACTTTGAGGTCGGTTTCTTCCTCGATGTTGCTCACGGTTTCCGGAAGTTGCTGGTATTCACAGCCATAGCCGTCGTTGACCAGCATCCAGCCGGCGGGCATGTCATTCTCGACGAACTTCCGGGCAGTCTTAATGGCGTCCGGTGTGCGCTGCTTGGCGCCGTCCGGATCGCCGAAACCGGAGGAAGAATAGCCCGGGTTGGAGCGGTTGTAGCAGTCAGCATCGCCATACTCCAGGGCGTAGACCGGGGGCATCATCGGCTTACCGGTCAACGTGGTGTAGGCGCCCAGCGACTGCTTGTAGTCGCCCACGAAGTAGTAGGCGTCAAAGCGCTTTTCTTCGTGCGTGGTGGTTGGCTGGGCGCTGAAGTTGTAAGAGCCGCGCGCAAACGTGTCACGGAGGACGCCGTAGCCCTTGGACGACATGTAGTACGGCACGGCGTTGGGGTAGCCGTCGTCGTCCCAGTCGAAGTTCCTGGCAATGTTGATCAGGGCCCCGGTGTGGACCGAGCGGCCATTCTGCATGCCACCACCGATGAACTGCTCACCGTCCTGCTGGGCGAGGTGCTGCGTGGCCGAGTTGGCGCCGAAGGTGATGGGTGCGGACTCCTCCAGGACCAGCGAGCCGTCAGCCCTGAGAACACGGAGTTGGGTAGTGGCTTTGTTGATCTCGACGCTGATCTTCGCGGTCTTCAGGACCAGCCAGTCGCCGTCGGTAACTGTCGGGGTGATACCGGGGAACTTGTCCTTGCCCACCACGATGTTGGCGGTCCTGGCCGGATCGCCTTGGTCAGTATTGGCGGGGTCGGTGAACTTCCCGCTGGGGTCGGCTTCCAACCGGAAATTGCCGTCGTCCAGGAATGTGACGCGGATGGCGCCTTTTTCTGCGGAAAGGTCGACGACGTTGCTGGTCTGGGTGAATCCGTTCACCGCTCCGAGTGGTACTCCAGCGGCGTCCACAGGGACCTCGGGGGTGACGGCCTTGATGGCGGCGGGGTCACCGGGAGCGGCATTGGCAGCTGAGGCAAAGGTGAGTGCGGGGATGGTTCCGGCGAGGAGCAGCGAGGCGAGGCCGAGGGAGGCGGCCTTCCGGGCTAGCGAACCTTTTCTGGTGTGTCCGGAGCTGTTGGGGACAGCACCGGACAAGCCCAAGGAGGGTATGGACATGTGGGGCCAACTTTCGACGAGTGACTGTTTGTGATCTAACTCATAGCGAAACGTGCACTAATCGTCACTGCAAATGGGCGAAAGGTCAACCGTTTCACCAAACTTCCTTACCCAACTAAGTCGCAGTTCAGGTCGCTTTGAGCCCTGATAACGACCTGAACTGCGACCCAGTTGGGCGCAAGTTAGCGACCCCGGATGATCCTGCGCTGCGTCGCTACGGCAATGGCAGCGGTTCGGTTGTCGACACCAAGCTTCGAGTAGATGTGCACCAAGTGCGTCTTCACCGTGGCCTCGGAAATGAAGAGTTGCTTGGCAATGGCACGATTGCTCATCCCGGTCGCCAAGAGCTCCAACAGCTGGACTTCCCGGGCGCTCAAAGCCGGCGAAGGATTCCGAATGCGGCCCATGAGCCGCGCCGCAACCTCAGGTGCCAGTGCGGTTTGACCCGCCGCCGCGGACAATACTGCTTGTCGAATCTGTTCCGGCGGGGCGTCTTTGAGCATGTAGCCGCTGGCACCCGCCTCCACCGCAGCGAGGATGTCGGCGTCGGTGTCGTAAGTCGTCAGAATCAGCACCGGTGGCGGGGGAGTACCGGCCTCGCCTGCCTTGATCTTTTCCGTAGCTGTCACGCCGTCCATGCCGCTGCCCATCTGCAGATCCATGAGCACCAGGTCCACGGGCTCGCCGAGGGTGTGCAGCCTGCTGAGTTCCACCAGGGCAGCGTCACCATTCGCCGCTTCAGCCACCACCGTGACACCCGGAAAGTCGGCGAGCATTGCCCGCAGCCCCGCACGAACTACCGGGTGGTCGTCCACCAGCAACACACGGATATCACTCACGCAGCACCTTCATCCGACGGCAGCGGCACGCGAATCGCAACCACTGTCCCTTCACCGGGTGCGGACTCGATCTCCAAGCGGCCGTCCAGCGCGGCCAGCCGTTCCCGCAAGCCCTGAAGTCCGACGCCGGTCCCGTCGCCACGCGCTGGACCCACCGCCGTCGACGGTTCGAAACCAACACCGTCGTCGAAAACGTCCAAGGTCACCTCCTCGCCGAGGAAGGACAGGGTCACGACGGCGGCGCGTGCCTGGGCGTGCGCCCACACGTTCGCGAGGGAAGCCTGGGCGGCCCGCAGCAGGGTGGTCTGATACGTGTTCGGCAGTTCCATAGGCGTACCCACCAGCTCGAAGCGGCAGCGCAACGCAGATCCCCGTGCAGCAGCCTCGGTTTCCGTTTTCCCACAGAGTCGGCGGAGGGTGTCCACGAGTCCCGACTCCGCAAGATCAGGCGAACGCAGTCCGCGAACGAAGCTGCGCGCTTCAGCCAAATTGGC
Source organism: Arthrobacter sp. D3-18 (assembly GCF_054408525.1). NCBI lineage: Bacteria > Bacillati > Actinomycetota > Actinomycetes > Micrococcales > Micrococcaceae > Arthrobacter > Arthrobacter sp. D3-18. The sequence continues at coordinate 39,700 of NZ_CP096440.1, read as the reverse complement.
CGACGCCGTGTCCTGTACCGTCCGCAACCGCTCTTTCGCCGCAGTCGCGTCACCGTCATCCAAAGCTTTCTCCGCGGACCTGCCCATCAGGACGATGCTTGAGAAGCCCTGGGCCAGGGTGTCGTGGATTTCCCGGGCAAGCCGTTCACGTTCAGCCAGCATGCCGGCGTCGTGCTGGGTTCGGGCAAGTTCTGCCCGTGTTCTGCGAAGCTCGTCAGCAACAGTGCGCTGGTTTTCAGCTTCGAGGAACAAGGCACGGTACGCCAGCCCTGTAACCACCGCGAAGACGGCCCCGAACACCGGTCCCAGGATCATCGCCAGCTGCAGGCCGCCGCCGGACGCTCCCCGGCTGTGGAACCACAGGGTAGCCACCAGAAGGGCCGTGCTCACCGCAATCGCGGGGAGTGCCAAACGCCGGGGGAGCACGTGCAGCTGCAGGAAAAACAGGGGGAAGGCCACCCATGCGAAGTCGCTGCTGACCAGGAGGAGCAGCAGCCATACGAGCATCACCGCGCCCAGCCACCAACGTGCGTAGGGTGTGGGATTGAAGCGCGTCGCGTCACTTGCATGACGCGTTTCCAGGAGCGTGCCACTGAGATACACCAGCGCCAGTAAGGCCGAAAGCCCCAGTCCCGCGGCCACGGCCAGAGCCGACGGTGCCCCGCTGGTTCCCATTCCCGTCAGCAAACGGACAACGGCAACCAGTAGCAGAACCGCGAAACCGACATGCAGGCTCACGCGCAGCACGCGGAGGATTGTGGCGGCGCCAACAGGAGACTGCATGCCTCCCAGCGTATCCCCGACGTTCCTCTCTGAACCCGCGTTTCCGCCGCCTGAAGCCTGAATCAACCATTCGGTTGATCGTCAGCTCAACCCCACGATGCCAGCCAATCCATCCGGCTCCCGATGTCCCTTCGACGCATCGCCGGAAGAGTTGATATGGACGGGATCAAGCCCGCATTGAGTCGAAGGAATCCGATGTTTCTTGCCATCCGCGACATCCGTTTCGCCAAGGGCCGTTTTGCCCTCATGGCTAGCGTCGTCGCCCTGATCACCTTGTTGCTCGTCATGCTTTCCGGGCTGACGGCGGGCTTGGGCAACCAGTCGACGTCGGCCATTGGGGCCCTGCCCGTTCAGCGGATCGTCTTCGGCGCACCTGCCGGCGGGGAGCCGAAAGCGTCCTACACGGAGTCGGAGGTTTCCTCCGCGCAGCTTGAAGCTTGGCGGAAACAGCCAGGCGTTACTTCGGCGCAGGCACTCGGAATCAGCCAAACGCGTGTCCAGTCGCTAGGTGCCGGTGGCGGACCGAGCGGTACGGCGAACATCGCCGTCTTTGGCGGGGCAACGGCTCCGGCAGCTGTGGAGGGCGGGACGGTGGTGATTGGCGAAACCCTGGCCAAGGAGCTGTCGCTGGAGGCCGGCAGCCTGGTCCGGGTGGGTGGGAAGGACCTCACCGTGGCCGAGGTTGTGGAGGACCAGTGGTACTCCCACACCGTAGTGGTCTGGACGACGCTCGACACGTGGCGGAAAATCGCGCACGCGGCCCCTGGCACTGCAACTGTTGTCGCCGTGACTTTCGACGGCGGATCTTCGGTGGACGTCGACGGCGCCAACGCGGCGGCTGGCACGGTCAGCATGGACCCCGTGGGTTCCTTCCAAGCCTTGGCCTCGTATAAGAGTGAGAACGGGTCACTTATGCTCATGCAGGCATTTCTTTACGGCATCTCAGCCTTGGTGATCGTCGCGTTCCTGACTGTGTGGACCGTGCAGCGCACGCGTGACATCGCAGTCCTCAGAGCCCTGGGAGCTTCGTCGGGCTATGTTCTGCGGGATGCTCTTGCCCAGGCAGCCCTGGTTCTCCTGATCGGTGCCGGGGTGGGCGGACTGATTGGCGTGGCGGGCGGATTCTTCGCGGCTCAAGCGGCACCCTTTCTGATCACACCTATGACCACGCTGATTCCCATAGCAGGGATCGTCCTCCTCGGCTTAGCAGGGGCTGTGCTGGCGGTCAGAAACGTCACCAAGGTCGATCCACTGCTTGCCCTCGGCGGCAACTAAGAATTCCCTGAAAGGCATACATCGTGAATAGGGCACTGAACCTCAACAACATCTCCCTCGAATACCCTGACGGTGGCTCCACCCTCAAGGCACTGGACGCCGTCAACCTCAATGTCCGCAAGGGTGAATTCCTCTCCCTTGTGGGTCCTTCCGGATCCGGCAAGTCCTCACTCCTGGCCGTCGCCGCAACTCTGGTCGAACCTACGGCGGGACAGGTCATGATCGACGGACAGGATGTGTCCGCCCTTTCGGAGGCCGAACGCACAGCCCTCCGACGGGACAAGGTGGGCATCATCTTCCAGCAACCCAACCTCCTGCCGGCACTGACCGCCGTCGAGCAGCTGCTGATCCGCGAACATCTGCGGGGAAAGCCCGTGCGCGACGAACGGGAGAACGCGGCGGAACTACTGAACGTCGTCGGCCTGTCCGGGGCGGCGCACAAGAGGCCACACCAGCTGTCCGGGGGCCAACGCCAAAGGGTGAATATTGCGAGGGCCCTCATGGGAAACCCAACTGTCCTTCTCGTCGATGAACCAACGGCTGCACTCGACCACGGGCGCAGCGAGTCGATCGTCCGCCTACTCCGGCAGGTCACGGATGAATTCCAGACGGCCACCATCATGGTCACTCACGACACCGAGTTCCTACCTCTCACCGATGCCGTCGCCACAATGCGCGACGGACAAGTCAGCCGCGCGCTGGTCCCGTCCGCTCAGCCCAACTAGGTCGCAGTTCAGGTCGTTCCCAGCGTTCAGAACGACCTGAACTGCGACCTACTTGGGGGAGCCGAGGAGAGCTTCGTCCTGTGCTTCGTCGTAGGCGTCACGCGCTTCGAGAATGGTGGGCACATGACTCTCGGCCCAGTGGCGCAACATGGTGAGCGGCCTCAGCAGGGACTCGCCCAAAGCTGTCAGCTGATACTCCACCCGCGGCGGTACCTGTGCGTAGACGGTCCGCGTAATCAGGCCGTCGCGCTCCAAGGCACGCAGTGTTTGCGTCAAGACCTTGGGAGTAACTACGTTCACCATTTTGCGCAGTTCCGAAAAGCGGACCGGCCCGTCACCGAGCACTTGAATCACCAACGAAGCCCATTTGTCGCCGATGCGCTGGAAGACCACCCGCGAGGGACAGTTGGGGTCCAGGATGTTTCCGGGGAGTTCAGTATTGTCCACGAGGTCAGTATCCCTAAGGTAACTAGGTTCCTTTGAAGCTATCAGTATCCGCTGGATACCGTTGGCGTTGTTGTAAGGATACCAACCTCAAGGAGAGCTATGAAAATCGCAGTCTACGGCGCAACCGGTATGGTCGGCAGCCAGATCGTCAACGAATCCATCACCCGCGGCCATGAGGTAACAGCCATCTCCCGCAAGGGCGCTGAGGTTCCTGGAGCCGCTGCCCAGGCAGCCGATCTGGCCGACGCCCAAGCATTCGCCTCCATCGCCCAGGATCACGACGTCGTTGTGCTGGCTACGGGCCCCAGCCGCACCGGCGGCGACCATGGAGAGTGGCTCGACGCGATGGCTTCCGCCTACAGCAATGCCGAAGGAACGCGGCTCATGATCGTCGGCGGCGCCGGCACCTTGGAGATTGATGGCGTCCGCCTGCTCGATTCCCCCGACTTCCCCGAGGCCTACAAGGCTGAGGCCACTACTGCCGCCAAGGCCTTCGAAGCCGTGAAGCAGACCCCGGAGACCATCGACTGGACCGTCTTGGCTCCCGCTCCCGTCATCCAGCCGGGTGAGCGCACGGGTGAATACACGGTTGCCAAGGATTCACCGGCCGGCAACAGCATCTCCACGCAGGACTACGCAGTAGCAATGCTGGACGAGATCGAGAGCCCGGCTCACCGCCGCGCCCGCTTCACCGCCGCTAACTAAACGTCCTAAAGCCCAACGCCCAGCCCGGGTACTCGCATCTTGAATATGTCTTTGAGGGCATATCTTGCCGCGTGGTACCCGGGCATTCCCGTAACCCCGGGACCAGGCGGCGTTGACGAGGAACACAGGTACACGCCCTCCATAGGAGTTCGCCATGGCACGTTGGACACAACCGGCCGTTGCACCAGACCACGCAAGTCCAACAGGCCTGCACTGAAGTCTCCACCAACATAGTTCTCGTTGTAGGCGGACAATTCCGCCGCCGTCGTGGTCTTTGATGCCACCACCACGTCCCGGAAGCCTGGCGCGTAACGGTCAATTCGTGCCGTGACAGCTTCGGCCATGTCCACCGTCGAATTGGCAGGCACGTGGCAATACGACCACAAAACGTGTCGGCCTTCAGGCGCGCGCGTCGAATCCACCACGGATGGCTGGGACACCAGGACATAAGGTTCCGTTGGATGTTTGCCCATGTCCACCAGGTTCTCGGACTCTGCCATTGCCCGCCGTGAGCCACCAACGTGGACGGTTCCGGCGCGTGCCAATCCGGAATCACGCCAGGGCACAGGTCCGGACAGGATGAAGTCCACCTTGCATGCTGCATTCCCGAAGCGGAATGCCTCAAGTGCACGACGGTAGCGGTCGGGAACTTCCGAGCCACCCAACCGCGCCAGAGTTGGCGGGGCAACATCCAACAGAATGGCCTTCGCGGGTCGGACCTGATCCAGCGAATTCACGCGTTCACCCACATGGATGCTGCCGCCGTGCGCTGCGAGATCGTCGGCCATGGCCCGTGCAATGGACATGGAGCCACCAACAGGTATCACCCAACCGCCAGCGTGGGCCAGGATGCTGAGCAACAGCCCGGCACCCGTTGAGCTAAGGGACGGCTGCGAGCCGAGGGCATGCGACATCACACCAGTCAGTAGCGCAGGAGCGGCTTCTTCCCGGAACCGGCGCATCCAAATCGGGGTCCCCTGATCCAGCGTCGCCAATCCAAACCTGACTGCCGCCAACGGATCGTTCGGAATGCGCAGGAGTTGGTTTGACGTAAAGTCCACCACCCCGTCCACCCGCTCCAGCAAGGGTTCAAGTAGCCGACGGTAGGCGGGTCCATCGACACCCAACTCCTGCACTGTGCGATCCAGCGACTGGTAGGCAAGGGCCGCACCTCCGATGTCCAATGGCGTGCCGTGCTGCACCTCCGGCACCCTCAGGTCCACGCGCTGCGACAACTCAAAGGCGCGGAAGAAGGGCGAAGCCACAGCCATGGGATGCACTGCCGAACAGACGTCGTAAAGGTAGCCGGGTTCGATCAATTCACTGGTCCGCGACCCCCCACCGATCGCATCAGCTGCCTCGTAGAGATGGACACTCAAGCCCGCGCGGGCCATAACCACTGCGGCGGCCAGGCCGTTGGGCCCGGCGCCGACGACGGCGACATCAACCATCGCTGTTTACCTCCATATGCTGGGGTGCTTTGGGATCGGTATTCTCCACCGCAGCCCGTGGACGCCACGGCAGCACCGACCGGGAGGGGCGTAAGACGTCGAGCCGTAACCAGTCCCGGGCGCCGTCGAATGGTCCACCATGGGGATCGTCCTGGCCCTGCGCGCGTAATGGATCCTGGGCAGGGTCCCAAAGATCCATGACCACCCGCGTCATGAGATATGCCGTTGCGACCATATGCAAGCCCACCGCCAGAACGTAGTAGGACATATCAATGTTGTGCTGGACGGAACCGCCACTGGTCGTTTGGCCCAGATACATCCAGACGGCCGCCCAGTGCAGCCCCTCGACAGCTTGCCAGATGAGGAAGTCGCGCCAGCGGGGCCGGGCCAGAGCCAGGAGCGGTATGAGCCAGATGACGAATTGGGGAGAGTAGACCTTGTTAGTCAGGATGAACGCGGCAACTATCAGGAACACCAGTTGGGCCAGACGGGGTCGCCGTGGGGCATACAAGGCCAGAGCACCAATAAGTACGCATGCAAGGACGAACAGGTACAGGGCCAGCGTGTTAATGGTTGCGCTGTCCACCTGGGCCCACCGAACCCTGTCCGCCACCAGGTTGTAAGCGAACCAAGGCGAGCTGTAGCCGGCCGGTCGGTCCTGGCTGTAGTCGAAAAAGTATCGCCAGCCCGACGGGTTCATCGCCGCGATGGGCAAATTCACCGCCAGCCAGGATGCTACGGCCGCACCAGCGGTGATGAAGAAGGCTCGTAGCTTGCCGGTTCGCAGACTCAGTACCAGCACGGCACCGAGGATGAGGACCGGGTACAGCTTGGTGGCTGTGCCCAGCCCGATGCACACACCGGCCAGAATCAGCTTGTCCCTGGAGAAAAAGTACATCCCCAAGGCCAGCAGCCCCACAGCCCACATGTCCCAGTTGATGAATCCGGCCAAAATGATCCCGGGGGCTACGGCCACCATGGCGGCGTCCCAAGGGCGGCGCCTATTGACTCTTGCAGTCAGGAGGACCGTAACGATCCAAACCGCAACGATGAGTGTCGCGTTGACGTCGAAGTAGCCCAGGAGTCGTTCGTTCCCCATCCCCTGGCCGGGCACCAATGAAGCTGTCACACCGGCGATGATGCCCATGAGCACCGGATACTCGAACAGGCTGCCCTGGGTGAAGAAAGGAAATATGCCCTCGCCGAGACCGCGGTTCCGGAAGAGCTCAGGGAAGTCCGAATAGCAGGTTGCATAGAACTGGCCGGGAGTCTCCCATCCACGAACGCGGCAGTAATCCTTTGCGAGTACCGCGAGCAGTGCAGCCACAACGGTGAGGACGATCAGGACCCGTTCCACAGTGAACGGTCCAGGCGAAATCTTGCCGGGTGAGGAATGCTTGCCCAAGGGGCCGCCCACCAGTTCCGTGAAGTTCCGAAGCAGGGCGTCGCTGCGGCTTGGAACCACAAAGCGGGCACGTTTTTGTAGCCGGTGAGGCTTCGTCTCCTGCATGGGATCGAGCTTACAGTCCTGCGAGGTTCGAGGGTTGGCGGTCCACCGCGTTAAAGGGGAGGAGCCCACGCGTAGCCGCGTGGGCTCCTTGAGGTTCAGCATGAATGTGTGGCACCTGAACTCCTTCGATCTGGCTGAAGGGAATCAGCGGATGAGTCCCATCTGGTGCAGGACAACGTAGACGTCTTCACGGCGCTGGTCCAGCAGCTGGCCGTTGAACAGGGTGCGGTCCTTGGGAGCATCGGTGCTCTTGTAGAAGCGCATGTCTTCGGGGCGTTTTCGCATGGTTCACCTCCTTTCGCAAAAGAAACAATCGGAACTTAGGCACAGCAATTAGAGCCATATGAATTCAAATGAAATCAAGGCCTAAATAGGCATAAATAGCCGATGGTAATAAGGGGATTGCGGACAGAACCAAAAATGGTTCATCGTGCAATAGCGCGTGCTTCCGGCAGTCGACCCAACAAGAAGCTGGTTCCGAACTATGGGGAAACTGCGCACCCGCGGCATGCTGCGTGGGTCCGCGCCTACAACTGACTACTCAGCCATCCAAAGAAAGGAAGGCCGCCAAGAACACCGCCGGCGACAAGCCGGTCCGGTAGTTCAGGAGTGGGTCAGAGAGCAAAAATGGCGTCGATCATCAGCAGAGGCCGGGGTAGCGGTGACGGTCAACTTCCGTCCGCTAGTCAAAGTAATCATTTTTCCCAACCTCCTTTTCTGGCTGATAAGCAGCCTGCTGTGGCATTGTTCCAGCTGACTGAACCGGAGAATGCGCGCCTCGTTCCCGGCGGGTCGCTCTGGGAACAAGATATAAGCTACCTCATGAAGAAGGAGTTTGACCAGCGAAATTAGCTATTTCACCAAAAGTTTTTCTAAATTCGTGTTTTAGAGTCCCCAACGCACAATTGCAGGCGTCCGCTTATCCCAACCAAGGGTGCAGACCTTCGCCGTTCCAAGAATGAAGTGCCGGCCTTCGCGGGCATCCATTTCGAGCCAGCGGGCGGTGAGGATCCTGGAGAAATGACCGTGGGCCACTATCAAGACGTTGTCCATTCCGGATTCCAGGACGCGTCCAATGATTTTGTCCGCCCGGGCAGCCACTTCATCCAGGGTTTCCCCGTTGGGTACGCCATCAGTCCAAATGAGGTAGTCCGGGTTGTCCTTGCGGATCAGGTCAGAGCTGATGCCTTCGTAGTCGCCGTAGTTCCATTCGACGGCCAGCGGCTCATGGACGGCCTCCGGGTAGCCCGCGAGTTCCGCCGTGCGGCGGGCGCGACGCAGTGGCGAGGTCAGGACGAGGTCGAAGTCGATGCTTTCCAGCACCTTGCGGGCTTCAACAGCCTGCTGCTCACCCTCAACAGTGAGGGGAAGGTCTGTCAGGCCGGTGTACTGACCGCTCTTGGACCATTCGGTCTCGCCGTGTCGAAGGATCCAGAGTTGCGGACGCGGGGAAATGGCACCGTTCAATTAGGACTCCTCAGTTTCGGTCAAAGGCTCGACGACGGCGGACTCGGGTTGCGCTTCCCACCATGCCAAGAGTTTCCGCTCAGCTTCCTCGGGGGACAGTGGTCCATGTTCCATGCGCTCCTCCAGAAGGAACTTGTAAGCCCGCCCCACCACGGGGCCGGGCTTGAGTCCTAGGAGCGCCATGATCCGCGCTCCATCAAGGTCCGGCCGAACGGCTGCCAGCGATTCCTGCTCCATGAGCGCCGCAATGCGATGCTCAAGGTCATCGTAGGCGAAGGATAAACGGTCAGCCTTGCGCTGGTTACGCGTGGTGACGTCGGATCGGGTGAGCCGGTGCAGGCGTTCCAGCAGGGGTCCGGCGTCGGTCACGTAGCGGCGGACTGCGGAGTCGCTCCAGCCGGCATCGCCGTAGCCGTAGAAGCGCATGTGCAATTCGACCAGGCGGGAAACGGCTTTGATGGACTCATTGTCGAAACGCAACGCCTTCATCCGCTTGGCTGTCAGCTTGGAACCCACAACGTCGTGGTGGCGGAAGCTCACCGCGCCGCCCGGTTCAAAGCGGCGCGTAGCCGGCTTGCCGACGTCGTGCATCAACGCAGCGAACCGCAGCACAAAATCGGGGCCGGGCACGGGGCCGTCAGGACCCGTTTCCAATGCGGCAGCCTGCTCAAGGACCTGCAGCGAGTGCTGGTACACGTCCTTGTGCCGGTGGTGTTCGTCGGCTTCGAGACGCAGGGCGGAAACCTCAGGGAGCACGAACTCAGCGAGCCCTGTGTCCACCAGGAGGTCGATGCCTACCCGCGGGTGCGCTCCGTTAATGAGCTTGACCAGCTCTTCCCGGACCCGCTCAGCGGAAATGATCTTGATGCGGTCAGCCATCTGCGACATGGCGAGCCGAACGTCGTCGTGAACCGACACGCCCAGCTGGGAAGCGAACCTGGCCGCGCGCATCATGCGCAGGGGATCGTCGGAGAAAGAGGCCTCCGGGGCGCCTGGCGTGGCGAGCTCGGACGCGTGGAGATCGCGGACGCCACCGAAGGGATCGACGAGTTCCAGGCTTGGCAGCCGCAGCGCCATGGCGTTGATGGTGAAGTCGCGGCGCAGCAGATCGTCGGTCAGGGAGTTGCCGAACGCTACCACCGGCTTTCGCGAATCGGGGTCGTAAGCCTCGGCGCGGTACGTGGTGACTTCGATCTGGAAGCCATTCTTCTTCATACCGATGGTGCCGAAGGCGCGCCCGATTTCCCAGAAGTTGTCCGCCCACTTCTTGATGACGGAGATCGTCTGGTCCGGCGTGGCGTCGGTGGTGAAGTCGAGGTCCGGGGATGTCCTCCCCAAGAAGAGGTCGCGCACAGGTCCACCCACCAGGGACAGCTCAAAGCCGGCATCGACAAAGCGCTGCCCGAGGTCGAGCACCACCGGATCGATGGTGAAGTTAACTGAAGAGCTGTCCAATACGTGCGCCATAGTCCCTTAAGCTTGGCAGATTTTTACTCAGCATTGGGCCACTGTTCCATGCGAAATCAGGCATGCGTCCGCGGACCATCTCCTGCAGTCCATCTTGTGGCCATGTCCCGGTCATCACTCGAGGGCAAGAGTCGTTAGAGTGGACCTCATGGCCAACCCGATCCCGAGCGCTCCTGGCAGGAGGACAAACGCACCGTTGCCGTCGGCAATCGGCGCGCACGTCGCGCCTGCCCAGCAGCACCCGGTGCAGGCCTCGCTTCCCACTGTGGAGGAAGTGTCCGCCGGTGGCGTTGTAGTGGACACGTCCGACGGCGAACTCCGGGTTGCGATTATCGCCCGCCTAAATAGGGGTGGCCGGCTTGAGTGGTGCCTCCCGAAGGGCCATCCGGAGGGTCGCGAGAACAACGAGGAAGCCGCTGTCCGTGAGATCGCCGAGGAAACCGGCATCGAAGGCAGCATCCTGGCACCCCTCGGCAGCATCGACTACTGGTTCACTGTGAGCGGCCACCGTGTCCACAAGACCGTGCACCATTTTCTTCTCCGGGCAACGGGCGGAGAGCTAACCATCGAGAATGATCCGGACCAGGAAGCCGTTGACGCCGCCTGGGTTCCCATCCAGGAACTGGCCCGAAAATTGTCCTTCCCGAATGAACGCCGCATCGCTGATTTGGCACGGGAAGTGCTGCCCGAACACCTCTGACCCGGGTACATGGGACGATAAAGGCGATGTCTGAAGCCAAAACAACCCAGTCCGTTCAATCCGGAGAAGCACGTTCCAGCGCCATCATGGCAGCAGGAACGCTAGTTTCGCGGTTCCTTGGCTTCGCCAAAACGTGGATGCTCGGTGCCGCCCTCGGCCTGGGCTCCACCATCAACGACACGTTCATTAACGCGAACAACCTGCCGAACCTGATCTTCCTGCTAGTGGCCGGCGGCGTGTTCAATGCAGTCCTCGTCCCTCAGATCATCAAGGCCAGCAAGGCCCCGGACCGGGGTGCGGACTACATCAGCCGCCTGCTGACGTTGGCAGTCCTGGTGCTTCTGGCGCTGACAGCGCTGGTGACACTAGCGGCGCCCTTGGTCATCGACCTCACCACGCAGGGCTACTCCGAGCAGCAAAAAGCCTTGGCAGTCACCTTCGCTTTCTGGTGTCTGCCTCAGATCTTCTTCTACGGGCTCTACGCCCTCCTCACGCAGGTGCTGAACGCCCACGGAGCGTTCGGCCCCGCCATGTGGGCCCCCATCCTCAACAACCTGGTGGCCATCGCCGGCCTGGGGATGTTCATTTGGATTCTGGGCGAGAACATCCATAACCCGCACACTTTGGACAATTGGGGACCCACCCAGACGCTGCTGCTTGCCGGCTTCTCCACTTTTGGTGTGGTCGCCCAGACTGCCATCCTGCTGATTCCTGTCTTCCGTTTGCGCCTAGGGCTCCGGCCTCGGTTCGGCTGGCGCGGCGTTGGACTGGGCCAGGCAGCCAAGTTGAGCGTCTGGACGTTGGCGACTGCCGCCGTCGGGCAATTGGCGTTCTTGTACGTCATGAGGATCGCCACCATTCCCGGTGCCGAGCGCCTCCGGTTGGACAATGCAGGAGACAAAGCGGCCGCGGCTGTTCTTCCCGGTAACGCCGTCCTGGAAGTCGCGAGCCAGCTGTACTTGCTGCCACACTCGATCATCGCCCTGTCCTTGGCTACCGTCCTCTTCAACCGCATGACACGCGCGTCGCAGGATGGCAACAAAGATGAACTGCGCGACGCCCTTTCCCACGGCCTCCGCACCATGGCCGTTGCTACGGTTTTCGGTGCCCTGGCGCTGTTCGCCTTGGCTGGTCCGCTGGGCATGTTCTTCTCCGGCGGCCAGCCTCAGGACGGCGTCATGCTGGCCCAAACGCTCACCATCCTTGCCCTGAGCACACCGTTCCTGAGCGCGAACTTCATGATGTCCCGTGTGTTCTACGCCAACGAAGACGCCCGTACGCCCCTGTATGTCCAGTTGTGGCTGGCCGTTATCTATGTGGTGGGCGCGTTCTTCATCCAGTTCCTGCCCGTCGGCCAGATCATCTACGCGATCGCTATCCTTTACACGCTGGGCAATATCCTCTCCGTGGTGATCAGCGTCGTGTTCCTGCGCCGCTTGCTGGGCCACCTCGACGGTCCCCGCATCGCCAATTCGTACATCCGCATGGGCTACGCGGGCCTGGGATCTGCGCTTGCCGGGGCTGGGGCCTTGTGGCTTTTGGGCAGCTACCGTGCCGACGGTTTCGCATGGAGCAGCCGCCCGGCCGCCCTGGTGACTGTGGTCGTCGTCGGGCCGGTCATGCTCCTCGCGTACCTGGTCCTTCTTCGCGTCTTCCATGTCACCGAACTGCGCGACCTCCTGCGTCCGCTGATGGGTCGCCTGGGTAGGGGCGCACCGGCACCGGTTACCGGCTCAGCACCGGAACATACGACGCCGGCACGCGCCACGGTTTCGGACGATACCGGTCTGATTCCGCGCATCTCCGGCGAGTTCGACGCCACCTCCTTCCGGGCAGGGCCGGCACTGGCTCCTCAGCGGACTCAGGAACCTGCCACAGAAGAATCACCTGATGCACCCAAGACCTACCTACCGGAGGAAGACACGCCCAGCACGGCACGCGGCGGCAAGTTCCGTCCGCAGGTCCCACTGCCGGGTCGGCGCACCTACCAAGGTGACGCCGGGCAGAATCCGTACTTCCCCGCAAAGGGCAGCCACAGGAAGTAAGCCGGTGGCGCCAACATGGCGGCGGGCCTGAATCCGCTAGGCTAGAAACGAATATAGGTAGTTGCAAAAGCGGCTCAACCGGCTCACCGGGGGAGCCACGTGCAGGACCGCAGCTCCCGGACAGCCTAGGAGGAACACGTGTCCCACCCGATCGACGTCGGATCAGTACTTGGCGGCCGCTACAAGGTCACGGCCAATGTATTGACCTCGCATGACCAAGATCAGGTGCTCGACGGCGTGGACCAGGTCCTCAACCGTCCCGTGAGCATCCTTGTCGCCGGTCCCGGAAATGCCGAACAGGTGGCCCAGAGCGCCCGGGAAGTAGCCACTGGGGAGAGGCCGGGCCACGTTCAGATCCTGGACTTGGGCATCAGTGAAAACACCACGTACCTGATCACCAACCACAGCACCGCCCCGGATCTGCTGGACCTTGTGGTCGCCACGAACCCGCCGTACATCGAGCCTTTCTTCACCGAGACGCTCGGAAGCGAGATCTTCGGCCAGCCGCGCACCTATGAACCTGAGACGTACGACGGTCTGTACGAGGATGATGAGCACGACGCTGAGTACATCCAGTACGACGAAAACGGCTACCCCATTCCTTCCGAGTCCGACGGTGAGCCTGAACCTGTTGCTCCCGCACGCACCGCGCCTCATGTACCGCCCATGCCCTCGTCCAGCCCCTCTTCGCCAAAAAGCGGGATCGCGGGGAAGCTGGCTGCGGCTGCTGCCGGTGCCGGAGCAGCGGGTGTTGCTGCCGCTGCAGCGCTGAAACACGCGGGTTCCAAGAATAACGACGCCGGTGCTGGCGCTACTGGTTCTGCCGACGCTGGCGCTGGTGCTAACGGCGCTGGTTCCAGGGGCGGAGCATCTCCTGCTGTTGCATCACAGCCGCCCACTCAGGCCGTTTCATCGCAGCCCGTTTCGACTTCGCCCGTCTCGTCGCAGCCAGCCAGCCGTGAGTCTGCTAGCCGCGAGCCTGCTGCGGAGCCGAAGGTTTCCCTGTGGTCCGAAGAGGATTACGGCTTTAGCGGTTCAGGCGCCGGTGCAGCTGCTGGTGGTACCGGTGTAGCTGCTGGTGCTTCCGGTGTAGCGAACCGTGGCACCGACTCCGGGTACGAGCGCGCGGCAAGCAGCTTCCCGGCGTCGTCGGCTGTTACGGACGATTACGCGGACGAGGACGTTTACGAAGACGAAGCTCCTGAGAAGGAACCGCGTTCCCTGCGGTGGCTGGTAGGCGGCCTTCTCGCCGCCGTCTTGGTGGTCGGGCTCGTCCTTGCGGTGACCAATCTCGGCAGCCTCCTGCCCAGTGGCGCACCTGCCGCGACGCAAAGCACGCCTGCACCTCAATCTTCCGCCGCGGAAACCGAGGAGCCTGCGCCTACTGAAGCTCCGGCCCCGGCCACACCACCGGAAATTGAAGGCATCACGCGTCTCGGCGACTTCCCCTTCGCCGCCACCTATGACAAGGACCTTGCCAGGGCCTTTGACGGTAACGCTGCCAGCTACTGGTCGGACATGGAATTCGCCTCGGCAAACTGGGGTGGGCTCTTCGAAGACATGCCCCTTGTTGTTAAGCTCAAGGAACCCACCGAGGTCAAATCCGTAGTACTGAACCAGTTGGGTGGCTCTGGCGGCAGCATCAGCGTCTACACCAACGATCGTCCTGCAATGGACGGCGCGAAACTGGTGGGCACCAACAGCTTCACGTCCCCGGAACTGACCATGCCACTTGCAGCACCGACCCAGACCCAGTACGTCATCGTAGTCATCAGCGCACTCCCGAAGCTGGCTGCGCCGAAGACGCGGTTCGGATTCGGACTGCGCCTGGCTGAGGTCACGGTTCAGTAGCCAAACCCAACTAGGTAGCAGTAGAGGCCGTTTTGACTCGTCAGAACGGCCTCTACTGCTACCTACATTGGCGTCACCGCTTAGATTCGGGATGCCCGCAGACGGTACCCTGAATGATGGTGGCTTTTAGGGTCCCCAACTCCAACGGAATATTTGGAAAGCAACAGGGGTTGAGTCAGGTGGCTGCCCCGAAAGCCGCAGCATCGACTAAGGAAGAGGTTCACGCCACGTGAGCATTGCAGAAAACAGCGCATCGCAGGTGCGTGACGTCATCATTGTAGGTTCAGGCCCTGCCGGCTATACAGCCGCCGTTTACACCGCCCGCGCCAACATGAAGCCTCTGCTCATTGCCGGTTCCGTCACTGCTGGTGGCGAACTGATGAACACCACGGACGTGGAAAACTACCCGGGTTTCCCGGATGGCATCATGGGCCCGGACCTGATGGAGAACTTCGAAAAGCAGGCCGCGCGTTTCGGCACCGAAATCCAGTTTGAGGACGTCACCGAGCTGGACCTCGACGGCGACATCAAGACTGTGACCATCGGAACGGGGGAGACCTTCCAGGCGAAGGCCATCATCCTGTCCACAGGTTCGGCATACCGCGAGCTCGGACTGGCCAACGAAAAGCGCCTGTCCGGCCACGGCGTTAGCTGGTGTGCAACCTGCGACGGTTTCTTTTTCAAGGATCAGGACATCGCCGTAATCGGTGGTGGCGACTCCGCCATGGAGGAGGCACTGTTCCTCACCAAGTTCGCTAAGTCCGTTACCGTTGTCCACCGCCGCGATACCCTCAAGGCTTCAAAGATCATGGGTGACCGCGCCCAGGCTCACGAGAAGATCAACTTTGTCTGGAACACCGCCGTCGAGGATGTACTCGGTGAAGACAAGGTCACCGGCTTGAAGCTGAAGAACCTGGTGGACGGCACCGAATCCGAACTCGCAGTCACCGGCGTGTTCGTGGCCATCGGCAACGACCCCCGCACGGATCTCATCAAGGGCAAGGTTGATTTGACCCCCGAGGGAACCATCGCCGTAGAAGGCCGTAGCTCCCGGACCAACATCAAGGGTGTCTTCGCCGCGGGCGATGTCATCGACCCCACGTACCGCCAGGCCATCACGGCTTCGGGCTCCGGTTGTGTGGCTGCCCTTGACGTAGAGCACTACCTCGCAGACCTGCACTCCTAAGCTGCATCCAAGCAACCATACGAAGGGAAAAGTTATGAGCAACGCAAAAGATGTAACTGACGCAAGCTTCAGCACGGATGTCTTGGCTTCCGAGAAGCCGGTCATCGTGGACTTCTGGGCAGAGTGGTGCGGTCCCTGCCGCAAGCTCGGTCCCATCCTCGACGAGATCTCCGTTGAGTACAGCGAAAAGGTTGACGTTGTGAAGCTCAACGTCGACGACAACCCCGCCATCGCAGCCGAATATGGCATCACCTCCATCCCGGCCGTGTACCTGTTCAGTGGGGGAGAAGTAAAGAGCACTGTCATCGGCGCCAAGCCGAAGCAGTTCTTCGAGAAGGAATTTGCGGACGTCCTGTCCTAGGCTTCGCTTCTGATCTGATTCGTCGAAGGCCGGCGGTTGCTGCTCCTGAGGGGGCGGGAACCGTCGGTTTTTTGCTGACTAGAACCAAGTCAACCTGAATCAGTCTCTTTAACGAGCTAACTGCTCCCAAAGGCTCGCACGATCTCGGAATCGGCAAATTCACTTGTCCCTACCAGGGGTAGGCAGAAGTTGGGGCCACTCTCACATCCCGCGCCCTTCCGCCCGGCCCTCTCTCACACCCCGCGCCCTTCCGCCCGGCCCTCTCTCACACCCCGCGCCCTTCCGCCCGGCCCTCTCTCACACCCCGCGCCCTTCCGCCCGGCCCTCTCTCACACCCCGCGCCCTTCCGCCCGGCCCTCTCTCACATCCCGCACTTTAGAATCGCCACCCGTCAGACCAAAGTTGCGTCCGTCCGCAACTCGGGTAGACCGCTTCGGGTCGGCTAGACCAGTGGCTTACCAACGAGGATCATCAGCGTATCGGCTAATGGACCTAAAAGAATCGGCTAAAGGACTTAAAGGAGTTGTCGGAGTGACGGCCGAATGACTCCGACTCTCATCCAGGACTCTGCGCGACTACACTCTCTCAAAGGAATCGCAACAACCGCGGTGCGATTGACTAGTCTCCGGTTGCTTTCTGAGACCACCGCTGCTGACTGAACCCAATATAAGTTCCATGCCGTCGCCGCTCCAACGTCATTCTGTGGCTAGTCGAAGCCGGGAAGTTCCGTGGTGACTTGGTTCATCTACTTCTGATTGACCAGCAACTGACACCTCCCGGCAGCTCGTTTCACGTGAAACGAGGGCGCCGACGAACTATTCGGATTTTTGTGTCCCGAGCGAACGTCGGTCGTGAGCTTGTTTCACGTGAAACATACCCGCGCACACACCGCAGAACTTTGTCCTGGAAAGTGTTGGGACGCCGAGAAACTTGGATAGAAATCAAGAACAATGCAGCAATTAACTGCCTGAGATTCGGTCCAGCGGCCTCTCCCTGCGACCGCTACTCTGCCTGCCACACCGGGGTCTTAGCCCCGGATATGCATTCAGCGGTTGATGGTAGGCCATAGAGAACCTGAAAGAGACAACGCAGCGATGGCAAACCAGACTGAGGTGATCTCTACGCTTATCAGACGCGATGTGAAGTATGGCGGATGCAGAATCTGTGCACGAGGCGCGCGAGGCTGCACCAGATCGCCATTTGGCGATTCTTTGGACAAGATCCCAGGGTCGTGTCCCCGTAGACCCGCTTCCTTTGGTCCTTCTGGTGCAATTGAGTGAGCCCGTCAAGGGCACGGAGGAGCCTGAAAGGGCCCTGGTAGGGCAGCAGGGCGGCCCCAAGCGTGGTCCAACGCGTTGGGCAGCCGAGCCGCCGCAGAGCAGGCCGGCGACCCGCACTCCAGTGGTCTACGGCGGCCATACTTGGCTAGCGGACGTCTGAGACTGGCGGACATCGACTTTGAAGGCTCGTCGAGAGACACTGCAAGAGCCGCCGTTCTATCAGGGTCGTCCGACGTAAGAGGAGCTAGGGACCGCACTTGGTCTTGGCATTGAATCCCAGGCGCCCTCCCTAGCCACACAACCACTGGTCGGGCCACGTCGTAGGGCAGCATCGCCCCTAATGCAGAACCTCGGTTCAACCCAACATGCCACGTCGGTTGCCAGTGCGAGTCAATAGTGTCGGAAGCGAGTTGGGGCCCATGGTTTTCAAAGACACCCCCCCCAATCTCGGCAAACTCTACAAAGATTCCCAAACTCACCGCATCCTAGCGTGCCACCAAACGACCTAGCTTCGTGGTTGTACCCCTTGGGGCAGACAGTCGGCATTTGTATAGGCTGGCAGCGTTTCACATGAAACAAGATATTGGCATTCGTCACCTAGCCCGGCAGTTCAGCGCCTACTTTCATCTAGTATCGGATCAGTTGCCAGCGACCTTGATCCCACATTGCACCTATCACCACTTCTCAGACTCCATAGGAGTCAACGACCAAAAGAACCAAACGGCTCCCAGAGCTCCGGTCGCATCCAGTATCGACTATGGAACGGAGGAGCACTAAGCCGGCTCAGGGGGCGCGGAGTCGATCATATCGTCGTTGCAACAGCCCGAAACCCAGCTAGCATCTGGCCTTGACGCAGTGGCGAGCTCGAGCCGCGCGGCGGGGCCACAGGTCCTGACTGCTAGTCAATCGTCGCTTGGGGCACTGAGCGCGAGTAAGTCGGAGAAAGAAACAACAACATCCAATCGTCACCAATGCAGCCTCCAGATTAGAATCGGCGGCCACATGTAGCCACTCGACTTACCCCGCGGACCAGCTCCTGGCAGTGGTCTTGGCGGAAGCCGGCAAGTACCACTGCCTCAGATATTCGTACCTTGGACAACGACAATCGCTGCCCGACGCATCCGCTGACTCATCCGCGGGCATCGGACTAGGAAAGTATAGAGTCCATCCAATGATCACAGCTCATATGGAACCGTCACTGACGGTTCACTAGAAGCAGCACTGTTTCACGTGAAACGCTGCTGCAAGGACTGCTGAGTGTTTCACGTGAAACATCGCGTCCCCATTGATTTGCCCTATCGCGCGTATTATCTGATATGAGCCAGCGAGCTCTGAAACAAATCGGAGCGTACGGAGGTGGGCGGGAACAGCGAAAGCTCGACGGCCGCTAACTGAGACTTCACTACGTGGCCAGGCCCTGGCCCTTACTAGGGGAGCGCAGCCACCGCGTAGCAGTGGCATGTAAGGCCGCGAACACCTGTGGGCGGAACTCAGCGCGGACCTGACCTGAGTGGACAAACTGTCTCGTCAGACTACTCGTCAAGACAAGACATCGGATGAATCAAGGGCGCAGGCGTTGGCTTCCTGCTGACCGTCGCAGAAGAATCCACGCCAGGGGCTGTCTTCCCCGTATAGCGAATAGGTCCCGAGGCGAGCCTATATCTGTGGGAGACGTAGGCCTCGCGGCTGCATGTTGAAGGCGGGTAATCCAGAGCATCGCCTAGCCGCGACCTTTGTGCGGCTTGGCTCGGAGGTCGCCAGATTCAGTCGATCTTATCCACTGACTTATGCACATCGTTATCCACAGGGTTATCCACCGCTCATGACGTTGCCAACACGTGACCACCGAGAGGCTTCCCTGTTCGCCAATTCGACGGATCGCTCCACGCAGAAGTGCTTGGTCTAGCGATACCGCTAAGCGGTC
The DNA here is from genome assembly GCF_054408525.1 of Arthrobacter sp. D3-18. NCBI lineage: Bacteria > Bacillati > Actinomycetota > Actinomycetes > Micrococcales > Micrococcaceae > Arthrobacter > Arthrobacter sp. D3-18. Next base: position 20,523 of record NZ_CP096440.1, on the reverse strand, counting down.
GGTTCCGGAGCGCCGGACCAGCAACAGTACAGGTGAAATCAACGAAAAATGGGCTATCTTCGCCATCCAACAACGGGGGTATCTCATCCGGCACTCCAACTTAGAGCTCTTCGTATTCCGCCCAACAACGATCTATCCGAACTGCAAGTCGGTCCGTCACCAAGCGGGCTACGCCCGACGATAACCAGCACAAACGCACATAGTTATCCCCAAAGTTTTCCACAGTGATATCCACCGGCTTATCCACCGCGCTTCCCTTGGCTGTAATGACCTTACCGCCCCGAACAGAACCGGCGGCGCTCTGTTTCACGTGAAACAAATCGCTCTTCCTCGGGCAGTCGGCACAGCTTCAGCCGTCCAACAACGGCCTCTGATGGTAGGTCTACCATGTCCCTGCGATGACCAGTCAGTGAGTCAACGACTGCGACATCCATAAGGGTCGCAAGTCTATTCGCCAACATCAGACCAATCGTGGTCAAGATCACTGAGTTCCGCAGTCGTGTCTCGAGTTGCTGGAGCGGTCTCAGCTACTGCGTGTCCGACACCGGCCCCTTCATTCACGGCACACATGCCCAGCGCCGGAAGCCGATCGACAGCGTGGCTCACTATTAGCGGGCGAGACTCCGCCGTTTGTCCCGCTATGTCGCACACTTCCAGGGTGGTGGAGTGGCCCTCTCGAATTGAACCTCCGGATCCAAGCGAGCCTGAAAAATGAGACACGAACCCCCGCAGACTCTGCAAAGCGCACATCACGTTCCGTTAGTGGAACAACCGACCACGTCAGATGGAATGTACCTACCGACATCAAGCAGATTGCTAGCTCCCCATCTGCAGTCCCAGTACCTCAGTGCCCTTCATGTACATACAGACGCCCCGGACCAGGAATGGGGGAGCGCGGACTTAATGTCCACAACACGTCGTCGCTGTCACCAAAGCGGTGCGGGCTCTGCCATGCTGGGCTCCGTCCGCCATAGAAGTAGTCCCTCGTCATACGTCGAGTATGAAGATGATCGCCTCTGCGGATGCCGGCCTTCTCGATAGAGCAGGCCCATAGCGCACCCTAGAACACGACCTTGACGGGGTTCCAGGGCGAGCTCCAGTCCTAAACCTCCCGTTTCTGCATTCTCCACTCATTTCTCGGGATTCTCGGCTGCGCGTGCTCGTACCCAGCTCTTGGCTAGTTAGTTGGGCTAGAGGGTGTCGCTCCATCCCCAGGTTGCACACCCGCGACGCAAGATGTCACGCAAACGAATGGCCACGCAGAACCAAGCCAGCTCAAGGAGATACCCGGTTTCCCTTGTGCGACCAGTCCCGGGTCCCACTCACAAGCCGCTCGTGCTCTTACTCAGAGACTTAGGAATTGGGAATTTGATCGCTAGAGATTGTGGGGATAGCAGAACCAATAGGAATGCGCCGGCGACGGCCGCTTAGGTCCACAGAGTCAACACACCCACCAAAGGTGATTTGCTGAGGGAGTTCGCAATAGTCGGTGCGAAGATCAGCACGTTCATATACGGCTGGTTAAGATTTATGGGGGGAGGCCAGCTGAACGGATACCTGGCATGACTGATCAAACCAACAGGGGTTTTCGGCGCCGCACGAAGCGGCGCTTGTTTCACGTGAAACGGGTGGTCCAATCAGTTGCCGTCTGACCGTTTCGAGGGGTGCTGCAGCGACCCGGGCGCTACTCGATAGGTACCGCAGCAACTCAGAGTGTTAGTAGCCTCAGCCATCGAACATGCGCGGGTGTCTCGAAAGAATGTTTGCGTTCGGGAACAAGGCCTTGCTCATTGCCCTCCACTTCACCCGAACAACCCAGTGTTTCACGTGAAACACCGGAAACCCTTGAGCGCATATAGCCTTCCAAACGCACAGCAGGGTCAACAAATGGAATACAGGCCTGATTTGCTGGGATCAGGTTCGACCCACCGGTGCACAAAAGGGTCACGCCTCAGGTACTCCCACTGAAAGACAGTGCTCACAGCGAAAGCGCAGGCTTAACATGTTTCACGTGAAACTCACTGTCCTGGCCATCAGACAGGCCGGCATACCCGAGTTCCGTACCCAACTCCTACGTCTACCGGGCCCAAGCGCCTACCAATGGCCGGATCGTTCGTAAGGAGAAGGCCGATCCTGGCATAACTGCTCGTGTCTGGCGGGCCGGGGGCCCGTTCCAAAGAAGACGGCACATTCGTGACAGCGACGACCTTGGATAAGGGTGCAGGAGCTTCAGCGGCAAATCTGACAATAGGATGGGTATTTCCGGTGCGCGTCTCATGCTGGTGGTGACCCCACCTGCACTGCCAAAGTGACCAGGAACGCCTGGTAGATCACTGTGGTGGGCTCGTCCATTTGTGCGAAGGGGCACACGGGCTAGTGCAGCAGTACTTAGACGTATACGCCTCAGCGTCCTCTGGTTACCATTCCCCTCAAGAGTCGGCCCTGCTGTAGACATTGCCCCTGGTTCAGTTCGGCTACCGTTTTTTGAACTAGCGGGAACAGCTTGTTTCACGTGAAACACTAAAAAGTCAGTAGCAGGAGAATGAGACACCGCAGTAATCGCACATGAAGTGAACAAAAAATGGGGCCCACATAGTATGTGAGCCCCATTCAACCGACAACAGGATCTAATCTTCGGCGCCAGGGCCCAAGACATCCATAATCCGGTTGAGATCCTCCACGCTAGCGAACTCAATACTGACGCGTCCCTTGCGTGCACCCAAAGTAATCTTCACGTTAGTGTCCAAACGGTCCGACAGCGATGATGCCAGGTAGTCCAAGCGTTCGTGTCGGGCATTGGGCTTCGGGATGCTACTCTTTGCAGGCGTAGTGGGGTCTTGGTACAGGGCCACAGATTCCTCAGTAGCTCGTACTGACATGCCTTCGGCCACAATCTTCTGTGCCATACGCTCCATGGCCGCAGCATCGGGGAGTGCAAGCAAGGCCCGTGCATGCCCGGCGGACAAAACGCCCGCGGCTACTCGGCGCTGAACCAACGGCGGAAGCTTGAGAAGACGCAGCGTGTTGGACACCTGCGGACGGGAACGACCAATCCGGTCGGCCAACTGTTCATGCGTGGTACCGAAGTCTTCCAAAAGCTGCTGGTATGCCGCGGCTTCTTCCAAAGGATTCAGCTGACTACGGTGCAGGTTTTCCAGAAGAGCGTCGCGGAGAAGGTCGTCGTCGGTGGTATCGCGAACAATCGCCGGGATCGTTTCGAGTCCGGCAGCCTGCACTGCACGCCAGCGACGTTCACCCATGACCAATTCATATGGCTCTCCACCCTTTTCGGTTGAAGTACGTACAACAATTGGCTGGAGGACTCCGATTTCGCGCACAGAGTGCACCAGCTCGGCCATGTCATCTTCATCGAAGACCGAACGAGGCTGTTTGCGGTTAGGGTGGATGTCGCCGACGGGGATTTCAGCAAACCGAGCGCCAGGGACCTCCACAAGCTCCACGTCCGGTGCGGAGCTCTCGGTTGCAGCGGAAGGCGCTGCGGCCCCCGTCGAACCTGCTTCATCATCAACTGGTTTGCCAGCAGCGGCAGTGCGCGAAGCTGCGGGCTTCGAACCCAACCTTGCAGATGCCGATGTCTTGGTGCTGGAGGATTTCGTCGCCGAAGCCTTACCTGGTGATTTCGCAGCAGCTGGTTTGGCATCACCAGCACCCGATTCTTCAAGCACGGGCGCTACCGTTGGAGGCTCCTCGGTTTTGCGGGCCTCAGGAAAAAATAGATCCACGGGACGGGACGGGGCAGCACCGTTCCCCTGGGCCGCGGCCGAGCTAGGAATGAGAGCCCCAAGACCCCTGCCGAGGCCCCTTCGCTTTTCGCTCATTGAATCATCCCTCCGATGGAATAGCCGAGCACGGACCGGCCCAAGCTGTTGCAGTGTTTCAAGAATTCTAGCGTTCAGCTATTTCGGCGGCGGCTTCCATGTAGGAAAGCGCGCCGCTCGAAGAAGGATCGTACGTCATGACTGTCTGCTGGTAGCTCGGAGCTTCCGAGATGCGTACCGACCGTGGAACTACGGCACCCAGAACCTGCTCGGGGAAATGCTGGCGAACCTCAGAAGCAACCTGGGCAGCCAGGTTCGTCCGGCCGTCGTACATGGTAAGGAGAATGGTGGAGACGACGAGGTCAGCATTCAAGTGCTTCTGAATCATCTCGATGTTCTTGAGCAATTGGCTCAGGCCTTCCAGTGCGTAGTACTCGCACTGGATGGGAATCAGCACCTCACTGGCGGCGCAGAACGCGTTGACTGTCAGCAGCCCAAGACTTGGCGGGCAGTCGATGAAGATGAAGTCCAGCCGGCCTTCGCCATTGCTCTCGCGCTCCTTGGCATAGACGTCAATGGCGCGGCGGAGTCGCTGCTCGCGGGCAACAAGTGAAACAAGCTCAATCTCGGCGCCAGCCAGGTGAATGGTGGCGGGCGCGCAAATCAGGTTGGGTATGTCAGGGCATGGAGCTACAACGTCTTTGAGGGGGAGATCGTTGATGAGCACATCGTAGATGCTGTCTACGTCAGCGTGGTGCTCAATGCCCAAAGCCGTGGAGGCATTGCCTTGGGGGTCGATGTCGATCACCAACACGTTGAGACCGGCAGACGCCAAGGCCGCAGCGATGTTCACGGTAGTGGTGGTCTTACCTACACCGCCCTTTTGATTGGAAACCGTGAAGATGCGGGTTTTGTCAGGCTTAGGCAGTTCCCGGCCGATCAGCCGTTCGCGGCGTCGGGTTTCGTTGGCCAGCTGCCGGGCGATGGGACTGGAATCATCGATGGAATCCATGACGTTACGCACTCCATCTGAGACGGTTTCACGTGAAACGGCAGCATTATCAACCGAATCAGTACGCACAATTGCGGATTGGAGAGATGCAGAGGGTGTAGCCATGGCCCGCGCGGACCCCAAAGACATAAACGGGGGAATTCGCTGCGTGGAGGTTTCACTACTACCCACTGGTCACACTCTCACTCTCATTCGGCGCTTGCTGCCGTTCTCTAGCCTAACCGCTCGACCGCCGACACGCGGGAAACCGAGCGGGACCTACGCCGTCTTTCCGGGCTTGTTGACGATGATCCTCACCACGGTGGTGGGTTCCTCCAAAAGCTCCTGTCCACAAACCACAACTGACGTTTCCACGCCTCCAAGTTTGCGGATGACCTTCTTTGCCTTCTCAATCTCTTCCGCGGCGCTGCGTCCCTTGATGGCCACCACTTCTCCGTGACCATTCAGGAGAGGGATGGTAAGACCAGCCAGATTGGAGAGGGCAGAAACGGCCCGTGCTGTAACGACGTCAGCATCCACCATTCCGACTGCGAGCTCAGCCCGGGTCCTCATGATGGTGACGTTGTCCAGGCCGAGGTCATCAACAACCTCCTGGAGCCAGATGACACGACGCTCCAAAGGCTCAATCAATGTCAGCTCAAGATCCGGGCGGGCAATGGCCAAGCAAAGGCCCGGAAGGCCCGCGCCGGATCCGACGTCGGCAACATGGCTGTCCATGGCAATGGCGGACTCTATTACTGCACAGTTCAGGACGTGACGGCTCCAGAGGCGCGGAATCTCACGGGGGCCTATCAGCCCGCGTTCCGTCCCCGACGTAGCCAGGTGTTCCACGTAGCGCTTGGCAAGATCCAAGCGCTCCCCAAAAATTTTCTCTGCCGCTTCCAGTTCAGCTGCCGTGATTTCAACCATGAGCTGCTAGTCAGCCGAAACGACGATGTGGCGGCCAGCGCCTTCGCCCTCGGACTCGGAGACGAATCCGAGGTCAGCAACGGCGTCATGGACGATCTTGCGCTCGTAAGCACTCATCGGTTCAAGGGCAACCGTGCCGCCATCGGTCTTGACCTTGGCAACGGCGTCCTCGGCAATCTGCTGAAGCACGCCGGCACGTTCCTTGCGGTATCCGTTGATGTCCAGGACAAGACGTGAACGGCTTTCGGTGGCGGAAAGGACCGAAAGGCGGGCCAGCTCCTGCAGGGCTTCCAGAACTTCGCCATCGCGCCCGACGAGACTGTCCAGCGCTGCAGATTCTTCATCAGCACCGATGGAGATGTATGTGCGTCCGTTGCGGACCTCAATGTCGATGTCACCGTCGATGTCGGCGATATCCAGGAGTTCTTCGAGGTAGTCGGCGGCGATGTCGCCTTCCTCTTCCAAACGGCTGGCTGTCTTGGACTGCGTCTCTTCCTGCGAGTCCTCTTGGTCTTCGGTCACAGCGGTCATTGCTTCTTCGGTGCTCTCGGCAGACATTACTTCTTCTTCCTGTTCTTACGTTGTGGCTGGACGCGCTGGGCCCTGATTTCGGCGGCTGCCGCAGCGGCAGCTTCGGCTTCAGCGGCAGCGTCCGCGGCGGCGTTCTTCTTTCCGCCCAACAGCGGGGGCAGGCCCTTTGCGGCGCGGCGCTCTTCAAGCGCCTTGGCTGCGGGGGATCCCGGCGTCGGCATACGGCGGATAACGAAGAACTGCTGGCCCATGGTCCAGAGGTTGGTGGTGGTCCAGTAGATAAGGACACCGATCGGGAAGTTGATGCCACCGATACCGAACACGAGCGGCAGGATGTAGAGCATCATCTTCTGCTGACGCATGAAGGGGCTGGCCATGGCCTCTTCCGACATGTTCTTGGCCATGATCTGCTTCTGCGTGATGAACTGCGAGGCCGTCATGGCAATGATCATGATGATGCTCAAAACCCAAACAGCCACAGCGCTGTTGCCACCACTGGGGTCACCGTGAAGGAGCGAGGCGGACAGCGGCGCACCAAAGATGCTGGACGAATCGAACTGAACTACCTGCTCGTGACTCATGGCACCAACGCCCTGGCCCTGCTTGGCGTTGGTGGAGATGCCCGACAACACCTGGAACAGTGCAAAGAAGAACGGCATCTGGATCAGCATCGGCAAACAAGCCGAGAACGGGTTGGTCCCGTGCTTCTTGTACAGCGCCATCTGCTCCTGCGCCATGGCCTGGCGGGACAGCTGATCAGTCTTGCCCTTGTACTTGGTCTGAAGTTTCTTCAGGTCCGGCTGCAGCAGCTGCATGCCGCGCTGCGCTTTGATCTGCTTGACGAATACAGGAATCAGGGCGGCACGGATCACCAACACGAGGCCGATGATGGACAAAGTCCACGTCCAGCCGTTCGCGGCGGGCAGGCCAATGAAGCTCAGTCCCTCGTGGAAGCCAACCATGATGATTGACACCAGCCACTTGAACGGAAACATGATTGTTTCAAAGAAGTCCATACGATATCCCTATTCGTTAGGCCGCCGAGCGGCCTTCTTCATCAGCCTGAGCAGCCAGGAACTGGTCCGGATTGTTCAGTACAACAATTGTGGGCGTCCGGCCTTCAGGCCAATGACGATGGCCGGCGGGGACATGGTCCACTCCACCGGCGTTCCAAGGGTGACATTTGGCGAGCCTTGTGGCTGCGAGCCAACTGCCCTTCACGGCGCCATGCACCGTCACTGCTTCCAAGGCGTAGGCCGAGCAGGAGGGAAAGAAACGGCAAACCTGGCCGTAGAGGGGCGAGACGACCTTACGGTACGCCTTCAGCAAGAGAATGAGGACGTTGCGGGGCAGCTCCCAGAGGAACGTGCCTACCGCCGCCGGAAGGCTCCGATGTGGAACCTTCCCGGAGGGGTCGCTTGAGGAAGGAACGACGGCGGTGCTTATGTCATGCACGCGGTGTCCCTTCCGTTGTGGTGCCGTTGTGTTCGGTCGAAGCGTTGCGTGGAGCTGAGCCACCCAATCGCTTCGTCGTCACTGCCAGTGCGGCGTTGTAGTCCGAGAGCAACTGCTCCCAGCTGGCTGTTGCAGCTGCGGGCAGTGCCCGGACTACTACCGCCAGACCCGTTCCATGCGTGTGCAAGGACAGTGCGCCTGCTTCTCTCAGTCTCCTCTTAACGAGGTTCCTGGTCACGGCGTTCCCGACGGCTTTGGAGACAATGAAGCCGATTCGACTCGGCTCCCCGGCCCCGATAGAGGCCGTATATAACACTAAGTTCCGGCGTCCATTGCGGACGCCGGAACGTACAGTTGTTGAAAAGTCGGTAGACGTCCGCAGACGGTTAGGGGTGGCTAGCACCGTCGAACCCGCAAAAAGACCCTGACCGACAAGTCAGTTATTTACGCCGACAGTTCGACGCGGCCCTTGCCGCGACGGGCAGCCAGGATGGCGCGGCCGGCACGGGTGCGCATACGAAGGCGGAAGCCGTGCTTCTTGGCCCGACGGCGGTTATTCGGCTGAAAAGTCCGCTTGCTCACGTTAGTTACTCCAGTGGATCAAAGGTGCGCCCACCCGATCAAAAAAGGGGAAGAACTGGCCGACGCTAAGTTTTGTATGTGCCTGCCGCCGTTGCCTCCCGCACGATGAACGTACGGAGTTACAACTGATCTCAAAAGCGGACACAAAGGACTTCACAACGTTAGGGCAAAAAGGCACCCACAGTCAAACCGGGAGCCTGCCGGGGAGGTATCCACAGCTGTGTCCAACCGCAGTTCCCAGCCTGTGGATGAAGTGGCTCACAGCTCGCTTTTGAGAACCACAACGGTGTAATTATCCACAGGCAACTTCCCAGCTATCTTCTAGCGATTTCATCCCCTAGAGTGGCTCAGTAGCCCAATGTCCACCCGCTGTGTATAACTCTGTGGATTATCGCCCAGAACAGCGCCGCCGGAGACACTTCGGCTGCCAGCAACGCCGGCAAGCAAGTATTTAGGAACTGATTGATGACAGTAGACGAAGCCAACCACGCCAACACTGTCGGAAGTTCCTGGCGCAGGGTGCTGAGCCTCATGGAACAAGACGACCGGGTCTCACCCCGTCAGCGCGGTTTCGTCATCCTCGCCCAGGCACAGGGCCTCATCGGTTCAACCCTGCTGGTGGCCGTTCCCAATGAACTCACCCGCGAGGTCCTTCAGACGCAGGTCAAGGACGCCTTGGACGATGCCCTACGCAATGTCTTCTCGGACGACATCCGCTGTGCAATCGACGTTGACACCGATCTGGTGCCCATCCACGCCGAGCCCGAACCCGCCGTCGAGCTTTCCGCAGTATCCGACTTCGCCGAACCGAAGCCGCAGCCCACGCCGCCGAGTACCTCGCACGAGTTCGGCCGACTGAACCCGAAGTACATCTTCGATACTTTCGTGATCGGTTCATCAAACCGCTTTGCCCATGCGGCTGCAGTAGCCGTCGCTGAAGCTCCGGCGAAGGCTTACAACCCCTTGTTCATCTATGGCGATTCAGGTTTGGGCAAGACCCACCTGCTCCACGCAATCGGACACTATGCCCGCCGGCTCTACAGCGGCATCCGGGTCCGCTACGTGAACTCGGAAGAATTCACCAACGACTTCATCAACTCCATCCGCGATGACGAAGGCACCAGCTTCAAAACCACCTACCGCAACGTGGACGTGCTCCTGATCGACGACATCCAGTTCCTGGCGGGCAAGGACCGGACCCAGGAAGAGTTCTTCCACACGTTCAATGCCCTGCACAACGCCAACAAGCAGGTCGTCATCACCTCCGATCAGCCGCCCAAGATGCTCGCCGGCTTCGAAGACCGCATGACGTCCCGTTTCGAGTGGGGCCTGCTGACGGATATCCAGCCGCCTGAACTCGAGACCCGTATCGCGATCCTTCGCAAGAAGGGCCTCAGCGAAGGTCTCTCGGCGCCGGACGATGCCTTGGAGTACATCGCTTCCAAGATCTCCAGCAACATCCGGGAACTTGAAGGCGCGCTAATCCGCGTCACGGCGTTCGCAAGCCTCAACCGCCAGCCGGTGGACGTGGCCCTCGCTGAAATGGTTCTGAAGGACCTCATCACCGACGACGGTGCCCAGGAAATCACGGCAAAACAGATCTTGGACCAGACAGCTGACTACTTCAAGCTCAGCATGGAAGAGCTCTGCAGCAAGTCCCGTACACGCACCCTGGTGACGGCACGGCAGATCGCCATGTACCTGTGCCGCGAGCTGACGGACATGTCCTTGCCGAAGATCGGACAGGAGCTCGGTGGTCGTGACCACACCACGGTTATCCACGCAGACCGCAAGATCCGCGAGCTGATGGCAGAGCGCCGTGTGATCTACAACCAGGTCACGGAGCTGACCAACCGGATCAAACAGCAACAACGAGACTCCTGAAATCCACATCGCGCCCGGCACTACATACCTTATTAACAGGTGCATGTGGATAAGCCTGTGGATACTTAAGGGGACAAGCTCGGTTAATGGGCTTAAAACCCTTAAGCCATCTGTGGATCGTTAAAAACGGCCTGGGAGTTGTCCCCATCCACACCCTGTTTAAAACCCAGTTAACGCACAATCCGTGAACAGGGCTTAACCGCGAAACGACGCGGTGAGATCGGGTTATCCACAGTTTCCACAGCAGTTATTAACACTACGAATCCCAAAAAATTGAAATCCCTCAAATAACAATCTCGTTCTGCCACCCGTCCCGTCCCTCAAACGACAGAGCAGGAGTCAGGCCGTGACCGGTCTCCACTGTCCACATACGAGGGCTCCTGCCCGACGGGGATGGGTTAATCGCGGATCTTCCGGCTAAGCTGTCAGCAGCGCTCCCATCCTCGGGTCTGCTTGTAGTTCGCTAAGTGCGGACCATGCAGGTTCCGGTCCCGGACTGCGAAGATTTAGCGGCTTCCAAGCAGGAAGCCGCAGCTACTACATGGCAGCAGCAATGAAAGGCGGCACCCTTCCGTGAAGTTCAGAGTCGACCGCGACGTCCTGGCAGAAGCCGTTACATGGACCGCGCGGTCGTTGTCTCCGCGGCCGCCCGTACCCGTGCTTTCCGGCCTCCTCCTCAAAGCCGAGGCGGGAACCGTTAGCCTCTCCAGCTTTGACTACGAGACCTCAGCTCGTTTGGAAATCCCCGCAGATATTGCTGTTGAGGGCACCATCTTGGTTTCCGGGCGCTTGCTTGCGGACATCTGCCGCAGCCTTCCATCGGCTCCTGTCGAAGTCGAGACTGATGGCAGCAAAGTCACTCTTACCTGCCGCCGAAGCAGCTTTCACCTGGCCACCATGCCCGAGTCCGAGTACCCGGCACTCCCGGCACTTCCCGCGATCAGCGGCACCTTGCCTGGCGACGCGTTCGCCCAGGCCGTGTCACAGGTGATCATTGCAGCAAGCAAAGACGACACCCTGCCGATTCTCACCGGCGTTCGCATGGAGATCGAGGATGACCTCATCACGCTCCTTGCCACGGACCGCTACCGCCTCGCCATGCGCGAGGTCCCGTGGAAGCCTGTAACTCCGGGCATTTCCACCAGCGCCCTGGTCAAATCCAAGACCCTGAATGAAGTGGCCAAAACCCTCGGTGGCAGCGGCGACATCAACCTCGCGCTTGCTGACGACGACAGCCGTCTCATTGGCTTCGAAAGTGGTGGACGGACCACCACTTCACTTCTGGTTGACGGAGACTACCCCAAGATCCGCTCACTCTTCCCGGACTCCACGCCGATCCATGCAACAGTCCAGACCCAGGAACTCGTTGAAGCAGTTCGGCGTGTTTCGCTCGTGGCCGAGCGAAACACCCCCGTCCGTCTCGCCTTCACCCAAGGCCTACTGAATCTCGACGCCGGTACTGGTGAAGACGCGCAGGCTTCCGAGGAGCTGGAAGCCCAGCTTTCCGGTGAAGACATCACCGTTGCCTTCAACCCGCATTACCTTGTTGAAGGCCTAAGCGTCATCGAAACCAAGTACGTTCGTTTCTCCTTCACCACTGCCCCGAAGCCAGCCATGATTACGGCCCAGGCTGAAGCGGATGGCGAAGATCAGGACGACTACCGTTACCTTGTGATGCCGGTCCGCCTCCCCAACTAACTGCGAGCCAATTGGGCCCAGCCCGGCACCGTCTCCCGCCACCTCCACAGAAAAGAGTTCACACTGTGCACATCGGACTGATCGGCCTCGGAAAAATGGGTTTCAACATGCGGGAACGCATGCGGAACGGTGGCATTGAGGTCACAGGTTTTGATCGCAATCCTGATGTCACGGACGTCGCGTCGGTTGATGAACTCATCGCTGCATTGCCCACTCCACGGTTGGTGTGGGTGATGGTTCCGTCGGGTGAGATTACTGATGCCGTCGTGACGGAGCTCGGCGACAAGCTCAGTCCGGGCGACTTGGTCATCGACGGCGGCAACTCACGTTTCACGGAAGACCAGAAGCACGCTGCTGCACTCGCCGAAAAGAGCATCCGCTTCGCAGATTGTGGTGTGTCCGGCGGTGTTTGGGGCCTCCAGAACGGTTACGGCCTTATGGCAGGCGGCGCCGATGAGGACATTGAACTTGCCATGCCCGTTTTCGATGCACTCCGTCCTGAGGGTGAACGGGCAGACAGCTTTGTCCACGTTGGCGGAGTTGGTGCGGGCCATTACGCCAAGATGGTCCACAACGGCATTGAGTACGGCCTGATGCAGGCATATGCCGAGGGCTACGAGTTGCTGGCTGCGAAGGACATCGTGAAGGACCTTCCGGGAACTTTCCGTGCGTGGCAAAAGGGCACGGTTGTCCGCTCCTGGCTCTTGGACCTCATGGTAAAGGCATTGGACGAAGATCCGGGCCTGGCCTCGATCGATGATTACGTCGAGGACTCCGGCGAAGGCCGCTGGACCGTAGAAGAAGCAATTGCCAACGCAGTGCCCGCGCCCGCCATTACGGCCGCACTCTTTGCTCGCTTTGCCTCCCGCGAAGACAATTCGCCTGCCATGAAGATGGTTTCCGCTTTGCGCCACCAGTTCGGCGGCCACGCCACCCGTCCGGCCAACTAGGCCGCAGGAGTCCTGCAAACGGCGTGTACCTCGAACATCTTTCGCTGACGGATTTCCGAAGCTATGCACAGGTCGACTTGAAACTCGGCCCCGGCGTGACGGTCTTGGTGGGTTCCAACGGAATCGGCAAGACCAATCTCATGGAAGCCATCGGATATCTGGCTACGTTGAGTTCCCACCGGGTTAGCACGGATGCTCCGCTTCTTCGTTTCGGCACGGAGCGCGCCATGATCCGGGCGAGGCTCGTCCGCGGTGAGCAGTCAACGGTCATCGAACTTGAAATCAATTCCGGGCGCGCGAACCGGGGACGCATCAACCGCAGCAACCCGGTCCGGGCCCGGGACATTTTGGGAATCTGCCAAACGGTGTTGTTCGCACCCGAGGATTTAGCACTGGTCAAGGGCGATCCTTCGAATCGGAGGCGCTTTCTGGATGAGCTGCTGGTGAGCCTGGTTCCGCGGCACGCTGCAACCCGCAGCGACTACGACCGTGTGTTGAAGCAACGCAATGCCCTGCTGAAATCGGCCCGCACCGGCAAGTTCACCGCCGGGCACGAGGCGACCCTGGATGTCTGGGATCAGCACATGGCCCGTGCCGGCGCGGAGTTACTGCACGCACGCCTGGAACTTGTGGAGCGCTTGCGTCCCCACCTGAACAGCGCTTACGCCCAGCTCACTGATGGATCCAAGGACGCTGGAGCCGTCTACCGCTCAACCATTCAGGGCGTACTTGACGACGACGGCGGGCCGGCCGACCAGGGAACGGAGCCTTCGGCGTCGGTTGATGACCTCCGCCTGCTGTCCGTTGACGAACTTACGGAGCGCTACATCCAAGCCTTCGCAGCGTCCAGAAAAAAGGAACTGGAACGCGGCATCTCCTTGGTAGGTCCGCACCGCGACGAACTGGAACTCGTTCTGGGACAGGCCCCGGCCAAGGGGTACGCGTCGCATGGTGAAACGTGGTCCATGTGCCTGTCAATGCGCCTGGCTTCCTACTACGTGATGCTGGATGACGCCCGGACCGGTGGCACTGCGCCAATCCTCATCCTGGACGACGTTTTCGCCGAACTGGATGTCCATCGGCGGCGTAAACTGGCAGCAATAGTCGCTGGTGCCGAGCAAGTGCTGGTGACTGCCGCCGTCGATGCCGATATTCCCGAGGAGCTGGCCGGACGGCGCGTAACCGTTGTTCCGGGAGGCATCGATGGCGAAGGATAGCCACGACGGACTTCAACCCGGCCGTGAGCCGGATGAAATTGATGCTGCCCAAGCGGCACTGAACCGGATGCGCGAAGCCGCAGCTGCCCGCGGCGAAGTACGGCAACGCGCGCCGAGGCCCGGATCTGTTCCGAAACGCAAAGGGCTGCGGGATACCAGAGGCTTCACCCAATTCCACGGCAGCGGCCGTGATCCCTTGGGACTTGGCAAAGTAGTAGGCCGTTTGGTGGCCGAACGCGGTTGGACATCTCCTGTGGCCGTCGGCTCGGTCATGGCGGAGTGGGAGACTCTGGTGGGGCCGGACATCTCCGCCCACTGCACGCCGGAGAGCTTCACTGACACCACGCTTCACGTCCGTTGCGACTCCACGGCTTGGGCCACACAGCTGCGGCTTTTGAGCACCAGCCTCCTGGAGATGTTCCGCAATGAACTGGGCGAAGGAGTGGTCACGAGCATTCAGGTGTTGGGACCTTCAGCTCCAAGTTGGCGAAAGGGCGGACGCAGCGTCAACGGTCGCGGACCGAGGGACACTTACGGCTAAACGGCGTGCAGGGCGTTTCAACGCCCCCGAGTCGTATAGGCCCCCGTCGGGACCACCGTAGGGCCATTGAAGATAGGGCCAGCGGTCTCCTACGGCTATATTCAGCTCTCGGCTGCCCCCGTATTTGCAAGGATTCACGCGTTTCCACGATAGAATTGGCGTAGATCACTGAGCGCCGGTGAAACGTCGTCGGGTCTTGAATCCACTCCTGTGGCATCGGGGACCCCTTCGTCGGAGTAAACGGCGCAATCAGTCACGTGCCCGTTGGCGGCCGCGGTTCGCCGTGGGCAGCTCCGGGAACGGCCGACATCGAGTACAGAGGAGTCGAAAGCGCCTGTGGCTAACGACAATGCAGAGACCTTGGCAGTAGAGCCCGAAGAGGAGACTGTTCCCAAGCCTGACACGCCCGCGGAGGCGCCCAGGGAGTACGGTGCCAGCGATATTACCGTGCTGGAGGGTCTCGAAGCCGTGCGCAAACGCCCCGGCATGTACATCGGCTCAACCGGTCCCCGCGGCCTGCACCACTTGGTCTATGAAGTGGTGGACAACTCTGTTGACGAGGCCTTGGCTGGTTACTGCAGCCACATCGAAATCACGCTCCGTGCTGATGGTGGAGTCCGCGTTGTGGACGATGGCCGCGGCATTCCCGTGGACATTCACCCGACCGAGGGCAAGCCCACCGTTGAAGTGGTCATGACCATCCTGCACGCCGGCGGCAAGTTCGGAGGCGGCGGCTATGCCGTTTCCGGTGGTCTTCACGGTGTTGGCATTTCCGTGGTTAACGCCCTGTCGCGCCGGGTTGACACTGAAGTCCGCCGCCAGGGTCACGTTTGGCGCATGACCTTCGCCGACGGCGGCAAGCCGCAGGGCGAACTCGTCAAGGGCGAGGCTACCGACGTGACGGGGACGTCCCAGACGTTCTACCCGGACGGCACCATCTTCGAGTCAACCGAGTTCGACTTCGAGACTCTGCGTGCACGTTTCCAGCAAATGGCCTTCCTCAATAAGGGCCTGCGGATCACGCTCACTGATGAGCGTCCGGTCAACCGTGATGGGGATGACGATCTCGATCTCGACGCCGTCGCAACCGAAGGCGAAGTAGCCGCCGAGCACCGCACCGTCGTCTACGAATACCCGGACGGCCTGTTGGACTACGTCAAGCACCTGAACTCGAGCAAGAAGGTTGAAATCGTCCACGAGGACGTCATCGCTTTCGAAACCGAAGATACTGAGCGGCACATCGCCGTCGAGGTTGCCATGCAGTGGACCACCGCTTACTCAGAAAGTGTCCACACGTATGCAAACACGATCAACACCCATGAGGGTGGAACGCACGAAGAAGGTTTCCGCGCCGCGATGACCTCGCTCATCAACCGCTATGCGCGGGAGAAGAGCATCATCAAGGAAAAGGAAGACAACCTCACCGGCGATGACATCCGCGAAGGTTTGACGGCCGTTATCTCGGTGAAGCTTTCCGAGCCGCAGTTCGAAGGCCAGACCAAGACTAAGCTCGGCAATTCCGAGGTCAAGGGCTTCGTCCAGCGAGTTGTCACGGATCAGTTGGGTGACTGGCTGGAACGGAATCCCGGCCCGGCCCGCGATGTCATCCGCAAGGCCATTTCCGCTGCCCAAGCCCGCATGGCAGCTCGCAAGGCCCGCGATAACGCCCGCCGGAAGAGCCCGCTGGAGTCCTTCGGCATGCCCGGCAAACTCTCTGACTGCTCTTCAAAGGATCCCTCACGTTGCGAGGTTTACCTTGTGGAGGGTGACTCGGCCGGTGGTTCCGCCAAGCGTGGCCGTAACCCGGAGACCCAAGCCATCCTGCCGCTGCGAGGCAAGATCCTGAACGTGGAGCGCGCCCGCCTGGACAAGGCGTTGGGTAACGCCGAAGTCCAGTCCATGATTACTGCCTTCGGAACGGGCATCGGCGAGGACTTCGATATCGCCAAACTGCGCTATCACAAGATCGTCCTGATGGCCGATGCTGACGTCGATGGGCAGCACATCACCACCCTGTTGATGACGCTGCTGTTCCGCTACATGCGTCCGCTCATCGAGAACGGTTACGTGTACCTGGCGCAGCCGCCGCTGTACAGGATCAAGTGGTCCAACGCAGCCCACGACTACGTTTACAGCGACCGCGAACGCGATGAAACCATCCGCAAGGGCGCCGCGATGAACAAGCGACTGCCTAAGGACAACGGCATCCAGCGCTACAAGGGCCTTGGCGAGATGGACTACACGGAGCTGTGGGATACCACCATGGACCCGGATCGTCGCACGCTGCTGCAGGTCACCATGGACGATGCACTGGCCGCCGATCAAACCTTCTCCGTCCTGATGGGCGAGGACGTCGAATCGCGCCGTAACTTCATTCAGCAGAACGCCAAGGACGTCAGGTTCCTCGATATCTAGGGGCCCACAGGGGCCACTGAATATTCCAGAACTGACATATACCTGAAACGGAAACCTTAGATTATGAGTGACGAAACTCCCGAAGTCCCGGCGGAATCCAACGCCGATGACGTCATCCTTGAGGGCGATGTGCTGACTGACCGCGTGGAACAGGTGGACCTGCAGACGGAAATGCAGCGGTCCTACCTGGACTACGCCATGGCCGTTATCGTCGGTCGAGCCCTCCCGGATGTCCGCGATGGCCTCAAGCCGGTGCACCGCCGCGTTTTGTACGCAATGTTCGACGGCGGATACCGCCCCGACCGCTCGTTTAACAAGTGCGCCCGCGTTGTGGGCGACGTCATGGGTACGTACCACCCGCATGGCGACATGGCGATTTACGATGCCCTGGTCCGCCTGATCCAGGACTGGACCATGCGCTACCCGCTGGCACTCGGACAGGGCAACTTCGGTTCGCCCGGTAACGACGGCGCTGCTGCACCGCGTTACACCGAAACGAAGATGGCCCAGTTGGCCATGGAAATGGTCCGCGACATCGACGAGGAAACCGTCGACTTCCAGGACAACTACGACGGCAAGAACCAGGAACCCACCATCCTGCCGGCGCGTTTCCCCAACCTGCTGGTCAACGGCTCCTCAGGTATCGCCGTCGGTATGGCCACCAACATTCCGCCGCACAACCTTCGCGAGGTTGCCGAAGGCGTCCAGTGGGCGCTTGATAACCCCACCGCCACGCGCGAAGAGCTCCTCGAAGCACTGCTGCTGCGTATCAAGGGCCCCGACTTCCCCACGGGCGCCACCATTCTTGGCCACAAGGGCATCGAAGACGCCTACCGAACCGGCCGCGGTTCCATCACCATGCGGGCCGTGGTCAATGTGGAGGAACTCCAGGGCCGCACGTGCCTGGTGGTGACCGAGCTTCCGTACCAGGCCAACCCGGACAATCTGGCCATCAAGATTGCCGAACTGGTCAAGGACGGCAAGATCCAGGGCATCGCGGACCTCCGGGATGAAACCTCCGGCCGTACCGGCCAGCGCCTGGTGATCGTGCTCAAGCGCGATGCCGTAGCCAAGGTGGTCCTCAACAACCTGTACAAGCACACTCAGCTGCAGGACAACTTCTCTGCGAACATGCTGGCAATCGTCGACGGCGTCCCGCGCACCCTGAGCCTGGATGCCTTCATCCGGCACTGGGTTGCACACCAGATGGATGTCATTGCCCGACGGACCCGCTACCGCTTGCGCAAGGCTGAGGAAGAAGCGCACATTCTGCGGGCACTCCTCAAGGCACTGGACATGCTGGACGAGGTCATTGCGCTGATCCGCGCCTCCAACACCACGGAAGCGGCCCGCGAGGGCCTCATGGAACTCCTGGAGATCGACGAACTTCAGGCCCGCGCCATCCTGGACATGCAGCTGCGCCGTTTGGCTGCCCTGGAACGCCAGAAGATTCAGGACCGCCACTCCGAGCTCGAAGCGATGATCCAGGAATACAACGCGATCCTGGCTTCCGAGGAACGCCAGCGCCGGATCATCAGCGAGGAACTCGCGGAGATCGTTGCCAAGCACGGCGACGACCGCCGTACGCACATCCTGATGGGCTTCGACGGCGACATGTCCATGGAGGACCTGATCCCCGAAGAGGAAATGGTTGTCACCATCACCCGTGGTGGCTACGTAAAGCGCACCCGCAGCGACAACTACCGTTCGCAGCAGCGTGGCGGTAAGGGCATCAAGGGTGCGCAGTTGCGTGGCGACGACGTGGTGGAACACTTCTTCGTCACCACCACGCACCACTGGTTGTTGTTCTTCACCAACCTTGGACGCGTGTACCGGGCAAAGGCTTACGAACTGGCAGAAGCCGGCCGCGATGCCAAGGGCCAGCACGTTGCCAACTTGCTGGCTTTCCAGCCCGATGAGCACATCGCCCAGGTCCTTGACCTGAGGGACTACCAGCAGGCTCCGTACCTGGTCCTGGCCACAAAGAACGGATTGGTCAAGAAGACACGGCTGGAGGACTATGACACCAACCGTACGGCCGGTGTCATCGCCATAAACCTGCGCGATGAGGACGAGCTTGTCTCGGCCCAGCTGGTCAGCGAAACCGATGACCTCCTCCTGGTGTCACGCAAGGGCCAATCCATCCGCTTCACGGCCACCGATGATGCTTTGCGTCCCATGGGCCGCGCCACGTCCGGTGTGACCGGTATGAAGTTCCGTGAAGACGACGAACTGCTCGCCGCAGACGTTGTCCAGGACGGCTCCTTCGTCTTCATCGTGACCGAGGGCGGCTACGCCAAGCGGACCGCCGTGGACGAGTATCGGCTCCAGGGCCGTGGTGGCCTGGGCATCAAGGTGGCCAAGCTTGCTGAAGACCGTGGTGACCTTGTTGGCGCACTGATCGTGCAGGAAGAGGACGAAGTCCTGGTGGTCATGGAGGGTGGCAAGGTTGTCCGCTCGGCCGTAACCGGCGTCCCCGCCAAGGGCCGCGACACCATGGGTGTCATCTTCGCCAAGCCGGACAAGAATGACCGCATTATCGAAGTCGCGCGCAACAGCGAACGCGGCTTGGAAGTAGAAGAGTCAGAGGACGGACTCGACGATGACGTAACGTTGGCTGCAAACGACGGCGCCTCCGAGGCGACCGTGACGGACGAAACGGAAAACGACGCAGACCCGGATATCGAAACGGGCGCGGAGCTGAACGAAGACAATACCGGAGGTAACGAGTGAGTAATTCCGACTCATATCCCAAGCCGAGCACAGGTGTCCCCGGCGGACTCCGGCAGCCCTCGGGCAGCGCACAGGCAGGAACGCCTGCACGGCCCCAGCAGCGTCCCGGAACCGGTTCTTCCGGCGCCGGCGCAGCCGGAGCACGTCCCGCAGGTGGCACCAACTCCGCCCAGCGGCCTACCGGCGCTCCCGGCCAGCGTCCTGCCACCGGGGCTCAGCGTCCCGCCGGTGCCCCAGGCCAGCGTCCCGCGCAGCCCGGCCAGCGTCCTGCAGGCACGGCTACCCAGCGCCCTGCCCAGGGTGGTCCCGGACTTGTGAAGCCGGCCCCCAAGGCAAAGGTTCGCCGCGCGCGCCTCCTTGTCAGCAAGGTAGACCCTTGGTCAGTGCTGAAAATGGCATTCCTGCTGTCTGTTGCATTGGGCATCGTCACCGTCGTGGCAGCAATTGTTCTCTGGACTGTGTTGGATCTCACAGGCATCTTTAATCAGGTGGATAGCCTTCTCGGCACCTTGGCGGGCTCCGAAGGCAGCGGGTTCGAACTGAAGAAGATTGCTTCGCTTGGCCAGGTGGCGTCGTTTGCCACCATCATCGCCGTGGTGAACGTGGTCCTGTTGACTGCACTGTCCATGCTTTCGGCCGTGCTGTATAACATTTCCGCAACGTTGGTTGGTGGCGTTGGCGTCACCCTGACCGACGACTAACAAAAATCCCCGGAAATACGCCGAAATCGGCGGAAAACATCCGGGGAAATGCCTCGATTTGAGATCGGGCCGGGATGTGCTGTACAGTCATATCTCGGCCCGATGAGGCATCGGGG